>NZ_FOAB01000016.1 GCF_900109375.1 Aquimarina amphilecti
TTGTTGTTGATTAGAAAAAGGGTTGTATGTTTGCACCCGCAAAACGGGATATTGTTTTGTTAGTTCATTGAGATTGATTTTGTTTGTTAGGTTAGGTTTTACGGGGCTTTATTGTTTTGTTTTAATTTGATTTAGGTTCTAAAAAAAACTTTAATTTTTTTTCAAAAAAGTTTTGTGGAATTAAAAAGTGGTTGTATATTTGCACCCGCTTTGAGAAACAAGCGAAGTTCATAAGAATAAAAGTTATACTGGAGTAGGGTGATTAGGTTCATTTTTGGGGTTCGATTCCTTGGTAATTTACGATTAACGACTGGCAATGAAGATTGTTTTCGGTTAGTTAAAAAAGTTCATTGATATATTGATTGACAGCGCGTATTATGGTTGTATTTATTTACGATCATTTTACAAATAAGAATTAAGACTAGAAGCATTTTTGAGATACGATTTAAAATTCCTGTTGTTATTGTTAAATAATATTTAAGAATACACGATGAAGAGTTTGATCCTGGCTCAGGATGAACGCTAGCGGCAGGCTTAACACATGCAAGTCGAGGGGTAACATTGGTGCTTGCATCAGATGACGACCGGCGCACGGGTGCGTAACGCGTATAGAACCTACCTTTTAGTAAGGGATAGCCCAGAGAAATTTGGATTAATACCTTATAGTATCAAGATGTAGCATTGCATTATGATTAAAGATTTATTGCTAAAAGATGGCTATGCGTTCTATTAGTTAGTTGGTAAGGTAACGGCTTACCAAGACATCGATAGATAGGGGCCCTGAGAGGGGGATCCCCCACACTGGTACTGAGACACGGACCAGACTCCTACGGGAGGCAGCAGTGAGGAATATTGGACAATGGAGGCAACTCTGATCCAGCCATGCCGCGTGTAGGAAGACTGCCCTATGGGTTGTAAACTACTTTTATAGAGGAAGAAACAGTTCCACGTGTGGAACTTTGACGGTACTCTACGAATAAGGATCGGCTAACTCCGTGCCAGCAGCCGCGGTAATACGGAGGATCCAAGCGTTATCCGGAATCATTGGGTTTAAAGGGTCCGTAGGCGGGTCTGTAAGTCAGTGGTGAAAGTTTTCGGCTCAACCGGAAAATTGCCATTGATACTGCAGGTCTTGAATCATTATGAAGTGGTTAGAATAAGTAGTGTAGCGGTGAAATGCATAGATATTACTTAGAATACCGATTGCGAAGGCAGATCACTAATAATGTATTGACGCTAAGGGACGAAAGCGTGGGTAGCGAACAGGATTAGATACCCTGGTAGTCCACGCCGTAAACGATGGTTACTAGCTGTTCGGACTTCGGTCTGAGTGGCTAAGCGAAAGTGATAAGTAACCCACCTGGGGAGTACGTTCGCAAGAATGAAACTCAAAGGAATTGACGGGGGCCCGCACAAGCGGTGGAGCATGTGGTTTAATTCGATGATACGCGAGGAACCTTACCAGGGCTTAAATGTAGTATGACAGGTTTAGAGATAGACTTTTCTTCGGACATATTACAAGGTGCTGCATGGTTGTCGTCAGCTCGTGCCGTGAGGTGTCAGGTTAAGTCCTATAACGAGCGCAACCCCTGTTGTTAGTTGCCAGCGAGTAATGTCGGGAACTCTAGCAAGACTGCCGGTGCAAACCGCGAGGAAGGTGGGGATGACGTCAAATCATCACGGCCCTTACGTCCTGGGCCACACACGTGCTACAATGGTAGGTACA
>NZ_FOAB01000012.1 GCF_900109375.1 Aquimarina amphilecti
CGAAAACAATCTTCATTGCCAGTCGTTAATCGTAAATTACCAAGGAATCGAACCCCAAAAATGAACCTAATCACCCTACTCCAGTATAACTTTTATTCTTATGAACTTCGCTTGTTTCTCAAAGCGGGTGCAAATATACAACCACTTTTTAATTCCACAAAACTTTTTTGAAAAAAAATTAAAGTTTTTTTTAGAACCTAAATCAAATTAAAACAAAACAATAAAGCCCCGTAAAACCTAACCTAACAAACAAAATCAATCTCAATGAACTAACAAAACAATATCCCGTTTTGCGGGTGCAAACATACAACCCTTTTTCTAATCAACAACAAAAAAAATAAGTATTTTTTTAAAGAAATTTAGAACTCTCTGGTTTTTAAAAAGTTGGAAAGCGAAGATAATAAAATTAATCAAAATATAAGGTAAAAGTTTTTAATAATATACTTAAACTTCTTCACTCTCTAAATACTATAACAAACACTAAGTTAACACTTTGAACAAAACACTTAATTAATCAGGATCAAAATCTAAAAGTTTCAAATGAAAGGTAATCATCAGGAAGTGTCCCGTAAATAATGAAAATAAAACAACACTAATTCTTAGTAGCAGTAGTTTTTATAGTGTCATTCCATTTATTCCTAAGATCATAAAAACTAAAATCCAATGCAGTTTTTTGTTCTTCTAATATATTAGACTGGAAACTTCTTTGTAATATATCTTCAATCCAATAATCTTCTTCAATGTTAATTGGGTCATATTCTTCCTTCAAAGAAATACTAAAAAGCTTAGCTGTACTATTATACCAGAAAGCTTTCCAACCACTCCTATACTCCTTTACTAAATCAAACATTGTCTGACCAGTTTGTCTATGTATTAACTTTACCAAAATCTGACCTTCAGTACGAGTCATTTTCTTTAACTCTGCCGTAAATTCTTCCTCCATATACTTTTGAAGAATTTTAATATACTTTTTACGAGCTTTTTTAGACTTAATACTTTTTAATCTTTCATTTAACTCTGTTAATCTGTCTGACGCCAGTTTAGCATACGGATATACTTTTCTTGTTTTACGTCTTAATATAAGGTACTTTCTTCTTGCTAATCTATCTTTAAACTTTAGCTTACCCAATATTACTACCTCATCAAGATCAATAGCATCATGTGGTATTGTATCTCCTTCTATAATATAGTACTGCACATACCCCGTAGAATCGGTTTTTATTGAATCTATTTCTTTTTGACACAAAACGGTCAATGGAAATGATATCATCAATATGTACATTATTTTTTTCTGCATAATAGATTGTGATCTTCTAAAATCATTCCAAAATTAACAATAAACAGTTTGTAAAGTGTAAAATCTTTGTGAATATTATTAACTTCGTACAAAACAAACTTATATAAATGGCTAAAAAAAGTATACTAAATAAAAAGTCTTTGACTTTTCTAGAGAAGTATTTGAACAATGCAGCGCCTACAGGTTATGAATGGGAAGGACAAAAAATCTGGATGGATTATTTAACACCATATGTAGATGATTTTATTACCGATACGTATGGAACTGCTGTTGGCGTCATTAATCCTAAAGCTAAATACAAAGTAGTAATTGAAGGACATGCTGATGAAATTTCATGGTACGTAAACTATATTACAGACAATGGTTTAATTTATGTGATAAGAAATGGTGGTAGTGATCATCAAATAGCAACGTCAAAACGCGTAAACATTCATACCAAAAAAGGAATTGTACAAGGCGTATTTGGCTGGCCTGCTATACATACTAGAAATAAAGCAAAAGAAGAAGCTCCTAAATTAAATAATATATGCATTGATGTTGGATGTAATACTAAAGAAGAAGTTTTAGCTCTTGGAGTTCACGTTGGTTGTGTCATAACATATCCTGATGAATTTTTTATTCTTAATAAAGATAAATTTGTTTGTCGCGCATTAGATAATAGAATGGGTGGCTTTATGATCGCTGAAGTTGCTCGTTTATTAAAAGAGAATAAAGACAAACTTGATTTTGGTCTTTATATTACTAATTCTGTACAAGAAGAAATAGGTCTTAGAGGTGCCGAAATGATAACACATACTATACAACCTGATGTTGCTATAGTTACAGATGTTTGTCATGACACAACAACTCCCATGATCGAAAGGAAAACTCAAGGTGAAACCAAAATAGGTGATGGTCCCGTAATCTCCTATGCTCCTGCTGTACAAAACAGACTTAGAGAATTGTTAATTGATACTGCAGAAAAGAAAAAAATACCTTTTCAGCGTATGGCTTCTAGCAGATCTACAGGGACAGACACTGATGCATTTGCATATAGCAATGGTGGTGTTGCTTCTGCTTTGATTTCTTTGCCGCTGCGCTACATGCATACTACTGTAGAAATGGTTCATAGAGATGATGTAGAAAATGTTATTCGCCTTATTTATGAAAGTTTACTTTCTATAAAACCAGGAGAAACTTTTAGTTATTTTGAAAAACCTAAACCAAGAACAAGAGCTAAATCAAAAAAATAACAAATAAAAAAAAGCCTCTGAAATATGAGGCTTTTTTTATTTATAACACCTATAAAGCATTATCCATTATCTCTTGAACAATCTCAGGGTTTAATAGTGTACTAGTGTCCCCAAGATTAGATGTATCTTTGGAAGCTATTTTCCTTAAGATTCGTCTCATTATTTTACCACTTCTTGTTTTTGGCAATCCAGGTACAAATTGTATTTTATCTAATTTTGCAATTGGACCTATGCGTTCCGTAATCTGTTGATTGACCTCTTTACTTAAATTATCACGATCTCTAGATTCTCCTACTTCTTTAAGAATTACAAAACCATACAAAGCATTTCCTTTAATATCATGAGGGAATCCAACAATAGCAGATTCTGCAACCGCAGGGTGCTCATTAATAGCATCTTCTATCGGAGCAGTACCTAAATTATGTCCTGAAACAATAATCACATCATCTACTCTACCTGTTATTCTATAATATCCAACTTCATCTCTAAACGCTCCATCTCCAGTAAAATATTTATTTTCGAATGCGGAAAAATACGTTTCTCTATATCGTTTATGATTACCCCAAATTGTCCTAGCCATTGACGGCCAAGGAAATTTAATACACAATCGACCCTCTACCTGGTTACCTGCAATTTCGCTTCCATTTTCATCCATTAATACTGGTTGTACGCCCGGCATTGGCAATGTAGCATATGTAGGCTTAGTTGGTGTTGCAAATGGTATTGGTGAAATTAGAATACCTCCTGTTTCGGTTTGCCACCAAGTATCTACAATAGGACACTTCTTTTCTCCAACATGATCATTATACCAATGCCAAGCCTCTTCATTAATTGGTTCTCCAACTGTACCTAATACTTTTAGGCTTGATAGATCGTATTCAGTAACATAATCTAAATTTTCTTTTGCCAAAGCTCGTATTGCGGTTGGCGCAGTATAAAACTGGGTAATCTTATGTTTTTGAACAATATCCCAAAACCTACCAAAATCAGGATAAGAAGGCACACCTTCGAACATTACCGTTGTAGCTCCATTAGCTAATGGACCATATACGATATATGAGTGTCCTGTAATCCAACCAATATCCGCAGTACACCAATAAATATCATCTTCTCTATATTGAAAAACATTTTTAAAACTATAAGCCGTATATACCATATAACCAGCTGTAGTATGCATCATTCCTTTTGGTTTGCCGGTAGATCCAGAAGTATAGAGTATAAACAAAGGATCCTCTGCGTCCATAATCTCCGGAATACATTCTTCATCAGCGCTATCCAACAAAGGTTGTAACCATTCATCTCGATCGGACTTCATCTGTATATCAGAGTTTATTCTTTTTACTACTAAAACTGAGGTAATACCTGGACAATCTTCTAAGGCATCATCAACTATACCTTTTAAGTCAATTGTTTTAGCCCCTCTATAAGATCCGTCTGATGTAATCACCATTTTAGCGTCGCAATCATTAATTCTTGTAGATAATGCTGTAGCAGAAAACCCGGCAAATACAACAGAATGAATAGCTCCTATTCTAGCACAAGCTAATACTGAAACAGCCAGCTCTGGAATCATTGGAAGATAAATACATACTCTATCACCTTTTTTAATTCCTTTACTTTTAAGAACATTTGCAAATTTACAAACTCTTCTATGGAGTTCATTATAGGTAATATGCTCTGCAGGTTCTTGAGGATCGTTAGGTTCGAATAAAATAGCCGTTTTATTACCTCGAACATATAAGTGTCTATCGATACAATTTTCTGTAATATTTAGTTGAGCTCCTTCAAACCATTTTACCTCTGGTTTGGTGAAATCCCAGTCTAACACTTTGTCCCATTTTTTTCTCCACAAAAAATGCTCTTCTGCCACCTCTCCCCAAAAAGTTTCTGGGTTACGAACAGACTTTCGATAAACCTGAAAATACTCTTCAAGATGTTTTATGTGATAATTACTCATTATAGTTGGTTTTATATTTTTTAAACGTTCAATTTTTAATAACCATTTTACCTTTCAAAATTATTTAGGCAAACAACACTTTTCTGTAGCTAAAAAACTACTAATTACATATTTTCTAAACTTTACATCATCTTCTTTTATTCAATTAAATTGTTTATCTCCGCAATAATTTTTTTGACCGAAAATGGTTTCGTAAGGTATTTATCAACCCCCATTTCTAGACCTTTTTCTATATCGGATGATTTATTTTTAGCTGTTAAAAAGACAACCTTAACGTCTTTTGTTTTTTCGTTTTCTCTTATATATCTAAGTGTTTGGTAACCATCTACATTTGGCATCATGATATCCAATAGTATTACACTTGGTATATGAGTTTCTAATATTTGGATTGCTTCACTCCCATCCCTTGCTATATATACTTCAAAACCTTGTTTTTTAAATGAATATTCTAACGACATCACTATATTCGGTTCATCATCAACTATTAGAATTTTTTTCTGCATCTCTTGTTTTTTTATCTTTTTGTAAGATAAAAATTTCTTTGACTTTTCATCCTAAAATCCATCTACTACTCTTCTATTTTTAGATTCTTTGGTAAATCAATCATAAACATCGCTCCTTTACTATAAGAATCATCAATACGTATAACACCATTATGGCCTTCTATTATCTTTTTACAAATTGCTAACCCCAATCCACTTCCTATAGGTTTTTTTATATTTTGGTTATGAGATTGATAAAATTTTTCGAATATACGTTTAGCGTCATTCCTTGGAATACCCTTACCATTATCCTGCACAGAAATTCTTATGAAATCATCTTTCTCTACAACAGCGACTTCAATAAATCCTTCATTCTTGTCTACGAACTTAATTCCGTTGGATAACAGGTTCGTTAACACTTGTAGCATTCTATCCTCATCATACAAAGCTATTATTTGGTCCGAAGACTTAATTAATGAAACTGATATACATTTTTGTTTCGCTATTGTATATACTCCAGCAATTGAATTTTCTACAGTTTCTACTATATTTTTATTTTTTTTATCAAAAACTTCTCTTCCCGACCCTAATTTCTCTAAATCTAATATGTTATGGATCAATGTAGACAGCCTTTCTGAATCCTTTAAAATAGTATCCAAAAACTGAATCCTCAAATTATTTGATATATCATCATCGTTATCTAACAATACTTCTGATGCCGCTCTTATAGAGGTTATTGGAGTTTTTAATTCATGAGCTACTGTATCCAAAAACTCATCCTTTATTTTATCCTGTAGTTTAAGTTCTTCATTCGCCTTCTTTAGGTCATCTGTAAGCTTGACAAGCTCTTCTGATCTTTGCCTTAAAAATTTATTCGTAGAAATTGTTTTTTTACTTTCCTCTAAAATTTTTAAAACCTCTACTAGAGTTACAGGCTGCTCTTTTACCACACTTGCAATTAAAATTCGAGAAGAAGCTCCTCCAATACTTCCGGTAAGCAGTTTTTCGGAAAAGTTTATTAATCTAGAATCCGCTTTCTTTATATCAACCGGAAGATCATGCTTCGCATAAAAGAGTGTTAATGCTCGTTCTGTTCTTTGAATACCTAAAAACCTAATTAATAAGTTTTTTATATCCGAAACATAAGCCTCTCCTTTCCAAACATAAGCGCTTTCTTGCAAAGAATCATAACTATTATTTACAAACATTTCTGCATAGTTACGCTCTCTATAATTACCTTTTCTAGAAAGTGATAAGGACAAATAAATAATTGTATTAAAGAACATACTCCAAAAAAAAGCATGTGTAACAGGCGTCATAAAATCAATACCAAACAACTGATAAGGTCGCAATAATTCTATACCAAAGGCTCCATTTGCTATAAAATCAGTACTACCTATAATTATATCTAAAACAAAAGGTAGGATTAATGTATATATTGTTATAAATGTACCTGCAATGATTCCAGATTTAGCGGCTATTGCAGAGCCTCTATTCCAAAATAAACCAATGAAAAACGCTGGCGCTAGTTGTGCAATAATCACAAAAGATATTTGACCTATTGAAAATAAAGATAATTGCACATTAAAATTGATATAAAACAAATAAGCACCTACTATCAAAGAAAAAATCGCAATTCTTCTAATGTTTTTAATATAGTTAGAGTTTCGTTCGGGATGACTTCTACTAAACTTATCAAGAAATCCATATGGTATAATTAAATTATTACTAAGCATTACGGATAAGGCTAATGTGGAAACAACTACCATAGATATTACTGCAGAGAATCCACCAAGAAATACTAAAATCGCGAGAATCATATTGTTATTTTGTAATGGTAGCAATAACGTATAATAATCAGGATTCAAATTTTCACCAAGACTTAATTTACCTCCCCAAGCAACAAATATCACAAACACATTAAACAACAAAAGGTAAAGCGGAAATAACCAAATAGCTTTTTTTAAATGAGACTCTGAAGTGTTTTCAATAACCGACACTTGAAACTGTCTAGGTAATAAAAAAATAGCAAAGAACGATAGAGCTATCATAAAATACCAATTGATACCAGCCTCTAATCCAGAGAAAGTAATTAAAGATTCAAAATTCTCGGAAGACGAAATTTTTTCATAAATATCGGTTGTACCATCAAATAGGAAATAAGTAACATATACCCCTATGATCAAAAAGAAAACTAATTTCAGTACAGATTCTACAGCAACGGAAAACACTATCCCTTGCCTCCTTCTTGTAGCATCTGTTACTTGCGTTCCGAAAAATGCAGCAAACAAAGCTAAAAGAACAGCCACATAAAAGGTAGTATCCTGAAAAATGGAAGTTGAAGATGAAATTGTATCCTTCGAAATAATTGCAAAGGTTTCCGAAATTGCTTTTAACTGCAATGATATATATGGCAAAATCCCTAATACACAAATTAACGTAACTAATGCTCCTAAAGAACGGTTATTACCATAGCGCAATGACATAAAATCAGCGATACTGGATACTTTTTGCTGTTTAGAAATTCTGATAATTTTTTTAAGCAAAATAATCCATAGGGGAAATGCAATAACAGGCCCCAAATAGGTAGTTAAAAAACTTATTCCAGAAGTAGCTGCAATACCTACACTGCCATAGTATGTCCAAGCAGAACAGTATACCGCAAGTGATAACGAATAAACATAAGCATTATTCACCCAACTACTCTTTGCCCTTTTTTCTGCCCAGAAGGCAATTCCAAATAAAAATGCTAAATAGGCAACAATTATAAATATTAACACGTAGTTATTCATGATACCTTTTTAAAATAAGAGCAGACACTACAATTGCTAAAGCCCAAATCAAGAAAATAAAGAAGTACATTATAGGAAACCCAAACACACTTCCAAATTGATTAAATATTAAGACTAAGGGAATATTGAATAACAACAATAAAACCAATGATAATATGATTAATTTTTGCTGATGACGTTTCTTCATTTATAACCTGTATAGTTTATAAACCTAAGCGATCCACAATAATACTGAATCACTTAGGTCATATATTTCTTTTAATGATCGATAGCTGCTCCTGCTTCACTTGGAATTCTAATATTATCTACGATCTCTTGCACATCTTTAGGAGGTGCGCTAGTAAACTTACATACTACTAACGAAACAACGAAGTTAATGACCATCGCCACTGCACCAAAACCTTCAGGAGATATCCCAAACCACCATTCGCTTGATGGAGGAAGCGTTTCATCAAACCATCCAAGTTTATATTTGATCATATACAATAACATACATAATATTCCAACAATCATTCCTGCAACTGCACCTTCTTTATTCATTCTTTTGTAAAAAATACCCAATACTATTGCTGGAAAAAAGGAGGCTGCTGCCAAACCAAAAGCCAGTGCCACTACTGCTGCCACAAATCCAGGAGGGTTTATTCCAAAGTATCCCGCTACGCATACTGCAGCTACTGCAGAAAGACGAGCAGCAATAAGCTCTCCTTTTTCAGAAATATCCGGTTTGATCATTTTTTTAATCAAATCGTGTGATACTGAAGATGATATTACTAACAATAAACCAGCTGCCGTAGACAAAGCTGCTGCCAACCCACCTGCAGCTACTAAAGCTATTACCCAGTTAGGAAGGTTTGCGATTTCTGGATTTGCCAATACCATAATATCTCTATCTACAAATAATTCATTTTTTGTAGCAGCATTCACATTAGTAATTACTCTTTCGCCATTTTCACCACGATTTTCACCGTCAAAAATTGGTTTATTTTTATTTCCTTTCACAGAATGCCCATTAGCATACTGAACTTGACCATCTCCATTTTTATCCGTCCATCCAAGCAATCCTGTATCTTCCCAGTTCTTAAACCACTCTGGAAGCTCTTCATATTTTTTATTTTGCACAGACTCGATTAAGTTTGTTTTAGCAAAAACAGCAACCGCAGGAGCAGTAGTATATAAAATAGCTATTAATAACAAAGCATATCCTGCAGATTTACGAGCATCTTTAACTCTTTTAACTGTAAAAAACCTAACTATCACATGTGGTAGTCCCGCTGTACCAACCATCAATGCCAATGTTATCGCAAAAACATCTAGTGTTGATTTTGAACCATCTGTATAAGCTGCAAAACCAAGTTCTGTACTAAGCCCATCCAACTTATCTAACAAATACATTTCAGATCCATCTGTCACTGTACCACCAAAACCTAATTGTGGAATAGGGTTCCCTGTCATTTGGATAGAAATAAAGATTGCAGGTACCATAAAAGCAAATATTAATACACAATATTGCGCTACCTGGGTATATGTAATACCTTTCATTCCCCCTAATACAGCATAAAAAAGAACAATTATCATCCCTATAATTACACCTGTATTAATATCAACTTCTAAAAATCGAGAAAAAACAATTCCTACACCTCTCATTTGTCCGGCTACATAGGTGAAAGAAACCAATAAAGCACAGAATACAGCTACTGACCTTGCTGTCTTAGAATAATATCTATCTCCTATAAAGTCCGGCACTGTGAATTTCCCAAATTTCCGAAGGTATGGAGCTAATAATAAAGCTAATAAAACATAACCTCCTGTCCATCCCATCAAATAAACAGCTCCATCATATCCAGCAAATGCAATAATCCCTGCCATCGATATAAATGAAGCAGCACTCATCCAATCAGCAGCAGTTGCCATACCATTGGCTAAAGGAGAAACCCCTCCTCCTGCTACGTAAAATTCTTTTGTCGAACTGGCTCTAGACCAGATAGCAATACCTATATATAATGCAAACGTTACTCCTACTAGGATATACGTCCATAATTGAACACTCATAATTTCATTTCTTAAATTGTTACACTAATTTATTTCTAACATTGGGAGATTTGGATTTCCCAAGAGATTCTTTTTGAATAGAATAAAATTTTAAAACCTTATTCTCAAGATTGATTCAAAGATTGCAGATAATCTAAATATAGTTATCTACATTAATCTTTATCGTAGCCATATTTTTTATCCAACTTGTTCATTAAACGTACATATACAAATATCAAAACAACGAATACATAAATAGAACCTTGTTGAGCAAACCAAAAGCCAAGGCGGAAACCACCTAGTCGTATATTATTTAAAGCATCTTTAAATAAAATACCTGCTCCATATGATACTAAAAACCATATTGCAAGAAGAATAAAAAGATATTTGACATTTTCTTTCCAATAGGCTTTAGCCTTTTTCTGTTTTTCTATCATAATTCTGGATTTTATAAGTATATCATGGCTTGCAAGGTTAACAAACCTTGTGCATCATTATCACCATACTTTGTGTTTTGATACTCTAATGTTAGTTTAGAGTTATGTCCACTAATATATGCATTAGCTCCTATACCAAAACTGGTAGCATTATCATCAATAGCATCTATCGATCTTGTTTTTAATAAAGCATAGGGTTGAAATTTTATTTTCTTATCCGCATTAGGAATTACATATCCCACATGTCCGTACAACATGGATCCTGTTTCATAAGTTTGTCCCAATGTAAAATTCTCTCCATAATCATTATTCTGATACGTAGCATATGCAGTTATAGCCGAACCATTATCTCCAATTGGAGCATCATAAAAAGCATCAACCGCAAAAATTGCAACATTTTCTCCTTCTAAAGTACCATCTGCATTTGCACGAACACTCCCATCGGGATGATAAAAGAATCCCGCACCTACATTAAACACTTTTTTACCACCTAAATAAGTTCCTACTTTGTAAGGTAAGAAATTTGATTCTTTGTCCATGAAATTATACTCGAAATATCCAGCAAAATTCTTTCCCGCATCTTTAGATCCTAACAACCTGCGCCCTGCATATACTGCAGGCCCATTAGCCACAGGATCGGTTGCTTCCTGAAGATTATTGGTTAAAGACTCATTCACAGCAACCTGATATTGAAATTTACCAAAAGAACCTTTAGCATAAATCCCAATATGACGTGCAAATTGATCTGACAATCCTATGGTGGCCCATGATTGTCTGTTATTATCTAAAGTCATCATATTAAGTGTACTCTGATTATTTAATCTAGAAATCCCATTCCAATAATGTAAACCACCACCAATTGCGTGATTCGCTCCAAGACTATATTGTACCCAAACTCCATGAAAAAACAATTGAGAGCTTTCTCCGAGCCCAGTAGGACTTTGATTATTAGCATTTAAACTATTTAATCCAAAATGAGTAAGAATAAGAAAATCTTTATTTATTTGTGAATACAACAATATACGAGCTCTTCTAATACTAAGATTAGTTTTACTTACATCATCAGGAACATCATCATTATATTGCGCCCAAAATTGAGCCCAAGAAATTACTCTAAAATATTTCGAGCCATCCTCATTAAGCTTCACTTTTAATCCTCCTGTATAATCAGGGGAACCTTGTGAATACGAATACTGAAAAGTACAAAGAACTATACCTATCAGCAATATTATTTTTTTAAACATTGAGTTCTAAAGATTAGATTAGTAATAAAATGATATTGTGCACACCACTAATCTCTTAAAAACCACGAGTTAAATAAAAACTAATATAGCTTTTTGTTAATTTGTTATATTTATTTACGAAAACGCTCCCATTTTATAAGCATAAACTTATCCCCTAACTCAGTCACAACAAAACCTGCACCTGATAAATTATCTAAATCTTGAAAATATTTTGACAACTCTGAACCATTAAGAATTTTATAAGTTGGGTGATAATCATAATTATATGGCCTTTTTATATTATACTTTTTCACCCAGTTCATTATACTAACATGTGAAACTCCCAAAATCCGCTCTATTTCTCTATACGTCAAACCTTCTAAATACAACTGAAGCGCCTTATTCACATAGTAATCATCAATTTTCTTTCCTATTTTGTTTACTGAAAAATAATAATCACACGATTTACATCGATATCTCTGCCTATTATTAACTACACCGCTCTTTATGTACCTATTAGAACCACAGTTTGGACAGGTTTGAATTTTCATATATATTTAATTTGCATAAATATATTAATTTAGCAATAAAAAATTAATAATTATTAACATCAAAATCTAACAAATACTTATTTATCCTTAACTTTTAATATTAAAATCGTTAAGTTTTATAAATTATAATGCTAATTTAATTTCTTTGCGTTTATGGCGGATGAACTAATAGACATATTGGATAAAAACGGTGAATTCACGGGAGAAGTAAGATTAAAATCCGAAGCGCATCAACTAGGGCTTTATCACGCAAGTGTCCATATATGGCTATACACAAACGATAAAAAAGTGTTACTGCAAAAAAGAGCCAAGAATAAAGACACTTATCCAAGTCTTTGGGATGTATCCGTTGCAGGACATATCTCTGCAAATGAATCCAAGGAAGATTCAGCTATACGGGAAATTGAAGAAGAAATTGGTTTATCTCTGAACAAAAAAGATCTAGATTTTATTGGAAGTTATCTATCAGAAAAACAACCAACCATTAAGATAATAGATAAGGAGTATCATTATATATACTTAGTAAAGTTAACCCAACCAATAGAAAAGCTTACTCTCCAAAAAGAAGAAGTTGATGATGTTAAACTAATTCCTATTGAACAGATAAAAAATGATTTAAAGAATTTAGAAACCACAAAACAATACGTTCCTCACGATATTGAATATTATAATTTTATTCTTAAAGAAATCACAAATCGATTCGAATAATACCTCAATTACTAGTAACTATCGTAACTTTAAAATAAACATTCAAAACTATAGTATTTTTGTATTGAAATTAAAAAACCAATAAACAAAAACTATGAAAAATTCAAATAATACTACCGTAAAAGAATTAAATGTTCTATTAGCTGATTATCATTTATACTATCAAAAGCTTAGAAACTTTCATTGGAACATAACTGGACGGAATTTTTTTGAGTTACATCTTAAGTTTGAAGAGCTATATGAAGATGCTAAATTAAAAATTGACGAAATAGCCGAAAGAATTTTAACTCTTAGAGCAAAACCTATCAGCAATTATAGTTCTTACCTAACAACTTCTTCTCTAAAAGAAGCTGAAACTAATTTAGTAGATCACGAAATGGTGACTATGATTCTTAGAGATCATGATACTATTTTAAAACAATTAAAAATAGTTACAAAGAAAGCCGAGGAAGCAGGAGATGATGGAACCTTAGACATTACTGGAACATATATTGCGGATTTAGAAAAAACAAGCTGGATGTTAGATGCTTGGAATCAAAAAAGTTAAAACTCATATAAATTGAAACTAAAAATATTCACTCTCTTAGTATGCATTACATTATCTGTTAGTTGTCAAAAGAAAAGTCATCAGGATTTCTTAAAAGTAAATCAATTATCAAATTCGTTAAAGGAAATATCTGGAATTACTGGTTTCCCTAATGAACCACATTTATACGCTATAAATGATTCTGGAAATGATAATGTACTTTTTCGTTTAGATAAAAAAGGCAAAATTCTAAATAAAATCAAGATTCCTAACAGTAAAAATGTTGATTGGGAGGACTTGGCCTATGATCATCAAAACAATTTATATATAGGTGATTTTGGAAATAACAATAACGATAGAAAAAAATTAAAGATCTATAAAATCTCCGGGATTTCTTCAAATACTCCAGAAACTAGTGTTATAGAATTTACTTTAGAAGATCAGAAAAAGTTTCCACCATCTAAAAAGAAAAGAAATTTTGATATAGAAGCTTTCATTTACAAAAATGGAAGCTTTTATCTATTCACCAAAAACCGGAGTACTAAATTTAATGGAAAAACAAAACTATATAAACTACCTAATGCAGTAGGAGAAATACAGATAGCCAAACTAATTGACAGCTATAAAATATGTGATGACTCCAATGATTGCTTCGTATCTGGTGCTGCAATAAACCCCAAAGGAAACAAAATTGCATTACTTACCTATAACAAAATATTTATTTTGTCAGACTTTGATGGAGATAATTTGTTTAATGGAGAGATCAAAAAAATAAAGCTTAATCACTTTTCGCAAAAAGAAGGTATTTGTTTTAAAAACGATTCAACCTTAATTATTGTTGATGAAAAAAGGAAGAATTCTAAAGGAAAAATATACGAATATCGTTTAAACGAATAGTGATATTTAACTATTTCCAATCCTCTTCTAACATAGCAAATTCATAATTATCAGACCAGCCTGTTTTAAGTGGTAACACTTTTCTTTTGTGACCTTCTTTGATCATTCCTATTTTTTCTAGAACTCTTACAGAGCCTATATTTTCAATTGCACAACCTGCTTCCACTCTATGCAATCCAATTTCTTCAAAACTAAATTTCAATATTCTTCTAGCTGATTCAGTCGCATACCCTTTTGACCAAAAATCTGGATGCAATTTATACCATATAGATCCTATGCTATACTTTGGATTTCCAATTTTTAGAGAAACCAAACCCATAAACTCTTCATTAGCAATATTTTGTATCGAAAACACAAACTCTTTTCTCATTTCAAAATCATCTATCCATTCTTGTAGATATACATTTGTAACTTCTTTGTTTGTAGGTATACCCAAAGCATTATATTGATCAACTTCTGGAATAGAAAGTAATTCATGAACCTCAGACAGGTTTGATACTTCAACACTTTTTAATAGTAAACGATCTGTAAGTAATTTAAATGTTTTCAAAATAATTAATTATAATTTATATGATATACAATCTAATCAAACTTTAGGTAATTTAAAAAACCAGAAAGTTATCAACACACTCTCACTTAAACTAAAGGTTTAACTCTTTGTCGACAAAAACAATAAAACCAAGACTTGGTGCGTATAAAAAAGTAGTACAAAACTTACTTTTTAACAATTACTAATATCCAACAACACCTTTACAGTTGATTATTAGCGATTTACAGTGTTTTTTATTATTAAATTAGCAAGAGAGAATCTATTCAAAACTATATGATTTTCTCTATATAACCCCCAAAACCCTATTTTATATATGAAAGCCTATCCAGCTTATCTAATGTTGATAACCTTTTTTTCATCTGGTCTACTTTTTTCACAACAAAACGTACTTATCGATGGAAGCGAAGTTTCTCAACACAAAATACAAGAAACTACAAGTAACAACTCAAAAATTATCAAAAAAAAAGCAACACCTCTATCTATTACAAAAGCACCATTGATTGATAAGGCCAAAACCAATAATATAAAAAGTAAAGCCATTTCAAAAACATCTAATAAACCAGTTACGTCAATACCAAGAACTACAATAGATTTATTTTAAAATAACATTTTGTTTTGTGAGCAGATTAATTAACTGCTCCTTAGTAGAAACTCCTAATATTTCGCATCTTATATTGGGAGTTTCTTATTTATTTCCGTTGTTAACAAAACAATTGCATGGTTAGGAGCACAAAAAAGTTGCAAACTATAAGTTTCAGCACCTTTATTAGTGTTTACATCAAAAGAGTAATTATAAAAACAGAAAGTAGGCCTAAAGTAAAGGTAGCAACTAACTTATATAAAAACCTTACAATATCGATGAACATTCAACCTACAATTCAAAACAGGAATATCAAATATCCAAATCAATTTCTTTTAAAAACTTAATCCTAATCCAAAAGTAAAACGTAAACCATCTTCACTACTAAACAAATTAAACTGACCGGCAATTGTATCCACTGCATTTACCCAAAATCCTCCACCTATAGAATCATGCCAATTATCCGCATCTTCTCCATCGAACCATACTCGCCCAATATCATAACCTCCATATACTCCAAGTTGTAAAGGCAACAGGCCTGTTTTAAATTTATTGAAACTATATCTTAGATCTCCACTAAAAGCTAGCGCCTTATCTCCAGTAAAACGCTCTTCTCTAAAACCTCGTAAACTATTGATTCCGCCCAAAGTTGCTGCTTGATAAAACTCAAAACCATCTCCTATCATAAATTCTCCTTGCACGTCAGTTTTCAATACTAGTTTTCGGTTTTTAGTAATAGCATTATAAAATCCTAACTTAGGATTAACATACCCAAAAGTTCTATCCGAATCATCAAGGTTCATTTTAGAACCTCCCTGAAGTTTAAACACCATTCCTGTGGTTGGATTAGCGCTAATATCAAAACTCTTATATTCGTAATTCAGGTCTATTCCTGCAAAGAATTTTCTTTCGAAGAAATCAGGATCAGAAGTAACTAGACCTAGTCCTGAAGTAATAAATCGTCCCTGCGAATCCTGCACTTCTACTCCTTCATAAGACCCAGTTATTGTAATTCCGTTACCATATCTTCCTTTTTTGGCAACACCCAGATCTACTGACCAAATCCCTGTTTTTACTCTATTAAAATCTAACCCTAAATCATCATCTAGATTTATAGTATTATTTCCAAACCCAAAAAAGTTCTGAGCAAAATTCTCGCTTGTATATTTTCCTCCGATTAATAAATTCCAATTACCGATAGCATTTACAAACTCTCCTTTGTAAGACACATCATAGCCTTCTGTAGCAAAGTAATATGCTGCTTTCATCGTATGCTTACTTTGATAAGGGTTGTTATTAAAACCTCTTACAGTATAAACATCCGTAACATTTATATTAAACCCATCATCCGGATTAAATCCTACTAATGGTGTTAAAGTATTCGTTTTATCTATGTACTTATTATAATCATAAGTATTATGGTTATAATTATTACTAAAAATAAATTTAGCACCTCCCTTTTTATTAATTGTATTTGGTTTTGATTTATGATCATACACTCTTATTTGTCTTCCATTTTCGATAGTATATATATCATTATTTTGCCCACCGACTATCCTAGTACAAATAGGATTACTCCCTTTTCCAGAAACAACAAACTCATCATCATCATCAAGACCATATATCCATATTTCTTTAGTTTCTTTAGAAAAAATAGTTCTTTCATAGAAAGGTTCTTGAGGAACTCCATCTTTTATTCTAGAAATCTGTATCGTTGTTTGATTATCTCCTCTTATTATTTTAAAATAATCATCCTTATCAGTACCTCTAATAATAACTTGTTTTGAAAGGTATTTATAATATCTTTCAGCAATACCCACAACATCATCTCTTCTTTTCTTTAAATATCTTTTTATTCTTTCTACGGTATCATCTTGTAATTCTTCGGGTAAATTTCGAAACGCTTGATCAATTGCATCATCATTAAGGTTTTCCTTTATATACTTTGCTTGTTCCAACCAAACTTCCTTGTTAGAGCTTTGAGCAAACGTCCTATCTAATCGTATTCCTGACTCATTAATCCATCTAACATTTTTTAACTCATCATCATATACTTGAAACTTCCTTGTTAAAGGAACAATAAATTTAATTACATCTAAAAGGCCTCCATCATAGTTAGAAAACACCTGATCTCTATCTTTTGGAATCGGACGGTACATTTTTTTATTTTTCGAATCAAAACGAGACCATCTCCATTGATCAGAATGTCTATCCCAATCCCCTAAAATCATATCAAACAACCTTGTACGAACGTAATGCGGCTCATCCATTTGATATTCTTCATCTTTTCTTAAATTTTTAAGCAAATCATCAGTGCCTTCTATGTCATCAGGTTTTCCGAAAGAAGCAAGACCTTTATGCTCCTTTCCAGGACGTTCTTCAAGAAAATACATTTCATCTCCAAAATCTTTGTTATAAGCTCCTAATGCAGGGTGTTTCGGAACATAATACACCGTTGAGTTAGCATGGTATACATCGATTGCATCAGCTAAACCTCCTACAACCAAAAATGCATAAGGATAACTTGATGTATAAAAATCAGAAAGAAGTTCTTCTGTGAATGTATCATCAAAATCATTTTCTAAATACGTATCCTTGAATGCACCTTTTTGAAGAAACTGGGTAACACTCTTCCTCATAGCTCTTAAGCTATAACGTTTACCAGTACTATCCACCAAACGTAATGATCTAGTAACTTGTCCTCCTCCTCTTCTATCTATGGTAAATCCCCCCATCAAAGTATCTAAAGTAACTATAGGGATTTTAATATCTGTACTATAAACTTTTCTATAATGATCTCCCCATAACGATTGATAAAAATTGGATTTTGAGGTTTCTTCCTTATTATATATAGAAGCAGAAATTTCATTATCAAAAGAATTATTTAGGTTATCGGCGTCATACCCTTCTGGTTCTTTATGTACACTTGTCTGATAAACCAATTTTACACTTCCATCTTCATTTCCGTAAAAGCGTACATTTGATGAGCCATCCTTATAAACATCTAATACTGCAAAACCTTGATTCGGGTATGAAAACAACCCATCTTTCCCTAATGAAGCGGCAGAAACTTTAGAGCCTGATCCAGAAACTATTTGTTTTAGCCCCTTACTATCTATATACTGTAACGAATGCTCGTGTCCAGAAGCGAAAATAACCCTTTCATTATCCCTTGCTATTGTGGATAATCTCCTCATTAATTTATTGTAGCTTTCATTATAGCGATCTTGTGGAGACACTCCTCCTTGCGACCTTATTTGTGTAGCTAAAGAACCCAAAATAGGAAGAGGGATTTTCTTTTTGGAAGGAAATATGTGACTCTTAAAACTATATTTACCACCATGCGGTCCATTTGTAAACATTGGATGATGCATCGCTACCAATATAGTTTTCCCGTTATGTTTTTTAAGTTCTCCTTGTATTTCATTCAAAAACTTATCTCTAGTCTTAATTTCGCAATCATCATTGATGGTTGGGGTTTTATTCCAATCAGCCAAATACCATTGGGTATCCAGAATAATTAACTGAATTTGATCACTTACCTCAATACTTTCTATAGGGCATCCCTTTGATGGTAAAAAAGATTTTTTGTTACTTAACTTCTTTCTTACATACTTTTCTTCTCGCTTTAAACCTTTAACACCGTCATTGTACCAATCATGATTTCCAGGAATAAAAACTACATCTCCATCAAAAGAACCTGCTGCTTCAACCTGAGCATTGATTCTATGTTCGGATAATGATCTTTCTGAAGATCCTTTCTCTGGCATCCCTTGCTGATAAATATTATCTCCTAGATAAATGAGATAATCATCAGTAGTTTTTTCTTTTTCAATGATTTGTTTCAACGCTTCTAAACCAAGAGTACTTTCATTCATATTTGCATTTCCAGCATCTCCGACCAGATAGAAACTTTTTTCTATCTCCTTATTTGGTAATTTTTTTGGAAAATTTTCGTCTAAATATTGAGGTTGATACGTTGCGCAAGCGTTTAATAATAAAATGGAGATAATTAAGAACGTCTGTATATTTTTATTCATAATGGAGTACATTCATTTTTTTTAATTATTTTGGTTACTGAAAAATTACAACATGAACGAGTTAGTTGAAAAAACTGATAATTTTGTTTCTGAACTTTTTACTAAAAAACTTCCTGAAACCTGTATCTATCATAATTATACACACACCAAAAGAGTATTTAAAAGTACAAAAGAAATTATTGACAATACTAATATTTCGGAAGAAGATAAAGATATATTATTATTGACCGCATTACTCCATGACACAGGTTATTCCGAAAGCCTTGATAATCACGAAGAACATAGTGTTATCATATCAAAAGCCTTTTTAAAAGAACAAAATATTTCTGAAGATATTATTAATAAAGTTTCTTCTTTGATATTGGCTACCAAAATGGAACATAAGCCTATTAATTTATTAGAAAAAATTATTAGAGATGCAGATGCTTCACACTTAGCAAAAGGATATTTTAAAGAAACTAGTGAATTTTTAAGACAAGAATTTGAATTTAATAATAAAGAAAAATACAGTAGTAACGACTGGTTAAAAATCAATATTGATTTCTTAAAAAATAAACACGAATTTTATACGGAATATGCTTTAAAAAATTGGCAACCTAAAAAAGAAGAGCATCTTTTAGAAATTCTAAATGAACAAGCAATTCTAAAGAAAAAAAAGAAAAAAGCTAAACTAAAGAAATTAGTTAAAGAAGAAAGCCCTGAAAAAGGAATACAAACGTTGTTTAGAGTAACACTTAGAAATCATCTTAAATTAAGTGATATTGCTGACACAAAAGCCAATATTCTTCTATCTGTTAATGCTATTATCATTTCATTAGCACTTTCTAATTTAATTCCTAAGCTTGATAATCCATCTAATCAATATCTAATTTATCCCACTTTAATATTTATTGTTTTTAGTATTATATCTATGCTACTATCAGTACTTGCAACAAGACCTAATGTAACTGGTGGAGAGTTTACGCGTAAAGAAATAGAACAAAAAAAGGTGAATCTATTATTCTTTGGTAATTTTCATAAAATGCCTTTGGATGAATACAAATGGGCTATGCATGAACTGATGGATGATAAAGAATATATTTATGACACCATGATAAAAGATTTGTACTTTTTAGGTAAAGTACTACATAGAAAGTATAAAATTCTAAGAATTACCTATACAGTTTTTATGATTGGTTTTATTACCTCGGCATTATCTTTTGTAATCGCATTTAACACCTTACAGTAAAAAGAAATTATTTACTAATTTCTTTCATTAAATCCTCATAAGTGTAATATTCTTTATCTTCTTTGTTTTTGTTATAAAGAATATTAACCCTTAACGCCTTTAAACCTGTAACACCTTGTAAGTCATCCAACTCCACAACTTCTACTTCATCTTCTAAATAATTTTTAGACTGTAAGAAATTGATATACTTAATGTATTCTTTTTCATCAGTACGTTGAGAATACACAACGACTAATTTTCCTTTTTCGGTTATTCGTTGATTCGTTCCTTTTATCTTAGCCTTATCTACCCTTTTCTTTACTACTTCATATCTCGCATTATACGTTCCATCAACATCAAAACGTTTTTCATCCATCCTAAATCTTACTGAAAGTGATGCATTAAATACTAATACCATAGAAGCTACGTCTAAAGGAACAGGTAAATCTTGTTTAAGTTGATAATACTCATTCTCCATTTCGCACATTACCTGTAACTGCCATAATCTAAGGTTATATAAGTATATTTTATTAAAACTATTCTGTTTTGTTATAGATTCTCCTATATACATATTATGTTCCACACCATCTGTTTTAAATCTTTCGAAATAATGTGGATACATTTTTTGAGCTTCTTTTTGTTTTTTATCTAATAAAGCGGCCATCTTTTTATTGATCAACATAACAGATTCGTCATACGCTTTCCTATGCTTATATAACATATTGGTATTCTTATCTAAAGAATTATTATATTGATTAATCAAACCTTCAAGCTCAACATTAGTTCCCTTAAGATGCTTAAATAACGGCTTAATTTCATTTTTTATAAAATTAAGTATTCGTTGTTCTGTATCAACCTGCAATTGAGTAGATACCGAATTTATATAGTTTTCTATTCTAAATTTAATCTGATCATAAATTGGTAGAGAATCTATTTCCATCACTTTATTAATCACTTTAGCAATAGCCTTTAACTGTAAAATTAAATCCTTTTGTACAGAACCATTCCGAGCTTCTGAAGAGCCTTTGATATCAATTTGTCCAAATAGTGGGTATACATCTTCAAAAACGACTTCTCGAAACGAAGTAGGGTTTTCTTCTACCTTAGCCAAAATAAAACGTTTAGCCTCTTGTCTAAACTTCCAATATACACTTGGATGTATCGATGTACATTCTTGTTGAATCACAAGTTCTAACTCATCTTCTGCTTTTGCTTTAGATCTTAAAACAGAATCCACCAAATAAGGCATGATATCCAATAATTTATTGGCATTGATACTATTTAACTCCTTAATGTTTGGTGAAACAATTTCTAAAACACCTAATAATTTACCATTATTCTCTATGGGTGCGATAATTGCACTTTTAATATTTTGTTTCGCCAGATTACTATACATAAGTTCATCTGGATAAGTATCATGCATCTTTTGAATGTTAGATATCGCAAAAGGTTCTGATTTTTCAAATAAATATTGATAAGTTCCTTTACACAATGCCGTCTCACAACAGTCAGAAAACTTATCATATAAAACATAACTGTCTATTGTTTTAAAAGGAACTCGCTCTAAAACTCCTTCTTCCTCGTTATAATTAGAAAAACCTACCTTAATTTCAGGGAGATTAAATATCCCTCTAAAAATGTTCTGGAAACTTCCTATAAAATCTCCTTGAGTTTTATCATATTTTAACAGGCTTGTTTTAAAATCAGACAACGACACATCTGTTGTCACATCAAATAGGTTTGCGATTACAATACCTTTAAAAATCCAGCTATTAGGTGGAAACTTTTCCTTCCATATGTCTACGTTATCAAAATTATCAATTAAAATTGCAACATCATCATCTGTAATATCTCTAGCGTTATCTGTTTTAATTACCTCTATAAAATCACCATTATATAAAATTCTATAATGACGCATAATTCCAGATGCATCAGGAATATCATAAAAAAATGGTCTTCTGAAATCTATTTTATATCCATAATATTGACTCAAAATTATACTACATCCCATAATGAAATAATGATCTTCATCTAGGTTTTTAATTTGTGGTTCAAAATTATAACCTGCTGCCTTTACAATGTTTTTATAACGTTGGGTAGATTTTACAACCGTATTATTAAAAGGAATAGTAGCTATCTTTATTTCGTTCTTCTGCAAAATTTGGGCAAAAGAATCTTCCAGCACCAATTCTATCTGTGGTAATAATTCTTGTACTCTTTCTTCTGTTGTTATTCCTTCTTCTAGTTCAGGATATTCTTTAGCAATTTTCAAAATACTTTCCGCACGATCACGAAGCAATTTGTTATCACTTTCTAAAAACTCTCTATATTGATCAAAGAACAAAGAGAAACTTATCCTAATATCCAACGGAAATTCATGCTCCAGCACCTTCATAACGGTTTATTTATGGTAGTTTAACAAAAATAACACAAAACTTTGTCACTTAATATCGGCATTAACAATTAATTAATTGAAAAGTTCTTTTCATAACTCATTCATTAACATATATTAAGACGAATATTATAACCTTATTAGGACTGAAAAATTAAAAAATCCATTTTTTTGGTATAATTTCAGAACAAAACCCCTAGTTACATACCTAATTAGACTCCAAATAAATGGATTTTGTTACACTCATTTCGATGTTTATTTATCCCTTTTTTAGAATACAAGTGAAATATTAACAAATACTTATATTTAAAAGTTAATTATTGGGGTTTAAGAACCATATTATATATTTTTACAAACCAAAAAATACTAAGAATGAAAAAAATAGTACTGCTTGCACTCATATTGCTAACCGCAGCATGCGAAAAACAGGAAAAAGGATATTCAATTTCGGCA
Organism: Aquimarina amphilecti; assembly: GCF_900109375.1. Lineage (GTDB taxonomy): Bacteria > Bacteroidota > Bacteroidia > Flavobacteriales > Flavobacteriaceae > Aquimarina > Aquimarina amphilecti. The sequence continues at coordinate 23,353 of NZ_FOAB01000012.1, forward strand.
GAGACGGAAGGTTTTGAAGATGGAGTAACGGTATACGTAAATGCAATAAACCAATCAAACAGACCTACCATTATAGATTCTACTACAATCCAACAAGGTAAGTTTTCGATTTCTTTACCTGTTGTAGAAGACAATGACTTTAACTATTTAACTTTTAATGGAATTCCACAAAATGTATTATTTCTTGCTGAAAATAATCCAATTAAGATGACTATTTACAAGGATAGTTTACGTTCTTCAGTTATAAAAGGAGGCTCTGAGAATCAATTATTTTTTGAATATTTAAAAAAGATGACTGATTATGGAAAAGAAAAACAAGAACTTAGTAATCAATATCAAATAGCTACTAAACTAAAAGAAACTGATAAGGCTGTTAAGTTATCTAAGCAATTACAGACTATACGTGTTGATGAGAATAACTATAGAACAGAAATTGCTGAAAATAATCCTAATTCTTTAGTAGCTGTAATGGCTCTTACCGATTTATTAAATCTAAAAGCTGCTCCAGCTAAACAGGTTAAGAAAATATATGCAGCTGTTCAAGATACTTTAAAAACATCTCGTTTAGGTAAAAACTTAGATCGCCTAATTACAGCTTCAATTGGAAAAATTGATGTTGGTAGTGAGGCTGAAGACTTTTCTGCACCGAATCCAGAAGGAAAAATAGTTTCACTTAAAGAATCTATGGGTAAAATTACCATTATCGATTTTTGGGCTTCTTGGTGTAAACCTTGTAGGGCAGAGAATCCTAATGTGGTGAGAGTTTACAACAAATATCACGATAAAGGATTAAATATTATAGGAGTTTCTTTAGATAGAAAAAAAGATCATTGGACAACAGCAATCGATCAAGATAACTTAGAATGGAACCATGTATCTCATCTTAAATTTTGGCAAGATCCTATTGCCAAAGCATATGGAGTAAGATCAATTCCTGCTACATTTATTATTGATGACAAAGGGAATGTAATAGCTAAAAATTTAAGAGGTCCTGCATTAGAAACTAAAATTTCAGAATTGTTAGGAGAAACATCTTTGTAAATTCTAATAAAATATAATTTTAAGTAAAAAGGGATCTGATTATAGGATCCTTTTTTATTTAAAGCTTACCTAATCGTTGCATAATGAATAAAACGATGATTGGTATTGCTAACAAACCTATCATTAGAAGGTTTTCTTTAAACAAATAAGGAGCTAGAATCAAAGTTACAATATAACCACCAACTGCACCTCCAAAATGAGCATCGTGTCCTATATTACCTGCTCTACTCTTCATTCCGTAAATTGAATAAAGTAAATATCCGATCCCAAAAATATAAGCAGGAATTGGAATTGGAATAAGCATAAGATATAAATTCATTCCTGGCTGAAATAATATCGCAGAAAAAATAATCCCAGAAACAGCACCACTAGCACCAACAGCACTATAATGGTATTCATCTTTATGAAAAAAAAGCGAAAACAAATTTCCTACAACCAAACTACAGAAGTAAACTACAAGAAATTTAACGTTACCTAAAGCATTCAATACTACTGGAGCAAAAAAGTATAAGGTAAACATGTTAAAAAATAAATGCATATGATCTACATGTAAAAAACCAGAAGTAAGCATTCGTATTTGCTCTCCACGTCGGATACCTCCAATATTAAACTTATAGCGTTCTAAAAAGGAATAATCATTCAACCCCTTTAACGACAAAAGAACGTTAGCTACGATGATAACAATTACTACAACATCAAGATTTAACATATACTATATTTTTCCGTTCAAATATAGTATATATTTTGACCTAAAAAGAAGTGACTTTCTTTAGAAGTAAGATCATTTTATACTTTCTCAAAATAGATTACCTTTAGCCGCTTAAAATAGAATTTAATGCAATTATTGATTTATAGTTTAGTATACCCTCTACTTTGGATAATATCTAAACTACCTTGGAGGTTATTTTACTTGTTTTCAACCTGTATTTATATACTTGTTTATCATATTATTAGGTACCGCAGAAAAACCGTAACAGAAAACCTTAACCTTGCTTTTCCTGATAAGGATACCAAGGAAATAAATCGTATCCGAAAAGCTTCTTACAAACATATGTGTGATATGTTTCTGGAAATGATTCGTTCTTTATCCATAAGTGAAAAAGAAATAGTAAAACGTTTCCATATTACTAATCTAGATGCTTTAGTAACCTTAGAGGATAAAAACAAAAGTATTATTACGATGATGGGGCATTATAATAGTTACGAATGGACAAACTCAATTGACTTAATAAGTAAATTTAGGTGTGTGGGAATCTATAAACCAATCAAGAATAAATATTTTGACAAATTAGTTCATAGAATTAGAGGAAGATTTAACTCTCGATTAATCCCTAGCGCTAAAGTTTTTAGAGAAATGACAATGGATCAAAGAAAAGATAATCCTGAACTAAGCTTGTATGGTTTAATTTCTGATCAATCTCCTAAGCTTAATAATGCTACATTCTGGACAGATTTCATGGGAATAAAAGTACCGGCATTTGTAGGGGGTGAAGTGCTTTCAAAAAGATTAGGTCTTAGTATATTTTATCTTCATGTAGAAAAGGTAAAAAGAGGGTATTATGAAGCCACTTTGGTGCCAATTTCCGAGGATCCAAAAAATGAGGATGAATATACCATTACAAAGAAATTCACACAATTACTAGAAGAGCAAATTAGACATAAGCCCGAAAACTATTTATGGACTCATAAACGATGGAAGCATCGAAATGCACAACCACCAAAAGATGCTGTGATTGCTTAATATTTCACTTTTATTTAGGATTATGCTAAGGTTTTTAGACATCAAATAATTTTATATTTGTAGGCTAAGTTAACGTAATGCAACTACTGGTATATCGTCTTTTGTATCCAATTTTATGGATTATTTCTAAACTACCGTGGCGTGTATTTTACATGTTTTCTACTTGTGTGTACATCTTTGTATACCATGTTATTAGGTATAGAAAAAAAGCAGTAACAGAAAATCTTACGCTGGTCTTTCCTGAAAAATCAAAGGAAGACATTTCTAAAATAAGAAAAGCATTCTATAAACATATGTGTGATATGTTCCTAGAAATGGTCAAATCTATTTCTATTAGTGATAAAGATCTACTCGAACGATTTAAAATAATCGATATTGAATCGCTTAAGGAATTAGAAGCAAAAAACAAAAGTATTGTTGTTTTAATGGCACATTACGCTAGCTATGAATGGGCCACAGTTACACAATTATTAATTGATTTTCCTACGGTTGGTGTCTACAAACAAATAAAGAATAAATACTTTGATCAGCTTGTACATCGAATAAGAAAACGATATGACGCACGACTTATAGCTAGCTATAATGCTATGAAAGAAATCACAAGAGATAAAGTAAATGGTAAACTCTGTTCATATGCATTCTTATCTGATCAATCTCCAAGTCTTGCAAAAGCAACCTACTGGACAGATTTTATGGGAATCAAAGTACCTACTCATGTTGGCGGAGCCATTTTAGCTAAAAGACTAGATATGTCTGTTGCTTACTTACAGGTAGAAAAAATAAAAAGAGGATACTACCAAGGTAAATTTATTCCGATTACAGAAAATGCTAAAAACTGTGAAGACTTCTACATTGTAGAAACATACTTGCGAATGGTAGAAAAACAAATTCGGAAAGCTCCGGAATACTATCTATGGACTCATAAGCGATGGAAACATCGTGATGAAGAAATCCCCAAAGACGCAACTATACATTAAGAAAAAAAACACTCTTATCAGTTGAATTAACAAGAGTGTTTTTTGATTTTATTAAATTCCTGCTATTTCTTTAAGCGCAGTAATTGTTTCATTTGCTAATTGATCAGCTTTTTCCTGACTTAATGCTTCTGTATAAATTCTAATAATGGGTTCCGTATTACTTTTTCTAAGATGAACCCAAGAATCGTTAAAATCAACTTTTACACCATCAACCGTACTAACTTCTTCTGCCACATGCTTATTGTGAAATCCTTTTAAAATTTCATCGACATTTAATTCTGGTGTTAACTGCACCTTATTTTTACTCATAAAGTAAGATGGGTAACTATTACGTAATTCACTTACACTACATTTTTTTTCCGCTAGATGCGTTAAAAATAACGCAACACCTACTAGAGAATCTCTTCCATAATGTAACTCAGGATAAATAATACCTCCATTTCCTTCTCCACCAATAACAGCATTATTAGCTTTCATTTTCGAAACTACATTCACCTCTCCTACTGCACTAGCCTCATAAGTACCGTTATGTTTTTCTGTAACATCTCTTAATGCTCTACTAGAAGATAAATTAGAAACTGTATTTCCTGGCGTTTTTCCTAATACAAAATCTGCACAAGCTACTAATGTATATTCTTCTCCAAACATTTCTCCATCTTCACTCATAAATGCTAAACGATCTACATCTGGATCTACTGTAAGACCAAAATCCGCTTTTTCTTTTACGACCAACTCTGACAAATCAGTCAAATGTTCTTTAAGTGGTTCTGGATTATGAGGAAAGTGACCATTTGGTTCGCAATAAAGCTCCACTACCTCAACTCCCATTTGTTTAAGCAGTTTGGGAATAGCAATTCCTCCCGTAGAATTAACAGCATCTACCACTACTTTAAAATTTGCTTTCTTAACTATCTCTGGGTTTACTAAAGAAAGATTTAGTACTTCTTCAATATGCTTGTCAATATAAGTATCGTTGGTAGTAATTGAACCTAAATCATCTACTTCTGAGAAAAGATAATCATCATTTTCTGCTATATCTAGAATCTTTTTTCCATTTTCTGCATTCAAAAATTCTCCTTTGCCATCTAACAACTTAAGAGCATTCCATTGTTTAGGGTTATGACTTGCAGTTAATATAATTCCTCCATCTGCTTTTTCTAAAGGCACCGCTACCTCAACGGTTGGTGTGGTTGATAATCCTAAATCCACAACGTGTATACCTAAACCTACTAATCCATTCATTACCAATTGCTGAATCATTGATCCAGAAATACGGGCATCTCTACCTACAACAACAATAGGATGTTCTTTATTTGTTTCAGCTTTTAACCAGCTTCCATAAGCTGATGCGAACTTTACAGCGTCAATAGGTGTCAAATTATCTCCTACTTTTCCCCCAATAGTACCTCGAATACCCGAAATTGATTTGATTAATGTCATATATATGGTTAATTAAGTTTTCCTTGTTCGCAAATGTACAAGATACCAGTTATTGCTACAATTTAATACCTAAAAAACTTCAATGAAAAAATTATTGCTCATAAGTTTTTTCAAGAAAAAGAATCTGAAAATTTTAAAACAAAATAACTTAAAATGTGTTTGAAATAGCTTCAATACATCCTCTATCAGCCATAGTTATAAAGAATGTTTCATAGTTAGATCCAAAAGTAATATTTGTTGGTTTTTTCCCATTCAACATATACTCTTTTATAAACACACCCTTTTCCGATAATACTACAATACTTCCTTTACCATAGCGGCATATATAAAGATTTCCTTCATTATCACATCTCATCCCATCCAAACCATAATTATCAAAAGAAAAAAACAGTTTCTTATTTTTAATAAAACCTGTATTTGTGATATCATATACCCAAATTTTTCGTTGAACAGATTCATTCACATATAACTTTTTATTATCAGGACTTACCTCTATCCCATTAGTAGTCCCCATATTTCCTTCTAATAATTCGAATCCTTTTTCTTTAGTTACTTTCCAAACATTACCTGTATTCGTAACCCAATTAGGGTCACTGGCATATAACACTCCAATATCGCTAATTGCTATATCATTTGGTTGATTAGCTAAGGATTGATGTGCAAATACTTCTATCTTTTTTGTCTCTGTAGTAATTTTTAATATGTTATGGTTTATATAATCTGCAACATACATTTTATTTTTCCCTCCAAAACGGATCCCGTTTCCAATACTTCCATTGGGAAGTTTTAGAAATAAAGACGCCTTTCCATCTGGAGTAACTATCCCAATAGTTCCTTCTTCTTGATAGTTCACTGCATAAACATTTCCCAAATAATCAGTTGCCGGGCCTTCAATTCCTTTAGTAAAATCTCCCGGTTGTGTGTAATCAACACTTTGTGATATAACATCAAAAGGCGCTAAAAAAAAGAATAAAATCAAATTAAAAAACAAACAATGCTTCATGCTCCTAAATTAAAGTAGCCTAAATTATTTTTTTTGATTGCAAAAATCCTTTTTTTTATACAAACTACGTTATTTATAGTACAAACAACTTTTAAAATAAGATATCGTAAATAAAACTCGTATTTTAACCTAATGAATTTTTTAGCCCATATCTACCTTTCCGGAGAAGATCAAGAACTTAAAATAGGTAATTTTATTGCTGATTCGGTTAAAGGAAAAAAGTTCTCTCAATTTCCAGAACGAATACAACAAGGCATTACACTACACCGCAAAATAGACACATATACTGACAGTCATCCTACAGTTAGAGAAAGTGTATTGAGGTTGTTCCCAAAATACGGTCATTACAGTACTGTTATTGTAGATATATTATACGATCATTTTCTCGCAGCATATTGGAATGAATACTCAACGATTCCTTTAGAAAAATACGTCTCTGATTTCTACGAACTTTTACAAGAATATTATGAAGTACTTCCTAAACGTGTACAAGATTTTTTACCATACATGTTACGCGATAATTGGCTACTTAGCTATGCCACAATTCCAGGAATAGGAAGAATCCTTTATCAAATGAATCACAGAACAAAAAACAGATCTAAAATGAACTTTGCCATAATGGAATTAGAACAATATTATGACGAGTTTGAAAGAGAGTTCAGATCTTTCTTTGAGGAATTGGAATTATTTACAAAAAATGAAATGAGAAAGCTGTGAAAATACTATATCTCATTTTATTACTTTTTATATTTTCTTGTCACGAAAGACAACGAAATAATACAATAACAAATATATGTGACAAAGAAGCTATTTCATCTTCTAAAAACGGATATAACAAAAATTATTATGCAAACTCTATAAATTTAAAAAGTATTGGTCATTACAAAAATGGAATACGACAAGGGTTTTGGAAATATTTTTATCGAAACGGAAATGTAAAAGCGGAAGGACATTATCAAAATGGTAAAAAACAAGGATATTGGAAAGAATATCACACCAATGGAAATGTTAAATCCGAAGGGCATATAGATCATTGTACGCCTTCTGGATATTGGAAATATTATGATAAAAAAAATAACGTTACTAAAGAAATTAATTACTAATAAAACATCTAACACTATGCGATTGCTTTATCTCTTACTTTTTACACTAGTTATCTCATGCAAAACCAATCAAGAGCCAAAAATTACTTCTGAAATAAAACCAGTATTTGGAGTTATTGAAAAAAATGCAATGGTAGTTTCTGCAAGAAAAGAAGCTTCTAAAATTGGAAAAGATATTCTTCAAAAAGGGGGTAATGCATTCGATGCGATGGTTGCTACAGAAATGGCATTGGCAGTCTCCTACCCATATGCGGGTAACCTTGGAGGTGGCGGGTTCATGGTATACAGAAAAAACAACGGAGAAACTGGAGCAATTGATTATCGTGAAAAAGCTCCTCTTGCAGCTTCTAAGGACATGTATCTTGATGAAAATGGAGATCCAATTCCAGAAAAAAGTCAACTCGGTCCTTTAGCGGTCGGAGTTCCTGGCACCATTGCTGGTATATTCGAAGTACATAAAAAATTTGGAACACTCTCCATAAAAGAATTATTAACTCCAGTTGTTGAACTTGCCAAAAAAGGATACGTAATTACAGAAAATCAAGAGAAACGACTCGAACATTTTAGAGAATTATTTATCGAAACAAATAAAGATACTATCTTATATGCTAAGACAATTAAAGCGAATGACACTCTTAAGAATCCAATGTTAGCAAAAACTCTTGAGAGAATTATTGAAAACGGAAAAGATGAATTTTATCAAGGAGTAACAGGAGAAAAATTAGTCGCATACATTAAGTCACAAGGGGGAATAATGACTATGGAGGATTTGAACAAATACGAAGCTAAATGGCGTGATCCTGTTCAGTTTTCTTATAAAGATTTAAATATCATATCTATGTCTCCTCCTTCTAGCGGTGGCGTTTGCCTAGCACAAATCATGAAGATGATCGAGCCATATAACCTTAGTGAATATGGACATAACACATTAAAATCTATTCAAATTATTACTGAGGCTGAAAGAAGAGCTTATGCAGATCGGAGCTTCTACTTAGGAGATCCTGATTTTGTAAAAATTCCAATCGATACATTAATCAGTAATGAGTACTTATCAGAAAGAATGAAAGATTTTGATATGGATAAAGCTACTTTATCCTCGGACCTCAGTTATGGAAGTATTCCTGGGTATGAAAGTAGTGAAACTACTCACTATTCTATAATTGATCAATTCGGAAATGCAATTTCCGTAACTACTACCTTAAATGGAGCGTACGGTTCTAAACTTTATGTTCCTGAATTAGGTTTCTTTTTAAATAATGAAATGGATGACTTTAGTGCTAAACCTGGGACTCCAAATATGTTTGGATTATTAGGCGCTGAAGCAAATGCAATTGAACCAGAAAAAAGAATGCTTAGTTCAATGACACCAACACTGGTGGAAAAAGATGGGGAACTATGGATGTCAGTCGGTACTCCAGGAGGATCTACCATTATCACTTCTGTATTACAAACTATTTTGAACGTAAAAGAATATGGTATGACTATGCAAGATGCAGTAAATGCTCCTCGTTTTCATCATCAATGGTTACCAGATGTTGTTATTTTTGAGCCTAACTCATTTGATAAAAAAATACTCGATAGTTTAAAAACAAAAGGTTACAAAACTAATGAAGAAGAAAGTAGAGTAATCGGTAAAGTAGATGGTATTTTAGTATTGCCTGATGGAAATTTAGAAGGTGGAGCTGATAAACGCGGAGATGACGCAGCCGTTGGTTTTTAATTTTATTGTAGAAATCAATCAACAAAGAAAGCTAAATTATTCGCAAATTATTAGCATATAAATCAATATTCATATAAGAAAAAAGTTAAAAAAACTAAATTACATCAACAAAAACCAACTCCAAAGGCTTTTATTCAATGCCAATGCAACAATATTATCATTAATTGCCACAATTTTTACACCAGAGCTTTCTCCTTAAGAATACTTTAGTAGAAACTTAATTAACATTGTTAAAAACGTAAACACTTTTGAAAAAACAATGTTTAAAATATGTAATTATGATAAAAACATTATTTTCACTTCTGCTATGCGTATGCTCTATTTTTAGCGTGAACGCTCAGTATTCAATTAGTTATGATTCTACTGACCCTATTACTGTTATTGCAGGTCAATCTGTAACATTAAACTATACATATTCTGCATCTATGCAAGTCGACGCTCAATTTCAAATTTTTGAAACTGATAATCCAGGTATTTTTGGAGGAACTACTGCGGTAGGAACGGCAGTTGCAGAATTTCCTACTCTCGATGTAGGTACAGATGCAATGGGCACTATTACTCTAAACATTCCAGCAAATTTACCATTAAGCTCGTCTCTCTCCGGAACAGAATATCGCATTTTCGGAAAACTATCGTCTGAAGCCAATTCTGACGCTACTGCAGACGTTACTTGGGATACTGGAGGTGTATATCCATCAATAATAATAACAGCTCCTCCTTACTCCATATCTTATGATTCTACAAACCCAGTTACTGTTGCTGCAGGAGAATCTATAACATTAAATTACACGTATACAGCATCTATGGATGTAGCTACACAATTTCAAATTTTTGAGGCGGATGTTCCAGGTATATTTGGCGGAACTACTGCAAATGGTACTGCAGTAATTGTTACTCCGACTGTTGTAGCAGGAACAGATATATCAACTACAGTTACTCTTGACATACCGTCAGACCTCCCAATAAGTTCATCACTTTCAGGAACCAAGTATTACATTTTTGGAAAATTGTCTTCCGCGGACAATCCAGATGCAAGTTCTGATGCGGATTGGAGCGTCTCTGGAGAATATCCAGAAATCACTGTTTCGCCAGTACTTAGCACTAATGATTTTACCACTTTCGATAGAGATAAATTATACTTTAATAATGCTTCAACATCTTTAGTTATCAATGATATAAATGATATAAAATCTTTGAGTATTTATAATACTATCGGTAAAAAAGTATACGAAGTTGAAGATATAAAAAACGCAACAAATATCAACTTATCAACACTTCCAAAAGGGCTATATATCGCACGATCTGATTCGAAGTTTTTAAAATTTATTAGATAGAAAAAACATAACAGAATGAAACACTGTTAAAGTCGAAAAAGAATTAAAAAGCCAATGGAATGCATCATTGGCTTTTTAATTCTTTTTTAATTTGATTAACTAATCATAAATTTCATCAAGACTATAATACATAAGGCATCTCAACAAACTAAAAAGCACAAGAAGTAGTATTCTAAATCTGGGAATGATAAGTATTCATAACCTCTCTTCTTTTTCCGGAAGAAAGCAAAGGAATTTCATCTACATAAAGTATATCTATATTTGCATCTATTCCTAAATACCCTTTAAATTCCGTTAACATTTCAGCCTCATTTACTTTGTTATCTGTATTTAGCCTGATCTTATAATTCTTTTCTCCGTACTGAACTAATTGAAACTGTTTATAATCACCGTATTTACATAGTTTATAAGAAACATGAGAAGGAATAATTTCTCCTTTAGTATCATAAATCAAATCTAATTTTCTACCCTCAATTGACGAGAGATAACTGATATTATTTTTATCTAAACTTATAACTCCTATATCTCCTGTATCATATCGAATTATTGGCATTGCATAATTATGTAAATCAGTAACAATAATTCTTCCTCTCTCGCCTGGTGATACTGGAACATCCTTATAAAAATCAAAAACCTCAATAAAATAACTTGCAGAATTGATAATAAATTTAGAACATCCTCGTCTATTATCTTCTTGGGCTAAAATTCCATTCTCATTATTAGAATATCTCGAAATTGGTGAAACTCCAAAATACTTTTCCATACGATTTCTCACATAATCATTAAGTCCTTCTGACATTGTAATAATAGACTGCACATTCGTTTTTATTGGATCAGCCTCGATTTTGTCAAGATATTGACAGATTGTAGTAAATGCCGAAGTATACCCTAGAAAACTTTTTCTTACAGTATTTGATTTGAGTTCTTTTATAAATTCCTCTATTTCTTTATTAGAAAGATTAAAAACACTTTTAGGATATATATTCTGCCACCAGAATCTTGACATAAAATTATGTTTATAATTATCCGGCCAAATTTTCACGTATATTAATTTTTGGCCAATCTCATATCCCGATTTGTATGAAAAATATAAATTATCTCCCGTATTACGACAGCGCTTGCTCATATTCTGCAATATAGAAAACGGAGCTCCTGTAGAGCCACTAGTAGAAACTAATACGCAGTTCTTAGTTTTATATTTTGAAGATTTAAATTCTTCAAAATTATCGCGAATTATGTTTTTATTAATGACTGGAAAATCTAAAATTGAACTATAACCAGAATATTTCTGATAAAACCAAGTAGTACTAACAGCATGTTGAAGAATTTTCTGAAGGTATTCATCTTTTTTGGCCTGTACCGATTGAGAATTTGGATTTTCAATCAATTCCTTTATATCCTTAAAATGATTTTTGATATCATTTCCTTTAAGAATATCAAAAAACCAAAAGATTTTTCTACGAAAAACTTGTGATAGATTCATTAGTATATTCTATTACTCAGACCTATTAAAGATAGGTTCTATAAGCGATTTGCTCTATTAAGAATAACTGTGTGTGAATAAGATTATAAACAGGGGTATTGTTAAGCTTTGATAAAAGTAAACTATTTTTAAATATAAAAACAAAAAAAAAGCACAGTTTTCACTGTGCTTTTTTATATAGAATAACAATTCTTATTTAACTTCTTCAAAATCTACATCCTCTACATCACTACCTTCAGAGTCTCCTCCTTCAGGTTGTGCTCCAGCTTCTGGTCCTGCAGCTCCTCCTTGTTGAGCTTCAGCTTGCGCTTTATACATTTCCTCACTAGCTGCTTTCCAAGCTTCATTGATTTTATCAAGTGCTGGTTGTATAACAGCAAGATCTTTAGTTTCGTAAGCCTTTTTTAATTCCTCTAAAGCTTCTTCTACTGGCTTCTTATTATCATCAGAAATTTTATCTCCAAATTCCTTAAGCTGCTTTTCTGTCTGGAAAATCATTCCGTCAGCTTCATTTAACTTATCCGCAGTTTCTTTAGCTGTCTTATCTGCTTCTGCATTTGCTTCAGCTTCTTGTTTCATTTTTTCGATTTCTTCTTCTGTTAATCCAGAAGATGCTTCAATACGAATATCCTGAGACTTATTTGTAGCTTTATCGGTAGCAGACACTTTGATAATACCATTAGCATCTATATCAAAAGTAACTTCGATCTGAGGTGTACCCCTTTGTGCTGGTGGAATTCCGTCCAAATGAAAACGACCAATCGTTTTATTATCAGCTGCCATAGGACGCTCTCCTTGTAACACATGAATCTCTACAGAAGGTTGGTTATCTGCTGCTGTAGAAAATACTTGTGATTTTTTAGTAGGAATCGTTGTATTCGCTTCAATAAGCTTTGTCATAACATTCCCCATTGTCTCTATACCAAGAGAAAGTGGAGTAACATCTAATAACAATACATCTTTTACATCACCTGTAAGAACTCCTCCTTGGATAGCGGCTCCAACAGCAACTACTTCATCAGGATTTACTCCTTTACTCGGCGCTTTTCCAAAGAACTTTTCTACTGCTTCCTGAACAGCAGGAATACGAGTAGAACCTCCTACTAATATAATTTCATCAATATCACTTGTTGATAATCCTGCCGCTTTTAGTGCAGTTCTACAAGGTTCTATTGTACGCTTTACTAAATCATCAATTAATTGATCAAATTTAGCTTTTGTTAATGATCTTACTAAGTGTTTAGGACCACTTGCTGTAGCTGTAACATATGGCAAATTTATTTCTGTCTGAGAAGAAGAAGATAATTCAATCTTTGCTTTTTCAGCAGCTTCTTTTAAACGTTGTAAAGCCATTGGGTCTTTACGAAGATCCATATTTTCTTCAGCTTTAAACTCTTCTGCTAACCAATCAATAATTTTCTGATCAACATCGTCTCCTCCTAAATGTGTATCTCCATCTGTCGATAATACTTCAAATACACCATCTCCTAATTCAAGAATAGATACATCATGAGTACCACCACCAAAATCAAATACTACAATTTTTTGATCAGTACCTTTTTTATCAAGACCATATGCTAATGCAGCCGCTGTAGGCTCATTAATGATTCTTTCTACTTTAAGACCTGCTATCTCTCCTGCTTCTTTAGTTGCCTGACGCTGTGCATCATTAAAATATGCCGGTACAGTAATTACAGCTCTACTTACATCCTGTCCAAGATAATCCTCTGCTGTTTTCTTCATTTTCTGAAGCGTCATTGCAGACAATTCTTGCGGTGTATATAAACGACCATCGATATCAACTCGAGGCGTATTATTATCTCCTTTTACTACTTTATATGCAGCTCTTTCTGCTTCTTTTGCTGATTCAGAGAATTTATTCCCCATAAATCTTTTAATAGAAGAGATTGTTTTCGTAGGGTTCGTAACGGCCTGACGTTTTGCAGGATCACCAACCTTAATTTCTCCTCCTTCTACAAATGCAATTACAGATGGAGTAGTTCTCTTTCCTTCCGCATTAGGGATAACAACAGGCTCATTACCTTCCATTACAGAAACACAAGAGTTTGTTGTCCCTAAATCTATTCCTATTATCTTACTCATATTAGTATATAAATGTTTTAGTGTTGTTCTAAATTATTTATTGCACTTAAGTCAATGATTATGCCATGACAATTTATATGACAGGATGTCATTACTTTATAATCATAATTGAGTAATTTAAAAATACTCTCAAAAAACAAAACCAATCCACCTATCTAAGTATTCAATAAAAAAAAGTGTTCTTTTTTATCAATCCCCTATATTTACCAACATAATTTCACACTCAATTAAGAATTATGGAATGCATTAGTGTTTTTGATATGTTAAAGATCGGTGTCGGCCCTTCTAGTTCACATACATTTGGCCCTTGGAGAGCTGGAAGACGATGGATTGCTGAACTCAAGAAAAACAATCAGTTTGATCTAGTTCAATCAATAAAAGTTGATCTATTCGGATCTTTATCTCTTACTGGTAAAGGTCACGCTACTGATATAGCTTCTATATTAGGCTTATGTGGATATGATCCCCAGACAATTGATGTGGGAACAATCTCTTCAATAATTGAGGATATCAAATCAAAGAAAGTCCTATTATTTAATAAAGAATTATCCATCAATTTTAATCCAGAAACTCAAATTATTTTTAACAAGGAATTTAAAGAGTTTCATCCAAACGCTATAACGTTTACTGCTATCTTAAAAAACAAACAAGAAACAGCATCTACTTTCTATTCTATTGGTGGCGGTTTTGTTGTTCAAGAAACCAGAAAGAGAGAAAAGAAAAAAATGGAGGCATTTAGAGAGTTTCCACTTCCTGTTCAAAAAGCTACAGATCTTTTAGAATATTGTAAGAAGAAGAACAAAAAAATATCTGAAATTGTATTAGAAAACGAACTTTCTCTTCAGACTACTGAAGAAATAAATTCTAGAATAGGTGATATCTGGAATGTTATGCTAGAATCAATGTATCTAGGTTGTCATACAGAAGGAACACTTCCTGGTGGATTAAATGTAAGGCGTAGAGCATTTGATACTCATAAAAAATTAATTAGCGATTCTGCAAGCTATACTAATCCAACGGAATGGATAGAATCTATTAGAGATACTGAGGTTAAATTTCGCCAAATACTTAAATGGGTTTCTTGTTTTGCTCTTGCTGTTAATGAGGTAAATGCCTCACTAGGAAGAGTAGTTACTGCTCCCACAAATGGAAGTGCAGGCGTTATACCTGCAGTTATGATGTATTATATGGTTATTGAAAATCACGATGCGAATTTTGATGATATAAAGCAATTTATGCTAGTTGCAGGAGAAATTGGTAGTTTATTTAAAAAAGGGGCCACAATATCTGCTGCTATGGGCGGTTGTCAGGCAGAAATTGGAGTTTCATCTGCAATGGCCGCAGGAGCTTTAACTGAGTTAATGGGAGGAACACCAGAACAGGTAGTAATGGCTAGTGAAATTGCTATGGAACATCATTTAGGGTTAACTTGTGACCCAATTGGTGGTTTAGTACAAATCCCTTGCATAGAACGTAATGCAATGGGCGCTATAAAAGCAATCAACGCTTGTGAAATGGCTTTAGATTCTGACGCTGCAAATGCCAAAGTACCTTTGGATAAGGTAATAGAAACTATGTGGGAAACAGCAAAAGACATGAATACTAAATATAAAGAAACTAGTGAAGGAGGTTTAGCTATCAAGGTTAGTTTAAGCGACTGTTAATACTTACTGATGTCTACAGAAGTCTTATTTTACAAAATAAAAAAATTACTTGTTAGCTACTTTCGATTATTTGGATTGTATATACTCTTCTTTATCTGCGTAGCATTACTTCAGAGTATATTTCCTTACTTAGATCTAGAAAAATATTCTCAAGATGGGATTTTTGAAATTCTAAAGGAAAATAAGCTCAAAGCTTTTTTAGCAATGGTAGTCTTTGCTCCCTTTATAGAAGAATTAATGTTTAGAACATTACTAAAACCAAAAACAACAGATCTCCTCTTATTCCTGACCTCTTGGTCTCTTTTTATAATTACATTATTTATTACTTTAGAATTCGAATGGTATTATAGATATCTCTTATCAATAGCGTTAGTGACAGTATTATTTTTTACTTACAAAAAGATAATATCAATATCATTTTTAGAAAAAGCCGTAACTTACTTAAACAATTATCGATCAATTACACTTCAGGTCACATCGATAATTTTCGGTTTCCTACACATCTTTAATTATGTAGACTCTTTTAGGATAGATAGTATCTTATTTTTATTGATTGTTCCACGAATTATAGCTGGCCATATGTTCGGTAAAATAAAAATAGAAAACAACCATATGATTTGGCCGATACTTTTGCACTCGATTAATAATGGCGTTGTATTTTTAATAATAAGTAATAGATACTAAATTATTTACAACCTTTTCTTTTTCTAGTATCAGCAATTGCTATAATTCTCCAAGTAGTTCCATCATTAAATAATTGAAACACATTGACTCCGCAATGACTAAATTGATCATTTACATAAAACTCATATGGAGTCCAAATCTGAGCTATATGTTCATCTGCTTCAATTTTAAAGTCTAACAATTTCTCTAACCATTTCTGATCTTCAGGCCTATTATGTATAACTTCTAGAAAATTATTCATATTAGTTTTCATTGTTTTTACTTCACCTTCCTTTGTTTTTGCTATTGTCTGCATAACAATATTATCATCAATTGTTTTTCTTATTTTAGAGGTATCTCCTTTATGAAATCCATCAAAAAAATCTAAAACTGCTTGTTTTGCATTTTTTTGGTTAATATTCATTTCTTTTTGGGAAAAAATAATATTACAAGAAATTAATAAAGAACATATAATTAAAAATCTACACATAACATTGGGAGTTTAATAGACCTAAAATTAGGCTTTTAATTATTTTATTAAAAATATAAACATTACTTCCTTTAAATAAAAGTAAATCAAAAATAACATACTCTTGTTACGATCTTACTAATTGATTACTTTTACAACACTAAATTAACTTATAAAATGTCTACAGCAAAAAAGGATTACAAGCGTGTTACCGTAAAATCTCTAGTCGAGATGAAAGCCAATCAAGAAAAGATATCTATGCTTACTGCATATGATTATACTATGGCAAAAATTGTAGATGGCGCTGGAGTAGATGTAATTTTAGTAGGAGATTCTGCCTCTAATGTTATGGCTGGTCATGAGACTACACTGCCAATTACATTAGATCAAATGATCTATCACGCATCTTCTGTTATCAGAGCAATACATAGAGCATTAATTGTAGTAGATTTACCTTTTGGTAGTTACCAAAGTGACCCTAAAGAAGCATTACGTTCGGCTATAAGAATTATGAAAGAATCGGGAGGACACGCGGTAAAACTTGAAGGAGGAAAAGAGGTGAAAGAATCTATAAAAAGGATTTTGAATGCAGGGATTCCGGTAATGGGTCATTTGGGATTAACACCTCAATCTATTTATAAGTTCGGTACTTATACAGTTCGTGCAAAAGAAGAAGAAGAAGCTAAAAAACTTAAGGAAGATGCTTTAATGCTTGAAAAAGCAGGATGTTTTGCGTTGGTTTTAGAAAAAGTTCCAGCAAAATTGGCGAAAGAAGTGGCAGAAAGTCTAACAATTCCTGTAATAGGTATTGGTGCAGGAAATGGTGTAGATGGACAAGTATTAGTTACTCATGATATGCTTGGAATGACTCATGAATTCAACCCTCGCTTTTTGAGACGTTACTTAGATTTATATACGGAAATGACTAATGCTTTTCAAAAATATGTTGCTGATGTAAAATCAGTAGATTTTCCGAATGACAATGAACAATACTAATATTAGTCTGGTTTATTAGTTTAAGATAATTCTTATTACCTAAGAGAAATTGTTCGAAAAAACGACATCAAATAAATCTAATCTTCAAGTGCTCTACGAAGACAATCATCTTATTATCGTTAATAAACGATCAGGAGATATTGTACAAGGAGATAAAACTGGAGACAAACCACTAAGTGAAGTGGTAAAAGAATATATCGCAGAAAAGTATCGTAAACCTGGTGCGGTTTATTTGGGTGTGGTACATAGACTCGATCGTCCTACTAGTGGTATTGTGGTATTTGCAAGGACAAGTAAAGCATTACCTAGACTTAATAAACTTTTTGCTAATAAAGAAGCTAAAAAAACATACTGGGCAGTTGTAAAAAACACTCCACCAAAAGAAAATGATACGCTCACACATTGGCTAAAACGTAATCCGAAACAAAACAAATCGTATGCTCATAAAAAGGAGATACCGGATAGTAAAAAAGCAATCTTGGATTATAAAATTATCAAAAGATTAAATAATTACTGTGTTTTAGAAATTGACTTACATACTGGTAGACATCATCAAATAAGATCGCAACTATCTACTATTGGGTCTACAATAAAGGGGGATTTAAAATATGGAGCCGATCGAAGTAATAAAGATGGTAGTATTCATCTTCATGCAAGAAAACTTATATTAATACATCCAGTAAAAAAAGAACCCTTGACAATTATTGCTCCTCCTCCATTGGACCCCATCTGGAATGACAGTATCTAAAAATATTTTTACACGCATTTTTTTTAGGTAACATTTCAAGCAATTACTATACTAATAGGTAAAGGAAAACTGATTTTTTTATTTCATTACTTAATAAGAATACATGGATTATATTTCATATTCATCAGAGTTATTTAAAAATATTGATTGGAGCTTCATCTGGAGTATTCTTAAAGATATCGTGCTTCCTAATTCTGGAACTTTGATTTTCAATATCATACTGTTTTTATTTTTAGGCTTTATTATAGCTGTTGTATACTGTATTATACTATGGCGTAAAGGAATTTTTAAAAGAGCGCCTAAATATTATAATTGGGCGGTAAAATTATACATTCCATTACTGATTGTAGGTATTCTTTATGTTTTTGGTCAATGGGGTTTCATAAGAGGTATCTATAAAATACTTGACAATGAAAAGACAATGATTGTTGAAGGTGTTTATAATGCGTCCGTTCAGCAAATTTTTGAATCTGAAGATGCAAAAAATAAATTTGTGTTATCTGCGCAAATCCTAGCTATGAAAGCCAAATCAGATTCACAGAATTATGCTGTGTTTTTTGAGAAATACTTTAAGAAATACGACACAGGTAGTTCTTTTCTAAATAAAACCAAGAATAAACTGGCAAAATTTATTGTTAATAATTACAGTGATGAACTGTACAAATTAACCATGTATGCATTTATAACTTCTGCTGGCAGAGGACATATTGACCTTTCTGAAGCATTACCTTATGAAGAGTTTAGCGCTGTTATGGATGCATTATTAGAAATAGGCTATCAGGATATAGAAAAAGTAGTTTTAGACAAATTAAGTCAATGGTTTTCTATGGGTATTACCTCTCAATATAATGGAATGGTAAAATCATTATTGATCTTACTATTTATTATTCTTATCATCCCGATATTGGAATATTTTATTTACAAAAAATGGATTGCCCCCAAATATATTTCTAAAACTATGTAAAACATATATTCTACAAGTTTATACCATCCACATTTTTCACGATTATTTCAAACAAGAAACGGCATTACTTATAAGACCTAACGCTTTCTATCACCACAGAAGTTAGAATTAACACCCCACCTATAATCGTAGTTAAAACGGGAATTTCTTTAAGAAAAATTATCCCTATAATAATACCATACACTGGCTGTATACTACTTATGATACTGGCCGTAGTCGCAGAAAAACGCTTTAAACTAAATAAAAATAGTGTATGACCAATAGCGGTAGTAAGGATTGCCAATATTAATGTCCAAGGCCATTGGGTTACAATCCCAGAGCTATCCATAATAAAAAATATTGGAAATAACATAACACTAATAATCACAAGCTGATACCACATAAGTATAGAACCATGATAATTACTTACTTTAGTTTTCATAATTAAGTTTCTCAGTGCATAACATAATGCAGAAATCACACCAAACCCAACTGCTTTTGCGTAAGAATTATCCAAACTAAAATCGGGTACTAAAAAATAAATTCCTAACAAAACCAGCGCTCCTAAAACTAAATGCATTTTTTGAAATTTAGTTTTCAAAAGTATAGGCTCTAAAAATGATGTTATCACTGGATATGTAAATAAAGACAACATTCCGATAGCTACATTAGACATCTTTAATGCATAGAAATATGTAATCCAATGCAACCCCATCAATACACCTCCAATTATTATTGTAAATCGATCTGTAGAGGCTACACTAAAAGATATTTTTTTCCATTTACAAAATAAAAATAATATAGTTCCGGCTAAAATAGCTCTAAAAGCAATTGTAACTGGTACCGGCATATCTATATGCCTCCCTAACGCACCAGAAGTACTGATAAAAAGCATTGCTAGATTTAACTCCAGAATATTACGTAAATGACTCGTATTCTTTGGCATAGATTAAATGATTAGCGAATCAACTTTTTTGATTTCTCTTTAATAATATCAGCAACTGGTCTATTCTCAATATTACTCTCCAACCAAGATAAAATATCTAAATATAAAAATGCTCGTTTTTCATAAGGATGATCCTCATACTGTTTTAGAGTTTTATGAAGCTTTCTAAATTCATCCTTGATTTGATGAGGAAATATATCTCCAAGGTTTTTAAGAAATTTAATCATCTCTTTCTGTACTTCATAAAGGTCATCCATTTTGATTAAAAACCTATAAGTTTCCTTTAACTGAGTCTCTAAATGATAATCCATCCCCGCTTCATAATGCGCTACAAGGCTTAAAACTCTAGCAAAACACATTAAATCTTCTCTCATCTTTAAAGACCTGTTATTAATAATCTTGCTAAGATATTCTATGCACTTACGATGATCAGCCATCCCAAAATATAAACAACCTATTTTATAATATAAAACCATAATATGATGATCATCTAAACGGTTTTTATACTCAGTGACACCATCTAAGATCTCGGTAACTAAATATTCTCCTTCATCAAAAGTACCTTCCAGAAAATGTACATTCAATCTATTATTATAAATAAATTGAAATGAAAGTACTTCAATGTTATCATCTATCGGAAAATCATCTGATTTAATAGTTTTTTCAAACTTACTCAATGTTAATTTTAATTGCGTTTTATCCTGAATCAGATACAATGATTCTAACAAATAATGATTTCCTCTAAGAAAAAACACAGGATTAAGAATGATCATTTTCGGGTTTTCATAAAACAGATCTACCCATTTTTTAGAATATTTATAACAGGATAAAAAATCTTGAACCATGAAGCTATACCATAAATGAGCTTTGTACAACCATAGTTTCTCTCTAAATCCTAGAATACTCCAATCGTACTTTGGTAATTTACTTTCGAAATAATTAGTAATTACATTATGTTCTTTATCATTACGTACATACCCGCTTTTTATCATCAGGCCATACAATTGAAGTGACAGATTAGACAATCGACTTGTAAGCACGTTTTTCATACTCAACATCTTTGCCTCTATGGTTAACTCATCTGCACGACTATTGATACTTCTTGTTATATATTGAGTTTCTATTACCTTTTCTAATTCTACTATTTCATAGGCAATATTATTCTCTTCATTTTCTTTTGCTAAAGTTTTTGCTTTATCCAAAATCTTTAAACTTTGTTTATATAACCCTTTATGATATAAAATAGTAGCAAAATCAAGTTGTTCCCTTATCTGTGATCTCACATTTTGATGCAATGGACTTAATCTAAGACTGATTAGGATTTGTTTATATAAATGCGCTTTGAGATTAGAAAGTTGTTGTTTTTTCACAATTCCTTTAGCTACAATTAGCTCTTCATCTAAGCTTTCATTCTTATCGAGATGATTAAAAAGTGCTAAAAATTTGGAATCCGTATTTACACCAAGCCTACCAACATACACTTTAAATTGTCGTTTTTCGGACTTGGATAGTGACTTCACTAAAACAAACAAAGGATCTTTTTGATCATTAGTCATTGTAAGAAAATATATTGTAATTAACTGATTAAAAAGAAGTTAAGTTGATTTCAAAACATTTCAACATTGTAAAACATGTAGCTAAATCCCTTCTTTTTGAATAACCAAAATATAAATTCGTAAGAGAATACTAAAACATCTTAGAATATATTTTCAAAAGATATTATCAAAAATTAATAATTCACATAATTCTTATGAGCGATAATAAAGTCCAAATTTTTGACACCACATTAAGAGACGGAGAACAGGTCCCTGGTTGTAAATTAAATACGAAACAAAAGTTAGTTATTGCGGAACGATTAGATCTTTTAGGAGTTGATATAATAGAAGCCGGGTTTCCCGTTTCTAGTCCTGGAGATTTTACCTCAGTGAATGAAATTGCGAAAATTGTAAAAAATGCAACAGTTTGTGGATTAACGAGAGCTGTAGAAAATGATATTAAAGTAGCAGCTGAAGCTCTTAAATATGCAAAAAAACCAAGAATTCATACTGGAATCGGGACATCAGAATCTCATATTAAATATAAATTTAACTCTACACAAGATAAGGTTATTGAGCGAGGAATTGCCGCTGTAAAATATGCTAAGTCTTTTGTAGAAGATGTAGAGTTTTATGCGGAAGATGCTGGCCGTACTGATAATGAATTTTTAGCCAGAGTTTGTGAAGCTATGATTAAAGCTGGAGCGACAGTACTTAATATTCCTGATACAACTGGTTACTGTTTACCAGAAGAATATGGTGAGAAAATAAAGTATCTAAAAGAAAATGTAAAAGGTATTGATAATGTTATCATTTCTTGTCACTGTCATAATGATCTAGGATTAGCAACTGCTAATTCGATTGCTGGAGCTATACATGGTGCTAGACAAATAGAATGCACAATTAATGGTATTGGGGAGCGAGCTGGAAATACAGCATTAGAAGAAGTAGTGATGATTATGAAACAACATCCCTATTTACACCTTAATACGGATATCAATTCTAGATTATTGTATGATACCAGTTTAATGGTTTCCGAAAGCATGGGAATGATGGTACAACCTAATAAAGCTATCGTTGGAGCAAATGCTTTTGCTCATAGTTCAGGAATACATCAGGATGGAGTTATTAAAAATCGTGAAACATATGAAATTATTGATCCTGCGGAAGTAGGAGTTACGGAATCTGCAATTGTACTTACCGCAAGAAGTGGTAGAGCAGCATTAGCATATAGAGCCAAAAAAATCGGATATGAATTAACAAAACTTCAACTGGATCAAGTGTATAAAGAATTCTTGAACTATGCTGATAGAAAGAAAGAAGTAATCAATGATGATATTCATGAAATCATGAAAACTGTTCACGTAGAAGCTGCAGCAGTAGCATAGCATTTTTTTTTAGATTACTTCCAGAATAATATAACATATGAAGAAGACATTATTTGATAAAGTTTGGGATGCTCACGTCGTCAAAGAAGTAGAGAATGGCCCTCAAATACTTTATATAGATCAACACCTAATCCACGAAGTTACAAGTCCACAAGCATTTAATGAACTTGAACAACGTGGAATTCCTGTTTTAAGACCAAATCAAGTTGTTGCAACTGCAGATCATAATACACCAACCGTAGATCAGCATTTACCGGTAAAAGATCCGTTATCCAGAAATCAGTTAGAACAGCTCACAAAGAATTGTGAGAAAAATGATATCACTCTTTACGGTCTGGGACATAAGTACAATGGAATTGTACACGTAATAGCCCCAGAACTAGGTATTACACAACCAGGGATGACTATGGTTTGTGGTGACAGCCATACCTCTACCCACGGTGCATTTGGTTCTATTGCATTTGGAATAGGAACCAGCCAAGTAGCTCAAGTATTTGCAAGTCAATGTTTATTACTACAAAAGCCTAAAAGCCTTAGAGTAAGCGTAAATGGAAAATTACGATCTGGTGTACTACCAAAAGATGTTATACTATACATAATTGCGAAACTAGGAACCAATGCTGGTACCGGATATTTCTGCGAATATGCAGGTAATGTATTTGAAGAAATGTCGATGGAAGGTCGTATGACCGTATGTAACATGAGTATCGAAATGGGAGCTCGTGGAGGTATGATTGCTCCTGATGAGACTACTTTCGAATATGTAAAAGGACGTGAGTTCGCTCCAAAAGGAGATGCCTATGATAAAAAGGTAACATATTGGAAAACATTGCCTACAGATCAAGGTGCTATTTTTGATAAAGAATACCATTTTGATGCAGTTGATATAGAACCTATGATTACCTATGGAACCAACCCTGGAATGGGGATTAAGGTTACAGAAAATATACCCTCAGAAAACAATGCTTCTTTTGAAAAATCATTAGCGTATATGAATTTTGAAAAAGGACAATCTTTGATCAATCAAGAAATTAATTATGTTTTTATAGGAAGCTGTACAAACAGTAGAATTGAAGATTTTAGAGTAGCTGCTAATTATATTAAAGGTAAGAAAAAAGCAGAAAGTGTAACAGCATGGTTGGTACCAGGATCGCAACAAGTAGCTTCTCAAATTGTTGATGAAGGGTTACACAATATTTTTGAAGAAGCCGGATTTAAACTAAGACAACCCGGATGTTCTGCTTGCTTAGCGATGAACGACGATAAAATACCGGAAGGAGCATATTGTGTTTCTACATCTAATAGAAATTTTGAAGGCCGCCAAGGACAAGGAGCTAGAACAATTCTTGCCAGCCCATTAATTGCCGCTGCGACAGCAGTTGAAGGAAAAATTATTGATATCACTAAACACCTAAATTAAAATTATGGATAAGTTTATCAAACTAACATCCACTGCAATACCATTGTCTATAGAAAATGTAGATACGGACCAAATCATTCCTGCTCGTTTTCTTAAAGCAACAGATCGAGAAGGTTTTGGAGAAAACCTTTTTAGAGATTGGCGTTTTCATAAAGACGGAAGTATTAATACCGATTTTGCATTAAACAATCACAATTACTCTGGGAGCATTTTAGTAGCCGGCGATAATTTTGGTTGTGGTTCTAGTAGAGAACATGCTGCTTGGGCTATTCATGATTATGGAATAAAAGTAGTAGTTTCTAGTTTTTTTGCTGACATATTCAAAGGAAATTCGCTGAACAACGGACTACTACCTGTTCAAGTATCTCCTGAGTATCTTCAGGAACTATTTTCAGAAATCAAAAAAGATGCTTCAGCTCAAATTGAAGTAGATTTAGAAAAACAAAAGATCACAATCATATCTTCAGGATCCTCTTCTGATTTTGAAATCAACGATTATAAAAAAATGTGTTTAATGAATGGTTATGATGATATTGATTTTTTGATTAGTAACCAATCAGAAATAGAAGCTTTTGAAAAAGCTAGGGTATAATAAAAAATGATAAACATCAAGCTAACAAAGTTATTTAACAAGCTTGACATGATATAACAAACTATTTATGAAACTAGAAATTGCTGTATTATCCGGAGACGGAATTGGACCAGAAGTTACTTCTCAGGCCGTAAAAGCAATGGAAGCCATTGCACATCGTTTTGATCACTCATTTACCTTTAAAGATGCATTAGTTGGGGCTATAGCTATTGAGAAGACTGGTAATCCTTTACCAGATAAAACTCTTCAACTTTGTGCAGATACAGATGCTGTTCTTTTTGGAGCGATTGGCGATCCTAAATATGACAATAACCCCAGTGCTCCTGTTCGTCCAGAACAAGGACTATTGCGTTTACGAAAAGAATTAGGTTTATATGCAAATATCCGCCCAGTGAAAGCGTATGAAACTTTATTAGACAAATCTCCTTTGAAAAGGAAAATAATAGAAGGTACTGATATTTCTATTTATAGAGAACTTACAGGTGGGATCTATTTCGGTGAAAAACGTTTAAATGACGAAGGAACAATAGCTTCTGATTTATGCGAATACTCAAAAGAAGAAATCGAGCGTATTTCTCATCTTGCTTTTAAAGCAGCGCAAAAGAGAAGAAAAAAACTAACCTTAGTAGATAAAGCTAATGTTTTAGAATCGTCTCGTTTATGGAGAAAAGTAGTTACTGAAATTGCAACAGAATACCCTGATGTTGGTTTAGATTTCTTGTTTGTAGATAATGCAGCTATGCAAATGATTCTTAATCCTAGCCAATTTGATGTAATTCTGACCGAAAATATGTTTGGAGATATTATTTCTGATGAAGCAAGTGTAATAGGAGGTTCCATTGGATTATTAGCTTCAGCATCAGTTGGAGATACTTGTTGTATGTTCGAACCAATTCATGGCTCATATCCACAAGCAACTGGAAAAGGAATTGCTAATCCAATCGCGGCAATTCTTTCTGCAGCTATGTTACTAGAGCATTTTGATCTTATGGACGAAGCTAACGCAATAAAAGAAGCTGTAGAAAAGGCACTAGAACTAAATATTACCACTCCAGATCTTAATAGTCTAAATCCTTTAACTACAGAAAAAGTGGGAGATTTTATTTATGATTACATCCTCAATCCAGAAGATTCTAACATAAACTTTGAAAATATACACGTAGGACAATCTACGATCATATAATATTAGTTATATATTTTTATTAAAAAGCAATCAGGTGGTTTCATCTGGTTGCTTTTTGTTTATACCTTTTTAATAGTATTCTAACTATATGAACCCCTTATTTTTCGTACCTTATTTTAATGAAAACTTTGATATTACTTCTGACAATGTTACCCATAGTATCTTTCTCTCAAGATCTTGATAAACATCGATGGGAGGATCGCTTGATTTTAGTTTTAGCAGATTCCTATAAAAACCCCAAATTAGTTAAACAACTAAAACAATTTAAAAACAAATCGAAAAGCCTAGAAGATAGAAAACTAATAGTGTATCAAATAACACCTAACTCATATCAAACAGGAATAGATAAAAACACATCTACCAAAAGTAATGCTGTTTACAAGGTGTATAATCCATCTAATGAAGACTTTAAAATTATCCTAATTGGATTAGATGGCAGTATAAAATTAAAGTCAAACAAGGTATTATTATCTACACAAATTTTTGACCAAATCGATCAAATGCCAATGCGTAGACAAGAATTGAGAATTAAGAATTAAACCAATCAGTTTATTATCTACAATAGATTCCAGATCAAGTCTGGAATGACATATGCTCACGTTCTGCGATAATTTTTAACTTAGCTGCATAAATTAAACAGTCTTCAAATACGTTAAGACATTCTCTTCTATCCTACTATCGATATTAGAAACATCTGCTTTTTCAAAAGAAGTTCCGGTAATATTCTCGAATAACTCAATATAACGATCTGATACAGAATTAATATACTCATTACTCATATCAGGAATTTGTTGTCCTTCTTTTCCTTGGAAACCATTACTGATTAACCATTGTCTTACAAACTCTTTGGATAATTGCTTTTGAGCTTCACCTTTTTGTTGCCTCTCTTCATATCCTTCTGCATAAAAATAACGCGAAGAATCTGGAGTATGGATTTCATCTATCAAGACTATTTTTCCATCTTTCGTTTTTCCAAATTCATATTTAGTGTCTACCAAAATCAATCCTCGTTCTGCAGCAATCTCTGTTCCTCTTTGGAATAATTTTCTAGTATAATCTTCGAGAACTAGATAATCAACTTCAGAAACAATACCCTTTTCAAGGATTTCTTCTCTGGAAATATCTTCATCATGTTCTCCATTATCAGCTTTGGTCGATGGCGTAATAATAGGCTCGGGAAATTTATCATTTTCCTTCATCCCATCAGGCATAGAAACACCACATAACATTCTTTTACCAGCCTTATATTCTCTAGCGGCATGACCAGATTGGTATCCTCTAATCACCATCTCTACTTTAAACGGTTCACAAAGATGCCCAACAGCAACGTTAGGATCAGGAGTGGCGATTAACCAATTAGGTACTAAATCTTCTGTTGCTTTCATCATCTGAGTAGCAATCTGATTCAGTATCTGTCCTTTGAAAGGAATTCCTTTTGGCATTACTACATCAAATGCAGATAAACGATCTGTAGCAATCATTACCAACAGATCATCATTTATATTGTATACTTCTCTTACTTTTCCTTTATAAACAGATTTCTGTCCAGGAAAACTATAATTTGTATCTGTAATCGTATTCACTGTAATATTTTATTTTTTAGAGTAGTATCTCTCTAGTATGAAGTACTTAATCGTTTCTGTTTTCTATTTCTTTATATGCCGCAATCACCTTTTTCACCAATTTATGACGGATCACATCTTTATCATCCAAGTGTATTACTCCAATTCCCGAAACTCCTTTTAACACTAACAATGCTTCTTTTAGACCAGAAGTTACTCTACGCGGTAAATCAATCTGTCCAGGATCACCGGTAATCATAAATTTTGCATTTTTACCCATACGTGTCAGAAACATTTTCATTTGGGCATGGGTAGTGTTTTGTGCTTCATCTAGAATTACAAATGCATTATCCAAAGTACGTCCTCGCATAAATGCCATCGGAGCAATTTGTATCACTCCTTTTTCTATAAAACTTTCTAGTTTTTCTGGAGAGATCATATCTCGCAATGCATCGTATAGTGGCTGCATATAAGGATCCAATTTTTCTTGTAAATCTCCAGGCAAAAATCCTAAATTCTCTCCTGCTTCTACAGCAGGACGTGTAAGTATGATTCTCTTTACTTGTTTTTCTTTTAATGCTTTCACAGCTAAAGCAACACCTGTATATGTTTTACCAGTTCCTGCAGGTCCGATAGCAAAAACCATATCATTTTTGTATGTCAACTCCACCAACTTACGCTGATTTGCTGTCTGCGCTTTAATCGCCTTACCTCCTACTCCGTGAACCAATGTTTCTCCACTAACAGCAGAAGTTTCATAATCCGCCTTAGTATCACTAGTTAGTACACGTTCTATAACATTCTCATCAAGTTTGTTGTATTTTCCAAAATGTTCCAAAAGCATATTAAGGCGTGCATCGAATTCCTCGAGCATCTCCTCGTCACCATATACTTTCATTTTACTTCCTCTAGCTACAATTTTTAACTTAGGAAAGTATTTTTTCAATAATTGGATATTACTATTCTGAAGTCCGAAAAACTCCCGTGGATTGATTTCTGTCAGTTCAATAATAAGTTCGTTCAAAAGCTATAGAAATTTTAGTATGATTTGTTTTTTGGATTGACTAAGTTTGTGGTCCCAATAGCTATTGGGATTGTTTGAAGTTTTTGTCGGGGAATCAAAAATGAAAAACGTATTATAAGTTGGATTTTGTTAAAGATCATAAAGAATATTAGTGGTCTAAAATGATAAACTCATATGTTTTTATTGGTTGATTTCTAGATTCAAAAAAACTTTGAATAACTTCATAGCAAATTTACATATTTTTAAGCGCTTATAATTAAAAGATATTAACAATTCTTATAGATGCCAATAATAACTTTAACTACTGATTTCGGAATCAAAGATCACTTTGTGTCTGCGGTTAAAGGTGCTATCTATACGGAATTACCTGAAGCTACAATTGTTGATATTTCTCACGAAATCTCACCATTTCATATTACTGAAGCTGCTTACATTATTCAAAACGCTTATAAAAGCTTCCCGAAAGGAAGTATTCATATCGTTGGTATCGATAGCGAACTTAATCCAGAGAACAAACATATTGCAGTACAACTAGATGATCATTATTTCATCTGTGCTAATAATGGATTGATTTCATTAATTGCTTCAGAATTTAGACCCGAGAAAATAGTAGAGATTAATATACATGATGCTATTGGAACTAATTTCCCTGTATTAGATGTTTTTGTAGCTGTGGCTTGTCATATTGCACGTGGGGGAACACTAGAGGTTATAGGGAAATCTATTTCTGATATTAAACTAATTAAAGGAATCACTCCTATCGTAAACCTTGGTGACAAACAGATCGTAGGAAGCATAATATATATTGATAATTACGGGAACTTAATTACAAATATTACCCGCAAACTGTTTGATGATATAGGTAAAGGAAGAGCATTTAAAATTACAGCAAGAAGTGCTGTATTTAGTACAATATATGAACGCTATAGTGATGCCATAAATTTCAATATAGAAAAAAGCAAACGCGAAGAAGATGGAAAAAAATTAGCTGTATTTAATTCATCTGGATATTTAGAATTAGCAATTTATAAAAGTAACCCAAAAACTGTAGGAGGTGCCTCAAGTCTGTTTGGATTGCACTTTCGAGATACAGTAAGTATTACTTTTGAATGATCCATAATTCTTTTAAATTTTAAAATACTAAAATAACAATGATCATAAGAATCGTGAAATTAGGTTTCATTCCAGAACAAATCGATGCTTTTTTGGAGAATTTCCATCAAAACAAGGATAAAATTCGAAATTTTGAAGGATGCACACACTTAAAATTAATAAGAGATATCCATCAAACCAATCAATTTTTCACTTATAGTCATTGGGAATCTGAAGAACATCTCAATAACTACAGGAACTCTTCGTTATTTAAAGGTGTTTGGGCAAATACTAAAAATAAGTTTAACCAAAAACCAGAAGCTTGGAGTGTTCAAGAAATATAGATAGTATCTTTCTACCTTTGGTAAAAAGAGTCTACTAAATTCTTATTTTCACCGTAAACTAATTCATAAAAAACGACAATACAAAAATATGCTTGCAGTTATAAGAAAAGAGATCAATACATTTTTTGCCTCCTCTGTAGGGTATTTAGTAATCGGTATATTTTTAGTTCTTAATGGCCTTTTTTTATGGGTATTCAAAGGTGAATTTAATATTCTGGATAGTGGTTTTGCTAACCTTTCTCCTTTCTTTTTAATCGCTCCCTGGATTTTGTTGTTTTTGATTCCTGCAATAACCATGAGAAGTATCGCAGAGGAAAGAAAACAAGGTACTCTAGAACTTTTGAAAACTAAGCCTCTACAAAACTGGAAAATAGTTTTAGGAAAATATTTCGGAAGCCTATCTCTTATTATTATAGCACTGATTCCTAGCTTACTGTATGTAATTACTGTGCATCAGTTAGGGAATCCAGTAGGTAATCTAGATGTCGGTAGTACCATTGGATCCTATATTGCTCTTTTATTACTATGCGCTTCTTATACAGCAATAGGAACTTTTTCATCTTCGGTTACGAATAATCAAATAGTCGCTTTTTTAATTGGAGTATTTCTTTGTTTTCTATTCTATTTTGGATTGAATGGATTGGCGGACTACCAATTACTAGGCGCAACGGATTATACTATTGAGCAAATCGGGATTCAGCTACATTATGAACGTATTAGTCAAGGAATTATAGATACTAGAGATATTGTATATTTTATAAGTATTATCTCATTGTTCGTTTTTCTGACAACCATTATACTTCGACAATACCCTTCCAAAACTATTCTAAAATTTGCATCTTTTGCTGCTATCGCAGTTGTAATACTTAACATTGGGGGCAGTTCTTTATACAAGCGTTTTGATCTTACTGCGGATAATCGTTTTACTCTTTCTGAAGCAACAGAAAACTTATTACAAGAAGCAGAAGTACCTATTTCGATTGATGTACTACTAGAAGGTGATTTTCCTTCGGAATTTAGAAGATTACAAGGGGAGACTAAACAAATTTTAGAAGAGTTTAATGCTATAAACCCTAACATACAATATGTTTTCACAAATCCAATTGAAGAAGAAGAATTTAGGAAGGAGACATTAGAAGAATTACAAAGATTAGGATTGACTCCTATGGAAGTTAGCGTCCAAGAAAGCGGAAAAACTGAAATAGAAACTGTTGTTCCTTGGGCAATTATGAATTATCAAAACCGAAGTGTTAAAGTTGCTTTGGTAAAAAATACAATTGGAGCCACTACCGAAGAAAGAGTTAAAAATTCTATTCAACAATTAGAATATGTTTTTGCTGATGCTCTAAAAAAACTAATCCATCCCAAAAAACATAAAATTGCCGTAATAAAGGGAAATGGACAATTACCTGATGTAAAAATAGCAGATTTTATAAAAACACTTCAGGAGTATTATTTTGTTGGGGCCTTTACTTTAGATTCCGTTGCTTCCAATCCCGAAAAAACATTACAAGATTTACAAAAGTTTGATCTCGTAATTAATGCAAAACCAACAAAACCATTTTCTGAAAAAGAAAAATATGTATTAGATCAGTTTATTATGGACGGTGGAAAATCTCTATGGCTAGTAGAATCTGTTGCTATGGAAATTGATAGTTTGTTTACTCCACAGTCCCAAGGTTCGGCAGTAGCTTTTATGCAAGATCTAAGATTAGGGGATGCACTATTTTCTTATGGCGTACGAATTAATCCTGTTATAGTTAACGACCTCTACTCTGCTCCACTAATGCTTGCAGCTGGTCAAGGGAATGACACCCAGTTTACACCTCATCCTTGGTTTTACGCTTCATTGACTAAAAACAACGGAAACCACCCCATAGTTAAAAACATTGAATCCGTAAAATTTGAGTTTTCAAACCAGATAGACACCCTAAAAAATGATATTACCAAAACCGTATTATTAACCAGTTCAGAACGATCAAAGTTAGAAGGGATTCCTGCAGAGATTCGACTTGATAATATCATTGGACAAAAGCCAGATATAACAACTTACACGGAAGGGAACCACAACCTTGCAGTTTTATTAGAAGGTAACTTTAAATCAGTTTATAAGGATCGAATAAAACCTTTTAAACTTAATAATAGTGGAAAGGATACTAGTATCGAAACAAAGATGGTTGTAATTGCGGATGGAGATGTTATTAAGAACGGTATTAGAAAAGGAAGGCCAATTACTTTGGGATACGACCCATACTTAAATCTACAGTATGGAAACAAGGAGTTTTTATTAAACACCGTCAACTATTTACTGGATGATTCTGGTTTAACAGCGGTAAGAGGAAAAGAAATCAACATTGCTTTTTTAAATATAGAAAAAGTAGTAGCTACTAGAAGCTTTTGGCAAATACTGAACATCATAGTTCCATTACTAATTTTAGGATTGTTTGGAGTTGGATTCTCATTTATTAGAAAAAGAAAATACCGAAAATAATTTAGTTGTTTAATTGATCAGAAAACTCCAGTTAAAGAGCTTTCTGATCAAAAAACTGTTTTAATCAATTAAATACAGCATTGCCCATTTTGCACAGTACCAAAGCAAACTGCTCCGCTTGGACTAGGAACAGCGCAATTTACTCCATCAATATCTACAAGGTAAAACCTGTGACATCCTCTCTGACAATCAGACAAACCAAGCATTCCTCCTTTGATTTCTTTTTGAGAAGATTTAGATAATGTTTTAATTCCAGAAATTGAATTCATCATTTTTTTCATAATAAAGGTTTTAAGAATTTAAATTATCTTACATTAATCACAACCAATTAACATAAATTTTCCCTTTAAAACTACAATCTAAAAACTATTAAAATGTTATAAAACTGTTATTTAACTAAAACAAGCTAATCCAAAATCTCTATTTTCTTTAGTTAGCATTATGCATAGGATATACTTTCTAGTAATAAGATGATATGTTTAAAATTTATTATATTATAATCACTAAATAAAAACAATGGATTCATTAGTATATATATCAGGTATTAAAAAACAATTCTTGTATTATAAATCATTAGGAGAAAAAACAATAGATCAAGTCTCTGACAAAAATTTGTTTTGGCAGTATAATGAAGATAGTAATAGTATAGCGATTATTGCAAAACATCTATGGGGTAATATGAAATCTCGCTGGACAGATTTTCTAACCTCAGATGGGGAAAAAGAATGGAGAGCACGTGATAAAGAGTTTGAGAATGATATTAAATCTAAAGAAGAATTATTAATAAAGTGGAACGAAGGATGGGAATGCCTTTTTAGCGCATTGGATGCAATTAATGAAACTAATATTGACCAACCTATTTATATTAGAAATATTGAACATAGTATAACCGAAGCAATTAATAGACAACTAGCTCATTATTCATATCATATCGGACAAATAGTTTTTATCGGAAAAATGCTTAGCGCACAACCTTGGAAATCATTATCTATTGCTAAAGGAGCATCTAAGTCTTATAACACAAAACGTTTTGCCCAACCAAAACATAAAGCACATTATACAGATAAATTAATGAAAGATAAGTAAATTTTGTACAATATTACATTCTCTATAACTTGTATTAGATTGCTCCTTGTTTTTTATTTTTTTTGCCCCAAGCTTTCGCAAAATTTACATGAAACAATACTTCATTATTATTATTTTTAATTCTCTTAAACCATTTTAGTTGTTTAGGGCTTAAGAAATGTGATGCGTCCTTACCGTAACCCAAAGTGCTGTTAATCTTAGTCTGCTGAAGCTTGGTTAATGGTATGTATTTAAATTTTGTTTGTTGTAAGTAGTAATGTATGTCCTTTGACGAAGATTGATAAGATTGTTTATTATCAATTAAAGTCATACCACTAGATTTTGCATATGCATCTAATACTTTTTTAGTCAACTCCTTAGCATCATATACAACTTCTACTACCTCACTATGATTTATAAAACCTGATTCCGTATTTAATACATCTGGTAATCTACCCAACTCTTTTTCACCAGACCAGAAACACGACATCTTGTAGTAAGCTTTATCAGTTTTGTTTACAGACAATTCTTGTTCCAGCAAATTGATATATTCAGGGATTTTTTGTCCTCTCCCCACTATAGCTTCTTGCATACTCTTACACAAACGCAGTGCCGAATAATCATCTGCTATACGATTTATTACATCATCTCCATTACTATCAATAATACGTACTACGGGATTGTTCCAACTAGGTTCATTATACTTGCGAAGTATTTGCGCATCTTTATCGCCTTTGTTATTAAATATAGCTAATGGGATAAATGAATTTTCTATGGCTTCAACCATAAGAGGGTGACTTAAAACATTATGTCCATAGTTTCTACAAGTACTGCAACCTGGAACTTCCTGAAATAAAATTAACACGTCTTTATTTTCTTCTCTAGCAATCTTTATTGCTGTATCGTAATCCCTTAACCATCGTACTTTTCCTAGTTCTTCACTTTGATTAGAAGGATCTGTGGTACTCTGCGCCAGAAGAAGGTTACTTGTTAGTAACACGAATATTATAAATTGAATTTTGAATTTCATAGGTATATCAGCAAGAATTTTACTTTATGCGTCGATATTTGTTGTAAAAACTAACACCAATAAATGGTTTATTTTGAAGAATCCCTTTATTACATAGTAAAGCTAATATCTGCATCTGATCAAACATAGTCAATAACTCCTAGCTGTTTGTTAATAACTAACGTTTTTGGCATAATGAAATCCTTGTAGATTACAATTATATTTGCGTTAGTCATTAAATATGGCAACTGTAAAAACAGTACTAATCTAAAAAAATTAAACGGGTGAAATTCATAGTTTCCAGTTCGTATTTATTAAAGCAACTTCAAGTATTAGGTGGAGTTATCAATAATAGTAATACATTACCTATCCTAGATAACTTCTTATTTGAATTAGATAATAACTCCTTAACAGTTTCTGCATCTGACTTGGAGACTACTATGTCTGCTAAACTAGAGGTTGAGTCTTCTGATGAAGGAATTATTGCAGTACCAGCGAAGTTATTACTAGAGACATTAAAAACGTTTCCGGAGCAACCACTTACGTTTGTTGCGGGAGATAATAATACCATAGAAATTAGTTCTAATCACGGTAAATATGCATTAGCATACGCAGATGGTGAAGAATTCCCAAAAGCGGTAGAATTAGAAGACCCAAGTTCTACAACATTATTAGGAGATATTTTAGCTACCGCGATTAGTAAAACGATTTTTGCTACTGGTAACGATGATCTTAGACCAGTTATGAGTGGAGTATTTTTCCAATTCTCTACAGAAAGTTTAACTTTTGTAGCTACGGATGCACACAAGCTGGTAAAATACTCTCGTGAAGATGTAAAAGCATCTCAATCCGCTGAGTTTATTATGCCAAAAAAACCTTTAAATCTTTTAAAAGGAATTTTAGCAGGAAGTGATACAGAAGTATTAATTGAGTACAATGAATCGAATGCAAAATTCACCTTTGAAGAGACCGAATTAATTTGTAGATTAATAGATGGAAAATATCCTAATTATGAAGCAGTAATTCCTAAAGAAAATCCTAATAAATTAATTATACCTCGCACTCAATTTTTAAACTCTGTACGTAGGGTTTCTATTTTCTCAAACAAAACTACACATCAAATAAGATTAAAAATAGCTGGTGCAGAATTAAACATATCTGCAGAAGATATTGATTACTCTAATAAAGCAGAAGAAAGACTTACTTGTGATTATCAGGGAGATGATATGCAGATTGGTTTCAATTCTCGTTTCTTAAGTGAAATGCTTAATAATCTAAATGCCGATGATGTACAACTAGAAATGTCATTGCCTAATAGAGCTGGAATTCTAACTCCTACAGATGGATTAGATGAAGGAGAGAGTGTTACAATGCTTGTAATGCCTGTAATGTTAAACAACTAAGATACTTCCTTAAATAACAACATAAGAGAGTCTGATTATTATTTATAATCAGACTCTTCTATTTTTAGATATTTAAATAAAATACCTAACAGATAAAACTTATACTTTTTTATATTTTTACAATAGTTAAAATCGTATTTAGAATATACACTCTATGCATCTTCAGGAAATTTTTCAAGGCCTAATATTAAATGAAACGCATAAAAAGATCATTAGCGAAAAGTTAAAAAAAACAACTATTACCAAAGGAGAAACTTTACTATATCCTGATGATACAGCTTCGTATCAATACTATGTAGAAGGTGGATGTCTAAGATCTTTTTTTACAGATACATCAGCTAAAGAACATACCATACAATTTGCTATCAAAGACTGGTGGATTAGTGATTACACCGCCTTTTTTAAAAAAGGTAAAGCAATTCTTCAAATTGAATGCATTCAGGATGCTACTCTTTTAAGACTTTCTAGAGATGATATGAAAGCAATTTTTGATTTAGTTCCTGGAATAGAACGATATTTTAGGATCAAAACCGAATCATATATCAGTTCTTTTCAAAAGAGAATCATTGGAGATCTATCAAAAACAGCAACAGAACAATATGTAGAATTCGTAAATACGTATCCTAATATTGAGCAATTAGTAAAGAATTATCATATAGCATCTTATTTAGGAATTACCTCTGAAAGCCTAAGTAGAATTAGAAAAGAAATCACAAAAAAATAAATATTTTTCTTACCATACATCATTTTTTTGGTTTTCATGTTACTTTAATTTTGCTTTTAAATAACATAGAAAAAAAATGAAAAAAATTATTAGCCTTACCACTCTAATCATATTGTTTGCTTCTTGCGGTAAAGAGACTGAAAATAAAACATCAACAAAACAACAAGATCAGATGAAAAAAGTATTATTTGTATTAACTAGCCATAGTGATTTAGGAGATACTGGAGAAAAAACAGGGTTTTGGATTGAAGAGTTCGCCTCACCTTATTATTTTTTAAAGGATAAAGGAGTAGATATTACGATTGCATCTCCAAAAGGAGGACAACCTCCGATAGACCCTAAAAGTGAACTGCCAGATTTTCAGACTCCAGCTACCAAAAGATTTAACGAAGATCAAGAAACTCAAAATGTATTAAAAAACAGCGTAAAACTAGAGAGTGTTAATGCTAATGATTATGATGCTATATTTTATCCAGGTGGCCACGGACCATTGTGGGATTTAGCTGAAGACAAAAATTCGATCAAATTAATTGAAGCTTTTTACCAACAACACAAACCAGTTGCAGCGGTATGCCACGCCCCAGCAATATTTAAAAACGCAAAAGGAATTGATGGATCACCTTTAGTACAAGGTAAAAAGGTTACAGGGTTTTCGAATACAGAAGAAGCTGCAGTTCAGTTAACAGACGTAGTGCCTTTTCTTGTAGAAGATATGTTAATAGCTAATGGAGGAAGTTACTCTAAAGGAACAGATTGGGCTCCATATGCTCTAGAAGATGGATTTCTAATTACCGGACAAAATCCTGCATCTTCAGAACTTGTTGCCGAAAAACTATTAGGTCAATTGAAATAGCACAAACTTAACAAATACAATAGACCAAATTGAAAAGCGCAAAACTAACTAGTTTGCGCTTTTTTAATATTTTTATGCTAAATTTTATCTCCCAAAATAAAAATATACAGCATAATGACAAAAGAAGAAAAACAACACTATTTTTGCCACACACATCCTAATCTTTTTGCGCAAAGTAAATGTCATAGTTGTTACAAAGGGATGTGTCATACTTGTTTGCACACTAACTCTACGTTATGTGCTTCTTGTTTAAAAAGCAATTTTCTTACAGGAAATTTATACAAAAATCAAAAAGAACTTATATACATTTTTTCTATTGGTTTAGCAATTGGCTT
The DNA here is from genome assembly GCF_900109375.1 of Aquimarina amphilecti. Lineage (GTDB taxonomy): Bacteria > Bacteroidota > Bacteroidia > Flavobacteriales > Flavobacteriaceae > Aquimarina > Aquimarina amphilecti. The sequence continues at coordinate 61,747 of NZ_FOAB01000012.1, forward strand.
ATTATACCACATCTATCAATGCGTTACAATTGCAGGTATTTACAGTAATTTTAATTTCTCAAAAGATCTCCTGTATGTTACCTTAGGAACACTATCAGCTATAAGTGCATATTATATGTATAGCGAGGTAACCCTTATTTCGGAAGTAAGTAAAATTCCATTTATAGGTGGCAAACTTGCCCTTTTATTAATCATCATAAGTCTTGTAATAGGGGTTCCGTTGTTTTATTTACTTTACAAAATATTACTATTCATCAAGCAAAAAATAACCAATCATAAACGCCTGCTTTAAAACATTTTTAGGAAAGGTCTTTTTATTTACTTTTCCTTATAAAAAAAATCAACCCTACTTAAAAAAATAGGGTTGATAACATTTGAAATATTTTAATTAAGATTATTTTTTCGTGAATTTCTTACTCACTTTTTGTTGTCCATTATCTACAATAATAAAATACATACCAGATGATAATCCTTGGAGTTGGATTGACTCTTTAGTAAGTTGACCTTTTTTCATAACCTGACCTACATAATTTACTATTTGATAATTCGCAGTATTAGTTCCTTCTAATTGTAGGTTTAAACTACCTTTTACTGGATTTGGATAAAAACTAAAATCAAATAGATCCGATTTTTCTACTTTTTCTTCAATAGTTTCTATCCCCACTCTAGATGAAGAACTAACGCAGAAGTTCTTACTTTCCTGAGATCCAAAAGAACCTCCTGAAACCAATACACTACCGCTAGCATCTGTTAATTCATAAGAACCATTTCCATAACTACAACAGATACCATCGCCATAGGAATCTTTTACTACTAATGTGTAACATCCTACATCCAAGGTTCTCGATAGATTAATCGTAGAACCATCCGCCTGAGAACCATAGGTTCCTCCAGAAAATACAACTTGGTTACTACCATTTAGGATTTCCCAACTAGTTTCTTCAGGGTACTGATCAAAGGTAAATCTTAAATTAACATCACCAGTTGTAGATCCTCCTCCTGTACTACCAGAGGTAGAAAAACTAACAGCATCAATAGCCATATCTCCCTGCCAAGTAGTCCCTGTTACTCCATTAAAACGTAGTTGTACTTTTTTACCTAAATAAGCTGCTAAGTTTACAGAAGCTGTTTCCCAAGAATTCCCTTGATTTCCTGATTTACTCCAAATAGAGGTCCAACTTGTTCCGTCCAAACTAGCTTCCAACGCGAGACTTCCCATAGCAGAAGTACCATACATATGATACTTAAAAGAAATTGTAGCTTGACTTGCACTGGTAATATCATAACAAGGAGAATATAGTATCGCTCTTTTATTTGAATAATTAGGACTTGAAGATTCCATATATATATAATAAGAACCAGCATTAGCTGAACTTGGACCTGTATTAGAAGATGGTGTACTTCCGGAACGAGTAGTCCAATTAAAATCATCTCCTGAGGTAGCTTGCTTCCACGCTCCAAATGTATTTTCAAACCCCTCGTTATAAGGAAATGTTGTTACCGTAGAACTACACAACGTATTTCCGCCACCTCCAGTGCTTCCAAAACGATCTTCTGCTTGCGGTCCTCCCCATATTTGCGTAGCAAAAGCAGGATTGTCTATAAATGGATTTCTATTTCCTTGTAAGTTTTCAATAATTGGATTTCTTTGTAATTCTAAGGTAGAAACAGGATCTTCCGCATTCCATTCCAAAAATAATTGGATCATATTTGTATCGCCAGAAACAGCTGTACCAATACCAACATTAGAAGGTAAACATCTATTACCATACCTGATATACATAAACATCATCATTCGGGCTACATCACCTTTAAACTCATCTCCTGGATACCAATGCCCTTGTGAAGTAGGTCCTGAAGTCCCTGAACCATCTGCAAATTTACGGCTACCTCTACTAGAATTTCTTTGAACATCAGAAGGTCTAAGGTGATGTGCATCAGCACCTGGTCCTGACGTTCCAAGGTTAGGGTTCCCTAATGATTTTGGATACACATGTTCTCTATTCCAATCAGTAGAACCTCCTCCATTATTATCTACACCTCTAGTTCTATCCGTTGTAGTATTTCCATCGGTATCATTATACCCATAAATTAAAATAACTCTTGAAGAGTTTGTTGGATCAAGATCAGTTTGCTTTAAAGCATCCCAAACCCCTGGAGTATAAGATAAAGTATTTGTTTGTGTATTGGTTACTTTAGTCGCTAATTCATTCTTTAATGATTGACCAGATAAAGAAAGGTTGACATCATTGTAGTAAGAAGGAATTTGGCCAAAACTAGCCAGAGAGTACCCCATTACTAGTAATAGTACTATTTTTTTCATTGAGTGTTGTGCGTTAAGTTAGTAAGTTTTATCAGTTTCGAAACTAAAACTATTTTATCTAATTAACTAGAGAGCTATGTTACCAAATCATTACCCAACCTGTTGAAAATGTAGCGATTAGACAAAAATGCCGAAATAATAAGCTGAAAATCAAATATTTACCCACAACCGTACCTGTTAATAAGTTATCACTTACAAAGTTACATCAGAATAATACTTCAAAATCAAAAAATGTAATAAGGTAGTTATAAAGATTATTTAAAAAACTACTATAAAACCGCACTTATTTAATGTTTTTAACTCAAGCTAATTAGGGAATTTTCACTTATTTTTAGGTAATTAACTTAAATATCTTACACAATGAAGAAAATCTTAGAATTAAAAGGAATTCAAAAACTAAGCAAAGGACAACAAAGATCTATTAAAGGTGCTTGGGGTAATATCTCTTGTTGTAGTTCGGGAAGAGGTTGTCAAATCAGTTTTCCTGGAGGAAGTTTCTGCGAACCGGGATACTGCGATCCATATAGTTTCGGAAGATGTATTCTATACTAATATAAGGTTTATAGCTTTCTTAGATATTCAAAACTAGTATGTCTATAAAAAAGAAATTACATCTTAATATTAATTAACTCAAATACATTACACAATGAAAAAAATCTTAGAATTAAAAGGAGTCCAAGAACTTAGTAAAGGACAACAAAGATCTATCAAAGGAGCGAATACTTATATTTCTTGTTGTAATCCTAATCCAATTAATGGTAGCGGTAACAGATGCCGTATTAGTTATCCTGGAGGAAGTTTCTGTGAACCAGGCAGGTGTACTGGATGGAACGGGTGTATACTATATTAAACATCAATATCATCTAAATATAGAATAAAAAAGAGGCTACCCAAAATAGTCTCTTTTTTTCATGTATTACCTCTACTGTTTTAAGGTCTCCGAACTACACCAATAAGTTCTTTAAATTTATAAATATCAAGAAATTGAGTTTGCATGTCGGTTCATCAACTTGCTATATTGTAACTATAAATAACATAAATATTTACACAATGAAAAAAATCTTAAACCTTGAAGGAATTCAGAAACTAACAAAAAAAGATCAAGAACAAATAAAAGGTTCTTGGAGTAACTACGTTTATTGTGGGCCTCCTAGAAAATGTTGTCAAATGTTCAATGGTTTTGAGTTTTGCGACTTTGGTTATTGTCAGCCTAACGGAAGTTGTATTTGGGCATAACCAAAAAAACCAATGTTTTTAATACTTTAACGATTACCCGAACAGTTTTCGGGTAATCGTTTTTATTTTTATGAAATTAAATTAAAGGACTGTCTAGCTATCTCCAATTCTTCATTCGTTGGAATTACCAATATTTTAACCTTAGAAGAATCTTGACTTATGTCTCTTATCTCTTTTGATCTTATACTGTTTTTCTCTTGATTCAATTCAATTCCTAAAAACTCTAACTCCGAACAAACTAAGTTTCTGACTACATCAGAATTCTCTCCAATTCCTGCCGTAAAAACAATCGCATCAAGACCATTCATAGCCGCTACATAAGCTCCAATAAACTTTTTAATACGATATGCATTCATCTTTAAAGCTTCTTGACAACTAACATTCCCTTTTTCTGCTTCGGATTCTATATCTCGTAAATCACTAAACCCGGTCAACCCAAGCATTCCACTTTCTTTCTGCAGTAATGAATTAACTTCATCTAACGAATGTCCTAAAGAATTTACCATATAAAAAATAACCGCTGGATCTATATCTCCTGATCGAGTACCCATTATTAGTCCGTTCATGGGTGCAAATCCTAATGTATGATCAATGCTTTTTCCATCCTTTACGGCAGTCATACTACATCCGTTTCCTAAATGAATAGTGATAACCTTAGAGCTCTGTTTACCTAAGAAATCAATTGCTTTTTTAGAAACATATTTGTGACTAGTACCGTGAAATCCATAAACCCTTATATTATGGTCATCTAAAAAAGAGTTAGGGATCGCATATTTATATGCTTCTACCGGCATTGTTTGATGAAATGCAGTATCGAAAACTGCTATTTGCTTAGCTTGTTTAAAAATATCTTCTGAAACTAAGATTCCTTGCAAGTTAGCAGGGTTATGAAGAGGTGCCAATGCAGTGAGTTTTTCTATTTTTTGCTTTACTTCATTATCAATTAACACCGTTTCTGCATATGTGCTTCCTCCATGAACTACCCTATGCCCGACGATTTGTATTTCTGAAGCCGTAGTAATTACTCCAAGGTTTGGGTCTAACAAATAATCTGCAATTAACTGAAGTCCTATTTTATGGTTAGTAATAGAAACTTCTTTTTCGATATTATTGTTAGCTGTTTTATAATTTATTTTAGCATTTTCTAATCCAATACGTTCTACCAAGCCTGAGCATAAGACCTCAGCTGATGGCATATTGAATAATTGAAATTTAATTGATGAACTCCCTGAGTTTAATACTAATATCCGCATGTTATTATCTTACTTTTATAGTCCTTGTGCTTGAATTGCTGTAATAATCACTGTATTATAAACATCATCTACTGTACACCCTCTACTAAGATCATTAACTGGTTTATTTAAACCTTGAAGCATAGGACCTATTGCCAAAGCTCCGGTTTCTCGTTGTACTGCTTTATACGTATTATTTCCTGTATTAAGATCAGGAAATATCAAAACACTTGCTTGTCCTGCAACTTCAGAATTTGGAAGCTTACTTTGACCTACTCTCATATCTACTGCCGCATCATATTGAATAGGGCCTTCGATCTTAAGTTCTGGATGTTTCTCCTTTACAATTTTTGTAGCCTCCCTTACCGTTTCTACATCTTCTCCTTTTCCTGATGTTCCCGAGGAATAAGATAACATTGCTACTTTAGGCTCTATACCAAATGCAGCAGCGGATTTTGCAGAAGAAATTGCTATTTCTGCCAACTGTTCTGCGTTTGGATTTGGATTAATAGCACAATCACCAAATACTGAAACTCTATCGTCTAAACACATAAAAAAGACTGAGGACACAACCTTCACTCCTGGTTTAGTTTTGATAAATTGTAATGCTGGTCGTATAGTATGCTGGGTAGTATGTACAGCTCCAGAAACCATTCCATCTGCGTGACCTTTATAAATCATCATAGTCCCAAAATATGACACATCTGCCATCATATCTTTTGCCATATCTAAATTCACATTTTTATGCTTTCGTAACTCATAGAATGTTTGTACATAATCCTCAAAATGGGGTGAATTTATTGGTGAAATAATTTTAACCTTACTAAAATTAATAGGTATATCTAATTTTACCGCTTTACTCTTAATTTTCTTTTCATCACCAATTAAAGTAATATCAACAACGTTTGACGCTTGTAATCTAAAAGTTGCTCTCAAAATTCTTTCGTCAGAACCTTCAGGCAAAACAATATGCTTCTTATTTTTTAATGCTCGTTTCAACAAGTTATACTGAAACATACTTGGAGTCAAACTATCTGACTTAAATGTAATCAATGGATCGACCAAACGATCTTCGTCCACGTATTGTTCAAACGTACTAATAGAAGTATTTATCTTTTGTAAATTATCTGCATGTATTTTCGATCTAATAGCACCTATTCTATTAGTTATAGAAAAAGTTCCTTGCGATACCGATATAATAGGCACTGATAAAGAAACACCTTCTATTAATTTAAGAATTGATTCTTCAGGAATTATACCTCCAGTTAGAATGATCCCAGAAATTTTGGGGTAATTATCTGAAATATTAGCTTGTAAAACCCCTAAAATAATATCTGCCCGATCTCCGGGAGTAATTACTAAACTATTATCCTTGAGATGTGTAAGATAATTTCGTAATTGCATAGCACCTACTCCAAAACTACCTGCTTGATTATTTAAAAATTCCTTTCCAAAAAGGACATTCCCATCTAATTCATTTACAATTTCTCTTATTGTTGGGTTAATTAAGGAACCAATTTTAGGAATGATAATTTTCTCTACTGCTGAGCCAAAATCATCATCTAATTTTGCTCTCAATTCTTTTTCATAACCATTAACTACTTTATTAGCAACAATTGCTAATACTTCTGCATCCTTACTGGTAAAAGTATCATATGCCAGCTTAAGATTTCCTGTTATTTCTTCCTTAGTTTTATCAACTCCACTAGCCACAATAATCGAAGGAATTCCTAGGTTCTTTGCTATAATTACATTTATATCAAATTCAATAATAGAACCTTCATCTGAAAAATCAGTTCCTTCTACAAGAATGAAATCAAATTTTTCTTCGAGATTTTTATATTTTTGGATAATACCATCTATAATTGCTCCTGATCTTCCTTGGTTATATTTTTGAAGAACTTCACTTCTCGTAAAGGCATATGTATTTTTATAATTAATGTCTAATTCGAAATGTGATATTACGGTATTAATATGATTATCTATCTCTCCTTCCTTTGGATCATCTATAATTGGCCTAAAATATCCTACTCTTGCTACTTTACCCAGTAACATTCTCATTAACCCTAAAACAACAATTGATTTACCACTATTCGGTTCGATAGTAGCGATATAAACAGCTTTACTCATGTATATAAATTTGGTAGTACAAAGATATGGTAATAATATAATGTAATATAGCAAGAAATAGCCTATCGATTACGCTTCAAAAACATTAACTTTTTTTCTTTATAATCAACAAAAAAAGGATTAGAAAAATTCTAATCCTTTGATTGATTGTATATATTTTTGAGGTATTAATTTATATCCTCTCCTTTTTTTAATTTTTCCAATTCACCAGACAATCGATCTTTGAACCTTTCAGGAGCTTTACTCATACAAACATTCATTGATTTAATTGCATTTTTATAATCGCCAGTTGCAGAGTATGCTTTTGCTAATCCATAATTAGATGGCCAAGCTCCATTATTATTTTTTACGTTACTTTTTAAAACCTCTAAAGCCTTATCTTTTTGTCCTTGACCTATTAGACCATTACCCAATTGAAATACCTGAGAAGCATTTCCTTTTGTAGCTGCTTTATCTACTATTGCCATTGCCTCCTCCGTCTTACCTTGTTTTGCTAAAATCCTAGATTTAAGAGAAAGGTTACCAAAAGTTTCTTTACTAAAAAAGTTACCACTTATAGAAGCGTTCACCCATTTTAATGCCTGATCTAAATCACCAGAATTAAATGCAAAATTTGCTGCATTATCCCAATTCGATTGTGTGAATCCTGCATTACTTCTCAAATCATCTTTAATCCCATCCATTACAATATTAGTTACATCTACTTCTATCTTAAATGGAATTTCTTTCTTTTCCCAACGCAACGCTGCAATTGTACTAGTAGCATCAAAAGAAGGGAATAAAAATAATAATGTTTCCGTATGTGCTACTTCTTTCGTTTGCACATCTACCCGTAAAGCATCTTCTTTCTCATCATAAAAATAACTCCCCCAAGATGTGGCATTCTTAGAAAATATTACGGTAGCTCCTCCGCCTTCCTTTAAAGCTATATGTAATCCATACAGTCCGGCTTTGATTGCTTTCCCTTCTACTTTTACATCATGCGAAAATGTTACAGTTGTATTCTGATTAGCTCCTGCTCTCCAAGGTGCTGCAGTAGATGTTCCAAATCCTAAGTTATTATACCCAAAAGGAACGAGTTTGCCCCACACCTCACGGTCTTTTACACTTGGCCTACCATAATCGATAGTAATATCTGTTATACCAACTGTCTGCGAAACTTGGGCTCTTTGACTAGCTTCGGGAGTTTTAAGTTGAGCATTTATCTGAATTGATACTAACATTATGGCACTTATAAAAACTGCCTTTATGAGTTTAGTTTGTTTCATGACTCGAATTGTTTGAATTATTTTATTGAATTCTGTATGAAAGAAAAGTCATACACTTCAAACAATAATAAGATGATATTCTTAATCAAGATGTTACCGTAGTGTTAAACTAACGATACAAGTCCTAATAATTGTTAAATCAATTATTCTTTTAACAGCTGATTAACAAAACCTTCAAACTCATTCTTATAATCAATATATTTTTGACCAGTGGCAGGGCCGTTAAATCCAGTATGGATTTTACGTATTTCTCCTTTTTTGTCAACAAAAATTGTAGTAGGATATGACAAAATATGATTTAGCATTGGTAACTTTTCCTGAGCCTTTTCTTTATCAGATGTTCCATATTGAGCTAAAAGAATTGGGTATTCCACTTTTAATTTTGATCGAAGCCTTTCTATAGATTTAAATGCTTTTTCTGAAGTTTTAGCATACTCAAATGCCAATGCTACAAATGCTATATCTTTATCCTTATTTTTATTATAATAATCTACATAGTATTTGGTTTCATCCATACAATTAGGACACCAAGTTCCCATGATTTGTACCATCGTTACTTTTCCTTTAAAACGTTCATCATTTAAGGAAACTTGATTTCCTTTAGCGTCTGGAAAACTAAACTCTAGTTTATCATATCCTTCTTTGATAAAAGTTAAAGAATCTGCAGAAGGTAATTCATACTGTTCATTACGTTTCGCTATAAAAGGTTCTTTCCAATGATTACCAGAATAAAAATTTCCATTCATTGTACTATCGGTTACTTCGGCAGTAAAGAGAAAAGCATGAGCGCCATCGAACGCAGACAACTCTAGTTTGTTATCATTAAGAACTCCTTCTAAAAATCGATAATCTCCTGTAGTCGTTCTAAAAGTTCCGGTTACTATATTCCCATTTTGTTTAAAAATACCTTTAGCAATATATCTGTCTTCTGGAGTGTCTGGGCTAAAAACGGATTCCCAATTACCTTTTATGTCAGCAGTTGGTTTTGAAATAACTTCAAACCTATCTTTTACGCCAAACGTACCATTAAAAGGAACAACTCTATCCAAACTCTCCTTTATAAAACTTCCTGAAATAGTTGTAGAATCCTGGAATTTCGCAGCTATATACCCCTCAAAAACAGGGAATTTAATAAATATAGAATCTCCTTTAATACTTACTTCATCTACATCTATTACTTCCTCTGCATTAAAAATCTTCAATGTTTGATCATCAAAGACTTCAAATAGAAAAGGCAACTCTTTATTATCCTGTACAGTTAAAGAAGCTTTCCAAAGGCCACTTTTGAGAAACATTTCTCTTGACTCAACTTCTTTTTTACAAGAAGTAAAGCTTATTAAAAACATTAAAAAAAATAATTTACTTATATTTTTAAGAAAATTGAATCTTATCATTTACTTGGATAATTAAAAAATTATTGTAGAGTATTTGGTTATTTATTGAAAAAATAAAATGAAGAGTATCTATAAACTATCAGGGTCTTTTTTATCGTATACTTTAATATTTTCTTTTTCCCTTTTTTTAGACAAAGACTTTTCTTTCAATTCTTTATTTTTTTTCAAGCGCTTTTTATGAGATATTTGTAAATCTTGTTCTTCTTTAGCACTCAATTTAGTTGATTTACTTCTTTTCTTAGTATTCAAACTCTTTTTATCAGCTTTTTTGGCTTTCACCAATGTATTTTGGGATTTTTCTATTTCTGGGACTTTTTCATCAACATGTTGTGCAGATAAAGCAAAACAATTAATAAAAAGAAAAATAACAAGTAGGGTTTTCATATTCATAGGGGCATTATTTTAATAAAACTAATATTCAAAAATAAGCAATCTAAATCTAATAGCTATTTAAAGAAAATATCAGAGTATTCTCTAGTTAACAAATAACCTTCTAAACTAAAATATTTTTGTTCCAGATACTCCAAAAACCTTGTTTGTTAACTTTGTCAAAGTAAAAGCATTAGTAATGAGAAATTTATATAAATTACTTAAAATCTTGTAATCTAAAAGAGTATATTGAAAAAACCTCCTTTTTACTAAAACAAAAAGAAGGCTTTAAAAAATTTGAGCAATATTTATTGCTTCTCCTGATATATTTTATTCAGTTTATCTTTTTCTTCTTTTACTTTTTTCTTACCATTTTCTAAGGATTCTTCAAGTGCTTTTAATTTTTTTTCAGCTTTAGCAATCTTACTTTCCTTATCAGCAATTTCTTCTGGTGTCATTGCATCCTCACCTTCTTTAGCTTTAGCTTTTTCTAATCGCTCTCGAGCAGCTTCAATTTTAGATCGTCCTTTTTTTAACCGTTCCTCATCTTTATTTAAGCTTTCTTCACTCTTTGCCGCCATTAGTTTAGCATCTGCGGCTCTTGACTGCCCATATGCCTTACCAGTAAGTCCATCCTTATTTTTACCATATGCATTTCCTTTGAGTTCTTTATCGGCTTTTTTCTCTGCTTTTCTTGCTTCCTTCTCAGCCATCTTTTCGGCTTTCTTAGCCTCGCCTTTTAACTTACTACCTTCTTCTTTAACATCTTCCAACCTGTTTTCTACTGCATCTTCAGATTCCTTTATTTTATCCTTTCCCTTTTGTTTTTCCTTATCGAGTTTCCCTTTAGCGTTTTCCTTAATCTCCTTCATTTTCTCTTGTCCCTTAACTTTTTTCTTAGCTACTTTCTCTTTAGCTTCTTTAGATTTTCCTTGGGACAACGCTTTATGATTACCACAAATAGAAATCAACATCAACAACATAATAATTCTTACTAATTTCATTTTCAAATATTTTTTAGTTAGTCCTTTGAAAGTTTGGGTATGAATAATTTAAAATAGACAAAAGGTTTATATACTGTCTAAATCTTTTAATGAGTCCTCCAGTTCGTCAGCTTTTTTTGTTACTTCTTCTGTAACATTTTCTAACTCTGACTCAACCGCTTCAATTTTCTCGACTGCAGCTTTTGTTTCTTCTTCTTCCTTTTTTTTATCTGTACAAGAAATTACTCCAACAAACAATAATAAAGTAAGAAGTTTAAAGATATTTTTCATATAACAAGGGTTAAATTAATATTGTTCTAAATATACTTAATTTCCTTAAATATAACCCAAAGTTCTTGTTTGTTAGCTTTACCCAAAGTATTATCTTTACCGGCTAATTACAGAATCATCATTAATGAAAATTTCATATAACTGGCTCAAGCAATTTATTAAGCTTGATTGGGATGCAGAAAAAGCTGGGGAGTTACTAACTGACTTGGGGCTTGAAGTAGAAGGAATCGAAACCTATCAAAGTGTACAAGGTGGCTTAAACGGAGTTATTGTTGGACAAGTTATTAGTTGTTCGCAACACTCTAATGCTGATAAATTAAAAGTAACCAAAGTAGACTTAGGTACTGGAGAACCTGTGCAAATTGTATGTGGTGCTCCCAACGTAGCAGAAGGTCAGAAAGTTCCTGTGGCAACCATTGGAACAAAACTATATGATGCGGAAGGCAAAGAATGGACCATAAAAAAGGGTAAAATTCGAGGAGAAGAAAGCCATGGAATGATATGTGCTGAAGATGAATTAGGACTAGGGAAAGGACATGATGGTATTATGGTTCTTGATAAAGATATTCCCGTTGGAACATCAGCTGCTGATATTTTTGATATTGAAAACGATACTGTATTCGAAATTGGTTTAACTCCAAATCGTGCGGATGCAATGAGCCATTGGGGTGCTGCTCGAGATCTAAAAGCAGGTTTACAACAAAAAGATCTTAATTTAGAACTGATCACACCATCTGTTAGTAATTTTAAAATAGAAAACAGATTACATAAATTTGATATCGATGTGAAAAATCCTGAATTAGCACCAAGATATTGTGGTGTTTCTATTTCTGGATTAAAAGTAGGAGAATCTCCTTCTTGGTTACAACATCGATTAAAGGCTATTGGTCTTACTCCAAAAAACAATGTCGTTGATGTTACTAATTACGTATTACATGAGTTAGGACAACCTTTACACGCTTTTGACGCCAATTACATAGAAGGAAATAAGATAGAAGTTAAGACTCTTAAAGCTGGAACAAAGTTCACCACATTAGATGAGGTAGAAAGAGAGCTTCATTCAGAGGATTTAATGATTTGTGATGCAGAAAAACCGCTTTGTATTGCTGGAGTTTTTGGTGGAATTAATTCTGGAGTAACTGAAAAAACGACTTCGATTTTCTTAGAAAGTGCTTATTTTAATCCGGTAAGTATTCGTAAGACCGCTAAACGTCATGGATTGAATACAGATGCATCTTTTAGATTCGAAAGAGGTATTGATCCCAATATTACAGAATATGCCTTAAAAAGAGCAGCATTACTTATACAAGAATTAGCTGGTGGAGATATTACTAGTGAAATTACAGATCTATACCCAAAGAAAACGGAAGACTTTCAGGTGTTTTTATCTTTTGAAAACACGGCAAAACTTATTGGAGAAGAACTTCCTCAAGAAACCATTAAGGATATCCTAAGCTCTTTAGAAATAAAAGTCAATAATATTACAGAAAGTGGTCTTGGACTTACAATACCAGCATATCGAAATGATGTTCAAAGAGAAGCAGATGTAATTGAAGAAATTCTAAGAGTTTATGGTTACAACAATATTAAGTTTACGCAAAAGCTCAATGCATCTATTTCTAACATTGATAAATTTTCTGATTATAATATCCAGAATACAATTTCTAATCAATTAGTAGGTCAAGGATTTAATGAGATGTTGGCAAACTCTCTCACGGCTCCTGAATATATTTCTTTATCCGAACAATTAAATTCGGATAACAATGTAGAGATGCTTAATCCATTAAGTAATGATTTAGCTGTTCTACGCCAATCTTTACTATTTTCTGGATTAGAAGCAGTTTCTCACAACATTAATAGAAAACGTTCTGATCTTAAGTTTTTTGAGTTTGGTAAGACCTATCATAATTACGAAAGCGGAAGAATTGAAAATAAACATCTTAGTCTTCTAATTACAGGAAACAAAACAAAAGAAAGCTGGAAAATAGGACAAGAAAAAAGTGACTTCTTTTATCTAAAAGGAATTATTGAAGCTATCTTAGATCGTTTAGGAATTAAAACTTCTAAAACTTCACCTGCTAAAAATGACGTTTTTTCTGAAGGAGTATCTTATAGTTTAGGAAAATCAAAATTAGTAGAATTTGGAATTGTAAAGAAATCCGTTTTAAAACATTTCTCAATTTCTCAGGAAGTATTATTTGCAGATTTTAACTGGGATACAATATTGGAGTTTGCTAGAAGAAGTAAAATTAAATTTAGTGATATTCCTAAGTTCCCAGAAGTTAAAAGAGATTTTGCGCTTTTATTAGATAACTCTGTTACTTTTGAAGAAATCCATACGATCGCTAAACAAACAGAAAAGCAACTGTTAAAAAATATCAATTTATTTGATGTATACGAAGGAAAGAATTTACCAAATGGTAAAAAATCATATGCTGTAAGTTTCACGTTGCAAGATGAACACAAAACGTTAACGGATAAACAAATTGATAAAATTATGAATAAGCTTCAACATAATTTTGAAAACAAATTAGGAGCAGAATTACGATAAAAAATTAATTGTTAAACTAATTATTTTTACAATGCCTTTAAGTTTCTTAAAGGCATTTCTTATTTAATAAAACAATATCTTTAACCTTAAACCCCAATAAAAACAGCAAATGACAGATAGGTGACACCTAAATGGCGTAATAAATACCAATCCCAATTAATAGTTTTGTCTTGTACAAAAAACATAATCATGGAAAATCAATCTATTTCTAAAAATTTACTATACCAACGTAAATTAAAAGGCTACACACAGGAAGAGCTATCTGATAGAACGACTGTCGGAATAAGAACTATTCAACGTATTGAAAAAGGAGAAGTAACCCCGCATTTACAAACTATAAAACTATTAGCAACAGCTTTAGAAATTAAAGTAGAAGATCTTCTACCTATAGAAAATCCAAAAGAAGAAGCTATACAACAAAAATGGTTGTTACTATTACACGCTACACCTTTCTTAGGACTAATGATTCCAATATGTAATATTCTGCTACCTGTTTTTCTATGGATTCATAAAAGAGAAGACAATAAAATCTACGATGTACACGGGAGAGCAGTTATAAACTTCCAGATAACAATGACAATATTATTCCTATTATCGTTTATAAGTTTAGTAACAATCAAAGGTATCGGTTTCTTTCTATTTATTGCCGTTATTCCTTTTTGCTTTATCGTTATGATTATAAACATTGTTTCTGTTTTAAATTCCCAAAAATTCTACTACCCTTTATCAATACCTTTTTTAAAGAAAAACAAATCGATAAAAAACATTAATTTTTTAATCATTCTGATTTCAATTGGATTTATTGGCTGTACTGATACTAAATCAAAACAAATTGTTAGACTTGATCAATCAATAATTACCAAAGATTCCTTAACCTCTAAAGTAAACCAATTAGTGAGTGATGCTAATGTACATGGCATTGCTATAACTCTTTTTGATGAGAATCAAATTACATATCAAAAAACTTTTGGATATAAGAATTATGAACATAAAAAGCAGTTAACCGATTCTACTAATATGTATGGAGCATCTTTTAGCAAAGCTGTTTTTGGAGTACTAATAATGAAACTCGTGGAAGAAAATGTGATTGACTTAGATACTCCTTTAGAATCTTACCTCCCTAAAAAAGTATACGAATACGAACCAATGACTAGATGGCATGATGACTTTTCTTCTTTAAAGAATGATTCTCTATATCATAAAATTACAGCAAGGATGTGTTTGGCGCATACAACAGGATTTCATAATTACAGATGGTTCGAACCTGATCACAAATTAAGGGTACATTTCGAACCTGGCAGCAAATACAGTTACTCTGGAGAGGGTTTTATCTACCTACAAGTTGTAATAGAGAAGTTACTCGGAAAAGGACTGGAAGAGATAGCACAAGAGAAGATTTTCAAACCTTTAAAAATGAATAACTCTAGCTATCAATGGAATAAAAAATTCGAAAATGACTTTGCGCATGGACATTCTAAAGAAGGAAAATTATTCAAAAAAGATAAAGATAATGAACCAAGAGGTGGAGGAACACTAGAAACTACCACTGAAGATTATAGTAAATTCTTGGAAGCTGTATTACAAAACAAAATTATTACAAAAAGTTCATGGGATGAAATGTTCAAGTCGCAAATAAGAATTCGAACATTAGCCCAGTTTGGCCCACTATCCCATAAAAAGAGTGATATTAATGATGCCATTCAATTAGGTTATGGATTAGGCTGGGGAGTTTTAAAATCTCCATATGGTATAGGCGCTTTTAAGGAAGGACATGGTGATGGTTTTCAACATTATTCTATATTATTTCCAAAAGCTAAAAAAGGAATCATGATAATGACCAATAGTGCTAATGGAGAAAGTATTTTTAAAGAACTACTAGAAGTTGCATTAGGAGACATATACACACCTTGGAAATGGCAAAATTATGTTCCCTACAACCATAAAAAAGTATCTCAGAAAACTAATTCAACATTTGTTAAAAACAATGAAATCTTGTAATCCATATCGTAAATGGTTAATTTAGTGGAGCTAAAGAAAAAGACATGCTATTTCCAAAAACCAATATCGAAAAAAAGTTAACTCAACATAGGAACAAGCAGTTTAATCCCTCTAATTGGGAAAAACAAGTTGAGTCTATTTTTGAACGAGAAGAGAAAAAAGATCATCGAATTCTTAAAACCCTAGAAAACGGAACTACTTCTGAAATAAATACTTTTAATTTTGATCAATTAGAAAGTTCTAATATTTATCATATTGACCAAATTAAAAAGATTTGTATTGATTATCGTTTACGTTTTTTAGATTCTAAATACTTTAAAGGCGAACTTCCTCGTGAGGCTGTTCTACAAATTAAAGAACTAGAAAAAACTCATAAAATAGAAATGAAGGGATTTAAGATCATAGCACCTTCTAAATTGTTTAAACTAGCTAATGCTGATGATCCATTACTTTTTGCGCCAATGGGTAATGATTATTACTACCTCATTCATAAATGGGGCGATGATCTTCACCCATTTCGTAAAATAATGATGTGGTTTTTTAAGAGTTTTGAAAACTTATTAATTCTTACCTTTTTAGTAAGTCTTTTAGTTACCTTTATGGTCCCACAAGGTTTGTTTAGCAAAGAAAGTAATACTTCAGAATTTATCATGATATTCTTTTTTATGTTTAAATCTGTTGCAGCGGTAGTTTTATTTTATGGATTCGCGTTAGGCAAGAATTTTAATACTGCAATTTGGGATAGTAAATATTTTAATGCATAAAAAAACACATATGTTTCCAGAAAGTGAATATGAAAGAGTATACACGGGAAGTCTAATTAATATACAATTTCTTCAAAATATACTGCAGGATAGCGGTATAAATTCAATAACTAGAGATGACATGAAATCAGGTATGGCAGCTGGTTTTGGCGGTGGAATTCCGCATCACATTCAGCTCTTTGTAAAAAAGACAGACGTAGAAGAAGCTATTCCTATTATAGAAAAAAGTTTATCTTAGAGTATTATGAGTCAAGAAAACAACAACCCAAGGAAAAACTGGGATTTTATGATCGGGATAGCACTAGTCCTATTCGGAAGTTTCAGGTTATACCAACGTACAAGAATTGATTTCGAATGGGATTATAAAATTTTCCTTACTATTTCATTTATAGTATATGGTGGTTTTTTGGTTTACAGACATCTTCAAAACAAAGATATTAACGAAGATTAATTTTCTTTTTTCGGAATTTTACTCATTGCTCGCTCGGTTATTGCTGTAATAGATAAAGAAGGATTTACTCCTGGATTAGCAGAAATCATAGATCCATCACATATATACATATTCTCATATCCAAATACCTTATTATTTTTATCAATTACTCCATCTTTTGTACTAGAAGCCATAACCGCTCCTCCTAGTATATGAGCTGTAGACGGTATTCCTGCTAATGGTTCTAATCCAAAAACAGTTTCTTTACCTTCTGTTAGTTCAGAATATTTTTTTGCTAAATTAAGAGATTGTGGTATAAAAGCACTAGGTTTTTTACCTTCTGCAATACTAGTATTCATAAGCCCTAAAGAGTTTCTTTTAAATTTTAGGGTACTATCTAGTGTTTGCATAAACAAAAGAATAGCTGTACTCTTACTCCAATCCTTAGCCGTATATAATTTAAGATAAGATATTGGGTGGCTTATAAAACTTGTGATCATTTTCGTAACACGTACAACCGTATTCTTACCATGGGTTAAAGGCAAATGTGACAAACGCCAAAACCCAGAACCTTTAGCATACCTAACAATTTCTAAATGACTGTTTTTATCAGTATTTAAGATTGATCCAATAGCTACTCCTTTTGACATATCTTTTTTACCATTTAAATTGGTTACACTGATCAAACTTTCGTTATTTGTTCTTATGTCTGATCCTAAATTGCTTGAAAGCTTTGGTAAAGATTTCTTCTTTAACTTTAACAATAATTTTACAGTTCCTAAAACTCCTCCGGAAAAAATAATGCCTTTTGACTTTACTCCTTTCTTAATCTTCAATAGTTTGGTAGAAGATTTAAATTTCACTGTATATCCATCTGAAGAAGGAAGTACATCAAAGACTTCATGCTCTGCTAGAACAGTAGCGCCTAATTGTTGTGCTAGATATAAATAATTCTTGTCTAAGGTGTTTTTTGCCCCAATTCTACAACCAGTCATACAGCCACCACAAAAATTACAACCTGTTCGATCAGGACCTTTTCCACCAAAATATGGGTCAGATACTTTTTTATTAGGAGTACCAAAAAAAACAGCAACATCTGTTTTAGAAAAACCTTCTTTAATATTCATCTTATCGGCTAACTCTTCTAGTGCTTTATCCCCATCAAACAAATATGGATTCTTCTGAGCGCCTAACATTCTTAATGCCGTTTTATAAAAAGGTTCTAATTCTGATTGCCAATCCGCCAATTGCTTCCAACTTCCTGATGTAAAAAAGTCTTTTTTTGGAACAGGCAACGTATTTGCATAGACCAATGAACCTCCACCTACTCCAGTACCAGAAATAACCACTACATGTTTAAAAAAAGACATCTTCATGATCCCAAACCACCGAAAAAAAGGAACCCACAACCATTTTCTAAGATTCCAGTTTGATTTTGGGAAGTCTTTAGCTTTATACCACTTTCCTTTTTCGATAACCAAAACTTTATATCCTTTTTCTGAAAGACGCAATGCACTTACAGATCCTCCAAAACCGCTACCTACGATAACATAATCATATTCTTCTTCAATATTCATACTTTTAATGTTATATCGGTTTTTGGAGTACACATACAGGTAAGTATATATCCTTGATTCATTTCATTTTTTAGGAGAACTACATCTTCTTTATCATTCCAATTTACATCACCTTTTAACAATAAAGTTTTACAGGTACCACAATCTCCCATTTTACATGCATGTGGCAATATGTTTTTAGCATTTATTGAAGCTTCTAATATAGTCTCTGAGCGATCCGAAGTAAAAGAAAATTGATCACTACCCATTTCTACATTTACCTGATATTTAATCCCGGAGAGGTTATTAAAGCCCTGAGAAAACTCTTCTGTTCTAATTAAACTATCCTGAACACCAAGTTTACGCAAAGCTACCTTAGAAGCCTCCATCATAGGAGATGGACCACAGATATAAAAATATGAATCTTTCAATACCTTTGATAAATGTTCATATTGCAAATCAGCTTTTAACATTTCGAAACTCAACAATAATTCAAAACGTTTTGGAAAATTCTTGGAGAGTTCTCTTAATTCTTGGTAGAAAATTACCTCCTCCTCATTTCTACATCCATAAAGCAATGTAACTTTCTCTTTTGATGCTCTTAATATAAATTTGATCATAGATAAAACAGGAGTAATTCCGCTACCTCCTGCTATAAAAACAGATGATTTATTTATCTCCTTAGGCAATAAAAATTTACCAAAAGGGCCAGAAACTCTAAGTTTATTCCCTACTTTAATACTATTTACAAGATGATTGGAAAGTTTCCCTCCAGAAACTCTTTTTATAACTACAGCAAGTTTACCTGTAAAAGGATCTTCGCAAATAGAATAACATCTACTTATTAAATTGCCGTCTACTAGATCAGAAATAACTACATATTGTCCTGCATCAAATAGAAAAGGGATTTCATCCAAATTTTTAAAAACAAGCTTAACAGCATCTACTGTTTCATTAAGTACATCTTCTATTTCTAAAACATAATTCCACTTTTTTCCTGATTTAATATCCGAATATGTATTTTGTTTACTTAACAATTTTAAATCTTGATCCCTATATCCTTCTATGACGGATCCCTTCTCAAAAAGCTCCGGTTCCATATCCAGAAAACAACTTCGGTATTTATAAAAAGGAACTCTAGGGTGTAAATGATGTATAAGATGATAGCTTTGATATAGTGACAAAAACTCTAATCCTGGAATCGTAATGATCCGAGTATTATGATACTTACTTAAATTATTATGAGGGTAATGTGGCAACCAATCAAAAGAAAATGCTAATATCGGTGCAGCAATAAGTGCTGATAAAATAAAAACAAAAAATAATGCACTCCCATACCCTAATAAAATTGTAGTACTTAAAACTGCAATTAGAAAAAATGAAAATGCAACAGATTGCCCTCTAATGTTACGCATCGCTTTATTCTTTCTACTCTGCTTGCCTAAAGCTAATTCGAAATAATAACCAATTAATGTTAAACAGCGAAAGAAAATAGATAAAGGGTTACTGCCATTTACGTAATGATCTGGATCATTTACTGGATCATTTGTATGTGCGTGATGTCTAAGATGAATTACTACAAATGCCGAAAAAGGGAACAACAAAAAGAAACTAGACATCCAACCTAGTACTTTTTCTAATCTCACAAAAGATTGAACTCCTCCAGAAATATTACCATGACTTGCCTCATGAGCTATTGTAAACATTCCATATGCTATTCCTGCTCCAATAACAGATGTCCAGATTGGTGAAAGACCAAATACATAAAAAATCCAAAGGAAAATATATCCTACACATAAAATGGAAAACAAAATTATAGTTGGCCATGCTACTTTTCCAGAATATTTTTGCCAAACTGCTTGATTTTTCACAGGTCAAATGGTTATGTTTGAAAAAGATATTTATTTTTTCGAACTATTTAATCAAATATAGTTCGATTTATAGAAAATACCAAATATGGGAAGAAAATCAATTCATCGAGAAAGAAAAGATAAAAACAAAAAGGTTGAACAATGGACGCAGGCGATACTTCCTAAATTGAGTAATATGGGGCTTGGAGAACTAACTATTGATGATCTAGCTATATTAATGAACAAGAGTAAGTCTACGATTTACCAATACTTCGTAACTAAAGAAGAAATTTTTGAATATATCACACAAGTAAGGGTTGATCGTCTTAAAGCTTATAAAAATGAAATCTCAGGAGAACTTTCTACATTAAATTACCATTATGAGACTTTAGCAAAGATTCTAGCCGAAGGTGTTAAAGATATTTCGCCTTATTATCTAAAACAGTTACAAATGCACTACCCTAGTGCCTGGAGTATTGTAAATGATTTTTTGCAAGGTTTGTTAGAAGACCTTAAGCACTTTTATATTTTTGGAATAGAAAACAAAATGTTTAAAACAGTTTCTCCTGAATTATTAATAAAATTAGATGAATACTTTATTATGCAATTGATTACAGATCACACTTTTTTTAATAGCAATCAGCAAACTTTAGAATCTGCGATCAAAGAATATATGTATATAAAATTTGAAGGTTTAGTTATAAAATAGCATAAAAAAATCCCGCAAAATGCGAGATCCTTTTATAGTTTTAGAAAAAACATATACATTAAACATTAACAGCATACATCTTATCTCGTAATTCTTTAATTTTTTTATCACTCATATACTCATCAAAAGTAGCATAACGATCAATTACTCCACTCGGCGTTAACTCGATTACTCGATTAGCTACTGTCTGCGCAAACTCATGATCGTGTGTCGTAAAAAGAATAGTACCTTTAAAATTCTTCAAAGAATTATTAAATGCAGTAATTGATTCCAAATCTAAATGGTTCGTTGGTTCATCCAGCATCAATACATTTGCTCTTGTCATCATCATCTTAGATAACATACATCTTACTTTTTCTCCTCCCGAAAGTACATTTGATTTCTTTAACGCTTCTTCTCCACTAAAAATCATTTTACCAAGAAAACCTCGGATAAATACTTCTTCTCTTTCTTCTTCTGTAGTTGCCCATTGACGTAACCAATCTACCAATGTTAGGTCATTCTGAAAATATTCGCTATTATCAGCAGGTAAATAAGATTGTGTTGTAGTAATACCCCAAGAGAATTTACCATCATCGGCTTTTTGTTTCTCATTAAGTATTTGATAGAAAGCTGTAGTAGCTCTAGAGTCTTTAGAAAAAACCACGACTTTATCTCCTTTTGCTAGGTTGATATCTACTCCTTTAAAAAGAATATCTCCTTCTATACTAGCTCCTAACCCTTCTACATTAAGAATTTGATCTCCTGCTTCTCGATCTCTTTCAAAAATAATAGCTGGATAACGACGACTAGATGGCTTAATATCCTCTATATTCAATTTCTCGATCATCTTTTTACGAGAAGTAGCTTGTTTTGACTTTGCTACGTTTGCACTAAAACGAGCTATAAATTCTTGTAATTCTTTCTTTTTCTCCTCAGCTTTCTTGTTTTGTTGTGCTCTTTGCCTAGCAGCTAATTGAGAAGATTCATACCAGAACGTATAATTACCACTATAATTATTAATCTTTCCAAAGTCAATATCTGAAATATGTGTACATACAGAATCTAAAAAGTGACGGTCGTGAGAAACAACAATTACCGTATTATCATAATTAGCTAAGAAATGTTCTAACCAAGAAATGGTTTCATAATCCAAATCATTGGTAGGCTCATCCATTATTAGTACATCTGGATTACCAAATAAACATTGTGCAAGTAAAACTCTTACACGTTGTTTAGTATCCAAATCTGCCATACTTGTATAATGCAAGTCTTCTTTTATACCAAGATTGGATAACATTGTAGCAGCATCACTATCAGCATTCCATCCGTTCATCTCTTCGAACTGTACTTGAAGCTCTCCGATCTTCTCTGCATTTTCGTCAGTATAATCAGCATAAAGAGCATCAATTTCAGTTTTGATTTTATACAATTCTTTATTACCCATTATCACTGTTTCTAAAACAGTATACTCATCATAAGCATAATGATTCTGTTCTAAAACTGACATACGCTTTCCTGGCTCCAAGTGCACATGACCTGAAGTTGGTTCGGAAACTCCTGAAAGAATCTTTAAAAAAGTAGATTTTCCTGCTCCATTTGCACCGATAATACCGTAACAATTACCTTGTGAAAAAGTAGTGTTTACTTCATCAAATAAAATTCTTTTACCGAATTGTACTGAAAGATTAGAAACTGATAACATAGTATAAATTGTATTTTCGGCAAAAGTAGAAAAATGGATCCAGAACCTGAAAGAATATAGTAGTATTTTAAGTAAGAGCTTATGAAATAAAAGCTCTAGCAATAATTAGACTCTCACAATAAAAAACCTCTATAACAACACCTTCAAATTGCCTAATAATAACACAATTAACGTATTATTAACAAGTCATACAGGTCATTCCATTTATTTTTGAATGTTTGTCAGTTTAATAATAGCGCCCAAAATGTATTTCTTCAGGATAAAATATTTTATTTATATCTCCACTATTGGTTTTTGTTTGTCTAGTTGTGACTCCAGTACAGAAGTAACTAATGAACACATATATTTTGGCGGCGAAATTGTCAATCCCAATGCAGATTATATTGTTCTTTTTAAAGATGAAGACTTTCAGGATACAATTTACTTAGATAAGAATAATCGATTTTTACATAAAATAGAAGACATTAAAGAAGGTTTATACTCTTTTAGGCATAATCCAGAGTATCAATTAATCCTATTAGAGAAAGGAGATAGTATCTTAATGCGATTAAATACACTAGAGTTTGATGAGTCTTTAGTTTTTACTGGAAGAGGAGCCAGAAAAAATAACTTTCTAATTGATATGTTTTTGCAAAATGAAATAGAACGGAATCAATTGCAAAAAAGAAAATTCAAAAAAAGTCCTAAGTTTTTTAAAAAAGAACAAGACTCTTTATTAGATTTAAGAGTAAAGAGGTTTGATCATCTTACTAATAAATATGAGTTAAGTGATCTTTCCAAAAAATTATGTAGATCTAGTTTTGAATATGATTTCTTTTCTAGATACGAATTGTATTTATATAAGTATCAATACCACAGAATTAAGAATCTTGATCCTGCAAAAGAGTTTTCACAAGGTTTCTTTGACTACAGAAAGGAAGTTAATTTTAATGATGATGACCTTATGAGGCTATATTCTTATAATAGGTTTTTAAATCATTATTTTACCAACTCTTCCTACACGAAATACATGAATAAAAAATCTTTCTCTAAGAGTAAGGTTGAATATACCATGTATAAATTAGATCTTGTAGATAGTTTGATAAACCACTCCTACATTAAAAATAACCTTTTGCGAGGTATAACCACTAATTTTATTTTAGACAATAAAAATGACTATACTTCTCAAAAAGTATTAAATCACTATTTATCAATTAGTACTGATAAGAAGGTTCAAAAAGAGCTCGTGAAATTAGCAAAGGCAACTGCTAGACTAAAACCTAATAATATTATTCCTGATCAAGATCTTATTTCTTCTAATGGAGAAATGGCAAAATTATCTTCGCTTTTTGAAAAACCTGTTACTGCATTATATTTTTGGTCAATTGAAAGGAAGGATCATTACATAGAAGCTCATAAAAAAACGGATCATTTAAGTAAAATATATCCTGAGATTGATTTTATAGCTATCAATACTGATGATGAGCAAACTGACAACTGGTTAAAGACAATTAAGCGTCATAATTATGACTTATCTAATGAATATGAGTTTAAATTCCCTAAATGCTCTTCTGATGAATTGGTAATTCATTACTCTAATAAAGTAATCCTTGTTAATCAAGAAGGAAAAATAATCAATCCAAATGCAGATTTATTTTCCTCTATTTTCGAAAAACAATTGATGAGCTATAGTAGAATGGCGAGTATAGAAAAACAAAAAACTGTTCTCGATTAAAAGAACAGTTTTTAATTCTCAGAAAATCTAAAAAATTAGTTTCCTTTTTTATAATCTGCTAAAAACTTAGCTAATCCAATATCTGTTAAAGGGTGTTTTAATAAACCTTCGATTGACGAAAGAGGCCCAGTCATAACATCAGCTCCAATTTTTGCACAATCAATGACATGCATTGTATGTCTTACAGAAGCTGCTAATATTTGCGTATCGAAACCATAGTTATCGTATACCATTCTTATTTCTGCAATTAAATTTAGACCATCTGTAGAAATATCATCTAATCTACCTATAAACGGAGAAACATATGTAGCACCGGCCTTTGCCGCTAATAATGCCTGCCCGACTGAAAAAACTAATGTACAATTGGTTTTGATTCCTTTATCACTAAAATACTTTATTGCTTTTATACCTTCTTTAATCATAGGTACTTTTACAATGATCTGGTCATGAAGTTTAGCCAGTTCTTCACCTTCTTTAATGATTCCCTCAAAATCTGTAGAAATCACTTCAGCACTTACATCTCCTGTTACTATATCGC
Source organism: Aquimarina amphilecti (assembly GCF_900109375.1). Taxonomy (GTDB): domain Bacteria; phylum Bacteroidota; class Bacteroidia; order Flavobacteriales; family Flavobacteriaceae; genus Aquimarina; species Aquimarina amphilecti. The sequence continues at coordinate 86,767 of NZ_FOAB01000012.1, forward strand.
ATATTTTTTTATAATGCTCTATAATATTATCCTTCCCTGTGATACCTTCTTTAGCCATCAATGATGGGTTTGTTGTTACTCCATCAAGTACACCTAGATCTTGTGCTTCTTTGATCTGATCAAGGTTAGCAGTATCAATAAAAAACTTCATATTGTTGTGTTTAGATTTATGATTTATTTATTACAATTATTATTTACAAATGTTCTTTAAACATGCGGTCAAAATTACAACTTATAATGATTCATTAGTAATTTCTCATATACTTTATCTGGCAAAATTCGCTTTAAGACCACAGAAAATTTTTGCATAAATGCACCTACTTTATAATGAACCTTTGGACTAGAAGTATTAATTACCTTAAATACAACTTTAGCCATTTCATTTGGATTCATACCTTCATCTACGTGTTCATCCATTAATTGTAAAGAATCACCATATGATTTTTCATAAGGAGACCCCTTGCTAACAGGAGCATGATATCTTCCTGCCGCAATATTAGTAGCGAAATCACCTGGAGCAATATTGGTCATACGAATATTAAAGGCCTTTAACTCCATCCTCCAAGCTTCTGTTGTGATCTCTAAAGCTGATTTAGAAGCACTATAAATTCCACGATATGGCAAACCCATATATCCTGCAATCGAAGTGATATTGATAACTAAACCATTATGCTGTTTTCTCATTAAAGGCAATACAGCTTTAGTTACATTAATAGGTCCGAAATAATTAGTCGTAAAATTTCTTATAATCTCTTCTTCTGGTATCTCTTCTAATGGACCAGTAATTCCTGCTCCCGCATTATTGATCAAAACATCTAATCGTCCATGTTTCTGTTCGATTATATTTATAGCATTAGAAATACTTTTTTTATCTGCAACATCCAGTTGTAGTAACGTAAAAACATCAAAGTCCGAAAAACGTGAAGGGTTTCTACTAGTTCCGTATACGATATATCCTTTACCTGCTAAAAAGGCACCAATAGATTTTCCTATACCTGAAGAACCACCTGTTATTAAAACAACTTTAGAATTTTGATCTGCATTCATAACCGCAAATATACATTCGGAATTTAGAATTACGAATTTAGAATTACGAAATAAACTTAAAAAACTTAAAAGAGGAAAGTAAAAGACACAAAAAAAGGCAAGCTACCTACATCACACTGCTACAACCGTTTACCTTTGCTGCGTTCCCGCCCTGGAGGATTCAACAGGAGCTAGTTGTGTAGGACTTGCCGGTGCAAAGATACAATCTTTACTATATAAAACAATGATTTTTTAAACCCAATTAAAATAAATATCTTGCTCTAAATATTACCAAATATCATGAACAAACGTAACCTATTCGTCATCATTACATTATGCGCTATTATTTTTTCCTGTGGCAGCAATATTGATGCGAAAAAAAAATATTTTTCAATTAAAACCGATAACAATAAGACCAAATACAAACTTGGAGAAACGGTTAAAGCGAGTATTGTTAACAAAAAAAAAATCGAAATCGATTCTGTTGTATACTTTTTAGAAGATGCCAGATTAAATACTACTAATGAAAATGGATTAGAAGAGAAGCTCGATAATGAAAGATTAGGAAAACATCTTCTAAAAGCCATTGTATATTATGAAGGTAAAGAAGAAGATATATATCAAAAACTTACTTTTTTTAATAATGCACCTCCCAAACTATATAAATATAGAGTTATAGCCGAATATCCGCATGATCAAAGTGCTTTTACCCAAGGATTGGAGTTTATAGGAGATACTCTCTATGAAAGTACTGGTAAGAATGGTTTATCTTCATTACGAAAGGTGGACTATAAAACTGGAAAAGTAATTATCAAAAAAGATATTGATAAGAAATATTTTGCAGAAGGCATTACCATTATTAATAATAAAGTATTTCAACTCACCTGGCAATCTAAAGAAGGTTTTATCTATGACTTAAATACTTTAGAAAAAACAGGAAGCTTTGCATACAATAAGAGTAAAGAAGGATGGGGATTATGTAATGATGGCAATCAGATATATAAAAGTGATGGTACTGAAAAGATCTGGATATTAGATGCTGAGAATTTGGCTGAAAAAACATACATAGAGGTTGCAACTCACAACAAGGTAAAGTCAAAATTTAATGAATTAGAATGGATAGAGGGGAAAATTTATGCCAACACTTGGCAAAAAGACGGAATTGCTGTAATTAACCCATCGAATGGAGCCGTTGAAGCGGTTATTAATTTATCTGGTCTAAGAGAAAAGGTAAGCCAACATTCTGATCTAGATGTACTAAATGGTATCGCTTACAAAAAGGACACCAAACAATTATTTGTAACTGGTAAAAACTGGGACAAACTTTTTGAAATTGAGATAATTAAGTAATCAGCCGCTTAATCTAAATTTATATTTAAAACAATTATTTTGTAACATCACAATAAGTACTTCGTTATTATTATAGACAGATAATAAACCGTACCTTTGCGGCTTATTTTTATTTATATGAACAAATTTGAAGCATTAGGCCTCAGCGAAGCCATTATTAAGGCGGTGGATGAAATGGGGTTTGAAACCCCTAGTGAAGTACAGGAAAAGGCGATCCCTATTTTGCTTGATGAAGATACCGATATTGTAGCATTAGCTCAAACGGGAACAGGAAAGACCGCTGCATTTGGTTTTCCTCTTATTGAAAAAGTAGACAGTAATAGTAGAATTACGCAAGGATTAATTTTATCTCCTACTCGTGAACTTTGTTTACAGATTACCAATGAATTAAAAAACTACTCTAAGTTTGTCAAAGGACTTCGTACAGTAGCCGTTTATGGAGGCGCGAGTATCCATGATCAATCTAGAGAAATCAAACGAGGTGCGCAGATTATAGTTGCAACCCCAGGTCGTATGCAAGATATGATTAATCGAAAAATGGTAGATATATCCAATATTGGTTATTGTGTTCTTGATGAAGCCGATGAAATGCTTAATATGGGATTTTATGAGGATATAAATGCTATCCTATCTCATACACCAGAAGACAAAAGCACTTGGTTATTCTCTGCTACGATGCCTAGAGAAGTTTCTACTATTGCAAAACGTTTTATGCACGATCCCGTAGAAATTACAGTTGGGCATAAAAATACTGGATCAGAAAACGTTTCTCACGAGTACTATGTAGTAAACTCAAGAGATCGTTATGCTGCTTTAAAAAGGTTATCAGATGCGAACCCAGATATATTTTCAGTAATATTTTGTCGTACTAAAAGAGATACACAAAAAGTTGCAGAGAGTTTAATTGAAGATGGATATAATGCGGCAGCTTTACACGGAGATTTAAGTCAGAATCAACGTGATTTAGTAATGAAAAGCTTTAGGAATCGTCAGATTCAGATGTTAGTTGCCACAGATGTGGCTGCTCGTGGAATTGATGTAAATGATATTACACATGTAATTAATTATCAGTTGCCAGATGAAATCGAAACGTATACACATAGAAGTGGAAGAACGGGTCGTGCTGGAAAAAATGGTGTCTCGATGGTAATTGTTTCTAAAAGTGAACTTAGAAAAATTAAGACCGTTGAGCGAATTATCAAAAAGAAGTTTGAAGAAAAGGAAATTCCTAGTGGTGAAGAAATCTGTCAGGTACAATTATTTCATTTAGCTAATGATATTGCAAAAGCAGAAATCGATCATGAAATAGATAGTTATTTACCTTCTATTAATGAGGTGCTAAAAGATTTTTCTAAAGAAGAGCTTATCAAAAAATTCTTCTCTGTAGAATTCTCTCGTTTTCATAACTATTATAAGAAAGCTAAAGATCTTAATGCGGCAGGAGAAAGCAGAGGAGATTCCAGAAGAAGCGATGGTAGCACGCGTTACTTTATTAACGTAGGTGAAAAAGATGGATTTGACTGGATGAGATTAAAAGATTTTCTTAAAGAAACCTTAGATCTAGGGAGAGATGCAGTAAGTCGCGTAGATGTAAAAGAAAGCTTTTCTTTTTTCAATACGGAATCAGAACATCAAGATAATATACTTGCAATTTTTGAAGATTTTAAATTAGAAGGAAGAAAAGTAAACGTAGAAATATCTAAGGATTCTGGACGAAGCAGAGGTGGCAGAAGAAGAAGAGACGGCAACGGCGGTGGTGGTTTTAAAGGAAAACGAAGAAGCGATGGTTTTAAACCAAAGGGAAGAAATCGTCGTGATAATGATGGTGGTGACCGCGGAGGTAATGGAAGAAGAGACCGAAGAAAACGTAGTGATCGTAGATAATTTTTCTATGAATTAACTAAGTTATATGATTTTTGGTCCAATTTTTATGTTATGTTCGTACATATAGACCGTCATATATAATAGTTAGTGAATAGAATAATTATAAAATTAAGCTTTTGAAAAGAATTTTAATATACATACTACTTATTGCAGGCATTAATGCATATGCCCAGGATACTGAATCAGAAACTGTATCCGGAAAAGTGCTTAATGCCTCTACTGATAGTAAATTACAAAACGTTCACGTTGTGAACCTAAGCCAAGTTATAGGTACCGTTACTAACAAAGAAGGTGATTTTGAAATTAAAGCAAAAGTTAACGACACCTTATATTTTACATATATTGGATATAAACCGCTAAGAGTTCGAGTTACGAACGACTGGAAAAAATTTGGCGATGTAAAAATTAAAATGACAGAACTTGGTATCGCTCTTGAAGAAGTTGTAGTTGCAGATGTACAACTTACTGGATACTTAGAAATTGATGCGAAAAAAATACCCGTATATAATAACTACAGATACAGTATTTCTGGATTAAACTCTGGATATGAAGGAGGTAGTAGACAACCAGGAGCGGTGAATAAAGTTTTAGGTGCTATTTTTAATCCAGCTGATTTTCTTTATAATATTTTTAGCAAACGATCTAATGAATTGCGTAAGCTAAGAAAGATGAAGAAAGATGATGAAATAAGAAACCTACTAGAAACAAAATTCGATAGGGCTACCCTAATGGCATTATTACAAGTAGAACGTCTAGATATTGATGAGATACTGCGAAATTGTAATTACTCCGCGGATTTTATAAAATTTGCTAATGACCTACAGATTCTTGATGCTATTAGCGAATGTTATGAAGAATATAAAGTCTTAGATAGAAAGTAACACATTCTTATTTTAGAGAATGTAGTGATATACGATTACCTTCGGAATCAACAAAATAAGCCATATATCCATGTTCTTTGGATATCTGTGTTTTATTCGCTAATATTTTCCCTCCAGCATCCTCTACTCGACTCATTTCATTTGCTACATCGGTACAAGAAAAATAAATCATAACACCATTCTGACTTGGTTTATAATTATCTCCCGCTTCTATTAAAGAACCAGTAACTTCTCCAGCTACATTTTTATTAGGAAACCACCCCATTTGCAATCCACCTACATTATGGATGCCAATTTCTATTTCAAAAACTTTTTCATAAAAAGATTTAGCACGATCCATGTTTAGGACAGGGATTTCAAACCAAGTAACCATAATTATCTATTTAAAAATTTAGTGTTTAAGTTACAAATTAGATTTAAAATTATGTAGACGCTTTAAAAAAAAATTAAGTGCTTGTTAACCTTTAAAATTATTTAGCACTAATAAAGGTAACTTTAAACAACATACCATATTATGAAAAAATTAAAAATAGTTTGCATATGCTTAGTTTCTTTATTCTTATTTAATTGCTCTAATGAAGACGACACAACATTTACCGATGATATATCTTCATTAGAAAAAAGTAACGCTATAAATTGGGTAGGAACTTGGAACTCGACTTATGGCGAATTAAGACTGGTAGAGCATGGACAACTAATTTATGGGGATTATGCTAATATTGGTGTTATATATGGGTATAGACATTATATCAATGGTAAAGAATATTTTGAAGGAACTTTTGAAAATTACTCAATGAATAGAAAAGGAATTATTCGTTTTGAAATGAATAACTCTAATTACAATAACTCTTTCTCGGGAAAATGGACTTGGGGTAACTCACCTAATTGGTATAACTGGAATGGCACTAAAACATCCAAAAGAGAACCTACTCTTCAAAGCTTTTATAATGTAAAAGGTCGTGTTTTTGACAATAGTACTTTTCAAACTATTCAAGCCCCTATATCAATTGAAGTTTTTAAAAATGGAATTAGACACTTTACGACACTATCAAAGAATGGATCCTATTCTCTTCAGTTACCTAAAGGCCAGTGGGATTTGGTAGTTTCAAATGCTGCATACCAGAGCTTTTCACGAAATATTGAAGTAAAAGAAAATTATGACTACAATAATTATTTTACGCAAAACATATACCTAATCAAAAAATAAATTTCAGGATTTTATGAGTATATCCAAAGTTAAATATATCATCTTTGGGTATACTTTTATTCTATTTTCAAATAGAATTCTAAGAAGTACTTGTTCTTTTTTGAAAAATGTCGTGTACTACTTCTGATGTATAATTAATCGTTGTTTTATTAGGTTTAATTCCTGTTCTCACTTGCTTAAGAAGTGACTTAATCTTGTTGGTAGGCGACTGTTTTTTGCTCATGACAAACATGTTTTTAGGGAGTTAAAACGATTAGTCCTTATCAAATATAGGGAATTAATTAATAAAACCTCTGATTTAAGCACATTAACCTTTTACGCGTAAACCATTATTTATAAGTTAATTACAAAAACAAAACAGGATGTCTAATTAGAATTTGTGACTCGTTTATCACAATTCGTAAATGATTGTTTAGTATCTGTCAATTACCTTCTTTTTCGTATCTAGCAATTATTTTTTCATGACTTTTGATCACTTTTTTAGCCCAATCCAATCTTTTTTCTAATTTCTCTTCCTTTGATAACCCCCAACTAATATCAGAGTTTCTTAATAATGAAGTAACTTGTTGTAAAATAATAGCTGCAGAAACCGAAATATTAAGGCTTTCTGTGAAACCGACCATAGGAATATGTAACTTAACATCAGCTTCATCTAATATCATATCACTTAACCCTTCTTGTTCTTGCCCAAAGAAAAATGCAGAAGGTTTACTAATATCAAAATCTTTTAATTCAATAGAATTATCATGTGGTGTTGTAGCTACAATTTGATATCCTCTATTTTTCAATTCAGTAACACATGCCTTAGAAGTTGTATACCGATTTATGTCAACCCACTTTTGAGCTCCCATTGCAATCTCTCTATCTATACGCTTTGCATTTATTTCTTCAATCACATGTACATTCTGAATACCAAAAACATCACAACTTCTGATCACAGCACTAGTATTATGTAATTGATACACGTCTTCTACTGCCACTGTAAAATGATTAGTTCGTTCCTCAATTACCTTTTTATATAAACCTTGTCGCCTGGTCGTAAGAAAAGATTCTAAATACTCTAACAATTTATAATCTACCATAGATTGCTAAAATATAAAACATTGATAATTTAGAAATAAAAAAAAGATGTTACTTAAAACATTTGATGTAATCACACCTTTATTTTTTTTAAAATACTTTTGAAAATAGCAGTAAGGGAATATCTTGAATAATCCGGTAATAAGGAAGACCTCTCTAATGTTACCCATACATAAGAGAGGCCATACTAAAATAAGATCAAAAGTTTTGTAAAATGTTGCTTAACGTTTTTATTCCCATCGTCATATAAAAATAAAAAACACAATATTTCGAAATTAAATTAGCTCCCATTAACAAATCAAATTATTCTTTCTCATATTTTTTTAAAAATCATTTCAATATTTATGCCTAATTGTATTCTTAATGATTAAGAATCAAAAAAATATTACTCGTCACTCTAATAAAATAAATTCACTTCTTCTATTTTCTTGATGTTGTTTTTCATTACAATTAGTAGTATTGTCACATTCATTTACCAAAGAAGATTCTCCATATCCTCTACCAGTAATTCTGGATGGATCAATCCCTCCTCTTTCGACTATATATTTAATTGTACTTTTTGCTCGACGTTCACTTAAAGCTAGGTTATAGCTATCTGGGGCTCTACTATCTGTATGCGAACGAACATCAATCTTAATCTCAAGATATTCTTTCATTGCAGCTATTATTTTTTGTAATTCTATTTCTGCATCTGGCCTTATAAAAGACTTATCTAAATCAAAATAAATTATTTGAAGATCTAATACTTTAGCCAAATCATCACCAGGAAGTATTTCTTTGTTATTAAGACCTCCTTTTGATAATTGTAGAGGTACTTTATGAGTATACTCCAAGGCGGTATTAGTCAATAATATATCTTCGGATGGGTTATAATTATCCTTAAGTGCTCTAATAATATAAGATTCTTCGCATTCTACATTAAAAGAATATACACCTTTATCATTACTTATCGTTTTTTCAATTTCATTACCATCGTTATCCAATAAAATCACATTAGAATTAGGCAATACAACTCCTGTAAGGTCTTCTGTTATTACTCCAGACACATATTGTCTACAAGTAGTAATCAATTCATCTATTTGCTTAAAGCTATAAATATCATCATTCCCTTTACCTCCTTTTCGATTACTAGAAAAATAACCGATCTTGGTTTCCTCATTTAAAACAAAACTAAAATCATCTTCTGAACTATTCACTGGCTTCCCTATATTATAAGGTATAGAAAAAGTACCTTCTTCTGGAACCGTAACAAATATGTCCAATCCCCCTAAACCGACATGTCCATCACTAGCAAAATACAATCTTCCAGAATTACTTATATATGGGAAAGTTTCTCTTCCTTCTGTATTTATTTTATCTCCAAGATTGATAGGCTCACCAAACGTACCGTCCGGAAACACTTCTACTTTATACAAATCCGACAACCCTCTAGTATCAGGCATATCACTGGCAAAATATAGATATTTACCATCTGCGGTTAATGCCGGGTGAGCTACTGAATACTCTTCGCTATTAAATGGTAACTCTTCTATATCAACCCACTTACTACCTTCTAATCTTGCTCGATATAACTTTAAAAGAATAGTTCCATTAGCATCTGATTTAAGTTTCTTTTTTGTGAAATTATTTCGTGTAAAATACACTATTTGCCCATCAGAACTAAAAGAAGTGGAGGATTCATGAAACTTAGTATTTATCTTACCTTTTAATTTTTTAGCTTGTCCTAATTCGTCTTTTTCATTTATAATATCAGATTTATAGAGATCTAAAAAAGGCATTTCGTTCCATTCATGAATGACTTTTGACACAGAGCGATAACTTCCTCTAGATGATGCAAATACAAGATTTCCAAGATTATCAAAACTAGGAGCATAATCAGAAAAAGAAGAATTGATACTTATCTTTTTGAGTGTAAACTTCCCAGATTGCATTTCAATAAACCTTAGATAATCACGTGTACTTACAAAATATACCGCACGCTGATCTGTATTTGTTATGTTATAAAACATTTGCATTATCTGATCTGCTTCATCATACTGCTTAATACTTTTTAAACTTTGTGCATATCTAAATAAATATTCTGTATCTAAATCATCAGAGTACTCTTTTACAAGTTTTTCATACCATACAACAGATTTTTCTAATTGTCCATTAAAGTAATAAGAATCACCAATTTTTTTAAATAAATCAGCAGAAGCATATCCCTTCTCCGCCACATCCAAATAAATTTTACGAGCATCTACAAATGCATATCTTCTAAAATTTTCATCTGCTCTCATAAGCCGTTTTTCTTGAGCAATCAAAACACCAGAAAACATAAAAATTAAAAATGTAGAAATAATATATTTTACAAAATTCATAATCATTATTTTCTAAAAGAAACGTGGTGTTAACATTCTGTTGTACTTTCTGAATAACTCAAAACGCAACATAACTTCGTAACTACCATCATTGAACTGAGTTCTACCTAATTCTGTAGATTCTTTGTCATATGCAAATCCTATCATTAAAGAATCAGACACTTGGAATCCAGCCATAGCACTAAACGCTGCACTCCATCTATATCCTACTCCTAATGTTAACTTATCATATAAAAGAAAGTTTGCTGACAGGTCTACCTGTAAAGGAGCTCCAAAAACTAATTTACTTAATACAGCTGGTTTAAATTTCACTGTATCACTAAGATCAAAAACATGTCCAGC
>NZ_FOAB01000014.1 GCF_900109375.1 Aquimarina amphilecti
CACAGGAAAAGCCGTTAATTCATCCGATTTTACAGAAGATACAGAACCTGTTACATCACTCTTGCGCTGAGATCCATAACCCACAACAACGATTTCTTCTAGTGCTTCGGAATCTTCTTCCATAGATATGTTTAATGTAGTCTGGCCAGATATGGTAATATCTTTTGTAGTAAGTCCTATATAGGAAAATTGTAATACATCTCCGGATTTTACATTTATGCTATATTTCCCGTCAAAATCGGTTACGGCTCCCGTAGAAGATCCAATAACAAGGACACTCACACCAGGAATAGGTGTATTTGTTTCTATTGATGTTACTGTACCAGTCAACTCATAACTTTCTTGCGCATATGAGCTAAAATGATAGAATAACGATAGTAATAAAGCTATAGTTATTTTGTGATTCATGTGTAATTGTTTCAATGATTAGTTTTATTTCAGATATAAGTCTATCTGCTTTTTTAAGCTGTTTGGACTTGTGTGTTACTTAACTAAACATTAACAAAGGCAAAATTTGAACCATATCATGATTCGTTATATTTGCGGCTGCATGTTTACTTAGGTAATTGTGTGCTATTATTCTTGTTAATTGACTTCTCCCTCTAACTTGAAGTGATTACAGAATAATTTAAGAGGATAGGTTGTCGCCTGTCCTTTTTTCATTTAATATTAGAATTTACATAGGCTAGGTTTTTAATTAGTATTACAATAATTATATAAATCGTTGAAATGAATTTTTAAACTTTTAATTGCTTGGTCAGGATCATTATCTTTTATTGCATTTACAATATCTTGATGTTCTTGAATTAGAGAAGAGAAGTTAGTCTCATCACAAATCTTATTTGTAACGAAATTTGTTATTATTTCAGGGGTAATAACTAACATTAAAGAGTTGATGACACTATTACAACTTGCTTCTGCTACTTTTAGATGAAATAGTAAATCTTCATCCACGGCGTTTTCTCCATTTATTGATTTTTTTATGTAGGCCTCGTGTGCTTGTTCTATTTGATAGAGTTGTTTATCCGTTCTTCTTATAGCAGCGAGCTTTACTGCTTTTGTTTCTAATATTAGCCTTGTTTCTACTAACGACTTGAAATCTGGTATTTGTAAATGTAAAATATTAGCCATCATAGAATTTAATGCGCCCACTCCAATTTTAGAGACGAAAGTTCCGCTTTTAGGATACCTTTTAACTAAGCCATAAAATTCTAATTTTTGAATTGCCAGTCGTAATTGACTTCTACTAGCTCCAAATTTTTCGGATAGTGTTCTTTCTGATGGTAATTTATCTCCAGGTTCTAATTGTCGGTTAATAATTAGATCTCGTATCTTGGATATCACCTTTTCTACTTCATCTTTTGGTGATAATGGGTCGGTTTCTAAGTTAATTCTCATAATTTTAAATTGGTCAACCAAATTGGTTAACCAAATATAAGAGAATTATTTTAACCTACGTATTTTTAATGTTAAAAAATGATAGAAATATTAAAAAATCACTCCATTTTATTAGATATTATCATTATTGAGCACAGAATCATAATAGTGTAATATGATAAGAATGGATGTAAAAAAAGGGCTAAACACAATGTGTTCAGCCCTTTTGTAGGAATATTATTAAAAAACTATAGAGAACTACCCTTCATTATCACTTTCATTTTCTTTTTCTTCCTCTTCTTTCTTTTTCTTTTTCTCCTCAGCTTTTTTTCGTTTTTCTTCTTCTTTCTTTCTTTTCTTTTCTTCTTTTAAACGCTTTTTCTCTTCCTTCTTTCTGCGTTTTTCTTCTTCTTTCTTAACTTTTTCTTGTTCTTTCTGAAGTTTTTCATAAGCAGCGTCTATATCTTCTTCTTCCTCTACCTCTTTGTCCTTCTTCTTTTCTTCTTCTTTTGGTTTTTCAGGTTCGAGATCTTTCTCCATCTCTTCTAGTTTTTTGAGCTCATCATCAATTTGTTTTAACTCATCATCTACACCCTCGTCTTGTTCCATTTTATCTAGCTCGGCATCTATATCCTCAATCATTTTTTGCTTTTCTTTTTCAGCTTTGATTTTGGCTTTTTCTGCTTTTTTAGCTTCTTTTGCTTCACGTTTCAATCTTCTACGTTCTTCTTTCTGGAACTTTTTATCATCTTTCTTATCTTGCTTTTCTTTTTCTATTCGTTCACGTTCTAAACGTTGTTCTGTTCTTCTTTCGTCTAGATCTTGCTCCATAGCATTTCTATGGCTCCCATCTTCGAATTCATTAATAAATGGAGTTTTCTCTAATTTTAAACTATCATTTTCTATTTCTTCAAACTCTTGATCAATATTTAAACTATCACTTTCTTTTTTGTTTAATTCTTCTTCATCTTCTTTTCCTTTTATACCACTCTCGAAACCTGGTTTTTCTATGATCTCATCTTTATTATGCCAATCAAATCGATAGGAGGCCCCTACACTTACTCTAAAAATGGAAGGGGTGTCTTTAAAATTTGTTGCAATATTTGCATCAATTTGTAGGTCATTATTAAATAGATAAGCTCCACCAAGTCTGATTATATTATCACTATAAAAATCACTTTTCTGTCCCTGATATTCTCCAAAGACGGCCCATTTATCATTTAGAGTGTGAGTACTTGTTATAATCCAACCATATGCAGGATTATCTGTAGTTATTTTATCTACTATAAGATTTGTAACTAACACCCAACTCCCAGCATTACTAGTCCACCAGTTATTCTGTGTCATTACAACAATTTTTGGGCTAATTGTTTGGTCATTAGTAAATGTGAAAGGGTTATCGGTATTCACATAGTTCATACCTACATATGCAGATACAGCAGGAATAAGGTTTTTCCATTTGAATCTATAGCGTTCTTTCCAACTTTTTAATTCATCATAGTTTATAGAATCATTTTCTTTTGGTTTTTTATATGGATCATATATAAGGTATTTAACTCCGATGGTATTATATTCAAAATCTGTTCTTCTTATTTTTTCTTCATTTGCTCCAACCGTTTGTCTAATACCCTCACTTCTGAAACTACCATTTATATTAATTTCAAGTTGTTCTATCAGTAATCCATATCTAATAGCATAATCAAAATTAAAAGTATTTGTTTTGGTATTAAATAGTTTATGTTTTTCCTTTCCAATACCAAATCCACCTTCTAGCTGTAATACATTGTTACCAACTGAGAAAGCTCCCTGAGAGGTTCCGGGTCTATTCGTGTTAATTTTCTCAGTGTATTGTGCAGATGCAGTGAAGCCTAGTAGGAATAGGCTAACTAACAGCAGCATAAATTTAGGGCTCATATTCAATAGATTTGGTTCAAATATAGCAGATTTTATCATTTTTTTAGGACTGACATCATGTAATTGTATAGAGAGTTCCCTATTTTTGAAAAAAAATAATATGCAATTAGCTTCTTTATCAGGGGTGTTAAAGGTAATTCTCATTCTATTATTAATATATTATGGATTAAAGATACTAACGCGTTTATTTGGTCCTCTATTGCTTAGATATGTAACAAAGAAAGCTGGAGAAAAGTTTCAACAGCAATTTCAGCAATATCAAGAACCACAATCTTCTCCTAATAATGATACTACTATCGATAAAAAGCCTAAAGAAAAATCTAGTAATAAAGATGTAGGTGAGTACATCGATTTTGAGGAAATTGATTAATTTGGCGCTTCAATCATAAATTGTTTCGCACATGATGGCTTATCTAAAAAGATTCATACCTCATTTACTTGTTATTTTAGGTTTTATAATTGCTTCTCTTGCATTTTTTAATCCTGTCCTTAGTGGAAAAATGTTGTTTCAGAATGATATTAAGCTTTATGAGGGCATGGCAAAACAACAAAAGGATCATCGTAAAAATACAGGTGAAGAAACTTTTTGGAATAATTCTGCATATGGTGGTATGCCTACTTATCAGCTTGGAGCTAGATTTCCTCATGATTATATGGATAAGTTAGATCGATTGATTCGATTTTTACCAAGGCCAGCAGATTATCTTTTTCTATATCTTACTAGTTTTTATATTTTATTATTAGTGATGCGAATTCCTTGGAAAATGGCAATTCTTGGAGCATTGGCATTTGGTTTTTCTGCATATCTTATAATTATAATAGGCGTCGGACATAATTCTAAAGCACACGCAATTGCTTATTTTCCGTTAGTAATTGCAGGGATTCTGTTAGTTTTTCAAAAGCGCTATGTCTGGGGATTTATGCTTACAGCATTAGCTATGGGATTAGAAATTCAAGCGAATCATTACCAAATGACCTATTACCTAGGGTTATTAGTATTTATAATTGGAGTTACATATTTCATTGATGCTTTTAAAAGAAAAGAAATACCACATTTTCTTAAATCATCGGTTATATTGATTGTAGCTGCTATTTTGGGTCTAGCAACGAATGCAACAACCTTGTTATCAACTTCAGAATATGCGGCAACTAGTATTCGTGGTAAAAACTTATTGGCAGATGCTACTACAACTGATTCAGAAAAGAATGGATTAGATTATGAATACATTACTGAGTATAGTTATGGTAAATTAGAGTCTTTAAACCTTTTTGTCCCTAAATTAATGGGATTAGGACGGGCTTCTGATTTGGGAAAAGATTCTGCTTTTTATCAAAAATTGATTGAGTTAGGTCAACCACCAGAACAAGCGGATTATTATGCTAATGTTACTGGATTATATTGGGGAGCTCAGCCTTTTGTAGAAGCACCTCCATATCTTGGGATAACGGTAGTGTTTCTAGCATTATTAGGGCTGTTATTAGTAAAAGGTAGACTAAGATGGTGGTTACTAGGTGGAATCATTCTATCTCTAGTATTAAGTTGGGGTAAAAACTTAGATTTCTTAACTCGATTCTTTGTAGATTATGTCCCATTATATAATAAGTTTAGGGCGGTATCCAGTATTCAAGTGATCCTAGAGTTAGTTGTGCCAATTGCAGCTGTATTTGGTTTGTATCAATTGTTCAATGAGAAAAAATCTTTCCAAGAAAGACAAAAGAAATTCTTAATATCCTTAGGTGTTTTTGGTGGGTTATGTTTAATTTTCTGGTTGTTTGGAGGAAGTCTATTTAGTTTTAAATCTCCTGGAGATGTACAATTAGCAATAGAACAACCTGCTATTTTTGATGCTATCAAAGAAGATCGTATTACTATTATGAAAAGTGATAGTTTACGTTCATTAATTTTTATTTTGTTAATCGGTGGTTTGTTGTGGTTTACCTTAAAAAAGAAACTTTCTGAAAACTTAATGCTCGTAGGAGTTGGTATCCTTATTCTTGTAGATTTAGTTAGTGTAGATCGTCGTAGTGTGGATAGTGAATCTTTTATTTCTAAACGAACTTATAAATCATATTTTCAACCAACAGCTGTAGATCAGGAAATTTTAAAAGATAAGTCTTATTATAGGGTGTTGGATCAAGCGAGAGGTTTTAATAACTCCCATACCAATTATTTCTTTAATACAGTAAACGGATACTCCGCGGTCCGGCCAAGAAAAATGGAAGATGTCTATTTTGGTCATATTGCAAAAGGAAATTTACAAGTTATTAATATGCTTAATATAAAGTATGTTATTCAACAAAATGAAGAAAGAAGACTAGATGTCCAGGAAAACCCTTCAGTAAATGGCCCTGCTTGGTTTATAAATGATTTAAAATTTGTTGATGGATATAAATCAGAATTTGAAGCTTTAAATACTATAAATACTAAGAACACAGCTGTTATTAGAAATGATTTTAAAGAAGAGTTAAAGAATTATAAACCGTCAAGAGATAGTATTTCTACGATTTCTATATCCAAAACAGAACCTGATCATTTGGCGTATAATTCATATACAGAGAAACCCGGATTTCTTGTTTTTTCGGAAACATATTATAAAGATGGATGGAAGGCTTATATAGATGGAAACCTTGAAAATATCTATCCAGTTAATTATATGTTACGAGGTTTAAAAGTTCCTGCAGGGAAGCATACAATAGAATTTAAATTTGAACCTCAAGTTGTAAAAACGGGAAGTACTATTACTTTGGCAAGTTCTATTATCTTTGGGTTACTATTTTTGGGAGCACTTTTTTTCGAATATAAAAAACGAAAAGGAATGGTTTTAGAAGAGAACGCATAAAATATTTTGAAAGTATTACTGATAACATATTATTGGCCTCCTGCGGGAGGTCCTGGAGTACAACGTTGGCTTAAATTTGTTAAATATTTTAGTGAATTCGGAATCGAACCTATAGTTTATATTCCTAAAAATCCAACATACCCTTTAACAGATGAATCTTTGTTCAAAGATATTCCGAAAGGAGTACGGATTATAGAGCATCCAATTTTTGAACCTTATCGTTTTGCAGAAGTTTTTTCTAAAAATGAATCCAAAACTATTAGCAAAGGGATTATAGCAAAAGATAACAAGCAATCCTTAATTCAGAAACTGTTACTTTATATAAGAGGAAACTTTTTTATACCAGATGCTCGTAAATTTTGGGTAGGACCTTCTGTTAAGTTTCTTTCAAAATATATTGAAGATAATAATATTAATACTATTATAACTACGGGTCCTCCACATAGTGTTCATTTAATAGGTAAGGAGCTTAAAGATAAACTAGATCTTAGTTGGATTGCTGATTTTAGAGATCCATGGACAACCATTGGATATCATAATAAATTAAAATTAACGAAACGATCTATAGATAAACACAAGGCTTTAGAAAAACACGTATTAAACACGGTAGATCATATAACAGTTACAAGTTATACAACAAAAGAAGAATTTACAGAGATTACTAATAAACCTATCTCTGTAATTACGAATGGATATGATACAGAAAAGGTTTCGGATATACAATTGGATACTAAGTTTACGGTTTCTCATATAGGTTCTTTATTGTCGGGAAGGAACCCAGAAAAACTATGGAAAGTACTATATGACCTAACTGAAGAAAACACGGATTTTGCAAAAGATTTTAGATTGCGACTTGTGGGAGCTGTAAGTGAAGATGTGTTATCATCTATCAAGGAGGCAGGTTTGTCTATTTTTTTGGAAAATAAAGGGTATGTATCACATAAAGAAGCAATAGAGATTCAGCGTAGTTCTCAGGTTTTATTGTTAGTGGAAATTAATAGCGAAGAAACTAAATGTATTATACCTGGAAAATTATTTGAATATATGATTTCTGGAAGACCTATTCTTGCAGTAGGGCCTAAAGGTGCAGATATCTCCAAATTGATAAAAGAAACAAATTCTGGTCATTTTTTTGAATTTCAGGAGTATAGTGAAATGAAAAAAGTAATACTTGAGTGTTTCAGAAAATTTCAAGAAGGAAATTTAATAACAGAGACGAAAGGTATTGAAAAGTATAGTAGGAGAGCGCTTACCAAAGAAATGTCTTCGTTACTTAAGAGATTCAATAAATAAAATCATACTTTAATATCGTGGGAATAGTAGTAAATCAATCTATAAAAAATGTTATCATTACCTGTTTAGGGTTTGGGATTGGTGCTATTAACACTCTTTTTTTATTTACAAAATTTATTGACGAAGAGTATTATGGACTCGTTTCTTACTTGTTTTCAGTATCTAATTTAATTTGGCCTTTGATGGCATTTGGGGCGCATAATACTATTGTTAAGTTTTATTCTTCTTATTCTGATAAAAAAGAGCGGAATAGGTTTATGACCATAATGCTGATCTCACCACTGTTTATTGCCATAATTATTGGGGCTATAGGTTCTGTTTCGTACAAGTATATTCAAGATTTTTTTAGTGACAATAATTCAATAGTACAGCCTTATATCTGGACTATTTATGTAATAACGATTGCCTTGTCTTATTTTGAAATATTTTTTGCTTGGGCAAAAGTAAAACTGAAAAGTGTTTTTGGTAATATTTTGAAAGAGCTATTTGTACGGGTTTGTATCATGATACTTCTAATTCTGGTATATTTTGAGATAATAACGGTGGTACAGTTTATATATGCAATTGTCATTGTTTACATTGCTAGATTATGTGTTATGGTGGTATATGTGTATGGGTTGCAAGATTTTAAATTTAGTTTTTCTTTACCTAAAAACTATTCTTCTGTTTTTAAGTATTCTTTATTGATTTTATTGGCTGGATCGGTTGCAACATTCTTAATTGATTTAGATAAAACAATGATAGAACGTTATCTTCTTATAGAGTATGTCGCTAAATACGGTATTTGCGCATATATTGCTAGTGTCATTATAATCCCTTCTCGTGCAATGCATCAAATTACGTATCCGTTGACGGCTAAGTTAATTAATGAGAAAAAAATTAAAGAACTTAAGGTATTGTATGAAAAAAGTTCATTGAACCTTTTTGCTATTAGTGGATTATTATTCGTATTGATACTATGTAACGTAAATCAGTTGTTTGAGTTAATTCCGCAAGAGTATGAATTGTTTATATGGGTGGTTGTATTAATAGGGAGTGCTAAATTATTTGATAATTTGTTGGGAAATAATAACTCTATATTATTTAATTCAGATTATTATCGATTGATTTTATACATTGGAATTGGAATGG
The DNA here is from genome assembly GCF_900109375.1 of Aquimarina amphilecti. Lineage (GTDB taxonomy): Bacteria > Bacteroidota > Bacteroidia > Flavobacteriales > Flavobacteriaceae > Aquimarina > Aquimarina amphilecti. The sequence continues at coordinate 8,556 of NZ_FOAB01000014.1, forward strand.
CTATTTTGGCGTTTATTCTTAATTGGATTTGTATTCCAATATTTGGTGTAGAAGGAGCTGCAATAGCAACTTTTGCTGCAGTTTTTTGTTATAATTTGGCAAAAGTATTGATTGTTCAAATCAAGTTTAAAATGCATCCGTTTTCTAAGAAAACATTTTTAATTCTAATGCTTATTATAATATTTGTATTTGGGTTTTATTTTTGGGATTTTGGATTTTATCCGATAGTAAACATTGCTTTGAAAAGTATTATTATAGGGATTGCTTATATTGCTTTATTATATTTTCTTAAAATATCAGATGATATTAATACTATAATAAAGAAAATCCCCCGAGGTGCCTAAGCATACTACTCTGGGGGATTTTCCAACTAACCAACCAAAAAAATAAATTCTTTATAATTTTTTAACTTCTACTTCTAGCAGTACGAGATCTTGAATTATTTGATCTTGCTTTTCTGTTAGAAGTATTACTTCTTTGTTTTTGTGTTTTAGCTCTAGAACTATTAGTTCCTTTACTAGTATATCGACTGTTATTAGAACGTTTTGTTACATTTCCTGAACGATTATTTCTATTACTTTTAGTCGTTGTTCTTACTTTATTGTTACTTCTAGTAGATCTATTAGCAACTGTATTTCTAGTCCTCTGTGATCTTGGAGTCGATTTAACTCTATTCTGATCGGCTCTTCGAACTTGATTTCTTGTTTCTGCATTCCTTGTAGAGCGACTAGTAACTGCGTTTCTAGTTCTTTGCGTATTCTTTACTTTATTTCTGTTCTGAACACTTCTGTTAGTAGATCTTGCTCTATCTCTAGACTGTACACTTCTGCTTCTAGAAGTATTATTATTTACTCCTGTTCTATTTCTATTTACAGAAGTAGATCTACTTCGATTTACAGTTCTATAATTACGATCATTTCTCTTATACATAGCCGTTCTTCTATCTCGAGATCTGTAATCAATACTTCTTGCTCTGCTAACTCTATTACCTCTATTATAACTAGCTACTCTTTGATTTGGTCTATAATAGTTACGACTTCTATATGGTTTTGCGTAATACCCGTTGTAATAGTTTGTTCTAAAAACGTTAAATGAACATCTATATGGATTATAAAATCTTCTGTAAGGTCTGTTAAACACGATACATCTGCTTACAACTGGTACGGTAAAGAATGCGTGAAAAGGTCTGTATGTATAGTGTCTGTTAAAACTATTGATATATCCAGTACAGTTTATAAAATTACCGTAGCTATTATAGTTTACATATAAATCACCAACTCTAGATACTCTCCCAAAGCGATTGTAGTTAATGTATATATCACCTGCTTGACTAATTCTACCATAATAATCATAGAAGATAGGTACATTTTCTACCTGAACTACAGCTCCATAATCATCATACTGTACGTAAGCATCGTAATCATAACCAGAATTGAAACTGATATTTACTCCAGGACGATTAACATTAACGCTTACACCATTTCTCTGTCCGTTTACATAAAAATCAAACTGCCCATCTGCGTACACAGAAAATTCAACTCCGCTTTCACTAAAAATGAATGATTTTCCGTAATTATAATATCTAGAAACAGTTTCTGTATTTGTGTCAAAAGCATTAGCAGTAAAAGATGCTAATAGTAAGCCTGTAAATAGTAAAACAATATTTTTCATAATCTGTGATTTTAAAAGAAGTGTAAAAATTAGTTTTTATCACTCGTTTATATAGTATCAAGCAGCGTGCCAAAAACACAGATTATTGTATAGAGTATTAGTGAATGAAATGATTTTTATTTATAAAAACCTGTTTATTAGTGCTTTATGTTTATTTTTTTTGATTTAAGTAAAATGGTGTTATTCTGGAAATAAATTTTTATCAATATTGGGAATAACATTTAATGCATTTTTATAATATAATTTTTTCAAGACTTCATCGCTTAAATCTAACCCATACATTTTCCAGAAGGCATGATATCGTTTATAATATGGAAAATATTCATCATTGGATTCAAGAACTCTAAAATAAGTATAGTATTCTTCAGGATTCCAGGAATCTTTACCGAACATTATTCTATCTTGATATTTAGTCAAAAAAACTTTAGCATTTCGTGGTTGTCTTCCAAGTTCGGCAATCACCGCTCCGATTTCAGAATACATATTTGGTATTTCGTCCATTAACTTGGCAAGTTTCGCTAAATCATTCCCATACCACCCTAAATGTGCATTAATAAATTTAGTGTTTGTATGTTTTCTAAATATGCTATGTTGTTCCTTTATAATTGTTTCCCACGAGCCAGTCACATTAGCATCTCTTTTTCTTCTTGAGCGTAGTTTTAATTCTAACCATCTTTCATTTTGATTATCGTGTGCATCCCAAAATGATTTCGGATCTGCAGCGTGGATTAATACAGGAATACCTAATTCACCACATTTTTCCCATACAGGTCCGATGCGAGGATCATTTATTTTAATTCTATTGCCTTTACTATCTTTATTATCCATTCCTTGGCTTTTATATATTTTTAAACCATTGGCACCCATAGCTACATCTTTTTCTAATTGAGCGACGGTGTTTTCCGTCCAATTTGGATCATCAATACCTTGTAAGTTAATATTGGTAAACACTATAAAGCGTGAGGGAGTATTGGTTTTTACATTTTCTAATGCTCCTTTTAGATGCTCATCAGATCCTCTTCCTCGGCCAGATAAATTAACCATTACCGCCATGTTTAATTTATCCATTTCAGTTACTAACTCCTTTAGATCTTGAGTAGGCATTCTAAACTGATGGTTGTGTACATCGATAAAAGGAAATTTTGCTTTTTTTATGATATTTTCTGGAACCACAAGGGTAGAAGGGGGATCATAATCTTCAAATTGCATTTTTTGTGCAACCAACATGTGAATACTTAAAATTGAAATTACGAAGAATGAGATTTTGTAGAATTTCATAAAAAATTATATTGCTATTTTACTATATAAATATAAAATATTCACCTTGTCTAGAAGAAACCTTAACATTTTTAGTTAAAAGAGAAAGCCTGCTATCAAAACGATAACAGGCTTTCTAACAACTAACCAACTAACTAAATTATATTAATCATCATCATGATTATTATATTTCTTTTTTCTTTTTCTATTCTTGTAATTATCATCATCATTATGATTTTTCCAATCTTTATGATTTGATTTTCTATTAAAGTTATAATGAGAATCGTGAGTGATACTACATCCATCTACACCACAGAAACCGCATCCTGTATGATGAATATTTCCTTCTATATGTTTTATTCTTCCTCTTTTTCCATAATATATGTGTAGTCCACCAATCTTAGCTAATTTTCCTCTTCTGTTATATTTAATTAAAACGGAACCAATTCTTTTAACTTGATCAAATCTATTATATCCTATGGTGGTAATACCAACACGTCTTAATCTTCCATAGTAATCATATCTTACAGTAAAACGATTATTCGATCTGTAACCTCTAGTACGTCCAGGAGTATTATAATTTCTAGTATTCCAATCCCGATTATTATAGTTTCTTCTTCTAGGAGTTTTAAAATCAATTTCTCCATTAGGATATACAAAGAATCTTATACCACCTTCGACAAATACAATAGGTTGTGTATCACGATAGCGTTTTGTAACCCTATCAACTTGATCCGACAGTTCTTGATTGGTCGCTTGTGCAGTTGTTCCAATTAGTAACATTGCTGCAATAAAAAGTATCATTTTTTTCATAACTAAAATGTTTTGGGTTTTTACCTACTCATTAGCTTTTCGGTTTCCGCTATTTGATTAGTAAATAACCAAATGGCGTGCCAAAATTTTTTGTGTTATGATGAAATGTTTGTTAAAAGAGGTGTAGTTAGTTGTTTTTCAAGTGTTTGATTATCTCTTCTGGATCAGCTCTTTCTTTGTAATCTTCTTTAATAAAATCATATGTAATAGTTCCGTCTTGATCAATTACATAAGTTGCAGCAATAGGTAATTGATGATCTTCGTTACCGTTACTTTTAATTAAATCTATTCCAAACCCTTTATAAACTTCTATTAAATCTTTTGGTAGCGTGAATACTAAATTAAATTCATTTGCAATTTTATTATCAATATCAGAGAGAACTTCAAAACTCAGATTATTTTTCTCAGATGTATTAAGAGAATTATCAGGTGTTTCTGGGCTAATTGCAACCAAAGTAGCTCCCAACGCTTCGAATTGATTTTGAAACCCTTGTAAAGCTTGTAATTCTAGATTACAATAAGGACACCAACCGCCGCGATAAAAAGTAAGTACCACTTTTTTGGAAACTAATAATTCTTGTATAGATATATTTTTATCCGCAGCATTTGGTAATTGTATTTCTGGTATTTTATCACCCGTCTTTAACGATCGATTTGCTAGTTGACTGTCTCTAAGTTCAGAGATACCAGTATTCATTATTTTATGAACGGTTTCTGGATATTTATTTGCTGATTGAGCAGCTCGTGTTTTTAATTGTTCTGTAAGTGACATTCTTTAAATTTTAATTATTGGTTAGCTTAGCCGTAATGTTTCACTTTACTTTACAGAATAATTTATTACAATTATGTTAATGTTTTTAAATCTTTTCTTTTAGATATTGACCAGTATATGATTTTTTGTTTTTGCTAACTTCTTCTGGAGTTCCTTTAGCAATAATAACCCCTCCATTTATTCCTCCTTCCGGACCTAAGTCTATAACATAATCAGCACATTTTACTAAATCTAAGTTATGTTCAATAACTAAAATAGAATGTCCTTTGGCAATTAATTCATTAAACGATTTTAATAGTTTTTTAATATCGTGAAAATGTAAACCCGTCGTTGGTTCATCAAAAATAAACAATGCTTTATCTTTGGTATTTCCTTTTACCAAAAATGAAGCAAGCTTAATTCGTTGTGCTTCTCCACCGGAAAGGGTAGAGGAACTCTGACCTAATTGCACATATCCAAGACCTACATCCTGCAAAGGTTGTAGTTTTCTTATAATTTTAGCTTGATTATGTTCTGAGAAAAAATCGATAGCATTATCAATAGTCATTGTAAGGATATCGTCTATGTTTTTATCTTCAAAAGTTACTTCTAGCACATCTTTTTTAAATCGCTTTCCACCACAAGTTTCACATTCTAAATGCACATCTGCCATGAACTGCATTTCTATAGTTACTTCTCCTTCTCCTTTACAAGTTTCACAGCGTCCTCCATCTACATTAAATGAAAAGTGTTTGGATTGGTAATTACGGATTTTCGAAAGTTTTTGACTGGCAAATAGAGCTCTAATATCATCATATGCTTTAATGTAGGTAACTGGATTGGACCTAGAAGAACGACCGATAGGATTTTGATCTACAAATTCTACATGCTTTATATTACTGTAATTTCCTTTTAACTCTGTAAATTGTCCAGCTTTTTCACCATAACCGCCCAATTGTTTTAAAATAGCCGGATATACAATCTTCTTTACTAAAGTACTTTTTCCACTACCAGAAACTCCAGTGATTGCTGTGAAAATACCAAGTGGAATTTTTACATCTACATTTTTTAAATTATTTTCTCTCGCACCAATAATTTCTAAATAATATTTAGAAGTTTTTCTTTCTTTAGGCACTTCAATTTCTAGATCACCATTCAGGTATTTTGCAGTAAGAGAATCGGAGGCAAGGATTTGATCAAAAGTACCATTAGCTACTAAATTACCTCCAAAAGTACCCGCTTCCGGCCCAATATCTAGAATAACATCAGCAGCTTTCATAATATCTTCATCATGCTCAACTACAATAACTGTATTCCCCAAATCACGCAAAGACTGAAGAACTTTTATTAATTTTTCGGTGTCTTTAGGGTGCAAACCTATACTTGGTTCATCTAAAATATACATCGATCCCACCAAACTACTACCTAAAGAAGTTGCTAGATTAATTCGCTGAGATTCTCCACCAGATAAAGTATTTGATTTACGGTTTAATGTTAGGTATTGTAATCCTACATTGTCCAAAAACTCTAGTCTACTATTTATTTCTTTTAATAAACGTTTACCAATTTGTGCATCATATTCATTAAGTTCGATGGTTTTAAAGAAATCTGAGAGTTCATCTAACGGCTTTTCTACAAGGTCTGTAAGAGTAGCGTTACTAATTTTCACATAATTAGTTTCAGAACGTAATCTTTTCCCTTTACAACTAGCACATTTGGTCTTACCGCGGTATCGTGAAAGCATTACTCTGTTTTGAATTTTGTAGGCTTTTGCTTCTAATTCAATAAAAAAACTATCTATACCTTCAAAATATTTATTTCCTTTCCAAAGTAATTCTTTATGTTCAGGAGATAGTTCGAAATAGGGTTTGTGTATCGGAAAATCGAATTTGTATGCACTATTAACTAGTTGATCTTTATACCAACTCATTGTGTCACCTTTCCAAGGAAAAACAGCTCCTTCATATATACTAAGAGAAGTATTTGGTATCACAAGATCTTCATCAATACCAATTACATCACCGTATCCTTCGCATTCCGGACAGGCTCCATACGGATTATTGAAGCTAAATAAATGAACATTAGGTTCTAAAAAAGTCATCCCATCCAACTCAAATTTATTACTAAATTGTCGTGAGCTATTATCTTTTAAGGTTTCAATATAACAGGTTCCTTTTCCTTCAAAAAAAGCAGAGGCTACTGCATCTGCTAAACGATTATAAAAATCTTCTTCATCTCGTTTTATAATTCGGTCAATAACAAGATGAACTATGTCTTTTTTGGTAATATGCGCTTCTTCGATCCTACAAACAGTATCATTGATTTTTACTCGAGCATATCCTTGTTGTTGTAATACTTTAAGTTTCTCTTCTGTTGTTCTGCCGCTTTCTACGTGAATTGGTGCAAGTAATAATAACTTTTCACCTTCTTCACATTCTTTTACATATTCAATAACATCAGTTACCGTATCTTTTTTGACCTGATTACCTGAAATAGGAGAGTAGGTTTTTCCTATTCTAGCAAAAAGTAATTTTAAATAATCATATATCTCTGTAGTCGTACCTACGGTGGATCTTGGATTCGTAGAATTCACTTTTTGTTCAATGGCAATAGCAGGAGCTATCCCTTTTATATATTCTACTTTGGGTTTATTAAGTCGTCCAAGGAATTGCCTTGCGTAAGAAGAAAGACTTTCTACATACCTCCTTTGCCCCTCAGCATATAATGTGTCAAATGCTAGACTAGATTTACCTGACCCAGATAACCCAGTGATTACCACTAATTTATTTCTTGGGATTGCTGCATCTAAATTTTTGAGATTATGCAGTTTGGCTCCTTTAATTAATATATTGTGTTTTGGATCTAGGGTAGTAATGTCTTGAATCATAGCAATTATGCGGTGTGAGGACAAATATAATAATTACTAAACAAGTATTCTAAGGTATTGATATTGAAAGTTAAGTTAAAAAAATTAACACAAAATAGTTTGATTTTCAAGGATTGTTACTATATTAGCCCCAGTAATTGAACCAAAATCTAAAAAAGAATAGCCTATAGTATACCATTACTTTAAAGTTTAACATAGCCCGAGCCCCAAGCTTGTTGGTACTAAAATAAAGTGATAGGTATGAAAGATTACAAGATATCAGATGCTGTTCTGGTTAATAATTACATCAAAGGTGACGAATGTGCATTATCTACGTTAATAGAACGTCACAAGCAACGTATTTACAGTTTTATTTATTCTAAAGTTTTTGATAGAGATGTCGCTGAAGATATTTTTCAGGATACTTTTATTAAAGTGATTCGTACACTAAAACTTGGAAAATATAACGAAGAAGGAAAATTTTTACCTTGGGTGATGCGTATTGCACATAATTTAGTGATTGATCATTTTAGAAAAGGTAACCGTATGCCTAAATTCGAAGATAATGGAGAATTTAGTATATTCTCTATTATTAGTGATGGAGATCTAAATGCGGAAAAAAGAATAATCAAAGATCAAGTAGAAGAAGACTTGCGTAATTTGATACAGGAATTACCTGAAGACCAAAAGGAAGTTTTGGTTATGAGAATGTATAGAGATATGAGCTTTAAAGAAATCTCTGATAAAACAGGTGTAAGTATCAATACTGCGTTAGGAAGAATGAGATACGCTTTAATAAACCTTAGAAAGGTTATTGAGAAAAACAACATTGTTTTAACGAATTAACATTTCTTTATGCAATAAAGTATATTTGTCATCGTTATTTATAAAAAATAACCCTTACTTTAAGATAAGTTAATATGGCAAAATTTTACTTTAAGTCTTCTCGAAAAGAGGAGCAACAACAATTAGTACCAAAGAAAATTACAGTAGATTTTCTTTTGAATTACTCAAAGGCTTTAAGTGTTATAGATTACAATAAAATGAAGTTTGAAGCGCTTCTAAATTAAAACTAAACTTTGTAAAAGACCTGCTATGATAATAGCGGGTCTTTTATTTTTTTAGATATTCATTAATTACTGTTTTTCTTCCTATAGTTTTGGTTATTATATCTTTATCCAGATCCCAACCTCTAGCAGGAGAGTATTCTCGTCCATACCAAATAATTTGTAGATGAAGATCGTTCCATAATTCTTTTGGAAATAGACGTTTTGCATCTTTTTCTGTTTGGGTAACGTTTTTACCATTACTAAACCCCCAACGATACATCAAGCGATGAATATGTGTATCTACCGGAAATGCAGGTATTCCAAATGCCTGAGACATTACTACACCAGCAGTTTTATGCCCTACAGCTGGTAATTCCTCTAAATCTTCAAAACTCTGAGGTACTTCTCCGTTATGTTTATCTATTAATATTTGAGACAATCCATGAATCCCTTTAGATTTCATTGGACTTAATCCTACGGGTTTTATAATTTCTCTTATTTCTTCTACAGTTAGTTTAACCATCCTATATGGATTATCTGCTTTTTCAAATAGGAGAGGAGTTATTTTATTTACTCTAACATCTGTGCTTTGAGCACTCATAAGAACAGCTATAAGCAATGTGTATGGGTCTTTATGATCCAATGGTATTGGTATTCTAGGGTATAGTTCTTTAAGCTTTTTGATAGTAAAATCTACTTTCTCTTGCTTGGTCATATGTGTGATATTATTTTATGCTAAAATATAAATATTTGAGTGTTTCTATGAGTATAATTAAAGCTTAAAATTTTAATAAAAACAAGCACAAATTCTTTTATTTGTTTTATTTTTATCGAAAATGTTTAAACAAAACTAATTTTATATTTTTAAATTAACTAAAGAAGAATGACATCATTAAAAGCAGGAGATCAAGCTCCTAATTTCTCAGCATTAGATCAAGATGGAAACACTATCAGTTTAAATGATTATAAAGGAAAAAAATTAGTTGTTTTTTTCTACCCAAAAGCTAGCACACCAGGATGTACTGCAGAAGCTTGTAACCTAAAGGATAATTATCAAACTTTTCAATCTCAGGGATACGAAATTCTTGGAGTAAGCGCTGATAGCGCAAAGCGCCAACAAAATTTTAAGAATAAATATGAATTGCCTTATCCATTGCTAGCGGATGAAGACAAGAAGGTGATAGAAGCTTTTAATGTTTGGGGACCTAAAAAGTTTATGGGTAAAGAATATGATGGAATTCATAGGACTACTTTTGTAATAGACGAAAATTCGGTTCTTACTGAAGTTATTACTAAAGTAAAAACCAAAGATCACGCTGCTCAAATACTGTAATCTAGTATCTTATATAGAATATTGAAAGCATATGTATTATAAAATACATATGTTTTTTTCTTTTTAAATACCCAAAGCTTAGTTTAATTTTCTTAAAAAAAAGAGGTTAGAATGAGCAAAAATAAAATTGATTAAGGAAAAATGGTGTTTGAGATCTATAACAAATACTAATTGATTCACTACGAATTCTATTTCATTTCTTGCAGTTAGCTTTGTCGAATTATTTTTGCTGTGTTTAGTTTTTTAAATATAGTAAAATGGTTTTTGTGCATTGTCCCTATACATTTGTGTTCGTTCAGTACTAAAAATTTAAAAAACTCCCTTAATCTAATTATTACTTAATCCTTTAAAAAAATCAGGTGAAAAGAAAATTATTATTACTCGCTATGGCTTTTTACTGTATGTCATATAATCTCTTAGGGCAAACAAATGGCTCTATAGAAAAATCAACAGTATTATTTACCCAGGAATCAGTTGCAACTCCGTTTAATTATGATAAATATAAAGCCGATGGTATTTTTTGGGGTTTTATGCCCAATGCTAATATTGAATCTGAGGCGGCTATTAATCAATGGGTCACAAAAGTAGAGAATCATACGTCTGATGGTAGCTATTATTTTGGTCGAGGAGAGTTCGATTGGGGATGGAAGTGGATGATCGATTTTATGGATGATCCAGGATCATACTGGGCAAAGAATCTCGACGGTGAAGATATTCATTGGGGAAATGCTGCTGATAATGGTGGTACATATAATGGTCAGGTTCATAGCTGGATGAGTCATCAAGGCCCTGATTTCTTAGAGTGGTTGAAGTATCAGGTGGATCGAATGACCCTAGCACCTGTAACACATATGATGTTTGATTCACAAACATCTGCAACTCGGACTTTGCATTGGCTTGGAGGAGATTTCTCTGTTCATTCTATGAATGGCTTTAGAGAGTATATGAGAGGTAAGTATACAGCTTTAGAGCTAACGAATTTAGGAATTAGCAATATTAATAATTTCAATTATCGTCAATTTCTATTAAATAGTGGAATGACGCTACAAACCTATAGAAACCGCGCAAATAGTATTAATGGAAATATACCACTTTATAAGGATTTTGTTTACTTTCAGCGTCAATCGCTTAATGAAATGATGGAAAAGTTATTCGAATATGTTGATACTATTAGACCAGGAATTGAAATTGGAGCCACAACAAATGTAGTGGAACCTAGAGGATACATTTATTCTGATAGATTAACTTATCTCGCTGGTGAGTATGGTCATCCAAGCGATGCAGCTACAAGTCCATCTGTTGAGCCATTATTACATTATAAAGCTGCTGAGGCTCTTGATAAAACTTTAATTTATTTTCCATATCCTGATGCATTTAAAGCATTATATGATAGAAGTTCTCCTAGACAGGCTCGTGCTTGGATAGCTCAAGCATATGCCACAGGTTCTATTTTTACAATTCCTGGAAAAGTATGGATAGGTGGAAGCAATACATGGGATACGGGATGGGAGAATTTTGCTGATATTTATGAATTCATTCATGACCATAATGAATTGTTTGATGATTATGAAGCAGTTTCGAATGTAGCACTTGCTTATTCCGTATATGCTTCATTATTGGAAGGCGGAATGGCAGGTAGCTTGAAAGCTCGTCAAACTTTAGAATATTTAGTGGAGAGGAATATTTCGTTTGATCTAAAAATATTTGGTGATCCCGATCAACCTGTTGCTCCTACTGTTTCAGAATTGGGGGAATATGATGTGGTTGTTCACGATAGTGATGTTCAATACTTAACTACTGGACAGAATCAGATACTCAATCAAAGTTCTTCTAATGTAATCAGTATGGATAATGCTGGTGATATAAATGGTAATCTTTCATGGAAAATCAATGTTTTACGTAATGGTGAGTGGGTAAATTTTCTTATTTCCGCATTACCGCGAATGTCTTCTGAAGATCCATCAGCACCATATGTAATTCACCTAATCAATAGAAAATACAATGCTGCAGAAGATACAGCTCAAGCACATGAAAATATTTCAGTAAAAATTCCAGCAGCTGTTTTTCCTAATGCTATTACGGGAGCTACTGTTCATACGCCTGGTAAAACTTCAGTTGATTTATCTTTTGAAACCGATAATACAGGTGCTATAACATTAGATATTGGAACTTTTGATTCTTGTTGGGGTATTATTGAGCTTAATTATGAGAATTTTTTATCTGCGGATGATATAGTTTTCAATTCTGATACAGTTTCGTTGTACCCTAATCCAGCAAATAGATATGTGGATATTGCTAATGCGAGTACTCTAGGAGTATCATCTTTTAAAATTTATAATGTTCAAGGTGAGCAAATTATGAATAGTGTATTTCAATCTGATCAAATAGATATATCGGCTTTAGCTAGTGGTTTTTATTTGGTCGAAATTAATAATGATTCAGGTGATAGTGTAGTTAAAAAATTGATTAAAAATTAATTGTTTTTAAATAAAAACTAAAAATTTAATTAATAAGATATTGTAATATAGTATCTTATATAAAATATTGAAAGCATATGTGTTTTATTAATGCATATGCTTTTTTATTTTTAAATACCTAAAGTTGGTAAATGTTTTACTTTGTGATAAGTTAAAGCCGCAGCGATACAGTTTTTAAGTTCTTTTTTTGGTATAATCGATGTTATAGGGAAAATTATTGCTCGGTTTCCTTCAAATTGAAATGTATCCTTATATAGAACTCTAAACGTTGTTATTAATTTGCTAGTACATTGAAAATACATGGCATATTGATCCGGTTTACTCTTTTTCCAATCAATTCTTATAGTACTACCTTTTGTAACCAAAAAACTAGGTTCTCCCCACTTTAGAGTTTCTTCTATGCTCTTTATTTCTTCTATCCCTTCAGCCGTTTCAATAATTAAATTACGAAGTTCTATTATTTTTTTCTGAATTGTGTCGGGATAGGCACTATAGATCGATTTGACTTTTGGGTTTGTTGTTATAAGAGTTTGTTGCATTGATTTATAAGAGGTAACTTTATGAATAACAATATACTTAATTAAAATAAAAGCAATAATTGTTTAGGTATGGATTTAAACAATTATTGCTTTTATACATCTATTAGTACCATTATCTCTTAATAGCCTATGGTAAAGCGCTTTTTTGGAAAGGATGGTTTTTCAACCTCGTTTAGTATTCCAACTGCAAAATCTTCCATAGAGATGGTACTTTCTCCTTTTTCGTTAGATAGTAAATAATCTTCACCAATTCTGAATTGATTGGTTCTTTCTCCTTCGAAAATATAAGCTGAAGGCGATACATTTGTCCAAGTTAATTCTGACTCATTCAGGAAAACATTTTCTAATGCCTTTTTGTGAGAAATGGCAATAGCCTTATAGTCTTCTGGAAAATCTGGAGTATCAACTAAATCCATGTCTTTATTAACCTTTAAGCTTCCAGCACCGCCAACAGCTATTAATCTGGTATTAGCTTTTTTTGCGGCTTCTATTAATGATTTGGAAGCATCAATAATTAGATCTGTGTTTTCATGTGGTGGTGCATAAGCACTTATTACTACATCACTTCCTTTTAATAATTCTACTAATGCTTCTGTTTTAAAAATGTCTGCTTGTTGAATGTGCACGTTATTTAACCCAAAAAAACTCTTGTCTTTAGAACTAATAAGTTGTAATTCATGATTTCTTGATGCCGCTTCTTTAACGATTCTTTGTCCGATGTTCCCACCAGCCCCGATAATTGTTACTTTCATAATTTTGTTGTTCTTATTACTTGTTTATAAATTTTTTTATTTTTTCTGCTACTTCGGTATAATATTCGTCTAGTAAAAAATGACCTCCGTTAAAATAGTATGATTGAATATTCTTTAGATCCTTACTGTAAGCTTCTCCACCAGATTTGCTGAAAAACTTATCATTTTCACCCCATACGATTAGTGTTCTAGGTTGATGTGTTTTAAAATAGTTTTGCCATTCTTGGTATTTAGAGAAGTTGGCTCCGTAGTTAAAGAACATAACAGTTTGTATCTCTTTTGCTCCTTTACGATTTAAGAAAGCATTGTCCATTAAATAATAGGAGGGGTCAACGTTTGAGGGATTTGATGCACCAGTAAGATGTTGCTCTTTAAGTCCTTCAATTGACATTAGATAATCTTTAAAATTGTTTAAACCATCTAAATCATTTGCTTGTTGGAATGTTCCAATCTTCATCGCCCATTCTCCTAAACCTTCCATGTAGGCATTGGCATTTTGAATGATTAATCCTTTAATTAATTCTGTTCTTTTGGTAGCAATTCTAAACCCGATAGGTCCACCATAATCTTGCATTAATAGATAAAATGAATTTAACCGAATAACGTCTATGAATTGTTCTATCACATTAGTTACGTTATCAAATGTATAGTTAAAATCACTTGGGCTAGGAGCTGCACTTAATCCAAAACCAGGATAATCAGGTGCGATGACATGATATTCATCAGATAATACTTTGATAATGTCTTTGAACATGTATGATGATGAAGGGAAACCATGTAGAAGTAAAATAGTTTCTTTGTTTTCGATACCTGCTTCTCTATAAAAAATGGAAATTCCATTTATGTCAATTATCTTGTTTTTCTCAATCATTGTTATTTTCCTTTATAATTTTTAATTGTAATAAAATTTATGACAGTTTAACCTAAAAAAAATCAAAACTGATTTTTGAAATCTTCTAGCGTCTGTTTTTGTAGTTCTTTACTAATGGCATTATCAATTGTATTCATCACAGAAGCTAATTTTTCATTTATTTGTTTACCTACTTTGCAATTAGGATTTGGCGTATTTTTTAGTAATGATAAAACAGTATCAGATCCTTTTATAAGATTAAATATATCAGACAAAAGAATTTTATTAGATGTTTTTAGCAATCGAACACCTCCATTTTTACCTTCTTTACTTTCAATATAACCACCTTCTTTTAGTGTAGCAATTTCTTTTCTAACTAATACTGGATTCATATTAAGACTACTGGCAATTAAAGTAGATGACAACCAGTCGTTATCATACATACTTAATAATGTCATTATGTGTAGCGCTATAGAAAATCTTGTTTTAACCAATTCTGTACTGTAATTTATTTTATTACAGTACAAATGTAATTATTATAATTACAGTATCAAATATTTTGGTTGTTTTATTTTAATTTGTGGAATTGAATGCAGTCTTATTGTTTATTACAATATTATAGAGAAACTATTAGATTGATGAAATAGACCTTAAGATGGGATGCAATGCAGCGTTATGTTTTTTATGCATTTAATATCTAAGTGTATAGGAAATTGATTCAGACCATGTTTTGAAAATCTTCATCTTTACACTGTAGATTGGTAATTAAGTATACATATTGGATAATATTATCCAATATGTATACTTAATTATTAGTGTATAAAATCTAAAATAACTGTTTATTGTATTTTTTCTGCTTCTTTATAACCGAAGAAATTATTTTCCTTAATCATTTCTGGAATAAGATCAGGTAATTGCTCTTCCCATCCGGTTCCGCCTTCCTGAATTTTCTGAAGAACTTCTCGAGAAAATATATCCATTATAGTAGGATCATAATCTACAATGTCTTGCAGCTTTCCATTATATTTAAAGAATTTATATAATTCTTTCATTCTTGGATGTACCTTAAGGTTTTCACTAGTAGTTAGTTTACCAGTTTTATGATTCTTTAGAGGATATAAGTATACTTTAAGGTCTTTAAAGAAAAGTTTACCAAATGCTTCTAGAATACCACCACTTAGATGTCTATAGTATTTTTCATCAAAAATATCAATTAGATTATTTACACCCATTGATAGTGCCATACGTTCTTTGGTATAGTTAGAGAAATACTCTACAACTTTATAATACTCCTGAAAGTTAGAAATCATCACGGTTTGCCCTAAAGAACACAATAGTCTGGCTCTAGACATAAAATCTACTTCATCGATTTCTCCTTCTGCTCTTAGGTTAGATAAAGTGATTTCAAAAATTTCTATCGTTTTATCTTTATTAACCTTATTCTCATTTAGGAACATATTAAGTGACTTCTTGTAAATATCCATATTTACTTTAGTCACTGGTCTAAAACTACCTCTAAGTGCAAGAATATTCTTTTTGTACAAGACAGCAGCAGGTAAAACATTATTACCATCAGGACCGAACATTACTGCTTCTGTCATTCCATTCTTAACCAATTGTAAACTCATCAATCGATTATCAACCTTTTTAAATCTAGGACCCGAAAAGTTAATAGTATCTATTTCAATTTGATCTTTATCTAAATGGTCATATAAATAACGAAGCAATTTTTTAGGATTATCATATTTATAATAAGCACCATAAATAAGATTAACTCCTAACACTCCCAGTGTCATTTGTTGCAATTTCGCATCATTTTCGTGAAAACGAATGTGCAATATAATTTCGTTGTAATCTTCGTCTGGTTTCGTTTGGTATCGAATACCAACCCAGCCGTGGCCTTTATATTTCTTAGCAAAATCAATTGTAGCTACTGTATTTGCGTAGCTAAAAAATAATTTATTTGGATGTTTTTCTCGTTTAATTCGCTCTTCTATAAGACGGACCTCATGTTTCAGCATCTTTTTTAATCGAGCCTCGGTAACATAACGTTTATCATCTTCTATTCCGTAAATAGCATCACTAAAATCTTTATCATAAGCACTCATGGCTTTTGCAATAGTACCTGAAGCGCCTCCAGCTCTAAAAAAATTACGGGCTGTTTCTTGGCCGGCACCTATTTCTGCAAAGGTACCATAGATATTGGCATTTAGATTGATTCGTAAGGCTTTACTCTTAAGTGAAGGGACGGACTCGAATTCTTTGTCTCCCATGATAGTAATAGGCATAGCGAAAAGGGCTTTTTTTGTTTATGTAAAGTTACTAATAGATTAAGTATTATTAAAAAAAACTGAACGCAATTTTTTGCATTTTATAATAGATATAAATAATAAAGTGTGGAAATGAATTACTTTTTGAGCAAAAAAATTATAATTACATTTGCTTGCGGTCAATATTATATATGGAGGTTACATTTCTTGGTACTGGTACATCACAAGGCATTCCTATAATAGGAAGTACACATCCTGTATGTCTTAGTAAAGATGAAAAAGATAAAAGATTAAGAGTATCAGTATTAGTTTCTTGGGATGAATATCAGTATGTTATTGATTGTGGTCCTGATTTCAGACAACAAATGTTGGCAAATGAAGTGAGTAGAATAGATGGAATAATTTTTACTCATGAACATGCAGATCATACCATGGGAATGGATGATATAAGACCATTTTTTTTTAGACAAGGAGATATTCCAGTATATGCGCATAAAAGAGTATTAAATGCTTTAAGAACAAGGTTTAGTTATATTTTTTCTTCAGAAAATAAGTATCCAGGAGCGCCCAGTGTTATCGAAAATGAACTAACTAACCAACCATTTTCACTGGGTAACCTGGATGTGATTCCAATAGATTTAATGCATAACAGGTTACAGGTTTTTGGATTTAGATTTGAAAATTTCGCTTATTTAACAGATGTAAAAACTATTGAAGAAGAGGAAACAGATAAACTTAAAGGACTAAAAGTATTAGTGGTTAGTGCTCTCAGAATAGAACCACATCATTCTCATTTTAATTTAGAGGAAGCGTTAGAATTTATTGCTGAAGTAAAACCAGAAAAAACATATTTGACACATATAAGTCATATGCTCGGATTTCATGAAGAAGTACAACAACAATTGCCCAAAAACGTTTTCTTAGCCTACGATAATTTAAAAATCACAATTTAATATGCGAAGTAGAATATTTCTATACTTATTTATTTTTTCAGTATTATTCATATTATTTCAATTTATGAGTGCTAAAAAAGCAGAAGAATTTTATGAAGGTAAGGTTGAAAATTTAAGGACTAAACTTGAAGAAAAGGAAAGTGAGTTGAAATCTAAGGACGTAGAGAAAGATTCCTTGATTGATAGAATTCTTGATTTAACTTATTTTTCTTTGGAGAGTGATGAAGAAGCTATCAATTATTTTGAAGAACAAGGGTATGATGCTAAAAAATTAGAATTAACAATTAGTGATCAAATTATAAGTCAAAATAAAGCAGGAGCTGACAATCCAATTGTTCCTTTTGGAGGAATGGAAGGTAATATGGCAATAAACAAAGTAAGATTATTAAATCATAAGTGGATTATAGCAGATTTTACTGATGGTGTTTATTGGGGACAGTTATTTATTATTTATGATGTTAGAAAAGATGGAGTAGTAGATTTCGAAGTCGAAAAATCATTCTTATATCCTAAAAATTAGAATACAGTAAACGAATATATGAAGAGACCTGCTTATACAGCAGGTCTCTTTTTTTGGTTATTGTTATTGGTAAGTTGGTTAATTTTTGACTTTATTTTTTTACCAGTTTTTTCTTGATAAATTCTCCATCAGCTTCAATGATTGCAATATAAATGCCTGCGGACACTTCGGCACCACTATCGGTTTTTCCATCCCAAGTATACTCAAAACCAATTTCATCAGTTTTTGCAGAATTAATCTTCCTAATTAAGTTCCCAGCCAGATCAAATATATCAATAACTACCGTGTTTATATTTTTATTAGTAGAAGAAAAAGTTACTTTATTGGAGAAAGTGTTTGGATAAGTTTTGAAATCACTTTCTTTAACTCTTAAAGCAGTATCTTTTTCATTATACCAAGGTAATCCTAACCGTTGATCTAACCAAAGTAGAATAAACTCATTATCATCTGGTAATCCTTCACCTACGTGTCTACCTACACTAAATGGATAATTATTATCATTTAATACACCTATCAAATAAGGGTTAAGAACAACAACACTTTCTATGGTAACAAAAGGGAATGCAAATTCTCTACCGATTCCTATATCTCCGGACAAACCAGGTTCCGAAATCCTTCTTGGATCTCTGATTTTTAATAAATTTACATTTAATCTTTTTTGCACAATAGTTGAGTCCTCATCTAATTCTATTTCGTAAATCGCTTTAAACCCTTCAAGATCCCCTTGTGATCCGTCACGCTCAATAATTAACCCTCTTTGTCTACTAAACATTATGAAGTCTCCTATAGCAGTTGCATTTTCGTTAAGTGGATACTCGTATTTTTTGTTAGTATATGATTTACTAGCAAGATCAAATTCGTGGACTAATAAATTGTTATTCTCGCTACCTTCTAAAGGTTTTTCTAATAAAGGTAGTAATGTGGTATTGTCTGTTGTTAAGGCCATCCCTTCGAAACCACCACTTTGTTTTACATTAAAAGGAGTATCTAATTTTGTAACTCTATATGGCCAGTACATTCCGGCTAACCATGGAGTATTTTCTCCATTTTGATCTTGTAAGTTAGTACCGTCGCCAGCATCTCCAATTTTAGGGAAGTCGCCAAATAAACATACCGTTCTTATTTCTGGATATTGTTCTTGTGAAAGTAGTAATGTTCTAAAATCAAAACTTTGTATATCCGCGCGATCGGTTAATTCATTAGTAACGATAATGTCTGCAATTGCTTTCGTAAATGTTTCTGGACCAAATGTTCTTTCGGCGAAAATATCACCTCGGTCATCTAAATCTGTTCTTGGATTTATCTTAGTTTCTATATTAAAACGAACTTTAGAAGCATTCATCCAACGTTTTGTCGCTTCGGGATGAGAAGATCCTTCTCCCGTTTTATAATATGCTACATAAAACTCTACAAAATCGAATAATTGTTGCAATGATGGCATTACATAAGGATTGATGAAATCTTTTTCAATAGCGAATGCTACTGCAACAGGGGAAAGTGATAGATCATTTGTTTGGGCAGGTCTTCCCGCTAATATTTTGTCAGCTATAAAGGTATTTTGAATAGTAGATAATGTAAGATCTTTTACCAATACTTCATCTTCAAGTTCATATGGAGTTCCATCTACCTTTCTAGTCTTGGTTGCTTCTATATGAGGGTCATGATCTAATACAGGAACGCCATCCAGTGTAATTCCACAATCGGTTTCTAATGTAGGCATTAAGTAATCTAAAGCAGCTTCCATAGACGGTAATGTGTTTTCTGGACGTAAATTTCTAGCGCCACGATGTCCTTGTGCATCAAAAAGAGTTACGTCGATAAGACCATCAACATCCATATAATCAGCGCGTCCATCTTGATTTTTGTCAAAACTCTGAACAGCTTCTAATAATAGATCTGGACGATCAGAGATAATCCCTTGTAAGTCTAAATCTAATAAACGATTCATGTTTTCGGTATCGTTAACGGTGTATACAACTACTGGATGACCAGCTCGATTTAAAGAAGAAACATTAAATAATTCACTTGATGCTTCAACCAAACCATTGGCAGTTGTCGTTCTACTTCCTACTACTGTAGTTTCATCATTATCATCCAACATAACAAACCAAGGCGACATTACGGGAGCTTTACTGCCATTAGCTTGTGCATGTGCTCTCATTGCATTCATAACTCTAATAGCACTTGCTTCTTCACTAAACGGATTTTGTGGGGAACGTAATTCTTTCCCTTCATTATCTAGATCGGGTAGGGGATAAGGAGCGTCTAATAATACTCCATTTTTATCAAAATGTAATAAG
Organism: Aquimarina amphilecti; assembly: GCF_900109375.1. Lineage (GTDB taxonomy): Bacteria > Bacteroidota > Bacteroidia > Flavobacteriales > Flavobacteriaceae > Aquimarina > Aquimarina amphilecti. The sequence goes on from NZ_FOAB01000014.1 coordinate 28,957, forward strand.
AAAGGACCAAACTCATCTCCAATCCAATATTCTCCATTATCAGTTCTTTGTATAGATTCAATATCAAAATCAGCACCCGTTAGAACTCGATCTTGACTAAAGTGGTTGGTGATCGCAAATGGGATTAGTTCATTCGGATCTTTTAGTTCAATGTATCCAAGAACCTGAATATCTCCTTTACCTCTTCTAAAGAAAGTTTCGAACCTAGGTTTAATTTTATATAGACGTAAGTTGTAATCCGAAGAGTTTTCAATACTCCCAAAACCATTATCAGACATTGCAGTGAAAGTTCCATCCATATTATTTAATATAGCAGAGAACCCCTGAATAGGTTGCTTATTAGTAAAAGGAAGTTCTTGTTCATTAATAGGGTCATTACCAATAAAAAGACCAGAAGTTGGGCCTTCTGAAAAACTAGGTGCAGCTAATACAGCTCTTGAAAACAATAAATCCCCAAAATTTCCAAAGGACTTTCCTTTTCCTTTAGCATAAATTTCCTGGCCATAATAATTGTCTTTAGGTAGGTCAAATTGTGCTGTTGTTTTGTCCTTTTCTATTTGGGCAAAAGAAGAAAAAGACATTAGAAAACTTAGGCATGCAGAAATGCATACTGATTTTCTGTGTCGACTTGACATAGCGTAAAAATGATTTTTCATGTGAGATACAATTAAGATTAAATTGGTTATTAATACCTTAAAAGTAGTCTTTCGATATTACCAAAATGTTTAGTGTATCTCAAGAAATCTTTAGGTTAAGGTTAGGTGTTTTATGATAATGCTTATACTGTATGAATTCGATTACTATATCGTGAAATTAATTCAATATAGTTACGAAATCGTTGTAGTAAACTGTTGTGATTTTTGTTGTGTTTTTTTGTTTTGACTGAATAATCGATAATTCGATATAGCCATTTAACGTTGTGTCCTTATTCTAAAGGGATTCTAGTATATTTGGATGATATCAACATTAGAAAACACCCATTATATAATGAAGTCAAGACTTTTTTTCTTTTTCCTTTCAGGAATAATAACATTTTTAGCGTTTTCCTGTAAACCTAATGCTAGTGATTTTGTAACAAATATTGATAGTTATAATAAAGATGGTTTTATTGAAATTTCTAGAGATAATGGGAAATATTTAATAAAACTCTATTCTAGTAAGATTATTGAAACTTCATTCATTCCAACAAGTGAAACGTTTAATGCTCAATCTCATGCTGTCATTTTAGAAAAAGGGATTACTGCTAAAGTTGAAGAAACAGAAAGTAAGATAATATATGGTGATTCTGAAGGTATCAGTGTTCGTATAACTAAGGAACCTTTTCATATTTCTTATATATACAAAGGAAAAGAACTAATTTCTGAAAACAAAGGGTATATAAAAACAGATTCTACAGAAATCTTAAATTTTAATTTAGATAAAGATGAAGTTATTTATGGAGCAGGAGCAAGAGTGGTAGGGATGAATAGAAGAGGTAATCGTCTACAATTATATAATAGAGCACATTATGGTTATGAAACGCGGTCTGAGTTGATGAACTATACAATGCCATTAGTGTTGTCTTCGAAAAAATATGCAGTTCATTTTGATAATGCTCCAATTGGTTTTTTGGATATTGATAGTAACCGGGATAATACACTTAGTTACGAAACGATAAATGGAAGAAAGACGTATCAGGTTGTAGCTGGTGATGATTGGAAAGATCTGATGAATCAGTATACTGATTTAACGGGTAAACAACCGTTACCTCCACGATGGGCTTTTGGTAATTTTGCAAGTCGTTTTGGATATCATTCAGAAAAAGAAACTAAAGAGACTATAGCTAAATTTAAGAAAGATTCGATTCCTCTTGATGCTGTAATTTTAGATATTTATTGGTTTGGGAAAGATATTAAAGGTCATATGGGGAATTTTGAGTTTTTAAAAGATTCATTTCCTAATCCAAAACAAATGATCAATGATTTTAAAGAACAAGGAGTAAAAACCATATTAATCACAGAACCTTTTGTTTTATCAACATCAAAAAAGTGGGAAGAAGCTGTAGCAGAAAAAGTTCTTGGGAAAGACACATTAGGTGGTCCTTTTAGATATGATTTCTATTTTGGAAATACTGGAATTATTGATATTTATGATCAAAAAGGTAAGGACTGGTTTTGGAATATTTATAAAACATACACTAAAGACTATGGAGTAGCAGGTTGGTGGGGAGATTTGGGAGAACCTGAAGTTCACCCTTCAGCATTATTACATGCGACTGGATCGGCTGATGAAGTGCATAATATTTATGGACATGATTGGGCAAGATTAGTTCAGGAAGGATATCAAAAAGATTTTTCTGATCAGCGTCCTTTTATTTTAATGAGAGCAGGGTATTCTGGATCGCAAAGATTCGGGATGATTCCTTGGTCTGGAGATGTTAGTAGAAGTTGGGGTGGTTTACAGCCGCAAACAGAAATTGCGTTATCAATGGGAATTCAGGGATTAGGCTATATGCATTCTGATCTTGGTGGCTTTGCAGGGGGAGATAAATTTGATTCAGAATTATATACTAGATGGCTGCAGTATGGAGTTTTTCAACCTATTTATAGACCTCATGCTCAGGAGCATATCGCACCAGAACCAGTTTTTCATGATAAAAAAACAAAAGATTTAGCGAAGAAAAGTATCGAAATGAGATATCAAATGCTTCCTTATAACTATACATTAGCTTTTGAAAATAATCAAACAGGTATTCCGCTAATGAGACCTTTATTTTTTGAAGATGCTGATACTAAAGAACTACGAACAGTATCTAATACTTACTTGTGGGGTGATAGTTTCTTGGTATCTCCAATAGTAAAATCAGGAGTTGCTTCTAAGGATGTATATTTTCCAAAAGGTTTTAATTGGTATGATTTCTATACCGGTAAAAAATATGAAGGAGGAAGATATATTACTGTAGAGACAGAAGAGGATCATATTCCCGTATTTATAAAAGCAGGTGCTTTTATTCCTATGATCGAAAAGATCCAGAGTACAGAAGAATATAGTACTAAAGAGTTTTTCTTACATTATTACTATGATGCTCAAGCTAAGACTAGTTTTGGGAAATTATACGATGATGATGGTAAGACACCAAACGCTTATGAAAAAGAAAAGTATGAAATCTTAAACTTCGAAAGTAAGAATAGTGAAAAAACACTTAGCGTAAACTTAAAAGCTGATAGAGGCAGTAGTTATGACAAAAGTTCTCGCGTAGTGTCTTTAGTTATTCATAATATTGAAACAGCTCCAGTATCCGTTAAGTTAGGGGATAAGATAATTGATGCTGATTGGAATGAAAAAGAGCATGTTTTGATTATTAAATTTGAATGGAACTCTAGTGACGTTGAGCAAATAGATATAACATTTTAGGTATATTTATATTCTAAATAGGATATATCTAATCGTTATAGAAGATAAAATGAAAGTTTTAATAGAAACAGAAAGGTTGTTATTAAGAGAAATTACTCTTGATGACAAAGAAGAACTATTTAAATTGCATTCCAATCCAGCAGTACAAAAATACACTGGAGAACCTGTTGTTAAATCTAGGGAAGAAATTAAAAAAGCTATAGAATCAAGAATTATTAATTATAAAAAATATGGATTTGGTAGATGGGCTACCATATTAAAAAAAGAGAAAAAATTTGTTGGTTGGGCAGGATTAGCATATTTGCCAGAATTTGATGAGATTGATCTTGGTTATAGATTCTTGCCAGAATATTGGGGGTTGGGTATAGCAACTGAAGCATCCCATGCAATTTTAAAGTATGGCTTTGATTTCCTTAAACTAAAAAAGATAATTGCAATTGCATTTAAAGACAATGAAGCATCGATCAGAGTGATGGAAAAAGTAGGGATGGAGTTTGATAAATTCGCTCCTTATGAACCTGGGAGTGAAGATGCTGTTTGGTACTGGTGTAGTAAAGAGCTTATAGTAAAAAATAAATTGTGCTAAAATGGGTTTTATTCAATGTTTTATTTATCAATTGAATTAATTATATGGGAGAACATAAAAATTCGAATTGTTATATAGAAAGTAGTAAAGAACTTATAATGTTTTTATGAAATTCTATTTAGAACAAAAATCAAATAAAGAATACATTCACAGAATTAACTTAGCCTTAGGCTATATTGATGAACATTTGGATTCTGACTTATCCCTAGATATTGTTGCAGATATATCTATGTATTCTCCATATCATTTTCATAGGATTTTTAAAGCGGTAATAGGAGAAACACTAAATATTTATATTAATAGAAAGCGCATTGAGAAAATGGCGGCTGTTTTAATGCATCAAAAAGAAGTTAGTATCACCGAATTGTCGATGCAGTATGGTTTTAATAGTAATTCATCATTTACTAGAGCATTTAAAAAGTTTTATGGAGTAAGTCCAACGAAATTTAGAAAACAACTTCCAGATACATATAGCAAGATTAGTAAAGCCGAAAGCAAGATTGGACAACAAGACCTGATTTTTGACAAATATATTTGCAATATTAATAATCATATAAATTGGATTAAAATGAATGCAAAAATTGAAGTTAAAAAAATCTCTGATTTACATTTTGCTAGTGTAACTCATATAGGAGTAAACGGAATAGAAAATGCTTTTAATACTATATTAAAATGGGCTAGGTCCAAAGGGATATTAGAAAATCCAGAAGCAAAAATGGCAAGGATATTTCATGATAGTTTTAAGATTACATCACCTGATAAAGTAAGAATGAGCGTTGCTATATTAATGAAAGAATCTTTTACAACAGAAAATGAAATAACTCCTGTTTCTATCAAAAATGGGAAATGTATTGTTGGATCTTTTGAAATTACACCAGATGATTTTGAAAAATCTTGGAGTAGCTTATTTGTTTGGATGAGCGAACAAGGATATCAGAAAGAGGAAGAGAAGCCTTTTGAGATTTATCACAATGATTTCCGAGAACACCCTGATAATAAATGCTTAGTAGATTTTTACATTCCAATAAAGTAAATTGTTGTTGTGGTTTTTGGACTGTAAAATAAAAAATCAATTTTATTGTTTTTTGAATAATAAAGATGTGTAATTTTTGGTAGATAAATACTCCTTTCTCAGTTGTCTAAGGAATACTACAATTTCGTCTCTTTTAGTATAACTTTCTTTAAGACAGTCCATAAACTCTTCATCATTAACCGTAAGGACTAAATACCATTTTCCGCTACGGCTAGTATAAGAATCCTCTAAAGCAGGCCCTAAGTCATTATTTTCTAAAGCTGCATCTATGATCATAGGAGCAACATTAATTACTTTTGTAGTTCTTTCTACCTCATTAAAAGAGAGATAATATTCTGTGTTATTTACTATGAATGGAACATTCCATCGAACGTCTGTGTCGTTTAAATTAAATTTGTTGTTGATATATTGGTAAAATTCATTCGCATCTTTGGGATCTTCGAAAATAAAGGAATTTCTTTTAGGCAACCCTTTCTTAAATTTTTCAGCTACCATTACCTTATCCTCTTTGATATTAGGCGCTATTTTAGTTGGAAAACAGGCTGAAAATAAAAATAAGATAGATATTAAAGAAAGTAGCGTTCTCATGAATTGATTTTTTTGATAGTTTATCAAATTCAATGCCATAGTAATCTTTTGTAAATACATATAACATGTTTATTTTAGTAAAGTTAACAAAACGTTGATATGTAAATATTTAGCTTAATGAAAACTAGTGATGAACCTATAGTTATAGAAGAGTGTTATGCCATTTCTCAAGAGAAGGTTTGGAGATCAATTACAGATGTAAGAGAAATGCGACTCTGGTTCTTTGCCACTATAAATTCATTTGTACCAGAAATTGGTTTTAAAACTGAATTTTTAGTAAAAGTAGAAGATAGAAACTATACGCATTGTTGGGAGGTATTAGAAGTGGTGCCAAATGAAAAAATCACATATACTTGGAGTTATGCCGAGTACTCAGGTGATGCATTTGTAACTTTTGAATTGTCTAAAAAAGAAAATCAAACTAGACTTAAGCTATCTCTTACAGTAATTGAAGATTTTCCTTCTGATATCCCTGAGTTTTCTAGAGAAAGTTGCATTGCAGGTTGGAATTATTTTTTAGGGGAACGATTAAAGGAATATTTAGAGGGATAATGTTTACTCGTTTTAAAAACTAAAGTTGGTTTATTTTAAAGATGAAATAGAACTATATTTTTTATGTTATGAAGAATACTAAATCTGTAGATGCTTTTATTACTAAGAAATCATATTGGAGAAAAAGCTTAGAATTGTTACGATCAATCATGATTTCTACAGAAATGGAAGAAACCATAAAATGGGGAATACCAACGTACACAGTTAATAGTAAAAATGTGATAGGTATAACTGCATTTAAATCTTATGTTGGTTTATGGTTTCATCAAGGGGTTTTTCTAAAAGATATTCATAATAAATTGATTAATGCCCAAGAAGGGAAGACAAAAGGTTTACGGCAATGGAGGTTTAGATCTTTGGACGATATAGATAAAGATTTAGTATTATTATATGTGCAAGAAGCAATACGAAATCAAAAGGAGGGTAAAGAAATAAAGATTAAAAAATCATCTTTTGATTTAAAAATACCAGAAATGCTAAGAGAAAGGTTAGAGGCTAACATAAATTTAAAGAATGGTTTTGTTAAGTTGACTCCATACAAACAAAAAGAATATATAGAATATATTGCTAATGCAAAACGAGAAACTACCAAAATGAAAAGGTTAGAAAAAATAACACCTATGATCTTAAGAGGAGTTGGTCTTGGAGATAAATACCGTTAAAATTTGCTTTCTATTTTTTAATGATCTTTAAAGTCTTTTTGTCTTTTAATTTCAAAAAGTACATACCGGTAGCATACCCAGAAATATCGATAGTAGTACTTCTACCGGTATTAATTATTTTCCCGGTATTATTAGTAAGTATCCACTCATTTTCCTTAGGTAATTGCACTATGCCAGTAGTTGGATTGGGGTACAAATAGACAGTTGGGTCATTAGTTTCGGGAGTACTTAAGATATTTTCGGATATCCATTGCGCAGTATTGCTAGCATTGATAGCTCCTGCAGTAGAGAAATTACCGCCAGCAAAAACAGTATTAATACCTTCATTATCGGATGCAAAACTCATGGTGTTTATTTTAATATCTACTCCAACATTAATATCAGTACCTAATGCTTCCCAACCATTTGTTTCATTCCATCTTGCGATATTATTAACAATAACACTATTATTAGTATCAATATTGGCAGTGTCAAAAGCACCAGCGACGTATAAATTATTTCCATCGTGAATTAATGTGTTTACTATATTATTTACTCCATTATTAACAGATGACCAAGTAGTATTGCTTTTATTCCATCTTGCTATTCTATTAACAGTTTGACCACCTGCTATAGAAAAATTACCTCCAATAAACACTTCTGTTGGAGTTATTGCGATTGCCTCTACAAAACCACTAGTTCCTGTACCTAATGCTCCCCAGCTAGTTCCATTCCAAGTAGCAATTCTATTCGCAGTAACGTTTCCGGCTTCATCAAAATTTCCACCTACATATAGTATTCCGTCTGTGTCTAATGCCAATGATCTTACTTCATTATTTGTGCCTGCTATTCCACTAGCTACATCAGTCAATGCTGACCAAGTTGTGCCATTCCATAATGCAATATTTCTTACAGTGTTCCCATTTATTGTTTCAAAAACACCTCCAGCATATATGTTGTTATTATCATCAATTTCAATAGACGCTATTGTTCCATCTATTCCTGATCCTAATGCAGACCAGTTGTTCCCATTCCAGACGGCTATATTTTGTGCAGAAACACCTCCTATTTCAGTAAAAGCTCCTCCAGCATATAAATTTCCATTGGAAGAAATTTTAAGTGTATTAATAGTTCCATTAGATCCAGTACCTAGCGATCTCCATCCAGATGATTCATTCCAAACGGCAATATTATTAGCGCTTATATTTCCTACTTCACTAAAAGTTCCAGCGTGATATACATCGCCATTAGTATCTGTTACGATAGCTTGAATGACGCCATTGGGAACTCCTTGATTTAATGATTGCCATTGTCCAATACCACTTATAGCAGTTCCCGGTGTTGTGGTCGTTCCATCCACTAGTTTATATATTTGGGCATTACTCCCATAATCACTAAAATATAATTCTCCGTTTTTATCTACTCCAAAGGAAGAAACAAATTCACCTGAAGTATTAAATAATAATGTACTATTACCAGTTCCAGAAGAAGGATTATAATCCAATACCCAGACTCTTCCGCTTACATAATCTCCAAATATATATTTTGAATTAATGTCTGGGCTTAAACTAGTGATTTCAGAACCTCTATAAACATAACCACCAGTTATAGAGCGATCACCCTGGTTGCGATTATAAAAGTGTACAGGGAAAATTGTGGGTTCTGTGATGGTTACATTGCTATTGACTACAGAATTAGCTTCGAACCTGCTCCATCCATAGTTTTTTCCATTTTCTATTATATTTACTTCTTCAAAAGAACCCTGACCTACATCGGCACCCCATAACCTTCCAGTTTCATTATCAAATGAAAATTTCCAAGTGTTTCTAATTCCATAGGCATATATTTCATCTAGTCCATTAGTATTGGCAAATGGATTATCACTTGGGATTTCGTAATTACCATTTGGTAAATCTGGATTTGTTTCTACTGGATTATTTCCATCTATATCTACATCAATACGAAGAATACTTCCGAAAACAGTATTTATATTTTGTCCATTTCCCTCAGGGTCATTACCGCCCCCACCATCACCAATAGATATATATAGATAATTATCTAAACCAAAAGCAATTTTACCACCATTATGATTACTATTATTTTGGTTTTTATCGAATTGAAAAAGAACCAACTCACTATCTGGATCTACAAAATTGGAATTAGAAGTATTAACCGTAAACCTAGAAAGGACCATTCTTACTGATATACCAGATACAGGGCTATCCGTGGTATAGTAGGTGTAAAAATATCCATTAGTATCATAATCGGGATGAAAAGCCAATCCTAATAATCCAACTTCTTGACCGTCTCTAAAACGTACACGATCTGTTATATCTAAAAAGGTATCTACACCATTAGGCACTACATTATTAACTCGTGGAAAAACCTTAATTCGTCCTCTTTGCTCTACAATGAACATTCGATCAGTTCCATCACTAGGTGATTGTATTTCTACAGGAAACTCAAAATCTATATTGGGGAATGCCGGTTCATACGTGATCTGTGCATTACCTAAAAAGGTAACAAAAAAGAACACGAAAACAATTAGTGAGGATAGTGTTTTCATTTTTGGAATTTAAAAGATAAGTGACTCTATTTCAACGAAAAAAACTATCGCTTATTATCAGATGTAAGGTATTTCTAAATATGTTTATTTAGCCATTCTTTAAATTGATAAAAATTGCGAGGATCTACTCCATGACCAACAGGAAATTCGTTTAAGGTTGTTTGTACTCCTAATTCAGAAAGTTTTATAGGAGCTTTTCTTGCCCAATCTATAGGAATTACTTGATCGACACTACCGTGTGAGCAGTATATGTTAAGTTTTGAAAAATCATTGTTTTCATAACCTTCTTTAAGGATATCTTCATTTAAATAACCACTTAATGCTATCACATTTTTTACTTTCTCAGGATATGATAGTGCTACAGAATAGCTAAGAATTGTACCTTGGCTAAAACCAAGTAATGTAACATTAGTTGGATCTAAATTATAGGCTACGACAGCTTCATCTATAAATGTTTCTATTTTATCTCGTGACTCAATGGCTTGTGCATCATCACTAAACTTTCCTTGGGCGGCATCAAAATAGATTGCATACCAAGCATTTCCATAAGGTTGCATTGGGTACGGCGCTCTAACCGAAATGATAAATAGTTCTTCTTGTAATTCTGAAGCAAATGAAAACAAATCATTTTCGTCACTTCCATATCCGTGAAACATAAATAAAACAGGTGCTTTATCTTTTTTAATAGTTGGTTCTTTAATGATATGATGTAATGATAAGGTTTTGACTTCCATTTTCTTTTAGCTAAGGTTCAATTTTATTGAAGTTATTTTAGTTGTAAATGTATATGATCATCGTGCCTTACTGCTTGACAACCATGAAATCGAATTTTAGGATGTTGCACCCCTAATCTATTTTTTAGATGAGGTTCTATAAAAACTTTCCCTACTTCTTTCTGATTTACAATTGTCAAAAGTAAATCTTTTGTTGCTTTTTTTGAAAGCTTAAGTTGATTATTTGAAATTCCAAAAGTCAAGTATTTAGCAAAATCATATTGCCAGTATCCTTTTTTCATGCATACTTTAATTTGATCGTATTCTTTAGAATTTGGGCCTTCATAAATACCATACCCAAAAAGCGCAGGTTTTTTATTAGTGATCTGACCGTTAGTGTTTGCATAAATAAAAGAGAGATCAATTTTTTTACCATCATTATGACTAAGGTGAGGAGGTAATGGAAATCCGTTAATAAAAGGGAAATTAGCATCTAGATATATGAGCTTAGTTTTATTATTATTTTTATTCACAATTCTAGCTATGTTTTGTAAGGCGATATTCAATTCTGGAGTTACATAATTTCTATTACATAATTTGGTGAAAAAAGTACACGATGCTATAAGATCATTATCTCTAATTTTTTCTCTCCCAAATAAAGGAGCGAGATATGGTACAATTAAGAATGTACTAAATATGTATAAGCCAATAAACCAGCTAATTTTTTTTAATCGATAACTTTTGATGTTTTTCGAGATCATTAATTCTGAAATAAAGAAAAGCAGTCCACCAATTTGTGTGAATATAGTTAAAGCACAGATTATTAAAATTTTTAAAATTGTTTTAGATATTTTCTTCATAAACATTGTGAGGTAATTTTGCTAGTTAATTTTGGTAGGATTAAGCTTACGAATACGGTTTTTTTAAATAATTGATAACGAGATTTTTGTGTTTATTATTTTACAACAAGATATTTTTCTTGGATTAATTAGATTCATTTTAAGCGTTAAAATCAGTTTTTTAACGACATCTTGTTAAACGTAAGTTAAAATTATGTTAAAAGCGTATCAAAACTACGGTTTACCCGTAATCTTGATCTAGTTTTAGATAATATTAAAAATGATTTGTACGTAAAATAAACTTTATAAATGCTCTTAGTAACTATTCAGTAAATCAAATATTTAAAGTTATGACTGCCATAATATTTTTTTGATAAACAGTTTTTTTTTGGCAAAAACCAATTTTATATTGTCTAACGAATGTTATAGGTTTTTATATAAATTTTCTAATAAACTTAAAGTAAATGCTACTAGACGTATTAAAACTGCATTATATCGAAGATATATGTGTTTAATCGACTTTTGAAATAGTTTTGTTTCAGTTATCCAATATGATTTACGGTTAAACCGTAAATTCCCAATATGGAATAATAAGTAAAATATTAATCTTTAATACCAAATCCCAAACTTTATGAAAAAAATTACCTACGTACTATTACTATCTATATGTTTTAGTTTTACACAAACCGAGGATAGTTATCAAATGACTATCACAAAAATTTCTGATGCATATAATGCAAAAGATGCTAATTCCCTTTTTGGACTGTTTTCTTCTGATTTACAGTCTTCTTTTACTTTGGACAAAGTAACGAGTTTTATTACTGATAATCAGGCTAAAAAAGGAACGATGGGAGAATCTTCTTTTTTAATGGATGACGATGGAAATAAACGTTATTTAATGGAATTCGAAAATTCTTCTACAATTCTAGTTTTAGGACTATCATCAGATAATAAAATCACCCATTTATCCTTAGAGGAATATTAAAATTAATCTCAATTATAAAAATTATACAATGAAAAACAGTTTTACATTTAAGTCTATAATATTATTATTCCTAGTAGGAATGATGGTACCAAGTACAAACACCATAAGTGCACAACAAAGTATGAAATATGGAATGTTAACGTTTAATAAAGCGGTTAATATTTCTGGAAAACAAAGAATGTTAAGTCAGAAGATGGCTAAGTCTTATTTATATCTAGTAGAAAACCCTAGTGATGCCAAAGCAAAAAGAGATCTTTTAACAAGTAAAATTATCTTTGAGAAACAGAATGGTATCATCAATCAAAATTCTGGTTATAAGGTAACTAAAGATAGAATTGCAAAAGTAAATGGTATCTGGACAGAGTTTAAAAAACTTATAGAAAGTACACCAAATTATGATAATGCAAAAAAGATTATTGATTTAAATACAGATTTATTAAAAGCAACAAATGATGTAGTATCTGCAGTTATAGTTGAGTCTAAAGGAGCTAATAAAAATGATCAAGATCTTTTAGAGGATGACGGTTCAGGTGAATCTGACTTAGAGCTTAAGCAAATTATTAATATGGCAGGAAGACAACGTATGCTTTCTCAAAGATTAGCATTGTATTATTTTGCAAATCAGACTACATTAAAAACGAAGAACTCTGAACAGATGTTGAATAATGTATTCAATGAAATTGATGGAACTATAACAATGTTATTAATTTCTAATTTTAATAATGAAAAAATTGATGAAAAATTAGGACTTGCAATGACCAAGTGGGAAAGTGTTAAAAACAATAAAAATAAGTTGATGAATCAGGGTTTCAAGCCTGCTGAGATGTATAAGATCAGTAATGATCTAACAAAAGCTTTTAACACAATTACAGGTTTATATGAAAAAGTGAAAATATAAATTAAAGTTATTACCTGTTATTTAAACGGGGAAAAAAACGTATTTTAAACAAGTTTTTAATACGTTTTTTTTTACCTAAATTTTAAAAAACCAATTCATATGAAAAAAAGACTACAATTATTAATGTGTACTTTATTACTAATAGGTAGTATAAAGGCCCAAGAACTTAGTATTGATGCAGACATAAGACCCAGAGCAGAATATTTACGTGGTTTCGGGAATCTTGTTCCATCAGGAGTAGATGCTGCTATATTTGTACAACAACGTTCTCGTTTAAAATTTGGATATACTGCGGATAAGTTTTCTACATATCTTAGTGTGCAGGATGTTAGTGTTTGGGGAGATACACCTCAGATAGCTGCTGCTGATAATAACAATAGTTTTTCCTTAGCGCAGGCTTGGATTAATTTTAAGTTTGGTAGTGGATGGTCTACAAAAATAGGTCGACAAGCGCTGTCTTATGATGATCAAAGAATACTTGGTGGATTGGATTGGGCAATGCAAGGAAGGTTTCATGATGCAGCTTTGATTAAATATAAAAATGAAAGTGGGCTAAAACTAGATCTTGGTTTTTCTTTTAATCAAAATGGAGTAAGCAGAGTAAATACTTTATTTGATCCTAATAATGATGGTAATGTAAGAGCTGTATTCGATTACAAAGGAATGGCTTATGCTTGGCTACATAAAGACTGGTCTAAATTCTCTGGAAGTTTTCTTTTTGTAAATAACTCATATCAGAATTTAGATACCGATGGTCAAACTCCAATTGATGGAACTGTAAATAGACAAACCTTTGGGACACATTTAGTAGCGAAACCTGCGAAGGGATTAAAAATAGCCTTAAACTTATATGCACAAACTGGAAAGTTTACAGAAACGGTTGATCTGTCCGCATATAATGCTGGTTTAGAAGCTACTTATAAACCAGGAAAAACTTTATTCGGAATTGGAGCAG
>NZ_FOAB01000001.1 GCF_900109375.1 Aquimarina amphilecti
GTAAAGGCAGTAATGTCATAGCCGAGTAGTACTAATAACCCATAGGCTTATGCGCACGTCCTGCTAAGCAATTAGCAGGACGGAGAATTGCTTTGATAGCTTCTTTTTAGTTACTTTTTTAGATCGTATTTTATAATTTAAATCAATATGTCAACAATATTAGTTGAACTCTTGTGATTAACAAGATTCAGCAAACAGCTTAAGGTGGTTATAGCATCGGGGCTCACCTCTTACCATTCCGAACAGAGAAGTTAAGCCCGTTAGCGCCAATGGTACTACAATCGTGGGAGAGTAGGTCGCCGCCTTCCTTGAAAACCCTTCATTATTATAATGAAGGGTTTTTTTTATATCCAAAATGTAAAGAAAGATATTTGCTCAGTTAAGAAATAGATATCTAGTAAGTAGTTGGTATGCAGTATATAATAGTGTGGTTTTTTTGCAATTATATAGGGAGGCCATTATGCTTAGAAATATTATTGGGAGATGATGTATATGTTTAGGAGATTAATTATGCTAATCATCTTTTTTGTCATCTTAAGAATCAAGAGAAATGAAGAATGACAATCATGTTTATTTATATTATAAATAAAACCTTCAAAACCATAGAGCTAAATATTAGGCAATGTTTGAAAAGATAAATCTACCAGAACTCTAAAATAAAAGCACATTACAATTAAAACAATTAAAACTGCTTCTTTGTCTTTATGAAGCTTTAGAGATAGTACGATTAAGATTGGATTCAATTTTATTGAAAAATTCCTGATTTTTATATGGTTTTCTAAGGAAATCACTAAAACCGGAATCAGGATTAAGAATTGCTTGTACAGTATCTTGAGTGTCTGAAGCTGTTAAAGCTATAATAGGAATGTTAGGATTAAATTCTCTAATTATTTTAGTTGCTTCCATTCCTCCCATATTTGGCATATTTAGATCCATTAATATAAGATCGTAAGAGTTTGATTTAGACATTTCTACGGCTATGAGGCCATCATCTGCGATTTGCGATCTGTATCCCTTTGTTTTGAGAACATTTTGTGTGACTATTTGATTTATTTTATTGTCTTCTACGATAAGTATAGTATATTCTTCTTCATTTAATAATGGAATACAGTCTTTACTATTATTAATAATGTTATTTTCTTCTTTATTAGCGGGATCAACTTCAAAAGAAATAGAAAAATAGAAGTTAGATCCTTCTCCAGGTTTACTTTTTATTTTAATATCTCCACCATGTAGATTCACTAATTTTTTTACAATATTTAATCCTAGCCCTGTTCCTGTTGTATGATCTTTAGCATCCGCTTGGGAAAACTTATCAAAAATTAATTCTTGTTTGTCAACCGGAATTCCTCTTCCGTCATCTTTAATTTCGAAAGTAATTTTAACTTTATTATCTATTATTACAGGATTAATGAAATTTAGCCAAATGTTTCCATTTTTGGTGAATTTATTTGCATTACTAATTAAGTTAATGAAAATTTGAGATAACCTTACCTGATCACCAATAAGAGAATTAGGAATGTTTTTATCAAAATTTAGATGTAATGTATTACCATTTTTATCTGCTTGATATTCAAATGAATTTTTAATATCATCCGCTAGATTTTTTATATTATATGGTGCTTTGTCGAGACTTATTTCATAGGATTCCATTTTTGTTACTTGGAGTACATCATTAATCAAATTAAGCAGGTGATCGGCTGAAAACTTCATCAGCTTTATAAATTTATGGTTTTCTTCATCTTTAATACGTTCCATTAGAATAGACGATAAACCTACTACACCATATAATGGTGTTCTTAGTTCATGGCTAACAGTGGAGATAAATTTTGTTTTCACTGCGGCTAAACGATCAGATTTTTCTTTTGAAATTTTTAATTCTTTGTTTCTAAGTGCCAAGGATTCTCCAAGTACTTTTGTTTTTCTGTGATTATAAATGAAAAAACAAAATAAGATAAGACATAATATGAGTAACGTTAGAGTGAATATAGAAACAGTTTGGGACTGTTTTGCTTTTTGTGTTTGTATGCTGTTATTTTTATTACTTACTACTAATTTATCTTTAAATTGATTCGTTTCTAGTTTTTCGGTTTCTAGAGCTGTCTCATGATGTTTAGTGTATTTTTTAAGAATTGCATATGCTCTATCTTGCCTTCCTATTTTGACAAGTAACTCCTCATATTTTTTATAAATAGTCATAGCCTGACGAAACATTTTGTTCTTTTCTGCAATAGAAGCAGCTTCTTCAAAATGCCTTATGGCACTATTATAATTATTATGAATTTTATAGTACTCTCCAAAACCTAAATATGTTATGAGTAATTCATTAATATGCTCTGAATCCTGACTAAAGTACTTTTGACATTTTTTTAGTAATCTATAAGCTTTTCTGTAATTCCTGGTTTTTAGATAGATGTTGGCTAAATTTAATTCTAAACTATGCTTGTAGTATTTATCTAAATTCTCGGAACTTTCATAGATATTCTTAATTCTTTTTAATGCCCTTGCTGGTTTGTTAAACCCTTCTAGATAGACTAGTGCAATATTATTATTAACGTCTATAATTAATTCAGAATGGCCTTCTAATTCTTTTATAAATAGTTCGGCTATTTTATATTCCTTGAGCGCTTTTTTATATTCTTTATTTAAGAAATGTATTTTTCCTAAAAGATTATAAGAATATCCTTTTAAGTAGTATTCTTGTTGGGTATTAAATTTAGAAGAGATATCAATAATATTTTCAATAAGCATAACGCTATTTGCTCTTCCTATTGAATTTAAATGTTCTTCTGTGTGTATGATTGTACACTCCAATTCTGGAAATGACATTTCTTCATATTGATAAGCATAAAGAGTGGGGAAAAATAAGTTAAGACACAGGAAACATATAAAATGCTTTGCTATTTTAATACTTTTCATTATTCAATACAGATTTGGGGCTTTCAAATATATGAAAAAAAAGGAAATAAATGGTTAAAATGCATTTAATGTGCGTTTAAAAATGATTTTACATATTTTTAACTTTAATAAAATAGGATTATTCCTACATTTTAAATTAATTTCAGTAAATTTAATTAGATAATAATGATATTAGTTAAGTACAAAATGTATCACTTTGCTATTTTTGTTATATATGAAAATACAATCAGCTATAGAGGAAAGATGGAATTGGTTAACACACGCTATTGGTTTGGCACTTTCTGTTTTAGGTCTTTTTTTATTGCTTTTAAATAATACTCATAAGACATCTTACAGTACGTTTTCCGTTTTATTATATTCCATTACATTGATAATTCTTTATTTTTCTTCGTCTGTTTATCATTATGTAAGTGATACTGCTTTGAAAAATAGGTTTAGGGTTATGGATCATATTAGTATTTATTTATTAATAGCCGGCACTTACGCTCCTATAACTTTAATAGTTTTGTTAGATAGTAAAGGGTGGTTACTTTTTACTTTAGTGTGGTCTTTAGCGGGTTTAGGTGCAGTCTTGAAATTATTTTTTACAGGTAAATTTGAGATCGTTTCTGTAATGTTATATTTATTGATGGGTTGGTTAATTGTTCTAGATATATCTAGACTAACTGATATTGTAGGTTTCGAAGGGATTATGTTTTTGATTTATGGAGGACTGGCTTATACTTTAGGAATAATTTTCTATGCTTTTAAGAAGTTATATTTTCATCATGTAATCTGGCACCTTTTTGTATTAGCAGGTAGCATATTTCATTTTATATTTATTTTGAAGTATATTATATAAAAGTTAGAATAAACCATAATAAAAGACATTACTTACTATGGTTTATCCTATTGTAAATTATCCTCTACATCCTCTAATTACTCCAAAAACGTAATCATCGGCAGCTTCATTGAATTCATCTCCACAGTTTCCGTCACTACTTCCTCCGCTAGCATTATTTACATTACTGCACTGATCATGGTCCATACAGTCTTTAGTCCAGGCGCTTGGGATCCACCATCTACCGCAATCACCACCACATCTACCCATGCATCCGTAGTTATTTCTTGGTTTGCTTCCAACTTTTACTCTGTCTTTATGATTCCCTCTTGAATCATCATATTCAGCATTTACATAGGTGTTTTTTCTGATACAAGTAATACCTTCATTTCTACTTTTTAAAGCATTAGGGTTTGGGGCAGATGTAATCTCCCTTTTACTATACACGTAATTTACTGGAGATTTACCCCAATATTCAATTAGGGATAATAATGTATATTCTGTCATTGATATTTCTCCCTTTTTAGTAGCTAAGAGATATTCCGAAATTACCTTTCCTGTGTTTAGTAAAGCTTCTTTTTGTAATTCAGTAAAATTGTTATTGTGACCATTTATAGTTATACCTTCTTTTTCATAATCAACAGAAGCTTCAATTGTTTTTTTGTCAATTGTTAAGTCAATTATAAATTTCAGTTCAGAAATTGCTTCTATGGAATAGGTGATATTACTGTTGTTCGTATAGAGTTTACCTGAAAATTGATTTTCATTCTCTATTTCTAGTCCAATTTCTTCTGCTTGTGGGGAGATATTTTCTTGAGTACATTGTACAAATAATAGTGCGCATAGCAATATCGCTATAAAGCTAACATAGTTTTTCATAATTATTGAGTTTGTGTTTTAGTTAATCCCAATATATGAAAAACTAATCAAAATATTAATTTGGTAATATTTTGATACTTAATTTAAGAATTTGTTACAAATTAGTCTTTATAGTTGCCCTTAAGTTAGTTTTCTATAAAATCTTTATATTCCAAAAAGAATGATTCAAGTTTATCCATTTGATTGTTTAGAAATATCATGGTATCCTCCCATGTGTTACGATTGTGGATACTCACGTTTGGTAGCTCAGTATATACTCGAGAAATAATTTTGTGATTCTCTAATTCGTATAATTCATTAAAAATGATATCACTAATGTATTCTTCTTTGAGTATGTTTTTTAAACTTAAAAGCTTATCGAAATAATAGGCTCTTATTACTTCATCATGAGGTTCTATATCAATTGAAACTTGAGCTATTTTCGTAGTAAAAGTAAACTTAAGTGTTACATCTTTGATTTTCGTATTATATAACAACCATTTTCTTGGATAGTTGGAACCAAAGGTAGTCCAAAATTCTTGTCTTATTTTCTTGGATTCTTCCTTACTAAACATATTAAATGAAGTATGCGCTAGCTGTAGCTCCTAGAATAACCATTAGCTTGGTAATGTTAAATTTATGTCCTTCATTACTTTCAAATAATATAGTTGTAGAAACGTGTAAAAAAATACCGATGACAAGAGCCGTGATCTCTTTATAATAGTCTTGAACAGCTTCAAAATGTTGGGAAATAAATGTTCCCAAAGGTGTCATTAATGCAAAAAGAAGAAGGAATAGTAGTATAATGGGCTTTTTTATTTCAGTATTAAATAAAAAAGTAGTCAATATCATACCTATTGGAATTTTATGTATAATAATACCAATTAGTATACCTTCTGTATGATGAATCGGAAAACCTTCTAAAACAGCATGAATCCCAAGACTTATAAAAAGTAGTTTAGGAACTTTAGTAGTTTTTTTATTAATATGTATGTGTCCATGTTCTGCTCCCCTTGAGAAATATTCTAATACTTTTTGTAATAAAATACCAATCATAATCCAAACACCTGTTTGTTTGGCATATTCATGATCCTCGAATACTTCTGGTAATAGATTGAATATGGTAATTGCCAATAGAAATGCTCCACTAAATGCTAAAAGTAATTTTAGATTTTTTTGATTATTGGGCCTAAATATATATACTATTAAGGAACCAATAAAAACAGCTGATATGGATAATATATAGTTGTACACTATTTAAAAATAAGAATGAGTCTAGGAGAAGTAGTTTTATGAAATTTTTCAAGTTGATAATTTCCAAAAATATCAAGTAGATTAACTTCTGCTTCTTCAAAATAATTCTGAAAATCTTTTAGGGTCAATGCCTTTACTCTTTCAGTAAAGAATAATTCTTCATCATTAACATTAAACTTTATTTCTTTAAAAATATATCCTTCTTTTACATATCGTTTTATATGAAATATAATCCCTGAAACTTCTTTAGTCTCTTCTGGAATAAGATTATCAATAACATAATCTACATTCATGAAATCTATAACACCGAATCCTTTTTCGTTTAGATTTGATTTTATAGCTTTTATGGTATTAAGGTTACATTCTTCTTTCTCAAAATACCCAAAACTTGTAAACAAATTAAAAACAGCAGAAAACTTTTCAGAATATGGTTTTGACATATCGTGTACTCTGAATCTCAATGTTTCATTTTCGAATTTAGCCGCGTAATCAATACTGTTTTTAGAAAGATCCACTCCAGTTACATCAAAACCCAGTTGATTTAGATAAATACTGTGTCTTCCTTTTCCACAAGCAAGATCTAATATTTTCTCATCTTGTTCTAAACTAAGATAACCACTTAGGTTATCCATGAACTGCTGTGCTTCTTGGTGACCTCTGTCTTTATATAGTATATGATAGTATGGTGTATCGAACCAAGATGCGTACCACATTGTAGAATCTTTTAGCATAGGGCGCAAAATTAATGTATTTTTGCGGTTTAATAATAGCGAATTAGAATATAGTGAGTAATTCATTTAAAATGGTAGCCAAAACCTTTTTTGGTTTTGAAGAAATATTAGCTAAAGAGCTAAGAAACTTAGGAGCGCAAAAAGTAGTAGTAGGAAACCGAATGGTTAGTTTTTATGGCGATACGGGTTTTATGTATAAGGCAAATTTATGTTTAAGAACTGCGTTAAAAGTTTTAAAACCTATTTCTTCAAAAAAAATAGGAAATGAAAAAGATTTGTATAGTTTCATACAGTCCATTCGTTGGGAAGAATATCTTAATACTGATGATTCTTTTGCTATCTATGCTACTGTTAATTCTACTGTATTTAGGCATTCGCAATTTGTTTCTTTAAAGTCAAAGGATGCTATCGTAGATAAGTTTAGAAAAGAAACAGGAAAAAGGCCCAGTGTTGATACAGATTATCCAGATCTTACTATTAATATACATATTCAGCAGGATTTATGTACTGTTTCTTTGGATAGTTCAGGAGGATCACTACATCATAGAGGTTATAGAACAGCAACTAATATAGCACCAATAAATGAAGTTTTAGCTGCGGGTTTATTGTTGTTATCCGGATGGGATGGGCAATGTGACTTTTTAGATCCAATGTGTGGAAGTGGTACTATGGCAATTGAAGCTGCAATGATTGCTTGTAATATTCCTGCCAATCTAAATCGAAAAGAATTTGCTTTTGAAAAATGGTTAGATTGGGATATGGATTTATTTGAAAAGATAGAAGAAGCTTCTTTGAATAAAACCAGAGATTTTCATCATACTATTATTGGGTTTGATAAGGCTCCTTCTGCCGTAAGAAAAGCTAAGAATAATGTAGAGAATGCCAATCTTAGTGAATTTGTAAAAATTAAAGATGACAACTTTTTTGAAAGTACCAAGGATAATGATAATAAGTTACATATGGTTTTTAATCCACCATATGGAGAACGGTTAGAATTAGACGAAGAAAAATTCTATGCTCAAATTGGTGATACACTTAAACAGAATTATCCAAATACGAATGCTTGGTTTATCACCTCTAATATAGAAGCATTAAAATTTGTAGGGTTAAGGCCTTCTAGAAAAATAAAAGTATTTAACGGTAAGCTAGAATCTCGTTTAGTAAAATACGAAATGTATGCTGGAAGTAAGAAAGCCAAATTTCAAAATAATTCTTAAATAATTTATCGAAAAATAGCTACTATCTTTTTCTTTTAATAAAAGGGATTAAATAACTTATTGTATAAGTATAACCTACACCGAATTCACTAAAATCGTTGGTTCTACCATATCCAGGAATAAATAAATTTTCGAAACCTGCGGGGTCTTTTTCATTAACGATCCTTCGCAAAGAAACACTTGCTCCTAAATATAAGTTGTTTAACACTTCTACTTTTAGACCTAAAACAAACTCTATCCATCCAGCGGTTAAATCTTTAGATTCTCTTATCTCATTTCTGAAATTTTCAGGATTATTATCGAGGTCAAAAAAATCTGTTCCCGTAAATATGTTATAATTATTAAGAGTTTGATCAAATGTTGAGAAACCGTATCTAAGTCCAGCATAAATATTGTTCTGCATTCCATACCAATTCTTGTAGGTGTTATAATCAACACCAAATCTGATATAACTTCCAGATCCTTCCACTTCAATATTGGTTTCATCTCGTAATAGAGATTCGTTTCCTATTTCTGCAGCTAGATAATAATTTTTATACACTCTATAATCTGCATTTATTTCAAAACCAGAATAGTCATCATTGACAGCTGTTCTAATTAATCTACCAATATCTACACCAACCCTGAGGCCATATTTTTCTGATGGGGGTAATGTATCCCTAGCAGAGATATTGGTTTCTTCTTGTCCTAAAATAGTACCCGAAACTAGGAGACTAATGAAAAATAAGTACGTGCGCAGCTGTTTCATCTGTTACATTATCTTCTTCTATAATTATACTTTTGATCCAATTCCCATCACCATCTTCTTGGACCACACTAGCAGTAAGGCCGTTATAATTGACTTTAAAACCACAAGCGCTACTTACATATTCTTCAACTGGTGTATATTGAAAACTGACTACATCGGTATTTGGAGTGTCAGAATCAGATTCAATAATAAACTCAAAATCCGTTAACAAGCCTCTTGTTCTAAGAGGTATAAGTATGGAATCTTGATTAGTCTCGTAATCAATTATATTCAGGAACCCAGGAGATCCTATTTGTAATTCATTTGGTTGTTTGATATCAGATACTGTACCATCTTCAATAAATTTAATAATAAGTAGAGGAGTGGTTAACGTATCTTCGGCGCAGATATCGTCTCGTTCACAACTCGAACTAAGATAGATACCAGTAATTCCGAGAATAATAGGAATAAAAGCTTTATATAACTTCATTTATTATCTTTTTTCTAATAAAACCACATTTTCTACATGGTGTGTTTGTGGAAACATATCTACAGGTTGCACTTTTGTAACTTTATATGTACTATCTAATAACGACAAATCTCTAGCTTGTGTTGCACTATTACAACTTACATATACAATCTTATTAGGAGAAATGTTTAGTAATTGGCTTACAACATCCTTATGCATTCCATCTCTTGGTGGATCAGTAATTACAACTTCCGGTTGTCCATGAGTAGCAATGAAATCCGAAGTAAACACTTTTTTCATATCGCCTACATAAAATTCTACATTATCAATGTTATTATGTTTCGCATTTGATTTAGCATCTTCTATAGCTTCGGGTACAGCTTCTACACCTATTACTTTTTTCGCCTTTTTTGCAACAAATTGAGCTATAGTACCGGTTCCTGTATATAAATCATATACTAATTCATTCCCTGTTAGACCAGCAAAATCGCGAGTTACTTTATATAACTCATAGGCTTGTTTAGAATTAGTTTGATAGAAGGATTTTGCATTAATTTTAAAACGTAGTCCTTCCATTTCCTCTTCAATATGATCTTTTCCCATATAGCATACTACTTTTTGATCATAAATAGTATCATTTCCTTTAGAGTTTATGACATATTGTAAAGAAGTAATTTCTGGAAACTCAGAAGCTATATAATCTAATAATAGGGTTCTTTTCTCCACATCTTCGTGAAAAAATTGAACTAATACCATAATTTCACCTGTAGACACTATCCTTAACATTAAAGTTCTAAGAAAACCGTTTTGGTTTCTCGCATTATAAAAAGATAGGTTATTTTCTGTGGCAAATGTTTTTACTTTATTTCTAATGTCATTACTTGGGTCTTCTTGTAAATGACAAGTGTCAATATCCAAAATTTTATCCCACATACCAGGAATATGAAACCCTAATGCATTTCTGTTTTCAATTTGAGTATCACTTTGAATCTCTTGGAGTGTCAGCCATCTACTATCGCTAAAAGAAAATTCCATTTTATTTCTATAAAAAAACTGATCTTCAGAACCCAGAATTGGAGTAACTTTTGGTAATTCAACTTTTCCTAAACGAGTTAAATTGTTTACTACTTCTTGTTCTTTATATGCCAATTGATGTTCATATCCCATGAATTGCCATTTACATCCTCCACAAGTACCAAAATGTCTGCATGCAGGATCTACTCGTTTATTCGATTTTTTATGAAAGGTTGTAGCTGAACCTTCATAAAATGCTTTTCGCTTTTTTGTTGTTTGTATGTCTACTACATCACCAGGTACAGCGTTATTAACGAATATAATTTTTCCATCAGGAGCCTTAGCAATACTTTTTCCTTTTGCTCCGGCATCTACGATTTCTATATTCTCAAAAACCTGCTTTCTTTTCTTTCTTGCCATAGCGCAAAAATAAGAATAGATAGCATATACTTATTAATTATTCAATATATCTTATGAAAAGAATAAAAAAAATGAGTCAAATAGATATTTCCATGTCCATTATTCTAAAGACTTCTATATTGTAAATTCTTCAATCAACCGCAATATTATTTTGAATAATTAAAAATAGAATCTATTACAGACTCGAAAATTAAATATTCGATAAAGATTTAGTAATTTGCGACTCTCTTAGGGATGATTTCTCTCCCACGCTGAATTTTCGAGTCTTTTCGAAAGGATAAAGGTACAGAAGGAATGGTTATTTTATCAATTTAAATTATTAAAAATGGCTGTTTTAGAAAAATTAACTTCTCAACAAGCAATCGATTTAGAAAACAAGTATGGAGCTCACAACTACCACCCTCTACCAGTAGTTTTAAACAAAGGAGAAGGTGTATATGTATGGGATGTAGAAGGGAAGAAGTATTATGATTTTTTAAGTGCCTATTCTGCAGTGAATCAAGGACATTGTCACCCAAAAATTGTAGGTGCAATGATGGAACAAGCGCAAACTTTGACATTAACCTCTAGGGCATTTTATAACGATAGGTTGGGAGCGTATGAAAAATTTGCTTCGGAGTATTTTGGTTTTGATAAGTTATTACCAATGAATACAGGAGCAGAAGCTGTAGAAACTGCGTTAAAAATCTGTAGAAAATGGGCCTACGAAAAGAAAGGTATTTCAGAAAATGAAGCACAAATCATAGTTTGTGAGAATAATTTTCATGGAAGAACGACAACTATAATTTCATTCTCCAATGATCCTGTCGCTCGTAAAAATTTTGGACCTTATACATCTGGTTTTATTAAGATTGAGTATGATAACCTAAAAGCATTAGAGCAAGCATTGGAAAGTAATGCTAATGTAGCAGGTTTTTTAGTAGAGCCAATACAAGGAGAAGCAGGGGTTTATGTACCTTCAGATGATTATTTATCCAAAGCTAAGGCTTTGTGTGAAAAGCATAATGTACTATTCATTGCGGATGAAGTGCAGACTGGTATAGCAAGAACAGGTAGACTGTTAGCTACATGCGGTGATTGTTCTTGTAGTGATAAAAACTGTTCAGGAACACCAAATGTTAAACCGGATGTTTTGATTCTTGGTAAAGCGCTGAGTGGAGGAGCATATCCAGTTTCAGGTGTATTAGCAGATGATCATATCATGGAAGTGATAAAACCAGGGAACCACGGAAGTACTTTTGGGGGGAATCCTGTTGCTGCTGCAGTTGCTGTAGCAGCTTTAGAAGTTGTAAGAGATGAAAAACTTGCAGAAAATGCTTTTGAACTTGGAGAACTATTCAGGTCAGAACTAAATGAATATATTAAGACTTCTAATATAGTAAACCTTGTAAGAGGTAAAGGGTTATTAAATGCTATTGTGATTAATGATGATGAAAATAGCGAAACGGCATGGAATATTTGCGTTGCTTTAAAAGAAAATGGGTTATTGGCAAAACCAACTCATGGAAATATTATTCGTTTTGCTCCACCATTAGTAATGACAAAAGATCAATTGCTAGAATGTGTAGCAATAATAACGAAAACATTAAAAGAGTTTGAGTAAAACTTTTTTGATTGTTTAAAAATAATATAAAGAGCGGGAACAAGTTTCCGCTCTTTTTTTATGGGGCTAATATTTTAAAAGGATAAAAAGGAATATTTCGAAGAGCCCAAAAAAAGATTACAAAAATCAATATACCGTATGTATAATATTTGTTGTGTGAAATATCAACCACTTCTTTTTTTAAAAATAGTTTTGCAGAAAAATAATAAAGCTTAATTATTAAAAAACTAAAAAGTACAAGAAACATTAAATTATGACTTAATACTTCATCAATTCTCCCATGAAGTAAATCATGGATTGCTCTTTGACTTCCACAACCTGGACAGTGATATCCTGTTAAATAATGAAACGGACATGTGAGAAAGATGCTTTTTCCAGAACTATTTTCTGGATCGAATAGATAATAATATTTAGTAATAAAAAATATGGGTATCACTAGTAAGAAATACCCATATTTTATGAAATATTTTCGTAACAAGTTAAAAATTATTACCACTAGCTAAACCCGAAAAAATGGCGATTCCAAAAAAGGCAAAGTATGCTATTGCAATGACAACACCCATTCCTATTCCAATAAGTCCCCATAATTTAGCATTTTTAGATGCAGCAACAGCTCCTTCGTAATCTCCTGCATCATATTTTGAATTTACTTGAGTTGAATAAATAATACTTACAATACCTGTTATTAAGCAACATAAAATTGTAGAGATAATTGCTAGGGCTAGGTGATTGTTAGGTCTCGGTTGATTAGCTTCCATAAAAATAAACTTAATTTAGTAATTAATTTGTATTAAATAATAATGTAAAATGGGGTGTTCAATAAATTTACGAGGTACAATATACACAATTTGAGTATTCCAAAAATTAATGTTTAGAAAAAAACTAATATTTGATACTTTTGCGTTATGAATAAATTGAAGTTGAAAAAGATTGTGA
This sequence comes from Aquimarina amphilecti, assembly GCF_900109375.1. GTDB lineage: Bacteria > Bacteroidota > Bacteroidia > Flavobacteriales > Flavobacteriaceae > Aquimarina > Aquimarina amphilecti. The sequence goes on from NZ_FOAB01000001.1 coordinate 12,969, forward strand.
GTTTTCTTTTGATTTTAATAGGAGCAGTTCTTTTAATTATGGAAATAGCTTCTGCTAAAAAGAATTATTATACACAGGTTGGGGGTATCATCTGTTTAATGAGTGGAGTGTTTTTGATTAATACAAATGTTACATCTAGGTTTTCAGAAAAAACAACAGAAAATCAGGAAAAAAACGAAGAGGAGTAAGGGTTATGATACAAGTAGGAGACGTAGTTTCGGTATTAGATGAGCCAATATCTGGCAAAGTTATTTTAGTTGATGGAAATGATGTAACTATTGAATCTAATGATGGGTTTGATATGATATTTTCTGTCGATGAATTGGTTAAAGAAGAATCTGATAGTTTAATTATTCCTTCTTATGAAGAAGTTCAAAAAAACCTTCAGCAAAAGGAAATTTTTAAAAAGAAACCTAAAAGAAAAATTTTAAAGCCTAAGGAAAGAAATATTCCTGCTATGGAGGTAGATCTTCATATCCATAAATTAGTAAAGTCCACAAAGGGGTTGTCTAATCATGAGATGGTCATTTTGCAACTTGATACAGCCAAAAGACAATTAGATTTTGCTATCAATAAACGTATCCCTAGTGTTGTTTTTATTCACGGAGTAGGTCAGGGAGTTCTAAAAGAAGAGCTGAAATATTTATTTGGAAGATATGAAAACGTACGTATTTCTGATGCGGATTATAAGAAGTATGGATTAGGAGCTATGGAAATATATATTATTCAAAACCCGAGAAGTTAATTTTAATTAGGTATAGTTATATTATCTAAGCCAAGTACTAAGGATTGTTTTCTTATAGCAATTCCATTTCCTTCTAAGGTTATGTCTTTTAGTGTTACGGTTCGAGAGTATGTTGTTTCTGTTGTAGAAGAAGTTACCTCCATATAACTAATCTCTGCAGTTCCATTGGAGCTTATTAGTTCTTGTGTTACAGTAATACCACTAACAGGAATACTATTGCAAAAATATTCAGTTCCATTAATAGAAGTATCAAATTCTCTATATATAAATTGATTGCTAGTAGTGTTTAGAGTAATTACAGTAGGCTCGTCTATGGATATTTCAGAAACGTTTTCTGGAATAATTTCAAAGCTAGTATCAGTGAAGTTTAAAGATAGTGATCTATTTATATCTTGATCAATTACAAAAAACACAAAAGTATTATCATTTTCATTAGAACAATTTTCTAGATCTCCGTTTAAGTCATCAACAGAAATTTCTATAAGATCACCTTCACTACAGTTTATTAATAATAATGCAAAAAATAAAAAATATAGTCTATTCATAATTATATTAATCTTCATTTTTAGGAGTGGTTATAGAGATGGTTTCATCTCTAAAACCAAAGGAGAATTCATCATTTGTAAATTGATCATTGACTTCGTTTAGAATAAGATTATCTATTGATAATGTAGTTCTAAAAATTGTTATAACCGTATTGTCAAGAATAGATGGGTTATCTATGTTTGTGTTCACTTCGTCATTATCTGGATTATTAGCATCAAGGTAATTTGGAATTCCATCACCGTCAGTATCTTCATTCAATGGGTTGTCATTTGTGCCACTAACTTCATCACGAGTCAAAATACCATCATTATCGTCATCTGGATCTAGATAATTTGGTGTTCCATCTCTGTCCGTATCATCATCTCTAGGATTTCCATTACCATCGACATCTTCATCAAGAGTAGGTATATTGTCATTATCATCATCAGTATCAAGATAATTTGGAGTACCATCATCATCTGTATCTAGAAAACTTTCATCATTAGGATCACTATTAATCAACTCTACACTGGTAAGCACATTATCATTGTCATCATCTTGATCTTTAAAATTTGCGATTTGATCTCCATCAGTATCATATCCGTCTTCAATCCCTAAATTATCTGCGGTTTGATCGGTGTTTCCAATGCTCATGTCATCCATTCCATCGTCTAGGTAATTAGGAACTCCGTCTCCATCAGGATCTGCTTCTGGGTCAATTTCATTTGGGGATTCTTCCGTAGATTCCAACCCATCATTATCATCTTCACTAACTATTTGATTTATAATAGTAGCTTGACCACTTACACTTAAAAGCTCTTCAGTTACAACAATATTGCTATCAGGGATATTACTGCAGTAATAATCTGAAGTAATAGTGTTGTTAAATTTCCTATAAATCAAACCATTATCGGTGTCTTCTAGATCTATAATAATAGGGTTTTCTGTTTCAGTAGTTTCAGAATATGTAGCATCAATAAAGTTATAGGATATAGACTCATTGATAGAAGTATTGATCTTAAAGAAAACGAACTCATTGGTTGTAGCTCCTTCACAAAGTTGAAGGTCAACATCATCAAATTCAAAACTTGTTACAATAATATCACCATCATCACAAGAAGCTAATATTAAAAATATAGAAATATATAAAAGCTTTTTCACTGTTTGCATTTTGAAAATTAATAACAAATTATAGTCTCGTCTTAAAAAACTACAATACATAAAATAACGAATAAAAAGATTTTTTTTTATAAAGACGAATGAAATTTATAAATGTTCATTCAAAAATTGTTTTATGCGTGTTTTGGCAAAAATAATGGAATTGAAAGATTATAACGCTCGGTGTGGAAAATAATTTTATTTGAATTAGATTTGCTTTATTATTATGAGGATATAATAAAATGTATACTCTGTTAATGTGATTATTATATATTTTCACCAATCATCAACTAAATTTTTAAATTTAATGCAAAAAGTTTATTTCGATAGTGCAGCAACTACACAGTTACGTCCAGAAGTAATTGATAAAATGACTACTGTATTAAGAGAAGATTATGGAAACCCTTCTTCTACTCACGGATTTGGTAGGTCTGCAAAAAATCATATTGAACAGGCTCGTAAGAATATTGCTAAATACTTAGGAGTAAAAGCCTCCGAAATTATATTCACATCTGGAGGAACAGAAGCTGATAATTTAGCATTGAACAGTGCAGTTAGAGATCTTGGAGTTAGACACATTATTACTTCTAAGATCGAACATCATGCAGTTTTGCATACAGTTCAAGAGATACAAGCACATACTGAAATTGCAGTTAGTTACGTGGATATTACTTCTGATGGGGCAATAGATTATAAGCACTTGGAAAGCTTATTGGCTAATGCTTCTGAAAAAACATTAGTTAGTTTAATGCATGTGAACAATGAGGTTGGAACAATTTTAGATATTAATAGAGTAGGTGGTTTATGTAAGGAACACGAAGCGCTTTTTCATAGCGATATGGTACAATCTATTGGGCATTTAGATGTAAGTTTAGGTGATCTTCAGGTAGATTTTACTGCAGTAAGCGCGCATAAATTTCATGGCCCTAAAGGAATTGGTTTTGCGTATATTAAAAAGAATTCAGGGCTTAAGCCATTAATATATGGGGGAGAGCAGGAGCGTGGTTATCGAGGAGGAACAGAAGGAGTTCATAATATAGCCGGAATGGATGAGGCTTTGAGATTGGCATATGCACATATGGATGAAGAGAAAGCATATATTTCTGATCTAAAACAATACTTTGTAGATCAATTAAAAGAACAGATTAAAGATGTTAAGTTTAATGCTAATTGTTGTGATTTAAATCATAGTACGTATACGTTAATAAATGTCTGTTTGCCAATATCTCAGGAGAAAGCAGGTATTTTGTTATTCCAATTAGATATTAAAGGAATAGCTTGTTCCAAAGGTAGTGCTTGCCAGAGTGGTAGTGGAAAAGGATCACATGTACTTGCCGAAATACTTTCAGAAGAGGATATGCAGAAACCTTCCGTTAGATTCTCTTTTTCTAAATACAATACTAAAGAAGAAGTAGATTATGTTATTAGTGTACTGAAAGAGTTTCTGGAGGATTAAAACTTCATCCCTAATCGAACATTGAAAACCCTTTGGGTTAAAAAGTTAGGAATAGCAAATTGACGTTGCGAAGCAGCATCTCTAACAAAAGTGTTGGTAATAGAATTAAGGTTATCAAAAAGATTGAAAATTTCGAATCCGACATTCAGTTCTCTAAATTTATTAAAGAAGTTTCCTTCTTTACGTCTTATTTTTTGATCCACCACGATGTAAGAAATTCCTAAATCAGCTCTTCTGTAATCTCGCAATCTAGTTTGAAAGTCATATGGATCTGCATTAGAAGGGGATCCACCAGGTACACCAGTTTGGTATACAAGGTTAAGATACATTTTTAGGTTAGGAATTGTTGGAACATAATCTTGAAACAAAGCACCTACTTTAATTCTTTGATCTGTTGGTCTATCAATATATCCTCTATTGTCTAAGTTTTCTTCTGTTTTAAGTAGTCCTAAGCTAAACCAGCTTTCTGTTCCAGGTACAAACTCCCCATTTAACCTAAGGTCAAATCCAGCAGCGTAAGCCTCAGCATTGTTATTAGCTCGATATCTAATTCTTACATTTTCGATTGTGTATGAGTTTACATCAGTAAGTTTTTTGTAGTATAGTTCTGTTGTAAGTCTGAATGGTCTATTCCACATATTAAAACTATAATCATTACCAGCTACAATATGTATGGATTGTTGTGCCTTTACATCAGGTTGAACAGTCCCTTGAAGATCTCTTAGTTCTCTGTAAAAAGGAGGTTGGTGATACCATCCACCAGAAAGACGAAATATCATGTCTGATTTCCAATCTGGTTTAATAGCGACTTGTGCTCTTGGACTAAATACTGTTTGAGATGAGCTGCTTATACCATCTCCAGAAACATTCCAATTGTGTGCTCTTACACCAACATTTGCCCAAATCTCGTGTTCTTTTATATTTGTTCGCAAACTATATTGAGCAAATCCAGAAAACCTATCAATATTTACCATATTAGTTGCTCTAACACTAGTAAAAGGAACTATTGGACTGGCGTTAGGGTTGTATGGCTGATCGTTTACAAAGGTGCCAGGAGGGCGAATTGAAAAACCTGCAGAATCAATGATTTCATATTCTTGAATTCGATCTCTAATATCTTCAGAAGTGTATTTAATTCCCCAATCTATTTGATGTTCATCTGCAGTATAAGTTCCTTTGTGTTCTAAGTTAAAGATCAATGCGTCAAGATTATTTCTAGCATGTGTTAGTTGGGAACCGACACCTTCACTAAATTCGACTTCTCCTAAATCTTCTCCACCGATATCAGTATTAACAGTTCCTAGAAAGTATGCTGCAAAAATATCAAAGTGCTCTTGTTCTTGTGTGTGATAGGCAGAACCAATTAATTTTAAAGTTAAATTTTCATTTGCTCTATACGTTCCTTTTAAGGCACCAAAATAAGTTTCATACCGATCTTCTTCTTGACCATCATAGAATACTGTTAAGGCTATAGGGTCTGTTATTGGTCCAAAGTTAGTTTGACGTGTTAGCGGTTCATAATCATATTTATTTATTGCTATATTTCCTAGAAAACCAAGTTCGAATTTCTTAGAAAAATTATAAGAAAGATATGTTTGAACATCAGCAAATCTAGGTCTAAAATTAGTTTCTGTTTGTCTAGCATCCACAAGTAGACTATTGTCCCGATATCTTACGCCAACTACTCCAGCGAACTTTTTGTTTTTTGTAATTCCTCCTGCTGATATGCTTCCGCCAAGTAGACTTAGATCAGCTGTTAGATCAAATCGGGTAGGTCGACGATACGTTATATCTAAAACAGAAGAAAGTTTATCTCCATACTTTGCCTGAAAACCTCCAGCGGAGAAATCTACATTTCTAACTAAATCAGTATTTACAAAACTTAGACCTTCTTGCTGTCCAGATCGTATCAAAAAAGGTCTGTATACTTCAATTTCATTTACATATACTAAGTTTTCATCAAAATTCCCTCCTCTTACAGCATATTGAGTGCTCAATTCATTATTAGAACTTACTCCTGGTAAGGTTTTTAGTAAGCCTTCAACTCCTGCATTGGCAGATGGTGTTATACGTATGGTTTCTGGGTCTAATGTTGTGATACCTTCCACTATTTTTCGCTCTCTTCCAGAAATTACAACTTCACTTATTTGTTCAATATCTGTTTTCAATATTGGATTTAGCTCGTATGTTTGATTTTCTTGTAGATTAATAGTGAAAGTGATATCCTTTAGTCCAACATGACTAATTTTAATTGTGATATCTTGATTAGAAGGTATGTTTAGTATGTAAACACCATTCTCATTGGTTTTGGTTCCTGAACTTTTATAGGATACATTAGCTCCCTCAACTGGTTGATTTGATTCGTCTAAGACCACTCCTTTTACAATGGCATCTTGTGCGAATATATGTTGACTAAAAGTGACTAGAAAAAAAATAAAAAGAAAGAGGAGATTTTTCAAAGAGTATATCTGTTTATGGTTTTCTAAAGAATATTGTTTCAAATGTAGTATTATTTCCTACTTTATCTAACACAATAAGTTTAAATTTATTTTCCGTCTCCGAAATTATTTTATCTTCAAAATTATAAACCAACATCCCTGTTTTATAATCGTATTCCATTAAAATAAACTTTCCATTGATAGTGGCTCTATAGCTTTTGATGCCAGAATCTGTATCATCAATCTTAATTTTTAAAAAATTAGCCTTAGACATCCATTTTTTATTAGCCACATTTATTGGCACTATTGTTGGCTTTTCTAGATCCGAAAATAGTGAGTAGCTACCTAGAGTTCTTGTTCTGGTAGAAAAACGATTATTTTTTTTGTTTGTTTTTACGTGGTAATGCTTATTGTTGTAGCCTAATCTTCCTATATATAATTTCTTTTTGTCTGCTTCACTGTAATTAGTGACATCAAAAACAACTGTCATATTCTTATGCAAAGGAATTTCGTCTTGATGGATTTTTATAGTATCGCCGTTAGCTTCGATGTCTAAATACGCTTTTTCATACAAACTGCCTTTTGGGATATATAGATCGAAAATCCCAGAATTATACGTAAAGTTTTCCGTAGGTTTAGCTAGATATGGAGTATTCGTTATCTCTTTTTTGGAGATTTCTTCCATCTGTTCTCCTTTTATAGGTATACTAATTTCTGTTGTATTGTTTTTGAAATCTTTTACAAAAACTTTAACTGTATAAGATAGACTATCTTCTACCGTGATAACACCTTTGTCTGTAACATTTTTGTAGATAGAAAGAGGGTTGTTTTTTTCAATGAATAGTTTTGTAATTCTACTTCGATTCTTTTTGTAATATTTGTAATCGATTAATCGATTTATATACCGCGTTTCAGAAAAAGAAAACCGTTTCATTTCCATAGAAAAGTTTTCTTGTCCATTTATTTCAGTGGTGATGTTATAAACTCCATTTTTGTTTGCCGCTAGATTTTGTTGGTCTATTGTAGAGACACCTATTCCTAGTCTCCCTAAAGCCTTTATACCTTCAGCTTTAAAGTTTCCATTATCCATAGGAACCAATCTTAATTTAGTTAATTCTTGGTTTCCGTTTATATGAGAAGATTCGTCTAGGTTGTATACCCATACACTATTAATTGTTGGTTTCTTGGTGTCTTTTACTTCAATTCCGAAACACATGGGATTCATTGGTCTAGCCTTTGCATCTCTTATTTCAAAATGAAGATGTGGACCTCCACTACCTCCAGTGTTTCCGCTGAATGCTATTACATCTCCTTGTTTTACAGATAATGCGCCCGCCTTTGGAAAAAGCTCTATTTCATAAGATTCTTTTGCATATTGTCTTTTTTTAATGTAAGCTTCTATTTCTGGAGAAAATTTTTGTAGATGTGCATATACCGTTGTGTATCCATTAGGATGGGCGATATACATAGCTTTTCCATATCCAAAATGAGAAACTTTTATTCGACTTACGCGGCCAGTTGCGGCTGCATATACTTTTAAACCTTCTTGACCTTCTGTTTTTAAATCTATACCAGAATGAAAGTGATTGGATCTTAATTCTCCATAGGTTCCTGAAACGGCAAGTGGAATGCCTAGTGGGTTTATAAAATAATCCGTTGGGATGTCTTTTTGACTATATCCAATTGTGAAATTGAAGATTAAAAATGTTATAATAACTCGCATAGAGGGTAAATGTAAAAATTTAGGGATTAAAATTAAAGTGATGTTTAATTAAAAACTAAAAGGCTATAAACGAATCACTTGATTGATGAGATGTTGTCGCTATAAAATTAGTTTAAAAACTATTGGGTTTTTTCAATTGGTATGTTAACTTTGTGTAACGAAGTATTGCGTGAAATTATAATGAGTGATTTAATTGAAATTGTTGATTCCCTTGAGAATAGGATAAGCAAGTTGCTTCATAAGTATGATTTACTTAAGCAACAAAACGCCGATCTTAAAGGAAAGATAAAGAATTTGGAATCTAATTCAGAAATCCAGGTTGATCAATTAAAGCAGTGGGAAGAAAAATTCAGTGCACTCAAAAATGCAAATGCAATGCTAGGCAGTGACGAATACAAAAGGGAAACCAAGCTCAAGATAAATGCCTTAATAAGGGAGATAGATGTGTGTATAGCGCAGTTATCAGAGTAATTGATACTATGGCAGATAAATTAAAAATCAAACTTTCAGTTGCGGATAGAGTATATCCATTAACGATAAACCCTGATCAAGAAGAGGGCTTACGTAAAGCAGCTAAAAAGATTGAAGCCATGATTAAACAGTTTGAGCAAAGTTATGCGGTGAGAGATAAGCAAGATGTATTGGCAATGTGTGCTTTACAGTTTGCAGCACAAGTAGAACAAAAGGTTATAGATAAAGATAGTGATGATATAAATGTTTTGGGCAGATTAGGTGCTCTAAATGATTTATTGCAAGATCATCTATCGTAGACGTTCATTAAAATAAATAAGGTTACTGCCTGCACTAGTTATTATTTTTTGATAAACTCAACAAGAATTATTTTAAAAAGGGTGAGTTTAAGTTGTAAAAGCAAGCCGTGCTGATTTTTCAGTATTACGGATCCTTGATCAGCTTGTTAGCCCTAAACCTGTTTTTACAGAGTTTATACAAAACCCAAACTAGTGCAGGCTTTTTTTATATATAAACACTAACTAGGATTATGGATAATATTATATTTTTGATTGTTGCGGCTGTTGTGGGCTTAGTGATTGGTTTTATCATCGCTAAGGTATTAGAGCGGAATAAAGCTTCAGAAATTATCAAAAGCGCTAAAAAAACATCTAATAGTATTTTAAGAGAAGCTAAGAGTGAAGGAGAAACTATTAAGAAAGATAAAATACTTCAAGCTAAAGAAAAGTTTATTGAATTAAAATCAGAGCATGAAAAAGTAATTTTTTCTCGTGATAAAAAGATGGCTGAGGCGGAAAAGAGAACTAGGGATAAAGAATCTCAGGTTTCTAATGAAGTGTCAAAAGGTAAAAAGCTTAATACAGAATTAGAGCAAAAGATTAAAGATTACAATCATCGGAATGATTATCTCGAAAAAAAGCAAAGTGAACTTAAAAAGCTTCATAAAAGTCAAGTACAGCAATTGGAAGTTATATCTGGATTATCTGCAGAAGAAGCAAAAGATCAACTTGTAGAATCTTTAAAAGAGCAAGCAAAAACAGATTCTATGGCTTTGATTCAGGATACTATTGAAGAGGCTAAGCTTACAGCTCAACAAGAAGCTAAAAAAGTAATAATAAATACAATTCAACGAATAGGGACAGAAGAAGCAGTAGAGAATTGTGTATCTGTTTTTAATATTGAAAGTGATGATGTAAAAGGGCGTATCATTGGACGAGAAGGAAGGAATATTAGAGCTATAGAGGCTGCAACGGGAGTAGAGATTATTGTAGATGATACTCCAGAAGCTATTATACTTTCTTGTTTTGATTCTGTGAGAAGAGAAGTTGCACGCCTTTCCCTTCATAAATTAGTAACGGATGGTAGAATACATCCTGCACGTATTGAGGAAATAGTAAAGAAGACTAGAAAACAAATTGATGAAGAGATTATAGAGGTTGGTAAAAGAACAGTTATAGATCTTGGTATTCACGGGTTACATCCAGAACTTATTAAAACCGTTGGTAGAATGAAATATCGTTCTTCTTATGGACAGAATCTTTTACAGCACTCTAGAGAGGTGGCTAAGCTATGTGGAGTAATGGCTTCGGAATTAGGTTTAAATCCTAAATTAGCTAAAAGAGCTGGGTTATTGCATGATATAGGAAAAGTGCCAGATACTGAAACAGAAGTTCCTCATGCAATTTTAGGGATGCAATGGGCTGAAAAATATGGAGAAAAGCCAGATGTATGTAACGCTATTGGAGCACACCATGATGAAATAGAAATGACTGCACTTATTTCTCCTATAGTCCAGGTTTGTGATGCAATTAGTGGAGCTAGGCCTGGAGCACGTCGTCAGGTGTTAGATTCTTATATACAACGATTGAAAGATTTAGAAGATATTGCGTTTGGATTTAACGGAGTGAAAAAAGCATATGCTATTCAGGCTGGTAGAGAGCTTCGAGTTATTGTTGAAAGTGAAAAGGTAAATGATGAACGAGCAGCTAGCCTATCATTTGAAATTTCTCAAAAAATACAAACAGATATGACGTATCCTGGGCAAGTTAAAATTACGGTGATACGAGAGACTAGAGCGGTTAATATTGCAAAATAGAAACAGAATTATAATGTAAAAAAAGAGCATCAGTTTTTAATTGGTGCTCTTTTTTTGCTTACTTATTGATGTTGTATCATCGTTGTTTTTTTTGACAATATCATCTTTCCAGATTAATGCAGCTTCTAAATTCTCAAACTGTTTGAATTCTTTTTTAAAAAATGACTTTTCATAAGTGGTTAGGATCTTCTGTTTTGGGTCATTGGATACAACAGCGAATCCAATAAGATTAGAAACTTCAGCTGTTTTGATATAGATAATGGGGTCTACTGCATAGGAATTGAGTCTGTGAGTGATATAAACAAAAGGAGTTTTCTTAAAATGCTTTTCAGCAATTTTAATAAGAATTGAGTTTTTAAGTGTGCAAACTACAATTCCTTCGTTCATAACTGCGACCATGTAGTTATGATATATTTCGAGTTTGCAAAAATCTAAATTATATAATCTAATCATTGGGGAGGTTTAGCAAGTGGTATGGAGAATAAATACTGTTCAATATAATCTCATTCTTTTTTTAATATTTTATTTTTCCACTCTAAAGCTTCATCGATTTTGGAGAAATACTCCAGTTCTTTTTCGAAGAATTTACTTTCGAGCTCCGTTAACTTTTTTTGCCTATGATTTTTTGATACTACCGCTATACCCGCAAGAGTATCTATTTTCGTGGTTCTGTGATAAACCGTGGGATCAACTGAGTATGTGTTAATTCTGTTAGAAATATACACAAAAGGAGTGTCCTTGAAGTATTTTGTTACAAATTCCAATAGTAGTTTGTTATGCTTAGGCATAACTAAAAACCCTTCTGAAATGGTGTTTTTAAGATAATCTTCCCGGATTTCCACCACAGCGAAACCTAAATCATAGCGTTTTGACATTTTGATAAAACAAAACTATTATCTAAGTATGGTTAATTTTTTATTAAGTTACGATAAAAGTATTGCTTTTAAAAATTAAAATTTAATTCCCTAATAATATTTTGGGGAAATTTCAGTAAAATGTTCCGTGATATTTTTCTAACAATTCAGTCTTCCATTGTAGCGCAGATTCTATGTCGTCAAACCGTTTTAACTCCTTACTGAAGAAAGCTTTTTCCAATTTTGTTTGTTTTTCTTGGATGGGGTTATCAGATACTACTGCAAAACCTATTAGATTTTCAATTTTGGCAGTCTCTAGATATATAGTTGGGTTTACTGCGTAAGAATTAATGCGATGTGTTAGGTATAAGAAAGCTTTATTTTTGTAATGTTTTTCTACCATTTCTAAAAGAACATCATTGTGTTCTGGAGATACAGTTACGCCTTCGTTTATGGTGACCTTTATGTAGTCTTCGTAGATTTCGATTAAACCAAAATCCAATATATAGGAAGTAATCATTTGGGGTATTTTTTAACTAAAACAAATATATATTTTCATAACTTAAAAAATAAAGATTTTTAAGTTTTATTTGGGATATTTCCCTTGATTAGTTATTTGTTTTTTTTAACTACTTAGTTTAGAGGGGTGTAATATTTTTTTATGATTAAGTTCCATAATAGATAGTGTTAAAGAAAGAATTTTGGTTAAAAAAAAACTCTCGTTTATGTAAACGAGAGTTTTTCAATAAAGACTTTTAATCAGAATTTATGATTCTGTTGATTCTTCAGCTTTCTTTATTTTTATAGTTAATTCATTAGAGTCATCATCAAGATCCATAAATATACTATCACCTTCTTGTAGCTGAGCGCTAATAATCTCTTCGGCTAAAGCATCTTCTATATATTTCTGAATAGCTCTTTTCAATGGCCTTGCTCCATATTGTTTGTCAAACCCTTTTTCTGTAATGTAGTCTTTTGCTTTCTCGCTTAGAGATAATTCATATCCAAGGCCTTTGATTCTTCCGTAAAGTTTTTCTAACTCTATATCAATAATCTTGTGGATGTCTTCACGCTCAAGCGCATTAAATACAATAACATCATCAACTCTGTTAAGGAATTCTGGAGCAAAAGCTTTTTTCAAAGCATTTTCGATGACACCTTTAGCATAGCTATCAGATTGTGTCTTTTTTGCACTAGTTCCAAAACCAACACCTTGTCCAAAATCTTTAAGCTTACGTGCTCCTATATTAGAAGTCATAATGATGATTGCATTTCTGAAATCAATTTTTCGACCAAGACTATCTGTTAGGTAACCATCATCTAATACCTGAAGCATCATATTGAATACATCCGGATGCGCTTTTTCAATTTCATCTAATAGAATCACCGCGTATGGTTTTCTCCTTACTTTTTCTGTAAGTTGACCACCTTCTTCATAGCCTACATATCCTGGAGGCGCACCAATAAGTCTTGATACGGCAAATTTCTCCATGTATTCACTCATGTCAATACGAATAAGGGTGTCTTCGCTGTCAAAAAGCTCTCTGGCAAGAACCTTAGCTAGCTGAGTTTTTCCTACACCAGTTTGTCCAAGGAATATAAAAGATCCAATTGGTTTATTAGGGTCTTTAAGTCCGGCTCTATTACGTTGTATCGCTTTAACTACTTTAGAAACAGCTTCATCTTGGCCAATTACCTTACCCTTAATAAGATTTGGTAATTCTGCAAGTTTGTTGCTTTCCGTCTGAGCAATACGGTTTACCGGAATTCCGGTCATCATGGAAACAACATCAGCTACACTCTCTTCATCAACAATTTCTTTATGTAGTTTAGAATCTTTTTCCCATTGTTCTTGAGCCTGAGCTAATTCTTTTTCAAGATTCTTTTCATCATCTCTTAATTTAGCAGCTTCTTCGTATTTCTGTTTTTTTACAACACTGTTTTTGAGTTCGCGAACTTCTTCTAGCTTTTTCTCTAAATCTAGAATTTTTTTAGGAACATCGATATTTGTGATATGTACTCTAGATCCAGCTTCATCTAAAGCATCAATAGCTTTGTCTGGTAAGAAACGATCTGTCATATATCTATTTGTAAGTTTTACACATGCTTTAATAGCTTCATCAGTATAACTTACATTGTGGTGTTCTTCATATTTTTCCTTAATATTTTCAAGAATTTCTATGGTTTCCTCTATATTGGTAGGTTCTACTATTACTTTTTGGAAACGTCTTTCTAGTGCACCATCTTTTTCGATGTATTGTCTGTACTCATCTAGTGTAGTTGCTCCAATACATTGTATTTCACCTCTAGCTAAGGCTGGTTTAAACATGTTAGATGCATCAAGACTTCCTGTAGCACCACCAGCTCCAACAATCGTATGAATCTCATCTATAAAAAGAATAATATCATCATTCTTTTCTAACTCATTCATAACAGCTTTCATTCGCTCTTCAAATTGCCCTCTATATTTTGTTCCGGCTACTAAACTAGCTAGATCTAGGGTGACTACTCGTTTGTCGAATAAAATTCTAGACACTTTTCTTTTAACGATTCTTAAAGCTAAACCTTCTGCAATAGCAGATTTTCCAACCCCAGGTTCTCCAATTAGTAGAGGATTGTTCTTCTTTCTTCTACTTAAGATTTGCGATACACGCTCTATCTCTTTGGTTCTTCCTACAACTGGGTCTAATTTACCTTCTTCTGCCATAGCAGTTAAATCTCTTCCGAAATTATCTAATACAGGAGTTTTCGATTTTTTGTTTGTTTTTGCTCCTCCAGTTGGAGAGTTAAAAGGATTTTCCTTTGATGTGTCACCGGCCATATCATCATCATCAGAAAATGATTCAGCTTTCGGATTTTCTATATATTCTTCTTCGTTAGCAATCATAAATTTAAATTGATCTTTAACATTATCATAGTCTACCTTTAGTTTATTTAAAAGTTTGGTAGTTGGGTCGTTTTCGTTTCGTAAAATACACAGCAACAGATGTGCTGTATTAATAGAGGAGCTCTGAAATAATTTCGCTTCCAAAAAAGTTGTTTTCAGGGCTCTTTCTGCTTGTCTAGTCAGGTGTAAATTCTTTTTTTCATTTGTCGCTACTGCTACATTAGGATTTGCTGGGCTAAGAATTTCAACTTTTCTTCTCAAATTTGTTAAATCAATATCTAACGCATCAAGTATACTAATTGCTTTTCCGCTTCCATCACGTAGTAGCCCTAACATAAGATGTTCTGTTCCAATAAAGTCGTGACCTAGTCTTAGTGCTTCTTCTTTACTGTATGCAATTACATCTTTGACTCTCGGTGAAAAATTATCATCCATATAATTAGTTTCTTTCTTTTTCTGTGTTTCTTTATTACTAAATATAGTAATTTTTAAAATTAAACTGACAAAAACTATTCCTTTTAACCATCATTAACAGCAAAGCTGACATAATAGTTTATAATGTCATATTTTCAGTAAGCCTAAAATAGTATTGATATCTCTTACAATATTTAGTAATTACAATCCTGAGTATTTAGATTTTTGAGTAAATAGACAAAAAAAGCTTTAATAATCAAAATCTATATTTATAGACTTATTAACTATATGGTGCGGTTAAGTTGTTAATAAATTACGTATATTAGGAAGTGTATTGCATGTTAAAACCGTCTTAATTTACTTAAATTAGCGCGTTAAATAAAATCAATTTTAGAATAAAATAATTTTTATGGCAGAAGGAGAAAAGCTAATACCTATCAATATAGAGGATGAAATGAAGTCTGCATACATCGATTATTCGATGTCGGTGATTGTATCACGTGCACTTCCTGATGTTAGAGATGGTCTTAAACCAGTGCATAGGAGAGTTTTATATGGTATGTATGAGTTAGGCGTAAAAGCTAGTAGTGCTCATAAGAAATCAGCGAGAATTGTAGGAGAAGTACTTGGAAAATATCACCCGCATGGAGATACTTCCGTATATGATACTATGGTGCGTATGGCTCAAGAATGGAGTTTACGTTATATGTTAGTAGATGGTCAGGGTAACTTTGGTTCTGTGGATGGAGATAGTCCAGCAGCAATGCGATATACAGAAGCAAGAATGCGTAAGATTTCGGAAGATATGCTTGCTGATATCGATAAAGATACTGTTGATCATACATATAACTTTGATGATACATTGCAGGAACCTACAGTTTTACCTAGTAGAGTTCCAGGTTTGTTGATTAACGGAGCTTCAGGTATTGCCGTTGGTATGGCTACCAATATGCCTCCACATAATCTTAGCGAAGTTGTAGATGGAACTATTGAATATATCAATAATAATGATATTGAAATAGATGAACTGATACAACATATAAAGGCTCCAGATTTTCCAACTGGTGGTATTATTTATGGATATGATGGTGTAAGGGAGGCTTTTAAAACTGGTCGAGGTAGGATTGTTATGCGTGCCAAAGCTAGTTTTGAAGAAGTGAATGGTAGAGAATGTATAATTGTATCCGAAATTCCTTATCAAGTCAATAAGGCGGATATGATTAAGAAGACTGCTGATCTTGTAAATGATAAAAAAATCGACGGTATTTCTACTATTAGAGATGAATCAGATAGAAAAGGAATGCGTGTGGTTTATATTCTTAAAAGAGATGCCATACCTAATATAGTACTGAATCTTTTGTATAAGTATACTGCTTTACAATCTTCCTTTAGTGTTAATAATATAGCATTAGTTAAAGGAAGACCTCAGTTGCTTAATGTTAAAGAGATGATTCATCATTTTGTAGAGCATAGACACGAAGTTGTTGTGCGAAGAACAAAATATGAACTAAGAAAAGCAGAAGAAAGAGCACATATACTCGAGGGATTGATTATTGCTTCCGATAATATTGATGAAGTAATTAAATTAATCAGAGCCTCTTCTAATGCCGAAGAAGCTAGAGAAAAACTTATCAAACGATTTAAACTCTCTGAGATACAGGCAAAAGCTATTGTCGAAATGCGTTTGCGTCAGCTAACAGGTCTGGAACAAGACAAGTTACGTGCAGAGTATGACGAGTTAATGAAAACTATTGAGGACCTTAAAGATATTCTAGACAAGAAAGAACGTCGTATGGATATTATTAAGGAAGAACTTCTTGAGGTTAAAGAAAAATATGGAGATGCTCGTCGTTCCCAAATAGAATACGCGGGTGGTGATCTTAGTATTGAAGATATGATTCCTAATGAGAAAGTTGTAATTACTATTTCTCATGCAGGTTATATAAAAAGAACTTCTTTAACGGAATATAAAAAACAGAATAGAGGAGGAGTTGGTCAGAAAGGAAGTACTACTCGTAATGAAGATTTCTTAGAACATCTATTTGTTGGTACCAATCATCAATACATGTTATTTTTCACTCAAAAGGGGAAATGTTTCTGGATGAGAGTATATGAAATACCTGAAGGTAGTAAAACTTCCAAAGGTAGAGCTATACAGAATCTTATTAACATCGAGAATGATGATAAGGTAAAAGCATTTATTTGTACTCAAGACTTAAAAGATGAGGAATATATTAATTCTCATTATGTAATAATGGCAACGAAAAAGGGTCAAGTAAAAAAGACTTCTTTAGAACAATATTCTAGACCACGTACAAATGGTATTAATGCTATTACTATCAAGGATAATGATGAATTATTAGAAGCGAAACTTACGGATGGTAAAAGTCAAGTTATGTTGGCGGTTAAATCTGGAAAAGCAATTCGCTTTGAAGAAGAAAAAACGAGACCAATGGGTCGAGGTGCATCTGGAGTAAGAGGAATACGCTTAGCAGATGATAAAGATGAAGTAATAGGAATGGTTGCCGTAAATGATATGGAAAGTAATATTTTGGTGGTTTCCGAAAATGGATACGGAAAACGTTCTAAACTAGAAGATTACAGAATAACCAATAGAGGTGGTAAAGGAGTAAAAACAATATCAGTTACTGATAAGACAGGAGGATTAGTTGCTATTAAAAATGTTACTGACTCTGATGATCTTATGATTATAAATAAATCTGGTATTGCAATACGACTTTCAGTAGAAGACCTTAGAGTTATGGGACGTGCTACGCAAGGAGTTCGTTTAATAAACTTGAAAGGAAAAGATTCCATAGCCGCTGTAGCTAAAGTTATGCACGAGGAAGACGATGTTGAAGATATTGACGAGAATATTGAAGAAATTGACATATCTTTGCAAAATGATGGTGACGCTAACGATGGCACAACTATTGATGAAACAAAAGAAGAAGAATAAAAAGAATCCCGTAAAAACACAAGTAATGAGAACTAAATTTGTCATAGCATTTTTCTTAGCGATAAGTGCTGTTGGATTTTCACAAAAGAAAGCTCTGAATGCAGCTAAAAAAGCATTGAAATCTGGAGATATAGAGGTTGCTAATGATGCGCTAAAAGCAGCTGAAGGTCAATTAGAAGCTGCAGATGATAAGCAAAAAGCACAATATTATTTCCTAAAAGGACAAGTTGCTTCGGCATCCTCAGATAAGTCTTTGGATAAAATAGAGCAGGCAGCTAATTCTTACACGAAAGTGTTAGAAATTGAAGAAGCTTCAGGTAGTAAAAAATATACTAATCAAGCTAATACAGGAATACAAGCATTACGTCAATCACTAGTAGAGCAAGCAGTAGCGGATCAGAAAGCAGGAAATAATAAAGAAGCTGCTGATAAGTTATATTTAGGATATAAAACAAAAAAGAGTGATACTTCTTACTTATATTTTGCAGCTTCTAATGCTGTAAATGGAAAAGATTACGATAGAGCTTTAAAGTATTATAATGAATTAATTGATCTTGGTTATAAAGGAATTGAAGAACGTTTTACAGCTACTAATAAGGAAACTGGAGAAGTAGAACCATTTGATTCAAAAGAATTAAGAGATTTTTCTATAAAAGGAGGAACGCATATTAAGCCAGAAGCTTCCAAGACTAAATCAAGACAAGCTGAGATTACTAAAAATATAGCTCTTATTTATATTACTCAAGGTAAAGATGAAGAAGCGATTAAAGCGATGGAAGCTGCTAAGCTTCAGAACCCTAACGATCCTGCTTTAATGCAAGAAGAAGCTAATATGTTTTACAAATTAGGGAATCTTGAAAAGTATCAAGAATTAATGCAAGCAATAGTTGCGAATGATCCTGAAAACCCTAATTTATTGTATAACTTAGGAGTAAGTGCATCACGTCTTGGAGATAATGAGCAAGCAATCAAGTACTATCAAAAAGCTTTAGAGATCAAGCCTGATTATTCTTCTGCGCAAATAAATATTGCCGCTATTATTTTAAGTGGAGAAACAGCTCTTAATGAAGAAATGAATAGTCTAGGAGGATCAAGTGCTGATTATAAAAGATTTGACGTTCTTAAAAAGCAAAAGCAAGATTTATATAGAGAAGCTGTTCCTTATTTAGAAGGAGCTTTACAATCAAAGCCTGATAATGTAGAAGCTGTTCGTACGCTAATGCAGATCTTCTATCAATTAGATGATCCTAAAGCTGACGATATGAAAAATAAATTGAAAGCTTTAGAAGGAGGAAACTAATTCTTTTAAAAGTTTAATAAAAAAGAGCGAATCAACATTTTGATTCGCTCTTTTTTTATTAAACAATATGTATTGTTTAATAAGTAGTCATGGATGGTTTCTCTAATAGTTGAATATTACTTTGTAGACGTTCTCGTACAATATTCATCATTCTCTTGTTTAATGCTGAGGAGTTTTCAATGTATATCAAATACTCATCTACTGTAAATTGGCCAATGATCATTCCTTTTAGGCTGTTTCTAAACTTCATGTCCTTTTGTACAGCATTTTCAATAAACAGTAAACGTTTTTCTACAGAAAGCTCATAAAAAGTGTTTTTCCTTTTTTTGATATAATTTCTAAACACTTCGACTAACAATCCATTTTGTAATTTAATAATAGGTCTGATTGTTTTGTTTTGAAACTGTTCATCATTTGACATGTTTTCAGAAACTCTTGCATTTAAAATTTGTGGGCGTATAGCCAATAAATTTGATTCCCTGTTTTCCATAATAAAGAGTGTTTACTAAAAATACAGAATTGTTTCATCCAAATTTCAGTATGGTTACCAGAGTTTTAAACCAGTTATGAACATTTTCTAATTTTAAGTTGTATGAAAGAAATAAGGCTTCCAATCTGGAAGCCTTATTTTTTTAACTATTTACTTTTTTAAGAATTCTTCTTTTGGTTTAATATCTATAGGTGTAATTTCATTTTTCTCTAGATATTTAACAAGCTTAGAAATTCTCTTGTCTTTTATTTTTTGAAAATCTACTGTAGCTTTTTTTAATTTTTCATTCAATACTTTTTGGTTATTTAATTGAGCATTCGATGGTTTTTCAAAATTATTTGTAACCGCATTGTATAGATTAGAAATTTTTTCTCTTAATTCAGGTTCAGCTTCCTGGACATAGTTGTCTCCTGTAGTAATAACCAAAGACTCCTTTAGTTCAGTTAGTTCTTTGATAACAGGAGTTGCTATTTTCGAAGATTTTTCTTCAATTGATTTAGCTTTTTTTACAGTTTGATCAATTTCGTGTACTAAATAAGCTAAATCTTCTATCATTACGTAAAGCTCTTTAGAAGTTTTACGTTGTAACTTTCTTTCAGCTTCAGTTACTTCAGAATTTTTGTCCTGCTCAACCTCTATGTTATGTTCATAGGTGTTTTTTCCTTTAGTGACTACAACTTTGTATTTGCCAGCAGCAACTCTCGGGGCAGCACCTATAGAAAATGTTTTACCAGATGCAGATTTAGGAGAGATACTTCTATAGTTCCATCGAACAATATTAATTCCTTTGGCTTTTCCTGGTGGTAAATCGGTTATTTTATTTCCATTCAAATCTTGAATTTCCATACTCATTTTACCAAAAGTATGTCTCTTTTTTAGGTAATACATTATTTTCAGATTGCTACTCGGATTTTGACCTATAAACTGAGTTTCCGTGCTTCCGCCACCAAATCCGTTGTCCTCTTTTATGATTCCTGGTTTTGTGTTAAAAAAATGTACATTTTTAGCTAACACTTCTTGATTGATTTGTCTTAGAGAAGAAATATCATCCAATATTATTACACCTCTTCCATGAGTTCCTAAGACAAGGTCATTAGTTTTTTTGTGTAAATCTATAAAATGTACTGCTGTTGCTGGCATGTTATTTGTAAAACGAGACCAGTTTTTACCTCCATTAATGGTTACAAATAGCCCAAACTCTGTTCCTAGAAATAATAAATCTTCTTGTTCGTAGTCTTCCTGTATGTTTCTGGCAAAACCAAGAATATCACTTGTTGCTATAGATTTCCAGTTTTTTCCGTAATCTGATGTTTTATATACATAAGTATTCATATCTCCAGCAGTGTGTCCATCAAAAACAGCATACGCAGTACCTGCGTTATGAACACTTGCTTCTATGTGATATACCCAAGTGTTGGCTGGTAGACCAGAAATATTACTAACAGTATTGGTCCAGTTTTTTCCTCCATCTGTGGTAACTTGTACATTTCCGTCATCAGTCCCTACCCAAATGACATTTTGGTTTACAGGCGATTCTGCAATAGTAAAAATAGTTGTATGTGTTTCTGCTCCAGACTTGTCTTTAGAAAGACCTCCTGATTCCTTGTCTTGTTTAAGAGGATCATTCGTTGTAAGGTCTGGTGAAATTTTTATCCAGTTGTCACCCATATCTTCAGATTTATGAAGATATTGACTACCCATATAAAAGCGATCCGGTTTGTGAGCACTAATTGCCATTGGTGCGTTCCAATTAAAACGAAGTTCTTCATCACCATCAGGTATAGGCTCGACATTTTTAGTAGTATTTTTGTCAGTATTTATTCGCCATACATTTTGAGCTCCTTGCATTTCAGAATAAATAATAGGTTTTGTAGGATGTTTTAGTACTCTAAAACCATCTCCATAACCTATTCTATTCCAGTCTCTAGCTTCGACTCCTCCTGGAGAAGAAGATGGACCATACCAAGAACCGTTGTCTTGTAATCCACCATATATGTTATAAGGTTCTGCGTTATCTAGACTAATCTGATAAAATTGTGATACGGGAAGATTTTCTACTATTTCCATAGTAGCACCACCATCCCAACTTCTATATACTCCACCATCTGTTCCTGCATACATTCTGTCACTATCATTAATGTCAAAAAGTATATCGTGAATATCAGCGTGCATGTTTCCAAGGTTTTTGAAAGTTTTTCCACCATCTTTAGAAATAGCTCCAAGAAAACCTCCTTTTACAATAGTTTCAGGGTTTTTAGGATCAACAACCAATCTAGAAAAGTAGAATGGTCTTACTACTAATTCAAAATCGTTATTTAATTGTTTCCAATTTTTTCCTGAATCATCAGACCTATATAATCCTTTGCTTTTATCATCTTCACTTTCGATCGCTGCATATAATATTTTTGGATTTGATGGTGCGATTGCAATACCAATTCTTCCTAAGTTTCCTTCAGGAAAGCCAGAGTGAATTTTATTCCAACTTTTTCCTGCATCTATAGATTTATAAAGTGCACTGTTAGCACCACCAGAATTAAAAGACCATCCAGTTCTTCTATGCTCCCACATAGAAGCATAAAGTATGTTAGAATCATTTGGATCCATTAAAAGATCAGAAATACCCGTTGACGTGTTTGTGTAGAGGATTTTTTCCCAATTTTCACCACCATCTGTGGTTTTGTAAACACCACGTACATCACTGTCACCCCATAGAGCTCCGAGTACTCCAATATAAACTTCTTTGGAATTTTTTGGGTTTATAACAATGCTACTGATACGCTCAGATTTTTCAAAACCTATTTTTTTCCAGCTGTCACCTCCATTGGTTGTCTTATAAAGCCCATCTCCAATAGAAACACTATTTCTTGTCCATATTTCTCCTGTTCCTACCCATATTGTTTTGTCAGGATCGTTAGGGTCGACAGCTACAGCTCCAATAGATTGAGCATGTTCGTCAAAAATTGGGTTAAATGTTGCACCTCCATTTGATGTTCTCCATACTCCACCACCAGCTGTACCTGCATAAATTATTCTTGCATTGGTTGGGTGTGCTTCTAGATCAATAATTCGACCACTCATTAATGCAGGGCCTATATGACGTGCTTTTATATCGCCAAAAAGTTCCTTTCCATTTAATGAGATTTCTTGTGCTGTAGTACTCATGTTTATACATAATAAACAGCATAAGATTTTAATGTAATGTTGCATAATAGTTATTTGTGTGATTAAAAAAAGCCTCAAACTTTTATGAGGCTTTTTTTATAATAATATGTTTCTTATTTCTCCGCTGGAAAAGCAAATAGACCAGCTTCTATTTCTGGATTTAATACAATTTCTTTTATCTCAATAGGTTGTGGACCTTGCGACATAGAGAAAGGAAAGTAAAGGCCATCTACTTCTTGATAATCACTCATAGTGATTGAAGTTTTATTGTCTCCTTGAGTTGTTTCAATCAGAATAGGCACATAATTTTCAGTTTCGAAGTAGTAGTAACTAATACTTGGAGATTCTACTCCATTTACAGATACAGGTTCCATAGTTAACTGTACTTTGAAAGTTTCAGCACCTTCTTTAGTTTCTTTTCCTAAGTATTCTACAGTGTATCCTTTTTCTTTGTAATCTATAAAAGGATTAGGGAAATCATTAGAAGATAATTTCATATTATCCGTAGTTTCCTTGTCACTCTTTTCTGCCTTCATGGTCATAAAGTTTGTTGACCACATTGTTTCGCCGTCAAAAGCAAACTGAGTCATTGTTTTACCTTGTAATTCAATTACTACGGCTTGCTCACCCTTATTTCCAGAATATATAGTTACAGGTATCACCATTCCTCCTTGGTTTACTTGTGCTACCATTTTAGTTCCAGTAAGTTTTTTCCAGTTTTCTTTACCTCCTGTATTTTCAAGATATGTATCTATAATTTCATCAGCAGTTTGCGCTTGCGTAGGAGCGATAATTGCTATTATTAATGCTACAATTAGTGATTTTAAAATATTCATCGTTAAATTTTTATTGTTGTTACTGTAAAGTTAGTCATTCGAATCCTATTTTTGTTACACTATTTATAGTGAAAATTTTAAATAAATATTATGAAATTTGGTAAAGTAGAACATCCAGAAGCTATAAACTTTCTCCTACCAAAGGATCATCCAGATACTTTAAAAGTTCTTAAAGAAGAAGATAAAAAAGATATATCAATTTATGTAGGATGTGCTAAATGGAATAAGCAAGATTTGAAAGGATTTTATCCGAGAGGAACAAAAGATGAATTACATTATTATTCGAGACAATTTAATTGTATTGAATTAAATGCTACTTTTTATAGAATATTTTCTGAAGATCAGTTTAAAAAGTGGTATGATAAAACACCTGAAGGGTTTAAGTTTTTCCCAAAACTTGTGCAGAATATATCCCATCTTAAAAGACTGAATGAAGATGTGCAGCCCTATGTTGATCAATATGTAGCTAATGCGATTCATTTAAAAGAAAAGTTAGGGACGATTTTTTTACAGATGCATAGCAATTTTGCTCCTAAATATTTTGATAGAGTTGTACGTTTTGTAGAGAAATGGCCAAAAGAATTATCGTTAGCTATAGAGTTTAGACATACAGATTGGTTTAATGACAAAGTAGTCGCTAATGAATTGTATGACTTGCTAGAAAACTCTAATGTCGCTAATATAATTACAGATTCCGCAGGAAGAAGGGATTTGTTGCATATGAGACTTACTAATAAAGAAGCTTTTATTAGGTATGTAGGGGCAAATCATGAAACAGATTATACGCGATTAGAAGAATGGGCGACTAGATTAAGATTCTGGAAAGATCAAGGGATTGAAGATATTCATTTTTTTGTTCATCAAAATATAGAAAAAGAATCTCCATTGCTTTCTAGATTTTTCATTGAGTTGATGAATAAGGAGCTAAATGCAAGACTTCATTTGCCCAGTCATGCATCTGATGAAGCTACTCTATTTTAGTCTCAAAAGCTTCGATTTACGGTTTTAGCTTTCTTGTTGTAGTCTTAATCAGTCGTAAATAGTGTTAAAAGTGCAAAAATATTTGCACTTAATCTTGTTTATGTGTATTTTGCCGATGTTTTAAAATAATACTGTTCAAATTATCGATATTTAATTTTGGTATTGAATTAAATTTGAACTTGTGTTAATAAGCCAAAAGATATACATATGACTAAACTATTACGCCCCGCTTTATTATTTGTTTTTGTATTGTGTTCTTTTAATATACAGGCACAGGAAGATATATTAAAAGAAACTATTATCCAATTTAATAGTGATATGACAACTTTTGACTTTTCCATTCCTCATGAAAATGAAATCACGCATGATAAGAAAGTTTTTTCTTACGAATGTGTTTTTGAAAATGCTAATCATAATCACGCTAACCACGAAGTTCTACATTCAGAAGATATAGCGTTAATTGATATTATTACTTCAGATGAAGGAACAGACTTTAACTGTTCTGGAGGTTTTTGTATGGATAAATCCCATTTTCATAAAAAGGGATTGACATTGAAAAGGCAACTATTTGATTATTTTATGAAAATCTCTTGCTAAAATTTTAATTAATTTATTCGATGTATTGACCTATTTTGTTGGGCAATGAATTTATTCATCTATTTTTGCATCATAAAAAAATAAAGGATGAAATTTTCAGAACTAGGTGTTCCCAAGGACCTCAATAAAGGTCTTAAAGAAATGGGGATTATTAACCCTACAAAGATTCAAGAGCAATCAATACCAGTGCTTATCAATAATAGAGTTGATTTTATTGGTAAAGCTCAAACAGGTACTGGTAAAACTGCTGCTTTCGGTATTCCTTTATTAACTACAATTGATTCCCAAAAAAAGGAAGTTCAAGCCTTAATTTTGGCTCCTACAAGAGAGTTGGGGCAACAAATTGCGAAACAACTTTTTAAATACACGAAGTATACTGATAAAATTTTTACAGAATCGGTATATGGTGGAGAAAAAATAGAAATTCAATTATCTAGATTAAAGAGGCCTACTCATATTATTGTTGCAACTCCAGGAAGATTAATAGATTTAATTGAAAGGAAAGCTGTCGATATTTCTAAAATCAAAACTATTGTATTAGACGAGGCTGATGAGATGTTAAGTATGGGATTCAAAAAGGATCTTACTACTATACTAAGTAAAACTAAAGGATATAGAAACGTATGGCTTTTTTCTGCTACTATGCCGTCTGCGCTCAATGAAATTATTAATTCCTATGTTGATAAGAATGCCGTAAGAGTATCAATTGATAAAAATGATGCTGTTAATAAAGGTATTGATCATCATTTTGTAGTTGGAGAAGAAGTTAATAAACTAGATACGCTTACATATTTTCTTAAATCTAATAAGAATCAAAGAGGAATTATTTTCACTAAAACTAAAGCTGCAGCTCGTAAGCTATCAAAACAGTTGATAGCGAAAAACTACGAAGTTGGTTTGTTAGAAGGGGATATGACTCAAAAAGATAGAGATAAAGTAATGCGAGCGTTTAAGAAGGGCACTATGGAATTACTTGTGTCTACCGATGTAGCTGCTAGAGGAATAGATGTAGCTGATTTAGCATTTGTTGTTCATTATCAATTACCAGATCAAATAGAATATTATACACATAGAAGTGGTAGGACTGCTAGAGCAGGAAAAACAGGGTTGTCATTAGCATTCATAGTAAAACAAGAACTAAAGGTAATTAGGGATTTAGAAAAAAACCTCGGAATTAAATTTACTCAAATCCGTTAATATCTTTGAAATAATTACCTGAAAACAGGGGGCTTCTTTTACCCAAATACGAGGTAGAGATATTCGATATTTAACTATATTTTTGGTTTAGCTAAAGTATTTATCGTTTTTTTAAGGGAAAAACTACTCAAATAGTATCAAAATGAAATTTTATTTTGAGCAATTTGATAATTTTTTGCTAATTATTCGGTTATTTATTTACTTTACGAAAAACCAACTTCATGCAAATACTAGATTATACGTTATCATCAAAGGTTGATAATGCAATTCACATAGCACAATCAATTGCTAAAGAGTATCATAATGATGAGTACAATGCTGCACATCTATTAAAAGCTCTTTTGCATAAAGATGTAGGATTAAAAGATTTTTTTAATCAGATTGATGGCGATATATATTATTATGAAGAATGGTCAGAAGTTAGAATAGAGGCGTTACCAAGAGTAGTGAATATTCCTGATGCTGTCCAGGGCGATAAGTCGATAGAAGCGGTATTTAACGAAGCAGACACTCTTAAACTTAAATTAGGTAAAGATGAGATTACCCCACATGCAGTTTTAATTGCATTATGCACTCCAGGTGTAGGGTTTTCTTATGAGCAGTTAAAAACATTACCGCTTAAAGCAGATGAAATTTTAATTGCAGCAACCCAAGGTAAAACTGGTAGCGGAAAATCGGTTTCTACAAAAGGAGGAGTAACAACTTCTAAAGGGCAAAAAGGAGATTCTGGGATATTAGAAGAATATTGTTTTGACAAAACTTTTGCAGCTAAAAATAAACAATTAGATGATGTTTTTGGAAGAGATGCTGAAGTAAAGATGATTACTGAGATTTTAGGAAGACATTCGAAACCCAATGTATTGATAACTGGAGAACCTGGTGTTGGTAAAACAGTGCTTTTGGATGGTTTTTCGGAGGCAGTAGTAAACGGGAATGTTCCTGATGGATTAAAAGATGCTCAAATTTATGAGTTAGATTTTATCAATCTCGTTTCTGGGGCAAGTTATAAAAGTGAGGTAGAAGACCGTTTCAAAAAGATTTTAGTTGCTTTAAAAGAATTCGATAAACCTGTTTTGTTAATTGATGAGATTAATAATTTAACAGATAAAAACAGTGGCAACCAAGGATTGGTAAATATTCTAAAATCTGAATTAGCTAAAGGGGAGGTTACCTTCATTGCGACAGCTACGAATGACGCTTTTAGAAAACATATCGAAACGGATGAAGGGCTTGCTAGAAGATTTGAGATTGTTGCTTTAGATGAGCCATCAGAAGAAGATGCACTTACCATGATTTCTAATACTATCGATAAGTATAAAGAACACCATAGTCTAGATATTATAGATGAAACAATCGCCGAGGCAATAAGGCTTTCTAAGCGTTTTAATAAAGATAGAAGTCTTCCTGATGCTGCTATAGATCTTATAGATAGAACAATGTCAGCTTCTAGGTATATGATAGAAACAACTGCAAATAATGTAGAGGCATTATTGAAGGATGTAAAGGAAATAGGTGAAAAGAAATCCGAAGAAACCGATAAAATTACTGCTGTAAGTTGGATATATAATAATCTAAAAAGTAAATTTAGTTATTTATTATTCAATGAACTAGGAGAGGATGAAATGGTTCTGGGAGAAGAGACTTTTGATACTTATAAGACGAAGATTGTTACCATTTTGGATCAGTTTTTTAAGAAAGCCTCAGAGGAGAAAACTTTTATTGATAAAAATGATGTTTCTGCTACAATAGCAAATAAAACAGGAATTCCAGTAGGAAAACTTCAGGCAGATGAAAAAGAAAGGTTACTCAACATGGAGGATCACCTTAAGAAAAGAGTGATTGGCCAAGACCATGCAATTAAAACTATTTCTGAAGCTGTTTTGGAATCTAGATCTGGTTTAAGTAAACCTGGCTTACCAACCGGTTCTTTCTTTTTTACAGGTCCTACAGGTACAGGTAAAACGGAGTTAGCAAAATCATTGGCAGAATTCTTGTTTCAAACAGAAGATGCGATCATTAGATTTGATATGTCGGAATTTAAGGAAGAGCATTCGGCAGCATTATTATATGGAGCACCTCCTGGATATGTAGGGTATGAAGAAGGAGGATTATTAGTGAATAAAATAAGACAAAAACCATATTCTATTGTACTGTTTGATGAAATTGAAAAAGCACATCCATCTGTTTTTGATATTTTCCTTCAAATTTTGGATGAAGGAAAGTTGAATGATAGATTAGGTAAAACAGGAGATTTTTCTAATGCTGTTATCTTATTCACATCTAATATAGGTAGTGAACATGTAGTGAAATCATTTACTGATGGTGAGATTCCTAAGTCATCGGATTTGTTAGAGCTGATGTCCAGAAATTTCAGGCCTGAGTTTTTAGGGAGATTAACAGAGATAGTTCCTTTTGCTCCAATAACAAAAGAGAATGTAGTAAAGATTTTTAATATTCAATTAAAGGACTTGCATAAAGCTCTTAATAAGCAAGAGGTTACATTAGAATTAACTGAAGCTGCACAGGAATATTTGGCTTATAAGGGATTTACCCCCAAATATGGTGCGAGACCGTTACGAGGAGTTATTAGAACTGACTTAAGAGGCCCTTTGTCTAAAATGCTGATTACGGGTAAGATAGGTAAAGGTAGCAAGGTGGGTCTCGATGTAAAAGATGAAAAAATGGAATGGTCCTACGAATAAAGAACCGTATCCTGCAATAAAATTAGTATATTTATAATTCACAATCATTATTTAGAGAAAATATGAGCAATAACACATATGGATTAGGAGGAACAGAGGTAAAAACCGATGCTAGTGAAGCTATATTGGAAATCGGACAAAATAAAACACTTCTTGTTCAGAAATTAACCCAAGATCAGCCTATTAAGCCGCAAATTGTAAACGGTTTGACATCTATTGATCATGTATTTGAAAATTATAAGCCTGAGGTAGAGGTAGAGTTTGAAGATGCGGATGGAGTAGAGAGTAAAGAAACTTTGAAATTCAGTCATTTAGGTAATTTCGGAAAAAAAGGTATCATAAACCAGAGTAAGTTTTTAAATGATTTAGATACTGAAAAGGACCAGTATTTAAAGGTAGTTAAACAACTTAAATCCAATAAGATCTTAAAAAGTGCTTTAGCAGATCCAGATGCGAAACAGGCATTGATAAGATCAATTCAATCATTATTAGCAGAATTACAGCAAGGTTAAAAGATAAAGACACATAAATCACATGGCAGCAGGAAAACAAGCTCAAGAGAGTGTTAAAATAGAGAATCCAGCAAAGGAATTAAAAATAAACGAAGAAAAATTAGCTAGATATGGCGGTTTTGATCTTTTAGAAGCGTGTATAGATGACGTTCAGAATATGAATCCTGATCGTAAGGCTCGTAAAAAGATTTTTCTTACCGAATCAACTAAAAAATTAGAGAGAGCAAAACTTCAAAAAACATTAGAGATTTGGAGTGAAGTTTTATCATCTTCGGAGGATATTTCTGAAATGGTTGAAGAATCGGAAAAGCGTTCTGAAATTGCGGGTAAATCTTTGGAAAAAAACCTAGGAGCAGCTTTAGAGCAAACTAGGGAACTAGAACAATCATATAGATCGGTAGCCTTATTTTTTAAGAATACAGAGTCTCAGAAAGTTAAAAATATCAATATCATGAATGCCGAATTGGAGCAGTTGAAAGATCTTGATAATACTAGATTTATTGATGCTATTCAGGAAGAACTGGTTCAAGGATATGATCGTCTTGATTTAAGAGATAATTATGGTATTTTGGTTATACCAGGTTATTTAGGGTCTAATAAAGTAGTAGAGAAATGGGCTAAGATAGCACATGAAAATAAGGTAATGATGATTACTGATTTTGAGCATCTTGATGAGCCAGATGATGTAATGGAAATGTTTGAAGCTGCTAATCTTACAGGTGGAGATAAGTATAGGTCTAATGTTATGATGGCTTGTAACTGGTTAGTAGGAAGAGGGAAGCATGATGAAGTAGGAGAAGAAGATGATCTTTTTGTACCTCCATCTAGTGCATTAGCTGGACAGGTATATAGAACATTAATGTCACAGGTTGCTGCAGGTAAGAAACATGGTGGTATTAATGAAGTTGATGGCGTTAGATTTGACTTAAAGAAAAGTGAAATCGCTCAGTTAGAAAAGCTTGGATTGGTGCCTATGGTTAATGAGTATGGAAAAGTAATGGCTTTTTCTGCTAAAACATTATTTAATGGTGATAATTTAGGTCTACAAACGTATTCTGTAGTTAGGGTATTTGATTATGTTACCAAGGTATTAATGGACTTTTTGAATAGAAGAGCTTTTGAAAACTTTAATGCAAGAACCCGTAAAGAGTTAATGGGACAGATTGTTAAGTTTTTGGATGAAATTACTGGTCCAGATCAATTAATTGAAGATTTTTCGATTAAGCGTTTTGAACAAGATCCAAATCAAAAGGATAGAGTATATTTAGATATACATATGAAACCTTATTTCCCAGCAAAAAACTTTATGATTAAAATGGATGGTCAAAAAGGAGATGATGGGACTGATTGGGATTCTGATTATGAACAACAATAACAGAAAGTAATAATTAATTATTATATATGAAACGAACGCTCTTTTAGCGTTCGTTTTTTTTTAATTAATTTTTTGTTTGACTTTTGAAATAGCGGATAAAAGTTTGTCAAAATTAACGGGCTTAGAGAAATATTTATCAAAGCCAATTTTAATAAATTTTTGAGCATCACCCGGCATAGCGTAAGCGGTTACGGCATATATAGGAATGTTTTCTAACATGTCTAATTTCTTGAAACGTTTTAATAATTCGCACCCATCCATCTGATTTAGACCGAGGTTTATGTCTACGAGAATTAAATCTAGCGTGGATTTTTTTACCATTTCTAAAGCAGTTGGACCATTTTCTGCAATCATCACTTTCGATGCATTTTTAGAAAGCATCCTATTCATAACCATGGCATTTATTTTATTATCCTCTACGTAAAGTATATTCATATATTTTTTGGGATTGTAATAATGAATTTTGTTCCTTGATTCAATTTGCTAATAACTTCAATTTTTCCTCCAAGGATTTCAATGTATCTTTTGGATAAGCTTAGACCAATTCCTGTCCCTTCATATTTTCGACTAAGGCCTATGCTTTCCTGAATAAATGGATCAAATATTTTCTTTAAACTATCTTTTCCAATTCCAATACCAGAATCTTTTATAGTAATTTTTATCTTTTCTTTCTCTCCTTTTACTTTTACTAAAACCTTTCCCTCATCTGTATATTTAATGGAATTGTGAATGATATTATTTATAGCCGTTCGAAAAATATCTTCATCAATTAAAGCTGATGGACAATCTTCATCAAGTTTTAGAACATATTTTAATTTTTTTGAATTCGCAAAATGGCGATATTCTCTGTAAGACGTCTCTATAGTGTAATTCATGTCAGCCTCTACATAGTTTAGATTTTTTTGAATCGTTTCTATTTCACTAAAATGCGATAGATTGTTTATAGTGGCAAGAAGTCTTTCTTTACTTTCATCTAAATAAGCACTTAGTTTTTCACGTTCTTCTGGATTTTCTTCACCAGATAATAAAATATTGCTTATGGTAACAATACCATTAAGAGGAGTCCGTATTTCATGACTAAAATTTGATAGTATATTTGATTTTAGGTTACTTAGTTCTTGTTCTTTTATATGCGCTTCTTTTCTAGCTATTTCCGCAGTCTTTTGTTCAGTAATATCATGAAAACTAACTAGAATTGAATTAACGTTATTTTCCTCGTCTTTAATAGGAGTATATTTTGATTCTAACCATTGCAAAGCCCCTTTGTAAGTAGTTCTCTCTATTTCTTTTTTGACTGTATGTCCTTTTAGAGCTTCATTGAATTCATGAAAAAATGAGGTTTTAAAATTTAGTGGCATTACTTCTATAAAAAGTGTAGGTTCCGTGGTGGGATCCACATTAAAATCTCTTTTTATTATTTTTAAAGAATCTTGATCTGCCATCAATATTTCTCCAGAAGTATTTAGTAAAACCGTATAAGCAAAACCATTATTAATCATGGCTAATAACCTACTATGATTTTCTGCTATCGTATGCTCATTTAATTTTCTTTGGTGCACATCGATAAGGTTACCAATCATCCTGGTAGTTTTGTTATTTTTATCCTTTTTTCGATATCCGTAGATTTCATAATATCTATAATCACCCTTTTTATTTTTTATTCTGTAATGATTAAAATAATGATGACCTTCTTTTTTTAGACCTTTAATATGACGTTTAATAGAATCATCTAGGTCATCCGGATGAATTAATTTCTTTAATAAATCGGTGGATATGAAATCTTTATCTAACGGTAATCCAAGCATTTTCTTAAAATCCGTACTGTAGTAAGTGGCATTAATATCAAAATGATGATCAAATAAACCAGAACGTATGCCTTTTAGAGCTAGACGTTTGGTTTCTTCATTGTATTTTACTTTTTCTAAATAGTTATATCGTTCCGTTATATCAGCAAAACTACCATTAATAAAAACTACTTTGTCATTATGAATAATAGGTTCTCCTAAAACTCTGATCCATTTTTCTGTACCCTTTTCTGTAACTATTTTTTCTGTATAATCAGTAGGTTTTTTATTGATTAAATCCTCAAGAAACTTCCAAATTTTTGGTCTCGATTCTGGGCGGTAATAACTTATTGCCTTTTCCATTGTTATAGGAGTTCCTGGTTCTAAGTCGTGTAAGTTGTAACATTCTTTAGAAAAAAACATTTCTTCACTAATTGGATTGTAATACCAAGCACCTGTTTTGGTCAATTTTGATAATGAAATAAGCGAATAGTGTTCTTTGTTTTCTTCTGTAATATCGATTCCAGAAGCATAAATAAGATCATTGTAAAGAATGAAATCAAATTTTAGAGTTAGTATTCCAGTATTGGACGCTGGAGAAAACCGAAACGTATAGTTCTGTGGGGATTTAAGATTACAACATTTAGATATGATTTCTTCGAATTTATTTTCTTCTTCATCAATAATAAAATCCCTAATAGACATACCTATTATCTGATCACCAGGCAATTGAAATAGTGTTTCACTACGTTTATTGGCATAATGTACATTTCCTTCTTTATCTATAATAATAAGATAAAGCATTGTTTTTTCTGTCAAAGTAACAAACTCTTGTCCCGTAAATGCCATAAATAATGTAGGTGATTAGCTTTTTAAAGTTACAAAAATGATTTATATAAAGAAGCGTTACGCTGCTTTATATCGAATTACAATCTTTTTTGTAGGTTTTAATTGTTGTTTTTTTATAATTAATATGGGAGTATTGATATATAAAGAGGTACTTATTTAGGTCTTTTTATAAATCTATAAATTATAATAATTACTCCGATCAGTATAAGTACATATAATCCATAAGATTGCCATAAGGAATTACTTTTGGTAGTGAGTAGGAGTGGTGTTTCTTTATTGTATAAAATTTTAATTGTATCTCCTTCATTGTCTAATGGACCTATAAACGGGATATGCATTAGCTTTACGGTACTTGTGAGACTATCACCTTCTAAAGTTTTATAAGCAACTTTGGCAGTTGCAGAAGATCTCCTAGATCTAACTTTGAAATTAATTTCCTGGATTACAGCCTCGGTTTCAATATATTCTGTAGTAGTGTCTTGAGCGATTAGTGAAAAAGAAAAGCAAATAAAAAAAATATTGATGTAATAGATTTTAAAATTTTTCATTGTTGGTCAATTAGAATTCTAAATATACTACATCAATATTGGATTAAGAAATGAAATTTTTATTAGATAAATTTTAATAAGATTTACCAATTTGTTTCCATTTTTTTAATGATTTCTTGTTTTGATTTTTCAGAAGCTAGTGAATTTTCTTTAAACCAGTGTATTGCAGTGTCCTTGTCCTTAATTAGAAGAGACATTGCGGCGATTCTTACCTGGCGTCTTATTTTTATAAACTTATGATAGTCATTTAACCATTCGTGTTTTTTTTCAATTCCATCTAAGATACTTTCTAGTGTTGGAAACTTGTTGAATAAATTAAAACCACCATCTTTAATATTTTCAATAATTTCATTGGCAATACTTTCTACTTGATCCGAATTATTAATAGGGATTGAAATAAAGTTGTTATCCGTATCTTTAAAGTGACTGATAGATCCAGTAATTATAGGATACGAATTTAGAAAATCCTGAATTATCTTTTTATCTAAAGAATTCACTTCCTTATAATAAATACCCGATGTGATACCTATATATGTTTGACCTGTATGCGGAGCTCTTCCTTTTCTGGAGGAAAAAGAAATCACTTCTTCTCTTTTATGAAGTTTTTCTTTTCTAATAAAATCGTTTTTACCTCTTTTTGTATATCCTTTATCTATTAAAAAAGAACCTACTTTATCTTTTACAGATTCTAATAGGTTATTCATGTTTATTAGATACAATATTTTTCTAATTCCGGATAATCTCCGAACCAGAACTTGAAAGCTTTTTTATTAATACCATCTTTCCCTAACCACCAATCTACCGGATAATTCCAATCAGAGCTATGAGTTTTCGTTGGAGCAATAGCCAAATTAGTATATTGATTTAATAAACCTTTATGTTCTTCTGTTTCTAAAATACTGCAGTAACCTAAAGTTTCTAGAAGTGCCTGCCTTTGTTCAGAATCAGATTTAAATCCTTTTATTTTAGAGATTTTTTTTTGTAACTCTTTTTTTACAGTATCCTTGTTGTTTGCATTTTCTAATATTTCTAATATTTCTAAAAATATTTTATAATCCTCTTTTTTAGGTTTGATACTTTTTAATTCATTCGTTTTCTTAAGATAATAAAAATAGTCTAAGAGATCAAAGCCTGTTAATCCTCCTATTTCCTCAAAGGACTCTTCCACTAATTCAGTATCCAGCTCAATTTGTTCATAACTAGAACAAAAATCACAAGGTGATATTCGTGACGGTTTTTGATTTTTTACAAGTTTGAATTTGTGTTTCGGAAATGACTGCAGTATTGCAAAAACTGGTAAACCGCTTCTGAAACTTAAATGATCTGAACTCAAACTCGATAAGAATGCAGATGTGTATTTTATTTTATCCGCCTTTTTATATTCTACGAAAATTCCTTCTATTAATTCATCGTGACTTACGATATCTTTTTCTAATAGTTTATCAGTATTCATAATTATTTACAGCCTAAATCTTTAAAATTTAATTCATCTAACGTTGGTAATTCAGTTACTTTTTTACCATTTAATAGCTTATCAGCTGCTTTGAGTCTTCTTTTACCTTTAGTCTTTTTCTGTTTTGCTTCAGACATACCATTTATTTTATTTCCTCTAGCTTTATCACTATTCCTACCCAGTAAATCATTTTCCGCAACTCCCCTTTGTTCAACACCTCTTACCGTATCCTTTGGTGTTTTAACTGGTGTTTTTCTTTTCAAAGTATCTCCTTCACCGAATCTAGCTCCATCTGTTCCTGTAGTTTTAGAATGTCTCCTTCCTACATCTTTCATACTTTGATTGTCAGATGCTCTACCATGATAATATGCGTTACCATTTGAATCTTCCAAAACGTAATTCCAGTCTAATCCAAAAACATCGATTATTGAGTTAGTGTCTGAAACATAATTATATAAATTATATTCTCTACTATTAATCCCTATAGGATCTTGTGATATATAGACTCCTTCATTCGGGCTATAATATCTAAACCTATTATAGCACAATCCTGTTTCTATATCTTCATATTGTCCTTGGTATCTAAATGGACAATCTTCCAAAGAACCTTTAGCTAACTTACGTACTTTTCCATAAATATCATACTCTACTTGCCAGGTTTTTTCACCATTACTATTATACATTTCTACAGGAGTGCCTAGATAATCCGTAATGATAGAGTAGGAGTCCTCTTCTGTAATCTTAGCAGCAGGTTTAAAGGTGCCTTCATCAAATACCCAAGTAACTAAATTTTCAATAGGCTCTGGTTTACTTTCTTTGAGCATACCATATTCATCTACTACTAATTCGGGTCTTTGATTGAGATCATATTTCCATTCATGGAGCGGTACGTTGCCGTCCCAGACGAATCTTGTTATTTGCTTATTGGCCTTCGACAGGCTCAGGCTGACATCCGTGATCTTAGCGGTACGACGACCAAGTGCGTCGTATTCAAATTCAATAGTGTTATTTTTTGGATCAGTAACTGATCGTAGCATTCCGTTGCCGTACCAAGAATATTCAAATGTGCCAGTGGCACTGATTTTGGTGATTAGATTTCCTTCGGCATCGTACTTAAACTTATTTCCATTGGCTTCCAGTAATTGTCCTCCAGTTCCATATTTTCGATCTCCTTTACCCTCGGTTCTGTATAAATTACCTACTTCGTCTGGTAGTTTATAGTCAAACTGTTTGTTTTCATATCGTGCTCCTGCCAAATTATTGAACTCGTCATAGCTATAGGCTACAGTTCCATTGGTTAATTGATCTACCATTTTGGTCAGTCGATCATTTACGTTCCAGGTATAGGTCCGATGACGCATTTCTTTATTTCCAGCCGTTACTTTGTGTTGTATTGGTCTGCCCGCTTGATCATATTCGATATGATTAATGATACCACCAGGAAGCATTCTTTCTACTTCCATTCCTAAGCTATTGTGTGCAAATTGTGCATTCCAAGCTTTCGTTGATTCTTCAGATTGAGATAGATTATTAGCGTTTATTTTTTCTATCAATCCAAGTTTAGTTCTGGTAATTGCAATATTTGCTCCAAGACTACTTGTAATGTTAGTTCGATTGCTTAAAGAGTCGTATTCACTTTCTACCAGGTGTCCATCTTGATTTTCGGCTATTATACGTCCTGCGGTATCTCGTATGAGTTGCACATGACTATTTTCATTTACAGCTTCAATCAAATTACCGTTAAGATCATAACTATAGGTTTCCCATGTACCATCGCTGTATTCTGCTCTTGTAATTCTACCGTTAAAATCATATTCGTACTCCGTATATTTATCATCAGGTCTATTTACTTTTAATACTTTTCCCGCTCGATCCCGATCATATTTTCGGGTAAGTCCATCAAAACCAATTTCTCTAATAATTTCCCCTTTTTCATTTCTAGAAAAACGATAGTATTCATTATGCTCATTGGTAATGGTATTCAGTTGTTCTTCTGTATCATATTTAAAGTAAACTTTTCTACTATTTTCTTCTCTCATTTTGAGACTTCCCATAGGAGTGTAGTCAAAATTAACTTCTCGTTTCTTTTGATCTATGGTCTGGATTACCTCATCATAGGCATTATACTTTAATTTAATAAGATTATTATCTGCTTGTCGTATTTGATAGATACGGTCTAATTCATCATAAAAGAATTGTTGTTGATGGTCTTCAGAATTTTTGGTATGTAAACATCTTCCCCAAGGGTCATATTCCCAAGTAGATTCTGCATTATTAGGTAATGTTAATTTATTTAGGTTATGATCTTCATCATAATTTAGAAAAGTCCTATTCCCTGCATTGTCTCTTACTTCATTGATCAATCCTTGCTCATTATATTCAAAGGAAGTAACACCTCCATCTAATCCAATTACAGCATGTAGACGATCATTTTCAAAGGATTTTACTACTGATCCACCAGCAGGATCTTTGGTAAGTACTAATCTGTCTTTTTCGTCATATACAAACCCAATTACAGAACCATCAGGCTGATGTAATCCGGTTAGATTTCCTCTATTATCATAACCATATCCAGTAATATTTCCTTCTTCATCAATATCTCGATAGGGTTCCATATACGGAGTATATTCATGGAATATATGATCACCTTTAGGGTCGGTTACTTGAGTACAGAGATTTAGGTTGTTAAAGTAATAGATACTCTCTTGATCTAACGAATTAGTTACTACGTTATATCCTTTGTTATATTCTATAGTCCCCGAAAGAATTCCTTGATCTCCCCAAGTCTCAATACATTTGGCTCCAGTATTTTTTCCGTCGTATTTCCAATAGAAAGCTTGTCCATTACGATCTGTTTTTTTGACCATAAGATGATTCTCATATTCCATGATCGTCTTTTGATCTAATGCGTCGATGATTTCTATGAGATCTCCATCTTTATTATATGTGTACTGTACTAATATTCTTGTAACTCCTTGATGCGTTGCTGTCACTTTTGTCACTCTACTAGCTTCATCCAGATCTAGATCAATTCGTCTGCCAGCGGTATCTATTATTTGTTCTAATTGATATACTGCATTGTATATAAACCTTACTTCAAATCCTTCAGGGTTTCGTAGTCTTGTAGGTTTGTATAATGTATCTGTATATTTTTTAAAAGTATAGGTTTGTTTAGATTGATGATCAATAATTTCATAAGTGCTAGCATCAATACAGCTTAAAGTTAATTTCTCTGTGCGGTTATAAGAAGATTCATTTTCTACAACTAATAAAGGGAAAGAAGTTATTCTTCCATCTGGTAATCGCATTACAATGGAATCTTCATCATAATCAATATACATTGCTAGGTCATAATTACAATGCATTCCATGCCCCATCATTCCTTCATATCCAGAATCTGAATACCAATTTCGTTCCCAACGGATTGGTATAGGTCCGGCAATGCTAAAATCTTCTCCTTCATATACCATACGACCTGTAATAAGGTCGACAGGTTCGAATCCCATTTTACACATTTTTTTACTAAGCCCTTCAGTAGCAGGGAATTTTTTTAATACTTTATGGTTTAGTTTGGTTAGTCCTTTTCCGGCTCCTTTCATTAGCGCTCCAAAACCATATGACATTACAAGAGCCATTAGCATTCCCATCAAATCTGGAGCGTATGGTCCACCTACATTTACAGGTTTTCCCATTGGTAAAGGAACACTCATTGATGATGGTAGATATAAACTAGGAATTGGTTTCATCTTTTTTCCTGGTGTTAATGACAACGGCATTCCGATATCATTACAAGTCATTGTCATATATCCAGCAGGAGTAAAATAAGCATCTTCAGCACTTACTTTTGTACTGCCAAAAAAGTTCATAGAATCATGACCAATCATAGGCGCCATAGCAAATGGACCACCCATAGGAATGTGTATTACAGTACCGATCATACCTGCGGTACCACTATTTCCTTTGGGAACACAATTTACATTAACGGTAGAGCCAATAATCGGAACATAATCCATTGGGTCAACTACCATACCGATATATGGGTGCGGAATTGGTACCGGTACTCCTGGAGGAACGATAATGATATGTATATCAATTCCGATGACAGGGGTAAAGTGTTTACTTGCTAATAACATATCTAGAACCAGTTTAAAATTGAAAGACTCTTTTTTTCCATTTCTTTACGGTGCGTTTCTACAGTTAATCTCCATTGTTCTCCTTCAATCTCTTTCATGAACGTATCTATAGATTCACACTCCTCTTTATTTCTGTTTTTCTCGCAGCTATTGTAATAATCTGCTGCTATGTATGCCAAACAGGTCGATTTTATTAATTCTGGAGCTAACGAAACTCCGTATTGGTAGGCTTCAGTAACAATATTAGTGTACCTTTTTTTGTCTCTTTTTTTAATCACATTGTATCCCAACCACCATGCAGTTAATGCTTGCGGTCCAAAACCATATTCAATAGACATTTCCGCTTGTTTACAAAATAAATCAGCTGCTATATCTTTTTGTTTTTGTAACTGTTTACAACTCGCTTGATACCCATAATTTTGCACAATAATTGGCTTGCAAGTATCATCACCTCCTGATAAACCTTGTTTTGCGATTGCCATCCCTTTTTGTAATAGCTCTTCAATAATTTGATATTCTTTGAAATTGAAAAGCATTCCTGCATAGATAACGTGAGCTGTGGCAAAGGCTGATTTGCTTCCAGACTTCTGGGTAACCATTAGTCCTTTTTTACCCCAATTATGAAGTCGTGGAAGGTTTTTTTTAGTAACGCTTTTAGACATTTCTATCATACATTGTCTAAATTGAACTTCAGGATCATTAGGATCACCAGCAGCCGCTATTTTATTGATGGCTCCTTGTAAATCTATAGGAACTGCCAAAGATTTTGAAATGCCCTGATGTGTTTTTGAAAGTTCGTCAAAGTGCCTTTCTTCAACATAGTCAAAAAACATAAGTCTTACTTTATCTGGTAAACCTAATGTTATCATTAAGTCAATCCACTTGGCATATTCTTTTGTACTTTCTATTGAATAAGGGTAAAGTGATAATGCTAATGATAATTGCGGATTAGGCATGGCTTTCTGAAAAGTGCTTAACATTTCTAATAATAATAAATTGTAATCCGTATTTTTATTTTGGAGTTTTGCTTCATATTCAGAAACTTCCCAATTAAATTTCAGATCTTTTGCTTTCAGATCTTGCTGTAACTTTTCATCTTTTTTATATGTTTCAATCCAATCTTGTATTAGTTTTTGACTATGAGTTTCTTTATTCTCAAAAGCCGTAAGTAATACAATTGGAACATCCGGAATTCCTCCGTTAGGAGTAGATTCTAGTCGTAAGAAACCTTCATATAATCTAGCTTGATCAGGTCTTATGAGCCACCTAATCAATTGGAGATGGTCATGTGGACTTACCTCATCAATCCATTTTTGTTGAATTGTGGTAATTAATTGCGCTATGGGATTATGTTCATTGTTCATGATAATTATCCACAGTTAAGATTTAATAAACCTCCTTTTACATTTGTAGCAACAGTACCATCGATATCTGTCATTTTACCTGACATTTTTAATTCTGCTTTTCCTTCTATTTGCGTACTTTTTGCAGTGATTTCAACTTTAGCCGCACTTTTAATGATGGTTTTAGAACTTCCGTTGTTAAGTATTTCTTTGGATTTAACATTTACATTATTTGTACCATCAATATTTACGGTCTCCGACGCATTAATATTAATTTCTTTAGACGAAAAATTAATTTTTTCGGGAGCACTGATGTTTATTTCTTTTTTGGAAGTGTCTAAGATGATAGAATTTCCATTTTTGTCAGTTATCGTAATGGTTTCTTTTCCGTCTTCATCAGAGAAGGATAGTGTATGACCGCCTCTGGTCTTAATCGCCTTGATATCATTCTTTTCGCTTTTCCAATCACCTGCATTACTCCCTCCGGTAAAAAGAGCTCCCATTACATATGGTCTTTCTGCATTGCCTCCTTCAAAACCTACAATTACTTCTTCGTCTTTTTCGGGCGTGAATTGAAAACCTTTACCACCTCCAGCATGCGGTGTTAAAACACGAAGCCATGGGGTTTCTTCTCCAGTAGCTTTTTGCCAAGGAAACTGAACTTTTATTCTACTCATCCCTTCTGGGTCGGCATTATCCATTACAGTAGCTACCTGAGATTCACTTTTCGGAAATGCCATCATATTTGTATTAGGGTAGACGTCTAAATCAGCGGTTACTCCCACAAAACGATTTTGATACTTTCCATTTTCTGTAGAATTATGAGATACACTGATAATTCTAAAACTTCCATAATCAGAGTTTTCTCCTTTTATTTTGACAACTTGACCAAGATTGACACCAGGATTGTCACTTACTCCTTGTATTTCAACTTGTCTTACTTCAGTGGCTTTCTTTTGCTGCTCAACATGTTTGTCTAATCGTTTTTTTAGTTGAGGGTCATAATATGAATTAACATAGATGCTTGTTTCTTTGGCAAAGATTGCCTCACTTTTTTGACTAGTAAAACCATTAAAACCATTAACACCAGAATTTACCTGAGCTGTAGCCATTTCGTGCTGCTCATCTGTAAGATAGTCGTTGGTGAAGTATTTAAAATTATTAGGAGTAGGGTTGAGGTTTAAAGAGAATTCTTGTAAATCATGCCCATAATTTAATTCTGTTGGCTCTTTATCTTCGGGTTTTCCGAATATTAGTTTGCTACCATCATAAAAAAACCATTCACTATACTGTGCGGCTAATCTACTTGCATATTTGAAGGCACTTTCATTATGCTGAACACTATAATGAAGACTTTCGGAATTTTGAGGACTAATATTAGTTTCGAGTTTAGATTTATCATATCCTTGAAAAGTCTTATTCAATATTTCGGAAAGCCCAACATCACTATGAGAATCATAATGTGGACCGTCATCCGTAATGATGCTGCAGGAATGTGCTTTTATAGAAACTAGATCACCGTTTTGTTGATGAAATCCTTTAGTATTACTCACGGATGTAACAATGCCTTTAAACTCTAGTTCTTTATATCCGTTAACAGTATCTAAAGAGGATACTTTTACGGTTAGAATTTCACCAAGATAATTTTTGCTTTCTGAGGCAATTTCTCCAGTGATAGTTTCTAATACATCCATTCGACATAAAAGCTCTAACACGTGGTGCGTGCCAATTTCTTGATGTAGCATTAACCTTTTATACGCTTTTATTGGAGATCCTCCGATAAAAAT
Organism: Aquimarina amphilecti; assembly: GCF_900109375.1. GTDB lineage: Bacteria > Bacteroidota > Bacteroidia > Flavobacteriales > Flavobacteriaceae > Aquimarina > Aquimarina amphilecti. The sequence goes on from NZ_FOAB01000001.1 coordinate 55,743, forward strand.
TTGTGTGTTTGATTGCAGTGCCATGATTTTTCTTATTTCCAGTTTTGTAAAATGTCCTAATAATAAAAAACTCGTTATTTAGTCAACTATTAGTATACCATTTATAGACATAGTTAACAGCTCGAACGATTTGGGGAAAGAATATATGTTCGAATTGTGTATAAACCATCAAAAATAGTACCTAGCTATTCTCTTATAAAAATACTTAAAATTTTAAAAATCTTATAGTTAGCAACGTTATTTTTACGTTTTCTTACACAAAAATGGGTTGTTTTCCCCCTTTGTTTTGTGCGTTCTACTTTATATACAATCGATAGTGTAATTGTTACCCCTATACATTAGAAAATGTTTTGTAGGTGTGTGATAGAAATTTATGGAAGGGAAGCGGGTATTCTATTTTGGACAGACTAGAACCTCTAAGATTATTGGAATAAAATGTTATATTAAGTTTTTTAATTATGTATCTTGATATGTATGTTCTGATAGGATTTATTATAATTTCCGGAGCTTTCCCACATCGTAGCTATAGGAGTTGCTTTTACTAGAAAAGAGAGATTAGAAGTCCAGAGAATTTCAGTATTTTTAATATTTTGTCCCCAATAAACTATTTCTATTATACGTTTTAAAGTAATTTGATTCTTATTGTCTATTGTATAAATGAAAAACTCAGAACGATGATTATACGGATTAAAATAAAAACAAATTATAGTCTTTTTGTCTGGCGAAATATGTGGGTAATTTGGGAACCTAGTTTTTATTTCTCCATTATTTTGATCGACAAAAAAGAAATCTCCTTCTTCAAAATAACTGCCTTCTATTAAGTGGTAATCGAATGATTCTAAAAATCCGATATATTCGTAAGATTCCGTACTCTCTAGGTATTCTGTGTTATTTATGAATGTTTTTTTCTTTCCATTAGTCAGTGGTAGTGTTATTTTATCTTTTTCTAGTATTACGTTATCATTTTTGGTGATAAAATTAGTAGGGATACTATTGGGTAGTTTTTCTAAAATAATTGAGTATATATCATCTAAACAAACCCTTTCTCCCTTATTAAAAGGGTCTTTATCATCCTCTGTAAGCATATTTGGACATAATTGAGTATTATATAGTTTTAATGCGGTATCATCAACAAGGTATCCATCAAAAACATATCTTCTTTTGTTGTAACCAGATTCATAATTACATATTTCTACTATAGAGCCATTTATTATTTTTCCATTATCATTTACAGATAATTCTTTATTGGTATATTTTATAATATTTACTTTTTCTCCATACAGTAATTTACCAATTTTGTTTCCATTTTCATCTCTAATATTAAGCCCATTTAATGCTTGTACATATTTTACCGCTAATGGATCAAAATAATGAACACAGGTATCTGGGATGTTTCCATTGTAGTATTCTTTTTCACTTACAATTTCACCTGTATCTTTAAAAATAAAATTTATGTACTCTATCTGTTCTGGTTCGATATATAATGCATCCATTCTGTGAATACGGTGTTGGGTAATAGTACTTTCTGATAAAGTCCATCCTTCTGCATTTTCATCCAATGCAAGTTCTTCTGAATCGATAAAATTATATTCTAAATCATAATTTACAAGTGTTGTATGAAGTTCTTCGCCCCAATAATAATAAACAACCCAAGTTTTATAATTCTCGGATAGATCAATACTATAAAGAACACCACAATCTAATCGCTCCCAATCTTCTGTGATTTTATCAAAATGAAGTGCTTTTTTTTGAATTACTGTAATGTGATTCGTCGGTGCGTTATGATCTAATTTCGTTTTTTCTTCTAGTGGAACTTCTTTAGTAGAATAATCGTTTAAAAACTTATAATTAAACTTCTCTTGTCCAAAAGATAAGGTTACAGTAACGATAGAAATGAGCAAAATGAATGTTTTAAATCTTTTCATAAGATCAATAAACTCTTGTTAGATGATTGTTTTCGAATTGATATAATCGTTTTTCTTCTTGAATACTACTTTCTGATTCGTTATGAAACATTAGCATGGAAAAAAATAACGAAGTTCTACTAGTTTTTCGTTTCGAAATGTAAATATATAAAGATCATCAGATAAAGGGTGTGAAAACATGTTGATTGTAATTATTCCATTTTTTTCTTCACTCTTATTTTTTATAAAGGAAACCGGGAAATCTTCTTTAAAATTTAGCAGCGTATATTTTTTTGAAAAAATAACATTCTTATGTTTAATGGTAAAATTAGAAGATTTTAAATCTATTTCTCTGAATGCATATTCAGTTTTTGATACTTCAATTTCACAGTGTAAGTATTTCCATATTTCATCAGAATCATCGATAATAGTTCCACAATCATCTATCTGTTTTTGGATAGTATCAGGTGTTTTTATTAAAAGTTTTAGAATATTTATTTCTCCTTGTAATGGGTATTTGTTATTTATAAATATGATTTCTGACAAATACTCTACTTCTGATTGGTCCCTTAAAACAGCACCTTGTTCTATAGTTGAAGAAGTACTTTTTTTATTTAAATTTGTGCTTATTTCTTGAGAACTTATCTTTGTTGTATAACTACTAAGAAATAAAATACATAGTATTAAAGGTAATATGTTTTTCATTTACTTATTTCCAATAATTTCTCTTTTAAGTAGCACTCCTTTATCTGAATATTCTTCGGTCATTAGAAGTTTATCTGTTTTTTTTGGTAATGGTATTTATTACGTATCCTTCGTCATTTACCTCCTCAATAGTTTCTAACATATAATAATACCATTTTTCAAAACTAATTAGTTTTACTAATTAACTTTTTTAGGTCTAAAAAAACACTATTGGCTTTATGTTTTTCAAATTTAAAATTTGGTTGGGTGCTTTTGCCTTTAAAAAAAATTACTGGGAGTGTTTTTTGGCTAACAGTTAAATCATAGTCATCTTCTCTTTCTATAGAATGATCTAATGAAACTAAAAGTTCCTTGTCTTCATTAATTATTATAGAATCAATATCCCAAGGATACCCCCAAAATAAATCATTTGGAAAATTTTCATCTGTTATTATCGGAGTGAAAAATAATAATGATTTATGATTGTTATCAACAGTGTCATAAATCCCATAATTTATTCCATCTTCATATCCTTGAGCTCTGATAATTTCGTGTAAATCATCATGATCTATATCTATAATCCATTTGTAATTTATTGATACCCATGGGTATTCTATTTTTCTTAATAATTCACCTTTCTTAAACCAAAACTCATATAATTGAGAATATGTGTCATCTGAGGCAGTTATAATTGTCTCAAGTTCTTTATCATTATCAAAATTTAGCTTTTCAACTTTATCAATAATTAGATCTTGCGGAATTTGTTTTTGTAAATCAATTTCTTTGGAGATACTTTGAGATTTACAAGAGAAACAAAAAATAGAGAATAGCACTATTAATATTTTCATTTTTGTGAGTTTTTATCTGGATTTTTTACTACGCAATTCCCTAATTCTTTAATTTCCTGAAGAGGGTCAAATGAAGGTTTACTGTTCTTGACGGTTCTGACTTCGAAATGTAAATGAGCCATTTTAGATGCCTGTCCTTTCGCATTTCCAGTTTGCCCAGTGGTTCCAATAATATCTCCAATTTTTACGGGGCCTGTCTTATATGTAGTGAGGTGTGCATACATTAAATAGTATGTTTTTCCTCTATATTCTCCTTCTAAAAATATTCTATTCCCATAACCACTAGGATCTTCTCGGAAAGTTATAGCCCCTTCAAAACAGGCATATACATTTTTTCCAGTTGGGGAATATAAATCTAAACCGTCGTGTTTTCCTCCTGTTCTTCCGTGAAAGGTACTTTTTGTTGGAGTCCATTGCTTTTCTCCATACCAACCTCTTAATTCCATTATGTCTAAAGGATTAACCCAGTGCAAACTATTTAATTTAAAATAATCTTTAAAATCTTTATTAATCATTTCTCCAGGTTTTTCCATACTATCACACTGCGTCGTTAACCAAAGAGAAGTTGTTTCGTGTTGTGCTATTTTAGGAGTAGAAGCTTCTTGTACAGTTGTAGTTCTAACAAATTGCGGAGTAATACTTAGTTCAGGTTCACCTCTAAAAGGCTCTATCTGTACTTTTTTCCCTTTTAATGCTTCATCAAAAACAATAGTTAGTTTATTTTTCCCATCTACAACTTCTGTTTTGGCATATGTATATAATCCTGATTTACTTTTTGATGTGATGTATGTACTTTTTTTGTCAGTTTTTGATTCGCCCTGTACATAAAAAGACCAACGAATATTATTTTTATCTTCTTCTTTTGCTGTATCCGTATTTTTTATATCGAGAATATATTCTATTTCTTGTCCAATAACTGCTGTTTTAGGAGCATTAATTTTTCCTGAAGGATAAATTCTCTTTATAGCTTCTTTGTCAAATGCCATAATAGTTGCATTTTCACCTTCGGCATCTCTGGCTGTTTTACGAGCTTTAGCATCTTCAATAGCTTTTTTACCATCATCGGTTTCGTTCTCTCGGATATATAAGGCTTCTTGCCAACCCTCAAAACTTTTATGAGCATCTTCTCCTTCAGTTTTGATTTTGTCTTCTTTAGGGCGCAACTGTATTTTTTTGATACCTACTTCTATTTTATTTTCGTTTTCTTCTTTATACAAAAATAAATCATCCCCATCTATGTTTCCATTTTCTTCTTTAACGTCTATTTCTATCCAATCACTAACTTCTGTATCGGTAGTAGTGTCTTCTTTTTTTGCAAAAACCTTTACTGGTAAAGTATCATCTTTGGTTTTTAAGATTTTAAAAACACTTTTGTTTTTGTCATCTTTATCTTTTTCTTCCTTTTCGTGAATCTTGATCTTTACCTTTTTATCTTTAAGATTTTTGGTCTCAGTAACAAGATATACTTGATACCCCATTTGCGCAGAAGGAATCTTTTTGTAATATATCTTAGTTTCGTTTTTATATTGGTCAAAGGTTAAAGTACTATCTTTTGCGTGACTTTGTAAAGGCCATTTTTTACCTGTTTCCTTTTCATTAATAACTTTTGTAATGTCAATTAACTTTACTTCCTTATGTTGCGATGATAATTCATCATTTATACTTTTATGGATAGCTTTGACTACATTGGATCGTTTTGTTTTGCTATCGGTACTCGTTTCTTTATCAAACGTATATTGATAGGTGCCATCTTTTAAGGATTCTTTTTTTACCGTTTTCTCTGCAAAATAAGCACTAGAAACTTCAGGTTCTAAGACATTTTCTAAGGTCAACGTTTCATTATAAGTGAATCGTCTGTCAGCCGCTGTTATGGTATCAATAACTATTTCTAATTCCTTATTACTCATAGCATCCTTTATTTATAATTTAACAAAAGCGATGTTCCCTTATTACTATAGGTTATATCTAAGATGTTAATTTCCTGTTTGTTATTTATTTGATATGTAAAGATATTGTGTTCAAATTGATGTTTTAGCTTTTTTGTTGTTTCAAAAATTTGATATAACCCTTCTAGTGTAAGTTCTTCATTATTTATTTCGAGAATACATCTATTACTTTCTTTAGTTTCTTTTATAGTATAAGAAGATGATTGATACGTACCACCGACATCAATATTTTTTATAGTAAAATTTTCTTCATCAAGTTTGTATTCCATTACCATTTCCTTTTCACGGACTCGATCCAATGATTGAGGTGGTGTATAAAGTGATATATCTGTTGCTGTTAATGATAATGAAGTGCCATATTGATGATCCTGGTATGTTTTAGGTAAGCTGTCCATATAACTAGAGTTTTTTAGAGAGTCTACAAAATGCTTCTGAGACTCTATTTCTGCTAGTGTAAATTGATGTATTTTTTTTAGTCCAGTAGTGTTGTTTTTTAAATTAAAGACATAATTAGCGTCATAATCATTAAGGGATGTATAACGAATTTCCATTTCTTGTTTTTGTGATTTACAAGAAAACAGGAGTGTACAAATCAATATGGATATATAACTATATCTTATCATAATTCTATGTTTAGCATAATTGCAAATGGTTGAAACTTATTTTTATCCTCTACGTTTTTAAAATGTTGAAGACAAAACATAGATACTAATCCAGGGATCCATTGTTTAGCCATTCCATCAGCTCCTCCATCTTCCCATCCAGCTCCGAATGTGTCAAAAAATGAAAGGTTGGTAATCGTGGCACCAATTTCACCATTTTGATCATAAATTTCGTAATTAGCTAAGCAACCTTGAATACCTCCAACAAAAGTTGCAATTTCGTTCACATTAGGATTCATTCCTTGTAAAGCGCTGTAGTAGGGTAGGCTAGTTCTAAAATTATATACTTTTTGCGGATTCTTGGTTACGTAGTTGTTTTTTTTATATTGATCTACCAATTCTTGTTCAAGTTTAGGTATAAACTCATCTTTAAACTGACTAGAGTCTTTGATTTCCCTAACTGGGTTTGATTCGTTGTCAAAAATAAAGTTACTCCCATGTCCATCAAAAAAGTGATTGGCCAAATCCCTTCCGTTTTTACCAAACCCATCTTCGATATCCGAGAAGCTCCATAAAACCGCTTTCATTTCTGTTTTAAGCATAGCAGTATGGTAGGACTTAGTAAGATTAATGTTTGTAACATCATATCCAGACATTCCATTTTTTTTCATTAAACTTTCACTAGGAGCATCCGCATAGATCCAATCATATGCGCGCTTACCCTTAGAATTAACAATAATGATCTTTCCATTTTCGTTAATACGATTTCCCTTATTAACAACTCCAGTTTCTAAAATTACTTTTTCGGAAGTGTTTTCATTTGATGTTTCATTATTTGCAGCAGTCGTTGACGAACTATTAGAGTTGGAAGTAGCTGTTTCTTCTTTTTCAGGTTCATCAATACATACTAGATCTAATGCTACTGTGCCATCGGCTTTTACATTTCCTGAGTAGATTAATTCATTTTTTCCTTCTTTTATCTCCTTACCATTTTTTGCTTTTACTCGTACTTCTACTTTTTCGCCAACTTCCATGTTTTCCGTTTGTACAAACATGGTTGCTTTTTCTCCATAATTGATTTTATCAATCTTTTCTTTACCAGCAGCATCCATCCAATAACTTTCTACTACTTTAGGAGCTTTGTCGTTGCCCATCATCGCACCAGGAATAGTCATTGCAATTTCCTTGAATTTTTCACTAGCATTACCACCAGTATTTATTTGCATAGGTTGCATAATGGTAACTTTACCGCCAGTACCACACATACATTCAGAATCTTCGTATAAGAACTTTTTACTTCCTCCTAATGTTGAGGTTTTAGTAGTTTTAGTCCATTTTTGCAATGCTGGCATACAAGGTAAATATCCACCACTAGTTGGTTTTAGTTTACATTGTCCAAAAGTAGCAGGTACCTGCACATCCATATCCGTAGCTTTAAACTTGCCTTGGATTTTCACTTTCTGATTTTGCGTTACTAAAAGCTTAGCAGGTACAAATCCCTGATTGCATTCTAGTAATGCGCCATCTAATACATATATTTTACTACTCATCTTTTTCTAAATTAAAGGTTATGGTAGTTGTTTTTTTATATAAATCCTTTACTTCGAAGGAGTAATTTAATGTTCCTTTGGTTACCAATCCAAATTGAGGTTTTACTTTATAAGTACCCTTATACTCAAAGTCCAACGTGTGTTTTTCACCAGGAGATGTTGGTAATTTACCTAAAAAACCATTTAGCTTAGCTAATGGAAATTTTTTATGATTAATATCCATTTCGGCTTCTGATGTAATGGTTACTTTAGTGAATCCTATATCTTGCTTAGAAATCTTTTTTTTCTCTAAAATTGGGATGTTTATATTTCCAAGAGCGTTGGCAGCAATTTTAGCTTGTTGTGTTAACTTTTTATCTTCAAATTCTTGATAGAAAATATTTGTAAAAAAGAATTGATAAAAATTATCTTCTAAAAATACCCTTTGAATATTATCTTCTTGCAATTGCCAGTCAAAATCACTTGTCATTTTAAGTAAATCTGGGTATTCTTCTAAAAGATCAATCTTTACCTCTTTCCATTTTTGTCTTATTTCTTTGGTGTTGTTGACTTTATTTAATTTAAAACTTTTGTCAACTTTTAGTTCTAAAATATCATTAACGGAAGCAACTTTTAGTGCAATTTTTTGTGCTTTATCTACTTTACGAACAATACTAAATTTTTCATTTAAGAGGAATCGCTTTTTAACTTCCATTCTGTAATTTAGGAGTCCTTCTTGATCAATCCCATAAAAAGTTAGATCAAATTCAATTGCCACAGCAGCAGAGGATTTGTTTTTACCTAGCTCTATATGGTTAACTACTTCAGAAGTATAGGTTCGTGTAATCCGTTCTCCGTTGAGTTTGATAATCTGATTTGTATGAGGCAGGGTTCGTGGCATTATTATTTTGTTATCCAGCTTGTGTTACTCGTTCTCTATTACCATTTACTCTATTCGGTCCCATACCTATGCCACTGTAATGAGCAGAAAAATGGAAATAACGGTTTCTAAGTGTTTCTAATAGAATTCTATGCTCTGGATTGTCATAAGACATTTCTACACCATCGTTAAATACATATTCATCTAGAATTGTTTTAGCTGAATTTAATTCAGAGGGTATTTTAAATTCTCGAGTGATTTTACTCATTATTAAATTCACATTTTTATCAATTGAGAATTTTGTCATAATTTGTAAAGGAATAAAGCTGTATTTATTACTTAGACCTTTTCTATCTCCAGTTAGCGTTCCCCAAAAATCACTTACCGTTATTTCTTTAGGTTTAAACCATCCTTGATCAATGAGCAATTGCCTTTCTCTTTCTAGATCATTAAGATTTGTAATTGTATAATCAAGACGAACTTCTTCATCCGCATTATCCACATAACCGCCTCCAATATCAGAATGAACTCCAGGAAGAAATTTCTCGACACCTCTATTACCTGTACTTCTGATATCCGTAAGTCTAAAATTACTTCGATGTTCATCGGCGGCAGCAAGTTGCAATGTATGCTGAGATTTTTTTACAGCGTTTAACTTTAATTGAGTAGTATTATTATCGTGGGACAGTCCTAAGGAAGCCACCGTATCGAATAATCCTGCAAAATGAATTACTATCATTTTTACTTTGATTCCTTTCTCTTCTAGGAATTCACCAAGTGCTCCATAATCGACCTTATAATAGATTTTTCCACCACGTCCCACACGTTTTTTAAATTGCCCTTTTCTTTGAGTTATTTCGTATATGAAATTCCTTGCAGCTGCGGCACCTCTACTAAAGCCGTATGTTTCTATATTGAGTATGTTAATATTTGTAATACTTAAATCTGCAATAGCATTAGATACTTCTTCGCACCCTTTTTTTACTTTAGCTCGGACTCCAGTAGATCCTGTACCTAATCCCATTCCGGTTTTAGAATCAGAACTTTCATTTTCTGTACCAATACCTTCTATGTAAATCGAAAATTTTTTTATTGTCTCTTCTTCTACAGGTTCATAAGCTGGTTCCATTCGGGATACATTAGAATGATCATTATCATAGCTACCTGTTTTATTAGGACTCCAAGGAGTGCCCCACCAAAAATCGCGATACTTTTTTACAAGCTCCTCATCATGTGGCTCATCCCGTTTCATCTTCTCATACTCCAAACGAATATTCGTATTTTCTCTATTGTTGGCTGTTCCATCAAAAAAAACAGCGGCAGTGACATTTACAGAATCATCTGGTGTTAACTCTTCGTACTCTGCATTCCCTACATGAACTGGAGCGGTTTGCACATTAACTCCGCTTAGGACATTTTTGCTAGCCTCTTGAGCTCCTGATGATGTAGCTGTCAATCCAATACCTCCCATAATATTTATTAATTAGAAGTTTCGTATACTTTTATTATTGCCTTTTTAATATCGATGCTTTCTGATGCATTCTGTAAAGCAATAGTAATATTGCTATTGTATTTATCAATAGTTAACATCAATTCTGTAGGCACATCTTTTGACTTTTCATACATTTTTTCGAAAACAGTGTGTATTTCATTTTCTTCAAAATAAATTCTAGTCCCATATTGATTATTATTTTGATCTGTCCATTCCATTCTGATATGATCCGGAATAGCATAATTCTGAAACTGATCTAATATTTTGTTTGAACCAATAGTATATAGACTTTCACCATTAAAAAATGTTATTCTTATTTCTTCAAGCTTTCCTTCTTTTTTAAATGCAACAGAGGGCTTCCATTCGAACTTTTTTCTATACGCATTCCATTTGCCAAATGGAATACTATCTGGATTCATTTTAGCTTTTACTTCGTCTTTAAAATCTTCTTCTAGTACAGAATCAATAAATTCTTCCATAGAGAGTTCTGCATAAGGTGAAAATTCCTTAATACTCACTTCCGTTTCTGAAGCTTTAAATATGCCGATTTCTTTGGACCATCCATTTCCCATTATCCATACGACAACTTCTCCTCCCGGAATTAATCCGATATTAATCCTTCCGTAGGTGTCTTTCTTACCTAGTCGATTAATATACCCTTCTTTAAATAGTTTATTTATTTTTTCTGAAGGTAAATCGAAACTACCTGTATAGAATTTTCTTTCTAAGTAGGAAATCCACGTTATTTCTAATTTTACAGGTACAGGCTTTAAGTCTTCACCCACCACATGTGTTGGTCCTATTTTACCCCACCCTTGATGTAATGTATGTCCTGAAGGAATGTAAATACTTTCTCCATTTTCATAAAACAATCTCCCTTTATGAATCTGCATAGGATTATATTTCGGTGCACAGGCAGTAGGTCTCCATTCGTATTTTTCCATTTTTTTTGTAGTCTTAATTTCTTGGGAATTATTCTTTTGACAAGAAACAATTCCAATACTCATTACGGTGAATATTACCATCAATAAAGAAGCGGTATTACCAATACTGCTTTTATTCTCCATATTCCACTGTTTCTGCACTAGCAATTGTAATTTTACCACCTGCGTTGGTTTTTATTTCACCACTGGCATCGGTAGTTATTTCCTGAGCTTCTTGCTTATATTCACTACTGATTACTTTGATCGTTTCTCCTATCTGACGATCTTCATTAGTAGCACTAATAAAATAATCTTCTGAAATTGTTTCGTTTTTATTTTTTCCAACAGAAATATCTAAATTCTCATCTACATTTATCTGCATATTTTTAGCATTTAATGTCATGTTTTCTCCTGCAGAGATCGTAATGTCATTATTAGCAGTATCTATATGAATGATATTTTTGTTTTTATCCGTTATCATTATGAATTCTGATCCGTCTGCATCATTTAATTCTACTGTATGTCCACTTCTCGTGCGCAACGCTTTTACATCATTGCTTTGGGTATTCCAACTTGCGGGATTAGCTCCTCCGGTATAAAGCGTGCCTAATACGTATGGTCTTTCTGCATTCCCTCCTTCGAAACCAATCAATACTTCTTCATCAAGTTCTGGGATGAAATGAAAACCTTTTTCTCCTCCCGCGTGAGGAGTCACAATACGTAGCCAAGGAGTTAATTCTCCAGTTTCCTTTTGCCAAGGAAATTGTACACGTATTCTTCCTATTCCGTCAGGATCACTATTTTCTTTTACAATAGCTACCTGAGATTCACTCTTAGGAAATGCCATTAGATTGGTATTTGGATATACATCTAAATCGGCAGTTACACCTTCGAATTTGTTTTGATACCTTCCATTTTCGGTATTTGTATGTGTTACCTTTGTAATTCTGAAACTACCATAATCGGCACCTTCTCCTTTGATAGTGACTACTTGTCCAATTTTTACTCCAGGATTATCACTAGAACCTTTAAAAATCACTTGTTTTATTTCTTCTGCTTTTTTCTGCTGTTCTACATGAGCATCTAATCTTTGTTTTAGAGAAGGATCATTATAAGAGTTTAAATATATATTGGTTTCGTTAGGAAATATCTCATCACCTTTATTGCTTGTGAATCCATTATACCCGTTTACACCAGAACTAACTTCGGTCGTTGCTTTTTCGTGTTGTCCATCCGTAAGGTAGTCATTAGTGAAATATTTGTAATTATTGGATGTAGGTTTCAAATCCAAAGAAAACTCTTGTAGATCGTGGCCATATGTAAGTGTAACTTCTTCTTGATCTTCCGGTCTTCCGAATACCAAAGCACTTCCATCATAATAAAACCATTGACTGTATTGAGCAGCTAATCGACTGGAATATTGGAATGCACTTTCTTTATTTTGAACACTATAGTGGATGTTTTCTGATCCTGAAGGATTAAAAATAGTTTTTAGTTTTGACTGATCATATCCTTGAAACGTTTCATCTAAAATTGTAGTTAAATCTACATCATTAAATGAATTATAATGAGGTCCATCATCAGCTATAATACTACAGCTATGAGCTTTTATAGTTACTAAGTCTCCGTTTTGTTGGTGAAACCCCATAGTGCTATTAACAGAGGTTACTACTCCTTTAAACTCAAATTCTTTATAACCTGTTAATGTCCCAAGAGATGAGATTTGAATAGTTATAATTTGCCCTAAATAATCTTTGGTTTGAGATGCAATATCTCCAGTAATGTTTTCCAGAACATCCATTCTGCAAACTAATTCTAATACGTGATGTGCATCAATTTCTTGATGTAGCATTAATCGTTTGTAAGCATTTATTGGTGTTCCTCCAATAAATATTTGAGTGTTAGATTGCAATGCCATGTGTTTTATTTTTTTGTGATTTGTTAACCAATATGTATTGATATAATTTCACTTGATTTTTATAAAGTTACCATTTTAGATTAACAAATAGTATCTTTTTATTATCGGATACTGTTTATTGTTCTACTTAACAACGACCCATAAGTACTTGTCAAAGTCTAAGATTAAGAAATGTCTCGTTATTAACAAATGTCTAGAACCCTATATAACTTAAACGAAAGTCTTGTTTTTAAAATTAGGATATCTATTTGTTTAGATAGTTTAATCTCTTTTTTGTTTGCTGAGAACGATTAAAACTTATAATGTTTCTATATAATTATATAGCACTATTAGTCTATTGGTACTGTTACTATATACCCAGAAAACCGATTATCTTAGAATAAAAATTCTATTAGACATTCTAATTCGTTGCGTAAGAAATATTCGCAATTTGAAATAGCTTGTCTTATAGAATTATGCTTTAGAAGGCCAATTATTGGTAAATGTAGTTCCTTTAATCGAAATTTCTTTAGCGGATAGGACTAAGTGTATTTGTAAAGGTTTTGTGCTTTCTGCATTAAAATGCTCTGTATATTCAATACAATAAGCATCTTTAACCTCTACGTTTTTGAGACTTGACATATTATCTCTTCTAAAAAAAGTGATTTTACAACTTTTGGTAATAGTAGGAGAGATGGTCCAGTCTAAGAAATCAGTTTTGGCTGTAGATTCTATTAATAAACTAACTTGTCCTCCTTGTGGTTTTGCACAAGGTCTCCCTGTATAATCTGTATCTTGTCTAAAGGTGAAAGAGCAATCCAAAATATTAATCTCTTCCCCATCAAGATCTAGTTTTGCTAAAAATGACATAAGTAATAATTTTAATGTGAATAACTACTTTATCAATTCCATTATTGTTTACAAGAAAAATGTAATGTAAATAGAGGAAATGATGATGTAAGATAAGAAAGGGAGTGAAAAAACCACTCCCTTAATTTAAATCTTATATAAAACGAATAGGATTATACCCACTCATTCATGTGTTCACCGTTTCCGATAGAAATTTCTCTTGCAGAAAGAGTGATTTTTTCGATCATTGGATTTTTTCCAGTAGCATCAAAATTTTCCATATACTTCACTGCATAAGCATCAGCGAAATTCAATTCCTTAGAAGTAGCTTCTGTATCTCTTTTTAAGAAAACGATAGAACCACTTCTCATTTCGAAATTGTTAAACATCCAATCAGATAAACTTGTGTCTGAAGTAGATTCTACTTCAATAGTGATCATACCACCTCTAGTTACAGATGATGGACGACCTGTTGCATCAGTTTCTTGAGCTAAACCGTAGTTACAGTTCAATACATTGTACTCTTTTCCACCTACTTTTAATTTTGCTTTAAAAGACATAATAAATAATTTTTAAGTTAATAATAATAATTAATAATAAATAATAAACGTAACTTGTACAGTGTAAAGATAGTAAAATATATCAGACTTAGCTTATTATGAAATTGTTAAGCGTTAAGTAATCAGTTAATTAGGAAGGAAAAGGACTACACTGTTTTCAGGGAATTTACACTTTATCGTGAAGTTTATCTAATAAAAAAAAGATCTCAACGAGTAATTAGAGATCTTTTTTTAACAAAATTTTAACAGATTTTTTTTATGCTCTTTTGCATATAATAACATCATTTTCCTTGATATTGTTTCCTTCAATAGTTCGCGTAAAATCAACATGTGATTGCATTCCCATCCAGTTAGGTTTAGTGTAAAAAATCCATCCATAAGGGTTGTTTTTATCATCAAGAAACTCTATTTCTCCTTCAGGATGTCTGTCATTATAATCATTTATAAAGAAGTAGAATAGCTTGCCAAACTCCATCTTTTCTGGTGCTTTTAATCTGAAATTACTCAGTTCATCTACATTTTCACCTTTATTAAACTCAAAAGAAATAACTAATGGATTGATTAGTTCATCGTCTTTAGGGTCTTTCATTTTTTTGTCAATAGGGTAGAACCATTTCTTATAGATAGGTACTGGCACAGATACTGCAAATTCATATAATTTTACAATCATTATAGGAATAAGAAAGCAAATAGATGAGGCAGTGAAAATATATTTATATTCAGGTTTGTAGATTCCTACCACAAACAGAAATGTAATCAATCCAACAAATGTTGTGACTATTGTGTATAAAAATTCTGGCCAAAATTTGGTGGGATTATCGTCTAATAGATTTGGGAAAAATTTACGCATAGCAAATACATGTAAAGATCCCAAGCATAGAAAAATAATCTGGAAACCTATAAAGCTGTTTAAGGGTACATCATTAAGTACTTTTTCATTGCTTAATAAAGCTGTAGCTGCAAATAATAAAAGAACTACCAGCATGTATAGTAAAAATTTCTTTTTGTTTTTAACAAAAAGTTTTTTCAACCCGGCAACAACTCCCATTAAAATAGCACTAACGGCTAATAGTATTATTCCCACCTTAAAAAAATCAGCATTTAATGCTGCAGATTGTAATATCAAATTCATATCATAGTTGTTAGACCCATCCTGGGACCGTTAGTCTCATTTAATACAAATGTTTCTTCTTTACTCGAGTATGTTACGTTAATTTTTGTATCTATTTCCATAGGGATAAAATAGTCACAAAAGATAGTAATAAATTTTTTAGTAGCACCACTTACTATGTATTTATCAATATTTTTTTGGTCTACAGGTCCTATGGTTATTTCCCAACAAGGATAAGAGATTACTGTTTCTTTTAACTCTAAAACTAAATCTACTCCTAGTTGATGCTCTTTAGATGTGTCACTTATATTATCGTCTAAAGTTTTGTATTTTTTTTCAATACTTACTTTTTCTCCTATAATTTTTTCTAGACTTAAAGCGGTTAATTCAATCTCACCAGATATTTTGTGTACATATGGTAATAATTGTAAAAGTTTTATGCTGTAATCAGAAGGGATTTCGGGGTCTAAATTCCAAAATTTTAAAAGAAAATCTGTCTTTAAATTCGCAAACTCATTTATAAGTTTCCGTTCATTTTTTTCAATATTAACCCTTTGGGTGAAAAATTCATTTTCTAGAGGAGAGAAAAAAGATCGAGCATCTTTTTCTTGTTTTTTTTGTGTTTGATGTAATTCTGTAAAAGAAATATTACTTTTTGCTTTTACAGGTTCATGAAAGAGTCCTTCTGGTAAAGTATCATAAAGGCCATTTCTAGCAACGTTAAATTGTAGTTTATCTGTATTCCCAGAATAAGAGTCTATTTTAAAATTAATTACATCTCTTCTATAGGATCTAGAAAAAGTACTGTTATTAAAAACATCGATGTCGGTAAGATTAACACTAGAGTTTTCTAAAATTTCAGTAACAAAAATTTCTGCTTTTAGATTTTGATAGGTAGTAGTTAATTCTTGATAGATATCTTGTATCTCTTTGTTCTTCATTCGTTTAGTTGGTGTAAAGAATGTGAGCTCCTTCTCTAGTTTTCTACAGTGTTTGTGTTGCTAAATTTAGGTTTTTTGCCTCCAGCAACAAACATTTTTTTCCAAGGCTGTTTGGTTAAGTCACTAATTTGGACTCCATTTCCTCCAGAATTTCCTTTTCTAGAAGTAGAGTGAACAAATTTATTATTGCCAAGGTAAAAACCTACATGTGTTATGCTTTTGTGTTCTGAACCTTGGTGGTTGAAAAATATAAGATCACCTTGTTTAAAGTTATGTTGCTTCTTAAACTTTCTCGTGTCTTTTGCATCAAATTGTTTTTGTGCAGTGCGCTCAATTAGATTACCGTAGATATCGTGATAAATATATTGTGTGAAGTAAGAACAATCGATTCCTTGTTTAGTATTTCCCCCTAATAAATAGGGTGCATTCATCCAATCATCAATAAATTCAAACAAAGGAACATTGTCTATTTTTTTTGGGGAAACACCCAATATTGCTCCATATTTTTTCTGAATTGGTGAGATAGCATTTTGTTTTGCTAGTGCGATAGAATCTCTCCTTGCTTGGGCTAAAGCTTCTTGTTCTGCTTTTTTAGATCCACCACAACTCATTGCCCCAACAATAATGATAAATAAAAATAATGTTTTTAAAAGTGTATTCATTTGAAAAATAAAATTTACACAAATATAAAAAACTTATGCTTATTTTCTACTCTTAGTGTATTGATAACACTAAAATAAAATCATAAAATCAATGATTGTTGTTTTTTTGGTTAGTTTATTGAATTATGAAGTGTAGATAAATAAAATCTTTATTAAATTGCATTTACTTTGTAAGTAAATTAAAGCACACAAATTATCTTGTATGAATTCTTCTTATTATAAGTTGCCTTTAGATACATTTAAAATTGTTAAAAATAAAGAAGTTGAGAGCTGTGATCTCAATCAATCTATTATTGGATATATTCATTTAATTACCACATCTTATTTTGGAGAATGTACTTTTGATGAATCTTTTGGATGCTCTATTTGGAATGTAGACTTTGATAACCTTACTAGTACTAATAAGTTACGTAACACAATTTCGGAATCTTTGGTCGAGAGTATTGTTTCTCAGGAAAAAAGACTTAAAAAGGTTACTGTAGATGTGACGATTCAGCAAGAAGAATTTAAAAATAGAGGAAGTTTAAATAGAATAAAGAAACTAGTAGAGATAAAAGTAAATGGAGTTGTAAGTAGGACGAATGAACAATTTGCTTGCTTAGAAAGGTTCTATATCGCTCCACTTTCATTTTAATAGGGTTTATGGGTACAGAAAATAAAGTTCAAATAAAAAATAGAATGATCAAAAAGGCGGCTTCACTTTGGGGAGTTTCCCCGAATGAGATAGAAAGCTCTTTTGATCCTGTAGTATCTCTTCTAATTGGTGCATGTGCTTCTGAGATAGAAAAAATTTCTGGAGAAATTGATAATTCGCAAACGAGAATTACCGAGCGTTTAATTCAATTAATGACTCCAGAAACTTTATATGGGTCTCGTCCTGCTCATGGTATTGTATATGCAGAGCCTATTGAGAAAAAGACGACGATAACACCTGAACATTTATTATATTATAAAAAGAAGATAAAAACAAAGAATGCCAGTACAGAGCTGAAAAATATATATTTTTCGCCGATTCAGAAGAGTCAATTAATAGATGCTTCTGTAAGTAGAATGATTTGTGGAAATAAAATCTTTGAGTTAGAAGGTAAAAGAAAAACACCTATTGATTTGTCTTTAAAATCAGGAGGGTCATTACCACCATCAACTCTGTATTTGGGTATTAAAACAGAGCACAGTAAAATTTCTTTAAAAGATGTTTCCTTTTATTTTGAGTTATTAGATGTGCAGGAAAATGAACTTTTTTATCACCATCTTAAAAATGCAAGTTTTAGTTTTAATAATAAAGAGTTTAAATCTTTTCCTGGGTATTATAACAGTGATATTTCGAGGCGGATTAATTTAGAATCAATATTTGATTATAAGCCAAATAAGACAAGGAACATAGAAGAGCAGATAAAGAAGTTATATAAAAAACATTTTATTTCTATAAAATCTGATATTTCATTAAGTTCTAAGGCTGATATGCCGGAAGAATTTTCTAAATTTATAAATCAGAAAGATCATGATGATTTAGCTGATTTTAATTGGATAAAGATTGTGTTTCCAAGAATCGTAGATAATTCGATTTTAGAAAGTGTTTTCTGTACGGTAAATGCTTTTCCTGGATTGAACAGAAAGTGGGAGAGTATATCTTACCAATTAAAAGATTACATTGATATAGTGCCAATAAGTACCCAAGAATTATTTTTAGATGTAAAATCTATTTCTAATACTTCTGGTAAGGAGTATAGATTACGAGAAAATGATTCGGCGATAGATGATAAAGGAACTTATGTTATTAGAAGAGATAATGTAAGTAAGTTAGATTATAGAAAAGCAAGAGAATATTTGATTCACTTAATAGAGTTGTTGAAAGACGAAAGTGCTTCTTTTTCATTTTTTGGAAATGATTTTTTACAATCTAATATTAATGAGTTAAATCAAAACATTTCTCTATTGGAGAAAAAGGTTTCTGATATGAAAAAGTCTTCTGAAGAGACTAATTATATTTCGGTGAAACCATATAAAAAGAAGGATACTCTTTTAGTAGAGTATTGGACTACTAGTGGAGAAGATGCTAATCAGATTAAATCAGGTAATAGTCTTAGTATCTATCAGGGTAGTGATCTTAAACAAAAAGGAAGTATGTTTCTAACTTCTACATTCCAAGGTAAGAACAATCTAGGGATGGAAGAGAGACTTAATGCGTATAGAAGAGCTTTGCTTTCTAGGAACAGAATTGTTACTAGAGAAGATGTAAAAGCGCTTTGTTATGAATTGTGCAGTAATAAAGTAAAAGAGGTAAAGGTGTCCAAAGGTTTTAAGACGGATATACATGTTTCTAAAGGTCTTATTCCTTGTATTGAGGTAAAGCTTTTAGAAAATAAACAGGAGAATACTTCATCTGTAGAATGGGATTCGTTAAAAAGTAATATTTTATCTATTTTAGAACAACAATCTTTAAACGTTTTTCCCTACAAAATAACAGTGATAAGTTAATTATTTAGAAAACAATTAATAATGAAAACATCAAGTAAAACAACAAATTATCATTTAGATAAAAGTGTGATATTGTTTTTTGTAATAACAATATTAGTGACGGCAACAGTTTTTGCCTTTAAGTATGTAGATTATGTTCCTTGTGAGGTTATTGAATTTTCTTTTAAAGAAACAGAAATAAGGGTTGATGAGTCTATTGAATTTGAAGATAAAACTCTGGGTGCTTTAGAATGGAAATGGGATTTTGGTGATAGTACGGCTATAGATACCAGAAGAAAATTGTATCACACTTTTAAGAAGCCGGGAGAATATAACGTTTCATTAATTGTGAACGGGAAATGTCCTAAAATTCAAACAATTACGGTTTTAGAGAAAAAAGAAGTTTTAGACCCACTTAAGAAAGCTAAGTTTAAAATTTTGACTCCTAGAATTAGGGTTGGTGAGAAACTAAGGGTAGAGGATAATACGTTAAATGCTGAAACTTGGGAATGGAACTTTGAGAATGCTTTAGGAGGAACATCCAGAGAGAAAAGTCCTGAATATATATATAGTACAGAAGGAAAGAAAACGATTACGTTAATTGTTAACGGAGAACTTAAGTATTCTACTAAACAGACTATAGAGGTATTGCCAAAGAAAAAAGAAAAAATTCGTAAAGATGATATAGTAATAAGAGATGTATCTGTTATACCAGATGATCCTATTGGAGATGATCCAGTAGCGGATGATCCTAAGGATGAATTCAAAGCTCCTTTTATTAATGAAAAGTCATTTAAGTCTAAATTGATTTTAGTGTCTACAAAGAAGTTAACGGCTAAAGATTTTAAGGATTATTTATGTGGGAATTTGGATCTTCCAATTATCGTAAAGAAAAAACGAACTACTTTTATTGAATTTTGTGAAAAAATAAAAGGTAAAAGTATTGTTATAAAAGATTTAGATTTAACTCATGAAGATAATAACTGTATAAAGAACATTGTCATTGATTACCGGAAAACGAGTATATTTTAATTGAATGTTCTATAACAAGTATATTTTAAAAAGATGGAATTAAAAAATAAAAATCATCATCGTGTCAATTGGATTGATGGGATGAAGATTAATAAGAATCATTTTATTGAGGCTGATAATGCGTTTACCAATTTTTCTCAATTAATAGGTTCTAAGGATGTAAATGCTATAAATTATGGTTTATTACCTGATTTAGCAGGTGATGACGCCGTGGATATGGTTTTTTCCATGGACGGTCAGGATACAATAAAAATTCAGCTTAATAAGTGTAAAGCGATCACTAAGGGAGGTTATATTATTAATATTACACCAGAAATTTCTTCGGCATTAGAGCAGAAAGGAAGTATTATTAATACTGAATATAAGATTAACAGTGGGGAGGAAGAATGTTATATAGTTCTTAGTGTTGATCCTTATGGAAGAGTTCCTGTTGGTGATGCGGATCCAGAAGAAGAGCCTCCGAGACATCCATTTGTGTTGCCAGAGTACAGCCTTAACATAATCAATTTATCAGAAGCTAATGAAGAAGAGTTTGGTAAGCATCATATTACTATAGGAAGAATTGAATTTAATGATGGTGTTGCTTCTCTAGCAGAGGATTTTATTCCTCCTTGTGTGTCTATACAGAGTCATCAGGATTTACGATATATCTATACTGAAATACATACTTTTTTTAATGCGATAGAAAAGTATTCTATGAACATTATACAAAAGATTTATCAGAAGAAACAGTCTAATGAACTAGCTACGATGGTTTTAACCTTGACTCAGAATACATTACAGTATTTAGGGGGGATGTTGCCAGAATTTAGGCTATATGATAGGCATTTGCCGCCAGTTACTATGATTACTAAACTAATGTCTTTAGCAAGGGTAATCAAAAATAATATGGATATATATGTAGGAACTGGTAAAGAAGAGCTGTTAAATTATTTATCGGATTGGTGTGATTTAAATCAGGGAGCCTTCGAAAATGTTTTGATAGAAATGATGGATTTAGAATATCAACATACAGATATTAATAAAGCCTTGTATAATGTGTCTAGTTTTACGAAATTGATGCTCTCTTTGTTTAAGAAACTAAATGAGCTTGATTATATTGGAAAAAAATCAGATTCTAATATATTTGTGAAAGAAGAGGTGATCGCTAAACCTGATGTTAAGAATAGACGAAGCTTCTTATTAGATTAATGTGTAATTAAATATAATTTACGGAAAATGAAACCAAAAAACAGTAAAGAAAGAAGAAATAGTGTTTTAAAATTTGCCTTACTATTTTTATTTACAGCCGCATTAATTGTTACTGCATTCTTTTTTGATTTTGATAGAATACCTTTTAAAGAAAATGAAGTCTTACGAGAACGTACCGCAATTGTAGAAAAAGATGCAAAATTTCAGAAAGATTTTTCTAAAGGGATGTTTAAAATAGAAAAACTAATAGATTCTTTAGAAAGACCAGGTAAAGAAGATAATCTCTATTATATAAATAGAAATCTTGAATCAGAAATAGGGGATCTAAACGAAGCTATAGATCCAAATGATACTACATATAGATATAAAATGTATGTAAATATAGTAAGTTCGTATAGGCAGATCAAAGAGTTGAAAGCTCAGCTTGCTAAACAGAAAAAAGAATTTCAAGAGTTTGATGAATATAAAGCAGCTTTAGAAAAAGCTAGAGAACAGTTGGATAGAGCTAGGAGCGATCTTGATCGTTGTAGGGCTGCTCTTTAGTTGCTAAATATAAAAAAGTCGACAATAAACATTGTCGACTTTTTTATTTCTATAAGTCAAAAACAAATTATTTTGCTTTTAACCAATTCTCTCTTTTTAGTAAAGCTTTTTTACTTGGCTTAGAAAACTGTGTGATAATGACTTCAGGGTCAACACCAAATTTTACTAAAGCTTTTTTCTCAATACCAAGCCTTCTGTATATAAGTGTAGCTTTTTTACCAGGTTTATATTTGCTGATAACATCGTTGAATTGATCGATATCTGAAAAAGATTTATTATCGATCGCTACGATTACATCTCCTTTTGCTAAACCAATAGTGTAGGCAGGTGTTCCTTTTTTCACATATTTAGAAACCATTGCATTGTCGTCTTTGTCAAATGTAATATCCGCTCCTAAATATGCTTTTTTGCTATTTGTCTTAGGGTATATTGCAACAGATCCAAGTAGTTTTTTGAAATCAGGAGTTTGACTATCAAAAATGTATTTTTCAAAAAAGTCATCTGCAAAAGATTCTCCTGCATATTCTCTTAAAGTAAAGAATAAGTTTTCTATTGTATAAGGGATTTCAGTTTTTCCGTACTTTGTCCATACTAGTTTAAGGTAATCATCTAGATTCAGATCATCTTTATCTCTAAGAGATAAATCCAATGCAAGCCCTAGCATGCTTCCGTAAGAGTAGTAAGATATAAAGGTGTTACCTCTATTAGTTGGGTCTATGGATGTTGCTGCATCTACAAAAGGAGCTTGGTAGCTCATTTCGATCGGATTAAAATATTGTAGGGCAGGAGAGTTCCATACGTAGTTATATGTTTTACTTAATCCAGCAATGTATTGATCCTTAGTAATAATACCAGCTCTACATAAAATCAAATTTGTGTAGTAGCTAGTAAACCCTTCCGCAAACCATAACTCACCAGACATATTTGCATTTTCAAAATCAAAAGGTTCTAGTGATATCGGTCTAATACGTTCTACATTCCAAGCATGAAAAAATTCATGCGCTACTGTACCAATGTTTTTCTCCATACCTCCATCCGCAAGGCTTAAGGTGCTAGTTAAAACAGTAGAGTTTCTATGCTCCATTCCATCTCCTGAAACTTGAGGCATGTAGCTAGCTAGGAATGTATATTCTCCATAATCAAAATTTGGATAATCTCCGAAAACTGCTTTTTCTTGTTCTACAATGCTCTTTATTTGTTCAAAATATTGATCAGCTTCTTCTTCTGTACCTTGATGAAGTAAAGCTAGCTTTATAGTATATTCCGTTCCTCCAGAAGCTACTTTGAATTCTTTTACTGTATGATTGCTGATTTGTGCCGGACTATCCATAAAATACTGAAGGTTAGGTGCTAAAAATGCATTACCTCCTAGTGGAATCAATTGAGTTGCAACTTTCCAATTTAGATCTTCTCTTACCTGATATGTAACCTGTACGGGACGATCTTTTAATGTAGGAATATACATGAAAGTTGCTGGCATATTTAAATGTGCATGAGTTTCATCAATTTGAGAATATGTACCATCTCCTCTGTCAGCAAATAGGATGTATGAAACATTTAAAGTACCGTCATGACCAGAAACATCCCATTGGTATGGATTTGGTCTTGTAACAGTAACATCTTTTCCTTTGCTGTCTGTGATTTTAACATCGTAAACGTTTTTTGCAAACTCATGTAATGCATATCTACCAGGAGAGGTTCTGCTCATTCTTAGAGAGATTGTGCCACTTTCTAAATTGGTAAATACCGCATTAATCTGAGCTTCATGATGCACAGCATTTTCAAAAGAAATTTGGTATTCATTTCGTACTTGTGTATACCCTAATTGGATAACAAATAGAAAGAAAGTAAAAAGAAAAATTCGAAAAGATTTCATTAAAACGGTTTTTGGTTAAAAGATTCGTGCTTTTATTAGCGGCAAAAATAAAAATATTTTATTACCGACAGCAATCAGGGAAGTTCTAAATATTTATGGGGCTCTGAATTGAACTATACTTTCGTTTAGATTAAAACAGAATCCAAAAATACAACAAACTCTTAATTGGACAAATATTAGATAAGGAAATTAAAGGTTATGCCAAAACAGTAAGGATATTATTGTAATTCTTAGGTAAAAAATAAAACATATGTTAATTATTGTTTAACTAATAACGAAAATAGTTAAACAGTTTTGTAACTTTGAGAATGTAAATTATTACTTAAACGGAAAATGTTATATAAAATTTTTAAATCAAAATTTTATGCATTGCCAAAATACAATTATAAACTAGATGAAAGTAGGGATAGAAACATTGATGAATTCTAATGGGTATAATTTAAATGGATTTTCTATTGAAGAAATAGGAGATGATCATATAAGCACAGGGATGGAAACCCCTATGAGAAGAGATGCTTTTGATATATCTAATGATGAGAAAAAGAAAAAAATATCACATTTATTTAAGGAGATTATGGAGGTTATGGGGCTCGACCTTACAGACGATTCGTTGAAAGGTACTCCTGATCGCGTTGCAAAAATGTATATAGAAGAAATTTTTTCGGGATTAGATCCTAAAAATAAACCAAAAGTAGCATTATTCGATAATAAATATAAATACGAACAAATGCTAGTAGAAAAAAATATCACATTTTATTCTAATTGCGAACATCATTTTGTTCCAATAATTGGTAAGGCTCATATTGCTTATGTTTCTTCTGGTAAAGTGATTGGTTTGTCTAAATTAAATAGAATAGTACAATATTTCGCAAAGAGGCCACAAGTGCAAGAGCGGTTAACTAATCAAATTGCAATGGAGTTAAAACAAATTTTGCAAACGGAAGATATAGCTGTTATTATTGATGCGAAACATCTTTGTGTATCCTCAAGGGGGATTAAGGATGATACTTCTGCAACAGTTACCTCTTATTACGGCGGTGTTTTTAGAACATCCGATAAAATTACAGAGTTGCAGAATTACCTAAATAACTAGTAATAAAGTCTTAGTTGTATCCATAATTAGAAATTACACATGCATTATACAAAAGAACAGATTGAAAATATGGAGCGCGTAAAGCGCTTGAAAATTATAAATTCAGTTTCTGGGATAAAACCAGCAAATCTTATTGGCACAATCGATGATACCGGGAAAACAAATGTAGCAATATTTAGTTCTGTAGTGCATTTAGGAAGTGATCCTGCTCTTATGGGTTTTATTATGAGACCAATAGGAGAGGTGCCAAGGCATACGTATGAAAATATAATGCAAAATAAACAGTATACGATTAACCACATTCACCAATCGTTTGTTAAAAATGCCCATTATACTTCAGCTAAACTGGATAGGAATGATTCGGAATTCGAAAAATGTGGTTTAACAGAAGAATTTATCACAGATTTTAAAGCTCCTTTTGTAAGAGAAAGTAATCTTAAAGTTGGATTACAGTTTTTAGAGGCAATAGAAATTCCTCTTAATGGAACAATTCTAATGATAGGAGAGATAAAACACTTAATTCTTCCTGAAGAAATTATTACTGATCAATTAGATTTGGATTTAGGTTTAACGAATACAGTAGGTATATCTGGATTAAATACATATTATGCTTTGGAGAAAATTGAAGAGTTTCCTTACGCGAGAGCTTCAGAAATACCAAATTTTTAATAAATGGATCTTGGAATAATACAGTTGATCTTAGATTTTGGACTTTTGGTGTTGATCTTATTAGTACAATTAGTAGTTTATCCTAGTTTCAGATATTTTCAGATTGATGATTTATTAAAATGGCATCAAGCCTATACATTGCGTATCGGAATCGTTGTAGCGCCACTTATGATTGGGCAGTTAGTGATAGCTTTGATTAATGCTTTTGAAAGACCTATTATTTATAACTTCGTATATCTAATACTTGTTACAGGAGTTTGGGTTTTAACTTTTTCCAAGTTTGTCCCAATGCATAATCGTATTTCAAAAAAACTCGTAGATGATAAACTATTACATAATTTAATCAAGATTAATTGGTTGCGAACTTTTTTATGGTTAGTGATATTTTTGTTGAGTTTTATTCTCTATTTTTTCAATTCATAAATACTCGTGTTACCTTAGAGTGTTGATATAGTTCTTTGATTAGATGTAATTGCCAATATCCGGTGTATAAACGTTTTTATCTTGTTAAAATTCTAATATCATTATAATTTTGTTTAAGTATTTTGTAAATTTATTAAACAAAATAGAAAATGAAAAAATCTCATCTACCTACTAAAGTATGTAAAGTCTGTGAAAGGCCTTTTACCTGGAGGAAAAAATGGGAAAAAGTATGGGAAGAAGTACAGTATTGTAGCAATAGATGTAGGAATAATAAGAACCGACAAAAGAACTTTTCTTAGGAATTGATTATATGATAAAAACAGGACTTGTATGGTTTAGAAATGATCTTAGAGTTAGCGATAATGCTTCGTTGACTAAAGCTACATCTAGTAATGATAAAGTTATTGCTGTATTTTGTTTTGATCCAAGGTTGTTTAAGTTAAATAAATATGGTTTTAAAAAAACTGAAAAATACAGAGCTAGGTTCCTTATTGAAAGTATCACCGAATTAAGAGAAAATTTAGCTAAACTTAATGTCACTTTGCTTACCTATTATAATCCTCCAGAACAAATTATTCCAGAAGTTATAAAAGACTATAATGTAGATGCCGTATATCTCCAAAAAGAATGGACTACGGAAGAAGTGACTGTTTTAGAGGCTGCAAGAGATAATACAAATAAACCAGATTTGGAGTGGGTTGAATCTTACGATCAATTTCTTTATCATCCAGATGATATTCCTTTTGCAATAAATGAAATACCAAAAATTTTTACTGTTTTTAGAAAACAATGCGAGAAACTAGCAAAGGTACGATCAGAAATTTCGATTACTTCTATGGCTATTGATAATGTGTTAGAAAATCCAACTAGTATTCCATCTTTAAGAACACTTGGGTTTGATGAGTTTGAAATAGACTCCCGAACTGCATTTCCTTTTGAGGGAGGAGAAAGTAAAGGATTGTTAAGAATTGAAGATTATTTTTGGAAGACTAATAAAATATCATTTTATAAAAAAACAAGAAATGGATTATTGGGTACTGGGTATAGCTCAAAATTATCTGCTTGGTTAGCGAATGGATCAATTTCTGCCCGTACTATCTATTATCAGTTATTGGATTATGAAAAGAAAGTTCAGAAAAACCAAAGTACTTATTGGTTGATTTTTGAACTTATTTGGAGGGATTTTTTCAAGTATGTTTCTCTTAAGCATGGTAATGATCTTTTTAAGTTAGAGGGAATTCTTTATAAAGAATATTCTTGGTTAGAAGATATGGATAGTATTAATCAATGGATTCTGGGACAGACTAATGAGCCATTTGTAAATGCTAATATGATCGAACTTCATAATACAGGATGGATGAGTAATCGTGGTAGGCAAAATGTAGCTTCTTATTTTGCAAAAGAACTGGGATTAGATTGGAGAATTGGAGCTGCGTATTTTGAGTCTTTGCTTATTGATTATGATGTGCATAGTAATTATGGTAACTGGCAATATGTTTCGGGAGTTGGTAATGATCCAAGAGATAGGAAGTTTAATGTTAAGTTACAATCAGAACGATATGACCCGCAACAGAAATTTGAAAACCTTTGGTTACAACAAACCTTATTTTAGTATATGAAACTACGCTTATTACTTGGCGATCAATTAAATTATAATCACTCCTGGTTTAGCGATGAGAAAGAGGATGTTTGTTATTTTATGGCAGAAATGCGACAGGAAACTGATTATACACAACATCATATTCAGAAGGTTGTAGGTTTTTTTCAGAGTATGAGAAACTTCGCTTCTTGGTTAAGAAATAATAAGTTTACTATTGTTTATTACGAATTAGATCATGGAAATAATAAACAAAGTTTAGTTGAGAATTTAAAAGAAATAATAGTTGAGAAGAATATAACAAAGTTTGAATATCAACTTCCGGACGAATATAGATTGGATACTCAATTAAAAAACTTTTGCAACGAATTGTCTATAGAAACAAAGGTTTTTGATACGGAACACTTTTTAACTTCGAGAGAAGATCTATTGATTTTTTTTAAAGGTAAAAAACAATATATGATGGAATACTTTTATCGTGATATGCGAAAGAAGTATGATGTTCTAATGATTACAAAGAAAGATCCAGAAGGAGGAAAATGGAATTTTGATCAAAGCAATAGAAAAAAATGGACGGGAAATCCTAAGATTCCGGGAAAGAAAGATTTTTATAAAAATGTTAGTGATCTGGTGGAGCTTATCCAAAAATCTGAGGTTAATACTATAGGTAATATAGATTCAAAGGAATTTAATTGGCCAACATCGAGAGAGGACTGTTTGTCTCTTTTGACGTATTTCTGCGAAAACCTGTTGGTATATTTCGGAGATTATCAAGATGCAATGCATCCTAATGAAAAGTATTTATTTCATAGTAGGCTTTCCTTTGCAATGAATACCAAAATGCTTCATCCAATGGAAGTGATTTCCAAAACAATAGAATATTGGAGAGAAAACAAAAATGAAATAGATATATCTCAGGTAGAAGGATTTATTCGTCAAATTCTTGGCTGGAGAGAGTATATGCGTGGAATGTATTGGGCAAAAATGCCTGATTATAAGAATCTTAATAAGTTGGATAATCATAACCGCCTTCCTTCATTTTATTGGACAGGAGAAACTAAGATGAATTGTATGCGTTCTGCAATTAAACAAAGCCTTGATGATGCTTATGCACATCATATACAGCGATTAATGATTACCGGTAATTATGCTTTATTAACAATGACAGATCCGGATGAGGTTGATCAATGGTACTTAGGTGTTTATATTGATGCTATCGAGTGGGTAGAGATTACAAATACTCGTGGAATGAGTCAATTCGCAGATGGAGGATTGGTGGCAACAAAACCATATGTATCTAGTGGTAGTTATATTAATAAAATGAGCAGTTATTGTAAAGGTTGTCATTATAAAGTCTCAAAAAAACACGAAGAAGATGCTTGTCCATTTAATGCGTTATACTGGAATTTTTTAGATGAAAAACAATCATATTTTAAAAATAATCAACGAATGTCCATGATGCTTAATTTGTTACATAAAATGGATAAGGAGAAATTATACAAACTGAAGGAAAAAGCTAATCATATTATAGAAAACCCCAATGAATACTGATAAAGAACATGTTAATATAGTTTGGTTTAAACGTGACTTGAGATTACAAGATAATGAAGCGGTGTATAATGCTATAAATGCAGTTAATCCAACATTGTTATTATATGTTTTCGAGAATTCGCTTAAAGAAGATAAGCATTATAGTGAACGCCATTGGGATTTTATAAAACAATCGTTAGATGATATAAATAATCAGTTAAAGGTTTATAATACAAAGGTATTGTGTGTGTCTTCTGAGGTTATTCATGCTATTGGAACTTTACAACAATTCTGGAAAATCGATCAAGTGTTTTCTCATCAAGAAACCGGTATCCGGTTAACGTATGAAAGAGATAAAGCATTTTCTAGGTTTTGTAAAAATAATTTAATCCAGTGGGTAGAAAACACAAACAATGGCATACATAGAGGTTTGAAAAACAGAGAGAATTGGAGAGAGGATTGTGAACATTATATGAATCAACAGCCGTTTATGTTTGATCCAAATCCAAATAGTTTTATTACTATTAAAAAGATCTTAGAGCTTGAGAAGATTTTTAATGTGGTTAGTTTAAATACTTCCTTAGCTAATAATTTTCAACAAGGTGGAACAACAAAAGGGTATGAATATCTAACCTCTTTTTTTAAAGGTCGTTATAAAAATTATAGTTTTCATATTTCAAAACCAGAATTGGCTCGTAGAGGATGTAGTCGACTATCTCCGTATTTAGCATGGGGAAATCTTTCAATTCGTCAGGTTTGGCAATATGCAGTTCAACGAAGAGAAGTGTTAGATAATAAAAAACAGATTGACGCTTTCACATCTAGACTACAATGGCAGGTGCACTTTGTTCAAAAGTTCGAAATGGAGGATATTATGGAGTTTGAGAGTATTAACAAAGGATATCGAAAATTAAAGAAACAAATTTCTGATGCATATCAATTAGCTTGGAAGGAAGGAAAAACAGGATATCCCTTGGTTGATGCTTGTATGCGCTGCTTGAAGGAAACAGGGTACATTAATTTTAGAATGCGCGCTTTGGTAGTTTCCTTTTTTACACATAATCTTTGGCAACCATGGCAAAATGCAAGTGCACATTTATCGAGTATGTTCTTGGATTTTGAACCTGGTATTCATTTTCCTCAATTGCAGATGCAGGCTGGTGAAACTGGAATTAACACACTTAGGATATACAATCCAGTTAAAAATAGTATAGAGCATGATCCGGAAGGAATCTTTATAAAAAAGTGGGTTCCAGAGCTAAAAAATGTTCCATTGGCTTACATTCATGAACCTCATAAAATGCCTCCAATGGAGCAACAGTTTAATAATTTTGTATTAGGAGAAGACTATCCTTTTCCAATAGTCGATATGGATACCACTAGGAGAAGAGCAAGTGATACTTTATGGAATATGAAGGATGATGCTTTAGTGAAAAAAGAAGGGTATAGAATTTTAAAGAAACATACATTACCGAATAGAAAAATTTAAAAAAAAATGCAAAAAAATTTAACAATACGTGATGTCGATAGAATTATAGAGATGGCTTGGGAGGATAGAACTCCTTTTGATGCAATTCTTATGCAGTTTGGATTAAAGGAGCAAGAAGTGATTACTTTAATGCGAAATGAAATGAAGCCATCTAGTTTTAGGATGTGGCGTAAAAGAGTGCAAGGGAGAAAAACAAAACATCTTAAAAAACGTACTTTTGAAGATGGAAGATTTAAATGTTCGAGACAAAAACAGATTACCCATAATAAAATTTCAAAACGATACTAATGAGTGATAAAAAACCGGATCAGGTAGTTTATAATGAAGATGAAAAAAAGTATGATGCTGCGTTAAAACCATACGCAACAGGAGTAGGTGCTCCTATTATAACAATCCCAGATACTGTAGCCTGGAAAAACACCAACGTTCATAAGGTGAATAAACAGGTAAAGGCAAAGTATGATGAGTTAAAAGCCCAATATGATACTTTAATGGAACAGTTTGAGTATAATAATTTAATTTATAATGCTAAGTTTACTTTTGAGCCAATTGTAGGAGAAATTTATCATTTGTATAGAAATAAAAAAGAAGAATCGTTTTTATCAATAATAGCGCCATCAGAGTGTAGTTTTGATCATTTGGGAACTTTTAGGCTTAATGCTGATAAAATGTGGGAACAGTTGTAGTAATTGTCAGGTCAAGGGTATTTAAAGAAAGAATTTCATAGTTTTTATGAATACCTACTAATAAAAAACATCTTTCTGTCAACGATTTTATCAACTAAAAAAGAAAAGCCTTGTGAATCAAAAGATTACAAGGCTTTTTGCGGAGAAAGAGGGATTCGAACCCCCGGAGGTGTGACCCTCAACAGTTTTCAAGACTGCCGCATTCGACCACTCTGCCATTTCTCCAGTGTTTAGTCTCATCAGGTATTCCCTGAATGCGGGTGCAAATATAGTACCTTTTTTCAATTCTAAAAAAAAAATACAAAATAATTTCAGGATATTTCTTTTAAGAAAATATTCACTATTTGATCTCTCTCTAAATCTGTATATTGCATGGAGTTATAAAAAAGAATTAAATGAAAAATATTATAGTTGTATTTGGTGTGCTACTACTGCTATACTCGTGTGGTAGTTCACAAAAATCATCAAATACAGATGGCTCCAATTCTAAAGAAGTTAAGTTAGATGTAACATCGTATGCAGAGACTATTACTTCAGGGGAACTTAAGGATTATTTATTTACGTTTGCCGACGATAAATTTGAAGGAAGGGATACTGGAGAGCCAGGACAAAAGAAAGCTGCAGAATTCTTAAAAGAACAATATAAACGAATGGGTATTTCTTCTCCATTAGGTGACGATGATTATTATCAAGAAATACCTGAAAGTTATTTTAGAGGAGGTATCAAATCCTCAGAAAATGTATTAGCGTATATAAAAGGAGTAGAGAAGCCGAATGAAATAGTGGTAATATCTGCTCATTACGATCATGTTGGTGTTGATAGTGATGGGAATGTATATAATGGAGCAGATGATGATGGTTCGGGAACTGTAAGTATATTAGAGATTGCTGAGGCATTTGCCAAAGCGGCTGAAAACGGGCAAGGACCTAAAAGATCTATTCTGTTTTTGCATGTAACAGGAGAGGAAAAAGGTTTATATGGATCAAAGTTTTATACAGAAAATCCAATTTTTCCTTTAGAAAATACCGTTACAAACCTTAATATTGATATGATAGGAAGGATTGATAAGGATCATGAAGAGAAGGATAAGAATGATTACATTTATTTAATAGGAAGTGATAGGTTAAGTACTGAATTGCACAATATAAGTGAAGAAGTAAACAATGAATATACTAAGTTGAATTTGGATTACACGTATAATGCAAAAGATGATCCTAATAGATTCTATTATAGAAGTGATCATTATAATTTTGCAAAAAACAATATTCCTATAATATTTTACTTTAATGGGGTTCACGAAGATTATCATAAACCTACAGACACTCCAGACAAAATTGAATATGAGCTTATGACCAAAAGGGCACAATTAGTTTTTTATACAGCTTGGGAAGTAGCAAATAGAGAAAAAAGACTTATAGTCGATGGTATAGGAAAAGAATGATTTATTTTTAAACGAAACTGTTTGAAAACAAAAGACTCTGTACATAAATACAGAGTCTTTTTTTTTTAAAAGGGTGGAAGATCGGTTTCGAACCGACGACCTCCTGAACCACAATCAGGCGCTCTAACCAACTGAGCTACAACCACCATTTAATTTCGGCTGCAAAAATAAGGTATTTCTTGCTTTCCGCAAAAGAAAAAATGAAATTAAATTAAGTCAAAAATGGAATTCACTGCGGGATAGCGTTCTACAGTATACCCTTCAGCGTATTCAACTCCTATTATTCTTCCTAAATCTGCTGCTCGATAACGAATACTTTCTTTAAAATTTTTACTAGAAATAGGTGTAGAAGGCGCATCGCTTTTGGCATCATAAAACTGAGTTTTATAGGCCATAACGCTTTCCATTTTTTTACCCATATAACCACTAACATCTACAACAAAATCTGGTTCGATAATTTGCCATTGAATATAATGATATACTTTTTTAGGTCTCCAGGCTTCTTGTTTTTTACCATCAATAGAAGTTTCTATTTTACGTAAGCCAGATAAGAAACAAGCGTCACTAACTAGTTGGCTTCCTTTTCCATGATCGATATGTCGATCCTTAATTGCATTACAAAGAACTATTTCTGGGCGATATTTTCTTAATATTTCAATGATAGCTAATTGGTGAGCTTCATCATTTTTAAAAAAACCATCTCTAAAACCTAAATTCTCTCTAACAGAAACTCCTAGGATATTAGCAGCATCTTTTGCTTCTTGATCTCGTGTTTCTGGAGTACCTCTCGTGCCAAGTTCACCTCTTGTAAGGTCTAGTATTCCAACTTTTTTTCCGTTGTCTACTTCCTTCGCAACAGTGCCTGAGCAACTTAATTCCACATCATCTGGATGTGCTCCAATAGCTAGAATGTCTAATTTCATTTTATTGCTCAAGTTCTAAAATCTTTATTTTATGTAATGCTTGTTCTATGTCGATAATAAGGTCTTCAGTTTCTTCAATACCGACACTAAAACGAAGTAAGCCATTATTGATTCCTTGATGTTTTCTTTCTTCTTCCGTTAATAAAGCATGGGATGTTAGGGTAGGAGATAGAATAGTACTCTCTACTCCAGCGAGACTCATAGAACTTTTGATTAGTCTTAATTCTTTTTGAAACTTGCTAGCGTCAAGTCCTTCTTTTAATTCAAAAGAGAGCATTCCTCCAAATCCTTTCATTTGACTTTTCGCCAATTGATAATCTGGATGGGATTTCAATCCAGGATAGTAAACAGCCTGTATGTCATCATGTTTTTCTAGCCATTTTGCCATCTTCTTGGCATTCTTATTTTGCTGTTTTACACGTAGTCCTAATGTTTTAATACTTCTTTCTAACATCCAAACTGTAAAATCACTTAAACTACCTCCCAAGTTTTTTGCGAGGTGAAAAATTTGTTCCATATTCTCTTCGGATGAAACAACTGCTCCTGCTAAAATATCGCTATGACCTCCTAAGTATTTAGTGGCGGAATGTATTACAACATCAATCCCTAACTCGATTGGATTTTGGTTTACAGGAGAAGCAAAGGTGTTGTCAATCATAGTTACTATTCCTTTTTTCTTCGCTAGTACTGATATTGCTTTTATATCGGTTATAGTCAAAAGTGGGTTAGAAGGAGTTTCGATATAAATAACTTTAGTATTTTCTTTTATTTTTTCTTCAAAACCATTAACGTCTTGATTATCAACAAAAGAATATTCTATACCATATTTGCTAAATTCCTCATTTACTAGATTTGCAGTTCCGCCATATAGCGTCCTCTGTAGAACTATATGATCTCCTTTTTGTAAAAATGCTAACAAAGCGGTACTTATTGCGGCCATACCACTTCCGAAAATTAAAGAAGCTTCTCCTTTTTCTAGTTGTGCGATTTTTTTACAAAGCGCTTCTTGATTAGGAGTGTTAAAGTAACGAGGGTATCTTTTTATATCTACGTCTTCAAAAGCATACGAAGTAGATAAATAAATAGGAGATATTGCACCTTTGAATTGTTTGTCTTCAATTTCTCCAACGTGAGTACATATGGTGTTAAAACCTTTGTTTTTTGAGTTCATGTCGTATAGTAAGCTTGAATTTTTGCTCTAAAATAATATATTCAAGAATAAAAAGAATAAGCTTTAACAGAATAAATAGTAGATACTAATTGAAATCTAACTGATGTATTTTACTTTAGAAATATTCTTCATTATGGTTTGGAAGAATTGTTGAGTATCATAAGGTTTTATGATTACATCGTTCATACCTACAGATAAGGCCTGATCTCTTATTTCACCTTCTTCTACTGCCGTAAGTGCTATAATAGGAATATGAGAATTAAAAGTTCTGATCACTGTCGTTGCATCTAATCCATTCATTTCTGGCATGTTAATATCCATTAAGATTAAATCGAAACTTTCACTTTTTACCATATCTATGGCATCCATACCATTACTGGCTAGGTTACAGGTGTATCCTTTTTTCTTTAATATATTTTGAGTAACGATTTGATTGATTTTATTATCATCTACAATTAAAATATTAAAGTTAGTAGTACCGATACTGATTGTTTCACCAGTTTGCGAAGCGATATCTTGTTCTTTTACAGCTTTTTCATAGCTTAGATCAAATGTGAATTCTGATCCAACTCCTTCTTCACTATTAATTAAAATTTCACTGTTATGTAGATGAATTAATTTTTTCACAATTGCTAAGCCCAAACCTGTACCTTCGTATTCTTGATTTTGATTTTTTACCTGAGCAAAATTATCAAAAATAGTTGCTTGTTTACTTTCAGGGATTCCTATACCATCATCCTTTATAATAAAACGTAGTTTGTGGATATCACCTTCTAATCCTAAACTCTTTACTTTGATCCAAATATTACCATTATTGGTGAATTTAAGAGCGTTACCAATCAAGTTGATTAATATTTGAGATAATCTTACGGAATCTCCAAGTAGGGTACTCTTGATATTTTTGTCAATATCAATATGAACAGTATTACTATTGTGCTTTTGTTTAGAATGTAAAGAATTTACAATTCCTTCAACAAGAGACCTTATATCAAAAGAAACTTTTTCTAACTTTACTTCATTAGTTTCAATCTTACTTAATTGTAATACATCATTAATTAAGGCGAGTAAATAATCTCCTGAAAATTTAAGTGACTCTAGGTATTCGTTTTTCTTTTTTTCTTCAGGATGTTCCATTAATAAAGAAGTAAGACCAATAACTCCATAAAGAGGAGTTCTTAATTCATGACTTACCGTAGATATAAACTGAGACTTTAAAGTAGAAACTTGTTCAGCGGTCTCTTTAGCATTAACTAATTCTTTATTCTTTTCAATTAGATCATTGTTTAGCTTTTTCTTTTGCAAATTATTTTTATATGCACTAATTAAAAATGCTAGAGATATTAATATAAGGACAACACCAAGAATTGTGATAATATGCCATTTTATTTCTTTAGAGTAGTTTTTAGCATCTTTTTTATTAGCTTGTTCTACTTGATCTTTCATTTGATCAACATTATTCTCTATGATGGCTTTTTGTAATTCTATTTCCTTGATAAAATCTTTTGATTTAGAAATGTGTTCGTAATGTTTTTCTAAAAAAACGGTTGCTAATTCAAATTCTTTTTGAGATTTATAGACCTTATATTTAGTATGATAAGCTGTGGCAAGCTGAACGTGAAAGCTAGATATAAGTCTTTTGTTTTTGTCAGTCTTATGAATTTCGATTTCTTCCTCAGCAAAACCTATTGCATTATCAATATGTTCGTTTGCCCGTTCATACCTTCTTACACGTAAAAAGTACTTTCCGAGTAAATTACTTAACTTAATTTTTTGTGGACTTTCGATATTCAGCTCAGAACCAATTATCGCTCTCACTTTCGTTAGGTATCCATCACTAGTTTTATAGTCATTATTGTCTATATAATGCTCGGCTAGGTTCAATAGAGGTGTTACCATTTTCACGGTATCCTTTATTCCTTTAGCGATATCATGACTTTGTTTAAAACGTTTTATACCTTTATATTTCGTTTCATCGTGTTTAATATATAAAGTACCTAGACTATTTACTAGTTTGGCTTTTAGTTTACTGCTTTTTGCACTGGCAGCATATGTTAATGCAGTAATGTAATTGGTGATAGCTTCGCTTTCTTGTTCGTTTAATTCGTGAATCTGAGCGATTAAATCATATATCTTAGCTAAACTTTTATCATCGTTATTATACTTAGCGCTTTTGAGGGCAGCATTTGCT
Source organism: Aquimarina amphilecti (assembly GCF_900109375.1). GTDB lineage: Bacteria > Bacteroidota > Bacteroidia > Flavobacteriales > Flavobacteriaceae > Aquimarina > Aquimarina amphilecti. The sequence continues at coordinate 92,881 of NZ_FOAB01000001.1, forward strand.
TTTTCTAACGCTTGCTGATATTTATATTCTTCTAAGAATTCTTCGGCTCTTTCAATATATAATTGAATGCTATCCGAATCTAGTATAGATTGGGCAAAAGTGTTTACAGAAGAAAACACTAAAAATGCGAATACTGTATGTCTAATAAAGTTCTTCAACTTTTAAATTTATAGGCTAAGTTTACTTAGCGAAAATACAAAAATAGATCTAACAAAGTGTAAATCATCGTGTAAAAAGGACAATTTATCCGTAATTTATGTAAGGTATTTTCTTTTTTTGTAGGAATATTTGTTGATCAATGAAGGAATTGTAATGTATTAGAAAAAACTATCAACGTATAGAAAATTAAAATTACCTCATTATATATGTTCAGTAATGAGATGTATATTTGCCACTTCAAAAATTAATTAATCACATTTTAAAAAACAAAAAATGGCATTTGTAGGTAAAAAATTCCCGAATTTAAACGTTGATGCAATGAACGATATGGGAGATACTTTCAAACTTAACGTATTGGAAGAAGCTAAAAACAATAACAAGAAAGTAATATTGTTTTGGTACCCAAAGGATTTTACTTTTGTATGTCCAACAGAATTACATGCTTTTCAAGAAGCGATAGCTGAATTTGAAAAAAGGAATACAATCGTTATAGGAGCTTCTTGTGACACTCCAGAAGTTCATTTCGCTTGGTTAAATACATCTAAGGATAATGGAGGTATAGAAGGTGTAACATATCCAATTTTAGCAGATTCTAATCGTAACCTTTCTAGTACTTTAGGAATTTTAGACGTTACTAATGAAACTTATAATGAAGAAACTGGTGTTGTAACTGTAGACGGAGATAACGTAACTTATAGAGCTACCTATTTAATCGATGAAGAAGGAACAGTTTTTCATGAAGGAATAAATCATATGCCTGTTGGAAGAAATGTAGCTGAGTTTTTGAGATTGATTGATGCGTACGCTCATGTTCAAAAAAATGGCGAAGTATGTCCTGCAAATTGGGAAGAAGGAAAAGATGCTATGTCAGCTAATAGAGATGGAGTAGCTTCTTACTTAGCTTCTCACTAAGAAATAATTATTTATAAACTTCTCTAAAGTCTATACTTTAGAGAAGTTCCTTTTTATTTTATGAATTATGATTCAAGAGTTAACGACAGATAACCTTTCTGAGGTAATAAAAGATAATACTACAGTAGTAGTGCAGTATTCTGCAACTTGGTGTGGAAACTGTAGAATAATGAAGCCTAAATTTAAAAAATTAGCTTCAGAAAAGAATGATACTGCATTCGTTATAGTGGATGCCGAAAAAAACCCTGAATCAAGGAAAATGGCTACTGTGGATAACCTTCCAACGTTTGCTACTTTTAAAAATGGAGTTTTCGTAAATCAAGTGCAGACAAATAAGTTTGACATTCTAAAAGAACTAGTAGATGAAGTTGCCAATAATTAAACACCTTACTTCTTTTATTGAGGAGAATGATGAAGATTTTGTTGTAGAAACAATTGAAACATTAGAAATGCTTACGGAAGTTCCTTCTTTAAAAGATCAAGAACTAGATGTGATAGGGGAGTTGATTTCTAATATGTACGGAGCTATCGAAGTGAATAAAATGATTAAGGATGGTACTCCTAAAAAAGAGGCATTAAATAATTTTATGCAGCGAGTTATGGGGTCGATAGATTCTTAATAAAAGAATTGCTTTAAAAATATAAAAACCCCACTTGTCATTTGACAAGTGGGGTTTTTATATAGTTTAGTAATGTTAAATATATTGGTTTTTCTAATAGCTATTAAATGTTTGTGTTACTATAAAAACAATTATTAAGTTTAAAACCCTAAAAATTTTTTTATTTCTCTTGTTATGTGTAAACTTGAAGTAAAATAAACCCATCTATTTATTTAGATAAAAAAACACAAAAATGGCGGCAATAACATTAGGCGGAAACGCAATACATACAAATGGAGATTTACCTAAAGTAGGCGAAGCGGCTCCAGATTTTGAACTAGTAAACACGGATTTATCAGTATCTAAACTTTCAGATTATAAAGGATCAAGAGTTGTTTTAAATATTTTCCCATCAATAGACACGGGAGTTTGTGCTGCTTCAGTAAGACAATTTAATAAAGAGGCAAGTAACTTATCAAATACTAAAGTTCTTTGTGTATCTCGAGATTTACCATTTGCACAAGCTAGATTCTGTGGAGCAGAAGGATTAGAAAATGTAGTTAATCATTCTGATTTCAGAGATGGTAAGTTTGGAAAAGATTATGGATTAGAAATCGTTGATGGCCCGATGAAAGGACTTCATTCAAGAGCTGTGGTTGTTGTTGATCAAGAAGGTGTTGTAACGTACGCAGAACAAGTTCCGGAGATTGCTCAAGAACCAAATTATACTGAGGCTATAAAAACATTAGCGTAATACCAATTATGAGTAAATTCTCAACTTTTATTATTGGTAGGTTCCGTGGTTGTGGATATGCTATAAAAGGAGCATTGATACTTATAAAAACAGAACCAAGTATACAAGTACAGGCTGTTATTGCAATTGTAATGACAGCCCTTGGCTTTTACAAGAATATTACAGGTGTAGAATGGATATTACAAACTTTTGCAATTGGTCTTGTGATGAGTATTGAGGGAGTGAATACTGCTATAGAAGCAATTGCAGATTTTATACACCCTGATTTTCATAATAAAATTGGATTTATTAAGGATATAGCGGCAGGAGCCGTCTTTATAGCCGCAATAACAGCTGTTATTATCGGTTGTGTTATTTACTTTCCGTATTTATTCTAGAAAATTTTTTTTCCATTTTTACGTTCCAATATAGATATTCGTATTTTTGCGATAACACATCCAAAAAATGGCAAAAAAAAAGGTAACAACAAAAAGGAAAACTTCAAAAAAACCTAAAACTCCTTTAAAAGAAAGACTAACATTATCCAGACAGCAAAAAGTTATTTTGGGTAGTTTCTTGTTTTTTTTAGGGATTGCATTATTCTTTGCATTTATATCTTTTTTCTTTAATTGGAAAATAGATCAAAGCGAGATATCGCAGTTTCCGAATAGAACTTCATCTGCAAAAAATTGGTTGAGTATTTCTGGAGCAAAAGTGAGTGACTTTTTTATTTTTAGAGGTTTTGGTATTTCGGCGATAATTATTCCAGTGTTAATTTCATTAACCGGTGTGTATTTGTTTTTTGATTTGAACAAAAAGAAGCTTGCTGGATTTTGGTTTTGGGGAACTCTAGTGATGCTATGGATTTCAGTGATTTTTGGTTTTGTACAAAAAGAAAGCGGATTGTTTGCTGGAGTTATAGGATATGAAGTTAATGATTTAATGCAGGACTATATTGGATTTATTGGAACTGTATTAGTTCTTGCATTTTTTGCTATTGTTTATATTGTTGTCCGTTTAAGATATACACCAGAAAAGATTTCAGCTTCTTTAAGAAAAACTCAAACCGAGATCACTAAAGATTATGAATCTGCTAAAAAGATTAATGGTTCGAAGGCAAAAAGAAATGAAAATAAGGAAGTAATAACAGACAAAGAAAACTTATCTGCGGGGGACACTAAAGATCTTTCAGTAGATACTCCGGTATTAGAAAAGGTTACAGAAAAAGTAGCCAAAGAAATTAATAAAGCTACAAATTCTACTAAAAGAACTGTAAATGAATTTTTTGGTAATCCAGAAAATCAATCTGATGATGTTCCTGAAAAACTAATTATCAAGTCAGAAGATAATCCTGATGACCTTGCTATGGAAGTGGAGACTGTGGTAGAGGAAGAGGAAGTAGAAAATCTAAGCGCTAAATTAGTAAAAGACTTTGGAGAGTTTGATCCAAAATTAGAGCTTGGTAATTATAAGTACCCAACAATTGAATTGTTAAAGGATTATTCAATTCAGAATGGAGGAATAACGATTGATCAAGGTGAGTTAGAAGAAAATAAAAATCGTATTGTAGAAACATTAAAAAACTACAAGATAGAAATTGCTCAGATTAAAGCTACTGTTGGTCCTACGGTTACATTATATGAGATAGTGCCCGAAGCTGGTATTCGTATTTCGAAAATTAAAAATTTGGAAGATGATATAGCTCTTTCCTTGGCAGCTTTAGGGATTAGAATTATAGCGCCAATTCCTGGTAAAGGAACTATAGGTATTGAAGTTCCTAATAAAAAATCAACTATCGTTTCTATGCGATCGGCAATTGCTTCGTCTAAATTTCAGGGAGCAGAGATGGAGCTTCCTTTATCTTTAGGTAAAACGATTTCTAATGAGACATTTGTTGTCGATTTAGCAAAGATGCCTCACTTATTAATGGCAGGAGCAACTGGACAAGGTAAATCAGTAGGTTTAAATGCTATTTTAACATCTCTTTTGTACAAAAAGCATCCAGCAGAAGTTAAGTTCGTTTTAGTAGATCCTAAAAAGGTGGAACTTACATTGTTTAACAAAATAGAACGTCATTATTTAGCTAAATTACCAGATGCAGAAGAGGCAATCATAACGGATAATAATAAAGTAATTAATACTTTAAATTCTCTTTGTATAGAAATGGATGCTCGATACGATTTGCTAAAAAATGCAATGGTTCGTAATATTAAAGAGTATAATACTAAGTTTAGAGCAAGAAAGCTAAATCCAGAAAATGGGCACAAATTTTTACCATATATAGTTCTTGTTGTAGATGAGTTTGCGGATCTTATAATGACTGCTGGTAAAGAGGTAGAAACACCAATTGCTAGATTAGCGCAATTGGCAAGGGCTATTGGAATACATTTAATAATTGCAACTCAAAGGCCTTCCGTAAATGTAATTACCGGTATGATTAAAGCGAATTTTCCAGCAAGAATTGCTTTTAGAGTAACATCTAAAATTGATTCTCGAACTATTTTAGATACTGGTGGAGCGGATCAATTGATTGGTAGAGGAGATATGTTATATACGCAAGGTAATGATCTAGTTAGGATTCAATGTGCTTTTGTGGATACTCCTGAAGTAGAGAGGATTACAGAGTATATTGGTGGCCAAAAAGCCTATCCAGATGCCTATTTATTACCAGAATATTCTGGAGAAGAAAGTGGCACAAGTCTTGATATAGATGTAAAAGATAGAGATAAACTTTTTAATGAAGCTGCAGAAGTTATTGTCACAGCACAACAAGGTTCGGCGTCTTTATTACAAAGAAAACTTAAATTAGGTTATAACCGAGCAGGAAGATTAATTGATCAATTAGAAGCAGCTGGTATTGTTGGTCCTTTTGAGGGGAGCAAAGCAAGACAAGTTTTAGTAACAGATTTAATTGCTCTCAAGCAACTATTGGATGCTGAAAAGTAATTAAATTATATAAAAGAGTTTTTAAATACAATAGAAATACATAGATGATACATAGAATATTTTTTTTAGTAGTAACACTTTTTATAGCAAACACTCAGGCACAAGATGCTAAGAAACTTTTGGATGAGGTGTCCACTAAAGTAAGAAGTTATGATAATATAGTTATAGGCTTTAAATACGCACTTAATAATCCTGCAGAGAATGTTTCTCAAGAAACTAGAGGTGATGTTACACTTTTTGGAGAGAAGTACTTGTTAAATTTAATGGGCACTGAACAAATGTATGATGGAAAAAAACTACATATGATAGTTCCAGAAGATGAAGAAATAAACATTTCTTCTCAGAGTGCAGAGGATGAATCTAGTGTAACTCCTTCAAAAATGCTTACTTTCTATGAAGATGGTTATACTTCTAAGCTAGATATTGTACAAGATGTTCAAGGAAGAAAGATTCAATTTGTAAAATTAATTCCAATTGATTCTAATAGTGAATTAAAAGAAATTTTATTAGGTATAGATAAACAAACAAAACATATTTACAGATTGATTCTGATGCAAAATAATGGAACTAATATTACGATCACGGTAAATAGTTTTAAAACGAATCAACCCTTATCAAAAACATTGTTTGTTTTTGATGAGTCAAAATATGCTAATTATTATATCAATCGCTTAGATTAGTGATATATTTATACGCTGATATTAAAAACAATTTACATCCCGAAGATTTCGGGATTTATTTTACAGACGAATAAGTGAAAATACTTGACAGATATATTTTAACGACTTTTTTAAAGACTTTTTTTCCGCTCTTTATAATCATTATGTTTATTCTTTTATTGCAAACAATCTGGTTGTTTATATCAGAATTGGCAGGAAAGGATTTAGATTTTGCCGTAATAATAAAGTTTTTAACATATGCTACTCCTAGATTAATACCAATGGTATTGCCATTGACTATTCTTCTTACATCGATAATGATATTTGGTAATTTTGCAGAAAACTATGAGTTTGCTGCGATGAAATCATCAGGGATATCATTACAGAGAGCTATGAGAACATTAGCTGTTTTTATATTTTTTGTTGGGATTGGAGCATTTTTGTTTTCTAATACGGTAATTCCTAGTTCAGAACGGAAATTTGTAAACCTCCGTAAAAATATTGTAAAAGTCAAACCGGCTATGGTGATTACTCCCAATCAGTTTAATGATTTGGGAGATATTAATATACGAGTCTCTGAAAAATATGGGGATAATGATCAATTCTTAAAAGATGTGATTATTCATAAAAAGGGTGCTAGACTTGGTAATTTTACTGTGATTAAAGCTACAGATGGAGAATTACAAGGTAGTATTGATTCTGATTTGATTACATTGATCCTGAATGACGGTAATTATTACGAAGAAGTTCAACCGAAATCACCTAAGAAGAAGAAGAAATTACCGTTTGCCAAAACTCATTTTAAGCAATATGCATTAAATATAGATTTATCATCTTTAGATAATGTAGATATGGATGCTCAGCAATATAGTAAAGGGTATAACATGTTAAATGTAAATGGGCTAAGAGAACAAATAGACACCTTGTCTATTCAAGTAAATGATGAAATAAATGCTACTGAGGATGATGTGAATCGACGAAATGGTTTCAAAGAATTAAATCGGAATTTAAAAATAGATACATTAAAAAAAGCTACGAAGGACACTTTAGATCTTATAGAGGACCGATTTAATACAAAACAAAAGTCGCAAATATATAATCTCGCATTTTCAAATGCGGATGGAGTTATAAGAAGAATTCAAACAGCCAAAAGGTCATTAGAAGTTAAAAAGAGAGCACTCAATAAATATGAAATGTCATTACACGATAAATACGCATTGGGAATAGCGTGTGTTTTATTATTTTTTGTTGGAGCTCCTTTAGGTGCTATTATAAGAAAAGGAGGATTAGGATTACCAATTGTTATTGGAGTTGTATTGTTTTTGACATATCATTTTATTGGAATTTTTGCTAAGAATGGAGCAGAAGAAGGTGGAGTTCCTCCATTTGTAGGATCTTGGTTATCTACATTTATTATTTTTCCACTGAGTATTTTTCTTACGTATAGAGCCACTAGGGATAGGGGATTGGCTAGTTTTGATATTGTAGTTCAGCCTATTCGAGATTTTTTTAATAAAAGGTCAAATAAAAAGGATAGGATTAATAGTTCATCGATTGATCAAGAAATTAATATTGAGATAGGTCAAAACACTCTTGTTGAAGTTGAGAAAGATAGAACAAACTTTAAGGAAAACTCTTCGTTGGTATTTACATTGTTTTTACTATTACTAATAGTAAATATTGTAATTACGCTAATATCAAAAGATGCTGGAGGAAATAAAACAATGCTTTTAGTTTTTAATGGGTTAGGAGGTGTGTCATATCTTACGTTTTTTATAAAGTCATATTTTAATCTTAAGAATTTTTACACAAAACTTAAGGGACTCATAAATGAGCCATCTCTTATATTATTTTTAATTTTGGGTATTCCGCTATTTCCAATAGTATATTTCTTCTATAATAATAGGGTCAATAAAGATCTTAAGAAAATCAGATAATTAGTAGATACTATTCCATTTAATAATTATATAAAGTACCTTTGCTTTTAAATTAAGAATTGTATTGCTATGTCACAAGTTACTGAGACTAAAAACAAGTTAAAACTGAATACTATCCAAGAAGCTATAGAAGATATTCGCCAAGGAAAGGTGATTATTGTGGTTGATGATGAAGATAGAGAGAATGAAGGAGATTTTCTTGCGGCAGCAGAAAAAGTTACTCCTGAAATGATCAATTTTATGGCAACTCATGGGAGAGGGTTAATTTGTACTCCGATAACAGAACAGCGTTGTGAAGACCTCAAACTAAATATGATGGTCGATAATAATACGGATCCTATGGAAACTGCTTTTACAATTTCTGTGGATCTTAAAGGTAATGGTGTTACTACAGGAATTTCTGCGAGTGATCGAGCTAAAACTGTGAAAGCTTTGATTGATCCAGATACTAAATCGTATGATTTAGCTAGACCAGGACATATTTTTCCATTGAAGGCAAAAGAAGGTGGAGTTTTAAGGAGAACAGGGCACACCGAAGCAGCAATCGATTTTGCAAGATTAGCTGGACTGAAACCGGCAGGTGTTATTGTAGAGATTATGAATGAAGATGGTACAATGGCTAGACTTCCACAATTAGTAGAAGTTGCTAAAAAGTATGATCTTAAATTGGTTTCTATTGAGGATTTAGTTGCGTATCGTATGCAGCACGATTCCCTTATAGAAAAGAAAGAGGATTTCGATATCGTTACTCGCTTTGGCAGTTTTAGGTTAAGAGCTTATAAGCAAACTACAAATAGTCAAATTCATATAGCATTAACTAAAGGAAGTTGGTCTGATAACGAGCCAGTACTTACTCGTATAAATTCTACACTGTTTAACAATGATATTCTTGGTACGTTAACCAATAATGCAGATGAACGTTTAGATGCCATGTTTACTCGTATTAATAAAGAAGGTAAAGGCGCAATTGTTTTTATTAACCAAGAAAGTCAATCCTTTAATTTATTGAACAGATTAAAAGCTTTAAATGAAGCGCAGAATGGAAGCGATATTGTTAAAGCACCGAAAATAGCAATGGATAGCAAGGATTTTGGTATCGGTGCTCAAATCTTACACGACCTAAATATTCATAAACTTAGATTAGTATCTAACTCTGTTCAACAAAAACGTGTTGGAATGATAGGGTATGGATTAGAAATAGTAGAATACGTGAACTACTAATAACTAGTTTTTTATAAAATACTTTGTAGAGCTTCAATCATTTTTGAAGCTCTTTCTTTTACTTCTTCTTCAGACCAGCCTACTTTTATTAAACAAGAAATTGTTCTACCCATCCACGCATCACTAGCATCAAAAGATTTATTGTTTCTTTGTAAACCATCTAATTGTGCTTTAGATAGAGCGTTTAATGATGTTGGTTGTAATAAATGTTCCCATTTCTTATAATAGTGCCAATTATTATCATACCAATAAAAACAAGCATCTACTCCATGTTCAGTAAGAGAATTATGTCCCTTTTTAGCTAATTCTTCTGTAGGTAAGAATATATTTAAGAAAGCATAACTTTCAACGCCAGTTTCTGGAACTCTTCTAAAGCTAACTTGTGGAATATCTGATAAGGCTTCTCTTAGAATTGTATAGTTTTTTTCTTGTATAGCCAGAGTTTGATCTAGTTTTCTTAACTGAGCGATACCAACGGCAGCGTTTAATTCAGAAAGTCTATAATTATATCCTAAAAAAGGATGTGTTTCTGCACCACGATTATTGCCAATATGATCATGTCCATGATCTTGATATTTATGAGCATTTTCTGCATATACTTTAGAGTTAGTAATTAATCCACCTCCTTCTCCGCAAGTAACTGTTTTTACATAGTCAAAAGAAAAACATCCCAAATCACCATAACTACCTAAAGGTTTGCCGTCATAGCTTCCTCCAATTGCTTGGCAGGCATCCTCTAATAGAATCAAATCGTTTTCCGTACATATTTTCTTTAAGGCTTTAAGATCTGCCATAGAACCACACATATGCACCGGCATGACCGCTTTAGTTTTTGATGTAATTCCTGCCTTTACTGCTTCAGGATTCAGAGTTAATGTGTCATCAATATCACACAAAATAGGAGTAGCACCCACAGAAAGTATAGCTTCAAAACTGGCTACAAAAGTAAAGGTAGGCATGATTACTTCATCACCAGACCCTACACCAGCAGAAGCTAAAGCAACTGTTAACGCAGCTGTACCACTAGATACTACCTGAGCATGTTCTGTTTGCATTCTAGTAGCTAAATCTCTTTCAAGTTCTAAGGCTTTGTAATGACCATTGCGATTGCCGTCAAAACCATAACGCATTAAAACTCCATTGTCTAATACATCTTGAACTTCTTTTTTTTCTTCAGCTCCAAATAGCTCGAATCCAGGCATAGGTAATATGTTAAATTAAAAAACTCTTTCCGGCAAAAATACCGAAAAGAGTTTTGATTATATAGTGTATGTTTTATCTTTTTATTTAGTAATCATCAATAACTTTAGAAACAAAACTGAAGTATCTATCAGGGTCTCGTAAAGAAGCACTATAAGATCCTTGAGAATCAAGTACTTTTCCTTTGTGATTAAGTGCAATTATATTTGGAAACCCACCTTCTTTATTATATTTACCTAAAAGTTTTTTGTTTGCTTTTAATTGTTCTTTTGAGATTACATCCACTCTTCTTGGTATATCTACTTTAAGTAAAACTACATTTTGAGATTGTTTTTTGAATTTTATAGTGGAAAAAAAATCTTCTTGTAGCATAATACAAGGAGCGCACCAGTCGCTTCCAGTAAAGTACATTAAAATTGGCTTTTTAGAATCTTTAGCAATTTGTTTAGCTTCTTCAAAATCCGTTAACCAGTTTAAGTCACTTTCTTGAGCAGTTATAACTGTTGTAAATATTAATAATAAAAACAGAAATGTTTTTTTCATTTTATTAAGTTTTGGATGTCACAAAAATATACTATTTTTTAAACACCAAATATCTTGCCAATTATTTGATTATAAAGTAATGACGGTTTCATTGATAGAACGTCTTACTTTTTTTAAACCGGCAAACATATCATCTGGAGCACGATAACCGATAGGAAGTACTAAAACAGAAGTTAACCCATATTGTGATAGATTAAGTAGTTCATCATATTTTTCAGGAATAAAGCCTTCCATCGGACAGGCATCTATTTTTTCGGTAGCGCAAACGGTTAAAAGGTTCCCCATAGCTAAATACGCCTGTTTAGAAGCCCAATTAGAAATTTCATCCGCGCTTTTATTTTCAAAAGAATCTATTAATTGTTCTTTGAAAGGTTTTAGTATTTCTTCAGGAGTGTTTCTAATTGTTTTTACATTATCAAAATATTTCGTGATATAAGCTTCACCAACATTTTTTTCAATACAAAAAATTAGTAAGTGCGATGCATCTGCTACTTGTTGTTGATTCCAAGAATGCGTAGTAAGATCTTTCTGAATTTCTTTATCTTTTAAAACAACTAATTTTAGAGGTTGCAGACCATAAGAAGTAGCAGTAAGGTTAAAAGCTTTTGTAAGGATATCTATTTTCTCCTGTGGAAGTGTACGAGTATTATCAAATTTTTTTGTGGCATATCGCCATTGAAGGCTTTCAATAATTTCCATTCTAGAATTTTAAAAATATACCGCAAAGATACAGGTATAACAAGTATCTTTATTCATTAAAATGATAAGAAAAAACTATATTACTATTGTATGAATACTATTGATGAATTAATCAAAAAATCTGAAACTAGAATTTTTAAAGCTGTTTTTCCTAATACGACTAATCATTATGAGACTTTATTCGGAGGGACAGCGTTACAGTTAATGGATGAGGTCTCTTTTATTTGCGCTACTCGTTTTAGTCGAAAAAAAGTGGTAACAATTTCTACAGGCAAAATAGATTTTGAAAAGCCTATTCCTGAGGGTACTATTATAGAACTTGTGGCAAAGGTACAAGAAGTAGGGAGAACTAGTTGTATGGTAAAAGTTGATATCTATAAAGAAGAGATGTATAACTATGATCGTGAGATAGCAGTTTCAGGATTATTTAAATTCGTGGCAATTGATAATGATAAAAAGCCAATTCCGATTATAGATAAAAACTAAAAAATATAAAAAGTGCATTCTATATAGAATGCACTTTTTATATAGTAATATGTTTTTTACTATTTATCTCCTAATTGTTTAATTTTTATTCTAAATGCAGCGAATAATAATGTTGTAAATGGGCTAAGCCAATTAAAGATGGCAAAAAAGAAATAATCCACGACAGGAACACCTAAAACACCACTTTGGTACGCACCACAAGTGTTCCAAGGAACTAAAACAGAAGTTACGGTTCCAGAATCCTCTAAAGTCCTACTTAAATTTTCTGGAGCAAGTCCTTTGTCTTTAAAAGCTTTTGCATACATTCTTCCGGGTACTACGATTGCTAAATACTGATCAGAAGCAGTTAAGTTTAAAGCTAAACAACTAGCAACTGTACTAGCAAATAATCCAAATACTGAATCAAATAAGCTTAATAAGGCATTACTAATTCTTGCCAATGCACCAATTGCATCCATAACACCACCAAATACCATTGCGCATACAATAAGCCAAATAGTGCCAAGCATTCCAGACATTCCACCAGCTGTGAAAAGATCATTTAATTCCTTACTAGACGTTTCTACAGCAGTGTCTACTGTCATCGCCTTCATTACACCGATATAGGCAGAATTGAAATCAAGTTTTTCAGTTCCGGCAATACTCATAACAATATCCGGTTGAGCAATAATTGCGGCAATGGCTCCTAATAATGTTCCTGCTAGGAGGGCGATTAGTGGAGGCGTCTTTTTTATAATAAGACCAATAACAATTATTGGTACTATAAATAACCAAGGAGAAATTGTAAATGCACTTTTTATAGCTTCTAGTTGCTCTCCAATTTCCGGTGTACCAGAGGTATCTAATGTAAACCCAATAATAATGAATACGATAAGTGTAACTACAACAGTTGGTACTGTAGTATATGTCATATATTTTATATGAGAAAATAATTCTCCTCCCGCCATTGCAGGAGCAAGATTAGTGGTATCAGATAGTGGAGACATTTTGTCACCAAAATATGCTCCAGAAATAACAGCACCAGCGGTCATACCTAGAGAAATACCTAAGGTATCACCGATTCCTATTAGAGCTATACCAACTGTAGCAGATGTAGTCCAAGAACTACCTGTCGCTATAGAAATAATTGCACAGATGATTACACAGGCGGCGAGAAAAATAGTAGGATTAAGGATTTGTAATCCATAATATATCATTGTAGGGATAATACCACTAATTAACCAAGTTCCTGCTAATGACCCAACCATAAGAAGTATTAACAATGCACCAGTAGTTGATTTAACATTTCGTGCAACTTCTTCCATCATTTGTTTGTATGAAACCTTATTGAAAAAGCCAACAATAGCAGCAACAGCTGCTCCTAGAAGTAAAATAAACTGATTACTACCACTTAAAGCATCATCACCAAAAGCATAATACACATTATAAAATAACATTCCTACTAAAGCAATAATTGGAATTAATGCTTCCCAAATATTTAATTCTCTGTTTTCAATAATTTCTTCACTTTGGGGATCAGTGGGAGTGATATTTTGACTTTCCATATGTTGTATTCAAAATTTTAAGGATGTAATGTTACGATATTAATAAAATTTATGCAATGTATTTTTCTCGTTTAATCATATAGATCGTTTGCTTTTGGTGAGTGAAAAATTATTTTATGCATTTTATCGATAATATTTGTTTTTTGTCGATAAAATGTTTTATCTTTGTATAGAGATTAATAGTAAAAGAGTATTTATGAAGTACTTTTGACTCATCAAAGAAAAGACATTAAGGAATTGAATATATAGCGAAAGAGAAAAATTGGAATTATTTGTTTACGTTTTTTTGCCCCAACAAATTTGATTTCCCCCAAGATTAAGTTTGACAAATTATAAGCCTCAGAAATGAGGCTTTTTTGTGCAATATATTTTCTAAAAATAGTTTGTTTACTAAGAGGAAAATGCTTTAGTCGTATTTAGATGTTTTTTATCGATGTTTTTGTAAATTTTTGATAATCGTTTTGTGAGCAAAATATGTGTAAGTAATACCTTTGAAAGGTAAAAGAATAAGAGTTACGAAATAGAATTAGTTTTAATGTTACCTCATAAATTAGATAACTTATTTTTTTGCTCCAAATTTATTTCGCCCCTATACTAATAAGCCTCTATCTTCAAGAGGCTTTTTTTATGCCTTGTACTTTAGAGGTAAATCTTCTAATTGTTCTTTTGTTAAAAAAAAACGCTTTTTATCGATAAAAAATGCATTTTGTCGATATATTAATGTTTTTATAGAACTGTTTTATCGCTTTTTTCTTATGTGTAACGTATCTTTGAAGTGTTGTTAATGATTGATAATTAATGAATTAGTTTTAAGGTATTTCTAAAATACCGTTGTTTGATTACCCCAAAATTGTAAATCGAATATACCCCAAATTTGATTTCCCTAAATTAAAGCCTCTTGCCCAGAGGCTTTTTTATTTGTTAAAAATTGACTTGTTTCATTTTTTATCCAGAAATTAGTGGAAAATTGAAATGATGCAATCTACTTTTACCCGAGGACTAGAGTTGTTTTTTTTATTCGTATTACTTCCCGTTAGTTTTTTATTTACATATCCAGCCCCGATAAAAGCTGGTTTAGCAGTAGCAGGTTTTATTTATATTCTTTTTCATTTAAGAAAATCGAGACTTTTAAAAATAAAGTTTCCAGATAAAATTTTCTGGAAACCGTTTTGGAAAGAAACAGTTATTAAATTAGCAATTATTGTTATAATTACTAGTTTATATGTTTTTTGGATTGCTCCTGATAAATTATTTTCAGTCTTGTTAAAAAAACCTATGTTGTGGATAATCATTTTATTCATATACACTTTTTTATCCGTTTGGCCACAAGAAGTTATTTATCGTACTTTCTTTTATGATAGATATGAAAGTTTAATAAAGAATAAATGGTTGTTTATTTTTTTAAACGCAGTACTTTTTTCATTAGCACATATTTTCTTAAGAAGTTTTCTAGTTCAATTGCTTACTTTTTTAGGGGGACTTTTATTTGCCTTTACATATCAAAGAACAAAATCAACCACACTAGTGTCCATCGAACATGCTATTTACGGAAATTGGCTTTTTACTGTTGGAATGGGTGATATGTTAGCATTTCCCGGAGCAGATTAGCTATTTAAAAATAAGATCAATTTTTTTACTGCCTGTGCGCGATGGCTGATACTGTTTTTTTGATTTAGTGATAATTCTGCGAAAGTTTCATCATATCCATTAGGTGAAAAAATAGGGTCATATCCAAAACCTTGATCTCCTTTTTTTTCTTCAGTGATAATTCCTTTACAAATACCAGTGAATGTATTCATATTTTCACTAATGCTAAGCGCGATTACAGTTTTGAATTGTGCATTTCTATTTTGCTCTTTTTTTAAGTTAGTTAGGAGCTTATCCATATTTGCATTAGCATCTTTCTCTTTTCCTGCATATCGGGCAGAATATACACCAGGTTCTCCATTAAGACTAACAACTTCTAAGCCAGTATCATCAGCAAAACAATCATATCCATAGTGTTCCTTAATGTATAGGGTTTTTTGAATAGCATTACCCTCAATAGTAGGAGAAGTTTCCGGGATATCCTCATTACAGCCTATATCAGAAAGACTTAGTAATTGAATATGAGTGGGCATAAGTTTCTGTACTTCTCTTACTTTATTTTGGTTATTTGTCGCAAATACTAATTTCATATTATCTGTTTTCATAAATGATAAGATAGCTTATGCTTTAGCATTATAGTTTGCGATCCATTTGCCTTGTACTTTTAAGACTTGTTCGATAACATCTCTAACACAGCCTTTTCCACCTTTTTTAAAGGAAACGTACTTTGATACTTCTTTTACTTCTGCGACAGCGTCTTGAGGACATGTCGGTAATCCTACCATATTCATAACAGGTAGATCAGGTATGTCATCCCCCATATATAATACATTTTCTAACTTTATATTTTTATTGCTCATATACTCGTTTAGTTGTTCTACTTTATGATGAGCTCCTAAATAAATGTCTTTAATTTCTAATCCTTCTAACCTTTTTCTTACACCTTCATTTTTTCCGCCAGATATAATACATACATTAAACCCTTGTTGAACTGCCGTTTTCAGCGCATATCCATCTTTAATGTTCATTGTTCTTAGTAGCTCTCCATCCGTGTTGATTAATACGGTTCCATCAGTAAGAACACCATCAATATCAAAAATAAAAGTGGTGATATGTTGTAAATATTCTTTATAGCTCTTTTCCATATTTAGATTGTATTGCTTTGGTAAGTATTTTATATATGTTTTTTTGTGATTCGTTTTTTAAAATATCAATATGTCTGTCAATAGTTTTGATATCATTACGAATAGCAGGTCCCGTCTGAGCATTGTCAGGCTCTATTTCAATAATTTTTTTAGCAGTTTCTTGTATCAAGGGGTGTAAAATTTCGAAAGGAACCTCATTTTCTTTACAAATGTCATTTCCTAAGGAAAACATATGATTTGTAAAATTATTTACAAATACAGCTGCAACGTGTAATACATTCCTTTGATCAGAATTAATATCATATATCTTTTTTGATAATTGAGAAGCTAGACTTTTTAATATTGTTTCGTCTTTTTCGCTTTCCGCTTCAATACAAAAAGGTATGTTGGTAAAATTCACTTCCTTTGTAGCACTGAATGTTTGTAAAGGATAGA
Source organism: Aquimarina amphilecti (assembly GCF_900109375.1). Taxonomy (GTDB): domain Bacteria; phylum Bacteroidota; class Bacteroidia; order Flavobacteriales; family Flavobacteriaceae; genus Aquimarina; species Aquimarina amphilecti. The sequence goes on from NZ_FOAB01000001.1 coordinate 109,686, forward strand.
AAACACCTCGAAAATTTTTATCATTAATAGCATCCATAGGAACACTACCAGAAGTATGAACTACCAATCTATTTTGGAAGGGTAGTGCTCTTGATACTTCTTCTATGGCATCATCACTTATAGCTAATATATATAGATCCGCTTCTTTTAAATTACTTAAGTCACTAGTAACTGTATCTTTTTTTTGATTTTTATGAATAGGGATTCCTTTTCGGTTATAACATTGCACTACTTTCGTTAACTCCTGATTTCGAAAAGCAGTATAAAGATGTTGCGCAACATTTCCAGCGCCAAGAAGAACTACTGTTATCATTTGGCTAAAATAAGGAACATACTTTAAAAATTAGACAAGTTTTATAGTTCTGTTAAAACGAATAAATAGGAGAATTAGAATGTCTGATTATCCTGTCAAAAACACTAAATTTGCCGAGCTAAAAAAATTACAATGCAAAAGAGGTTAGCAAGTATTTTATTTTCGACAAGATTAATGGCAATTCTATTTTTGATTTTTGCTGCTTCTATGGCAGTAGGCACATTTTTAGAAGATGGCTATGGTACAACTGCAGCAAGAATTTGGGTCTATAATACTTGGTGGTTCGAAGCTATTATGGCTTTTTTTATGATCAATTTTTGCGGGAATATTGTACGATATAGCCTATATAAAAAAGAAAAGTGGGCAACATTACTTTTGCATCTTTCTTTCATTCTAATTCTTTTGGGAGCTTTTATTACAAGATATATAAGTTATGAAGGAGTAATGCCAATAAGAGAAGGAGAAACAACTTCTGAGTTTTTATCGGAACGTACTTTCTTAACAGCTTTTCTTGATGGAGAAATAAACGGTGAACCAAGAAGACGTGTGCTTTCTGAACAATTAGAGTTGACTGAGGCTACCAATAATGATTTTACAATTAATACAGATTATAATAGTCAACCTGTAACAATACAATATAGAGATTATATTACCGGTGCAGAAATGGGCTTAGTGGAGAAGGAAGATGGAGAGAATTATCTTAAAATCGTTGAAGCAGGAGATGGTAACAGGCATGATCATTACTTAAAGGAAGGAGAAGTATCAAACATTCATAATATTTTAGTTGCTTTCAATATACCAACTAAAGGTGCCATTAATATTACTTATGAAAATGATGAGTACTACATAGAATCTCCTTTTGAAGGATCTTATTTAAGAATGGCTGATCAACAGCAAGGTTTAGTAATAAAAGATAGTGTTCAGCCTCTTATGTTACGATCTTTATACCAAACCGCTGGAATGCAATTTGTAATTCCGGATCCAGTATTAACTGGAACATATGATGTCGTTCCAATTGAGATAAAAGATAAAGGACAGCAGGATGCACTTATTGTCGATGTTATTACTAACGGTGAAACCAAAGAAGTAAAGTTGTTAGGAGGGAAAGGGTATGCAAATGATATGCAGAAAATTTCTTTGGGAGGATTAGATATGTATTTTAGTTATGGCTCCAAAAGATTAGAGCTTCCGTTTGCTTTAAAACTCAATGATTTTATTGCAGAGAAGCAACCAGGAACGGAAAAAGTGTATAAATCTTTTATGAGTAAGGTAGATATTGTAGAAGAGAACGCAACGCCTCAGCCATATGATATTTTTATGAATCATGTTTTAGATCATAAAGGATATCGTTTTTTTCAAGCATCTTTTGATCCAGATGAAAAAGGAACAGTATTATCCGTTAATCACGATTATTGGGGAACTAAAGTTACTTACGCTGGATACATGTTATTATACCTTGGATTAATGCTTATTCTTTTTACCAGAGGATCCAGATTTAAAGATTTAGAACAAATGCTAAATAAAATTAAGTCGAAAAAGAAAGAGCTAACAATTTTATTGGCATTGTTTGTTTCTACATTTTCATTTGCACAAGAACAACAGGACCATGTGAATCATCTTCAGACTTTACCTAGTAAAGCTAAATTGGATTCAATTATAATGGCAAATGCGGTAAGTAAAGAACACGCAGAAAAATTTGGACGTATTGTAATTCAGGATGAGCGAGGTAGGATGAAACCTGTTAATACATTTTCTTCGGAGTTACTTCGTAAATTAAGTAAGAAGGATACGTATGAAGGGTTGACGGCCGATCAGGTATTTGTATCTATGGTTGAGAACCCCTTTATATGGTATAGCATTCCAATTATTGAATTACAAAGAGAGAATGATAGTATTCGAAAAATATTAGGGGTTTCAAAATCTGAGAGAAGAGTTTCTCTTATAGATTTAGTAGAACAAGATGGTTCTTATAAGTTAGATCCTTATTTAGAAGAAGCTAGTAGTACAAGTACACCAAGTAGTTTTGAAAAAGATTTTCTCAAGACGCACGAAAAGTTCTATTTATTAAATCAAGCTCTTGGAGGAGGAATTCTTAGAATTTTTCCAGTTCCTAATGATGAAGGGAATAAATGGGTGTCGGTTCCACAATTAAATGAGCATAAATTTACAGGAATGGATTCCGTCTACACTAGGCAAATTATTCCAATTTATATACAATCATTACAAGAAGCAAGAAATACTGGTGACTATAGTAAACCTGATCAGTATATAGAAAGTATAAAAGCATTCCAAACAAAATTTGGAAGCGAAGTGATGCCAACAGATGATAAAATACAAGCTGAGATAGCATTGAACAAGTATGATATTTTCAGAACATTATACAGGTATTATGGTATTACTAGTGTGCTATTTATTCTAATTATCATTTTTGGTATATTTTATTATAAGAATAAATTTATAAAAGCGTTGATAAAGGTCTTTATGGGAATTACTGTATTGATTTTTATGATACATACATCAGGCTTAATAATAAGATGGTATGTGTCTGGTCATGCACCATGGAGTGATGCTTATGAATCTATGATTTATGTAGCTTGGGCTACGATGGCTTTAGGATTAGCTTTTGGTAAAAAGAGTAATCTTACTGTTGCTGCAACTGCTTTTGTAGCTGCTATCATACTGTTTTTTGCACATGAGAATTGGACAGACCCGGCAATTGCCAATCTGCAACCTGTTTTAGATTCTTATTGGGTTTTAATCCATGTTTCTATCATTGTAGCAAGTTATGGGCCTTTCTTTGTTGGGGCTATCCTAGGAATCCTTTCATTATTATTGATGGTATTGACAACCAAGTCTAATAAAAAGAGAATGGACCTTAATATTAAAGAGATTACTATTATTAACGAAATGGCGCTGACTATAGGTCTTGTAATGCTAACTATAGGTAACTTTTTAGGTGGTATGTGGGCTAATGAGAGTTGGGGTAGATATTGGGGTTGGGATCCTAAAGAAACTTGGGCCCTAGTTAGCATTATGGTATATGCTTTTATAATACACATGAGATTAGTTCCTGGTTTACGTAGCAGATGGTTTTTTAATTTAATGTCTGTGTTTGCAGTTTCTTCAATTTTGATGACATATTTTGGAGTAAATTTTTATTTAAAAGGATTGCATTCTTATGCTAGTGGTGATCAGGTAGTGACACCATCCGCTGTATATTATAGTTTTGTTGTTTGGGCTATTCTAGGAGCTTTTTCTTATTGGAGATATAGTATACATTATAAGAAGTGATATTTTCTAAACAATTGTTTTTCATTGCTTTATTGTTAATAATACCTATACAAAAACTTTACATCCTTATTTTTTTAATATAATTCTTAACGGTATTGAATAATATCTGATATTTTTATGACTTTTAACAAATCATTAAAATTTCAATATGGGTATTATTTCTTTTGTAGGATTCACACTTTTAGTTGCCATTATATCATATTTGGCCACAAGAAAAACTGATGAAACTTCTTCAGATGGTTATTTTTTGGGTGGGCGTAGTTTGACCGCTGTAGTAATTGCGGGTTCTTTACTACTTACTAATTTATCTACAGAACAGATTGTTGGATTAAATGGTTCCTCATATACAGAAGGGATTTTAGTAATGGCTTGGGAAACATTAGCTGCAATTGCTATGGTGATCACAGCAATTTTTCTATTACCTAGATATTTAAAAGGCGGTATTACAACAGTACCACAATTTTTAGAAAGACGATATGATACTACAACAAAAGCAATTACATCAGGATTATTTTTAACCGGTTATGTTGTCGTGTTTTTACCAATTGTATTATACTCTGGATCTTTAGCGATTAGTACAATGTTTGATGTTCCAGATTTACTTGGAGTTTCTAAAGAAACCTCTATTTGGATTTGTGTTATTGGTATTGGGGTTATCGGATCTATTTATGCAATTTTTGGAGGGTTAAAAGCAGTTGCAGTATCTGACACAATAAACGCTGTTGGATTATTAATAGGAGGTATTATGATCCCAGTTTTTGGTTTGTTAGAAATAGGAGATGGTAGTATTTCTGAAGGTATTAATACATTGATGACAACAAATCCTGAAAAGTTTAAGGTGATTGGAGATAGTGAATCTTCTATTCCTTTTGCTACTATATTTACTGGAATGATGTTAGTTCAGTTGTTTTATTGGGGAACAAATCAAGCTATTATTCAAAGAGCTTTAGGAGCTAAAAACCTTAAAGAAGGTCAGAAAGGACTGTTGTTAGGATCGTTTTTAAAAATATTGGGACCTATAATAGTTGTTTTACCTGGTATCATAGCTTTTCACCTTTTTAATGGAGAGTTAGAAGTTGCTGATGAAGCATACCCAACTTTAGTGAGTAGAGTGTTACCAGTATCTTTGGTTGGTTTCTTTGCAGCGGTTTTGTTTGGAGCAATTTTGAGTTCATTTAATAGTGCATTAAATAGCTCTGTTACGCTGTTTGGGTTAGATATTTATAAAGAATACATTAATAAAGAAGCAAGTGAAAAGCAAGTGGTAAAAGCAGGGAAAAGTTTCGGTGTTTTGTTAGCAATATTGGCGATGGCTGTGGCTCCATTTATTGCTAATGCAGGAAGCCTTTTCGATTATTTACAAGAAGTGAATGGAATATATAGTATTCCTATTTTGACGATTATAGTTGTGGGGTATCTTACTAAAAAGGTGCCTGCAATAGCAGGTAAAATTGGTATTATCTCTGGATCTGTACTGTATATTTTAAGCCAATTTGTTATAAAACCAATACTCCAGAATAATGCAGTAGACGCAGCAAAGGCTAATGGTATTACTGATCTATCAGAATTAGGAAAAATAGAAGCATCTGCGTATCCTCATTTTTTACATGTAATGGCAATTCTTTTTGTAGTTAACATTATTATCATGTTAATTATTGGTAAATTGTATCCAAGAGAAGAGGCATACGTACAACAGTACACAAAGGAAGTGGATATTACTCCTTGGAAATACACGAAAATAGTAGGTGCTATAGTATGTCTAATTGTTATATCTACCTATATTTATTTTAAATAATTGAAATATATTAAAAAGACATTTCTATTTTTATTTCTATTTTTCTCAGCGATAATAGTTGCTCAAGAATTACCGCCGATAGAAGTTTATTCTCCAGATGCGTATGGAGGAGAAACGCAAAATTGGTCTATATCTCAGGCTGATAACAAATATATTTATGTAGCAAATAATAAAGGTCTTTTAGAGTTTAATGGTGCTAACTGGGAATTGTATCCAACTCCAAATGAAACAGTAATGCGATCTGTGAAGGTTGTAGGTCAGCGTATTTATACTGGTTTCTATATGAATTTTGGCTATTGGAAAAAAAACAATTTTGGTAAGCTAGAATACACTTCATTAAGTAGCGTAATAAAGGATAAACTGATAGAGGATGAGCAGTTCTGGCATATAGTTAATCAAGGAGATTGGGTATTATTCCAATCCTTAAATAGAATTTACTTATACAATATTACTACTGAAGAAATTTCTATAATAGAATCTAAATTAACTCTTACTAATATATTTAATGTTAACGGTACTATATATTATCAAGATTTAAATAATGGAGTATATAAGATTGAAAAGGGACTACCAATATTAGTAATAGATGTTCCTGAAGTAATAAACGATAAGATTGTAAATATTTGGAAGTCAAATAATAAGATTTTAGTACTTACCACTTCAAAAGGTTTTTTTGAGCTTTCTAATGGAGAAGTTAGTAAATGGAATACTGAATCGGATGCTCTATTAAATGAGGCTACGGTTTATAGTAGTATTACATTAAGAGACGGTAGTATTGTATTAGGAACCATATCTAATGGGTTCATTTATCTTTCAGATAAAGGAGAAATCATTTACCGAATTAATCAAAACCAAGGATTAAATAACAATACAGTGTTATCTTCTTTTGAAGATATTGACGGCAATATTTGGCTTGCCTTGGACAATGGTATTAATTGCCTGAATTTAAAATCACCTATACAAAGTTTTAATGATGATAAAGGAACTATTGGGACGGTATATGCAACAATTGTCTTTAATGATTTTTTGTATCTCGGAACAAATCAAGGATTGTTTTATAAGAAACTTGATAAGGACGAACAGTTTAAATTCGTAGAAGGTACTAATGGTCAAGTTTGGAATCTTTTTAGCTATGATAATACGTTATTTTGCGGACATGATTCAGGGACCTTTCAGATTAACCAAGATAGTTCTCAGTTAATATGTTCAATAGGGGGAACCTGGATTTTTCGAGTTGTTCCAGGGCATCCCGATTGGTTATTGCAAGGACATTATGGAGGACTTAGTATATTAGAAAAGGAAAATGGTACATGGGGGCTTCGACAAAAAATAGAAGGGTTTGATTATTCTGCAAGATTTTTAGAAATATATGAAGATAAGCTATGGATTAATCATGAATATAAAGGGCTTTTTAGTTTAACATTAGATGATGACTTTTCGAAAGTCTTAGAAATAGTAAAGGATACAATAATTTCGAAAGGCAAAAACTCTAGTATTGCCAGATATAAGAACAATATTTTTTACGCGCATCAAAGAGGGGTATTTTCTTATAATAAGGAAAAGAAAAAATTTGAAGAAAATAATTTAATTAGTCAAACCTTTGATGTGGAGAAAAAAGGTATTGGAAAATTAGTAAAGGATAATAGAGGAGGACTTTGGAATTTTGCTGAAGATGAACTAGACTATATCTTTCAGAGTCAATTTTCTGATAATCTTGATATAATAAAAGTACCGATCCCTTATATTTTGAGAAAGGAAATGATTGGTTTTGAAAATATTCTTCATGTTGAAGAGGATAAATATTTATTAGGAACCACTTATGGATATATGATTTTGGATTTATCTAGGGTGCATTCAAGAGAGTATAATATTATCTTAGAAAAAGTTTCAGCAAAACAAAAATCAACAACGTTTGAAGAAATTGATTTTTTAGATACATCTCCTGTTTTCGAATCTAATTTAAACACTGTTTCTTTTGAATATGCTATTCCTGAATATGACAAATATCTTATCTCAAAGTTTCAATATAAATTAGATGGGTTTTATGAAGATTGGAGTAGTTGGACTACTAAAACGAATATAATATTTGAGAATTTACCATTTGGAGACTACACTTTTAAAGTTCGAGCAAAAATAGGGAATGATCTAAGTGATAATGTTTTACGATATAAATTCACAATAGATAGGCCTTGGTATTTTTCTTTTTTGGCAATTGTTATTTACTCTGTTTTGTTCTTGATTCTGTTATTGATCATGCATAGAACATATAAGCGCTATTACTCAAAACAAAGGGAAAAACTGGTAGAAGAAAACAAGAAACAACTAGAACTTAAAGAGTTAGAGAGTGAAAGAGAAATAATGAAGCTCAATAACGAAAAACTAACTCAAGATATTGATAGTAAAAATCGAGAGTTAGCTTCTTCTACAATGAATATTATAAAGAAGAATGAAATCCTGAATACCATTAAAAAAGAACTTCAAAAGTCAGAATCTGAGCCAAGTGGGTTAAAAAATGTGGAGCGTATTATTGATAGAAACTTGAATAATAAGGATGACTGGAACCATTTTGTAGAAGCTTTTAATAGTGTGGATAAGGACTTTTTGAAAAAGCTTAAAGCGAAGCATGATAATTTAACTCCTCACGATTTACGATTCTGTACATATCTTAGGCTTAATTTATCTTCTAAAGAAATAGCACCATTGTTAAATATTTCAGTAAGAAGTGTAGAAATTAAGCGATATCGCTTAAGGAAAAAGTTAGAATTAGAACATTCAGATAGTTTGGTAAACTACATCCTCGAAATTTAGCACTACAACATACCTTTTAATTACCACAACATTACCTATACTCCAACGTTGTAGTGGGATTACGAGAATATTTTCTTCACATTTTTTTAATAATTAAGAAACCATTATTACTTCCTGTTTTTACTGGACTTTTCCATAAAATATTTATTAATTTTTTAAGTATTCCTGATTATTGTATGTTTTTTGTTGTGGTTGGTTATTAACGATTTCTTAATGTTCGTGGGTAAATTTGAGTAAATCAAACGAAAACATTTATGAAAATTGCTTATTTCTTAATGGCTGTGTTTTTAACCACGGTTATTAATGCTCAGGAAATTCAGATCAGAGGAAACGTAAAAGATGCCAATGGACTAGAATTACCAGGAGTTAATGTCATTGTTAAAAATACTTCAAATGGAGCAGTGACAGATTTTAATGGAAACTACGCCTTAAACAATGTATCAGTAGGAAGTGTTGTATCTTTCTCATATGTAGGTTTTACTACTCAAGAAATTACTGTTGGCCAGAATCCAGTTATCAATATTGTAATGCAGGAGGATAGTGAGTCTTTAGAACAAGTAATTGTAATAGGGTATGGAACACAGACTAAAAAAGAAATTACTGGAGCAGTTTCTGTTGTGGGAGCAGAAACGATCGAAGAATTAAATCCAGTACGAGTAGAACAAGCGCTACAAGGGCAAGTAGCTGGTGTAAATATTACATCACAATCTGGAGCTCCCGGAAGTAGCTCTACAATATCTATTCGTGGAATATCTACAAACGGTGATAGTAGGCCATTGATTTTGGTAGATGGAAATGTAATAGAAGATCTTAGTGTGCTTAATCCGAACGATATAGAAAGTATTAATGTGCTAAAGGATGCTACTGCAGGTATATACGGTGTACGAGCGGCAAATGGTGTAATTCTTATTACAACTAAGTCGGGAGTTCGCAATACAGATTTAAAATTCGAAGTAGACTCTTATGCTGGTTTTCAAGAAACTACAAGAAGATTACCAGTACTTAATGCGACAGAATACGGTGTTATTATTAATGAATCATTTGCAGCTGGTGGGCAAACACCGCCGTTTCCTAATTTTACCTTATTAGGCGAGGGAACGAACTGGCAGGATGAAATTTTTAGAACAGCAGCAATTTCTAATATAAATCTTAATGTTTCTGGTGGTGGTGAAAACTCTACATATTCAGGAGGAGCTTCTTATTTAACACAAGATGGAATTGTGGGAGGATCTGATGCTAATTTCGAACGTTTTACAGGGAGATTAAATTACAGTTTAGATTTTGCTAAAAACTTTAAGTTCACAACTTCAGGGATTTTTACACAAACTAATAGGGAAACATTATTAGAGAATACTTTAGGATCTGTTTTGTTTAATGCTTTAAATATGGCCCCTACATTATCAGTAAGAGATGAAAATGGAGATTTTACTTTGGCAGAAGGTTTAGGAAATGAAGTGATTAATCCAATAGCGCAAATAGAAAACACCTTTAATAATACGGGAGTAAATAGGGTTGGAGCTACATTTGGATTGAAATATAATTTTCTAAACAATTTCACTGCAGAATCAAGATTTCAGTTTAATTATTCAGAAGTTGATGGTAAAGTCTTTTCTCCAGAAGTGTTTTATGGATCTGGTAAAGTGTTTAATGTAGATAGAAGTAGTGTTACAGAGTTTAAAAATTTCTTTAGAGATTTTACTTGGGATAATTTTCTGAAATATGAAAAAGTATTTGCTGAAGATCACGATGTAAAAGTATTATTAGGAATGTCTGTTTTTAAAACGACAGGAACATTTACTGGTTCTACAGGGTTTGATATTATAGATAATTCTTATACCAATGCTAATATTTCACAAGCTTCTGATGTAGTCAATAATTTCCAGAATGGCGGTAACACTTTCGATAGTAGATTACTATCATATTTTACAAGACTACAGTATGGTTATAAAGGGAAGTATTTACTTTCAGCTGTAATAAGAAGAGATGGATCCACAAAGTTTGGACCCAAAAATAAGTTTGGATATTTTCCTTCAGCATCAGTTGGTTGGGTAGTATCAGATGAGTCATTCTTGAATGATAGTAATTGGTTGAATTTCCTAAAACTTAGAGGGAGTTATGGGGTTATTGGAAATGATAGAATTGGAGATTTTGGCTTTGTTTCTTTGTTAAATGGAGAAGGAGCTTATGTTATTGATGATGAATTATTAATTGGTACAGCAATTGGACAGTTATCCAATCCAGAAATTAAATGGGAACAACAGAAGACGTTGGATATAGGTTTTGATACCAGGTTATGGGATAATAAAATAGATATAACATTTGATTATTTTAATAAACGTACAGAGGATTTACTTGTCGTCGCACCAGTCTCTGGAGTTTTAGGGGTTGCAGCACCAGGATCAGCTCCTCCAATTATTAATGCCGGTATAGTAGAGAATAAAGGATACGAGTTTTTAATAAGTTATAAAGATCAATTTTCTGATAATTTTAAGTTTAATATAAGTTTTAATCTTACAGCTATAGATAATGAAGTTGTATCTGTAAATAGTGAAAATAGTTTTATAGCTGGTGGTTCTTTTGGAGTGGGGCAAGACCCTCCTTCGAGAATGGAAGCAGGTAAACCTATTGGATATTTTTATGGATTACAAACTGATGGTATTTTTCAAAATCAATCAGAAGTCGATGCACATGCTACTCAAGCTAATGCAGCTCCGGGGGATTTAAGATATGTTGATGTAAATGGAGATGGAGAAATTAATTCTGATGATAGAACGGATATCGGAAATCCAATCCCAGATGCTACAATGGGATTAAATATAGGCTTTGAATATAAAAACTTTGATTTTACTACTTATGCATTTGCTTCTGTCGGTAATGATATTGTTAGGAATTATGAGCGTAATCAACCTTTAGTAAATAGAAGAAATGCATTTTTGGATCGCTGGACCGGAGAAGGAACTACTAATTCCTTTCCTAGAGTAACTACAGGTGCTAATTCCAATAGTTTGTTTTCTAGTTTTTATGTCGAAGATGGATCTTATCTAAGAATCCAAAATGTACAATTGGGATATACATTTTCGAGAGATTATATGACTCCAATTGGAATAGATAAATTCAGAATTTATGTTTCGGTAAATAATTTATACACATTTACAGAGTATCAAGGCTATGATCCGGCTGCATCTTCTGGAGCTCCTATTGGTGGAGGTATTGATCCAGGTTTTTATCCGGTACCAAGGACATATTTGTTAGGTGTAAATCTTAAATTTTAATCAAGATGAAAAAGATGAAAAATAATATCAAATCAATACTAGTCTTTTTAGCACTATTGACTATAATTTTCTCTTGTAGTGACGATTTTGTAGACGTAGCGTCAGAGGATGAAAATTCAGAAGACTTTTTTAATAGCGAAGAAGATTATCAAAACGCATTGATAGGAGCGTACGATCTATTGCAGTCAACCTATATCAATGTAATGTTAGGTGAGATAGCCTCCGATAATACATTAGCTGGTGGAGAAAGCGCATCAGATACACCTGGTATACAGGAAATAGATGACATGATGCATACACCTGTTAATGCACAACTTAGAGATATATGGAGTTGGATGTATGCTGGAGTTAATCGAGCGAATTATATTATGGAGTTTCAGGATAAAACCGATTTTTCCGGAAAAGATGCAGTGATCGCTCAGACCAGATTTTTAAGAGCTTACTACTATTTTGAATTAGTTAAATGGTTTGGAGATGTACCATTAGCAATAGACAAAAGAATTTTATTTGGAGAAGAAACAGGTATAGATAGATCTGCTAAAGAAGATGTATATGCTCTGATAGAAGAAGATTTACAATTTGCAGCTGATAACTTACCTGTTGCGCAAGCAGAAATAGGAAGAGTTACGCAAGGAGCAGCAAGAGCCTTGCTTGGTAAGGTGTATTTATTTCAAGATAAATTTATGGAAGCAGCAAATGTATTAGATCTTGTTATCGCTGGACCATATGATTTAGTAACCGATTATAACTCAATTTTTGAACAAGAAGGAGAAAATAATATAGAATCTGTTTTTGAAGTACAATATAGCGATGAAGAAGGTGCTGGTTTTGGTTGTTTACAATGTAGTGAAGGTAATGTAGCTGTTGGTTTTAATGGAATTAGAAATTATTCAGGACCATTGTTTGATTCTGGTTTTAGTTTTAATGTACCTACTCAAGAGGTGGTAGATGCATTCGAGACATCAGACATAAGGTTAGAAGTAGCTATTCTGGACATTAATGCTTGGGCTGCTGCTCAAGGTGCAACTTTTTCGACAGGTTTTGAACACACTGGTTACTTTAATAGAAAATACATCGCTCGTCAAGGTGATCTTAATACGGGAGATGCCAATCTTACAAACCCTAATAATTATAGGGCGATCAGATTTGCAGATGTTCTGTTAATGGCAGCGGAGGCTCATAATAGAAAATCTCCTAGTAATGATGGGCAAGCTCAAGTATATCTTAATAGAGTTAGAACTAGAGCTCAACTGCCAGATGTTACAGCAGGAGGAACTGCCTTAACAGACGCAATTTATAACGAACGTCGACTAGAATTGGTAGGAGAAGGTCATCACTTTTTCGATTTAGTACGAACAGGTAGAGCTGCAACGGAAATAGATGGTTTCGTGACAGGAAAACACGAAGTATTCCCAATTCCTTTAATAGAAATCCAATTAGCTGGAAATAGATGGGAACAAAATCCAGGATATTAAAAAACAAAAATTAGAAGAAGATGAAATTTTTAAAATTATTATTAATTATAATTATTCTAGCAGCTGGATTTAACAGTTGTAAAGAAGATGATATTTCTTATGCCTTTGAAGGTATATCAGCTCCAACAGAAGTAAATGCGGTTTTTGATATAGCATCGGACGACACAGGTCTAGTATCTGTAACCCCTAGCGGTGCTTCTACCTCATCATTTGAGATCTTTTTTGGAGATGTAGATAATGAAGAGCCAACAATAATATCTCCAGGAAGCACCGCAGAGCATGTTTATGGAGAGGGCACCTTTACTGCGAGGGTCGTTGCAATTGGAGCAACTGGTCTTACTAGTGAGTTTTCTCAGCTTTTAACGATTTCATTTAGAGCTCCAGAGAATTTAATGATAACATTAGATCAGGACACTGTTAATCCTGCAATTGTTAATGTAAGTGCTAGTGCCGATTTTGCTACTCTTTTTGATGTTTATTTTGGAGACGTAGAAAATGAAGAACCTTCTATTATAATGCCTAATGAAACAATAGAACATATATATGAAACTCCTGGAGAATATACTGTTAGAGTAGTTGCTAGAGGAGCGGGTGTTGCAACAACGGAAGCTACACAAGTAGTAACTATTTCTGAAGCAAATGATCCTGTTACATTACCTGTGGATTTTGAGTCATTTACAATCAATTATGGTTTTACTAGTTTTGGAGATGCTTCTTCACAGGTTATCGATAATCCAAATCAAACAGGTTTAAATGTTAGCGCTAGAGTTGGTCAGACTATAAAACCTTCAGGAGCTCAGGTATTTGCAGGTTCGTTTTTACAGTTAGAAAATCCAATAGATTTTTCTGTTAACAAATTATTTAAGGTAAAAGTTTTCTCACCAAAAAGTGGAATAACAGTAAAATTAAAAGTTGAAAATATTTCTGATGGAAATATAGCTCACGAGGTTGATGTTATTAACAACGTAGCGAATGATTGGGAAGAATTAGAGTTTGATTTCAGTACCATAGATACTAATAATGAATATCAAAAAGTGGTAATCTTTTTTGATTTTGATATTGCAGGAGATGATTCAGAATACTTATTTGATGATATAGAATTAACAAGTTCTGTTATGGCTAGTATTGAAGGAGTATGGAAATTAGCCCCAGAAGCTGGAGCTTTAGGTGTAGGACCAGCACCAGGTGATACTAGTTGGTTTGCTTGTGATGATGTATGTGTCGCTGATAGAGCGTGTTATTATGATGATCTGTATGTTTTTGATACAGATGGTAGTTTTAGTAACGTACTTAGTGGTGAAACCTGGATTGAAGGATGGCAAGGTGGAAGTGATGCGTGTGGTATCCCAGTTGCTCCTTATGATGGTAATACAAATGCTACTTATAATTATGATCAAGTTGCAGGTACATTAACAATTAATGGAGAAGGAGCTTATATTGGATTACCCAAAGCTAATAATCAAGGAGAACTTCCTAATGTAGCAGTACCTAATTCAATAACATATGACGTTTCGTTTATTGATGACAATACAATAAGCGTTATTGTAGAATCTGGATCAGGAGTATTTTGGCAATATAGATTGGTAAGAGAAACGTACGCTACACCAATTGAAGGAGTGTGGAAATTAGCTCCGGAAGCAGGTGCTTTAGGTGTAGGGCCAACTCCAGGCGATACTAGTTGGTTTGCTTGCGATGATGCTTGTGTTTTGGAAAGAGCTTGTTATTATAATGACCTTTACGTTTTTAGCGCTAATGGGACTTTTAGTAATGTGTTAAATGGAGAATCTTGGATTGAAGGATGGCAAGGAGGAAGTGATGCGTGTGGAACTCCAGTAACTCCTCATGATGGTTCTAACGCTGCAACTTATACTTATGATGAAACTGCTGGCACATTAACAATAAATGGAGATGGAGCATATGTAGGTTTAGCAAAAGCAAATAACCAAGGAGAACTTCCTAACGTAGCAGTACCGAGCTCTATTACATATAGTCTGACATTTGTAGATACAAATACGATATCAGTTTTTGTTGAGGCAGGTTCTGGAGTATTCTGGCAATATAGATTAATACGTCTTTAAGGTTTATAAAATTAATAATCAATTATAAATGCTTCAGTGTATTATATAGAAGTAAAGTATACTAACTGAGGACAAAAAATGATTTAGATGATACATACATATAAAAAAATACTCCTATTAATAATCTTAGCAACATTCCTTGGTTGTCAGGATGATGATGCAGAGTTAGGAACGATTCTACCGCCATCCAATCTACAGATTGATGCGGTTATAGAGGATGGACAAACGGGTAATGTTACAATTACTCCGCGAGCTGATGATGCACTTAATTTCCATGTTTTCTTTACTCAAAATGGAGATCCATTAGTAGCTAAACCAGGAGAGTCACTAACTTTTAGGTATACGCAATCGGGTCAATATTCGGTTTTTATTACAGTAGTTGCTTTTGGAACAGGAGGAACATCTTCTTCCCAAACAATTGAATTAGATTTGGATGTACGATTATTTATAGACCAAGAAACTCTTCAGATGATCGGTGGAGATGGTAATAAAAGATGGGTTTGGGATCGTAGTGTTGGAGGGCATTTTGGTGTTGGACCTACTACTAATGATTTTCCGGAGTTTTTTAGTGCTTCTCCAAATCAATTAGATCCTTGTATATATGATGATGTGCTTACATTTAGTTATGATGCTAATGATAACTATAGCTTCGAGTTAACTACAGGAGATGCTAATCAAAGTTTTATGAATTGGGCTGAGGTGACTAGATTTTTTCCGAATGATACGCCAACACAGTTTGTCGATGAATGTAGAGATATTACTGATCAGATAGCTACTAACACTAGTTTTGTGATTTTTGAAAACGAAGAAGGAAAACGAATTATTAGTGTAGAGAATAGTATGTTGTCTTATTGGTCTGGTGCTATGGAATATGAAGTAATAGAACTTACTGCAGATAAACTTAGTGTTCGTGGTATTCAAGAAGTTTCTAGTGATTTTGGAGGTGGACAATTAGCATGGTATCATACATTTGTTCCAGAAGACTCAGGAACTGGAGATATAGCAGAGCCACCTTTTGATACATTAGTATGGGCTGATGAGTTTGATACAAATGGAGCTCCAAATGCAACAAATTGGACATATGATCTAGGAACTGGTGATAATGGATGGGGAAATGGAGAATCGCAATCATATACTGATGATGCCAGCAATGTAATTGTAGAAGATGGATTACTTAAAATAACAGCGAAGGCTGAAAATGGAGGGTACACTTCTTCTAGAATAAAGACTCAAGATTTATTTTCATTTACTTATGGAAAGGTGGATGTTCGTGCAAAGTTACCAACAGGTGGTGGAACTTGGCCTGCTATATGGATGTTAGGTTCTAATATAACAGAAGTTGGATGGCCAAACTGTGGAGAAATTGATATTATGGAACATGTTGGAAATAATCAGGATGTAGTGTCCAGTGCGCTTCATTTCCCAGGAAATAATGGAGGAAATGCAATTTTTGAAGAGACAAATATTGCAGGGGCATCAACAGACTTTCATGTGTATAGTGTAGAATGGTCATCAACAGAAATAGTGTTTTCTATTGATGGCAATCCATATCATACGTATCCCTATTCAAATAATTTACCTTTTTATAATAATGATTTCTTCCTGATACTTAATGTAGCAATGGGAGGAACTTTTGGAGGAGCCATAGATCCTGCATTTACAGAGTCTACTATGGAAATTGATTATGTAAGAGTTTATCAATAGATATACACTTAGTTTTAAATTGTTTTTAGCAGGAAGGTTATTTACCACAGATAGCCTTCCTCATTAACATTAATAATGCTTAAATAAAATTTTTAGATTGTTTATGATGAAAAAGAGTGATTTCATATTTGTTAGTATCCTTTGTAGTTTGTTTTTAGTGAGTTGCAATTCTTCCTCAGAGAAACCCGAAGGTGTTACTACTAATACAACAATCGTTTCGGACGGTTTAGATAGTAAAATAGAAGCAAAAGTAGATTCACTTCTTGCTATTATGACCTTAGAAGAAAAGATTGGTCAGATGAATCAATATAACGGTTTTTGGGATTTAACGGGTCCACAACCTAAGGAAGGAGTAGCTGCTAAAAAATATGAACACTTACGAAAAGGTTGGGTAGGCTCTATGTTAAATGTTAGAGGAGTCGAAGATGTAAGAAAAGTACAAAAAATAGCCGTAGAAGAATCGAGATTAGGAATTCCTCTTATTATAGGGTTTGATGTTATACACGGATATAAAACAATGAGTCCTATTCCACTCGCCGAATCTGCAAGTTGGGATATGGAAGCGATTAGAAAATCTGCTGAGGTAGCAGCTTTGGAAGCTTCTGCAGCTGGAATTAATTGGACCTTTGCACCAATGTTGGATATATCTAGAGATGCCAGATGGGGAAGAGTTATGGAAGGTGGAGGAGAAGATCCTTTTTTAGGTTCTAAAATTGGTGTTGCAAGAATACAAGGTTTTCAAGGAGAAGACCTATCTGCAAATCATACTATCGCTGCTTGTGCAAAACATTTTGCAGGATACGGTTTTTCTGAATCTGGAAGAGATTATAATACCGTAGATGTGGGAACTTCTACTTTAAATAATATGATTTTTCCTCCCTTTGTAGCTGCAAATAAAGTAGGAGTAAAAACTTTTATGAATTCGTTTAACGTGCTTAATGGTATACCTGCAACAGGGAATAAAATGTTACAGAGAGATATTCTTAAAGGGGATTGGGGTTTTAATGGTTTTATAGTTTCGGATTGGGGGTCGATTACAGAAATGATAGCTCACGGATATGCAAAAGACGGGAAAAGTGCTGCAGAAATGGCAGCTAATGCTGGATCAGATATGGATATGGAATCCTATCTATATGTAGAACATTTAGCTGATTTAGTTAAAGAAGGAAAAGTAAAAGAACATTTGATAGAGGATTCAGCAAGAAGAATTCTTAGAGTAAAATATGAACTGGGTTTATTTGATGATCCCTATAAATATTGTGATGCGAATAGAGAGAAAACAATTTTAGGAAGTAAAGAAAATCATGAGACAGTACTTGATGTTGCTAAAAAATCCATTGTATTACTTAAAAATGAGAATAAATTACTTCCACTAAAAAAGGAAGGACAGAAAATAGCTTTAATTGGAGCTTTAGCAGAAGATAAAAATAGCCCATTAGGAAGTTGGAGAATTGCCGCAGATGATAATACAGCTGTTTCTGTTTTAGAAGGAATGAGACAATATAAAGGCAATACATTAGTTTATGCCAAAGGAGCTGATGTTTCTTTAGGAAATACGGCATTTGTAATGGAAACTAAAATTAATACTACAGACAAAAGTGAGTTTGGAAAAGCAATTAAGGTTGCAGCGCAGTCTGACGTAGTGGTAATGGTTTTAGGTGAAGTCGGTTTCCAAAGTGGAGAAGGAAGAAGTAGAACAGAACTTGATCTACCTGGTGTACAACAAGACCTTTTAGAAGAAATTTATAAAGTCAATAAGAATATCGTTTTAGTTTTAAACAACGGGAGACCATTGGCTATTACTTGGGCAGATGAACATATTCCCGCAATCGTCGAGGCTTGGCACCTTGGTTCACAGAGCGGAAACGCGATAGCTCAGGTTTTATATGGAGAGTATAACCCTAGCGGAAAATTACCGATGTCATTTCCTCGAAATGTAGGTCAAGTACCGATTTATTATAATCATAAAAATACAGGTCGACCAATAGAACCAGCTCCTGATATTGTTTTTTGGTCACATTATTCGGATCAAGAGAACTCTCCGTTATATGCATTTGGTCACGGGTTAAGTTATACTAGTTTTGAGTATAGTAATTTTAAGATAGATGCAGAAGACAGTTCGGTTAATACTCCAAAAATTAAAGTGTCTATTGATGTAACTAATTCAGGTGATTATGATGGAAAAGAAGTGGTGCAATTATATATTAAAGATCTGTTTGCAAGCGTTACAAGACCAGTAAAAGAATTGAAAGGTTTTGAAATGACTTCTTTAAAACCAGGGGAAACTAAAACAATTAATTTTGAATTGAACGCTGAGACTTTGGGGTTTTATGATAATGATAATAATTGGATTGTAGAAAAAGGAGGGTTTGAAGTCTATGTAGGTGGAAGCTCTGATAAAACTATTAAATCAACTTTTGAATTAAAGTAAAATGAAAAAACTCTTAACCTATTTTATTCTTTTATCATTCTTTTGTTCTTGTCAAGAATCGGATCCAATTATTTGGGAAGAAAATTTTGATGAACCTCAGTTAAATGAGTCTTATTGGAATTATCAATTAGGAGATGGATGCCCTAACTTATGTGGTTGGGGTAATAATGAAAGACAAATTTATACTAAAGAAAATGCCAAATTAGAAAACGGTAATTTGATTATTACTGCGACTAAAAAAGGTGATATCTATGGGTCTAGTAGGATAACTACAAAAGGCAAAATTGAGTTTCAATATGGTACGATAGAAGTACGTGCTAAGTTACCCACTGGACATGGGTTATGGCCTGCAATTTGGATGTTAGGGGCAGATATTGATGATCTAGGATGGCCGGACTGTGGCGAAATAGATATTATGGAATATGTAGGGAAAGAACCTCATACCATTTATACGTCTTTACATACTAGAGAAAGTTTTGGAGACACCGTGAATTCTAAGAAAACTATTGATTATGCTATAGAAGAAGGTTTTCATGTTTATAAATCTATTTGGACTAAAGAAAAAATAGATTTTTATATAGATAATAAACTGGTTTATACATTTTCTCCAGAAATTAAAAATGATAAAACATGGCCTTTTGATAAGCCATTTTATATAATTATTAACCTTGCCATTGGTGGTAATTTTGGGGGTCCAGAAGTTGATGACACTATCTTTCCAAAGAAATTTGCGATTGATTACATCAAAATCCGGAAATAAATACCATGATAACAAGGAATATTTAATTCAGCTCTACCCTTGATTTTAGCTCAGTATATATTCGATATACAACTAAAATCAGATTTAAGACGTTGATATTTTTTTAAATATCACACACGGAAATAGATAATGGATGTATTTAAAAACACTTCTATTTATCAGGATTACTTGGGAAAAAACATATGTAGTGTTCTGATTGTTTGGTTGAAACAATCAGAGTATAAAAAATAGTATGGCTGTATGTATAAATTACATATGGCTTAGGATTATTAATATGAATTTTTTAAAACTAACTTAATTACACAAACCATTTTAATGATGAAAACAAACCTATTCTTAAAAACCGAACCAAAAATCAAGAACTTTCCTAAACTATTAGGACTACTGCTATTTTTTAGTGTTGTAGTAAAAGGACAAACTTTACCTTATGAAATAGTGAATACCTCAGAATATCCAGATAATGAGGTTTTTGTTGCAATAGTAGGTATTACAGATGGACATGTATGGGTAGACCCTGTAAATGGTCAGGTTCATAATATGGATCCATCAATTAATACAGTGCAAGGACCTGTTATTGATGGAAATCAAGGGCCTGGGCTTGATGGGAAATATGCAGATTGCTTTCGT
This sequence comes from Aquimarina amphilecti, assembly GCF_900109375.1. Classification (GTDB taxonomy): domain Bacteria; phylum Bacteroidota; class Bacteroidia; order Flavobacteriales; family Flavobacteriaceae; genus Aquimarina; species Aquimarina amphilecti. The sequence continues at coordinate 130,240 of NZ_FOAB01000001.1, forward strand.
AAACTAAGTGATATCCCAAATAAAACGATTCAGATTCCCAAAATAGGCGGATGCCGAATAATGATTTCCTTTAAAAGTCAATTGTATTTATACTTTTTTGGACATTCTGGATCACCAAGTGGGTATGCTGCTCCTAATTTAGCGAATCATACTGATCCTAATCAAGGTATTAAATTTGAATTGATCGAATTAACTTTCAATGATTTTGGACTTTGGTGTAACACATCAAGAGTGGATGCATATCAATATCCTATGGGACTGGAAGTTTGGGGGGACAATTTTTATAAAAAAGTTGGAGAACTAAAGGAGCATGCTGAGATTTTAGATCAATGGAAGAGTACAGCTCCTAGTGAGTTTCAAAGCTTATTAAAGGAATCTGATGGCTCAATTCATTTCCCTACAAAAGTAGAAACGTTTCCCGATAACTTTATGGATGGATATATTAATGATATATGGTCCAAATATTCAAATCAGGAACTGGCATTTACATCAGATGCTGGTATTTGGAGAGGAAGTGTGCAAGGAACTAATTTTGTTTTTAGAAGAGATAGTGATGGTCAGATAGGAACTATTTTTGGTAAGCCAACAACTATAGAAGCTATGGAAGGTAGTGGTGTTATGGCATTAGGTGATCGATGGGATTTAGTGGTGCAATCTCAAATGGTCGCTGCAATTACGAGGCATGCTGTTGATTTAAATATATCTTCAGGAGTTTTACAAGATTTTGGTGATACTTCTAAATATTACCAAACCTGGCCTTATAATTGGTATTCTAAGTTTTTCCATCAAACGGATATTAGTTTCGAAAGTCAAACTTACACTTTTGCTTATGATGATGTTTATAATCAATCTGCTACTATTCATACTCCTAATCCAAGGAATATTAAAATTACATTAGGAGGGATTGATGGAAATTCTACACCTAATGATCCGCCAGTAACATTGTACCTTGACTGTTCTTATTCTGGAATTGAAGCAGGACTTTCTGAAGGTAGTTATACTTTATCTCAACTTACTTCTTTGGGAATACCTAATGATAAGGTGTCTTCTTTAAGAGTGAGATCAGGGTATAAAGCAACTCTTTATTGGGATGACAATTTTACGGGTGCCAGTTTAGTAAAAACAACTGATGATAGTTGTTTAACTAATGACGATAATTGGAATGATAAAATGACCTCAATAATTATTTCTAAAACAACTGATAATGAAGTAAGTCAGTTGATTGAGGCAGAAAACTTTTCATCTATGAATGGAGTTCAGATTGAACCCTGTATCGAAGGAGGAGAAAACGTAGGATATATTGATAATGGAGATTGGATGGTTTACAATAATATTAATTTCCCTACTTCGGGTAATTATCTTATCGAGTATAGAGTTGCTGGTTTGGGAAGTAATGCTAGGTTATCTTCAGATTTAAATGCAGGAGCGATTATTTTGGGAGAAGTTGATATACCGAATACAGGTGGATGGCAAAATTGGACTACGGTTTCTCATTTAGTTACTGTAAGTGCAGGTACATACCCTTTTGGGATATATGCAATATCAGGTGGCTGGAATATTAACTGGATTAAAATAACAAATCAAGATTCACAACGACTTAACGAAATAGATGATGTTAAAACGGATAGTTTCGAAATAATTACGTTTCCAAATCCAGCAATAGATCAATTAAATATTTATGGAGTTACTAGTAAATTAAGTCTATTCATAGTTGATGTATCTGGAAAAGTAATTCAAAAAATACAAGTTCCCGCTGGTAATGAAGTATTAAAAGTGGATATAAGTTCTTTACAAACTGGAACTTATTTTATTAAGACGTATCAGAATAATACTTGGAACGTTTCAAGATTTATAAAAAAATAACTAACACAATCTAATAATTTTAATTATGAAAAAGGGTTTATTTTTTAAAGCTATTACAATTTGCATTATTCTTATTTGGTCAATAGAAATAGGATATTCGCAATGCTCAGAACTTATTTTTAATGATGAATTTAATGGATCTACTGTTGATCTTACCAAATGGAGTTTTGATAATGGAGATGGTTGTCCCACACTCTGTGGTTGGGGTAATGCAGAAGAACAATGGTACCAACCAGAAAATACCACTGTACAAAATGGCAATTTAGTAATTACCACTAGAAATGAAGCTGCAGGTGGTAAACAATTTACATCATCCAAACTGATAACCGCAGGGAAGTTTAATTCGAAATATGGACGATATGAAGCTAGTATAAAATTACCATCAGCCGGTGGCATTTGGCCCGCTTTCTGGATGTTACCAGAGAATGGGAGTTGGCCTTTTACAGGTGAAATTGATATTATGGAATCTCAGCATAAAAATCCTGAAAGCATAGGTGGTACGGTACATTATTCTAATGGAGGATGGCAATATAACGGAAGGGAATTCAACGCTGGATTAGACCTTTCTGCTGGTTTCCATGAGTATGCTGTGGAATGGGAACCTAATGAAATAAGATGGTATGTTGATGATCAGTTGTATCATACGGTAACTCCTGGTAATACGGTAGACCCTTGGCCTTTTAGTGAAGGAGATTGGTATTTAATACTTAATGTAGCAGTTGGAGGTCCTGGAACTCCTTATACAGGAAATATCCCGCCTACACCAGCAGATTATCCTACGCAGATGGAAGTTGATTATGTTCGGGTATATAGTGGAACTTTTAACACACAGCTTGTTGGAGATAATAATGTTTATGAAGGAGAAACAGATAAGCCTTATACAATTACACAAACAGAAGGAGCTTCTTATAATTGGACGGTACCTGCAGATGCAACGATAACTTCTGGCCAAGGAACGAATTCTATATTGGTTGATTGGGGGATTGCAGAAGGAGATGTTAGAGTTGTGGTTAATATTCCAGAATGTGGTACAAACGAATTTAAGATGAGCGTTTCTGTGGATCCTGTTAAAACTTTAGAATATGTTTTTGAAGATTTTGAAGGAAATAGAAACTTAACCTATACATCAACCACAGATGGTGCATTAAGTGAATCTGTTCCAAACCCTGGGTCAAGTAATAGTAATAATTCTTCAACTGTAGGAAGGTATATAAGAGCTACAGGAGCACAATATGATGGATTGTATATGACAACGTCCAATATAGGGAATGCTTTGGAGTATACTTCTGGAGAAAAATCCATTTGGTTAGATGTGTATAGTGATGCACCGATTGGTACAGAATTTATACTACAGATAGAAAACAGTTCGCTCTCGGCAGGTGATTGGCCAGCGGGGCGTCATAGTAGATACAGTGCGAAAACAATTTCCCAGAATCAATGGGAAACATTAGAGTTTGAGTTATTAGATAGGCCAGATGCTAGTGTAGGAGCTTTAGATGTGGATCAATTTGTATTATTGATTGATCCAGATAGTTTTACAGGACATACAGTGTATATTGATAATATGCGGAAAATGGATGCACCTGATCCTACTTTATTAGAAGAAATTATTATAGCTGATTATGATGAAATAAATCAATTAGAATTATTTTTTGAAAATGGCGAATATTCCGTAGATGTGCCTAACCCAAATCCAAACGATGTTAATAATAGTGCTAGCGTAGCCAAATATGAACGAGGAACTTTTGAGCTATATGATGTTGTGAGTTTTAATACGGATGCTATAAAAGATTCAAGTTCTTTTATAGATGGTGATAATATCTTTTTTATGGATGTTTTTACATCTGCTCCCGTAGGAACAGAAATTTCTTTGAGTTTAGAAAATCGTATTGGATCAGATAATGATTTTCCAGCAGGAAGAAATAGTCAATATACAAGTGTTGTCAAAGAACAGAATCAATGGCATACTATCGCATTTAGTTATACTACAGCTCCAGATGCAGGAACATCTAATTTATCTATAGATGAGATTTCAATTCTTTTTAATCCTAATTCTAACATATCAGAAACATACTATTTTGATAATTTTAGATATGGTATTACTGAGTATCCACCTACGTATGAATTCTCTGAGATGATTCATAATTATAATGGAGTAAACAATATTTCATTAAATAATACTACGACGGGTAGTTACATAGAAAATATAGTAAACCCTGAGGTAAATGATGTAAATAATTCATCACAAGCAGGGCGTTATGTAAGAGATAATACAGAGCTTTATGATGTGTTATTTTTTGATACTAATTATATAACGGATGCCAGTTCTTATGTGTCTGAAGAGAAGAGGTTTGCAATGGATGTATATACAACTGCTCCGATTGGAACTATTGTTAGTTGGCAATTAGAGGCAAGTTCATTATCTAATACAGATAATTACCCATCAGGAAGGCATAGTATTTATCAAGCAGCAATAAAGGAGCAAGGTAATTGGCATACTTTAGAATTTATATTGACAGCTACACCAGATCTGATTGTAACAGATGCTCAGATAGATAATATAGTTTTACTTTTTAATCCTGGACAAGAATCTGGTGATACATTTTATATTGATAATTTAAGAATTTTAACTCAGGAAGATGAACAGGATTTACCAGTGTTAACTTCTATTGTAATAACTCCTTCTACAAGTAGTCTTAATTTGGGACAAGATCAGTTATTTCAAGCACAAGGTTATGATCAAAATGGAGAATCTTTTGATACTACTTTTAATTGGACTAGTAATGGAGGTTCTATAGATGCAAATGGTTTATTTATAGGCTCAGATATAGGAATTTATACTATTACCGCTTCAAGCGGATCAGTTTCTGGTATAGCATCCATAACGGTAAACGAAAATGCTAGTCCGTTTGAAACTATTCCGGGAATAATACAAGCTGAGGATTACAAAGAAGGTGGAGAGGGTGTAGGTTATCATGATGTAACATCTGGAAATACAGGAGGAGCTTATCGTCAGGATAATGTAGATATAGAAAATACAGGAGATGCTCTTGGAGGAATCTACAATGTAGGATGGATTGACGCTAATGAATGGTTAGCTTATGATATAAGTGCTACTAATTCTAATAATAGTTATGATATCGACTTCCGTGTAGCCTCCCCTAACGGCAATGGTAAGTTTCATTTAGAGCTGAATGGAATTGCCATTACGGAAGTGATATCAGTACCTAATACTGGCAATTGGCAAGATTACGAAACAGTTTCTGTAACAGGAATTTCAATAAATAACGGAGATCATGAATTACGAGTTGTTTTTGATTCGAATGGTTTGAATCTCAATTTTATAGAGTTTAGAGCTTCAGAAGATACCAATACTACTAATTGTACAGGATTGGCAGTGAATAACCAATATAGCTATGAAATCTCATCAGATTCAACAAACCCTACTATAATGTTTGTTCCTGAGTTGGTTGGAGCTGGGGATAATATTTGTATTTTATATTATGGTACTAGCGCAATGGGGCCATATCCAGGTTACTTAGTTACTCCTAATACGCCATTCCAAATAAATGCTAATATTGGAGAACAGATCTATTTTTATTACACTTACAGTTTACCAACAGGAGGTGAAAATAATACGGCAGGATCTAAACATGATTTTGTAGTTGGATCTTGTAGCGATGACTTACAAAGGTTAAATGACAGTATTTTCGAAGTTAAAGTGTATCCAAACCCAATATCTGATAAAGGGCAAATTGTTTTACAATCGAATCATCAATTTATTCGATATAGAATCGTAGATATTTCCGGGAAGTTGATAACACATGGTATGATTGGTCAAAAGGAAGAGAGAATAGAATTTAATTTAGAAGGAAGGGAAACAGGAATATATTTTCTAAAGTTATATGGTAATTCATCAAAGCAAAGTTATAAATTACTAAAAAAGTAGTTAGTAATGTTGTGATAATAAAAAAGCGGTAATATTAATATTACCGCTTTTTTTATAAAACCAAAAAAGATTATTTTGCTTTTTTCTTAATATACTTTGCAAGCTCTTTAGAAAGTTTCGCATATCCTTCAGAAATTCTATAACCAGTGTTATAATCATTTCCAAATGCCCCTCCTCCTGGAACTTTTATGTAATTAGTAGAATATAATATCTTGTCCGGGTTAGCAGTTTCATAGACCGTAATCGTAGCATTAACTTTAGCAGGTTGTCTAGAAACACCAACATTATATCCTGGATATATCCACGTAGTTTTCACTTTCATAGTGTGTGTAGCACTAGTAAGGTCCTTACCAACTTTTACAGCTCCTTCGTCAAAACGTTTGTTAAAAGATTCGATGAATTTTGGTTCATATCTTTCTTCTCGATCTGCAAACCAAGATTTTTTAAATTCTTCTCCTTTACCTTCTCCTGGATTTTTCTTTTCTCTTTTTTCCATTTTATCCTTTAGAAACTCTTCTTCAGTGTCGAATTTGTGGACTTTAATGTTTTCATAATCAAAGACAAGGTTATACTCAGTAATTCCTTTTAGGTTTTTGATACTTCCTTCTTGATCTTTTCTTTTTTGAGCAAAAACAACAGTAGTTGCCATAATAATAGCTACAAATAATAGTTTTTTCATAATTAGGTTTTTTTTAACGTTCGCAAAGATATTTATTTTTTAAAATTATCTATGTATAACATTATATAATTAATAATTCCAATCGGGAAGATCAACTAGTATGCCAATATATTGTTATATCATATTATTTATAGATGCTTCTATTAGAGGAAATATGCAGAAAACAAAAAAGTCTTACCTTTAAAAGATAAGACTTTTCGTGAGCCCGATAGGATTCGAACCTATGACCGCCTCCTTAGAAGGGAGGTGCTCTATCCAGCTGAGCTACGAGCCCGTAACTCTATTATTGTCGGGGTGGCAGGATTCGAACCTGCGACCTCCGCGTCCCAAACGCGGCGCGATAACCGGGCTACGCTACACCCCGAAGTGTAACTATTCAAAAATTTCAATACTAAAAAAATAAAATAGTCATTGAAATAATTGCGGAGAGACAGGGATTCGAACCCTGGCAACACTTACGCGTTGACAGATTAGCAATCTGCTCCATTACCACTCTGGCACCTCTCCTAAATTCAAAAAAAATTATGAACTCCACATTAATATCTCAAATGCGGATGCAAATGTAGCTTTTATGAATCTACAATGCAACATTTTTTTAGCATTATTTGTAATTTATTAGCATTGTTTTTTTAAAAAGTTGAAAATCAGATTTTTTGTCGAAAATATTTTTTTTTAAATGTTTAATAATTGTTTTAGAGTTTCTAAAATAGACGTTTCAATCAAGAATCATATATTTGTGATACTTGACCTAATATGATGTGATATGATTTCAGATAAAAAGTCCTCTAAATTGAAAATTAAATTCTTAGTACTATTTGCAGTTTTTCTATGTGGATATTCTTATGCCCAAAAGCCTATTCTTTCTAAAGATTTCAATTTTGAAATAGGAGAGAAGTATAAAAGAATTAAGAGTGCTAATTCTTATTATGTAGCATCAGGAGATAGAATGGTGGCAATTAAAAAAGGAAGAAAGAGCATGACTATTCAACGTTTTTCTTTAGATGATCTAAAAGAAGATGTAAAGAAAAGACAGGTTATAGAGGATAAAGGTGATTTTCAGACGGTCATGGACCTTAATGGAAAAGCAGTCGCTTTTTATACCGTTAAAGATAAAGCATTCGCGCAAAAAATATCTCTTACCGGAATTATAGCAGAGAAACCGGTTTTGGTAGGGAGTGATAAGGATAATATTAATAATGATGTTGGTTTTAAAAGTACCTATGGTTTTGATGCAGGCGGAAGAATTAACAAATTTGTTTTTAAGAAATCATTTGATGGCACTAAATTATTAGTGTTGTTTAGAGTTAAAACAGCAAATGATAAAGCTGATAAAATAGGAATTAGTGTATATGATTCTAGTTTGAAGCTTATTTGGAGTCGAAAAGTAAAATTGCCTTATGCCAATAAGTGGTTGGAAAATGAGGATTTTGCTATTGATAATGAAGGGAGTTTCTATATGACAGCTTCTGTTTTTAGTTCTAATGCTGAAGAAAAAAATAAATTAGAGTATTCTTATAGAACTGAAGTTTTTAAAATAAAGGAAAACCCTAAAGAAATTATTAAAAGCAAAATAGAATTACCTGGAAAGTCTATAATGGATGCCGTTATTGGTTTAGATAAACAAGGTAAAGTAAGAGTGTCGGGTTTTTATGTTAATAACGATAATAAAATAGAAGCTTCTGGTATGTTTTCTGCAAAGTTAGATGATACTGGACTTGTTTCTTCTGTTATTAAAAGTGACATTCCTACAACTATTGTTCAGGACTATGCTTTAAAAAGAGAAACAAGAATTAATGAAGGAACTCAAGACGAAAAAGATAAACTAGATTTTGAAAGTTTAAAGGTGAATAATGTTGTTTATAACGATGATGCCAGTTTTGTGATTTTGGGAGAACAACGATATGTTGAGTCATTTACTACATCAAGTTCTTCTGGTTCTAGAACAACATATAAATACTATTACAGAGATGTAATTGCTTCTAAAATTTCTTCTGAAGAGACAGTGAAATGGTTTCATAGATTACCTAAGTATCAAACAGGAGCGAGAGGAAAAAAGAGTATGTCTTATATGAATTTTAAAAACTCGGGAAAACATTATTTATTTCATATAGATGATTTTACGAACCTTAAAAGGTCTTTTGATGAATATCCAACTAGATATTTTGATGGTAAAAAAGAGTTTCTATATTTAACGTCTTATACAATTGACGATGCAACTGGAGAAGTGATAAAAGAACCTATACTTACCGGGAGTGATATTAGAAATTCTCGTCTTGATAATTTAGAAGTTTATAAAGCAGCAATCTTGCCTAATCAAGACATGATTTTCGAAGCCTATGATGGTAAAAAGAATAATTTGTTACTAAAAGTTTCTTTGGCTAAATAACCGGATTTTTTATGAGTATATGGAACCTGTTGCCTGTTTCATCTAAATATTTTGTGTGATATAATTGGTTAATTTTCAAAAACATGCTAGTTCTTGGTAGATAGGATCTTGTTGTATAATTTCTATTAATTTCTTTTTTGCTCTAAACTTTTTTTTTCTAATGTTAACTTCGTTAAATCCCAAGGTAACAGCAATTTCTTGCATTGATTTGCCTTCAAAATAAAGGGTCAGTATTTTTTGATTTTCATCACTTAGTTTTTGAAATGATCTTTTGTATAAATATTTTTGTTCTTCGTTTTCTAAGAAATTTCTTAAAGTATCATTGGCACCTTCATGATAGGTTTCATTAATTTCTCGAGTAGGAAATCTTTTTTTGTTTTTTAATTTGGTTAGCCATTGATTTTTGCAAATTCCAAAAAAATAAGAGACAATAGAACCTTTAATTTTAAAATTATCAAACCTCAATTTTTTATATAATTCCATTATAGACTCTTGCATGATATCTTCTGCATCTTCAGTATTTCCTTGATTGTTTAACACATAGTTTTTTACATATTTAATTTGATTTTGATAAAACTCGTTTAGAATGTATTTATCTCCATTAGTGATTCCAATAACAATCTGATTTGTGTTCATTTTTTTTATTCTTTATATGTTTAGATTACCCTATCCTTATCATAAAGAAAATTGACTTCTATAAAAATTGAATTAGGATGGATTTCTTATTTTGATTTATATTAAAAGAAAAACGATAAATGATCTTTTTAGATGTAGTGTCTTGTCCAATTCAAAGGTAGGTCGGAGACTTATAGATTAACAAATGGTGTTATTATAGATTCCTGAAAATGGACTATTAATTCCGGAATTTTTATTTATACGAATCTTAGTTTTTTCTTCTATTTCTGATTGAAAAAAATGTTATAATTTTATCAGCCAAATTGTTTTATAAAGTAATCGTTAATGTTCAAATACTCTTATGCTTGCCTTTTTATATTTTGTTTCTCTTTTTTGTGTCAAGCACAAGAAAGTTTGGACTTTTCATTTGACAATAATGTAAAACGTTTTAGTATTCCTGATTCGTTAGGAGACACCTCATTGAAAGAATTAAAAAGCAGGTATTATAAGTATAGTAAGTTTCCTGAAAAAGCTAATTTTTATTTAAAATGTTTGTATTATAAAAGCCTATCTACAAAGGATTCAATTGAGATAGCGAAAACATATGCTTTTATGAGTGATGCTACGGAAAAAGATTCTTTAAAACTGGCTTTTATTGATAAATCTATCTTTTATGCTCTAAACAAAGAGCATTCTGTCTATCCAGCGTTTAGTTATTTTAAGAAAGGGTATCTATATTTTAGCAAAGCTAATTACAAAGAAGCACTTAGTAATTATTTTTTAGCATTAGATATAGCACAAGAAAATAACCATAAATTGGCTAATGATGTAAAATTTAATATTGGGTTACTTAAAAATCACATAGGGAAATATGAAGAAGCTTTAAAAATCTTCAAAGAGTGTTATAAACCTTATGAGAAAAACCAAAATAAAAACATAAGGCCTTATTTGATAGCCTTATTTGCAATTTCAGATTCTTATACCAAACAAGGTAAATCCGATTCCGCAACTACTGTTAATACGTATGGAATACAGAAATCTGTAGATTATGGCCTGGATGATATGAAACAGTATTTCATAATGAATGAAGGTGTGAATTCTTATTTCAAAAAGCAATATGAACCGTCAATAGATAGTATTATAAAAGTAATTCCCTTTTTGTTGGAAAATGAAGATTATTCTAATTTGATTTTTTCTAGATTTTATTTAGGGAAATCTTATATGGGTTCAAAAAAGATACAAAAAGGTATAAATGAACTAAAGAAAGTTGATAGCCTGCTAAAAATACGCCCAGACTTCATTCCGGAAATAAAAGAAACTTATATATTATTAATTGATTACTATAAAAAAGAAAATAAAACAGAAGAGTTACTCTATTATCACAATAGATTAGCTAAGTATGATAGTTTGATGTATGTTAGTTATCAGGATATTAGTGATCGTATTGTTACTAAATTTGATACTCCTTTAAAGTTTAGGGAAAAAGACGAAATGATTTTAGATTTAACTAGGGCTAATTCTAGTAAGCTTACTTGGGGGATTTTGTCGTCTATACTTTTTTTAATTATTTGTTCTTTATTAGTGTTTAGAAATATAAAAATAAGAAGAGGGTATCAAGAAAAATTTCAAGTTTTATTAAAGGAAAATGATAAAGTAATACAAGTTTCTAAAATCACAAAAAACCAAGTTTCATCTGTAGTTCTATCTAAAGAGATTGTTCAAAGAATTGAAGATGGACTTTCATTATTTATTGCAGAAGAAAAGTATCTTAACAATGATGTATCTGTTAATTCTTTAGCAAAAAAAATGGGATCTAATTCTAAATATTTATCCCAATATCTAAATCATTATAAAAAAACAAAGTTTACAGATTATATAAATGATTTAAGGATAACCTATATTGTGAATAGGCTTAAGGACGATGAAAAAATTAGAAAATATACGATTAAAGCTATCTCTGAGATAGCAGGATTTAGTAATCCCGTGTCTTTTTCTCATGCTTTTTTAAAAAAAACTGGAATCAAACCTTCTTATTTTATAAAAAAATTGAGCGCCCTTTGATTCCTTGTTTACTTGATCTTTTTGAAACTAAAGATTCCTGAAATTACACTAGTGTTTTCTTTTTTTATGATGAAAAACCTACATCTCTAGTATCTTTGTTTTTAAAACAAAATCATTTTTGATTTGGAAAACTTTAAATAATAGTATGAGAAAAAAAATAGAAGTAAAAAAGATACAATTGCGAAAAATTACAATTTCTAAACTTAATAGTTTGCATTTGATAAATGGAGGAAACTATTATCACGATGATTCATATGGATTAGAACTTTGTAATGATCACAATCCTGATGGGAATAATAATAATAATAATGATGCGTCAAATAATTGTCAATCAGTTACTATACCGCATACGAAACATTGTAATTCTGATGATTATAACGTTGGATAAGATTAATGTGTCTTGTTTATTGATGGGGTCTTTCATATAATTGGATTAAAACTTCTTTAATAGTTGTTATGTTATTACTATAGGTTTACGTTAAATAACCAAAGAGATATTGTGCAATAAACAAGATAGCTAGGGGTAGATAATTATAAATTTTTTAGGCTAGTATAAAAACCAAAATATTAAAACAGTTGTTTTAATATTTTGGTTTTTGCGTTTAGCTTTGTTTTTTCATGATGATACAGGTATTGATATGTTGCATTAAAGAGCAATTGTTGTAATTGTATTTTTATGCTTTGATTATCAGTATTTTATGTTTTTTTTATCAAAAAAAATCGAAATCTAAGTCACATTTCACTTCGTTAAGATACCTAGTAGTATACAACAAGTGTAAATTGGCGGAACTCGAAAAGCCATGAATAGAGTAGAGGTGAAATTCGATTAATAAATAAGATAAAAATGAAAAACATTAAGTTATGGATATTGATTTGTGTCCCATTAGTATTTTCCTGTAGTAAAGAAGAGTTTTCTTTAAATGAAGAGGTTTTTGATGCAGAAAATAAAGCTTTACAAACAGAATGTAATGTTAAAGGGAATTCTTGTGGGAATCCAGGAGGTACTTTAGTGCTTACTTATGATTCTGATTTTGGTGTAAATGATGTAAATTGGTCAATTCAAAGTGGAAATATTTCTATAATAAGTGGTCAGGGAACTAATAGAGTTACTTTGCGGTTAGGGAGTAATTTCAGTGGAGGATCAGTTTTTGTGATTGGTTCTGGAAATGGAGGGATTGTATGTAGTGACTCTTATAGTCTAACAAGATGCGTGTCTACTGGGTGTACCCCACCAATAGCTATAGATTTAAGACAAACCTCAGGGTCTTGCCCTGGAGACGTTTTTACTTTTAATGCTAATCCAAATGGTAGTGTTGATAGTGGATCTTATAATTGGGAAGGGTTTCATGGGTCTCAGGTTATTTCTGGACAAGGAACTTCTACGGTAAGAGTTCAGTCATCATCATCATCTACATTTAGTTTTTTAATAAAGGTTACTCATGTAAACTCTTGTGAAAATACTAGTATATCTACTTCGACTCTTGCTCAGTTCGATTGGGATTGTGATGATAATGGTGGTCCAGGTTTAGGTTTTTAATATAAGCGTTCTAAGTTGTTATTAAATATTAGTAATAAACTATATGGAAATCATATTAACTAATAATTAAACTTGTTTTAGAGTAGTTGTTAGTAGCTACACTAACTTTTGTAAACAAAAAAAGGAGGCAATTGCCTCCTTTTTTTATTGTTATCAGAAAAACTACTCTGACATATTTTCTTCCATTTCTACAAGCTTTGCCACATTTCTTACAATATGACTATGCTTTTTTACAAATGGATTTGTTTTATCCCAAACGTAACCCGCGAGCACTGCACAGATTTGCTCTTTGAAATCTTCATTGGGTTTATCATGAAATATGATTTTCTGTAAATTACCAGTGTACCATTCTTTTACATAGGTAGTAAATACATCAACTCCTTGTCTCATGTAATCTACAAAATCAGTTTGCCAATCAACTTCTTCATCGTTCAGTTGTTTGATAGCTAATTTAGCAGATAAAAGACCTGTTTCTGTTGCAAAAGATACCCCTGATGAAAATACAGGATCTAGAAACTCTGCGCTATTACCGGTAAGTACAAAACCATCACCAAATAGTTTAGTTACATTTTTTGCAATGTTTTCTACCTTATACGGTTCGAATAAATATGGGATATCCTTAAACTGCTCATAGTAATATGGCGAAGTTTTCATCATTTGCTGTAAAACTTCGGTTTTATTTCCTTCAAATTTATTAATCCATTCCATAGGCCCTACAAAACCAATACTTGTATTTCCGTTAGAAAATGGGATATACCAAAACCAAACTTCGGTCTCTATAATTTCAAAAGTAATAGTTGTGCCTTCTGTTCCTTCGGGTCTTTTGGTGTCTTTTACTTGTGTGAAAATGGATCCATGTTCCGCTAATTTAGAAGGAGCTTCAAGTCCCAATTGCCTAGCAACAACACGTCCAAAACCGCTAGAATCAATAATGAATTTTGCTTCGATTTGACTTTCAGAGCCATCTTTGTGCTTTACTGTGGTTAATGAATCTGTCCCATTAAACTCTACATTGGTAACTTCGGTTTCAAAGTCAACATTAACACCTTGACGTATTGCTTCGTCTATTAGAGTCTTGTCAAAATGATCTCTCGGTACTTGCCAAGTCCAATCCCAACCTTCTCCGTATTTTTTACTAAAATCAAAACATCCTTTAACTCCATCCTTGATAAATCGGGCACCATGTTTTTTTTCATAACCTTGTTTCATTAGGCAATCTAGAAGGCCAGCTTCTTTAAAATTATCCATGCATCTAGGAATCAGACTTTCTCCTACTTGAAACCGTGGGAATTTTGTTTTTTCAACTACCTTAACGTTAATTCCATGTTTGTTAAGATAAGCTGCGCTTACACTACCGGAAGGACCGGCACCGATTACTAACACATCTACATTTTCTTTTTTCATAATTTTCAAAGGTACTTTAAATACATTACATTTGCCCTCTGTAAAAATAGAGAGTAAACTTGAATTTTTTTACAAATATTGGAAAAAACTTACTAATTCGCGAATGCTAATACTAAAAGAAAGGTTGGAAATTAAAGATTTCCTAAGTGTTATTTTTAATCAAGAGAAGCTAACTATAGATGATTCTATAACCAACAGGGTTGATAATAGCTTTAAATTTCTAGAACAATTTTCTGAGAACAAGGTTATTTACGGTGTAAATACTGGATTTGGACCAATGGCCCAATATAAAATAGATGACAAGGATAGAATTGAATTACAATTTAATTTGATTAGAAGCCATTCATCAGGAACTGGTAAAGCAATGGAACCTGACTATGTGAAAGCATTAATGTTGGCGCGATTAAACACTTTGTCATTAGGGAAATCAGGAGTTAATACTACAGTTATTAATGGATTGAGAGATCTGATTAATCATGATGTTACACCCTTGATTTTTGAGCATGGTGGTGTTGGTGCAAGTGGCGACCTAGTTCAATTAGCACATTTAGCATTGGTATTAATTGGTGAAGGAGAAGTTTTCTTTAAAGGAGAAAGAAGAGATACTGCGGAGGTTTTTAAAGAATTAGGACTTAAACCAATAGAAGTTAAGATTAGAGAAGGATTAGCATTGATGAATGGTACATCTGCAATGACAGGAATCGGAATTGTTAATGTTATTAATGCTCAGAAGTTATTGGATTGGTCTATTTCTTGCTCTTCAGCTATAAATGAAATAGTAGAGGCATATGATGATCATCTTTCTGAAGAATTAAATCATAGTAAATTACATTTAGGGCAACAAGATGTAGCTCGAAGAATGAGAGAACACTTATCGGATAGTAAGTTAACTCGAGATCGAACGGAGCATTTATATTCTGGTCAGAATGGTGATACTTATTTCAAAGAAAAAGTACAAGAATACTATTCTTTGCGTTGCGTTCCACAAATTTTAGGACCTGTCTGCGATACGATTAAACATGTAGGAAGAATTTTAATTGAAGAATTAAATTCTGCTAATGATAATCCAATAATTGATGTAGAAACTAAACATGTTTATCACGGAGGTAATTTTCATGGAGACTACGTTTCTTTGGAAATGGATAAGTTAAAGTTGGTAGTTACTAAATTGTCTATGTTGGCAGAGCGTCAATTAAACTATTTATTAAACTCTAAGTTAAATGATATTTTACCACCTTTTGCTAATTTGGGTAAATTAGGGTTCAATTTTGGTATGCAAGGAATACAATTTACTGCAGTTTCAACTACTGCAGAAAATCAAATGCTTTCTAATCCAATGTATGTGCATAGCATTCCTAATAATAATGATAATCAAGATATTGTTAGTATGGGTACCAATGCAGCTAATATGACTAAGACTGTAATAGAGAACACGTTTGAGGTATTAGCTATTGAGTTAATGACAATAGTACAGGCATTAGAATATCTTGATTTTGGAGATAAATTATCAAGTAGAACACAACGGGTAGTGGCAGATATTAAAAAAATCGTTCCACCGTTTACTAAGGATTACATAACTTATCCATTTGTTCAGAAGGTTAAAGACTACCTTAAAGAAAATGATGCCTATTAGATTATTTGATTAAGATTAAATTTATTTATTAATACAAAAAAGCATGTTAACCTATGCTTTTTTATTTGTACTAAAAATAAACCTTAAATATAAATATGATGAAAAAAGCACTTTTAATTACACTAGCATTAGTATTTGGTTTACAAACCGTATTTTCTCAAGAACTTGCAAAAGCAAGAATGAATGGAAAGTTTGGGTACATTAATAAAAAAGCCGAGTTTGTTATCGAACCGCAATTCAAAAAAGCAAATAACTTTGCTGATGGTGTTGCATTAGTTTTAGAAGGCAAAAAATGGGGTTATATTAATCCAGACGGGAAATGGCTTTTAGAGGCTCAATTCGATAAGGCAAAAGATTTTAATGACGGTGTCGCAATGGTATTGAGAAATAAAAAATGGCAATACATTGACAAAGAAGGTAAAGAGTTGTCATATTCTAGTGCGGAAAAAATATATCCTTTTAAAAATGGCGTAGCTTTTGTTAGAGAAGGTAAAATGGTTGGATTGATGAATCCGAAAGGAGAAGTGATTGTAAAACCACAATATAAAACTATCAAAGGATTTCAGAATGGTTATGCTAGGTTTGCTAATCAATCTGGTCAATGGGGTATTATAGATAATAAAGGAAATGTAGTAATTAAGCCGGAATATACATCTATTGGTAATTATGTGAATGGTGTAGCTAGAGCTGAAAAAGGAGAAGAAGTTTATGGAATAGCATCTTCGAGTAACTTTAATAAAGTTGATGGTGCTACTAAAATATGGGATTTTAGAGCAGGAGGTAAGTATACTATCGCGCGAAAAGATGAAAAAATAGGCTTCATTGATAAAGAAGGTAAATGGGTGATAGAACCACAGTTTGTAAAAGCTAAAGCTTTTAAAAATGGATATGCAGGTGTTTTTGATGGTAACAAATGGGGTTTTATTGATACTAACGGTAAAGTGGTGATTGATTACAAATATGCAGATGTTGATTATTTTGATAGTAATGGAATGGCTCCAGTTAAAATAGAGGATTGGGGATTTGTAAATTTGAAAGGAGAGTTGGTTATAGAGGCTAAATATGGTATTACTGCAGGAAGTTTTGGGTTTTTATCCGGTAAAGCAGCCGAAAAAGGGTTTGTGGATGGTTTAGCTCGTGTGAAATATAACAAAAAGTGGGGTTTTTTAACTCCAGATGGAAAGCTTTTAGGCGATAAGTGGTTTGATAATGCTGAGCCATTTATTAAAGTGAAGTAATTTTTTTTAATTCTTTATAACATTAGACGATTGTTAAAGTTGTGAGGAATCTTTTAATATTGTTAATTAAATCTTAATTTGGAATAATTGTTGTTTCAACATTGTTCAAGAATTATTTGATCTTAAAACCAAAGTTGTAAATGAAATACGCCCTTGTGACTGGTGGATCCAGAGGAATAGGAAGAGCAATCGCTATAAAGTTAGCTAAAGAATTGAAGTATCCAGTTTTAGTTAATTATCAGTCTAACGATGCAGCGGCTAATGAAACTAAGAAAATAATAGAAGATGAAGGAGGACAATGTTCATTGTTAAAGTTTAATGTTGCTGATAGAGAAGATACGCATAAAGTTTTAGATAATTGGATTGCAGAAAATCCAGAGGCTACTGTTGAAATCATAGTTAACAATGCTGGAATTACCAGAGATGGTCTTTTTATGTGGATGAAACAAGAAGATTGGCAGGATGTTCTTAATATAAGTTTGAATGGGTTTTATAATGTTACTAATCATTTGATACAAAAGATGTTGACCAATAGATACGGACGTATTGTAAACGTTGTTTCAGTTTCTGGAGTAAAGGGAACGGCTGGTCAAGTAAATTATTCTGCCGCAAAGGGAGCTTTAGTGGCTGCTACAAAAGCATTGGCTCACGAAGTAGCAAAAAGAAAGATTACAGTTAATGCTGTTGCACCAGGTTTTATCAAAACTGATATGACAGCGGAAATGGATGAAAAAGAATTGAAGCGTATGATTCCGGTGAATCGTTTCGGTGAAGCAGAAGAAGTTGCTGATTTGGTTTCTTTCTTAGCTTCTAAAAAAGCTTCATATATAACAGGAGAAGTTGTGAATATTAATGGAGGAATTTATTCATAGGAAATTAGTATGCGTAGAGTAGTTATCACAGGAATGGGAATATATTCTTGTATTGGTTCTAATGTAGATGAGGTAAAAGAATCATTATATCAAGGAAAGTCAGGTATTGTTTATGAGCCATCTCGTAAAGAGTTTGGATATAGATCAGCTTTGACTGGTACAGTTCCTAAACCAAATCTTAAAAAAGAATTAAGTAGGAGGCAGAGAGTAAGTTTTGGTTCTGAATCTGAATATGCTTATATAGCTACTAAACAAGCATTTGATCAAGCAGGAGTAGATCAAGAATTTTTAGATAAAGAAGAAATTGGTGTTCTGTTCGGTAATGATAGTACTGCAGAATCGGTGATGCAAGCAATAGATAAGATAAGAATTAAAAAGGATACCACGTTGGTTGGGTCTGGAGGAGTTTTTAAATCTATGAATTCTACTGTAACCATGAACCTTTCAACTGTTTTTAAGTTAAAAGGAGTGAATTTTACCATAAGTGCTGCTTGTGCTAGCGGATCACATTCAGTTGGAATGGGATATTTGTTAATTAAACAAGGTTTGCAAGATTATGTGTTATGTGGAGGAGCTCAAGAGATTAACGACTATGCTTTTGGTAGTTTTGATGGACTAGGAGTCTTTTCTGTTAATGAAGAAAATCCAACACAAGCATCAAGACCTTTTGATAGTGGAAGAGATGGATTAGTACCTAGTGGCGGTGGTGCTGCCTTATTTATGGAGTCTTATGAAAGTGCGGTTAAAAGAGGAGCAACTATTTTGGGAGAAGTTGTAGGTTATGGTTTTTCATCTAATGGAGATCATATTTCTACACCAAATCAAGAAGGGCCTGCTAGAGCAATGAAACGAGCTGTGGATCAGGCTAATGTAAGACCTGAAGATGTAGATTATGTAAATGCACACGCTACATCTACTCCGATTGGAGATGCTAATGAAGCTAAAGCAATTAACGAAGTGTTTGGGGATTCAAGACCATATGTTAGTTCTACAAAATCAATGACAGGACACGAATGTTGGATGGCAGGAGCTAGTGAGATTGTTTATTCTTTAATAATGTTAAATAATTCGTTTATAGCACCAAATATTAATTTGGAATCTCCAGATGAAGATTCGTCAAAGTTAAATTTGGTAAAAGAAACTATAGATAAAAAAATTGATGTATTTTTGTCGAATTCATTTGGGTTTGGGGGCACAAATTCTGCAATCGTCATAAAAAAGATTTAGAATAGAAAAAAAATTACAAGAAAGATGATGGAAACAAGTGTAATTGTTGAAAAAGTTGATGACTTTTTGATCGAAGAATTTGAGGTAGAAGCGGATGAAATTGCTCCTGAAGCGAACCTTAAGGAAACATTAGATTTAGATAGTTTAGATTACGTAGATCTTGTAGTAGCTATTGAAGCTACATTTGGAGTTAAGCTAGTAGGTGATGATTTCGTTGGAGTAGAGAGTTTTCAAGATTTTTATGATTTGATAGAACGTAAAGTCAATATTTAGAAGAAGTAATGGCCCAATGGGAAGGTAAAGCTAAGGGGACCCCTTTAGGATATAAAATATTCATTTTCTTTATTAAGAACTTAGGCTTAAATGCTGCCTATTCCATATTGGTATTCGTTGCTGCCTATTATGTGATATTTTCTTACGCTACAACAAAAGCTAGTTATTATTTTTATAGTAAAAGACTTAAACAGTCTCGTTTTAAGTCAATTATAAGTGTGTATAAAAATTATTTTGTCTTTGGTCAAACACTTATAGATAGAACTGCTATTTCCTTTGGTTTAAAGGATAAATTTACTTTCACGCATGATGGTCGAGAAAAAATGCAAGCCTTATTAAATAAACGTAAAGGAGGAGTTATATTTAGTGCTCACGTCGGAAGTTTCAATATTGCGCGTTATTTTTTTGATGATTTTGATATGACCGATACAGGAGTTAATCTGATGGTTACAGATCAAGAAAATGAACAAATTAAGCAATATGTTGGTGCGGTTTCTACAGATACTAGTATGAAATTCATCGTTATTAAAGATGATATGTCCCATATATTTCAAATGAATGATGTGTTATCTAAAGGAGAAGTAATAATTTTTGCTGCGGATAGATATGTAGAAGGAATTCAGTTTCTTGAACATGATTTTTTCGAAAAACCTGTTAAATATCCTTCTGGACCTTATAAACTTGCTGCAAGAAAGAAAATGCCTATCCTTTTTATGTATATTATGAAAGGATCTGGTAAGCGATATAATTTATATGCTCGTGAACCCGAGTTTTCAGAATCATCAATCAAACCTAGCCATGTGTTAAAAGAGTATGTTAGAAATACTGAAATTATGGTTAAAAAGTATCCCTTACAATGGTTTAACTACTATGATTATTGGGATGATCTTAAAACCTAATGTATGAAGAATGTACTTGTTTTGTATTATAGTCAAAGTGGTCAACTAGGAAATATATTAACTAATCTAGTAGAGCCGTTAGAACAAGATGAAGAATGTTCTTTGACAATACATCAAATAAAACCTGAAGAGCCTTATCAGTTTCCGTGGAATAAAAAAGACTTCATACAGGCTTTTCCTGAGTCTTATTTGCAAATTCCAAGTCCTAATATTCCTATTCCTGAAGAAGTAAAATCAAGAAAATACGATTTAATAATACTTGGGTATACTGTTTGGTATCTTTCCCCTTCAATTCCTATCAATTCTTTTTTGAAGGGAAATGATGCAAAAGATTTATTAAAAGATACGCCAGTAATTACTGTAAATGGTTCCAGAAACATGTGGATTTTAACCCAGGAAAAGGTTAAAAGATTATTAGTGGATTGTAAAGCTCAATTAGTAGGTAATATAGCTTTTGTGGATAGACATTGGAACCATATTAGTGTTATTACGATTGTGCATTGGATGATGGGGGGTAAGAAGACTAAATATTTAGGCGTTTTTCCTAAACCAGGAGTTTCAGAAGAAGATATTAAAGGAGCAGGAAAGTTTGGAAAGATTATAAAAAAATATCTTTTTGAAGAAAATTATGAACAATTACAGGGAGAGTTGGTTAAAGATGGTGCGGTTCGAATAAAACCTTTCTTAATTAGGTCAGATAAATCTGGAAACCATATCTTTAGTAAATGGTCAGCGCATATATATAAAGTAGGGTTGAAATCGCAAAAAAGCAGAGCAAAATGGTTAAACTTTTTTGAGTATTACCTACAATTTGCTATTTGGGTTTTTGTACCTATAGTTTTTATTATATTTTTGTTGACTTATATACCTTTTTATGCACGCATAAAAAAAGATATTAAATATTATCAATCAACAAGATTACGATAAGTAATCATTATTTATGAAAAACGTTTACATAACAAAAACAGGGCATTTCTTGCCGAATGAGCCAGTCTCTAATGATGAAATGGAAAAGAGGCTAGGGATGATTGATGATCAACCTTCACGAGCTAGAAGAATTGTTTTAAGAAATAATGGGATTAAAGAGCGGTATTATGCTGTAGATACTCATGGAAACATAACTCATAATAATGCTCAAATCACAAGAGAAACAATAAAAAATTTATGTGATTCTGATTTTTCAGAAAATGAAATAGAGTTACTTTCATGTGGGACATCTACTCCAGATAATTTGTTGCCTTCCCATGCATCAATGGTTCATGGGTTATTAGATACTAAAGATAGTATTGAATTAAATACAGCTTCAGGTGTTTGCTGCTCCGGAATGAGTGCGTTAAAGTATGGTTTTCTTTCAGTGAAATCAGATAGTACTAAAAATGCTATTTGTACTGGTACCGAAAGAGTTTCGACTTGGATGCAATCCAGAAAATTTGATAAAGAAGTAGAGAATTTAAAATCTTTAGAGGAACAACCTATTATTGGTTTTAAAAAAGACTTTCTTAGGTGGATGTTATCTGATGGTGGAGGTGCTTTTTTGTTGGAAGACCAACCAAGAGGAGAAAATTCATTAAGAATTGATTGGATGCAAGCATATTCTTTTGCACATGAATTAGAAGCTTGTATGTATGCTGGAGGAGATAAAAATGAGGATGGGAGTCTTAAGCCTTGGAGTGAATATGAACCAGCAGAATGGTTGTCGGAATCTGTTTTTTCATTAAAACAAGATGTGAAAATATTAGATAAACATGTTGTCCCGAAAGCAGTTTCTAGTATGAAAGATGCTTTTCAAAAAAATAATTTGAAAGAAGAAGAGATTGATTATTTTTTACCTCATATTTCTTCATTTTATTTTGAAGAAAGGTTAAGTAATGAAATGGAAAATCAAGGAATTTCAATTCCTAAAAATAAATGGTTTACTAATTTAGAAAGGGTTGGTAATGTAGGTTCTGCATCTATATATTTAATGATAAATGAGTTGAAAAACTCTGGAAAGTTAAAAAAAGGGGATAAAGTGGTTGCAATGGTTCCAGAAAGTGGACGTTTTTCCTATTTTCATATTTTGTTTACTGTGTGCTAATGGATAATCAATTAGAAGGTAATATTACAGATGTAGACTTTATAAAGAAGTTGATTCCGCAGAAGGATCCTTTTGTTATGATTGATAAGTTATTGTACTTTGATAAAGAAAAGGTTGTTTCAGGTTTGAAAATCACATCTGATAACATCTTAACCTCTGATCAGTATTTAACTGAAGGTGGTCTTATTGAGAATATGGCGCAAAGCATAGCATTACATAGAGGCTATAGAGGGTATATAAACCGAGGAAAAGATGAGAAACCTAAAACAGGTTTTATTGGATCTATAAAACATGCTACTATTAATTCATTACCAAAAATCGGTACTGAACTTATTACTACAGTGGAGATTGTTGCAGAAATAATGCAGGTTTCACTGGTCAAAATTGAGGTTAATGATCCAGAAGGAAATTTAATAGCCTCTTCAGAGATGAAAACTATAATAGTAGATTCTTAAGTTCAGTAAACTTTTAAACCTTAATTTATTGATAGTATGAAGAAAGAAGACGTACCTCAGGATGAAAGCAGTCTTTCTAAAGCAAATATAAAAGAAGTTGTGTATGCTGTCGATAAAGATGGTAAATACGGGAAAACACTCAGTTCTGGTTGGGACGCAAAGACTATCGCGCTTAATGAATCTTTAGAATTGATAGAAGAGCAACTTAAGGATACAATTCAAAAAATAAAAGATGGAGAGCTTAGTCCAATAGCATATTATATGGAACTACAGCGAATGGATGTTGTAGTTTTATCTGGATATGTTGGATTATGGCAGTGGAAAGTAAAACGTCATCTTAAAGCTAAAATATTCAGAAAACTTAATGAGAAGATATTAAGTAAATACGCGGAAGCTTTCGAAATTTCTTTAGAAGAACTTAAAAATCCAAAGATTTGAAAATAAACTTTGAACACAATCAATCAGCTCATTGCGAAAATGGAGTGGTTTCTAATTTGTTAAATTATAATGGGCTTAAGGTTAGTGAACCAATGGTTTTTGGTATTGCTTCAGGAGTCTTCTTTATATATATACCTTTTGTTAAGGTAAATTTCGCTCCTATGTTTAGTTTTAGACCTGTTCCAGGTTTTATTTTCTCTAGAGTAAGTAAAAGATTAGGGTTTAAGATAAAGAGGCATAAGTTTAAATCAAAGGAGAAAGCGCAGCAAACATTAGATGCTGAGTTGTCAAAAAATAATCCAGTAGGGTTACAAGTAGGTGTGTATAACTTGACCTACTTTCCTGATGAATATCGTTTTCACTTTAATGCACACAATTTAGTGGTATATGGTAAGGATGGGGATGATTATCTTATTAGTGATCCTGTAATGCAAGAAGTAACTACATTATCTTCTAAGGAATTAGAAAAAGTACGTTTTGCTAAAGGTCCTTTTGCTCCTAATGGGCATATTTACTACCCAACAGAATTACCAAAAGATATAGATTTAAAAAAGGCAATTACTAAAGGTATTAAACAAGCTTATAGACATATGTTGGCTCCGGTTCCTATTGTTGGATTTAGGGGAATACGGTTTGTGGCCAAAAAAATTCGTAAATGGCCAGATAAAATTGGGATAAAAAAGACAAATCATTACTTGGGTCAATTAGTGCGAATGCAAGAAGAAATTGGAACTGGTGGTGGAGGTTTTAGATTTATTTTTGCAGCTTTCCTTCAGGAAGCTTCAGTAATTATGGAGAATCCTCGTTTAGCTGAATTGTCAAAGGAGATGACTGCGATCGGTGATCAATGGAGAGATTTTGCGATTGATGCTTCTAGACTTTATAAAAATAGAAGTAGAGAAACTGATGCATATAATAAAATTGCTGACAAATTAGATGCCATAGCATTAGCTGAAAGAGCTTTTTTTTTAGATCTTAAGAAAGCAATTAAATAACGGTGAATGGATAAAACTCCTCTTATTGACATAAAAAATATCTCTAAACAATATAAAGGAGCTACATTTCTTTCATTAGATAAGGTTAACTTGCAGATAAGAACGGGAGAAGTATATGGACTTCTTGGACCTAATGGAGCAGGAAAGACTACATTAATATCTATATTGTGTGGATTAATTAAGCCTACTTCTGGAGAAGTGCTAATTTCGGGTAATAGTTTTAAAACGCATGCAAAAGAAATTCAAAAATCTATAGGAGTAGTACCACAGGAATATGCATTATATCCTAAACTTACTGCTAAAGAGAATTTGTTTTATTTTGGAAGCATGTTTGGATTAACAAAATCCGAACTTAAACCCATAATCATATCCCATTTAGATCAATTGGGATTATTGCCTTTCGCTGATAAAAAGATTAAAACATTTTCTGGAGGTATGAAAAGAAGGGTAAACCTCATTGCAGGAATACTCCATAATCCGAAATTGTTGTTTTTAGATGAGCCCACTGTAGGTGTAGATGTTCAGTCTAAACAAGCGATTACTGCGAAACTTAGAGAACTTAATAAATCTGGAACTACGATAATTTATACTTCTCACCATTTAAGAGAAGCCCAGGATTTATGTTCCTTGGTCGGGATCATTGACTCCGGAAAAATTATTGCCGAAGACACACCTTCTAAATTGATTGCAGACACTAAGGAAGCAAGGAATTTAGAGGATGTATTTATAGAACTTACGGGAAGAGAACTTCGTGATTATGCATAGATTTTTAGCATCCATAAGAAAAGAGTTTTTATTACTTCTCAGGGATCCCGGAGGACTAATTATCCTATTTTTGATGCCGATTGTTTTAGTAGTTACTGTTACATTGATACAAGATGCTACTTTTAAATCAGTGTCCAGTAGTTCCATCAATATCTTATTGGTTGATCAGGATAAGGGAAAGTTATCGGATGAAATTAAAAAGAGTTTTTCTGAAATTGAGTTTTTACAGCCAATTTCAGAGTTAGATAATGTGCCTCTCACTGAAGATAAGGCTCGACTTTTAGTAGCTTCTGGAGATTATCAATTAGCAGTTGTAATTCCAGAGGGGTTGAGTGATGAGCTTCAAAATCAAATAGATAAGAACATTACTAAAATACTGGAAGAATTTGAAGGTACTGTAGATTCGTTAAAGATAAGTGGTGTTGAAGAAAAATCACCAAGTAATAAGGTAGTGAAACTATATTTTGACCCAATAACTCAAGAAACTTTTAGAAGTTCTGTAATATTTGCGGTTGATAAGTTGGTGGCAAGTATAGAAACCAAGTCTATTTATGAAGCTTTCGAAAAGGAGTTAGGAGAGTCAGAAAGCCTTAAGTCTTTTAATAGAGATAATTTTGTGAAGTATGATCAAATAAACCCATCATTATCTGGAGAGTTAGTTCTTCCTAATTCAGTACAACATAATATTCCTGCTTGGACATTGTTTGCAATATTTTTTATGATTTTACCTCTGTCATTAAATCTTGTGCACGAAAAAGGCCAAGGAACGTTTGTTAGATTACAAACAACTCCTATTAACTATGCAACTATAATTGCAGGGAAAGCATTTTTGTTCTTACTAGTCAGTCTTTTACAATTCACGTTAATATTATTATTAGGGCTTTATGTATTTCCTAAATTAGGTTTGCCAGTCTTGGATCTTGGGGGGCATCTTGGGTTATTATATTTAGTAGCGTTATCTTCTGGGTTAGCTGCAATAGGTTTAGGAGTTTTATTAGGTACAGTATTTAGTTCTCACGAGCAAGCAGCCCCGTTTGGAGCTGTTTTAGTGGTTTTACTAGCTGCTATAGGAGGAGTGTGGGTTCCTGTATTTGCAATGCCAGATACTATGCAAATTATAGCAAAAATCTCTCCAATGAACTGGGGATTAGAGGCGTTTTATGATTGTTTTTTAAGAAAAGGTAGTTTAATAGATATTCTTCCAGAAATTGGTTTGCTTATTGGGTTTTTTATTAGTACTATCGTAATCGCTATATTATATTATGAAAAGAAAAAAGCGGTCTAAAGAAGTTGTAACAGATATCAAATATGTTCATGAGGTAAGAGTCAGATTTAATGACTGCGATCCTCTTAGCATCGTTTGGCATGGTATATATATTACATATTTTGAAGAAGGACGAGAAGCCTTTGGAAGAACCCATGGGATTTCATATTTACACGTAAAGGATAATAATTATGTAACTCCGATTGTTAATTCTAATTGTGATCATAAATTGCCTTTAAAATATGGAGATATAGCTACTGTAGAAACAATATATGTAGATAGTCCAGCTGCAAAAATGATTTTTAGATATAAGGTATTTAATCAAAATAAAGAACTGGTTTGCGTTGGCGAAACTACTCAGGTGTTTTTAGATATGGAAGGAAATATGTCTTTAAGTATTCCTGAATTTTTTCTTAACTGGAAACGTAAAGTAGGTTTATTATGAAAAAAGTCTACATTGTTGCTGACAACATAATTTCACCACTTGGTTTTTCGACAGAAGAAAACATTACAAATCTTCGTTCGAATTGTACAGGTATCCAGAAAGTAGAAGACGATAATATATGGTCAGAAACATTTTATGGAGCAGTTATAAATAATGATAAACTTTCTAAAGCTTGGGAGATAATATCAGAAAATTCTGATTATTCGAAGCTGGAAAAAATGATGTTATTATCTCTTTCTAAGTTATTAGAAGAGAATCCTCAATTAGATATTATTAAAAGTGGAATTGTTATTTCTACTACTAAAGGAAATATTAATAATTTGCGAGGAAAAAGTGATGAGAAAGCATATCTAAGCAGTATTTCAAGAACCATTCAGAAATATTTTAAGCTAGATCATACTCCAAAGGTTTTATCGAATGCTTGTATTTCTGGTGGATTAGCCTTAGCTATTGGTAAAAGAATGATTCAATCAGAACTTTTTGAAGATGTGGTCGTGATAGGAGGAGATTTGCTTTCAGAGTTTACGCTTTCTGGTTTCTTTTCTTTTCAGGCTGTAAGCCCTGCACCCTGTAAACCATTTTGTAAAAATAGAACAGGTATTAGTTTAGGAGAAGCTGCAGCTTGTGCTTGGTTGAGTTCTAATATCGAAAATGTAACTAAAGAAGCAATTAGTATTGCTGGAGATGCTTCTGCGAATGATGCGAATCATATCTCGGGACCTTCAAGAACTGGAGAAGGATTATATATAAGTATAACTAAAGCTTTAAAGGAAGCTAATTTAGATAGTGATCAAATAGATCATATTACAGCGCATGGAACGGCTACTCCGTATAATGATGAAATGGAAGCTATTGCATTTAATAGAGCAGGACTACAAAATGTTCCGTTAAATAGTTTAAAGGGGTATTACGGACATACACTAGGAGCATCTGCGCTAATAGAAAGTATTGTGGCTAGACATTGTTTGATTAATAATGAACTATTCGCTTCTTTAGGTTATGAAGAATTAGGTGTTTCTAAATCTATTAATGTAATTGCTAAGAACCAAAACAAAGAACTGAATAGAGTATTAAAGACTGCTTCTGGTTTCGGAGGTTGTAATGTGGCATTGATTATAGAAAAAGAAGTATTGTGATTAGAGAAAAATATTACATATCAGATTTTTGTGTAATTAGAGATAAAAAAGTCTTTAAAAATGGAACGGAAGTATATGCAGATTCCGAGGCTCTTAGTGTGAAAGATTTTGCAAAAGGTATTTATAAATTTTTGGACTTAAAATATCCCAAGTTTCACAAAATGGATGAATTATGTAAGTTAGGTTTTTTAGCTTCAGAAGTGTTATTAAAAGATAAAGAAAAAGTTGATCAGGATACTGCCTTAGTTTTGTCTAATCAAGCTTCCAGTCTAGATACAGATAGGAAACATCAATTGAGTATTCAGGATCGTGAAAATTTTTATCCATCTCCCGCAGTCTTTGTGTATACATTACCAAATATTATTATGGGAGAAATAAGTATCAAAAATAAAATGAAGAGTGAAAATGCTTTTTTTGTTACGGATAATTTTGATGCTGATTTTATAACTTTATATTCCGAAGTTTTAATGAATACGGGAAAAGCGACTAATGTTATTTGTGGTTGGGTAGATTTGGATAATGATAAATATGACGTATTTTTGGCTTTTCTTTCAAAAAAAGGTAATAAAGAGCTAACAAAAGAAGAATTAAATAAATTATATAAGCAATAGTTATGGCTGAGTTAAGAGAAGAGCTAAAGGAAAAATTAATAGAGCAATTAAGTCTTGAAGATGTAGAGGTAAGTGAAATAGGTGATGATGATCCTCTTTTTGGTGATGGTTTAGGATTAGACTCTATTGATGCTCTTGAGTTAATTGTGTTATTAGAAAAAGACTATGGAATTAAACTAAAAGATCCAAAAGAAGGTAAAGCTATATTTGAATCTATTAGTGTAATGGCTGATTACATTTCAAAACACCGTACAAAATAATATGAATAAAGGCATTGCCATAACTGGTATGGGAATCATTTCTTCTATCGGAAATACGGTAGAGGAAAATTTGAATGCTTTGAAATCAGTATCTCCCGGAATTTCTAGAATAGAGATGTTGAAAACACGCCATAAAGATCAAATCATGGTTGGTGAAATAAAAAAAACCAACGATGATTTAGAAAAACAATTAGGTTTAGAGCCTTTACATAGTTTTTCTAGAACAGCTATGATTGGTACGATTGCAGCAAAAGAAGCATTGCAAGACGCTCAGATTTCCGATGTTAACGAGTATAGAACTGGTTTCGTTTCGGGGACGAGTGTAGGTGGTATGGATACCACAGAAAAACACTATCTAGGATATACAGAGATTGAAGATAATAGAAGATTTATACAGGCGCAACATGCAGGTTTTACTACGCAATCTATTTCTAATTATTTAGGAATTAATGGATATGTGTCTACGATAAGTACAGCTTGTTCTTCTGCTGCAAATGCAATTATGTTAGGAGCCAGAATGATTAAGGCTGGTAAGATTGATAGAATGATAGTGGGAGGAACAGATGCGTTATCTAAGTTTACAATAAATGGTTTTGGTACCTTGATGATTTTATCAGATTCAGAGTGCACTCCATTTGACGATAACAGAAAAGGATTGAACCTTGGAGAAGCTGCAGCATTTTTAGTTTTGGAAAGTGATGCTGTAGTAGAAAAAGAAAATAAAAAGGTATTAGGGCGTGTTGCTGGATGGGCTAACGCAAATGATGCCTATCATCAAACTGCTTCATCTTCTGATGGAGAAGGAGCTTTTTTAGCAATGAATGAAGCTTTAAGGATAGCAGATATAACTGCGGATGACATTGATTATGTAAATGCTCATGGTACAGCAACTCCTAATAATGATTTATCAGAAGGAGTAGCTATGACCAGAATTTTTGGAGAAGAAAAAGCTCCTGTGTTTAGTTCAACAAAAGCGTTTACAGGACATACATTAGCTGCTGCAGGATCAGTAGAAGCTGTTTACTCACTTTTATCTTTACGTGAAAATTTAATTTTTCCGAATTTGAATTTCAAAAGTAAAATGAAAGAGTTTTCACTGGTTCCACAAACAGAATTAGTTTCTAAAGAAATTAAAACTATTTTATCTAATTCTTTTGGTTTTGGTGGCAATTGTTCCACTTTAATATTTACAAAATAATGAGCGATTGTTATATTAATGGTATTGCCAGTATTTCGGCACAGCCGACAACAGATCCAGATACATTTTTAGAGGATATAATCTCTCATAAGGAGTCTATATTTAGGTCCCATGACCCTAATTATAAAGAGTTTATAAAGCCGGCTGCAATGAGACGAATGTCTAAGTCTGTAAAAATGGGAGTTACAGCTGCCTCTATGGCATTAAATAATTCTGGAGTGGACATGCCTGATGCAATTATTACAGGTACAGGAATGGGATGTAAACAAGATTCAGAAAAGTTTCTTGAAAATGTTCTTAATAATGATGAGCAATTTTTAACACCGACATTATTTATTCAATCAACTCATAACACAGTTGGAGGTCAGGTAGCACTAGGATTAGGATGTAAAGCATATAATGTTACATATGTTCAAGGAGCAGCATCTTTTGAAGCATCTGTTATGGATGCTCAGTTAATGTTGTCAGAAGAATCTGGAAAAAATATTTTAGTTGGTGGTATTGATGAAGTTGCGAAAAATTCTACTTTACTGCATAAATTAGATGGTCAAATTAAAGACGATGATATTAATGTAATTGATTTGTTAGACTCAGAGACATCAGGGACTGTCGCAAGTGAAGGTGCCACTTTTATGGTTTTGGGCGGACAAAAAACAGAGAAGAGTATAGCTAAGCTTATTGATGTAGAAACTGTAAGTGCTGCAAAACCCGATGAAATAAAAATATATATAGAAAAGTTTATCACGCAAAATAAGTTGTCTATAGATGATATAGATGCTGTAGTTTTAGGAAATAATGGAGATGTAATTTATGATAATTATTACAAAAACTTACAGTCATCGATTTTTTCTAAAATAGAACAATTGGGTTATAAACACTTGATAGGTGATTACCATGTAGCCTCTAGTTTTGGGTTTTGGCTTGGCTGCAAAGTTTTTAAAACGAATCACGTACCTGATGTTTTAAAGGTAAATGATATTACTGCAAAGAAATATGATAACATACTTTTGTATAATCAATATCTCGGAAAAAATCATAGTATTGCATTGTTACAACGATGCTAATAAGAAATTTTGTTAATATCGTGTTTATAGTTGCTGGTATTGTTATGATAACAGCAATTAGTTTCAATAAGTTATCGGTATGGAGCTTAATTGTTTTAGTGTTTTGTTGGGTGTTAATCACGACATATGGAGTGCTAAATATCAAAGCTGAATATTTTCTTAAAAGTTTAAATAATAATCCAAATATTAAAGAAAAAAAGGTAGCTATTACGTTTGATGATGGTCCAGATCTTAATACACTTAAGATTTTAGAAGTTTTGGACAAGTACAAGGTCAAAGGAACTTTTTTTTGTATTGGAAAGCAGATAGAAACACATCCAGATATTGCTAAAGAGATAATTAAAAGAAATCATGTTATAGGCAATCATACGCATACCCATGATAAATTTATTGACATTTATAGTACCAATAGGTTTATAAATGAAATAGAGGATGCAGATATTGCAATACAAAAAATTTCAAAAAAAAAACCATTACTTTTTAGACCTCCATACGGAATAACAAATCCAAATATTGCTAGAGCGGTTAAAAAGACTGGGCATACTGTAATAGGCTGGAATAAAAGGTCATTTGATACAACTATCCCTTCTGAAAAGGTAATACTAAAGAGAATTACTAATAATCTAAAAAATGGCGACGTTATACTTCTACATGATACAAAATTGATCACTTTATCAGTATTGGAACAATTGTTGCTATTTTTGCAAAGTAATAATTATACAACCGTTACTATAGATGAACTATTTTCAATACAAGCATATGCTTAGATTTTTTTTATTTAGTTATATTTTTTTAAGCTTTTCTTTGCTGCAAGCGCAAGAAGTAGAACTTTCAGCTTCAGAAGCTAAATCTTTTAAAAATTCTGTTAGTAAAAGTGCTAAGCAATCTAGAACTATAGTGAATACATTTACACAATTAAAACATATAGATTTTCTTTCTAATGACATAGAAAGCAGTGGTGATTTATATTTTAAATCCCCAAATATTATTAAGTGGTCTTATACAAAACCTTATGAATACAGTGTGATTTTTAAGGATAAGAAATTGTTTATTAATGATGCCGGAAAAAAGAGCGATATTAATTTAGCGTCGAATAAAGTTTTTAAAAAATTAAATGATTTAATAGCAAAAAGTGTTAGTGGGGATATGCTTGATGATGCTCAGTTCTCTGCACGTTTTTTTAAAAATGACGAACTTTTTATTGCAAAATTGTCACCTAATGATTCAACTTTAAAAGAGATGTTTAAAGAGATTGTATTGAGTTTTGAATCGAATAAGTATTTAGTTTCAAGTGTGAGACTTATAGAGCCTTCTGGAGATTATACGCTTATTAATTTTGAGAATACATCTGTAAATAAACCTATTCCGGATGCGATATTTGCTCATTAGTATATTTTGTGTTTCTATTTTTAGTTGCAAAGTTGCGACCGTTGAAAATTTTATAGAAACTGAGGTGAAGTCTGATGATGTAGTTCATAACCCTTATTTTTCCAATGCAGCTATTGATTATGTTTATAAATCAGATATATCAGTTTATGGAAATGAGTTTAGTGGTATTCTTATTTTAAAAAGGATAGCACCTCAAAGACATCGTATTGTTTTTACTTCTCAGTTTGGAAGTACATTCTTTGATATTGAGATAGGTAATGAATCGTATAAAATTCATTCTATTGTGGAGCAACTTAATAGAAAAATAATTTTAAATACTTTAATAAAGGATTTTTCACTTTTAATAAAGGAAAATGGTAAAGTGGCAGAAAGGTATCATAACGATGCCTACAATGTTCTTAAAAATGAAAATGATAAGTACAGTAATTATTATTTTTACAACATATTTGATCAAAAACTTGACAAAATAGTTAATGCTACCAAGAGAAAGGAAAAAGTAATTATACTTTTTAATGAGATCTCAGAAGATCAAGTAGCTGAGAATATACGTATTGATCATAAAAATATTCGACTAAATATTGAATTAAACTTCTTAAAAAAATAACATGCTAATAGCTGATTTATATAAAATTAACGAAAATTCTGTAAGGGATGGTATACAAACTACGACCATTACTTTAAACCCAGAAAACGATATCTTTAAAGGTCATTTTCCTGGTAATCCGATTACTCCTGGAGTTTGTACTTTGCAAATTATTAAGGAGTTAACTGAAAATAGGCTTAATTGTTCTTTGTTTATGAAGAAAACGTCCAATGTGAAGTTTATGGCAGTAATTAACCCAGAGAAAACGCCACATTTGGTAATTGTAAATGATTTTAAAGATTCTGAGGAAGAAATTAAAGTAAAGAGTATAGTGCGATATGATGATACTATAGCTCTAAAGGTTGTATTGACTTTTGTTAAATTGTAAAATATAAAGTATGAAATTGTTAGTATTGTTTATGGGTTTAATCTTTGTAAATGCCAGTTCGGTTAATATTACAGAAGTAAGAAATTTATATAGACATGCTAAGGATACAAAAGAGAATACGGATAAGTTTTTTGAGACTACACAGAAAACAAATTATCAAAACAAACCTGTTTTGTCTGCCTATCACGGATGTGCGTTAACCCTAAAAGCTTCTTATGCGGATAAAAAAATGAGTAAAATATCTTTTTTTAGAAAGGGTAAAAAGTTGATAGAAGCGGCTATTGAGGCAGAGCCTAATAATATCGAATTAAGAATGATAAGATTGAGTGTCCAAAGTAGCGCTCCGAAGATCACTAGATATTATAAAAACATAGAAGACGATAAGAATTTTCTGACTAATAATGTAGAAAAAATATCATCTCCAAAACTAAAAGAATTCATTAAAGGTTTTATGTCTACTTCCCAGGCTTTTAACAAATAATCATTCCAGTTCTCTTATTATTTTCGGTACAGTAATAATTCAAAATATAATTATACTATTTTTGCAACTGAAAAAATAGCACTGTGACTGAAACTACTTTATATGATCCTCGTTTCGAGACACTAAATTGTTGTGTTTTCATACCCACATATAATAATCAAAATACTTTAGAAAGAGTACTTGAAGGTGTTATTAAATATACTGATCGTATCATTATTATTAACGATGGTGCTACTGATGATACAGCTAGTATATTAGAAAATTATCAGAATCAATTTACTATTATAACTTTTCCTGATAATAAAGGAAAAGGAATGGCGCTTAGAGAAGGTTTTAAGCAAGCAAGTCAATTAGGGTACGATTACATGATCACTATAGATAGTGATGGACAACATTTTCCAAGTGATTTACCACTTTTTTTAGATGAATTAGAGAAACAAGATAAAGACAGTTCATTGGTATTGATAGGTTCTAGAAACATGGATGACCCTTCTGTTCCTGGAAAAAGTAGTTTTGGTAATAAATTTTCTAACTTTTGGTATTACATAGAGACAGGTATTAAACTTAAAGATACGCAGTCTGGGTACAGATTATATCCAATAAAAGAGATTACAAAACTTAAGCTGTTTACTTCAAAATTCGAATTGGAAATAGAGGTAATCGTTAAGTTGGCTTGGCGAAATGTAGAAGTTCGCAATATTCCGGTACAAGTATTATATGATGAAACCGAAAGAGTATCACATTTCAGACCATTTAAAGATTTTACACGTATTAGTATTCTAAATACCTGGTTGGTTACTTTAACTTTATTTTTTTACTTACCAAAACGCCTTATAAATAGAGTAAAAAAAAAAGGATTTAAGCAATACTGGAGAGAGAATGTATTAAGGAGTAATGATCCTCCATTAAAAAAAGCGAGCGCAATTTCTTTAGGGCTTTTTATAGGGATA
The DNA here is from genome assembly GCF_900109375.1 of Aquimarina amphilecti. Classification (GTDB taxonomy): domain Bacteria; phylum Bacteroidota; class Bacteroidia; order Flavobacteriales; family Flavobacteriaceae; genus Aquimarina; species Aquimarina amphilecti. Next base: position 165,375 of record NZ_FOAB01000001.1, read on the forward strand.
GCACCATTATGGGGTTTTCAAACAGTCCTTGTTATATCTCTTGCTATTGCTTTTAAATTAAATCGAACGATAGCTTTTTTATTTTCTAATATAAGTATTCCACCGATAATTCCGTTTATTATTTACGGTAGTTATCAGATTGGCGCAATGGTAATGGGAAAAGAAATGGATCCTACTCTAAATATTGAAGATATCAAGTCGGGAACTGATATTTTTAAAAGTTTGGGACAATATATCTTAGGAAGTTTTATTTTAGCAACATTGGTATCATTGATTTCAGGAGTCATCGCGTATTTGTATTTTAGCTCTCGCAAATCTAAAAGTAATGCAATAGATGCATAAAATTTTTCTTTCACTTTATCAATATATAAAACAGAATAGATTAATTGCCTGGCCAATAATTATAGGGTGTATTGCAGTATTTGCGTTTCTTGCAAGTCGTATAGGTTTTGAGGAAGATATTACTAGATTAATTCCTAACAGCGATAAATCAGAGATCACTCAAAAAGTATTAAAGACTGTTTCTTTTTCAGATAAAATTGTAGTAAATATTGCTAACAAAGGAGAGAATCCCGATGATCTTACAGAATATGCAACTACTTTTATAGATTCGGTAAACGTGCACCTTGCTAAGTATGTAAAAAAAGTACAAGGTAAAGTTGCAGATGATAATGTGATGGAGTTATATGATTTTGTGTATGATCATCTTCCATTTTTTCTAACAAAAAAAGACTACGATGATTTAGGGCAAAAAATTAATCCTGATTCTATTGCTAAGGTTATAGAGAGCAATTATAAATCAGTTATTTCTCCGGCAGGCTTAGTTACTAGAAAATATATAGTAAAAGATCCTTTATCATTAACACCTATTGGACTTCAAAAATTAGCACAACTTCAATTAGGAGATAATTATGATCTATATAATGGATTTTTAATTACTAAGGATAGAAAGAATTTGTTATTATTCCTTACTCCTGCGTTGGCAACAAACGAGACAGGAGAGAATACTATTTTTGTAGAGAAGTTAAAAAAAATAACTAATAACCTTAATAAGAAACATTCCGAAACGACCAACGCTACTTTATTTGGAGCTACGTTGTATGCGGTGGCCAATGCGAAACAGATAAAAGGGGACATACAACTCACAGTTAGTATTGCCATGACAATACTGTTATTGATACTAATTTTCTTTTATCGTAAGTTGGCAGTACCACTTATTATTTTTGCACCCACTATATTTGGTGCTACTGTAGCTATTGCTTTATTATACCTGATCAAAGAAAAAATTTCTGCTATATCCTTAGGTATAGGTTCTGTTTTGTTAGGTATTACATTGGATTATTCCTTGCACATTCTTACTCATTTTAGAAATAATAATAATGTAAAAGAATTATATAAGGATGTTTCTATGCCTGTAATTATGAGTAGTCTTACTACAGCAGTTGCATTTTTATGTTTAATTTTTGTAAAGTCCGAAGCATTAAATGATCTCGGAATTTTTGCTGCAATCAGTGTGGTAGGAGCATCTGTTTTCGCACTAATATTTATACCACAAGTATATCGTTTTTCTGAAAGTAAAAAGACAAAAAGGAAAACGTTTATTGATAAAATATCTGAAATAGATTTTCATAAGAACAAAGTTTTAATTTCCTTAATAAGTATCATATTTATTATTGGATTATTTCTTTTTCATAAAGTTGGCTTTAATACAGATCTGAGTACCATGAATTATCAGCCGGAAGAGTTGGTTGCCGCAGAAGAAGATTTGGATAGAATAAATAATAATAAAGCAAAGTCGATATATTTAGTTTCTTATGGATCCTCTCTAAATGAAGCTTTAAACGCAAATAATAAACTATTTGAAACACTTGATCAAAAGAAATCGAATAATGAGCTTATAAATTTTAGTTCTGTTGGTGGAGTGGTATTATCTAAGGAAGCTCAATTAGAAAAAATAGCTCTTTGGGATGAGTTTTGGACAAAAAAACGGAAAGATTCTTTAACCAGTTTATTAATAGAAAAGGGGAGTGTTCTTGGTTTTAAACCAGAAACGTTTAATCAATTTTATGCAGCATTAAATAAGAATATTAATCCTATTGGTTTTAACGAATATCAAAATATTAAGGAACTGTACCTCGATGAATTTGTAACTAATGACCAAGATTTTTCAACGGTTGTCTCAGCAATAAAGGTTGATCATCAAAAGGCAGATGAGATTAATTCTTCACTTAATAAGATTCCGAATACCGTAGTTATTGATCGGAAACAACTGAATGAGAATTTATTAGGAAACCTAAAGAATGATTTTAATTCGTTGATTGGGTATTCCTTAGTAGCTGTAGTTTTATTATTGCTGTTTTTCTATAAAGATCCGATGCTTACATTGGTTACTGCTTTACCCATTGCTATTACTTGGGTAATAACTTTAGGGGTAATGAAAATGTTACAGATTGACTTTAATATTTTTAATGTAATCATTTCTACATTTATTTTTGGGTTAGGAGTAGATTATAGCATTTTTATAACGAACGGACTTATAAAGGAATATACGTATGGGGTTAAGGAACTTTCGACTTACAAAACGTCTATCTTGTTATCCGTAATTACTACTATTTTAGGAGTTGGGGTTTTGATCTTTGCAAAACACCCAGCATTACGTTCTATATCCACAGTATCGTTGATAGGTATTTTATCAGCCGTTTTGGTTGCATTTACAATTCAGCCAATGTTGTTTAGATTGTTTATTACCAATCGTTCAAAAAAAGGATTGACTCCACTTAGAATACGTCAAACACTATGGTCGATTTTTAGTTTTGGTTATTTTATCATTGGCGGATTTATAGTTTCCTTGTTGAGCAGTCTTATTATTCCTTGGTTCCCTGTAAGCAAGAAGAAGAAAATGACTGTTTTTCATAAAATAGTTTCTAAGTTGATGGGGTCAGTACTATACTCCAATCCTTTTGTAAAAAAGCGTATTTACAATTTAGAAAATGAAGATTTCAGTAAACAATGTATCGTTATAGCAAATCATTCTTCTTTTTTGGATATTATTTCGATAGGAATGTTGTACCCTAAACTGATCTATTTAGTAAAAGATTGGGTTTATGATAATCCAGTTTTTGGTAGAGCGGCAAAATTAGCAGGATTTTATCCGGTTTCATCTGGTATCGAGGGTGGAGTTGATCACTTAAGAGAAAAAGTAAAGCAAGGATATTCTTTGATAGCTTTCCCAGAAGGTAGTAGAACGGATACTGCTAAAATGAGTAGGTTTCATAAAGGATCATTCTATCTAGCTCAAGAATTAAATTTAGATATATTACCAGTAGTGATTCACGGAAATTCTCAAGTATCTCCTAAGGGTGATTTTATTATTCATGATGGATCTGTTCAGCTAAAAATTTTACCAAGAATCAAATTGGATGATAAAGAGTTTGGAGATGGCTATGCAGAAAGAACTAAAAAAATAAGCACATATTTTAGAGAGCAATATGCTATTTTACAAGATGATTTAGAAGGGATAGATTATTATAAAAAAGCACTACTAAATAACTATAGATATAAAAGCTGTTTTGGAGAGATAAAAACTGATTATACAGAAAACAAAGAACTGTATTATAAGGTTGCAAGTTTTATAGAACAAAAAGATCGTGTGATTTGTTATAGTGAGGATTATGGTCAATTTCTTTTACACCTAGCTTTTAAAAGACCATATGCCAAACTAAAAGGGGTATTAACTCAAGCTGGAAAATTGGATGTAGTAAAAAACTGCTATACAACGGTTAGGAACAAAATAGAATTTGTATCTAATGAAGATTTGACATCGACAAAATTTGATGTACTTTTGTTACATACAACTACACCAGTACAACCACAACATTTAAAAGATTTAGTGTCAGAGGGTATTACACGAATTATTGTAACCTCTGAAGATAATAAGTTTTTCGAATCATTGAACACTACTTTCAAAATAGTTGTTCGAGAATTTGGACTAACAGTTTTGAATAGAATTTAATACATGCAAGATAAATTTGATGTCATTATCATTGGGAGTGGATTAGGAGGATTGGTTTCTGCAAATATTCTTGCTAAAGAAGGTAAGAAAGTATGTGTGTTGGAAAAGAACAATCAGTTCGGAGGAAATTTACAGACTTTTGTAAGAGATAAAAGTATTTTTGATACAGGGATTCATTATATAGGGGGGTTGGATAAAGGCCAGAATCTATATCAGTATTTTAAGTATTTAGATATTATGGATGATCTAAAACTTAAAAGAATGGATATTGATGCTTATGATGTGATTACTTTTGATGATGATGAGTATGAATATCCACATGCACAAGGATATGATAATTTTGTAAAACAGTTGGTAAAGTTTTTTCCCGAAGAAGAAAAGGCAATACAAGAATATGTGGATAAGGTTAAAGATGTTTGTTATAGATTTCCTTTATATAATTTAGAAGAAGGAGATCGATATTATGGAGAAGATCTATTAACACTTAAGGCCAAAGATTATATAGATAGTACTATTAAAGATCCTAAATTAAGAGCAGTTCTTGCTGGTTCTAACCTTTTGTATGCTGGGGATCCAGAAAAAACCCCTTTTTATGTACATGCCTTATCTGTTAATTCATATATGGAAAGTGCTTGGAGATGTATTCAAGGAGGAAGCCAGATAGCAAAATTATTAGTAAAAAGATTTAGAGCACTTGGAGGTAAAATTTACAAATACCAAGAAGTAAATCAATTTAATTTCGAAGAAGATAAATTAGTTTCAGTTTCTACAACCAAAGGAGATACCTTTTATGCCGATAATTTTATTTCTAATGTAGATCCAAAACTTACATTACAGATCGTTGGTAAGGAAAGATTTAGAAAATTATATTATAAGAGAATACAGAATACCGAAAGTATAATTTCTTCCTTCAGTTTATATATAGTTTTCGAGAAAGGAACTTTTCCTTATATCAATAAAAACTATTACCATACTAAAACGTTTGATCAAGTTTGGACGACTCAGGGCTATTCAGAAGAGAATTGGCCAGAAGCATATATGTTTACGACCAATGAAGATCTAAAGAACCCAGGTTATGCAGAAAATTTGACATCTATTGCTTATATGCGATTTGATGAAATGGAACCTTGGAGTGATACCTTTAATACAGTTGCAGAAAAAAATGATAGAGGAGAAGATTACGAAGCGTTTAAGCAGCGTAAAATTGAAGCATATTTAAAGGAAATAGAAAAGAAATTTCCAAATATCAGATCTTGTATTAAATCTATTCATACTTCTACACCGTTATCATATAGGGATTATATAGGTTGTTATGAAGGTTCTATGTATGGTTTTGCAAAGGATGCAGATAATCCAATGAAATCCTTTTTATCACCAAGAACAAGGATTCCAAATTTGTTATTTACAGGTCAAGGTTTAAATATGCATGGAGTACTAGGAGTAACTATAAGTGCCGTTGTTACTTGTGGAGAATTGGTTGGTAAAGAACATCTATTACAACGGATTAAAGATACTTTGGCAGAAAAAGAATTATCTGAATCGTAATGAGGAATATTTTTTATTATATTTTTTTTCTATGTATTATCTCCTTATTATCTTCTTGCGGGATTAAGAAATCATTAGCTGCAAGACCCGATATTTCGGGAATAGAAAGTATCGACACTACTAGAATAAAGCATAGTGAAACTTTCTTTACATTAAATAATAATGTCTTGCGAAAGAATAAACAGGGGCTATGGGAAATGTATGTAGAAGGAAAACCTCTAGAAAGAGGAGTAGCAGCAGGAAGTTTGAGTAGAGAATTGATCAAAATTCAAGAAGATGCTTTTATCGGAAAAATAACTGAATTAATCCCTTCAGAAAGTTATCTTAAATTTTTGAGTAAAATTGTAGCTTGGTATAATCGGAAGTTACATTTAAATGTTCCAGAAGAGTATAAAACAGAGATCTACGGGGTTTCTCGATATGCATCCAATGATTATAATGATTTTGCAGAACCTTATGTGCGGATGTTATATGCACACGGAGCACATGATATCGGGCATGCATTACAGGATTTAATGTTAGTCGGTTGTACATCTTTTGCTGCTTGGGATGATAAAACTGTTGATGGAAAATTACTAATTGGGCGTAACTTTGATTTCTATGCAGGTGATGATTTCTCTAAAGAAAAATTAGTGACTTTTATGAACCCTTCAGAAGGATATAAATTTATGACCTATGGATGGGCCGGAATGATGGGAGCATTATCAGGAATGAATGAAGAAGGGTTAACCGTTACCATCAATGCTGGTAAATCTAAAATTCCATTGATAGCAAAGACACCCATATCTATTTTAACTAGAGAAATATTGCAATATGCATCTACTATTGATGAGGCTATAGAAATTGCAAGAAAAAGAGAAGTGTTTGTTTCAGAATCTATTATGATTGGTAGTGCTAAGGATAAAAGAGCTGCGTTAATAGAAGTTTCTCCAGATAATTTTGGAGTCTATAACGTTCCAAATACAAATCAATTAATTTGTTCCAATCATTTTCAGAGTGATTCTTATACAGAAGATAAACGCAATCAAAAAGCTATAGAAGAGAGCCATTCTTTTTATCGATATCAGCGCATGACAGAACTGTTGTCCGAAAATGATAAATTAAATCCTGAAAAGGCAGTCGCGGTTTTACGAAATAGGGATGGTCTGGATGATAAATTAATAGGATATGGTAATGAGAAAGCCTTAAATCAGATGCTAGCACATCATGGAATTGTTTTTCAACCAGAAGAAAGAAAAGTTTGGGTTTCTACCAATCCATATCAAATGGGAGAGTTTGTAGCCTATGATCTTGATGATGTTTTCGAAAGGATGAAACAACAAAAGGAGGAAATAGTAATTGCTACAGAATCTTTAAATGTTCCTGAGGATCCTTTTATTCATACTAAAATGTATGCTAATTACGAATCTTTTAGAATATTAAGCAGAAAAATTGAAAGTGCTATTGATGATGAAAAAGAAGTTTCTGAAGATGAACTTTCAAGGTTTCAAAGCTTGAACTCTAATTATTGGGCAACGTATTATATCCTTGGAGAATATTATTACGTGCAAAAAGAATATAAAAAAGCTTTAATAGCCTTTAAACAAGCACAGAAAAGAGAAGTAACCACGGTCCCTGATGTTAAAAATATAGAGAAATACATTCGGAAGTGTGAACGAAAAATATAAATTGCATACTAGACCTGTCAGGTTTTCAAAACCTGACAGGTTTTGAAATAAATAAATCATGAACTCTGAAATAGAATAGTTTTGGAAGTATTAAATAATAATAATTTTTATCACATATATAATCGAGGAAATAATAAACAGAATATTTTCCTCGAACCTGATAATTATTTTTATTTTTTGACTTTGCTAAAGAAACATATTCTTCCAATAGCTAAGATATATAGTTATTGCTTATTGAAAAATCATTTTCATCTTTTGATTCAGATCAAAGAAAATTCTGAAAACCCATCACAGAAATTTTCTAACTTTTTTAACGCGTATACTAAAGCTTTCAATAAAAAATATGATAGAGTTGGTAGTTTATTTCAAAGACCTTTTAGAAGAATACGGATTGATAATGAAGACTATTTAAAATCATTAATTGTTTATATTCATCTGAATCCTGAAAGTCATAATATTTCTGAGGATTTTAAAAAGTACTCATATTCATCTTACCAAACTATGTTTTCATCAAAAGTTACAAATGTTGAAAGAATAGAGGTTGTTAAGTTATTTAATGATATTGAAAATTTTAAATTTGTTCATAACCAAAAGAAATTCATAAATGATGAAAGGTTCAATGAATTAGCTTTAGAATAATTGTCAAAACCTTACTAGTCTGAATAATAAATAGAGGAGTAATTACTATGCCAGATATGAAGAATATAAAGAAGAATATCAGGGAATGTAAACGAAAAATATAGTTGCACGCTAGACCTGTCAGGTTTTCAAAACCTGACAGGTCTGAAAAGAATAATAATAAGTATAGGGCCTAATATCACATGATCCAAAACATAGAAAAAGCTTTAACAGCAGAAATATCGAATCTTCAGAATGAAAAACTTCTAGAGTTAATCGATTTTGTTACTCAATATTCTCCGTACTATAAAAGATTGTTTGCTGATTTGGGTATTTCTAAAGAAGATATCCAAACTGTTGATGATCTTAAAAAACTTCCAATTACGACCAAGGATGATTTACAGGCATATAACGATGATTTTTTATGTGTATCTAAATCCGAAATAGTAGATTATGTAACTACATCAGGAACTTTAGGAAAACCTGTTACGTTTGCACTAACGGAGAAAGATTTACAGAGATTGGCGTATAATGAAGCAACTTCTTTCGAAACTGCAGGAGTAACTAAAACAGATGTGGTGCAGTTGACTACTACTTTAGACCGAAGATTTATGGCAGGTCTTGCCTATTTTTTGGGAACTAGAAAACTAGGAGCAGCAATGGTGCGTGTGGGTTCAGGAATTCCAGAATTGCAATGGGATTCTATAGAGCGTTTTCAGTCTACCTATTTAGTGGTAGTTCCTTCCTTTTTATTAAAGTTAATTTCTTATGCTGAAACGCATGGGATTGATTATCGAAATTCTTCAGTTAAAGCTGCGATTTGTATCGGAGAACCGTTAAGAGATCAAGATTTTAACCTAAATACTTTAGGCAGTAAGATTAAAGAGAAGTGGGACATAGATTTATATTCTACCTATGCATCTACAGAAATGAGTACAGCATTTACAGAATGCGAAGAACATAGGGGTGGACATCATCGTCCAGAATTGATTATCGCAGAGATTTTAGATGAATCAGGCAATGCTGTCGAAGAAGGAGAAGTAGGAGAGTTAGCGATTACTACCTTAGGTATTGAAGCGATGCCTTTATTACGATATACTACTGGTGATATGGTGCAAGCGCATACTGAACCTTGTAATTGTGGCAGAACGACTATGCGTTTGAGTCCAGTTTTAGGAAGGAAGAAACATATGATTAAGTATAAAGGAACTACGTTATATCCACAAAGTGTGATCGAGGTACTCACAAGTTTCGAAGGATTGGGTATGTATATAATCGAAGTAGTTATTGGTGACTTAGGAACCGATAAATTATTGATTCATATTTCAGATTCTCTAAGTGCTTTACGACAAAAAGAGTTAAAGGAACATCTACGAGCAAACCTTAGAGTAGTACCAGATTTGGTATTGAATTCTAAAGAAGCATTAAAAGCTAAAAAATTCCCAGAGATGAGTCGTAAACCAATTTCTTTTATAGACTCTAGAGAAACTACACATAGTTCCTGAAAGTTATTGTTATTCATTTGATTTTCAGCTAAAAGTGAGTGCCTACTAGTAAATAGAATAAAATTTTCACATTTACTTAACGATTTAAATGGTATTTATTATAAATTTATCGAAATCTAGTTAAGATTTGTTAATTAAATCTTAACTAGAAATATTTTACATACCCATACTCCATATTTTGTAAACTTATTTAATCATATTACTAATTTAAATCAAAAACAAAATGAATCCTGATTTACAAAACACAGTAACACTTGAAACTGCAAAAGAATGGACAACAGCTTGGAGGGAAAAGTACCAAAATCCAAAAAAACCGGAAGTAAACCCTTGCAATGCTTTTTTGATGCCCGCAGTTGATTTGATAGAAGTTCTAAACGAAATGGGGTTACTAAGTGATAAAGTAGCCAAAAAAGCTCAGGAAAAAGCTTGTCTTAAAGGTAAGAAAGTAAGAGCTTATATGGCAATTGGTAACGATAGTCCAGATGAAACTACTGAAGAAAAGTTACTAGTTGTAGGTACTAAGTATAATCGAAAAAAAAGAGTGTATCAAGATATCATTAATGAAGAAATTGATGGCGATGAAGTGAAACTAAACTTTTTTGGAGATCCTATCATTAGCAGTGGAATTTATGATTTTACGGATCCTTGTCCTCCAAGTTGTGATATTGAGAGTCCTTTAAACTAATAATAATTAAGTAAATATACTATTACTAATTTAAACTAAAAATAAATGAATTCTAATAGCGAAAACACAATCCCTAAAGATACAGGAGCAGAATGGACTGCTAATTGGAGATCTCAGCATCCTAATACAGTAAATGCATTTTTAATACCTGCGGTAGATTTTGTAGAAGTACTAAACGAAATAGGAGTATTAGATGATGCCGCGGCTGCTCAAGCTCAAGCTAATGCCAATAATCTGAATTCTAAAATAAGAGGATATTTAGCGATTGACGATAGTAATACAGAAAAAATGATTTTTGTGGGAACAGAAAATGTTGATGGAGTGTATAGAGATATTATAGATGGTACCATTGATGGTGTTACTCCTACTACGTTAAAATCATCGGCATCAGACCCATCTACAAGTGGAGTTTTTGATTTTACCGATCCTTGTCCACCTTCTTGTGATTCAAATAGTCCATTGAATTAGTTAAGAATTGAAGGGAGATTATTTCATATTACTTAGTATTATAACTAATGTATTTTTGATAATAAATATCTTATTATATTTTAAAAGCTTTATTTTAAACGATAAGGCTTTTAAAATATTTACAGTTTATTTGTTATTAATATGTTTTGTGCAATTGACTACAATTTTTGTTGGTAAGATCTTACATAAACCAAATTTGTTTTTATCGCATTTTTATTTTATAATTCAATTTATATTGTTATCTTTTTTTTATGTAGAATTGTTAAGAAATAAATTATTACTTTATTTCTGTTTACCAGTTCTTGGTTTTTTAACTTATCAATATATAGAGGATCCGAGTCTTTTTTATAGGTATAATGCAATTGGTATTTCCATAACTCAAGGTGTCTTAATTCTATATTCTATAATCTATTTATATAGATGTTTACAGGGACAAAATCTATTTTTAATTATAAATGTAGGATTGTTTTTGTATTTGATTTCCAGTACTTTAATATTTGCTTCAGGTAATTTGATTTTTAATTTGGATATTTCTGAATCAATGAATTATTTATTGATTAATACAAATCGTATATTATACTTTTTATTTCAAATCCTAATCTTTATTGAATGGAGAAAGAATTACTACAAGAAGATTCACAGATCATAGTGGTTATTTTGATTGCGATTATGGTATTATTATTAATGGCGGTGTCATTAGTGCTTTTCTTTTTCTTTTCCCGTAAAAAAATCGTTGCTGCTGAGCTAGAAAAAGCCAATATGGCAATCTCTTATCAAAGAGATTTGATACACGGTACTATAGAAACTCAAGAAGAAGAACGTAAGCGTATTGCACAGGATTTGCACGACGCTATTAGTGCCAAACTAAATGTGGTAAGCCTTAGTACCAATGTCTTAATAGATGGTAAACTGGATAAAAAAGAACAAGAACAAACATTACAGCATATATTATCTGTTACTACAAAAACTTTAGAAAGTTCAAGAAGACTAGCGCATAACCTATTACCTCCAATTTTAGAAAATTTTGGATTACAAGCGGCAATAGAAGAACTTTGTGATGAGTTCATCAGTAGCAAAAAAATAAAGGTAAACTACACTGTTGTATATCATGATCTATTTTCTAAAAGTAATGAATTACATATCTTCAGAATTATTCAGGAATTGTTAAATAATTCCGTTAGACATGGTAAAGCCGCTAATGTAGTTTTAAACATTGATGAAACTGATCAAGAATTAACTATTGAATATTCTGATGATGGGAAAGGATTTGATATACAATCCATACATAAAAACAAGGGAATAGGACTTAAAAATATAGAAAGTAGGGTAGAAATACTCAATGGGATACTTTCGTATCAAAGTGAAGTCGGTAATGGAGCAACATTTACTATAAGCACTAAAAAACCTAAGAAATGAAGAAAGATATTATAAAGTTGGCCATTGCGGATGATGAAACATTATTCAGACAAGGAATTACTTTTATTCTGGATAAAGAAAATAATATAGAAATTTGCATACAAGCAGAAAACGGAAATGATTTGATTAAGCAATTAGATCTTGCTAGAGAATTACCGGAAGTCATTTTGATGGACTTAAAAATGCCGGACCTTAACGGGGTAGAGACAACAAAAATTGTTAAAAAGAAGTTCCCGGAAATTAAAATCATTGCACTAACAAGTTATTATAGTAAGCCTTTTATAATTAATATGATACAGCAGGGAGCTGTCGCTTATCTAGCCAAAAATGCGACACCCACAGAAGTAGTAAATACTATAAATCAAGTTGCCATAAAAGGGTTTTATTACGACGATAACGTGATGAGTATTTTAGAAGAAGCTTCTTTGAAAACAAAAAAGCAAACTAGAGATGATGAGTATTTGACTAACCGAGAACGAGAAGTGTTAAAGCTTATTTGCGAACAAAAAACAACAACGGAAATAGCAGAACAATTATTCATTAGTCCGCGCACGGTAGAAGGACATCGTAATAATTTATTGGTTAAAACTGGATCTAAGAATATAGCAGGTTTAGTTATTCATGCGATAGAGAATCAAATATTTGTTAGAAATCAGCAAATCTAAAATGTGGTTGCTTTTTTACAGCACTAATTTCATAGAACAGCCAGAAAACATTGCTAAATTAAATAACATTTAAATGTTGTTTTAACATATTTTTATGTTAATAAGGTTCGCTAAAGGTTAAAACCCGTTAAAGCCCTTGACAAAATTTCTACACGGCTTATATTAAAAGTGTTGATTAATTAATCAGCGTATAAGAATAGAAAGTAATAAGCTTTTATTCTTTAGAATTTGAAATCTTGAAAAGTTATTGAGTATTTTACATATAGTAAGATATTCCAGTACTAACAAAATGTGTTAGTTACTTTCCTAGTAAGTCCTATTACTACAGATTAACTTTTTTCAGACAATATTTTTAAAATACTTTAATAGTAGCTATTCAATATAGTGATATATGATTCAGTATGAATTTTTCAAATTCGTTTAAAACTAATTTTTAACGTTTAAAACTTATTTATGTCAAGTAGTAACAACAACACCATTATCGGATTAGCAACAGGAGCAGCACTAGGAGCAGTGACAGCACTTTTATTTGCACCCGATACTGGTAAAAACACCAGGAAGAAAATAAAAGCAAAAGTGAAAGACACGAAAGATGACTTAGCAGAACGTGCTAATAAAATTTCTGAAGAAATAACATCAAAATTTAATTCACAAAAAACGGAGTTTTCAAAGGAAATCGACGGTCTAGTAGAAGATATGAGTCTGAAAGCAGATGATGTAATTCTAACACTAGAAAAGAAATTGGAAATGATGAGAAAAAGAAATGAAAAAATTAATGCTAACTAACGACTTGTTTAATGTCATTTAGATCTAAATAAAAAATAGTTAGTAATTAATAATTTCAAAAACAGAAACATGAAAATTTTAAATAGAGTACCATTTTTAACGTTATTATTCACCTTTGCAATCACGACTGCACAAGAGTTCAATATGGAGGTTACCAAAGAAACTACTGTAAAGACATACGAGTACGAAAAAGATGATATCACAATTCCTTATGAAGTAACTATATGGAACAAGGAATTAGATCCGATTAAATTAGAGAAAGAAGATCGTTATAAGTTAAATCAAGACCGTGTAGATGCTCAGGAAAGAATTACAAAGGTGATTACTATAGTCGATCAATATGATAATTCATTTGATAACAGAATTCAACTTTCATATTTAAAAGAGGCAGATAAAGATTTTAAGATAATGCCATTAGATGATGGATTCGTAATTATGGTAAGAGGAGAAGAATTAAAGTATTCTTTAGAAAATAAAAGCTACAAGATTAAAAAAACATCAGATGAAAATTTCTTTATGATAGAAAAATTATCTGATTCTAAATAGGATTAGCCTATATGTTTGTAATATAGATTGAAAAACCTAAGTCAGCATTTAAGTTAGTTTTAAATGCTGACTTAGGTTTTTCTACATTTTAAAACTATTTTTTCATCATTACAATTTGTTGTAAAAAACAGATATATATCTCCACCATCTTTAATTTTAAATTTCTTCCGAATTTCTGAAACCGTTTCAGGAAAGTTACGCGTTGTGATATTTGCTTTTGTAATTCTTTCTTTCTTTAGAATTTTTCTTTGATAAGGGAACACAGAAAGTATTTCAAAACATCTTCCAGGAAAGTCAATAAGGTTGTCAGAAGTATATAAATGTGAATGCTGATGGAGTTTTTCTAATTCATAGGCTTTAGAGACACTATAAAACCCACCTGATTTCATAATAGAAGCGTTGGGTTCGTAGAGATACTTTTTTGGAAATGAAAATTTAGGAGAAACGTTGTTTTCTTCATGTAGTAAAAAAGAAAATACTTGGTTTAGTTCTTTATGAATCTGTACAGTCTTAATAAGCGTTTCTAATTTCGTGTCTTTTTCTAAGATCCAGAGTAATTCTTTTACTTCATTGTGTACCGCAATTATATGAATTTCCTTTACAAATTTTAAAGATTTTAATCCAGAACGAATATCAAGTAGAGGAGAGGTTTTAATTAGGATACGGTTACTTTTAGAAAACAACCTCTCCAAATTGGATGGAACATCAGGTAAACAATCTTCTAGAAAAAATACTTTTCCTTTACTATCATGTCTTCTGGATGGATCTATATAAATCCAATCTACGGATGGTAGTTTTTCTAAAATTTCTAAACCATTATTAGCGTGAGTTTGGATGTTGTCAGCTTTTAAAACTTGAAAGTTGTGTGCTGCCATTTCACTTAAGTTGGCGTTTAGTTCACAATGAATAACTTTTTCTACTTTTTTAGAAAAATAATAGTCATCGATTCCAAAACCACCTGTTAGGTCTATTAGGATATTGCCGGTAACTAAATTACTTTTATAAAGTGCTGTAGTTTCGGATGAAGTTTGTTCTAAATTAAGGGTTGGAGGATAATAGATATCTTTTGTTTCATACCATAGTGGTAACTTGCCTTTTGTTTTTAAACGGCCATTAATCTGTTGAGCTAATTCTTGAACACTTATCGTATCAAAGGGACTACCGGATAATATGAATTTGGCTAGATCTATGGATGTATCGGATTTTTTAATTATAAAATCTTGTACTTCCTTATGTAATATGTGTTTATTCACAGCTTACAATTCTTTAGTCAACTGCTTAACAATTTTATACTCAGATAAAAATTCTTTTGCAATTACTTTGATTGCTGTATAAAAAGGAACTGCTACGATCAAACCACCAATACCAAATAATGCACCAAAAATAAGTATGGCAAGAAAAATTTCTAAAGGGTGTGATTTTACACTATTTCCAAAAATCAGAGGTTGGTTTAAGAAATTATCAATTAACTGAATTGCTATGTAGCCTATTAAAATATATGTTAATTTTGGAAGGATAATAGATTGAAAATCAAGCCCTAAATTGCTTGTTGTTGCTAGAATTAACACCAAAGCACCTCCGAAAAGAGGGCCTACATATGGTATTAAATTAAAAATAGCCGCTATGAGCGCAACAGCAATAGCATTATGAACGCCAAAAATTAGTAATAGAATAGTGTATAAAATAAAGAGAATTAATATCTGAAGTAATAAACCAACAAAATAACGAGATAACAAATCTTTGATCTTATTAAAAGCTCTCATAAACCTAGTTTCATCTTCACTTTTAGCGAACACCATTAGACTTTTTTCCAATAACTTACTATCCTTAAGAAGGAAGAATGAAATGAATAATACAGAAAACAACCCTATTAATAAGGCTCCAAAACCACTTAAAAAAGTGTTGATTGCCTCTGGAATTGCTTTTAAATCAAAAAATTCCATTAAGTCCGTTTGCTTAATTAATTCTACAAAATTTAGTTTTTTTACATTAAAATAATCACTAATCTCTTGGTTTAATTGATCTAAATCATCGCCAACTTCATTTATGTCAATCTCTCCAATCAATTGACCTTGTTCAGTAACGATGGGTACGAATAGAAGAAATAAACTAAGAAAAAGCCCAATGGTAATAAACAGAGTAAATATAACAGCAAGTGAGTTATTGAATTTTAGTCGTTTTTTTAAGAATAATACAAGAGGTCTTCCCATCAAGGAAATCACTGCTGCAAATGTGATGTAAAGAAGAATAGATTGTATTTTATATAGAAACCAAAGTAGAATAACTACTCCAACAACAATTCCTAATGCTCTTAGGATACCGTATGCGATTGTTTTTGAATTCATAATTATTTTTTTTAAACAAACTATAGTTTATAAATAGAGCATTTTAATTTTATTGATCCTCGATTATCATTTGTTTTGTGATTTCATATAGAGCAATGCCTGTTGCAGTAGCCACATTCATACTACTATTTGTACCATACATATTGATATGTATATTTTTCATCACTTTTGATAATACATTTTCAGAAATCCCTAATTTCTCTTCACCAATAACAAGAGCTATTTTATCACTAGGAGAAAATAACTTTTCAGAAACCGGAACGCTATTTTCTGTAATTTCCAAACCTATAATTTTATACCCATCTATTTTTAATTTGTCTATCAAAGGTAAAATATTCTCCTGATGTTGATATGGAATTGTTTTGTGAGTAGATCTTGCAGTTCTTTCCATTCTTTTACTAATAACTGTAATGTCTTGACCACAAAAATAAATCTGTTCGACACCAAAGCTATCAGCAATTCTAAAAATACTACCAATGTTAGCAGGAGAATTTACTTGATCACAGATCAAAGTAATAGGAAATTGTTTTTTTATAAAAACAGTTGTTTCGTGAGTTAGTTGCGTAGGCATTAAATTAATTTTCAAAAGCGTATTTGATAATATTTGCACCCATTTTTAGCGCTTTTTGACGAACTTCTTCTGAATCATTATGGATTTCAGGATTTTCCCAGCCATCACCGAGATCACTTTCAAATGTAAAAAGCAAGACTAATCGACCTTCGTTTATAATTCCTAATGCTTGCGGCCTTTCTCCGTCATGCTCGTGTATTTTTGGTAGTCCTTGTGGAAATTTATACTCGGCAGAAAAAATAGGATGTGATAAAGGTAATTCTACTAGTTGTTGATCTGGGAAAACTTTAATTAGTTCTTTTCTAATATAAGGTTCCATGCCATAATTATCATCAATATGAAGAAAACCGCCACTCAATAGATAATTTCGGAGATTTTCTGCATCTTGTTCAGTGAAGAAAACGTTTCCGTGACCAGTCATGTGTATATAAGGATATTGAAAGATATCTACACTTTCTGGTTTTACCGTTTTTGGTTTAGAACTCATAGCAGTTTTGATATTCTGGTTACAAAAACTAATTAGGTTAGGTAATGCAGTAGGATTACTGTACCAATCACCACCTCCATTATATTGTAATACTGCTATATCTTGCGCTAAAGTCATTCCTGAGAATACTAATAGAAAAAGAAAAGTTGTAAGCTTCGTGATCATTGTCGTCTAAATAATAGAATCTAAAAGTACTAAAATAAACAAGATGATGAGAAACCTTTTGATACTATTAACGCTCACCTTCTCTACATTTGTACAAGCGCAGAGTGATGACAACTCAATTGTGATTATGGAATTGTTTACATCCCAAGGATGTAGCAGTTGTCCGCCAGCAGATGAATTGTTAGATGTTATTAAAGAGGAGCATAAAAATAACAATGTTTTTGTTCTTTCTTATCATGTAGATTATTGGAATCGGTTAGGGTGGAAAGACCCTTTTAGTACAGTAGAATTTAGCGATTATCAAAGAGATTATGCAAAACAGTTTAATAGTAGGTCTATATACACACCTCAATTAGTAGTTAATGGGAGCGAACATTTTACAGGATCTAATAGTACAAAAGCATCAGTAGCGATACGTAACTATTCTAAATCAAAAACTACAAACACTATTAAACTTACTAATATAGAACGAGATAATGATGTAATAAAAATAGAATATGGAGTAGAAGGCAACGAATTTGATCAGATCACATTCGCATTGGTAGTATCAGAACGAATCACAAAGATTGGTAGAGGCGAGAATAGAAATAAGACCTTAAAAAACACAAACATCGTGGCAAGTCGCTTGGTAACGAGTGATCTATCTAAAAGCATAACTTTATTAGTTCCTGATTGGATAGGGGATAGAGATGAATTAGCTATTATTGCCTATACGCAAAATAATAAATTGATCACTACTGGAGCTACTAAGATAAATATTTGAATGATTTATAAATTTTATAATAAAAGCTGTAACAGTTAATGTTACAGCTTTTTTAATGTAACAAAATTATGTTTTAAGCGTCTGTTTTAAAACAGTCAAATGAAAACTCGAACCAGCGTATCTATAATTTTACTATTATTAATTTCCGTATCTGGATATAGCCAAAATTTACCAAGTTTATTAACCGACAAGAATATTAATGCTACATTTTCAATTCTAGCTTATGATAAAAACACTCAAGAATTTGGAATCGGAGTTGCTACAAATAATATTTATGTAGGAAATTCTACGGTCTATATTGATCCTGCAGTAGGAGCATTTTCAGTTATTGCAGAAACCGAACCTTTATATGCAATAGAAGGGTTCAAGAAACTAAAAGCAGGCAAATCAATAAAGCAAGCTATTTTAGAAATCAAAGAGAAAGATAATGAGGCTAATTATCGACAGGTTTCTGGAATTGATTTAAAAGGAAATATATATGCTTTTACAGGAGAATCCTTAAAGTACTGGAATGGTAGAGCATCAGAGATTCTTGGTGAAGATTACGTGGTTATGGGTAATCAACTTGACGATGAAGTGCTTTTACAAATGTCAAATACATTTAAAAATTCTAAAGGAACCTTAGGAGAACGACTTTTACAAAGTTTGGTTGCAGGACAAAATGCAGGTGGACAGATTTCTGGAAAACAATCTGCCGCAGTTGTTATTAAAGGTGTAAATAATGAATGGTATAATCAAATTGATTTGCGAGTTGATAATTCTAAAAACCCAATTAAAGAGTTACAGACTTTAATGAATTATCACTATGGAAGAATTAGACTTAATCAATCTCTATACGCACATAGAAAAGGGAATATAAAAAGAGCGGAACAAAAATTATTAGAAGCAGAATCGATGTTAGATGGTTGGGACGGAATTTATTCTAGAATAGCAAAAGCTAATTATTTGATTAGGAGCGAGGAAGATGCAATTGGTTGGATTAAAAAAGGATTAGAAGAAAATCCAAAATGGAGAGTAAATGTTCCCGCTTTTTATTTTTTACATAATAATCCTAAAATGGAATCAATTATTAAACCAGATTTATTTAACATAAATGATTGGGAAAATGCTATGCAGATGTTGAGTAGTTTAGGAAGAGAATTAGAAGTTATAGAATTGGCTCATAGACTAATAAATAAAAATATAGAATCCTCCTATCTAAATTTTTTATTAGGAAGAAGTTATTTTTATGAAAAAGAAACGGATAAGGCTATAAAATATTTAGAGAAAGCTTTATTCTTAGATAAAGCGAATTTCGAAGCAAAGGTCTTGTTGAGTAAAATAAAATTATGATTAGTGCCTTTAAATGTTAAGACTAATTTCTTATCATAACATTTACTACCTTAGCATTAACGATACAATAACAATCAATCAAATTCACATAAATCATTCATCATGGCAAAAAAACGCACTTGGAAATTTTGGACCTCAAGAACAATTCTCATCATTTTGATATTTGGGTTACTTTGGTTAGTTAACCTAGTTTGGTTTAAACCATTTAATATCAATCATTTTTATGATAAAGTATTTGTAGAATTAGCTTTAGAAAGTCCTGAACTAACCACTTCAATGGGAATTCCAGTAATTTACGATTGGTCAAAAGATGAATTAGATGATATCTCTGATATAAAACAATGGGAATCATTTAATAAGATGAAGGAAGATTATGAAACATTACAGAGTTATGATTTTGAGAATCAATCTGAAGCAAATAAGTTGAATACCAAAATATTAGGTTTTTATTTGGAAGGTTTAATGGAAGGAGAACAGTTTTTCTATCATGACTATCCAGTAAATCAAATGGGAGGAATACAAAGCTCTTTGCCAAGTCTAATGGAAAACTCTCATAAACTTAGAGATAAGAGCGATGCAGAAGCTTACATTACTCGTTTGACTAAATTCGAAACTAAGTTTGATCAGTTAATTGAAAATCTTAAAATAAGAGAGAACGAAGGAGTTATACCTCCTAAATTCGTTATGGATCGTGTTATCGATGAAATGAATGGTTTTGTAGGAGCAAATTCAGGAGAAGAATCTGCTGTTAGAACAAATATTCTTTATACTAATTTTCAAACTAAAATAGATGAGTTAGAAGATTTATCTGATGAAGAAAAAGATGATTTAAAGAAACAAGTTGAAGATAAAATACAAACGAGTGTTTTTGGAGCATATAAAAAATTAATAGAATATTTTAAACAATTAAAAAGCAAAGCAACTACAGATGATGGAGTTTGGAAACTACCAAATGGAGAAGCTTTTTATAGATATCAATTAAAACAACGCACTACTACAGATTTAGATCCAGAAGAAGTACATAAAATTGGATTGTCAGAGGTGGCTAGAATAAAAGGTGAAATGCAAGAGATCCTTTCTGCAGAAGGATATGTAGATTCTACAAAAACATTAGGAGCGATTATTCAAGAATTAAATAAGGAAGAGCGTTTTCTTTTTCCAAATAATGACGATGGAAGGAAAATGGTTATTGATGAGTATGATCGCATATTATCGGAGATAAGTGCAGGTTTAGATAACGCTTTTGATGTTAGACCGAAAGCTGGTTTAGAAGTAAAGAGAGTTCCAGAATTTAAGGAAGAAGGATCAGCGGGAGCTTATTATACAAGACCTGCTATGGATGGCTCACGTGGAGGTGTTTTTTATGCAAACCTTAGAAATGTACATGAATCTGTTAAGTTCGGAATGAAAACTTTAGCTTATCATGAAGGGGTGCCTGGACATCATTTTCAGATCGCTATTCAATCAGAGTTAGAAGGAGTTCCAATTTTTAGAACTATAGGTCTTTTTACATCTTATATCGAAGGTTGGGCATTATATTCAGAACAACTAGCTTGGGAATTAGGTTTTTATGAGAATGATCCTTTCGGAAATTTAGGTAGGTTACAAGCAGAAATGTTTAGAGCAGTTCGTCTTGTCGTAGATACAGGGATTCATCATAAAAAGTGGACTAGAGAACAAGCAATTGATTATATGGTGCAGAATACTGGTATGACTACTACAGAGGTTACTACAGAGATAGAACGTTACATTGTTTGGCCTGGTCAGGCCTGTGCTTATAAAATAGGAATGCTTAAGATATTAGAATTAAGAGAAAAAGCAAAACAACAATTGGGTGACAAGTTTGATTTAAGAGATTTTCATAATGCAGTGCTAAAAAATGGAGCGGTTCCTTTAGATATTTTAGAAGAAATAATAGATAGTTATATAGAAGATACTAAGGGAAAGACATCTTAATTGATTTTATAAAAAAATAATCATAGTAAAAGAGGTATGGATCTAGAAGAAAATAAAAAGAATGCTATTGCTTTTTATAAAATGGCATATGAAGGTAATCCTAAAGAAGCCGTAGAAAAATATCTAGGAGATCAATATATTCAACATAATCCAGATGTGGCGGATGGAACGGAAGGTTTTATAGCTTATTTTGAACGAATGCAGAAAGAATATCCTGATAAATCCATTGAATTTGCAAGGTGTATTGCGGAAGGAGATTTAGTAGCTCTTCATACGCATCAAACTTGGCCAGGAAATGATCAATATATCACCATGGACTTTTTTCGTTTTGACAAAAATGGAAAAATATGTGAACATTGGGATTCAATACAACAAATTCCAGAAAAATCTGCGAACCCTAATACGATGTATTAAGAATTTTAAAGACGTTTCTTTATTTTTTAGAATAGCTTAGAGCCAAGAATAAAAATATAATTTTCAAAAACAATAGAATTAATTTGGTAACATATCTCAAGTATTCTGATTTAGATAACCATCTTTTAAAACAATATAGATGTGCTATCAATGAGGCGTTTCCAGAAATTATTTTAAGATCTCAGGTAACCAAAAAATATTGGAGCAGTTTAGAAAGTTATTTTCCTCAGACTCAGATTTTCTTGGTTAATGGTAATAGTGATCTCCTAGGTTTTATGAACACAATACCAATATTTTGGGATCAGAAATTAAGTGATTTACCTAATAATGGATGGGATTGGCTTTTAAAAAAAGGTGTTGAAGATTTTGAAGATAAGATGAAACCAAACGTTTTAGGAGGCTTACAGATTATTGTAACAAAGAAATATCAAGGCAACGGATATAGTAAGTTGTTGATATCAAAAGGGAAACAAGTCGTAGAGAGTTTAGGGTTAGAAAAACTTATAATTCCAATAAGACCAATTTTAAAACACAATCATCCAAAGATCAGGATGAAAGATTATATAGATTTAAAGAAGAATAATGAGATTTATGATCCTTGGATAAGAACTCATTTAGAAAGTGGAGCGAAGATTATTAAGGTCTGTGAAAACTCTATGAATGTTAGAGGAGATATAAACTTTTGGGAAGAGTTATTAGATAAAAAAATAATTCAATCTGGCAATTATGAAATAGATGGAGCTTTGAATTTGGTGTCTATAGATGTGGTAGATGACTCTGGAGAATACAGAGAAGAGAATATCTGGATATGTTATACATAGCAGCATAAGAATAGAAGACGTTGTAAAAAAAGAGCATTATCCACGATAATGCTCTTTTTTTAATAATATGAATAAATTAGTAACTATTCAATTACTAGTTTTTTAGTTACGGATCCATTATTTTGATCTAATTTCACTAGATATATACCTGCGTTTAAATGAGATAGATTTAAAAGGTTGTTATTTAAAGTTTGAGAAATAACTTGTTTTCCTAACATATCAAATACACTAACAGAAACAGATGCATTTGTTGTAGTGGTAATATTTACAAATCCTGAGTTGTTGGGATTCGGAAATATATTAAAGTTTTCCGACTCATCATCAAATGTGTCAATAGATAACGTACTAGCGTTATCATTTACATCACCAGGTGTACCTAGATCTCCGCTACCGAATGTTGTAACTGCTTCTGCCCAATTCGCTCCATCATCATTAGCAACACTATTTAGTTCATTGATAGATAGTTCCATACTTGCTCCAGTAGGGTCAGGAAATGTTGCTCCATTATCCCAGATCACTTGGTCAATAACAGTGGAGCCACATTCTATAATGATACCATCAGTACTGTTTCCTAAAAATACATCACGTGCTTCATATGCATAATCTAATACAATACTTCCATTAGGGTCTCCAATAACAATATATCCATTTGCTGGTATAATTAATGAATTTGCTATCACATGAAGATCATTAACACCATCATCATCTTTAATAGTCCAACTAGCTATATCAATAGGGCTTGTAGTGGTATTATATAATTCAAAATATTCTCCATTAGGATCATCTCCATCAGAAGCTGGATTTTGCATAATTTCTGTTATTATAATGTCACCTACATTTGCACATACAGGTGTTTGATACACTATCCCTGATAATGGAATGGTTTGATCTGTTGTACCAGAAGAAGCTAATGTAATATCTCCTGTATATGAATTAGGAGTTAATCCTGTCGCTAATCTTATAAATACTTCTGTACTATTCACTGTTCCCATAGTTGGTGTTACGCTAACAGAAGCACCAAAACCAGTTCCAGTTGTAAGAGATACTTCAAAATTTGTAGGAGCAGTGATTGTAATGTCTCCAGTAAGAAATAAACCTTCTACATTAAAACTATCTTCGGTAGACGGGCCAGCACCTTCAAAATACGAAAAGCCCCCAATAAATCCATTGATTGTAAATTGAGGATCGGCAGGAGAAACAGTTCCGCTTAATGCTATAGTTTGATCGGTCGCTCCGGTAGAAGATGCTGTAGCATCCCCGACATATGAATTAGATGTTAATCCTGCAGCTAACCTAACATAAATTGTTGTTGTCGCAATTGTTCCCATTGCTGGTGTTATAGCAACAGAAGACGCAAAACCAGTTCCAGTAGTAAGAGAGACTTCAAAATTTGTTGGTGCTGTAATTGTAAGGTCAGTAGTAAGATTTAATCCAGATACCGTCAAAGTACCTTCATTAGATGGACCGTTAGCTTCAAAATAATCTAATCCAGAAACCGCTCCACTTACATTTATTGTAGGTGTTGTAGATACAGTAGTAGAGTATGTGCCAATACCTCCCATAAGAGTTTCAAAAGTATCTGTTCCTCCTTGACAAGTACCCAAAGTGTTTAACGTTCCGGATCCAGGAATAGTCCAATTAACCTCTGTAAAACCAGCATCGGGTCCAGTTCCATCAACTCTTTTAGCATAAGAGTCAGTATATTCCCAAGTTGTCCCAGTTCCATCTGTACCATCTACACCATATTGATCAATTGTCGCACCAGAACTATTTAATATAATTCTAACTCTATCATCACCATTAAGGTTCATAGTTCCTGATGTTATAACATTTGCAGAAGCTAAAGAAGGAAATTCAGATGCAATACTAGTAGCACTGCCCGTGGTTGTAACATAAACAAAACCATCGGTAACAGTACCTAATCCAGAAAGATCTAGGGTATTTCCAAACGTTGTATTTTCATTTGTTTCATTCTCTAACGAGTATAAAGAGAAATCAACCATACCATCAGCATAAATTTCGAGTAATTTTGGGTTTCCCCCAGAGCAATCTCCATCCACTATTGTAGTAATAATTGGTGTTTGCCCAAATGAAGTCAGTGAAATGACTAGAGTAAAACATAAAAAATAAAGTTTTTTCATAATAGTAAGTAATTATAATTGAGTGAAAATAGTTTAGCAATATACAAAGAAATGAGTGCTGTAAAACTATAGCTTGTAACAAACTGCGTATTCTTAATTTTAACTTAACACTGATGTAGAATGTTATAAGTTATTCCCAATAACTTCTTAAGCTAATATTACTAATGAATTATTTTAAAAAGAATTACTTGATTTAACTGAGGTAAAAAAGCATTAAAGTTATTATCAGAAATAACAATCAGAGATTTACTTCCATCAGAAAATACCGGACCTAAAGTTATACCTTCTATATTGTCTACAGTATTATTGGTTAATTCGCTCCGAATACTATCAAATTCAAACAAAAGTGTTTTAGAAGCCTTGGTAATTGATTCTTCATATAGATTATCTATGTTTAGTGTATTACTTGCATTCGTAGCATTAACTTTATAAATTTTTACAGTATTCCCGCCATCCAAATATCCAGAAGAAAAGGATCTTTCTAAAAAAAGAAATTTGTTTTCATCATATTCTAATATTTCAACTAGACCGTTAACGGTAAACGTTGTTCCCAAAGCAGGCTCTCGATCTACTGAATCTAATTCATATAAAAACTGTCGTTCTGGTATTCCAGTTATTTTATTAATTCTAGTAATGCGAACCGGAGATTCTGTTTCTATTGTAGTAGGTTCTGGTCCATCTTGAATTAATGGAAGTTCCATGCCAATCCAATAAGAATTGGTATCAAAACTAATGCACAAAGATTCTAATGTACCATTATGTAGTGGACCAGATAGATCATTTGTAGTATTAGTTTTTAAGTTTTCTGGTAATTCAAAACTTCTTAATTGATTGCCATTGAGATGTATCTCTAACAAAGCGGGATCTACATTATTATTAATAGAACCTTCACTCGTATATATTATATTGCCTGTATTTGTGTCAAATCTAATAGCTTCTGGATCTATTTGATTTTCTGGAATAGAATTTCCTATCTCATCTTTAATTTCTATCATAGTGTTAATTGAAACATTAGAGAAACCTTCTAGATTGTATGATATGTCGGCTGTATAATACTTTATGGGATTGGATCCATCGCTTATAATATACCAGGTGTTGTTTTTATAATCAATTCCAGAGAAGCCTCCTATCGGTATACCGTCAATGTTTTGATCAGGAATTATTATTTCATCTATATATTCTAGACTATTAATGTTGTTGTTAGAGGGTTGTGGTATTTCAGAACTGCTGTCGGAATTATCGTTAGAAGAACAACTTGCAAAAAAAATAATAGCATATATAGATATCTTAATTTTTGCATTCATAATCTTAATTATTAGAGATTATAAAGATATTAATTATTACGGAATGAATTTAAGAAAGCAACACTATGTGTTGCAACAATAGCAGCAGTTTCAGTACGTAATCTTGTTTCTCCTAAAGTAACAGGTTTATACCCTTCTTTTAATGCATTTTCAATCTCTTTAATAGAAAAATCTCCTTCAGGACCTATTAATAGAGTGATATTGTTTTGTAATTTAAGAATATCTTTTAAAGATTGTTTCTTAGTTTCTTCACAATGCGCAATAAGTAACTGGTCAGGATTTTCCTTTTTCAAAAATTCATTAAAAGAAATAGCTTTATTTAATATCGGTAAATAGGATTGTAGGGATTGTTTCATTGCACTTTGTAATATGCGTTCAAATCGTTCCGGTTTAATTATTTTTCGCTCACTATGATCACAAATTATAGGTGTAATTTCATCAATACCTATCTCTGTAGCTTTTTCCAAAAACCATTCATAACGATCATTCATCTTAGTAGGAGCTACGGCTAGATGTAATTTATAATCTTTAGATGACTGAATACTCTTTTCTTCTAATTGTATGATACATTTATTAGGACTAGAAAAAGTAATCACTCCTTTACATAATAAGCCTAATCCATTGGTGATTTGTACCAAATCACCTTCTTTTTTGCGTAAAACTTTAGTTATATGTTTACTTTCTTCTCGGGAAAATTCAAATTCCTGAGTAGTTTCTGTAATATCTTTATTGTAGAATAATTGCATACATAAAAATTAAAACTTAATTCTGGCTTTAGCAACAATACTCATATCAGTAAAATCCCTTTTTAAATATTTTAGATAACCAACAATACCAATCATTGCAGCATTGTCTGTTGTGTATTCGAATTTAGGTACAAAAGTTTTCCAACCATATTTATGTTCTCCTTCTTTTAGCGATTTTCTTATACCAGAGTTTGCAGAAACTCCTCCGCCAATAGCAATAGTTTTTATTCCCGTTTCCTTAGAGGCTTTTTTTAATTTATCAATAAGAATATTAATAATGGTGTACTGAATTGAAGCGCAAACATCCTCCAGGTTTTCTTTTATAAAGTCAGGGTTTTCTTTGACTTGTTTTTGAACGAAGTATAATACGGCAGTTTTGAGACCGCTAAAACTAAAGTTTAAACCATCAACTCTAGGCTTGGTAAAAGGAAATGCTTTAGGGTTACCAGATTGCGCGTGCTTATCGATTAAAGGACCTCCGGGATAAGGAAGTCCTAAAATTTTTGCACTTTTATCAAAAGCTTCTCCTACAGCATCATCAATTGTTTCACCAATAATTTCCATATCAAAATGATCAGTAACTTTTACAATCTGAGTATGTCCACCACTAATAGTTAATGCAAGAAAAGGAAACTCTGGTTTATCAAAATCTTCTTCATCAATAAAGTGAGCTAAGATATGAGCTTGCATATGATTTACATCAATAAGTGGAATCTCTAAAGAAAGCGCTAACGACTTAGCAAAAGAGGTTCCAACTAATAATGATCCCATTAAACCAGGACCTCTAGTAAAAGCAATAGCACTTAGATCAGATTTATTAATATTTGCCTGTTTAATAGCTTGATCTACAACGGGAACGATGTTTTGTTGATGTGCTCTAGAAGCCAACTCTGGGACAACACCACCATATTGTTCGTGTATTTTTTGCGATGCTACAACATTTGATAATACATGACCGTTGCATAATATAGAGGCAGAGGTGTCATCGCAAGAAGACTCAATACCTAAGATGTATACATTTTGTGAACTCATTATGAGGAAAAGGGCATAGAAATTGTTAATATTGTCAGCAAAGTTAAAACAATAAAACGTATCAAAAAATTTGGGAAAATATTGAAAAGGATATTCCTTATCCTTATTTCGCTATTTGTACTATTAGTGATCCTATTTTCTATTCCTGCAGTTCAAACTTTTTTTGGTAAAAAAATTACTAATTATCTTAATGATGAGTACAATGTAGACATTAATGTGGGTAGAGTAGGCTTGACTTATTCTGGTGATGTAAACTTAAAGGAAGTTTTTGTAAAAGATCACCATAAGGATACGTTGATATATGCTAAAAACATAACGACTTCAATTCTAAATATAAGAGAAATTTCTAAAGGTCAACCTGAACTAGGAAGTGTTTCTATTGATGATTTAACGTTTAGAATGAAAATGTATAAAGATGAGAGTAGTGATAACCTTATGACTTTCATTAGAAAATTTGATACTGGTAAAACTTCTTCATCCAATACTAAGTTCTTGCTTACTACAGGAAATGTAACTATGGAAAACAGTAAGTTCAGTTATATTGATGAAAATCTCAGTTCTCCTAGAATAGTTGTATTAAGAGATATCTTATTAGATGCTGAAAGCTTAAAAGTTGATGGAGAAGATTTTTATATAACAACAGATCTGCTATCATTTAAAGATCATAGAGGATTAAATGTATCTAATCTAAAAACAACTTTTTCAATTACTCCTACAGAAATGCGTTTTCGTGAGTTATTGTTAGAAACTATAGATTCCAAAGTAGAAGGTGAAATAGTATTTGCGTATGAACGTGGAGGACTTGTAGATTTTGAAAACAGTGTTGATATTACAGCTAATTTCAATAAAGCAATTATTTCTACTAATGATTTAATACCCTTTTATAAAGAGTTTGGGAATGATGAAGATTTGATCCTCAAAAATACTTTGGTAAAAGGAACATTAAATGATTTTGAAATTTTAAATTCTGATATTTCAGGATTAGATAGATCTATTATACAAGGAGATATTAGAATTCGAAATGCAGTTACAAACGTTTCAAAGTTTAGATTAGACGGTGATCTAAAGAATTTAACTACCAATTATTATGATCTAGTTAATTTACTCCCTAACATTTTAGGAGAATCATTGCCTAAACAATTATATCAATTGGGAAGCGTAAAAGGTGTTGGTAAAACAATTGTTACGATTAAAGATGTTGATGTCGATATGGACTTCTTTTCACAATTAGGAAAAATCAATGCTTTTGTTTTATTGGGAGATTTAGATGATGTGAAAAATGCAACCTATAATGGAAACGTAATATCTAATAATTTTAATGTAGGTCAATTATTAAGTAAAAAGAACCTTGGGAATGCAGCATTTGATATACACGTAGATGGAAGTGGTTTTACATTAAATAACCTTGATACTAAGTTAGAAGGAGATATTAGAAAATTAGAGTTTAATGGATATACTTATACAAATCTAAATGTATTTGGTAATCTCAAGGACCCTGTTTTTGATGGGAAATTAGTTTCAGATGATCCTAATATGAAATTTAGCTTTAATGGTGTAGCTGATATATCTGAAGAAATTAATAATTATGATTTTACGGCTAATGTAGATCATATAGATCTACATCGTTTGAACTTTTTTACTCGAGACAGTATTTCTGTTTTTAATGGAGATGTAAAAATGAAGATGAAAGGTACGGGTATTAATGATGCTTTTGGAACAATTTCCTTTGAGAAAACATTATATAAAAATCAAAATGCTAGTTACTACTTTGATGATTTTGATATTACTTCAAGTTTTGATGATAAGAACGTACGAACAATTACGGTAAATAGCCCTGATATAATTGAAGGTAATGTAAAAGGGGTTTTTAGATTTGAAAATGTCTATGATTTGTTTCGTAATTCTATAGGGAGTTTATATGCAAATTTTGAACCTACTGAGATTACGGATAATGAGTTTATGGAATTCAATTTTAAAATTTATAATAAAATTGTTGATGTATTTTTTCCTGAAATTGAATTTGCCCCAAATACTTCGATAAAAGGAAAGGTAGAAAGTAATGACTCCGAATTTAAATTGACTTTTAAGTCACCTTCTATCAAAGCGTTTGATAACTTAATGAAGAAAGTGGATGTTCAGGTAGATAATAAAAACCCTTTATTTAATACATATGTTGCAATTGATAGTATTAATACAAAGTATTATGATGTATCCAAGTTTAGTTTAATTAACGTAACACTTAATGATACATTATTTATGCGTTCAGAGTTTAAGGGAGGTAAAAATAATGTTGATAATTATAATTTAGAATTTTATCACACAATTAATGAAGATAACAATTCTGTATTAGGGTTTAAGAAATCCGATTTTACTTTTAAAGGATATACTTGGTATGCAAATCCCAACAAAAGTAAAAGTAGTAACAAGATAATTTTTGACAATAATTTTCAAAATATAGACATTAGATCGATAAGGTTAAGTCATGAAGATGAAGAGATAAGTGTTTCTGGAACTGTTGCAGGTAAGGATAACAAAGATATCAAAGCCACTTTTAAAGGCGTAGACCTTAATAAAATCACACCTTATATAGAGAATTTAGAATTATCTGGAGTTGTAGACGGAGATCTTAAGATATTTCAGGATAAAGGAGTGTACTTTCCAAGTTCTACTGTTATAATTGATAAACTAACAGTAAATGACTCAAAACTAGGGGAGTTCCGAATGAATGCATCCGGTAATGAGTCGTTAACGCAGTATTCTGTAAATACTAGGTTAATAAATGAGGAAAATATAAAAACACTCTCTGCTATTGGATCGATTGATGTTTCGGACAATAATCCAGATATGAATATAGATGTAAACTTAGATCAATTCAATATGTCCGGGTTTAGTCAATTAGGTGGAATTGTAATATCAGACCTGAGAGGGTTTGTAAGCGGAAGTGCTAAGGTTACTGGTGATTATGTCAACCCTTCGATTGATGGTTTACTAAAACTAAATAAGGCAGGGTTAAAAATACAATATCTAAACGTTGATCTAGATTTTGAAGAAAACTCTAGAGTTGTTTTAACTAAACAACGTTTTAATTTTGATGATGTTTCTATTGAGGACACTAAATATAATACTAAAGGGATATTAGGGGGTTATATTGGGCATCAGCGTTTTTCTAAATGGGATCTGGGTCTTATCCTAACTGCTAATGAAAGATTATTGGTGTTAGATACCAAAGAGGATGAAGAGTCTTTATATTATGGAACTGGATTTATTAGCGGTGATGCAACTATTGAAGGCCCTACAGATGGTTTAGTTATTAATGTTAATGCCACTACTGAAGAGGGAACTGTATTTAAAATCCCGTTGAATGAATCTGAATCAATTGGCGATAATTCTTATATCCATTTCTTAAGCCCTGAAGAGAAGCAAGCTCGTTTAGATGGAAAAGAAATTATATTAAAAGAGATAAAAGGATTAGAGCTTAACTTTGATCTTGATGTTAATAACAATGCTTTGGTAGAGGTTGTTGTTGATAAAAAGACGGGTAGTTCACTTAAGGGAAGAGGAGCAGGAACATTACTTATAGAAATTAATACAAATGGTAAGTTTAATATGTGGGGGGATTTTGTGGCGTATGAAGGAAGTTACAATTTTAGGTATGGTGCTCTTGTAGGTAAAGATTTTACCGTTAGATCTGGAGGTAGTATTAACTGGGATGGAAGTCCTACTAGAGCAAAGCTTAATCTAAGTGCAGTATATAAGACAGAGGCAAACCCGGCAGTATTATTAGAGAATGCTACTATTAACCGTAAAATACCGGTGGAGGTAGTGGTAGATCTTAACGGAGAACTAATACAACCAGATCTTAATTTTAATATAGAATTACCTAATTTAAGCTCTGTTGCTAAAAGTGAGTTAGAGTATCAATTAGAAGACCAAGCAACCAAAGAACTACAGGCGTTATCATTAGTGACGCAAGGACAGTTTTATAGCGGAAACTTAGATCCAACTTTTATTACTGGTAATCTAGTGGAGCGTGCTGCAGGATTAGTAAACGGTATATTTTCTGGAGATGATGATAAATTTAGAGTTGGTGTAAATTATGTTCAAGGAAATAGAAATGTAGATCAGGAAGCTGCAGATCAATTCGGAGTAACAGTTTCTACTCAGATCAATAATAGAATTTTGATTAATGGTAGAGTAGGAGTACCAATTGGTGGTGTTAGTGAATCTGTAGTAACAGGAGATGTGGAGGTGGAATATCTTTTTAATGAAGATGGAACTTTAAAAGGAAAAATATTTAACAGGCAAAATGAAATTCAATATATAGGAGAGTCTCAGGGTTATAAGCAAGGATTGGGACTTTCTTACTCAGTAGATTTTAATAATTTCGGAGAACTTTGGGATAAGGTATTTAAATCTAAAAAAGTAAAAGATTCTTTGTCTCAAAAAACAAAAGATACTATCAACATAGAAACGCCAGAATTTATTAATTTCACAGATAAGAACAAGTAATAGGATAAAATTTATACATAATAAATGGCTAAACAAATTAGAACTATTGGAGTAATGACATCGGGAGGAGATTCTCCTGGTATGAATGCAGCTATTAGAGCAGTAGCTCGTGCTTGCTCTTATTATAATGTAAAATGTATTGGTTTTTATCGAGGCTATCAAGGAATGATAGAAAATGATTATTGTGAAATGAATGCTCGAAGTGTTCGTAATATTATCAGTGCAGGAGGAACCATTCTTAAGTCTGCTCGTTCAGAAGAGTTTAAAACAGCTGAAGGAAGAAAAAAAGCTGCTGAAAACCTTAAAAAAGCTGAGGTAGATGCGATGATATTAATCGGAGGAGATGGCACATTTAAAGGAGGTAAGATTTTTAGTGAAGAACATGATATACCTGTTATAGGTGTTCCTGGAACTATAGATAATGACATTGCAGGAACTAATTTTACAATTGGATATGATACTGCATTAAATACAGTAGTTGATGCGATAGACAAAATTAGAGATACAGCAAGTTCACATGATCGATTGTTTTTTATCGAAGTAATGGGACGTGATGCTGGTTTTATAGCTTTAAATAGTGGAGTAGGTGCTGGTGCTGAAGAAATTTTAATTCCAGAAGAGGATTTGGGATTAGATAGATTATTAGAATCATTAAAAAGGAGTAAACGCTCTGGAAAATCCTCGAGTATAGTTGTGGTCTGTGAAGGTGATAAAATTGGAAAAAATGTTTATGAACTTGCAGATTATGTAACTGAAAATATGCCGGATTATGATGTGAGAGTTACAGTTTTAGGTCATATGCAGCGTGGAGGATCTCCTTCTTGTTTTGACAGAACATTGGCAAGTAGGCTTTGTGTTAAAGCAGTTGAACTACTGTTAGACGGAGAACAAAATGTGATGGTTGGATTACTTAATAATAAAATTGTAGCTACCGATTTTGATAATGGTTTAAAAGAAGATCATAGTATAAATAAAGAATTGCTGCGTATTTCAGATATCCTATCTGTTTAAATTAGTTATTGTTGATTTACTTTTTGTACTCTTTCTACCTTGTCTTTTTTTGATAAAGAAAGTCTGACAATACTGTTCTCTGATGCTATGAGATTATGGCTTACATTGGGTTTTAATGAAATTAAATCGCCTTTTTTTAAGACATACGTTATATCATGTACCCCAAACCCAATTTCTCCTTCAAAAACTTCTACAGTTATAGGAAATATGGTTTGGTGTTTCTTCATTTCTTGTCCCTTTTTGAAAACTATTCTAACTTCTTTGTTAGCTTCGTTTTCCATTAATTTAGTGATAACAGGGTTTTTATCTCCATAAGTAAGGTCTTTTAGTAATGATGTTAAATGCATATTAATAGTGTTTTTAATTACATCAAAATTAAACACTATGTTCTCCCTTTTTTATGAGTTGAATCATAAAGTAAAAAGTATCGTAATTGTAATTTTCCTAAATAACTAAATACTATGTACACACTATTTGTTACTGATACTGTTAATAATCATCACGTGATAAAATTCGAAAGATTTGAATATAACAATCTTATGGAGTTGTTAATAAATAGGTTATATGATGATATCGGAGCGTGTAAAGGAGACTTGTCATGTTAGACTTCGTCCTTTTATGTCTCTTGGAGGTTTAGAGAAAAAACGTTACAAGATCAGTTGTTGTGGAATCTTTCTATTTATAGCCAATTTTGGATCAATATGTGGATATGGCTATTAATGGACGAGAATCACCTTCTAATACAGTGCGTATTGCATATGTAATTTTTGAGGTGATAAAATTATTCTTGCTCTTTTTTATAGGATTTAGTTAGTTGCCGTTGTTTAAAAAGCAGGAGTAGTAGTGTAATATAGGATATCGGAAAGAAATGATGAAAGCATAAGATGTAGCTGTGATATAAAAAAGCGAGATTATTATAATAATATCTCGCTTTTTAAGGTTTTAAGTATTTGTGTTCCCAGTAATTCTGGTATGAACCAGTTTTTTTTCTGGTTGTTGTTTCCTGAATTAAAATCTTCATATTACCTATGGATTGCATAAGCTGAAGATGCAGGAAGTTCTTTTAAAAAGTTCATAAACGATGTGAAATTAAATCTGAAAGTAAATATTGAATTATTCATAATATATAATTTTAATTAATAACTATTATATAATAATCAATCGCCGTGCCATAAATAATTAAACTCTGAGAAGTATTGGTTTTATTGAGTTTTTCTGATATACTAAAAAGCTGAATTCAAAAGAATTCAGCTTTTTAGTATATCATATTTTTAAAAGAGTATTATTTTACTGCAATTACCGAAATTTCCACATTTACAAACTTAGGTAGTGCAGCGACAGCTACAGTTTCTCTAGCAGGAGCAGTATCCTCATTGAAATAACCTCCGTAAACTTCATTTACTTGCGCAAAGTTATTCATATCACTTAAGAAAATGGTAGTTTTTATAACATGTTCGAATGTCATATCAACTTCGTCTAGAATTCCTTTAAGATTTTGCATTACTTGTTCTGCTTCAGTTTTAATATCATCCATTACTAAATCTCCAGTCTCTGGATTAATAGCTATTTGCCCAGAAGTATAAAGAGTATTACCATTAAGAATTGCTTGGCTATAAGGTCCAATCGGAGCAGGAGCCTTAGAGGTAGTTATGATTTTTTTCATAATGTGTAAAGTGTTATTGTTTATTTCGATTTTGTAAACGTATTATTATTTGACGATTCTTCAAGCATCAAAAGAAAACTTATAGTTGTCTGTCCGGTTCACGTCTTTTATCATACTTAATATCACTAAGAACAGAAGATTTGATACCTATATAGAAATTCCAAGATGTTCTTTCACTAAATGGAATCCAATTAAAACTTAAATTCCAACTATCTAGATCCCTCTGAAATCTTAAATTGGTATATGTAAACCCAGGGTTTTTTAGATCATATCCAGATGATACCCCAACGGTCCATTTAGGTGCAAGTTCTACATCCCCGGAAAACATAATTGAATGAGAAGAAATTTCATTTTGCCTAGCGTTATTACTATAATTGACTGTATATGATAGACGCAATGACCAAGGGATTTTGTAATTATAATTTTTAATATCCCTTTTTTCTTTATTGTCATTAGTTGGACGATTCGACTGGTCATCTCTAAAATCTGTTCCACCACCAAATAAATTATCGGGTCGTCCACCATTCTGTAACGTTTGATTCGATAAGGGATCTTCATTAGACTGACCTTTTTCAAAGTCTTTACTAGAAAAAGAATATCCAAAATTAGCACTTGCTCTCGTTAATCTAAATAAACTGCCCCCATTATCAATGTTCCAAACATCAATTTTACGATTGTTGTTATCTAATGCATAAGGATCTAGTTCTGCACTAAAGTTAATGTCTAATTTGTTTTCAATTATTGGGATATTTCCAGTAATTGATATCGGACTAAGTTGTAGAGAGTCACCAGCAATATTATAAGCCGTTCTAAAATTTAAATTATTTAATAATACTACTTTTCGAGGTTCTAAATCAGTAGTGTCTTTACTCTTAACTTTGGCCTCTAGGTTGTTACTTAAAGAAAAACCGATACTACTAGAAAAAGTGTTACTAGGAGCACCGAAGAAGCCACCTTCGAATCTAGAGTATTCAACTACTTCTGTTTCGTCGATATCTAATGTATTCGGGTCATCGGTTATTGTATACTCATCATAGAACTGATCAAAAGCTGGATTAATACTATAGCTAATGGAAGGTCTCATTGTATGACGAATAGCTTGAATTTTT
Organism: Aquimarina amphilecti; assembly: GCF_900109375.1. Taxonomy (GTDB): domain Bacteria; phylum Bacteroidota; class Bacteroidia; order Flavobacteriales; family Flavobacteriaceae; genus Aquimarina; species Aquimarina amphilecti. The sequence continues at coordinate 201,657 of NZ_FOAB01000001.1, forward strand.
TTATCTTTTTTGAAATTAAAAGTCCCATAAATTGTGGTTCCTAAACTAGTAGAGAAATTATAAGTTCTGTAGGCGTCAAATCCTGCAATGGTATCTCTTACTACTTCACCTGCACCATCATTAGCGTCTGGATCATAACTTTGGTCAATGGTTTCGAATACCCAGTTTTCTTGGAAACTTGTTCCCATAGTAGCACTTAGATATTTGAAAATTTTGAAGTTTGTACTAATAGGGATGGAGTGTTGCATTCCTATTCTAGCATCATTAAACATATCTCCTGTGAAGAGATCGTCATCAGTAGTTGTAATTCTATTTTCTCCTCTAAAATTATATTGTGTATTTATATTTTGAATGACACCTTTTTTAACACCTACTTTGGGCGCGAAAGGAAATATTCTGGATACGCTAGCATTTATATTAGGAAGCGAAAGATTTACTTCTTGTGTGTTGGTATTAGAGTTGTGGTTCGCAGCAACATTTAAGTTTACTTGTGGATCTCCTTGAAAAGTTTTGGAATAAGAAATTGATGAACTAAGTTGATTGTTCAAGAAATTACCTGTATTAAGTTGATTCGTTGACTGTTGGAAAAAGTCACTACTACCAAAGTTTACAGAAGCGGAGAATCGAGAATTTGGGTTAGCTTTTGCATCCTGAGAATGTGTCCATTGTATATTATAGGTAGTTCTTTGTGCAAAATCAGGAAATCCTCTTTCACTGGTTAAATTGTTTTCGAATCTAAAACGGAGATTACCTCTGTATCTATATCTTACAGCATATGCAGATTCAGTTAGAAGCGTATAACTACCATTTGTGTAGTAATCTCCAGTAACTGTCAAATCAGCATAATCACTTACCGCGAAGTAATAACCACCATTTTGTAAAAAATATCCTCTGTTATTTTCTTCTCCATAACTAGGGATAATAAAACCAGAAGTTCTTTTATCCTGTAAAGGGAAATAGCCAAAAGGTAATCCAAGTGGTGTAGGAACATCTGCAATAAACATATTTACTAAACCGGTAACAATTTTTTTCTTTGGGACCAATTTAATTCTACGAGCATAAAAATAATAATCTGCGTTATCAACATCTTCAGCAGTGGTGAATTTTACGTTACTCATATATATAACAGAGTCATTTACTCTTTTAGAGACCTCACCTTTAACATTCATTTCCCCTTGTTTTGTTCGGGAATTATATATCAATGCCTTTTCCGTGTCAAAATTGAATCTAATAGAATCTGGTTCTACTACATTTTGTGCTTGTTTAAAAACGGGTGTTTGCGTGTAGTCTCCAACAGAATCCTTAATACCATATGCATATACCTCATTTTTAGCATTGTCTACTATAATAAGTCCAGCATTAATCTGCATTTCGCCATATATAATTTCAGCTTCATTGTAGAGATACATTTTATTTTCTCTACGGCTCAATTTCATATAATCTTTGGATTTATATTTAACTTTATCAGTTAATAATTGAGGGGGAACAACTGCTGTGTCCTTCTTTGTAGTATCCTGATCTTTTTCGTTTTCAAGTAATTCAGACTTCGAGTCAGGTGATTTTTTGGGTAAAGAAATAGAATCCTTTTGCGCAGGAATAGGTTTTTTTGTGGTTTTATCGAACTCTTGTGCAGTTGTATAACAAATACAAAATAGTGAAAAACTTAGTGAATAAAGTATGTTACGTACCGTTGTTTGCAATGGTTTAAATCCTATTTTTGTAAAACTATGGCTTAGTTTTTGAAGTGCCAAAATTACATATATTTTTTATGTAGAGATTGTAATTGGTAAAAAAATAAATATTTATATCAAATACTTTACTCTAACGTTATTTTTTAATGAAATCTATATTCTAATTTCTAAGATCATAACCATATGATTATAGAATTATTATACTAAATACGGAAACAATTTGGTAATGTTTCAAGCTAAGTGATAATTTTGCATAATTATGAAAAATAAAATAATATACAGCTCATTTTTAGTAGTAACAGTTTTTATACTCTCTGCATTTACTTTATCCATTGAGGATAAAAGTGATAAGGATAAATTTGTAGTTGTTTTAGACGCAGGTCATGGAGGCCATGACCCTGGAAATCGTGGAAATGGTTATAAAGAAAAAGATATTGCTCTTAAAGTAGTATTGGCTGTTGGTGCTGTTTTAGAAAAAGATGACCGTTTTGAAGTTGTTTACACCAGAAGTACTGATAAATTTATAGAATTGCATGAAAGAGGTAAGATAGCTAACAAAGCTGAAGCAGATCTGTTTGTGTCAATTCATTGTAATGCTCACCGATCACAAGCATATGGTACAGAGACGTTTGTATTAGGGTTACATGCTAATGATGAGAACTTTAATGTAGCGAAAAATGAAAACTCCGTTATTTTATTAGAGGATAACTATGAAGCAAATTATGATGGATTTGATCCAAACTCTCCAGAATCGATAATTGGGTTAACCTTAATGCAAGAGGAATATTTAGATCAAAGTCTTACGCTGGCAAGTTTTGTGCAGAACAAATTTAATAAAGCTTTAAAAAGAAAAAGTAGAGGAGTTAAACAAGCTGGATTTGTTGTGTTACATCAAACCTATATGCCTAGTGTTCTTATAGAATTGGGCTTTCTTACTAATAATAAAGAGGGAAAATATTTAAATTCAAAAAAGGGTCAGGATGAAATGGCAAAATCCATAATTTCTTCTATAGTTGACTATAAAGAAAGCCTTGATGCTACTTATTATGTCCCAGAATCAGAAACTCCAGAAGTAGTAAATAATGATTCCATCACTAAAGTTGTTGGACAGAAATCGTATGAAGGAATAACATTTAAAGTACAAATAGCCGCAGGATCTAATGATATAGAACTCGAATCTAAAAACTTTAATGGACTGGACCAATTGTCAAAGATTCAGTTTGAAGGTTTGCATAAGTATTACTTTGGAAGTACTTCTAATTATAGTTTGATCAAGGAGTTAAGAAACGTAGCTGTTGATAAGGGATATCCTTCTTGTTTTGTTGTAGCATTTAAGAATAATGAAATAATTCCTCTTACAGAAGCTTTAAAAACTCATACTACATCGAACTAATCTAAATAAATACTAATAAATCGTTCGTTAATAATCTTTGGAAGTATATTTTTTATTCTAAATTTGTGTCCTAAACATATGCTATTTTGAAATTTACTCGAGAAGTTAAAACAGGAATTTTAGCACTGTCTGCTATAGCACTTTTGATTTTTGGATATAGTTTTCTAAAAGGTAAAAACCTTTTAGAAAGTGACCGAACGTTTTATGCTGTTTACGACAACGTAGAAGGATTGATACCCTCATCACCAGTTACAATAAACGGTTTGGTTGTAGGAAAGGTTGTTTCTATCAAATTTGCAGACAGAAAAGGAAACCTAGTAGTGGAGTTTAATGTAAGCAGTGATTTTACTTTTTCTAAAAATAGTGAAGCTATGGTATATGGCGGAGATTTGATAGGAGGAAAGTCGCTTGCCATTAATCCAATCTATGAAGCTGGCCTAGAAGCAAAAGATAAAGATACTTTGCCAGGGAGAGTTAAAGCAGGATTATTAGAATTAGTAAACGAACAATTAACCCCTTTGCAATTAAAGTTAGAATCAGCGATTAAAGATGCTGATACCTTATTGACTTCCGTGAATGGAATTCTATCTGTGGATAATAAAAATAATTTAAATTCCATATTTAAAGACCTTAGTATAACTGTGCGAAACTTTAAAGGTGCTTCGGGATCTTTAAATAATATTTTGTCAGGTAACGAAGAAAAATTAAATACTACACTTTCTAATCTTGATGAGATGTCTACTAATCTTAATCAATTCTCAGATTCGTTATCCAAAGTTAATATAGGTAAGTTGGTAAATGACTTGGATAGTGTTTTAGCCAATTTCGAGAAAATTTCTAAAGATTTAGAAGTAGGAAATGGAACAGCAGGTAAATTACTGAAAGATGATAAGCTATACGGAAATTTAGAAAAAGCTAGTAAGGAATTAGAGTTATTACTTCAAGATCTTAGATTGAACCCTACACGATATGTAAATGTCTCTGTTTTTGGAAAGAAGAATAAACCATACGTAAAGCCAGCAGACACAATAAACTAACTACACCAGATTATGCAATATATACCTAATATCATATTTGTAATTGCTTTAATAGCAGGAATTGGATATTTCACTAAAAACATTCGTAAGGTCATTCGAAATATTCGATTGGGTAAAGATGTAGATCGTACAGATAATAAAAAAGAGCGATTGAACAATATGATGATGATTGCTTTTGGGCAATCAAAAATGGTAAGAAGACCTATAGCAGGTATATTGCACGTGGTGGTATACGTAGGTTTTGTTATTATTAATATCGAAGTTTTAGAAATTATTATAGATGGTATTCTTGGTACGCATAGAATATTTGCGTTTTTAGGAGGATTGTATGATTTTTTAATTGGTTCTTTTGAGATTCTTGCCCTTTTGGTACTAGTAAGTGTATTGATTTTTTGGATACGAAGAAATGTAGTAAATATTAGACGTTTTAAAACATTGAAAGGCTGGCCAAAAAACGATGGTAATATTATTCTTTATTTTGAAGTAGTCCTTATGACATTGTTTTTAACGATGAATGCAGCGGATCTACAATTACAAAATTTGGGAGCTGAACATTATATCAAAGCAGGATCATATCCTGTGAGTCAGTTTATATCTCCTTTATTTAATGGAATGTCTGAGGGAGCATTGATTCTTCTTGAACGCGGAGCTTGGTGGATGCATATCGTTGGGATCTTAATATTTTTGAATTACTTATATTTTTCAAAACATTTGCATATTCTTTTAGCGTTTCCGAATACGTACTACGGAGATTTGAAACCTAAAGGGCAGATGGATAATTTAGAAGCTGTTACCAAAGAGGTGATGCTTATGATGGACCCTAATGCAGATCCATTTGCTGCACCAGCAGAAGATGAAGCTGAAACAGAACCAGAAAAATTTGGAGCTTCTGATGTTACTGATTTAAACTGGGTGCAATTACTGAATTCTTATACCTGTACAGAATGTGGACGTTGTACCAGCGAATGTCCGGCAAACCAGACAGGTAAGAAGTTATCTCCTAGAAAAATAATGATGGACACTAGAGATCGCCTTCAGGAGGTCGGAGATAATATTGATAAGAATGGTAGTTTTGTAGATGATGGTAAACAATTACTAAATGATTATATAACACAAGAAGAATTATGGGCGTGTACAAGTTGTAATGCTTGTGTAGAAGCTTGCCCTGTTAGTATTAGCCCATTATCTATTATTTTAGACATGAGAAGATATTTAGTTATGGAGCAAAGTGCGGCACCATCAGATTTAAATAATATGATGTCTAATATCGAAAATAACGGAGCTCCTTGGCCATTTAACCAGATGGACAGATTAAACTGGAACAAAGAATAAAAATTATTAACCATAACTATTAACCATAAACTTTTAAAAATTAAGAGAATTTAGAAATTATGAAGAAGGAAGAAGTAGAAAAATTATTGCATGATAAAGTAGAAGAGGGAGAACACATTAGTCCAGTCTTACCAGAAGGTATTAAGAACTACCTTATTGATATTGATGGAACAATTACAGAAGATGTTCCTAATGAAGAGCCAGAAAGAATGGTTACTTGTGAGCCTTTTCCAGATGCTCTAGTTACATTAAACAAATGGTATGAAGAAGGGCATATTATATGCTTCTTTACATCAAGAACTGAAGAACATAGGGAAGTAACTGAAACCTGGTTAAGAACACATGGATTCAATTATCATAGTCTTTTGATGGGGAAGCCAAGAGGAGGAAATTATCATTGGATAGATAATCACCTAGTAAAAGCAACTCGTTATACAGGTAAATTTACAGAGCTTGTAGAAAGAGTAGTTACTATCGAAGTTTTTGACGACGGTAAACACGATTAAATATAAATTTAGGTTGATATGTTTTAACCTAAATATTTACATATAAATAGTATTACAAATGAGTGAAGCAGTAAAGGTGCCAACAATGGCAGAGTATATGGCTGAAGGAAAAAGGCCAGAAGTTTTATTTTGGGTAGGATGTGCTGGAAGTTTTGATGATAGAGCCAAGAAAATCACAAAAGCTTTTGTAAAGTTACTTCATAGTGCCAAGGTAGACTTTGCTGTATTAGGGACTGAAGAAAGTTGTACTGGAGATCCTGCAAAAAGATCGGGTAATGAATTTTTGTTTCAAATGCAGGCAGTTACCAATATTGAAGTGCTTAATGCATATGAAATTAAAAAAGTAGTTACAGCTTGCCCTCATTGTTTCAATACATTGAAAAATGAATACCCTGCTTTAGGTGGAGATTATGATGTAATGCATCACACGCAATTTCTTAAATCACTTTTGGACGAAGGTAGATTAAAGGTAGAAGGAGGTAAATTTAAAGGGAAACGCATTACTTTCCACGATCCTTGTTATTTAGGAAGAGCTAATAATGTGTATGAAGCACCTAGAGATCTTCTAAGAAAATTAGAAGTAGAACTCATAGAAATGAAACGTTGTAAACGTAACGGTTTATGCTGTGGGGCTGGAGGAGCACAAATGTTTAAAGAACCTGAGCCAGGTAATAAGGATGTTAATATAGAGCGAACAGAAGATGCTCTAGAGACAAAACCAGATATTATTGCTGCTGGGTGTCCTTTTTGTAATACGATGATGACTGATGGTGTAAAGAGTAAAGAAAAGGAAGATAGCATTGATGTAATGGATGTGGCAGAACTGATTGCAAATGCTCAAGATTTATAAAAAGATTTTTAAAGATTAAGTAAAATTCTAAAAGAGTTGATATGTTTATTCATATTAACTCTTTTTTGTTGCAACAATTAGGAATACTTTTTGTTATTTTAGAAAATAAAAAGAAAGCAGATGTTAGTAGATTTTAAAGAACTCCCTGATACATCAAGAATTTGGGTTTATCAAGCCAATAGATCTTTTACTTTAGAGGAGTTAGATGAGATAAAAAACAAATTAGAAACCTTTATAACACAATGGACTGCGCATGGAGCAGATCTTAAGGCAGGTTATGATATAAAGTATAAAAGATTCATAACTATTGCCTTAGATCAAGATATAAATCAAGCTACAGGTTGTTCTATAGATGCTTCTGTTCATTTTATACAGCAATTAGAGACTGATTATAAAGTTGATTTAATGGATAAAATGAATGTATCCTATAAACAGGGAGAATTTGTTGCTTATAAAACACTTACAGATTTTAGAAAAATGGCAAAAAACAGATCTGTTTCGCCAAATACTATAGTGTTTAATAATTTGGTTACTAATATTGCTGAGTATAAAACTGATTGGGAAGTTCCTGCTAAGGATAGTTGGCATAACCGTTTTTTAAATTAGTTTTTGTGCGATATACTTTCTCTAAATACTTTTCATATATAGTTTTTGTTTTTACGTTATCAGTTTTTTCACAACAACCTGATGATGTGATTATGGTAGACTCAATCACTGGAGCTCAATCTGATTCTCTAGTGACACAGCTAGTTGAGAAAAATAAACCTTTAAGTCCACTCATTGTAAAAGACGAATATGATATTCAAAGATTATGGGTAGATAGCATTTATAATAGGATGACTTTAAAAGAAAAAGTTGGACAATTATTTATGGTAGATGTTTTTTCTTCAAAATCAAAGAAAGAAACAGATAAGATAAAAAGCTTAATTGAAGAGTATCACATCGGAGGAATTATTTTTTCTAAAGGAGGACCGCAGCGCCAAGCTAAACTTAATAATGAATATCAAGAAATTTCTAAGGTTCCTTTACTAATTGGTATGGACGCAGAATGGGGGTTAGCCATGCGATTAGATTCTACTAAGGCATTTCCTTGGAATATGACGTTAGGAGCCATTCAGGATAATGGCCTAATAGAGGAGACCGGACGACAAATAGCTAAACATTGTAAACGGCTTGGTGTTCATATCAACTTTGCACCTGTTGTAGATATGAATACAAATCCCAAAAACCCAATAATAGGAAATCGTTCTTTTGGAGAAGATAAAGATAATGTTACCGAAAAGGCATTGGCTTTTATGAAAGGAATGCAAAAAGAAGGTGTTTTAGCAAGCGCTAAACATTTTCCTGGGCACGGTGATACAGATAGTGACTCTCATAAAACGTTACCTACAATAAATTTTGATGAAAAACGGATTGATAGTATAGAGTTATATCCATACCGTAAATTAATAGCGGATGGGCTGTCTAGTGTTATGGTGGCACATCTAAATATTCCTAGTTTAGAACCTAGATCAGGTTATCCATCGTCAATTTCTAAAAATGTTGTAACTAACATATTACAAGATAGTTTAGGTTTTGAAGGATTAGTGATAACAGATGCTTTAAATATGAAAGGAGCTTCGAATTTTAAAGCTCCAGGAGATATTGATCTTGCAGCTCTAAAAGCAGGGAATGATATTCTTTTAATATCAGAAGACGTACCACTAGCATCTCAGAAAATTATTTCTGCTTATTATGCTGGCGATATTACAGAAAAACGTTTGTCACGTTCTGTAAAAAAAATATTATTAGCTAAATACAAAGTAGGGCTTCATAAGTATGAACCCGTAAAAACTGATTACCTTTTAGAAGAACTTAATAGTACCGCTAATGAAGTGCTTCATCATAAATTAGTTGAAAACTCTTTAACATTGATTAAGAATGATAGAGCAATTCTACCTGTTAAAAACTTAGATCTTAAAAAAGTAGCTTATGTATCTTTAGGCGATGATTCTGGAGAAGTGTTCCTAGAGGAACTAAACAAATATACTAAGGTAGATTGGGTAAAAGGAAATCAACTACCAGATATATTAGATCAATTAAGAAATTATAATTATGTGATAGTAGGATTACATAAATCAAATGATAATCCTTGGAAAGATTATAAATTTAAGGATAAGGAATTGGTTTGGTTATATGAGATTGCTCGACTTAATAATACAGTTCTAAGTGTTTTTTCTAGGCCATATGCCATGTTAGATCTTCAAACTACTACAAATTTTGAAGGTGTCTTAATGGCTTATCAGAATAGTACGGTAGCACAACAAAAGGCAGCTCAATTGCTGTTTGGAGCTATTGAGGCAAAAGGAAAACTTCCGGTAAGCTTAGGAGTAGACTTCCCTTTAGGGACAGGTCAGGAAACCAGATCTTTAAAAAGACTGACTTATGGAATACCTGAAACAGTTGGGATGAATTCTCATAAATTAGAACGTATCGATTCTATAGTGAATATTGCATTAAGAGAAGATATGACTCCTGGTCTACAACTTATTGTGGCAAGAAAGGGTAAAGTAGTTTACAATAAGAATTATGGATATCATACCTATGCTAAATCTAGGAAAGTAAAGAGTTCAGATATTTATGATTTAGCATCTTTAACAAAAATCCTTTCAACTTTACCTTTGACTATGGAACTAAAAGATAAAGGTATTTTATCATTAGATACGCGTGTAGGAGAGATGCTGCCTTTATTTAAGGACTCTAATAAGAAAGATATTACAATTAGATCTATGTTATCTCATTATGCTCGATTAAGAGCTTGGATTCCATTTTACCTTAAGACATTGGATACGGTAACCTCTAGGCCTGATAAAAAATATTACAGAACTAAACGTACTGATGATTTCAATATTAGGGTGACAGGTAATTTGTATTTAAGAAGTGATATGAAAGATTCTTTGATGCTACGCATAAAGGATAGTGAATTAAGAAGTAGACTTAGTTATAAATATAGTGACCTTCCTTATTATTTGATGAAATCTTTTATAGAGGGTCATTACGGTAATGATTTAGATGCTTTGACCCAACAGCATATTTATAAGGCAATGGGAGCAAGTAATATGGGGTATTTGCCACTAAATAAATTTGATAAAAAACGGATTGTACCTACAGAAAATGATCAAGCTTACAGAAAAGAGACTATTCACGGATATGTTCATGATCAGGGAGCAGCTATGTTTGGAGGTATTGGGGGTCATGCAGGTTTGTTTGCTAATGCAAATGACGTTGCTAAGATGATGCAGATGTATCTTAATGGCGGATACTATGGAGGAAAGCAGTTTATTAGTAGTCAAACAATAGATGAATTCAATACGTGTACGTATTGTGATAAAAGGGTGAGAAGAGGTGTAGGTTTTGATAAACCGCAACTTGGAGATGTTGGACCTACTTGTGGTTGCATATCTATGAACAGTTATGGTCATAGTGGTTTTACAGGAACATTTACTTGGGCAGATCCCGATGAAGAAATTATTTATGTTTTCTTAAGTAATCGAACGTTTCCTGATTCTGCCAATCGAAAATTAATCTCTAATGATATCCGTTCGGAGATACAGAGATTAATATATGATGCTATAAATTATTAAATCTCAGTTTAAAAGTTGAATAAAATGAATACCAAAATTTCAGAAAATGGACCTTTATTTTCTAGAATAGTTGCCGGATGTATGAATTGGGGAGAATGGGGAGCAAATTTAACTTCCGATGAATCTCTTAAACTAATTGAAGAATGTCTTGCGATTGGAGTAACAACTTTTGATCATGCAGATATTTATGGACATTATACAACTGAATCTTTATTTGGTCAGGCTATAAAAGGTAAGAGTTCTTTAAGAGAACAAATGCAGTTGGTTACCAAATGTGGGATTAGATTGGTAACATCTAATCGTCCAGATAATAATATTAAATCTTATAAGACTACCAAAAAGTACATTATTGAATCTGTAGAGCAATCATTGGTTAATTTGCAGACTGATTTTATTGATATGTTGCTAATTCATAGGCCTAGTCCTTTAATGGATCCCTCGGATATAGCAGAAGCTTTTGAGGCATTAAAATCCAGTGGAAAAGTACTTCATTTTGGGGTGTCTAATTTCACCACTTCTCAGTTTGATATGCTAAACGCTTCTTTTCCTTTGCAAACTAACCAGATTGAGATCTCACCACTGCAATTGACACCATTTATTGATGGTTCTTTAGATCAATGTATAAAACATAATGTAAAACCTATGGCATATTCTACACTTGCTGGAGGGAAGTTTTTTTCAAAACAACCTGAAGAAAGAGTGGTTAGAATAAATAAAGTAATCAATGACTTAATGCAAAAGTACAGTGTTCTTGCTGATCAAATACTAACAGCTTGGTTACTAAAACATCCTTCAGGAATATTACCAATAATGGGATCCACAAAAATAAACCGTATCCAATCTGCTGTAAATTCTGTATCGTTATCGATTACGGACGAAGAATGGTTTAGAATATGGGAAGCTTCTACAGGTTCTGAAGTTGCGTAATCACTTTTTATTTAGATATTAAAAAAGTTTTTGATTTATAACTTATACAAAATCAAAGGTTTATATTAATTAATTAGTGTTGATTTTTAATTAAAGTTTGCTCTTGTTTGAAAAAAATAAAAAAATCACCAAAATCATGGTAACATAATTCCTTCTAATGACACTTACATATAGCGAAAGTTTAGTTTATATTAAATAAGGTAGGCACTTAATTGGACAAACTATAGCTGAGAAATCAATGACTACGGTTTCATAGGGGTATGTGTACCGTAGTCATGTTTGTTGTATTTGTTTGATTATCAAAAAATTGTGTTTTTTTGTTCTTTTTTTCAAATGAAAGTAGTTTATTTGCAAACCCTAAAATTCACCCAAAATGAAGTTGTTATTTACTCTGATTTTTTTATTCGGATCTACCCAGTATATCAACAAGGATATAACTAGAAAGGTTATTTCTGATGATGATTATAATTATACATTCTACGTTTCTAATAAGAATACATCAAGTTATCAAGATTTTAAAGAATATCATTGGTATAAAAGTGGGAAAATTCATTCCTCTTTCGGAGGTGGTGATGGCCAAATTTTACACGGACACTATAATAAAACCTATAGAGACAATGGAATTGCGGAACAAGGGGGTTTTTATTATGGCCTTAAGAATGATACCTGGAGGAATTGGTATGAAAATGGAAAAATAAAAAATATATCTAATTGGCAAAAAGGATTTCTTTCAGGAACTTATAATGAGTTTACAGAATCTGGTGTTTTATTAGTTAGTGGGAAATATAAAAACAATAAAAAGCATGGTAGGTGGATTAGTCATAATACCAATGATACGCTTTATTTCAAAAAAGGAGAAAAAGTAATTAAAGAAGCCGCTGAAGAAGAAATTGAGGATGATAAGAAGAAGGGTATTATAGTAAAGACCAAAGACTTTTTTAAAGATATTTTCAGGAAGAAAACACCTGAAGAAAAAGAGAAAGCTAAGAAGGAAAAAGAGATCCGAAAGCAAAAGAAAGAAATAGACAAACGTAAAGAGTTAGTAAAAAAGAAAGAAGCTAGTAAAAAGAACACTCGAAAAAAACAATAAGTAAATGTTAAAAGCGGGTTCTTTATTATATGCTATTTACGTTTGTCTCATTATTGCTATTCTCAGTGGTGGACTTATGTACGTCTTCACAATCAATAAAACTTTAGCAACCAGACAATCTGTAAAAGAACAGCTTATAGATCGTTGTTCTTCTTGTTTTGATTACTTTTTGTCGAATTCCACATCATTGGGTAAAACAAATACGGAGCAAGTCGATTTATTTAATGATGGATTAATATGCGAATTCACAAAAGAAAGGTGGGGGATGTTTTCTAAATTATTGGGGAAAACTTTTTTTAAAAAAGATACAATTTATAAAAATTATATAATTGGAGAGGTGATTGATAGAGATCCAATAGCACTATATCTATGTGATTTTGGTGAAGAACTTAAAATTTCTGGTACTACCAAAATTGTAGGAAATGTTAAGCTTCCTAAGAAAAGATATAAAACTGTTAATATTTTAGGCAATCAGCATGCAAATAACCCAAAACTAGAAGGAAGTATTTCAATTTCCTCTCAAAACTTACCTAAAATAATTTCGCCAAAATTAGAATATCCAAAAAACACAGTTCAAATAACCTTAGCAAAATTAAAAGAAAATCAACCAATTCATAGGGGGTTTGATCAACCAACTGGAATAGTTTATTTAGAAAAAGGAGAGACGCTAGATAGATTGAATATCAAAGGGAATTTTATATTTAAATCTAGAGATACTATTCGTGTTGATAATACTTCAACAATTGAAGATGTTATTATTCAAGCACCAAAAATAGTACTGGAAGAAGGTTTTGAAGGAAGTTTACAAATTTATGCAGATAAAGGAGTTGATATAGAATCAGATGTCAAATTAAGATATCCATCTTGTATCGTAATAGAGGCTTCTACAAGAGATTATAAAAAGAAAATTAATATAGCTGAAGATGTAAAGATTTATGGTGGAATTGTAATCAATGGATCGAGTTTTAGAGAAAAGCAAAACAACTTTGTTTCCATTGATGAAAACTCTTTAGTGGTAGGAGATGTTTACTGTAATGGTATCATGGAATTAAAGGGGAGTATTATAGGTTCTTTGTATACACATAAGTTACAATTAGAAACTAGAAGTTCTAAGTATGCTGATGTTATCTTAAACGGTGTAATCGATGCTACAGAATTACCAAATAACTTTGTAAGATTACCATTATTTGGAAATACGGGAGAAAATAGACTTGAAAGAATTAAAAACATACAATAAATATTTCCTTAAAGGAAGTTCATTAATTGAATCGGTAATAGCCATTTCGATTATAGCTACTTGTTTATTAGTAGCGATTAGGTTGTACGCTGCCGTTTTAAATAGCAGCTCGTCTTTGAGTTCTTATAAAATAAAATTTACAGTAGCAGAACTACATAATGACGCTAAAATAACTAGTGATTTTGATGATAAATTATATGAATTTAAAACATATTCCATTCAAAAGAAAGTTGAAGATTTTCAAAGCAAAAAGGAGTTGAAGAATGTAAAATATATAGTACGAACAGCTTCAGATACTATTGTATATAACTATTTGTTAGCCAATAAAAAAAGCAATGAGTAAGGTAAGAGCATTTACCATATTAGAAATGTTAATTAACCTGACTATTATGTCAATCATAATGGGGTTAATATATTTTGCATATGCCTCATTTGTAAAACAGGTAATAAATTACCAAGTTTCTATAGATGAACAAAATGAATTGACAACAAGTTATGTACAACTAAGAACTGATTTTTTTAATGCAGAGAGGATTGTAAAATCTTATAAAGGATTTAAAGTGATTCCGTATAATAATAAAGAAATAGAATATAAAATTACGGATAAATATCTTATTAGAAGACAAGTTCATATGCTAGATACCTTGTCTATAAATAAGCTTACGATTTCGTCTGATTTTAATATCATTACGAAAGAAGACCTTATTACTAAAATGATCGTAGAAACGACGCTATTTGATGAACCAATAGAGTTTGTAATTGCTAAAGATTATGCTCCTAATCTTAAACTGAAATTGTAATGGGAATTGATATAAGTAAAATTCATAAAAACACTAATGTTAAGACAGAGAATAAATCATCTTCTGTTGGAGACTTCTTTAGCCAAGAATTGAGTTTTTCCAAAAAAATTGGAGCAAAGGAAAAAGTAGTGTTGTATAAGGATTTATCTACACTGCTTAATGCAGGTGTAGATTTTAAAACAGCACTTGAAATATTAGCAAATCAGCAGAAAAAGAAACACCTAAAAGAATTGATTTTAGAATTAAAATCCAAAATTGTAAAAGGAAAAAGCTTTTATGAAGCTCTAGAAAATACAGGGCTTTTTTCTTCATATGAGTATTTTAGTATCAAGATAGGTGAGGAGACTAAAAAATTAGATACTGTTCTGTTGGAGTTACATAAATATTTTAAACGTCAGATTAAATTAAGAAAACAAATTATCTCAGTGATTACATATCCGTCATTTGTTTTAGTATTGACTGTTGGTGTTCTATACTTTATGTTGACCTATGTAGTTCCAATGTTTAAATCTATATTTAATCAGTTTGATGGAGACCTTCCCGCATTAACAAAAAACATCATTGTATTGTCGGAAAAGTTCCCGACCATATTTGTAGGCATATTGGTTGTTGTTATAACTAGTATGTTTTTATTTAAAATATATGGACAGAATCCTTCATTTAGAAATATAAAATCAAAAATTATTTTAAAAATTCCTTTTTTCGGGAAACTAGTTAAGATGGTATATCTGGCAAGGTATTGTCAGTTTTTAGATTTACTATTGACTTCAAAAACTTCATTAACCGAATCGTTGGATATGGTGAAAAAGATGATTGGTTTTTATCCAATAGAATCATCAATTGATCCTATTAGGAATGACGTAATTAAAGGAATCCCTTTTGCGGCCGCTATGAAGAAACATAAAATCTATGAGTATAAATTGATTTCTATGGTAGAAGTGGCCGAAGAAATTAATGAACTGGATACTATGTTTTCTAGACTCGCTGATGAGTATGATGAAGAAGTAGAGCATAAAACTAAGATGATTGGAGTAATTCTTGAACCATTGATAATTATTGTCATTGGTTTAATAGTTGGTCTGATAATGGTGGCTATGTATGCACCAATGTTTGACCTGAGTAAAATTATAAATGGAAATTAAAAAATTTAGATTTTGTTAACACAATTTAATACTTTTGCAAACCCTAAATCTATCTTAATGAATTCATTAAGATTTTATAACAAACCTATGAAACGCAAAAATAACTGGTATGCTGCTGCATATTCTATGACAGAGATATTGATCGTACTATGTATTATTGGTATTTTGTTGCTAATGGTTCTTCCAAGTCAAACTTCTGTTATTACTCAGGCTAAATCCATAGAAGCGCAGAGTATGTTAAATCATCTTTATGGATTGGAAAAAAATTACTTTTTCAGACATTCTAAATACACAGCCGATTTTGATGAATTAGGTTTTGAGCCGGCCTTGACAATAGAACAAGGAGGACAAGCGGTATATAGAATAGAAATTATTGAAGCTTCTACAAATTCATTTAAAGCTTCGGCTACTTCTTTATCTGATTTTGATGATGATGGTAATTATAATACCTGGGAGATTGATCAAAAAAAGACGTTAAAAGAAACGGTTAAAGATTGATTCGTTGGATATTTTAATTCAAATAACCCTAATACTGTTACTAATTTTGGTATTTATTCAAGATTTAAAGCTTAGAGCTATCCATATACTATTGCCAGTTTTTATTTTAATTTTGGGATTGGTTACCTATTTTAAAGCTGGTTATAGTGTAATTGGATTGTTATATAGTTTAGCGTTTTTACTAGTTACTTTTGGAGGTCTATATTTGTATTTGTCAGCTAAAAATAGAAGATTAACTAATCCGTTTAAGAAGAACATGGGATTAGGAGATGTATTATTCTTTTCAGCAGTAATTCCTTTTTTCTCTCTTCATAATTATATTTTATTTTTTATAACGGGTATGTTATTTTCAATAGTTGGGTTTTTAATAATCAAATTAATTGTTAAAACGAATTTAGTTCCATTAGCAGGACTTTTAGCGTTGTATTTAGTATTGCTGAAAGTAGGAAGTTATATAGCAGGGTTTGATATTTTTTTTACTAATCTTTTATAATTATGGATATAGTAAAAGAAATAATACTAAGTACAGAGGAACAACAAATCATTAGCTCGGATTTGGCACATAATTATCAGATTGTTCCTAAAGAAGATACTGCTAATCTAATAAGTTTTTTTATATCAGAATCAGCCTCAAAAGAAACTGTTAAGGATGAGTTAGAGTTGATTTTAGGGAAAAGTATAAAGTTATATACAGTTTCTATTGATATTATAAATAGAGCTTTAATATTATATTATAGAAAAGGTAAAAGAGATACTGGTCAAGACAATTCTAATACTGAAAAGTTCAAGTTTGCTTCTCAAGATTTTTTAGAAGAATTAATTTTTGAAGCAAAAGATATTGGAAGTAGTGATATCCATTTTGAAGTTTTTAAAGACGAAGCAAGAGTTAGATATCGAATAGATGGTAAACTTACTGAAAAATATAAAATTGAAAGAGATAATTACTTAGAACTAGTTAATAAGATTAAGATTAAATCAAATCTTGATATTACGGAAAAGAGATTACCTCAGGATGGCCGTATTAATTATGATGATTTTGATATAAGAGTTTCCATTTTACCGACTTTACATGGTGAAAAAATAGTAATGCGAATACTCGGAAGAGATACTGCTCATCTTAGTATGGATAAATTGGGAATGGCGCAGAATGAAAAAGAGTTGTATCTAGAAGCATTAAAGGCATCCAAAGGAATTATTCTTATTAGTGGTCCAACAGGGTCTGGTAAAACAACTACGTTATATGCAAGTTTAAAAGAATTAAATAAAGTTACTAGCAATATAGTTACTGTAGAAGATCCTATAGAATATACGCTGAAAGGTATTAACCAAGTGCAACTAAGAGAAGATATAGGGTTAACATTTACGAATGCACTTAAGACATTTCTTAGACAGGATCCTGATATTATTATGTTAGGAGAGATAAGAGATGGAGCTACCGCAGAAATGGCTATTAGAGCAAGCCTTACGGGGCATTTGGTACTATCGACTATTCATACAAATTCTGCATTAGGAACAATTTCTAGATTAATAGATATGGGAGTTCCAGCTTTTCTTATTGCAGAAACTTTAAAGATTTCTGTAGCACAAAGGTTGGTAAGAAAATTATGTAATACTTGTAAGGAATCTGCAGTACTAAAAGGGAATGAATATAATAATGAAACTTTTGATGGTATTAAAGAGCATTGGATATCTAAAGGGTGCGAAAATTGCCATTATACTGGTTATAAAGGAAGAACTGCTATTTATGAAATTATACCTATAGATAGCATATTGACTCAAGAAATAAAGAAAAACTCAACAAATCTGGAAGAATCTATTTCAGATTATAAAGAATCGAATTTGTCGGGGAAAGCAATTCGATTAGTACAAAACGGAATAACATCTATTGAGGAAGTATACTCAATTATTATAGAAAATAAGGGATGATAAGAAAGATACTATTGATTAGCTATTTACTCACAATTAATTTCTTGTGCGCACAGAATGCACCAGTAACTATTGAAGAAAAATTAAATGAAATAGCTCAAACGAAAATAGGTTTAGAAGAAGTAACTCAATTGGATGTTTCTGGTTTAACATTATTTGAAATTATAACCTCTCTGGGAGAAGAGCATCAACTTAATGTTGTGGCGGATTCTGGACTAAGTCAAATGGTTACAAGTAACTTTTTTGATGTCAAAGTTAAAGATGTTTTTCTCTTTTTAATTAGAACCTATGATTTGGATGTGGAGTTTATGAATAATATTATTGTTTTTAAACAACGTGAAATAATTAAGCAAGCGCCAAAGCCAAAGCGAAAAAAAGAATTAGATATTCGTTATAGTAAGCAAAATGATTTTCTTTCTGTTAAGCTTAAAAATGATTCCTTACCATCTGTAGCGGCAAAAATCACAGAATTAACAAATAAGAATGTTGTGCTTGCGCCAGATGTTAAAAGTATGAGTGTTTCTGCATATATCATAAATAGACCTTTTGATCAGGTAATTGATATGATAGCTAAATCAAATCAGATGATTGCAGAAGTAGATGAAAACGGATTTTATTTTCTAACAAAAGATATAGAAGTTCAAACTGCATCAAATACGAACCCTAGGAATAATTCAAGAAGAAGATCATCAAGAACTTCTAATAAAAATGTTTCAGGAGATTTAGATATCAAATTACAGGATAATGGTTATTTAAGTATCAAAGCATTTGATGCTAATGCAACTGAAATTATTACGAAAGCTGCTGAGTTATTACAGCTTGGTTATGCGATGTATGATAAACCAGATGAAATTATCACTACTATTTTTTCTGAAGAAATAGATTTTGATAGTTTATTGAAACATATATTTAGAGGAAAAAAATTCGCAGTTAATAGGTCAGATGAATTTTATTTAATAGGTAAAGAGACTACAGCTGGTCTTAGAACAACAGAGTTAATCCAATTAGAAAATAGAACTATTGAATCCGTAT
The DNA here is from genome assembly GCF_900109375.1 of Aquimarina amphilecti. Classification (GTDB taxonomy): domain Bacteria; phylum Bacteroidota; class Bacteroidia; order Flavobacteriales; family Flavobacteriaceae; genus Aquimarina; species Aquimarina amphilecti. The sequence continues at coordinate 220,741 of NZ_FOAB01000001.1, forward strand.
TAGCAACACTTCCTAAATCTTTAACGCAAGATGTAGAAATCCAAGAGTTCGTAGAACTTAATGGAATGCTTGTTTCTGGATCTCAACCAGTGATTATGGAGTTAGCTCAGGTTATCCGAAAACTGGATAAAGTAGTTCCACTAGTACAAATAGAAGTATTAGTTGTTCAGTATAATAAGTCTTATGATATTCAGACTGGTTTACAGGCAATTCTTGGGGATGGATCTGAAGATGTGAAAACACAAGGAAATATTTTCCCTAATACAGATGTTACTGTTAACTCGGGTACTATCAACCAATTAATAGATGCGTTTAATGGACTTGGAATTATTAATATAGGAAAAGTAACTAAGAATTTCTATGCTAATCTAAGTGCTTTAGAAAATAATTCTATTGTCAATCTAAAATCTACTCCTAAGATAGCTACATTAAGCGGTCATGAAGCTAGTATTTCTATTGGAGAAACAGATTATTATTTTGAGCAAACTAACAGATTGATTAATACAGGAGTAAATGATAATATTTTGCAATCTGGTCAATGGAAACCTACTGAAGCGAATTTAAGTGTAAATATAAAACCATTTGTTTCTCTTGATGAGCACGTTACTTTAGAAATTGCCGTAGAGAAAAGTGCGTTTCTAGGAAGAGCAGGAGAAAGTGCTCCTCCAAGTAAATCCACACAAAAATTTGAATCATTGATTAGAGTGAGAAATAATGAGATGATATTATTAGGGGGGCTAGATGAATTAGAGCGAGAAAACTCTGGTAGTGGAACTCCTGTGCTATCAAGAATACCGATTATTAAATGGTTTTTTAGTAGTAAGAGAAAAGCCAGAGATAAATCTAAATTACACGTATTTATTAAGCCTACAGTAATATATTAATGATCTATAATATTCTAAATAGTATCCTTTTAGGGAATAAAATTCAATCTGTTCAAATTCGATTAGATGGCGATCAGAAAGATTTTAATTTTATCGAACTTCATAAGAAGAAGAAGAGTATATCTATTATTAATCGTTATTCTACAAAAAGCTTTGAGGATTTGATCACTAAGCTATCTAAAAATAAACCAGTTATACTTTCTATAACAGGTCAGGGAATTTTATCTAAGAAAGTGAAAAATGAAAAGGGTTTTCAATCAAAAATATTATTTAATGCTGACCCTAATGATTTTTATTGGAATGAATATATAGAAGAAGAAGAAATTTATGTTTCCGTAGCTAGAAAAGATATTATAGATAAAGAAATAGCTTTGTTTGATAAAGTTCAAATTCCTATAATTGATTTCACTGTTGGACCGTTCATAAGTACATCTGTTAAGCCTCTTATAGAAGAAGATACAATACATACGGATACTACTACTTTATATTTTGAAAAAGAATCCTTGTTAGATTTTGAACAAAAAAAAGGACAGGATGTACTTGAATATGTGGTTGGTGATGAAATTATATTTAATACTGACATTCTTGGTTTTGCAAGTACACTTAATTATTTATATCCTAATGATAAAATTATTTCAGAGACTAGTTTAATAGCTTCTAGAAGAGAAGAATTTAGATATAAGAAAGCGTTTAATATCGTAGGAGTTTTTACGTTATCATTTTTTTTAGTATCCCTATTGTTAAGCTATATATTATTAGGTAATTATCAAAGTGCACATCATAAAATACAAGTGGCTTTAGGTGAACAAAATGTAGCATACTCTAAATTAGTTTCTTTAGAAAATGATAAGGAAAATAAAGAAGCAATATTAAATCAATCAGGGCTCAGTGATAGTAACTTTTTAAGTTTTTATATATCCAAAATAACTAAAGAAGTTCCTGACGAAATTAATTTAAAAGTATTAACTGTTTTTCCTGCGAAGTCAAAGATTAAATCAGAACAACGAATTTATTTTGAAAACAATGTGATCGAAATAGAAGGTTATGCTCAATCAAATGATCAGTTCTCATCCTGGATAAAAGTTCTTAAAACTGAGCTCTGGATTAAAAACTTAGAAATTATTTCTTTTCAAAGAGAAAATAGAACGAATTCTTTTAAAATCAAGCTAATATTGAAATTTGATGTTTGAAAACATATCATATAAGAAGAAGTTTTTTGCTCTACTAGCACTTATGGTAGTTTTGGGTATTACTGCTTATAAAAGATCTTTCATTATGACTTTGGATGCTTCTCAATTATTAGAGGAATCTAAGGTTAAACTGGAGAAAGTTAGTAACTCGCAACAACGCATTACCAATTTGATAGCAGAGGTTTCTTATCTAGATAAATTAATAGGTAAAGAGGTAGCAAATCCAGATATAGTTCAGCAGGAGATTCTAAATACATTTACAGATATAAAATCAGAGACAAAACTAGTAAAGTTAGAATCTATTCATAAAGCAAGTGATGAATATTTCAATATTTACACTAATAGATTGATTCTTACCGGTGATTATGGAGATTTACTGAAAACCACATACAATTATGAAAAGTTTTTTGATTTTTCTAGAGTGGTTAGTTTGCGATTTTACATAGAAAAAGAACCAAGAACAAGAAGGGAAAAATTATTTGAACAAATTATATTTCAGAATTATGAGAAAATACGTTAAGTATATTACAATTGCTTACATAGGCTTTTTTATAGGCTGTGATGATATTATTGAAGATGATATTACAAATGATATTGTAACTACTGTAGCTCCACAGGATATGACACAAATAGAAGGGAATTCTGTTCAGTTTAGATGGAATCAAATAGATGGAGCAGATGAATATCGGATACAAATAAATAATCAAAGCTCAAATGCAATTATTTTGGATTCTTTAGTGAATACTACGCTTTTTAATTATGCGATGAATCCAGGTACTTATCAATGGAGAGTAAGAGGAGAAAATTTTGCTTATGATACAGCATATTCTTTTAATTCTTCATTTTCTGTAATCTCATCTATAGATCTTTCAGGGCAAACAGTATTGTTAAATTCGCCTTTAAATAATTTATATACAAATGATGTTGCAATTACATTTTCTTGGGAAGGTATAAGTACAGCGACTTTTTATAAATTTCAAATACTAAGGGTTGATGGTTCGGAGGAGACTGTGATTTTTGAAGATCAAAATGTAGTGGATACATCCATAACTATAGGTAATACAATAATAACAGAAGATGCAGAGTATATATGGCAAGTAAGTGCTGAAAACGATACAAGTTTTACAGATTATTTCCGAAGAACATTTTTTATAGATACTCAAAATCCAGTATCACCTAGTTTAATTACCCCGGCAGTTGGTCAAAACTTTACAACTAGTCAAGAAGTTAATTTTACTTGGAATTTCAATAATGATACAGGTACTATTCAATCAGGAATTATAGGAACAATCCAAATAGCTTCAGATGAAAACTTTAGTAATATTGTTTTATCAGAAAGTAATGCTACAGGAAATTTTATAAATACTTTTGATACTACAGGAGCCTATTATTGGAGAGTTAGGGGAGTTGATGAAGCAGGAAACACGGGAGACTATAATGCCAGTGGTCAATTTAATGTGAATTAATGCAGAAGAAAAAGGTAAATAAAATTTTAATTATTGCTGTCTCATTGATTTGGGGAGTGGTGCTATACAAGTTTGCCGCTCCATACTTTTTAACCAACGATATTGTAGTTACAGCGGATACACTTGTGAGTCCTCCTAAATTAATTTTGCGTAAAAAGGATACTTTCGATCTCAACATTCCACATCGAGATCCGTTTTTGGGGAAAATAAAGAAGCAGAAACGGGCAAAAGTAGTTACTTCTTTAAGAAGTGCAAAAAAAAATCAATCAAGTAAAAATATGCCAAAAAATTGGCCTAGAATCGAATATTTAGGATTCATTAAATCTCAAAAAAGTAAGTCAAAGTTAGGGTTGTTGCGAATTGATGGTATTTTGAAACGGGTTCGTAAAGGAGATGAGGTACAGGGTATTAAAATTAAGAATATTTCACAGGATAATATATCAATTCAACTAGGCAAGGATACAAGGGATTTCGGGAAACTAAATTAATTAAAGAATCTTTTTAATACATTACTTGATGTCTATTTAATTTGTAATAATTGACTTTATGTAAAATAATACATTTTGCTAATGAGAATTTTTTGATTTGCTAGCCCTTTGTTTTCAGCTGTTTTATTTTTTTTAGAAAAATAACTGAATTCCTGTAGTAACATTTTTGGTAGTAATGACACTTACTTATATAGGTTAATATTGTAATTGTTTAGTGTTGAATATAATAATTAAATAATTTTCATTAAGATATCTTACAATATGTAAATAATACAAGTTTTAATCAAATTATAACAAATAATTTATCACTTTAAAAAAGTACGGTATTAACGTATATTTTTGTTTTTTTTAACATATATTTGCCCTGCCCAAAATAAATAACATCTTGAAAAAAAAATACACTTCGTTGCTTATAGTATGTAATGGTTTGCTAGTAATTGCATTACTTACTTTATTATCAATTCATTTTTTTAATAAATCAAAAGTTGAGTCTAAGATTACCTATATAGATAATGTTAAATTATTTAATGGTTTTAATATGTCTAAAGATTTGGGGAGGATTAACAATGAAAAGATCGAAAAACAGAAGAAAATATTAGATAGTCTTTATACAATTTACTCAATCTTCACAAAAGAAAGCAATTTAGAAAAAGCAAAAGAAATTGAGAATAGCTTGAGAAAAGAGGATCAAGAGTTAAGAAAAATTAATGATCATTTTTCTAAAGAAGTGAGTCAACAAGTTTGGAATCGATTAAATCAATATATAGAGGAGTATGGAGAGTCAAATAAATATGAAATTATTCTTGGTACCCAAGGGAATGGTAATATTATGTTTGCTCAAGATGGAATAGATATTACGGAAGAAGTATTAGAATACGTTAATAATAAATACGAAGGGAATTAATAAAATTTATTGGAATCAATAGTTGCGTACATACGCGAATTAAAAGTGAATTTATGAGAGTGATAACTACTAAATTATTTGTGGTATTTGTTTTTACTTCAATTACCATTTTTGCACAAAACAATACAACAAATCAAGGGACAAATTCGGGTGATCAAGGAAATAACAACAGTTTTTTTGGCGCTAATTCTGGAAGGGATAATACATCAAATAATAATAGTTTTTTTGGTGCTAATTCTGGTCAAACCAATACAACAGGGCAATCAAATGTTTTTATAGGTAGAAATTCTGGTCGAAATAATGTGGAAGGAAGTAATAATGTTTTTAATGGAAATTCTGCAGGATTTAATAATGCTACTGGAAATTTCAATACATTTTTAGGGACATTCGCAGGTAGAGAAAATATAGATGGACGACGAAATGTGTTCATAGGCGGTAATGCAGGAAGAAATGCGGTAGGAAGTGGTAATGTTTTTGTAGGATATAGAGCTGGTTTTAATGAGTTGAATAGTAATAAGTTGTATGTAGAAAACACGGATTCTGATATTCCTTTAATTTATGGAGATTTTACTACAGATCAATTGGGTGTTAATACAAATTCAATTCCTGATGGTTATAATTTTGCTGTGGGTGGTAATACGAAAATTAGTAATAATATTTCTATCGATGGTAATATTGGAGTCGGCGCAGATTCTTTTGATGGGGTAAAAGCTTATGTTAAGCATGATGTAACCACTGCACCGACCTACGGAACAGCTTCACTTTTTTCGTTTGCAAGCTCATCACATACAACTGGAGAACTTAGTAAAGTAAGAGGAGCTTGGTTTTTAAGCTTAAACAACAGTACTGGTATATTAAATGAATCTATGGGTATTGATGTTGGGGCAGGTAATGAAAGTAGTGGAACAGGAATTGTAAATAATGCATATGGAATAAATGTGGATGTACAAAATGGTACCGGTACAGTCGAGAATGGTTATGGTCTTTTTATAAAAAGAGTACAAGCAAATAATTCATATGGTATTTATCAGCAAGGAGAAACTACGCAAAATTATTTTGCGGGTAATGTTTCTATAGGAACTACCTTGGATGATCCGGATTATGCATTAACTGTAAAAGGAAAAATGCATGTTCAAGAAGTGAAAGTTGATTTACTAGGTGCTATCGCACCAGATTATGTATTCTATAAAGATTATAATCTTAAAACGTTAGAACAAGTAGAAGCATATATTAATCTAGAAGGACATTTACCGAATATTCCATCAGCATTAGAGATGGAAGAAGAAGGAGTGAACCTTAAAGAAATGAATATGAAATTGCTGGAAAAAGTCGAAGAACTTACTTTATACACTATTGCTCAGGAAAAAGCAATAAAAGAACAGAAGGAAGTAAACCAAAAGCTGGAAAATCGTTTGGAAAGGCTAGAAAAACTGTTGCTAAAATAATCCAAAAAAAATAACCTTAATTTTTTAGAATTATGATGTTCAAAAAGGAATTTGTCTTCTTTTTGATAGGGATCTTACTGGTTATTTCCTGTCAAAGAGAACAAAAAAGAACAAAATCAGAATCAGAATATAAGCTTTTTAACCTTGAACAAGCAGGTTGGAAATCTAAATCAATTTCGCATTTATTTTCTGATATAACATATAAAAGTACGTTGGTTCCATTACAATATTATATTCTAAAAAATCAAGGAGTAAATAATTTGGAAAAAGTAGATTCTATTTATGAATCCTTAAAAAATGAGCGAATTATAGAAATTGAGTTCCAACAAGAAAATGAAGATGATTTACTGAAAGACATATATACCAATAGGGATTACGAAACCTCTGTAAAGTATATGTCTTTTTATATTGAAAAAGATTTTAAAGTAGTAACGCAAAAAGGAGATACGATTAACTGTTCCGGAGTAACATTCGAACGTAATTTTAAAGTAGCACCATTTAAAAGATTGTTACTGCATTTTGGTAATATTCCAGAAGAAGAAAATATTAAGCTTATTTATCAAGACAATTTGTTTGGTAATGGATTAATGAAATTTAATTTCAAAGAAACACCTATTAAGTTATAAAATTATAACACACTAAGTGATATGATCAATACAATACGAAAAAGTAAGGTTACAAAAGTCATTGCAAGTTATTTGGCAATTCAGATGATTATTCAAATGACACAACCTATGCAATTATTTGCCTTGACCAGTGGTCCTTCTCAACCAGAATTTAATGCGTTTACTCCAATTGGAACTTCTGATATGGTGGATTTGTCTTCAGGAGATTTCGGTTATAATATTCCAGTGATGGATGTAGGGGGATACCCTCTTAACTTAGCCTATAATTCTGGTGTAAATATGGATCAGGAATCTTCTTGGGTTGGTTTAGGTTGGAACCTTAATGTTGGACAGATCAATCGACAAGTACGTGGTATTCCGGATGATTTTGATGGTGATGAGATTACGTATGAGAATAATCTTAAGGATAATCAGACTATTGGTGTGACCATGGATGTAAATGCTCAGATATTTGGTATTGAGGCATTAAAGGGAGGAGCAGGTCTTACTATTGAGCATAACAACTATCAAGGAATCACTTTTAAACCATCATTTGGGTTAAATTTTGCTGTTTCTGATCATGTAAGTGTCGGTATGAATTTATCTTCTTCTGCTGCTGATGGAGCAACAGTGACACCTAGTGTTAGTATTAGTGCAGGAAAAAATGATAAAGATAAATATTGTAATAATGCTTTAACAGGTGGATTAAGTTTTGGCGCTCCTTTCAATTCTAGACAAGGATTGACATCTTTTAATATGAGTGCTTCAATAACCAAAAATAAGGAAGTTTACGATAAATATATGAAGTTTGATGCTGATACCAAAGGAGGATACAGAGGTGTAGGACTTGGCTCATCAGGATCAGGAAGTGTATCTTTTATTAATAGTACTTTTAGTCCAACCAAACGAACTGCTTTTAAAAATACTGGTCTCACCTTTGGTATTTCTGTAGGAGGAGACCTTTGGGGGGTTGATGGAGAAGTAGGAGTAACAGCTTATGGAAATAGACAAAGTCTTGCTAGAAAAGTTAATATAGAGAAAGCCTATGGGTACGAATTTACGGAGAATGCCACTCGTAATGATATCTTAGATTTTAATAGAGAGAAAGAAGATATCGTCAGTAAAAATACACGAGTACTTCCTATGGTGAATTATTCTTATGATATCTACAATATCAATGGACAAGGAATTGGAGGCATGTTTCGTCCTTTTAGAAGTCAGACAGGGTATATTTTTGATCAATTTGTAAATGATGAGAGTGATAGTAATTCTGGTGGAGGAGAAATAGAGCCTGGATCAGGTATTCATATTGGGTTAGATTATAAAAATTCGCCTTCAGATAGTCATACTGGGGTATGGGAAACTAATGCAACCCAATTTTTAAAAGAAAGAGAATTGGATGATCCTACCTATGAGAAAGTTTATTTTAAATCAATAGGAGAATTATCTGTAGATCAAGAAAAAGAGTTGTTCCAGAATACGTTAGGAGGCTATAATGCGATGGCGTTGGCAATTGATCAGCCTGGAGGTAATACAACTGCTTTAGGAAGAAATAATAGTTATGGTAAGTATGCTGCAAATCGTTACAGAGTGAAGAATTTTGAAAATGACGGTGTCAATTATAACTATGATGAAGTGGTTTTTAACCAACCAATTCAGAGAAAAAAGAGAGAAATTCGTAATCAATCAATTCAACCAGTAACGGTTCGTGATGCAGATAAATTCGACTTAGGTACTTTTAAGACTAATGAACATGCCAAGCCTCATCATAAAGCAGGTATGAAAATATTACAGGCAGATGGTTCTACATATACGTATGGAGAAACTGCATATAATATGGAAAAAGAGGAAGTCTCTTTTTCTGTAAACGCAGTTGGTGATTGTGCACTAGGTAATGTGGCAATTACGGGAGATGAGAATACAAAAAATAATAGCAGTGGTTTAGATCACTATTTTAGTAAAATTGCAACTCCAGAATTTGCTCATACCTATTTATTATCAAGTGTATTATCTTCAGATTATGAGGATAGAAAAGGAGATGGTCCTACTGATGATGACTTTGGTGCCTATACCAAGTTTAACTACGAAACTACTGAGGATACATATCAATGGCGTATACCTTATAATAAAGCTTCGTTTAATGCAGGATTAAATTCTGATAAAGTAGATCAGAAAGGAAGCTATGTCTATGGTAAAAAAGAATTAAAATATATTAACAGTATTGAAACAAAGACACATGTTGCGGTGTTTCATTTATCTAATAGAAAAGACGGGCGGGGTGTTACGAGTGATAAAGGAGGAGGAAATGCTAGTAGCTCCGCATATATGCAAAAAATAGACAGTATTTCTCTATACTCTAGACCAGAATATATAAAATATGGAGAAGAGACTTCTCCAATAAAAACAGCTCATTTTATTTATGATTACTCTCAGTGTCAGGGAATACCAAATAACCTAGGTGGAACTTTAGATGAGAACGAATTGGATTATTATGATGAAGAAGACCAACTATCTAATGAAGGTAAGCTTACCTTAAAAAAAGTGTTTTTTACATATCGAGATTCTAAAATGGGTAAGTATACTCCATATACTTTTAATTATGGGACAGGAACCTATGATCAAAATGGTAAATGGATACAGAATAATGTTTCTAATCCTATATATAATTTAAAAGGGTATGATATCTGGGGTAATTATAAACCTAATCAAGGAGGTTGCAATGTTAATGATGAAATTACTGCACCAGAATATCCATATGTAGAACAAGGGGATAAGGAGCAACAAGATATATTTGCGCAAGCTTGGAGTCTTACTTCTGTAGAATTACCATCAGGCGGAAGGTTACAAATGACATATGAATCAGATGACTATCAGTATGTTCAGGGGCGTAAAGCCATGCAGATGTTCAAAGTCATTGGCGCCAGTAGAACTGTCAATGGTGCTATTGACGATAAATTATATACGCCAGGCTCGTATAATGGTAATTCTGATGCTAAATATTTAGTAGTAGAAGTTGATAATAATGTTAATACTATAGCTGATTTTAAAGAGAGGTATTTAGGTGAATATATTGACAAGCCAGTGTTCTTTAAGTTTATGGTGAATATGTCTAAATCAGGAGGTACTTCAAGTCCTAATTTTTCTAAAAATGAGTTTGATTATGTAACTGGCTATTTTAGAATTGATAAGGAAGCTTTAAATGATGATATTATATTTGATTCTCCGTCAGTACCAGGTAGGAAAAATGTAGCCATACCTATGAAAATGTCTGATTTAGAAGGTGGAATCAATGGAAGTGGAAAAAATGTAAACCCAATATCAAAAGCAGGATGGTATTTTGGAAGAAAATACCTGAATAGATTGGTTTATGGTATGAAGCTGACTAATGATAGTCAAAATGCAGGAGATGTAGCACAAGAGCTAGTAAAAAGTTTTGGAGGAATCATAGAGATTTTTAAAGGACCTAACGGTAGGCTAAGAGATAAAGAGTTGTGTGCAAGACGTTTTATTCCGGAGAAGTCTTGGATACGTTTACAACACCCTGACGGGAACAAACTCGGAGGAGGTTGTAGAGTAAAACAACTTCTATTAGAAGATCAATGGGATAAAATGTTAGATGTTAGTGGTAATGATCCTAATATTGAAAGATACACCAAAAAATATGGTCAATTATATGAATATAGTCTAGAAGAAGATGGAACTTCTAGTGGAGTTGCAACTTATGAACCTTTAGGAAGTAAAGAAAATCCTTTTGTAGAGCCATTTTATAACAGAGGAGATAAAGTGAGACCTGAAGAGGTGAGCTATGTAGAAAAACCATTTGGTGAATCATTTTTCCCTTCACCAACAATTACCTATAGTAGAGTAACTGTTAAAAATTATAATCCTTCGGAGGATATAAAACAACACGCTACAGGGAAAGTGGTTAATGAATTTTTCACTTCAAAAGATTTCCCAACAATAGCTGACTATACAGATATTGATAATCCTGCTAACTGGAAGTCTAATGATAAAGAGGTAGTAGCAAATGTTTTAAAAGGACTTTTTGGACTTAAAGTATCTGTGAAATCTGAGCTTACATTGTCTCAGGGGTTTGTAGTTCATACAAATGATATGAATGCAAAAACTAAGTCTCAGAGTGTATATAATGAATATGATGAGTTAATTTCTGGAGTAGATTATAAATATAGTACAAGTGATGAAGATAAAAGCAAGTTAGATAATAACCTAGTTACTATATCAAAAGATGGATCTGTTGTAGAAAGAGAAATTGGAGTTCATTATGATGTAATCAACGATTTCAGAGAGAATTATTCAAAATCTACTGTATTTGGGATTCAAGGTAATGTGGCAACATTGATAATTGGGATTTTTCCAATTATAATTCCTACAGCTCCACCAGAGAGATCAGAAATTATATCTACGTTACATACTACGACAACCACTAAGGTTATACATACAACTGGGATTTTAAAAGAAAAAATTGCAAGAGACTTAGGGTCAGAAGTTAGTACAATCAATGAAGCTTGGGATGCTAGTACAGGTCAGGTTCTTTTAACAAAAACAGTTAATGAATATGATGACCAATACTACAATTTTAATTTTCCAGCATATTGGGCTCAGAAATATGAAAATATGGCGCAAGCCTCAAGAAATATTGGTGCTACTGGAAAATTGATAAAAAATGGAAATTACTTTAGTGATAATACTAATGTAAGAGAATTCTTTAGCTTAGGTGATGAGTTATTAGTTGATGGAGGAACAGATCCTATAAGAGCTTGGGTTATTGGTTTTGGCAACTCAGATAGAGGAGTTCGTCTTATGGATAGAGATGGAGGTCTATTAGATAAAGATGATAGATTTAATAATGATATCACTTTTAAAATTATTCGTTCAGGTTATCGAAATCAGCAGTCTGCTAATATGACTTCGATTACTATGATGAGTAATCCTATAGAAGGAAAAATAGGAGGAACGATTACAACATCTGATTTTGCACAAAGTGATGATACAGAGACTGGTAATTTACGAATTATCAATGCAAGTGCAGTAGAATATGGTGATTTTTGGAATGGTCAATGTGAGGGAGATTTAAAAAGTCTGCATGAAGATGATTTAGGGAATGTAGAGATCAGTAGTTATGGTTTTAATCCTTATTTAGAGAATATAAAGGGAGAGTGGAGAGCTAAAAGATCATATGCATACTTAGTAGAAAGATCTAAAATAGCGGAAGGTAATAGTAGTGAAGCATTTAATAGAAGAGAAGGATATTTTAAAAGTTTTGAACCTTTTTATGAATTGGAAAACGGAGCTTGGAAAATGATTATTCCTGATGATTCTAAGCAATGGACTTTTGCTAGTGAAGTAACACAGTATAGTCCTTATGGTGCAGAAATTGAAAATAAAGATGCGTTAGATAGATATTCTACAGCGCAGTATGGGTATAACTTTACATTACCTACTGCAGTTACATCCAATAGTAGATATCGATATATGGGAGCTGATAATTTCGAAGACTCCTATTTTAGAAATGCATTAGGGAGTCATTTTAATTTCCGAGAAGCAATTGATAGAGATGGTGAAGAAGGTATTGGAATTACTGAAGAAACTTCTCACTCTGGACGATCTAGTTTAATAATTCCTGTGGGAAGTAACGGGAGTGCAGATCAGACTACAAGTCTTATAGGAGAGTTAGAGGATAATTTAGATCCTGATGATGATCGCATTACAAATATTGAAGAAGAAATTGACGGAGAGACCAACCCTGCAGACAATTGTCCCTATGAACCTAATAATGATCAATTGGATTATGATTGTGACGGAATTGGAGATGCTTGTGATGATGATGCGATACCAGCAATAACAAATTATGATGTTAGTAAACAAGCGAATTTTGGAAGAGGTTGTTGGGCTAAAATGGCATACATAAGAGTGCAAGGGAACCCAAACGAAGTTATACACTACAAAATCACTCCAATAAGAACAGGAACAACAGGTTGGTATTCGTATTTAAACGATGAACTTATTAGATCCGAAAAGGAAGGGACAATTACTTTAGATGCTTCTGGTAAAAAAGATATAGAGTTTGAAGTTAATGCTAATAGAAGAAATCGCAGACCAAGATCAAGCGTGAATGAAATATTAGTATCATTTACTTTAACTAGTGCAGTAAAATCTTGTCGAAATAATAATAATGACGAACGAGTAGAAATAGGTATTCCTGTTTTAGTAGATCCTTGGGGATACAGAAGATGTAGATCTGGAAATGGAAGGTAAAATAGATTAAAATAGGAATAAGATTATTTAGAAAATATTAAAAATTATATCAGATAAAGGATGAAATTTTTTAAAAAAAATATAAATACTAAGAGTATTGGTCAACGACTAATAGTATTACTGGTATTATTATTTAATATTGGTGTAGTAACCGCTCAGGTATCTCCCGAAGAGCGCCAGGCATTAATTGATTTATACAATAGTACGGACGGTGATAATTGGACGAATACGGTTTCAGGAAATAAACCTTGGTTGATTAATGATCCTACCTCGTTGGTTAGCGATTGGTTTGGAGTTGTGGTGGAAAATGGTTCGTTAACAAAGTTGTTTTTACCTAATAATAACTTAACCGGAAATTTACCTCCATCTATAGGAGATCTAATAAATCTTAGAGATTTTAGTATGTCGCGAAATGTGCTAACTGGATCAATACCTTCTTCTATTGGTAATTTAGGTAATTTAGATTCATTGCTTTTAGCTTTCAATATGCTTACAGGATCCATTCCTAGTTCAATTTCTAACTTAATAAATCTTCGTAGTTTTAATTTATCAAATAATGGATTGACTGGAATTATTCCGGATACTATTGGAAATGTGACATCTTTAAGTAGTTTGATTTTAAATGGAAATGAATTAAATGGTGATATACCTGCTTCTATTGGTAATTTAAATAATTTGTCTTCATTGAATTTGTCTTTTAATTCGCTAACAGGATCTATTCCGAGTTCAATTGCTAATTTAGGTGAATTAAGAGGGTTAATAGTAAATGATAATAATCTTTCTGGAGTTATTCCCTTTGGAAATGGTGATTTACCATATTTGGGGAATTTTTCAATTTCTAATAATAATTTTGAAGGTTCAATACCTTTTGTAAATCCAATTTCTCCAACTGATTTTTATGGTTTAACTTTTGCAATTGATGGTAATGCTTTTGTTTTTAAAGATTTTGAGGTGAATTTTCCGTTTTATGTGGAGAATTTTATGATGTTGCAGTACTCTCCCCAAACAAAAGTAGATGAATCACAAACTGTATCTGTAGTAGTCAATGGATCGATTACCTTATCGAGTGCCGCACTAGCGAGCCCAAATAACAGTTATCAATGGTATAAAAATAATATTATTATCCCAGGTGCTACTAGTAAAGATTTAGTTATTAATGATGCTACTGACGCAGATGAAGGAGCCTATCATTTTATAGCAACGAATAGTATAGTAACAGATCTTATTCTTACACGTAATCCAATTACATTAACAGTTATACCGGCAGTAAATACTTGTGGAGTTTCTGAAGCAGAAAAACAAGCATTAGTTGATTTATATAATAGCACAAACGGGCCCAATTGGACTAGTAATAATAATTGGTTGAGTGATACTCCTGTTTGTGATTGGACAGGTGTTACAGTAGAAGATAATAAGGTAACTGGATTATATCTTTTTGGAGGAGGAGTTTCTGGACCATTACCTAATTCTATTGGAGATTTAATTTATTTAAAATCATTAACTATTACTAGAAGTGTTGGTTTAACAGGTGGAATTCCTTCTACTATTGGCAATTTAACACAATTAGAATCTATTGATTTAAGCTCTAATCTATTAACAGAACCTTTACCAGCTGAATTAGGTAATCTGTTGAACTTAAGAGGCGTTAATTTATATAGGAATCGAATTACTGGCAGTATCCCAGCTTCACTGGGGAATTTAACGAATCTGGTGAGTTTATCCTTAGGAGAAAATGCATTAACAGGATCGATACCACCAGAATTAGGGAATTTAGTTAATCTTACAGGACTAAATCTCTTTCAAAATCAACTTACTGGATCTATTCCTTCTTCTATAGGAAATCTTACAAATTTAGTGACGTTGGCATTATCTCGTAATGGTTTAACTGGAGCGATACCGATAAGTATTGTCAATTTAACTAAAATTAATACGCTAGATATTAGTTCTAATAATCTTTCTGATCCTATTCCGCCAGAATTAGGGAATATGATAAATCTAACAGGTTTAAATTTATATAGAAATAAAATTACAGGTTCAATTCCAGTAGAGTTGGCTAACCTTACTAATTTAGTTAGTTTATCACTAGGAGAGAATCAACTTACAGGCTCAATACCACCCGAATTAGGTAATTTAGTTAACCTTACAGGCTTAAATTTATTTCAGAATCAATTAATTGGAACGATTCCTAATGAATTAGGGGACTTAGTTAACCTTACAGGTTTAAATTTAGGAAGAAATGGTTTATCAGGCTCAATTCCTTCCGAATTAGGAAACCTTATAAATTTAGAAGGTTTAGGTTTAAACTCTAATAATCTAACCGGATCAATACCATCTTCTATAGGGAATATGTCTAGTTTAATAAATATAAATTTATTCCGAAATAATCTTTCTGGTCCAATACCAAATGAGTTAGCTAATTTAGCTAATCTTACTTTTTTATCTATTGAAAGTAACCAAATATCAGGACAAATACCTGTTGGATTAGGGAATTTAACAAATCTAAAAACACTTTATTTGTCTAGCAATCAAATAGAGGGACCTATCCCTGATACTTTGGCAGATTTGCCAAATTTAGAAATTTTTGGGATTCAAGCTAATCAAATTAATGGTAAAATACCATCGGGATTCGCCACTTCTGCTTCCAATGGAGTTTTTAAAAACTTTCAATTATCTAGAAATGAGTTGGTTTTTGTAGATTTTGAATCGGATTATAATGTTTACAAAAATAACTTAACCACTTTTTCATATTTAGAACAATCAAAAGTTGATGAAATAGAAACTATTTCTGCTACAATTGGAGAAAGTATTACACTATCCACAAATAATCTTACTAGTTCTAATAACACTTATCAATGGTTTAAAAATAATGTGGCTATACCAGGTGCGACTACTAAAGATTTGGTAATCAACAATGTTTCTGATAATGATGCTGGTGTATATCATTTTACTGCTTCTAATAGTATTATTACTGATCTTACTCTTGTTCGTAACCCTATTACCATTGAAGTAGGGTGTGGTGTGTCTGAATCAGAGAAACAAGCATTAATTGATTTGTATAATAGTACAAATGGTGTTAATTGGAGAAATAATACTAATTGGTTAACTGATGAACCAGTGTGTGATTGGTTTGGGGTAACGGTGAGTAATGGAAAAGTAACAAAACTTACTTTAGCTCTAAACGATGTTGCTGGACCGTTACCTAATAACTTCAGTGATTTAATTCACCTAGAAAGTGTCACTTTCGAAAGGAATTCACTTACAGGAACTATACCTAGCTCTATTGGGGATATGAGTAATCTTACATTTCTACATCTAGGATCTAATCAATTAACCGGAGAAATACCAGCTTCACTTGGTAACCTTACTAATTTGGTTACTTTAAGTTTATATCGTAATGGATTAACAGGTTCGATTCCGAGTGAGTTTGGAAATCTGGAAAATTTAGAAGCTATGCATCTTCATGAAAGTCAACTTTCTGGAACGATTCCAGCTTCCATCGGAAATTTGACTAAATTAAAGCAGTTAAGATTATATATTAATACTTTAGAAGGTCCATTGCCATCTGAGTTGGGTAATCTTTCTAGCTTAGAAGTACTTCATTTAGAAAGAAATAGAATAACTGGAGAAATCCCTACTTCTTTTGGGAACTTATCGTCATTACAAGAATTTAATTTAGGGAATAATAGATTAAGCGGTAATATTCCAACTGAGTTAGGAAACTTAACTAATCTTATTAATTTGAGATTATTTTGGAATAGTTTGGAAGGAGAAATTCCTTCCGAACTTTCAAATATTCCAGGGTTAGAGACAATTAGTTTAACTAGAAATGCCTTAACAGGAGAAATCCCTTTGTCATTAGCAACAATTTCTACATTAAAGTTTCTTGATATAACTACTAATAATATAACTGGTAGCATTCCTGCTTCTTTTGGTCAATTACCAAACTTGAATCATCTAGGAATAGCTCAAAACAATTTGTCAGGGAAGATTCCATCCGAATTTGGGACATTGACAGACTCAGATATTCTTAATGTCTTAGGTCTCCAGCAAAATAACTTTGTATTCAGTGATTTCGAAACTGATTTTCAGACGTATCAAAGTAATTTGACTACATTTAATTATTTGTTACAAGCAAAAGTGGATCAAGAAGAAACACGATCTGTTCCATTAAATGGTACGATCACTTTAACAAGTACAGCACTTACAAGTACAAATAATAGTTACCAATGGTTTAAAGATGGAACAGCTATTACAGGAGCAACTTCTAAAGATTTTGTAATTACTAACGCAACTGATACTGATGCAGGAATATATCATTTTACAGCAACTAATAATATTGTTACAGATCTTATTTTAGAACGTAATCCAATTACATTAACCATAAGTGAAGATACGTGTGGTGTTTCTGAATCGGAAAAACAAGCTTTAATTGATTTCTTTAATGCAACTGGAGGTAATGACTGGGTTAGAAAAGAAAATTGGTTAACAGATACACCGGTTTGTGATTGGTATGGTGTAACGGTGGAAAATGGAACCGTAACTGAGTTACGTTTTCTGTTTGAAAATAATCTCGTTGGAGAAATACCTGGAGAAAAGATTGTTCTTTTATCAAATCTTATTAGTTTACAATTTCGCAGTCAATCTCAATTAACAGGAAACATTCCTAAAGAATTAGGTCAGTTAAATGAATTAAAAGTTTTATCACTTAGACAAAATAGTTTGTCTGGAGAAATCCCTATTGAATTAGCAAATCTTTCTAATTTAGAAAATTTAAGTTTAGATACAAATGCACTAACAGGAACAATTCCTACTCAATTAGGTAGTTTAAGTAATTTGAAACAGCTTGATTTGTTTAGAAATCAAATAACGGGTACAATTCCTCTAGAGTTAGGACAGTTAAGTAATTTAGGATTTTTGAGATTATTTGGGAATCAACTTACAGGTACTATTCCTCCGGAGTTAGGGCAGTTATCTCAACTTGTACAGTTAAATTTAAGTTCGAATCAACTTACTGGGTTTATACCAAATGAACTAGGACAATTAGGCCAGCTAGATGCTCTAGGACTTGGTAATAATGAATTAACAGGTTCTATACCTTCGGAATTGAGTAATATTGATGTTCTTCGGGCTATAACGGTTGAAAGAAATAATTTATCTGGAGTAATCCCCTCTGATATTGCTCAATTATCAAATTTCGATTTCTTTTATTTTATAGATAACAATTTTGTTTTTTCAGATTTCGAAAATGAACATGTATCATACCAGTCTAATGTTTCAAATTATCAATATAACAGACAATCAAAAGTAGATCAGGAAGAAACCATAGAAGTACAAATAGGAGGTTCTGTTACTTTATCGACTACTCAATTAACAAGTCCAAATAATACATATACTTGGTATAAAGGAGAAGATGTACTGGTAGAAACTACGTTACCACAAATTACTATTGATAATATAACATCTGCTGATCTAGGAGAATACTATTTTACAGCAACGAATAGTGTAGTAGAAGGATTAACATTGACTAGAAATAAAATCACTTTAGCTTTAGGAGTTACAGATCCGGATGGTTGTGATGTTTTAGAAGATGTTGTAGATGGAAGTTTTGAAAGTTGTTCTACAAGTGCAGGTATAATAGGAACAACTATACAAAATAATGACCTTAGTTGTAGTGATTTTGACACTCCAGGGAACCTTATTTATACTTGGAAAATTGATCCAAATAATGAAGATAATTTAGGAGAGATTACAAGTTTAATACAACCGTCTCCAGAAGGAGGTGTATTTGCTTCTTGCAGGGTCTACCAGCCACAAAGTTCATTTCCATCAATAATAATTAATGCATTAGAAAAGGAGTTAGAAGTGCTTGAGATAGGTGCCGAATATGAAATCTCATTTTATCAATCAAATGGTGGGTTTTATGGTGCAACTACTGAATTTGAAGCTTCTTGGAGAGTTTCTTGGGCAGATGGATTAGGAAATTCACAAGTTTCTCCTGCAATGTTGGTTAAAGGAGGAATAGCAGGAAATACTTCTGAAAGACCAAATTGGGATTTGGTTAAAATTAGATTTACAGCACCGGATACCTTTCTGAAATTAAATTTTGTACCTGTTGTTCCTTCACATAATTCAGTAGATAATGGAGTTTTAGTACATTTATTATTAGATGGTATAACGGTAAATAAGATAGATGGTTGTGATGATTCTATTACAGAACAACGTTTTTGTGGTGAGTATGAAACCTTACCTACTATTGGTGACTTAGTAACTCCTATATTAGGTACCACCATAACTTGGTTTGATGGGGAAAATAGTGATGCAGCGTTGCTTCCACCAACGGTATTAACAGATAATACAGTATATTGGGCACGTTCTAATAATGATCCACTATTGCCACGCGTTGGAGTACGGGTAATTTTAGAGAATGAATTTCCAACAGCTCCATCCACTCAGGTTTTTAATGCTGATGATAACCCTACGGTGAATGATTTACAAGCTACTGGTTCTAATATTCAATGGTATCTCTCTGAATTAGAAGGTTCTCCGTTATCTAGTGCTACTCCATTAACTAACAATACTTCGTATTATGCTTCGGAGAATAATGGTCTTTGTAGACTACAGGTTGTTGTTACTGTAAACACATCTGGAAATGAAGACTGTGATATATTAGAAGGTATTGCCGATGGAAGTTTTGAAAATTGTTTAGCTGTAGCGAACCCTATTTCGGAAGAAAATTTTAATAGAACTATTGATTGCAGTAACTGGGATTTAACAGGGAATTTCCCTTTAAATCCTTTGATTCAGAGCTCTGTTAGTACTTGGGTTGTTGATGGGAATAGTTCGAATACTACAGAGTCTCAGTTTAGTCAACATATCTCTACTTCACCTGATGGAGGAGTGTTCACATCGTCTTTCTTAGAAATCCAAAGACGTTTAGTAAATGGAGAAGGTATTAAAACTACGGTGAATGGTTTATCAATTGGAGTAGAATATATAGTTAGTTTTTATCAATCCAATGGTGGTAGTTTTGACGACCCAAATGGAATAGCAGTTTTTTCAGATCCTAAATGGCAAGTGAGTTTTGGAAATGAAGTAAAATTTGGTAGCTCATTAAATATTCGCCCTATTTCAGATATTACGGAATCAATTCCTTGGGAAAAAGTTGAGTTACGATTTACAGCAACTACATCGGAACAAGTTATTAGTTTCACGCCATCTGTAAGTTACCCAGATGAAGCGATATTTGTAGAAGGAGCATCATTTCATCTTTTAATTGATGGTATAAAGGTTTCCAGAGTTGATGGCGATTGTAATAATAATATTACCGAACAACGTTTTTGTGAAGAGAGTGAAATACCTGTAACCGTAGGTGATTTGATATCTCCTATATCGGGTACTACAGTAACTTGGTTTGATGGCGAAAATAGTGATGCAGCATTTTTACCGGAAGAACCATTAGTTAATGATTATATCTACTGGGCAAGTTCTAACAATGATCCTTTGCTTGCACGTGTTGGAGTGAAGGTGATTTTAGACAGCGGAACTCCTACTGGGCTTGATAACCAAGCTTTTAATGCAGTTGATAATCCGACGGTAGCTGATTTACAAGTTGTCGGTTCTAATATACAGTGGTATCTTTCTGAAGAAGGACAAACGCCTTTAACGAATAGCACTACACTAATTAATAATACATTTTATTACGCAGCAGAAGGAAGTAATAGTTGTAGGTTACAAGTTTTAGTAACGATCAATACATCTGGTGATGGAGATTGCGATCTATTAGAAGGAGTTGTAGATGGAAGTTTTCAGGATTGTGCATTGGTTGCTGGATCTACATTGCAGTCAGGATTTAATAATAATATAAGTTGTAGTAATTGGGAACCTGTTGGAATTGACCCTAACACGATACCAAGTACTTGGATTGTAGATTTAAGTGATTCTGGAAGTTCTTTAGATCCAGTAATGACTTCGGAGGTAAGACAATCTCCTGATGGAGGTATTTTTGCATCAGCATTAGTAACTCACGGTAGAGGAGCATCTAATGTTATTAAAAGTCAAGGATTTAAAACTACCTTGAGTAATTTAGAAATAGGAGCAACGTATACCGTTAGTTTTTATCAATCTCAAGGAGGAGGTTTTGATACTTTCGGAAATACTACAGTGCCAAACATTGAAAATGTTTTAGCGCAATGGCAAGTATTTTTTGGAAATGAGGTAAAAAATAGTAGCCTAATTCCTATTCAATCAATTTCAGAAATTTCTATTGCTCCGGTTTGGGAAAAACAGGAAATTACTTTTGTTCCTACTGAAACAGAACAAGAATTAAACTTTGTTTCTTTTGGTTCTTTAATTAATGTAGTTGAAAATGTATTTTATTACAACCTCTTAATAGATGGTATCAAACTAACGAAAAACGGAGAAGATTGTAATGACGATATAACAGAACAACGTTTTTGTATCTTAAATGGAGATATAACTATTGGAGATTTGCAATCACCATTTGCAGATGATACTGCCTCTTGGCATTTAACAGCACTAGATAAGGCATTAATATTACCAGAATATGTAATTCCAGAATCTGGAATTTACTGGGCAGAATCTAATGATAACTCTTCCTTACCGAGAATTCCTGTAAACGTAATTCTTGATGATCAAATACCTACTGGAGATACGGTTCAGATTTTTGATGAAGTAGATTCTCCTACAGTTGCGGATTTACAAGTTATGGGAGATAATATTCAATGGTATCTCTCCGAAAATGGTGAAATACCTTTAACTAATACCACTTCTTTAATACCGAATACATATTATTATGCTGCAACAGGAGAAAGTTCATGTAGACTAAAAGTTTTAGTGAGATTTAATACAATTGACAATTGTAATATTTTAAGCACGTTTGCAGATGGTTCTTTCGAGGAGTGTTTTGCAGATGCAAGTACATCGGGACATAATCATGATATTACCTGTGGTAATTGGGTTAATGGAAAGGGAACTGCTGATTCTTGGAAATCTCCGTATACTTCTACTCACGATGGTGTTTCAAGTAATATGAAAGCATCGCCTAATGGAGGAGTTTTTGCAGGTGCCATAGCAAGGGCTATTGGTATGAATGAATTAGAGTCATTTTATACAGAAATACAAAACTTAACAATTGGAGAAACTTACAGTATAGAGTTTTATCAATCTAACGCTACTGGAAGGTTTGATGTTTCTGAATTAAAAGAAGAAGCGAGATGGAAAGTTCTTTTTGGTGATCAGATACAGTATTCTTCATATATGGAAGTTACAGAAAACCCTATCTGGCAAAAACATACGTTAGATTTTGTTGCTAATAGTGAAGAGATTAGATTAGAGTTTGTAGCTTCATCTGCAAATCGAACGAGTTCTACATCCTATGTATATATGTTAATAGATGGGATAAAGTTTTCTCAAACTAGCGGAGACGGAAGTGAATGTCCTGACGATGTAGTATATGAAACGCAAAGTTTCTGTACTATGATTAATTATCCTAGAGTGTCAGATTTGATAGCACCAGAAGGGGCAACGGATGTTGTTTGGTATAGTTCGGAGATAGGTGGAATAGAATTTGATCAGGATGATTTTCTTGCTTTAGGTAATCCATTCCTACCGGTTGTAGATGTTTATTGGGCAGAAAGCTCACAATATATAGGGCGTAAACCTGTACGGGTCATATTAGATGAAGGTATACCAGTAGGATCGGGGATACAAGTATTCTCAATTGGTGATAATGCAACAATCGCCGATTTGGAAGTTACAGGAAATAATGTATTATGGTATGATAGTCCAACTAGTCAAGAGCCATTACCAATCTCAACACCGTTACAACATTTAGGTGTTTATTATGCTGAACATAATGGATTAGATTGTAGATTGGTTGTAGATGTAAGAATAGAAACAATTTCTCCAGAAGTAGAAGGAGTGCAAATATTCTGTGCTTCGGACTATCCGACTGTAGAGGATTTAGTGGTTACTCCTACAGATCCAACCTATTCGACAAGTTGGTATGCTTCTCCAGAAGGAGGAACGCCTTTAGCTAATAATGTCATTTTAATTGATGGGAATATTTATTATGCCAGTCAAAATGATGGTAATGCAGAAAGTGCACAACGAGCACCTGTTTTTGTAATTGTTAGAGATGTAGCAGCTCCTACAGGACCAACGGTACAAACAGTATATACCAATGATACCGGAACAGTTAGTGACTTAATTGCTTATGGATTTGGAATTGTTTGGTATGATGGGAATGGTGTAATATTATCACCGGATGAGCCTTTAGAAGAAGGAGGTATATATTATGCAAGTCAAACAGATTTCTCTGGTAATTGTTTAAGTATAGATAGATTATCTGTACGAGTTTCTATAAGTCCAGAGCTTCCACCCGAGTATTTTAGTTGCGAAAAATTCAGGCCACAACCTGGAGACAGATATGTAGTTAGTGGTTGGGCTAAAGAAAGTGGAGTTACAATTACTGCTACTGATACTAAAGGTTTTTCTGAAATCAATGATAAATTTATTGATCTATTAAATCATTTAAGAGATCTAATAATTACTCAAACTCCAGTACCAAAGGTATATATCCCTTCTCCTGAGGATAGAATTTATGATGAATTAGTCCCTTATATTGAGACTACAGGAATCGATAACCTAACGATTTATAATTTACAGCCCGTTAAAGAGAATCAAGGTGGTTTTTATAGAACAGTTGGGTTCTCATTTTCTTTTGATGAAGCAGGCAATACTGGGTTTACTTATATGAATCCTGTTAATGTATATGAATGGGGAATTTCTTTTTACCGTTATCCAATGGTTAATGTCAACCAAGTAAGTGAATCAGGTGAAATTACAGGTCCTATGGAAATCACTTTTAATCGTTTGACTAGTTGTTCTACAGGGGTATGTCTTGAAACGAATTTCAAATATCGTTTTAATGCTAATGGAGTTACACCTGTAAATATAAATAGTAATAACAATTATAGAGTATCCAATATTCTTAAAGAGACGGTAGATTTTAATACGTATGTTCCTAATCCTGATTATCAAGCAATGGATTATGCTAATTCATTATTAAAAATTACCTATACGGACAGAGAAGGAGTTGAGTTGCCAGAAGGTGCATCTGTAACTTTTAGACCAAAAGGAAATATTATTGATGGATGGCAACGTATTTCTGCAGACTTTAGAATACCTAATAATGCAGAATTTATGACTGTTTCGTTACAAAGTGAGGATACTAATCTGAATGTATATTTTGATGATATTAGATTTCATCCTTTTGATAGTAATATGAAAACTTTTGTATACGATCCAGAAACACAAAGATTACAATCCGAATTAGATGAAAATAATTATTCGACTTTTTATGAATATGATATAGAAGGCGGTCTAATTAGGGTTAAAAAAGAAACAGAAAGAGGTGTGTATACAATTCAGGAAACTAGATCTGGGAATTCTAAATTAAATAGTAATGAGTAAACGTATTGTTATGAATAAAATGAGACTTTATAACTTATTATTTCTAATTGTAGTACTGATCCCTTCAAGTGTATTGAGTCAAGAAAAAAATGACTTAAAACCAATTTTAGAAAATGTTATGGATTTCTATGAAAATACAGCAAGGTATACTGTAGAAATCGAACAGACATTGTTAAGAGGAAAGTCAGGAACTAATATATCAGAAAATTATAATGGGAATTTTATTAAGGATAAAGGGTATTCTAAACTTATTTTGTTAAACTCTGAAGTTATTCAATTCCCAGGAGTTCGTCTAATTATTGATCACGATAATAAAGCAATTGAGTATAGTAAGACTCCGATAGGACCATCTACTCCGATTGATTTAAAAGGTTTTTTGAAATATTATGAAGGTTCCTCATTGAAGAGTAATGATAAGCAATGGATTTGTGAATTAACAGTAATTCCATCAGCTGCATTTGTCCCTAGTGATAAGATTTTATTGTATGTCAATAAAGATCTTAATTATGTCGAGAAACAAGTTTTATTCTTGAGTAGAAAACTTCCATTTAAATTAAAAGATGGTACAACCGAGGAAGATTTTGGTAGGTTAGAGATAGTATTTAAACATGATCTTAACTTGTCTGATAAGGTAAACGATAAATTAAGCAATTATATATCGAAGACAGGAAGTAACATGGCTCCTGTAAAAAAATATAATGGATATCAGATAGTAAACCTATCTAATTAATAAAAAATTAATAGTAATTCTCACTATAAAAAAATATGAATACTAAAGCTTTACATAACGGATTATTATTCCTTTTGTTTTTCATTGGTTCTATTGGTTACGCTCAGAATGAAGATGTTTATACCGCAACTCAGTTAAATGATATCATAGACAATTCTAATGGCACTTTAGTTTTTGAAGAATCAGAATTGCCTAATGATAATATTCTTGACGTTAATGCTATGACATATATGGCATTGAGTGTTAATGAACAATTGGGCGTTGCATCTTGGTTTAGATTTTCTTTGGAATTAGAAGTTACTCCATTATTTCCGATGGGAGAACCTGTAAAAACAATTGTTTTAGAAGTAGAAAGTAATAATATTCCTGGTTCAGGAGGAAGCTTAACCAATATCAATAAACATTTATTGAGAGATATTTATGGTGCTAATATTAGAATTATTAATACTACCTATAAAGATTTAGATACTGATAGTGCAGAGCAAAATAATGTATCAGTTCCTGAAAATGTATCACTTAAGGTAGGTTTTGACGCTGATCGTTATTATAATTTAGATCCAACAAATGCTCCACAAATTTCGGTACCAACCCCTCAGGATATAACAAGTTCTAAAGCAGTAAATATAAGTTGGACAGCCGTTTCTGGTGCTATTAGTTATGATGTAGAGTGGACTTGGGTTGATAATTATTCTCATGATTTTTCGACACAATTACGACCTGAACAAATTAATTTTTCTACAAGAGATTTTGAATTAGATAATACAAGAATTCAAACTGATCAAACAAATTATTCAATACCACTGATTTATTCAAAAGGATATATCATCTTTAGAGTGCGTGCAGTAGGTAAATATCTGGAAGATATTACAAAATATAAATATGGACAATGGAGTAGTGGTAGTGATGAGAAACAAAAAGTAGGAGATTGGGCACCATATATTGTAGAGGTTACCGAGGATCATGAAAATAATAAAAACTGGCAGTTTCAAGCGAGTTATGCAGAGGAAGGTAAAAAGAAAGAAGTAGTTAGTTATTTTGATGGAACTTTAAGAAATCGTCAAACAGTTACTAAGATTAATAGTGATGATCATGCAATTATTGGTGAGGTGATTTATGATGGACAAGGAAGACCAGCAGTTGAGGTATTACCAGTTCCTGTAAATGAAAATGAAATTCGGTATTACGAAAACTTCAACCTAAACGATGCGAATGCTCCGTATAGTTATCAAGATTTTGATACAGAAGATAAAATTTCACCAAATGAAGTAAAAACAATTGGGATGTCTGATGCTTCTGGAGCTAGTAAATACTATTCAGGAAATAATGATATAGCAACTCTTTTTAGGGATCGTATTGCACAAGCAAGTGGGAAACCATTTTCTCAGATAGAGTATACATCTGATAATACGGGTCGAATTAAAAGAAAAGGGGGAGTTGGATCAGATCATCAGTTGGGAAGTAAACATGAGATGCGTTATTACTACGGGAAACCGAAACAAAAAGAATTAAACAGACTTTTTGGGTATAATGTAGGTAATGAAATTCATTATAAGAAAAATATTGTAATCGATCCTAATGGACAATCAAGTGTTAGTTATATTGATCCACAAGGAAGAACAATTGCTACTGCACTAGCAGGAGGAAGTCCAACAAGTTTGGTGCCGCTGTTTGATGAAACCAACAACGTCTTACACGAAGAACTTTTATTTAATCTTTTTGAAGACCCTAAAAGTAATGCGAACTATGTAACAGGTAATTTTGGAGCATTAGAAGATGCAAAGTTATATACTTCTCAACAAGTAAATGCTGCAGATCTTACAGATTATTTCTTTGAGTATGCCTTAGATGCTACAGAATTACGATTTTCTTATGAATGCGTTAATGGAACAAACGCATATCCTTACGTATATGATCTTCAATTAGATGTAATGAATGATGTAGGGGAAACATTACTTCCTAATACTATCAATACTACGGTTACAACTGAAGATGGTTTATCACTATTTTTATTAGAGGAAGAAGTAGAAGATATGGAAGCTGGTTCTTTTGGTGTTGCAAAGTTGTTAAAAGTTAATAAAGAGAAGCTAGAAGAGTATACAGAAGATTATATCGCTAGGATTACAGATTCTACAAATGTGGAGTGTTATGTAAATCCGTCTCCATTTTCTCCAGAAGCCACTCTAGATGGATGTTCTATTGAAAATAAGGAAGAGTGTATTAATGCTATTCTTATGGGACTATCAGTTGATGGCGCAAGAAATGCTTATATAAGTCAACAAATTGCTGCCTATCAAGATTTTTCTACTACAGAGGAGCTTCAATTATTAGAACAACGTTTTGCTAGAGAATTTGATTTGTTATTAGCTGCCTGCGAAGATGCTTTTGGAACAGATGGTATTAGTACTGATGGAACGGACGATCAAGATGAGGTAATTAAAAATTCTATTTCGTGTAATAATGATAAAGATGGATTAGTAAAAGACATGAGTATTGCAGGTCAGTATGGAATGCAGTTTATTGCTGAAGTTGATGATCAATTAGAAGAATCACGTATTTGGGGCAATTTAGAACCACTTAGTATTTTTAACCCTAGTAATATTTTATTTAGTGCTAATGGTAAAAACTGGAGGAACCCTTTTCATTATGAAAAGGATTTAGGATCAGATAAAGGGCATTATTATGATGAAAATGGCTTTATAAGTTATATTAGGGTAAAAGATAATGGAAATGGAACTTATGAGCCTGCACTAATAGATGATCCACAAATAGATTTTGATTTAATACCTACAGAACAAGAAGGATACTATAATGTAGAACCTCAATTTGTGGCATTTGATAAGATTGATGACTTAAGAAGTTATTGGCAGAATTCCTGGGGAGAATCGCTGATCGTGTATCATCCAGAATATATCTATTTAGAGTATTCTTTTGGAGTATGTGCAGAGATAAGTAATATTGGTACTTCACTTAGAATGAATAGTGATGGTTTTAATAATTATATAAGTGGATTAGAAACATATGCAGAAGCAGAATTAGAGTTTAATGTATTCGCAGGACCTAACGTATTGGTAAATAATGATCCATATTTCAAACAAAGTATTACAAATTTTGAGATAGGTAGTAGCTACACGAATCGTGTTAATTTAATGGAGCACGCATTAAACACTGATTACGATAGCTTTGGGACGTCTATGCTTCAGGTTGCATATAATACAGCGATTTGTAACAGTATATCAGATTGTAATAACAATTTTTCATCATTTAGTGGGTTAACTGGAGCTATAAATAACCTCTCTGAATCTGATCAAAATAGAGTATGGCAAACCTATAGGTCGTATTATCTAGCGCTAAAACAAAAGATCCAATTTGTTTTATCCTCGCTATACGCATATAATAACGGATTTTATAATACCTGTATTGGTGCTGATGAAGCGCCAGCATCATTAGTAGCGGTAATTTCGGATTATCCACAAGCAAGTGCAATTAATGGATTGTTTAGTCAACCATCGGATAACCTATGTAATGCAAATGGAAATGAGTTGTATCTGGAAAAAGAAAAGCGTTTTCCACCAATAGATGATTTATATAATTCGGGTCAAGATGCAGCAGATGTAGTGCAAGAAACTATTAATCAGGCTAATTACGAGTATTATATTAATACTGGTATATGTCCAATGGCTAGAGACATGGAGTTGTATCTTAATGGATTGGCGACGGAACTTGATGATGAAGGAGAACCAATTTCTTTAACAACTTCTAGAGAATATAAAGGCCAGTATTTAAGCAAGGATTTATTTGAAGAATTAGATGGTACGCTTCCTTCAGGCAGTTTTGATGTGGTAGGAACACCAAATGGTAGTACATTAACATTAGCATTTGATAATGGAACTCCTGTTACATTAACGATACCTGCTACAAATGCATCTAGTTATTCCTGGACTGGATATAATAGTCAGTGGCGTATTACTAGGATGAGTAATATTTATTATAATGAAGATTCTTATAGTGCTAGTACAGAAACTTTTGGATTTCAAATTTTAGCAAGAGTACAGACTCCGGGATCAAATGCTAGTTCTTTTGAGGAAATTGTATTATCAGGTACTACGCAGGCTAGAATAGGAGAGTGTTCTATAAATAATTCGGGGAATGATGTTGGTCAGGATTTAGGATCGGGTGCAGAGGGAACCTCAGTCTTTAATGATTGTGATAAGCAACCACGTTTTAAAGCTGCATTAATCAAATTAATGAACGCATTAGTTCAGAATGGAAATATAGGGAATTCTGAATATGAAATAACCAATCTTAACGAATATAAGAATAGTTATTTACCAGAATATTTCGAAATACCAAATGGTCAGAATGTATATTGGCGTGTTGCAGGTAATACGTGTTATATAGAAACAAATTCCGAAACGTACCTTACGTATGTATTAGATGGTAATTTGCCTGCTGGTTCTAATTATACGATTAGTGGATTGTTTATAGGAGAAACGATCAATAATTTCACAGGAGTATCTAATGTTGCGAATTTAACCTATCTAGATGCTAATTTTTCTAAAGTTAAAATAGAAGGTAGAATTTTTAAAGAGGCAAAAACACTCTTGAATTTTTCTTGTTGTGGAGTTGATGATAATGTTGGTGAACCGGATGGTTTTTTAACCTGTGCACAAGGAGCTTCTTCATTAAAGCCAGAATTAGCTTACCATTTTGTGAATTTAATGAATGCCTTACTGTTCAATAATGATTTTTTTAATCAGAATGTTTCATTAGCAAGTTATCCAGAATATAATGAGTTTTTACAGAAGTTTTTTCAGGCTAATTCTATTGAATTCTGTAATCAGTCTAATGTAGATTGTTCTGCTACTAATGTAGATTTTTTTGATACCAATCAAGTAACCTGGAATTACGCCGTTGGAGAAGGAGGAGTATTTTCTCAAATTCAATATAAAGACATACATATTTTCACTACGAAATTAGGAAATTTAGAATCAGAACTTAGTAGCATTGAAGAAATTGTAGATATAGAATTTAATGATAATAATCCGGGGGGGAATGGTGATTTTCGATTTATGTATCGTAATTTTGGTAGTAATCAAATTGAAGAGATAAGTATTAAATTATTTGGTTCTCAAAATAGAATCCCTCTTACCACAAGTGGACAATGGATTTCACGTTCATATTTTGACTGTGATCTATTTGATGTTTTAGAGCCAGAACCTTGTACAGGAACGTCAATTTTAATTGATGAATCATTTGAGGCAATACAAAGTTTGGAATTTTTAAATGGAGGTATTGCCACTGCTTTAAGAAGTACTTTTCTTGATGTAATTCCTGATTTTTCTCCTTCACCATATGGACCTCTTGCTTACTTCAATACTAACTTAAATACTGTTATTATTAATGATCACCCTGCAAGCCCAGATGGGGGAGTTTTTCTTGGTGTTCCAGGAAGCAGTATACAAGGAATTAGTGGTAGTTTCTTTGCGGAAATAGATATAATAGCGGGAAGAACATATACTGTTTCATTTTATCAAGCGTACGGAGGATTTGATTATGAAACTGTAAACCATCCTATTTCCGAAGTTGGAGATCGAACTAATTTTATAGTTACGTTAAATGGACAGGTCAGAAAAGCTCCGACAGTTACTTTTAATGGTTTTGGTAATCAAACTTGGCAAAGAGCAGACGTAAGCTTTACTGCAAATGAAACAAAACAAGATGCGGAATTAAAGTTTAGCGTGAATGTTGTCCCTGATAAATCAAATTATTTAACGATTGATGGTATAAGAGTTGTCGAATCTTGTGGAGAAACTCAACCTATACAGCCAATAGCCGAATCATTATTAGGTAGAAACTCTGGTTTCAACTCTAGAGCCTTAGGAGATGAAGACGATCCTGGATCTTGTCTGCCGTGTATTCCACAAACCGTGGAGCCTGTAAGTTGTACAGATGCTTATGAAGTATTACAAACAGTAGCTAACGGGATTAATGGATATACCTTACCGGAGCTATATACTTTAGAATATTTCTGCGATATTAAATATGCCATCATCACTCAGGATTATAAATATTATATCGACGAATTAGAGATTGATACTATCGAGAGTTTACAGTTCTTAACGATAGCAGAGTTCGCTTCTTCAGAACTAAATTATGGTAGTCTAAATACAAGACCTATTATTGATCAATATGTTATCCACGTAGGTCAAGACGCAGAAAATGCAGATAGTTGGGTAGACTTTGTAGGAGGATATATAGATGAAAACGAACTACCTTGTCAACCTACTGTAATTACAGTAATACCAACAGTAGAGGTAGAAGTTGTGGATGAAGAGAATGATTGTGAAGAATTTATTCTTAATGTAAGTGAAACATATAATGCAGATAGCTATAACAACTTCTTAGATGCTAAAAGACTAACGTTTAAGAAAGCTTATTTAAAAGCTGCGTTAGAGAATGTAAGTGAGGCATTTACAATGCGTTATTTTGATAAAGAATATCAATATACCTTATACTATTATGATCAGTCAGGTAATTTAACACAAACCGTACCTCCTTCAGGAATTGATCGTTTTACTAAAGATGAATTGGATGTTAATGGTATTCATGCACAGATCAATGCACATAGACTAGAGGATAGAGCAACTGAGAATCCTACATTATTGCCAAAGCATAGGCTAGTTACTGAGTATAAATACAATTCTCTAAATCAATTGGTATGGCAGTATACTCCTGATGGAGGCGAAACGCGTTTTGCTTATGATGATTTAGGGAGAATCATTGCATCCCAAAATGCAAGGCAAAAAGAAGATAATACCTTTAGTTATACGACCTATGATTATCTTGGACGTATTACAGAGGCTGGAGAACTTACTCCAAAAGAGAGTATTGCTATTGAAGAGAGTACTGGTAAACTTGTTTTTACAGCAGATAATGCATGGGTGCCTAATGGAATATCAGATAATTATCCTAAGAACGTTTCTGATAATCAGATAGAAGTTACTAGAACTATCTATAGTACACCTGTATTTAATGCAGCAGCTATTTTTAACACAGTAGGAACTGAAAGCACCAATCTAGTTGATAATTCTAGAAATAGAATAACGGGGATCTATTATTTTGATATCGTAGAGCCAGGAGTGTTAATCAGACAGTATAATAATGCCATATTTTATGCGTACGATATTCATGGGAATGTAAAAGAAGTAGTACAACATAATAAACAAATGGCAATAGATGCTACCAATAGTATTTCTGGAATCAAAAACATAGAGTACGAATATGATCTAATTAGTGGTAATGTACAGCGTGTAGTATATCAAAAAGGAAAACCAGATCAGTTTATACATAAGTACGCGTATGATGCTGATAATCGTATTATCAATGTACAGACTTCTGATGATAATATGATCTGGGAGCAAGATGCAACTTACCAATATTTTGCACATGGACCATTGGCCAGAACCGAATTGGGTGATGCTAAGGTACAAGGTATGGATTATGCCTATACACTACAGGGCTGGTTAAAAGGAGTAAATTCAGAAAATTTATCACCAAATGCGGATATGGGTAATGATGGTGCTGTTGGTTCTAATGTAGCAAAAGATGCCATGGGATATTCATTATCCTATTATGGAATCACAGATCCTACTACTACAACTGGCGATTATACATCTGTTGGTAATACTGCTGCTACAGCATTTTCTAACGGTAATGCAGCGGGTAAGAACTTGTATAATGGTAATATTAAACAGATGATTACCAGTTTGATTGATAATGATGAATCCATGCTAGCATTGCAACGTAATGAGTATGAATATGATCAGTTGAATCGTATCAAATCCATGCAAGGATATGATGGTGATGGTAATGAAAATTACAATACTACCTACGATTATGATAACAATGGTAATTTAGAAAAGCTGATGCGTACCGATCATACGGGTACGGTGATGGATAATTTTACCTATAATTATAACGAAGAGGCTACTGCAGATCCTCTTACTACTAAAAAGTATAAACTATCCAATCAATTACGCTCTGTATATGATGATCCAAGTATCGATGCGGTGTATGATAAAGATATCGATAGCGGGCAGGACTTGGATAATTATATCTACGATGAAATTGGACAATTAGTAGAGGATAAAGCAGAAGGTCTGGTGATAGACTGGCGTGTAGATGGTAAAGTACGTAAAGTGACTAAGAATGATGGTACTACCATTAGTTTTGGGTATGATGGATTAGGAAATCGTATTTCTAAAACAGTAATGCCAGAGAATAAGACTACACTTTATGTAAGAGATGCGCAAGGTAATACCATGGCGGTATATGACACCTACTCTGATGGAATCCAGAATCCGGAAGTAAATCCAATAGAATTAGAACAAAAAGGAGAGGATATCGCAGATGCTAAGGATTATAAGGCAGTTGATATCATCACGGTAGGTACAGAGGCAGAAGAAGTTGTTGTCGAACCTACAGCGGTTGTTACGTATACAGCAGGAAACGGAATCACCTTAAAACCTAACACACACCTTAAAGCCGGAGCAGATATCCTTGCTAGGATTGCACCAGTAGAAGGAATGGTGGGTAATGAAGAAGGCGTATTCTTAACAGAGCATCATATCTATGGTAGCAGCCGATTAGGATTAGAAGAAAAGCGTATCAAAACTACTGATGAAGATGCAGAAGTGGCAGATATATTTATCAATAGAGTAGGAGATAAGCGTTATGAATTAAGTAACCATTTAGGTAATGTACTGAGTGTAGTTACCGATCGCAAGTTGATTGATACGGAGAATTTAGCTACCTTTACTCCAGACGTTCTTTCATTTAATGATTACTATCCGTTTGGCATGTTACTACCGAATAGGCACGGTAACAGTAGTGACTATCGTTATGGCTTCCAAGGACAAGAAATGGATAACGAAATCAAAGGAGAAGGGAATAGTCTAAACTATAAATTTAGGATGAATGATCCGAGAGTGGGTAGGTTTTTTGCGATGGATCCTCTAGCTCCACAATATCCGTGGTATTCCCCTTATCAATTTGCAGGGAATAAAGTTATAGCGTGGCGTGAGTTGGAAGGTCTTGAAGAAGAAAATGTTAATGATCAAATTCCTTTAGAAGACGCTAATTGGTTTGTTAAAGGTATGGCGAATTTATTTGTTGCTGCCGTAGAAGTTGGCGATAACTTTAATGAATCTAATTTGGGCTACATGATTAATGAACTTAGCGGAAATCCGACAAGTACAGTTGATTTATCTAGTGATGAAAAATTTATCCATAGCTTACGAGGTTTTAAAAACATGGTTGATGTAGCGTCACTTCCACTAGCAGCGCTTGAAACTTTACAAGTAAGATCGGTAGATTTTAAAACAAAATACAAAAAAGATATTCCTTCATTAAAAGTGGTTAACAAGAAAGTTGTTGATAAAGTAGCAACTTCAACTTCTAAAATAAAATTAAAACTACCTAAAATAGAGGTTCCCGAAAAACCATTAACTCCTCCAGTAAAATTAGTCCCTCCAACAAAAAGAGAAATAGCTGAAGGATTTGTAAAAAACAGTTTAGGCAAAAATGGGGGGGAAGCACAATTTGTTTTAAATACAATAAACTTTAAAAAAGGTGTTCAAAAAGTAGTATTAAACGTTGGAGATAGAATATGGAGATTTGTTACTCCTGGGAGTGATAATGCTCCAAATCAACATTTTTATACAGATGCTTATGGTGCTGATGCTGGACCTGGTGGAGTTGGTCTTACTAGTGGAAATAAGATTTTGATTGAATATAAGGTAACTTCGCCTACAACTGTACTTAAAACAAAAATTAAAGGAACAAATCAAACTCAATATATTTCAAAGGATTTACAAAATAGCGTTGAAGAAATCAGTAGAGAATAAAATGGTAATAGAGAAAATAAAAGAGATAAGAAACCTTCTAACAAAGAAAATGGATAAAAAGACAGAAGCAATAGATTTATTGTTATCTATGTTGCTAGACGTTATAACCTTTGAAATTAGGAGAGATAATTCGATATCTGATAAAACAGGAGAGGCCCTTATACAAATAGTTTCTTTTCAATCAATTGAATACTATTATCATGGTGATTTTTTAGAATTAGATTCTGAATTAAAGAGATTTGCATACATTTTGTGTGATTATAACGAAAATCTTAAAAATCATGAATTGGATGTAATTGGAACAAAACCTGAAAATTGGAGTAATTATTTTGGTGAGTTTGTGAATAGTGTTTTATCTAAAGAATGGATATGACCCCGCTCCCGCTAGTCTGTGACTAGTGGCCACAAAGATGTCTCGTCCTAAAAAAAGTTTACATATTTTACATTAATCCTAGAATAGATTTACAACTTATTCTTAGTCCTATTATTGGTTTACAATAATAGGACTTTTTATATAATAATTCTTCCATAGTTTTTCTGTTTTTATATTGTTTAGATGTACTTGGTTTGGAGTAAGATTTCCCCCTGATGGCGCGAGCATCTCGTAATGATCGCTAGTGCTAGCATCCATGCTAGTACCGTTTGTGAGTAAGCGGTAAGAGTAATTAGATAAGAGTAAGAAATGAAATATAAGATAAAAGCTACCTAGAAATGGGTGGACAATAATTAATAACCCAAAATAAATAAAAATGAAAAAAAGAGTACCCAAAATTTTACTTGTATTATTATTAATTAGTGTTTTTACCGTTGGCTGTTCTAGTGATGATGGAGATGCAGGAAGTGGATCAAGTTTTGATTTTTTTATTGTTGCGGATCTTGATGGAGTGGGATTTGATGCTGGAGTAAATGAAGGATCCACGACAATACCTACATACACATTAGCTAGTGGCGGTATAGATATCATAGGGAACAGTAATTGTGTATACTCATATGATGCTGGCTTTACAGCTATTAATGATGCGGTTTTACCAAGTAGTTATTTTAATTTCAATGCTTTTTATGATGGTTCTTGTGGTTCAGATGCAGAGTTGGCAGTATTTAAAGAACTTTTTGTAGTAGGTAATGAATCATATATTGATAATACCAGTTTTGGTAAAGGGATAGAATATGTGTATGTTCTTAATGGTGAGGATTATTCTACAAAATATGGAGATCAAACAGGTAGTGGTTTTAGGATTACTTCTATAGAATTACAGCAAGAGTTAATAGCAGGAGATCTTTATAAGTTTTTTCATGTAGCAGAAGGTGTTTTTAATTGTAAAGTATATAATTCTTCAGATCCTAGTGATATGCTAGAAATTACAAATGGTAGGTTTAAGGTTGTTATTTTTGCTAAAAATGATGGTTTTCTAGATGCTATAGGAAATTAGTTTGCTCTAGTACTCTTCTGATGGCCCCAGATGGCACTCGAATGAGTGATCGCTAGTGCTCGACTCTGTCGGGTACCGTATCAGTTAGAAAATGTATAATATAAAAAGATAAGAGCTACTGTAACCGGTAGCTTTTATCTTTTATTGTTTGTGAATTTTTGTTAACTCTTATGTCCACTCGACAGGAGTCGAGCGGTAGCAAAAGAACATCTACTTTTACAGGTCAAGAATAAATGAGAGTATTTTTAATAGTACCCTGATAGCGCTCGAATGAATTATGGCTGATGCTCGACTCTGCCGGGTACCGTATCTGTTAAGAAATACCCCCTGATGGCGCTCGTATTATTGCTCGCTAGTGCTCGACTCTGTCCCCTGATGGCGCTCGAATGATTGCTTGCTAGTGCTCGACTCTGTCGGGTACCATATCTGTTAAGAAATACATAATATAAAAAGATAAAAACCAATTGTAATAGTTAGTTTTTATCTTTTATTGTTTGTGAATTTTTTGTTTACTCTTATGTCCACTCGACAGGAGTCGAGCGGTAGCAAAAAAACTAAAAAATGCTGTTCGAATTATATATAGAGTAGCTTTTGTGTTTATAAATAATAATGTATTAGTAGACACTTGTTGTAAACTAGTACCAACAATCTAAGTTTCATCAAATATTCATTTTTACTAGGTAACAATTCTTTATCGACTAACACTAGTATATATAAGAGGGTTATTAATGAGTAGAAAATATAAATTTCATAATAAAAAAGGGCTCTATTTTGTCTCTTTTGCTACGGTATACTGGATAGATGTATTTACTAGACAAATATATTTTGATGTATTAGCAGAAAGTGTAGACTATTGCAGAAAAGAAAAAGGAATGGAAGTATATGCATATTGTTTTATGCCTAGTCACATACATTTTGTTTTTAGATCCAGTAATGAACAACCAATGGAATTACTAAGAGATTTTAAGCGATATACTTCAAAGAAAGTAATTGAAACTATAGAAAAAAATCCACAAGAAAGCAGAAAAGAATGGTTATTGTGGATGTTCGAACAGGCAGGTAAGAAGCAAGGGAATGTACACAAATATCAATTTTGGCAACATCATAATAAACCTATTGAGTTATGGACGGATAAGGTGATTGAACAAAAAATAGATTATATTCATAATAATCCGGTCCTATCTGGTTTTGTAACGGATCCTATAGGTTGGAAGTATAGTAGTGCAAAAAATTATCAAGAAGATCATACTGTTTTAAGAATAGACAGTGATGGTTATTTCTTTGGATTAGTATAATAAAAGGCTTATGCACAAGTTGCAAACTTGCGCCAGCGACCATACTCTGAGAATGATTTACAAACAACAAAGCCGCTATTTCTATTGGCTTTGTTGTTTGTAAACGATAGAAAAAAGCTTAATAAACTTCCAATTTATTATGTATTTTTTCTATTTCTGTATCCACATATGATTGTACAAAATGTACATATCTGTAGAAAGAATTACCCATTCTGGCGCTAGAGTGATTGCTACCCGATATTCAGTAGAATAATATTGAATTAAAAAATAAAATAAAAAAATATTAAAAACGACAGTAACAAAATTTGGTTTAATGACACTTACTAATAGTAAGAACATAATTCAATAATTATGGTAGGCATTTATTGAACACGTAATTACTAAAATAATCAATGACTACGGTTTCATAGGGGTATGTGTACCGTAGTCGGATTTTGTACACTTAAAAAAACAGAAAGCAACTTCGCACGAAGTTGCTTTCTGTTTTTTTTTTTTTTTTATAATATTTTTCTTGTAAAGAGATTGTTTATCATGCACTACACATATCTTAAACATAATCAAATTGTGAATAACTATGCATGCATTGTTAATAAATTGTATCTAAACGGTTTTTTTATTAAAATTTTGTGTACATTTATCAGGCTTAACGATTGGACCCTAATATGATTTAATTAACACATGGATTGTGAATAATCATAATAAATAAAAAAAAACATATCAAATCACGCGAATATTAAAACTCATTACCCCCTATAATGAACAACTACAAACTAACGATTATCGGATTTGCAATATCCGCATTCCTGTATTTCTCATCTATTTTTTTAGAACTTGATCTTTTCGAATTAGTATTATCTTTTTTAGCTAGTATAGAACAGTTTAATTTTGGCGAATTTATTCTTCCCCTTATGATATTTTCTGTTTTCTTGATCTTTGATATGCGTAGACGTGTAAAAAAAATCAAATTAGAAAATGCAAAATTAAAGATTTATAAGGCAATGTTATCTTCTAGCCATCATATCCTGAATAATTTTATTTATCAGATGGATATATTTAAAATTACGGCAGAAGATACACCTGGTTTTGATGCAAAAACATTAGCGTATTATGAAGATATTATAAGTAATACATCGAGTCAGATTCATTCCCTTAGTAACCTCTCTACCATTGACGAGTATTCTATCCGGACTTCTGTAATGGCTGGATAATTAAAAATAACCATAGATTTACTTTACTATGTGTTTGTAAGTATACTTCTTCTTCACCGACTGTACACAAAAAGAATATGGATATTATAGAGTATCTTCTCGGAAAAGGAGGTTTTGCATTATTAGGACTTGTAGTTATAGTAGTTTTATTATATAATAAAATAAAGGCTAGAAGAGAATTTAGAGTTTCTCCTAAGAAGAAAAACAAATAAACTATTTGGTACTAAAAAAGGAGCCAAATGTATCATAAGACTCCTTTTAGTATTATAAGAAATATTCTTTCTTAATTAAATAGACATACTTTGTGTGCAGAAAATGTACTGTATCTACATGAAACATCTCCAGGTCCTAAAAAAGGAGACATATTCCAACAGTCAGAATTACTGTTGCATCTTCTACCAGCAATGTTTCCACCATTGATTTCCTTTTGTTGTTCTTTGTTTAAAGAGGTTCCTAAATTTTTGATTTTGTTAATCATAATGTGAAAAATTTAATTTGTTATATCATGTTCAAGATAAATTCTTCGCTAGTATGAATAACAACTTTGTGGAAGTTCTACAAAATTGTGTGGACCAAAGTTGTGTTTAAGTTAAAAGGATCCTTATGAATCTTTTAATAAATTTTTAGGATTGCTCTTTTTCAAAAAAACTAAAAACGGATCCGCCGTATTTACGAGCATTTCTAAAATTAGGAGCATTCTCTAGAGATGTGTGTTTAGAATGTTCGATGATTAAAATACCTTCTTCATTGAGTAGGTCATTAGCAAAAACCAATTCGGCAATTTTGGTAAACTGCTCCGTGCCGAAATCATAAGGAGGGTCTGCAAATATGATGTCAGATTTTCTTTTTACTTTTTCTAAATAACTATAGACATCACTTTTTATAGTTTCAATGTTGAAATCAAGTTCTTTGGCAATATTCTTTATATAGCCGACACATCCATAGTTAGTATCGACTGATGTGATGTTTTCTGATCCACGTGAGGCAAATTCATAACTGATATTTCCTGTTCCAGCAAAAAGATCTAATAAAGTTACCTGAGAAAAAACATAATGATGGTTTAGAATATTAAATAATCCTTCTTTGGCCATATCTGTTGTAGGCCGTACTGGCAGTTTTTTTGGAGCCTGTAATCTTTTTCCTTTATATTTTCCTGAAATAATTCTCATATCAAAAATGACTTAGTAAAACAAAATGTTCGTGCTCAGCAATAGGAGTTGTTGTTTCTGGTAGCTGTACGGAGTTGTTTCTATTTCCAAAACTCACATTTCTAATATACTTATGAGCTATAGTATAATAAGAACTGTCTTTAGAAATATCTCCTAGAAAAACTAGTTGTAATTCTTCAGGGTTTAATCTTAATTGTTCTGCAGCAAACATTACATAATACAGAAAATCTTCATCAGTTTCATGTATGTATGAATTGCTCAAAACCAATTTTCCTTTAGTAACAACAACTAAATCGAAAGATGTAGAGTTCATATGAGCATAAACTTTGGTGTTTTCGCTATTTTTTTCTCTAGATAAAATATTGTCAATTAGTATGGTTGAGCAGTGTTTGTAGGTAAACGATCCAAATGTTTCAAAAAAGAAATTGGTGATGTTGGTGTAGGGAATATACACAATTACTATCTCATGCTGATTTAGTTCATCATACGCTATAAAATCATTTTCTAATACCTTGATATTGTATTTTAAATAATCTTTTAGAAGCTCAGGATCAAATAAAGCTTTAGGAACTGAAGTGTACAGATCATTTTGATAAATTACCTCTACAGTTTCAAAATCATATTTTAAATGTGTATTGTGATCAAGAATATATTTGATTTTGTTTAATACTTGTTCAGGAGATAAACGTATACCAAAATTATCCTGTTCTAAAGTAATAATTTCATTTTCAGAATTTACTGCACAAAAAGAAAGTCCATTCAAGCTTACCTGAATGGACAATGTATATTTTGTATTACCTGTGGTGTTACTCCTGTTTTGTATTTGAGTCATACGTTTTTGGCCAATTACCTGTGGTATTTACTTCTTGCATAGAACCTACTGATAAAAAAGGTCCATCTACACCTTCTACTGATACTACTTGCTTTTCTTGGAACAATAAATCTTTATCAAGATCGTGTAGTAAAATATCTTTTGCTACTCTTGCTTCAAAAACGCTTACTCGAATTCCATTCTTATCGATAAAGCCAGCGTCAAGATCAAACTTAGCATCTTTACCATCTACAGGAACATTCATCATTGTTTTGTATCGATCACTTCCTTTAAATAAAGAATCTTTAACAGAGGCATAACCAAGTGTATCTACTACAACAGTATCTCTTGGCTCATCAATTTGTAATATTTTGTTGAATGCTACAAAACTAGAATCTCTACGTTGTGTAAGTGTAAACTTTGCTGTATCTATAAAAGCAATTAATTTGGTTGGATCTTTTTCAAATTTACCAACTACCGTTTTATGGGCTAATTCTGCTTGTCGGATATCTCTAAGGTTTTCGATGGCTTTTGCATAACGCACCTTTTTTACTTTATTGAATCTTACAGGACCCATTACAGAATCGTATACCATGTATCCCAAGGCTGCGATAACTACCCATAGAACTAATTGAAGAACAATTTTCATTTTATAATTTAGCTTTTAGACATTAGTGTATACGCAAATCTACAATTTTTTTTTAATCGTAAAAGTTTATAGCCAAAAAATCATTACTATCTTTGATTTATTAACAGATTATGGATTTAAGGAATACGTATATTTCATGAGGGAAACAGAGTTTTATCAATTATTAAAAGATGATTTTCCTTTTGAACTGACTCTAAAACAGGATATTGTACTTCAGAAGCTTTCTACTTTTATTTTGTCAGGCACAAAAGATTCACTTTTTTTATTAAAAGGGTACGCTGGAACAGGAAAAACAACTTTAATAGGAACTTTAGTGAAAAACTTATGGAAAGCGAAGCTAAGTTCCGTTTTATTGGCTCCTACAGGTCGTGCTGCAAAGGTGATTAGCAACTATTCTGGGCGACACGCACAGACAATACACAGAAATATTTATTATCCTAAAAAAAATAGTAGTGGTGGACTTGCTTTTCAGTTAAAACAAAATAAAAGCAGGAATACTATTTTTATTGTAGATGAAGCTTCTATGATCCCTGATACACCTAGTGATAGTAAATTGTTTGAGAATGGGTCTTTGCTAGATGATTTAATGATGTATGTGTATTCTGGTCATAATTGTAAAATTTTATTTATTGGAGATACTGCGCAGTTACCACCTGTAAAATTAGAGGTAAGTCCAGCATTAGATCCAGATACATTATCGATGGGGTTTAATAAGGATGTCATACAGATTGAATTAGACGAAGTAGTAAGACAGGCAGAAAATAGTGGTGTTTTAATGAACGCAACTTCACTAAGGGAATTATTAAATGATGGCTTTTATGAATCTTTTCAGTTTGACGTACAAGGATACCCTGATATCGTTAGACTTATTGATGGACACGATATAATGGATGCCTTGAATGATTCGTATGCTAGTTCAGGTCATGAAGAATCAGTCATTATATTAAGATCCAATAAAAGAGCGAATATTTACAATCAACAAATTAGATCTAGAATACTTTTTCAAGAAGAGGAACTCTCTTCAGGAGATTATTTGATGGTTGTAAAAAATAATTACTTCTGGTTGGATAATAAGAGCGAGGCAGGGTTTATTGCGAATGGAGACATTATTAAAATTTTAGAGATATATGCAATAAAGGAATTATATGGATTTCGTTTTGCTGAAGTTAAGGTTGTAATGGTTGATTACCCAGATCAGAAACCGTTGGAAACAGTTCTTATTTTAGATACCTTAACTTCTGAGAGTCCTTCTTTATCCTATGAAGATTCTAATAAACTGTATCAGGAAGTGATGAAAGATTTTGAAGGAGAAAAATCTAAGTATAAGAAGTTTTTAGGTGTTAAAAACAATAAATTTTTTAACGGATTACAAGTAAAGTTTTCTTATGCAATTACTTGTCATAAATCGCAAGGAGGACAATGGGATACTGTATTTATAGAACAACCATATCTTCCGGACGGTGTTAATAAAGATTATTTACGATGGTTGTATACAGCGGTCACTAGAGCTAAAGAAAAATTGTATCTTATCGGATTTAAGGATGATTTTTTTATCGAAAATTAATTTTTTTTCAAATGCAAGAAACAATAATAAGTATATGTTTAGGAGTTGGATTAGCCGCGTCTGTTGGATTTAGGGTTTTTTTACCTTTGTTAGCGGTTAGTTTAGCAGGACATTATGGTGCTATTCCATTAAATTCTGACTGGGAGTGGGTAGGGAGTAACACGGCATTA
The DNA here is from genome assembly GCF_900109375.1 of Aquimarina amphilecti. Classification (GTDB taxonomy): domain Bacteria; phylum Bacteroidota; class Bacteroidia; order Flavobacteriales; family Flavobacteriaceae; genus Aquimarina; species Aquimarina amphilecti. The sequence goes on from NZ_FOAB01000001.1 coordinate 264,423, forward strand.
ATCGTTTTATCTATAGCTACAGTAGTCGAAATATTAGCTTACTATATTCCTTGGTTTGATAATTTGTTAGATACTATAGCAATTCCGCTTGCAGCAATAGCAGGGACGGCAGTTATGGTATCGACTGTTGCGAATTTGAGTCCTGTAGTTACTTGGGCTCTTGCTATTATTGCAGGTGGAGGAACAGCGGCAACTGTAAAAAGCACAATGGGAGCATCAAGATTAACATCATCCGCTACAACGGGTGGATTAGCTAATCCTATAATCGCTACGGTAGAAACAGGTACAGCAACGATTATGTCGGTATTATCCGTTTTTCTTCCGTTCATAGCCATAATTATGGTAATACTGTTGTTTTTTGGTTTAAGAAAAGTTTATAAAAAACTATTCTCCCGCTCTTCTGGAAAATCGATTTAAAAAAGTTATTTTTGACCTGCAAAAGCAAGCAATTTTGAACAATACTAACTTGAAAACTATCGCAATGATTCCTGCGAGATACGCTGCTTCCCGATTTCCTGGGAAATTAATGCAAGATCTTGAGGGAAAATCTGTCATTTTAAGAACATATGAAGCTGCAGTAAGTACCTCACTATTTAGTGAAGTATACGTAGTGACGGATAGCGAGATTATATTTAAAGAAATTACTTCTCATGGCGGTAAAGCCATTATGAGTATTAAAGAGCACGACTGTGGTAGCGATAGAATAGCAGAAGCAGTAGAAAACATGGATATTGACATTGTCGTTAATGTTCAAGGGGATGAACCCTTCACAGAAAGAGAAAGTCTAGAAAAGGTTTTAGAAGTGTTTCAAGGTGAAGACGCTGATAAAATTGATTTGGCAAGTCTTATGACACCAATGACTGATTGGGACGATATTGTTAACCCAAATAGTGTTAAGGTGATTGTAGACGAAGATGATTATGCCCTATATTTCTCAAGAGCTCCAATACCATATCCTAGAGATAAAGAAATTAATCATACGTATTTTAAACATAAAGGTATTTATGCATTTAGAAAGCAAGCAATTCTTGATTTTTATCGCCTACCGATGAGAACTTTAGAAGCTTCTGAAAAAATTGAATGTATTAGGTATCTAGAATATGGTAAGAATATTAAAATGATAGAGACACACCATGAAGGTGTGGAAATAGATACCCCTGAAGATTTAGAAAAAGCAAGGAATTTAATTAATAAACAAAATCTTTTGAATAGTACATCTATGGTTACTCCTAAAATTAAAGAATCTATCCATAAGAATTTTCCTATGGTGCCAAGAGTGGTTTTTGGTAAAGGATCTTTTAATCAACTAGGACAAATCCTCTCTTCTGAAAGAAAAAATGGAGCCCCTTTTATCTATCTTGTTGATGATGTTTTTGAAAATAACAAAGCATTTATAGAAGATAGAATACAGTTATCAGGTAATGATAGTATAGTGTATGTTTCCACAAAAGATGAACCTAAAACTTCTCAAGTAGATCAATTAGTTTCTGATTTTAAAAACACATACAGTTTTACACCAAGTGGTATTATAGGTATCGGTGGTGGATCTATAATGGATCTAGCAAAAGCGGTAGCTATAATGATGAATAATACAGGAAGTGCTACAGAATACCAAGGTTGGGATCTGGTAGACAATAAAGCTGTATATCACGTAGGGATTCCAACAATTTCTGGTACAGGAGCAGAGGTGTCAAGAACAACAGTATTGACAGGTCCTGAAAAAAAATTAGGTATTAATTCTGATTTTACACCTTTTGATCAAGTAATTTTGGATCCAGAATTAATAAAAGATGTTCCTAAAGATCAATGGTTCTATACCGGCATGGATTGTTATATTCATTGTATAGAATCTTTAAAAGGAACATATCTTAATGCTTTTAGTCAAAGTTATGGTGAAAAAGCATACGATCTTTGTAAAGAAATTTTTCTAGAAGATACATTGGATAAAGAGGAAGCAGATGCTAAATTAATGATGGCTTCTTGGCATGGAGGAATGAGTATAGCATATTCCCAAGTTGGAGTTGCTCACGCTATGAGCTATGGATTAGCATATGTTTTGGGTACTAAGCACGGAATTGGTAATTGTATCGTGTTTGATAAACTAGGAGATTATTATCCAGAAGGTGTGGCTCTTTTTAAGAAAATGAAAGAAGTTCATAAAATTGATTTACCGGTCGGAGTTTGTGCTAATGCCTCTGAAGAACAATTAGATACAATGGCTTCTGTTGCTCTTGGTCTAGTGCCTTTATGGGAAAATGCATTAGGAAAGAATTGGCAAGAACAGATTAATGCCGATAAACTTAAAGACATTTATCGTACTTTATAATTAATCTTTAATACTTAAAGTTACTATGATGAGACTAGCATCTTTTATATTTTATAAAATAATGGGATGGAAGATGATAGGAGATTTCAGTAGTGAAACTATTAAGAAATGTGTTGTTATAGCAGTACCTCACACTAGTTGGCACGACTTTTATTTAGGGTTGTTAATCCGGAAGATAAACGGTGTAAAAATTAGTTTTATGGGAAAGAAAGAACTTTTTAGATGGCCATTTGGTTGGTATTTTAGGAAAGTTGGTGGAATAGCTTTAGATAGAACTCCAGGGCAAAATAAAGTCGAAGCAATAGCAAAGGAATTTGAGAAACGAGATGAGCTTAGATTAACATTAGCTCCAGAAGGAACTAGAAAAAAAGTGTCTACTTGGAAAACAGGTTTCTATTATATAGCTGTGGCTGCAGAAGTTCCTATTATTATGGTTGCTTTTGATTTTGGAAAGAAACAAATAGTAATTTCTGATCCTTTTTACCCAACAAATGATCTTGATAAAGATTTACAATTTATGTATACTTTCTTTAAAGGTGTAAAAGGTAAGATTCCGGCATATAGTTTTGAGCCCGAATCCGAAGTTTAGAATTTTTCAGTATTTTCCTTTTTAATTATCTCTTTTTTTGGTTCTTTCTTTTTTTCTTCTAATGCACCAGCTCCAAAAAGCAATTCAGTGCTAGAAAATGTTGTTCCAAAAGTTTTAGCAGCATAATATACTTGTGAGATAGCACTTTCTACCTGTTCTGTGGTAAGTTCTTTTAACGGATGAACATAAGCTGACCAAAGAATACCATTAGAAATGGCGTACTTTACATCTAATGCTGAGTGAAAATTAGCAGTCATAGAATCTAGCAATAAATCTTTATCTAAATTTTTTGATTCCATAATCGGGGCTATGATACGCATCCTATTATTTTTCTGATCCGTAACACATAACATTGGCGTGTCTTTATATACTAATTGCCAGTTACCAGTGATTCCTGCTAATGTATCTGCTTTTCGAGTAATTATTTCACCTAATATCTCATTAGTCATATTTTGAGCTTGAGAAAATAACCCTATTAAGATAAACACTAAAAAAATCCATTTTTTCATAATCATATTGATTTTTTAATTTGTCGAAAAGAGTAATTAAACATAACAAAAAAGACTGTCTTTTATAGACAGTCTTTTTATAAGGTGTGGTTATACTTTTAGTTATTCGTCAGAAGAAGATTCTTCCATAGTATGATATACATTTTGTACATCATCATCTTCTTCTATTTTTTCTAAAAGTTTTTCTACGTCAGCAGCTTGTTCTGCAGTAAGTTTTTTAGTTACCTGTGGTATACGTTCGAATCCAGAAGATAAAATTTCAATTTCTCTACTTTCTAGTTCTTTCTGTATCGCTCCAAAACTTCCAAAAGGGGCATAGATTAGAATACCATCTTCGTCTTGGAATACTTCTTCTGCTCCAAAATCAATGAATTCTAGTTCTAATTCTTCTGGGTCCAGACCTTCTCCATTAATTCTAAAATTACAGCTATGATCAAACATAAACTCTACAGATCCTGATGTACCTAAGTTACCATCACATTTATTAAAATATGATCGTACGTTAGCAACCGTTCGGTTATTATTATCAGTAGCAGTTTCTACAAGAATAGCAATACCATGAGGTGCATATCCTTCAAAAAGTACTTCTTTATAATCGCTTTGATCTTTGTCAGAGGCTTTTTTAATGGCACGCTCTACATTATCTTTAGGCATGTTTACAGATTTTGCATTCTGTATTACAGCCCTTAAACGTGAGTTAGAAGCTGGATCTGGACCACCTTCTTTTACAGCCATTACAATATCTTTACCAATACGTGTAAATGCTTTGGACATTGCCGACCAACGTTTCATTTTACGTGCCTTTCTGAACTCAAAAGCTCTTCCCATAATCTAAATTTAAAATCTGAATACAAACATAAGTAGAAACAAAAAGTTTCACAAATCGATATTCATTTCTGATTTATATTTTATTCTTCCTCTACAATTCCATCAATTGCTCTGGCTAATTTAAAGTCATTTTCAGTAACGCCATCGGCATCATGAGTAGATAACGATATGTTTACTACATTGTACACATTAGACCAATCAGGATGATGATTTAAAGCTTCTGCCTCGAATGCTATGCGTGACATAGCAGAAAAAGCATCCTTAAAGTTCTCAAACTCAAAAGAAGTATGAAGTGCATTGTCTTCATATTCCCAACCATCCATTGTTTTTAATCGGCTTGTAATTTCTGTTTCAGTTAATTTCATAATTATATTATTAATTTAAGTAGATCTTTTTGAAAAAAATTAAAGTCCTAATTCTTGTCTTAAGACTTCATCTTTGTTACTATTCTTGCTCCAATAAGGAGATTTTATACTTTTTAGTTTAGTTGCTTTGGTAACTAATTCTTTTGCATTAGAACCAAAACCACTTTTAAAAGTTTCTGTCCAGCTTTCTATTTCATGCGGAAAGGAAGTGGTAAAGGAAATACTAATACTTCGATTTAGTTCTGGGTATTCTATGGTATATGTACTATAATTGGCATCTTCTAGTAGTGTGGTTTTTGCAGTATATGCCTTGATTTCTATATGTTTAAGTCTACAGTATTCTAGTGATGGAATGATTTTTAATTCTCCTTGTGGCAGGTTTTCTGGATCTATTCGGATTTTAGTCCATAATTCATTCTCAAGAATATCTTTGTCCAATTTGAAATTTTGATCAGCTTCTCCCTGAAAATATGAGTGAGACATAAGTTCATATTTTTCTCGATTATTTAATTGTGCGTATACATGTCCGCACCATTCTTGCATAGAACTAGATACTTTTAATGCGTGTTGATTATTAGCAACAGGGTAAAATATACTTTGCATAATTGAGTAAGGGTATATACCAGTATTAAACTTTTTGGTAGCATTTAATTTTAGAATAGGAATATTATCTGGATTTTGGTAATCCGCCTTTACTTGCTCATTTACTAGAAAATCTTCGGTAACATATACAAGAACTGCTTTTCCTTCTCTCATTTCACCATATCTGGCTTGTTCCAATTTGTACGATGTTATTTCTGCATTTCCAGCATACCAGTATTTCTTGAAATCTTCAGAAAGTTCTTTTGCTGGTGTTAGTACTGTTTCTTCGTTTTCAATATTTTTAATCTTTTCATCTGCTTTGATATTGCTACAAGCAATAATAATCAAAACACCTAGTAATCCAAAAAGGAGCAATGGCTTTTTCATAGGAGTATTTTTTTAGATTTTGTAATTCTCTAGAGTATTTATTTTGAAATAAATTTATATTCAAAATAAAGTTGATAGGTTCTTATAATCTTACCAATTAGTAAAACTAAATTACGATAAAGCTATGATTCTACAAGTTCCATTAACGTTTCATAAACAAGTTGTACAGGTAATCCCATTACATTAAAATAGCTGCCTTCTATATTTGTAATTCCAATATATCCGATCCATTCTTGTATTCCATAAGAACCCGCTTTATCCAAGGGAGAAAAAGTGTCTACATAGTATGTTATTTCTTCACTACTTAGTTTTTTAAAAGTGACTTTCGTAGTTTGATTGATAACTGTTGTCGTAGTCGTAGTCTTAAAACAAACAGATGTAATTACTTCATGTGTTTCTCCAGATAAAGAAGCGATCATATTTTTAGCATCCTGAAGATTTTTTGGTTTTCCTAAAGCTTTATTATGATGCCAGACAATAGTATCACTGGTAACAAGGATATCATTTTTTCTTAAATCTGTAAACTCAGCTGCTTTTAGTTTAGCTAGATAATCAGAAATTTCGACTGCTTTAAGGTGATCAGGATAAATTTCATCTACTTCTTTTAATTGAATAGTGAAATCCAAATCCAAATCTTTAAAAAATTGTTGTCTTCTGGGTGATCCTGATGCGAGAATTAAATTATAACCTTTTAAAACTTGTTTAAGCATATCTTATTTTAGAATAAATTGATAAAGTAGTAGGGATAATGATGCTATAAATAAAACTATTTTTAAGATAAGACTTAAAGTTTTAAATTCTTTGTTGTTTTCTGCTCCCCAACTTTTAAACATAAAATATAATAATGGCGCAACTAGTAATCCTAAAACAATAACTACAGCGATAGAATTATTGAATAAATATGTATAGACATAATAAATAATCAAACCAATAGGAATTAATGTAAGGCCACTAATTAGTTTTGTAGTACGCTCTTTTCCCAAAGTAATAGGTATTGTAGGTAATCCAGCATTATGATCTCTATCTATATGTATACAATCTTTTAGAATTTCTCTTATTGTAACTATTATGAATGCAAAAATAGAATAGTCTACTACTATTAAGAATATTACTTTTTGGGAAACCCTATTTTGCTCAGTGATAGCAGGAAGTAAGTCGAAAATAGTTACCCCAATCAATCCCAACGCCATAAGAACACCAATAAGTATATTTTTTAAAACTAAAATTTCCTTTAAATATGTGGTATAAATATAAAATACACCAGATACTACAATGAACAAAGCAGCAAGCTTTGGTTTTCCTATGATATTTGATAAATAGAAACCGATAGCAACACCTATAACATTAAAAATTATGAAAAGACGATTCATTATTTTTTCAGATATAACCGCCTCAGATGTTTCCTCGATAATAGCATATTCTTTATTCTGAATATGTAACATAATATTTGCTGCTGCCACTAGGGAAATAGTGGAAACGATTAAAAGTGATATTCCGAATGCATTTAATGTAATGTCAATATCAAAAGGTTCAAAAAGACCATATTTAATAAACAATTGCGCTAAGGCTATAAGAATAAGATTATCAAATTTAATCAGCTTTAAATATGCTTGCATATAGGATTGGTTTGATTTGTTCGCAAATGTAGTAATTAATCTTTTTTGAGGACGTATTAACTTAACTTCTTCCTTTCCTTGTTTTATAAGGTTACTAAACTTTGTTAACGTTAATGGTCGGTTAACGATGCTTAATTTCTCGTTTTGATCCAGGCTATCTTATACATTTGATCTCATCAACAATCAAAAAACGAATAGTAATGTTTAGAATCATCATCATTTTTTTAGTAACGTATAGTTCTATTGCACAAACTAAATATCAAAAAGACTTTGATTATTATTGGAATACAGTTGATCAATATTTCGCTTATTTTGATGTTCAAAATGTAGATTGGAATGAAGTAAGAAGGATTTATCAACCTTCTGTAGATACCATTCAGAGGGGTGATGATTTTGTTCGTTTATTAGAAATGACTAATAATGAATTGTATAATGGGCATATAGGTCTTAATACAAATTTAGCTTCTTCAAGCAGACTTATCCCTACAGGTACTGATATTTGGGTTTCATATGATAATAATCGATTTGTTATATCTGGGATTAGAGAAGGTTTTCCTGCAGAAAAATCTGGATTGTTATTAGGAATGGAAGTAACTGGATATAATGGTATTGCAATTTCAGAAGCTATAAAAAAGTTTTTACCTAAAAGTGTTACAAAACATACTGTCAAAATGTACGAGTATGCGGCTAATCTTTTGTTAGCAGGTACACATAATACGAAAAGAAGTATTAATGTTAATGACTCATTAACATTCAATATAGAAAATGTAAAAAATAACAATGCCACTGAATTAGTGGGATCCAAAGTTATAGGCGACAATATTGGTTATATTAAAATCAATAATTCTCTAGGTAATAATGGTACTATTAAGACTTTTGATAAAGTATTGAGTAATCTTCAAAACACTAAAGGGATTGTTTTAGATCTTAGGGATACACCAAGCGGAGGAAATACTACCGTAGCGAGAGCAATTATAGGGTCTTTTATAAGTAAAGAAGCGCCATATCAGCAGCATAGTTTTACATATGAAGAAAAATTATATGGAGTAAAGAGAAATACTATTGAATTGGTTTCTCCCAGAGGGGAAATTTATAAGAAACCTTTAGTTATTCTTTGTGGACGATGGACTGGTAGTATGGGAGAAGGCATAACCATTGGATTTGATGGATTAAATAGGGCGGAAGTAGTTGGTACTGATATGGGAGGTTTATTAGGAGCAATTTACAACTATACACTACCAGAAACTAATATTGGATTTCAATTTCCAGTAGAAAAGTTATTTCATATAAATGGGATTCCTAGAGAAGATTTTAGCCCAAAACATTATATCTTAGATTCCCAAGATCAATTGCAGAAAGCCATTGATATCATTAATTCATCTTTGTAATGAAAAAAAAGGTAAACATACTGATTACTACATCTGCGGTAGCTTTAATAGCGTTATGTGCAATACAAGCTTACTTGATACATAATACGTATCAATTAAAAAAAGATGTTTTTATTAAAGAAACTAAAAAAGCCATTAGTACTATAGATAATACTGTAGAAATGGATTCTTTAGCAGAGGTTTGGTATACTTATTTAAGTGAGAGTCTTATAGAATATAAAAAGAATAATATTCAGAAGAAAGAGGCCCTGAATAGATTTAGACCCATAACAGATTCTTTAAATCATTTGTTTGTAGCCTATTATAAAAAAGAAATTGCAAATCGGAATTTAGAATATGATATACAATACAAAAAAGATATTAAAAGCATTGTGATTTTTGATGGAGAAAAGATGGATTCTATTTTTTCTGAATCAAATGGAGAAAATGTTTATTCTTTTGGAGAAAAGTTTTCTAAAGAAGATGAAGTAGTTATGAGTAAAGCACGTTGGTTTACTGATATGGATTATGAAAATGAAATTAATAATGATATGATAAATGTCTCATTAGATATAGAAGTGAGAACTATAGATTATATCAATATTATAGGATGGAAAAAGATAGTGTTTAAGCAGATGGCAACATTATTTGTTTTCTCTGTTGTTTTGTTTCTTTTTGTAGTAAGCCTTATGTTTTATTCCATAAGAAACTTAATTCGCCAGAAAAAACTAGCGGATATAAAAACGGATTTCATCAATAATATTACTCATGAACTTAAGACTCCAATGGCTACTTTAGGAATTGCTACTAAGAGTTTAAAGAAAACCGAAATACATAATTCTCCAGAAGCATTTTCTAATACATTAGATATTTTGGATCGTCAAAATAATAGGTTACAAAAACTAGTAGATCAGGTAGTTACTAATAGCTTAGGGTCCGAAGAAATAGTACTTAATAAAGAAGAGATATTAGATGATACTTATTTTCAGAATGTTTTAAAGGATTTTGAGTTATCAGTTCAGAATAAGAATGTAACTATTACTTCTAAGATTGAATTTAGAGAAGTACATCTTAGTATTGATAAGTTTATGTTTACTACAGCAATACTTAATATTCTTGATAATGCAGTAAAATATGGTAAGGAAGAGGTTGATATTGTTTTTAGAACATATCTTAAAGATGATATGTATGAGATATCTATCCATGATAATGGAATAGGAATTTCGGATAAGGAACAACGTAAGATTTTTGAAAAGTTTTATCGCGTAGCCAAAGGAGATCTACATGACGTAAAAGGCTTAGGTCTTGGGCTTTTTTATACGAATCAAATAGTAAAAGCACATCAAGGTAATATCAAATTAGAGAGTAAACAAGATTTAGGAACTACGTTTACAATTACAATACCGACACATATATAATTATGAAGCATATATTATTAGCAGAAGATGATTTTGATTTCGGAAGTATTTTAAAACAATATTTAGAGCTTCATGGATACGGTGTAGTTTGGGCTCAGGATGGAAAAGAGGCTTTACAAGTATTTTCCGAAGAACAATTTGATATCTGCGTATTTGACGTTATGATGCCTAAAATGGATGGATTTACTTTAGCAGAAAAAGTAATAGAGATTAACCCAGAAATTCCTTTTGTATTTCTTACCGCAAAGAAAATGAAAGAAGACAAAATCAGAGGGTTAAAATTAGGAGCTGATGATTATATAGTTAAACCATTTGAAGCAGATATTTTAGTTTTAAGGCTTCAGAATATTTTAAAACGATCTCAGAAAATTGAGCCCGTACGCGAAGAAGTTATCGTTATTGGAGATTATAAGTTTGAGGCAACTAATCACTGTTTGAAACTTAATGGAGAACGACAGAAACTTACAGAAAAAGAAACAGTTTTGATTCAGTATTTGTATGATCACAAAAACACTATGATCAAAAGAGAAAATTTATTGAAAGATGTTTGGGGTAATGATGATTTCTTTTCTGGTAGAAGTATGGATGTGTTTATTAGTAGGTTACGAAAATATTTTAAACAAGATAATAAAATAAAAATAGAGAGTGTAAGGGGAGTAGGCCTTACGTTTAATTTGGAATAATAGATTTCATCAATCATCAATCAATCAAAAAACGAATAATTATGAGAACAATGAGTATCATTCTGTGTCTAACAGTTACATTCTGTATTAGCGCACAAACATCAGTAAGTCAGTTTGATAAAAAAATAGATTCTATATACAAAACTAGTAAAATAGCAGGTTTTGGAGTTTCTATAATGACACCAGATAAAATACTTTATCAAAATGGATTTGGTTATGCTGATTTAGAAACTAATAAAAAATATAGTGTAAATACAGTACAAAATATTGGTTCTGTTTCTAAAACTTTTATTGGGATAGCTTTAATGAAAGCTATAGAAGAGGGTAAACTTACAGTAGATACTCCAATAAATGATATTTTGCCATTTAAAATTAACCATCCTAAATATCCAGAAATTCCAATTACTGTTGAACATTTGGCTACGCATACATCTTCCATTTTAGATACGGATGCATATGAAAAGAGTTATGTTATAGAAAATGCAGTAGTATTAAATAAAGAGAATTATACTAAAAAAGAACTCAAAGAATTGAAGGTAATGAGCTCTAATAAGACATATAGTCTAGAGGGCTTTCTAAAAAATCATTTAACTCCAAAAGGAGAATGGTATACAAAAAGTAATTTTTTAAAACATCAACCTGGTGATAGGTATGAGTATTCCAATATTGCATCGGCATTATTAGCGTATATCATAGAAATAGCAACGGATATGTCATTTCCGGAGTATACGCAAAAATATATTTTAGATCCATTAGGTATGAATAATTCTGGCTGGTCGGATGAATCTATTTACCAAGGACATCGTGCTTCTACCTATACAGAAGCCGGTAACAAAATCCCTAATTATAAATTAATTACATATCCTGATGGCGGATTTAAAAGTAGTATCAGAGAATTGTCTCTATATCTACAAGGTCTTATGAGAGGGTATTATGGAGAAGATAATATACTTAAAGCTACGTCATTTCGGGAGATGATGTCCCCAAAATTAGCTAAAGAACAGTACAATAGTAAAAAAGAATTAAAGGATAACTACGGATATTTTTGGGAAGTTTCTCCTTCTGGAAAAATGGGTCATAACGGTTCTGATCCAGGAATATTGACCTTGATGTACTTTAATAAAAAAGAAAAAGTAGGTGCTATATTTTTCATGAATACCTCCTTAGAGGAAAGCAAAGAAATTATACGTTCCGTACAAAAAATATGGAACGCTGTAAAAGAATTTAAAAGAGATTATATCAACAGTTAATTTTAAAAATATACAATCAAGATAGGATAGCAATCATTGCTAATATTTATAGTCATTATATAATACTAAAAATTCATATAAAATGATTAATTCAAAATTTTGGAATCAACTTATACTCTTTGTAATTGCCATACTAACTATTTTATTGTCTAGAGAATATTTTTCAGATTTATTAATAGAAAAAGGAGTCGATTCATATCAAATACATACATTTTTAAATATTGGGTCTAATCTCCTTTTGATCATAGTTTCAATATTATTGATACTAAAAAATGGACTTTCTAAAATAGCAGGAATAAAAGAAACAAAACTAAAAAGATGGTACCTTTTACTATTTCCTCTTGTCTATTTAGTATTGCTTAATTTGTTATTGATAGATGAGATAAATACAGTACTTCTAGCTCCTAATGTTCTTGTGTTTGCAATATATGCATTGTCAATAGGTTTTGCGGAAGAATTAAGTCTTAGAGGATTTTTGCAATCCTATTTAATAAAACATCTGGGTAGTACAAAAAAGAATATTATTTTATCTGTATTAATTTCTTCTTTATTTTTTGGATTACTACATATAATAAACTTTGACAATGGCTTTTATGGAGAATTGTCTCAAATTATTTATGCGACATTTATTGGTGTTATGTTCGGGACGTTACTAGTCGTTACTAAAAGAATTTATCCTTTAATTATTATCCATGCTATTATTGATTTTGTAGGAGATTTTGAGACAATTGGACTTCCCGTAAAGAAAACTGTAAGTGAAAGTGGTTCACTAGAAAATGCGATTTTAATTACCTTACTTATTTCACCTTGCTTGTTATATGGAATTTTTCTAATGAAAAAATATCCAATACAGAATAATACATAAGGATGAAAAATTAAACTCAAGCATATTATGAATGATATCAATCATTAATCAAAAAACAAACATTATGAAAACATTAATTTTAATTATTACGAGTTTAGTATTGGGATTATTAACAACCAATGCACAGACAACAGAAACCAGCTCATCAAAATCCTCATCAGAAATTTCATTTACCTACGATACAGATGATGAGAATAAAAAGTTCTATAGATCTTTTGTAACACTAGACATGGATAATGATTATCGAATCAAAATACGCTTTATGAAATATATGAAATCTAATGTCAAATCATATTTAATTGATCAGTTTGGAAAAGAAAACTTGATAATAAAAGAGGATACTTATTTATGGACTAAAGAGTTGGAGGATGAAGAGGTATATGAAGTGAAATTAAGAGGGAACAGACTAAGGATAAACGTTAATAAGGAACTAGCATCAGATAAGTTAATTAAGAGATTTGGACAGATAGGTAGGGAGTTAAAAGAATTAACTTCAGAATCAGAAAGAAGTTAAATAGATAATTATAAACATCAATCATTAATCAAAAAACAAGTATTATGAAAACAATCATTCTTATGTTATGTATGGCATTTACAATGCCGATGATCAACGCACAGACAAGTTCTAATTCTAAAGTTACAGTTAATTACTCTAGTGATGATACTGGTGGTAAAGGGTATAAGGTAAATATTTCTATTTCCAATACAGATGATACGTATACCTTAAAAGCAAGTTTCCCATCACATAAAACTGATGAAGTAAAAAAGTTTCTTAATAATCATTTAGAAGCAAAAATGTCTAAAGTTTATGGTTCATACGCTTGGAACTATAACAGTAAAGGAGAAGAAGGGTATAAAGTAAAACTTAGAAAAGGAAAGTTATCCGTCTATTTGGATAAAGAAGCATTATCAATTGATTTGTTAGAAGATTTGATAGATGCATTTAGCGATCTAAGAGATTTAATTAAAGATAAATAAAGAATATACCTTAATGAAGAAAGTTATTATATGGATGATGTTTTTTATATATATCATTCCAATCAATGCTCAACAGGGTCAAAAGAAGTTTCTTACCACTAAGCAAATATCAGATTTATATAATTTGATGATTTCCGAGATAGAATATGTAGATGCAGAGGCTATAGTGGTAAGAAATAAAACGAAACAGGTAAATTGGGATGAGTACAAGGCATATCATCAAAAACAGTTTATCAAGGCTGATAGTTATAAAAGTTTAAGAAAGAAATTTCTTGATTTTGGAAAAGGGTTTACAAGCGGACATTCTTATTTTAAGTTCAGTTATCCGATAGAAAAACAAAAAAAGGATAAGATAAAGAGTTCAATTAAAATTGGATTTACATATCCAGAAATTGTGTTTTTTGATTTAGAATCTAAGAGAACAATTTCAAAAATTAATGATAAATCTATTAAAGACATTTTTCAAAAATTTATAAACTATGAAACGAGAGCAAATGGAATAGGAACTTGTCAGTCTAGTTTTAAATATAGATTTGAACAGGGTTCGCTAAAAGTGGATGGTCATCTTCCAAATGAAATAACTTTTGAAGATGGAAGTAAAAAAGAAGTTACTTATTCTGTTAATAACGATGCTGAATCCTCCTATGATCGTTATATGAAGCAAATTGAGATTGATCAATACAAAGGCTGGCGATTGATAGAGAGAGGCTATAAAACCGCGTTACTAATAAAAGATAATGTAGCTTTAGTCAAAATAAAAAACTTTGCATATAATAGAGGCGATAATGATTTAAGGTGCACAAAAGCAGTAAATGATTCTACAGTTTGTAATGATATTACAAAAATTAGAAATGGTTTAAAATCGGTAGAAAATGATATAAGTTATCTGATTTTTGATGTTCAGGATAATCCTGGCGGAAATGAAAACTCATCATTTCTTGCAGAGTTTTGTCCATCAGAATTTAAAGATCTAAGAATACAGTACAAGAAAACAGCTATTCTTGAAGATAATGATCTTAGGACTGCATTATCATATGGTTTTCCTGGAGCAAATAGGTGGTTTGACGAAATTTCAGAAAATGGGATTTACGATAAAACTGAAAATGGAAGTTTTCTACCGCCAAGAGGAGATTTCTGTCGAGGCGGAAACAGTTGCGAATTGAAATATATTGAACCTAACGAAACTGCTAAACGAAAGGTTAAAAAAATAATAGTTTTAGTAAATGAAAGAACAGCAAGTTCAGCAGATGATTTTGTGTATAGAATGAAAGAGTATGGGAATGCAATCATTGTTGGACAACCGCAATCTGCGGATCTTACGTTTGCTCTAATTGGCATTGTTTTTTATATAGATGACCAAGGGAATATAAGAAAAATGTATACAGATAATAATCAAAGAAATTACGATGTTCCCGGAATAGAGCTTTTTCAATTTTCCGTACCGTATTCAAGAACCGTTAATAAAAAAGGAGAAATGCTTCAAGGAAATCCTCTTAAACCTGATCTATTACTAGAAATTACGAAAGATAATTTTGAAAATAGGGAACAAATTGTGTTAAACAAAGCTATTGAAGAGTTTGTTACTAAAGAGAATAACTAAGTCATTTCTAATATAAGTAATGAGTCTTATCGATGATGATAAGGCTCATTTTTTAGAATAGTAAAACCTCTATATAACTGTTCTATAAAAAATAATCGAATCATCTGATGCGAAAATGTCATTTTTGATAAGGAAAGTTTACCGCTAGCTCTATTGTATACTTCAGGACTAAATCCATATGGTCCACCAATAACAAAAATCAATTGTTTGATACCGCTATTCATATGTTTCTGTAAGAGTTGAGAAAAGCCTACGGAGTCATATTGCTTTCCATTTTCATCTAATAAGATTAGAACATCAGAAGTAGTTGTTTTACTTAGAATCAGTTTTCCTTCTTTATCTTTTTGTTGTGCCTCGCTGAGATTTTTAGAATTTTTGATATCAGGTATAATTTCAAAAGTAAACTTGATATAAAACCCTAATCTTTTTGTGTATTCAGAGATAAGATCTTGTAGTTGTCTATGATCTGTTTTGCCGACTGCGATTAATTTAATAGTCATTGATATAGTTTCTTTATTGACTTTGTACTTCCAACTTCGTACTTCCAACTTCTTTTCCTACTTTAGCAAAAATAACCATTCAATATGATTACAAAAGCTCAATTTGATACAGAAATTGAATTAATAATAGCAAATGCTATACGAGAAGATGTTGGTGATGGCGATCACAGTTCTTTAGCGTGCATTCCGGATACGGCAACTGGTAGAGCTAAGTTGTTGGTAAAGGATGAAGGAATATTAGCTGGTGTGGATTTTGCTAAAGAAGTATTTAATTATGTTGATCCCAAAATGGAGGTTGAGGTAAAGATAAAGGATGGATCAAAAGTGAAATATGGAGATATTGCATTTTATGTTTCAGGAAGTTCTCAGTCTATTCTTAAAGCAGAACGATTAGTGCTTAATGCTATGCAAAGAATGAGTGCTATAGCTAGCAAGACCAATCAGTTTGTACAATTATTAGAAGGAACAGGAACTAAAATTCTGGATACTAGAAAAACAACACCGGGAATTAGAGCTTTAGAAAAATGGGCAGTAAAGATAGGAGGCGGAGAGAATCATAGATTTGCGCTATATGATATGATTATGCTAAAAGATAATCATATTGATTTTGCTGGAGGAATTACTAAAGCAATAGAGAAAACAAAAAAATACTTATCAGATACTGATAAGGATCTTAAAATAATTGTTGAAGCTCGTAATCTTGATGAGATTAAAGAAATTCTTAAAACTTCAGGAGTATATAGAATTTTGATTGATAACTTTAATTATGACGATACTAGAAAAGCCGTCGAACTTATAGGAGATACCTGCCTTACGGAATCTAGTGGAGGAATAAATGAAAAAACAGTTCGGAAATATGCTGAATGTGGTGTAAATTATATAAGTAGTGGCGCTTTAACCCATTCTGTATATAATCTGGATTTGAGTTTGAAAGCAGTGTAGTATATGTCAAAAGCAGTTGAAGATAAACTCAATAAAATTCCGATTATAAATATTTTAGTTAAAATCGGTAAAAAAGTTATTCTTCCTGGTTTTGAAGGCCTTTCCGTGTATGATTTGGTAGAAATTTATACCATTGGAATCGTAAAAGGAACGTTTTCTGCTAGAGCGAGTGCCATTTCTTGGAGCTTTTTTCTATCTCTTTTTCCTTTTCTGTTATTTTTATTAAACCTAATACCAATTATCCAGATAGACGGTTTTCAAGAAAATTTCTTTGAATTTATTACCTCTGCCTTACCTAATCAATCTAAATTATTTTTTGAAGAAATATATACGGATATATCTGCTAACCCAAGAACAGGTCTTTTATCTACGGTTTTTGTATTATCATTATTTTTAATGACTAACGGTATTAATGCGGTTTTTTCGGGTTTTGAATATTCATATCATGTTACTCTAAATAGAAATTTTGTAAAGCAGTATATAGTTGCTTTAGGAGTATCTTTGATCGTGGCATCATTGTTGCTTATTACCGTAATAGTAACCTTGTATTTTAGCTATTTGTTAGAAGATCTTAAGGAAATGGGAGTGATGGATAATACTGTTTTTTGGCTACAATTTGGTAAATATGGATTGTTTGTCTTAATGATTTTCCTTGTAGTAGCTACGTTGTTTTATTTTGGAACAACAGAAGGAAAAATGAATAGATTCTTTTCTCCTGGAGCATTTATGACTACGGTATTAATAATGGTAACTACTTATTTATTTGGAATATATATAGATAATTTTTCTAACTATAATAAATTATACGGTTCAATAGGTGCTATGCTGATTCTAATGGTGTATATATGGCTTAATGCTAATTTACTTCTGTTAGGTTTCGAATTAAATGCTTCACTTATTAAATTGAAGAAGAATTTTTAATATTTTAGCAACATACAAACATTTAATTTAACAAAAATGAAAAAACTAAGCTTATTATTTATTCTTTTAGCAATTGTAGGAACTACTCAGGCACAGGTTCAAGTTGGAGATGCTACATTACCAAGTACGGTAACTTTTAGTGGAGAAGACTTAACTATTAATGGAGCAGGAATGAGAGAGAAGTTCTTTTTCGATATTTATGCTGGAGGATTATATTTAAAGAAAAAAAGTACAAGTGCTAGTTCAATTGCAGCTGCAGATGAAACAATGGCTATAAAACTACATATATTATCAGGTATGATGTCTAGAAGCAAAATGGAATCGGCCCTTAGAGATGGTTTCAAAAAATCTACAAAGGGTAATACGGCTTCTTTAGATAAAAGAATAAATACTTTCGTTGGATTCATCAAGGATGAAATTGAAGAAGGACAGATTTATGACATTGTGTATGAGAAAGGTAAAGGTAGTGTGATCTATAAAGATGGAGTTGAGAAAGGATATGTAGAAGGATTAGACTTTAAAAAAGCGTTATTTAACATATGGATAGGAAATAATCCAGCAGATAAAGGGTTAAAAAATGAAATGTTAGGTGCTTTTTAGGTTTAAAAGTATTATTTTAGCGGTGAAATACACAATTTAACGTTTTTTTTCTGTTTTTACTATGCGCGCATAGCAAATTTTATTACTTTTGTAGAGAAAGGAAAAATTTTATTATTAATACACCCCAGATTAAAACTTTAACAAAGATGAAAAAAATTACTTTACTAATCGTAGCATTTATTTCTTTAACAACAGCTACGGCACAAATAAGAGTAGGTAAGGCAGTTTTGCCGTATGAAGAAAACTTTGGCGAAACTGATCTTAAGTTAAACGGAGCTGGGATGCGTGAGATGTTATGGATCGATCTATATGCAGGAGGTCTTTATTTGCAGAAAAAGAGTAAAGATCCGAGAGCTATTTTGGATGCGAACGAAACAATGTCTATAAAATTAAACATTGTTTCAGGTTTTGTAACGCAAAAGAAGATGATTAAAGCCGTTGAAGACGGTTTTAAGAAAGCTACTTTTGGAAACACAAAAGCGTTAGATGAAAGAATCAATAAGTTTATTAAGTTTTTTAATGAACCAATTGTGAAAAATGACATTTTTGATATTGTATATATAAAGGACAAAGGAGTAAAAGCTTTTAAGAATGGAAAAGAGCTTGGATTAATAGAAGGTAGAGACTTTAAATATGCTTTATTTAAAATATGGTTAGGTGATGAACCTGCTAGTGAAGGAATTAAAAATGGGATGTTAGGACTTCAATAATTTTCTATCTCCATAGTATAAAAAAAGCTATCTGAATTTCAGATAGCTTTTTTGTTTTAGCTGCATATTTTCTATATTGAACACTTAAGTAAAAAATACATAATCAAAATGAATAGATCTAAGATTCTTATTATAATATTATTATGTCTTACCGGTTTTGTGAATGCGCAAAATGAAATTATTGGTAAATGGACGACCATAGATGATAATACAGGTGAACCAAGGTCAATTGTAGAAATTTATAAGAAAGGAAATAAATTGTACGGTAAAATAGATCGAATATTGAAAGAATCTGATCGTAATCAATTATGTATAGAGTGTGAAGGAGATGATTATAATCAACCAATAGAAGGAATGGTTATTATTAAAGATTTACAGAAGGATGGTGACGAATATGAAGACGGTACGATAATGGATCCAGAAAATGGAAAAGTGTATAAATGTAAAATTTGGCTTGATGAAGATGATCCTAATACGTTGAATGTTAGGGGTTATATTGCTTTTTTGTTTAGGACTCAAAAGTGGGTTAAAGGATAATGTTTTTTTTAAGAAAACCTTTTTAAAGAAAATTTTAACATTATTTTCTGTTAGTTTTTAGAAAAATACAGAACTAAGCTTTTGTAATAATTAAAAACTAAATCATGAAAAAAATAATTACCCTATCTATCTTATTAGTCGTTACGACAATTGCTTCCGCCCAAATAAGAGTGGGAGATGCAGTTATACCTTACAAAGTTACTTTTGAAGGAGAAGAGCTTACTCTTAATGGAGCTGGTGTTAGAAAAGTTTTAGGAGTAGAAACATATTCAGGTGGTTTGTATACCGTTAATAAGTATTCAGACGATAGAAAAGTTTTAGACGCAGATGAAAGTATGTCTATTAGATTGGTTATCAATTCTAAGAAGGTAACTAATAAAAGGATGAAGAAGGTGTTTAGAAAAGGTTTTGATGATGCTATGTTTGGTAATACTCAGAGCTTGGATGTTAGAATTGATCAATTCTTAGAATTATTCGGAAGTAGTACACAAATTAATGACTTTTTTGATTTAGTATACATTAAAGGAAAAGGTATAAGAACTTTTAAAAACGGAGAAGAAGTTGGTTATATAGAAGGAAGAGATTTTAAATATGCATTATTTAAAATATGGTTAGGAGATGAACCAGCTTGCAAGTTGATTAAAGGAGGAATGTTAGGGCAAAATGGATAAATAAAATTTCCCCCAAAATAAACAAAAGGCTGATCAATTGATCAGCCTTTTGTTGTATATAATAAGGGTAAAAATGTATTTTTGTTCGAATCAAAAGTTTCAATGACGTATTTTATAAATGTAATCTTACCTATTCCTCTTAACAAAGAGTTTACATATAGTGTTAACGAAAATGAAGCACACTTTTTAAAACCAGGAATGCGAGTTGCAGTGCAATTTGGCAAGAGTAAGGTGTATGCAGCGTTGGTCACTAAAATACATCAGCAGGCACCCGAAATATACGAAGCAAAAGAAATTGAACATATTTTAGATGAAACTCCAATCGTAACGGCAAATCAGTTAAACCTTTGGACTTGGATTTCTCAGTATTATATGTGTTCAAAAGGGGAGGTAATGAGGGCGGCACTTCCTAGTGCATTTTTGTTAGAAAGTGAAACTATTATTCTTAGGAATGATAAAGAAACTGTTGATGAAAGTGGGCTAAAAGATGATGAATTTTTATTATATGAAGCTTTACAGCATCAAAGTTTACTTCGGATACAAGAAGTGATGGATATAATTGGAAAAAAAAATGTACTTCCCTTAATTAAGAGGTTAATTGAAAAACAAGTTATTACTGTACAAGAAGAGATTTATGAGCAGTATAAGCCAAAACTTGTAAGATATGTTAGATTAGTAGCTGAATATACAAATGAAGAAGGGTTGCAATTATTGTTGGACTCCTTAAGTCGTGCTCCAAAACAAAGAGATGTATTAATGCATTTATTTATGTTGCAAGCTAAAAATGATGAGGCAATTAAGGTAAGCGAACTTATAAAAGCGGCAAGTAGTAACGCTACGGTAATAAAGACATTAATTAACAAGAATATATTAGAGGAATATTATAAACAAACTGATAGAGTTCAATACGAGAGTGATGAGGTAACAACTACAAAAGACCTAAATTCATATCAAGAACAAGCTTTAAAGGATATTAAAAGGCATTTTTTAGAAAAAGATGTTTGTTTATTTCATGGAGTTACTTCTTCAGGAAAAACTGAGGTATACGTAAAATTAATCGAAGAACAGATACAAGATGGAAAACAAGTTTTGTATCTATTGCCGGAGATAGCATTAACAACCCAGTTAATAAGTAGATTACAAGAGTATTTCGGAGAAAAATTAGCAGTATATCATTCTAAATATTCTGTAAACGAAAGAGTAGAAGCTTGGAACAATGTAAAAGATGCAAAATTTAAAGCTCAGATTGTTATAGGAGCAAGGTCTTCCATCTTTTTACCATTTACTAATCTTGGTTTGGTTATTATAGATGAAGAACACGAAAGCTCATTTAAACAATATGATCCTGCGCCAAGATACCATGCTAGGGATACTGCAGTAGTATTGTCTAGTATGTTTAAGGCTAAAGTAGTTTTAGGGTCAGCAACACCAGCATTAGAATCTTACTATAATGCAGAACAAGGAAAGTATGGTTTGGTTGAATTAACAAGGAGATATGGGAATGTGTTAATGCCAGATATAAACCTAGTAGACTTAAAAACTAAGTATAAGAAAAAAGAAATGACTGGCCATTTTAGCGATACGCTGTTAAAGGCGATCCAAGATGCTTTAAAAGAAAAAGAGCAAGTTATTTTATTTCAAAACAGAAGAGGGTATTCCCCGGTAGTAGAATGTAATACTTGTGGTCATTCTCCTCAATGCCCTAATTGTGATGTAAGTTTAACGTATCATAACTTTCGAAATCAATTACGATGTCATTATTGTGGATATCATATAGCAATGTTGCAAAAATGCCTTGCTTGCGATAGTCATGAGTTAACAACAAAAGGGTTTGGCACAGAGCAAATAGAAAATGAACTTAGAGAATTGTTTCCTGAACATCATATTGGTAGAATGGATCAGGATACTACTAGAGGGAAACATGGGTATGAGAAGATTATAACTAAGTTTGAAGATGGAGAAATTGATATTTTGGTAGGAACGCAGATGCTAACCAAAGGGTTAGATTTTAGAAATGTAACATTAGTTGGAATCATGAACGCGGATAACCTTCTTAATTTCCCAGATTTTAGAGCACATGAAAGAAGTTTTCAATTGATGCAACAAGTTGCGGGTAGAGCAGGAAGAACGAGTAAAAGGGGCAAGGTGTTAATACAAACGTATAATCCATACCATCAAATTCTTCAGCAGGTATCAATTAATGATTATTCAGGTATGTATAAAGATCAGATAGAAGAACGCTATCAATACAAATACCCGCCTTTTTATAGAATAATTAAAATTACTGGACGTCATAAAGATTATAATAAAGTAAACGAAGCTACTTTATGGTTAGCGAAATCTCTTTCGATGACTTTTAAAGAGAATATATTGGGGCCAGAATTCCCTCCAATATCAAGAATAAGGAATCAGTATAATAAAAATATATTGATTAAAATACCTCATGGACAATCTTTAAAAAAGACTAAAGATGTTATTAATAAGGTGCAAAGTTCTTTTAAAAGTATAAAAGAATTTTCGGGAGTACGAATTATTATTAATGTAGATAATTATTAATATTTTAGGTTCTTTGACTAAAAGAATATAACAAACAAAATAAAAAGTCCCGCTTAAGCAAAGCGGGACTTTTTATTTTGTTTGTTATCGAATTCTTTATCCGCTTAATGCTTCTATTAAAGAATGTTTCTTATGTCTACTAAGAGGTATTTTTTCGTCAGCGATTTCTATATTACGACTATTGTATCGTTCTACTTTATCAAGATTTACAATATATGATTTATGTATTCTTAGAAAACGATCACTTGGAAGTTCAGCCTCAAAGGACTTCATAGTTGCTAATACAACTATCGGATCACCATCTTCCATAATTAGTTTTACGTAATCACCCAAAGCTTCTACATATTTTAATTGACTTAAAAATATTTTACGCTTTTTTAAATTACTTTTAACAAAGATATAGTCATCGTCTTCAATAGATGCTTGTTCAGAATTTAAACGAGACATACTAAGGGCCTTTTCTACGGCAGCATTAAATCGATCTTTCTTAAGAGGTTTTCTTAAGTAATCAATAGCATCGTAATCAAAGGCTTTAAAAGCGTATTTCGTTTTTCCAGTAACAAAAATGATATGAGGTTTATTTTCCAGATCATCCAAAAGGTCAAATCCGGTAAGAATTGGCATTTCGATATCTAAAAATAATAAGTCAACAGGAGTATCTAATAATCCGTTTTTTGTCTCAATAGCATTGTTCCACTCAGCCACTAATTCTAGTGATGAATGTTCATCTATTAATTTAACAATGGCCAGTCTTTGTAGACGAGAATCGTCTACTACCGCACATTTTAATTGAGATTGTTCCACTTGCATAGGTTAATATTCTATACAATATTAATGAATATATATTATTTCCACAAACATTTTACGCTTTTTATCGATAAAAGATGTGTTTCGTCGAAGTGATTTTTAGTTTGAAAATCAAAAAAATAATGTTACTTTTGCAGCCAATTTTAATTAAAAATAGATTTTTTATGAATCATTATGAAACTGTTTTCATCTTGAATCCCGTTTTATCTGAAGAACAGATAAAGGAAACAGTTAAGAAATACGAAGACATTCTTGTTTCTAACGGTGCCAAGATGATATCCAAGGAAGACTGGGGGCTGAAAAAGCTAGCTTATGCAATCCAGCACAAAAAAAGTGGTTTTTATCACTTATTTGAGTACACTGCTCCAGGAGAAGCTATTAACCCAGTAGAGGTTGAGTTCAGAAGAGACGAAAGAGTAATGCGTTACCTTACCGTTCGTTTAGACAAGTATGCAATTGCTTGGGCTGAAAAAAGAAGAAATAGAAACAAACAAAAAGCTTAATTATGTCATCTATAGAACAACAAGCTAAAGGAAAAAAAGATGGAGAGATCAGGTATCTTACTCCATTAAATATAGATACTTCAAAAGCAAAGAAGTACTGTCGTTTCAAAAAGTCAGGTATTAAATATATTGATTATAAAGATCCTGATTTCTTAATGGCGTTTGTGAATGAACAAGGTAAATTATTGCCTCGTCGTCTTACTGGAACTTCTTTAAAATATCAACGTAAAGTGAGCGTAGCTGTAAAAAGAGCTAGACACTTAGCATTAATGCCATACGTTGGTGATTTATTAAAATAAAATTCGTCATAACATTATGGAACTTATATTAAAGAAAGACGTTGAGAATCTAGGATTCGCAGACGATGTAGTAGAGGTGAAGAACGGTTATGGACGTAACTTTTTAATTCCTGGAGGTTTTGCAGTATTAGCAACTCCATCTGCTAAAAAAGTATTGGAAGAAACGTTAAAGCAACGTTCTTTTAAAGAAAAGAAAGAAATCGAAGATGCTGAGAAAATAGCTAAAAAAATAGCTGGATTCGAAATCAAGATTGCTGCTAAGGTAGGATCTGGAGATAAATTATTCGGTTCTGTTTCTAATGCTGATGTTTCTGAAGCACTAGGAAAAGAAGGTGTTGAACTAGAGAAAAAGTTTATTACTGTTCCTGGAGGAACGATTAAGCGTTTAGGTCAGTACGAAGCTTCTGTTCGTTTACATAGAGCAGTAGTTACACCAGTTGCTTTTGAAATAGTAGCTCAAGCTAAATAATTAGATTTCTTAAATCAGTTGATAACTGGTTTATAATAATATAGAAAACCGCTCATTTGAGCGGTTTTTTTTATTTAAATTCACTTTATTCACACAAAAATACAATCAATGAAAAAAACTCTTCTAACTTTAGTTTTTGCATTATTGGCAATTACAACTCAAGCTCAGGTAACTACTTCTAATATTTCTGGATTAGTGTATGATAATGCTAATCAATTATTGCCTGGAGCAAATATTACAGCGATACATTCACCTACAGGAACTACGTATGGTGGAACTACTAATTTTGATGGACGTTTTGATCTTATTAATTTAAGAGTAGGAGGACCTTATAGAGTAACTGTTAGTTATGTAGGTTTTAAGAAAAAAATATATGATGACGTTTTTCTTCAGTTAGGACAAACTTATAATATTGATATCATAATGATAGAAGATGATAATCAATTAGAAGAGGTTGTTATTACTACAAATAAGAACGCTACTTTTAGTAGTGAAAGAACAGGAGCCGAAACTAGTATTGGCAATAGAGAATTAAAGTCATTGCCTACTATTACTCGTTCCGCTGCTGATTTTTATCGTTTAGAGCCTACTGCTTCTAGTAATGGATCTTTTGGAGGAAGAAATGATCAGTTTAATAATTTTAGTCTGGATGGGTCTATTTTTAATAATCCATTTGGATTAGATGCGGCTACTCCAGGAGGACAAACAAATGCGCAGCCCATCTCATTAGATGCAATTGATCAAATCCAAGTGTCTACTGCACCATATGATGTAACTCAAGCTGGATTTACTGGGGCTTCAGTTAATGCAGTTACCAAAAGTGGTACTAATGAATGGAAAGGTACGGTATATGGTTTCTATCGTAATCAAGATTTAACAGGGGATAAGGTTGGGGATGATGATATTATTGTTCCTGATCTAACACAAGCGCAGTATGGTGTTAGTGTTGGAGGTCCAATCATTAAGAATAAACTATTTGTTTTTGGAAATTTTGAAATTGATGATAGAGAAGATTTGGGTTCGAATTTTTTGGCTGCTAGACCTGGATTGACAGGGGCAAACATTTCGAGAGTATCAGCTGAGGATTTAGATTATGTTTCTCAACAACTTGGTTTGTTGGGTTATGAAACAGGGCCTTATGAGGGATATACACATAATACAGAATCGACTAAAGGAATTTTAAAACTTGATTGGAATATCAGTAATAATCATCGATTAGCATTGATTTATAATTTTCTAGATGCATCTCGTGATTTACCGGGAAATCCAGAAGCAATAGGTAGAAGAGGTCCAGATTTAACAACGCTTCAGTTTAGAAATGCTGGATACACTATAAACAACAAGATCAGCTCATTTTTAGTAGAATTGAATTCTAATTTTGGAGGAAATATTTCAAATAAGTTTCAAGCAGGATATACTTTTTTTGATGATAGTAGAGATCCATTTTCTGCACCAGCTCCTCCAATTAATATAGCACAAGATGGGGTGCGTTATATTGTAGCTGGTCATGAACCGTTTTCTATTAATAATAGATTAGAACAGAAGGTTTATCAGGTAACCAATAATTTAAATATAGTAACAGGAAACCATACAATTACTCTAGGAGGAAGTTTTGAGAGATTTGAATTTGATAATTCTTTTAACCTAGGAGTATATACCTATTTTAATGCGAATGGAGGAGTAGGTACATTTGCACCTGATTTCGATAGTGTTCGTATAACAGCTGGTTCGACCAATAGTTTTGAACAAGCTATTAATAATGGTCTTATTGCAGAAGCACTGGCGAATGCTCAGAATGTTTTTGACACTAATAATTCAATAGATAATTGGGCGTTAGCAGAAACTAATGTAGGTCAATTAGCATTTTATGCACAGGATAAATGGAGAATGAATGATAAGTTTACATTAACATATGGTGTTAGAGTGGATCAACCTCTTTTCTTCGATACTAGAGATAAAATCGCTGAAAATATAGAAAGAGCAGCTGGAGGTGAATTTCCAGATGGTAATTATCAACCTGGAATTACTTATTTTGATGAAAATGGAACTCCTACGAATTTAAACAGTTTAGATTTGCCTTCTAAAAAATTATTGATTTCTCCGAGACTAGGATTTAATTATGATGTAAAAGGAGATAAAACAATTCAAATTAGGGGTGGTACGGGTATTTTTACCGGTCGTCTTCCGTTTGTGTGGATAGGGAATCAGGTTGCTAATCCAAACTTTTTCTTTTACACAACATCAGCACCTAATTTTCAATTTCCGCAGGTATTTAGAAATAGTTTAGGTGTTGATTATAAATTTAAAAATGGGTTGATAGCTTCGACGGATATTATTTACACAGAAGATATTAATGCGCAGATGGTTCGTAATTATGGATTAGCTACTCCGTCTGGGACACTAAATGGAGCAGATGGTAGACCTGTGTATCTAGCATCGGATAGAGCGGTCAATGAATTTGGAGGTACAACCAATGCATATGTGTTTACAAATACTAATGTTGGTTATTCGTTTAACTGGTCTTTTAAACTTCAGAAAAACTTTAAAAATGGATTGTTCGCTAGTGTTGCTTATAATTTCTTGGAAGCGGAAGATGCTAGTTCTTTAGATGCAGAAATATCAAGCGATGCGTATGACAGAAACCCGGCTATTGGTAATGTTAATCAAGCTGTGAGTACTGCTTCTAGATATGGAGATAAACATAGGATTGTTGGGCAGATCAATAAATCTTTTAGTTATGGAAAAAATAAGCAATGGAGAACTTCTTTAGGAGCTTTTTATGAGTATGCACAAGGAGGGAGGTTTTCATATACATATTCAGGAGATATAAATAATGACGGTTCTGTTTTAAATGATTTGATTTATATTCCTACTGAATCTGAATTGGCAACATATAATTTTAGCGGAACAATAACGGAGCAAGTTGATCAAAGAGCTGCGTTTGAAGCTTATGTACAACAAGATGAGTACCTTAGAGAACGTAGAGGGGATTATGCAGAGAAATATGCAATTCTAAGCCCTTGGAGAGGAAGATGGGATTTAAAATTATTACAAGATTATAATTTCCAAATAGGTGATAAGACAAATACCATACAGTTGAGTGTAGATATTCTAAACTTTGGTAATTTATTAAATTCTGATTGGGGAGTTATTGAGATACCTGTAAATGATCAGCCAATTGGTGTTACTGTTGATGCTACTAATACCCCAACGTATTCTTTTGATACTTCTCAGACCAGAACCTTTGCTAATGACTTTAGTTTAGATTCTAGATGGCAAGCACAGGTTGGACTTCGATATATTTTTAACTAAAAAAAAGAAATTCTGTATTAGATTTAAAAATCCGTTCTTACTTTATTAGGAACGGATTTTTTATTATCACTATTTTTGCACCCAATTTTATTAGAAAAGATGAGATATCGCAGGCTTACCAAAGAACAGTTAGAAGAATTACACCAAGAATTCATCAATTTTTTAGCTACACAATCTATAACAGCAGATGAGTGGAGTGATATTAAAAAGAACAAGCCAGAAGTAGCTGAAGAAGAGATAGATGTTTTTAGTGATTTGGTTTGGGAAGGGGTTTTGAGCAACGCTCAGTTTTTAGAACATTTTTCTAAAGATCAAATACATTTATTTCACCTTGGTGAAACAGAAATGCATTTAATAGCTATTAAAGTGAATTTTCCTGATATAGATATTACGACACAAGAAGGGTATGATTGGTTAAGAAACAATTTGTTAGATGACCAAGTAGCTTTCTATAATGCCAATAAGGATTACACAGAAGATCCTAATATGGATAAGTTTAAGCTTATTTTACAAGGAGCCAATATTACCAAAGGTGAATTATATCAGTATTTTGAAAAGTTAGTAGAGAATAAATCTTAACTAAGCTTTTAGGCTAATTATTGATTATTCATATCTTAAGGATTCTATAGGATCTTGTCTAGCCGCTTTGACTGCTGGGTAGGATCCAGAAACTACAGCTGTTAGAAAAGAAGTGATCACTGCTGCAAAAATGGCTAGCCAAGGAACTGCAAATTCAAAACCAGAAACGGCAACTATAATTGCTCCAATAGTTATACCTAGTATAATACCAACGATACCACCTATTTGACCAATAATTACGGTTTCCATAAAGAACTGACTAGATATGGTGTTCTTTTTAGCTCCAAGTGCTTTACGTACCCCAATTTCTCTAGTTCGTTCTGTTACAGAAACTAACATAATGTTCATTAGAGCTATAGAAGATCCAAAAATTGTGATGATGCTAATAATCCAAGCCGCCCAATAAAGATAGGATGTAATACTAGAAATACGGTTAATTAGGTCATCACTACGTTCTAAACCAAAATCGTTTTCTTCCACAGGATTTAGACTTCTTATTTTTCTAAAAGTAATGATCGCTTCATCTTGAGCACCTTCTAAGAACTGTTTGTCGTCGACTTTTACACTAATGTTATAATTGATATTTGGTAATGTGTATATTGAGCGAGCAACCTGCAAGGGAATTAATACCTTAAGATCTTGATTGTCTCTAAAAGTTGCACCTTTACTTTCTAAAACACCAATAACTTTAAATTTCACGCCTCTTATGCTGATTGTTTTGTTGATAGGATCTGTGTCTTTAAAAATATTCTTTTTAAAATCAGAACCTATTAAGCATACGTTGTTATTGTTTTCTATGTCAAAAAAAGTGAAACTTCTTCCGAATTCTACTTCGGTTCCTGTGTTTTCTAGATAATTTTCATTTACACCAACTACAGATGCTTCAGGATCCGTTTTTTCATTTTCGAATTTAACTTCTGCATTTCTGGTGCCAGTAAAGGATACGGAAGTTTTAGAAAAAGGATATTGAAATTTTTCTTTAAACTGTCTTACGTTACGATAACTAATAATTGGATTTATCTTTTCTCTCTCTCCACTTCCGCCACGTCTTGTTGTAAATTCATAGCGTTGAATATTAAAGGTGTTAGATCCCATAGAAGCAAAATCTCCGGTAATAGTATTTTCTAGTGCTCCAAGAAATGTTAGGATACCAACTAATGCGGTAATACCAATTGCAATAATCAAAACAGTAAGAATTGTTCGTAAAAGCTGACCTTTTATAGAGTCTAAAGCTATACTGATATTCTCTCGAAAAAGTGAAAACATAATGGGTGAATTAGTATCTTTTGAAGTATAAGACTACAAAATGAGCTTAAAGTTACTCAAAAAAGTAAATTTTATTAATATAAGTAAAACTCTTTATGCTTTTCGTGTAAAATTTTATAGCTTTTTTAGATATTTACATCCTTTAATAATTGATAATTAGTAGAAGTATTTTGGAGTTCAAAATATATTTTATTAATTCAAAAAAAATAAAAACCGGACATGGCACAAAAACCATCCATACCAAAAGGAACACGTGATTTTTCTCCAATTGAAGTAGCAAAGAGAAGTTATATAATGAATACAATCAAAGAGCAATTTCAGCTGTTTGGTTTTCATCCTATAGAAACTCCAAGTTTTGAGAATAGTGATACGTTGATGGGTAAGTATGGAGAAGAAGGAGATCGTTTGATTTTTAAAATATTGAATAGTGGAGATTATCTTAATAAAGTGGATGATGTTTTATATGGTAGTAAAGATAGTAGTAAGATAACTTCTAAGATAAGCGAAAAAGCTCTCCGTTATGATTTAACGGTTCCTTTTGCTCGTTATGTGGTACAGCACCAAAACGATATTGATTTTCCATTTAAGCGTTATCAAATACAGCCAGTGTGGCGTGCAGATCGTCCACAAAAAGGTAGGTTTAGAGAGTTTTATCAATGTGATGCTGATGTAGTGGGAAGTAAATCTTTATGGCAAGAGGTTGATTTTATTCAACTCTATGATAAAGTGTTTAGTAAACTGGGGTTAGAAGGTGTGACTATTAAAATGAATAATAGAAAGATTCTTTCAGGAATAGCAGAAGTTATAGGAGCGAGTGATAAATTGATAGATTTTACTGTAGCACTTGATAAATTAGATAAAGTAGGCGAAGAAGGAGTTAAAAAAGAAATGCTTGCTAAAGGGATCTCTGAATCTGCTATAGAGAAAGTGAAGCCACTTTTTAACTTTACAGGAGACACATCTGAGAAAATTAATAAGTTAAAAGAGTTATTGGTGTCTTCTGAAGAAGGTATGAAAGGAGTAGAGGAGCTGGAGTTTATTATAAATACAATTGCAGAAATACCTTTGGATAAAACTTCACTTGATCTAGATGTTACATTAGCTCGTGGTTTAAATTATTACACTGGGGCAATTTTTGAAGTTGCAGCACCAGAGGGTGTGAAGATGGGTTCTATTGGAGGCGGAGGACGTTATGATGATCTTACCGGTATTTTTGGATTAAAAGATGTTAGTGGAGTTGGGATTTCCTTTGGATTAGATAGAATTTATTTAGTTTTAGAAGAATTGAATCTATTTCCAGATACAGTAGCTCAATCTACAAAGGCATTATTTATTAACTTTGGTAAAGAAGAAGCTTTATATAGTTTAAAAAGTGTACATCAATTAAGAAGGAGTAATATAGTTGCTGAACTTTATCCTGATAGCGCTAAGATGAATAAACAAATGAAGTATGCAAATAAAAGAGAAATTCCATTTGTAATTTTAGCAGGTGCCTCAGAAATGGAAAACGACAATTTTACTGTTAAAAATATGCAAACTGGAACGCAGGAAACAATGAATTTAGAAGAATTGGAATTACTTTTAAAATAAATACGACCAATAATTTTATAGACCCAACTAAAAATAACCTTATATTAACTACTTAAAATTGTGATTATGAAAAATATCTTTTTGAGATTTTTACTATGCTTTTTGCTAATTTTTATAGTTTCTTGTAAAAAAGATCCTAAATCTGATAAAGTTGAAATTATTGAAGAAGTGGTGGACTCAACTGATGTTGTGGAGGTTGTAGAGGAAAAGAAAGTTGAAGTAAAGAAGAAAAAGAAACCAACGAAAAAGAAACCTAAGAAAGAAACGATAAAACTTCCGGCAGGAGCTCCCTCATTTAGTAGTATTGAAGCTAAAAAGTATATTAGAGATTATGAATCTTATGTTTCAAAATATAAAAAAGCTGTAGAATCTAAGGCGGATATGGATGCCTTTTTGAAACTAAGCGAATCTAGTTCGAGTTTAACTAAACAATATAGGAAATTAATTTCTACGCTTCCTGCAGCAGAAATGGAGAAAATGAGTAAGTATATGCAGAAAAAAACAAAACAAATTGATGCGCTAAATAGGCAAATGTAAATTTGATAACCGCGTTAAATTTAAGAACAAGTCATCCACTAATGTGGGTGGCATTTTTTATTTAAGGATGTAAACTAAAAAAAGCCCTTAAAAATAAGGGCTTTAACGAATTATTGTAGCGAGAGGGGGGCACGATCCCCCGACCTCTGGGTTATGAATCCAACGCTCTAACCAGCTGAGCTACCTCGCCAAATAGATGCTACATCATTTTAATTCGGGTGCAAATATAAAAACAAAAAGCATTGTAGCAAACAATAAAGAAGAATTAATTTTTTCAAATACTCTTTTCAATATTTTTAAAGTAAATAATTAATCTATATATTGGCTTACTAACAATTTGCAATATGTCTGAAAAAATAAAATACGAACTTGAATTTGTAATACAATCTTCTCCACAACTATTATATCAATATATTTCTACACCATCAGGACTTTCTGAGTGGTTTTCGGATAATGTAAATTCACGTGGTGAAATGTTTACATTTATCTGGGATGATAGTGAAGAGGAAGCAAAACTTTTAAGTAAAAAAAGCGGAGAAAGAATCAAATTTAGATGGGTCGCAGATGACGAAGATGGGAATGACTATTTTTTCGAATTACGCATACAGGTGGATGAGATAACCAAAGATGTTTCTTTAATGGTAACTGATTTCTCTGATGATGATGAAATCGATGAAAACAAAATGTTATGGGATAATATGATAGGTAATTTAAAACAAGTTTTAGGTTCAGCATAAATCCTTTATTTTTATAATGTATATTTGCCCCGCCCAATGATTTATTGGTAATAAGGGGCTTTTTTTATGGTTAATATTAATGGAAACTTAGTTGTAGATAATGAAGCTACATTGTCTATAACTAATAGAGGATATGCATATGGAGATGCATTATTCGAAACGATACGAGTGAATTCTGGAACTATTCTTTTTTGGGAAGATCATTATTTTAGATTAATGGCTTCGATGAGA
Source organism: Aquimarina amphilecti (assembly GCF_900109375.1). Lineage (GTDB taxonomy): Bacteria > Bacteroidota > Bacteroidia > Flavobacteriales > Flavobacteriaceae > Aquimarina > Aquimarina amphilecti. The sequence goes on from NZ_FOAB01000001.1 coordinate 297,553, forward strand.
ATTTTAAGGATGGAAATACCAATGAATTTCACTCCAGAGTTTTTACAACAAGAAATTGTAGATTTAATTCAAGAGAATGGATTTATGAATTCTTCTGTTAGAATTAAAATTATTGTTAATAGAAAAGAAGGAGGATTGTATACACCTGCTGTTAATGGAATAGATTATTCGATTTCTGTCATACCGCTTAGTGCTGCCTTTTATACTATTTCTAATACTCCTTATGAAATTACGCTATTTAAGGATCATTATATTGCACCTGATTTACTATCTACACTAAAATCTAATAATAAACTAGTAAATATATTAGGAGGAGTTTTTGCTAAAGAAAATGGCTTTGAAAACTGTTTGTTATTGAATACCAATAAAATGGTGCTTGAAGCATTAAATGGCAATCTATTTTTGATAAAAGGGAATAAGATTAAAACTCCACCAGTTGGAGATGGTTGTTTAAAAGGGATTTTGCGAACTCAATTATTGAGAATTTTGGATAAGTTACCAGAGTATGAGGTAGAAGAAGCATCAATTTCTCCCTTCGAACTACAGAAAGCAGATGAATTATTCATTACCAATGTAATCATAGGAATACAACCTATTACTAAGTTTAGGAAAAAGGAATATACTTCAGAAGTAACAAGAAGATTGTTAGGTGTGTTAAATGCAAGAATTAGAATAGGGGATTAGTTGTAGCTAGGATCTTCAGGAGCGTTTGACCATAACAGATAGTCACCTCCTAATTCAATCATTTTTTCTTTCCAAAAAGTGTCATAGGATTTACCGATGATATTTTTTTCATAAGTGTTTTTTACGATAACCCAAGAATTAGCTTCTAATTCTTGTAATAGTTGCTCTGCATCCCAGCCAGAATATCCTAGAAAAAAGCGAATCTCATTTGGAGTAATTTTATTTTTTTCGATTAAATCCGAAACTACTGAGAAGTCACCACCCCAATAAATACCAGAAGATATTTCCACACTGTTAGGTATTAAATTTGGAATTTTATGAATAAAATATAAGTTATCTTGTTCAACTGGACCTCCATTATATATTTTAAATTCAGCTTCTACTTCAGGAACTAAATCAGATAATACGTAATCCAATGGTTTGTTCATAATGAATCCGATAGATCCTTGGTCACTATGATCTGCAAGAAGTACAACCGAACGATTAAAAGAAACATCACCAATAATAGATGGCTCTGCAATCAGAAGATGTCCTTTTGAAGGTTGTAGTGAAATCATAGTTGGTGTAGTTTATACTAAAACTAAATAATTATTTTTAATAATCAAAGTGGATGTGGGACTTTTACCAATAAACAATAAAAAAAGCTCTCTAAAAAGAGAGCTTCCTATAATATCAAAAACTAAATAATTTAGTTAACTGAACTAGATAAATCTGCACCAGCTTTGAACTTTACAACATTTTTAGCAGCAATTTTGATAGTTTTACCTGTTTGAGGGTTTCTACCTTCTCTTGCAGCTCTTTTAGAAACTGACCAAGAACCAAATCCTACTAAAGAAACACGGTCACCTTTTTTAAGAGAACCTTCAACATTTCCTAAGAAAGATTCTAAAGCTTTCTTTGCTGCTGCTTTTGTAATTCCAGCGTCAGCTGCCATTGCATCGATTAATTCTGTTTTGTTCATAATTCTGTTTTTAAATTAATTGTTGGTTAAACCAAATTTTTGTTAAACGCTCTACAAATTTATACGGATTTATGATTCGTGCAAGGATTAGCCCAGTAAATACGGGGTTTTGTTGATAACTCAGGACGATTGTTAATAAACCTGTAGGTTTTCTATGAATTTTCTTACTCTAGTGATAGCAAGGGCTCAGGCCATTTTAGCATCCTTGTAAAAGGTATACCCATTTAAGAGAGCTTTGGCTTCCATAGCTTTTTTCCCCGGAAGTTGAATTTTATTTAGAATAATGTATCCTTGGCTGACTGCTACCTTGATTATAGAATCTTCTACGATAATTTTTCCAATATCAAAATTATGTTCTTGTTGTTCAATTTCAGCATCATATATCTTAATAGAAATTTCTTCTCCTTTATTATGTAATAAAGACCAAGCTGAAGGATATGGACTTAAACCTCTTATTAGGTTGTAAATTGTTTGAATATTACTATTCCAGTTCACCCGAGTATTATCGCGATGTAGTTTATAAGCGGTATTTAATTCATTATCTTCTTTTGGTTGTATTTTCGTAGTTACAGTTTCGCTTTCAATTGCCTTAATTGTATCCACAACCAAAGAAGCTCCTTTAGTCATTAATGTGTCGTGCAGTGAACCTGCAGTTTCATTATGTTGTATTTCAACTTCTTTTTGAAGAATAATATGACCAGTATCTATTTTTTCATCAATAAAAAAAGTGGTAATACCTGTTTTTTGTTCTCCATTTATAATTGCCCAGTTAATTGGTGCTGCACCTCTATATTGAGGAAGTAAAGAGGCATGAAGATTAAATGTCCCATATTTAGGCATGTCCCATACTACTTTTGGTAACATTCTAAATGCAACAACTATATTTAGATTTGCATTTAATTGTTTTAAATCTTCAATGAATTTTTCATCTTTTAGATTTGTTGGTTGTAATATTGGTAAATTTTTGCTTAACGCATACTCTTTTACAGCGGATGCTCTTAGTTTCCTACCTCTTCCTGCAGGTCTGTCTGGAGCCGTAATAACACCAACTACGTCATAATTATTTTCGATGATTGTTTTTAAGGTTTCTACGGCAAAATCCGGAGTTCCCATAAATATGATTTTTAAGTCTCTCATTATTTCTTTTATACTAGTTGATAGTTGTTATAAGGATCGATCCTTATGATATTATGTTCATTAAGTTCTCTAAGTACTTTTAGTGCAATATCTTCAGGACACTTCAGTTTCATTAAAAGGTCTCTAGAGGATAGTTCATTTTTCTGTAAGAGATTGATAACGGTGCTTTTTATTTCTTTAGGATCAATAATAGTAACATTCTTAGAAAGGCATACGCTGCAAATTCCGCAATCCTTACCATCTTCCTCTCCGAAGTAATCGAGCAGTTGTCTACTTCGACACATCGTTTCATTTTGAACAAATCCAATCATGGTTTTTACTTTGTTGGATTTGGAAGAATGGATTTCTTCAATAAATGGTTTTATACGGTTAATAGTGTGATCGTCTTCTCGTGGTACTAAAAAGGTAATATCAGCATCGGTTAACTGATTATTGAAAATTAGTAGTTCTGCAGCCTCTAATTCTTTGAGAACAGTAATAACATATGCTTCATTAGTATTTACCTTAGACGCTATGAGAGATAGATTCACTTTGATCTCTTCATCAAAAATACCTCCATAAGTTCGAAGAATCGCTTTAGTTACTAGTTCTAAGTGAGGTTTTTGTTCTAAGTATCCTAGTAAATGATTCCCTGTAGAGGTAATATGTATGGAGCTTTTTTTAGTAAAACGTTGGGTAAAATTAATAACACTACAACGATCCAAAAACTGCAAAGCATTATAAGTTACTAAAGTGCTGAGGCCATAGGTTTTACAGAATACGTTAAAATTAAAACCATGTGTCATTTGTTCTCCTTCTCCATAAGATACCCTGAAATAATTACATAATTTTCGATATATCAATTTTACAAAATCTACATCGGGAAGTACTTTAATAAATTGGTTATGAACTCGAACAATATCATTTTCATTTTTAAGAAGAAAAGCATAAGAAATTTCTCCATCTCTTCCAGCTCTCCCAGCTTCTTGAAAATAACTTTCTATACTCTCGGGAATATTATAGTGAATAACGGTTTTTACATTAGGTTTATCGATACCCATTCCAAAAGCATTGGTGGCTACCATAACTCTAATATCTTCGTTTAGCCATTGATGAAAACGTTTTGTTTTTTCTTTTGCATCCACACCTCCATGATAGTATGTGGTTTTATGTCCATTGGCGTTTAGAAAATCACTAATTTCTACTGCAGATTTTCGGTTTCTAACATAAATGATAGAGCTTCCTTTATAATTGTTTAAAATTCGGATAAGTTTATCACTTTTATCTAAAGTGTGATAAACCATGTACCCTAAATTACTTCTAAAAAAGGATTGTTTGAAAGTTTTGGGTTGAAATAAGTCTAATTCTTTAATTATATCATCCGCTACATTAGGAGTTGCGGAGGCAGTAAGAGCAATCATTGGAACAGCAGGTTTGATTTCTCTTAGTATTTTAATTTTTTTATAAGAAGGTCTAAAATCATTACCCCATTGCGAAATACAATGAGCTTCATCAATAGCGATAAGGTTGATGTTCATTTTTTTTAAACGCTCTTTTACTAAATCTTGTTGAAGTCTTTCGGGAGATAGATATAAGAATTTATAATTACCATAAATACAATTATCTAAAAGTACATCTAATTCCGAATACTTAATACCACTAGTTAGTGCAATGGCTTTTATACCTTTTTGTTGTAAATGCTGAACCTGATCTTGCATCAGTGCAATTAGAGGAGATATTACGATACAAATTCCGGGTCTAAGTAATGCAGGAATCTGAAAACAAATAGATTTTCCACCTCCTGTAGGGAGTAGCGTAAATGTGTCATTATTTTCTATAACAGCATTGATGATTTCTTCCTGTAAAGGTCTGAAAGAATCATAATTCCAAATCTTTTTTAATAATTGGATAGAGGTGGTCATCGATACTATATTACGTGTTGTAATATAAAAGTACTACGTTCTTTTACATTTCCAAAAGGAACCTCAATACAATTGTAACCAAATTTAGAATATGTCTCTAATAAATGATGATGAATTTGTTGTGCTTCTTCAAAACTTTCATAGCGTTGCTCATCAGAAGTGTAAATTTCTTTCCAAGGCGGTAATAAGAAAATTTGATTATAGGTGTGGTCAGTGCAAGCTTTTACAAATGTTTCATCATATTCTTGGTTAAAAAGGTTCATGTATGCCAGAACATCAGGAATCCCTCTGTCATAAAAAGCTAGATCTATAGTATCAGCTATAGGATCGTTATATTGATCAATCCTACCGTTTAATAATTGAATATTGAAATCGTAGGGATTAGAAACAGACACGATTGGGTTGGAAACTATCTGAATAGCTTCGTCATTATCTTTTGCTTCTTGTGTGATACTTCTGATAAATTCTGGAAAACAAAAGAACCCTTCTTCTTCAAGTTTTTTGATAATAGATGTTTTTCCTGTCGAAGGACCTCCAGTGATAACTATTTTATGCTTTGCCAAAGATTTTTTTTGCGAATTTCGGAATTATTAACTGATTTTAAAAATATGAAGGTAATGATACCATAAAGCTCTGTTAAAGTTGAATTTGTCGATCCGTATTTTTAGTAACTTCAATAACGAAATAAGAGTTATTCTCTTATTTAGACTAATTAAATACAAATCCTAAAAATAAAACTCATGCCTGTTTATAATCTAAAAGTAAATGGTCAATCGCTTTCAGTAGAAGCGGATGAAGATACACCTTTATTATGGGTCTTACGGGATCATTTCGATCTGGTTGGAACCAAATTTGGTTGTGGTATTGGACAATGTGGGGCCTGCACCGTGCATGCGGATGGAGTTGCAACTAGAAGTTGTTTATTAAAAGTTTCTGTAGCAACAGAAATGAAAATCACAACAATAGAAGGGTTGTCTAAAGATATTTCTCATCCCGTACAACAAGCTTGGAAAGAGATTGATGTTCCTCAATGTGGATATTGTCAAGCAGGACAAATTATGACCGCTGCAGCTTTTTTAGAACAAAATCCTAATCCAAATAGAGAAGAAATTAGAGATGCTATGAGTGGTAATATATGTAGATGTGCTTCTTATAATAGAATAGAAAAGGCTGTAGAACAAGCGGCAAGTAAAATAAGCTAATTAATTAAAATTCTAAACAATGAAAAGTATAACAACTCCTTCTGTAAGCAGAAGGTCATTTATAAGAACATCAGCTTTAGCAGGTGGAGGAATCTTAATTGGTTTTAACTTATTTCAAGCGTGTAAACCAGAAGTTGCACCACCAGTAGATATAGCAGACCTTAACTTTAATGATTTTAATGCTTTTATTAAAATAGCTGATAATGGTAAGGTTACTATTTTTTCTCCTAATCCCGAAATCGGACAAGGTGTAAAAACATCTATGCCAATGTTAATAGCAGAAGAATTAGATGTTGATTGGGGTAATGTTCTTGTAGCTCAAGGTGCATTAGATACCAAAAACTTTACAAGACAAGTTGCAGGAGGTAGTCAATCTCTAAGACATGGATGGGAACCATTAAGGCAAACCGGAGCTACGGCGAGACAAATGTTGATCAATGCCGCCGCCTCTAAATGGGGAGTTGATCCTACTACTTGTAAAACAAAAAATGGAGTTATTTCTAATGGCAACGGAGAAACACTGGGATATGGAGATGTAGTAAAGGAGGCAGCTTCTTTAAAAGTGCCAGAAAATGTAAAACTTAAAGATCCTAAAGATTTCACCATAATAGGGAAGGATATTAATAATGTTGATATTGATAAAATAATTTCAGGAAAACCTTTGTATGGAATGGATTACAAAGAAGATGGAATGGCATATGTTTCTGTTTTGAGACCTCCAGCTTTTGGAAAAAAACTGAACGATTTTGATGCTACTGAAGCAAAAGCAGTAAATGGTGTTATAGATGTGTTTAAGTTTGGAGATAAAATTGCTGTTTTAGCAGAGAATACTTGGGCAGCAATGAAAGGTAAAAAGATCGTGAAAGCAAAATGGATGAACGATTCTGAGCTTGAAAATACCAAAGATCATGATAAGGTGTTATTAGATCTTTTAAATGGTAATGATTTTAATACAATGCGTGCTGATGGAGATGTAAAAAAGGCATTTGCCACAGCAGATAAGGTTTTAGAACGAGTATATGAATCCCCTTTTCTTCCACATAATTGTATGGAACCAATGAATTTCTTTGCACATGTTACAGCAGAGAATGTTAAACTAGTGGGGCCAATTCAGACACCGGCAGGAACAGCCAGAAGAGTTGCTGAATTATTAGATAGAAAACCAGAAGAGGTATCTGTGGATATGACTAGAATGGGAGGAGGTTTTGGTAGAAGATTATATGGGGATTTTGCATTAGAAGCAGCAGAAATTTCTAATATTTCTAAAAAACCTGTTAAGGTAGTATATTCTAGAGAGGATGATATGTCTGCAGGAATTTATAGACCTGCAATTAAATATAAAATTAGTGCAGCCATTAAAGATGGAAAATTAATCGGATATCATTTAAAAGAAGCAGCCATTAACTCTAATATGTATGGATTAATTCCGAACTTTTTTCCTGCGGGAGCAGTTGAGAATTATCAAGTAGACGTAGCAAAATATGATAGTAATATAACTATTGGAGCTTGGAGAGCACCATATACCAATTTCTTAGCGTTTGCAGAACAAAGTTTTTTCGATGAATTAGCTGAAGTGATGGAAGTTGATAATATTCAATTACGTTTAGATTTATTACAAAATGTAAAAGGTAATAATGATGAAAGAATACAATATTCTCCAGAACGATTAGAGCAAGTGATTAAAACCGCTGTTGAAAAATCTGAGTGGGGTATGAAACCAGAAGGTGTTTATCAAGGTTTTAGCTCTTACTATTGTCATAATACACATGTAGCGGAAGTTGCTGATGTAGTGTTAGAAAATGATCAGCCAGTAGTTAAAAAGATAACCTGTGTTGTGGATTGTGGTATTGTAGTGAACCCTTTAGGGGCAAAAAATCAAATAGAAGGTGGAGTTATTGATGGAATTGGTCATGCTATGTATGGTGATTTTTCGTTTAAAAATGGAGAGCCCCAGGATACAAACTTTAATACGTATCGCTTGATCCGTATGAATGAAACTCCAATTGTAGAGACTCATTTTATAGAGAATCAAATTGCTCCGACTGGTTTAGGAGAACCGACATTACCGCCGGCCGGTGCGGCAATTGCTAATGCGATTAAAGCGGCAAAAGGAGTACGATTAACAAAACAGCCTTTCGTTAAAAACATGAAAAACGAGACATTGTTAGGATAGTATATGACGCATGAGTTTAAAGAAATAATTACTTCTTATAAAGAAGCTAGTAATCAGGGAATACGGGCCGTTATCGCAACTGTTGTTGATGTTGATGGCTCGTCTTACCGACGTCCAGGAGTGGGAATGCTTATTCTTGAAAATAGCAAAATGACCGGAGCTGTCAGTGGTGGTTGTGTAGAAAAAGAAGTGCTTCGACAATCGCAATCAGTTTTTGCTAATAATAAAGCTAAAATCATGACCTATAATGGTAGATATCGTTTAGGATGTGAAGGTGTTTTATTTATCCTAATAGAGCCATTTTCCCTAAGTAGGGAGAATATTAAATCAATAGAAGAGTATTTAGTATCTCGCACACCTTTTGAAATTAGTTCTTACTATTCGAAAAAAGAAGGTTATAGTTTTAATTTTGGGTCTACGATCTCTTTTGGTGATTTAGATAAAATGAAATTCTCTAATCATTTTGATTTTCCTAAAATTAATGATGAAGATTTAGACTGTTTTTTAAGAAAGATGGAGCCTTGTTTTCGCTTGATAATTATTGGTTCAGAACATGATGCAACTCAATTAAGTACGATTGCAAGTGCTACAGGATGGGAAGTAGAGATTGTCAATACTCCAAAAACACCAAAAAATACGTCTGATTTTCCCGGATCTATAAAGGTGTGGAACCAATCTCCGGAGAATTTAGTTATTGATAAGGTGGATAAGCAGACTGCAATTATTTTGATGACTCATAATTTTGCTAAGGATCTACTATATCTGCAATCTATTAAAGATACATTACCTGTATACATAGGGTTATTAGGACCTTCTAGAAGACGAGAGAAGTTGCTTTCGGCTTTTATTGAATATTTTCCTGATGTAACCGATGAATTTATGGATTGTATTTATGGCCCTGCTGGATTAAATTTAGGTGCCGAAACTCCCCAAGAAATTGCAATTTCAATTATTGCTGAGATTTTATCGGTAGTTCGTAATCAGAAACCCATTTCATTACAGGATAAGATTGGAGGTATCCATGGGGTTACTAAACAAGTAATGTTTGATAAAATTTCTGTAGATAATTAATAAAATCGCACATATCATATTAGCTGCCGGATCCTCTAGTCGTATGGGGACTCCTAAACAGTTATTACCTTGGAAAAAAGATTGTCTGATAATACACGAAGTTAAAAAATCTCTAGAGCTAAACTTATCAGAAACCTATGTGGTGTTAGGAGCAAATTTCGAATTAATTCAAAAAGAGATCATTCATTTTCCTGTTCACGTATTGAATAATAAGGATTGGGGATTAGGGATGGGTTCTTCTATTACTTTTGGAGTACGTCATCTTATAAATAATCAAATAGATTTTGATGCTATATTAATTACTTTAGTGGATCAACCTTTAATAGATGTGAGTCACTTAAGCTGTCTTATTTCAAAATTTAATTCGAATCAAGACAAAATCATTGCTACCGGAATGAAGAATAAAATTGGCGTTCCGGCATTATTTCCAAAAGCTCACTATCAAGAATTGTTAGAGCTTAAAGAAGATTTTGGAGCTAGATATATAATAAAAAAGTATGAGGATGATTTACTAGTAATTGATGGAGGCAATAGGACAGATGATATTGATACAATAGAACAGTACAACGCATTATTGGAAAGGGAAAAAGAGTAATTATTGCAATTCTGATATATGAATGAGAAGATGTATCTTTGGGCAAAAATTTTGTGATACATGAGTGATGCTCCAAATTCTGAAGAATTCTATAAAAAACTAAAAGTACAGTTAGCCGATACTGCGTTATGGCCGACAGCTTATTTATATAAATTTATTGTTTCTACAGATATTGAAAAAATAAGTCAAATTGAGAAAATATTTGATAATCTTGGTGCGGTTATTACTACTAAGCAGTCTAAAAATGGTAAATATACCAGTGTTTCTATCAATGTGAGAATGAAGAATCCGGATCAAGTAATTTCCAAGTATAAAGAAGTGGCTGAGAAAGTAGAAGGAGTAATTTCTTTGTAACCAAAATATTTTTTTATACTTAAGAAGCATACTAATATTATTTTAGTATTTTGCAAAACAATTAATGAGCTACTGAAAAGTCTACACTTTAACAAGTCTTTTTTATAACTTACCATTCCTTTTTAGAGAAGCTCATATTACTATAGATTTTATGGATGTTAACAATCATATGGAGATAAATAATTTAGAATATAATACAGAGCGCGAAAAACTTATCATACCAGAGTATGGTCGTCATCTACAAAAAATGATTGATCAGGCTGTGGAAATTGAGGATAAAGAAGAGAGAAATAAAGTAGCTAAGGCAATTATTGCTGTAATGGGTAATCTACAACCTCACCTTAGAGATGTGCCTGATTTTCAGCATAAACTGTGGGATCAATTATTTATTATTAGTGATTTTAAGTTAGATGTAGATGCACCTTACCCTATACTTACAAAAGAAAAGTTAGAAGAAAGGCCAGAGCCATTAGAGTATCCTCAAAATTTCCCAAAGTATCGTTACTACGGTAACAATATTAAAAGAATGATCGATGTTGCTATTAGTTGGGAAGAAGGTGATTTAAAAACAGCATTGACCTTTACCATTGCAAATCACATGAAAAAATGCTATTTGAATTGGAATAAGGATACTGTGGATGATAAAGCTATTTTTAATCATCTTTTAGAATTAAGTGACGGTAAAATTGACTTAAGAGATAGTACAGAAGATTTAAGTTCTGCTAGTGATTTGATGAGAGGTAAAAAGAAAAATTATCGCTCTAATACATCTAATAAAAAGAATTATAGAGGCGGTAGCAATAACCGCGGTAAAAAACGTTATTAACCCATACCAACACCCATAACTATTCAACTTTTATGAGTACTTTTCAGATAGAAGGAGGCCATCAGCTCAAAGGTGAAATTACACCTCAAGGAGCTAAAAATGAAGCCCTACAAATTCTTTGTGCAGTATTATTAACACCAGAGAAAGTAACAATTTCTAATATTCCTGATATTAGAGACGTTAATAAGCTTATAGAAATCCTTAGAAATTTAGGGGTTAAAATTCAGAAGCTAGGTAAAGGTAAATATACTTTTAAAAGTGATGAATTAAATTTAGAATATTTAGAAAGTGAACAGTTTAAACAAGAAGGTAGTGGCTTAAGAGGTTCTATTATGATTGTTGGGCCTTTGTTAGGAAGATTTGGTAAGGGATATATTCCACGTCCTGGAGGTGATAAGATAGGACGTAGAAGATTAGATACTCATTTTGAAGGATTTATTAATCTTGGTGCAGAGTTCCGATATAATAAAGAGGAACGATTTTATGGGGTAGAGGCTCCAGAAGGATTGACAGGAACATATATGCTGTTGGATGAAGCTTCTGTGACAGGTACTGCAAATATTGTTATGGCTGCTGCTTTAGCAAAAGGAAAGACTACTATTTATAATGCGGCTTGTGAACCTTACTTACAACAGTTATGTAAGATGATTAACTCGATGGGAGGTAAAATAGAAGGAGTTGGATCTAATTTATTGACAATTGAAGGAGTTGATTCTTTAGGAGGTTGTGAGCATAGAGTGCTTCCTGATATGATTGAAATTGGTTCTTGGATAGGTTTAGCAGCAATGACTAAAAGTGAAATAACTATTAAGAACGTAAGTTGGGAGAATTTAGGAGTAATACCTAATACTTTTAGAAAACTTGGTATTACGCTAGAGAGAGTAGGTGATGATATTTATATTCCCGCACATGTTGATGGCTATCAAATAGAAAGTTATATAGATGGGTCATTTATGACTATTGCAGATGCCCCTTGGCCAGGATTTACTCCAGACTTATTAAGTATTGTTCTGGTAGTAGCCACACAAGCAAGAGGAGAGGTAATGGTACATCAGAAGATGTTCGAGAGTCGTTTATTCTTTGTAGATAAACTTATAGATATGGGAGCTAAAATCATTTTATGCGATCCGCATAGAGCAACTATCATAGGTCATGATTTTAAGTCTACTCTAAAAGCGACTACTATGGTGTCTCCAGATATAAGGGCTGGTATATCGCTATTAATTGCAGCTTTGAGTGCAAAAGGAACATCTACTATTCATAATATAGAACAAATAGATCGTGGATATGAAGATGTTGATGATCGTCTAAGAGCTATTGGAGCAAAAATTATACGTATAGATTCTTAGAAGTAAGAACTTATTTAAAATAAAAAGAGGAGCTTTTATAGTTCCTCTTTTTTGTTATATGATCGACACGCGTACTTTCTTTTTCTTTAGCCTAGTATTGGTGACTTGTTCAATTACCTTTTTCGCTTTAGAAGCTTTCACAGCTACAAATGCACAGTCAGGCTTGATTTCAATAATACCAAGTTCTTCTTTACTTAACTTCCCTTGTTTAAAGAAAAGCCCTGCAATATCCCCTTTGGATATTTTGTCTCTTCTTCCTCCAGAAATAAATAAAGTTTTCCAATCTGATTGCTTTGGGATTGGAGCATCTTTTAATTCCTCTATTTCTGGATCAATTATGAAATCAGGAAGTTCTTCGTTTTTCCATTGCAAGATATAGGATGTGCCATCAGCATTCATCCTTGCAGTTCTACCGTTTCTATGCGTAAATTCTTGATTCTTTAAAGGCAAATGATAGTGAATAATGTACTTGATCTCTGGAATGTCAATTCCTCTTGCCGCTAGATCTGTGGCAATAATTACTTTATGAGTTCCGTTACGAAACTTAATCAGGGCACGTTCTCTATCTTTTTGTTCCATACCTCCGTAAAAACAACCATGACTTATTTTGTATTCTTTTAAAAAATCACTCACTCGCTGAATGGAGTCTTTATAATTACAAAAGATAATCCCTGGTTGATTTCCAATATGGCTAAGAGCTTTTACTAGTGTTGGTAATTTATCTTTTGTATCAGAGATAATACTTTTAATTTCTAATTGCGAAGAAGCTTCATCTAGATAATTGATTTGAACTGGATTTTGTAATCCTACAAAATCAGGAACTGCTACTTCTTGTGTTGCTGATGTTAAAACTCTTTTTTGAACGTTTGGTAGATGTTCTATAATCTCTATCATTTCTTTTTCGAAACCAACCTCTAATGATTTGTCAAACTCATCAAGAACAATTGTTTTTATATGATCAGTAGAAAAACTATCTCTTCGTAGACGATCTGCGATTCTACCTGGTGTGCCGATTAGAATAGCTGGGCGATGTCTTAGGTCTAGTTTGTCTTGTGAACCAGATCTTCCTCCATATACTGCATTTATTTTGTATCCTGTTCCCATATCCCTAGCTACTTGTTCAATCTGAATAGCTAATTCTCTAGAAGGCACTAAAACAAGGGTCTGAATTTCTGCACAACTACGATCCAATGTTTCAATAATTGGCAAGAGAAAAGCTAAAGTTTTACCAGTTCCGGTTGGGGATAACAACACTACATTGTCGCTAGAAGAAATTGCTAGTTTAGCCTCTTCTTGCATAGGGTTAAGCTTTTTAACTCCTAATTTTTGCAATATATTTTGCTGATTTTTTAAAGTAATAGACATAGGGCAAAGGTACAGCTAATTACTACTTAAATTCAATAAAATTTTTAACTTAGAATTAATGTATTGTGTGTTTTTTGATATTTATTTTTTACAAATTGTAAAGTTTTTTTGATATATTACAATACACATTTATTTTATCTTACAAAGGTGGGCTAATTATTATTTTCTAAACTTTAGAGCCTTTACGAGGGTTTTTTAAGAGAAAATTCCCTAATTTTAAATGCACAATACTTTTTTTAACACATTTTACACTTATTGATTTTACTTACTTAATTTTTGAGGCTTAGCAAGAATTTTATGCAAAACATTTAAAAGCTTAATAAATATGAAAAGAATTTTAGCGATAGATGACCAACAGTTAATTTTATTGTCTTTAGAAAAACACCTTTCTGATCTTGGTTATGAGATTAAATGTTCAGATAATGGAAAAGAAGGCCTATCGTTATTCGAATCTTTTTCTCCAGATCTTGTTATAGTTGATATTAATATGGATGGAATGTCGGGTTTAGAAGTTATAAAAACTATCAAAGAGGAAAAAAAATCAAATGTAAAAATACTAGTACTTTCTGGAAATAATGATGAGGATACAATAATAGATGGTTTTGATATGGGTATTGATGACTATATGAAAAAACCGTTATCTCTAAATGAGGTATCCGTAAGAATTGGAAGAATTTTAGGGATTAAACATGAAAGGTCTCCTTCTAAAGATTCTAAAGGTAAAATGTTACAAAGAAATTGTGTTGGAGTTGTAATACCATGTTATAACGAGGAAAAAAGATTATTGAGTAAGGAATTTATAGATTTTACTAATAGTAATTTAGGATATCATTTATGTTTTGTTAACGATGGCAGTACTGACGATACACTTAATGTATTGCGAGAATTAAGTAAAGGTAGAGAGGATAATATAAGTGTATATAATTGTGAGAAAAATGGTGGGAAAGGAGAAGCTGTACGACAAGGAGTTTTGCATTTAGCTCAAGACAAGCAACTGGATTATATAGGGTATTTAGATGCTGATCTATCAACAGATTTTAAGGATTTTGATGACCTTGTTCAGACAATATCTACATCAGATTTTAAAATAGTCAGTGGCTCTAGAATGAGTAGGATGGGAGCAGATATTACTAAAGAATCGGCTCGTAAGATTATAAGTAAAACGATAAACTTGATTATCCGGAATATCTTAGGGATGTCATTTAATGATACTCAATGTGGTGCTAAAATAATGGACAAAGAAGTGTTTAATGAACTTTTTAAGGAGAAATTTATAACCAGATGGCTTTTTGATGTAGAAATATTTATGAGGATGAGAAAGTTTTATGGAAAGAAAAAGGCTATTTCATATATCTGTGAACAACCATTAAAAAGATGGATTCATGCAGATGGGTCTAAATTATCGATGAAGGACTCCGTGAAAATAGTGGGACAACTTGGGCATATAGCATATCACTATGGAGTAAAAGTGAAGAGTACTGCATAAAACAACCTACTTACAAAGTATTTTGTAAGTAGGTTGTTATATTTTGCAGAATACTTTCAAATTCTTCTCGGAGAGTTTCAGAAGCACTTTTTAAATTATCCTCATATTTCTCTGCCGTATCATAGCTGGTTTTTAAACCTAGAATACTAATTTTGTGTTTCAGTTTATGAACATCCTCGGCAGCTTTTTTATATTTTTTTGAATTTATACTCACAAAGTATTTTTCTTTTTCTTCAGGAAATTCTCTTCGTATAACTTTGAAAATTTTTTCTTCAAAAGCTTTGTCACCATTTGATAAATTTTCGATAAAGGATAGATTCGGTTCTTCCATAAAAGTGTATTTGCGTTTAGATACATTCCAAATTTACAGTTAATTAAAGAAAAAAAACATTAATTCTCTTTAATATTTTAAGGGAATTATTAGTTTTTTTAAATCTGGACAGCCATATATTTTAGTTATAATTGAGTGACAATATCATTTAGTTTCTTTAGTTACAATATTCTTTAACTGCTTATGCTAATCTATAATCAGGAGATATTATTTAACAGTAATTCTCCCTAATTATTGTTAATAAGAGTAGTTATTCACATATTTTTGTTTACAATAACTACGTTTTTAACATTTTTATCTAGGTTATCAACATTTTTTGTAAGAAAAAACTTCATTTAAAAATTTATTTTTAATTTTTATTAAATTTTATCGATATAAATGTGTTTTATATATAATTATTAACAATTTTATATTAAAAATGTTGATTATATGTTAATAACTGTATATATTTACTATAATTAATCCTTAAATCACACAGTTATGAATCATCTTTATTCTTCTAT
Organism: Aquimarina amphilecti; assembly: GCF_900109375.1. Classification (GTDB taxonomy): domain Bacteria; phylum Bacteroidota; class Bacteroidia; order Flavobacteriales; family Flavobacteriaceae; genus Aquimarina; species Aquimarina amphilecti. The sequence continues at coordinate 313,491 of NZ_FOAB01000001.1, forward strand.
TGAGCTTATTTTTAAAAGTGCAGTTGACTTCTTAAGGGATCTTCCCGGCGCATCCAGTTATGCGATCCGTAAATAGTAATAAATTGTTTAGTGTATTTTATAAATAGTAAAAGAGGTTGTTTTCCATATACAACCTCTTTTTTTATGCCTTAATAATGATATAAGCTTTAATGCACTTGCTCACTAATTAAATATTTTGTTCTTTCGCTACTATAGCCAAATATCTTGAAAGATTTAGAACAAAAAATACGCTCCTTTACGCCTGTTAGTGATTCAGATATGAAATACGGCATGCAATTCTATAGAAAAGAAGTGTATAAAAAAGGAGCATATTTAATCAAACCTGAGCAATCTATTGAAGATTTTTATTTTATGAAAAAAGGCTGTGTTACCTATTATACAATAGAGGATGGGGTGACGCGGGTTATGGAGTTCTTTACAGAAGGTTCTTTTTTTACAGATTTGTATCCATATATTGAAGAAATTCCATCCGAATCTTATTTAGAGGTTACCGAAGATTCAACGGTTTATACAATTTCTAAAACCGATGCACTTAAGGTTTTTGATTACTCTCATTCGTTAGAGCGTTTTGGACGATTATCGATGCAAAAAGCCTTTATTAATAATTTTCAAAGAATTAATAGAATGAAGAATCTTTCTAACCAAGAACGTTATCTTCAATTATTAGAAAAACGACCATCACTTTTTCAGCGTGTTCCACAATATCTTATCGCTTCGTATTTGGGTTTAACTCCAGTAGGTCTTTCCAAAATAAGAAAGAGACTAAGTCAACAATGATTTTATTATTAGATGTTTACATTATATGTCTGAGATAGTCAATTAAAATTCTACGCTTATTTGAATAAATTATTTAGAAGTTTAAAATTGATTTTTAAAACCAAACAATATCTTAAAATTCGTATTTATTAAACCAGTTTAATTAGAATCTATTAAATATTCACGAAATTTATTGAGTTGTCAATAATCAACTTCTTAAAACTTCGCACAATGGCTAAAGAATATATAGATATAGATACTCTAAAATACCTTTTATATGATGTTCATCAATTAGAAGAGGTGTTACAGCAAGACCGTTTTGCTGATCATGATAAAGAATCACTAAATTTATTTTTAGATTCAGTAAAAGAATTTTCAGATCGTGAATTGTTCCCTTATTTTAAGGAAATGGATGAAACCCCGGCTTATTATAAAGATGGTGGTGTAGTTGTTCATAAACAAGTAGAGGTTATGATGAAAAAGGGAGGTGAGATGGGGCTGATATCAGGAACTTTTGATTATGAAGCAGGAGGATTACAATTACCAATGATGATGTATACCGCCTCCGCTTTTATTCAGGACGCTGCCAATAATCATTTACCAGGATATGTTGGATTGACATTGGGAGCTGCAGAATTAATTATTCATTTTGCTAATAAAGAATTAAACGAGGTCTATGTTCCCAATATGCTTTCCGGCAATTGGGGAGGAACAATGTGTTTAACCGAACCACAAGCAGGTAGCTCATTATCCGATGTTGTAACAAAAGCAACACCACAGGAAGATGGTTCTTATAAAATACTTGGGCAAAAAATATTCATTTCTGGAGGAGATCATCAATATGCAGAAAATTTTGTACATCTTGTTTTAGCTCGTATAGAAGGAGCTCCTGCAGGTACTAAAGGAATATCTTTATTTATTGTTCCTAAAAAAAGACCAGACGGCAATGGAGGTTTAACTCCGAATGATGTTACCACTGTTGCTGATTTTCAGAAAATGGGACAGCGAGGTTATTGCACCACACATTTAGGCTTTGGAGATGCAGATGATTGCAAAGGTTGGCTCGTTGGAGAGCCTCATCAAGGCCTTAAATACATGTTTTTAATGATGAACGGTGCGCGCATAGCTGTCGGGAGAGGTGCTGCTGCAATTGCGACAGCTGCATATCAAGCATCATTGCAATATGCTAAAGAACGTCCGCAAGGTAGAAAACTAGCCAATACAGGTAAGAAAGATCCAGAACAGGGCCAAACATTAATTATTAATCATCCTGATGTAAGGAGAATGCTATTGTTACAGAAGGTAATTGCTGAAGGGTCCTTAAGTTTGGTTTTATTGGCATCAAAATATTATGATCTAAAAGAGACCTCACAAGAGGAGTCCGAAAAAGAAAAATACAGTTTATTGTTGGAATTGATTATTCCTATGGTTAAGACATACCCTTCTGATATGGGAGCTCATGCTGTATCTAATGGATTGCAAGTGCTTGGAGGATATGGATTTTGTTCGGATTTTATACTACAACAATATCATAGAGATATTCGAATTTTTCCTATTTATGAAGGTACGACGGGTATACAGTCCCAAGATTTGTTAGGGAGAAAACTTCTAATGGAAAATGGAAAAGCTTTAGAAGCACTTAACAATGAAATAATGCAAACTATTAGACAAGCATCAGAGTATGATGATCTTCGGAGGTATGCTAATGCCTTAGGAGAGAAATTGTTATTAACTCAGAAAGTAATAGGTTTCTTGATTGGCTTTGCAAAAAAAGGAGATTATCAACGTTTTTTATCGGATGCAACTCCATTTATGGAATTCTTTAGTAATATAACTATTGCTTGGATATGGTTGGATATGGCGGTTAATGCTAAAAGTGCCATAATAAAAGGAAGTACTAACTATTCTGAAGAGTTTTATGAAAGTAAAATTCACGCAATGAAATTCTATTTCAAATATGAGTTGCCTAAAACAAGTGGACTTTCAGAAATCCTTATGGATGAAGAGGTGCTAACAATTTTAGGAGAGAAGGAAGTTTTTAATTAAGGAGGTTATTTCTGTATTTACGGATTTAAGAATAATATCAATAAAACATTAATTCATTAAACATATAATGAACAGTATAAAACAATCATTTAATTTAGAAGGAAAGGTAGCAATTATAACAGGTTCAAGTAAAGGAATCGGAAAATCTATAGCACAGGGTTTGGCAGAACAGGGAGCAAAGGTTGTTATTAGTAGTAGGAGTCAGGATGCCGTTGATGAAGTAGCCAGAGAGTTTCAGGGAGCAGGTTTAAAAGCGATAGGTATTGCTTGTCATGTTGGAAAGGCAGATCAACGAAAAACTCTAGTACAGAAAACGATTGAGCATTATGGAGGAGTTGATATTTTGGTTAATAATGCCGCTATAAATCCGGTATTTGGACCAATAGAGGATGCAGATGAGAGTATTTTTGATAAAATTATGGATATTAATGTAAAGGCACCTTGGATGTTGTCTAATCTTATATTAGAATCGATGCAACAAAGAGGTGGTGGGAGTATAATCAATATTGCATCCGTAGAAGCTTTACATCCCGGAGCAGGTTTAGGGTTGTATAGTACAAGTAAAGCAGCGTTATTAATGTTAACTAAAAACCAAGCCAAAGAATGGGGACAACACGGAATTCGTGCAAATGTAGTATGCCCAGGATTGATTAAGACTAAATTTAGTGCCGCACTTTGGCAGAATGAGAAGCTATTAAACAAAATTGAAAAAACACTGCCCACAGCTCGTATGGGAATGCCTGATGAAATGGCTGGTATAGTATGTTTATTGTCATCAAAGGCAGGAGCATATATGACAGGAGGTGTTTATAACGCGGATGGTGGTTATATGATTGCAGGATAGTTTTTCTTGCATTTTATGTAATTTCTTTTATTCCAATTAATAGCTAAAACAAATAAGATACTTACAAAATGAATTTTGATTATTCGGAAAAAGTCATAGAATTACAAAACAAACTAACGGTGTTTTTTGAAGAACACATATTACCTGTGGAAAAGGAAGTTAATGACTTTCTTTATAATCCAGATAATCGTTGGAAATCCTGGCCAGGATTAGAAGATTTGAAAAATAAAGCCAAAGCTGTAGGGTTATGGAATCTATTTTTGCCAGAAACATATGGGAACTTAAGTCCTGGATTAACGAATTTAGAGTATGCGCCATTAGCTGAGATTATGGGGCGTGTTTTATGGTCTTCAGAAATATTTAATTGTAGTGCTCCGGATACAGGTAACATGGAAGTTTTAGCTAAGTACGGTTCAGAAAATCAAAAGAAGAAATGGTTAAAGCCTTTAATGAATGGAGAAATTAGGTCTGCTTTTTTGATGACAGAACCACAAGTAGCCTCTTCGGATGCCACGAATATAGAAACTTCGATAATTAAAGATGGAGATGAATATGTTATTAATGGAACAAAATGGTGGTCTTCTGGAGGAATGAACCCACATTGCAAGATTGCTATTGTTATGGGGAAAACAGATCCTAAGGCCTCAAGGCATCAACAGCAGAGTATGATTTTAGTTCCTATGGAGACTCCTGGATTAAAGATTGTTAGACCTTTATCTGTTTTTGGATTTTATGATTCGCCAGAAGGTCACGCTGAGATTATTTTAGATAATGTTAGAGTACCAAAAGAAAATTTGATATTAGGAGAAGGTAGAGGGTTTGAGATTGCCCAAGGAAGATTAGGCCCTGGTCGAATTCATCATTGTATGCGTTTGATTGGAATGGCTCAGCGATCTTTAGAATTAATGTCTACACGTGCCGCAGAGCGTATTGCTTTTGGAAAAACATTTAAAGATTATAGTAGCATTAGACAAGAAATTGCTCAATCACAATGCGATATAGAACAGGCAAGATTGCTAACACTTTCTACAGCTGATAAAATGGATAAATTGGGTAATAAGTTATCTAAAGATTTAATAGCAATGATAAAAATTGTTGCTCCAAATATGGCATTAAAAGTAATAGATAGAGCTATGCAGATACATGGAGGAAAGGGAGTGGGCCCAGATACACCTCTAGCACATTTTTTCGTCGCTGCGAGAATGCTTCGTTTAGCGGATGGACCAGACGAGGTGCATATGTACCAGTTAGGAAAAAGCGTAATTAAGAAATATTCTGAATAAAATATGCAAAATGTACGTAAAGGAGAAGAACTTAGTGAAAACACATTAAAATCATTTCTTCAAAAACAAGGTTTAATTAATGATTCTAAAAGTGATTGGGAGGTAAAACAATACACCCACGGATATTCTAATCTAACATATTTAATACATATAGAAGATAAGGAATATGTTTTGCGTCGTCCACCTTTTGGTGCAATTAAAAGAGGCCATGATATGGGACGAGAGTTTAAAGTGCAATCAAAAATATATAAGGCTTTTCCAAAAGTCCCTAAAATGTTCACTTTTACTGATGATGATAATGTGTTGGGGTGCCCGTTTTATATTATGGAAAAAGTAGAGGGTATTATTCTTAGTGTTAGAGAAGCTAAGAAACGTAATATTACCGCAATTGATTTTAAAACTATTTCTGATTCCTGGTTAGATTCGTTTGTTGAACTACATAATATTAACTATGAAGAAGTAGGTCTTGCTGATTTAGGTAAACCTAAAGGGTATGTAGAAAGACAAGTGACTAACTGGGGTAAACAATATCTTAATGCAGTTACGGAAGAAATTCCTGCGGCAGAAAAAGTAATGAAATGGATGGAAACAAATCAGCCAAAAGAATATCAATATAGTTTAGTTCACAATGATTTTAAATATGACAATGTTGTTTTTAAGGATAACAGTTGGACTCAAGTAAGTGCAGTGTTAGATTGGGAAATGGCAACACTAGGTGATCCATTGATGGATTTAGGAACTTCTTTGGGGTATTGGACTATGAGTAGTGATCACCAATTTGTACAACAAGGTATCCCTTCACCAACAATTATGGAAGGAAATCCTAGTAGAAGTGAAATTGTAGCATTATATGAAGAAAAAAGTGGAAGAGAAGTTGGGAATTTAGTATTCTATTATTCTTTTGGGCTTTTTAAGATTGCTGTGATTGCTCAACAAATCTATTATAGATATAGTAAAGGTTTGACAACAGACCCACGTTTTGCGCAATTGAATAAGGCATCAGAGTTGCTTTGTAATATTGCTTGGAAGGCAATTCAAACTAAGAAAATTGATTAAACATAAAAGGATGGATTATTTAAAGGCGACGTATTATTATGATTATGATACAGTAGAAGTCCAAAGTATAATTGCAGAATTTAAAGTGAGTAATTTGACTCCAAAGGAGAAAGCAAAAGCTTTGTATATAAAAATTAGAGATGATTGGCGTTACGATCCATATCATATTAGCTTAAAAAAAGAAGCTTATAAAGCAAGTGGAGTAGCAAAAAAGAGTAGTGGTCATTGTTTAGATAAATCAGTTTTATTAATTGCTTGTCTAAGAGGGTTAGGGATTCCAGCTAGAATTCATTTAGCGAAAGTGAAAAATCATATTGCGGTAGAACGATTGATTGAGAAATTTGGCACAAATGAATTGACTCCACATGGAATGATCAATGTCTATTTGGATGGAAAATGGTTGAAAGCGTCCCCTGCTTTTAATAAAGCGCTATGTGAGAAATGTAATGTAGCACCATTAGAATTTGATGGAGAAAATGACTCCGTGTTTCAGGAATTTGATAATAAAGGAGGTGTTTTTATGGAATATTTGGAGGATTATGGTCATTTTGATGATATGCCTTTTGAATTTATTCTTACTAATATCAAAGAGCATTACAGTGATATATTCAAAAAATATGAAGGGCTTACAGAAATAAGATTATAAAAATTATTATGATGAAAACATATACAGGAATTAATCAAAAGCAGTTTCAAGATTTTTTAGAATTATCTGTTGATGGTGCTTTTCAGATGATTAATCTTTTAAAGTTTAAAAAAAAAGTTGAAGGAACGGAGCTAACTGGAGCACAGGTATATGCCGAATATTTGAATGCAATATTGCCTTTTTTTCAAGATACAAGAGCTAAGATTATATATCAAGGTAAACCTCTATTCGGTTTGATAGGTCCAGAAGATACCATAGAATGGGATAAAATACTTATTGTAGAATACGAAAGCAAAGAGGAATTCATTGGGATGATTACAAAAAAGGGATATCCAGCAGAAATGCGAAGTCGTGCTTTATCAGATTCACGACTTATTCTCAGTATTGAGAAATGAATGTAGATTAATCAATTTAATATGATATGCAAGTAAAAGATAAAATAGTAATAGTAACAGGTGCAGGTTCTGGTATTGGAGCTGCTACTGCAAAACATTTTGCGAAACATCACGCCACCGTTATTGTTTCTGATATCAAAGAAGAAAAAGCCAAAACTACAGTGGAGCAAATCAAACAAGAAGGAGGAAAAGCAGTAGTAATTACGGCTAATGTTGCCAAGTATGAAGATGTAGAACAACTTATCTCTGAAACTGTATCACAATTTGGGCAATTAGATGTTATTGTTAATAATGCAGGAATTGGTCCTAGAAATATGTCCAAGACGGCAGAGTATACTTTGGAAGATTGGGATAGTGTAATCGCAGTGAATCAAACAGGAGTGTTTTATTGTATGAAACTAGCATTACAACAAATGATGAAACAAGGTTCTGGTAATATTGTTAATATAGCATCTTTGGCAGGTTTGAAAGCATCTTTGAATAACCTTTCTTATTGTGCAAGTAAGTTTGCGGTGGTTGGAATGACAAAATCTGCTGCCTTAGAATATGCTACAAAGAACATAAGAATCAATGCCGTTTGTCCAGGGTATACAGAATCCGCTTTGTTGAGTAAACTATTGTCTGTAAGACCTGATATGGATGATATGTTAAAAAGTGTAATTCCTATGAAGCGATATGGACAAGCAGAAGAAATAGCAGAAGCTGTAGTATGGCTTGCTTCAGAAAACACCAAGTTTATTACTGGTCAGACTATTACATTAGATGGAGGAACGTCTCTATAATTATTTAATTACGAAACAAAGTTGAAAAATATAATGTATACAATAAAAGTTGAAAAGAAACATAACTACGCAATTGTTCAATTAAGCAGAGGGAAAGTAAATGCTATTAATCATCAAATGACGCAGGAAATAAGAAAAGCTTTTTTAGATCTAGAAGCTGATGATACTGTTAAAGGTGTTATAATAACAGGAACACCGCATTTTTTTACAGCTGGTCTTGATGTGATCGAATTATATAGTTATGATAAACCAAAGATGAATGAGTTTTTCAACGATTTTGGAGGGATGTATATTCAATTAGCAAAGTTTAGTAAACCATTTATATGTGCGATTACAGGATATTCTCCAGCAGGAGGATGTGTAATTGCTATTACAGCTGATCATCGTATTATGGCAAGAGGAGATAAGTATACAATTGGATTAAATGAAGTGGCTGTGAATATTCAGATTTCTAATAATCTTATCAGAGGATATTCTTATTGGTTAGGCGAAGGAAAGGCAAATGAATGTATTCTAGGTGGTAGACTAATGCATGTAGATGAAGCTTTGGAGGCAGGTTTGGTAAATGAAGTATGTGATTTAGAAGAAGTTTTACCAAAAGCCGAAGCTAAAATGAAGCAATATTTGCAAGCAGATGAAGATATCTTTATAAATACTAAGTATAAATTAAGAAGAGATTGGCTAGAAAGTATGGAAGATGATCCTAAAGTTGATTTGGAACAAGCTATTTCTCTGTGGTGGAAACCAGAAATAAGAGCAAAAATGAAAGTTTTTGTAGAAAGTCTTCAAAATAAATAAACCAATAAAATAAATAAAAAACACGATATAATGAATAAACAAATCATCCTAAAAAATCGCCCAGAAGGGTTACCAGATAATAACACTTGGGAATTACAGGAAAACCCAATTCCAGAACCTAAGGAAGGAGAAGTGTTAATTAAGCATCATTATATTTCATTAGATCCAGCAATGCGTGGTTGGATGCGTGAAGGTAAATCTTATATAGAACCAGTAGAATTAGATGACGTTATGAGAGCTGGATCAATAGGAGAGATTATAAAGTCTAATAATCACCCCAGATTTAAGGTTGGTGACTATGTTACTGGTTGGGGAGGTGTACAACAATATGCTGTCACTAATGGTGATAATTGGTACGCTGTGGATCCTAATTTAGCACCTCTACCTATGTATATAGGAACTCTTGGAATGCCTGGTATGACTGCATATTTCGGAATTTTAGAAGTAGGGAAAATTAAAGAAGGAGATATTGTTTTAGTTTCTGGAGCTGCTGGAGCTGTTGGTAGTGTGGTTGGTCAGATAGCAAAGATTAAAGGATGTCGTGTTATTGGGATAGCTGGAGGAAAGGAAAAATGTAGTTATATTAAAGATGTTTTAGGTTTTGATGCTGCTATAGATTATAAATCAGAAGATATATATGAAGCAATCAAAAATGAATGTCCTAAAGGCATTGATGTTTATTTTGATAACGTAGGAGGAGAAATTTTAGACGCAGCGTTATCTAGACTGCGTATGCATGCGAGAATTGTGATTTGCGGAGCAATTTCTCAATATAATAATATGGAGAATATGAAGGGACCTAAGAACTATTTGTCTTTATTAGTGAGTCGGGCTACAATGCAAGGTATGGTTGTTATGGATTATGCTAAAGATTACGGGAGTGCAGCGAGAGAAATGGGCGGTTGGTTAGCACAAGGAAAACTAAAGAGTAAAGAAGATGTTTATGAAGGAATAGAAAATTTTCATGAAACATTTTTGCGTCTCTTTTCCGGAAATAAAATGGGTAAATTAGTATTAAAAGTTATCGAAGCTTAGCATGAAAGCAATAGTTTGCAAGAAATATGGTCTACCATCAAATTTGGTATATGAAGATGTTACAAGTCCAAAACCAAAGGATAATGAAGTTTTAATAAAAGTAAAGGCATGCGGAGTTAATTTCCCTGACACTTTGATAATTCAAGGATTATATCAATTTAAACCTAATGTACCTTTTATTCCAGGAAGTGATGTTGCTGGAGTAATAAAAGAATTAGGGGCTAATGTAAAACACCTTAAAGTAGGCGATGAGGTTTTTGGATTCGTAATGCAAGGAGGGTATGCTAAAGAAGTTGCAATTCCTGCGAATGTATGTTTTAAAAAACCTCCTAAGATGGATTTTTCTGTGGCTGCATCTTTTATGATTGCATACGGTACATCATATCATGCATTAAAGGATCGTGCTAAATTAAATGAAGGAGAAACCTTATTAGTGCTAGGAGCATCCGGAGGTGTGGGTCTAGCCGCAATAGAATTAGGTAAGTTAATGGGGGCAAAGGTAATTGCAGCCGCATCTTCTAAAGAAAAGCTTCAGTTATGTAAAGAATATGGTGCAGATGAAGTTATAAACTATACTAAGGAGGATCTAAAAAGTAAAATTAAAGAGTTAACAGATGGAAAAGGAGCAGACGTTGTGTATGATCCTGTAGGAGGAGATTTTTCTGAACTAGCACTGCGAGGGACCGCTTGGGAAGGTAGGTATTTAGTAATAGGTTTCGCAGCTGGACAGATTCCTAAAATACCATTGAACTTAGCATTATTAAAGGGATGTTCTATTGTTGGTGTGTTTTGGGGTAATTTTGCGATGAAAAACCCTAAAGGTAATATGGATAATACATTGCAATTAATGAAATGGATGGAGGAAGGAAGAGTACAACCACACATTCATAAAATATATCCGTTAGAAAAAGCTCCATTAGCTTTAGAGGAGATGATGGATAGGAAAGTAAGAGGCAAAGCGGTGATTCAATGTTCTTAATGTTATTTAATAAACGAGTTTACATATGAGATTAAAAAATAGAATTGCAATCGTTACAGGAGGAGCAAGAGGAATAGGAAAAGCTATTTCTATGTTATTTGCTAAAGAAGGCGCAACTGTAATTATTTGGGATTTATTACCGGAAGGTGAACAGGTGGCTAAGTCTATATTAGGCAATGATCAAGTTGCTGAATTTACAAGTATTTCTGTTACTGATAAAGTGGCTATTGAGGTCGAGGCTGAAAGAATTCATAAGAAGTATGGAAAAATAGATATTTTGATTAATAATGCGGGAATAACTAAAGATCGTACACTGCATAAAATGAGTGAGAATGAATGGGATGCTGTAATTGAAGTAAATTTAAAAGGTGTTTTTTTATGTACCCAAGTTGTTTCTCAATATATGAAAGATACTGGATATGGACGAATTGTGTCTGCAGCTTCTAATGTAGGTTTGAGAGGGAATTTTGGGCAAACCAATTATGCTGCTACTAAAGCTGGTGTTATTGCGATGTCTAAAACTTGGACAATTGAGTTGGGTAAATATGGAATAACTGCAAATGCACTAGCACCTGGGTTTACGCTAACCGAGATGACGGATCAGATCCCTAAAGAGCATGTAGATAGTATTAAGTCTCAAATCCCTCTAAAAAAAGCTGCTACACCTATGGATATTGCTTATGGGTATTTATATCTAGCATCTGATGAAGCTTCTTATGTATCTGGTATTTGCCTAACTATAGATGGTGGGATTTCGAGATAACTTAGGAATTTTTAAAATGGAAAAACATGGATCAACTTATTTGTAAAAACTTTGATGAGTTTAAAGCTTACCGTGGAAAACAATTACCATTGGGTAAATGGTTGACAGTAACTCAGAAAATGATTAATGCGTTTGCTGATGCTACAAAAGATCATCAATGGGTGCACGTTGATTTAGAGCGCATTAAAAAGGAATCTCCATTTAAAAAACCTATTGCTCATGGTTTTTTATCAGTTTCGCTACTATCCAAAATGTTGATGGATCTTATTGATATAGAAAGTTTAGCAATGGGTGTTAATTATGGACTTAACAAAGTACGATTTCCACATCCAGTAATGGTCGATAGCAGATTAAGATTACATAGTAGTATCCTAATGATCGAGTCATACGCAGAGAAGGGATTGAAAACTACTTGGGATTGTTCAGTAGAAATTGAAGGTCTTGAAAAACCTGCGTGTGTTGCGGAATTTGTTTCATTGATGTTTGAGAAATAGTAGTGTTAATTAAGTTTTATTTTTTTTGAAAGGTTTCAAAATCCGTTTTTTTGATATTAATGGTATCTTTAGAAGATGCAGTTTCAGGAATTTTATTTCAATTATAACGATTACCAGCTCTTTGGGCAATATTGGTTGCCAGAGGATTGTAAAGCAATAGTTTTGTTAGTTCATGGCATGGGTGAGCATTCTAGTAGATATGCAGATTATGTCATACCTCAATTATTAGCAAAACAAATTGGTGTAATAACCTATGATAATTTTGGTCATGGAAAAAGCAGTGGTAAGAGAGGTCATTGTCCGGAATATGAATCTTTAATGGATGTTATAGACATAGTTTATCAAAAAGCAAAAGAACTTAGCATTCTACCTATCTTTTTTATGGCCATAGTATGGGAGGGAATTTAGTTATTAACTATGTGTTGCAAAAAAAACCTGAAATTACAGGAGTAATTTTAACCAGTCCATTTTTACGTTTAGCGTTTCAACCACCTAAATGGAAAATGATAATGGGTCAGCTTTTTCAGAGATTGGCGCCGTCAATTACATTACCTTCTGGTTTAGACCCAAATGCTATTTCTAGAGTAAATGTAGAAGTAGAAAAATATAAAAATGACCCTTTAATTCATGATAAGGTAAGTCCAAATTTTACAATACCGGTTATAAAGGCTGGTTTGTGGGCAATAACCCAGGCACCTTTTTTAAAAAAACCAATTTTGTTAGTTCATGGAACAGCTGATAAGATTACGGATTTTAAAGCAAGTCAGGAGTTTGCAGAAAAAAATAATATGATTGATTTTATATCCTTTAAGGATTCGTATCATGAGATACATAATGACTTAGAGAAAGAGAAATTTATTATGATAATTACTGATTGGATTGATCAGAAAGCTTAATCTTTTGATAATTAATATTTAAGCAGGTTTTTCGTCAGTATTTTCATACTAAGTTATTGTTGTTATAAATAAGGTTTTTGTTTATTTTTATTAGCATAATTAATTGTTGTTTAAAAACAACTCTTAAAACCTAAAAACACACAAAAAAAAACAATATAAGATTATGGGCGAGTTAACAAGTTCTAAAAAGAAAGTAACCAATGTATTAAGTATAACTCCAGAAGAACAAATAGGTTCTAATAATTGTTGGGCTGCAGCTTTATCAATGGCTTTGCAGAGTTATGGTACATACAAGTCAGAAAAAATACTTGATGAGATGTTTGAAGCAAATAATCAAGGGTTGGATTTATTTACGTTACATCCGCAAATATCAACTCATTTTAGTTATATAAATTCAGAATATAGAAGTTTAATTTCTGGAAATGACCCTAAATTAAGTTTTAATGAGATACAAGGGCAGATAGATAGTAGTCGTCCAATTTTAATAGGCACACAGAATTATAATGGTTTCATGGCACATGCACTTTTGATCACAGGATATACTGATGATAATACTGTTTTGATAATTGATCCTTGGGTTGGTGCTTTAAAAGAAATAGAGTTGCAAGAGCTAGAAAACTACTGGGTAGAAACTATTGTATTTGATAAATAAAAATAAAGATATCTAATTTTGAGTAGGTTTTTTTTAGCCTACTCTTTTTTTTATTGAGTATAAGGGATTGTGAAATAAAATATAGAACCTAAATCTTTTTTGCTTTCTAACCAGATTTTCCCTCCTAACATTTCACTGTAGGCTTTTGCTATAGACAACCCTATTCCAGCACCTTCTATTGCGTAATTGTTTTCTATGTCTGCTTGTACGAAACGTTCGAAAATTGCTTTTTGTCGATTTTTAGCAATTCCCATACCGGTATCTTTTACATAAAATTGTAAAAATTCATCTTTTACTTCGTATCCAAACGAAACAGAGCCTTCAGGAGTGTATTTAAGAGCGTTTTTTACTAGGTTGGTAAGTATTGCATTGAATTTCTCTTTATCAGTTTTAATAACTGCTTCGTTATCCGGTAAACCGTTATTAAAACTTAATTGTAAATCCTTTCTGTCTGCTTCCGGTTTAAAAAAATGATATAAGTAGGTAACTTGTTCATTGATATTTATATCAGATGTAAAAACCTTTACTTGACCTGATTCAATCTTAGAAATATCAATAATATCTCTTATAATATTTAACATTCGGGCACCACTTTCTTCTATTAAGCTAATGTATAATTGTTGTTCGTCTCCAGTAAGGACAGGCTCTTTAAGTAATTCCGCAAAACCTAATATGCCATTCATGGGGGTGCGAATTTCATGGCTCATGTTTGCTAGGAAAGCGGATTTTAAACGATCACTTTCTTCAGCTTTATCTTTCATCTTATTGAGCTCTATCTCATAAAGTTTAAGCTCAGTAATATCTGTTGCTGTTCCTACATAACCTATTATCTCTTTTTGATCATTATATTCTGGAATTGCTTGTCCTAATACCCAAATTGTAGTTCCATCTGGTCTAATGAATCGATATTCTGCATGAGAAGCCTCTTTTCTTTTAGTATCATCATACCAATTAGATTTTAATTTTTTTCTATCCTCTGGATGAACAGCCTTAAGCCATCCGTCATTCATTGCTTCTTGTTGTCCCAGGCCCGAAATTTCACACCATTTCTCGTTAACAAATGTGGTTTTCCCATTTGCCTTTGTCATAAAAATACCTACTGGTGAGATATCTGTTAAAGTTTGATATCTATTTTCACTTAATTGTATTACTTTTTCAGCTTCTTCAAACTTTTGACGATAGGTTAGTGAATGATATACATCTTTAAAAGTAGAATAGGTGTTTTCCGAAATTTCTTTTTGGAAATACTTAATATATACAGTGAATATGATTCCGTAGTAGAGACTCATAACGATCTTAGAGGATAAGCCAGAAATCAGAAAATTCGTAACATCCATTGGCCCCCAAAATCCAACAACACTAAACATTATTGCATCAAATGATAGTATCAAAAGCATAGTAATAAGTATTCTTAAAAAAAGAGCTTGTATGTGTTTAGATATGTACTCAAATATGAATATTATAAGAATAGAATCAATAAATAAAAGAATAGTGCCATATATTAAAAGAAAGACATTGGTATTGAAAAAATCTGATAGCATTTTAAAAGATACCTGATGAATGTTGGAATCTTTTAAATTAATACCAAAAAGTAGTAATAATATTACGATCATCAAATTTGCTATAACAAGAGCGTATATTAGCTTTCGAGTTAACAAAGCGTCTTCTTTGATGTAAAAGATTAAAACGGTAAATAATGTTACAGAGAAAAGAACAGATGACCCAGGAGATACTGTTATACCATCATAAATCTCAAAATACATAGTTGTGGCTGTAAACACCTGGATGAATTGAAACATTCCCAGTGCAGTAAATAAAAGTCCATTACCTGTAACTTTTCGAAAATGAAACAACGTAAGAACCAAAAAGGATACAACAAACCCCTGTAGTAATAAAACTGATATTTGATAAAAATTTACTGCTTCCATAAAACATTATGAATCATCTTTATTTTAGGTTAAATAAAGAGATTGTATTTATATTAAAAAAAGCCCGAGAAATAATCAATATGTGCAAATCTTTAAGGGGAAATTAGATGTAAACATGCACATCGAAGATACGAAAGTAATTATATTTTGATAGCTACAATACACAAGTTTTTCTAGAAATAGAGTATTATATCCGCTATTCTTTGGTTAATTTTTAATACTAAGAGCTAAGTTGATTGTTTTTATATATTAGATAATGAGAAATCAGATGTTAGCGTTGTAGAAAGGTATATGCGAAAAATAACATAGCAGCTAAGGTTGCGCTTGTGACAAATAAAAGATTCTTTTTGGGATCTTTTGTTTTTTTTAAGGTAAGTATTTTAAAAATTTGAGTCATTTTATTTTGTTCAAAAAAGAGTAGAACTATTAGAATAATAAGGAATACTATGGCATTAATGGTAGCTCCAGTATTTACTTGATAAAATATATCAAATAATACAATATTGGTCATGATTGGGAGTAGTAAAAGTGCGCCAATAATCTTTGTACGTTGGGATAGTAGGAGTAGGGCTCCTGTAACTTGAAGAATTCCGATTATAATAGGTATTGTTTGTGTGTAACCAAAAAAAGACCACATTAGCTCCATTCCTGTTAACTCACTTACTAATTTATCAGGAAAACCGTTATTGTTACTGAATTGTAGTGGTTTTGCAGCACCATAAACGAATATAAAAAATGCAACAAAGTATCGTAAGGTGCGTTCAATTATTTTTTGAAAAGGCATTTGGTAGTTTTTAGTAATCAGACGATTCACTAAAAACAATGTTACACTATGAATAAAAATTTATAACTAAGTTATTTTTCGCCTCCAGAAAGTAACAAATATTAATGTTATTATTGAAGGGGTTAGCCAAATCCACAAGGTACTTGAATCTAATGCGGCTAACAAAAATGCCGTGACCGCTGCTCCATAAGCTCCAGACATTTTTCCAATATGATTAGATAAATAGCCTCTAGGATTCGTTTTAAAGGTTTTATAGAGTTTTATGTCTCTTATTGTGGCCATTACTCCAAATCCTCCAAAAAAGAAAAATAAAGTGCTTTTAGGGATCTCTTGTACGCGATAAAAAATACCAATACTAATCATTCCGAAAAAAATTAGTCCCATTATAATGGTAATAGTTATGTCTGTAGTTCCTAATGTGTGATGCTTCTTAAATCGCAGTATTCTATTTCCGGAAATTACAAGATATATAGTGAAAATTGAGAGTAGATTAAGTAATAGGTTTTTATGATTAGGTAATAGGGTAATAGGTATTGCTATAAGGGCACTTATAAACATAGCTACAGAAAAAACGACCCCCGATTTTCTGTGATAAAACTTACCTTTTTTACCGATAATGCTAATAAGACCTGCTAATAAACCGATACCGCCAAAGAAGGCGTGAATATAAATAAGAATTAGAGCAATTTGTTCCATACAGCTTATCAGTATTTCTATTGTAAATATAATTAAATGTAGAAACAGAAAATATAATTAAGAAGTGGAAATAAATTTCATAATATAATAAACTAGTCTAGCTGCTAATCTTGCGGTGCAATTGTCTAAATCATAGATGGGATTAAGTTCTACAATATCTGTACTTATTAACTTACCACTATTACAGATATGTTCAATAGTAAATAAAGCAATATCAGTCGAAAAACCAAATGGAGAAGGGGCGCTAACACCAGGGGCAAAAGAAGACGAAAAACCATCTAAATCAATAGTTAAATAAACTACATCAATATCGTTTATAAAATTATCAATTACAGTTGCAATGTGGTTTTTGTTTTCAATATTAAAATCTGTGTTTTTAATATATTCTACTCCCAATTTTTGAGCCGTTTGAAATAATATTTTATTGTTAGATTCTTCTTGAATACCTAGGCACAAGTATTTGAAACGATCGTTCTCTTTTGAAATTTGATAAAACGGAGTGCCAGAATTTCCTTTGTCATTTACAGTTCTTAGATCAAAATGGGCATCTAGGTTTATAATTCCAATACAAGTATCTGGGAGGTGTTTTCTAATTCCGTTATAATGGGCATATGCTAAATCATGACCGCCACCTAAAATTATATTAAAATACTTGTTTTTAATCAGTTGAAACACTTTGTCTGAAGTAATACTTTGTGTTTTTTCTAGATCATTTTCAATACAATAAATGTTACCTGCATCGATTGTTTTAACAGATTTATCAAGGTGATTTGACAAGGATCCTATCATTTTTCTTATAAGATCAGGTGCGGACTCTGTACCAATTCTACCTAGATTTCTTTTTACTCCTTCTTCACAAGCGTACCCTAGAATTGCAAAGGCTGTTTGTTCGTTTTCAGGAAGTTCATTGTTTTCTAAATCAACACAAGTTATTTTTTCGTGAAGGTATAATTGATCATTAGATGTTCGTCCTGACCAAATAGTTGAATTTGTTTTTTTATAATTTTTCATTGGAAGAATTATGCTTGTGTATAAAATATTGCACAGATGTTTTGGGTGTTAAAATAATTTGTCTAAAATACTTTTTTCTAATACATTAGGAATGGTTACTTTAAGTTCTGGTGTACGTCTCATTTCTCTTTTAATAGCAAAAATAGCTTCTTCATTTCTTGCCCAGCTTCTTCGAGAAATACCATTATTTACGTCATAAAATAACATGTTTTTTAACTTTTTGGAGGCTTCTATGGATCCATCAAGCAGTAGTCCAAATCCTCCATTGATTACTTCACCCCAACCAACGCCACCACCATTATGAATAGAAACCCAAGTCGCACCTCTAAAACTATCTCCTATCACATTATGAATGGCCATATCGGCTGTGAATTTGCTTCCATCATAAATATTGCTTGTTTCTCTATAAGGAGAATCTGTACCACTTACATCGTGGTGATCTCTGCCTAATACTACAGGTGCGGAGATTTGGTTTGATTTAATGGCTTTGTTAAACGCCTCAGCGATTTTAGCTCTGCCTTCGGCATCTGCATATAGAATCCGAGCTTGAGAGCCTACAACAAGCTTATTTTGCTTTGCTTCTTCAATCCAAGTGATGTTATCTTGCATTTGTTGTTGGATTTCTTTTGGAGCGTTTTCTTTAATTTCTTGCATTACCTGAATGGCAATCTTATCTGTAGTATCTAAGTCACTAGGTTTTCCGGATGTACATACCCATCTAAATGGTCCAAAGCCATAATCAAAACACATAGGGCCTAAAATATCCTGGACATAGGATGAATATTTAAAATCAATATTGTTTTCGGCCATTACATCTGCTCCAGCACGTGATGCTTCTAAAAGAAATGCGTTTCCATAATCAAAGAAGTATGTTCCCTTTGCCGTATGTTTATTTATTGCATCCGCCTGTCTTCTCAGTGATTCTTGTACTTTAATTTTAAATTTTTCTGGATCATTTGCAATCATCTGATTGGATTCTGAATAAGTCATTCCAACTGGATAGTATCCGCCAGACCAAGGATTGTGCAAAGATGTTTGATCAGAACCAAGATGTATATATATGCTTTCATCATAAAACCGTTCCCAAACATCAACAATATTTCCTTTGTAAGCTATCGAAACTACCTCATCGTTTTTAACCGCTGTTCTAACTCTACTTACCAAATCGCTTAAATCATCTACAATTTCATCAACCCATCCTTGATTATAACGTTTTTCTGCAGCATCTGGGTTTACTTCTGCACATACAGTGATACATTTGGCAATATTACCAGCTTTAGGTTGCGCACCACTCATGCCTCCCAATCCAGCAGTTAAGAAAATTTTTCCTTCAGTTTTTTTACCTTGATTTAAAGTTTTTCGAAAAGCATTCATTACTGTGATAGTAGTTCCATGTACAATTCCTTGCGGGCCAATATACATATAACTACCAGCGGTCATTTGTCCATATTGGGTAACACCAAGTGCGTTAAATCTCTCCCAGTCATCTGGTTTGGAGTAATTTGGAATCATCATTCCATTTGTAACAATAACTCTGGGAGCTTCTTTAGATGAAGGGAATAGCCCCATAGGATGACCAGAATACATATGTAAAGTCTGCTCGTCAGTCATGGTTGCTAGATAATGCATAGTTATTAGATACTGCGCCCAATTCTGAAACACTCCACCATTTCCTCCGTATGTTATCAGTTCATAAGGGTGTTGAGCTACAGCTGGATCCAAATTGTTTTGTATCATCAACATAATTCCTGCGGCTTGCATCGAATTTGCAGGATATTCTTGGATAGGTCTTGCATAAATTTTGTAGTCAGGCATAAATCGATACATATAAATCCGCCCAAATTCATTTAATTCTTCAAGAAATTCTTTTGCAAGCTCTTCATGCCAATTGTTGGGGAAATATCTAAGAGCATTTTTAAGAGCCAGTTTTTTTTCATCAATGGATAAAATTTGCTTCCGTTTGGGTGCTCTACTTATTTTGGAGCTAAACTCTTTTCTTGGAGGAAGTGTTTTAGGTATACCGGATATAATTTGTTTTTCGAAATTAGTCATAAGAGGCACTATAGTTACTAGTTTATTGATTTAGAATTGGTTTTTATTATTTAGAATATACTATTTCTCCACGTTTCCAAACTTGTGATGGAGTCAGTTTACCTTGATTGTATAGTATTTCGTTGTAATTGTCGATTGGAAAAAGACAGAAGTCTGCTATCATTTTTGGAGCTAATTTGCCACGATCTTCTAATTTTAAAGCAGCTGCTGCTCTATAGGTTATTCCTGCTAATACTTCTGCATTACTAAGCTTTTGAAATGTTCCTAGAATACAAGCTTGTGTTAGTAAATCTCCCATTGGTGCAGAACCAGGATTCCAATCACTTGCAATGGCCAAAGCACCTCCCGCATTTAGAATTTTTCTTGCAGGTGTAAAATCACATCCTAAGCCAATAGAAGCTCCTGGCAGTGCGACCGATATCACATCACTTTCGGCTAGTGCTTTAATTTCATTATCTGTACTAGCTTCTAGATGATCTGCGCTTATAGCCTTAATTTCAACAGCAATTTCACTACCACCAGTAGTAAACTGATCTGCGTGAACAGTAATGTCGAACCCCATCTCTATCGCTTTCTCAAAATATGGCTTTATGTTTTCTTTAGTAAAGGCACTCTGTTCTATAAAAGCATCTATTCTATTGGTGAGTTTCTCTGTTTTTAGAATAGGAAATAGAGTAGTAGCAATTTCGTTTAGATATTCCTGGTGATTCCCATCATAATCCTTAGGTAGCATATGTGCTGCTAAACAGGTAGGAATAAGATCTGATTCTATATTTAAACTAGCTTCTTTTATTGCACGAAGCATTTTAAGCTCTTCTTGTACAGAAAGTCCATAACCACTTTTTACTTCCACAGTGGTGATACCGTTTTTAAGAAGGTTATTAGCTCTTTTTACTACAGAATGGCATAGTTCATCTTGACTAGCGGTTCGAGTATTGGTAACGGTATCCCATATTCCACCACCAGCTTTTGCGATTTCGAGGTAAGATTTTCCAGAGTTTCGCATAGCATAGTCGTTTGCTCTGGAGCCTGAAAAGCATATATGTGTATGAGCATCGATTAAGCCAGGAAGACAGACGTAATCGGATTGTAGTTCTATAATTTCTGCATTATAGTTGTTTCCGATTTCTTTTAAATTAGAGTAACTCCCAATGCTATGAATATTTTCTCCATCCATTAGAATTCCTGCATCATCAATCACGGGTATTTCTTCATCTTTTAAAGCACCTTTTAGTGATAATCCATCCATGGATATCAATTGCTTGATGGGGCCAATAAGTGTGTACTTTTTCATAACTAGTATATTTCAAATTGGTTGGAGAATTTAGTCTCTAAAGATACACTCTCCTTGTTGGCAATGCTATTTGCTAATGTAATGATGGTTTTATTTTTAATAATATCAATCCCTTTTTCTATATCATCAGCAAATACGCGATCTTTTTCTGCAAAAGAGACTTTTTTACGTACCATTTTATGAATTTCGTCTAAAATGACACCAGATTTCATTGGTTTTCTAAACTCAAAAGCTTGGGCTGCTGTTAGGAGTTCTATAGCTAAAATTTTTTCTACGTTTTCGATCACTCTTAATGCTTTTCTACCACCAATAGATCCCATACTAACGTGATCTTCTTGTCCAAGTGAGGTAGGTATACTATCCGCGCTAGAAGGAAAGCACAAGCCTTTGTTTTCACTTGCTAATGCTGCAGTAGTGTATTGTAAGATCATGTATCCAGAGTTTATACCGGTATCATTCATTAATAGTTTTGGGACTCCAGGAGAATTTCCTTCTAAGGCTAAGTATATTCTTCGATCCGAAATATTTCCAATTTCTGAAGCTGCAAGACATGCGTAATCTATAGCCATAGCTAAAGGTTGTCCATGAAAACTACCACCACTTATTGTAAGTTCTTCGTCAATAATGATAGGGTTGTCTGTTACAGAGTTTAGTTCGACTTCGACTAATTCCTTAAGATGAAGCCATGAGTTTCTAGAAGCTCCATGTACTTGTGGTATACATCGCAAAGAGTATGGGTCTTGAACTCGATCACAGTCAATATGATCTTCCATTATTTCAGATCCTTTTAGTAAAGATTTTACTCTAGATGCCACGTGAATATTTCCTTTGAAAGGACGTAACTCATGTAATTCGTTGTAAAAAGGTTTTACAGAGCCTTGTAATCCTTCGATCATCATGGCTCCAATAATATCAGCTTGAGAAAGACAACTATGCAGTTTTTCTACAACTTTTACAGCATGTGCTGCTATAAATTGTGTTCCATTTATGAGGGCTAATCCTTCTTTGGGTCCAAGATCTAAAGAGACTAACTTACTTTTTTTAAATAAATCCGAAGTAGTTATTTCGTTTCCTTCATAAACTACTTTTCCTAGTCCGATTAAGGGTAAGAAAAGATGAGATAACGGTGCCAAATCTCCAGAAGCACCAACAGAACCTTGAGAAGGAACAATAGGAATTGCATTATTATCAATATGCCATAGTATACGATCTAATGTGCTCTCAGCGATACCAGAATATCCCTTGGCAAGAGATTGTAATTTTAGAATTAGCATAAGTTTAGCAATTTCTTGGTCAATTGGGTCACCCACACCTACACTATGACTCTGTAATATATTAGATTGAAGTATTTTGGTTTCTTCTTTAGAAATCATAGTAGTACACAGGGGACCGAAACCAGTATTTATTCCATATACCGGATTGCCTTTGTCGACAATGTTTTCTACTACATTACGACTCTTTTTGATTTTTTCTCTAGCGGTTGTAGAAATGATACCTTTGATTTCTCCAGAAGCTATTTTGATAGCTTTACTTACTGTAAGGTAATCTTCTCCGAATTGAAAATTTGATGATATTTTAGACATTATAGTTGTTCGTATTTGTATACACTAAGATAATTAGTATTTTTAATAATTATAAATACTAATTTTGTCAATAATTAATAACTATGAGTTATCAGTTAGAATTGCGTCATTTTACCTATTTTTTGGCCGTAGCAGAAGAATTACACTTTAGGAAGGCTGCAGAAAGACTGTTTATTTCACAACCTGGTTTGAGCAGACAGATCAAACAGATGGAAGGTATTATTGGTGCAGAGCTTTTTATTAGGAACAAAAGAAATGTAAGCCTAACAGCTGCAGGAGAATATCTAAAAAAGGAAGTAGCATATATTTTTAATCATATTGATTTCACGATAAAACAAACGTCTTTAATTGATAAAGGAAGCGAAGGAGAAGTTAGGATTGGTTTTTTAGGTTCTGCAATTCAAACGGTTATACCTGATCTTTTAGTAAAAGCTGATAAAGAATATCCTAAAATTCAATTTAGTTTAGAGGAAATGTCTAATTATGATCAAGTAAAATCAATTGTTAGTGATGAATTGGATATTGGATTTGTTCGATTAGCAAGAGTGCCGGATGGAGTTTGTATAAAAGTTGTTCAAACAGATTCTTTTTCATTGGTGTTGCCAAAAGATCACTTGCTTACTAAAAAGAATTTTAGAAGTGTGGCGCAGGTTTCTTTAGAGCATTTTATTTTGTTTTCTTCAGATTACAGTTCTATATATTATGATAAGATCATGAGTATATGTGAAGATAAAGGGTTTACCCCAATAGTCTCTCATAAATCAGTTCACGCACAAACGATTTTTAAGTTGGTAGAAAGTGGGTTAGGAGTGGCTATTGTTCCCACATCTTTGCAGTATGGGTTTGATCTCAATGTGAAATTTTTAGAAATTCCTAAAATTTCTCAAAAAGCGGCGTTATCTGTTATTTGGAAAGAAGATAATCGAAACCCTGCTTTAGAAAAGGTGAAGAAATTTTTGGATCCTGATAATAGACAATAATGGGTGCCACTTTTAAGGTGTTTTTAACTTGATTTTAATTAAATAAGAATAAAATTCTTCGTTTTTTTTAATTAAAATGATTTGTTTATTTTTGGCGCTTTTATTTTTAAAAATTTCACCCCAAAATAATAGATTTAATGATTAAAAAAATACTATTTCCAGTACTTCTTGTCTTTTTAATATCAGTAAAAACAAATGCTCAACAAGATCGTACTCAGCTAGGTTTAAAAGTAGGTTATAACCTTTCATACATATCAGGAGAAGAAATTGATGATTTTATACCTAGAAATACCATTCATCTAGGGATTGTAGGAGAAATACCAATTACAAGATTTTTGGCTATTCAGCCCGAGTTACTGTACTCGTTTCAAGGCTCCTATGTACAACCTGGATTTACGGATAGTTCGGATTTAAGGTTTACAGAATGGTTATTAAAGCTGGATTATATTGTACTTCCTATTATGGTAAAATATTATTTAACTCCTGGTTTTAGTGCTGAGATTGGACCACAATTGGGAGTGTTAACTTCTGCAAAATTATTAAAAAAGAGTTCTGTAAATGGTATTTCTGAAACTACTCAGGATGATTTGAAGGAGCTGATTGCGCCTGTAAGTTATGGGATTAATATAGGTTTTGGATACCAGTTTGAAGATGGATTATTTTTTCAATCTCGTTTTAATATAAGGATTTCTGACATATTTGATTTTGAAGATGCACTAAGTCAAAGAAATCACGTCTTTCAGATTTCTGCGGGGTATAAGTTTTAGAACTTATTACAGGTTTTACTAAATAAAAATGATCGAAAAATATTATTCATTTTATTTCGGATAAAATATATCTAATGATATAAACCGAATCAGTTAATATTTCTCGATCACTTTTGTGTTTTCTTAGCTTGGCATAGAATAAAAGAATTGCTCTTCTGTTATTTTGCCATTATTAACATTGTAAACCGCTAATTCCTCTATTTGCATACGTCCTTGTCCTTTAAAAGTACAATCCATTTTCATTTTGCAAGAAAAATGATTTTCAGCAACCATTGGTTCAGAAACTTCACCTCCGTGAAATTCTTCTACGGTTGCATACCAATCCTGACTTTTTTTGGTTACGGCGTCTTTCCCAGTTACAACTAAATTAGGGGCTCCAGGCATTTCGCGACTAACAACATTGTCCGCATATAATTCTTTTAAAGCTTGCATGTTTTCACCTTTACGGCAAAGTTCTACTAAACGATTAGCTACTTCTTGTGTATTCATTGGTTTTGAAGTTTATTGGTTTGTAATGGCTTTAAATTACAAAAAACTTTGGTGCATATTTTTAAATAAATGTTATAATTTCTTTTTTAAGCAACAGCTTCTTTATAAGTAGCTAAACATCTTTCTCTTGCCATTTTGTGATCAACAATAGGTTGCGGATAGGTTAATTCATTAATATCTTTAACCCACATATTAATATATTCTAATTTCTTGTCAAATTTGGTGACTTGAGTTGTGGGATTAAAGATTCGAAAGTATGGTGCCGCATCAACACCAGAACCAGCAGCCCATTGCCAATTTCCAACATTAGCAGACATATCATAATCCAAAAGTTTTTCTGCAAAATATGTTTCACCCCATCTCCAGTCAATTAATAAGTGTTTACACAGAAAACTTGCAACTAACATCCTAACGCGGTTGTGCATATAACCAGTTTGATTTAATTCCCGAATTCCTGCGTCTACTAAAGGATATCCTGTTTCACCTTTTTTCCAAGCTTCAAATTCAGCCTCATTATTGCGCCATTCAATACGATCATATTTTGGTCTAAATGCTTTGTCTTTAGTGTGTGGAAAGTGCCATAAGATTTGCATAAAGAATTCTCGCCATATTAACTCCGACCAGAAAACTTCATTTTCTTCAGCAATTGCCTTTTTAATCATTTCGCGAATACTAACGGTCCCAAAACGTAAATGTGGTCCTAATCTAGAAGTTCCATTTTCTATTGCAGGGAAATTTCGAGTATCTTCATAATTATTGATAAGGGTAGGTGAAACTTTAAATTTTGGTACTCTAATTTTAGATTTTATAAAACCGATATCAGAAAGCGATAGGTTGGGTAGATTTATGTCATTAACCAAATTTTTTAGATTCTCTATCGAATTATGTTCTTTTAATTTTGAGGCATCAAATCTTTCTTTCCATTTGTTTTTGTACGGCGTATATACTACATAAGGAGTGTCATCAGATTTTGTGATTTCTTCCTTCTCAAAAACCACTTGATCTTTAAAAGTTTCGAACTTTATAGCATTTTCACTTAACAATTTCCCTATTTTTTCATCTCGGTTTCTGGCATAGGGTTCATAATCATGATTTGTATATACTTTGGCTATTTGATATTCTGTAATTAGATTTTTATATATTTCGGTAGGGTTACCATAAAACATTGCTATTGAGCTATTATAGCTATCCTGTAGTTTTTGAGAAATGTTTTGTAAAGTATCATGTATAAATGATAGTCTGCTATCATCTTTTGGTAACTTTTTTAGGATTTCCTGATCAAAAATAAAAACGAGTAAAACGGGAAGATCATCTTTTAATGCTTGGTTTAGGCCTACATTGTCATTTAGTCTGAGATCTCTTCTAAACCAAAAAATATTTACTTTTTTTGGCATATTAATTTACATTTAAAGTAGACATTCCTCCATCAACACCTAGTACTTGACCTGTTATCCAACTACTATCATCACTCAATAGAAATTTTGCAATATTTGCGATGTCTTCCGCTTCTCCTACACGTTTAAGAGGATGTCGTTGGTCCATTTTTTCTTTCTTTTTTTCATTACCTAATAGTCTTTTGGCTAATGGAGTGTCTGTTAGAGAGGGAGCAATAACATTAACTCTTAGTGTTGGTGCATATTCCGCTGCTAATGCTTTTGCAAAACCTTCGATTGCACCTTTAGCAGCAGCTACACTAGTATGAAATGGCATTCCTACTTTAACCGCTACAGTACTGAATAAAATTATGCTAGCTTGTTTTGACTTTTTTAATTGTGGGAGAATAGCGTGCATTATTTTTATCAAAAACATAAAATTAATTTGCATATCCTCATAAAATGCATCAGGAGTTAGCATTGTAAAAGGTTTTAGATTTATGCTGCCAGGACAATATACAAAACCATCCAACTGATCAGGTAATTTGGAGGTGTCAATTTCATCTGTAGATGCATCATAAGGGATGTGAGTTACTTCTAGATTCCCTAAGTTTTGAGAAGTTCTGGAAGCTATATATACGTTATGATTACTATAAAGTTTTAACGCTAATTCGAATCCTATTCCATGGCTACCACCAATAAGTAAAATGTTTTTTCTCATTATGTAATTTTATAAATTATATAGTTATTTGGTTTGTCTTTTAAGAGTTGTAGGTCCCAAATAGCTCAATTAGTTTCTTTTCTCTGTAATCAAATATTTCCTTTAGCTTCGGTTTTACCATAAATGGATGTACTAATTGCCCTAAAATACCAAAAGGTACTTTATAATCAATAATATCTTCCATTTCTACACCGCCAGGAATTTCTTTGATAAAATGTTTATGATGCCAAAGTGAATATGGACCAAATCGTTGTTCGTCTACAAAGTATTCTTTATCTACTGAATGAGTAATTTCGGTTACCCATTTTGTTTTGATTCCAGCAACAGGAGTTACTATATATTGTATAATTTGACCTGCATACATTTTTTTTTCTGCACCAGATAATATTTTAAACCCCATATAATCCGGTGTTATTGTTTTTAAGTTGCTAGGATTGGATAAGAAATCCCAGGCTTCTTGTAAAGAAATAGGAAGGTTTTGCTTTGCTTTTAATGTATATATTTTCATTGTATACCTCTTTTAAGGATAAAGGTACAATCATTTTTGTTTAAATTTTAAACAAAAAAGTTAAACAAAACTAAAAATAGGATTGTGCCCACGATTTGGCTTCTTCTAGATTTTCAAAAAATGCGAATGATTTATCAAATAACTTTTGTTCAATAATGGCTTTGTCTCGCTCTGTTTTTTTCTTAGATACAATGGCAATAGCTTTCATGTTTGATAATTGGCCTTGTTTATATATATCATCAGACACTTCATGGTTATTTTCTCTGTTGGAAATCAAAAGAAATTTTTGGTCTTTGTAGTATGAACGAAGTTTTTTTCTAATAATATTAGCTTTATCTAAAGTTAAATTAACTCCTTCATTAACGGTTATAATTACGTAATTTTCAAATAATTCAATAGAACAAAAATCTGTGGTGTGTAATTGCATTTAAGATACTAATATCCCATAAATATATGTTAAATAAAGTAAATTTTAAAACAAGGAAAGTTTAAAAATTAATTTGAAGTGCTTAACATTCATTACAACAGTTGTCTGTTTTAGTAATTCTACACGTTAATACTGCCAGTATTGCTCCGATTAATGGAGCAATCATATACAACCATTGATGTTCCCAATGACCTGATAATAGTGCAGGACCTAAAGATCTTGCTGGGTTCATTGATGCATTTGTCATCGGCCCAGCAAACATAGCTTCTAAAAGAACAACTCCTCCAATTGCTATACCCGCCATCATTCCTACTTCTTTAGACCCAGTAGATACATTGATAATAACAAGCATTAAAAAATAGGTAAGAAGTAGTTCAAGAATAAATGCTCTAAGTGGATCAAAAGAAGGAAGTGTACCACCAAGAAATTCACTTTCTGGAAATAGGAATAGTAAAATACTACTGGCTGCGATGGCTCCGATGCATTGAGCTAATATATATTTAGGTACTTCTTTCCATTTGAATTTTTTAGCATATGCAAAGGCAATGGTAACAGCAGGATTAAAGTGAGCTCCGGATATATCTCCAAAAGAATAAATCATTGCCATCACTATCAACCCCCAAGTGATAGCTATACCTACATGTGTTACATCACCACCAGTAACCTCATTTATAGTCATAGCTCCGGTACCACAAAATACCATTGTAAAAGTTCCTATTACTTCGGATATATATTTACGCATCATACAATTAGAAATAAAGACAAATATAGTACTACTTATTTTAAGTTTTTGTTAACTTTTAATGTATGTGTAATTATTAATTTCGTTTCGATTAAACTAATTATAGACTAAATTTAAACACAATGAAAAAGATCATCTTATTTGTATCGGTTGCCTTATTATCTCTAGGTGTTGATGCTCAAGTAACAGTCCCACAACCTAGCCCTCTTTCTAAAATAGAACAAGTAGTTGGGTTAACTGATGTTTCTGTTGAATATTCACGTCCAAGTATGAAAGGACGCACTATTTTTGGAAATTTAGTGCCTTATGATAAATTATGGAGAACAGGAGCGAACAAGAATACTCAAATTACCTTTGGTGATGATGTAAAAGTAGGAGGAAGCGAATTGAAGAAAGGTACATACGCGATTTTTACAAAACCAGGTAAAGAAAGCTGGGAAGTTATGTTTTATAGCGATGCAAGTAACTGGGGAACCCCACGTGAGTGGGACGATAGTAAAGTTGCTGCTAAAATAAATGTAAAGGCAACAAAAATCCCTATGAACGTAGAGACATTTACTATTATGTTTAGTGATTTTACAATGAATAGTGCACTTATTAATATTTTATGGGAAAATACAGAAGCTGCTATAAAATTAGAAGTTCCTTCTAAAAAGAAAGCAATGGAGAGTATAGAACAAGTTATGGCTGGACCATCTCCTAATGATCACTATCAAGCAGCAGTATTTTATAAAGATACTGAGGACTATGCGAAAGCTAAACAGCATATTGAAAAAGCTGTAGCAGGTAGAGCAGATGCATTTTGGTATCATAGACAACATTCTTTAATTCTTGCTAAAAGTGGAGATAAAGCTGGTGCAATAAAAGCAGCAAAAACTTCGTTAGAGTTAGCAGAGAAGGCTAAAAATGCTGACTACGTAAAATTAAACAAAGACTCCCTTGCAGAGTGGGGAGCTAAATAACACTCTTTTTTTTCACACAAATCGAAAAGCGCTCTAATATTTAGAGCGCTTTTTTTGTTAGAATTCTATATTACATCAAACATTGTAATAGAAATATTACTAAGCAAAATTTACGATTTGATTATGTTAATGATTATAGAGTATTTCATAATTTTTTATTCATAATGTAGTCCAATTTTATCTCTAACTGCATCCAGTAACCTTACCAATCTTATGCTTTTATTAAAGGTCATAATCTCACTTTCTATATTCCCTTTTGCAATCATTTCTTGTACATGGATCGCTTCATAATTGTATCCGTTGGTGGTAACGGGAAATTCGTATAATTTAGAAATACCATTTTTTGTAATGGTAATTGTAGATGGTTCGTGAAAACGACTATGTATAACAATTGTTCCTTTTTCTAATTTAATAATGGCTTCTGTATTGGTTTTTTCAGTAACAGAAGAAAATAAGGAGGCTTGTATATTATTTTTGTAAGAGAGCTTCATGGTACAGTTTTCATCGATGCCAGTTTCTCCAAATGTAGCTTTTGCTTCGATGTTTTCTGGATAGCCTAATAAGCTTAATGCTGCAAATAATGGATAGATGCCGACATCTAATAAGCTGCCTCCTCCAAGAGCTTTGTTAAATATTCTGCTTTTTGGATTGTATGTACTTGCAAAACCGAAATCAGCTTGTAGGTTCTTTATTTTGCCAAGTTTATTAGATTCAATAATTTTTAAAACATGTCTGTAATGTGGTAAGAAATAGGTCCATAATGCCTCCATCAAAAATGTATTATTCTTTTTTGCTATAAGAATCATTTCCGTTACCTGTTCTAAATTTAAGGCAAAAGGTTTTTCACATAAAACTGCTTTTTTAGCGTTTAGGCACATTATTGTATTTTCATAGTGGAAGACATGAGGGGTTGCTATATAGATAATATCTATTTCGTTATCAGCAATAAGCTCCATGTAACTACCATAACAATTAGAAACTTTAAATGTTCTTCCAAAGTTTTTAGCTTTTTTAATATCTCTGCTCCCCACAGCTAATAAGTTAGCATTTGGTACTTCTAAAAGGTCCTCTGCAAACTTATGTGCTATTTTACCACATCCAATGATACCCCAATTATACTTTTTATTTATTGCCATTAGTTATTGTATATAAA
Organism: Aquimarina amphilecti; assembly: GCF_900109375.1. Taxonomy (GTDB): domain Bacteria; phylum Bacteroidota; class Bacteroidia; order Flavobacteriales; family Flavobacteriaceae; genus Aquimarina; species Aquimarina amphilecti. Next base: position 344,407 of record NZ_FOAB01000001.1, read on the forward strand.
ATTGTATGTTATGATTTTTGAGGGTATTTTCCTCTTTTTTTTAATACAACTGATTATACATATTTAGTTTTAATTAAAATTTAGTAGTGATTTTTTTATAAATCGTTTAATTCTTTAGTATAAATATAAAATATGTAGGTATACAGTCTAAAATTTTTGATGTCTTATTTAATATTGGTAAATTTAAAACACTCACTTTTAAAACCAAACCATTATGAATAACCAAATTACACTCAAAGAATCTCCTAATCGACAGACACATGCGCTTAGATTAAGTCGTATGAAGGATGAACTTACCGTAATGCTCTCTGATTTACATTCTTATCGTTGCGAACCTTGCACGCCAGATATGCATAAACAATTTCTGGAATTGGATTTTAATGGGCGAAAACTTTCGCAAACTATTAATAATGCTTTTGATTTATTGAAAAATTCTGTCCAATTTTCTAAAGAAATAGGAGACGAAGTTTTTGAAGTAATTAAAAAATATCATCAGTTTCAAAAAAAAGTATCTTCCTATAGATCCGAAGCTATTGTGCATCATTAAACTTTATTCAGTAGTAATCAATGAATACCTCGATAATAATATTCGAGGTTTTTTAGTTTAAATTTCTTTTGTTTTAGTATGTTTCTTGTGTTTTCTTGAGAATAACTCTAACATATTCAGTTGACTAAAGAAACGAAAGTGAATTTGACCAAACCTTGCTCAAATTGTTTTATGGCTTATGTGTATAAAACCTATTATAAATCAGGAGTTTTATTATTGTTGAGCTGTTAGTAATTCTTATATTTGAACATATTAAATAATTCATATCATTAATTAATGATATGATATACCAAAAAAATATAATAGAGCGAATGAATCTCTTACAAGGTAAAACCGCCATTATCACTGGTGCTACACGTGGTATTGGAAAAGGAATAGCACAAGTTTTTGCAAAACAAGGTGCAAATGTTGCATTTACATATAGTTCTTCTGTAAACGCTGCAACAGATTTAGAAAAAGAATTAAACAATTTAGGAATCAAAGCAAAAGCGTATCAAAGTAATGCAGCGAGTTTTGAAGAATCTGAAAGTTTGGCAAAAGATGTCTTAGAAACTTTTGGTAGTATAGATATATTAGTTAATAACGCTGGTATTACTAAGGATAATTTACTTATGAGAATGAGTGAAGAAGACTTTGACAAAGTTATCGAAGTCAATCTTAAAAGTGTTTTTAATATGACAAAAGCAGTACAAAGAACAATGCTTAAACAACGTAATGGAAGTATTATTAATATGAGTTCTGTTGTTGGAGTAAAAGGGAATGCTGGTCAAGCTAATTATGCTGCATCTAAAGCCGGTATTATTGGTTTTTCTAAATCAATGGCTTTAGAACTTGGCTCTAGAAATATTAGAAGTAATGTGATTGCTCCTGGTTTTATTGAAACCGAAATGACTGGTAAATTAGATGAGAAAGTAGTTGATGAATGGAGAAAAGCAATTCCTTTAAAAAGAGGAGGAGCTCCAGAAGACATAGCAAATGCTTGTTTGTTTTTAGCTAGTGATTTAAGTGCGTATGTTACGGGTCAGGTTCTTAATGTAGATGGAGGAATGCTTACCTAATGTAAACTTTCCAAACAAGCTTTATGATTTTTGGAGAGTTTTTTAATAAGTTTAAGATCTTTTTAGTTTAATGTGATTATTTTCATTTTTTGGATAAGCTATTATTAGGTTTAAGGTGAGAAGTTTTACATAGTAATTTTAAGGTCGTAATTAACAGGAATGCAGATACAAAATATAGGATTGATTATAGCAGCAGGAGTAATTGCCATAATTATTGCACTATTTCAATATATGTATAAAGCAAAGAATAGAACTAAAAAGAATCTATTCTTTGCTTTTTTACGTTTTTTAAGTGTTTTTGCATTATTACTATTATTAATTAATCCTACGTTTCGTAAGAATACGTACTACGTAGAAAAGCCAACCTTAGTTTTTGCAGTAGATAATTCTTCATCTATAAAACATCTTAAGCAGGATATACAGGTAACACAATTTATCAATAAGATTAAAGAAAGCGCTGAGCTTAAAGAAAGATTTGATATAAAATATTACTCTTTCTCTGATGTACTAAAAGATACGCTAAGCTTAACTTTTGACGAAAAACAAACAAATATTTCTGAAGCATTAGAAAGTTTAGATCAGATTTATAAAAACACCAATGCACCGACAGTATTAATTACCGATGGTAATCAGACATATGGAAGAGATTATCAATTTAGTAGTATTAATTATAAGCAACAGATTTATCCTGTAATTACTGGCGATACCACCGCGGTAACAGATACTAAGATCCAACAACTTAATGTAAATAAGTACGCATATCTAAAAAACAAGTTTCCAGTAGAGGTTATTCTTACTTACTCTGGAGTTGATGATATAAATACTCGTTTTGAAGTAAAATCAGGAAACAATACTGTTTATTCTCAACCAGTTCCTTTCTCAGAAGAAAAGAATTCTACAGTTATCAACTTTACACTCCCTGCGAGTGTAGCTGGCGTGTTAAAATACAGTGCGCGATTAATACCTATAGAAAATGAAAAAAATATAGTTAATAATAGAAAAGACTTTGCGGTAGAAGTGATTGATCAAAAAACAAATGTTTTGTTGATTAGTGATATTACTCATCCTGATTTAGGAGCTATTAAGAAAAGTATTGAGAGCAACGAAAGAAGAAGTCTAACAATTATAAAACCATCAGATGTAAAAGATATTGAAGAGTATCAACTTGTTGTTTTGTATCAGCCAAATGCAAGATACAGAGGTGTGTATGAAAAGATAAAAGCTTCTAGGAAGAATTATTTCACTATAACTGGTTCTAAAACGGATTGGGTTTTTCTTAATAGAGAACAAGATATTTATCGACAAGAAATTACTAGGCAGACAGAATATTATCTACCAAGATTCAATCCTAACTATGGGACATTCTTATTGGATGATATTGGTTTTAATGGTTATCCTCCATTAATAGGAACTTTTGGAGAGATTAATATGAAATCATCTTATGATGCGCTATTACAAAGAAATATTGGAAATATAAAAACGGAAGAACCTTTGTTGGCAACTATTGAGGATAATGGTGTTAGAGAAGCGGTTTTATTTGGTGAAGGTATTTGGAGATGGCGAGCACAATCATATTTAGATAACAAAAGTTTTGAAAGTTTTGATGATTTCTTTGGGAGATTAGTTCAATACCTTGCATCTAATAAACAAAAAAGTAGACTGAATACTATTTCGGAATCATTTTATTATGGTAACTCTAGTATAAAGATAAAAGCAGAATATTTTACTAAAAATTATGAATTCGACCGTAGAGGTAATCTGAATATAGTAGTAAGAAATAAAGATACAGAAGCTTCACAAACGATACCGATGTTATTAAAGAATAGTTCTTATGAAGCAGATTTGAGTAGCTTTTCTTCTGGGAATTATGACTATACAGTAGTGGTTGTGGGTGAAAATATTTCGCGTTCAGGAAGTTTTAGTATTTTGGATTACGATGTAGAACAGCAATTACTAAATGCAGATGTAACAAAACTTAGACAAGTAGCTACTAATACAAAAGGAAGTGCTTATTTTATGAATCAAGAAGAGCGCTTAATACTTGATCTCATTAAAGATCAGAGATATCAGGCAATCCAAAAGAGCAAGGAAAATATTGTATCTTTAATAGATTGGAAATATCTTTTAGTTATTATTATTATACTATTAAGTATTGAGTGGTTTATGAGGAAATATAATGGGCTTATTTAAAAATTTAAAAACTATACACATATCATGGAAAAATTACCTAAAATAGGGTTACCTATTCTTATAATTGTTGTACTAACAATTGTCTTTATTTCGAAATCAACTGAAACAATAGGCTCCGGAGAAGCAGGAGTATTATATAAAACTTTTGGAGGTGGTGTAGTAACCGATCAGCCGCCATTGGGAGAAGGTTTTCATTTAGTAGCTCCTTGGAACAAAGTAATTGTATATGAAGTAAGACAACAAGAAGTTTTCGAAAAAATGCAAGTACTATCTTCTAATGGATTAGAAATAAAATTAGATGCTTCGGCTTGGTTCCAACCTGATTATGCTAAATTAGGTTTATTACACCAGCAAAAAGGAGAGCAGTATGTACAAAGAGTTTTGTTACCAACAATACGTTCTGCAGCACGTAGTGTAGTTGGTAGATATACACCAGAACAATTATATTCTAGTAAGAGGGATGCTATTCAGAAAGAAATTTTTGAAGAAACAAAGAAAATAGTTGGGAACCAGTTTATCCAGTTAAATGAGGTTTTAGTGCGTGATGTAACATTACCACCAACTATTAAAGAAGCTATCGAAAGAAAACTGAAGCAAGAACAAGAAGCTTTAGAATATGAGTTTAGATTAGAAAAAGCAAAGAAGGAAGCAGAGAGACAAAAAATTGATGCAGAAGGTAAAGCGATTGCGAATCAGATTCTTAGTGCTTCTTTAACGGATAAAATCCTTAAAGAAAAAGGAATTGAAGCTACTCTAGAGTTAGCAAAATCTTCAAACTCTAAAGTTGTTATTGTAGGTTCTGGAAAAGACGGAATGCCTTTAATTTTAGGAAATCAATAAAAGCTGTTTATTATAAATTATTAAAGCCATCATATTGTAGAAAATATGATGGCTTTTTTATGCTCGTTTGTTATTTTTTTTAAGAAAATATAATACGCTTATTATGGGAATAATACTCCTAATTAGTTTTTTTACAGTGATTTGTATTTTAAAAATATTTAGTTTATCGGTACAAAATTTAAAAAATAATGTATTTTTATCTGCATAAGGGGTCTTTAATCTTTTCTTTATAATAACGTAAGTAAGAATATTTTTACATACCTGCTTTGTATGATTGAACACAATAATACATTATCCAAAATTCAATATTTGCTTGAGAAATCCTACAAGTTTAGGGTTAATAATCTACAAGAAAGTATGAAGTTGGCTAATGAGGCATTGTTATTAAGTCAGGAAATGAATCACACAGAATATGTAGGTAAAAGTTTAAATATGTTATCTCTATTTAACATGATTTGTGGTAAAGGTAATGTTGCTTTGACTTATGCAGAAAAAGCTATAGTGTGTTTTGAACTACTAGAGGATGATAGAGGTGTAGCTGATGCTAAATATAGTATAGCAGGGATTTATTATAAAACTAATGACTATCATCTTGGAATGATTTATCTTATAGATGCATTGGTCATTTATCAAAAATACAATGATTGGCATAATGTATCCCGAACTCAAAAATCATTAGGTACAATTTATGAAATTTTAGGCGATGAAAATAATGCAATTGAAACTTATAAAATAGCAATAAAAGCAGCGCAAAAAAGTAAAAACAAAAACTTAGAATCCAATGTGTATAATCCCATGTCTGGAATTCTATTAAAAAAGAATAAGCCGCTTAAAGCTTTGAAGATGATAAATAAGTCTATAAGCTTAAAAGAAGAAACAGGAGATGATAGAGGGTTAGCCTTTGCCATATATGGTCGAGGTAAAGTGTTCTATTATAATAAAGAGTATACAAAAGCAAGTAAGGACTTTTTTAAAGCTTTAGAAATACATAAGAAGTACAATGAGGTTTTTGGAATAGGAATGGCAAAGCAAAAAATTGCTCAATTATATTTAGATACCGGTTATATACAAAAAGCTAAAGCCTTATTAAAGGATGTAATAGCTCTTGGAGAAAAATATAATCTTTCAAGAACTAAATTTAAGGCTTGTCATCTTTTGTATAAGTTGTACAAGGATGAAAATAAACATAAAAAGTCCTTAAAATATTTAGAAAGCTATTTAAAAGAAAAGGATAAGTCGATTAATTCTCAGACGCTTAAAGTGATTGAAAATTATGAACGTATTTCTAAAATTAAGTATGAACAGCAAGAAGAAGGTTTAAAACGGGAGAAAGAAGCAATTATTCTAAAAAAGAAGCAGACTGAGGAAACTGCAAAAATGCGACAAGAGTTTCTTTCGGCTATGAGCCACGAGATAAGAACACCTCTAAATGCAGTTACGAGTATTATTTCAATGTTAAAAGAACGAGCGGATGAAGATGATCAAAAATTACTTATTTCACTACAGTTTTCTTCTAAGAATTTGATGCGCATAATTAATGACATTTTAGATTTTTCAAAGTTAGATTCTGATAAGATGAAGTTAGAAATGTATGCAGTTAATTTTGTAGAACTTATAAATAATATAAGGGATACTTATTTAGGGATGGCTCTAGAGAAAGGGATAGAACTGAATGTGCATATAGATAATAAGCTAAATAAATTCTATCAATTGGATGACACGAAGTTATTTCAAATTTTAGGTAATCTCGTCAGTAATGCTATAAAATACACCAATGATGGTGCGGTAGATATTGATATTAAGTTGATTTCCTCTAAAAATGATACAGATAAAGTTTCTTTTAGAGTAAAAGATACAGGAGTAGGAATAGCCAAAAAAGAACAATCAAGATTATTTGATAGTTTCTACATACCTTCTACAATTACTACTAGAAATAATGGTGGTACCGGATTAGGTCTAGCAATTGTAAAAAAAATAGTAGAGTTATATGGGAGTAGTGTTACACTAAAAAGTGAAAAAGGGAAAGGCTCAATTTTTAGGTTTGATTTAGTTATAGAAAAAGCAGCAGAAGTAATTAAGGTTGATCAAAAGCGCACAGATCAGTTAAATGATAAAACAGCAATTCTAGCAGAAGATAACGAGGTTAACGCTTTGGTGATGGGTCAATTGCTTAAGAAGTGGGGAGTGAAAATTGAACGTGTTAAAAATGGATACGATGCGGTTCAAGTTGCTAAAAAAATTAAAGTGGACTTTATTTTAATGGATATTCATATGCCAGAAATGAATGGTTTTGATGCAGCAAAGTTGATAAAAGATTCACAAAGCAAAAATCGAAGTACACCAATATATGCGCTCACAGCTGATGTAACGGCTGTCAATAATCAGGATTATCTAAGTTATTTTGATGGTTTTTTATGGAAACCCTTACAGATAGATAGACTTTTTGATACGTTAGCAAATAAAGAAAATATTTAGTCCTTCTAATTTTTTATCCTTGTAACAATTCTTCCACTAATACTACTAATAAATAAATGTATGTTATGAATTATTTATTTGTTACAATATTAAGTTTTGCTGGTTTTTTGTCTATTCAAGATGAGAAGGATAAAAAAAGGAAAACTCTCTTTATAGGGATCTATTTTTCTTTAATAGTAATTGTTTTGATTTTTTCTCTTGGTGAATTTTTTGGTAAAATGTTATATCAAATTCAAAATTCATAAATAAAATGAGAAAGATAATACCCTATAAGAGTAAGGTAGATGCGATGAAATCACTGGATAATGGAGGTAGGTTTTATAATATTCTAACAAAAGCCGAAGATGGAGTTATTTCTCAATCAGAATTGGGAAAAGTATCGGGTCTTTTTAGAGATAAACAAAAAATGATCCTTTTTTTAGATTTAGCAACTTCAAAATTAGATGCTAATGAAACAAAAGAAATCTTTTCTTCCTTATCAAATGAAATGCAATCAGTTTATGATCGGTATTCTTCAAAGGAGTTATTGATTCATGAAGTAAAAGAAAAGGGTGAGTTATCTAAAAGCCTTGTTATAACAGGTGTTCCGAAAAAAATAGCTTCTAAATCTGATTTTAATGGTTTTATTATGATACCAATAGTTGCTGGTAAAGTGACTACTTTTACTATGATTCCAATAGTTGACACATATGATGTATATGAAATAGTTGCTGATAAAGATACCTTTATAATAGCGCATGCTAAGGGTTCTCAAAAACTTCCTGAGCAAAGAATAAAGGTTGCTGGAGTTTTAAAAGAGCTAAAATCTAAGAAAGATGAGACAACTTCCGAAAAATATTTAGAAGTTGTTTATTATCTGGATCTCTGAATTAATAAAGCCCTTATAATATTAGTTATAAAGGCTTTATTTTTTTAAAAATAACTTCTGTATTACTGATTTTTTAGCTTTTCTGCTTGGGTTGTCCAATTATCACGTTCGATACGACCAGGAAAGAATTGTATTAATTCTGTAACAGTTTCTATATCTTCTTTAGTGAATTTACTTATTTGATCAAAAGTATATATTCCAATACTATTTAACTTTTTTTCAATAAATGGGCCAACACCGCTAATCAATTTTAAGTCATCTTTTTGTGATTCACTTGCTGTTCCAAAACTTTCAAAATTTAGTTGAGGCTTTTCATCATTACCTACATCTTTTTTGATTTCTGCTACTTCAATTGATTTTGGAGTTTCAACAGGAATAGGGTTAGAGAATGTGGTATTTGCTTTTTTATAATTATCACTAGCTTTTCGTAGTTTTTCTTTCTCTCTATAACATTGATCTAATTTGTCTTGATATTTATTTTTGAGAGACCATCTTGATAAAAGCCATCCTAATAAGAATGCAATTAATAATAATAAGAGAAGGCACCACCAGTTTGCTTCGTTTAAAAAATCTAACATTTTTGTAGTTGGTATTTAGTTTACAATTATTTCTATTCGTCTATTTTTTGCTCTATTTTCCTCTGTGTCATTCGGAGCAATTGGACTTAATTCTCCTTTAGACTTAGCGGTAAATTTTTCTGAAGGAATACCTTGAGAAGCCAGGTAATTTCTAACATTTTGGGCTCGCTTAAGTCCAAAGAATTGATTTGATTTGGTATCACCCACGTTGTCAGTGTGACCAGTAATCAGTACTTTCTTGTCAGGATATTTATCGAGATATGTTTTAAGTTCTAATGCGTAATTAGCTAAAGTAGCATCTGCTTTAAACTCTTTAGACCCAAAACTGGAGTATAAAGTTTTATTGGCAATACCTTTTTCTATTTCTTTTAATCTAGATTCATCTATTTTATGAAAATTTAAAAGAATACCACCATTGTATTTACCATCTGCATCATAATCATAGTCATATAGTTTTGCTTGAGTAACTATACGATCTCCGTTTACTCCACCAGTCTTAACTAAAATATCTTTTATATAATTAGCTCTCGATATACCAGTTAAAGTGTCTGCTTCTCTTTCGGTTGAAGTTTCATACCCGTAGATTATTAAATCTTGATCTTGATGTTGCCCAAGGTAATTTGCAATTTTATTTTCAAAACCTTTAATACCTTCAGGTATATAAACATCAAAATTAGAATTGTTGATTTGGATATTTTCAGGGTACCTAAAAACATCAATATCTTCGATGTCAATGGCGTAAAGACCGTTTGCTAAAGCTAAGCTATCTTCGTAAGCTTTTTTTGCCTTTGCCTCGATTTCAGGATCTATTTGTTCTTTTACAATATTAGAGCCATCTTGTTTACTCCCGAGGCACCAATTACAGGAATAGTACCACCACATTCCCAGACAGGCGAATAGGATAAAAATAAAGAATGAAATTAAATTTCTCATATGTTGATGATTAGTGTTATCTTCTTAAAGTTATAAAATGTTTTCATTAAATTATTATTGTTGAGTGATTTATGTGTCAAAAAAAGATGAATAGCAAAATTTTAGGCTGAAATGCATTTAAGAAAAAAATATTTTTTATAAATTCGCTGCGTAGAAAAAAATAATGAAAAATATTCTTTTACATCATCATCATTCTTATATCTCCGCCCAGGCGTGGTAAGTTGATATGTGTATAAGTTAATCATATTTAATAACCCGTTTGAGCATATTCAAACGGGTTTTTTTATTTAAAACTTGTTTTGAACTGACCAAACACAACAATAAAAAAATGTCAAAAATTAAAATTGCTATTCAAAAAAGCGGAAGACTTAATCAAGATTCTGTTCAGATTTTAAAAGATTGTGGTATTTCTATAGATAATGGAAAAGACCAATTAAAAGCAGCCACTAGAAATTTCCCAATGGAAGTTATGTTCCTTAGAAATGGAGATATTCCTCAATACCTAAGAGATGGAGTTGTTGATATTGCTATTATAGGTGAAAATGTTCTTGTAGAAAAAGGACAAGATATTGCAATAGCAGAAAGGTTGAATTTTTCAAAATGCAAAGTATCTCTTGCCGTTCCTAAAGATGTAGTATACAATTCTATAAAAGATCTAGATGGGAAAAGAATAGCAACATCATATCCAAATACAGTAAAAGAATATTTAAAGGAAAAAGGTATATCTGCAGATTTACACCAGATTTCTGGATCTGTAGAGATAGCGCCTAACATTGGATTAGCAGATGCTATTTGTGATATTGTATCAAGCGGAAGTACATTGTTTAAAAATAATTTAAAAGAGGTAGAAGTAATGTTAACTTCTGAGGCTGTTTTAGCGGTTTCTCCAAGTATTAGTGATGAAAACAGGAGTATATTACAAAAATTACAATTTAGAATACAGGCAGTATTAAAGGCTAGAGCTTCTAAGTATGTGTTACTGAATGCTCCTAATGATAAAATAGATCGTATCGTTGATATTCTTCCTGGAATGCGAAGTCCAACAGTATTACCTCTTGCAGAAAAAGGTTGGAGTTCAATACATACTGTGGTCGAAAAAAATAAATTTTGGGATATTTTAGATGAGCTCAAAGCAGAAGGTGCTGAGGGAATATTAGTATGTCCTATTGAGAAAATGGTATTATAGTTAATTTAGAGAAAATGCAGAAGATATATAATCCAGAGAAAAATACTTGGGCGGACATATTAGAACGACCAACACAGACCGTTGCAGATATAGAAAATGTGGTTTTAGATGTTTTTAATGATGTAAAAACTAATGGTGATGATGCAATAAAACAATATACAGAGAAATTCGATAAAGTATCTCTAGATTCGATATTGGTGTCTGAGGAGGAACTTGAAAATGCCAAACAATTGGTTAGTCAAGAACTCAAAGATGCAATTGTTTTAGCTAAATCTAATATTGAAGCTTTTCATGCTGTTCAGAAAACAGATAAGGTTTCATTAGAAACAACGAAAGGCGTAAACTGTTGGCAAGAGAAAAGACCTATTCAAAAAGTAGGATTGTATATACCAGGAGGAACAGCTCCACTGTTTTCTACAATTCTTATGCTAGCAGTTCCAGCTAATATTGCTGGGTGTAATGAGATCGTTTTATGTTCTCCACCAAATAAAGAAGGAAAAATAAATCCAGCAATTTTATTTACAGCAAACCTTTGTGGTGTAACAAAAATATTTAAAGTAGGAGGGATTCAAGCAATTGCAGGAATGACGTTTGGTACTAATACGATTCCGCAAGTTTATAAAATTTTTGGACCAGGAAATCAGTTCGTGACTGTTGCTAAACAACTAGCTACAAAATTTGGCGTAGCGATTGATATGCCTGCTGGACCAAGTGAACTACTAGTAGTAGCTGATGACACGGCAAATCCATCCTTTGTTGCTTCGGATTTATTAAGTCAGGCAGAACATGGAAAAGATAGCCAGGTGATTCTAGTATCTACTTCTAAAAAACTTATAGAGCAAGTAGAGATAGAGGTTGAAAATCAATGTAATTTATTACCAAGAAAAGAAATTGCTGAAGCTGCAATAGCGAATTCTAAACTTATTTACATAGAAAGTGACCAAGAAGCTCTAGAACTGATTAATGAATATGGTCCTGAGCATTTTATAGTATGTGTAGAAGATGAAGATTTTTATATTGATAATATTATGAATGCCGGTTCTGTGTTTATAGGTAATTACACGCCTGAGAGTGCGGGAGATTATGCTTCGGGAACGAATCATACATTACCAACCAATGGATATGCAAAACAGTATAGTGGAGTAAATCTAGATAGTTTCATGAAATCAATGACATTTCAGAAACTATCCGCTGAAGGTATCAAAAATATTGGAAATGCCATAGAGATTATGGCAGATGCCGAAGGTTTACAAGCGCATAAGAACGCAGTTACTTTGCGTTTAAAGAGTTTAAGTGATATTACCTAAAATGTTTTTGAATATAGAATGTAAAGTAAAAAAAGAGATCAATGAATTGTAGAAATTGTGGAAATATCTTATCTGATGATGCTGATTACTGTCAATCTTGTGGTGCGAAAGTAATAAGAGAGCGGATTACATTAAAAGGATTAAAAAGTGATTTTTTTAGTAATGTTCTGGGGTTAGATAATCTTTTTATTAGAACATTAATTCATTTTGTGACTTCCCCAGATAAAGTTATTTCAGAATATATTTCGGGAACAAGAAAACGACATATAAACCCATTTGCGTTTCTGGTAATCGGAACTGCTGTTGCTACATTTGTTTTTAACTTTTTTTCTGATGATTATAGTGAATTAATGCTTGCTACTCAAACGGAATCTTTTTATGAATCATTGTTTTCTATGTCAAACCCCGATATAGAAAAAAACACTGTAGAATATCAAGAAAAATACTTGGAATACAAAAAAGAACAGGCTGAAGTTAATAAAATTACCCAAAGTTTTATGCTTAAATATTTTAACCTGATTGCTTTCGTATTGATTCCTTTTTATACGTTTTTGGCATTAATGGTGTTTGGTAAAAAGAAGTTCAATTATGGAGAGCATTTGGTTATAAACTCGTATTTATTAGGATTTGGATTATTTTCCGGAACGCTGTTCTTTTTACTAGGGTTATTATTTAATCCATCAATCTATTTTGTAAGCACTTTGGTAATTATATTTTACTATTTGTTTACTTATAAGAAATTATGCAGCTATAGTACTGGGCAAACGATTCTTAAGCTGTTAAGATTTGTAGTGGTATTGATACTTTCAGTAATAGTTTTCTTTGTACTAGCTATTATGTTAGTTGTTATAATAGCATTTGCGAAAGCAATGATTTTCGGATAATTTATAGAATATTAAGAAGTAATGAAACAATTAAATTTCAACATAAATAATATAACTCGTGAAAACGTTAAAGGACTAAAACCTTATTCATCTGCAAGAGATGAGTATGTTTCTGATGGTTCTGAAATGATCTTCTTGGATGCCAATGAAAATCCATATGAAAATGGAGTGAATAGATATCCGGATCCACAACAACGAAGTCTCAAAGAAGTGCTAGCAACACAAAAAGGAATTAATACAAATGATATATTACTAGGAAACGGAAGTGATGAAGTACTAGATCTTTTATTTAGGGCTTTCTGCGAACCTAAAATTGATAATGTTATTACGTTACCGCCTACCTACGGAATGTATAATGTTTTAGCTAATATTAATGATATAGAGGATAGAAAAGTATTACTTTCAGATGATTTTGAACCAGATGTGACTAAGATATTGGATGCAATAGATGAGCAAACTAAGATAGTTTTCTTATGTTCTCCCAATAATCCAACCGGTAATTCTTTTTCTGAAGATAGTATTATTCGAATTTTAGAAAACTTCGAAGGTTTAGTTGTTATAGATGAAGCTTATATTGATTTTTCTTCTAAAGAAAGTTGGATAGGTAAAATTAGCGAATACCCAAACCTAGTAATAACACAGACTTTGTCTAAAGCATATGGAATGGCAGGAATTAGACTTGGATTGTGTTATGCATCAAAAGATATTATTGGTGTGCTTAATAAAATAAAACCTCCTTATAATGTTAACGAGTTAACTCAGCAAAGAGCTTTGGATAGAGTTAAAGAAGTTAATAAGATTAAAGAAGAAATAGCTAATATTTTAAAGGAGAGAGATTTTATGATAGATTCCTTAGAAGATATTCAGTTTGTAAAAGAAATTTATAAAACCGATGCTAATTTTGTATTGGTTAAAGTTGATGATGCTAATATGAGATATGATCAATTGTTAAAGCAAGGAATTGTTATTCGCAATCGTACAACACAACCGTTATGTGAAAACACACTTAGATTAACGGTAGGAACTAATAAAGAAAACAAAAAGTTAATAAAGGCTTTAAAAAGTATATAAATTCTGTTCTTATGAATATGAATTACAAAAAAATAAATTAAAATGAAGAAAGTATTATTTATAGATAGAGATGGTACATTGGTATTAGAGCCTCCTGTAGATTATCAATTAGATAGTTTAGAAAAATTAGAGTTTTACCCTAAGGTATTTCAGTACATGGCTAAGATTGCGAATGAATTGGATTATGAATTGGTAATGGTAACTAATCAGGATGGATTAGGTACAGATTCCTTTCCAGAAGATACGTTTTGGCCAGCTCATAATAAAGTAATAACGGCGTTCGAAAAAGAAGGAGTAGTCTTTAATGAAGTTTGTATAGATAAAACATTTCCTCATGAAAATGCAGATACTCGAAAACCTAGAACAGGTTTATTAACTGAGTATTTTGATAAAGAAAAGTACGATTTACAAAATTCTTTTGTTTTAGGTGATCGAATTACAGATATGGAACTGGCGAAAAACCTTGGATCTAAAGGGATTTTTCTATCTGAAGATCCAGAACTTGGGGCAGACGAAATTGAAGCTGATTCAAAAGCCATTAGAGAAAGTATCGCTTTGACATCGACAGACTGGAAGGAAATTTATGAATTCTTAAAACTTGAAGATCGAGTTGCTGAAATTACCAGAAATACAAATGAAACCAAGATCTATATTAAACTTAATTTAGATGGTTCTGGTCAAAATGAGATTTCTACAGGGCTTCACTTTTTTGATCATATGTTAGATCAAATTGGACGTCATGGTGCGATGGATTTAACAGTGCGGGTAGATGGAGATTTACATGTAGATGAACATCATACTATAGAAGATACTATGATTGCTTTAGGAGAATTGTTCTATAAGACGTTGGGGAGCAAGTTGGGCATCGAACGATATGGGTTTTGTTTGCCTATGGATGATTGCCTAGCACAGGCAGCCGTTGATTTTGGAGGTCGACCTTGGTTAGTATGGGATGCTGATTTTAAAAGAGAAAAAATTGGTGATATGCCAACAGAAATGTTTTTTCATCTTTTTAAATCTTTTACTGATGGGGCTAAGTGTAATCTAAACATTAAAGCAGAAGGAGAAAATGAGCATCATAAAATAGAAGGCATATTTAAAGCATTTGCTAAAGCAATGAAAATGGCTGTAAAAAGAGATACAGATAATATGTACTTGCCTAGTACAAAAGGAATGTTGTAAAAAGTGGATAGTACAGAATATTAATCTAGAATGATGAAAATAGTAATTATAAATTATGGAGCAGGAAATATCCAATCAATCAAGTTTGCGATTCAGCGATTGGGATATGAAGCTATCTTAAGTGATGATCCCGAAGAAATAAAATCAGCGGATAAGGTTATTTTCCCTGGAGTGGGTGAGGCAAGTAGTGCGATGCGTAAATTAAGAGATTCTGGTCTAGATACCTTAGTACCAAAATTAAAGCAACCTGTTCTAGGAATTTGTTTAGGAATGCAATTAATGTGTAATTACACAGAAGAAGGCGATACTACTGGACTAGGCATTTTTCATACAGATGTCGTAAAGTTCAATCATGGCGTAAAAGTACCTCAAATAGGTTGGAATCAAATAGAATCATTAAACTCTGTTTTATTTAAAGGAGTAGAAGAGAAGGAATATATTTATTTGGTTCATAGCTATTATGCACCAATAATGGAAGAAACCATTGCACAATCTACTTACGGAGTAACTTATAGTACAGCTTTACAGAAAGATAATTTCTACGGAACTCAATTTCATCCAGAAAAGAGTAGTGATGCGGGAGAGAAGATTTTAAAAAACTTTTTAGAGTTAAAAATTAATAACTAATAATTATAAAATAAAGCATGAGGATCATACCTGCAATAGATATCATTGACGGAAAGTGTGTTCGCCTTTCTAAAGGAGATTATGATACTAAAAAAATATATAATGAAAATCCATTAGAAGTAGCAAAAGAATTTGAGGCTCATGGAATTCAATATTTACATTTAGTTGATCTAGATGGTGCAAAATCTAAGCATATCGTAAATCATAAGGTGTTAGACCAAATAGCTTCTAAAACGGGTTTAAAAATTGATTTTGGAGGAGGTTTAAAAACAGATGAAGATTTAAAAATAGCTTTTGATAGTGGTGCAAATCAAATTACTGGTGGTAGTATTGCAGTAAAGAATCCTGATATTTTTAAATCTTGGTTACAAAAATTCGGGAATGGTAAAATTATTTTAGGAGCAGATGCGCAGAATGAAAAAATTGCAGTAAGCGGTTGGTTAGAAGAAAGTGATAAAGAATTAATACCATTCGTTAACGAGTATCAGAAAGAAGGAGTTTCCTATGTTATTTGTACAGATATCAGTAAAGATGGAATGTTAGAAGGACCTTCTTTTGATTTGTATAAAAAAATGTTGAAAGAAATAGAAGATATAAAGCTAATTGCATCTGGAGGAATTTCAACTTTTAACGAATTACCGAAATTGGCTGAAATTGGCTGTGAAGGAACAATCATTGGAAAAGCAATTTATGAGAATCGGATAAGTTTAAAACAATTAGAGAATTATATTCTTCAAAACAGTTAGTAAGCAATGAATGAGGAAATATCACAGGAGTTTAAGGAACAAATCGTTTATAGATTGGATGAAAGTCTTAGGATGATTACTATTAGTTTTGATCAACTTTCTGAAGATGATATCTGGAAACGATTTAATCAATCTTCGAATAGTGTGGGTAATTTGATGCTTCACCTCTGTGGTAATGTTACTCAATATGCTATAGCCTCGTTAGGTGGTTTAGATGATAAACGGGATAGGGATGCCGAATTCGAAGCTAAAGAAGGGGTTTCTAAAGCGGAGTTGCTGCTAAAACTAAATAGTACAATAGAAGAAGCTAAGAAAACTTTGTTGAATTGCGCTATTTCAGAATTAATGAGAAAACGAGAAGTACAAGGTTTTACTTTTTCAGGAATAGGAATAGCTATTCATGTTACAGAGCATTTATCATATCATACTGGGCAAATAGCTTTTTGGACAAAACAATTAAAAAATAAAGATTTAGGTTTTTATGATGGTATGGATCTGAATATAAAAAATAAAGAAAACTAATGTTAACTAAAAGAATTGTACCGTGTTTAGATATTAAAAACGGACGTACGGTAAAAGGAGTCAATTTTGTTGATTTAAGAGATGCAGGGGATCCAGTAGAATTAGCAGATGCGTATTCTAAAGCTGGAGCGGATGAATTAGTGTTTTTAGATATTTCAGCTACTGAGGAGAGAAGAAAAACACTTGCTAATTTAGTTCTTAGAGTTGCAGAGAAAGTTAATATACCTTTTACTGTTGGTGGAGGAATATCATCTATAGAGGATGTAGATATTTTGCTTCAAAATGGGGCAGATAAGGTTTCGGTAAACTCATCTGCTGTAAAGAATCCGCAGCTTATTAATGATTTAGCAGGCAAGTTTGGAAGTCAGTGTATCACAGTGGCTATAGATGCTAAACAAATTGATGGGAAATGGATAGTACATTTGGTAGGAGGAAAAGTACCAACAGAACTTGATTTGTTTGATTGGGCAAAAGAAGTAGAAAAAAGAGGTGCTGGAGAGATTTTATTTACTTCTATGGATAATGATGGCACTAAAGATGGTTTTGCTAATCAGGCTTTGGCAAGGTTATCAACAGAGCTAAATATTCCTATAATAGCGTCGGGTGGGGCAGGTAACATGCAACATTTTATAGATACTTTTAAAAAAGGAAAGGCCGATGCTGCTTTGGCAGCGAGTGTTTTTCATTTTAAAGAAATAGAAATAAAAGATTTGAAAGAGGAATTGAGGTCAAACGAAATTCCTGTAAGATTATAACAGAATATGATTCCAGACTTGATCTGGAATACAAAAGAAATAGATTGATAAAATGGAAATAAACTTCAATAAAAATAATGATGGACTCGTTCCTGCAATAATTCAAGACGTAACTACAAAAAATGTTTTGATGCTTGGTTATATGAATGAAGACGCATACAAAAAGACAATAGAAACTAAAAAAGTAACTTTTTTTAGTAGAACTAAAAATAGATTATGGACGAAAGGCGAGGAGAGTGGAAACTTTTTAAGCTTAGTTGATATAAAGAATGATTGTGATAAAGATACACTTTTGATTTCTGTTAATCCTATTGGACCAACTTGTCATACTGGATCGGATACCTGTTGGAATGAAAATAATGAACAGTCTTTTGGTTTTTTGACAACTTTAGAGAATACAATACAGGATAGAAAAGAAAATCAAGATAATGAAAAGTCTTATGTAGCGTCTCTGTTTAGAAAAGGGATAAATAAAGTTGCTCAAAAGGTTGGAGAAGAAGCCGTAGAAGTAGTTATTGAAGCTAAGGACGATAATGAAAAATTATTCTTAGATGAAAGTGCAGATCTTCTTTTTCATTATTTGATTTTATTACAGGCTAAAGGTTACAAGCTTAATGATATAGTAAAAGTTTTAAAATCTAGAGGTTAAGGGTGTAGGTAAGGATTAATTTTTGTAAGGCGATGCTGTTTTTTTAACATATTTTTATAATTTCGCCGGGCTTTTGAGGTTTAATCAATTTTATTTCATTTGATTAGTAACAAAAAGCGCAAAAATGACACTTACAGATAAACTAATTGATTTTGAAACAAAATTACACAAAGTTACTTTTCGTTTTATTAATATTCCTCGGCGGTATTGGGGAAGTTTTTTCTCAATGTAATCAAGAACAAGTGATAACCATTTGTAATATGGAGACTATCGATTTCGATACAGATGGTACTCCGGATGGTATCATTAACTTGTATGATGAAACAGGTATCGTACCAGAATTAGGAGATTTTTGGGAATCAACTGGGATAGAAGAAGGCGAAGAAGGTATAGAAGCTTCAGGAGTTTTAAGATTATGGCAACTAAGAAATGCTTCTGATCTTTATTTTTTTGAACTTAAGAATCCGAATTGCCCAGATGACTATAGAGTTAGAGTTAATGTGAAACTCGGTCCATATGCTGGTATTGCAGCAACAACTGGTTTCTTTCCTGTTTGTGATAATGATGATATTTGTACAGCAGGATTTGAAATAGACATTAACCTTTTTGATACATTAGAGTCAAGAGAAGGGTTCGCTCTTCCTCATCTAAACGGTATATGGACTTATACCGGCTCTCTACCTTCTGATACATATATTCTAAGCGGCCCAAACTTTGGTACAACCATTGAAAATAATGGTGGTTTCCCTGTGGATAGTGAAGATTTTAGTTTTAGGTATACCGTTTTTAATGTAGATACTTGTATTACTGAATTTGTAGATGTTCAGGTAACTGTAGTAAGACCGGTTACGGCAGGTTATGGATCATCATTTTCGATCTGTGAAGGCGATATCGCATCTTGGGATATGGATATTAATTTATTCGATAACCGATTTTTAAATGGAGAAGAATTAGGAGGAAGTTGGGATGATGATGATAATACTGGTCAAATTACAAGTGCTACGGATGCAGTAATTAATTTGAAAGAAGTATATGATGTTTTTAGAGCTTCTCCAGAATATGTTCCTGGCTTTAGTTGTATAGATTTCAGTTATACTTATAAGATCAACAGTAGGTCTCCTATATGTCCCAATGATGAAGCAACGGTTATGTTCGTTATATATGAAGAGTTAAGGCAGTTTACTCCTGAGAATCCCGTGGAAGAAATTTGTCCTAATTCTTCTCCAGCTCAAATTAACCTTTTTGATTTACTTGAGTTTGAACCTGGTTACGTTTATACAGATGGTTCATTAGTAGATGATTTTGCGTATTGGACATTTCTTGGCGGTATTCCCTTCAATGGTGATCTTAATTTAGAAAATAATTTAAATGATACACCAGAAGATGAACAACATTTAGGACCAATTACTATTGCAGGAGCTAGACCAGGAACGTATAGATTTAGATATGATGTGATTCCTAGACAAAACTGTGGTGCTACATTTTCTTATTCTGGGGATGTTTGTCAACCTATTACTATAGAGAGCAATCCTTGTCCTTCTATCTCTACCATAGTTACTATTGTAATTTTACCTCATGATTATGCAGGAGAAGATACCTTAGATCTAATTATATGTCAGACAGATGCCGATCAATATAGTTTAAGAAGTTTGTTAAACTCAGATGGGCGAACTATTGAAGAAGGTATTTGGACTGATAATATCAATGGAGGTAATGTTGTTGATAATATATTCTTGGTGCCTGAAGAAATTAACACTCCTATTTCTTATTCTTTTACACATACAACGACTAATCCTTCTGGATGTGTTGATGAAGCTTTATTAGAGTTTACTATTTATAAAGAAGCTAATGCTGGAGCAGGAAACGGCGCTGCTACATCACTATGTTCCGATAATTTAACGGTAACACTTTTTAATCTTCTAAATGGTAATCCTGATCCAACAGGAACTTGGACGGGACCTTTTGGTTACATGTCACCAGATCATCTAGGCGTTTTTGATGCTTCAGATAATACATTACCAATTCTTGGTCCAGGAGATTATGTATATACCGTTGGAGGTAATGTTGGTTGTAGTTCTCAAGATCAGGCGACAGTAACTATAAATATTGTAGAACCTACAGAAATTGGTAACGATAGAAGTGATTCTTTTTGTGAAATAGATGGGCGTGTAAATTTATTTACAATTTTAGATAATGATACCCCAAGAACTGGAAGTTTTCAGGATATAGAAAATACAGGTGCCTTGATGCCGGATGGAGTAGTAGAGTTCGATTTATTACCAAATCCTGATAATGAGATTAATAAAATTTATAATTTTAGATATGTAATTCCTAATACTGCTCCTTGTAATGAGTCTTCATTGAATGTAGAAGTGCAGATTATTGATTTACCAGAACCGAATGTGCCAGATCAAGAATTTTGTATTCTTGATGGGAAAAGATTAGATGATATAGAGGTGGATGTATTAAACTATAATTGGTATCCTACATTAGAAAGTGATATGCCTATTATTGATAACCCTTTACTTTTTGATAATCAAGTATATTATATAGCAACTGTAGATGCTGATAATTGTGAATCAGAAAGAGTAACGGTTGCTATAAATATTCTTAATATGGGTGAGCGATTCTCTAATGGAGATATATGTGCATTGGATTTTCAAGATGGAGTTTCTCCAGATGGAAATAATCAAAATGATACCTTTGATTTGTTTATTGAGGATGAATTTAATATCCCAGTTGCTTTTCCAGATTTCGATTTGAAAATATATAATCGTTACGGAGCCAAAGTATTTGAGGGTAATAGAAACACTGAAGAATTTAGAGGAGAAAGTAACGTTTCTATTCGGTTAGGAGATGATTTACCCTCCGGAACTTATTTCTACATTTTTACACCAAATTTTGAAAACAACTTTCCTATTCAAGGAAGCTTTTACCTAAGCAGATAAACAATGAAATCACGATTTATTTTTAGTATAGCGATAGTTTTCTGCTCGGTATTGTATGCTCAGCAGGAACCACAATATTCTCAATATATGTATAATATGAGTACGGTAAACCCTGCTTATGTTAAGAATCAAAGTGGATTAATTTCTACCGGTTTACTATATAGAAGGCAATGGACAGGAATAGAAGGGTCACCAGAAACGGCAAATGTCTTCGGAAACATTCCGATAAGTGAGAAGATTGAGTTAAGTGTGAATTATGTAAATGATCGGATTGGTGAAGCGATTAGCACCAATAATAATTTCTTTAATATTGATTTTGCATACATTACCCGTATTTCAGATCGTTTCAAAATGTCTTATGGTCTAAAAACTGGAATTAATAGTTTTAAACTCAATGCTTCCGGTTCTGATGTGGCTGATGACCCTGCATTTGCGGCAAATAATTCTGAGTTACAACTTACTATAGGAGCAGGGTTATTCTTGTTTTCTAATAATTTTTATGCAGGTATTTCTTCTCCAAATTTATTGCCTAATGATGTAGCTGTAGACGGTATAGGTGTTTCTCAATCAAAGACCCACTTATATGGAGTTACAGGTTTTGTCTTTGATCTTGTGGATGAGGTTAAACTAAAGCCATCTATGGTTATAAAACAAGTTTTAGATTCTCCATTAACATTTGATATCTCGCTAAACTCTTTGATTTACAATAAATTCGAGTTGGGAGTTTCTTATCGTTACGAAGATGCTTTCATTGCGTTGGCAGGTTTTAATATCACAAGAAATCTAAAAGTCGGATACTCCTATGATTTTAGTACAAGTGAATTAAGTGGGTATAATAATGGGAGTCATGAGATTATTCTATTATATAATTTCGATTTACTCAATTTTAGTAATAAATATACATCTCCTAGATTTTATTAAAATATGAAAACTAAAATAACATTTGTATTCATCTTATTGATTACACAGTTTATCTTTTCTCAGAAAAAGAGCAGAGCAGATCGTTTCTTTACTAATGGAGATTATATAAATGCGGCATTGCAATATGAAGAGGAACTAAACGAGGAAGGGTATGAAAAACATATTCTTGAAAATATTTCTATCTCGTATTACAATACATTTCAATTTAAAAAAGCATATCGATATCTTAAAGTTTTAACTTCAGGGAAATTTTATGGAAAAGATAAGTCCTATGATAACTCGTATAATTTTATGATGCATCAAGTACTTTCTTCTTTAGGTAAATATGAAATGGCTGTTGATTTTTTGGCACTATATAAAAGCAATAACGAGACAAATACATTAGATAAGTTAAATGCAATTTCGACAATAGAAGCTTTTAAATTAAAAGATGATGATTACGTTGTTAAATCCGTGGCATTTAATACTGAATCTTCCGAGTTTGGAGCAGTAAAATTGGATAGTACTATATATTTTACTTCTGATCGTAGTTCTCATGGTTTTATGAATCAAAATTATAAGTGGACGCACAGACCATTTTTAGATATATATGCTGTAAAAGTGGATAATAAGAATGTAGAGGTTTCGGAAATTGAAGCACTCTCCGGAGAAGTTAATTCTAAACTCCATGAAGGTAACTTTTGTTTTACCTCTGATGGAAATACTATTTATTTTTCAAAAAGTAATTCGGAAAAAGGGAAAAAGAAATTTGATAGCTTAAGGAATAATGCGATTCATTTGTATAAAGCTATAAAAGTTGATGGGATATGGCAAACACCAGAAAAATTAAAGTTTAACAATAAGGAATATTCTATAGAGCATCCTTCAGTTTCCGCTGATGATAAGACATTGTATTTTTCTTCTAATATGCCTGGAGGTTTCGGAGATTTTGATATTTATACTTCCGAGATAAAGATAGATGGAACTTATGGAGAACCAATCAATCTAGGAGCATCTATCAACACGAAAAACAGAGAACAGTTTCCATATATTTCTAAAGAAGGGCATCTGTTTTTTTCTTCTAACGGTCATTTAGGACTTGGAATGATGGATGTTTTTGTTTCAGAATTGAAAGATAAAGTATTTACAAAACCAGTAAACTTAGGTGCGCCAATCAATTCTAGTTATGATGATTTTTCGTTAACATATTATAATGAAAAAGATGGTTTTTTTGCTTCTAACAGAAAAGGTAAGACTGATGATGACATTTATGCCTTTTCTCAGATAGGAGAAATATTTTTGAAGGAATACGTGACTAATTTTGAGGTGAGAGATTTTGCTACAGATAATTATGTTCCTAATGCAGCCGTAGTTTTACAAGATGTAGAAAAGAAAATGGTATATGAAAATAGATTAGACTCTATAGCATCATTTAGTTTATCTGTTTTTCCCGGAAAATACGATTTTAAGGCTTCTTCTGTAGGTTATAAGACAAATATCAAACCTATTTTGGTTAAAGAAAAAGAAAACGAGCGGTATGTGATTTACTTAGAAAAAGAACCTGTTGTTGTACAGAGTTCCAAAGATCAAGAAACAGGAGCTATTGTTACTTCTGAAAATGATAGGAAAAAAAGAAAAGAAGAAATTACTGCTGAAGAATTAAGACTAAAATTACTTTCTGATAATGTAGGACCTCCGGTGATAGAAAAGAATGGAAAGTTATACTTTGACCTTCCGCCAATATATTTTGATTATGATAAATGGAATATTAGAGCGGATTCTAAAAAAGTATTAGATGAGTTCGCTCTAAAATTAGAAAAGTATAAAACAGTATATATTAAAATTTCTTCGCATACGGATAGTAGAGGAACAGATTCGTATAATCAAGTCTTATCAGAAAAAAGAGCAGAATCTACACGCAATTATTTGGCACTTATAGGATATGTTAATGCAAGAAGAATGCAGTTCGAAGGATTTGGAGAATCTGCACCTTTAATAGATTGCAATACAAAGACTTGTACTGAAGACGATCATCAGATTAATAGAAGAAGTGAGTTTGAGATAACTAAATATTAAAGGATATAATATAATTTATAATACTTTGTTTTCTAATAAATTAAATTGTATTTTTGCACCCCTTTTAAGCGAGTAAGAGAATAAAAAGGGATGAAAAATAATTTAATTTAACGCTTCTGTATAAGTTTTCGCGTTGATTCTCAAATAAATACAGGATACAAATTTTATCTTCAATGTCTGAAGAAACAAAAAACACAGACGTTCAGGAAGTAGAGGCTCCAAAGGCAGCACCAGCTGTATCTCCTCAACAAGAAAATCCTGAGCAATTTTTAAAAGACTTTAACTGGCACAACTACGAGGAAGGTATTGACCCAATCGCAGATTCTAAACTTGAAGAGTTTGAAAAGCTAGTTGCAGAAAATTTTGTTGACACCTTAAATGATGAAGTAGTAGATGGAACTGTAATTAATATTACAGATCGTGATGCTATCATTGATATCAATGCAAAGAGTGAAGGTGTTATTTCATTAAATGAATTTCGTTACAACCCTGATCTTAAGGTAGGTGATAAGGTTGAGGTATTAATTGATGTGCGTGAAGATGCTACTGGTCAATTAATATTATCTCACCGTAAAGCTCGTGTGATCAAGGCTTGGGATAGAGTAAATAATGCTCACGATACTGGCGAAATCGTAAACGGTTTTGTTAAGTGTAGAACTAAAGGAGGTATGATCGTAGACGTATTCGGTATCGAAGCGTTCTTACCAGGTTCTCAAATTGATGTGAAGCCTATTCGTGATTATGATGCATATGTTGGTAAAACAATGGAATTTAAAGTGGTTAAGATTAACCATGAATTCAAAAACGTTGTTGTTTCTCATAAAGCACTTATTGAAGCTGATATCGAAGAGCAGAAGAAAGAAATTATCGGTCAATTAGAAAAAGGTCAAGTATTAGAAGGTACTGTTAAGAATGTTACTTCTTACGGTGTATTCGTTGATCTTGGAGGAGTTGATGGACTTATTCATATTACTGATCTTTCTTGGTCTAGAATCAACCATCCAAATGAGATTGTTGAACTTGATCAGAAATTGAACGTGGTAATCTTAGACTTTGATGAAGCTAAGACACGTATCCAGTTAGGTCTTAAGCAGTTAAAAGCGCATCCTTGGGAAGCTCTTGATAACGAACTTAAGGTTGGTGATAAGGTAAAAGGTAAAGTAGTTGTAATTGCAGATTACGGTGCATTTATCGAAGTTGAAGAAGGAGTAGAAGGATTGATCCACGTTTCAGAAATGTCTTGGTCAACTCATTTACGTTCAGCACAAGATTTCGTTAAAGTAGGAGATGAAGTAGAAGCTGTAATTCTTACTTTAGATAGAGAAGAGCGTAAAATGTCTCTTGGTGTTAAGCAATTAACTCCAGATCCTTGGACTGATATTACTACAAAATATCCTGTAGGTTCTAGACACACAGGTATCGTTCGTAACTTTACTAACTTCGGAGTTTTCGTTGAGTTAGAAGAAGGTATCGACGGATTAATTTATATTTCTGATCTTTCTTGGACTAAGAAAATCAAGCACCCATCTGACTTTACTAATGTTGGTGATAAGCTAGATGTTGTAGTTCTTGAATTAGATGTAGAAGGACGTAAATTAAGTCTTGGACATAAACAAACTGAGGATAATCCTTGGGATAAGTATGAAAAAGAGTTTGCTGTAGGAACTAAGCACACTAATACTATTGCAGAGATTGTAGACAAAGGTGCTACAATTGAGTTCAATGAAGATATTGTTGCTTTTGTACCTTCACGTCACTTAGAAAAAGAAGACGGTAAGAAACTTACTAAAGGAGATGAGGCTGAGTTCCAAATCATTGAGTTCAACAAAGAATTCAAAAGAGTTGTAGCTTCTCATACTGCATTATTTAAAGAAGAAGAAGCTAAGATTGTTAAGCAAGCTGCTAAGAAAGCTGCTGCTAGTAACTCTGAGAAAACCACCCTTGGTGATATCGATGCGTTAGCAGATCTTAAAGCTAAAATGGAAAAAGGAGGAAACTAATAACCTTTTATTTTCAGTATAATACTAAAAGACCGTTCGTATGAACGGTCTTTTTTTTATAAATTAACTGAATAATGGGATGTGATTTATACTGGTTTCAGTGTGTTTGATATTTAGTGTTTTGCCGAAATTTGTAATAAAACAACCAATAGTGAAGAATTTATGGATTTTACTTTTAAATATTTTGTTTATTAATTTATTGAATAGCCAGAGTATGCATACTGAAGAAGAATTGAAAATATTTAAAGAAAAAGTTAATCAGACAATAGAGTTAGGTAGAACTTCTATTATAGATATTGCCGCAAAAACAATTAGTATCAATTCTGAATCTTTGTTTAATGATGAGAAAGTACTTATTTCTGTTTGGTACAATAATGCAGAAGTAAAAGTAGAGTTTAGGGAGCGTTCTCCAATAAAATATCTTACTCCTGGAGCAGAGGTTTATTTTAAGGTTACTGTAAAAGTGTCCGTTGATAGAGTTTCTGGTAGTGGTGGTTCGGTAGTTCGAAATTCTGAAAACAAAACTTCTAGACCTGGTTTTTCTCCAACTTATTTATATCGTTCTACTAATAATACTAAAGCTGCTATTGATCACGTATTGGAATTGAATAATACCAATGATCCTAAATATCATATCGATGAATCTTCGCAGATATATACTATTATAAGAGAACAAAAGGGCTATTATGATATACAGATCTATGATAGATATTCTATAACTTATAAAATAGATAAAAAATCAGGTAAAATATTTGATTATGAAAATCCTTATGAAAACTTTTATCCAACACCTGCAAGTGCTCCTCACTTTCCAATGCCATTCGGTCCCTGGGTCGAAATGAAAAAATAATAGCATTTTATTTTATTGTTTGTGCTAGTAAAAGTTAGGATATTATTTTTTAGTTGAGTATTGATCTTGGCATTTTAAAACTAAACTTAGGATTGATTAATTCTAAATTTTCATTACTTTTGCATACCAAATGTCTATTTGGAGATTATGAGTCAGAAATTACTACTTAGTGCAAAAGAGATAGATATTATTCTGCACCGTTTGGCTTGTCAATTAATAGAAAATCATACTCATTTTGAAGATACAGTTCTAATAGGAGTTCAGCCAAGAGGAATCTTTTTAGCGGATAGAATAAAGGAAGTCTTAGTTAGGGATTATGGGCTGTCTAGTGTTAAAATGGGGCACCTTGATATTACTTTTTATAGGGATGATTTTAGAAGAGGAGAAAAGCCTTTAGAAGCAAATAAAACACATATTGATTTTACAGTAGAGGATAAAAGAGTTGTTTTTATTGATGATGTTTTATACACAGGTCGTAGCATACGATCAGCATTGACGGCTATACAATCTTTTGGTAGACCAAGAGAAATAGAGCTACTTACGTTGATAGATAGACGCTTTAGTCGTCATTTACCTATTCAGCCTAATTACAGAGGAAGACAGGTGGATGCAATTAATCAAGAGAAAGTAAAAGTACATTGGGTAGAAAATGGAGGAGAAGATGCAGTGTATTTAATTAATAATTAAAGTTCAATAATTTCTGATATATGATCGTATTTCAGAAGTATAATAATATAAAGAAGAATGAGTGAATTAAGTGTAAATCACTTACTAGGAATTAAATATCTTACAAAAGAAGATATTAATCTCATTTTCGAAACAGCGGATCATTTTAAGGAGGTAATCAACAGGCCTATTAAAAAAGTACCTTCGCTTAGAGATATTACAATTGCCAACCTTTTTTTTGAGAACAGCACAAGAACAAGATTGTCATTTGAGCTAGCTGAAAAAAGATTGTCTGCTGATGTTATTAATTTTTCGGCAGCATCATCTTCGGTAAAAAAAGGAGAAACACTTATAGATACGGTTAATAATATCCTTTCAATGAAAGTGGATATGGTTGTAATGAGACATCCAAACCCAGGAGCTGGTGTTTTTCTGTCTAAGCATGTAAATGCAAGTATTGTAAATGCCGGAGATGGAGCCCATGAACATCCAACTCAAGCTTTATTAGATTCGTATTCAATAAGAGAAAAACTAGGAGAAGTAGGAGGTAAAAAAGTTGTTATTGTTGGAGATATTTTGCACTCTAGAGTTGCACTTTCTAATATTTTTGCGCTCAAACTTCAAGGAGCTGAAGTAAAGGTGTGTGGCCCGAAGACACTAATACCTAAATATATTGATAAACTTGGAGTTACTGTAGAGACAAATCTAACAAAAGCTCTAGAATGGTGTGATGTGGCAAATATGTTACGAGTACAAAATGAAAGAATGGAAATAAGTTATTTTCCATCGACAAGAGAATACACCCAACAATTTGGAGTAAACAAAAGGTTATTGGATAGCCTTGATAAAGAGATTGTAATAATGCATCCGGGACCTATTAATCGTGGTGTGGAGATCACGAGTGATGTAGCTGATTCTAAACAAGCCATTATATTAGATCAGGTTCAAAACGGAGTAGCAGTGAGAATGGCTGTCATTTATCTTTTAGCTTCAAAAATAAAACAATAAACTTATGATATTCAATAAAGAAGGTTCTACAACCATAATCACACAAGAAAAAGCCACTGTAATAGAGTTTGTAAAAGGTATTGAGGATAAATATGAATCTATGAAAAACGATAATATTGTTGCAAATTTATTTTCGTTAAAAGATTTATCAATCAATGATGTTAATGAGTTTCTTAGAGTATCTAACAAACACAAGTCAAATAAACGTTCTTTTGTTATTGTTACTGATAAAATATCTTATGATGATACTCCAAAAGAAATTACTATTGTACCTACTTTAATAGAAGCATTGGATCTGATTGAAATGGAAGAAATAGAAAGAGATCTTGATTTTTAAAAATATTTAATTAATTCTGTAATCTAAACTAATTTATTACGTCATAATACTTATGAATAAATTAGCCCCATTTATTCTTGTGTTGATATTTTTCGTTTCAGGTAATATTTATGCACAAGACTGGAAATATGATTTCGACGAGGCAGTAACCTTAGCCAAAGAAAAAGATCAGAATATTGTTTTACTATTTACAGGATCTGATTGGTGTCCTCCCTGTATTAAATTGGAAAGGAAAATATTTTCTAATCCAGAATTTAAGAAATTTGCGGATAAAAAATTTATCTGGTTAAAAGCTGATTTTCCTAAGCGAAAGAAAAATAGATTGTCAAAAGAACAGAGCGAGAAGAATTTTGAATTAGCTGAGCGCTATAATAAAAAAATGGTGTTTCCAGTTATTTTAGTTATAGATAAAGAAGGTACAGTTCTTGGCGCGACCGGTTATAGAAAAATGTCTGCCGAACGCTATATGAGTTTACTTACTACTTTTGATTCTTTTGGAAACTGAATATAGATTAATCTGTTAGATTAGATTATCTTGAAACTTTTTTAATTTAAGATATATAAAATTGAAAGTAACAATTTTAGGCTGCTATTCTGCAACACCGAGAACATTTACGAACCCAACTTCACAGGTATTAGAAATAAACAATCATATTTTTCTTATTGATTGTGGAGAGGGAACCCAGGTAGAACTTAGGCGAAATAAGGTTAAATTCTCTAGAATTAATCATATTTTTATTTCTCATCTCCATGGAGATCATTTTTTTGGGCTTGTTGGATTGGTTTCTACATTTAGGATGTTAAATAGAGAAAACCCACTTCATATTTATGGGCCTAAAGGGATAAAGGAAGCGATTACTTTACAATTAAAACTTTCTAATTCTTGGACAGATTACCCGTTACATTTTCATGAACTTACGAATACAGATTCAGAGTTAGTGTTCGAGGATGATAAAGTAATCGTTAAGACTATACCACTTCAACACCGCATTTATTGTAATGGTTTCTTATTTCAAGAAAAGTTAGGAGATAGAAAGCTACTAATTAGTAAGGTTGTTAACTATGATATTGATAAGGCGTATTACAAGTCTATAAAGAAAGGAAAGGATGTAGTACTACCGGATGGAAGTGTTATTCCCAATACAGAGTTAACAGATGATCCTGCGCCGGCTAAAAGTTATGCCTTTTGTAGTGATACTAGGTATGATGAAGATAAGATTTCTTTGCTTAATGATGTAACAGTTTTGTATCATGAATCAACTTTTCTTGAGAGTCATAAACATTTATGTCAGAGAACGGGTCATAGTACAGCTATAGAAGCCGCAACAATAGCTAAGAAAGCAAATGCTAAGAACTTAATTTTGGGACATTATTCTACAAGGTATGGTAATATAGAGCATTTTAGAGAAGAAGCTTCTACTGTTTTTGAAAATGTAGTTATTGGAGATGATGGTAAAGTTTTTGAGTTCTAAAGAAAGAAATACATTTTTTCATATTACATTTAAATCATCAATGCGCTAATTGTAAAATAATGAATAGAGATCTAACAAGTTATAGAAAATCTTACGATAAAAAAGCTTTAGAAGAAAAGGAGTTACCTGTATCTCCCTTCTTTTTGTTTTCTAATTGGTTTAAAGAAGTTGAAGAAGCTGGCGGGGTAGAAGAAGCTAATGCGATGACACTTACAACGTCTGGGTTGGATGGTTTTCCTAAAGCAAGAATTGTATTGCTTAAACATTTTGATGAAAATGGATTTGTGTTTTATACGAATTATGAATCAGAAAAAGGAAAAGCTATGGAGGTTAATAGTAAAATATGCCTTTCCTTTTTTTGGCCAAATCTAGAGCGTCAGGTAATTATAAAAGGAGAAGTTAAAAAAATCTCTAAGAAAAAAAGTGATGATTATTTTAACTCTCGTCCACGGGGAAGTCAATTAGGGGCTTGGGCATCAGAGCAAAGTAACATAGTTGATTCTAGAGCTGTTCTAGAAGACAAATTAGTTTCATTAACTGAGAAATATGAGGGAAAAGAAATCCCTAGACCTCATTTTTGGGGTGGTTATTCTGTGGAACCAAAAGAATTTGAATTTTGGCAGGGAAGACCAAATAGACTTCATGATAGAATTAGATATGTTAAGCAGGATGAAAACAATTGGTTGACAAATAGGTTATCACCTTGATCCCGCAAAACTATTACATAATTACAAAACTAGATCTGCGATTTTTTCTGTATTCTTCTTCAGAACAATCTTCACCATCTTCACATTTGTTTACCGGTTTTGCTTCTCCAAATCCGATATAAGATAGAATTCTATTCTCTGAAATATTTTTACTGATTAAATATCTGTAGATAGATTCTGCTCTTTTTTGAGATAACGTAAGATTATAATCAGTATCACCTCTACTATCCGAATGAGTTTCTATTTTGATAATCATGCCAGGATATTCTTTGGTCATCAGTGATACAACCTTGTCTAACTCAACGATAGCTCTTTCTGTGATGTCCCATTTGTCAAATTCAAAATATATTTCATTCAACTTAATAAGGTCATTAATAGTTTTATCTAGTGCTATTCTAGAGTTCAGATTGGAATCAGATTCTGGATCCTTACTAGTATTTACAATATCATTATTGTTAATACCTGTACTCTCAGTATTTTCTGATCTGTTAGAATTATTTAACTCTACTATGTTTTTGTCTAATTCTTTGGTTCTAGCAGCGAAATCAGTATTGAAATTCGGACAGTTTAATCCACTCATATCAACAGCTAGTTTAAGTTGGTAGTAATCTGGTAAATTACATTTGTTAATGTGATTATATCCTTTA
This sequence comes from Aquimarina amphilecti, assembly GCF_900109375.1. Classification (GTDB taxonomy): domain Bacteria; phylum Bacteroidota; class Bacteroidia; order Flavobacteriales; family Flavobacteriaceae; genus Aquimarina; species Aquimarina amphilecti. Next base: position 376,436 of record NZ_FOAB01000001.1, read on the forward strand.
CTAAACTTTTTTGTTTCATTAAGAGAACCGTTAAACTCTGCAATGACAGGTTGGTCAACTATAGTAACCTCTCCAGTTTCATTTAATAAATCGCAACTAGTATTTACCTTAATAGAATAACGAATTTCAAATGGATCACTATCAATTTTCACCATTTTGTTAGGCACAGAAAAACTTAGAGTCCTTGTTGGCTCATCATAAGACACTTTAATTTTCTTAGAAGGCAATATCACCGATTCCTTAGCAAATAATACATTCTTAGGTAAAACATCCTTTATAATGGTGTTTTTAGCATCATCATTACCGTCATTATTTACGGTAAGACTATAAATAATGTCTTGGTCTGGTGCGACTATATCATTTGGGAAAACGAAGCTGTTATCTGTATACCGAGATCTCTTTATAATCTGAATAGCAGGCTCGTATATTTCTACGCTAAACGCAACTGCCATTACAGAATATCCATCGTTATCCGTTAATAATCTAAAACTAGATTTCGTTTGGTTATTACCTATAATACTATTTCTCGGGTTTTTTATGTCAAATAAATCAGCGTCATACCCTAAAGTATTTTGACTTGCTGGAACTCTAGAAGCAATATTTTTTCCGTTTTCAGTAATGTTTGCATTAAAGAAGTTATTCATCGGATTAGTGTTATCCGTAATACCTTTATATTTATTAGTTTCATTAGACATAACCTGAAAACGATCACCTCGTATTCCTTTGTCTCCTTCATAAGAAATTACACCGATCTTTCCGTGTACTGCACCTTCTGGTATAGTTTGAAAGTTGTCAAAAGAAAATTCAACTGGTTTAGCTTTAGAATCAATGTTTACAAAACCATCATATACATAAAAACGTTTTCTAGGTTTAGAATTATCTTCATAAATAACAACCATAGTCCAGCCACCTGCTAAACCATTTCCTAGGATCGCATCATCATTAACTTCTGAAGTAGTAGCAGGAATGTTAGCAACTGTATAAGTTCCTGTCGCATCTTCTAGGTTCATTACTTCCTTAGTTATATCTTTATAACAGGAATATTGTTTAAATAATGATTTAGAGTCATTATAATAATCGTGTATTATTTGAGCATTTGTAATGGTGGTATATGAATCACTACCAGGGTATTTAATTTTAATAGAAGAGATGTCGTGCTCTCTATTTTCATCAGCATAAGAAGCTGTCCAATAAAGACCAACGTGCTTAATAGCCGCACAACCTGACTTTATATCAAGATCAGCACTACTAGAATTAAAAGTGGAAGGATCATTATCAATATCAATAAATCCCATTCTAAATTGATTATTCAATCCACCATTATTGTAACTTTTATTTGGATTGAATACATCAGTACCATCGTCATTACTAACTTTACCAAGAATAGTATTGGATACGAATTTAAAATCACCTTTAATTGTAAATTCTGTTCTTTTCTCAAGAGGAACTTCGACTTGAGAATGTAAACTAAAAGCAAAACATAGTATAGTTAGTACAATGCTAACATACGTTTTCGTATAGTTTGTTATTTGATTACCTGTTTTTTCCACTTTTCCTTTTTTATTCCCTATTATATATAACTTAAATCTTGTCACTAAATTGCGTTTAATTAATCAGGGTAAACGTCTTCATTCTAAGGGGAAACCGTAGGTAAATTTAAATTTTAACATTTGATTATGTAAGTAAAATCTGTTCTTTTCGATATAAAATACTCTTTTATCGATTAAGTGTAGGCTATTACCCGACTCATTTCCATAGATTTATGTTTTTGGTTTTACAATATTTTAGGATTTGTTTTACCTTCAGTTAATCTTTTCAAAAATTCTAATTAGTCATAGGTTTTTTATAAATAATCTTTTTTATCATATTATTTATAAAATTGTGAATGCTTATTCTTAAACTTGCGTGTATAATTCTATTTTGCTTAAACTTTTTCTGAAGTATGAAAACTTTATATATTATTAGGCATGCTAAATCTTCTTGGGAGTTTGATTTGGATGATCATAAAAGACCTTTAAATAAACGAGGTTTAAGGGATGCAAATTTGATTGGAAAAGAGCTGAAAGGCCTAGTTAAAACTATTAATAAAGTGGTAAGCAGTGATGCAGAAAGGGCTAAAAGTACTGCTAAGATTATATTAGATAATCTAGAGATTGATGATAGTATATTTAGTTTAGAGCCAAATCTTTATGATTTTAATGGCCATCAAGTAATAGAAGTAATTAAAAATTGTGATAATAAGGTAAATACTCTTTTGATTTTTGGTCATAATCATGCATTTACTTCTATAGCAAACCTTTACGGTAGAGATATGATAGATAATCTACCAACTGCAGGTGTTATAGGTATTGAGTTTGATATAGATAGTTGGAAAGATATTAGTGTAGGAAAAAACATACTGACTCTATTCCCTAAAGATTTGCGATAAATGATAGAAAATCAGGTTAATAAATACATAAATCGAGAATTAAGTTGGTTACAATTTAATGCAAGGGTGTTACAAGAAGCTTCTGATGAAAGTGTTCCTTTATTAGAAAGGTTACGATTTATAGGTATATTTTCTAATAATTTAGATGAATTTTTTAAAGTACGTTATGCAGCTATAAAAAGAATAGATCTTGCCGGTAGGGATGGTAAAAATGTTTTAAAAGGTAAAACAGCCAGTGAGTTATTAGAGCAGATTACTAAAATTGTAATAAAACAACAGGCAGAAAGTTTAAAAACGATTAATACAATTGGAGAAAGGCTTAGAGAGCACAATATTTTTATTATCAATGAAAATCAGGTTACTCCAGAGCAAGATAGTTTTATTCGTAGATACTTTGTGGATAAGGTAAGTCCCGCCTTAGTGACTTATATATTGAATGATCTGGATAAATTTCCGCATCTTAAAGATAGTGTAGCGTATCTAGCGGTAAAACTAGTTTTAAAGGATAAAGTACCTAAAGAAGGAAAGATATCTAAGATATTACACCAGAAAACAAAAGAGAAGATATATGCTTTAATTGAAATACCTAAGAATACAGATCGTTTTGTTGTGTTGCCAGAAAAAGACGGTAAAAAATATATAATAATTCTTGATGATCTTATACGATACTGTATGCAAATCAACTTTAGTATTTTTGATTATGTAAGCGCTTCTGCTAATATGATTAAAATTACAAGGGATGCTCAGTTGGATTTTGATAATGATTTTAGTAAAAGTTTTATAGAAAAAATCTCTAGTAGTGTTAAATCAAGAAGAGATGGAGAACCTGTAAGGTTTGTATATGATAAGAATATAGACAAAGACACGCTTAACTTTTTAATGGAAAAAATGGGTGTTGATAATGCAGACAGTATTATTCCTGGAGGTAGATATCATAACCGCAGAGATTATATGAATTTTCCGGATTTGGGAAAAAAAGAGTTGGTCTATCAATCACTAATTCCATTAACAATCCCCGGATTAAGTCTACAAGGAAGTCTTCTGGATAAAATAGCAAAAAAGGATTATTTACAATATACTCCATATCATACATTTTCTTATACCGTAAAGTTTCTTCGTGAATCAGCAATTGATCCGAAAGTAAAAACGATTAAGATAACGATATATCGATTAGCTAGTATTTCGCATATCGCTAGTTCTTTGATAAATGCAGCTAAGAATGGAAAAAAAGTTACTGTACAAATAGAGCTTCAAGCTAGATTTGATGAACAAGCAAATATTAGCTATGCAGAACAAATGCAAAGAGAAGGAGTAAATTTAATTTTTGGTGTTCCAGGTTTAAAAGTTCATTGTAAAGCTTGTATTATTGAACGAGAAGAAAAAGGAAAACTAAAACGATACGGTTTCATAAGTACTGGAAACTTTAATGAATCTACTGCTAAGATATATACAGATTATACTTTGTTTACTACTAATGAAGCTATTTTGAAAGAAACAAATAAAGTCTTTAAGTTTTTTGAGATTAATTATAAAGTAAGTAGGTATAAACATTTATTTGTATCTCCTCATTATACCAGAAGTTCATTGACAAAGTTAATAGATACTGAAATAGAAAATAGTAAACAAGGAAAACCTGCTGGTATTAAATTAAAACTTAATAGTCTTAGTGATTATAGAATGATTGATAAGCTCTATGAAGCAAGTAGAGCGGGTGTAAAGATTGATTTGATAATTAGAGGAATATGTTGTTTGATTCCAGGCATCCCAGGAATGAGTGAAAACATTAGAGCTATCAGTGTGGTTGATAAGTTTTTAGAACATCCAAGACTTTTAATATTTAAAAATGCTGGAGATCCTAAAGTTTTTATATCTTCTGCTGATTGGATGAGAAGAAACCTTGATAGACGTGTAGAAATAACTTGTCCCATCTATGATAATGATATTAAGGATGAATTGATGGATACTTTTGAGATTTGTTGGAGTGATAATGTGAAGGGACGAAAACTTTCAGAAAATCAGGATAATGGGTATATTCGAAACGATAATGCGAAGGTAAGGTCTCAAATTGCGACTTACGATTATTATTTAAGAAAACTAGGAAATTAAATATTTTGTTGACTATAGAAAAATATGGAGCTATTGATATTGGTTCTAATGCAGTTAGATTATTAATTAGCAGTGTCCATGAAGAAGAAGGAAAAACTACTAGGTTTAAAAAAACCAGTCTTGTGCGAGTTCCTATTAGATTAGGTGCAGATGTGTTTTTGACTAATAAAATTTCTGAGGAAAATATTAAAAGAATGATTGATACGATGCAGGCATATCAACTTTTAATGAATACTCATAAAGTAGTTAGATATAAAGCCTGCGCTACATCAGCTATGCGTGAGGCCGAAAATGGAAAAGAGTTAGTAGATCTTATAAAAAATAAAACAGGAATTCAGATTGATATTATCGATGGAACTAATGAGGCTGCCATTATTGCAATGACCGATCTTAATGATTTAATTAATTCAGATGCGACTTATTTATATGTAGATGTTGGAGGAGGCAGTACCGAATTTACTCTTTATCATAACGGAAATACGATAGCTTCTAGATCTTTTAAATTAGGAACGGTAAGATTGCTTAATAATGTTGTTTCTGAAAGTACTTGGAATGAAGTAGAGAAGTGGATAAAAAATACAACTAAAGGGTATTCTAGATTATCTTTAATTGGGTCTGGAGGAAATATTAATAATATCTTTAAGAACAGTGGTAAGAGTAATGGAAAACCGCTTTCGTTTTTATACTTAAGTTCGTATTATGATCTTTTAAACTCATTATCCTATGAAGAAAGAATATGGGAGTTAAATCTTAATCAAGATAGAGCAGATGTTATATTGCCTGCTACTAGGGTATATTTATCCGCTATGAAATGGAGTGGTGCTCAAGAGATTTTTGTTCCTAAAATTGGTTTATCTGATGGGATTATAAAATCCTTATATAGTGAAAAGCAGGAAAATCGATTAAAGACATAAAAAGTAAATAAATTTACTTTTTGTCGATTTATTAATGAAATATTTGCTGTAAAGTATTTTTACAGCCTTTAAAATTACTTTTTTTGTGTTAAATTGCTTCTACAACCAAATTGATAATAAATACTTATGTTATGAATAAAATTTTACTTTTAATTTTCACCTTGTTAATTGGTAGCGTTACTATAGCTCAGGAGTCAAGATATGGAATCAGAATTGGAGCAAATTTAAGTTCGATAAGTTCTGATGATATTACCGGAGATTTGGATCAGAGCAGAATAGGTGTGGTAGTAGGTTTTTTAGCTGATTACAGATTAACAGATAAATTAAGGTTACAACCAGAGTTTCAGTACTCTGGACAAGGAAATAAGGACAGAGATTTACGAGTTAACTATCTTCAGTTACCAATAATGTTAAAATATAATATAACAGATCTTTTTAATGTTCAATTAGGACCACAGGCTGGACTTAAGATTTGGGAATGGGAAGATAATCAAGCAGGTGATACTGATTTTGGTACTTTTGATTTTGCTGGTGTAATAGGAGTCGGAGCTAATATTACTGATAATTTCTTTGTAGATCTTCGTTATGCTTTTGGATTATCTAACGTTTTCGATGATGGAGCAGGTGTAAGTATAGACGGCTCAAATAGAAATATTCAATTATCTGTTGGATATAGATTATAATAAATTAGTAATAAGGATAAAAAAAATGCTCACTATATAGTGAGCATTTTTTTATCCATGAATCGTTTCTTTTTTACTTAGAGATTTCATGATTTCAGCTTCGTAAACAAGTAGATCTTGCCATTTTTGATCCACTTCTTCGCGGTCCCCATATTGTCTAGCAAAACCAAGAAACATAGTGTAATGATTAGCTTCACTAACCATAAGGTCTTTATAAAATTTTGCTAACTCTGGATCTTCTAATTCTTCAGATAAGAGTTTGAAACGTTCACAACTTCTAGCTTCTATTAAAGCAGCGTATAACAAACGATGGACTAATTGTGTTGTTCTACTACCTCCTTTTGGGAAGAAAGTAATTAATTGAATAACATATTCATCTTTGCGATCTCGACCAAGAACCCATCCTCTTTCTATAATTTTATCATGAACCATTTTAAAATGACTGATTTCCTCTTTAACTAATTTAGTCATTTCCTGAACTAATTCTGTATACTCGGGAAAGCTAACGATTAACGATATGGCTGTTGATGTTGCTTTTTGTTCACAATAAGCATGATCCGTAAGGATTTCTTCGATATTTTTTTCAACAATATTTACCCATCTAGGATCAGTAGGAAGTTTTAAACCTAACATCATTTGTTTTTATAAATTATAGACAGCAAAATTAATGTTTTGATTTTTCTAATACTAATTACTCATATGGAATCGTTTTCAACTCATCAAAAGTAAATGATTACCTTTCATGTAATTTGATTGAAGTCAAAATTTATATTATATGGTTTAGATTTTTGACAGTGTAATGTATTGTGGATAATGTAATATTAGATATCTAGATCAAAATCTGATCGTAACTTATCTATTAAAGGATTTTTTTCTCGAAGTTTTTCGTATTTGTCTTGAGGAGTAAATGCATATTTTTTCGATGCTTCTTCATTTACTTTGATATCAAGAGCGATACTATAATTGTTAAGTTTTTTATAGAGAAACTGAAATAATCCAGGTAAAGCACTCTCCATATCGACTTTCATTGATTGATTTGGTAGTTCTAATTGAATTTTGCCATTTACTAGTGTTGGGATATTCATAGCAAACATAGAACCAATGATACGTTCACCTTTTTTATCTTGCATTTTCCCATATTCTTCCCAAGATTTTTGCATCTCGGATTCGGTAAAATCGTCACTAGGTAGATTCTTTGGATCAACAATCGTGTCTACTTTTTTCTCCTCGTGTTCTTTTTTTCTTTTGATACTGCTAAGGGATAATCCAGATGTTCTGCGTTCTCTAGTTTTTAAAATAGATTTGGTTTCAGAATTATCTGCCGGCGTAGTGACAGTTGCAGTATCCTCTGAATTAATAAGAGGAGATGTTTTTATTTCTGTAGTTTCTTTATTATCAGTAACAGATTCTTCCGGAATACCCTCTTTAGATACAGTCTTTTCAGAAGATCTATTTTCTGCTTTCTCTTTTGCTTTTTCCTTAACCTCTGTAGAAATTTTAACCGGTTGTACTCCTTTTTCTTTGAAATAATTAGGAGGGATTATGTAAGGCTGGTCTTTTTTTTTTCTCCGTCTTTAGTAAGTACAGAGGCAAGTTGCATTAGGCACAATTCGACCAATAATCGTTGATTACGACTTGTTTTATATTTTAAATCACAATCATTAGCAAGTTCAATTCCTCTAACTAAGAATGGATGTGGAGCTTTTTGCGATTGCTCCAAATATTTTGCTTTCGTTTGTTCTCCAACTTCTAGGAGATTAATGGTAGCTTGGTTTTTACAAACTAATAAATCTCTAAAATGAGAAGCTAAACCAGCAATGAAATGATGACCATCAAATCCCTGAGCCAAAATTTCATTAAATTCTAGTAGTAGTTGAGGAATATTATTTTGAAGTATTAGATCGGTAGTTTTAAAATAAGTTTCATAATCTAATACATTTAGATTTTCGGTAACTGCTTGTCTAGTTAGGTTTTTTCCACTAAAACTTACAACTCTATCGAAAATTGATAAAGCATCACGCATAGCTCCATCTGCTTTTTGAGCAATGATTTGTAGAGCATCCTCATCGGCAGTTATACCTTCTTGTTCAGCTACCTGCATCAAATGATTTTTGGCATCGGTAACCGTTATTCTTTTAAAATCAAAAATCTGACAACGAGATAATATAGTCGGAATGATTTTATGTTTTTCGGTAGTAGCAAGTATAAAAATCGCATGTTTTGGTGGTTCTTCTAATGTTTTCAGAAACGCATTAAAAGCGGCCTGTGATAACATGTGTACCTCATCTATAATATAGACTTTATATTTACCTACTTGAGGAGGAATACGAACTTGGTCGATAAGACTTCTAATATCATCCACAGAATTATTAGAAGCTGCATCTAATTCGAAAATATTAAAAGCAAAATCTTCATCCGGATTTTCGTGACCTTCTTGATTAATGGTTTTTGCTAGAATTCTTGCGCAAGATGTTTTACCAACTCCACGAGGCCCTGTAAATAATAGGGCTTGGGCAAGATGATTATTCTCTATAGCATTGAGCAGTGTATTAGTAATAGCCTGTTGCCCCACAACATCTTTAAATGTTTGGGGTCTGTATTTACGTGCAGATACTATAAAATGCTCCATCGATACAAAGTTAAAAATTGATTGGAAATAACGAATTGTTAAAATTGGTTTTTATCCCGAGTTATTAACAGATAAAAAAAAACTGAATTTTTAATTCAGATTTTCTAATTATTCTATTTTTGCAGCAAGCAGATCACCTTATCGCTGTCCGCTTTATGCGGAGAGAGGAAAGTCCGGACACCGTAGTGCAGCATAGCGGGTAACGCCCGTCCGTCGTGAGATGAGGACAAGTGCAGCAGAAAGTATGTACAGGTAAGGCTGTAGTGAAACCAGGTAAACTCTATGCGGTGCAACGCCATGTATACCAACGCCTAAGGGTTGCGCGCCCAATGTTGGAGGGTAGGCGGTTTGATCTTGATAGTAATATCAAGGCTAGATAAATGATAAGGAGTCCGTCTTTGATGGATTACAGAATCCGGCTTATGATCTGCTTTTTTTATTTCAAATAGTATTTAGCATATGTTTTGTTGATATTATATAAACTAAAAATATCTAATATGCGAACCAGAATTACCTTTATATTTTTTACACTGTCTATAGTAATTATATCTGCTCAAGATCGGATTCCTAATAAGGAAGAATTATTTGGAGAATGGTAATTAGTCCTCGGTGATTTTCGTTCTAGAAATACAAAATATATTCTTTTTTCTGGTAGAAAAAACCTTACCAGGAATGATGTTACAAGAAATGATTTTCCCATAGGCGCAAAAATTATTATATCAGAAGAAGGAATAATCAAAAAATATATTCTGGGAGAATCAAGATGTGGTAATGATCATAGACGTATACATAATAGAGTATATGGTAAATATAAGACGCCAATGGTTTACAATAAAAGTGAGGGGATTTTAGAACTATCCTCTAATATTGTTTTTGCACATACGAGGTTTTCGGTTAGGAAATTAGATTCTGGGAATATTCTTTTGACAAAAGTTGAGTGATTTTTTTACAAATCCTTTAACAAGTAGTAATACCATTTTTCTTGTACATTGTGCTACCAAAAGAAAATTGTATTTATGAATATTGCTATTGTTTGTTATCCAACCTTTGGAGGTAGTGGAGTAGTGGCTACAGAATTAGGAATTGCTCTTGCCAAATTAAACCATCAAGTTCATTTTGTAACTTATAAACAACCAGTTAGACTTGGATTACTAAGTCCCAATATTCATTTTCATGAGGTTACAGTTCCAGAATATCCATTATTTCATTATCAACCATATGAATTAGCTTTATCTAGTAAGTTAGTTAATACAGTAAAGAAATATGATATAGAATTACTACACGTACATTATGCTATCCCTCATGCATATGCGGGATATATGGCTAAACAAATATTAGCAGAAGAAGGAATACATATTCCTATGGTAACGACATTACATGGTACCGATATTACGTTGGTAGGAAATCATCCCTTTTATAAACCGGCAGTTACTTTTAGTATTAATAATAGTGATATTGTTACTTCAGTTTCCGAAAGTTTAAAAGATGATACATTAAGACTATTTGATATAAAGAAAACTATTGAAGTAGTTCCTAATTTTATTGAAGCTAGTATTCGTAAAACTGATTTTACAGATTGTCAGAGAGAGTTAATGGCAACTCCAGAAGAACGAATAGTCACACATATTAGTAATTTTAGACCTGTAAAAAGAATTATGGATATTGTAGATATATTTTATAATATTCAGAAAGAATTACCTGCAAAATTGTTAATGGTAGGTGATGGACCCGAGAGAAAAGCTGCTGAAAAAAAATGTAAAGAATTGGGAATAAAGGATAATGTCATTTTCCTCGGTAATAGTAATGAAATTGACAAAATACTATGCTTCTCTGATTTGTTTTTACTTCCTTCCGAGAGAGAAAGCTTTGGTTTAGCCGCTTTAGAGGCTATGGTAAATAAAGTCCCTGTGGTATCAAGTAACTCAGGAGGTATTCCTGAGGTTAATTTGGATGGTGTTTCGGGGTATTTAAGTAATGTGGGTGATGTTCAGGAAATGTCTAAAAATGCAATTCGTATTTTAAGAGATGATGAAACATTAAATAAGTTTAAGGAAGGAGCATTTAATCAAGCATTAAAATTTGATATTGCTAATATAGTTCCTTTGTATGTTGAGTTATATGAAAGCGCATTGGCTGCGGTATAAGTAAATAAAATAAAGCGCTATTATAAAAATAGCGCCTTACAACTAAACAAAAATCAAATCAATTGATTTCTGAGAGGGGTCTAAAAGATATATCTAGCAGCGATTCCGACATTAACTCCGAAGTTATCTACATCACTGAATCCTCCACTGTTTTCTATACTATGAATATCATAGGTTGGGCGAATGCTGAAAGCTACCTGTAGAGGAAAATCAAAACGATAATCTACTCCAAAATCAGCTCCAACGTAAGGAAAGAATTCACTATCTCTATCATTAGATATTCCAAATCCAAAAATGCTAGATTTAAAATCAACGTATCCAGCACCTATTCCAGGACCGGCGAACCAATTTAGATTATCCCAGATATTATAACTCCAGTGAAAATAAGCACCTCCTCGATACGTATTAATAAATGAATTCGTTTTCCAACTTAAGTTGACATCAATTCTATTATGTTCTCCAAACATTTGTCGTTGATATGTGATTTCTGGACCAAATCCTTCGTCACCAACAACACCTTCTGATAATCTAATACCAATTGTGTTTTTAGGAATATCTTGCGCTTGAAGGTTAATACTAGTTACAATTAAAATGAGAACAAAAAATAATTTTTTCATGATTATAAGGTTTTTTTAATATTTACCTTTTGTATGTTATTTAATCAATAGGTTAACATAATAATTGAAAAAAAATATAAAAAAGAAAACCCTCAACAGAATTGTTGAGGGTTTTCTTTTTTATTTATAAGGTTTATTAAAACTTATACCTAGCACTAAGTCCGAGATTAAATATAATATCATCATTCGTATAATCATCAAAATAAATCTCAGGCCTAAAATCTAAAGAGATTAATAGAGGGAAGTCAAAGTTAAATTCAATACCAACATCTCCGGTTACAAAACCAAAAGTTTCTATATCATCTCTATTGTCAAGATTATTATCATAATCTACAAGACCTCCACCTATTCCAGGTCCAACATACCAATTAAGTCCACCATCAATATTGAATACCCACTGATATATACCAGTTAATTTAACAGCATTAAAACTATTTCTTCCTTGCACTCCTAAGTCTAATTCGGCTCTGGTGTTAGAACTTAATCTTGCTTGATAGGAAGCTTCTGCCCAGAATCCGTTACTTTCACTAAGTCTTAGACCTATAGCATGTTCTGAAATTTCTTGTGCTTGCACTGTAAAAATTGAAGCAAATAATAATGAGGTAATGATAAAAATGCGCTTCGTCATTGTAATTTTGTTTTTTTATTGTTATCCCAATATAACGTTAGATCCTATTTTTTAATATGACAAAATTGCTTAAGATTTTGTTAATTCCTAATTCTATTGTAATTTATAAGATAGATCTTTATGCTTCTTGTAATTTCATATCGGTGCTTTCGAAAATCTTATCTGCAGAGTTGGCTATAAACCCAGTAAAAAGTTGCCCATTTTTCTGTTTGTATCTATATGCAAATTCATAGTAACACGAAGTAACTTCTTTTGTGCCTTCAGTAAACTCCATTTCAATTTTATCAGCCAGAATGCTTGATTGTTCTAGAAGTAGAGTAGGAGTCCCCTTGATTTCTCCACCAGATGAGTTTAATATAAAACCATTATCCTTTAAGAAATCATTTAGATTGGTTAAGTGTGCAAAATTAGTCAGTTTATTAACGTCAATTGTAAAATGATTGGAGCAAAAACCATTTACATACATCCAAGCGGCATACTCAGATTCACTCTGTAGTATTTTGTAAGTTTCATAAGAGGGAGTTTCCCAAACTCTACCTTTTAATATTAAATCTTCTTGATCAAAAATATTTGTATCTACTTTATCTAATACCTCTTTTATCGTTTTTTGAAGCGCATCGGAGAAATGATTCGTAAGTAATTGACTTATAAATATTTTTGGAGCATTTGGATTGTCAATATGCTCGTAATGTTTTGCATATAATTTTTTTGCTTCAAAATGGTATTCATTAATTTCTTTATATCCCATTGCTAAAAATGGCTTTGCGATGACTTCAATATTGGTTCTTGAATCATCAAAGGTTCTAATGGCTATATGATCATTAAAAACTGTTTCTCCCGCTCCTTCTAATAGAGTTTTTACTTTGTTAGCAGATGGGGTTTTACTTGCGTAATGTTTCCATAGCTCTTCGAAAAAAAGTGTAGAATTCATTTTTTGTCTGTTTGTTTTTGTTGTAAAAGTACTATTTTTGACTAGTTTTATTTATTTTAGTAGTTGATTTAATCAATTATTATTTTATTTTATGTCAAATTGATTTTACTTCAAAATAAGATATCTTATTTAAGTATAGATCATTCGAAATTTCATTTATTATGAATCATTTTGATTATATAGATCAACAAATATTATTACAGATCCGTGAGGATGCTAGAAAACCTTTTTCTCAGATAGCAGAAGAATTAAAGATTTCTAATTCATTGGTGCATCAAAGAATTAGAAAATTAAAAGAAAATGGTGTTATCAATAAGGCAGAATTTGTTATTGATGAGAAACAGATAGGATATAAAACTAAATCTTATGTAGGTATTAGGCTTAAAGAAGCCAGATATGCTAAGTCTGTAGTTAATGATCTTGCTAAAATACCAGAAATACTAGAATGCAATTATGTATCGGGTAATTACGCACTTTTTATTCTGATATTTGCATACGATAATCATCATTTGCGTAATATACTATATGAGCAAGTTCACCAAATTGATGGAGTAGCTGGTACAGATAGTTTTATTTGTTTTGATACCAATTTTAAAAGACAAATTACTTTAGAATCACTAGTAAAAGGAAAACAAATATGATAAAAGAAGCTGACCTCATAGCTTTAAAAGATCAGTTGGAAGGAGAGCTCCAGTTTGATTTACTTACCAAATCGTTATATGCTACTGATGCATCCGTATATCGAAGAATTCCTACAGCAGTTGCTTTTCCTCATAATATATCAGATCTAAAAAAAATAATTTTTTTTGCTAATGAATATAATTGTGGCTTAATACCTAGAACAGCAGGAACTTCTTTAGCAGGACAATGTGTAGGAGATGGAATAGTAGTAGATGTGTCGAAATATTTTACTAAGATAATATCGTTAGATAAACGTAAAAAAACTGTAGTTGTAGAACCAGGAGTGATTAGAGATGATTTAAATCTTTTTCTAAAACCGTATGGATTGTTTTTTGGGCCCAATACATCTACATCTAATCGATGTATGATTGGTGGAATGGTCGGTAATAATAGTAGTGGTACTACGTCTATACAATATGGAGTAACTAGAGATAAAGTACTCGAACTACAAACTATTTTGTCTGATGGTAGCGCAGTTACTTTTTCTAATATTTCTAGAGAAGATTTTGATCAAAAAAGAGTTCAAAATACTTTGGAAGGAAAGATATATAAAACAATTTTCGAAGAACTTTCTTCAAAAAATGTGCAAAAACGTATAGAAGACAGTTTTCCAAAACCTGATATACATAGAAGAAATACAGGCTATGCCATTGATGAGTTAATTAAATCAAATATTTTCTCGGATCAAGAAGATGAATTTAATATGTGTGATTTATTGTCTGGTAGCGAAGGAACCTTAGCTTTTACTACAGAAATCACTTTACAACTGGATGAACTGCCTCCAAAAGAGTCATTAATGGTAGCATCTCATTTTAATTCCATTGAAGATTGTTTAAATGCTGTAGAACCAGTAATGAAACATTCATTATTTACTTGTGAAATGATGGATAAAACGATCTTAGATTGCACAAAAAATAATGTTGAGCAATTAAAAAATCGTTTCTTTATTAAAGATGATCCTCAGGCGATTTTAATGTTGGAGTTAAGAGCTGATGATTTGATGAGTCTCGAAAAACAAAAAATAGCGCTTCTATCCACTTTAGAAAATTCGGAATTAACATATGCGAATCCTATTTTGTTAGGTAATGAAATCAATCAAGCTTTAGAACTGAGAAAAGCTGGATTAGGATTGTTAGGTAATATTGTAGGAGATAAGAAGGCAGTTGCATGTATTGAAGATACTGCAGTCGCGTTACCAGATTTAGCAAATTATATTTCTGAGTTCTCTGATCTTATGAAGAAATATGATCAGCAAGCTGTTTACTATGCGCATGCTGGTGCTGGAGAATTACACCTTAGACCTATTCTAGATCTAAAAAAGAAAGAAGATTTAGTGCTTTTTAAGAAAATAACGGATGATGTAGCTACTTTGGTAAAGAAGTACAAAGGATCTATGAGCGGAGAACATGGTGACGGAATTGTGCGTGCAGCATATATTCCCTTCATGATAGGAGAAGAAAATTATGATCTATTAAAGAGAATTAAAGAAGTATTTGATCCCAATGGAATTTTTAATCCAGGTAAAATTGTAGATGCCTATGCGATGGATGAACAATTAAGGTATGAAATTGATCGAGAAGAGCCTCAAATAGAAACATTATTAGATTTTACTGATTCATTGGGTATTTTGAGAGCTGCAGAAAAATGTAATGGAAGTGGAGATTGTAGAAAATCTGTAGAAGCAGGAGGAACAATGTGCCCAAGTTATAGAGCTACTAAAAATGAAAAGGATACCACTAGAGGAAGAGCGAATGCGTTAAGAGAGGTACTGACAAATAACGCCAATTCAAATAAGTTTAATCAAAAAGAATTAAAAGAAGTATTTGATCTTTGTATAAGTTGTAAAGGCTGTTCAAGTGAATGCCCTTCTAATGTTGATGTAGCAACACTGAAAGCAGAGTTTGAATATCAATATCAAAAAGAGAATGGTACTTCTATTAGGACTAAATTATTTGCTTACAATAATAAGTTAAATAACATAGGAAGAATAATACCAGGGGTAACCAACTTCTTTTTTAAAAATACTCTTACTTCTGGAATTATAAAATCTACTCTTGGTATTGCTAAAGAGAGAGATTTGCCACTATTAAGTAAACAATCATTAAGAAAATGGTGTGCTAATAATTTGAAATCACTACAACCTGAAAACCCTTTAAGAACTGTCTATTTTTTTATTGATGAGTTTACTGATCATTTAGATACTACTATTGGGGTAGATGCATTAGAATTATTAACCAGCTTGGGATATGAGGTGAGAATTGTAAATCATAAGGAAAGTGGTCGAACTTTTATTTCCAAAGGATTATTAAAACAAGCTAAAGCATTAGCAAATTATAATGTGGATATTTTTGGGAATTTGATTTCAGAAGAAATACCATTGATTGGATTAGAACCTTCTGCTATATTGACATTTAGAGATGAATATTTGAGGTTAGCAGATGAAAAAGAGTCTGCCCAAAAATTGTCAAAACAAGTTTTTTTGATCGATGAATTTTTAAAATCAGAAATAGAATTAGGTAATATTACTCCCGATCAATTTACTAAAGAAAAAAAGGTAATTAAACTACACGGACATTGTCATCAAAAAGCATTGTCCACTATTCATACAACGTTTGTATATCTTAATTTACCTAAAAACTTTACGGTTACTATTATTCCTTCTGGATGTTGCGGTATGGCAGGATCATTTGGATATGAGAAAGAGCATTATGATGTTAGTTTACAAATAGGAGAACAGACATTATTCCCTGCAGTAAGAAAGGCTTCAGAAACAACCATAATTGCCGCAGTCGGTACAAGTTGCAGGCATCAAATAAAAGATGGTACAAAACGTATTGCATTACACCCTATAAGTATATTAAAGAAAGCTTTGTTATAAGATTTTGTTTTGTAATTGTCTTATAATTAGCGTGTTTTAAAATTGTGAATATCTAATATAAAAATTAGTGCTAAGAACTTTTTTTAAGATTTATATTTGGCATCCTAAAAAAGTAAATATATGAGCGCTACTTGGTACGAATGTAAAGTAAAATATAGAAAAATAAATGATTCTGGAGTACAGAAGGTAACTACAGAGCCTTATTTAGTGGATGCGGTTTCCTATACAGAAGCAGAAACAAGAATTAATGAAGAAATGTCTGCATATGTTAGTGAAGAATTTATTATTACTAATATAAAAGTTGCAAATTTTGCAGAAATACATCCATTTGAGAATTCTGATCGTTGGTTTAAGTCAAAAGTTTCTTTGATTGCTTACGATGAAGAAAGTGGTAAAGAAAGAAAAACGAACATGTATCTTTTGATACAAGCAAATGATGTTAAAGAAGCTTTTGATAATACAAATAGTGTGATGAAAGGTACTACGGGTGATTACACAATACCTGCAATTGCCGAATCACCAATTATGGATGTATTTCCTTATTTTACAGGAGAGGAAGAACAGCTAGAAAAATTTAAAGCATTAAGAGATTCTATACAAGTCGTAGAAGAAGTAGAATTAGATGAAGATGTACCTGCTGCTCCTGGTTTTATAGGAGAAGAGGAATAACTTTGATTTTTTGAGTTAGGAAACTTATACTAATTTTTTAATAGAAAAGCTTTTGTAAACATACTCATTGGTATGATGCAAAAGCTTTTTTTGTTTTATGATAAAATTGATTCAAAAAATATATAATTAGAAGCGTGACTATGAAGAGTAATTTTAGTTTGCTTGAGTGATCTAAAATATGGATGATATTTTAAGTAGGTTTTTGGTAACTTATTTTCAAATTTGTCGTCATACTTGTAATAACTATTGATAACAACCACATATCAATCAAAATAATAATCACATGAAATCATCACAAAGAATCAAAACCTTACTATTAGTTTCTTTCTGCACTGTTATATTTTTTAGTGCACAGGCTCAAAATTTAGAAAAAGAAATAGATGCTATTGTTTCTTCCATGTATAGTGCGGAAGAACCTGGTATTTCAATTTTAGTTGCAAAAGAAGGAAAATCAATTTATCGCAAAGCTTTTGGAAAAGCGAACTTAGAATTAGATGTTTCTTTAAAGCCAGAAAATGTATTTGAAATAGGATCTATTACCAAACAATTTACAGCCGTAGCTATTCTTATGTTAGAAGAACAAGGGAAACTTACAATTGATGACGAAATCACAAAATATATTCCGGATTATCCTACAAACGATAAAAAGATTACGATTCATCATCTTCTAAATCATACATCTGGGATAAAGAGCTATACTGGTATGGCTAGTTTTATGGAATCTGCCCGTACAGATATGACTCCAACAGAATTAATTGATGTGTTTAAAAATGAACCTATGGATTTTGATCCGGGAGAAGAATTTAGATACAATAATTCTGGTTATATTTTATTAGGACATATTATTGAAGTAATAACAAAAGACACCTATGAAAATTATATTGAGAAAAATATCTTTGAGAAGATTGGGATGAACTCTTCTTATTACGGAAGTATGAGTGAACTCATTAAAAATAGAGCTTCCGGTTACAAACAAGATGGAGATAAATTCTTAAATGCAGATTATTTAAGTCTTACATTACCTTATGCTGCTGGATCGTTAATGTCTACTGTAGATGATCTTTTGAAATGGCAGAATGCGATTAGTGCTAATACTTTTATTAAAAGAACAAGTTTAGAGAAAGCTATAAATGGTTCTAAGTTGAATAATGGAGAAGAAATTAATTATGGATACGGTTGGGGTAAAACTAATATACAAGGAGCTAAAGGATATGCACATAGTGGAGGAATTTTTGGATATACCACCAATGGAATTTTTCTAGAAAAAGAAAATGTATATGTCATTGGACTTACAAATTGTAATTGCAAGAATGTTGGAGAGGTTACTATGAAGGTAGCAGCTACTGTTATAGGAAAGCCAATTCCCGATAAGAAAGATGCTATTGAATTATCTATTGATGAAGCTAAGAAGTGGGTAGGAGCTTATGAGTTTAAGGATAATGTTATAAGACACATTATGCTAAAAGATGGAAAATTATTTAGTCTAAGAGAGGGTGAAAATTCAAGAGAATTTGAAATATATCAAATGAAAGATGGCTCTTTTATTTTTGATGATGGAACGATATCCTATAATTTCTCGAAAACAGCTGATGGTAAACGACAAACAATATTTAAAACTGCTAATGAAAGTTTTACAGGAAAAGGAGTTGATAAAGCTCCTCCTGCAGAAAGGAAGTCTATTACAGTATCTTCAGATATTTTAAAGCAGTATGTTGGTAAATATGAATTACAACCTAATTTTATAATAGAGATTACTTTGGAAGGAAATTCAATATTTGCTAAAGCTACTGGACAACCTAAATTTGAACTCTTTGCTGAAACAGAAACATTATTCTACTTAAAAGTTGTTCCGGCAGAAATTACATTTAATACAAATGATAAAGGAGTAATTGATAGTCTTATCTTAAATCAAGGAGGAAGGAAAATGCCCGCTAAGCGAATAGAATAATTTTAGTTTTAATAAAAGAATACATAGAGACGATACATGGATTACAGGTTAAAATTATCCATGTATCGTTTCTTTTTTACCATATTTTTGGATAAGTTCACCTTCAAATTCTAGTAAATCCTTCCATTGCTTATCCACATCAATGTCTTTACCATATTTACGCGCAAAACCAATAAACGTAGTATAATGACCAGCTTCACTGATCATAAGGTCATGATAGAATTTAGATAATTCCGGATCTTTTATTTTTTCAGAAAGAAGTTTAAAACGTTCACAACTACGAGCTTCAATCATAGCAGAAAAAAGTAATCTACTGACTAAACCTTGTTGGCGACTACCACCTTGCTTTACTTTGTGCTTAAATAATTCATTTACGTAACTATCTTTTCGTTCTCGCCCAAGCTTGTAACCGCGTTTTTTTATAAGTTCATGAACCATTTGGAAATGCTCTAATTCTTCTTGGGCTAAGATCAATAAATCGGTTACTAGATCTTCATGCTCAGAGTTTAGTGTGATGATTGTGATAGCATTGGTTGCTGCTTTTTGTTCGCACCATGCATGATCCGTAAGAATTTCTTCAATATTTGATTCTACTAGAGCAGCCCAACGCGGATCCGTAGCTAATTTTAAACCAAGCATAGTAGTTTGTTTTAGATGATTTGGAATATTTGATCAAATATACGTATTACAGATCTTAATTTTTTTAAATAGAGTTTTCTAAAAGAATAAGTTCTTCTCTATACAACAGTAAATAATTCTATTTGATCATTTTTACCTCTTAATAAAGTTTTGTCAACTGATGTATATTTTAAACTAGATGTAATTTTTAATTTTTCTATTAAAGTTTTAGAAATTAGAATTGTTACTTCATACGAGTTACAAAGCCCTTGAATTCTGGCTGTTGTGTTAAGAACATCTCCTGTAAAAACAATATCCTTTTTTATAGTGCCAATCTCACCAGCTGTGATCATTCCACAATGAAATCCAGCTTTAAATGTGGGTAAGACACCAAATTCTTTATGGTATTTTGCAGATTGTTTTATTAAAGCCTCTTGCATAGAATAAAAACATCTAATACAATTGTCCTTTTTAAGTCCTTTTTTCAGATTCCAAGAAACCACAATTTCATCTCCTACATACTGATAAACGGACCCAGCATGTTGCACAATCGAATTTGATAAATCTGCATAATATTGAGTTAACATTTCGAAATATTTAACGTGGCCTAATTTTTCTGCAATAGTTGTAGAGGATTTCATGTCTAAAAACATGAAAATGCGTTCTTCTTCAATAGGTTTATGATATTTTCCTGTAAAAAAATTGAATAGTACTTCCTGACCAATATTATCACTTACCTCTAAATAAAAAAGGCAGATTCCAATGGTGGCAATGATATAACATATAATACTCAGAAAAACGATATTGGTAAAAAAGCTCCGAAGATTTATCCATACAGTTATATCAAATATATTCGTTTCAAACTGTACGATAAATGATATTATTGAAGTGGATAATAGGAAAATAATGATGATGACTAGATAAAAAGCAGTTTTATATATTATTTTTTTTAAGAAGCTTTTTGATGAAAAGAATTTATTAAAATATAGAACTTCAAAAGAACCAATAAGCAATCCAAAAAGGGTAGCAGAAATTACACCAATAAATAAGCCGTTTACAAAATTATAAGGGTTTTGAGTAGAAGGATAAGATTGAGAATCTCCCAATATACCTTTCTCTAAAAATAAATAAATAAGAGCGGCAATAATAAAAAATATAATAAAAGGAATAATCCTATAAATTGTTCTCTTATTTAAGTAAGAAATCTTACTCATGTACAGTATAAATATTCATTAACGGTTAAAAGAATCTTGTTCTCTCAAATTTAAGAATAAATAGTTGGGTGCAGAACAATGCAATTAGAAAAAGATCAATGATGCTTTCATTATAGCCAATAAGAATGATACTACATTTTTTAGTTAAGATAAAAACTTATTGAATATTACTTTTTAATTAAATTATTGATTGCAAAAGATGCTTGAATAGTTTCTAAACTTATATCTAAGTCCTCTATATCATCTGTAGATACTTCGGTTTCTGTGTCTTCGTTTTGATAAGTTATAAGCTTCCATTCTTTGTCATGATATTCCAATGCGGATAAATTTTCAATCCAATCACCGGAATTTAAATACATACAAGATCCATTTTTATTAGATTTTTTAGTTATTTGTGGTTGGTGGATATGTCCACAAATAACATAATGATAATTATTTTCAATAGCTAAATCTGCTGCTACTTGCTCAAAATCGTTTATATATTTCACAGCTTTCTTGACACTATTTTTGATTTTTTTGGATAAAGAAAACTTTTCTTTCCCCATACGTAACAGAAACCAGTTGATAAATTGGTTAAATAAAATAAGCATATCGTATCCCCATCCACCTAACTTAGCTAACCATTTTGCGTTTTGAATTGAAGCATCAAAAATATCTCCATGAAAAAACCAGGCTTTTTTGCCATCTAAGTCTAGTACCAATTTATCTACTAATTTAAAATTACCCATAGTAGTATCACTGAATTTTCGGAGCATTTCATCATGATTTCCCGTGATATATATTACTTCGGTACCTTTTGAGGCGAGAGTGATAATTTTTTTGATGATTTTAAGGTGCGGTTTTGGGAAATACCTTTTTCTAAATTGCCAAATGTCTACAATATCACCATTAAGAATAAGTATCCTTGGTTTGATACTATTGAGGTAATTTAGTAATTCTTTAGCATGACATCCAAATGTTCCTAAATGCACATCAGAGATGACAACAATATCTACAGTACGTTTCTTCATAAAAATAACTTACTCCTACAAATAAACCATTATATAGTTAAATAATAATTAAGGCATTATGAGCATATTGTTATCTGTTTTTGAATATTTTAATTAGTTATTACCACAACGTTAAACCACTATTATTATGAAAATGTTGTCAACAATCAAATATTCAATTATGATTGAATTATTTTGTTTGATTGATGAAAATAACATTGTTTTATTAAATAAAATGCTTCTATAAACTTTCTTAACAAAAGGTGATTGGCTTTGTTTTGCTTTTTTCTTATCCTGAAGTATCTCTAAATTCGTCCTATAAATCTTAACAGTTTTCTTACTGAAAAGTTTAGAATCTCTCTTTCTAATTAAATTTATTTTATGACATTTTTACAAGTGAAAACTCACACATATCGATTTTTGATTTTTGGTTTATTGGTAATACTTCTATCATGTAATTCTAAAACTTCAGATATAGGATTAAATATTTCTTCTGAGAATCCTATTGAGCATAAAATAGACAGTATTATATCTAAAATGTCATTAGATGAAAAAATAGGACAAACTGCTCAACGTGGTAAATCAAGTAGAGTAAAAGAATTACCAAAAGACCTTAAAGAAGCTGTTAGAAATGGACACATAGGTTCTTTTCTTAACATAATGAATAAAAAAGATGCTAAAGAATTACAACGGATAGCCGTAGAAGAAAGCCCTAGTAAGATTCCATTAATTTTTGCACGAGATGTAATCCATGGTTTCAAAACAATTTTCCCTATTCCGCTAGGGCAGGCGGCTTCGTTTAATCCTTCTTTAGTTAAAGAAGGTTCAAGAATAGCTGCAATAGAAGCTAGTACTTATGGAATCAGATGGACCTTTGCTCCAATGATAGACATAGCGAGAGATCCTCGATGGGGAAGAATTGCAGAATCTGCTGGAGAAGATCCTTATTTAACTAGTAAAATGGCAGAAGCTTATGTAAAAGGTTTTCAAGGAGATGATTTATCATCTCCAACAAGCTTAGCAGCTTGCGCAAAACATTTTATTGGATATGGTGCTGCAGAAGGAGGAAGAGATTATAATACGGCAAATATCAATGATAATTTACTACATAATGTATACTTAAAACCGTTTAAAACTGCTGTAGATGCAGGTTCTGCGACATTTATGACTAGTTTTAATGATCTAAACGGTGTTCCAGCATCTGCTAATTCATATATACTAAAAGATATTTTGAGAGAAAAGTGGGGATTCGATGGCTTTGTAGTAAGTGATTGGAATTCAATTATAGAAATGGTAAATCATGGATTTGCTAAAGACCAAAAGGAAGCTGCTGAAAAATCTATCAATGCGATGTTGGATATGGAAATGACTAGTACTTCGTATCAAGATCACCTAAAAGAATTGATAGATGAAAGTAAGTTCTCCGAAAAAGAACTGGATGAGATCGTAAGAAATATTCTTCGAATTAAATTTAGGCTGGGATTATTTGACAACCCTTATTTTGATCCTAATGATTCAATTTTGTACGATAAAAACCACTTGTTATCAGCACAAAATACTGCAGAGGAAAGTATTACATTATTAAAAAATGAAAATAAGATATTACCTATAGATGCTAAAAAGAAAATTGCCATTATTGGCCCCTTAGCAGATGCTCCTCACGAGCAATTAGGTACTTGGACTTTTGACGGAGAAAAGGATCATTCGATTACTCCTTTACAAGCGTTTAAGGGTGATAATAACTATATGATTAATTACAGTAAAGGATTATCTTATAGTAGAGACAAATCAGATACAGAGTTTGATAGTGCTATAAACGTAGCAAAATCTTCTGATGTAATTTTATTCTTTGCTGGGGAAGAGGCTATTCTCTCCGGAGAAGCTCATAGTAGAGCGGATATTAATCTTCCTGGAGCTCAAGAAGAATTAATTAAAGAATTGCATAAAACAGGAAAACCGATTATCCTAATTCTAATGGCAGGAAGACCTATCACTTTAGGAAATATTTTGGACAAAGTAGATGCTGTTCTTATGGCTTGGCATCCTGGAACAATGGGAGGGCCAGCTTTAAAAAATGTTATTACAGGGGTAGTTTCACCTTCTGGAAAGTTACCAGTTTCTTGGCCAAAGGTAGTAGGTCAAATACCTATTCATTATAATCATAAAAATACAGGGAGACCTGTAGTTCCCGAAGAATTTGTTCATATGGATTCGATTCCAATTAGGGCTTGGCAGAGCTCTCTTGGTAATACTTCACATTATTTAGACGCAGGTTTCTTACCGGAGTACCCCTTTGGTTATGGGTTAAGTTATAGTACTTTTAAATATTCAGATATTAGTATTTCTTCATCTAATCCTAAGATTGGAGATATTATTACAGTAAAAGTACTTGTAACTAATACTGGAGATGTAAAAGCAAAAGAAACAGTACAATTATATTTTCGAGATTTAGTTGGGAGTTTAACAAGACCAGTAAAAGAATTACTGAGGTTTGAGAAAATTGCACTAAATTCAGGAGAATCAAAACAATTTGTATTTAGTTTTTCGACAGATGATTTATCTTTTTATGGCCTCGATAAAAAGTGGGTTACTGAACCCGGTGATTTTAAGTTATGGGTAGCTACGCATGCATTGGATGAGAGTAATGAATTGAACTTTGTTTTGAAATAAAAGAACGGTATTCTAGTGAATAAAGGTGTTATATATATTATATATGGAGTTTCTGGAAGTGGAAAAACTACAGTAGGTAGAGCTCTCGCGGGAGAATTAAATATTCCTTTTTTTGATGCTGACGATTTTCATCCTGAAGCAAATATCCAAAAAATGTCTGCAGGCTCTCCATTAAACGATATCGATAGAGAACCTTGGTTGCAAAAAATAGCAACTGAAATCATAAATTGGAATACTGATAAAGGAGCAGTATTAGCTTGCTCTGCTTTAAAGAAAAAATATAGGAAAACTCTGGAGTCTATTGATAAACAATATGTAAAATGGATTTTTTTGGACGGGAGCTTTGATTTAATAGCTAGTCGTTTAGAAGCAAGAGAAAATCATTTTTTCAAAAAGACTATGTTAACATCTCAATTTGAGAGTTTAGAGCCTCCAGAAAATGATATTTTGATTAAAATAGATAAAAGCATCGACAAAATTATTAATGAAATTAAATCTACATTGGATACAGATACATCGGAATTAGGGTTAATAGGGCTAGGAGTCATGGGTAAGAGTTTAGCTAAAAACCTCTTATCTAAGGATTTTAAATTATCAGTATATAATAGACATGTAGACCAAATTGAAGTTGATGTTGCTAAAAAATTTGTTTTAGAACAATCAGACACCGATACTATAGTTGGATTTGACGACTTAAAGAAGTTTGTTGATTCATTAGCGCAGCCGCGAACAATTATGTTGATGGTTAATGCAGGGAAACCTGTTGATTTAGTTATTGATGAATTATTGCCATACCTATCAGAAGAAGATTGTATTATAGATGGAGGAAACTCTCATTATAAAGCTACTTTAGAAAGAAGTAAAAGGTTAGCGGAAAAGAGAATTCATTTTCTAGGTACTGGAATATCAGGTGGTGAAGAAGGTGCATTAAAAGGACCATCAATAATGCCTGGAGGATCCAAGACAGCATATAATAGATCAGGTAAATATTTAGAAGCGATAGCTGCAAAAGATAAAAAAAAGAATAGTTGCTGTACTTATATAGGACCTGAAGGGTCTGGTCATTTTGTAAAAATGGTACATAATGGAATTGAGTATGCAGAGATGCAATTATTGGCAGAAACCTATCACATATTAAGGTTTTATGCTGGTAAAACTCCAGTTCAAATTTCGAATATTTTCAATAGCTGGATCAATAATGGGTTGAAAAGTTATTTATTAGAAATCACTTCAGATCTACTTCTTAAAACAGAAGGGAAAGATTTTCTTATTGATAAAATACTAGATAAAGCAGGGCAGAAGGGAACAGGAGGATGGTCTACGAATGCGGCTCTAGAATTAGGAGTGGCTTTGCCTACAATTTCTGAATCTGTTATGGCTCGAAATGTTTCAGGAATCAAGTCTGAACGAATAAAAGCATCTGAAATATATCAATTTAGCACTTCTAGCAATTCTATAGATGATACTAGTTTTATTAGTGATTTAGAAAAGGCTTTTTTAGCTACTAGTATTATTAATCATCATATTGGTTTTAAGTTATTAAAAGAATCATCAGAAGTATATAAATGGCAATTGAATCTTTCTGAAATTGCTAGAATATGGACAAACGGTTGTATAATAAGAAGTAATTTGATGGAACAAATATCCTCGTTGTTATTAGATAATAATGATACTTCGTTGTTATTGTTTCCAGAAATAGTGAAAACAATGAAGTCTAATATAAATTCATTGTCAGAAATAGTAGGAACAGGATTAACGGCTGGATTCTCATTAACAGTACTTTCTGCAGCCACAAATTATTTTTTAACGTATACATCAGCACAGTCTTCTGCTAATATCATACAAGCACAACGAGATTATTTTGGTGCGCATACGTATCAAAGAGTAGACAAACCAATAGATGAATATTTTCATACAAACTGGAAGAATTAAAATATGGATTATCAATTATTAATAGCAGTAGGGGTAGGTATCATCGCATTGCTTTTCATGATTTTAAAGCTAAGAATGCAGGCTTTTATTGCCTTATTAATTGTTTGCATCTTGGTTGGGATAGTCGCAGGATTGCCAGCAGAAGATATTCTAGATAGTATAAAAAATGGTATGGGCGGCACCCTAGGTTTTGTGGCTACTGTTGTAGGGCTGGGTGCGTTGTTTGGTGGTTTGTTGGAAAATTCTGGAGGAGCACAAGGTTTAGCAAATTATATATTACGATTGGCTGGAGAAAAAAATGCTTCTTGGGCATTGATGATTACTGGTTTTATAATCGCCATACCTGTGTTTTTTGATGTAGCTTTCATTATTTTGGTTCCAATTGTATATGCGATTGCACGAAAAACAAAAAAGTCATTGTTGTTATATGCAATACCTTTATTAGCGGGTTTAGCTATTACTCATAGTTTTATTCCTCCAACACCTGGCCCAGTTGCTGTTGCCGATATATTAGGAGCTAATCTTGGTTGGGTGATTGTTTTTGGATTTTTAACAGGAATTCCTGCTGCGATTATAAGCGGACCTATATTAGCAAAATATTTAGCTAAAAAAATTGAGATAGACATTCCTGAAACAAATGATATTGAAGCAACAATAAAAGATACTCCAAACCCTATTGGTATTATGTTGATTATAGCATTACCCATTTTGTTAATAGTTTTAAAAACTGTTTTGTTGGGTGATTGGTTAGGGGAGGATAGCTTACCGAAATCCGTAGTGAATATGATAACACTTTTTGGACATCCGTTTACTGCTTTAATTATGGCGAATTTAGTTGCCTGGTATTTTCTAGGCATAAAAAGAGGAGTTACTAGAGATAATTTATTAAAAATTTCTATGAAATCCTTTAAACCTGCTGGAGCTATTATTCTGTTAACAGGTGCTGGTGGTGCTTTTAAACAAATATTAGTTGATACTAAAGCAGGTGAGTTGCTAGCTTCATCATTACAGAGTTCTTATATCCATCCATTATTATTTGCATTTATTGTAGCTGCATTGATTAGAGTTTTACAAGGCTCTGCTACAACAGCAATGATTGCAGCTGCAGGAATTACATCACCAATTATTCTTGCTGGTGATTTTAGTAATTCTCAAATAGCTCTTTTTGTAATTTCTATCGCATCTGGAGCAACTATTTTATCACACGTTAATGATAGTGGTTTTTGGCTAGTTGGTCAATACCTTGGTATGACAGAGAGACAAACCTTTCGTTCTTGGACAGTAATGACTACACTGATAGCAATTACTGGAGTTTTAATGTCGTTAATATTATGGTATATTTTTTAGGTGTGCTAATGGGTTTTTAATAAACTTATTGTAAAATGTATTGTTTGGTTAAAAATTAGTTAACTGTTTGTTTTATATGTGATTATTATAGCATATATGTTTATTTTGATTGCATTAATTATTAAAACAAAAGATCCAAGGAGGTATACAACAACAACAACAACAACAACAACAATCTGTAGTGATATGGTGTAGAATGGCAATTACAGAAGAAGTATGTTAATCATACTTTAGGTTTCTTAATATTTTGTTTCTGGAAGTAAAAAAAATGTTGATTCTTTATATTATCATTAGTAAAAACAATGATTAAAAATTACGTTATTTGTTTAGCGATGAATCCAGAAATTTTTAAACATATAGAATTATTATTAGGTAGTGTTGGTTTTATAATAGCGCTATTCTTTGGTGTATTTTTGATAATAACAAAAGAGCAGCGATCCAAAGCAAATGTATTTTTGGCAATCTATTTATTAGCTTTTAGTCTTAGGATTGGTAAGTCACTATTTTATAATTATTTTCAGATTGACCCAATAGTTCGAAATGTATTCTTAGGGATGTTATTAGGTATTGGGCCTTCCTTATTTTTCTATTCTAAACAATTACTTGTACAGAGTAAAATCGAAAATAGAAAGTCAATTTTTATTCAGTACGTCCCACTGTTTTTATTTGTAATCTTTTGTTGGGTAATCCCAAATAATGGCTCTGTAACTTCTAGAATTATATTTTTAGCATTATTACTTCATGTACTTATTTATGGAGTGTATACTCTATATTGGGTAATAGTCAATAATAAAAAGCCTAACGATAAATCTAGTAAAGTTTTTAGTTGGTTGTTGTTTTTTAGCATATTAACTATTGCGATGTCATTAATTCAGATTGGAGTATTCCTTAGTATAGTACCATATTTAAGTACCGCTTTTTTGTTTTCTCTGATAATTTTTGTTTTATCAATTAAGGCATTAAGTCATCCTTTTTTGTTTAAAATGGAAAATGAAAAGTATGTTAATTCCTCGTTAAATACTGAAAAAGGAATTCAATATTTACAACATTTAATAGATCTAATGGAACAGGAAAAAGTGTTTTTGGATCCTGAATTAACATTAACAAAATTAAGTAAGAGAATTGGAATAACTTCTAAACAATTATCTCAGGTTATTAATCAAAATGAAAAAGAAAACTATTCGCAATTCATAGCAAGATATCGAGTAGAAGAAGCCAAAAGACTATTAATATTACCTGAATATCAAAATTTCAAAATATCTGCAATTGCTTACGAAAGTGGTTTTAATAGCATATCATCGTTTAATACTGCTTTTAGAAAATTGACGAATACTACTGCAGTGAAATATAGAGAGTCTGTATTGATCTAATCATTATTAAGATTGATATTACCAAGTATAATATATGATCTTTATTCTATAGAAATAATAAAGTCAATAATCCCCAATGTTGACTATGAAATTCGCTTGACGACATTAATTTATTAAGATTCCCTCCTTCTCGAACGAATTCTGATTCGGTAAGGTTTTCCTTTACCATTTCATTTTCTATGTTAAAAATCTCATATTCATTCCATCCTTTGATATAAATAAGATTACCTTCTTTATAAAGTTCATCAATAGAAGTAATTTTTGAAACTCCGTTCTTATCCAAAGAAGCATTTGAAAAGTCTATCATTTCTAATTGATAATCAGATGTTATAGGAACTCTTCCGTAATCGCCCATACCATTATTTCTCCAATAAGAAAATCGCCAAATAAAGAATGTTATACAAATCAAAGGAATTAGGAATCTTTTTTTTAGCCCTTTGTACTTTAGTATTTTATTAATAACCAACCATATTATAGCGCCATATATGAAGGACAATATAGGTATGCGAATTAATTCAAATAATAAATGAAATAGAGAAGCCATATATATAGGTTAATAACCAACTTTATTCGTTGTATAGTACGTCGAGTTGTCTGAGTTATTGTTTTTGATTGTTCCACTTGTCTAAGATCTCAATAATTTCGTTGAAATGCTCTTCGGGTGATTTTTCTTTGAATTTGGTAAAAGCACTAAAAGTATATCCATAGGCATCCATAGTTGGAGATTCTTTTCTAACAAATGGACCAGATAATCCAGCCATGTAACCGTCTTTTTTCCAAGTTTCATCGTCAGCATTGAACTTCCATAAATAAAAATCTGCTGGTCCAACATCATCATATTCAATTGTAAATATTTTGACTAATTCAATATTTGTTGGTACTCTAGCAAGTTCGGTTGGATATATTAGCCAATTTACCATATCAGCGCGAGATAAATCTTTTTGATTTAGGTGTTTTTTAGGAAATATTGATAGTTTATTATACTCTTTTAAATGTTTATATAATAGGCCTCTGGTTTCATCTTCTTTAGATATAGCTAAAATAATTTCTTTATCTACACCCTGATTTCTTCTTAATAATGATATAGTTGCAAAAAACTTAGGTCTTGTATCTATATAATAATTAACAGATTCTTTTAGTTCTTCTATTGATACTGCATTTTTACAATAACCAAGTACATCCAATATAATTCCAGAATTAGTTCTATTTTCTAAATAAGATTCATCATTCCATATCCAATTATGATATTCTTTTACTTGTTTTAATTTACTTCTAAAGTTTTTATTATGTTTTATTAGTGTAAGTTCAGATTCTTTATCAATTATCAATAAGTCATTAGATGCCAGTTCTAAAGAAAGATGTAGCACAGAATAATCGAATGTTGAGTCTTTTAGAATATTATTTAAGTTCTTGTTAATTAATTCTTTATGCTCTGTTAGTCTTGAAATGTCTTTATTAATTGTTTGGAATAATAATGATATGGATTCCTGACGATCATTTTTATTTACTAAATTATTGATATTACTAAGGACAGTATCATCCGTTTGAGCAATTGATAAATTTAAAACACTTATTAATAAAACGAAGATGTAATATTTTTTCATTTCTATGATGCTATTTAAGTTTGCTTGTGCGTTTGATATAAGTATCTTATTTGTCTAAAATGTTACCTTATTTTTTTAGATTTCTAAAAAAATAAGGTATTTATATTATAAATTATTCCGTGTAACTATTTTATCAACTTATAGTTTACTAATTTCATACGTTACGCTTTCAACTTTTTCTTTTAATGATGTTTCTCCATCTATTTTTAATGTTTTACAGTTTAATAGTTTGATCCAATTCAAATGATTTTTCAGTGATCTTCCGGTAAAAATTGGGTTCTCATATTGATTTGCCCAATCAAGAAAGTTTTTTAATTTTTCCTGAGCAGCTTTATTTATTGATAGAACTTCTCCATATCGTTCCTTTTCCCTTTTGTACAAGCGATTCATTCTTTCTTGATTATTTAAATATATAAAAATTGCAAGATCGAATGAAGTTTCCCATTCTTTACCCCAATTTACCATAGAACCACTAATGATGACATTTTTATATTTATTAATGTCATCTTTCAAATGTTGATTTCTAATAGCTAAGGGCACTTTTTCTTGGTAAGCAGGGACTGTTTTTTGCCAATAATAATCATCAACATCTAAATGAGTAAAATCTATATGGTTTGTTACTTCTTTTGCTAATGTTGTGGTTCCTGAACCTGACGCACCAAATATTAGTATTTTCATTTCGTAATATTGTTTTGACTTTTTATAATGAGATCAAATATCAATAGTTCAGAAGGAAAGATCACTTGATTGTGATCAAGAAGTTATGTAATTCTTTTTCGTA
The DNA here is from genome assembly GCF_900109375.1 of Aquimarina amphilecti. Taxonomy (GTDB): domain Bacteria; phylum Bacteroidota; class Bacteroidia; order Flavobacteriales; family Flavobacteriaceae; genus Aquimarina; species Aquimarina amphilecti. Next base: position 408,217 of record NZ_FOAB01000001.1, read on the forward strand.
CTCTACTTAATGTTTCGGGAGTAATTTTTAGAAAAGATGCAATTATTTTTTGTGGAAATTTCTGAAAAAGTAAAGGTTTGTTTTTAAGTATGTATTCATATTTCTCATCAGGAGTATTATTGTTATCAAAAAATGAGACCCTTGCAGTAGATTCTTCTAAGACTTTACCAATTTGAAAAAATGTAGGGGAGATAGCAATCAATTTATGTATTGAGTCTATATTTAGTTCATATACAGAACTATTCTCAAAAGCTTGTATTTCATATTCAGATGGTTTTCTACCGGTAAAGCTTTTATGGTTTATAACCCAATCGTTTTTGATACCTAAATCAATAATATTCATATTTAGATCCGTATCAATAAAATATTGATAGAAACTACCTGATATAACAAAATGTAAAGAAGAACAGATTTCTCCTTTACGAAGTAAAAACTCATTTTTTTTGAGCTCTCTATGTTTAACTTCATTTTGTAGTAATGATGATTCTTCCTCAGAAAAACTTCCAGCCTTATTTAGAAATTCTAGAATAGATGTATCCATTGGTTTTGCGGTTTTCTAAATATAAAGTTTGTATGGCGAAAAACATCATTATCCTTAATATCATGATGATATTTATTCGACATTTTGTTTAAATTTTAAGGATTCATTTCTATTGGTAACTATGATATTATAAGTGCCTTTTTTTAAACTAAGATTACAGCTTTCTTGTACCGATCTAACTTCTGTAATATCCATAGGTACAGCTTTATTTATATCTTCCCCTTCTTTATATGCTAAAACCATGATTGGGAAAGCAATTTGGATTTTTTCTAAATCGACGACAACATTTTGATTTCCATTTTTAAACAACCAGTCAGGTCTATTATTAATATAGCTAGAGGTTGGATGGAAAACAGCAATATCTGACCATGCATCACCTTTTTCATGTTTTAATGGTTGTCCATTTTCATTATTAATAATAATAGAGGATTCTTTAATTTTAAGAGCATTGAGAAATGGAGAATTAAATTCAGGTGTACCTTTTTGACTATATTTAACTTGATCTATAGTCAACGGATTTATTCCTGTATATTCGGTTAATCTACCCGCCATTGCTTTTTCCCAGTATTCATAGTTTCCCTCCAGTGCATGATCATATCCACAGTGAATTAGAAATTTCTCGTTTGGTTTTTCTTCAATAACTTTTTGGATATTTTTTGCCTGATCAATTTCTCTAGGTTTTCCATTGGCTTCTTGATTCTTAGTTTCATAAGGGAAAATAGTATATCCAATCTCAAGTGCTTCTCTAATAAGATTGCCGAATTGAGGGTCTTTTGTATAATAACCGGTTTTTTGTATTGGGTATTTTCTAATTCTATTAAGAGAATCTAAATCATCTTTGTAAGATAATGCTTCAAGGCCTAAGTTTTTATACCCTAAATCATATAGTCTTTTTAGAAGTGATTTAGTGAATGAACGATGAAAAGAATTATGATGCGCTTCATTTATAATAATCACTTGATTTTTTTCTGCTTGTTCTAATATGTAATCATCGGCGTTAATTTTAGTGTATTTTTGATTTATAGAATCTACTTGATCTACAGTAAAACCTTTTCGTTTTATACCCATTGCGGTATCCCATTGAGTCAATGCATTTCTATAATCTCCTTTGCTGGCATATTGCGAAGCTGCTATTTGATATTTCCATGAAACAGTATCTTTAGCCAATTGAGCTTCTATTTCAGAAGAAAGCATATATTTTGTTTTAAAATCTACCTTTTCGATTATTTTTTTTTCCTCTTTACAAGAAACCATTAAAAGGGTCGATATTAATAAGAAATATGTTACTTTCATAATTGTAATTAATTTTAATAAAAATAGTAGCTATTATATACTATTTACAAAATCTAGAAATATCTTTTTGTGAAGCTCTAAATTTAAGTTAGAAGAAAGCGCTACTCTAACTATATAATCTTTGTCACCTTCTTTAGTAGTTCCTTGAGTGGAGGTAGCGGGTATAGTCCAGTAACACCCTTTTAACTGACCATAACTAACACAAAACTTACTCTCATCTGGAATCTCATTAATCATTAAGTTGATTAATTTTAGATTTAAGGCTCTTTTATAGGTTTCTCTTTCATCATCAGTATTTCCCTTGGTAGGAAGATCTAAAGAAAAAACAGAAGGAGTAAACCCTTTACTAGCTAACTCTTCTGAAACAAAATTAATTTTTGCTTTTGGTAATTCCTTCTTTATAAAATTTACAAAATCACGTGTGTTTTTATAAGCATCAGCAATTCTTTGATTCATAGAAGGCAATTGCTTTGCTAATATATCCATTTGTAGATCAGTAGCTTCATTATCACATAGTCTCAAATGTGTTTCTATTTTTTCCATTAAAGCAGCAGATTTGTTATTAGCTACACAATAACCAGCAGTACATTTACCACCACTTGGAAATTTTGAACCACTAACATAAGCTATGGTTTTAACAGAGGATAGTATTTCGTTTTCGCCCAAGAAATGAACATTAGGACAAAATGTTTGATCTAGAATAAAAACTGGATCAACTGCAGTTTGACCATCACTAGTTTTACGTACTTTACTTAAGACTGCTTCTAATTGTTCAAGATTAGGAACCTCAACTCTAGGGTTTGTTGGTATTTCAGCAATTATATATGGTACTGCATCTTGTTCAGCTATTTTATTTAAAACTACTTCAATAGTCTGAACCATATCCTGACCACCATCTACAGGTAAATCAACGACTTCAATCATATCACTACACGCGGCTACACGTCTTGCTTGATCATTTGTACCTCCATAACAGTTTGGTGGTACTACAATTTTTATAGCTTTTCCTTTATGATGTTCCATCGCATGATGTACTAATCCCATTACAATAGCATATTGCATCGATAGTCCGCTAGATCCTACAAGACCATTTACAGTAGTGCCAGTAATTTCTTTTATAGCGTTTAAAACAATTGCTTTGTTTGTATCAACGTCACTATTCGAATCAGATGGAGATGATTGTTGGATTAAATCTTTTAGAACCACTAAGGTGTTAGCAGGTGTCATCGCAATAGTTTCTCTTCTTCTTACGTGTTGAACTTCTGAAATGTACCCTTTATTATCATCTCCATTTATTAAAATTACACTACCTAAAGAGGCATGAATATTAATAAAAAAATCAATATTTGGTTGAACGTTAAATTCAGCAATATTACCTTGTTGTGAAATGAAAATAGTACTTCCATTATATGCAGGAATTTCATTTACATTTTCTACTTTTTTTAGATCAAATAGATACCCATAAATGTTTTTTAACACATCACTATCGAAACAGTTAGGTAATTCACCAGTATATATTATTTGTGTTTTTTTATTAGCTAATAAGTTGGTTCTTAGAACCGCCATAATTGGAGTAGTCTTAGACGAAAAACTAATTACATTTTCTGAGTTTTGTTTATGTAATTTAGCAATAGCCCATTCTAGTATACAAGATAATGGATGACCAAGTCTTATGTAATCATATGCCGTAGGTAATTCACTGAGCGATGATGGCTGTATATTGTTATCGTTAAATAGGGTCTCAAAACTTTCTAAGAATTGACTTTTAGCTAATTCTTCATTATAAATATCAAGTCGATGCGTTGTTAAATTTAACCAATCGGCAGGCATATTTTTTACTACCTTTTTAATATAATTTAATATGTTATTGTTTTGCATGATTTTTACCTTTAGATAGGTTGGTAATATACATTAAATTGATTTTTTTTAAAGCTTTTTCAAAACGTTTTATTTGACTCTTTAAATCATTAATGCTATAAACTTGGTAATTAGATTATAAATAGTTTTAATAGTTTGCTTTTATTCGATTAGTCAATTTTTTAATGGCGTATTCATCCAATATTCTGATACGTTTTCCGGAGTAGTGATAGGTTGATAATTTTTGGATATTGGTTTTGTTTTTATCATAAATGACGTATTCTCACTTTTTGTACTAACATTATTAAGTTCTTGAACAAAAAACTCTCTAAATTGATTATATGAGACAGACTCCTGCTCATAAACAATATTACCATAGATGTCTTTTACATTTTTAACTTCAATGGAGACACCTTTACTACTGGATTTATTAAAGGATTGTATCATTTTGGGAAGAAAAAAAGCTTTTTTATCTTCTGGGTATAGATGTACAGCCTTTTTTTTAACTGCTATACTATCAATTCGTAACTTTATTTCTTTATACCATAATCGATAATTACTTTTCTTCACAGCATCTTTTAAGAATGGAGTGTTATTAAAAATAAGTTCAAAACGCTTTTTTTCATGATTGATTTTTGCGGCTATTGGTTTAAATTTAGGAGGTTGTAACACTTCAAAAGTATTATTAAAGGAGATGTAATTAGGATACATTAGATTATTATTTGCCCGATATTCTACAATGATTTCAAAAAGTAGTTTACCTTGATTTTTTTTAAGAATTTCGATGTTGTCTGATTGCTCCCCGCTTATACTTGATTTTTCTCTATCATAAACAGCATATTCCATTTTGTAAATTTTGAAATCCCCTTTACTAATATAAATTCTTCCTTCTACTTTTATATTTTCCTTGTTTTTTAAAATTTTAATAGCGTAAAGAGATACGCCATTAATAGAAGTCTCTGGAAGAAGTTTAAATCTATGACTTCTAATAAGATCTTTATTTAAACGATTTACAAAATCATAAGCATTAATATTATGATTTCTAATCGCATCGTGTAAGCGAAGAATTGTGTATTCATTTCCTCCTTGACCATCTAAAGTCGCTTTAGAGATAATTTTACTTCTATTAATATAATCATACGGTCTCGAGGCAATAGTATCTTTAGGAAAATCTATATTGTTTTTATAAGAGTATAAAGATGTTTCGGTTGTTTTTAAATCTTCTGAACCAAAACCCTTGTCAAAAACCTTAAGTATAGCTTCATTCATATTAAGATAATCGCCATCTTTTATTTGATAATCTCTATAATAGCCAACATAAGAAAAAGGTGTAAAGGGGTAGTTTTCTGGGATTCTATCTAGGGCAGTTCTAATAATTTTTCTTGCACTTTTTCTTCTTTTCGTTTTTGCAGCAACGATTTTTACTTCATCTAATAATTCTATTTTTTCTATCAGCTTTATTAAATTAACTTTATCTTCTTTTAGGTTAGATAATAGTATTTCTTTTGATAGATATCCTATAGATGATATAATCAACGTATCAGTATTTTTTTTAAATGTATATGGAATTCTAAAGCCTCCATCTGCATTAGAAATTAACCCTCTTTTTTTGTTTTTTATTATAACAGTTGCAAAAGATATTGGAGTTTGCTTCTTAGCATCGATTAATTTACCTTCAATGAAGGTGTCATCTTGACCGAATATTTGTACCGATTGCAAAATAATAATGAAGGTTAAGGTAGAACGTATTATTCTGAAGATTGTATACATTCGATTTATTTTCATTAGGTCCTAGTGTTTATTTGATTTTTTAAACTGCCAAAGAACATTTGTAATTTTCCATTGATCATTGAGCTTTACTATATGCATATAATCAATCCAATCGTCTGCAATTAATTTTACAGAAGCAATGTTTTCAAAAACATCAAGAATAATAACTTCCTTTTTAGGTTTTTCAGGAAACTTGTCTCCATTAATATTATAGGTTTCAGCTAGTAAAATCATGGCATCTGTAAAGGTTTCTCTCAAATATTGTTTATTTGTTTTTTTATCGGTCCAAAAAGTTCGTTTAACCATTCTAGGATGTGCACTTCGTTCAAATTGTTCCGGTTTAACTTCATGTTGTGATTCTATATAATCCAAGGCTGCTTGTTTTATGTTTAAAGAATCTTGTTTAGTTTGAGCGTTTATATAGGTGGTAAATAACACTAATAAAAAAACTTTAATGATCACATCTCGTTTCATAAGTATCTTAGGAATTAATTCAACTATAACCAAGTTTAACCTGATCTATATGCTTATTAATTACTAAGTAAATATATAATTATATATAAGTAAAGATGTGTCGTTATTTTTAATAGTATTTTATGATTCTATAATATTATTGGTTGTGATTTTCTTTTAAAATTTTAGCTACTAGTTCTTTAGTAATTTTTTTTCCTGTAGTTTTAGTTCGTAACATTTCAAATGTATATCTAAAGTCACAACCGTTTTTGAATTCACTACAGCCGTAAGCAGTTTTCCCTTTCAGGATGTGTCCTTTTTTACATTTAGGACATTCCATTTGATCAGGTGTACTGGTCGTAGTAGTTAATTTTGTTTTCTTCTCTTCTAAAATAATATTAAAATGATCATCAAAACGAAGTAAACCTTCTGTAAGTCCGTTTTCTGATTTAAAACCTTTTAAGTTAACAGTACATCCTTTTTTTACTAATCGAATATATTGTTTTTCAGATATTTTTTTATTTAGATACGTAAATGGTAGCTGTAAACTGCACCCTTCTTTAAACGCGCTACAACCATAAGCAGATTTTCCTTTTAGGATTTTTCCTTTCTTGCATTTAGGGCAAAGCTCTTCCATTATTGTGGAAGCCTTTTTAGTTTTTTTTGTATTCGTTTTTTGAGTTTTTTTATTGGTTGTATAAGATATATTAGCTCTTGTTTTCTCTGTTCTTACTTCATACACCAAATGGTCCACCATTTGTTTCATATTTTTTATGAAAGCTCCTGCATTAAAAGAACCTTTTTCAATTTCTTTTAGCTGCTTTTCCCATCTTCCTGTTAACTCAGCAGAAATAAGTAGTTTATTCTGAATAGTGTCAATAAGCTGAATACCTGTACTAGTTGGCAAGATTTGTTTTTTATTTCGCTCTATATATTTACGTTTAAATAGCGTTTCAATAATGTTTGCTCTTGTAGATGGTCTACCAATACCATTTTCTTTCATAAGCTCTCGCATCTCATCATCATCTACTTGTTTTCCTGCAGTTTCCATAGCTCTAAGTAAGGTAGCTTCTGTAAACTGTTTTGGGGGTTTAGTTTCTTTTTCAAGAAAAGTTGGTTCATGAGGTCCTTTTTCTCCTTTTGTAAAAACAGGAAGAATTCCGGTTTCTTTTTTATTAGGAGCATTTGGATTCTCAAAAACCACTCGCCATCCTTTGTCTAAAATAACTTTGCCCGTGGTTTTAAAAGAAACTGAATCAGCTTTACCGATTACCGTAGTATTTGCTACTTTACAATCATCATAGAATACCGCAATAAAACGTTTTGTAATAATATCATATACTTGTTTTTGATTATACTGCAGGTTTATTTGTTCACCAGTGGGAATAATAGCGTGGTGATCTGTTACTTTTTTATCATTAAAAACCTTTGAAGATTTTTTAATTTTTTTGTCTAATATAGGTTTAGTTAATGCACTATAATCAGTCAAATTTCTTAAGATGCCAGGAACTTTTGGGTATACATCGTTTGGTAGAAATGTAGTATCTACTCTAGGATATGTAACAACTTTTTGTTCATAAAGCCTCTGGACAATCTTTAATGTTTCATCCGCAGAAAATCCAAATTTAGTATTACAGTATACTTGTAATCCAGTAAGATCAAATAATTTAGGAGCATATTCTTTACCGTCTTTTTTCGTGATAGAAACAATTTCGAAATCACTTTGCTTTACTTTATTGGCTAATAATTCTCCGTCTTCTTTTTTTAAGAATCGGCCTTCCTCATAACTAAATAAAGTATCTCTATATAATGTTTGTAATTCCCAATATGGTTGTGGTATAAAGTTTTGAATTTCTTTATATCTATGAACAACCATGGCAAGACTAGGAGTTTGAACACGACCTATAGACAATACTTGTTTGTAACCTCCATGTTTTACCGTATATAATCTGGTTGCATTCATTCCTAATAACCAATCTCCAATAGCTCTAGAAAACCCAGCATAATAAAGGTTATCATATTGTTTAGATGGTTTTAGATTGTCAAAACCTTCTTTAATCGCTTCTGTAGTTAATGATGAAATCCACAATCGTTGTATTTCACCTACGTATCCAGCTTGGTTAATCACCCATCGTTGTATGAGTTCTCCTTCTTGTCCAGCATCCCCACAGTTAATTACTAAACTTGCCTTGTCGAATAAGGATTTAACAATATTAAATTGTTTTTGAATCCCTTGATTATCTACAACTTTTGTTTTGAATTTTTCTGGAAGCATTGGTAGATTGTTTAGGTCCCAACTTTTCCAGTGTGGTTTATAATCATTTGGTTCAAATAGGGTGCATAAGTGTCCAAAGGTATAGGTAACAGCATATCCATTTCCTTCATAATAGCCATCACGTTTCGTGTTAGCTCCTAAAACAGTAGCAATTTCTCTAGCGACACTTGGTTTTTCGGCTATACAAACCTTCATGAGTATATCTTTGTTGTACGCCGGAAAATTAAGGAATTTTAAATAAAAAAGATAGTTATAGTGGTTGAGGATATCACGTTTTAATATACCAGAATCACGATCTGACTAGGAAAGATACTGTATATCAGCCAAATTTGTGTAAAACCTTTACTGATATGAATACAACAGGATTTAATAGAAGAAAATTTTTACAAATGGGAAGTACATTAACGGTAGCAAGTACTATATCTCCAATATCGTATGGAGCATCTTTATTAGATAATAATACTTTGGAATTCATGGGGAGTGATAAAAACATTAGGCTATTCTCTAATGAAAACCCTTATGGCCCTTCAAATAAAGTATTAGATGCAATTGCTAAGAATGCTAATCGAGTAAATAGATATGCATCGTTTCATTCCTATTCTACGGATACACTAAAAGAAAAGATTGCAAATATTAATGGAATAGAACAGAATCAAATTATTTTTGGACATGGATCTTTTGAAATACTATGTATGCTTACCCGGACATTTGGTCAAGAACAAGATAGTATTATAGTTCCAGCAACTACATTTAATGTGACAGCTGCTTTTGCGGATAGGATTTTTGATCATAAAGTAAAAAGAATAAAGCTCACAAAAGAAATGGATATTGATTTGGAAACTACTAAAAAAGCCATCACAAAAAATACAAAGCTTGTCTATATATGTAATCCAAATAATCCAACGGGAAAATCTTTATTAGCAAAAGAACTAGAATCTTTTTGTAAACAAGTAGCCACTCCTAGTTGCACTGTAGCGATTGATGAAGCTTACATAGAGTTAATGGAGCCTTTAAAAAAATTAGATACTATTGAATTATTGAAGCAGAAATATAATGTGCTAATTATTAGAACTTTCTCTAAAGCATATGGCTTAGCAGGTCTAAGAGTTGGGTATGCAATGGGGTCATCAGAAACAATAGCTAAGCTATATCACGAGTCTTATACTTTTGGAGGATTAATAGGTAATCCAGGAATCGTGGCTGCACTTACTGCATTAGATGATACTACTTATGTTGAGGCATATCGAAAAAAGAACTCACAGGTAAGAGCATGTATGGAAAAATGTTTGGAAGAATTGGGGTTAAAATATTTGAAAAGTGATACTAATTTTATGTTGATAGATGTAAAAGATGTTAAACGTCTAAAAGAAGAATTAGTGCCATTTGGTATTGCAATTTTTCCAAGTGGTGGGAAACATTATCCAACTTGGGCTCGGATAAGTATAGGAACCTTGGAACAGATGAAAACATTCTTAAATGCTATAAATACTATGAAGTGGTTGAAGTCATAAATGAACTACAAATATTCATTGTTTAAAAAAAGAGTTTGAAATCTGAAAGAGTAACAATTTTTAAGAAACAAATAGCCGTTTTTCTGTCAAATTACTATCGTGTTTTTAAAGATTAACAAGTACATTTGTTAAAAATTGTTTTGAATGGCAGGAAATACATTTGGAAACCTATTTAAGGTAACCACTTTTGGAGAATCTCATGGAGTAGCAATTGGGGGAGTGATTGATGGATGTCCCTCTGGAGTAACATTAGACCTTGACGCTATACAGACAGAATTAGATCGTCGTAAGCCAGGTCAATCGGCTATTGTTACACAACGTAAAGAACCCGATACTGTAGAGTTTTATTCTGGAATTTTTGAAGGAGTAACTACTGGAACTCCAATAGGTTTTGTTATTAAAAACGCTAACCAGAAATCTAAGGATTATTCTCATATAAAAGACTCTTATAGACCTTCTCATGCAGACTATACGTATGATCAAAAATATGGCCTTAGAGATTATCGTGGTGGTGGACGTTCTTCTGCTAGAGAAACTGCTAGTAGAGTAGTAGCAGGAGCTATTGCTAAACAAGTGCTTTCAGGAATTTCATTCAATGCCTATGTAAGTGGAGTAGGATCAATAAAACTGGATAAATCACATACAGAACTTGATTTTTCGTTGACAGAAAGTAATATTGTTCGTTGTCCAGATCCTCAGAAAGCAGAGGAGATGGAACAATATATCAAGCAAATTCGAAAAGAAGGAGATACCGTTGGTGGATTGGTTAGTTGTGCAATTTCTGGTGTCCCAGTGGGATTAGGAGAACCAGTTTTTGATAAATTACATGCAGAATTAGGTAAGGCGATGTTATCGATTAATGCAGTAAAAGGATTCGAATATGGTAGTGGTTTTGCCGGAGCAGAGCTAAAAGGGAGTAAGCATAATGATTTATTCAATTCTGACGGAACAACTAAAACGAATCTTTCTGGTGGTATACAAGGAGGGATTTCTAATGGAATGGATATCTACTTTAATGTGGCATTTAAGCCTGTAGCTACGATCATGCAAGATCAAGAGACTATCGATAAAGAAGGTAATCTGGTAAATATGCAAGGAAAAGGGAGACACGATCCATGTGTAGTACCTAGGGCTGTACCTATTGTAGAAGCAATGGCAGCCTTGGTAATTGTAGATTACTGGTTAATGAATAGAACTATAAAAAAGTAAGCTTTTAAAATATAAAGTTAATGTTGCGGTAATCTTAATAAGGTTACCGTTTTTTTGTTTTTAATTTATATCTTCGACTTTTTGTATTCAAAAAATTAAAATATTCACATGAAGAAACTAGCACTGCATTGGCAAATAATGATCGGAATGATCGCTGGAATATTATTCGGGTTTTTAATGACGCAGTTTTCCTGGGGGAAAGGATTTACAGGGAATTGGATAGCTCCAATTGGTACAATCTTCGTTAACTTATTAAAGTTAATTGCAGTTCCGCTAATTCTCGCCTCTTTAATTAAAGGTATTTCGGATTTAAAGGATATTTCTAAGTTTAAAAAGATAGGAGGAAGAACGATTATAATTTATGTTCTTACTACAGTTATTGCAATTACAATTGGTTTATTATTAGTAAATGTGATGAAGCCTGGAGATGGAATTACTCCAGAAACTATAGAAAAACTTACTGCAGAATATGCGAACAGTTCTAAAATCTCTGAACGTATAGCAGAAGCAGGAAGACAAAAAGAAAGTGGTCCTTTGCAATTTGTTATAGATATGGTACCACAGAATGCTGTTGCTGCGATGAGTAATAATAAACTGATGCTACAGGTAATATTTTTTGCAATTTTCTTAGGGATAAGTATGTTACTTATCAAAGAAGAGCAGTCAGATCCTTTAAAGAAGTTTTTTGATAGTTTAAATGAGGTAGTTTTAAAGATGGTTGATTTAATTATGCTTACTGCTCCTTATGCGGTATTTGCATTATTAGCCAATGTAGTAGTTACTTCGGATGATCCCGATATATTGTTAGCTTTATTAAGATATGCAGGTGTTGTAGTATTTGGATTAGCACTAATGATTGTCTTCTATAGTATTTTGGTTTCTGTAATTACTAAAAAATCTCCTTTTTGGTTCTTAAAACAGATTAGTCCAGCGCAATTATTGGCGTTTTCTACAAGTTCTAGTGCGGCAACATTGCCGGTAACTATGGAAAGAGTGGAAGAACATATTGGTGTTGACAAAGAAGTTTCTAGTTTTGTACTACCAGTTGGTGCTACTATTAATATGGATGGTACGAGTTTATATCAAGCAGTAGCTTCTGTATTTATTATGCAAGTATTATGGCCAGAAGGGCTTACATTTAGTAATCAGATCACTATTGTATTAACTGCATTATTAGCTTCTATTGGCTCGGCAGCAGTTCCTGGAGCTGGTATGGTAATGTTAGTAATCGTATTAGAGGCTATTGGTTTTCCTTCTGATAAGCTTCCTATTGGGTTAGCATTAATTTTTGCGGTAGATCGTCCATTAGATATGTTGAGAACGACTATTAATGTTACAGGAGATGCTACTGTCTCTATGATTGTGGCAAAATCGGTTGGAAAACTAGGTGATCCAAAAGTAAAAGATTGGGATGACCATTATCAGGGAGAATAAGAAAACTTAAAATCTATTTGTTATACTTTTTCTAAAATTGAATACTTTTTCCAATTAATATAATTGGTAGTTTTACCTTTATTGAAAATTGAGTAATTAAGGTACTATGAATGAAAAAATATTCTTAGACGAATCGCTACAAAAGATATATAAACCATCAGATTTTAGAGAAATAGGTCATCAATTGGTTGATATGCTTGCGGACCATCTAAGTCAGGTGCAATCAAATAGAGAGCAGCCTGTTCTTAAATTTCAAGATCCGGAAAAAGAATTGGCATATTGGAAGGATGATATATCTTCTAATAATAGTATTATTGATTTTTATCAAAAGATTCTTGATAGATCTATTCATGTGCATCATCCTAGGTATATGGGACATCAGGTAGCAGTGCCTTCTGTAATAAGTAGCCTCTCTGGATTAATGGTAGATATGTTAAGTAATGGTACTGGAGTATATGAAATGGGAATGGCTTCTAATGCATTAGAAAAAATTGTTACTGATTTTGTTGCTAAAAAAATTGGATATGAAGCTAATGCTTCTGGTTTTCTAACTTCTGGAGGTACACTAGCAAATCTTACAGCTTTATTAGCTGCTCGAAAGGCGAAATCACCAGGTTCTGTATGGGAAAATGGTCATGATCAAAAATTAGCAGTATTAGTTTCTGAAGAAGCTCATTATTGTATTGATCGAGCAGCAAGAATATTAGGTTTTGGATCAGAAGGAATTATAAAGGTTCCAGCCGATGAATATTATAAAATAAATACCTCATTATTAAAAGAGTATTTAGAAAATGCAAAAAATAAAGGATTAACAGTTATAGCACTTGTAGGATGTGCTTCTTCTACATCTACAGGTTCTTATGATGATTTAAATGAATTAGCATCTTTTGCTTCAGCCAATAATTTATGGTTTCACATAGATGGTGCACATGGTGGAGGAGTTGTATTTTCAGAAAAATATAAGCATTTAGCAAAGGGAATTGAAAAGGCAGATTCTGTAGTAATCGATTTCCATAAAATGTTACTGACACCATCATTAAACACAGCGTTGATTTTTAGGAAAAGTGAAGAGTCATATAAAACTTTTGAACAGAAGGCTCAGTATTTATGGGATTCTCAACAATCTAGAGAATGGTATAATTCCGGTAAAAGAACTTTTGAATGTACAAAATTAATGATGTCTCTTAAAGTATATTCTAATATTAAAATGTATGGAGAAGAAGTTTTTGAAAGGAATATCGATCGATTATATGATTTAGGAAAAACCTTTTCTAGAATGATTGAAAATAGGGAAGGGTTTGAATTGTTAATTCCTCCCGAAGCGAATATTGTGAATTTCAGATATAAGAATATCTCTGAAAACGATCTAAATTCTTTAAATTCTAGAATAAGAGAAGAATTAGTCTTATCAGGAAAGTTCTATATAGTACAAACAATGATAGGAGAGGACCGCTATCTTAGGACTTCCATTATGAATCCTTTGACGGAAGAACAAGATTTCGAGTCATTACTAGACGAAATAGAAAGGATTGCGAATGCTATACATAATAACATATAATCTCTAAGACGCAACCAATCCATAGGATTATCATCTTTTAATTGAATAAACTAATTGAAAGCAGCGCGGGATTTTAGTTTTTTCATATTTATTAAAAACTAAAAAAATAAAAAGATGAAACATTTTTGTATTGTATTACTTTCGATTGTTCTATTAGGTTGTAGTAGTGATGATGATAATAACGCCCAGGAATCTACAATTGCAGGAGCTTGGAATCTGGTTAATGTTTCTGGAGGAGTCACAGGAGTGGATGAAGATATAGAAAAAGGTGCTATTGTATGGGATTTTAACGAGACTACAGGAATGGTAACTATTAATAATACAATTACTGATGCATCTTTTAACGTACTATTAGATTCTGGAACATATACTTATAGTGTTTCTGCACCAGCTGATGCTGATCTTCTGATTGTAAATGAAGTAAACGTAGGGAGCTTGAATTTAGCAAATGGAGCTTTTACAGTTGAAGAAACATTTGATGATGGCTTTACGTTTCGTTTTGAGCGATAATTAAAAAATATTGACTTTTATGATTCATTTGTTAAAGTCATGATTTTTATGAAACAAAAGGGTTAGAGATTAACCCTTTTGTTTTTTGGATATTTTAGTTCATAAGAAAATTGTTTTTCTAACTGTGCTTTGGATTTGATAGTTAATTTCCATTTCATGATTCCTGTTTTCGTGTCGAAATCAGCATCATTTGTTTTAATATTATCTACTTTAATTTCTTTATTCTGAGATATAGGAATTCGATCTTCTAGAATCAAATGAATTGAGTTTTGTTTGTTATTTTTTAAGTGTATAGAGTACCCAAGATCTATAACTCTATTATTTCCATAAAAGGATTTTCTTTTAAATTTCTTTAAAGGCTTTCTTTTTACAATAATGTTTGGATCAGTTCCCAGTGAGATCATTAAACTATCCTTAGTAGCGTGTGGATCAATATTCGTTTTTCCAGCATAACTACCTTCAAAATATATATTAGCTTCTCCTTCTAATAGGTCAAATTGTTCCCAGTCACCTAATTTGGCGGTTAAAAATACATTCTCATTTAATTCTGGAGCTACATAATAACTATAAGTTGCATCCATATCAAAATTATCAATCTCTAGTGTTGTGATATCTGTATTAGATTTGATAGTATATTCCTTTTTAATTACAAATCGAGTAGTGGTGATTCCCTCTTGTTTAGAATCGACAGTAAGATTATAAGATTCTTTTTTTCTTTTAGGTTTGTTATGGGAAGCTTTCCTATACCCTGATGAACTGCTGTATCCAGTGATAACAACTTCTTCTAATGCGTGGTCATCTTCTTCTAAATTTATATTTATTATAGAACTTCCAATCTTTATTTTTTCTGTAGCAAAACCAACGTATGAAAATGTTAATTGTTTTCCTTGTTGAATATTAATAGTATATCTACCATCAAAATCTGTAGATGTACCATTACTTGTTCCTTTTTCTATTACATTAACACCAGGTAGCGGTAGTCCTTTATGATCCGTAACAATTCCGCTAACAGTTTTTATATTTGGATTATAGGTAGAAGAATATCTATTTATCCCACCTCTTCTTTTATAACTGCCATAACCGAAGTTTAAGTATCTTGTTGTGAGGTCTGGTTTTATGTTATTAGTGGTTGGGTCTCCAGTAGATAAGATAACTTTTGTTTTATTCCAATCTGTTCCTGTTTTTTGATAAACGTTGGCTTTATAAGTTATTTTTAACGGAGCATCTGTACTTTTTGATTTGATATCATATAAAGGAAACCATCCAGCATCTGTTACGTTATAATTTAATTTCAACTCAAGATTTGTAACAGATGGAACGTCTATTTTTATTTTGATCTCTCCTCTTTCTTCTTGTGTATGATCACTGAGTTTATCAATTTGATTTATTATTTTACTAATATCATCTTGTAGTTTATTTTTTTTCTGATTGATGACGTATGTTTCATTTTGTATAGCGACTGATCTTTTTCTATAATAAGTAGAGATTTGTTTTACTTTATCTAATGAAAGGTCCGTTTGATCACTTCCGATACGTTGATTATTCTCCAACACTTTCATTTCATGATTAAGTCCGGAGAGTACATTTTCTAATTTATTTTTTTGCAATAAGAGTAATTCTAGTTGATTTTCTAAAGAATCCAATTCTTCAGAGTTTTTTTTCTTTTCTAGATAGTTAATTCCATAATTTATTGATAAAATAGAGGCGTTTTTTAACCCTGAAATTTGGATGCTGTTTTCATCTATTTTATTAGAAAGATCATAAAATATGATTTCGTTTACTCCTGGAACTAGATCTGTTATAGCAGTTCTTTGTATTCTTGCACCCGATAGATAAACGGTGACTTCTTTTATGGTAGATGATATTCTTTTCTCATTATTACCAAAAATGATAGTAGGTAGTAATACTAGAAGTAAAGTAAGGGTTCTCATAGTTGTATGTTGTTTTAGATTTTAAACGAAAATATAATTGTAGTACATAAGAATAAAGAGGTATTGAGTAAAGTGTACATTTGATCGAGTAAATCCTTCTATGTTTTTAGTTTTATTTATTATCTATAAAACAAAAAGAGATATAAAATTTCACTAAAATTAAAAGAGCTATTTATAGCTCTTTTTTTATGATCTTATATTAATACTGTATTTTTTGATATTGAATTATTGGTATAATTATCTGGTATTTAATGTTTTGTTTTGTTGATTACGGGTATTAATTATTAAAAAAGGGGGAAAACCCCTATATGATTTTTAGCTAAAGTCCCCTTAATTTGTGTGATAGATAAGTATACTTTTGAACCACACATATTAATAAACTTAAAAAGACTCATTATGAAACGGCTTTTTCTACCAGTAGCTTTGATCTCATTTGCAGTGATATGCCTAAGCATTGTGCATATTGATAATGTAAATAAGCTTGATAAAGAATATAATCAACTAAGAGAAAAACATCAAATTGAGGATAATTCCGACGTAGAGACTACGATGGAAGAGTTTGATGTTAAATGAAGAGAAGGAAAGGATACGTTACAAACTAATAAACAAGAGGGAACTATTACTTCAGAATTGGAGGAATAAAAAAGGAAAACAAAAAAAGTAACGGATAACCACCAATGAACTGTCTTATCTATTTATAGTAAGGCAGTTTTTTTATTCTATTAGGTCCTAGTATACTAATATTTTGCAGGGAGAAATTTTCTGCTAAAACAATAATTATTTGGCTGTAAAAAAGATGTTTTTTGGCTAGCATATTGAGTTGCTTAACGAATTCTAATTAAATCGCTACGAATTCTAAAAGAGTATGGGTGGCAGGGCGTAAACATAGTTACTTTTAAACCGTAATTAAAGGATGGTCTTTTTTTGCTCCCAAGTTATTTTAATCCCAAAATAAAATAGATATGAAGCAATTGTTATTACCGGTAGTTCTTATATGTTTTACAATATTCTGTTTAGGATTTGTGCATATTGACAATATGAATGAACTGGATAAAGAAAAGAGTGAATTAAAAAAAACTGAAAATCAAGAAATACTTTGATTTTTTTGAAATTATATTTTAACCGATTTAATCAATAAATAGAGCTTTAAGTTCTGGAGTTGGAATGACACAATTATCTCTTTTACCAAACCATTTATATCTGTTTTTAGCAATAATATCATAAAACCAATCTCTTAGGATCTTCGGAAAAATAAGAAAAACAGAAAGTAACGGATAACCGCCAGACAGCCGCTTTGCAATTTGTAGAGCGGCTGTTGATTTATGATAGTATGCCACAGATGGCTCGATAAGTAAAATAGTATCTAGTTTTGATGAGTCTACGCCAATTTCTAAAGCTAATTTCTTACCTATTTCACTCTGTAATGAGGCATATCTAAAAACATCATCCTTATCTCGTTTGATAATAAAGTTAACAGCACCATTACACAGATTACATACACCATCAAATAATATAATCTTTTTCCCTTCAAAATTCATAGTACAAAGATAAGCACGAAATATGAATTCTTAATATGGATTATAATTTCATTAAGAATCTGACTTATTTTAAAATAATAGAGTCAATGACTTCTTTGGTAGTAGTTTGTAGGTTTTTTGGTAGCATATTATCTTTAGGAAGTACAGCTAAATAACGATCATTATTAGAGTCAAAAACTTGCTTGAAGATTGGATCTTCTAACTGAAGCATATCACAAATCTCTTTTATAAGATCTAGGTGATAGATAAGGTCAGTACTTCCTAAGTGAAAAACACCTTTCTTACTTCTATTAATAATGTAATGCAGTTGTTGAGTAAGTTTAGAGATTGAAGTAGCGTTTATAATTACATTAGGGAAAACTTCTATAGAAGCTTTAAGATCATACAACGTCTTAAGTTCTTGTATACGCGGTGTACTGGCACCAAAAATCATTGGTATTCTTGCGATTACATATTTATGGGTTGGTAGTCGCATTAATGCATTTTCAATTTTTATTTTAAATCTACCAAATACACTTTCACTTAATGTTTTATCATATTCATAGGATGGATAATTACTAAATGTGTCAAACACATTAGCACTGGATAGAAATATTAATTTTGATTTGTTTTTTTTTATCCATTCAATAATCCTTTGATGCGCATCTACTTGTGAATTAAAGTTTCCTCTAACAGCAGAAACAATGATTGCAGGTTTAAGACTGCTCAATAGTATAGAGATATCTTCTAACTCCATATCATATTGAAAGAATTTTTGATTCTTTTCATAAAAGGGATTATCCGTGTGATACGTTCCATACGTATCAAAATAAGAATTAAGCTCTTTATAAAGAGCGTTTCCTATAAAACCACTGGCTCCTATGATTAGAATTTTTTTCAATATTATGATATGCTAAAAAAGTTAAGTTTCAAAGATTACTATATTTTGTAATCTTTGAAACTTAACTTACGTTTTATTATTGTTATAAAATAATTATCCTTTATAAAAGGGTAATTTAATTACTGTTGCCGAAATTGCCTTTTTTCGAACCTGGATATGAATCTTACTACCAGGAGATGAAAGAACTTTTGGGACATATCCTAATCCTATTCCTTTACCTAAAGAAGGAGACATCGTACCAGAAGTAACTACTCCTATCTTATTTCCATTACCATCTACTATATCATAATCCTGTCTTGGAATTCCTCTTTCATCTAGTTCAAACCCTACTAGTTTTCTTTCTATACCACGCTCTTTTTCTTTTGCCAAAGCTTCCGCATTGACAAAATCTTTACTAAATTTAGTAATCCAGCCTAATCCAGCTTCGATCGGAGATGTTGTATCATTGATATCATTGCCGTAAAGACAATATCCCATCTCTAATCGTAATGTATCTCGTGCAGCAAGACCAATTGGTTTAATTCCGAAATCAGCACCTGCTTCTAATACTTTACTCCAAATTTGCTGTACCTCAGAATTCTTACAGTAAATCTCAAAACCACCACTACCAGTATATCCTGTGGCGGAAATTATCACATGTTCAATCCCGGCAAAGTCCGAAACTTCAAAAGTATAGAATTTCATTGCTTCAAGATCAATAGAAGTCAGAGATTGCATTGACTTAGCGGCTTTAGGACCTTGAATTGCTAGTAAAGAATAATCTTCGGATAGATCGCGCATCTCAGCGTTCATGGTATTGTGACTTTGAATCCACTCCCAATCTTTTTGAATATTAGAAGCATTTACAACTAACAAATATTTTTCATCCGCTAATTTGTAAACAATTAGATCATCTACAATACCACCCTTATCGTTTGGTAAACAACTATATTGCGCTTTTCCATCTACTAATTTAGAAGCATCATTAGAAGTTACTTTTTGGATTAGATCTAAGGCATTAGGTCCTGTAATTAGAAACTCACCCATATGCGATACATCAAAAACTCCCACGTCATTACGAACAGTTTCGTGTTCAATATTTACTCCTTCATAGGATACAGGCATATTATATCCAGCAAACGGAACTATTTTAGCACCTAAAGCAATATGAGTTTCTGTTAATGCAGTGTTTTTCATAATGAATTGATTTGTAGAATTAAGAATCAAACTGACGCCGAAAGTAAAAAACTTTGCGTTGGTAAACAATGCTTTTGTATGATAAATTGTTAACTTTTTCCTAACCAGAAAGCTTATAATTATGGATATAATAATATTAGATGGAATTCTCTTTGTTTTTTAATAACTTTATAAAGTATCATTACTTAATTTATACAATATGCCAGCAGGATATTCGGGAACTCCACTAGCTAAAAAACTTGGTATAAAAGAAGGAGCTACCATACTACTTTACAATCAACCAGATCATTATTGGGATTTGTTTTCAGATCTTCCAGAGTCAATAAAAGTACTCAAAAACATAAGGAAGGATGAGGTAGACTTTATTCATGTGTTTTGTAAAACAACTGAAGAACTACAGAAAGTCATTCCTAGATATAAGGATGCTTTAAAGAAAACGGGGATGTTATGGGTGAGTTGGCCAAAAGGTAGTTCTAAAATACCCACTGATCTTAAAAGAGATTTGATACGGATACATATATTACAGAGTGGGTTAGTAGACATTAAGGTAGCCGCCATAGATGATGATTGGAGCGGCTTAAAATTTGTTTATAGAGTTTCGGATAGAAATTAATTATAAATTATTTTTTAATGAAAAGCAACCTAAACCTATATATCACATCTACCTAATAAACAGACACTATCATGAAAAAGTTTATACCTCTTATTTTGATTCCTCTTTTATGTACATTCTCTTGTAGTAATGATGATGATGCGATTGCTGATCCTGATTTATTAGGAAAATGGCAATTAATAGAACAACTGGTTGATCCTGGAGATGGAAGCGGGACATTCCAGCCAGTAAATAGTGATTTAGAATTAGAATTTCTCCCTGCCGGGGTACTTCAGGTGTCTAATGGAACTTTATGTTTAATAACCATTGGTGGAGAAGGAGATAGCACAGAAAGTTACTCCATTGATGAGAATGTTATAACTGTGGATTGTGGTAATTCTACGAATATTAGTTTCGAAATCAAAGAAGGAAGACTATTTCTATATTTTCCCTGTATCGAAGGGTGTGCGCAGAAATATCAGAAGCTTCCTTAAGCTATTTCTATTTAGAAAGCATTAGATATTTTAATATTATAACGATTATGAAACATATAAAACTGAAGACGGAAACCATAGTTCCTATTTTTTTCCATTTCTTTAGTTTTTTAGGATCTCCAAAGCCAATGGGTTCTTGAATATATAGGCCATTCGGAATATTTAATGAAGCAATAAAATCAAACAGTTGATCAATTGTTATTTTACCCCTTAGGAATTCTATAAACATAGGATTTTTTCGTATAAGATCATGATTTCCTTTTTGTTTGATAATAATGTATTCATCAGATTTGAAAATCTTCGTATCAAGACTTTGAAAATGAACTATTTTTACATCCTGATCTGGTAATTCATTTTTAGTAAATAGAGAAAAGCTTCCAATTTTCTTTTCTACTAAGCCATCTTCTTTTATTAACGATGGATTCTCTTGTAGTGCTTTTTTTATATTTCCTTTTATAACTAGTAATTCAGCTATTGCCAATTTACCAGAACCACCAAGTTCTTCGAGAGAAGTCTTTAGTTTTAGATATTTTTCATGATTTTCTGCTATCAGTATTTTATCATCAGTTTTTATTAAAGATAAGCCAATAGTTTTAGCTTGCTCTTCGAAAACTGACATAAACTTTTTGATTAATAACATATCGATAGATTAATTAGTAAATAGCAAATCCTGTCCATAGATAGAACAGGATTTGCAAAATAACCCTCATCAATTAAGGTAACTAAACTTAACTTAATACTTTTAAATGATTACTGCATTAGCTTTTTAGACAACTCTTGTAATTCAGTTGACTTTGCTGTCATATATTCATTTAATTTTTTTACGTCATCACCAGAAAGGTTCCCCATAACTTCTTGTGCTTTTGTACCTAGTTCTTGTCCTTTTTGACCTAAAGAAGCAAAAGCAGTCATATCCTTACTCTCTACTACTTTCTTATATTCTTCAATATAAGCTTCATAAGAATTTACATACTCTTGTACTTTCTCATCACTAAAATTTGGTACACCATCGGATGATGTAGTTTCGGTGCTACTTTCTTCTTCTGATTTTTCAATTTTTTCAACTTCCTCAGTTTTATCTGCACTTTCAGAAGCGTCAGATTTAGTTTCGTTTTTACAAGAAGTTGCAAAAATAACAGCAATAATTAATGCGAAATTTAAAATGATTTTTTTCATGATTTTTATATAAGTGTTAATTAATTGGTTTCTATTACCACTACAAAGATATGTCGATTGATTCCTTTACCAAACACTCTTTTCAGTGAAAAAAACACCCTGTTTTCAGGGTGCTTATTTGGATATGCTTTGTAGTTTTAAGCGTAATATACTGATAATTAAATTATTGTGTTTTGATGTAGCTCATGTTTTTATGATAAGATTTCATAATTATTGGATAACCATAATCAATAAGGGATAAATCCCCGTTTTTAAAGAGTGTAATACCTGTTGATCTCCTACAGGTAGTGGTGTAAGTTTATACTATCAACTTAAAAATATATTACATATGAAATGCAAAACAACAATTCTGTGGTGCCTTATGGTACTGATGACTACTTTATCGTGGTCACAAAAGACAAAAACAATCAATCAACAACAATTTTCGGAAGAAAAAGATGGTTGGAAATTGGTTGATGAACAATCAGGACAGAAATTCATACTTAGTGATGAAATTACTATTCAGTTTAAAAAAGCACCTTCGGCTAAGGAAATTCAAAGGTTAGAAAATACTTATGGAATGAAATTTATGAGAAGTAACAGGTTAGGCTTCTATGATTTTAAAATCAACAGTAGAAGTAAGATACTTGATTCTTATGAAAAAATGAGTAAAGAAGTAGATGCCCAACAGATTTTTACAAATACTATGGGAACCTATATCTTAACGCCCAATGATCCACAATTCGGAATACAATGGGGGCTAGAACAAGCTAGTGATGCGGATATTGATGCAGAGGATGCTTGGGATATTAGTACTGGAAATAGTTCAGTAATTGTAGCAATTCTTGATAGCGGAACGGATTGGACACATGAAGATTTAGGTCTTGGGACAGATGGATATCAGAATGTATATCTTAATCCAGGAGAAGATGCGTGGTCTAACCCTAATGATCCAACAACAGGAAATGGAATTGATGATGATGGTAATGGGTTTGTTGATGATTGGAAAGGTTGGGATTTTAATAATGCAGACAATGATTCTAGAGGGCCTTTTTGGCATGGTACGCATGTAGCAGGAATCGTTGGAGCTAAAACGAATAATAACACTGGGATGTCTGGCATTGCTGGCGGTAACAACGCTGTAGGGTCTAGATTGATGTTAGAAGGAGTTGGAGATTTTGCTCCTAATGCTTCTATTTTGGACGATGCTATTATATATGCAATGGATAATGGAGCAGATATCATCCAACTTAGTTTAACTGTTGGGAGTTCGCCAGCTATAGATACAGCACTACAAGATGCATATAATGCGGGAGTATTTATAGTGTGTGCTGCAGGTAATTCTGGAGCGGGAGCTATTTCGTATCCGGCGTCAAATGTGAATGCATTCTCAGTAGCAGCAACAACAAATGCGGATGTTAAAGCAGGTTTCTCGCAATTTGGTCCTAACTTGGATCTTGCAGCGCCTGGTGTAGGGATCCGTAGTACACAAAATGGAAATGTCTATGCTGATAGTGATGGAACTTCGTTTGCTGCACCAGCAGTATCAGGAGTAGCAGCGTTGATGCTATCAGTAGATCCGACATTAAGTAATCAGGAGATTGAAGATATACTAAAATGTACAGCTGATAAAGTAGGAGGATATGATTATATCTGGAATCCAGCGGAGCTAGGACATTCTCAGGAATTAGGATATGGTAGATTAAACGCACATCAAGCTGTATTGGCCGCTAATACTTCGGATATTTATATTAGAGATACTACATTAGATGATGGAACAGAACCATCTTCGGGTACCATGTATCTTAGTCCGGACATTTGGGTACGTAACGATGATGATGGAGTGTTAACTCACGAAAATCCAGAATACAAATTATTGAGTCCTAATTGGGTATATGTGAGAATTAATAGAAAGGATTGCTCTAATATTGATGATGGAGTTTTAAAATTATATTTTAGCAAAGCTTCTACAGGATTATCTTGGCCAATACATTGGGATAATTATTATCAGATGGTAAGTGGGAGTAGTGTATTACACGGAGATTTTATTGGTGATGTACCAATACCTACATCTCCAGATAATGAGATTATAGTAAAAATTCCTTGGTATCCACCAAATCCAGCAGATTTTATAAATGATGTACATCACTTCTGTTTATTAGCAAGAATAGAGTCTGCTACAGATCCAATCGGGACAGAAGGAACTTCTGTATGGAACAATACTAGAAACAATAATAACATTGCTTGGAAAAATGTAAGTGTATATGATATCAATGCATTTAACAATACCGCACCTTATGTATTCATAAGAAATGTGGACAAACGAGTTAGAGCTATTAATTTATCATTGGATGTAACAGAAAATAAAACTGGCATACCATTTGAAAAGATAGGAGCTTTTTATATAATCCCTGATGAGAAGTTAAATGAAATTATAGCAAACGCTAAGATGGAAGGAATTGAGCGGGTTGATAGAAATGTCTATAGAGTTTATGAACCTAAGGCTCGAATTTATGAAGTCAAAGCAGAACCTTATGAAACTTTTAGTTTACAATTATTGGTTAAACCAGAAGTGGAATTAAAAGAAGGGACATATCTAAATTATAATATTCTACAGACAGATGAGAAATTCCAACCAATGGGTGGAGAACAGTTTACCATAGGTAATTTCGGAGGAAAAGGAAATGACCGCGAGGATGCTGTACAACCTGAAGAAATCAAGACTATAGATTTTAATGCGTATCCTAATCCAACCCAAGGGGAAGTTACGATACAGCTTAATGATAGCTATACAGATGTAGGGATTGTTATCCGAAATATGGCTGGTGATGTTATTTACGCAGATCATCAAAAAGAAGCAGACCATTTTAATGTAGAGTTAAAAGGGTACAAAGGATTATATTTTGTGAAGATCACTGCTGCTAGTGGAGAAACTAAAACGATGAAGCTGCTTAAGAATTAATTATCGCATGAATACTCCAAGATTAATTAAAACCGCTCTTTTCCTTAGAGCGGTTTTTTCTGTAAGTGCTAATGGTCTGCAATTCATTCGTCGACACCTTTTTGCTATTTACCGATTTAAAAGGGAAAATTAAGTGAATTACAAGTAGTTTAGATTTGGAAAAATAATACATTTGTTTCCTATGCAATACCTTAAAGACTCTATATTTTATAATCAGGCTATACACGAATTAAATTATCCTTTCGGAAATTTTTATTTATTTGATGGATTTGTGGTTGGTGAGTTTAAAGAAGATACTGTAGTTACTTGGGCTGATCACGCAAAACTTTTGGTAGAAGACTTAACCAATTTGTATGATCATGATGGAGGTAACGTAGTCTATATTACTAATCGTGTACATTCTTATGCGGTAAAACCGAGTGATTGGATTAAGTTTTATAGAAGCGATTATAAAATGCGTGGATATGCAATTATAAGTTATACTAAAAAAGGAATACTTAATGCGTTGATAGAAAAGCTCTTCATAAAAAGTAGGTTTCGTAGTTTCGAATCTTTAGGTGATGCAATTACTTGGGCTAAAAGCTTAACCAAATCTCCTGTTTCTAAATAAATATTCTTTCGTTCGATATACTATAAAGGATTTTATAGTCATTTGATTTCTTACATAATAGATTACCTATATTTAAATTAACAGTTTATCACGGGAAAATATACCTATATCGAAATAATTCGTGATGGTAACCGTTGTTACATATATTTTTGATATTTTCAGCTTTCCAAATACCAAATTCAAACGCTTATGGCCTTTCAGGCAAAACTATTTATTAATGACGAAGAACGAAATGTAATTGACAGTACATTTTTATATCAGCAACTGATGGATAGCAATGGTCGTCCTAAAACTACGATTCAGGATGGTAAAATCAATGTTTTAATAGAATCCACTAAGAATGATGAATTGTTTTACGATTGGATGTTTTCTACGCATACCACGTATAACGGATATGTTCGTTTTTTTAAACGGGATGGATTTAGTAAACTATTTGATTTCGAATTTGCGAATTGCCATTGTGTTCATTTAGAGGAAAAATTTAATGCAGAAGGTAATAGTCCGTTAAAAATGGAATTAGTATTGTCGCCAGGTATCCAGAGAGTGCGGGGTCAGATTTTTGAAAAAAACTGGAATCCAAGCAACCCTTTTACGAATGCTACACCGATTACAGAGCGGGAGGAGAAAGAACCGGAGTTTTTAGGATATCATTTTGAAGATAAGGAAGGAGAAGTATTAGAAAAAGATGAGATCGAAGTTGATGATGAAATTTATTTGGTGATTGAAACGCAAGATGCTGTTGGAGAAAGTATTACAATTAATTTAGATGATAAATCTTTGGATTATGAGTATCAGGGAAACAGATTGGAAAATGATGTAATCAGAAATGTGAGTATTACAGGAGATCAAACTAGAGTGAAGTTAAAGGCAATAAAACAAGAAGATTAGATTATGGGAAGAGCAACTTTTGATAATTTTCAGGATAAATTTTTAACAATAGAATTCCCAACTGTTGTTGAACCTTTTCCTTGGGATGTAACTAGAGAAGGAGAAGACATAACTTTTACTTTAGGAGCTGGTGAAGATGAAAAGTCCGAAGTTCATAAAACAACAGACGTTCGAAAATTTTTGTTCGAGAATTTTAACTGGAATGGTATTGTACATTTTATGCATTTATTATCAGATAAGAATGATAATTTCACATATACTAGGCCGACGGATTTGAAAGGAATTCCAGCAGATGATGATATATTAATTATTCCAGATGAAGCTACCGAAGCGATTATTTATGAACAGGCTAAATATGCTATCGAAACTACCTATGCCGATGCTCCCGCAGATAATATTGATAATATTTTAAATGATGTAGATGGTAAAGCAAAAACAGATTTTTCTTCTGATATTTTGGAAACAACCTATGAGGATTTATTAAAAGAAGAGGACAACACCGCAATGGAATATGATGGTCAGAGTTTTGCAATGGTAAATTTACAAACAGCAAGCGAAACAGAATTGTATGATTTTCTCAAAAATGTAATGTTAGCTAGAAATGGTTTATGGTTAGAAGAAGACGGACTAATGAACTTAGTATCAATAAGAAGGGAAATGGTAACGTCGACTACCGAAGATGTAGGTTTTAATGATAGTATGATTTTAGCATGGAAAGATGGAGGGGTTAAAAAAATTAAACAATATATAGCAACGACAGAGCCTTGGAAAATTAATAAAAAGAATGGTAAAATGTTACCACAAACAACAAACATGTTTCTAGGTCTACATAAATTTGTTTCATCGAAAGTAATTATTCCTGCTTTTAGGAGTAAAAACGTTTATCGAAAGAAACCTCAAAGTGATGATAATAAGTTAGAAAGCAATGATAAAGGTTTGGATATACATTTTAAGCTTATTAGTAATAGAAAACCAGTTGGTATTCCTACAGCAGTTGATTCTTACGGGGTAGCGTATAATAGAAATAATGTAGATACTTATTATGGAGATGATAGAGAAGCTTATTTGACCGTTGTGAAAATTTACAAGATTTTGTCAGATTGGGGAGCAGGAAATACGCCTAAAAGTATTAGCTGTTACAAAAACCTTGAGAATTATACCAAAGATTTCACTTTATCTGGTGTTTTAGGTTCTACTGATACTGATAAAAAAATACAAATCAAAGATGGAGAGAATGTTGAAAAAAACATTAAATTAAGTTCTTATCAGGCTTATGTAGGCGCAAAATATGCAAGTAATAAAAATGATGCTGTTAAATTACTTATGTATCACCATGAGCAATCAAATGATGGTACCTTAGAAAGCAGTTATGATGATACCGCGATTGCTGATGTTTTAAAGGAATTGAAAAAGGAAGAAGTTTTTGAAAGTATTGTTAAATTACAATTTCATGAAGAAAAGAACTTTGATAATGTTGATGGACAACCTGGCGGTGGTACTATAACCAAACTGAATAGAACTACTGTACAAAAAACTAATGACACAAATACATATAATGAAAAAGTTAATAAAGCTACAACGGATTTGAATGAGATTACCAATGCATTTGCGGTATGGGATACTAATACAGTATTACCAGAAGATTTGAAGAATAGATTTCAAAATACCGTTAAGATGGTAGCTAATGACTTAGACAGCAAAGCGGTAACAACTATTGATAATTTTGGTGGTAAGGAAATTGATGATAATGTAAGTGGTTGGTCAACAGGATGTCAAGTTATACCTGGAGTACAGGAATTTTTTCATTTTATGTACGATATTACTAAATACATTGACTCAACTAATCAAGAGCGTTGGTATTACACAATAATTGAATCTTCTTCATTAGGAATAACTTTAAATTAAAAAACATGAGATTATTTGTTGTTTTTTTAACACTTTGCTCTATAATAACTTGTAGTTCAGTTAAGAAGGAAAAGGTACAAGATGTTCCATTAAGTTCAGTAATCAAAAAAGGCTGTTTAGATACTTTAATTTTAGAAAAGAGAGAAAACAAAATTTTCAATCAATTTGTTGTACAAAAACATAAAAAATCATCACTTTCTGTAATCATTAAAGCAATTCAAGATTCGACCTTGTCTGGAGTATTAACAGAGAATGAAAAAGATAAATTGATAGAGGTTTTTACGAAAGTTAAAACTATTAGTGCTAAAAACTTACAAACAGTAAAACCAACAGGTAATTGTGGTACATATTTCCAAGATAAATCGAGTGTTGATTTATTAGATATCAATTTTGATTACAACTTTTTTAGACCTGATGGTTTCCAAAATACAGAAGAAAAAGATAAAGAGACTCTAATATTAAAAAAATACATAGATTCATCACAAGTGATTTTTGAATATGAACCTTTTTATTCAGAAAAGGGTTCATATTTTGAGATAAATAAAAATAAGGATCAGTATTTTTCTAAAAACTATGAATTCTATTCCAACGATGGAGGAGATTTTTTTACCACATATAAGATTTCAAATATTTTAGATTATGATAATAGTTGGTTAAAATCAGGAATACTTTATCGTTCCTTTTTTAAACATTATTTCTCAGATGAAAAAAGATTTATAAGTAGTCAAGAAGATGAAACGTTGAATGTAACAGATCATTATACATACTTTGAAACAAAAGTAGATGATAATAATTCTGTCCTTAATAGTATAATTATTTATTATGTTACTTTAGACAGTAGTAATTCTTCAGAACAAGTTGAATTCACATTAAAAAAAGATTTATTAACATTCAAAGGCATTGTTTCTGAGTAAACAATATGGAAATTAGGTCTTTTGTAAATAGTTGTAATTTTAAAGCTAATGATAAAGCAAAGCAGTAATTTTTTATTTGTTATTGTAACGATTTTGTTTATTATTATCTCTCCATCAATACTTAGTTGTCAAGAGAAATATTAAGAAGAAGTAATTTTTTTAGGTGAATATAATGATCAAAATGAACTAAAAGTTTTTAAGGAAGATTTCATAGTTTTTGTTCATAAAGACTCTCTTTCACAAAGAGATCAATTAAAACCAGAGGAATTAGTTAAAATTTTGGATTCTAGTAACTTATATTTTATTGGTGAAGGAGATGAGCCATATTGGCAATTTAAAATAAATTCATCTAAGCTTTTATTTAAAAAAATTGATTCTTTAAGAGAAGAAAGTTTTGAATGTGAATTCTATTATGATAAACAGTCAGGCTTCAATTTAATGTTCAAATCATTAGATAATAAAGCATTTGGTTTAATTCGAAGAGTTGATTATAAGTTAGAATCAGATAAATCTTGCTCTTTAGGACTATCAGATAATTATTTGGTGTATGAAACTTTCATAACCATAAATGGTAAAATGTACGAAGGGTGCGCAAGTATTGATAAGAATTAGGTGTACTTAAATCCTAGTTTTTCTAAATGCTAAATATGAAATATTTAATTTATATAATATCAATTACGTTTTTTGTCTCTTGTAATTCACAAACAAATAAAACAGAAAATTCAAAGACCAAAATAATTATTCTTGAAGACTCTTTACTTATAAATCAATCTTATGCAGTTTTTGAAGAATTGAAAATTGATAATGAAAGTAGTGAAGTAATCAATAAACTTCAAAAAGAAGTCCAAAACGTTTCAGTGAATGGTGAATTAAAATCTAATGATCCTCAAAAACGATTAGAAATAAAGAAAAAACTTTTTTCAGATTGTTTTAAAAAAGATCAGATTAACGAGTGCGTATATTCTCCTGAAGGATACAAAATACAGAGTGAAAACAAAGGTATTGTTACAATTAAATATAGTTACAATCAGTTTAGTAGTTATGATCAATTTTTTAAGTATTTGACATTAGATCTTCAAAAAAATAAGCTTCTTAATTATGATGTTGTATTTGTAAACCCCGACACCATTTTGAAATCTTTCAATGATGATTACACTAAATATTTTCAAGATATTTTGGATGATTTAGATTTAACTAAGGATGAGGATCAAGAAGAATTTGATATTATTGAAAGTCACTTAGAACAACGTAGACCATTTGAATTAAAAGATTTAAATAATTATGAATTTGTTTTTAAGAATAATCAAATAGAAATAATAAGATTTCACTATAATGGAATGACTGGTGCATATAAGTCAATAATTCCAAACGGTTATGTAGACTATAATTTTTTAATGATTTCAGATAATATATCTAATAATATTAAAACAAGATTCAATGTTGAAAAATAGATTTTTCTTTATTTCTATAATACTTATTCTATTAATTTCCTGTCATACAACACAAGAAAATAAAATAACTACCAAGGTAGAAAACGCAGTAGAAAGCATTCCAGAAAAGGTAGAAGATGCTGTAGAAAGTATTGAAGAACCTGCTGAATCCAATGAGATATCTGATCAATCCGAAGATATTTTCCAACCAACACCGTTTATTACTAAAATTCTAGATCAATTAGGAGTACAACCCAAACAAGTGTATGAGCAGTTTGTGGTGCAAAAAGTAATGCCTTATGATGAGACTAGTACCGTAGTAGTGATTCCTACAGTAGCTAGTCAAGAGTACGATTGGGACGTTTTTACATTAAACAGTTATATTTTGGTGGTAGATTCGGAAACAGCAGAGATTAAGCAACAGTTTTATGAAAAGGAAAGTTGGTATTCTGATGCTATTCGTATCGATGAGATATCCATTGACACAGCCAATTATAATGTTACCGATGGAAAGCGAGCTTTTGGAATTACACTTTTTTATATAGGAGCATCTAAACCGAATCCTTATAATTCAACTACCATTTCTCTCTTTATTCAGGAAGAGAATGCGTTGGTACGCGTATTAGACGCTTTCGAAATAAACTCTTACTGGGGCGAATGGGATATGCGATGTACAGGAGAATTTACGAGTGTAGGTAAGGTCCTGATTATGGACCATAATCAAAACAATGGGTTTTATGATATTAAAGTGAATGTGGAAACTACGACCATGGAAACTTTTGAGAAAGGAGAAGATGATTGTGATGAAAAAGAGATAACTCAAAAATCAAAACAATTGCTACGATATTACGGAAGTTATCGGTTGTATCAAAAAGTATACACATTAGAAACAGAATCTTCTTGTGGATTAGAAATCAAGCTAGAAGGAAATCAATATTATCTAAAAACCAGTAAACGAGAACATACGGGAATATTTGTCATAAAAGATGGATATATTACTTTCCAAGGATTACTTAGTGATGATCCTAAAAAAGAAGTACAAGGCAGTTACGATGATGATGAAATTGTAATACAGAATTACGGAAATGCGATGAATCCGTTTACTGTATTTGGAGAATGCGCTGATCAGAAATATCTTCGTTTGGTAAATAAGGAATAATCTTTGTCGACTTACTGTTATTCCAATAAATACAGTTAAATTTTTGTAATTAGAAGAAATCTTCCCTCATTAAACAGTGGTTTTCAGGGTTGATTTTGATCTAAATCAGTGGTTATTTTGATAGGTACAAACTAACAACACTCATTATGCCTATTATTACTATCAGTGAGCATTTAGAACATTATCAAACACTCAAAAGTCAATTTGTATCTCCACATACGAACATGGAAGTGATGATGGAAGTTCGCTTGCATAAAAAGATTATAAATACGGGCTTGGTTCAAAATATTCAGAAGAAACCTGTAATTGCTTTTTACACAACTCCGGAGCGCACCGAAATCCCTAAAAAAGAATGGACACAGCAAATGAAAAAAACTGCTGTTGAATATGCTAAAGAGTATCCGGTTATAGATGCAGGAAAAACGTATTCGACATTCGGAAAAGTTATTTTTTCTACTACTATTATTGGAATAATTGGTGCTTTTGCATTAGTTTTTTACTTATTTGTTTTTAGTAATCCACAAGTAAAAATGAATATAGAAGAGTTTGTTTCTTTACCTAGTCAAGGGGATAAATTTTATGGATTTATTAATCAATCATTGGACGAAAAGAAAAAACCTTTTTTAGCTCATGGATGGATTAAAGTAATAGCTGTTAATCCAGTAGATAGTACGTGTACTTATGTAACTAGTACAGGAATAGGGGAACTTACCTTTGATACTTTAGAGTCAGACCATAGTAGTTTTGCTAATAAGGAAATACAAGGAAAATTCAAAGCTGATAAAAAAGCTCAGAAGATAACGCTTATTTCCTCAGACAAGCGTTGGAGATTCGAATCGCAAGTAATAAGTAATAAAACCAAGAATTATAAAATCACAGCAGAATAGTTTGATTATGGAATTATTACAAAATACGCCCTTAAGTCGTGTTAACCCACCAAAGAATGATACCTTTTTACAGGCGTATCAAAACTTAGAACAGAACGCCAAAGTTGGATTGTCCATCTTAGGCACAGCGACGTTATTTTTTATGTTGGTAGTAGGGATGGGGCTTTTTGATATTTTTGGTAATCTATCTAACGGTAATGATATGCCATTAAGTACCTTGGTAGAACCTCAATTTCTTGCAATAATTGTTGGAGTAATTATCTCTTTATTTTTTATAATTTCATTTCTTAATAAGCAACGAAAACTAGCAATAAAAGAACAGCAAACCTATTATAAGCTGGGAAATGTAATTTCATTGAATCTAGATCAAAAGAAAGCAATCAGGCTCAATTTAGTGCAAATGTTTTATGGAGGTGCTTGGTCAGAAACTTTAGAAGTTTTTCCGTGTAATATTCGTTTAGGAGAACAGAAGTTTAAATCGCAAAGGTTTGATATAAAGCAAGATGTGTTGTATCAGCAATACCTTAATGAAGATTGGGGAGTACTTAATAAAGAACAATACCATGAGATGATAGCTCGCTTATTTGATGGGATGCATTCTAAATGGTTTGCACAGGATATCTCATCAGATGCAGCAAGTGATATGATTAATCAAATCTCTGGACTTACCAAAGTAGATCCTATGTATATAGAAAAATGTGGTGTAGTAATTAATAATAAGCCTAAGAAGTTGATTTGGGGATTTGATTTGTTTAGAGTTATACCAATGAGTCGATGGGCATTTATGGCTGGTTATATCTCAGAAAGCGAAGCTTGGAATAATATACTAAAAGCCTCGGAACTAATTTATTATCTGTTTGACAGTCATGAGGATTATTACGATAATTATCGGGTAGGACATGCTTTTTGGAGTAATAATTTTGAAGCCTGCACGGATCGATTACAGAAATGGACCTATTTTAAAGAAAAATGTGATTGGCCTGCAAATAATTTAGCGTGGACACAACCAGAATCTGTAACGCTACCAGAAAATATGAAGACCAATTTCGAAACACATCTTTCGGAGATAAACAACCAACAGAAAACCACTATCGGGTTTCGGAAAGTAGAAAAAGGGTAAGACTTTGAGAGCTTCAATTTTCTGGATGATTATTGATAGTAAGTAAGATTTTGAGTCTTTATATTTTGTCATAACAATTTGCTAGATCCCAAAAAGAAGCAATAAAATGTATGAATTTCAAATCATAAAACAACCATGTCAGATACAAAGAAGAAAGCATATCAGATCTTAGTGATTATTACGTGCCTTGTTGTGTTATTTGTTAGTTTCATTTTTTTGAAATCTAGATATGATACTAATAAAGTAGCTACAATTATTAAGTTCAAGGCTAAAAAGGATGTGATTCAGGATTTAGACTATCAATATGCAAAACTAAAATATGCAGCAAGAAGTTGGAGTACCTTATATGCTAAAATAACAGCAATACATAATAGAGATACGATAGTCTATCAAAACTATACAGTGGCTGACCTATCAAAGAAGCATCATAATATCATTAGTTTTTGGGATGAATATGAAGATGATGTGTACATAAAACATTATGCTACTAATACCGAATACATTTCTAACATATATCCGGTTAGTGATACCTTAAAACAATTATTTACTACGTACCACCTTCACGAAAAAATATCTCGATATCAGGAATCTTTGAATATGGCATATAGTGGTATCATAAATAATATGAAGCCTACGGATAGTATATCTAGATACTTATCTCATAAAAATCCACAATATTCTACATATTTCTATTATTTAGATAAAATAGATCAAGCGTACTACGAATTGTTATTCGAGCAATATCCAAATTCATTACATTATCTAATAGAAGACAACAACGAATTAGAAAGAGAAGCCGTAAGCAGATTGATATATCGCCAAACGCAGGAGCTAAGTAATTCTTGGTTAAATCATAATAAGACCGTAACAGAAGCGGTTAGTAATCATATCAAAACGCATCTTAATATTTCAAACGATACGGTTAGTATTTATAAAATAAAGAAAAACGATCAAAAATTATTACTGATGGTAAAGACATCACTAGTTTCTCAAAAGGATTCTGAAGCTTCAAAAAAAGCATATCTCAATGCGTTAACGCGAGCTGCAGAGGGTATAAAAGATGAATTTGTAAAAGACATTTATGTCTATGTAGAAGTAATAGATCCAGAAACTTTTTTTACAGATATTTGGATAAAAACACCCAAACAAATAGATCTAGCTGTGGATTACCCTACGGTATTACCAAGTATACTTTCAGGTTTTTATAATGTAGATGCGTATAAATATTATA
Organism: Aquimarina amphilecti; assembly: GCF_900109375.1. Classification (GTDB taxonomy): domain Bacteria; phylum Bacteroidota; class Bacteroidia; order Flavobacteriales; family Flavobacteriaceae; genus Aquimarina; species Aquimarina amphilecti. The sequence continues at coordinate 443,500 of NZ_FOAB01000001.1, forward strand.
TTAAAGGATCTTTTTCTGTATTAGAAGCTTGGTATCCTAAATTAGATAAATCTAAATCTTCATTATAGTTTCGTACTCTAGCTATTCTCGAATCCTTAACTATTTTCGAACCCTGAGGCTCTCGAAGGGTGATTCTAGTTGAACCGGGCTTCGAGAGCCTCAGCCCTCGGGAAACGATATTTTTGAACATTATGTATTACCGAACCCTGAGCGGAGTCGAAGGGTGAAATCATAGGGTAACAATTGCTTTAATGCCGACACATAGTAATATGAATACTTTACTATCATAAAGGATGACAGGATATATGTACATATTAGCATGTAGTGACGGCAGTTACTATACAGGAAGCACAAAAGATTTAGATAGAAGATTGCAGCAACACCAAAATGGTGAAGGAGCTAATCATACAAAAAAACGATTACCTGTTAGGTTATTATACTACGAACAATATGATAGGATCGATACGGCATTCTATCGAGAGAAACAAGTACAAGGATGGAGCAGAGCGAAAAAGGAAGCATTAATGAATGGAGATTTGGATACGTTGCCAGGATTGTCCATTGCCTATCGTGATATTAGGTGACTGAGGCTCTCGAAGTCACCGGATTTCGGCTACGCTCAATCCTCGGATGTTCGAACCCTGAGGCTCTCGAAGGGTGATTCTAGTTGAACCGGACTTCGAGAGCCTCAGCCCTCGGATTCCGGACCCTGAGTGAAGCCGAAGGGTTAGTACAACACCCCCAATAGTTGGACGCAACTATTGGGGGTATTTTTTGTCTTTTTGTTTGTTGTAAAATATTATTGATTCACATAATTACCAAATGGGATACCGATACTAAATCCTAGTGCGTGCGTACTTTTACCGCTTAAGGTTTTTTCGTGTATTTCTCTCCATTGTAATTCTACACTAATAGCAGAATCATCGTTTTTACCTTTTAGGTAAAATGGAATTCCTATTTTCCAAGTTGATGCTTCATATTCTCCAAATGAATAATCAAAAGAAGCACTTAACCCAACAGGGAAATCACGATAAAAGTAAACAAAATCACCTTTAAGATTATGGGTAATGAAAGAATCAAATTCACCAATATATTTGTTTTGGGTGCTTAATTCTACTGGTGTTGTAGGAGTATTGTTAGGTAAAGAGGTAAATGTTATTTCTTTAAGAATATTTGCTGCTATAGAGTTATTCATAAAACCATTATAAGAACCTGTAAACTGCATCGTTCCTATTCGCATTGATTTACGATAATAACTGAATGAACCTTCTAGTGATAAGGGATAAAAGCTTTTAGTTTCAGAACTAGGAGACGATTCTTCTTTAAAGACCTCATATTCCGTGGTACTTATTGGCATATAAATTCTTGCTGACCACCATGTTTTTCTTAAAGCTTTGATATATTTTCCTTTAGTGATAGTTTCAGCTTCTTCAATTAATGTTTCATTATAAGTGTTTTTTACAGCAGCAGTATAAGCATTATTATATTCATCCTCTGTATTGATAGTAGGATCAAGTGATTTTTTCTTTTCAATAGTTAAATCTGTTTCTTTCTGGGATTCTTTATATTTATCATATTTATATGATAATGCCTGATCAAGCAAGTACTCGTCTCTAAACTTTTTTATTTTTGCTTTGTCCGTATACCCAATGTTTCCGTGAAAAAGTTGAGTGAATTTCACAAAAACACCAATGTCATTTTGTATTTCACTATCTACAGAGAGACTAGAGAAATTGTCTTCTATGTCTGCCTGGATTCCCATACTCCATATATACCTTATATAGTCAGTTCCACTAGTTGTTTTGTTATTAGGATTAATAGAATATCCCAACGTTAGTCTATTGTTTTCTTCTTCTAAGGTAGCAAACGCTGCTCGTGTAGATAAATCAGAAGCTTCCGTTAATAGTTTGTTGATTTCTCTATTAAAAATAATGTTTAATGCCTTATAATGTATGAATTTCTCTTCATTATATGATTTGTCTTGATATAATTGTTTTACATCCGTTTTAAATTTCTCTTCTTCATCCTTATCAGATAATTGAGCATGAAGGTTAGCAATTGTTAAAAATAAAAAAGAAAAGAAAGTAATTGTTCGGCCCATTTTATAAAGTTTTTAGTTCACTCAAAAATAAAGGAAATGCTATATATTAAATATACCCAATTGCGGGTATATTTAATATATAGTTTAATTTACTATTAGAATATATCATAATATACCTCTTGATTTAAATTTTATAACCTATAATGATTTAGATTGATATTCTGATATTAGCATTTTTGAATTAGATATTACCAAAAAATCAGAAACAAAACATTGTTTGATTAGGCATATTTTGTATTAAAATTTTAACACTTGTTTAATCTCCTTATTATAAATAGTATCTTTGTTAGGTAACAAGATGATCTATAATAACTTCTTGCCCCAAAAAAGCGAATAAGATGAAACCTATATTGTCCTTTTATGTACTGCTGTTATGCTCTATGGTAACTACTGCACAGGAAATCAAAGCATTGATTCCTTCTGTAGAACTTTTAGAATTTAGTAAGGAAGGTGAGCAGGAGTTTAATAGAAATTGGAAAGCTTGCGAAGTTATCTGGGAAAAGATGCAAAATGGGGTTGAGTATAAAGATCTTACAAAACAGGAACAACAAGATTTAGAGAAGGTAAGTGAGGTGCATAGCGATTATTGGCAAGTAGGTACTGATGGATGTAGTTGGTATTGTGGTGCTAGTATTGCTAAGGTTTCTGCTTCTTCTTATTTAAAGACACAAGGGAAAACATCATATGTTCCTGAAAATTCTCATGATTTTGATTATAAAAATGCCTGGGTAGAGGGAGTTGAAGGATATGGAGTTGGCGAGTTTTTGGAATTTAGTTTTCCTCAGGAAAATCCTAGGATTACTAAAATTAGTATAGTAAACGGGTATGTAAAAAGCGAAAAAGCTTGGAAAGCAAATAGTAGAGTTAAAAAACTAAAAATGTATATAGATGATAAACCGTATGCTATTTTAGACTTAAAAGATCAAAGAGCAACTAATCATTTTACGGTTGATCCAATTGGTAACGATGATCGCGATAATTATGATGAACTTTCCAAGTTACCGGATTGGACTATCAAATTTGAAATTCTAGAAGTATATCCAGGAGAAAAATATGATGATACCGTGATTTCAGAAATCTATTTTGATGGGATTGATGTGCATTGTTTTGCTGCTGGGACTATGATCACCATGGCTAATGCTACGCAAAAACCAATTGAGTTGGTAAAAGTAGGTGATCAGGTAGTATCTTATCATAAACAAACAAAAACCTATATCACTACTATTGTAGAAGAAGTAGCTAGCCCAATACACAACAACCTAGTTACCATTACTTTTGATGATCAATCAACGATAACATGTACCAATGACCATCCTCTATTACGAGCCAATGGAGATTGGGTTTCTTATAATCCTTCGAAAACAATAAAAGACTATGATTATGACTGGGTTTATCAACTAAAAGTAGGAGATGTTCTACAAGGAAATGATATGCAACGAACCGTTACATCTATTAAAGCAATTGAAGCAGCGCAGCCTACATATACCATAGTACGCTTAGATACAGGAACTACTTTTATTGCTAATAATATTGTGGTAGGAACGGAACCATTAAGGAAGATAAAAAAATGTGATGTTCATAAATCAAATTGTAAAGTAGTAAAGTAAATAGAGATGATCATATACCTTAGCATCATAGAAATAGTATTAGTTGCGTATACTTTGTACGAAGGATATCGATATTTCAGTTTTAAATATTTATCACTTACTATTGATGCTACTGTAATTTTATGTCAGGCCGATAAAGCTTTTCAAACAGTTACTTCAAGATTGTTAAAAGGAACAAGACAGGTAATGAAAGTAGGGCTTTCCTATAAAATAGATGAAAAAAGTTATTCTGAGATTCAAAAAATTCCATATAATCCTGAGATAAACCTTGGCAGTACTATACCACTAAAAGTTCTAAAGAATAATCCTAATGTTTGCAGCTTACATAAGGATATTGTTCGTTTAAGAAGGTTAATGTTAGCATTGATATTCTTGATATTTTGGTCCGTATTGTCCTATGTTGTCCTGAAAACTTCTTAAGCATCTTATATTTTATGTGCCTAAAACTATGGTAATCTTTATTACAGTATGGGCGTTCATAAATTAACTTCTCATTAACAAAAATTGTCTAAGAATACTCAAAACCTACTGCCATTACCAGGGAGTGGGTACCTATATAATTAGGCATATCGAGATGAGTATTTCGCTTAGGGGACTTATCATAGTAGGTGCTGTAAGCCAAAGCTTTGCATGGGTTAGTTCTAGTAAAAGGTAAGGGTACTTCTAATAAGAAGCATGGCTAGGTGTAAAGAGAAGTAACTCTTGTGTCAGAAGGAAGTGTCACTTCTGTTTAACACAGGAACTTCCTATATCGGAACTAGAAGGAGAGTAGTACATAAATAGGAGTGAGGTACCTCTGAAGTACCCCTAAAACAACAAAAAATGTTAAATTTTTATTATAGTATTAGGTGACTGAGGCTCTCGAAGTCACCGGACTTTGACTCTGCGGTTGCTGAGCCTGCCGGACTTCGAGAGCTTCAACCCTGGGATGTTCGAACCCTGAGGCTCTGGAAGGGTGATTTGCTGAGCCTGCCGGGCTTCGAGAGCCTCAGCCCTCGGATACTGATATTCTCGAACCCTGATTACTGCGGGTTTCGATTATTCCAGAATCAGTATTAAATTTTACTTACTGTTATTAAGAACTCTTTATAACTATCCGTTAAACCCTAGTTAAACGAGCCTTTTTACTTGTTTTTGGCGTTCTTGAATGTTATATTAAAGTATGGAAAAAATACTAGTAGTAGGTGCCACAGGTACCACAGGAAATAAAGTCATTAATGAATTAAATAATCAAGATAATTTTGAACCGGTTGCAATGGTGCGAAAAGAAGAGCAGCAGCTAAAGTTTCAAAAACAAGGCATACAAACCGTATTAGCCGACTTATCCGAAGATGTTACTCACGTAACTAAAGGTATAGATAAAGTAATTTTTGCAGCAGGATCAAAAGGAAAAGCATTAGAAACTGTAGATCGTAAAGGAGCGATGAAAATTGTTGACGCCTCTAAAAAACATAAAGTTCATAAACTCGTTATGTTAAGTTCTATAGGAGCAGACGCTCCACAGCAGTCTGATAAATTACAAGATTATCTACAGGCTAAAAATGATGCTGATGAATATCTGGCCAATAGTGGTTTAGATTTTACGATTGTTAGACCTGGTACACTGAATGATGAAGTACCAACGGGAAAAATACGATTAGCAACAAGTTTAGATAATAAAAAAGGTTCTATTCCAAGAGGAGATGTTGCCAAGGTGTTAGTCCAGAGCTTGAAGGACACTATCGCTAGAAGAGAAGTCTTTGAAATTCTTAATGGAGAACAACAGATTGACAAAGCATTAGATACAGTAGCTAGTATTCGATAATTGAATATTAACTATTTGTTGGTAAGCATCCCATTAAACGATTATATGTTTAATGGGATGTTTTTTATTTTCGAACCCTGAGATGTCACACCGCGCCTGTCGGGCTTCGGCTCCGCTCAGCCCTCGGCTGGTTACATTCTCGAACCCTGAGCGTAGTCGAAGGGTGATTACTAAGGACTTCTGCTCCGCGGCTGCTGAGTTTACCGAAGTACAGCCCTCGGATGTTCGAACCCTGAGCTGTTACACTGAGCTTGTCGAAGTGTTGTCGAAAGGTGGTCCAATAAAAAACAAAAAAAGCCGAAGCTTACAACACACAGTAAGCTTCGACTTGCTCGGACTTTCCCCAAAACCCTCGCTATTTATACCCTCGCTATGGTATGAATGTTTACTTCTTCTTGCTTGCCTTTTAATAATACACTTCCTAAAAATTGACACGTTAAATTGGCATTAATCTTCAGATCTTGGATCAGTTTATCAGATATTAATAAAGGTACTTTATAAGCATTACATTGCCCTTGTATCCGTGCAGATGTATTGATAACATCTCCGTGATATGCTATTTCTTTTTTTACAATTCCTACTTCGGTTACCATTAGTTTACCACCGTGTAATCCTGCTTTAAATTCTGGAACAACACCATATTTTTGGAGATAATACTCTGATTTCGCCTGTTTTCTTTGTTGGAAAGCAAAGAAAAGATTTACACAATTGTTATCTGCTAACCCTCTTTTATAAGGCCAGCTTAGGACTACTTCATCACCTACATATTGATAGATTTCAGCATTGTGTTTAGGAACTACTTTATTAAGATCATAAAAACAATCTTGTATCAATTGGCTGTATTTAAAGTGTCCTAACTTTTCTGCTATGGTTGTAGAGTCTTTAAGGTCTAAGAACATAAAGATACGTTTCTCTTCTTGTGGGTTTTTATATTTACCTAAAAGCATTTTTATAAAAACTCCTTTTCCGAATTTTTCATTTGCAATTTTGATAAATGAAAAAACAAATGAAGCTAAAATGATATACAAAATTGCAGCCCAAAATGATTTATTAAAGCAATATAAACCGGTGTGTGTATGAGAAGTAGTGTATGTAAGGGTGACAAATAAATCTGTAATCATCATAAATACCGTAAATGTTACGATAAAGTGAAAAAGAGTTCTTAAAATAATATCATTGGTAAGTGAAATCTTATTACTAGTTAATGCATTAAAAATAAAATCTACACTAGCATATAAGACACCTATTAAAACACCAATGTGAATGAATTTTATAAAATAATAAAATGCTCCGAGTGTTCCGTTATATTTTTTTATTATAGCTAGTCCTTCTTCTGAGTCGATACCATAATATCTAAATATTGAATATAATACCATAGCAATTGTCCAAAAAAGTACAGACTGCTTAAGAAGCTGCAAGTATTGTTTTAATGTATAATTCATAACTGGTATAGTTTACGTGATTTCTGTTTTCTATACCTAAAACACATACGTACGAATTCACCCTACTTTTTTCTTTGATTATATAAAAAAGAATATGTTTTTAGCCCTTTTAGATGGCTACAAGGCTTTCTTTATAGTGTGAATATTTACCTCTTTTTGTTTCCCTTTTAGTAAGACACTACCTAGGAACGTTGCGGACAAATTGCTACTTATACTAAGATCGTGTAATAATTCTTCAGAAATAAGAAGTTTCACTTTATGATTATTACATTCTGCCTGTATTCGGGCTGATGTATTAATCACATCTCCGTGATATGCTATTTCTTTTTTAATGACACCTACTTCGGTAACCATCAACTTACCACCGTGTAACCCTGCTTTAAACTCAGGAATCATACCATATTTTTCTTGATAATAGTTAGCTTTACTTTGTTTTTTTTGTTGAAATGCAAAAAAGAGAGACACACAATTATTATTAGCTAATCCTTTTTTATAGGGCCAGCTCAATACTGCTTCATCTCCTACATATTGGTATATTTCTGCTTCATGTTTTGGGACAACAGTATTAAGATCATAAAAACAATCTTGTATAAACTGACTGTATTTAAAATGGCCTAATTTCTCTGCTATGGTTGTAGAATCCTTAAGGTCCAAAAACATAAAGATACGTTTCTCTTCTTGTGGACTCTTGTATTTGCCGAGAAGCATTTTAATAAAAACACCTCTTCCAAATTTTTCTGTAGCTATTTTTATAAATGAAAACACAAAAGAAACCATCACTATATACAGAATAGTAGCCCAAAATGATTTGTTTTCTTTCCACCACCCTCTATTAGTATCTAAGTTAAGATTATAGATATCCGAAAAAATATCCATAATAATCGTAAAGATGATCACAGTAGTAATGAAATAAAATATAGTTCTAATAATCAGATTATAAACTAGCGATATTTTATTAGAGGCATACTTGTCAAAAAGTAAATCAATTGTAGCATAAACGAATCCAATTAATATTCCAATACTAGAAAAACCCATTAGTGCACGTATGGTACCTGTATATCCTCGATATTCCTGAATCATATAGATACCCTCTTCCTCATCAATACCATAATATCTAAATATAGAAAAGAACCCCATAGCTAAGGACCAAAAGAGTACGGACTGCCATAATAAACGGAGGTAGTTTTTGATACTTCTTTTCATCTATTAGAATAATATTTTTTTGCTAGTATACTAACAAAAATAACTAAATCCTTTAAGGTGTCCTAAACGAATGTAGGGATTGAGAATCCGAATCAGAAATTGTGGAAAATAACGTGGTGAAAATACACAGTTGTGTAATATATACACACTTTTGTTTTTTGGCATTTTATCTAATATGCTGTTATTCAGTAGTGTTTGTGAATGGTATCAATTTTGGTTTTCCTGAGTGGTAATAAAAAAACATTATGGAGATATCAAGAACAATTGAAATGGCAGAAACACCGATAGCAGGAAACTCAATCGGTAATCGAATGAAGAATATGATTTTAAATGGATCTTCTTCGTTTGTGCTGCTAATAACTTTTTTATTATTATTTGGAGCTGCATCATTATTCTATTTTTTACAACCATATTTTGAACAAATTCGTTTAGAGAGAATGAATACTGTTTGGGGAATTAGTTTAATGATTGCGGGTATTTCATTGCTTTTGATTAAAGTAAGCTTTCTAGTTTATATATTATATTTATATCTACGTTATCAAACGACCGATACTGTATCTGATAAAGAATTACCATTATGTACTGTAATTGTTCCTGCGTATAATGAAGGAGAATTGGTATATAAAACACTTCATAGTTTAGCTAAAAGTGATTATCCAATCGAGAAATTACAGATTATTTCTATTGATGATGGGAGCCAGGATGACACGTGGGATTGGATGAAAAAAGCCAAAAATGAATTAGGAAATCGTGTTTCTATCTATCAACAACCGGAGAATAGAGGAAAAAGACATGCACTGTACAGAGGATTTAATCTTGGAATGGGAGATGTTTTTATTACCGTAGATAGTGATTCTATTGTAAAAGAGGATACGCTTCGTGTGATGGCTTCACCATTTGTTACTAATGAATCCTGTGGTGCAGTTGCCGGTAATGTAAAAGTATTAAATAGAGACAAAGCGTTAATCCCAAGAATGCTAAATGTAAGTTTTGCTTTTAGTTTTGAGTTTATACGTTCTGCACAGAGTACTTTAGGTTCTGTATTATGCACTCCTGGAGCTTTATCTGCTTATCGCAGAGAAGCCGTTATGAATTGTAGGGCAGAATGGATTACTCAGACTTTTATGGGACAAGTCTCTAAAATAGGAGAAGATAGAGCAATGACTAATATGATTCTTAAACAAGGGTATAATGTGTTGTTTCAGAGAAAAGCATATGTGTATACAAATACTCCAGAACGTTATAAGAATTTATACAAAATGTTTATCCGATGGGAGCGTAGTAATATTAGAGAAAATATTGCTATGAGTAAGTTTGCCTTTACTAATTTTAGAGAAGGATCAAAAGTGGGAACTAGAATTTTATTATTAAACCAATGGTTAAAAATGGTAATGGCGTATCCTGCTACTTTATTAATGGTGTTTTTTATAGCTACATATCCAATATTATTTTTCAGTTCTACACTAGTGAGCATTCTTATATTCTCAAGTATTCAGGCATTCTTTTATGCTAAAAAACATAGTTTGTCCGAATCTTTATGGGCATACCCATATAGTTTGTTTTATGCATTTACTTTATTCTGGATTACACCATATGCAATAGCGACTGCTGGAAGAGGTGGTTGGCTTACCCGCGACCTATCTAAAAAAGAACTAGACAAACAACAGCAACAACAACAAGTTGTTCCTGTATCCTAACAATATTAATTACCCTTTTTTATTTCAATTAACCAACCAATTTATTTCCGTCCAAGGTTCTGAAAGTTTTAGCCCCAATAAATTTACAGGCCTTGGGGAGATATATTTATAACACAAATGAATAAACTATTATAAAAGTAACTACACAAACTCAACTACACTTTTTTTGCTTATCAATTTAAACTATGATAATCAACCTACCAAAAAGCTCCTCTTCCCCCAATTAGAGGAGCTTTTGCTATCTAATAGTTTAGGTTATTCTTTTTTCAGGGTTTAAAAAATCCTTGTTTTCAGGGGTATTTATTATTGGTACGATAGTTATTTTTACATAAATAAATTGATATAAAATAGCATATTATAGGATGAGTATTATTAAAGGGAACACTGTTTTTATTGTAATAGTATATATAGTTATTAGTAATTTGAATTTTAAGGCTTTTGGGCAAAATGATACGATTTGGTATGATAAAACTTGGAAAACATCAATCAAAGATGATGCAGCTTTTTATCGTCCTCCGGTATCTAAAAAAGGAGAGTTATACCTGATAAGAGATTATTATATAGATGGTTCCTTACAAATGGAAGGTACCTCTTCAAACCCGACCAATGATTTTTGGGAAGGTGTCGTTACTTGGTATGATACTAATGGGAAAGTAATACAATCTTTTACTTATGAGAATAATCGTTTAGAAGGTGATTTTATTACTTATTATAAAGATAAAAAACTTACTGCTCAATATAAAGATGGTCGTTTTGTGTCAGGAGAAGCTAATTTTAATAATGGAACTTCGCAGACCTATTTAGTACAACGTGATAGTATCTTGAAAGAAGTTGTTTATGATAAAGATCTAAATGGTGCTAGGTATGAATATTTCAAAAAAAATACAGGAACTTATTTAGAAATTCATGAAACCAAGTTTTATGATAATGATGGTAAGTACATTGGAACTTCTACACGAGAAAAGGAAACTGGAATATATAAGGGAGTGTATGTTACCTATTATAGAAGTCCATTAAGAGTAAAACAAGTTAGAGACTATAAGTATAAGAACGGTAGAGTGGTGGCAACTTATTATCAGAATGGTGTACTAAGAAATCGATTTGTAGAATTGCCTAAACAGAAAATAGAATATTTTGATCTAGAGGGGAATTTATTACATAGTGTGGCTCTGGAAGATCCTAATAAGAGTTGGAGTTTTATAAATGGAACACATGTTCAGTTTTATTCCAATACAATCCCAGAAGAAATGCATCTTATTGAGTATATAGAAGAATTTAATGAGGAAGGAGATGTAGTATATATGGAACGTTTTTATAAAAATAAAAAAACAAAGTCAAAAATTTTATTTGAAAATAAGTACAAAAAAGAGGAGATTAATTACGATAAAGAAGGGAATCAAGCTAGCAAGCTTACCTATAAAGACTATAAACCATATCAAGGAACATTAGTAGAGACTGGTAGAGCGGTTATATATAATCAGGGTACATTAATGAAAGAAACTACTTTCTATCCTGATACCAATATTCCTTTTAGTGTATTTCAGAATAGTAAAGCTACTTTTTATGATCAAAAAGGATTAGAACTTGGTCAAGTAACATCTAACTCAGATGAATACTTAAGTGAAGAGGATGGGACTAGATATAGAATTAATTATAAAGGGAAAATTAACTATATATCAAAATATTCAAAAGGAAATAAAATCTCTGAGAAAACATATCGATATTTTCCAGAAGACACTAATAAAGTTGGTATCGTAGAGCAATTTTATGAAGGTTATAAAACGTTAAAACAAGTAACGTTTTATCACGATACACCAAAAAAACGTTCGGTTCTTTTTTATAAAAAGGGAAGTAAAGCAAAAGAGATCTTTTATGATCGATCAGATAATGAGATAGCTACATATGATCATCAATTAAAGCAAGGAATCTTGTATAAGTATTTTAGTAATACAGATGTGGTAGAGGAATATAAGGAGATGGATAATGGTACATTAGTAAAAAGTAAAAAATATAAGAAACGCTACATGTCTAATACTAGTAAAGAATATGAATATGTATTAATAGAAGATATAGATATAAATACAAAAGCAGTTTTTTATAAAGAAAGTGGAGAAGTGATTGCAGAGCTGTTATTTAAAGATAAAAAACCATACGAAGGAGTTGCCTACAACCATACTAATAATTCTTATTTGACATTTAAAAATGCTAAAAAAAATGGGGTGTATAAACGAATGAATTATTCCAATAAATTAATAGAAGAAGGGTATTATATAAATGATAAAAGAGAAGGAGCTTTTGTTAATTACGATTATAATGGAAATAAACAAACCGTAAAGAATTATACAAATGATATGTTAGAAGGAGAAACTATTTATTATGATACCCAAGGTAACCTAATAAGTAAGTTGATATATAAAAAAGACCTTCCATATCAAGGAAAAGAAGTACATAGAGGTGAAGAGGTGTGGTATGAAAATGGTGCTATTGTTAAAAAAGAAAAAACATCTAAAAATCAAGTAGTTGTTACGGATTATATATCCGAAAATAATCAAGATGTAGTCGTATATAATGCTAATAGAGAAAGTAAAAAATATTCATATTCCTTAAAAGATTATAAATTAGAAGGTAATGTAATTAGGTATGACACTAATGGAAGTATACTTCATACAGCTATTTTTGATAATGGAGTGATGAAATCAGGAGAGATTTTGATTAAGGAAAACTCTTATAATTTACGAGTATATTCAAAAATATTTATTAAACTAAATCAGGATACTTTATCTATAAAATGTTTTGATAAGGAAAGTAATATTATGCTAGAGGTTACCGAGAAAGCTAATGATTATAATGAATTTCCAAATGCTGTTAAATTAGGATTGAATATGAACTACCTGGGACCAACTATTCTTTTTTAGAACAAAAGACAATAAATTTTAGTAAAGTAATTGTAGTATATTACCACGCAATAAAAGCTAAAGAATAGAGATACCAAAGAATGAAAATACAACTACTACTAATTTCCCTAATGATTTCTATAGTTGCATTAGGACAGAAAAAGGAATGCGATCAGTTTAGGGAAGGTTATTTTAAAATTGAAGATTCTATAACTGGAGTTTCTTTACTCCATAGAGTGGGAAATAAACAAAAAGAGTATAATTCGATTTCTAAAATGAAACTCGAACTTTCTTTAGAATGGTCAGAGTGTGGATATAAGTTAATATTAGATAAGGTGGTTGATAATCCTTATGATATAGAAATGGATGCATCATTTACCATAGATGTAGCCATTCTCGAAACTAACGAAAATTCATATGTACAAAAAAGTACATCTCCTTTCTCTGATATGGTTATACAGACAAATGTGCAACGTATTACTGAAAAAGAATATCGTGAAATTTTTGCTCAGCAAAAGAAGATTGATAAAGGACTCAGTATAGATGATCCAGCTTTTAAAAAAGAAGTGGCAGATAGTATGTGTAATTGTTTCTCCGAAGTAGATAAAACAAAAATTGATCAAAACTTTTTTGCTAATTGTATTGCTAAGGGTTTGTTGAATCATCAAGAACAATTAATATCCATTGCATTACAAGATACTACAGGCACCGATCCAGAGATATTAGGAAGACGACTTGGAGAGGAACTTGTGCTTACTGTACAAAAAGATTTAATTCATGATTGTGATGATTATTTTTATTTTTTAGATGAAATAAAAAAAGAAGGAGAGAACAAAAGATTTGCTAGAGCCGATCAAAAAATAACCGATTCTTTATCCTTTCTAATAGAAAATAGGCAGGAATTATCATTGTATAGGAGTAGGGCTGAAAATTATCTAGGACTTAAAGATTTTGAAAACGCAGAAAAAGATATAGATATTTGTTTTGTGTTTGATCCTAAAGATGTACAGTCTAAATTGTTATATGCGTTAGTTCTGGAAGGTAAAGAAGAATATACTAAAGCTGCCGATCTGTATATAGAGATTTCTGAAATAACCGGAAATAAGTTTCTGCCTATTATCGCGGAACTGGTTAAAAGAAAAGCAAAAAAATAACATTTCTTAATTAAAACTGATGATTATCTATAGTCTCAAAAAATGATTTTCTATAGGTGTTTCCAATTGGTAATTCTTTACTCAGAATCCAAATAGTATCATTATTTATTTTGTCAATGTGTTTAATAGAAATGATATATGATTTATGTATTTGTATAAAATCAGAAGATGGTAAGGTTTCTTTAAAATGTTTTAAGGTATTGTAGGTAATAATTTGCTGATCCTGTAAATGGATAGCTATGTAGTTTTTTAAACTTTCGATGTATATAATATCTTCTAAGAAAACTTTAGCATACTTGTTTTTTCCATCCGTTTTAAAAAAGAAAAATTCTTCCGCATTTTTTCGATTGATTCCTATTTCGGTATCATTTGTCACTCTTAATTTAGATACTGATTTATAAAAACGCTCAAAATCAACAGGTTTTAGGAGATAATCTAGAGCAGCTACCTCATAACTATCTAAGGCAAATTGAGGATACGCTGTAGTAAAAATTATTTTAGTTTTTTTATTGATAATTTTTGATAGCTGGATTCCAGTAATCTCTGGCATTTGTATATCCAAAAATACAAGATCTACAGGTTCACTTTCTAAATATTTTAACCCTTCTAATGGATTTGTAAAGGTATTTTTCACTTCTAAAAATGAAACCTTGGAACAATACTTCTCCAACAATCTAATCGCTGCTGGTTCATCATCAATAATTATACAAGAAAATAGTTTATTCATTATTCAGGTTATATAGGATTAGAGCGTAAGTTTTAGATATGCTTCAAACAGGTTATCATTTTTCTGATAATCTAAAATAAAGCTATCCTTATATATAAAACCAAGTCTTTGTTCAATATTTTTAGTCCCTATACCAGGCTCTGTATATGTGTCAGAAGTACTGATGTGGTTTTTAGTTCTTAATTCCAGCGTATTATCATTAATTGTCAATGTTATATTAGCTGGGCGATTTTTATCATTTATAATACCATGCTTACATACGTTCTCTACAAAATGTATTAAAATAAGAGAAGGGATTTTTAGATTATGTACAAAACCATCAATATGTAATTGTACGTGAAAATTATCTTCATATCTCCGTTTGAAGAAGTATAAATAATCCTCAATAAAGGTTATTTCTTTATTTACTAGAACTAAATCTTCATTAGTCTCATAGGTAACATATCTTAATAATTTTGATAATTTTAAAATATCACCTGCTGTTTTAGGTTTGTCATCATATAATTCTTCATAAAAATTGTTTAAAGTATTAAACAAAAAATGAGGACTAATCTGTGATTTTAATGCAGAGAGTTTTGCCTTTTCTTGTTCAATCTGTAAATGATAGATCTCTTCTTTGTTCTCATTATACCTAAAAAATAGACACACTACAGCACTGACTAGACAAACTCTTAGGGTATAATAGAAAGAGTCCCAAGCGTAGTTGCTAACGAGTTTTGATAGTGGAACATCAAAAAAGTAATTATGCTTGCCTGTGATATTATATAAGATTACTTCTTCTAAAAAAAATCGTAACCCAGCAAATAATAGAATCATCACTATGAATGCTAGGAAGTATTGTAAATATTTTTTCTTAAATAGGAACTTTGGGACACTGTATATATAATTTATAATATATATGGTTAGTAGTGTTATAGTAAATGTGGTCTTAAATAAGAATAAAGTAAAATTCGAAGAAAAAATATCTTTATTAAATATAATATAATCACCAAGTATATCAAGGAGTATAATTGCCAATATAATTAGTACGTTGTATATAAACTCTTTTTTAGTATTCATTTTCCAAAAATACTTTTAAATACTATTTGTTTTATTCAATTAGTACGAACAATTCTTTTAATAGGATAAACTATGGTTTTTATACAACCAATACCTATGTTTTATAATATGTAATGTTGATGAAATAATAACTGGTGTTCGTGTAAAATATATCGTACCCTTCTTAATAGATCATAAAATTGTATAGAATTTTAAAAACAATATATAATGAAATACAGTCTATTATTACTTGCCAGTATCAGTGTAGGTTTTTTTACAACCAAAATAAACGCTCAAAAAATATCAAAGGAGAATGAAGGAATTCTAAAGCCCTATGCTAGCTACTATCCTAAGCAGAAAACAAAGGTGCTGGTCGTAGGTACTTTTCATTTCAGTTATCCAGGTCTTGATTATACCAAGACCAATGAAGATGATAAGATTGATGTATTAAAAGAACCTAAGAGGTCAGAAGTGGAGGAATTGGTTGCATACATTAAAAGATTTAATCCTACCAAAGTAACTATTGAGGCAAAAGAAGATTGGGGGATGGATAAGAAATTTGAAGAATATAAAAGCGGAAAACATAGAGATGTAAGAAATGAGAGTTATCAGTTGGGGATGCGTATAGCGAATGATCTAAAACTAGATAAGATATATTCGGTAGATGCTACTACCTTTAGCTCAGATTTAGAAAAAAAGTACCCAAAAATGATGAAAGAGCTAACAGAAGGGTATGATTTTCAATCAGATGATCCATTTGCACAAATGACGCAGAAATCCTTCGATGAGTCTACTAAATTTCCTTCTAAAGTGAAGATATTGGATTATATCAAATATATGAATACGGAAGAAGGACATAGACATAATTATGGTTCTTATCTTGTTGGTGATTTTAAGTTGGAAGATAATCGAGGAGCAGATTTTCTATCTATATGGTGGTATAATAGAAACCTGAGAATGTTTAGAAAGATTCAGCAAATTGATCATACGAAAGAAGATAGAATACTTGTAATCGTAGGAAATGGTCATGCATCTGTATTAAGACATTTATTTGAGTATTCCCCTGAATATGATTTTATAGAATTTAGTAGTTTGTAATATGATGTAAAAAAGTTATATAGTCATAAACAAAAATATCGAGCATAGTATGCTCGATATTTTTGTTTTATTGATTTAATTTTTAAGAAACTAGTAAACTTAAATCAATTATTATTTTACTGTAACCGCGCTCTTTTTTAATTTAATGATACGCAACTTATCCAACAATAACATGATATAATAAGTAGGATCTATTTCATGCCATCGTACTCCACCAAAATTAGCTCTACCACTATGTTTATGGTGATTGTTGTGATAACCTTCTCCCATCATTAAAAAATCAATTGGCAACAAGTTTTTAGAAGTATTATCAACTTTAAAATTAGTATACCCAACAATATGGCCAAACCAATTAATTATAACACCGTGTATAGGTGCCATAAAGAAAGCTACTGGAAGAAATAACCAGTGCCACCAAACTGATGCAAAAAAATAAAAGAATACTGTATAACCTAGTCCCCAAGCAATTCTAGAAAAATTAGAACTAGCAAAAGCATCAAATGATTTCCATTGAGGAGTATTTTTGGTGAATTTTGCATCAAGAGAAATCCGTTCATTATTAATATCTTGATATATATTTTTAGTACGCCACATCATACTAAACATATTATTATCGTACTTAGGAGAATGTGGATCTTTTTCGGTATCTACAAATGCGTGATGCATACGATGCATTACACCATAACCATACGCACTTAAATAATTAGATCCCTGGCATACCCAAGTAAGAAAAAAACATGCTTTTTCTGTAAAATTAGACATAGTAAATGTTTGATGCGCAGCATATCTATGTAAAAAGAAACTTTGAAAAAATAAGCCTGTATACCATAGTACAAGCATGAAAATAAGAATAGCCATTTTTAATATAGAGTTGAGTTTGTAATCATTTCATATAAACCATTAAAATGGTTTAATTACACGCATGCAAAAATACATATACTTATAAGATGTATTTAGTTATATTTTCGTTTATTTTTAGATAAATATAAAAAGCTGTTCTAGATATAGTAACCAAGTATTTTTATAAATTAATTCAAATTAATTACTAAATGATCATAAAAAAACCAGGTCCTTAAGAACCTGGTTTTCCAATATGTTTTAGATAATATCTTATCTATATACAGAATACTGTATTACACAAGAGTTATTCTGTCTGTCATTACACTCCCAGTAGATAATATCAGCATCTACAAAAGCAGCTCCACCAGAACCAACAACTTGTAATACTTGTGCTTGTAAATCATCTTGGTAATTATCTAAGTTAATATCACTATCACCATCTACATAATATACCATACTCCTAAAGTATGTGTTTACTACACCAGAAGGAGGCCAGTTTTTAGTATATGTAGTGCACTCACGTACATATCTTTCAAACTCAGATGAAGCATTGTCAGAACATCCTTCATCACCGCTTAATGTACATCCGGCTTTTTCTATGATAGCAGGTATTTTACTGAGTTCTTCTGCAGTGGCAATACGTTGTTCCTCTGTACCCACAAGATCAAATATAGCAGTTCGATCTGTAGACTCTGTAGACTCATTAAAATCATTGTCATTACTACATGAAACGATAATTAGTGATATAAATAAAGTTCCTAAAAAAGATTTAAAAAGTGATTTCATTGTGTAATATATTTAAGGTTAAAAGTTGAAATAAAAGTAAACAACAGTACCTAAAAAATGAGGGTATTACTTTTTAAGAAATCGTAAATAATACATAATATTTTTAGGGGAATTTTTAACTTTTTTTAATGTTTAGTTAAGGTGTGAATAACATATAGTCTAATAACAGTGAGAAACAGTATTTTTTTAGTTTGCATGTTGATTATTAGTGTATTGTGGTTTTATAAAATAATCATTTTTAAAGTTTATCAAGTATCGTACTAAGATTCTTATTAGATTTGGTATTCAACCAAGATATTAATATATGATTCAATCCTATAAACAACGTCCGAAGTTAGAAGATAAGTATGATGCCATCATTATTGGATCTGGTATGGGAAGTCTAACAGTTGCTGCTATTTTGGCTAAAGAAGGGAAGAAGATTCTTGTATTAGAACGTCATTATACTGCAGGCGGTTTTACTCATATATTTAAACGTAAAGGATATGAATGGGATGTTGGTATACATTATATAGGTGGAGTACAACAGGAGAATAGCCCGATAAGAAAATTGTTTGACTATGTTTCTGATGGTAAATTGACTTGGGCAGATATGGGAGAAGTGTATGATCGTATTATTATAGGGAATAGATCTTATGATTTTGTAAAGGGTGTAGAAAATTTTAGAAATAAGATGGTAAGCTATTTTCCGAATGAAGAAAAAGCAATTGATACTTATATTGATTTAGTTTTTAAAGCAAACAAAGCGATGGGAGCTTTTTATAAAGAAAAAGCATTGCCAAACTTATTACGTTTTTTTATAGGTGGTTTTTTAAAAAGGCCTTATTTGAAATTTGCCGATCAAACTACATATGAAGTACTTAGTAAGCTCACCAAAAATGATGAATTAATTAAAGTATTATCTGCACAGTATGGTGATTATGGATTACCTCCTAAGCAAAGTAGCTTTGCTATGCATGCTTCTGTAGCTAGACATTATTTTGGTGGAGGTAATTTTCCAATTGGTGGATCATCTAAAATCGTTGATACGATAGATCCAGTGATTGAAGCTTCTTTGGGTACTATTCTCACGAACGCTGCTGTAGAAGAAATTATTATTGAGAATGATAGAGCAAAAGGGGTAAAAATGTTTGATGGTAAGGAGTTTTATGCAGATACTATTGTTAGTGGTGCTGGTGTTTTTAATACCTTCGAAAGGCTAATTCCTGACCATATTAGTAAGAAGTATGGATTATTAGATCAATTGAAGAAAGTAACACCATCTGTATCTCATGCTTGTTTGTATATGGGGTTTAAAAGTTCTCCTAAAGCTTTAAAACTCCCAAAAACTAATTTTTGGATATATCCAGAAGATGGTGATCATGATACTTGTGTAGATCGTTACTTAAAAGATGAAACAGCTCCTTTCCCTGTTGTTTATGTCTCATTTCCTTCTGCCAAAGATCCAGATTGGCCTAATAGATATCCTGGTCGAAGTACAATTGATATTATTACACTAGTACCTTATGAAACTGTTTCTCAATGGAAAGATACCCGCTGGATGAAAAGGGGAGAAGACTACGAAGCTTGGAAAGAAAAGATATCTCGACGTTTAATGAGTGAACTTTTTAAACAGCTTCCTCACTTAAAAGAAGAGGTGGATCATTATGAACTTTCTACACCACTCAGTACAGAACATTTTGTGAATTATAAAAAAGGAGAAATTTATGGAATAGATCATACTCCAGATCGTTTTCGTCAGAAGTTCTTGCAACCTAGAACACCAATCAAAGGATTGTACTTAACAGGACAGGATATTGTTACGGCAGGTGTCGGTGGAGCATTATTTGCAGGAGTTGTGACTGCTTCTGCCGCAACCGGTATAAATTTTAAAAATAAGATTTTTGTCTAGTCTATTGTTGTAGGTATCATTTCAATTGATAACACGCTTCGATGTTTACAAAATCAATAAAGATTCTACGTTTAAATATGTTATATATAGTGTAAGGATATGAATCAATTGATCTAAACCAAGAAGAGGGAAAAATATTCGCGGATTTTCTCTATAACGCATGGTAAGTTTACTAGTGAAAAAATCAGTAAAACCATGTAGTAGACTATTTAGTAAGATATAAGTTATAGCGATTTTTATTGGAAATAGAAATATTACGAAAATAGCTAACACTGCTGTATACACTAAAACGTGTATACTTAACCATTTAATCTTTTCGTTTTTTTTCAAAGCCATTTTGGAAGTTTGAAATGCAAAATCCCCTATCCAGTGAGCTATTAAAATAAAGCTAAAGATCATAGCTAAAAGATATTAATTCAGTGAGTTATAACCTAATTGTTTCTGTAAAGTTTTAATAATTGTAATAAAAAAACATGAAAATGAGCATAAACTTAAGTATATTGTAATATCAATATTTTTGATAAAGAATAGTGAACTTCTTGCTCTTTTATGAGATGAATATACACTGAGGTGTAATAGTTAATATCCAATTTTAATAGTATTAGATGTTTCGTACTTTCCGTCATCGATTATTATTTTGGTTTCTGATTTTCATCAGCTTTAGCTTTGTGATTATCATGCTTTCTATTACCTATCTTCAAAAACGTGAAACCGTTTTAAAACGAACAGAAGCTATTGAGAAATCGTATGTTATGCTTTTAAAAAGTGTAAAAGCTCAACAAGATTTTTTTAGCCATGCTACTAGAGATCCTCATTTTTTTCGTACCGGTGATAATCAATATTTGGATCAATACCTTACTTTATTAGATAGTACTAGATCATATTTAATGCAATTAGATCTTGAGGAAGAATCTGCATTGGTAGGAGGTATTGAATTTGTAAAATCTGATATAACAGAAATCGATGCGGTTTTTTTAGAGCTTATTGAACAAATCCAAGCTAGAGGTTATAAGAACTTTAATCTAGAAGGATCTATGCGCAAGGACGCACATTGGTTAGAGAAAATAAATGAGATAGATACAAAAGATATACTTTTTCTAAGACGTCATGAGAAAGATTATATTATGAGAAATGAATCTATATATGTAACCAGACTTAGTAATCTCGTTAATAAATTAAGACAACAAACCATCAATAGTGGAAGAATATCTAAAGCAAGAAAAAAAGTTGTTCTCTATTATCTCGATGGTTATCGAGATAAATTTATTCAGTTGGTAAAACTCGACCAACGTATTGGTATACGAGATAACTCTGGATTAAAACAACAATTAGATCAGCGAATTATAGTCTGCGAAGAAGATTTTAGTAACTTGGTTTTATATACCGAAGAGTGGGCCAAGGCGGAATTTAAAAAACTTACTATTTATTTTGGTTTGATTGCGTTTCTATTACTCATTGTAAGTGTATTAATCAGTTCTTTGATTTCTAGAAAAATCACAAAACCTCTTACAGAATTGACAATGCATATTACGAGGTTTGTGGATAGTAACTTTACCTTAGAAACAGAACATCCAATTATACGTACAGATGATGAAATAGGAAGTCTTACACGTAATTTTTCTTTTCTGAAAGATGAGGTGATTTCTAGATTAAAATTTTTTAAGCAAAAGGTAGATGAACGGACTGAAGAATTAGCTAATGCAAATAGAAAATTGCTACGTCTTAGTGAAGCTAATAGCCGTTTTGTACCTCAGGAGTTTTTACAAAACTTGGGTAGAGCTAGTATAGAAGAGGTAGAACTAGGAGATCAAGTAGAACGGGAAATGACGGTTATTTTTTCCGATATTAGAGAGTTTACTAAAATTTCCGAATCATTAAGTCCACAAGAGAATTTTGATTTTCTGAATGAGTATTTAAGTGGAATAGTTCCGATTATAAAACGTAATGGAGGTTTTATAGATAAATTTATTGGAGATTCAGTTATGGCGTTATTTCCAGATAACCCTGATGCTGCAATACAAACCATTTTTGAATTTGAAGATTTTATAGAAGAATACAATAGTAGATTGGATAAGAACATAGCCTTACCTATACAAATAGGCACAGGAATTCATACTGGTAAACTTATTTTAGGTACTATAGGACATGATCATAGATTAGAAACTACTGTTATTTCTGATGCGGTGAATACAGCTTCTCGAGTAGAAGGATTAACCAAGTATTATAATGCAAAAGTCATAGGTACAGAGCATACATTACTAAAATTGAAAAATAAAGATTCATTTCATTATAGATTTTTAGATACTGTAAAGGTAAAAGGCAAAACTAAAACACTATCTGTATACGAATTTCTGGGCCCTGCAGATCAAATAAAATTAAGTTATCTGAAAAATTATAATAAGGGTGTTACGTTTATAGAAAACAAAAAAATTCGGGAGGCAGCTGTTATATTCTCTGATTTATATAAGAAGCATCCAAGTGATAGGGCGGTAGAAATCTTTTTTGATAGATGCGAAAATTACTTAGAAAAGAAAACATCTTCATGGGATGAAATAACACATATGATTACCAAATAAAAATGAATGAAAAAGAAATTTGATCTTATTGTAATTGGTTCAGGTCCTGCAGGTGAAAAGGCAGCAGCAAAAGCAGCATATTTTGGATATAAAGTAGCTGTTGTAGAAAAAGAAAGAAGATATGGAGGAGCAGGAGTGCAGACAGGTACTTTACCGTCAAAAACATTAAAAGAGACAGCATTGTATCTTTCAGGAATGTACCAGAAAGGTATATTTGGAGTTGATAAACAAATAGGAAGAGAAACTGGAGTTCATGATTTTTTATACCGTAAAAATGTTGTTACGAACCATATGCATAAGACCGTAGCCCATAATCTTAAAAAACATGGAATAGAAGTTTTTGAAGGTTTCGCTAGTTTTATAGACGCCACACACATAAAAATATCTGGAGAACTAGAGCAAATTATAGAAGGTAATTATATCTTGATAGCCACAGGTTCTTATCCATACCACCCCGAAAATATACCATTTGATGACAAACGAGTTTTAGATTCTGATTCAATTCTTAATATAAAGAGGTTTCCTAAGTCCATTTGTGTTTTGGGAGCCGGTGTAATAGGGTGTGAATACGCTACTATATTTGGCGCCATGGGAGTTAGAACTTTTGTAGTAAATGATAGAGATAAGATTTTGGGGTTTTTGGATTCGGAGATATCAGAAGCTTTAGTAGAACAAATGAAAAAAAATGAAATCAAAATCTTATTTAATAATTCGGTCACAGAATTTGAGATTTCGGATGATGAAATGCAACCATTAAAATTGAAATTGAAATCTGGAGAATGTTTGAATGTAGAGATGTTTTTATTTGCCGCAGGACGCAGTGGTAATATTAAGGGCCTAAATTGCGAAGGAATTGGATTAGAAACAGGTAAAAGAGAAACTGTATTAGTTAATGAAAAGTTTCAAACAAATATCCCTAATATTTATGCAGTAGGTGATGTGATTGGTTTTCCTGCTTTAGCAAGTACAAGTATGGAACAAGGTCGTTTAGCAGTTACTCATATGTTTGATACTGCAGATTTAGAATCGTTGGCAGATGTTTTTCCATATGGAATTTATACAGTTCCCGAAGTTTCTATGGTAGGAGTAACAGAAGAACAGGCAAAAGCAAGTAATATAGATTATGGCGTTGGATATAGTTATTTTAGGGATACTGCGCGTGGTAAAATCATGGGAGATAATGATAATGGATATTTAAAGCTAATTTTTGATAAAAAATCAAGAATCATAAATGGAGTCCATATCATGGGGCATTTTGCTACAGAGCTAATTCATTTTGGTATGCAGTTAGTTCAAGAGAAGAAGACATTAGATCATGTTATCTCCACAGTATTTAATTACCCTACATTGCACGATTTATATAAATATGCTAGTTATGATGGTTTGGGTAATATAGCTGGTAAAAAAGTAAAAACCGCAGGAGAAGTGATTTAGTTTTAATGATTAAGACAGTTTTATTAAGATGTTGCTGTAATCAATTCAATTTAATCAAAATGACTTCTAAACTCAGGTATTTCTACTCGAAAAGAAGTTAAATTATCTTACTAAATTTATTGTTCTTAAATCCTTTAAAAAGATGATGAAATCTAAAATAATTTTGGTTACCACATTATTCATAGCTATAGTGATGATTAGTAGTTGTGATAAAAGAAATAAAACAAAACAAATCACATCTACTGATGTTGAAATTGCAAAAGATTCAATACTATTCAGTTTTTCTTTTGTAGGATGTAATATAGTCCAATATGGAGATTGGCATAATGACAGTGTAACCAATGGTACGATCAGTATTATGAATAATGGAGAAATTCAGTTTATTTCTAGAGGTTTTGATAAAGGCGATCCATACTATCAGGATGTACCAGATAATCTTATGAAGGTACAGGACAGTACAATTCTAAGTTGGTCAGAGAATAAAAATCCGTATCTGGATAATTAATAAAAAGTCAATTTTCGTAAAATCACGTCACTTTTTGTAAAACTAGATGTCAACGTTCTAATTAGATTTGTATTGATGGAGATAAATAAGATATCTCCACTAGCTAGAGTCTAAATCTGTAATATCTCAGATTTTTGTTGTATTTTAAATTAAGTCTTTGATACAAAGTCATCTAAGTTCTATGAATGGAAAGCATTTTTTTACAAAATTAATAGTAGTACTCATTATTGTTTTGTTTTATCATGATTCTGGATTTGGTCAGGATGGTAAATCGGTAAGAGAACGTATTGATAGTCTACAAACTCTTTTACAATCCCGACAATCGGATAGCTTATCCATATTCATGAATCTTACGGATTCCTATAATAATCTTCAAAATGATTCAGCTAGTATTTACATAAATAAATCTCTTTCTTTATTAAATATTATCGGTCCTGATAATAGGAAATTTTATGAGGTCTTAACACAAAAACATCTATTTTTTGTTCAGAAGTATGCAATGGATAGCATAAAAAATGTAAATACAAAGAGACTCTCCATTGCAAATGAAATAGAGGACGATAGGCTGATTTTTGATTGTTTTAGTGATATTGCTGCCGCTAATGTAATATTGAGAAAGTTTGATTCGGCAGGTTATTTTTTTGATAAAGCTAAATTGATTATCCCTAAAATTAAAGATAAAGGGTCAATAGCTAGCTATTATATCAATTTAGGAATGTTTAACGCAGAAAAAGGAGATTTTGATCCTGCAATCAAAGATTATATAAATGCTTTAGAAATATTCGAGAGTCTTAATGATACGATATCATTAGCCACTATTTACAATAGTATTGGAGTTCTTTTTTGGAATACAAGTGAGATGGAAAAAGTTATAGATTACTTAGAGAAGTCACTTCAGTACAGTAAGGTTATAGGAAATGAAGGACTTATTTGTACCAATTTGTACAATTTAGGGAGTTGCTACCTGGAATTAAACAATACCAAAAAATCTGCTACTTATTTAAATGAGGCATTGGTTTATGCAAATAAATTAAATCTGGATTATATTAAAGCTGATATATATAATAACCTAGGAGCTATTACTGTTCTAGAGAAAAAGGATTATGCTATGGCTATTGTTTATAATAAAACTGCATTAGAAATCTATAAACAAACAGGTGATGAAAAACGATATATTGCCACTTTACAGAGCTTGTCAAGGAATTATCTTCATAAAGGCAATTATGAGAAATCTAAAGATATAATTGACAGTGCTATAGTATTATCAAGTGAAAAACAAATTATCGAAGAAAAACCTGATCTATATAAATTGTTATCTGAAATTGATTCTATTCAAGGAGATTACCTTTCTTCTCTTACAAATTATAAACAATCCATTCGAATAATGGATAGTTTAGAAAAGGTGAAAAGAAGGGATAAAATTAAACAATTACAGGTAAAATTCGAAACATCAGAAAAAGAAAAAGAGATCACTACTTTAAATAGTGAAAACAAAATTAAAGAATTACAAATAACACGTCAACGATATCAAAACTATATTTTATGGGCAATTTTGGGAATGTCAACTATTGGTATCGGAAGTATATTTTTTCAGTATAGAATCAAGAAAAGAAATAATAAATTATTATCAATTAAGAATGAAGAAATAGAAGAAAAAAACCAAATTCTTTTAGATAAAAGTGCTCAGTTAGAAAAAGCTTTAGGAGAAAAAGAAGTCTTATTAAAAGAGGTACATCATAGGGTTAAGAATAATCTTCAATTGGTTACAAGTATATTAAATCTACAGGCAGATCGCCTTAATGATAAGAAGATTGAAGCCTTTGTAGAAAGAAGTCAAAGCAGAATTACATCTATGGCATTGGTACATCAGATTCTTTATTCTAATGATAAAATTGAGCAGATAGATTTTCATAAATACTTATTAAAGTTAGTGAAAGCAGGGTATGACTCTTTTGATTTTAATGATCAAAAAATAAAATATAATATTGATGCAGAGGAATTTTTCTTCCATATTGATACAGCAATACCAGTAGGAATTATAGTCAATGAATTGGTTAATAATGCATTTAAATATGCTTTTAAAGGAAAAGAAACGGGAATATTAACAATTAAGGTATATAGAGAATCAGAAAAAATAGCTATTCTAATAAAAGATGATGGCATTGGAATTTCTGTGAAAGAAACGAATGAGGAATCATCATCATATGGTCTCAAATTGGTAGACTTATTAGTAAGACAAGTAAACGGGGAAATGATTGTAAATCAAAATAATGGAACATCGATTAAAGTTTTATTCGAACCCTTAAAAGTATAACCAATCATGTCAAAAAAAATACTAATTGTAGAAGATGAGTTAATTATAGCTGCTGATTTGGCACGTATTCTTAAAAAAAATAATTGGAATCCTGTAGCCACCTGTATTAGTGCCGATGAAGCTTTGGAAGAGATAGAATTGTTATCTCCTGATATGGTACTTATTGATATAAATTTAAGAGGAGAAAAGCAAGGAACAGATATTGCTAATTACCTTCTGGAAAAGGATACGATCCCTTATGTTTTTATCACATCCCTTTCTGATAAATTAACATTGGATGAGGTTAAGAAAACAAGGCCTATGGGTTATATAATTAAACCTTTTAAACCAGAAACCATTATTTCTACAATTGAAATAGCCTTTTCTAATCATAAGCACAGAAAATTAGATCCAGTTCGTAATTCTGAAACTCCGGTGAGTGATGTTCCATTTAAACTTAGAAAAGTAACAGATCACATTGCTAATAATTTAGACAAAAAATTAGTGGTAAAAGAATTAGCCAAAATGACCGATTGGCAACATCATCATTTCATTAGAAATTTTAAAAGATATATTGGATCTACTCCTTATCAATATATATTAGAACAAAAGATTAGCAAAGCAAAATTGCTACTTACTGAAACTGATTTACCAATATCCACTATCGCTTATGATCTTGGTTTTCAGAGCCATTCTAATTTTAGTGTAACATTTCAGAAAAATGTGGGCACAAATGCAGAAAATTATAGGCGAACTTTTAAAAGTAGATAATAGGTTGTAATTAAGTCAATTATAGTCAAGTATAGGCAATTTTGATAAATTCTTTCTTCATTCAATAACATACATTTGTCATAGAAATATTTCTGATAAAACAAGAAATTTTATTACATACGGAAAAAGCTATAATCTGATCAGTTTTCCAAATTATTATTTTTTGTTAACTATTAAAATAAGTTAAAATCTTAAAACCAGAAACAATGATAAATTATAAAAAAATCTTTTATTTAATGTCCTGTATACTAATGTTATCATTAGTGATTGCATCCTGTGATAGCGAAGAAACGGAGACAACTTCAATTGAGGCACAAATTGAAATTGATGATAAGGCTATTGAAAGCGACCCAGACTATATAGCATTAGAAAAATTACTTATTAATAATATTTCTTTAGTTCAGTCTTCTTTAAAAAATAATAATGTTTCTCTTACGGAATATAAGAAAATAGTTATAGATAAAAATGAGGAACAAATGCAGGAAATTTTTGATAACAATCAGATGAAAATTTCAGAGAATTTTATTTTAGCAAAAATGCATTATGAAAGTTTAATTTCAAAATATCCTCAAATTGAAGAAGAAGTAGGTAGCGGCATAGATTATAATAATTTGTCTAAATCTGAGGCTGAAAGTATATTCCAAAATTTAGATAAATCTGACTTCTTAGATGTTAATTTTATTGGAAAGAATAATAGACGTTGCGGTTGGAGGTATATAACTTGTCTGCTAGCAGTTGGTTTACCAGCTTGGGCTTGTGTAATAGGCGGTTCTCCGACTATTGTTGTATCTGCTGCCTGTATAGCAGGATATGGTGCTGGTGCTATACTTTGTATGGATTCTTATTGTTGGGTTTTTTAAATAACTCACAATAAAAATATTCATTGATTGGAGCTGTTTATTTAAACAGCTCCAATTTTTTGTTTATACTTAATAACCATGATCTATAGCTCAATGAATATATTTTGTATAGAAGGTTTCATATTACATCTACAATTTGAAAAAGTACTTTTTTAAAAGAGCGTAAATGTTTTTAAAAAGATTTTTTTTATGTTAAATAAAGTTAATATCAATTTTTGTAAAGTCGT
Source organism: Aquimarina amphilecti (assembly GCF_900109375.1). GTDB lineage: Bacteria > Bacteroidota > Bacteroidia > Flavobacteriales > Flavobacteriaceae > Aquimarina > Aquimarina amphilecti. Next base: position 472,448 of record NZ_FOAB01000001.1, read on the forward strand.
AGCATTTTTCAGAAAGTTCGTACTAGTCTTCATCCATACATTTGCACTGTTAAAAAATAAAAAGCTAAATATTTAAATTACAATAAGTTATGAGATTTTGTTTAAAATCATTTACAGTAGTTTCACTTGTTTTTTCGTTTGTGTTTTTTTCTTCTTGTGATAATAAACAAGAAGAATTGGAAGAAATTGGAGTTGAAGAAAATGTTGAAGTAGTTGGAGTTGAGTATTATGGAGAAAAAATATATGTGGAAAAAGTAGATGGAAATTATGTAATGGAGGGTGATATTTTGATTGACTTGGATCAGAATGCTAAAAGTTCAGGAAAAATGGGCGTTTTATGGCCAAATGGTATTATTTATTATAATATAGCTAGTGATGTATCAAACTCTAAAAGACAGATTATTTTTGAAGCAATGAATCATTGGAAAGACAACACAGTGATTAAATTTCAACAGAGAACAAGTCAAAATGCTTATGTTAATTTTGTAGACAAAGGAGGTTGTAAATCATTTATTGGTAGAAGGGGGAGAATGCAAGAACTCAATGTAGGAGGATGTTTTAATAAAGAATTATTAATTCATGAATTAGGGCATGCTGTAGGTTTATATCATGAGCATAACAAATATGACAGAGATAAGTATATAAGAATATTGTGGGATAACATAGATGATAATTTTTTAAGTGAAGCTCAATACAAAAAAAATACAACAGCTCCGGGTAGAGATTTTACAATTGGAGTGGATTTCGAAAGTGTTATGATATATAGAGCAGGTGTTACTGATCATTCAATAGATATAACAAAACCTGTCATGGAAAAACTTGATGGGACAGATTGGTCTTACCCTCCAGGAACTTTAAGTGCTAATGATATTCGTGGTGTAAATCTGATGTATGCTAATTCCATACCACTTGCAAGCGATATTTCTGGGAATTGGGCGCAGTATGAAATAAACCTTTTAATGAGTAAGGGGTTGGTATCAGGATTTCCTGATGGAACATTTAAACCGAATGATCTTCTTACAAGAGCTCAGTTTGCCACATTAATAGCAAGCATTATAAAACCAGAACCAATTAGAGATGATATTAATTTCCCTGATGTTCCTGATACGGATTATTGGGCTACTGATGCAATATCTATTGCTGTTAGAGGCGGATACATTTCAGGGTTTCCTGATGGAACATTTAGACTAGATGAAAAGGTGTCAAGAGTTCAGATATGGGTTTCTTTGGCAAGCGGATTACGATTAGGTGGAGGAATAAATTCTGATTTAGATTTTTTCTCTGATCGAGAAGATATTCCTGATTGGGCAATCGATAACGGTAAAGTAGCAGATGCTTATAAAAATAAACTAATCTCTGTTTACAATCCGAATAATTCAATAACTAATAAGTTACGCCCAAATGATAATGCAACTAGAGCAGATGCATTGGTTACGTTTCATCAAGCACTGGTATTCTTGAAAAAAGTTGATGATACAGCGAATAGATATTTGGCATTACCTTAGATCATTTTATAGAATAATAATATAAACGTATTCATTATCCTTCAGATAGTTCTCTAATTATCTGAAGGGTTTTTTAACGTACTAATGAAAACCATTAATCATTCAAATCCCAATTATATTCTAGATAATGAATTTTTGCATAATCATTAACTTTTGTATTTGTATACTGGTTAATAAAAGAAATAACACCTTTTTTGAAATCAACTTTATACCATTCGAATATTTTGCTTATTTCTACAGTGTTTTCTGAAATTTTGTTTTTAGATATATCATTAATCCAATTCCTAGATAAGGTGTTTAATTGTGTATTTAATTCAGAAGGAAGAAAAGCCCCTTTCATTAATTTTGGACAAGATATGGCTGCGCAATTAAAAGCTACGTGTAATCTAGGCTCATTAAAATTTGGGCGTACAATAGAGTTTTCTATTTGATTTAGAGAGTATGTTTTGTTTCCAGATTTTATGAATTTCTTATCCCAAGGTTTACCATTATTTATATCCTTAATACTTTTTACAGGATAATTGCTGGCTATGAGATGAATTGTAGCGGCATTATATAAATTAAACCAATATGCTAATTTTTCATTTTTTGTCCAATCCTTTTTTGGAGAAGTTACTGCTAAGTGTGATAAGTAGATTTCAATGGATTTAATATCTGATTTAAAACCATTATAATTGACTTTTCCAGAAGAGGAGACGTGTTTTTTGGTTAAACTATTCCAAATGGTGTGATGTGGTCTAATCTTTTCAATATTATTTTTCTTAATATCTTTTTTTTCTTCTTTATCACCTGCATTAGTTCCTTTTACAATCTCTTTGCCCTTAGATACTTTTACATCTGTTTGTGGTTCTCTTACTTCATTAGTCTCAATCACAGAATCCTTTACTTCTTGAGCTTCAATTGTTTCATTATTAGATGTAATTTGATCAGATGTGTGGTCGACCATAGCAGTATCTATAACGGTAGTGCTTTCTGGTTTCAAATTAGATTTTTCTTCCTTTTTATTAGAAGAGCATCCAAGAATAAAAAGAATAGCAAATAGAAAAGATATTTTTTGCATATTATTTTGGTTTTAACACTAATAGTTTAGGTCTTATTAAGATAGACAATAATTTAATAAAAAATAAACAAGATATAATTTATTATTTCTCGCAATCCTGAGTTATCTGAATTTCATTTAATTTATTCCATATTAAATGATCAATTTCTTTAGGAGATATTCTAAAGATTACTAAATGTTTATCGATAGAATTACATTCAATATAAGTAGCAATAATATTTAGAGCGACTTCTTTTTTAGTTGTAAAAGCGTCATAGGTTATTACTTTACCAGCATAAGATGCATTGTCAATTTTCTCAAAGAAAGCCTTAGTTTCTGTGACTTTCTTGGTAGCATCAGGTTCTGATTTAACCATTCCTTGCATTAATCCGATAAAGTAATCTTCTAGTTGTGATTCTAAAACCGTAGTAGATAATGTTGGTTTTTCATCCAAATACCAAAGAAATGCATAAGAAAAGTAATCCTCAGCGCCTTCTTTACCCCAACCGGGAGCAAATCGAACATATTCCGTACCTTTATAATTAATTGATGGTGCAAATGATAATGGAAACTCGATGGTTTCTTTTCTCCAATTATCAGGAGCAGATAAGTAGTTAATAGACGATTCTTCTTTTTTACAACCACCAATGAATAACAAAGTAACAATGATAAAAAATGGTATGGTTTTTGGATTTATCATAAGGAAATGTTTATTTTAAGACAATAAAAATAGTAAATGCAAAAATATTTATTGTTTTTCATAAATTTGTTACAAGGAAAGGAAAAATAAGAATACAAAAATTTTAAAATGAGATTATATAAGTTTAGAACATTACTATTATTGATTTTTTGCATTCAGGTTTCAGTAGCTCAATCATTGACTGATCAAGAAGAAGCAGAAATCATTAATATCCAAAAGGATATTGTTGGTAAATTAACTGGACACATTCCTATTAAGGGAAAAAAGAAATTGTCTAGTAGGGCCAGTAATTCAGAAAGAAGAATCACCGCTGATTATTTATTTAATTATCTTAAAGATCTAGGTACTAAACCCAAGCGTAATAATTATAACGTTCAAGATAAAAAAGGAAATCAGTACAATGGATCTAATATCTATGCCGAGATTCCAGCTACAAATGGGAGTGATGAATATATAGTTTTAGGAGCTCATTATGATACAGCAGAGGGGAGCCCTGGAGCAGTTCATAATGCTACAGGAGTTGCACTTACTTTATATGTTACAGAGAAAATAACCAAATTAGCCAATCGAAATATTAATTTTATAATTGTATTTTTTGATCAACAAGAAACTAATATGATCGGATGTAGAATGTTTGTTAAAAAACTACAGGACGATAAATATAATGTAAACTCGATGCATCGAGTTGATTATGTTGGTTGGGATAATGATGAAGATAGAGCAATAGAATTATTAGCATCCAACATAAGTCTAGAATCTGCATATCGACTAGAATCTGGTGTACCTGTTTTTAAAAGAAGAGTATCAACTCCAGAGACCCGAGTGTTTTCTACTTTAGGGTATGATACAATAACAATTACTGCAGAGTTAATGAATGGAGATAATTCTCCATATGTACATCAATCAGAGGATAAGTATACGACTGTAAATTTTAGATACTTAGCGTCTACTTCGTATATAGTTTCTAAGGTAATGAAGTCACTTGCTAAGTAAGTTTAAGATATAATAGATAACAAATTAAAAGAGTTTCTTCTTAGTTAAGAAGAAACTCTTTTAATTTGTTATAATCATTGGTTTTAATACTCACTTTTTCTTTGTTCATTACTTTTTGAATCTGAGGCGGGATTAATATTTTAGTATCCAATGTTTCTTCTACAATATCCAAAAATTTAACAGGATGAGCAGTTTCTAAAAATACTCCGTATTCATTTTCCTTTAAATTATATTCTTTTAAACCAAGATAACCAACTGCTCCGTGAGGATCCGCTATATATTTTGTTTGTTGATATACTTCTTTCATAGCATCTTTTGTACTTTGATCGTTAAAACTATACGCAGAAAAACTACTCTTTAAAGACTCGAAATTATTGTCAAATAATTGTTGAATTCTAATAAAATTACTTGGGTTACCAACATCCATAGCGTTAGATATGGTTGCTTTAGAAGGCTTTGGGTTATAATCTTCGGTATTCATATACCTAACAACGGTATCATTTGCATTGGTAGCAGCAATAAAGTGTTTAACAGGAAGCCCAAGTTTATGAGCAACAATCCCAGCGCAAATATTCCCAAAATTACCACTAGGAACTGAAAAAACGATCTCTTTTCCTTTGCTTTTTAATTGTTTATAAGCAAAAACAAAATAGAATAATTGAGGTAGCCATCGAGCAATATTTATGGAATTAGCGGAAGTCAACTGTTTATAATTAGTGATGCTTTCATCAAGGAAAGCTTTTTTTACCATATCCTGACAATCATCAAATACCCCATCCACTTCTAATGCTGTTATATTTTGACCTAAGGTGGTTAATTGTCTTTCCTGTATATCACTAACTTTTCCGGACGGGTAGAGAATAACCACATCAACACCTTTTACGCCTAAAAACCCTTGTGCTACCGCACCCCCTGTATCGCCAGAAGTTGCAACCAATACGGTAACTTTATCATCATTATTTCTATTAAAATATCCAAGACAACGTGCCATAAATCGAGCACCAACATCTTTAAATGCCATTGTAGGTCCATGAAAAAGTTCTAACGTGCCTATATTTTCTTTGATATCAATTACAGGAAAGTCAAAACTTAATACATCTCTAAGAATGTCTTTTAATTCAGTATCAGGTATCTCATTTCCAACGAATTGTTTAATAGTCTGAAAACCAATTTCTATTGTGTCTAAATTCTCAATATTATCAAAAAATGATGGAGGTAAAGGAGTAATACTCTCAGGGAAATATAGTCCCTTATCTGGAGCTAATCCCTTTATAACTGCTTCAGAAAATGATACTTTAGGAGCTTTATTATGTAAACTATAATATTGCATTATAAATTTAATTTTATTATTGTGAAACTATTGCAGAAAATTCAATCTCTACTAAAATACTGGGATCAATTAACTTAGAAACTTCTACCATTGATGTTACTGGTTTTATTTTTCCAAAGTACTCTCCATGAGCTTTGCCAATTTTTTCCCATTGCGTAATATCTGTACAGTAAATTCGTGTTCGTATTACATTATCCAAACTTGCATCCAAACCTTCTAATACTTTTTTTATATTTTCTATAATTGCCACTGTCTGTTCATATTCATTTCTTCCAGGAGCAGTTGTTCCTGATATTTCAATAATGTTCCCAATTTTAATGGCTCTTGAGTATCCTACGATATCTTCCCAAGGAGAACCAGTAGCTATTTTTTTGATTTCTTGCATGTCATTTAATTATTTTGACTCCTTGACTATTGATTTTAGAAATATGAATATCAAAGTCAAGTCCAGTTTTTGTATATACATCGTTTATTACTTCCGCTACATTTTTTGCAGTTGTTATACTCTTACTCAAAGCAAATATAGAAGGCCCTGAACCTGATATCCCACATCCTAATGCGCCTGCAGAAATTGCAGCTTTTTTAACGTTTTCAAATTCAGGGATTAGAATGGATCGCATTGGTTCTATAATAACATCTTCTAGACTACGTCCAATAAGTTCATAATCTTCGGTAAAAAGACCTGATATAAAACCGCCAACATTACCCCATTGATGTATTGCTTGCTTTAATGTTACATTTTGCTTGATAACAGACCTCGCATCCGAAGTTTTTACTTCAATTTGAGGGTGAATAACGGTCATTACTAGATCATTTGGAGTGTGTAATTTGATCACATCTAATGGGGCATAACTTCGCACTAAAGTAAATCCGCCTAATAGGGCTGGAGCTACATTATCCGCATGAGCATTTCCACTAGCTAGTTTTTCTCCTTCCATTGCGAATTCTACTAATTTATGAGGAGAAAAAGGATTGTTTAATAGATGGTTTACAGCCCAAACAGCTCCTGCACTACTAGCAGCACTGCTTCCTATGCCACTTCCTGCTTTTATTTTCTTGTAAATTTCAATATCAACACCAATTTCATTCTCATAGTTAGCTAGTAAAGCTTCGACAGCAACACCAGCAACATTTTTTTTAGTATCTAAAGGTAGATCAGCTCCCTCAATTTTAGTAATTCTTACACCTGGTTTAGAACTAAGGGATATAACCATTTCATCTCCTACAGTATCCAAACAGCAGCCTAGGACATCAAATCCACAAGATAGATTGGCAACGGTAGCTGGAGCAAATATCTTTATACTTTTCATGTTAACATTGAGATTTACTTTTTACCTATTCTTATAATGTCAGCAAATATACCAGAGGCTGTTACTTCTGCACCGGCACCAGCTCCTTTTACAATAAGAGGTTGTTTTGGATAACGATCTGTATAAAAAAGAACAATGTTATCACTTCCTTCTAAATCATAAAAAGGATGATCAGCGGGGATATGCTGTAAACCTACTTTTGCTTTTCCATTCTCATATTGAGCTACATATTTTAGTCGACACTCTTTTTCGTTAGCTTCTTCAAGGATTTGAGCAAAATGAGCCTCATTATTTTTTAATGATTCAAAAAAATCATCAACCGTTAAGGTTTCAAGACTTTGCTGTGGTAAGAAAGCATCTTTTTCTATGTCATCTAATTCCATGATTTGACCACTTTCTCGAGCTAGAATGAGAATTTTCCTAGCAACATCTACACCGCTTAAATCAATTTTTGGATCTGGTTCAGTATATCCTTCTTCTTGTGCTTGTTTTACCACATCATAAAAGTTAACACCTTTTTTATAGTTATTGAAGACAAAATTTAGACTACCTGATAATACAGCTTGTATTTTATGAACGTTATCACCAGATGCAATTAGATTGTTTAGAGTATCGATAATCGGCAAACCAGCACCTACATTAGTCTCATAAAGAAAAGAGGCACTAAATTTTCTAGAAAGCTCTTTCAATTTAGAATAATTAACATATTCATCAGCACAAGCAATTTTATTACAGGTTACAACAGCCATACTTTCTGTTAAATAATGCTTATATACTTTTGCTATATCAGGATTAGCAGTATTGTCTACAAAAATTGAATTACGGATATTCATTTCTTTAGCTGTATTGAAGAACTGTTCTGAATTCGCTTTTTCTCCACTAGCTAGTTTTTCTTTCCAAGTATTTAATTTAATCCCTTGCTCATCAAAAACCATTGTTCTCGAATTAGAAATTCCAACAACACGTATTTTTAGACGTAACTTATCTTTTAAATAACTTTTCTGTTGTTCTAATTGGGAGAGTAATTTACCCCCTACATTTCCTACACCTGTAATAAATAAGTTTAACTGTTTTGTTTTTACTTCAAAAAAACGTTCGTGTAATATATTTAAAGCTTTTTTAATATCTTTTTTTCCAATTACAACAGAGATGTTTTTTTCTGAAGCTCCTTGAGCTATTGCTCTTATATTTACATTGTTTTTACCTAAAGTGCTAAACATCTTACCACTTAGGCCTTGATGGTGATACATATTATCACCAACTAAAGCTACAATAGCAGCATCATTTTCAATTTTTACAGGATCTACTTTATGTTTTGTAATTTCGAATTCGAATGCTGTATCCAAAACTGTTTTAGCCTTTTCCGCATCTACAGCTTCTACGGCTAAACATATAGAATGCTCGGATGAAGCCTGAGTGATTAGAATTACATTGATGTTTTCTAAGAATAGTGCCTCAAATAATCGTTTGGAAAACCCTGGAATTCCAACCATTCCACTTCCTTCTAAAGATATTACAGAGATATTGTCTATATGACTAATCCCAGTAACTGGTTTTGGTCTATTAATAACTTCTCTTGTAATTAATGTTCCTTTATCTTCAGGTTCAAACGTATTCTTGATAACAATTGGAATGTTTTTGTCTAAAACCGGATGGATTGTTGGAGGATAAATGACTTTAGCTCCGAAATGAGACAATTCCATCGCTTCCTGATAAGAAATATGAGATACAGGTTTTGCTTGTTTTACTATTTTGGGATTAGCAGTATACATTCCACTTACATCCGTCCAAATTTGTAATTTATCAGCTTGTATACCTGAAGCTAAAATTGCTGCTGTAAAATCGGATCCGCCTCTTCCTAAAGTGGTAGGTTCGCCAGCTGATGTTCTTGCTACAAAACCTGGAAAAAGACTAATCTGATGTTTATTATCCTCAGCATATCTTTTTATTCTATAGTTAGTTTCTTCATAATCAATGGTAACTTTTGAAGCTTCTGTTGTAATGATATAATCTCTGGAATCTTTAAGAACTATGTCTAAACCTTTTACTTTCGCAGCTTCAGATATTATGAAGGATGATAGCATTTCTCCAAAGCTAGCAATTACGGATTCAGTTTTAGGAGATAACTCACTTAATAGATATACTCCCTCACATAAAGATTCTAGTTTATTTAATTCTGATTTGACTTTACTAATAATAGAACTTTGAGAGACTACAGGAATCAATTTCTTTATAGCATCAAGATGTCTGTTTTCTATAGTAGTAAGAGTGTTTTTATATTTTTCATTGTTAGAAGAAGCTTCTTTACCAGCCTGAATTAGTAAATCTGTAATTCCGCCAAGGGCAGAAACAACCACATAAAGAGGTTTGCTTACAGATTGCTTTTCGATGATTTCTATAACTTTTTCTATAGTCGCTGCATTTGCGACTGAGGAACCTCCAAATTTTAGAACGTTCATAATATATTTTTTATAATGATGTATTTGATAAAGCTTTTCGATAGTTTATTTACTTAAAATATACTACCTACTTGATTTCTATGATATATAAATGATTAACCCCTAAGGGTAATAATAATAGTCGAAGTACGTGAAATTGAAGTATAAGCGAAAGCCGCTGTTGTTCCTAACGCGAAAAGTAAAACCGAGATTGAAACCGTACTAAACATTAGTTTAATTTATATTTAAGTTCAAATGTATAATTTTTTATTTTTGAACAAAATAAAAACGTTAGTAATCATAAACTTTTATTGATCCTTTAATTTAAGGCTGTATTCGTTAAAGCATTCTTAAAAAATAATTCAAAAGGATTATCAATGTTTTTGAAACCAATAAATAAATAATCACTAAAAATTAAACTTGTGAAGATATTTTCCGCTGATCAAATGCGTAAGGCAGACGAAGTAACTATTCAATCTCAAGAAATTACTTCTTTAGAATTGATGGAAAGAGCTGCTACCCAAATATTCAATGTTTTACATCAACGACTACAAGGAGCTCCAATTCCGATTCATGTATTTTGTGGTCTTGGGAATAACGGAGGTGATGGTTTAGTGATTTCACGTTTATTAGTAGAACATGGATATCATGTGAAGACGTATATCGTAAATTTCAGTGATAAAAGATCCGATGATTTTCTAGTTAATTATGATCGTTTAAAGGCGATGGGAACGGAATGGCCAACGCAGCTTAAATCGGATGAAGATTTACCAGAGATTAAGCAACAGGATATGGTGATTGATGCTATTTTTGGTATTGGTTTAAATAGACCATTGGTGCCTTGGGTAATCAATTTGATTAAGCATATTAATGCGTCTAGATGTTTTACCTTATCTATAGACGTGCCTTCAGGTTTATATGCAAATAAGGCTCCTGATGATCCAGAAGGTGTTATTTATGCTTCTACCACTGTTACTTTTCAGTTACCTAAACTAATATTTTTCTTACCAGAGACTGGGCAGTATTCTCAAGACATGGAAGTTATTGATATTGGACTTAGTAGAGAGTTTATCTCACAAACTCCAGGTTTTGCTGAACTAATCGGTAAAAATGAGGTACTTTCTTTATATAGACCTCGTCATAAATTTGCTCATAAGGGTGATTATGGACATTGTTTAATTATTGGTGGAAGTTATGGTAAAATTGGTAGTACAGTTTTAGCAACAGAAGCTGCTTTACGAATAGGATCCGGCCTTGCTACGGCATTTATTCCAGAATGCGGATATGATATTTTACAATCTACTATTCCTGAGGCAATGGTTATAACCGATAATGAAGATGATTACATTTCTAATATAAAGTTTGACTTAGAACCATCTGTTATTGGAGTAGGAGTTGGTTTAGGTACTAAAGACAAGACTATCGTAGCATTTGAAGAGTTTTTAAAACAAAATAAAACTAAATTAGTTATTGATGCAGATGGGATTAATATATTAGCTTATAAACCGGAGTTTTTAAAGTATATCCCATCAAAAACAGTATTAACCCCACATCCTGGGGAATTAAAACGTCTCATAGGTGATTGGAAAGATGATTTTGATAAAATTGATAAAGTAAAAGACTTTTCTAAAAAGAACGACTGTATTGTAGTAATTAAAGGAGCCAATAGTCTTATTGTTTATCAAGAAGATATCTATGTAAATACTTCTGGAAATCCCGGAATGGCTACAGCTGGAAGTGGTGATGTATTAACTGGAATTATAACAGGGTTGATTTCTCAAGGATATGATCCGTTGCATGCAGCAGTCTTCGGAGTTTACTTGCACGGTAGTGCTGGAGATTTAGCAATTCAACAAACTGGATATCAGGGTTTATTGGCTAGTGATATTGTTTCCCATATTGGGAAATCATATTTGGAATTGTTTAAAAAACCACAACAGGCTCCTCCAGAAGCTTAAGATTTCTTTAATTCACGTTAAAAAATAACGTTTAAAACGTACAATTTTATCAGCTTTTTGTAGTTAATTTGAATATTGATATCTATACTATCAAGAATTAAATTTAAAAAAGCAAAAAATGATGAAAAACAAGATGATGGCGATGGCAGTAATCGCCTTAGGATTATTGGGTGTTTCCTGTTCTAGTGATGACGGACCACCAGTAGCTAATATTGCTATTGAAACAATTGGATTAGAAAATTTAACAGGAGGAACTACGTATCAAGGATGGTTAATAGTAGATGGCCAGGCTGTACCAACGAATCGGTTTACAAACCCCGCTGGTACTATAAATCTTACAGTATTAGCTTCTGATCTTGCAGATGCTACTGAGTTTGTTCTTACTGTAGAACCAGTAGGTGATACAGATAATGTTCCTTCTGATGCTAAAATTTTGACAGGAAGTTTTAATGGATCTAATACTGCGACGCTTAATTTTGCGCCAGTAGTTGCGGATTTATCCAGTACAGCGGGACAGTTTTTTCTAGCTACTCCAACTGATGATGTAGCTGATAATGATGAATTTGGTGTTTGGTTTATGGATGGAACATCTGCAGGATTAACATTACCTACTTTAGCGAGCGGTTGGAAGTATGAAGGTTGGGTAGATTTTGGTAATGTAACAGTTTCGACTGGTACATTTTCTGATGCAGAAGGAAGAGATGATGCTAATTTCTTTAGTGGTTCTGGAGGGATGATTCCAGATTTTCCTGGGGAAGATTTTCTTGTACTTCCAAGTCAAATTCCATTAACTGGGGTTACATTTCCAGCTTCAGTAGCAAGTAGAAGAGTTTTTATTACAGTAGAGCCTTTTGGCGATAATGATCCAGCACCTTTCTTTATTGAGCCATTAAGCGGAACTGCAGGTATTACTACAGGTCCTGCAAATCCTGTTTCAATGATTTCGGATACTTCTACACCTTCAGGTAGAGCAACAAGACCAAATTAGATCTTATTTAAGATATAACAATACAATAAAAGACTCTCGATTTTTCGAGAGTCTTTTTATTTATAACTTTTTTGTTCAAAAGATAACAAGAAGAACCCTTTAAACGTTTTTTTTGCTTTTATTATTTCTTCGTAAGACAGTGGGTTGTTGTCTAAAATTAATCCTGCTAACGAGTATTTCTCAGTTTCATATACCTCTGGTATTGATACAATTTCATTATTATTAATGTGTACCATAAGTAGTGATTTCATGCTAGAAAAAACACTCGGAAATTCTTTAAATTTATTATAACCAGCATGTATGACCCATACATTTTTCATTTCAAGTAGTTGATCAGACAAGCCTTTTAAATAATTATGATCTACATAAAAAAATCGTATTTGATTAAGTTGCCCAATTGTATTAGGCAATTGTTCTAATTTATTATGATCAATCCATAAAGAATATAACTTAGGTAATTGACCTAAATAAGAATAACTTGCTTCATCGTGTATCTTGTTATACGATAAATTTAAATCTCTTAGCGTATTGAGTGCTGTTATATTCTCTGGAATTTTAGTGAGCTGGTTATTTTTTAGATTCAAAAACTCAATAGGTAATTCTGAAATTTCAGTTAGTATCTGCTGCAGATTAAGCCCAGGGTTATTTACCAATGAAATTTGTTTAAGATTAGGAAATAGTTTAATTGATTCTGGGATTGTTTTAATTCCTAGACTATCTAATATTAATACTTCTAAATTTTTATGAGTGGCTAATTGGTTCAAGCTTTTATCAATATTCAGATTCGGATTGTTACTTAGATTGACCATTCTTAAATCTTTTACTTTGACTATTGAAACGGGTAGCTCCCTAAAATTTTGATTACTAAGGTCTAAACGATGAATTTTCGAAAATTTATCTGAGTTGATTTCTGAGTGAGTTTTACTATAAAATGTTGTGTATGTATCGCAACTAACAAAGAGCCATAGAAAACATAAGTAATATATTAACTGTCTTTTAATCATTCGTAATCGCTTTATAAAATACATTTCCACTTATTTCTAAATAGATTTTGTTTTTGGTTTCGACTGGCCACGGAAATCTTGGGTTTAATCCTAATCCATCATGTAATATATTCTGAATGTAAGCTCCTGTTTTTTGACTATTTGCACCTAATTTGGCGTGTACAGAAACGTTGTTTTCTTGATGTGTTGCGTATCCGTATAAATTTCCATAAAAAAGTTCTTTAAAAGGAGGAAGTGTGTACCATACATTTTTACGGCCATCATCAGAATTAATAGAGTTTCTAGGTGATTGACTATAATCAGGTCTTGGAGTGAATAAGTCGATACCAATTCCAACTTTTTGTATAGTTTGAGGATCAATGATTTTTGTAAAACCAATGTCTAAAGAGCCTGTAACACCATAATCTGTTCCAGCACCTTTAAATAATCCAATACTAAAATCATTTTGGAAAGAGAAATGGATATTATGATTTGCATTACTAAAACGCATAAGAAATGCTCCACGTCTTAGGCTATACGATTTCAAAGATTTAGGGAGATAATCCTTGCTAAAACCGAATCCTAATCCGTTAAAGCCACCTTTTCCGTTTGGATTAAATAGAAGAGAAGTATTCATGTTGGAAACAGACGATCCTAGTAAGTTGCTATTTTTACCGATACCTGCCAAAGCAAAAAACTCATAAGAATATGCTAATCCAGGTATTTTAACAGTATGACGTTTTAAGAATTGATAAGTGGCTATAGATAATCCACTCTCTACTGAAATATCTCCATAGTTTAAGGTGCCAAAGCCATATGCTCCTAGTTTTAACCATTGATTTTGATTACCTATAGTGATTTCTGCCCTTAGCATAACGCCACCATCTGCACTAAGACGCTGAGAATATATTGAGGCACAATAACTCAAGAGAAGAATAAAAATAATTTGTTTTCTTTGGTTGTTCAAGAGCATACTATCTTCTGGGATGAAAAGTATTAATAACCTCACTAAGATGACTTCTATCTATATGCATGTAGATTTCAGTTGTCGTAATACTTTCGTGACCTAGCATCAATTGAATAGCTCTAAGATCTGCTCCGTTTTCTAATAAATGAGTAGCAAAGGAATGTCGGAAGGTGTGCGGACTTATATTTTTATGAATTCCAGCTCTTTCTACAAGTCTTTTTACAATGGTAAAAATCATCGCCCGTGTAAGTTGTTTTCCTCTTCTGTTTAAAAACAAAGTATCTTCATGTCCATTTTGAATATTTAGATGAGTTCTTATTTCATCCTTGTAAATATTGATGTATTTCTGTGTTACATCTCCAATAGGAACAAATCGTTGCTTATCACCTTTACCAGTAATACTGATAAAACCTTCATCAAAGAAAAGATCAGATAGTTTTATATTAATTAACTCGCTAACCCTTAAGCCACAACCGTAAAGCGTTTCTATGATAGCTCTATTACGTTCCCCTTCAGGTTTGCTTAAGTCTACCTTAGATATAATTATATCTATTTCTTCTAATGATAGTGTATCAGGTAGTTTTCTTCCAATCTTTGGAGCTTCTATGAGGTCCATGGGATTGGTATCTCTATAATCCTCAAAAACCAAATAGTTAAAAAAACTTTTTAACCCTGATATGATACGTGCCTGAGATCTGGCATTAACTAGTTTTGCTGTCTCATATATGAATTGTTGAAGTGTATCTTTTTCGATAGATAATGGTGTCTTCTTTATATTGTGTTCTTCTAGATGTTTGATTAGTCTTTGAATATCGAGGCTATAATTTATAATAGAATTATCAGAAAGCCCTCTTTCTATTTGTAGATAATGTTCATAATCTTTTATGGCGTGACTCCATTTCATTTTTCTAATATAAAAAGAAAAACCATCCTGATCTAATCAGGATGGTTTTATAATTTTTTTGATATTATAGTTTTTACAAATGAATAGCAAATCCAATATTAAGTTGAAATGCATCTGTATAGAAATCATCGTTTAAACTTAAATTATATCTCACTCCCGGTTCTATGCTAACATTATCTCCAATAAAAAAAGCATAACCACCTTGAATACCGAAATAAGAAGGGTCTTCATCAGCATCACTACTGATGCCACTGTAGTCTATTTGTACAGGTATAGTGCCTATAACATAATACTTAGCACCAATTTTATAACTAAATCTATCTACTGCATCAGCATCTGAATTAACTTTAATTGACCCATAACCCAATCCAGCTTTTAATGCTAAATTGTCTATAATAAAATATCCACCTTCTATTCCAATATTAAAAATAGATCCGGCATCATCAGAGAATGAGGTGAACTGAATGCCTGTATTTGCTGTATGAGCTGCGCCAAAATTGGTATTTGCTTCAATTAGCCATTTTCCCTTTGAAGTTTGCTCTCCATCTTGAGCATTAGCAAATGTTAAACTACATACTGCAATAGCAGTTAGAATTAATTTTTTCATGATAATTGTTTGTTTAAAATTGAATACAAATGTATCTCCGCTATGCATGAAAAAAAACCCTGTTTTCAGGTAGATTTTAAGTAAGATTATTCCTGAAAATAGGGTGTGGAAATAAGAAATATTTACTGTTTAGAAAAACAAACTCCATCATAATTATATTATAATGGAGTTTTAAATTTATATGAGCTTAATATTAAAACTTATATACTAAACCTAAGTTGATATCATCTAGATCTAAACCTACACTTACGGCATTAGTAGAATCAGCACCATCAACATCTGGTTTTGCAGTTGCATATGCTAATGCTCCCCAGAAAGCTTCAAGTGCAAAATGATCACTTAAGAAATAGCTTACTCCAGGACCAACATTAAGTCCAAATCCGTTTATTTTAAGCTCACCAGTTCCTTGCTCTTGTTTAGAACTAGCATATTCAAAAGCTAGCTCACCAAATACAGAAAATTTATTAGAAGGAGTAAAGTAATATCTTCCAAAAGCTCCAGCATTAAATGAATTATTTTTTATTTCTTCAGTAAAAGGAGCTTCTTGTTTACTAGTAGTAAAACCTAGTCTAGCACCAACAGCTATATTTTCTGACACAAAGAAACCTACTCTCGGAGTAAATTCAAATGAGTTATTTTTAATATCGCCTGTAGATGTGGAATTGTAACCAAAAGATCCAGAAACAAAAATATCTCCTTTAGTGAAACCTCCATCTTGTGCGTTGATAAAAGTTAATGTGAATACTGCAATTGCAGTTAAAATCATTTTTTTCATAATGTTTGTTTATTTGTTTAATACTCCCATTAGTTACATTGATGGTTATTTTGTTACTCCGGTTTCTCATATTTATTTAATATTTTTTCCTTGTAAAATCTAACACTCTTACTCTCAGTAATTAATAGATTGTTAAATTTTAGTTGTTCATAATATTAGATCATCAATTATGAGTTTCCTCTAGTTTTTAGTAGTAGTTTTTTTAGTTACTTATATACGGTTATAAAAAATAAAGCTACTTTTGAGTATCAACTTATTCTTAGACTATGAAAAGAAATGTTTTTATTTTTCTGGTAATGATTTTTAGTTTCATTTCGATGAAGGCCCAGAAAATTTCAGATGAGGATCCATTATATGCTCGTGCAGGTTTTAAAGGAGGTATAAATTATAGTAGTATTCTTGGTGATGCAGATGATATAAGCGGTAGAGTTAGCATACATCTAGGTGCTGTAGTAGAGTATCCTATTTCTAGTAAGTTCTATGTACAAGGTGAACTTTTATATTCGGCTCAAGGATATAAAGTAGAAGTAGCTGGACAAGAACAAAAAATTAGTCTAAATTATATTTCATTACCTATTATAACAAAATTCTACGTTACAGATAAAATAAGTCTAGAAACAGGACCACAGTTTTCTATTTTGACTACTGTAGGGAATGATGAAGTAGCAGACAATGATCCATTTTTTGATTCTTTTAATGATTTTGATTTTAGTTGGGCATTAGGAGCTGGTTATAAGTTAGAAAGTGGTTTATTTTTTCAGTTAAGGTATAATTTAGGACTTACAAATATTAATGATACTGCAATTATTGATGTAACTAATAGGAATTCAGTAGCACAATTATCAGTAGGATATTTGTTTAAAACTAAAGATAATCGAAGAATCATACGAGAACAATAACAAAATGAAGCTTTTAATATTAAACGGCCCTAATCTAAATCTTTTAGGAAAAAGAGAACCTGGTATATATGGAAGCCAGACGTTTGAAGATTTTTTTTCGGAATTGCAGATGCGATTTAAAGATGTCGAATTAGGATACTTTCAATCAAATATTGAAGGAGAATTAATTACTAAAATTCAGGATGCAGATGAAACTTTTGACGGTGTTATTCTAAATGCGGGTGCTTATACACATACTTCTATTGGAATTGGTGATGCCATAAAAGCAATAGATACACCAGTTGTCGAAGTGCATATTTCTAATACTTTTGGTAGAGAAGAATTTAGACATCAGTCATATATTTCCCCAAATGCCAAAGGAGTTATTCTTGGTTTTGGATTGGATAGTTATGTGTTAGCGATCCAAAGTTTTCTATAACATGCATAAAACATATTTTAATTGGAGTAGTGGTAAAGATTCATCATTAGCGTTATATTATATATTGCAACATAAAGAATATGATATAACTAAACTAGTTACTACAATTAATGATGATTTTAAAAGAGTTTCTATGCACGGATTGAGAGAATCTCTCCTAGATGATCAAGCAATAAGCTTGAATTTACCTTTACATAAAATTAAACTTTCAGCAAGTGTTTCTATGACTTCCTATAATGAAGTGATGAAAAAGAATGTAGAACAACTAAATTCTGATGGGTATACTCATTGCGTTTTTGGAGATATTTTTTTAGAAGATTTGCGATTGTATCGAGAGGAACAGTTAAATAGTGTCGGTATTCAAGGAATTTTTCCACTTTGGAAAAAAGATACTAAAGAACTATTGTTGGAGTTTATTAATCTTGGATTTAAAGCAATCACTGTTTGTGTAAATGCAAAATATCTCAATGATTCTTTTTGCGGTAGGATACTGGATGAATCATTTCTCAATGATTTACCAGAAAATGTTGATCCTTGTGGAGAAAATGGAGAATTCCATACTTTTGTTTTTGATGGTCCAATTTTTAGCAATCCAATAAACTTCGAAATAGGAGAGAAGGTGTTAAGAAATTACTCTCCATCGGCTGATGATGACGATAATTGTTTTTCTGATAAGGATGATAAAAGTTGGGACACTTCGTTTTGGTATTGTGATTTGATACCTAAATAAAAAAACACCGAACTAAAACTAACTAGATCGGTGTTTGTAATATAAAAGATTTATGTTATTGATGGTTTTGAAATAATTTTTTAATCATTTCCATGATTTCTTTATCTTTTTCTTCAGATGCATGAGGGTGTATTTTAAAACCATAATATTTTTTTGCGTTAGGTCTTTTGTCAGTATAATCACCGATGATTTTTTTCTTACCTTTTGATTTTATTAAAATACCTTTTTTATATTTAATTGATTTGATTTCAATTTCCTTCATAGGAACATAAAGTTCATCCCAAACCTTTGTTGAGTGAGGAACAGGATATGAGAATTTCTTCACTCTTAATGTGTCATTTTTAATAGACATTAGTTCATAAAAGTATTTTGTTCCTTGATTGTTATCATGATATTTTTTTAATTCATTGTTTATCTTTTTAAGTTGATATATTTCATTATAACCTTCTTCTTGAGCAGAAATATTCAGTGTTATGAGGAAAAAAAAAGCGCAATAAATTAATTTAAATGTAATTGTTTTCATGTAGGGGTTTTATTTATAATTAATAATTCTATAAGATGTATAACCTTTTGATTTTCGTTCTGTCCAATTATTTCTTTTATCAAATTGGATATATAACCAAGTAAATAACAGATTTTGATCTATAGTTGTAGAGTAAGTAATAGTCTCTATATTTTTGGAGTTTAAATAAGTAATGTTTTCATAACTAAATACATCAAAAGAGAATTTTTTAATTTTTAGGTCTTTATTCCAAATTAGAAAATCCTTAGATTCATTGACATTAAAATATACATCATCATTTTTTATTATATCTAAACTAAATCTAATCATTTGGTTATCATAATGATACAATATATTATAAACTTCTGTAACTTGATCTTTTCTGAAATATTTAATCTCTTTTAAAACACCAGAAGAATTATAGTTAAACTTGTATAACAGTCTATTCTTGATGTAAACACTATTTAATTTGTCATTTGAATAGTTAAAATGATATTTAAAAATGATATGATTTTCAATTTCATCTCTTTTTATTTGATATTCTATTTTAGATAAAACGTTCTTGTGATAGTCAAACGTTATATTTTCAATAAAACCATTTTTTAGAATAGAGTTAAATACAATATTTTCAATTTTATCATCAGAGTTTAGATGCGGGATGTAGTCGTATATACCTTGAATCTCCTGATTTCTTTTTGTTAACTCTAGGTTTAAGAAAAAGTTGACCAAAGTTTGATTTATCTTTTTAGTCTTAACATCAACTTTGTAGGACTGAAATAGAAAAGCCAAACAAATGACTATTGTTATAGTAAGTAACTTTTTCAACATCTTTGGACAGTGAACAAAATTTTAAACAAAAAAAGCGCTTTAAAGCGCTTTTTTTGAATTATTTTTTATAGATGTATTACTTCATCGTACGCATCAGCAACTGCTTCCATAACAGCTTCACTCATTGTCGGATGCGGATGTATCGTTTTTAATACTTCGTGGCCTGTAGTTTCTAATTTTCTACCTAATACAGCTTCTGCGATCATATCAGTAACTCCTGCACCAATCATATGACATCCTAACCACTCACCATATTTAGCATCAAAAATCACTTTTACAAAACCATCCTTAGTTCCAGCGGCACTTGCTTTACCAGAAGCAGAGAAAGGAAATTTACCAACTTTGATTTCGTATCCAGCTTCTTTTGCTTGATTTTCAGTCATTCCTACACTGGCAATTTCAGGAGATGCATATGTACATCCAGGTATATTACCGTAATCAATTGCCTCTACGTGCATTCCAGCTATTTTTTCTACACAAGTAATACCTTCTGCAGACGCTACGTGAGCTAATGCAGGGCCAGGAACAACATCACCTATAGCATAAATACCAGGAATATTAGTTTGATACCAATCATTTACTACGATTTTATCTCTATCCGTAGCAATTCCTAGTTCTTCTAAACCTATATTCTCTATATTAGTTTTGATACCAACAGCAGATAAAACAATATCTGCCTCTAGAATTTCTTCTCCTTTTTTAGTTTTTACTGTAGCTTTTACTCCGTCACCACTTGTATCAACACTTTCCACAGAAGAATTTGTCATTACCTTAATACCAGCTTTCTTGAAGCTTCTGCCAAATTGTTTTGATACCTCTTCATCTTCTAATGGAACCAAATTAGGTAAGTACTCTACAATGGTAACTTCTGTACCCATTGCATTATAAAAATGAGCAAATTCTACTCCAATCGCTCCAGAACCAACAACAATCATTTTCTTTGGTTGTGATGCTAACGTCATAGCTTCCCTATAACCTATTACTTTTTTACCATCTTGTGGTAGGTTTGGTAATTCTCTTGATCTAGCACCTGTTGCAACGATAATGTGCTTTCCTTCATAATCAGAAGTTTTTCCTTCATTATCGGTAACAGTTACTTTATTGTTAGCTTTTAATTTACCATACCCTTCAATAACATCGATTTTGTTCTTTTTCATTAGAAATTGAACACCTTTACTCATTCCCTCAGCGACACCACGACTTCTTTTTACAACCGCATCAAAATCTTTATCGAATTTTTCAACTGTTAAACCATAATCAGAAGCGTGTTTTAGGTAATCAAATACCTGTGCACTTTTTAATAAAGCTTTTGTTGGGATACATCCCCAATTTAAACAAACACCTCCAAGGCTTTCTTTTTCAATAATAGCAGTTTTAAACCCTAATTGAGAAGCTCTAATAGCAGTAACATAACCACCAGGTCCACTTCCTAATACGATAATATCATATGCGCTCATAAATGTGAATTTTTTGAAGAAACGAATTTACGGATAATTCGGTTAATCAAAAAGGGTTTTATGGATTCCGTTTTCATAATAATACCCTAATAAAATTCATAAAAAAACACTATCATAATGATAGTGTTAATTTTTTTTCAATTTCCTTATCTTTTTAGAATAATAAGGAATAATGTTTATTTTTTAGTTGCTTAAAATTCTAGGTTTAGCGCAGATTGTACTTCATCAAAGTTTAATAAATTGATGTCTGTGTTTTCTGCAAAAGAAGCTGGTACAACAACAACTCTGAATGTTTGATTAGTTGTTAAATCCGCAGGAACTAATTCTGGTGCATTACTCTCTAATAATACATCTACATCACCAGAGGTGAAATTAAATCTATATAACACAGTAATATCACCACCACTTCCATCATCTAAGAATATAGTAGCTGTTGGTAATGGCTCCCAAACATCTAAATTATTATCTACAGCTTCGAGTCGATATACTAGTACCACATCTGAATCAAAAATGTTTTCATTAAAAAAGAAACGATGCCCGAATTCGTTAGCTTGATTAAAGTTTGTAGTAAATTCAAAAGTTGATCCAATCGTATCGAAGTCTACGTCGTCATCGTTTACGCAAGAAGTGAATACAAGTGTTGATAAAAATAAAAGTGCAAAAATCTTTTTCATAATGTGTAATTATTTGTTGTTTCTGATATGAGATTTATATATCAATAAGTGTTCCAAAGTAGAGAATTGATAGTTTTTATGTTTTGTTAAAATCAATACTAGCTGAATTTACACAATATCGCTGACCGGTTTCTGTAGGACCATCATTAAAAATATGTCCTAAGTGACTACCGCAGTTTACACATAAAATTTCTGTTCTAATCATTCCATGGGATGTGTCTTTTATGTATTCTACAGTTCCTTCTATAGATTCGTCAAAACTGGGCCATCCACATCCAGAATCAAATTTGGATGTACTCGTAAATAAAGGAGTGCTACAGCCCATACATTTATATGTTCCATCTTCTGAATGAATATTATATGTTCCAGTAAAAGGGCGTTCAGTGCCTTTTTCTCTCAATATTCTATATTGTTCTTCTGTAAGTTCTTTTTTCCATTCTTCTTCGGTCTTATGAAAAGGATATTTACTCATTATTTATCTTTTTTTGGTTCGAATACTAATGCATCTCCATTAATACAATGTCTTTTTCCTGTTGTTTCTCTAGGGCCATCATTAAAAACATGCCCTAAATGTCCTCCACAAGTTGAGCATACTAACTCGGTCCTTGCATATCCTAATTTATAATCAGTATCTACATCTACATTTCCTTTAACAGCTCTATCAAAACTTGGCCAACCTGTTCCACTATCAAACTTATGTTTACTTTTATATAAAGGTGTTTTACAGGCAGCACATTTAAAGGTCCCCGAAGCATATACCTTATTTAGTGGGCTAGAAAAAGGTCTTTCAGTCCCGGCTTGTCTAAGAATATAGTATTGATCGTTAGTTAAAATTTCTTTCCACTCTTTGTTACTTTTACTAACGGCATATTCTTTCTTTTCTATTTTACTGTCTTTTTGAGCAGTACCTGTGCAACTTATAGTCAGAATACTGATGCACAGAATGAGAATTTTTTTCATTTTATTCAAATTAAAGTTCTTGTATCTATATAGTCGTTTGCAAGTTTAATCAATAACAAAATATTTACGATTAAGAAATAAACGTTACAATTTGTTTTATTATTGATTGGTCTCCAAGAATTTTGCGATGACCTAGTTTCTCTGTTAACAATATTCTCCCATTTTTTAATTTACTCTCAATCTCCAATGCGGAGCTATAATGAACATCCACATCGTTCTTGTCATGAATTACTAATGTAGGTGTTTTTATACCTTCCGCAGAAATACCACCGGAATAGTTATCTAGATCTTCACCATAATGGTCATCAAAATATTGCTTCATTAAACGACCAGTTTTATTACCTAATTGTAAATTTTTAGCAAAATCTTTAGTAATTTTAGTAATGCTATTCGCTGTTCCAACAATAACTAGTTTTTCTAATCCTAAACCTAATTTAGTTGCCCTTAATAACGACATTCCACCTAAGGAATGACCAATAGCTGCGTAAAATGGTCCATGTGTATTTTCTAAATGATGAATTGTTTCAATGAAATGAATCATATTACTTCTTTTTCCCGGGGCTTCTCCATGTGCTGGTGCATCAAAACTTATTGTACTATATCCAATTTTTAGTAATTGATCTGCTATCATGGAAAGTTGGGTTCCGCTGCCAGACCATCCATGAACTAATAAAATTTTTTTGTTAGATTCTCCATAGCTATAAACAATAACTTCTCTGTTTATTTTTTTTATTAAAACATTTTCCTTGCGACTTTTAATAGCCATTGTTTTCTCTCTCTCAGGACGTTTGTATTTAAAAGGAGTTAAAAATAATCTAGCAGCAAACCTTGAAGCCAAAAAGGGAGAAATCCAGTCTAATATCTTTCCAGTATATAAAATAGGCTTCGGAATAAGCAATGCTTGAACAGGTATTAGGTCTTTATCAATCTTAGTCATGAACCAATTATGAATTATACTTTAAAATTATAAAGAACCAAGGAAGTTGTAAGGAATATTATGAATAATTAACATTTTTGAAATCATTGTAGAATAAAACTAAATATATTTTATAAAATCTTTTATAAAAGTGGATAAAGTGCTTAATTTTGTAGCTTATTTTTAATCAATAGCAAATGCGGGTAAATCCCTCTGAAATAGAAAAAAAAGAACAAAAAGTTTTATACGATTATCAGGCTAGGGATATCGACAAGATTTTTGGGCGTTTGCAAGAGTTTTCCGGAAAGTATAATTTACTTTATCAATTGCCAACAGGTGGAGGTAAAACTGTAATATTTTCTGAAATTGTTCGAAGATATATTGAAACTACTAAGAAAAAAGTAGTAGTTCTTACACATCGTATTGAGCTTTGTGATCAGACATCTAATATGCTTACAGAATTTAATGTAAAGAATAAGATCATTAATAGTAATGTAAAAAAATTAGAAGATCAGAATGAATTTATGTGTTTCGTAGCAATGGTAGAAACACTGAATAATCGTCTTAATGATGACCAATTAGAGATTGATAATGTGGGAATGGTTATTATAGATGAGGCTCATTATAATTCTTTTAGAAAATTATTTCGCTTTTTTGATACTTGTTTTATTCTAGGTGTTACTGCCACACCTTTAAGTTCTAATATGAAACTTCCTATGAAGGATAATTATAGGGAGTTAATAGTAGGAGATACGATCACTTCTCTAATAGGAAAAGGGTTTTTAGCTAAACCAGTTACTTATACATATGATGTAGGGCTTGGTTCTCTGAAAATTGGAATGAATGGGGATTATACTGTTAAGTCTTCAGAAGATTTGTATACAAATGCACTTATGCAAGATAAATTGCTAAAGGCATATGAGGAAAGAGCAAAAGGTCAGAAAACATTGATTTTTAACAACGGTATTAATACATCTATTCAGGTATATGATGTTTTTAATAGAGCAGGATATCCAATACGACATTTGGACAATACGAATAGTAAGCAAGAACGAGCTGATATTCTAAGGTGGTTTAAGTACACGGATAATGCAATTCTTACTTCAGTCAGTATATTAACTACCGGTTTTGATGAACCTACTGTAAAGACAATTATTCTAAACCGTGCTACGAAATCATTAACACTTTATTTTCAAATGATTGGTAGAGGGTCAAGAATATTACCAAAAAAATCAGAATTTTCTATTATAGATATGGGTAATAATACTGCTCGTTTTGGTTTGTGGAATGGAGAGATCGACTGGCAAACAATATTTAGATCTCCTGATTTTTATTATGAAAGTCTGGTTAGTGATGATGAAATTGAACGTAATTTTAAATACGTCATGCCAGAAGAAATAAGGAAAGAATTTAGTAATTCTAGTGATATAGATTTTGATATAGAGGCGGAGTATGCGAATACTAAAAAGTATGGATTACGAAGCAAAAGTGTTTTGGAAAAATCTATAGAGCAGCATGCTAAGATGTGTGCAGAAAATAGTGAAGATGTTTTTGATGCTCGAATTCTTAGTAAACTATTAGACCATGATATAGAGTATCGTGTTCGGAGATATTCTTATTGTATTAGTAAAAGCACTAAAAATTATAGAGATTGGTTACAGGAAGATTATGGAAGGAAATTGAGATCTAAAATTAATCAGATGTTTTTATAACGGTATTTAGGCTTTTACAATCATTTTTCCATTGTTTTAGCCAAAAATAATATGTTTAGTGCTTTAGTTAACTTTATAAATCCTTTTATAAATAGTTTCTTGATATCTTAATTAAACCGTTTTGCGCCAAAGGTGTCATTTCTAGAAGCAATTCATCCATTCTATTATTATAGCCTCTGGCAATCACTCCTTGGATAGTTGCTTTTTTTTGTAAATAAAAAGCTAGGGATCAGCTATTTGTGGTGTGTATAGCCCACCTGAGTATTGTGATATCTGTCCATAGATAATTATTCGAGCGTTGATATTGATATGATCAAAAACAGTATCTGTTATATCTCTACCTACATTATCGTAGTATATATCTATTCCTTTTGTAGATATCTGTTATAGTTTTTTAGATCGTGTTTAGTGGATGTGGATTCTCCTATGTATTGCTTTTTGATTGTTGGATTCGGATATAAGGATCTACACTGAAATAAACAGATTTTAGTAATACTTTTCCTGATTACAAACCTATAATTGTTATTGTATTTTCTTGTAATGTGTAATGATTCTGATCAACAAATTTTTCAGGTCTTTTAATGTAGATCCATTGTCTGTTTCGAGATTATTTCACTATTCTCGAATGTTTATTTTAATTGATAGAACTATATTTCTATTTCTCCAATTAAATACGGTACAGCATATCCACTTAAAAACACCCTATCTTTTTCAACTCTACAATCTAATTCACCCCCTCGTTTAGATAATTGATGAGCTTTGAGTTTTGTTTTTCCAAGTTTTTCTGCCCAAAATGGGACTAAAGCAGCATGTGCAGATCCTGTTACAGGATCTTCTAATGGTATATCAAGGTTTGCATCAAATACTCTCGACACAAAATCCGATGTATTCCCCTGAGCTGTTATAACGGTGCATAGATAGGGGAGTCCTTTTAATACATCTAGTGTAGGTTCTTCATTTAAAACGTCTTCCTCAGAGGCAACAGTGATTATTAAATCTCTTCCTCCATATGCTTTTATGGGGTTCGATTTAAAAGCTTTGTATACTTCTTTAGGAATTTCAATTGGTTTTGGTGGTCTAGAAGGGAAATCTAAAGTAATTGTATTATTCTCTTCTTTTTTAGCTTTAAGAATACCGCTTTTAGAAGAAAAAATTATTTCATTTATAGAGGTATCTACATAATTGAAAATTACAAAAGCAGCGGCTAAAGTTGCGTGTCCACATAAATCAATTTCTGCATAAGGCATAAACCATCTAATTTCATAGATATTATCTTTTTTTACGAAATAGCCAGTTTCTGATAGATTGTTTTCAATAGCAATGTTTAATAGAGTTTTATCATCTAACCAATGAGGTAAATGGCAAATAGCTGCTGGATTTCCTCCGAAGAGTTTTTGTGTAAAAGCATCAATTTGATATATTGGAATTTTCATGAGTTTGTAGTTTTTTAATGATTTGTAGTGAGATAATTATAATTGATATGTTGTTGTAGATAGTTTAATGTCAGTTTTTTATTTTATTATTCAATAAATTTTAAGGATTTGACCTGTATTATTAGTTGTTAATGAATACTCATATATTTTTACGACATCTTTGATGTCTACAGGGAAATAGCCGGCGAATTTTTTGTCTTTAGGGAAATCACTTGATATCGCACCAGGTGCAACAGTATTTAAACGAATGCCTCGATCTAGTTCTTTAGACGCAGTATTGACATAACTATGAATTGCTCCGTTAACCAATGATAAAGCTACTGCGTTTGGTTCGTAATGTTCAGCGAGAATTCCGGTGGTTAATGTGATTGAGCCATAATCGTTTAAGTGATTTTTTGCTACGTGTACTAGGTTAACCTGTCCCATTAACTTGCTTTTGATTCCGATATAATAATCTTCTTCTTTAAGATCTGAAAGTGATTTCCATGATGCTGTCCCTGAGGCGTTAATAACAGCGTCTAGTTTAGGTAGTTTGTTAAAAAGAGATTCTATAGATTCTTTATTACTTATATCAACAGGAAAGGATGAGCTGTTTCTATGAGCGCCATATACCTCGTGATGTTGTTGAAGTGATTTGTAAATTTCTTTGCCTATTGTTCCGGTTGATCCTATTACTAATATTTTCATAATTATATATTTGATTTTATAAATATGTATTTTTAAATTTTTTATAGATTATATCTTATTTCATTAATATATTCTTGAATAACTTTTTCGTTTCTTTTAAAATACGTCCATTTTCCATGTCTTGTTGGTACTATAAGTCCAGCTTTGTTCATAACTGCCAAATAGTGAGAAATAGTTGGTTGTGATAATCCAGATTTATCTTTAATAAATTGCCCACATACACCAAAATCAAAATGACCTAATTCGGAATGGGGTGGGAAGTTTGATTCTGGATCTTTTAACCAATTTAGAATGTCTAATCTTGTTAAATTAGCCAATGCTTTGTTTATTTCTAATACTTGTTCCTTATTCACAGATCAAATATACATATTTAATTTTATAAATATGTATTAGTCATTTAAATTACAGTAATTTTATAAAACTTACTATAATTCATATGTTCTTGATTAGAACATTGGTATATCTATCTAGATTTTTTAGAACAATATCACTTCCTTTAACAACTACTTCTAATGGATTATCACCTTTATAGACAGGTAATTCGGTTGTTGCCGAAAATCTCTTGTCCAGACCACGAAGCATTGATCCACCTCCAGTTAAAAAGATTCCAGTTTTGTAGATGTCTGCAGAAATTTCTGGTGGTATATCACATAAAGTATCTAATACTGAGTTTTCTATTTGTGTTATGGATTTATCAAGACTCTTAGATATTTCTTTATATGTTATATATACTTGTTTAGGTTTACCTGTTAACATATCTCTTCCTTGTATAGTAGTTTTTTTTGGAGGTTCTTCTAAAGTATCAATTGCCGAACCAATTTTGATTTTAATACTTTCTGCCGTACTTTCTCCTATATGTAAATTATGTTTTTCTCTTACATATTGCGTGATGTCATTGTTAAATACGTTCCCTGCAATTTTAACAGACTTTCCTGCTATAATTCCACCAAGTGTTATCACAGCTATTTCGGTAGTACCTCCACCTATATCAATAACCATATGGCCCTTAGGCTGTAATACATCGATTCCTGCTCCTATAGCTGCAGCCATAGGCTCAGAGATTAAATATATTTTTTTAGCATTAAGTCGTCTTGCAGATTCTTTTACCGCTCTCATTTCTACTTTTGTAATACCGCAAGGAATGGCGATAATCATATTGTAAGATTTAATAAAAAATGCACTACTTATATCTGATAGTTTTTTAATCAGAATCTTAAGCATCTTTTCTGATAAATCGAAATTAGCAATGACACCATTTCTTAAAGGATAGGAAGTTTTAATATTCTTATGAATTTTACCTCGCATTGAACTTGCTTCCTTTCCAACGGCTATTATTTTACCAGTAATTTTGTTAACTGCTATTATTGAAGGAGCGTCTATTGCTATTTTACCTTTATGAGTAATTAATGTGTTAGTTGTACCTAGATCTACGGCTATCTTATTGTTTAAAAAGTCAAAAAAGCCCATGTTTGTGTGTTAAGTTAGTATCGATTAGCATTGTATAAATAAATCATTTTTCTTAAATGATTTTATACTTTAGGGTTGCTAATTCATTATAACTCTCATATACATATTATATTGTTGTACTTGTTTTATAGTGATGATAATCAATATTTTATGTTTTTGATTAAAGATCAGAAGATGTTATTTCATTGATTTAGATATTTTAGTTTTTATATAATTATATGTATTAGTAACTTCTTCATAGTGGGGATTTTTGGTAGTCAAATATGTTTTATTTGTTGTCGGATAAAATTTTTGTCACTAACTATCGTTTTCCAGATAGTTTCCTTTATTTTTGCTGCTAATGATGCGTAAATACATATTTCTGGTAATCATTTTTCTTACCACATTGACCTATTCACAGATAGGAGGTAGGTACACTTATCAATTTTTAAATTTGGTTTCTTCGCCAAAACAAGCTGCGCTTGGAGGTAAGTATGTTACTGGTTATAATATGGACCCTACTTCAGCAATGCTTAATCCAGCTACGATTAACATTGAAATGGATAACCAATTATCTGTAAATTATGTAAATTATATTGCTGATGTTAATTATGGATCTGTATCATATGCAAAGGCTTTTGGAGAAAAACAAAGAGTATTTCATGCAGGAATTACTTATATCAATTATGGTAAGTTTGATGGTTTTGATGAATTTGGAAATGAAACTGGAGATTTTGGAGCCGGAGAGGTAGCAGTTTCCGTAGGATATGGATATACAATTCCGAATTCAAATTTTCATGTTGGTGCGAGCGGAAAATTTATTTCTTCAAAATTAGAGGAGTATAGTTCTTTAGGAGGTGCATTAGACCTGGGGTTGATTTATCATAATCCGGAATCGAAATTTGATTTTGGTTTTGCAGTTCGTAATTTAGGTACTCAATTTACTACCTATGATAATACTAGGGAGGATTTACCTTTATCTGTAGACATGGGGTTTGCTCAAACCTTAAAAAATGTTCCCATTAGATGGAATTTAACATTGGAAAACCTTCAGATTTGGGATGTGGCTTTTAGAAATCCGGCTCGTGATATAACCGATCTTGAGGGTAATGTAGAGGCCGATGATCCTAGTTTTATTAATAATGCATTACGCCATGTTGTGGTTGGATTAGAATTTTTTCCAGAAAGTGGTTTTAATGTTCGTTTGGGATATAATTTTAGAAGATCGGAAGAATTGAGAATAGAAGATCAAAGATCTTTTGCGGGACTTAGTGGTGGTTTTTCTTTAAAACTAGGGAAGTTTAGGTTTGCTTATTCTTATGCCCGCTATAATTCTGCAGCTTCTTCTAGTACTTTTGGTGTAAACGTAAATCTTCAATAGTGATTCGTAAGATAATAATAGCAATAGATGGATATTCTTCAACTGGTAAAAGTACAGTTGCAAGACAATTAGCCAAAGAATTAGGGTATATATATGTTGATACTGGTGCTATGTACCGAGCAGTTACTTTATATGCTATGCAACAAGGGTTTATTGATGAAAATCAATTTGATAAAGATGCGTTAGCAAAGAACCTTCATTTGATTAATATTAGATTCGAAGTAAGTTCTAGCACTGGTCTAGCAGAAGTTTTTTTAAATGATGTTAATGTAGAAAAGGAAATTAGAACCTTAAAAGTCTCCAGACAAGTTAGTCCTGTAGCTGCAATATCATCTGTTCGTAGAAAATTAGTTGAACAACAACAATTAATGGGTAAGAATAGTGGTATAGTAATGGATGGTAGGGATATTGGTACAGTTGTTTTTCCGAATGCAGAGTTAAAGTTATTTATGACAGCTACGGCCAAAGATAGGGCAGAACGCAGGTATAAGGAACTTATTGAGCGAGGAGAAGATGTTACTTATGAAGATGTTTTGAAAAACGTAGTCAATAGGGATCATATAGATAGTACAAGAAAAGATTCACCTCTTCGTAAGGCTGATGATGCAATAAAAATAGATAACTCTAATTTAACTCTTGTAGAACAATTTGATCAAATCCTTAATATTGCTAAAAAAACGATAACTAAAATAAATAGTTAGTAGTTGTTGATAATTAGATGTTTTAGGAAAAAGCTTATTTGTAGTCTTCAACTTCTCTAAGTTCATAGAATAACATTTTTCCTTTAGTCCATTCTATTAACTCTTTAGACGTATTTTCTTCCTTAACTAAAAGAACTCTGTTTAGAATTAGAAGGTTGTCTTTAAACTTGTATCGTAAAGGAATTGTGGTGTCAGAAACGGCATATAAAGGAGTTTCTTTTAGTATTTTATATTCTTTACCATTATTCATTACCACGGTCTTTTTAGACTCATATATGATATTGGTTTTAGATAGAACTTGCCCATAGCCAGAAAAAGCAATTACTAGAAAGAATGAAAATAAAATTGATTTCATAATTATGTATAGTTTTGGCGGGGTGTGTTTACGGTAAAACCTCAAAGTTAAACAATTTATTATTTCTAAAGAGTATTTTCTAATAAACACTAAGAATTATTTTTTTAAATGTGTTTCTGTATTTTGTTGATTACCAGTGTTATTTAAAAAAAACCACCAAAACGAATTGTTTTGATGGTTTTGAAAATATTAAAATTGATGTTTTCTTATTTTATAATAATTGCGTGATTGGATAGTTTTCCTTCAATATCTAAAGAAAGGATATAAGATCCAGATTGAATTCCTTGTAAATTTATTGATTTATTATTTACCGTTCCATTAGATACTCTTCTTCCTCTTAGATCATAAAGATTGTAATTGATGTTTAAATTAGGTGCAATTACATTTAAATACCCATTTGTTTGGATAGGGTTTGGATATGCACCTATCTGTAATGCGTTAGTGGTTGTAAAGCTTTCAATTTCTGGCCCTCTTGCAGTTCCACCAACCGAGAATGTAGTTGATTCGGACCCTCCAAAAGATCCACCAGAAGCTAAAATTGTACTTCCTGCGGTTAATGTATATGAACCATTTCCATAAGAACAGCAAATTCCATCACCATAAGAATCATTAATGGTAAATGTATATGATCCAGCATCCAGACATTCGGTAATAGAAATTGTAGAACCATCAGGTTGTGAAGCATACGTTCCTCCAGAAGCTACTACTTGGTTACTGCTATTGGTAATTTGCCAACTTGTTTCTTCTGGATAGTTATCTAATGTTATAGATAAAGTTACATCAGTGCAAGAAGGAGGTGTTATAGTACCTGTAGTTAAGTTAATATCATCAACTGTTATATCACCAGCCCATGAAGAACTAGTAATGCCATTAAATCTAAGTTGAACTCCAGAACCGGTTAATGCTGCTAGATCAACACTCGCATTTTGCCAAGAATTTCCTTGATTACCAGATTCAGACCATAAAGATGTCCAAGTGGCACCATTATCGTTACTTCCTTCTAGAGTTAATGTTCCCATACTATTACCATACATATGATATTGAAAAGTAAATGTGGCTTGATTGGTTCCAGTTAGATCAAAACAAGGAGAGTTTAAAATAGCTCTTTTGTTCGGATATCCATTTCCATTTCCAGATGCTTCAATATACATATAAAAAGATCCTTCAGCAGCACTAGACGGTCCTGTGTTACGTGAAGGGGTACCATTAGAATCTCTAGTCCAATTAATATCATCGCTTGTAGCTTGAGACCAATTTCCTAATCCATTTTCAAAACCTTCACTATAAGGAAATGAAGAAATTCCTCCTGTACAACCTGTATTAGGAGTTCCAGCATCAGTAGTAATATTTACGGTATTACTAAAATTTGATTCATTTCCAGCAGCATCTTTAGCTTTAACTCTAAAAGAATATGCTGTTTCTGACGATAGTCCAGAAGCTGTATAAGATGCACTCGCTACTGTTGCAATCACAGTATCACCTCTATAAACATCATATCCAGTAACAGCAACATTATCTGTAGAAGCATTCCAAGAAAGATCAGTAGAACTGCTTGTCGTGTTAGAAGCTGTTAAACTGGATGGAGTAGAAGGAGCTTGTGTGTCTGGAGTTACTACACCAGAAATTTCAAAATCAGTATTAGAAATATCAAAGAAAATATTTCCAGAACCTTTAACCATAATTCTATTTTGAGTTCCTTGAACATTAGGAACCGTAATATTATGAGAACCATCGTTTGGTACTCCAGTTGCTAATGCGATAGAATAAGTATCTCCTCCGTCTGTAGATAACAAAATATCTACGTTAGAAGCATTAATTCCATTTCCAGTAGTTCCGGCTACATCCCAAGTTATTGTTTCATTGGCATTTGCTGACCAACTAACATTGGTGTTAGGTGTATTTACTATAAATGGTCCTGCATTTGCTGTAACATTTACACTCATATCGTCACTATTATTTCCAGCACCACCCGCTTTATTATCTCTTACGGTTAGTCTGAAATTTAGAGTTCGGGTAACGTTAGGAATAGCTTCCCATTGCCAAGAAGTAGCTCCGGTCTTTACAGTTTCTAATCTCGGAAAATATCTTTTATTAGAGATAGAAGGGTTAAAAGATCTAAATGCTACACCAGATGTTCCCGTAACACTTGGATATGTAGAAGATGCATTGTTTTCATCTCTTTGTTCCCAGCAATATGTAAGCACATCACCAGAATTAGTATCTGAACCCTGACCTTCTAGCACAAAAGGGGTTCCTCTTGGGATCGTATAGTTAGATCCTGCATCAGCAGTTGGAATAGCATTACCAGTATTAGTGTTTGTTTGACAGCTTGTAGATTTCACATAGTTAGTTACTTGCTCAATAGAATAAAAATGAAAATAAGGATCACTATTCTGTTGAACATCTGTAGCACCTGTTATACCTGCATATCCCATAATAGTAGTTCCACTTCCTGGCTCAAAATGAGCATTAGTACCTTCATTTCTAATTGAAAATGTATGGTTAGCTCCAAATTGATGTCCAATTTCATGAGCTACATAATCTACATCAAAAGCATCACCTATCGGAGTACTTCTAGAAGTAAAGGCACTTCCTTTACTTCCGTTCACACAAACACAACCAATACAACCAGCATTACCATTATCACCTGCTTTTGCAAATAAATGCCCGATGTCATAATTTGCTTCACCAATAACATTTGTTAAAGTTGATTGAAGTTGACTGTTAAAACTACCGGTATAAGGATCTGTATTAGCATTAGTATAAATAACATCATCAGTGTTTCCTATAAGAACCATTGTAACCGCAAAATCGCTTTCAAAAATACCATTTACACGGGTCATAGTTGTATTGATAGCTGCTAAAGCACCAGCTTTAGTTCCTCCATGGAATTCTGTATACTCACCATTTGTGGAAACAGCTAAACGGTATGTTCTTAAAGTGCTATCGTCAGCATTTTTCATATTTGATGAAGTGGACTGGCTCAGATTAGGTGTGTCTCCATCAACTAAACATTCAAATTTCTTAATTGTATCTGATTTTTGGTCTCTAGTATAAATTGTATACGTAGTACCATCTGTAGAAATAGGCTCTATAAATACTGTAGCCCCATTACTTAAGCGCATACTTTGCAGTCCTAATGGAGACATACTAAACCTTACTCTTGTAGTAGGGTCCGCAATACTTTGTCCTGAATAGGATTTAATTCCAGGATATTTAGCAGCAAGTTCATCACTAAATACTGGAGCTTCAAATACTCTATAGGATTCCATGCTTCCGTCTGCATTAGGCAATGGAATGATAGTAGATGATTGAGTAGATTTTCCTCTTAATGGAGAATTAGCAAGTATTTTCTGAATACTATTTACATCTAACGTGAAAAGAGTGTTCGTTGGTAAGTTCTTTTTTGTTGAAATAACATTAGAACTTTTAAGATTTGTGTTTGTTTTTGTCCATGGGTTTTGGGCAAAACAGAGACTTATCATGAATAAGCCCATGATTAAAGATAATCGTGTTTTCATAATTAATAATAAATTGAGTTAGTGGGTTCAAAAGTAGAGATATTTTCATAATTTTTGTGAAATAGTTAACATTAAAATGATGTTTAGTTAATAATTGTATTAAAATTGGTAATATATAGTAGGTTTTAATGTAAAATACTCAATTCACAGGTTCTTTTTAGTGGTAAATTAATCGTATTGATATTGTTAAATTATTAAGTAATTTGTAATGGGTTCTTGATTGATTAGTATATGAGGAGTAATAGGAAAGCAAAAAAAGATCGCTTAAAAGCGATCTTCATATAGTATAGTAAGAAAATTATCTATCGTTCTTATAAGTTAGGGATAATTAATTCTTGGTCTGGGTGAATTACATCTGGATTTTTCAAGATATGAGTATTGGCTGCAAAGATTTCCTTATATTTCATTGGATCCTTATAGTAATGCTTTGCTATTTTACTTAATGATTCACCACTTTTTACGGTATGTCTATGGTATACAGAAGCATCTGCAACATCAATATTAGCTTCAATATCAGATGGAGTTTCGCCACCGATTTCTTTTATTTTATCCCAAAGTTGATTTTTCTCGTATTGAGTGTTAGCAGTTCCTTTTACTTTAAGTACACCATTTTCTTCGGATACATCACCATTTTGGATATTTAATTCTTGTCCTAGATCCAAAACGTCTTGATATTTTGCTTTAACCATAACTAAGTTGATTTTTTAAATTATTAATTAGATTTACTCAAATATAATAATTTATAGAGTTGGTTTTATATTATTTACTCATTAAAAAACATCTTTTTATCGATGAAATACATAATTTATCTATATTCGAATACTTTTAAATAAATATAAATATGTTTAGAAAACGATACTATTACCTTATTCAACTACAATATTTAGGTTTTAGATATCATGGGTGGCAGAAACAACCTAACGTCAATACATTACAAAGAATGGTAGAACGAACCATTAATTATGTGTTAGAGACAAAAGATTTCAAAGTATTAGCTGCCGGAAGAACAGATGCTAAGGTGTCGGCTAATGAAGCTTATGTCGAATTATTTGTTGATCATAACCCACTTATCTTAAAGGATTTTTTTGAGTTGTTTAATCAAAATTTACCACAAGATATTAGGGGAATTAGTATACAAGAGACAAATGAGCATTTTAATATTATACAGCACCCTAAGATTAAAGAATATATATACTTGTTTTCTTTTGGGAAAAAATTTCATCCATTTAGTGCTCCTTTCATGTATAATGTTATGGAGGACTTAGATATTGATAGTATGATCAAAGCTGCAAAACTATTCGAAGGAAAGCATAACTTTAGATCTTATTGTCATAGACCTAACGAAAAAACTGTTTTGCATGGTGAAATAATAGCATGTGAAATCATAAAGAATACATTGTATACAGCAAGTTTTTTTCCAGAGACTAGTTATTTTTTGAAGGTAAAAGGCGAAGGGTTTAAAAGAAATCAAATACGATTGATGATGGGAGTGTTATTGGATTTAGGGAAAGGTAAAATTGACGTTAATTTTATTAAAAAAACATTGAATCCTAATGAAGAAGAGATTATTTTAGAGCATATTGTTCCAGGTTCTGGGTTAATTTTAAATGCTGTACAATTAAAAGATTAATTAAATGAAAGTAATATCCACTAACATAGGGGAGGCAAAAACAATTTCTTGGAGAGGAAAAGAGGTTAAAACTGGTATTTATAAACATCCAATAGATCAACCAATTTTTCTAGGAACAGAAGATGTAAAAGGAGATCATGTCGTTGATAGACGTGTTCATGGTGGTGTAGATAAAGCTTGTTATTTATACGCGGCAGAACATTATCCGTATTGGAAGGAAAAATATCCTAATCTTGATTGGGATTATGGTATGTTTGGTGAAAACCTTACCATCTTAGGGCTTGATGAACGGATAATTAATATTGGTAGTATTTATAAATTAGGAGAAGCATTGGTACAAGTTTCGCAACCTCGACAACCTTGTTATAAACTAGGAGTTCGTTTTGGAACTCAAACCATATTAAAACAATTTATTGAAGCACTAATACCTGGAGTGTATCTTAGAGTATTAACTCCTGGTATCGTTAAAATAGATGATATACTTATACCAAAAGAAATACATACAGATGGAATATCAATTCAAGATATGTATAAGTTATTCTATGATCAAAATTCTCATGAGGCTTTAGCAAAGAAAGCAATCAATGATCCTTTTGTTACTCCGAATAATAAAAAGAATATTCTAAATAGATATGGAAGCTCGATTTCTTAATAAACTATGAGCATTAGGATAGTCAAAAACTTAATTATTGGTGCTGGCCCCGCTGGATTGGCAGTTGCAGGACGTTTTAGAGAACAAAATGTTTCTTTTGAAATTATTGAAAAAACAAATAAGATTGCTTGGAGTTGGCATCATCACTATGATAGACTTCTGTTACATACGGTAAAAGAGCTTTCGTATTTACCTCATTTAGAATTTCCTAAAGAATATCCCAGATATGTTCCTAAAGCTAAATTGACTCAATACTATGAGTTTTATGCAAAACATTTTAATATCAACCCTCAGTTTAATTTAGAAGTAAAATCCATAAAGCGAGAAAATGGCCATTGGCTAGTAAAAACAAACAAACAAAACTATCAGGCAGATAATGTGATAGTGGCTACAGGAGTGAATAGAGTTCCTCTCTTACCTATTTGGAAAAATCAAGAGAATTTTAATGGAGAGATTATCCATAGTAGAAATTATAAAAATGCGAAACCTTTTATAGGTAAGAAGGTACTTGTGGTTGGTATGGGAAATACTGGTGCCGAATTGGCGCTGGATCTAAGCGAACATAATATTGATGTAAGCATTTCTGTCAGGAGTCCTCTTCTTATTGTGCCTAGAGATATTAATGGTCGTTCTGTGCAGCTCACAGCAAGAAAACTAGAGAGGTTACCTTTTGGTTTAGGAAGATGGATTGGTAAACAAGTACGTAAAGTTGTTATTGGTGACCTTTCTAAATACGGGATTTTATCTTCTATTAAAGATCCAATTGATCATTTAAGACAAACGGGAAAGACACCTGTTATAGATCTAGGTACTGTTAAACAGATTAAGTCGAACAAAATCAAAGTAGTTGGAGATATTACATCATTTTATACAAATGGAGTGCAGTTAAAAAATGATATTAAATTAGATTTCGATGTTGTTCTTTTAGCTACGGGTTATAGAGCCAAAATAAGTGATTTTATTGAAAACACTGATGAACTGTTAGATCAATATAATATTCCTAAAAAAGTCATTGCAGATGGAATGCACAAGGGGTTGTATTTTGTAGGTTTTGATAATTATAAACTTGGAGGGATATTAGGTACCATTGTAACTGATTCTAAAACAATCGTATTAGAAATTATGAAAGGTAATAAATAACAGTGTTTGATTCTTATTTAATTTAGAAAAACCTATAACGTTATTATAGAGTACAATACTTAGTATGGATTTAAAAATTGTATGATTTATTAATCCTAAAGGGATAATAAACATTTATTAGTGGACTTATAAAATTACCTCTGTAATTATTTTAGTTGCGTTCTTCTAAAACTGCTAGAGCTAGTTTAATAGTATTATAATCCATTGCTTGCTCAAAATGCTCGAAGTAAGGTTTTAGTGTATCAGGATTACCCAAAGTTTCTTTGGCCTTTTTTATGGAGTTAATATCTGTATTACTAACAAATTGTTTTAAATCAATGTCTTCACCATCGTTATACAACTTCATTATGTGAGAAAAAACAGTTGACTGTGCGAGTTTTCTTTCTTGAGCGATTTCTTCAATAGAGAACCCTTGTTTATATAAATTCAGAGTTTCTTTATGTGAATTTCCTTTGTTTTTATTAGTTTTCTTCTTTTTGGTTTTTTCGGCGGAAAAATCGATAATTGTTTTAATGAACTGATATCCATAATTTTGCATTTTCATTTTTCCAACACCGCTGATTTGCATAAATTCATCATCGCTCATAGGTCTTACTTTTTCCATTTCTTTTAGTGTAGCATCATTAAAAATTTGATAAGCAGGAATACCAGCTTCTTTAGCAAGATTTAATCGTAACTCTCGTAGTTTATCAAATAAAGTATTAGATGAAACTTTTTTAGTCTGTAGAACAGTCTTTTCTTTTATCTTTTCTAATTCTGTAAGATTAGCAAGATGTACTTTTTCATTTTCAAAAAGTACTTTTTTCGAAAGCTTAGTAAGTTTTAATTTGTTATTTAAATGAAAAGCAATTTCTATATATCCTTGATTAATTAACTGTATAATGTATTGTTGCCAATCTCTCCAAGAAATATCACTTGCTATACCATATGTTTTTATGCGTTGATATCCTTTATCTAGTACAATAGCATTTTGAGCACCTCTTAGCACATCTATTACTGTTCCTATTGGTTCTTCTTCCTTGATTCTAGCAACCGTAGATAGCGCTTTTTGGGCAATTATGGTTCCATCAATGAAACTAGGAGGGTTTTTACATACATCGCAATTACCACAATCTTCTTCAATTAATTCTCCAAAATAACTAAGTAATATTTTCCTTCTGCAACTTAGCGAATCCGCATATTGCTTCATTCTGTCTAATTTTGCCATCTGTACTTCTTGGTTACCCGATGTAGTAGCAAATTTTTGTAATTGTACGACATCTGCATAACTATGAAAGAGTAGTGTAGCTGATGGTAATCCATCTCTTCCTGCACGACCGATTTCTTGATAGTATCCCTCAATGTTTTTTGGTAAATTATAATGAATAACCCATCGCACATTAGATTTGTCAATTCCCATCCCAAAAGCAATGGTGGCACATACAATTTGAACACTATCGTTTATGAAACTTTCTTGAACTTTAGCTCTTTTTTCATGAGGAATTCCAGCGTGGTATGCTTCTGCTATAAATCCTTGACCCTGTAATTTTTCGGCTAACATTTCGGTAGTCTTTCTACTTAAACAGTATATAATACCAGAATCATTAGGTTTATTTTCAAGAAAATTAATTATTTGCTCAATTCTCTTATTTCCGGGACGAACCTCTAGACTTAAATTTTTACGATCAAAAGAGGCTAAGAACTGTGTAGCATTTGTAATGTTAAGTTGTTGGCAAATATCTTGTCTAGTCGCTTTGTCAGCTGTAGCAGTTAATGCGATCAAAGGTGTATCAGGAAATCGACTTTTTAGATATCCTAACTGTGTATATGCCGGTCTAAAATCATGACCCCAAGAGGAAATACAATGAGCTTCGTCAATAGCTATTAAGCTAATTTCTATCTGAGATAATAAAGAATCTAAAAAACTTAAGCTTTCTGGAGCTACATAAAGCAATCTAATATCTTTATTCAGGAGTTTTTGATAAATTTCTTGCTGTTCATTTTCATTCTGACTACTGTTTACAAATGCAGCTTGTATACCATTAGCTTTTAATCCATCTACCTGATCCTTCATAAGAGCTATTAATGGAGAAATCACTAAAGTAATGCCAGGAAGTAATAAGGCTGGTAATTGATAACATATAGATTTTCCACCACCAGTAGGCATTATAACAACATTATCATAACCATTGAATATAGAATTTACAATATCTTCCTGTAAAGGTCTAAAGCTATCATATCCAAAATATTCCTTTAGCGTACTTAAAATTTGTTTTTGATCTGGCATAAATGCAAAGAAAAGAAAAAGCTTTCAAAAAATAAATGATACTACTTAGACCTTAAATATAAAATCGATTATCTGTTGAAACTTTATACATGTTGATCAAGCAGAATTGTATTTCCATCTGGATCAGTTAATAAAACGCTTGCTGGTCCGCCAGTACTTTCATCAGCCTCTTTTTGCAGTACTACATTTTTATTTTTAAGGTGGTTTTGAATTTCTCTTACATCGTTAAATTTTTCAAGTTTATTAGCTTCTTGATCCCATCCAGGGTTAAAAGTGATAATATTATTTTCAAACATTCCTTGAAAAAGTCCAATAAGCGTGTTCTCATTTTTCATTATCAAATAATTGCTTTTTATGTCTCCTGCAAATACTTCAAATCCCAAGTTCTCATAAAATTCTTTTGAGATATGAATATCTTTTACATTTAGACTGATAGAAAATGCTCCTAATTTCATTTTTATGTTTTTTGCGGTTGATCATAAAATTAATGAAATTTCTATTTATTATAAATATGATAATTTATCTTTTGTAACAGATGAATTAGATGTTGTTAAGCATTAAAATGTTTATCACAAAAACAAATCAGAACTTAAATATCGATCTCCACGATCGCATATAATTGCCACAAGAACTCCATTATCTATAGTTTCTGCTAGTTTTAAGGCTGCAGTAACAGATCCTCCGCTACTCATACCAGAAAACACACCTTCTTCTTTTGCCAACCTTTTTGCCATTTCTGTAGCCTCTTCCTGACTAACTTCTATAACTTGATCTACTTTTGAAGGGTTAAATATTTTAGGAAGGTATTCTTTTGGCCATTTTCGTATTCCTGGTATTCTAGATTCATCAGTTGGTTGTACACCTACAATTTGAACGTTTTTAGACTGTTCTTTCAAATAAGTAGAAGTTCCCATAATAGTTCCGGTAGTTCCCATAGAGGAAACAAAATGAGTAATCTTCCCACCTGTATCTCGCCAAATCTCTGGACCTGTAGTTTTATAATGTGCCTTCCAGTTATCGTCATTAGCAAACTGATTAAGCATAACATATCCATCGTTTATTACTTTTGCTTCGGCATAATCACGAGCTCCTTCAATACCAACATCTGCAGGAGTTAATGTTACTTCTGCTCCATATGCTCGCATAGTTTGAACACGTTCTTTAGTAGAGTTTTCCGGCATTACTAACTCGATGTTTAGTTTAAAAACACCAGCAATCATTGCTAATGCAATACCTGTGTTTCCACTAGTAGCTTCAATCAACTTACTATTTTGATCGATATCTCCACGGTCTAATGCGGATTTGATCATGTTATATGCTGCGCGATCCTTTACACTCCCGCCAGGGTTATGTCCTTCTAGTTTAAGGTATAATATAATATCGGGATTGTCAATTAGGGAAGTAGCCTTTATCAAAGGCGTATTTCCAATAAGGTCTAGAATGCTATGAGACATTAAATTACTTTTTTAATCTTTATTTCTGAAGTATTTGATATAATCGAATTTTCCGGCACAGAAGAAGTAATCCAAGCGTTACCTCCAATAGTACTATTAGCGCCAATAATAGTAGTGCCACCTAAGATAGTTGCATTTGCATAAATGGTAACATTATCTTCTACAGTTGGATGTCTTTTTACATTGCGAAGCTTTCTATCTACATATAAACCACCAAGAGTTACTCCTTGATATATCTTTACATTGTTTTTAATAATTGCAGTTTCTCCAATGACAATTCCTGTAGCGTGATCAATAAAAAATGATTCACCAATCTCTGCACCAGGATTGATATCAGTTCCTGTTAATCTATGGGAATACTCTGTCATAAGTCTAGGGATAAGAGGCAATCCAAATTTTAATAGTTCATGACTTAATCTATAGATCGCAATGGCATAAAATCCAGGGTATGCGAGATAAACCTCTTCAATAGAATTAGCTGCAGGATCACTTTTCATAAAAGAATCTGCATCTTTATTCAGTTTTTGTAAAATTTCTGGTAGTTTTTCTAAATAAGAGTGCCATATTTTACTACAAGGTCTTTCCACTTCCCAACAGGCAAGATCCACTAACTCTTCAAAGGTTTGTTCGAGTAGATCAATATTTTTCTCCACTTCTGTGTCAGAATCAAATAAAGTGTAGAAAAGAAGGTTAGTGAAATACTCAGTTCTCTCTTTAAGTTTTAGCTTTAGATTAGGGTTCTTTTTCTGTTTTTCAATCTTAGCTATAATTTGTTCTCTTTCTTTAGTCATTGTGCCTATTTTGAAAAGTCTAGTAAATATATAGAATAAAGAAATAGAGAAGTCTTATTTAAATACAAATACTTACATTTTTACAATAATAATAACAAAGAATGGTCAGAATTCATAGTAATACATAAAATTTGGTTAAAAAGATAAGACGGTTTGGTATTCTTTAAAGATGAATTACCTTTATAAGGATTTACAAAAAACTAGATCTACAGTTATTGTTTTTTGTCGATATAGCTCGTAATAAAGTGCATACAAGAAAGAATCTTAATTTATCAAACAACAATAACACAAATTATGAAAAAACTCAAAAAGGAAGATATTAAGCAGGAGGTATTCAATTTATATGATGAGTATGCACATAGTAAGATTCAGAGAAGAGAGTTTATTGAAAAGTTGGGTGTTT
This sequence comes from Aquimarina amphilecti, assembly GCF_900109375.1. Classification (GTDB taxonomy): domain Bacteria; phylum Bacteroidota; class Bacteroidia; order Flavobacteriales; family Flavobacteriaceae; genus Aquimarina; species Aquimarina amphilecti. The sequence goes on from NZ_FOAB01000001.1 coordinate 515,901, forward strand.
ATGCTGTAGGAGGAATTACAATTCCTTCTTTAATGAGTTTTTTAATGCCTAATTATAAGGATAATTTGATAGTTGATAAAAATGATGTTCAATTGGATTCTAGTTATATTACGTATAACTCGGAAAAAGGCGGAGGAGAAATAAAAGCGTTATTGTCTAAACCTAAGGATATAAAACAAAAATTAGGTGGAATTGTAGTAGTGCACGAAAACAGAGGGTTAAATCCTTACATAGAAGACACCGCAAGGAGAGCAGCGCTAGATGGTTTTATTACTATTGCACCTGATGCGTTATCTCCATTAGGAGGATATCCTGGTAATGATGATGAAGGAAGAACATTACAAAGAAAACGAGATCGAAGTGAAATGCTAGAAGACTTTACAGCGGCATATCAATACCTAAAACAACATCAAGAATGCAATGGCAAAATTGGAGTGGTAGGATTTTGTTTTGGAGGATGGGTTTCTAATATGATGGCGGTAAAAATAGCAGATTTAGCTGCTGCGGTTCCTTTTTATGGAAGTCAGCCCAAAGAAGATGTTGATAAAATAAAATCTCCGTTAATGTTACAATTTGCAGGCCTAGACAAACGTGTCAATGAAGGTTGGCCCGAATATGAAAAAGCTCTTAAAAAAGAAAACAAAGAGTATCAGGCCTTTACGTATCCAGAAGTAAATCATGGTTTTCATAATACAAGTACGCCAAGATATGACAAAGAAGCTGCAGAGTTGGCTTGGAGTCGCACGATACAATTTTTTAAAGAAAAGTTAGTATAGTATTCGGTTCAATAAATTAAAGATATAATAATTAAATCAAAACATATGCAGGTTAGAATTCCTGAATTGGCATTCGAGTTTTTAAAAGATCTAAAAAAAAACAATCACAGGGATTGGATGCAAGAACATAAAAAACGGTATCAATCTAACGAGAAGGAACTAAAAGCGTTCTATGCTTCAGTGATGGAAAAGTTAAATGAAGAAGATGAGATAGAGAAGACCAAAGTGTTTAGAATTAATAGAGACGTTCGTTTTAGTAAAGATAAAACTCCCTATAATGTTCACCGAAGCGTTAGTTTTAGTAGAGCAGGAGCACATCGTAGAGGAGGATATTATTTGAGGTTAGAACCTGGTAATTCTCGCATGGCTGGTGGTTTTTTTAGTCCAGAACCTAAAGATTTATTGCGAATTCGAAAGGAGTTCGAAATGGATGATCAAGAAATTAGAGATATTTTGGATCATCCAGATTTCAAAAAAGCATTTGGAGGTTTTAATACAGGATATCAAGTGAAAACCGCACCCAAGGGATTTAGTAAAGATCACCCATCAATTGATTTGATTAAAAACAAATCATTTTTTGTTGAACATAAATTTACAGATAAAGAGGTGTTTGCTAATGATTTTTTAGAAAAACTGGTATATCACTATGGCTTATTAAGACCGTATTTTGATTATATGAGTGATGTGTTAACTACTGATTTAAATGGGGTGTCTTTAATTGATTAGTGATGTAATTTTAATTAGGTTTAAACGACTATCAAATTATAGTTTTAACCACATTTTAAACCCAACAAAAAATAAAATATGAAAAGAATAGCAATAAACGGATTCGGAAGGATTGGACGAGCTGCACTTAAAGTAATTATGGAAGAACCAAACTTAGAAGTGGTAGCAGTGAATGATTTAATGTCAATTGATAATGCACAATATCTTCTGAAATACGATAGTGTTTATGGTATTTATGATAAAGAAGTACGTATTCATGAAGATCATTTACATATAGATGGCAAGAAGGTATTATATTTTAATCAGAGGGATCCGGAACAACTTCCTTGGAAAGAAAATAATATTGATGTAGTAATAGAAAGTACAGGTTTCTTTACGAACAGAGAAGATGCAGAAAAGCATATTAAAGCCGGCGCTACTAATGTTGTGATTTCTGGCCCTACAAAAAGTAAAGATACACCAACAGTAGTCCATGGTGTAAATACGGAAGATGGAAAAACGGCTATATTTTCTTGTGCTAGTTGTACGACAAATAATATTAGTCCTGTTGTAGAAATCTTAGGGAGAACTATTGGAATTAAAAAAGCAATATTAAATACCATCCACGCGTATACAGCTTCGCAAACCTTGGTTGATGCACCATCAAAAAAGAACCCTAGAATGGGTAGAGCAGGAGCAGTTAATCTTACTCCAACCTCTACAGGTGCAGCAATAGCAACAACAAAAGCTTTACCTCAGTTCGAAGGAAAATTTGATGGTATAGCAGTAAGAACTCCGGTACCAGTAGGTTCTGTTAGTGATGTAACATTTATAGCTGAAAGAGATACAACTGCTGAAGAGATCAATGAAATACTCCTAAAAGAGGCCGAAACTGATAGATATCTTAAAGTGTTGGATGTAACTTATGAACCTATTGTATCTTCGGATATACAAATGAATCCATTTGCTTCTACTGTAGATGCTTCTATGACAAGAGTAGTAGATGGGGATTTAGTTAAAATTATGATCTGGTATGATAACGAATGGGGATTCACAAATCAAATGATTAGACAAATTTTAGAATTGTAATCTATTTTAGACTTTTAGATATCTAAAATCTCATGTTTTTGTTTGTATTAATTTTAACATAAACTAAATTTTCGTGTTATATTTTTGAGGATTCAGTATCAAAAACAACTAATTATAAAGAATAAATACGAAATTTTTAACGTGAGATTTTGGGTTATTGTATTTTTTTTAGGTGCAAGTCATCTAATTTTTTGTCAAAAAAATAGCATTAAAAAATCTTTTGTAGTAGGTACTACCTCAGAAAGTATAACTATTGATGGCCAATTAGATGAAGCTATTTGGACAAAATTAGAACCTGCAAAAGATTTTGCACAATATTTTCCTAATGACTCTTTGCCAGCAGCAGCTCAAACTGAGATATATATGTGCACGGATAAAAAGAACTTGTATATAGGAATTAAATGTTATGCTGCTGGAAACGATTGGGTAATTGAATCATTGCGTCGAGATTATCGAGCTGGAGGTAATGATAATATTACACTGCTATTTGATACTTTTGATGATCAAACAAATGCATTTTATTTTGGAATTAATCCTGAAGGTGTTTTAAGAGAAGGTACTATAAGTAATGGTGGAAATGTTTTTCAGGATTTTTCTACTTCTTGGGATAACAAGTGGAGAGGAAGTGCTAAAAAGTATGATGGATATTATACAGCAGAACTAGAGATACCATTTAGTACATTTAGATACCCTACACCTTCCAAAAAATGGGGTTTTACTTCTTATAGATTCGATACACAGTCTAATGAAATAAGTACGTACCCAGGAACGCCACGTAATCAGGTGGTTTTTACACTGGCGTATCCAGCAGAAATGATCTGGGAAGAAGATTTGGTCACTAAGAGCAGTGCTGTTTCTTTAATACCGTTTGTTTCAACAGGAATTAATAAGGATTATGAAGATAATGAACCAACAGATCAAATTTTTGAAGTAGGAGGAGACGCCAAAATAGCTTTGACTCCAGGTTTAAATTTGGATTTGACTGTAAACCCTGATTTTTCGCAAGTAGAAGTTGATGAACAAATAACAAACCTTGATCGTTTTGAGATCTTTTTTCCAGAGCGAAGACAATTCTTTTTAGAAAATGCAGATCTTTTCGGGCAGTTCGGTTTTTCAAATATTAATCCATTTTTTTCTAGACGTATTGGGGTGGGAGAAGATGTAGTAACTGAAGAATTGGTACAAAATAGGATTTATGGAGGTTTGCGAATAAGTGGAAAGTTGGATCCTAAAACTCGAGTTGGGTTGTTAAATATGCAAACTGCCTCTAGTAAGGAACAAGGAATTCCCGGAACAAATTTTGGAGTAGGTGTCATACAAAGAAAAATAGGTGTGCGTTCCAACTTGGGAATCATTGCTGTGAATAAACAAGCAGTGAATTTTGATGAAAATTTAGATACGTTGGATGTTAACCGATATAATAGAATGGTAGGTTTGGATTACAACTATTCTACTAAGAGTAATACTTGGTTTGGTAAAAGTTTTATTCACTCAACATTTTCTCCTGATACAGATATGTCCATAGCCCAAGGAACGACGGTTAATTATAACACAAGAAAGTTTGGTGCTTTATGGAAGCACGAATACGTTCATGAAGATTATAATGCGGAAGTAGGGTTTACCCCAAGAACAAATTATTTTAGAATTAGCCCAACCGCCGAACTAAGGTATTATCCACAAAATGATTTTCTGAATAATTATAATTATTCGCTAGAAGCAGATGTTTTTTGGAGACCAGAATTTGGAAAAACTGATCATTTTTTCTCAGTTGGATTGGGAGGGGAGTTGACCCAAAGATCAAATTTTGGTTTTAATCTAAATCATAATTATGTATATCTTTTTGATCCATTTGATCCTACAGGTACCGATTCAACAGAATTGGCAGCGGATCAAGATTTCTCTTGGATAAGTTTTACTGGAAACTATCGTAGTGATCGACGAAAAGTATTTAGTTGGAACCTAAGTCCATACGTCGGAGAATATTTTAATGGTTGGAGATACGGTACTAGAGGAGGCTTTAACCTGCGTTTTCAACCCAAAGGTTTTTTCTCTTTAAATTACGCAGTTAATGTTTTTGATTTACCTCACTTAGATGGTACAAGAGAAACTTATTTAATCAGCCCTAGAATAGATTATACATTTTCTAAAAGTTTATTTACGTCAGTTTTTGTTCAGTATAATTCACAAAATGATAATACTAATATTAATGCACGAATCCAATGGAGGTTTGCTCCAGTATCAGATTTAATACTCGTATATACAGATAATTATCTAACAGGAAACGTAGATGATCCAATGAATCGATTTGCTTTTGATGTAAGAACCCGTTCTATTGTACTTAAAATTACATATTGGTTAAACCTGTGAAATAGTTGATCAGATATCGTTTAGTTTTTAGTATTCTATAGGTATTCTCATAATAGTTTCTACACCATTGTTATTTTTTAGATTTCTGAATGTAAAATCGAAATTCTTATTGTAAAGGGTAAATAATCTGTCTTTTATATTTTTAATACCCATTCCCGAAGATTCAATATCTTTTATGATCTCTCCATTATTGGTAATGTTAATTAATAATTCATCATTCTTTTTTGAGATACTTAACTTGACTTTAAGGTTTTCTACAGTATAAGAATATCCGTGTTTAAAGGAGTTTTCAATAATAGGTTGAATAATCATACTTGGAATTAAGACATCTTCGATATTTTCTTCTATTTTAATATCCATTGTTAAATGATCAGAAAATCGTATTCTCATAATATCGATATATTTATTTAATAATGATATCTCTTGATGTAATGGAATTAAATTCTCATTTTTTATGATTAAAACTTCTCGTAATAAATCTCCTAAAAAAACAATCATATCCTGGGCTTTTTTTTGATCTTCTATGATTAAAGCAGAAATACTGTTAAGGGTGTTAAAAAGAAAATGAGGGTTTAGTTGAGATTTTAACGCCTCCATTTTAACATTAATAAGCTGTTCTGATAATTGCGCTTTTTGCACCTCCATTTTACTGGTTCTATTAATGTAATAATAAGAATAGATGATACTTACGAAACCTACATACCCTAGAAAATCGCGACCTGAAGAATACACTAGCTCAGATATGATTTCGCTTTTAGATAGGGAAATACTACTATCTTCGGTAATTATTAAGTAAATGACTCCTGATAAAGTAACGAGTAATCCATAAATCCATGATAACACGAAGTGGATGGGAATGATATATACCCACTTATAGTTTCGATTAATCATAATTTTTGTAACTATAAGAATAATGAAAACAATAGGAGTAATGATAATTGTTGTAGGGATTATTTGTTGAATGATTATGCGAAACCATTCGGTGTTTTCAATAGCCCTATCTTCAAGATAATTTAAAAAAAATTCTTGTAGTATCGTCACTGTTTTGTACCCACTGACATACCCCATAAGGATTAAGAATAGTTTTTTATCTATTAATTTTCTCAATTACACTCCCATTTTGGTTAAAAACGTTTTCTTGTAACTCTTACTAATCCTAAATTGATTACTGTCTTTCATTTTTACATGAATTGCTCCATAGCCCGAGTTTATAAGTTCCTTTATGAAATCAATATTAATAATTGTGGATCGATGGATTCTTATAAAATGATCAGGATTTAACATATCAAGTAGGTTTTGCAGAGATTCTCTAAGGAGATACTTTTTGTTTTCGGTATATATTTCTGCATAGTAGTTAGAAGCAGTTATATATATAATTTCATTTAGAGGGATAAATATAGTTCTGTTTCTTAATGGGATAGGAAGTTTTTTGATAGGGTTTTTATCCGCAACACGAACATGATTCATTAGGTTGTTTACCTTTTTTTGGAACAGAGAAGTATCTTTTTTATGAAAAGCTTCAATTGCTTTATTGACAGATATATAAAACCGACTTTCATTAAAAGGTTTTAATAAATAATCAAAAGCAAAAAAATTAAATGCTTTTAATGCATAAGCGTCAAAAGCCGTTACAAATATTATCATAGGAGCTTTTACCGAAATTCTCTCTAGAATATCAAAGCCGGTCATGTCTTTTAGTTTTATATCTAAAAAAATAAGATTGGGTTTTAATGTGTCGATCATTAAAATAGCTTCCTTTCCAGTTTTACAGATACCAATGACATTAATCATGGGCTCCGTTCTAAGTAAGTTATTAATTAAGTTCCTTGCTAAAGGTTCATCATCAATAATTAATGCTGAAATTTTCATGTCCCCGATATATCTACATTTTTATTATGCGTTTATGGAACAATTTAGACAAAAAATGTATGTCAATCATTTATTAATTGCATTCACATCAAAATATGATGTATTCACTTCAAAAAAAAGGTGATCTACTTCAAACTGTTATAGAGATATTATAAAAACAAATAATTTTAAATTGAAATAACGAAAACACATCATCTATTTATTATTTAATTTAAAAGAACAAAAAAATGAGAAAACTTTATATTTTAATACTAGTTATAGTATCATCGGTAGCCTATTGTCAAGAGGTAACTACAGTTTTAGATTCTCCGGATGCGGTTGTAGATGATGCTTTGGTTTTAGATTTTAGAGGTAATTTATATGGATCTAATTTTTTTGGAGATTCAGTCTACAAAATTACACGATCAGGAGAGGTAAGTGTATTTGTATCCGGATTGGCTAATCCTAATGGATTGGCTTTTGATCGTCAGGGGAATCTTTTTATAGCAGAATTTAGTGCCTCCGTTATCCACAAATATGATAAGGAAGGGAATTTGTTAAAAAGCTTTCCTGTAGATGGCATACCTTCTGGAATGATTCAGTCAAGGCTTAGAAATTCGATTATTTTTACTGATGTGCGTAATAATGGAATCAAAGAATTATTATCGGATGGAACAGTTAGGGTATTGTATACTGGAGAACCGCTTAATGCCCCAGTGGGTTTAGCTTTTGATAGAAGAGGGGTTCTATACATAGGAAACTTTAATGATCGAAAAATATATAAATTAAATACTAGAAGTGAAGAATTAGAATATATTGCTACAGTTCCTGATTCTGGAACAGATTTTCCTTTCTTAGGATTTATAACTTATGCAAATGGTTCACTTTTTGGAACCAATTATGGAGAACACAAAATTTATGAAATCAATCCTGAAAATATTGATGACGTTTCCATTTTCGCAGGAAGTGTTAACGGGGCTATGGATGGAGATATTGCCGAAGCTACCTTTTCTTATCCTGCAGGAATTATAGCGAATAGAACAGGAACTGCATTATATGTTTCTGAACTTAGTGGAGTAGGAAACATAAGAAAAATATCAAGCAAACCTTATTTTCCTAGACGTAATTTTAGTGTAGAAATACTACAAAACCCTGTTAAAGATATACTTGATCTGAAATTCGATTCAAAAAACGAAGGAAATATAAATATTCGAATTTATAGTCTTTTAAAAGGTGATTTGATTTTGGAAAATCAGCAATTTATGAAGAAAGGAGTGTTTAAAACTCAAATTAACGTAGAAAGATTTAAAAGAGGAGGATATATTTTAAAGGCAGAAAAGAACGGAAATAATAGAAGTAAAATTTTCATAAAAAAGTAAAATAAAACGAGTATTAAACTTGTTTACCTGGTGTGTAATGTATTTGATGTATTAGTTCGTTGTAATTATCAATAAAACAACATTCAAATCATAATATGTAGGCTTATAAAATTAAAATAGGAATATGTCAAAACATAAGACATATTCCTATTTTTAATTTCAATGTTCTAAATCTGACTCAATCCGCCATCAACTTCTAGTTCAATTCCATTAATGTAAGAAGCATCGTCAGAAGCTAAAAACAAGGCTGATTTCGCAATTTCCTCTGAAGTCCCAAAACGACCTAAAGGTACTTGTTGTGCAAATCCTTTTCCCATTTCTTCTACAACGTCTTCAGGTAATCCCATTTTACCATAGATTGGCGTATCTATAGGTCCTGGTGCAATAGCATTCACACGTATTCCTCTGGTTTTTACTTCAGATGTAAGCACTCTTTGGTAGGCTCTTAACGCTCCTTTAGAAGCAGAATAGATTCCCAAACCATCAAAACCTTTCTGATGCACAATAGAATTGGTAAAAAGAATCGTTCCACCATCATTAATATGAGGTAGAGCTTCTTTGGTTGCGATAATAGGACCTTTTACATTGATGTCAAAGATGCTATTATAATGTTCTTCTGTAATATCTGTAGTTGGAGTTGGAGGTGCTATACCAGCATTTAAAAATAGAATGTCAATTTTTCCATATTTGTTGGTTGCTTCTTGGATCAATCGTTTATTATCTTCTGCAATACTAACATCAGCTTTGACGGTAATAAAATCACCTTCTAATTCCTTTGCAACTTCATCAAGAGCTTCTTGACGTCTTCCAGAAACTACAACTTTAGCTCCTTCTTGAAGATATAACTTCGCAGTGGCAAGTCCGATACCACTGTTTGCTCCTGTAATTACTGCTACTTTGTTATTTAGCTTATTCATTTTGTATGTTTTGTTTGTATTTGAAACAAACGTTTCAAATAAGATTAAAAAAAATATTAATATAGTACTGTAAGTACTGTTTTGATTAAATTTCTAAGTTCATTTTCATTTGTGTTTAGGATCCCAGTCATTCTTAAACCTTGGATAGATGAATATAAATACAATGCATATTGTCCAGCGGTTTGTTTCTCATTGAAAACTTTTTCCATTTGACCGTTATGTACAACATCTTCTAAAAGAGCAATCATTTGCTCTTGGTTTTGAACCATAAATGAATTAATCAATGGCTCCTGATTTGACATTTCTGATTTGCAATTCACTATTAAACAACCTTTACGATCTTCATCTTTGATAATATCATTTAGGTACCATTCAAAAATGGACTGCAATGTATCCGAAGCATTATGTGTTTTTACAATTTCTGTTCCCATTTTCTTATTACCTGCATTTTGATAAAAAGAAAGGACTTGCATAAAAATTCCCAGTTTGCTACCAAACGAATTGTATATACTTGATCTATTCAAATGTGTTACATCTACCAAATCTTGCATAGAAGTTCCATTATATCCTTTTTTATGGAATATTTCGGTTGCTTTTTGCAGCACATCAATTCTATCGAAAGTTTCTACTTTTGGCATATCTTATTGAAATGATCGTTTCAAAATTAAATATTTGTATATAATTCTAATGTTATAAAAATACTAAAGTTTTTAAATAATTATAAAATAAGCTTCATCATGTTGTCGATTTGTTCATCAGAACCTAACATAAATATATGATTATCAAATATTTTGAAACCATTTCTTTTGTAGAACTCAATAGCTTTTAAATTTTTATCCCAAACACCTAGCCATATGAAATCTACTTTTTTTTCCTTCGCTATTTTAATAGCTTTATTAATAAGTTGCTGTCCAAAACCAGCTCCTTGATAATGGTATGTTATATAGATACGCTCAATTTCCATAGACTTTCCCTTTACTTTTTCAGTTTGTGCTTCTTCAAAGTTTAATTTGAAATAACCAGCAATCTCATTTTTTTGTATTGCAAAGAAGAATTTGGATTGAGTATTTAGAATTTCATTGGTGATTTTTGGTAAAGTAAATTTTTGATTTAAATAATAATGAATGTTCTCTTCAGTATTATGTGGAGGGCCAAAGGCATCATAAAATGTTTGACGACCAATCTCTAGAAGTTTGTGCTTATCTTTAAGAAGAACTTTAACAATATTTATTTTTTGAGATGGCATGTTAACTTGTTAAGAATGAATAAGTTTCATCAATTTTAACTATATATTAACTTGGATACATTGTTTTAAATTTGAACTTAAAGAATTTAAGTAATAATTAATGATTTTTAAAATACTTCTACGCTTATTTTTTTTTATTGGTTATTGTGGATTTATATCCGCTCAAGTTCGATTATCATCAAAGACAGAGGAAAAATTGATAAAAGAACTTAACTCTAATGCTCATAAACCGGCATACCAGCAAATTTACTTACAAACGGACAAAGATATTTATGATTTAGGTGATGATTTATGGTTTAAAACATATCACATTGATACACACACCAGAACCCTTGATAATAGTTCTAAAATATTATATGTCCAACTGGTTAATACAGATACAGAGGAAGTTTTAGCTTCTCAAAAGCACGAAATTATTAATGGAATTTCTAAGGGGCATATTTTTATTCCTAGAAATGTAAAAGAGGGTAAGTATCATTTGATAATGCAATCTTCTCATTCTTTAAAAAAAGATGTTGATATTATTACAGGAGTAAAATCTATTGTCATAAAAAGTAGTTTATGGTCACCAATAATATCAGAGATAGATTTTGATAAAAACGTTTATAAATTAGAAGACACGGTTAATATCAAGTTTAATATTTATGATCGAAAAGGTACTCCTTTAGAAAATGTTAAGTTAACGACTAAAAGTTATACAGAAACTGAAAGTAAAAAGCATCCAAAAGTTTTCACAGATAAATTGGGTAATGCCGAATTGAAAATTATGCCAAATGGAAGTTCACAAATATCAAATATTCAAGTTTCCTTAAAACACAAAAAAGACACAAGTTTTTATACTTACAGAGTACCAACTGAAGCTCTAGAAAATACGCTTATAAAGTTTTATCCTGAAGGAGGTCATTTAGTTGGTGGTATAAAAAATAAAGTAGCATTTAAGGCAGCTAATTCATATGGATTTCCTATTGACATAGATGGTGTTTTATATGAAAATGGAAAAAGTATAATGAATATAAAAAGCACTCATAATGGGATGGGCTTTTTTTATTTGAATCCCAACCCAAATTCTACTTATCACGTTCAAGTAACTAGTACTCTAAATAATCGGAAATTTTATCTTCCGAAAATAGATAAGCAGGGTATTGTGATGAGTTATATAAATAATGATAACACGTTTATGTACTTTGATGTGCACCAAACACAAAATTTCACAAATCCTGATGTACTGTTCATTCGTGTACAAATGAGAGGAAATGTTCTTTGGATGGCTAAAGGAAGAATGAAGAATAATTTTATGAAGATAAAAGTTCCTGTCAATAAATTAAAGCAGGGTATTTTTGAAATAACAATTTTTGATGATAATCATGTTCCTTTAGTTGAAAGGCTAGTGTTTTTGGACAATAAAAATCGATTTTACATTCAACCTGTAAATGAAATTAAAGATGTTTTGAGGTCGAGGGATAAAGTAAGTACATCTTTTAAAATTGTCGACCAGAATAATAAAATTTTGAAAAACTACAGTCTTGGTTTACGTGTATTTCATAAGAGTTACGAGGATAGTACCTACAATAGAAATATTCTTTCTCATCAATATCTAGAAACTGATATAAAAGGAAGAATTTATAATCCTGGATATTATTTTGATTTAAATAATAAAAAAAGGAATAAGTATTTGGACTTATTATTGCTAACTCAAGGGTGGCGTTCGTATCAATGGAATCAATATAATCTAAGGACAACAAAAGAAATCAGATTATTACCAAAGTTAGTAGATAACATTTATGGAAAAATATATAAATTAGGTGATAACAATAGTTTAGAACGAACCAATAGTAACTTACTCGTAATAATACCAAACAATGTAATATATTTTCCTACGGATAGGAATGGTAATTTCAATCTTAATAAAGATTTACTAAAAGAAGTTCAAGGAAGAACACTTCTTTTAAAGCCGGAGAAAGGATATACTATTAAGTATGACAACCCTTTTGATAATTTAAAAGAAGTTGTAAGTAAAGATAAATTAATTAGTTTATTCGATCACGTACCATTTAGGAAGTCAAGCCCCATCTTTTTTACGGATGATTTCGGATTTAATGATGTTAATGAGTTAGAAGAAGTAAAATTAATAGGGCATAAGAAATTTATAAAAACAGATTTGGAACAGATTAAGAAAAAAAATAAAGATTATGTGTGCTTTAATAATGTATTAAATTGTAATAATCATTCAAGTGGAACCCCAGCAATACTTGGAGCTTTTTATTTAACGAATAGTGGAACTGGTTTAATCTATGGAGGGTCCAGTCTATTGCTTAATCATAAAAATAATGTTACTAAAAAGGATTTTATAATAATTGAAGGTTTTTATCCGGAGAAAACATTTTTCCAGCCCAATTACGATATAAGAAATGATTTATTCGTTCCTGATAATAGAAAAACTCTTATTTGGGATCCAAATTTAAAGTCAGATGAGAACGGAATTGTTAATATAAGTTTTAATGCCTCAGATATTAATTCAACGTATGTATTAGAGATTGAAGGGATAGATAATAAGGGATTGCTTGGATTTCATAGAACCGAATTCACCATTTATCCAATAGGAATACCGAAATAGAAATATATTATACTATTCGTTTAATCACTCTTAATTTATGAGTGTATAATCGTTTTTCTCCGTTAAAAATACCAGTATGATCTATACGATCCACGCGCACTTTACCGTGCGCATGGATAATATAGTTATCTTTCATAATAATACCTACATGAGTAATAGCACCTTCTTCATTATCAAAGAATGCCAGATCGCCAGGTTCGCTCTCTTCAATAAAACTTAACGGATCTCCTTGTGTTGCTTGTAATGAAGCATCACGTAATAGCTTGTGTCCATTTAGCTTATATACCATTTGTGTAAAACCACTACAGTCTATACCAAAGTTTGTTTTGCCTCCCCATAAGTAAGGTGCATTTAGAAACAAATATGCTGTTTCTACTAACTTTTCTTTAGATTGTATTTCTGTAATTCTATTGCCATCATATTGATGTTTAAAAAAATCCAAACCTCCTAAAGAAGATCCTAAAGCAATTGGCATTAATTGATTGTCTTCGCAACTTACAAAATCAATCAGATCAGCACTTACATCCATAGGCTTAGTATCAAATTCTTTATACTGCTCCTCTGTAATTTCTAGATATTGTTTATTATCAATCCAACCTTCATATGTATCAAATGCTAAACGTATTCGACTCCATTTTTTTCGCTTTTCTAAAACTTTAAAGTGTTCACCATACAAAACTTGTGATACCATTTCACTTGGATCATTCGGTTCAAAACGTAAAGGCACAATACTTAGATTGCAAATACCGTATAGCATAAATATTTTTAGATACTATATATTAAACATTTAATAAATTTGGAGTGCTAATGCTATTCATTTAGGTTTATACACGTTCAATTACCATAGCAGAAGCTCCACCACCTCCGTTACATATTGCTGCAGCTCCAGTTTTTGCATTGTTTTGTTCTAGTACGTTCATCAGTGTGATTAATATACGAACACCAGAACACCCTAGAGGATGCCCTAAAGATACAGCTCCTCCGTTTACATTTGTATTAGAATCATTTAATCCAAGTATTTTCATATTAGCAAGTCCAACTACAGAAAATGCCTCGTTAAACTCGAAAAAGTCTACATCTTCTAAAGATATACCTGCTTTATCAATTGCTTTTGGTAACGCTTTTGCAGGTGCCGTTGTAAACCATTTAGGTTCCTGTGCTGCATCCGCATAACTTTTAATTTTAACTAAAGGTTGTAATCCTAATTCAGCAGCTTTATCAGCACTCATAACTACAACAGCTCCAGCACCATCATTTATTGTAGAAGCATTTGCTGCTGTTACCGTTCCATCTTTAGTAAAGGCTGGACGTAATGCAGGAATCTTCTCCATTTTTACATTTCTATACTCTTCATCCTCCGTAACCATAACGGGTTCTCCACGACGTTGCGGAACAGGAACAGGGACTACTTCATTTGTAAATTTACCTTCTGACCAAGCTTTAGCAGAACGCTCATAGGATTGTATAGCAAAAGCATCTTGATCTTCTCTACTGAAATCGTGTTCTGTAGCACATAAATCGGCACAAACTCCCATGGCATTTTGATCGTATACATCAACCAAACCATCTCTTTGCATTCCATCTTCTAATGTTTGCGAACCAAACTTATGACCAGATCTTAATCTAACATAGTGCGGAATTAAGCTCATGTTTTCCATTCCTCCAGCTACTACGACATCAGCATCTCCTAAAGCAATAGCCTGTGCAGCATGCATAACAGCTTTCATTCCACTAGCACATACTTTATTTACAGTTGTACAAGGAACAGTATCACTTATTCCAGCACCTAGAGCAGCTTGTCTGGCCGGAGCTTGACCATTTCCTGCCTGTACTACATTTCCCATAAATACTTCTTGAACTAATGAAGGATCTAAGTTTATTTTATCCAATGCACCTTTAATTGCGATTGATCCCAATTGAGTAGCAGGAACAGTAGATAAACTACCTAAAAAACTACCTATCGGTGTACGTGCTGCTGATACTATTACAACGTCTTTGCTCATTATACTATATTTAATATGTGTGTTTGTTATTCTGCGAATTTAAGGATTTTTAGAGGATAAACATAGCTAAGTTTTTGATTGGATTCTTGATTGTTAAATAGTATTGGAGCAGTATTTTTTAGACTTCTTTATACTGACTTATTTTTTAGTACTTTTGAGTCATATATACGAATATCCTTGTGAAGAATTTTTTAAATAATTTTTATAAAAATCAATCCTTTTTATATAAGGTTTTTCTTTTTGTAATAACGTTAATACTAATTGTTTATTTATTTCCTAAAGGAGGTGTTTTTAAGTATGAGTTTACTAAGGGGAAACCTTGGCAATATGAAAATTTATATGCTCCTTTTGATTTTGCAATAGCAAAGACTGAAGATGAAATTATTGCTGAGAAGAACAGGATTGAGAATAACATTATCCCTTATTTTGAATATGATACGATTGTATCTAATATAGCAAAAGATGCTTATGAAGCTGCTTTTAAAAGTAATTTAGAAATATTAGATCAAAGTAATTCGGGTAAACAAGCAAAGCTTTTTGGTAGAATTATTCTTAATGATATTTATAGGTATGGGGTTCTTCAGGAATCATACTCCTATGAGAGTAAAAGACAAATATTTCTTAATAAAGGTAATAAAGCAGAGGCTATAACTTTTGGACAAATATTAACCCCTAACTCTGTTACTACACTTATTAATTCTAGAATAGATAAGAGTGAGTACACCAAATTTAAAAGTGGTTTTGTCGCATTGTTTTATGATTTAATAAAGCCCAATGTTGCCCTTAATCAAAAATTGACTGAGAGTACATTAGAAAATGAATTATCTCAGGTACTTACTACTAGAGGTAGTGTTACTAAAGGTAGTAGAATAATAGCTAAAGGAGAAGTTGTAGAGGGAAATCGATTACAAATATTAACATCATTAAAAGCTGAATATGAATCTCAGGTTTGGAGTGATAAGAACTTTTACTGGATCGTATTTGGTTATGGTATTTTAGTTTCCTTAGCACTTTTAATGTTGTTACTTTTTATTAGAAAATATCGTAGGGATATTTATGATAATAATACTCAGGTAACTTTTATCGCATTTAATGTTTTATTAATGGTGTTGATCACCACATTGGTGGTAAAGTATAAATCGGATTATATCTATATAGTACCATTATGTATTTTGCCGCTGATTTTAAAGGCTTTCTTTGATTCTAGACTTGGTTTGTTTACACACGTGGTTACCGTGTTGATTTTAGGTTTTGTAGTGCCTAATAGTTATGAATATACCTTCTTACAAATTATTGCCGGTATTGTTACTATTCTAACTATTTCCGAATCTTATAAAAGAGCGAATCTATTTATTACAGTAGGACAAATCACGGTTATTTATATAATTGCTTATATCGCCTTTCATATAATTCATGAAGGTAGTATAAGTGATATTGATTGGACAACTATAGGCTTGTTTATTATAAGTGGTTTTGCAACGTTAATTGTACATCCATTAATTTATGCTTATGAGAAAATGTTTGGTTTAATATCTGATGTTTCTCTTTTAGAGTTGAGTGATACCAATTCTTCTTTGTTAAAAGAGTTATCAGATAAGGCACCAGGTACATTTCACCATTCTCTTAATGTAGCTAATATAGCAGAAGCTGCTGCTAGCGAAATAGGCGCAAATGTAATGTTGGTTAGAGTAGGAGCTTTATATCATGATATTGGTAAAATGGCCAATCCTACTTATTTTACGGAAAATCAAACGGCATCAGGTAATGCACATGATGTATTATCTCCTAAAGAGAGTGCTAAAATTATTATAAATCATGTAATTCGGGGAATTGAGATTGCAAAGAAAAATAAACTTCCTGATAGAGTTATTGATTTTATAAGAACACATCACGGAACAAGCACTGTGTATTACTTTTATATGAAAGCCAAGGAAATTAATGAAAATGTAAATATAGAAGATTTTCAGTACCCAGGACCTAAACCTTTTTCTAAGGAAACGGCTATATTGATGATGAGTGATAGTGTAGAAGCTGCCTCAAAAAGTTTAAAAAACCCTACTAGTAGTTTAATAGATTCTTTCGTAGAAAAGATTGTCAATAAACAAATGGAGGATGGTCAATTTCTTAATGCAAATATTACTTTTAAGGAGATACAACAAGTGAAAAAAGTATTCAAACGTAAGCTCACAAATATTTATCATCTTCGAATTGAATACCCAGAGTAACTTCTTTTAGATTGGTATGTTATTTGATAAGATAGTCAATAACATAAACCATCTTAAAATTTTACTATGAAAACTTTAAAATCTATATTCTTTCTAATATGTCTAATATTAGTTTCTAAATCATATAGTCAAGTAAGAATTGGAGGAGAAGCTTCAATCGATATAAGTATAAATATTCCAATTCCAGACGTTGCTATAGAGCGAAGAAATGATTCGAGAGTTGTAAAAAAGCCCTCAGCTCCTGTCATACATAACTGTAATCACTTATGTTCGCATAATGAAAATGTGAGTTATGGTGAAATTCAGAATCAGAATGGTCCGTATGGTCGTCAAATATATCAAGTAACTCAAGCTCGATTAGAATCAAATTCTCTTGGTTCCGAAAGCGTTATCTATCAATTAAATTCAGGAGATGTTTTAGAGTTAATAGTTGTAACTGCTAATATTCAAGATTTCAATTATCATAATTATGGTGAGAATTGTGATTGTTTACAACAAAATAGAATTGTGAAAGTACTATTGAATCATCAGCAAATACAATTAAGAGATGGAAGCCTATCTCTACAACCAAAAGGGAATGGTTTTCATTCTGTTATAAACTTACACACCGAATTCGAAGGTGATTTTAATGGGACAGTTAATTTTTAATTAGATAATATTATGGATCTGTCTGAGAAAAATTCGAAGGATGATTTTAATAGACCTAATAAAGATTACTAGTATTTTATTCTGGTTTTACTTCCATAATTTAAAGATTGTATCTTCTTAATAGAGTTTTAACAAAATATATAGTAACAAATTAACTGATTCCGATATTAATACAAAGGAGCACAAAATTTTATATGTATAGTATATAAAAGTTTATTGTGTTACTACCAATAATTTTTAAAACCTAAAACTTTATTATTATGTCACACGAATTTTTAAAATTAGATGTAGCGAAAAAAATTTCCAAAAGGGAACAAAAAACTATTAATGGAGGAATATTATCGATTTCATTATGCTCTGGTGTAGGAACACTAGGTGGAAGTCCAGGTGATGAAGGAACTTCTCCTGCTTGTGTAAATAGAAATGGAAATTGTTTAATTAATGGATATCAAGCAGTTTGTTCAGGGAACAGTCAAGGTGGTTTTTGGTATTTATAACCTATATCAAATCTAGAGATAAGAGTTTTTCAGAAATGAAAAACTCTTTTTTATAGTATTTTATTTTTTAGATAAATATTTTCCATCCATCCAGAATGTACCAAAAGGGATTATTGAACATAAAAGTACAATCGCCAAGGTTTTAACATTCCATTTTTTCTCTGATTTAATCAAAAAAGCAAATACAATATATATAAGGAATAAAAAGCCATGGGCCATACCAATTACTTTATTTGGCTCTGGAGAAGCAAATAAATATTTTAACGGCATTGTAACAAAAAGGATAAGTAAGTATGAAATTCCTTCTAAGTAACTAATTATTCTGAAAGCACTAACCATATTTTATCTTTAAAATTGAATGCAAATTTAATGCTCAAAAGAGATTTAATCTTAATAATTATTTATTTTTTGTGATTATATTCTAATTCAAAGATTTCTAAATCAAAATACGGGATAGCGGACAATAAATGATCAAAAATGTCAGCCACTATCTTTTCATAGTTTTTCCATATTTTATCATTACTAAATGCATAAATTTCTAATGGTGTTCCTTGAGGAGTAGGAGCTAGTTGTCTACTCATAATTGTCATGTCACTATTCACATAAGGATGTTTTTCTAGATATGATTCCACATAACTCCTAAATACTCCCATATTTGATAAATTTCTACCATTTACTAAAACATCTTTATTTATTAGATTATCTGTATTATAGGATTCTATTTTGTTTTGTGATTCTTCTAGATATTCTGCAATAAGTTCTATTTTTTTTAAACGATCTATATCTTCAGGAGAAAGAAACTTAATACTAGAAGCCTTTATAAGAAGTGCTCTTTTAATTCTTCTTCCACCAGAATCCATCATTCCTCTCCAGTTTCTAAATGATTCAGAAGTCAAATGATAAGTTGGTATTGTAGTAATTGTTTTATCAAAATTCTGAACTTTCACTGAAGATAGATTGATTTCTACTACATCTCCATCAGCACCATATTTATCCATAGTGATCCAGTCCCCAATTCTAACGGTATCGTTTACTGCGACCTGTATACTAGCTACAAAACCTAAGATTGTATCTTTAAAAATTAACAATATTACTGCGGACATCGCTCCTAGAGCTGTTAAAAAGGTCCATATAGATTTTCCGGTAACCGATGAAAAGATAAAAATACCTCCAATAGACCAGACTATTATCATAAATACTTGAACATAACTATCTATAGGTTTGTCTTTAAATGATTCTAGTGATTTTAAAAAATCTCTAAATGTTCTTAGTATACTTCTTACAATCCAAATGGTTAGTGCAATAACAGAAATATCGAAAAGAATTTCTAAGTAACTTTCTGCAATTGGAAAAGCAATAAATAATTCAGGTAATATCCAGATACAAATGGATAAAGGTATTATATGAGATAAATAATCAAAAGTCTTATTCTTTACCAAATAATCATCAAAAGTATTTTTTGACTTAGAGGCATAACTTTTAAAAAGCTTGAGTATAACTTTTCTTATAATTCTATCCACTACAAAGAGGATAATGAGTAAAATGAAGGTTCCTATAAGCACATTTAGGTATTCCGCTATATTTTCGGAAACACCGTATGAAACTAATAGTTTATAAAAGTACCTAGTTAATTCTTCCATAAAAGAGAATCACTTAATATTTTGATATGCTTAATTGATTAAGGCGTGTTACTGACTTATCAAACAAGATTAAAAATGGCTGCTGCATACAAGTAAAATCGAACGAATCGTAATAATCCAAATAGTAAATAGCTTGTGAAGGAATATCTAATCATCCCAGCCGCGATACTTGTTATTGAAAAAGGTATTGGTAACAGAGCTCCAACTACGATAAGAAAACCACCCCATTTACGAGTGTTTTTTATATGTTTTGCCATTTTTACCTCCAAATATTCATGAACCGATGGTATTTTAGTTATGGACTTTCCTATAAAATAGGAAATAACCCCACCAAGATAGGATAATAAAGCTAATATGGATAGATATAATATAGGGCTATCCGCTTTATCACTCCAAGCAATAAAAATTTCGGGTGGTATAAGACCTAAAAGAGATTCTGAAGCAAAAAAGACACTAAAAACTATATAATCAGAGTAATTTTTAGTTACGTAAATTAAAAGATCATTAATGTTTATCACGAAATAATTAACCACTAATAATCCAGCAATAAAAAGTAGAATAGGGGGTAATGCCTTTTTTAGACTTGTACCCAAAAATTTATAGAAACCAGTGTAACTATAATATTGATGCAATAACTGCAATCTTGTTTTTTTAACAGATCGGGGATTCATTTTCATAACAATTTTTCCTCAAGGCAACAAAAATAATATTTAATTGATTTTTTGACGTTTATAAAATCATAAAATTTGTCGATAAAATGTTATTATCATTACAACTTTCATTTTTTTGTTTAAACTGTTGTGTAGTAATGACTAAAGTATGGAGTAGAAATTTATGTAAAAACAAAAAAGGCCTTGATTTTTCAAGGCCTTTTTATGCTTATTTATAAAAATACTTTTTGATAATACATTTTAGGCGTTTAAGGCATCCCTATAATCCGCCAAATCCATAACATTCATCTTATTTTTTAAATCTTTTAATAAAGAAATAAGATACATAAGGCTTTCTACAGGGTCTACATCCTTATCTGATTCTAATGGAGTTTCATTTTCTTCAATGGGTTCATCATCTGGAATAGGAATCAAGAAACTATCATTTTCTTCAATATGTTCGTAGGTAAGTCTTAAAACCTTAACCACTAAAGGTACTTGCTGATCTAAAGCAAAAGTTCTTAAAGTTTTAAGATCTTCAATTAGTGTGTCTGTATTGATACCAGATTGTCCTAGATCAGTCAGAATTTTGTCTATTAATTTGAGAGCCTTTTTATTTTCCAAGGATGATAAAATTAGTATTGTTTAAAAAAATGATTCTGGCAAATTTAACTCTTTATATAAATCTTTAAAATCTTTTAAAACAAATAAATTTATTTTTTAGTGTTAAAAATAAAATTCACAAAATTTTCAATAAAAAAAAGAGAGGAATATTCCCCTTAATGCATTGATAAGTAACTGTTTATTCTGTTAAAAACCCCTGTATGCTTGTATTCCGGCTAAAGTTTGAGGTTTAACCGTAACCATAATTCCTTAATCCTCTTTATCTTTGAAAAGTATTCCAATTACAATTTTTCCCTTACTTTTTTTGTTTTCCCCAACACTTACCTCCTTGAATACAGGAGGTAAGTTCTTCTTGGGGTATTTCGTAATTAAAATAGAGTTACAGTTTTATTCTCATCTTCCTTTTTGATCGTAACCAATAGTCTTCTTTTTCCAAGTCCATTAACCTTATATATCTTAGTTCCAGTGGTCCAATTTTCCTTTCTAGTTGCTTGTGGCATCATAGGGAAACCGTAACTGAATTTAGAACCATCAGGTTTTGGTCCAATAACTAAAAAATGATTTCTAGTTATTGAATTATTTTTAATTTTAAATTTAATGTATTTAGTAGAATTGTCTTTAGTTTTATTTCTTTTTGTTATTGCTTTTTTTGCATCACCTTTTATTTTTTTTGGTGTATTCAGGATGTTTAGCTTTGCATCTTCACTTAATTTAGAATCTAACTCATCTATAACGTTGATGTCTGCAGAACCTGAACCCCATATATCTATTCGTGCATTTTCTGCAATTAATTCAGAAGCATTTATACTAGCAACTTCTGCTGCAATACGCAGTTCTTTTGTTTTACCTTCAATAAATATTTTACCCACAGGTGCTATAATTTGAATATAATCATTATTCAAATTAATTATTCTTATGGTATCATGTGTACCACTTTCGACTATTTTTATTTTAGGCGCTCCAATGATAATTTTGGGATTTTCTGAAGGCTGTACCCATTCTTTTTGATCTAGATATAGAGTTCCATCAATTACTTCTTTACTGATATAATCAAAAAGGTTGTTATCTGTAGTGATAGTAAGTCCTTCTTTTTTAGAATTATCAATAATTACTTGCGCATAAAAATTAATTTTTATGTTTATTATATTTTCTGCGTTAAAAGTTTTAGTTTTTATTACAGTATTTCCTTTTATCTGTGCTGCGGTGGTTAATCCGAATAGCAGTATTAGTATATTTATAAGTGTTTTCATGATATGATATTTTAAATTAATTTGGTGACAGCATTTTATTAAGAATTAAATGCTTTTTTCGTCAATAAATAATCAACTCCGAACCTTCCTGAACCCAAGATCAGGTTATATATCGAGATCCAAAGGAACCCCATAGCAGGTAACATACCCCATATTCCATTATCCCATTTTTGGAAAAATATTGCAACGAGCATAGTACAAAGGATAAAAAAAGATGCAATTCTTGTTTTAAGACCTAAAGCAAGAAACATTCCTCCGATTGCTTCACTAGCAGCTCCCATCCAGGCAAAGAAAACAGGGAACATAGCAAAAACACCACCATACTCGGCAATATCTTTTGGAAACCATTCTACTACTTCTAGAAAACCTAATTCAGGAGAACCTGTTGGGCTCCACGGTACTCCGAATTTACTCCCACCAAAATTTACTGCTAGAAAGTATCCACATAATATTCTTGGAAACGCAAACAGTAGATCATAAGACCAATGTGTCATAGTAATTGGGTTGATAATCTTTTTAATTATATTTTTCATGATTGAAACGATTTTGAATTGTTTGATAATCCAAATGTCATAAAACAACGTAAATACTGCGCCCCAAAACAAAGTAGGACGGCTCAAATCATAATTTGAGCCGTCCTACTTAAAGTGAGTCGATATGTCGTATTAACTATTTTTTAGCTTCTAGTAATACAATTTCATAATCAGATTTTATCGTTATGTTTCCATCTTTTACTGTTGCTTCCATTCCTGAATACGTATCAGTTAAAACGGTACCATCTTTAAAAATTGAATTAACCTTTAATGTTTTTGTTCCCTTTCTTTGATTTAATCCAATTACAACACTATCAACTGAATTGTTCTTACTGTATTTTCTGGAAAAAATGTAAGGTGTTTCTTGTATCATTTTATGTTTACCAGCACCTATCGACGGATGATTTTTCCTAAATTTACCAAGTTTTTGCCAATGTAGTAATAATGATTTTGTATCGTCTGTTTCTAAATCATCCCAATTCATATTTGATCTTAGAGTTGCATCTCCTTCTGTTCCTTCTATAATTAAAGATCTTCCAGTTTCATCACCATAGTATATTTGCGAAATACCTGGTGTTAATAGTAGCTTAGTTGCAGATTCAAAAGTTTTCTTTCTTTCTTTATCAAATGGATCTCCATCATCGTGAGAACTAATATAGTTCATAACACTTTTCCCAATAAGACCAGTTTGTAATGCACTGCCATATTTACTATATAATTTCTCATAGTCTAGTCGTTTAGCATCATATTTAAACTGAAAATTAATAAGGTTATCAAATCCATTAGCATAATAATCTACTTTACGATCTCCAAAATCATAAAAACGTTTTCCATCTATTCCATATCCATATAATTCTCCAAGAACAAAAAAGTCATTATTATCGAGTACTTTATTTGGGTTGTTTTTTTTCCACTCAGTAAAAGCAAGTTTTGCTTGTTCAGCGAGTATGCTCCAAACACCTTCTTCTACATGTTTTACAGTGTCTACACGATATCCATCTATTCCAAGTTCTCTAACATAATCGGTTAACCATTTAATAATATAGTTTTTTGGAGATCTCCTTAATCCTGTTTTAGCAAAAAAGATTTCCAATTCATCCATTTCAGCTTCTAATCTTCCTTCTTCTTTCCATTTTGTAACCAATGCTTCAGGTAGTTTTACTTCGTCATTGCTTTCTGTTTTTACATCAGGAAGATTTTTTACTAAAGTACATTTTACAGCTGTCTCATAGTCTTTATAGGAGCATTGCGGTCCTGTACGAACCCAATCATCGGACCATAAAGGATCTTTTTCCGTAACTGGACCTGTATGATTGATCACAACATCCATTAATATTCTAATACCATTTTGATGCGCTACTTCCACTAATTTTCTAAGATCTTCGTATGTTCCAAAATTCGGATCTATTGATGTCCAATCTTTAGCCCAATATCCATGAAATGGGTATGTATTACCTGTGCCTTCATCCACACTATCGTGAATTTGTTCTACTAATGGGTTTACCCAAAGAGCATTAATTCCAAGTTCTTTAAAGTAACCGTCTTCAATTTTTTGAATAATACCTTTAATATCTCCTCCTTCAAAACCACGTAGTACTCCTGTTTCTTTTGATCGATCTAATACTTTGTCATTAGTAGGGTCACCGTTTTTAAATCTGTCTGCAAGTAAAAAGTAAACATTTGCACCTTCCCAAACGAAAGGCATGTTTTCAGTGGTTAATGCTGTAGCAGTTTGTGATTCTGTAATTGAGTTTTCTTCTGAGGTTTGCTTAGTTTCATTTTTACAAGAAATTAGAATACTAAATAGCATCAAAAGACTAGTTGTTAATAAATGTTTCATGTGTTTGCTTTTATGTTTCAAAACAAAAATTTCTATCAATAAAGCTAATAGTTAAGTATTGAAACTATAGTAAATACTGGTTAAAGTTGCTAATCTATAAAATTGCATATAAAAAACTACGTTTGATTAACTGCGAAATTCATAAAAATCAAATTATTAAACTTTGTTTTGCGATACAGCATATTGTGAAGGGGACTTACTTGTTAATTTCTTAAAAACTCTATTAAAGGTAGCTTTACTGTTAAATCCACATTCATATGCAATTCCTAACAAAGATAATTGTTGCTGTTTTCCTTCTCGAAGCATGTTTTGCACCTCTTTTACCCGATAAGAGTTTATAAAATCGTTAAAATTCATTTCAAAACCAGAATTAATAGTTTCTGAAAGAACAGATGTAGGTATTTTAAGCATCTTAGAAAGCTCAGTAAGGTTAAGATCAGGATTAAGAAAAGGCTTTTCTTCTTCCATGAATTTTTGTGTTTTATCCTTATTGTTTAAAATTTCCTTACTAAGTTCAGTTTGTGAAATAGAAGTAGTCTCTTTTATCGCTACGGAAAAATCTAAATTATTTAATTTATTGGTATCTGTAAAATATCCTTTTATACCTATGTAAATAATAGCTACTGCAGTAAAAAAATGATACCACCAACGTTGAGTCCAATGTAGATCAGTAATAACGGATCCAATAACTCCCTGAAATAAACTATATAAAAAAAGAAAGGAATAAATAAAAAGAAAGTTTCTGATCCAGTTTAATTCTAGGCTATATGTATTAGAGAAAAATTGCTGAATTTTTTTTCGATATGAATAGTATAATTGGATGGTAAATGCCAGATACAATAACATCTGAAGGTTTTCTACAACCCCAATAAGAGGTCCAATATATTTTTCATCCAAAAAAACTTTAAGATAACCATTCTGTGTATCGTCAAAACCGGGTTGTGAAGCATCATAAATAAAAATAGATATTTTGTATACTATATATAAGCATACTGGAATGAAATGTAAAAAGTCTTTTTTTCTAAATTTGAAATTAGAGGTAGTAATTGATTTTATGTAAAAGTATAATAAAGGACCAATTGCTAATGATAATGCTATGAGCCAATAATTAATTTTGGTATTTCGATAGGTGTCATACCAGTCCATAAAACCGATTGTATAGGAAGTTCTATGGTAACCTGTAATAAAAATTAATAAAGAAAGTATTAAAGCGGATATATGTTTTTTCTTAAAATACCTTACCAATAAAAGAAAAGCAAAAATAAAAGCCTGTACTACTAATAGTAAAAGAGGTGTGCTATATAGATTAAAGGAAGGAAATTCTAACGGGAATGGAATAGACATAACGCTAATTTAAATAATTCACAGAATTATTTTTTATTTTTTTTTTAATTAAAATACTGTTCCTTTGACTTTCAATTTAGATTAGAATGACCAAATTAAGAGCTTGGATCTCTGCCGCACGGCTTCGTACATTACCTTTGTCCATATCCGGAATTATTGTAGGATCGGCGTTAGCCGATGGTTTTGGAATGTCTATTATTTTCTGGTTAGCTATAGCAACAACATTAGGATTACAGATACTTTCCAACTTTGCAAATGATTATGGAGATGGTGTTAAAGGGACTGATAATGAAGATAGAGTAGGGCCGCAAAGGGCATTACAGAGTGGTGCTATTTCTGATAAGCAAATGTTCGTTGGAATAGTAATTACTGCTATTATTACATTGGTTCTTGCGATACTTCTTATTTACGTTTCTTTTGGAAAAGAGTATTTCTTTTACTCAGTATTTTTTTTCCTTTTAGGAATTGCCGCAATAACAGCGGCAATAAAGTATACAATGGGGAATTCCGCTTATGGATATCGAGGGTTAGGTGATGTTTTTGTGTTTATTTTTTTTGGTTTAGTAAGTGTAGTGGGCTGTTATTTCTTGTTTACTAAAAATTTAAATTGGTTAATTTTTCTCCCTGCTATTGCTATTGGTTTACTAAGTTCTGCAGTATTGAATTTGAATAATATGAGAGATCATGATAGCGATAAGAAATCAAAAAAAAACACGTTGGTGGTCAAGTTAGGTATTGCTAAAGCTAAGAAGTATCATTATTTTTTGATTTTAGGAGCTATAACCAGTATGCTTGTTTTTCTTAGTTACACTTATAGCAATTATCTTAATTTATTATTCTTGATAGCTTTTATTCCTTTATTAATTCATTTAAATAAGGTTATAAAAACGCAGGATACTAAGAACTTGGATCCAGAATTGAAAAAAGTTGCATTATCAACATTTTTTCTTTCTATATTATTTAGTTTAAGTCAGATTTTATAACTTTCAATTACTATTTTAAAACCGTATAAAATGAAAATCACTTTTTTTGGGCAGAATACATTATTACTAGAAATCAAAGAAATTAAAGTTTTAATCGACCCCTTTATTTCGGGGAGCCCCTTAGCGAAGGATAAAATAGATATTAAAGATTTTAAAGTCGATTATATATTATTAACACACGCACATCAGGATCATACGCTAGATGCTGAAGCGATTGCAAAAAATAACAACGCTATTATTGTATCCAACTATGAAATTGCGATGTACTATCAAGCAAAAGGAATAGAAGTACATCCAATGAATCACGGAGGTAGTTGGAATTTTAATTTTGGAAAAGTAAAATATGTAAATGCAATACATACTAGTAGCTTTCCTGATGGAACGTATGGGGGTCAACCTGGAGGGTTTGTAATTGAAAGTGAATCTAAAAACATCTATATAGCAGGAGATACGGCCTTAACTATGGATATGAAATTGATTCCTTTAGGTACAAAGTTAGATCTTGCTATTTTACCTATAGGAGATAATTTCACAATGGGAATTGATGATGCAATTATTGCAAGTGATTTTGTAGAATGTAATAATGTTTTAGGAGTTCATTATGACACGTTCGGATATATTGAAATTGATCATAACGAAGCCAAAAGAAAGTTTTCTGGGAAAAATAAGGATCTAATACTATTAGATGTAGGTCAGAGTATAGCGTTATAATGAAAGCAATTTATCATAAACATATTTTAGAGTTTAAAAGACCTAGTGGAACTTCTAGAGGAATTCTTAAGACTAAAGAAACTTGGTATATTGTAATTACTTCCAATGGAAAACAAGGTATTGGAGAATGTGGTATTCTAAGAACATTAAGTATTGATGATCGACCTGATTATGAAGAAAAACTTAAATGGACTTGTAATAATATTGAATTAGGGGTTGATCAACTTTGGAAAGAACTCGAAGAGTTTCCTAGTATTCAGTTTGGAGTGGAAATGGCGTTTAAATCTTTAGAAGGGGATTCTCCATTTATTTTGTTTCCTTCAAAATTCACAGATGGAATGGACTCAATTCCTATTAATGGATTGATTTGGATGGGAGAGAAGGAATTTATGAAAAATCAAATTGTAGAAAAATTAGATCAGGGTTTTGATTGTATTAAAATGAAGATTGGAGCTATAGATTTTGACGCAGAATTAGAGTTGTTATCCTATATACGATCACAGTTTTCAAAAGAAGTTATTGAGTTAAGAGTTGATGCTAATGGAGCGTTTAGCCCTAATGAAGCTTTAGAAAAGTTAATAAAGTTAAATGATTTCGGATTACACAGTATAGAACAACCAATTAAGCAAGGGCAATCAAGTTACATGAAGAGTTTATGTAATAAGACTCCTTTGCCAATTGCTTTAGACGAAGAATTAATAGGTGTTTTTGATGTAACAGAAAAGAAAAAGTTACTACTAACTATAAAACCGCAGTTTATTATTTTAAAACCAAGTTTAATAGGTGGTTTTAAAGGAACTCAAGAATGGATTGATTTAGCAGACGAGTTAAATATAGGATGGTGGATTACCAGTGCTTTAGAAAGTAATATAGGATTAAGTGCTATTGCGCAGTATACATATACTTTAGAAAACAAGATGCCTCAGGGTTTAGGGACAGGTGGATTGTATATTAACAATATAGAAGCTCCTTTATTGGTTGATAAAGGGACTTTAAAATATCAACAGGATAAGAAATGGACCGTTTCTTATCTAAATTAAATAATTTATAGATGTATATAGAACAAGGAAGAAAAGGAAAATTAGGAATGTGGAAATATCTGCCTGTTCCAATTGGTTTTCTTGGTTTAATTGTTTTCAATTTGATGTTTTCTCAAGGAGTTGATATCGATGCTTTAATGGCAGAGCAAATAGAAACTTTAGGGAAACCTTTGTTTTTTCTTATTTCCGTAGGGCCTTTTGTAATTTTTTTAGCAGGGTTGCTTTTTTGGGTAAAGGTAGTGCACCAACAAAGTATAACATCTTTAACTACATCTAGAGAAAAAATAGATTGGAAACGTGTTTTTTTTATGTTTTCGCTGATAACACTCTATATACTAATTACCACAGGTATACTTTATTATTTATTTCCAGAAGATTTTCAACTTAATTTTGAACCAGAAGCTTTTATTACTCTTGCAATTATGGCAATTATAATTGTCCCAATGCAGACAAGTTTCGAGGAGTATCTGTTTAGAGGACATATGATGCAAGGATTAGGTTTAGCTACCAAAACGAGATGGATTCCATTAATTGTTACTTCTGTAATATTTGGTATGATGCATTTTGGTAATCCCGAGGTGGCCAAAATAGGACCTCATATTATGGTATATTATATAGGTACTGGGTTATTTCTTGGTATTATCACGTTAATGGATGAAGGTTTAGAGTTAGCTTTAGGTTTTCATGCTGCTAATAATTTAGTAACAGCACTTTTAGTAACATCTTCTTGGACAGCTTTTCAAACAGATTCTATTTTACTATATACAGGAGAACCTGAAACAGGAATAGAAATTTTAATTCCAGTTTTTGTAGTGTTTCCTATTTATATTATAATCCTTTGGAAAAAATATAAATGGTCCGGATGGAAAGATAAATTGTTTGGAAAAGTGAAGCCAGAATTTTAAATAGAAAAATAACAAATTGGTAATATATAATTTACATAATCATAACCCACGAATATGTAATAAATTTGAAATTTGGGTATGCAAATAGAGGATACATTTTCTACACCTAAAATACATGATAGTTTCAGTATTAATAGGCAGTCTTTAGATAATTCTGGTCTACAACAAATAGCCTATAGTTTTATAAAAGAAGGAGAAGTCTATGAACAAGAAGTAGGTAATTTTCTTTTGGATTGGCTAAATGATAAGGACTATATCGTAGTAAAAACTTCTGGTTCTACTGGAAAACCAAAAAAAATTAAGATATACAAACAACATATGATTAATAGCGCCTTAGCTACAGGTGCTTTTTTTAAGGTTAAAGAAGGTACGACAGCTTTACTATGTTTACCTTCTACTTATATCGCAGGAAAAATGATGTTAGTACGAGCTATGGTTTTAGGATGGAAAATTGATTTAGTTCCTCCTAAAACCAATCCATTAGATACTGTATACAAACAATATGATTTTTGTGCTATGGTACCATTGCAACTAGATAATTCTATTAATAGATTACACCTTATAAAAAAGTTAATTGTAGGCGGGGGAACGGTACCTGAGAATCTTAAAGAATTGGTACAAGGAATTAAAACTAAAATCTTTGAAACATATGGTATGACTGAAACAATCACTCATATCGCTGCTAGAAGAATTAACCCAAAAAAGAAAGATAAAAAGGATGCTAAATACTTTAAGGCACTACCTAATATTACTCTAAGTATTGACGAAAGAAATTGTTTGATTATTAAAGCACCTCAGTTGAATGATACTACAATCATTACTAACGATGTAGTAGAACTTAAAACGTATAAAAAATTCAATTGGAAAGGGCGTTATGATAATGTAATTAATAGTGGAGGTGTTAAATTGTATCCAGAAGAGATAGAAACTAAACTTCAATTATTAATTGGTCATCGATTTTTTATAATAAGTATTCCAGATAATGCTTTAGGTGATAAAGCAATATTAATTGTGGAACGTGATTTTGATATTACAGTAGAAGAAACATTAACGGATGCAATATCAAATCTAAAGATTTTGAGTAAGTATGAAATACCTAAAGAGATTCATTTCTTATCTCAATTTATAGAAACAGATAATGGTAAGGTGCAACGAACTAAGACGTTAGAACTTATTTATAATGATATATCCTAAACGCATAACAGGTTTCCCTAAATTAAATAACCGCTTTACTCAATTCAGATTGTAATTAAGGGCTTCTAGAAGTAGTTTTATTTCATAATCAAAAACAGATATTATGAAACAACTACACTATTTTATGCTTTTGTTCTTCTCTATAACAATAGCAACTGGTCAGGAACTAACGATTACTGGAACTGTTACGGATGCTTCTAATAATGATCCGATTCCCGGAGTAAATATAATAGTCAAAGGAAAGAATAAAGGGGTGCAGACGGATTTTGACGGGAATTATTCGGTTCAAACAAGTATTGGAGATATTTTATCGTTTTCTTTTATCGGGTATGAAACCGAAGAGATGGAGGTTAAAAAAGATAGTTCTATAATAAATGTAATAATGGAAGTGTCTGCAGCACAGCTTGAAGAAGTTGTAGTTACAGCACAGGGAATTAAGAGAGAACGAAGAGTTTTAGGCTATTCGGTCTCCACAGTTTCTAGTGAATCTATAAGTATGTCTAGAGCAGAACGAAGAAAAGCTAGAAGAGCCAGAAAACAATCAAAAGCTAATAAATTAAGTGGACAAATATCTGGAGTTCAATTAACGAATACTACAGGAAGTACAAATTCAAATAAGTCTATAAATATAAGAGGTGTAAATAGTATTTCTGTAACTCAACAACCTTTATATATTATAGATGGTATTCCTATAGATAAAAATAATATAGCTCAAATTCAGAGTATAGATCCTGCAAAAATTTCTGATGTAAAAGTTTTAAAAGATAAAAATGCTACTTCGCTTTATGGATCAAGAGCCAGACATGGATGTATTATAATTACAACGCACAAAGGGAACTATAAGATAGATAATAATGAATCTTATGAAGAAATTGTAGAGAATAATTTTGAGAAAGTTCAAACATCTCCATTATCTACCTTCTCCATAGATGTTGATAAGGCATCGTATAGTAATGTTCGCAGGATGATTAATAATGGTCAAAAAATACCATCAGATGCTGTTAAAGTAGAAGAGATGATTAACTATTTTGAATATGACTATAAACAACCAACTAATGATCATCCTTTCGCAATTCATACTGAATATGGTGAAACTCCATGGAATACTAAAACTCAATTAGTGAAAATTGGATTAAAAGGAAAAGAAATTCCACAAGATGCAATTCCAGCTTCAAATTTGGTGTTTTTACTTGATGTATCTGGTTCAATGAATCAAGCAAATAAATTACCATTGTTAAAAAGAGCTTTTAAATTATTAGTAAATCAGTTAAGAGAAAAAGATAAAGTTTCGATAGTAGTTTATGCTGGTGCAGCTGGTATGGTATTAAAACCTACATCAGGAGCAAACAAAAATGAAATAAACCAAGCTTTAGACAATCTAAGTGCAGGAGGTTCTACCGCTGGAGGAGCAGGAATTGAACTTGCTTATAAAATTGCTCAGGAAAATTTTAGAAAAGATGGTAATAACAGAGTTATTCTAGCAACAGATGGAGATTTTAATGTAGGAATGAGTAGTGATAAGGATATGCAGACATTAATTGAGGAGAAGAGAAAATCTGGAGTTTTCTTGACCTGCTTAGGTTTTGGAATGCATAATTATAAAGACAGTAAATTAGAAACCTTGGCTGATAAAGGCAATGGAAATCATGCATATATAGATACTATGCAAGAAGCTCAAAGAATTTTGGGGAAAGAATTTGGAGGAACATTGTATACAATAGCAAAAGATGTAAAGATTCAAGTAGAATTTAATCCATCAAGAGTACAAGCATATCGTTTGATAGGATATGAAAATAGATTATTAGCTGATGAGGATTTTATAGATGATACCAAAGATGCCGGTGAATTAGGAAGTGGGCATACGGTTACCGCTTTATATGAAATTATTCCAGTTGGTGTAAAAAGTGAATATTTAAAACATGTTCCAGATTTAAAATATACAGATACTAAAATCACTAAAAATTATGGAGATGAATTGTTAACCGTAAAATTTAGATATAAAAAACCACAAGAAACTAAAAGTATTGAGATGATTCATGTTCTAAAATCTAGTAAAGATAAAGTATCCAAAGATTTTAATTTCGCAGCATCCGTGGCTTGGTTTGGTATGAAGGTTAGAAAGTCAAAATATATAACAAATAAAAATCTTAATGATATTATAGTATTAGCAAAAGATAATAAATCAATCGATAACCAAGGGTATAGAGCAGAATTTATTCGATTAATGAATAGCTATCAAGCACTTTAAGATCAATTTGATGGTTGTAACTAAAAGAGACATCTGTAAAGCATTGCAGGTGTCTCTTTTTTGTGATACTTTTATTCGATCTTAATGAACCACACAAATGAAAAGATTTCTTACACTAGCATTACTTATTTTAACTGCGGTATCTCAAGCACAAATACTCCCAGAACGAGATAGAGCAGAAGTAATAGATCAAATACTTGCTGATCGTTTTAATAAATTATTACCTCAGTTAATGGACCGAACTGGTTTTGATATGTGGATATTGATTTCTCGTGAGTATAATGAGGATCCGGTATTAAGAACTATGTTACCTGCTAAATGGCTTAATGCGAGAAGAAGAACGATATTAGTATTTTACCGTGATAAAGAAAAAAATACAATTGAACATCTTGCAGTAGCAAGGTATAATGTAGGGAAATATATTGATTCTGCTTGGGATAAAGAAAAACAACCAGATCAATGGAAAGCACTGATGGATATTATTTCTAAAAGAGATCCTAAAAAAATCGGTATCAATTATTCCGAACATTTTGGAATTGTAGATGGGATTGTTAAAACAGATTATGAGGAGTTTATCGCTGAATTACCAGACGCTTATAAACCTAAAGTTACTTCAGCAGAGAAACTAGCTATTGCTTGGATAGAAACCAGAACTGAGCAAGAAATGGAAATTTATAAAGAATTAGTGCAAATCACTCATGATATTATAGCAGAAGCATTTAGTACAAAGGTTGTAAAACCAGGAACGACAACCACTGATGATGTTGTATGGTGGTTACGACAAAAAGTGACTGATATGGGACTAGAAACGTGGTTTCATCCTACAGTAGATATACAGAGAAATAGTGAGAAATTACAAGATCATATTGTTTCGTTTTCTAATAGACCTAGTGATAAGATTATTAAGCAAGGTGATCTGATTCATTGTGATTTTGGTATTACGTACTTAAGATTGAATACAGATTGTCAGCAACACGCGTATATTCTTAAAAATGGTGAAATGTCTCCACCTGATTTTCTTAAAAAAGCATTCTCAGATGGTAATAGAGTTCAAGATATTTTTACTGCAAATTTTGAAACCGGAAAGACAGGTAATGAGATACTATTAAAATCTTTGGAAGAAGGTAGAGCGGAAGGGTTAAAACCTTCAATTTACACCCACCCACTTGGATTGTATGGACATTCTTCGGGTACAACTCTTGGAATGTGGGATTCACAAGGAGGTGTTCCTTTTACGGGTGATTACCCATTGTATGAAAGCACGGTATATGCGATTGAGTTAAATACTACAGTAACACTACCAGAATGGAATAAGGATATTCGAATTATGCTTGAAGAAGCTGGATTCTGGGGTAAAGATGGATTTAGATATGTAAACAAAAGACAAGAAGAGTTGATTACTATTCCAAAAAGAAAATAAAAAAGAGAGCTTAAAGGTGAGCTCTCTTTTAATAATTTTATAATATTCTCTAGTTTTACAACTCAATCTCTTCAGTTGTTCCATCAGGATAAGTTACTAATGCTTTATCATCACATGTTCCATCTCCATAATTAATAGAAGCAGTCAGCGCGTTTTTAGTCATTATTAATGTTCCAGTAGTAATGTATGCACAACTAAAAGTTCCTTCTAGTGTAGGGTCAGTTACTAATGAATAATTATCTGCGCCTAAGGTAACAATCCAACTACCACCTATAGAATAACTTGCATTTGCTGTCCCTAAGCCACTAATTGTGTATGTTTTTGTTCCTTGTTCAGAAGCTGTAGTTCCATCAGCCAATGTAATTGATAGATCAGAGGTAACACTATATACGAAGTTACCACCATTAGTGTCTAGAGAATAGGTAGTGCTTTTGCTACCATTAACAGAGTTCCCTGCAAAGGTTAAATTGTCAAAAGTAACCGTTGTAGTAACTGTATTATTTTCTATTACTACCATTACATTAATTGCTCCATTGATTGTTTCTCCATCCTCTGTAGTACAATCTGTAAAAGTAAGTGTGTATCCTGTATCAGTAATACTAAAATCTGCGCACCCAGGCCTGTTGAATTTTGAAGATAATTGGGCATTAGATCTATTCGTAGAAATATTATCTAAAGTCATATTATCAATAAAGTTAGACACTTTTTCTACTTCTAAACTCTTAGTAACATCTTCTTGCGTAATATCAAGAGATGAGTTACTATTGTTATCATCATCACTACAACTTATAATAAATAGGCTGGCAAGTATAGCGATACTTAATACTTTGATTTTAAAAAAAGATTTGTTCATTATTTTGCTTTTTGTTTATAAATATTGAACTTAATAATATCAATTTTAGTATACTTTAAACGGTATTTTTGATAACCTATAAACTTTTTACTAGCAAAATCAGTCTTTTATTAAGACGAAATAAATTTAGTTTTGTAAATTATTAAAAAGGCGATACCTGTCTGGTATCGCCTTAAGAATACTTATTAAAGAAAAAATTATGCTATTTGGCACATGCCCCAAAAGCAAAAGAATTCTTCATGTTCAAAACCAGGTATAGAATTTAGAGCACTACAATCAGCGTTACTGTAGCATCGCATCCCTGTATTTCCTCCGTTAACCGATTTTTGCTCTTGCTTATTTAAAATTTGAGCACCCTTTAGTTTTATTATTTTTTTCATCTTTTTATAATTTATTTGATTTGTGTTTTAGTAAACATTTTAAGACAGTTACTATTTCTGTCTGTTACTATTTTACAAGTTTATAAATCTTTCTTCCTTGGATACTATTAGTTCCAAAATGAACGTTTAGAAATTTAGAAAAACGAACAGATAGCAAGTGTTATGAGGTTTCCATTGATTACTTTTTCTATTCCACATTTTCCGGAACAGCAATCACTATCATCTATACATCTTCTAGCTACATTCTGACATCCATAAGTACCTCCTTGAATTGATTTCTGAGCCTTTTTTTTAAGCAGAGTAACTCCTTTTAGGTTTAAAATTTCGTGAATCATAGTATAATATTTAAAATTAGTACACTTTAATAAAACTGTTCCTCAAGATAAACTTCAAGTGAATTGTTATTAATCTAATTATTCAAAACATCGTCCGAAAGAACAACAGTCACTACAAAGACTAAGACATAAATCACCATAATATGTTTCTGCTTTAATTTGTTATTCCTTCTAGTCTTAGAATTTTATTTAGCGTAACCTTCGTTTTATTTAACTATTCTTTCGATTGCTTTTCGGTTTCCGCCTCGATAAATCAATTATATATATATATTGTCAGTTACAATTTATGGACAATTTGGATTGCAAGGTGGGTCAATTGGATTTCCATCTCCACTAGTATATGGTCTACGCACAGTTCTGCCATCTGCCCATTTTCTAGGATCTGGATTTACTACCCAAATACGTAATCCATTACTAGCGAATTGACTTCGTTCATATGCGGATGATAAACGTAATGTAATGACTTGTTGTCCTTGAGCATTTGTTGTTAGAGTGCGGTTAGAACCTCTATAAGTTCCTATAATAGTGGAACCAGTGGTAGTTCTAATATCTACATAAGAATTGTTATCGAAATTGGAGCCCTTAATCCAAATACAATAATTATCATCACAACCAGCTCCTGCACCAATTAACCTTGGAGTTCCGTTTCGTTTTACGATAGCACCATTATAACCTCCTGGGAATAAATTGGTAAATGGACAATTATCATTGTATATATATTCCTCAACAAAGTATCCGTTCGGAATACCATCTACAGAACATATAAAAAGATATTCTGGATTACTTTTATTATTAATTTCATTCTCTAAAAGCTCCTGTTCTTCCATTAAAGAATTATCTTCTTTCTCACAACTTTGAATCCCTATTAATAGAAATAGTACTGTTATTATTCTTAAATAATTTTTCATGTCTTTAACCTGTTTTTTAAAATGATTTATGATTTGCCGGCCAGCTTATATTGGTAAAACTAGAGGTAAATCATTGATTATGAAAAAGAACAAAAGTCAGTTTTATAAAATTGATGTTGTTTGTAAATAGTATAGCGGTCAGGGTTTCTCTATTAATAAAAAAGCGATTTCTATTATTTAAGAAATCGCTTTTTAAATTTGGATGTTTTATTAAAACTATTATTTTTTTATTATAGTCCCAAAATATCTAATATCTCCGGTACTTTTATGTATAAATAAAGAATAATGGTAATTGCCAGAAGGTATTTTATTCTCATCCAGATAAGAAATTTCAAGATGATTTGCTTGCGCTGGAAATATATACCCTTTTTGATAAACTATATTACCTTTATTATCATAAATTTGAATAGAAACAGTACTAGTGTAAGTTGAGTTTAAATAAAACCCAAAAGTAACTTTATCTCTAAACGGGTTTGGGTATACCTTTATATTATTTGAGTTTACTTCGATAGATGGAATTTCATACGTGATTCTATTATTGCTATCACCATCACTATATTCTAGAATATCTTTATCCTCATCTACAATAATGTTGATTTTACGTCCCACAATATTGTCATATGTGTTGGAATTGATAAATAATAGAGAATTTGTACTTTCATTGCCTTCAAGTGGCCTAATATTTGTTTTGCCTAGTAAAATCGACTTTTCATTTTCTGTATAGTAATATCTAACTTCTGTAGATTCGTTGATATCATAATTTCTTGAATTTAATATTTGACTTTTTATATAGTATCCATTCATTATATATTGATTGAAAGGATTAATAACTTCTGCATGAGTAATTATGTAATCACCAAGCTCATCATATTTATAAATGGAAAAAGGAACATTAACCTTATCAACTAAATCAATATAGTTCTCTGTTAGTTTTACATGAAATAGATAATCACCTGAATTTACATAATATCTATCAAGATATATCGATCGACTATCTAATAAAACCCTTTCTTCTCCAATTTGATTAGATATTGCCCTAGTATCAAGATCGGGTCTGGTAGGTGGAATAATTATTGGATTAAGAGTTGTATTGATAAAATTAGGAGATACAGAAAGGTGTATTTCTTTTTGCCCAGGTGGTCGGTAAAAACTGGAAGGATAAATGCCAAATAGGTTAACAATTATTTCCCCATCATATCTATGAAGTTTTAGTTCTTCTAAATCATCTTGGTTGATGAGTATTTTTCCTGATTTTATATCTATATCTATATTTAAAACTATTTCTCTGAAATCAAAATGACTTTGCGCAAAAGAATATGTTGAATAAATGATCAAAAAAAATACAATAGGTATTAGAGTTTTACAGTTCATTTTTATCTCTTTAATTGGTTTGTTGTAAAAATAAAGTTTGGATATGTAGAACTAATAATATTAAAGTCTTATAAACATCAATTTTATAAAATTGATCGAATTTCGTCCCCAATTTAAGATTTTATTCCCTTCTTTTTGTTGGTGTTAGTAATCTCTGTACATACTTTTTTGATATAATAGGAGTGACTTAATCCTGTTTGTCTTTTAAAAGCAGATGCGAAAGTGTTTACACTTCCATATCCTAATTCGGTAGCAATCGCTTTAATAGTGTACGACCTAAATTTAGTGTCATTATTTAATCGATTTCTAAAGTATTTAATCCTTAGTTCGTTTATGTATTCATTGAATGATTGTTTCTTATATTCATTGATTGTTTTGGATAAATAGGTTGTGTTCGTATCAATGTTCTTTGCTGTATTGTATAGATTACAATCTATATTTAAATAAAACTCTGTCTTTTCTAATGCAGATAATTTTTGTAATAAATTTTCTATTTTTTTATCGGTGATAAATTCGTTTTTGGAGGCCGAAGTAATATTTTTTTTTGGAATAAATTCTTGTGTTCTTTCTTTTTGTAATTCTTCGTAAAGGAGCTTATTTTTTCGTTTGGTTTTGATATTGTAGGCTAATGTTAGGATAGCTAGGGTGAGTGCAAGAAGAAAACTAATTATATAAATAGTGTTTTTTGAGATTAGATCTTGGTTTTGTTCTTCTAAATTTTTTATATCGTGATCGTATAATTTTTCTTGAGCACTGTTTTCATTCTGATATAAAGATTCAATGATTTTATTGTATTCATTGCTATACTTAAATTGAAGATCCGGATCATTGAGTTTTTCGCCACATTTCTTTGCCAAATCAGAGGCCTCTTTTATTTTTTCAATTTCTAGATTTTCTTTAAGGTGTTCAAAATTTTCTAGTAGTAACTCCCTTGTCTCTACATATTTTTCTTGTGCAAAAAAACAGGTTGCTATATGTAGATTCGCTGTAAAAAGATCAGGGTCATTTTTTTTCTTTTCTTTTAATATATCCGATTTAGCAATTGTTAAATAAGAAAGTGCCTTCTCATACTTTTTCTTTCCTATGTATGCTTCTCCAATATTAAGGTTAAAGCCAATAATATATGCTTTTAGATCATGTTCTTCGGCATATTGTAGACCTCTATAATCATAGTTTAGCGCCTCATCATAATTACCCATTTTATAATAACAGACTCCAATGCCTTGAATAGCAGATAAGTATTTAGCATTATAACGAGCATCAAGTTTATGTGTTGGTTTTTGAAGTAATTCTAATCCCTTTTGTAAAGACGCTAAGGCCTTTTCATTTTGATTTAATCGTATTCTTATTTGACCAATACTGATTAAAGTATCAATTTCATATTGAGTAAGATTATATTTTTTAATAATCTTTTCTATTAATAAATATTGTTTCAGTGCATTTTTACGATCTCTTTTATCCTGATACGCGGCTCCAGTAATAAATAATCCACGAACTATATAATCTTCATTATCTAGTTTTTTACCAAATTCTGCCGTATTAGTGCCATATTCTATTGCTGAGTCATATTCTTTATTTTTATATGTTACATATGCTAGATAGTAGTTGGCCCAAAATTGAATCGTATCATTTTTTTCTTTAACACCTCTTTCTAAGTATTTTTTATAACCTAATTCTGCCTGATCTAAATCTTTATTCAAAAATTGAACTAGATATGATTCTACGCTATCCCTATTTTTCCCATTTAGAATAAATTCAGTATCATTTTCGGAAATGTTATTATCCTGAAAAGCAAATCCATTGTGAGAAATTAATAAGAGTATAAAGACTATAGGTGTGATAATAACTCTCATAAATTAAAAGATAATATACCTAAAAAGGAGTTAAGACGTATTAAATTAATACTTTACAGTAATTGAATAAATTCCAATTACTGTAAAGTAACTAAAATAAATATTATAGTGATAATAGATATTACTTACTATCAGACTTGTATCACTCCAAGATTAAAAGGTTTTTCGATAGGAGCGTGGTCAGCAGCTTCAATACCCATAGAAATCCATTTTCTAGTATCTAATGGATTAATAATTCCGTCTGTCCAGATTCTTGCTGCAGCATAATACGGAGAAATTTGCTTGTCATAACGAGCTTTGATTTTATCAAATAAAGCTTTTTCGTCTTCTTTAGATAGTTCTTCACCTTTCTTTTTCAGTGAAGCAGTTTCGATTTGTAGCAATACTTTGGCAGCTTGTGCACCACCCATAACTGCAAGTTCTGCGCTTGGCCAAGCACAAATTAATCTAGGATCATATGCTTTACCGCACATAGCATAATTACCTGCCCCATAAGAATTACCAATTACTACAGTAAATTTTGGCACTACACTATTACTAACAGCGTTTACCATTTTAGCACCATCTTTTATAATTCCACCATGTTCACTTTTACTTCCTACCATAAACCCTGTAACATCTTGTAAAAAAACTAAAGGAATTTTCTTTTGATTACAATTGGCAATAAATCGGGTAGCTTTGTCTGCAGAATCAGAATAAATAACACCTCCGAACTGCATTTCTCCTTTTTTGTTTTTTACAATTTTACGTTGATTAGCAACAATTCCTACAGCCCATCCATCAATACGAGCATATCCTGTAATTATAGTTTGTCCATAGCCAGATTTGTACTCTTCAAAATCAGAATCATCAACTAATCTATGGATGATTTCCATCATATCATACTGCTCGT
Source organism: Aquimarina amphilecti (assembly GCF_900109375.1). Taxonomy (GTDB): domain Bacteria; phylum Bacteroidota; class Bacteroidia; order Flavobacteriales; family Flavobacteriaceae; genus Aquimarina; species Aquimarina amphilecti. The sequence goes on from NZ_FOAB01000001.1 coordinate 557,189, forward strand.
TTCTAGCCTTAGGTAATATTCCATAGATATCCTTCGGATCTTTTTTTGGTTTAATTGATTTAACTCTGTTGTATCCAGCTTTGTCAAAATCTCCTATTTTAGATACTATATTTTTAATGGTATTAAGAGCATCTTTATCATCTTTGGATTTATAATCCGTTACACCAGAAATTTCACAATGTGTTGTGGCTCCACCTAATGTTTCATTATCGATACTTTCTCCAATAGCCGCTTTTACTAGGTAGCTACCTGCTAAGAAAATACTTCCAGTTTTATCTACAATTAACGCTTCATCACTCATGATAGGTAAGTATGCACCTCCTGCAACACAGCTTCCCATTACTGCGGAGATCTGCGTAATTCCCATACTACTCATTACTGCATTGTTTCTAAATATTCTTCCGAAATGTTCTTTATCAGGAAAAATCTCATCCTGCATCGGAAGGTAAACTCCAGCACTATCTACCAGATAGATAATAGGTAATTTATTTTCTATAGCTATTTCTTGTGCTCTTAAGTTTTTTTTACCAGTAATAGGAAACCAAGCACCAGCTTTTACAGTAGCATCATTAGCCACTACAATACATTGCTTACCACTTATATGTCCTATTTTAATTACAACTCCGCCACTTGGGCATCCGCCATGTTCCTCATACATTTCATCTCCCGCAAAAGCGCCAATTTCTATAGCTTTAGTGTCATCGTCTAATAAATATTCGATTCTTTCTCTAGCAGTCATTTTACCTTTGGCATGTAACTTTTCAATTCTCTTTTCTCCACCGCCTAATTTTACTTTGGCTAGTTTTTGACGTAATGCAGAGACCAAGAGTTTATTATGATCTTCGTTCTTATTGAAGTTTATATCCATTTGTGTGTATTGTTTGCACGAAAATACAAAAAACAACTAGTTTTTAAATTATTAAAATTCATACCGAACACTTCAATACGTTTTATAGAGAAATGTTTAATAAATGTTAATCTATTTTATGTAAAACCTAAATTCTATAACATTTCTATAACAGTTTGCTAACTTTTGATTATCAGATATTTAACACTATAAGGCTAGTTTTATAGATACATTAAATCCAACTATAAAAATTTACTAATCTATAATCAAATGCTACTATGAAATTATTGAAACTAAATTCGATTTTATATCTATTATCTTTTGCCATTTTTATTACAAGTTGTAATGTAGATGATGATCTTAACTCAGAAATAGAGCTTAATCCTGTTACCATTACTGGTGAACTAAAAACAGGAACCTTTTTGTATGATAATGAAGGTCCACATGATTATAATCCAAATGGAAAAAGACAGGATGGGTTTATAGAAACTTATGAATCTGGTTCTAAATCAAGCTATGCGGGAGCAAGTGTTACTTTATCATCAGGTGATTGGTATTTAAGTGATGCTTTATTGGGTGGTTTATCTAATGACCGAAAATATGGATCTAAATCTGTGAGAATTCGAAATACAGGGTATGCAATTATGTCTTTTAATATGGATAATGGTGCTGAAACAGTTAGAATTCGTCATGCTAAATATGGTAATGATGGTACATCCACTTGGAGGTTGATAGCTTCTTATGATGATGGAGTTTCCTGGTATTATGTTGGTTCTACTGTGACTACAAACTCTACAACATTAAATACTGTTTCTTTTGAAGTAAATGAATCAGGTAGTGTACGATATGGAATTCAAAAAATTTCTGGAGGATCCAATAGAGTTAATATCGATAATGTAGAAGTAGTGACAAGTTCCACTGGTGGAGGTAATGCTGGAATAGATAGTAATATTACCTTTGGTAATCCTTCAGATGCAAATACAAATTCTACTAATTATTATCTTTCTAAACCTGATTTTTCTTTATCATATAATAACAATACAGGAACCGCTAATTGGGTAAGTTGGCATTTAAGTAGCGCTTGGACGGGAAATACTCCAAGATGTAATTGTTTTAAAAGGGATAATGATTTGCCAAGTAGTTTTTTTAGAGCAACATCTAGTGATTACACGAATTCTGGATTCGACAGAGGTCATTTATGTCCATCAGCAGATCGTAATGGATCAGAAGATTCTAATGAAAACACATACTATATGACTAATATTGCTCCGCAAGCTCCGGATAATAATCAAAGAAGTTGGGCAAATTTTGAAAATTATTTAAGATCACTAACATTAGAGGGTAATGAGGTTCATATTATTGCCGGTGTTGCTGGAAGCGGAGGAACAGGAAGAAATGGTTTTGCTTCTTCAATTGATGGAGGTAATATTACGGTTCCCGATTCATTCTGGAAAGTTGCTTTGATTTTACCTAATGGTAGCGATGATATTAATAGAGTAACAACTTCTACAAGAGTTATTGCGATTAATATTCCTAATGATCAAGGAATAAGTACGGATTGGACTCAGTTTAGAACATCTGTTAATTCTATTGAAAGTTTAACGGGATATGATCTTTTCGAGAATATTACTAATTCTGTAGAGTCTGTTATAGAATCTGTTGTTGATAATGGACCATCAAATTAAATAGAACAAAGAATTACACATAAAAAGGGATCTGAAATTATAGGTCCCTTTTTTTATAAAATCATTTTTATAACTACTTGTTTAACAATTAATAAAGTGATTTTACTATTGAAGATAACCTTAAAATGTTATTTTTTGACTATAAAATACCGATATTTGTATGCTGTTTTTGATTTTAAATCAAAACTGCATAACTAAATAACTTACTATTTATGGGAATGAATAAAAATACGGTATTAGCTTGGGCTACATTTATAATGATTATAGTGGGATTAGGCCTTATAGCCATGGGAGCATTTAGATATAGAGATGTTTCTGGATGGGGATTTGCAGCCGTTGGAATTGGTTTTCTCGCTAATGCGTGGGTTTTTAATGCTTTAAAAGGTAGAGTATAATTATCCAAATCTTGTTTGGATTACTAAAAATATTATTAAAATAATTTATAGGGCTTATGTCAGATGATAAAAAAATTATCTTTTCTATGTCTGGAGTTACAAAAACGTATAAAAGCGCAAATACTCCAGTTCTAAAAAATATATATTTAAGTTTTTTCTATGGTGCAAAAATCGGTATTCTTGGTCTTAATGGATCTGGTAAATCGACGTTACTAAAGATAATTGCCGGAGTTGACAAAAATTATCAAGGAGATGTTGTGTTTTCTTCTGATTATTCTGTTGGATACTTAGAGCAAGAGCCGCAGCTAGATCCTGAAAAAACGGTTTTAGAAGTTGTTAAAGAAGGTGCAGCCGAAATGGTTGCTGTTCTTGATGAATATAACAAGATTAATGACATGTTTGGCTTGGAAGAAGTCTATAGTGATGCTGATAAAATGCAAAAGCTAATGGACAAGCAAGCGCTATTACAGGATAAAATAGATGCTGGTAATGGATGGGAGTTAGATACGAAACTTGAAATTGCGATGGATGCGTTACGAACTCCTGATTCTGATAAAAAGATTGGAGTTTTATCGGGTGGGGAAAAAAGAAGGGTAGCACTTTGTCGTTTATTACTTAAAGAACCTGATGTCTTATTGTTAGATGAACCAACAAACCACTTGGATGCAGAATCTGTACATTGGTTAGAACATCATTTGGCTCAATATAAAGGTACTGTAATCGCAGTTACTCACGATAGATATTTCTTAGATAATGTAGCTGGTTGGATTTTGGAACTGGATAGAGGAGAAGGTATACCTTGGAAAGGGAATTATTCTTCTTGGTTAGATCAAAAATCTAAAAGATTAGCACAAGAAAGTAAATCAGCTTCTAAACGTCAAAAAACTTTAGAACGAGAGTTAGAATGGGTACGTCAAGGTGCAAAAGGAAGGCAGACAAAGCAAAAAGCTCGTTTAAAGAACTATGATAAATTAATGAGTCAAGATCAGAAACAACTTGATGAGAAATTAGAAATATATATACCTAATGGCCCTCGATTGGGAACTAATGTAATCGAAGCTTCGGGGATTAGTAAAGCATATGGAGATAAGCTTTTGTATGAAGACCTAAATTTTAAACTTCCTCAAGCTGGAATTGTAGGGATTATAGGTCCTAATGGTGCTGGAAAAACTACTATCTTTAGAATGATTATGGGTGAAGAAACTCCTGATAAAGGAAGTTTTTCTGTAGGTGAAACTGCCAAATTAGCATATGTAGATCAATCACATTCTAATATAGATCCTGATAAATCTATTTGGCAGAATTTTAGTGATGAGCAGGATTTGGTTATGATGGGTGGCAAGGAAGTTAATTCTAGAGCATATTTAAGTAGATTCAACTTTGGAGGAAGTGAACAAAACAAAAAAGTATCTACACTATCTGGAGGTGAAAGAAATAGATTACACTTAGCCATGACATTAAAAGAAGAAGGTAATGTATTACTTTTAGATGAACCTACTAATGACCTTGATGTCAATACATTAAGAGCTTTGGAAGAGGGTTTAGAAAATTTTGCTGGATGTGCTGTAGTGATTTCTCACGACCGTTGGTTTTTAGATAGAATTTGTACACATATACTAGCTTTTGAAGGAGACTCTCAGGTTTATTTTTTCGAAGGAAGTTTTTCTGATTATGAAGAAAATAAGAAGAAACGTCTAGGAGGTGATCTAATGCCTAAACGAATTAAGTACAAAAAATTAGTACGTTAATTTATAGTTCGCTCAATCAAAATTAAAATATGAATCTAACCTTTAAGGTATGTGCTTTTCTATTATTTTCAATAGGGGTATAGGCACAATCTGAATTTCCACATGTATTAGTTTTTAAAGACGGTACAGAAATAAGAGGGAAAGTAGTTATATGGGATCGTAGTAAAGTGATTTTTAGGAAAGCCGATACTAATCAAAAAGAAGATTATAAGTATAAAACGCTTAAATCGATACTTGAGTTTGATACAGGTAAAGAGTATGAAGGACTATTTGTGTTACGGCAATTAAAAGGTACTGATAAAACGTTGCGATTAAAAAAAGCTATTTCTGGAAAAGTAGAGTGCTTTTATATTCCAAGAGAAACATCTTCGGCAGCTTTTGGATCTGATGCTGTCGTTGTTACATTTGTTTATTATTTAGCTAGAGAAGGTGATGACAATCAGGTTATAAAAATTAGATCAGGACCTAAATTTAAAAAAACTGAAAAATTATTGATAGAATATTTTAATGATTGTCCGGATTTAATCTCCAAAATAAAAGAAGGATATTTTGATGGTGAAATAGAAGCACTAGAACCAATAGTAAATTATTATAATACAAAATGTTAAGTAATATAAAGGTAATTGCATTTGATGCTGATGATACATTATGGGTAAATGAGACTTTTTTCAGAAAAGCTGAAGGAGATTTTTGTAAACTTGTGTCGGAGTATCTTCCTGAAGAAGAGGCAAATAAATTACTTTTTGAGGTGGAAATGCAAAATCTCGATTTATATGGGTATGGGATAAAACCATTTACACTTTCTTTAATAGAAGCCGCATTGAGGATAACAAATGGAAATTTAGAGGCTAAACTCATAGAGGCTCTAATTGATAATGGAAAACAGATGTTACAGGAACCAGTGGAATTATTGGATGGAATTGAAGAAACTCTTCAGTATTTGTCTAAAAAATATCGTTTGGTTATGGCTACTAAAGGTGATTTGTTAGATCAAGAGCGTAAATTGATTAAATCTGGTTTAGAAAAATATTTCCATCATATTGAAATCGTTTCTAATAAAACTGAGAAACAATACAAAAAACTGGTAGATCATTTAGATATTGATGAGTCTGAATTTTTGATGGTTGGTAATTCTTTGAAATCAGATATTATTCCAGTTTTAAATATTGGAGCTCATGCATTTCATATTCCATTTCATACAACTTGGGCTCATGAGGTTCACAACGGAACTATTGATAACCCAAATTTTAAGAGTTTAACTAACTCTAAAGAATTGCTACAATTTTTATAATGAATAAGAAAGCACTGGATCTTACCACTTGGAACAGAAAAGAACATTATGAGTTCTTTGGTGCTTTTGATGAACCTTTTTTTGGAATCGTATCTACGGTTGATTTTACAAAAGGATATCAGAAAATTCGAGAAAATGGATATTCCTATTTTCTTTATTATTTACATAAAGCAGTAAAAGCTGCTAATAATATAGAACCATTTCGATATCGTATTGAAGATGATATGGTATATGTTTATGATCAGGTTCATGCTTCAGCTACTATAGGTAGAGAAGATCACACTTTCGGTTTCTCATTTATGAAGTTTAATAAAAATTTCAATGAGTTTGAAAAGAATGCTTTAAAGGAAATAGAAGCTGTTAAAAATACTACAGGATTGAGGCATAATGAGAATGCAAAAAGGAAGGATAGTTTGCATATTTCATCAATTCCTTGGTATAATTTTACTAGTATTTCTCATGCCAGACATTTTCATTATAAAGATAGCGTTCCGAAAATTTCTTTTGGGAAATACACTAAAAAAGGTGAGGAAATGCAACTTCCAATATCCATTCATGTGCATCATGGGTTAATGGATGGATATCATGTAGGTTTATATCTTGAAGAATTTCAAAGATTATTGAATGAGGACTTGTAAGTAATATATTTTGTTAAATAATATATTAGCGCGTCTTGATTTGAAAGTTTTTTTTTGATTATTTTTCGCCGTATTAAATGACCCTTATGAAAAAACTGATTTTGTGTTCCTGTTTGTTTTTATTTTCTTTTGTTACGAATGCGCAGGATTATACTGATATCGTGCGGTTAAATATATCTAGAACTAACCTTGAAGATAAAGAAAGAACTTTTGATACGGATATTACAAATGTGAATTTCGAAATTATATATCCCAAAATTCTAAATGATAATTTGATATTGTTAACAGGATTAACGGCGGAGCATACCAACTTAGATATTTCTCAGTTAACTCCTGATCAGAATTTAATTATGACTCGTTTAAACGCAGGAGTTAAGATCAAACATTCTGAAAAATGGTCTGGTACTTACGTGGCGCTTCCTAAATTAGCATCGGACTTTGATAATTTAGGGGCTAAAGATTTTCAAATCGGTGGAATAGCGCTTTTAGATTTTCAATATAATAATAACGTAAGGGCGAAATTTGGAGTATACTCTTCATCAGAAAATTTTGGTACAATTATAACTCCGCTTTTGGGGTTTTTCTATAGATCAGTCAATAAGAAATTTCATTTGGATGCTGTTCTTCCAATTCGTTTAGAAGCAAATTACATGTTATGGAATCATTTTAGCTTAGGATTGGATCTTAGGACTTCTGTGAAATCTTATAATTTAGTTAATCAAGACATAGATTTTTATGTACAAGAGGAATCCGTAAGAGCATCTATTTATGGTTCTTATGGGTTGTTTGAAAATTCTTTCTTAATAAGAGCAAAGATAGGTTTAGATACCACAGATTATGGTGTTTATGCTTCGGGTGATAAATCAGGTGTTCAGCTGTTGACATTTACTCTTAATGATGATAATAGGATACGATTGAATAATGAATTTGACAGTAATCTATTTTTAGGGTTGGATTTCATTTATAGGTTTGATATTTCGTCTAAAAAATAATATTGCGTATATATTTTGTTTGTTATTAATGGGGTTTATAATTTGCTTTTAGGTAATTTTTATAAGAATTTACTTCATTGATTCCTTAATTGTGGTTTTAATATATAGTGATCTGTACTAAAATATGTATGAATCCCATATTGGTGATAGTTATTTGCTTATTGTGATCCTAGACTAATAGATGTCTCAGGGATGAAAATTTTTGTAGTAGTTTTTAATTGTTATTCAATAAAAGTGTAATCAGCTTATTATAGTACTGTTTTTAATTCCTTTACTTCTCCAGGTTCCAGATTTTTTAATTGAATATCTCCAATTCTAACTCTAACTAATCGCAAAGTAGGGAAGCCTACAGCAGAAGTCATTTTTCGTACTTGTCTAAATTTACCTTCTTTTAGTGTAATAGAGATCCAAGTAGTTGGTCCATGTCTATCATCTCGTATTTTTTTTGATCTTTTCGGTAAATTTGGAACTTCTTTGATTTTAAATGCTTTACAGCTATTTGTTAAATATTTTTTTCCATCAAAACCTATTTCTACTCCATTAATTAACTTAGATATGGCATCATCGGTAATGTCACCATCAACTTGTGCATAATATTCCTTTTCTATTTTTTTACTACAGATATAATTACTGGTTTTTCCATCTGTGGTTAATAATAATAGACCTTCTGATTTTTCATCTAACCTACCAATTGCCATGGTACCTTTTGGAAAATTAAAAAGTTCACCTAGCAATTTTTTGGAGTTTTTCTTTTGCCCATTATTTATAAACTGACTTAGATATCCATAAGGTTTATAAATCATAAAATGCTTGTGTTCGTCAGAAGATTTTTTCAACATTAATAAGGTTTTGCTAAATAATTCAGTTTTAGGATTTCAAATGTAATCATTGTATTTGCTCTATAGAAATTTTCTGTATCGTTATGTTAACCTTAAAACTTATAACCTGACTAATTAATAGCAATTCTTTTAGTTGATTTATTAATTAAATTCTTTTAATATGCCTATTCATATAATTTGCGAACCATATACAAGTGATATAATCGTTGGAGGATACGGACGAGGAAGGAGACGAAATAGGGGCCCAGAGTATTCAGGGCCTAATCCTGATGGATCATGGGAACGAGATGATATAAGAGGTTTTTATCAAGATTTACAAGGAGAAGGATTAGTAAATGCAAATTATGAATCTAGAGAAAAAATGATGATTTCTCTATATCAAGTAAGGCAATCTGATTTACTTTTGATAGAACGAACACTTGATCTGATTCCTTATGGTCATCTAAAATGGTTAAAGGAACGAAAACCTGAAGGTATAATTTTCTCTAATTCGGCAGGAAGAGGTAGATCCGAGAGGTATACTGGTGGTTTAAATCCCGGTTATGATGATAGAAATACTTCCTTTTTTGATGAACGAGATGGTATAATAATTACTTATGGTGCATTATGGAGATATCATTATCTTGGGATATCTCCAACATTGATTCACGAAATAGGTCATGTAATGACTCATAGAGGAAAGATTAGTTATCGTTATTTTTCGGATTCTAACCGAGAGAGGCTTTCTAATACAAGAGTTTCTAGGAATCCAGGAAGTTTAGAAGCTTTATGTAATGCATATATGTATTTTATCTGTTATGCCAGCGCTACACCAGTGGTCAGACTATTTGGAAGCAGACCGCGAATATTAGAAAGAAGCCCAGAAACAAGAGCAGCACTTAGAAGGTGTGCTGCATTCTCTAGGCGAATGTTATCTCCTTCGGAAATATCTAATTTTAGTGACAGATAATCCATTATTATTTTCAAATTATAGACTTAATCTATTAAGGTATAGATTAAATTACCCATATCATTACCTAAATTAAAATGTATCATCTATCTTTGTAGCCTATCAGTGCATGTTATTAAATTTTTAAAACATGTATATAGTCGTTGTAATAACTGAGTCAATTATTCGATAAGCCAATCTTTTAGTATTGTCATTTTCCAATTGTTCGTTTAGTATTTCGATGGCAATTAATTGTTAATAAATAAATTAGAAGTATACCGAATGGCAAAATCACAACAGACATTTAGCAAGATTGAAAAAGAAAAAAAGAAATTAAAGAAACGCGAGGAAAAGCAGAAAAAGAAGGAAGAGCGCAGAGCTAATTCTAAAAAAGGAAGTGGTTTCGATAATATGATTGCTTATGTTGATGAGAATGGCCACCTAACTGATACTCCACCTGATCCATCAAAAAAGAAAAAAGTAAAAGCTGAAAATATAGAGATTGGTATTCCTAAAAGAGAACATATCGAAGAAGACCCTATTAAAAAAGGTAGAGTAGCTTTTTTCAATGATTCAAAGGGGTACGGTTTTATTACTGAACAAGAATCTCAGGAAAAGTTTTTTGTACACGTAAATGGCTTAATGCAAGAAGTGAAAGAAGGAGACAAAGTGCAGTTTGAGTTAGAAATGGGAATGAAAGGTTTAAATGCTGTACGAGTAAAAAAGATTTAACATAAATAATCTGAATAAAATATTTAAAAAGCATTTGCAAAAATTAGTTGCAAATGCTTTTTACTTTTAGTCTATTTAGAATACCAGTTTAATTGAACAACTTCTATTTCTTCATTGCCCTTAGTGACAATTTCTTTAAACTTAACTACATCGCTAAATCCTTCTGTACCTCTATAGTGGTAAGGGTATATTTGTTTAGGTTTGAATTCTAAAACAGCATCAGCAGCACTTTCTATAGTCATAGTATATGGTAGATTCATACAAACGAATGCTTTATCTATACTTTTAAGAGCTCTCATTTCTGGAATATCTTCTGTGTCTCCCGAGAAATATAATCGCTCCTTTCCTAAAGTAAGAACATATCCATTTCCTCTGCCTTTGCTGTGAAACTTTAAGGCTTCTTCTCTTAAATTATACATTGGTATTGCTTCGATTGATATTCCATTAACTTCTTTTACCTCTCCGTTGTTGATTATCACTAATTGCTTGGTGTAGTTGGCAGGAAGTTTTTCTGCAACAGCCTGTGGTACTACGATTTTTGATTTAGAAAGATCTAAGCTATTAAGAGTTTCGATATTCATATGATCGCCATGAATATCTGTAATGAGTACTATGCTAGGTGATTTTTGATTTCCAAATGCTTTTGTACCTCCAGTAGGATCTATATAGATGGTATTATCTTTATATTCTAATACAGCGGTAGCATGCGAAATAGGAATAATCTTTATATCAGAAACAGTTTGTTCTATAGGTTCATCTTGAGCAACAGTTTTTCCTTGTTTTACATCTGATTTACAACTAAATAAAAATATGCTAATAGCTAAAAGGCTAAGGGTATATGATTTCATTTTATATAATTTTAGTTACACTAACAAGGTATAAAATGGTAGTAGAACAGGAAACATTTTAATGTAAGATTAACTATCTAACCATAGTTTAATTGCCATAGTAATTACCATTATGACTAGGAATACCTTAACAATTCCGTCCCCTTTTTTTACAGACCATCTACTAGCAATCCAGCCACCACTGGCATTGCCAAAGGCTAAAACGAAGCCATATAAATAATTGATTTGATTATTATAAGCAAAGACAAATAATGCGCCAATGGTGTAGACAAAAACGACCAAAGCTTTAACCGCATTTGATGATACTAAACTAATTCTATTGATTGTACTTAATGCTAAAAGAATAAATATTCCAACTCCTGCTTGTATAAAACCACCATATATACCAATTATAAAAAAAGTGATAATTGAAATAAAACGATATTTTCCTTGTACTCTTTCAGCAAAATCTGCAATATTTACCTTAGGCTTAAAAACCATAAAAAGTACAACTAGTACCATTACAATTGCAAGTATTTTATTAAATGTCTCACCTTTTATGTCAATTGCAATTTTTGCCCCAATTAATGAGCCGATCAAGGCGGATAGACCTAGATAAACACTAAATAGAGACGGTTGTATGCCTTTACTTTTAAATCCAGCGACAGATGTAATACTTTGAATAAAAATTCCTATTCGATTTGTACCGTTCGCAATTGCTGGTGGTAAGCCCATAAAAATAAGCATTGGTAGTGTTAATAAAGACCCTCCGCCAGCTATAGTATTGATTACTCCTGCGATAAAGCCAACTATAGCTAAAAGAATGAATAGTAGTGTTTCGTTCATTTGGTTCTGTTTCATCCCAAAAATAAGTAAAACCAAAAAATACCAATGCTTTTTACAAATCAATTGGTATAAATTATTAAACTGTTGTAGATTTACGAATACAAACAAAAAACCGACTACCGTTAATTCGTTACATAAAATAATTCCCATTTTAGAGTCTTTAAAAGACTATAGTAGAGCTATTTTTATCTCTGATGCTATTGCAGGCGTAACAGTTGGAGTAGTTCTTATTCCGCAAGCTATAGCCTATGCGTTGTTAATGGGAACACCACCAATATATGGATTGTATGCTTGTTTAATTCCTTTAATTTTATATGCTTTTTTTGGAACATCGAGACAGTTAAGTATTGGACCAGTAGCGGTTACTGCAATTTTGGTAATGAGCGGAGTAAGTCAGTTAGCAACTCCTTTTACTGATGAGTTTACTAATCTTGTTATTTTTTCAGGTGTATTGATAGGAGTGTTACAAATAGCACTTAGCCTTCTGAGAATGGGGTTTTTAGTTAATTTAATTTCACAGCCAGTAATTTCTGGTTTTATTTCTGCGGCGGCAATTATTATTATTATATCACAACTTAGCGAATCATTAGGGATGTCAATTCCAAGTTTTGATTATGTTCATGAGTCTGTATGGTATGTAATACAGAATATTTCTTCTGTTCACTTTATTACTTTAGGTATGTGTTTGGGATCAATTTTTATTATGTTGATTCTTAAAAAAATAAAAAAGTCTTTTCCAGGAGCACTTTTTGTATTAATAATAACTACCGTAATTACCATTATTTTTGATTTAAAAAGTTTAGGACTTGCGGTAATAGAAGATGTGCCTAAAGGCTTGCCTTCTTTTAGTATTCCTGATATGACTTATGACTCCATGATAGCATTAATACCTTCTGTGTTAACGGTTACTTTTATTGGTTATGTAGGTAGTATTGGTATTGCTAAATCTTTAGAAATGAAAAATAGAGATCATATAGTACGCCCTAATCAAGAGCTTTTAGCATTAGGTATTGCTAAGGTTGTTGGTGCATTTTTTCAAGCAATCCCTTCTTCTGGTAGCTATAGTAGATCGGCTATAAATGATGAAGCAGGAGGGAAGACTACCGTTTCCTCAATTATTACTGTTGTAATGGTAGTAATTTCGTTATTATTTTTGACCTCTTTTTTTTATTATATACCCAAAGCAGTTTTAGCCGCAATAATTTTGGTTTCTGTTTTTGGATTGATAAATGTTAGTGAAGCACGTTATCTACTAGCGTTAAGACGAAGAGAATTCATTGTTATGTTTATAACATTTGTAGGTACTTTGGTTTTTGGTGTAGAAAAAGGGATTTTTATTGGAGTAATATTATCATACATATTTTTACAATATTACAGTTCTAGACCTCATGTGGCAGAATTGGTTAATATTCCGAATACTAACTATTATCGAAATATTAAAAGATTTCCTGAAGCGACAAGATCTTCAAAGTATTTGATTATTCGATTTGATGATCAATTGTATTTTGCTAATACTAGCTATTTTAAGGATGCTATACTACATCAGATAGAGAAAAGAGAACTATTACCTGAGTTTTTAATTTTAGATAGTACCAATATTAATGATATAGATAGTACAGGCTTACATATTTTAGAAGATGTCCATAGATATTTAGAAGATTTGGGTGTTCAATTGTTAATTACTGGTACTATAGGTCCTGTTCGGGATTTCCTTAAAAGATCAGGCTTTACGGATAATTTGGGGAGTCAACATAATTTTCTAAATATAGAAGATGCTGTCAATTATACGGAGAATAAAACAGTTGAAGAAAACTCTTTAGAAGTTGCTATTCAATATAATAAGAAACGTTCTTTTCTTGATTAAAAATTCTTATTTTTCATAAACGTGCATTTTTATTCCCATACCATAATTCATAAAACCTTTTTGTATTAGTGTATTGTTTTCACTGTACTTTTGATCAAAGCGTTGCCAAGTTCTATTTTTAAAAAAGACTCTTCTGGTAAACGTAATGTTATTTTCAATCTTATCAGTGAAAGGAAGTAGAGGTCTAAATGTAGTAGATACTTTTACAATTCCTTTACGTGTTTCTACTTCATGGTATTTTTTAGTGTGTTGTAGTTTTCCCTGTTTGTCAGTATAACCTAGGACTTGAACAGAAATGAATACACCATTTTTTGGAATAAATACTTTATATTCAGAAATATCCAGTTCAAAATTCGCCCTATCTTTATTGGTAATCCTAAAAATAATATCATCACCGGCTAATCTTTTTCCAGGAACTCCATTAGTGTTTTCATAAAATTGCATTTTAAATAAAGTAGAAAAAGATTGTTTTCTACTCGAAGATCCATTGGAATTTTCCATCATCACTGGTAAAAATACAGATGCAATCTTTGTTGATTTTATTTGATTTCTAGGGAAAAATACTGCAATTTCTGATTCTACAGTGGGTAACCAGCATCTAAAGTAATCATCATGTATTTTGGAAGCTTTTTTCTTTGTTCTGTATTTCCCTAAGTTTTCCGCTTTAACAACAACTTCCTGGAGTTCTGAAACATCAGGTGTTAGAGAAATAGTTTTTGAAAGATTATTTGTACTAATTCCTTTTTCTTTATATCCAAGCGCCGATATATATAAGGAGTCTATGTCGTTATATCTTTTTTTAGAAAACTTAAAAACTCCATCTTCATCAGCAAATAATCCATTACCATTACCAAATGAAATTGTAGCGTAGGATATAGGGAATTTTTGCACTGAATCTTTGATTGTGTATACTTGACTATAAATACCGTGAGATATCAGTAATAAAAGTATATAGAAGACTTTTTTCATAGTAGGTTAGGGGACTAAATAGGGTGTTAAAATAGTGAAAATATTTTAAAACATTTTTTATGTTTCGTTAGCTCAACGGCAACCATTCCTTAATATGTTCACTTTTTATATTTTAATATAATCAAAAAAGAAGCCAAAAATTGTTTGAATTGTTATTACGGACTATTGTTTTTTAATAATAACATACTCACTAATAATTAAATAATATATGTACATAGCCTATCTTTGCAAGATTAGCGAAATGCCAATTTGGTATAAAACAAAAAATATTTGAAAAAGGCGATTTATTTTATGTTAATGAGCACTGTTTCCTTTACAGTGATGAATTTACTGGTTAAGTACTTAGTAGGTTTTAGTGCATATCAATTAGTGTTTTTTAGATCTATAGGTACTCTGTTTTTTACAATGCCTTTTTTAATTCATCATAAAATTTCAATTCTAGGAAATCAGAAGAAATTGCTAGTTCTTAGAGGACTAGCTGGTGTTACTTCTATGGGGTTGTTTTTTATGTCCGTTGAATATCTTAAAATAGGATCTGCTGTATCTCTGCGATATCTTTCTCCTATTTTTGCTACAATATTGGCTGTTATTTTTCTTAGAGAAAAAGTGAAAAATATCCAATGGTTATTCTTTTTACTTGCTTTTACTGGTGTTTTAATCATTAAAGGCTTCGATACAGAAATTAGTTCTTTCGGGTTATTATTAATAGTTTTTTCTGCCTTATTTAGTGGTTTTGTATATGTTCTAATTAATAAAATAGGATTAAGAGATCATCCAGTAGTTATCGTGAATTATTTCATGTGGATTGCTACAGTTTTAGGAGGGGTTCTTTCTGTTTTTAATTGGAAGAAAACCCCAGAAGGTATGGAGTGGGCATTATTATTAAGCTTAGGGATTTTTGGTTATTTTGGTCAATTATTTATGACAAAAGCTTTTCAATCACAAGTTACTAATAAAGTAGTTTCCTTAAAATATATGGAAGTTATATTTACAATGATTGCTGGTATTTTCTTATTTGGGGATAAATATCCTTTGCTTAGTGTTTTAGGGACTTTAATGGTTATTACAGGGTTGATCTTGAATATGTTTTATAAATCTAAATAAATAATGATGATTAAAAGGGTTGTCTTTTTTATTAAACAATAACTCCTGATTTTTTATTTAATCCACATTGTTCTACAAATTTATTGGTAAATACTTCTCTTGTTTTTTCATTAAGTAGTTCATTACGAGAATCTATCCAATGCTGTACGGTTGCAGATCCATACATTTTTTGTATTCTATTAAAGTTAAGGTTGAAGTTTATTTTCCCCCAATGTAATGTATACGAAATGTTCTTAGACTCTAATCTATTCCATATTTTATCATAAAAATCTCTTGTTACTTTAGAGTCTACACCATCCAATTCTAGAACACACGTTTTTTTAAATTTTGTAAAGCCTAATAATGCCTTTGTTCCTTTTACGTACCTCAAAGAAATTCCACCAGGAAAAGGATTACCATTATTAATGATATCCATTATTTCTTTTACTACTTGTACGCTATCTTTAATGTCGATTCCAAGAGCTGCGCTTGCTACTTTTCCTCTAAACTTAGTGTTGTTATATGTTTCTCCAATGGTACCTTCTAATGCCGGAGTCTCTTTATAAGCAAGAGGGAATAATAAATTTACTAAGCTTGGCACTAATTTTACGGATAATGATCCAAGACTGTCCATCATGGTTTGTATTAATCCTAATAAATCATCACCATATGTTAATCCGTTGCTGTCTCTTTTTCTTCGGACATAATCGTTACGATATTTTTTCTTATAAGCGACCTTTATGAATACGCCTTTATTGGTGTCGTTAGGTTTAAAATCATACGGATTGATAAGTACTTCGAAATGATATAATTCACGATCCAGTGAAACCTGTGGAAAAGGCAATAAATCTTTAATTGTTGAAAAATCTTGAGTTGTCATAGTGTGTTTCAATACATCATTGTATGCTATTTTATCAATACGATGTTCTTCTAATAAAAATTTAGGTTCTGTTTCTATTAATACTCCATGAATAAAACCAAAACTACCAAAACTTACAATGGCAGAATTAAACATAATATCATCTTTGATTCTTTCCGCTCCTAACCAATCAACAAATTTATTAGACATTATAGGAGTAGATTCTCGTTCTAACCAAATATGCCTATCCTTACCAACTATTATATGTAAACCAACTACAAAATCTTGTAATGCTCCTACATTAAAGGCAGCACCATGGGTTCCGGTTGACAATGCTCCTGCAATAGTTTGTCCATTACTAGCGCCAGAAGCCTTAATAGATCTACTAGGTCTTTTTTCCTTTTCTAACTTAGTGTTTAATTGTAAAATTGACATTCCACATTGAGTGAAAAACAAGTTTTCTGATAAACCTCCTTTTTTTAAATAATCATTTGTTACATATGATTTAGAAATAGAAAAAGAAAGACGTAATGATTTAGTGTCAATAATTCCTCCTTCGGAAACTGCAACTTTAGAAAAAGACCATCCGCTACCCATTGCTCGAAGTCTAATCTTATTTTTAATTGCATGTCCTATTAACCATTGAATATTTTTGGTAGTAGCCTTATACTTTTCAGAACTTTTAGATAAGGAATGGTCATTTCTTATTTTGAAAGATGCATCTTTAGTTAGTTTTTGAGTAAAATTTTGATGCCTATTTTCCCAAGAAGTAATTGGTAATAATTCTATGCCTTTTGGTAATGCCATTTTTACGATATTTTAAATAATTATAAATTTTCGATAGGAGTATCTACAGGTGCACATTCCCATTCTATTCTTTGTGGAACTACAATACCAATAGTAATTGCAGAAATTAAAATATATCCAAGATTTGTAGAACTGGTTACAGCATTCATTCGATTAGATTCACATTCTGGATTGATGTCTTTTGGTGTTATTAACCCCCAAGCATAACTCCAAGATGTTTTATGGTGTTGTACAATAGAATCATTATCGTATTCGCTCACAACACGTGTTGACATACAACTTTGAAAGATGATCAAAATCAATAACAATAAGCTAATTCTTCGTAATAGAATATAATTTTTCATACCTCAGATGTTTTATGAGGCAATTAGACAAATGAAGGGTGTGTATACGTTGTAAGTAAAAATAGGGATATCATTATTACTTTAAAAGGGGTTTTTACCTGTATTTTAGTACTTTATTGTTTGTGTAAAGTATGTTAATTGCATTTTTGGGAATGCTTTATTGGACTTTCTTTAGAGCAATACGTTTATTTTTTTAAAAATCTCCATTGTGTAAAGGTAACCGAATCAAAAGTATTGGGTATGGGGTGAGTTATACAGTACAGTATAATTTTAGGATTTATATCATTGTCCTAATAGCAGCATTTCTAAAACAATAAATATTGAGTGCACAAGTACCGAGAAATTTGGTGAATTATTTAGGGCAAAAAATTCGAAATTTGATCACGATAAGCGGGGTAAAATGTTTCAATTTAGAAACTAATTTAAGTCTCACTGTACCTATACACTCATTAATATAGTATATAGTTCTAGTTGAAATCTTCTCTTAAATAAAACATTAACTTTGACTTGTCTGTAAAACTCTTAATTGCAATGATTTCTCCATTTAATTTATTATAAATTATTTCGGCAAATAAAAAGTCTATATAGAATATACTGTAGTAAAAGTCTCGATTAGCATCGTTTATAGAAAATAGGTGTATTCCTTTATTCCAAATGTTACGATATTTTTCAGCTAAATTTTGCGAATTAAACCGCTTCTCTAGGGTAGTTTTTTGCATAAGCATTATGATTTTAAGATTTAAGGCGTCACTAAAATACGGAAAAACCGTAACAATACAAGTGTAAAAGTGGAAAAATTTGAAAATTCCCCATTTATTACTTGTAAATTAATAAAATCAACTTTCTAAAGATTCAACATTAATTTATTATGAAAATAGAATAATATATTATTTTCGTATTTTAAAATTAAAACTTCATTGGCTACCGTTTCTCAAAATATATTTCTTACAAGAAAAGAAAAACAACGTTGTAATTCTTGTGGTAAAAAAATTCCTTTTGGCAAATCATTTGTTGCAGAAACTGAAGATCATAAGGGAACATGTTTCGGCTGTTCACAATTTATAGGATATACGTTGTTACCTTCTGGAGATGCTGCGATGACAAGAAGATCTAAAAAACACTCAAAACTATGTGGAGTTGTTCTAAAATGGAATCAGCGTAGAAAACGATATGAACGCAAAGGGCAATTTGTCGAAGAAATAGCAATAGAAAAAGCACGTTTAGAGTGTGAAAAAGATAAAGTTTCTAGGGAGATTAAAAATAAAAAAGCTGCAATTGTTCGTGAGCAAAAAGACAAGATGTATATTTTGGATTTTGCCAGAGCTATAAGGAATAAGTATCCTAACTGTCCGCAAAAACGAGAATTTAAAATCGCATCACACGCTTGTGAAAAACACAGTGGAAGAGTAGGACGTACGGCAAATGCAAAAGAATTTGACCCTCAAATGATTGATCTAGCCGTACAGGCTCATATAAGGCATACAGAGACTAATTACGATGATCAATTTGGTAAAGGAAAAAGAAAAACTGAAATTAGATCTGAGGTGCAGTCAACAATTAATAATGTTATGAAAAGATGGGAATAGTTTATACTATTACCCAATTATGAAATTAGATAAGTTTTATAAATGGCAAAAAAAGGTAGAGAAAAAAACACATTAAATAAAGCTAAACACTCAAAGCTTGTGAATCGTAAAAAGAACAAACTCAGAAAAGAAAAAGAACTGAGAGTGGAACGATTAAAAGCAATAGTACAAAAGGTTAACCAATCTAAAGAAAAAGATTCTCATAATGAATAAATGCCATTGTGGAAGGGAACGATCTTATGACAACTGTTGTGCTATTATTCATAAGAGTATTTTAAAAGCCGTTACGGCCGAAGATTTAATGAGATCTCGTTATAGTGCTTTTGTTTTAGCTGATGGTAATTATTTAATGAAAAGTCATCACAGTTCTACTCGTCCATTAAAAGAAAAAAAATCTATTGTAGCTTGGGCTAAGTCTGTAAATTGGATTAGGTTAGAAGTATTGAGTGCTATTGAAGGGTTAGAAAACGATATAAAAGGCACTGTCGAGTTTAAAGCATTTTATTTTGAGAATAATAAGGTAGAATGTATACACGAAAATTCTTCATTTATTAAAGAAAATGGACACTGGGTTTATCTGGGTGAAGTTTAAAGATTATTAAATTATCATATAATTAATGGAATTATATGATAATTTAATAAGACTAATAGATGTAAATATTATCTATTGCCTAATTTCATTAATATTGACATTACTAATAATAGAATTAATATTTAAAAATAGATTCAAAACAAAACAGATTTTGAATTTGGTACGATGGGGTATTATCATCTACACTACAGTTGGATTAATTCATTATGTATTTGGTTATCTACGGTTTACGAAAGAATTTGAATTTATAAGTAAGGCAACAGGACCATATTGGATATTCTATTGGCTAATGTTATTTTCTTCTACAATACTTCCATATTCATTACTATTTAGAAAATTAAAGGATAGGCCTTGGTATCTTTTATTTATAGCCTTTTCTATGAAATTGGGAGTTTATTTTGAGCGTTTCGTTCTTATTGTAATTAATTTCCATAGAGATTATGTGCCTCGTAGTTGGAGCTTTAAAACATTTGGTTTTCCAACGCACGAATTTCTAATGATATTTTTGCAAGGTTTTCTCTTAGCTATTTTATTATTGGTTTTGTATGAATTTGTTGACCGAAAAATTAATATGCAAAGTGCCACTTCACTTTAAGAAAACACTCTTTTACTTCTCAAATATATCTTGTGAATTCAAGGTGGGTGTAAAGTTTTTCATCAAAAAGGGGTAACAAAATAATCTCGCATTTATATAAGTATGTATAGTCAAAACGCGTGCTTGATAGTTACATTTTTTGAGGTCGCCGAAAATCATAAAGAGTAGGCAAAATCTAAACATACAAATAATGAAAAAGGTATTCTTATTACCCAAAGGCTTAGATAAGTTTTCTAAAAAAGAGCTTAAAAACATGGAAGCAATTTTAGGAGGAACTGTTGATGTGCCAGATATTATATATTACCCTACTAGTGGTGGTAGAAGATGTGCAGAAGGTCAGGTTTGGTCAGAAACATTAAGGAGATGTGTTGTAGTTGCCATTGGAACCCCTGTAGAGCATCGATAAATGGGTTGGTTTAAATAACCAGACATACATTAAGACATAGGTTGTTTTTTATCAACCTATAAAATACTAAGCGGAGTGGAGTAAACTTGTACAATTTTTATTTTCCAAACTTCGCTTAGTATGCTTAGAAAACATAACCTCTTAATTCTTTATTTATGCAATTCGATGCCTTAATACTCAAAGTAGCTAGTAGATGTAATCTTAATTGTTCATATTGTTTTATGTATAACCTTGGTGATACTACGTATAAAGGGCAACCAAAATTTATGACATATGAAATGATTGATTCAATTTTAGAAAAGACAAAACGGTATATTCAAAAATATAATAGGAAAGAATTCTCATTTATTTTCCATGGAGGTGAACCCTTATTGATTGAAAAAGATTTTTATAGAACTTTTATAACAAAAGCTAACGAAATCAAAGAGCAATTATCTAGTGTTATTTTTAAATATGATATCCAAACCAATGGAGTTTTAATAACTGAAGAGTGGTGTAAGTTGTTTAGAGAATTAAATATCTATCCAAGTACTAGCGTAGATGGAACCAAGGATGCACACGATATGTTTAGAGTGGATCATAGAGGAAATGGTAGTTATGATGAAGTATGTAAAGGAATAAAATTACTTAAAGAACAAATAGGATATGCCGATACAGTTTGTGTAATAAATATCAAAGAAGATGCAAATGCTATTTATGAAAGTTTCAAGAGGATGAATGTAAATTCTGTAAATTTTTTAATTCCAGATTATACACATGATAATTTTCCGTTTGATGTAAATAAAACTGAGATGGCAGATTGGTTAATTCGATTGTTTGATATTTGGATAAAGGATGAAACCCGATACAAAATCCCTATGTTTATTGGGTTAGTAAATAGATTGTTGGGTGTTAGTGAACAAACAAATAATGAATCTGCTGTTTTAGTAATCGAAACCAATGGTGAAATAGAAGCAATAGATTCTTTAAAAGCTTGCGGGCATGGATTTACCAAATCTGGTATAAATGTATTAAAGAATGATTTTTCTGATATAAAGAATTCTCCTTTAGGAAAATTGTATTTTGAAGAAAGTACTACAAAATTATGTGGTAAATGTCTTAAATGTCCAATTAAGGAAATTTGTCAAGGTGGTAGATTAGTACATAGATACAAAAAGGAAAATGGTTTTAATAATACATCTGTCTACTGTAGTGATCTTATAAAATTTATTGCGCATATTCAGAATACTCTTATGATTATCTTTCCTAAACTATATAGTGAGAAAAATATTGATAGTATTATAAATGAAGAAATTGTTCAATTTTTGAGTAAGGAAAAAGTAAATTTAACTACAAACTCTATGTTTACTAAAGAGTTAGAATATTTTGCGTCAAAATAGAATAGATATCTCTCTTTCTTATTTTAGTCTCATTAAAAGAATTACTTATGTCTATTGTTATGCTACTAGTGGGATAACACAATACTTGTTATACTATGAAAAATAATGTTCAAAATAATGATTATTCAATGGGTGAGTTTGCTACTGTAGATCAATGTTCTTTACGAGGACATTTACGGTGCGTGTATACCACAGGAAAAGAAGTATATCGTGATGGTCGCAACGGTCGAAAAACGATACATTGGTGGACTATGTCTTATATCGGAAGAGCTTGTACTAGAAAGTGGGGTAAACGAGCTGGAATTTTTTATGAAGCTTTATTCGTAGTTCCTCATTATATTGGAATATTCTTCGGAAACCTTCTTGGATATTGTATGTTTTTACTTTTAGGAAGTAAGAAATGATTTATCTAATTCATTATTTGGATTAGAATTATTTTGAAAATATTACCACAATAATTGGCCTGTTATTGTGTTTAAGTAATGTTAATTTTATGAAATAATTATGAAAAATTGGCTAATTATATTTTCATTCATTTTTTGTTGTTCTTCTATTATTGCTCAAAAGGAAATTAAATTTTCTACTTATTTTAAAACCAATAAGACGAACTTACGACTTAGTGATTTCTCAAGACTTACTAGATATATTGATTCAATTTCGAAATTAAAAAACGTTGGTAAAATAAAAGTTTTTGGTTATTGCGACGATGTAGGAGAAGAAGCTAATAATCTTATGTTATCTCAAAAAAGATCAGAATTCGTCTCTCAACAAATTAAGGTTAAAGCAAATAAGCAGACGGTACTATTTTCTCCTGTAGGTAAAGGGGAGTTACCAATTGATGACGAGAGTGATTTTTCTGTATCGGAACAAAGAAAGAAAAATAGAAGAGTTGATATTATTGTTTATTTCAATGATAAGAATCAGATTATTGATGATTATCACGAGAAGGGTGATAAAATTATTTTAGATAATGTTTTATTTCAAGGTGGTAAAACTGTATTCTTACCAAGAACGGATTTTGTATTGCATAAATTGGTAAAAGAATTAAAGGAAAAAAAGAAGTTACACATACAACTTCAAGGTCATATAAATGAATTAAAACCTCAGCAGATGGCTGACTCTACATTGTATAGACCCGAAGATAACTTATCTACGCGAAGAGCAAAAAAGGTATATGATTTTTTAATTTCTAATGGTATTGATAAAGAACGATTATCTTACATAGGTTTCGAGGGTAAATTTCCGTTAGATACATATCCGCAATATAATAGAAGAGTAGAAATAGAAATAACAGATATCAAAGAATAATATAATTCTGTTAAAAACTTGTTTTCTTTTTCTCCTAAAAAAACAAGTTATTTGTCTCCGGAAAAAAAGAAGTCATTGGAAGAAGAGTTAATCAAAACAAAGAAGTTTACTAGAAATAATTTCTTTAAAAATACATATTGTGTTTTTAAAGGTGTGCGATTAAGAGAAATTTCTAGAAGAAAACCACATTATAGAAGTGAATCTGGTAGTACTTATTATTATACTACTAATGGTGTATATAGGTTATCAAATCATTGGGGAAGAGCTGCCAAATGTAATTGGCGATTAGTATCAGAAATTCCTGTAGAGATAGATGATCTACGTTTAGGGTATGCAGAATGGACTGATTTTAGAGAAAATTTAAACGAAGATGTAGATGCATATTATGTTTCTGTAGATTTCGAAGCTAAGACCGTAAGTTATAAACATAAGGATAATCCTGCTTATAATCAGGTTGCTGTTATAAGACCGGTAGACGCCACACGTAAGTTGATTAAACAGATTAAAACACTTTTAGAGGATCATAAATGGGCAAAATACTATGATTATGATGATTTAGATGAGTTCCGTAAGGAAATAATTCTTGAATTAGTAAATACGACAAAAACATTACATGATATTAGAAGAGAATTAGCTACAGGTTAACTCAAGCTATTCTGGCATTGTAACATAACTAGTATCATTTGGTACTTTAGGAAACTGTTTGTTTCTCCATTTTTCTTTTGCTTTTTCTAGATTTTCTTTGCTAGATGAAACAAAATTCCAATAGATATGTCTTTCTTCGGGAAATGGTTGCCCTCCAAAAAGTAATACATGTGTATTTGGTTCTAAAACGACAGTACATGTATCTTCTATTTTAGAAACTAACATATTTCCTTTTGATATGATGGTTTCACATGCTTGTATTTCACCGTCGACTATACAAATACCTATTTCTCCTTGTAATTCACCTTTAATTCCTAACTCATATCTTTCTGTAGTTTTTACTTCTATCATAAAAAGTTCTGAATGCACAGGTAAGGAAGATATTTTTCCATAGCCTTTTCCTGCAATAAGCCTAAATTCTGTTGTTCCATCCTTCCAATATGGTATCTCAGCTTTGTCTAAATGGTGGAATTCGGGTTCCATATTTTCCAAATGTTTAGGTAATGCTATCCAAATTTGATATCCGTGTGCTAAAAACTCTGTGCCATTTCGCATGTCATTTGGAGTCCGTTCAGTATGTGTAACACCTTTACCAGCAACCATCCAATTTACAGAACCAGGAGAAATACGTTGATTCGTTCCAATGCTATCTTGATGAATAATTTCTCCATCCATTAAATAAGTTAGTGTAGATAAACCAATATGTGGATGCTGATCTACATCCATATATTTACCTTTCTTAATGATTGTAGGTCCCATATGATCTATAAAGATAAAGGGACCAACCATTCTTTTTTTTCTAAAAGGAATGAGCCTACCAACAAGGAAATCACCGATATCTCTACTTCTTTCTTCAATAATTAAACCTTGATTAGACATGAAAACAGATTTTTATTCGTTTTGAATTTCTAAAATACATTATTTACCAACGGAATTTCGTTAAATAAGTATTAACAATTTATAGCTATATATAGGATGTTCATACCTTAAAATATTTTACTATCTTTTCCCTTGCAATATAAAACAACCACAATTAACCAATGGAAATATTCTCCTCGTATAATTTAATAATAGAAGTTTCATTAGTACTTATTTTATCTTTTATTTTTAATGGAATAGCAAAAAAGACTAATATCCCGGCAGTATTGATGCTGATCATATTGGGTATCATTATCCAATATGCAATTAAAGCATTTGGAGCAGGTTCTTTTGATTTTTTCCCGATGTTAGAAATTCTTGGGATAGTTGGATTAATAATGATAGTACTAGAAGCTGCGCTTGAATTAAAGTTGAAAAAAGAAAAGTTAGTTCCGATACTAAAATCTCTTGGAATTGCTTTAATAGGACTGGTAGCCTCAGCATATATTGCAGCGGTCATATTAAAAGCACTTATAGATGGAATGACTTGGCAATCTGCATTGTTATATGCAACTCCATTGTCTATTTTGTCGAGTGCGATAATTATACCTAGTGTAGCTGGATTATCAGAAGCAAAAAAAGAGTTTCATGTATACGAAAGTACATTTTCTGATATTTTAGGAATTATGATGTTTTATTTCCTCACAGGGAAATTAAATCCCGCAGAGGATGCTGGAGTATCAGGTTTTGCTTTTAACTTGATTATTACAATTATAATTTCGTTAATCGCTAGTTATGGTATTATTTTGATTTTTCAGAAAATAAAAAGTCAAGTAAAACTCTTTTTATTAATAGCTGTTTTATTATTGCTGTATGGAGTTGGAAAAAAAATGCACTTATCTTCTTTAATTATTATCTTAATTTTTGGTCTTGTAATCGCAAACATGAAATTGTTTTTTCAATGGAAATTAGAAGGCTTATTGGATTTTGAAAAAGCAAAAACTATTTATCACGAATTACACGTCATTACTGCCGAAACGGCATTTGTAGTAAGGACTTTGTTTTTTGTTATTTTTGGTATCACTATTACGTTATCTTCTCTACTAAACTTAAAAGTTGCCTTGATAAGTATTCTAATTATAATTTCCATTTATTTAATTAGATATGTATTATTACGAATATTTGTAGGTAAAGACATTTCTCCTCAATTGTTTATAGCGCCCAGAGGATTGATTACTGTATTGTTATTCTATGCAATACCAGCAGAAGCTATTATTCCAGGTTTTGAACCAGGTATTTTGTTATTTGTAATTATAGGAACAAGTCTTATCATGACTGGAGGAATGATTCGTGATAATAGAGTAAAAGCCGTAGTCTTAAGTCCTGAAGAAATAGAAGAAGCTGCGGATGCAGAGGTAGAATATATAATGAACACAACTACAGATCTTAGTGAAATAGAGGATTCTTCTGAAGAAGATAATGAAACTTATGAATAGTATTCAGAATGAAACGATTACATCGGTTAACAGCAATTTTAGTAAAGTTACAATCCAAGAAAGTAGTACAGGCTTCAGACTTAGCGGAAAAATTTGATGTAAGTACTCGTACAATTTATAGAGACATGTTGGCTTTATCGGATGCCGGTGTACCTATTGGAGCAGAGGCTGGTACCGGCTATTTTTTGGTAGATGGATATTCTCTTCCTCCAATTATGTTTACCGAAAAGGAAGCCAATGCATTACTAACAGCCTCTAAGATTATAGAAACAAATAATGATGAATCATTAATTTCGGATTATAATACTGCTGTAGAAAAAGTAAAAGCAATTCTAAACACAACACAAAAAGAAAAGTTAGAACTGTTAGAAAAGAGAATTGTAAGTCCTCCTTATAAAAAATCACCTGCAAGCACCCATTTATCGGTTATACAAAAAGCAATTACAGATTTACGAATATTGGAGATAGAGTATACATCCGCTTCTAAAGAATATACAAAACGTACGATTGAACCTCTGGGAGTATACTTCACAAATACTATTTGGGTGCTAATTGCATATTGTAGGTTGCGCAATGATTATAGAGAATTTAGAACAGATAGAATAGTTAATCTTATAGAAACTTCAGAGTTATTTCCTCCCAAATTCTTTACGCTAGAAGATTATTTTAAAAAATATATGGAACATTAGATTTCCTACTGACATAAGGTTGTCACACTCCACTTGTAGTTTTGGTGAAAATTAAAATATGTATCACTTAATTCACACTATTATGCTTAGTATGTTTTTATGCTGCGCAACTACATTTAGTCAAAATCAGAACCTTATGAAAGACAAACCCTATTCAATTGAAGTCGTATTATTCGAAGTAATGCCGGGTTATTCAACAGAACAAGCCAAGGATGCAATAACTTCTTTAAATGACATCGTTAAGCTATATGATGGCTTTATAGATAGAACAACTGCAAGCAATCTTGATGGTAAATTTATCGATCTGTTATATTGGTCTGATATTAAATCTGCTAAGAAAGCAGGGGAGGATATTATGAAAAATCCAAAGGCATTGGCAATTTTTGAGGTTATAAGACCCGAATCAATGCAAATGTTTCATATGGATGTTTTTAACCAATTCGAGGAATAATTATATATTTAAACAAGTAACTATGTTATTAGATTTAAAAACTACCGTGCAAATGAATAAAAAGATTCCAGAGCATATTGTAAATCGGAAAGGACCAAGAAGTGCTAAAGATTTAAATCCCGAAGTATTGGAGTATTTAAATGGAGGTTTAATAGAAACAGCTAATCTTATGGAATGGTTAGCTGTAGATCAACTAAAACTATTGAAACTTGTACTAGATGATTTAGGGAAATCTAATTGGTATGATAATTTTTATGAAGTTGTGTCAAATCAAAAGAAACCTAGTGCAAATACAAATACCAAAATCATAGGAACAACCTTTGCTCAATTGACCAATGATAGTAAAGTTATAAGTTATTTGTCTAATCATAATTCTGATGTATGTAGATGTTGGGCAACTCAATATTACAGTGGAATAGAAATGTCAATTACGGAACGATTGCATACTACCAAACCATTTGCAGGAGATTCACATTTTGGAGTTAGAGAAGTTGCAATTTTTGCTACTAAAGAATTTATTATAGAAGATCTGGATCAAGCTGTTATGATATTATTGAATTGGACAAAAGATGCAAATGAAAATATAAGAAGATATGCTGTAGAAACTATAAGGCCAATAGGTGTTTGGACAAAGAAAATAGATGAGCTTAAAGAGAATCCAGAAAAGGCGATTGATATTTTGGAAGCGTTAAAGTCTGATAGTTCAAAATACGTAAAAGATGCTGTTGGAAACTGGCTTAATGATGCAAGTAAAACAAGGCCTGATTGGGTACGAAATATATGCTTACAATGGGAGAAAAAATCTCTATCTAAAGACACGAAATATATCATAAAGAAGGCATTAAGAACTATTAATAGGTAGCTTAAAACTAGTTGTTAACCATTGTCCATTTTTTAACAATTATGATATTATTATCAAATCAGAAATAATGGTGCTAAATAATTATTAAATAATCATTAAATCTTATTCTTTTTAAAATTTATATAGGTAAATGTTTTCAGCTTTTTTATAGCTTTAAACTCCTGTTCGAAGTTATTAACAACAGATTGATTTCATAAATTTTGCACTAAAGAATAAGTAATGAGAGTACTTCATGCCAGTTTAGAATGTTATCCTTTAGCAAAAGTTGGTGGTCTTGGAGATGTGGTTGGGTCGTTACCTAAATATCTAACAGAATTAGGTTGCACCACTGAAGTTATTATGCCATTTTTTGATAACCCAAGAATCAATAAACTCCCTTGTGAAAATGTCTATTCTGATACTTTAGTTTTGGGATCTGATTCGTTCGATTTTACTATTAAAAAAGTAATTTCCGTTGAATTTGGGTTCCAGATATATTTGGTAGATATAAAGGAATTATTGTATAGACCAAATGTATATAGTTATGATGACGATACAGAACGATTTGTAGCGTTTCAAATAGCTGTTTTGAATTGGATTTTATACAAGGATATAAAACCAGATATTATACATTGTCATGATCATCATACAGGACTGATTCCTTTTTTAGTCTCGCAAGTTGATATATATCAAAGTTTAATTGATATACCTACTATACTCACTATTCATAATGCACAATATCAAGGTCAATTTTCTTATGAAAAACTGGATTACATACCGCAATTTGATTTGCATAATATAGGTTTGTTAGACTGGGATCAATGTATTAATCCCTTAGCTACTGCAATAAAATGTGCTTGGAAAGTAACAACAGTTTCACCAAGTTATATGAATGAACTACAAGGTGAAGCTAATGGTTTAGAAAGGCTTTTGTCTCATGAAAAAGAAAAATGTATTGGAATATTAAACGGCATTGACCATCAGATATGGAATCCAGAGACAGATCCCATGATCATATCTAATTATGGAAGTAAGAATATAGTTTCTGGACGTAAGAAAAATAAAAGTTGGCTATGTAAAGAGTTTGGATTCGATATAGATAAACCGTTAGTAGCATTTATAGGGAGATTGGTTTATGAGAAAGGAGCGGATCTTTTACCTGATATTGTTTCAGAAACATTGCAACATTTAGATATTAATATTCTCATATTAGGGTCTGGTGATCCTGAAGTAGAATCAAGATTAAGTGAGTTAAAAGAACGTTTTCCTAATAGATATAACACATATATAGGATATGATGAAAAACTATCTCATATGATATATGCTGGTGCGGACTTTTTATTAATGCCTTCTAGAGTAGAACCTTGTGGGTTAAATCAATTGTATTCATTACGATATGGTCTTATACCTATAGTTAGGAGAATAGGTGGTCTAAAGGATACTGTTATAGATATTGGTGATGATGGTTTTGGGATCTGTCATGATCAGGTAAATGTTCAGGACGTTTATAATTCAATTAAAAGGGGAATTGAATTTTATAACGATCAAAAAGAGTATAAGAAAACACAAAAAGAAATTGTAAAAATTGATCATTCTTGGAATAATTCAGCCAATCAATACATTGAATTATATAAATCTTTAAAACAATCACAATGATTAACAAAAAAGTCCTTGCAATTATCCTTGGAGGTGGACAAGGAACCAGATTATCTCCTTTAACCGAAAGTAGATCAAAACCGGCAGTATCCATTGCTGGAAAATATAGATTGGTAGATATTCCTATAACCAATTGTATACATTCGGATATTAAAAGAATGTTTGTGCTTACGCAGTTTAATTCAGCCTCTCTAAATAGTCATATAAAAAACACTTATGTTTTTAGTTCTTTTAGTCAGGCTTTTGTAGATGTTCTTGCTGCAGAACAAACTCCTGGTAATAAAACTTGGTTTCAAGGTACGGCGGATGCAGTTCGACAGTCGATGCATCATTTTCTTAATCATGATTTTGAGTACGCACTTATTTTATCGGGTGATCAATTGTATCAAATGGATTTTAATGATATGATTGAGGCACATATAGAAAAAGGAGCTGATATTTCTATTGCGACTTTGCCAGTTAATCCTAAGGATGCTACTGATTTTGGGATCTTAAAAACAGATGAAAATAGTTTTATCAGTTCTTTTATAGAAAAACCAAATTCAGATAAACTTCCTGGTTGGGAATCTGAAGTAAGTGAAGAAATGAAAAGTGAAGATAGACACTATTTGGCATCTATGGGGATTTATATATTCAATAGACAGTTATTAGTAGATTTACTTTCTGACCCATCTAGAATAGATTTTGGAAAAGAAATTATTCCTCAGTCTATTGAAGATCATAAGGTATTGGCTTATCAATATGAAGGATATTGGACAGATATAGGAACTATTCCTTCTTTTTTTGAAGCGAATATTGAATTGGCTAATGATATCCCAAAATTTGATTTGTTTGATAATGATAGAAATATACTTACCAGACCTAGAATACTTCCTCCCTCAAAGATTTCAGGGACATTACTTAATAAATCAATGATTGCAGAAGGTTGCTTAATACAAGCTAAAGAAATTGAGCAATCTGTTATTGGTATTAGATCCCGTATAGGGAAAGATACTATTATAAAAAACACTTATATGATAGGTAGTGATAGATATCAGGATTTAGAAGAATTGCAAACTGATGATAAGGAGAATAGACCTTACATAGGTGTTGGAGAAAGATGTGAGATCAATAATGTCATTGTTGATAAAGATTGTAGAATTGGTAATGATGTAGTTATTAATGGAGGACCACATCTAGAGGATACCGATAATGAAAAGTATGTAATAAAAGATGGTATCGTAGTTTTTAGAAAGGGAGCGATAGTTCCAGATAATTTTAAAATCTAAGTATCAATAATTTCTAAATTCAATAAATACAAATAGAGCTTTTTTATTTAGCTAAAATGATATGTTTTATATCATGACCATTTTTATATGAATAAAGTAACAATACATAGTCTATTTTCTGATTTCGATATTAATCTTTTTAAAGCTGGAAAGCATTATCGATTATACGAAAAATTTGGTTCTCACATTATCACTTTAGATGGAGTTAGAGGAACATATTTCTCCGTTTGGGCTCCATCCGCCAAAACTGTTTCGGTTATTGGTGATTTTAATTATTGGGTAGACGGAGAACATCTATTGCATGTGCGTTGGGATGAATCTGGAATTTGGGAAGGTTTTATACCTGATGTCGGAAAAGGAAATATTTATAAATATAAAATCCAATCTAATAACAATGATGTTATAACCGAAAAAGCAGATCCATACGCACGTAGATGTGAACATCCTCCTAAAACAGCTTCAGTAGTATGGGAAGACTCTTATGATTGGAAAGATAATCAGTGGATGAAAAACAGAAAAAAGCATAATGCTATTGATGCTCCTTTTTCAGTTTATGAAGTTCATTTAGGGTCTTGGAAAAGAAAGATTGAAGAAGATAGGTCACTTTCATATGTAGAATTAGCGGATGAATTAGTCTCATATGTAAAAAAAATGAATTTCACACACGTAGAGCTAATGCCAATAATGGAATACCCTTATGATCCATCCTGGGGATATCAGTTGACAGGTTATTTTGCTCCAACATCTCGTTTTGGTTATCCCGAAGAGTTTAAATTACTAGTGGACAAACTTCATCAGAATGATATCGGAATTTTATTAGATTGGGTGCCATCTCATTTTCCTGAAGATAGTCATGGTCTAGGTTTTTTTGATGGATCGTGTTTATACGAACATCCAGATAAAAGAAAAGGCTTTCATCCGGATTGGAAGAGTCTCATATTTAATTATGAAAGAAACGAAGTTAAAAGCTTTTTGATCAGTAATGCGATTTTTTGGTTAGATCAGTTTCACGCAGATGGATTAAGAGTAGATGCTGTTGCTTCTATGTTATTTTTGGATTATTCTAGAGAAGATGGTGAGTGGGAGCCCAATCAATATGGAGGAAGAGAAAATCTTGCAGCGATTGACTTTATGAAAGAATTAAATAAAGAGATTTATATAAGCTATCCCGATGTTCAGACTATTGCAGAAGAATCTACTTCGTTTCCAATGGTCTCTAAACCAACGTTTCTTGGTGGTCTCGGTTTTGGTATGAAATGGATGATGGGATGGATGCATGACACTTTATTATATTTTTCTAAAGAGCCAGTTCATAGAAAACATCATCAAAACGATCTTACTTTTAGCATGACGTATGCATTTACTGAAAATTTCATGTTACCCTTATCACATGATGAAGTAGTATATGGGAAAAGAAGTATTATAAATAGAATGCCAGGTGATGAGTGGCAGCAGTTTGCTAATTTGAGATTGTTGTATGGTTACATGTTTACACATCCTGGGTCCAATTTACTCTTTATGGGAGCAGAATTTGGACAGAGAGAGGAATGGAATTTTCAGAGTAGTTTGGATTGGCATTTATTACAGTATGATTACCATTCTGGGATACAAAAATTGATTACAGATCTTAATTCTTTATATAGAAAGCAACCTGCACTATATGAGAAACAGTTTGAAGCTGATGGTTTTGAATGGATTAGTTATGATGATCATGAAAATTCTGTAGTTGCTTATTTAAGAAAAGGAAATAATAAGAAAGATAATCTAGTAATAGCATCTAATTTTACACCTGTACCGCGGAAAAACTATCGAATTGGATTACCTGCACAAGGAGAGCTAATTTCATTATTCAACAGTGATGAAAAAACCTATGGAGGAACAGGTGATTTTATATGTGAAAATATTATAATAAAAGATGAAAAATGGCATTATAGAGATTATTCTGCAGAGATTACTATTCCTCCATTAGGGATAGTAGTGTATAGAATTGAAGGCCGATAATTACCGTTCGTTGAACATATTGTTATATTCTTTTAAGAGCAGTAGTTTAAGGAATTGTTAATTGATTTTAGTTTCAAACGTTTTCGTAAAATGTTTTTGATAAATACTAATTAAAAGAATTTATTTATTGCAATAGATATTGTTTTTTTACATAAGATAAGAGTATAAGAAAAGAAACCAACCAACTATGATTACTAATACTGAGTTAGAGATAAAAGGGAATTTGTTTCCCGGAAAAATCATTTCCTTTTCACAAATTGTAGATAAGATCAATTTCACTACGGAGAATGGTGTAATTCTTCAAGTAACTATCATAAGAGGAAGTGTTGTACGTTTTAGGTATGCAACTGATAATAACTTTGAGAAAGACTTTTCTTATGCTATTAGTGATAAAGGTGCTCGTGGTTATAGTGAGTTAGAAGTCAAAGATCTAGAAGATCAATATGAAATTATTACTAAAAAAATAATAATTTCTATTGCAAAGGCCAATATTAGTGTCAAGATTAGTGATAGAGAAGGAAATGTTATTTGTAAAGATGACTGGGGATTTCATTGGGAACAAAGCTACGAGTATGGTGGAAACATCGTGAAGATGAGTAAATCAGCACCTCAGGGAGAGTGTTACTATGGCTTAGGAGATAAACCAATGCATTTAAACCTAAAAGGGAAACGAATTGAAAATTGGGCTACAGATCAATATGCTTTTGGTAAAGATCAAGATCCATTGTATAAGAGTGTTCCGTTTTATATAGGAATGTATGAAGAAAGAGCTTATGGAATTTTCTTTGATAATTCTTTTAAAACGTTTTTTGATTTTTGTAATGAAAGACGAAATGTAACTAGTTTTTGGGCGCATGGAGGAGAAATGAACTATTACTTCTTTTACGGACCCAATATGCAAGATGTGGTAACCAGATATACCGATCTTACAGGTAAACCAGAGTTGCCACCATTATGGGCTTTAGGCTATCATCAATGTAAATGGAGTTATTATCCAGAAAGTAAAGTAAAAGAAGTTACTACCAAATTTAGAGATTTAAGAATACCGTGTGATGCGATATACCTAGACATAGATTATATGGATGGGTTTAGATGTTTTACTTGGAATAAAGAGTATTTCCCTGATCCAAAACGAATGGTGGAAGAGTTAGCAGAAGATGGATATAAGACCATTGTTATTATTGATCCAGGAATTAAGATTGATGATGAGTATTCTGTATATCAGGAAGCAATGGAAAATGATTATTTCTGTAAGCGAGCAGATGGACCGTATATGAGAGGAAAAGTATGGCCGGGAGAATGTTTTTTTCCTGATTTCACTAATCCAGAAGTTAGAGAATGGTGGGCAGGATTATTTAAGGAGCTAATTGATGAAATAGGGGTTAAAGGCGTTTGGAATGATATGAATGAACCAGCTGTAATGGAGGTTCCTGGAAAAACATTCCCAGATGATGTACGTCATAATTATGATGGTAACCCTTGTAGTCATAGAAAAGCGCATAATATTTATGGCACACAAATGGCACGTGCTACTTATGAAGGTATCAAACGATTTGCATATCCAAAAAGACCGTTTGTAATTACTCGATCGGCATATTCAGGAGCACAACGTTATACTTCTTCTTGGACTGGTGATAATGTAGCTACCTGGGAACATCTATGGATAGCTAATATCCAAGCTCAGCGCATGAGTATGAGCGGAATGTCTTTTACAGGAAGTGATATTGGTGGATTTGCCGAGCATCCTACAGGAGAACTATATGCTCGTTGGATACAATTGGGGGTATTTCATCCTTTTTGTAGAACTCATTCTTCTGGCGATCACGGAAATCAAGAACCTTGGACCTTTGGTGAAGAAGTAATAGATGTTACTAGAAAATATGTTGAGTTGCGCTATCAATTGTTACCATATTTATATACAATGTTTTGGGAATATGCAGAAGAAGGAATACCAATGCTAAAGTCATTGGTGTTGTATGATCAATTAGATCCTCAAACACATTATAGAACAGATGAGTTTGTGTTTGGTAACCAAATTTTAGTATGTCCTGTACAGGAACCTAATGCTAAGGGTAGACGATTATACATCCCTCGTGGTAATTGGTATAACTACTGGACACGTGAATATGCTAAAGGAGGGATGGAACAATGGGTTGATGCAGATTTAGATACTATCCCAATTTTCATAAAAGAAGGAGCCATTATTCCTAAATACCCAATCCAACAGTATGTAGGAGAAAAAAAGATTGAAGAATTAAAATTGGAAGTATATTATAAACTAGGAAATAAGGAAGTATCTAAAGTTTATGAAGATGCACAAGATGGTTATGATTATGCTAAAGGTAGATTTAGTTTAAGAAGTTTTGCTTTTACAGGAAAAGAAAATGAAATTATCATCCAACAACATAAAAATGGAACTTATATCACCGAATATGAAAGAATGAAAATAGAATTTATTGGGTTACCATTTGCTGTCGGAGAAATTGAAATTGATAATGTTGTAGTATCTTTAAATGATTTGAAATATGATGAAAAAAATAATACAGTGGTAGTCCCTAAAGATTTTACAGAGCTTCATATTGTTGCTAAATAATACAGTTTGTCGATCATAAAAGCCTTACATAGATTATGGTGAATAAATAGATTGATTTTTATTAAAAAGGATGTTTCGAATTTTGTAATTTTAACCTACAATATTCACATCTATTTTATAATATTATGAAAAATAAAAAAATAGTAGTTGCACTGGGATCTGTGTTCCTTTTTCTTTCTTGTGCAACTAACCCTTTTACTGGTAAACAAACCTTAGCTTTAGTACCCAATTCTCAGATATTACCAATGGCTTTTCAGCAGTATGATCAGTTTTTGGGAGAAAATAAAGTGGTAAAAGGAACGGCTGATGCACAAATGATAACACGTGTCGGTCAAAAAATATCTAAAGCTTCAGAAAGATGGTTGAATGCCAATGGTTATGCAGGATACTTAAAAGATTATAAATGGGAATATAATCTGGTAGATGATAAAACGGTAAACGCTTGGTGTATGCCAGGAGGGAAGATCGTTTTTTATACAGGTATTTTACCAATAGCTGATGGAGAAACAGGTGTTGCAGCGATTATGGGCCATGAAGTTGCCCATGCATTGGCTAACCATGGTCAGCAACGAATGAGTGCTTCTCAGATTCAGCAGGTTGCTGGAGTTGCAACTACTGTTGCTGCTAGTGGACAAAATGAGCAAACTCAACAAATTATAGGAACGGCATTTGGATTAGGAAGTCAATTAGGAGTAATGTTACCTTTTAGTAGAAGTCATGAAACAGAAGCTGATCGTATTGGTTTACAGTTAATGGCTATAGCAGGGTACAATCCAGATGAAGCGGCGGAGTTATGGAAAAGAATGAAAGCGAATAGTGGTGGACAAGCACCAGCAGAGTTTATGAGTACGCATCCATCTAATGATACGCGTATCTCTAATCTTACTGCTTGGTCACCCGCTGCGAAAGCTGAAGCTAGAAAATTTGGAGTTACAAGTTTTAAATAATTGTAAATTTTCAATTCTTAAAAAGATTATACTTATTTTAGAAGCTGTTCTGGAAAAATCCAGAACAGCTTTTTTAATTTTCATACATGGGAAACACACTACCTAAAGGACATAAGAAATTATTAAATGCCTGGGCTTTTTATGATTGGGCAAACTCTGTATATAACCTAACTATTTCATCTGCAGTATTTCCTATATTTTGGGGAGCATTAACGATTATTAGAGATGATCAAGGAGATATAGTTAGTGATACTGTTTCTTTTTTAGGATATGATTTTAATAATGACTCCTTAATTAGCTATGTAACAGCTTTGGCGTTTTTGATAGTCTCGTTTATTAGTCCCTTTTTATCCGGAATAGCCGATTATGTTGGTAATAAGAAGAATTTTTTGAAATTCTTTTGCTATTTAGGGGCATTATCCTGCATCGGTCTATATTGGTTTTCGTTAGATAATTTGTTTTTCAGTTTGTTATGCTATCTTTTAGCATTGATCGGTTTCTGGGGAAGTATTGTTTTTTACAATTCTTATTTGCCAGATATAGCTTTTCCTGAACAACAAGATGCTATAAGTGCTAAAGGGTATTCTTTAGGGTATATCGGTAGTGTAATACTTTTAATTATAAACCTAGTAATGATATTAAAATATGATTGGTTTGGTTTCGAGAATGAAGGATTACCAACTAGGTTGTCATTTTTGATGGTAGGTGTTTGGTGGATTGGATTTAGTCAATATACCTATTATTATTTGCCTAAAGGAAATAAAAAGAATACCTTATCTAAAGATGTTTTATTTAATGGTTTTAAAGAATTAAAACTAATCTGGAAAGAATTAAAGCATAATATTAGATTAAAAAGGTATTTATTTTCTTTTTTTGTTTACAGTATGGCTGTACAAACCATCATGCTTATTGCTACTTATTTTGGTATAGAAGAATTGGATTGGGGAACACAGAATGCTACAACAGGTCTTATTATTAGTATTCTTTTAATTCAATTGGTAGCGATAGCAGGCGCATTTCTTACATCGAAAGCATCTGCCAAATATGGTAATATAAAGACACTTATAGTTATTAATTTTATTTGGATTATAGTGTGTATTTATGCCTATACAATTACAACACCAACACAGTTTTATATTGCTGCTGCTATTGTAGGTCTAATAATGGGAGGTATACAGGCACTATCTAGATCAACATACTCTAAGTTATTACCTGAAAATGCTGTAGATACAGCTTCGTATTTTAGCTTTTATGATGTAGCAGAAAAAATAGGAATAGTTATTGGTATGTTTTCTTATGGTATTGTAGCTCAGTTAACAGGAAGTGTTAGGTTTTCGATATTGTTTTTCATTATATTTTTTATAGTGGGTGTTTTTCTACTTTTTCGAGTGCCAAAGGAACAAGAATAAGAATTGTGAACTTTAGCATAAGTACATTAAGTGTTGTTAAATTTTGTTAACAATAGGCAGTTAATATATGATAATATTCTTTGTTTCGTTTTATTAGTTGTGTAGATTAAAAACAAACTTTTAAAACCAATAACCTTATGA
Organism: Aquimarina amphilecti; assembly: GCF_900109375.1. Classification (GTDB taxonomy): domain Bacteria; phylum Bacteroidota; class Bacteroidia; order Flavobacteriales; family Flavobacteriaceae; genus Aquimarina; species Aquimarina amphilecti. The sequence goes on from NZ_FOAB01000001.1 coordinate 595,744, forward strand.
CTAATAAAACAGACTTCATCACTTTAAACCAGAATCTTTGCATTTGATCTAAATTATTAAATACTCTTATGATTTTTTAAATCAAAGTGCATTTATATTATGATATTTGAATAGAAATTGGCAACCAAATTTTACATTTAAACATAAATTAATACTCATGAAAAAACTGATATTATTACTTACAGTTATTTTACTAGCCTCTTGTTCTGCTAGCCAGAAAACGATTATAGCTGCAAAGAAAACTTTAAAAGGAGAATGGTCTTTGGATAAAATATCCTATGATCGTTCTGGTGTTTTTGAAGTAACATTATATAATGATGCCTCGGCAGAGTGCCTAACTGGAGGTATTTGGAAATTTATCCCAAATAATAATACAGGTAAGTATACTGTAAACGAAAGTCAGTGTACCTCTACAGGAGCTCGTAATTTTAGATTTACCATTCCTGAGCCTACGGAAAATGGAGATTATAGTTTTCTTTTTAAACCAATTGATGAAAAGAAAAAAAGTACAAATAATAATAAAGGGTATCGCATGACACTTAAGCATTTGGATGATACTACCATGACTTGGACACAAACAGTAAGTCTGGAAGGAAAGCCATTTGTGATCACAATGAATTTTAATAAATTACAATAAATCAAATCTTTAGATAATGATACGATCAAATTTTAATAAAATAGCAATAGCATTAACTACTTTAATTGTCTTAAATAGTTGTGATGCTGTTCAAAATGCAAACAACACACAAAAAGGCGCTGTCATTGGAACAACTACGGGTGCTGTTCTTGGTGGTGTGATAGGGAATAATGTAGGAAATAAAGAGAATTCTGTACTAGGAGCTATTATTGGAGGTGTTGTAGGTGGTGTTGCCGGTGGTGTAATTGGTAAACAGATGGATAAACAAGCCCAAAAAATAGAAGAAGAAATTCCTGGAGCAGAAGTAACTAGAGTAGGAGAAGGAATCGATATTATATTTGATGAAAATAGTGGTGTGTATTTTGACACTAATAAGTATAATATCAACTCAAAATCTAAGGAAAATTTAAATAAGCTTATTGGAATTTTTAAGGAGTATCCAGATACTAATATTATAGTAGATGGACACACTGATAGTTCAGGTGACGATGCATATAATATGGAATTGTCTAAAAAGCGAGCAAATGCGGTTACTAGTTATTTGGTATCTCAGGGAATTAGTACATCGAGATTGACCACATATTATCACGGAGAAACGTTACCTAAATATGATAATGCTACTGCAGAAGGAAGAGCAAAAAATAGAAGAGTAGAATTTGGTGTTTTGGCAAATGATAAGATGATTGAAGACGCCAAGAAAATAGATTAATCTTAACTTAATAATCTTTTTAATCTCCAAAGAATATATTTTTCTTTGGAGATTTTTTTTGCAATAATGTTTTTACCCTGAAAACAGTGATGCTATTTTCACTATTTAGGATGTAGTATGAAGACAGTAATAAGAAGATATTTGTTGTGTAAAACAAATTAACCTTTTTAATCTAAGTTTTGAGAATAATTTCTTTTCTATTTATCGGTATTCTTTTATCAAGTTGTGGTGCATCAGATGCTTTTACTAGAGCGGCCAAAGTTTCAATTAATGGAGTTTGGATTTTAAAACGAGCAAATTTTGATACTACTAGTACTACTAAATATAACGTAACTGTATTAGGAGATGTTCCTTTAAAGTGTATTGAAAGTACAAATTGGGAATTTATTTCTAATAATAATACTGGTAGTTATGCACTATCAGGCACTTCTTGCCCAAATACAGGTAATTATAATTTTATATGGTCTATTCCTAAGGGAATTCAGGGTGATAATCATAGTATTCTATTAAAACCTGTGAATGAAAAAATGAAAAGTGAAATAAATAATAAAGGGTATCGTATGCATTTGTATGAATTGAATGAGGATAAAATGATCTGGAGTTATGATATGATCGCTGATGGAGAAAAGCTTACGATCAAGTTATACTTTGATAAACAATAACTAGTGAAATTTATAACCAACAAATATAATTTTATACACATGAAATCACACAAAATCAAAAACTCAAAGAAACTAATATATGTAGGAGTATTGTTAATTACTCTCATGAGCTGTAAATCCATGAAAAATTCCGAATTAGGTGGTTTTATAGGAGCTACCGGAGGTGCAATTATAGGAGGAGTTATTGGTAACAATACTGGGGGAGATACTGAGCTTGGTGCTGTTATCGGCGGAATAGTAGGAGCTACTGTAGGAAGTGTTATTGGTAATCAGATGGATCAACAAGCGAAAAAAATCGAAGAAGAACTACCAACAGTAGTGGTAGAAAGAGTAGAGGAAGATATTAATATAGTTTTTGATGAAGAGAGCGGAGTTTATTTTAAAACTAATAAACACGAATTAAATGAAAGTTCTAAAGAAACGATAAATAAACTAGCAGAAGTGCTGAAAGAATATCCAAATTCCGATATTCTTATAGAAGGGCATACCGATAATGTTGGTAAAGAAGAATCCAATTTTGTTTTATCAAAATATCGAGCACAATCGGTTAAGAATTATCTAGTAGAATTAGGAGTAGAGGAACAGAGATTTACTGTTGCTTATTATGGAGAATCACAACCTAAGTATACAAATGATACTTCAGATGGTAAATCAAAAAATAGGAGAGTAGAGGTTACAATATCACCTAATGAAGCTCTAAGAAAACAAGCAGTTGCTCAAATAAAAGAGTAAAATTCTGTAATTGAGAATTATAAATCCCGACTTATTAGTTGGGATTTTTTTATGCTCAAAATTTATGTATCTTCAATAAATGAATAGTCATAAACACATAGTTATTATTGGTGGTGGTTTGGCTGGTTTAACCAGTGCTATACATTTGGCTAAATATCAAATACCTGTGTTAATTATAGAAAAAGATAGGTACCCAAAACATAAGGTTTGTGGGGAGTATATTTCTAATGAAATCTTACCATATTTAGATTTTTTAGGAATAAAAATTGATGATTTAGGTGTTACGAAAATTTCTGAGCTAAATATTAGTACAACAGAAGGTAAAGTAATCAAGAGTAAACTTCCTTTAGGAGGGTTTGGAATTAGTAGATATACATTAGATAATTATTTATGGAATTTAGCCAAAGGATTAGGAGTGCAAATGCTAAATGATCAAGTTTTAGATGTTGATCACCAAAATAGTATGTTTTATATTAAAACGGCTAAGCAAGGCGTATTTACTAGTGATTATGCTATAGGAGCCTATGGTAAACGATCCATATTAGATAAAAATTTGAAACGAAGTTTTAGTAATAAGAAATCTCCTTGGTTAGCAGTAAAAGCTCATTATAAAGCTGATTTTGATCCTAATACTGTTGCGTTACATAATTTTGATGGAGGTTATTGTGGTTTATCTATGGTCGAAAATAACATTGTTAATGCTTGCTATCTTGTGAATTATGATAGTTTCAAAAAATATAAGGATATAGCGCATTTTGAGCTTAATGTCATTAAGAAGAATCCATATTTAAAAGACTTTTTTGAAAAATCCGAACCAATATTTGAAAAACCGATTACTATAAGTCAGATTAATTTTGATAGAAAGAAGCCTGTTGAAAATCATATCTTTATGTTGGGAGATGCTGCGGGATTAATTCATCCTCTTTGTGGTAATGGTATGGCTATGGCTGTTCAGAGTTCTAAAATTTTATGCGAGTTACTTATCAATAATTATAGTTCTAAAATTTATACTACCGAACAGATAGAAAAGCTTTATACAAAAAAATGGAATTCTACATTTTCTAAAAGGTTATATGCAGGAAGAGTGCTTCAAAAAGTTTTATTAAATAGTAATATCCAGCGAATAGTACAGAAAATGGCAAATTTAATCCCCGTTATTGTTCCGCAGATTATAAAACAAACACACGGAAAACCATTAGTATGTTAGTGAATCTTATAAAAAGAAGTAACGAGGCCGAGCTAATGGATGATCCTAATGTTGATGAAAAAGATCTTGCAATAGCATTATATGATATCTCTAGAGTGAATAGATTATTGGGAGGTAATAGTATCACGATTAACTCAGTACTAGAAAAGATAAAAGCTAATGAGAACAAGCGTGAATGGATTATAGCTGATCTAGGATGTGGTGATGGAGAAATGCTAAGGCAGTTAGCGGATGTGCTTAGAAAAAAAGGTGTTAAAGCAAAATTGATAGGGATTGATAATAATAAAAAATGTTTGTCACAGGCTAATAATTTAAGTAAATCATATACCGAGATTATTTATAAAAACATAGATATCTTAACATTAACAAAAGAAGATTTTTCTTGTGATATTATTCTTTGCACATTGACCTTACACCATTTTAAAGATGATGAAATAAAGGAAGTGCTTCAGAAAAGTTTAGAATTAGTTTCGAGTGCTTTAATTATTAATGATATACACAGGAATACTTGGTCTTATTATTTATTCAAAGTATTTAGTTATTTCTTTATTAAAGGGCGTATTGCTAAAAATGATGGATTAGTGTCTATTAAGAGAGGTTTTAAACGAAAAGAATTAGTAAGTTTTGCAGAGGATTTAGGACTTAAAAAGTATCAATTACATTGGAAATGGGCATTCAGATACCGCTGGATAATCAATAATTAAAAAAGGGAAAAGAATTTGAGCGTAAAAATAACAACAGTTGCTAAACAGTTGCCAAAATATGTAAGAGATACAAAAGAGATACTTCCTTTTGTATCACAATGGCTTACAGGTCAAGAAGATCGTTTTAAAAGAAAGGTTCTTAAAATTTTTGAGAATGCTGCTGTAGATAGACGTTATGGAATTATGAGTATAGAAGAAGTTTTTACGGCAACTTCTTTTGAAGAAAAAAATGATATTTATATAAGAGAAGTAAAAGATTTGGGAGAATCCGTCCTCAAGAAAGCTTTGGATAAGTCTGATTGGGATCCAAAATCATTAGATTATATAATTACGGTTAGTTGCACAGGCATAATGATTCCGTCATTGGATGCATATTTAATCAATTCTTTAGGCCTTAGGCAGGATATAGTTAGACTTCCTGTTACCGAAATGGGTTGCGCCGCAGGAGTTTCTGGTATTATATATGCCAGAAATTTTTTAGAAGCTAATCCAAATAAAAGAGCAGCTGTGATAACTGTAGAAGCACCTACAGCCACTTTTCAACATGATGATTATAGTTTGGTGAATATAGTAAGTTCTGCTATTTTTGGGGATGGAGCGGCGTGTGCGTTGCTTTCTTCTGAGGAACAGTCTGATGGTCCAAAAATTTTGGCTGATGAAATGTATCATTTTTATGATGCGACCATGATGATGGGATTTAAGCTGACTAATGGAGGATTACAAATGATATTGGATAAAGAGGTTCCTGAGAAAATAGCCAAGTATTTCCCAGATATTATACATCCTTTTCTATTAAAACATGGGAAGTCTATTGAAGAGATAGATCATCTAATTTTTCATCCTGGAGGTAAAAAAATTGTACAGACGGTAGAAAATCTTTTTGGTGACCTCGGTAAGAATATTGACGAAACAAAAACTGTATTACGGGAATATGGTAATATGAGTAGTGCTACAGTACTGTATGTTTTAGAGCGTTTTATGGATCAAAAACCTAATAAAGGAGAAACAGGATTGATGTTAAGTTTTGGTCCTGGATTTTCTGCACAAAGAATACTATTAGAGTGGTAAATGTATATATTGAAATAGCAAATCTAAATTAGAATAAAATGAAAAACGTATTAGTTTATGTCTTTTTTATAGTAATATCAACATCTTCTTGTAAAGCCAATGATACTAACACTACCAATACTGATTTAGAAATTTCTAATGCAGAAGTTACTAGTGTTTCTGTTGCTGGAGAACAAAACAGTTATACATTTAGTGTGCAAATAAAAAGCCCAGATTTAGGGTGTAATCAATATGCGGATTGGTGGGAGATTGTGTCAGAAGATGGCACATTATTATATAGAAGAATTTTAGCACATAGCCATGTAAATGAACAACCATTTACAAGATCAGGAGGTCTAGTTAACATCACCAAAGATCAAATAGTATATGTCAGGGCGCATATGAATACTGTTGGGTATGGTGAATTAGTTTTTAAAGGAAATGTTTCTGATGGATTTAGTCAAGAAATACTTGAAACAACGTTTGCAAATCAATTAGAATCTGAAGAGCCTTTGCCTAGTGATTGTGCTTTTTAAAAACCAATATAATTTTGACAGAAGAACAGATCATTAAAAACTTACCTTATCAAGATCCATTTTTATTTGTTGATCAAATTTTAGAAGTAGATGAAAATCATATCAAAGGTACCTATACGTTAAAACATGATGAATATTTTTATAAAGGACATTTTAAAGAAAAACCTATAACCCCTGGAGTTATTCTTACAGAAATTATGGCGCAGATTGGGTTGGTATGCTTAGGAATATTTATTCTAGATGAACAAATTAATGAGAATCCAATTAAGGTAGCGATGAGTAGTACAGCTATTGATTTTTATAAACCAGTATTACCAGGAGATAAAGTAATAGTAAAATCAAAAAAGGAATATTTTAGATTTAATAAATTGAAATGTAAAGTTGAAATGTTTAATGGCGAAGGTAATTTAGTAGCAAAAGGATTGATCGCAGGTATGACAGGTTAAAATTTACTATTAGTAATTCTTTAAAATTTTATGAATAATAGAAGAGTAGTAGTTACAGGTTTAGGCGTGGTTTCTCCAAATGGAACGAACGTTTCTTTATTTAAAGAAGCTCTTCGGAAAGGAGTATCTGGAATTAGATATATTGACGAATTAAAATCACTTAATTTTTCTTGTCAAATAGCTGGTAAACCAGAATATAAAAAAGAATACTTAAACAATTACTTTAACAGTATTCAGTTGAAAGGTTTAAATGCTTCTGGATTAGAATATGGTGTAATAGCAGGATTAGATGCTTGGAGAAATGCAGGTTTAGAATTAATTGATAAAAAGGATAATCCATTATGGGATGCAGGAGTTATTTTTGGTACAGGGATACTCGGAGTTGATAAGTTCAGAGAAGCTATTTATAAAGTTGATGATGGTAATGTTAGAAGATTAGGTAGTACATCTGTAATACAGACAATGGCAAGCGGTATTAGTGCATATTTAGGAGGCATTATAGGATGTGGTAACATAACAACAACGAATTCTTCTGCATGTAGTACAGGCACAGAGGCTATTTTAATGGCATATGATCGTATTACTCAAGGAAAAGCAGAAATTATATTAACAGGCAGCACTAGTGATAGTGGGCCTTATATTTGGGGTGGTTTTGATGCGATGCGAATCCTTCCTCATAAATACAATGATAACCCTACAGTAGCTTCAAGACCTATGAGTGCTACAGCAAGTGGTTTTGTACCAGGAAGTGGAGCAGGAGCGTTAGTAATAGAAAGCTTAGAAAATGCTCAAAAGCGTGGAGCTACGATTTATGCAGAAATATTAGGCGGCCACGTAAATAGTGGCGGCCAAAGAAATGGAGGAAGCATGACAGCTCCCAATAGTGCAGCTGTAAAACAATGTATCAAACAAGCTGTCATTAACTCAGGTATCAATAACAATGATATTGATACGATTAATGGACATTTAACAGCAACTACAAAAGATGTTGTAGAGATAGAGAATTGGTGCAGTGCTTTAGCAAGGAATGGAAAAGAGTTTCCATATATAAATTCATTGAAAGGTTTAGTAGGACATTGTTTAGCTGCGTCTGGTAGTATAGAAAGTGTAGCTACTGTACTTCAGTTGAAAGAAGGTTTTATTTTTGGAAATAAAAATTGTGAAGATTTACATCCGGAAATAGAAGCTATGATTGATAAAGAACGGGTTCCTACTAAAACAATATTAAAACCTATTAATATTGCTGTAAAAGCTAGTTTTGGGTTTGGAGATGTAAATGCTTGTATTATCTTTAAAAAATATTCATAATCAAAAAAAGTTCATGACGAAAGAAGAATTACTATCTAAATTAAAAACTATTATAGAACCCTATGTTCAAAATCAGGAAGGATTAAAGCAAATTTCTGAAGCTACTAATTTCATTGATGATTTAGAGATCAATTCAGCAAATTTAGTAGATATAATACTTGATGTAGAAGATGAATTTGGTATCGAAATAGATAATGATGGTATGGATAAAATGTTGACTGTAAAAGCATCAATAGAAGTAATTCAGGATAAATTAGCTACTAAATGATAGGTGATGATATTGTAGATCTTAAACTTGCCAGAATCCAAAGTAATTGGAGAAGAAAAGGCTGGTTACAAAAGATTTTTGCAGAATCAGAACAAGAAATGATCTGTAATTCTGAAGATCCAGATGGATTAATTTGGAAGCTTTGGAGTATGAAAGAAGCTACTTATAAAGCACACCAACGCCGTTTTTCTATTCCTAGAAAATATAACCCTTGGGCATTTGTTTGCTCGGATGAACAGGTGACAATTAATAACTATAGTTATAATACCGTTTCTAAACATACGGATAAGTATGCATATACTATTTCCTATACAGATCAAAGTAATTTTATTTCTAAAGTGTTTACTGATAATTCATTAAGATATAAAAGAGTACTTCAGAATTATGTTGCTGATGTAATTGGAGTAAAAGAATCTTCTATTTCTATTCATAAAGATATCAATGGAATACCTAGTATCAAGATCAATAAAGAAGCTGTAGATATACCTCTTTCCTTTTCTAGCCATGGATCATTTTCGGCTTTTACTATTGATTTACCTTAAAGAAGAAGAATAGGGGCAAAATACCCTAATAAAAACAGTATTTATACCCTTATACAGTATTCTTATCATTTGTATTTTCGCAATAGGGAAAATAAAATTTAAACGAATCAAAAATGATCAGTACTTTATTAAGTAAAAGGAATACTATACCTGATGAGAAGATAAAAATAACTCGTCTAAAAGAAATGAATATTGTAAATAACGAATTCCTAAAATCTTCAGAAAAATTAGCAAAAGCGTATAATATTCATATATAAATCAAAATAGTATAATTTATTTCAAAATAGGAAAATCAAATACAATATCTAGTTTGTTTTTTTCTCTTTCATCGTGGATATTAACTCCATAATCACTGGTGTAAATAGTAGTTTTGCCAAGTAATTTTTTAGTAATATCTAAGGTGAAATTGATAATGACTTCTTTGGTAATACCTTTTATTGTGAGATTACCTATTACCTTATAGTTGTTATCTCCAAAATGGACTACTTCAGAACTTTCGAAGTTTATTTTAGGATATTTCTTTTTGTAAAAGAATTTTTCCCACATTAAATGACCATCTCTTAAAAAATTACCAGTTTCCAACGTATTTACAAGAGCTGTTCCTTTAAAATAGGCATTGTCGGGATCTTCTGGATTAAAAGAGATTTTGAAATCTAATCCTGCAATAGTTCCACTAGTATCTTCAGAAGTAAAATCAAAAGATATTTTTGCGTTTTTCTTATCAAAATCAAGTTTAATAAAATCATTTATTAATGCATCTTCATGCCCGATGTATCCATCAGATCCACTAATCATCTTATCCGCAGGAGGTGTAAACTGACCATAGCCAAACGGAATTAAAAAAATTAAGAAAAGAATCGAATTAAGGTAGGTTTTCATATCAAAAGTTAAGTTTTAAATATATAAATAATCAATAATCATTCCAATAGCTTTAACATATCAAACTTGGTAAAGGTTTTGAAAATCAACAGAATAATGATAATTTGATGTTAACATTTCTAAGAAATTCTGAAAAAAAATATAACTTAGAAAGGATTTAAAATATCAGGTTACGAATCTATAAAGTTTTTGAATATGGAAAATCAAAATAAAAAGAAATCTTGGTCAAAGAGAAAATTTGCTGATTTCCAAAACAAGTATCGTAGATCTTCTAATTTTGGATATGGATCCAAAAGAGATAAGTTTGCTATTGCGGGAGATGGTGAATTAGCAGTACTAAGAAAAAAGAATTCAGATGATATGAATATTATGAGCTAGTATTCATTAGTTGATCTTTTTGTCACTAGCTTTGATATATATTAAAATACCAACAGAAATTGCAGCACAAATGGAGAACCCTAAGAAAAGTGGTAACGCTGTATCACTTACATACTTTCCTATATAAGTACTAATAGGAACAGCCATTATTGTGCTTATAAATCCTGTAATAGCTGCTGCTATTCCTGCAATATGACCAACAGGTTCCATTGCTAGTGCTCTTAAATTACCAAACAGAAATCCTATTGAAAAAAATTGCAATCCAAAGAAAACTAAAAGAACTATTACATTAGGATTCGGATTTCCATAAAACAAAATAAGGTAAACTAACGAAATACCTAAAAAAGAATATAACGAAATCGTTACTAATTTTTCCATTCCATATTTTAAAACTAAAGTTCCATTTAAGAAAGTAGCGGAACCAATAGAGATTGCTAATAATGCGAAAATATATGGGAATTCATCTTTGAGTTGATATTGCTGTTCGAAAATTTGCTGCGAGCTACTTAAATATACTAAAAATGATCCTACAATGAACCCTGAAATAAGCGTATATGCAATGGTTGTTTTGTATTTCACTAATTCTCGTAAACCATCTATAAATATAGAAGGAGTAAACTTTATCCGTTTTTCTACAGTTAGAGTTTCTTTTTGCCGTTTCCAGAACCAAAGAGACACCAAACCGCTAAATACTAGTTGAATATAAAAAATTGCTTGCCAGTTTGCATGATCTAATACTGATTTACCTAATGCTGGAGCTACAATTGGAACCAGTAGAAAAACAACGGTGATAAAAGACATAATACGTGCCATATAATCTCCACTATATGTATCTCTAATCATTGCAATAGCAATTGTTCTAGGTGCCGAGAGTCCTATACCTTGTAAAATTCTTCCAGCAATCATGACCGTAAGATTAGTAGCGTTAATACACATAAAACTTGCTATAACAAAAAGTAAGATTCCAATATATACTACAGGTTTCCTTCCGATACTATCCGATATTGGTCCAAAAATTAATGGCCCGATACCAAGTCCCAAAAAAATCATAGTTATCAATAATTGGTTATCCGCAAGTTCTGTTGTACCAATACTAATTCCTATAATATCTAATGCTGGCAATAGAGCATCTATGGCTAATGCAACAATGGACATAAGTGATGCCATTAAGCCAATAAATTCTAATTGAGCATATTTTTTATTTTGCATTCCGCAAAAGTAATTTATTTAAGAATGTAGTCTTCTATTAATCTTAGCTATTTAACCTTTAGTTAAGAGCATTTTTGCTACGATCTAATACGATAGAATTTGTTGTATATTGGATTATATGAAATTGTTTAACGCACAACGCAAAAATCTAATGAAAGATAAGGGGATACGAAAATATCTATTGTATGCTATTGGTGAAATTATTTTGGTAGTTATCGGTATACTAATCGCTGTTAGTATTAATAATGCAAATGAAATAAGAAAAACTAAAAATAATCTAAAAAATATTCTTACTACATATAAAGAAGATTTAAAGATTGATACGATAATGGTGGGGCGTGCTTTGGATGTATTAGATGCTAGAAAGAAAATGTTTGATCAATTTTTAAGTGATTCTGTAACCATAGAAATGTATAAGAAGAATCCATCAGCAATGGGATTGATTCTTAATTATAATCCATTCGAGCTGCAACAAAAAGGAATCCGATTATTAGAAAAGTTTAATAGTAATACAGAAACGGATAGTCTTGTTACAATCATATTAGCTAACCATAATGCTTTTGATAAACTTATAAAAGAGACACACGAACGAATCGGTAGTGATATTAGCGACAATATGAATTACCTAAAATATAATCATCCATGGATTGGTGATCTATTATTAGGGAAATTAGAAAACCCTGCGATGTATGAGTATTTTATAAGTGATACGTACAGAGCTAGATTGGCAATCCATAATATGCTAGTTTATGGAAATCTAAAACCTATATTAGATCAATATATCAAAAGCACAAAAACAATTTTAGTTGATATAGAAAAAAGAGTAGGAGATTAGTAGGTGTCATATAATTGAATTATGGCTTAAAATTCGTAAATTACGGTATAGAGTTTGGTGGTAATTAGTTGTAATACAAAATAATACATTATGAGGGCTGTTTTTTTATTGTTCGTGTTAGGAAGTTTTTTGATAGGGTGTAGTGGTGCAAAAATTGTAGCTCCAACTGCCCAAAGTGAAGCATTAGAAGCATTGATTGCTAAAAAATCTTTTACTATAGAATCTGATTGGATGTATCCATTAGCAACGTCAAGCATGAATACTATAGCTAATAGTGGTTTGTTACCGCCGGGAAGTACTGTTAATGGAATTAGTCTTATAGGAAATCAGAATTATGTAAGAGTCCACGGAGATAGTATTTCAATGGAACTACCATTTTATGGTGAACGACAATTACCCGGTCAGTTTACTAGAAATGAAGGAGGTATTGTGTTTAAAGGAGTTCCAGATCGGTATGAAGTTACTAAAGACGAGAAGCGCCAAAGACATATGATTAAGTTTACGGTTAAGAATAATAGAGAATCCTATAGGGTTATGGTAACGTTGTATCCAAATTGGACTTCTAATATTAATATAAATAGTAGTCATCGTACATCTATTCGTTATAGAGGAAATGTGTCGATTTTAGAATCGGATGACGGATTGGTTACTAATTAATGTTTTATTTCTAATAGTAAAAGTTGGTAAGTAGGTTTAAATACTTTTAAGAAGATCATCAATATCTTCTATATAAGTTTGATAAAACTCTTCAACATAGGGTCTTCTGCTATTGTAACCTTGTGCTAAAAGTTCCTTAGAAGTTTCTAATGCATTTTTTATTTCTAAAGGATTATGATCTAGAGCTTTTAATGTTTTTGCTTTCCAATACATTAGATCAGCATTATTATTATACTTTATCCCTAATTCAAATTTTTCCATTGCTTTATTAAACTCACCTGTTTCATAATAGGTAATACCATAGTACATAAACGCTCTACTCTCTATATAATTTAAATCACCCGATTTAGTTTCGTGAGCAAAAAACTTTTTGAAATAATCTTGTGCTTTTGGATACTCCTTTTTCATCATATATGAGATACCTCGCATAAAATCGATATTCTCAGATTGTGGATAATCAACAAAATTTGGAGTAAGCGTATCTAATTCATTAAAATCTTTAATAGCATTATCATAATCTCTATAAAAATATAAATATAAATATCCTCTATATCCTTGCCAAGACTCTGGATCAAGTGATACAGCTTTTTTGTATTTTTTCATAGTTTCTGTATTGATACCACGCTTTACTCTAGAGGCCCCCATTTCTCTATGGGGATCAGAGAAAGTAGTATCTAAAATACTAGCCTCTTGAATTTGAAAATGTTCCTCTGGAGAACCTTGATAATACACTCCATGCAGTCCTTTCATAAACTGTTTAGCATATTTTTTGGACTCGGTTTCCGTAAACTCAGTTTTGTACAATTCTGGATTTTGATTGCAAGAGCTAATGAACAAAACCAGAAAAAATAAACTACGGTAAAATATCTTGAATCTTTCCATTTTTTAAAATAAAGGTTATGTAGAAGTAAGAATCTCTTTCTGTATTTCTAATTACACAAGGTTTCCATTGTTTTACATTAGAAATGATATCATATAAATGCATAATTGTTTCCTCAGGAAACTCCTTCTTATTGTATTCAAAATCAGCGGTTTGATCAGTAGTAAATTTGCCAGCTTTTCCTTTACAATTAATAACAAACCTAAAAGTTAAATAACCCGATTCATTTTTTAGTTTACTCAAATCTAGTTTGCTAAAAACTAATCGTTTCAAACTTCCTTTTCCTCCAATAAATCCCGCTCGATCATTTGCTCCATTATAATAATCCGCTATATAATCATGATCACCACAGAGCACTAGCTCTTTATCCTTATCAATAGTTTTATTAAAATCAATATAACCAACACGTTTTATATTGTGCTGAGAAAGATTATTAAAATCTGAAGGTAATAATTGTTCAACTAGTATTCTTTCTATTCTATATGCATCAGTAGTAAGAGTAGATGCGTATAGTCCTAAATCTTGAACGTAAATGCTACGAGAATAAAAGTTTGTAGTTTTTTTTTGATTTTCTCCAAACACTGAGGTATTTATAATATTTTGCTCTACAATTTTAGCTGGTTTTGATTCAATTGTAGTATCCTTAACCATTTTAATAGATCTACTATCATCAATATACCTAGATGTATTATTCTTCAGTTTTGCCTTATAGTAAACAGTATCCTGATTAAAGGTAAGATAATAATTCATAGCTTCTTCTTGGTACACAGCCGTAAGTGTATCTTTGCCATAGAAACGTTGCGCACTAACTTCTATCATATGGTTACCTTGAATACTAAATTGATTAGAAGATAGTATTTTAAAATCTGGGCCATATATTTCTTTACGATAGATACTATCATTTAATTTTTTGATTAAAGAATAGTCGATATAAGTTCTTGGATCTTGTTGATCTTTTAAGTAAACATTTCTATAATATTTATTTACGATACCTTCGTTTCCTCCATGTTTAGGGATAAAAAAACGTTCATTCTGACTAAGGTTTTTATTACAAGAAGAGCATATAATGCATAAAAATAAAAACAGTAATTTTTGGTACATTGATTTGATATAAGTTGATGAATAAAGGTAATTCTTATTTTATGAATATAAAATTAAAAAAACACCAACCATAATACCGAATAAGGGAACTAGCTTTTTTCTTTTATTCTTTTCTTTGAAGACAAGACCACCGATCACAACTGCTATTAATATTTGACTTCGTTTTATAGCAGACAACAGCATAATTAATGCTTCAGGATCTTGTAGCGCTTTAAAATAGAAATAATCCGCTGCTTGCAATAATACACCTACTGCTACAATCGTCCAACGCCAAGTGAATTTCTTTCTTTTTTCTACATTATTAAACCAGGTAAATGACAAAATCACTAATAAGATTAAAACAGTGTAAAAACAAAACCAAAATTGTAAAGTTTGTGGTGTAAGTGCCAAACTCTGAATAAGAAACTTATCATATAAACCACTAGAGGCTCCTAAAAATGTGGCTCCAATAATCGCAAAAATCCACTTATTTCGTTTAAAATTGATCCCTTCTTTTTTACCAATTTTAGAATATAATACTACAGAAAATATGATCAAAAAGAAACCTATCCATTGTAAGAAATTTGGTCGCTCTTGATAAATCAAAATAGCTCCTATAAATGTAAAAAATGGACCTGCAGAACGTATTGGGGTAACTATAGTAATTGGTAAATGTTTAAGTGCTTGATATGCTAAAATCCAAGAAGTAGCCATTATCATTGATTTAATAAAAATAAAACCATGTGTTTGCCAAGGAATTGCATCAATATAAAACCCGATCTCTTTTGTAAATTCCGGATAATATTGAGATCCTATAAAAAAGGGAAGGAGTAACAAGAAACCAGATCCAATAGTACCAAGAAGTACAGGAAAAACCTCATTTCCCTGTACAGCATGCTTTTTACATAAATTGTGCAATCCTAAAAAAAGAGCTGCTAATAAACCTTGATACATCCACATGCCGCGAATATAAGTTATTAGAAAATTTTATAAAGAGTTGTGCTTATTCTATTTTTTGGGAATTACCTGATTAAAAACTTCCTCGAGTTTTTAGTATAGTGCAAGGCTAACAAAGTATTTGATCAGAAAAAGTTAAAATAACTGTAGGAATTATACTTCTTATATTTTTTATATAACATAATTACGAATATTGTATTTTTTTAAGACTTAAATTGATGTTTACTTAATTAATTGGATATATTTGCGCCATCATACCAATTTATTATTCACGCATAATACTTTTTAACTATTTAACACAAATCATTTAATTAAAACCTAAAATGAAAACTCAACTAAGCTTTACGAAAAAAACGTTATGGCTACTTGCCATAATAATGATAACCAGTGTTGCAACTTATGCACAGCAGGTTATTAATGCAACATTGCAAAACGATGGTAGAACGAGACAGTATCGTCTGTACATTCCCGCTAGTTACGATGCAAGTAAACCAGCACCTTTGATACTGAACTTTCACGGATTTACCAATAACATCGATACTCAGTATAATCAGAGTGATTTTAGACAATTAGCTGAAGACAATCAATTTATTTTTGTTACTCCTCAAGGGTTAGGAGGTTTTTTCTCTGGATGGGCCATAAATAATAATTTTGGAGGTAATGAAGATGATTTAGGATTCTCAGATGCTTTAATAGACGTAATTCAACAAGACTATAATATCAATGAAAAACGAATATACGCGACTGGATTTTCCAATGGTGGTTTTTTTAGTTATCGACTTGCTTGTGAATTAAGCCCTAGAATTGCTGCAGTAGCTTCTGTAGCAGGGAGTATGACCAGAAGCTGGATTACTAACAATCAATGTCAACCACAGCATCCTACCGCTGTATTACAGATCACAGGGACCAATGATAATGTAATTTCTATAAATGGTAATGGGACAAATGAACCAATACAAGATGTTATGGAATATTGGTCTGCCGTCAATAATGGTGATAGTACTCCTGATGTAACCCAATTAGGTGGTGGTTCTACACGTTCTGTTTGGGATAATGGTGATAACGGTGTGACAGCAGAATTTATTAGAATACAGGGAAAAGGACATAGTTGGAATGGCGGAAATGTAAACACATCTCAAGAAATTTGGGATTTCTTTTCTCGATTTGATATTGATGGAGCTATAGATGGGACACCACCGCCTCCACCTAATGATGTTTGTTCTGGAGATATATCTTCTTTTCCTTTCAATGAAAGTTTTGAAAGTAATTTTGGGGATTGGAGTAATGCTACATCTGGTGATGACATAAACTTTACTCGAAATTCTGGAGGTACGCCTTCTAATCAAACAGGACCAAGTAGCGCTGTAGATGGAAGTACTTATATTTATGTAGAAGCATCTGGTAATGGAACAGGTTTCCCTAACAAAAGAGCGATACTTAATTCTCCTTGTTTAGATTTTACAGCAGTAAATACGCCAATACTTAATTTTCAATATCACATGTTTGGAAGTCAGATTAATAGTTTGACTGTAGAAGCTAGAACAAATAATACAGGAAATTGGTTGCCAGTATTTAGTAGATCTGGAGATCAAGGTAATGTTTGGAACACTTCTAGTATTGATTTATCAAGTTATGCAGGTAACCCAAGTGTTCAGTTACGATTTAACGTGCTAACAGGTACTGGAACTAGTGGGTGGCAAAGTGATATTGCTATAGATGCTATCTCTATTCAAAATGGTTCGGGAAATCCTGATCCAGTTTGTGAAAGCCTAGATTTTAACGATTTTATAGTAACTTCTTTTTCTAATCAAGATAGCGCAGGAAACTTCTCAATACAAAGTGGAGGATCTTCGATTTCATTAACCAATAATACTTGGAAATCTATTGGATTCAATTATACAGTAACTTCAAATACGGTAATTGAGTTCGAATTTAGCAGTACATCACAAGGAGAAATCCATGCAATTGGTTTTGAGGATAATAATTCACTAACATCATCACGTTATTTTAAGGTACATGGTACTCAGAACTATGGTGTAACTAATTTTGATAATTATTCTTCTGGGACGACTACGTATGTAATTCCTGTTGGGAATTTTTATACAGGTGCTATGGATAGACTGGTTTTCATAAACGATAATGATGCGGGATCAGGAAATAATTCAATTTTTTCTAATGTAAAAATATACGAAGGATCTTGTAATGGTTTATCGGCAGCACAACTTATTGCTGACTTGGATAATAAAAGTGCGATCATAGGAACAGATAAAGAAGGTATCGAAACTATAAAAATGACTCCGAACCCAACAACTGATAAGTTTTCACTACATGTAGATTCAAGAAGTACAGAAGATGCTATAGTTCATATATACAATACTTTAGGCCAGAAAAAATATGAAGCTGTAATGAAACCAGGGATTAATAATTTCTCTGCTAGCAATTTATCACTTAGTTCAGGAGTCTATATTGTAAAAATTAGATCTAAAGGAACGGAGGATATTACTAAAAAATTAATTGTTAAATAACGAATAAAGTAATAATTGGTTAATGATACATAAAGATGCTTCAATTTCATAATTGGGGCATCTTTTCTGTTTATCGTAGAATCCTAAAGTTAAAAAGCAGAAATAACATTTCTTATATTTGTAAAACTAACGACAAGCTTTTGGAATTCAGCAAAAACTTATTATTCTTTTTTAGTGCCTTAGGTGCTTTTAATGGACTTTTTTTAAGTCTTTATTTTGGGTTTTTGATTAAAAATAGGAGTAGAGCAACTCATTTTCTAGCCGCTCTTTTATTTGTGATTAGCGTACGAGTTACTAAATCTGTTTTCCTGACTTTTTATCCTGGCACTTCTTCTATATTTGTTAGTATTGGATTAACAGCTTGTTTTTTAATTGGTCCATTTTTATATCTATATACAAGAATAGCTTTAAATCCACACAAAGTGTATAAATGGAATTGGTTATTTCATATCATTCCTGTACTAATTTTTATGACTATTATTAGTATTGAGTATCCATATAGAGAATATAAGTATCTATGGTGGCGTAGTCCTCCTAGAATTTTTGGAACATTACTCTTCGCTCAATGGTCCATCTATACAATCGCTGCTGTTTATCAGGCAAGAAATACGTTTTCAACACTCTGGAGTAAGACAAAAAAGATAACTACATTGGATTTCTGGATTATTAATATCGTTACAGGAGGATTCATTATATGGTTGGCGTATAATACCACAACATATACTTCATATATTGTAGGAGCTTTGTCCTTTTCGTTTACGTTTTATATCACTTTAATTATTTGGATTATAAAACGCAGAAAAAGTACACTTACATTTCTTACACCTACAGTAAAATATGCTAATAAAAAGATAGATCAAGTAAAGGCTTCTTCGATTTCGGATAAATTAGATACACTTTTTATAAAGGAAGAAATACACCGTAATCCTAATTTAAAACTATCCGATGTTGCCAATGAGTTGGATATCAAACCTCATGAACTTTCTCAATATCTGAATGACAATTTGGGATTAAGCTTTTCTAATTATATCAATACTCATCGGATTGTTACTGCTACAGAGTTAATTAAGACCAATACATTACTTACGCTAGAAGCTATAGGAAATGAGTGCGGATTTAAATCAAATTCTACATTTTATGCAGCCTTCAAAAAACAAGAAGGAATGACTCCGTCACAGTTTAAAAAATCCTTTTGATAATAATCTTATTTTCTTCGAAATTATAAATCCGAAGAAGTTAAACATCCATTTTCACGTAGTTTTTTAAAGTATCTCATAGTTTAGTATTTATAATGAATCATTAAAAAACGAACAATGAAAAACTTATGCGTACTTGTGCTATGTCTTATCGGTGTGGAAATGGCAATCGCTCAATCAGACAAGGATCAAATTACCGAAACTCTTTTAAATTATATAGAAGGAACGGCTAATGGATCTCCAGAAAGAATAAAAAAAGCATTTCATAAAGATCTAAATTTATATGCTATTTCTAACGATACCTTAAGTGTTACATCAGGAAAAAAATATATAACATATTTTAAAAAAGGTCAAAAGCGAGATAGGGTAGGGAAGATTGTTTCTATTGATGTGGTGAACAATGCAGCAGTGGCCAAAGTAGAAATTGATGTACCTACCAGAAAACGATTATATACGGATTATATGATGTTACTAAAGGTAAAAGATACCTGGAAGATTATTCATAAATCATATACTTTCGTAAATTATTAGATCTAAAGGCTCTTTATAACAGTAGGGAGCCTTTTTATTTTAATTATATCATTCTAAGTAGTTGTATAAAACAATGTTAAAAACAAATAATCGAATATTTATTCGCTTATTATGTGTACTTTTGCATTGTGAGAGTGAAAGATGAAACAAAACGATTGGCCATTATAGCAAACACTTTGGATATTGTTTTCGAAAAAGGTTTTGCTGGTGTTAAGATGTCTACCTTAGCAAAAAAGGTAGGTATTTCTGTTTCTACACTCTATGTTTATTATAAAAACAAAGAAGATCTAATAGGTTCTATTGCCACAGAAATAATCCAACGACAAACTAAAAATAGTGTTCAGGAGATAACGGAGGATTTACCCTTTAAGCTAAAGTTAAAAACGATGTGGTTATATTGGATAAACTTCAGTATTAACCATAGTAAAGAGATGAATTTTATAACGATGGTAAAAAAATCTCCTTATTATGATAATGTACCTAAGTCGGTTAAAGATACTAAGAGCAGATTGGGGATAGATTTATTCGAGTTAGGAAAGAAGGAGGGGTTAATCAGAGATGTAGATAATGAAACTTTAGAAGCGGTTACTGCAGCTATTTTGTTAGAAACCGTTAATCTGATACTAAACAAGCGACTAGGACTTAATGAAAAAGACATGGATATGATGTTCTCATTTGCATGGAATGCGATAAAAAGCTAATTTTTTTGATTTAAAAAAGAATATTTATTCGATTATAACATAGTGTAATGAAAAGTAAAATTTATAAATATCTAAAACGAATGATAGCAGGAATAGGAATTCTCATAGGAGTCGTAATTATAATAGCAACTCTATTTATTAATTTGAGCCCACAATTTGGAGGCAAAGCAACTAAGGAGCAGCAAAGTAATTATGCTACTTCTAAAAACTATAAAGATGGTACGTTTATAAATACTAATAAAGTAAAACTAGATATGAGTCTAATCGATATGGGAAAAAGCTTGATTGGATATTTAAAATCTCAGCCAAATACAGTTCCAAAGAACGGCTTGCCTGTGAAAGAAGTAGATTCTTTAGATATCGTAGAGTTTAAAAAAGAATCTAGTCTTATCTGGTTTGGACATTCATCATTCTTGCTGCAGATACAAAATAAAAACATATTGATTGACCCAATGCTAGGAGAAGTTCCTGCGCCACATCCTATGTTAGGTGGCAAACGTTTTAGTAAAAGTCTACCAATAGAAATTGAAAAAATGCCTAAAATTGATGCTGTATTGATCTCGCACGATCATTATGACCATCTAGATTATGGTTCTATCCAAAAATTAAAAGGAAAAGTAAAAATGTTTTATACACCATTAGGAGTAGGAGTTCATCTACAAAAATGGGGTATAGAAAAAAATAGAATTGTCGAATTAGATTGGTGGGAAGAAACTAGTTTCGAAGGATTAAACTTCATATGTACGCCTGCTCAGCATTTTTCTGGTAGAGGTCTTAGCGATAGAACAAAAACTTTATGGAGTTCTTGGGTTATACAATCAGATAGCGAAAACATCTTTTTTAGTGGTGATAGTGGATATGCAGATCATTTTAAGCAAATCGGCGAAAAATATGGACCATTTGATTTTGCTATGATAGAATGTGGCCAATACAATGAGATGTGGTCCGATATTCATATGTTTCCAGAAGAAACTGCGCAAGCAGGATTAGATGTAAGAGCAAAAGTAATAATGCCAATTCATTGGGGAGGCTTTAAATTGGCCTTACATACCTGGAAAGACCCTATAGAACGTGTAAACAAAAAAGCAAAAGAGCTAAATATAGATATGGTAACACCCTTAATTGGAGAAGCTATCTTTTTAAAAACTGCTGCCGCCTACAGTAATAATAGTTGGTGGAAGGATTATGAATAAATCGAATGTTCTAAACGGAAATCTTTTTAGCATACTCCATAAAACTAGTTTCAAAACGTTTTAATTTAGGATGCATAGTTTCTGAGTATAATACATACTGACATTTTTTAATACCACGTGTTATAGAAAGAAGTGCTGTATATGGTGTGTTTCCTGTTAAAAACTCAGCATCATCAATACTAAATATTTTGAGCTGTGAAACACTTAATCCATTGGATAAAAGCAACTTATTTAGCACACTAGGTGTGGAGATAAGAATGTCTAGACCTTCGAATATTTCTGATTTTAGAAGATCAATATGTAAATCTTCGTGACTTAGATACACTCGCAATGAGTTATGTTTAGTGTACTTTAGAAACAAATCATATAACTCTACAGCTTTCTCTTTGTTTTTTACCAGCACTATAGCTCTCGGCGCATTTCCCTCAGCGATGCATTTTAGTTTTTGCAAAGTGGTAAGAATAAGCGTGGTAGTCTTGCCAATATCTTTTGGTCCATTACAGAATACGTTAGCACCACTTTTTATAACTGGAATAGCTTTATTCTGAAAAGGAGTAGGGGATACGATTTCTAAAGATGTTAGTTTTTCTTGGATATCAGCGTGTAATTTTTTGAAAGGCATATAAGTAGTGATAACATTAATATAATCGTGCGGCAAATATACTATCTACAAACTAATAAATTATACTGTATTGTTCAGTAATAATATAATGATATCGTGATGAGATGAATTCTTCTGGTTTTGAATCAATAAGTGATGATCATTGTTTTTTATGTATAGTGTCTGCTAATAATTGTGGTTGGACAAGTGTTTTCTAAAGTATTGTTAGGAGAATAAATGAGTATACTAGTATATTTTAAAACTAAAATATTAGTTCAAACTAAATATTTAGTTATATTTGTTTCAAATTCAATTTTATGAAACGTATTCTATTAACCATTGTCTTATTATTATTTGGCTTATTGGTAAAAGCTCAAAGCACGAAATACTTCAAACACTTGATTTTTCGTGAAACACCTTATTCAAAAACAGAGGGTAGAATACCACTAACAGAAGAGGAAGCCCAAAAGGGAAATCATTTTAAACTGGATTACGATTCATTAAATAGATTAATATTAGTTGAATATATATATTCCAAAAATCTTATTGATATAAATAGAAGCGGTATTCTTGATGGAAAAAGAGCATTGGCTCCAAAAACTAAAATAGTCTACACTAAGAATACAGAAACAAGACTATTTTTTGATGTTGATAATCAACCTACTAGAAATGGAATGGGAGTATTTAAGGAAGTGTATTCATATAATAAAAAGGGGCAAAGAATTGATTTAAAATTCTATGATAACAATGATAAACCTATAAATAACAGTTGGAACATTTATAATTATACCTGGAAACATATTAAAAACAATTCTGTATTAGAAAAAAGAAAAGATGTAAATGGCGCAAGTGTATCTATGCGGCCATATTATAAGTTTTATAATGTACTATATAAATTTAATAAAAATCGGATTTTATTATCAATGAAAAACGTTGATAATAACATGAAACTAATAAATGATGATACAGGGATTGCCATCGATAAAGCTATATATGATAAAGATAATAACTTGGTGAGTTTTAAATTTTTTAATGCTGAAAACAAAGCCGTTGTAGGTTCTTTTTTAGGAACAGCTGGAGGTTTTGCAACATATGATAAAAATGGAAATTGCTTAAAATATGCTACCGTTGGTTTAGATGGGAATTATATGATTAATAAAAGGAGTAATGATGCATATTCAAGATATAAATTTGATAGTATTGGTAATTTGATCAAACGCAGTAATTATGATGTTAATAGTAGAATACTGAAGAAAAGGGGAGTTACAAGTGTAGAATACATTTATAATACAAAGAATCCTGCACAACTTATGAAAACTGAACTATATCATACAAAACCCAATGTAATTACTGAAGATTCAATTCTACTAAATTTTAATAAAAAAATTGAAAAAGAAAAATTAATCGAAGATTTTAATCAGTTATTAGAAGCATTAAAAGAACATCCATCACAATTTCAATTTACAGAAAATACCTCCTATCAGAAACTTGTAAAAACTCAGCGAGATAAATTAAAAGATTCTATGACGATTAAAGAGTTTTATCAAATAGCATCTCCAATTGTTACAAGCTTAGGCTGCCTACATACGCGCCTAGTGGATAATCGATTTTTTAGAACAGCTCGAAAATATTGGTTGCCGTTAATTATGTGGTTTGAAGATGAAAAAATGTACGCAGTAAATAATCGTGTCGAAAATATTGAAATGAATGCAGGTTCTGAAATATTAGAAATCAACGGAGTTTCATCAAGTGATATATATAACACATTAAAAACGACAATTTCTGCTGATGCTTTTAATCAAAACTTTTATAGAGGAGATCTAAATGTCAACTTTTTATATTATTACCATAGTTACTATGGCTTTGATTCTGAATACACAATAAAATTTAAACCTTATAATTCCGAAAAAATAATTACTACATCATTTCGTATTGATGAGCCTTCTCCTAATTATAAGGAAGAAATTAATAATAAACCAAGATTAAGTATAGAGATTAAAAAAGAAAAGAAAACTGCTATAATCAAGATTAAGAATTTCGGCTATTTTCCCAGAGGTAAACAAAATATCGATTTTTTTAAAGAGACTATAGATGGCTATATGCAAAAAATAAAAGATGAAAATATAAGTAAAGTCGCGTTTGATTTAAGAGGAAACAGAGGAGGAAATCCAGAATGTACTAAGCATGTAATATCCTATATTATTGATAAAGAAATTAATTTCTACGAAGATAATAACTTAAATAAAAGACGAAATAGGGCAATAACTATACAACCTAAAATAATTAATAACATTAATAAAACTAATGTATATATGTTAGTAAACGGTCGTAGTGCATCTGCAACAGCACAAATGTTAGCAGTTGTAAAGCATAATGAGCTAGCCAACATAATAGGAGAAGAAACAGGAAGTACATATAGTACGCATCCTGGAGGAATAGTTCCTTCTTTAAAAAACACAGAACTTTCTCTGTCATTAGGAACGCAAAGAGAATCGGTTAACATTCCTAAATTAGTATTGGACAAAGGTATACAACCAGATAAAAAAATAACAATGAAATTAGATGATATATTAAACCAGAATGACTTGTTGTTGAACTATGTTTTCAATGATTAAATTTGTTTAATACAATACAGATCAACAGGAGCATTAGTTTATTTAATTCTATTGTTTATTATAGAATTTATCTAACGAAATGTTCTTAAAAAAAATGAGATTATAGAAATCAATCCTGTTATAATACTATTTAAAAAGGATTTTATCCTATTTGATCTTTTTTCATTTTTTTAGATTTTCATTTTTAGATAATATTACGAGTATAAATCAATAGCTCACATAGTTACTGCTTAGGTTCTAGAAGGGAGCGTATAGATAGAAAATAATCGATTTAAGATCCAAAGTATATTATTTTTATCTTACTAGTCATATTAAAACCTTTGATGAACTCTATTAAATTTAATAAAACAGATTATCAACTTTTAGCGGTCTATTTTTTAGTCTACTGGGGTTGGAATGGTTTTGGTCATTTTTATGACACGAATACATTTTCTTATACAGAATATTTTATTGGTATCCCTTTAAGAATCATTCAGATGATTGTATTGCTATGGTTTATTAAATGGGTCATAGAAACTTTCTTAATTAAGTTTAAAAGTTATATTGGTTTATTTGGAATTGGTATATCAGGTTTGTCGGCTATTGGTTTTTTTTTCTTCTTGTTAAATAAATACTATATCCCATTTGGTTACATAAAATGGGCAGAATTACCATCCGTTGGAAAAACTATTCTTTTTAATGTTGAAGATTCTATTATTAATGTTTCTATTCCGTTAGTATTAGTATTCGGTAAAAAATATTATGATTATCGCGAAGATCAACTCAACCGAATTAATTTACAAAAAGAGCTAGAGTTAAAAGTGTTACGAGCGCAATATGATCCACATTTTTTATACAATAACCTCAATACTATTGATGCTCTGGTGGATTATTCTTCTAAAGAAACCATAAAAAAATATATTTCGAATTTAGCAGCCCTTTATCGCTACCTCATTCATACAAAAGACGAAGAAGTTGTTTTACTTGAAGAAGAATTATCGCTTATCAATAAGTACTTTTTTTTGATAGAAACCCGCTTTGAAGGTGATTACAGTTTTGAAATTTTGAGAAATACTTCTCATAAAAATAAATACATATTAAATGGTGCTTTATTAACGTCTGTTGAAAATATAATAAAACATAATGCGGTGGATAATGAAATCATAATTACGACACAAATTCATATCGAAAAGGATAAAATTAGAATTGAGAACAATAAATCAAATACAGACAACATAAAAGAATCATTAGGTACTGGTTTAAGGAATTTAAAAAAACGCCACGAATTATTAGGAGATAAAACCATAGAGATAATAGAGGATGAACAAAAGTTTATTTTAGAAATACCTTTACTTAATGTAATAGATTAATACGGAAAATTATAATGACTATTTTAATTATAGAAGATGAAAAACCCGCTTATAAAAAGCTGTTAAATTATTTAGCAAATT
Organism: Aquimarina amphilecti; assembly: GCF_900109375.1. Lineage (GTDB taxonomy): Bacteria > Bacteroidota > Bacteroidia > Flavobacteriales > Flavobacteriaceae > Aquimarina > Aquimarina amphilecti. The sequence goes on from NZ_FOAB01000001.1 coordinate 622,209, forward strand.
ATCTAGGTGATAGGTTTACACATACATATGTGCGTTCAGTAAATGAGGGAATTGAAGTGTTAACAGGCTCTAACACTTTTGATCTCATTTTTGCTGATATTAAAATATTGAAAGGAACCTCTTTTGATATTTTTAGTCAAGTAACTTTTTCGACACCAATCATTTTTTGTACTGCTTATAATGAACATTTATTTAAGGCTTTTCAGACAAATGGAATTGCTTATGTATTAAAACCTTATTCTCAAGAAGAATTAAATGAAGCAATAAAAAAGTTTGAAATACTTTTTGATACAAAACCTTATAATAAGGACATTTTTAACGATTTTAAATTATTACTAGAAAGTAAGGATAATGTATATAAAAAGCGATTTGCTGTAAAGAAGAAAGATGATATTAAGCTTATTGATGTTGAGACGATATGTTTTATCGAGGTGTTTGGGGATTTGTGCAAATTATATGATACTAAAGGCATGTTTCATACCATTTCTAAGAATCTAGGAGCCGTATATAATGAATTAAACCCCAATCAATTTTTTAAAATTAACCGAAGTCAAATTGTGAATATTAATTTTATAGAAAGTATTTCACCTCACAGTAAAAATAGATTGTATCTTAAAATAAGTACTATAAAAGATTTAGTAATAACCAGTACATCTACGACTAAAGCATTTAGGATATGGTTAGAACATTAATAATTAATCGTCATTTTATCCCTTTCCATTCTATCATTATATAGCTTCACCTTTTTTCTGTTTTTTCATGCTCAGTAATGCTGCAATTTAGTACCACAACTAAAATGTACATCAATGAAAACGTATTTTACAATCACTCTAATTTTATTTCCTTTAATAATTTTTGGACAGGACAAACCCATTGGTCAAATTCCATTTGCAATAAATGAAGATGGCAATATGACAATAACTTTGAAAATCAACAATTCGGATGTTTCAAATTTTATTTTAGATACGGGTTCTTCAGTTACTGCTATAGACAAGACAATAGTTGAACAATTAAATTTAGCATTGCAAGAAGAAGGTGCAAAAATCATAGGAACTTCAGGCGTTAATAATGATGTTAAAAAAACTCAAAAACAACACATTTCTTTAAACAATAAAATAGAACTAAAAGATATAGAATTGTATGTCACAGACTTATCTCGTTTAGGCAAAATCAATGGTCTTATAGGTTTTGATTTATTTAAAGAGTATGTAACTAAAACTAATTTTGATACAAAAATAATTAGCTTTTATAAGCGTAAAGGTAAACCAGATACCAAAGGCTACACAGCTATAAATTTTTCAGAATCTTTTTGTACCCCAGAAATAAAAATCTCTTTATCGCTCCCTAATGATGAATCATTTTCGGGAAAGGTACTTTTTGACACTGGTAATGCTGCCGAGCCATTTAGTTTCAACTCACCATTTGTACATAACCATAAGCTTACTAAAAAATTCAAAAAACTCATAACTACTGATTCTAGAGGAATTGATGCCGTTTATAAAAAGGCCGAGAATGGTGTTATTCCATTTATTAAGATTAAAAAATTTAAGTTATCAGAAATTCCTATTTCGCTTTCAAACGCTCAACAAGGAATGTCATCTAAAGAGGCTTATATGGGTAATCTTGGACTAAAATATATAAGTAAATTCAATTTTATACTGGACTACAACAAGAAGAAAATCTATTTAAAACCAAATAAATCATTTGATGATGCTTTTAATTTTCCACTAAGTGGAATTCGTCTAGAAGAAAAGGAAGAAGGGGTTTTTATCAGGTTAATTTCTAAACCTAGTATGGCCTATGATAAAGGTTTAAGAGCTGGTCAGCAACTAATTTCTATTGACGGTATTAAGGAAAAAGACAAACAATTTTATCAAAAAGCATTGCTTGGTAAAGACAAAGTGGTGTCCATAACTGTGCAATTAGAAGATGGCACATTAAAGACAGTACAAATTTTATTGAAACGATTGATTTAATTTTATAGACCAGAATATGAGTTGCCGTTTATTACTTCTATGTGCTCTTTAAAAAGGTAACGGAATACTTTTTATGTCACAAGCCTGTGCTGAGCGTAGCCGAAGTGTAGGAGGTAAGCATCAGTTGTAAAATGGAATTAGTTATTTTATAATCTTGCTAAAACTTCTAATTTTTCAAATACAATAACTTTATACATAGCGCTTACAGGTACTTTTTTTTCTTCAATTAATAAATTGGTTTTAGTGGCTTTTGAAACTCTGTTTAAATTGGCAATGTATGATTTATGTGTGCGTTGAAAATCTGTAGATAATAAAGTAGTGATATTAATTAGTGTCTCAGAAATAAGATACATTCTAGAATCGGTAAAGATTTTTAAATAATTTCCAAAACTCTGAATGTATAGAATTGATGTAAATGAAATATTAACTGGTACACCATCATGTTTTATTTGAAGTTCTTCATTCGGACTATTCTTTTTAGGGGCTGTTATTTTCGATGCCGAAACTTTATTTATAGCTTTCAAAAAGCGTTCAAGCTTTATGGGTTTAAGTAAATAATCTACAACTCCATAATTATAACTTTCTAATGCATACTCGGAATAAGCGGTAGTTAAAATCACTTTAGGTGGTTTTAATAGAGAACGCAAAATTTCCATCCCAGTAAGTTCGGGCATTTTTATATCAAGAAAAATAAGATCAACGTCATTTTGTTGAATGAAATTGATAAATTCAAGAGGATTCCCAGTATTAACTACAATATCAAAATTCTCAATTTTAGAGCAATATTCTTCTAGTACATTACGAGCTAATAATTCATCATCTACAATTCCTATTTTTATCATATTACACAGTTAGATTAATAGTTAAATTTACGTGATAATCATTTGCTTTATCAACAATATCCAATGTGTGAGCATTAGGGTACAATAAACCCAAACGTCTTCTTACATTTTCAAGCCCTAGGCCATTTCTATTTGATGCTGGAATCATCGTAGGCTTTGAATTAACCACATTAAAATGTAGCGCAGTGTTTTTTATAGTAACAGAAATATCAATTTTACTTTGTTCATTAGTGCTTTGTGCACCGTGTTTAATAGCATTTTCAACAAAAGGGATTAATAACATTGGTGAAATTTTTAATCCAAAAAGATCACCTTCGATCAAAAACTCAATAGTACATCGTTTACTGAGCCTTTTTTCTTCAAGCAACAGGTAATTTTCTATAAACTCAAGTTCTTCTTTTAATAGAACCACTTCTTTTTTAGAACTTTCCAATTGATAACGCATTAATTCTGAAAGCTGCATAACAAGATCAGGAGTTTCTGGAGATTGTTGTCTAGAAAGTGAATAAATACTATTCAATGAGTTAAATAAGAAATGCGGATTCACTTGCTCTTTTAAATAGATAAGTTCCATCTCTCTTTGTAATTTTTCTTTCTCAACATTTTCTCTTTGGATGATCATATTTCTTCTTAAAAAAAAGGCAGCCATACCAGTACCTGTGGTATAAAAATGAAATAAAAAAGTTTTAGTAACACCAGGCCAGCTGTTGTTTGCAAAAGCTTCTATATAGGCAATAAAAAATATACTCCCAATAACTAAGAGTACATATATAAAATATCTTTTCTTATCAAAAAAATAAGGAATAAGAATAAAATGATTTATCCAAATAGCTGCCATAATATTAATGGCATATTTAAGTGCCCATAAAAAAAAAGAAAAAGGCGAATCATATCGATCTATGATCATCCATCCACTTAGTAATTCAAGGATGAGCACCAATACAAAAGCTCCTATGTTAAGGAGTATTGTACGCTGAAAAGACTTTTTAATCATAAACTCATTTAATAGCTAATAAAGATACTATCTATAAATGCTTATCGTCCTAATTTCTTTATAAAATGGGTATATCAATGACCAAATGGTTTTGTCATTTAATTGTTGTGCTGATCCTTTTAAGCTATTAAAGCAGAGATTATGATATAGATTTATTGAACATTTATAAATAATCTATGAAAAACAGTATTCTAATTCTCTTAACGATAGTTCTTTTTATTGCGTGTAAAGATGAGCAAAAAAAACATGCTGATACCATAAATATAACAAGTCCAAAATATGAAACGTATAATTATGTTGGATTTACAAAAGAAGAAATTTATGGATTCCATAAACGTATTTATGAAGGAGGTAATTGGACAGAATATGGCGATCTGGAACGATATTATTATTTAAACTTCTCCGAAATAAAAGAACACTCGCGGATACTTAGGTCAGATGTACCAAAAATACTAGAAGAAACACCTAGAGATGACATAAAAAACTTTATTACACCAACAGATTTAAAAAAAGGCGGTGGACTATCATTAAATGATTATGTACAACAAGTAGAAGTGAATGGGTTAATTATAATTCATAAAGGCAAAATCGTCTTTGAAGGTTATCCGAGAATGTTCCCAGCTGATCTACATATTAATATGATAATAACCCAAGTTTTTGTGAGTACTTCAATAGCCATTTTAGAGGATAACCATTTAATCGATACGAACCAACCTATTGATTACTACTTTGATGCCCTTAAAGGTTCTGGCTGGGAAGGAGTTCCAGTAATCGATATTCTTTCTATGAGCTCCGGAATTGATCGTGTACCATTAGAGAACTATGAGGTTAGTTTTGATCCTATTAAAGATTTAGCTACTGCAAAATCATCCAAACCTTCTGGAACAGAGCACCAATTTAGCAATGCCGATGCTATGATATTAACATTACTAGTTGAAAAAATTAGTGGACGTACCTTTCGCGATTTTGTAGCACAGGAAATATGGAAAAAGATAGGAGCAGAATCTAGTGCCCTTTTAGGTATCAATAAAAATGGAACTTCTATTTCATATGCGGATGGTATGTCTACTACACTTAGAGATCTTGCTAGGTTTGGTCTTGCTTTTACGCCTAGTGGTAGAAAGAGCGCAAACCCAATGATTTCTGATGCGCACTTATTTAAAATCCGAGATGTTAATAAAAACCTCAATAAGTCAAAGGATCCAGAAGAAAAGAAATATAGTAGTTATCAATGGGGTGCAGTGTACGAGGATGGTGATTTTTATAAAGGTGCCCATGGCGGTCAAGGTCTTTATGTATCTCCTTCTAAAGATTTGGTTATTGCATTTTATGGAACATCAAATACTGATCGCCAGAGGAATCAACTGGATGTCATTTCGCGAAAGCTTTCCAAATCCGGACTGTTTGACCTTTAATAAAAAAACGTATAACAGATAGTGTCTCAATTATTTAAGCTTTAGTAATTTATTAAAAGAAGAAACATGAATACAACGAAGTTATTAATATTATTATGTGTCATTTCGATACAAGCCATTTTTGCGCAAAAAAATAATGTAAATGGAAATTCACAAATAGTGAAAGGATCACCCTTAGTATCACCACAAATACAAGTAATACCAATAAAAGACTCTATAAATAACAGACAATATGAGCTTTATATAGAATTGCCTGAAGATTATTCTGATAATACTAATAAGACTTATCCTGTCCTTTATTATACAGATGCTGTGTGGCATCGCGAAATACTATCTGCTTGCCAAGAATACATTCTTGAAGATGTTATTCTAGTTGGAATTTCTTGGCAATTAGATATCAATGAAGATCTAAAAAAAGAGAGAGGAGCGCATGTGAGTAGGTTTCGTGATTACTCGATAAGCAAACACAGCAATCCAGAAATTCAAGCAAAATACCAAATGGGTCAAGCCAAAACACATTTAGGCTTTATTCGCGATAATATCATTAAATATGTCGAAAATACCTATCGTTCTGACCCAAATAGTCTTACGTATTTTGGGTATTCACTGAGTGGTGAATTTGGTGCATATATACTAATGACTCAACCTGATACCTTTAACAATTACATTATTGGTAGTCCAACGATTAAAGATGAAGTTGATTATTTATCTAAACTTAATGCTGAATTTGGACCTTTTGAGACGTCAAATAGAAACTCGAGTCTGAATGCTAATGTTTTTATTTCTTATGGTTCCTTAGAAAAAGAGATAGAACCCATCGACACATTTGTTAAATTATTAAAGGATAGAAGAGATGGCGGTTTGGCCGTATTAAAAGAAGTGATTGATGGTACTCATGGAACTGCATTCCCTACAACAGCAATTCGCAGCGCCACTTGGTTGTCATCAATAATTAGTCCTATTTCAAGTGATAATTATGACGTCTCATTCTGGGATATGGCGCATCTCAATAATGCATTTGTTACTACAACTCCAGAAGATAGAAAAGACGGGATATTAGTGGATACATTAGCTGTGAATACTAAGGATCGAAACGCAATTCTTACGCTTTCTCAGGAGATTTTTGAAGGCACACATGGAAGCTATGACGCAGTCTTGGTTTCTCACAAAAACAAATTAGTTTTTGAATCTTATTATAAAAAAGGGCGTATCAACGTGCCTCATGGACAAGCATCAGCAGTAAAAGCGTATACCAGTTTGGTTTTAGGTAGAGCTATTCAAATGGGGTACTTATCCATGGAAGATCTAAATAAACCATTGATTAGTTTTCTCAAAAATATCGATCCTAAAAAATTTGCTAAAGGAGCTGAAAAAATCACACTTCATAAAGCATTGACTATGCAAGGAGGATTGACTATAGATAGAGATGCATGGAAAGATATCGAGAATGATTCAGTTCGATTAAAAGGTCAGGGACTGGTTCAGACGCTTCTAGAGCAAAGCGAACCAATAACTTCGGAGTCTCAGACATATTTGTATGGTAATTTTAATCCAATGTTAGTAATGATGGTAATTGACGCTGTTGTCCCTGGAACCGCTGAAGACTTTATTAGAAAAGAGCTACTAGACAAACTTGGGATTACAAATTATAAATGGTCAACTCATATTAGCGGCATACCAGAAGCGGGATGGCGTGCAAGTATCATGTCTCGCGACATGATAAAATTGGGTAATTTAGTCCTAAATAAAGGTAAATTAAACGGCGAACAGCTTATTTCTGTAGACTATCTTGACAAAGCCACCAGTGGCATTGTGAAACCCACACAAGATTGGATGCCTAAAGATTATCGGTATGGATATTTTTGGTATCAAACACTGGTACAGGTAGGTGATAACAGTTATGATGCTTCATTTGCTTGGGGAGGCGGAGGACAACGGGTAATAGTAATAGAAGAACTTGATCTAACCATTGTAATATCTGGTCACGATAGTGAAGATAAAATAATGACTCCAATTTCTGAAATTATTATACCATCGTTTGTTACGCAATAACTCCTAAAATTGGTTCCTAAGCTTTAGGAGATAGAAGCGAAGCAAGAATACATATGCTTCGGATAATTATATGTTAATTCAAATACTGCTCTAGGTGTTTTATCTGAAATGATTAAAAAGAATAAAAGAGTTACATTATTTTTGCAGTCTATATACGTTGCATAAATCCTGAAGTTTTGTTAGATAAAAGACAGCAATTACCCCAAGAACAATTAATAGATACAGATTATTTCATTTACTGTTTAGAAGCGGTGGATGATATAGAAACAGGCAAGATTACCGAAGCACAAGAAAAATTAGACAAATTAACTTCGCAATATGGGGTAGCTAGTATTTATAAAACATGCGACACCATTGAAGGTTTAGAAGATAGTTTAAATGCATTGGTATTGGATGATCATTATTTTAAAAATTATGAAATAATCTACTTTGTTATAAAGGGTGAAGCAAATAGTATTTGTCTAAATGACTATTATTATAGTCTACAGGAAATTGCAGAAATTTTTGAAGGAAGATTACAAGGAAAAATTTTACATTTTTCAAATGCAAAAGTGCTGGATTTAAACGAGGAAGAAGCACAATATTTTTTGGATATTACCGGTGCAAAAGGTGTTTCCGGGTATGGAAATGAATGTAATGGACTAACTAGTTCTAATCTTGATATCGCATTCTTTAACTTATTTAAAGAAGATGAGAATATGCTAGATGTTGTAGAAGAGTTGCATCAAAGACATTATAAGGCCTGTAAACTACTTGATTTTAGATTGTATTACTAAATTACAGTCTTATGAATGTTAATGAAATTTAATTCTTTTTTAGAGAATAAGCCAAATGGGGAATTAGGATTTTTCGATTAGAAATATCAGTAAAATTACCTTCAATTGCAGATAGATTTATTTGCTTATGATATATCTATTGGCAATGATGATTCGTCTGAATTACCCTGAATTTGAAAGGAAGTGAATTTATGACAACTCCCTTGCGATTGGTTGGGAGGAGCGTTCCCGCAATCTATTGCAACGAATGTATATATGTGATTATCAGTCAAATTGATTTGCTTTGGCGAACCTTCTGGACATCCAGACCCTTGCCATTGACTATTTAAAGTACCGTGATCTTTCCATACGCCATCATTAACGGTATGATCATAAGTCCACAAGCGAACTGATTTTCTTTGATTATGACAATTACTGACAACTAATTTACTAGCTCTTGTTATTGTTGGAGGTGTTGTAGTTGGTGCTTCCACATCAAAATCAGGTTTTTTACACAAGTCATCGCTAAATACCTTGTTTTGAGCTATCCACTTACTATGTCCTCTAATCTTAAAACAATGTTCTTTAGTCTTTGCGGATGTAGTACTTTTTATGTCGAACTCATAGCTGGTTTTGTTTCCATCTAATACAATTGGATCGTAATCTGAGCTACTACCACCATCAATAAGAATGTATTGTTTTGTTAAGTCTGAAGTAGTTGAATTGGTCCATGACAATTTTCCTTTAATTCTTTGAACATAATGCCATTTCCAAGGCTTATATAAAGGTGATTGAATATATTTTTCTTCCCACTCGAAATTAGAAAGTATAAGATTAATAGCTTTCTTAGGTTTAGTTTTTAAAATTCTCCATTTCTGAATATCGGCACCAGTAAATGAGCTCATTACTAAGGTCCCTCCAGAACTAAAATCTAAGGGCTCTATGACCATTTTTTTACCAAAATGAGCACTTTGAATATAATACGTATCTGCCTCACCCGAAACAGGTATTATTTTCCATATTTGTTTATGTGCTTGTACTGAAGATGTCGAAAGATCCGTTATTACAGGGATGGTAGCGTCATCAATTTCACGTTTGGCTTCGATAGAGAAAACAAAATTTTTAAATATTTTTTTATTGCTAGTTGGTTTATCAGGAGCCACAACTTCAGCTGTAGGTGACTGTACCAAATCCGGTCTTTGCATTCCAGAACCCGAAGATTCTTTAGGATCACTATCCTTGACTACCATAGAACGCGTTTTAACTGATAAATAAAAATCAGAACTTATACTGCTATTATTGTACGCCATAATATAACGTGCATCTTCACCATACTTTTCCGGAGTATTATTTTTACTAAATCGAAACATCTGCGCTCTACCATAATTTATAGAATACGGCCAAACATGTGTCCCATTTGCTTTAACATCATGCTGTACATCCATGACCAGACCAGTCTTAACGTTTTGAATATAGACCCAACCTGAACCCCAATTTTGTGAAAATGTATTTATTGAAGCAAAAAATAAAAACAACAGTAAATATTGAGCTTTTGTAGTTAATTGACATGTTTTCATTCTTTCTTTTTTGTGAGTTAGTAAGTAAACAAAGAACTAACAATGAAAAAGAAGTATCAATAGTGAAAACACTAATAAAGTAGGGGTATATAACCCATTAATAGAACGAAAGATCTGCATGGTTTCCTTATACAACATAGTTCATTAAAAGCTTTCTAACAAAATTGAAGATTCACGAACTCCTCTAATACAATAAAAATTATCTTCTTTCCATGTGGTTTGTAAGCGTGTCATGTTCACCAAGACGGTACATCGCAATTCTTCAAAACAAAAATAATGTTGCTTATGTTTTGCTTTCACAAATTTTATCTACCCATTTTGTATGCCAACATCGTGATGTGAGTAGGAAGCTGAGTCTAAACCTTAGACATTTACAGCATATTAATATAAAAACAGTCAATATGAAAAATTACATCCTATTAGTAGCGATGCTTCTTACAATTCAATTTATAAATGCGCAACCTAAAACTAATGAAGATGTGAATACATCAGTTATTAATTTAGTTATTCTTAATGATAACGGAGATGTTTTATTAAAAAAAGCAACAATCGGTTGGATAACAATAGGTGCATTTTATGAGAAAAGACATACTATAAATGAAGTTATCGACAGTATCTCTAATAAATATGGAGTTTCCATTACAAAACCAAACCTTAAAGGTGTTTTTACTTATAAATTTGACTTTAATAATGCTGTAAGTGTACGACAGCTGTATGTTGCTAAATCTACCACTAACGATTTGCCAACAAATAAAAATGTAGAATTCCGTTGGGCTCCAAAAGATGAGGCTATAGAAAAATTTAAAAGCACCATTCCATCTTTAGGCGAAATGATAGCACAAGTTATAGAGTATCCTCAAGTGGTTTGGGGTGGCTCTTTTTTAATTAAACAAGAAAACGAAAAAAAGACTTCTATTATAACAGAGGATTTTTATCCAATAAGTGACGCTTCCACATACAGGGAATCATCACATAATGCTTTAGTAGTAGAAACACTTCAAAAGTATATGGAAGGTAGTTCTTATAATAAGAGAGAAATGTTACTAAGTGCCTTTGCAGACAATGCTACACTATATCTAACAAATAGAGATGGAGATTTCAAAAGATATTCTCCAAGTGAATACGCTGATTTTTTTAAAAACGCAGAAAAAGGAAAGTTCAATGGGAGGGAAGCTAAAGTTTTAAAGGTTAGCGTTACAAATGACATTGCAACCGCAAAAGTTGAAATTGCAGGTCCTAATAGAGCGTGGGTATATATTGATTTGTTCTTGCTTAAAAAGTTTAAAAATGATTGGAAAATTATTAGTAAAACAGCAACAAGGGTAGGTAACATAGCCAAGAATGCTGTATTATTTGTTGTTTCTAACGCTCATTATTATGCAAATACAGACATCCCTACGGGAAACAGTTTTTCTGAAATTATAAATGCATATGACGTTTTCAAAAAAGCAAATTATAAGATCGATTTTGTGAGTCCAAAAGGAGGTGCGGTGCCATTAGCCTATATCAATACATCAGATGAGATGAGTAAAAAATATCTATATGACACTCAATTTATGAATGCATTGAAGAACACAAAATCACCTTTAGAAATTGATGCTTCACAATATAGGGCTGTTCAGTATATCGGTGGAGGAGCCGCTATGTTTGGGGTTCCAGAAAACAAAGAAATTCAAAGGATAGCCATGGATATTTACGAAAAGCATAACGGAATTATATCTTCAGTTTGTCATGGTACAGCTGGCATAGTTAATTTAAAGACAAAAGATGGGAAATATATAGTTGATGGTAAAAGAGTAAGTGGTTATCCTGATGATTATGAAAATAAAGATGCACCGTATTTTAAAACATTTCCTTTTTTAATCAAAAAAACAATTGAAGAAAGAGGAGGCGATTTTAAATTCTCTGAACGAGGAAAATTTACTTTAGAGACGGACGGACGTTTAGTTACTGGACAAAATTTTCAATCTTCAAAGCCTGTATCTTTAAAAATTATAGAATTAATAGACGCAATGAAAAAATAGCGTACGTTTTTGCTACTTCTAAAGTTTTCTAACAACGATTCTTTATCTACTAAAACTAAAGGATAAATTACAAAGCGAATTGAAATACGCTTTGTAATTTATTTTCGTACAATTTAAATCTCTCCTAATACCTTCATACAAAAATCATAATCTGCATCAGAGTCATAGTGATTATGACAGTACCAATGGAGATAACCATCAGGCCAAACAGATTGTTCTGCTCTACCACCATGAATAGATTTTTGATCAGTTTTACTAAGAACGGTACCGAAAATTTTTATTTTTTTCATTATTAAACAGTATAAATTAATTTTTTAGTGAACATTTTAAAGACACTCACAGTGTATGTCTATTTTTCGTGTTGTTCCCAAAACGAATAAAATGTTACCCAATAAATTAAATTATATTATTCTAATTTTGAATCTTGAGTATCTACTTGTCGAAGGGTCACTTTGCTTGAGTCAAAAGCTTTTACCAAAGACAAATCTTCTTTGATTTTTTTCTTCTCAAATGTTTCTTCTACTGCAGTAATGGAACACTTTTTATTCGACCCGACGTGATCCCTGAGCTTGTCGAATGGGCAGAAGGGAAGCATAATGTGTGTGGAATGACTTAAAAAACTATTATTTAGGTATTAGTCGATACTTAATTTGTGTTTTTTATGAGCTAAAATAAATTTTTAGTTATTCAAATAATAAGGGGTAATCCCTGTCAAAAATATAGTGAAAAGCCCCATGATAATGAGGAGATTCACTGTTGATTGCTAAATAATCTAATTATAATTTTATTCTCGTAATAATTATAAAAATGAATACATAGGTATTCAAAGGTTTATGGAATCAACCAGCTACAGATAGCCTGGTAAATTTATCGAAATAAGACTTCATTATTAACAAAATAAAACCAATAAATTATGTCAGAAACAATTGTAGAACAATTAGATATACGTCAAAACAATGATAGTGGACCCATTATCATTAGTTTAAATGCACAAAACGGAAGCGTACAAATAGGTGATTCATCAACTTCAGGAGAACTACTTATCAATGATAATAATGGTAATACTATATTGACCATATCAGCAGCAAACGGTACAGCTACACTAGGAGGACATGGTAAAGATGGTGATATTTCAGTTAAAGATAGAAATAACCAGACTGTACTAAATTTTACTGGACATAATGCCTTATTACGAGTTGGTGCAGAAGAAAATGAAGGTGATATAGAGGTATATGACGGTGTTGGAAGAAGAGTATTTCAGTTCGATGGTAATTACGCTGTTTTGCGTGTTGGTGCAGAAGGAAACGAAGGTGACATTATCGTAAAAGATGGATCTAATAGAGAAGTATTTCATGTTGATGGCAATAATGCCATACTAAGAGTAGGTTCAACAGGTAATGAAGGAGATATCAGCGTAAGAGATGCCGAAAACAGAGAGGTATTTCATATGGATGGTGAATATGCTGTGTTACGTATTGGAGCATCAGGAAATGAAGGTGACCTTATTGTAAAAGATGGATCAAATAGAGAGGTATTTCATGTCGACGGTAATAACGCAATACTCAGAATAGGATCAAATGGTAATGAAGGAGATATCAGCGTAAGAGACGGGTCAAATAGAGAAGTTTTTCATATGGATGGAAATCATGCTGTACTTCGTATTGGTGTTGCTGGAAATGAAGGTGATTTGATTGTGAGAGATGCAGAAAACAGAGAGGTTTTTCACATGGATGGAAATCACGCTGTACTTCGCGTTGGTGCCAATGGTAATGAAGGTGATATCATTGTTAGAAATGGATCTGGTGATGAAGTCATTCATTTAAATGGTGATAATGGTGATATCATTATGAGAAATGCAGATTTTGCAGAAGATTTTGATATTAATGCCACTAAAAATGCGCTGCCTGGATATGTAATGGTTTTAGGACAAGATGGAACACTAGAACCATGTGTAAAAGCCTACGATAATACGACTGTTGGCGTAATCTCTGGCGCAGGCTCTTATAAACCAGGAATTATCATGGATAAACAGGAGGGTATCGACAACAGACTGCCAATTGCCATGATGGGAAAAGTATTCTGTATGATAGATGCGGATCAAGGTGCTGTAAGTATTGGAGACCTATTAACTACATCAAATACTTCTGGTCATGCCATGAAAGTACAAAGTATTGAAAAAGGCTTTGGTTCAGTAATAGGTAAAGCATTGCAGCCATTAGATAGTGGTAAAGGAATGATACCGATTTTGGTTTCATTACAATAAGATATAATCAAACTTAAAACAATAAAAAATGGCTTCTTTAAAAAGTTTATTGAATTGTATTGGTGTTGACACTAACAGAAATATAAGTGTGTTGAGAGATGTATTGGGATATACTGAGGGCATAGTACCAGCGGATCCTTCTGGAGTAACGGCGACAGAATCTCTTTTAGAGTTTATGAATGATGCTAAAGGTAATCACTTTCATATCAATGTTATAGATGTGGGGTTAGATAATTTTAGCAGTAATGAACGTTATAAAGTTGATTATTCAATATACAGAACACGACGCATATTTAGAACCGTTAACCTTGGTTTAGGTCGTATTGAAAGATATGTTATAACATCTGCAGAGGCTAATGGAAGAGATGATATTGGTTCAGAAGGTGAAGCAACAGACTTAACTCAGGAGTGGACAGTTCCTAATAATGGTATGGATGTTTTTATGGTGGATAATATATCTGCTGATTTTGTCGGAATATCCAATATAAACGGACCATGTGATAAGGATGCAAAAGGAAGAAATGGTGTGATAGGCGGGGAGGTCAATAGAGGTTCTGAGTTTGTAGCAAAAACATTTGCCCACGAAATAGCCCATTATCTAGGGCTTAGTCATAATCATGGAAGCAACTGTCCTAGTTCGGTTTCTGGACAAAATAATTTGATGGCTCAAACAAGATGTAGAAATAACGACGTAAGAGATGCTGTTCTTTTAACAGTTAGTCAAGGTAATGACATGAGGGATCATTGTTTCGTGAAAAATGGGTGCTAATCTTTTAACAATTTAATTATGAATTCAGGATATATTGATATTGATGCCTTTGGCTCTCAAGTAAAAGAAAAAGAACTTATTGCAATCATACAAAACCGCAAAGAAGATCAAGGAAGACAATTAGCGTTTAAAACATTGGTTCAAAGAAAAAGCAAGAAAATGCAAAAATTATCTATTGAAGTGCTTAACAATCCTTTGTATGATAGGCGGATGAAATTGATTGCTGCTAATTTTCTTGGTAAAAACACCTCTAAAGATGGAATAAAAAGTCTTTGCAAAGAATTAAGAAATGCTGAAAATAAGCAATTAAAATCAAGAGTACTTAGATCAATAGGTGAAATTGGTGATTTGGCTACGATTATGGAAATAGAAGGTATTAAGTCTAGAGACGCTTCATTTGCACGATCATTAATTGCATACAGACATGGAATAAAAGGATATGCTTTACCTACAGCTAAAACAAAAAGTTTCTCCAAGCGATCAAAGCACACAGAAATGAGTTCAATTACCATTACACCAGCAAGAGAAAATGAGTTGAACAAAATGATCGAAACGCAACTGGATATTTTAGGTGAGTTCAGGATTCCAAAACTTAAATTGAATTGTGCAGGAAATGACCTGTACTTGATGCAATCTGATAAAATAACAAACAAACACCTGTCAATCAAACTATTGTTAGGACCTAGTATTCCAATGAAGGTTTTTTCGGTTGGTGACTGTCCACGTAGAGTAGTACTTTCTTACTATGTTATGACAACACCAATACCAGGAAAGGAGAATGAAATTAATGTGCAATTGATTACACCGTCAGGAAGAAAAGCGTATTATGGAGAAGTCTCTGTTAACGGAAAAGAATTAAATTTTTCTCTCGGAACAGTAGAAGATTCTATATTTCCAGCAACTCAAATAAATGGCAATTTTAATATAAATAAAGATGAATTTGATTTCACCTCTTTACTTAGTAACATAAAACTAGATGATAAAAAGCGTAGAATACCAAAAAGAATAATTTAATTCATATTTAATTGAAAGAATGTAAGGTTTAGAGGAAACGTTGGCAAACCGGCCTCAAAAAACTTTGGTAAAAACACAAGCTATACTAATTGCTCCGGTGGTGGAATTAGTATAGCTGCGAGATGATGTTGCTGGATAGCGGTAGTTATTAAGATTAACAAAATGTTGTAAATGCTTATGCGGTAACGTCACGAGAACTGCGATATCACAATTATTCTAAAAAAACAATCGAGCGTTTGGCAGCCCAGCAGCATCAGCTCGCTAATAATTATAAAGATTCTCAATCTTTGTAATTATTCCGTACATAACGGCTAATTATAGATACAAATGAATTAACGCAACGAAACGTTCCTATTAAATAAGTTTAATGACCCAAGTAGCTAATATTACTATGAAATAGAATTACTGTTGGATATTTTATATAATATAACATTATAGCTACAATTAAAAGTGTACTATAATGTACTTGCGTTATGTATTACCCTGAGCTTGTCGAAGGGTCACTTTGCTTTGGTAAAAGCAAAGTTTTCTTGCACTACATATTCTTCAAAAGTTTTCTAACGAAATGTTTCTTTAAAAAAAGTAATGGAACACTTTTTATGCGAGCCGACGGCAGGAGGGGAGTATAATGTGTGTGGAATGGGAATATAAAATAGACCATAAATATTAACTATAATTATGTGTTAAGATGTTATAATTGATTAAATCCTTGTTTTTTACTAAAATTGCATTAATATTTACTCATTAAAATATTTGTTCTCTAGCTATATTTGTAATTGATAATAAGGTTAAAGTGTAAGTATTTTGAATTTAGAAATAGATATATCCTATTTGAGTAAAAATATATTAATTACAGGAATTACGGACGCAATAGATAAATTTACTGCTATTAAGCTTGCTACTATATTAAATTCATATCATTTTTTATCTAAAAAAACAGCCAATGCAAAACTACATATATCTATTAATAGTACTTGCATTTAGTTCTTGTAAGGATAGCAATGAGCTAAAAAAAATTACAACAGAAAAAGAACCAATAAAAATGAATAGAATAGAAAAAACGGCAGAAACATTCGCAACCGTTGATGAAGCGGTAGGTAATATTTCGTTTACAGCAAAAGGTAATTTAGTCTATAGTCACCATCCTTTTTTTGAACCTAATATTAGAGTGGTACACATGGATAAAGACACTAAAGAAATAACACCGTTTCCAAATATAGAATGGAATACACCTAGAGACACAGACGAAAACTATTTAAGCAACGTATTAGGTGTTAGAAACGATGAAAATGGTGTTGTTTGGATGATAGATATGGCGCAGCGGAATCCTGTAAAACCTAAAATTGTAGGTTGGAACACCAAAACCGATTCTTTAGAAAAAATTTACTATTTAGATGAATCTACCGTTAAACATTCGCAACCTAACGATATGGTTGTAGACACAAAACATGGTGCGTTTATTATAGCAGATGAAGGTATTGGTAATGGTGGAAATGGTAATAGTGGAGCTTTTATTGTAGTAGATATGAAAACTGGAAAAACCAGACGATTACTCGAAGGACACAGAACGACTAGACCTGAAAATAACCCAACAATTATTGACGGTAAAACATTGTCTATTGATGGTAATCCTTTATTAGTGGGTAACGACGGAATTACAGCAGATAAAAACTTTGAGTGGATTTATTACGGACCACTTAACGGTACTAAGATATATCGTATTAAGACTGTTGATCTATTAAACGAGCAACTTTCAGAAGAAGAATTAGATGCTAAAATTGAAACCTATTCAGACAAACCTAATAATGGAGGTATGAGTATTGACAAAGATGATAATATTTATATGACTGCTGTAGAGAGTAAGTCTATAGTTGTTATCTTGGCTAAAGACAGAAGTCTTGCAACCATAACAAGTGATGACAATATGGTATGGCCAGATGGTGTAAGTTACAATACAGTTGATGGTTATATGTATGTTTCGGCAGCACAAGTGAATCTTGGTGCAGCTTTTAATGACGGAGAAAATAAGGCAACAAAACCTTTTTATATATTTAGATTTAAACCAATAATAGAAGGTGCAGCCTTTAGGTAAAAATCACTAGTAAATATGAATGAAAAAAATCTATTAATTTTAGCTTTAATCGCAATTTTGTGTTTTTCTTGTGAAGAAAAAAACAAAAAGCAACAAGATAGCCAGGTAAACCTAACCACAGAAAAAAGTGAGCCATCTGATGCTAAAACCATTGAAAATGACACTATCACAATATCAGAATCAAATTCTAAAATTGACAAATACGTATGTTACACTTCAGATGAAAATAAAACAAAGCGGATTTGGATTGGGTTTGATAAGGACAATAAAGCAGTTAAATTAAAATACGAAGGACAAAAAGAATCACTTGTTCTTAAACACAACAAAGAAGAATATATAGAAGGTGGCTCTCAACCCACAATAATTAATTACTACGATGAAATATATGAGGGTAAAGTAAATGGCAAATACACCGTTAAAAATTCTGGAAATTGGAGTTATGTAACGTACACTAGAGGTAAAGATGGGAAAGCGTTTAAGTTTACTATAGATCACAGTGCTAATCCTTATGGTAGTGAGCCTTGTTTTTAGTAAAAATAATTTAAGCTAAGAATAGTTTTCAACCACAAAGTCGCCCCAATTTGCAATAGATTGTATTAAAGGAATTAAGGTTTTACCAAAATCTGTTAGTGAGTATTCAACCTTTAAAGGTGGTTTTGAGGTATACACTTTTCTTTTAACTAAGCCATCTTCTTCCAAAGCTTTTAGTTGTAAGCTCAACGTTCTTTCAGTAACCGTTGGCATTAATTTTCTTAATTCATTATACCTTAATTTTTCATTCATTAAATGAAATAGAATAGCTGTTTTCCATTTCCCACCTATAAGTCCCATTGTAAGACTTGCACAACAAGGATATGCTTTACCTTTAAAAGTTAACATTGTAGATTCTAAATTTTTCATAAAATTATACTATTCTTTTTGATAGTTATTGCAAAGATATAATACCATACTTATATTTGCAACTATAAAAATTATAGTGACTAAAAGATACAAGAATATGAATGCAATGATTATTAATAAATATGGTTCTAACGCACTATTTGAATCTAAAGAAGTTGAAACACCAACAGCTAAAAGCGGTCAAGTATTAATAAAAATTTCTGCGTCAAGCATCAATACTGTTGATACAATGATTAAAAATATGGGTACCGATTTACCATTTTCACCTGCAACACCTGCAATATTAGGTATGGATTTTGCGGGTACCATTGAGCAATTAGGTGAAGGTGTCAATGAATTTTCTGTAGGAGATGAAGTTTACGGTTGCATAGGTGGTTTGGCTGATTTACAAGGAACTCTTGCCGAATATGTAGCTGCAGATAGTAAACTAATTGCTAGAAAACCAAAAAACTTAACCATGAAAGAAGCAGCTGCTATTCCTTTAGTTGGTATAACTGCTTACGAAGGTCTAATTCGTGCAAATGTATCTAAAGGTCAAAAAGTTTTAGTTCATGGAGGAACAGGTGGAGTTGGGCATTTAGCTGTGCAAATAGCCAAACATTTTGGAGCAGATGTATATGCAACAGGAGGAGCTGAGAAACAAATGGAAATCATCGAAAGTTATGGTGCAAAAGCCATAAATTATAAAACAGAAAACGTTGAAGATTATGTAAAAAAACATACTAATGGACTTGGATTTGATGTCGTATATGATTCTGTAGGTGGAGATAATATGTTGAAGTCTTTTGAAGCAACAGCACTAAATGGTCAAATAACAACTACAGTCTCTTTGTGTAATATAGATCTCTCTGCTATGCATTTCAAAGGATTATCGTTACACGTTGTATTTATGTTAATACCAATGTTACACGACTATAAAAGAGAACAACATGGAGAAATTTTACGACATATTGCTAAAATTGCCGAAGCTGGGGATTTAAAACCGCTACTAGACGAAAAACAATTTTCATTAAAAAATGTAGGTGACGCTTATGCAAGACTAGAAAGCAAAAATGCTATAGGAAAAGTAGTTGTTGAAAATTAAATAACTGCTATTCTTAAAATGATATAATGCAAAAAAGATAATTAAACAATGAAAATAATTTTAATCACAGGAAGCACAGACGGAATAGGTAAACTAACAGCTTTAAAGCTTGCAAAAGAAGGACATAAAGTCTATTTACACGGAAGAAGTTCAGATAAGTTAGCCAATACTATTTCAGAAATAAAAGAAGAGTCAGGAAATCAAAATATAGATGGTTTTGTAGCTGATTTTTCAGATATTAATGCTGTCAAACAAATGACAGAAGACGTTAAAGCTAAGGTTCCTAAACTAGATGTCTTGATAAATAACGCAGGGATCTTTAAAACATCAGCAGTAAGTAAATTTAAAGGCTTTGATATTCGGTTTGTTGTCAACTATTTAGCAGCTTATGCCTTAACAAATGGGATATTACAAGTATTACAAAACGGAGATCACACACGTATTGTTAATTTAAGTTCTGCGGCGCAATCACATGTTTCTGATGCAACATTAACAGGGGTAACGATGCATGTTGCTAGTGAGGCATATGCTCAAAGCAAATTAGCATTAACGATGTGGAGTTTCGCTTTCGCGAAAGCAAATCCGGAAATAATAACTATTGCAGTAAACCCGGGATCGTTATTGAATACTAAAATGGCGAAAGAAGCGTATGGTCAGCATTGGTCACCAGCAGAAAAAGGTGTAAATATTTTATACGATTTAGCCATGTCTAAAGATCATGAAAATGATTCAGGAAAATATTTTGACAATGACAAAGGTACTTTTGCTAAAGCACATCCAGATGCTTATGATGAAGGGCTAATCAATCGTTTGTTAACGACAACTGATAGTTTATTAGCCTAATTAGTTTTTAATACATATTGAATTTTTTCTAGTTTTAAAATGGATTTATTTAGTCAGTTTGATCACGTGGACAAAAACTATTTGCCTAAAGGTGGTATAGTTAATTACTATAGAAATATGATACCGCATGATAAAGCAACTAATTATTTAAAGCAATTACTAGAAAGTATTCAATGGGAAAATGACACCTATCACATAGCAGGAAAGAAGATTACAACCAATAGAAAAATAGCCTGGTATGGTAACACATCTTTTGAGCTAAACTATTCTAAAACAAAAAAGAAAGGATACCTTTGGACTAAAGTGCTTTTAGAATTAAAAGTAGAAATAGAACGCATAACCAATGAAACTTTTAACTCGTGTTTATTAAATCTGTATCATACAGGTGAAGATAGTTTAGGTTGGCATAGCGATAGTGAAAAAGGCGCTGTAGCATCACTGAGCCTTGGAGCTGCGCGAAAATTCGTATTCAAAAATAAAAGTACTAAAGAAAAAGTTGATTTTAATTTATCAAATGGTGATCTGTTAGTGATGAAAGGTGATACACAAGAAAACTGGCTTCACACAGTACCGCGCACAAAAAAAGTGAGCACTCCTAGAATAAATTTAACTTTTAGAACGATTAATTATTAATATTTTAATTTTTAAAATTATGAGTGATCTCTTGACCTATTCACTAACCGTCTTTATGGGATTTTTTGCTATAATGAATCCAATAGCCAACACACCTATTTTCATGGGACTTGTTGAAGGGGAAGATAAAACCTCTAAAAAGAAGATAGCTAAAATGGCTTCAATCACGGCGTTTATCATAGTAGTGGCTTTTACTATTTTAGGGAAGTACATCTTTGAGCTATTTGGAATCACAATTCCCGCTTTTAAAATAACAGGCGGCTTACTTATTTTTTATGTAGGTTTTGAAATGTTAATGTCAAAAAAATCAAAAATTCATGATAGTCAAGACCATGAAGATGAAAGTAGTATAGCCATTTCACCCTTAGCCATACCCATATTAGCAGGTCCAGGAACGATAGTAACAGCTATGAATTTTACAACTAATGCAACCTATACACATATCGGAATTATAATACTAGTTTTCGGTATTATGATAGCACTCACGTACATCACTTTTGTTTTAAGTGATTGGATTGTTAAAAAAGTAGGCAAAAATTTAATTGCAGTTATAGGAAAGCTTATGGGATTAATTCTAGCAATTATAGGAACAGGAATGATTACAGAGGGCATTAACCTAACATTCAAATAATACATGGCAAGAACCATATTCGAAAATATTGTCATTCAAAGATTTGAAGAAGCAACACTATTGGCTTTTTGCCAATACACGCCAATACGTTTTTTTGAAATTCTATATATCGAAAAAGGATCAGGAACAATTATTATTAATAATCACAGAGTAAAATATAGCGGTAACCAGTTATTTGTTTTAATTCCTAATGACCAATACAGCTTAGAAATTGAAACACCAACAACCATAACAGCCATAAAGTTTTTATATAGTTTCTTTAATAATGCTTTGATTGATGAAAACCTTTCTGAACGAAAAGAATGGTTTAAAAGAATAGAAACCATTTTTCACAGTGCTGATAGAACATCACATCTCAATTTACAATTTAAGACCGATGAAAGTAGCTTACACGCTTTATTCACCGTATTATGTAATGAATACAATGAAGAAAATTTAAAAAATGAAATTGTATTAAAATCTACGTTACTTACAATTTTGCATATCATTTCCAGAAATGTAAATTATGTATCTTCAAAAACATCTAGTTCTAAAATTCAGGATATCATTAATTATATCCATTACAATATTCATCATTCTGAAAAATTGACAACAACAGAATTAGCTAATCAATTTCACATTTCAGAAAACTACATAAGTCAATATTTTAAAAGTAAAATGAATATTGGTTTAAAAAAGTATATTCTTAATTACAAATTAAAATTAGCCGAAACCCGACTAAAATATACAGATTCTACTATTACCGAAATTGCTCAAGAATTAGGTTTTACAGACAGCAGCCATTTAGACAAAACCTTCCTTGCTTACAAAGGAATTACTACTAAAGCTTACCAAAATAGTCTAAAAACTACTTCATAATTTCATATTCCTTGTTTTTTACTAAAACCTCTTTTTTTCTTACAAAAAAGAACCTTGATTACTGTGGTAAATTTGTATCATAAATAAAAACCGTAGTTATAATGAGACAATCACAAGACGTATTTGAAAACCACATGAAGGCTGTAGATACACTAAATCCTTCAATGGTAGCAAAAGATTATAGTGAGGATGCAATTTTCATCACACCAGATAAAACGTATAAAGGAAAAGAAGAAATATTTAATTTTTATAAAGATTTTCTTCCAAATTTTGATGGTTTTAAATTCAAGACCATTAAGCAAGAAACAAACGATAATGTTGTGTATTTTGTTTGGAGTGGTAAAAACCAACATGTAGATATACAAATAGCAATGGACACTTACATTGTCGAAAACGGAAAAATAAAACAACACACATTTTTAGCAATAAATAATTAATTTAAAACTTAAAAGTCATGGATTACAAAAATTTTCAAACATTTACCGCAAAACAAAATGGCGGAATTTTAACAGTAGATATTAACTTTGGACCTGTAAACGTACAAGGACAAGAAATGCTTGCAGATTTAAGCAGTTTATGTCTTCGTTTAGAGCGCGATAGAAGTGTAAAAGTAGTCGTTTTTGAATCGTCAAATCCTGGATATTGGGTATGTCACTACGATACAAACTTACTAAGAGACATGTCTCAAGAAGCAGTATCAAGAAATGAAGTAAAACTATTAGACTTACAATCTGTTTTAGAAAGATTAAGCAATGTGCCACAAGCAACAATTGCAAAAATTGAAGGTTTTGCAAGAGGTGGTGGACACGAAATGGCATTAGCTTTAGACATGCGTTTTGCAGCTAGAGGAAAAGCGAAATTCATGCAAATGGAAGTTGGAATGGGAATCTTACCGTGTGGTGGTGGAGCATCTCGTATGGCAAGACAAACGGGCTTAGGAAAAGCACTAGAAATTATTTTAGGAGCAAGAGATTGGGATGCAGATGAAGCTGAAAAATTCGGAACCATAAACAAAGCATTAGATGCTGACGAATTAGGATCATATGTAGATGCATTAGCAGAACGTATTTCTAAATTCCCAGCAGAATCTATCGAAGCTTGTAAGCGTGCTGTTTACGCGTCTATCGATTTACCAATTGCTGAAGCTTTAAGTGAAGAAGCATACCAATTATTCCAAGCAACAAGTAAAACACCAGCAATTAAGCGTTTTACAATTGCAGATGAAAACGGAGCACAATTTGATCATGACAACCAGAAAAACTGGGAAAACATGTTAATGGACTTACAAGAAATCCAAAGAGATTAATCTGGTTAATAATTTAGATTGATTAATAGCAGAAAACGGATGTTTTTCATAGTAAAGACATTCGTTTTTAATAAAACATAATAAAAAACATAATAAAAATGAAACATAATAATGCACTCGTACAAGCCCGTGACCTTAGCTTACCTTCTCGTGAAGCTTCGCTAAAGCGCGACCCATCTGTCTCTCATTTTTGGATCAGCAATCGAAAACTACTTGAAGATGCTTGGGCAGAATGGGAAATTGAAAATAAAGACAATTTACTGGTTCCTGATGAAACGTTACTTGATCCAAAATTGAGAAAAGCTATTAACGACGCATGGGAAAACCCAGAAAAAGAAAATGCTGTTGCTGATTTATGGGAAGAAATTATCCCAGGAGTTTATGTCGCACAATTTTTTGACCTAGAACGTTTAGCAGATTTTCGTAATTATTTAGAGGATGTGGTAAATTCAGAAATTCCAAGACGTGCACCTTACGGAATTCAATTAAATCGCTATGGAATTATGCTAGATCCGCGTTCTGAAGGTCATTTGGCTGCACCTAATTTCCAAGATTTTTACAACACCATGATGGATCGCTTTATGCGTCCGATTGCACGCTTGTTATTAGGGACTTATGGTTATGACAACCAAACATTTGGCTTTTCTATACAGTACAATCCTGATAAGGATAAGGATTTACATGCGCACACTGATGCTTCAGCAGCAACGTTGAATATCAACATCAACTTACCTGATGAAGAATTTACAGGTTCACAAGTTGATTTTCATGACAAAACTACGGGAAAAACGATACAAACTATTTTTGAACCAGGTAAAGCCATAATTCACACTGGTAATGTGCCACACGCTACACACCCAATAACTAGTGGACAGCGTAGTAATTTGGTGGTATGGTTATACGGAGACCAAATGCAAATACCACGAGGAGGAGCAAATAGTTACGGTAGTGCTGGTAACGCTTCATCCTCAGTAGATGTAAGCGAAAATATCAGTCCACGTGAGCGTTGGAATGTGCCAGAAAGTCCTAAAGATACTTTTGCACCATTTTAAAAGAATAAATTTTACAATCGAATTTGTTAAAGTAACTTTATAGAATTGAAATAAGTGAGTAGGCAATACATTGTTATTGCTTACAACTTTTTTAGATCTTTAACTAAATAAAATCATTAAACCATGTACACAAAAAAGAATTACACTATTAAGCGCATGCTAAGTTGGACAAGAAGATACATCTTCATGTTTATATTACTATCTACAATTCCTGTGGTTCTTTATGAGGTTTTAGATTGGAAATGGCTGCACTTACCATGGTTACCAATAGGTCTTGTGGGTACAGCACTTGCATTTATAATTGGTTTTAAAAATAATGCCTCATATGGTAGACTATGGGAAGCTCGAAAAATATATGGTGGTATTGTCAACGCATCGCGTCTTTTGGCGACTATGGTCAATGATTTTATAACCAATGAATATGCTTTAAAAGATAGAACAGATGCTGAGTTTTTTGAAATAAAAAAATCTATGATAATGCGTCATGTGGCGTGGATGACCGCTTTACGTCACACACTTCGAGTGAAGAAACCTTGGGAGACAACTACAAATAATAAGTCTGACCAAGAAGTAATGAAGAAGCTACATATCCAAGAGTACGCGTTTACATTAGAAGAAGAGTTGAAAGATTATTTAAGTAAAGAGGAAAAGCAAGCTGTTTTAAGTAAAACGAATAAGCAAACCGCAGTATTAAATCTACAATCCAAAGCCATAAAAGAATTGAAACTAGATGGATTAATTGACGATTTCAGGCATGTGGAATTCAAAAATATGATTGGGGAGCTGTTCACTTTACAAGGAAAAGCCGAACGGATAAAAAACTTTCCATATCCAAGACAGTTTGCTACATTAAACTTATTCTTTGCTTGGATTTTTGTGGCTTTATTGCCATTTGGATTAATGAGTGAATTTGAAAAAATTGGAGAAACATTAAATGGTTCAAACCACACAGGAATTTTATTTCAATTTATTTCAGAAAACTTTGTATGGTTAACAATTCCGTTTAGTGTTGTAATATCTTGGATTTTCTTCACTATGGAACGTATTGGAGATGTTTCAGAAAACCCATTTGAAGGTATTGCTAATGACGTGCCAATAACAACAATCTCAAGAGGTATAGAAATAGACATTCGTGAGATGATTGGCGATGATAAAAATGAAATTCCTAAGCCTCATCCAGAATACGAACATACGCAGATGTAGAGTGACTTTTCTGGCCTCATAAAATTTTGGTTAAAACAATAGGAGAAATGAGCGTGAATATTTTAGGGGTTTGGTAATGTAGTTTCTTAAGAGTTTCGATTAGCAATAAATTTCAAAGCAATGTTAACGAGTTACAATATTTCCTGAAATATAGCGAATGAGCCGTTAATTGTTTCCAAAAGTTTATGCAGCCTTGAATTTTTGTTTCTTTTGTTTCAAGACAAAAGATAATGAAAGAAGAAAAAAAAGATTAATTGAAATTCTACGTATAACAAGTGCATAGAATTTTATTTTTCTTAAAATTTATGCTCTTGTGGCAAGCTTACGAGAATCGTCTAAAATTTTTTATTCCGTACATTTTATCGAATACGCGATTTATAATAAGTGCAAAAAGTTTAGCTTTTATTTTGGCGCTGGCAAGCGATGGATAATTGCGTTTTAAATAAATTGCAATAAGCAATTTGATTTTATAAAAGCAATCGAGCGTTTGGCAGCCCAGCAGCATCAGCTCGCTAATAATTATAAAGATTCTCAATCTTTGTAATTATTCCGTACATAACGGCTAATTAACGTAGCGAAGCGTTCCTATTAATAAGTTTAATGACCCGAGTTCAAAATATTCAATAGAAAAATAATTATTCTTGGATATTTTACATAATAACATTATAGCTATCAAATAGAAACCTTGTCTTAAAATACAGAAATGAATATTTGTACTATAATGTACTTGCGTTATGTATTACCCTGAGCTTGTCGAAGGGTCACTTTGCTTTGGTCAAAAGCAAAGTTTTTTGTTCTACAGCTTATTTTAAAAGTTTTCTAACGAATAGCTTCTTTAAAAAAGGTAATGGAACACTTATTATGCGAGCCGACGGCAGGAGGGGAGTATAATGTGTGTGGAATGGGAATAATATCATAAACTAAACATTGTAACTGCTTTTCTATTAAAAAATCCTTAAAAACTTATTTTAATTCAAATGAATTATAATAGGTTTTTATCTTTTAATGATTTTTCCAATTGCTTATGATTTCCCCAGAATTTATCTTTAATTTTTTGAATTACTTCATCATATTCCGAATGATTTTGCAATCGTTTTAATAACGGATCTTCTCTGATAAACAAAATTACCCAATATTGAAAATCATCTTGTAGACTAAACTTTTCATAAGCTTCTATGGCTTTGTCTGGCATGTTTTCATAAAGATAAAGCACAGCTAAACTTGCCTCTTTATAAATGGACTCATCTTTTTCTAAGTAGTCTTTATATTTATTTAAGTATTGCTCAGCTTTATTAGCAAAACCCATTTTATTATAGGTATATGCAATTTTGATATTCTCTGCAGGATACAAGTCAATTTTATTGGTAGTAAGTATGTCAATATATTTCTCGTAATAAAATAATGCGTTATTATAATCTTCTTGAAAATAATACATCTTAGCCAATTCTTGAGTAATATCAGCACGTGTAGTATCTTTTTGCCACTCTATAAGCATTTGGCTTGTTAAGGTTTTTAAATCCTTGTTATTGGCATAATTTATAAAGTTTTTTAAATAAGTAGAGTAAGGGTTTCTAGGATTATATTTCAAAGATTCTTCAATGTATTCAGAAGCTTTTTTTGTAAAACCATTTTGAACTAAGGCATTACTCAAGTTCAAATAAATATAGCTCTTGGATACAGAATCATTAGCCTCTATATTCAGTTTGATTCCTTGTAATGCATAAGTTAGGTATTTACTAGTATTAGGAACCACTCTAGAATATAAAACAGACAAAAATAATACTACTGAAGACGCATTGGGATTATAATCTAGTGCTTTTTCCAAATAAGGTATCGCTAACTTAAACTCGGTTACATTTATATAATATAGCGCTTTTGCAATCAGAGGTAATTCTGAAGTAGCATCATGCAACAAAGCATTGTCTGCATATTCATTTAATTTGTCTACATATTTTTTTTCAATTTTATTTTCATCTAGATAAAAGTAACAAATGGCAATTTGAGCATAAGCATCGGCATATTTTGAATCTTCTTCTATCGCTTTTTCAAAATTCAAAATAGCTTTATGTAATCCTTCTTCACTTTGTTCATTTTGATGTTCTAATCCTTTTAGATAAAAGTCATAAGCTACTAGATTTTCAGTAGGCTTTTTAGCAATAAGTGCAAATTCTTTTGGTGTTACATTTGCTTCTATAGCAAAGGCTATCTTCTTTGCAATGTTATTTTGAAGTTCAAAGATATCATCAAGTTCATATTTATATTGTTCAGACCAAATAGGGCTATCTTCATTTGCATCTATCAATTGAATTCTTATCAGTACTTCATTTCCAACTTTTTGTCCGCTGCCTTCAATCAAATAGTTGACTTGTAATTCTTCGGCAATTTCAGAAACGTTTTTAGGATCGTTTCTATATTTTTCAGTAGAAGTCCTACTGATTACTCTTAAATCTTTAATTTTTTGAAGATTATTTAGTGAAGATTCCATAACCCCATTAATGAAGTATAAATTAGAATTATCTTCACTTAAATTTTTGAAAGGTAAAAAGGCAACCGACTTTTCTTTATTTGCTTTAGATTCTAAAGAAGTAAATTGGTCCTTAAAAAAGTAAATAATAGCAATGATAGCTATTGCAGTAATTGCTATAATATACCTATTAATGCTCCTGTTTTTTGTGACGGTTTCTTCCGTTTTTTTATCATCGCTTGGCTTTATAGTCTTTTCTTCTTCTTTTTTGGTTTTTGTTTCACCAGGTGGATATCCATAATATTCACGATAACATTTTGTAAAATAGGACGGATTGCTGAAGCCAACTTCAAATGAAATTTCTGAAGCAGTCAATTCAGTCTCTCCCAACATTTCTGCAGCTTTTTGTAAACGTATCTCTCGGATAAACTGACTGGCAGACAAATTGTTTTGCTTTTTTATTTTCCTCAGTAAACTCGAACGACTCATATTCATTTTGGAAGCCAATTCAGAAACACCGAATTGCTCGTTAGAAATATTTTCTAAAACTGCGGATTTGGCCTGCGATAGAAAAGAATTTGAAGTAGAGTCTTGAGTCATTTTTTGATTAATTAAAACGAAGATAAGTAAAATTTAAACACAGATTTTTAAATCGGCTTTTTCTGATTTTATTATGATTTGCATCATAATTTATAGTCTTGCTACATAATTTATAAGACTGCATTAAACTTCATAACTCTTGATTCATAACTATTTACTGTTGCTTCAACGTTGATTGCATCTTTGTATCATCAAATCAAGATAATAATACTTAAAATTTAAAATCATGAAAAATCCAATTAAAATTCAATCAAGATGTTTAGCTATAATTATATGTATTATAGCAATTGCATTTACATCGTGTTCACAAAAAAGCGAAACCAAAAGCACAACAGCCACTTCAAATGAGAAGATTGCTAAACCTAGTCAAGATATTCATGAAGCGATAATCTCAAATAATTTCGAGGTTGTAAAACAGCATATTGAAAATGGTTCCGATATCAATAAAATAGAAAACATGAGTGGTTCTACACCTTTATTAACTGCAGTGACTTTTAACAGACCTAAAATCGTAGTTGAGTTATTAAAAGCAAATGTTGATTTATCCATAAAGAACAATGATGGCAGCACAGCATTACACACTGCAGCATTTTTTGGAAGAATAGAAATGGTTAAACTATTGTTGGATGCTGGAGCAGATAAAACTATAAAAAACAATTTTGGGGCAACACCAAGAGAAACTGTATTAGGCGAATTTTCGCAAATGAAACCTATTTATGAAATGTTAACTCTTCAATTGCAACCTATGGGTTTCACATTAGACCTTAACGAATTGGAAAAAGCAAGACCTGTAGTGGCTATGATGTTGCAATAAAACATATCTATGATTGCTTATTGCATTCTCAATCTAATAATAAACATTAAATACATCAACCAAATTTCCATAGTATGAAAATTGAAAGACGTTATGATATCGATTGGCTAAGAGTTATAGCTATAGCATTTTTATTAATATACCATATTGCTATTGTGTTTCAACCTTGGGCTATGCTTATAGGCTTCATAAGAAGCGACGAAATCTCTACTGCCATCTGGCAACCAATGACCATGTTAAATGTATGGCGGATACCTATTCTTTTCTATGTTTCTGGTATGGGTGTTTATTTTGCTTTGAGAAAACGCAATAACATAGAATTACTAAAGGAGCGTGCAAAAAGAATATTACTACCATTTTTATTTGGCATTGTGGCTATAACTCCATTACACATGTTTATGTTTCAAGATTACTATAGTATGGGTTTAAGTTACTATCCGCATATGGGACATCTTTGGTTTTTAGGAAATATTTTTATTTATGTACTTATTGGATTTCCTGTTTTTTACGGCATACAAAAAGGTGTGTTTTCAAAATTCATAGCTTTTTCAAAACAACTATTTAGCAATCCACTAGGCTTATTATCTGTTAATGCATTTTTTGTTGCAGAGGTATTAGTATTACAACCAAAACCCTTTGCAATGTATGCGCAAACCTGGCATGGTTTTGCAATTGGTTTATTAGCATTCTTTTTCGGCTTCCTTTTTATGAAAACAGGAAAAGTATTTTGGAATACCGTAAAACGATGGAAATGGCTATTTCTGGGATTGGCAGCTATACTATATACGGTAAGATATGTTCTATTCGGCGCTGAAGGACCTTTATACTTAACTTCTATTGAAAGCAATAGTTGGATCTTCTCAATATTCGGTTTTTGCCATCAATACCTTAATAAACCGAGTAAGATTTTATCCTATTTAAGTAAAGCCGCATATCCTGTTTATATCATACACATGATTGTATTGTATTTAGCAGCAAAATTTATATTGCTTTTAAACTTGCCAGCACTAATAGCATTCGTGCTGATTACACTTATTACGTTTATTGGCTGCTATTTACTTTATGAGTTTCTGATAAGAAGAATCCCTATTCTTAGACCATTGTTTGGTTTAAACTGGAAAGTAGATATAAAAAAAAGGAGCGAAACTATTGTTGTAAATAAAGCCTAATGCATCGACTCAAACCTACTTCGTATTTAGAAGAATCATCCTTGAAATTATAAATAAAAGAATCGAAAAATGAAGACTAAAAAAATAAGTTCAAACGTAAAGCCATCAAAAAAGAAAACACATCCGTTTTGGAGCTTTTTCTGGCTTAGTTTTCTGGTAGTTTCACTTTGGTACGTTTGGTATTCCTTTTATGAGCCATCTAATGAAATTAAATGGGTAAATGTTTCTAATCAAGAATCACTCATCAACAATTCCAATAAATACGCAATAGTATTTTTTACAGCAGAATGGTGTTCACCATGTCGTATAATGAAACGAGAAGTATTTGCAGACCAAAAAGTTGAAGAAATGATCAATTCAAAATACAGAGCTATCATGATTGATATCGATAATCCAGAAACCAAGGACATTGTAAATCAATACAAAGCTTATGCGACACCAACTACACTGCTTATTGATCCAAATGGTAAGGTCATTGAGCATATTGTTGGCAAAATTGAAAAAGATAAATTCCTTCAAATGCTTCTAAATATTTAATCTGCGAGAAAATTTTAAATAAAAAAATAAAAGACAAAATGAAAAATCGAATTATTGTACTATTTGCTTTGACGATTCTTAGCGCGTGTAACAACAAAACCAAATTAGGTATAACCCAACAACCGACATTAACCGATTATACTATTGGTGAAAAATGGGTATGGAAGTATAAAGGTGTAACTACCGGAGGAGAAGTTTGCTCGGATGGAACAGATACAAGGGAAGTAGTAAAATTTGGAGAGTTCATAGGTATGACTATCGGTAAAGACACTATTCCTGTTAGCGATATTGTTAAACCAGAGATTAGCAAAACACCAAAGTACGACTGGCCCCTCGAAGTGGGTAAAAAATGGAAGTATGAAAACAATTGGACAAGTCAAGATGGAACTACTGGTAGACAAAGTCAGAATGTTGAAGTACTATCCTACCAAAAAGAAACGGTAGAAGCTGGTACATTTATGGCTTATACAATCAAATACAATGGTAAAACCACAAATTCCAGAGGATATAATGCTGATGAAACGGAAGTTTATTTATATGCACCTGCTGTAAAAAATTTCATAAAACTTACTCAAAATCAAGGTGATTTTCGGTATGAAGAGGAATTAATTGAATATTCAAAATAAATCAAGGACAACATTAAATAAAATAGAAATTATCAATCAATTATACATCATCAATCAAAAAACGAACAATTATGAAAACAATCAAAAAACAAATTTTAGTAAAAATGACTTGTGTAGCCTTTGCATTAGTATCTAGTGTAACAAATGCACAAGACACAAATCCAGAAACAACAACAATAAGAGATGGTTTTATCTTCGAATTTGTGGTAGGTGGAGGCATTATCAGTTTAGATGATAGTGCTGGTATTCAAACGTTTGATAAATCTCAAGGAACATTTGTTTTTCCAGATTTAAAATTTGGCTACATGTTAAACGACAAACTCGCTATTACTGCGGCTTTGCCTGGAAACATCTACGAATTTCAGAATAACGACAGGCACTTCGGAGGGTTCATACCTTCTGTACAATATTGGGTAAAAGATAAATGGTGGATTCATGGAGGAATTGGTTTAGCAATAGATACACCAGCACTTTATGATATTAAAGACGATGAAAATGACGATTGGAACTTTGGTTGTGCTGTTATGGCGAGTACAGGTTACGAAATTTACAAAAAGAAAAACTTTGCGCTTAATGTTCAGTCTAAGTTAGTTCTTGGTCGTGCTAATTTAGATGGAGATACGCATAGAGATGCAGTAATCTTTAATATAGGATTAGGGTTTAGCTGGCTATAAGCTTTCACTCGAATTATGCAATAGAAAGTCACATAAAAACTTTAGCATTTACAGTATTTCTATGCCGAATTGAATTTTGTATTGCATAATTAAGGTTTAATATTAATTATTAATAAAACGAAAACACTAAGAATTTATCTATTCCCATATATTCTATTGTTAGCTCTTATTTCAGAAAAAATGAAACGATTAACGAAATTTATAGAAAAGAACATTTCAGGAAAAAAAGTTTTAGGACTTGTTATCTTGACCAATTTAGTTTACACCTTTATGTTGATTGTTACAATTCCCAAAACAATGGAATTCTCTAACGGAATGAAATTACTAGATATGATGCCTACAGGATATGATTTGGATTATGTAAGTGAATTATTCAGTTTGCTTGGAGAAAATGGACGTTTAACATATCTAACCAACCAAATACCTGTTGATATGATTTACCCACTACTATTTGGACTTTCTTACTGTTTGCTTTTGGGATATCTCTTGAAAAAAATGAATAAATTAAATTCCCAATATATTTATCTCTGCCTAACTCCGATAATTGCGGGGATTGCGGATTATTTGGAGAATTTCGGAATTATTACAATGCTTAAAAATTATCCCGAATTGAAAGAGACTACAGTCTATGCAACTAATATATTTTCGGTTATAAAAAGCATTTCAACAAGTATATTTTTTATTGCATTGATAGTAGTATTAATAGCACTTGGAATTAAAATAATAAACAGAAAAACAAGTGCTAACAATGCATAAAAATAATTGCTTGGTCTGTACCTCCTAAGAATATTCTGCGGATTTTCCTTTTGCTAAATTGGTTACATAACCACACAACTATTCTTATACGAACCGTCATCAAACATTAAAACGAAAATTATGAACTACAAGCTTTTTCCACTAATTATAACAATTTTTATAACTCATATATCTTTTACTCAAAATATTGAACTAAATACAGGTTCAGGTTCTTTTGAAATCAAAGGAATTGGCAATCATCAAAATGATTCAATTACCATTTTTTATCATAAACCAATAAATTTCAGCCGAAGTTCAGAAATTCTATTGGTTGTTCCTGGTGCTGGCAGAAACGGAGATGATTATCGGGATTCTTGGATAGAAACATCAGAAAAATATGGGGTTCTCATTATTTCACCGTCCTATCCTGAAAAAGAATATAACTATGGCGACTATCACCTTGGCGGAATTGTCAAGGATTTAAACTTATCAAAAGGAGTTTCTTTTAAAAAAGGTACAAATCAAGTACATATTGACGAAAACGTGATTGAATTCAATATAAACAAGAATAAAGAAGATTGGATTTTTAATGATTTCGATAGAATTTTTAAACTAGTAAAAAAGGCCACAAAATCAAAACAAAGAAAATATGATATGTTCGGACATTCGGCTGGTGGCCAAATACTACATCGATTTTCGTTATTCTATCCTAATTCAAGAGCAAACAGAATTCTTGCATCAAATGCAGGAACGTATACGTTTCCAGATTTCAACACAAACTTTCCATTTGGAATAATGAATGTTGGAATACAGAAAAAACAGTTGAAAAAATCCGTCAAAAAGAAACTCGTACTATTTCTTGGAGAACTTGACAATGATTCCGAAGCAAGAGGAAGAATGTTAAGATCTGAAACTGCAGATAAACAAGGCACCAATCGCTTCGATAGAGGTAAGAATTTTTATAAGTTCAGTGAAGAATTATCGAAAAATCATGGAATGAAATTCAATTGGAAACTTGAATTAGTAACCAATGTAGGACATGACCAGAAAAAGATGGCGGAGGCTGCAGCTGAATATCTATACGGAAAATAGAATATATAAGTGTTTGCTAACAATGTTTATGGTAATAACGGTTAATTGATAAAACAAATTAAGATGAAATATATTTTATTATCCTGTTTAATATTTCTGCTCAATTGTTCAAATAAGACCAATTCAAAAGGTGTATCGACAGCTT
This sequence comes from Aquimarina amphilecti, assembly GCF_900109375.1. Classification (GTDB taxonomy): domain Bacteria; phylum Bacteroidota; class Bacteroidia; order Flavobacteriales; family Flavobacteriaceae; genus Aquimarina; species Aquimarina amphilecti. The sequence continues at coordinate 657,348 of NZ_FOAB01000001.1, forward strand.
TAGAGAAAGAAGAAAATCTAATTGAAGTACTTGATACGATTTGGACAACTGAACAAACCCCAATTAGATTAAGAGATTCATTAATAGCTATATACGGAGTGGACTCGGAGTTAGTTAAAGAGCAACAAACTATTATCGAAAAAAACCACACTATTAATGAAAAAAAAGTAAAGACTATTCTAGATAATTATGGATGGCCAACGAAAGAAAAAGCAGGAGAGCAAGGAAATTGGACTATTTGTAATGTAATTCAACACTCAGATAATGAAGTTCGAATACAATACCTTCCAATGATGAGACAGGCTGTTAAGGATAAGAAATTAGAACCACGATTCTTGGTACGGGCAGAGGATAGGATAGCAACCGAAAGAGGTGATTTACAAATCTATGGTGGTCAAATGAAATACTATCCAGAAACCAAAAGTTTTAATTTATGGCCAGTTTTTGATCCAGAAAATATTGATAAACGAAGAACTGAAATTGGACTTGATTCAATCGCTGTATTCCTTAAGAATAGATTTGATTTTGAATGGAATCTCAAAGAACAAATAAAGAGAGCAGAGGAATTTGAAAAAAATATTCAAGTAAAATAGTAACAGTTGACCCTGTAAATATTCTTAATTAAATAATCAAAAGTAACTATGAAAAAAGTAATTACATCAAGTCTAATCGTATTATTTTTTATAAATATTAATTACACTTTCGCTCAAACTGAAAATAATAGAATTGAAAATTCTTTAGACTATTTTAATCAGAGAAATGAGGCTTTAAGCTTAGTTAAAAGTAAAAAATGGAAGGAAGCTATTCCAATTTTGGAAAGTTTGACTAAGCATTATCAAAATGATGCAGATCTGTTTTACATCTTAAGAGCTAGAATGTTTTCTAAAATATAGCGAATGAGCCGTGATAGTTTCCAAAGTTTTATGCAGCCTTGATACTTCGGCAAGCTCAGCACAGGTTTTTTTGTTCTTTTGTCATTTACCCTGAGTTTATCGAAGGGTCAAGAAAAAAAGATAAGGATTATTTAAAAAGGATTAATCAAGGCTCTACAGATAGCATGTGCATAGAAATTATCTCGTTAGAGTAATTTTATGCTTATGCGGCAACGTCACGAGAATCGCATAAAAACTTTTTTCACGCATGATTAATCAAATACGCGATTTATAATGCACCTAAAAGTGGTTGCTTTTTTTTGAGTGGCCAAGCGTTGGCAAATTGTGTGTAGAGACGAGAGAATAAAATTTATCTAGTAGATAAATTTTATGAACTGTGAGATGATGTGGCCGGAAGCATTTTTATTTACAAAGCAATAAAGCGGTTGGCAGCCCAGCAGCATCAGCTCGCTAATAATTATAATGATTCTCAATCTTTGTAATTATTCCGTACATAACGGCAAATTATAGATACAAATGTGAGCAGGATGTTTAAACTATCTATTTTTTGTTTTATGATGACCCCAGTAGCTATGATTACTATGAAATAGAATTATCCTGGGATATTTTACACGAGTTTAATAAATTGATTCTATGAATCAGTTTATTAAATCTGCGGGTTGATGTGGCTGGGAACATTATAGCTACGAATGAGCTTTACGTTTCGCAAATTGGCTTTTACATAATTGCTGACGATATAAAACACCTAACGGGGTCGTTATATCTGCAACTATGTAAAATGCAAGCATCCGCCAATTTGCTACAATATACATTTGTACTATAATGTTCTGCGTTATGTAACTTTGCTTTGGTAAAAAGCTTTTACCAGTACTATTCTTCTTTAATTTTTTTCTTCTCAAATGTTTCTTTAAAAAATGTAATGGAATACTCTTTGCCCGAAGCGACGATAGGAGTGAAGTGGGAATGTGTATGGAATGGGATTGTTTTCTCTAATTTTCAATTAATTACGGAATTCCGTAGGTTTTCACTTCTTAACAATTATTATCTTTATGAATTAATCAAATTATAGAAAAATATGCCTAATGTAAATATTATTAATGAACTAAAAAGGCTTTTTGATTTAGCAAAACGAGTAGATGAATTTCAATTTATAAATATCCTTATTGGTTATAATGGAATGGGTGACCAAAGATTTCTTTCACATTTGTACGAGAGTGAAAGGTTAATAAAGGAGATAGAAAGTCTTATTGATAATACATCTGATAAACATACAAAAACTCGTTTGGGACTTTTGTTATATGGACATGTATTTGAGATGGATGAGCTCTATAATGTTCTAGGTAATTTGTTAAGAGTCGCTACTGCTCAGGACTTACGATACATTCCGGATTTATATAATAGATTTGACCAAGATGATATAACTCCAACTGAAAAACTTAAACGCTTATTAGAGCACGGAGTTCAATGTCGATTTGAAGATTTTATAATACAATTACAATCATTATATTATAATAGAATACGTAATGCTTTTGCACACTCATCATATTCTCTCATTGATGATGAGTTTATTATAATTAAAGGTAAAGAAGTTGAAATTGAAGGAACATTTAAAAAATCCGTCAGCCTAGATGATTTTTTACTTCCAACAATAAAAGATGCATTGTCCTTCATTAATGAGTTTTTCTCTTTACTTAAGGAGCATAAGATGTCTTATAAATCTAATAAGATAATCCAAGGTAGTTTATCAAACATTGAGCCTATAATGATTTTAGGTAATCCTGAAGATGGGTTAATTGGTTTTGAAAGTTTTTCGGGAAGCTCTATAAAAATAAAAAATGCTTATGGCACCGACCGATTTATCGAGGCAATGAATATTCGTTTAACAAATACAAGTGATGCAAATAAAGTTTTACTCGATGAAATAGAATCTTATAACGAAAAAAAGAAACCATCTGGGACAAACTTTGAAGATTTAAAGAATAGAGTTCTTGCTACAGGAGAAAAACAACTTATAAGAAACTTATCTGTTGTAGTATATAACTATGCCAATGATACCTTTAAGGCTGGAGAAGCTAAACCTTTAGCTCAAAAAGAATATATAATGAAGGCAGCATTATCTTATTATGATATAGCAATTTCTTTAGACTCAACTTACGGAAGACCTTATCTGAATAGAGCATTATCAAAATTAAAATTAGCCAATTTTAATGGAACAATAAATAATCAACTAAGAAGACAATTATTAGAAGATTTAAAAGAAGCTTTAAAATATGAACCTACAATGTTTGAAGTTTTTAGTAATTCAGGTATGCTTCAAATGGAAATAGCATTTGAAGAAGAAAAGATTGATAAAAAAGAGGTTGAACTTCATAATGCTATTGAAAGTTTCAATAAAGGAATTGAATTTTATCCTAACGACGATATTGTTTACGAAAGGCTAGCTTCTACTTACTGGGAACTTGCTAATATTAGTGATAGTAACAATAAAGAGTATTTTGAGAATTCAATTAAGCATATTGAAATGGCAATACAAAAAAACGATAAGCTATCTCATAACTTATTATTAGCCTCCATCCTAGGTGAATATGGAGATTTTGATGAAGAAAACTTTCAAATACATTATGATAAGGCTATAGAAATCCTAAAAAAATTAGAAGATAAATATGGAGTAAATTCCGAAATAAAGTATCGTTTAGGTAATAAATATATGTCATTGTCAATGCATTTAGAAAGTCTTGAATATTGTGAAAAAGCATTTATAGAATATAATGAAGCCAAAAAAATAAATGAATCTGATATTAATACATTAAATAATATAGGCTTTTGTTTACTACATAAATCTCGTTTACTAAAGGATGAAGAAGCTCAAACAGCTTTAAATGATTCTATTTCAATTTTAGAAGAAGTCTTAGGAAAAGATAATAGCCACTCTAATGCATATATTAACTTAGGTGTAGCATATATAGAAAAGTATAAAGCTTCTCCTAAAATAAACGAACATTTTTTAGAAAAATCAATAGGTTTTTTAGAAAAAGCAGAAACATTGGATAACGGATGTTGTTCTATTCAAGTTTCCAGAGCCTATTCCCTGAAAGGAGACATTGAAAATTCTATACTATGGTTGCAAAAATCTCTAGATAGTGGTGAGGTTTTTGAAAAAGATGATATCATTAATAATGAAGATTTTAATAATATCAAGGATGATAAGTCTTTGAATAAAATTTTTAATGACTAAAAGTAATGTCAAAATCTAAAAGAAGAAAACAAAGAACTAAAAAACAAAAGCCTACTATTAATATTCCCTATTCTATAGATGAGAATTTGAATATAGCACTCAATAACTTAGCAATTAAGAGAACTGGAGGTGCTATAAATTTTCGAGGAGTAGGGTTTCAATTACTCTATTCTTGTTTTACTCTTTTAAATGAATTGGATAGTTCAAATCTTTCAAAATCTATACGTTTAGAAGGTATCGAAGACTTGGATATTATTGAGATAGATAATAATCAATACATACAACTTAAATCATCTATCAACACAATAGATGCAGGTAGTTTTTGGAAAATGGGAGTTTTGCAAAACTTCTTAGAAGCATTCAAAGTTAATCCCAACTGTAATTTAAAACTTGTCTATAACTTTAAGTTAACTAAAGGAAATTTCAATGACTTAGTAATAAAAAAAATAACCGATAAAACTGTTACTTTTTGGAAACAGAAATTTGAAGATTCATCATTTGATATTTCTGATATTAATTTTGATTTTTTTATAAGAAATATTGGTTTTATGAAGGTTTCTGAATCCTATTTAATAGAAAATTGTAATAAGTATTTACTTGAAAAATTCAATATCAACTTAGGTACAGAAAATCAATATTTAAAAGCTCTTTTTTACAGTTCATTTAATTGTTCAAAAGAACGTACATCAATATCGTATTTAGATTTAAAAAGAATATTTCAATCAGTAACAGAATCTTTTTCAAAAAGTCCTACCAATCCTGCAATTGAAAATAATTGGATACAAAAAATTGATTTTGATAGTAACGATAACTCAATCGTTAGGGATGATTATTACGAAGGAAAAGCGGCAAGACCAATTCATATAGTTCAAAATTTACCAGTAAAAAGAGATGAGTGGCATAATCAAATTTTAAAAGCTCTAAATGAGTTTAGTGTAATAGTAATTAAATCTTCAAGCGGTCAAGGAAAATCTACTTTAGTTTGGCAAACAAGTTTTGAATTAAAACAAAAAGGTTACTCTGTTTACGAATTAAAATATTGCAATGAAAACAGTAATATTTCTGGCTTGTTTGATTTTATAAAATCTCGAGTACAAATTGGCGAATTGCCAATTATTGTTATTGATGGACTGAATAACATCTTATCAAAATATCATGAATTAATAGATGTCACACATAATTTACCTGTTAAGTTTCTAATAACTACTCGTCAAGTAGATTGGTATCGATATGGGTTGGATTTATCTAAAACAAGCATCAAAATTATAGATATAAGTTTATCTATAAATGAAGCTAAGAAAATATTTTTTGAACTAAAAAAAAGAGGTAAAATACATTTAGAGATTTCAAACTGGCAATCTGTATGGGAAAAAATTGAGTCAAAAGGGTTATTAATTGAATATGTATATCTATTAACCAAAGGGGAAATGATATCTAATCGATTGAACACGCAGATTAAAGAATTAAACTCTGAGAATGATGCTAATTCAAAAATTGAAATTCTTCGTATTATTTCTATTGCTGATGTCTTAAATTTAAAAATTAAATCAATAAAACTTATAAATCATATTCAAGAATATATTGGATTTACAACTGATAGAGGAGAGGCTTTAAAACAATTAGAAAAAGAATTCTACTTAAGATTTGATGAAGAGTTTATTGAAGGACTCCATCCTGTAAGGTCACAACATTTGGTAGATATCTTAAACAATTTCGTACCTATTACAGAAACTTTATTATCTCTATATAAAATAATTACAGAGGATTTTATTTATGATTATTTTATTGCAATCTCCCCACTTATAAAAAGTGAATTAAAAGATGAATTTTATGATGATTTAGCTAAGCTTGTTTCAAAACAAAAATTTTCTGAAATGGTTTATGCAATTGACGGTTTAATGCATAGTGAACCGTTACAATATTGGACAGAAAATAAAGAAGTTTTCGATGAAGTTTTTAATCACGGTGGTATAGAGTTATTCATTACTGAAACATTACCATTTACGAAATTGAATACAATAAAAGACCTGAGTGAATCTTTAGGAGAAAAGCAAACAGGTTTAAACTTTCTTTCGGAAAAGACAGAAGAACTCACTTCATATAGTATAACAGAATCTGATATAGTAAACTTTGCTAATAATTTGTCAAATCATATTGATAATTGTTCGAATAAGACTGAAAGTTATCAGGGTTTAGGTTTTCTCATTAAATGGTTTAAACAACTATCAGTTTCTATACCATTAAAAATTGAGTTGAATGAAAATGAATTGTTAGAGATTTTAGAGAAAGAAAATATAGATGAAGCTTCTGAACTTTTCAGCTATTATAATATCTCAAATCCTAAAAAGTATTTAAAGTTCATCAAAACACATAAAAACTTAATTATTGGTACATTAAAAAAGCAAACCAATTCTTTATCTATAAGAGAAAAAGGTAAAGATGTACATATAGAATATTTATTAGATAAAGATGCTGACAAGGCTAATGAATTTAGCGTTTATAGGATTCAAACCGTTTTTAGTTTATTACCCATTTATAGTAAGTATTGCACTAAAGCTATTATTCTTCCTTTTCCAAATGAAGAAGTCTATAAAATAGTCCTGCAAAATTCAATTAAAGCAATGCCTAATGCAAATATTGTAGATACTTTTGATGTGCATATCAATCAAATATGGAACAATACAATTCTTGATAAGTATCGTTCATCTTCCAGTTACGAATGGCAAAATCAATACGTAAAGCTAAGAGAAGAATCATTGAATTTTGCGAAAATATGTGTAAGGTATTTCGAATCTTCAATGGAAGGAAATCAATCTAAATTTAAGTCCTCTTTAAATAGATTAATAGCGCAAATTACAACCTTATCGAATTTATTAAGCAAAACAAAAGGATATAACCGGCAATCAAAAAAATATTTTGATAAAGGACAATTTTCTAAAAATGAGAAAGCAATAAATGATTGGTGTTCATCTTTAAGTAATACTCTAAACCAATTAGGTAACATAATTAAACCCAAGAAAGACAATGACAGAAATGTAGCATTTATAAACTTAAAAGCTGTTTTTTACAAACTTATACTAATGCAAGATTCGTTTGATAAAGTAGTTGAATCTTCTTTTATGTATTCTGATATATCTAATTTAAAAATAGAAGAACAAAATTGGTATAATAGATTACTTATTACTGTTTCATATTATGTATTTTACTTTGTTGATTCAAATAGAACTCAATTATTTAATTCTAAGACAACAATAAGAAATTGGTGGGAAGCATATAATAAAAATAGATTAGAGGAAATACATCATATAATTAAAGAATTTGAAAATGAATCATATTTTTCATTTCACCTACCAAATAGAGTAATAGAAACAGAAACTTTAAGCGAAGTAGTAATTGGTATAACTGGATTAATCCCTGAGAATTTTGAAGAAGACTCTTTATATCTAATTGAAGGTTTAGTAGATTTATCTTCTACAGAAATCGATTTCTTTAATTTTATCAATATCCAAGATTCACAAGCAATAAGTAATGGTTTTAGGGTTCAAAAAGTGTTCTTTGAGAGATTCAAAAATTTTATCGATACTGGAGAGTTTGAAGAAAGTGATTATGGTAACCCAATACCAATAAACGTTGATAAATCAATGTTGGTTTCATTAAACGATATAACTCTAAAAACTATACCTATAAACGAAAATGCAGAATCGTTTTCACAAATGATGTTTAATATCTGGAAATTATCGGAATATAGAAATAGACTTAGTAAAAAAAATAGGGTAGAAAACGAATGGTTAGAAGAAATTGAAAAAGAGTATGGCACAGATATACAAAGACATCTTGAAAAAGTAGAAACTACAGAAGAATTTAAAAATAATATTAAAGAATTCCTAGAAGGAAAATTTACTTTATCAAATAATGAGATAATAGATACTCTAACGGATTATCTTGTACTAATGAATGATGAATGATGAATAGATGAAAGAACTAAATTTCATAAAATTAGAACTTAAAAGCTTTGATTTAGAATTAGCCGCAAATTCAAATGGGAGGGAAGGAGTTGATTTTTTAATTGGAGATAATCAATTACATCTACAATCCATTGATTTAGATACTATACAACGTAGTATTAAAATATCAAAACAAGATTTAGGAGAACTAAAAGATAACTTGTTTATCGCCTTAGTTTTAATGATGGAGAAACACCCGAAGGTTGTTTATTTAATTCCATCAAAAGATTTAACACAATCTAACAGCAACATATTCATAGATAACGAAGTAAGTTTAATGCCTAGTTTATCTAATTGGGAGATTAAAGTATCTAGTAATACAATTCCTAAATTAGCAAAGTACTCGCTAGAAAATATGATTGATAAACTAAAACCTTAGTTTTATAATATTATGTAAAATAGAAAATGCATTTCTACTCAGATGAAGCGTTGGCAAGACGGCCTCATAAAACTTTGGTTAAAACAATAGGCGAATGAGCGTTTATTTTTTAGAGAGTTAGACTAAGTAATCTAAAGTATATAAAGGTTTAAAGGCTTTATCAAATCTATATTAAGACTAACAAAGCCTTTCTAAAATATAGCGTCCCGATAGCTATCGGGAGAGCCGTACATTGTTTCCAAAGTTTTGTGCAGCCTTGATTTTTTTGTTTCTTTTTTTATCAAGAAAAAAAGATAATAATTAACCATTAATAGTCACGATTTCAAATTCCAATTCTAAATGTTCTTAAACAGCACAAATCAAAAAAGGTTGAATTATAGCACAATTAGAGCAAGTGTATAGAAATTATCTCGTCAGAGTAATTTTATACTCTTGCGGGAACTTCACGAGAATCTCATAAAAACTTTTTTTACGTATGTTTTATCGAATACGTGATTTATAAGCTAACTAAAAGTGTTTGCTTTTTTTGGTGTGGGCTATGCGGTTGGATATTGTGTGTAAAAATAAATGCCATATCAGGCATTTTAATTTTTATAAAACAATCGAGCGCATAGGCAACCCCAGCCGCATTAGCTCGCTAACAATTCCAAAGATTCTTAATCTTTAGAATTATTCCGTACATAGCGGCAAATTATAGATACAAATGATAAACGTGAGGTTTAATCATAAACGCCTTAAAATAATTTTAATGACCCCAGTAGCTACGATTACTATGAAATAGAATTATCCTGGGATATTTTACATAATACTACATTATAGTTACAATAGAACTAAAGATCCGCAAATTGGCTTTTACATAATTACTGACGATATAAAACACCTAACGGTGTCGTTATATCTGCAACTATGTAAAATGCAAGCATCCGCCAATTTGCTACAATATACATTTGTACTATAATTTATATTATGTAAAATAGAATATTTCAGAGCCTTCCTATAATTTAAAAACTTTCGATTATATATAATATTCTAACTAACACCTTTTTTTACTATTCTCATAAATCTTGTATTCCGTACAATGATCAAGAAATTTTCAAATACGCGATTCTCAGCGATTAGCATGTAAGGACATTTTGAAATACGTTTATGCTATTTATACATAAAAAATATTTCCAACCACATCATTTCAAAGTATAATGAAATTTATATAATTGATTCCTGAGACCAATTATACAAACTCGTTTTATATTTATACTATTTGTTGTAAATTCATTGTATGGAAACAAAAAATTATTCTCCTGGAATTTTACAGTATATCCCTTTTTTTTATGTGATTTGGTCTGATAACTTATTATCGTATTCCGAAACTTCCGTCGTAAAAAAAGCAATTGAACAAGACGATACACTTACAAAAGAAGATTACAACTATCTTATAGGCTATCTAGATAAAAAAACTCCTCCTGCATATCAGGAACTTAAGCATTGGAAAAAAGTAATTTCTAATACCAAAATAAAATTGGTAGAAAGTGACACCTATCCCCTTTCTACATTTAGTCAAAAAATGATCTGCCATCATTTTGATGAATGTCCGTTTAATTCACATCTAAAAGACATTGAGATTAACCTTGGTATTCAGCCAAATCACTATAATCACTTATTCGAAATAGAGATCATAAAAGAAATTACTTCTAGTTATTACAATCCCGTTGAACTAGATGCGATATTAAAAGGAGATCATGCTTCTATTATTGATACTTTTAGAGATGTATTAAAAGATCCAATTTTTAATTGGTCCATAAAAAGAGATAAAGAAAGTTTTAGAGCGCACGTACTCAAACAAGTAGAATTCTTAGCAAAAGAAGGATATGGTGCCATGGCATACCCTACACTTTATGGAGGAACTGAAAATATGCCTGCATATGCCGCTATTTTTGAAAACATGATGTATGTAGATGGTAGTATGGCGGTAAAATTTGGAGTACAATTTGGCCTTTTTGGAGGAAGTATTCAAAAATTGGGTACTAAAAAACATCACGATGCATATCTATCCGAAACCGGAAAAGCAAAACTTTTAGGTTGTTTCGCTATGACCGAAACAGGACATGGATCCAATGTAAGAGGCGTTAAAACTACAGCAACATATGACAAAGAAACGGATACTATCATTATTCATACACCAGGAAAAAATGATAACAAAGAATATATAGGAAATGCATTGCATTCATCTATGGCTTCTGTATTTGCACAATTAATTGTAGAAGGAAAAAACCATGGAGTTCATGCTATTTTGGTTCCAATTCGTGATGCAGAACACAAACTGATTCCTGGTGTTACTATAGAAGATAATGGTTATAAACTAGGCCTCAATGGTGTAGATAATGGTAAAATTTGGTTTCATCAAGTACGAGTTCCAAGGGAAAATTTATTAAATAAATATGGTGATATTAAACCCGATGGAACCTACCATTCTGATATAGAAAATCCTAGTAAACGTTTTTTCACCATGTTAGGCACATTGGTTGGCGGTAGAATTTGCGTTGCTCGCGCTGGACTTGGTGGTGCTAAAAAAGCATTAGCAATTGCAGTAAAACACGCATTAAAAAGAAGACAGTTTAATGATAGTGTAAAGATTCAAGAAGATTTGTTAATGGATTATCCAAGCCATCAATTGCGTTTAACCCCAGCAATTGCTAGCTGTTATGTATACGATATTACACTCACGCATATGATGAAAGAGTATAGTGATACAACAGTGCTGGACAAGCGAAAAATAGAAACACAAGCAGCTGGACTTAAATCTATCATTACCTGGTTTGCTAATAATACTATACAAGAATGTCGCGAAGCCTGTGGTGGCAAGGGATATTTGATGGAAAATCAAATCACTGATTTAAAAGGAGATGTCGATATATTCACAACCTTTGAAGGCGATAACCATGTATTATTGCAATTAGCCGCTAAGGGAGTCTTGTCTGATTTTAAATCAGAATTTAATAGTGCTGGTTTTACGGCTGTACTTAAATTATTAGGTGCAAGAATTGGAGATAAATTAAATACTATTAATCCTATTTACATCAATAATACAGACAAAGATCACTTATATGATGTAAAATTTCATAAACATGCTTTTAATTATCGAACAAGAAGGCTTACATATACTGTCGCTATGCGTATTCGGGATTATGTAAAAAAAGGAATCCCTTCATATCAAGCTTTTTTAAAGGTACAAACGCATTTATTAGCTTTAGGAAAAGCATATAGTGTAGAACTAGCTTATAGTACGTTTGCAGACTTTACGGATACAATTAAAGATGAAAAGAATAGATTGTTATTTCAAAAAATAAGCGCCTTGTATGCATTACATGAATTGAAAAAAGACGCTTCTTGGTATTTAGAACAAGGCTATATTGGTGGAACGAAATCGAAAGCATTACGTAAACATGTAGAACGTCTCTCTACAGAATTGCGACCACATATTGGTGTTTTAATCGATGGGTTTGGTATACCTGAGCATTGCATGGAAGCACCTATAGCAACATAAGAGTTCCCAATGCTTAATTAAGTATAATGCAATTGGTGTCTGATTTTCTTATTGAACAATCTTTAGAGATACAAATTGTCTATATTAATATATAGAATCCCATTCCACGAACATTACACTTCCCTCCTGTCCATTCGATAAGTTCAAGGAATAATTAATGTTTATTTTAAGGCTTTTATGATTTAAATCTTACGTTTATAGTTATAGCTTTTTTTATTTAGAATTCTTGATTAAATAATAGCAAGAAGCTAATAAAATCTGTGTAAATGATAATTCCGTCAGAGCTTTTTATAATATGAATATAGATTTATCTTTTATATGTATTAATTAGCATAAAATAATTAATCAAAACTTTATAAATGAAATTAAGATTCGTAAACCTTAAACATTATTATCAAGAATTCTTAAATCTCATACACTATTCTTTAAACCCTGTGTATATAGAACCGGATAAAAAAACAGTGTTTCAAAATGTAAAAGGAACTTGGACTATTTTTGTAATTAAAACAGTTTTGACTATTATAATTGGTGGCTTGGTTACTATAATTATAGATCCAGTAAATCAAACTAAAATACGATGGAATGAATTGTATTCTACAGGAACCATATTTTTATTAAGTATCATTATTCTTCCTTTACTAGAAGAGATTGCATTTAGACTTTCTTTAAAATTTAAACCAATTTATGTACCTTTTACAGTAAGTGTTTTAACGTATTATGCGGTAACTAAAGGAGTTTACCATACTAGTTTAAGCAATACAGAAAATCACTTTAAGATTCGTGTTTTAATTGCACTCATAGCATTAATTATATTTTCTATTATACTATTTCAATCAAGAATAAAAAATACCTTAGATAGATTCTGGAACATAAATTTTAAGTGGATCTTCTATGCCTTAAGCGTGTCTTTTGCTTGGATGCATATTTTAAATTATGAAATAAACGTAAAACATATTTTGCTATTACCATTAATCACTTTGCCTAAATTGGTATCTGCTATTTCTTATGGATATATCAGAATGCATTATGGTTTTCTATATTCTTTGGGACTACATATGTGTTGGAATAGTATTGGTTTCATAATGAGTTTATTTTCTACCGTTGGCGCAGATTAGTTTTACAATATATTTATATAGTTCTCAAAAATATAAGCATAATAGTAATTTCATTTATGTTAAATATTAACTTAAAAAGTGTTAATTCAATCCTATGAAGGATAATAAATATTAATTTCATACTTGTTATTGAACCACCCTGTTTTTTTGATACGTAATTCAATACTAACAATTCAATAACAACATGAAAAAAACAAACTCTAAAACCGAAATTTCAGGTCGGATTATATCCTACCTGAAAAAATGCTTTGCGCCTCTAATTCTGTGCATTGCTCTTATTTTTCCAAGCATTCAAACCATTTTTTCACATGGTACTGTTACAAGTCCTCCGAGTAGGGTTTGGATTTGTTTTCAGGAAAATCCTGAAAGTCCAGATTCACCTGCCTGTATAGATGCTGTTGCCATATATGGTACTCAAGCTTTATATGACTGGAATGAAGTTGCGCGAATGGATGCCAATGGCATGCATCAAGCAATTATCGCAGATGGCAATCTCGCCAGTGCTGGACGACCTGATAAATACGGCGGACTTGATCAAGTACGTGATGATTGGATTGCTACACCAGTAACTCCTGGCCCATTTACAGTAACCTGGACAAATTCTGCTCCGCATCAAACATTGTATTATAGAGTATATATTACTAAAGAGAGTTGGACTCCGGATCAACCGTTAACATGGGATAGCCTTGAACTTCTGGTAGAAACGGAACCACGAGAAGCGTCTGCCACTGACAATATAGATGTTGTACTGCCTGCAAGAACTGGTAAACACGTTATTTATAGTATTTGGCAACGATCTCTTACTGAAGAAGCCTTCTACTCTACTAGTGATGTCGATTTTGGTCAGACAACAGAACCAAAACCTCCTGTAGCATTGTTTACAAGTGATAATGGTCGATGTGGAGGACCAGATGTGGAGTTTGATGCTAGTGATTCTTTTGATCCTAATGGAGATACATTGACTTACTCTTGGGATTTTGGAGATGGTACAACTGCAGAAGGTGTTAATGTTTCTCATAGCTACACTGGTCAAGATAGCGCAATAGTGACGCTAACAGTTAGTGATGGCGTTTTTAGTAGCGGTGTTGTACAAACCATAGACTTGGTTGTAGATACTGCATGTGAGGAAATAATTTGTCCTTTTGACACACCAAGAGCCACTCCTCTACCGTCTGTAAATGACTCATATTCTAATATTTATGTATTAGGAGATAGTGGGCCAAATTTAGATAATATTGCTAACTGTTCTATCAATTGGGACTTAGGAAATAATGGTTTATATCAATTTTCGCTAAGTACCAACAATGGTATTCCAAATTGGTATAATGACTTAATTGAGGTGTCTACACAAAACTTTAATGCTGCTGGATCACTACTTACTATTACCGGTTCTAGTTTTGTTGGATTGGACGGTAGTTATTATGCAACCTTAGATGGAGATAATCTAGTATTGGTTTCTACTACTGGAGATTTTACTATTTATTTTAGTAATTCTGATATAGCTCCGCTATGTGGTGATATTATAGATCCTGTAAATACGGCTCCTGTGGCTACACTAACTGCTACTCCAACTACTGGAGTAACTCCTCTTGATGTAGTTTTGGATGCATCGGAGTCTACAGATGCAGATGGTGATACACTTACCTATAGTATTAATTATGGTGATGGAACTTCTGGAACAGAAGCTATTTCTACTCATACCTATACAACAGGAGACTATACAGCCACGATTACGGTTAGTGACGGAAATGGTGGCACTGATACCGCTTCAGTTATGATTACAGTGACCGATGATATTATTATTAATCCTCCAACCGGTGATTGTTCTTTCGGCGCACCGACGGAGACTTCTTTAGTTAGTATAAATACATCGTATGAAAATATCTATGTATTAGGAACTGGAGGTCCAAATATGGATACTGTCAACCTATTTACGCTAAACTGGAATTTAGCAAATAATGGTTTATATCAATTTTCTTTTAATTTAGATATTGCTCCGTGGTACATTGATTTTTCAAATGCTATACAAAATTTCAATGAGTCGAATCCTCAGATTTCTTTGATTAATACAGGTATTCCCGGCTTGGATGGAGATTACTTTGTAATTATAGATGAAAGAAACTTTGTACTGGTAGCTAAGGATTACTCTATTTATTTTAGTAATGCTACAACAGCACCAACTTGTGAAACTGAAGTGAATAGAGAAAATGAAATCGAAAGCACGTTCTTTGAAATATTCCCGAATCCTGCAACTACAAGTGTTTCAGTGAAGAATACAACGGACTTAAAGAATAGCATCATCACGATTTCTGATCTTAGCGGAAAAAAACTAAAATCATTAACAGTACCAGGAAGTACTACCGAAATGAAAATCGATATTTCTGGAATTAAATCTGGATTGTATTTGGTAAGAATTTTGGATCGTTCAGGAAATCAACGCAGTTTAAAATTAGTAATCAACTAAGGGCTTATTCTCTTAGAATAATATAAATTTTATGAACAACCTTCTAAATTTTAGAAGGTTGTTTTATTATTATAATAAAACAATTGAACGTTCGTCTATAGATTTTAAACGCTTGTAAAAATAATAGGGTTATCACATATTATTATTCTACCTTACTAAGCAAGGCGGTTATTCTTCATTCATTAAACCTTATAAATCCTTTTTTTATCAATGAGATATCTCTTAATCTTCATATGTATTATTTTTTATAGTTGTTCTAACAATACGAAAAAAACAGAATCACCGGTAATTATAAAGAGTGAATTCAACGAAGAAGATGTAGCATGGTTTTATAAAAACGGAAATTCTAGTATTAAAGGAGTTGCCAAATTCAAATCAAAAGATGGAGATATTCGTTTTGGAAAAGAATTTAGATTAGAACTAAATCCATATTCGCCATATACGAAGGAACGGTTGAACTATATATATGAAAATGATGATGCTGGGTATGTATATATCGAAAGTGGAATTCCCAAATTTACACCTGATCCAGAAGGCTATCATAAAACCAGAAAAATAATGTGTAATGAAAAAGGAGAATTTGAATTTAAAAATTTACCTCCAGGCGATTACTATATTATTGCTTTTATGTTATGGGATGAAACTGGCGGAGGCATTATGAAGCATATAAAACTTGCTGATAATGAAACAAAAGCTGTGGAAATGATCAATTTCTAAAAGAGTCTAAAAAATTGTACTAGAAATAAAATAAATTAATAGTATATGAAACGTATTGTATTAACAATTAGGGTTTTATATCCATTCTGGATGATCATTGGTATGTTTGCTTTGATTTATATCCCATCAGTTTTTCTTGTTGATGAAAACCCATTAGAAACAGCTAAGAATATTAGAGCGGATGAGTTACTATTCCGCTTTGGTATATTGGCAAATATAATTACGCAACTATTGGTAGTCATTATTCCAATATTGCTTTACCGGTTATTTAAACCTGTGGATGCTTCATTAGCAATGTTCATGCTTGTTTTTAATTTGGTTGCAGCACCAATTGCCTTATTCGGCGAAGTTCATAGTTTACTAGCACTTTCAATTCTGGACAATCCATTAACTATGATGGAACATTTAGATATAAAATGGTATAGTCTAACCATAGCTACTATTTTCTGGGGATTATGGTTGTTTCCATTGGGTAGATTGGTTATTAAATCAAAGTATCTTCCTGTATGGATTGGATATTGCTTGTATATAGGTGGTATAGGATATATCATAACCGCATTAGTCAAAATAGTTTTTCCTGAACTAGATTTGGTATTCGACATTGCAGAAATACTGACTATTGGAGAGGTGATTTTTATTATCTGGTTTGTAATAAAAGGGCCAAAATTATCAAATGAAAATATATTGTAGGATATGTTTGGTACTTCTCTTCTACTATTAAAACATCATATTTACCAATGTCCTGTTCCTGGTTCGCCTTTAAAAGGTCCAACCAAGTCAGACGTAATCCATCCTGCATAAAACTGACTAGATTGTGCTCTTACTTGTTCTCCATCAATATAACAATCAAGATGTTGTGGATAAAAAGCGATATGATCTTTTAATGCTTCAAACTCCGAAAATGGATTAAGATATGACCACGCTACAGGAACATTAATCATTTCCTTTAATGTCCAATACATCGCATTTCCTTTCCATTCACACATAGAACTCTTATTAGGCATCGTAATAAGGGTATTCATATCAACATCATCTTTAGGGATATAATATGTTGGTGGACTTGCAGTCTCTAATACTGCAAGAGCATTACGAGAATCTACAATCCTAGTATCCTTATGATTTACAATCACTGTCTTACTAACTTTTTCAATGATTGGAGGACGAGGAAAATCCCAAACCGATCGCTGATTTTCTTTAGGTTCAATCGCGAAAGGAGGTCTTTTTTCCCCTTTATAACTCCAATGTTCTCGAGCTTTTTGTAACCAGTCTATCTTTGTTTTACCTTTCTTACTCGATCCCATAGTTGTAGTTTATACATTATATTTATAATACCTGAAATTACAGAAAATCATACGTATCAGGTAAACTTATCTTGGCATATAAAATTGATTCTATAGCTACCCTACTTTCCTAAGAATATTTAAAGGTGGACTTTGTAATACACTTTTAATATTACTTAATCCAATGATCAATACTAAAATTACTATACTAGGCAGAAACAATAAGAATGGAATCCCAGAAGGAACAAAGGGTTCCTCGAATAATAGTGTTGCTAATAATTGACTACTGATTAAGGATAATAAAATTCCAGCCAAGCTACCGAGTATTCCTAAGAATAAATACTCTAGTGCTGTAATACTAAGAATTTGTTTGCTTTTAGCACCTAAAGTACGTAATAATACACTCTCTTTAATACGTTGGTATTTACTATTTCGAACCGAACCTATTAATACAATAATACCTGTAAGAATACTAAAAAAGGCCATAAAATTAATGACCCAGGAGATTTTTCCCAAGATGTCTTCAATAACAGTATAGATTTGTCTAAGATCAAATACAGTAACATTAGGGAATTTACTTACTAGCTCTCGTTGCAAGGCGGCAGATTTATTGCTATCAGGCACATATGTAGTGAGTACATGAAATTGTGGCGCTTGTTCTAGTACACCTTTTGGGAACACTACCATAAAATTTAACTGTAGGCGTGTCCAATCTACTTTTCTGATGCTTCCAACAATAGTTTCCATCAATACACCTTGTATATTAAAAATAACAGGATCCCCTACTCCTAACTTTGCATTTTCGGCGAGACTTTCTGATATTGAGATGGGAACTTTTTCTCCAGAGTTAACTTCTTTTACCCAGCTGCCATCAATTATAGATTCCGAAGCAATAAGCGAATCCCTAAAAGTAGTCCTAAATTCGTGATTAAGTACCCAATCATTCACTGCAGAAGTTGTATCTTTTCTAATCTCATTACTTAATTTCCCTTTAATACTATGCATCCGCATAGTAACGATTGATAGATTATCGATAACTTCTAATCCAGCCGGAGACATACTTGCAATTACTGCATCACGCTGCTCTGGTTGCACATCAACTAAAATAATATTCGCATTGTCTGAACCGTTATCCAATGCTGTTTTTGTTAATAGTATGTCTTTCGTAAAATATAACGTACTAATCAAAAAAGTACCAAGACCTATTGCAAAAATAAGTACCGTAGTCTGGTTATTAGGTCTAAAGAGATTTAATAGACTCGTTCTGGCCGTAAATCCCCAAGCAGTTGGAAAATATTTTTTGATTACCTTAATAAATAAGGCAGAGATACCCGCTAAAATAGCAAAGGTTATAAAAATCCCTGCTACAAAAGCAAAAGCAAATAGTATATCCTTAAAGATCCATAGGGAAAATAAAAGGATAAAAAGTAAAATTGCTCCAAAGGTAAATACTCGAATCTTTTTGGATCCTCTAGCTTGTTTTTCTGAAACCCGTAACACTTCTAATGGTGATACATACCAAGTAGCAAGTAAAGGTTGTAATGCAAATAATACCGACATTAAAACACCTAGCAGTAGTCCCATAAAAATTGGCTGTAGACTTATGGAAACTTCTACATCAAATGGTAAAAACCCATCTAAAAGAAATGGAAGTAATTGTTGGAGTCCGATACCTACGGCCGTTCCTAAAATTCCACCGATAAGTCCCATTACAGCAATTTGTATTAGATAGATCAAAAAAGCTTGTTTTCTACTCGCTCCTAAACATTTTAAAACGGCAACATCTGTTAATTTCTCTTTGATATAGATATGTACTGAACTAGCGATACCAATGCAGCCTAAGAGTAAGGCTATAAACGCTGCCAAATTCAGAAACTTACCTAGATTTCCATAACCACGACCTATTCGTCGACTAGTACTGGTATGCGTATCGAGGTCAGCATTTTCTGCATCCAAGATAGGATCTAAAGTCTTATCTAATTTAATTAGATCCGCTTCTGGTGATTCAAAAAAATATTGATATCTCTTTCTGCTGCCCAATTGCAACAATTCAGTCTGTTCTATAAATCGATATGGGATTAGTACTGTGGGAGCTACTGTTGATGAGATTCCAGAACTACCCGGCATTGAATTAATAGCTCCTAGAATAGGAAAGGTAACCAATCCTAACTTGATAGAATCCCCTGGTTTTATATCATATTGCAACATGAGTGTAGCATCTACTAATGCTCCTCCCCTTTTTTGATACTCCGCAGCTGCATTAATAGGTTCTGTTTCTAAGGTTCCATAAAAAGGAAAATTGCCTTCCATACCTCGTACTTGTACTAATTTAGCAGCTCCATTTCTTGGAAACGCAGCCATTGACGGGAAACTAACTTCGTAAGCGTCCGCTCCCAATGAATCGATGATAGCCTGAACTTTTTCATTAGGAAGTTGTCTACTATCAATTATAAAATCAGCACCCATCAATACTTTAGATTGATCCTGTATATTTTGTTTTACATTTTCGCTGAATAATTGTATCGAAACCACAGCGGCAATACCAAGAATGATAGACGCCATGAATAACAACAACCTGGAAATGCTAGATCGTCCATCACGCCACGCCATCTTTAATAACCATCCGATATCTGTTCTAGAATAGGAATGCATCTTCATTATTGTACTAACGTTTTCTCATTACTTATAATTTTCCCTCCTTTTAATCGAAGTATCTGTTGGGTTCGATTCGCCAGATCAAGATCATGTGATATAATAACTAAAGTAGTTCCGGCTTCTTTATTCAATTCAAAAAGGAGCTGTATTACCTTTTCTCCGGTCTCCTCATCTAAATTTCCTGTTGGTTCATCGGCAAATAAAATTGTTGGCTTGTTTGAAAAGGCTCTTGCTAATGCTACACGTTGTTGTTCCCCTCCGGATAATTGTGATGGATAGTGATGAAAACGATTTGATAACCCAACCTTTTCTAGTAACTCCTTGCCCTTTGTAACCGCATTTTTAACTCCTTGTAATTCTAAAGGTACAATCACGTTTTCTAGGGCTGTTAAAGTAGGTAGCAATTGAAAATTCTGAAATATAAACCCTACTTCCTTATTTCTTAATTGTGCACGTTCATCTTCATTCAATTCTTGAATATTTTGGCCACATAACTCTACAATACCTGAGTCCTGATTGTCTAATCCAGCACATAGTCCAAGTAAAGTAGTTTTACCACTTCCAGAAGGTCCTACAATAGAAAAGGTAGCTCCTTTTTCCACTTCAAACGAGATATTGTCTAAGACCTTAAGTTTTTTTGAACCACTGTTATAAGTCTT
Source organism: Aquimarina amphilecti (assembly GCF_900109375.1). Taxonomy (GTDB): domain Bacteria; phylum Bacteroidota; class Bacteroidia; order Flavobacteriales; family Flavobacteriaceae; genus Aquimarina; species Aquimarina amphilecti. The sequence goes on from NZ_FOAB01000001.1 coordinate 678,290, forward strand.
CTCCAGTTCATGAATCTTTAATATCTTTGGCATATTGATTTTCAATTAATTCAATTAGATAATGCAAAAGAGGAAAAATAAGCAAATGGTTTCGTATTTATATACTCGTTATAATTGGATTTCCTTAAAGTTTTGTTATTTTTTATTCTTTAGTTTACTATTATCTTGTGGAGAAAACACTACTAAAAAAGAAGAAACTAACATAGACAGTTCTATTGAAAATAGTAGTGACTCAGCTAAAAACACTCTTACTAAAACCATTCTTTGTTTTGGAGATAGCTTAACTGCCGGTTATGGATTAGATGATATTAATGATGCGTATCCAGCTGTACTTCAGAACAGATTGGATTCTTTAGGTTTAGCGTATACTGTTATCAACTCGGGATTAAGTGGAGAGACGACAGCTGGTGGAAAAAGCCGTATCTCTTGGGTACTTAATCAGAAAGTGGATGTTTTTATTCTAGAACTAGGTGCTAATGATGGATTGCGGGGAGTTCCTTTAACAGAAACCCGAAATAATCTTCAATCCATTATCGATGCAGTACGAAAAAAAAACTCAGAAACTACGATCATATTAGCTGGTATGCAGTTACCACCAAATATGGGCCCCGAATATATTACGGAGTTTAGAAATATTTTCCCAGATCTTGCCCAGAAAAATAAGCTAGCACTGATCCCTTTTCTTTTAAAAGATGTTGGAGGTATTCCAGAACTAAATCAAGCGGATGGTATACATCCGACTATAGAAGGACAAAAGATCCTAGCTGATAATGTTTGGGAGGTTCTAAAAACAGTAGTAAAGTAGTATTTGTAAATACAAGTCCTTTTCCAGTCCAATCAAATGAAATGTTTATATAAGAGAATTAATAACTTTTATATATTGACTCAATTGATTCGTGAATTTTCTATATACTATTTCCTATCATTAATAATGGCAACTAATTTTTCTAGCTGCGTATCTTTTCCTGTAAATATTTGTTCTATATCAATTGGTATATAGATATCAGGCTCTGTTCCATTACCGTCTAAAGTTTTTCCATTGCGCTGAAATGATAACATTGTTGATACCTTTACTTTAATATTAGAATTGGTTAAATACATTTCTTTTGAGTTTCCACTAGATCCATCAGTAGTTACTCCTACTACTTTTATATTAGGTAAACCCTTATAAGCAGCTGTAAAAACAGTAGCTGCACTAAAACTACTTTCATTTACTAATATATAAACTGGCTGTTTGTAAAAGGTTTTTTTATGTTTCAATACCATATAAAAAGGACCACTAAACTTAGAATGGTCAAATTCTTGCTCAATTTTATATGTTTTATTGAATTCATCGATTGCTACCCTATCTGAATTTGAGAATTCAGCGGAATTATAAGAATACAAATAACGACTGCTCATTGAATGCTCATCAGTATCTATTATTTTATTTGTTCGTAAATATCCAACATTGGCTACCCACGGTGACTGTCCTTGTGGTATCATATAATTTGCAAAAGTTTGTAATATATCTCTGGTTCCTCCTGGGTTATTTCTGATATCTATTATTAAGGCTTTGGTGTTAGAAAATTCTTTCATCGTGGTTTCTATGAAATGTTCTAGACTATCAACCTTTTTATAATTAAACATCATCGGAATTTTTATATAACCGATATTATCAGTTAATAACCTTTTTAAACTGTCAAACTGTCCAGTATTAGTTGTGTTTTTTATAGCATTGTAATTGGCAATACGAAGTGTAGAAACATATCCTTTGCTATCTAGCGTTAGTTTATGTATATCTTTTTTTTCATTCTTTCCATCTGTAAACATCACTTCTACCCTTTTTAAATTTCTTTTGTTGTTATTAAATAAGAGTGATCCATATTGCTCAATTGCGTTCGCTCCTCTTGTAAGTTTTGCTTCTTTTGGTGCTTTTTTATCTCTATAATTATAATTGGTAATTAATGTGTCGATGTGTATTCCGTTAATACTTTTAATATACGGATAGTTCTTATAATAGTATTGGTACGAATTATTTCTGAATCCTTTTTTGACTGCTATAACTTGTTTATCTAGAATGGTAATCCCAAAAGGTAGTTTTTGCTCATATGATTCATGATTTTTTTTATCAAATGATTCATTTTTTATTGATGCATGTCTATCACCAATCTCTGCCATAACTTTACTTATTTCATATACAAGTTCATCTATCTGAATACTATCTTCTCTTTTTAATATTAAAGTTATAATTTCATCAATCGCTGTATAATAATTAAAATTAGAGAGTTGTGAATAGGATGATCTGTTATCTAGAATTTCTTTGAATTGTTTTATATCTTCAATGGCTTCTGTTTTACCAATACTCTTCTTAGTTTTTTCTTTACTAATAGTGTTCTTTTTACTAGGTTTGGATATGTTATTATAGTGTAGGCAACTTTGTCTATTTTCAAAAGTAAATGTACCAGTGTATGTCTTAGCAACTCCATTTCTAGACAAAACCAAATAAACATCTTTATTTGGTATATAATTTAAACTTCTGAGCACTTCTACAAGGTCTTCTGAAAAACGTTTTTTCCATCTTGTATTATATTCTTTTTTACAAAAACGTATTAGTTCATCTTTATCAAAATGATCTAGCTTTTCGAAATGATACCATTCATTGTTGCATTCTACTACTGGCTGATCATTATCCCATGTCACCGCTGTGAAAGGAGATGCTTTTTCTAACTCAAGTTTTTGTCCAAAACCAATAATTGTCAATAAACTAATTATTAAAGTAATGATAGTAGTTTTCATTTTTATATGTTTTAAAAGTGAATTCTTTTCAAACATATTTTTATTTATCTACTCATAAAAAAGAAATAGAGTAACCTAGTTTACTAATCGACAAACGTGGTATTATTATCGATTTATCCGAATTATGTTTTAATATATTTACAACAGTCTATCACAATACACATATGTTTCAATTATCAGATAAACAAATACAAGTACTAAACACCCTATTTAATGTGCTTTTTATAACGATTATAGTCCTCCAAGTCATAAGAAAGGCTCTATATACGCTTCCTGATAAATGGCTTTTCTTTTTAACTAGTGATGCTGTAGAGTATTTTATCTTTTCTGTGATTGCCTATTTATTATATTATTATGTATTAAGGCGTAATCAATTGTGGTATAAGATTAGTTTTATAGTTCTGTTTATTGTGCTTATCGTATTAGTAGCTTTACTAAAGTCATATAGAATACATAACGAAGTATTATTAGATAGATCATTTGATTTTTCTACAGAATTTATTGGAAAAACTTTCCTGTTTTATTTTCTTATTTACTTTATAAATAGATTAGATTTTTTTAATAGATATAAAAATTTAGAAAACGAATTAAACCAAGCAAAAGGACAGCTGTTAAGAAATCAATTACACCCACATTTCTTATTTAATGCTTTTAATTCACTTTATAGTATGTCTCTAAAAAACAGCCCAGATACACCAAACACTATATTGAAACTCTCTGGGATGATGCGTTATTTAACGGATGATTCTACTAACAAACGGGTAAAACTAACACAAGAATTAAAATTTATTGAAGAGTATATTGCTATAGAAAAAATAAGATTTGGAGATCAAGCAACTATTAAGTTAAGTATTAACGGAATTGCTGAAGGTAAAAATATTGAACCCTTGTTATTAATTACTTTGGTAGAGAATGCTTTTAAACATGGGTTTTACATCAATGATCAAAATGCATTTGTTAGCATTAATATAATATGTAAGAATCATATTATTTTGTTTAAGGTAGAAAACAGTATACTAGACAAGCAGCATTTTAATGTAACCAATCGAAAAGGAAAAGGTATAGAGAGTCTAAAAAAGAGATTAGCAATTTCTTATCCTAAGAAACATAATTTAGTTCTACAGCATAACAACGATATATATTCTGCAAATTTAGAAATCAATCTAGGGTAATGAAAAAACAAACTACCATAATTATTGATGATGAACCATTAGCAATCGATGTTCTGGTAAACTATATAAATAGATTTCCGGAGTTTGAAATTTTAAAAACTTTTACAAGTTCTATAGCTGCTTTTAAGTATCTTAATGATAATCCAGTAGATCTGGTTTTTACAGATATTGCGATGCCACAAATTTCTGGTATAGAATTGGTAAAGCTAGCTAAAACTAAGACACAATTTGTAATGGTGACCTCCTATACAGATTATGCAATAGAAAGTTTTGAATTAAATGTCATCGATTACCTTCTAAAACCAGTATCCTTTGAGCGTTTTATAACAACCATAGAACGTTTTAAACAAAATATTCTAATTCCCGATTCTAAGAAAGATTTGACCTTAAATCCATCTTTTTATATTAAAGAAGGAGATGAATTTATAAAAGTTTTGGTAGATGACATTGACTATATTGAAGGTATGAGAGATTATGCTAAAATTGTATGTGGTAAAAATTATTATCTAGCACTTAAAACATTGAAATCGATAGAAGAGAAATTAAACAGTTTTAATTTTATCAGAGTACACAAGTCATATATAATTCCGTTAAAAAAAGTTTCTCAATATAATAATGGCTGCGTGTTAATTAATTCCTTTGAGATTCCTGTAGGTAGTAGTTATAGAAACAATTTAAAAAAGTATCTGGAAGACAATAAACTATAAACAATCCATTCGCACTACTGCTCTGTATTTTCTGAAATAACATTATTTAGATGCTTTTATAAACCTCTATTTTAATAATGTTTTTATACCTTCTTTGAGCTCAAAAATAGATTTCACTTCATTAATTTCTAATGTTTTATTAAAAATAACAAGTTCATCCATCAACCCAATATATCCTAATCCTAACATAATTTTTCCGTCTTTAGGTTCCCAAGTAAAAGGATCATTTATATCTTGTATAACTCCTTGAAATGTTCCATTTACATATAGCTTAAATGTAGGGTTTGCTGTATTTACTTTGGAAAAAGTCATAACTACATGGGTCCACTTTCCTTTCTTAAATGGAGGTCTGTTAATAGTTACCGTTCGTTTTTCCCACTTTGTCACATCATTTTTATTATCTGGATTCCAAATATTTAGATCTCCCATAGCTCCTAATCTAAATTTTCTTGGGTTATGATCAGTAAAATCAACCCATAAGGCAGCATCATTGTATCTCGTATCTGTAATGCATATAGGATCACAATACCCTGGCGCTAAGTCTTTATTGGGATCTAATTGTAACCAAAATGATACAGAACCACTCCATGATTTGTTATTATAATCAACATTTTTATAAGCTTTATAAAAAATAGCAGTAGTGTTTTTCTCAGTGAAATGAAGTGCATCACCAATCATCCCTTTATTTTTAGCTAGGACAACATTAGGGTTATTTAATCCAGGTTTAGCATTATTTGATTTTTTATAGCTTTCTGCAGTATATATCATTCCGTCTCCCTTGGATATATCAGCAGATAATTTATCATCAAATGAACTGTAAAATAATATATGATTTCTTAATTTATTCTTTTGTGAAAACAGAGTACTTGTAATAAGAAAAATGAATACTCTAAATAAAGATAAAGATGTGATTTTTTTCATTATTTTAAATTAAAGTTTAAATTTATATATAGCTTTTTAACTATCATTATATCAAATCATTATATCAAATCATTATATTTAAAAATATTCGCAAATTTTATTAATATTCTATACTCCACTCTATTGCTGCATGTGAATGGATTTTTCCTGTATCAAATATTGGGATTTCTATATCTGATTCTGAGATTAGTATAGGTAATTCTGTGCAACCTAAAATAACACCTTGCGCTCCTTGATTTTGCAGTTCTTCTATAATCTCAATAATTATTTGTTTTGAGGTGTTTGTAAATTGTCCTTTTACTAATTCATTATAGATAATATCGTGAACTACTTGCCTATTATTTTTCTCTGGTATTAAAATTTTTAACCCAAAATCATTTGTTAATGTCTTGGTATAAAAATCTTTTTCCATTGTAAATTTTGTACCCAGTAAGGCTATTTTTTCTAGTCCCAATTTTTTAATAGATTCTCCTGTGGTTGTAGCTATATGAAGGAAAGGAATAGTTATATGTTCAGAAATATAATCACTAACTAAGTGTATGGTATTGGTGCATAGTAATATTATATCCGCTCCTGCCCTTTCTAATTGTTGTGCTGCTTGTTTCATAAGTTTTCCTATAGCATTCCAATCATCGTTAAAAGTTAATCGTTCAATCTCAGCAAAATCTACTGAAATCAAGATACATTTTGCAGAATGAGAGCCACCCAAAAAATCTTTCGTCTTGATATTTAAAAATTCATAATATAATTTTGATGATTCCCAACTCATTCCTCCTATCAATCCAATGGTTTTCATATAAAAGCTCTAATTAATTGATGTTATTTATCCCAAAACTACAAGGAAGATTAAAGTTTATATAATTTTGAAATTGAGATAAATAAAACTATAACTGAAATAATTTCAGCTATGACATATAGGTAAGCAACTTATCTTTGTGTTTATGGAACTCAAATATTTCAGGTTAATTAAAACTATAGCAGAAGAAGGTAGTATTGCTAATTCTACAGAACGACTCTTTTTAACGCAATCGGCCTTAAGTCATCAATTACGTGAATTAGAAGAACGACTAGGATTTAAAGTCTTTTATAGAACTAGAAATAAATGGGAGTTAACCCAAGAAGGTTCTGAACTATATAAGTTGGCCAATAAGCTATTTAGCTCTATTGATGAAGGTTTTACTGCCATAAGACACATAAAGGAAGGAGCTAAAGGTACTATTAAACTAAGTGCAGAATGTCAATCATTTTTTCATTCTATCCCGGCATTTATTCAAAAAATGGGGATCTTATATCCAGAAATAGATATTGATATAAGTCTTGGAGCAACACATCAAACCATATCACAAGTATTATCCGATGATATAGACATTGCCATTGTGACTACAAGACCAAATTCTGATGAACTTTCTAGTATTCCTGTATTTAGAGATGAGATTTTTGCTATTATGCATCAAGAACATCCATTGAATAATTTAGCGTACCTAGATGCTAGTCATTTCGCAAATGTACATTTGTTAATCAATTCATTTCCTATAGAAGGTGTAGCAGTTTATGAACATTTTTTAAGGCCTAATAAAATAAATCCAATTAAAATCTCTGCAATTCCGTTTACAGAAATTACGCTATCAATGATACAAGCTAATATGGGAATTATGTGTGCCCCAAAATGGCAATTAAACTCTTTTAAATTGTCAAAAGATCTAGTATTTAGGCGTATTGGGAAAAATGGTTTAAAAAGAAAACATTATCTAGTAGTAAAAAAGAAACATCGTAATAGAAAATACATACACGATTTTATCTCTAATTTTGAAGAAGATTTTTTAGAAGCGTAGCTTACTTTATATTTAATGGTTTATACCTTCTACCTTTTGCTTTATTCATAAACTCCATTTAAAACCAAACGAGGCTCTGCTTCTATCTTTAAACTGACCAAACAATTGATTGTCATCTCCGTAAAATAAATTTCCATTTAAAAATAATTGCGTATTCGTAGTAACCCAATAGCTTATTTGAGGTGTAATATAACCATCCTTATGATTGATGCTATGAACCCAAAGCAACTCAGCCTTTAGGTTATCATTCAACATCTCTTTAGAGATCAAAAATGTCACATTAGTTTCGAACGTATCTTTATTATATGGAGTAATATCTTCTACCAGCCACTCATTAAATAACTGTGCACTAAGCAAGTATTCACCTTTCAAATAATCAATACCTAGTGCTGATTTATATACATTACTTTTTTCAATATTTAAATGGGCATTAGGATCATCAGAGATGAAATTTTGTCCAAATACGTATACTAATTCTCCTCTGAATGTAAATGATCCTATTACTTTATTAAAAGTACCTCCAACCATCTGTTGTCGTTCATATTTTGGATTAATGACAATCGTAGGGTTTGTATTAGGCTGTGATAACCTGCTATAAAAAACTGGTAAGTCATCATAATAATAGAGATAATTTATCGAGATATCCCAACCATCAACAAAAGTTGTAAATTTTATGCCAACATCAGAATCTTTGAAAAATTTAGTTGGCTTATCCGCTTGATGTAATTCTTGTGTTACTCCGCTAGGAGGAATTTTAAATAAACTTTTTGTAAAGTAAGGAGCGTTAAAATCCTGTGTAATATGATATGTTTTATCTGGGATCCATAACAATTGAACTCCAATAGATTGAATATCAAATTCAGATTTTATGGACCATAAAGGGATTCTACTATCTTCAAAATCATCTAAAAGAAATTCTCTAAAATTTTGTGGATTTACAATATCCAAAAGTTTTAAACCGTCAGTTTCTCCCCACACAATTTGCTGCTTACCAATCGATAATTTTAAACCATTTCGAAGTCGAGTATAAAAATAGAGTTCTCTTAACTCTAAATTCGTTCTATCTCCTATAAACAAACGTTTACTAAAATCAGAAACCGTATTTTCATCAGGAGTACCTGTTTCTAGATTATCTTGAAGCTCACTATAAATTTGGCCTTTAAAAATAAGCTTTGATTTTCTAGTAAATTTATATGTGAATTCAGGTTTTAATATTACTTCTGATTTTTGATTTTTTTTTGTCTTAAATTCATATGATATATCAGAATTTACTACTAAACTGGTTTCTAATTTTTCTTTCAGTGTTTTTTTTATTTTTTCCTGAGCATAAGTAGTTTTAGTTACACTCAGGAAAATAAGCAGATAGAAAATTGCTATGATGTATATATTCTTATAATCCATCAACCAAAGCTTCTTTAGTAAAATAGTCATCTCCTAACGCTGCATCATAATCATTATTTTCAAACTTAAATGTAGTTTGATGTTTAGTTTTATGATTTACTACATTGATATGATGAATTGTCCATATATTTTGTACTTTTTTTATATCAGAAACCTTAACTGTTTTCAAGAAATTCCCTGCGGTATCCCAAGATTCAGACTTACGCATCATCCAGATTTGAGAATCTATCCAAAATTTAGCCTTACTATACCCTAATTCTTTTTCGATCGATGCATCTTTGGGAATTGCTTCAATCACATAACAATCGTGACCATCAATTTTTTCTCTACCCATGGTTTTATAATTGTAATCATTATTACTAATTTTAGTTTCTAGTTTTATGTCTTCATAAGTAAGATCTGTCCCTAAAAAATAATCTCCTCTGTTTGCAGCAGAGATACGACGTGTTTTTCGTAATGCCGGAAGATATAACCACTGATCATCATCTTTTGTCGCATCAGGGTAATCAAAAGTCAAAAATGCTGTTCCTTTTACACTTGTAGGGGTTTTATAAAATATAACAAGGCGTTTCTCCTTACCAAAGTATTTTCTGAGTGCAACTGTTTTTCTAACCCGTGTTTTCCCTCTTTTGTCTTTGAGTTCCATGATAAGATCTCGTTTTAAAGAAACTCCTTCATTTCGATCATTTGTTTTCTGTGCGATGAGCTGTCCATTCATAAGTTCTTGAGAAATTCCAGCAAATGGATTTAAAAAAATAGCGAACATCACAATTAGAAGAATAGTTTTCATAATTATCTATGGTTTTATTTATTAATAAAAAAATTAGGCTTGAATATTAGAATAATAGCCGGTAGTAGTGTCATACTACCTATAAAGCTGACTACAACCGCGACAGCAACTAAGAATCCAAATTGATTTAATGGAGGGACAGAGCTCGTCATTAAGACACTAAAACCTAGAGCTAATGCTAAGAAATTGAATAGTAAAGCTCTTCCTGCTGATTTATAAAACTGGTTAAATGCATCTGTAATCTTAAGGTTTTCTTCTTTAAGGAAGTATTTAAGTCTATCAATCGTGTGTACCGCAAAATCAACACCTACTCCAATGGCTATAGCCGCAAACATCGAAGTACCTACTGCTAACCAGATATCCATAATTCCCATTACGGTATATAGAAAAAGAACCGATATAGTTACTGGAACAACGGTTAAAAATCCTGCTGTAAAAGATTTAAAACTAAATCCAGCTACAATAAGCACAACTAGTAAAGCAATGATTGCTCCTAAAAAATGATTAAACCCTAGCTTACTTAACCAATGTGTATCTAAAGCTACTTTACCACTTAATGTTGCTTTAATGCTTGAAGATTTAAAATGAGTATCAATGAACTCTTGTGCCTTGTGAACAACCATCTTTTCATTAATATATTCTCCGGAATTCATTCTAAATCGAACATTTGCTAACTTATAATCGTAGTCTACATAATTATCAAAATCAGTTGGATCTCCACTAGCAGAATACAACAGGAAATATTGCGCTACTAACTGATTGTTTTCTGGTATACGATAAAATTCTTCACGATTTTCATTCATAGATTGATTCATCTTTTTAATAAAATCAACAATCGAAGTACTTCCTTTTACATAAGGCAACGTCTCAATATAATTTTGAAGGGAATCAATTTTATGAAGATTTTCTATTTTGAAAAGATCTTCTTCATTAGGTGTTTCAATAAGAACATCTAGATAGGACGTTCCATCAGTTTTTTGGTTAATAATTTTATCCGCAAGAACTAAAGGTTCATCACCTTGAAAGTTTTTTATTCGATCTTCATTTATCAGTAATTTAAGAGCACCTCCAATACCTAATATTATAATTAGTAGCGCTATAGTCAGAATTGCTTTTGGGCGCTTTATTACGACTTTGCCCAGAGATACCATTATGTTACCATAGATATCTACGGTATCAGCTGTTTTAAAAACTTTACTTTTCTGTGGTTTCAATAACATCATTGCGGATGGAATCATAAAGAGTGCATATAGCAATGCAATACAAACTCCCAATGCTCCAAAAATCCCGAAATATATCATTGGTGGCATATATGATGATAATGCGATAGACATAAAACCTCCAATAGTAGTAATAGAAGTAATAGTGATAGGTCTCCACATTTTGAGCATTGTATGGACTACTAATTCTCTTTGTGTATACTCGGGAAATTTAGCAGCGGATTCATAATACTCTCCAAGGATATGAATACCATCTGCTACCGCTATAGCTATAAGAACAACCGGTAAACCATTGGTTATTACAAAAAAATCTACCCCAAAAGCGGCCATTAAACCTAGAGCAATACCTACTGAAGCTAGAACCATCAAATTAGGAAGTAATACTCCTCTTACTGTGCGATATGCAAATATTAGAATTAAGGCAATTACTAATCCCGCAAATGGATTCGTACGCATAGCATCTTCGTCAATATATTTAATAAGATATCCACTTACTGCTCCCTCACCAGCTAAATAAAACGTATGATTTTCTTCTTCTAGATTAGAAACTATTTCATATAAACTATTGTAGACTTCATGTTGTTTTCTATCGTAGCTATCTAACATTTCGGCCACGATAAGTGTAGTAGTTTTATCTTTAGAAACTAAACTTCCTTGATATAATTCGAAATCATCTATATTTTTAGAAACCTCTAACGCCTTTAATTCAGTTAGTTCTTCTATTTCATAAAAAGGATCTACCACAATACCAGTTTCTGTACCTTTAATATTGTTTTCGGTAGATAAACTGGTAATTTGATCAGGATCAATTCCAGGTACTTTTTTAAGCGTCTCACTAAGTTTATGGACTATCTCTAGTGATTTCTTATTAAATATACCTTCTTCATTAATAACAGCAATTACCATTGGATCTTTTAGTCCAAAGAGTTTCTTCAATTCATTCCGTTTTACTAATACAGAGTCTTTTGCAGGTAAAAAAGCATCGTATCGAGTATCTTTTGTAAGCTTTGGAATAAATGATATTGAGGTAATAAATAAGATACCACATAGTATCAGTATAACTTTATGGTTTCTAGTTACTTTGTTGAAGAATGCTTCTACTCTATTTTGTTTCATGATTAAAGATTTATGTTGTATATACAACATTATAGTTAAAAAAATATTACATAATTTTATTTTCCAATTCTTTTAAGTTATTCAATCCCGCATCACCTAGTTTCTCAGATAACTGATTCATTATTTCCTCCCACACTGGAATTAAATTCTTCACTAACACTTTCCCTTCTTCAGTAAGTGATATCAACGGTCTATAATCCATACTTTTCTCAATATATCCTTTAGCATATAATATTTTGATATTTCTACTAACAGTAGATCTCTCCAAAGATAAAACCTGACCAATGGTTCCTTGTTCAACTTTTTCTAACTTACTCAAAGCAAATAAGATGGTCATTTGATTTTCTGTAATATCAAAATCAGAAAGATAACTCCTAAAGATATTATCCACTACTCTAGACATCTGTCTTAATCTAGAACCAATACATTCTTGAAAATCATATTTCATAGTGCAAATATAAATAAAAATGTTGCATATACAACATAAACATTCTTTTTCATCAATTCTTAATCACAAATCCTTTTGAAAACTAACTAAAACCGTCTTTTTTAATCTTGTACTAATTGGGATTATATGATCACCAATAACAATCCGCTTATCTATAATTTTATCAACTTTATATTTTGAAATTATATAAGACTTATGCGTTTGAATAAACTCATCTTGAGGCATTTGATCCTTAAAACTTCTTAAGGACATATGTGTAATTATTGTTTCACTAGACGTTACTACTTTGACATAGTTCTGCATAGCTTCTGCAAATAAAACATCATCTATATTGATTTTTTTTAGCTGTTTTTCACTTTTTAAAAACAATACTCTATTTTTAGTTTTATGACTATAATAGTTATTCACTTTATTAGCAGCTTGCAAAAAACGTTCAAATGAAATAGGTTTTACTAAATAATCTAAAACATTGTACGTGAAGCTTTCTAATGCATAATCCTCATAAGCAGTAGTCATAACAATTGAAGGTGAATTCTTTAACTTCTTTAACCAATCTATACCCGATAGAATTGGCATATTTATATCCAAAAAAATTAAATCTATCTGATTAGTTTCTAGATAATGATTGGCTTGCAATACATTTTTGCAAAGGGCAATAACGTTTAAAAATGTGACTTCATTGCAATAATCTGCAATACCTTCTCTCGCTATAGGCTCATCATCTATAATTAAACAGTTTAACTCTTTCATTTTTTAAACGTTATAAATTAATAGAAAGGTTTACAATATGATTAACCTCCTCTTTTGTGATGTTTAGTTGATGCTTATTTGGATATAATAATGTTAATCGTTTTTGCACATTATTTAACCCAATTCCTCCTACTCTATTTTCATTAATTAGTCTTTCATAACTATTAACAACCATTAATAATAGTGTACCATCTACTTCCGAAATATTAATTTTAATAGTATTAGAATCACTATCTATATGATTGCTACAATGTTTAAAAGCATTTTCTATAAATGGAATTAATAATAAAGGAGCTATTTTTAACGTGGGGTTTTCAAGTTTAATATCATAATCTAATCTAACATCGGTACCTCTTCGAGTTTCTTCAATTTTTATGTATTTAAGTACGTAATCTAGTTCTTTTTCTAATAAAATATGACTGTTACTTTCATAAAGTTGATATCGTAATAAATCCGAAAATTGATGTAATGTTTCTTTTGCTAAACTGTTGTTTTTACCAATTAGATGATAAATATTATTAATTCCATTAAACAAAAAATGAGGGTTTAGCTGAGCTTTTAGATATTTTAATTCAGTTTTATAGGTTTCTTCTATTAGTTTTTGCTTTAGCTTTTCGGATTTTCTAAACTCCAATTTAAGGGCATAATAAAAACCTGCTATTACATATACTAAATGTACCATAAGACTGCTTATAAAACCACATAAATAAGGTTTATCTATTTTATAGATATTATAAACAATACTATCACAATAAGACTCTATTATAGAAATAATGATAATAACAACTATGGTTAATATGTAATAAATTGCTTTATTTTTAAGCGGATAAATTAAAGGGTATAACCAAAAAACTTGGGAGTAAAATAAAATCGCATTAAACAATATTCCATAAGTATATGCATAGGTAAGACTTTCATCAGATGCAGAAAACCCATTCCAATTAAAATCAGAACCTACGGCTACGAGCCAATAATTTAGGAGCCAAATTAATATATGCCCAACTATAAGGGTTAATTTGGATGTATTCATTTCCTATTGTTTATGACAAAGAAAAGCATAATTTATTTTCTTAAAGTTTGCTTTGACGTTCATACATAGATATTCTACGCTTATCAAATAATTATCTATAGAAGCTATTTTTTTCTATTGTTTTGTTACAAATAAATAAAATAATAAGTAACCCTAGGTAACAACATAAATGCTGTAGCGTCTTAATTTAAAAGGATAAAAAATGATAACGAAAAATACACAAAAAATAGGAGGAGTATGTTCAATATTTCAATCTCTTATTTATATTACTGCTTTCATCGTATATGGAGGTATATTAACATATCCAGATGAAAATGCCACCGTTGTTGAAGAATTAAATTTCTTATCTGAGAATTATAAAATCTTATCAATTTTAAATTTCACAAGTTATATACTATTTGGGGTATTATTGACTGTTTTAGTGTTAGCTATTCATAAACGACTTAAAAGAGATTCTCCTGATTTATCTAAATTAGGCCTTCTCTTTGGTGTTATTTGGGCTGGATTAGTAATTGCTTGTGGTATGATAACAAATATTGGGCTCAATACTATACTTGAAACCGGAATCACATCACCAGAAAATGCCATGCAAATTTGGTCAAGTATAAGTATAGTGTCTGAAGGACTAGGCGGTGGAAATGAAATTGTAGGTGGAATTTGGGTATTGTTGATCAGTATCATATCTATAAATAATAAGTCATTTTCAAAACTCTTAACTTTACTAGGTATTATTGTTGGTACAGCAGGTGTATTAACTATATATCCTTTAGATCTTTTTACAGAGATCTTTGGTATTAGTCAAATAATTTGGTTTTTATGGATAGGAATAGTAATGATTCGTAAACCAAATATATAACAGAAGTGAATGGTTTATTAATAAAAAAAACAATTACCAAAAGTTAAACCAATGAAATCACTTTTTAGAACAGTTAAGGGAAAGAAAGAAATTTTAAGTTTATATGACCAAAAACTAGCTGAACTTAAGATCCAATATGAATACCTTAAAATTGATTCTTCCTTTGGTAAAACTAACATTATTGCAACCGGAATATCATCGAAACCACCCATAATTCTAATTCACGGTTCTAATGGTTGCGCCCCTATCGCTATTCAAACATATCCAAATTTACATAAGAGTTTTAGAGTTTATGCAATTGATGTTTTGGCACAACCTAACAAAAGTGCAGAAACAAGATTAAGCATGAAAGATGATTCTTATGGAAAGTGGATAAACGAAATAATTAATTCTCTAAAGATCGAAAATGTTATTCTAGCTGGCTTTTCGTTTGGAGGTTTAATAATATTAAAAGCTCTTGAGTTTGATGAAAGTAAAATTAAAGAAGTTTATTTATCATCACCTGCGTACATTATAAACGGAAATCCTTTAAAAACTTTATTCAAAATATTTATTCCAATGAAAAGATTTATAAAGACTAATAGAAGCAAATTTATTGAACAATTTTTATCTGAAGTATTTACTGAACGTGATGAATTTGCAGTTAAATTTTTATCAAAGGTATTTAAGCATTTCAAAATGGATTTTACACCTGTTCCAGTAATTGATTCAAAGAAAGGAAATTCGATTATTACACCGATTACATTATTTGCCGGAGAAAAAGATATTCTTTTCCCTGGAAAGAAAATGATAAAAAGGGCACAAAAGATATTTCCGAGTTTAAAAAGTGTAATGCTTATTAATAATTCTAAACATGTCCAAAGCGGACTACAGAATAATTTAATTGAAAAAACAATAATAGAAAACAGCTTGTAATAATATAACTAAAAGGAACTCATGAATGAATTAAATAAATGAACATTCTTATAATATACTGTCACCCAAGTAAGAATTCATATACCTATGAAATTTTACAACAATTGAAATCAAACCTAAAAAAAGAACATATTGATTTTGAGATTTTTGATCTATATAAAATGAATTTTAAAACTGATATGAGTGAAGAAGAGTATAGACGAGAAAGTTATGCTAATCTAGATATTCCAGTTGCTAAAGATGTACTAAAAGAACATCAAAAAATCAATAAAGCTGATTGTATCATATTTTTATATCCGGTATGGTGGAGTGATTGCCCTGCAAAATTAAAAGGTTGGTTTGATAGAGTTTATTCCGTTGGATATGCTTATGGTACCGATGAAATAAAAGATAAGTCGAAAGTAATGAAAAAAATACCTAAAGGTATTGTAATTTGTACTGCGGGTCATTCAAATGCATTTTTAGATGAAATTGGTATAACAAAAAGTATGAAAAATGTAATGCTTGATGATAGACTTGGAAAAAGATTTAATAAAAAAGAAATGATAGTTCTAGGTGGTACAGCGGATATTTCCTTGGTAAGACCAATTCATGAAGAAGTAATTAATACAATAGGAAAAATCATAAAATCATAAAATCATAAAACGCAGGGCTACTTTTATCTATTTTTAATAGATAAGTAATACACTTAATAAAAACAGAAAATAAGCTTATGAATCAAAGTCTCACGTACTATCTAGCCTTAATGGTTATTAAATTGAAGAAAGTAAAAAAGAGTTTTAGTAAAGACCCAATAGATTTTAAGAGACTAAGAAAAGAAGATGTATATAAACCAAAAGGTGTGTTTTTTAAAAAGAATGTGATTAGAAATTTTAAAATCTCTGATTCCCTAATAACGGAAATAGGACAAAAGAATGATCCAGACAAACTTCTAATATTCATTCACGGAGGTGCATTTATTTGCGGTCCGGCAAAACACCATTGGGATACTATTAAAGCTATCGCTAAGCAAACTAATTATATGATTTGGTTGTGTAATTACCCAAAAGCACCAGAACATAAAATCTCAGAAATCTCAGATAATATAGATTCAATTTATAATGAAGCATTAAGGACCTACAAATCAAATCAAATTTCTTTTATTGGAGATTCTGTGGGAGGTACATTAATTACTGCATTAATCCAAAGACTAAATATCCAAAACGAAGGGTTACCTAATAAGATAATTCTTGTTTGTCCGGTTATGGACTCATCGATGTCAAACCCTGATATTGACAAAGTAGATTTGGTTGATCCAATGCTCTCTAAAGTTGGTTTACTAAGTGCGAAAAAAATGTGTGCTGCGGGTATTGATCTGAAAAATCAAATGATTTCACCATTATACGGAAGTTTTGAACGATTCCCTGAAACTATTTTATACTTAGCAGAAAATGATATTACTTATCCTGATCAAAAATTAGCTGTCGAAAAATTAAAAACTGCTAATGTTACTATGAAAATAGTAGAAGGTAAAAACATGCCACATATTTGGCCATTTCTACCTGTCATGAAAGAAGCTCAATCCTCACTAAAAGAAATCATAACACACTTAAATAAAGATCAATAAATTAGTTTTGAAACAATATACTTCTCTCCTACCCCTATTTAATATGATTTGGATAAATGGATTATTAGCTCAATGAAACTTTGGGAATAAAAACCTAGTTATTTTTATTCCCAAAGTTTTAAGACCACTATTATTATTTATTGTTTTATAATCTTAATAGTTGATACACTTTTCGATCCATTTATTTTAGCATAATACATGCCAGATGGAAGTGTGCCTAAGTTTATAGTTTCATCATTGCTTGAAATATTTTTCTTTACTACTACTTTTCCGTTCATATTATATACTCTGATAATTGAATTTTCCGCACCTTGAACTGTTACGGTATTTACTATTGGATTAGGATATAAAAATATAGTGCCATCCACATAAACTTCAGGAGCTTTGGTATCATCAATTGGTGTAATAATCCAATGTAAATTTTCACTAGTGTTCGAGGAATTAAATAAATTTACGTTTTGGGCATTACTACCATCATTGCCTCCGTTAATAGCAAAACCTGGTGCATTACGCTTAATTAACTTAAATGCTCCATTTCCAACAGCTACTTTTTGCCAATGTTGATTTTGGTTATTTTCCATGCAGGTCCATAAATACAAATTTTGGCCATTCGCACCATCTTTATCCCCATCAATACAATAATTGGTTCCTTGTTTCTGATAAGAATAGTATCCATTTCCACGATCAATTTCAATCCATTGTTGATTTATATTCGTTCTATTTTCTGACCATAGGTAAACATTTTGGGCATTAGCTCCGTCATGATCTCCATCGATAGCAAAACCTGGCGCATTTAGTTTAGTAATATGTACTAGAGTATTTTCTGATACATTATTTATTATCTCATAATCAAAAGTTTCCCAAGTTCCATCTGCATTTCCCAACGGAAAAAGAGTACTATTATCAACATTCCAATTAGCCTGAATCCACCCATTATTAAATAAGCTTTTTAAAGCAACTTGATTTGATCCTTTTTGTTCCCAACCAAAATTTTCCCAAGTACCTGGAGCATTCCCAGTTGCACGAATTGCTGCATTCCTATTGGTACCAACTACCTGAATATATTTATCAGTACTCACAGATTTAAGGGCAATACAGCCATTAGTATGTTCCTCTACATAAAATAATGCTCTATCAGCTTCTTCTCCGTTAGCAATCAAATTAGAATTACCTTCTGCAATAGTAATCCATTTTTGATCTCCACCAGATTTTCTTAATGCAATCATTTCTCCTATAGGAGCATTAGTAGTACAAATTGGTGTAGTAGGGTCATCACCCCATCCAAGTGTTGCAACATCTTCTGATGGGAATTCAGTTTCTGCTTTTATTCTAATATTACGGTAATATAATTCTGCTCCTTCGGATTGTATTTGTATTTGACCACTAGTCACAGAATTTCCATTCCAAGTAGCATCTTGCAAAGCATTGACCATAACACCATTTACATAATGAATTGCTCTATCACCAATGACAATAATTTCTAATAGGTTCCATTCGCCATTTGGTAATTCTGGATTTGACCCTGCTCTAATTAATGTTCCTGTATTCAGTGGCGCCATTGGCGTAAATGTTAATCCTCCACTGTTTTCTGAAGGAACCAAACCTTGTGTACCAGCTAATCCAATATAATCACCCAAATCTCCTTCTTGTACCTGAAATTCCAGAGAAGACTTCCAAACGTCCCAAAAAGTTCCATGATCCCCGTTAGCATGATATAGAATACCACTATCTCTTAATCTATCCAACCTAGGTTCCCATTTTAGTTCACCCCATTTAAACTCCATACTAAGATGGTAATTGCTATAGTCATTTAAAGTAGTAAGACCTCCATATACTTCGCCAGTAATGTATAGCTGCTTTTCTCCATTTTCTTCAATTATAGAAAAAACATTAGTAGGATCATTATCTAAACCCAAAGCTGTTCCTGAACCATTAGTTACATTGCTACTATTACCAGGTAAACCAGTTGTGCTATGCGGTACTCCCATCCATATTTCCCAACAATTCAAATCATTTTCTAAAAGATCTGTCCATTCACCAGTTAGATTACTTCCACAATCATTTATAGGTTCATCATTATCCAATCTATCCGACACCCAAAGCACCGCTTTTTCTATCATTATTCTAAAAGGCTCATTATCATTATAAGTAGATGCATTATGACCAAGCGCGGTATAAAATGATCTTCCACCATCATATTCTTTTAACCAAGATATTGGTCGAGTAGCATCGTAACTTTGGTTACCAGTAGATTGAACTTCTAAGAGATTTTGATTCGTATCACTTAGTTGCCCACCATTAAGTTCCCAGTAGTACCATTCTTCTTCGTGTTCCCACATATCGCCAACATTTCCTATATGATTAATAACAGGATGATTCATAAGAACATTCATTGTACCCGGTAGATTATTAGATGTATGATTTGGACTCGTCTGCACAATAGCCCCAACCAGTTCATTATACCAAGGCCAGGAAGACGCAGCGTTTGTATTTCTATAAGTATCTGTTGCCGAATGAAAACCAACAAATCCACCACCATTTTGTATAAAAGTTTCCAAAGCAGCTTTTTGACTAGCGTCTAAAAGGCTTCCTCCTGTCGTATTTGAAAATACAATGACCTCATAATTGGCCAGATTCTCAGTAGTAAAAACAGAAGCATCCCTAGTATTATCAACAGACCAAGTATCGTGGTCAGTATTGGATCCTAATTCTTCTAGCATAGAGATACTAGCATTTATAGCACCAGTGTGTCTGAATCCATTAGTTTCGTGAAAAACTAAAACATTAAAATCTTGACTATAGGAAAATTGAATTAATAAAGAAAAAAGACAAGTTATCCATACGAGAGTTTTGTTAGTAATTGGAGATAGGGTTTTCATGAGTATTTATTTTTAAAAGTGTTATTTCTTACTGATTTTAATGGTAGATACATTATTTCGTCCATTAACCTTTATATAATACAATCCTTGAGCTAAAGAACTTAGATCTATCGCCTCTATATCATTAGAAACTTTTTTTACAGATAATACTTTTCCGTTCATACTATATATTCGGATTATAGAATTTGCTGCTCCTTGAATATTTAAAAAGTTTTCTACTGGATTAGGATACATGATAACAGTACCTTCTTTAAAAACTTCTGGAGCTCTAGTATCTTCAATTGGTGTAATAATCCAATGTAGGTTTTGACTAGTATTTGATGCATTATAGAGCTGCACATTTTGCCCATTTACACCATTAGAGCCTCCATCAAGTGCATATTCAGGAGCGTTACGTTTTATAAGTTTATAGGCTCCTCCACCCACTGATACTTTTTTCCAATGTTGATTTTCATTGTTTTCTTCACAATTCCATAAATAAACGTTCTGCCGATTAGCTCCTTGATTATTTCCGTCGATACAGTAATTGGTGCCAACTTTTTTATAGGAATAATATTCATTACCCCGATCTATTTCTATCCATTGTTGGTTTTCATTACTTTCATTGGCGGACCATAAATATACATTTTGACCATTAGCACCATCACCACCACCGTCGATAGCAAAACCTGTGGCGTTACGCTTGGTGATATGTACTATTGTATTACCACCACTACCTACATAACCAGCTTCGGTAATTCTAAAGGATTCCCAAGATCCATTATAGGATGAAGGGACCATATTAATAACACCTCCTCTATTAACTTGTAAACGCGTTAAATTGCCTGGTCCATCGGGTAGTGTAAAGAAATGCGTATTAGTAGTGTTTCCTGTTGTAAAATCCCAATAGGTCCAAGTTCCGTTTGAGGAAGTCGGTTGCATATCGGTTTCACCACCATTATTTCTTGTTCGCAATCTTGGTGTACTACCTCCTGATGCTAATTGCACATGCCAAGAACCATTTCCTTTAGCTACAAACTGCCATTCTACATCATCACCAGTTGTAGTTGTGGATGTCGTATACGCATCTTCAGCTTCACCGGTAGCAGCCAATCGTAAGTTATGCTCGGGAACATCTATATAATATGTTTTATTTGGATCAGGTGTAAAGGAAGAACTTGGTGGTTGAACGGTACCACAATCACTTAGCTGCGAGATATTATTATTAGAACCATTATTAATTACAAGTCCACAACTACTAACAGTATTGCCGTTAGCCCCAGGTTCAAGAATAATAGTATATTCCGTTTCATTTACTATTGTTGAATTATCACCATACACTACTATTGCACGTTCTTCATCTAAATCTAAAGGTCCTGGTGTTCTATGAAAGATTATATTGTGGTCATTCCCTAAAATATCTGCTATATTATGAGGTCCAATAGCATTAGGAGAAGGCATAATTGTCATTTCAATATTTTGACGAGAACGACTTAAACGAAAATCACTTAGGGGAGCATAAGTAAAATTACCACTTGACCCAATTATTGTTCCTCCTGCTGGCATATTATAATTAGTTCCTCCAGAACCACAATCAATTGCTTGACTATTAGTTACTGTTGCACTAGAAGCTAAGTAGAGACGAATACCTCCTCTCATTTGTTTTACTGTACAATTCTCGACGGTTACGCTTCCTGTATTATTATAAGAACGAATTCCATCTTCAGAAAGAGGATATACATGATTCAAAGGAATATCATACGATTCTTCAAAAGGTAATCTCCAAGAACCACTACCTGTTGGAAATTTATAGTCTGTTAAATAAGGTAAATCGTAGGTTTCTGTATCATTATATATATCGTTACTTAAACGCATTCTCCCTTCTATATAACAATTTTTAATTGTTGTTTCTGAAGCTCCACTTTGCATAAAAATACCATGTCCAAAAGCATAATGATACATTGTGATTCCATCCAGGGTATTTCCAATTCCACCACCATCACTTCCTGTAATCAAAATTCCACAACGTTTGCTCAAACCAAAGGTGTTTTGGGAACCAATACCATATTGACTTCCGTAGCCATAAGGAAAAGATCCTTTTACGATCATTTCAAGACCTTCTACTAAATTTTGATTCCCTGTAATCGACATAATAGGATCACCTCTTAATCCATATGCCAAATTATCTCTATCATTATTATAAGCACTAAAATCAGTCACTTCATCTAAACCATTCTTGTAGAAATCTTCAATAGCACCATTTCGTAAAATATTATTATCACCAGAAATAATAAAATATACCTCCCTAATAGACCCCACCAAGGTATTAATACGTGCTCCAGTCATATCTATAGTATTACCGGATCCTGTACAATTAATAACTCTAGAATTGCTGGGTAAATCCTCTAGATAATAATCACCTGATTCTAAAATTATGTTTTGATTACTATTCTGTACCGCTTCACGAAATTCAACCAATGAACTAACAATAGTTTGGGCATTTACTAAAGCATAATTAAAAAACAATAGTATTACTACCATTAGTTTACTTATCCTATTTTTAATAATCATCTTTTTTATTTTTTATATCATCTACTTGTTTACTTCTTCACAATTTTTATCGTAGAAAAGCTTCGCGAACCATTCACCTTAGCATAATACAAGCCAGAAGAAAGAAAACTTAGATCTATAGTTTCATTATTATTAGAAACATATTTTGACCATACTTCTTTTCCATTCATATCATATACTCTAATGATTGAGTTATCAGCACCCGTAATAGTTACTGTACTTACTACAGGATTTGGATACATGAATACTGGATTACCTTCGGAAATCTCTGGAGTCTTGATATTATCAATAGGTGTAATTATCCATTGTAGATTTTGGCTAGTGCTTGAAGCATCATAAAGCTGTATATTTTGTGCATTTGCTCCATTAGAACCGCCATCAAGAGCATATCCAGATGCATTTCGTTTTATGAGTTTATACGCTCCACCTCCAACTGATATTTTTTTCCAATGTTGGTTTTGATTATTCAGTGAACATTCCCACAAATACACATTTTGTCGATCAGCTCCACCGCCATTTCCATCTATACAATAGTTAGTTCCCATCTTTTGGTAGGAATAATAGCCATTACCACGATCAATCTCAATCCATTGTTGATTTACATTATTTTGATTGGCAGACCATAAATACACATTCTGTCCGTTGGTTCCATCACCCATACCGTCTATAGCAAAGCCTGTCGCATTACGTTTTGTAATATGCACTATAGTGCTAGATTCATTGTTATTGGTACTTACTTCAGTTATAGAAAATGATTCCCAAGTTCCATTTAAGCTAGAACTCATGAAACGAACTAAACCTTCACTATTAATTTGTAAACGTTTTCTCCCTGAAGGTCCATCTGGTAATGTTAAAAAGTGAGTATCAGAAATAACTCCTTGGGTAAAGTTGTAATAAGTATATGTTCCAGAATAACTAGTATCCTGCATATCCGCAAATTCTGAATTGTCTGTTCGTAAACGTGGTTTAGTGCCACCAGCAGCTCTTTGTATATGCCAAAATCCATTGCCTTTGTTTACAAACTTCCAGGCTACATCATCTCCTATAGTCTGTGTAGATGTAGTATATGGATCTTCGCTAGATCCGTTTGACGCTAGTCGAAGATTATGTGCTGGAGAATCTATGTAATATGTTTTGTTTGGGTCTGGAGTAAATGATGTTTGGGTTTCACAATCATTTGTATTAGTTATACTATTATTGGAACCATTATCTGTTACCGAACCACAAGTTTCTATAGAAGAACCTGTACTACCAGATGCAATTACTATTGGATGCTTAGTATTATTAATAACCTTATTATTCTTGCCATTATGGGTGCTTTGATAATCTAAATTTCCATTTTTGAAGCGAACTCCATCAAGTGTTCCACCAATTTGAATTCTATAATCTGAAGGAAGATTCGGGTCGCCACCGGTTAAGGTTAAATTTGAATTATCCATTCCGATAAAGGCAATACATTTTTGGCCATTATAATAAGGATCTACTGCTGGTATAATTTCAATATCAAGATCCCAGCTATCATTATCATATGTACTTTTAAAAGCGTGCCCATGAGAAATATCTGCTTTGCAATTAATTGCAGTACCACTCCCTAAACCAAAACCTTGCTCACAACCTATAGCTGTACAATTTTCAGCAATCACATTTCCAGAAGCATGTGCTAACACTACTCCGGTTCTCATATGTTTTATAGTACAATTACGAACGGTGGGATTAGAGGTTCCTCTTTCGATAATTTCTCCATTTATAAAAGTTGTACCCGCATTATATGCCCGAATACCTCCTTCTCCAGTGCTCATCATATATCCTGATGGGAGTCTATACCCCCAAACAGTCATAAAGTCAACATTATCAGCTGGAGAGCCAGTACCTTCTTCTTTAAGCATATCATCAGTGGAGCGCATCTCCCCTTCTATGTAACAATCTTCAATAATTGGATTACTGGCGGCTTGCATAAAAATTGCGTGCCCATAAGATCTATGGATTAACGTGCAATTTTTGACATGATTAGATTCTCCACGTACTAACAATGCTGAATGTTTACGATGACCGATAACTGGACCGCCACCTTTACCAAAAGCATCCCCATAACCATAGGGATACGAACCTCGAACAGTCATATGAAATCCTTCTAATAAATTATCAGATCCATCCATAACTATTGTTTGCGCTCTCTTTCTTGGAGCATTATTCCCTACATTAACTAACTTCAGGTTTTTTAAGGTGTTATTATTTCCCAAAATCTGGAGTAAATTCACATCTACATTTCCAAAACTGCTTAATACTTCAGTGTCAATATTTATAGTAACATTAGTGAAATCATAGGTACTGTTATTCCCTTCAAAAAGTAAAAGTGGATTACTAAAATCTCCAGCAGCAACATCCACTGCTGTAATAGAATATGTTCCTGGGGCTAATTTTACGTTTGCATTACTGTCATTTAAATAAGGTAATAAGGCTTGTAACGAATTGACAGTAGTTTGAGAAACTAAATTTCCAATAGTAAAGACTAAAAGAATGAATAGTATTTTTTTCATCATGATGGTTTATTAATAGGTTGTTTAAGAGTTTTAAGTATTGTTTTTGTTATTATGTTGTGGTACTATGATAATGGTACTTTCTATACCGAACGAATTAATTTTTGAAATAAATTTATGGTTGACAGTCTTATATAAATTAAATCTAGTGTGTGTAGACTTCAGTGTAAAATAATTCTGCTTATGTATAATTTTCCTAAGAATAGAATGTATAATAAATAAAGATCTGTTAGAAAATAACTGTACAGAGGTTATCTGAAATAGTAATACAGTTAACGGTAAAAGAATTGGTAAAAATTGGAGTAGCATAATAGTTACGTTAATTATTCAATCATATTATGCACCTTCTTCACTAATCTCTTATTCCAATAAAATATTGGGAATAAGATTAAAACGAATACATAATTACTATTTATACTATTGCATTTTAACACAGTATAAATTGGTTAACCAATTTCTAGGGTATTCAAATTTACACGTATCCTTACAGGTACAATTACCTAAATAATTTTTCGTGTTAATTAAACGAGAATTCGTAGGTCGATTACTATAATTCGCATTTCCTCTTTATTATAAATCAACATACCATGTTCTAACAATACCTATTCCCATTATTCTAGTATTCTGAAATTATTTTTTTAATGTATCGGTTGGGTAAAAATATTGTATAAACGTATTAAAGAAAAGAGCTAATGTTTTTAGCCTCATTCCATAAATCTTATTTGTACTTAAAATAGTTTTACATGAAAAAATATATCTTTCCAATTTGTTTAGCATTAATAACTTTAGTTTCCTGTAGTAAAGACGATTATATCGATATCCCAAATAATGCATTGAATTTTTCTACATTAAACTTACCAGAATCTCCTTTTAATTATGCTGCTATTCTTTTGCCTAATTCTTTTCTAGATAACGAATTACAAAGTGAAGATAATACGCCAAACGACAATGCTATAACTGATCATGGCGCAACATTAGGTAGAGTACTGTTTTATGACAAAAAATTATCATTAAATAATACCGTTTCTTGTGCATCATGTCATATTCAAGAAAATGGTTTCTCTGATCCCAGACAATTCAGCGTAGGTTTTGATGGTGGATTAACATCTAGAAACTCTATGGGATTGTCAAACGCAAGATTTTATGATAATGGTAGATTTTTTTGGGATGAACGAGCAACTTCACTAGAAGTACAAACACTAATACCGATTCAAGATTTAGTAGAAATGGGAATGACTTTATCTGAATTAGAAACAAAATTAGCGAATGAAGAGTATTACTCTATTCTATTTACAAATGCTTTCGGTAATGAAACCATAACTAGTGAAAGAATAGCACTAGCGATATCTCAATTTATACGTTCTATGGTTTCATATGAATCGAAATTTGACGAAGGGCTGGAACAGAGCCAAAATATAAATAGCAATTTTTCTAATTTTACGGATTCCGAAAATAGAGGAAAAACTCTTTTTATGAGTAATCAAACAAGATGTTTTGATTGCCATGCTACCAATGTATTTGTTGGCGATAATGCGAGAAATAATGGGTTAGATGCTACAATTACAGATCTTGGTGTTGGTGAGATAACGGGAAATACCAACGACCTAGGAGAATTTAAAGTTCCATCTCTAAGAAACATTGCCTTAACCGCGCCTTATATGCATGATGGCCGATTTGGAACACTTGAACAGGTTATTGAACATTATAATAGTGGTGTACAAAATAACCCAAATCTAGATAACAGATTAACTCAAGGAAATAATGTTCGTCGTTTAAATTTATCTGATGCTGATAAACAAGCTTTACTAGACTTTTTGAATACACTAACTGATAACGAATTTATAACAGATGAAAAATACGCTACTCCTTTTATTGAATAAATGAAATATTATATTATGATATATGATTGTTTTTATAAAATTAAATTCCTGCAACAATTTATTTTATATTTACTCATAATTAATTGAAAACGATGGATAAATCTTTCTCAGTTTGCGAGGAAAAGGTATATAATACATTATATAAAACTCACGCTGAAAAGCTTAGAAATCATCTTTATTTCAAATTTGGCGATTTAGACCAGGCTGAAGATATTGTACAAGAGTCATTTATTAAATTATGGGCTAAGTGTAGCACAATTATTTTTGAAAAAGCTGTTGGTTTTCTTTATACAATTTCAAAAAATCTATATATAGACTCTTTAAGAGCTAAAAAAGTTGTTTTAAAATTTGAGAAAAATAGTATGCCAGTAATGGATAATGAAGACCCTTATTTTCATTTAAGAACTAAAGAATTTAGAAATAAAATAGAAGCTACTATTTCTGCCTTACCAGAAAAGCAACGAGAAGCATTTTTATTAAATAGAATTGAAAAACTTACGTTTAAAGAGATAGCGCTAAAATTAGAAATTAGTCAAACAGCAGTAGAAAAACGAATTGCTAAAGCATTGGTTAAACTGAAAGAGATAACAGAATTACAAAAACATAATATCTAAAGGTTGGGTAATATTTAAATCTAATCGTATGTATATAAAGTGATTGTAATCAAAAACATTTAAGCGTGGAAAATAAATTTACTAAAAACAATTTAATCGCCAGATGGTTAGATAATCGTTTAGATAAAGACGAAAAAGAAAAGCTCGATGCGTCTGGAGAATTAGATGAATTAAAAGTAGTTCTAGATGACATCGATACTTGGAAAGTAAAAAAGTTTGATACCAACGCTGGTTTAGAAGATCTTAATAAACGCAAAAAATTTATCATCTCTCCTACTCCAAAAAAAGAACGAAACATAAGTAAATGGTTAAGTATAGCAGCAAGTGTAGCAATCCTGATTACTGGAGGATACTTTTCTTGGAATTATTTTTCTAATCAAACGACAACCATAAATACATTAATTGCAGAAACAAAAACAATTGAACTTCCTGGCGGTTCACAAATAACAATGGATGCTCTATCTACAATTTCTTATAATGAGAAAGACTGGCTGAATGATAGAACGATATATTTAACCGGACAAGCATTTTTTGATGTCACTAAAGGGAACTCTTTTTCTGTTATTACTGAATCTGGAAGTATTAATGTTCTAGGAACTCAGTTTAATGTAAATTCCACAAATAATAAATTTGAAGTTAAGTGTTATGAAGGGAAAGTAAATGTCACCTATAATACAGATGAAAAAATACTGACAAAAGGAGAATCTGTATCTGCAAAAGAAAACAGACTATTCAGTACCTCACATACCACAATTACTCCTGAATGGATCAATGGCTATAGTAAATATAACCAAGTAGTTTTATCAGAAATTGTAATTGATCTAGAGAAATATTACACAACAAAAATAATGCTCCCTAAAAAGTATAAGAATTTGCAGTTTACAGGTACTTTAACCCACAAAAATTTAAAAACTGCTTTACAAACCTTATTTAGCTCTATGGAGATAGAATATAGTATAGACAGTAATAATGTTGTGATTATAAAATAACATATGAATTTGAGGGTTTTCTCATATCACTTCTTTTTATTCTCGTTATGGTTTTGTCTTATAAACAATAGTATTTCGCAGACAAATAATACTATTAAGTTTTCGGATAAATTAGACCAGTTGGAGCAGGAATTTGAAATAAGTTTTTCCTATAATCATACTTTCTTTGATACTGTTTTTTTAAACCAGAACACGGACTGTAATACAATTGCAGACTGTATCAATATGATAGAAAAAATGGTTCCTGTAAAATTCACAAACAATAGTACTACAAATTATGTGTTACTTCCTGTTAGAAAAGATATTACCTTCGAAGTAATTGATAATGATACTAATGAAAATATATCTTCCTTAGAATATCAAATCAATCAGGAATCCGTACAATTTCTTACCGCAGAAGAGAATATATTTACGCTAAAAGAGATATTCCTTTTAGATTCTATTCATATTATTAATTATTCCTATAATACGATTCATATAAAAGCAAAAGATCTTGTAAAGTCCCAAAAATTGAATCTAACTAAAAAGCAATTCCAGCTTAATGAAATTATTTTAAGTGGTTACCTAACAAAAGGTATTGATGCTAACGTTAGTGATCATAGCTTACAAATTAACACAGAATCCTTAGGTTTATTAGCAGGAGAAACTGATGGTGATATTTTTAATGTTATAAATAATATTCCTGGAATACACTCTCCAAGTGGAAAATCTGGAAATCTTAATTTTAGAGGGAATACGTATGATCAAAACCTTGTTCAGATAGATGATATCCCTATTTACCATTCAGGACATTTCTTAGGAGCTATTTCTCCTTACAACACTTCTGTGGTTACTAATGTAGAGGTTCAAAGAAACATGCTGCCTGTAAAGTTTGGCGGTCGTGTTGGTGGACTTATTGATATGACGACAAGTGATAAAATACCAAATAGTACTCAATATGGAATTGCAGTAAATACATTATTTGCTGGCGCTACTATTAAAGCAAAACTTATACCAGATAAACTATCATTTTCCGCTGCTTTTAGGACAAGCTATCCAAATTTTAAAACTCCCAAGTTAGAAGCTATTTCAACACTTATTTTTCAAGGAAGTAGATTAGAGTCTATTTCTGATGAAATAAATACTTCTTCTAATTTTACTTTTGATTTTTTAGATATGAATGCTAAATTAAATTACAAAATTAATGATAGACATACTGCTTCTTTAAGTTTTATAAATATTCAAAATAATTTATCCGCCAAAATTGACAATACCGGTAATAATAATCAAACTGATTTTAGGGATCTGGAACTAGACAATTGGGGAATTACAGGTAAGTGGAAAGCTGTTTTTTCCGAAAAACTTACAACTGAATTAAGGGTTAGTAAATCTAATATGAATCTTGTAAGTCTTAGTGAAGGTTTTGTATTAGAAGAAAGATCAAACAGAGAAAAATTTGACAATGTCATTTCTGATACTCGGTTAATTACAGAAGTAATCTATGATTACAGCACAAATACTTCATTTGAAGCTGGATATACCTTAACTGAACATAAATTAATTAGTAATGAAATAGAAGAACAAAATGGTATCGATTCTGAAAGAAAACAGGATGCCATAGTACACTCCTCGTATATATCTTTTCAAAAAAATTGGAATGATAAATTAAATATCAACTTCGGATTTCATAATAATTATTACGCTCCTTTGAAAAAATTTTATGCTAACCCTAGATTATTAGCTAGTTACTCTATTAATAATAAACTATACTTAAAATCATCTTTAGGAACATCAAATCAGTTTATTCAAAAAAAATTAAATAATGATTTTGATGATTTTAATATAACTAATCAATTATGGTTTTTACCAAATGATGATATTGCTACACAAAAAGGAATACAAACAATGTTAGGTGGTGTTCTTAATAAGTCTAAATGGTTAATAGATTTAGAATTGTATTATAAAAAAACTAACAACATCACCAATAAATCTAGTGATGTTCATGGAAATATTTCTAGCGTAGGAGCAAATATATTTGTAAAGAAAAGATGGCATAGGTTAGAAACCTGGATAAGCTATGCGGTAAGTAAAACTGAAACGGATTTTAATAACAAGAAAACAGATGCTTTCTTCGATCAAAGACATGTTATAAATCTAACAAGTTTACTAAATCTTAATAAGTGGAAATTTGCAATTTCTTGGGGCTATTTTTCTGGAATGCCTGTTATTTTTTCTGACGAAACCGATTCTGGAAATACCCCAGATCCTATATCTTCTGATCGCTTTGATGCATTACATCAATTAGATTTTTCTTCTTCATATACATTCTACAATCCATCAAAAAGTGTTAAAACTGTTATTGGTTTATCTATACTTAACGTCTACAATCAAGATAATACAGTAAATGTTTTTCAAAATACTACAGAAAACACATTCAGAAAAGCAAGTAACTTCTCTCCTAACCTTCAGATTAATTTATTTTTTTGATTACCCAAAACACAAATAACACCTTGAAAATCAATATCTAAAACATTTTTCATCATAAAGAATTACAGAAGTGATATTTTTTTTAGAAAAAAAGGTTGGGTAAAAATATAGTTCATACGTATTACACATAAACAAGCACATTATAGTTTTTTTATGATGCTTTTATTGTGGAATTTATTAATACCAAAAATTATGAAAATAAAGAATTTAAAATGTACAACTTTTTTATTAGCTGGGATATTCATGTTTCAATCATGTAGTAAAGATGATGACTTTATAGATGATATTGATTCTCCTGATATAGATGTTGAATTAACAGACAAAACAACAGAACTTATAACAGAATGGAGTAATCTTTGGGTATCAATAGATCAATTTACAGAAGGCATGAGACCGAATACAATAACCAGATCCTTAGCCTATATTCACTTAACAAGTTATGAAACAGCTGTTCCTTTTATGGATAATTATTCATCTAATACAGATAGATTTAATAACTTAAATATTAATACAAATACTCTTGAAGATAATGTAGACCTAGAACTAGCTTTAAACACTGCTTATGCATTAGCCATAGATCATTTTATGATTAATCTAGAAACAGGAATACGACAAAGAATTTCTGATTTTCAAGAAGAAAAAGAAATAGAATTAACTGAAGGACTATCTGAAGATGAAATTGAAAATTCAGAAACTTGGGGGAGACATGTTGCGCAAAGAGTAATTGCTTATAGCGAAACGGACCAAGATGGTGAAGAACAAATACTAAATCCAACTCCTCAAGACTATATAGCTCCAGTAGGTGTAGGTTTATGGGCGGCTAATGAAAACGAAGATGCTTGGTTTCCATATTGGAGAGAAGTTAGAACATTTGCAATAACACCTGAAGAATCAAGTAGTGTAGAATTCTCTTCTGTATTACAACATAGTACGAATCCATCAAGTGATTATTACCAACAAATGAATGAGGTATATGAAACAACCACAACTGCTGCAGCGGATAATAATGAAGATTTATGGATAGCAGAATTTTGGGCGGATGATGTTGAAGGTCTTATGATTAGTCCACCAGGCAGACAATTTTCTATTGCTAACCAATTAATCGAACAAAATGATTTAGCATACGATAAAGCATTGGAACTTTTATTAAGACTTGGTTTTGCAATAAATGATGCAGCGGTATCTGCTTGGGATGATAAATACACATATAATATCGAACGTCCTAGCAACTATATTTGGGAATATATTAATGATGATTTTTCTTCTAATCTATCAAGGTTTATCGAAGAAACAAATCCCGCATTTCCAAGTTATCCATCAGGTCATGCTACTTTTGCTGGTGCAGGTGCTGGTGTATTTATAGCTTTTTTCGGGACTGATAGTATTGATTTTACGGATACAACCTATAGTGACTTCACTGATATAGAATTTAATGGAACACCAAGAAGTTTTACTTCTTTTACGGAAATGGCAACAGAAAATGCTTATTCACGAGTACCATTAGGTGTTCATATAGAACAAGATGCAATCGAAGGTTTACGATTAGGTTATGAAATCTCTGATGCAGTAAATAGCATAAACTTACAGTAGATAATTAAATTTTTATAGCGTTACCCCAAAACAGATTGTTAGTTTTTTGAGTTGTTTTTAATCCTGTAGATCTATTTCTACAGGATTTTTTTTGTAAAATTACTTTTATAAGCCCTACCTAAAGGAATTGTCTTTTGATCAATTAGATATATCTGATTACCAGAAAATTTTTCAATTTTTGAAGTATTAATAATATAAGATTTGTGTACTCTCATAAACTTTTTAGGAGGTAAAAGTTCTTCCCAATAACGTAAAGTCTCCGAAGACACGAGTTTTTTATCTTGTAAATGAATTTCTGTATAATCCGTGTCGGATATAATATATGTAATGTCGTCAATAAGAATCCGCACATGATCAAAACCAATTTTTGCATATACCTCCTTAATTTCTTGATTATTAGCACCTAAAGAAAACTCTTGCTTTTTACTTTCTACTTTGGAAACAGCTTTAATAAACCTTTGAAAAGAAAACGGTTTTAGCAAATAGTCCACGACATCAAACTCATAACTCTCCAAGGCATAATTCGGAAACGCCGTAGTAAGAATAACTTGAGGTGGATTAGAGAGTGTTTTTAAAAAATCAATTCCCGAAATCTTAGGTAAATGTATATCCAAAAAAATAACATCTACCTCAGTAGACTTCATTAGTTGCATAGCTTCAATAGCATCTGTAAAGGTTCCCAAGAGTTTTAGGGTACCCATATCTTCTATATATTTTTTTAGAATACGTTGCGCCGGTAATTGATCTTCTACAATGATGCAATTCATGGTTCTTTGGACTTTTTTAGATCGATCATTAATTGAACTTCATACATATTTTTATCGCTATTAATATGTAATTTATGTGCCTTTGGGTATAATATATCTAATCGTTTTTTTACATTTTCTAAACCAATTCCACTATCCAAATTATTAGTATTAGTCTGGTTTTTATATGTATTAGAACAATTAAAGTAAAGCATTCCATCATGTGTTACCTTAATATCCATATTTATTATGATCCCATCGGTCTGACTAGAACTACCGTGCTTTAGAGCATTCTCAACAAAAACGATCAATATCAATGGAGCTATCCAAAAATTTGCTCGTTCAATATTTTTAGATAACGTAACTGTGCCTCTCCCTTCTATTTGTAATCGTCCTAAATTGATAAAGTTTTCTAATTGTTCTACTTCTTTAGAAAGAGAAACATATTTTGCTTTACATTCATAAAGCATATATCGTAGTACGCCTGATAATTCCAAGATGAGTTCTGGTGTACGAGGAGATTTTTCAATTGCATATGAGTATAAATTATTCATATTATTAAAAAGGAAGTGAGGATTAATCTGTGATTTCAAAAATTGAAGTTCACTCTCTTTTACAGAATCCTTTAATTCTTTAACTTCTCTTTGTTTGATAAGTGCATCCCATCCAAATTTAAACCCCGCCAATACAGACAATGTAGGTAATGTACTCATTAGATTATATATTACGCCTAAAAACTTAGCTCCACGAGTATCCGGAAAGTATATCTTTTCTAATATAGATTCTTCTACAAAAATTACTCCCGTCACAACTAAACTAAAACACAAAATAAACTTTAAATATGCTCCAGGATATAAAAACCTTGGAAGAAGTACATAATTGATGATAAGACCAGCAGTTACAAAATTTAAAAAAAATACAAATTGGTAGAATTGTATTTCTGGATTGCGGCGGTCAAAAGAATAGAAAATAAATACTACGATATGTAATATCACTTGGAACCAAACCTCTTTATGTAATAATGTGTTTTTCACAATATCTAAAAATTGTACAACAAATATAGTTTATTGCTTTTCTAACTATATAATATTGTATCTAATCCACTAAATCAATACCCCAAACGACAAATCTATTACTGTTAATAACAATCATGTCGTTTATAGGATTATAATAGTTGTTTACCCAAGTAAATTTTTAAAAAACAGCTCATCTTCTTTCCTTTGAAAAATCAAAATATAATAAAGCATATAATGAACAATCGGGTTTTTATAATCTTACTTTTTTTTACGGCTACAATCTGGGCTCAAAATAAGGAAACTCTAATTTCTGGTACACTAGTAGAAGCAGAAACAGGTCAGCCTATACCCTATGCTACAATTGTTCTAAATGACACAAATTCTAAAGCCACTATTTCTGGTGCAATTACTAATGACAATGGAACTTTCGAAATAAATACTACAGCAGATAATTTCTATATCGAAATCAGCTTTATAGGATTCAAAACGCTTCAACTGCGAACGTTTGAAACAATAGAAAATAGAGTTAGTCTTGGCAAAGTTAAACTATATCAGGATAGCGAAACATTGGACGAAGTTGTTGTTCGAGGTGAAGTGTCGAAAACAGAATTTAAGCTTGATAAACGTGTTTTTAATGTTGGTAAAGATCTCAGTACAGCGGGTGCAAGTGCATTAGAGGTACTTAATAATGTGCCTTCGGTTAATGTCAATATAGAAGGAGAAATAAGTTTAAGAGGAACTGGAGGAGTTCAGATATTGATCAATGGAAAACCTTCAGTTTTAGCTGATGAATCAAGTAATGCTTTGGGAACCATAACAGCTGATATGATTCAGAGTATAGAGGTAATCACTAATCCTTCGGCCAAATATGAAGCTTCTGGTACTTCAGGGATTTTAAATATAATCCTAAAAAAAGAAGAAAAAAAGGGATGGAATGGCTCCATTTCACTTAATACAGGAATTCCCGACAATCATAATGTAGGAGTTAGTCTTAATCGTAGAACAGAAAAGTTTAATCTATTTACTCAGATCGGTGCAGGTTATCGATCATTACCAAGAGATAATGAAGCGATCAACCGTAATTTAGAAAATAATGAAGTTATTTTTAGTGAAGGTGAAAATTTTAGAAATGAAACTTTCTTCAATATAACTTTAGGAACAGACTACCATCTTAATGAATATAATGTGTTTACACTTTCTGGGAATTTTGCTTATGAAATAGAAGATCAACCTTCTGAAACGAATTTCCGCTTTTTTGATGGTGATAATACATTAGTATCACAATGGGTACGTAACGAAACTACTGATGCAACAAATCCTAAATGGCAGTATGAGTTTAATTGGAAAAAACAGTTTAAAAACAATAAAGATCACACTTTTCAATTAAGCGCTTTAGGAAGTTTCTTTGGAAAAGACCAATCTTCTTTATTTGAGGATACCACAATAGAAGGAGAAAATGTTGACAGTAACCAACGTACTGCTACCAATTATCAGCAAGCAGACTTTACGTTTAAGACGGATTACACAAATCCATTAACTGAGGAATATAGTATCGAAACAGGAGCTCAGTATGTTATAAATGATGTAGGTAATGATTTTGAAGTTGAAGATTTAGTTGATGGAGAATATGTAATTAACGAAAGCCTTACCAATGATTTTGAATGGATACAAAAGGTATTAGGTGTTTATGCCACTTTATCATATGAAAATGATATTTGGGGGGTTAAAGGAGGTTTGCGAATAGAGAATACTGATTTAGAAACATTATTGGCAAATACGAATGATGGCAGCTCACAAAATTTCACTAATTTTTTTCCAAGTTTTCATACATCTTATACGATAAGTGAAACGTTTTCACTTCAGGCTGGTTACTCAAAAAGAATTTTTAGACCTCGATTAAGAGATTTGAATCCTTTCTTTAATATCCGAAATAATTTTAATATCAGAACAGGGAACCCAGAACTACAGCCAGAATTTACTAATTCTTATGAACTAACCAGTATCTATAAAATAGGAAAAGCCAGTATGAGTTCCAGCCTATATCATCGTTATACAACAGACGTTGTAGAAAGAGTATCAACGTTTATTGATAACGTAAATTTTAGTACTCCAGAAAATATAGGAACTAATTCATCCATAGGTTTTGAAACAAATGGGAAATATAGCCCTACGAAATGGTTAACTTTTACAGGAGATTTTAATTTCAACTATTTTGATCGTAAAGGAACTTTTGAAGATCAAGTATTTGATTTTAATGGAAATCAATGGTCCACCAGATTAGGCACGAAACTAGGGTTACCTGCTGATATCGATTTAGAAATCAATGGAAATTATCGTTCAGATTTCGAAACTGTACAAGGAAAACAAAGTGGATTTGCTTTTCTAGATCTTGGAATGCGTAAAAAAATATTAAAAGGAAAGATAGTTGCTAATCTTGGTATTCGAGATATTTTTGCTTCTCGAATTCAGGAAAATTTTGTAAATCAACCAACTTTCGAAACCTATAATTTTGGACAACGTGGACGCTTTTTCACTTTTGGACTAAGTTATGCCTTTGGCAAAGGAGAAGCCATTTCTTACTCAGGAAGGAGAAGATAAGATCCAACATGTTAAAAACATATTACCCCAAAATATATTGATAAAATTGAGTACTAATGGATGGTATAGATTTACCATCCATTAGTACTCAATTAGTAATCTATTTTTGTATTACCATACGTCTAGTTTCTGTATAATTTCCTGCTTTAAACACATAAAAATATACACCATTACTGTGTATGTTATCTACATTAAAAACAACTTCGTGATCTCCTGCATTTTTGACCTCATCAATAAGTTTAGAAACTTCTTGACCATAAATATTATAAACAGTAATATTAACCAAAGATTCTTTACTTAGATTATATTTTATGGTACTCTGCGAAGTAAAAGGATTAGGGAAATTTTGTTCTAAACCTGCAGATGATTTTTCTAATTCATCTATTGATAATGTATTACCAAAATCAACATCACTAGTAGAGTAAAATGCTTCTGGACTAAGAGAACGTTGCCAAATACTATAAATGACGTGCTTTCCTGTTCTATTTGGTAAAACTACGTCTATATTATCTTCTGATGAAAGTGGTAATTCTCCGGTACGTTTAAGAAGCTCTAAACTATCCCATGTTAAAGGGTCATTGGGAGTCCAACCTTCTTTGGTTATATATACTTCATAATATAATGTTGCATGAGGGGCTGTAATAGACCAAGTTAATGTCAATGGACCAGGAGAAACAGGTGTTGCTACCCAATCATCTCTTACTTGATCTAATCCTCCATATTTATCCGGTCGGCCGGCACTTGCAAGATTACCATCATCAATTATATCTCGATGCATCCCATTCGCATCCATTCGTGCAACTTCATTCCAATCATATAAAGCTTGCGTTCCGTGTGAAGCTACCATAGCAATACACGCTGGTGAATCTGGGCTTTCCGGATTCTCTTGAAAACAAACCCATACACGACTTGGAGGGCTAGTTACTGTACCATGTGGAGAAATATTAGATGTGAAAAATAAGGCTGTACAACATAGAACTCGTAGTGAGTAGGTTTTTTTGAGAAACCTTATATTACATAAGATTTCTTTTGTTAGAGTTTTGATTTTCATGACGATTAGTGTGTTTAATTAAGTTTTATGATATAATCTGGGTTAATAATCAATACTTTTTTACAAGTAATAAAATTGATTTATGTTACATACACTATATCGTTTGTCATTATATTTTATTGTATAGTATTTATTTATTTTTAAGTAGTTAACCCTTTCATCTTCAAAT
Source organism: Aquimarina amphilecti (assembly GCF_900109375.1). Lineage (GTDB taxonomy): Bacteria > Bacteroidota > Bacteroidia > Flavobacteriales > Flavobacteriaceae > Aquimarina > Aquimarina amphilecti. The sequence goes on from NZ_FOAB01000001.1 coordinate 716,917, forward strand.
AATACTTTATGTCTTTTTATTAAAATGTACACTATAATATATTTTATAAGTTTATCTTAAAAAATCACTTAACCACTTAAATAATTCTTAGTATTTTGGTTTACATATTCATAACATTACTATAAAAGACATTACAGTTTATAAACTATGAAGTACATCATAACTGAAGAGGATCTAAAAAAAAGAAGCCACGGAATATCTTTTGATTTTGTTAATGCTGATTTCTTACATTTCATTCAGAAAGAAAAAGAACTCAATAATCCTTTTTTAAGTGATCATAATATTAAAAAACTTGAGAATGATACACTAAAGGATATAAAATCAAATATTTATACTTTTGGTACTCTCGGAATAGTATCTTTTAGTTATGGATTATATGTGTTTTTTACATTCGCACCAAGAGTAGCTATCAATTTATATACTCAATTTCCTTTTATAGAAAACGGTTCAATTCCAATTGTTATTGGTTTATCATTAATAGTAGGCTGCGCGTATAGCTATGTTAAAAGACGTGATATTCTGGTTACAAAAGTGAAATCAAAAGTTATTGAACACCTAAAGAAAATACAAAGAGAAAAATCCTCTCTTACTGATAATAAAAAAAGAAATACTAATCTACAACCTAAGAGAAAACGAAAAAAGAAGAGATAAACATAATTACAACTATTAATACTTTTACTCTTTCTCTATTTATTTAACTAAACACCCGTCATTTTCACGCCATTTATAGAATGTCGTGTTTTCGAACTCTTGATAATTATAGTTTTGTCCCTATAGACATAAATAATAGTTATGAACAGAACAAAAAGACGATATGATTTAGACTGGTGGCGAGTTATCTCCATCTTCTTGGTTTTTCTACATCATATAGGAATGCCATTTAATGGTGATGATTTTCACATTATGAATACTGAATCTAGTAAGTTATTAGATGATATTATGGTGTTCTTCGAACAATTTAGATTACCATTATTATTCGTTATTTCGGGAGCAGGAACAGTGTTTGCTTTTTCAAAACGTAGTTGGATCTTATTTATAAAGGAAAGGGCAGCTCGACTTATGATACCGCTAATATTTGGTGTATTCATTATTGTACCGCCTCAAACTTATATAGAAAACATCACATCTTATTCTTCATACATTTATTTTTATCAAAAAATATTCGAAAATCTGAATGTAAACCATCTATGGTTCATTGAAAACCTATTTTACCTTTCTATACTATGCATACCTATAATTATATGGATTAAATCCAATAAATCTACATCGTTTAAAATTGTATTGAACAAATTTTGTTCTAAACCATTTGGAATATCCCTTTTAGTAATACCACTAATACTTATTAAGGTAATCACGAAACAATACTTTCCCGAAGATAATACGTCTATAACTAATCTTTCTGTTACATTATTCTACGGATACTTTTTCATTACAGGAATCATTATAGCTGGTACAAAAACGTTATGGGATTCATTAAAAAAATATCGTAAGTATAATTTTGCAATAACAATCATTGCTATTCTATTGTTTTATGCATATTACTTTCTTCCTAATCACATAACATCTACTTATTGGAATATTTCTACTCGTTGGAATATTTGGTATGGTTTAACTGCTCTATTAAGTTGGGCTATAATTATTACACTGTTAGGATATGGCCAGATTTGGTTAAATAAACCAAGTATATTACTAAAGAAACTTAATGAAGGTATTTACCCATTTTATATACTACATCAAACAATTATTATCATTTTTGGATATTATATATTACAACAATCTTGGAATATTACTGTAAAAATTTTAATTCTCACAATTACTTCCTTTATCACAATTGTATGTTTTTATAAGTTTATTATATATCCCTTTAGGTTAACTAGATTTGTTTTTGGAATGAAAAAAAAACCTAAACATTCTAAAACTATAACACGACATCCCAAATGAAATAGAACATCCTGAGTTAATTAATAAGTTATATGATAAACTCAGGATATTAATTGTTCTAAATAAATTATATTATATAGTATCTAAGAGATATTAGTTATTCCACTGGATCATTTCTTTTAAACCGGTTGGATCAAACCAATGACCTCTTAGCATAACACCTTCTGGTTTATTTAATACTTCGAGATTGTTCAGTGGATTTGATGATAGTAATATTATATGCGCAGTATAGTTTTGTTGTATTTTACCAACGAAATAGCTGTTATCAATAAACTTATTGATATAAACTCCTGCATTAACAGTGGCTGCCTTTAATGCTTCATAATTACTTAAACCTGCCTTAGTAAAGTTTTTAATTTCATTAATTGCTGATTCTCCAGGAGCAGCTGCGGGAAAAGCCGTGTCTGTTCCTACGAGCATCTTTACTCCCGCTTTATGAAAATGTTTTACAATAGGAAAGTAAAATTTATAGACTTTCTCTACATACGATCTACCACTTATATCTCTAGAACCATACCAATCTGCTTTGTATATTTTTTGGATCTTCGGATGTAATCTTTTAGTTTGTGGTAATCGTAATATCGAGTCCATAACTTGTGGTTTCCCCCAGGTTAATTCTATTTTTTCATACGCAATAATATTAGCAATTAACCAAACGTTCGCCGCAGCGGCTTTTGTAGCAAAATCTATGACTTCTTGTTCATCAAACTCAGTAAATTGTGTGTAAATAAACTCTTCCGTATGCGCCATAGATTTTTGTCCAATTCGTAGAGCATCATCCGCAGTTAAGTTTCTAGGAATATGCCCCATCGCATGAATCCCCTCTCTTTTGGCAATTTTCATCATATGCTCAAATTGTGAAATGGTCATTTGCCCATATATTTTTATAAAATCATACCCTTTTTCTTTGTCTTCCATGATTCGCTCTTCTATTTTATCTAAGGATACTGTTTTATAATTAGAACGATTAAGTTCACGAACGACTCCCCCACGACCGGCAGTATAAATATCAGGGCCTATTATTTTTTGTTTTTTAATCCGTTCTTTTAATTTCAAAACTTTTTTAGATCCTCCCAGATTAAGGACCGTCGTGACTCCATTATTGACATAAGATCTTATCCATTCTTCAGATCCTTTATGACCTACGTGTACATGAGTATCTGTTAAACCTGGAATGAGATATTTAGTATGATTCCCATCAATTAATTTAGCACCATCTGGCACCTTTATATTTTTACTATTACCTATTGCCACAATTCTGTCATTTTTTATAATAACAGTTTGAGACATTTTTGGTATTGAATCACGCATTGTCAATACGTTTACATTGACAAATGCTTTAATGTTTTCTTGTTCCTTTGTTTTGTATGTTTGCCCATTTACAACAAGCGCATACATAAAACTGATTATTAAAAGAGTAGATCTTATTTTTTTCATTACTTAATAACATAATTATTAATTTACTTGTTTTTAGCCAATGTCTTATGTGCTTTCATTAGATTTGATAAACCTGAGTCCATATTTTTATTCATTAACCATAGCCCCGAACTGAGTAAAGAATTTCCGGTAAAATTTTGCTCTACCAATGTTAACCTTTTATCAGGATCAATGATCATAAAACGCTCTCCATAACCATCTGTCCATATTGTATTTGTATCAGAAGCTGTCCACCATTGATAACCAAATCCATCATATCTACCATAGTTGATATGGTTGTTAGAAAGATCACTATGTGATGATGTACTTTTTATGATCCAATCTTCTGATATAATTTGTTTCCCGTTCCATCTACCTTTGTTAGCTACCATAGATCCTATCCTTGCAAAATCACGAGTACTTATATAAATGTAATACTGCTCATGCATTGTCTTTTTCTTAGGCATAAACCAAGGACTACCCATAATTACATTATCTGAATCAAAATCTTGAAGGCCTAATGGTTTTGCCAGGTATTCTTCCATAAATTCCCCAATACTAGTTTCCGTTTCTTTTATGAAAATTGTACCTAAAGCATTGGCATCAAAATTATTATTAAAGAAATAAGTTCCAGGTTTATGACTTTCGCGTTTTGGACGTTGTGTGATTTGATTATCGTGCTCACCAGAAGCAGGTAAATAAATACTTGATTTACCCATTAATAAATCCCTTATAGTTGCACTTTTTTCTTGAGTAGTTAATGGAATATATTCATCAATATCAAGTTCTGAAAGTGTTTTGTCGAGATTGATTAACTTTTTATCAACAGCTATTCCATAAAGTAAACTTAACATCGCTTTACGAGTTGAATGCCCGTTCATTATTTTATCAGTTGGTCCATATTCATAAATCACTTTACCGTCCTGCATTACCATAATAGCCCTGGTTCGTTTTGGTTCTATACTAGGAGTTAACATCGCTCTTATATCATCAGAAACTGGAGTGCCATGTGTTAGTTTTGTTTCATAAGAAGGCGAAGGATTACTGACTTGCGGGACTAATAAATATATCGTAAGTAATATAATCGTGGTACAAATACCGATTATAATTCGTTTTATAGTAATATTCATCATTTCAATTTTAATTAAATTCTTTGATTAGTTTATATATCGATCTATACTTATTTTTCTACTTCTATTATTAGCCTGTTCTACGGACTCTAACATTTTATCTAATGTTGGTCTACCTAATAATTTACCATTCGTAATTACAGCTTCAATAGTACGTGTATTGCCAATGTTTTCTAGTGGATTTTTTTTTAGCAATAATAGATCTGCCTTATAATCAACCTTAATCTTACCAATATCTCTTTGCATCCATTCTCCCGCGTGCATTGTAGTAGCTTGTAATACACCAGAAGTACTTAGTCCAACCTTATGAAGACAAACCAATTCTTCGTGCAAAGAAAATCCAGGTATTGCGCAAGCTACATTAGCATCTGTACCCGCTACCACCGTAGCATTATGTTTTATTAATGCTTTGGTCATAATATGATGAGCTTTTACATAGGTGTCCCAATATATTTTAACTCTTTTATAAAGTTCAGGATCATTTTTAGCATCTAAATTCTCGTAGTAATTATTTCCAGGTGTCCATCCTCTGGTGATACTCGAACCTTCTACGATACCTGGATTAGCATATTCTAATGGAATGGTTTTAATAAAACTATCTAGTTCTAACTTTTGCTTAGGAAAACTTTCTACTAACCATATTGTAGAGGATACTACGATATGGTTATCCTTAATTTTTATTGCAATAGAATCAGCATTTTTTTCTAAGTATTTCAAGTATTCTTCTGTTTTGTTGGAATAAACAATTCCAAAATCATTCATGGTATTTTTAACAATTTCTTCTATATGAGTCAACTGGGACTGTCCAGATTTATATAAACCTTCTAATCCTACATCTGGACCTAAATGTCCAATCGCAGGAATATTCTGTTTATTTGCTTCATCAACGATTGCATTATAAATTTTGGATTCTAAATTGGTGAGTTTAATTGCATCATATCCTTGTTTCTTAAACTTTCGAACTGCTCTACGTGCTTTTCGTTCTGTTCTATATGTTTTAGGAGCTCCAAACCAACTTCTAATTTTTGGCATTACACCTTTTTCACTACCTAACTTCCTTGTAGCTACATAAAGATTAGGGCTTAAAGATCCTTTTTCTACCTGCTGCCGCCATTCTAAATGTGATTCATCTCCAAACATTTCTCCAACAGTAGTAACACCATTTGCGAGATACAATAAGAGATCATTTTTACTTTTCTTTAAATGTACATGAGTATCAATTAAACCAGGTATTAAATATTTACCACTACCATCTATACTAGTATACTCATCGGTTACTTTAATTTCTTTCTCTATTGAAACTATTTTACCTTCTTTGATTAATACTGTTAGACTATCTAACATTTTAGTACAATCTGTAGATAGTACATTAACATTAGTAATTGCTAAAGGTGAATTAATTGAATTAAAAATTGAAGAATCTACTAGTTCTGTTTTCGCTCCTTGATGTTGATTGATTTTTGAATTGATTCGGATACAAGAACCAATACTAATTATAAGTAATAATAGTACTATTCCCAATATCCATTTTTTGATTGATGTTCTTTTCATTTGTTTTGATTAATTTTAAATTGATTATTAAAACATACAAAACAACAGTAAAATCAGTGATACTGGGTCTCTCTGCTTCTAAAGAGACAAGAAAAATAAGGATTAAAGAGATATTTTGAATTCCGAAGGAGATTGACCGGTTACTTTTTTGAATAACCTATAAAAACTAGCTTTCGATTTGAAACCACACTCATAAGCAATTCCTTCTATCGTATAATCGTTATAAGAAGGTAATGCAACTAATTTTTTAAACTCTTTAATGCGGTAGCTATTAACAAAATTATAAAAGGACATTTGGATATGTTGATTCAATAATGCTGATAACTTTTTATCAGTCGTATGTATCCCCAATGCTAATTTATTAAGCGTTAGATCTTCATCCAAATAGGGCTTTTCTTGTTCCATAAATGCTACAAGTGATTCCTCTAAAGAATAAAACTCAGATGCTAGTTTGTTATTTATTACCTTCCTTTCTCCTGTATTATTTTTAGAATTTTCTAACAGGAAATAAGGTACCAACACCTTAGATTGTTTAACTCCATAATAAACTCCATAACAAATGGAAACAGAAGTTAACAGCATAATCATATTTTGAGTTCTCCATTCTAAATACCCAATAAATAATTGATAGGCCACAAAAAACAAGTCGACGAAAATTACAATTAGTGGAGTTACCAAAAGATATTTAACCCAGATAAAGTTGTTATTTTCTATAGAAGAATAATTACATTTTAATGCTTTTTTGAACTTATTAAAAGTTCTAAAACTTATGTAGATATAAATTAAAAATATAACATCTAATAGCGGTCGTTTTAAAAAAAGATATTCTTGGATAGTGTTATTATAGTCTACAAAGTATTCTTTAGAAACCAGCGCTATTTTATGAGGTAGAGATATTATAAAGAGAAAAAGAACAAATGGAATTAGATGTATCAACCCATTTTTTAAAACTATTTTATCTTCTAAAAACAACGATTGAATATACAGTAATAAAAGTGGTCCTAGTGCTAATTTAACGCCATAAACAGGTAAAAAGCTAATATGTAATAATATGTCAATATTATGAATCGAAGCGTAAGATTCTAACAAAACAAAAACCAACAACCCAAAGTAGACTATCAGAATTGATTTATGCAGTCCTTTATCTTTGGATTTATAAAAAATATAGATATAAATACAAGAAAAAAGCATTCCTAAAATAAAAAGAAAATCGTAAACTAACTTCACCTATAATTTTTAGGTCAAATATAAGTAGTAAATATTTTTAAAACCATAATATATACTTAGCCATTTAATTTTATGAGATGGTTATATTGTTTAGGAATTCTTTTTTCTGTAGGATGAAGGTGTTACTCCTTCAAATTTTTTAAAAGCACTATTAAACGAAGAAAGGCTATTAAACCCAGTATCAAAAGCTATAGAGGAAATCGTGTATTTATCACTAATTGAATTAGACAATATTGATTTAGCCTCCTGAATTCTATGATAATTTATAAAATCATTAAAATTTTGATTAGCATATTGATTAATAACCGAGGATGTTTGTTGTGTACTTTTTCCTAAAATATCACTAAGCTTTACTAGGGATATATCCTGTTCTAGATAAAATTTGGTGTCTATTACTAACTTCGATATTTGATCAAATAGTAAGTGGTTATTATCTATTTTGAAAGCATCTCCATCTAGATCTGTTGCTTTTAACTGAAACGCTTTATAACTTAAAAAATAAATAATGATGGAGTATACAATTGGACCAACAATATATGGTATTGTTTCATCTAACAAATTTAATACATATGAAATCCAAATAATTGAAATACCAATTACCAAAACATATAACCAGTTAAATATTGCTCTTTGGGATTTTGTGATTAATGTTTCTCTATATTTATTTTTTGAACTTCTTATCGTAATCCAAGCTAAAACTATGTAAAAAGCAAGATGTAAGTAAATGAAAATAAGACCACTCCCAAAAACAACAATAACTAATCTGCTATTTTCATACCATTCTTTAGTAACAAAAAGACTAGAACAAAAAATCAATAAAAATGGAATTAATTCCAAAAAATGATGTTTCTCTAATTTGAAATTTGGCTGTATCATTCCCAAAACATACCATCTTAAAAAAGGGCCAATCAATAAGAGAAAAGCTAAACCAATAAAAATAAAAATAGGTTCTAGGCCATTGCCAAAATTTAGCATAACAGATTTTCCTATCCGAAAAGCCATGCAAATTAATATCAACCCTAATAAAAGATTAGTTAATGTTTTTTTCTTTTTAAATCCTATTAAATAAAAAGCAAATAATATCCCATGCAAAAGCCCTGCACTGCTAACTAAAATAAGTAATATATCAGAAAAATTCAATAGGTTGTTTTTTTCAAATGTAGGAATATTTGATGTTTATAGAAAGTGTAAAATCTTTATATCAGATCTATTTATATACATGATTCATTTTAATTAAAAACGTTCTTCAGATTTCTTTTTTGCATATGATGTTAGACCCGTAAGGCTGAAAAAACGCCCTATTTTTCCTTGCATAGCAGCAATAATTCCGTGTTTAGCAATTAATACTCTCGATAAAGGTTGTTTATCTACGTTGTAAATTTGATTTATTAATTCTTTAGCTTTTTCAGATCCTTCCGCATGATATATTTTCAAAACATTTACAGCATTTTCTTCACCAGTAATTTCTCTAAATTTTGGTTTATAACCTAATTGCGCTATCATTGATTCTGCTAATAACCATGTTGACCATGGATTTTGACCTGTAACTAAATTTCTTTCTTGACTTATATTTTCTAAATACATGGTTCCTTCATTGAAAATACCTCCACTATCCTCTAACTTATCTTGTAAAAGGAATGGAAATATCATTTCTGCATCTGCAATCAATAATAATTCTTCTTCGTTAGTGAATCCACTTACCTTTTTATTCTCCAATAAGTGCTTACCGTTATTAAGAGTGACATTTACTAAAGCTGCTGGTCCGTGACATACAGCACCCACTACCTTATCGTTTTCATATAGATTTTGTACAATAGACTGAATTGATTTATTATCAGGAAAATCAAACATAGCCCCTTTACCTCCAGCGAAAAATACAGCATCGTATAGTTCTGGGTTAATATTATTTACAGAAATTGTATGAGATGCTTTATATTGAGCAATGCTATCATTAAGAAACGCATAATCGAATTCTCCCATATCTTCATCATCTATTACTACTGGAGGTTCTCCTCCTAATGGACTTGCAATATCAACATCGAAACCATTAGCCTGAAAAACATAATAGGCTCTAGATAATTCGGTTAATTCATAACCTGTACTTTTCTCAGTACTACCCATAACATTCGTACTTGTAACTATTGCTAAAATTTTTCCGCGTTTGGGAATTTTATTTTTTGATAAATATGATAAATCAGAAACTTTAGTCGAAGTAATATCAATTCTATTCTCAGATGATGGCAATAAACCCATAAACCACCAACCAAAAACGAATAGAGAGATGATAATACTTGCAAAGGAAATTAGAATCCATTTAAAAATTTTATACTTTTTGAACATGCTATTTGTTTTTAAATTATAGCACGAAGTAATGGTAAATACTAGATAAAATATGTCGGAATGATAATTCCGTCAGAGTAAATTATATTTTTAAATACCATTTTATCAAATCAATAAGCTCCATAATTACTTACGGAGCTTACATCAGAAAACTAATTAATTAATAAAACTCTAGAAGAGCATATTTAACACAAATTAATTAGACATAAAATATCACATCCTGAATTTCATTCCCTAAACAGAATACTTCGGTACAATACATTCTAATACCTATTTCAAATAATAATCTTTTATAATCACCGAATATTTACATCTATATGTCTAATGAAAACTGCAATATCATAATCAATTAACCTTTTCTTAGTCTTCCATTTGGTGGAAAAGGTCTTCTCGGTCTTTTTTGTTCTTCAAATTCCCCCATTAAACATCTACCGATATACGGGAAATCTTCTGTAACTAAATACATATAATTTCCTTTATATGTTATTCCATTGCATTGATCTAAATCTCCAGAACCTTCTATGTATTCGAAATCAGATCCATAAGTACCATCATGATGACCTCCAACAGAAATATCTATACTAGTCATTGGATTTTCATAACTACAATCTTCACCTTCTCTTGTTCCTTTTAATAATTTATAACTTGGTTTATATGCACCGCTTTTAGAATAATATATTGGATATCCATCATGGGCAAATCCAATATGCACTAAATCTATTCCGGTATCAAAATCATTAATAATAGAAGTCGGTGTACCATGATAATGATATGCACCAGTAGGTTGAACATGTGCATGATTAAAATCTAAACCTAAATTAATTACATTTTGCAAAGCTTCAACTCTATAATTCTCTCCACTCTCGCACACTACAACTTCTGCTGTTCCTGGTTCAAACTTAATTCCATTTAATGCCACACCTGGTTCTCTAATCCAAACCGCTTTACCAGTATACTTTGGGTTTGTGGGAAAAGTATATGTTCTTTTTTGTGCGCTTATTTTATTGGGGTTTCCTGAGTTAGGAAAACTACCTGTTTTATGATTCGGAAGTGCATTAGTAGTCATAACTCTTTTCTCTTTTGAAATTTTCATCACAGTGCTAGTTCCATATTTTTCATTAATTAATGAATATGAATCAAAATAATCAACCACATCCTGATGAGTATGAGTAGACTCATCATGTGTATGACTTAACTCTTTAGATCGTTTTTGATTACAACTTACAGCTCCAATAATTATCGTCAATACTAAAAATATTCTACGCTTTTTCATACCTATAAATTCTCTGTGTTTTTAGTTTATATCAGACACTATTTATTACAATTTTACTTTAAACCAAAAATCTATGGCTATAACAGAAGGTGCTATTTTATTTCCTTTGGACCTTCCTTGACCACCTGGACCATTACCAGATCTTCCTTGTGGAGCTCCTCCTGTAGATCTTCCTCCGCCTCTACCTCCACCTCCTCGAACAGATGCTTGTTGTGTAGGTTTCGTTCTTTCTGTATTATTTCGTAGAATCTCTACAGTTTTTACTCCAATAGAAAGTTTATTAATATCCATATCCGGATGTATTTTATTTTTGGGAATTTTCAAATCATATCTAAAACTGTTTCTTTCTTGATTTACTTGTAGATTTATACTAATGTTCTCATTATTAAGAAGTGTATTAAATTCCTTGATCTTCTCATAATACGTATACAATGCTTTCTGTGGTATATTATTTCTTAACCTATGTTCTATCTGATTTATTATACCGTCATTATCTAGTTGTCTCCTAGGTTCATTTGATCTATCTTCGTTTCTTCTTGGAGGTCTTTGATTTTTAGCAATTGGATAGTTTACAAATACATTTTTTTTCTTCTTCCCTTTAACATCAAAATACACATTAATCCCTTGATGCAATATAGATGTAGCTACTTTAGGATCTATTGTTTCAATCGTTAAATGGATATACTCTTTATCATCATATGCTTTATATGTTTCTGTATTGTTAGTTACTATCGTTGTATCAGTTACAACCTTTGTATACCGAGAATTTGCTGATATAGATTTTATAATAAACAAACAAGCAAGTATCAAAAGTTTCTTTTTCATATTTTTCATTATTATCAAGGTGTTAGTGATTCTATTTTAGGAAATATGGATACTCTAATTAGTATACTTATTAGTAGTATACTAAACCCTATTAATAACCATATATGATAAATAGATCTTACCTCTTTCCTGAATAATAATTCAGTACTTATAACCTGAAAATCAACTAAAGTAGTTTTTATACTTTTAACCATTTGATGGTTAAAAATTTCACTCTTTACAAAAGAGTAATTCAGAGGTGTAATTTTATTTAACCCAATTTGAGATTGTATGCGGATACATCCAATTAAAGCAATTACACCTATAATGGATATTAATATGGTTTGTTTCATAATCTAGAGATTTGAAATTACATATTAATGACTTGAAAAAAACGAATAAGTTTAATTAAAAAAATAGATTTTCAACGAAATACTATTATTTTTCTGTAAAATGTGAACTACATTAAGTAAGTGCATTATTGGAAAAAATAATACTATCATCTTTCTAATAAGAATAAGGGAATAACTATAAGAAGTATGATGAATAATAAAAATATAATTTCAGTATTCTAAGTTTTCGATATTGTAAAAATAAAGGTACTTCCAGTTCCTTCTGTAGAGGCAACAGAAATATCACCATCTAGATTTCTAACTATTTTCTTTACAGTTGCCAAACCTATTCCTGTACCAACATTACCATCTCTATCTTCAACTCCAACTACTGTAAAAAGGTCGAAAATTTTACCCAAGAAATCTTTTGGTATTCCATCTCCATTATCTTTAATTTCAAAATTATAGAAATTTTCTTCCTCCGTGATATTGATATCTATAATTATCTCAGATTTTGAATTATATTTAATTGCATTCGTAATTAAATTGATTAAAATCTGCATTAAAGCAGTTCTATTCGCGAAAATCTCCTTTAAACTAGAAGAAACATTAAATTCTACTTTATGCTCTGAATCTGTTATTTTCTTTAATTCATCGAGTAAATGACCAATAACTATTGTCTCCTTACTGTTTTTTATTATATCATCACTTTTGTAAAACTTAAGAATACCATCGATATAATCTCTTAAGGAATAAGAAGAAGTTCTTAGATATTCTAGGTATTGTAATGATTCCTTATTCAAATTATCCTTATTATCATCTTCTAATAATTCCGTAAGTGAAATAATATTAGCTAAAGGAGATTTTAAATCATGGGAAACTACACTAGCAAACTTTTTAAGATCTTCATTTCTTTTCTCCAGTTTATCACTAAGTTGTGTAAGCTTTAAATTTTGGTATCGTTGTTCAAACAAGCTTACCACTTGTTTAGACATAGCAATTAATGCGTTTTTCTGTTCTCGTGTTAACTCACGTGGTTTTACGTCATATACACATAATGTACCCAATTTAAAACCATCAGAATCAATTAATGGAGCACCTGCATAAAAAATTGCTTGATGTTCCGTTACAAGTGGATTTCCTTCAAAACGTTCATCAACTCTAGAATCTTTAATTATTGTTATAGGATCATCTGAATTGATAGCATGACCACAAAACGATATATTACGAGGTGATTCACTAAAAGGAATTCCGTAATGGGATTTTAGAAAATTTCGATCTTTATCTAAAAGGGTTATTAATGAGATTGGCGCATCACAAATGTATGACATTATCGAAGTGATATTATCATAACTTTCTTCTGGTAAAGTATCTAACAATCCGTACTTCTCTACTGCAGTTTGTCGATACTTCTCATTATTGGGGTACTCAGGTGCTATCATTGGGGCAAATCTAAAAAAATAATCCAACTCTTATATCGTACAATACCATATAAGTTTTAAAGTTAATTTATATTAAAGTCGTATTTTTTTCTTTTTTCTTACCATAGATCAATTATAAACCCCATATTTATTTTGAAATTTGTGGTATTAAGTTTAAATCAAAGTTTAATCAACATAAATAACAGTAAAAATCATGAGAAATTTTGAATTATATGTACCTACTAAAATGATTTTTGGTAAGGGAGAAATTAAAAAATTGAGTAATGAAGTACCGAAAGATAAAAAGGTTTTACTGCTATATGGCGGAGGAAGTATCAAAAAAAACGGAATTTATGATCAAGTAAAAACTGCTCTTAAAGAACATACTGTAATAGAATTTTCTGGAATTGAAGCAAACCCAGAATTTACTACATTATTAAAAGCTTTAGAGGTAATTAAAAACGAAAATATCGGATACATGCTTGCTGTTGGTGGTGGTTCTGTTATTGATGGAACCAAATTTTTATCATCAGCTGCTCTTTATGAAGGTAACGATCCGTGGGATATATTAGCCAATAGAATAAGAACTGTAAAAGGATTACCATTTGGAACTGTACTTACATTACCAGCAACGGGAAGTGAAATGAATAGCGGTGCTGTTGTAAGTAGATCAGAAACTAATGAAAAAATGGTAATGGGCGGACCAGGATTATTTCCTGAATTTTCTATCTGCGATCCCACTGTAGTACATAGTATCCCTAAAAGACAACTGGCTAATGGTATTGCAGATGCGTACACTCATGTACTAGAACAATATATGACGTATCCGGCTGATGCATATTTACAAGATCGTTTCTCTGAAGGGATTTTACAAACTTTAATAGAGATAGCACCATCAGTAATTAAAGATCCTAGTGATTATAAAGCTGCTTCTAATTTTATGTGGTGTTGTACAATGGCGCTTAATGGATATATACAGAAAGGAGTTCCTACAGATTGGAGTGTACATATGATTGCTCACGAACTTACCGCTTTTTATGGTATTGATCATGCTAGAACTCTTGCCGTAATTTTACCAAGTGCGTACACCAAAAAATTCGAGCATAAAAAAGAAAAATTAGCACAATATGCCGAACGTATTTTTAATATCACTGAAGGAACAATAGAAGAAAAAGCTAAAGAAGCAATCAAAAGAACAGAAGGTTTCTATCAATCATTAGGAATAGATACTAGACTAAGAGATTATACAGATGATTATGAAGGTTTTTCTAAAAAGGTAGCCAAAAATCTCACAGATCATGGAATGACTGCTTTAGGTGAACATCAAGACATTACACCTGAAGTTGCTGCAGAAATTGTAGAAATGTCATATTAAAACAAATATTTACATATAGCTAAAGTTTTTACTTTAAAATTCAGTTATAAAAAGCTTTAGCTATATGTACATAAACTTATTCTTTAAATAGAAGTTGTCTTTTTATTATAATAATTTAAACTAATTACTCTATTCAAATTATACAATAAGCTAATTGTTACTGCTAAAAAAACTGGTGTTTTAGGAATCTCTTCGAAAAACAAACTTTCCCTATTACTGCTTCCCAGAATATTATAAAGCAATCCAGTAACAATCAAAACTAAAATTGAACAAACAATCATAATAATATTAAAAGACCAAAAGGATCTTTTTTTACTTTGTTGCTGAACTTCTATAGTATTCATTACATTATTAATAAAACCATCTGACGTTTCCTCCTTACTCGTACTAATATTAATAAAAAAACAATTCTAAAGCACTCAATAAATGGTTATTACCCAACCAGAATATGGTCTTCCCTTTAATTTAAAAAAAACCTAATATAATTCTAATTTACTGTTGAAATTTAAGTTAAATTTAAATTAATTAACCATTTAAATTAACACAAATGAAATTAAAACTCGTAGTACTCACGGCGTTTGTTATGGTCTGTTTTATGACTCAAGCACAACAAACAGGAACAAAAGCATTCTATCACGGAAAAGTATCTTCGGTAGAATATGTTTCCTCACTAGCCTCTAGGCCTAATGACCTAATCGCTCCTGATAACTCAGTTCGGGAAGCAAAGGATAAAAGATCATTAGGTAATCAAATTATTTCTGGTAAAGACCCTCAAACAGAGAACGATTATTTTTTTAGAAATAAAAATGTAATGGAACAAAGTGTTCAAAGAGCTCCAGCTAGTCTTGTTTTTGACACGTATTCGTCAAATTCTCAACCTACAGATCCTTCTATTGCAGTAGGACCTAATCACGTAGTTGTTGTATATAACACTGGTTTTATGATATATGATAAATCTGGTAATCAATTGGTTGGTCAAACATCTCCTAATCCAGCAATTTTTCCTTCGGGCGGTTGTTGTGATCTTACAGCATCTTATGATAATGCTGCAGATAGATGGGTACTTTCGTTTTTAGGATCTGGTGCTCAAGTAGCAGTTTCTGATGGACCTAACCCTGTAACTTCTGGATGGTATGTTTACAATATTTCTGGAATCCAAGATTATCAAAAACTATCTGTTTGGAGTGATGGATATTATATTACCGAAAACACAGGTGGAACTAATAAATTATGGGCATTGGAAAGAGATGCTATGTTAGCTGGAGATCCAAATGCTCAAATTCTTGGTTTTAATCTTCCTGGAATTGTTACTAGCGGTTTTTTTAGTCCACAAGCGTTAAATGTAACCAACGGTAATTTACCTGCTCCAGGTGGGGCTACGATCGTTTATTTACAAGATAACGCTTGGAATGGCGTATCTGTAGATCATATAAAAGTATGGACTGCTGATGTAAATTGGAACAATCCAGGTAGCTCAACTGTTTCGAGTCCACAAGAAATTGCGACTACACCTTTTATTAGTGTTTTTGATGGTGGAAGTTTTGTTAATCTTTCACAACCAGCTGGAGGAACCTCTATTGATGCTTTGCAAGCGACAATCATGAATCAAGCACAATTCAGAAAATTTGCTACTCATAACTCTGCTGTATTTAACTTTGTAGTCGATGCTGATGCTAGTTCTGGAGAATTAGCAGCTATACGCTGGTATGAATTTAGACAAAGTGGTGATAATCAACCTTGGTCTTTATATCAAGAAGGAACATATACTGCTCCTGATGGAAGACACGCTTGGCATGCAAGTTTAGCTATGGATGGTCAAGGGAATATCGGTATGGGATATAGTTCTATGTCTGGCCCTACTACTCCATCAACAGTGAGAGTAAGCTCTTATTTTACAGGTAGATTAAGTTCTGACCCATTAGGAACAATGACTACTTCAGAAGAATTGATAGCGAATGGAACAGGAAATATTCCGGGGACACGATATGGTGATTATAGTAAAATAGATGTAGATCCATCGGATGATTCTTCATTTTGGTTCATCAATGAATATGTAAATGGAAGTAGAACCGGTGTTGTTGGAAAATTCCAGATTGAAGCTGGTGTTCCTGATACAGAAGCTCCCACAGACCCTACCAACTTAGTTGCAAGTAATATTACTTCTAGCGGAGCAACTCTTAACTGGACCGCTTCAACCGATAATGTAGGTGTAGCTAGATATACTATTTCTATTGGCGGTACGGTAGTAGGAACGTCTACAACAACTAACTTTAGTGTTACTGGGCTTTCTCCTTTAACTTCCTATACAGCTTCTGTAAATGCAGAAGATGCTGCTGGAAACGTTTCTGGAAATGCAACAACTTCATTTACAACAATAGATGGTGGTACTGCAGTTTATTGTGATTCGGCAAGTACTAATGTAAATGATGAATTTATTAGTAATGTTCAATTAAATACAATTAATAATGCTTCTGGAGCTCAGTTTTATTCTGATTTTAGTTCAATTTCTACTGATCTAAATGAAGGTCAAACGTATACCATTACGGTAACTCCTACTTGGACTGGTACTGTATATGCAGAAGGTTATGCTGTTTGGATTGACTATAACAACAACGGAGATTTTGATGATGCTGGTGAACTTGTTTGGTCAAAGTCCCCATCTACAGATACTCCTAATAGTGGATCCTTTACCGTTCCGAGTGGAACTTCTGAAACTTCAGTAAGAATGAGAGTTTCTATGAAATACAATGCGGTTCCAACTTCTTGCGAAACCTTTACTTATGGTGAAGTAGAAGATTATACTATTAATTTAGGTACTAATGGCGGTGGCGGTACAACTGGTGAAATAGCAGCTTATTATTTTGAGACTGGATTTGAAGGATGGACCGATGGTGGTAGCGATTGTGCTCGTATCAATAATAGTGCTAGAGCTTTCGAAGGAGATTTTTCTATTAGACTTCGTGATGATAGTGCATCTTCTAATGCAGTATCTCCAGTTCTTAATTTAACTGGAAACACTCAGGTATCTATTGAGTTCCATACTTTTGCTAATGCTATGGAAAATGGAGAAGACTTTTTTGTAGAATTCTTTAATGGATCGTCTTATCAGGTTATAGGTCAGTATTTCACAGGTACAGATTTCACTAATGGCTCTTTCTTTACGGACACTATTGTATTAGATGCTGGAACTTATAGTTTTAATGCAAACAATAGATTCCGTATACGTTGTGACGCAAGTGTAAATAATGATCAGGTATATTTTGACCAAATAATTATTAGCGGCGATAATGCAAGAAGTGCTGACCCAGGAAATATTGAAAACACAGATGAAACTGCAGAGATAGTTTCATTTACAAGAATAGCAGATAAGAGTATCCAGTTATATCCTATCCCTGCAACTTCTACATTAAACATTGAAATCAATGAAGGGAAATATGATGAGATTATTATGATTTCTTCAAATGGAGCTATTGTAAAAAAAATAAATCCAAGTAAATCTTCTTTTGGAGTTGATATTTCTCAATTTGCAGATGGATTATACTTTATAAGATTCACTAACTCTGAAGGATTAGCGATCACAAAACGATTCCTTGTTAAGAAATAAACAAAGAACATTTATTTAGCCAATAAGTATTAAAAAAGGCTGTCGATCATAGTGACGACAGCCTTTTATTATTAATTCTAAAATAATAAAATTATCTCCATTGAAGGAGAGATAAACCTATTCCAAACGTGGTTTGACTATGATTGTAATCTATAAGACTTTCACCATATCCATGAAAAATCTGTGCGTGAATTTGTAATTGATCAATAACTTTAATCGCATAATCAAATCGAATACTACCTCTATTTTTGTTGCCTCCTCGTAAAGAGTGTTTTGCTAAAACGCTAACATCGTGTCTTCCTTTTGAGAAAACGGTTAAAAACTCTGCTCTTCCGATATAATTCTGTATTCCGGGATTATTATCTTCAATCTCGTCCTCTGGTAATCTCCACCAAGGTCTTAATACAAAACTCCAAGAAGGGGTCTCCCAACCAAATTGTAATACAATTCTATTCCAACTTCTTGATAAAGGATTAGATCTTCCATTACTTTGATGGTTAATTCCAATACCTGCAAACACACCATTTAATCCTAAAACTTTATACGTTGTAGGAAAAACTAACATTACTTCGGGTTCATAATTAGTCTCCCTAAATGGTCTAGAAATATTGGCACTATATAATTGCCATCTAGAAGATTGTGTATAGCCTACCCAAACATCTCCTCCTATTTTTTTTCCAAATAAATTTCGAACAGCTCTAGTTTTAAAACTTAATTGAAACTTCAATTCTGTATCTGAAAAATCAGAGGATTCTTCTACTGAGTTAAGAGGATTGTCACTAATTGGCGAATTATTTATATCAGTAGTATAATTAGCGACTAAAAAATAAACAGGTTTGTAAGGCTCTATTTTAAAACGTTTAATACTATCACCTTTGATTTGCCATCTTTTAGATAAGCTACCTTCAGGATCTTTAGTAACTACTTGACCATAACTAAAAGAAAACAAAAAAACCGATACAAGTATAGTAATTATTACTTCCCTAAAATTTTTATCTATTGATTCTATCACCTTTTTTTTAATTTACACAAAAGCCAGTAAGCATTGAGATACTTACTGGCTTTTAATCGATCTTTTAATAAAAAAATCCTATTATTTTTCTATTCCCTCGAGATCAAGCATAAAAGCATACTCCAATGCTACGCTTTTATATCTTTCGAAACGTCCCGAAGCACCACCATGTCCAGTTTCCATATCACAATCCATAATCAAAAGATTATCATCTGTTTTAAGCTCTCTAAGTTTTGCTATCCATTTTGCTGGCTCCCAATACTGTACTTGACTATCCCAATATCCAGTTGTTATTAATATATTAGGATAATCTTTTGCTTCTACATTATCATACGGAGAATACGATTTCATGTAATCATAATATTCTTTGTTCTTAGGATTTCCCCATTCATCAAATTCGAACGTTGTTAAAGGGATTGTTTCGTCCATCATTGTTGATATTACATCTACAAATGGTACAGCTGCTACAACGCCATTCCAAAGTTCAGGTTTCATATTTAAAACCGCTCCCATTAGTAAGCCTCCAGCACTTCCACCTAAAGCATACATATGATCAGGGCTTGTATATCCTTCTTTTACTAAATAATCTCCAACATCTATAAAATCAGTAAATGTATTTTTCTTTTTAAGAAGCTTTCCATCTTCATACCAATATCGTCCCATTTCTTGTCCTCCTCTAATGTGTGCCATAGCAAAAACAAAACCTCTATCTAATAAACTCAATCTAGTAGAACTAAAATAAGGTTCTGTACTACTTCCATAAGAACCATAAGAATACAATAAAAGTGGTGTACTAGCATTTTTTTGTGTTCCTTTTTTATATACAAGAGATATAGGAACTTTTACACCATCTCTAGATGTTGCATATAAACGTTCTGATACATAATTATCCTTAGAAAAATTAGGATCTAATACCTCTTGCTGTTTTAACACTTTTTGCTCTTTAGTATCCATGTTATAATCTATAAGACTACTTGGAGTTGTTAAAGAACTATAACTATATCGTACAATATTTGTATCAAAATCCATATTAATATTTGTACTTGTATAATATGCAGGATCATTAAAAGAAATATAATGATCATCATTACCCTCCCATTTTCTTACTCTAATAGTACTAAGACCATTTTTTCGTTCATTTAGGACTAGATGATTTTTAAAAGCAGTAAAACCTTGTAACAAAATATCATCTCTATGGGGTATCACATCCACCCAATTCTCTTTGGTAGTGGCATTAATTGGGGTTTTTACCAATTTAAAGTTTTTTGCGTCCAAGTTCGTTCTTATATAAAAATGATCTCCAAAATGTGCTACACTATACTCTAATTCTTTTTCTCTTGGTTGGATTACTTTCCACTCGCCGTTAGGCGTATCTGCATCAAGATATCTATATTCTGTAGATAGTGTTTGATCACTGCCACTAATAATATACTTATCCGATCTTGATTTATAAACAAATGTACTGAAGGTGTCATCTTCTTCATTAAAGATTAATACATCTTGAGACTGATCTGTACCCAATACATGTTTATAAATTTTGTTTGCTCTTAGCGTAATGGAATCTTTAGAAGTATAAAAGACTGTTTTATTATCATTAGCCCAAGCTACACTTCCTGTAGTATTAACTAATTTATCTGAAAGTACCTTATCATTGATTAAATCCTTAAAATATATGGTATATCTACGTCTAGATACTGTATCGACACCATAAGATATCATTTTATTATCAGGACTAACAGATCTTGCTCCCATTCCAAAATAATTCAATCCTTCTGCCATCTCTGGACCATTCAACATAATTTCTTCCTTTGCTTTATCTTCTAATTTTTTACGACAGTATAATGCATAATCCATTCCTTTTTCAAACCTCCAATAATAGGAATATCCATTATCGCTATATGGAACTGTTGAATCATCTTTTTTAATTCGTCCGACGATCTCATCGAATAATGTTTTCTGTAGACTATCCGTATGCTTCATAGCAGCATCCTTATAATCATTCTCTGCATTTAAATAATCCAAAACATCTTGTGTCCGAGCATCTGGAGCCTCTGCATTCTTCTGATCATCACTTAAACGCATCCAGAAATAATTATCTATACGCGTATCCTCATGTGCTTTTAACTCTTCTGCTATTTTTTTAGCGACAGGAGCCTCTAATGATTGATGTGGTTTTTGTTTTACTTTCGTTTTTTCTTCTTCCGTTTTATTACAGGCAATAAAAAGCACTGAAACGATAAGAAATAGATTGATGATGTTTGTTTTCATTATAATAGTTTGATTAAAATTGTAAAATGAGTGTTTTTAATTTATATATATAATTTTTAATATTTGGATTTAAAAATACTAGTATTCTACAACAATTAGTAATTAATTCAATTTTAAATTAAATAAGCCTTATTTCTATCCCACGATTTTTCCGTAAACAATAAACGAATTCTATATAATTATCTACGTATTCTAAAGGCTAAATGATCCTTTAAGAACATATGTTAAATTTATAGTTAAAATTGGTCAACCAATTTATCACTTAAAACACTCATACCTTTTTATACAACTAACCAACAACTGCATTATTTATATTAAAAAAAAAACAATACCAGTAGATTACGAAAAGGAAACTAACTAATAATAAAACAACAACTATATACCAACAAAATGAAAATTTCAAACTATAGCTTCTCAATAATCTTTGGGATATTCCTACTATTCACGAATACTTCTAAGGCTCAAATTCTTGTATCTCATGATTTTGATAACGGCAATCTTGGCCCATTTAATGTATGTACAACTCAAAACCCTAATTATTCCAAAGTAGTTAATGGACGTCTAAAAACTTGGTGGACATCAGAAGGATATAATGGAACACGTATGGACAAAGGAGCCGAAGCTTGCGGAGACCAATGGACAACATATAAAGAAGGATGGTATGGTATGAATTTAGAGCTAGGTTCTGATTATCCTAAAAACAAAAAAGCAGGTATTGCTCAGATTTTTGGATTCATTCCTGGCTTTTGGTCTTGGGAGTCAATGCTACAGGTTGAAAATGGGGACTTAACAATTATTCATAGATCTAATGGTGGTAGCAGTAGTAATGTCGAGGAAGTAGTATATTCTAATTTCCCTTATGAAACAGAGGTACCAATCGTGATTCATTTTATTTTATCTAATCAAAACAAAGGTGAATTTGAG
Source organism: Aquimarina amphilecti (assembly GCF_900109375.1). Taxonomy (GTDB): domain Bacteria; phylum Bacteroidota; class Bacteroidia; order Flavobacteriales; family Flavobacteriaceae; genus Aquimarina; species Aquimarina amphilecti. The sequence goes on from NZ_FOAB01000001.1 coordinate 739,535, forward strand.
ATCTGGGTTAATGGAGTTAGCGAATACAGAAAGTCAAATATAAATTTTGGATTCGGAAATTTTGATAGTAACGATGTGAAGATAGGAAATGCCGATCAAGATTTTGGATCAGAAAGTGCAGGTTCATTAACAGTTTTAAAAATGGGACAGTATAATTTTCAAGATACTGAATATGAAACTAATGAAACAAGAACCGTTTATTATGACAATGTTTCTTGGTATAATGGCCCTAACGGATATGATATTGTTAATCCCAGTGAAGATACAGTGGAGCTTTGTGAAAGTCATGATGCATTTTCACAAATAGAAGCAGAAGATTTTTGTGAGCAATCTGGTATACAAACGGGAACTACTAATTCTTTTGTAGGATGGGTAAATAATGGTGATTGGGTACACTATGAAAATATTGATTTTGGTTCTGGTGCAAATTCAATAGAAATGTCTGTATCAAGTGGTACTTCTGGAGGGACAATCGAAGTAAGGCAAGGAAGTGTTTCCGGAACTTTATTAGGAATAGTAGAAGTTACTAATACAGGATCTTTTACATCATGGGAAACCCTAACAGCAAGTATATCCGAAATAAGTGAGAAGCAAGATATTTATTTTGTATTTAATGGTGGAAGCGGTTATTTATTAGATGTAGATTGGTTTAAGTTTTCCAAGGATACAACCAACAACGTATGCAATTCACCATTAACAGATGTAACACCTCCTTCTAACCTTGCGTCTGGTATTAATTATTCATATTATGAAGGTAACTGGAATTCGCTCCCTAATTTTAATTCATTATCATCAATATCTACTGGAATAGCGTCTGCAATTGATCTTAGTAATACGCAAAGTCAAGATAATTTCGGATTGACATTCGATGGCTATATTAATGTACCAAGTAATGGTAGTTATACATTTTATACAACATCCGACGATGGTTCTACTCTTTTGATTGATGGAATTATAGTAGTAGATAATGATGGATTACACGGTGAACGTGAAGAATCTGGTACAGTTTGTTTAGAAGCTGGATATCACGAGATAGAAGTTCAATTTTTTGAAAGAACTGGTGGAAATGTATTGTCTGTAGCATATGAAGGTCCAGGTATTTCTAAGCAAAATGTACCTACTTATTATGGAGCTACTAATAATACAATTACCATTCAAGAAGATGAAACTGGATTCTGCTTTGCTAATGGTACTGTAGATAACAATCACACAGGACATACAGGAACAGGGTTTATTAATACCGATAATGTGTATGGTAATGGTATTGATTGGAAAATAAATGGATCAGCTGGGGCGTATACTATTATATGGAGATATGCTAGTACAAGTAACAGATCAGCAAAATTAGTCGTTGATGGATCTACTGTAGCGAGTAATATCAATTTTAATACTACGGGAAGTTGGACTACTTGGGAAACAGAATCTATAACAGTAAATCTTTCTGATGGTATAAAAGACATACGCCTAGAAGCCACTAATAACTCAGGACTTGGTAATATTGATTATATGCAAGTAACGGGCCCAAATGTTTCTGCATTAGCTTGTACAACTATTGGTGAGGATTGTTCAGATTTCTTCGGAGGACTTTCAATTACACAAACTAATCCTGGTTGCAGCAACAATAATGGTCAAATTATTGTCAATTTCGAAGATTCAGATGTGTATACACAAATTCAATTAAGTATTGATGGAGGAAACTCCTACCCTATTACTGTTAATGACAATACTGGTTCTTATAGTTTTACAGGTTTGAGCAATGCAGAATATCAAGTAGCTGCTAGATATGCAGGTGGAGATTGCGAGTACAATGTGGCGCATCTAATTCTAATTCAGGATTGTGGAGATATTCCTTTAAATCCTGGAGGAGTTTCTTGGCATGACAGTTATGAAGCTAATGGATTTTGTTGGTGTAGCACTAATTTTGATCACAATTTAGGGAGCAAAAAAGTAATTGTTAATGGAACTCAATACAGCGTGGTTGATATTTGTGATGAATTAGAAAAACACCCTTTATTTAGATCAAGAAATAATGGAGACAATATATATAATGATGTTCAATGCGGAAATGGTCCTATTAATGATTCTAGTGACGAACCATTGTGCCCTGGTAGAGTTGATATGGGTGTTGAAGGATGCTTATTAAGAGGTGTACACTGGGATATGGAATGGCTTGCTAGTAGAGATCGTTTCAAAGAAAATAATAAACTTCCTGAAAATATAGCAAAAGAGGCTCCTTTAGTATATCCTAATCCTGTAAAAAGCGATGGTTTATTAAATATAAATGTTTCTGGTTTAGGTTTAGCTCGAGTAGAAATATACAGTTTAGCCGGTTTACGAATACATTCAGAAAATATTAATGGGAAATCAATGTCTATAGATTTACAACACTTGAATACCGGTGTTTACATCGTAAAAATCCTTGATAATAAACAATCCTATTTTAGTAAAATTAGTGTTCAAAAATAAGTGTTTTAAAACTTAGAATGAATTAGATAAAGATTATATTCTTACATATAAGAGCTCTTAAATAAGTAAGCCTTTCAAAAATGAAAGGCTTACTTATTTTAATCATGAGAGATTACATTACCTTAACAAACAAGTTATTCAACTTTTTCAAATAAATCAGTTATTATATATTGCAAACTACCTGGTGTAACTTCTCTAAAATATGATAACAAATCCTTAGAGGTAGCATATCTACCTGATACGGTTTTAAACTTACCTGTCTGACTATGCCAATCCCTAATAAAATGCTGTAACGCTTTATTGACCATATCTTCTCCAATTTCTTTTTGCAATCTAAACATTGCTACCGCTCCTTTGTTATAATAGATATAGTCCTGATTTTCTACTAATTCCAATGAAGGTTCCTTTACCGTAGATTTCTTTCGTTCTTTGTGATACATTTCTCTTTGAAATTCTAAAAACTGCTGTATCTTTTCTTCTGGATAATTATCTTTTAAAACCATTAAAGCTGCATATTGAGACAAGGTTTCTAAAATCATATGACGACCTCTTACATTTGCCGCTTCTACCTGCATACCAAACCATTGATGTGCCACTTCGTGTGCTGTGACATAAAATGCCATATCAACATCCTTTTGATCATCAATATCTAATACAAAGCCAATCGCTTCAGAAAAAGGAATAGTATTAGGAAAAGATTGTGCAAACACCTCGTATCGAGGAAATTCCATAATACGTAATTGCGTATATTGATATGGACTAAAATTAGTGCTGAAATAGTTTAACGAAGCTTTCATTGAAGCCATCATCCTATCTAAATTATATTCGTGAGTATTATGATGATAAATTTCTAATGATACAGGTTTATTAGAAATATTAAAAGGTGATTGCCAGGTATCTTTCCTGGTTTCATAATCTGCAGAAACAATAGAATAGAAATTTATCATGGGTTGATTCATTTTATAATGAAAATAATTTCGATTATTCTCTTCCCATTGTTTCACTAAAACACCTGATGTAATTGCAGTTTGCTTATTATTTGTACCAATAATTGCTTCAAAATTAATTCCATCAGAATCACCTCCAGAAATAGCATTAACTAACTCGCGTTGATCTTCTCTCTTAGCCTTATTCAATCTTGGGGCCAATTTATATTCCTCCCGTTCATCCTTATCACTAAGCTCATATTTTTTATTATATCCTATCGTTGGAAACTCTTTATTGTTGAAAAAAGTACCATTATTTACTATTTGAGTGCTAGATTTATCATCTTCGAATCCTTTAGGAGTATAAGACTGTATAAACTTCATTTTAATTGAATCCCCTGGATGTAATGTTTCTGATAACGAGTAGATCAAATAATCAAATTCGCTATATTTAGTATCTATCGATACATTATCTCCAACAAAAATTACTGAATCTAATTGTACATGTGATGCTATTTTTTTTTGGATATGAACATCGTGTATTGGCTGATTCAATGTGTTTTTCAAAATATAATAGCCATTAACAGAATAAGATCTATTTTCTGGAAATAACTCAACGTTCAAGTGCACTTTTGTAATCTTAGGTTGTGGTATATACTCGTACTGTTTTAGTAATTTCTCATAATTAGCACGAAACACTGTTTTTTCCGAACTTGTCCAATAGTCATTGAGTATATTAGTATTATAAAAGATATAACTTCCTATACCTATAAATACAAAACTGATGGAAATAACAAACTGTATTATTCGTTTAGAAAAACGATGTTTAACTCCTTTAAAGCGTTTAATAAGTTTTGTTTCCGTTCCTCGAACAGAGAGTATAGCACTTATTATCAACAACAAACTGGCAAATAACAACCAATAAATTTTTATCCACAGATATGGCTTTAAAAAATGACCATAACCATTCATACTTGAATATGTTCCTAAAGTTTTGCCTCCAAATTTGTATAAACTGTGCTGAAACCCGAAATATTCAGAACTTACATTTACGATAAAGAATAATAATGCAAGTAAAATCCCAACAAACTTATTATTACTTATTACTTGAAACAAAAGCGCAATAATCGTGTAAAGCATCAAGAATGGTAATATTTCTAAAAAGAATCCAAAGAAGTAAACCTTTAATTCAAAATTATAATAACCATTTGCAATTTGAAACAGTATACCCGTTACTATTAAACTTAACATCAATATGATATAAATACTAACAAGTGCAACAAACTTACTTATAAGTGGAATGGTATCAGAAATGGGTGTAGCATCATATATTAAACTTAGTTTAGCGTTTCTTTCTTTCCAAATAAGTTCACCAGAATAAAAAAGAAGAATAATTATAAAAAAATAGAGAGACATTTCCTGTAATTCCTCTACAATAAAATAAGTAGTAGGATAACTATCTACTCCATAAACAGTACCTAAATTCACAGAATTGATTAAAATGATGATCATTCCACAAATAACAATTGCCCAAAATGAAGTTTCTTTTAATAAGGATAATACATAAAATTTAGAAAGTGCTACCAATTGAAGACAGTATGTTTTGATCGTATATTTTACGTTTGGTCTAGGGATAGAATATTCAATTATTGATGATGACCTTTCATCTATATTTGACTTTTTAATCTTTTTGTTTTTGGACGTTTTAGAAATAATTGTGAAGGAAAATTTATGATAACCTATCATTAAAATAATCACTCCCAATAATAGCCAAAACAATTTGTTATGAAGCATCACACCATTAAATAGTATTTCTAATGAATTACGCTCAGTAACAGACCAATCCTCAGATACCTTGGTTAACGTAGTTAATGAAAAAGGATCCAAAAGTGCTTGTAAATATTCGTTTTTAATAGCTTTGGTAAGTAAAAAAACTACAAACAAGAATATCCCTTGTGTATAGACAACCAATAACTTCTTACTTAGCATTCCGGTAACAAAAAACAGAGAAGCACCAAAAAACAATATAGGAAGTACAACAACGGTAAATGATTGCATATAATTTATTGGCGTAAATGGTAATAAATCCTGATGCCAAGGCATAAACTCACCTACCATCATACCAAACAATACTGCACCAAAAATGAATAGCAAAACAACAAATGATCCTAAAAATCGTCCTAATAGATAATCTCTTTTTTTAATTGGATTAATAAATAGTAATGATTCTACATTATATTGAAAATCTCGAAGTACAGGAACTCCCATAATCATTGATGCCATAATCATAAAAATACCAGTAATTGCCGCCATAGTTTTACCAATTACCAATGGTGCATTTTTTTTCATCAATCCCATCTCTACTCCTTGAAAAATGAAATCTACACCGACCATAGAAAACAAAAAAAGAAAAAAGAAAAACACGTACGTTTCTGGACGTTTTGCTCTGTATTTAAGTTCAAATTTGAATATTTCGTACCACATAATTTTTGAATTAATTATTGATTTGTGAAAAATAAACGTCCTCTAAACTGGCATTTATGGGAACAAAACCATTTTTGGGATCCTTATCACTCAGAACATGAATAATCGGTTTACCCAAAAACAGCTTTTCATTGATAACCTTGTATTTCTTTTTATGGATGTCTAACTCATTTTTGGGAATTGTTTTTTGATACACCTTACCTTCAATGTTTTGAATAAGCTCTAATGGTTTTCCTTTTAGTACTACTTGACCTTGATTAATAATTGCCATATTCGTACATAACTCTTTTATATCATCGACTATATGGGTGGATAAAATAACTATTGTATTTTCTCCTATTTCGCTCAATAGATTATAAAATCGATTACGTTCTGCAGGATCTAATCCAGCAGTTGGTTCATCTACTATGAGTAGCTTTGGGTTATTCAATAAAGCCTGAGCTATACCAAAACGTTGTTTCATTCCACCGGAATATCCTCCTAGGTTTTGATTTCTTACATCATATAGATTTGTTTTATTTAATAGACCATTTACAACTTCTTTTCGCTCTTTTTTATTTGTAATTCCCTTTAGAACTGCTAAATGATTGAGTAATGCACTAGCCGATATTTTAGGATATACACCAAATTGTTGAGGTAGATAACCGAGTGTTTTCCGAAGTTCATTTTTCTCCTTTAAAACATTGATGTTGCCAAATAATATTGAACCAGTATCCGCTTCTTGTAATGTAGAGATAGTCCTCATCAAAGTAGATTTTCCTGCACCATTAGGACCTAGTAATCCAAACATTCCTTTTGGAATATGCAGTGTAACATTCTGTAATGCTCTTACGCCATTTGCATAAGTTTTTGATAAATTATCGATGATTAGTTCCATACTGTTCGTTTTTTGAATGATTTATATTTCCATCAAACCTATGACCAAGTAATAGATGGTATAAATAATAGTTACTAACTGGTTCTAAATAGGGACACAAACATGAGCTACAAATAGCAAGTAAATTTATCCCTCATTTTGTGGAGTTCATATAGAGATAAATAGTGTTCGTCAACTTCTTTGGTGGATATACATTATTTAATTAATATTGAATATGAGATCTAAAATTCAAAAAATCATTTTTTGGCTGTTTACTATTTTTACTCCTTTTATTTTAATGATTTTAGTTGCAACTGAAGAAGAATTAGTTGCAACACTTTTAGGATTCTTTTACTTCGGAATACTATTTGTTTTTGGGATTCGATGGGTCACAAAGCAGTTGAAGACAATTATTAAACTAAAAAACGAAAAGTCTAAAACCGAATTATTACACTTGAAAAGCCAAGTGAATCCGCATTTCTTTTTTAACACACTCAATAACCTATATGGCTTAGTCGAAGAAGATTCGAAAAAAGCTCAGGAATTAATACTAAAACTTTCTGATATGATGCGTTATAGTATTTATGAGGGTCAGCGTGATTTCGTTACAGTTAAAGAAGAAATAGAATATTTAAAAAATTATATTGAACTTCACAAAATGCGGTATTACAAAAAGACTAAAGTTGATCTTAACTTGCATGTTCATAATGAAGATGTTACCGTAATGCCCCTATTGTTTATTATACTTTTAGAAAACGCATTTAAACACGGAGTAGAAAACTTAAGAGATAATGCATATATTAAGATAAATATAACATCCGGAGAAAATGACATTCATTTTGCAATTGAAAATAATTTTGATGCATCAGAAATTACTAAACAACCTGGTATAGGTCTGAATAACTTAAAAAGAAGACTCGAGTTGGTATATCCGAAAAAACATTCTCTGTCTTTTGCTATAACGGAAGACGTATATAAGGTGCAATTAACTATAAAACGAATATGATTAAGTACCTAATTATAGATGATGAATATGTAGCTCATGGTATAATAAAGCGTTATTGTGATTTGTTACCAAATATGAAATTAATGAAGCATTGTTATGATGCCTTAGAAGCTTTTGAATATCTAAATACTCATGAAGTAGATTTAATTTTTCTTGATCTAAATATGCCAAAATTAAAAGGATTTGATTTTTTAAAAACCCTTTCTTCTCCTCCAAAAGTAATTGTAACTACTGCCTACAAGGAATATGCACTAGAAGGCTATGAACTTAACATCGTAGACTATCTTCTAAAACCTTTTGGGTTCGAACGTTTCTTGAAAGCAGTTAATAAGGCAGTAACATCTACATCAAAGACAACATCTTCTGATAACATTCAATTGAAAATTAAAGAGAATAGTATTTTTCTAAAAAGTAATAAAAAATATACTCAAGTTTTACTTTGTAATATTACATACTTAGAATCTGCTGGAAACTATGTAAAAGTGATTACTACAAATGAAACTATTACAGTGAGAGAAAAAATAACGGATCTGTTAGCTGTAATGGCCAATGATGATTTTATTCAAGTTCATAAATCATTTGCGGTAGCTAAAAAACATATAAAAAGTATTGAAGGAAATAGAATATTAATTGCGGATAAAATTATTCCCATCGGAACAATGTATAAAACCAATATTACTCAATTATTAAAATAGTAATTTATCCCTACTAACATATACGATTAAACACCATCAATTCTATTTAAAACTAACTTTCTATATGATTTACTAATAGGTAATTTACTATCATTTTGTAATACTATTTGATTACCATCAATTAACTTAAGCTTATTAAAATTGACAACATACGACTTATGAATTCTAACGAAGTTATCAGATAATTTTTCTAAAAAATCGGATAATGTTACAGGTGTTAAAATCATTTGATCTGTATATATTTTGATATAGTTGCCATAAGCTTCTATATAGTTAATAGTTTCTAAGTCTAATTTAATAATCTTCTTATCACTCTTAACATATACAGATTTTGCACTATTTTCCTTTTCTACAACAATAGTGTCTTGAATAGGGGTTGATTGCTGTTGCACCTTTAAAACAGCTTGTAGAAAACGTTCTAAAGAGAATGGTTTCAATAAATAATCAGTTACCGATAATTCAAAACCTTCCACAGCATATTCTGGATAAGCCGTCGTAATAATTACTTGAGGTTTTTGACGCATCGTTTTCAGTAAACTTATACCAGATAATTTTGGCATATTGATATCTAAAAACAACAAATCAATACTATTACCTTGTAAAAACTCCATTACTTCAAAAGCATTTTTACAAGTACTAACTACCTCTAAATATGGTATTTCATGAATGTAATTCTCTATGATTTGGCGAGCTATAGGCTCATCATCAGCTATTAAACATTGTAATACTTTCATCTAAAATTTAAGAGTTAATGCTACTTGATAGAAATCTTTTTCTTGTGTAGTATCTAGTTCATATTTATCGGTATACATCAAATCTAAACGTTTTTTTGCATTTTGTAAACCAATACCACTTTTTCCTTTCTCTAAATCATTATTCATTATATGAATTGAATCGATAGTGTTCATGCATTTAAAATCGAGAGAATCTTCTTTTATATCAATGTCAATAGACACTTTACTTTTTACACCTTCTAAAACTCCTAAGTGTTTGAAAGCATTTTCTACAAACACAATAAATAACATAGGAGCAATAATCTTATTAGATTCCTCATGACCTGTAATATTTAACTGTATATCCGCTTTATCCTCTAATCGTATCTTCTCTAACGAAATATAATTTTCTAGATACTTTATCTCTTTATCTAAGGAGACAAATGTTTCTTTGGTTTCATATAGACTATATCTTAATAAATCAGAAAGTTTAAGCATTAAACTGGGAAGTTTATCTGATTTCACAACGGATAAACCGTATAGATTATTTAAAGTGTTAAATAAGAAATGTGGGTTCAATTGTGCTTTTAATAACTTTAACTCTGCCTCTTTTTCTTCTTGACGTCTATAAAAACTATCTCTTGCTAATTTTAAAGCAGTTCCGAAAAGTATTATTAATAGAACAGCTCCAAACACATTTAAAAGCATTTTCCATTGAAAATTCTCAAAAAACCTACTTAATAATGCAACTCCTAAAAAAGTAAAAATAATAATGTTTAAGATAAATAAAACAATCCCTAAGGTCCTTTTGTTCTTAAAAAAAAACGGTAATATTTTAAGGTTATTTATATATATAGGAGGCATGATAAATGCAATAATAGCCGCTGATGCTAGCAACCTATTCTCTGCCTGAATTACCATTAAAAAAATGATCATCAAGAATAACCAAACTAGGATATTCTGCAAAAGCTTATTATCGATCCAAGTGTCTAACTTTGACATATTGATTTATTAAATTTTCTAATCAAAAATAGGTTTTGATTTGCGAAATATCACTTTTTAATGATGTAAGACCCATTTTTACATTTAAGTTGACTTATTTCAGGGTTAAAATGACATTAGTTATTATATCACGATGAAACCTTCATTCATCATTCTTTTTTCTTTCTAATGAGATAATATATCACTTTTGATCTCATCAATTAAATATCACATATATGAAATCGCTAATAGAATTTATCATTGAATTAACAATCATACTTATAGAAAATATAGGAATGTGTTAGAATGTAGTTACTACTAATTTTAATAAACAATCACAATATATGAAACTGGAAATCAAAAATGTATCTAAAAAATACAATAGAAATAAATATGGGTTGAAAGATTTTTCAATTACCATAGAAAAAGGAATATTAGGATTACTAGGTCCTAATGGCGCAGGAAAATCCACACTTCTTAAAATGATAGCGACCATTAGTAAACCAACAGATGGCACCATCATTCTAAACAGAAATAACATTCTAAAAGATGCAAACTACATAAGGAAACAATTAGGTTTTCTTCCTCAAGATTTTGGTGTATACCCAAACCTTAATGCATTCGAATTCTTAGAATACATAGCTGCTCTAAAAGGTATTGGAGGTCCTAATCTTAAGACTAAGATACAACAGTTATTAGAAGGACTCAATTTATTAGATGCTGCTAATAAGCCAATAGGAAGCTATTCTGGTGGAATGAAACAACGCGTGGGAATCGCACAAACACTTTTAAATGACCCTAAAATTGTAATATTTGATGAACCAACGGTAGGTTTAGATCCCGAAGAACGAGTTCGTTTTAGAAATCTTATTTCAGATTTAGCACAAGACTGTATCGTTATTTTATCATCACATATCGTATCTGACATTGATACTATAGCGGATCAAGTAGCCGTGATGAAAAATGGCGGCTTATTATCTCAAGGAAACCAGGAACAACTTATAAAACTAGTTGATCAAAAAGTTTTTGAAACAATCATAAATAAGGAAGAATTAAAAAATTTTAAAGATAACCATATCGTTGTAAGCACTGCTAGAAAAGTTCAAGGATTAAGTATTCGATATATCTCTGAAAACCCAATAACTGGATCAACATCTAAAAAAGCAAATCTCGAAGACGCATATTTATATCTAACTAAAATAAATTGATACCATGAAAAAATCAACGAATAAAAAAAACATAATCGGTTTATCCGCAGCGACCATATTATTATTAATTGCAATTCTGGTTTTCTTGAAAAAAGTTCATATCGGAGTTTATTATGCATACTAATACTATTCACCATGAAAACATTCTTATCAACCATAAAATTCGATTATCTTCAGAGAACTAGAAGTTATAGTTTTCTAATAACCTTATGCATAAGCTTAGCAATAGCCTATACATTTGTCCCCGAACCAAATGCTACATATTCTACCATAAGAATTGCTGATCATGTTGGATATTATAACTCGGCCTGGTTCGGATACGTAACTGCTATAATGACCAGTATATTCCTATCATTAATTGGTTTCTATTTAATTAATAATTCTATCAATAAAGACGAAATCACCAAAATAGGACATATTACTGCCTCTACGCCTATTACCAATTTCAGATACCTATTATCGAAAGTTTTAAGTAATTTCCTAGTATTGTTAACTATAGTATGTATAATATTTTTAATGAGTATTTTACTTTTCTTTTTATACAACGATGGATACTCATTGGAAATATTAGATTTCTTAATTCCATATTTCTTAATCCCGATTCCCGCAATGTTTGTTATATCGGTATTAGCAATAATTTTTGAAGTAATTTTTAGAAAATATTCTATCATTCAAAATATAGGATTCTTCTTTTTGTTTTCTGTATTAGCTTTTTCTTCATCCAATCAAGAAACACAATATGAACTAGATCCGTTTGGCACAAAAATAGTAATGCATCATATGGAGGAAACTGTTAGAGATATTATACAAGTAGAAGAACAAACAAACTTATCAATAGGATATGTTTTAGGAAACATAGAAGAAACTCAAAAATTTGAATTTAATGGATTATCTTTTCCTGTTAGTTTCATAGCAAGTCGCCTTATGTGGATGCTACTAGGTTTAATTTTAATAGTAATCATAACACCTCTATTTCATCGATTTAATATGAAGGAAAAATTGAGAAATACTATATCTACTCCTAAATTTCTACAAAAGGAAAATAATCAAGAAATTATACTATCCGAACTAAAGAAGTCTAATACTGATTATAGAATCTTTTCTTTAGTAAAAACAGAATTAATGTTACTATATAGAAAAGGGAAAAGATGGTTATGGATCATAAATATTATTGGTTTTGTATTATTGGCCTTTATTCCAATGGATATAGCCTATCCACTAATTCTTCCTATTCTATGGTTTTTGCAAGTTCACAGATTATCAGAAATATCTTCTAAAGAAGTATATAATAATGTTCACCATTTTGCTTTCACCTCTCATAAACCTCTGAGAAGATTATTAACTTCACAAATAATAGCAGGAACAATACTGATGATACTATTAGCTTTACCTTTAATAGTTAGATTTTTTATACTATTTGATCTTCTATCTAATCTAAATATTGTTGTAGGCGCTATTTTTATTGTCTTACTAGGATCAACAATTGGAATAGTAACCAAAGGAAAAAAGTTATTCGAGATATTATTCTTTATGATAACGTATGCTAATATCAATAAAATACCTTTTACTGATTATTTCGGAGGCTTACATCATAATTCTAATTATTTAATCTATTTAATTATGATAACTGTAATATTGGGAACAATTGGATTTCTAACAAGAGGATATCAATTAAGAAACTGAAAGCCATCATTACATTTTCATAAAGTTTTTTTAAAACTAAGGTTTCAAGTAACCCACCATAGTATTTGGTGGGTATATTTTTATATATTTATAACCATATAAACACACACAAATCATCTCATGAAATCTGTAAAAATCACCCTTCGCTACAGTATTATTTTTACACTGGTTCTATCATTTATGGTAATATCCTGTGGAAAAGACAATACCAAAAAAGACAATACCAAAAAAGACAATACCAAAAAAGATAATACTCCAAAAGATATAACTAAAAAGGATACTACAAAAACAGCATTAAAAAATGCCTTAACTTTTTATACTTCTTTTGATAAAGGTATTGATGCAGATTTTTCTTTAGGAGATCCTAAATTATATACAGTTCCATCAAGAAAGGCCAGAGATTCTGCTAAAATAGGGTTACATAAAAAAGGAGTTAGTTTATCCGAAGGTCAAGGTTTAAAAGGTGGAGCGCTTCTTTACGAAGAAGACAGTAAAAGTTATATCTATTATGCTAGTAAGGATAATATATCATACAACGAAAATGAATGGAATGGAGCTGTTTCTTTTTGGCTCAACCTAGACCCCGCTACAGATTTAGAGCCTGGATATTGTGATCCCATCCAAATAACAGATGTAAGTTATAATGATGCTTCTATTTGGGTAGATTTTACTAAAGAAAACCCTAGAGATTTTAGGCTTGGAGTAATTGGTGATAAAGCTTCTTGGAAAAAGGATACCACCATATCTGATAATGATGATCCCGATTTCATAAATCAATTACTTCCTGTTTCTAATCCTCCGTTTGCTAAAGGAACCTGGACGCATATATTTATTAATTTCCAAAATTTGAATTCCGGAAAAGGAGAAACCTCTTTATACATAAATGGTGTATTAAAGGGACAAAGAGATGGTATTACAGATCCTTTTTCTTGGGAATTAGAGAATTCTAATATTTACTTAGGATTAGGATATATAGGTTTAATGGATGAACTTTCTATTTTTAATAGAAATCTTACTCCAAAAGAGATATCTACATTATTTTCTCTAGAAAACGGAGTTCACACACTTTTAAAATAAAAATTCGTCCCACCTTATTTATTATATAACTAACGCTATGATACGATCAAAAATCATATTTTTTTGCATTACCTCTTTCCTACTCTTCTCTTGTAAAACTGAAACCAAGATAGAACTTAGTGATGAAGAAAAACGTTGGCAAGAACATTCTTTAAATACAACAATTATTAGAGATGATTTTGGTGTACCACATATTTATGGAAAAACAGATGCTGATGCTGTTTTTGGATTATTATATGCACAATGTGAAGATGACTTTAACCGTGTAGAGCAGAATTATATCTGGGCTATAGGTAGATTAGCCGAAGTAGAAGGAGAAAAAGCTATTTATAGCGACTTAAGAGCAAAACTCTTTATGACTAAAGAGGAAGCAATAACAAATTATAAAAAAAGCCCACAATGGTTAAAAGAGTTATGTATTGCTTTTGCTGATGGTATTAATTTTTACCTTAAAACACATCCAGAAGTAACTCCTAAATTATTAACTCATTTCGAACCTTGGATGCCTATGTATTTTAGCGAAGGGTCTATTGGAGGTGATATTGAACGTGTTTCTACTCGTAAAATTAAAGCTATGTATGAAAGAGGTATGGAACTTCCTATATCTGAAGAAGAGACCTTAAAAAAAGAAAAAGAAATGTTGGAACCGCAAGGTTCTAACGGAATTGCTATTTCTGGATCGCTAACACAATCAGGGAATGCAATGTTATTGATTAATCCACATACTTCCTTTTATTTTAGAGGAGAAGTACATATGGTAAGTGAAGAAGGGTTAAATGCATATGGCGCAGTGACTTGGGGGCAGTTTTTTGTATATCAAGGTTTTAATGAAAAAACTGGATGGATGCACACTTCTACCTATACAGATGTTATTGATGAATTTATTGAAACAACGACTAAGAAAGAAGGGAAACCAATGTACCAATATGGAGATGAATTACGATCAATAGAACAATATGAAGTTGTTCTAAAATATAAAGAAGGTGATTCTCTAAAAGAAAAAACATTTCCTGCTTATAGAACTCATCACGGTCCAATAACACATCTTAAAGATGGTAAATGGGTCGCAACTGCTTTAATGTGGGAACCTGTAAAAGCTTTAGAACAATCTTATATACGAACAAAACAAGAAGGTTATAAAGGATTTATGAATATGATGGATATAAAAACAAATTCATCTAACAATACAGTGTATGCTGACGCAGAAGGAAATATCGCCTATTTTCATGGTAATTTCATTCCTGTAAGGGATTCCTCTTTTGATTACACCAAACCTGTTGATGGAAGTAACCCAAAAACTGATTGGAACGGCTTACATCCTGTAAATGAAGCTATCACTCTTTTAAACCCCGCTAATGGTTGGTTACAAAACTGTAATTCAACTCCTTATACTGCAGCATTAGAATTTAGTCCTAAAAAAGAATCGTACCCTAAGTATATGTCCATAGACCGAGAAAACTTTAGGGGAGTCCATGCTATTGAATTACTCAAAAACAAAAAAGATTATACCATAGACAGCCTTATTTCATTGGCCTATGATCCATATTTACCTGCTTTCGAAAAGTTAATTCCAGGACTTGTAGAAGCTTATGATAAAATTGATAGAACTAAAGAATTAGGAAGTGCAATAGAGATTCTACGGAATTGGGATTACAGAACTTCAAAAGATTCCAAAGCAATGACCCTTGCTCATTTTTATGGAACTCACTACGCTGAAAAAGG
The DNA here is from genome assembly GCF_900109375.1 of Aquimarina amphilecti. Taxonomy (GTDB): domain Bacteria; phylum Bacteroidota; class Bacteroidia; order Flavobacteriales; family Flavobacteriaceae; genus Aquimarina; species Aquimarina amphilecti. The sequence continues at coordinate 755,352 of NZ_FOAB01000001.1, forward strand.
TAAAAGACCAGAAGAAAAAATTAGTGATATGAAACTTCTAACCTATTTCGGAACGAAGTCTCCTTTAGAAGAAAGGTTGGTCATTTTTAAAGAAACCCTTAGCAAAATAGAAGAAGATTTTGGAGGTATTCTTCCTTGGGGAGAAGTAAATCGTTTTCAGCGTATAAACGGAGATATCAAACAACCTTTTGATGACAATAAACCAAGTACTGCTGTTGGTTTTGCATCCGGACGTTGGGGAGCACTAGCTGCATATGGAGTACGTTATACAAATAATACCAAGAAAATTTATGGCACTAGAGGAAATAGCTTTGTAGCAGTGGTAGAGTTTGGCGATAAGATAAAAGCAAAAACTAGTTTAGCTGGAGGACAAAGCGGTAATCCTAGCTCTCCTCACTTTAATGATCAAATACAACCCTACACGGATATTCAATTCAAGGAAGCAGCATATTACAAAGAAGATGTTCAAAAGCGTGCTAAAAAAACATATCATCCTGGAGATACAGATAAATAAACACTTTAGGTTAAATCAGTTAAGACAAATAAAATCAAAAGGTTATTGATTTAAATTAAATATACATTGTTTAGAAAATCAATAACCTTTTGTTTCGGCATTTCGCAAGGTTTTAATAATTCAGTAGAAGAAGTTATATAATAATTTAGACTGATAAAATCAGTTCCTTTTAGTTCTTTAGCGTATATCTTAAAAGACTTTCCTTCATTAAAAATTTCTTTTGTAATACTATATTTATTGTTCTTATAAAATCCTTCAGAATATCCTTCCTTTATCTGATTTATCTTATCCAGCATCATATAAATAATATTAAGAACTACAAGATAACATAGAACAACCTACTTTATCCCTTGCCCAATCAGGGCGTTTTGCAAACCACTTTTCATATTCCGGTTGTTCACTATAAGGTTTTTTAAGCATTTGATATAGTTCATCTATTAACTTATAATCACCTTTATCTGCATCATCTATCGCTAACTGAGCCATGTAGTTACGTAAAACATATTTAGGATTTATAATATTCATTTTATCTTTTCGTTCTTCATCTCCCAAAATCTCTATATTTAATCTCTCATCGTACATTATAAACCAATCATTCCAGCGCTTTAGAATATCTCCTTTTAAATCATTTGATTCATAAAATGCATCTGATATTATTTGTACCCCTTGATCGAAACTTCCTTTTTTATACTTCCCTAATTTTCTAAAAAAAATAGTCATATCGGTTTCTATACTTTGAAGTAATTCTTCTAAAACCTTTATAAGAATACTATCTTCAGATTGCTTGGAAAACAATCCAATTTTTGATGTCATCATATGTAGGTATTCATTCTTATAAGAATTTTGATACTCATCCAAAACATTCTCTAATGGATCGACCTCTTCGACTAACGGAAATAATGCATTCGCCAATTGATAAAGGTTCCATAAAACAATTTCTGGCTGCGTACCATATCGATAACGCTTAAATTGACTATCTGTGGTATTAGGTGTCCAGCCGTGATCATAAACCTCTAACCAACCATATGGTCCATAATCTATTGTAGCACCCAGGATTGACATGTTATCAGTATTCATAACTCCGTGGACAAATCCAACTCTTTGCCAATCTATAACCATTTTCAAGCTTCTTTCACTAACCCTCTTAAGAAATAATACATACGCCTCTTTACCTGTACTTTCTATTTCTGGATAAAAATGTTTTATTGTGTAATCAGTAAGCAATTTTAATGTTTTATGATCTCCATGAGCTGATAAAACTTCAAAACTTCCAAATCGAATAAAAGAAGGAGCTACTCTTGATACAACAGCACCTTTTTCATAAGCTGCATTACCATTATATAAAATGTCTCTCAATACGTGATCACCAGTTATAGCTAATGACAGAGCTCTGGTTGTTGGAACACCTAAGTGATACATAGCTTCACTACATAAATATTCTCTAATAGAAGATCGTAAAACAGCCAAGCCGTCTGCGTTTCGGGAGTATGGCGTCTCTCCTGCTCCTTTTAATTGAACTGCCCAACGCTTAGAATTATGTACAACTTCTGTTAGATTAATAGCTCGTCCATCACCAAGTTGTCCAGCCCAATTTCCAAATTGATGTCCTCCATAATGCATAGCATAAGGTTTTGTACCCTCCATCACCTTATTGCCTGTCATTATCTCTAGAAAATCCTTTGATACTGTATCCTCTTTAGTAAGGCCTAATTCACACCTCATTTCTTCTGACACATGTAAAATAGATGGATTACTTGTTTTTTTTGGAGTAACATAGGAGAAGCAAGCATTTCTAACCTGTCTTCTAGAATTCTCTAGTACCGGATCCGAAGGCAATTCTTCAGAAAAAGTATTGTTTATATTTAATTTCATTATTAATAATTCTTTAAAATCACTTCAGAAAATTAAATTTTCTCTTTTAATACAAAAATATAGACACTAAGATAATACCCGTAAAAGCAAATGGTACAATAATCATCATATACACATAACTAACCACAAACCCTTTAAAAATTGCACCTATCCAACTACTTCTATAAAAATTCTTAAAAGCAAGAATTAGATAAATAACAAACGATAAAAAGAATAGAATCTGCAACCAAATAGGTATTTCCATCATTAAATTGACCAAAATCAAAAAACAAAATGAAGTAAAAACAAATGTGAAAAAATAAAAACTAAATACCATATGATGCGCAAAAGTTCCTTTTCTCCAATAAAATATTTTCAATAAGAATGCAAATAATGGTAACAGTAAAAACATTGTAATGGGTATTGTGTCGTAAAATGTTTTTAATATCCCACCTCCTTTTTGTTCATAGAACTTTAATATTTGTGTAAAGAATTTTTTGGTTATCATTCCATCCTCTTCATCTACTCCCATAATTTGTAATTTCTCATTTAAGGGAGCTCCTTTTATGATTAAAGAATCTAGTTGTTTCCGTTTATAATTAAATGAAAATTTAGAGTTTTTTTGTTCTGCAGAAATCACAGAATCAATGACTTTAAGATCTTCACTTGCAATATTAGAAAGAGGGACATTTTCTTTGATGGCTTTTTTCGCTATTTCAATACCAATAGAATCTTTTTTGAAACGTATAGAATCTATAGAAACATCTCTACTAAACTCTTTCTTAAACTTTTGATTTAGCGTATTATCCGCTTTTCTAATCGTAAAAGAAAAAATGAAAAAAAATATAACTGAAATGAATAAATAAAACTGAGCAGGATGTAAATATGAAAGTCTTTTTCCATCAACAAAACGTCTTGCCAAAACACCAGGTTTTGTCATTAATGGTATAAAGCTTTTAAAGAAACGTGCATCAACAGCAAAATAATTACCAATGGTATTACTAAATAATATCCCGAAGGTTAGTTTATCGGCAACTTCTTGTCCACAATAAGGGCAGTAATCAAAGGGTTTTTCAAAAGATTTTTCACAATTTTTACATTGGTTCGTAGAAGACATTTTTAATCGTTTAAATAAATGTACGAAACGAAATTACAAATATAATTCGATCTATTCATTCACACTACTATCCTTATTGAATTATAATTTAAAACAAGCTTCCATCTACATGATCATATCTATTTTTGCAATCACTTAACAAAATGATATGGAAATTCTTGTATTTTTGGCAAAATCAAAAAAATTAACATTCACACATCTTTTATGAAAAAAGTATTTTCTGTTTTAGCAGTTACAGCTCTTATTGCAGCTTGTGGAACTACTAAAACGACAACAAAATCTGGGGAAACAAAAAAAGTTACTAAAGATCCTGTAACATATGCCAATACAATTACTTCAGAAGATTTAAAAACTGCATTATATACATATGCATCCGATGAGTTTCAAGGAAGAGAAACTGGTAAACCTGGACAAAAACTGGCTATTAATTTCCTGAAAGAACATTATATAAAATACGGTGTTCCTGCTGCTAAAAGTGATGGAGATTATTTTCAGGAAGTACCACTTGAGGTTGCTGGAAGTCCAGAAATAAAACTAACCGTTAATAATAAATCATTTGCATATAAAGATGATTTCATATCTCTAAGTGCTGGGAAAACAGATAAAATTTCTATTAATGAAATTGTTTATGTTGGTTTTGGAATCGACGACGAAAAATTTTCTAGCTATTCTGATGTTGATGTTAAGGACAAAGTTGTTTTAATCAAATCAGGAGAACCAAAAAATGAAGATGGTACATTTATGGTAACCGGAACATCGGAAGCATCTAAATGGTCTAATATGAGACAACAATTTGCTGCTAAGCGTACTGCTGCAATAGATAAAGGAGCCAAAGCCATTTTATTTTATTTTCCAGAAGTATATCAAATGGCCGTTGCACAATTTGCTAACTCATCTGGTAGAATGTCACTAGCTGGGAATGAAGAAGATCCTTATTTTTTACTTCTTAACGAAGGTTTGACAAAAGCATTCGTTAGTGATATCGCTACCAATGATAAGTCCAGCATCATTAAAACAAATGTTTCTATGGATTATAAAAATGTTTCTGAAAAAGTTACTTCAGAAAATGTTGCTGCATTTATAAAAGGATCTGAGAAACCTGATGAAATTATCGTAATATCTGCTCATTTAGATCACGAAGGAATAAAAGATGGAAAAGTTTATAATGGTGCTGATGACGATGGATCTGGTACTGTTGCAGTTGTAGAAATTGCAGAAGCTTTTGCAAAAGCAGTAAAAGATGGAAATGGTCCAAAAAGATCAATCTTATTCCTTAATGTTACAGGAGAAGAAAAAGGTCTTTTAGGATCTCGTTATTACACAGATAAAGATCCCATTTTTCCTTTAGAAAATACAATTGCGGATTTAAATATCGATATGATCGGTCGTACAGATCCTAAACGTAAAAGTGACAACAGAAACTATGTGTATTTAATAGGAAGTGATAAGTTAAGTACAGAACTTCACAACATTTCTGAAGAAGTAAATACTAAATACACTAATGTAGAACTGGATTACACCTATAACGATGAAAATGATCCTAATCGTTTCTATTACAGATCTGATCATTATAATTTTGCAAAAAACAACATCCCTGTTATATTTTATTTTAATGGTACTCATGATGATTATCACCAACCAAGTGATACTCCTGACAAAATAGAATATGACTTATTAGAAAATAGAACTAGGTTAGTTTTCTATACAGCCTGGGAATTAGCAAATCGAGATAATAGAATCATTGTAGATAAAGCTGAGAAGAAATAATAATATATTTCATTCTTATATAAAAAGAGACTTAACGTAAACCGCTAAGTCTCTTTTTATATAAACTATTTTATCCCGAAAATTTACGTTAGTAAATTAAGGTTGTTTTTGTTTTAAATGTAAAGCAAAAGTAGCTGTAAAACCAAACGTAAAATTACCGTCTTGTAAGTTAAAATTATTAGGTGTTTGTGTTATAAATACATCTTCGACCATGCTCCAAGCATTGGTCATATGAAACTGTAACATTAAATCACTTAACTCCCAATTTACACCTAACGCAAAAGCTCCGTAGGTATCTACAGACTTTATTGGGTTAGCTACATAATAATATTCGGATACTATAGATACATGACCACCTACTTTATATCTCCCTCCAATACCAATAGCAAAATGGTTATTCGGATCTTCATTAGACAATGATGACCCTCTATGAATAAATGTTGGAGAAATCTGAGCAGAAAATTGAGGAGTAAACTTTCTAGCAATTAAAACTTGGCTTGTAAAAGCTAAACGATCACTAAAAGAAGTATCCTCAAAACCACCGTAAATAGCTGACCTACCTTCATTTTCACTCCTATAGGAAGCATTTTGAAAAAGAGTGACACTAACAAATGAATTTTTAGATTTTTTACGTTGTCGTAATAAATTATATTTTAAAAACCCATCATAGACGTCTTCTAAAGTAGTCCAACCTATTCCAGCACTAAGCCTATTTGAAATTCCATATTCTAAAGCAATTCTAGCACTCCACTTATCTGCAATAAAACTTTGCCCTTGATAGTCCGGTATATTCCAATACCTATTCATTGCCATAACCTGCAAAACTCCTTCTTTCCTATTCTCTATGGAATGACCTATAGCAATTCTTGTTGATTTAAAAGTAGCTATTTCATACTGAGGAGTATCAGGATATTCTTTCTCTAGGGTTTCTAATAAATCCTGGGAATATATTGTGGTACTAAACCCAATACAAAATATATAAAGGAAAAAAAATATATTATTTTTCATAAGGTTGATATTCAAATCTAAATTTTATTGATATAACTTCAGCGATATTAGGTCTAAGAATAGGTGGAATCTTAATTTCAAAATCTTTTACAACTACTTCAAAATCTCCTGTTATTAAGTACTTTCCATCAATCTTATCAATATCTGTTTTAATTTCAATCTCTTTGGCGATATTTCTTATCGTAAGAGTTCCTTTTACAAACTTAGTCTGTACACCTTCCGCTGAAGGATCAAAATCTATAATCTCACCCTGAAAAGTTGCCTTAGGATATAAGTCAGATTCAATATAGCTTTCATTAAAATGTTCATGCATTAAAGATTTTTTAAATATGAATGCATTCATAAGCATACTAATCGCAATTTCATTTTTTGAAAGATCTATGATACTCAAAACTTGATTGTTCTTAGCTTCTATGTTTTCTACAGAAGTGTATGAAAAGAACGAAACTTGTCCCTGACGAGTAATAATCTGATCAGATTTAATATCTGACGACATCACGCTAGTCAGAAGAAAAAGTAAAACAATAATTTTATTCATTAGTTAGTTAATTGATAAGCATACAATTTAATAAAACAACATCTTTTAAAAAGCCTTTACAAATACCCTTCAATTCTACTTTCTGACCTTTTTTAAGCTGTTGCACCTTTATAAATTGATCAGATTGCATATCGCATAAAACACCAGAATTCTTATTTCCCCCTTGTAATACTATTGTATTTCTATTGTTTAAAAAAGTAATTTCTTTTACAATACCCACTACTTCCACAACTTTATCCTTATAAACTAAATTAGCCTGTTTCTCATTATTTAAAAATGAAGCTGTTAGTTCCCGTGAATCAGTACTTATTTCTGTAGTAGTATTGATAACATTAATATGTGATGCATCATAAAACATCATATATATGTATGCTCCTGCTAATAATAGAAGCCCAAAAAGAAAAATTACTATTTTAATTTTGTTGTTCATTAATTATTAGCGAGTTTTCATTTATTTGCTTAGTTAATTACTAATGCAAATAAATAAGAATTAATACTCTCCTGAAAAAAAATAATGATAAAGATGAAATATATGTATTAAAAAGGAAAAAAAGAGATTGAAATGAATTATAATTGTTTATTGATTTAAATGCAGTAGTTAGAAAATATGTTATTTTCGTTTTCAAAAAATTCTAAGCATCTACAGCTTTTAATTATCTTAAGTAGATTATTAATCAATGAGAAAAGATCGATTATACTTTTTAACTTTTATTTCTATATCAGTTATATTTCTAATTATCGCATCGTTTGGCGTAAAATACTTCATTAAAGTTAGTGCCAATCAGTTAATCGAAATACAATTAGAATCCAGTAAAAGAGAGGCTAATGAAATTTCACGATTGTCACATTATCAAATATCAGCTGGTATTGACAAACAAAATGTGGTTAAAAACATCCAACATGCAATTGAAAACACACATAATAAAGCTTCTTTTATTTGCGTATTTGATTGGTCTGGAAAAGAAGTTTGTCATCCAGATATTACTAAAGTCGGTCAAAAAGTAAACTCTGATCAATCACTTATTAAATCGTTAAGTGAAGAAGATAGTTCTGATAAATTATATGATCTTCTACTTAATCAAAGAAAAGAAAATGACAGCTTATCAAATACAGATAAACTATCAGAAATTGTGTATATCGCACCAGTAAAAGATTCTGATCTTATTGTAGCTGCACACATTAATTTAAATAAAGTTAGCGCTCAAATTAGAAAATTGAAAACAAGTTTTTATACAATTTTTGCATTAATGGGAGGGTTAATAATTTTATCATCTTTTATTGCTGTTCGAATAATAGGAAGTTATTATGAAAAACAACTTGAGCAGAAAAACACAGACCTAGAAAGTGAATTACTTAATTTATCAAAATTAAATACTGATCTTATAGCCTATCAACAAAAAGTAGTTCAAAATACTAAAGAAGAATCTTTAGAATCAAGTTCTAGTATAGAATCTAATACAGAAATCACAAAGGAATCGAGCAAAAAGAGAATTCTAACTTACATAAGAAATGAATTGGTTCCTGTTCCTATAACTAATATATCATATATATACACAGAAAATACAATAACATATATTGTCTGTTTCGATGGCAATAAATCTACAAGTAATGATAGTTTAGATGATATGCTTATCAACCTAGATACGTCTTTATTTTTTAGAGCAAATCGACAGTTCATAATAAGTATTACTGCAATTGCTAAAATTATCAAATACGGAAACAGCCAACTTAAAATCTTGATAAAAGATGCTGATGTAGAGATAATTATTAGTAAAAATAAGGCTGCAGAATTTAGACAATGGCTAAATATCTAATGAGTTTTTAGTTCTTAAAAGACTTTTATATTCTTTTTTTAATCTTACTCATTGGCTCACTTTAAAGTATTCTATCTCATTGTTTAAAGCACTATTTTTCACTCTGATTTAGGTAGACAAGAGGTCAACATTATGTTAGTAAACTAGTATATTAGAATTCGATCAAATTCTATTTATAACTAAGCTTATGATAAATATGAGTAATAAAAAAGGCTTTATAACTTCAAGTCTTTTTTTTCCTTTTTAAGGCTACTTTTTCCTTCTCACACATGTTTGTTTGATTATACCTCCTTCATTGCCGGTTATTTGCATCATAAATCATAAATAATCTAAAAATGAAAAAATCAATTTTCCTATTATTCACTTCTATATCATTATTATCAAGTTGTAGTAGTGATGACTCAGATACTATTATTGATCCAGACCCTACTCCAGATGTTAATGCAGTAAGATTGGTCACTGATCCTACATTTGGAAATATTCTAACAGATGCTGATGGAATGTCTCTTTATTTCTTTTCTAGAGATACTAAAGAACAATCAGAATGTAATAATGATTGCAAAACAGCTTGGCCTATATTTTATAAGGCAGACCTAACCTTAGACGACGGCTTAGATGCTGCTGATTTTGGTGTTATCACAAGAACAGATGGAGACAAACAAAATACATATAAAGGGTGGCCTTTGTATTATTTCTTTAATGACAATGTTGCTGGTGATACTAACGGAGATAAGGTTGGTAACAATTGGTATATAGCAAAACCTGACTATTCTTTAATGTATGCAGAAGCCCAACTAATAGGTAGAGATAGTGATGGGAATGATCAGAACTTCACAAGTGAATATGTAGTCGGAGATGAACTTACATTTTATATGACTAGTAGTACCGGTAGAACAATCTATGCTTTTGTGAATGACACTAAAGATGATAACAATTATACGGCACAAGATTTTTCTAATGATCCTATTTGGCCAATTTTTCATATAGATATTGATAGGTTACCAAGCATTTTAGATCGTAATGATTTTGGTACTATTGATGTATTCGGCAGAACACAATTAACATATAAAGGAAGGCCTCTTTACTATTTCGGACAGGATACTAATAGAGGAGATAACTATGGAGTTAGTGTGCCTTCTCCAGGTATATGGCCAGTGGTTAATACCGATATCACTCCATTATAGAATATTATATCGAGATTTCATCACATAAATATTAAGTAGTTAGTTGGTTATAAGAGGAAGATAAGATTTCTTACTTGCTTCCTCTTATTTAAATTTCTTAAAAAATGAATGATCTATTAAAAATCAAAAATATACTGATAATCGTATTAGGCTTTTCTTTGCTTTCTTGTGAAAGAAACGTGGAGGAAGAATCTGGTATCATCACAGAAGAATTATGCGATCCGGCTATTTCTTTTACAACTAATATTAAACCAATTATTGACAATAACTGTATACGTTGTCATGGTGGAAATCAAGCTCCTGATTTAAGAACTTATGAAAACATCAGAAACAATTCTGAACGAATAAGAACAGAAGTTGTCGTTAATAGAACAATGCCATTAGGAGGTTCTTTAAGTAATGATCAAATAGAATTGGTACGTTGCTGGATTGAGAATGGAGCTCTGAATAATTAAACAAAATACTATGAAGAGCAAAACAACAAATGCAATTAATATTTCAATACTATTAATGATTTTGATTGGAATATTAATTTATATCAAAGTATATAATAAACCTTTCGCAAACATATCAGAATCTAAACCAAACGTATCAATAGAATCTAAGGAGTTAATTGATAGTTTTTTTAATAATGAAAATGAAGCTAACTCAAAATTCTTAGAACAAATAATTCAAGTTCGCGGGCTTATTACTGAAATAACTTCAGGAAAAAATGGAAATAACATCATAACCTTAGGCGATAAAAACGCTATTGGTGGTGTAACATGTCATCTCTCTTCTGAAGAAAGCACAAAAACAAATAACCTAAAAATAGGTCAGCAAATCAATATAAAAGGCATCTGTACTGGATACCTACTAGATGTTATATTGGTTAAATGCGTGATCATAGAATAAACCATAAAATCAAAAAAATGAAATCTATATATATATTATTATTCACATTATTATTTTCAGCTATTTCGTTTGGACAAGGAAAATTCTTAACTAAACAAGGATACACTTCCTTCTTTTCGGCCACTCCAATAGAAGACATTAAAGCAGAAAACAATCAAGTATTGAGCATTATAGACACATCAACAGGAACTATAGCTATTTCTATTTTGATTAAGTCATTTATGTTTGAGAAATCATTAATGCAAGAGCATTTTAACGAAAACTACTTAGAATCTGACAAATACCCTAAAGCAATTTTTAAAGGGCAAATTCTGGATTTCGATTCTGTAAACGAAAATGAAAATCCCGTAACAATAGTAGGAGATATTACTATCCATGGGGTAACAAAAAAGATAGAGACAAAAGGTATCATTAGTAAAAAGGAAGATAATATAATCTTAAACGGAGATTTTATCGTAAAAGTTGCAGATTTCGAAATAGAAATACCGTCAGTAGTCTCAAATAATATTGCGGAGAGTATAAAAGTAACATATGAATTAGATCATAAACCATACAAGAAATAATATGAAGAATTTTTTAATTGTTTTCGCATTATTGGCAACAAGCTCTCATACATTCGGCCAAGATCTATTTGATATCCTAGAAGAAGAAACACCACAGACTAAAAACTATGTCTATTCTACTTTTAAAGGAACTAGAATATTGAATGGTCACTCTATAGAGAATAGAAATAAAGGAACTTTAGAGTTTATGATTTCTCACCGTTTTGGTAGAGTTAATTTAGGAGCTGATGAATTATATGGATTAGATCAATCAAATATCCGTTTCGCATTTGAATATGGATTATCTAATGACATAATGATAGGAGTTGGTAGAAGTAGTTTTGACAAAACGTATGATGGTTTTATTAAATATAAATTCTTGAAACAAAGCTTAGGGGAAAAGTCATTTCCTTTTACAGCATCACTTTTCTCTAGTATTGCCTACAGAACACTAAAAGATTTCGATCCCGAAAATGAGCCAAGTTTTAGTCAAAAGCTATCGTATGTTTCACAAATTTTAATCGCAAGAAAATTTAGTTCAGGGTTTTCATTACAAATTACCCCTACTTACATCCATAGAAATTCAGTAAAAATTAATGAAGACCCTCATGACATATTTGCTGTAGGTATAGGAAGTAGATTAAAACTCACTAAAAGGATCTCAATTAATGGAGAATATTATTATACCGTCAATCCCTTAAAATCCATAGAAGCTTCTAATTCTTTAGCTTTTGGAGTTGATATAGAAACAGGAGGACATGTATTTCAAATAATTCTATCTAATTCTATTACTATGATAGAAAAAAGTTTTATCACAGAGTCAACGGATGATTTTTTTGAAGGTGATATACATCTTGGGTTTAATATATCTAGAGCTTTCCAAGTTGGTAATAAGAAAAAGAAGAGGTTAGAAAAAATGAAAAATTCCGGAATTTAAATATCAAATAAGTCAGGATGTTTAGAAGAAATTTTAAAGTTAAAGGAGAAGATGTTGATGATTATATGGTAATGCAAGATACAGCATACATAGAATACACATCTTCAATATTATTTGCATTCTTATTTGAAAAAGGATACACTAGCAAAAAAAGAGAACACACACATTTTAACATGCAAAAATCAATTGGTTCATTAATCCAAAGAAAACATTTAATGTTTATGCAAGATTTTTTCATAAATCTAGAACTTATCTCTATTGATACTAATAAACAAAAACTGAACATTAGGAATCGTTTTTTTAATTCCAATAATGAATTATGCGTAACTACGAACACCTATTTATATTGGATGGATAGTAATCAACAAGAAATTATTATACCTCCAAAAAAGATTATAGATCGATTATTTGAATAAACTATTGGGGTAACCGAAGCAAGGGGGAAAATTGCTGTGAACAATAGTTTATATTAGATAATTGATTATTTGAAAGGCTGAATTCTTTGAAATTCAGCCTTTCTTTACATCCAAATCTATCTAAGCACTCCATGATATATTGTAAAAATCTTACCGAAAATGAATAATTTCAGAACATAAAAACCCCCATAATTTAAAAAATTATAGGGGTTCCAGATTCAAACACAAAATCTATCTATAAATACAAAAGCAACTAACTCTTCTGTCTCTATAATCTTGGTCTTGGGGTAAAAAACTTAAAATTGTTTTTCTGATTTTAAAGTATTAATATCAGTAATAAGCTGATTAATAGACGCTTTATTCAAACCATTGTAAATACCTCTTATATGTTTTTTCTTATCAACTAAAACAAAATTTTCAGTATGAAGAAAATCTTCTTTCGTTTTTGTTTCTCCCAAATCTTCTTCTACGAAGTATGAATTACGTCCTAGATTATAAATCTCATCACGATCTCCTGTAACCAAATGCCATTTAGAATTAAGAACTCCCTTTAATTCAGCATATTCCTGAAGTATTGGTATAGAATCCCTCTCTGGAGTTACTGAATGTGATAACAATAAAATATCCTCATCATTTTTAAACTCTTCCTGTAACAACAACATATTTGATGTCATTTTAGGACAGATGCCTGGACATGTTGTAAAGAAGAAATCTGTTATATATATTTTATCTTCAAAAGTTTTACTCGTTACAATTTCCCCCTCTTGATTAACTAAAGAGAAATCTGGAATTTTATGAAAGTTATTCAATTCATTAGCATAAGGAGTCAACCAATAAGGCGTAAAACTCGCATCTTGATAATATGGTAGTACTTCTACTCTACTTGTATTTTGCTGTTGATTACAACCAAAAAACAAGCAACATAAAACAATACTATAATTTTTTATATTGTATAATTTCATTTTCCAACGCATAACATAAATTAGCTCTTTTTAAACCAAAAACTCTTCCGTTTTTAGCTTCATAGTTTACATATAACTTCCCATTCTCTAGCCAAGCCTGTTGCATACCATTCTCTTTTCCATCAACTAAATTGGTTTGTTTTGCTAACTGACCAGTTGTATACCATTTTTTTTGAATTCCATTTCGAACTCCATTTATATAATTCCCTTCTGAGGCTATATTACCATTAGGCCACCATATTTTTACAACTCCGTCAAGATGATTTGCTATATAGAATGATTCTTTTTGTAACAAACCATCAGGGAACCATTTTTGAGCTAAACCTTCTTTTTTACCTTCATAATAGCCCACTTTTTCTTCTAAAATTTTATTAGAATTATATCTAACAGCGTATCCAGAAAAAGGTTTCTCTTTATAATACCATCTTCCCTCATTTGCTTTTAGGATCAATGATTCTTTTGAGACTAGAATATCATTAATAACTCTATTCTCAGTGTTATCAATTTTAGACTCATCACCAATTTTACAACTCCAAAAAGAAAATGTAAAAAGACTAATTATTATAAATGATTTAATTAACCGCATTTGGAGTGCCATTAAAAGGTCCAGCAAAAACTATATAACTACCTGTAGTAGAATACAGTTCATTAATAATATGATAATGATATTCTTCCTCATCTGTATGTTGTGTAGTACTAGTATGACCTCCAGAAGCATCTAAATCTGTTGGATACGTATCTATAGAATTACACTTCCTCCCATAAATAAAAAATCCATCAGATATGATCCCTACTAAATTTTCATCATCATTTGACCAAGCTCTTGGTTCTAAGTGATAATGATATACTCCAGGTCCTATATGACCTCCTGTATAATCTAAAGATCCAGCTGCCTGATCGAGAGCACCATTTCCTTCTTGATCATTAAAAAGTGCCGCTCCACTTACAGCAATCCCAATGGTTCCAAGCGATGTTGCTGTTGTACTATTTGCTAATTGAGGATTAGCTGCGACCATCAAAGTTGCAGAAGCATCAAAATTTGGTATTATACTTGGTGTTGCAGCAACATCAGGTTCTTCTATATACAGAGCATTACCCTCACCCCAATAAGAAGTTGTATGGTTAGGCCTTCCTGTAGTTTCTATCACTACATTAGATCCATCTAGATAAATGTCTGTCTCTTGCGTATCAAATTCATCAAAAGCAGCATGTAATTCTACCACTGTTCCATCATCATCTGTAGTGGATGTACCATTGTCATCACCACTACATGCTATAAAGACAACACAAACCGTGCACCCTAATATTGATAGTGTTATGATATTTTTAAAATTTAGTTTCATATTTATTTTTTAGATTTAATTTAGTTAATTATTAATTCCAAAATCCTTATTGCTCTCTTCTCGGCGGTCCTTTTCTTTCTGGTTTAGGAGCTTTTTTTAATTCTTCTTTAGTAATAAACCCATCTTCATCTAAATCTATTTTTATAAAATCTCTTTCTAAAGGTCCTTTTACTTCATTCTCGGCTAGTTTTCCATCCTCATTCTCATCCATCATCTCAAAAATCTCTTCAATACTTGGACGTTCTCTTTCCTTCTTATCTTCTTTTGATTGTGCATTTGATTTACAAGAAATCACTAACAATACCCCTGTCATTAATACTCCTAAGTTTAACAAATTACTTTTCATATTTTTATGTTTTGGTTTCTTGTATAGACTTTAAATTTCGAGAAAAGTATAATGCAAAATTGAGGTTTTCTGTAAATGGGTTTAAATTTTATGTGAATGATTGTTTCCTATCTACAAACGGATTCATATCTCTATAAATTAGTATACCGTTTTGAAAACCAACTATTATATTTTCACTTAATTTGTATTATGAACAATTACAAAAGATTCTTCTTTCAAATAATTTTATGGGGAATTATTTGGTTTTTTTTATCGTTTGGTCAAAGGAATAATGAAAAGTTTCTTATTGAAAACTCTATTCTTTTTATGTTTCAGATAGGGCTTATTGCCTTGTTAGTTTTTTACACAGCAAAACAATTTCTATTTAAAAAGAAATACCTTCTTTTCTTTTTAATTTCTTTTAGTATCATTTGCGCTTCAGCACTATCATCTTCTACGATCTCATCCAATTTATCTGTTAGATTACTTCCTCCACCTAAAAATCCACGATTATTAGAGCGTCCAAGAAAAAAACCACCAAGAAAAATAAAACCTCCATCAATTTTGATGGTTCACTTTTCTAATTTAATTATTGCCTATTTGGTTGCTACATTTATTGAAACCTTTTTGTTTGCACAAAAAAAAGAGGAAGAAATGATTAGAAATAAAAATGAAAATCTTCAAACAGAACTTAAACTATTAAAATCTCAAATTAACCCACACTTTTTATTCAATTCTCTGAATAATATTTATGCACTTTCAGTAATAGATTCTGATAAGACACAGCAAAGTATTAGTTATTTATCAGACATGTTGAGATATGTACTTTATGAATGTGATCGTCCTTTTGTTAGCATTCAAAAAGAAATAACCTACATTAAAAATTACATAAAATTGTTTTCTTTAAAAAACAGCAAACCATATGAAATCACAACTCAATTTAATGTTGATGATAATTCCGTTCTTATAGCGCCAATGTTATTCATACCATTCATCGAAAATGCATTTAAACATAGTAATATAGAAAAACCAGGATCCTTTATAAAAATCAAGGTTATTTCTGATACAGCTGACATCAACTTTGAAATTGTAAATAGTATTCCTAAAGAGAAGATAGAAAAAGATAAAATTGGCGGAATTGGTCTAGAAAATGTTAAGAAAAGATTAAGTATATTATATCAAGAAAAACACCAGTTAATGATTACGACTGATAATAATAATTTTACCGTAAAACTAAATATAAAATTGGACGATCATGCATAGGTGTTTAATAATCGATGACGAAGAACTAGCTAGAACACTTCTAAAAACTTACATAGATCGCCTAGATTATCTAGAAATAGTCGCTTCATTAGAAAACCCACTTGAAGCAATTAATATTCTAAAGAACGAATCTATTGATGTTATATTCCTAGATATACAAATGCCAGAGTTAAAAGGGACAGATCTTGCTAAAATAATACCTTCTACAACACAAATAATTTTTACAACTGCTTATTCTGAATATGCATTAGAAGGTTTTGAATTAAATGCATTAGACTACTTATTAAAACCTATTACTTTTGATAGATTTTTAGCCGCTATACAAAAAATAAAGAAAGAGAAACTAATAACCAGTACAGAAGATAAAATCACCGTTAAATCAGGATATGACTTGCATAAAATAAAGTACAGTGATGTTTTATATATAGAAAGTGATAGTGAATATGTTATTTTCCACACTAATCGTAAAAAAATAATGAGCCATCAAACACTAAAATCGCTAGAGGAAAAATTACCCGAAATGTTTATGAGAGTACATCGCTCATTCATAATAAATAAAAACTATGTTACCGCACTCAAGGGAAAAGATCTGTTTTTAACTGATATAAAGATACCAGTAAGTTCTAGTTATTATGATTTAGTTAAAAATCTATTGTTTTGAATATGAACTAGTTCATTCGTTTTATTACCGCCTATCAGTATTGGCATTTATTTAACTCTAAAGGAATTTCATTTTTATTATTTTGTGATCAATGATATATTCATAAATCACTCATCATGAAAACACTTATCACTTTAATTATTACATCAATTCTTTCTTTTTTAGTTAGTCAAGTTCAGGCTAACCCTTCCTTAAAAAAAGATTTTAAGATTGGTGATCCAGGCATCGCATCAATCCATAAAATGACTTTTGGGCCTGCAGGAATTTTATTCATTGGAGATAGTAAAGCAGCTCAAGTCGTAGCAATTGATTTTAGCGAACATCCAACATTAGACAACTCTAAAGTAAAATTAGACAATCTAGACAAACTGATTTCCGATATGATGGGAACCACCATTGATCAAATCCAAATCACGGATATGGCGGTTAACCCAGCTAATAACAATATTTATCTTTCTATTAATCACAGCTCAGGAGTACCCATACTATTAAGAGTTGAAGATAATGTTCTAAAACAAGTGCCTCTAGACAATGTTTCTTTTAGTAAAACCACATTGCTAGACCCAATATCTGAAGAAGCAAAAGACAAAAGAGGAAGAAAATTAAGAAAATGGGCGGTAGCAGATATTAAATATATAGATGGAAAATTATTATTGTCTGGATTAAGTAATAAAGAATTTGCCTCTACATTTAGGTCTATTGATTTTCCTTTTGGAGACACACAAGATTATAGCTCTTTAGAAATTTACCATGCAGCACATGGAAAATATGAAACACACGCTCCAATTAAAACCTTTATTCCAACTACTATTAATGGAAAATCTCAAGTGCTTGCGGGTTACACCTGTACTCCATTAGTTATTTTTCCTATGAATAAAATCAAATCAGGAGAGCATCATAAAGGTAGAACAGTTGCTGAACTAGGAAGCGGTAATTCTCCTATAGATATGATTGAAATCGAAAATGAAGGAAATCGATATCTATTAATTGCAAATAGCAACAGAGCTTTGATGAAAATGGATTTTAAAGATTTAGAAGCTTATCAAGGTTCACTTACTAAACCAGTCGTAAAAAAGGGAGCAGCTGAAGGTGTTGAATATGTAAATCTGCCATATGTTAATGTACAGCAATTAGATAGAATGGGAGATAATGGTTTTATCATTATCCAAAGAGAATCTAGCGGTAACTTAGCTCTTAAAACGGGTAATAGTTGGTGGGTAAAATAATATAAAGATTACCCTTTTTAACATTGATTTTTTATTTTGAAGTACCTTTTTAGCGCCCTATTAATAGTTGTTGGTTATGGAATGTTTGGTCAAACATCTCAAAATTTTACTTTTAATAAAAATGAAGTTATCATATCAAAAGATATATCCGAAACTAAAAATATTATTGTATTCAATGGAGAAGTAACCGAAGAGGAAACATCCAGTTCTACTCCTATTTTAGGAAAGATCAAAGAAAAGGAAAATACGGTGTATTTTATTCCATTAGTTCCTTTTGGATGGAATCAAAAATACACCGTATTCTATAATCATACTATACGATACTTTTCATTACCAATTCCTAAAGATTATGAATCCTTAAAAATATCAAAGATATTTCCAAGCGCATCTCGCCTACCATCTAATATTTTAAAATGGTATATAAAATTTTCCAAACCAATTAACAAAAACAATATTTACAAATATATTCGGTTCGTCAGTGATTCTGGTGATACTATACCTAGAGCCATACTACCATTAGAGAATGCATTAATCTCCGATGACGGGACTCTTTTAACTATTTGGGTCGAACCTGGAAGACAAAAACGCAATCTTATTCCTAACAAACAATTAGGTTCTGTTTTTAGCAATAATAAAAAGTATCAATTGGTTATTTCAAAAGAAATCAAAGATACTAACGGGGTTTCTATGCTAGAAGATTTTTATAAGCAATTTATAATTATTAATGCAGATCGAAACAAACCAAATATTCGTAATTGGCAAATTAAGATTCCCATTGCTGATTCTATGTCTGATTTACTAATCTATTTTGAAGAATCAATAGACTACGGAAGTAGTATTGATAATATATTAATACTAGATGATAAGGGACAATCAGTTAAAGGTGACTGTACATTATTAAACGAAGAAAAGATATTCTCCTTTAAACCCAAAAAACAATGGAAAAAAGGGAAATATGAAATCTATTTTGATTCTGCAATTGAAGATTTAGCAGGAAATAACTTAAATCGTTTATTTGACGACGAAATTCACAATACTTCGAAAATAATTACTCCTTCCCAAAATCATAAATTAGAATTTATCATAAAATAAAAAAAGACAGTATACACTGTCTTTTTTATCACTAAGTAGGATTTAGATTCTCAATAGTAGTTTTGAGACGAATTAGGGTCTTAATTATGAGCTAGTAAAACGAAAGAATTACCAGACACTGGTGACACATTATAACTTTTTACATTTTTAAGTGTCTTCATATATTTTTCAGCTTCTATAAAAGCGAGTTCTAAAGGACTTGTTGTTGATTTTTCATTCAACGTAATTGTTTTAGAAATTAGTTCGCCGTTTGTGTATTCAATTGTAATCTTCCATCTTTTTACAGAATGAAAATTTCTGGATATTAAAGAATTTTCTTCTTTAACACTCTCCTTCTCTTTTTTAGTTTTTTCCTTTTCATTTATTGGTTCGGTCGCAGCATAACCGATAGATACACAAAACAATGCAGTAATAAGTAAGAGTTTCATAGGTGATGATTTTTGGTTTGGACGAATATACATATATAATTTGATTAATCAAATATATTTTTAATAAAATTTTATTTGATTATTAAAAAAACACATGTATATTTGAATTATGATAAATAAGAATTTAAAGAAGCTTCTGAAAAAAAGTAAAGGAGCTAAAACGGTATATGGAATTTCCAAAACATTAGGAGTAAGTCCGCAAGCAGGAGACTATGTTGTAAAGCGTAAAAATCTAGCTAAAGACTTCGAAAGACTTCAAAAAATTGCAGATTATATGGAAGTAGATATAAAAGATATTATAGACAGAAAATATTAAGTAACTCTCCTTTTAACACTTCACTATTACTAAAAATCAAGCATCTATAATACTTTTTTATTATTGTAATTTGTATTCGAATCTTTCCTGAAATTAGCAAACAGTATATAGTTAATTGAATAAATAGAAATTAAAACCAAACTTTATACTTATATTCCCAACACAAAACAACTTATACAACATACTTTTTAAATGAGATTAACCTTCATTATTTTCATTTCTTGTTTATTATACAATTCATCTATTACTCCCGAAACATACGTTGGAAAGTGGCAAATAGAAGGAGGATCAATTATAGAAATTTACAAAAACAAAAATCTTTTTTTTGGAAAAATAAATCAGCGAGCAAAGAATCCTATATCTAATTTTAATGGCCTTGATAATAAAAATCCTGATGAAAAATTGAGACAGCGTCCTTTATTAGGAATGGATATTCTTAATAACTTAAGTTTTGAAGACGGAGAATTAGATGGTGGAACAATTTATAATGCGGATAGCGGAAAAACATACACTGTAAAGGTTTGGATTGATCCAGATAACAAAGACAAATGTTACATAAGAGCCTATAAAGGGATTTTATTTAAAACTTTTGAGGCGGTACGTGTAAAAAATTAAATCTCTTATTAAATATAGATTCTTATACATCATACGCATTGGAGTTACAACAAAAAACATCCACAAAATGGATGTTTTTAATAATTGAATTTATGCAGTATAACAACTGCTCTAAGGGTAAACACAGATTTTTTTATTAAAAAATCAAACAGATTAAATTATGAAATAATGCAATCTGCTTGATTTAACATTGTACACAGTCTTCTTTTTGATAAATAACTCTTAAAGAGATCAAGTACACATACTAAAAGGGGGAGTTCGAATTAATTGGGGCTTCTGATTGGGGCCTGAAATCATTTTATTCTTGCACAATTATTTATTTTTCTTCTTCTATTTTGTCTAATGCTTTTTTTAATCTATCTATTTGCACACTAGTAAATTCTGCTCTTAAATACGGTCTTATTTGACTCATAATATTTCCCTCTTCTGGGTAATGAAATAATCCTAAAGCATGACCTATTTCGTGTGGAGCTGTTGATGTAAATAAAAATTCATCTGTAATTAAAGCTCTCTTATCTTTTCCTATTCCAGCTATAGCCACAGTGTTAGATCTTTTCATAACAAAAACGTTTATTCTATCCTCTCGATAAAAATCTTGCGTCTCCTGCAAAAAAATACTAGACTCTCGTCCTCTGTTATCTTTTAAATCATATAATTCATCACTATTTAATGTTTTTACATCACCTTTTTCTAATCCTATACCATATCTATGAAAAAAACTGCCATTCAGATTAGCTATAAAATCTGATTCATTCAAGTTATAAGAAGATTTACCTGAAACTCCCGATGGTTGGACATATATAATATCAACTTTTATGGTTTTCTCTAAATTGTCGGAAAAAATTTGTTCTATTTGATAAGAAGCGGAATCATCTTCTGCCGCACAAGAAACAAAGATCGATAACACAAATAATAACTTTAATAATTTCATGGCTTGTTGTTTTTTTTTGATTGTTGATATTAAACTCCAAATAAATAAGTAAGCTAATTCTTACTTCTATTCATTAAATTAAAATGAGTATAATTTCCTTACGTAAATAAGCCTTTACTAAGATTTTACTAGCTATAAATAAAAATCGCTTGTAAACTATAATTATATGTTTGTGTGAATGAGTGTGATAATCGATCAATCCAAAGATAGAGAATATAAACACTCATTCATGGGGGTATTTTCCCCTATATCAAACAATTAACCTCATGACAAATAGAGTGTTAAATGATTTTTTAACAAAAACAAAGTGTTAACAAAAAACAAAGAAATTTTGAACTTATAATTCTCATAAACCTTATGTAGTAAAGGTTAAGGCATATTAACAGTTAAAATGTTAAAATTTTAGTATTACGGCTTAACCGTAAACATGTTGCAGTAAAAGTAAAACAAACCCAAAGCCTCGTATTTAGCTACTTTAACACTAAAAAAAACAAAATTTAACAAAATTAACATTGCATTTAAACGGTATTAAATGTGATTTGAACGAAATTAGCTGATATTTCATCTAAATATTATGGAGAAAAACCATAAAAAAGCTTTAGAACCGTAACTAATTATTAAAAATAACACGAAAATACTTTCGTGTTGTCTAGGATAAATAACTCTAAATGAATCAACATACACTATACATTTATAAAAAATCGTTTTGAATATCACTATATTTGAAGCTATAATATAGAAGCCAATTGCATCCAAAAAACTCTCATAATTCTTCTTATAATTTTGAAGAACTCACTAATAGTAATCCTAAATTATCGGATTATTTAATAACTAATTCTTTTGGTAATTCTAGCATTGACTTTTCTAACAGTGAAGCTGTTATTGAGTTAAATAAAGCTATTCTTAAACATCAATATCAGATAGAAAGCTGGAATGTTCCAAAAGGATATTTATGTCCTCCAATTCCTGGAAGAGCAGATTATATACATCATATTTCTGATTTACTAAGTAATGACATCGATAATCCTAATATTAAAGGTTTGGATATTGGTGTTGGAGCCAATTGTATTTATCCAATTTTGGGAACTAGAATACACGGATGGACAATGGTTGGATCAGATATTAGCTTACAAGCCATTTCTTACGCTCAAAAAATAATAACGTCTAACTCAAATTTAATTAACAATATAGAAGTTCGGCATCAGAAAGATAATGCGAACATATTAAAAGATATTATTCTTCCTGATGAGTATTTTCATTTTACCATGTGCAATCCGCCATTTCATTCTTCTGCTGAAGAGGCAAAAAAAGGTACACAACGAAAATTGAAAAACCTGTCTAAATCGGATAAAACTATTATTCCATTAGAATTAAATTTTGGTGGACACGCTAATGAACTATGGTGTAATGGTGGTGAATCTTTATTTATCAAAAGAATGATTAAACAAAGTATAGGTTTTAAAAAACAAGTAGGTTGGTTTACCTCATTGGTATCCAAAAAAGAAAACTTACCTAAGATTTATAAACAACTTAATAAATTGAACACCATCCATAAAACCATAGAAATGTCACAAGGAAACAAAAAAAGCCGTTTTATAGCTTGGAAATTCACTAAAGAATAACATTAATAAACTATTATATAGACTATTCTGGTGGTCTACCATGGATTTCTTCAAACATAGTATCAAAATTCTCTCTTAAATACGAATTAAGCTTCTTCCTGTAGTCATCCTTTAACCATGATAAAAAGTTATGCGTACTTCTACTAATACATTTTGCATAGCTCTGAATTCTATGATCAATATCATCTCCTAGCATCTTTGCTAATGCGATAGCATCATATACATCCTCACTATTTTCTATACAAATTTTAGCATGCTGCGCTATTGATCTCTCTAACACGACTTTAGAAGACTCTCCTTTTCTAACAGAATCTAGGTACGTTTCTTTGATATCAAAATACACCTCTTCAGAATTAGCGAATTCTACTCTCAGCTCCTCCGGCATTTCATGTTTAAACTTGCCTTCGATATCTTCATCATTGAGCAACTTATCCATATAATAATCTGGAGAATTAAATATTTTCTGCCAATCTAAATCTGCTCCCCAAGGACCAAATCGATGATAATTGTTACCCAAATCAATTACATTGAATGTAGATTTATTCTTTAAGATACGAGAACCACGACCAATCATTTGATAATATAATGTCAATGATTTTGTTGCACGATTTAAAATAATCGTATCTACAGTTGGTTCATCAAACCCTGTAGTTAGAATGCTTACTGAAGTTAAAATAGCATCAGGCGTTTCTTTAAACCATTGAAGTATCTGCTTTCTTTGCTTTTTGGTAGCCGTATTATCTAAATGTGCTATTGGATATCCCGCAGATCTAAAAGTATCATATACGTGCAATGAAGTATTGATACCATTATTAAAAATTAGAGTTTTCTTTCCTTTAGAATGTTTTTCATATGCCTGAAGTAATTGACTAAGCATATTACTATTAGTATATAAATCTTCAGATGATTTTACAGTATAATCCCCATTAGACCCTACCTCTAGTGATGTTAATCCCATGTTATAAGCAAACACCTCAGCACGAGCTAAAAATTCATTTTCTATTAAAGACTCTATCGTTTCTCCAACAATTAACTCATCGTAATTGTCTTTCATCGGTAGCTTTATATTAGAACTTAATGGTGTTGCGGTAACTCCTAAAATAAATGACCTTTCAAAAAACTTAAATAACTTAGTAAATGAATTATAGTGAGCTTCATCAATAATTACTAACCCTATGTCAGAGATATCCAATTTATCTTCATTTAACCTATTATTTAAGGTTTCCACCATTGCTACAAAACAACTATAGTTTTCTTGATCATCTAAGTTTGCTTTGCTGTCAACTACTTTATTATCTACACCAAAACCTGTAAGCATATTTGATGTTTGCTTACATAGCTCTATTCGGTGTGTCATCACTAATACTTTTCGATTATGATGCTTTAGATATTGTCTAACAATTTCAGAAAAAATAACTGTTTTACCACCACCAGTAGGTAATTGATATAAAAGATGGTAATCTTCTCTAGCATCCTCAAAACTTTTAAAAATTCTATTTATAGCTCCTTTTTGGTAGCTATATAGATCTTTTCCTGTTTTCTTTTCTTGTAATTCTGTAGTTGACTCCGACATATTTTCTCATTTCTAGGGCTGCAAAACTAATTCCTTTTATGCATTTTTGCAGAATATTTATCATAAAATATGTCATTATTTTTTTACAATTCGTTGTTAAACAAATAAAATTGGATATCCTGCACACTTTATTCTGTTAATAATTTCACTTCAAAATGTATTTCATCCGAAATTAAATTATCTTTTAAATTATCGAAAATACTACCTGAAGCATATGTTATATTCCATCTAATTCTATCAATAATGAATTTTGAAATAAAAGACAATTTACCATCATTGTAAGTTATGCTTGCCTCAAACTCTACAAGTTGTTTTACATCCCTTATCGTTAAATCAGCTGTTATTAAAGCATTTGAATCATCTTTGTAATCAATATTTACAATAGAAAGTTTAGCAACTGGGAATTTTTCTGTGTCAAAAAAATCTGAATTCTTTAAATGGTCCACCAACATTTCACTATATCCTCCATCTATATTTGCAATAGTATTCATATTAATAATAAACTCTCCTCCTGTAATCCTATCTTTCTCCTTAAAAAATTCACCACTAATAAAATCTACTGTTCCATAATGACCACTAGTATGAAGTTTATTAAATCCCTCCCACCTTAACGTACTATTTTCCTTATCTATTTTTAAAATATTACCATTAGTAATTTCTGAAGCTATTTTTTTTTCTACAATACCAATTAATTCTATATCATAAAGTAATGTAGAATCAGGGTGAGGAAATGTAACCTTTCCCATTCTCTTACTTAACGACGGAGGCACAATTAGCTTCCTTATCTCTCCTTTTTTCATTCCTAACAGCCCTTCATCAACTCCTTTTATCACTTGATTACCACCAACTAGAATCTTTAAAGGTTCTTCTCTATTTCTCGAAGTATATACTATAGAATCATTTGTGTATTTAGTCGTTTCATGGATAAGAACTTCTTGTCCATTCTCTACAATAGGTCCGGAACCATCTTTGACTACTTTATATTGAAGTCCAGAATCAGTCACAATAAAGTCTGTTTTACCAGAACATCCATAAAACACTATAAACACGAATGCGCTCATATAGATTTTAACAGTATTAATACTTAAATTATTACGTTGAATTCTTACATTAGTTTTCATTAATTTTTGTTTTTAATTTTACTCAAACGAAAATAATTCTGGACATACGCTACTTTGCTAAATCAATTGTAAAAAAGTGTATATCAATTGTAAATTTTCCGTTATTTGTAAATAACTGGTCATTTTATGAAAAATAAAGTCAAAATATTAGCCACTACTCTTGTTGTATTAATAGCGCTATTTTCAATCCATAGTTTTTCTTCAAAAGAAGTTTCCTTTTATCCTGAAAAAATAAAAATCGCATTAAGAAGTGTTGGTAATGAACTTTTATTAAAAAATAATGATGCTACTTCTCTTGTCCTACCAGTAAAAGAAATATCTGATCAAACTTTCGAAGTATCCTTTCAAAAAGAAATCTTTATCAATCCTGAAATATTAGCAGAGACTATAGATGCTGAATTTAAAAAAACAGGAGTTCCTTATGATTATATTACTGAATTAATTAACTGTAAAACTAATGAAGTATCCTATAGTTATGAAGTATTGGGCCCTTTTAAGGATAATGAAATTTCATGTTTAGGCAGGAATTTACCAAAAAGCTGTTATACTATTAAGGTAATTATACTCAATGAAAATACTTCGGCTTTATATAGTGCAATGGGTAGCACTAACACTCTTTATTTTATTATTATCGTTCTGACACTAATAACCGGATTCACTTTATTTAAAAAGAAGTCTGAAGAAAACATTTCAGATATTTCTTCTAACGAAATCATTTTAGGTAAACATATTTTTTATCCTGATCAACAAAAATTAAATATTGATAAGAATGAAATTTCTTTAACCGCTAAAGAAAGTGAACTTCTTGCTATTTTTGCGCAGCATCCTAACAAAATTGTAAAAAGAGAACTTCTTATTAAACAAGTTTGGGAAGATAATGGTGTAATTGTTGGAAGAAGCCTAGATATGTTTATTTCTAAATTGCGTAAAAAACTAGTTAATGATTCAGAAGTAAAAATTACGAATGTCCACGGAGTAGGTTATAAATTGGAAATAAACACATCTAATTAAATCAATAAGAACGTTTTTTTGAAAGATTTCTTTACATTCCTAACATACTCTGGGATTAGTACTATTTTTTTTCTAATGTTACTATTAAGTCGCACTTGGAAAAAACGTGAGGCAAACAGACTTCTTGCTAGTATCCTTTTGGGCTTTTTATTTCTATTTCTAACCTATGCTTCTTCATATTTAAACTGGAATTTTCTTCTTACTGTCATATCTCCTATTGGTTTTATTTCACCTTTTGCATTAGGCCCTTTAATTTTTCAATACATCAAAACAATTTATACGTCCAGTATTGATATAAAAAGATTCAGATATAATTTACTACCATTTGGGATCGCTTTTATTTTTTATAGTATACCTCAATATATTCTAGGGTTACCCATAGATAATGAAATAACCATTTTCGCAATGGTTTCTATCATTATTCCATTTTTAGGAATATTGCATCTATCCTACTATCTCTTTATCAGTAACAAATTATTGAAACGTTTTAAAAAACTAGTCAAAAATAATTATGCCAATATAAAGAGATTAGACCTAGAATGGTTGTCGATATGGATTAGAGGGTTCATTGTTTTTCTATTAATAGATCTAATTAGCGGAGTAATAATCATTACTTATCCAATTCAACCTGTTTTCATATACATCAATCTCTTCTACCTAGTATTATTAATTTGGTATATTGGGTATTTTGGCATCAATCAAACTCAAGTCTTTTTGGTTAATGAAATATCACAAAGCTCAATTAAAAATTCAATAAATAAAACTAAATCATTTTTTAATTGTGAATCAGAAGAACTTATAAACCTAAAATCACAATTACAGATCAAGTTTAAGGAAGAAGAACTTTTTAAACAACAAGATCTTTCTTTAAAAAAAACTGCAGACATCTTACAAGTTTCTGATAAAAAACTATCGTATTTACTAAATATCTGTTTGGATTCTAATTTTTATGAATACGTTAATACATATCGCGTAACTTATTTTAAAAAACAATTAGAAGAAGGTGCTGCCGATAAACTAACCTTACTTTCTATTGCATTTGATTCTGGATTCAATTCCAAAGCCACTTTTAATCGTGTTTTCAAACAACAAGTCGGTATGACACCTATAAAATTTAAAAAGGAATTCGAGAAAGAGTCTCAAAGCTTCCAATGAGTCGATTTAAACATTGTTTATCTATTTATTTGCCTAACATTTAATCAGATAAATATATATCATGAATACAACTGATCGCAATCAAACTGTAGTGTCAACAAGTATAACTTCGTCTCTAAAACCAAAACAATATATTTTATTAGTTCTGGGTATCTCTTGGACATTTGGATTCTCTACTACTACCCTTTTAGATTTCTCTGACCCAATTATAAATACTCTTATAACATTTACCTACGCATTCATACCTGCTGTTATAGCAATAATTATTAATAAAAAAGAAGGTGGTACTTGGAAGGATTTAAAGTTTTTTAAGCCATCTTTCAAAAGTGCTTTTTATGCATTTATAATTCCAATTATTTATTTCTCTACTATTATTGGTTTACAAATATTCTTAGAGATAAGAACAATAAAAAGTTTGGATCAGATTGGTCAAACTCCATTAACATTAGCTCTTTTGTTAATAATTGGATATCCAATTACAGCATTCCTTATCCTTGGTGAAGAAGTTGGATGGAGAGGATACCTACAAGAAAAGGTAATCAATAGTTTTGGAGCCTTTTATGGAATATTACTTCTCGGATTGGTCTGGGGTATTTGGCATATGCCTATCGCTCTTCAAGGTTATAATTTTCCTAATCATCCATATATGGAGGCTTTTATAACCTACCCTTTAGTAGGCATAGCACTTTCCCTCATTATAGCATATCTAGGTTTTAATCGTTATTCTATTTTTATTGGAGTACTCGTTCACGCTAGTAATAATCACTTCGGAGGGACATTAATTGCTATAACTGATACTAATGATGAATTTACTTACGCAATGATTTTTAATATTTTCTATGTAATCATCATATTAGTATTTGGGTACTTATGGAAGAAAAAAACATTTACAAATACAGAAATTTAAAATTATAACAGGATATCTTCTTAATATCTAAAAGATATCCTGTTATACAAAGATTTAATGATGTTCTTTTTGTCCAAAAGGTTTTATAATAATCCCAGCACTTAGAATAAATCCATCCGCTGGAGCATAAATTTCCGTAAAAGTAGGATCATTAACAGGAGGTAAAACTAATGGTGAAAACCTACTCTGTCTTCTATCTGTAAAATTTTCGAAGTTTACGAAGATTGTTCCCCAACTAAAATTACGCATTCCCAATAGTCCCATTAAAACATAATCCGTAGTTTCTGTTCCATTAGAAAGCAATTGTTTTCCTGTATAATATGTTTCAAAACCTATTCGCCATGTTTCATTTTCATACATAACTACACTTCCTGCATTATGTCTTGCTGTTAATGGTTTCTGAGGGTTTCCATCCAAGTAATTTAATCGTGTATCAATAAAAGCATAATTTAGAAACCATCTAAAATCTCTATAACTAAACTTAATATTTGTTTCTGCTCCTTTACTTACAATATTATCACCTGCATTCTCAAATTCAAAAAAACCAGTACCTGTATCTCTTAATAATAGTCCATCCTGAATAGCAGTGACATAGAATAATTGATTAATAGAAAAATCTATCTCATCGGTAAGGTAGGTTTCAAAATTAAAGTCAAGGTTTACTCCGTAAGATCTTTCCGCTTCTAGAGTATCGCTATCAATAGCTAAAATATTATTGAAATTAATCAATTCAGCTTCTTCAGTAAAAATATCAGGAATTTTATATCCCAATCCTCCCCCTATTCTACTGGAAAATGAATTATTAGCTTTATATAATAATGACAGTTTAGGCAAAGGAAAAAAGCCCCAGTCATTCACATAATCTCCTCTAAAACCGGTTTCCAAGATCCAATTTTCAGAAAAATCATAGATGTTGTTGACAAATAACCCTGCCGTTAACTCACTTTGATCTCGTTCTAAAGAACTTGATTCTTCATCGAAATCGATAGTGTATAAGTTTGCTCCAAAAATCCAATCGCTTCTCTTTCCGTCATTCTTATAGGCTACTTCTGTAAATGAATTAATTTGAGTTCCGTTAAAATTAATATTCGGAACAGTTAAATCCCGATCAAAGTAAGCAAAACTGTTTTTAATATTTATAGATTTCACTGTATCAATTTCTGTAGTATAAACTGCTTGTGTACTTATCCTTTTTGAAACATTTTCTTCTGTATACAAATTATCATTCCTATTTTTAATTCCATTGATATCGCCTCCTATCCTATCATCATAAGTTCCATTTATTCCAAACCAAATCTTAGTTTTATCCGACGGATAATAAAATAATTTAGGATTAACAGAGATTGATTTTGTACGTGGTAAATTACTAAACCCATCATTTTCTGGATCAAACTCTTTCTGGATATATCCTGATCCATATAAGGTAACTCCAAATTTATTAGTTCGCTTGCTATAGAAAATATTTCCCGTGGTTCCTAAAGCATGTGTTTGGGTAAGCATAATATCTAATTCTGGTTCTTCTTCTGGTGTTTTGGAAATTAAATTCACTAAACCCGCAATTGCTCCTCCTCCATAAAGTGTGGAAGAGCTTCCTTTAATTATTTCAAATTGTTTTAAATCTAAAGGAGGGATCTGAAGAATACTTAATCCACTAGAAAAACCACCATACAAGGGAAAACCATCCCTAAGCAATTGTGTGTATCGGCCGTCTAAACCCTGAATTCTTATGCTTGAGTTAGCACTGCTCAAAGAAGTTTGCTGCATCTGTATACCCGTACTTTCTCTTAAAACCATAGAAATATTAGTAGCATTCATAGCATTCTTTTCGCTTAATTCTTCACCACCTATAACCTCTACTCTTGTTGGAATCCTCTTTATAGTACGCGTACTTCGATTTGATTCTAAAAAAACTTCCTCCAAAGCTTCTCCATTTTCTTTAAGATACGCAATCAATACTTCTTTGTATGGAATTTCTAGATTACGCTCTAAAGAAGTGTACCCTAAAAATGAAATTTTAATAGTATAACTTCCTTTGGGTATATTATCAATTGTTGCTAAACCATTAAGATCTGTTATACTTCCTGTATTAATATCTTGGATATAAACAGAAGCACCAATTAGTGGTTCTTCATTAGTCTCCGAAACCACTTTTATTTTTAATACACTATTTTGCGCATGAGTATACGTACATAGTGATATAAAGAGCATTACGCTCCATATATTATTTTTCATTATGAATTTATATTATTTATTAATTAAATGTATGTTATGGTTTCTAGCATTAGAAAACCAATATTATATTTAACTAATAAACTGAGGCGGTTGCCAAATATTGGGAAGGTAAAAAAAAGTATACTTGGGTTGATTAGTAAAATCATCATTTGAAATGATCATACTATTAATCTCTATGTCAAATGGTTTTATTAATTCATAGGTAATGGTAAGTCCGCAACAAGCACAAATACATAACGAAGCACAAGAATCATCAGTGTCGTTAGAGTGATCGTGTTGTTTATCTGTTATTGATAGTTCATCTTGATGCTCTAGATTAAAAGAATCTGAGCATGGCATTATTGACATAAATAACAAAAAAACAGACAATGTTGCGGTTAAAAATCTCATCTTTCACAAAGATATATGAAATAGATTGCAATTCTTACTTCTCTCCAACTAAAATCCAAATTCGTTTATTCTTTTCTTTTTTCCACCTGCCAAAATCTTTAATCTCAGTTTTAATTATAAAACCAGCATTAATTAGTTCGTCCTTTACATAGTGCATTGCTATAGTATGTGCCTCTGTTTGATCCTTTCTTGGCTTATTTAGCATATGCTCCTTAAATTTCTCTATAAGAACTATGTTACCACCAGACTTAAGAGCTTCTTTAACATGAGTTAATATTTTTATGTAATCTTCCATTTCATGATATGTATCTAGAATAACAACAACATCTAACGAATCTAAGGGCAACTTAGGATTATCATAATCACCTAAGGTGGTAATTACATTAGTTAGACTTCTATCCTTAATATGCGCATCTAACTTTTCTAATCTATCTTTTCTAACATCTACAGCATAAACTTTCCCTGAGTTCCCTACTGCTTTAGCCATATGAACCGATAGATAACCTTCATGACAATCAATATCAGCAACTATACTTCCTGATTTAATTTCAGAAATCTTAAATATTTCCGATACTTTCATCCAAGTATCTCTTTCTTCCCAATCATACTCCTTATACTGCGCTTGTATTAAATGAGATCCTAATAAAATTAATAGTAATGAAATTGAATTATAATCTTTCATATAGTACGTATTTACATTTCTTATTGATTATAGGATAGTTAGACAAATCAAAATACAGTTTAATTAAACCTCATATATTCATTTTATGAAAAGTTTGTGTTTTCTTTAAACCAAAAAAAAGGATATTCACCTAAAATTCGATGTAACATAAATATATATTACGCTTCTAATAATGTATTGAGCATAATAACGATGAAAAAGGAACTGTTTACCACACTTAGTATATACATCTGCAACTGGATAATAAGTTTAGTTCTTTTTGTTATAGTTGCAATGGTAACGGCCGGAGTTACATTTCTAGATTCTTTTAAATATTTTGTAGAAGCATTAGATAGAACGAACTTCTTAATAGCGATTCATGTCTTATTTGTTATACTATATTTCCTTTTTTTAATTTTAAGATATTTTATAAGAATACGAAAAAAGAAAGGTTTCAAATTAATGATCAAACAACTATCATTAAGACTGTTTACTCCTGTTTTTTTGTTATTTGGGACTTATCAGTTTATTATTATCAAAAATAGTTCTGAAAATTTTCAATATAATTGGATTCCTGCGGTAGAAAATAATAGTGGTGTTTCTAAAGATTTGTATCAAATTGATGGAAAACATCGTGGTATGAGTGTTTTCGGTTGGAATCGTGATAAAGACAATGCTAATGCAATTAATGATTTAATCAAATCAAACATAGAATGGGTCGCCGTAATTCCATTCTTAGATCAAGAGAATGAACAAACATTAACAATGAGAGTTCCAAAAGAGATTGGTCGATGGTCACGAAGAGATAGTTTGCATATTAAAACAATTAATGCGCTTAAAAAAAAGAACATTCATATCATGCTCAAACCACACCTTTGGCTGTCTTCTGGCTGGAGATCGAATATTACACATTCTAATGAATTAAACTGGAATATTTGGTTCGAATCATATCGTGCGAATATGATACATTATGCAAAAATTGCTGCATTAACTGAAGTAGAGCTATTTTGCATTGGAACGGAATTAAAAAGCTCTTTAAAAGCTCAACCCGATAAATGGAAATCATTAGTAAAAGAAATTAAAAATATTTATAAAGGAAAACTCACATATGCAGCAAATTGGGATGGAGAATATGAATTAATTGATTTTTGGAATGAGATGGACTATATAGGGATTCAAGCTTATTTTCCACTAACTCAAAATCAAAACCCTGATATAACCACTGTTAAAAAAGGTTGGGAAACACACATCAACATGTTGAAACCACTATCAGAAAAACATAATAAACCCATCTTATTTACAGAAGTGGGGTACAAAAGTGAAGCTTCGGGAACTATCAGGCCTTGGGAATGGGGATCTGCTTTAAGCATTTTATCCAAACAAAAATCTGACAAAACTCAACAAATAGCTTTTGAAGCTTTATATCAAGAATTATGGAATGAAGAATGGTTTGCTGGAACATATATTTGGCAATGGAATATTCGTTCAAAGAAAGAAAATGCAGCTAAAGATTTAGATTTTTCTCCAAGATATAAGGCTGCAGAAAATACAATAGCCAAATGGTACTCCACTAATAATTGTGATTAAAACTTAGATAAAAAGACCGCTGGATTATCACGTGCAATACTATCAAATTCTTCTACAGTAAGGTTACCCGTTGTGGTAGCCACCAAATTCTTTTCTGCAGAATGATTTCTAACCACATAGAAATCGGTCCCAAATAAAACTTTATCACCTAATTTAGGATTATTAATAGTTTGCCTTAACAATGGAAAAATTTGATCATCATGCAGTATATAACTAATATCAGCATATACATTATCATGTTGCAACATCATACTACAAATGATAGAATACCAGTCAACATATTTCCAGCAATCTTGAAGCTTTCTCCAACTAAATTTTTGATTAGCGGTGTATAAAAAATCTATTCCAAAATCTGGTTCTTTTATTAATTCATTACTGTATCCATATCGATCTAGTTCTAAATACTTATTCCACTGATCTTCTCCACCAAAATGAGCAAAACAAATTTTAAGATGAGATAAATTGTATTTCAATTCTGTATTTAAGTCAGTAAACCCAAATAAATCTCTTATATCCTGTCTACATTGGCTCACCAAAATTCTTAATAATTCTTCTTTAAGTAACACTAAGTAATTCATCGGATGTGTGAAATTTAAAGAAAAATCCTTGTTTTTGCGTTGTGGCAATAGTAAAGGTTCATAAATTTCATTTTTAAGGTTTACAATCTCTTTAAAGATTGGATGCGACTCCCATTCCTTTTTCTTTGCTCCCCTATAAAAGATTGTTCCCTTAATGCAATGTGTCATAATTGGAAGTTGATTATCTGCTGCATATTTCCAAAGGGGTAATAACTCCTCATCAAAAGGATAATAGCCCAATGCTGGATATATTTTAAACCCATCAAATTTTTTACCCTCTATATATTCTTTGATAAAACAATTCTCTAATGTAACTGTACCATTATCAAAAGTGTATTTTAAATGATCCTTTTCGTCTTTTATTCTTCTTGGTTCGACAAATACAAATGGGAGAAAAGCATCTTTATTAGTACTATTTTCCTTTATATCAGCTAATTCTTGCATCTGATTTTGATAAGAGTTTTCTGGTTTTAGTTTACCAGCTCCCATATATTCCATATCCATTGGTAGAACAATAAATTTTGTTCCAGGCGGATATTGTTCTTTCATGGATGAAAAAATTTTACTTTGATTTTTATACAAAGTAAATCTCCCTAATAACAAATATCTTTCTAATAAATCTTTGGTCATTTTTCCTGGTAGAATAGCAAAAAACTTGATAGTCTTACTTAGAACAAACCAAATGAAATTACGTCCACTCTTAAAATAACTAAATAGTATGAAAGAAAGAAGAGCTTGCAGATATACGTTTTTTATTGGAAACAACAGGTGATACTCTGTTAACCAAGTCTGGAGTTTAACAATATACCCTATTATTTCATTTTGTTCAGGATTAAAAACAAATGATAGCCATTTAAATATTATAAAAAACACATGAATAGTCAGTATCATTCCGATCAATGATAATACTCCTGAAAGCAATTTGTTTCTTCTTAATTTAATAGCTTTTAGTATCCTATTACGTCTTTTTTCTATATAAGGATCCTGATATTTTTTATTATTACTAGATATACTATTTTTAAATAGTTTAAGGATTAATGATGTATTTAATAAATAGCTAAATGGCCAAGGGACAAAAGTTTTAGCTAAATACGGAGGAACATGTTCTCCTCTAAAAATATGGGTGTGACAATTTATTACAGGTTTCTTAGTACAATCACTCATAATCAATTGATTTAAAAAGTGTTATTTTTTGTGGTTTATATTACAGATCAATCGCTACAATATCATCTTCTGGGGTAGGAAATATTGTAGTGTAATTATATTTGTTTTTCAAGTAATTCTCATCCCAAATCTCGTTTATTTTAGATTTATAATTAAATATTAGTCGAGTGTTTTCTCCAGAAGATTTTAATATCCTGGCAATAGTTACCTTTTTTGGATGTTTATAAATTCTACCATTGGTAGAGATCACAAAATTCTTACAGTTTACTTTATCTAATAATTCTGAACTTGTGTTATGAGAACTGGCATGATGTGATATTTTAAATAATTCTAAATCAATTTTCTCTTCCGAAGCAATTTTATTTAGTGCCTCTAGTAACTGACTCGGAAATGCGTCTCCGCAAAACAATACTTTCTTTCCTTCATATTCAGCTAAAAAGGCAATACTACTTCCGTTCCCAGCTGAAGTATCTTCTTCAAAGTCTTCTTTTACCAATTCATCTACATCCGGAAACCCTTCTCCAAAACTTTCAATAGCATCTTCTGTGACATCTTCATCGTTAACTTCTAACCCAAATCCTGGATCTAAATTGGCTGCTTTTACTTCCTCTTCCCATTTATCTTTTAATTCTGACAAATGCTTCGGTGCAGGAGATAGAATAGTTAATTTCATTCCTCCTGGAAGTGTTATTTTGGGCAACTCTTCTTGATCAACTACAATAGTATTTCCATTAAAATCACCATTCCAAGACAGATTATGTTTTAATATCATTGCAGAAAGGCGTTCCGCTTGGACAGCCCCAAAATGTTCTATTACATCTTGAGTGTTAGTATTTATATGGCTCCATCCATTAAACCAAAAATCACGTATGCGAAAAGGTAATTGATCCTCTTCTAATAATCTAAGAACACCTTCTATATGATCTCGATCTATATGTGTAACCACCAATAATTCCAGTTTTTTTTGATCTTCTGGAAGTTCATTGACTAGTTTTTTAATACTATGTCTTGTGCCGCCAGTACCGCCATCAATGAGAATTCGACTAGGATTATCTTCAGAACCATAGGTTATCCAGATACAATCCCCGAATCTCGCCGGCAAAAATTTTATATTAAACATCGTTTTAAAGTTTTCTTTTTCGTTTTCCCATCCTATACATTCTGATCTCATCATCAAAATCCTTTTTAGGGAATTTAATATGTATACTACCCATTTTTTTTCGTACTTCAGAATTATTTCCTTTTAAGCCAAGTTCCTTTGCTGCCTTATAAACGGAATTAAATTTTATTCCATCATTGGATACGATCTGACCATCCGATTCTATTGATAACTTCTGAGAAATTGTATCCTCAGTGAATATTTCAAGATTATCATGTACTGGATCAAAATCAGTATCCTGTAACAACTCATTTAACGGAACATCGTATATATATGCTATATATGACGTGTCTTTCGGTGTTCCTTTTTTTATTTTTTTAAGAGGGCTTTGTGGATCTAATCCATTAAAAGTAGTTGTAGTAGTTGTCCAATCTGCGGCTTCTGCATATTCATCTATTATTTCCAGTGCTTTTTCTATTTCAGGATCAAAATCTCCTTTACCTGATAGCATCTTTAAACCTTCCCACAACAATCTTAATCCTTCTGTATATAATGGTATTCCCCTTTTTGTAGCTTCTAAAAACCGAAATCTAATTTCATCCATATTCATAACTCCATTCTTCCTGCCTTCTTTAATAAGTTGCCAAGCCCAAATAATAGAACCATCGGACATCCAAGGCATCCAATTCGCTAAATTCTCCGCCCAATTATGTAATCGATCTAATTCTTCTGTTTTTAACAAATAATATCCGCCTATAGCAGCAGCAGCAGGATCTGTCATTTTTCCATAAAGTAAATCTTGCGCAGAAGATAATTTAAGACCCGAACTTTCATAAAGATCTTGGGCTTTAGATCTGGAATCTTGACTAAGTAAAGTCAAAATAGTCTCTGCATGCCAGTTATCAGTGGTAACGGTGACTTCTAAAGGGTGAACAATACCCTCAGGACCTTCATTTGGTCTTATAAGACACATCAAATGACTATTTGGTGGTAATGCAATTAATCGCCAAGGAATTTTAGGACCTCCTACTTGCAAAAATTGTTGGTTACGTTCCACATCTAATTCATAACTTACTCCTTCTTCATTCCAAGAACTAGATTCTTGTATTGGAATATCAACTACATTCCAATTTTCATTATCTTTTTTCCATAATCGAATCCAAGCTCCTAAATAAATGTTATCAACTAAGTCTTTTTCTTCATCACTATGTATCGATAAATTCTTAGATAAATAAGCCCATTCCTGAGTCTCACTGGGGCTTAAGCCAGATAGATCAAATTTGACAATTCCAGTAGTATCAGGCCCTACCATCACAGCTTTTTCCATTTTCTTACCGGAAGCCAGTGTTAATATTACTCCGTAAACCCCTGAAACAACATCAAGAGTTGTAGAACTATCATAACTCATCCAAAAGGAATGAAGTTCCTCTAATTTTGAATTCAAAACAGTAATTTTCTTAGGAATACGAGAAGAATCATATCCGTGTGTTATTATATGTATAGATAGATTACTCATTTCGCGAACAATTTATTTTTTCGTTAGCTATTGCCCTAACTAAGGCATATGTTTCTCCATTACTAAACTCCTCACTTTGTGATTCGGTCTGTAGCTTATAAATCCCTGCAGTCATATCCAATTTCCAAAAATCAGATTTAGGCTCTTCCGTAAATTCAGTACCTCCTTCTAAAGCAGTGCAAATTAGCTTGGACACATTAGTTGCTTCAGCCGGATCGCAAGCTACGGACAAATGTGCTGGAGGTGCTTTTCTGAAAGTAATTAAACTAGAAGGTTCACTAGCCGAATAAATACATCGTTGCTTATACCCCTCTGTAGATTTAATAGTTCTAAGAATATTATGGATCTGTGTAGCTATATCGCCGGTATTAACAACCCACTCTGCTCCTCTTTTATCCGCAGCATACCCTTGTAAAGCTTTTATAATAGACTGTGTAAAAAAGGAAGGTTTCTTCTTTGGACCATATGCCGCTTCATTATGCGCAGCAGCTTTCATTGTTAAATCATGTTTGCAATCTGGTGTTGTTAATAATGGAACATCTAAAGGTATATCAGGTAAATCCCTTTGGAGCATTTGTGAATTAATTTTTCTACAAGAATCTATAAAAAAGCATTGTGTAGATGCGTTACAAGAATGAAAAGCACTTCTTGTTTTATTAAAACTAAAACTTCCCATTAACCAAGGATTATTAATATTAGCTCCAAAATCTTCAGCTAATAAATAATGATCTTTTTTTTCTACACCATGACCACTAAAAAAGAATATAGCTACGTTATCTTTATTATCATCACAACGCTGTTTCCAATCATTATACGCGCGAGAAATATTGGCGAAATTGGCTGCTTCGAACTGTTCTCCACTATTTCCAGGACTAGGATCATCAGGAGAGGGAGAAATCAATAATTCAATACTCCCCAAAGGTTTTACAAAATCTTTTTGAACATCACTTTCTATCTCTAACAAGTGATCACGAAAGGCTAATGCAGATTTAGGAGGTGACGATAACTGCCTTAAAAGACCGATGTTCTCATAATTCTGCTCCTTTTCTTCAATTCCACCGGATAAGTAGCGATATCCTCCCACACCGATGATAATTACATGAGTTTGTGGTCCTTCATTTATTTGGTTATAAATCAATGCCATAAGATACTTTTGGTTTATCAGCAAAATTGCTTGCGCCAGAAATAGAAAAAGATTCAATTTCATTTAATTGCAAATCTGCAGGTGTAATTTCTATAATTCTGAATACACAAAACATACCCAGTATATGGTATATTATTTCAACATACGTAATACTGTACGAACTAAAAATTATTAAAATGTAAAACACTTTAATAGTAATAATAAAAAATGGGGGAATATATCTATAATTGAGGAGGTATAATTTAACAAGAAATATTCATTTAAAAAATAAAAAACTAATTTTTTGCACTAATTAACGCTATATATAAAATAAATAACATTAATTATTCTTAAAAAAAAGCAACTTTATGGTTGCTTTTCAATAATATATATTTAAATTAGCAACCATAAAGTTGCGTTAATTAATTTAAACCACACAAAATGAAAGATTTAATTACCAAAGAACAAGTTTTTAGTCATCCAATTGATACAATATGGAATGCTATATCCACTGCAGAAGAAATATCTAATTGGTTTCTTCCTGCAGATTTTAAAGCAGAAGTTGGTTATAACTACACTTTTAACTCTCCGGATAAAGAAAATTGTAAACCCATCGTAGGTATTATCAAACAAGCAACTCCATATACCCTCATATACTCTTGGAAGATAGCAGGCACTGATGTCGAAACAACCGTAAAATGGACACTAGAAAAAATAGAAAATGGGACCAAACTTCTTTTAGAGCATTCTGGTATTTCTAATTATACTGGAGAAACCATTATAGAAATGTTCAATAGTTTTGATGGTGGATGGGATAATTGTATTAAAGGTCTATCAGAATATTTAACTACGGCTACATATGCAGGATAAAATAACAAAGATTTTAAAGGCTATTTCTGATCCAACCAGACGCGAAATATTCCATGCTTTAGTCATCGCTGCTACTGCCCTTCCAATTACCGAGATATCTAGTCAATTCGAAATGAGCCGTCAAGGTGTCACCAAACATCTCAAAACACTTGAAACTGCGGGCCTAATAGAAATTAATGCTATAGGAAGAGAACGATTTTGCAAAGCGGATACACAACCTTTAAAGGAAATCAATAAATGGTTAAAATTCTATGAACAATTCTGGGATAATGCTCTTGGAAACTTAGGAGATTACCTTGATCAAAAATCTTAATAAATTATTTGATGAACCGATCATTAAAACCAACTAATTGATACTAACAGTATCGTATATCTGTACCTTATTCCATAAAGAAGAGGCTTCTTTAATAAATAACAAATGTGCTTCTTCTTTTTGGTATAAGTCTTGTTCTTCTTTTGAAGAAAAAGTAACAATTATGGAATATGTATATGAATTATCTACTACTTCACGATCTGTTCCCGCAGGAGCACCAATAAAATTAGTTTTCGCATACTTGGATGTACTAAGAAACTTATTCAGAGATTCTTCAAAAAGCTTTCTTTCGTCAGGATTATCAGGATTATTAAGCCATATGTATACAGAATGAACAAAATTCTTATCAAACATAGGCTCTTTCTTATTGCAAGATGACAACATGAAAATCAATACAATAATCGTTAAGAATAATACAGTTTTAAATATATTATTAAGGTTTTTTAGAATACTCATTGTAGATATAATTGGTTACTTTCTAAAAATACAAAAACATATTATCTTTTGGGTAATTCTCATAAATCAGAAAACTTTTGATTTATGAAAACCAAATGAAATTTGTGTTTTATTAGCTTTCTACATACATTGTTAAAACAAAACAACTTAAAAATCAATTAATTATGAACACAAACAACAAAATTCCTGTATGGTTTTGGATAGTGAGTATTATTGCACTCATATGGAATATTATGGGAGTAATGGCATATTTAGGACAAGCTTATATGACCGAAGAAATACTAAATGCAATGCCAGAAGCTGATCAAAATTTTTATCATAACATTCCTGCTTGGGTAACTGCAGTTTTTGCAGTTGCTGTTTTTTCAGGACTTTTTGGTAGTGTGGCCCTTATTATAAAAAAGAAATGGGCAATAGTTCTTTTTATTATGTCATTATTAACAATATTAGCGCAACAAGTTTATAATTTCTTTATTCAAGATTTTGTAACCCTATCTGGCCAAAGATTGTATATGCCAGTTATGATCGTTGTATTTGCTATTTTTCTGATATGGTTTTCTAGATTTTCTAAATCTAAAGGTTGGATTTCTTAAACCTTGTCAAATAGCTGATAAAAAACAAATGACATCTAAAACTAGATGTCATTTTCATTTAGAATAATTAAAAAAACTTATTCATTTGATTCTAAGTCTTTCAATATACTTTCTGCTTCGTTAATATTTTTTCCATAACATTTTTTAACCCATTTAGTGAAAAACACAAAAAATGTAATCCCAGCAGGTATAAAAACTAACAATGGCCAAAGATTTTTAATTCCCGTAAACATATCCTTTCCTCCCAAAATTTTAGAAGTTACTGGAAGAATCAAAAAGATTAATAGGAAGCTTAGATAGTAAGATATTTTTTGGAGTGATTGGAATTGCTTTTTATTTTTGGTATACTTGATTAAAGTATCTCTGTAGCTATTCTCGTAAAAATTAATACCACTCATCTTGTTAATAGATCTCAATGATAATATTGGTAGCACTATTAATACAACCGCCGATGCAAGACCAAAAAATATGTTATACCAAGTTTCTAATTGATTAATATTCAAAAAAATCAATATTGCCATACCAAAACATATAATTGTACCAAATATTTCTGGATAGGCTATTTTATTCCATTTTTTTCTATACTGTTCTTGTGTCATCATAATAATCATTTTATCAGTTAACTTCTTTTGTTTATCTAGTTGGTTACTTATCTCAGACCATACTGTTTGCATTTCTTCTAATTCCATCCCTTCTATTCTTCTACTATTTGTGTTTTCAATTTTTGTTTTATCCTGGATATTCTAGTTCCTACATTCGTTGGTGTTAAACCAGTAATCAATGATATCTCTTCATATTTCTTACCTTCTAATACCAATAGAATGAGGCCTTTTTCTAGATCACTAAGCATTTTGATATGGGCATATAATATTTTTAATTTTTCTTCAAACTCAATATCATAATTTTCTGTTTGTTTTAGGACCACCTGATCAATTCCTACTCTATTTCCTTTTCTCTTTTCTTTTTTTAATCTTGTAATTGCAGTGTTTAGCGCAACTCGATACATCCAAGTACTCACCTTAGCATCTCCTCTAAAAGAGCCATATGCTTTCCATAGTTGATATACTATTTCTTGATATAAATCTTGTTGATCTTCGGGTTGATCTGTATAAACTGTAGTTATTTTAAAAATAACTCCTTCATTTTCCTTAATAACCCGAGTAAATTCATCTTCTTTACTCATATTAAGTTTCTTTTTACCATTAGTGTGTGGTATTTAAAAAAAATCACAAAATATTTTGAAAATATTAATAATGCTATGAATTAAATATACTCAAAGCCTTATAAACACAATAGAAAATGTTGTTTGAAAATAATTAGAAAGTACTGTAAGAAATTGGAATATATATGATATTAAAACCTAATTGGGCATGGAAGGTAACGGTAAAAATCAAATTTACAATAGTATTACTCTTTAACAACAATTATAGTAGCCTTTACACCAGTTGTCAAATTCCATTCGTTAGCTGTGATTATATTACCTTGATCATCGTGTAACTGAAATTCTGCAGTATTAGGACCAGAGGTTCCTTGATTAAGTGCTTCTATATCAATTTTATTAAAACCTTTAATAAGATCAATCTTAAATCCTTCGAAAACGCTGTTCAAATATACATTTGATCTTATCACATCTTCATTTAAAAAAATTCGCACTAAATCACCATCAACAGATTGATGATCTCTATAGATAAGATAAACAAATTCTGATTTACTTTTAAAATCCCCTAGATATTGATCAGATTTATATTCTTCCTTTATTTCTTTATCTTTTTGAAACCACTTAGGAACCACTTTAAAATTTGGTTGTAAAAGACCATTATCACCCGTCATATCAAAAGGTTTTTGCGTTCTATTGAAACGTATAGAATCTTTAGGGCTCTTATATAAACTGAAGCTATTTTTTGGTTTGGTCAAGCTTGGAGATAACTTATAAGTGCTTGTTCCCAAATTATTAGTA
This sequence comes from Aquimarina amphilecti, assembly GCF_900109375.1. Classification (GTDB taxonomy): domain Bacteria; phylum Bacteroidota; class Bacteroidia; order Flavobacteriales; family Flavobacteriaceae; genus Aquimarina; species Aquimarina amphilecti. The sequence goes on from NZ_FOAB01000001.1 coordinate 799,024, forward strand.
TTATCATCTATTTTTAAAGATGATAAAGGTTTTTCTATTTGTGAACTCATAGAACTCACAAAAAAAATTAATAACACCGATACAACTGTAGATTTCATCTTCCTTACTCCTTTATCAGATATTGTCGTTAAATATACTCATTCCCTTACTTTTTTTTATTATTTGTAATCAAAAACTCGACCAAACTATCAATATATTCAGTAAATCAAGAAAAAAACCACTTTTCTAAAAAAAACTCCTTTTTAAACTTGTAAGATAAATCTGATATCTTTTATTTTGTCATAAAAACAACCAATGATCTCTTATGCCGTCTGGACGATACTATCAATATTAATTATTTTTTTAGGTTATAAATGTTATTTACTAGCATCTAAGCTCAAAAAAAAGGATAAAGAACTGAACTCACTGCACAGATCTACAGAAAAGAAAGTACAAAAAAACCAAGAGTTTATATCCTCCCTAAGTCAAGAATTAAGAACCCCTCTTTATGGAATTATGGGGTTAACTAATATTCTGTATAATGAACATCCTGAACTGGAACATAATAAGAATCTCAAATCTTTAAAGTTTTCCGGTGATTATTTATTGACCTTAATAAATAATGTACTACAAGTTAATATTCTAGAGTCTGATACAATTATAACCGATAAAAGACCAATTAATCTACGTGAACTAACTCAAAACATCGTTCATTCATTTGGTTATGCTACAGAAAATAGTGGAAATACGTTAGACCTAGATTTTGATGAAGATATCCCAGAAAAATTACAAGGAAATCCTGCAATTCTTTCTCAAATACTAATGAACTTAATTAGTAATGCTTTACGATTCACTAAAAACGGGAATATTGTTTTTTCTGTTAATTTAATAAACAAGAAAGGGAAATTCAATAATATATCCTTTAAGATTAAACATGATGGAAATGAGGTGTCTAAAGAAGAGGAAAAATCCATTTATAGAGAATTTATTGATATACATAAAGTTAAAAAATCCTATTTAGGGACTGGAATAAATTCTACTATAGTGAAGCGACTTGCCAAATCAATAGATGGAGAAATCATCCTTCAGAATAACTCTCAAGCTGGTTCTGAATATGCTTTTGTAATAAATCTAGAAACTATTAATCCTAATAGTAAAGATGTTAATCAAAATGAAGGAGGAAATAATAAGCAAAAAGCGCTAATTGTTGATGACAATAAACTTAATTTATTAGTTGCGGATAAAATTCTTTCTAAAGAAAATTTTGAATGCACAACTATTGATAATGGTTTTGATGCAATAGAACTTGCTAAAGATCATTCTTATGATATCATTTTAATGGACATAAATATGCCAAAACTAAATGGAATTGGTACTACGAAAAGAATAAGAGAATTTGATAATAAAACACCAATAATTGCGCTAACAGCAGTGGATGTTACTCAGTTAAATAGACAGATTATGCAAGCTGGCTTAAATGACTATATATTAAAACCTTATGACAAAAATATATTACTAGAAATGATACATAAACATGTACAAAACTAGTTTTTAATAGATCACGATTTCTTGTCCTACATTAAGGACAGAATTATATCTAATCTCATTTATTTTACATATCTCTGAAACTTGAACGTCATGTTTTCTTGCGATACCATGAAGCGTATCACCCTTTTTTACAACATATATGCTTTTTGTAGGATTTTCAATTTCATTAGTGATTTCTTCTATATCTGTTTGAACCACAATTTTGCTCTGCCTAGTGGATCTGTGAGATCTTGGAGTTATCCATTTTTTGGTAACAACAATATCATCTGATCTTATTTTTGTACCTGGAGAAAAGTCGAAAAGATATTCGGGATGAATACTTTTACCATGATATCGAACTTCTAAATGTAAATGACTACCTCGCGCATTACCCGAAACCCCTCCTTTACCAATAATCTGACCTTTTTCTACAATATCATTTTCTTTAACCAAATATTTCGAAAGGTGTGCATACACAGTTTCTAAACCATTATCATGTCGTATGACAACAGTTTTACCATGGCCACCGTGACGTCTGGCATATCTAACTTTACCTTTTAGCAATGACCTTACATTATCTCCCGTCTTAAGATCAATATCAATTCCTTGATGGGGTCTACCTCTTCTCCATCCATATCTAGAAGTTACCACCATTTTGTGCTCTACAGGTGAAGCAAATACGGTATCTGCAAAATGTAGTGAAAAAGGACGCTTATTTTGTTTATTCCTCCAATAGGTATTAAATACAGTAGTGCTCCAATCTTCTTTATACACTTTATTAAAATCCTTTTTATCTAAGGTATCCTTAATAATAGAGGCAACAATGTTTGCTCTGTTAACCTTATATATAGGTAAATATGTAATATCTCCATTCAATACTAATACCTTATGATCCTTAAGTACTTTAGTACTTTCTTGATTAAATTGTTGTGCAACAATTGTTTCTAATGAAACACACAATAACAGTATTAATAAAACTAGTTTTTCTTTATTTAAAAACATGAAATTCCAAAAGTTTAAATTCTAAAGCAAAGTTCATTCTGGGCGTTTCGTTTGTTATAAGACGATTTATTTATTGTCTCGTTACAACTATAATTAGTTATTAACCTAATATTATATTCTTCAGTAATAGAGACTAAAAAACTAAATCATTGCAATTCAATTTATTACAAAAAAATCGATGATAAATTTACCGTAAAAATAGTACGGTATACTAATTTTAGCAATTTTTTTTAACAAATTTTAAGAATTTGATGTGAAAAGTTTAGTAGGTAAAATTATAATAAAACATAGAACATGTAGTTTTAACTAGGTATAATAGATTAATTAAATAACCATGAAAAAAGTATTCACACTAATCGCATTATCGGGAGCTTTAATGACCACATCTTGCGTATCGAAAAAGAAGTATTTAGCCTTAGAAGAGGATCTAAATAACACGCGTAGTACATTACAGAAAACCACAGTAGAAAAAGAAGAGTTAGAATCTAAATTTGCAAAGATCGAATCAAGAGTAGCTGATTATAACGCAAAAATAAATTCATTAAAAGATTCTAATAATGAAAAAATGGTAATGGTGGATAACCTTGCTGTAATCTCGAACAACACTAAAGAGAAAATGAAAGAAACATTAGCTAAAGTTGATCCAGAAAAACTTCAAGGAGCAAGAACTCTTGAAGATTCTATGAACCTTGCTGTTTCACATAATTTAAAAAGTTCTTTAGATGACAGTCTAAAAGAAGACGAAGATATCTCTATTGATATTGACAACACTGTTGTTATGATTTCTATTTCTGACAAGATGTTATTTAATAGCGGAAGCTATAGAGTTAGTAACAAAGCTAATGATATATTAGAAAAATTAGCACAAGTAATTAATTCTGAACCTAGTCTTGATGTGATGATAGAAGGTCACACTGATCCAAGAACAATAAGTACTCCAGCTTTAGAAGACAACTGGGACTTAAGTGTTAAAAGAGCAACTTCTATTACTAGATTACTACAAAAACAGTACAATGTTGATCCAGCTAAGTTAATCGCCTCAGGAAGAAGTAGCTACCAACCGTTAGTAGAAAATGATACTGAAGAGAATATGGCTATTAATAGACGTACAAGAATTGTTTTATTACCAAATCTTGATAAGTTCTTCGCGATGTTATCATCAAATTAAAAAAAATGAAATTTCATAAAAAAGGGATGTGTATGATATACACATCCCTTTTTTTCATTTGCATTCGTACAATTACAACCTAAAACATAAATTACTATCCAGATACTTATTATAAAATACTACTATGCAATAAAATATTCTAATCAATGTATGTATTAACGCTTGTAGTCAATTTACAAGAGCTATGCAACATCTTTTTAAATTTTAGAGCTAAATGCTCATCATTAAACTTCATTGCTTCACTAATACTATTGGATAATATCAACTCTCCTATTAAATATTCTACAAAATAGGTTTGTTCATCAGTTAACAAGACGTATTCAGTCATATAAGATTTCTATTTTGGAACTCCCTGTACTTCTAAATAATACAGGTAACATTTTTTCTATTCCAAATTTACCTCTTATGAACTATACTTTTATTACTTTCTTATGTATGTTATCAAATTCTTATTCACAATCTCTACTAAAGAAATTATAAAGGCAGTTTAAAACAAAAAAATCATAAATTTTTCGTAACTTATTGATGTCCAATCCATAAATCACTCTGTTATGAAACTTTTCTTTTTAATTATTCTAAGCATATTCTCTACTAGTTCAATTAATAATAGTAACACATCTTCTGAAATCAATAATTTCGATTTAGAAGGTGTTTGGGATTTAAAACATCAATTTCTATATGATGATCATAATGAAGTTTCTGATACTATTTTAAACCCCAATGGGTATCGACAAGTAAAAATGTATAGCAAAGGAAAAGTAATGTGGACTAGGTTTGATCCTGCAGATAGTAATGAATGGTTTGGATATGGCACCTATTCTATTAAAGGTAATATCCTCGAAGAAAGATTAGAGTACGCCTCCGGGCCAATGATGGAAATAGTAGATACCACTCAAGTATTTAAATTTGAATTAATCTTGGATAAAAAATCCTACCAACAAATAACAATAGATGAAAATGGTCATTACTCTCAATCAGAAAATTATACCAAGGTAGAGTAATTAGTGTTTTTTACTCCTATTTATTTCTTCATACTGAAACAAAGGGAATTAACCCATCAACATGGGTTATATAACCCTGTTTTTATTTATCTCATAAAGGTACTTTTGAAAATGAAAAAGCACGTATAATATCATTTTATATGAGTATTATATAACTACCCCTAAATATTTTTCATTTAAAACTTTAGATCATTTAAATGAATATCCACAAAAACCTTTTGATAAAATTTAAACTAATTAAAATGTATCACTATGAAAAAAATTAAAATATTATTGTTTTACACTATTATCTTAGGAACTATCTTTTCTTGTCAAAAGAAAGAAATTACTGAAGAAGTACAAGGAATTAACAAAGAACCTACAAAAGAACAACTAGATAAGTTATTCAACATGGGAGTAAATATTGATAATGTTACTATAGAAGAAATAACTACTCTAGATGGTAAAAAAGATATTTATTTAGTATCAGGTGATATTCTTATCCCGTCTAATGATTTGGATTCTTATTCAGAATTAAAACCTCTAGAAGGAGATAATAAACAATATAGAGATAGTAATTTAGTATCCTCAAACTATAGAAATATTGATATTTTAGGATACACAGGAGGAAACTTTGCTTTAACTTCTAAAATGCAAACCGCATTACGCTGGGCAGTTAATAATTACAACGCATTATCAAATAGTTTAAATTTCAATCTAACATTTGGCACAGATTTTAGCACTGCGGATATGGTAGTTTATAAAATAAATGTAGCAGGTGGAGGTGGAAATGCGGGTTTTCCAAATACATTGGGCCAACCATATAAATGGGTCAGAATCAACTCCGGAACTGATGCATTCACAACCAATGTGAATGAACATGTAATTGGTCACGAAATAGGTCATTGTCTTGGATTAAGACATCAAGATTGGTACAATCGTCAAAGTTGTGGTTACTCTGGTCCTTTACCTGCAGAACCACCTGCAATTTGGATTCCAGGAACACCTACATCAGCTTATGAAGATTCTATTATGTTAGCATGTTTTAGTGCTAACGAAGATGGAGAATTTACTGATAGCGACAAAACCGCACTAAACATCTTATATTAAAGGATAATCCTTTACTACATATTTAAGAAGGCTGCATATATAATATATGCAGCCTGTTTTTTTGTGTAAAAATCGTAATTAAACCTTTTCTTCTTTAATTGGTCTTACTACTAAACACTAAAATATCGAATTATGAAAAATAGAAAAACTCAAAAATTAGTATTACCATTTTTAATGATACTATTTTTAGTGGGAAGCAGCTTTACTTCAGCTAAAATAAAATGGGAGCATTTAGGATCGAGAACTGTAAAATATAAAATCGATAAAGATGTAATTAAGATAACAGCAAAAAATGGTGCTTTTAAAAAACTAAAAGTTAAAGTTACTAATGGCTCTTTAAACATGTATAGAATAATTGTACAGTACGGAAATGGAGAAAAACAAGAAATACAAGTAAAAAAGAACTTTACTAAAGGAGGAGCAACTCGAGTTATTGATTTAAAAGGAAACAAACGAATAATTAGGGATATAACGTTTTTTTACGACACGAAAAATTTATCTAACAAAAGAGCAAAAGTCCACGTTTTTGGAAAACATTAATAAATAATATCTGAACTTAAATATTGGTTGGAGTATTTCATACGTGAGACAATTGTGCTTCAGCCAGGTTCAGAGTCTCGTAACAAATCCTTATTATTTAATTTTATAATACACACATTTTAGATAAGCCCCTTCTTCAAAAGTGATCGGATGATCTATGTCATGAAAAGTCTTTTCTAATACATCAATTTTTTTTCCAAAACCAGAAATGTTTTCATCACAGATATTAAAAAAATCTTCTGCCTTAACTCTTGAAGAACAGGAAGCTAAAACTAAAATCCCGTTTTTATTAACCAACTGTACTCCTAATCTAGCTAATCTAGCATAACTATTCTTAGCTTTAGCTATTTCACTCTCTCTTTTCGCAAAAGATGGAGGATCAATCACAACAACATCAAATTTCTTTTTCTTTTTTATCAACGTTTGCAAACCATCAAAGGCGTCTGCTGCAATGATACTATGTCTTCCTAAGTGTTTATTTAACGAAGCATTATGCTTAGCCATTTCTAAAGCTTGCTTACTAATATCCAAACTAACAACTTCTGTTGCACCACCTGCTAGTGCGTGTACAGAGAATCCTCCTGCATAAGAAAACACATCTAGTATAGTTTTTCCATTAGAAAGATCTCCTACTTTCTTTCTATTATGTCTATGATCTAAAAAATATCCCGTCTTATGGCCTTTAATTACATTAGCCGAAAATAAAACACCATGTTCCTCGAATACGATTACTTCATTCTCTAAACTCCCAAAAACTACCTGACCATCCTTCAGGTTGTATGTTTCACCTGTTGTTTGTAAAGATCTACTTAATCGTATTACAACAGTTTCACATCCCGTTTGTTTTATTAAATGAGGTATGATCCAATTAATATATGGAAACCAAATATGAGAATATAGTTTTATTACCAAGACACTATCATAAACATCCGCTATAAAACCCGGCATTTGATCATTCTCACCAAACACTAATCTATAACTATTCGTTTTTGTTTCTAATAATTCTTTCCTAAGATTATAGGCACTTTGGATTCTATCACTGAACCACTCATTATTTATCTGAGCAGCTTTCTTAAATTGAATCAATTTAATCCTAATTGGAGAATAAGGATCGTACAACCCAATCGCTATAATTGTGTTTTTTTTGTTATCATAAATTATAGCCAAATCACCTGCATTTCCCTGAATACTTTGCTTGACTATGCTATTCTCGAAAACCCAAGGATGTCCCCGTTTTACCATCTTTTCTGCAGAAGGCTTAAGTTTTATTGCTAATCTTTGAGTGTTGATTTCCGGGACAATATTCATAATATGCAAGAATAGTAATATTTTTTAGCATATAGGAGTTATAATAAATAAAAACGGGATTGTATCTGGAAACAATCCCGTTTAACCAAAACTTTTCTAGCTAATGAACCTATTGAGGAATCGTCATTTTAGACTGTTATATAGGTGTGACATTTTAACTTAAGGTTTTAAGAGATTTTCATGTGTAATATATATGTTGGTTGACAAAAACATGAATTAATAAAATAAAGTCTGGTTTACATTTTAAAAGTAACACATTTATACAACTTACAGTTGCGTGTAAACCTCAAAAAAAGTAACCTAAAATAGTCTTATTTACCTTATTAAATTAGAAAAGCGCTCATCCCAAGGAGTATCAGGATAAACGCTCAAAAAAATATTGTTCGAACTTGTAATTATTTAGTAAAGTGAATCTCGCTTTTTGATTGTAGTCAAATTAGATACTTTTTCTAAAAAGCATCAATCCCAAGATGTATCAGGATTAATCCCCTCTAAGTATGTATTCAACTTTTTTATCTAATAATAGATTTTGTTGATTTCTCTACTGTTTACATCTATATGACGAACATCACTAAATATTGTTACACTAATTTGTTATTATTTTTAATTTTAATTCACTGAAAACTAAAAGAATCCATTGAGATCAAGAGCTACAGCGAATAATTATTTTAATAAAAAAATAACTATTAGTTCTAAATGAAAATCAAAGATTATAATTTCTTAGCATTCTTAACCTTACTTTTAGTTAAGGCCAATTCTAAAACTTCACTCATTTCTTTAACATAATGAAACTTTAACCCTTTAAGGTATTCTGCTTTTATCTCATCTATATCCCTTTTATTGTCCGCACATAACAATATTTCTTTTATATGAGCTCTTTTTGCTGCTAAGATTTTTTCTTTAATTCCACCTACAGGTAAAACTTTACCTCTTAAAGTTATCTCACCAGTCATAGCAATACTTTTCTTTACCTTTCTTTGTGTAAACAATGACACTAAAGAAGTAAGCATAGTAATCCCTGCACTTGGACCATCTTTTGGAGTTGCTCCTTCCGGAACATGAATATGAACGTTGTAATTACTAAAAATATCCTGATTAACCCCTAGAATATCCGCATTGGCTTTAATATACTCCATAGCTATTGTTGCAGATTCTTTCATTACCTTTCCTAAATTACCTGTAATAGTAAGGCTACCTTTTCCTTTAGAAAGTATGGATTCTATGAATAATATATCTCCTCCTACACTAGTCCAAGCCAATCCTGTAACCACACCCGCTACTTCATTGTTTTCATATTTATCACGTTCTAATCTAGGAACACCCAAAACCTCTACGACATCATCATTACTTACTTTTACATTATACGACTCCTCCATTGCTATGTTTTTAGCAGCGAATCGTACCATTTTAGCAATTTGTTTTTCTAGTCCACGAACACCAGATTCTCTTGTATATCCTTCTACAATTTTTTCTAATTGTACTTTTCCGATTTTTAAATGAGACTTATCAAGTCCGTGCTCCACCAATTGCTTAGGCAATAAATGTTGCTTAGCAATTTCAACTTTTTCCTCTATCGTATATCCAGTCACATTAATAATTTCCATACGATCTCTTAATGCTGGTTGTATAGTATTAAGGCTATTGGAAGTAGCAATAAACATTACTTTAGAAAGATCAAATCCCATTTCTAAAAAATTATCATGGAACTCAGAGTTTTGTTCAGGATCAAGAACTTCTAATAAAGCAGAAGAAGGGTCTCCCTGATTCCCAACAGAAAGCTTATCAATTTCATCCAAAACAAATACGGGGTTGCTAGTACCTGCTTTTTTAAGGCTTTGGATAATACGACCAGGCATTGCACCTATATAAGTTTTTCTATGTCCTCTAATTTCTGCTTCATCACGTAATCCACCTAATGATATACGCACATATTCTCTTCCTAATGCTTCGGCGATAGATTTTCCTAACGAAGTCTTACCAACTCCTGGAGGGCCATAAAGACAAAGTATTGGTGATTTCATATCATTCCGAAGTTTTAGAACAGCTAAATACTCTATGATACGTTTTTTTACTTCATCCAATCCATAATGGTCTCTATCTAAAATTTTCTTTGCACGTTTTAGATCAAATTTATCTTTACTAAACTCATTCCAAGGTAGATCTAAAAATAGATCCAGATAATTACGTTGAATAGAATATTCAGCAACTTGCGGATTCATACGACGCATTTTGGACAATTCTTTGTCAAAATGTTTCTTTACTTTTTCATCCCAATTCTTATCCTTACTTCTTGCCTGCATCTCCTCTATCTCATCTTCATGAGATACACCACCTAACTCTTCTTGAATAGTTTTCATCTGTTGATGAAGAAAATATTCGCGCTGTTGCTGACTCATGTCATGCTGAACCTTATTTTGTATATCATTTCTAAGTTCCAATTTTTGAAACTCTAAATTCATATACTTTAACGTAGCAAGTGCTCTATCCTTAATATTATTTATTTCTAAAATTTTCTGTTTCTCTTCAACAGGTAAATTTAAATTGGAAGAAACAAAATTGATCAAGAAAGAATTACTCTCAATATTTTTTATTGCAAAAGATGCTTCAGAAGGAATATTAGGGCTTTCTTTTATTATTTCTAAAGCTAATTCCTTTATAGAATCAATAATAGTGTTAAACTCTTGATTCTCTTTAGAAGGTCTTGTTTCCGGAACTTCTAATACCCTTGCTTTTATATAAGGTTCCTCTTCTAAGATCTCATCTATTTTAAATCTCTTTTTACCTTGAAGAATAACTGTTGTATTCCCATCAGGCATCTTAAGAACTCTTAAGATTCGAGCTACTACTCCAATCTTATTTATATCCTTCGATGTAGGGTTTTCTACATCTTCTTCTTTTTGAGAAACAACTCCAATTGTTTTATTACCATTATTTGCTTCATTAAGAAGTTTAATTGATTTATCTCGACCAGCGGTAATTGGAATTACTACTCCTGGAAATAGAACCGTATTTCTCAATGGCAAAATAGGAAGTGTCTCGGGAAGTTCTTCTTTATCTATTTCTTCTTCATCTTCAGGAGTCATTAAAGGTATTAATTCTGCATCTTCATTTATTCCTTGAAATGACAAACTGTCAAGAGTCGTTAATTTGGATTTCGTCATAAGTATATATACAAAGTCATTTTGTCATCTAAGCAAAAGGACATTTTTTAAAAGTTTATTAAATCTAATTACAGAACCGATAACACTTACAAAATAAGGCATTTGTATCTGATTCTACTTAAATAAGTCAATTGTTATGCCACAAACTTCAAAAAAAACATTTTTAAAACTGTAACAAAAAAGATCTATCTATATCTTTATATAAAGTAAACTGAAATTTTTGACACTAACCAAACTAAATACCGAGCAACTCATAGAAAGATGCCGTAGACAAGATCAAGGTGCGCAGATGGAAATTTATAATAGATACTATAAAGCTATGTACAATACAGCTTATAGAATTATAAAAAACTCTGCAGAAGCTGAAGATGTTATGCAAGAAGCTTTCTTAACGGCATTTACTAAATTATCAATGTTAGAAGATAGCAGTGTGTTTGGATCTTGGTTAAAAAGAATAGTTATTAATTCTAGCCTTACAATATCTCGTAAGCGTAATATATACGGCGAAGTCCCTTTAGAAACCGTAGAATATGCACTTACAGATGAAACAGAAGGGATTGTAAGAGAAGATTTAACTAGTCTTAAGGCAAATGCAGTTTTAAATACATTAAAAGAGTTAAAAGAAAGCTATAGCACTGCATTATCATTACACTTAATCGAGGGATATGATTATGAAGAGATTTGCGAAATTTTAAACATATCATACTCTAATTGTCGTACACTCATTTCTCGCGCGAAAGAAAGTTTACGTAAAAAATTATTAGTTACATGAAAAAGGAAGATGAAATAGACAAATTATTTGAACGAATGGAAAATCAACTTGATGTATTTGAACCATCAACTGATCACAAAGTACATTTTTTAGAAAAATTGCAGAAGCAAAATAAAGTTGTGTCTCTAAAACCTAAGAAGAGAAATTGGATAAAACCATTAGCCATTGCTGCTTCTATAGCGATATTGATAGGTACAATATCAATAGCTCCTATATTAAATACTAATAAGGAAGCCGATTTAGCAAGTGTATCTCCTCAAATGGAGAATACGCAGAATTTCTTTACGGTTGCAATAAAAACACAACTAGAAGAAATTAACAAAAATTCATCGGCAGAAACAACTGAATTAGTTACAGATGCAATGAAGCAATTAGACAAATTAGAATCTAGTTATGAAGATCTAAAAAAAGATCTAGTAGAAAGTAGTAATGATAAAAGAGTAATCAGCGCGATGATTAAGAATTTTCAGAAACGTGCTACTTTACTAGAAGAAGTATTAGACAAAATTAACAACATCAACAAATTAAAATTAACAGAAAATGAAACCAATATACTATAAAATAATATGCTTACTATTCCTTATACCTGCTATTTCTTTGGGCAATGGTGATCTTAGTAAGAAAGGAAAATATACCAAAGAGAAATCTCTGAAAAAAGAATTTCCTGTTAGCAGTAATGCGTTATTAAAAATAAGTAACGATTATGGAAATCTGGATATTACTTCTTGGGATCAGAATAAAATAGTAATGGAAATTAATATAAAAGTTAATGGAAATGATGAAGAAAAAGTAATTGAAAAACTTGAAAGTATAGGTGTTGATTTTGATGCATCTTCGCAGGTAGTTAGCGCTAGGACAACATTTGATAAAGATGGGAAATCATGGTGGTCAAAATTCTCTGATAGTTGGGGTGGAAATAATCTGAAATTGGAAATCAATTATACAGTAAAAGTTCCAGCTACAAACAACGTAGATCTAAGTAATGACTATGGAAGTATTACTCTTGATAAAACCAAAGGAAATGCAAAAATAAGTTGTGACTATGGTCAAGTCATTCTTGGAGAACTATTAGGAGAAGATAACTACATTGGCATCGACTACACCAATAATAGTACTATAAAATATATGAAAAATGGAAAAATTAATGCTGACTATTCCGATTTTACCTTAGAAATGGGAGGTGAAATTTTACTCAATGCAGATTACACAAAATCAAAAATCAAAAACGTTAAAGAACTTAATTACAACTGTGATTATGGAAGTTTAAAGGTGGAAAATGCAGGTGTATTTAAAGGAAATGGTGATTACTTGGATACCAACATTGGTAGTATTAGTAATAGCGTAACCATTAATTCTGATTACGGGTCCATAGATATTAAAAACTTAGAATCTACAACTAATAATGTAAATATTAGAACTGATTATACCAGTGTAGGTATTGGGTATGATTCTAATCTAAATTTTGATTTTGTTATCAAAACTTCGTATGGAGGAATTAATCTTGATGACAGTATTAATGTAATGAAAAAGAATAAAGAAAACTCTAGTAAAGATTATAGAGGATATCACGGAGAAAAAAACAGTGGAAATTCTATCGATATTTCTACCAGTTATGGTGGAGTGAAACTAAGAAAAAATTAATTCAAACATTCAATCAATTATGAGAACAGTAACAATCATTTTAGCCTTAGCATTATCTAGTATTACGTCAGTAAATGCACAATGGTGGGGAAAAGGCAAGAAAATAGAAGGTAATGGTAATGTGGTCACCAAAACAAGGAATCTTTCAAGTTATGATCAGATAAAGCTAAAAGGTAGTCTAGATGTAGCATTAGTTTCTGGAACAGAAGGAAATATTAAAATAGAAGCTGAAAGTAATTTAATTCCACACGTAATGACCGAAGTTGATGGTGATGTTTTAAAAATCTATGTGGAAAAAGAATATTATTTAAAGCCAAGTAGAAATAAAATAATACTAATAACAGTACCTTTTAAAGATATCTCTAAGGTAAGTTTATCTGGATCAGGTGACATCTATTCTAAAGACATTATCAAAGCTGAATCTTTTGAAACCAGAGTATCTGGATCAGGAGATGTTGGTTTAGAAGTACAAGCTAAGGAATTAGAAGGGTCTGTTTCCGGTAGTGGCGATTTAACATTAAAAGGCTCTGCAGAAAACTTAGAATTAAACGTGACTGGTTCTGGAGATGTAAGAGCCTATGATTTAAAAGCAAAAAATGTAGATGCATCTGTAACAGGTTCTGGAGACATAAAACTAACATCAACTCATTTTCTAAAAGCTCGTGTAACGGGATCTGGAGATATTGATTATCAAGGGAATCCAGAAAAAGAAGACAAAAAAGTTTCAGGGTCTGGAGATATTACTAGACATTAAAAAGAAGCATATTTCAATAATCCGAAAACTGTTTAAGAGGTTTTACTTCCTAGGCAGTTTTTTTTACGTCTAATAATCTTTACTTTTGTAAGTAACTTGATGTAAGCTATTAAGGGATACTTACATCTCAGATTAAAGTATATTACTTTAATTAACCCCAAAACAAGAACGAACACGTTGCATTTTTTATCAAAGAAAGAGATTCATCTTAAAGAAATCATTCCGCAAGGTTATGTAGATATACACTCCCATTTATTACCTAACATAGATGATGGAGTCAAAACGGTATATCAATCTGCCTACATCATTGAACAGTTTACTAACTTAGGAGTAAAAAAAATTATAACCACACCGCATGTTATGCAAGAGGTGTGGCCAAATACCACAGAAACAATAAAAAGCAAACATCTCGAAATGGAACGGATTTTATCTTCGTTAGATATCGATGTTGTTTTAGAAGCTAGTGCAGAGTACATGCTAGATGATTTATTCTACAAAAGAATAAAAGAAAAAGATATCATTGCCTTATATGAAAAATATGTATTGGTTGAAATGTCCACTTTTAGTGCTCCTATTAATTTAAATGAACTTCTTTTCGAAATCAAACTAGCAGGGTTCTCCCCCATTTTAGCACATCCAGAACGTTATTCTTTTTATCAGGATCATATGGAGAAGTACACTGAATTAAAGGAATCTGGTTTTTTATTTCAACTTAATTTACTTTCAATTTCTGGATTTTATGGAGAAAAAGTCAAGGATAAAGCTATAAAATTACTTACGGAAGGTTTTTATGATTTTGCCGGGTCTGATGTTCACAATTATCATCAGTTCGCAATTCTTGAAAAAGGTTTTTTACCAAAAAATGCCGATAAAATATCGGCATTAATGAAAAAGAATCTCTCTTTTAGTTAGTCTTTTGCTCCATATCCGTACCCATATCCATACCCAACTTTATCACCTGCGGCATTTAGTAATACTGCCATATTAGGTAATCGTTTTTCTCTATAGAAATTTTCTGGAACTTGAAGTATTCTTTTATCTGAATAATTTTCTCTTACAATATAAATACTTAGATCAGCGAAATGTCCAATTAACAAGGTGTCAGTAACCAAACTCACTGGTGCGGTATCAACTACGATATAATCATAATTATCGCCTAAATACTCGAACATTTCTTTAACTCGATCATTCATTAACAGTTCGGCCGGATTCGGAGGAATCACTCCAGAAGGAATAACAAAAAGAGGATCGTTCTCCCCTTGCTCATAAACTACATCTTCTGGCTTGATATCTAAGTTCATAATAAAATTCGTGAACCCAGGAGTATCTTTACCCTTTTGCAGTTCAAAAAAGTTATGAAACTTCGGATCCCGGAAATCAGTTCCTAAATATGCCACCTTTTTCCCTGATATTGCTAATGTCTTCGCTAGATTAGATGAAACCAAAGTTTTACCTTCTCCTGAGATAGTAGAAGTAACAAAAATAACTTTACCTGTTTTCTTATTTGTGCCTGCCATTAAGAAACCAAGATTTGTTCTTAGAATCCTAAATGCTTCAGCAATAGATGATCTACTATTTCTAGAGACTACAATTTTACTTTTCTTACTCTTAGTCTTTGGTATAGCTCCTAGAATTGGCATAGATAGTGATCTTTCTAAATCCTCTCTAGAATTTACTTTAGTATTGAACAGATCTAATAAATAAATAATCAAAAAAGGCAATGCAAATCCAAAAAATATGGCTCCAAAATAAATCATTTTCTTATTTGGAGAAACTGGGTAAGAACCCAATGTAGAAGCTTTATCTATAACTCGTGCATTAGATAATGTGATATGACTGGTAATTTCAGCTTCTTCACGTTTTTGCAATAAATATAAATACAACTGTTCTTTTATACCTTGTTCTCTACCAATAGCAGTTAATTCTTTTTGTCTTAATGGTGCATTATACAATTGACCACTAAAATATTTATCTTGAGTCCTTAAACTATTTAAACTAATATTAATAGAATTTTTTGCTCCATTTAAACTAGCAATTAATCCTTGTCTTAAAGAACCTATTTGCTCATCTATATTGACAACCACCGGATTTTGTTCACTAGATGATTTTAATAATCTTTTACGTTGACTTATCAAACCATTATAGCGAGCTACAGTAGATGTTATGGATGGATCATCAAAACCAAGTGTGGATGGTAATATGTCATATTTTCCATCTTGACTAAGTACAAAACGTCTTGTAGATTCAATTTTTCTTAATTGTGTTTCGTACCTATTAATTTCTTGCAGATTTCTTGAGTCGATATCAGCAACTCTTTGTGTTTGTGCAGACACATCGTTAGTTAAGCCAAATTTTGACTTATACCCTGCTGCTTCATCATCCACTTCGGATAAATCTCCAGAGATTAGATCTAATCTTTCATTGATAAATCCTGCTGTTCGTGCAGATGTCAATTTCTTATTTTCAATAGTAGATTTATTATACTCCTCTACCAAATCATTAATTATATCTTTTGCCTTTTCTTTAACAGGGTCGTTTAACGATAATTTTACAATTGAAGATCCTTTACCAATTGTAATAACTGATAGTTTATTTCTATAACTCTGGGCTACTATATTTACAGGTGTAATCTTAATATGAATTACCTTCCCCTTATTAGATTCTATACCATCCACATTTGGAGTAATTACAACATCCCCTATGCTTGTATTGATTGTTTTACCAAAAGAATGATCACTTAATTTTTGTCCTTCTTTATCTACAAAAGAAAACGAAGTCTGCGAATTAATAAGTACTCTGAAATCTTTTGATTTTGTATGAACTATTGAATCCGCTGATAAAAAATTAATTTCAATCAGTGACTTTGGATAATTTTCAGATTCGACAACTCTTCCTTTAGTAAAATATTGAACATTTAGTTTCAAATTATTTACAACATTAGTCAGAAGCGTTCTAGACTTTATTATCTGAATCTCATTTTCTATTTTATTCTTGGAATCATCAAGCAGCCCAAGATCCTTGAAAGCTGATAATTCTGACTCACTCACACTTTCTTCTTGAGAAATCAAAATTGTACCGGATACATTGTATTGAGGAATTGTATAACGTACGTGTAAATATGCTAAAGTTCCAAAAACAATAACACTTAACAAAAACCAATACCATTTCTTTACATACTTTAAAATCTCATCTCTAAAATTGAAACTTGACTTTGGTGGATTTACAAAAGTGCTGTTATCAGTAATATTCTCGGGATTATTATTAGAAATCATATATTGACTATCTTAAAATAAGTGCTAATGCAGCTAAACCTACACTTATCACACTCAAAACAATTCCTACTGTTTTATCCTGCCCTTTAGAGCTCTTTATTCTAGCATCATTAGGTTCTACATATAACACATCATTCTGAGCCAAATAATAAACTGGAGAATCAAAAATAGATTTAGAAGTAAGATCTACCTTATGATAGGTATTAACTCCATCATTCTCACGAATAACCATAACGTTACCTCTTTTCCCCATAATAGTTAAGTCTCCTGCTAAACCAATAGCTTCGATAATTGTTATTCTTTCATTAGGAATTGTGAAAGAACCTGGTTGTCCTACTTCACCAATAACTGTTATCTTAAAGTTTTTAAGCCTAACATTTACAATTGGATCTTTAATATATATCTTAAGTTTCTCCTTTAACATATCCTTAATCTGAACCCTAGTTAAACCAGATATCTTTAATTTCCCTAACACTGGAAAATCAATATTTCCTTCTTCATCAATTAAATATGTCGGTTCTACTCCTCCATTTCCATTTGATGATCCTGTATTATCACCAGACGGAGAAGGTAAACTAGCACCTTGCATTAAATTAAATGGTCTTGCAGCATCCATATCGGTTGCAGAAACTAAAATACTTACCACATCATCCACTTTAAAAACTGGCGTAAATGAATTAGTAGATTTAATTTTTTCTAAATCTTTTGATTCCTGAAAATAGACAACGTCTGTAGGTGTTTTACAAGAAAAAACAAATGATGATACTACTAATAAAAGTAAAAACTTGTATGAATGCATATTTTAAATTCTTTAGGGCATTTTGATCTACAAACAAAAGTATAATAATATTCTTGTTTATAGCAACTATTTTAAAAAGAAGACTAAACTAGTACTTTTTGTTCTTTATTATCAATTTCGTTGTTTTTGATATCTATGCTTTCAAAAGTAGAATTCTTAGAAATAAATTCTGGAACAATTTCTTTAAGCTTCCCTACAATTTTGTGATCCTGATTAAATAAGTTCATTATACATAGATCATCAATCTTATCCATTACTAATAGACAATCATCATTATCATGCTTACTTATCATAATTTTTTTATGATACGTAGGTAAAGTATTCTCAGTATCAGCTAAAAGCTCTTCGTATAATTTTTCACCAGGTCTTAAACCAGTTATTTCTATATCAATATCATTTGGGTAATTAAGTCCAGATAATCGAATCATTTTTTTAGCTAAGTCAAATATTTTCACCGACTCTCCCATATCAAAAATAAAAATCTCACCTCCATTACCCATTGTACCAGCTTCAATTACTAATTGAGATGCTTCTGGAATGGTCATAAAGAAACGCGTAACGTCTTTATGCGTAACAGTAAGTGGACCTCCTTTATCTATTTGTTTCTTAAACAATGGAATCACAGAACCATTAGATCCTAGAACGTTTCCAAATCGCGTTGTAATAAATTTAGTCTTGCTTGTTCTATGCAAACATTTTATATACATTTCAGCGACTCTTTTCGTAGCTCCCATTACATTTGTAGGATTAACAGCCTTATCTGTTGAAACGAACACAAATTTATCCACTCCATATTCACAAGATAAATCTGCCAATTTTCTAGTTCCTAAAACATTAATTTTAATTGCTTCACACGGATTATTTTCCATTAAAGGCACGTGTTTATATGCCGCAGCGTGAAATACCATATTAGGTTTAAACCTATCAAATATTGTTTCAATACGCTGATGATCTCTTATATCAGCAACAATTGGTGTAAAATTAGTAACCCCTTTACTTAATAATTCCTGTTGTAAATCATATAAAGGTGATTCTGCTTGATCTACTAATACTAGATGCTTATAAGTATAAAATGAAGCTTGTCTAACTATCTCACTTCCAATAGAACCAGCTGCACCTGTAATCAGAATAACCTTATTATCAAGTTCTCTTTTGATATTTTGGTTTTCTAAAGCAATCGGTGCTCTATCTAACAAGTCCTCAATTTGAATTTGTTTAATTTGAGAAACATTTAGTTTCCCATCAATCCAATCATTGATTGCAGGTATAATCTTAACTTTTACTGGTAACTTAAGTAAATTATCAGATATTTTAGACAAACGAAGTTTATCTATATGCGGAATAGAGACAACAATCTCTGTAATATTATGCTTTGTAATATAATTTTGAGTAATTGCTTCTGAACGATATACCTTGATACCATTAATAGTTTTCCCAACTTTTTGCGGGTTATCATCGATGAATCCAACAACAGTAACAGATTTATGAGAATCATTTGTTATCGCTGCCAATGTTATCAAACCGGAATCTCCAGCACCATAAATCATAACTCTTGAAGAGTCTCCCAATTTTGATTTTACATATAAATAACAGTATTTAAAAATCAAACGACTTGTGGTAAGTGTGATAATATTTAATAAATAATGTACACATATAATGGAAACTGGAATATTTAAAAGCTCAGGCATTAATGATAATCTACTAGAAACCATTAATGCTCCACTCAAAGCTATCAATATAGTAACAGCCAAAAACAGATTATAAGCATCTCTCATACCGGTATGTCTAACAACACCTTTATAAGATCCAATTAGTAAAAAACTAATTCCTGCTAAAGCAGTCATAACCGGAACCTGATATATAAAGTTAGTTAGATCAAAATCAAATGTAATTCCAAATCTAACTACGTAAGCTAAAAAGAAATTAAAAATAGTGATTGCAATATCAATAGATAATACAAGCCATTTAGACGCGTGCTTATGCGAGTTATTAATTATGTAATCCTTAATCATCTCAATACTTTTTTAATTACCGATACAATTCTAAATAAATCTTCTTCTTCAAGATTAGACCCGCTGGGTAAGCAAAGGCCTCGATCAAATAGGTCATCAGAAATTCCATTGAGGTAGACATCACAATCTGCAAAAACAGGTTGAAGATGCATGGGTTTCCATAGTGGTCGGGATTCTATATTTTCTTTTCCTAAAGCTAACCTTAACTTTTCTCTTGTTTCAAAAGAAGAAGTTTCTATACAGGATAGCCATCTATTAGAGTAAAAACCAGATGGTTCGTCCAAAAACTTAATTTCGTCAAAATCAACTAGGTTATTTTTATAAAAACTAAAATTATTCCGTCTATTAGTAACATGTTTGTCTAATACTTCCATCTGCCCTCTTCCTATTCCTGCAATGATATTACTCATTCTATAGTTATGACCGATTTCAGTATGTTCATAATGTGGAGCATTATCTCTTGCTTGTGTAGCTAGAAATATCGCTTTGTTTTTAAGCTCAAGATTTTTTGCAATTAATGCACCTCCTCCAGAAGTAGTAATTATTTTATTCCCATTAAAAGAAAGTATTGCAATATCTCCAAAGGTTCCACACTTTATATCGTGAAAAGAACTCCCTAAAGACTCTGCGCTATCTTCCAAAACTGGAATTTCGTATTCTGAAGCTATCTTATGGATTTCATCAACTTTATATGGCATACCATATAAATGAACAGCAATAATTGCTTTTGGTTTCTTACCTTTTTTTGCTATCCTATCTTTTATAGCTATTTCTAACTGTTCAGGACAGATATTCCAAGTCTGTTCTTCACTATCAATAAAAATAGGTTTAGCACCAAGATACACTATAGGATTTGCCGAAGCTGCAAACGTCATACTTTGACACAACACTTCATCTCCAGATGTTACTCCTAGTAACTTAAGTCCTAAATGCAGCGCTGCAGTCCCCGAACTTAGAGCTGCTACATTAGTACTTTCTCCGAGATAATTCTCGATGTCATTTTCAAAACCATCAACGTTTGGTCCCAAAGGTGCTACCCAATTAGTATCAAATGCCTGTTTAACATAGCTCTGTTCTGTCCCCCCCATATGTGGTGAAGAAAGCCATATCTTTTTGGACTCTACTGCATTCATAATTTTCCCCATTAATTATTGAACAATAATTTATCCTCAATAATTATAACAAATGAGTTATAATCATCGATATCTTTTTAATTAATAATCTAAAATTTTCAGGAAGAAGGGGGTAGTACTTCCAACTTGTATTTTTCTCTTACTTGCTTTAACCACCGCTAAAATAGTTTAGTTACATTTAATATCACCACAAAAACTCATATTTTAGATAGAATACTTAAAAAATGCGTTTAACAGCATAGCTGGTTTACAATTACTTCTTAAACAAGGGGTTTACCGTAAGAAAATTACTATATATTCTTACACGAGATACACGTAAAAACCTACAGTGAAAATCAAATAAACTAGCTGAACCACCTAAAAACAACTCTTTTAACATTTTTTAAACATATTTTATTAAAAAAAATATAAGTAATTTCCTACTTTCCATACACCTCCTACTCTATGCAATTATACTGGTAAAATTTGACAAATAAGAAAGGAATTACCTGTTTCTCACAAGGGGTTTTACCCCTCGTGAACATACAATTAAAAATAAAACACCTTATTTGAAAGGAGTTATTAAAAAAAATAAAATAATTCTTGATTTATTAAATTAAATAAATAAAATTTACACGCTTCAAAAAAAGAACTACCTAGATAATTATATTTAAATAAATCCCCCCGAATTTTATATTAATGATCACTCATGTTATTTAATTCTTTAGATTTTTTCATTTTTTTACCAGTAGTATTTGTTATTTACTGGCTTTTATTTAATAAAAACCTAAAGCTTCAGAATTTTTTTATTCTGATGGCCAGTTATGTATTCTACGGAATGTGGGATTGGCGTTTTTTATTTCTTATTTTGGCGAGTACAATTGTTGACTTTATAGTTGGGCAATTTATTTACAATAATGAATCTAAAATACTGAAAAAAAGATGGTTATGGATCAGTATTGTTTTTAATATTGGCCTATTAGGTTTTTTTAAATATTACAATTTCTTTATTGATTCTTGGATAGATTTGGTTACTATTTTTGGATACGAAATAAAAAGTTCTTGGACTTTAAGAATTATACTTCCGGTAGGAATATCTTTCTATACATTTCAAACAATGTCCTATTCCTTGGATATTTATTACAAACGATTAACTCCTACTAAAGATTTTATATCATTTGCAACATTTGTAAGCTTTTTCCCCCAACTAGTAGCTGGACCAATTGAAAGAGCTTCTAATTTACTTTCTCAAATTACCACAAAAAGAAAATTTAACTATACTCAATGTAAAGAAGGGTTAAAACTAATTATCTGGGGGCTTTTTAAGAAAGTGGTTATAGCAGATTCAATAGCTCCTATCGTAGATGACGTATTTGCTAATTACCAAAACTATCCAGCCTCTACACTTATCTTAGGTGTTACTCTCTTTAGCTTTCAAGTATATGGAGATTTTAGCGGATATTCGGATATAGCAATAGGTACCTCTAAACTATTTGGAATCGAGTTAATGTCTAATTTTAAGTTTCCAAACTTTTCTAGAAATGTTGCTGAGTACTGGCAAAGATGGCATGTCTCTCTATCTACTTGGTTTAGACATTATGTATACATACCTCTTGGAGGAAGTAGAGTTAGCAAACTAAAATCCGTAAGAAATATCATTATCATTTTTTTAGTTAGTGGTTTTTGGCATGGAGCTAATTGGACCTTTATTGTTTGGGGAGCAATTCATGCAGTTTTGTACATTCCGGTTTTTCTTATGGGGCGTAATAGAATCTATATGAACAATGTAGTTTCAGAAAATAGATGGTTTCCTTCTATCAAAGAAATATCTCAAATACTACTCACCTTCTCTCTTATAACTTTCTCAAGAGTATTCTTTAGATCGGAATCAATTACAGATGCTTTTGGTTTCTTGAAACAATTATATAGCAATTTTAGTTTTGAAATATATGAACACCCACTAGGCTATCGTATGATAGATTATTTTATACTTTTAACTCTTTTTATTCTATACGAATTTAGAATAAGAAGGGATGAGAGAGCTCCTTTTAAATTTAAATCGAAGATAATTCGTTTCATAGCTTATGCTTTAGTAATCCTCGCAATGCTACTTTTCTTTGATGATAACATAGATCGGTCATTTATTTATTTCCAATTTTAAAAACAAATAATCAATGCACAAATGAAAAAACTTATCCTAAAAAGCGTATTATATTTCCTTCTTATACTAATTGTATTAGAAGTATTAGTTCGTGTTTTTCATTTAGCAAAAGATACTCCTACTCGTTTTCTGGACGAATCTAAAGTAGAAAAATGGGTGCCTAATCAAAAAGGGTTTTCTGTTACTGGAAATAGAAAACAAAATTTCTCGGAATATCATATAAATCAATCTGGATATAATTCTTATCGAGAGTTTACTCCAACAGATGATAAAATTGAAATTGCACTTGTTGGGGATTCTTTTATAGAGGGATTTCATCAAAACTATTACAACTCTATTGGAAAGAAAATTGAGAATTCAATACCAGATATTGAAGTTTACGAATATGGATACGCAGGGTATGATTTTGCTGATCAATTACACCTTGTTAATGCGTACAAGGAGCAATTTGATAAAATAGATCAAATAATTTTAGGAATAAAGTTTTCTAATGATCTCAATCGAGGGAAATATGAAGTGGTAATGGGCCGTTTAGCGCTAGAATCTCCTATGAACAAGCTTCTTAAAAAGAGTAAGTTATTAGTTTATTGCAAAAGCATTGGTATTCTAGATCCACCACAAAGATTAATGTATCGTTTAATGAATGTATTAAGACCAAATCCAAAGAAACGAGAATTAAATAAACAAGAACTATTACAAATTAAGAAGGAGAAGGAAACTAAATATTTAGCAAATTTTAATAGCCTGATTAATGAATATGGATATGATAAAAATCGTTTTACATTATTATTGGATTCTAAAATAACAAGTCCTTTTTTTCTCTCTTATCTAAATGAAAATGGATTTAATTACATCGATTTTTCGGTATATTTCAGTAATAGTAATAAATCAACAACACTTATTTATGATAGACATTGGAATAATCACGGAAGAGAACTAATAGCTAAAGCAATAAGTAAATATTTAATCGAGAAACCTTACTTAAAAAAGAATGATTAGCTTTTCAAAATCACTTTTTGCATCTTTGATTTCCCAACAATTAGATAACTATTTTCTTTTTCAGATACTTCTAGAACCTGAACATTGTTAACACTATCAATACTTTTATACAAGAAATCAAAAACTATCCTTCTAAGCCCTTTATATTTATCAATATTATAATCTATAGTAGGTAATCCTTTGTTATATATAGCTTCTTCTATTGGAGAGACCTCATACTCATCTATTAACACAACTGGAGTTTTCTTCTGTTTTGACTTATATTTTTTATATCGTACATAAGTCTTTTTAAAAATAAACTCCTTAATTATTACTTTTGCATACTCGATATTCCCTTTAATATATCCCAGAACAGATTTTTTGGGATATATAATTTGATGTTCAAAATTATATATATGATTACACCACTCACGCTTATAGCTTAAATCTCCCATCCCCATTTCGTAAGATTTATGATCATTTTCTATCAACCAATCTAATTTTTTATAAATCTCTACACTCCCTAAACTAAACTTAGAATAATCAATATCATAAGATGATATAGCACTGAATAACCTATTCTGAAAATGATGATTTAAGGAAACTATTATAGGCTGGTCATTATTAAATGCAACAAATAAAGATGCTTTTTTTTCATTAATTAGTGAGAAGTACATTTTCTTATAGTAATCCCATCTTAAAAGAGTTTGGCTTACATCATTACGCTCCTCAAACCTTCTAACTAGCATTTTTTCTAGGCAATCCATAAAAAGTTCATATTCCTCTTTTTCTATGGCTCCATAGTATGTTTTATATTTAACATCAAAACACGTTTCTAATCTTTTAATTCTTCTTCGTATTCCTTTAGCATTACTTCTAAAACGATGTTTAATATAAGCATCTGCACTACTGAAACCATTAAGAAAAATAGCATAACCTTTAAAAAATTGATCAACTTTTTTAACAGTCAGATTAGTAGTGTCTAAATTTGGTTTTAAATAATCTGGAATAAAAAAAACAGAATACAGACTATCAGGGTTTTCTACCAAATTATTACTGAAATCCTGGTTGACAATAGGTTTCTCATCTTTTTCAGATTGTAGTTCCGAAAAAATCTTTGGTATTGTACATTTTTCATAAAGCTGAAAAAAATAATCTATACTTTCTTTTTTCATCTATTATTCAATCTATAAAATGGAAAAAAGTAATTCTTTAAATCATCTTTGTCTACATTTTTATATTCTTCATTGGATGACAAACATAATTCATCATATATCTCTTTATTTACAATCTTCCTTCCGGTACAAAACATAACGTCATCATCTTTTGGAAAAAGAGACTTTTTATTTTTATACAAACCATCTCCATCCTTCATTCCTCCTCCAAGAACATAATGCCTTTTATCATTCTTAACAGCCCACTCTATAACCTTTACTCTTAAAAAATCATTAGGTCTATAACTAAAATATTCTGCATTGGTACCACCTAAAAATGCAAAAATTATATCCTTATAGTTTATTATTAATTCTACAGAAATAGGTATATCTTCATAATACACTACAACGATAGAAAAATTATCCAAGTTTGATAATATTAGATCTTCAAAATAAGTACTAGAAAAAAAGTAAATGCTATCAGCATTATTTCTAGTCATGGTAGCTACATAAATATCATTAAAAATCGTTATAATTTCCTTAGTTATTTGGTCTTTATGAAAAACCTTAAAATCCAAGTTATAATTTACTGCCTTTCTATAGTTATTTCTTACTTTAGGCAGAAATGCATTCCACTGATCTTCAAAATTATCTAATAAAAGTCCTTTTACATTAGATAACGTTTTTATCAATGACCCAGAATAATTTTCATGATTTTCGTTTAAACTAAATCTTACAAACTCTGTTACCACCATATTTTGGTTATACCAACTATCTACCTGTTTCCAAAACTCCACAAGATCATCTGAGGTAACATCCTCATTATAAAGCGGCCCACTATATCCGTATGGGCTAATAACATCTTTATACGGATACTCTTTCTCATTTATTTTTATCCTTCTCAAGACAAAAGGCATCATTATGATTGGGGCATCATTTTTTTCAAACAAAAAGCATCTCAATTCATCAGAATCTTTTTCGGAATGACGTAAATGCTCTATAGAATAATAGACATTGTTATTCCATTCTTTTTTAAGAAGTGATTTGTATTTCAAAACCTCTGAACCATCATCAAGATCTTTTATTAATATTTTGTAGTTTTTATCCAATGCTAAGGTTGTTTATTAGTAATTCGTTTATTGATTGATTCTTTTGCTATTCCTTCATTACTTTTTGATTAAAATAATTATATACTTTTCCAGCTAATAGATTTGAAAGCCATATAATTCTGCCGCAATGTTCGACATGCCATACTGCTTTCCCATCAAAAATATTACCTGCTAATAAAGGACCAACTATGTGTAAATTCTCGGAAGCCTCTAGAGATTCATTAACATCAAAACCTATATTAGATTCATTAGGAACACATAACTTATTGGCAATAACTCTGCTCAGTAACGTGGGTATGTCTGAAGCATTTAACTTTGTACCACCAATACAATTAAAAACAATATGTACCGGATCTTTACTTATCTTATTTGTTTTTGATTTTGTATCCAGATATTCTAAAGAGTATTGATGATCTGCACCTTTCTTAATATCAATAAATCTTCCTGCGATATGCTCAAAACGACTTTCTTCCTTTAGAATATCAATAGTTTTAGAATAATGATATCCAGCACAACGTTGCCTTCTACCAATATCATTACCATATAAACAGGCAAATTTCCTAAGTTCTTCTTCATTTAATTTTCTTAACAAAGAACCAAATGCACTAGAAATAATATCCACTGTTGATGCAGCTCCTAAATGAATTTCATCTGCTATATCTAAATCTTTATATGTAGCTTCTGCTATTTGTTCGGCACTTAAACTCTCATGATTACCAAGAGCTATTAAGTTTTCGGGAGAATATCTTTTTTTACCTTCTTCATCAATAATCGAATCCGGTGATAACCCCTGTGTAGAAAGCAATGTAAACTTATTGATTCTAGATTTTAGGTTTTCTAAATCATTTAACTTATAGAGCATTTCTAATCCACTGGCATTTGCCCCTACTATTAAAGCATTGACATCTTTTACTTCTTTATTTTCTAAGAAAGTATCAAGTTTTTTTAATACTTCTTTTAAACAAGGCTTGTAAGGATTATTAATAAAAATTAAATTGTCATCCGATATTAAATCCTCATTTTTCCATAATTGCAAAGTAGGCAGAGAACCAACAGAAAGAATTACTTTTTCTGAAATGATTTCTTCCTTGTTCTGAAGAGTTATCCTGTACTCATCTTTATTTTTCTCTAAATCAATTACTTCAGAAGTAATATAATCTACAGAGATACTATTATTTTTTTGAGCTTCTTCAATATTATTTTTTATTTTTTGATCAATATAACATCCAAAAAAGCGTCGTGGTATAAATAAATTTTCCCATTCATTATTCTTTAATCTCTCTTTATGTGTAGAGAGCCATTCTAATGACAATTCTCCTCCATCAGATCTAAATTCTTCTAATAACCATTCTTTATTAAGATTTAGCCATTCTACAAACTTGGTCAATTCTGGTTCTGGCAAAAAATTCTTAAGAGAAGTAATTAATAAAACTGAAAAACCTGATCTTATACCATATGGTATTCCTGTGTAAAATTCTGGATACTTATCTATAATTGTTAATGATATTTTCTTATCAATTGGGTTTTCTTTTAACTGATCAAGAAAATGCAAAATGGTAAATGACGATGAGATACCAGATCCAATAAAAGTGATATCTGTGTGGTTCGTTTCAAAATCCATAAACTATGGTTTTTTTGTTTTTATTACGCGAGCTGGATTACCAACTACAGTCGTATATTCTGGAACATCTTTAATTATTACTGTTCCTGCCCCTATTAATGTTTCTTTCCCTATTTCTTTAACACCTGTCATAGCAGTTACTCCCATACCAACATACGCATTTTTTCTTACATTTATTAAAGCACCTATATTAACCCCAGAAGACATAAAAACTCCATCCTCTAGCGTAACATGATGAGCAATAGTACTATCCATATTAATCATTATGTAATTGCCAATAGTAGTATGAGGCATTACAATATTGCCAGCTAACATATAGACTGCTTCTCCTATTGTGACATCAGGAGCTATGGACACAGTATGATGTAAAAAACCTGGTATACCATATCCTTCTTTTTTTAAGGTAGATAAATATTCTACTCTTACAGCATTCACACCTATAGGACAATAGACATCTTGAATTTTGTTTTTGAACTCATCCAAAAATAAATCCTTATACTTACCTATAACAGGTATATTAATAACATCTTTTCCTATTAAATCTGGGTTATCATCAATAAAACCGATAATATTTACTCCAGCTTCTTTTAGGTAAGATGCATATACCTGACCTTGAGTTCCTGCTCCAATTATTACAGCATTTTTCACTTTATTATAATATTGTTTTTAGTGGTTTCTTATTCTATTGGTTAATTATTACCTGTAAAAGTAGGCATATTTACATTTTCGCCGTTATTTATATCTTCTTTGAACAGGACCTTTCTTATGGTCATTAAAATAATCTTCAAATCAAGTTTAAAACTTCTGTTTTCAGTATACCAAACATCCAATTTAAACTTCTCGTCCCAAGAAATCGCATTACGCCCATTTACCTGTGCCCATCCTGTTATACCTGGCCTAACATCATGTCTTTTTTTCTGAAATTCATTGTATAGAGGTAAATATTTTACTAAAAGAGGTCTGGGTCCTATCAAACTCATATCACCCTTAATTACATTAAACAACTGTGGTATTTCATCTAAAGAATATTTTCTTATGAACTTACCTGTTTTTGTAATTCTCTTTTCAAAAGGTAGTAATTCTCCATGTTCATCCTTTTTATCATTCATACTTTTAAACTTGATAATCTTGAAAATCCTTTCATTTTTACCAGGTCTTGATTGAAAAAAGAATGGTTTGCCATTATTTACTATCATTAACAATACTATTAAAAGTAATATTAATGGGGATAGCATAAGGACACCTATAAAACAAAGTGCAAAATCTATAAAACGTTTTATAAATGAATTATACATATAAATCTAAGCTTGTAATTCAGATTCTATACTATTAATCAAATCTCCAACATTATTCATATTCATCAAATCCATTAACTTGAATTTGATATTAAATGTTTTTTCTACCTCAGTAATAATCATCATATGCGTAATAGATTCCCATCCATCTACATCATTTGCTGTAGTTTCATCAGAAAGTTGAAAATTTTCATGTTCTAACACAGAAACAAATGCTGTTTTTACTTTAGATAAAATCTCTTCTCTACTCATCAATTGGTCTTTTTTTTAGTTGTTTAATTTATATTAAAATGTTTTCTTAATTCTTTTCTATCAATCTTTCCATTAATACTATGCGGAAATTCTTTTATAAATCGAACATGCATAGGTATCATATAAGATGGCATTTTTATTTTCATGTAATCAAAGATATATTCACTATCAAATTCTTCAGATTCGATAGCTAAACCCAATTCAGCATTACCTAAAGCATTCGTTATATCTAGCGCTACCATATTTACTTTCTGCTCTGATTTAAATTTTGCATGAAATTCAATTTCAGCAAGTTCTACTCTGTATCCTCTAATTTTAACTTGAAAATCTGCTCTACCAACATACAAAAAATCTCCTTCTTCATCCTTCAGACACAAATCTCCTGTTTTATAATATCTAACGCTTTTCCCATTTTCATTCTTCATAAAAAAACTTTGAGCATTTCGTTCTTCATTCTTCCAGTACCCAGGTGTGATTTGAGGTCCTCCTAAACATAATTCACCAGTTTCGCCGATAACAACCTCTTCATTATTTTCATCTACAACAAGATACAATGTATCTTGTTGTGGAGTACCGATTGCTATTATACCATTATGTGACTTCGTATCTGTATTTTTGTGATAAGGATAAAAACCACTATACACAGTAAACTCGGTTGGACCGTAGTAATTGAATATTTTACAATTAGGAAGACAGTCACTCCATTCTTTTGCTATATCACTATGCAACGCTCCACCACCAAAACTACAATACCTAACATCAGGAGCATTTATCTCTCCAAAATAAGGGCGTAAATAATTTATAATTGATGGTACCATTGTTAGCACAGTAAGTTTTTCTTCATTAATTAATTTAAAAATATAAAAATACTTAATTGCTCCTTTAGGAATAGTATACATGCACGATCCTGATAACAATGGAAACAAATAAGTAACTACAGAAAAATCAAAAGTAAGTTCGAACATTTGTAAACATCGATCTGAAGGAATCAGGTTGAATGTTGATTCTACATCAATTGCTCCTACTAAAGCTTGTACATTATCAAAAGTTATTGGCACACCTTTAGGTAAACCTGTAGTTCCGGATGTAAAGAGAATATACGCCAATTGATCGCCAGAAAACTGCTTTGGTGTTAAATTTATTTCTGTATCTACAATTCCTTTAGAAGCAATAACGCGATAATCCTTATATACTGAATTGTCAGAAGAATCTAATACATATTTTGTTTCTGTAAGTTCAAATACTTTAGCATTTCTCTCAAAAGGAACTTCTGGATTTACAGGTACATACGCCTTCCCCTCTAACCACAGCGCTATAATACTGGCATATGTTAGGAGATCATCATTAGTAACTAAACCAATGAGTTTTTCTGAATCCTCAATTTCAGTTGTAATCGCTAATCTAATTTTGGATATTTCTAAAGCAAAATCTTGATAAGTATAGAAAACACCATTAATACACAACACATTATGATCTACATGCTTTTCTATTGATTCTTGTAATCTTTTTACGAACTCCATTTGCTTGTTTATTATTCAATTGGTTTAATAAAAATGACCATCTCGATTTAACATTTCAAAATTCTCTGAATCTATTGTTGTATCGTTATGTGCTAATCCTTTTTTAGTCACTTTATGAGTAAAAATTGTCCTGTATCTTTTAGTGATATTATCGGATAATTTAGTGTCATCCGTGAATATGAATGTCCTTTTTTGTTTCACAAAATTTTCCATCAACGCATCAACACAAGCATCGTAATTCTGATCATCCTTAACCAAAAAATACTTTATATTAAACTCATTATAATTAATAACATAAGATAAAAAACCAATAATTTCTTTTCCTCTAACAATTTTTAAATTATGAAGATAAATATTATTACTAATACCCGTCTGTAATGATTTATGTGGATGTTTATCTGGTACTGGAGTTTGTAAATATTGATTAGCATCAATCTGCCAATTAACATACTCTTTACTCTTATAAATCAGATCACTATCCAAAAGAGGCTTTATAAATTCCCAAGTTTCATTATCTAACTGGTTTACAAACTCATATGAAAGCGAACTTACACTTTTCTTGAATTTAGATGTATTTAATAATCTAATTGCCCATCCTGTAAAACTATCAAACCTATCTAATATAAATTTAAATGATTTTAAAAACTTAAACCTTCCTATCAACATAGACGCATCTAAGCTAAAAAATATGGTATACCTTAATCTTGAAGCGATTACTTTAAAAGGTTGTTTCTCATAAAATGTAGTAACATTTTCGGCGTATGATTTTATTAAAACTTGTTTACCGGTAAGGTTAACAGCTTCATTATAGATATAAGTCCCTAATACTGTGTCTTTATATGATTTATGCACCCACCAAGAAATCATCCAATACACTTTTTTAGGATCTCCATCCTTTACATTCAATAAATCCGGAAACATGAAAATAAAAGAAATCATCTTTTCTCTTTCATATCCAATTACGCCGCAATAATCATCTTCCTGAATTCTATTATTAGCAACTAACCACAAAGCCTTACTTTTAGGTAATGGAGCTAAATCATTTTTCCAATAAGTATTTTTATCAATAGCTTCACGTAACATCTTTTTCGTTAAGCCTATAACTTGTAAATCCTTACTCATTTTTTTATTACTATAATATAACTAATTAGTACCATTAAACCACTCTGATGTTAGTTCTTTGGACAAATTAACATCTTCTTTTTTTAATACTTTCTTTAAAGTAAGCCCTAATATCTTTAGATCAAACAAAAAACTATAATTCTCTACATACCAAACATCATATTCGAATTTCTTTTTCCAAGTAATAGAATTTCTACCATTAACTTGTGCCCATCCTGTGATTCCTGGTCGTACATTGTGTCTTTTCTTCTGCGTTTCGTTATAAACAGGTAAGTATTCAATAATAAGTGGTCTCGGACCAATTAAAGACATATCACCTTTTAACACATTTATAAGTTGAGGAATTTCATCAAGCGAGGTTTTCCTAACGAAGGTACCCACGGTAGTCATTCTATCCTTATCGGGTAATAAATTACCTTGATCATCTTTTAGATCATTCATCGTTTTAAACTTAATGATACTAAATATTTTTTCTGATTTACCAGGACGTCTTTGTACAAAAAATGGTTTTCCATTATTGGCTATTGCCAGAAACATTACTAACAACAAAAATATAGGACCAATACATATCAATAGCATCAAAGAAATACTAAAATCAAAAACCCTTTTAAAAAAATACTTATACACCTTTTTTCTAGTTAAAAATGACTACAATAAAAACCACGGAATAAACTCCATGTCATACTTTTATACTTAAAAAACGGGGGAAATAAAATAGATAAACGATTAATAGCTGTCAGGGGGGATGCAGTGATCATCATATCTATAATTCTATCGTTAGAATCGCTGGCAAATATACAATGTATATTTTACTTTTTTAACTTAAATTAACTACTTTTTAATAAAAAACAATAAGCGAATAAAATTTATTTTCCTAAACTAATCAAGCATTAAATTCATTGATAATTGCTCTTTGTTTACCTGAGTTTAGCAAAGGGATTTCAGAAACATATTCTAATTTAACCATTGCATCTTCTCCAAGATATTCTTTGAATTCTTCCACAAATTCAATTTCCTTTTCGAACACATCATTTTCTATTTTCAATTTAATAAGGTATTGGTTAGCTGTTTTCTGAATAATTTGTCTTTGCTTAACCTCTTTATACTTATTAATCACTAAAAGAATACTTGTTGATAATATCTCTCCAGATGTACTACGTATCATATCCATCTTTCTTCCTTCAACTTTGGTCAAAACAGGTTTTGTTATATCATCTTCTTCATAATTCATAACACCTATATCTCCAGTATCATATCGAATCATTGGGGTGTCAAAATTAAATAAATCTGTAATTACAATTCTTCCTAATACACCAGGTTCCACCCTAGTATCGCTATTAAAATCTAAAATCTCTACAAAATAACTAGCCCAGTTTATGATGAAATATTCTTTTTGATTAGGTTGTTGAGCAATCATACCATTCTCTGCATTAGAATACCTAGAGACCATATCTACATCAAAGTATTTCTTCATCAATCTCTTAGTTAACGGATCTAAACGTTCAGACATTCCTATTGCAGATTTTAATTTGCAATTTATTGGTTCAGAATTTATTGACTCTAGGTACTTACATATTTTATCAAATGATGATGCATACCCTAGCATTCCTTTATTTGATTTATCTTTCTTTAGAACATTAACTAAATCTTTAACTGAATCTGGTGATAAATCAAATACGTCAATTGCTGTAATATTTTGAAAAAAGGATGCAAACTTATTTTTCTTCTTAAACATACTCCAAAAACGTAAATAGAATAGTTTATATCCGATATTAAATCCGCACACTTCAGAAAAGTAAATGATATCAGCGGTGTTTCTAGCCTTTTTATTGAGATCTTGATATACAGTAAAAGAAGCACCTGTAGATCCGCTTGTAGACACTCCTATTTTTTTTCTATCCTTATGTTTTTGAGATTGAATTTTTGGATAAGAAGATCTTACAATTTCTTTATTTACTACAGGGAAATTCAGAAGGCTCTCTGGATTTATATCCTTATAAAATATAGTGGATGTTACAGCATGTTCTAATATATCCTTTAAAAATTCTGATCGCTTATTAAGTACAGTATCATCTAATGGGTTTTCTATAATATTTTTGATATCAAGATAATGTCTTTTTACTTTTCCTCCAGAAACAAAATCAACTATCCAAAAAGAAATATTCCTAATCTTTTCGTTAACTCTCATATTCTCTATTTACTCTTAATAAATAAAGCCCCGAAATAATCAAAATCACACTATTGTGCTTAAAAAAAGATGTAACTAAGAATAAAATATATTATGAGTAGTAATATATAATACCTATTTAATTATGACGATGTTATTTACTTTTTTTGTTGTGTGTAAAATAAGAAATTGTTTCTAATATCTAAAGAAAAAACAAGTTACAATTGTCGATATTCTTCTAAAATTGCATTCCATACATGTTTCCGTTCATATCGTTGACAAATCAACTCCCTAGCTTTCTGAGATAATTGACTAGCATATCTTTTATCTGAAACAAATTTATTCATTGCTTTATTAAGTGCTTCAGAACTTTTTACTGGAATAATAGTACCGTTTACATCTTCAGAAACAATTTCATTACATCCATTAATATCAGTAACAATACTTGGTAATCCCATAGACCCCGCTTGCATAACAACATTAGGGAAACCCTCTCTATAGCTTGGAAACGCTAAAGCATCAGAAATTGAAAAAAATGGCCTCACGTCATTTTGCCAACCAACAGAAATAATATTAGGGTTATTATCAATCTCACTTTCTGTTTCTGGTAATAGAGGATCAAGCTCTCTCTCATATGTTCCTACGAGTAATAATTTTGTTTCCTTATTTTCAGTATTCAATTTCTTAAATGAGGTGATCAACTCATTGATTCCTTTATCCTTTACAAATCTTCCAACAAATACAAAAACAAAATCATTCTCATCAATACTAAGCTCTTTACGTAACTTTGCGTTATCTTGATCGGTATACCTAGAAGGATCAAAATGAGCTGTATCTATGCCATTAGAGCTTCCCTCTCCAATTACCTTTAATTTTTTTGCTCGAGTATATTTGTTTTCTAAAATGATATCATTGAGGCCAAAAGAATTAGGATATATCATTGTTGCACAAGCATATGTGATTTTTTCTACGGTATCCAACAATAACCTTTTAGAACCTGTGGCTTCTAACAATGGTAACCCAGCAATAGTATGTAATCTATGTTTAACTCCAGCCAATCTTGCAGCCAACATGGATAATGTTCCGGCTTTAGGAGTATGACTATGAACAATATCAGGTTTTTCTCTTCTAAAAACCTTGTATAGTTTATAAACTGCTTTTAAATCTTGAATTGGAGTAATTTTACGAGTCATTTCAATAGGAATAACTTCTATCCCTTCCTGTTTAGCTACTCGATCTAAAATATTTTCATCTTTGCTAGAAACACCTATCACTTCATAATATTGTGACATAAACTTTAGTTGTCCCTGAAGTAATCCTCCTAGAGACCTAGGAACAGTGGTTACGCGAATAATTTTACCCTTATTTTTCACTTGTATATTAAAAATGTATGTTTTCGTTGCAAATATATAGATATAACAAGGGATTAAAGTTTTTATTTATATTCTTTTTTAACATATATATTATATATATATTGAAAAATATTTTAGCCCTAAAGATTTAAATCACAACAGAAAAGAAAGAAAAAACTCACAAACACATTCCTTTTATTGGGGAATAAACCCATAAAATTTATGACTCAAATACCCTCCACCTGTAATCACATAACTTTTTCTAATTTCAAAACGGATTTTGATGTAGACATTATTAAGAATTATGGTTTTACCATAATCCTTTAATTGTTTAGTTATCAATTATTTAAGATTTGTAAATTTTAACATATTTTTTCGACATAATACACAATAGTATCGATGAAACTCCGTTAAAAATGAAATTAAAAACCAGAAACACCCCCCAACCAAAATGAAAAAGTTACCCTATTTTCTATTAATTGTATTTGCTATAAGCTTATTTGCTTGTAGTACGGAGAACATCGAAGATGTAATTTCTGAGGAAGAAGAAGTTATTGATGAAGATGATGATGACCAAGAAGAGGAAGAAGATGATGAGATTATCTCAGACACACTATGTGATTTTGATATCTCTAGTTTAGCTGCTAATTCTACAGTAACTATTGATTGTTTATTAGATTTAGAAGGACAAACTATTAATCTGCCACCTAATATCACATTTGATTTCGATGGTGGTGATATCTTTAATGGTACTCTAGTTTTTTCTGGAGGAACCATTGATGGTAGACTTTTAAACTCTAAATTAGGAACCGAAGGTAATGTAAATCTTAAAAACCCAGTATTTAAGTTTACAGCTACTAGATGGGAAAATATTGTTCAAGGACAAACAACATCTGACATCGCTTTGAAAAACACTGCGGAGTTCGAAAATTTAATGATCCGTATCAAGGAAATGGGCGGAACGACTTTTGAAACTAATGTTTTTGATGCCTTCTTTCAAACTACTATTGTAACTAGCACAACAGCGGATCAAAATTTTTATGCATCTGTAGAAGCTATTAATGTACCATCTGATTTTCATTTAAAAATGTCAAATAGTACCAATTTGCGTCAATTTCCTGCTGCAGGAGGTATAGAAAATGGAACCGTAATAGCCGTTAGGGATTCTGACAATGTTACTATATCGGGAGGAAATATAATTGGTGATAGAAATGATCGTATTTATTCTCCACAAGATGTTGGATTAGAAGGTACTCATCTTCTTCACGTTCACTCGGGAAGAAATGTAACAATAGATGGAGTTAATTTTATAGAAGGTTCTAAAGGAGCTATCGCTATTTATTCTTTAGGTTTTAGATTTAACCCTGATTATGTTCCAACCTATGGTGTAAAAGTTATCAATTGTTCTTTTACAAATATTAGAAGAATGGGGATTGCTCTTACTGATGGTAGTGATATTCTTATTGAAGGAAATACATTTACCAATGTTGGTCAGCCCATGTCTGGATCTGATGGTGGTGAAGTTGGATATGCTATCAATATAGAAGCATTTAGAACTAGAGATGACAATGGTGTTCTTATGGAAAATGAAAGAGCTTTTGATATTCTTATAACTAGAAATACGGAAATTAATAGTAGAGTTGGTTTTACAGCTGCAACTATTGGTCAGGATATTACTATCGATGATAATGATATCGAAACTAGATGTATTATTTCATTAGCTTCTGGAACTAAAATAACTAATAACAGATTTAATGCATCTGCAGCTGCTGCCGAAAGGTTCGCCATTTTCGCCGCAGGTAGTCACAGTGAAACTGTTTTTGATAATGAAATAGCTAATAATAGTATCGTTGGATATGCTATAGGAATTGCTACCGACACTAATGACATTAATGTTCACGACAATACAATTACTAATGGGGAAATAGGAATTCAATTAAAAGATACTTCAGATTCTATGTTTCATAATAATATTATTAATGTTAATGGTACAGGGATTAGTGCTACTAATACTTTTGTAAACAATACTAGCATCAATGAAAATGAAGTTACGGCTGGTGGATTTCACTTGTTCCTTACAGGATTTAATAATACTACAGAATCTAATGGATATACAATTTCTTTGGAAAGAAATAAATTTTTGAATTCTAAAAAGATTACTATCAATAATGCTAATGGTATTACATTTAAGAATAATGAAGTAACGGGTGGTATTGAATTAGGGACATCTAACAATATCGACATCTCGTCTAATACTAAAATAGATCCTAATGATAGTGATGGAATCAGATTATACGGAACACATTCTGATGTTTCTATTACTAATAATAATATCTTAGAACCGTCTGGAGCTGATAGATTTGATTGTATTAATAATAATTCTGATACTCCTAATGCTATTGTATTAAGCGGTAATACTTGTGCTACTAGATAGTAGTCAAACAAACTTATTATAACTAAAAAAGGATGTCAAATTTGACATCCTTTTTTAGTTATTAAGTTTTTCTTTAATTATACGTTCAGAAACGAGTTTGGTAAAATACTTAGCTCCAGTATCATTAAGGTGTGATGGATCATGAAACCAATCTAACTTATCCTTAAAATTTTTATCATCCAAAAAATTTAATATGGGTACCTCCTCTTTATCTGCTATTTCATTAATCATCCCTAATGATTTATTATTAGAATTTATGTTTCTTAATGTTGGTGAGATTACAAAAACTAAATCAACATTATTTGATTTCGAATTATTGATAAATTCTTTTAAAGCTAAAACAAAGTTTTCATCAATTTCTTTAACTTGGTCATTGACCTCCATTAATTTAGAAGTAATGTGATCATTAGTAACTGTTCCATTAAGAGGTCTATAACCTTTATAATCCAATTGAGGAGAGATATAGTACCGAAGTATATGAACTATTGTAGAATTCAACAAATATGATTTAAAAAACATTTCTACATCTACAAATTCAGATTTTAGTTTAAATATAGGCCTTAGGTCATCACCATATTCGCTATAATGAGGATGTAAATCATTAAGCCTATCATAAGCTATATCAGAGGAGTACAAAAAATCTTCATCTATATTCAGAATAAACAAATTAGGTTTCTTACGTTTTAACACCATTTTCTGTAGCGCTAAATGATATAATAATTGTTGTCCTTCGGCGCCAGCATTATATGCAGTAGTGTTTAACTGTTTTTCTAAAACCTCAGGTACATAGTGTCTATGTGCATGTGAGCTTCCAAAAATTAGTACTTCTGCTTCTGTTTCATAAATCACAAGATTAGCACGAGCATATTTACCTGTTTTTTGCAGAAAGAATAAATGATTGCTAACTATCCCAAAAATTACATCTACGATCAAAACAATTATCACAAACTTCATAATCTTTGAAAACGTAGTAATATATCTTTTCATAAATAAATCTTTAAAATTGAAAATATATAAATTGACTATGCCCGAAAACTCCTAAATAGAGAATTAAATATATCAATGTAGCATACATAAACATGCGTCCTATTTCTTTTTTAGTAAAGAAGTTTATAATTGTAATATTTTGCAAATATTCCCTTTTAAATTCAATGATCACCAACAAAAAGATAGCTAATACCGCGTACAATGACGCAGCGATATCATCACCACTACC
Organism: Aquimarina amphilecti; assembly: GCF_900109375.1. Lineage (GTDB taxonomy): Bacteria > Bacteroidota > Bacteroidia > Flavobacteriales > Flavobacteriaceae > Aquimarina > Aquimarina amphilecti. The sequence goes on from NZ_FOAB01000001.1 coordinate 838,542, forward strand.
TATATATAGCTTACCTGGTTCAGTAAAAATTTTATTGATAATGTAAAAAGCATCATTAACACTATTCGCTCTAAAAAATATCCAAGCAAAACTTATAAAACAAAAAGTACTTATAATATTAAGAATACCTTTCCTTTTCTTACCATTACAAAGTATTTCTATAATCAAATAAATCCCATTAATAGCGCCCCAGATAACAAACGTCCATTTAGCACCATGCCATAAACCACTTATTAAAAATGTAATAAATAAATTAAAAAACCACCTGTATCTACCAACACGGTTTCCTCCTAACGGTATATATAAATAATCCCGAAACCAAGTGGATAAGGAAATATGCCATCTATTCCAGAATTCATGTATAGAACCCGAAAAATAAGGTCTTCTAAAATTAGTCATCAAATCAAATCCAAAAAGTTTCGCAGTACCAATTGCTATTAAAGAATAACCAGCAAAATCTCCGTAAATCTGAAAAGCAAATAAAATGGTGGCAAAAATCAAACTAAGACCATCATGATATTCTACATTATTATAAACTGAATTTACATAGATAGCTGTTCTATCCGCAAGAACTAATTTTAAGAAAAACCCCCAAATAATAAGTTTAATACCATAAGATATAGATTCTTTGGAATACTTCCTTTCTTTCAAAAACTGAGGAAGCAAATGTGTAGCTCTTTCAATTGGTCCTGCAACTAATTGTGGAAAAAAAGAAACGAAAGCCGCAAATGAAATAAAATCCTTGGTAGGTTTCAACTTATCACGATAAACATCAATAGTATATGACATCGTCTGAAAAGTATAGAAAGAAATACCAACCGGAAGAATAATATTTAATGTAGTAACATCCTTAATATCATAACCTATAGAATTACATAAATCTACCCAAGAATCAATAAAGAAATGACAATACTTAAAAAAAGATAATACCCCTAAATTAAAAAAGATACTCACTAAAAGCCATCTTTTTTTTAGTTTATCAGTGTCACAAAGACTTATTCTAATACCAACAAAATAATCCACTAAGGTGCTTAATCCAATTAGAGATAAAAACCTCCAGTCCCACCAACCGTAAAAAACATAACTTGCTATTAACAATATTACATTTTGAAAACGAATTTTACGCTTTTCGAATAACCAATAAGCAACAAAAACTATTGGAAGAAAAATTAAAAAATCAAACGAATTGAAATACATGATTTAAACAAGTTATCTATATCTCAATTGCAAAATTTCTTTTAACCGCATCAAACTTTCCATTTGGTCCTAAAGGAATATCTTCTACAATATTTATTTGATAGTTTATACTTTGTCCCAACCTATCTTGCATATTGTATACTAGTTTTTCTTTCATTTGATCATCAAAATTTTGATCAGCAATTAAATTAACTATAATCTCACCCGGACTTTCTTGTATAATTTGACTTTTTACGATTCCTTCTAAGCCTTTATAGGCCGTATCCATTCTACCAACATATCCTTTTTCTTTAGTCCAAAGTATATCATCCTCTCTACCTGTCAATTTCTCTATCATGGGCATTACACAACCACAACTACAGGTTTTTCCTTCTTCAGAGAGTAATACTGTATCCTCTATATTGTATCTAATCAAAGGTGTCTTAAGATTAGTAAAACTTGTAACCACCAATTGAGCTACTTCACCTGCTTTTGCTTTTTCTCCTTTATTGTTTACAAATTCAAAAACTCCTGAATCTATATTTAGATGTAAGTTCCCTTGAGTACATTCCGTAATAAACGGACTTCCTTCGCTAGAAGCGTACTGATTATATACATGACAATTAAACGCTTTCTCAATTTCTAATCTCTGATAATCATACAAAGTTTCTGCAGTTACCGCAATTGCTTTTGGAGTAAAATTTAACGTCAAATTATTCTTATTAATAAACCTACTTATAATATAAATAGCGGATGGATACCCATCTAGCAAAATAGGTTTAAAACGATTTAATTTTTTTACATAATTACCTAAGTTATCATCCGTTAAATGATAAGTAGACATTAATAATTGATTTTCGAAATAGTTATAAACCCAAAATGGTGGTTTTTTCGAGTCTGGTTTTACAATTAATCTCCCTGAGAATCTCACTTGTTTCACCCTTTTAGTCTCTAAACCAATCGCTTTATGAAATCTTCTCCATAAAGCAAAGGATCTATTTATAGATTCCTTATCTAAATAATTAATGGTTGGCGCACCTGATGTTCCACTTGTATAACCAACACCATCAGTATCTCGGTTTTTATTTACTATTAACTGCGGATTTGTTTTGCGTTCTGACTTGGTAAGTATCGGCATTTTCTGAAGCACATTATAAGGATTTTCTTCTATATCCTTAATTGTTATACCCAACTTATTCATTTTCTCACTATACCAATCAGAATATTGAAAAGCCTCAGACAACAGGAGTACTAGTTTATTTCTTTGATATGTATTTATTCTAGAAGTATCCGCATTCCATAAATCAACATATTCCTTTAAAAAAGTATCAAATTCTTTAGTATATCGTTGTTTAGAATTTTGAAAAGCCTTTATGTTAAGTAATACAAACTTAAAAGGATAAGGTAAACTGTTATAAATTTTTTCTTGCATCTTTCCCATAGCTACAGTCCTACTTGTTCTTTATAAAATTCCTGAATCTTTAAGGTATTAGAAATAATATCGTAATCGCCTTTTATTATTTTTTCTGTATTATTATTCTTTTTGGAAGCATCAACCTCTAATATCTTACTAGCCCAATATTCGGCTGGTCTTTCAATAGAAAGAAACTCAATATCATTGGTAAGACTTACCTCTGTAGTAATACTATCCGAAGCAAACACTTTAATTCCTGCAGCTTGTGCCTCAATCAATGTAACCGGCAATCCTTCATAAAAAGACGGAAAAACGAACACATCAAACATTTGAAATAATTCAGGGACGTCTGCTCGTACTCCTAAAAAATGCACATTATCATTGACTCCTAAGTTATTAGCTTCTTTTTCCATTACTTTTCTAAGAGGACCATCCCCTATCATAACTAAATCACAATCTGATTTTTCTTTTAACAAAGCAGCAAAAACACGTAATAGAAATGCATGATTTTTTTGACTTGCAAAACGTCCGACATGACCTATAACTAGACGACTCTGCAAACCAAATTCTTCTTTGTATTGTTTCGCAACCTCTTTATTATGAGAAAAAACTGCTGTATCGATAGCATTATTCATAGTTGTAAACGAGTTATTTTCTCCAAACAACCATTTACCAGCTTTATCCCCACAAGAAAATAAATGCGTAGCATCTTTCTTTACCTTCTTTTTAAGTTGAAGTTTAATTAGCTTCTTAAAAGTTTCTTTTTTACTTTCTTTATTAGAGAATAGTGAAGCAAAACTAACATCATCGATAGCAATATGTGCATGTGCTATTCTACAAGGAATATTAAATTCTTTAGCTATTTTTAATGGAAAACAACTAAACGTATTTAAATGAGAGTGTACTATTGAATACTCTTTATGTTCACTAAAAAAAGATCTTAACTTTTTATAATAATCTCCTGGAAAAAGTGGATTGATCGGATCAAATCTATATATCTTACCTCCTAGATTCTCTATTTCTTCATCAAAAGCAGCTTTTTCTTTTCTATGAACTAAAAAATCAAATTGTATTTTTTCTCTATCAACTTTCCTGTAATAATTCATGATCATAGACTCGGCTCCTCCTCTATTCATGATTGTAAATACTTGCAAAACTCGTATTGCTGCCATTAGAATTCTCCTTTTGTTTTATACCGTATATACAAGTTTAATAGCACTCCAAATGGTATTGCCAAAATGGTAGTTAACTTCTTTGGTGATTCACTAATAAAAGATCCATTTTTAGTAAAAATAGCACTAGAAACATAATGAATTGCATTCTTAAATTGATCTTTAAAATTCTCAGCAAGCTTCATTCTACTCTTCCTAGAAAATGCAAAACCTTTAGGATGTCTTCTATATTGTTTTAAAATATTCATACTAGATCCATCTTGCATATACTCTACCTCACATAAGACATCGTTAATTGGCAATAATTTATAATCTTGATCAATTAATTGATATAAATAACCAAGTGGCACAAAACGTTCTCCTTCAAAAATAGGATATGCAGGGTATTTCTTTACAACTTCTGTTCTATACACTAATTTTTTATCTCCTAATACTTTGTGTACATTATACAAATCATATAATGTAGTTTCTTTTATATGCTCTGGAATCTTGGTTCCAATTATTTTTCCTTCGGGATCAGCATCTAATCCTACCAATCCTGCAAATTCTGGTTTGTCTTTTATTTTTTCCCAAGCGACAAGTATCTTTTCTATGGCCTCTTCGCCTATACAGTCATCACTATCAACACATACGTTTAAAGTAGTTTCGGTCAATCTATAAGCAGCATTATGACCTCCATGCATTCCTTGATTTTCTTGATAATGATACTGTATATCAATTTTTCCTTCTTTAATCCAAGAAGCTACTAACGTTTCTGTATCATCAGTTGAACCATCATCTATAATTAACCAAACAAAATCTTGATTAGACTGTTTTATTAAACTCTCATAACACTTATTTAGACAATAAGCCCTGTTATAAGTTGGTGTAAATACGGTTATAGTTTTCATTAGTTAATTTGTTGTTAGTGTGATTATCCCCAATATAAATAGTACATCATATATGTAAATGAAAAATAAGCCAGCATAACTTTCCCAATCATAAAATGCTGATCTTTAAAAAATTCTTTCTTTAAAAATGGATATATGATTATAATTGCCATCATAAACCAAGATAGATATGCAAATCTATTAGAATAGTTTGCCTTGATTACTAAAATCCAAAAACTATTACAAATCAAATATGTATTAAGCAACTGGTAGTAAAATTTATCCTCAAATTTCTTTTTATAAATAAAGTACCATCCTGCAAATACTGCGAAAGCACTATGAAATAGAAAATCCCATCGAAATCCAGTACTCGCAAAAGCGTTAGCATCTACCTCAGATGTTAAATACCCTGTAAGTCGATCATCTCCAAAACCTAAACTAGCGAAAAGCGTAACCCATAAACTTCCCATTACTAGTGACAATGGAATACAAGCCAACCAGCCTTTAAAAAACACCTTAGGGTTGTTATAAAAATTAGTAATTACATACGCAAAAATTGGTAAAAACAATGTTTTATGAAAAAACGTTGCTGCAAGAAAAAACAACGCCATAACAACCTTATTCCTATGGTAACATAGCCCCCATAAAAAAAGTGATGTAGCAGCTCCATTACGCATACCATTAACTCCATATGTCCAAAATGAAAATGAAACAATAAACATCACGAATGAATAATACCAATATTGTCCAAACAGTGTTTTGGATATTTTATAAAGTGGAAAAATGTATATAAATGCACAAATTGTAAAAAAAGTATGTGCGGATACAATTTGCGCTAATGTTTTCATGAATACATGCCAACCGTAATCATTTACTTCCGGTATCTCCCCTCCTAACCTATATCTATCGAATGTGACTATATAATTGACAGTATCTCCAAAAATACCACTAATAGGGCGTTGACCGATATATAGAATCAAAAAAATCAATAGAAAATAACCAGAAAAATTAATAAACACAATGTTTTTATGTTCATTAATTTGCAAGAGTCGGGTGTGTAATAATGTAAAAACAACCAAAAAGAAGCATAAATTAATATACAACGGATAGTAAAATTCTAAGGGCACAAAAGTGTTCATTTTACTTATTAATTTTAACCGTTATGTTACTACTATTACGTTTCACCTTTTAAGATCTACTCTTTTTTTTACTAAAGTATAAAATTATACCTTTTCACCATCTTGTTTAATAATTCTTGCTGGATTTCCAACTACTACACAATTATCAGGAACATCCTTAACAACTACAGAACCAGCGCCTATAGAACAATTATTACCGATCTTAATATCTCCAATAATAATAGCACCGGTATAGATCGATACATTATCTCCTATTGTAGGTCTTTTTCCATTTACTTCTCCTACAGTAACCAAATGATTTACATATAAATTTTCTCCTATTGAATCTGCATTTAAAATAGTACTATATGGATGTCCTGTTAACACACCACCTCCTAATTTTGTACTAATATCAATTCTAAAATACTTTTCCTTCTTACAATATATATTCAACAAACTAGATAAAACGCCTCTATTTCTAAAATAAAACAACGTTCTAAAATCTGGAGAATTTGCTAAAAAAATTAAAAGTAAAGTCACCTTACCTCCTTTTGTTCCCTTGGCAGTTGCCCACCTTTCTAGATCCTTATCAATGACAGCTTTGTTCTTACTTGTCTGATATACAAGTACATGTGGTAATAAAAAGATCTTATATATATTTAAAATTAATGATCTCATTTTTTGTGTATTAAATCATTAAACATTTCTTGCCAAAGCTTCATCACTACATCAAGTTGATACTTTTTTGAGTTTTCGCGAGCCTTTTTACCCATATTTTGTATTCGATCAGTGTCATTAAGTAAATTATCTAACTGATCAACAAATGAGTCATTATCATATGGAGTTATTAGAACTCCTGTGTTTTTATCTATAATATTTCTTGGCCCATACGGACAATCAAAAGATACAATCGGCAAACCACAAGCTTGTGCTTCTAATAATACCAGAGGGAAACATTCATTATGTGATGTCATCACAAATACTGAAGATTGGATCATCTCCTCTTTAATTTCATTTGTAGATCCCATCAATTTAATAGTATCCTGAATACCTGCGCTATTAATTTTATCCTGAAGCATTTTTACATAACTCGGTTCCCCGTTACCAAAAATAAGAAGTTGCCAATCTTTTCTAATTTTTGTAAACTCTTCCCAAATATCAATCAAAATATCATGTCCTTTTACTGCAGCAATTCTTCCTGCTGTAATAATTGTATTATTTGAAAGTTCAGATACTTTATCCGGATAAAACGTTAATGGATTCGGAATTACCACCGTATTATCAGTCTTATAATAGTCAGACTCATCTTTATTTAGAATGACTAATTTATCATATTTCGACTCTACATAATCAGCAAACTTGAAAAAATACTTTTTAAAAAGACTTGGTTTCTTCCTTTTATCTTTTTCAATAAACCTTGAATAATGAAACTCTTTAACTTTAGGAATATCTTTTACAATAAATGGAACGAAATAAGTGTCTACACTATGACTACAAACCACTACAATATCAGGATTTATAGTTTTTAGCACAGCCTTAGTTCTTGAAATATGTTTAGGTAATTTTTTAAGATTTTTAGGGTGGAAATAAGATTTTCGACGATTATAATTAATCCCTAAATCCCGGAAAATTATATTTTTATCAAAAGCATAACAAGGAATCTCCTCTTTTTGCTCAGTAGTAATAATATGAACCTTATTACCTTCCTGTTGAGCTAAATAATTTGCTTTAATAGAAAGTACTCTTTCTATACCACCATGCAAATACACTTGATCAATGATAAAAACTATATTCATTTTAATCTTGTATTCGTTAAATTGGTGAATAACTCATTCCATTCTTCTGCAATAGTCTCCGGTAAATATTTCCTTACCGCCACTTTTGCTTTTATTCCCATGGATTTTCTTTTCTCTTCATTTTCAATTAAAAAAATTATCCCTTTAGCAAAAGCATCAATATCACCATTTTCTATTAAAAGTCCATCTTCTTTATTTGTAATAATATCTGAAGGGCCATATGGACAATCAAATGAAATACAAGGAACACCATAAGCCATAGCCTCTGTTAGTACCATTCCAAAACCTTCAAATCTAGAGGACATTGTGTAAATGGACGACTCTTCATATTTTTCTGCTATATTTTTTACCGGAGGATAAAAATTAATAGTTTTAGCTATATCTAGTTTTTTTGCTAATGTTGCTAAACCTTCTTCATCACTAATGGTTCCATATATATCTAGAGTCCAATCTGGATGTTTTTCTATAACTTGTTTCCAACTATTTAAAAGTCGATCATAGCCTTTCTGAAAACTGTGTTTACCTACCGCAAGTACCTTCTTATTATCTAATGTGCTTTTTTCTTCTGGATAAAACGATAAAGGATTAGGAATTACTTTAATCTTTTTAAAAGACCATTCATTAAGGTTTCCATTTGTTAATACTATGAAATTATCATAATATTTACCTCCAAAATTCATCAAACCAAACTTAACTCCAGTTCCAATTCGTTTTATTAATGATCTCTTACCTTTTTTGATCTCGACACTTCTAGAAACGTGTCGTTCATAAATCATAGGACAAGGTTTCCCTAAGATTAAAGGAACAAAAAAACCTTTTAGACCATCATCACACACCGCAATTATATCTGGCCCTAATTGTTTAATGATACTACGTAGACCAGATGCATATCGGTACATTCTTGAGAACGGATTACCTTTTGCTCTAACATTATGATAAGAAATTTTAGAGCTAAAATCATAGAATAATTCATCGGTATCTTGATTTAAAGTAATTACGTGTATATCATAATCATATTCTTCAGCAAGTTTACTCGCTTTTATAGAAAGTACCCTTTCCAATCCACCAGGACCATCAATACGATTAACAATATATACAAGTTTCATCAAGGTTTACTTTAGAAAGTGTCTGATTTATTTAATTATTTTTTTATTACAATATCTAAATATGGATAACAGAATCCACTAGTTAAATTTTTATTCAGTGATTTTAAAAACTTAATATATCGAAGTCCTTTAAAACCTACTTTTAAAAAAGCAGATTTTTCAAATTTCATCAAACTACTAACCACATTCATTTCTTTTAATGGCGCGATCGCTACCTCAAACTCGTGATAACTAGCTCCTCTTCCCCATCTCTTAAATTTCATCATACTTTCATCATCTATTTCTCTATAGGAATCTTTAAAGTTTTTTCTAGAAGAAAATTTAGAATAATAATATCCTAAATCATCAGGAAGCCAGTCATAAAATGGTAGTGCAGCGGTATGCGAGTCATAATACCATAATCTATTTGGAGTTTCAATAATAGCAAGATATCCTCCTTTAGATAACATTCTCCAAGCTTGCTTTAAAGATTCTAATCGTTCACTAACAGTCATATGCTCTAGAACAGCGTAATAGATAATAAAATCGAATTTTCTATCCTTAAAATTCTCTTCAATCTCCTCTCCATTGACATGATGTAATTCTGCATCATATCCAGCAATCCGCATTCTATCTTTTGCTACTTCCAATGCTCCGGCATCTACATCTACACCAACAACGTTAGCACCTTGTTCACTTAATGCTAATGTAGAAATTCCCGTTCCACATCCAATTTCTAAAATACTAGCCCCCTTTAAATCCTTTACATTATGTAACCAAGGAGCAATTCTATTTCTGTTGTAATACAAACGTTCAAAAAGCTGTCCACTTATTGCTTTATTATATTCTTCTGTGGATAATCTACTTTTAGTATTTCCCCGGTCCAAATAATTTTCTTTAAGCGATTTCGTTAGATCTTCTAATTGCTCTTTGCTAAATGCTGTGTGTTTTTGTTGCATTTTTTTTGGAGCTGTAAAGAATCTATCTTTTAGCAGTTTTTTGAATACCCTTTTCATCGTTTGTGTGATTGATTAGATTTTATTAGTTACTTTTTCTTTCAATGCATTGGCAAGTTCGTGGTGTTTTTCGAGGTTTTTTACGGTTGTATTGTTGGTTATTTTTCCTTCTAATCCAAAATTAGAAGTATATGATCCAGTTTTACTATCAATGTCAATTCTATTAAACAATTCTAGAATCCCATCAAATCGACAAGAATCTACAAAACTATCAAAACCATTTACAAAAATTACAGGTGTCCCCATGGCTAGACATGGTAAAGCACAATGAATTCTAGAGGTTATAACAAGTTTTGCTTTTGCATACTTATTAAGCAATTCAACAGCCATGTCGAATTTCTCTTCATCAGTATATGTATTAGAAGGAGGTTCTTGGTTAATAAAAGTTGCGGTTTCCAACAATTCTTTACTTATAAACTTTTTTATATGCTTATTTTTCTTGCCTAACTTAAAAGCGGATCCATTTAGAATATTTTTAATGGTAATTTTAGTATTGTAAAATACTTTTTCTGCACGTGGATAACTATATAAAGGATCTACGATATAAATATCATCTCCTCTTTCAGAATCATCTACTTTATAAGAATCTAGGGTTAATGTAAGACAACCTGTAAAATGTGCATCAATGCCTTTTGCCTTAAGTGTATCAGCAGTAAACTGATCTCTACAACCTATAGGTTCATGCTTTTTTAAATATGCAATACCTTTTTCACTTAACATTGCTGGTGCAGCAGTGTTATTCATATGAAAAGAAACAAATATAGGATCTATATCCTCTGATGGCACCCAATTATGAATATTGTGTGTAAACCATCCATTCATAATTAACTTGATAGGATCTCCTTTATAATCACCTAATCGCTCTCTGTTTAATAGCGTATCAACCTTTGGTAAATATTGTTTAGCCGCTAAACTTTGAATATTATCCCCAACATTAAAGAAATTCTTATTCTCATCGTATGTAAGTAGTCCGTATTTCATGAATTCTACAATTTACCTAGTTTTTTATCTATTTTAATTTTCTATATATCTTTTGCATCCAAGGAAACTTATTTCTAATAATAAACTTAATTCTATTCGTTCCTTTATTTGCATTGTTTATTTTTTCTTCCAGAAGTCTATCTACCTTTCCTCCTCTAAACTCATCCATATGTCTGGTCTCTGTTTCAATATCATCAAAAACAAAAAAAGTATCTACATTCTTTGCTTTCTCCATCAATTCCCACCAAAAATATTTCACTCCTTTACTTCCTGAACCTATATGCAGAATTTGATAAATCTTATCATAAACACTACCATCAACTTTAAATCCATATTCATTAGGGTTTTGATTATTAAGTATCAGCCCTAATATTGTTCTAAAACATTTTTCACAGTAACTACAATTAAACTCTGTTCTTTTTTCAGAATAACAAACGCGCAATCGAAATCTTTTATCTTTCTCCGAAGCAAATTTGGCTATCAAATCTACTTTATCTTGTCTTTTTAGTTCATAACCATCATGAAATACCTGAAAACCCGATCCCCAAGTGATTTTTTCATCAATCTCTGGTGTTGACCCCCAATCAATATCAATATGATCAGTATAAGAAGACGCAATATGCACTGAGCTATATTGGTTTACAAATGACAAAGGAGCAATTGAGCCTACTAGCGCTAACCCATGTTGTACTTTTCCCCACCAACCAATATCTTTTAATAAAAGTTCTACCTGGTAGGTGTAAAAATCTCTAAGATTTGTTTCTATAAATTCCTTACTATTTTCATTTAAAAGCTCCTCATTCTCAATAAAATCTGTAAAATCAGTCCATTGCTCTTTATCTTTGATAGTAATATCAGCTCCATGAAGTGTTATTAAATCTGGTGTTTTGTCATAGATTCTGATATATGTCGCAAATGCATCTACTCCACCACTAAAAAGCATTGCTGACTTAGACTTTTCTATTGAGTTTTTAATCAATTTCTTTGCAACCAATGTTCCTTCGAAACTATTAGCAGTATCTCTTTTAGCGAATTCTTGTTTTATTTTTTCCTGCGCTTGATAAAAATCTTCATCTACTTCATCTACTTCAATAGTAAAACCTGCAAACCAAGCCATTGGCAATATGTTCGATAAAAAAGGGATTACAGAAATACTTTCGGGAGTAGTACTTACATCTATTTGATATTTAGAATAAAAGGATTCATTCTCTTCAAATAGCTTCTGGATATTGGCATCCACCGAATACTCATAATTAATCTTACGACCATTATCTGAATATGTAATTGAATGTAACTTTAATGTATCCATTCTTTAATTTATTTTCGTTTAAGTAATGAAACTATAGGTTTTCTAAATAATTCTCTTTCATATTCTAACATACCAACAAAATACATCATAATCACAAAAACAATTGTATATGAGATACCTTTAGCTATAAAATTAAACCATCCTTCACCAGGAATATAATTGATAAAATATCCTGCAGCTATTACCAATAGTACTACCAACAAAACTTTATGAAATAACTCTTTAAAAAAACGTATAATATTTAAACCAATTTTATTATGGTAATAAAAATTCATCACATTTTGAACAATCATCCAACCACCTACAAGCCCTATCATCATTCCGATAGCACTATATTCCATTGCCAAAAATCCACCAGCGATAACTCCCAATATCATAAATACAAGATAAAGAATTGCTTTAAATGATAATTTGTTTTTCGCCTCCAATATAGAATTTCCAAAAGCTTGTAATAAAGGAAGTGTATATCCAATCATAATAATAAGAGCAATCATATAAATCTCTCTACATTCTTCTAAACCATATCGACCATCTGCAGTAGAGTCTCCTCCTCCAACCCAAAGGTTTATGAATTGTTCTCCATATAACATAAATGCTCCAAAAATGTACATAAGTATAATAAAAGACAGCCTTCCAAGCTTTATCATCATGTCAGTCAACTCTTCTCCACTAGCATTATTAACAGACATCTGTGTAGCTCTAGGTAAAAACACACTAGAAATTGCTGTTGAAAAAGCACCATAATACGTTCCTAATGCTATTCCGATTCCATAAATACCTAATACTTTAGGCACACTAACCGCTCCTAAAACCCAACTACCAGATTTCCATTGAAGCATATTTACAATTGCAAAAAGAAAGATCCAGCTAGAGTACTTAAAAATTTCTCTAACAAAATCTTTAGAAAATTGATGTAACTTAAATCTAACCTTCAATTTCACTAATACATAGTAAGCTGATATCGAAATCGTAAGAATATTAAATATGGTATCTACAATAACCAAAGCAATTGCTCTTCCACCAAAAAACAAAACAGCGACTATCGTTAAAGATCTTAAAATATATCTAACAATCCCTACAGATTCTGGAAAGACAAATTTTTCATATCCTTTACAAATACCCGTAAATATCATACCTGGTAATTGAATCGCCAAATTGAAAACCAGAATAACAAACATCATTTTTGCTATGCTTAATTCTTCTGCATTAAACTTGGTAAAGTAAGTATCTATAAAGAAGTAAAATATAGTTCCGGAAATAACTACCAATGTAGAAACCGCAAAGTAAAGTATCCTGACCGTTCCTAAGAAATTCTCTTCACCTTCTTTATCTTTCTCTGCTCTATACTTAGCTACAAAACGAACTACTGTATTGGTCAGTCCGAAATCGAGCAATGCAATTGTACCTATTAAAGCACCAATAGCATTAAAAATCCCGTACTCATCCTTCCCTAAGTAACTAACGATCAATGGAGTTATCATAATTCCAATAACGTTAATCAAAAAGATTTTTAAATACGTAAGTAAAGCTCCTTTTTTTAGTTGGCTCAATGCGGTTGGTTTATGGTTATTTATGTTGCTTTATATAACAGACAATTTCTGTTACAATCTTCCGTGTACTTCATCTTCTTTTAATATACCTTTAACATCATACAAGACACCGTTTGGTTTTAGTAATGATTTTAAATCTATATCTAAATATTCTTTATGTGCAACAGTTAACACAACAGCATCAAATTTAGAATCCGGCAACTTGGTTATAATTTCCAGACCGTATTCATGAGCTACTTCCGAAGGACTTGCCCATGGATCATAAATATCGATGTCAGTACCAAAATCTTTAAGGTTTTGTATCACATCGACTGCTCTAGTATTTCTTACATCTGGGCAATTTTCTTTAAAAGTAATTCCTAATACTAATATGTTAGCACCTTTGATTTTAATATCATGATTAACCATTAATTTAATAACCTCGGAAGCGACATATTGTCCCATACTATCATTTAGTCTTCTACCGGCTAGTATAATCTCTGGATGATATCCAAACTCTTGCGCTCTTTGAGCTAAATAATAAGGATCGACTCCAATACAATGTCCACCTACTAAACCAGGTTTAAAAGGCAAGAAATTCCATTTTGTACCTGCTGCTTTCAAAACTTCATTAGTATCGATATCCATCAGGTTAAAAATCTTCGCCAGCTCATTAACAAACGCTATATTAATGTCACGCTGAGAGTTCTCTATTACCTTAGCTGCTTCTGCTACCTTTATAGTTGGAGCCAAATGAGTTCCTGCCGTAATCACAGAAGCATAAAGAGCATCTACCTTTTCACCTATCTCTGGTGTAGAACCTGCAGTAACTTTCAATATTTTTTCTACAGTATGTAATTTATCTCCAGGATTGATACGCTCTGGAGAATATCCTGCATAAAAATCTTTATTAAACTTTAGTCCACTTATTTTCTCTAAAACTGGAATACATTCTTCTTCTGTAACACCTGGATATACTGTAGATTCATATATCACAATATCTCCTTTTTTCAATACCTTCCCAACAGTTTCACTTGATTTATATAAAGGCGTAAGATCTGGTCTATTATTTTTATCAACTGGAGTAGGAACTGTTACGATATAATAATTACAATCTTTAATATCCTCCAGGTCATCAGAACAATATAATCCCTGATCCATCATAGAATCTTTTTTTAACACCGACTGTAATACATTATCTTCAACTTCTAGCGTAGTATCTTTTCCTGATCTTAATTCATTAATCCTGTTTTGATTTATATCAAAACCAATAACAGGAAATTTAGTTGCAAATAATCTGGCTAAAGGAAGTCCTACATATCCTAAACCGATAATTCCTATTTTTATATTTTGCATTTTTTTACATATTTTAATTTATATACTGATAACCTATAAAATTACTTTAGATTATCCCAATACCATTTTACTGCCTCTTTCAATCCCGATTTTATATCAAATTTTGGATCATAGTCAAGTAGTGTTTTCGCCTTATCTACAGAAGCTAAAGAATGCGGCACATCTCCTTTACGTTCTGGCCCTTTTTTAACTTCTACATCACTTATTTTTGAATCAAAATCAGAAAGATATTCTTTTAATAATGTAACCAATTCATTTAGAGTAGTTCTTTCTCCGAAAGCAGTATTATATACGTTATTTAAAGCTTTTTCATTATCAGAAACGATAGCTCTCAGATTCATTTGAATTACATTATCTATATAGGTGAAATCTCTAGAGAAAGATCCATCACCATTTATTACTGGTGATTCATATTTCATAAATTGCATTACGAACTTTGGAATCACAGCAGCATATGCTCCATTAGGGTCTTGTTTTCTACCAAAAACATTAAAATATCGTAATCCCACAGTATCTAAATCATATGTCCTTTTAAAATTATCAGCATATAATTCATTTACATACTTTGTGATTGCATAAGGAGATAATGGTTTTCCTATTTTATCCTCTACTTTGGGTAATGCTTCCGAATCCCCATAAGTAGAAGAACTTGCTGCATAAATAAATCGCTTAACCCCTGCATCTCTTGCTGCAACTAACATATTAAGAAAGCCTCCAACATTAACATCATTACTAGTAATTGGATCATTAATGGATCTAGGTACAGACCCTAAAGCGGCTTGATGCAATATATAATCTACTCCATCACAAGCTTTATGACAATCATCTAGATTTCTTATATCACCTTCTATAAATGTAAAATTTGGATGTTCGTTTAATGCGGTTAGATTTTTCTTATGCCCAGTTGCAAAATTATCTAAACCGATAACTGTACTGTTTTTTTCTAATAGTGCTTCGCATAGATTTGACCCTATGAAACCTGCCGCTCCTGTAACTAAAACAGTAGAAGAACTAAGTAGTTCTAATTGGTTAGTTTTCATGTATTTTTATTTACCCCTTGATTTTTAATCCCCTACGCTATGTTTTCCACATAGACTGCGCGAAATTAATATTTAACAATAGAACACACAACTTATACTCGAGGGGATTTTAACCCTTAATATACTCTATAATGTTCCGTCATCCCATAAAAAAATCGATTCATCGACTAAAAATTCATAAAACACTGTAAATCAAATATATAAATTCTTGCTCATTTTTATTAACAAAAACGTTTTCGAAACCTAAAAACGGGTATTAATACGTGCAAAGTTTGATCAACTCTTTTTCGAATCTATTTTTTGCTAAATATTGAGATTCTAAGCCCGGCTCAAAAGGAATTGGCGTTTCTAAACTAGATACTCTTTTTACTGGAGCATCTAAATATTCGAAACAATTTTCCATAATCATCGCAGAAATATCTGAAGCTATACCTCCGAACATAGAATCTTCTTGTAAAATTATTGCTCTACCGGTTTTTTTCACTGATTCGAAAATAGTATCTACATCTAATGGTTGTAAGGTTCTTAGATCTATCAGGTCAGCATTTATTTCGATATTATTTTCTAACACCTCTAACGCCCAGTGCACACCAGCTCCATAGCTGACAATAGTTATTTGATTACCTTCTTTTATTTTAGAAGCCTTCCCGAACGGAATAGTATAATACCCTTCCGGAACCTCTTGTCTAATACTTCTATACAAAGCTTTATGCTCGAAAAACAGAACTGGATTAGGATCTTCTAATGAAGTTAAAAGTAGTCCTTTTGCATCCAAAGGAAATGCAGGATAAACAACTTTCAAACCTGGAGTTTTTGTAAACCAAGCTTCGTTTGTTTGACTATGAAACGGTCCTGCTCCCACTCCACCTCCACAAGGCATTCTCACTAACACATCTACAGATTGACTCCAACGATAATTGGATTTGGCTAGTAAATTTACAATCGGATTAAATCCGGAAGAAACAAAATCTGCAAATTGCATCTCGACTACGGCTTTAGTATTATTAATCGATAATCCATAAGCTGTAGAAATAATACCAGATTCACAAATCGGTGTATTACGTACTCTATCTTTACCAAATTCTTCCACAAAACCTTCGGTAATTTTAAAAACACCTCCATAATCCGCTATATCTTGTCCCATAATAACAAGATCCTTATATTTCCGCATCCCTTCTTTTAAACCATCAGAAATAGCATCGATTAATCTAATTTCCTTGGTTAATGAAGTAGCTTTTATTTCTTTAAAATCAAATGCTTTATAAACATCTCCCAGTTCCTTATTGACATCAACTTTAACAACCTCTTCGGTATTAGTTCGCAGCCAATGTGACTCTATTTCTTTCTTTAAAACAAATTTTTCTTTATCATCCTCCTCCTCCTTAAGTATTTTATTTTCTGTCAAATATTCCCTGTAATTATCTATTGGATCTTTTAAAATCCAATGATTCATCAATTCTTCGGGAACATATTTAGTGCCACTAGCCTCTTCATGACCACGCATTCTAAAAGTTTTAAATTCTAATAGAACAGGCCTAGGATTCTTACGAATACTTTTTGCAATGGTGTTTACTTTATCATAAACCTCCAAAATATTATTACCATCTATTATGCACGATTCTAAGCCATATCCAAGTCCACGATCTGCTAGGTTTTTACAGTTATATTGCTCACTAGTTGGAGTAGATAATCCATATCCGTTATTTTCAATACAAAAAATCACAGGTAAACTCCACACAGAGGCTATATTTAAAGCTTCATGAAAATCTCCTTCACTGGTACCTCCTTCTCCTGTAAATACAGCAGTAGCTTTATTATTGTTTTTTAAAAGATTACCCAGGGCAATACCACAAGCAACTCCTAACTGAGGGCCAAGATGTGAAATCATCCCAACGATATTATATTCTTGTGTACCAAAGTGAAATGATCTATCTCGACCATTGGTAAAACCATTAGCTTTTCCTTGCCATTGACTAAAAAGTTTATACAAAGGAATATCTCTACTAGTAAAAACTCCTAAATTACGGTGCATAGGTAAGACATATTCATTTTGATCAAGAGCAGCAGTAACACCAACAGAAATTGCTTCTTGACCAATACCACTAAACCATTTAGAGATTTTTCCTTGTCTTAACAGAATGAGCATTTTTTCCTCAATCAACCTAGGTTTCAACATTTTGAAATACAAAGAAATTAATAGTTCGTCACTATATTCTTTCTTATCATAATTAAATAATAATTTCTCTTCTGCCATACTGCTAAAAAATCAGTTAATTCAAATAAGTTAATGGTTTCCCAAAGCAAAAACCATTAGTAAATGTAATTATTTTTATCTCAGAAAAACAACCAATATCACAATACTATTAAGCACTTGTTAATTTATCACAAACAATTCTAAGAATTAATTAAATTTACTATGTTTTAATAGTTATTTGTTAAAATATAATTATTTTGACAGTTATGGGTACTATTTAAAAAAAAGACCTAATTCATAATGTCTTTTTAATGAAATACATCTATTTTAGTTAAAGAAAACAATACCACCATGAATAATATACCAAGTGTAGATCTTGCAGATTTTTTATCTGATGATCCATCACGTAAACAAAAGTTTGTTGATGAAATAGGAAAAGCCTATGAAGAAATAGGTTTTGTAGCTTTAAAAAATCATTTTTTAAGCGATAATTTAGTAGAACAATTATATAAAGAGGTAAAAGAGTTTTTTGCTTTACCGGTAGAAAAAAAGCAAAACTACGAGATTGAAGGATTAGGAGGGCAAAGAGGTTACATATCATTCGGAAAAGAACACGCGAAAGGTAAAAAAGAAGGAGACCTAAAAGAGTTTTGGCATTTTGGTCAAGAACCTTCAGAAGATGCTAATTTAATAGAGGAATACCCTCCCAATGTTATTGTAGAAGAATTAAAAGATTTCAATAATACTGGTATGGAAGCGTACAGAATGCTTGAAAAAACTGGGATTCATGTTCTAAGAGCTTTAGCTATATATATTGGCTTAGATGAACATTATTTTGATCATTGGGCAAGTAATGGAAATAGTATTTTACGTCCTATACATTATCCGCCAATAAAAGAAGAACCAAAAGGTGCTGTACGAGCTGGTGCGCATGGAGATATCAACTTGATCACACTACTGATGGGAGCTTCTACAGGAGGCCTACAAGTACAACGTAAAGATGGAGAATGGATTGATGCAATACCACAAGAGGATGAACTGGTTATCAATGTAGGAGATATGCTAGAACGTCACACCAATAATAAATTACGATCCACTATTCATCGAGTGATTAATCCACCAAAAGAACAGTGGGGCAAACCTAGATATTCTATACCTTTCTTTATGCATCCAAGGAGTGACATGAAATTAAATTGTTTAGATGAATGTATTACTGAAGATAATCCAAAACAATATGATGATATTACAGCTGGAGATTTTCTTCATCAACGTCTAGTAGAAATTGGTTTGATTAAGAAATAATTATTACAAATGGATTTAAAAGATCAATTAAAAAATTTATTCCCCGATCACGAACATACTGAAGAGGAGAAAGATCTAACAAATGAAAATGACATATGGATGCAAGATGATCCTATCATCTGTAAATATGAAAAAAGAAAAGGAAAACCAATCACGATATTAGAAGGATATACTGGAGCTGATAAAGATTTTAAGAAACTTGCTAAAGAAATAAAAACCAAATTAAGTGTTGGAGGAAGTTTTAAAGATGACCGAATTATTATTCAGGGTGATTATCGAAATAAAATTATGGAAATTCTTAAGGAAAAAGGATTTAAAGTAAAAAGAGTTGGTGGATAGAATTAGTAAATAACATATTGAAAACATAAATAATTGGGGGCTAAAACATTACATATTTCTAACGGCGATAGTTTGACTGATCGCTTAAAAGAATTACATCTTGTAAATGGAGAAATCATAACTTGGCGTGAAATGCTTTGTGAAGGTCCAACAAGTGTAAAAATTGAAACCGAAAAAGCAATAGCAAAACGAAAGGAATTTCTTAATAAATATTATAGAATCCCTCCAGCTGACTATCAAAAAAAGTTTGTCTCCCAACTTGAAAAATTAAGCAGTCCTGTAAAGTATGATGAAATTATACTTTGGTTTGAATATGATTTATTTTGTCATATAAATATGATTGCTGTAATCAGTTTATTACTTAGAAAAAAAATCAAAGACACGCCAGTTTATCTAATATGTAGTGGTAGAGTAGAAAATTCTAAAAAACACCTAGGACTTTGTGAATTATCCGATGTGCAGCTAAAACAACACTTTGAAAATAAAGTCTTATTAAATATAAACGATTTAGAACTTGCTTCTCATATATGGACTTTGTATTGTGAATCAAATCCTCAAAAAATTGCTGGTCAAATTAAGAAGCAATCATCATTTGAATATTTATCCATATGCCTCAGAGCTCATCTACAGCGATTTCCTAATATGCTTACTGGACTAAACATATTAGAACATAATATTCTAGAAATGGTAGATACCTATCAGATTAAAAACATAAAGCAATTAATGGGATATGCTCTGGAATACCAAGGATTTTATGGGTATGGTGATATGCAAATGAAACGTGTGCTTGCAAGACTCTTTCAATTTTTTGATCAAACCAAAGATCGTCTTTTATTATCTGAAAGAGGAACCCTCGCATTACAACAAAAAAAGAATTTTTACAACACGCAGATGCTAGATTGGCACTATGGAGGAGTCAAAAAATATGACTATTTATACAATAACGAAACACATAATTTACTAAAATTATAATATGGCTATAGCCGAATCTGAACTTATTCTCAATAAAGACGGTAGTATTTATCATCTAAATATTAAACCAGAACATCTAGCAGAAACTATAATAACTGTTGGTGATCCGGATCGTGTAAATATTGTTACTCAATACTTTGATACAATAGAGTGCAAAATAACTAAGAGGGAATTCCATACACAAACCGGAACATATAAAGGAAAAAGAATTACTGTTATATCTACAGGAATTGGCACAGACAACATAGATATTGTTTTTAATGAACTAGATGCATTGGTAAATATTGATCTAGAAACAAGAAAGCCAAAGACACATCACACGTCTCTTAATATTATTCGTATTGGTACTTCTGGAGCAATTCAACCAGAAATCCCAATCGATAGTTTTATTGTTTCGGAACTTGCTATTGGTTTTGATAGTTTATTACATTTTTATGACAGTAAAGATATTCAGTTCCCTCAAATATCAGAACCCTTAATGAAACATCTAAATTGGAGTGAAAATAAATCAACACCTTATGTAGTTTCTTTCGACAAAAAACTCGGAAGACACTTACAAAGTGATGAAACTAGTAAAGGGTTTACAATTACAAATGTTGGTTTTTACGGTCCCCAGGGGAGAGTATTAAGACTGCCACTCTTTGATACCAATTTAAACGAAAAGATAGGAAGTTTTTCTTATGCAGATAAAAAAATCACAAATTTAGAAATGGAAACTGCCGGTATATACGGAATGGCAAAATTACTTGGTCACCGCGCGGTATCTATGAATGCTATGATTGCTAATCGCGCAACAGGAAAATTTAGTACTAATCCAGAAGGCGCGGTTACTAAACTTATCAAATATACTTTAGATAAAATTGTTAGTTATTCTGATTAGATTTAACTTTTAGTTAAAACTAAACTATATAGGATAATTTAATTTTAAATATGGATCTAAACAAATACCCTTTTAAAGACAGAGATGTAAACTGGCTAAGCTTTAACGAACGTGTATTACAAGAAGCTGAAGACCAATCCAATCCTCTTTATGAAAGGTTAAAGTTTTTAGCAATCTTTTCGTCTAATCTTGATGAATTTTTTAGGGTAAGAGTTTCTCGATTACGTCAAATAAAAAAAATAGATAAACAGCTTAGAAAAAAGCTCGCTTTGAAACCAAACAAGCGAGTAAAAGAAATTCTACAACGCGTAAAACAACAACAAGAACGATTTGGTGAAATTTTCCACAAAGAACTAATTCCTGAACTAGCCAAACATAACACCTATTTAGTTCAAGAAAAAAACTTTGATTTTAGTCAACTTGCATTTGCAACCGAATATTTTATTTCCAAAATCCTACCTTTAGTTACTGCAGAAATTATAGACTTATCTGAAGCTAAGAACGTATTTTTAGAAAACAATAAATTATATTTTCTAGTAACATTCGAAGAACAAGATAACTTCGGACTTGTCAACATCCCTTCAGATGAATTAGGGAGGTTTATATGCCTTCCGTCAGAAAACAATACATCCATTGCTTTTTTAGATGATATAATACACCTTAATATTGATCAAATATTTGATGAACAGAAAGTCAGCGGTTGTTTTGAAATCAAATTATCTAGAGACGCTGAATTATACATTGAAGATGAATTTGAAGGTGTCTTAGCTGAAAAAATAAAAGAATCTTTATCGCAGCGTAACGATGGACAGCCAACTCGTCTTTTATACGATTCTGCAATGCCTAAAGAGGTTAAAAGAAAAGTTCGTAAGTTTTTTGGTTTAGGTAAAATTGACATGATGCCAGGAGGAAGATATCATAACTTCAGTGATTTTTTTGGTTTTCCAGATCCAACTAATAATCCTATTTTACATTATCAACCTGCAAATGAAATAAAACATAAAGCTTTTAATAATAATACAGATTATTTCGATGTGATTTCTCAGAGGGATCAATTAGTACATTTTCCCTATATGTCATTTAACTATGTGCAAAAATTTATAAATCAGGCCGCTACAGATAAAAACGTAACTGAGATTAAAATCTCATTATACAGAGTAGCTAAACAATCAGAATTAACAACCTCTATACTAAAGGCCTTAGAAAATGGAAAAAAAGTTACTGTCTTTGTAGAAGCTAAGGCACGTTTTGACGAAGAAAACAATCTAAAATGGGGTAAAATATTTGAAGAAAAAGGGGCTTCGGTCTTCTATAGCTACCCTAAAATCAAAGTGCACTCTAAAATATTATTAATCAACAGAAAAGAAGGAAATAACATTGCGTCTTATGCCTACATTGGTACAGGAAATTTTAATGCGAAAACATCAAAAATTTATTGCGATCATGGATTGTTTACAGCAAATCCAAAAATCACAAAAGACTTAATAGACGTTTTTGAAGTATTATCTGGCAAAATGATATTACCACGACCAAAACATTTACTTGTATCACCCTTTACTACTAGAAAAACCTTTGAAGAACTTATAAATAATGAAATAAATAATGCTAAAAACGGTAAAATAGCCATCATAAAAGCAAAATTAAATAGTTTAGAGGATAAACATATTATTAAAAAATTATACGAAGCAAATAACGCTGGTGTAAAAATAGAATTATTAGTTAGAGGTTTTTCTTGTTTGATTCCCGGATTAGATGGAATAAGCGAAAATATTACAATAACTAGTATTATTGATAGATACCTAGAACACGGCAGAATTTACTATTTCGAAAACAATGGAGAGCCTAGGTTATATATTGGAAGTGCCGATTGGATGACCCGTAATCTAGATAAGCGTATTGAAGTATTAGTACCTATGCTAAATAACAATTGTAAGCGAGAATTAATAGAGATATTAAATATCCAATTAAATGATACAATAAAAGCCAGAATACAGGATAACGAAGAAAATAATAATTACAAAAAGAAAATGGACGATAAGCCGTCCATACAATCTCAATATCAAATAAGAGAATATCTTAATGAAAGACATTCTCCTAAAAATATGTTATCCGAACAATATTTTTAAACTGATTAAAAAATTAGCCGCTAAGAGTAAGGCTATAAAAACAACAATTCCGTTTTCTAATGTATTACTTTTTAACTTGGCTACCTTAACTTGAGCATTTTTATTCCTTAAAAAATTCTTTTTCATAGCAAATATTGTTTTATTTGGGTTTAATTACTCTAAATATAGTCGGAATTATCAGATTTATATTTCAAAAGTAATGATATTATTTATAATTCAACGATAAAAAACATATAAAATCGATGAAATACACTTTTTTAACATTTCTGAAATCCTAATAACATGCATACTATAAAAATTGGTGGCGTTCCTGAGCACTTCAACTTACCTTGGCATTTAACCATAGAAGAAGGAGCTTATTTAGAAAAAGATATTGAACTAGAATGGATCGATTTCCCTGGAGGGACTGGAGCTATGTGTGAGGCCTTAAGAAATAATGATATCGATATCGCTATTATCCTTACAGAAGGAATTATAAAAGATATTATTGCCGGTAGCCCTACTAAAATTGTACAAACGTATATCCAATCCCCATTAGTATGGGGTATTCATGTAGGACACAGTTCAAAATATACTAACCTAAGCGATCTACAAAATACTTCGGCAGCGATCAGTAGATATGGATCTGGATCTCATTTAATGGCATATGTGAATGCTCAAAATAATGGTTGGGACACTTCTGCACTACAATTCGAAGTAGTTAAAAATCTAGATGGAGCGGTAAAAGCTCTAACGGATGGTAATGCTGATTATTTCATGTGGGAACATTTTACTACAAAACCGTTAGTAGATAATAAGACATTTAGACGTATTGCCGATTGCCCTACTCCTTGGCCCTGTTTTGTAATTGCAGTAAGAGAGGAAATTTTAGACACAAAAAAAGATCGGGTAAAAGATATTCTACAAATTATTAATAATACAACTGTCGATTTTAAACAAATCCCTAGTATAGATAAAACACTTTCACTCAGATACGATCAACAATTACAAGATATTAGAGATTGGATCCAAATTACTGAATGGAGTCAATCTTTAATAAAATCTAAAACACTAAATCAAATTCAGAATCAATTATTTAAGTTAGATATCATCGATAAAATTATTGATCCTAAAGATTTAATTTCTGAAATCTAAGCAACCTTTTTATTATTTGTACATCTTGTTTACGTAGGAAAACAATTAATTTATTATGAAACAAATACTAATAATAGCTACTATATTATTCTCATTTCAGATTTCTTTTGCCCAAGACCAGACTGATCTACCTAAAAGAGATATTAAAAAAAATGAAATTAGTATTAATCCCTTTAATATAGTTGTATTTGGAGCTCTTGACTTAGGTTATGAAAGAATACTTTCCAGTAACAACACATTAGGTTTTGACTTATTTTATCGTTTGACAGATGACGATGATAATGATGATGATAATGATGATGATTTTATAGACACCGATGATGTATTTGACAAAGAAATAGCATTTACTACACGTTTTAAATATTTTTTTGGAGATAGAATTGCCAGAGGTTTCTATATAGAAGCATTTGGAATGCTATCCTTTGGTGAACATGAAGAATATGTTGAAGTTTTTGATAATCAAGGAAACTTTATTAGTTCTAATTATGTAGATCAAGAGTATACAGATTTTGCTTTAGGATTTGCAGTAGGTGGAAAATTTGTAACCCGCAACGGTTTCTTTATAGACATTGGTTTCGGAATTGGAAGGAATTTATTTAGTGACAAAAGCCCAGAAATTATTGTAAGACCTAATTTATACTTGGGATATCGCTTTTAATTAATATTATTTCGACATTAATTAAATATTCATAAACACTTTTCTCTAATTCTTGGTAGGGTATTTTTTTATTGGTTTGTTTTAAGAAGGAAATCAGGTCAATTTTAGAATAAAATTAGTTCCCTAATACTTTCCCGATTTTAAAAATTAATTACTAATAACAAATTTAATAAACGAACGAATGAAACTTTTTTTCACAATAGTTGCTCTTATTTTTACATTGCAGATGACTGCACAAGATCAATCTGATTTACCAGCAAGGGATATCAATAAAAATGAAATTAGCTTAAGCCCTGTAAATATAATAGCTTTTGGTGCATTAGATATTGGTTATGAAAGGGTACTTAATAACAATACTACCTTAGGATTAGACTTCTTTTACAGATTTAGTGATGGAATAGATAATGATGATGATATCATCGATAGAGATGGAATTTTCGATAAAGAAATTGCCTTAACTGTACGTTATAAATATTTCTTTGGAAACAGAATTGCAAGAGGATTTTACATTGAAGGATTTGGTATGTTGTCTGATGGAGAACATGAAGAATTTGTAGAATTAACAAATGTGGCAGGGGATTTCATTGGTGGTACTAATGTAGATATGGAATATACCGATTTTGCTTTAGGGTTTGGAGTTGGAGGCAAATTTGTCACGAAAAAAGGATTCTTTTTAGATATTGGATTTGGTATCGGTAGAAATTTATTTCATAAAAACAGCCCTGATATCATCGTTAGACCTAACTTATATGTAGGATATAGATTTTAAAAGTAGGGTATTCTATTACATAAACGTTATATAATAAAGCGGTATTGATGGTAAATGTTCAAATTTTTAATATTTTTTTATAATTAGTTAAATCAAATGGAATAAATATTTAAGATATGTTTAAAACACACATCTTATGGGGTTTCCGTAAGAAAAGATTTAAATATTTTTGTACATTTGCCTCGCCTACCCCAATAAACCAATTATTAAAGTGTACGCAACCTTTTGAGGTAATTGCATCTAATAATTAACTAACAAATCAGACATGGCAACATTTTTATTAATTCTTGGAGGGCTTATAGCATTCAATTTTATTCTTTTAAAATTCAGTATGCAATCAGTTGATTCTGATAAGAAAAAAGCTAAAGCAGTAAAATCTGTAACAAATTCAAACATTACCAAAACTAAAACTACGAGAATCCCAAAGGCTGCATAATTACTTACCAATCTATAGGTAATCGATTTGTACTCTTAAGATACTCATTGGTTTTTCCAAAGTGTTTATTTCCGAACCAATACCCTCGGTTTGCACTTAAAGGAGAAGGATGTCCACTGTTTAAAACAAAATGTTTATCCTTATCAATTTTTGCACCTTTTTTCTTTGCAAATCCTCCCCACAGTAAAAAAACAACATCTTTCTTGTTGTCGGAAATACATCGAATTACAGCGTCAGTAAATTTTTCCCATCCTTTACCTTGATGAGATCCTGCATGATTTGCTCTCACCGTTAAGGTCGCATTTAATAACAAAACACCTTGCTTAGCCCAACGTGTTAAGTTCCCATTGGAAGGAAAAGGGATATTTAGATCAGATTCAATTTCTTTAAAAACATTTATTAATGAAGGTGGAATATTAATATCTTTATTTACAGAAAAACAGAGTCCGTGAGCCTGTTCAATACCATGATATGGATCTTGACCAATGATCACAACCTTAACATCATCAAAACTACAGTAATCAAAGGCAGAAAAAATTTCTGATTCAGGCGGGAAACAAGTCTCTTTTTCATATTCTAATTCAATAAAATCAATTAAACTCTTAAAATATGGTTTATCAAACTCTTGTTCTAATCGTGTTCTCCAACTATTCTCAATATTTACATTCATCTTAGTATCAAAAAAAAATGCAATTGTTTACATTTGCTCACGTATAAAATTATAACAAATACTTTTCTAAAAGTAAACTCATACTGAGTTTTATAATAAAGAAATTAACATAAAAGAATATCTCCTAAAAGCTAGGATAACACCATGATCCGAATTTCAGAAAAAACACTTAAAGATCTAGAATTCCATACAATACTTAGTCATATAGTTGATCTATGCAATACAGATTACGGAAAAACAAAAGCTCTACAAATTGTACCGTTATCAACAAAAGAAAAATTACATATTTCATTACAACAAGTATCTGAATATAAATCTTCTTATTTAAATGATTCCAAGATACCCAATCATGGATTTGATAGTATCGATAAAGAATTACAACTATTAGGGATAGAAAACACTTTTTTAGAAACTTTTAATCTAAAGAAAATTATATCTATCAGTATCACTACAAATGATTTACTGAGCTTTTTTAGAAAGTTTAAAGAACTATATCCTGTGCTACATGAAACATCTTCTCAGGTACCTTTTACTAAAGAAGTAATTAACTGTATTGAGATCGTAGTTGACAAATTTGGGGAGATTAAAGATAACGCCTCTCCCACTCTCAGTATACTTAGAAAAGATATACAAGAAGTACAAGGTAAATTAAACGGAAGTTTTGGTCGTGACCTCACCAGATACAATAGCTTCGGATATTTAGATGATATTAAAGAAAGTGTTGTTGATAATAGACGAGTATTAGCTGTAAAAGCAATGTATCGCCGTAAGGTGAAAGGGGCAATAATGGGTAATTCCAAAACTGGTAGTATCGTATATATAGAACCGGAAGCGACATTACAATTTAGTAGAACTTTAAGCAATCTGCAATATGAAGAACGAGAAGAAATTGTCAAAATACTTAAAGATCTTACAAATAAAATAAGACCTTTTTCTGAACTACTGACACAATACCAGGAATACCTTAGTAACATTGATATTGTAGCTGCTAAAACAAAATACGCTAATAAATTTAATGGAGTATTACCAAAAATAACAGAGGATCGAGAACTAACTATAAAAGATGCATACCATCCTCTACTATATCTTAATAATCAAGAAAAAGGCGAGAAAACATACCCTCAGACAATTTCTTTAGATAAAAATAATAGAATTATCGTTATATCTGGTCCAAATGCGGGAGGAAAAAGTATTACCTTAAAAACTGTTGGGTTATTACAGATTATGCTCCAAAGTGGTATGCTAATACCAGTTCATGAATACAGTAGAATGTCACTGTTTAATACTATTCTTACAGATATAGGAGATAATCAATCTATAGAAAATCATTTAAGTACCTATAGCTATAGACTAAAGAATATGAATTACTTCCTTAGGAAATGTAACGATAAAACGTTATTTCTTATTGATGAATTTGGAACTGGAAGTGATCCAGAATTAGGTGGTGCATTAGCTGAAGCTTTTCTAGAGGTTTTTTATGAACGTGAGTCTTTTGGTATAATTACAACTCATTATGCAAATCTAAAAATGCTAGCAAATGAATTGCCAAATATGACAAATGCTAATATGCTTTTTGATTCTAAAACATTAGAACCTTTATTTAAATTATACCTAGGAGAAGCAGGAAGTTCCTTCACTTTTGAAGTAGCACAAAAAAATGGAATCCCGTATAGTCTAATTAATAAAGCTAAGAAAAAGGTAGAACGTGGTAAAATTCGTTTTGACAAGAGTATAGCCAATTTACAAAAGGAAAGATCAAAGCTCCAAAAAACAACTTCATCTTTAAAAACAAAAGAACAAAAAACTGAAGATGAAAAAGAACGATTGGATAAAATCAACAAAAAACTACAAAACAAGTTAGAAAGCTATCAAGAATTATATGATAGTAATCAACGTATGATTTACTTAGGACAAAAACTAAATGAGATCAGCGAAAAATATTTTCATAATAAAAAGAAAAGAGAACTTATCGATGAATTTATGAAAATAGTGCAAGTAGAAAACTCTAAAAGAACAAAACAAACCACTAAACAAAGAAGAGCTAAAAAAGCTAAAGAAGAACGAGTAGTTAAAGAGGTAGAGAAAAAAGTTGAGGTAATCCGCGAAAAGAAAAAAGAGCTAAAGAAAAAAGAAGAAAAGTTAGAGAAGGAAAAACCTAAAGTAGTTCTCAAAATTGGCGACAGAGTAAGAATGATTGACGGCAAATCAATTGGAACCATTGATATTCTAGAGAAAGGAAAGGCAGTAGTTAATTATGGCATATTCACTACTAACGTTGCAATTGACCAATTAGAATTTGTAGAACGAAAAAAGTAGTCATCAAAGGAAAGTTCTTATTTAACAAAATAAAAAGCCCACTATCTTATAAGTTAGTGGGCTTTTTCGTAGGTTAAGTTCAATCGATTATTACTTCCCTCCCGCTAATAAGACAAAAGAATTTGCCGATAAAGGAGATACATTATAACTTTTTACTTTTTGTAAAGTCTTTATATACTTTTCTGCTTCTACAAATGCTAGTTCCATACCGCTCGAAGACATTCCCTCATTAATCTCAATCGTCTTAGAAATAACATCTCCATTAGTATACTCTACTGTCATTTTCCATTTCTTAATGGAGTGAAAATTTCTAGACACCAAAGTATTCACTTCATTGTCTTTCTTATTTTCTTTTTTACTCTTTTCCTTCTCGTTTATTGGATTTGAATCTAAAGAACCTGCATATCCGAGTGTTACGCAGAACATTGCAATTACTAGTGAGAGTTTCATTTTTAGAGGTTTTGATTTGTATGATTCGAATATACAAATATTATTTGATTATACAAATATTTTTTTAATAAAAATTTATTTGTATATTTATTTCGTATAAGCATATTAATATATGATTAACAAGAAATTAAAAAGATTACTTAAAAAAAGTAAAGGAGCTAAAACCGTTTACGGTATATCAAAAGTATTGGGCATTAGTCCACAAGCTGGAGATTATATTGTAAAGCGAAAAAACTTAGCAAAAGACTTCGAACGATTGCAAAAAATTGCTGATTATATGGATGTTGACATTATTGATATTGTCGATTACAAAAAGAAAAAGTAGTTACAGGTCTTCTAGCATTCATTTAATGTTTTTTACTATAAACTCAAACCAATTATTCTGAATGGTTTTCTTTATTTTTGAAACATAGCAAATCACTTTACATGGATATTTACCTTTACCTAGTTTCTTACATTATCTTAATTATTGGTTTATCTATTTATACTTCAAGATCTTCTAATACAGAAGACTTCTTAATTGGTGGAAGAAATCGTAATGGATTAACAATTTTGTTTTCAAAATTTGCTGGTGCAATTGGAGTAAGTACATTAATCACATATACTGGATATGCTTATAAATTTGGCTGGGGACTTTTTGCTATGTCTATTGGCTCTGTAATTGGCTACATCCTATTTGCCTTTTGGGCAGCGCCAAAAATCAAGAAACTATCTATGCAAGGTGGGTTTTATACACAAGGAGATGTACCTACATTTGTTACCAATAATAAAACAACAGGACTGGTTACCAATGGTATAACTATAATTGTACAATTTTTTTGGGTACTTCTTTCTTTGGCTGGAGGAGCTAAAGTAATAGCATACTTTGATTTATTCTCATATGACATTGCATTACTAATTACAACATCAGTAGTATTAATTTATGTATTAGTATCTGGATATAAAGCAGTAATACTAACAGATATTATTCAAGCTATTATTATCATAGTTTTTTTATGCCTTCTAATTTTTGGAATACTAGACATAAAAGATTTTAATACTATCTTGACTACATCTACTAGCGAAACTGTTCAATTAGGTAGTATTATTGGTCTTATACTATATGGCGGATTATCTGTATTTGGATTAGCGGATAGATACCAATTATGTTATGCTGCCAAGGATATTAAGTCCTTAAAAAAAGGCTTAGGTTTAGCAATCATTCCCGTACTTTTAATAGCATTTTTATTATTGATTATTGGGTTATATGTGTATAACCACAATCCTACTCTTGATCCAGATACAGTATTTATATTTGCAATGCAAAACCTCGTTAACCAATCATGGGTACCTCTGTTATTAGTACTTTTCTTTGCAGGACTAATGAGCACTGCAGACACTTCTATATTTGCAGTTTCGTCTCATATGATTTATAAATCAAAAAAAAATGAAAAAGTAAAACTCTTACGTTATGCTTCAGTGATAACAGTAATTCTGGCTTATGTTATTGCTCATTTTTGGAAAAATATTGTAGATATAACTATTGTAGGTGCCGCCTTAAGAATGACATTATCAATAGCGATGATTTATGTACTTAATGAAAAAAGAAATGCTGGGCGTTTTATTGCAAGTGCCTTAGGAGGTATATTCGGTTTAATAATAGGATTAATAGTCTTTGGCCCAAAACCTACGATAGCTATCACAGTGCTTTTAGGTTCCTTAATTGGATTAATATATAGATCAAAATAGTCCTGTTAAAGTATCCTTAAACCTAAAAACTGAGAATTTTATCTTTTTATATTTGACGAAATACACAAAATTATTATCAAATCTACATTATGCGAAAATTACTTTCTGTAATAGTTCTAAGCTTTCTATGTATTCATATTGCTAAAGCACAACAGCCTAAAAAACCCAACTCTGTAGAAATTCATGAGGCCATAAAAAAATTAAACTTTTTAGGTTCCGTTCTGTATGTTGCTGCGCATCCAGATGATGAAAACACAAGACTTATTTCTTACATGGCTAATCAGGTAAAAGCTAGAACTGCATATTTATCTCTTACCCGTGGTGATGGAGGTCAAAATTTAATTGGCCCTGAAATAAGAGAATTATTAGGTGTTATAAGAACACAAGAATTGTTAGCTGCCCGTAACACAGATGGTGGTGAGCAAATATTTACTCGTGCTAATGACTTTGGGTATTCTAAACATCCAGATGAAACCTTAGCAATTTGGGATAAGAAAGAAGTTCTAAATGATGTAGTTTGGGCTATTAGAAAATTTCGACCAGATGTGATTATAAATAGATTTAATCATAGAACACCTGGTACTACTCATGGTCATCACACATCTTCAGCAATGCTAAGTGTAGAAGCTTTTGATTTAGTAGCTGATAAGAATGTTTATCCTAATCAATTAAAATATGTGAACACCTGGCAACCAAAGAGATTATTTTTTAATACTTCTTGGTGGTTTTATGGAAGTAGAGAAAATTTTGAAAAAGCAGATAAATCAGCACTTTTAGAATTCGATACTGGTATTTATTATCCAGATTTAGGACTTTCCAATACAGAAATAGCCTCATTAAGTCGAAGTCAACATAAATCACAAGGTTTTGGAAGCACAGGAACGAGAGGTTCTCAAACTGAATATGTTGAATTAATTAAAGGAGAATTACCAAAAAATAAAACAAACATTTTTGATGGAATAGATACTTCTTGGAATCGAGTTAAAGGAGGAAAAGCAATTGGTGATATTTTATATGAAGTAGAAAAAAACTTTGATTTCAAAAACCCTGCTGCTTCTGTTAATCAATTGGTAAAAGCATATCAATTAATACAAGGATTAGAGAATAATCATTGGAAAACGATTAAAACTAAAGAGATAACAGATATTATCGCCGCAACAACTGGTCTATATTTAGAAGCAGTTACCAACGAAGCTTATACCACTCAAAATAGCGATATAACTATAAAAATTGAAGCTATTAATAGAAGTAACGCAGCTATACGTTTAAAATCAATTGATATTTCTTCTATTGCAGTTTCAGAAAATCTTGATGTTGATCTAGAAACTAATAAAAGAAATAATTACGAATTAAAAGGTAGGATAATAGCTAACACCAAAAACACAACTCCATATTGGTTAAACAGCAAGGGAACCTTGGGAATGTATAATGTGAGTGATCAAAAATTAATTGGTACGCCAGAAACAGAGCATCAAACAAAAGCTATTTTCAAAATAGAAATTGGAGGCATTATCATATCATATGCAAAAGATATTGTGTACAAAACTAATGATCCAGTTAAAGGAGAAGTTTATAAACCATTTGAGATTATACCTACTATTTCTGCTAGTATAAAAGATAAAGTGATTATCTATGCTAACAGCCCTTCAAAACAAATACCTGTTACGCTTAAAAGCTCCGAACCAAATATTAAAGGTAGTATATCTTTAAAACATCCGGAAGGCTGGGAAGTATTACCAAAAAACATTGATTTTGATTTAACACAAAAAGGAGAAGAAAAAACGGTAGTTTTCACCTTAACAGCACCAAAAAATCAAAGTGAAGGATACATTTCACCAAAAATAAACGTTAATGGAAAAACATATTCTGATGAAATAATAAACATCAATTATGATCATATACCATTTCAAACGGTAGTATTACCTTCTGAAACTAAAGTAGTTCGTTTAGATATTAAAAAGAAAGGTCAGAATATTGGATATATCGAAGGTGCTGGAGATGTTGTCCCAGAAAGTTTACAGCAAATCGGATATCAGGTAACTACTATTTCGCCGGAATCAATTTCTAAAAAAACACTACAGGCGTTTGACGCTATTGTTATAGGAATACGTGCATATAATACTGTAGAAGAACTTAAATTTGGACAAAAGCATCTTCTTGAGTATGTCAAAAACGGTGGGAATTTAGTTATTCAGTATAATACGAATAGAAGACTAAAAGTAACAGACAACCTTGGACCTTATCCCTTAAAGTTATCAAGAGATAGAGTGACAGATGAAAATGCTACTATGAAATTATTAGCAAAAGATCACGCTGTATTAAATACTCCCAACAAAATTACTAGTAAAGATTTTGAAGGTTGGGTACAGGAAAGAGGCTTGTATTTCCCTAATGAATGGTCTAAAGAGTATGTCCCTATAATTGCAGCAAATGATAAAGGAGAATCCGAAAAAAAAGGTGCTTTACTTATTGCTAAATATGGAAAAGGATATTACGTATATACCGGTTTAAGTTTCTTTAGAGAATTTCCTGCTGGAGTTTCTGGAGCATATCGATTATTTGCAAATATGTTATCTTTAGGAAAATAATAAATACTATGAGAGATTCGGATACTAAAATAGTTTGGAAAAAACTATATACAATTGTATTGGTTGCTAATGCTTTGTATTTGCTTTTCTTTTATTGGATTACCTCTACTTTTTCCTAATATTTTTAGATATTTAAAATTAAGTGTTTTACTATTAATTTTTATTTATTACTTACCATATACAACTAACATATGCAACTTATAGATTGGATCGTATTAATAGGAACTCTATTGTTTATTGTGCTTTATGGAGTCTGGAAAACTCGTGGCAGTAAAAGTGTTCAAGATTATATTCGTGGTGGAAATGAAGCAAAATGGTGGACGATTGGATTATCCGTAATGGCAACACAAGCATCTGCTATTACTTTTCTTTCTACTCCTGGACAAGCATTTCATAGCGGAATGGGATTTGTTCAATTCTATTTTGGTTTACCTATTGCAATGATCATCATCTGTGTAGTGTTCATACCTTTATATCATAAATTAAAGGTATATACTGCTTATGAATATTTAGAAAGCAGGTTTGACCTTAAAACTAGAACCATTACCGCTTTTTTCTTTTTGATTCAAAGAGGATTAGGAGCTGGTATTACTATTTTCGCTCCTGCAATTATACTATCTGCTGTATTAGGTTGGGACTTAACAACCTTAAACATAATTATTGGGATATTGGTAATAGCGTATACCGTTTCTGGAGGTACAAAAGCCGTAAGCGTTACTCAAAAACAGCAAATGGCAATTATTTTCACAGGTATGTTTATTGCATTTTTTCTAATAATT
Source organism: Aquimarina amphilecti (assembly GCF_900109375.1). Classification (GTDB taxonomy): domain Bacteria; phylum Bacteroidota; class Bacteroidia; order Flavobacteriales; family Flavobacteriaceae; genus Aquimarina; species Aquimarina amphilecti. The sequence continues at coordinate 873,744 of NZ_FOAB01000001.1, forward strand.
AGCTACCTACCTGAAAATATTACTTTTTCTAAAGCTCTAGAAATTGCAGGAGCTAGTGGAAAAATGAAAGTATTAGACTTCTCATTTGATCTTAGCAACAGATATACGGTTTGGACTGGTATTATTGGAGGTACATTCTTGATGTTGTCGTATTTTGGGACTGATCAAAGTCAGGTACAACGTTACCTCTCTGGTAAATCTGTGAAAGAAAGTCAACTCGGATTGTTATTTAATGGATTGTTAAAAATACCAATGCAATTTTTTATCTTATTAGTGGGGGTTATGGTGTTTGTATTTTATCAATTTAATTCTGCCCCTCTTAATTTCAATCCTACAGCCGCTGTTGCTGTCGAAAATTCTGAATATGCACAAGAATATAAGGAATTAGAAAATAAATTGTTAGAAATTCAGAGTTATAAAGAAACTTCGATCCAAAATTATTTAGAGGCAACAAATACAAAAGAAAAGTTAGACGCTAAAGAATTAATTGTAGCATTAGATAAATCAGACAAAAAAACTAGACAAGCTGCTAAAGAATTAATTGAAGAAGCTAACTCTGATGTAGAAACAAATGATAAAGATTATGTTTTCATTCACTTCATTCTTAACAACCTACCTAAAGGGTTAATTGGGTTATTGTTAGCTGTTATACTATCTGCTGCAATGTCGTCAACAGCATCAGAACTAAATGCATTAGCTTCTACGACTGCTATTGATTTATACAAACGTAATATTGGAGAAGAAAAAAGTGAAAAACACTATGTTAACGCTTCTAAAATTTTTACTCTAATATGGGGGTTATTAGCAATTCTAGTCGCCTGTTTTGCCAACTTGTTTGACAATCTTATACAGCTAGTAAATATAATTGGATCCGTTTTTTACGGAAATGTATTGGGTATATTTTTATTAGCTTTCTTTATAAAATTTGTAAAAAGTAATGCAGTTTTTGTTGCCGCAATTGTAACACAAGTGATTATCATTTATGTTTGGTGGCAAGATTGGCTTCCTTTTTTATGGCTTAATGCACTAGGATGTGGAGTTGTAATGTTTCTAGCCATCTTATTAGAAATGTTTATTCCAACAAGCGAGATCGAACTTGAATCGGAATAAGTATAAAGAATTAGAGATATACGCTTCATTAATAGAAATATTTACTCTTATTAAATTAAAAAGATACATAGTTCTTAAATACACTATAATAAAAAATCCACGAATATTCTTCGTGGATTTTTATCATTAGTAAATTACAAATATTAAGCTATGTTTAGATTTTACAAAACAAAATTGTATCATCTATTAATTACATCTTAACATCTTCATTATTTTTTTCATAGTTAAAAAGATAATCTATATCCATTTCCTTAACTTCTCCTAGTTTTTTAAGGGCTTTCATATCAACATCCTTTTTATTACCTATAACAAGAACATTATAATTCTCACCTTTGATATTCTCATTAAAAAACTTTTTAAGATCTGCTAGCTCCATATTCTTAATGGTATTATACATTTCCTCTCTATTATCATTATCTATCCCTCTTTTCTTAAGGTTTTCATAAGTCCAAAAGATATCTGATTTAGTTATACGCTGTGCTGCAATTTTCTTAAGAGTTGCAGTCTTAGCTTGATTAAATTGTTCTTCAGCTTCTGGCATATCAGTCATCAATTCCATCATCGCATCTACCGCTTCTGGCATTTTGTTTGCTTGTGTACCAACATATGCCATAACATAATCTGACTGTCCTACTTCTCTAGCTTGATTATAGCTTGAAAATGCTGAATACGCTAACGATTTTGATTCTCGTATTTCCTGAAATACAATGGATGACAATCCACTACCAAAATAAGTGTTAAATAGTCGAGACGCTGCCATTTTTTTAGGGTCAAACTCCGCCCCTTTTGCTAACAAAAGCATCTCACTCTGCACCATATCATAATCTACAAAATATACGTTCCCTCCTGTTTCCTTTTCTTGATATTTAGCTTTCTCAGGATATTCTAATAAATCCGCTTTTACGATGTGATTTTTATCTAAAGAAGTTATAGCTCCATTGATATCATTACCATAATAGAAAATTCGTTGTTTAAAATTACGTAACTCCTTAACCTTATCTACTAATTCTTGCGGACTCATTGCTTGTAATTCTGAAGCTGTATAAATATTACGTAAACGTGAATTTTCACCGTATTTACCATAACTCATAAGTCCATTCCAAAAGATATTACCTTTCTGAGTTTTATTATCCTTACGACCCTTTAAAACCTTGTCTACATATTTATTATAAGTCTCCTGATTAGGCACTGCATTATTCCATAAATCCTCTAGCAGCGTTAAACTTGCATCAAGATTTTCTTTTAATCCAGAAATACCAACATATGTTTTATCATCCGCAGTAAAAACATTATAACTAACTCCTATTTTATAGAACTCTTGTTTAAGTTGTTCTGGTGTATACTTATCAGTACCTAAATAATCTAAATAACCAGCAGCTAAAGACATTTTCGGATCATGATCTTTACCCATATCAAAAATGATATTTAAACTAAAAATGTCATTGTTAGGGTTTTCAATATGTGACACTGACAATCCACTACTCGTTTTGTTCTCTTTAATAGCAGTTTTGTAATCAATAAACTGAGGAGATAGACTTGGTGTTTCTAACTTGTTAAACTCTTGTAAAAAATTAGACTCCTTGTCTCTATTTAATTCAATTGGTGTAATTCCGGGATTCTCAACCTTTACAATACTTTTATCTTCTCCTTTAATTTTATGAACTTCCACATAATTATTACCATATAGCGTGTTTGCAAACTCTACAACTTGTTGTTTTGTAATCTCCTTCATATTATCCAACATCGCTAAACGATTTTTCCAGTCCTGGAAACCTATAAATGCATCCAAATAAGAATATGCAGTAGAAGAAGCATTTTCATATTGTCTAATTTGGGATAAACGTAAATCATTAACAACAGCATCTAACAACCATTCTTCGAACTCACCTTTCTTGATCTTTTCAATTTGAGCCAATAATAAATCTCTAACTTCATCTAATGTTTGATCTTCTTTTGGAGTTCCATACAATAAATGGAATCCATAATCATTATCAAAATTTGTAAAAGAAGAAGCATTCTGAACTAGTTGCTTTTGATTTAGGTTTAAATCTATCAATCCAGCTTGAGAATTCGCAAGCATATAATCAATTAAAGTAACTATTACTTCTTGTTCTGTTCCTTTTCCTTCAGTTCTAAAAGCTACATAAATCGACTCGGACGTAGGACCATACACCTCTTTTTTAACTGGAGTGGTAAGTGGCTGTAATTTTTCAAAAGTAGGATGTGAAACTTCTTTCTTTTTATAAGACCCAAAAGACTCATTTACTTTTTTGATTGTAGCATCAAAATCAATATCTCCAACTAATATTACAGCCATATTATTGGGCACATAGTACTTATCAAAGTATGCATGGATTGCCTCCATCGAAGGGTTTTTAAGATGCTCTGATATCCCTATTGTAGATTGTGTGCCATATGGATGTGTTGGATACAAACCTTCTAAAACAGCAAAATACTGCTTGCGTCCATCGCTATCTTGACCTCTATTAAATTCTTCGTATACTGCTTCTAATTCTGTATGAAATAAACGCAATACTAACTTACTAAAACGCTCACTTTCTACAGTTAACCACTTATCTAATTCATTAGCCGGTATTTTATTTACATAAACTGTTTGCTCATTTGACGTAAATGCATTTGTTCCCTCTGCACCTAATGAACTTACCATCTTATCATATTCATTTGCTATAGAAACCTTAGAGGCTTCTTGAGAAACTTCATCTATCTTCTTATAAATTTCTTTTTTCTTAACAGTATCAGTTTCTTTTTTATGCGCTTCGTATAAATCTGAAATCTGTTTTAGAAAAACATTCTCCTTTTCAAAATCTTGAGTTCCTATCTTATCAGTTCCTTTAAATACCATATGCTCTAAATAGTGAGCTAAACCAGTATTATCTGCTGGATCATAAGTCGACCCTGCGCGTACTGCAATAAGAGTCTGAATTTTTGGTTCTTCTTGATTTTTTCCTAAGTACACTTTTAATCCATTTTCTAAAGTGTATAAGCGTAATCCTGTCGGATCATTAGAAACTGTTTCATAAGAAAATCCAGCAGCATCTGTATGCTTCTCTACTTTAATTTCTTTTTCCGAAACTTTTTCTTGATTTGATGAATTCTTACAATTACTTAGTAGTACTACTAAAGATAATAGTAAGAGAGATTTTAATGATTTCATTTAAATAGTTTAAGTTACTGTTTCTTTAACATTCTATTAAACGCAAAATGTTAATACATGTTACGGTTTTTAAGAATACTTTAACACGGATCCAAAAAGAAAAGTCCAAAAGGAAAAAACCTCTTGGACTTTTTATATATTATTATAAAATAATTAAATACCCTTTTCCGTATTTTCTAACCTAATACTTCAGCAACTTTTTTACCAATTTCCGCTGGAGAATCAACCACGTGAATTCCACATTCTCTCATGATCGCTTTTTTAGCAGCAGCAGTATCTTCACTTCCACCTACAATAGCACCTGCGTGCCCCATCGTACGACCTGCAGGAGCAGTTTCTCCAGCAATAAACCCAACAACTGGTTTAGAAGTTCCGCTTTCTTTAATCCATTTTGCAGCATCAGCTTCTAACTGACCTCCAATCTCACCTATCATTACAACACAACTTGTATCTGGATCGTTAATCAATAATTCAACCGCCTCTTTTGTAGTAGTTCCAATAATTGGATCTCCACCGATACCTATCGCAGTAGTAATTCCTAATCCTTGTTTTACAACTTGATCAGCCGCTTCATATGTTAAAGTTCCAGATTTAGAAACAATCCCCACATTTCCTTTTTTGAAAACAAATCCTGGCATAATACCAACTTTAGCTTCACCTGGAGTAATAACACCTGGGCAGTTAGGACCGATCAAACGACAATTTTTATCTTTTATATAGTTAGAAGCAGTAATCATATCCGCAACAGGAATACCTTCTGTAATTGTTATAATAACTTTAATTCCTGCATCCGCTGCTTCCATAATAGCATCTGCAGCAAATGCTGGTGGTACAAAAATAATAGTGGTATCTGCTCCCACCTGCTTAACTGCTTCTTCTACCGTGTTAAAAACTGGCTTATCAAGATGAACTTGACCACCTTTACCTGGAGTAACTCCACCGACAACGTTGGTACCATACTCGATCATTTGACCTGCGTGAAAAGTACCTTCACTACCTGTAAAACCTTGAACTATTATTTTAGAATCCTTATTTACTAGAACACTCATTGCGTTATGATTTTTTTATTTTTTTTAGCAGTTTCAAAAGTACGGTTTTGAACATTATAGTTAAAATGAAAAATCAAAAAAAAACATTTTTTTAATTTTTTGATTTCATAAAGCTTTTAATGAAGTTTTATAAAAAACCGAACCTAATTTCTTAGATATAAATAATCTATTTAGAAAAAAATGACTTTAAATTCTCTTGCGTATTATCTCCTTGCTGACTTATTTGATATCCTCTATATAATTTATCATTTTTTAACTCCCAGATTGCAATAAAATGTGCTATTGCTTCTTCTTTATCTGGTCGTTCTATAGTCGTAGCAACATATGTATACCTGATAGTCACCATACCATCTTCTTCTAAAAGATGACTAATTTCACATTTAAAAGTTTCGAATGAACTAGACATTTCCTTAAACATCATCTTAATATCCTCGAAACCTTTTTTATTATAGCCAAAGCTACTATTCCAATTTAATTCAACCTCGGGATGTAAATATTCAGAAAAGGCATCTATATTATGAATCAAATCCGTCTGATAAAAGGACTTAACTACCTCTTTTGCTGTTTTACTCATTATTCTTCAATTTTTCTATTATTTCGGGTATTTGCCGAATCGCTGCAATTTCTTTATATTTTTTTCTAAAATCATCCGCAGGTGTACCAAAATAACTTTTATTACCCTCTAATGATTTACTAATACCTGATTGTGCGGAAACTACAGCTTTGCTACCAATAGTTATTCCACTAGTAACTCCAACTTGTCCCCATAAAGTAACTTCATCTTCAATTACAACACATCCAGCAATACCAACCTGAGAAGCAATTAAACACTTTTTTCCAATAACAGTATCATGACCTATATGAACTTGGTTATCTATTTTTGATCCTTCCTGTATCGTAGTATCACCTGTAACACCTCTATCAATAGTGCATAATGTACCTAAATCAACATTATCTCCTATCACAACTCTACCTCCAGAAATTAATTTATCAAAACCTTCTGGTCTTTTTTTATAATAAAAAGCATCCGCTCCCAATACAGTTCCAGAATGTATAGTCACATTATTCCCTATGACAGTATTATCATAAAGACTAACATTAGAATGAATCAAACAATTATCCCCTATAATTACGTTATTACCCACAAAAACTCCAGGTTGAACTACTGTATTAGTTCCAATTTTTGCTGTATTCGAAATTATGGAAGTAGCTTTTTCAAAAGGCTTAAAATATGTAGTTAGCTTATTGAAATCTCTAAAAGGATCATCAGAAATAAGTAAAGCTTTCCCTTCAGGACAAGACACTTTTTTATTAATCAATACCACAGTAGCATCACTTTCTAATGCTTTATCATAATATTTAGGGTGATCTACAAAAACAATATCACCAGGTGTCACTACATGAATTTCGTTCATTCCTAGAACAGGAAAATCTTCATCTCCTATAAATTCCGAAGATATTATAGTAGCGATTTGTTTAAGAGTATGTGTTTGAGGAAACTTCATTATATAATTTGAAATTCAGAATATAATTATTGTGTATTAATTATTCTTTAATACGTTCTTTATAAGTTCCTTTCTCTGTTTCAACTTTGATCTTATCACCTTCATTAATAAATAAAGGTACCATTACCTCTGCTCCTGTTTCAACAGTTGCTGGTTTTGTAGCATTTGTAGCTGTATTTCCTTTTACTCCAGGCTCAGTAGCTGTAACTTCTAAAATTACACTTGCAGGCATTTCTACAGAAAGTGGCATTTGATCTTCTGAATTTATAATTACAGTAACCACTGCACCTTCTTTTAACAATCCTGGTGCATCAAGAGAAGATTTCTCTAATGTAATTTGATTATAATCTTCAGTATTCATAAAATGGAATGTATCTCCTTCTGCATATAGAAATTGAAACTTGTGAGTCTCTACTCTAACTTCATCTATTTTATGACCTGCAGAAAATGTATTATCAATCACTTTCCCTGTAGTAACACTTTTTAATTTTGTACGAACAAAAGCAGGACCTTTTCCTGGTTTTACATGTAAAAATTCTATAATCTTAAATATATCATGATTGTACTTAATACACAATCCGTTTCTAATATCACTAGTACTTGCCATTGTTATCTTCTATTACTTATTGTTATATTCTTTTCTATAAGTATTATCTAATTAGAAAAATATCCTTTCATAATACCTCTTTGAGAGTTTTTAATAAACTCTAATACTTCATCTCGTTCAGGTGTAGCTTCCATTTCTGCTTCTATAATTGCTACTGCTTGAGAGTTATTATAGTTACTTTGATACAATATTCTATAAATAGATTGTATCTCTCTTATTTTTTCTGTCGTAAACCCTCTTCTTCGTAATCCTATAGAATTTATTCCAACATATGAAAGCGGCTCACGAGCTGCCTTTGCATATGGAGGTACGTCTTTACGAACTAATGAACCACCTGTTACAAACGCGTGATTACCTATACTACAAAACTGCTGAACTGCTGCCATACCAGCTAAAACTACATAATCTCCAACATTAATATGACCTGCTAATGTACTATTATTAGAAAATATGCAATTATCACCCACTATACAATCGTGTGCTATGTGACAATATGCCATTATCCAACAATTCTTACCAATTTTGGTCTTCATTCTATCCGCAGTACCTCTATTAATAGTAACGCATTCTCTGATCGTAGTGTTATCTCCTATTTCGGTCGTAGTATCTTCATCATTAAATTTTTTATCTTGAGGAGTTGCAGAAATAACAGCTCCAGGAAAAATACTACAATTTTTACCTATACGAGCACCTTCCATTATAGTAACATTAGAACCAATCCAGGTTCCTTCACCTATAACTACATTATTATGAATCGTAGTAAAAGGTTCGATAACTACATTTTTTGCAATTTTTGCTCCTGGGTGAACATATGCTAAAGGCTGATTCATTTATTTTGTTTTAATGTTTTAATATATAATAACATATATATTAAATAATTATTTTGATTTAACTATTTGTGCCATGAGTTCTGCTTCAGTAACTAATTTTCCATTAGCATACGCAAAACCCTGCATATGGCAAATACCTCTTCTTATAGGAGTTAACAACTCTAACTTAAATATCAATGTATCTCCAGGAAGTACTTGTTGTTTAAACTTTACTTTATCAATTTTCATGAAATAAGTCAAGTAATTTTCTGGATCTGGTACTGTACTAAGTGCGAGAATACCTCCTGTCTGTGCCATTGCTTCTACTTGCATAACTCCAGGCATTACTGGTGCTCCAGGGAAATGTCCAACGAAAAAAGGTTCATTCATCGTTACATTTTTCATTCCTACAACATGCTTATCCGACATTTCTAAAATTCGATCTATCAATAAAAAAGGTGGTCTATGCGGAAGCATAGTCATTATCTTATTGATATCCATCAAAGGTTCCTGATTTAAATCAAACTTAGGAACTTTATTTCGCTTCTCAATTTTAATGATTTTAGAAAGTTTCTTAGCAAATTGAGTATTTACATAATGACCTGGTTTATTTGCTATAATTTTTCCTCTAATACGTGTTCCTATAAGGGCAAGATCTCCTATAACATCTAGTAATTTGTGTCTTGCAGCTTCATTAGGATAGTGCAACGTTAAATTATCTAATATTCCGTTTGGTTTTATAGCAATAGATTCTTTTCCAAAAGCGACTTTTAGTTTTTCCATGGTACCTGAACTTAATTCCTTGTCCACATAAACTATCGCATTGTTTAAATCTCCCCCTTTTATCAAACCATGTTCTAATAACATTTCTAGTTCATGCAAAAAACTAAATGTTCTAGCGTCTGCTATCTCTTCTTTAAACTCTGAAAGGTGTTTTAACGAAGCATTTTGGGTTCCTAAAACTTTGGTGCCAAAATCGACCATTGTAGTTACCTGATATTCATCTGATGGCATTACAATAATCTCACTACCAGATTCTTCATCCGTATACGAAATTACATCTTTAACAATGTATTCATCTCTTTCTACTTCTTGTTCCACGATACCTGCTTGTTCTAAAGCTTGTATAAAAAACTTACTAGAACCATCCATAATAGGAGGTTCCGAAGCATTAAGTTCTATTAAAAGGTTATCAATTTCGAGACCAACACAAGCAGCCAAAACATGCTCTGAAGTCTGAATACTAACGCCATTTTTCTCAAGATTCGTACCTCTTTGAGTATTTACAACATAATTAGCATCTGCCTCTATAATTGGATTTCCTTCTAAATCAACACGGCAAAAAGCATATCCGTGATTCTCAGGTGCAGGTTTAAAAGTAAGTGTAACTTCTTTTCCTGTATGAAGTCCTACTCCTTTAAGTTCTACTTCTTTCTGAATAGTTCTTTGTTTGTTTGCAACGGAATTACTCATTGTCATCTATCTTTTTCTCAAGTTTGTATACTCTATCTACAATTTTGGGTAAATTTTTAAAATGTACATAAGATTTATTATAATCTGAGTACCCTAGTGCTGGAGAACCTTGAATAGCTTCTCCATCTTTAATATTTCTTCCGATGCCTGATTGAGCTTGAATTCTGACATTATTACCTATTACTAGATGTCCTGCAATACCAACCTGGCCTCCTATTAAACAATGCTTTCCTATTTTGGTAGAACCTGCAATCCCCGTTTGGGCAGCAATAGCGGTATGCTCTCCTATCTCTACGTTGTGTGCTATCTGAATCTGATTATCAAGCTTTACTCCTCTTCGAATAATAGTCGACCCTAGAGTAGCTCTATCAATTGTTGTTCCTGCTCCAACATCTACATTAGATTCTATAATAACATTTCCTGTTTGAGGAACCTTACTATATTCTCCTTTTTCATTAGGTGTAAATCCAAATCCATCTGCACCAACAATGGCACCGCTATGGATAACACAATCATCACCTATAATTGATTCAGAATATATTTTAGCACCTGCAAAAACAACAACGTTATTTCCCATAGTTACATTATCTCCTATATAAACATTGGGATAGATTTTGGCATTTTCTCCAATATTTACATTATCACCTAAATAAGAGAATGCACCTAAATACATATTCTCTCCATATTTAGCAGTCTCCGAAATAAAACTAGGCTGTTCAATACCTGTTTTATTCATCTTTACCATATTGTAATAATCCAATAACTGTGAGAATGCTTTATAAGCATCATCTACTCTAATCAAAGTGGTCTTAATATCAGACTCAGCTTCAAATGTTTTATCTACTATAGTGATTGACGCATCAGTAGAATAAATGTATGGAGTATATTTGGGGTTAGATAAGAACGTGAGCGAACCTTTAGTCCCTTCTTCTATCTTTGCTAGTTTTGATACTTCTACGGTTTCATCTCCCTCGATTTCACCATTTAGAATACCTGCAATTTGTGTGGCTGTAAAAATCATTAGCAACAAAAGTATAAAAAATGTGTTAATCTATGTACTTTGGATAACATATAAAATATTTAGTTACTGGTTTTGATAGCGCCTTTAAATTAAATTGATCCGTAGCACTCACTATATCAACTATTTTGCTTGATTTATATAGAATATTTATATTCTGCTTATTTTGATGATAAGCTTGATTAGAAATCATTCCAGTAAATATAAAATAACGTGCTTTTTCTTCTGAAATTTTAGATTTTGCTCTAAAATCATCAATCCGCTTATTTATTTTTTCAGGATTAAAGGTTTTCTTTTTAATCTTAATACGCAATAAATCTCTATCAATTATCATATTGCATAAGTTACGCAATACAAAGTCTTCCGAAGTAGTCCATTCCTTCATTGCAGAAACAATATCATAATCATCTAATTTTGAAAAGGTTTCTAAAACCTCTTTTGTAAAATTATCTGCTGTTATTTTATTCTCTAAAAAAAACAATAATGGCTTACTGGCATTTAGTCTTTTTCCTTGATCAACTAATTCTTTTGCTCTTTTTAGAACTCTAATTAATAGACTTTCTGCCACTATACTTGTTTTATGTAAGTATACTTGCCAGTACATAAGCCTCCTTGCTAATAAAAACTTCTCTACTGAGTATATTCCTTTTTCTTCGACTACTAATTCATCTTCTACAACGTTAAGCATCGTTATAAGACGTTCACTATTTATATTACCTTCTGCTACTCCTGTATAAAAACTATCACGTTTTAGATAATCCAATCGATCCATATCTAACTGTCCAGAAATCAACTGATGAAGAAACTGGCGATGATACTCTCCTTTAAAAATTTGTATAGCAAGCGTTAAACTCCCGTTAAATTCTTTATTAATTTCTTCCATAAACATTAAGGAAATAGCCTCATGATTTACTTCATTCACGATACTATGTTCCATAGCATGAGAAAAAGGACCATGCCCAATATCATGCAATAATATAGCTATACACAAAGCATCTTCTTCTTCAGGAGAAATACTAACTCCCTTAAAACGAAGGACTCTCACAGCATTCTGCATTAAATGCATACAGCCTAGAGCATGATGAAATCTTGTATGATGCGCTCCAGGATACACCAAATAGGATAACCCCATCTGTGATATTCTTCGCAGTCGTTGAAAATATTTATGTTCAATGAGATCAAAAATTAGTTCATTAGGTATGGTAATAAAACCGTAAATTGGATCGTTTAATATTTTGAGTTTATTTCTTTTTTTCAAGTTTATGATACTTTTATCAACAAATATATATGTATGAATTCAGAATTACGAATTAACCGTTATGAATTATACTATATCCTTTATATATTGAAAGTAAAATTGTAATTATTTAAAATAGAAGTCGTCACTTAATAAAAATGTAATTATAGAAATAATTATTATTAAATAAATATTCATATTACATTTTTCAAGACATAATCATCCGATAATAACGAATAAAAAACAGCATAGAATGAGCAACATAAAGATACTTTGGGTAGATGATGAAATTGATTTATTGAAACCACATATATTATTTCTCGAGAAGAAAAATTATGAAGTTACCAAATGCCAAAGTGGTACCGAAGCAATAGAAACACTCGAAGAAGAAAATTTTGATATTGTTTTTCTTGATGAAAATATGCCTGGACTATCTGGAATTGATACATTATCAGAAATTAAAGAAAAAAATGATAGTCTTCCTGTGGTAATGATTACGAAGAGTGAAGAGGAATATATTATGGAAGAAGCAATTGGAAGTAAAATTGCTGATTACCTTATTAAACCAGTAAACCCAAATCAAATTTTACTAAGTTTAAAAAAGAATTTAGACCATTCTAGGTTAATTTCAGAGAAAACTACTTCTAACTATCAGCAAGAATTTAGAAAAATAGCAATGGATATGGCTATGGTAAATTCTTATTCGGAATGGGTAGAATTATATCAAAAATTAGTGTATTGGGAAATTCAGTTGGAAGACATTGAAGATACTGGTATGTTTGAGATTCTAGAATCTCAAAAGGTCGAAGCAAATTCGCAATTTTGTAAATATATTGACAAGAACTATCCAGATTGGTTTAATGGTGATGAAGACGCGCCAATTATGTCTCATACATTATTTAAACAAAAAGTGGTTCCTGAAATCAGTAAAGATCAACCTACGTTATTCATTGTTATTGATAATCTGAGATATGATCAATGGAAAGCTTTTGAGCCTATTGTCAATAATTATTACAAAAAAGAAGAGGAAATATCATATTGCAGTATTCTACCTACAGCTACACAGTATGCCCGTAATGCCATTTTCTCGGGGCTTATGCCTGAAGACATGAAGAAAAGGCATCCAGACCTCTGGTTAGACGATGTAGATGAAGGAGGGAAAAACATGAACGAGAATGAATTCCTTACCGCCCAATTACAAAGATTAGGCCTTGATATTAAACACGAATATTATAAAATTACCAATGAAAGATCTGGAAAAACTTTAGCTGCCAATTTTAAAGGATTAAAAGATAACGACCTAACTGTTGTAGTTTATAATTTTGTCGACATGCTATCGCATAGTAAAACAGAAATGGAAGTAATAAAAGAGTTAGCTTCTAATGATAAATCATACCGATCATTAACTCAGAGTTGGTTTAAGAACTCCCCTTTATTGGATATGATTCAACAAGCCCAACAAATGGGATTCAAATTAATAATAACTACGGATCACGGAACCATCAATGTAAAAAATCCTTCGAAGGTTATTGGTGATAAGAATACTAGCTTAAATTTACGATACAAAACGGGTAAAAGCCTTACCTATGAAAACAAAGAAGTCCTAGCAGCAACGAATCCCAAAACAATACATCTACCTTCAATAAATATGAGTAGTTCGTTTATATTTGCTAAAGGTGATTATTTCTTTGCCTATCCTAATAACTACAATCATTATGTAAGTTATTATAGAAACACATATCAACATGGAGGAGTTTCTCTTGAGGAAATGATCATCCCTTTTGCGGTTTTAAATCCTCGATAAACAAAACATATATTAAATAGCATATGTAACAATAAAATTGTTACATATGCTTTATTGAACCTTTATAAGTCATTTAAAAAACGAATTGTAGTGAAAATAACGTATACCCTAGACGAACTTTCGCAAACTGCACAACAAATTATTACCAATTCAAAATGTAAAACATTACTCTTTGATGCCGAGATGGGAGTTGGTAAAACAACCCTAATAAAAGAGATCTGCAAACAATTAGGTGTTCTAGACACAATCTCTAGCCCAACCTACTCCTTAGTAAATGAATATAAAGGAGAGGAAAATACTATTTATCATTTTGATTTTTATAGAATACAGGACGAAGAAGAAGCATATGATATTGGTTTTGAAGAATACCTCGATACAAATGCCTGGATTTTTATAGAATGGCCAGAAAAAATATCTAATTTATTACCAGAAAATAGTGTTAAAGTTAAAATCGAACTTCTAAACGATGGTAAAAGAGTACTTTTTTTAGGGTAAAAAGATGTTAAAAAAGCTATTTTAATAAACTTTAACAGAGTTACGCTTTTTCTTACAGTTATAATAGTCTATTTTTATTGTTGTTTTTTACTAGTACTTAATCGATAAAAATATGGTTTTCAACAGGAATCACGTAAGAGAGATACTTTTTTTCAGTAACAAAATAGCGTTCTTACAGCTTGCAAAACTACAATTTTTTTAAATTGAGCTACCGATAGATTTTCATCTAAGTTTGGGCCTTAACTAATTTAAACCCTATAAAGATGAAAATCACAACAACCATTATTTTTAGTTTTTTATTTTCCCTATCAACCTACATGATCTCCGATGTAGATAATGACAACCAGACAAAACTCAATACCTCAACCACACAAAATGACAACACCCAACAAGGAAAAGCTATCTCAAAATCCATGTCAACCCACATCAAACCAAAAATTAAAAAGCCTACGAACAGGTAGTATCATTGCAATTTTAATAGCTTTTATACCTTTCTTGTTTTATTTCACAGATATTTTCCCAGATGGTGCCATCTGGGAAAATTCTTTTTTCACCTATCAAAGTAAATACTACGAAAGTGTAAGTACTTTTATATGGGTAGCTTTAAGTAAATTAATTCCTCTTACGCTCTTTATTATATGGTATCTTACTTGTAAAAATTGGTGGAGTAAAATAATTTTAATCCCAATTGGTTTGTATTTTTTTCAACTAATATCAATCTTAAATGAAGACTCAGAAATAGTTGATAGTCAAGAAATTTATTATTTAATTCCTTTTGTTATCGTTATAATCTCTATTGTTTATGCAATTAGAGTCAAAATATTTGACAAAATTCATAATATTGATTTATCCGAGTTAGACAACATTAAAAAATCCAACAAAAAACCTTGGTGGAACAAACTTCGATAATTGCAAAACATCAAAATTTACTAGGTTTTGAATATAATGGAATTATATCCGTCTAATTCTTTATTACACATATAAATCTTCATAAATACTGCAATACTAAATTTGGATGCTATCCTTTTTTATTCGTAATTTGAGATATAGAATATCACACAAATGAGCAAACCATCCTCTCCTTTTACTAAAGAACAACTCCTGCCACAGGAAGAAATGATTGAAGTGGCACGAAAAAAAGGAAAACTTTTTATTGGGATCCCTAAAGAAACTAGTTATCAGGAGAAAAGAGTATGCCTAACTCCCGATGCCGTTGCGGCTTTAACGGCTCATGGTCATAGAGTATTGTTAGAAACCAATGCTGGACTGGGAGCAAGTTTTACTGATAGTGAGTACAGTGAAGCAGGAGCAGAAATCACCAATGATATTAAAAAAGTGTTTGGTTGCCCTATTATTCTCAAAGTGGAACCGCCTTCTATAGAAGAATTAAAACACATTAATCCGCAAACTGTATTAATTTCAGCTTTGCAGTTAAAAACTCAATCTAAGGTATATTTCCAAGAATTGGCAAAAAAGAGAATTACTGCTTTAGGATTTGAATTTATTAGAGATGCCGATGGAGCATATCCAGCTGTGCGAGCGTTAAGTGAAATTGCAGGTACTGCTGGAGTTTTAATAGCTTCAGAGTTAATGAGCAGCGCTACTCAAGGTTCAGGTTTAATGATGGGTAATATCAGTGGCGTACCACCGGTAGAAGTAGTTATTATTGGTGCAGGTACAGTAGGTGAATTTGCAGCTCGTTCTGCCATAGGATTAGGAGCTAATGTAAAAGTGTTTGACAATTCTATTACAAAACTTAGATGTATTCAAACCAACATAGGGAGACCATTATACACCTCAACAATACAACCCAAAAATTTATTAAAAGCCTTAAGACGTTGCGATGTTGTTATTGGCGCTGTTAGAGGAAAAAACAGATCACCAATCATTGTATCAGAAACTATGGTAGAACGCATGAAAAATGGTGCTGTGATTATAGATGTAAGCATTGATATGGGCGGGTGTTTCGAAACCAGTGAAGTAACATCACATGATCATCCTACTTTTGAGAAACACGGAGTGGTACATTATTGCGTACCTAATATCCCATCACGTTACGCAAAAACTTCATCTTTATCTATTAGTAATATCTTTACCCCATACCTGTTACAAATTGGAGATGAGGGAGGTATCGAGAATGCTGTACGTTTCGATCGAGGTCTAAAGAGTGGATTATATTTTTATCACGGAATCCTAACCAGTAAATCAATAGCTGATTGGTTTGATCTTTCTTATCGTGATATCAACTTATTAATCCTTTAATTTTAATAATTAGGAAATTTTACTTGAGATTCTTTGCTGTATAGAAAGTTTATAAATGCAAAACTTTCATTACTTTTGATCATTGATTTTAGAACATCTATGAAACTAGCGCATCGACTGGGATTTTACTTTTTCGGATTTATTATTGGATTGTTTTTACTCATGTTTTTTTTAGGCGGAAAAAATGCATCTTGTGACTATTCTCCAAACGCCCGAGTACTTAAAAACATTAGAATCAAGGAACGTGTATTTTCAAAAGATATTTTAGCATCTATGCAAAAACATAGTATAGATACTGCCGACATCTCAACCATATTAGCTTCAGGAAGCGTAGATTTTGGAAAGAGTAATACAAAATTAGATTCTTGTAATACTTATTTTATAGAAGGTAAGGCACAAGAAAAGAAGATAGGATTACATATCACAAATTGTGATTCTATTGCCAAAGTTAACGCTTTAGAAATGTTAAAATAGTCAAATTTTTCTGCTCATCACCCAAAAATCAAAATCCTCTTTACCAATATCAAAAAGGTGATCTCCTACAATAGTATAATGGTCTCTCTTGTAAAAAGCTACTGCTCTTTAATTTGACTTAAGTACAGACAACCAAATATATTCGTAACTATTCCCTATTGCTTTATTGATTATTATTTTTTGTAATTGGGCTTCTATCCCTTTTGAAACATAATCTTTTAAAATGTAGAGTTTTTGTAGTTTACAAACTTTTCTATACTTAAGAAACTTAGACTGCGTTTGCAACTGAATTTTTGCACACCCTATAGCTTTTTGTTTATAAAATACAATCCAAAATATGTTATCCAATTTTAGGGTACTACTTCTCAATTTTTCTTCAGAAAATGTCTTCTCCAAATAATCTATTAGATCCTACTTATCTCTAAAAAGATATCCAAAAGCTTGATCAAATGTTTTCTTTCCTAGATAAGAAATATCGGAAACATCCTTAATCGTAGCTATTCGTATCTGTACACTCACTCTAACTAGCGTTCTCTAGAATCTATATCCCTATATTTCTGCAATAGTTCATTAAACATCTCTTTATCAATAGGCCTATAAACAACCTTAGTACTTACAGGGTATTTTTCTAAAAGTTCAGAAGGTCTAGATGGTCTTTTAGTAAAACCTCCTCCACAATTAGGGCAAACATTGTGGAGTATATTATCAACACAATCTTTACAAAATGTACATTCAAAAGTACAAATCATCGCATCTTTACTGCTGTTAGGCAATAATACATTACAGTTCTCACAAGTAGGTCTAATTTCTAACATATCAATCAAATTAACATTATTAAGTTAAATATCAACTTCTATTATTCACATATCTTAATACTGCATCAGGAATATCAACTCCATTTTTTAGATCAGGTTCCGAAATTGGCTCATATGCTACTTCTTTCATTGGTATCACGCCAGCCCAAATTGGTAAATCATGATCCTCTTTTTCATCTATAACACCTTCTGCCCTAACCTTAGCAGAGGCAGTATCGATTTTAATAGCCATTACTAAAGTAGCATTAAATTCTTTTTCATTTGGTCGTCTTACATTATCCCAATGTCCAGGGACCATATGATTCAAAATACATTCTAAAGCGTTCATCTTCTCTTTAGGCTCTTCTACTTTACGCACATTACCAAAAACAGTAACGGATCTATAATTAGCGGAATGATGAAAAGCCGATCTTGCTAAAACCAACCCATCAAGATGAGTAACGGAAATACTTGCCTTGCCTTCTTCCAACAAATTAACCATCATTCTGTTTTTTAATGAACCGTGAATATAAATCGTATCTCCCTCCCTACCATATGCAGTAGGTATCACTATTGCTTGATTATCCCAAACATATCCAACATGACATAAAAAAGTATCATCTAAAATTTTATTAATTTCTTCTTTATTATAGGTTCCTCTTTTTGCTCCTCTAATTATTTTATTAAGAGATGTAACTTGATATTCTGACATTACTTATTCGTTTTTTGATTTGATTCAAAATTAGTAGTTTTGTGGATTGTTAAAGTAATCCAGTTCATACAATATGAGTAGTCCGGTTATATTTCCTTTTAAAAGCAATATTATAATAGATAGAGCCTCTAGCAGACATATATACTTACAACTATGTGATCAAATAATAGGCTTTATAAAATCTGGTAAATTAGCTCCATCCACAAAACTTCCTGGATCACGTAAATTATCAGAAGATTTAAACATCCATCGCAAAACTGTAGTAGCAGCTTATGATGAATTGATGTCACAAGATTGGATTCAAAGTATTCCCGCAAAAGGAACTTTTGTAAATAAAAATTTACCAATTATTAACCCAAAAAAAATCACAAAATCTACCAATTCTTTAGAATCTAAAAACAGTATTGGCTTTAGATTTAAAAAGCGTAAGCATCTTATTATAAAAGGTCTAGAAACTATAAAAGCTACAATCAAAGTAGATGAAGGTGTTCCGGACCACCGATTAGCACCCATAGAAGATATAGCCAAAAATTATAGAAATATTACAAATAAAAAACATCACAAGGAACTATTAACATATGGTGATACACACGGAAATATTGAATTACGAAAAGTATTAGTAGACTATCTGAATCAAAGTAGAGGGTTAAAAACATCCATAGAAAATATACTTATTACCAGAGGGAGTCAAATGGGTATTTATCTTGCTAGTCAACTATTATTAAATGATAAAAAAATTGTAATTACTGGTGATACAAATTACATGACAGCTGATAATACATTTACCGAAGCAAATGGGATCATAAAACGTGTTTCTGTAGATAAGCAAGGTATTAACACTAAAGAAATTGAGGAAGTATGCAAAAAACATACTATTAGTGCTGTTTATGTTACATCACATCACCATCATCCTACTACCGTAACTTTATCGGCAGACAGGCGCATGCATTTACTCGACTTAGCACAACGAAATAACTTTGCAATAATTGAAGATGACTATGACTATGATTTTCATTATAATAACGCTCCCATTTTACCATTAGCTAGTAACGACACACATGGAAATGTAATTTATATCGGAGGATTTACAAAGATTATTGCACCAGCATTACGAATTGGTTATTTTGTTGCTCCTAAAGAAGTTGTTGATGAAGCTGCGAGGTTAAGGCGGATTTTAGACAGACAAGGCGACACTTTATTAGAACAAACATTAGCCAGAATGATTATTAATGGAGATATTCAAAGACATAGCAACAAAGTAAGAAAGATCTATAAAGAACGAAGAGACCTATTCTGCGGTTTACTAAAAGAAAAACTAACAGATTTTTTTGATTTTGAAATACCAAAAGGTGGAATGGCAGTGTGGGTACAACTGAAGAAGCCTTATAATTGGGATATTGTAATGACTGCGGCACTAAAACGAAATATCGCTTTTAACCCAGAATGGAAACGCTATGATAATAACAATTCTGGACATAATGGGATAAGGATAGGATTTGCAGCTTTAAATAAAAAGGAAATCATCACAGTTATAAATGTTCTAGAAAGTGTTATGAAATCTATTCAATAAGTAAATCATACTTTTTTAACAAACCTTCTATATTGTTTTTAGAGAACCTAGCTTTCTTTAATTTATTATTGGCAGGATCTATATCAAAATTTCTTGCAGTTCTAAAATCGACTTTTTCTACATTTGTCTGCTCAAAAATAGCAGTCGATAAATCACACTCTTTAAATTCAGTGCCAGTAACAACCGCTTCTGTAAAATCAGCACCTATTAGTTTACACCCTACAAATGAAGTATTTTTCAGTTCAAAACCATAAAAAGAAGCATAATCCAAACTAGAATCAACGAACTTTACAGAAAACATAAAATTATTACAACTACTAAAATTCACTCCAAGTAATTTACAATTTTCAAAACAACATTCATCTCTAAACGAAGTCTGTTTTACCATAGCATTGGTGAAATTGCAATTCGTAAACGTACACTCTAAAAATAATACAACAGATAAATTTGTCTCTGTAAAATTACAATTAACAAATGTACAATTATCGTATTCTGCACCTGGCACTTTTTGATTTGAAAAATCTTGATCAGTAAATGTTTTATTAAGTATTAAGTCATTCATCAACTATAAAAATCAAATTAGTATAGATTTCAGTATATCTATTAAATTAAGTTCAATCTAAGTATTATAAATGTATCATTAATTAATTCTCCAAGGTGGATTTTTGCGATTATCCCTTGCTAAATACAATATGATTTGATTTCCATCAGGATCTCTAAGCCTTGCTTCTCTCCACAACCAACTTTGGTCAATTGGCAATTGATCAAACTCTATTCCCTCATTCCGAAGACGTTCTACTTCCTCATCTAACCGTTCTGTTTCAAAATAAACATAAACACCATCTCCTTCAGGCAATTTCTCAACCTGATGGATAGAAAATGTAGCGTCTCCATCTAAACACTCGAAACGAGCGTAATGAGGCAAAGCCTTAACAATTAATCGTATACCTAGTTTCTCATAAAAAGAAATAGATTTTTCTACATTCTTAGACGGAACTGTAACTTGATTTAGATTCATGTACTAAAACTACAACTTTCTTCTTTTTCTTTCCTTAGATAACAAATCTAATTCTCTAGTTGTCTGTCCAGCAACAGAAGTATTTTCTTCCGCTCTTCTAATTAAATAAGGCATAACATCCTTTACAGGACCAAATGGCAGATATTTTGCAACATTATATCCCTCTGCAGCCAAATTAAAACTAATATGATCACTCATACCGTATAATTGTCCTAACCAAACTCTAGGATCATTCTTTACTATTTTTTGTTTTCTCATCAATTCAATAGCTTGATAACAACTATCTTCATTATGAGTTCCTATAAATACAGCAATATCTCCTAAATTTTGCAATATATAATCCAAAGTAGTATCGAAATTAAGATCCGTAGCGGCTTTGTTTTCACAGATAGGTGTTCTATACCCTTTTTCTGCCGCACGATCATTTTCCTTTTCCATATAGGCGCCTCGAACAATTTTCATTCCTATCTTAAAACCATATACCTTAGCTTCTTCGTGTAATTCTTTTAGATAAGCCAATCGATCATGTCTGTATAACTGTAGTGTATTATATACAATAGCCTTTTCTTTATTATACTTTCGCATCATTTTAGCTACCAACTCATCAGCAGCATCTTGCATCCAACTTTCTTCTCCATCAATCAACAATGGGACATCACATTCATATGCTTTTTTACACACTTCATCAAACCGTTCTTCTATCCTATTCCATTCTTCCTCTTCTTCTCCAGTTAATGTAGCACCTTCAGTTTTCTTTTGCCACACTAAAAACCTTCCGAAACCTGTAGGTTTAAATACCCCAAAAGGAATAGCTTCTTTTTGATCCACAAAATCTAGAATCCCCATGGTTTTATCTAGCACATGATCAAATTGTTCTTCTTCTTCTTTTCCTTCTACAGAATAATCTAAAACAGATGAAACTCTACCTTTTTCATACATTCTCTCAACTACTGGAATGCAATCTTCTTCATCTACTCCTCCACAAAAATGGTCAAAAACTGTTGCCCTAATTAACCCCTTTACAGGAAGATGAGCTTTTAAAGCAAAATTAGTCACCGCAGTACCTATACGAACAAGTGGCTCATTAGCTATCATTTTAAAAAGAAAGTATGCTCTCTCCAGTTCCGAATCACTTTTTAAAGCAAAAGCAGTTTCAGTATTATCAAACAAAGTATGTTCCTTCATTAAGTCTAAATTTTAAAGATTCTTAACAATCAACCTAAATTCATTAAAATAACAATGGTATTATCACATACCACCTATTTGTTTTAAGATATCTGCAAATATAGAACTTGGAAGTTTATTTTATTACAAATTCTACTTAATTTCACAGCCTGTTAAAACACCATTTATGAAGCCCATAGTTTCTAAAGATTCTATCGTATATTTTAACGATGAATGCTACACTGCTCTTAATGCTTATTTGGAAAAAGCAAACCATTCGAAGATTTTTATTCTTGTAGATAGTAATACCTATCAAAATTGTTACGCTCATTTTATGAGTAAAATTGAAAAAGAATATGAGATCGAAGTATTAGAGATTGAACCTGGAGAAATCAACAAGAACATAGATACTTGTACAAGCATCTGGAACGTACTTGCAGAGTACGGAGCAGATAGAAAAAGTCTATTAATCAATTTAGGAGGTGGTGTAGTTACTGATCTAGGAGGTTTTATTGCCTGCACTTATAAACGTGGCATCAATTACATCAATGTACCAACTTCTTTATTAGCAATGGTGGACGCCTCTGTTGGAGGAAAAACAGGTGTGGATCTTGGGAATCTTAAAAATATGGTGGGAGTCATTAGCGAATCCGAAATGGTTCTTGTGGATACTGAATTTTTAGGAACTCTGCCTGTTAATCAAATGTGTAGCGGTTTTGCAGAAATGCTAAAACACGGATTAATACAAGACAGAGCATATTGGGATAAAATGAGCGACCTTTCTAAGCTTACTACGGATGACTTAGATCAATTAATTTATGATTCTGTATTAATTAAAAATAAAATTGTTTTTGAAGATCCAACAGAACAGAATATTAGAAAATATCTAAATTTTGGTCATACCTTAGGTCATGCTATTGAATCGTTTTACCTAACACATCCAGAAAAACCTGAATTACTCCACGGAGAAGCAATTGCTATTGGAATGATCTTAGAAGGATTTATTTCTGCTGCTCAACTATCTGTTACAGAACTAGAGCTTATTCAGATTACACAAGTAATTTTAGCTACATTTCCAAAAATCGATATAGATCCTAATGATTACAAAGCAATCATGGAACTACTAATTCATGATAAAAAGAATGAAAAAGGAAATATCTATTTTGTTTTATTAAATACAATTGGTGATGCAAAATATAACTGCATAGTATCTGATGATGTAATAATTGATGCTTTTGAATACTATGCTTCATTATAATTTCAGTTTGATTTAATATCTTTAAAACTGAATAAAACTTTACTCTCTTGAAAAAAAGACTTTTTAAACTTTTAAAAATATTTTTCACCAGCATATTGGTCATTGTAATATTTTTAATTGCTATTCTATATTTTTCTCTGCATCAAAAAATGCCTGATGGCATTGAAGGAGAAGAAGCTGATAACTTTGCTTTACAAATCCAAAAAGCAGTCCATCATGATAAATTCATCAATACGGATTATATACAGTGGTCTTTTAGAGACAAAAATCATTATCTCTGGGATAAAAAATCTGGAAAAGTCGAAGTAAAATGGGATACCTATAAAGCAAATCTAGATCTACAAAATTTCGAAAACAGTATCATTACTGAAAATGGTAAATTGATTAATTCTCCTGAAAAAGATAAGTTATTAAACAAAGCGCTCTCCTACTTTAACAATGATTCTTTTTGGGTAGTAGCACCACACAAACTTTTTGATAAAGGAGTAACTCGAAAATTAATCAATCTAGAAAATAACACTAAAGGTTTATTAGTTACTTATAGCTCAGGAGGTACTACTCCCGGAGATTCATATTTATGGAAAGTGGACGAAAACTATATACCGACAACCTATCAAATGTGGGTTTCATTAATTCCTATAGGCGGTATAGAGGCCAGTTGGGAACGTTGGAAAACTACGGACAGTGGCGCATATTTAGCGCAATATCATAAAACACTAGGTATTGGAATCCCTATTAGTAACTTAAGAGCCTGGAATCAAGAGCAATAACATCAACTTATACTTACAGCTCCCGCGTTTAAGAATTTTTCTTTTTTCACTTAATACTAAAACAATAACGATACATAAAACTTAAACAACAAAACCAACAGTATTACCGAAATAATATTTAGAATCAATCCTGCTTTTACCATTTCAGACACCTTTACATAACCACTAGCAAATACAATAGCATTAGGAGGTGTTGCCATCGGCAACATAAAAGCGCAACTTGCAGCCATTGTTACAGGAATTAATAAATGGAGTATCGGTATATCTAACCCTAAAGCAATTCCAGCTACTACAGGAACAAAAATCGCAACCAACGCTACATTACTCATCAATTCAGTCATAAAAAGCATGAAAACAATTAATAATAAAGTAACAACCAATAAACTCAGCCCTTTATTAGCAGCAATCATATTAGCTACCAATTCTATTAATCCTGCATGAGATAAACCACTAGCCAACGCTAATCCACCACCAAAAAGAATTAAGATCCCCCAAGGAAGTTTTTGTGTATCCTTCCAAATCAAGGTAAACTCTCCTTTACTCAATTTAAACGGAATTACGAATAGTGCAAATGCTCCCATCATACTAATACCTGTATCTGACAAAGTCAATTCCGGAAAAAACCCATTAATCGTAGTTCTAGAGATCCATAAAAATATCACTGCACAAAATATAGTTAACACTCTTTTTTCTGTCTTTTTAATCTTACCAAGTTTTTTTAACTCCTGATCAATTACGTTTTTTGACGCAGTAAAACTTTTAATTCGATTGGGATATATCCATTTTACTATAACTACATAGACAATACCAATCATCAAAACAGAAAAAGGAAACGCCAATAACATCCAATTAAGAAAAGAGATCTCTATTTGATATTCATTTTCTAAAAATCCAACCAAAACAGAGTTTGGAGGTGTTCCAATAATAGTTGCAACTCCCCCTACATTCGCAGAAAAAGCAATACCTAACATTATGCTCAAAGCAAAATTTCGATCATTCTTAGTAAAACCGTCCTTATCATCTATTAACAATTGAATTACTGATAGCGCTATGGGGAGCATAACCACTGTACAGGCCGTATTACTGATCCACATGCTCATAAAAGCTGTAGCAATCATAAACCCAAGAATTACTCGATCAGGACTAGTTCCTGTTATTTTAATAATAGATAAGGCAATACGTTTATGAAGATTTACTTTTTCTAAAGCTAAAGCCATTACAAATCCTCCAAAAAATAAAAAAACTATTGGACTACCATAACTCTGGGAAACCGTTTTTAAATCTAAAACTCCTATTAGAGGAAACAAAATTAATGGAATCAATGCTGTTACAGATATAGACACTGCCTCTGTAATCCACCAAACAATCATCCATACTGCGACCGAGATTACCTTGTCTGCAACCTCTGAAACGAATACGAAAGGTAAATTGATTAATAACAAGAACAGAATAGGTCCGGAAATCAATCCAATTTTTTTTATTAAAGGATATCTAGTCATTTATTTTTTACTACTTCCTGTAAACTGCTGAGATTTATTCTTAAAAAGCACATTAAATGTTGTCAAACTGCCATACATACGGGTAATATATTGTTGTAAATCCACTTTATCTTGATCATCTATTACCTTAGAACTATTTATTTTTTGTTCCATAACACGGATACGATCACGCACCATTACTATTTTATGAAAAAAGGTGTCAATTGGGATTTCTTTAGAAGTTAAATTCGTATCTCCAGGTTCTAATATGATTTTACCACCTTTCCATTTATCAGCAATTGGTACAACTTCAGATATATCGCTATATTTTTTTAATAGCTCTCGAAATGTTCTTTCCACTTCATAAAAACTAACAGTATCTACTTCTTCTTCTACCCCATCAATTACTTCAAAATCTTCGTCTACATCAATAGTTTCTAATCCATTTTCTATAAAAGTTACCCAATACATTTTTGATGTTACATTGGTAACTACACCTAATCCATATGTTGAATGTTTAATTCTAGAGCCGATTCCTAATATCATTTATTTACGTTTTTAAGCTAAAATAAAAAAGTATCACGGTTTTATGTAGTCATAGTTAAAAAATTATAACAGCTATTTAACAATTGTAAAAGCCAACGGCATTTTACTAACACATTACAAATAACTACATTTGCACTCTTGGTTAAAAATTTATGGCAGAGTCAGAGGAAAATATTGAAGTTTTAGGTGCAAGAGTTCATAATCTAAAAAATATTGATGTAACCATACCCCGTGAAAAACTTGTTGTTATTACAGGATTATCAGGATCAGGTAAATCATCATTAGCTTTTGACACCATTTATGCAGAAGGACAACGCAGATATATTGAAACTTTTTCTGCTTATGCCAGACAATTTTTAGGAAGTCTAGAACGACCGGATGTAGATAAAATAGATGGACTATCCCCAGTAATTGCCATTGAACAAAAAACCACAAGTAAAAGCCCAAGAAGTACAGTAGGAACTATTACTGAAATTTATGATTTTTTAAGATTATTATTTGCTCGTGGAAGTGATGCTTATAGCTATAACACTGGTGAGAAAATGGTAAGTTATAGTGATGAGCAAATAAAAGACCTGATTCTTAAAGATTTTAATGGAAAAAGAATAAACATTCTCGCTCCTGTCATACGATCAAGAAAAGGGCATTATAGAGAACTTTTTGAGCAAATTGCTAAACAAGGTTTTGTAAAGGTGAGAACCGATGGTGAGATCAAAGATATTACCAAAGGGATGAAACTAGATCGTTACAAAACTCACGATATAGAGATTGTGATTGATCGGTTAGCGGTAACAAATGACAAGGATAACTCTAAACGTTTAATGGAAACGATCAATACCGCAATGTATCACGGGGATGATGTATTGATGGTAATTGAACAAGATAGCACAGAAGCTAGATTTTTTAGTAGAAGTCTGATGTGTCCATCTAGTGGAATCTCCTACCCCAATCCTGAACCGAATAACTTTTCATTCAACTCGCCAAAAGGTGCTTGCCCAAAATGTAATGGGATAGGTAACCTGTACGAAGTAAACGTAAAAAAAATTATTCCTGATGATTCCATATCTATCAAAAAAGGTGGATTAGTACCTCAAGGCCCACAAAAAAATAACTGGATTTTTAAACAGTTAGAATTAATAGCACAGCGTTTTGATTTTAAATTAAGTGATCCTATAAAAAAGATTCCTGAAGACGCAATGGAAATCATTCTTTATGGAGGAAAAGAAAAATTCACTGTAGATAGTAAAACTCTTGGCGTTAAGAGAGATTATAAGATTGACTTTGAAGGAATTGCTACGTTTATAGACAATACTTATACAAATAATGATTCTACTTCTTTACGCAGATGGGCTAAGGATTTTATGGACAATATTGAATGTCCAGAATGTAATGGATCCAGGCTAAGAAAAGAATCATTATACTTTAAGGTTGGCGAAAAAAGTATCGCCGATCTAGCTAATATGGACATTAGTGAATTAGCAGATTGGTTTAAAAAACTACCTGAACAACTAAGTAATAAACAAAAACAAATTTCTGGTGAAATCCTGAAAGAGATCAATGCACGAATACAGTTTTTAATTGACGTTGGATTGACCTACCTATCTTTAAACCGCAGCAGTAAATCACTTTCTGGTGGAGAAGCACAACGAATTCGATTAGCAACACAAATAGGATCTCAATTAGTTGGAGTTTTGTACATATTAGATGAGCCCAGTATTGGTTTGCATCAACGGGACAATGAAAAGTTAATTAACTCTTTAGTGCAGCTTAGGGATATTGGTAATTCAGTTATCGTAGTAGAGCACGATAAAGACATGATAGAGCGAGCGGATCACGTTATTGATATTGGTCCTAGAGCAGGCAAACACGGAGGAGAAATTATAAGTGAAGGTACTCCTGAAAACTTAATGCTCCACGAAACACTTACTGCTGATTATTTAAGTGGTAAAAAAGAAATCAAAGTTCCTGAAAAAAGGAGAAAAGGAAACGGGAAGAAAATTTCTTTAACAGGAGCAACGGGAAATAATTTGAAAAATGTTTCCATTGATATTCCCTTAGGAAAAATGATAGCGGTTACTGGAGTCTCTGGTAGTGGTAAATCTACCCTAATCAACGAAACTCTATACCCTATTTTAAATGCTTATTATTTTAACGGGGTTAAAAAACCAATGCCTTATAAAAAAATTAAGGGGTTAGAAAACGCTGACAAAGTAATTGATATTAACCAATCACCAATTGGTCGAACACCAAGATCAAATCCTGCAACTTATACAGGCGTATTTTCAGAAATTAGAAATTTATTCTCTAAAACACCTGAAGCTATGATCCGTGGATACAAACCCGGACGTTTTAGTTTTAATGTAGCCGGCGGAAGATGCGAAACTTGTAAAGGTGGTGGTCTACGAGTTATTGAAATGAACTTCTTACCAGATGTATATGTGGAATGTGAAACATGTCAGGGTAAAAGATTCAATAGAGAGACTCTAGAAATAAGATATAAAGGAAAATCCATCTCTGATGTACTAGAGATGACTATTAATGAAGCCTGTGATTTTTTTGAACAGATTCCGAAAATTTTCCGAAAACTTAAAACTATCAGAAGTGTAGGTTTAGGATATATTACTCTCGGACAACAATCTACTACGCTATCTGGTGGAGAAGCACAAAGAATTAAATTAGCTACTGAATTATCTAAAAGAGATACCGGAAATACTTTTTATATATTAGACGAACCAACAACAGGACTTCATTTTGAAGATATCAGAGTATTAATGGAAGTTTTAAATGAATTAGTTGATAAAGGGAATACTGTGTTAATTATTGAACATAATCTAGATGTAGTTAAAATGGCAGATTATATTATCGACATAGGATACGAAGGAGGAAAAAATGGTGGTGAAGTTGTCGCAAAAGGTACACCTGAACAGATTATCAAAAATAAAAAGAGTTATACTGCTAAGTTTTTAGAAAAAGAGCTGCGATAAATAATTCTATTAAATTAAAAAACAAATAGTAACAATAACAACTTGTTAAAAAAATATCAGTTATATACTGAAATAATAAAATAAAATTTATGAGAAAAGAACAACGTCACAAAGGATGGAATGAAATAAAAACAAATGATTCTTGGGCTATTTTCAAGATCATGGGAGAGTTCGTAAATGGTTTTGAAAAAATGAGTAAAATAGGACCTTGTGTATCTATTTTCGGATCTGCCAGAACAAAAACAGATGATAAATATTATCAACTTGCAGTTGATGTAGCTCATAAAATAGTAGATCACGGCTATGGTGTTATCACTGGCGGTGGACCAGGTATTATGGAGGCTGGTAATAAAGGAGCACATTTAGGAGGAGGAACATCGGTTGGTCTAAATATCGACTTACCATTCGAACAGCACGATAACCCATATATTGACAGTGATAAAAGCTTAGATTTTGATTATTTCTTTGTTCGTAAAGTAATGTTTGTTAAATACTCTCAAGGATTTGTAGTAATGCCGGGGGGGTTTGGAACTCTTGACGAACTATTCGAAGCTATTACATTAATACAAACAAAAAAAATCGCGACATTTCCTATTATTTTAGTAAGTACTGAGTTCTGGGGAGGACTAATCGATTGGATAAAGAGTACACTTTTAGATAAATTTGGAAATATTAGTCCTGGAGATATGGATTTAATTCATATTGTGGATACACCGGAAGAAGTATTGCAAATTTTAGATAAGTTCTATGGCAAATACAATTTAAGTCCGAATTTCTAATAGATATTCCTTTTCGCACAAACTCAACAAACTCAATAATGAAAGGATTATTCATATCACTCATGTTATTTTATAGTTTCCAAATTTCTTTTGGACAGACCACTATAAAAACCATGTTTTATAATGTTCTGAATTATCCTACTGCCCCACCCGATAATAGAGAAGAAATATTAGAAACTATAATAGATAGTTATGAACCTGATATTTTTATGATTTGTGAATTGGAAACAGCAATTGGAGGTGAAGAAATATTGAATAATTCATTAAATGATGATAATAGCAACTATTCTAGTGCTCCCTTTTTAAGTAATTTTTCTAACTCGGATGTGGAGTTGCATCAATTATTATATTATAACAATCAAAAGTTTACCCTAATAGAAAGTCAAAGACTAACAACTACTATTAGGGATATTAATTGGTACACTTTAGAATTAATATCAGATGATCAAATTAATAATCCTATTAGAATTGAAATTTTCGTATGTCACCTAAAAGCCAGTAGAGGTTCGGAAAATGAAATAAAGCGATTAAATATGGTCAATGAGTTTATCGATAACTATACTAATCTAGATGAAAATGCTTATATAATTTTTGCTGGTGATCTAAATATATATTCGTCAAATGAACCAGCTTATCAGGCTTTACTAAATATCAACAATAAGATTACCTTGGTAGACCCTATTAACACACCTGGAAGCTGGACAAATAATAATACTTTTACCAGTATACATACACAAAGTACACGTCTTGATAATGATGAGTTTGATGGTCTAGGTAGCGGTAGTGGATTAGACGATCGTTTTGATTTTATCTTAATGTCGGAAAATATGAAGAATAACAATGAATTAAGCTACGTGTCTGATAGTTATCTTGCTTATGGTAATAATGGCAATTGTTACAATGAAAGGATTGATAATGTAGATTGCGTAGGAATATTTGATAGTTCACTAAGGGATGCATTATACAATATGAGTGACCATTTACCAGTGGTAATGGAATTACAATCTAACCAACAATTACTGGATACATCAGAATTTACAGAAATGACAAGGACAATACAATTAAATAATGGTAACATAATTAATGAAAACCTGTCTTTACAAATAACTAATAGTCCAGAACCAATCCATTTTAACATTTACAATACTTTAGGACAAAAAGTACAATCTTTTTCGGCTGACGGTAATGGTATTATTAATATAATCGTATCCGAAATAAGTAATGGAATGTATTATCTTGTTCCAACCAATATAAATAGTAATACCATAAAATTTTTGAAAGTAAATTGAAACGTATCAGAATATTCCATATAACTTCTATTATATTTTTATTGCATGCTAGTATTTATGCTCAGCATAATATTGTCATTAACGGAGTTCTAGATGCTAAAAACAAAGTGATATCAATACAACAAGAAATCACCTTTGTCAATACCTCAAAAGACACTATGCAAGAAGTGTTTTTACATGATTGGGCCAATAGTTTTGTCAGTAAAACTACTCCTTTAGGAGAACGTTTTTCTGAAGATTTTTTAAAACGTTTCTACTTCGCTAAGGATTACGAACGTGGAGCAACTGCTATTGAGTCTATTAAAAATAAGTCTGGTCAAACCTTAAATTTTGAACGTTATAACGAAACACCCGATATACTACGTTTAAATATTAATAAATCCCTATTCCCCGGAGATAGCACTACCTTTAATATTGAATACAAAGTAAAAGTACCTAGTGAAAAATTCACTCGTTACGGTTATCATAAAAATGGAAATTTCAGCTTAAAATATTGGTATATAGTCCCTGCCGTTTATGACACTAAATGGCAAGTATATAGTCACAAACATCTCGATGATTTATACGCTCCTTTATCAGATTACAAAATTAGCTTAACAATACCATCAACTTATGAAATCACAAGTGAATTTGATCAAAAAGAATCATTAAACACTAATGACCAAACTAAAACCATTCAATTACTAGGTAATAATAGAAATGAAGTAAATCTATACTTAGAAAAAAACAGTTCTTTTTATGATTTTAGAATGAATGGAGTAAAACTCATTAGTAATATTGAGGATAACGATTTGATGCCTGAAATGAAAAGTGTGGCAACAAAAAGAATCATTAAATTTCTAAAAGATCGATTAGGTCCTTACCCTTTTGACAAGATATTAGTTTCGGAAAACGATTATAAAAACAACCCGGTATATGGTTTAAATCAACTACCAGATATTTTAAGACCTTTTCCCGATGGTTTTCAATACGAAATTAAACAACTAAAATCCATTACAGAAAGTTACCTAGAAAAGACGTTGATAATTAATCCAAGATATGATGCATGGATTAAGGATGCTATACACATTTATATCATGATGACATATACGGAACAATACTATCCGGATATGAAAATTATAGGAAACCTCAGTAAAATTATTGGATTAAGGTGGTTTCATGCTGCTGATTTAGACTTTAATGATCAGTACTTTTTAGGTTACAAAAATATGGCTAGATTATTTTTAGACCAACCTCTAACAGAACCGCAAGACAAACTAGTAAAGTTCAATAAAAATATTGCAAACGCATACAAAGCTGGAATCGGATTTAAATATCTAGAAGACTATCTAGAAGATGATAATATTCTAGCAGATGCCGTAAGAGAATATTATATTAATAATACTTTAAAAATCACAAATTCTAAGGAGTTCGAAAAAATCTTAAATAAGCTAACCCCAAAGAATATAGATTGGTTTTTTGAAGATTATATCCCAACCAATGAAAAATTAGACTTCAAAATTAAGTCTGTAAAAAAAAGAAAGGATTCTCTAGAAGTCATTATAAAAAATAAAAGAAACAATGTAATGCCTGTTTCGCTAGCAGGGTTAAGAAATGGACAATTAGTTTCTAAAACTTGGGTTACTGACATTGTTGGAAAGAAAAAGGTTAAAATTGCCAATGAAGACATTGATAAACTAGTAATAGATTATGATCAAAATATCCCTGAAGTTAATAGACGAAATAATCATAGGAATATTAAAGGACTTCTAAATAAACCCATACAGTTTAGATTCCTACAAGATGTTGAGGATCCAACCCGAAGTCAAATTTTTTACATTCCAGAATTTGAGTTCAATGTATATGACGGCTTAACCATTGGTTCCAAGTTTTATAATAAGACTTTTATAAGAAGAGATTTTGATTATAGAATAACTCCTAGTTATGGCTTTTTATCAAAAAAACTAATCGGCTCTGCATTTTTTCAATATAGAGATCAAATCGCGGATTACGATCTCTATCAAATCAAATATGCATTTAGTGGTAGTATGTTTAGTTATGCACCAGATCTTCTATTTAGGCGCTTCTCCCCTTCTGTAGATTTTTATTGGAGACCACAAGATCTTAGATCTAATGAACGACAACGCTTATCTATTCGTAGTGTAAACGTATTTAGAGAACGAGATGACAATAATCCTGTAGAAACTCCTGATTATAGTGTATTTAACGTACGATATCGGTACTCTGATTTCAACCTCTTAGACTTCACATCTTATGTATTTGATTATCAGATAGCTAAAAATTTCAGTAAACTATCAACTACTATAAATTACAGGAAAGTATTTTTAAATAACAGGCAACTTAATCTTCGTCTATTTGCAGGAGCTTTTATATATAATGATACAGAAAAAGATGGTGATTTTTTTAGTTTTGCTCTAGATAGACCAACTGATTACCTTTTTGATTTTAGTTATTTAGGGCGTAGTGAAGAAACAGGTTTAGTAAGTCAACAGATTATTATTGCGGAAGGAGGGTTTAAATCTCAGTTGGATTATCCATTTGCCAATCAATGGATCACAACGTTAAATGCAAACACCAATATATGGAAATGGATCTATGCATACGGTGATGCAGGTTTTGTAAAAAACAAAGGGATCTCTCCTAAATTTGTATATGATGCTGGTGTAAGAGTCAGTCTTGTAGCTGATTATTTTGAACTTTTCTTTCCTGTGGTATCGAATAATGGTTTTGAAATTAACCAACCAAATTACAACGAAAAAATTAGATTTATCATTACACTAAGTCCACAAACTCTTATAGGGTTGTTTACAAGAGAATGGTATTAATTATTTTTAATAGAACACTAAAATCAAGCTTCTATAAATACTTCTCACTCTTATTTATAATCTTATCCGGAGCAGTATTCAACAAAAATTCCATAAAAATATACAAGCTTAATACATGGGCTATATTAATAAGAACGGTAAAAATATTATTAAAATAAAATAGTTCATTTATTGGTAATAAGGACACTATAAATATACATAAACAAGACACTATGATTAATTTCAAACCATCTTTATAGGTGTCTTGCATATAAATAAGATACGCCACCAAAATATACATTGTAGAACTAAATAAACATACAATAACTTCTGGTATAGCATCTTTTACCATATCAAACAATAATTGAGAAATTGAATAAATCAAATAAACAACCAACGCAGAACTAATCAAAATTGGTACTGACAAAAAAGTACTCCGTTTTATCGCTTTAACCAATAAATACTTTCTAAGAGCTACTGTACAAAATATAAAATATAAAGATGTTAGAATGCATATTACAGAAAAATTAATTCTGAAATCTGTATAAATAAGAACGTCGCAAAAAATCATTGGAACTAAACTAAGTATATACCAAAAATTAATTTTTTTAACGCTACATAGATACATTGTCCCTATAGAAAATATAGTTAACGGTAAGGCATAGGCTAAATATTTTCTATCAAAAAAAACTGCAATTATTATTACTACCGAAAAAGCAAGATAAAATAATATGTTAGTGAGTTTTATATTTTTCAAAAATTCACGATTACATTAATAATGATAGCTAATATTTCTTCTAAGTTATATTATTTTTTGGATTTGTAGGAAAAAAAGAGAATAAACCTAGGTTCCTACATAGACAAAAACCCAACAAAGTAAATAACAACTCTCGACCATACTGATTAACAGCCATCTAAAATTATAAATTCTAGTTCTAAATTATTACAGCATAGTAAAATGAAGTAACACAATTTTTTAAATGTGAAAATTTTGAATATTTGTTAATCAAGTCTTAAAAAAATTACTCAAAAAAAGAATTCAACAACAAAAAGCTATTTTACATGAATTATCCTCAACAAATTTAATACTTCTTGTCTTGGAATTGGCGTGAATTTTAGCTAAATTTGCACACCGTAAAAAACGTTCACATGCAGCCTGAAACAACTATTACACCTAATATTTCCTTCGAAGAATATAGAAATCAAATACTTAGAGATTATAAAATCGCTTTAACAAGTAGAGAGTGTAGTTTATTGGGCCGACGAGAAGTACTTACCGGAAAATCTAAATTCGGAATTTTTGGAGGAGGTAAAGAATTACCGCAATTAGCAATGGCTAGAGTATTTCGTGATGGTGATTTTAGATCGGGATATTACCGAGATCAAACTTTTATGATGGCCATTGATCAATATAATGTAGAACAATTTTTTGCAGGATTGTATGCACATACAGATATTGAAAAAGAGCCTTTTGCTGCTGGAAGACAGATGGGTGGACACTTTGCTACTCATAGTCTTAATGAAGACGGATCTTGGAAAAACCTAACAAAGCAAAAGAACTCAAGCTCGGATATCTCTCCTACTGCTGGCCAAATGCCTAGACTATTAGGTTTAGCCCAAGCTTCTAAAGTATATCGTAATGAAAAAAGTGTCTCTGAGCACGCAAATTTCTCTATAAATGGAAATGAAGTTGCTTGGGGAACAATCGGTAATGCCAGTACTAGTGAAGGTCTTTTTTGGGAAACCGTAAATGCAGGAGGTGTTTTGCAGGTTCCTATGGTTATTAGTATATGGGATGATGAGTATGGTATTTCGGTTCACGCTAAACACCAGACCACAAAAGAAAATATTTCACTTGTATTAGAAGGTTTTAGACGTGATGAAAAACACGATGGTTATGAAATTATTGTAGTTAATGGTTGGGATTATCCAGCGTTAGTAGAAGCATATGAGACTGCAGAAGATCTAGCTAGAGAACAACATATTCCTGTGATCGTACATGTAAAAGAACTTACGCAACCTCAAGGTCACTCTACCTCTGGATCTCATGAGAGATATAAAAGTGAAGAACGTTTGAACTGGGAACGCGAACATGATTGTAATAAAAAATTCAAAGAATGGATTATCGATCATAATGTAGCAACAGCTGAGGAACTACTTGAACTAGAAAAAGCCTGTAAGAAAACTGTACGACAAGGAAAAAATAGTGCTTGGAATGCTTATATATCAGAGATCAAAGAAGAACAAAAACAAGCATTAATTAGATTAGAAGCTGTAGAAAGTAAAAGTGCAAATAAAAACTTTATTTCTCCTCTCGTAAAAACATTAGCTGATAAAGACGAACCAATTCGAAAAGATATTTTAGAAGCAACTAGAAGAACTTTAAGGTATCTTATTAAAGAAGATTTTCCAGAAAAAGCAGCTCTTCAAAATTGGATTAACAACTATATCGCGGAAATTCAACCAAAATACAGTGACCATTTATATAATGATTTCGATAGCAATGCTACTAAAATAGAAGAAGTAAAACCTCAATATGATGATAATGCTGAAACAGTAGATGCTAGAGTTATATTAAGAGATAATTTTGATCAAATATTTAATAGAGTCCCAGAATCTTTAATTTTTGGAGAAGATAGCGGTAAAATTGGAGATGTAAACCAAGGTCTGGAAGGATTACAACAGAAATATGGTGAAATAAGAGTTTCTGATGCTGGAATTAGAGAAGCTACTATAATCGGACAAGGAATTGGTATGGCTATGAGAGGCCTAAGACCTATTGCAGAGATACAGTATTTAGATTACATACTTTATTGTATCCAAGGATTAAGTGATGATCTTGCTACTTTAAGATACAGAACTTTTGCCAAGCAAAAAGCTCCATTAATTGTTAGAACAAGAGGACACCGTTTAGAGGGTATCTGGCACTCAGGATCTCAGATGGGTGGACTGATTCATTTACTTAGAGGTATACACATCCTTGTTCCTAGAAATATGACAAAAGCTGCAGGATTTTACAACACGCTTTTAGATAGTGATGAACCTGCTGTAGTTGTAGAATGCCTTAATGGATATCGTCTAAAAGAAAAAATGCCATCTAACTTATCTGAAATAAGAACTCCGTTAGGTGTTGTAGAAACTGTAAAAGAAGGTAGTGATATTACATTAATTTCTTATGGTTCTACACTAAGGTTAGTTGAACAAGCTGCTAAGGAACTATTAGCTGTAGGGATAAACGCTGAAGTAATTGATGTACAGTCTCTTTTACCATTCGATCTAACTCACGATATTGTAAAAAGTATTGCAAAGACAAATCGAGTTTTAATTATAGACGAGGACGTTCCTGGAGGTGCTACTGGATACATACTTCATAAACTTATTGACGAACAAAATATTTACCAATACCTAGATAGTGAACCACAAACACTAAGTGCTCGACCACATCGTCCAGCATTTGGAACGGATGGAGATTATTTTAGTAAACCATCTACGGAAGATATTTTTGAAAAGGTTTACGAAATAATGAATGAAGTAAATCCTTCTAATTTTCCTCAGCTAAGATAATAAGTTAGAAAGGGTTTTCTATTTTAATTCGTTTACCTTCTTTATAAGAAATAACAAAAATATTTTTGTCAACGACACCAGATTTAAGCAAAGTTTTTCTAAATTCTTGTGCCTCCACTAGAGTTTCAAAAATCCCTAAGCTTAATTTATAATAAGAAGTGTCGCTGTAGACAAGAGAATTTGTGAACTTTTCTGAGATTAAAGAAACTTTTTCATCAGTAAATGATTGAATTTGAACAGAATACACAGTGTCTTTATTTATCAAACTCCTATAAACATAAAGATCTTTTAAATCTTTTAAATCAGATTGATCATTTTTTAGCTGATTTAATTGATTCTTTAACCCATTAATCTCTGACTGGAAAGAGGTAAATTCTTTGTTTTCCATTACCACCTTATTACCAGAATCCTTATCAACCCAAAACACTAAGTATATAATCAATGCTATTGTAAGTATTAACAACAAAGAACATAGCATTTTGAGCATCATTTTTGATGCTCTATTCCTTTTAAGTTCAACAGATTTATCATTAAGAAGGTCCTCTAGTTTTCGCTGTTCTACTTCAGCTTTTTCAATCTGATAATGCAGTGATAAAAGATCTTCATTTTTAATATCTGGCATTTTTCGGGAGGTTTAATGATACTTTATAGGCTTATGGTAATTTTTGTTTGGTTATTTTATATACAATCCCATCATTCATCTCTAACACCATAATGGGATCATTCGAAATTATTTTTTGAAATGCTTTTAAAGGAAATCCTTTTGAAATTTGATTTAAATTCTGAATTCGTACTTTATCATTTAGTTCTAACCTTCTAAGCTTTGTGTTTGTATTAGAGACATAGTAATTATCGTATAAAAAATATAATGTATCTCCATTTTTATCAATATCATATTCAGCGTCATTATTTTCTTTAGCTTTTTTTACTGCTTTTCTACCTTTATAATACTCAATAAAATCTGCTTCTATAAAAATAACACCATTCGTTCGAAATACATTCTTCACGTAACAATGTTGTTTTTGAAATTTTAATTTCTTTATATCATCCGCACTTTTACCTTTACTACTATCTGTAATGACAGTATCCATAGAAACCTCAGGAATATCATCAGTACGCAAACTTAACTTTTCCTTATAATCAGATATATCAGTCTTAAGCTTCATTAATTCTTCTTGCAAAGAATCATTCATTTTCTTTACCTCATCTATATTCTCCGTAGCATCCAGCGATTGATCAGGACTCGGATTAAAGCCATCTTCATTTAGATAATACATAGCAAAGGACATTCCTATTACTACTAAAAAAAACAAAATCATAAAAATGATGCTATTTCTTTTACTTCTCTTCAATTCTTTGGATATAGAAACAAGACGATCTTCGAGTTTCTGTTGTTTCATACCGGATTTTTCAATCCTATACTGTACAGATAATAATTCGTCTTCCTTATTTTTCATTTTGCATTCTAAATTTCTGTATGATCATTTACATTATGGTATCCACTTAATATCCTTAAAATCGGGCTTCCTTTTTTCCAAAAATGCATTTCTTCCTTCTTTGGCTTCCTCTGTCATATAAGCTAATCGAGTTGCTTCTCCAGCAAATACTTGTTGCCCAACCATACCATCATCAGTAAGGTTCATAGCAAACTTAAGCATCTTTATTGAAGTTGGTGATTTTTCTAGAATCTCCTGAGCCCATTGATAAGCGGTTCCTTCTAATTCTTCGTGAGGTATTACAGCATTTACCATACCCATTTCATATGCCTCTTGAGCTGAATAATTCCTTCCTAAAAAGAAAATTTCACGTGCTTTCTTTTGCCCTACCATTTTTGCTAAGTAAGCAGAACCATACCCTCCATCGAAGCTAGTAACATCGGCATCAGTTTGTTTAAAAATTGCATGTTCTTTACTTGCCAAGGTTAGATCACATACAACATGTAAACTGTGTCCTCCTCCAACTGCCCATCCAGGAACAACTGCAATCACTACTTTGGGCATAAATCTAATCAACCGCTGCACTTCTAATATATTCAATCTATGCATTCCATCCTGGCCCACATAGCCTTGATGCCCTCTAGCTTTTTGATCACCACCACTACAAAAACTATATACACCATCTTTAGTAGATGGTCCTTCTGCAGAAAGTAATACAACCCCTATAGAGGTGTCTTCCTGAGCATCATAAAAAGCATCATACAACTCACTTGTAGTATTAGGTCTAAAAGCATTACGGACATTAGGCCTATTAAATGCTATCCTAGCAACTCCATTTGACTTTTTGTAGGTTATATCTTGATATTCTTTTACAGTTTTCCAGTTTATCGAACTCATTTTATATTTTTTAATGCTATCAAAAATAATACAATATATTGTATCCTGCTACATCATTATAGTAGTTAAATGAAGTTAAAAAAGTAATATTTTTACATCTTTCGTATAAATTAACAGGACTTTTGCACGATTTTTGATATTTTAGACAAAACAGATAATTAAAAATTACCATGAAGATTCTCTTTGGATTCCTATTAAGTTGCATAAGCTTAATCTCTTATGGACAAGAAAAACCTGTGCTAACTATAGACTGGGAAACATGGAACACACTAGTAGCGGAAAATAATACTCAATATGATATAGCTCATAAAGAAATCATTCCTTCTTTATCACATGTCAGAGAAATAATTTCTACTGGTAATTATGTACTAATGGAAATAAATTTAGCCGTTGATTTACGCAAACAACATCTTAGTAACGAAACTCCTATCCTTCTTCTTCCTGAAAACAAGTTCATACAATCTGATTACGCTTTCAATCTTCCGGGAACTACAAATCAGAATCAAAACAATCTTAGATTTACGATAACAGGAAATGGCGGATACAACACAAACAATAGTGGTAAAGGAAATATTCGAAACAATGCATACAGAGATGCAAGTACTTATACAGGAATATATTGTCCAGCAACTGGCGTGCCCCTAACTTATTAAAAATTAATCCACTAAACGAATACCATCTTTTTCTATTACAATCTTTTTAGCTTTATACAAAGACCCAATAGCCTTTTTAAAACTTTTCTTACTTAGCTGAAAAACATCCTTAATATCTTTTGGATCAGATTTATCATTTAGATCAATAAACCCACCGTTCAATTTTAATTCATCTAGTATTTGTTGAGCATTAGGCTCAATTGCGCGATATCCATGTCGCTGCAATGTAAGATCGATCTTTCCATCAGGACGAACTTTTTTAATGTATCCTTTTAATTGATCTCCAGGTGTAATTTTTTGAAAAATTTCATCCTCATATACTAATCCAAGGTGTTTTTGATTTACAATCATATTCCATCCATAAGGAGAAGGATGAGATGCTATCAAATCGACTTCATCATAAGACGATAACAAAACTAATGAATTATCCAAAAACGCATTTGTCTTACTGGAGCCCACTAACCTATTAGTCTCCTCATCTAAATATACATAAACAAGATACCAACTACCTACTCGCATTTTTGAAGCCTGTTCTCTAAAAGGTATAAACAACTCCTTTTCTAAACCCCAATCCATAAATGCTCCGATATCTGAAACTGTAGTACATTTTAAATATGCAAACGAATTCACCTTAGCATAAGGCTCTAAAGTCGTAGCTACGATTCGTTCATCGTGATCTAAGTACAAAAATACCTTGATCTCGTCTCTAATCATAAACTGATTTGGAACATATTTATTAGGCAATAACACTTCATTCCCATCATCATCACTAAGATAAACACCTTGATCTCTTTCTCTTACAAATTCAAGTGTGTTATATTCACCA
The DNA here is from genome assembly GCF_900109375.1 of Aquimarina amphilecti. Classification (GTDB taxonomy): domain Bacteria; phylum Bacteroidota; class Bacteroidia; order Flavobacteriales; family Flavobacteriaceae; genus Aquimarina; species Aquimarina amphilecti. The sequence continues at coordinate 915,304 of NZ_FOAB01000001.1, forward strand.
AGCTTAAGCATCGTTTTATATTTTTGCGCAAAGATAATTGTTTAATCTTCCTCTATACCATATTAAAACAAAAAAGGTGCCCACCTAAGAACACCTTTCATATTTTTCAATACCTGTTATTTTATTTATATACAGATTCCTTTTTGAAATGCTTAGCTAATAAATAATAAACTACTGCTCTATATTTATTTCTATTAGACTTACCATAGGCATCCATAACAGAAGCAATTGCCTCATCTAACTTTGGTCCATCAGAAAGACCTAATTTTTTAATTAAAAAATTCTTCTTTACTGTTTCCAATTCTGATGAATCACTTCCCGATACAGTAGCAGCATCTTTATTATAAATAGAAGGTCCACAACCAATAGTAACCTTAGTTAAAAAGTCCATATCTGGAGTTTGACCTATTTTATCTTTAATATCCGCAGCGTACTTAGTAATTAATTCGTCTCTTTTACTCATAAGGTGATAATGTTTTAGGTTTTAGTTAATTTATTATGTTATCTCAAATATAACTTATTTATAAATGAATTATTCATTTATAAATTATAATAAACTTGTTTTTTTAGACAAAATGCTTAAAATAATCGATTAAAACACTATCATTCTTTTTTCTAGGAGTAAAAATCTCTAATAACTGAGGTGAATCGTTATTCTCATATATTTTCTTTATGGCTTTTTCTAATCCGATTTTATCATTGGCAGTAGTATATCCAATATTAAACATAGAAGACAATTCTTTAGCAGTTAAACTATGTTTTGTTTCAAAATAAGTGCTAAAGTTATGACTCTCAGACTTACCTGGTAAAATTCTAAAAATACCCCCTCCACTATTATTAATCAAAATAATTTTAAAGTTGGAAGGAATAGAATTATTCCATAATCCATTACTATCATAAAAGAAACTTAAATCACCTGTTATCAATGTAGTGGAAACTCCTGAAGCAACAGCTGCACCAATTGCAGTAGAAGTGCTTCCATCTATACCACTTGTACCTCTATTACAATATACTTTAAACGAAGGGTTCAACGAAAATAATTGCGCATACCTAACAGTAGAGCTATTACTTAATTGAATCATCTGATCATTAGGAATAAGATCAAACATCATTTCAAATACTTTAAGATCCGAAAAATCAACTTTTTCTAAATACGCTATATGCCTTACTCTTCTTTGGTTTCTTCTTTCTATCCAATAAGACTTATACTCATTATCAAAAACTTTAATCTCAGGCAAAAAACTAGATAAAAAAGCATTGGGATGCATCTTTACATGCTCTGTAAGGCAAAAATATGTATCATAAGCTTTCTTCTCATCAATGTGCCAATGAACTTTAGGCTGGTAATTACGTAAAAAAGCTTTAATTCTTTTCGAAACCACCATACCTCCAAAAGTTAACAAAATCTCTGGTTGTAGCGCTTCAAAATCTTCCTCACTTAACGAAGTAATTAATTGATCAATACAATTTACATGTGTTTCATGATGAATATTCGAGGTAGTTTCTGTAAAAACTAAAACAGAAGGATCATTAGCAAAATAATCGATCAACCTTTTTTCTATACTATTAGGAGGATTCACACCAATCAATATTAATTTACGTTTTGATGCATTCCACTGCTCAATCATATTAGATCGTAAAGTTTCAGAAATACGATGTTCTATATGTTCTACTGGAATATTTTTAGGTAAAATCGTTGGTTCCGTTATAGTATCATACAAAGGCTCATAAAAAGGAACATTAATATGAACTGGACCTTTATTTTCTATAGCAGTATTAAGAGCAATATTGATCTCTCTTTCATTATGTTTTTGTGCTTCGTGTTGTTTTTGCTTTATCTTAACATCATCAACTACAATCTCAGGGACAATTTCCGAATACAAATTAGCTGAATACAAAATATGATTTTCAAACACATTCTTCTGTCGTATAGTTTGACCGTCCCCTATATCAATTCGTTCGATAGGACGATCAGCACTTAATACTACCAATGGTACATCACTATAAAAAGCTTCTGAAATGGCAGGGTAATAATTAAGTAATGCACTTCCTGAGGTACAAACTAAAGCTACTGGTTTATTAATTTGCTGAGCAATACCTAAAGCAAAAAAAGCTGCACACCGTTCATCGACAATGCTATAACAATTCACACTTGGGTTCTCGGTAAAACCAATTGTCAATGGAGCATTTCTGGATCCTGGAGAAATAACAACATGATAAATTCCTTTTGCTTCACATAAAGCAACTATAGTCTGCGATAAAGGAATTTTAGAATATAAACGTTTCTTCATTCGAGTCGCTAAATTACAATATAGCGGTAAGTAAAGCCAGTGTTTTGAAGTATTTTAATATAAAACCTTTTTCATTGTTTCGGTCTTCCTTACAGTTTCTTCCCATTCCATTTCAGGAATAGAATCTTTGGTAATTCCTCCTCCAACATATAATATAGCACTATCATCATCCATCTCCATACACCTAAGATTAACGAATAAATTAGATTCAGTGCTACCATTGTGATTAATCAGTAATTCTCCTAAAAAACCAGTGTAATATTTTCGCTCATAATACTCATTTTCTAAAATAAATGATTTAGCTCTTTCTTTTGGTAAACCACAAACTGCAGGAGTTGGATGTATAACGCTTATTACATCATTTATATCCGATTCTTTGTTTTTTAAAACACCTTTAATATCTGTTTTAAGATGTAATAAAGAGCCTGCCCTATATGTATAGGTTTTAGATCTTTCGATACGATCCACTTTTGGCGAAAGTTCGTTTAAGACAAAATCAGTTACCATTGACTGTTCTTCAATTTCTTTAGCTCCCCATTTCACTTCCAAAGAATCTACATAAGGTTGGGTTCCAGCTAAAGCCATTGTACTAAACTCATCTTCTCTAATAGTCATCAAAGTTTCTGGAGTAGCGCCAAGCCAGATTCCAATTGCTGGATGATACCATAAATAAACAAATGCACTAGAATAGCTCTTAATTAATCTCTGAAAAATTTTCAGAGGATTCTTATTAGAAAACGATACCTTCTCTTTTCTAGAAACAACCACCTTTTTAAAAAAATCATCCTCGATAGCCTGAATACTATTACTAACTAGTTGTAAATAATTTTCTTTAGAAACTGAATTGCTTACGGAATATGATAACCTATCATGAATACCATGTTCAGTCTCATTATTTGATGTAATCGAAACACTATAAAATTTACTTTTTTCTTTAGGAATTAAAATTGTTCGCTCTCTATTATCAAAAGGAGCAAAAACAAAGCCAGATGTATTATATGAATCTAATTCATACAAAAGATTATCATTTTGTAGAAAACAATTTAATTTTTCCTCTTCAGATTTCTTATACACTACGAATGGTAGCTGATCATCCAAATGGGATTGGATTTTCAGATATAAAGCTGAAATATCCATATTATTTCGATTTAGGTAAAGCTATAGTGGTTAACTTTACTATGGAGATCAAATTACCTTCTTCATTACGTATTTTAATATCCCAAAGTTGAGTCGTCCTCCCTTTATGCACAATCTCTGCTCGTGCATACACATATCCTTCTTTTACACTTTTAACATGATTAGCAGAAATTTCTAATCCCCTTATATAATACTCCTTTGTATCCAAGAAAATATGTGAAGCAGCACTACCTACACTTTCTGCTAGTGCAACCATAGCTCCACCGTGTAAAACACCATCAGGCTGATGAACTTTTGATGTCACAGGCATCTTTGCTACTAAATAATCAACGCCTACTTCACAAAAAGAAATATCTAATGTTTCCATTAACGTATTCTTGCACATTCTAGCACATTGCTCCAATATCTCTTCTTCGGTTAATTTCATAAATTAAATTTTAAGTAAAAATAAACAATGGCATTAAATAATTCTAACTATATTTAGGTATTATTTTAACGAACGTTCAATAAAATGCCTAAAACCAAAACATCCAAAGAAGAAGTCCTTGCTAAAGTAATTCCGGTACTTAGAGAACGAGGTATTTGTAAAAGCAGTATGAGTGAATTAGCAAAAGCTTGTGAAATTCAAAAATCTCATTTCTATTATTATTTTAATAACAAAGAACAATTGATAAAAGAAGTCTTAGCTACAGTCAATAGTTATTTTAAACATAATTTATTTAAGGTAATTGAAAACAACACCCTTACTACGGATCAAAAATTAAAAAAAATTCGCACACTTATTGACAAAATGTTCAAAAACGCCAACAGTGGATGTATTATGGCAAATACCGCATTAGAAACAGCACATTTAGACCCCATTTATAAGGATGAGATCAAACACTTTTTCGAAGATTTCATATCTGGTTTACAAATATTACTAACACCTAACTACTCTAAAGAAGAATCACGATCGCTAGCGGAACAAATGGTCCAAGATTTAGAAGGTGGAATTCTGTTAATGCGGATCTACAATGATCATAAATACATTAATAATGCTGTTTCTAGAATGGAAAAAATAATACTAAAAGGATAATTATGAAATCATTTACTATTCAATCTAACGATGGATACCCTATTTCTGCACACGAGTTTGTTCCTGAATTTTCAAATAACAAAACTATTGTATTTGCTCCCGCTGTCGCTGTACCTCAAAAGTTTTATTTCAATATAGCCAATTATCTTGCAGAAAAAGGATGTAATGTATTCACTTTTGACTACCGCAGTATTGGCACTTCTGACTCTAAAAGCATTCAATCTTTAAAAGATCATGGTTTCTTTTCTTGGGCAATGGACTTTAAAGCTATTTCTAAATATGTGAAAACAAAATTTCCAAATAATATTCAATATATGATCGGTCATAGTTATGGAGGAAATAGCGTTGGCTTTAGCGATGCATATCAATATTATGATAAATACTTAACTATCGGATCGCAATTTGGGTTTTATAAACATTTTACTCCCAGAATGCGCTTTTTAATATATTTAAATTTTAAATTCTTTGTTCCAATTACAACCTCTATTTTAGGATATTATCCATCTAGTTGGTTTGGGTTAGGTAGACCATTAACTACCAAAGCTGCCAAAGATTGGGCTACTTTTTTATTACACCCCGATTCGATGTTACATTTCACTGAAGGCAATTCAGAAACTTATTACCAAAAAATAAAGGAGTCTATGTTACTTATTAGTATAGATGATGACCTTTTTGCTCCCAAAAAATCAGTAGACATACTAGGAGAAAGAGTATATAATAATGCCAAAACTACCAGAAAACACTTAAGTCCATCGAATTATAACTTAAAAACAATTGGGCATTTTGATTTTTTTAGAAAGAAAAATCAAGATATCTTGTGGCCTATAATTGATGAATGGTTTCAACTATAAAAGTGACTAAATTATGCAAAAAGAGGTTGTCTATCAATCCACAAACACGTTTGATACTCTGAATGAATTAACCGATCAAACCAAGACAGTCTGGTTAGTTTTTCATGGGATTGGGTACCTAAGTAGGTATTTTATTCGTTTATTCCAAAGTCTTGATCCGGTAAACAATTATATCATTGCTCCTCAAGCTCCTTCTAAGTATTACAAGAATAATGATTACAAAAGAGTTGGTTCTAGTTGGCTTACCAAAGAAAATACGCAAACTGAAACTAAAAATGTATTAAATTATATAGATGCTATTATGGAATCTGAAAAATTTCCCTCGTCTATCAATTTTGTTGTTTTAGGATACTCTCAAGGTGTCAGCATTGCAAGTAGATGGATAGCGAGTAGAAAAATACAACCTAATGCCTTTGTTATGATTTCTGGTGGTTTCCCTAAGGAACTAAAAAAAGAAGATTTTACTTTTTTAACTAAAACAACCAAAATCACTCATATTCTTGGAGAAAACGATCCTTATTTTGAAATCGACAAGGTAGAAGCTGAAAAAATACGGGTAAAAGGTATAGTACCTCAAATAGAATTTAGGTCTCATCCTGGAGGTCACGAATTAGATATTGAGTCCTTAAAAAACATTGTTTGAGGTTAGAATATTCTTTATAAAAAGACAGTTACAAACTAATTTTACTCAACAAAATTCATCTTCATCTAGTAACATTTTGCAATATTAGGACATATACATATATAGATTCTAACCAAAATAGTTATTATGATAACCAAATACTGCTTATTCATAACACTAATATGCTTATTCTCTTTTAACTCTGTATACTCTTATAAAGATTATTACATCGATCGCGTAACGGGAGAAGAACTTGGATCCGATGGATCTAAAACTAACAATCTAAGAGTCATTGATATCAGAGAATGGAACTACGTAATTGAAGAAAAGGGAGGACCCAGATCTATTTCAGGAATACAAGAACTACACAAAAATAGTTATGTAGTCACCTTTGATGAAAATCAAATACAAAAAGAAGTACAAAGAATTGCTGATGATACTATGAAAGAAGGATTAGAAAATCAGGTTTTCATAGTATTAAATGTCAATAATGGAAAAGTTTCTGCCGTTAGAGATTGGATTCCTGAGCTAAAAACTAATAAAGAGATTATAATTAGTACATATAGTGTAGGTCGAAATAGTGCCCCAAGAGTTGGAGAAGGATTAATGCTTCTTGGACAATTACACGGTCATCCTAAGGAAATTCAGGAAAACAAAAGAAATGTCAGGTCAGTTTCGGGATTTGACATAGAAGTAGCGAAAGAATTAGGAGTTACCATTTTTGCAGTTGACGCGTTTAGTTCTTTTGATGTTTTTGAGTCCAGAAAATCAAAGAAAGGTTCGAAATCACTCCACATACATAGTGTAGGAAAGGATGGGAAAACTAAAAATTTTATTGGTAGAACCTTTGGAAAAAAAGGGGTAAATACTTTTAATTTCTCTAATTATTTTAATTTAATTCTAAGAAGAGAATATCGTGTAAGAATACTATAGTGTTATCTCAATTTTAACAATAGCTTTAAAAAAACTACATTATAGTTTATAAAGCATCTTTCAAAACTCTTGTATTTACAGTATCATATATGATAGTTAATTTTTGAATTTTATTGTCTTTCGTAAGCTCCAATATATCAACAACTTTAAAAGCTACTTTGCTTTTATTTTTAAGTATCCATTCATAATCAAATAATAAAGAAATACGATTAGTGTTCTTCTCCAAAAAAACACCATCTAGATGAAGTTTTGAAGAATTTGTGTCTTCAGACAAAACTTTATAAAATTTAGATGCCGATAATGTTCCATACAAAGGAGACACTACAGTTCCATTATCAGCAAACAAATCGATTATTTGACCAACATCACCCTTTTCGAGTAAAAAAAGATATTTCTTTGCTATTTCCTCCTTAGTTATCATTAATTTCTCAAAGATATCTTTCCTTAATCACTTCTACGTGATGATTCTGATGACCAGAAAGTATATACCCTGCTGCTCTAGTACTCATTGGACTACCACTCGCCTCTCCTATTTGAGTCAACATATCTGTTGTAAATCGCTTATATAATGTAATTGAACTATTCCTTACTGCTTCGAAATCTTCGATAAGTTCTTCAGCACTATATGTATTCGCATTAGAATTAGGAACATAAGCATCTTGATCAAATCCTATCAAGGGTTCTTGGTCTTTTCTCGCAAATCGAAGTGCTCTATATGAAAATATACGTTCTGTATCAATTATATGCTGTATCACCTCTGCTATGGTCCATTTACCATCTTCATAAGCATAAGTCAATTTTTCCTTAGGGATAGCGTTTACAAAATCAATAAACTTCTTCTTTCCTAGCTGTAATCCTTCTATGATATTATTACTTTCTGCTTTGTCTATAAAACTTCCGTAATATGGATTATATTCTCCTTGTGCAAGTAATGATTGCATATATAACTATTTATAAATTATGTCGAAATTTACTAATTCTAGAAACATTCATTGATTGCATTAACAGTTATTTATAAGATAAGCGGATTATACTAAATAGTTAATTTATTTTTTAGCATCAATAAACTTTATTGCCTCCATAACATTCTTGTCTTTAGTTAAATCTTGAAAGTTAGCCTCTTTAATAATCTCTATTTCTGGTTTAATAGTTTTGGTAAACCTCGCAGATTTATCTGTCGCATAGCTTAATGTTATCGCGGCTTTTGTTTTAAATGGCAATTCAAATAAATCATTAGCAGTAGTCAAACCATAACTTTCCTCACCAATAATCACCGTATTTTTTCTTCTTCTAATACCTAAAGCTACAAACTCTTCGGCACTAGCGGTCATTACACCTGTTAATAAAACAACAGGGATTTCAGTTTTAGGTTTAGTAGTTGTCTTTACTTGCGCTTGTATTTTTTGATCCTCATAATAAATACCATTATCAAGTCCCGAACGATTTTTCACATTCTTATCTGCATCCAAATATAATGACACTGTATTATCGCCGATTAAATGGTATAATCCAGCAAGCATGACATTGGAGTTCCCTCCTATGTTTAGTCGTAAATCAATGATCCATCCTTTTATTTTGGTAGAAGTATCCACTTTTATGATGGCATCATATATTTTCTGACTTCTTTCATTTAGTTGCTTTTCTGTTGCATTAAGCAAAAGCATTCCTGGAATGAAGACATACCCATAATGATCATTAATTACTTTTATGTCAAACTTTGGTTCTTCACTGTATTTTGCCAATAAACTACTGTGTAAATCTTCTTTAGTAATTTGTCTTTTGAGACTACTTTGATACATTTTTTTCTCTGAAAAAAGCAATAAATGATCTCCTTTAATAGTATCAAAAAGTTTCGCGCAAACCTCTAATGATTCCTCGAAAGTACTTTTCTTCAAAGCTTCTTTTTTTACAAATGGTTTTATTTCACTCCAGTTAACATTTTTTCGATATAAATAATTAGCTTCTAATTGTTCAAAAAAACTATCATAAAATATATTAATACTGTCTTGAACGGATTCAACTTTTTCTTGACTGTAGCTCTTTGAATAAAATACTGAAATGGTAATGATTACGACTGAAAAAAATCTTTTCATAACTATGGTTTTTAAATTTCACTTCTTCAAAACTATAGGCTATGAAAAGAAAAACACTTCTAAAAAAAGACAAGAATGTCCAGAAAAAAAATATTGGACTTATTCGTTTTTATGATTCTTCTTGTACTGCGTAGGAGTTAGACCTGTTACTTTCTTAAAAACAGCATTAAAAGATGATTTAGAACTAAAACCCGCTTTTTCTGAAATCGCAAGTAATGTAAATTTTTCTTGATCAGAAGAAATTAATAATTTTTTTACTTTTTCTACTCTATATGCATTTATAAAATCAGTAAAAGACATATGATAAGTATTATGAATATATAATGATAATTCCTTTTCAGATATTGATAATAGCAAAGCCAAGTCAGAAACTTTGAAATTTCGATTTGTAAAGGCTTCTTTATCTATTATAAAATGTTCTATTCTATTTTTTAGCAAATCATCTTCTTCCCCTACTACCTCATTAAAATTAAAAGTTTTAAATAATAAGTTTGATTTTGTAAAACCAATAAAACCTATCCAATAGATATACACTGAATTTAATACTAAGATGATGTAATAAAATTTTCCGCTATGCTGTAATTCAAAGGAGTTAGCAATAATCTGATGCAATAAATTAAAAATAATAACAATTACAAACATTTTAGAAAAGACCAGCAGCCATTCCCAATTCTTTTTAGTTGAAACAGATCCTTTTATTAATTTCTTTCTACTTTTAATAAACCTAAGCACACCTATCATAACCAATAGATTAAAAACAAGGTACACAAACTCGTTATATAGAAAAAAGCCGCTTTTATACACATTCCAAAAAATATCTTTATCAATACCAGTGTGAAGTATAAAATACCAGTATGCTCTTAGTAAACCATAAATAATAGCAGGAATAAATAAGATAAACTCATAGGAAAAAATAGCTTTTTCTTTTTTTGAAACCTGGCTTTTGATATAGAAATAAAATCCTACAGCCATCAAATATTTGTAAGGAAAAGGAAAAGAAGCTAAAGGGATGAAACCCACTGAATCAACCCCCATATACAATAAAGCATATCTTAAATTATAAAAAGATAACGAAAATAAAAACAAGGTGTAAAACCAAAATGCTCTTTTATTTTCTTTTCTTTTCGAAAATAAATATACACACAAGGTAAAACCTTGTATTGCACCAAAAAGAACTATGATATTTAAGACTGTATAGTTTATAGTATTCCTTTTATTAAACTCATTTTTTTGGTCTATACATATTTCTCGGGTAATCAGAGATGCGTACGTTTTCTTTTTGCAATTCGTTTAATGCGTCTTTTGCTATCCAAACTGCGGAAGCATTCTTTGATTCTAATAACTGATTAGCAACTTTGATTGCTCTTTTATTTAAATCTTTATTTCGTTTTCCTATATTTCTCAAAGCCCAATTTATTGCTTTTTTCACATATAATCTTTCATCATTTGCTTCTTTTTTAATAATTGGAAAAAACTGTTCAAATAAATCATTATCTGATTTTTTATCAGCCATACAATACGCAGCCATAATTGCAAAACCAGCTCTTTTTTCGAATTCAGGTTCTCTTTTTGCCCAATCAATTATTTTAGCCAACGCAAAATTACTTTTAGAAAATAATCCCATACAGAAACTATCGCAAACTTCCCAATTTTCGAATGTTCTCACCCACTTCTCCATTAACTCTTCGGTAAGATCATTTGGGTTAAACAATTTGCTACATAGCAACCTACCTTCATATATACCACTATCAAAAAGCTTAAGAGCAAGAGCATTCCTATTCTTTCCAATCTCTTTTGCTAATTCTTTTAAATCTTTGTGATATATTCCTAAGGAATTATGAGATACAATACCAAACTTCTTTTGTTTATAAACTACTTTACTCCTGTCTTCAAGTGTATATAAATAAGCTATGATTTCTTCGTACGTCACTTTCTATTACTAAATTGATTCTAAAAAAACATCTTATAAAGCATAAGCTAAAATAGTAGTTATTTTATTTTACCTGTTCCTTTATCCATTTCGAAATTATATCTAATGCCACAGGAGAAAACGTTTGTTCAATATCCGAATATTCATTTAACGAACCTGTTTCAGATTCTTGAAAAAGATGATTAAGATTTTCTAATGCTACAACCTTGGCATCTTTATTACCTCCTTTTTCAAGTGCACTTTTAATTCCTTCTAAATTTTCTTTTGCCAAAACTTGTAAATCTTTATCTCCATTTAGCGCCAATACTGGAACATCAATTGTTTCTAAATATTTCGCAGGTTTGGATCTTACAAAACTAGCCACCTCTGAACTGGTAATTTGTTTCACCAACATTTTTCTTTGATTCTCAGGAAACATATCACCGTATTTATTAGAATAGTATGAATTAATACTATCTTTCAAAGACACATTATCCAAATCCGAATTCACAATTATATCATAAGCTTCTTTTACCACATGCTGACCTTGTTGAATTTGTATTTCGTTCAAACCAAGATCTCTTTCGAAGGCTGCTTTTTGCAACAGCATTAATTCATCTCCGTTTATTCCAGGAGCAGCTAATAGCACTAAAAAATCTAACCCTCCCTTCTCCGCAGCAACTTTAGGAGCCACGAGACCACCAATACTATGCCCAATTAATCCAACTTTAGAATCATTAAATTCTTTTCTTTCTTTTAAAAAGTCTATTGCATACTTAACATCAGAAGCCGAAACATCGATTGTAACAGTATTAAAGTTTCCTTCAGATTCACCCATACCTCTTTCATCAAAACGAAATATAGCTATTCCATTTTTTGTTAAATCATCCGCCAATACAAAATACGGTTTATGACCAAACATGTCTCCATCTCTATTTTGTGGACCACTACCACTAATTATAATAGCTAAAGGATATTTACCCTTCTTTTTAGGCATTGATAAGGTTCCACTTAACTTAATGTTGTCGTCTTTATTGATAAATGTTATACTTTCAGAACGATAATTAAAAGGTGGTTTAGGTTCTTGTGGTCTATTTAAAGTAATAGTTCCTTTTTTCAGATTTAAAGGAATAGGACGACCGTTTTGCGAAAAATCACCAATAATCTCGGCATTTTTATTAAATCTTCCTTTATACACAAGTTTAAGATCAGGAAATAACATTGTTACTACAGAATCTATAATCGTTGTTTCAGTAGCTTTAGCACCACTTAGTCCTTGTTTTAATATACTTAGTGCTGATACATAATCATTAGACACTTTTTTTATATTAAATACTATCTCTAACTTATTTCCATTAATGTTTACTTCTCCAATCCAATCACCAGAAATATCCTGAGAAAACGAAAAAGCAGTAAAGAATAAAAAAAATAAGATGGTGAATATTCTAGTCATTTGTTTAAATATTTTATAAATCAGGATCGTTTACATATTAATAGAACTAATTTATGCTATTTTAATAAGTAAATAGTACAAACAAAAAAAACAATGAATAAAATTCATTGTTTTCAGTAAACAGTTATGGTACAACACTGTAGTTAATATTACTCTAACAAAAACGTATACACACCTGTATTTTCATCAAAAACAAATTCAGAATTTCGTATTTCTAAATTGCTGAAATTAATTACATCACAACATTCTCCGTTTGTCCTTACTGTCTTTAATTCTAACGTAAAAAATTCGGTATTAGAAACTTGTACAGAATAACTTGTTATTCCCAATGGCAGTGACATCGAATTAATTTCTAAAGTAGAATTTTCATTGATTAAAATGAGATCAATTATGCTTTGATTATCTAAATCCGTAATCATAATATCAGCAATTTGAAGCATACCATTTGATAGTAAATTTTGACCATCTGAATTTACTACTTCAAATCTAAACGAGGCATTTGGAGCACAAACAACCAATTCGCAATCATTGCTATTACAACTACTAAATAAACATACTATAATTAATAGAAGATAAAAAAATCTAAGTTTCATTATTTATTTTTTTGTTATATAAATAAGATACATAACCCACTGAAAAGTTGCTTTGATTATTAGAAGAAAATCTGAACTTTATAAAACCCTTATGGGTTACTGAAATAATGGCTTATTCCACTTAAAATACTCTGTACCGCATAGGACGCTAAAATTAACCCCATAATTTTACTAATCACAGTAATTCCATAGTTCCCTATTTTTTTTTGTAAATGATTAGCAGTAAGTAATATTAAACTAGTAATTCCTATAACTAGTAATACAATAACTGTTGTAGCTGCTTGTTGTGTAATAGAATATAAATGATTATCTGTCATTAGAACAACTGCCATGATAGCTCCTGGAGAAGCGATTGAAGGGATTGCAATAGGAAATATCGTGACGTGCTTATAATCCGTAATTCTATTTTTCTCTTGTTCTGGTTTTCCGTCACCAAATATCATAGTCAATGCAAATAGAAAAAGTATAACACCTCCCGAAATCTGAAATGCATCTAATGAAACAGACATTCCTTCTAAAATCAATTGCCCTATAACTATAAAAAACAAAAGAATCAGAAAAGCAATTACCGAAGCTCTTACTGCAACTTTTTTCTTATGAACTATATCAAACTCCTTAGTTGCTTCTAAATAAACAGGTATCGATCCTATCGGATCAATTACGGCAAAAACAAAGAAAATCTTAGTAAGAACTTCAACCATTATTATTTACTTTTTTCTTCTATATTAAAAGACAATATCTTTTTTAATTGATTATTACAATTATATCAAAAGGAAGTCACCTTAGTAACATTTATCCATTTTACTCAAAATTACTTTAGTAAATTTAATTAAAACAGATGAATTAAAAATAAAACCACAACAGATTAAATACTGTTGTGGTTTTATTCATAATTTACAATTTATTTAGGCAGAATTACGACTTGCATTAATGTTTCCAAATAATGAACGTGTTACCATCTTTTCATAAATTTCTAAATCTTCTACACCTTCACCTGTCCTGTTTATATCCTGAATTTTCTTTAGTGCATATTGCTGGATTGTAAGTAATGGCAATACGATATTTTCTCTAATATCAATTGAAGCCTTACCTGCCGGCTCATTTTCCATTAATTCGGAATACCCTGTTAACTTCAACAATAGGCGTTTAGTAAGTTCATATTCCTCGTGTATAATATTCCAAAAAGCACCATATTCTTCATCATCTTTCATATATGCTGTTAACTGAAAAAATGACTTAGTCAAACTCATCATACTATTTCCGAGTAATGCTCTAAAAAATGCCGATTCCTTAAACAAACTGGTTATTTTATCAAATTCACCTCTATCTTCAAATGTTTTTAAAGCTGTTCCCACTCCATAAAACCCTGGAACATTTTGTTTCAATTGACTCCAACTACCTACAAATGGGATTGCTCTTAAGTCTCCAAAATCTAAACTACTACTCTTACTTCGCTTAGAAGGACGACTACCAATATTAGCTTTTCCATAATACTTAAGCGTACTCATATGTTCTAAATATGGTAAAAACTTAGGATGATTTTTAAAATCCACATAGGTTTGATAACTAACATCTGCCAATTCTTGCATAGTTTCTTTATTCTCTTTAGAAAAAAGATTAGACTCATTATCAGTCAATTGATTCTCTACTCCAGCTCCTAATAATTGTTCTAGATTATATTGACAAGAATCAAGAGTCCCAAAATTAGAACTAATAGTTTGTCCTTGTACTGTTATCTGAATTTGCTCATCTTCTACCGTAGGACCAAGAGATGCATAGAACTGATTTGTATTTCCTCCTCCTCTAGCTGGTGGTCCACCACGACCATCAAAGAATATTACTTTTACATTATATTTTCTGGATATTTCAGTAAGCGCTTCTTTAGCTTTAAAAATACCCCAATTTGCCATTAGATACCCTCCATCTTTTGTGCCATCAGAGAAACCTAACATAATAGTTTGTTTCATTCCTCTGCGTTTTAGATGCTCCATATATGCAGGATTACGATATAAGGTTTCCATTACATTATGAGATACACGAAGATCAGGAACGGTTTCAAATAATGGTATTACATCAACACTAGGCTTTTTCCAATCACATAATCTGATCATAGCAAAAGCTTCCATAACATTAAGAACACTACCGTTATTACTAATTATATAACGATTTGATCCTCGTTCTCCATTGTTTTTCTGTATCGTTTTTATCGCATAAATAGATTCTATAGTTGCTCTGGCCATATCATTATCCAAAACAGAAGGATCTAATTTCCCTGTTACATTGGATAACACCTGAATCTGTTCTTCGTCTGACAATGTTTCATAATTTTCTGGGAAGAAACCTAACTCTAACTCATTAGTTTTCTTAACAATTTCAGTAAGTACTCCATGATGTACTCTAGAATCTTGTCTAATATCTAAAGTCCCAAAGTGGAACCCAAAAATCTTCACCTTATTAATTAAGTCTTGTAACTCCTCTAAAAATAATGACTGATGCTTACTAATCAGTTCTTCTCTAACTTCTAAAAGACCATTCATTAACGTATCAATAGACAAAGGCTCAGCTGTTTTAGCATAATAAAAATTATCATATAAAGCAGATTCTAAAACACCCAACTTATCCTGAAGATTTCCAAAAGTAATTCTACGTTTTAGCTTACGCATATCTCTATAATAATTAATTAATATAGTTTTACGTAATCTTTTAGCAACTTTAAGAGTTGTTTCTGTTGTTACAAATGGATTTCCATCTCTATCACCACCAGGCCAAAAACCTAAGTTGATCAAGTCATTTTCAAGATCTTCTCCTTGGAATATGTTTTGTTGAATATAATTATAAATAGTTCCTACGGAATGATAAAATACATTTTCTAAATACCATATTAAACTAACTGCTTCATCATACGGTGTAGGTTTTTCTTTTTTGAAAAATGCTGTCTTACCAAGCTGTACTAATAATCTTTTAATTAACTGTGAATCATTTTCTCTGATTGCTGTATCTAGATCATGAATAATACCTAATACAGTGCCTGGATAAAATTGTGTAGGATGTGCTGTTAACGTAGGCCTGATTTTAAATCTCTTTAAATACTCTTTTAACTCTCCTAATTGCCCTTTTGCTTGCGCTTCTTCTTTAATACTTCTTAAGGTTCCCCTACCATCCATATTATTAACAATAGGAAATGCAGCATCTTCAATAGCATCAAATAATACCACCTGACGCTCTATGTACTGAATAAACCTAAATAATAAATCATGTTTCTCCTTATCTGAAGGATTGTCTTGATACGATGTAAAAAAATTATCTACAATTTCAGAAGGGTTCATTTTTTTATCATATCCCTTTTCACAAACTTCTTTAAAAAGAGGTAATAATACACCAGTATTAGTGATTTCATCAAAAGGTAATGTAATAAATATACTATTATATATCTGATATTTTGTAAGAACGTTGTGGTTAAAACGATCTATTTTTGGTTGTCTTGCCATAATTGTGGTTACGAATATGGTTGATTAATAAATTATTTTACATTAAAAAACCCTCTAAGATGATTTCCTAAAGGGTTTTTATGTTTTAATACGAATGCCCTTTACAAATCTTGAAAAATAGAATGCATTAAGCGTTTTTTATCGTTAATACTTTCCTCTAATGAAATCATGGTCTCTGTACGGTATACACCATCTATATCATCTAATTGGAAAATAATATCTTTAGCATGGTTGGTATCTTTTGCTCTTACTTTACAAAAAATATTAAACTTCCCTGTAGTTATATGAGCAACAGTTACAAATGGAATTTCTTTAATTCTTTGTAATACAAACTTGGTTTGAGAAGTATTCTGAAGATATATCCCCACATAGGCGATAAAAGAATATCCTAATTTTTTATAATCTAATGTTAATGAAGAACCTTCTATAATTCCAGCTTCTTCCATTTTCTTAACACGCACATGAACAGTTCCTGCAGAAATAAGTAGTTTTTTTGCAATATCCGTAAACGGAGTACGAGTATTTTCGATCAACATGTCTAATATTTGGTGATCTACTTCGTCTAATTTAAATTTTGCCATAGTAATTCTAATAAATTTTCCCGATTAATTACATTGCAAAAATAACAGAAAAATAATGTATTCATACATTTTTTTTCAACTTTTTCTTAATTCTGTTGAGAATAATTCATCATTTAACCGGAATTTTAACAACTCATTTTCCGGAAGCACCTCTACTGTAACGTTTTCGTTATATATTACCCTTTTATTACCGATAATTTCTCTATGACCGTAAAAATTTCGTAAATCCTCAATTTTAACAATTTTCGGAACGAATTTAATATCATTTTCGGATAATTTCTCAGTATACTGTATAGCTATATCAACATTCTTATTATCTAAAATAACATCCCTAATAATGATATCATAAAAACATTTCCCATTTTCTGGTATATCGAAATAAGCTTTATACTTATCTCCTGTTATATCATTTTCTGAGATATATTTAACGGACGTAAGCAGCGCATAAAAAATATAAATCCTAGTTGTATCTCTGTTATAATCATCCCTATAATGCCCTGCTTCAAATAAAATGGTTGGAATACCTAAATCAGACAATGTATCTCCCACGCAATTAATATTAAACCCATCATCATACCTTCCTACACCATTAGGGATACACTTTTGTAATATAGAATTCATTTCGACAATAACCTCCATACCTATTCTACGGCATTCAGTAATTCTACGATCTTTATCTCCTGCAGGAGACAAAAAAGAAACTGTAGCCGGTATATCAGTTACTCCAGCACTAAAAATAGTACGTTGTCCGTGTAAATTAAATGCAAAATCTGGTTGAATCTCATCAATTAAATTTCTTAGTATAACACTTTCTTTTTGATTTCTATCCTGAGAATCCCTATTAAGATCAACAAGATTATAATTAAGTCTTGTATAAGCTTTAGCTCCATCCGGACTTAACATAGGAATAATAAATAAGGTACAAGAAGCTAAAATCAATTTAGAAACTTCATTTGACTCATCTGATAGCATATTTAAAAAATCAAATACAGATTTTGTAGTTGTGCTTTCATTTCCATGCATCTGTGACCAGAATAATAACTTCTTGGAACCTTTACCAACTTTTATAAGATGAATAGGGGCATCATTTTCTGAAAGACCCAAAAGTTCCACATTCATTTTCTCAGAAAAGCTATCGATTAAAGGACTAATATGATCTAGATGTATATAACGTCCAGCTAATGTTGATTCCTTGTATTTAGTAAAAGAACTAGATAATTCATTAATATCCATAAGCATATAAAAGCTTCAAAATTACTACTGTTTACCGAGGATTCATAACAAATATAATAGTTTTTACATATGTAAACCTAAACAAGTGTTACAATTGTAAATCAATTGTATTTACAAATGTAAACAATAAAAAATAGATGTTTGTTTAAGATGTTAAACAAGAGATTTATAAAAATTATAAAAATAAAAAGGGATTAACTATTCAGGTAAAAAAAATACTATAAACATCTTATTTTCAATTAATAAAAGTAATTTATTTATAGTTTTAGTTTAATATAATTAATGCTCTTTATAACTAAATTTACAAATGTAAACCGTTCTTCTATATGATTTGTTTACCTTTGTAACTTATTACACATCTTTAATTCGTTTACAATGGTAAACACTGCTGCTTTTGGAAAAAGAATCCAAGAAATCATGAAATTTTATCACGTATCAGCTTCTGGATTTGCAGATGCTATGGGAGTAGGACGTTCTTCAATTTCACATATTTTATCTGGCAGAAACAAACCTAGTCTAGACTTTGTAATGAAGGTTACTGAAGCGTATCCAGAAGCAGAATTATATTGGCTTTTATACGGACAAGGATCATTTCCTAAATCTGAAGCGCCAATACAGCAACAAGAAGAAATACCCGAGCAAAAAGAACCTATAACTCCTACTCCAATAGCCTTGCACACCGAAGTAGAATCTGAACAAGATTTATTTTCACAATCAGATAACACATCGTTACCTAATGATATACCCGAAGAAACTACATCATCAAGGATAAAAACTACTTCTGGCACTAAAAACGTTAGTCAAATAGTCTTTTTTTATACAGATGGTACTTTTGACGTTTATAAGAATTAAATATCTTAACAACTTTTCCTATAGTTACTGTAAAATCTGTTGAAATACATTTATTTTCGTTTTTCGTTATTATAACGCTATGAAACGACTTATTTTTTTATTTTTTTTCTCTGTATTATTTATTGGGTGCTATCAGCAGAAACGTGATTGTACAGAATTTCAAAAAGGAACTTTTGAATTTGAAACTTACTTAAATGGTGAGCTTGCTAAAACCACATTTGTAAGAAATGATTCAATAGAGATTGATTATTTTCAAGGTAAAAGTGATACGGCCAGTATTCGTTGGATCAATGACTGCGAGTATATAGTAAAGAAACTTCATCCAAAAAATATGGCAGAAGAAAAAGCTATACACATGAAAATATTAACTACCGATAAGAACACATATACTTTTGAATATGGACTTGTAGGTGTTAAAAAAAATAAGCAAAAAGGAACCGCCAAAAAAATCAAGTAATGTTAGAAATTTTCGCAACAGCTGATGCTTGGGTAGCATTATTAACACTTACCTTTCTAGAAATTGTTTTAGGAATTGACAATATCATATTCATTTCGCTAGCTTCTAGCAAATTACCAGATCAAGAACAAAAAAAAGCTACAAACATTGGTTTGTTATTAGCTATGGTAATGAGAATTATATTGCTATTTGGTATTTCTCTACTGGTAGCAATGGAAGCACCTTTCTGGCATATCAATCTTCCTTGGGTAGAAGCAGGAATTAGTGGGCAATCCCTAATATTGTTTGGAGGAGGAATGTTTTTATTATATAAAAGTGTCCATGAAATTCATGAAAAAGTAGACGAAAAAGGAGAAGAAGAAAAAGAAATCCAAGAAAAAAGCTCTAGTTCTTTATCCAAAGCAATTATTCAGATTACATTGATTAATGTTGTGTTTTCTTTTGATTCTATACTTACTGCCGTTGGTATGACTAACGGACTAAGTGATAACCCAACTGATGCTTTAATTATCATGATTATAGCTGTAGTTATTTCGGTTTTAATTATGATGGTATTTGCAACTCCTGTTGGTCGTTTTGTAAACAAACACCCTTCTATCCAGATTCTGGGTCTTTCGTTCTTGATTCTTATTGGATTTATGTTGATTGCTGAAGCTGCTCATTTAGCGCATCTTCAAATATTTGATTCTGAAATAGGAACAATTCCAAAAGGATACTTATACTTTACAATTGCTTTTTCCTTGTTTGTAGAATTTATCAATTTTAAGCTTCGAAAGAAAGGGAAACTCAGTGGGCAAAACGAATAACACTTAAAGGAAATTATCACATTTTTGTATAAACTAATAAAAGTGATCTCACTCTCACTTATCGAATGAAACAAATGAGTAAATTAAAAGAACTACAAGATCGCAGTGGAACGGTGTGCGAATTATGCAACACTAACGAAAACTTATCAGTATATGATATCCCAGAATCCCCTAATGTAGGGTTAGATTCTAGTATTTTGATTTGTTCAACCTGTAAAGAGCAAATTGAAGATACATCTACGATGGACCCTAATCACTGGCGTTGTCTTAATGACAGTATGTGGAGTCAAGTTCCTGGCGTGAAAGTTATGGCCTATAGAATGCTAAATAGATTAAAATCAGAAGGGTGGCCACAAGACCTTTTAGATATGTTATATCTTGATGATGACACTATCGCTTGGGCTGGAGCTACAGGAGACGGTGAAGATGAAAGCTCTTTAATTAAACATTTAGATTCTAATGGAGCTTTACTACAAGTTGGTGATAATGTTGTGCTCATAAAAGATCTAAACGTTAAAGGTGCCAATTTTACCGCCAAAAGAGGAACTGCAGTCCGTAATATTTCATTAGTTCATGATAATGCTGAACATATTGAAGGAAAAATTAGTGGTCAGCACATTGTAATCTTAACCAAATTTGTAAAAAAATCTTAATCGATCTATTTATAATCAAGAAGTCCTAAGAATATTTACTTAAAATTTTTAGTGAATAAAGCACCTGATATCTTAAATAATTTTCGTCTTTCATTGTTATTAAATAATTTTATATTAACGTAAAAACCTAAAGTATTGCTTTAGGTTAGGCTTTTCAAATTATTAAAAATCAATTATTTAATAAAACACAGTGATGATGAATATTTTGTTTTTCAAATCAAAACACCAAACAATTCTCTTTATTTTATCATTGATAATTTCCTTAGGAAATATTTCAAAAATAATAGCACAAACATATTGCATACAATCAGGATCAGAACAAATCGCTGGAGAAGAAGACGGTTTTAGATATGAATTATGGAATCAGAATTCGCAAGGAACTGCTTGTATGACTTTGGGAAATGAAGCATTATTCAGCGGAGAATGGGATGGTATCTTGAACTATTTAGCAAGAAGAGGCTTAGCATATAATCAAACACAAGAACATCAGGAAATAGGAAATTTTTTCACTACTTATAATTGCGATTACAACCCCTCTACTAACTCAGGAAATTCTTATTTATCTATTTACGGATGGACTATCGAACCTCTCGTAGAATATTATATTATTGAAGATTGGCGTAATTGGATTCCATCAATGGCGGATGGTGCGATATTGAAAAAATCTTTTGAAATAAACGGAAGTATATACGATATATATGAAAACACAAGAGTAAACCAACCTTCTATTATCGGCAATGCTACTTTTCAACAATATTTTAGTATTAGAAGAGATACAAGAAACAGTGGTACTATAGATATTTCCGAGCATTTTAAACAATGGGAGTCTATCGATATGAATTTAGGAAAACTACACGAGGTTTCTTTTGTTGTAGAAGGATATCAAAGTAGTGGTAACTTTGAGTTTTTAGAACTAGATGTATTTATAGACAATACCACCCTAGGAATAAATGATATTGACAATCCTAATACATACTTCGAGATTTATCCTAACCCAACAAAAGATGAAGCCTATATAAAGTTTAAAAAAATAACTAGTTCTAAAAAAGAGCTTAAAATATATGATTCTTCAGGAAAAGCCATAATGTCAAATAGCTATGATCAATCAGTAGATATAGCTAAAGTCTCTAATTTAAGAAAGGGTGTTTATTTTGTTTTACTAAATACCGATAATAAAAAAGTGGTAGACAAATTAATCATCTATTAACAAAAAGCACAAGTTCATATTTAGAATATTCCGTTTTTCTGAGATAGATTGAATATTTTTAGAACAAACTCGTTTGCTCTCCATCGTCTTCTTCGTCATTATCTAATGAAACTCCATTACCTGTTTCCAAATTTGACGAAATCTTTGAATCTGGATTTACAGACTCTTCTTCAACTACCTCTATTTCCTCTGCAGGTATATCTTCTGGTTCATCATAAGGCAATGAGTCTAATAAATTTATTTGCCTTACCTTATCTGTAGTAAGTTGATTTCCCTGTGCTTTAATACCTTTTACAGAAATAAAATCTTCCAAACTTATTTCGTCATTTGGTTTTTGATCTTTTCCTCTAAGTTTATTGTATACAATTTCTGCAACGGGTCTATAATCCGTAGAAACAATTTCTAAGAATGATTTCTGATGATCAGAAATAAATGTCTCTTCGCGATCTGTATTTTCTACTAAAAATCGTTTTACATAATATCGTTCTTTTTCTCCATCCCAATAAATTGCAGAGATTGGTTTCATTGGCTTCCATTTTTCTAGAACTACCATATCTGAACCAAAATGCACTGTAATCTCAGGAACAATAGTCTTTAGAATACCTTTTTGACCAATAATCAACAAACGATCTTCTCCTTTAAACTCTCCTAGCAATTCTCCTCTTCCGTCTACATTTAATCGTTGCACAGTATCATCAAACCAAATTTTACGTGGTTTTAGAGTAGAAACTCCTTGTTCTTTTAACTCAATCTTCTTGATATTATACTTGGTAACAATATTACCCTTAACTCCTCTTCCTTTTATTAATAAATCAGAAAAATCAAGATCAAATTTTAATTTCTTCACACTTCCTGCCTGACGCAAGAAAATAGTGATTACCTCCGCTTCACCATTAGGATTAGCTGTAAAATAAGTTGCCTTAGAACCTTTTTTTCCTTGTGTTAGATCATATTCCTTATCTCTAGTTACAGCTGTAACTGCAAAACGTTTTACATAAGACGCTCCTCCTCTTCCATCTTGATAAATCATATTATAAATAGTACGCTTATCTTTCTTCTTAAAGACAGCAACATGAATAATATCCTTACCTACAAAAGTTTTAGCATCTACCTTAGTTATCATAAGTTTACCTTCTGCGGTAAAGCAAATGATATCGTCAATATCAGAACAATCTGCTACATATTCATTCTTACGCAATGATGTTCCCACAAAACCTTCTTCTCTATTTACATATAGTTTTGTATTCCTAATAACAACCTTGGTAGCTTCTATATCATCAAAAATTCTGATTTCAGTTTTACGCTCTCTCCCTTTACCATAAGTATCTTTTAATCTCTTAAAGTAAGAAATTGTATATTCTATAAGGTGCTCTAAATGATGTTTTACCTGTGCTATATCATTTTCTAACGCTTCGATCTTTTGTTGCGCTTTATCAATATCAAATTTTGAAATTCTTTTAATTCTTATTTCCGTCAAACGAACAATATCTTCTTCGGTAACTGCACGTTTCAAGTGTTTTACATGGGGTTGCAACCCTTTGTCAATTGCTTGTATAACTCCTTCCCAAGTTTCTTCTTCCTCAATTTCACGATAAATACGATTTTCGATAAAAATCCGCTCTAGAGATGCAAAATGCCATTGTTCCTGTAATTCATTTAACTGAATCTCTAACTCTTTTTTCAACAATTCTACAGTATGATCTGTAGAACGCCTTAACATCTCAGAAACTCCAATAAAATTAGGTCGGCTATTTTCTTCGATAACACATCCCAATGGTGAAATTGACGATTCACAATTCGTAAAAGCATATAAAGCATCAATGGTCTTATCCGGAGAAATACCTCCTGGCAGATGCACTAATATTTCTACTTCTGCAGCAGTATTATCCTCTATTTTTTTTATTTTAATCTTCCCTTTATCATTAGCTTTAAGAATCGAATCTATTAAACTAGAAGTTGTAGTAGAGAACGGTATCTCGTTTATAACCAATGTGTTCTTGTCTAATTGCGAGATTTTTGCACGTACTCTTACCTTTCCTCCTCGATTACCATCATTATAATTGGTAAAATCAGCAATTCCAGCTGTTGGAAAATCGGGTAATATTGTAAAACGCTTACCCTGTAGATGTTTTATAGACGCTTCTATAAGTTCAATAAAGTTATGAGGTAGAATTTTAGTACTTAATCCTACAGCAATACCTTCTGCTCCTTGAGTAAGGAGTAATGGAAACTTAACCGGAAGGTTTATTGGTTCTTTTTTTCGACCATCGTAAGATAACTGCCAATCGGTAACTTTTGGATTATAGACAACATCTAAAGCAAACTTAGACAAACGTGCTTCGATATATCTGGAAGCTGCTGCCCTATCTCCTGTGAGAATATTACCCCAGTTACCTTGCATATCAATTAACAAATCTCTTTGACCAATTTGCACCATAGCATCAGCAATACTTGCATCACCATGTGGGTGATATTGCATAGTATGCCCAACTATATTTGCCACCTTATTATATCTTCCATCATCCAAATCTTTCATAGAATGAAGAATTCTTCGTTGTACAGGTTTTAATCCATCTTCTATTGCTGGGACTGCACGTTCTAAGATTACATAAGATGCATAATCCAAAAACCAGTCTTTATACATGCCGGTAACTTTGGTTATTACTTCCTGAGGTTGATGATCCTCTGGTGTTAATTCATTATGTAATTCTTCGTTTTCGTTTTCTATATCCATACCTTTTACGGGGCACTTTTTTGTATTCTTTAGTACTAATCTTCAACAGCGTCCAGCTCTACTTTCAAGTTTTCTATAATAAACTCCTGTCTACTAGGCGTATTCTTTCCCATGTAAAAAGACAACAAGTCTTCAATAGACTTGTCTTTATCTAACATTACAGGATCTAAACGAATATCATCTCCAATAAAATGAACAAATTCATCTGGTGATATTTCTCCTAATCCCTTAAATCGGGTAATCTCAGGTTTTCCTGATAATTTTTGAATAGCATCTCTTCTTTCCTGCTCTGAGTAACAATAAATGGTTTCCTTTTTATTTCGAACTCTAAATAATGGTGTTTGCAAAATATACAAATGACCTTCTTTTATGACCTCTGGAAAAAACTGAAGAAAAAATGTAATTAACAACAATCTAATATGCATTCCATCAACATCGGCATCAGTAGCGATTACAATATTATTATACCTAAGATCTTCTAAGGACTCTTCAATATTTAATGCCGCTTGCAATAAATTAAACTCCTCATTTTCATACACAATTTTCTTACTCATGTTGTAGCTATTCAACGGTTTTCCCCGTAAGCTAAAAACAGCTTGTGTATTTACATCTCTGGATTTAGTTATTGATCCACTTGCAGAATCTCCCTCTGTTATAAATAGAGTACTCTCCAAATTCCTGTCTTTCTTACTATCCGTAAGGTGAACACGACAATCTCTTAATTTTTTATTATGTAAACTTGCCTTTTTTGCTCGTTCTCTGGCTAATTTACGTATACCGGATAAATCCTTTCGTTCTCGCTCCGCTTGTAATATTTTTCTTTGAAGTGCCTCTGCTACATCCGAATTCTTATGTAAAAAATTATCTAATTTTGTTTTTACAAAATCATTGATATACGTTCTCACAGTTGGTAAATCTCCTCCCATTTCGGTAGAACCTAACTTCGTTTTTGTTTGACTTTCAAAAACTGGTTCCATTACTTTTATACTGATAGCAGAAACAATCGATTTACGAATATCACTAGCTTCGTAATTTTTACCATAGAACTCCCTAATCGTTTTCACTACAGCTTCTCTAAAAGCAGCTTGATGTGTTCCACCTTGGGTAGTATGCTGCCCGTTGACAAATGAATGATATTCTTCGCTATATTGAGTTTTACTATGTGTAATAGCAATTTCTATATCATTCCCTAATAAGTGAATAATAGGATATAATCGATCATCTTCATTGATGTTATCCGAAAGTAAATCCTTTAATCCATTTTCAGAAAAATATTTTTCTCCATTAAAAATAATGGTTAATCCTGGATTTAAATACACATAATTCTTAAGCATTTTCGCAACATACTCTGTTCGATATTTATAATGCTTAAAAATTGTATTATCAGGAACAAAAGAAACTTTTGTCCCCCTTCTTCTAGAAGTTTCGTCTAAAGTATCTTGATTCGTAAGGTTACCTTTTTCAAATTCTGCAGATGCAGATTTTCCATCCCTAGTGGATTCAACTCTAAAATATGCTGATAACGCATTAACAGCTTTTGTACCTACCCCATTTAATCCTACAGACTTTTTAAACGCTCTAGAATCATATTTTCCTCCAGTATTCATTTTAGAAACTACATCTACCACTTTTCCTAAAGGAATCCCACGACCATAATCTCTAACAATGACTTTATCACCTTGTATAGAAATTTCAATGGTTTTACCAGCACCCATAACATATTCATCAATGGAATTGTCAAGTACTTCCTTTACTAATATATAGATTCCATCATCTGCTGATGATCCATCTCCTAATTTTCCTATATACATTCCAGGTCGCATACGAATATGCTCTTTCCAATCGAGGGATCGTATATTATCTTCGGTATATTTAGTTTCCTTACTCATAAATTTTGGGTAGAATGCTTGCTAATATAAGATTTCACTTACGAAATTAAAATAGTCACCCTACAAAGTAATTAACAATTCTAAATAAGATTTTGTTGATTATTTGAAGGACAATAGATTAATTAAAAATATGATGAATATTATTCCCCGAATACTCTTATTATACTTTTGCAGAATAATGATAATCAAACGAATTATTTATTCTTTATATCTTATACTAGTAAATTAAATACAATCTCTTATCTAAATAAATAATTAGATCTAACTACATATACATCTTGATGAAATTAAAGAAAAACATAAGACCAAACCCTTCTGCACCAAAAAGGTTTAATCCAGAGAAAAACAAAGTACATATAATTACAGAAACCAATAGATTAATACTACGAGAACTACAGCTTTCAGACGCAAGAAATTTTTTTCTATTAAATGCAGATTCCGAAGTTCTAAAGCATACTGGAGATCTTTCTTTCAAGTCAATACAAGACGCAGAAAAATTTTTGAAAGATTATCAAGAATATAAGAATCATGGATTTGGACGCTGGGCAGTACTACTTAAAGACACTAATGAATTTATTGGTTGGTGTGGACTTAAACGAAATGAAGAAAAATATATCGATATCGGTTTTCGGTTTTTCAAAAACAAATGGAATAAAGGATATGCCACAGAATCTGCTATAGCTACATTAACATATGGCTTTAATCATTTACATCTTAACGAAATTATAGGAAGAGTAGCTTCAGAAAATAAATCTTCTATAAAAGTTTTAGAGAAATTAGGTATGATACTTTGGAAAAAAGGGAACTGTAAGAAAATCCCAAATTCACTTTATTACAAGATCAATAAATCAGGTTTTGAAAATGCCAATCAAAAATAAAAAAGTGACCTAAAATAAAGGCCACCTTTTTGAAACATTAATTTTTCAATTTTATTTTATTTTAAATCAAATCGATCTAGATTCATAACTTTAGTCCAAGCTGACACAAAATCCTTAACAAATTTTTCATTCGCATCTTCTGAAGCATACACCTCTGCAATCGCTCTTAATTCTGTGTTAGAACCGAAAATAAGATCCGCTCTAGTACCTCTAAATTTAGCAACTCCTGTTTTACGATCACTACCTTCAAAAATGGTATCATCTTTAGAAATAGGTTTCCAAGTATACGTGAAATCAAGAACGTTTTTGAAGAAATCATTAGTCAATGCATCAACACTATCTGTAAATACTCCATTATTAGAGCTATCATAATTCGCACCTAATACTCTTAAACCTCCAACAAGGACTGTCATTTCTGGAATAGAAAGTGTTAATAATTGAGCACGATCAATTAGTAATTCTTCCGCTGCTAATTTTAAATCACCTCTTAAATAATTTCTAAACCCATCAGCTAAAGGCTCCAAATGTCCAAATGATTCGACATCTGTTTGTTCTTGTGACGCATCTCCTCTACCACTTGTAAAAGGAACAACAGTATTAACCCCTGCATTTTTAGCAGCTAATTCTACACCTACATTACCTCCAAGTACAATAAGATCTGCAATAGAAACATCGCCAGAAAAATCATTTTGAATACCTTCATAAACATCTAATACCTTAGATAATGATTTAGGATTATTTACTTCCCAATTTTTTTGTGGCTCTAAACGAAGACGTCCTCCATTAGCACCACCACGATTATCAGAACCTCTAAATGTAGAAGCAGATGCCCAAGCTGTAGATACTAACTCCGATATTGTTAAACCAGAAACAGAAATCATATTCTTTAAAGAAGTGATATCTGAATCCTTAAGAGACGTACCTGTTGGAATTGGATCTTGCCAAATTAACTCTTCTTTTGGTACTTCAGGACCTAAATAACGTGATACTGGTCCCATATCCCTATGAGTTAATTTGTACCAAGCTCTAATAAAAGCATCTTTAAATTCTTCTGGATTATTACGAAAACGTTGAGAAATTTTCAAATAATCAGGATCCATTTTCAATGCCATATCAGCATCAGTCATCATTAGCGCCTGTCTCTTAGAAGAATCACCTGCAGTTGGTGCTGTTGGAGCACCAGAATCTGCCGTTGGACTCCATTGATTTGCTCCCGCTGGACTTTTTATTTGTTCCCAATCATAATCTAACAATACTTTAAAATAGTCATAATCCCACGTATCTGGATTAGGCGTCCATGCTCCTTCTAAACCGCTTGTAATTGCATCATCTAATACTCCAGTTCCATACGTATTTTTCCAACCTAAACTCATTTCTTCGATTGAAGCTCCATGTGGTTCAGCACCTACATATTTATCAGGATCAGCAGCACCGTGAGCTTTTCCAAAAGTGTGACCACCAGCAGTAAGCGCAACAGTTTCTTCGTCATTCATTGCCATCCGTCCGAACGTTTCTTTCATAAGCTTAGCCGTTCCTAGTGGATCCGATGAACCATTAGGACCTTCTGGATTTACATATATTAGTCCCATATGAGCAGCACCCAGATATCCTTCAAGATCACCATCATCAAAACGTTCTTTATTAGCTAACCATTCTGTCTCATCTCCCCAATATACATCTTGCTCTGGCTCCCACACATCTGCTCTACCTCCAGCAAATCCAAATGTTTTTAACCCCATAGATTCTATCGCACAGTTACCTGCAAGAATCATTAAATCTGCCCAAGAAATCTTTTTACCATATTTTTGTTTAATTGGCCATAATAGTAATCGTGCTTTGTCCAAGTTTCCATTATCTGGCCAACTATTTAACGGTGCAAAACGCTGATTACCGGTACCTGCGCCTCCTCTACCATCACCAACTCTATAAGTACCTGCACTATGCCATGCCATACGAACCATTAAACCTCCATAATGGCCATAATCTGCAGGCCACCAATCTTGAGAATCTGTCATTAAAGCTACTATATCCGCTTTAAGTTCATTATAATTAACGCTATTAAACGCTTTTGCATAATCAAAATCATCTCCCATCGGATTAGATTTTGCACCATTTTGTCGAAGAATATTTAATTTTAATTCATTTGGCCACCAATCACGATTTGTAGTACCCTGACCAGCAGACCCCTTAGCAGTTCCCCCCATGAAAGGACACTTATTGATATCGCCTCCGTCATTAATATTGTAACTTCCTGTGTTATCCATAATTTTATCGAGTTTTAAAGTATGTGTTACCAAATTTAAGGAATTGCGATTCTATAACATATAGATTAATTATATATTTAAATGAACTAACGATAAGCAAAATCTATATTGATCAGGGAATTGAAAAAAATACTTGCGTAACCGAATGATTACACTTATATTTGTAACCAATCAGTTACGTATTAATAATGAGAAGAGATGTTTTTCAAGCTATTGCAGATCCCGTTAGAAGAGATATTATTTCTTTACTTGCGGAACAAACACTATCTATTAATGCTATAGCAGAAAAATTTGACATTAGTAGACCCGCTATTTCCAAACATCTAAAGATACTTGAAGAATGTGGTATCATATCAATTAATAAACAAGGTAGAGAAAGATATTGTTTAATCCAGCCTAAAAATCTAGTGCCCGCATTTTTATGGATAGACCAATACAAAATTTTGTGGGAAGAAAAATTAGATTCTTTCGAAGAATATTTAACCAAACTACAATCTAAAAACAAAGAACAATGAATGATTTAAACAAACGTACATTATCATTAACCAGAACTTTTAATGCTCCTATCAAATTAGTTTGGCAAGCCTGGACGCAACCCGAGCATATTGCTCAATGGTGGGGTCCCAAAGGAATGAAGACTAAAGTTTTATCTCACGATTTTAACATAGGAGGAAAATGGGAGTATTCTATGTTAATGCCAGATGGTAATGAATTTATTGCAGATGGTGTTTACATTGAAATTATAGAGTTTCAAAAAATAATTTCATCGGCTAATTTTAAACCTATGACAGAAGGAGTTGAAATCCAAGCACTATTTGAAGCGGATGGAGACCAAACCAATTTTACTTTTAACGTTGTTCACCCTACTGAAGAATATTGTTTACAACAAGAAAAGATGGGCTTTATGAATGGTTGGGGATCTGTTTTTGATAGACTTAAAGAATTTGTTGAAACCATTTAACATTGATTACTAAATAGTTTTCATTATTTCCATTATGTCCATAAATTTAAATGTAAGATATCCTTCCTAGCCACTTCTTCTATATTCTAAAAAACAATACCTTTAACAAAAATTGCTAAATCTAAGTTATAATTACAGGTATTAAAGTTTATGGAAAAAGAAAACTATTCGGAAATATCTTCAAATGAAAACAAAAAATATGACACCATAATCATTGGATCAGGTGCCGGTGGACTTTCTGCCGCAATTTGTTTAGCTCGTTCTGGTCAAAAAGTATTAGTCCTAGAGCAACACGATGTTCCTGGAGGATGGTGTCATAGTTTTTATCTTAATGGATATCGTTATACCCCTGGAGTTCATTATATAGGCTTACTAAACAAAGGAGAATCTACAAGTACTCTTTATGAAGGACTAGGTATTGCGAATGATGTTTCTTTTTTTAGAATGAATCCAGAAGCATATGAACACTGCTGGATTGGAGATGAACGTATCGACATGCCTGCAGGATATGAGAATATCAAAAAAACACTAAGCGAACAATTTCCTGAAGAAGAAAAAGGAATTACTAATTATTTAAAACTAGTTGGTGATGTTTGTTATGAATTACAATTAATTCCCAAAGTGAAAGGTTTCTGGGCTCATCTAACCATACCTTTCCGAACTAAAAACATGGGAAAGTACAGTGTGTTTAGTTTGCGAAAAGTAATTAAAAAACATATTAAAAACCCATTACTTAGAGCCGTTTTAAATATCCAAATTGGCGATCATGGATTACCCCCTTCACAAGCAAGTTTCCCCTTACACGCTGCCGTTATGGGACATTACTCTAGTGGCGGTTACTACCCAATTGGTGGTGGCGGAGCTTTGGTAAAAGCCATGACAAAAGCCTTAAAAAGACATCAAGGAGAAATAAGAACTAGTCAAAAAGTAAAAGAAATTTTATTAGAAGAAAATAAAAAAAAGAAAGCAATTGGAGTACAATTAGAAAGTGGTGAAAAGATTTTTGCAGAAAGAATTATTTCTAATGCCGATCCGGGAAAAACATTTCTTGATTTAATTGGTAAAGAACATATTAGCAAGAAGCTTAATAAGCGTCTAAAAAAAACTAAATATTCTTGCACTTCTTTAATGTTATTCTTGACAGTAGATATGGACGTTCGAAAGGCTGGTCTGGACTCTGGTAACATATGGATGATGAAACACGATGATCTTGACGCCATATTTGAAGAAACTCAAAAAATTAATATTTTAGAAGGTGATACATTTCCTGGAATGTTTATTAGCTGTACAACTTTAAAAGATCCTATCAGTTTTGATGGAAGGTATCATACTATAGAAGCTATCACTTATATTAATCATGAATCCTTTGATCAATTCAAAAACGAAGATAATAGACGTTCTAAAGCCTATTTAGATTTTAAAAATCAATTAATGTCAAAAATGATCAAAACTCTGGAAACAGTAATTCCTGGAATTGAAGACAAAATTGTACAGAAAGAATTAGGAACTCCAATTACTAATGAATATTACATTAACTCTACCAATGGTTGCGTTTATGGAACGGAAAAAAGTTTTTGGCAGATAGGGCCTTTTTCTTATAAAGCAAAAAGTGAAATAGAAAATTTA
The DNA here is from genome assembly GCF_900109375.1 of Aquimarina amphilecti. Taxonomy (GTDB): domain Bacteria; phylum Bacteroidota; class Bacteroidia; order Flavobacteriales; family Flavobacteriaceae; genus Aquimarina; species Aquimarina amphilecti. The sequence goes on from NZ_FOAB01000001.1 coordinate 947,890, forward strand.
TATTTATGTGGAGCTAGTGTCTTATCGCATGGCGTTGCTGGAGCTGGCTACTCTGGCGTAGAAACTGCTGCAAAAATTCTAAAATGTAGACAAGAAGACCTAATACAACCTGATGATTCGCAAGAAATTAAAATTTATGAAGCGGAGAATGATTCCCAATATCCAGATTGGATGCAAAAAAAGATTAAAGTTAAAAAAGATCGCCTAGCAGCAGGTGTAGATGGATTTCCAGAAATTTAATCCTAAAAAGATCTAAATTAAAAATTTAGAAAACTAGTGCTAATAAAAAAACGGATCTATTTGATCCGTTTTTTTATTAGCACTAAATTCTTTGACAACTATCCTTTTAACCAAGCTTCGCGCAATGTAAGTTGTTCTTTTGTTGGGTTTTCGACATCACTCAAAGATTTACCTTTGGTATAAGATTTAGTAAGATTAGTCTTTACTATAATTTCTTTTCCCGCTCTATCTAATTTCACTTCAACCTCATCACCCACTTGCCACTGTAATGTTCCTTGTAATACAGAATTTGCATTTAACAACGTTAATTGAGTTCCGTTAACCTCCTTTATTACATCAAATGGTTGTACTCCGTTATCTGCCCAAAAACTATTGTCAGTTACTTCTTCTGTAAAAAATATAGTTCCTTTATCCTGATCACCTCCTACAATTATCGAACTACCATTTCGAACATAATCTGTTTCGATATTTTTCACTCCAACAGAAAGACCTACTTTCTTAAAAAAGTCATTATAATTTATAGGAGTATCTCCAACCACATGAGTTTTTAAGAAATCTTCTATGGAAGGGTACGTCATAGAAACAATTTCCTCAATTATTTTATCATCTTCAAAAGGCTTATTCTTACCATATTTTAGAGATAACTCTTTCATTAGAGATAAAATACCACGATTTCCTGAACTTTCTTCTCTCATTAATATATCAATACACATACCTATCAAAGCGCCTTTTTCATAGACATTTGCATAATTTTTAGCATAAGGCTCATTCAATATATTTTCGCTCATTACAGTAAAACTCATAGCATCATCGAATAAACTTGCAGATTCGATTTTACCCATCATTTTAGTATAAAACTCATCTTCTTCAACTAAATTCTGATTTACTTGAAAAACACTAGCAAAATATTCTGTAACTCCTTCATACATCCATAAATGTTTAGAAAAAGTAGGATCATTATAGTCAAAATAGTGTACATCTTCCGAGTGCACACTTAATGGGGTAACAATATGAAAAAACTCATGAGATACTACATCTATCATTGCAGATGCTAGTGCATCTTCCGGTATCGCTTCTGGTAATACTACCACAGTGGATGTATGATGCTCCAATGCTCCGAAACCAGTAGGAGCAGTTTGCGATTGAGGTGCTAAATATAAATAGATATCATACCTAGGAGTACTATCGATATCTCCCAAATACTTTTTCTGAGCCTTCATCATTTTGAAAACTGTTTCCTTAATCCCTGCTGCAGTATATGTTTTGTTAGGAGAATATACACTTAATACAATTTTAATCCCTCCTACTTCGAATTCTTCTACATCTAACTTACCATACATCATTGGATTATCAGTAATATCAAAATATCGGGCAGCAAAATACTTATCTATTGTCACCGTACCATCTTCATTTTTCTCAGAACCAATATTCTGCAAAGCTGAAGTTCGTTGCATATTAGTTGGCGCTTTAACTTGAAGAGAATATTGATTGTTTTTCAACACATCGAAATACCCAATAAATCCATGCAAGTTTAATACAAAATTGTCTTCTTCTATATTAGTTCCGGATGGAGAAAAAGGTGTTCCCACGCCTGTATTTTCGATATCATAGGTATCATTAACTTCATATACAATTTTATCAAGTTGTTTAGCATTTGCTATCAACCAAGTATTTGCATCAACCTTTTCTGTTTTTAGTTCTACTCCATTATAATCTAGTGCTCTAAAACCATCAATAAACTTTCCAAAATCACTAACTGCATATGTCCCTTGCACAACCTTCGGAAGGTAATATTTAACTGTGTCCTGTAAAAAACGTCCTGGATTAATGACGACAGGAACTTTATCATCTGCAACTTTTGTTAAATCAACTTCTGTGGTTATTGGAGTTTTAGAGGCGATATCATTTTTTTGATTAACCGATCCACATCCAATTAGCAAAAAACTAATGGTTAATGATAATAATACTTTTTTCATTTATTCAATCTATTTATAATGCTAGACGCAAAAAAAATACGCGTGTTACAACTTTGATCATGCAAAATATATAATTTGTATAGACTTTAACCTATTTTTGATCATTATTTACTTATACATATCACTTTGGATATTTTTATTGATGCGAATAGAATACGACTTTCTGATGATCCTAAATCATTCAATCACTCAAAACCTACAATTTTATTTCTACACGATTCTCTAGGATGCATAGAACTTTGGAGAAATTTCCCAAATAAAATAAAAGAGGTTACTAATTGTAATGTTCTTTCTTATGATCGCCAAGGTTATGGAAAATCGGATGGATTTTCACAAACTGAACGAGACAAAGATTACCTGAAAACGGAAGCCAATATATTGGCAAAGTTAATTGACATATTAAGGTTAAAAGAAGTTATACTTTTTGGTCATAGCGATGGTGGAACTATTGCACTACTAACTGCAGCTCTATACCCAGAGAAAATCAAAGGGATTATTACAGAAGGGGCTCATGTCTTCGTAGAAAAACAAACTTTACAGGGAGTTCGTGAAGCTAAAATTGCTTATAAAACGACCAACTTAAAAGATAAATTAACCAAATACCACTATAAAAACACTGAAGATGTATTTATAATGTGGACAGACACCTGGCTTTCTCCTCAATTTATTGATTGGAATATCGAGAGTTACCTTAGTCAAATAGAATGTAATTCTCTAATAATACAAGGAGAAAATGATGAATATGGGACTTTAGCACAAGTTCATAGTATTGTACAAAAAACATCAGGGAAATCTGAACCTTTTATTATTCCTAATATCGGACATACTCCTCATAAAGAAGCAACTGAGCTCGTATTACAAAAAACTACCAACTTTGTCCTAAATTTATAAATTCGTGGCAATACACCCTTGCAAAAACACCTAAAACCCAATGTTTGATGAATTAAATTTCTATTTTTGAGAAGTCATATAAAACTTAAAAAAAACATGAAATTCATCAAATCATTTTTAATTATACTGTTTGTGGGTTCAGTATCACATGCTCAAGAAAATTTAGAGTATCAAAAACCTGTAAAAGAAATTTTAGATCTAGTAGATGTACCTCTGGCACCGTCTATACGAATTGATCAAAAAGGAGAACATATGATTTTTCTTTATAGAGATGGGTATAAAACTATCACAGAGTTATCAGAAAAAGAAATGCGTTTAGCTGGATTAAGGATAAATCCCAAGACTAATATTTCTAGTCGTACAAACTACTATAATAACATCAAATTAAAGAAAATTGATGGTGAACCTATACAGGTAACTGGACTTCCTTCTAATCCAAGAATATCAAATATATCATGGTCTCCCAATCAAACTAAAGCTGCATTTACCAATACAGCTGGTAATGGTGTAGAATTATGGGTTTTAGATATAAAAAATAATAAAGCAACTAAAATAACAGAAGCTACCTTAAATGCTAATATTGGTTCTCCGTTTAGATGGTTTAAGGATGATTCTTCTTTATTAGTAAAGTTTCTACCTAATAAAAAGAAGGATCTAATTAACGTAGATGAAGCTATCCCATCCGGACCGACGATTTCTATCAGTGAAGGAACAAAAGCACAAAATAGAACATATCAGGATTTATTAAAAAATCCAAACGATGAGTATAATTTTGAGCAATTAGCAACTTCAGAAATATTTAAAGTAAATCTTGATGGTACCAAAAAATCTTGGTCTAAAACAGGAATGATTCGTAATTATTCTTTTTCTCCTGATGGAAACTATGTAATGGTCACTGAAATAAAAAAACCATTTTCATATTTAGTTCCTTATTATCGTTTTCCTCAAGAAACTACTATTTATAAAAGTACTGGTGATCTTTTTAAAACTATTAATAAAGTTCCTATTGATGAAGTGCGCCCTAAAGGTTTTATGGCTACAAGAACTGGAAAAAGATCTATTAGTTGGAGAACAGATAAACCATCTACTCTAATTTGGGCAGAAGCCTTAGATAAAGGTGATCCAAATATAGAAGTTGAATATAGAGATGAAGTTTTTCAACAAGATGCACCTTTCGATGGTACACCAAAATCAATACTAAAAACGATCAATAGATATAGCGGAATACAATGGAGTTCTGATAAAAACATAGCTTTTGCTTATGATTATTGGTGGAATACAAGAAATACAAAAACGTATGCTTTTAATCCAAACGAATCCTCTAAAAAACCCCAAATCATCCACGATAGAAATTACCAAGATAGATATAATGATCCTGGAAACTTCGTAACTGCAAGAAATGAATTTGGACGTTCTGTAGTAGAAATTAATAAAGGAAATATATACTTAATGGGAGATGGTTATACTAAAGAAGGGCAATTTCCTTTTGTTGATGAATTAAGTATAAAAGATAAAACTACTAAGAGGATATATACTTCCTCATATACCGATAAAGTAGAAAACATCTATTTTGCAACTAATATAGAAAAAGGAGAATTTCTTGTAGGAATTGAATCCCCAAGTGAATATCCTAACTATTATATAAGAAATATAAACGCTAAGGACCAAGTAAAACAAATTACTAATTTTGCTAATCCTTTTGCTGCACTACAAGGTGTACATAAAGAAGTTATTAAGTATAAACGAGATGATGGATTAGAGTTATCGGGTACGTTATACTTACCTATTGGATATGATAAAACAAAAAAGGAAAAAATGCCAATGATTTTATGGGCATATCCTGAAGAATTTAAAGATAAAAAAAGTGCTTCTCAATCAACTTCTAATCCAAATGAATTTACTTACCCTTGGTGGGGTTCTATGGTGTATTGGGTTACTAGAGGATACGTAGTATTGGATGACGCTTCTTTCCCTATTGTAGGGGAAGGCGATGAAGAACCGAATGATTCTTTTAGAAAACAATTAGTGGCTAATGCAAAAGCGGCAATTGACGCTGTTGATAATCTAGGATATATAGATAGAGATCGAGTTGCTGTAGGAGGACATTCTTATGGAGCTTTTATGACTGCTAACTTATTATCACATTCAAACCTTTTTGCAGCTGGTATTGCTCGAAGTGGTGCATATAACAGAACATTAACGCCTTTTGGTTTCCAAAGTGAAGAAAGAAGTTATTGGGAAGCTCCCGAAGTGTATAATACAATGTCGCCATTTATGCACGCTGATAAGATGAAGACTCCTCTTCTTCTTATACATGGAAAAGCGGATAATAACTCTGGAACGTATCCATTGCAAAGTGAACGTTATTTTAATGCTTTAAAAGGCTTAGGAGCAACTGCTAGACTTATCATGCTGCCGAAAGAAAGTCATGGATATAGAGCTAAAGAATCAATCTTACATCTTTTATGGGAACAAGACCAATGGCTTGAAAAATATGTGAAAAATAAAAAAAATAAACTTCCTGAAGGGACTAACTAATCATGCATAATGGTGTCAAAAGAAATTTATTTTTCTGGCACCATTTATCTTTATTTAGAATACAAAATTTAAAAATTAGGGGATTAAATTTTTAGAAATGATATCTCTAAGATCATTTTTATTTAATGGTTTATTTATAATATCATTCATCCCTATTGCTAAACACTCTTCCTGCACTTCTCCCAACTCGGCAGCTGTTAACGCTATAATAGGAGTTGTTTTATCAAACTCTCTAATTCTTTTCGTTGCTTCACTACCATTAAGATATGGCATATTAAGATCCATTAATATAAGATCAAAATCTTCTTTTTTGACCATTTGTATAGCATTAAAACCATTTTCTACTATAACACAATCATATCCAATTAAACTCAATAAATTTTTAGTAACTATCTGATTGATCTTATTATCCTCTGCTACTAAAATTCTTCGGTATACATTAGTTTCTCCATTATTTCGATCATTTGAAGACTGATCTTCTCCTTCTTCTAAAATCTCCAACTCTAAATCGAAATAGAATTTTGTACCTCTACCCTCATTACTTTCTAGATAGACTTTACTATCCATCATTTGTAATAGGTTTTTCACAATAGAAAGTCCTAAACCGGTACCTTCTACATTATTTGATTCTCTATCAACTTGAGAAAATTTTTCAAAAACAAAGTCCTTTTTATCTTCAGGAATTCCCACACCACTATCTTCTACCTCATATCTAATATTTATTGTATTACTCTCCTTATTTAATATTTTAATTCTAAGCCATATCCTACCATTTTCAGTAAACTTTGATGCATTACCAATTAAATTAATCAGGATCTCTGATAACCTAAGCGAATCAACATTTAATGAATCTGGTAAATCGTTAGGAACTTCTAAAATAAGTTCGTTATCCTTACTCTTTGCTTGATATTCAAATGAGTTCAGTAAATTTTGAGAAAGTTTAAATAAATTTGTCGGAGTTTTTGCTAATCGTACCTTATTAGATTCTATTTTACTAATCTGTAATACATTGTTTATCAGGTTCAAAAGATAATCTCCTGAAAACTTTAATGAACCTAATAATTGCCTGTGTTTTTCTAACACATCTTCATCCTCCAACAATAAAGAAGTAATCCCAACTACACCATAAAGCGGCGTTCTTAGTTCATGACTTACAGTAGAAATAAATTGAGATTTTACTTGAGTAAGCTTTTCTGCTTCTGCCTTTGCTTCGATAAGCTCCACATTCTTATCTTTTAATACATCATTCAATTTTTTCTTTGATCTATAACCTATATATAGAAAAAAAGCAGTGGCAAATAAAAATATCAAACCAGCAACAGAAATAATATTAATAGTCCTATTATTCTTAACCATTTTGGTTTGGTACTCTTTTTCTGTTTTTGCTATTTCTAATTCCCTTTCGTACTCATCTACACTAAAACTAACTCTTGCAACTTCTATCTGTTTTAATTTCTCTTTATTATATACTTTATCTTTATACTCTTGATAACGCTTAATATCTTTATATGCTTCTCCTAAGTTGCCTTGTTTTTCATACATCTCCGCTCTAGCTTCATAAATATAGGATAATTCCAATAACATATTATGCCGTTCAGCTATTTTGAGAGATTCGTGAAAAAATTCTTCAGCATCTTTAATATTATTCTGGCTTAATGCTAACCTTCCTTTCAGGTAATACACCTCACAATATCCTTCTACATCTTTATTTTCTACTACTAATTTTTGGGCTTCTTCTAAATAAGGAATAGCTTGGTCATATTCTTTCGCATCAATATATGTCCAAGCTAAATTAATTATAGGAGTCATATACTCCTGCGAATTATTAAGTAGCTTACCTAACTTAGTTGCTTTGTTATAATAAACTAACGAAGTTTCTAGATCCTTGTATCCGTCAGAGTATACATTACCTAAACCATTATTATTCCATAAAATCAACAATGAATCATTTGCCTTTTCGGCATATTTCAATGATTTCCTGAAATATTGTTCAGCATTCTTGTAGTCAACCAGCGTTTCATAATTATATCCCATTAAATAATAAGCCTCTGATTTATAATGATCATTACCTAACTCATGAGCATAATTAGCTGCTTTAATAGCATACTCTAGCGATTCTTTAATTTTATACTCAAATGTCAAATTGTTTGATGTATCAATCAAATATTGTAAACTATCATTAATAGGAAATTTGGATTCTTGCTGACTATAAATCAGAAAAGGAATAGAGAATATTAGATATACAAGTAATAATTTTTTCCTCAAAATACGCGGTTTTGATTGACTAGTTGTGATACTATATAATGCTATAAATTACTAACAAAAGTGATTAATCTCCTATGTTAATTTACTAAAAAAAGTAGAATATATATTAATTTATTCTTTTAAGATTAAAATTAACCAATAAATAACTGATGGTTTTTACCTTTTTTTTGTGGTAATATAAATCCCTAAAATCACAATTCCTGCTCCTATAATTTGTAATAATGATAAACTTTCTTCTAAAACAAAAAACGCCAATAGTATTGTGGATATAGGGCCTAAACTACCTATGATTGCAACATTAGAAGCTCCTAAACGGGCAATTGCCCAAGAAATAAGATATGAGGGAATTATTGTAGAAAAAAAAGCCATCAAAATACTTAGAACATATACCTCTATTGGATAACTTAAAAGGTCACTTCTATCAAAAATTAGATATTGAGAGATAATACATAAAGAGGATATAATCATCGCATATGAAGTAAAAACTACAACTCCAAACTTTGGTATTAACCAACCGCTACCCACTAAATAAATTGCATAAGTAAGTGCACTTAAAAAGATTAAAAATACTCCAGATGCGAGATTTGGAATATCCAACTTAAGTTCTTGCCAGAACGTGATCAATACCCCTACATAAGTAATGATTATAGCAATTAATTGTCGTTTCGTTATTTTATGTTTTAGAAATACCCTAGAGATTATAAGTACTAGAGTTGGATATACAAACAAAATTATTCGCTCTAATCCGGCTTTAATATATTGTAAACCAAGAAAGTCAAAATAACTAGCTAAATAGTATCCTATAAATCCAAAAAACACAATCCATAAATAATCTTTCCCTCCTAAACCCTCGTTAGAAGAAGGCTTATTAAACTGTGCTATAATAATATAAACAGGTAAGGAAAATGACATTCTAAATAATAATAAATGCTCTGAACTCACTTGATATCTATAAGCCATCTTTACCATAACTGCCTTTGCAGAAAATAAAATAACACCAATGATTGCTAATATGATACCTAAAGAGATTTGTTTAGATTTTTGCATCCTATAAAATTAATCTCAATATTCTCCACAGTTTTTGTAAATATTTCCTATTTACGATGTCCAACAAAAAACCTCTTGAAAACATTCAAGAGGTTCCTATAAAAAATAACTTTTATATCTTTTATACGTTAAATAAGAAATGCATCACATCGCCATCATTAACTATATATCCTTTTCCTTCTACTCCTAGCTTTCCTGCTTCTTTAACTTTAGATTCACTGCCAAAAGAAACATAATCGCTGTACTTAATAACTTCTGCACGAATAAATCCTTTTTCGAAATCTGTATGAATAACACCAGCCGCTTGAGGAGCTGTAGAACCTATAGGAATTGTCCAAGCTCTTACTTCTTTTACACCGGCCGTAAAATACGTTTGTTGATTTAACAATTTATAAGCTGCACGAATTAATACCGATGATCCAGCTTCTTCCAATCCCATATCCTGAAGAAACATTTGTCTTTCTTCGTAATCTTCAAGTTCAGTTATATCTGCTTCCGTTCCTACTGCTAGAATAATTACTTCTGCATTTTCTGTAGCTACAGCTTCTTTTACTCTTTTTACATGATCATTTCCATTAACCGCAGCACCTTCATCTACATTACATACATATAAGACAGGTTTATCAGTTATAAACTGTAATGGTTTTACAAATTCAGTGTGGTCATCCTCAGAAACTTCTATAGCTCTTACAGAAGACCCTGTTTCTAAGCCACCTTTTAACTTCAGTAATATTGCCTCTTCTTTCTGAGCTTCTTTATTACCAGTTTTAGCCGCCCTTTTTATCTTATCTAACTTTTTTTCAAGAGTTTCTAAGTCCTTTAATTGTAATTCAATGTCTATCGTTTCCTTATCACGAATAGGGTCTATAGATCCATCAACATGAACTATATTATCATTATCAAAACAACGCAAAACATGTATAATCGCATCAGTTTCTCTAATATTACCTAAGAACTGATTTCCTAAACCTTCCCCTTTACTTGCCCCTTTAACCAAACCTGCTATATCCACAATCTCTACAGTAGCTGGTATGACACGTTCAGGATTTACTAATTCTTCAAGTTTTTCTAATCTCGGATCAGGCACATTTACAACACCTATATTAGGCTCTATTGTACAAAATGGAAAGTTTGCACTTTGTGCTTTCGCATTAGACAAACAATTAAAAAGTGTTGATTTTCCTACGTTTGGCAATCCAACTATTCCTGCTTTCATATTAATGGTATATATAAGGGCAAATATGATATTTGCTCGAATTTTTGAGAGTGCAAAGATAACAGTATTAACGTATAGTATACAAATACTACCTAAAGAGATTATGTAATAAGAAATAAATACCTACATACTGACAAAATAATTATTCTAAAACGATCTCATTACATTTTTGTAATTTTACAATACCAAATAAATAAACCAATGAAAGCTATTAAAAATATTATGGTAATAATTCTTTTCTTTTCGGGGTTTATAACCTACGCACAATCAGAAGAGAATAAAGAAGAAGAAAAACCTGAAGCACCTAAACCTAAGGAAAATTCTTCTGAAGAAGTTGTAACAAAAATCATCAGGATCAAAGGCGCTAATGGAGAAGAAAAAGTAATTAAACAACAACAAGTAATCACTAAAAAAAGTGAGGTTAAGCTTAATCCAAATGAAGAGGATAATGAAACCAACAGGACTGCAGTTTATGCACCACAAAAGGTATCTGTGAAAAATTCTGGAACAACGTCTAATGAAAAAATATACAGTAGTGTTCCTGATGGTACTGGGTATATATTAACTCTAATTGATGAAAAAGGAGAGAAAATATCAAAAGCAAAACTTCTTTCTAATGGCTATTATCTAATAAATAGTGGTCTTAAAGACAATTGTTTAGGGCATTTTGATGAATCTAAAAATTTGATTTTGGAAACTTACAATTCTGTTACTGATTCTATTTTGACTCTAACTTACAAATTAAAATAAAAAGTATTATTTATTACATAAAAAAAGACCGTCTAAATAAATTTAGACGGTCAAAAGTAATATATATTAACTATTTCTGGATAATTAATTATTCGGAGATACAACTAAATTTTTAATCAATACCTGACCATAAACATTAGAGTTTTCATGACTACTACTTGTCGATTGTAAATAACAACCTGCCTTAAAATAGTTTTCATTAGCATTTCCAATATCAACAGACTCGAATAACTCTTCTATTCTATTACCACTATTATTTAAGTTATATAATCTAACAACTCCATTACTCATTGTTAACTCGAAGTAGTACTCAGTATCCATTTGCATATTAAAATTAATTGTTCTTCCACTTCCTTCAATTTCTTCAGTAACATACCCTAATATTCTTAAATCTACAGATCCAGAATTTTGACCGCCATTACCTTGAACCTGAACTCTAATTACATCATCGTAAGAATCATCTCTCTCATGAATTTGCCCAAAAGCTAATTTACCAGAAGGAGGTAAATCTTCAATTTTAAACCTCCACTTCATGGAGTGTTCTGTATTTGTATTACCGTTCCAATAACCATCTCCTCCATTAATTACTTCTCTCAATTCCGACCTAGGGTTACTAGACCCTCCAGAAGTTGGATTTCCTGGGTAACATCTAAAGGCCGCAAATCCATCTTTTTCGAAAAAGAAATGACTTTCATTTTTACTTGCATTATCCGCATAGTTTAACCCATTATCATTACTCCCAACACTTAAACTACCACTAAAACCATTTAATTTCCAACCGCTTCCAATAATACCAGCTGCAGTTCCACCTGTTGGTGGTGGTGGATTAATAGTACCTCCTACTTCGGTGAAAAACCATTTTTGACTATCCCATCCGCTGTAAGCCCATTGATCCGCATTACTTCCATTTGATGTTCCTCCTACTCGTAAACTTTTCCCACTATCTCTATTTTTTAATCTAAAATATCCATTCCCCACAGAAAGTATTTGCCACTGTTGGTGCGTTGTTCCTTGATAAGCCCATTGCTGAACATTGGCTCCATTGGAATTATTACCTCCAGAAACTTCTAATGATTTACCGCTATCTACCCCTTTTAAACGTACGTAACCATTACCAACAGAAAGTATTTGCCACTGTCTATGGGTAGCACTTGTATTAGCATCTGTTCCCCATACTTGAAGATTTGCACCATTATTATTACTCCCAGCAGCAATATCTAATGTACGTCCACTTTTTAAATTTTTAATAGTGTAGATTTTTCCAACAACAGGTGTAGCTTTTGCTTCGAGAGTTTGATCATTGATAATAGAATCTTCTGAATCAATAAATTCTTCATTTTCACAAGAAATTCCAACCAATATTAAAGTAAAAGCCAGGAAAATTTTAGTGAAAAAATGCAAACCGGATGCACTTTTTTTTCTACGAAAAGTTTTCATAATTGTTAGTTTTGAATTATTCATAATATTTGTGTTAAATATTTGGTGCACCAATAATTTAATTGGTCAACCAATTTAGTTATCACAATAGTAAGAATTTAATTACACAACTCAAACGTTTTCGTAAAATATTTGTAATTTATTATATATATTGTTAAAATTTTAACCAAAATAACATTGAATTCATACTTTTTAAAACCAAATCTTAACATAAATTCTTTTGAACCAATTCTGTAAGCATTAGAAAATTCAGAATAAACTATGCGATTATAACAGCATCATATATATAAAAAAGACCGCCTAATTATTAAGCGGTCCAATATTCTTTATTTTAAAACAAATTAATTATCTGGAGATACCTCTAAATCTTTAATCAATACCTGACCATAAACATCGGAGCTTTCATGACTACTATTTGTTGATTGTAAATAACATCCAGCTTTAAAGTAATTTTCATTAGCATTTCCTATATCTATAGATTGAAATAATTCCTCTACTCTATTTCCATTATTATCTAGATCGTATAAAGTAACAATCCCATTACTCATCGTTAACTCAAAATAATACTCTGTATCTAATTGCATATCAAAATCAATCGTTCTCCCTTCACGATCTTCCACTTTCTCAGTCACATACCCTAATATTCTCAAATCTACTGTTCCAGAGCTTTGACCAGCATCTCCTTGTACCTGAACTCTTATAACATCATCGTAAAAATCATCTTTCTCATGAATTTGACCAAACGCTAATTTACCAGAAGGTGGTAAATTTTCTACTTTAAACTTCCACTTCATTGAATGTTCTGTATTTGTATTACCATTCCAATAACCATCTCCTCCATTAATAACCTCTCTCAATTCGGATCTAGAGTTACTTGATCCTCCAGAGGTAGGATTCCCTGGATAACACTTAAATGCCGCGAATCCATCCTTTTCAAAAAAGAAATGACTTTCGTTTTTACTTGCATTATCTGCATAATCTAATCCGTTATCATTACTACCAATATTTAAAGAACCTGTAAATCCATTTAACTTCCATCCAGGACCTATAATACTAGCAGCTGTCCCTCCTGGCGGTGGTGGACCATGTGGTATTGCATTTATAACTTTACTAGCAGAAACATTACCTGAATTATCTATCGCAACTACAGTAAATGTATAATTAGTACCGTTAATCAAGTTATTAATTGTCACACTTTCTCCAAAAGAAGTTACCTCTCCTCCATCATATGTAATTCGTACATTATTGAGATCAGAATCTCTAGGGTTATTCCAATTTAAAGCAACAGAATTATTACCAGCTACTGCATTTAACTCTGATACTGACCCAGGAGGAGTTGTATCATCTTCATCGCTGTCTTCATCGTTTCCATAAATTTCAGTTTCTATAATACTATTCCAACTATTTTTAGAATTACCAAAACTGGATATTCTTACGTACCTAACATCAACATCTTCAAAATCAAAAGTTTCTAACCCTTCTGTTATTCCACTACTTCCAATAGTTTTTGCATCAAATACTGTAGTTAATGAAGATGTAGAATTACCCACTCTGATTTTAAAATAAGCTTCTCTTTCATCTCCTTTAAACCAAGCTATTTTTACACTTGATATCGTTTTTATTGTACCTAAATCATATGTGATATACTTACCTGTATACCCATTAGATGACCATCTTGATTCTGTGTTTTCAATCTCACCATCCACTGTGTTTTCTGGTCCATATCCAGTTTGATTTCCGTTTGCAGAAACACTAATTGGTATTATCTGACCTGGCGCTGCTGGTCCATCTATCAAAGTACTATTAAGAGAGAAGTCATCAAAACGAACATCTCCACTGATTCTTGTTCCTAAAATAGTCACTGAAGAAGAGCTTCCACTGTTGAATGTAATAAAAACTTCTTCAAAATCATCTGTATCAAAATCATTTGATTGTCCTCCAACAGAAAGTTCTCCATTTCCTTTTACCCAAGCTTTCAGGACATAATCAGTATTTCTACTAACATCAACAGTTTGTTCTATTGTACCCGAAGAACTAGATACTTTACCTGATTTGCTCCCCGATTTTCCCTCACTCGAGATTGCATAATTGTCTGGATCTCCCCAATTAACTTCTCCAAGTTCAAAACCAGGGTTTTGAATTGGTATAGAAATTCTAACTTCTGAATCACCTTTTATAGTTTCCAATAGTTCATCACTAATCTGTTCATTTGTACAGCTTGTCACTGAAATGAATAGTATTAAAATAAAAGCTGAAATAGAAAACAAAAGGGGGATTTCTTTTCTAATAATTAATGTTTTTTTCATTGTTAATGATCGTTTTTAATGCTTACGCTTGTTAAAAGTTATAGGTTAAATTTAAATGGAAAACCAATTCATTAATTGGTCAACCAATTTTTGTGCAATGATAATAATTTAGACCAAACGCACAAACGCTTTGACAAATTAAATGGGGAAAAAATACCTAATTATTAAAAGATTAACATACCAACCCTGCTTTGTTAAATTTAACAAAACGAACCAATAAATTAATTTAAAAAATTGCTAATCAATATATTACACTTAAAATCTAATTAAATTTTTCCATAGTGAATTTAACAAGTACTTGATTGAAGTTTTTACCGTACAACATAAACGAGTACTCAAAAATAGAATTCGTAGCTAATTAAATAGTATTCGTTATATCTTAGTAATCCGCTTTGTTTTGATTCTACAATACTCAGCTGTAGAGAAAATCTTAAAAAAAATCTTAAAAAAATAGAATATACCCATAAAATTGGATACCAAAACTCAACTTATAATAAATATGATCGGTAGACATAAAATCTAGATTAATTGAATATCTTTAATAGCTAAACCAATAAATATATTCACATGAAAAAACTCACACTCATTTTGTTTTGTTTTATTACAAGTGTAACCTTTAGTCAACAAATTGTTACTGGAATAGTGACTGATGTTTCCGGTTCCCCAATACCATTTGTTAATATCACAGAAAAAGGTTCTGACAAAGGAACAATAACTGACGATGATGGAAAGTATACCATCGCAGTAGATGAAAATGCTATTTTAGTATTCAGTTTTGTCGGATTTCAGACTCAAGAAATTACCGTAGGTACAACCAATAATATTGATATTACTTTATTAGAAGGTGAAGCTCTAAATACTATTATAGTAGTTGGATCCAGAAGTCCAAAAAGAACAGCAACCGATACTCCCGTTGCCGTAGATATTATTGATATGCAAGATATTGTTACCAAAAGTGGTAAAATTGAAATCAATGAATTATTACAATACTCTGCACCTTCCTTTAATGCCAACAAACAATCAGGTTCTGATGGCGCTGACCACGTAGACCCTGCTAGTTTAAGAGGTTTAGGTCCTGATCAAACTTTAGTTTTAATCAATGGAAAAAGAAGGCATAGCTCATCGTTAATTAACATTTTTGGAACTAGAGGTCGTGGAAATTCTGGAACAGATCTTAATACAATTCCTGCTACATCAATAAAAAGAATAGAGATTCTGCGTGATGGCGCTGCTGCTCAATATGGATCTGATGCAATCGCCGGTGTTATCAACATTGTTCTAAAAGATAATATTAATAAACTAAGTGGTAGTATCAGTTATGGAGCCTATAACACAAATGCTAAAGGTGATTTTCCTGATGGAACCCCAAACACCGATGGTAATCGTTTAGATACCGAAAATGATGGAAATAGAATAGCTGATGACAAAAGTTTTGATGGTGGTTCTGTAAAAGTGACTGCCAATTATGGAGTAGGTATTGGAGAAAAAGGATATATCAATTTTACCACAGAATATTTAAGCAAAAATAAAACTCTAAGACCTGGATTTGATTTTAGAAGAGGATTTGGAGAAGCAGCCATAGATGGATTTAATCTTTTTGTTAATGCTAGTGTTCCATTATCTGAGAAAACTGAACTATATGCTTTTGGAGGAAGAAATTATCGTGACACTGATGCTTTTGCTTTCACACGTAATGGCGGTGAACGTGTTGTTACAGAAATTTATCCTGATGGCTTTACTCCGAGAATCACTTCTAACATCATAGATAATTCTATTTCAGCTGGTATTAGAACAGAAACAGATAGTGGATGGAAAATTGATCTAAGCAATACATGGGGAAAGAATAATTTCCATTATTTTATAGAAGGTACGCTAAATGCCTCACTAGAAGAAAACTCTCCTACAGAATTTGATGCTGGAGGCCATAGTTTAAGTCAAAACACAATTAATTTAGACTTTTCGAAATACTATCCAAAAGTGGCTAAAGGTTTAAATCTTGCTTTTGGAACAGAATATAGAACTGAAAACTTTATCATATTTGCTGGAGAAGAAGGATCTTATGCTACTTATGATGTAAACGGTTTGCCTATTACAAACCCCGCAACACAAACACAACCTATTGATCCTGATAGTGGCCAGCCAAGACCGGGAGGATCACAAGGGTTTCCAGGATATAGCCCTTTAAATGAAGTCGATCGATCTAGGTCAAATTTATCTCTATATGCTGATGCAGAATTAGACATTACGGATGCCTTTTTATTAGCAGGAGCTGCTAGATTTGAAAACTACAGTGATTTTGGGAGTACTGTTAACGGAAAACTAGCATTTAGAATAAAAGCATCTGAAAATATCAATATTAGAGGTTCTGTTAGTTCAGGGTTTAGAGCTCCATCATTAGCTCAGATCTATTATAATCTTAGATTTACAGATTTCCAAGGCGGTATTGCTACAGAAACATTATTAGCTCCAAATAACAGTCCTGTTACAGCTTCTTTTAGAATTGATCGATTAAAAGAAGAAACTTCGTTAAATGCATCGTTAGGAGTTACAGCTAAGCTTGGTGATTTCTCTGCAACAGTAGACGGATACTACATTGACATACAAGATCGTATTGTGCTTACAGGAACTTTTGAAGCTACCGATATTGATAATGTAAATGAAGCACAATTTTTTGCAAATGGTGTAGATACAGAAACTGTAGGTATGGATTTAGTCCTTTCCTGGAAGGGAAATTATGATTTCGGAACATTATCTGCACTGTTAGCCGGAAATGTAAATAATATGTATATCACAGCTGTTAATACAGATTTGGATCCAGACATATTCTTTGGTAAAAGAGAACAGGCATTCTTGCTTGCATCGGCTCCAAGAAGCAAATTTGCTTTAAATTTAAATTACAATACAGACAAATTTAATGCTGGTCTAGGTTTGACTCGTTTTAGTGATATCACCCTTGTAGATTTTGTAGATACAGAAGATGAATATGGTGCGAAAATAACAGCCGATCTAACTTTAGGATACAAGTTATCAGATCAATTAAAACTTACTATTGGTGGAAATAATATCACTAATGAATATCCTGATCAACAAAATGATGGAGAAACCGAAGCTGGTGGATATTGGGATGCCGTTCAGATGGGGTTTGGCGGAGCCTATTATTATGCTAGATTGGATTTTAGTTTCTAAATAAATTATCGTCGCATTGAGTAGAGCTAATATTTGATAAATCATTAGTACTCTACTCAATACGGCTTTATTATATTCCATTAAGATCACCCTCCAATACTAAATCAATCGTTCTTAAATATTTATCAAACTTAATCAAATCGTTATGAGAACCTCCTTCGATAGTAATCATTCGCTTTTTGGGAGTTAAAATACTTTTAAATAATTTCTTACCCGAAGCATATGGTACCACTCCATCATCAGTACCATGGTATATAGTAATTGGACATTTTACTTTTTCTATAAATCTATTAGAGGGAAACTTAAATTTTAAAATATTCTTTACAGGAACAATTGGCAACCAACGAGAAGTAACATCTGCCATCGAATTAAATGGTGTTTCCAATATTAGTTGAGAAGGGTTATTAACTGATGAGATTTTTGTGGCAATACTAGTTCCTAAAGACCTACCATATACTATTACCTGACTCTCTTGATATTTCCCTAATGCATACTCATAAAACAACTGAGCATCTTCATACAGCAATTTCTCTTCTGCTATATCCCCTGTACTCTTACCATAACTTCTATAATCCATCACAATAACATCATATTGTTTATCAACAAAAAAAGAAGCTATATTTCCCCACCTCGAAAGATTTCCTTTATTCCCATGAAAATATAATATGGCTCCTTTGGGTTTTTTACATTTAAAATGAATAGCATTTAATCGTTCTCCATCTAGAGTTTCTAAGAAAAACTCTTCAAAAGGATGATCAAATTGATATGTATAATTTATAGGTAACTTTTCTGGTTGAAAAATAACTTTATGTTGAAATAAATACAGTAACCCTAAACCCATAAGATATATAATCAATGTCCACTTTAAAAATTGCTTAAGCTTGGACATTTACATTTTTTGAGGAGTGTTTTACACCGATACTCGTGTTAGATAAATTAATTTTTCTCATTTTAGAATTGATAATTTCACCGAGCATTTTATGATAAGATTCAAAATTATTTAGATTCTTGTGTCCTCCCCCAATTACTGTATATAATCTTGTCAGCTTGGGTTTAATTTTTGATAACTTAATACTAGATTTAAAAGGAATCAACTTATCGTGAGTCCCATGAATTATATGAATAGGACAGTTTACATATTTTAGCCATTTATAAGTAGGTATTGGATATCTCATTATCAAAGAAACTGGCATAAATGGAATAAACTTAGCAGCCACTTTACTCAAGCTATAGTATGGAGCATCAAGAATTAGCATTTTAGGATTATTTATAGAAGCTAATTTAGTTGCAAAACCTGATCCCATAGATCGTCCATAGAGAATTATGTATTTTTCGTCTACTTTTTCTTTTAATTTATTATAGACGAATTGAAGATCTCTTTTAATGGCTTTAAAAGAACGTCTTCCTGTGCTCTTTCCAAATCCACGATAGTCTAACATACATACATCATATCCATGTCTGGTAAAATCCACCGCAAATTTGCCCCAACCTTTAATACTTTTAGAATTCCCTTTAAGATAAAGAACTACACCTTTTGGGTTCTCCACTTTAAAATGTAAGCCATTAATAATGGCCCCATCTCGAGTTTCCAGATTATATTCTTCTACAACTTGATTGTTATAATGAAACTCAAAATCTTTGTCTAATTTCTCTGGCTTAAAAATAAAATACTCCTGCAAATAATATAAAACAGTACTAGTTACTATATAAAACGCAAGAATAATAACTGCTATGTATCCCCAATTTGGCATATTAGTATTCTTTATGAAATTCTTGTAAGTAACTAATTTACAAAAAATTAAAATGAATTGCATAAAAAAAATCCTGCGGAAGCAGGATCTTTATATTTCTATGTAAATGCTTTAATTTTTATCGTCTAGCATCGTATATTCTAAAACGAACACCTACTCTTGCATAGATATCGAAAAATTTACTATCTAAATCAGTCAAGTTATCAGTAAAATCGTTCATTGCACCGGCTTCAAAAAAGATATCAAACATCTCTCCTATCATTTGCGAAAAACCTACACCGTATACTCCGCCAATTACCAACTGTTCATACTGATCAGATTCTAAATCTACACCTCCCAGTTCTACATTAGTGTTTATCCTAAAAGAAGGACCTACATTAATAAAAGGTCTAAAACGATCTTTTCCTCTACCAAATAAATATCTAAATTTAGGGTTGAAACCTACTTGTAAAACTTTTAAATCTGCTGGCAAAACTGTTGGAATATTTGATACAATTTCACTATTTCTTTGTAAAACTTCAATTGAGAAGACTATACTTGTTTTAGCACGAACTCCCATTACATAGCCATATCCAGCATTAAAATAGAAGCCGGTACCACGGTTACTATCCGCATTTTCAATATTTATACTAGAACTTGTTAAACCACCAGAAACTTCCCACCTGTATTGTGCAAAAGAAGTAGTTGAAGCAGCTATCAGTAAAATAAAGAATATTAATTTTTTCATAATTTCATGTTTAAATTTGAGGTTAAATTCTTGACGAAAATACTAAAATTTAAAAAACAAGCACAAAAAAACCTGTCGATACCGACAGGTTATTCATCTGTAAGATAATTTAACTTACTATTCTTTATGCATAAATGCCTGCTTCTGTAATAAAAACTCTTCCGTTTCTACTATATCTTCATCCGGTACACAGCAATCTACAGGACATACAGCCGCACATTGAGGTTCTTCATGAAAACCTTTACATTCGGTGCATTTATCCGGAACTATATAATATATTTCATCACTAACAGGCTCTTGAGCCTCTTCTGAGTTAATAGCTTTTCCACCTGGAAGTACTACATCACCTTCTAAATCTGTACCGTCGGCATATCTCCAATCATCTGCTCCTTCATAAATCGCAGTGTTTGGACATTCTGGCTCACAAGCTCCACAGTTTATACATTCATCCGTTATTATAATTGCCATAGCTCTTTTTTATTCTAAATTTGCATCACAAAAATAACTCGTAAACTAGTGATAAACAAATTAGAAATGTTATTAAATGACCGAATTACCGCTTTTTCTGAATTAGGCAACTTCTTAAGTCAATTCAAAAATACTGGTTATGAGAAGATTAAGAACATCAAGAATAACGAAGATTTTTTTGATGGAATGATTCAAAAAATAGAATCTGCTAAGCATCATAATGGTTGGTTTACAGAAGAAAACATAGTGTTTTCATTATCACAATGGAGTAAGGCACTTACAAAAAATAACTTGGAACAATGGTTATCTTCTTATACGCTAGATAAATTAGAACCGAAAACAATTGGAGTTATTATGGCTGGAAATATTCCTTTAGTGGGGTTTCATGATTTTATTTCAGTATTAATTAGCGGTCACAACGTATTAGTCAAACAATCCTCCAATGACAATTATTTACTTCCTTACTTAGCTTCTTACCTCATCTCAATAGAACCTAAGTTTAAAAATAAAATTTCTTTTACCACCGAAAAATTCAGTGATTTTGATGCCATCATAGCAACAGGAAGTAATAACACTGCACGCTATTTTGAACATTATTTCGGCGGTAAACCCAATATAATTCGTAAGAATAGAAACTCAGTAGCAGTTTTAACAGGTAATGAATCTAAAAAACAATTAGCTGCCTTAGGTGAAGATATATTTAGATATTATGGATTAGGCTGTCGAAGCGTATCTAAACTTATGGTTCCTAAAGGTTATAATTTTGATCTATTTTTTAAATCCATATACGCACACAATGATATCATCAATGGAGCAAAATATGCTAACAATTATGATTATAACAAGGCTGTATATTTAATGAGTAGTTTTAAGTTATTGGAGAATGGATTTTTAATGCTAAAGGAAGATACTAGTTATGGCTCTCCAATTGCCACTTTGTTTTATGAAACTTATAATACCAAAGAAGAAGTAATTCAAAAATTCGAAAATGATAAAGAAGCCATTCAATGTATCGTTAGCGATGATTTTTCGGATGAAAGTATTGATTTTGGTACTACTCAACATCCTTCTCTATCAGATTACGCAGATAACATTGATGTTATTGAATTTTTAACAAAAATTGATTAAATATTTTATCATATTGATAATGATTTTGTTTTAGATTATTAGCACCTTTGTGGTGTTTTTTCTTACTGGTTTAAGGAGCCAGAAAACAATAAGAAAAGTAACTAATAAAAACAATAAAACTACTGATGAAAAAGCACAACTTTAGCGCAGGACCTTGTATTTTACCACAAGAAGTATTCAAAGAAGCATCCCAGGCTGTATTAGATTTTAACGATTCTGGGTTATCCATTTTGGAGATTTCGCATCGTAGCAAAGATTTTGTAGACGTTATGGAAGAAGCCCGTAGTTTGGCTTTAGAATTATTAGGATTAGAAGGTAAAGGTTATAAAGTACTTTTCCTTCAAGGTGGAGCAAGTACACAGTTCTTAATGACAGCTTATAACCTATTACAAACTAAGGCTGGATATATTAATACAGGAAGCTGGAGTGACAAGGCTGTTAAAGAAGCTAAAATTTTTGGTGAGGTTATAGAAGTCGCATCTTCTAAAGACGCCAACTATAACTATATACCTAAAGGATATAAAATACCAGAAGGCTTAGATTATTTACATTGTACGAGTAACAACACAATTTTTGGTACGCAAATTAAAGATTTCCCTACCACTAACGCACCTCTTATATGCGATATGAGTAGTGATATTTTCTCTAGACAATTAGATTTTTCAAAATTTAGTTTGATCTATGCTGGAGCTCAAAAAAATATGGGTCCTGCAGGAACTACACTAGTCGTTATTAAAGAAGATATTCTTGGGAAAATAGAAAGACAAATCCCATCAATGTTAGACTATGGTGTACATATCAGCAAAGGCAGTATGTTTAATACTCCTCCTGTTTTTCCAGTATATACATCTATGCTTACACTTAGATGGTTAAAAAAGCTTGGAGGAATAGCCGCTATTGAAGAAGAAAACGATAAAAAAGCAAAACTTATCTATTCTGAAATAGAACTGAACCCTTTATTTAAAGGATTTGCAAAAAAAGAAGATAGGTCAACAATGAACGCAACCTTTTCTCTGATAAACGAAGACCTAAAAGAAACTTTTGATGCGATGTGGAAAGAAGCTGGCATTAATGGTGTTAATGGACATCGAAGTGTAGGAGGTTATAGAGCAAGCATGTACAATGCAATGAGCATAGAAAGTGTTGCTGCATTGGTAGATGTAATGAGTGATTTAGAAAGAAAAGCATAACCAACTAAAAATAAACTTGAAGCTTACTATTCTAGAATAAGAACAAAAAATTAAAAATCAAACCTTTAAAATGAAAGTATTAGCAAACGATGGAGTATCACAAAGTGGTATTGATGCCCTAGAAAAAGCTGGATTCGAAGTGCAAACCACCACAGTAGCACAAGATCAATTAGTAAATTATATTAACGATAATGAAATCAATGTATTATTAGTGCGTAGTGCTACTAAGGTAAGAACTGATATCATTGACAACTGTAGCTCCTTAAAGATCATTGGTCGTGGTGGAGTTGGTATGGACAATATCGATGTTACTTATGCTCGAGAAAAAGGACTACACGTTATTAATACACCTGCGGCTTCCTCTGGATCTGTTGCGGAATTAGTATTTGCCCATTTATACGGAAGTGTTCGTTTTTTACACGATGCCAATAGAAATATGCCATTAGAAGGAGATAGTAAATTTAAAAATCTTAAAAAAGCATATGCTGGTGGTACAGAACTAAGAGGCAAAACTCTTGGAGTAATTGGTATTGGTCGTATTGGTCAAGCTACAGCAAAAATAGCAATTGGAGTTGGTATGAATGTAGTAGCATTTGATCCTTTTATTGAAGAAATAGATATTCCAGTTGAATTTTTTGATGGACAATCATTGAATTTTAAAATAAAAACTGTTTCGAAAGAAGAAGTTCTAAAACAGTCAGACTTCTTTACATTACATGTTCCTGCTCAAAAAGAATATGTGATTGGTAAATCAGAAATCGAACAAATGAAAGATGGGGCTGGATTAATTAATGCAGCTCGTGGTGGCGTAATTGATGAAGTAGCATTAGTAGAAGCATTAGAAAATGGTAAATTAAGTTTTGCTGGACTGGATGTTTTCGAAAACGAACCAAATCCTGCTATAAAAGTATTAATGAATAATAAAATCTCTCTAACACCTCACATTGGTGCTGCTACAGGAGAAGCACAAGATAGAATTGGACAAGAACTTGCTGATCAAATAATATCTATACTTCAATAAGTGTAGTAAACATATTACAATATCACCAAAAAACACCTTTCACAAATATTCGTAAAAGGTGTTTTTTATTTACCTTATATCGATAAAATCTTCATTTCATCCGTTTTTTACATAAAATAAGATCAATCAATCCTTTAATCTTATTTATAAAAAATGTAAATTTAGGACACATAATAAAAATATATAAATCATGTCTGGAATTTTAGATCTTTTAAATAGTCCTATGGGACAACAAATTATTAGTGGAGTAAGTAGTCAAACAGGACAATCCGCAGATAAAACAGGAAATTTACTAAGTATGGCTATGCCTGTACTTATGGGAGCAATGCAAAAAAACGCTTCCACACCCGAAGGAGCTTCAGGATTATTAGGAGCAATATCTGGAAAACATTCTGGTGGCGGGATTTTAGATAATCTTGGAGGTTTATTTCAAGGTGGTGTTGAGGAAAATGTTACTAATGATGGAGCAGGAATTCTTGGACATATTTTAGGTGGTAAACAACCAGCTGTAGAAAACGCTTTAAGTCAAAAATCTGGAATGGATGCTAGTTCTGTAAGTCAAATACTTAAAGTTGCCGCACCAATTTTGATGGGAGTTTTAGGGAAACAAGCTTCTCAGAATAATGTATCTGATGCTAATGGATTATCAAGTATGCTTGGAGGAATGCTTGGAGGTGGTCAAGGATCAAAACAACAATCTCTTATCGAATCATTTCTTGATGCTGATGGTGATGGAAGTATTTTAGATGATGTTGCAGGTATGGTTCTTGGTGGTGGTCAGAAAAAAGGCGGTATCGGAGGATTACTTGGCGGACTTTTCGGAAAATAAAACCAAAAAATAGTTTTTATATCTATAATAAAAGGTCTTGATGTATATGTCAAGGCCTTTTTACATGTTAGGTTATTTGATTACTTTTTTAAATTAACATTACAAAATGTTAAAACTAAAAAAATATCAATCAACTTTTCGTAACTTATACATATGACAGTAAAACAGTTTTTTTTTATAATCATTCTCGCATTATTTACCTATAGCTGCGCTACAACTAAAGATAGAAAGCTAGATACAACTTCTACTACTGACTCTTCAGACACTTTAAGGATTGCCAATGATGAATTAGAATATGAAATTATTATCATAGAGCCTGGATTTAACAATTGGTTAGTTACACAAAGACCTAGAGGATACTATAATCAGCAGTTTTTAGAAATAAGAAATCGTCAGTATGTTATAGAATATAACCAACGTGTAGTCCAACCACAACGCTTCGATCCTAATCTATATATTCAACAAATTAACTACGATCAATATACCGATTATGGATATGAAGTGAATTATCTACTGTATAATTATTTCTTGTTTTTTGAGCGACAATATAAACAACGTTTTTTTGTAAGCAGAGGATAAAGATTTTGACACCGAAAGTTTATTTTGTATTTTTGTTCAATGCAAAAATTCAAAGATCGCTGGGAAATCCAAGCTAATTGGCAACTATTATTTCCCGCTCTAGGGTTAATAGGATTATTGATTTCATCTTTTTTATTAAGCAAAAGACTTGTGTCTGGAGTTTTTAAACTATCAGAAACTGATGAATCTTATATTCTTGCATTATCATTAATAACTTTATTTCTCTTTATTCCTTTACTAGGATTAACATTAAGAATCTTTAATGCTTTAGAAAAAAAATGGAATGTAACCTATCGCTGGGAACTGATAGCTATATTTATTGCTTTTGCTATTACTGGCTCTACAGCTGCCCGAGTTTCTGATCCATTACTAACATTAATCGGTTTGAGTAAGGAAACTACAAGTGGCTGGATCTATTGGCCTCTTAGAGTATTTTTGATATTTCCTATTTATCAGGTAATACTATTGATCGTAGGATGGTTATTTGGGCAATTTAAATTTTTCTGGTGGTTTGAGAAAAAAATGTTACGTCGAATGGGTTTCGCGAAATTTCTAGACTAAAACATTTTTTAAACTGATATACATAATACATTATTGAACTATCTCTACTTCAATAGTCTTAGCATCTTTATCAAAAACTTCTTCCTTATTAATTACAAAAGTATATAACCACATAATTGTAAAAGATGGGATAATATCAGTCCCTGGTATAATCTCTTCTATAAATGTTATTACAGATGCTATCTTTCCTTTTTTTCCAGGGTACATATCTAACATTTTTTTTGCAGCATATGGCGCCCAAATAATATCTAAGAAAGGGCCAACAACAGGAATAACCATGGAAGCCATACCAATCAAATCATAAACAATACCTCTCTTTAGTAATTTATACTTGTTTTTTTTCATAAGTTTCTATTTACTAAAGATATAACAAAAAAAATGCCAAAAAATTGTTATGCCAAATCTGCAGTTATCAATCTTAGAAACTCTGTTCTCGTTTCTATTTTTTCAAATTGCCCTCTAAAGCCAGAAGTAGTAGTCACCGAGTTTTGTTTTTGTACACCACGCATCATCATGCACATATGCGAAGCTTCTATAACAACAGCAACACCTTGCGGTTTTAAGGTTTTATTAATACATTCTAAAATGTCATGAGTTAATCGTTCCTGTACTTGAAGTCGTCTTGCAAAAACATCTACAATCCTAGGCAGTTTACTTAAACCAACTATATGCCCATTTGGAATATATGCTATATGAGCTTTCCCAAAAAAAGGTAACATATGATGCTCACATAGAGAATACAACTCAATATCCTTTACAATTACCATATCATCATAATCTTCTTTAAACATGGCACTTTTTAATATCTCTTCAGGATCCTGATGATATCCTTGCGTTAAAAACTGCATGGCTTTCGCTGCTCTCTCAGGAGTCTTAACGATCCCTTCCCTACTTATATCCTCTCCTAAATCAGTAATAATCGATTTAAACTTATCTTTTACATCATCAGTAACCTTGATATTATATTCCTCAAATTTATTATATGGCATTATACGTATATTAGTTCTAGATTTCCTTTTTCAACTTACTCTTAAAAGTATGCTGCAATTTACTTAGTTTTGGGTTAATCACAAACTGACAATATCCTTGACTACTATTTTGGTTATAATAATCCTGATGATAATCCTCTGCATTGTAAAATGGACCGACTGCTGTTACTTCCGTTACAATTGGGCTATCAAAAATACTTTCCGTATTAAGCCGTTGAATCATTGAATGAGCTAATTCTTTTTGATTTTCATTTTCGTAAAAAATAGCACTTCTATATTGAGTACCTCTATCTGCTCCTTGTCTGTTTAATGTAGTAGGATCATGAGTAGCGAAAAAGATTTCTAACAATTCATTATAGTTAATAATATTCGAATCAAATTCAATCTTTATTGCCTCCGCATGCCCAGTTCTACCTGTAGTTATCTCTCGATATGCCGGATTTTTAATAGTTCCTCCCGTATATCCAGAAATTACCCGAGACACACCTTCTAACCGTTGAAAAACAGCTTCTGTACACCAAAAACATCCTCCTGCAAAAACCGCACTATCTAAGTTATTATTTCCCATATTATTGTTAAAAAGTAAATATTGTTTAACGAATGTACATATATAGTGAACAGCACTAATGCTTTTTAACTTTTCATTAGTACGCCATTTAGATGTAAATCCTAGTTTTGCAGTTGAGTCGAAAAAGTAAGGATTTTTTTACAAAACATGAATAGAAAATTACGCCCTATCCTTAGTGTGTTGTTAATACTGCACACTATTCTTTTATTTAGTCAAGAAAAAAAACAAATTACGGCACACAGAATATCTACCTCACCTAAGATAGATGGTATTCTAGATGATCAAGTATGGTTAGATATTACACCATCTGGTAATTTTAATATGTGGCAACCTGGTAACGAAGGTACTATCTCAGAAAATCTTAGAACAGAAGTAAAAATGGCGTATGATGATAAAGCAGTATATTTTGCTGCTTATCTATATGATGATCAACCGGATAAAATACTTCGCCAATTTAGTCAACGGGATAATGTTTTCGCGCAAGCAGATTTCTTTAATATATCGATGAACACATATAACGATGGAATTAATGAAACACGTTTTTTTATTACAAGTGCTGGAACAATAGGAGATGCCAGAGCAGATCAATTTAATGAAGACTTTAGTTATAATGTAGTATTTGATGCAAAAATATCTTTTGATGAAAAAGGATGGTATGCAGAATTTAAAATACCATATAATGCTTTACGTTTTCCCGAAATACCTGTTCAGGATTGGAGTATTAACTTTTTTAGACGTCTACAGAACAGAAATGAAACACATTCCTGGAATTTTGTAGATAACGAAGTAGGACAACGCACACAATATAATGGACTTGTAAATGGTGTTAAAGATATAAATCCACCTGTTAGACTTACATTTTTCCCTTTTGTTCAAGGTTTGGCAACTACATCTGATGGAGAAACAGAAACAGATTTTAGTGCGGGACTAGATGTTAAATATGGATTAAGTGATAGCTTTACTTTAGATGCAACTTTAATTCCAGATTTTGGACAAGCAGCCTTTGATGAAGTTAGACTTAATCTAGGGCCATTTGAACAAACATTTGGAGAAAATAGACAATTTTTTACCGAAGGAACAGAGCTTTTCAATAAAGGACGTATTTTCTTTTCAAGACGTGTAGGTAATGGACCTACTGGTTCTGTAACAGATGAAGATTTACTAGAAAATGAAATGGCAGAAGACGCTCCTACCAAAGTAAATTTATTAAATGCACTTAAAATCTCAGGTAGAACCAAAGGAAATTTAGGGATCGGTTTTTTTAACGCAATCACTGAGAAAACAGAGGTTCGTATAACCGATACAATTACTGGAAATCAAAGAAAAAAAGTAGTTGAACCTTTAGCTAATTATAATATTTTCGTTTTAGATCAACAGTTTAACAACAATTCTTCTATTTCATTAATTAATACTAATGTTACTCGAAATGGAAGTGATTTTAGAGATGCTAACGTAACCGGTTTAGTCTGGAACTTAGCGAATAAAGCCAATTCGTATCGATTAACAGGACGATCTATAGTAAGTCAAGTAAATTTGCCTGGAAATAACATCGCTGGTTTTAGATCAGAACTTGATTTTGACCGTATTAAAGGTAAATGGAGATATGGATTCGGACACGACCTAGCTAATACTACTTTTGATATTAATGATCTAGGAGTAAATTTTAGAAATAATTTCAATAGTTTTAGAGTTAGTACTTCGTATCAAATTTTTGAGCCTACCAAACTATTCAACAACTATAGAATTAATCTTTTTGCTAGACACCGTAGATTATACGATCCGAGTGTTCAAACTTCTAATTCTCTGGGCGTTGATTGGTTTTTTGTTACAACGGAACGATTTGCTTTTGGAGGTTTTACAATTTATGATTCTGACACTGATGATTATTTCGAACCTAGAGTAGATGGCAGATTTGTAACATTTAGCGAAAATCTTGGTGTAAATCTATGGGTATCTTCTGATTATCGTAAAAAATTCGCTTATGATATACGCTTATTTCATCGTAATTGGTTTGAAGATAATCAACAAACTTATAGCATGAATCTTTCTCCGAGGTATAGATTCTCTGATAAACTCTTAGTTATCTGGACCACGGATTACTCCATTAGAAAACGAAATTTTGGATATATCGATAATGATGATACTGATGTTTTCTTAGGACAAAGAGATATTACTACAGTAGAGAATTCTCTTAGTGCTAGTTATAATTTTGACCCATATAAAGCAATAAATCTTCGTTTTAGAAATTTCTGGAGTACAGCCGATTATTCTGAAAATGTTTTTTATACGCTTAATAATGATGGTTCACGAACACAAACAGATTATGATATTTCTGAAAACGATCCTAATACTAATTTTAATATCTGGAATTTAGATTTAAGTTTCAGCTGGAGATTTGCTCCAGGAAGTGAGGCTACTCTACTCTATCGTAATCAAATATTTAATCAAGATGAATTATCTACAATTAATTATACGGATAGTTTAGACAATCTTTTTGGTCAACCTATTAAGCACACATTATCATTAAGAGTTGTTTATTTCCTTGATATAAATAATTTAAAGGGTTCTTTTAAAGGATAATCTTGGCGAATTTTAGGATATTAGTTACTTTCACAATCTCTAGAAATATAATTGATGATAAAAGCTAAGAATATTCATAAACACTACGGAGATTTACACGTCCTAAAAGGTGTTGATTTACATATAAAAGAAAGTGAAATTGTTTCTATCGTAGGTGCTTCAGGTGCAGGAAAAACTACATTATTACAGATTCTAGGAACTTTGGATAGAGCATCAAAAGAAAAAGGTAGTGATTTATCTATTAATAATAATATTATAAATTTCTTATCAGAGAAACAATTATCTAAATTTAGAAATGAACAATTAGGATTCATTTTTCAGTTTCATCAATTATTACCAGAGTTTACAGCGCTAGAGAATGTATGCATTCCCGCTTTTATTAAAAAAGTGCCAAAAGCCGAAGCAGAAAAAAGAGCTAAAGAACTACTTGGTTTTTTAGGGTTAGAGCATCGATCTGATCATAAACCAAATGAGCTTTCTGGTGGAGAACAACAAAGAGTTGCAGTTGCAAGATCTTTAATAAATAATCCAAAAGTGATTTTTGCTGATGAACCTTCTGGGAATTTAGATAGTGAATCTGCAGAAAATTTACACAAATTATTTTTCAAACTTAGAGATGAATATGGCCAAACATTTGTTATTGTTACTCACAATGAAGATTTAGCTAATATGGCTGATCGAAAACTAGTTATGGTAGATGGTAAAATAGTAGATAAGTAATAATATTTCTATATTAATTTTTATAATTTCAGCACAGCTCAAACCCGGTGAAGAAACTAAGTAAAAGTGAACTTAAAGAATTTCTTGATGAAAAAGCTGCTTTTTACGAACAGCCAAAA
Organism: Aquimarina amphilecti; assembly: GCF_900109375.1. Lineage (GTDB taxonomy): Bacteria > Bacteroidota > Bacteroidia > Flavobacteriales > Flavobacteriaceae > Aquimarina > Aquimarina amphilecti. The sequence continues at coordinate 978,972 of NZ_FOAB01000001.1, forward strand.
TTCATAGAAACAGACCCTATCCAAATTCCACACCTTTTTACCCGAAAAGAAGATATAGAAATTGCTGGTTTCCTTACAGCAACTATTTCTTGGGGGAATCGCAAAAGCATCCTTAATAATGCACATAAACTAATGTTGCTGCTAGGTAATTCTCCATATGATTATGTTATGAATCATTCAGAAACATCATTGGAGGGTTTAGAAGGGTTTGTGCACAGGACTTTTAACAGTAAAGACCTCTCCTACTTTATCAAAGCTCTACAAAACATCTATAATAAATACGGTGACTTGGAAAGTTTTTTTTCTAGATATAATGAAGAAGAATATTTACAAAGTGCAATACATCATTTTAAAAAAGAGTTTTTTACGCTACCACACCTTCCTAGAACACAAAAACACATCAGTGATCCTCATAAAAACTCTGCTGCTAAAAGGATCAATATGTTCCTTAGATGGATGGTAAGAGACTCCACACCTGGAGTAGACTTAGGGATATGGAAAAGTATATCACCTTCTCAATTGTCCTGTCCTTTAGATGTTCATTCTGGTAATGTCGCAAGAAAATTAGGTTTATTAAGTAGAAAACAAAATGATGCCAAAGCGCTAAATCAACTTGATGTTAACCTAAGGTTATTAGATCCGTTAGACCCTATAAAATATGACTATGCGCTATTTGGACTTGGAGTTTTTGAAAAATTTTAGCTTAGAATCGTTCTAAAGAATAACACGCTGTTTACATTCTAAACATTAGATTGATGTTTCTTTAATAAACATAAAACATTTCCATAAAGTCCTTACACTTACACTCGAAGTAAATTTGTGAAAACGAAAATTCACAGAATCATGAAAAATTACTTTGGACTCCTTACCCTATGTTGCGGTTTGATTTTAACATCTTGTAACGATGATGATGATACTTCAACACCACCAATAGGAGATTTAATTGAATTAGAAAGCAGATCAACTTCACCTGTTCTCCTAAAAAAAATGTCTGGTTTTACAGATATTGAAATTTACAATTTATTATCTTCTGAAGATACTTACATACCAGACTTTACATATGGATCTATGGCGGATGGAGCCGGTCTACTTCGTAATACAGACGGAACTTATACCCTAATAAACAATATAGAAGCGGATTATGCAATAGCACGTATTACGCTTGATGAAACATTCAAACCAATAAAAGGAGAACATATACTTAATGCAGTTGCAACTGCTGAAACTGCTCAATGTTCTGGATCTATGATTACTCAAGAAGAGCATGGTTTTGGTCCTATGTATTTATCAGGAGGAGAATGGGGAGGAAACTCTAAGGGAGTTTTTGCAACAGATCCTTATAGAGATATTTCTATAGCTTCTACTCCTAGAATGTTAACAGCAATGGGGCAATGGTCTACAGAAAATGCTGTTGCAATAGGAAAAGATGCTTATCCTGATAAAACAGTGGTATTTATAGGAGATGATAATAGTGATAACGAAGTGCCTTCTGGGCAATTAGGTATGTATGTTGGGAACTCTGGAGATCTTAACGGTGGAAAACTATATGGGTTAAAGGTAACTTCTCCTGGGATCACTTATGAAATGGATATGGAAGAAGGTACCGCATATGATATGGAGTTTGTAGAGCTTACTGAAAAAGATATTGATTTATTAGATGCAGAGGCTAAAACAAAAGGTGTAATGGGATTCTCTAGATTAGAGGATATCGACTGGAGAAGAGGTTCTGGAGCTAATAATAGAGAAGTTTACCTTGCTGTAACTGGAAGAGATAAACCAGATCTTATCGGAAAAGGAACTCGTTCTGGTAGAATATATAAAGTAGTATTAAATGAAAATGATCCTACAGGAGCTGGAAAAATCACATGTGTGTTAGATGGTGATAAAGAAGATGGTAAAGCTGAAGCTTTTCATAGTCCAGATAATATTTTAGTTACTGAAAACTATGCTTACATACAAGAAGACCCTAATGGAATACAAGATTTTAAACCTGCTGCTGCACATTATGCGAGATTATACCAATATGATTTAAACTCTGGAGCATTAAAAGTGGTTCTAGAATGTGATCAAGTTACTGCTGCTGCCCAAGGATATGGAACTGTTGACAGAATTTGGGAAATTACAGGAATGATAGACATTTCTGATGTAATAGGAGTTGATGAAACTTTTGTATTAATCACTCAAAACCACGGATGGGAAAAAGCAGATGGCACTCCTTATACAGATCCAAATGCTAATCCAAATCTAGCTGATAGTCGAAAAGAAGGTAGTATGTTATATATCATCAAAGGGCTTGGAAGATAATTTTAATATCACACAAAATAATCAAATGCAATTATTGTTAGATTATATAACAAACAAAAGGGCTTGTCTTATGATAAGCCTTTTCGTTTTATTTACTTTATGCGCTTGTAACAATAAAGTAAATAAAGAAGAAACAGAAAAAATAGCGTTCCATACTATAATGCATAAGCAATTTGATGAGGATATGACCTTAGCAATTATTTATACTGATAGTATTAAAAAGAATACTTCTAAAATTGAAAATAATTTTAAAGAAGCTAAAAAATATTTTAAAAAACTAGAACCTATTCTATCCACTCTGGATGTAGAAAACTATGGTTTCCTCAATCAACCAAATATCCTAAAAGTTGAAGAAGAAGATTTTACTGATATCAAAATAAAATCTCCTAGTGGTTATCAAGTACTTGAAGAGGAAATTTTTGCAGATAAAATTGATACTACGACAATAAAAAAACACGTAAATCTAATAACAAGTAGGCTAAAACTGATTCAAAAGAACATAAACTTTGATCACCTAAAACAATACCACTTCTTATGGATGTTTAGAAAAGCTATTGCCAGAGTTGCTCTTACAGGTATAACAGGTTTTGACTCTCCAGTATTAGAAAACTCATTAGAAGAATCCAAAATAGTATACCAAAGCTTACACCAGTATTTATCTATATTTGAGAATGAATTCAATGACACTAGTTTATTCGAAGCTTGGAATAAAGAAATCGAAACTACATTAAGGAATTTACAAGGTGATTTTAATAAATTTGACCGCTACTATTTTATTAAAAATCACACACATAAACAATTAAGTCTTTGGAATCAAACTGTTACTGATTGGAATGTGAAATTTCCTTTTGAATTGGCTCTAAAAAATGATGCAACATCTCTTTTTTCTTCGAATACTTTTAATGTAAACTATTTTGCCGATCAAAACCAAAAAGAAATTAGCTCTGATAAGATTGCTTTAGGTAAAAAACTATTTTACGACACGAATCTTTCTTCAAATAAAAAAATTAGTTGTGCAACATGCCATCGACCAGAAAAAGCTTTCACAGATGGTTTAAAAACATCAAATGGAGTTACACGTAATAGCCCAACACTACTATATGCAGCATTACAACAAGCATTCTTTTATGATAAAAGAGCTGGTGGATTAGAAGGGCAGATCATTAATGTCGTAGAAAATGAAAATGAATTTCATACCGATTTAAAAACGTTAGAAAAGGCAGTTATAGAGAACCAAGAATATGTAAAGGAATTTCTCAATGTATATCCCAATCGTAAAATAAACAACAATGATATCAGAAATGCCATGGCTAGTTATATAAGAAGTCTTACTCCTTTTAATTCTAAATTTGATAGAAATATAAATGGATTAGAAAACACCCTTTCTCTAAACGAAATTAATGGTTATAACCTATTTAATGGTAAAGCTAAATGTGCTACTTGTCATTTTGCTCCTTTATTTAACGGAACAGTTCCTCCAGATTATAAGGAATCTGAAATAGAATTAATAGGTGTCCCTGAGTATAATGATTCTATTAATGCAATTATAAGCAAAGACCTAGGAAGATATTTGGTTTACAAAACGCCAGAAAGGAAACACTTTTTTAAAACACCCACAGTACGTAACTCAGAAATTACAGGTCCTTATATGCATAATGGAGTATACAAGTCTCTAAAAGAAGTAATGGATTTTTATAATCGTGGTGGTGGCGCCGGTATTGGTATAGATCAAGAATATCAAACCTTACCTCCAGATTCTTTAAACCTAACAGAACAGGAGATAAATGATGTGATAGCTTTTATGAAAAGTCTAACTGAAGACCTATCAAATTATTAGTTAATTAGTGGTATTTAAAATAATCAAGGGAGGGAATATATAATTTCTAATATTTTTTTGTTAATTTTATTAAGAATTGTTCCACACAAGGCAATTCTTGATGAAGATGATTATACCTGAACACCCCGTAAATGAAGATTTTAGAATTGAAGCTCTAAAGTCTTTAGGTATATTGGATACGGAACCCGAAAATGAGTTTGACGAAATAACAGCTCTTGCAGCATATCTTTGTGATACAGAAGCAGCTCTAATATCATTAGTAGATAATGATAGAGAGTGGTTTAAATCTTCTCATGGTTTTTCTACCAAAGAAATTCCAAGAGATCAATCTTTCTGTGCACACTCAATTTTAGATCCTGATACTCCCTTAATAGTTAATGATGCGCGAATAGACAAACGATTTCATGACAATCCCCTTACCTTAAAAGGAACAGTAATATTTTATGCTAGTATTCCTCTTATTGATAAAAACGGTTTTGCCCTAGGAACACTTTGTGTTATTGATAGTCTTCCAAAAAAACTTAGTGATAAACAATTAGAGGCATTAAAATCTCTAGCGCATCAAGTAGTTATTCTTTTTGAATTAAATAAAAAGAATAAAGATTTAGAAAAAATAGAAGATAAACTTAGAAAACGTAACGAGTCATTAAAGGAATTTGCTAGAGTTATATCTCATGACTTAAAAATGCCATTGGCTAATGTTATAACAACATCTGATCTTTTAAAACTGAAATTAGCAAACGATTTAGATAAAGAAACTTCTGAATATTTTGAATATATAAAACAATCATCATTTTCCATGAGTGACTATATAAATGATGTATTAGATCATTATGAAAGTGATAGTCTTGCTCAAAACAAACCGGAGTCTTTTAAACTAAATCATCTATTAAAAGAAATTGCTGAATTATTAAGTATAAAGCCTGATTGCACTATTAATTTTCCGAAAAGCAATCCTACTTTAAAATCGAACAAGTCTGCATTAAAGCAAATATTTTTTAATTTAATAGGAAATAGTATTAAGTATAATGATAAAGAGCATATTATCATTGATATTGAACACTCAGAAGATAAAGTTTTTTATTATTTTAAAGTAACAGACAACGGAATGGGAATTCCAGAGGATAATATCGATACTATTTTCGAGCTATTTACTACTGCCAATGGAACTGATAGAAGTGGTAATAAGGGGAATGGTATAGGATTGTCGACTGTAAAAAAATTAGTAACAACTCTTGGCGGATGTATCAAAGTAAAATCCAAACTTGGAACACAAACTACTTTTGATTTTTCTATTAAAAAATAAATAGATTCTAATTTATCGTTTTGATACAAGCTGCTGCACATTTTTCTCCATCAATAGCAGCAGAAATAATACCACCAGCATAGCCCGCTCCTTCTCCGCAAGGATATAGCCCTTTTATTTGTGTATGCTCTAAAGTCTTTCTATCTCTTGGAATTCTAACCGGAGAAGATGTTCTTGATTCTGGCGCATGAACGACTGCTTCATTAGTCAAATACCCCTTCATACTTTTATCAAAAGCTTTAAAACCATGCTGAAGTGTTTTATGAATAAATTTAGGAAAAACTTCTCCCATATCTATTGAACTTAAACCAGGTTTATAAGACGTTTCTGGTAAATCTACTGATACTTTCCCTTTAGTCAAATCTGCCAATCTCTGCGCGGGAACACGTTGAGTTTCTCCTGCTAAATGCCAAGATTTCTGTTCAATACTTTTCTGAAAATACATACCAGACAAAGGTCCATATTTAGAGAAATCTTTAAAATCTTCCAAACGAAGTTCTACGACGATTCCGCTATTAGAAGTTGGTTGATCTCTTTTAGACGGCGACCAACCGTTAGTAACTACTTCTCCGGGACTCGTGGCACAAGGTGCAATAACTCCTCCAGGACACATGCAAAAGGAATACATTCCTCTACCATCAACCTGCTTTACAATACTATAAGGTGATGGTGGTAAATAAGGACCTCTAACTTCACATTTATACTGTATTTGATCTATCAATTGCTGAGAATGTTCTACTCTAACTCCTAATGCAAAAGGTTTAGCTTCAATTTCGATTTTCTTTTTATGTAATAACTCAAAAACGTCTCTTGCGGAATGTCCAGTAGCCAGAATAACCTTATTGGTTGTTATACTATCGCCATTATGAAGGCTTACTGAATGAATTTCATCATTTTTAATGCTAAAATCAGTTACTCTAGTTTCAAAATGTACTTCTCCTCCGTGCGCTCTTATTTTTTGTCTAATAGCCGCTATGATTGCAGGTAATTTATTGGTACCAATATGAGGGTGAGCTTCTACTAAAATTTGATCTGTAGCACCAAAACCAACTAATAATTGAAGAATTCGATTTACATCTCCTCGTTTCTTAGAACGTGTATATAATTTACCATCGCTATAAGTTCCTGCACCTCCTTCTCCAAAACAGTAATTCGAATCCTCATTTACAATATGATCTCTATTTATTGCTTTTAGATCTCTTCTTCTTTCACGAACATCTTTTCCTCTTTCTAATACAATTGGTTTGTATCCTAGCTCTACGCATCGTAACGCTGCAAACAAACCTGCGGGCCCAGCACCAATAATTACCACTTCACTAGCATTAGAAACGTCTGGATAATCAGGTAATTGAATTGGTATTTCTTCAAAATCCTCTTGCACAAATACCTTTATCTTCAAGTTTACTTTGATAGCCTTTTGACGAGCATCAATAGAACGTTTTAAAACTTGTATGTGTCTAATCTCATCAACCGAAATGCCATTTTTTTTAGAAACTACAATCTTCAATCGATCTGGATCTACAGCAATTTCTGGTGATACTTGTATGCTAAATTCGTATTGCAAAGGATATATATTCTAATTTTCGCGAAGATACAATGTTACCTATAAACAACTCTATTTGTTACGAACATAAATCAGTTTAAATTTTCCGCTGGTATGTTCCCGTTCATCTATCTCAAATTGTTTAAGAGAATTGAACAAAGGTGTCAATTTTGAAAACCCAAAATTTCTGGAATCAAAGTTTGGTTGTTTCTTAAGAATTAGGGAACCTACATCTCCTAAAAATGCCCATCCATCTTCACTTGCTGCATCATCAACTGAATTCCTTAATAACCTTATTGTTTTTGGAGTGATTTTATCTAAGTTAGATTTATCGGACTTTTCTTTACCATCCTTTTTCTCTGTATCTTTTTTCAAGATTTCTAGGTAAATAAACTTATCACAAGCCACGATAAAAGGGTCCGGTGTTTTCTTCTCTCCAATTCCATATACAACAACACCAGCTTCTCTTAGCCTCATAGCCAATTTAGTGAAATCACTATCCGAAGACACTAAACAAAAACCATTAACTTTTTCGGAATACAGAATATCCATTGCATCTATAATCATGGCAGAATCGGTGGCATTCTTTCCTGTAGTATAACTATATTGTTGTATCGGATTTATTGCATTTTCTAACAAAATATTTTTCCATTTTGCTAGGTATGGTTTTGTCCAATCACCATAAATACGTTTAATAGTAGGAGTTCCATACTTGGTAATCTCCTCCATCATTTCTTTTATATACTTGGCTGGTATATTATCCCCATCGATTAGGACCGCCAATTTTGTATCTTTCATCATGGTTTTAAAGGTACACAAATACGATATCTAAAAAAAGAATTCAATAGTAATCTAATGGACATTAAAGAAATACTGAAAAACACAGAACATAGATCATGGGAATTACCTTCTGATAATTGGAAATTTTATCAAGAATGGAATAGAGCAATATTCTTACATTGGGAAGTAGACTATCAAAAATTAAGAAAATTTGTTCCTAAAGAACTAGAAATAGATCTATTTGAAGGAAAACCATGGATATCAATAGTTGCCTTTTCAATGGAAAAAATCAGACCTAAATTTCTTCCTTACTTTCCTCCTATTTCTAACTTCGATGAAATCAATATCCGTACTTATATCAAATCAGAAAATAAAACAGGAGTATACTTCTTAAGTATTGAGGGAGGAAAAAGAATTTCTTGCAGGATTGCAAAAACTATCTCTGAGCTTCCTTATAGATATTCTAAAATCAAAAGAAGAACCACTAGTTATTTATCTAATAATAATCAATACAACGACTCTCTACAAATCAATTTTGAAGAAGGCGCAAACCAAACCAATAAATCTGAACTTGACATTTGGCTAACAGAAAGGTATGCTCTTTTCCAGGATACTAAAAATTCAATTAATGAATATGAAATCCATCATCCAGAATGGTCTATCCAAGATATTGAAATCAACAATTTAGAAGTGAATTATCCCCGCTTCGATGATTTATTAAACGGAAAACCTCATAAAACAAGTTACTCTAAAGGTGTTCAAGTAATTGCCTGGGGAATGAATAAAAAGAATAAGGTCACTTATCGTTAAAAATTTTATTTATCAATAATATTATCTAAAAAAAATGTTTTTAATCTAGAAAAACAAATACTTCGTCGATACTATCTATAATTGAGATCAGAAGAAAATGACAACAAAAAATCACTCTAAATCTGCTTTTTCATTAAAAAAACTTTAACTTTTATTAATATATAAGTTTCTATATTTGATTTAAACAAACAATCAATATACCCATGAAAAAACTATTTTTTTTAGCCATTGCGCTTATCGGTTTTACGACAGTTTCAAATGCCCAAAGCTTAAAATTTGGTGTTAAAGGAGGAGTAAATTTTGCTAATATAGATTCTCGATTTGACACTGATGCCAGAACTGGTTTTCATCTAGGAGCGGTAGCAACTATAGGTTTACCTGGTAAATTTGCTATTCAACCAGAAGTATTGTATTCTGCTCAAGGTACTGATGATTTAAAAGTTGATTACATTAACGTTCCAATTCTAGTAAAATATAAATTCTTAAAGTTTCTTAGTTTCGAGGCAGGACCACAATTCGGTGTTGTTGTGAATGATGACTATGAAGTTGGTGAGCCAGAAAGTTTTGATGTAAGTGTTGCCGCTGGAGCGGGTGTTACCTTTGGGAAATTCTTTGCGCAAGTAAGATATAATCATGGTCTTACGGATGTTGATGATGCTATTAGCAGTCAAAATAGAACTTTTCAACTTTCTGTAGGATATTATATTTTTTAAAAAAAAAGCTATAAACCTATAAAAAATGGCGGAAGTTAAGCTTCCGCCCTTTTTTTACGATCTATTTTTTCTTCTTCTATTATTATTTCTATTATTTCGTCTAGGTTTAGAGGAATTTTGTTTTTTCTTTGGTGGTGCTGCATTGTAATCAAAAACAAAACTAGGCTCAAAACCTTCTATAACTTCTTTAGGTAGTGTTAATCCTAATAATTTTTCTATTCCTTTTACATAAGCGACTTCTTCTTGAGAAACTAATGAAATTGCTTCTCCGCTAGCTCCTGCTCTACCGGTTCTTCCAATTCTATGAACATAGTCTTCAGAAATGTTTGGTAATTCATAATTAATCACATGTGGTAATAAAGGGATATCAAGTCCACGTGCTGCTATATCCGTCGCTACTAATACTCTGATTTTATTTTGTTTAAAACCACTTAATGCTTTGGTTCTTGCTCCTTGACTTTTATTTCCATGAATTGCGGCAGATGTAATTCCGTTTTTCCCTAACTTTTCGCTTAAGCGATTTGCTCCGTGTTTTGTCCGTGTAAAAATCAATACTTGTTTCCAATTCCCTTCGGATATCAACTTAATAACTACAGAAGATTTCTTCGCCTTATCAACTTTATACATCTTTTGATCTACCTTCTCAGCTGTTGTATTTTCCGGAGCGGCCTCTACAGAAACAGGATTATGTAAAATTCCGTTAGCTAATTTTTTAATTTCTTTAGAAAATGTAGCAGAAAATAATAAGTTTTGTCTTTTCTGAGGTAATAATGCTAGAATTTTATTGATATCTCTCTGAAATCCCATATCCAGCATTCGATCAGCTTCATCCAATACTAATATTTCAATCTTAGAAAGCGATAAGGCTTTTCTTTCATGTAAATCTAACAAACGACCAGGAGTAGCTACTAAAACATCAACTCCATTTCTAAGTGCTTTTATCTGAGGGTTTGCATTTACACCTCCAAAAACAACTATAGATTTTAGATCCATATAAGTGCTATATGCTCTCACATTATCTAATATCTGAGCTGCCAATTCTCTGGTGGGAGTTAAAATTAGCGTCCGGATCGGTCTTTTTCTAAAAGGTTTTTCTTGAGATAACAGCTGAAGGATTGGCAACGTAAAACCTGCCGTTTTACCAGTACCAGTTTGAGCGGATGCTAAAACATCTTTCCCTTCTAAAATTGGTGGTATAGCTTTTTCTTGTATTGGCGAAGGTGTTGTATACCCTTTTTTTTCGATTGCTTTTAACAAAGCATCGGATAATCCTAATGAATTAAATGACATATAAATTGTTTAAGAAACAACAATCTACTACATAATGCCATTTCTGAATGAAGCCGCAAAGGTACGTTTAATTTTTAGTATATTATTTTACTAATAGTTTTCATGTTTTGTAAATACCTTAAAAGCAGGATATTTCTAAAAATAGTAGCTAGACAACTAAAATCTTACCCTAAAAATTCGTTAAGCCTAAACGGTCTATATCAAATCTTATAGTATATTTGACAAACATTAATCAAGAATGCAATTTAGACACCCAGAATTTCTTTATGCTTTATTTGCTCTTGTTATTCCCATTATAGTTCATTTATTTCAATTAAGACGTTTTCAGAAAGTACCTTTTACTAATGTGCAATTTCTAAAAGCGGTTACTATCCAGACTCGCAAAAGTTCTCAAATAAAAAAATGGCTAACCCTACTTGCTAGATTATTGGCATTTGCAGCACTTATTATTGCTTTTGCCCAACCATTTTTAGCTGCAGAAGAAATTGTTGGAAAAAAAAGTGAAACTGTCATCTATTTAGATAATTCATTTAGTATGCAAGCTAAAGGTCCTAAAGGCCCTTTATTACAGCGTGCTGTTCAGGAATTATTAAGTTCATTACCCGATGATGAAGTTATTTCAATATTTACAAATACAGAAACATTTAAAGAGGTTACCAAAAAGGATATTCGTAACGACTTACTACAATTAGAATACACATCAAATCAAATATCTTACAGTGCAGCATACTTAAAAGGGAAACAACTTTTAGGTAATTCACCTGAAACTATAAAACGTATCATTATGGTTTCCGATTTTCAGCAAAAAGATGAAGCTTTTGATATTCCTGCTGATGTAGAAACTAAAACAAATCTTATAAAATTAGTACCTGTAACACGGCAGAATATTGCTATCGATAGTCTTTCTCTAAGGCGTGATGAAAATAATGAGATGGCTCTGAATGTCTTATTAAGTAATACTGATGCTAAAGCTGATAATATTTCTGTCGCTTTTTACAACGAAGAAAAACTAATTGCAAAAACATCTACTTCTATCCCTAAGGATAGTAAAACTTCTATTCAGTTTAAAATTGATGAGAATACTAAAATTAATGGTCGTATTGTTATAGAAGATCCATCATTAACTTTTGATAACTATCGATATTTTACAATAAATACCCCAGAAAAAATAAAAGTTGTAGCTATTAATGAAGCTTCTGATAATTTTATAAAAAATATTTATACCCCTGATGAATTTTTATTAATCAGTGCTAAAATTGATGAACTAAATTATAATGATATAGGTAATGCTAATCTAGTACTCATAAATGAAATTAAGCAAATTCCTATTTCATTAATTAACGCTCTTAAATCTTTTAAGGACCAAGGTGGTAGCATTTGTTTTATTCCTGCTACAGACGGTAACCTTATTTCATACCAACAATTTATTAATAACTTTTCTTCAGAAAGTTTAGTAACTCATAGTCCCCAAGAAAAGAAAATTACAGGAATTAACTTTTCTCATCCACTATACAGAGGTGTTTTTGATAAAACAATAACAAATTTTCAATACCCAAAAGTAAACTCGTATTACCAAACAAGTGCTAGTAATACCATTCTTTCTTTTGAGGATAGTAATCCTTTTTTATATCTAACAAATACGATGTATATCTTTACTGCATCTATTAACAATGAAAACTCTAATTTTAAGAACTCTCCATTAATTGTTCCTACGTTATATAATATTGGAAAACAAAGTCTCAAACTATCTAATATTTCATATAACATAGGCCAATCAAATACTTATGACGTACCTATTTCATTAGGGCAAGATGGAATTTTGTCTTTAGAATCTGATGTAGAAAGTAGCATCCCATTGCAACAAAGTTTTGCTACCAAAGTACGGATAACAACCGATGAAGTTCCTTCTAAAGCGGGAATTTATGCGCTTAAAGATAAAGAAAAATTGATCCAACATGTAAGTTACAATTACAACACTTTAGAAAGTGATTTACAATACTATAATCTTTCTTCTACCAAAGAATATGAGGTAAATGATTCAGTTACTACTCTATTTGAGCAGATAAAAGAAGAAACCAGTATTGATGAACTTTGGAAATGGTTTATTATTTTTGCTTTGATTTTCTTATTAATCGAAATCTTATTATTAAAATATCTCAAATGAACTTATTATTAAAGGCAGCTACTATTATTGACCCTTCATCTCCCTTTCATAATCAGACCGTAGATATTCTTATCGAAAATGGAATCATTAAAGATATCGACTCTTTAATCGAGCCAACAGAAAATATTGAGGAAATTAAATTAGATACTTTATATGTATCCCAAGGATGGTTCGATAGTAGTGTTAGTTTTGGAGAACCTGGCTATGAAGAACGAGAAACAATTGTTAATGGACTGAATGTAGCCGCAAAAAGTGGTTTTACTTCTATTGGATTAAATCCTAATACATTGCCAATAACAGACACCAACGCTTCTGTTGGTTTTCTGAAAGGAAAATCATTACAAAATGCTGTAGATCTTTATCCTATTGGTGCTCTAACCACAAAATCTGAAGGTATTGACTTAGCTGAGCTTTATGATATGAAACAAGCTGGAGCAATTGCTTTTGGAGATTATAAAAAACCTATTAAAAATCCTAACCTACTAAAGATTGCTCTCCTATATGCTCAGAATTTTGATGGATTAGTACTTTCTTTTCCTCAGGATACGAGTATTGCTGGAAAAGGTATGGTGAATGAAGAAAAACAAAGCACACTCCTTGGTTTAAAAGGAATTCCTGCATTAGCAGAAGAATTACAGATCTGTAGAGACCTTTTCCTTTTAGAATATACTGGAGGTAAATTACATATTCCCACAATATCAACAGCTAAATCTGTCCAATTAATCCGAGAAGCTAAATCAAATAAATTAAAAGTTACCTGTAGTGTATCTGTTCATCATTTATTACTTACTGATGAAGAACTAACAAGTTTTGATACTAATTATAAAGTATTACCGCCTTTAAGAACCCAAAAAGATATAGAAGCACTTATTGATGGAGTTAAGGATGGAACTATTGATATGGTTACCAGTGATCACCAGCCTATTGATGTAGAAAATAAAAAAGTAGAGTTTGATAATGCAATGTATGGAACAATAGGTTTAGAAAGTACGTTCGGGATTCTAAATAGCATATTAGGTATTAATCAAACAGTATCATTGCTTACTAAAGGAAAATCAATATTTGGAATTGAAACTAATTCTATCGATAAAGGGAATAAAGCTAACTTATCATTATTTACCTCTAAAGGAAATACTGTATTTAAAGAAGAACATATTGAATCAACGTCTAAAAATAGTGCATTCTTAGAAAGAACTATTGAAGGTAATACATATGGAATTATTTCTAACGGACAAATAGTATTAAAATAAATACCTATCCTCATCATGCAATCAGATTACGAAAAACAAGGTAAAACAACAGCGATTATAGCATATATAACTATTATAGGTACTATTATAGCTTTATTTATGAATCAAGACAGCAAAAATAAATTTGCCAGCTTTCATATCAGACAAGCATTAGGGATTAATATCGGATTCTATTTATTAGGAGCCCTAGTAAGTATGTTTGACAATTGGATAATTTCGTCCTCTTTTTATATTTTTATTTTCGTTCTTTGGGTTTTTGGTTTAATAACCGCTATAAGAGAAGAACAAAAAACCGTTCCCATTGTTGGAGCATATTTTCAGGAATGGTTTACGTTCGTTAAATAATATTTTATTCCAAGAGAAATTTAGTTAGCTTTAGATCAGCAGAAAGTTGTATAACTAGTATTACAGAATCACTATCTGACTGTACTAAATATCTATAACCTTCATCTTGATCCATTAAATCAAATTCTGAAAATTTACCTTGACTATCCATATTTTTGGTGATAAACTCCTTTACTTTATCTAAATTAAATGCAGTCTGTAAGTCTCCAGAAAATTGATCAAAGATTTTCTGAGCATCATTAGCGTTATACGAATCAATTATAGTCTTCATTGTACTTTCATAATCAACATCTGTCTGGGAAACACCAATGTGGAAACAGAAAAACAGACTAAAATAGATTATTTTTTTCATCATTAAATTCATTTTAAGGAGCTTAAATTTAGGGAATATTCCACTAATAATAATCAAAATTAAGTATTAACACGTATTTAAGTAATAAGAATTACGTAATTATCAATGACCTACATTAAAAATTTTAAAATATCACAAAAAAACCTGCGAAACTGATTTCGCAGGTTTTAGATATAATATCATTAATAAATTATTGTTGTGGTTTCGGACTCCATTTTAAGAAGTTTGGTTTTACTACTAACATTGCCCATCCCCAGTTTTGTAATCCACTAGGATTGGTAACTCCTTTTAAAACTTCCATACTATCTCCTGCGAACATCTGAGAATATCCTATTTTTAAAGTAGCATACGGTAGTATTTTTTGAGTAAATACTAAGTCTAATTCGGTACCTAAATAATTATCATCAGTTCCTGCTATATCTTCTGCAGCAGAAAAATAGTGAAGCTTGGCTAATAGGCTACTACTTTTACCAGTTTTGATAACAGCTTTAGCATATATATCTTGTAATCCTACACTATTGGCGTGATTGCCTACATAGAAATAATCCATAAATCCATTAAATTTATGATTGGTTCCAAAAATAGGGAAGAAAGATGTAATCTCTCCATCA
>NZ_FOAB01000002.1 GCF_900109375.1 Aquimarina amphilecti
CTAGTACAACAGGATTAGTAATTGATCCATCTTCAGGAATAATAAATATCGCTGATAGCGATGCAGGAGATTATGTAGTAACATATACTACCAATGGAACTTGTCCGAACTCTAGCCAAGTAAATGTAAATATAACTGAACTTGATGATCCTAGTTTCAACTATGATCAAGCAATCTATTGCGCCAATCAACCAAATACAACTCCAGCAATAACAGGTCTAGCAGGTGGAGTATTTGCTAGTACAACAGGATTAGTAATTGATCCATCTTCAGGAATAATAAATATCGCTGATAGTGATGCAGGAGATTATATAGTAACTTATACTACCAATGGAACTTGTCCAAACTCATCTAATTTTGATATCACTATTAATGATCTAGATAACGCGTCATTTTTATATACAAAATCTTCTTATTCTACTACCGAATCAGATCCAGCACCAACAGTGACTGGCATAACCGGTGGTGTTTTCACATCTACACCAATAGGGTTGGTTATTAATAGTAATACCGGAGAAATCGATATATCTAATTCAATACCAAATACATATACTATTACATATACTATAGCGAGAACTTGTGTTAATTCATCTAGTGTAAATATATCACTTACAGATATTACACCTCCAACGGCAAACATAACCACTTCGGAATCTAATCCAACAGGTAACTCTTCATTTGAAATTAATATTACGTTTAATGAGGATATCACTGGTTTCGATTTAAATGATATCATTGTAGAAAATGGAGTTGTAAATAATCTTTCTGGTGGAGGATTATCTTATCGTGCTACAGTCACTACAACTTTGCCAGGAACAGTTACTATTGACATTTATGGCGGTAGTTTTACAGATCTATACGGGAATGGAAATATCGCTGCAACTCAATTTAGGATTGATTTTGACAACACTTTAGGAATTGACGATGAAAATCTCTTAAATGATATTATCATCTATCCAATACCTTCAAAGAATACAATTAATATTTCAGGAGAAATTAATTTAAATTTAGAGCGTGCAGAATTTTTTGATATTCAAGGTAAATTAATACTTTCTACAGAACTAGATCGAAATAGCGTCATTAATAGTATCGATATATCCTCAATTCATTCTGGATTATATCTAATGAAAGTATATTCTGAAAAAGAATCTTTAACTAAAAAAATACTGAAAGAATAAAGTTGTTTTTTAGGTGTAATTTTATCAAATAAATAGAAGAATTAAAATACAAGAGACTTCTCTCCGGATAACATCCAAATAGCGAAAAAGAATGTATTTCGTATACCTTCAACTTAGATTATGTTTTATTCTTAAATTTTCTAATTCCCCACGCCACTTTATAGGTTCTATACAACAGATCATAAAGAACCATTTCATGTAAACGATTTTTAGATCTAAATAATCTATTCATAAGCATATGGATATAACTACTCATCATATCATCCAAAACAGTTTTATCTACTACAGACTGTATCTCTTTAACTAATGACTTGCTGTTTTTACTTTTCTCTTCTAAAACATCAATAATTGGAGCGTAATCAGGATCTGTATCTCTTTCAAAACTTAAGAAATTTTTAATTTTATCATGTTCATTTCGGAATTTTTTGTCCATCTGCTTTTTAAGCCCTTTATTCATTCCAAATTCAGAACCAAACCCTATCTTTAATCGTTCTAATAAAATTAACTTATCATCTTCAGTATAACCAAAATCCTGAAGTAGTTGATCAATAGCTCTAACTCCAAACAACCATCTCAACTCTTCTCCTTCATCTCCATCGATCATATCCAAAAAATCTACAATCATTTTACTATCCAAAAAGAACAATTTTTCTGACAAATCCATTGTTTTTACGCCATAGCGCTCTACTTCTCTTTGATACGTATCTAATTGTATTTTCCAAACCAGATCTTCATCAGAATACTCTTTAAGCAAACTATATAACGAATTGATAACCTCAGCAATATTTTCAGGTTTATTATAATGAAATCTTACCCTAATATGATGTTTTGGATCATTATATCTTATAAAAAACCATTTATCTATAATTCCTTTTTCTAAAAGGTGCGTAGCTATTGGTTTAATAATATCTGTGAGAATAAGGTCAGAGGTTTTAGGTCCTGTATATATTTTATAATACAACCATTCACTACCTATAATAAAGGATCTTTGTACATCACCCATTACTTCTGTATATTTTTCAGCTTCTTTTCATTGTAAAAAGACACTACAATTTGATTTGTAAACGCATTTTCTCCTTCTTTTACTACACTATCTTCTGAATGCAAAAACTCCTTTAGTTTAAATGTGCTTCTTTTCTTTACCGTATTAAGCAACATTTTCATTGATGTTGTATTCCTCGTATTGATTAACAGTTCATTATCCCCATCTGCAAGAAGCACAAATCGAGATAATTTTTTAGTCTCAATAAGTTTATTTAGTTCTTGGATGAACTTATCACCATCTTTCTGAACATTTAACAAAGGTTTGATTTCAGATAATGAAACATTCCAAGTTGCACTAGAAAGTATAACATCTTTATACTCAACTCTTGGCAAAAAATCATATTCTTCTGAAAATGGACCCCAATCAAAACCAATTCCACTTCGTACATTTTGAGTTTGCATGTTTGCTAAAAACTGATAAATAGGCAACGCATTACTAGAAAAATTATGCGCATTGGTTAAATGAGGCACTACTTCTTTATCAAATTTTTTAGACCGTAATTTCACCTTGCCATTTGGACTTGCAGAAATCATTAAATCATCTAACAAAAGTTGATCTTCATCAACGATAATAGATTTTGCTAAATAAGGGATTTCATACTTTCTAAAACTAGGTCTCATCAAAATATTACCAACTCTTGATTCTGGCAAATGAACTATCTCTGCTAAAATTTTGTTTGGATTTAACTTAGTTTCTAAGTCAACTATTTCTTGTGTATATTTATTTAAATCTTCATCACCGTGACAAAAACGCCCCAATAAATTAGCAGCACTAGAGCCTCCGCAACTAGACATTACTATTTTCTGTGATCCATCTATTTCTACCAATTCTATCATAGAAGAAATCGTATCTGGTAAATCTTCCCAATTCTCTTCTAAATCTTCAAAATCCTTATCAATTAACTCCAAGGAATGATTTCCTTCTTTAATACACGAAACTAGTTTTTTATGAAGAATTGATTGTATCGAAGACCATTTAACCTCTTTTACAGATACTTTTTGTTGTCTATAAGGTAGTACAAGATCATCAATGATCTGACTTACGTCTCCAGAATCTTTATCTTGTAAGAATCCAATTCCAAGCTCCACATCAAGAGCTTTTGATAAAGAAACTTCCCTACTTTCATATCGCTCGTAAAAAGCTGATTTAAATCTAGAAACAAACGTTTCTTTTGGGGGTAATGTTAATTTATTAAGCAACGATAACCCTTTCCTTATTTTCTTAACTGTATCATAACTAAGTGTGTTCTTCTCCACGGACAAATTCATATCCGTTTGGAACATATATTTTAATTCAAAACCTGTTTCTAATTTCTTAAGAGATTCACTAAGATTGATATACTCCTCTGCAGAATTTCCTATGTTTTCATCAATTTGTCTTAATGTTTGTTGAACACTTTCTAATTCAGAAATGATATGATCCGTCCCAGATAACTTTTTGAGAACCGGCATTATTTGCTCTAAAAACTCCGGTCCAGAAACCGATGGTTCTAATTCACTTATTAACAATTGACTTTCTACTAATTGATCAATAAACCCAGATGCATCTTCATAGCCTATTTCATCATCTACTAATACCTCGGTTAAATCATTAAGTAATGCTCCTTTTTTTACTTTAGCAAGTACTTTTTGTAGATATTCTGAATCCTCTACAGCAACAATATGATGTACTCTTCTACTATTTACATAAGAATATTCTACATATCTAAGTTGACTACCTGCTTTATATATACTCGTATTAGAATAAAATAGAAGTTGATTACGGATTTTCTTATCCTTTACAATATCCTGAGATAATGCCACAAGATAATTCATGTCCAATCTTGTATGACGATTATTCTTTGATTTACCAGAAAGTTCTATTGATGTTGTTGCTGAAAAATCTCCTACCGCAGTTCCTGCAAAAAGACCAAATGGAGTACATCTAGAAGACATCCTACTAAGATATTTTAAAACAGAGTACATCATCCGTTCCGATGCAGATTTCTCCTTTATTTCTCCATTTAACCACTTTTCAAACTCTTGATATAATGAAGGAGACGCAAGAAAAATTGCTTCTTTAACAATTTTATCACCACATACTTTCTTTAATTCTTCTTGGTCTAGTATTTCATTTTTAGTTAACTCCTTATAAAACGAAAAAGAAAACAATGGTGTTCTTAAAACGTATTTAGGAAAGTTTTTATAGCTCATAATGTTGCTATTTCAAATTAGCTGATTAATAAACATTCATCCCATTTTGTTTCAAATGGTGCTAAATAAGAGATGATACTCAGTCCTATTCCTGCCACACCTTCTAATAAATTCATTTCTTTTCTCCACCCTTCATCTGTGCCCCCAGACCACTGTTTATATCCCACATACCCATCTTCATGTATAGCCATATTAAGCCCCTGTTCCATCCAATAATCGGCTGTTTCTTTGAATATTGCTTTTTGTGTTTCGTTATACATATGATTATAAATCTGTACCATACCAAAGGTACCATGGCATAAACCATTATCCTTTACTTTAGTCTCTATAAGGTCTCTTCTTTTGCAAGAGTTTTCTACAGTGATTAGTCCTTTTTGAGCAATCATATCATTTCCTAAAACGTTTCCGACTCTCCATAAAGTCAAGCCTATTCCCAAATCTCCATAACACCAAGCCAATCGTTCATTATTCTTTTCCTTACCTTCATAAATCCAACTCGGAAAAAACGAAGAACAAGATACATCTTTGTTCTCATTACTTAGAATAAACTGTGTAGCTTTCTCTAGGATTGGCAATACTACATCGCGAAAATCATCATAGACAGTTAAACGAGATAAAAAGTTTATAATACTTGCCATTCCATGAGATAGGCTTAGATTAAACCCTTTAATTTCATCTTCTTCACTAAGGTAACTTTCCCATTTCATCATACCATTTTCCTCAATGGAAGCTCTTTTAAGAGAAGCAACAATTTCTAGAAGTTTTACTTTATAGGATTTTTTTAAATCTAAAGACTTTGTACTTTGATATCTCTTAAAAAAATAGAACCCAATCCCTATTGCTCCGTGAAGAAAATCATAAAATTTATCTTTCTCGCCCATCTGTACAATTGCCCTACTTAAGTAATCGTCTAAATCTGAGAGAAGGTCATCACTATCTATATCAATAAAGCCTTCTTCATCTAACAGTTCTATAGCCCAACCTGCTCCGGCAATTCCGGTACAAAAAGTAGGGAAACTATATCCTTCATTAATTCTTTCAATCACAGAAGATATAATCTCTACACCAACATCTGCATGTGATTCTTTTTCGGTAAACTTAGAATAATAAAACTGAAACAATGCGATTCCAGAAATACCTGATAAAACACCGACGTGCTCATTATTCTTATAATTCTCGGAAAGGATAGTACTTATACTTTCTAACTTATCTAACAAAATAGGTTTGAGATTATTCATTTTTTCTTCTTAAATAACACTATAAAAAAACTGCCTAAAATTAAGGCAGTTTTCGTCTTCAAAATATTAAAAAAACTTGTATTAAGATGTATACTATGGCATCATTTTTTAAAAATGTTTCAAAGTATGTCTCTTCAGTTTTTTTAGAAACAATATCTTCCAGGAGGAGGACAGCTATTAAGAGCATCTAGAGTAGGACAACAATGTGTTGGATCAATACCACCCTTTATTTTATTAAGGTTTAAGTCACTAATCGTTTGTTTTTTAAGCTCCAATTTTTTCAATGATTTTTTCATGATATTGTATAATATTTAAAATTACCTACTCTGTTTATGGTTTTCGGCTTCCCCATTTTTTTAAAATTACCTTTAACTCAATACGCAGTTTGGCAATTCTAATCAAGAATTTTTCTACTTTAAAATTATTGACAAAATAGGGGCATATAAAATTTAACATACGTATTTTGAACAAAATAAGGCATAAAAAAAACTCCATCACTGAAGTTTTTTTTATGTTCTTTTTTTATGGGATCTTAAAAACGATGTTGAGTTGGTTCACAATCAACATGAGAATTGCCTTCGTGTTCTGTAGGTAGGCAATCCCCTCCTTTTACTTTCCTCATAGTATTCAAGTTGATCCTAGCTACAGTAAGCTTTTTTAACGTAATTGCGTTTCTTTGTTTATTCTTCATGAGTATATGTTTTGTGCTTTATTTATTCCTTTAAAAAGATTACTAATAAATAAAAGTTAAGATATAAGAAATATACTTTTTATAACAATTAAATCATAATTAACAAACCGCATTTTGAACAAAATGCGGCGCTTACAATCGCATTTTAAATGTCTTTAATTTCATAAGGTAGTTTATCTATATTCTTTATATAATAAGACGGATTAAGTCCTGTTTTGGCTTTAAAATGTTTCGTAAAAGAGTTATCACTCTTGTACCCTATTTCTGAGGCTATTGAACTAATAGAAAATGATCTAAATTTTTTATCATTCTTTAATCTTTTTAGAGCATAGTCAATTCTTAAATCATTGATGTAATCATTGAAACTCTTTCCTTTATAAGTATTAATAATTTTAGAAAGATAAGTAGCGTTTGTTTTTACCTTTTTTGCAATTGATCTCAAGTTACAATCTAAACTTAAGAAATACTCTTGCTGTTCAATTTTATGCAATCCTTTGAGAACTTCACTGATTTTTCCATCATCAATTACAACCTCTTTCGTTACATCTTTTGTTACAGATGATTCTATTTTCTCTCTAGTTTCTAAATCTGATATTTTTTTAACAAGCTCATTAAATACAATTTTATTTGACTTTTGTTTTCTGAAATACGTAATTAATACTGCAATCATTATCAAAAAAACCAATACTAAACTCCCTAAAATATACTTCTTATATTTTTGTTCTTTTACTTGTTTACTTTCTAATGTTTTGATTTTATCCCCTAATTGTTGGGTATTTTGATCATATAATTTATTCACAGTCTTATCTTTATTTTTCTGGAACTGATCTTGTAATTCCTGATGCCTTGTAAACCAATGAATAGATGCATCTCCGTCTCCCATTTCTTTATAACTTTTAGCGAGAAGTACATGAGCATCAATAACTCTATTTTTTCTTAAATCACCATCCTTTAAAGCATTGATTGTTTCTAACAAATAATTAATTGCTTTGTCATAGGATTTAATCTCATAAAAATAACTAGCCAAAAAATAATTAACGTTGATTGATTGATTTGATCTTTTGCTAATTTTCAGATTCTCTAAAATATCCTCTGCCTTATACAAAAAATCTAACGCTTGGTCGAAATCCTTACTTTGATAAAAAACAATCCCTTTTTTAATATATAAATCGGCAATAGCTATTTGATAATCCAAAAGTTTACTCATTTTTATACCCTTGTCAGCATACTTTATAACAGAGTCGAACTTCTCTAAATCCAGATAAACTTCACTAATAATAGTTAATACGTTTACGTGGTTTCTACCATTTTTAAAAGATGTTTCATCAATAAAACTGAGCAATTCATTACACTCACGTAATGCCCTGTCTAACTGATTCATTCGTCTTAGAACAATTACTATATTGGATTTAGCCACAATCTCATTTTTAAGATCTGCTTTTTCATGCGACATTTCCAAAACCTTCTGATAAGCATCCAGTGCTTCTTGATTTTTCCAATCTTGTAAATAAGAATTCCCTTGTTTTTTATAAGCCTCACAAAGAATCTCATTATCGCCATTTGTAGATGCTATTTTTATAGCTTTATCTAGGTATGAAACACTTCTCTCGGAGTTTTCCTCCTTATAAAAATAATATCCAATTTCAGAATATATACGAGCTAGGTTTGTATTTGGAGTCTTATATTCA
This sequence comes from Aquimarina amphilecti, assembly GCF_900109375.1. Classification (GTDB taxonomy): domain Bacteria; phylum Bacteroidota; class Bacteroidia; order Flavobacteriales; family Flavobacteriaceae; genus Aquimarina; species Aquimarina amphilecti. The sequence continues at coordinate 8,033 of NZ_FOAB01000002.1, forward strand.
TTTAGTGCTACTTCGTATATAAGACTTTTATCGGTTGAAGAATTTTTAATTAGATTTATTAATTCTGGAATAGTTTTATCTTTTAAACTATCTACCACAATTACACGGTGCTCTTGGGCGTTCATTTTTATCGCCAAAACACTGAATATAAAGATGCAATAAAGTAAATACTTTGAGGTATATCTATTAATCAAAAAAAACATTTAGAGTGATATTGTGTGATCATCCAAATGTAATGATTCTATTTAATCTAGAATTTAAGAGGATATTAGACGAATAAAATTTATCTAAAATTAATAGTACAACTCTGTGATTGTCCAAACCATTTTACTCTATTGCGAGATGCAAGTTTATAAATACTATCACGTAACATTCTTGGGATAAAGGCCAATAATGCAGCCACTCGTTTCCATTTTGGAATTTTAGAAATGATTCTTAAAAAACCGTCGGAATGCGTATGAGACCCGTTCTCATCGATAAGAATTACAGTATCCAATTGTTCCGTTGGATATCCATGCTTTTTTAGTAAATCTTGACCTTTTGGAGATTGGAATGGAGTAAAATGAAAAAGATCTTCTGGAGCAAACTGCATTAACCAACCGACAACACCATTACATAAATTACATTCTCCATCGAATATAATAACACTTTTGTTTAAAGAAGTTTCCATTTTATTGATTTTTAAGTTTTTACACGGTTATAGTCGTATAGAACCATCAATCATTTCAATACTACGGTTAGAATTATGATAAATTTTAGGATTATGTGTTGCAATTACCACTGCTTTATTTCTAGATCCAGTAATTTCCTTTAATAGTTCGAATATTAATTCAGAATTTTTTTGATCCAAATTTCCTGTTGGTTCATCAGCTACTATCAAGGAAGGATCATTAATTAATGCTCTAGCAATAGCTACTCGTTGTTGTTGACCACCAGAAAGTTGATATGACGGACGCTTTGCAAAACCTTTCATACCAACTTCACTCAATAGATTCAGTGCATCTTTTCTAATGTCATCTTTATTTTTTTTCGATAATTTCATTGCAGGCAGCATAACGTTCTGCAACACATTAAACTCTGGAAGCAAATAATGAAATTGATATACAAATCCTATATGTTTATTCCTGAAATCTGTGAGCGAACTAGCATTAAGGTCTTTAACTTCTTGATTATGTATTTTCAAGTTTCCTTCAAAATCCATATCGAGTGTTGATAAAATATAAAGTAAGGTAGATTTTCCGCTTCCAGATTCTCCATATACTGAAACGAGTTCTCCCTCAGGAACTGATAAAGAAACCTCTTTTAACACCTGATGTTTTTCGGGATCAAGAAAATATTTATTAATACATTGTGCTTCTAGAATCATATTCCTCTAATTATTGTTACAGGATCTACTTTACTTGCTTTTCTGGAAGGAAAATATCCAGCAATAATAGTTGTCAAAATACCAAATAGAAGCCCTAGAACATAATATGATATTTTAAAGTTTATTGGATATGTATCCACAATAATGAAATCCGAAGTATCCAAAGGCGTTGTCGAGATCATATAACTAATTATATACCCAAAAAATGCTCCGAAAAATGCTCCTAGAATTCCAATAATCAATGATTGTACGAGAAAAATAAAAACAATGTCTTTACTAGAGTATCCGATAGTTTTTAATACTGCAATATCTTTTCTCTTTTGAATAACAGTAATATTCAGAATATTATAAATCCCAAATCCTGCCACTAAAAGTAATGCGAAAGATACCGACCAAGTAAGAATATCCCGAACCTTATTCCCTATTACAATGGTCTTATTACTATCTTTCCAATCTTCTGTTGTAATATCATTGATATTCTGGATCAGATAATCTTTTAATCGAACGTTATCTCTGTTCCTTAGTTTTATATGGATATTAGAAATACTATTTTGGCCCAACAAATTCTGCAAAGTAGCTGCTGAAACATACGTTCTTACATTATCAATCGTAGTAATTCCAAAACTAAATATGCCAGAAACTTTTAGAACTATATTCTTCCCATTAGGAAGTATCATCTTAATTTGATCTCCAGCAGAAACTTGTAATCGTTTGGCAAGACTAATACCTAACAAAATAGTGTTCTCAGATGATAAACTTTGGAAACCTTCTCCTTCTATCAATCGTCTTTCCAGATCTACCATTTCATCTTCTTGATCAGGAAAAATCCCATTAATACTACCAGGGAATTGTTTAGCATCACTAATTAAAATCGCAGGTGAAATTATTTGGTGGGCAAATGATTCTACATTTTGATCTTTTTCCAAAAACTCATCAACCTTGTCACTGTTCTCTATATAATTTGTAGTAATGCCAGGTTTTTTTTTAGAATTCCTTTTTGTAGTGGCACTTATAATAATATCAGGACTACCATTAAAAACTGCATCATCCAAAAAATCATTAACACCTGTCATAAAATTAATCATAACAATAAATGTAGTTACGCCAAGCAATACACCTATTGTTGCTAAAAAACTTTGCTTTTTTCTAGCTGCTAAGTATTGTAACGCAATGAATATGTTGGTTTTATTAAAGACTTGTTCGGACATAGTTTATAGGTCGATAAAGCAAGATAAGCATTACAATGACAAAATAAGTCCAATAAAAATCCCTTTTTTATTAGACTTATTTTCTTTTTTTACTGCTTTTGGCCATTGGATTAAAATCTAAACATAACTGTATCCAATACTCTAAATCCTCATCAAAGTCAAATCCATCCGCTGTAACAAAAACATATCCTTTCATAGCTCTTCCTGTAAAATCCATAGGGTAACAGCCTTCTTTATGAATTGCTTTTTCATATGCCAATTCTCCTATGCGCGCCATCAAAAGATCAGTTTCCCGTTTTTTATCGTAATGAATACCACAACACATCTTATCATCGACCATAAAACATAGACCTCCCATCATTTTTTTTGCATAAAAGTTCACTCTTTTCTCATGGAAAATCTGATGAATTCGATCAGCTATATATTCACTGTATGCCATTATTGAATAGCTTCGATTAAATACTCATTTACTGGACGCATCACTTTCCAATAATTCATAAGTTCATTAATAAGAGAATCACTGGTTATAATAGATGGGGACACTTCTCCGACAAAATAAAATTGTTTATTCGCAATCAAAGGTTCTTTCTCATAAGCTTCCTTCCATTCTTTAGGTATTCGCTTTAACGCTCTTCCTTTAATCTCTCCAAATTTTTGAACAAAATCCTTATTTTCTATCAATTTTCTAAATTGTGAAGAATCTTGATCAATTTTAGTTCTTATACTATGTAATTGTTCCTTAGAAATCCCAAAACATCCACCCATAACTCCCACCATTTCGGGAGAAAAACGCAAAAACATACCAGGAACACTTTTGTCTTTTCGTCCACCTCCAGATACGAATGCAGTATAATATAGATTATATGGTGATTTATCTTTAGAAAAACGAATATCCTTATTGATACGAAGTATACAATCCTTAGGCTCAATATCTAACATGGGATCATATTTTTGTATCTCTTGAATCAATTTACCTAAAAAGATCTCAAAAGGCTTTTTTACACTCTCTTCATATCTTTTTTTATTCGCATGAAACCATTCTCTATGATTATTCGTGGATAGTTCTTCAAAAAAACCAACAAAATCATTTGTAAAATATTGCATAAATGAAATTAGTAACATTAAATATAATAAAACTATCTATTAGAGTGAAATCAAAACTTATACTCTACTGTATATATCTGATTATAAAAAATCATAAACCTTTAACCTCACTCTAGACAACAGAAAACAACATCTTAGGACATAGAATGAAATGCAACTCTATTTCCTTCAGTATCCAAAAATATTGCCATAAAACCATTTTCTCCAATAGAAGTTTTTGGCATAAGAATTTTACCTCCTGCCTTTTCCACACGTGCTAAAGGCACCGACAAATCTTCTCCTCCATTTAAGTAAGCGAATGTCCCTTGCTGAGAAGGCGTATTTCCATTACCGTGTGTTACACAACCTCCTACTCCTCCATCCATGTATGGGAAAAAAGCCATTTTAAACTCCAGTTCCATAGGCTGTAATTCCGCATTTAAAAGTTCATTGTAAAACTTTACTGCTCTTTCAAAATTCGTGCTTGGTATTTCAAACCAACTAATTGCATTTGACATAGTACTATATTGTATTAATTAAGAATAGATCAAAGGTATATGATCAAGGTCATTTAGAAAAACCTTATTTTTGAATAAACATAGGTTTCTAAAATGAAAAAAAACGAAGAGCTATTTTATTTGATTAAGTCATTAAGCAAAAGTGAAAAGCGTTACTTTAGACTAAGCTCAAAAGGAGGAGAAGATTCAGAATATCTACTACTTTTCAATGCAATAGAAGAACAAAAAAAATACAACGAAGCATTAATCAAAGCAACTTTTACCAACAAACCTTTTACAAACCAATTAACCACCATAAAAAACTATTTAAAACAACGTATTTTACAGTCTTTACGTAATTATCACTCTCGGATTTCCATACAAGCAGAGCTAACTGATATCATGCGAAATGTAGAAATTTTATTCCACAAAGGTTTATATACTATTTGTAATAGTGAACTGAATCGTGCAGAAAAAAAAGCAATCAACTTTCAACAAAATATATTATTATTTCAAATTAAAGATTGGAAGAGAAAAGTACACCAAGCTACACACCCTCAAGATTTTGACACCTTAAAAAACATTATTACCGAACAAAAGAACTCGCTAAATGCAACTACAGATTATATTCATCTTTTATTAGCCAACATCGACCCTATTAGCTCTTCATTATCACATAAAAAAACGAATCATTTACACAATAAAACACTAAAAACCCTTCATTTATACAGAAAACAACTTGCAGCAAAGAACTACAATAAAGCAAAATCTACCATAGAAAAAATACTAAAAGAATGGGAACAAAAGCCAGAATTACTTAAGGAATATTTTACAACTTATTTTTCTGTATACAACAACTACCTGGGATATCTTGTGTTTGAAAAACTATACAAAGAAGCTTTTGTAAGAATCCTCGTTCTAAAACAAAAGACACAAGAAATTAGCATCAATTCTGCTTCATTAATAAAAGAAACATTACGTCTATATAATATTGAACTCGAAATTCACAGGTATTTAAAGGATCTCCATAATACACAAGAAGTTATCGAAAACATTCAAGAGTTCATCACGAAGAATAAAAAAGTTATTCCTAGTAATTACTGGTTGTCTTTCCGTTTTCAGTTTGCTAATATTTATTTTCAAAAAAAAGATTATAACAACGCATTATTTTGGATTAACGACATACTTAATAATCAAACAAAAAAGGATCGAAAAGACTTAATTACATATATTTATTGGCTTAATCTCTTAACTCATTACGAGCTCAGAAATGGTTTTTCATTGCGATACTTAATTAATGCTATCAAAAAGCATATAAAAAAGCAAAAAAACATAGATTCCTATGAAAAAATATTATTGAAATTTTTGACCAAAACAGTTGAGTATTCTGAGAAAGACAAAAAAAATGCTTTTAAGCAATTATCAATTGAGTTGAAAAAAGATCCTATCCCAAAATTTACAAATGGATATATCGATTTTAATGAATGGATCGAACACAGATGTTAATCACCCTAATCATCTGAATAAAATTTTTAGATAATACTTTAAAAAAAATCCATGACAGATCATCTTAAACATAACTGTTCAGAATTAAAAAATATAAAAGCCCATAGTTTAACTACAAGCTTACTAAATTAATCATATCTAGATTTTATTAATCAGAATAATCTGGTTTAGAATTACCATATAGCGGTAATCCTTCTATAGGATACAATTTATCTTTATTAAATCCATCAAACTTATAATTATCTAGAGTAAAATAATAAACATAGCTGCCCTCTTTTTTCGGTGAAAGTAATTGTATACTTATCTTACTTGGTAAATGCGCACCAATACTGGTCTCCTTTCTATCAAATCTAACTGTACCATGCTGTAATCCTTTTGGCATTGTAATAAAAAAGTCATTAATTGTAACTTCTGTAAGATCTATAAAACCAGTTTCTTTGTTGATATAAATTAACCAACGATCATATTTATTATTTGGCTCTTCGGATCCCCAAGTGGCATACACCAAATCATATTGTTTATTTTCAAATTCCTTTTCTCCAGCGTATCTTATAATTGTAGCATCCAACATTCTAAATGGAGATTCTAATATATAATGATATGTAGCTAACCCCCAGATATATCGATCATGTTCATGTTTTTTTATTTTGCTATTTTCATATTTAATTTTATATCCTTGCCAAGATTGTAATCCCTGTATAGTTCCTTTTTTTCTACCTTCAAGGTATTGTAATTGTCCATCAAAAGTATTGGTAGCAAACCGAAATTGAAGATCATTTTTATTATTTCCTGGAAAAGCATTCATAGGCATAACTAGCCAACCTTTCTTCCAGTTAAATTGTGCCGTTACTTCATATACATCCGTTTTGGAAAGTTGATTGTACCCCATTTTTTCCATAGAGGTTTGTAAAAGTTCTCTTCCCTTTGTTTCTGTTTGATCGGGGTTACTTATTAAATAGTCACTTCGTAAATCAACCGATGAGCAGGACTGAATGATCAAAACAACAGTGATAATAGTTATCAATTTGATTAATGATTTCATGATTCTTTAGATTAAAATTAAACGCTGGTTTTCTTTTGTAAATTTTTTAAAGCTTTCTTCATTACTGATGGTAACATGACATTTTTAGCCATCCATTTCTTTATAATATTTCCATTAGGGTCATAGTACTGAGTCCAAACAACTTCTGTTCCTTCCATTTTTTCAATAAGCTTAAAATATCCCAAATGATTCTTAACAATGTGCATATCCGAAATCATATATGCATATCCATATGGTGGATCCCAATGCACTATTTTTTCTTCCAATAAATCAGGACCAAATTGACAATTACGCTCACACCCCTCTTCCCAGGTACCTTTTGAATCTGCTTTGATAAGATCCACATCTTTAATCATTGGCATCCAAGATGTCATTGCCTTGTGATCAGAAATTACATCCCAAACTCTATCAATTGGTGCATTTATAAATCTCCGTATTTCAAGTTGCTTAGGAGCATTGGTAAATTGATTTACATTTAATATTATCATATTATATATTTTAATTAGACCATTCTACTTTTTTTATTTTAAAAAAATATTAAGCTTTTATAAACTTAAAAGTCATTTCTAACCAAGTATCCATATCCTTTCTAGATCTTTCCACTTTCATCTTGAAAAATGTTCCATAAAATCCAGAATGTAAATAATTAGCTATTTCTTTAGGAGTAAAACTACTTGTAATTTCTTTTACTTCTTGACCTTTCCTTGCTACCTCAGCTATTATATCTAGCCATTGATCAAATTGTTCTTTTGTTTCCTCTGCTAACGAATCATACAGCCTTCCTGTCTCATTCCCCAAATTATTGATCAGACATCCACTGCAGAAATTATCTTCTTCATTATATCCAATTAATAACTTATAAAATGACTTTAAAGTATTAATTGGTGTTTCTTCTGATTTCTGGAATATATCCTGAAGCCATTTTCTATTTCCTTCTCCATAATATTGAATTACCTGTCTGGCAAAATCTTCTTTCGATTCAAAAAAATTATAAAAAGAACCTTTAGGAATACCTGCCTCTTTAAGGATCTGATTAATACCAACGTGATGATACCCATTCTTACGGATCACTTGATAACCAACCTCTAAAATATCTTCTTTATTATGTTTATATCCCATTCTGCGGTAAATATATAAAAATTATTCTAAACTAGACCAATTGGTTTATTTTTCTAAAATTTAACTAAAAGGTTTAAGCAACCTTAAACCTTTTAGCTCTTACCATAACCGAACCACCTTATCCTTTTACCACTTTTACATTAGGGTATCTCTTCTTAATTTCTTTATACTTACCATTAACTGCATTTACCTTTTCACCTGTTTCTACATAATGCTTTAATCCTATTAAAGTCCCTTTTAATGTATTCTTAAAATTTCCTTTAGCAATCGCTCCAATAAATGCAGGTTTAGTTCTAAATTGAAACTCATATGAAGCTGTAGAGGTTCCATTTCCATTATCTTTTACTCGGTAATAAGCTTGTGAGTTGTCTAAATCTAACGGGAACTTTTCTGCATCTATTACAATATTACGCATTATCATATTTTGCATATCAATTTCTTCAATACGCTCATGAGTCCAACGTGTCCCTTTTTCATTAAAGCTACATTTCCGTTTAGCTCCTTGTTCTCCTTTTAGGGATCCGCTTATATAATTAGAACTATATATATATGGTGAGAAATTAGAAATTTCACCATAATCAAGTACCATAGCTTCCCAAACTCTATCAGCTGACGCATTAATTTCGACCTCTACTTTTATTGTTCGGTATTTTTTTGACATGCTTTGCGCAAACGACACAGTAGAGTTTATTATAAATACTACTGTTAATGCTAACATGGATCTAGTTGTAATTTTCATATTGTTTTTTAAGGTTATGCTGCTTTTATTGGATTTTTTTTAAAATACTTTTGGTCTGATTTGATTTTTGCATCAGTCTGTTTACCCGTCTCAATAAAATACCTAAGATCTTCCAAAGTCTGAATTATATCTTTTTTCATTTTAGGTATAATCATCCAGCCCATAATAATCCTGGGTATAGTAGCAAATTCAATTTCCAAATCAATTGAAACTTCAGATGTATTAATACTTTTAGAAGTTACTTTCCAAGTATTAACAGCACTTTTCATCATAGATGGTAATCCATCAGCATAGTAGCGATACATCATATTTTTTTCATCTACTTCTTCTACAATTTCACTTATCTCACCCCAAGTAGACACACAAGTTCGTCCACCATCTGGACTTCCAGGTACTTTTCTAGTTTCTGATGTATTTACGGTACTGGCCCATTGACAGACTTCTCCATAATCATCCCATAATACTTCCCAAACCTTACTTGCCGGGGCAGCAACCTGAATTGTTTTTTGAAATTTCATAATGTTCTATTTTTCGTTTCTACTTAGATGCACCTCATTAGTTTGTGTGACAAATTTGTATAATAAAGCCCGAACAAAATGTTCGGGCTTTATTTACTAATTAATGAGTGGTTTTTAATTAAGGTTCATTAATTTTTTTACATGTTCATCGTTTACAACATCTTCCAAAAATGTTCTTTTATCAAAATCTTTCTTATAAGGAAGTTCCTGATACAATTGAGCATATTTATCATCCACGTAGTCCAACATTGTATCTGCTTTTGGCTTTACTAGGTTTCTAAACGCTGAATACTCTGACCGATTGAATAATAAATTTTTACTATCTATCGCTTTCCCTTTAATTGCATAGGTAACTTTTTTATGACAACGACAAGGATTACTTTTATTAACTAATCCACATTTATTATTCATAAAATTAAAGAGATCTGCTCTAGCTCTTGATAATCGTTTTCTAAAATTATCTTTTGATATTCCTAAAATCTCAGAACCTACTGTATGATCTGCATTAAACATCTCTCCGAGTATAAAAGTTATACGTTGCTCTTTTGTTAAACATAATAACATCCCACTCATACACATATAATTCATTTCACGAATCACTTTTTTATTTTCTTCTCGCTCTAAAGTAGTAAGTGGAACATCTGGTGTATTATCAAGCGCCAGCTCCATTGCATCAAAACTATCTAAAACAGTCTCGGTAGTCTTTCGTTTAGACATCAAGAAATGATTTGCCACAATTCTATAGAGCCAAGTTCTAAAAGAACTCTCTCCCTTAAATTGAGAGAGTTTGGTAATTACTTTGATATTTACTTCTTGGGTTAAATCCTCTGCATCCATTGGGTTTCTTACCATTTTCCAAGCAATGTTATATATGTATGGTTGATGCTTCAGAATTAATACCTCTAGAGATTTTTTATTCCCTGATCTAGCCTCATTGACTAATTGAATATCTGCGGTGTCTCCAATATATTCTTTCAAAAATGGATTATTCATGGGTTCTTTTTCTTAGTTAGATGCACAAATCCTAAATGTGTGACAACTAATAAAGATACTAATTTGAATAACCTATTTATAAAGAGTTTATCATTCGATTAACAGTATTTACATAGTCTATATAGTATCTTTAATTACATAATAGCAAACCACTTAAAACCAAAACCATGAAAACTATTCAATTTATCAAGTTTGGAATCCTAAGTCTTCTATTAATATTCTTAAGTTGTGATCAAAAAAAGGAGAAAGATAGTTCGGAAAACACAGTTGCTGAAGTTGCAAAAAAAGAAACACCTAAAAAGAAAGAGATTACTTATAATGTGAACGCTCCAGAGACGATTATTAGAGCAATTGCTGAGGCATCAGGAGGATGGAATAACTTATGGAACTTAAAAGATGTAGAATACACATATACATATGAGCAAGCAGATGGTAAAAAAGACGTATCTATAGAACGTTATCTTTTTGATGGTGAGTATTCTTGGGGTAAATACTCTACTCATCAGGTTAATGTACTTCCTGAAGGAACAAAGCCCATTGTACAAAGCTTTGTTAAAGGAAAATCTTCTGTGAGTATGGATGGCAAAAAAATGACGGACGAAAAAATGATTGCAACTACGGATTTTCTCCGTCAGGTAAACTATTACTGGTTTATGATGAACTTTAAAATTGGTGATCCAGGTACTACCTACCAATATATTGGACAAGATACTGTAGATGAAAAGGTATATGATAAAGTATCTATAGCTTATGATCCTCAAAAAACAGGTAAGGAAGCTAATGACGCTTATATTTTATATGTTAATCCCGAAACCAAGTTAATTGATCAATTTTATTTTTCATTACCTGCTTGGGGAATTAATGATACCGTGTTGTTAATGAAAGTTAAGTATACTAAAATTGACGGTATACAGGTATCTACACATCGACACGTCTATATTCCAAATGAAAAAGGAGAATATCCAGAAGAGCCTTCTTTATCAGAGGTTTCTACAGATATAAAATTCAATAACGGATTCACTGTTGAAGATTTTAAGATTTAAAAACCTTCTAAATATTTTTAAAAGTTGTCACAGGTTCATATTTAATGAATCTAAAAAATGTAATAACTTTTAAAAATAATACGATGAAACTTACAAGAATTTTATGCTTAGTAATGCTTGCAGGATTGGGGTCAATACAACTTAATGCTCAAAAATCAAATGCTAATGTTACACTAACAAAATTAGTAGACACTTCTGCTGATAATGTTTGGAATAAACTAAGACAACTAGATGATATTGATAAATACTCTTCTGTAATCGCAAAAGTGAAATGGACCGGTGAAAAAGGAATTGGTGGCCAAAGAATATGTACATCTGCTGATGGACAAGGATATTTTAAAGAAAGTATCATTGGATTTGATGATCAAAATCGTACCTATACGTATGCATTGATCGAAGGCGTTCCTGCAAAAGGAATGGTCAATAATTTTAAGGTAATAGATTTAGGGTATCAAAAATCAATGATTGTTTGGACCAGTAGTTATGAGAAGTTCATGAAAAATCCACAAATGAACGAAGAACAATTCTTAGGTTTTTTAAACCAATCAGCTGGAGAAATGATCAACAATGTAGCAATTGCTGCAGCAAAATAATCAGAAAAATATATCGTAGGGATGTTTGGAGTGTATTATTTCAAACATCTCTACTAAAATCATTTGCTGATGGAATCGAAATCCTTCCTTATTTATACCATATGTCTATTTATTTACAGTGTAACAATTGGTCAGGAACAAACCATTATAATAAGCAGTAAACACCTCTCTAAAAAAGTGAAAATTACTACCTATAATACTTATAAAAAAAATAAAATAAAGCATTTAATATATGTTACAGATGGTCAAAAACTCATAAATCACGGTGGACTCCAAAAAATCAAATCTTTGACTAAAAATGAAAAAATTCCCTATGCTTATTATGTTTTTATAAGTACTATAAATCCCGAAACTAATCAAGATCTCAGGAACTTCTATTTCTTTAACAATTCAAAATATCTCGACTTCTTTGAGTCCGAGTTAATTCCTAAAATTGAAACATCACTTACAAATAGCCGTTTTCAACCTGAAGATCGTTCTTTAATTGGAATATCTTTTGGGGGATTAAATGCAGCATATTTTTCTTCAAAATCTGAAAAGTTCAAAAACTTTGGATTACTATCTCCGGTAACGTATCCCAAAAAAGAAGAACTAATTCAAAACATTATTTTTTCAAAAAACAAAAACCTTAAGATCTTCCTTTCTACAGGAACCAATGACGCAGAAAGTTATGTGAAAGACCTGAAAGCAATATATACTTCAAAAGGTTATAAAATCAAGACATTAAAAACCGCTGGAAATCATGATTTCAAAAACTGGAACAAGCAATTAGAAACAATAATTAAGTATTTACTAATCAAATAGTTATTTCGGTTAAACAAAATTTTAACACAATAAAATTTTGTTTAATAGACGAGTGGTCATACTTTTGCTTACTTAAAATTGAAGATAATGCCAAAGACCTTAAGACATGAAATCAAAGCAGACCAACTTTTAGAAAAAGGGTTGGAAATCATTTGGTCTAAAGGATATAATGGTACCAGTGTTAATGATATCGTTAAAGCAGCAGATGTTCCCAAAGGTTCTTTTTATTTTTATTTTGATAGTAAAGAAGACTTTGCCATCAAAGCATTAGATAAATATTTTACAATGCAATTTACTCCGGCTTTAGAGGTTTTAAAGAATAGTCTAGGATCTCCTAAGCAACGCTTATTGAATTTCTATGAGTTTCGTGTTAAGGTGTTAAAAGAGCAATTAAATTGTAAAATGGGTTGCTTGGGATGTAACTTAAGCAATGAAATGTCTGAGCATAATGAAAAAATTAGAAATGCAGTTTTAGACAGACATAATCTAATTAAAAAAGAAATTATTACCGTAGCTAAAGAAGCACAAGAATTGGGCGAAATAAACGCTTCTATTGACATAGAAGATCTGATAGGCTTTATTGAAGATGCCGGAAAAGGGGCAATGACTACGATGAAAGAAATGAAAGATGCATATCCTGTAGATAATCACATGAACATCGTAAAAAGTGTATTACTTAAGTAGTATTTTTTTGATTTACATATAGACGACTGGTCAATTATTATAATAATTAATAAAACTTGTCCTAAAAAATTAAATAGAAACGTTATAGCACATACAAATTAACAACAAGCACTAAGTCAATCATATATTACATATAATCGACTGGTCAACTAACAACTCAAAACATGAATGCAATTAAAAAACCAAGGAAGATAACCAACACATTTGCAAAACGATGGGCAGAATTCGTTATAAAATTTAAATGGCCCGTTTTAATTACTACTTTGGCACTAGCGATAGGGCTAGGATCGAATGGTAACATGGAATTTGATGGTGATTATCACGTGTTTTTCAGCAAATCCAATCCAGAATTGGAAGCATTTGACGCCTTACAAGAAAAATACACTAAAGATGATAATGTAGTAATAGTATTAACCCCTTCTAATGGAGACATTTTCACCAAAGAGAACCTATCTGCTATCGAAGAACTCACAGCAGAAGCTTGGAACACTCCATACTCCTCTCGCGTCGATGCTCTAACGAATTTTCAGCATACCAGCGCACAAGGAGACGATCTATACGTAGATGACTTATCTTATGAATCTTCTACTAAAACTGACGCTGAGATCGCCATAATTAAACAGAAAGCGCTAAAAGAACCTCTTTTAGTGGATAGAATTCTTAATAAAAGCGGAACGGTTACAGCAATAAATGTTACCGTCAGACTGCCGGGAAAGGATAGCGCTAAGGAAATTCCAGAAGTTACCGCCTTTATACGAAACGCAATTTCAGATTTCAAAACAAAGTACCCTAACTTCGAAATACATTCATCAGGATTAGTACCATTAAACACAGCATTTTTCGAATCATCCATGAATGATTTGATGTTAACGATGATTATGTTAATCATTGTAATCATCACCACATTTATTCTTACTAGAAACATATATAGTACCGTTGCCACATTTATAGTAGTGATGTTTTCCATTATGAGTGCAGTAGGTTTTGTTGGATTAATGGGCATAAAACTTACTCCACCATCTTCAGTATTTCCTACAATGATACTAACACTCGCAGTAGCAGATAGTATTCATATTTTGATAACAATGCTTCAAAAAATGAGAAAAGATGGATACAATAAAAAAGAAGCATTAGTGGAATCCATAAGGCTTAATTTTATGCCTGTTTTTATTACTAGTTTGACAACAGTTATTGGGTTTTTAACAATGAATTTTGGCGATGTTCCCCCATTCTGGGATTTAGGTAATATTACCGCTTTTGGTATGACGATGGCATTTTTATATTCTACTACTGCCTTACCAGCTCTTATGGCAATTCTTCCGGTAAAAGTAAAAGTTAAAAAAGAAACCTCTGGACCAGAAAAAATAAGCTGGTATAAATCTTTAGGACATATGGTTGTCAAACAACCTGTACGACTGACAATTATATCTATTATAGTTATTGGGCTTTTAACTTTTTTAGCTACTAAAAACAGATTTAATGATGAGTTTATCAATTACTTCGACGAAACCGTAACTTTTAGAACCGACACGGATTATATAAGTGAAAATCTAACGGGTATTTATAATGTTGAATTTTCAATAGGTAGTGGAGAAAGTGGAGGAATTAACAACCCAGAATATCTAAGAAAACTGAATGCTTTTGAAGACTGGTTGAACCAGCAACCAGAAGTAGTACACGTAAACGCCTTTAGTGAAGTAGCAAGACGAGTGAATCGCTCTATGCACGGAGATGATGAGAATTATTATAAAGTTCCTGATAGTCGAGAAGAAGCTGCTCAGTACTTATTACTCTACGAACTCTCGCTTCCTTTTGGATTAGATTTAAACAATCAAATTAACGTAGATAAATCCGAAACACGTGTCACCGTAACCATAGAAAACATCAAAAGTGCTGACATGATTGCCTTTTCTGATCGAGCAGAAGCGTGGCTACAAAACAACACTCCTAAGCCCATGCACTCTATTGGTGTAAGTCCAACACTCATGTTTTCCACCTTAGGTTTTAGACAAGCTGACAGCATGTTCACCGGAAACATTATCGCCTTGATTCTAATTTCTATAGTACTCATGTTTGCGCTTAGAAACTTTAAACTTGGACTGCTAAGTATCATTCCTAATGTTACACCAGTATTAGTTGGATTTGGATTCTGGGCATTGTATAAAGCACAGATCAACACAGGAATGGTAATCGTATTCGGAATGACATTAGGAATCATAGTAGATGATACGGTCCATTTTATGAGTAAGTTTTTACGAGCACGTAGAGAATTGGGTTATGATGCTAAAGAAGCAGTCATTTACGCCTTCGAAACAGTAGGTAAAGCATTAGTTACGACAACGATTGTTTTACTAGCTGGATTTGCAGTCCTATCAACTTCTTCATTTGCATTGAACAGTTATATGGCTAGAATCACACTGATCATTATTTTTTCAGCCTTAGTAATTGATTTTATACTACTTCCGTCATTACTGATCTTAACGAGTAAGAAGAATACATCAAAAGAAACCATAAAAGAGTTAAATCCACAAGTACAACTAGATAAATAATTTTAAAACATACTATAATGAAAAAACTAATTTTAATAGGAATTGCATTATTAAGCATTACTGCAATAACTGCGCAAAGTGCAGAAGAACGCGGACTACAAATCGCTAATGAAGCCGACAAAGCAGATCAAGGATTCAAAAGCTCTATAGTAAACCTAAAAATGACCTTAAAAAACAAAAATGGTCAAACTAGTGAACGTTTATTAATTACAAGAACACTAGAACAGTCTGATGATGGTGATAAGTCTATGATTGTATTTAATAGCCCTAAAGATGTAAAAGGGACTTCGACATTAACTTTTACCCATAAAATTGGATCCGATGATCAGTGGCTATTTTTACCTTCCATAAAACGGGTAAAAAGAATTTCTTCTAATAATAAATCTGGTCCTTTTGTAGGTAGCGAATTCGCTTATGAAGATCTTTCTTCTCAGGAAGTAGAAAAATACGGATATAAATTCCTAAAAGAAAATGGAAACCTTCTTATAGTAGAACAAGATCCTGTCGATCCAAAATCTGGTTACACAAGACGTTTGGTAACCTACAATAAAGAAAAAGCATATCGATTAGAAAAAATAGAGTTTTATGATCGTAAAAATTCTTTATTAAAAACCCTTACATACAGTGATTATAAATTATATAAAGGAAAATTCTGGAGAGCGTTAACTATGAATATGATAAATCACCAAAGTAATAAAGAAACACAACTAAAATTTAGTGATTATAACTTCGAATCTGAATTATCGGAAGATGATTTTACACAAGTAGCTCTTAAGAGAGCTGGAAAATAATCTCTAAATCTAAAGCACATAAAAGGTAGGTTTTTAATTATTGATCTTGCTCTTTACAAAATGTCCTTTCTTCTAATAATAGAAATCACCTTTTTGTGCTTAATAATACATACAATCAAAAAATGAAATTTAAATTCAGTTTGCTTCTTGCCATTTTGTTATCTATTCTAAATATCACAGCCCAAAAAGAAGAAAAAAAAGTAACTCATGATTTTGAATTAGAATTAGAAGCAGAATACCGTTATTTTTATAATAGCGC
Source organism: Aquimarina amphilecti (assembly GCF_900109375.1). Lineage (GTDB taxonomy): Bacteria > Bacteroidota > Bacteroidia > Flavobacteriales > Flavobacteriaceae > Aquimarina > Aquimarina amphilecti. Next base: position 24,827 of record NZ_FOAB01000002.1, read on the forward strand.
TCTTTTTGAAGGCCAAAAAGATCATTTTCCTTCATTAGGTATCTCACCAGAATATTCTTTAGCATGGAATAAAGGATATGAAAGTATTAACTTCAAAGGCTTTTTTAGACTTGATGTTGATGATGAAAGAACACATTGGGATATTCGAGAATTATATTACCAAAAGGCTAATAACAATTGGGAATTAAGCTTAGGACTAAAAAAAGTGTATTGGGGTGTTACAGAAAGTAACCATCTGGTTGATATAATAAATCAAACAGACGCTGTAGAAACTTTTGATGGCGAAGAAAAACTGGGACAACCAATGGCTCAATTTACCTGGACTACAGATAAATATGGCTCTTTTGATTTTTTCTATCTCCCATATCATCGAAAACGAACTTTTTCAGGGAAAAAAGGAAGGCTTCGTTTTCCTGTGGTTATTGACAAAGATGATTTAAATTATGAAAGTGGTGCAGAAGAATGGCGACAAGATTTTGCATTTCGTTGGAAGCATTACTTCAGTATTTTTGATATTGGTCTCTCTCACTTTTATGGAACAGGAAGAGAACCTCTATTTACATTTGATGATATTGGAAATATCAACGCCTTTTATCCCGTAATAAATCAAACAGGTTTGGATTTACAAATAACTCACGACGCTTTTTTATGGAAATTAGAATCCATATATCGCAATGCAGAAGCACAAGATTTTTTTGCTTTAGTAGCTGGTTTAGAATATACATTTTCTAACATCGATGGAAATGGCTTAGACATAGGAATTCTAGTCGAATACTTATACGACGAGCGTGATGAACTTGCATTAAATGCTTTACAAAACGATGTTTTCTTCGGAAGTCGTATTGCATTTAATGACACACAGGATACCTCTATATTAATTGGTGGAATCGTTGATCTAGAATCCAGTAGTAGAATTTTCAGTTTAGAAGCTTCTCGTCGTTTTGGAAATACATGGACTGCAGCAATAGAGGCTAGAATATTTAACAACATAGACACTAACGAGTTTATATTATCGAACTTTAGAGAAGATAGTTTTTTCAAAGTTTCAATAGCGAAATACTTCTAAGCTGGATTCCAATAAATTCAATTTAACACTTCTTTGGTTTTCCACTGCTTAAACGTTAATTTCTCGTAAAAAAGTAATATTTAATGTTCATTTGGGTTTAAAATACTGTTAATAATTTAAACACAAACTCAAATGAGAATCAACAAATCAATTTTATTGATGAGTATGGCGTTGGCTATACTCTCATGTTCGGAAAATGAACCGATCTCGGAACTAGAAAATTTAGAGCCCGACAATCAAGTCTTTGATGGAGCAGAAAGAGCCAACTTTTCTAAAACTGGAACTACCGAAGATGGGTTTTATGCAGGATTACCAATCAGTTACGAATTAGTAGATGGAAAACGAATTTTTGAAGGTGACATTATTCTTCCAAAAGACGAAATCTATACGGAGGATTCTAATTTTGTATTAGAAAACGGACAAGATCCTTCTCTAAGCAGAAGTGTCGGACGAACTTCTGGTAGATGGCCTAATAATACAGTTTATTATACCATAGCAAATGATCTTCCTAATCAATCAAGAGTTACCAATGCGATCGCAAGTTGGGAAAATAACACCAACCTTACTTTTATAGAAAGAACTAGCGAATCCAACTATATATATTTTAGACCTGGTAGTGGATGTTCATCTAGTGTAGGAATGGTTGGCGGAAGACAAAACATCAACCTTGCCAGCGGATGTAGTACAGGAAATACAATTCACGAAATTGGTCATGCTGTTGGCTTATGGCACGAACAAAGTAGAGCTGATAGAGATCAATATGTTACCATCAATTTTCAGAATATACAATCTGGTAGAGATTTCAACTTTAAAACATATGTAGAACAAGGATATGATGGAGATGAATATACCAGTTCTTTAGATTTTGGATCCATAATGATGTATGGAGCATATTCTTTTTCTAAAAATGGACAACCAACAATTACCAAAAAAGATGGAAGCACATACTCTGTTCAGAGAAACGCATTATCGTCAGAAGACTTAGAAGGAATAGATAAAATGTATCCTGATGGTGGTGATGGTGGTGGCGAACCGACTTATGAAAACGGGCAATACTATACAGTTTATGGACTAAGAGTATACAGATACAATGATAAATGGTACTACTACAGTTCTCAAGGATGGAGAGAAGTAGTTTATGTCAATGGCGCTTGGTACTATGCGTAATATATAATAGATATAATTGATTAATTGTTTTAAGCCTTAGGTTCATAATACCTAAGGCTTTTAATTTTTAGTTGCAACGATATTCCCTATTTTTGGTCTGTTATTGAAAATTTAATGATGAGATCATTTTTATATACAGTACTTACTCTTACAATCATCGTTGTTGGTTGTAAAAACGAAAATACCTCTACTATACAAGAAGAAGATGAAATTGTTAAACTCGATAGTTTATCTAAAGAAAAAGCTGAAATAGATGTATTAAAACTATCTCCACAAGCTTCAAAAGACATGGAAAGTTTTGAAGACTTTCAAAATCTCAAGAATTTGATTGTGTCGATGAGCAAATCAAATCCTTTTCATGTCAAAAAATATGCGGATAGCATTAACACATTAGTACAAAGTTTTGAAGAAAATTTATCAGAAGATTTAAAGATTAATACTATAAGTTCTAGAATTGCAGTAATAGCTACAGAGTCTGGATTATTATTGCAACTTACGGAAACCAGAAATCAAGATTCACAGAGACTTATGGATGCGAACATAAGATTGCTGACTGCATATAACAGCCTTATTATTCAGCTAAATGAACTATCATTAGCAATTCCCGAAAATATTGAAAAAGAACTACTTAGAGAACGGGATATTCTAAGAGATTCTATTTTAGATCCAAAGAAAAAGAATATTAAAATTGAAGAATAGCATATTATGAGAAATATAGTTGTTTTTATATATCTAGCAATTACAATCACTTGCTCTGCTCAAACAAAGAAAATTTCCATTGATAAAACAAAAACTGAAATCAATACGGTTTTAGAACAATGGCACAAAGCTGCAGCCGATGCTTCATTTGACTCTTATTTTGGGTTAATGACCAACGATGCCGTATTTATAGGAACTGATGCTACAGAAAATTGGGATTTAGCCTCTTTTAAGGCATTCTCTAAACCTTATTTTGACAAAGGAAAAGCTTGGAGTTTTAGCACGCTAGAAAGAAATATATTTACACCAAATGATAGTAAATTAGCCTGGTTCGATGAATTACTGGATACACAAATGGGAATTTGTAGAGGAAGTGGTGTACTAGAAAAAACAACTGAAGGTTGGAAAATAAAACATTATGTGCTGTCAATTGCTATACCCAATCAAAATGTAAAAGAGATTACTGCTCTTAAAAATAACTTTGACAGTGATTTAATGAAGAAATTAAGAAGTAAACAAGATTAGAATATAGTTTTACTAAATTCTTCGATATTTGAATAACATTTGGTCGCACCGCTTTGTATTAGCTTTTCTTTATTCTTATCCCCTATTCCAACAAAATCTAAGGATAAGTTCTGAGCTGTTTTCAGATCCCAAAGTCCATCTCCTATTGAGACAATATTGGTAAACTCTGGTTTATTATAAAAAGCTTTTGCTCTTTCTAAAGCATCCATTACGAATCCTTCTCGAGATTCGTGAGTCATAGAAGTAGCTAATAATAACTTATCATACCATATATTACATTGCTCTAATTTTAGCATTGCGGGCTTGGGCAAAGCTCCCGTGGCAAAACAAAATGGAATTGAATTATCTCTAAAAAGTTGTATTAAAGATTGGGCCCCTTTGATCTCTTTAACAGGATCAAATTCTAACATTTGTGTTACTAGATTATTTTCGAAATCTTCTAACAAATTATCTGAAAAATCCTTCTTAAAATTACGCTCATAATTATATCTCAAGGCGTAACTATCTGTATGATGTTTATAATTATTATAATCTGTATCGATATCCTTAATTCCCAAACTCATCATAGCTTTGGTAACTGAAATTAAGTACATAGGAACACTATCTGTTAATGTCCCATCAATATCAAATATGTATAGTGTGTCTTTCAGAGGTGTCATTTTTGTTTTACAAAGAATACTTTAAGGAAAGAATGAAATTTCTTCCTGCTCCAGCAATACCCGAAGAATATGGCCTATAACGTTGATCAGTAATGTTCTCAACAGTTAAAGTAGCCTGTAAGCTTTTAGTAAATTGATATCTTGATCTAACATTAAGCGTATACCAAGAAGGAGAATATGGATTTCCATTTTCATCCAACGCGTATAAAAAATCGTTGTTTTGTTGAGAAGGAGCTAATTCTTCAAAATCAAATTGTCCATTATAAATTGCCGAAAAATCAATCATCCATTTATTATTGGTATAATTAAGATTTGTGCTACCAAACTGAGGAGCCACATGTCTAGATGGCGAAACCGATCCATCATCAAGCTCTTCCTCTCCACCAGTAAACGTATATTTTGAAGAGAGATTAAAGTTTTTAGCAAAATCATATCTAAATCCAGCTTCGAAACCATAAATCTGAGCATTAGCGGCATTCTGAATAGCTTGTACATTACTTAACTCTCCCCCAAAAAGAATCTCAGTTTCTCCATTAAGAGAAAAATCTCTTCGAACTAAAGCGTTATCTAATTGTGTATAATATGTTGCTAAATCAATCTTAAAATTCTTCCCTACATTAGCAGTCAAGCCAATTTCACCATTATAAGCATATTCTGGTTCTAAATCTGGATTTGGAACAACTACCGATCCCGGTTCAGAATCAAAAATTTTACCAACATCATCAATATTTGGTGCTCTAAATGCCGTAGAAAAATTTAATTTCCATTGTAAAATATCATTCGGCAACCAGCTAATTCCTGCGGTACCTGTAAAAGCCTCCGTATCGATATTTGCTTCTGTAAACGGAAAATCAAAAAACACATCATCAAATTCAGAATACAAAATAATTCTATTGTATCGCAAACCTCCTTGAAATCTTAATTTTTCGCTCAACTTACTTTTTAAACTAACGTATGCGGCAATAGATTGCCAAGTAGAGCCATCTGGGTATCGTGATGGAGCCGCTGTAACCTCACTATTAGAAACATTAAACTCTGAACCTTCTGACGATACTTGATTCAGAATATATTCTAACCCATAATACACTGTAGTTTTATCATCAAATTTCTTCTCAAAATCAAGGTTAGCAGAATATGCATCAACATCTTCTTTCGTTCTTGTTAATATATCATCTCCAAAATCACGATCATTTCTGCTTTCTTGAAAATTTTGATACGCGGCTGTAAATTTTACTTTATCATACAATCGGTTTTTCCATTTATTGGTTAATTGAATATTCCCCATTAACCATTTTTGAGGTCCATAGTACCATTCAGCAGATCTCAAATTTCCATCTCTACGACGAATCAAACGATCGTATCTAGGATAATCAGAAGTTTTTGTGTAAATAAATCCAGCATTAATATCCCATCGTTCATTAGGAATAAAATGTATTTTTTGTAAAAAATTGAATTGATCATAACCAGTAAAAACTTGGCTTTCTGGATCATCATTTTCAATTACAGTATCTACACCGTCAATTATCTCTACATATTCATTTCGCAAATAATCATCAGGACCATGACTTCCCATAGTAAGGTCATCAAAATCTGTATAACTAACACTAGTTAGAAACGCCCATTTTTCTAAACCTATATTAAAATCAATATGACCTGTTTTCTCATTACTTGCACTAGCATATCTAGCAATTGCATTTCCACTAAATTTATTTTTACCTCGTATAGCAATCTTAGGCTGCGCCGTATAAAAATTCATCACACCTCCTACCGCATCACTTCCATATACTACAGAACCAGGCCCTAATATTACTTCTGTTCTATCAATAGTAAATGGATCTACAGATATCACATTTTGTACATTTCCGCCTCTAAAAATTGCATTATTCATTCGAACTCCATCTACAGTAAGTAATAATCGGTTAGTCGAAAAACCTCTAATTATTGGACTACCACCTCCTAATTGACTCTTCTGTATAAACACTTGTCCACTACTTTGCAAAAGATCGGCAGAAGTTTGTGGTGTAGAAAAGGAAATTTCATCAGATGTAATACTTACAATCTTTTGGGTAACATCTTTTTTATCCTGTTCCCATTTAGAAACTGAAATTACCACTTCCGACAATTGATTTTCATCTACCTCCAGATATACTTTATTTGCAGAAGTTAGAACTTCAGATTTAGTAGATGTTAATGTTATATGAGAAATATGAACAAAATATAGTTTTTCTGTTTCCGAAAAATCGGAAATATCCGCTACACCATCAAAATCCGTTATTGTGGTTTTTGATTTAGTTTTATTATGAATTGTAACACTAGGAATGGGCTGATTATTCGACCTACTTAGTACGGTGATACTTTGGGCAGCATTATCTGTTACAAAAAATAAAGTGAATACAACAATTAAAAATAAGCGCATTACTTAACTAAAAATTTCATTCAAAATTGAAAGTGACTTTGGTTTTTTAAAACCGTGCAAATGTAGCTCAAAATATACTAATAACGTATTAAGAATCTCATTTCTTACTATTCTGGACATTTTAATATTCATACTTTCCTCAAATGTCGTGCCCAAAAACTTCTTGAGTACAAAAACGTTATTCCCTTCGATACAATTGATATTCGAAGCGTCCTCCTGAAAACAACCATCTTGCATATTAAAAACTGACGAAGAAATATTAGAGGTATCTGGATAAAAGCCCAAATATTGCGTGAGTTTTATTAAAAATGCAATATGGAAGTTACCAATATTATCATGAGAATCTAACCATAATAATGTAGTTTCTAAATAGTGAAAAAGCTCCTCATTTATTTCCTGTTCCTGTATTGTACTTTTTAAAATTTCTGAGAGAAAAAACACTAATGAACTTTTAACAAAATCAGTGTGTAATGATTGATACGGAACTAAAACTTTTGCTTCTTTAATTCTTTCTAAAGTACCTTTGTCTTTATGATTGGCTTCAACCTCCAATAAAGTCAACGGTTGGAATAAAGAAGATCTTAATTTTCCTCTTTTAGATTTTAATATTCCTTTTAGTAGATAAGAACGTAGACCGCTAGTTTTTGTTAATAAGGAAACAATTAAATCACTTTCTCCATAACGCAAAGAATGAATTACTATGGCTGGAGTATGTACAATCATTATCTAACTATCAAAAGCTTAGAAACTGTTGTTTCCGCTTGATCCTCTCCCGTCACCAAAATAAGATAAACTCCCGAAGCAACTCGATGTCTTCCAAAAGCAGTAGTATCCCATTGAATACTTCCTCCTTCACTAATTTCTTCATATACTAGATTACCTTCAATATCAGTAATTTTTACATTCGATCTACTTGTCAAACCCTTTATTGTAACACGCCCACTAAATCCCGGTCTTACTGGATTAGGAAACGCAACTACATTATCCAAATTATCTTCAGGTCCAGTAGCAGTTCCTTTAAACTCCAATAAACCTTTCTCGGTTGCAAAATAGACAGAACCTGTCGAATCATCTATGGAAATATCCAAAACATTATTTGTTGGCAACGGAGAATTATCTACTGTAAAATGAGCTAATGTTTCTTGTCCATCAGAAGAGAAATAAAACACTCCAGATGATGCAGTTGCCACCCACTTATTATTAGATCCATCGGCTTCAATATCAGTAATCGTCTGATCGAACAATAATTCTTGAGGAACACCTTCTTCATCTAAAATAATAATCTGACTTGCTTTAGGATTACTCTGCTGAAATACACCAGAAGTATTAAATAAAACTCTTATTCCTCTAAAAGTTCCAATCCATAGTTGATTGTTTCTATCAATCTCTAAAGCTAATACATAATCACTAGGAAGGTTAGATCCTTCTGTTTCACCAGATAATTGGATCTGATTTTCTGTACTCACATTATAACCAACTACACCAGAATTAAAGCCACCGACAAATAGATTCCCTTCGCGATCAATTACTGTATCAGTAAAACCCAAATTACCAATAGCATTAGGTATCGATTCACTTAAGTTAACATTAAATGTTTGCGTTGCTCCTGGAGAAAATCTTTTCAAACCGTTATTAACTCTAGCGTTATTAACCCATAGGTTCCCATCATTATCAAAAACGGAACCATTAAGAAACACAAAAATTGGATCGTTAGTTACAAATGTTTCAAAACCACTATTAAGATTATTATACAAATTCGTTACCACATTATCATTGATCTCTAACAAACCACTACTTAAACTACTAATAAAAACTTGATCCTCATTATTAGGGTTAATAGAAATATGAGATAAGGACGTAGCACCTAAAACTTCATCTTTAGAAATATTCAACCATCCATCAGATGTAAGCTTACTTACACCTCTTTGTTGTAAAGGAAATGGGTTGAAATTCACATCATATTGTCCAAATACTACCCATAGTGTATTGTTTAAAGCTTCTATTCCAAAAGTAAAATTACTTAATGGTCCTGCTGGAGAGATCGAAGTTTTGGTATTAAGATTATTAAAATCAATCTCTAACAATCCTCTACTATCGGTCCCTAGATATAGCGTATTATTAAAAGACAACGCTGTGTTTAGCAAAAAAGAATCTCCCGTAGTACTAATTGCCGATATAACTTCGTCAAAATTTGTATCAAATACTGAAGCCCTATCACTATTAATAACTGTTAAATTATTGGAATCTATAGACACATCTATCACATCACTAGTAGCGGTTATTACTGTTGTTAACACCGTTCCTTCAAGACGCCTTACCAAGTTGTTATTTTCCCAAACCAAAATCTGATCATTAAACAATGTAATTCCTCTATATTGACCTGGAACTAATGTTGCCCATTGATTAAAATCAACCAAGTTAGGGTTGGTAACATTTGCATTCAAAACACCATTACCAGAAGTAGTAGCATATATTACATTGTCTGAAACTGTAGTTCCTGTTATATTTATTTGTGATCCAGCTGGACCAACGAAAAACGTATCACCAAACTCAATTCTTTCTAAATTAAATTCTACGATTCCAAACTCAGTAGAAATATATAATGTGTTATCATTTTCAAAAAAGTGGTTAATCCTTTTTTGAGTTGGAGGAATCGTTGGTTTTTCTAAAATGTCTATAAATGTTATTACTTCATCATCGACTATAAGCTCTAATAATCCATTATCATAACCTATAACAGTAATATCAAATATGGAACTATGATAGATCGTAGATACTGTTTCTCCGGACAAACCATTAACCGTAGAAAAAGTTTCTGAAGTTCGTGTATCAGTATCGTATATAAAAACTGCATTCTCAGAAGCAACGTAAATTTTATTTTCTGCTGCATACGAGTCGTTAATCTGAAAGTATGAATAATGCCCCGTCCATTGATTACTAAAATCCTGGGAAAAAAGAAATACTGGGAAAATTAGAAGTATTAACTGTCTGAAGTATCGCATAATTATGGAGTGATATTAACGCTGCCTTGATAACACGCTAAAATACTAATTATTGCTTTCAAATAATGAAAAAAGCCGTTCTTTATAGCAAGAACGGCTTTCATTATAAATACTTATTATTATTTATATAACTCCCTGAGCTAACATAGCATCAGCAACTTTTACAAAACCTGCAATATTGGCTCCTTTCACATAATCAATATAACCATCCTCATCAGTTCCGTATTGAACACATTTTTCATGAATATCATTCATAATCTGTTTTAGCTTCTCATCAACTTCTTTTCTGGTCCACTTAAAACGTAAAGAGTTTTGGGTCATCTCTAATCCTGAGGTAGCAACACCACCTGCATTAGAAGCTTTACCTGGTGCAAAGAATATCTTTGCTTTATGAAAAGCTAAAACTGCATCAGAATCACAAGGCATATTAGCTCCTTCACTAACACACATACATCCGTTATCAATTAATTTTTGAGCATCATCGCCATTCAATTCATTCTGTGTTGCACAAGGCAACGCGATATCACATTTCTCTTCCCAAGGTGTTTTTCCTTTATGAAACTTTGCAGAGCTATATTTATCAGCATACTCACTTATACGCCCTCTTTTCTCGTTTTTAAGTTCCATAACAAACTTAAGCTTATCATTATCTATTCCTTCTTCGTCATAAATATATCCAGAAGAATCTGATAATGTAACCACTTTAGCACCTAATTGAATTGCTTTTTCTGTAGCATATTGCGCTACGTTTCCTGAACCAGATACTAAAACTGTTTTTCCTTCAAAAGAATTGTCTTTGGTCTTTAGCATATTTTCAGCAAAATATACAGTTCCATAACCTGTTGCTTCCGGTCGAATCTCGGATCCTCCCCAGGTTAATCCCTTTCCTGTTAAAACTCCGGTAAATTCATTACGCATTTTACGATACATCCCAAACAAGAAACCTATTTCACGTGCACCTACTCCAATATCTCCTGCCGGCACATCTGTATTAGGGCCAATATGTCTAAAAAGTTCACTCATAAAACTATGACAAAAACGCATAATTTCATCATCTGATTTTCCTTTTGGATCGAAATCAGAGCCTCCTTTACCACCACCCATGGGAAGTGTTGTTAAACTATTTTTAAACACTTGCTCAAACGCAAGAAATTTAAGAATACTTAAGTTTACAGATGGATGAAAACGCAACCCTCCTTTATATGGACCTATCGCAGAATTCATCTGAATTCTATATCCTCGATTTACATGTATTTCTCCTTTATCATCTACCCACGGCACTCGAAACATTATGGCCCTCTCTGGCTCTACCATTCTTAATAGAATGTTTTTTCCATTATATATTTCTTGTGTAGCGATATACGGTATTACAGTTTCTGCAACTTCTTGTACCGCTTGTAAGAACTCTGGCTCATGTGAATTACGAGCTCTTACTTCTTCCATAAATGCATCTATTTTTGCTTGCATATGTTAATAGGATTAAAAGATTCTTATTTAATGGTTAATTTATTTGGTCAAATATATGATATTATCAAAAAAATATATCTAATTTTTTGAATTTAATAACACTCTATTCTATAGCTTGTTCTAAATCTAATATTAAGTCATCAACATCCTCAATTCCTACACTTAATCTAATTAAAGAATCAACAACACCTGTTTTTTCTCGTTCTTCTTTTGGAATCGATGCATGGGTCATACTTGCTGGATGTCCTGCTAAACTTTCTACTCCACCGAGTGATTCTGCCAATGTAAAAATTTTCAGGTTTTCAACAATTTTTATTGCCTCTTTATAGTCACTATTTTTTGCAACAAATGATAGCATTCCACCAAAACCATTCATTTGCTCTTTAGCAACTTCATAACCTGGATGATCCTCAAACCCTGGCCAGTATACTTTCTCTATTCTAGGGTGTTTTTTTAAATAGTTCGCGATAGCTTCCCCATTTTCGCAATGACGTTGCATCCGAACGTGTAGTGTTTTAATTCCTCTAAGCGCTAAAAAACTATCCTGAGGGCCACATACTGCACCACTTGCATTTTGAATAAAATAAAGTCGATCTGCTATCTCATCATCCTTAACCACCAAAGCGCCCATTATTAAATCACTATGACCTCCAATATATTTAGTAACACTATGCATTACTATATCTGCTCCAAGATCCAATGGCTGTTGTAAATAAGGAGTCGCAAACGTATTATCCACAGCCAATAAAAGATTGTGTTTATTAGAAATCTGAGCAATTGCCTTGATATCAATGATATTCATCATTGGGTTTGTTGGAGTTTCTACCCAAATTAACTTTGTATTGTCAGTAATAAATCTTTCTACATTATCAGCATTATTCATCCCAACAAAACGAAACTTTATTCCAAACCTTTCAAAAATTTTGGTGAATATTCTATACGTACCTCCATAAAGGTCATTTGTCGAAATAACTTCATCCCCGGGTTTTAATAATTTGATTACAGCATCAATTGCCGCCAATCCAGACCCAAAAGCTAAACCATATTTTCCGTTTTCTATACTCGCTAAAGCATTCTCCAAAGCTTTTCTAGTTGGATTATGTGTTCTACTATATTCAAATCCCTTATGCCCTCCTGGTGTCGTCTGAGCATACGTGGAAGTTTGATATATTGGAGGCATTACCGCTCCATAAGCTGGATCAAGTTTTTGCCCTCCATGTATTGTTTTTGTATTAAACTTCACTATTTTTCGATTTTAATCGTAGATTTTAATTTTTTAAATGTTCTTTCCGTCAATTCTTATATTTTACAACTGACAAAAAACAATTTATAAATTATTATGTTAAAAAACTGAACAAATTTATAATTTAATTCGTTCTAATCATATTTCAATGAATACCTTTAGTAGATGATTAACACAAAAACTAACACCAATCTTAAAGCACTTTTTTTAACGGTAATCATTATATGTTTTTATAGTTGTCAGAAGAGTGAATCTTTAGATTTTTATAAGCGAACTATTGTCATTGATGATTATTTTGATTGTCAAAACTCAGATTGCGCTATTACAGAAATATTTCTTTTAGAATCTATCAATGAAAATGAAATTGCTAGAAAAATCAATTCCCAAATCGAAAAAGCCGCCTGTACTAGTTTAAACATAGAAGATGACACCAAAATAAACAACATAGAGAAAGCTCTTAAAAGTTTTAATACTTCTTATCAAGAAATAAAAAAAGAATTCCCTGAAGAAATTATTCCCTACGAGGCAAGTATAAACTGTGACATCAGTTACCGAAATGCATCTATTCTATCAGTGGTAATAGACTCTTATATTTTTACTGGAGGAGCTCATGGAAGTGGCAACACCAACTATTTAAATATCAACCCCAATACAGGCTCCATTATAGATCACAAAAAACTGCTAGAAAATCTTACCGATTTTTCGAAATATGCTGAAAAGATATTTAGAGAAAATCACGCAATTCCTGAAAATCAATCTATAAATAGCACCGGATTCTTCTTTGAGAATAACATGTTCAATCTTTCTGAAAATATTGGGTTTACCGACACCCATGTTATCCTATTTTATAATCAATATGAAATTAGTTCATACGCAGAAGGGCCAATACAATTAAAATTCAAAAAAGAAGAGGTCGCTGATTATTTTTCTATAAATATCTTATAAGGATTTTTTAAGAGCTAAAACGTATCCAAGATGGATTCCTTCATGGAAATTATTAAAACTAATAGCATCTTTTACCGATCTTAATACGAAACCCGTACTTGTTGGATACTCTTGATATTCTTCAAAAACACTACTATCTATATCTTTTTCGGCTTGATCAATGGTTGTAAACAGAAGTTCTTTCACCTGTTCTACATCTTCTTTACTAGCAAATCCTTCCGCCTTAGTTCCTTTTCGATACTTAACAACCATATCATCACCTATCATCATTGGCAATCCACTTAATTTATAAACGAGCAACTGTTGTGTAACCACTACATGGGCAATATTCCAGATCAAATTATTATTAAACCCTTCAGGAACTTTATTAAGATCTTCTAATGAAAAGCTATCCATAATTTTAGCAAGTAATCTTCTATTAGTTCTTGTAATTTCTAATTGATCTTTCATATTTAAGTTGTAAACGTTCTTAATTTTTAGCCAAAAATATGAGTTTTAAAAGAGAAATGAATTTCCTTTGTGTTGATTTTGACATTTTAAATAAAGATCTGTGAAAAAAATATATCACCTATCCACCTGCGATACTTGTAAAAGAATTTTAAACGAGTTAAATCCTTCTTCAGATTTTGTCTTGCAAGACATTAAAGCAGAAGCTATTAAACCTGACCAACTAGAAGAAATGAAATCTTTAGCAGGTTCTTATGAATCTCTCTTTAGTAAAAGAGCAAGACTTTATAAAGAAAGAGATTTAAAAAACAGAAATCTTATAGAAGATGATTACAAAAATTTAATTCTAGAACATTATACATTCTTAAAACGTCCCGTAATGCTATTAGATGACCAAATATTTATTGGTAATAGCAAAAAAGTAGTGGAAGCTGCAAAAACAGCCATTAATGGATAAAAGAACCGTAGCATTACTAGCTGCTTTTGGAGCAAGTCTAATTTATGCCATCAATCACACCTTAGCAAAAGGTGTAATGCCGACCTATATCAAACCTTTTGGTTTTATACTCCTCAGGGTAATTGGTGCTGCAGCTCTTTTTTGGATAGCTTCTATTTGGGCTCCAAAACAAAAAATTGATCGCAGTGATTGGTTACGTATCTTTGGCTGTGCTATTTTTGGTATGGTTATTAATATGTTGATGTTTTTTAAAGGGCTACAGCTATCAACTCCAATCAATAGCTCTGTAATGATTACCATATCCCCTATCTTGGTTTTTGTTTTATCCGCTATTTTTTTAAGTGAGAAAATTACCTGGTTACGAACTGTTGGGATTTTACTTGGTTTCTCTGGAGCGTTAGGGCTTATTCTTTTCGGTGCAGAAACTAGACAAGATGCACCCAATATTCCTTTAGGAAATATTCTTTTTATCATCAATGCTGCTTCTTATGCTATATATCTGGTGTTAGTTAAACCATTAACAGCAAAATATCATTCTTTTACATTAATGAAATGGTTTTTCCTTATTGGTGTTATTATTAATTTTCCAATTACCATTTCAGAATTTAGAGAAGTACAATGGACAACACTTCCTTATGATGTGATATGGAAAATGCTTTTTGTAGTCATTGGCACTACTTTCTTCACCTATTTATTAAATGTATTTGCATTAAAAACCTTAAAAGCTTCAACTATTGGAGCATTTATCTACCTACAGCCACTATTGGCTATTAGTTTTGCCATGGCAATGGGTGCAGACGCTCTAAATCTGGTAAAGATTATATCTGCTTTACTTGTGTTTTTAGGTGTATATTTGGTGACTAAAAAATCAAAAAAACTAGCTTAAATCTACAGGTATTTTTGCAAACTTTCTAGTATCTTCTTTCGTAAGAATCCTAAAGTTATCTGGGCGTTCTACTTTATCCATAAATTGACGCATTTCTTCTGGAAGAGGAATCAATTTTCGAGTATTTAGATCTAGCCAAGCTCCCATCATTTCGCATCTGGCAAAATTTCTTCCTTTGTAATCGTAGAAATTATGCAAAAATTCAAAAAACTTTCCATCTTCACTCATTCCTGATAATTCTAAAGAAACTTTAACTGGTCTTCCATAGAAAACCTCCTTAAAATAGTAAACATGCTCATAAAAAACTACTGGACCGATATTAAATTTACCTAACGATCTTTGATCAAACCCTAACTCAGACAAAAATGTCATTCTAGTATGCGCAGCATATTCTATATACGCTTTGTTTGCCAAATGACGATTTGCGTCAATATCATTCCATCTAATTTCGAATTCTTTTAAGTACATATCTACTAAATTTTAAACAACAAAAATACAAAAGACTTATTATGCCTGCATAATAAACTCCTATTAAAAATTGTACCTCTATTCAACACCTCAAATATTTTGGAGCATAAAAACCTTTAGTAAATCAATATTTCTGAAATCAATAACTTCAAAATAAGACTCTTTAGGTTTTGAAAAACTTTAGGGTCTTCTTATTTTAGAAAAAAAATAACGAATGTACATCAAACGCAATATTGGGTGGGGTCTTATACTTCGCTTTGCATGGAAAAACTTAGTTTTCTTCACAATTTATACGGCAAGTATTTTTTCCTTATATCATTTTTTTGAATTACAATTTATCGACATTCCTTTTCAACCACTTACCGTTATTGGTATTGCGGTAGCATTTTATATTGGGTTTAAAAACAGTCAAAGTTATGATCGCTTTTGGGAAGGAAGGAAAATTTGGGGAGGGATTGTTAATTATAGTAGAACTTGGGCAAATCAAGTTTTATCTCTTGTAAATGATGAACAGGAAACAAAAAAAATACTTATTTATCGCCATATAGCTTGGATAAATGCATTACGTATTCAGCTTAGACAACCTAGTTCTTTTTCTTTAAAAGAAAATGCCTCTGTTGAACGTCTGGTTAAAAAACATGGTGAGCAAAAACCAGCTTGTGATGCTACAAAACAATTTGTTTCTATAGAAGAATATAACGATTTACTAAAAAGAAAAAATGCCGCAACTCATTTGGTGAAAAATCAAGGTATCCATATTAAGGAACTATTAGATACTGGAAAGATTACAGAATTTGACAAACAACTCTTTCACGGAGTACTAGAAGAATTCTACAATCTACAAGGAAAATGCGAACGTATCAAAAACACTCCTTTTCCACGTCAATATGCTTATTTTAGTACTGTTTTTACGTGGATTTTTGTATTACTATTGCCTTTTGGACTGCTTAATGTTTTCGAAAATGAACTTATTGATATGAGTCACGATCTAAAACCTTGGTTCATCTTTTTAATGATACCTTTATCTGTATTAGTATCTTGGATTTTTACAACCATGGAAAAAGTTGGAAGTAATAGCGAAGATCCTTTTGAAGGAAGAATTAATGATGTTCCAATGACCGCATTATGCAAGACCATTGAGATCGATCTAAGAGATATGTTAGATGAAAAAGATCTTCCTGAAAAAGAAAAACCAAAAGATAATATCTTATACTAATGCCATTAGCTAAATCAACGTACATTCCTCCATATTTTTTTAAAAATGGTCACTTCTCCACCATATATCCCAATTTACTTAGGAAAGTGAATGGAATTCAGCAAACAAGAGAACGAGTAGAATTACCCGATGGCGATTTTATTGATATAGATTGGAGTTATCCATCAAATACAGAAGCTACTAAAAAAGTTGCTATTCTGATTCATGGATTAGAAGGTAATGCCCAACGCCAATATATAGCTGGACTTGCTAGACACTTAAACAATAACAGTTGGGATGTAGCTGCAGTCAATCTTAGAAATTGTAGCGGAGAAGTAAATCGATTATATAGGTCCTATAATGCTGGAGTTACCGATGATTTAAACTTAATAGTCAAACATGTAATTGAAAAAAATTATGATTCTATTTCTTTGTGCGGATTCAGTTTAGGCGGTAATATTACCCTTAAATACCTTGGAGAAAAAAAACCTCCTAAACAAATTATATCGGCTGTAGTAGTATCTGTACCTTGCGACCTGTATGATTCTTTAAAAGAAATCAATAAACCTAAAAACTTTATTTATCAGCAACGATTTATTAAAAGTCTAAAAATAAAACTACACGAAAGACAAAAAGTTTTCCCCAATCAAATTAGCAAATCGGATATTAATGATTGTAAATCTCTAATTGATATTGATAATTTATATACCAGCAAAGCACACGGCTATGTTGACGCAATTGACTACTATACAAAATGTAGTAGTAAACAGTTTTTAAAAGACATTCAAGTTCCTACGCTTATTATTAATGCCAAAAATGACAGCTTTCTTGGAAATGCTTGTTATCCTATTGAGGAGGCTAAAGAAAACATTAATTTGTTTTTAGAAACTCCTCGTTTTGGTGGTCACGTAGGATTTTATCTTCGTGGACAAATTTATTATAACGAGCATAAAACCGTAGAATTTCTGAATAAATGGTGATCTAGCCTGACGTTTTTACCGTAAAATGTAATACTTTACCTACACTAATTAATTACTAAAACAAACGTTAACCCAATGTTAAGGTTTTGTGTGGCAATTTTTAATCCCTTCATCGAAAATCTTTTTTTAATTAGGAATATTTTAAGAGTTTTGGTCGTTTCCCTGCAGAATCATCAGGGAAATCAAATTATCGCTAACTCAAACTCAATAAAAATGAAAAAAAGTTACAAAAACCTTACTGGGGAAAGGTTTGGAAAACTACACATGTTAGTTTTCTCTACAATGCTACTTCTTTCGGCTGGAATGTTCGCCCAGAACCCTGCTCAAAGATCCAAAATAATGGGGAATAGCAACCTTTCTAAACTTAATCAATTACAAGTACAGAATGCCGAAAAGGCAGCTATTCAGAAAAAAGAAGCTATACAAGCTGCTAAACAAAATGGATGGCCTATCACAACTAGACTTAAAGATGGAACTTTTTCTGAATTACAGAGAGTTTCTGCAGATGGAAAACCAATTTACTATACCACTTACAATGTTGCTGCTGCTAGATCTACTAGAGCGAATCATTTAAATATTGGTGGATCTCTTGGTCTTAACTTAGACGGTCAAAATATGACTGCTTATGTATGGGATGGTGGTCACGCAAGAGCGTCTCATCAAGAATATGACGGTGCTGGAGGAAACAATCGTGTAACTATTCAAGATACTTCAACAGAAGGTGGTCTACAGCTAAATTTTCACGCAGCTCACGTAACAGGAACTATTATGGCTTCTGGAGTACAAGCTAACGCTAAAGGGATGGCGCCACAAGCTAAAGTAAATGGATATATGTGGAACAATGATGTTGCGGAAGCTACTACAGCAGCTTCAAATGGAATGCTTCTTTCTAACCATTCTTATGGTTTTAGAAGTGACTTAGTTCCTGATCAATATTTTGGAGCTTACATTGATGAATCAGAAGCTTGGGATGAAGTAATGTTTAATGCACCTTACTATCTTATGGTAGTTGCTGCTGGTAATGATGGTAACCAAAATAGTTACAATGGCCAACCTCTTGACGGTAACTCTTCTTACGATAAACTAACAGGGCATTCTACTTCTAAAAATAATATGGTTGTTGCTAATGCACAAGATGCAAGTATCAATGCAGATGGATCATTAAGTAGTGTATCAATTAACTCTTCGAGTAGTGAAGGACCAACTGATGATTTTAGAATCAAACCAGATATTACTGGAAATGGTACAAGTGTTTATTCTACTTATGAAAATAGTGACACGGCATATGCTAGTATAACTGGAACATCAATGGCTTCTCCTAATGTTACAGGATCACTATTGTTATTACAACAACATTACGATAACTTAAACGGAAGTTTTATGAGAGCCGCTACCCTAAAAGGATTAGCGTTACATACTGCTGATGATGCGGGACCTTCTGGACCTGACGCTGTTTACGGATGGGGATTAATGAATGCAAAAGCTGCTGCGGAAGCTATTTCTGCAAATGGAAATGAATCTAAAATCGAAGAACTCACTCTAAATAGTGGTCAAACATATTCAATCACTGTAGATGCTGATGGAGTTAATCCTTTACTAGCTTCTATTTCTTGGACGGATCGCGCAGGAACTGCTACTACTGCTACAAACTCTTCAAATGCAGTTTTAGTTAATGATTTAGACATTAGAGTAACTCAAAACTCTACAACATACAGCCCATACCGATTAACTGGTGTTACTACCAATGGGACTGGAGATAATACAGTAGATCCATACGAAAGAGTGGATATTGCTAATGCTTCTGGAACATATACTATTACAGTTACTAATAAAGGATCTCTAGTAGGAGGAAGTCAAAACTTCTCTCTTGTCGTTACAGGATTAACAGGAACACCTGTTGTTTGTAATGCTACGGTTCCAGCTGGAGTAGGATCTTCTAATATAGGTTCTGATACTGCAACTATTAATTGGACAGCAATTCCTGGAGCATCTTTTGACGTAAGATACCGTCAAACAGGAACTTCGACTTGGACAACACAAACAGCAAACGGAACTTCATCCGTTATTTCTGGTTTAACTGAAACTACTTCATATGAAGTACAAGTAAGAAGTAACTGTTCTGATGGATCAACATCTTCATATAGTGCATCAACTACTTTTACTACTACAGAAATTCAATTAAACTATTGTGCATCTAATGGTAATAGTGTAGCTGATGAATATATTGGTAATGTTCAACTAGGAACGATTAACAATGCTTCTGGAGCTGGAGCTGGAGGTTATTCTGATTTCACTTCTATTTCTACATCTATTTCAAAAGGAAGTGATTATACAATAACAGTAACTCCAACTTGGACAGGAACTACATACAGTGAAGGATATAGTGTGTGGATTGATTATAATCAAAATGGAATATTTACCGATTCTGGTGAGCAAGTGTGGACTCAATCTGCTACGCAAACTACACCAGTAAGCGGAAGCTTTACAGTACCATCGAGCGCTTTAAATGGAGATACAAGAATGCGTGTTTCTATGAAATATAATGGAGTACCTACTTCTTGTGAATCATTTCAATACGGAGAAGTGGAAGATTATACAGTTACAATTGGAGCATCTACTGGTGATACGCAAGCGCCAACTGCACCAACTAATTTAGCTGCATCTGACATTACTGAAGCTACTTTAACATTATCTTGGAGTGCCGCTACTGATAATGTAGGAGTTACTGCTTATGATGTATATCAAGGAAGTACAATTCTAGGTGAAGTTACTGGAACTACTGCAAATGTAACTGGATTAACTGCAAGTACTGCGTATCAATTTAATGTAAAAGCAAAAGATGCCGCTGGAAATGAATCAGGATTTAGTAATACGGTTGACGTTACAACTGCTGCTGCTCCCGATACACAAGCTCCAACTGCACCAAGTGGATTAACTGCTTCGAACGTTGCTGAAACAACCTTAACTCTTTCTTGGAATGCTGCTACTGATAACGTAGGAGTTACTGCATATGATGTATATCAAGGAAGTACCGTTTTAGGTGAAGTTACTGGTACGTCTACAAATGTAACCGGATTAACTGCAGATACTGCATACCAGTTTAGTGTAAAAGCAAAAGATGCTGCTGGAAATGAGTCAGCTTTCAGTAACACAGTAAATGTATCCACTACCGGTGGATCTACAGGAGGCGGTTGTACATCGGGTATTTCTTCTTTCCCATATGATGAAGGATTTGAGAATACTCTTGGAGCATGGACGCAGTCTACTGCAGATGATATTAACTGGACTGTCGATGCTAGTGGAACACCTTCTGGTAGCACAGGACCATCAAGCGCAACACAAGGTAGCTACTACATTTTTGTTGAAGCTTCTGGTAATGGAACTGGATACCCTAATAAACAAGCAATATTAAATTCTCCTTGTTTTGATCTTTCTGGTCTTTCAGAAGCAAGCTTCTCATTTAACTATCACATGTATGGTGCAACAGATATGGGTAGTATAGCAGTAGATGCAAGTACAGATAATGGAACTACTTGGACTAATTTATGGAGTGAAACTGGAAACAAAGGAAATTCTTGGTTAAATGCTAGTATTGATCTTTCTGCTTATGTTGGTGGAGGAGTTCAATTAAGATTTAACAGAATCACAGGGTCTACTTGGCAAGCAGATATCGCAATCGATAATGTATCATTAACCAATACTTCTGGTGGTGGTGGATCTACAGATATTTGTGAAGGAGTTTCTGAATGGAGTAGCTCTCAATCATATCAAACAGGAGATCAAGTTACCTACCAAGGTAACCTATTCGAAAGAACTGCTACTGGATGGACTAATCTTGGAGCTTGTGGAACAACAGCATCATTTGTTACTACTTCTGATGATTTACAAGGACCTCCAACAGAATTATTATCAGTATATCCTAACCCACTAAAAGGATCAATTCTTAATGTGCGTACAGGAAATTCTGGAACACAGAACTATTCAATTTATAATATGTTAGGACAAACAGTTCTTAAAGGAACTTTTTCTAACACTATAAACGTTGAAGGATTAGAAGCTGGAGTATATATGTTGAAGATGGATGTAAGAACGGTTCGTTTTGTGAAAGAATAAAAATTTAAGACAGATAACCTTAATTTTTTTAAATAAAGCCCTGAAACAAAATTGTTTCAGGGCTTTTTGTATACTTGTAATTCATAATTAGCTGATTATACTATGAAATACTATGAAACTGATAGGCTTACATTACGCCCAGCTGCTATTTTAGATGCTTCTTTTTACTTAAAGCTTCTTAATACTCCCAAATGGTTACGAAACATTGGAGACCGTAATGTAAAGTCTATTAAAGATGCTGAAGTTTATATTACAGAAAAAATGATTCCTCAATTAGAACGATTAGGATATTCTAATTATACTGTTATCAGAAAATCTGATAATATAAAAATTGGTTGTTGTGGATTATACGACCGAGAAGGTATTGAGGGCGTTGATATTGGATTTGCTTTCTTACCTGAATTTGAGAAAAAAGGGTACGCTTATGAAAGTGCTTCAAAAATGAAGGAACTTGGTATTAGTGAATTCGGAATTAAAAAAATCAGCGCTATCACAATACCAGAAAACAAATCATCTCAAAAACTATTAGAAAAGTTAGATTTTACTTTCATAAAAATGATGAAAATCCCAAATGATGATGAAGATCTCATGTTATATGAATATCAAACAAATGTTTAATCAGGTTTACTGTATCTAATTATTATGAAAAAAATAATACTTATCCTCTTTATAGTACTCAGCACTGCACTGATGGGTTATGTTACAATCCGTAAATCAAGTGACGTAAATAAATTTTTAAGTCATGAAATAGACTTAAAACATCAACATTTAAGATTTTACTGGAAAAACAAAAATGGAAAAAATTTCAGAAACTTTCAAAATCTAAAAACGGAACTAGAGAAAGAGAATAAAGAACTAGTATTTGCTATGAATGGCGGGATGTATAATAAAGATTTATCTCCTCAAGGACTGTATATTGAAAATGGAATCATAAAATCCAAAATAGATACTATTAAAAAGGGCTACGGGAACTTCTATCTACAACCTAATGGTATATTCTATATCACTAAAAACAACAAACCAATTATACAAACCACTGAACTTTTTAAATACAATAATGAGATAGCTTATGCAACTCAATCTGGTCCAATGTTACTAGTAAATGGGCAAATTCATAATAAATTTAACCAAGGCTCACCTAACATCCACATAAGAAATGGTGTTGGGGTTCTCCCTAATGGAAATTTACTTTTCGTAATGTCAAAAGAGAAAGTAAATTTTTATGACTTTGCCAGTTATTTCAAAAAGAAAGGATGTGAAAATGCTTTATATCTTGATGGTTTCGTTTCTCGAACTTATCTACCATCTGCTAAATGGAAGCAATTGGATGGAAATTTCGGAGTGATACTCGCAGAAGTAAAAAAATAAAAAACCTGTTAAACATTATAGGCTAACAGGTCATTCATCGCGACTTGGGGAGGTTGCGATTAATTAACAACAAAAAATCACATAACAAAAATTATCTTTTTCGTTAAAACAAAAATACTTTCTTTGCTAAGTACATACAGTTAGAAATCAATTCGATTGTAGGTTTAACTGACTTCTGTAAACGATTTATACGCTTTTTCATAATAGGGCAATGTGTGAGGGTTAAAACTTAATTAAAATTTCAAAAAGAGAACAATAAAAACTGTACTTCTTTATAGGGAATGCTAATATGCAAAATATATTTCAAAATAACGTTTAAATGCCATTAAAATCGACAAAAAACACAAAATTTTAACATTTTATAACATTTCTATAGAATTTACGGGTTGAAGCAAAGGTTTAGGTAAGTAAAAACAACACAGATAAAGTAAGTTAAATCTTACAAAAACATTGTTTTAGAGCCTTTATAATGATAACGTATTATTATTTGATTTATTATTCGTTTAAATTTTTATAATAAGCGTTTAACCCTATGTAGTATCTGATTGAATCAATCTAAAATCATTTCTGGTACATTTCCTTCTATTATGAGCTTTCCTTCTGTTGCTTTTTGCACTTCCTCTACACTAACACCTGGTGCTCTTTCTAACAGTTTAAAACCATTATCAGTAACTTCCAGAACAGCCATATTGGTCACAACCTTTTTAACACAATTTACTCCTGTTAATGGTAACGAACATTTACGTAATAATTTAGACTCTCCAGCTCTATTTGTATGCATCATGGCTACTATAATATTTTCTGCACTAGCAACTAAATCCATAGCCCCCCCCATACCTTTAACCATTTTACCAGGAATCTTCCAATTTGCGATATCACCATTCTCAGCAACTTCCATTGCTCCTAAAATCGTCAAATCTACATGCTGACCTCTAATCATGTTAAAACTTGTTGCAGAATCAAAAAACGAAGCACCTGGCATTGTGGTAATAGTCTGCTTACCTGCGTTTATAACGTCTGCATCTTCTTCTCCTTCAAACGGAAATGGTCCCATCCCTAATACCCCATTTTCACTCTGAAACTCAACTTCAATACCTTTAGGTATATAATTGGCTACTAACGTAGGGATTCCAATTCCAAGATTAACAAAATATCCATCTTCTAGTTCTTTAGCTATACGTTTTGCTATTCCATTTTTATCTAGCATAATATGTTCTTCTAATTTTAATTGAAATATATCTAATTTAATGAGGATAAACCTATCTCTTCCTAACGGTAAGTTGTTCTATTCGTTTTTCGTAATTTTTACCTTGGAAAATTTTCTGAACAAAAATTCCTGGAACATGAACCTGATCTGGGTCAAGACTCCCCGCAGGGACTAATTCTTCTACTTCAGCAATTGTAATTTTTGCAGCGCCACACATACACGGATTAAAATTTCTAGCAGTACCTTTAAAAACAAGATTACCCGCTTCATCTCCTTTCCAAGCTTTCACAAAAGCAAAATCCGCTTCAAAGGCCTTTTCCAATATATACATTTTGCCATTAAACTCTCTAGTCTCTTTTCCCTCTGCTACTTCTGTTCCATAACCTGCGGGTGTATAAAATGCAGGAAAACCTCCTTGGGCAGCTTTACATCTTTCTGCTAACGTACCTTGAGGTATTAGTTCCACTTCTAATTCTCCACTTAACATTTGGCGTTCGAATTCATCATTCTCTCCTACATAAGAAGAAACCATTTTTTTTATCTGTTTTTGTTGTAATAAAAGCCCCAAACCAAAATCATCAACACCAGCATTATTAGAAATACAGGTTAACCCTTTAATATTTTTCTTTACTAATTCTGCTATAGAATTTTCAGGTATTCCACAAAGACCAAAACCTCCTAACATGAAAGTCATGTTGTCTTTTACTCCTTCTGTGGCTTCAACAACCCCAGCTACTGTTTTACGAATCATAGTATTCAATTTTTAGCAGATTAAAAGTACCAAAAAAAAACAGTACTAAAACGTTTGAATACTTATACTTTTAGAAATAATTTAGATTTTCAAAAAGGAAGTTAGAATTGAAATTCATCTTGAGACTTATCTATTGTTTCATAGGTTTCGCAATCCAATTCTACTGAAAGGTTTACAGGCTTCTCAAATTCAGAATTAGATATCCGTAAACTTGTATCCGCATAACATTTTTTCATATACAATGCCCATATTGGCAATGCCATAGAAGCTCCACTTCCATAAGTTATAGATTCAAAATGTGTAGACCTATTGTCTCCGCCTACCCATACTCCTGTGCATAGATTAGGAACAATCCCCATGAACCATCCGTCACTATTGTTTTGAGTGGTACCTGTTTTTCCTGCTATCGGATTATCAAACTTATAAGGATGTCCAGTAATTACATTTTTATAAAGATATTGATCTGAAGCATCTGTTCGTAACCCTCTACCGGATCCTGTTTGGGTTACCCCTTCCATCAAATTAAGTGTTATATATGCAGATTCTTTACTAATAACATCTCTACGCTCAGGAAAATTATCATACAATATAGTTCCATTCTTATCTTTGATATGAGAAACAATAAAAGGTTTTACATATATCCCTTCATTTGCAAACGCGCTATATGCCCCTACCATTTCAGAAAGCTTTATGTTTTCTGTTCCTAGCGCAATGGAGGCAACTGGGTTAATTTCTGATTGAATGCCTAATTTATTTGTCAAATTAATCACAGTTTCCGGCCCTATTCTATCCATCAATCTTGCCGAAACAGTATTGATCGATTTTGCTAAACCATTTTTAAGCGTTACTGATCCAACATAGTTACCATCCGTATTTGTCGGTGTCCAATCCTTACCAGATACTCCATGTCTTCCGATTGGTATAGTAATTTTAGCTCTTGGTACTTTATAACAAGGTGAATATTTTAATTGATCTACAGCGGTAGCATATACAAATGGTTTAAAAGTAGAACCTACTTGTCTCGCCCCCTGATCTACATGATCATATTTAAAGTGTTTATTATCAATTCCTCCAACCCATGCTTTTACTTCTCCGGTTTGAGGGTTCATAGACATTAATCCAGTATGCAAAAATCGTTTATAATACAAAATAGAATCCCTTGGTGTCATGATGGTATCTATAACACCATTCCAAGAAAATACTTTCATCTTGGTTTTTACATCAAAAGAATCAAGAATTTCATCTTCACTTTTGCCGTTCTCCTTCATTATCTTTCTCCTGACTGAACCTCTTATAGCCTTATTTATGATTTCATTCTTTTGATCAATAGAAAGACCTCTAAATGGAGAAGTAGTATTAAATCTTTCCTGCTTATCAAATTCTTTTTGAAGATTTGTCATATGCTCTTTAACAGCTTGCTCTGCATACTTTTGCATCCTCGAATCCACAGTTACATAAATTTTAAGGCCATCCTTATATATATTATGAAATTCTAATTGCCCATCTTCATTTTTATTAATTGGGTTATCCTTTATCCACTTCTGAACAAATTGTTTTACCTCTCTTCTAAAATAAGTCGCTCTACCATCTGCATAACCTTCAGGTTTATAGTCAAGTTCTATAGATAACTTTTGCAAACTATCTTTTTCTTTATTTGTCAAATAGCCATATTTAGCCATTTGGCTTATCACAGTATTTCTTCTATTAATGGCATTTTTTAATCTTGATTTCGGATTATATAAAGTAGCGCTTTTAAGCATTCCTATTAATACTGCTGCTTCCTCTATCTTAAGGTCCTTAAGTTCTTTATTGAAATAAATCCTAGATGCTGATCCTATACCTATCGCCTGTCTTGCAAAATCGTATTTATTCAAATACATCACAACAATTTCATCCTTAGTATACTGTCTTTCTAAACGGGCTGCAATCACCCATTCCCTTATTTTTTGAGTATATTTATCTATGTTTTTTGACCTAAGTCCAATGAAAAGTAACCTAGCCAATTGTTGTGTAATTGTACTAGCTCCTCCTTTTCTACCTAGAGATGCAAAAGCTCTAAAAGTCCCTCTTGGATCAACGCCAGAATGTTCATAAAAACGAACATCTTCTGTTGCAATCAAAGCATCGACTAAATGCTTTGGTAAGTCATCATATTTTATTGGTGTTCTGTTTTCATTAGGTTGAAAGATCGTACCTAACTGAATTCCATCCGAAGAAATAATCTGAGAAGCTAAGTCATTTCTAGGATTCTCAAGATCCTCGAACGTTGGCATCTCTCCTAAAACACCCCAGCTAGCTAACAGAAATAAAAAAGGAATTATAATAACGACTATAGAAAAACTAATCCAGAAACATTTTACGTATTTCCTTTTGTTAGAATTCACTTGTCCTTTATTCATTTCTATTTTAGAGTAAGATTTCTTCTTTTTTATTTAATCGATTGTTTATCTAAAGACCAAATTCATCTTCTATTGGATCTTCTATCTTAATATTTTTCCTGAATTCTTTACAATCTACTTCTATAGTTAATTTTTCTGGCTTCTTAAACCCATCTTTGGATACTTTAAGTGTTTTATCTGCATAACATTTTCTCATATATAAGGCCCATATAGGTAGTGCCATTGTAGCTCCCTGCCCATACCTGGTAGAATTAAAATGTGTAGCACGATCATCTGCTCCAACCCAAACACCCGTACACAGATTGGGGACAATACCCATAAACCAACCATCACTCTGATTCTGCGTCGTACCGGTTTTACCAGCAATTGGATTTGTAAATTGATAAGGATATCCTGTTACCACATTTTTATAATCATACCTATTTGATGGCCCAGATCTTAGACGTGCTCCAGATCCAGATTGTGTAACTCCTTCTAATAGATTTAAAGTTACATAAGCCGCTTCTTTGCTAATTACATCTCTAGTTTCTGGTTCAAACTGATACAAAGTTGTACCATTTTTATCTTCGATACT
Source organism: Aquimarina amphilecti (assembly GCF_900109375.1). GTDB lineage: Bacteria > Bacteroidota > Bacteroidia > Flavobacteriales > Flavobacteriaceae > Aquimarina > Aquimarina amphilecti. The sequence goes on from NZ_FOAB01000002.1 coordinate 52,861, forward strand.
AGTGATCATAACAGGTTTATTGTAAATGCCTTCGTTTGCAAAAGTACCATATGCTCCAACCATCTCTGATAATTTAAGGTCTACAGATCCTAATGCAATAGAAGCAACTTCTATGATCTCAGATTCAACACCCGATTTTTTGGCAAGTCTTACTATAGGTTCTGGCCCAATTCGATCCATTAAACGCGCTGAAATTGTATTTACCGACTTTGCAAGAGCTTCTTTAAGACTGAGATAACCCGTATATTTGGCGTCACTGTTTTTCGGTGTCCAATCTTCCATCACACCATGTGATCCAGCCGGAATTGTAATCTGTGACATTGGTAGTGTATCGCAGGGAGATAATTTAAGTTGATCGATCGCGGTAGCATAAACAAAAGGTTTAAAAGTAGAACCTACCTGACGTGCTCCTTGATAAACGTGATCATACTGAAAATGCTTTATATCTACACCACCAACCCAAGCCTTGACCTGGCCAGTCTGAGGCTCCATAGACATCATACCAGATCTTAAAAACCCTTTATAGTACAAAATCGAATCTCTAGGAGTCATAATAGTATCAATATACCCTTTCCAAGAAAATATTTTCATCTCTGTCTTAACATCAAAAGATTTTAAGATTTCTTCCTCACTTTTATTCTGAGATAACATTTTCTTTCTACGAGCAGAACTACGAATAGCTCTTTTTATAATTCCATTTACTTCTTGTTTAGTAAGATCTCTAAATGGTGATGTTTTATTCTTAAGTTCCTGTTTATCAAACTCTTTTTGCAGGTTAGACATATGCTCCTGAACAGCTTCTTCAGCATATTTTTGCATTCGAGAATCAATTGTTACATTAATTCTTAATCCATCTCTATATATATTATAAAAATCTGTATTACCTTCATCGTCTTCTCCTTTTGGATTCTTTTTAACCCAATTACCCATCCAGCTTCTTACATATTCTCTAAAATAAGTAGCGATTCCATCAGAATGCCCTTCTGGAGCATAATCTAAACTTAATGGTAACTGTTGTAAACTATCTTTTTCCTTGACAGTTATATAATCATATTTTGCCATTTGAGACAAAACTACATCTCTTCTATTTTTAACTAATTCAGGTCTTCTTAGCGGATTAAAAAGCGAAGAATTCTTAAGCATACCTACTAATACTGCAGCTTCTTCTTTTTTAAGTTCCTTGGGAGTTTTATTAAAATAGATACGAGAAGCAGAGCTTACTCCAATTGCTTGATTAAGAAAATCATATTTATTGAGATACATCGCCATGATCTCATCTTTAGTATACTGCCTTTCTAATCTTGTAGCAATTACCCATTCTTTAATTTTTTGTGTATAACGTTGCCAACCCTTGGATCTAGTACCAGTAAAAAGCAATTTTGCTAACTGCTGCGTAATTGTACTTGCACCTCCTTTTTTACCCAAAAAAGCAAAAGCCCTAATTGTTCCTCTAGCATCAATACCTGAATGATCGTAATACCGCACATCCTCTGTGGCTACTAAGGCATTAACTATGTTTATTGATAAATCTTCATAACTAACCGGAGTTCTATTTTCCTTAAAGAAGGTTCCTATTTGTTTTCCATCGGAAGAAATAATCTGAGTTGCTAAATCATTTTGAGGATTTTCTAAATCGTCAAAACCAGGCATTTCTCCAAAATACCCCCAACTTGCAAACAAGAATATTAGCATTACTAAAAATATTCCTGAAGCAAAAGTGATCCAGAACCACTTTATATATTTAAGTACACTAATTTCTGTAGCTTTTGACTTTTTCCTAGTCGTTTTGGGTGTTGCTTTAGCCATTTTATTTAGGATTTTGTGCAAATTCTATTCTAAAACCTATATCTGTAATTCCTTCGAGAGAATTTATACCAAATGTCTCTCCATTTTTTCTCATTGCGTGTTGCAATGTAATTTTATAAACTCCTTTTTCGACGAAATTTACATTCTCTTTATACCACAACTTATTTTCTTTAACATCTGAGAAACCTGTGCCTAACCATTCTCCATTAGACGCTGCCATATCATACTCCAATGTATCAGTAACTATTTTTCCATTAGGAAACTCCATTTCACTAATCAAAAATAAGTTACTATACCTATAGTCATTAGTGTTTCGAAGGTTTATAAACAAATTGTATTGTTCTAATGAATCTAATACTGGTAAATCAAAAGTGATTTTTTCATCTTTTTCCCAAGAACTCGATACGGTTTTATATTCATCAAAAACACGGATGTCATCACAAGAAGACAACACTACAAAAAGAAAAAGCAAAGTTAAGAATCTAAGATTTATCATTATTCTTGCGTTGCTGTGGTTTGCGTTTTTTATTATTACGCTGATTATTCTTTTTTCTATTAGAATTTTTGTTCTCAGTATTACTTGTTTTTGATTTTTGAGGAGTAGGTTTATTCTTTTCCACAGAAACTTTCTTCTTGTTTCTGTTTCGATTTTTATTTCTCCTTCTACTTCTTTTTGGTTGATCAAAACGTGTTAAACTATCTTGTCCTACAACGTTCTCAAAATCTACTTTAGTATCTTCGATTAATTCTGAAGCAAATTCTTCAAGGCTTGCAACCTTTTCTTTCTTTTTATTTGCATCAATAATCTCATTTGCATGATCAGCAGATATTTTATGCCAGTTCATCCACTCCCCCTCATAGGCATACCATAAATAACCTTTGAAAATATCAATCTTCTGGCATACTGCTGTACCTTTTTCTGTTTGCAATTTTATTTCCATTTTAGGAAATTCATTTAATGCATCAATATATGCGTCTAATTCATAATTAAGACAGCACTTTAATTTTCCGCATTGACCAGCTAATTTTTGCGGATTTAAAGATAATTGCTGATATCGCGCAGCACTCGTATTTACTGATCTAAAATCAGTAAGCCAAGTAGAGCAGCACAATTCACGTCCACAAGAACCTATACCACCCAGTCGTGCAGCTTCTTGTCTAAAACCAATTTGACGCATTTCTATTCGTGTACTAAATTCTTGTGCGAATTCTTTGATTAATTGTCTAAAATCTACACGTTCTTCTGCAGTATAATAAAAAGTACATTTAGAACCATCTCCCTGAAACTCAATATCCGAAATCTTCATTTGGAGTTTTAGCCTAATTGCTATTTCTCTTGATCTCACTTGTATAGATTGTTCACGATCTCTAGCCTTTTGCCAAATATCAATATCTTTTTGAGATGCTTTTCGATATATCTTTTTAACGTCTTCACTATCTACATCTACTTTCTTCTTCTTCATCTGAATACGAACTAACTCTCCGGTAAGAGTTACAATACCAACATCATGTCCAGGAGAAGCCTCAGTGGCTACAATATCTCCAATACTCAAAGAAAGGTTTTCTGTATTCTTGAAAAAACTTTTTCGCCCATTCTTAAAACGAACTTCTACACAATGAAAAGGTGCTACGCCACCTGGCAGTGACATATTAGATAACCAATCAAAAACAGTTAACTTATTGCAACCATCTGTACCGCACGTACCATTATTCTTACATCCTTTTGGTTGTCCGTCTTTCCCGGAGGAACAACTACTACACCCCATATACTCTAGCTATATTGAAATTTGTCTGTGATAAATCACACCAAATATGATTCTTACTCAGATCAAACGCTCTACACATCTGACATCTTAATCGATAAAGATACTATGATTTCTTTTAAAACCATAGTATCTAAATCATTTTAGCACTATTGCTTATATTTCAGTACTTCTGAACGCCCTTTTTTAAAGATCTTATTGCTATTACCTTTACCCTTTCTTAAAGCTTTCTGTTCTTCATACGGTAAACTATTTATTTCTTGACATTCTGTAGAACAACAACTATCCATTTTGGATGCACATTCCTCACACTGGATGAACAATAAATGACACGCCTCATTTTCACAATTAACGTGGTTATCACAAGGTTTTCCGCACTGATGACAGTTAGAAATAACATCCTCAGAAATTCGTTCGGATCTTCGGTGATCAAAAACAAAATTCTTGCCTAGATATTTATTTTCTAATCCTTTTTCTTCTACTTGTCTGGCATATTCTATAATTCCACCTTCTAACTGAAATACGTTTTTAAAACCCTTATGTCTATAATATGCACTGGCTTTCTCACATCGAATCCCACCAGTACAATACATTACTAATTTTTTATCTTCTTTATGCTCTTTTAAATCTTCCTCAATAATATCCAAAGAGTCTCTAAAAGTATCAACATCTGGAGTTACCGCCCCTTTAAAATGTCCTATTTCACTTTCATAATGATTTCGCATATCAACTAAAACAGTATCCGGATCATCAATCAATTCATTGAATTTCTTTGCATCTACATGTACTCCTTTATCTGTAACATCAAAAGTTTCATCATCTAACCCATCCGCAACAATCTTTTTACGAATCTTAACCTTCAGTTTAAGAAATGACTTTATGTCTTGCTCACGAGCAATATTTAGTCGTACATTTTCTAAAAAAGAAATACTATCTAAATGTGTTTTAAATGCTTCAAAATTTGGAGCAGGAACAGATAATTGCCCATTGATTCCTTCACTAGCTACATAAATTCTACCAAGAACTTCTAATTCGTCCCAATGTATAAAAAGATGGTTTCTGAAAATATCAGTATTACCAATATGTGCGTATTTATAAAAAGAGAGTGTAAGTCGATCGGTACCTGCTTCATCAATAAGAGCAGCTCTCTCTTTTGCACTTAATTTGTTGTACAGTTGCATGCTATACTAATTTTTAAGTTAAAAAGAATTTATTTTAATTTCTGCAAAAGTACAAATCATAGATTAATATACAAGAATTGTAGTATTGCGTACAAAAAAATGCCTTGAAAACCACTTCAAGGCATTTTTTGGGCTAATTCGTTATTTAATTAATTTACTTAATCTAAAACGACTAAAAATTAAATAACGAAGCTAGCCACCTTCTACTATACAATTACTAATCGAAGTAATCGTACACCCAACAAGGTTATGTCTTACGACTCTTTTAAGAAATTTCATCTACATCCTCCTTCTTCACAGTTTGTTCTAGTTTTGCTTTCTATGTAGATGCAGAAAAATAAAAAGGGTTGCGTTGGCATTCAAAAAAAATAATAAAATCTTCTTTTTCTGAATGAATAATCATTGTTAATAAATTAGTTAGATAAGTACAATTTTTAAAATGGGTATGCAAAAAACTTATAGTATTTTAGCCATTATCAATAACAAAAGAAAGTGAGCGCATGAGTACTGAAAAAGAAAAAGATGCAAAATTAAAAGCGTTAAAACTAACTTTAGACAAGCTAGACAAAGCTTACGGGAAAGGTACCGTAATGAAGATGGGAGACACTGCAGTTCAAGAAGTAGAGGTAATCTCTACAGGATCACTTGGATTGGATTTAGCTCTAGGTGTCGGAGGATATCCTAGAGGAAGAGTTATAGAAATTTTTGGCCCAGAGTCTTCTGGTAAAACAACACTTACAATTCACGCAATTGCACAAGCTCAAAAAGCTGGTGGAATAGCTGCTTTTATAGATGCTGAACACGCATTTGATCGTTTTTATGCAGAAAAATTAGGTGTTGATATAGATAACTTAATTATTTCTCAACCTGATAATGGAGAACAAGCATTAGAAATAGCTGACAATTTAATACGATCTGGAGCAATTGACATCATTGTTATTGATTCGGTGGCTGCATTAACTCCTAAAAGTGAGATTGAAGGAGAAATGGGAGATTCTAAAATGGGTCTTCATGCAAGATTAATGTCTCAAGCATTAAGAAAACTGACAAGTTCTATAAGTAAGACCAATTGTACTGTAATCTTTATCAACCAGCTTCGTGAAAAAATCGGAGTAATGTTCGGAAATCCGGAGACTACTACTGGTGGTAATGCCCTTAAGTTCTATGCTTCGGTTCGATTAGATATACGTAGATCTACCCAAATTAAGGATAGCAATAGTGCCGTACAAGGAAATAAAACTCGTGTAAAAGTCGTAAAGAATAAAGTTGCTCCACCATTTAGAACTGCTGAGTTTGATATTATGTATGGTATGGGAATTTCTAAAACTGGTGAAATTATAGACATCGGTGTTGATTATGAAATTGTTAAAAAGAGTGGTTCGTGGTTTAGTTATCAAGACACAAAACTTGGACAAGGTAGAGATGCAGTAAAAAATCTATTGAATGATAACCCAGAACTTATGGAAGAACTGGAAGAGAAAATCAAAGAAGCTATCAGTATTGTAAATGAATAAGTTACAATAGTATTCTATAAAAAAATCCCGGACATCCGGGATTTTTTTATACCTTATATCGAAGTTTCATCTAATATCAATCCGTCTAAAAATAGTATTCTCGTTAAAAAACTATCATCTAAACGCAACCATATCTATATCTAAACATCTATCTAATAGAATTTGGTATGTAAACCCCAAAATTAGTGGTATGAAAAATATAAAAATAATAGCACTATTCATTTTTACAATTTGTTTATCCAGCTGTTTGAATGATGATGATGCAGGAATCAATTTTTCTTATGAATTAGTTCCAATTGAAGAAGTAAGTATTCCCGACCAATTTGTAAGAGGAGACACCTATGAGATTACAGCATCTTATTTTAGACCTTCGGATTGTCACTCTTTTAGTGGATTTGATTATGATAGAGTTTCTAATGAGCGAACTGTATCCGTAGTAAATGTAGTAGTTAATGATCGTACTTGTGAAAATCTCGAACAAACTGATTTAGTTGATGTATCCTTCAACTTTTTAGTTGGGTTTGAAGATTCATATATTTTTAGATTCTGGCAAGGTAGAAATGACCAAGGAGAGAATCAATTTTTAGTTATGGAAATTCCCGTAGTGGAATAATGATTTCATAAATTCTGTTAATCAAAACAAAAACTGTTAGTGAGTTTAGACCAACTCATAAAAAAGTGTAAAAAACAAGATGCCAAGGCACAAGAACAACTGTATAGATTATACGGCAGTAAATTATTTTCCATCTGTCTAAAATACTCTAACAGTTATGTAAATGCCGAAGACACCTTGCAGGACGCTTTTATTACAATTTTTGACAAAATAGAGCAATATCGTGGCAAAGGTTCATTCGAAGGGTGGATAAAAAGAATCACCGTAAATACTGCTTTGCAAAAATATCGTAAACAAAAAGTTTTTGAAATTATTGGAGAAGAACAGATCGAAGAGGTCGAAGTTGAGATCGATGAAGATGATATTTCGTTAGATTATCTATTAGAAATTATCCAACAATTACCAGATAGGTATAGACTAGTTTTTAATCTATATGTATTAGATGGATATTCTCATAAAGAGATCGCAGAAATGTTAGATATTTCTACAGGTACTTCTAAATCTAATTTGGCAAGAGCCAGAAATATTTTAAAAGAAAAAATAGAAACCAATCAAGAACATCGCGTTCAATCAATTGAAGGATGAAGATGAGTGATAAAAAAAATATAGACAGATTATTTCAGGAGAAGTTCAAAGATTTTGAAGTTTCTCCTAATGATGAGGTGTGGAAAAAAATTCAAGCTCGAAAAAACAAAGATCGTAAACGAGTAATTTTTATACCATTTTGGTATCGTATTGCTGGTGTTGCAGCTATCCTAGCAGTTATTTTATCCGTGGGATCTGTATTTGTTACAGATGACTCAACAAAAGAAACTATTGTAAGTACCGAGGAAGAATTGAATGACATAAAGCCTTTGTCTTCTGAGAAGCAAAATTTAGATTCTAAAAACTCTGATGATGCACTTGTTAATACTTCAGATAATAATCAATTTGACTCCAATGAAGGAACTTCGGAAAGTAATAAAACAAACAACCAGGCCATTACTGAAAACTCTTTAACTAATGACAATAAAGAAGAAGAATCTTCAAAAAAATCAGAAGGTGAAAATACTTTTACCACTAATTCTTTTAAAAACCCTTCAGTAAATAAAAACAATACTGAAGGAATAACAAATATCAACGAAACTAAAAAAGAGATTGATAATGTTAATGATGATTACCTCAGAAAAGATCAGACTATTTCAAAACAAAAAGTAACTAACACCGGTTCAATAACAGATATACAGAAAACAAATACTCCGCAGAAAAATAAAGAAGAAAAACTTTCTGAATTTAAGAAAACAAATATTGAGAATACTATTGCAGATAATACAATATCGTCAGACAATAAAAAACAACTGGTCACTGATAATAAAGACAACACCAACTTTAAAGATTCTGAAGACTTTATAAAAAACACAGAAGAAAGTATTGCAAATAATACGGGGATCAATAAAAATAGAGAAACAGAGAAAACAGTTTCAGATGAAGTAATAGACAAACAAGACCTCGACAATGGCAAAAAATCAATCTTTGACGCTATAAAAGAAAAAGAAGAAAAAGAAGCAGCTGTAGCTAAAGCAGAGGCTAAAACAATCAAAAGATGGAATATAGCTCCTAATATAGCCCCCGTTTACTACGATTCTTTTGGAGGTTCTTCTATAGACTCCCAATTCTCTGACAATAATAAACAAGGGGAAGTAAATCTTAGTTATGGAATACAAGTTGCATATGCCATAAATGAAAAATTAATTTTACGATCAGGTGTTAGCAAGGTTGATGTTGGCTATAATACCGAAGATGTTGGTTTTGGAATTGCCTCATTAGGAAGAGAAAATGGATTAAGCAATACCCAAAGTATAGTTGTCTCTGATTATCAAAATGGATCTGTTAGTTTAGCTCCGCCTCCCGGTGATGTTAATAGTGAAATTTTAGTAAAATCTCAGAACCCAGGATTGCTTAATCACAGTATTGGATATATAGAGGTGCCTATAGAACTTAAATATGCATTAACCAACTCTAAGGTTGGAATTCATATGATAGGAGGAGTTAGTACATTATTTCTGGAAGATGATGAAGTATCTATTATCGCAGGAAGTTTTAGAAATGAAAATGTAGCAAGAGATCAAACTGTTAACGATATTAGTTTTAGCGGTAATATTGGTATAGGATTTGATTATAAGTTATCTGATAAGTTTAAAATTAATATGGAGCCTATCTTTAAATATCAATTTAATGGTTTCAAAGACAGTGCAGACAATTTTAAACCATATTATTTTGGTATTTATACAGGAGTAAGTTTTAGGTTTTAAAAACAATGAAAAAGAAAATAACTAAAATGTGTTTTAGGTTATTTTAGTTGGTTAGGTTGAATTATTGCTCTAGGGAAGCAATGATGACAAAGCTGTTTCTGGGGAGAAGCAGCTTTTGTTTTTTTTATAATTGATTGGATTTTAACTTATCCAAAATAACATTTCGTGCTATCATATTCAATTCTTTCTTACGCTCTTGAGTAAATCCTTCTGTCAAAATCTCTTTATGAACATAAGCTCTCATCTTACCAGGACTTCCGCTAAAGAAGGTGTAGGAAAATCTTCTTTTATTATCCAGAAAAGTTAAAGGAAGTATTGGAATTTGGTGATCGATCGCTAATCTAAAAGCTCCATCTTTAAACTCATCTAATAAAACCGACTCATCCTCAGGCACACCACCTTCTGGAAAAATACAGATACTTGTTCCATCTTGCAGTCTTGCTTGGGCACGATCAAAGACTTCTTTTCTACTTTTTTGACTATTTCTATCTACAAGAATACAAGTCCTCTTGTAGAAAAAACCAAATATTGGGATCTTTGCTAATTCCTTTTTTCCAACAAAAACAAAAGGATTCTTTACGCAATACAACATTAGCATAATATCCGCCATAGATGTATGATTTGCAACAAACATGTAGCTTCTTTGAGGGTTTATTTTTGCTTCTTTTTTTACTCTTGGTATAAAACCACTACCATACAAAACTATTTTAGCCCAAAACCGGGCAACCACAAAAAACTGTGCATACCATTGTTCTCTTGAAGTTAGTATTAATAGAATAGGAAACAGAATAACGATGGGAATTCCCATCATTATATAAAACCAAATACGCCAAAGAAGAATCAATATATTCCTAAGGACAACCATAAGCGCAAAAATACACAATTGGTTTGAGGTATCTGAACAAAAAAATTACCTTTGCCGGAAACTAAAAATTACCATGGCAAGAATTCTAACCGGAGTCCAGAGCACAGGAACGCCTCATTTAGGAAATTTATTAGGAGCAATCATTCCTGCAATTCATATGGGCAATCAACCAGAGAATGATTCTTTCTTATTTATCGCAGATATGCATTCTCTTACTCAGATTAAAGATGCTAAAACGCTAAGAGAAAACACCTACTCTACTGCTGCTACCTGGCTGGCATTTGGTTTAGATATAGAAAAAACTGTTTTTTATCGTCAGAGCGATATACCGCAGGTAACAGAACTATCTTGGTACTTAAGTTGTTTCTTTCCATATCAGAGATTAACCTTAGCACATTCCTTTAAGGACAAAGCGGATCGATTAGAAGATGTCAATGCTGGATTGTTCACCTATCCAATGCTTATGGCTGCGGATATTTTATTATATGATGCAGAGGTTGTGCCGGTGGGAAAAGATCAAGAACAACATATAGAAATGACCCGAAACGTTGCAGAACGCATGCATAATCAGGTTGGAGAACTTTTTGTATTACCAAAAGCACAATTTCAGGAAGAAACAATGTATGTTCCTGGAACAGATGGGTCTAAAATGAGTAAATCCAAAGGTAATACGATCAACCTGTTTTTACCTGATAAAAAGTTACGAAAGGCTATTATGAGCATTCAAACAGACAGTACTCCATTAGAAGAACCTAAAAACCCTGATACTTGTAATGCATTTGCGTTATATAAATTGGTAGCAACAGAAGAGCAATTATCAGAAATGCGTGTCAACTATTTAGGAGGAAATTACGGATACGGCCATGCAAAACAAGCTTTATACGAATTATTAATTGATAAATTCTCTGAAGAGCGTAAACGATATAATTATTATATGGAAAACCAAGAGGAAGTAGATAAAGCTTTAGCAATTGGTGCTAAAAAAGCATCAGAAGTTGCAAACAAAGTGCTTTCTAGAGTACGTGAAAAAGTTGGATATTAAATATCTTTGATTCATTTTAGAATTAATAATTTCTAAAACAAAACTTAAAAAATGCAATCTCTTTATAAGTAGATTGCATTTTCTTTTTATAGTTATTCTTTAGAGTCTCTTCTATATATCTTAATTAAGGTTTCATTTTTTCTTAATACTAGAAAGAATTTGTGTACGATTAGTTGCAGGTTAAAGAACTAACTTAGTAAATAATCCTTTGCCAAAACAATTAGCTATCGCAAAATGTTAGGCAACTTTTTCCTCGTTTTTTTCGTAAGTTCAAGTTCAGGATATTTATTACTTAATTCCAATAAATCAGAGTGTTCATCTAATAAATACAAGTCAAAAAATTGTAATACTATTTTTGTAGTTACCTCATATGTTTTCCTTGGATTTATTGTTCCTGCTTCATTTATAAATGGTAAATTAATCATTAACGGAATATCCATAAAACTAGAATGTCCAGAATTCTTGATTTTAGCATTGTAAAAATCAGAAGAACTTCCATTATGATACGCCTGTATGTTTAAATTTGGGTGTGAATCATCCCATTCAGACGAAATTAAAGCAAATGGTTTGGTCATTATTGTATCTATCATTTTTCCCCATTGCATACCATCCACGTTAATTCCTGCTTTTATTCTGTCATTATCAAGTAATGCTTGACCTGCAGCTGCACCTCCTTGAGAATGCCCAAATACGCCAATTTTTGTTGTATCAAGATGGTGTGCTAAAAAAGATGATGTGTTCCATTTTTTTAATTCATCTATAACCAAAGAAATATCGTTGCTATATCGCTCAGTTAGTTCAGCGCCGTAATAATTTAAAATAAGACTATGAACAGTACTAAATTGTTCTTCTGGTGTTGTTGCCTTATTATAGTTTTGCATGGCATTCCAAGCCATTTCAGCCATTTCTTGATTATTCTGTTTTCTGTCGTATTCAGAATTAAAAAGCTTTATTTCTCCATCAGGAAAAAGTGTTCCCGTACTTTCATATGTATGATTTATATTTAAAATAATGTACCCATGACTTACAATTTCTTCTATTAAAGCATAGTAACCCGAAGCTTGAGAATAGCTCCCATGAGAAAAAATTAATACAGGGAATTTACCTATAGCTACAGATGGCTTAATGTATGTATGCGTTTTGACAATATCTAAATAATTAAATATGGTTTTAGGTAATCCATGTTTTACTGCAAAGCTCACTCTGTCCCCTTCATTAAGATAAGGTTCTGCTTTCTCATTATCTAGGATTGCAGGATACCATGCCTTTATCATCAATTCTCTTTTATCTCCTATATCAGAAGTCATTATTTCATCTTGGGTTGATTTTAAGTGAATATATTGAGAGCCAATATTGTATTTTCCAGTAGGTTTTGGCAAGTTAAAAACAGGTAGAATATAGGGTAACACCCAACTAAATAACAATAGTAAAATTAATACTATTCCTCTTATAGTTTTTCTAATCCAACCTCCATTAAAAAATGGATATTCTTTATACAAACACCAACCTAAAATTAGAACTAATAAGTAAGTAGGAATCATTTGCCATCGGTATCCTTCAAAAACAAAATGTATAACAGTGACACCTCCAATAATCAACAAGGGGATTTTTTTGTTTAATTGATAGCCTTTTATTGAAATGTAAAAAGGAAAAATTGTGCTAATGGTAAGTAGAATGATTTCTAGAATTCTCATAAAAAAAATTAAAAGATTATTTCGCAAGATTCTTAATTTAATCTATTAGTAAAGTTAAAATAGACAGACTACTCGTTTAGGGAACCTTTCTACAGAATTAACCATTTCTAGGGTATCCTATTTGTTTTAAAAAACAAAAATTAAACTAAAATATTAGTTCAAACTAATATTTTAGTTTATATTAGCGACTTCAAACTAAACTCTTAGTTTGGATCTGTAAAAAATAGACAAATGAAACAACTAACAAAAGCTGAGGAAGATATCATGAAAATTTTATGGGATTTGGATGAAGGTAGTGTTCTATCCATACTTGATGAACTACCTGCACCTAAACCAGCCTACAACACTGTATCTACTATTGTTAGAATATTGGAAGACAAAGGTTTTGTAAACTATCGCAAAGAAGGACGAATTCATATTTACATTCCCCTAGTTAAGAAAACAGAATACAGCAATCAAAGCATTAACAAGCTAATCGATGGTTATTTTCAAGGTTCGTTTAAGAGCATGGTGTCTTTTTTTATGAAAAAAAATGATATCAGTATTTCAGAAATGGAAGCCGCTATGAGAGAAATTAATAAAGAAAAAGAATAATATGATACACTATATACTACAGATCATAGGATTTCAATTACTTTTTTTAATCACTTATGATTTATTCTTAAAAAAGGAAACATTTTTCAATTGGAATCGTGGTTATCTTTTGATAACTCCTATTCTTAGTTTTTTACTTCCACTAATTCAATTAGATGTGATAAGGCAACTTATACCTACATCATATAACATAAAGTTACCAGAGGTACTTACTACTGATTCTCCTATGCAGGTTCATCTGCTACCAGAAGTAGTAATCGGATCAGAGAATCAACTGTCCAACTATTTTTCCTTAATACCAATTATTGGGTATTTATGGTATATAGGAATTACAATTAGCGTATTTCTATTTCTTTTCAAAGTATATAAAATATCTAAACTAAAGCGTTCCGGAAACAAAGTACATACGAAAAATATTACCCTTGTTTCATTACCTGACACTGATACTGCATTTTCCTTTTTCAATACAATATACATTGGTAATAATCTTTCTGAAATCAAAAGAAGTAATGTTATCATACATGAAAAAATACATGTAAAAGAATATCATTCTGTAGATCTTATTTTCTTTGAAGTATTACGAATTATACTATGGTTTAATCCATTGGTATATATCTACCAAAATAGGATAGCAACGCTTCAGGAATACATAGCTGATTCAGAAGCAATAGCAGCAACCAGTAAAAAAGATTATTATCAAGATTTATTATCTCAGGTTTTTCAGACAGAAAAAATTTCATTTATAAATACATTTTTCAATCATTCTTTAATCAAAAAAAGACTTGTTATGTTACAAAAATCAAAATCAAAAAAAGTTTATCTATTAAAGTACTTACTTCTTATCCCAATCATCAGTTCAATGCTTATCTATAGCTCTTGTTCTGAAGATCAACGTATCATAGAAAACAAAGAGGTACCAATAACCACGCTTACACAAAGAGCCGAGTCCTTATTAAGCAAAATAAACAGCGACGGCACTTACTCAGAAGAAAGCAAAAAACTGTTTTCCATTCTTATGCAAGACATGGGAAATATCTCTGAGGATCAATTAAAATCTGAAAAGATGGAAGTTTTTCAAAACTTAATTCAGACTATTACAAAATTAACACCTGAGATTACTCAAAAAGAAGAAATAGAAGGTGTACCATTTATAAAAGCAGATGTTGTTCCTATTCATCCTGATTGTACCCACTTAACTGGAGAAGATGCTAAAAAGTGCTTTTCGCAGAAAATATCACAACATATTGGTAAAGAGTTTGACACTAAAATTGGTAATGATATTGGACTTAACGGACGATTAAGAATATATGCAAGATTTAAAATAAATAAAAACGGAGAGATCGTAGACATTCAGGCTAGAGGTCCACACAAAAGATTAGAAGAAGAAACTCTTCGCGTCATAAATACGTTGCCTAAAATGACACCTGGAATGAAAGATGGAAAACCAGTAAGTATTCTATATTCACTGCCTATAGTTTTTGAGCTAAAAGAATAATTTCTTATAAATTACCTTAGTGTAATTAAGAATATGGCTGTTTAAAACATAATTTTAAACAGCCATATTTATTAGCCAACAGTATCTATTGATATATTAGCGTTCGAAACCTTTTTCTACCGCTAAAATAACATTGTATGTTCCATTCTCTTTATTATGAATTACAGGGTATTCACCG
Source organism: Aquimarina amphilecti (assembly GCF_900109375.1). Classification (GTDB taxonomy): domain Bacteria; phylum Bacteroidota; class Bacteroidia; order Flavobacteriales; family Flavobacteriaceae; genus Aquimarina; species Aquimarina amphilecti. The sequence goes on from NZ_FOAB01000002.1 coordinate 67,897, forward strand.
GCTTTTACCACATTACCTTGTAATCCCAATTCTTTGGAAGTCTCTGCATCCAAGATTAATGATTCCTTTACTGTAAACACATTATCCTTAAATAAACCTTCTTCCTGATAAAATTGTAATCCTGCTATTTCTTCATTTAATGCAAATGGCATAGCAGTTTCTCTTGGATCAATATCTAATTCTAGTTTATCTCTAAAAGAAAGAAAATCTCTTGGATCTATCTTTTCATAAATTATCCATGGATCAAAAATATCTATCCAACAAGGCACAATCCAACAAGGATCTACGATGATAGGGATACATATTCTTTTTACACCACAAACTCCATTAAATTGTGAGTAACAATTGCCACGAAAATTAAGCCCTCTTTCGAAAATATAATAACATCTCCAAACAACACCCCATTTACCTTGAACATCTGTTTGATTATCAATAAGATCTACTGTTACATTTTCATTTGTTTCCTCTACGTTTCCTTTTTCGCAGGAAAAGAACATGCTCGACATTACTATTACCGCTAAAAAAAATACTTTTTTCATATTATTTGGTTTTAAGATTAGAATAAAAACCCCACGACAATTGGATGTTGGCATTCCAATTATTGTGGGGAAATATGACGCTAAAGTATTATCAATTTAGACACAACACAAAGGGTATTTAACTGTTTTTAAACAAGTTAAATACCTGATAATAGTATAAAATCTTAAGTTTATGAAACTAGCACTCCTCGTTGATCCATAACAGGAAGGTCCCGAAACGCACGTTCGTTTATAGTATTTTTTCTGAAGATGTATTTCTTATCATATAATTTTCCTTCTGAAAAGAAAGAAACAGTAAATTCATTATTCATAGAAAACAATTCTTCCTGAATCATTTCTATCTTTGCCGATGATTTAGATTCCACTGTGCCGATACCGTGTCGTAATAAAGAAGTCTTTTTTTCGTTATCATAGCCTTTTGTCACCACAAACACCATCTCAATAGGCATATCCCTATTATTAATGATATAAGAATTCCAATCATGACCACCGAACTCTTCATTCCATTCTCTAACGACGGCTATGTGAACATTTTTAACTACGGGTATTTCTATATCTTTTCTCAATCTATAATGCAGACTTAAATTGTTCTAAGAAACGTACGTCATTTTCACTTAACATACGAATATCAGATATTCCATATAATAATAATGCAATTCGATCTATTCCCATACCAAAAGCAAATCCGCTATATTCTTCAGGATCGATATTACAATTCTTTAACACATTAGGATCAACCATTCCACATCCCATAATCTCTAACCAACCTGTTCCTTTGGTCATTTTATAATCCGTTTCGGTTTCCAATCCCCAATATACATCTACCTCTGCACTCGGCTCTGTAAAAGGAAAGTATGAAGGACGCAATCTAATTTTAGACTTACCGAACATTTCAGTAGTAAAATATTGTAATGTTTGCTTAAGATCTGCAAACGAAACATCCTTATCTATGTACAATCCTTCTACCTGATGAAAGAAACAATGTGATCTAGCCGATATTGCTTCATTTCGATATACTCTTCCCGGAGAAATTGTTCTTATCGGAGGTTTATTTTCTTCCATATATCGTACCTGTACAGAAGAAGTATGTGTACGTAATAAAATATCTGGATCTGTTTGAATAAAAAAAGTATCCTGCATATCACGAGCTGGATGATATTCAGGTAAATTAAGCGCTGTAAAGTTATGCCAGTCATCTTCAATTTCTGGACCTTCACTAACATTAAAACCGATACGTGAAAATATATCGATGATTTGATTTTTCACCAAAGAAATTGGATGTCTAGATCCTAAAGTAATAGGCTCAGAAGGACGGGTTAAATCTCCATAGGTACCTTTTTCTTCCTCTTTGGACTCTAATTCATCTTTTAAGGATCTTACTTTATCTTCTGCTGCTACCTTTAATGCATTTATTGCTTGACCAAACTCTTTCTTCTGATCATTAGCGATATTCCTGAATTCCGCAAAAAAATCATTTACAAGTCCTTTTTTACCAGAAAACTTTATTCTAAACGTTTCAATTTCTTCTTTGGTCTTAGCAGAAAACTCCTCTACTTCTGAGATATATTCTTTAATCTTATCGATCATGATCTTTTTCTTATATAGGGGGCAAATTTAAACAGAAATACAATAAATAGTGTCCAAAATACAATAGAAGTTATATTTGAGAGCTTAATTTTTGTTTTTTCATTCAATTACTTATGAAACTACATCTTCTTTCAACTGATCTTTGTATATAAATCGCATTAAAAAGAAAACAGAAACTCCACCAAACAAATGCCATAACCAATGTGTCCCCATATATAAAAAATCTGTTTTCAAAAATTTATCTGCGCTTCTGAAACTAACTGCAATAGCAAAAAATATAAAAGCCAATATAATCGCCTCTTTAGTTTCCTTCTTTATCTTTATAAGGTATAATATAATCGGGAGTAACACTCTAATTGCAGTAATTATATAACCTAATGAAATTCGGACAGCTATTGGTATTGGTAGTAAACGAACAGCAAAAGAAACTCCAAAAATCATATCTTCTTTTTACTTTAAAGTTAAAAAAATGACTTCATCCATTGCACAATAAACTTGACCAATAAAAATAGAGGTCTTGCATTCATAATCATATAACTATCAATACTCTACATTTATAATGAAACAGAAATACAACATACGTTAAAGCTCGTTAAAAATCTTGATAAAACTTAGAATATTAATTATCTTTAAGTAAAGTTTTTAAACCTCATAGAAGTAAAACCTTCTCAGTTTAAACTTCCCAAAAAAACTCCTTAACCAATTAATTTTGAATGAATGGTAAATGACTAAGAGTTAGTCATGATGTAATGTTTAATTTAAAATTGCCGGATATGAAAAAATTATTTTTTGGAATTCTTATTATAGATATAAAAGGATTAAAAGAATTGATTAGCAATCTTCCTTCGGCCTCTTGGTATGCGATGAGAAGATAAATACATAATTAAAAAATTAACTATAAAAAAGGGAGCCTTATAAGGCTCCCTTTTTTATTAAATCTCATTAATAGCGGTTATTACATATTTTAAAAAGTTACATCATCAAACTAATGAATATATTGACTTACAACAAAATAATTTACAATTGCTTCTTTCATTAAAACTGATTGTTCACCAGCTTTAAGATTAGGGAGTTGTTCTTTTACCGTATAATGTGGCCATCCTTCCTCATCAAAATAATCAAACTCGTAATATCCATATGGCTCTAATAATCTACATATTGCAATATGCATCAAGTCCAATTTTTCATCTTTTTTAAATTTACGATGCACTTGACCTAATTCTTGTACTCCAATCAAATAGATTATTGCATCCAAGTCTAACACATCTCCATCTGCAAACTGATTAGATAACTTAACTACCAATTCTTCCCATCTTTCTTTTAATTTCTCATCTCTGGTCATAATCCAACTTTCCTACTTGTTTATAAATACTAATTAAAAAATTGAGCGCTACAAAAGTAATGCTTAACCAAAAAACCAGCCATCATTTTTACTAGAAATCTTAAACCTCTGATAATTCATTAATAAACATATCATTATTTAAATTTTCTAAAGTGACACTGCTTAAATAACCCGATTTTGATTTAAAACATTATATTAGTCTAAACAAAGTTATCAATGAATTACATCGACATCATTTTAGGTATATTGCTACTATGGGGATTAATCAAAGGATTTAGTAAGGGTTTATTTGTTTCTCTTGCTTCTTTAGTTGCTTTAGTAGCTGGAATTTATATATCTGTACATTTCTCTCATTTGGTAGGAGGATATCTAGAGCAGTATGTGAATTGGGGAGATGGAGCTCTTAAATTAACAGCATTTGCAATCACGTTTATTGGTGTTGTAATTTTAATATCATTAGCCGGAAAATTACTAACAAAAATCGCCGATTTTGCTTCATTAGGTATTCTGAATAAGCTTTTGGGTGCTGTATTTGGTGTACTAAAATTCGCTTTTATCGCAAGTGTAATAATTATTTTTGTAGATGCAGCAAATCGATCTTTACATCTTATCAAACAAGAAACTTTAGATACTTCCATTCTTTATACTCCTGTCAAAAAACTAGCACCCATGGTATTACCCAATATACTAAAAGATACGAACGAAAAAGAAACTGAAGAGACAGTTTAATATCTTTTATGCTATATCCTTCACATTGTTTTTAACATACTCCATACAAGAATCAAAATCTTTAAATATACAATCTTCAGGCACTAAATCAGGGATAATATCAATATGCTCCATCATATATCTAGGTTGTTTTGGTAATCCTACAAATAATACTTTAATTCCTTTTTCTTGTAATCCTAAAATGATTTCTTCCATCGTGTATAAACCCGATTGATCCATATACTGCATTTTAGCCAATCGTACGATTACAACTTTAGAGGTATCCGGGATTTGTGCTGCTAAATTTTGAAAATCACTAGTAGAACCAAAAAACAATGGACCTTTAAGATGTTTGATAAACACTTCTTCCTTAAGTTGTACAGGAAAATCTTTCTCATCACTCCAAGCCTCTTCTTTCAATGGTTTTACATCAGAACGTTCTGCAGTTAAATCTCCAATCTTTTTCATAAACATTAAACATGCGATAACCAATCCAATACCAACCGCATATACTAAATTCCAAAATGTAGACAATACTAACACTATCAACATTATCAATACTTCGGAACTTAACTTAACAGGACCCAGTTTAATATCTTTAGGCATACTTGGAACTGCTTTTAATCCTTTATAATCCATTACTCCAATACCCACTGTAATTAGAATTCCCGCGAGGACTGCTGCTGGTATTTTTGACGCAACAGGTGCTAATCCCAACATTACAACAAACAAAATCAATCCAGCAATCATACCAGACAATTTTGTTTTTCCACCAGCATTAATATTAACCACAGTTCTTATCGTTGCTCCAGCTCCAGGAATCCCTCCAAACAAAGCAGCTATACTATTTCCAATTCCTTGACCCATTAATTCTTTGTTTGGTTTATGTCTTGTTTTGGTCATGTTATCTGCTATTACACTTGTCAATAAAGAATCTATCGCACCAAGAAGCGCTAACGTAAACGCAGTAAAAATATAAGGTGTAATATTGCTTAAACTAAAGTTTGTAAATATCTCCCATCTGGGTATTGGTAAACCACTAGGAATTTCTTTAATAGGGCGATAATCCAATCCAAAACCATAGGCAATTCCTGACATCACAACCAAAGCAACTAATGTACTTGGGATGGATTTAGTAATTCTCTTAAATCCATATATTATAAAAATGGTACCTAAGGCAAGTAATAACTCTAACCAATTAATATTTTTCATAGCGCGAGGGAGTACTTTAATTGCTCCAAAGGCTCCAGATGCCTCTTTTCCAGCAAGCGTTTGAGACTCTTTTAAAACATCTTCTTCAGAAATAGTTTCTGCTTTAGAAATAGTTTCTTTAAAATCCTCTAATACCAAAACTCCTTTCCCTGACTCCTCCTTAAGAATATTTTTTAATATTAATTCTTCTGCGTTAGGTTTAAATTTTGAAACATAGTCTACATCTTCCTTAGGGTAATATCCTACAGAGGGTAATATCTGAGTAAGTAATATAATCACTCCAATCGCTGTCATAAATCCAGAAACTACTGGGTATGGGATATACTTAATGTATTTTCCTATACCAATAGCACCTAATAACACTTGAATCAACCCACATAAAAGAAAAATTGTCAAAATAGCTGGTAGCGCTTTCTCTACACTTCCATCATTAGCCGCAATAATTCCAGCAATCACAACCATACTTACAGCTGTCATTGGAGCTGTTGGTCCAGAAATTTGAGTATTCGTTCCTCCAAATAATGCTGCAAAAAAACTTATAAAAATTGCACCGTATAATCCCGCAGTTGGGCCCAATCCCGAAGATACACCAAATGCTAATGCCAATGGCAATGCAACAATACCTGATGTTAGGCCGCCAAACGCATCTCCTTTTAAATTACTAAAAAACCCTTTCATACTTTTATAATATTATTTTTCGTAGTTGATATGGAACGAACTTGTACACATTTAAGATTATGATTCAATTTCCTATAACTAAAAAAGTGGAATTGCTACTTAAATACTCTTTGTAAAGCTATCAAAAATAAAACAAAAAAACCGACACATACGTATCGGTTTCTTTGTTTTAAAATTTTAGAAGATTTTAGTTTTCATAAAAGGTTACACCTCCATTGTTAATATCATACATCCCCCCAATAATCATAATTTCTCCATTAGCTTCCATGTCTTTAAGCACTTCGCTCTGATTCTTGATGTTTTCAATCGTCATATTCACATTTTGCTCAGCAACCTTATTTACAAAATCAATGTTCTTTGATGTCCTTTCTGCAGGATCTGAAGGCTCAGAAATTGCTGCTACTGCTGGTTTTATTTTACTTAACAAAGCAGTAAGGTTACCTAATTTTGCATCATCACAAGCTCCTTTTACAGCACCACATGCAGTATGCCCTAATACCAACACCAATTTAGTCCCAGCAAGTTTACAAGCAAACTCCATACTTCCAAGAATATCTTCGTTCACAAAATTACCCGCTACTCGTGCACTAAAAATATCTCCAATTCCTTGATCAAAAATCAATTCGGAAGACACTCTAGAGTCAATACAACTTAAAATTGTAGCGAATGGAAATTGACCTGATTTAGTATCATCTACTTGATTTAACAAATCTCTCTGCGCCATGTGTTTCTGTTGAAATCTTTGATTTCCTTCTTTAAGCAACTGTAATGCTATTTGTGGTGTAATTGCTGCTTGTGTTTCTTTAGTATGTGCTTTCATAATATGTTTCTATAATATTTTTATGTAGTTTTTGGTCTCAATTTAAAAAATTGAATATAACTATCTGGATTTTCTATTTCTCCTCTTTCGGAGATTAATTTAATATCTATACTTCTATTTTTGGCCTTTTCGGAAAAATCCTCTAATATTTCGATAATATCATTATCCAAATATCTGGTTTTTCTTACATCCAATGTTAGATACGTGTCTTCTGGTAATCTATCTAATTCTTTAAGAATAGCCCCTTTGTTAAAAAAAGTTACTTCTTCTGCCAATGTCATTTTTATTCTATTCTTCCCATTACTTTTATCTTCAATATGTAAAAAGTGAGAGTTCTGATAACTCTTATAAAGGATTACAACAATTCCTACAGCTAACCCTAATCCAATTCCCATCAATAAATCAGTAAATACAATTCCTAAAACTGTAACTATAAATGGCACAAACTGTTTCCATCCAGCTACCCACATCGCTTTAAATGTAGATGGTTTTGCCAACTTATAACCCACAATAAAAAGAATAGCTGCTAGAACAGAAAGTGGAATTTTATTAAGTAATGTTGGAATAAGTATAACAGAGATCAATAAGAAAAAACCGTGGATGATTGCCGACATTTTACTTTTACCACCCGATTGAATATTAGCTGAACTTCTTACAATAACCTGTGTTATTGGTAAACCACCGATAAGACCAGAAATCATATTACCAGTTCCTTGTGCCAATAACTCTCTATTAGTGGGTGTAACTCTCTTTTCCGGATCTAATTTATCGGTTGCCTCCACACATAACAATGTTTCTAACGAAGCAACTAAGGCAATTGTAAATCCAGTGATTAATACATCACTCCTAGTTATAACTGCAAAATTAGGAAAAGCAAATTGTCCTAAAAAGCTATCAAAATTATCTGGTACTGGAACAGACACTAAATGATCAGCTGTGATACCTATTGAACTTCCATCAGTAAATACGTAATAAAGTATCCCTGCAACTACAGCCACCAAAGGTCCTTGAATTAATTGAAAAAATCTTCCTTTATTTGATAAGACGTTACTCCAAAGAATCAAAATACCTAAACCTAAAAGAGCAATGATCGTTGCTCCTACACTAAAGTTTCCACTTAATAATGCATTAAGAGTCTTTAATAATTCGGTAAATGTATTTTCTCCATCTACTTGAAGAAAAGCGAAATCTCCTTCAGGATTTTTATCAGTTCCAAAAAAGTATGGTATCTGTTTTAAGATTATAATAATACCAATTCCGGTAAGCATTCCTTTAATAACTGAAGAAGGAAAATAATACCCAATAATACCTAGTTTTAATACCCCAAAAATTATTTGGATTAAACCTCCTAAAACAACTGCAACTAGAAAGTTTTCATAACTTCCTAACGAAGAAATAGCTGCAAGAACAATAGCTGCTAGTCCAGCCGCAGGTCCACTTACTCCGATCTGAGACCCACTTATAATACCTACAATAATACCTCCTATAATACCGGCGATTAATCCAGCAAATAAAGGAGCACCACTGGCTAGCGCAATACCAAGACATAAAGGTAATGCTACAAAAAAGACGACAATACTTGCTGGTAGATCACTTTTTATATTTTTAAAAACACTCATAATTTTAATAATTAAGTTTATACCTGAGATCAGGTAATAGAAATTTACAACGATAATGAATCAAAAAACATCCTTCTTATTTACATTATTTAAAAAGAAAGAATCTCTAATCTAGAAATTATGAATTTTCAGGAGGAGGTGTTGTGTAATCCAAATAAACCGAAGAGTTTTGGTATATTAAATCCGGATAGTATTTAATACTATAATACGACAATCCCGTATGTTTATCATCAGAATATTGAGAAATCTTATCCTTTTCTTTCAGGTCTTCTTTTTCAGACCCATCTTTTTCATTGGACTCAGACTTCTCTTCTGTATCATCTATCGCGTGGGTAATAGAAGTAAGATCTCCACTATAAAAATCTAATAGACCCAATGAGTAATTCCCGATATTCAAAAGAAAACCGGAGATAATCAAAAATCTAGCAATTTTTATTTTTATGGTAGGCATAAAAGTTTTTTATGGGATGTAAAAATAATAGTATTACTTTCAAAATCTGTTAAATCAATTGTAAAATTGTTTAACCAAGTTCTTCTTTATAACCTTACAACTAATTTAACTTTTCAAGTATTGCTTAAACAGCTATAATAAGGTAACTTTAATTCATCTTGGAGAATACTACTTCTAATAGAATTATAATTATTGATGCTTTGCGTGGATTTGCACTAGCTGGTGTATGCTTAGTTCATATGAACGAACAGTATATTGCTTCACCTCCATCAGAAAGTCTTATGGAAGTAACCAATACTGTTTTTGACCAAATCTTAAATGGAATTATTGGATTCTTTATCATTGGTAAATTTTTTGCTCTATTTTCTATTCTTTTTGGTCTTAGCTTTTTTATACAAATGAATGGAGCTACTAAAAGGAATGAAAACTATGGATTACGATTTCTCTGGAGAGCATTTTTACTTTTTATTATAGGATATATCCATCAATTCTTTTATAAAGGAGATATCTTAACTATTTACGCATTACTTACTCCTTTTCTTATACCTTTTTATCGTATTAAAAATAGATGGATTCTTTTAGTTGCGGGGTTATTTTTGCTAAGTGTACCAAGATTTATTTCATTTTTCATTATAGGGAATGAAAGTATTTTTGGTTTCTCATCAATAATGGATGGAAATAGTGATATTAATACGGCGTACATAAATATTTTAAAGGAAGGTACTATTACAGAAGTATTTGCTATAAATGGTGAACAAGGAATGTTACAAAAAATGGACTTTCAAATTGGATTATTCGCTAGGTTTTATCTAACATTTGGTTATTTTTTAGTTGGTCTATGGCTTGGGAAAATAGAGCTATTTCATAATTTAAATGAAAAAATTCCTTTGGTTAAAAAATGGCTTAAAAGAAGTTCTATATTTTTTTTAATTGCTATGGCTATAACCGCAGGATTGTTTGCAATTTCTCCCCAACCTGTTGATTTTAGTAGTTGGGTACACGTATTTGGAATGAACACTTATGATTGGTCCAATATTGCTATGACAGCAATAATCTTGTGTAGTTTCATTATTTTATATCATAAAAAAAGAGGATATCGATTCTTTACTTTTTTCGAATCTTATGGTAGAATGGCATTAACTAATTACGTTTTACAATCAGTTATTGGTACATTTTTACTCTTTGGGTGGGGATTAGGATTTATTGGAAAATTACAAACAACATACCTTGTTATTATCGCTTTATCCCTTATTGCTATTCAAGCTTTTATAAGCAAAATATGGTTGCAAAAATTTAAATATGGTCCATTAGAATGGTTATGGCGTAGTGCAACTAAAGGTAAAGTTCAATCTTTTAAAAGATAAATTTTATAATTCTTTTAAATCTGTAGCTGGAATCCATCCTATTTTTCCATCAGCAAGTTTTATTTTTTTCCAATCATTTACAGTCTCGGTCACCCTAACCTTTGTTCCTTCATGAAGCTCAAACACTTCTTCACTACGCAGATTAGGTTCACTTTTTATAGTAGTTTCCTGAGCAAATACAATAGCGTATTGATTATTCTCTATAAAGTTATACTGTTTAAAAGCAAAGAAAACCGCAAACAAACTAATGACTAAAGATATCCAGGAGCCTACGAAAAATAATCTTTTTTTCGAAGAAATATGCGCGACATAATACAACATAAACAAGACTACAAAAAGGATGACACTAAATATTGAAATCCAGGCCCACGTATCAAAACCGAACATATTAGTGAATCCGTTGATAGTTCTAGCGATAACACCTTCTGGTATTACGTCAATAGCATCGATAGTGGCATTATTAGCAAAAGCAAGGTTGTTTTTAATGTCCTCATCATTAGGTGCTAATTCTAATGCCTTTTCGTAATAATAAATACTTGGACCAATATTACTTAATTTGTAATTAGCATTAGCTAAATTATAATACAATGCTGCAGACTCATGCTCACTATTTATTATAGCTGTATATGCATCAATAGCTTGCTGATATTCTTCTTGATTATAAAACGCATTGGCTTTTTCGAATAATTCATCATTCTGGGCAAAACCCATCATATTCATTAAGACAACAACTATTACTACTAAATTCTTCACTACTTTCAATATTTTATAATTGTTTATCGATTGCCGAGATTACTCTAGACGCCTTATCATAATCCTGTTGCATAGCTGTAGTAGATGAAGGAGTATATCTAGCGAACTCACAGCTTTCTAATAATGCTATAAATTCTATAGATGTAGTATCATCTACTTCTTTTTCTTTTAATAACCGCTTAATTCGATCTTTACTCATATCACTAGTCTGGATATGTAATTTTGCTTTTAAATAATTGTGCAATGCTCGTTCCATGGCAATATAAAACTCTTTCTGATTCCCTAAGTTCTTTTTGGCTTCAGATAGATACTTTCTTGCAAGTTTATCTGCCTTACGTACTCTATTACCACTAACATCACTTAATCTTTCTTCTCTCTTCTTTCCAAAAAACAAAAATAATGGAATCGCTAATAACGGCGCGGTAAGTGCTATCCAATATCCCGTGGATTTAAAGAAATGTTTCTTCTCCATTGGCTCTAGATTAGCATTCAATTTTAAAAATCGAAATTGACTTCCCGTTTGTGTAACCAGTTTTTTATTAGTTCCTGTATTTTCGGAATTAGCAACAATACTGCCGCTATCAGGACCATTTTTTACATTAATAACAATTTCTGGAGATGTGATTCTCTTATATGTTTCAGTTTTTAAATCGAAATACGAAAAAGAAACAGGAGGAATCGGATACGTTCCTTTGAACTGAGGAACTAATGTATACGAATCAGAAATATTCCCAGACATTCCTGTCATATTCGTTCTCACTCTCTCATTATGCTCTGGTTCATATTGTTCTAAACCGTTTGGAACACTTAATTTAGGTAGATCAAATAGTTTAAGGTTTCCGTTACCCGAAACCAAAATCTTAGCTTCTAATGACTCTGTTGCATCTAATTCAGTTCTATTGGGAGTTATTCTAAAATCAAAAGATCCTACAGCACCAGAAAAATCATCTGGTTTTCCTTCTATCGGAAGTGGTTTTACATTAATGGTTCTTGTACCAGCAGCTACAGTTTTATTTACTGTGGAGTACAATTTTCCTCCAAAAATATCTCGGCGATTGGTTGGAACATCCACAGCAATAGATAAAGTAAGCGGTTCTATTTCTAGTTTTCCAGTTTTTTGTGGATATAATACTGTTTTTCCACATACAACAAAATTATATGGTTCTCCTTTATACTCACCTCTTTCTACCTTTAACTGACCAATTTTAATTGCCTGACTCCAAAAATCACTATATTTTGGATTGTCTATTTCTCTTAAGTTGCTAATTTGTACTCTAGGGCTTACGTATAATTTGTATACTACTGTAATTGCCTCATTTAGATAGGGGTTAGATTTAGAAACTTCTGCGACCAAATGCAAATTTTCACTGGCTACATAATCTGCATTATTTCCATCTTTTGGTTTTTGTACCGCTGCTGTAACTTGTACTTTAACCGGTAAAGTTTTATATGTCTGCCCGTCAATTTCTATTGTTGCTTGTCCTATAGTAAAGTTTCCTCTTTTTGTAGGAGATAGAAAATAACTAAATGTCTTGGCATATGACCTCTTTCCATTGATCCAAGAATTACTAATAGATTGATTAGGTCCTCCAACAACAGTAAAGCCTTTAAAACTAGGTTGTGTGAAATTATCACCGTCTTTATTCATTTCAAAATCGACACGTAATCTTTCATTTATTCCTAATTTTTTCTTGCTCAACTTAGCCTCAAACTTTACTTGAGCAATACTAAGCTGTGTAACTGCTAAAAAAAGTGTTAGAAAAATTAATTTTATATTCATCAGCTTATATCCTTTTTGGCATCAAATAAAATCGTTAAAAACTAAAATAATTATTATAAAACTTAATTGGTTTTTAGTCGTATTGATTTCATCAACTTACCAGTCTTTTTCGGTTTTTGTTTTTGTTCCTTTAGCTTTTTTGGCGTTTATCTTATCCTGTACTTTTCTTTCTTCATTATTCATAGCTTCAAGTAGGCTTTTTACCTGCTGAGGAGATAACTGACCTTGCGCTTGCTGAGGTTGTTTCTGTTGTTCTTCAGGCTTACCTTCTCCTTCTTTCTTATCTTTGCCTTCATCCTTAGGATCTCCTTTTTCATCTTTCTTGTCATCTCCCTTTTGATCCTCTTTATCGTCTCCCTTATCTCCTTTTTTATCCTTATCGTCCTCTCCTTCTTTCTTATCCTCTTTATTTTCTCCTTCTTTCTTATCCTTATTTTCTTTATCCTTATTATCTTCTTTATTCTGATCTTTATTATCCTTGTCCCCGCCTTTATCTTCGTTTTGTTGCTTTTCTAGTAATTGTTTTGCCAAAGCTAAATTATATCGTGTCTCATCATCTTTAGGATTATTGCGCAAAGCGTTTTTATAAGCTGCTACCGCTTCCTTATATTTTTTTTGTTCCATATACGTATTCCCTTGATTATGGAATGCTTTATGTTTTTCTACTTTTGATGTAGCAGTTTTCACAGCTTCAGTATAACGTTGATGCGCTTCATCATACTTTTCAGTATTATAATAAGCATTTGCTAAGTTATATTTTGCAGTCGCATCTACTGGGTTTTTAGATATAGCTTTTCTATATTCTCCTTCTGCTTTTGGAAAATTACCATCTTTAACCAACACTTCATTACCAGTCGCTACAAATCGATCTGCCTCTGCTATAGCTTCTATTCTATCTTCCTCTTGCGAAAAGCTAATCCCGAATTGAAAACATAATACTATGATCAATAAATTTTTCATAACGTTTATATTTTTGTACTGTTTAAACACTTAAAAAACTTAGTGCAACAACATCCTATTACTCACTACTTATTCTTCGTTAAACAAGTTTAACCTTTTAACCCAAGATGTTTTTCTTTCTAATAAGAAAATATCTAAAAACAATAATAATAGACCTACACCCAGAAACCACTGGAACTGGTCCTTGAAATCGGCAAACTGCTTTGCTTCAAACTCTTTCTTATCCATACCCTGTAATAATTCTGTAACATTCTCTACTACAGCATTTGTACTAGAACCATCAATGTATGTACCATTTGCTTCATTTGCAATTTCCTGTAAAATTGTCGTATTTAATTTTGTAATAACTGTTTCTCCCTGAATATTTTTCTTGTATGATTGTACAATTCCATTACGTTTTATCGGAATTGGGCCTCCTTTAGTTGTCCCAACTCCTATCGTAAATATTTTAATTCCCTCCTTTGCTGCCTCTTCTGCTATCGATGCTACATTTCCTTCATGGTCTTCTCCATCACTTATGATAAATAACACTCTATTGGTTTGTTCTTCATCATCATAATACGTTTTTGCCAGTTCTATAGCTTCATTAATTGCTGTTCCTTGTGAAGAAAGCATATCGGTATTCATTGACTGTAAAAACATTTTAGCAGACCCATAATCCGTTGTTATAGGTAGTTGCGGAAACGCACTAGCCGCATATGCAATTATACCTACACGATCACTTGCTAAATTATTGATAATTTGAGTCACTAACTGTTTAGATTTCTCTATTCGATTTGGCGCAATATCTTCTGCCAACATACTTTTTGAAACATCTATTGCAAATACTACATCTACACCTTCTCTTTTTACTGTTTCTAATTTAGTTCCCACTTTAGGATTCACTAAAGCAATTATAAAACAGGCTAATGCCAAACAAATGACCACAATTTTAAGTACGGACTTAAAGATTGATTGATTAGGACTTAATCTTTTTAATAATTCTTTTTCAGCAAATTTTTTCTGAACTGTTTTTTTCCAAATTAAAACACCTAGAAACAAAACAACTATTATTGGTATTACCAATAACAACCAAAAATATATTTTTTCTTCTAATAGGTACATTTTTATAATTCTTAGTTTACAGTAACTACTGTAATTTTAAATCTACATCAACCGAACTTGAATTAGCTTAGTATGATATTTGTTTAATTTTTTATTTTTAAAGCAAAAGCATTTATTTTTTCTTTTACTTCTACCGAAATTTCATTGTCATTAACCCAAGTATGTATATCTCCTAAATATTGCATCCCTAAATATTCAGCGCTTCTCGAAAAAGGAAGAGGAAACTCCTCTACTCTATCATTATCATTACTACAACTAATCATAGCCATCTCTTTTCCCCTAAGCATCCTACCAAAGTCTTTTTCCTTATATAAATAATCCGAAATTCTATCCAAAAACACCTTCATAATTCCGCTCATCGTATACCAATATACTGGTGTTACCAATACTATTGTTTGATAATTCTGAACGATATTTTTAAAGATAATCTCAAAATCATCTTTATTATTGAATTCGTAATCAAAATAGTTGATATCTCTTTGATTAAGGTCTACAACTTCGAAACCAGTCATATTCTTCAAATAAGAAACTACTGTATTTGTATCTCCATTACTTCGAGAACTTCCTTGAACTATGATTCCTTTTTTCAATTAGTATCTTTTTTACTTAAATAAAACTTCTAAACACGGTGAATCTTAACAAAAATTCAACCAACAACAATAAGCCTGCTAATAACACTAATGGTCTAAATTTTTCCTCGTAATTATAAAACTTAAACTCCTCTACATCCGTTTTTTCTAACTTATCGATCTCTTCATATATCTGTTCAAGCTTCTTATTATTAGTTGCTCTAAAATATTTTCCTTTTGTCACTTTCGCAATTTCTTTCAAAAGTTCTTCATCAATTTCCACTTTTACATTTCCATATTGAAATGATCCATTAGGTCTAATTGCAACTGGTGCTAAAGCCATTCCATTAGTTCCAATACCGATTGTATATGTTTTGATACCATACTCAACGGCTAATTCAGAAGCTATTTTAGGATCTATAAAACCAGCATTATTAGAACCATCTGTTAGTAAGATAATTACCTTGCTCTTTGCTTTACTATCCTTTAATCTATTTACAGAAGTAGCAAGTCCCATACCTATTGCTGTTCCATTTTCCAAAAGATTATTATATTCTATCTCCTTCATTGCACTAAGCACGATAGCTTTATCACTGGTAATTGGTGTCTTAGTAAAACTTTCTGCAGCATACATAACTAATCCTATTCTATCATTGGGTCTACCTTGTATAAATTCTGCGGCTACATCCTTTAAAGCTTCTAGGCGATTTGGCCTTAAATCTCTAGCAAGCATACTTGCAGAAACATCAATAGCCATTACTATATCGATTCCTCGAGTAGTTTTTGTTTTCGTTGACACATCAACAGTTCGAGGTCTTGCCATAGCAGTAATAATTAATCCTAAAGCAATTAATCTTATCAACAATAACAGCGGTTTTATTTTAGACAACCAACTTCCTGATACTTTAAATCCCTTAATACTCGAAATTTTAAGTTCAGCTTGTTGTTTATTTCGCTTCCATATATACCAAGCAATTGCTAGAGGTAGTATTAAAAACAACCAAAAGAACTGCGGATTCTCAAATGTGAAATTTTCAAACATAGTTATTTGGCATTTCTAAGTTCTACAGAGTTTATAATACGTTGAGCAACTTCTTTAGCGTAACGATCTTCTTTATCATAGACCACCATTATTTGTTGAAAACCGCCATTTTCAGCAAAATTAAGCATCAAATAATCGTTTTTTTGTTCCTTTTTAGTCAACGTATTTACTACTTCTAAATTCCCAAAAACTTTTATTCCTTTTGCTCCTCCCAAGGTTTCGTACTCTTCATCTTTTACAGTAATATTTTTTGCGCCTTGAGATTCAAAATTACCAACAACACCTTCAACAATTTTATTTAAATCTACTTCTGTCTTTTCATTGTATTGTATGGTAGAAACAGAAATAAAAAAGTTCCCAACTAAACTTCCATAAACAAAGGTTTCATTTCCTTTTAAGATTTGTTTTTGTTCTTCAGTTAATTGAAAATTATTTCTAATCAATACTTTTGGAGTGGATACAGTAACTGGCGGCGCCCCGTAAGCACTGCTAACCCATTCTGTATCTGCTAATTCTTTTGTTGGATGACCTAAAATTGAATCCTTCACAATATCATAGCCCTTTACAAAAATGAATATCATTAATGTAATTGCTATCACCCCAACTCCTGCTATACTTCCGAAAATAATCCTTCTTCTTAATTTTTTCTCTGCAACAGTTTTACGATATTCTTCGTCTGCAAGTAATTCTTCTTCTGTTGGTTCAGGAATTGCTTCTTTAGTTTCATTAATTACTTTTTCAATGACATTTCTATCCGCTTTTGCTGTTCCTATATCCGGTTTGGATTTAGCAAATTTTGCCATATCCGCAGTTTTTAAAACTGATTTAAGCTCTTCAATTGTATGTTTATCTAGATTTAATGAACCCGTTTTTATTTCTTCATCAAGTCGTGCGATCAATTCATCGGTAGTACTTTCCATCGCATGATCATATACCTCTTCATCAATGTACTTACGTGCTGTCTCACTCAATTGTGAATAATACTCTTTATGAGAGTCTTGTTCTAATAATTGTGATGCATCTATTCTTTGTAATGCTAAAATTGCCCTTTCGTATGGCGGCAACTCATCTTCTTTAGCTTCTTTTCGTCTTTTCCTTCTCAAAACAAAAAATGCAATCAACACTATTAATAGTAACGGAACTAAAATCCACCATAAATACTTTTTCCAATTTAAAAAAGAAGCATCTACATCCACTAATGGTTTAATCTCAAACATTTTTTGTTTTGTAGTATCTACAACTACATCACGAACTTCTATCTCCAAGGAATCTGTTAAGAACGCAAAATCACCAACCATTACTTTTTGTCTTGGAATAGTATAATGTCCTGAATCAAATTGTGTTAAAGCATACTCTTTAATCAGATTAAATTTATTTCCATTTTTTGTAGTATCCGTCTTATAAGATTCTATAACTTCTAACGGTGAAAATGTTTGTCCCTCTGGGAAAATTACAATCTCTGTAGAATCTACTTCAACTTGCATTTTATATCTGATTTCTTCACCAATCTTTATAGATGTCGAATCAATACTCGTAGCAACCTGTGCACTTCCATGAAACCCAGCAAAAGCAAGAAAGAATATCATAAATAATATCTT
The DNA here is from genome assembly GCF_900109375.1 of Aquimarina amphilecti. Classification (GTDB taxonomy): domain Bacteria; phylum Bacteroidota; class Bacteroidia; order Flavobacteriales; family Flavobacteriaceae; genus Aquimarina; species Aquimarina amphilecti. The sequence goes on from NZ_FOAB01000002.1 coordinate 86,023, forward strand.
TCCACTTTTTTTCAAAAGCTGAATATCATATGTTTTATTAATAATTGGTACTTTATAATTACTCATTCTTAGTTATCGCCTACCCTCTTCTTTTAAAATATCCTAATAATTTCTTTACGTAACTCTCGTCAACTCGACTGCTTATCGATCCTGCACCACTTCTGGTAAAACTATCTTTAAAATAATTTACGCGATCTTGATAATATTTCCCATAATTCATTCTCATTTTCTTAGAACCAGTATTTACCAATAGTAGTTCTCCTGTTTCTTCATCTTCCATCTGAACCATCCCTAAGTTCGGAATCTCTTCTTCGCGTTGATCATATACCCTAATACCTGTAACATCATGTTTTCCTCCAACAATTTTTAAAGTTTGCTGATAATCATCTGTAATGAAATCAGAAAGTATAAATACAATTGCTTTCTTTTTCATCACATTTGATAAAAACTTTAAGGCTTCCGTAATATTTGTTTGTTTACTCTTTGGATTATATTCTAATAATTCTCTAATTATTCGTAGTACGTGAGATCGTCCCTTTTTAGGTGGGATAAAGAGTTCTATTTCATCGGTAAACAATATCAGTCCAATCTTATCATTATTTTGTGTTGCAGAAAATGCTAATGTCGCTGCAATCTCTGTAATAATCTCTTTCTTAAATTGTTGTTTTGTTCCGAATAATTGTGACCCAGAAACATCTACCATCAACATCATTGTCAACTCTCGTTCTTCCTCAAAAACCTTAATATATGGTTCATTATAGCGAGCAGTTACATTCCAGTCAATATTACGAACATCATCTCCAAATTGATACTGTCGAACTTCGCTAAAAGTCATACCACGTCCTTTGAAAGTAGAATGATATTCTCCTCCAAATATATGGTCACTCAAGCGTCTAGTCTTGATCTCAATTTTTCGAACTTTTTTTAGTAACTCTTTGGTATCCATTATAATGATTTACGATTGATGATTAATTGATTTACGACAAACGATTCGGTTAAAACCATTCTGAAATCGCAATTCTAGAATCAAAAATCACTATGGTACTTCAATTTCATTTACAATCTTGTTAATGATATCTTCAGAGGTTACATTTTCAGCTTCAGCTTCATAAGTGATACCTATACGGTGACGCAATACATCATGTACTACCGCACGAACATCTTCTGGAATTACATATCCTCTTCTTTTTATAAAAGCAAAACATTTAGCTGCAGTCGCCAAATTAATACTTCCACGTGGAGATGCACCAAAACTGATTAGTGGCTTTAAATCTTCAAGACCATACTTCTCAGGATAACGAGTAGCAAAAATGATATCCAAAATATATTTTTCTATCTTTTCATCCATGTACACTTCTCTTACCGCTTTTTGAGCTGTAAGAATCTGTTCAATAGACACTACAGGATTTACTTTTTCAAAACTACCCTTAAGATTAGCTCTTACAATTAACTGTTCTTCTTCTAACTTAGGATAATCAATTACTGTTTTTAGCATAAAACGGTCAACCTGGGCTTCTGGTAATGGATATGTTCCTTCCTGCTCTACCGGATTCTGAGTTGCCATTACTAAAAACGGTTTATCTAATATAAACGTTTCATCTCCAATAGTTACCTGCTTTTCTTGCATAGCTTCTAATAAAGCACTCTGCACCTTAGCTGGGGCACGGTTGATCTCATCAGCCAGCACAAAATTTGCGAAAATTGGCCCTTTCTTGATTGAGAAGTCATTCTCCTTCATATTATAAATCAATGTACCTGTAACATCTGCAGGTAATAAATCCGGAGTAAACTGTATACGGCTAAAACTTCCGTGAACAGCTTTAGACAATGTATTAATTGCCAAAGTTTTTGCTAATCCTGGAACACCCTCTAACAAAATATGTCCTTGTCCCAGCAATCCAATTAGCAAACGTTCCACCATGTGTTTCTGACCTACGATTACCTTATTAATCTCTAATGCAAGTAAATCTACGAATGCAGATTCTCTCTGTATTTTCTCATTGATTGAAGCAATATCAATAGAACTATTTTCTTCCATCTATTCTTTTTTTTAAAAGCGTGAATTTAACATTCATGTTTCAGCATTGCAAATTGTTAAATTATTTTTCTTCTCCTTGTTAATTATAGGTTAAATGTGTCTTCTTAAAATACGCTTACGCCCAAATTTTACAGTATATTTAGATCTTTTTACTGAAAAAGCGGACGTAACAATTTACATCGCCCTTAGCGATGATGTTTCTAAAAGACGAAAGTCTCTATGTTATGTTGCAAAAATCTAAATGAAAAATCATCAATTTTATGAAAACAGCATTAATAACTGGAGCTACAAGTGGTATAGGAAAGTCTACGGCTTATGAATTCGCCAAAAACCATATAAATCTAATACTTTGTGGAAGACGACAAGAACGATTAGATCAAATGAAATCTGAGTTAGGTAGCAATGTAAAAGTTCATACACTATGTTTTGATGTTCGGGATAAAGAAAATGTTTTTAAAAACATAGAAAATTTGCCTCTAGAGTTTAGCAAAATAGACATATTGATTAATAATGCGGGAAATGCTCATGGTCTTGATCCAATTCAGACTGGAAATTTGGATGATTGGGATGCTATGTTGGATATTAATGTGAAAGGATTATTGTATGTTTCTAAAGCAATAATTCCAAAAATGATTTCGCAAAAATCTGGTCATATCATTAATATCGGCTCTATAGCGGGTAAAGAAGTTTATCCTAACGGAAATGTATATTGTGCCAGTAAACACGCAGTTGATGCTATCAATAAAGGAATGCAAATAGATCTTAATAAACATGGGATTAAGGTTGGCGCAATTCATCCAGGATTAGTAGAAACAGAATTCAGTAATGTCAGGTTTAAAGGAGATGATCATAAAGCCGACACTGTTTATAATGGTTTTGATCCTTTGCGACCAGAAGACATTGCCGATATTATTAATTTTGTAATTACTAGACCTTATCACGTAAATATTGCTGATCTTGTAGTTTTTCCGACTGCACAGGCAAACAGTACAATTGTAAACAAAAGTTTATAATTTCTTTATCCCCAAGGTATTGATTGCTCGATAAAAATACCTAAGTTTATATAGGGAAAAAGAATATTACGATATGTATGAGGGATGATTAATAAACGGCTTTTAATAAAAAATCTTTTAGCGCATAATGATGAGAATAGTTTTTACGACAAAAAACGCAAGCTCAATATTGGCGAAAAAGAAGGTAAAGCTAAATTTCTAAAGCATATCTGTGCTCTTTCCAATTCCAATCCTAAAAACAACTCATATATTGTTATTGGCGTTGAAGATGAAGATAATCAGATAATAGGAGTAGACTTTTTTGATGATAGTAAAATTCAAAATCTGGTGAATGCCTATCTTTCGAATCCTCCAATTGTAGCTTATGAAAACATTCCGTTCCCTCATTTACCTGGTGACAAAGTGGTAGGACTAGTATCGATTCGTTCACAAGAAGGAAAATTATGCTCTCTTCGTAAAAACATCTGGAAATATTATGGCGGAAGCGTGTTTTTTAGAGATGGAAGCATCAGTATGCCTAAAGTATTTGATATAGAAATCAAAGATGTCAATTCAGAAATTGTAGACTCTATAGAAAGCCATGCTCAAAACAATATTGAATTAACATTAGACGGAGTATTTGATTTTATGAGCTCTCGAAAAGATTACAATCCAACATATAAAGTATTTAAAGAATACTTTGTAGTATGCTGGTCTGCTAAAGAAAAAAGAGTAAATGAAGAGATATACTACTCTAGAGTTGATATTGCATTAATTAATGAACAAGTAAAATTATTTTATTCTCAATTTGATGAGGTAAGTATTTCCATTACTGATGAAGAGTTTAAAATTATAGAATATGTCCAACTCGGACTACAGGACAACTATGATTATTATCCTTTAGAGGAAGTCACTATAAAGTTTAAGAATAATGTGAGCTACGATATTGAAAGCAGACTATTATTCAAACCTCCACAATTTGATCGCAAAACTTTACATCATCTTTATAACAGTAATAACGCCTTAATAGAGAAGTTAAAAAAGAAAATGCCGCTAACAAAAAATGAACAAAAAGATATTCTAAACCTTCCTGTGACTTATTTATTATGTTATTTTAATGATTTTAGTGAAGCAAAAGATAAATTAGAAGAAGCTAAACCTTACCTAAAAAACTATCTTGATAATAAAGTATATTCACTATATAAAGAAAGTATGAGGATCTTGAGAAAAGTAAGGTACAATTAAAATATAAGTCATGCATTTTAAAATAAATAAGAGGAGATAAAATGTCTCCTCTTATTTATTTTAAAGTTTTAATTATTGTTGCAATAAGTCAAAAATTTGTTGTGGATAAGGACTATTAAACATGGCTCCGTGACCACCCGTATCAATTTCTATCACCTTAGCCATTCTATTACTAAGAAATGTTTTTTCCTCAGTCAACAATCCTCCTGTTTGAAAATCGTCCTTAGCAAACACATAAATTACATTGGACAAATTCCCTGATGTAATCTTTGAAGAAAAACGTTCACCACCGATAGCCCCTAAAAACGAAAAAATAGATGGACACGATTGTTTTATGTCGTTATATTCTTCCAAAAGATCTGTCCTATCTTCTTCTTTAGGTGTCGTTCCATTTAAAAAATAATAAGGATTCCCTTGCAAAAAATTATCAGGTACTTCTGGCTGCATTTCTAAGCGAGCTGCCATAATTACAAATTTATCCGCTGTAGTATTTCCTTTCTCCGCGATATACTTTGTTACTAAAAACCCACCAAACGAATGTCCCATTACATATACTTTCTTTCCTTTAGCTTTAAAATTCTTAATAACTCTATCTAACATCTCTATACTAACTTTGTTTTCTAAATCAGCTTGTTCCTTTTTCAATGCTTCGTTCATACATAAATCATTATTAAGTGTAAGCGCTTGATGCATATATACTCTGTAATAATTTTTAAATAAATCATTATAATCTGTATTAAAGGTTCCGTTAAGCTCAAAATATTCATCATCTAATTCCTTATCCGGCCCTCCTTGTTCGTAGATAAGAACTGTATCGGCACTCTCACTTCCTTTAGCACTAAATAATTTTGTAATATCATCTGGTATTTTGGTAAGCGCATTTTGTATGTCTGATTCTTCTAACTGCACTGCATCGTCATCGCTACTACAATTGACTAATAACAAAGCAATAGTAAACACATAAATTATTTTTTTCATTTTGGATAAATTTTTACAAAAGTCATCTTGACTTTTTTGATTTATATTATGTTCCCAAAACACATAACCTTCAAAATACCCTAAAGAAATTTTCAAATATTTTATTCTTTCTTAATTCTAATATTATTTACATCTGAACTCTTATAAATAATATTCAAAAAAAATAACATTTAACTACTCTGTAATACCTTTAAAAATGTTGTAAAATAGTATCTTCAAGTCCTCTTAAAATCAAAAATATAAAATGAGCAGAAATCTTGTTATTGGAGATATGCATGGAGCATTAAAAGCTCTAAAACAATTAATTAAAAAAGCTAGTATAGATACTGATGACACCATAATTTTTCTTGGTGATTATGTTGATGGATGGACCGATAGCGCTTCGCTAGTTTCGTTTCTTATAGAATTGCAAAAAACACATAACTGCATATTTATAAGAGGCAATCATGATGAACTCTGTTATACTTGGTTAAAGGAAAAAAAATACAATCCTGAATGGATAAAACATGGAGGTCAAGCAACCATTGATTCTTATATGGAATTGACAAAACATGAGATAGAAACCCATCTTCATTTTTATGAAAATCTCATAAATTACCATATAGATGATCATAATCGATTATACCTGCACGCAGGTTTTACCAATATTCATGGACCTCATCGAGAATATTTTAGTAAATTATTCTACTGGGATCGAACTTTATGGGAAACCGCTCTGTCTATTGACCCAAAACTTACAAAAACAGATCTCACTTACCCAAAAAGACTTTTACTTTTTGAAGAAATTTATATTGGCCACACACCTGTAACCAGAATAAACAAAACAACGCCTGTAAATGCAACCTGTATTTGGAATATGGATACCGGAGCAGCTTTTAAAGGTCCCCTTACCGTGATGGATATAGATACTAAAGAATTTTGGCAAAGCGACCCTGTTTATAATCTTTATCCTGATGAAAGTGGAAGGAATTAAAAATCGTACTTTATAAAAAAGTCAACTTTAAATCGCTTTAACGAGCGATTTTTTTATGCATTATGTTTACCTAATCAAGTGTTATAACACTAAATAGAAAAACTATCAAAAATGAAAATGCATATACCAAATCTCTTTATTTACGTGATTCCGTGTATACTGCTTAATTCCTGCACATCTGCATATGTCCCTAACACTATAAATACACCTCTATTTAATGAAAAAGGAGAAATTCAAGTAGCAATTCATTCAGGTACTTCTGGACTTGATCCTCAATTATCGTATGCAATTACAAATCACATTGGATTACAGTTGAATGGAAATTATTTTATGAATGCTTCTAATGTTAGCGGTAAAATATTTGATCATTATTATGCAGAAATCGCACCTGGATATTACTCAAAAATAAACAGCATTTTTAGGTTTGAAACCTATGGCGGGTTTGGTTTAGGGAAAATGGAAGTAGAAAGAGAAAACGAGCTTTGGGATGTAAACACAGATATTAACCTCAATAGAATTTTTATACAATCATCAATTGGTTTAACAAATGATATTGTAGACACCAGCTTTACAACACGATTTGCTGTAGTAAATCTTAATCAAAATTCAGTTAAAAGAACTGGATTATTTATAGAACCTGTATTAACTACTAAAGTGGGATATAAATACGTAAAAGCTGTCTTTCAATTTGGTTTCTCCTTTGATTTAGATACTAATAATATCTATTTCAGAAACAGTCAACCACTTCTTTTATCAATCGGAATTCAAATAAATCCTCATAAAATTTTTAATCTTTAAATTCTCCAATATCATGAAAAATATATTTTATCTGATCGTACTAATCACAATAACTATTAATGCTCAAAATAATTGTAGCCAATTTTATCCTTCTAAAGAAGGTACTAAAATTACAATCCAACATTTCAACAAGAAAAACAAACTCACATCAGAAACAAATTATGAGGTTTTAGAAGTCAATTCCTCAGGGTCTGATTCTAAAATTAAAATGAATATGTCAGTAAATGATTCTAAAAAACAAAAAATCATTGCTGAAACACAATTTACCGCAATCTGTAATGGAGGCACCACAACATTAGACCCTGAATCTATAATTTCCCCAGGATTATTTAAACAATACAAAGACATGGAATATAGTATTGAAGGAATAGGCATTGACATCCCAAACTCAATCAGCGTGGGACAACAATTACCTGACGGACAAGTAACTATGTCGGTTGATGCCGGTATAATGAGTATTGATATGACAGTAGACTTAAAAAAACGAAAAGTCGAATCTAAAGAAAGGGTTACTACATCTGCTGGGTCATTTGATTGTTATGTAATCACTTATATTAATGAAACCAACATGAGTATGGGTATGAAACAAATTTTTCATGTAAAACAATGGGTTTCTAAAGGTGTTGGTCTAGTCCAGCAAGAAACTACGAAGGCCAATGGAAAGTTATTAAGCAAATCTGTTCTTTCTAGAATACAATAGTTTAACTTAAAATCTTGGTTTAGGAGAGCCTATAATTAGGTTCTCTTTTCTGCACATAGAACAGAAGGGTTTTATACTGATACAACCTCATCGTCATGCAATAACTCTTCTTGTCGTAAACGTAATAAAATCTGAGCAACTGCAACTGTATCTTTTTCACAATAAATTACAATTCGGTCTATATCGTTTTCTTCATAATAAACCTGTCGTACCTGACTACCATCGATATCATCTTTAGGAGAAGGAATTCCTAAAACATTGGTAAGTAATTTTAATGAAGTATAATGTTTATAATCCCCAAATTTCCATAGATCCAAGGTATCCAGATGTGGAACTTCCCAAGGTTTTTTACCAAACAGATTTAGCTTAAATGGTAAGCTGATATTATGAATAATCATTCTTCTAGCTATATATGGAAAATCAAATTCTTTACCATTATGTGCACAAAGTAAATGATGTGGATGATTAAAATGTGTTTCTAATAAATTTTTGAAATCTACCAACAGTTGTTTCTCTTCTCCGTAAAAGGAGGTTGTTCTAAAAGATCTTGTTTCTCCTTTAAAAGTAAAATACCCAACAGAAATACATACAATTTTTCCGAACTCTGCCCAAATTCCTGCTCGATCATAAAATTCTTCTGGAGAAAATTCTTCTTTACGTTGATATTTAGTTTTATCAGCCCACAGATACTTCATATCATCAGTAAGTCCTTCAAAATTCTCTTGTTCCGGAACCGTTTCTATATCTAAAAATAGAATATGTTCTAAATTAATCTTATGAAGCATTCTCTAACATTTTATAAGCTTCTTCGATATAAATGAAAAAGTCTTCGCTAAAAGATCCTTGTGGTCCTCCTCTATGATGTCCAAGGCGCACAATAATCACGTTATCCTCAGGAATAGTAATTACATATTGTCCTAAAATTCCACGCATCACAAAAATATCCTTACTTAAATGATCGGATAACCAAAATCCATATCCGTACATATCATCGTTTTCAAAACGTTTTTGGGTTGCTATTTTAGTAAACTCTTTTGGTAGTATTTGCTTTCCGTTAAACTCTCCATCATTTTTAAACAGCACTCCAAAACGAGCAAAATCCCTCGCATTACTAGCAATACAACAATAGGTTTTCTCCATACCACTATCTTCACTATCAACTTGCCATAAAGCATCTTGTTCCATACCCATAGGTTTCCAAAAACTTTCGCTTAAATATTGTGATAAAGTCTTGCCTGTTGCTTTTTCTATCACCATTCCTAGTAGTTGTGTACTCCCACTTAAATATTCAAACTCCTTACCAGGCTCGTTCACTACTTCCAACCCATTCATTACATCTCTTAATTCTGGGTCATAATATGCTCTTGCGGTTATAGAAAAAGGGCTTGTATAATGCTCTGTCCAATTTAACCCAGATGACATAGATGAAAGATCTCCTACAGTTGTTTTAGCAGCTAATCCTTCAGAGAATTTTGGCAAAAAATCTCCAATTGGTTGATCCAGATTTTTGATATAACCATCCATAATTGCTTTTCCTAGCAAGGCCGTTGTAATACTTTTTGCCATAGAAAAAGAATTTGTCTTAGACTCCGTACCATAACCTTCTGCATAATCTTCATACCATATCTCTTCATTTTTAATAATCATAAATGCTACTGTTCCCATTGCATCATTAGTGGTCTTTAATCTTTCTGTTGGAGTCATGGTATTGTAATTTGCATGTAATTTCCATGGAATTGGTTTATCTCCTTTTTCTACTACGTGATTATCAAAATATGTGTAATCATCTATATATGCTGTGGTATGCCCTGTCATATATACAACACGAACTCCTTTTAAAATATAATCATAATCAAAAATGTATAGCAAAACCACACAAAGTAGCACAATAGCCAGAAGACCTTTTAAAAGTTTTTTGATAATTTTCATCTACATTAAAAATTTTAATCCTCTAAGGTATGAAAAATTAAATCCCTGCTCAGAACAAAAAAAAATGCCCGTTAAAACGGGCATTTTAATTAAAGATAAACAATTATTATGACGATAATTTAATTCGATTAGGTTATAATAGTGTAGATATATAACTTATAAGAATGCTTGTTGAGTTTGTGTTATTTTTTTGAAATATCAGTTTAATATTTCACATCTTTTATTTATAAGCTACATCTAAAAACAGAAATCTATAATTAGGGCATATGTATTACAAAATAAAGTCTCACTAAAAGCTAATCCAAGTAAACTAAAGACTATTAATCGCTATTTCAAATTTAGGAGTTATTTGTTTCAATTCTTTTCAGGAATATTTTTTTGGTATGATTGAATGTATAAAACGCAGATTTTAATGTATGAGCAGACAATCTTTGTATCGTGCTCAAAAAATAGTATTCTAAAAAACCTAAATTACATTCAATTTCCGATATAGTTCTTTTTTAGAATCTCTTGCTATCGGCAAAGATTTCTCATTGGACATAACTACATAGCCACCTTGTTCTTTAACCAAGGTATTTACGTGATCCAAATTGATTAAATATGATCTGTGAATTCTAAAAAAACCAAAAGGTTGTAACTTAGATTCAATATATTTTAGATTCTTAGATATTACTATTTCTTTCTCATTTTTTCTGATAAAAGTAGTATAGTTACCATTGCTAATACAATAGAGTACGCTGGGTATTTTTATAACATGTGTGCCTTTAGAATCCGTTATAGAAATTTTAGGGACTTCATGGATTTTTGCATAAAGTTGATTAAAACTTGCTATGGGATCCTCTTTATCTTCATCTTTTTCTTGTAAAGGAATCGCTTTATTTATTACTTCTACTAACAACTTGGGATCAATAGGTTTTAGTAAATAACCTAATGCATTATATTTATATCCATCTACAGCATATTGATTAAAAGCTGACACAAAAATAATTTTAAAATTAATCTCTTCAAGTTCATCCAGAATATCAAAAATTGTAATGGATCCTAATTGTACATCTAAAAAAACTACATCGGGGTTTAGGTTAGATAAACCTTCTAGTATAGTTTTCTTATCACCTGCTTCACCTATGATTTCAACCTGAGGACAGTATGTATTTAGTAAAAGACTAATGTTCTCTCTAGCCTTTTTTTCATCATCAATGATAAAACATTTTAATATTTGATCCATTATTTCTTGATCTCTTTAACTATCGGCAATGTAATAATTACTTCTGTTCCTAGTGATTTATGATTGGTATCATATAAATCATTAATAACAATATTTGATTGCCCTTTGACTATTTTATTCAAAATATCTAATCTTTCATTCGTGTTTTCTGTTGCGATAGACAAATGGGATACATCTGTAGCTTTCTTCTTGAGCTGCTCCGATGCTTCTCTACCTATTCCATTATCTACAACTTTACAAATAACCATGTCCTGTTCTTTGTGCAATGTTATATTTAATTGCCCTTTAATAGAGGAATGCGAAAAACCGTGAATTATTGCATTTTCAATAAAAGGCTGTAAAATCATTGAAGGTATTCTAGGGTTGCTAGCTAAAAGAACAGGATCTACATCAAAACTAGCCTCAAATTCCTCCTGAAACCTTCCTTTTTGCAGATTTACATATGATCGAATAATCTCTAACTCTTTTTTAAAACTAATATATACACTATCCGAACTATTCAGTACATTTCTGATTAATCCAGAAAGCTCTGTCATATATTCGTTGGCTTTAATATTATCATTTTTTAAAATATAATTCTGTAAAGTATTAAAGCTATTAAATAGGAAATGTGGATTCATTGAAGATCTTAATGAAGTTAACCGCGTATGAGTCAATTTCTCATTTATTTTATAATATTTAATTCGATTTATATATCCTCTATACACCAATACCGATACAGTAACCACTAATAACAGTCCCAAAAAATAACTTTGCCATTTCGTCTTACTAACTTCTTTTTCTATTTTTAGGTTTTTCTCTTCTAGTCCAGAAATAACCTCTTCCTTTGCTAATAATAAGTTTTTACTTTCGCTTTTTGCTAACTCCTTACTCACCTTAACCTTAAGCTGTCTAGACTCTAACACCCTTATATCACGCAAAGCTTTAACACTTGCCTTTAAATCTCCTCTTGTCTCATACAACCTTGACAAATCTTCTTTTACTGTAATTAAATCAGAAATATCATTTTTCTTTTCGAAATTATTTTTAGAAATTAAAAAATACTCAAGTGCTTTATCATAATCACCCAACTCATATTGTATAGCCCCCATTGTATGCATTAATCCTGGATACAAATCATCTCCATCTTTATAAGTCAAATTATCGTTATCCCATTCTATGTTAGTTCGTATTACCTCTAATGCCTCTTTGGGCATTTTTTTTAAATAATATGACCAAGCAATATTATTATATACCATAATACAATGTCTTGTAGACAAGGAGTTCTTTTCGCAACCTACAGAAGCTAATCGAGAATAGTACAATATAGAATCAGCTTGTTTATCATTAAAGGAAGCCGAAAGATTTAAGTAAGTAGCCCCTTTTCTTTTCTTGGTATCTTCAGAATCAATATGGGTTAAAGCTTTTTTGAAATCAATTTTAGCCTGATCCTGATCACCTATATCCAAGAACAATACACCTCTATTTAATAAAATCTCCCATTGATAATCAAAATTATTATCCTTAGCAGCCAGATCTAATGCATCTCCATAATACTCCATGGCTTTTATATATTCCCCTATTCTATTATGTAATAACCCTAATCTGTTTTTTACATACATCAAACATTTCTTATCACCTTGATCAGCACAATATTCACTTAAAAAATTAAGAACATTCATTGCTCTAAGATATTCTCTTGTAGAATCCGTAAAAAAGCGTTCAATTTTATAAACTACCGTTTTTACACTGTCAATATTTGAACTATTCTGAATAAGATTGAAAGCATTATCATACTCTTTTTTTGCGTTTGTAATATCTTTAGCCTTAAACAAACTATCTCCTCTGCGCAATAATTTATGCAGAGACTCTTTTTGTAAGGTTATTGGTTTGTTTAATTCTTTATCAAGTGCTTCTTGAGATACCACACTTGATGACCCCAAAAAAAGAATGCTAATACAAATTATAAAAAATCTAAAAAAAGTCATTAAAAAAGGGATTGTTGCTTAACAGGGTTTTCGTGCTCTAATAGCCATTTTTTGCGCCATAATCCACCTGCATAACCTGTGAGAGAACCATCACTACCTATAACGCGATGACAAGGAACAACCACCCAAAGTGGATTTTTTCCATTTGCTGTTGCAGCAGCTCTAATACATTTTGGATCACCCAGTCGTTTTGCTATATCTAAATAACTTACGGTTTTTCCAAAAGGAATCTTAGACAGTTCTTTCCAAACTTTTTTCTGAAAATCTGTTCCAGATGGATTTAAATCAATGTTGAAATCGGTTCGATTCCCTTCGAAATAATCTTCTAGTTGAGTAACTACATTTTTTAGTTCGTCTGGAATTTTATCGGAAGGTACCTGTTCTTTATCTGCTATTATAGAAATCTTAGAAACACCATTTTCATCACCTGTAATAGAAGCAATACCTATAGGAGTTTCTATGAAAACAGTAGAAATCACTCTTCTTTTTTATCATTCAGAATACCTAAACGTCTTGCTCTTGCTTCCCAATTTTTTCGGGCAAGAATTTGCATATCTGTTTCCGTATCACTTTCATCCACAATCTCTAGACCAAGTAGCGTTTCTATCAAATCTTCCATAGTTACTAATCCACTAACGGAACCATACTCGTCTACCACTAATGCAATGTGATTCTTAGTCTGAATCAAATCATTAAGTAAATCTGGAATAGGTAAATTTCTATTGGTAAATATGATTGGTCTTTTTATTTCTCCAAGAAGTTTATGACCGTTCTGGTTGGCCATTTCTTTAAAAATTTCATCTTTTAATACTTGTCCCGTTATATTATCCGCTTTATCTTTATAAACAGGTACTCTAGAAAATCTAAGATTTTGATTCTCTTTAAAAAACTCTTCTACTGTTGTATCTTCTGATGCAGTTTTAATAACGGTTCTCGGTGTCATTACATCTTTAGTGAAAATCGTTTTAAAATTTAAGAGATTTCTAATCACTGTAGACTCCGATTCTTCAAAAACACCTTCTTCCTCCGCAATGTCTGCCATGGCTGTAAAATCTTCTCTACTCAATACCGATCCATGATGTCCTTTTCCTCCTATCAGTTTTGTCGTTAACTGTAATAACCATAAAATACCTGTCCATTTAAGTGGCCAGATCAATACGTTTAATGCTTTGGAAGTGAAATTAGAAAGCTGTTTCCAATATGTCGCTCCAATAGTTTTTGGTATAATTTCTGAAGCAACTAATATAAATATCGTCATAATAGAAGAAACTACTCCTACCATCAAGTCTTCTGTCATTTCTATTCCAAAAATCTTTTGAATTTCGGATCCATACATTTCGGCATATGCTACTTTTGCTTGCACACCGACCAAAATAGCACCTACTGTATGCGCAATTGTATTTAATGTTAAAATAGCAATCAGTGGTCGATCAACATCTTTCTTTAGTTTTTCTAATGCTGTTGCATATGCTTTTCCTTCTTTTTTCTTAACATTAATAAAAGTGGGAGTGATACTCAATAACACTGCTTCTAATATTGAACATAAAAAAGAAAAGAAAATAGATACGACTCCGTATACAAGTAATAATGCCATAATAATTAATTAGTTGGTTTTGCTAAAGTACGGATTTGGTATCCATTTGTAAAAATAAAAATTCAGAATACTTATCACCAACCCACATACTTTGGTGGTTTTATCTCGTTGAGATTGAGATATACAATTAATTGACCTCTATGATGTGTTACATGATCCTGTAATAAGTTTAAAATCTGAAGTTTAGATTTTGGCCCAGCGAAAAAGTCTACTTTAGTGATCAATGATTCCTCTGATGTTTCAGTCACCCGCTTATATACTTCATCAAATGATTTTTTCAAGAATTTAATGATTTCACTTTTAGAATCCGGAGCATTATCAGCAAGTTTCTTCCTATCGAATTCTTCTTCAGAAAAATATGTCGTGCTTAACCACAACATATTACCACAAATGTGTAATAATTGATTCTTAAAATCCATTTCTCTTTCTGTGGGTGCAAACGTATATTTTTCTTCTGGCATAACTTCCGCCATCTCTAATAAATATGCTTCAGAGTTTTTCCATTTTTCTAAAAATGCAGACTTAGGTGTTATTTCTTGAGACATTGCTGTATATGATATAAGAAAAAGAAGTAAATATATATTTTTCATTACTTGGTTACTTCGTTCATATACAACTCTATCGCCTTTAACTCATCATCACTGAATTTTTCTAAACGCACAAAGTTTGTTTTCATAACTGCATAGTTATCCGGATCTACAATTGGATCTTTTTTCTGTCTAAGAAAACCTATAATATCACCATTCTGTTCTTTGTATATTTTCATGATATCGTTAACACTCGGACCAACAGATTTTTTATCCAATCTATGACAAGAATAACAATTACCTTTTCCTTTAAATAGTTTTTCGCCCAATACAAACTCTGGAGATTTTTCTTTTTTCTTTCCTCCAATAACTATTTTTTCTTTTTCAGGTTTTTTTTCTGATTGACAGCTAGTTGCTAAAAATGCAATGCTTAAGAACGCAATAAAAATGTTTTTCATATGTGTGATCTTATGAATTAAATAAATTATCAATATCCTTCTTAAATCTTTCTAATAGGTCTTTAGAAAAACTATTAATTACTTTTTCTTCTTTGGATCCAATACCATCCTTTGCTTCTGCAATTTTAGTCAAAGCATATATCATAAAGTCATACTCTTCATCAGGACCATTATCGGAAAATACCTCAATTACTCTTTTATAAAGTGTTTCGATATCACTATCATTAGCATTTTCATAATCAAAAGACCATTTAATCTCTTGTCCTTTTGGATGTGCCTTCAATATTTCTTCCAGCGTATGAACTTCTTCTTTTTCAATCACACCATCACTCGTTGCAATTACATACAATAATTCTCCAAATGTTTGATATAATCGATCCCTGCTTACCATACCTTTCTCTATTTAAATTTATCCCAAAAGTTTAACTACATCTTTTGCAAAATAACTTGCAATGATATTTGCTCCAGCTCTTTTAAAAGCAATTAATTGTTCCATCATAATTGCATTATGATCTAGCCAACCTTTTTCTGCTGCTGCTTTTAACATTGCATATTCCCCACTTACCTGATATACTGCTACAGGCACATCTACAGCATCACTAACATCTCTTAAAATATCCAAATACGCCAATCCAGGTTTTACCATCACAATATCAGCTCCTTCATCAATATCCGCTAGGGTCTCTTTAATAGCTTCATCTCTATTAGAGAAATCCATTTGATATGTTTTTTTATCTCCAAAACCAGGCGCAGAATCTAATGCGTCTCTAAAAGGTCCGTAAAACGCTGATGCATATTTTGCACTATAACTCATAATGCCTGTGTTCTTATAATTCTCAGTTTCTAGCAATTCTCTTATTGCCAAAATCCTACCATCCATCATATCACTTGGTGCCACAAAATCTGCTCCCGCTTGCGCATGAGACAACGACATTTTAGCTAACACCTCACAAGTTGGGTCATTTACTATGTATCCTTCTTCTACAATACCATCATGTCCGTACGAAGAATATGGATCAAGCGCTACATCCGTCATTACTAACATCTCAGGAGCCACATCTTTTATGATTTTAATTGCTCGTTGCATTAATCCATCCGGATTCAACGCTTCAGTACCTTTATTATCTTTAAGATTATCAGGAACTTTAACAAAAAGCAATACCGCTTTCAATCCCATAGCCCATAATTCCTTGACTTCATCCTTTAATAAATCAAGACTGTACCTATAATATCCGGGCATAGAAGCTATTTCCTGCTTTACATTATTGCCTTCTACCACAAAAAGTGGAACTAAAAAATCATTAGGAGTTATTAAATGTTCTCTAACCAAAGATCTAATAGATTCTGTGGTTCGTAATCTTCTATTTCTACGTAATTGATGCATTAATTTTGATAGTAATTTGTAAGAATTGTAAATATACCAACTTATAACGTAATTTCTACTCGATCATTTTCACAAAATTAAACCAATTGTGTAACAAACTCTTAACAACACCTACTAACTATTTAATAGATAAAAATTGCTAAAACATATTTCGTATGCTCACAATAAAAAATTTAAACAAAACATATCCCAATGGAACCAAGGCTCTAAATAATGTTAATCTAACATTAGAAAAAGGGATGTTTGGTTTATTAGGTCCTAACGGTGCTGGAAAATCTACATTAATGAGAACGATTGCTACACTGCAGTTGGCTGATACTGGATCTATTGATTTTGATGGCATTGACGTTTTTAAACAACCAGAAGAGTTACGAAAAGTATTAGGATATTTACCACAAGACTTTGGAGTTTATCCTAAGGTTTCTGCAGAGATGATGCTTAATCACATTGCTAAAGTAAAAGGAATTACCAATAGCACAGAACGAAAAGGATATGTTGCTGATTTATTAAACAAAGTAAACTTATATAAATTTAGAGATCGTAATCTTGGTGACTACTCTGGAGGGATGCGACAACGTTTTGGAATCGCACAAGCATTATTAGGGAATCCAAAATTAATTATTGTTGATGAGCCTACTGCTGGTTTAGATCCATTAGAACGTAATCGTTTCCATAATCTACTGAGCGAATTGGGAGAAAATGCAGTTGTCATACTATCTACGCATATTGTTGATGATGTTACAAATCTATGTGAGCATATGGCAGTATTTAATGAAGGAACCATATTAGCACAAGGAAACCCACAAGAACTTTCTGCCACTTTAGATGGCAAAATATTTAAGAAGCAAATAGAAAAATCACAATTAGAACAGTATCAAAATGAATATACTGTACTCTCCAATTATCTTCGGGGAGGTCAGTTTTTTGTTAACATATATAGCGAAAACACTCCTGAAGAAGGTTTCGAAAAAATGAATAATGGTTTAGAAGAATTCTATTTCTATAGTATCAACCAAAATCAAGAACAGGAGGCATAATTATGAAAGAAATATTCTTATTCGAACTACAATATCGGTTTCGCCGACCTGCTACCTGGATTTATGCTGGATTAGGCCTTTTGATGGCCGGTCTATGGGCTTATTTCCAAGAATCCTCTAATGCTCAGTTTGTAAATAGTCCTAATAATATTGCTGAAATTATAGGCCCTATTTCTGTTATTTCTATTTTCTTTTATGCGGCTATTATGGGTGTCCCTATATTTAGAGATCAAGATCATAAAACAGCACAAACGTATTTCACTTTTCCAATTACTCAAAAATCTTATGTTTTAGGAAGATTTTTTGGAAGTTTTACTATTGTTTCGTTACTAAATATCTTTATTGTTCTTGGTACCATAATAGGATTTACTATGGGACTTTTTGCAGAAAGACCTGATTATGGAGAGTATGATGTTTTTAATATGTCGTCTTACCTTCTGCCGTTTCTATTTATTTTAGAAATTAATGCGTTTCTGATTGGTTCCCTCTTCTTTTGCTTAATGGCCTTTTTCAAAAAAATGCCTATTATATATTTAGGAGGAATATTTCTGTTTTTATTATATAGTATTTCAGGAAATTTTCTGTCCAGTCTGGATAATCAATGGTTGACAATATATCTTGATCCATTTGGTGGTCGAGCTTTTTCTTTTGTGAAAAAATACTGGTCTATAAATGAACTAAACACCAATCAATTACCTATTTATGGTAAATTTCTACTAAATAGAATGATATGGCTAGTTTTAGGATTTGTGTTATTTCTGATAACTTTATTCAAATTTGACTACAAAAAGTTTTTGGTTTCAGGAAAAAAGGAAGGAAAAGTTAAAAATGACAAATTCATACCTTCTATAATAAATCCGATTAATCAAATTTTCAATAAAAAAACAGAAAGAGCTAATCTATTCTCTCTTAGTAAAATTGAATTTCTATCAATCGTAAAGGATCCTGTTTTTATAGTGTTAATTATTATTGGAGTTATTTTATCCTTGATTACTATTTTCAATGCTAATGAGATCTACGGAACTCCAAATTTACCACTTACACGATTCGTAACGACTTATATATCTGGAGGTATTTCTCTATTATCAATTGTTATTCTAATCATTTATTCTGGGGAAGCGGTCCATAGAACTCGTAAAAACAAAACTTTTGTTTTTTATGATGCTTTACCAATTAACAACACAAGTCTCTATTTTTCTAAAGTAATATCTTTAATTGGAGTAGCTATTATTTTAGCATTCGTAAATATTATAATTGGTATATTATTTCAAACATTCAATGGATATTTTGGATACGAATTAGGCATGTCAGTGATTTATAATTTCGCATTAATAATACCCAGTTTTATAACGACAATTTTCTTGTGCTTCTTCATTCACGTATTACTTAACAATAAGTTTTTAGGGCATTTTATAATTATACTAATATATATTGGGCTCCCATTACTAGTTACACTAGGTTTTAAAAGTAGTAATCCTCTTTTGATTTTTACAGGTAGTACTCCTATTTTCCTAAGTGACCTTAATGGTTTTGGACATTATATGTTTGGTAACTTTATGCTAAGTTTATATTGGGCTTTGATGATGGCAATATTATTAGTAATTGGAACCCTATTATGGAATCGCGGATTCTTTTCTTCTGCCAAGGAAAGGTTAACTCTTGCTAAAAGAAGATTAAACTTTAAGATGGTTGGAGCACTAATGATGGTTATTATTGCCTTTATATCAGTAGCTGGTTACAGTTATTACAACTTAAAAGTGTTAAACACTATTGAAGATGGTGATTTCTTTAATGAAATAGCAGCAAATGCCGAAAAGAAATACGCTAGATTAATCAATCAAGCACATCCACAGGTTACTGATCTCAAAGCTTATATTGATGTGTTTCCCGAAACAAGAGGATTAAAAGCTAAAGGGGAATTTAAAATTATTAATAATTATAATAATCCTATTGACACTTTATTATTAAATGTTCAATATCCTTCGGAACACGCAAAGTTAGGAGAGATTACTTATAATGGCGTTACACTAAAAGCTGTTGTTTCTGACACTGTTAATAGAATGTATTTCTATAAGCTGCCGCAAACACTACAACCAGAAGGTACTGCATCATTATCAATTTCTATGTCTTCGGAGACAAAAGGATTTGCGAATAGTATGGAAACACAAGTTTTAAACAATGGTACATTTTTAAACAGTTCTATTTTTCCAAGTTTCCATTATGACCGAAGTCTAAGTGACAATGGAATTAGAAAGAAGTACGGATTAGAGAAATTAGATTATTTATTTCCTCCGAGAACAGATTCTACTGCATTAAAGAAAAATTTATTCAATGAGGATGCAAACTATATTAATTTTGAAGCTGTGGTCAGTACCTCATCAGATCAGATTGCTATTGCACCTGGTAAATTAGTAAAAGAATGGAAGGAAAATGACAGATCATATTTTCATTATGACTTAGAGTCTCAGACTGATTTATTCTTTAATGTTGTCTCTGCCAGATATGATATAGAACGATCCAGTTGGACAGCTCCTAGTGGCAAAAAAGTGGATATAGAAATCTACCATTCTCCTAAACATAAAAGGAATTTAGAACATTTTATCAATGGAGTAAAAGTCGCTTTAGAATATTGTTCTAAGAATTTCTATGAATATCCCAATTCCGTAATAAGAGTAGTAGAATTTCCTGCGCACTCAACATTTGCACAATCATTTGTTACCACGATTCCTTACTCAGAAGATTTTGGGTTTGCTGCAGATTTTGATAAAGCAGAAGATTTTAACTATGCTTTTCGTGTAACCGCTCACGAAGTAGCACATCAATGGTGGGGGCATATCGTAACTCCTAGTAAAACATCTGGAGCCAATATTATTTCTGAAACTCTAGCCGAATACTCCTCGTTAATGACTATGAAAAAACAGTATGGAGAAAATGGTATCAAAAATTTCCTTAAATATTCCTTGGACACCTATTTACGAGGTCGTGCCTTTAGTTTTAAACCCGAACGTTCTTTAATAAATGTAGAAACAGGTGGTTACATATGGTATCGAAAAGGATCTATGATTATGTACGAATTACAAGATATTATTGGCGAAGAAAAAATCAATACTGCTTTAAAAGGATTCTTAGATGAGTACAAAAATTTCGAAAAGGGAGTCTATCCTACTTCAGAAAATTTATATGATGCAATTTATCGTGTAACCCCAGATTCTCTTAAGTATGCTGTAGAAGATGGTTTTAAGGAGATTGTTCTTTATGAAAATAGAATCAGAAAGGCCAAAACCAAGAAATTAGATAATGGCACATACGAAACTACATTTACTGTAGATTCTAAAAAAATCTATTATGATGATGAAGGGAAAGAAGAACGCACGGACGATAAAACAAATTATATAGAAATTGGACTATTTGGTGAAGACATTGTAGACGATCAAGAAGTGCCTCTTAAAAATCCTTATTATCTAGAGCGAAAATGGTTACAACCAGGTGAGAATACATTTACCATTATAACGGATAAAAAACCTGAAAAGGCAGGAATTGACCCGTACAACAAATTAATAGATAGAAATTCTAATGATAACTTAGGAGGAATTGAAGAATAAGACATTCTAATATCTTATTCTTCAAAATAATTAGGATATTTCTAGCAAAAATTTAGTTAGTTAAATGCCGAAAATCACGATATGAAACACTAGTTTCGATCGTGATTTTCTTTTTTTAGCACTTTGTAACAATTTATTCTACCATCCGTCTTCTTGGTATATTTATTGATCAGGCAACCATTATAGATTTATTTGCGTCTATATAAATACATACATCAAAAAACGAAATCATCAAATCATGAATATCAAAAAACTTACAGTAGTATCAACAATTCTTTTATCAAGCTTAGCTTTATCAGCACAAACTATTAGCTCTACGATAATTGACAAAAAAACCAACGAACCAATTCCTTATGCTACCATACAACTATCAGAGCATAAAGGAATCATTACTAATGAAGAAGGAAAATTTAGCATAGCTCTGGATGAGCAACTAAAACAAATAGATTCTATTTATATTTCTTCTATGGGATATCAAAAAATTGGTATTGCATTAAACACTATTACAGATAGCATCATCTATATTGAACCCAAAGCCATAGAATTAAGTGGTGTTTTTATTTCCAATAAGAACCTAAGCATTGATGAGATTATAGACAATGTAAAAGAGAGTGTAAATCAAAATTACAGTAAAGATTTATCTCATAAAAAACTTTTTTACCGACAGTCTGATTTTAGTGATCTTAATAGAATGAATATCAAATTCAAGAAATCAACTATAAAAGAATTTAACAAGAAGTTTATAGATAGTGTAATTTCTATAATTCCAAGAAAATCGGCTTATTACACAGAAGCATTATGTGATCTATACGGTAATTTTGACAAACAAAAGCTTAACATAATAAAAGGTGCAGAATTATATGACAAAAGCAATGATGGATCTATGGAAGCATTATCTGAAAAATTAGAAGATATTTTAAAGAAGAATGTAAAACCAAATTCTTATTTAAAAATTAAATCTGGATGGATATTAGGCACTAAAGTACAAATGGATTCTATTTTTGATGCTAACGAAGAAGCCGCCGAAGTAAAAAGTGAGGTAGAAAAACCTAATAAAAATCAAGAAAACTATTTTCTTAACTATAGAAAATCATCTCTAAAGGACCTTTTATCAAGCATGTTCTTCCAAGAAGACTCTAAATTAAACTTTATTGATAAATCCGGGCGATATAAATTTGAATTAATAGATTATACTACTATAGATGACAGCAGTGTATACATTATTAATTTTGAACCTAAGAGAGGTGCTGATTTTAAAGGAACTATCTATGTAAACACTCAAGATTTTGCAATTATGAGAGTTGATTATGAAAATGTAAAAAACCTAAAGAACTTCGGTTTACTTGGGATTAGCTTTCACGATACAATGTATAAAGGAAAAACAATCTTTACGAAAGGTGCTGATGGAAAATATAGCGTTCGATACATCGAAAAAACAAGAGGAAATGTTTTTGGTATTGACAGACCTCTTAAAATCATTGAAAAAAACAAATTCGTAAAAGGTAGACGAAAACAAAATGAACTATCTCTAGGGTTGGATATTGGCGCTGGTGAAATCAGCAAATATGAAGTAGTAATTTTTGATTCTCAACCAATTACTGAAGGTGAGTATCAAAGCAGTAAAGAAAACAAAAGTATCAAACCACAATACCTGTCCAAATACGATCCAGAATTTTGGAAAGGACATAACATTATTGAACCAAATACTGCTATTAAGCAATTCACTGCAATAGAAGGGGAATCATAGAGCAATTGGGACTAGATCGCGATTAAGAGTTCTAGTTAGTATTATTATAAATAAAAAGATTCTTATTAATTTTAAGTAATTCATCTCTTTTGTTGTTATAAATCAGTAAGTATATCGTCTTATTTTAAGAATATATTACCATAATAGTATAGTTTTTCGTCGTAACTATGTAATACATATGATGAAAACTATACTATTATCGTGTAATTTTACCAATCTACTGATCCTATGAAAATGAATAAGATTGTATTATTAACCCTTGGTATATGGATGATTGCCGTCTCGATAAAAGCTCAAACTATAAGCTCTAAGGTATTTGATAAGAAAACGAATCAGCCAATTCCCTATGCTACCATTCAGATTGGAGAAAATCAAGGCGTAGTTACAAATGAAGAAGGAAGTTTTAATATTACCTTAGACGAAATTCAATCAAAAATTGACTCTATCTATATTTCTTCAATGGGATATTCTACAGTAGGAGTTGCAGTACAAAATATTACCGATAGTATTATCTACATTGAACCAAAAGCAATAGAATTAAAAAGCGTTTTTATCTCCAATAAGGATCTGGACATTGATGATATTATTGATAATGTAGACGATAATATGGAAGATAATTATAGATCAGATCTTTCCAAAAACAGATTGTTTTTTAGAGAAACCAATACCAATTATATAAAAAAAATGGATATTGAGTTTAAAAAATCTACCATAGAAGAGATTGATGAAAAACTTGTCGATAGCATATCCAGAGTGATTCCTAGAAATTCCGTTTTTTATGCTGAAGCATTATGTGACTTTTATGGTAATACAGATAAACAAAAACTTAATGTAATTAAAGGAGCTAGATTATACGACAAAAACAACAACGGATCTATAGAAGGAGTCTTTAAGAAGATGGAGAAAATCTTTAAGGACAATGTAAAGCCTAATTCTTACATAAAGATAAGATCAGGACTCTTTAGCCAAAAAGTACAGGTAGACTCTATCCTAAAGGCTAATCAGGATGCCAAAGATATAGCAGATGGAATCGAAAACCCTAAGGAAAATTTCTTCTTCAAATCCAGAAAAATGAACCTTAAGAACCTCTTTAACGAAACATTTTATCAATCAGATACTAAATTGAATGTGATTAAAAATTCGGGTAGATATATTTTTGAACGAGTAGATTATACCATTTTAGGTGATGTTGGAGTATATGTGATCAAATTCACCCCTAAACGAAGAGGAGATTTTAAAGGAACCATCTATGTAAATACCGAAGATTTTGCAATTGTAAGAATCGATTATAAAAATGTTAAACGATTACGCAGTTTTAATTTATTAGGTGTTAGTTTTGAAGAAAATGGATATAGTGGTACCACTATTTTCAAGAAAGGTTCTGATGGCAAATATGGTGTAAAGTTTATCGAAAAAGTTACTGAAAACAAATTTGGAGTTGATAGGCCATTAAGCATCATTGAAAAAAACAAATATGTTAAAGGAAGGAACAAGCAAAATCAACTTTCGCTAAATCTCGATGTGATTAGTTATGCTAAAAATAAGTATGAAATAATTGTTTTTGATTCTAAAAGTATTACCGAAACTGAATATAGGAATAGTAAGGAAAATAAGAATGTACAATCTACTTATTTGTCTAAATATGATCCAAATTTCTGGAAAGGATATAACATTATAGAACCTAATACTGCAATCAAGCAATTTAAGGCGATAGAAGAAGCAATAGAAGATGAGTAAAATGTTATTCTATTAATTTTAATGTCTTTAACAGTGCTTCAAAATAAAAGTCTTCTTGTTCTGAAATAATCACAGTCTTATAAGCAGTATTTTTAAGAACATAATAAGATGAGGATTCTATATCCAGACCCTTTTGATGTGAATCTACAATTTCTTGAATGAAATCATTGATTAACAATACCTCATCATACGTAATCTCTCGTCTCAATGTTGGTTGATCACTTTTATACACTAAATAATCATCTCTAAAGCTAATAGATTTCTTTATACTACCGAATTCGTTAAACTCGAAAGTAAAATCCTGAGAAGCAAATATCTTATTAACATTTTCCACGCTAGGTTCTACATTACGAGCACATCCAATACTAATCAGATAACATATTATCAATAAAGCTTTTTTCATAAATCTATATTGTAATTCTAAAATACAAAAGAGTTTACTGTAAGACAATAAAAAAGGTATTGATCAGAACATCAATACCTTTATAGTTTTATATAAAACCAATTAACATTATTGGAATTATTATGTTATTTCGAAGCTAATCTTTTAATAGAATTTTCGAAATCTACATTTTCAAGATTACTTATCAGTAGTCCTATACCTCCAGATCTAGAAGCGACAATATATTCCGCTTGATATTTCTTTTCTAGTTTATATCCTTTTAGATATTTTAACTTTACAATTTTTGAGGTTGGAGTAAAGAAAAATCTTCCGTGGATTCTTTTATAACGAACTTCTTGGCTAAGTGCTTCGTCCTTTAGTTGTCTACTTAAAGCCTCTACCACTGTAGCAGCTCTATGCTCATCTAATTGAAAATAATCGCAAGCATAAATAAACACATAATTCTCCACATTTTTCTCATCAACAAAAAGTTGGAAATCAACATTTTTGTCCTCAATTTTTTTCAATTCCTCTAATGCAATCTTTTTAAATTTAGGGCTATCCTTAAGAGAATCCAGTCTAGTTTTAAATTGACCTGGACTTGTTTTTTCATACCCCTTCGTAAGCATTATTGTATTCTTACGAAATTCGATTGTGTTTTTTGAGAAACTTGAAAATTTGGTTTTCTGCTTACCTCCCTCGAAATATTGACATCCGGTCAGAAGGATTACAGTTAATAATAGTAGAATTTTTTTCATAGGGTTCTGGGTGTTAATTGGTTAAAAATTTATTACTAAGCCCCATAAGTGCGTGCAATATAATAAAAAAAACCTTATTATCAACACTTTATCCTAATTTTTATGCATTTTAACGAACTAAAATTTCAAAAATACCGGTTTTTAACTTCTTTTTCGTAGGATTACACCCACTCTATTGGATTCTTTAAAATTTCTAGTAACCGTGATTCTTCGGTACCTGATTCTGGTTGATGGTCATATTTCCATTGAACCTGCGGAGGTAAACTCATCAATATACTTTCAATTCTACCATTTGTTTTTAATCCAAAAAGTGTACCCTTATCGTGTACCAAATTAAACTCTACATATCGTCCACGTCGAATTTCTTGCCAATCTTTTTGAAGATCTGAATAGTCCATTTCTTTTCTTCTTTCCACAATAGGAATGTAGGCTTCCAAAAAGCTATTGCCTACTTCAGTAACAAAATTATACCAATTTTGCATAGTCATTTTCTCTGTTTTTTTACAATAATCAAAAAACAGACCTCCTACTCCACGACCTTCGTTTCTATGTGCATTATAAAAATACTCATCACATTTTTTCTTATACAAAGGATAAAATTCAGGATTGTGTTTATCACACGCTATTTTAGATACTTGATGAAAATGTTTCGCATCCTCATCAAACAAATAATAAGGAGTAAGATCTTGACCACCACCAAACCAACTATCTACAATAGGGCCATCAGAATCATACATTTCGAAATATCGCCAATTAGCGTGCACTGTTGGTACCATAGGGTTTTTCGGATGTAAAACTAAAGATAGTCCACAAGCAAAAAAATCTACATCACCGACATTAAAATAACTTTGCATCGCTTTAGGCAATTTCCCATGAACTCCAGAAATATTAACTCCTCCTTTTTCAAAAACTTCCCCATTTTCTATCACTCGTGTTCGACCTCCTCCTCCTTCTGGTCGTTTCCAAATATCCTCCTTAAATTGAGCATGGCCATCTATGTTTTCTATACCTGCAGTAATAGTATCTTGTAATTCTTGTATATATTGATAAAATTTTTCTTTCATCTCTTATGCTTCAATTTTAGAAACTTTTTGTTTAGTATCTACCCTGATAAGACCCTCTCTATCTAATATTTTAACTGTTTCTGAAGATGCAGCAACTACAGAGATTGGTAACGTTATTATAAATCCTATTATAGGTATAAATAGCATTAACATAAATACGATACCATTACCAATAGCCATCCCTCTATTCTTTCTAACAAATTCAATACTATCCTTATACTTAAAATGACGTTCCATAGTGTAATCTATATTACCAAAACCAACATAGTAAGCCTGTACCGCAAAGATTAATATAGTAGCCAATATTCCTATCACAGGAATAATACTCAGAATAAGTAATGGAATAATAAACAGTAATTCTCTAAATAAATTTCTAACATTGATACGAATACCTCTCATCAATTGCTGTCTAAACGAAGTATTTCTATGTTCATGATTAGCGTGTTTATCTCCTAAAAGATGTGCCTCTACTTTTTCTGAAACTGGGCTCATAAAAGGAGCGGATAACGCCATAACTATATGCTTATACAATACCAATCCTAACGCCAATATTAATAAAATACTAAAATATTTACTGATCACCGCAAATGTCTCTGAGCCCCAATCCCAAACCCAGGCTTTTGCTATCACACTTCCTAAAGGATCAGATAAAAACCAAGCTAAAGTCATAAATAGAATTCCCGTTAAAACACTAATAAGGATGGGAATAGCGAAGTATTTCCATAAACCTAATTTTGATATTAATGCAAAACCTCCAAAATACGCTTTGATACCGCTAATTATATTTTTGATCATAATATGATAATTTGATTAACTCCTAATAAGTAGTAGTTTTAACAGTTTTGTTTCAAAATTCTTGTATATTTTCTAATGTTATTACTCTAAGAGATATACTAAATCATTAGAAAAACGGACTGTATCTTCAATTTTTATTACCAATTTGGCTTGCGTTACTTTGTCTTCTATAAAAGCAATTACTTCGGGTTCTATAACATCTTTAAGTTCTTTAAAATATTCTCTCCCTAATTGATTGTTATGTAAATCCATTGCTTTAGGAATATCTTCATTAGGCGCTAATTTCTCATGTAATGTAGTCACCTTATCCGACCATGTAATAGCCTTAATTTCATCTTTAGAAATATCAAATACTTTCTGACAAATCAACACATTCCATATTGCATGTCTAAATGCATTTGCTTTTCCATTTTTATGATGGCTTTTTCCATATAAAGAATCGCATATAACTAATGTTCTTTTAGTAGCTCTCAATGTCGGGAATATATACCGTGGCTTTTTAAACATCAAGCCCGCAATCTTAAATAATTGCCAGAAATTAAACTTCCTAATCAGGCTTCTAATTTTCATTTTTTACCTGATACTCTTTTACCGCATCTACAAAAGCTCTGGCATTTTCTACAGGAATATTAGGCAAAATCCCATGCCCTAAATTTGCTATATATCGATCTTTACCAAATTCGTCAATCATTTGTTTTACCATCTTTTTTATGTCTGATGGAGGAGACAATAATCGAGACGGATCAAAATTTCCTTGTAATGTTATATTTCCTCCGGTGAGGTATCTAGCATTTCTTGCCGAACAAGTCCAATCTACTCCAAGTGCTGCAGCTCCAGAATTTGCCATTTCGTTTAATGCGAACCAACAACCTTTACCAAATACAATTACTTCTGTTTCATCTTTTAGCGCATCTACAATCTGCTGAATATATTTCCAAGAAAACTCTTGATAATCTACAGGAGAGAGCATTCCTCCCCAACTATCAAATACCTGAACAGCATTTACTCCAGTCGCTACTTTTTTCTTTAAATATGCAATTGTAGTATCTGTAATCTTTTGTAACAACTGATGTGCAGCTTTTGGTTGTGTAAAACAAAAAGCTTTTGCTTTATCAAAATTCTTAGAACCTTGTCCTTGCACCGCATAACACAATATAGTCCAGGGTGATCCTGCAAAGCCAATAAGAGGGACTCTATTATCGAGTTTTTCTTTTGTCAAAGAGATCGCATCCATAACATATCCAAGTTCTTCATCAATGTTAGGAACGATCACCTGATCTACATCTGCTTGAGATCGAATTGGATTTGGCAACCAAGGACCTATACCATCTTTCATCTCCACCTCGATATTCATAGCCTGTGGAATTACAAGAATGTCACTAAATAAAATTGCCGCATCAGGCCCAATAATATCGATAGGTTGTACCGTAATTTCCGATGCCAATTCTGGTGTTCTACATCTTGTAAAGAAATCATACTTCTTCTTTAACGCCATGAATTCTGGTAAATATCTTCCTGCTTGACGCATCATCCAAACTGGAGGTCGATCTACAGTTTCTCCTTTTAAAGCTTTAAGAAATAAATCGTTTTTTATCATATCCGTTTATAAAAGTATTTTACCGCTTGAACAAGAACATTCTCTACGGTTGGTTTGTTAGCAACAATACTATTTTTAGTATATTTTCTAGCTTCAGAAGCTGTTGTATTTCCTATGCAGAAAGCTACGCTTTCCTCCATTGAATTATTCATCATATAACTTTGCACTCCAGATGGACTAAAAAATAATATCCCATCAAACATACGATCGAACTTCTTAGATTTCATACTTGTTTTGTACACTATTATCTCCTCTAATTCAATAGTATTATTCTTTAATATTAAAGGTAATTCTTCTCTCCTCATATTTCCACAAAAAAAACAGAACTGTTCATTTTTATAGTTTTTTACTATAATTTCAGCTAAATCCGAAGCATTTTGGGCAATTTCGATCACTTTTAGTCCATTCTCCTCCAAAAGTTTTTTAGTATTCTCCCCTACACAAAAGCAATTTTCTATGCTATATTCTGATGTAAGAACTGCTCTTACTGCATTTTTGCTAGTAAATATTGCGTTTCGGATTTTTGGATTATTATCAATTTCCAACAATTCAATTTCTATAGCGTCATATTCTACGTATCCAATACCTGAATTTAGCAATAATTCTTTTTGAGATAAAGAGAGTTTTCTTGTGGATAATATGGAGGCGCTAGCATTCAATTATTTTAGATCTGCTTTAATTTTCTTCATTAATTCTTTTCCTCCCTTACTCAAGACTTCCTGAGCACAACTCTTTCCAAAATTCTTGATATCCTTTAATCCAATGGTTTTGGATATTTCGATTTTATCTTTCCCATCCAAGCTAAATAAAACTCCAGTAAAATGAACTTGATCCTCTTTTATTTTTGCCAGAGCTCCAATAGGAGCAGTACAACCTCCTTCTAATTCTCTTAAAAATTCTCTTTCAATACGTACACACGTATTAGAATCGATATGATCAAGATTAGAAAGCGCTTCTAAACAATACGTGTCTTCTTCTTTTGCCACAACCAACATAGCACCTTGAGCCGGAGCAGGAACCATCCAATCAAGATCTAGATAATCCTTCGGTTTTAGATTAATTCTTTCTAATCCGGCGGCTGCAAAAATAGCTCCGTTCCAATCATTATTTTGTAATTTTTGCATTCTAGTATTTACATTACCTCTTAAATCAACTACGGAGTGCTCAGGATATTTATGTAACCACTGAGCTTGTCTTCTTAAACTACCAGTTGCTATAATTCCTTGGGTTTGTAAAAAATCAAGTCCTTTATGTATCAAAATATCTTGTACATTGGCTCTTTCCAAAACAGCTGCTTCTACAATTCCTTTTGGTAATGCAGTGGGAACATCTTTCATGGAGTGAACAGCGATATCAATATCATTGTTAATCATAGCAATATCAAGAGTCTTAGTAAAAATCCCTATTATTCCTAATTCATACAGTGGCTTGTCCAAAACAATATCTCCTGTAGATTTTACAGGCACTAAAGTTGTAGAATATCCAAGGTTATTTAACTTGTCTTGTACAGTATGAGCTTGCCACAGTGCTAACTCGCTATCTCTTGTACCAATACGGATTGTCTTATTTTGCACTACTTATTGTGTATTTGAAATACTTTCTGAATCAGTTCTATACTTTCATCAGAAGAGGTGTTTTCATCTTTAAGATGGCTAGCGAAGTGATTTGTAATTTTTTGAATAATACGATCACTAATAATCGTAGCTTGTTCTTCATTAAAATCAGATATCTTTTTACGTTGCAAATTAATTTCTGCATCCTTAAAAGAAGCTAATTTATTTTTTAATGCCTTTATTGTTGGAGCAAATTTTCTAGTCTCTAACCAACTATCAAATTCCGACTTAACTTCATCAATAATACCTTCTGCTTTAGGAATATGGACTCTTCTTCGTTGCAATGTATCATCTGTAATTTTAGACAAATGGTCCATATGGACTAAAGTAACATTTGGTAATTCTGTGACATTGGTATCCACATTTTTTGGAACAGACAAATCCAAAATAAGTAATGGCTTATCCGTACTAATACTATCTTTGGTAATTGTAGGTTTTTGACCCCCAGTAGCCACAATTAATACATCAGAATGATCAACTTCTTGTTTAAGATTATCATAATCTTTAACTATCAGGTTAAATTTTCCTGCTACTTTTTCAGCCTTATCTCGAGTACGATTAATTAAAACAATATGATCATTTTTAGTATGCTTTACTAGATTTTCGCAAGTATTC
Source organism: Aquimarina amphilecti (assembly GCF_900109375.1). Classification (GTDB taxonomy): domain Bacteria; phylum Bacteroidota; class Bacteroidia; order Flavobacteriales; family Flavobacteriaceae; genus Aquimarina; species Aquimarina amphilecti. Next base: position 117,778 of record NZ_FOAB01000002.1, read on the forward strand.
CTTCCTATTTTTCCAGTACCAAATAACAATATATTTTTATCAGATACATAAGGAACACGTGCCAAAATGTATTGAACCGCAGCAAAACTAACCGATGTTGCACCGCTAGAAATCTCAGTTTCATTTTTGATACGTTTACTAGCTTGGATAACCGCATTTGTCAATCGTTCTAAAAACGGATTGATCATTTGAATTTTCTTAGAAGCTCGAAAACCGGCTTTTATTTGTCCTATAATTTCGAAATCACCCAAAATCTGACTATCCAACCCAGTTCCTACTCTAAATAAATGCGAAACTGCCTTGCTGTTTTTATGAACATATGCAACTTTCTCGAATTCCTCCACAGTCCCGTGCGTATGCTCACATAAAAGTTTAATCAATTGAAACGGGTGTTGCGCAAAACCGTATAGTTCAGTACGATTACAAGTAGACATTACTAATAATCCTTCTACTCCTTCTTCCTTCGCCTGATTTAGAATTGATGTCTTTGCTTCCTCATTTATACTAAAATGACCACGTATCTCAGCATCAGCTTTTTTATAGCTGAGACCAATTGTATAAAAATTAGCTCCTTTCGTACGTAGGTGAGGTTCCATTGGGTTGTCTCAATTTTTCCGTAGCAAAAATATCCTACATCTGGTTTAAAAAATAACGCTAGAAGTTTTTTAAGTATCGAAAAGCGTTGTTTACACCTTCAAAAACACAAAATCAGGTAAAAACACCTATTTTTGTAGAAGTACCAAAGATTGTTAATAGAATTGTTTAGATTTATTCTAAATAAATATTTTTGTAAACATGGAAATACAACTAAAAAATAACGCTCCAGGAATTCTTGAAGAAACCATTATAGAAGACGGTTTCTATATTCTAAAGTTTCAAAATGAAACAAATGATAATCAACGAATTATACGAGATATCAATAGTAGCTACATCCAGTTTCATTTCTGTGTAAAAGGTAGTATGAAGTTTAATTTTAACAACGGAAGTTACGCAATACCCCTACCAGAAAAAAAATCCCTTCTACTTTATAATCCTCAGCGAGACCTTCCAATGAATCTAGAAATGGAAAAAGATTCTTGTCTGGTATCTCTTTTAATTTCTATCAAAAAATTTCATTCATTGTTTTCAAAAGAAGCAGATTACATTCCTTTTCTAGGAGAAGGAAATCGAGATAAAAAATATTATACTGATGCAGATATTTCTCCTTCTATGATGGTGGTGTTAAACCAAATATTGAATTATAATTTACACAACTCTATTAAATTATTATACTTTAAAGGTAAATCCTATGAATTGTTAAGTTTATACTTTAATAAACCGGAAGATGCTGATATAGACCAATGTCCTTTTCTAGTCGATGAAGAAAATGTTCTTAAAATTAAGCAAGCGAAAGAAATCATTATTTCCAGAATGGCGGAACCTCCTACTCTTCAAGAATTATCAAAAGAAATAGGTTTACCACTAAGTAAACTCAAAGATGGTTTTAAACAGATCTATGGAGAACCTGTATATGCTTTTTTATTTGATTACAAAATGGAAGTTGCTCGACAACTATTAGCCTCTGGAGGTCACAATGTGAACGAAGTAGGATTAAAAGTAGGGTATAGTACTGCAAGCCATTTTATAGCTGCTTTTAAAAAGAAATTTGGAACTACACCTAAAAAATACGTTATGAATCTTAGCTAATTTATTGGTCTAAAGGTTCTTTAACAGGAATTCCTTCTCCTTTCTGTAAAGAAACTATCGAGTCATACATTCCCCTATCATCCTCATCTGTATCTCCTAACACGGATACAAATTCGAAATGTTCTAATAATTCTAGGATAAAAGGCAATTTATCATTTTCTACGTCTACAATAATACGTTTCATTTCAATGCTTTTTTGATCTTATAAAAATAAGAAAATATTATCTGGGACTTCCTAGTTTATAATATTTTAACTTGTAAATAAAATTATTAAGAGACTAAAAACACAGGTTACATTCACATTATTTTGATATTTTATTTAATCACTTTGTATACAATAATACTATAAATAAGTCTTATTATAATTTTATGATCTATCCATGGAATAGTTTGTATTTTTACCTCTCGAAAAAGAAAAACTATGAGTAAAGGAGTACTTCTTGTCAATTTAGGATCCCCTGATAGTACAGATCCAAAAGATGTAAAGAAATATCTTGGTGAATTTTTAATGGATCCACGAGTTATCGATGTCCCACTATGGGCCCGAACTTTATTAGTTAAAGGAATTATCCTAAATACTCGTCCAAAAAAATCTGCTGCAGCTTATAAAAAAATATGGTGGGATGAAGGTTCTCCACTAATTGTTCTTTCCGAAAGGCTACAGAAAAAAGTAGCTGAACGAACTTCTGTTCCAGTTGGATTAGCAATGAGATATGGTTCTTTAAGTATAAAAAAAGGATTGCAAGAATTACACGATAAAGGAGTTAGTGAAGTTTTAATTATTCCATTATATCCGCAATTTGCAATGGCAACTACCGAAACTATTTTGGTACTTGCAGAAGAACTACGAAAAGAACATTTTCCAAACATGAAATTTACAGATATTCCTGCATTCTATAATAAGGAGGAATATATACAGGTATTGTCCAATAGTATTGCTGAAAAAATTAAAGATTTAGATTATGAACATCTTTTATTTAGCTATCACGGAGTACCTGAAAGACACATTAGAAAAAGTGATGTTAGTAATGGAAATTGTAAAATGGATGGGAAATGTTGCTTTAAAAAAGGATCTGTACAACATGAATTTTGTTATCGTCATCAATGTGAGATAACAACTGTACAAGTAGCTAAAAAGTTAGGCCTTAAAAATGGAACCTATTCTACTTCATTTCAATCTAGATTAGGATTCGATCCCTGGTTACAACCTTATACCGATAGGACTATTGAAAGAATGGGTAAAGAAGGAATCAAAAAAATGGCTATTGTTACACCAGCATTCGTATCTGATTGTCTAGAAACACTTGAAGAAATAGCCATGGAAGGAGAAGAAATTTTTCATGAAGTTGGTGGAAAAGAGTTTACTACGATTCCTTGTCTTAATGATCGTGATGATTGGTCTGATATATTAGGTAATTGGGTAAATAATTGGGTTGAAGCTAAAACCCCTGTTCTGAAATGACAAAAATAAGTTCTGAAACTTTAGGAACACAACCCATTGGCAAACTTTTAATCCAACAGGCTGTTCCAGCTTCTATAGGAATATTAGTCATGTCTTTAAACATGATTGTTGATACTGCTTTCTTAGGAAATTGGATTGGTGGATTAGCAATTTCAGCCGTACAGGTTGTACTTCCATTCACCTTTTTTATTGGAGCTATTGGTCTAGCGATAGGTATTGGAGGTAGTTCTGTTTTATCAAGAGCCTTAGGTTCTGGTGATCACGATAAAGCATTAAGAGTTTTTGGAAATCAGACAACACTTACTTTTCTAATTTCTGGTTCACTAGCATTAGTGGGCTTATTATTTCAAGATTTTTTTATTGGTTTTCTAGGAGCTGAAGATTCTTTTAAAGAGTATGCCTTAGTTTACTATAAAATCGTTCTTTATGGTATTGTGATGTTATCTATGGCAATGATGGGTAACAATGTAATACGCGCAGAAGGCAAACCAAAATTTGCAATGGTTGCAATGATATTGCCAGCCATTGGAAATATTTTTCTAGACTACCTACTAATCAATGTAATGGGGTATGGAATGGAAGGAGCTGCTTGGGCAACCTTTATTAGTTATGCTATTTGCTTTGGGTTTATTCTATGGTTTTTTATTGTCAAAAGTGAACTACAATTAAATCTCGAATGCATAAAACTAAAAAAGAAAATTGTTAATGAAATAAGCGGTTTAAGCTTTGTTACTTTAGCAAGACAAGGAACCATTGCTGTATTAGGAATATTATTAAATAATGTTCTTGGTAATTATGGTGATGAACTGGATATCGCTTCTTATGGAATTATAAGAACAGTACTTATGTTTGCTTTATTTCCTGTAATTGGTGTTAATCAAGGGTTTATGCCGATCGCTGGATATAATTATGGTGCAGAAAAATTTCAAAGAGTACGAGAATCTATTAATACTTCTATCACTTATGGCGGGATACTAGCGATTTTAATATTTATTATCATCATGGTTTTTCCTCAAGAATTTATTTCCATTTTCGTAAGTACCAAAGAATCATTGGATCCGGAAACACTGGCTGATAATAGAGAAATTCTGAAACGAACACCTTCGGCGTTACGTATTGTATTTCTTGCAACTCCTGTAATCATAGTGCAACTTATAGGATCTGCATATTTTCAATCTATAGGAAAAGTAATACCCGCATTATTACTAAGTTTAACAAAACAAGGTTTCTTTTTAATTCCACTTATCCTATTATTACCTCCTTTTTTAGGAGTTTTAGGAGTTTGGATTGCTTTTCCGATTGCTGATGTACTCTCTACAATTCTTACTGGATATTATTTAAATAGAGAAGTAAGAAAAACATTAGCGCTTCCAAAAACTGCCTAGTTCGCTTTCTTTGGAAATATACCTCAGAAACAGAGTAATCGAATCAACTAAGGTTAAAATTACGTGAAAATCTTTCTCAATAGCCATTTATTCCAGATTTTAGTGGACCATCAAATCTACTAACTATGAATTTTACGTGCTACGGCGTAATCTCTAAACTCAACTAAATGTACTCAAGAATTTTTAAACTTACTCTGGTTGCCATTCTTTTGATTGGCAATTTTTCATCATTAAAAGCACAAACATATAACGAGGAGCTATACGATGCACTTGAATATCGATTAGTTGGTCCCTTTAGAGGTGGAAGAAGTGCTGCTGTAACAGGTGTTCCTGGAAAACCTAATCTTTTCTACTTTGGAGCTACCGGTGGTGGGGTTTGGAAAACAACTGATGGTGGACGTACTTGGGAAAACATTTCTGATGGGTTCTTTGGTGGATCGGTTGGTTCTATTTCCGTTTCTAAAAGTGATCCAAATGTAATTTATGTTGGTGGTGGTGAAAAAACACTTCGAGGTAATGTGTCTTCTGGTTATGGAGTTTGGAAAAGTATTGATGCAGGAAAAACTTGGGTGCAATCTGGTTTGCCAAAAAGTAGGCATATACCAAGAATTGCCATACATCCTACCAACCCTGATATTGTATATGCTGGAGTTTTAGGAAACATATATAAACCTACTCAAGATCGCGGTGTTTACAAAAGTATTGATGGTGGAAAAAACTGGAATAAAGTGTTATTTGCTAATCAGGATGCCGGAGCAGTTGATCTTACATTAGATCCGAATAACCCGAGAATTTTATACGCTTCTACCTGGAATGCCAGAAGAACACCATATAGTTTAAGCTCTGGTGGAAATGGTTCTGCTCTATGGAAAAGTTCTGACAGTGGAAAAACCTGGAAAGAAATCTCAAAGAACAAAGGTTTTGCAAAAGATACATTAGGAATTATGGGAATAACTGTTTCTCCTGTTGATAGTGAAAGAGTTTGGGCGATTGTGGAGAACAAAGAAAAAGGTGGTGTTTATCGAAGTGATGATGGAGGAGAAACTTGGAATCTCTTAAATAGTGATCGTAGTCTTCGTCAACGTGCCTGGTATTACACTCGTATCTATGCGGATCCAAGTGATAAAGATGTTCTGTACGTAGTAAATGTATCTTATCATAAAAGTAAGGATGGCGGGAAAAACTTTAGTAGCTTCAGAGCACCACATGGAGATCATCATGATCTTTGGATTGCTCCAGAAAATCCAAAACGTATGATTATGGGCGATGATGGAGGCGCACAAATTACCTATGATGGTGGAGAAACCTGGAGTACTTATCACAATCAACCTACTTCTCAATTCTATCGTGTAACCACAGATAATAGTTTCCCTTATAGAATTTATGCTGCGCAACAAGATAATTCTACTATTAGAATCAATCACAGAAGTACTGGATGGTCTATATCCGAAGATGACTGGGAATCTACTGCTGGAGGAGAATCAGCACATATTGCGATAGATCCTAAAAATAATGACATCGTATATGGAGGTAGTTATGATGGTTTTTTAACTAGAGTAAATCACAAGACAGAAACTGTGAGGTCAATTAGCGTTTGGCCCGATAATCCAATGGGACATGGTGCTGAAGACATGAAGTATCGTTTTCAATGGAATTTCCCTATTATGTTTTCAAAACATAACCCTAATAAACTATATACCTTTTCCAATCAAGTTCATGTAACTGAAAACGAAGGTCAAAGTTGGGAGATAATTAGCCCAGATCTAACTCGAAATGATCCTAACAAGTTAAAATCTTCAGGAGGTCCAATCACTCAGGATAATACTTCTGTAGAATATTACTGTACAATTTTTGCTGCTGCAGAAAGCCCTATAAAAGAAGGATTACTATGGACAGGAAGTGATGATGGACTGGTTCATGTAAGTCAGGATGGCGGAAAAAACTGGAACAACGTAACTCCTAAAGGCATGCCGGAATGGATGATGATTAATAGCATAGAGCCAAGTAGTTTTGATGAGGGTACTTGCTATATAGCAGGAACTCGTTATAAGTCTGGTGATTTTGCTCCCTATTTATACAAAACTACTAATTATGGCCAGTCTTGGACAAAAATAACCTCAGGAATAAACAATGAGCATTTTACTCGTGTGCTTCGTGCTGATCCTAAACGAAAAGGGTTACTATATGCTGGTACCGAAACAGGAATGTATATTTCGTTTGACGATGGTTCTAATTGGAAAGCTTTTCAATTAAACCTTCCGATTGTACCTATTACTGATCTAACTATTAAAGAAAATAATTTAGTAGTAGCGACTCAAGGGAGAAGTCTTTGGATCATTGATGATCTTACTGTATTGCATCAACTTAATAGTGATTCCAAAACCAAAGAAAATATTCTCTTTAAACCCAAAGACACATATAGAATGCGCGGTGGTGGCAGAAAAGGTTCTAAAACTGAAGGAACTAATCATCCAAGCGGAGTGATTACTTATTTTAACCTTAAAAACTTTGACAAGAAAAAAGATACTATATCACTTACCTATTTTAATACAAAAGGTGACACTATTAAGTCTTTTAGCACTAAAGCAAAAGAGAAAAAAGACAAGTTAAATGATCTAAAAAAAGGAGCTAACCAATTTAACTGGAATATGCGAGGTGATGGTGCAGAAAAATTAAAAGGAATGATATTATGGTGGGCAAATCTTGATGGTCCAAAGGCAGTGCCCGGTACTTACAAGGTTAGTTTAAATGTAAACGGAAAAGAAGTTTCTCAACCGTTTACTATACTTGCTGATCCACGAGCAGAAGCTACTTTACAACAAATGCATCAACAATTTGATTTTATTACTAGTGTAAATAAAACAGTAGATCAAGCGCATCAATCCATCAAAAAAATCAAAAAAATAAATACACAATTAAAATCTTTTTCAACGCAATATAAAGACAATGAAAAAACAAAAGATTTAGTTACTAAAGCTAAAGATCTTCAGAAAAAATTTGGTGAAATTGAAAAGGCATTATATCAAACTAAAAATCGAAGCGGTCAGGATCCCTTGAACTTCCCGATAAAATTAACCAATAAGTTAGGACATTTAAATTCTTTAGTCGGAATGGGAGATTTTGGACCTACAACACAAGACATCGCTGTAAAAAATCAATTAACCAAACAGATCGATGATCAACTAAATTCCTTTAATAAATTAATTTCTGAAGAAATAAAAAGCTTTAACTCAGAATTCAATACCTTGCAACTTAATTATCTTTTCGTAGAAGAATAAATGCAAGAATACTATAACTATATAAAAGCTCTGCACCTGATCTTTGTTATTACATGGTTTGCAGGGCTTTTTTATATCCCTCGGTTATTTATTTATCAGATCGAAGCCTTTCAAAAACCTTCTCCTGATAGAGAAATATTAGGCGATCAACTTAAGCTAATGGCTAAGCGACTTTGGTATATTATTACATGGCCCTCAGCGATATTAGCAACAACATTTGCTATTTGTTTATTAATTTTAAGACCAGGAATATTAAATGATTCATGGATGCACGTGAAATTAGGCTTTGTAGTACTTCTTTTCGTATACCACCTTAAAAGTCATCAGATATTCAAGCAGCTTCAGGAAGGGATCATTAAATGGACTTCTAACCAAATGAGATTATGGAATGAAGGAGCAACTATCATCCTTTTCGCAGTTATATTTCTAGTAATAATAAGAGATGCTGTTAATTGGATTTATGGAGTAATTGGTATTCTATTATTAGCTGTTTTATTAATGATGGGAATAAAGTTTTATAAAAGAATCAGGGATAAAAATCCAAATGCATAGTTGAGCTTTTTTTCAAAAACATACACATCTAAAAGTAACGAGCTTATAACTATTAGACAAGCAATCTCTGATGATGCTCCTGCTTTATTAAAACTTAAACTTCAATATCTAAAAGGTACTCTAACCCTACCCTTATTCGAAAGCGAATATCCTAATGACATCGATCAAGAGAGAGATTTAATAGAAAGATTTCAATCCGAGAAAAATAGTATTATCCTAGTAGCTTTATGCGAAAATGTGATGATTGGAAATATAGATCTAACCGGTAGCTGGCGAAAAAAAATGGAACATACCGGAATGATTGGAATGGGAATACACACAGAGTGGCAAAATCAAGGAATTGGAACTTTATTACTTCAAAATATAATAGACTGGGCAAAACAAAATGAAATTTTGAAAACAGTATGGTTAGAAGTATACAAAAATAACTATCCTGGAATTGCTTTGTATAAAAAAATAGAGTTTATACAATCAGGGATTATTCCTAATTTCTTCTTAGAAAAAGAAACATATATTGATAAAATTATTATGTATAGAGAAGTATAATTACCCAAAAGCACCTAGATAGTGTCTAAAATGGTTCACAAGACCTTCACCTCACTACTTTTATGTATCTTCGTGTAATTTTTTAATCGAGTACTGATATAAGCATATGATCAAATCAATGACAGGTTTTGGGAAGTCTATCCTTCAACTTCCTACAAAGAAAATTACCATTGAGGTAAAATCTTTAAACAGCAAAAATTTAGACCTAAACGCTAGAATTCCTTCTCAATATCGTGAAAAAGAGCTGGAAATGCGTAAAACCATTGCTAAAACCCTAGAAAGAGGGAAAGTGGACTTTAGTTTATATGTAGAAGTAACTGGAGAAGAAAACTCTACTAAAATCAATGAATCTATAGTAAAAGATTACATGAAACAACTAGGCTCTATCTCTCTTTATGCGAAGCAAGAAGAATTAGAGTTGATAAAAATGGCAGTTCGAATGCCAGATGCTTTAAAAACAGAACGTGCAGAAGTTGATAAAAAAGAATTTGAAGCTATAAAAGGAGGTTTATCTGATGCTCTTAAAGCTATAGAAAACTATAGGCTTGACGAAGGAAAAGCTTTAGAAAAGGATTTTATTACGCGCGTTAAAAACATCGGGGATTTACTTGAAAAAGTAATTGCAATTGATCCAGAGCGTATCGAAGTAGTTAGAGAACGTTTACACAAAGCAGTCTCTGAATTAAAGGAACAAGTTGACGAAAATCGTTTTGAACAAGAATTGGTGTATTATTTAGAAAAATTTGATATCACAGAAGAAAAAGTAAGACTTGCCAACCATTTAGAATACTTTACTACCACTATAAATACTAAAGATTCTAACGGTAAAAAATTAGGATTCATTACACAAGAAATTGGTCGAGAGATTAATACTATTGGAAGTAAATCTAATTATGCTCCAATGCAACAACTGGTAGTTCAGATGAAAGATGAATTAGAAAAGATAAAAGAACAGTTGCTGAATATTTTATAACGATTTACAACAATATTTTATAAAAAAGTGGATTTACATAATCCTTTACCCTTACGGTAAAATTTATATAGATGAAACAAGGAAAACTTATAGTGTTGTCTGCACCTTCAGGCAGTGGAAAAACTACTTTAGTTAAATATTTATTACATAAAGAGGAGCTGAATTTAGATTTCTCAATATCTGCTGCTTCTAGAGAACCTCGTGGTGGAGAAATACACGGAAAAGATTATTATTTTCTTTCTTTAAGAGAGTTTAAAGACAAAATCAAAGCCGATGAATTTCTGGAATGGGAAGAAGTATACCGTGATAATTTTTATGGTACTCTAAAAAAAGAGGTGCAACGTATCTGGGATAAGGGAAAGCATGTGATTTTTGACATTGATGTTGTTGGAGGATTGGACATCAAGAGAATCTACCCTGATCGTACACTAGCTATTTTTGTAAAACCACCAAGTATTGAAGAATTAAAAATTCGTTTAAAGAAACGTAAAACCGAATCTGAGGATAAAATTAATATGCGTGTTGCTAAAGCTTCTACAGAATTAGCAACCGCTCCACAGTTTGATGCGATCATTACCAATGACGATCTTGAAAAAGCAAAAGCAGAGGTGCTACAACTTGTGAAAAAATTTATTTTAGGGTAAATAAAAGTTTCCAATGAAAAAGATAGGCTTATACTTCGGAACATTTAATCCCATTCATATAGGTCACCTAGCGATTGCTAATCATATGGCGGAATATTCTGATCTTGATGAAATTTGGATGATGGTAACACCTCATAATCCTTTTAAAAAGAAAAGCTCATTATTAGATAATAATCATCGATTAGAAATGGTATATCGAGCTACAGAATCATATCCTAAACTAAAACCAAGTGATATTGAGTTTAAGCTACCTCAGCCCAACTATACGGTTCATACGTTAGCACATCTACAGGAGAAGTACGAGAATCATCAATTTAATCTTATTATGGGAGAGGATAATCTTAAAAGCTTTCATAAATGGAAGAACTATGAGGTGATTTTAGAAAACCATAATGTTTATGTATATCCTCGAATTTCTGAAGGCATAACAGAGCATCAATTTAATAATCACGCAAAGATTCAAAGAGTTAATGCTCCTATAATGGAAATATCTTCCACCTTTATAAGAAAAGCTATTACTGAAGATAAAAATATCAGACCATTACTACCCAAAGAGGTATGGGAATATATTGATGAAATGAATTTCTATAGATAACCTAAAAAATTCTTGTGTAAATTAAGGACTATGGAAAATTGGTGTTTCCCTATATCAGGAAAAGGATTTCCATTAGTTGATATATTATAACCGTAAAATACATTGAGATCACCAAAAATACCTAAACCTACCTTTGGAGTGATCACAAAATCATTCATATCAAAATTAGTTTGATATTTTGCTTCTACACCAAGGCTTAATAAAGGAATCATATTGATTTCATATCCTATTTTTACCCCATAAACATCCTTAGCCTTAATAGGAGACCATTCTATAGCAACATAATAATTATTAGAAAAAAAGCCTACATCACTATAAGTGCAGGTATGTCTCGACAATCCAATTTCCGAATAAAAAGAATTCTGAATACCTGCACCAACTCGTGGCGAAAATCGCTTATAAGTGCTTGAATAAGGGTTTCCCCTATATTCTATATTTCCAATAGTATCGAGGGATTTTGAATTTATCCTTGATTTATCTTGACCGGAAATAAATGAAATAAAGAACAAAGTAATTACAATTAAGAAAAAACCTTTTCTTTTCATACTACCTTATTTCCCAGGGAAATCAGCTTTTCTTTTTTCTAAAAATGCCGTAGTTCCTTCTTTAAAATCTTTAGTTCCAAAACAACTACCGAACTCTTTTATTTCTGTTTCAAAACCATTAACGCCATCTTCATAAGCCGCGTTAACTGAATTAATTGCAGCACCAATAGCCACAGATGAGTTTCGCATAATTTTACTTGCTAATTTTTCCGCAAGTGGTAATAGTTCTTCTTGAGAAACAACATGATTTACAAGACCATAATTTAATGCTTGGTTCGCATCAACCATACCTGCAGTCATAATCATTTCCATAGCTCTTCCTTTTCCGACCAATTGCGGTAAGCGTTGGGTTCCTCCATATCCTGGTATTACGCCCAATGATACTTCTGGTAATCCCATTTTAGCATTATCACTTGCAATTCTGAAATGTGCGGACATAGCTAATTCTAGTCCCCCACCAAGTGCAAATCCATTTACCGCCGCGATTACTGGTGTCGATAGATTAGCAACAAAATCAAAAAGCAACTCCTGTCCTTTTGCCGCCAACTGTCCTCCTTGATCAATAGAGAAATTAGCAAACTCACTAATATCAGCACCTGCAACAAAAGCCTTTTCTCCGCTTCCGGTTATAATAATTACTTTAGTTTTAATATTTTTATTTGCCTCATCAAATGCATCATGTAATTCCTGAATAGTTTCTTTATTAAGCGCATTTAATTTTGATGGACGATTGATCGTAATTGTTGTTATACCACCATTATGAGATGTGAGAACGTTATTATACATTGTATTAATTGTTTGTTTGTTATTTTAAATCTCTTTCGAAGTATAAATAGAAATACATTCCTATACCAAAATCTTCAACATCGGTGGATACTAATCTCCATCCATCTTTAGCATAAAGATCTAATTTTTCTTGAATGTCCTTTGAAGAAGATTTTAAGATATGTTCCTTATCTAATGTAAGTTTAGAATAGTAAATCAAAGATTCTAATTTATACTCTTTCATAGTTTTTCTATTTATGTGCAAATTATAGTTTTGGAAACTTCACTTTAAAAACTGTTCCCTTTCCTTCTTGAGATGTAAAGGTAATGCTTCCGCTATACGTTTCCACAATATTTTTAACCATACCTAACCCTAATCCCATACCACTACTCTTAGTTGTAAACTTTGGTTCGAATATCTTCTTTTTGTTTTCTTCATTTATTCCTACTCCATTATCTGCAACCGTTATAACAACATCTTCTTTTTCTGTAAATACATTCACCATAATCTTAGGCGTATGATCTTCTGATATTGCTTGTATCGCATTTTTAACCAAGTTAGTTACCACTCTTATTAATTGTGTTCTATCGAACTTAGCAATAATCTCCTCTTTTTCTGAAGGAAAAACTATATAATCTTCATTAAAAATGTCCAATGCTAACCCAACAATTTTTACAACATCTAATGTTTCACTTTTCTGCGCAGGCATTTGAGCAAAATTAGAAAATGCAGAAGCTATTGAACTCATAGTATCAATTTGTTGGATCAATGTATCGCTATATTCCTTTACTTTTTTCTCTATAGTTGGATCATTAGGGTCAAACTTACGTTCAAAACTTTGAACAGTCAATCTCATCGGAGTAAGCGGGTTTTTAATTTCATGCGCTACCTGCTTAGCCATTTCTCTCCAAGCAGCTTCTCGCTCACTTTTAGCCAACATTGCTGCACTTTCTTCTAACTCATCAATCATACTATTGTAGGCATTTACCAGCGAATAAATCTCATCACTAGAATCACCTATTCTGATTCTCTTATTACGCTTATCTAAACGTGTTTGATCAATAGTATCAGAGATTGTTTTAAGAGATCGCGTTATATATTTTGACAAAAAATATGCGAGAACAATTGCAATCAAAAGCATCAAAAGATATACTTGCCCTAACCTTGTTAGAGATTCCCATAATTCTCTAGAAAAGAAATTGTCATCTTCTAAATACGGCAAATTAAGGATCGCCAATGGCTTTGATTTATAATCCTTTATGTAAGTATAAGAGGACAAAAAGTGTTCTCCGTTTTTCTCCGAAACCCCTAGATATCTCTTCTCATAGCCACTACCCAATGTATCTATAATTTGCTGACTTAATTGTCTGTCTACCGTATCATTGACAAAGGTTTCTTCAGATTTAACTAATAATTCACCAGATAAACTATAAATATTAATTGGCAATGTATGTTCTTGGGATATCTGATTGATCTTCTTTTTTTCCTTAAAAATCAAAGTTACATTTTCTTCTATCACAGGATAAGTAGTGCTGCCTAATGCATTATTAATAGCTATTTTGATTCGCTCTTCCTTCCTTTCTAATCGCTCACGATGGTATTCTTCTGCTTCTTCTTTATATTGATACACGGTAATCGCCGCAACCAACACAGAAGCCAACAGAACTAATACAGTCATAGAAATAAAAATCCTCGTTCTAAGAGAGAGTTTGGTAAGCGTCATACTATTCTTTGAAACGTAAATATAACAAATATCACACCAAAAAAACTTTAAAACAAACCGAGATTACAACCTAGCTACCTTATGTTTTATAGGATGTAATTGACTAAATTTACTTAGCTTTGATACTATGGACAATGAGCCTTTACTTTCTGTCAAAAACCTAAATGTTTCTTTTTCTTCAGAAAAGAAAGAAATACAGGTCTTATATGATATTTCATTTGATATTAAACCTGATGAAATATTAGGAGTTGTTGGAGAATCTGGTAGTGGTAAATCCGTGACTTCCTTGGCTGTTATGGGATTACTTCCACAAAAAACGGCAAAGGTTTCTGGAGAGGTTTTTTATAACAATAATTCTTTACTTGATTTTGATGATAAAAAATTACGTTCGATACGAGGCAACGAAATTGCAATGATTTTTCAAGAACCTATGAGTTCATTAAATCCTTCTATGAAATGTGGCAAACAAGTAATAGAAATCTTAAAGCAACATACTAAATTAAGCAAATCTGAGGCTAAGGAAGAAGTCCTGTCTTTGTTTGAAAAAGTGAAACTTCCTGATGGAGTTCGTGCATATAATGCTTACCCTCATGAATTGAGTGGTGGCCAAAAACAACGTATAATGATTGCCATGGCAATTGCTTGTAAACCTAAACTACTTATTGCCGATGAACCTACTACTGCATTAGATGTCACAGTACAAAAAGAAATCATTAGTTTACTCAAAGATCTTCAGAAAGAATATAAGATGAGTATTCTCTTTATCTCTCACGATTTATCGTTGGTTTCTGAAATTGCGGATAACGTATTAGTTGTCTATAAAGGAAAAATGGTGGAACAAAATACCACTTCCGAAATCTTTAATAATCCCCAAAAAGAATACACCAAAGCATTAATTTACGCAAGACCATCCTTAGATATTAGATATAAAAGGTTACCAACCATAGAAGATTATCTAAAAGATCAAAAAAAAGAAAGACAACTTATTACCAAAGCGAATAGAGAAGATCATCACAAAGAATTATATGCCACTACACCATTACTAGAAGTAAAAAATGTAGAGAAAACCTTTTTCTCTAAAGTTGGTTGGTTTGGCAAAAAAGAGTTCAAAGCAGTTGATGGAGTAAGCTTTACCCTATATGAAGGTGAAACACTTGGTCTTGTTGGGGAATCAGGATGCGGGAAATCTACTTTAGGAAATACCATTCTTCAATTAGATAAAGCTGATCAAGGAGAAATCTTATATAAAGGTCAGGATCTAACAGAACTTTCTTCTTCTTCAATAAGAGTTTTAAGAAAAGACATTCAATTAATATTCCAAGATCCATTTGCATCATTAAATCCTCGTATGACCATAGGCAAGGCAATAATGGAACCCATGAAAGCTCATAAATTATACGCCAATGATGCAGAGCGTAAAGAAAAAACAATTAGTCTCTTAAAGCGAGTTGGTTTAGACCCTTCATATTTTAATAGATATCCTCACGAGTTTAGTGGTGGGCAGCGTCAAAGGATTGGTATTGCCAGAACCATAGCGCTCCAACCAAAGCTAATCATCTGCGATGAATCTGTAAGTGCTCTTGACATATCCGTTCAAGCTCAAGTTCTTAATTTATTGAACGAATTAAAGGAAAAATTTGGTTTTACATACCTATTTATATCTCATGATCTTGCTGTGGTAAAATATATGTCAGACCAATTATTAGTTATGAATCAAGGTAAAATTGAAGAACAGGGTGATGCAGATACCATCTATGCAAACCCTAAAAAGGAATATACAAAAAAACTAATCAATGCCATACCGAAAGGTATTTGAAGTAATTCTATAATTCTTTCTCTTCCAAAAATTTTATTATTGGTGTTTACTTATTTGTTTCTAAGCGTACTAAGTTTTAAATAACAAAACTTAACGTGATGAAAACAAATAGCATAAAAAATATCAAAAACATAGTATTAGCAATCGCAATATTATTCTTTATTTCTTGCGAAACCGATATTCCAGAAACTGATACAACTACTCCTACTTTTTCCTTTAATATTTCTGGGGATGGTTTTAATAGAACGTTTACTCAAGATGATGATTTTTCTAGCATACAACTTAACTTGCGCACAGATACAACATATGATTTTATCTTTTCTGGAGCGGATACTGGTGGCGTAGATAGAATCTCTTGGCAATATCCACATGATTACATCGAGTTTTCCGAAGAAATACCTGTACCTTGGGAAACTACTACGCTTACATTTCTTTCTAGCTCCATCTATTGGGATGGTGATCCAACTAATCCGACAACTGGAAATATCTTAACAGGTAAATTAGTAACTAACGGAGATTCTATAAGTATATCATTCTCTTTTGTTGTTAAAGATTTCGGAGGATTAGATGGCGCATCAAATACTATAGAGGAATCAATGACTATCTATATCGATAATCAAAATACAGAAGTTATCTCCTTATAATCCTTAATTTAATTAAACACCCTTTTTATCCTAAGACCTATTCCAAAAATAATTGAATAGGTTTTTTTTAACTCAAAATGTTTACCCCCTCATATAAAACTACACTAATAATAAACATTAAAACTTAAAATGATGAAAACAACAATGAAATTTTTAACGTATGTAATGATGGCTTTTGCCTTAGTATTAACTTCTTGTGATGGAGAAGATGGAGCAAATGGACTCGATGGCGCTATAGGACCAGCAGGCCAAGACGGAAATGCTAATGTAGTTTCTATATCTGTTGATGCGTATACTGTAGCTATTGGCCAAAATGAAATCTTAGTTCCAGAATTAACACAAGATATTTATGATAATGGTCTTGTATTTGGATACACGACCGTAAACGGAAATCCATTTTGGGAAACTTTACCCATAGTAATTAATGAAAATACTCTTCTAGATATTGATAGAATAGAGGTAGGTAAAATTATATTGACATCTACATTTGATCAAACATTAAATTTTAGATTCGTAATTATTGAAGGAACTAATATCAGTAGTTTTGACTTTAGTAATTACGAGGAAGTGCAAAATCATTATGGCTTAGACTAATAAACTAACACTTTTAATTACCAAACTCCTTACTCAAACTATTGTGTAAGGAGTTTTATTTTGTACCGAATTTATGTACACTTCAGGACCTCTAGTTTACAGGATAATTATAATTTTATCACAAAGAGAAGCATCTACAAACTTTTATGGAATAATTTTTATAAATTGAGGGAATATTCCCTTTTAACTTAAAAACAAATAACTCATGAAAAAATTAAAAACGGTAGGCAAGCTTCTAAACAAAAAACAACAAAGATCTATTAATGGAGGTAAAGTAGTTAACTGTTATAACAATCCAATTTGCCCTCCTTATGATGAACTTGCTTGCATAGTTTACGGAGACGCATGCCATTACTTAGGTTAGAATGATATTTACATCTTATTCTCAGAGGTTCTTTTTCAAAAAAAAGAACCTCTTTTATTTATAATTAACACTTTCCTTAAGTGTTATAGTGAAAAACAAAGCTTTATTTTTCCGCTATAAATAATCGATAATATGCAGGACTTATAAAACAATCTTCCTTTCATCTATATCTCATAGATTTTAATATCAAATAATTTTTAATGACGCATTCTATTTTGTAGTTTTAGAACACGAATTATAAATTAACTCACCGATGGGAATTTTTGACGAAATAAAAAAGAAGCTTAGTAATGAATTTATAGATATTGTAGAATGGTTAGACAATACACAGGATACCATTGTACATAGATTCGAGCGTTATCAAAATGAAATAAAAAATGGCGCTCAATTAATCGTAAGAGAAGGGCAAACAGCTGTTTTTATTAATGAAGGTCAATTAGCCGATGTATTTGAACCCGGAACCTATACTTTAAATACTCAAAACTTGCCAATTTTAACAACATTAAAAGGTTGGAAGTATGGGTTTAATAGCCCATTTAAAGCAGAAGTGTATTTTGTAAATACTAGACTTTTTACGGATGAGAAATGGGGAACTAAAAACCCTATAACGCTTAATGATGATCGTTTTGGTTTGGTAGAAATTAGAGCCTTCGGAACTTATGCTTTTAAAATAAGTGATCCTGGAAAATTTATCGTTGATATTGTTGGTACAGATGCGAACTTTACAAGTTTTGAGATTAACGAACATCTTAAAAGTTTAATTTCCACTCGTTTTACTGACACTGTGGGTGAAGCGAATTTTCCTATAGAATTATATGCTGCTAATACTACTGAACTATCAGAAACTTGCAAAGAGGTAATGCAACCAGAATTTAATTCTGTTGGTATTTCCTTAGAACGATTCTTTATTGAAAATGTTTCGATGCCAGAAGATTTGAAAAAAGAAATTTTTGAATACAGTAGAATTGATAAGATTGACCTTGATAAATTAACTAAATTCAAAACGGCCAAAGCGATTGAAGCTGCCGCTGCAAATGAAGGAGGTACTGCAGGAGCAGGAATGGGAATGGGAATGGGATTTGTACTAGCGCAACAGATGGGTGGAATGATGAATCCAATGGCTACTCAGCAACAAGCACAACCTCAGCAAAATTCTCCAGTTGCTCCACCACCAATGCCTGTACAGGTACAATATTTCTACGCTGTGAATGGACAACAGGTAGGACCTGTGTCCTTCGATCAGTTAAAGACATTATTTGCCAATAGAACCGTAAATAAAGATTCTTTGGTTTGGAAACAAGGGATGGCAAATTGGAGTGCCATAAAAGATATAGAAGAATTAAAATCATTCTTAGGAGGTAGTACTCCTCCTCCACTTCCGGGAGCTTAGGAAGAAATAAATATACCTTTTATCCTTTCTTTCGTTTTAAACGAAAGAAAGGATAACTTTGTACAACCTCTAGTATCATAATTCCTGAATGGAAGAAGAAAAAAAAATATTTTCTGAACAAAAGAAATCTTGTGTTAATTGTGGTGCCGAATTAACCTATAAACCTGGTACCTCAGAGATTAAATGCGATTATTGTGGTCATGAAGAAACCATTGATCAGCAAGAAGATGAGTTTAAAGAACTTGAGTTAAAACCTTATCTAGAGGAAATGGGATCTCTTTCTCATTCTGAAGAGATTACAATGCTTCATTGCAAAAATTGTGGTGCTAATCAACATATAGAAGAGAATTACAAATCATTGCACTGCGTATATTGTACAATGCCTCTGATCATAGAGGATGCATATAAGGAAGATTGGATTCTTCCTGGAGCTGTACTTCCTTTTCAATTTGATCAAAAAAAATCCCATCAAATTTTCTCAAAATGGGTAAAAGAACTTTGGTTCGCTCCGAATAACCTTAAGAAAGCTGCATTAGATCCAGAACACACTAAAGGCTTATATCTTCCATACTGGACATTTGATGCACAATTATATGCAACTTATACAGGACAGCGAGGGGATTATTACTACGTAAGTGTACCTTATACCAAAACAGTAAATGGTAAATCAGTAAGAGGAACAAGACAAGAACGGAGAACACGATGGTCTCCCGCTAGCGGAAATGTTAGTGGTTTTGTAGACGACACTTTAATAAAAGCTTCTAATCAACGTAAAAATCCAATACCTTCTAAAATTGCTCATTGGAACCTCCAGTCTCTCGAGCCTTTTAACACCAATTTTTTAGCAGGATTTGTTACTGAGAAATATACCATTCCTCTAAAAGATGGTCATCTGTCTTCTACCCAAGAAGCAGAAAGAATAGCACGTTCTTGGTCTCGTCATGATATTGGAGGTGATACTCAAAGAGTGCATTCTGTAAATATGAGTTTATCTGAGGAAACTTTTAAACATATTTTACTTCCAGTTTATATTAGTGCATATCAATATAATGGGAAGAAATATAATTTCTTTGTAAACGGCCAAACAGGTAAAATATCTGGAAAAAGACCATATTCTTTTTGGAAAATATTTTTCTTCGTGCTTTTTATAATAGCTCTAATCGCACTCATTGTTTGGTTAGCCGACACTTATGGAAATCAGCAATAAACAAAATAAACTAATTCCTATAATCAATACTAACTATTTCGTACACAGTTTGATTAAAATCAGCACAAGGTTTTTCCTTAATAATTATAACGACATCTTTATTAAGTTTTGATTTTAGATAAGTAACATCTTTTGGAATTCCTTTTCTAGACGCGAGTTCTATTTCTTGATTTATAGAGATCATATTTATTATTCCAGAACCTGAACCTTTTATATCAGTAACCTTAGCTTTTATTGCAGCTTCTTGTGGTATATCACAAATTCGTTTATTCTTAATAATCTCCAAAGCTTGAATCGTGAGATGAATGGTATTTGGTCCTACCTGATTTTGAGCAAATACATCTGGCTTAGGCATATTATCATTGTTTACATCACCAAACCTCGGCTTCTCTACTTTTGGTTTTTCTTCAGTACTTTTTTCATTTTCCTGGGCGATACTGTTCGATTTACAAGAAAACAAGATAGTAATCAACCCTATATACATAAGTTTATTCATAGTCTTTAATATAAAAAAAGGAGTCGATTATATCAACTCCTTTTTTCATAATTAATTGTTATTAAATCTATAGTTCTACTTCTTAACTAGTTTAACTACAGTATTTGTATTAGTTCCTGAGATTTTTGCATAATACAGACCAGAAGCCAATCTTGATGAATCCCAATTTACATTAGTATTAGAATTCACATCAGTTATTGTATGTACTAAATTACCTGTGCTATTAAATATATTAATATTTACATTTTTACTTGATTTAGAGATTGCATCCCCAAAATTAAAGAAGAATGTATTATTAGACGGATTAGGATAAACAGAAATCTCGTTTACCAAGTCTAATGTAGTTAAGGTAACTTCTAATTCTGGCTCTACTAAATCTTCATTAGAACTTATAATATCTCCAAAAATTTGGAAGGTCTGATCTAATGGGTCTCTTCCTAATGCAACTGTAGTAGCTGTCCAATCTATAGCTCCTGTCCCGAAAAGATTTATAGGATCTCTAAACTGACTTACTTCACCTACAACATTATCTTGTGATGCCCAGAACCATTGGTTTCCACCATCAAACGCAAGATTAGTATATACTGATATCCAATATGCTCCACTCTCTAAAGTAACCACCTCTGGTAAATCTATATTTAAATTTGAAATATTTGGTTCTGAAACAGGAGTAATCTCTCCACTATTATAAACTTCTGCACCAGGTACTCCTCCTTCATTTTCATAAATAACAATACTTACATTGTTAAGTACAGGGCTTCCATTTACAGCACCAAAAGCTACTATTCTATCAATATTCCAAGTATTACCCGCCGGAACTGTAAAATCATCTGCTGACTGCGCCAGACCATTAAAATCTAAGAAGTTCTGAGAAGGTATTGTTGATACTTGCGTATTTGTTTGTTCATAGATCGAAGGTTCGGATACGGTAACTGTAAAACCTTCAGCCACTTGTTCTTCTCCTGAAGTAGCAATTAAACCTATTGAAGCTGCACCAATACTATCTGGGGCATATGACAAAGTAAGTGTATTACCTAATAACGTCGCTGTTACTAGTTCTGGACTAGAATTAGTTAATTCGATATCAATTGGCAATCCTTGAGACTGTACAAATAAACCAGTAATGTCTATTGTTGTTTCTTCGCTATTTTCATTTACTCCGAAATCATCTAATAAAAAGGCTGTAATCAAATTAGATTCTGGTAAAGGGTTTGCATTTACAGGAAAACGTGCACTAAATAATCCACTTCCATGAGCAGCTACCGCAATAAATCCGTCTTTTCTTGTAACAACTTCATCAGTTACTGAATTACCAATCGCAAAATTTTCTTTTCTCCAAACTGTATTTTGCCCATTTAACCTTCTAGTAGAATATAAACCAGTACTTGTTGCAGCAAATACTCTTTGTAATCGAGCGCCAAATCTACCAGCACTACTACCTAAAAAGGCTGTACTTCTTACTGAAGGTCCATTACCTGATCCATCTGCATTTTCTTCTAAGTTACCACTAATATTTGTCCAAGAATCTCCTCCATCTTCTGTAATAAATACACTTGGAATTCCATAATTAGACAATGTAATAATTACGCGATCAACATTAGATGGATCAACATTGATATCATTTACAAAACCAACAGGTAATCCTTTCCCTGTTGAAATATCTATTGCTTGTTGACCATCTATATTAGCATTATCCATTCTAAATACAGTTCCAGAATTTGTACCATAGTATAATCTATTTGCTACTGGAAATTTAGAAACATCTAAAGAAGTTATAGTAGATCCATCAGGAGTTGATGTATTTGTGAGATTTACCCAGTTTTCTGTAGCATTTGTATTTGTAAATAACGGCAATCCATCAAGATCATTATTTCTCCATATCGAACTTCCTGCCGGCATATACATGATGTTATCATTATTAGGGTCAAGAATAAATGGGTTAACAAAAGCAAAACCTGAAGCTCCTGCTGGCTCTACAGCAGAGAATGACTCAAATACACCTTCTTCATCAAAATTAAATCTAAATACATTTCCTCTCTGAGAAGAAACATAACGTGTTCTACCGTTATCAGCAATTGCACTATAAGCTCCATCTCCACCGAAGTCCGATTCCCAAATAGCATTAGAATCAGTAGAATTTGTAAACCATGTACCATTATCTTGGAATCCAGCTACTAAATCATCTGTATTTGGTTCTGGATCAAATGCTACGTGATACGGTTGTGTCGTAATGTAACCATTGTTTAACGACGTCCAAGCTACAGGTTCTACACCATCGTTGGTAGCTGTAATATCTTCTGTAACATAAACTCCACCATCATTTCCTGATAATACTTTATTAGGATTTGAAGGAAAAAATAATAATGCATGTTGATCTGGATGTTGATTCGTATATAGACTTACATTATTTAATGGAGAATATCCAGCTACCCAACTTTCTTGTCCAGCTGGAGTAGTAAATCCTGTAGTAGATCTGTACACATTAGTTCCTGCAACAAATACTAAATCACTATCTGTAGGATGCACCTTTACTATCATATTATACTCTCCCTGTAGATTCAAGTTTCCTACACTTCCTCCAATACCGAAAGGTAAGTTTACACTTAAATCAGTCCAAGTTCCTGCTGCAAGATCATATCTATTTAATAAAGCAGGGATTCCTCCAGAGTTATTTTGTGTAAGAAAATATACTGTATTTTCATTAGAAGGGTCAATTCCCATTACTGTTCTTCCATATGCAGGTACAAACCCTTCCGGTGTGATATTTGTCCAAGTATCCCCATCCGTAGAAGTAAAGAATCCAGCAGTTGGATCAGTATCAGAATCTACTGTTGCATATATTTGACCAGTAGAAGAAATTGCTACTTCTGCTTTACTATCAAAACCACCAGTTAAAACTTCTGTAAATGAATTTCCTCCATCCTGAGATCTTTGAATCCCTGTGATTGTCCCTAAATAGATATCTCCATTAGTTGGATCAATAGCTATCGAATTAATTAAATCAAAAGGTTCATTTGCATTGAATATACCAACATCAGGATTTGCTGTTGCTCTTAATAGCTCAAATGTGCGTCCACCATCTCTGGATTTATACACTCCGCTTCCTTGATAGAATGCTCCTCCAGCACTTGCCGAATTTCCGTAACGTTCTCCAGAAATGTAGTACCAAGTAAAGCTATGTCTTGGTCTAGGGTCTTGAACAATTCCTGTAATGCTAGGATCTTGAAAAGATCTAGTAACTTTTCTCCAAGTTTCTCCTGCATTCTCAGTTCGCCACAATCCCCCAGATACTCCACCAGCTAAGATCACGTTTTCATTTCTGCTATCAATTGCTAGCGCACGAGTTCTACCTCCTACATTAAATGGTCCTCTATTCTTCCAAAAAGAGAATCTACTAGATTTAGCCGCTGTTTGTAAAGATTTCTGAGATTCATCACTAATATTGATCTTTTCTGAGAACTGAAGCTCCGCTTTTCTAATCCCATCTGGTATTTTACCAGTAACAGGGTTTTTTAATCTCATCAATTCAAATTGTGATCTTTCTATCGCATTATCCGCTTGTCTTTCGAGAGGAGTTTTAGCATCAGTTGATCCCTTTTTACTGTCAAACATTTTTGTTTGCTTGTACAATTGATGTCCTTTATTTGGTTTTTCATCAGCTGTAGTCTTTAATTGTTGTACTTGAGAAGTTGCGGAAAAGGTAGTTAAGACCACCGCACAAGCACAAAATCCTCGTTTGAGGTGTTGTAGAGTTGAATTCATATTTTAAGTTAATTTTGTGTGAATACCAAAACTAACTCATTGAGACTAAAACATTTGTTAAAATATTATCAAAATATAATACTTTCTTGTTAATTTGGTTGAAGAATGATTTCTCTACTCTCCGTAATTACATGACAAATATCTTTATCAACAATAATGGGCACAGTAGAAGTAAATGTTTCATAATTATCACCTCTTACAGTAATAACATACGTTCCTGTTCTTTCGAAAGCGCCAACAAATAAATTTGTGTTGTCAAAATTTACCAATGTTTCGGTATAATCTCCATCCACAATAGTTACCGTAATGCCTGAGGTCAAAAATAAATCATTAACCGTTGCATCCTTTACAGTTATTTCTAGCCCTGCTCTTAGTTCATCTGTACAAAAAACAGGATCTAATGTATCTTGTTCGTCCAAATTACAAGCCGTACAAATCACTAATAATATAAGTACTAATTTCTTCATATTCCTTTGCATATTTATTAAGAAGATGCAATTTTAGTCATCTGGTTGCGTCTTCATTTCCGCGAAGATATATATTCTATTTCATTCTTATAAATTTTAACAAGTTTATAGACACATCGATGATCCTCAACTATATCAACAAAAATAAGGAAGGCGCTTAATATTAAAAATAAGCGCCTTCTCAAAAAATATAATTTCAATTATTACAAATCAAATTTAATCCCTTGCGCAAGAGGTAATTCAGTTGTATAATTTATAGTATTTGTTTGTCTACGCATATATACTTTCCAGGCATCAGAACCAGACTCTCTTCCTCCTCCGGTTTCCTTTTCTCCTCCAAAAGCGCCTCCTATTTCCGCACCAGAAGTCCCAATATTTACATTTGCAATTCCACAATCAGATCCAGCGTGAGATAAGAACCTTTCTGCCTCGCGTAAGTTATTAGTCATAATTGCTGAAGATAATCCTTGAGCAACACCATTCTGAACGTCGATCGCATTTTCTACATCACCACTGTATTTTAATAAATATAAAACAGGTGCAAATGTTTCGTGTTGAACAATTTCAAAAGAATTATCTGCCTCAGCGATTGCTGGTTTTACATAACATCCACTTTCATATCCTTGTCCAGAAAGAACTCCACCATCTACCACAATATTTCCTCCTTCTTTTACTACTTTTTCTAAAGCGTTTTGGTATCCGCTAACAGCATCCTTATCGATAAGAGGTCCTACATGATTATTTTCATCTAATGGATTTCCTATACGCAGTTGTTTATAAGCATCTACTACTGCATTTTTTACTTTATCATAAATTGAATCGTGAATAATCAATCTTCTTGTCGATGTACAACGCTGTCCTGCTGTTCCAACAGCACCAAAGACTGCTCCAATCACAGTCATCTTGATATCAGCATCAGGAGTTACAATAATAGCATTATTACCTCCAAGTTCTAGTAATGATTTGCCTAAACGTTCTCCGACAGTAGCTCCCACAATTTTACCCATTCTAGTAGATCCTGTTGCAGAGATCAAAGGAATACGTTTATCCGTAGTCATCATTTCTCCTACTTTATAATCTCCATTAATAAGACAAGAAACTCCTTCTGGAATATCATTATCTTTTAGAACCTTAGCAATAATGTTTTGACAAGCTACTCCACAAAGCGGTGTCTTTTCACTTGGTTTCCAAACGCACACATCACCACATATCCAAGCTAAAGCAGTATTCCAAGCCCATACGGCCACAGGAAAATTAAAAGCAGAAATAATTCCTACTATTCCCAAAGGATGATATTGTTCATACATTCTATGACCTGGTCGCTCTGAATGCATAGTTAACCCGTGTAATTGTCTGGATAAACCAACCGCAAAATCACAGATATCTATCATCTCTTGAACTTCTCCTAACCCTTCTTGATAAGATTTACCCATCTCATAAGAAACTAGTTTACCAAGAGGTTCTTTCAAAACTCTTAATTCTTCTCCAAACTGTCTAACAATCTCTCCTCTTAATGGAGCAGGCATTAACTTCCAAGATTTAAAAGCCAATTGTGCTTTTTCTATCACTTTCTCATAATCACTACCTGTTGTTGTAGTAACTTTTCCAATCAAATTACCATCCACCGGTGAAAAAGATGAAATTTCATCACCATTAGAAAACCAATCTGAACCTGTAGAAGTTCCTTTATTTAGATCAGAAACACCTAATTGCTTTAATGCTTCTTCTATTCCAAAATCTGTTGCTATAGCCGCCATATTTCTTGAATTATATTTTTAGAGATGGTAAAGATACTGTGTTTTGAAGATATATTAAATTTTGACCTGTTATATTGACAATTTTGAATAATATTTAAAAAAAATACCTTTAAAAAAATCAATCTTCTATTATAACTAAAAGTTTTAGATTAAATTGACTCTCTATATTTCTTCCACAAATCTACTATCAACAGGCATCTCTGTTCCACAATTATTACAAGTTCTTAAAGATTTACTTCCATAAAAATCCTTAAAATGTTTAAGGAAATCCTTCTCAATATCATTTAACTTAAAATAAACCTCGTGTAATTTAGCATTACAATTATCACAAAACCATAGTAATCCATCTTCAGCTTCTAAATCAGCACGTTTCCTTTCAATTACTAGGCCAATAGATCCTTTATGACGTACTGGAGAATGAGGAACTTTTGCAGGGTGCAAATACATGTCTCCAGGCCCCAATTTCATAGTTTTTTTTTCACCTTCTTCTTGAACGTGAACTTCAATTTCTCCCTCCAGTTGATAAAATAATTCTTCTGTTTCATTATAATGATAATCCTTTCTTGCATTAGGACCAGCCACTATCATTACAATATAATCCCCTGCTTCCTTATATAAATTTTTATTGCCTACTGGTGGTTTTAATGTATCTCTATTTTCCTCTATCCATTTATTAAGGTTGAAAGGTTTTTGGATTGCCATATTTGTTTATATTTTGAGATATAAAATTAAGGAAAACACAGGAAATCTTCCTAAAAACTAAACTAATCTTCTCTAAAAAAAACAAAAGCGAACCTAAGTTCGCTTCTAAAAAGTTTAGCAACCGGTATCTTCATATTCGGTGCTCCCATCAGTTGGGCAAGGGTCAGAACAGGATTGTGTAATAAAAATTGGAAAAGGACTATTCCCAGGTCTAAAAACACAAGCACAACACTCATCAAAAAAAGGGAAACCTCCTCCTTGAATAGATTGTTGTTCTGTTTTACTTAGTTTTTTACTGTTGTCGATGTTTAAAATTTTCTTAAGCATATGATTAATTTGATTTGTTGAGTTACTAAAGTTAACAAATATTACAATTCGTCAGCATATTTCTCCCAAAACACATCCTCATTTTGATCAAAATGAGCACTTATTATCAGATGTTTATCAAAAAATAATAGTAAAAACAATAGGGGAAAAACACTTCCAAAATAAAAATGTTTTTTTATTAATTTAAAATATAAAAAGAAATCGCCCAGACAAGACTTCTCTTGTAGAGCGATTTCCAACTAAATAACCAACCAAAAAAATTTATATCGTCTAGTGCGATTTGTTTTATTTTGTAAGCTTCATAAAATCAGCTTTTTTTAATCTTTTCTTATTATTCTGAGATGGTTTTCCATCCTTCGAACTCTTAAATTGAAGATATCCTCTACCAACAAATTCGTAAATTGTACCAGATGCATGATGTAATAGTTCTATCTTACTATCATTTATAACGGTCAACTCGAAATATTCATTGCCCAAATAATCGTAATCAAGTGTTAAATTTTTCATATAGAAATTATTAGGCACATCATTTACCTGATAATATCCATCATAATCGTAGTATATATCATTGATATTAGATACATTAACATCTTCTGAGCTTCTAAAATTATCACCCGATCCATAGTATAGAAATTGTAAATAATTTTCGTTATCAAACTCATTTAGAGCTCCAAAATCACTAGTATACACTTTTTCCCAGGTCACATACTCGTGCAAGAAATAATGTATATTATCATAAAACACTTTGTCATAATCAAAAGTGTTTCTTTGATATCCTATTAAGTAATAACTAGTATTGGTAACATTATCGTATAATCTAATTTCATTATTACCAAACTGAGTAACATTAAGGCTATAAGTTCCATCGATATCATGACTAATATCAACTTCCATTCTAAACGTATTGTAATATCCTACATCTAATCCAAAGCCATTCCCGTTATTACCAATTCCTACTAAATTATTATTGGCATAAAATGTTCCATTTTTAAAAGAAACTGTAAACGCTTTCTGAAGAAAAGGAATTTCTCCATTACCTTGAGTTCGTTCTATATCTACATACCATATTTCATAGGTACTTAATAATTCATTTAGAGTAATCGCTGGTTCTTCTATAAATACATCTTCTTCAACCACTACTTCTGCTACACAGGAAGTTAAAAAGATTGAACCTAAGATAAAAGCCGAAAGTAATTTTAAAGTCTTCATAAGCTATGTGTTTTTCATTTTTATCTGCTCTTTTTATTGTTTTTCAATTGTCAGATAAGATTCGCCATAGAACATTTAGTTTTGTACAAACATATTGTAATGGCTCATTTCATAATCTAGAAACCAAAACGTGTGCCAAAATTATATTTAATTGATTATCAGTTGTTTATTTTGAATTGTATTTTCCTTATTTTTGAGCTCACAATCATTTTACATGGATAAAGAATTAAAATTTGCTGTGATTGGTGGTGGTAGTTGGGCTACTGCGATCGTAAAAATGCTTACCGAAAATCTAAATGAAGTAGGTTGGTATATGCGAAGTGCTTATGCATTAGAGCACTTAAAAAGACAACAACATAATCCGAATTATTTAAGCTCTGTAGAGTTTAAGATGGATCAACTCATTCTGACTAATGATATTAATGAAGCAGTTACATATGCAGATTATCTAATTTTTGCAATTCCATCTGCTTTTTTACATACTGAATTACAAAAACTTACCGCATCCTTAGAAGATAAAGTTATTTTCTCTGCGATTAAAGGGATTGTTCCAGAAACAGGTCTAATCGTTGGAGAGCATTTTCATGATGTATACAAAATTCCTTTTGATAATATTGGGGTAATTACTGGTCCTTGTCATGCAGAAGAAGTTGCTTTAGAACGTCTTTCATACTTAACCATAGCATCTAATGATGAGGCCAAAGCTAAAATCGTAGCTAAAAACTTAAGTAGTGAATATATAAAATGTAAGGTTAGTGATGATATCATTGGTACCGAGTATGCTGCAGTTCTAAAAAATATCTACTCCGTAGCAGCAGGGATTGCTCATGGATTGGGATATGGAGATAATTTCCAGAGTGTTTTAATGAGCAATGCCATTCGAGAAATGAAACGTTTTATTAAAAAGATTCATAAAATGAAACGTAATATCAATGATTCAGCTTACTTAGGAGATCTACTGGTAACTGGATATTCTATTTTTTCACGTAATCGTATGTTCGGTAATATGATTGGTAAAGGCTATACCGTGAAAAGTGCTCAAATGGAAATGAATATGGTTGCAGAGGGATATTATGCTGCCAAAACTGCTTATGAGCTGGATGCTACTAGTAGTACTCGCACTCCAATAATAGACGCAGTACATGATATCCTATATGAAAACAAAAATCCAAAAAAAGTATTTAAAAAATTGACTGATAAATTAGATTAATGGGCAACCAAAACGATACTAACAAAACACAACCTAATAACCCGCTACACGGGATGAAGTTGTTAAACATATTAGAATTACTGGTAGATCATTATGGATGGGAAAAATTAGCTAACAAAATTCCTATTAATTGTTTTAAAAATGATCCATCCATTAAATCTAGTCTTAAGTTTTTAAGAAAGACGCAATGGGCACGAGATAAAGTTGAACGTCTTTATCTAGAATTAGACCGTAAGAATTAATAAGATCGAAAACACCGTTTCTCCATAGCTATAGAAATTTAACAAATATGGATAAGAAACTCTAATCTTCTTGTTAGTATTTATTTCTTTGTAACTTTATACTTATGAAAGAACTTATCGAAAAATTTTATACTGGATTAAGCGAGGGCAATGCAGAGAAGATGATTTCCTGCTACCATGAAGACGTTATTTTCGAAGATCCCGGTTTTGGAAAACTAAAAGGTGAAAGAGCCAAGAAAATGTGGCAGATGCTTTGTAAAAACGGAAAAGACTTAAAAGTAGAATTCTCTAAGATAGAAGCAAATGATCAAAAAGGATCTGCGCATTGGGAAGCATGGTATAGTTTTAGTCAAACGGGAAGATCTGTTCATAATAGTATCGATGCAAAATTCGAGTTTAAAGATGGCAAAATAATAAAACACACGGATCATTTTAACTTACATCGATGGGCTTCTCAAGCTATTGGTTGGAAAGGTAAATTACTTGGAGGCACTAATTTCTTTAAGAAAAAGTTACATCAACAAACAAATAAACTTCTGGATAAGTTTCAAGCATCTTAATAAATGACAACCTTACAACTTCCTGCTCCAATAGTATCAGTAGATTGGCTATCCAAAAATTTAGAGCATCCTGATTTAATTATCCTTGATGCTAGCATTAAAAAAGTTACTTCATCTAAGGAAATAGTAAATCAAGATCTTCAGATTCCTGGCGCTAGGTTTTTTGATATTAAAAAATCCTTTTCTGATCAAGATTCTTTATTACCAAATATGCTCCCATCCAAAGACATTTTTGAAAAAAACTGTAGAGAACTAGGTGTCAATGTTGATTCTAAAATCGTAATATATGACACTATTGGAATATATTCGAGTCCAAGGGCTTGGTGGATGTTTACTGTTATGGGGCATACCGCTGTAGCGGTATTAGATGGTGGTTATCCTGAATGGATGAAAAATAAATTACCTACTGAAAATAAGGAAACTACAGGTATTTATCCACTAGGAAACATAAAAATAAACGATCGTTCCAAATGTACTGTTGATGCTCAAAATATTCTATTTGAAATGAACAATACAAATTCAATTATATTAGATGCTCGCTCTTATGGTAGATATAAAGGTATAGATCCAGAGCCACGAACTGATCTAACCGGAGGACACATTCCTAACTCATTAAGTTTGCCTTATACTCGAGTTTTGCATAATACAAAAATGCTATCAACAGAAAAGCTCATCGCTATATTTTTGGATTTTGATATTGAAAATAAAAAACTGATCTTTAGCTGCGGTTCAGGCATTACAGCCTGCATTATCTTACTGGCTGCCAAACTTGCTGGATATACCAACTTATTTATTTATGATGGCTCCTGGAGTGAATGGGGTCAATTAGATGGTGTCCCCATCGAATGTTAACCTTAGAACACAACCCTAATCTGTAGATATGCGATATTTTTTATTATTAACACTTTCTGTTTTATACTGTTTACCAAGTAATGCACAATCAAAGAAATTCGGTTTACAGGATTTTTATACCTACAATTCTGAATTAGAATATACCGTTGATTCCATTTATCAGACGCTTTCAGTAAAACAAAGAGTTGCTCAAATGATTATATCCTCTGCCGGCGAATTAGGAAAGCCAATGAGCACAGTAAAAAAGTTAACAGAAAATGATGCCATCGGTGGTGTTGTTTTCTTAAAGGGAAGCAAAAAAACACATACGGAAAGTATACATACATTAAACCAAATCTCTTCTAAAAACGGAACTCTTCCATTACTATTTAGCATGGATGCTGAACCTAGTTTATTCGCAAGTCGTATTAAAGGAGCTAAAGACGTAGGAAAAACAATTGATATCAAAACTGAAGAACAATCTGATGCTGTAGTGAATACTATTAATACAGAACTTAGGGAAATTGGAGTACATCATAATTACGCACCCGTTTTAGACATAAGTGCCAGTAATGAAGCTATTAAATCCAGAAGTTATGGAAGTGATAAAGATGCAGTAATCACTTTAGCCAATCAATTTATAAAATGTACGCAAGCAGGCGGTGTTATAGCAACCGCAAAACATTTTCCTGGCCATGGTTTGGTAAAAGGAGATACGCATAAACAAAGTGTTTATATAGATGGTCCATTACAAGAAGTAGATAATTATAAAAAGATTATTGAAGATGGGGTATTATCCATTATGATTGCACACATAACCATCCAAAATAACAAGAAATATGGAACTGATGGATTGCCATCTAGTTGTTCTAGAAAAATTATTACTGGTTTGCTTAAAGAAGAAATGGGATTTAAAGGAATTATAATTTCTGATGCTTTAAATATTATGAAAGCTGTTACTATTCTTGATAATGCACCTTTATTGGCTTCTAAAGCGGGTTGTGATCTAATTTTAATGCCTCAAAACGAAAATGCTACCATAAATGCAATTCTTTCTGAAATGAAAACAAATCCTGCCTATAAAAAACAAGTTGTTCAATCCGTTAAGAAGATACTTCGTTTAAAGGTTTGTGGAGGGGTTATTTAAACAAATACAAACTACTTTCAGAAAATTCTAAATATTATAAAATTGACCAACTGTTTAAATTGTGAAACAAGTTATAAAGGAAACTTTTGCCCTGAATGCGGACAAAAAAGTACCGTAGAAAAAATCACCTTTTCTTTTCTAGTTAATGATTTCGTATCTAGATTTATGGATATAGATAAGGGAATGTTATTTAACCTCAAATATTTAACTACATCTCCTAAAAAAACAGTTTTTGATTACATTTATGGAAAACGAAAAAATGTTTTTAATCCTGTAAGTTATGCCTTGATCGCAACCTCTCTAAATTTAATAATAATTTCTTTATTTGAAATGCATTGGGTAGACACCACCAAATTTGAAAATTTTGAAGGAGAATTATATTCTAATAGTTATGAGGCAGGTAAATTTATTGGAACTTATATAAAATTCTTTTGGTTACTTAACATTGTATTTCTTAGTTTATTTTCCAGATTATTTTTCAAAACATTTAGTTTTTTAGAACACCTTGCTATTAACTGCTTTATAGTAGGGCATGCAACTTTACTTGGTATACTATCTTATACTATTTTAAGATTTCCTATAGTTTTTGATCCTATTGTATTCATATATATCATATTGCTTAGTTTTATGATTTTCCAAAAAAAAGGAGAGAGATTCGAGACAATAGTTGCTTCTATTTTTTCTGTATTTTTTTCTTATCTACTTTTCTACATTATTCCTTTTAGTATCGTATTTCTAACTAAATAGATGATTTACGAAATCATAAAGTTTAAAAAATGCTTAAATTAGATCAAAAGTCATACTACATGAATAAAAATGTATATACAATTCTTCTTATAGTTTTTGTGCTCTTTTTCGGGTGTTCATCAGACAACACTTCTTCCTTAGAAATTATTGAAGAAGAAGATCAAACTGAAGAAGTTAAAACATTCTCTTTTTTAGCATTAGGAGACTCTTATACATTTGGGGAAGGAGTTACAGAAGATCAGACGTGGCCATTCCAACTAAAGGATGCTTTTGCTACACCTTCTAAAAAAATTGATGATGTAAAAATTTTTGCTACAACTGGGTGGACTACAACAAACCTTATAGCGGCTATGGAAGAAAGTAGCCTACAAAGTCGTGATTTGGTTTCTCTAATGATTGGCGTAAATAATCAATTTCAAAGAGTGGATTTTGCAACATTCGAATTAGAGTTTGATGAACTTTTAAGTAAAGCAATAGTACTTGCCAACAACAATAAAGATCACGTAATTGTTATTTCTATACCTGATTATGGAGTAACACCTTTTGGTTCTAATAATAGTGAAATAATTGCATCAGAAATTGACAGCTATAATGCTTACATAAAACAAAAGTGTCTAGAGCAACAAATTGCGTTTATTGATGTTACTCCAATCTCCAGAGAACTCGGAGACTCAGAAGGAGCTTTGGTTGAAGATGATTTACATCCAAGTCCGTTTCAATATAGTTTATGGGTAGAAAAAATAGTACCAGTTGTTAAAGAAATACTTGAATAAAATCAATCAGCCTTTATTAATTTTATTTCCAAATCATTCTGTTTCAATAATAATGTATCTTCGCTTAATTTGTAATTCATACTAAGATCTATAGGTTCAGAATTATTTACTTCATGATATAATTTAGTTAGCCTAGATCTTTCTTCTTTGATTTCTTTACCCTCTTTGATTTTTGAAGTATCTATTTTTCTTTTAACAAAATTACTTAAAGATCTAGAATAATGCTTTGCTTTAAGATTGAAGGTGTTTGTTTCTTCATCTATATCTTTTACTTTACCCCTATACATCTTCCCCATCGTATCTATGACTACAATACGATCATTTAGCTCAAAATAAACTTTATCAATTTTATGAGTAAAAATTGAACTTTCAACTTTCCATACTCCATAAAAGTGATTCTTCTTCATAAAGTTTTCTTTCAATTTGAAAAGAGCGAAAAACATTCCAAAAAGCATAATTGGTATTACCATAAATTTAAACCAATGTACTTTTTCTAATTTTCTTGGTAAACTTTCTTTATATGAATTAGTATTTAATTCTTCTTTTAGAAAATAAGCTTTAAATGCTTTCCAATCACTTAACAAAAGGAACAACCCCATTACCGTTAATAAAATTGCCATCGGAGTAGCAGCGTCTATTTCATAGAAAACATCGACCATAACTATATTTACCATGAAAGATAAAAGTAACACTGATCCCATTCTTACTGTTTTCCTAAAAAGCAAAAGAAATGCAGCGATTATTTGCGCTAAAGCTATTAGTATCCCATATGTTTTAGAAAACCCATAAAAATACCAAGTAAGCATAAATCCATTTAAACTATTCACAGTTCGTTCTCCAATACTAAGGTCTGAAGAAAATTGAGTCCCTAATATTTTTGCGGATGCATACGAAAACATCATTAATGCAATAAAATATCGACATATTAGTCTTAAAACGTAAAATAAAACAGATCTATTAATTTTCAATTTATTCTTTTTTAAAAATTAGTTATACTACTATAAATGTGTCATAAATAGATTAAATGTTACCTCAAATAATCATATAACCTCAAACAATTTACCTGGTAATGGTCGTATTACTCCTTTTAACTCAAGGTTAAGCAAAACTGAGGCAACTTTAAACGTAGGAATTCCGCACTGTAATGCAATCACATCGAGCAATTTTTTTCCATTTTTGCTAAGAAAATCGTAAATCTTCTTCTCATCTCCATCTAACTCCACAAAAAGCTGCTTTTGCACAATAGGCTGTTCTTTTTCATTTAATTCCCAATTGAGCATATAAATCAAATCCGCCGCACTGGTTAACA
Organism: Aquimarina amphilecti; assembly: GCF_900109375.1. Lineage (GTDB taxonomy): Bacteria > Bacteroidota > Bacteroidia > Flavobacteriales > Flavobacteriaceae > Aquimarina > Aquimarina amphilecti. Next base: position 153,487 of record NZ_FOAB01000002.1, read on the forward strand.
TATGTGCTCTTTGTGTTTTGATAAGCATATTACAACCTGTACTGAGTGAATCGCTGGCTCTTCCCGGTACGGCAAACACGTCTCTGTTATAAGAATTTGCAATTTCTGCCGTCACTAAAGAACCTCCTTTATCGGCACTTTCAATAACTATAGTTGCCTCACTTAATCCAGCGATAATACGATTACGTCCTAAAAAATTCTTTCGATCAAAAGTATCAGTACTCCAAAAGTCTGTAAAGAACCCTCCATTTTCTTCAATCTGAGACATATACTTTTTATGTGTCTTAGGGTATATTTGGTTTAATCCATGAGCAAGGCATCCAACGGTTTGTAAATTATGTTTTACAGCAGTTCTTTGAGCAGTGATATCTACACCATAAGCAAAACCTGATACTATTACAGGATTTAAAGGAACGACCGTTTCAATCAGCTCTTCGCAAAACTTTACTCCATAACTAGTAACTTTTCTTGTCCCAACAATACTAAGCATTTTCCTGTTTTTTAAGTCAATGTTTCCTTTACTAAACAAAACCACAGGACCATCTATACAATATTTCAATTTTTCGGGATAATCAATTTCGTCGTATATGGTATAATTGATTTTGTTATCCTCCACGAATTTCAATTCATTCTCCGCAGCAATCCGATGTTTTGCACTATGTATTTCTTTAATTCTTGTAGTTCCTATACCATCAATTTTTAACAAATTGGTGGTTTTTTCGCTTAAAACTGCTTCCGCAGAGCCAACTTCTCTGATCAATTTTTTAATTGAACTATCTCCTAAATTGGGCACTTTCTTTAAGGTAAGTAATGCAATTAATTTTTCTTTAGTCATAAACTATTATAAGTCAGCACAAGTAACGAAAAAAAACAAAACTGTTAATAAAATCAATGAATCTACTTAGTATTAGACCCTATTTTTTTTACCTTTGATTAACTAACAACCAACTAATTCTTCAAGTTAAACTAACCAAAGATTTATTAAATCTTAAAAAAAGTAGTTTAAACTGAAAATATTGAATAAGATTTTAAGACAGGGGACGATGAATCATACAGCAAAATACATAAGTGAGTTATTATATAGATACGAATGCGTTATCTTACCAGGGTTTGGTGCTTTTTTAACAAAGCGTCAGCCAGCTATGATTCAAGAATCCACTCATGCTTTTTTTCCTCCTCAAAAAATAATTTCTTTTAATAGTCAATTACAAAACAATGATGGTTTATTAGCTAATTATATAGCTACTGCCGAAAATATATCGTATACAGATGCCGTTGCAAAAATTCAGCGTTATGTTTTGTCACTCCGTAATAAGATGGCAAACGGCAAAAGACTTGAATTAGATGGAATTGGTTCTTTTTACACTTCTGTGGAAGACACCTTACAGTTTGAACCTTCTCAGGACACAAATTATTTAACTGAAGCTTTTGGGTTAAACTCTTTTATATCACCATCAATTCTCAGGGAAGAAAAGAACATTACTCCACAAACAGTATTGCCGCAAGTAACTCGAGAAACCTATAAAGAACAGGTTGAAGCAATTGAAGAAATTACACCGATCGCATTTACTCCTGAAAGAAGAAGAGAACGTCCTTATTTAAAATATGCAGCTGTTGCGGCTATTGGGCTTATCATTGGATCTTTAGGTTTACATCAAGTTAACACTCAGACTAATTTAGCAAATGGACGTATATTAGTAAAAGCTGAAGAAGAAATTCAAAACAGAATCCAAGAAGCTACTTTCGATATTACAAGTCCTCTACCTGCCATCAATCTTAACATTATTAAAACTGATGCAGTTACTGAAGAGATCTCAGAAAACACAAATATTGAAGTTGTAAATGCTTCTGGAAAATACCATATTGTAGCTGGAGCTTTTAGAATCAAAAGAAATGCTAATAAAAAAGTTCAAAAGCTAAAGTCAAAAGGATTTGATGCACGTTTGATTGGTATTAACAAATATGGATTACATCAAGTTGTCTATAACACCTTTGAAGATAGACTAGAAGCACTAGAAGCATTACAAAAAATCAAAAAACAACAAGATCGTCGTGCTTGGTTGTTAATTCAAAAATAATATCAATTGTTTTTTAATTGATTTTCATAATCAATAGTCTTTATCTATTACTTTCAACATTAAATCTTGATATTTAAGTGGCTATCCCTTTGTTTTTCACAAAAGCGTTGACTATTTGTTAATTGATCAAAGGTTACTGAACATCAGTTTTCTGCCCTAGCATACCCATTAGTTGGTCTTACCTGATTATCTTTGCCCAAAATTACCAAAATTCATGGAAGCCAGATACCCTTCAGAATCTAGAACTGTATTAACTGATCTTGTTTTACCGGGAGAAACCAATCCTCTTAATAATCTTTTCGGAGGAGAATTATTAGCTCGTATGGATCGTGCAGCTGGTATCGCAGCTGGAAGACACTCTAGAAGAATTGTAGTAACTGCTTCGGTAAATCATGTAGCATTTAGCAAAGCAATTCCTTTAGGAAGTGTTGTAACTGTAGAGGCAAAGGTTTCTCGCGCATTTAAATCGTCTATGGAGGTTGTAATAGATGTTTGGATAGAAGACCGCCAAACTGGAGATAAAACGAAAGCAAACGAAGCCATATACACCTTTGTTGCTGTTAACGAAAGTGGATCACCAGTTTCTGTTCCTTCGATCAAACCAGAAACTGAATTGGAACAACAACGATACGACGCTGCACTGCGCCGTAAACAACTTAGTTTAGTATTAGCAGGTAAAATGAAACCTGATGATGCTACCGAACTGAAAGCACTATTTACTTAAATTATTTAAAGAAATCCAGCTCCTAATGCAATTGAGATTAGGATTAACATAATGGCCACTACTATTTGAAGAAACTTTAAGGTTACTTTTTTCAATAATTTGTTACCAAGAAAAGCTCCTACTATGGCCGATACTGTAGCACAAGCGACTAATAGAAGGTTTTCTTCAATACCGGATTCAGATACATTTGTAGCATATACACTAAGCCTTGTAAAGTCCACAAAAGTAGAAACAACAACTGCCGTTCCTATAAATGCTTCTTTAGAAAGCCCTGCTTTTATGAGAAATGCTGTTCTCAATGCTCCCTGATTTCCCGAGAGTCCTCCAAAAAACCCACTTAAAACTCCTCCTAAAGGAAGTTTTTCTTTACCAAATTTCAAGTTTGAGAAGTATGGGATCAAATCCATACTAGCAAAGATTATTAGTAAAATTGATATTATAAATTTTACAGGATATACTTCAAACGCTTTATCAAACAGTCTATACTTAAAAAGTGGTTGTATATCCGGAATATGTATCAATAACCAAGCTCCAACAAAAGCGGCAATCACAGCTGGAATTCCAAATCTTAATAAAACTCCCTTATTAGCATTTTTCCCTACTAGAAATAACTTAAAAACATTATTAAAAAAATGCACGATACCTGTTAATGCTATTGCTATTTCCACAGGAAAGAAAATCATTAATACTGGTGTTAGGATGGTTCCTAAACCAAATCCGGAAAAAAAGGTAAGTATCGAGAGTAAAAATGCTACAACCGAAATAATAGCTATTTCCATGTTACTATCACATTTTAAAAATCCATGCTTGAGGATTTAATTTTTTAGTGTCTTTAAAAATTAAGAATTTCATAATTGCACGACCGGTAGTTGGATTTACACGCACTTCTCCAATACTTTGCTTTGTTAAAAGTTTTTGACCTTCTTTTACAGAGATATTCTCCAAGTTATAATACACAGTAATGTAGTTACCATGTCTAACATGAACCAATCTACCTGCACCTTTTAACTTTTGAATTGCCATTACTTCACCTTCAAAAATTGCTCTTGCTTTCTCTCCTGGCCTTGTTTCTAACTCTACTCCACTACTGTTAATCTGAATATTAGGCAAAGTAGGATGGGGTTGACGACCATACTTCCTCGTTAATTTTCCTGTACCAACGGGCCACGGAAATTTTCCTTTATTAGAAGTAAAATTATCCGCTAATTTCTTGTCTTCGGGTGTTAATGCAAAAGTTGTAGCAGACCCTTTTTTAGAAGCCTTTTTTCCTGCTTTCTTATTTGCTTTAGCAATAGCTTCACGAATTAACTTTTGAATAGCTTTATCCAATGCGCTTGCTTGCTCTTGTTTTTTCTTTATCTCTTTTTTATACGTACCTTCCTTTTTACGTATAGAAGCCATCAATGACTGTTGCTGTTGTTTTTCCTCTTTAAGTCGTTCCTGAGCATCTCGATTTTCTTCTACTAATAATTGTTTGTTTTTTTTTCGCTCTAATAAGCCTTTGTTTAATGTTTGAAGTTCATCAGTACGACTTTGTATTTGATCTGCTTGCTCTTTACGATGCTCATTATACTGCTTCATATACTGCAATCGCTTATAAGCCTGCGTAAAATTAGTAGAAGAAAGCAAAAACATAATCTTACTTTGCTGAGATTTACTTTTATAAGATTTCACAATCATTTTTGCATAATCTTCTTTTAAAGCTTTTAACTCATCGCGATACGATTCCATCTTCTTAAGATTGTTATTAATCTCTCTGGTCAATAAATTCGCTTGCTGATTTGTAATTTTAATGAGATTTTGTCTCGTACTTATCTTAGAACTTAATGTTTCTACTTCATCCAACACAGAACGTTCTTTGAGCTTTGTATCTGCTAGCAACACTCTCATTTGTTCAATTTGCTCTTTAAGACGACGACGTTGCTCTTCCAACTGTTGTTGCTTAGTACTTTGAGAAAAAGAAGGAATACTCATTAGAAGCATTCCGAAGATATATATAAACTGTTTTAACCTCATTCTATAGTCACTTGCTCGTATCCTGATGGTATTTTAAACGGAAAACTTACCTTAGCATTGTAATCAACACTACGATATTCTATCATAATGGAAGTTTTTGCTACTCCCTCTGTAGCTAGAATACTAATTTCCTTAGGGAAATCCTGATTTCCCACCTTTTGATAGCTACCATAATTAATAACAAGATTTCGGTTCTCTAAAGGTTGTTTCAACTGCTGAGAAAACATCTTAAAATTGTCTGGATTGAGTACAAATAATCGTTCAAATAATTCTAATTCCTTTTTAGGCTGAAGTTTATATTTTTGATTTTCTACAGAAGAAGTATACTTATCATCTCTTAAATTAAATAAAGCCTGACCTAACAGTAATTGCTGTACTTTATTATAATCCAAATCAGTTCCTAACCAATTACTTAATAGTATAAAATCACCTTCAAAATAAGTATTATTGATCTTTTCATAATAACTTACTTTATCTGGTGTTATCAGTGCTTTCGCCAATGTTATCCCCAAAACCTTTGCACTAACCCATATTTTTTTATCCTTTTCAAGGCGGATAGTAACATTAGGGCTAAATGATTGTTTACCGTCATCATATCTCACTTTTATCTTAGCGTTTATAGTCGTAAAATTAAAAGCTTTATTATAGTGATTGGATATGATTTTTTCCGTTTTTAATTTTTTGATATTTGACCCTGCAATAGCTTTGGCTCCCTTACACGACTGAAGCATTACTAATAAAAAACACAACAGATAAAATATTCTATTCATTCCCTTTTATGATTTTTTCTTAAGTTGAACGGATCTCTCTTTATATTCTGAAGCCTTTGCGACATTTCCCATTTTCATATAAGCTTCTCCTATTTGATCATAGAAATCGGATTCCATTTTAAAATCATCTATAATATAATCCATACCAATACTTAAGATCTCGATAGCCTCTTCATAATTGCTAAGATTGATTAGAGAAACTCCACTAACGAGATACAAAATTGGTTGAGAAGGATACATCTCTATCGCCAATTCACTTCCTACTTTTGCTTTTTCATATCTCTCTAGATCAAGTTGTAATAACAACATTTTTCTTAAAATCCCAAAATTACTGGCATTGTCTTTAATCCCTCTTTCATAATAATTAAGTGCTTGCTCTTTTTTATCCTTTTCGTAAAAATAATTTCCTATTTCGGTAAAGACTTTACTACTTCCTGAATCATCAGAAAACACTTTAGTTACCTCAATAAGCTGAGTCTCATATTGCGGATTTTTATCTACAAAAATCAAAAAGTCGTTAATTACTTTGTATTTAGATTCTTCATCTATTTTATCACTAGACAGCACTATCTTCATAGAATTAATGGCATCTTTTGGAAGATTGTCATCCAAGTAAAACTTATATAATGCTAAATGAGCTAACTTAGATTTAGGTTTTTCCTTTAATAACAGCTGAGCCGTCCCATATGCTTTTTCTACTTGGTTATCTTGACTATATAAATAAATAAGGTTTAAATAATTCTGCTCCTCTTTTGGGTTAGAAGCTATTTTTTCTTGTAACCTAGTAATTTGAGAATTAGGGTTACTTATTTTTAATGTTATCTTCTTTCTTAATTTGTCTCTGTACGAATCAAGACCCAACTCTTCTATCAATTCATCCACAACTCTTAATGCATCGTCATATCTAGCTTCCAAAAAATAAAGGTTAGCTAATTGCTCTTTATACATACTATCAAATGTGACTAACCTTTCTACGACCTCTACTGATTCTGAATATTTTCCTTGAGTGAAATATATTTCGAATAACAATTCTAAAACATAGCGATCATTAGGTCTTTCTTTTAGCACCTTTTGAAAGTTCACTATTGCTTTATCGTATTGTTTTAATTCTAAATAATTTCTACCTAATTCATAATACAAAACTACTGGTTTTGGATTCGCAGAAATACACCTCTCTAAGGCAACAATGGCTTTATCATAATTTGTAATTGCCCTCTGTTTTAAGGCCTCAAAGAAACTTTCTCTAAAAATATCAGATACATCTCCAAGATCGTCTAAAATCTCAATTTTTTTAAGTGATTCCGGTTCTTGAGCTAAAGCCAAGTTGACTCCTCCTCCAAGAAAGATCAAACAAATTAAAATATATCTCCAAAGTTTAGGCATACAAATTATTCAAAGTCATACAAATCACATATTATTCCATGGTAGAATAGTCTCCTATACTAATTGTAGTATACTTTTCATCATAATATACATGATTCCCTATCATAGCATTGTCTAAGGTAGCGTTTTTTATGGTAGTTTGGTTCTGTATCAAACTATTTTTAATCGTACTATTGTCGATATTACAACCATCACCAATTGAAACATTTGGTCCAATTGATCCGTTCTTAATTGTAACTCCTTTTCCAATACAACAAGGAGGAATAACAGTTGCGTTTTCTAAAATAACATCGTCACTAACTAACTTTTCATCATCTTTTTCTAAAAAACCTAGCATTCTAGAATTAGTTTCTACCGTAACATTTTTGTTTCCACAATCCATCCATTCTTCTACCTGTCCTGGGACAAAAATTTTACCATCTGCCATCATTCTTTTAATACCATCATTAATCTGATATTCGCCACCATTGATTATATTATGATCTAGCACATACTGTAATTCATTTTTTAACACAGCAATATCTTTAAAATAATAGATTCCTATCACTGCTAAATCAGAAACAAATTCCTTTGGTTTTTCTACCAATTCTACTATTTCTTTATTTTCATTAAGCTTTACTACTCCATAAGCTTCAGGTTGATCAACTTGTTTAACCCAAATTACAGAATCTGCTTCTTTATCTAGGTTAAAATCAGCTCTAATCAATGTATCGGCATACGCCACTACTGCTGGACCAGATAAAGATTCTTTTGCACACATAATTGCGTGTCCAGTCCCTAAAGGTTCGTCTTGTCTATAAATAGAAGCCTTAGCTCCTAATTGTTCTGCTAACAATGTTAAACTCTCAACCACATCATCGCCAAAAAAAGCTGGGTCCCCTAACACAAAAGCTATTTCTTCTATTGGTTCTCCTAATACCTTAGCAATATCAGAAACTAATCGGTGAACAATCGGTTTTCCTGCTACTGGGATTAAAGGCTTTGGAACTGTAAGTGTATGAGGTCTTAATCGAGAGCCTCTTCCTGCCATTGGAACAATTATTTTCATTACTTAATTATTTTTTGATTGGTTGATTTTATTTAATATGTTCTGTATTGTTATATACTTCGAATCATTTTCTATTTAACTCCGGTACTTCCGAAACCGCCTTCTCCTCTAGAGGTCTCGGTCAATTCTTTTACTTCTTTCCATTCTGCTCTTTCATGTTTAGCAATAACTAACTGTGCTACTCTTTCTCCATTTTCTATGACAAAATCCTCATTCGATAGATTTACCAAAATAACTCCTATTTCACCTCGGTAATCAGCATCTACTGTACCCGGAGCATTTAATACGGTTATTCCCTTTTTGGCAGCTAATCCACTACGCGGACGAACTTGGGCTTCAAAACCAACGGGTAACTCTATAAACAATCCAGTTTTTACAATTGTTCGCTCTAATGGTTTAAGTATTACTGATTCAGTCAAGTTTGCCCTAAGGTCCATTCCAGCCGAAGCAATGGTTTCATAATGTGGTAACTTGTGCGATGATTTGTTAATTATGTTTATTTGCATATCTACTGTAAAACTCCTTCTTAAGAGTTAATTATCTTTTTATTATTTGTTTTAATTCCTTTTTTTCCAAAACATACAAAACTACTAAAAACACTACTAATAAAGGGATTGAAATTATATAATTACTATCAAAAACATAAAACGAAATAATTGAAAAACTAATTGATAGTCCTAAATACATCCCCATTTTTTTAAGATCATATGGAATTGGATAATATTTTCTTCCCAAATACCATGATACTACCATCATTGTTCCATATGCCGCTAAAGTGGCTATAGCAGAACCTACATAGGTATACTTAGGAATTAATAAAAAGTTAAGAAGCAATGTAATAATTGCTCCAAAAACAGATATGTAAGCTCCAAATCTCGTTCTATCTGTTACCTTATACCAAACCGAAAGATTATGATAGATCCCCAAGCAAAAATTAGCTAATAAAATGAATGGAACAATCTTTACTGCTTCCCAATATGCCACATCTCTTAAAAAAGCAATTTTTAACAGATGAACAAACACTATCACAAATAGAAAAATAAAAGATCCAAGAATAACGAAATATTTGGTAATTCTAGCATAGGTTTCGGGAGCATTTTTATTGTCAGCATAATTAAAGAAAAAAGGTTCTATTCCTAATCTAAATGCAGTAGCAAATAATGTCATAAATAATGCTAATTTATAACAGGCAGAATATACGCCTACCATATGCTCGGCCACATTCTCGGGTAATAATTTATCTAATAGAATTCTATCAAAAGTCTCATTAATTGAATATGCTATTCCTGCTACCAAAATTGGCAATGCATATTTCATCATTTTTTTCCACAGAACTTTATCAAAATGATATTTAATTTTAAAATAAAATGGCAATAAAACCATTAATACAAATCCACTTGCTATAAGATTAGAAATAAATATATAACTGATTTCATAATCATCTTTACAAATCCAACTAAACAAAGAAAAATGAAATGAGAGTTGTTTTAGATAGAGTAAGAAAAATATATTTAACCCAAAATTAATGGCAACGTTTGTTATTTTAATAATCGCATATTTAATAGGGCGCTCTTTAGCTCTTAACCAAGAAAATGGAATAATAACTAAAGCATCTAGAAGCAATATCCATATTACTAAATTTACATATTCTAATTTAATATCTATCCAAATTGATATTTGCTCTCTTAACAATATGGCAATCACAAGGAATACTGCAGATGAAGCCATCAATGAAATAGCGGATGTACTAACCACCTTTTCTTTATTTGATTCTTTACTAAAAAATCTAAAAAAAGCAGTTTCCATACCATATGCCAAAACTACATTAAGCAGCACGAAGTATGAAAAAATAATCGAAACCTTACCGTATTCTTCTGTTGGTAATTGATTGGTATATAAGGGTACTAAAAGAAATGACAACATGCGCGGTAACACAGTTGCCATTCCATATATAAAAGTTTGCTTAAAAAGTTTTTGAAAAATCCCCAAGTGCTTACTATTGTGATTCTAAAAATACAATTTTATTGTCTTGGCTGCATAGGATATGCTTTCAATTCTTTTTTCGGTAATTTATCTATTTTAAAATATCCTTCTTGCCCATTCTTAGAGTAGGCTATTATACATTCTCCTTCTTTAAGCTCAAAAGGTATTTTTTCTTCGATTTCCGGAACTTTATTATTGTATTCCTCCTTTTGATCACTACTCATCACAATTTCTTTTTTAACCGTGATAGGATCGGTATAACGACCTACATAAACAGATTCGTTTTGTTTACGTTTTAACTTAACTGCTTTTCCTTTAAAATATGCATTCTCCAACGTAACATTGGATGCAGGATCAACAGGTAAATAAACCATAAATCCGGCGCCTCCGCCTTTTACTCCAGAGACCCAGTCTTGGAAATATGGTGAATTTAACTCTATTGGAGCTGTCTTATCAATCTTTTGGCTTGTAGCACATTGCCCAAAAGTCATCAGTATACTTAATAATCCGACTTTGGTCAGTAGTTTTCTAAAATTTATTCTTTGTCCCATTTTTCTTTTAAACGTTCACGATGTTTTTGTTTCATTTTCTTAATATCCTTGGTATTAAAAACAAAGTTCATACCAAAGTTAAAAGCAACTCCAGAGAACAACTTAGTATCATCTCCATTAGTAATGTTTAATCCATACATATAAGGAACACCAAATTCTAACTCCAGGCACTTTGCAAATTTATAATTTATTCCGGCACCAGCAGAAAATAATAATAAACCTCCACTATTATCTTCAATTGCAGCATCTGCAGGATCATTTGCCTTATATCGAATAGCACCAATCCCAACTCCAGATTCTAAATAAAAACTAAATTTACCACTATTAATTGCATGTTTCCTAAAAGAAGGTATAAAACCGTATGCTTGAACCTCAGAATCAATACCATTTTCTTGTTCTATATCTTGTGGCAAGAGTATAAAAGCTGATGTATTGATCGCAAAACGATCAGACACATAAAAAGATAAACTTGGTTTGGCAACTATGCCGCTATAACCATTACTTAGATCCAAAAGAGGAACCGCAGCAATTCCCATTTTAATATCTCCTGCTTCATACAAAGTTTCTGATTCCTGCGCATTCGTAGTAGCTACTAATGAAGTAATCATCAATAAGACAAAAAGTTTAATTGTTTTCATTTTTCTTTTTTCCTTTAAAGATAAAAAATGAATGTAAGCTTTATCATAAAAAAAACAAAAAACCCATACGCCTTAGCGCATGGGACTTTACATATCTTAAAACTCTATTGAAGATTGAAAACCAATGTTCCAAAACCTACATTATTACTATACCCTGCAACTTCAACATAATAATTACCTGGAGATAATGTTCCATTAATCTGGTAATAATCACTTCCACTTATATAATTACCACTAGCGTCATATAAATAAATATAATCATCATAATTTTCGTTGATAATTTCAAAAGCATAAGAAACCTCAGAATCAACGCTAAATTCATACCTAATTTTTCTATCAATTTCGCCTGTAGTATTAAAATCAAAAGATTGATTATAAGGAGCCGTAAGTGCGCCAAGATCAATATCAGATTCATTTGGATTACTAAGAGCTATATTTAAAGTTCCTGAGACATCATTATAGTCTTGATTAACAATTTCTAAATAATAACTTCCAGTATTTAAATTTTCGCCATAAATATCTCTATAACCCGAGTTTATATAATTGCCATTACCATCATATAGGTTCAAATATATTCCAGTTTGAGTTGTAAACGAATACCCTGTAGCGCTATTAATCTCAAATAAATACCGAATCTTTCCATCAGGTTCTGTTGTAGACACATTAAATTCTACTGAATCTGTATAAGGTATTGATAATGCTCCTAAATCAACATCTGTGGTAGTAGGGTCTTTTAAAACCATTGTAAAGGAGCCAGAATTAATATCATTATAATACTGATACACTTCTAAGTAATAGGTTCCCGGTTGAATCGTCTCAGCAAACGCTCTCCTATACCCAGATGTTATAAAGTTACCATTCACCTCCCTAAGCTCAAAGTTTATATTGTTTTGAGAAAAAACAGAAAAACCTGTCTCTTCGCTAACCTGAAACGTATACCCTATTTTATTATCTGGTTCGTTATTCGGTAATGAAAAGTTTAACGCTTCTTCATATGGAATTCCTAACGCTCCTAAATCAACATCTGATTCTTTAGGATCTTTTAATACAAAAGAAAGTGTCCCTGAAGAGTTCGAATTATTATAATATTCCTCTATTTCTAAATAATACGTACCAGGACTTAATGATTCTCCAAATAGTCTTTGCGTATTGCCAGTAATATAATTGCCTTGATTATCAGACAATCTTAACTGTAAATACTCGCTAGATTGAATAACATATCCCGTATTTTCTTCTACCTGAAAAGTGTAACCAACTCTACGGTCAACTTCTTCTTGACTAATCACGTATTCTACAGAACTATCATGCGGCAACGATAACATTCCTAAATCAACATCTGTTGCTCTAAAGTCAAAAGATTTACTAATTTCTGTTATACCACCATCTCTATCATTTGCAACAATCTTAATTATAATTTCATCATCGGCATACTGAGAATAATTACTATTATAATAGATGTTACCCAAACCATCATAATCATCTGATCCAATAATGTAATTTTCTCTTAAAACAATATCGTTAAGATACACGTCATATGATAAAATATCATCATCTTCATCTATCGCTGGATACCAAGAAACTTCTAACCAATTATAATATGAAAAGTCAAAATTAATATTTGCAAATTCGAACACATTAGGGTCTCTATTTACAAAAACGTTTCGTTTTACAACAGATTCTTCAGAAACACCTCCGTTAGTATCATATGCCTTAATACTAATCGTCAATTCTAGGCTTAACCCTTTTTGTAGATTACTTGACCTATTTGCTAATAAGCTAGCTACATTAAATTCTGTTGATAGTTCCGATGTTTTATCGGCTACTACCCTATCATTAATTACTACATCATAAGATAGTTCATCATTATTAACGTCTTCCGCTTCTGTCCAACTTATTCTCACAAGAGTGCCCTCAATTACTTCTGCCTCTATATTTGACACTTCCATAGGAGGAAGGTTTCCAATTGCATCATCATCACTCCCACATGACGATATAACGGCAATTAAGCATACATAAAAAAGGTTGATAATTTTTTTCATAAAAAGTGGTTTTAAAAATTAATGTTTAGTACTTGATAGTAAGTGCCTAAAACGGGGAAAATGTTACTCCTAAAAATCACTTTTTATTGATCTTTCAACGAAACCTGGAAATAAAAAAAACTCGACATAATTAATGTCGAGTTTTTAAGATATATTCTCTTTTTTAAGACTATTTATCGAAATCCGATAAATATCTAATTACGAGTTTAACGCTTCTGCACCACCAACGATCTCTAAGATCTCATTAGTAATAGAAGCCTGTCTAGCTTTGTTATATTGTAATTTTAAAGAATCTCTTAATTCAGTAGCATTATCTGTAGCTTTATGCATCGCTGTCATACGCGCTCCGTGTTCTGAAGCAAAAGAATCACGAATTGCCTTATAAAGCTGTGTTTTTAAAGATTTTGGAATTAACTCTTCAACTATTTCCTCTTTAGATGGTTCAAAGATATAATCTAAGTTAGCACTTTTTTCACCTTCAGTTTCTACTGGTTTAATTGGTAAAAACTGCTCTGTTGTAACTATTTGCGTAGCTGCATTCTTAAACTTGTTATATATCACAACAATTTTATCATAAGAACCATTCGTAAACATTTCCATCAACTCTTCTGCAATAGCAGCAACATTAGCAAACGTAAGATCATCAAACAATTCACTTTTATTAGCCACAACAGTATGTGTTTTGGAAACTATATCATTTACTTTTTTACCAATAGTAACAAAGTCTACTTGTTTACCAGCATACACATTATCATATAACTCTCTAGAAGCTTTAACAATGTTAGAATTAAAAGCACCTGCCAAACCACGATTAGAAGCAATTGCAACTACTAAAACTTTGTTTACCTCACGTTGCTCAGAGAATGAACTTGCACTATCTCCTTCGAGAGAAGCACTCAAACTCTGTAATAATTCAGTAAGCTTGTCTGCATAAGGACGCATAGCAGTAATTGCCATCTGTGCTTTGTTCAACTTTGCTGCCGATACCATTTTCATGGCACTGGTAATTTGCATCGTTGATGATACAGAGGTAATTCTACTACGTAATTCTTTTAAATTTGCCATCTTTCTTAGTATTGAGTATTGATTAGCTAATAACTAAGTACTTCTAAACAATACCTTTCTAATATTATAACTTTATATAAAATACAGAGTACTAAAAATCTTAATACTCTGTACTCAATACTATTTACTTATATTTTGCTGAAATCTCTTTACAAGCTGAAAGTAATACATCCGTTACTTCGTCTGTTAACTTTCCGGCTTTTAAAGTGTCTAAAGTATCTCTATGTTTAGCATTAAGATATTCTATAAAGTCACTTTCGAATTCTTTTATTTTATTAACAGGAACATCTCTTAATAAGTTTTTAGATCCAGCATAAATAATTGCAATTTGATCTTCTACTGTATAAGGGTCATTCTGAGCCTGCTTTAAGATTTCTACGTTACGCTTACCTTTTTCAATTACGTTTAAGGTAGCTGCATCAAGATCAGAACCAAACTTAGCAAATGCTTCTAGTTCACGGAACTGTGCTTGATCAAGCTTTAAGGTACCTGCTACTTTCTTCATTGATTTAATCTGAGCAGATCCACCTACACGAGATACAGAGATACCCACGTTAATTGCTGGACGAACACCAGAGTTAAACAAATCAGACGTTAAGAATATCTGACCATCTGTAATAGAAATTACATTGGTTGGAATATATGCAGAAACATCACCCGCTTGTGTTTCGATAATTGGTAATGCAGTAAGTGATCCTCCACCTTTTACTTTATTTTTTAAAGAATCAGGAAGGTCATTCATATCCTTTGCAATACTATCATCTGCTATCACTTTTGCAGCACGCTCTAATAATCTAGAGTGAAGATAGAATACATCTCCAGGATATGCCTCACGTCCTGGTGGACGACGTAATAATAATGATACCTCACGGTATGCTACTGCTTGCTTAGATAAATCATCATAAATAATCAAAGCAGGACGACCTGTATCACGGAAATACTCACCAATTGCAGCACCTGCAAACGGAGCATACACCTGCATTGGAGCAGGATCAGAAGCATTCGCAGCTACAATTGTAGTATACGCCATTGCTCCTTTATCTTCTAATACTTTAGCAATACCTGCTACTGTAGATGCTTTCTGTCCGATAGCAACATAAATACAGTAAACTGGCTCACCAGCATCATAAAATTCTTTTTGATTCAGGATTGTATCGATACAAACTGTTGTCTTACCAGTTTGACGGTCACCAATCACCAATTCACGTTGTCCTCTACCTACTGGTACCATTGCATCAATAGACTTAATACCTGTCTGTAATGGTTCTGTTACCGGCTGACGGAAAACTACACCAGGAGCTTTACGCTCTAATGGCATTTCGAAAGTTTCACCTTCAATCGCTCCTTTTCCATCAATAGGATTTCCTAAAGTGTCCACTACACGACCTACAATTCCTTCTCCAACATTGATAGAAGCAATTCTTTGTGTACGTTTAACCGTTACACCTTCTTTTACCTCTGTCGAAGAACCTAAAAGTACTACACCAACATTATCTTCTTCAAGATTCAGTACGATTCCTTCTAGTCCAGATTCGAATTCTACTAATTCTCCATATTGAGCGTTAGACAATCCGTATACTCTGGCGATACCATCACCAACCTGTAATACTGTACCTACTTCTTCTAGTGAAGCTGTAGCCTCAAATCCAGATAATTGTTGTTTTAATATTGCTGATACTTCAGCAGGATTCACCTCTGCCATTTTATAATAGTTTGTAAAAGTGAGTAAATACACTCACCTTCTTATTATTAAATTTATATAATTGAAGTAATTTATTAATTACTTAATTCTCTTTTTAAACTTGTTAGCTTATTAGCTATACTTGCATTGTACTGCAAATCTCCTACTCTTAGAATAAAACCACCGATGATGCTCTCATCAATAACATTTTCTATTGTCGCTTCGTTTCCAGTCAATTCTTTTACTTTTGCCAAAACTTTTGAACTTAACACTTTATCTAAAGGAACTGCAGTGGTTACCTTAGCAATTTGAGTATTATTTAATTGATCAAATAAAACGATATACTGCTTTGCCACATTATCTAGCAAGCTAACTCTTTTATTTTCTATTAATGTGTCAAAAAGTTTTTGTGTAAGATCTCCTGTGCTTTTAAAAATCTCACGCAAAGAAGCAAGCTTTACTTCGCTTTTGATCAAAGGACTATTCAATACCATTTTTAGATCAGAACTACTATCAATAGTAGCTATAATGCTTTGCATATCTTTCTGAACATCCTCTGTGGCATTTTTATCCTGAGCCAAACTCAAAACTGCCTTAGCATAACGTATTGCTGCTCTACTCATCTTATGATTAGTTTAAAGTAACATCTCCTAACATAGACTCTACCAATTCTAGTTGCTTGTCTTTGTCAGCTAATTCTTTTCTAACTACTTTTTCTGCTATCTCTACAGAAAGTCCCGCAACTTGACTCTTAAGGTCAGCTATCGCAGCTTTCTTTTCACTTTCTATTGTAGCTTGTGCCTGGGCAACAATCTTATCAGCCTCTATCTGAGCTTCAGACTTAGCATCTGCAATCATGTTTTCCTTCAATTGTCTTGCTTCTTTAAGCATTCCATCTCTCTCCGCACGTGCTTCATTAAGGATACGCTCGTTGTCTGCCTGAAGGTTTTGCATTTCTTTTTTAGCCGCTTCCGCAGATTCCAATGCATTCTTAATTCCTTCTTCTCTATTATTAACTGCTTCAAGAATAGGTTTCCAAGCAAATTTTCTTAATAATAATAGTAATCCTACAAACAATAGTATCTGCCAAAAAAACAGACCGAATGAAAAATCATTTATTAACTTATCCATAATTAAATATGTTATTTTCTTTAATGTTTAATTTCAAAGTAAACAATAGCTGTAACCAACCGTTACAGCTATTGTTTATAAATTAAGCTGCGAATAATGCAGCAAATCCAATACCTTCAATAAGTGCAGCTGCAATAAGCATAGCTGTTTGGATTTTTCCTGAAGCTTCTGGTTGACGAGCAATAGCTTCCATTGCTTGACCACCGATTCTACCAATACCTAAACCAGCACCGATAACAATCAAACCAGCTCCTACATAATTTAAACCTTCCATAATAAAGAATTAAAAAAATTAAACAATTAACGTTTAGTGATGTGCCTCTTCATTGGCTGAACCAAAATAAAGTGCAGACAACATCGTAAAAATATATGCTTGTAATGCTGCCACCAATAGTTCTAATATTGATAACGCAAATGATAAACCAAATGATAATGGACTCCCAATCCAACTCTTAAATAAAAACATCATCCCAATAATACTCATAATCACTACGTGACCTGCAGTCATATTCGCATACAAACGGATCATTAATGAAAAAGGTTTGATAAAAACACCTAGCAATTCTATTGGCGCTAAAACTATTTTCATAAATGTTGGAACACCTGGCATCCAAAAAATATGCCCCCAATAATTTTTATTTGCAGTAAGATTCGTAATTAAGAATGTTAATAGCGCTAAACCAAAAGTAACTGCAATATTTCCTGTTACATTAACAGCTAGTGGAGTCATTCCTAATAAATTTAACAACCAGATAAAGAAAAAGGTTGTCAATAAAAAGCTCATATACTTTTTATAATGCTTCTTACCTATATTTGGTATTGCAATCTCATCTCTTACAAAAACAACCAAAGGCTCTAAGAAACGCCCAATCCCTGTTGGAATACCGTTATTTTTCTTATATGATTTTGCCAATCCTCTAAACATAAAAAACATTAGCAAACCAATTAAAAGCATACTAACTACGTTTTTCGTAATTGAAAAATCTAATGGTTTTGCATTCGTTGCGTGATGATCTTCATCATAATTGATGGTACCTTCTGCATCCGTTTTATATATTTTAGAGTGATATAACTTGTAGTAATTACCGTCAACCTCAGCAAGAGTTTTTCCGTGATGAAATTTCGAAGAAGAAAAAACCTTTAATCCTCCGTCCCAAAGGATAACAGGCAATGAAAAACCATAATGTTTACCAGTTTCTTTATCAGAAAACAATGTAAAATCATGTGAATCTAGAAGGTGGTGATCAATAAATTCTTTAATTTCAGTCTTCAACCCACCTTTACCTTCTTTTTCTACTTTCTCAGTATCTTTTGCCGCCAGATTCAAAGAAGTGAGAATCAAAGCTAAAGTCATAAAAATTCTAACTACACTAATTTTTTGCATTCTAGGTCAGATTTCGGTTCCTAAATTTCGGTGCAAATGTACATAATTAAGTTAGATTCTTAAACTATTTTACACAAATAAGTTTGAGAATATTTCAAAATAATTAACGTGTTGATTTTCAGTTATTTATTTGAATTAAGAATTTTAGAAACATAGTACACTTCCAAAATCAAACTAATCACATAAGGAGTGAAAAAGTCAAGAAAAACAGTTTTATCCATAACAATACCATTCAGCTTCGTGATAGCAACAAAAACACCTAATTTCACAAAGCTACCGGCCAGAAAAATAAAACCAATTTGATCTTTAAACTTTTTTCTAAGGATCAAAATTACTGTAATCAATAGAACTGTATATACTGCATTAAAAACATATGAAAGATTAATAATAGCAGGGTTGTTTTTTATTGAAAAAAAACTAACAACCCAAGTATGTATTCCATACACAACTAATAAAACTAAAAGAAAAATGCTTAAAAAGCTAAGTAAATTTTTAATCATTAATTTACTATTATTTAATTGCTTATTTATTTTCAAAAAATATTTGGAAAGATTTTCGAAGAAAATTATTGAAAAACGGTTTATTTTTTAGAGTTATTAATCCTATCTAATTGCTTTATCACTAAATACAACGATGATGCCACCCCAAAAAGAACAAAACCCATTGTGAACCAATTTTTTTCTAATTGATAATAGGCATCTAACCTTTTGCCCACATAAGCGCAGACAAAAATAATTGCTCCCATTTCAAAAGCAATACCAGTTAGAGCTAAATACTTCCTAAGCTGATTTCCCTTGTTTTTGTCCATCTTGTTTGCCTCCCAGAGATTTTACACCACCTTTCATCACGCAAGATGCATTAAAAGTTGCTCCCGGTTCTACCGCTAACTTACCAACTGATACTTCGCCTTCTATATGTGCTGTTGGCTTTAATGATAATGTACCTGAAATCAATAGATTACCAGAAAACTTACCTTCGAAATCAGCATCAGAACACTCTAATGTACCTTGAATATAACCTGATTTTCCAACCACTACTTTTCCCGTAGTTTTAAATGTACCTTCTATAGTACCCTCTACTCTAAAACCTCCTTCGGAGATAACATCTCCTACGATTTTAGTTCCTTCTGAAATTTTGTTCTGATTTCTTGAAAAATCTGTTAAAGCTTGATCTTTTCCTTTTTTATTGTCTGAAAACATACTAATCGGGGGATTAAATTATTATTCTGATTTAGGTTGCAAATAACTATCGAGGTTCTTATGTATCTGGATGATTCTATAATTTGGTGAGGTAACAATGAAATATTCCTTATCTACCTTCTGATAGTATTTCTTTCTACGGTTCCATTTTGTCATATCTACGCCTCTTGTATCTTCGATTTTACCAAGAATTAAAAGCTCTGCAAGGCCTTCTGCACCTAACTTATCTCTTTTAGTATGGACTACCACAAACTGCTGATCTTTTGTATAGATATCTAAAGAAACTTTCATTTTTTCATATCTAAGATCTTTTAAAATAGCGTCTAACCTTTCTTTAAGTTCTTGGGCTTGATTATCTCCAAATCTAGAATATGCATATACTAATTTATGATTTTTTTCTTCATCGATACCCTCTAACGCAAAATCACTATTCTGTATTTGCGGAATAGTCGTTTGATAGATTAACTGTGCTTTTTTTCCTTCCGGACTTTGTGGGTAGTTAAGCGAAACATAATTTAATGCCGCTTTATATGGTTCAAAACCTTGATAACGACCTATCGCTTGAGCTTTCAATAATTCGAATTTCGGAACAAAATCTTCTCCACCGAATTTTGTAATCAACTCATCACTTTCTTTTATTACTGAAGCATATTTTTGTTCCTTAAAATCCTTGTACAATCGATTGTACATTGATTCAGGACTATTTTGATCATCTTTTAATGCTTCATCAGGGTTTTGAAGAATTTTCGCATAACGCGAATCTCCATGTCTATTAATAATATCCTGTTTAAGTGAATTTGACTTTTCTGTGTTTCCTTGCAAAAAATAGATTTTATACAAATTATATTTCGAAGGAACAATTAAACGCTCTTCAGGATTACTTTCTAACAGCCCCTCGAACTTATCAGTTGCCAATCCATATTCCTGAAATTTCTCCTTATAAATAACACCTAATTGATAGTAAGCAAAATTTCTATCTGTTTGCAAACTGTCCAAAACAACCTTATCGGTTGGTAATTGTGTAATATATGTTTGCGGATCAAAAGTGGGGTCTGTTTCAATCGAATATTCTTCTACCTCACTCTGTTCTTCACTAGAGACAGCTGTGGGATTAGTAATACTCGATATTCTCCAATTATCCTGCAACTCTCTATTTCCATAAGTTCTTTTGAAAGCCGTCTTACCATAAGCTACTGTAGTGGGGTTATAAAAATAAAATGTTCCTCCTTCTTCTGGGTTTGGACCTCCACTATTTCCTAATCCAGTTCTGGGTTGATTAAAACGTTGTTCATTAGGAAGTTCCCCTTTTATTCTTGCAATCTCTGCTGCCGTCTCCGCAGCAATAGCCTCAGCTTTGATTTTTTCTGTATACTCCGAATAATACGCTAGTCTTTCTTCTGGAGACATCGCTACTACATTGAGAATACTATCATTAGTTTTAGCAATTCCTTCATATAAAATTACATCGTCCAGATTTACCCTTTTCTTTTTTAATACACGGTACTTTTTAGAATCCACAATCATCCGTTCTAATGTACTATCATAATAAGCCCCTGCTATTGCATATTCCTTATTATCAAAATTTATATCACCTAATGTTTTATAATTAAGTGACTGCAAATGTGTATCATCAGAATCAGTTCTTAAAGATTTATTATAAAATTGCACCGCCAAATCTATAGAATCTAGTGTATTAAAGTAAACAGCTTTCTGATTATAAATTTTATCGAGGAAAGGCCTGTTTTCACGATTTTCTTCTAGATCTGTTAGTAGTTCTAAAAATTCTTGCTTATTTCCAGTCTCATAATTAAAATTTCTCGCTTTTGCCATATATGCATTTAGCATATACCTTCTTGGCGTCTTTCTGTTAAGGTCGATTACTTGATCAAAAGCATAGTTAGCACTATCCTTATATCCTAACTGATTCAGTAACTGACCTTTTATATATAGATACCGCCCTTTTTCTTCATTGTCTTTTGAGTGAATCGCTGCTTTACTAATATAGGTTACAGCCGAGTCTTTTTGTTCTAGATTAATATATGCTTGCGCTATCATTGACACTGCATCAGAATAATCCTGAGCTTCCATATATTCTTCCTCTACCATCTTCATTAAATCCTCTATAGCCTTCTCATTGTTGTCTAAACGAAGATTGGCTTTTGCTCTCCAAACCTTAGCATGATTAATGTTATTACTAGTCGGGTATTTATATAGAATATAATTAAAAGCCTCTAAAGCCGGAATAAAGCGTTGTTCGTTATACCTTGCTTTTCCTAGAAGTAAAAACGATTCATCAATTTTAGGGTTTCGTTCCCTATCATCAATTAACATGCTATGTTTTTGTATAGCCTTAGCTGCCTTTTCTTCTGCTTTATCAAAATTTTGATTAAGAACTTCATTAGGAAGTCTTACATCTTCACTAACGATTAATCTTTCTACTGGGAGTAGTTCCCAAAAATTGTCTTTATAAGTTTGTACAATATCCTGCTTTCCTTTCTCAAAAGCTACTCTTCCGTTATAAAGCGTATTATTTTTAGTAGTTACATCGTGCCAAGCTCTATTAGTCCATTTGTCCTTCTTACGCGAACAACTAAACCCAATAGTAATTAGGAGAAGTACAACGATGATCTGTGATAAATTTCTGTTCAAATCTGAATAATTTATACGCTGATAACTTAAAAACTTGCGTTTTAGTGCATCAGAACGGCATAAAAACCTTGCGTGAAATGTAAAAATACATTTCTTCTTGTAAAAAACCTCTGAACAACACATTTTTTTGTTGTTTCAATAGTTTTAAGTCAAACACCTTCTTCTTTATCTTATTTTCATAAAAATTGGTTGTCAATAAATAATTTTATTTCAAAAAAAACATCACTGATAAAAGATCAGTGATGTTTCAAAAAGTTTCCCGAAAACTTAATTGCTTAAAATTATTTATTAAAATGCTCTTCGAGCTCTTTTAATGTTTCTGTAGAGGTTGCAAGATCTTTAACCACTTCTCCTTTGTCCAATACAACAATACGCTCACACACTTCTGTTACGTGCATCAAATCATGACTAGAAACCAAAACAGTAACAGTAGGATCTGCAGCTAGATCTTTGATAATCTTTTTTAAACGAATCTGAGTTGTAGGGTCCAAATTGGCGAATGGTTCATCTAAAATAACAACTTCAGGATTTCCGATCAACGCAGCTACTATTCCTGCTTTCTTCTGATTTCCTTTCGATAAATCTCTTAAATACTTCTTTTGACCCAATATTTCTCCATGAAAAAAATCTTCAAACTCTGCTAATAGTGCATCTACATCTGCCTTATTTTGACCACGAAGCTCTCCTATAAAATAGAAATACTCCTCCGCTGTAAGATAACCAATCAAAAACGTTTCGTCTATAAATGCGGATGTAATTGATTTCCAATCCTCATTTTCACTTACTTTTATTCCACTATTTTCTATATGACCTGTTGTTGGCTTAATAAGATCCAATAAAGCACTAAATAAAGTTGTTTTCCCGGCTCCATTATTACCTACTAAACCAAAACTATCTCCTTTAGGAATTTCTAAATGCTCAATATTTAATACTGTATTCCCTGCATATGTCTTTGTAATATTATGTACTCCTATCATCTTCTTATTTTTTTTGTTTGTATGCCCAAATCGTTTTATACTTCTCTGTTCTATAAATTCTTTCAATTTTATCAAAAACCATATTCCTAAATGCAAAACCTGCAATTCCTGCAACCGCAACTAACGCATAACCTGCATATGGACTGTATGCATAATGTCCTATTGCATATAACACCATTGGTAATGCAAGTTTTGGTAATGATAACATTAATGTTTTCATATTAAAGGACTGTTTATCTCCAAAAGCCTTTTTATTACTAGTTAAATCTATTGGAGTTTTTACATAAGCACCTGCCCATAATACGACGTGTGCATTCATTCCCATATTATAGATTGCACCAACAACAACTGCTAAGTATGCCTCCCATCCAAAATATAAATACCCTGATGCCAGAACAGCAGAAATAAATGTCGCTATTACCATCAACCACCATTTTGAAGAAAGATATTCTCGGTATTTAATATTTTGGCTCATCATTAATGGATAATAAGAACTATCCCAACTTGGAACGAATTGTCCAAAACTCATTAAAAACCCACCAGAAACAAAAATCCCTGCAAATATTCTCCAAACGGGTCCGTCATAAACTTCTACCGCTCCTGTGAAGAATAACAGACCATAAAAAAGAAATAACACACTCACGATTACTGTTGATCTTGCTCTCTTATTTCTTTTAATAAGTTTAATATCATTCTTTAGAAATACTGCTGTTTTACCAAATCTATCCAACCATTCTAAATTTTCTGTTTTTACAGTTTTAGATTTCGTTGCCAATCCAGCATCCAGATATAAATCTTTTACAAAAGACTTAAATGCAATAATATAAAGTGCAATCGCAACAACTACTGGAATAGCTACTAAAAACTTTGATTCGTATAATCCCTGAAAAAACGGTGCTGTGTATTGTGTAACATCAAAGTATCCAAAATAATGCAACCCACCTAGTAGTGCTATAACACCACCAACTCCATAAATAAGACTATCCTTATTATTTAATAAGATATTCAGAAAATTATTAGCATATATCAATGCGATCAATCCTATATTCCATAATAATACATTTAATACAGGTGCATCCCCATTAGCAATCAAAAGAACTGAAAATGGAACAAAAAAGAATGCGTGAATAATATTAAAAAAAGAAAGCATTGTTTTACCTAAAGCAAATGATACAATTTTGCTTTTGCTAAAGGGTAAAATCAATAAAGGTTTAATGTTGATCACTGGCATTTTTTGCAATGCATATCTAAAAATAAGATCAAATGCCCACCAATAAATCAAAAACCTATTTACGACTTCTAGTGGGTCTAGGCATAAATCTTTACTGATATATTTATAGGCAATAAAACTGCCTCCCATCATCATTAAAATAAAATATACTGCCCAAAATCCCATGAAAATTTTCATCCAAACTCCCGAAGAAGCAGATGCAGATCGCCAAAAAGATTTCCACTGTAAGGATATAAAGTGTTTAAACATAGTTGTATTAGTTTTAAAAGAAGCAGGAAACACTTCTTACTCTATTTAGTAATCAAAAAGTGAATTTTGTTACAAAAACAGTGAAAGAAAAGTTAAAAAACTATGTTTTTTTAAGGATATAAAAACCAATTGTTATGCCAACTGAAAACGTTTTTTATAATAAATCACTAATGAAATCATTGTTTTCAAACTACAAACAAAGAAAACAGTCATAATACTTAAATTGATATAATAAAACCATGAAGGTTCTTCTAAAAAAGGAATAAAATAATAGTTAAACGAAAAAAAGATAGATATCAAAACCACAAAATTTCCAATAAAGGAAAACTTCTTTTTGCCAAAGACCATAATGGGAATAAAACCAACCAAAACCATCAAAAATGTTGGAAAAAAAGTACTTGCAAAACTCTCAATGTGAAAGTACTTATAAAGGTTATTAAAAAGCCAAAAACATAATACACTACCAAATATTACTTGCCAAGAATATAAGTTTCTTAGAAATTGCTTAGAGACGCTTTTAAAAATTTTAGAATTAAACGGTTTATTACCTTCTTTCACTAAAGAAGATTTGTTTTCGATCATATATTCCTTAAAAATAATATAGAAACCACGATCATCACCAAGATTCATTCTGCTTTCAATTTCTGACGCTACATGATCTATCATTTCGATCCGTATATCCTCATAGTGAATATCAGAGTTTGACAAATAGGTGTCTATAAATTGTATGTCTTCCTTATTTAACTTACTCATATTACTGTATACTCCATTTTGGGTTTATAATAGTTTGCATGGTTCGGATATACTCCTCTAATTCCGTTAATCGATTAGCAGTTTCTTTTGTTCCTTTTTCCGTAAGTTTATAATATTTACGAAGGCGATTATCTACTTTTTGCATTTCCACATCTAACAACCCTTCTGCCTCTAATTTATGTAATGCAGGATATAAGGCACCTTCAGTTATATTCAATTCCCCTTTAGTAATTTCTTTTACTTTCTGAGTAATCTCATATCCGTACATCTTCTCACTTTCTTCCAAAAGCTTTAGAATAATGGTGTTTAAACTACCTTTATATAATTTAGAATTACCCATAACACTATTTATTAAACTACAAATATATACATAATTTTCTTATGCATAAGTTTTTTAGGTATATAAATTTATCCCAAAACCCCCCTGTGGTCTTTTGCATTTAGTATTTTTGCGAAAAATAATTCGTAAAAGATTAATTACTATAAAGTGTAAACTGAAACCTTAACTATTAAGGCTTCAGTTTAAAGTTTACCAAATTGCTATGTCAGATTTCCATACACTTACTATAAAAAACATTACTAGAGAAACTCCAAAAGCTGTTTCTATAGAATTTGATATTCCTTCAGAATTAAAAAATGACTATTCCTTCACTCCTGGTCAATATATAACAATCAAAACCCAAGTTGAAGGTAAGGAAATAAGGAGGGCGTACTCTATTTGTAGTTCTCCAAAAAGTCATTCTCTTCGTGTTGCGGTTAAAGAGATCGAAAACGGAACTTTCTCCGCAATAGCAAATAATAAATTACAAGTTGGTGACACACTAGATGTGCACACGCCCGAAGGTAATTTTATCCTAAAACCCGATCCGACTGTAACTCATAGTTATGCCGCCTTTGTTGCTGGTAGTGGAATTACTCCTGTAATGAGTATGATTAAAAGCACCCTAGAGGAAGAGCCTAATAGTCGTTTTGTTTTAGTTTATGGTAATCAGACGCCTTCGGAAACAATTTTTTCTAAAGAACTACTCTCTTTACAAGCGGAACATCCCGATAGATTGTATATAGAATTTTTCTACAGTAGAAGTAAAGAAGAAGGTGCCCGTTTTGGAAGGATAGAAAAATCTACAATCAACTATATCACTAAGAACAAATTTAAAGACACAAACTTCCAAGCATTCTACCTGTGTGGTCCAGAAGAAATGATCAATACAGTAACAGATGTTTTACTAGAAAACGAAATTCCTAAGGGAAATATACATTTTGAACTATTTACTAGTAGCACCTCTAATACAGAAGTTAATGTCTCGTTAGACGGAAAAACCAGTATCTCTATACTTGTTGATGACGAGGAGTTTAGTTTCGTAATGGATCAGAAAAAAACAATTCTTGATGCAGCATTAGAAGAAGATATAGATGCTCCGTATTCTTGTCAAGGAGGAGTTTGTAGTTCTTGTATTTGTAAAATCACTGATGGTACTGCTGTTATGGAGAAAAATAGTATTCTTACGGATGGAGAACTTGCTGAGGGACTTGTCTTAGCTTGTCAAGCACATCCTACTTCATCAAGTATAAAAGTAGATTTTGACGATGTTTAGGTTAGTTAATCGTTTTTTTTGATAATAAATAAAACGATATCGTACCTATTATGAGCCATAAGCCTAGTATCGAAAGGTTACCTTCAAGTTTATTTTTTCCAAAATCCATCTCAAATAATAAAATCATAAAAGAATTTATAACGCCATGTGCTAATACTGCTGGCCATACACTTTTAGAATTAATAGTTAACCATCCTATAAAATAGGAAACAAAAACAATAGTTAAAGGAAAAAATAGAAAAGCTCCTAACATTGGATATTCAGGATAATTAAATCCATTAATAATAAGCGGGAAGTGCCAAAAACCCCATAGAATTCCTAAAAATGTGAGCGATTTAAATAGACTATTCTTTTCTAATAATTTCTTTTGAAGAAAACCTCTCCATCCAATTTCTTCACCGATAGTTAAAAAACTTGTTAGTAATGAAAATAAAATTCCGGTAACAAAAAAATTAAGAATAAAGAAAAGAATGCTTTGCTGATTACTTCCAAATATTAGTGGGATTTCGATACTATGAACTTGCGCATTATTTATCAGGAAAACATTATTTGATGCCAATCCTGTGTGTTCAAATACTAAAATTCCGAGAAACGTAATTAGTATTGGCAAGATTAAACTAAATACTATGTACTTGATTTTACCAATATCCCAATTAATATATTTAAGTCCTTGTTTAGTTTTTATTAAATAGACAATCGCTGCTATTCCTGGTATAAACATAGTGAAACCGACAAAAAATTGTGCTAAAAAAGCATTTTCATCAGCAATTAAAATGGAAATAATTTGAATAGTATATGTGAAAAGAAATACTAGACCAATATAGTACCAAACGTTTTTTTCTAATTTTATCATCAATATTATTTAAATAAATTGAATGGAGGTATGACTCGTATTTTCTCAAGAAACCTCGATTCAAAAAAGGTATCTTCAAATATCACCAGAGGGAAAGGAATAACATAATTAAATTAGTTCCAAATCGTCATTTGAAACCATTTAACGCAGAGAATTCAAATATTCAGAAGGTGTCATTCCTGTTTCTTTCTTAAAAATTCTATAAAAAGAAGTCTTAGAATTAAAGCCTGCCTCTTCACTTAGACCTATAATTGAATATTTTTCACTATCGCTTGCGATTAGTTTTTCCTTAAATGCATTAACCCTGTAACTGTTTATAAGGTCTATAAAGTTCGTATGAAGTGTATCATTTATTATTCTTGAAAGGGTATTGGTTGGCCAACCAAGGTGTGCAGCTAATTTAGATATTGTCAGTTCAGAATCCCTATAGAGCTCATCTTTGGTTAATGCGTAAAGTACTTCTTCTTTCTTTTCACTCAAATTATTTTCGGATGAGTAAATTCTTATTATGCGATTAGAATAGTCTCCAATAACCTTGAGATATTTTAATAAATATAAATACCCTAAAGAATAAATAAAAACTCCTAAAATAATCCCAAGTGGTTTATAGAAATAAAAGGAGTTCTCATCTACCTTTTTTATGAAAATTAAAGCAATAGGAATAACGAACAATAGAAAGCCAACAAGTAAACACCAAGATACAATTAGATATTTAAGCCAGGTTCTCACTACTCTAAACTCTAGCAATAGATTTTTGACACCTACTGATTCGCGATAGATTAAGTAGGTATAGGTAGCTAATTGAACTATCCCTAATAACCCCATGATCAAAGCAATTTTTTGAATTAAGATAATATTTGCGTAAGCCCAATCAAGATTTAATCTAACATATGTAAACAACAGCATGAATAGAAGGCCATCTAAAAGTAAAGAAGGTAAAAAATGAAGCAAATCCTTCCGCCTAAAAACTCTTAAAGGATTTTTAATATATATGACATGGAAATACGTTAAAGGGCCATAAGCTAGGCTAAATTCCATTGGAATTGGGAACTTTGAATTGAAAGCTTGAATAGACTCTTCTAATATTAAGTGCAAAAGAGAAAGAGAGAATAAAAATACAAGGATTCCAAAAAACAGATTTGGCATACTTTTTTTAAAACGAAATATTATGATAAAAGAAAGCATAAACCCTTGAAAAATAGCCAATAAAAAGTAAAAATTCGTAGAGTCTAAAGAGGTATCAATCATTAACTTTTTATGATTTTATTTTAACTAGTTCAATATATAAAAAATTGAATGTTTTAACTATGGCTACGAGTTTACAAGTAACAACTGGAAGAACACAGAAAAATGAATAATCTTGGTTGGAGAGCAGTAGCGATGTAAAGAACTAGGATATTTTTAAATAGAAACTAAATTCAATTTCTACTTAAAGATTATCAATAGATGCGATTATTACCTCAGGTTGAATACTGTGCATAACATTTTCATATCCTTCGGGAACTTTATTTCCGTAAATTGAAGTAGGAATTTGATCATACTTTGTTAAATTAGGAAGAATAGCATTTTCCATAGGCTGTCCAAAAGGCATAAATCCTGCAAAAGGATGTGTAACACCCCAGAGTGTTATCGTAGGAATTCCGTACATAGCAGCTAAATGTGCATTACCACTATCCATAGATAGCATTACATCTAGGTTTCCGATAAGTTTTAACTCATCTTCAAAGGATAATTTACCTGCAATGTTAATCACATTTTTATACTTACTATCAATATTGTTAAGAATACCTATTTCCTTCTTTCCTCCACCAAAAAGCAATATTTCATAAGTATCTTCTTGATCAAGTTTCTCAATGACCTCAACCATTAATTCTAAAGGATATACTTTACTTTCATATTGAGCAAAAGGAGCTATTCCAAGCCATTTTTTAGTAGTTTTCTTTGTAAGTTCCAGGATTTTTTGGGTTAACTTCGTTTTTTCTGGAAAAGAATGATGATTTAAATCAATATCATATCCCAATTTTTCAAAAACGTCCGCATACCTTTGATGTGTTGTTTTTAACTGCTTAAACTCTTTATTGACTGATTTAGTTAGTGCTTTTTTCTCGGCTCTACCTTTGTCGATCTGAGCCACTTTAATACCACGAAGAGAAAAAAAGTTCTTAAGCACATTGGATCTTAATACATTATGCAAATCTGCAACCGCAGTTATTCCGAGACCTCTTAATTCTTTAGAAAGTTTTGATAATCCAAAAACACCTTTGTGTTTTCCATGAACATCTGCATGATAAACTTCTAAGTTATCAATTCCAGCAAAAACTGGTTCAAAGAATTTTCGTGTAAGTACCGTTATTTTTACGTTAGGATAAATAGCTCTAAATGTTCGCAATATTGGTACTGTCATAGCTACATCACCCATTGCGGATAATCTAATAACCAGGATATGAGCATCAAAGCCCTCTGAAAGGGCTTTGTTATTCTTTATTATGTTTTCTACTTTACTCAAAAATACTTTACTATTTTTCTCCTCGTAAAACAGGATTTAACTCATCATCATTATACATTTTCATCTGTTTGTAGACTTTCATATACTTATCACCTTTCTCAATATCATTAAGTAAAGTATCTATTGCAGTGGAAAGATCTACCTGCTGTTCTAATAAAACATTATATTTTTTTTGACATGCTGCCTTGTGCGTATCTGATGCACCTTCTCGAATAGTTTCTTCATGCATATGATAAACTTTCAACGCTAGTATCGATAATCGATCTACTCCCCAAGCAGGACTCTCTGTATTGATTGTAGCATCTTGTTTAGGGATAATATCCTTATATGTTTCTAAAAAATAACTATCAATATATTCAACCATATCTGTGCGATCTTGGTTCGATGCATCGATCTGTCTTTTTAGTTTTAAAGCTGCAATTGGATCAATTTCTGGATCACGAATAATATCTTCATAATGCCATTGTACTGTATCTATCCAACATTTTCTATATAACAAATGCTCTATTTGTTCTGATTTACTATCGTATGGATTAGAAAATTCTTGATCTACACGATCAATCACATGATACATGTCTATAACTTCTTTAAAAATCTTGTTTGCTTTATCTGTAAACATTGTACTTATTTTTCTAAAATGTGTAAATATTCTTTTGTTTCGGTGGCTTTATGGTTTCTATTTTCAGTTTTATCGGCTTTAAATCTCTGATATTTTGTAGTCACTAAATCATATCTACCATAACGTTTCATAATTTGTCTTATTTCTTTTTCTGACATTAAACCTTCATTATTATAGCTAAGAAAAATGTAAGTAAATTTTGAATTCTTGATTAAATCTTCAAAAACTTTAGACACTTCCCTTCTTTTACAATAATTAGATCTTTGATAAGGTCTTAAACCAGTTTTTCCAACGGGGACAAAGGTATCATATTTTGCAATAGTATTTAGCATATGATAATTGGCTCCATACTGCCTGGCATTATAGGGAGGATCTAGATATAAAATATCTCCTTCTATATGTTTTATCAACATATTACTATCCTGATTATACACCAGGTGCTTATTTTCTGTACATTCAAAATTAGCTGGTACAACTTCTAACTTTTTTTGAGCAGTTTTTTTTAAACCCTTTAGATATGAAGCGTATACAGAGGCCGTATTAGCAACTTTATCCGCTCCTTCTAAAAGTGATGCTAGCAAAAAGTAATAAGTATCTTGATCAATTTCCTTCGTTTCTTTCCATTTTTCTATTTGCACTCTTGCAGCATCTATTTTAAGACCATTTTCATTACTAAAATATTGACGATCAGATACACCTCCGTTACAATAGTTCTTATAAATAAAACCTTCTTTTCCTTCTAAAAAGTTTAATTCTTTAATATGGTCCAGAGCATTTATAGATTGATTATTGCCAACATAATTTCTATTTAAAATATAACTATAATACTCTAAATCATTCGAAATTAACTGACTTACCATAGTTTTAAAACTTCTACCAACTATACCAGTTCCAGCAAAAAGATCACAAAAAACCTTACTTTCTAATTCAGCACCTACTGTTTGCAAAACAGAGGTTTTAATAAAATTAGAGAGTTTATATTTTGAACCTATGTAATTCATTGTTTATTAAGCCAATTTGCTTCTCATTTAACAGTATATATCATACCTGAGTTTACAATTTGATACGGTTGTAATTGTAATCTAAATAAATCAGAATCATCAAATGTAGCAACATATGCCGAGATTATATCTCTGCGTCATGATATTTGTACTTTTAATTTCCGATGTTCACCATCATCAGCATGTCAATTATAAAAATTCTATTCTCAATAGGTAAACTTTGATTACGATATAACCAATAAATTAATTCTTTTGGGTGTTTTGTTGCATATTATAATGTTCCTAAAAATGATTTTAATTGTATGACAAACTCATTTATATGCTAACCCACGCGGTAATTCTATACTATCTAAATAAGGTTCGGTCAAAATAACATTGTCATTAATGGCAACAGCAGAAATACCCAAAGATTAATTTCTTTTATAAACTTGCCATGATCAATCTCTAAGTAGGTTGTTCCAATAATCGCTAAAGGAGCTGCTATAAAAATCATTTCTGAAGTATTTTTATTCAGGGTAATTACTACTAGAAGCAACGCAATTAATAATTGTGCAATAATTAGTTTTAGAACAGGTTTAGATTTTGTTGGTTTTCTACTATATTTTATTAAATAAACCGTGAGAAAAAAAAGTATACAAATTATTAGCACTCCTATTGAAAAAAATCCTCCATTAGAAACATAAGCGTCAAAAGAAAATGATATTGGTTCTACATAGTCAGTGATAGCAAAAAATGAGTCATAAAACAATAACGTAAAACAATTTGATAAGACATATACAGTCAATAACCCTATAAAAGGAATAATCCAATTTCTATAATTTTTAGGCTCAAAATACAAAACTCCTAAAAATACTATAGCAATAAAAGCTATACTCCAGAAATAAGCCAAAGAAGCTAAACCAATGCATAAAGAAGCATTTAAAACATTAGACTTGATATATTTACCATTTCTTAAACTAAGCACACTCCTTACTCCTAAAATAATCATTAGGTTCGATAATAGAATATTAGAATTAGTTAGTGAAATTGGTAAAATCCCAGTTAGAAAAGCAAATAATAGTATTGTATGTGTGCTTTTATATGTTAAGTCGTTTTTTTGGGTGATATGATTTAATATCAGCATTGTCAGAATATATGCAACGCATCCAACTAAAAGGATCACAATTTTAAAATAATCTAAATTGATACCATTTTTATAATGCGCTATTACATACATTACAAACATATATAATGCTACAATTATAAAATTAATTGGTTTTGATTTACTAAAAAAGCTTGATAACACTACTATTTTTTATATTTTTGCGCTAAACAATATATTATTGTTTTTAAATATAATATAACTAATTGATAAAAAGTTTTTAGTTAGCTTTTTATAATTAAAATGAAGATCATATCATGAAAGATTTTTTTGAAGCGATACAATCCCTATTTGTAGATTTGCTTTTGGCTCCAATGGATGCTCTTAGAGCTTTAGAACTAGAGAGCTGGAGTGCGGCAAATATCGTAAATTGGTTATTTATGCTTATCGGTTTTGTAGCTTTTTTATATTGGATGAAAGAATTAAAAAAATTCAACGACAATGATGAAGAAGATAGAGATCCAAAAGCTCATTCATTTTTAAAGCCGTAGTTTTTTTATTTAAAATAAGGTTATTGAAGCATTTTATGCTTCTTTATATAAAAAAAGTCAAGTGATTAAAATCACTTGACTTTTTTTATATAATTCGATTCAAACAGAAAAACTCTACAAATCAAATCCAAGATCCTTTCTGTAATACATTTTATCAAAATGTAATTTCTCAATATTCTGGTATGATAGTTTTAGTGCCTCCCTAAAATCATCATGAAATGAAGTCACAGCAATAACGCGTCCACCATTAGTAACGACTTTATCTCCTTCTAATTTAGTTCCGGCATGAAAAACAATAGCATCATCTATTCCATCAATACCTGTAATTTCTTTTCCTTTTTCATAAGACTCTGGATATCCACCTGAGACTGTCATTACAGTAGTAGCACTTCTAGAATCTATTTCAATATCTATTTGATCTAACGTTTGATTAGATACATGATTAAATAGTGATACTAAATCTGTTTTAACTCTAGGTAGCACAGCTTCTGTTTCTGGGTCTCCCATTCTTACGTTATACTCTATAACCTTAGGATCATCACCTACCTTTATCAATCCAATAAAAATAAAACCTTTATAATCTATTTCTTCTTTTGCGAGGCCTTCTACAGTTGGCTGGATAATACTTGTTTCTATCTTATTCATAAAGTCATCATCCGCAAAAGGAACTGGCGAAATTGCTCCCATTCCACCTGTATTAAGTCCAGTATCTCCTTCTCCAATTCGTTTATAGTCTTTCGCTGTTGGTAAAGTCACATAATTCTTGCCATCAGTAAGAACAAAAACACTTAATTCAATACCATCTAGGAATTCTTCAATAACTACTTTTTCACTCGCCGCTCCAAACTTTTTATTGGTGAGCATATTTTCAAGTTCTTTTTTAGCTTCTTCAATATCTTGAAGAATAAGAACCCCTTTACCCGCAGCTAAACCATCCGCTTTTAGAACATACGGTGGATTTAACGTTTCTAAAAATTGTTTTCCGTCATTTACTGTAGTAGCAGTAAAACTTTGGTATGCTGCTGTAGGTATATTATGTCTAAATAAAAATTCTTTCGCATACTCTTTACTCCCTTCTAATCTTGCACCTTCCTTTGATGGTCCAATAACTGAAACATTCTTTAGGTCATTATCTTCAGAAAAGAAATCTGTTATTCCTTGTACCAAGGGATCCTCTGGCCCTACCACAACCATTTCTATTTTTTCTTTTAAAACAAAATCCTTTATAGCCCCAAAATCCGTTACCGATATCGCTACATTGTTAGCAATACTAGCAGTACCTGCATTTCCTGGAGCAACAAATAATTTTTCACATAAACTACTCTGGGCAATCTTATAAGCAAATGTATGTTCTCTTCCTCCGGATCCTAATATTAAAATATTCATTTTTCAAGTAATTATATGATAGCTAACTTTTATGCGCCCAAAAATAGTTCTTTACCTCTTTTCTTGCTAATAATTTTGTTGTC
The DNA here is from genome assembly GCF_900109375.1 of Aquimarina amphilecti. Taxonomy (GTDB): domain Bacteria; phylum Bacteroidota; class Bacteroidia; order Flavobacteriales; family Flavobacteriaceae; genus Aquimarina; species Aquimarina amphilecti. Next base: position 188,711 of record NZ_FOAB01000002.1, read on the forward strand.
TATTTTACATTTTTAAACAATTGTATTTGAGGTGTTCCGTATTATTCTACTACTCAAAATACTCCTCTTTTTAAGCAATAATGGTATAATGATAGAGAAAAACACAATACCATTAAATCTAACTAACATGGATTCAAAGACAAGTGAAATAAACAGTATTACAAAAACTGAAAATTCATTTCGACTTCTCTTCATTCGTATTGCTAAAACAACAAAAATAATTATCAATACCCCAAATCCTACTATTCCAGTCTGAAGTAATGTTTGGAAAAATTGGTTATGAGCATTATACTTATTTTCAAAATTATAGACATAACCTAACTCTTCATATTTTTTAATTAATACATCGTTAGCATCTCCAATTCCATAACCTAATAAGGGAGCTTCTTTAACTAAACAGATACTAGATTTCCATGATAACAACCTTGCTTTTTCTGAAGTAGAATTCGCATATTCCTTTGTCATTCCAAAATCTTTGACTTTAGCATAAAAATCAAATACACGAGGGTTATTCAGAAATACTAAAACCCCTAAAAGAAACATAATAATCATTGTATGTTTTCTACTTTTATCTGAAATATTAAAAATTAAAAGCAAAGACATTATTGTAAGGATCATATATGCGGCTATAGAGGCCAATAAAAACAGATATAAGAAAAGTATCATAACAATGGCGGTTCTCAGCTTTGTATCTAAGCTGTTTTTTAGATAATAGCTTAATACTAAAAGTATATATAAAGAGAGATAACTAGGGTTAATCAATTTAGAAAACTCATCCCCAACAAAGTAATTCCACCCATTTACAATTGCATCTATAAAAGTATTAAGATCAGCCACTGAAATTTCTAAGGAAAATCCTCCTTTTGCTATCGATATCGAATTAAAAATCGCAATTGAAAAGTTTATAAAAAACGAAATGATCAAACCTAAAAGTAAGAAATCAAATAACTTTCTTACCGAAGAAGCATCTTCTTTGACAAAAAGAAAAATTACAGGAAATAAAAATAAGGACAGAGATCTTTGTAATAAATTTAATCCACTAAAAATATTATCCGTGTACACCAAACTAGATAACATTACAATAAAATATAAAGGGAATAATAATAACGTCTTATTCTCCAAAACAAATCTCTTCCTCGATTTAAAAATATTTACTATTCCTAGGCCAATGGAAATTATAAAAAATGGTGTAGGGAGATTAATCCCAAGGGGAAGCAAAAGAAATGCTACGTATAAGCTATTCCAAAAAATAGTAAGAACCAAACTATCATCATGTTTATAAAACATCTCAGCTAGATCATTTATTTTTTTACCTAATCTCACCATTTTAATAAAACTTACCGGTAAATTATATAGCACACACGAGTATACAATCAATAAACGCTATAAAATATAATTCCTTTAGTTATAATCTTTATGCGTCCAATTGTAAATAGATTAATATGCTTTCTCTTGTCCTTTTATGAGATTTAGTATCGTATCTATTATAATTTTTGAGTCTAATAATAATGACCAGTTTTCTATATAAAAAATATCATATTTAATTCGATTTACGATATCTTCATCATTTTCGACTTCTCCTCTATATCCTTTTACCTGAGCCATCCCTGTAATACCAGGCTTCACAGAGTGACGGAATACAAAATTATATTTATCTATTCTTTTTCCATAATCTTTAGTATATGAAATCATATGAGGTCTTGGTCCTACGACAGACATATCGCCAAAAAGCACATTAAAAAATTGTGGCAACTCATCTATACTGGTTCTTCTTATAAAACGACCAATTTTAGTAACTCGATGATCATCTTTTTTTACCTGAATAAGATCAGAAAAATTCTCATCCCTCATCGATCTAAATTTATAGCAAACAAACTCCGTATAATTGATTCCATTGCGTCTGTGACTATAGATTAATGGACCTTTGGATTCTAATTTTATTAAAACATATAATAAAGGAATCAACCAAGAAAGTATAAAAATGATAACCAATAAAGAAAAAACAATATCAAAACCTCTTTTAATAGCCCTATTTGTCGCACTATTTAATGATACCTCTGGAATCGACAAAACAGGTAAATACTCATAATAATCGGTTTTAAGTCGCTTTGAAAAAATACGCTGTGAATTAGGTATGAATTTAAGCACGCTATAATTCTGATCTGAATATTTTACATATTCATTGACTACCTCATCAGAAATTTCATCTATTGAGCAATAGATTTCATCCACATCTTCCTCTTTTAGAAACTCAAAGCTATCTTCAATTTTATTACTAAGCTTGTCAGAGAACACTTCTAAAACTTGATATCCAAGGTCTTTTCTTTTCTCAAAAAACGTTTTTAATTGCTGAGCACTTTTATTGCTTCCAATAATAATTACCCTTCTATTATTTCCTCCTAAATAAGAACGATATCTTCTAAGAGCATAATATGTAATTACCTTAACTACACCAACAGAAGAAATAGTTATTGCAATGAAACTAAAGGTATCTTTTACAGAAAAGAAATTTATTTTAAGTAACCCAAAATAAGCATACAACAATATGAGAACCAATAATCCTTGTCGGATTAACAGTGAAATAACTGTAATTATCTTGGTAAATCGGTATACTTCATAAAAATTTAGTAAGTAAGAGGAAATCAACCAAACAACGGATAAAAACACATAAAGTTGATTAGTAACAATTTCTTTTAGAAAATAAAAAGAAGAAACTAGCAAAATAACCAGATCAATTACAATAAGTATTGGTCTGATCAAATATGAATATCCCCCTCTTTTATGATGCATCTGACATTAAGAATAAGATGAAAAATCTTTATGCTCACTTCTATACAGCTCCTCCTCAGAAAGACTTTTAAAATACTCTAAAGTTTCTTTCATTCCTTCAGATCTATCAATTTTTGGTTGCCAATCTAAAATTTCTTTTGCTCTTGTTATATCTGGTTGTCTCTGTAAAGGATCATTAACCGGTAAAGGTTTATAAATTACTTTTTGATCTGTTCCTGTCAACCTAATAATCTCTTCTGCAAAATCACTAATCGTAATTTCATTCGGATTTCCAATGTTAACGGGATACACATAATCACTAAATAACAATCGATAGATTCCTTCTATTAAATCATCGACATAACAAAATGAACGTGTTTGAGAACCATCACCAAAAACCGTAAGGTCTTCTCCTCGCAAAGCTTGTCCTATAAAAGCAGGTACTACTCTTCCATCATTTAATCGCATTCTAGGACCATATGTGTTGAAAATTCTAACTATTCTTGTTTCTACCTTATGGTACGTATGATAAGCCATTGTTATAGATTCCTGAAATCTCTTTGCCTCATCATATACTCCTCGAGGTCCGATAGTGTTTACATTACCATAGTAATCTTCTGTTTGCGGGTGAACTAATGGGTCACCATATACTTCACTAGTTGAAGCAATTAAAATTCTTGCGTTTTTTTCCTTTGCTAAACCCAAAAGATTATGTGTTCCTAGAGATCCCACCTTCAACGTTTGAATTGGGATTTTAAGATAATCGATGGGACTAGCTGGAGAAGCAAAATGTAATATATAATCTAAACTACCAGGAATGTGAACAAACTTTGAAACATCATGGTCATAAAATTCAAAGTTTTTTAATTTAAAGAGATGTTCTATATTCTTTAAATCACCTGTTATCAAATTATCCATTCCGATAACATGATACCCTTCATTAATAAAACGATCACAAAGATGTGATCCTAAAAAACCAGCTGCTCCAGTAATTAGAACTTTTTTCATTTTATAGTTTTAATATCTTTTCTCCCAATAGAAAAGTATGTAATTTCTTCTTTTTCAATATCTGTTAGATCATACAAGTTTCTGCCATCGAAAATAACATCATTAGTAAGATCATTCTTTATTCTATCAAAATCTGGAGTCCTAAAAATACTCCACTCTGTACATATGATCAATGCATCTGCTTTATCCAGAACTTCATACATTGATTTTGAAAATGTAATTTTATCTCCATATTTCCTTGCCACATTATCCATTGCTTCAGGATCAAAAGCTTTTATACTAGCTCCTTTACTTAATAAAGAATCAATTATATTCAATGCGGGTGCTTCTCTAATATCATCCGTTTCTGGTTTAAAAGCAAGTCCCCAAATCGCAAAAGTCTTTCCTTTAAGATCTCCACTAAAATAGTCTACTATTTTCGGAATTAATACAACTTTCTGACTTTGATTTACTTCAATTACAGACTCTAAAATTTTAAAATCATAATTATCGTCCTTTCCTGATTTATGTAAAGCCTTTACATCCTTTGGAAAACAAGATCCACCATATCCAATTCCAGGAAATAAAAAACGCTTACCTATCCTAGAATCCGTACCCATACCTCTACGAACCATATCCACATCTGCACCTACTTTCTCACAATAATTAGCGATCTCATTCATAAAGGTAATCTTAGTAGCTAAAAATGAATTTGCTGCATATTTAGTCAATTCAGCTGACTTTTCATCCATAATTATTATTGGATTACCAGATCTCACAAATGGCTTGTATAGTTTTTTTATTAATTCTGTAGCCCTATCCGAAGAAGAACCAACTACAATTCGTTCTGGCTTCAAAAAATCATCCACTGCAAAACCTTCTCTCAAAAACTCCGGATTAGAAACCACATCAAAATCACACTTTGCATTCAATGCTATAGCAGAATGAACTTTTTCTGCAGTACCAACAGGAACAGTACTTTTATCAACAATAACCTTATACTCAGAAATAATCTTACCTATTTCATCAGAAACACCCAAAACATATGATAAATCAGCAGATCCATCCTCATCCTCTGGAGTTGGTAATGCTAAAAAAATGATGTCTCCATGATCTAACCCTTCCTTTAGCGAAGTTGTAAAACGCAATCTATTTGCCTTGATATTTCTCTCAAAAAGCACATCTAAATGTGGCTCGTAAATTGGAACCTCTCCATCCCGCATTTTCTGAACTTTTTGCTCATCTATATCAACACAAATTACTTCATTACCTGTCTCCGCTAAACAAGTTCCTGTAACCAAACCAACATAACCCGTACCTATTACCGATATCTTCATTTATTCTTTTTTCTTATTTAAAACTAGTACGCTTTATCTTCTCCTTTAAAGATATTCATAACCGTTTGTAAAATTATATTAATATCTAAAATAAGTGACCAATTTTCTACATAAAATATATCGTATCTCACTCGGTTCAACATATCTAAGTCACTTGCGATGTTACCTCTATATCCACTTATTTGAGCTAAACCTGTTATTCCTGGTTTAACATTATGACGTATCATAAATTTATTTATTTTATCCTTATAATCATCTGTATGACTCATTAAAAGCGGCCTAGGACCAACTACAGACATTTCTCCATATAATACATTAAAAAACTGAGGTAACTCATCTAGACTAGTTCTTCTAATAAATTTACCCATTCTAGTTACCCTAGCATCATTTTTGGACGCTTGCATTTTATCGGATTCTTTGTTTGGTGTCATAGATCTAAACTTATAACACAAAAAAAGATTAAAATCTGCCCCATATCGATGCTGTTTAAAAAAAACAGGACCTCGGCTTTCTATTTTAATTAATAGAGCAATTATAGGAATAAGCCAAGATAATAATAAGACTATTACCGAAATAGAAAATACAATATCAAAAGTTCTTTTTATTAAATCCTTTATTGGATCATCTAATGGTATTTTGGATAGAGAAAGAATTGGAGTAAGATTATAATAATCTAGCTCTAAATTTTTCGAAAACAATTCTTTATCGTCTGCAACAAATTTTACCACTTTCAAATTTCGTTCACAAAACTCGGTAAGTTCTTTTATTTGCTCATTACTAAGTTCTTTAGTTGAACAATATACTTCGTCAATATTATTTTCTAAAATAAAACTATAACTCTCTTCTATAGTCCCACTAATGTTAGAACTATCTCTATTATCAAAAAAACCTCTAAACTTGTAACCATACTCCGGAGAATTATCGAAAAATGACGCTAATTTTTTTGTAGATTGATTCAACCCTACGATAACTACATATACATTATTACTACCTGTAATTATCCTGTATTTTTGAAAAAAAACAAATAAAAAAACTCTCCAAGTAGTAATAACAAGTAGGAGTGCTAAAAAGAAATTAATAATATTTGCCTTCGGTACAAATATTCCAGTGATATAGTAATACGTAAAAACCAGCAGCGCCAATAATACCGTTTGCCGGAAAAATAAAGATATAATTTTTGTGATTTTTGTAAATCGATATATCGCATAAACAGAAATCAAAAATGATAATACAATCCAAAAAAGCATTATAAATGCGATATCTAAAAAGCTTTTGGTTAAAAGAAAATATGCGAAAAAAGAAACCATTAATAGGTCAATACCATATAAAAGTGGCCTTATGTATTTTGAGTATCCACCTTTATTCATAAACACTTTTTTCGTGACTCTCTCGAATTAAACTATTGTCATCCATCTTATTTCTCCAACGGTCATATAGCTTTTCTATTGTTTTTTTAAACTCTTTTTCGAATCGTTCTTTACTGAAAAGCTCTGCCTGCTTGCGAATTGTTTGCTTATCAAAAGACCGCTCGTGTCTTTCAAAAAATTCAATTGCTCCAAGTAATGAGTCAATAGTCTGTTCTTTAAAAAAAACTCCTGTATTCTCTTCTATTACATTATCTGTTATAAAACAACCCTTAATTGTTTCTAAAACTCCTCCTTTAGCAAAAGCGATAACAGGTACTCCACAAGCCTGAGCTTCAATAGGAGCTATTCCAAAATCTTCCTCTGCAGCAAAAACAAAGGCTCTGGCTTTTCTTACTATTTCAATCATCTCTGTTTTTCCAACATGGCCCATTAGATCAATATTTGAAGTAGCTAATTTCTTTATTTTCTTAAAATCTGGACCATCTCCAATCACAACAAGCTTCTTATTTGTTTTAGAAAATGCTTCTACTATCAAATTTATTTTTTTATAAGGCACCATCCTAGAACAAGTAACATAGTAATCTTCCTTTTTATCTGATATCGTGAAAGATTCTGTATCTACAGGGGGATAAATTACTATTGATTCTTTGTTATAAATTTTTTTTATTCTTGCCGCTATATAATGAGAAATTGTGATATAATGATCTGGTCTGTTAGCTGTACTTACATCCCAAACTCTTAGTTTATGAAGAAAGTATTTCGCTATCACACCCTTTATTCCTTTATTAAGTCCACTTTCTTTTAAGTACTGAAAATATAAATCCCAAGCATAACGAATCGGTGAGTAAACATAACATATATGTAGTTGATCTGGTCTTGTTAACACCCCCTTCGATATAGCAGATGATGAAGAAATAATCAATTCATACTCATTTAGATCAAACTGTTCAATAGCAAGAGGAAACAAAGGTAAATATGAACGATATTTTTTCTTCCCAAATGGTAATTTTTCTATAAAAGAGGTATTCGTTTTTTTACCCTTAAGTACTTTTTCCCTCTGCTCATTAGTTAAGGTATCGACTAAGGTAAAATGATCAAAATCACCCCAAATATTTGTAAAACTTTCAATGCATCTTTCTCCACCACTATATTGTGTATACCAATCATGTACTAAAGCTTTTTTTATTTTCAACATTTGGGAATTAATTATTGAATTTAAAATTTTAATAAAAACCTTTTGAAGGACTTTAAACTAAACAAAACAAAGTTAAAGCAATTTATCAGTATTAGAAGGAATTTTGTTTGAAATGAAGTACTTTGATAAACTATATTTATTTAAGTATAGAAAACATTTTTAATATACTCTTTTTTCTAACACTGAAAATCAAGTTGCTATGTATAAGTTTCTGAATTAAACATTTTTGTCAATGTATCCTCTAAACTGTATTTTTTTGATATATCTCCTATAAAACTAAATAATTTAGATGCATCCCCTTTCAAAATTTTTATTTCATTTTTTCTAATATATTTTGGATTTACTTTAACTTCTATTTTGTGATTTGATATTTTTTCAAGAAAAGCAAGTACTTCTCCTATATTATTCGTTCTACCAGTACAAATATTTACAATTTCCGCAGTATTTTCTGATATCAACAATTTATAATAGCACCTCACTAAATAGTCAACATCATTAAACTCCCTATAAACTTCTAAATTTCCAAGTTCAATTATTGACTTCTTATTCTTAAAATGAGAAACTATTTTAGGAATTAAAAACTCTAATGATTGTCCAACACCTGTATAATTAAATGGTCTAGTAATAATAATATTAAGTTTAGAAAAATATGTTTTAACCATGTTTTCCATAGCCAATTTACTATTTCCATAATGATTAATTGGATAAGGACACATATCTTCCGAAAGTGTATGACCAGAGCTTCCATATACCGAAGCACTACTTACAATAATTATCTTTTCAGGATCTAAATTAGACTCTACAACAGCATTCAAAAGATTTAATGTTCCGAAAATATTAACCGTATACATTTGCTCTTGATTAACATCTCCAACGAATGAAATAGCAGCAGTGTGTATTATATAATTTGGCTGTAAATCCCTTATAATTTTATCAATTTCATTTTTTTTCGTAATGTCACATAAAAAATGATTTTTATTTTTTGACGTTTGAAAACTTGTTCCAAATACATTCCAGCCTTCATTTAGAAAGAATTTCTCTAAATGCACCCCGGTAAAACCAGTAATACCAGTGATAAAAACCTTTTTGTTAAAATGATCCGCCATTAGTATTTCTTTTAATATCACTTTTCACCATCATTTCTGCTAGTTCTTCAAGAGTAGTTTTTGTTTCCCAACCTAAGTTTTCTTTTGCTTTTGATGCATCTCCAATTAAAAGATCTACTTCAGCTGGCCTGTAAAACTGTGGATTTACTTTTACAATTTCCTGTTGTGTTTTTAAATTAATTCCTACTTCACTTTCATTACTTCCTTCCCAACCAATATCAATACCAACAGTCTTAAACGATAAAGTAACAAAATCTCTAACAGTTTTTGTCTGATTTGTTGCTAACACATAAGTATCTGCAACAGGTGCCTGTAACATCATATGCATCCCCTCTACATATTCTTTTGCATACCCCCAATCTCTCTTAGCGTTAAGATTTCCTAATTCCAATACATCCTGCTTTTTCAAATATATTTTGGCTACGGCATCTGTAATTTTTCTCGTCACAAATTCTTTACCTCTTAATGGAGACTCATGATTAAATAAAATTCCACTAGTTGCAAATAGGTTATATGATTCTTGATAATTTATAGTCGCCCAATGTGCAAAAACTTTAGCTACTCCATAGGGACTTCTCGGGTGAAATGGAGTTTCTTCATTTTGAGGAATTGCATTAACTTTTCCAAACATTTCTGAAGTTGATGCCTGATAAAATTTAATTTTAGGGTTTATTGTTCGAATCGCTTCTAATAAATTTAAAACACCTATTCCTGTAATATTAGCAGTAGCTATTGGTTGTGTAAAGGAGACTCCTACAAAACTTTGAGCAGCCAAATTATAGATTTCATCTGGTTCTACTTCTCCAATTATTCTATATGCACTCGATAAATCAATTAAATCATATTCTAATAAATGAAGATTAGGGTGATCTTGTATTCCCAATTCTTCTATTCTCCAAAAATTAGTCGAGCTTGTTCTTCGGTATGTTCCATACACCTTGTAGTTTTTCGTTAATAGCAACTCGGCCAAATATGCCGCATCCTGACCTGTAATCCCAGTGATTATAGCTTTTTTCATTATATTTTTCTAATTTGTACGTAATAAACTACAATTATCCAAAAGTTTATGTTTTAAGGTAAACTCAGAACAGAGTATTTTAGTATCGAAAAGAAACCATATATTAGAATAAACTTTCTAATGCTCTAAAAATAATAATACGTACTTACTTTGACAAATCATACGTTTGATTCTTGCTCTAGCAATTTCTCATAATATAGGTTCTCATCTATTAATTTTTCTTGTTTCTATTACCATACTAATATGGGTAATTTTAATTAACTTTTAGCTCATATTATTTTTAATAATTAAAATAAAATCTTCTGCCGATTTCTTCCAAGTATATTTATTCGCATTTATAAAACCTTTTGACACTAAAAATTCTTTCTTAGTATTATTATTTAATACTTCAAGAATTTTATTTTTAATATCAGAAACACTTTTGGGATCACAATACTCCACAGAATCCTGATAAACTTCAGGCAATGAGGTTACATTTGAAACCAAACAAGGAGTACCGCATTTCTGTGCTTCTAAGGGAGGAATACCAAAACCTTCAAATAATGATGGATAAACAAACAATTCCGCTTTATTATAGAGTTCAACCAATTCTTTATCGTTTAAATAGCCAGCGAATTTTATCTTTTCTTTTTTTTCTAGTTCTGGAATTTTTAAATCCGAAAAGGCAGTGCCTCTTGCTCCAACTATTATCAACTTATGTGAAATGTCCAATTCATTAAAACTTTTAATTACACGTATCATGTTCTTCCTTGGATCTAGAGAAGAGACCATTAAAATTATAGGTTCTTTACTTATTTGTTTTTGTGCAAATATTGATGAAGGTGCAGCATATACAACATTAATTTTCTCAGGTAAAATGTTATAGGTCTTAATAAGATCATTTTTTACATAATTACTATCCGTGATGATATGCTTTGAATTTTTTAAACTCTTAGGTATAAACAAGTTATAAGTCAACTGAAAACTATTAGAAAACCACTCTGGATGATGCTTAAACGCAAGATCATAAACCATCATGATTTTATTTTTATACCTAATAGGACCAATTCCTGCAAAGTTAATTAACAAAGGGGTACCTCTTCTTTTTAGAAATAAAGGTAATTCTATTTGTTCCCATAATTGACCTTCTAATTTTCCAACAACAACACAGTTAAATTCTTTAAAAAGAGGATTCAATATAGCTTTTTGAGGTGCTAGAAAGACTATTTTTTTTCCTAAAATCTCATTTGGCAATAATTTACATATCTCAATCGCATACCTTTGAACACCTGTTACTTTTTGTGTTAAAAACCTCGCATTAACATAAATCATATTCCTGTTTTATTTTTATAAGACAATAAGATAAGCGAAGTAAATAAACCAAAAAATAAAACTCCGTCCGAACGGGAAATTATATTTTCTGTTAGCATAACAATACATATAATTATCAAAACATAAAATAGGTAGCTATTTCCAAGTAGTATAACCTTTCTAAAACAATAAAAAAGAAAACAACAAAAAGAAAATAATGCCACAATTCCTGAACTAATCAAAAAAAACAAATATTGATTATGCGAATTATAATCCTTCCATTGATAAATTTCAGCTCCTATTTTTTGATCATAACATTTTGATAAATTTTCTTGAACATCCCCAACCCCTAATCCAAATAACCAGTTATCCTTTGCAATGATTCCTGAACAATAATAAATCCCAACTCTTACATTCGTAGAATTGTAATTATATATATCATTCCCTTTTGTTGGAAGAATAAAAATGTTATCCAAAATTTCTACAAACCTAGTTTGCATTGGTTTTAATGTTACCAATAAAATGCAAAAACATCCAAACGAAATACCACATAACAAAAATACTTTTTTAAGATTGTAATGCCTAAATAGTATCACTGTCATGATTCCAGCAATAAAAGTTGCTATCAGAGGCATTCTGGAAGAAATTAAAAGCATCCAAAAAAACATCAAACAAATTATAAATATTCTAACAATCTTTTGCAAAACAGAATTCACGCTAAACTTCAGCTGATGATAATTAAAATAGATTACAAACGACATCCATAAACCTTGATAAATAGGATGGGAATCAACAAGTTTTGTGATAAAATTTCTTAATCTTCTTATTTTTACCTGTTGAATTTGATCCTGGTTTATATTATTTAAATGATGTAAATTATTTCTTTTAATTTCTGTTAGACTGAGATCATTTGTTAAAATATCAAAATTAAACCCTAACCATAAAATCTGATATAAAACAAAGACTAGTACTGACAAACAAAACAAATTAGCAATCCAATCAATTCTTTGTTTTGTAAAAATCTGCTTGTTTAAATAAAATATTATGGGAATCAAAACTATTGGGAACATCTGAACCAACCTTTTCACCCCATCAGAAATATTTTCAGTATACCACAAACTAAAAATTAAAAGAACAAAAGAAGTGGATAAAAAGACAATTATTGACTTATCTGTTTTATCCATTATAGTTGAAAAGGAAGAACTCTTTATCAGACATAAAATTCCTAAAAAAACCCAAACCGCAATAAGTATCGATCTAATTCCAAAAGATAATAATGGAAAAATAGATAACACGTATGAACATATTAAAAACAAACTATTTATACTAAACTCTGACTCTAATCCGAAGAGGTATTTATAGTTATTTAATTTCATAATTTTTATCATCTACCCAATACCTAAAAACCAATCCAAGACATATACTCATTACTGGCAATTCAATAACATTTGTAGTTACTCCATAACCAAACACATACATTGAAAGTATATAGAATAGTTTGTATATTTCCGTTTTTGTTACTTCCTTATTGTAAACGCCTCTTACCAAAAAACCGTATATAACAAATGCTCCTATACCAAAAATAGCTATAAGATATACAAACAAATTATCCCCTGGATGGGATAGTTCTGGTTCAAAAATGTTTTGTGGCACTCCTATACCTCCTATTCCTCTTCCTGTTAATAAATTTCCTGATTCTGAAATTAATCTATATGCTTCCGGCCAAGTACCTTCTAATCTCATTTCAAAGGACCTTAAAAATTTAACACTAGTTATATCATCAATAGAAAATGACCAAGAAAGTAAAGGAAGCGCAAGATTAATACATAATATCGTAATCAATGCAATTTTTTTTGAAGAGTCCGAAATATAATTCCAAAGTACTACTAGTAAAGAAATAATAACATATGCAATTAAAATTCCTTTAGTATCAGTAAAATAAATAGCAATCCCAGCTAATATCCAGATAAGATTAATTTTAAAATTCCTTAAGATATACATAATCCCTAGAAAAAGTATATATCCTGCTGTTTCAAATGAAGATCTTCCTAATCCAGAAAGCCTTCTTGTACCTAAAGATGTCCAAAAACGATTCCCTTCAATAGTTTTTCCATAGACCTCATACTTAAAACCTTCCCAAGGAAAAATAAAAGCAACGTTAAGTAATACACCTAAAATTCCTATAATTAATATAATCGTATAGAATTCTTTATTATTTAATATTCTTTCAAAAAAAGGATACATTACAAAACCATAAAAAAGTGGTATTAGAATATAAACTCCCATAAATACCTGAAGAATGGTTTTTGTATAAATGACACCCACAAATAACGCCAGAAAAATCATAATGGCCAATACTAGAAAAATTCTCTTGACCTTAACTTGATTCAAAAAAGATATAAAATGAATACCAACAACGATAAGCATTAATAGTTGAGAGATATAAACAATGGGGAAAAATGGGGTATTTAATAGATAATAACGAAAAACCGAATTGAAAATGCCTAATAGAAGAACTATGTAAAAAGTGACACCTTCTAGATTAAAACTAATTTTCATTAATCATCATATTATTAAACTTATCTAATACCTTTAAGTCTTGGTAAATTTACGTTTTTAAATTCTACTTAATGATTTAGAGAAAACTTTTCCCAAACCTGAAAATGTCCATCTCTCTTTACTATTCTGAAACCAAGTCCCAAAAGAATTTCTTCACATTCTTGAGCTTCTTCCTTGGTTAATATACCAGCAAACGGATGAACTTCAAAAAATATCATTTTAAATTTTTTGATTTCTTCTTTATGATTTCTAAAAAGCTCTAATTCTCCACCTTCAATATCCATTATCAAAGTGTCAAAATCAACATCATACTTTCTCCTCAATGAATCAAAAGTAGTACCTTCAATATTGACTTGTTTTCCTGTTTTTCTTTTTAAACTTCCTCCGACAATTAAATCATGAATATAAAATTGAGTTTCTTTTTCTTTTGTTACTACTAAATTTTCAATAGAAAAAAAACAGTTATTATCTTCTTTATTTTTTTGAATTAACGGTATCAAATTTGGATTCGCTTCCAAAACTATATGTTTATTCTTATCTAGAAGTATTTTATTAGTTAGGCAAGATACAAATCCTAAACATCCACCTAACTCAATAACTGTTGCCTCTGGGGGTAAATATTTAGAAAGATATTCTGCCTCTTCAGTTTCATAATTGTTAAAAACAAATCGCCCTCTAAACTTAAAATCAGTAAGTGAGAATGGTATTGTAATAGAAACTCCATTATTCTTGTACTTTTTAATAAAATACGTAAAATAAACCCCCGCTAAAATAAGTTTAGTGTTTTGAGGAAAGAGTTTTATTTTTCTTAATCCAAAAAAAACACTTTCAGGCAATAAGTTTTTTATGTTCTTTTTATTTTTTTCCATTAATTTCATTCTATTAATTTCAAAACCATTCTTTTGTAAAGAAAGATGAAATCATTTTTTTAATTCCTTATATGTTTTTACATATGCATCAATCATACACTCTAAAGAATATAACTTGTGGAAATCGTTTATATCAATATTAAAAGTATTTAACTCCTCTGGGTTTTCTAATATTGATTGTAGTAAACTTTTTAAATCCTCTTTAAAAGGATTAAATGTAAACTTTGAATTACCCGTTAATATTTCCTTTATACCACCCTTTTTGCTACCTAGCACAGGAACATTACTTAAAAGTCCTTCTAATACAACTCTTCCGAATGGTTCTTCCCATAAGGATGGTACAATTAAAACGTTTATGATGTCAAAAAAAGTATCTTGTTTCATATACCCCATAAATTCAACTTTTTCATCAGGTAAAAACGATAATAGATAGTCCTTATACGATGGATCTACATTACCTGCAATGAACAGTTTCCAGTTATCGTAATCCTTAAGTTCCTCCAAACTTCTTATTAATACTTCAATTCCTTTTGCTTTATTTATTTGTCCAATAAAACCAAATTTCAGAAAAGTATGTTTCTCAAAATCCGAATTTGATAATATCTCTTTTTTAGTATCAAATCCATTATAAATTACTTTCTTAAGCGCATATTTAAAATATCCTTTATCTATGTGATCTTCTAATATAAAATTACTAATTCCCACGACACTATCAACTAGCTGAGACTTCGCCTTCTTCATAATGGAAAAAAACAAACATTCTGCGCACTGTTTTTCGCAATTATCGTTCTTAAACTTATTGGTTTTAGGACATTGTAAGTAATAATCTCTAAGTGTATGTATTATTTTGATTTGTCTCCTTTTGGCAATATCCCAAATTGCCACAGAAAAACCAGTAAGATTATTCGTGTGAATTACATTTGGACAAAATTCATCAATAATTTTATCAATATTCTTGTCATACTTTTTATTATGAATATCCGAAAAATGCCATTTTAATTTTTTAATTTTTGAATAGTTTATTTCGTTAAAGGGCCAAAATAAGTTTTCTATTTTTAATCGATAAACCAGTACATTATTTATAATAGTTTTTTCAGTTTTTTCCCCTAAAGTCAACACCGCTACTTCTATTCCATTCTTCACCATACCTTCCGCAATAGATTGAACAGAGATTTCCGCACCACCTACTTTATAAGGTTCATATAATGTATTAACAATTAAAACTTTCAATAGAATATTCTCTTTTGTTTAAATAACGTTTTTATTCTTTTCTTAAAATGTAAAAAACACAAAAACAAAACAACAACAAAGATGATGATTTTTAAACTTAAAAAATGATACACATCAAAATATGGCATATAGCTTAAAAGTGAAACGATGTAAAACCCTAAAGGCATTAAAACCATATATAGTACAGGGTATTTTATTTGAACAAATTTATTATAAAAAAAACTAAGAGATACTGATAATAAAAACTTACTGATCAATGTGGCTACCGCTGCTCCAAAAATCCCATATCGAGGAATTAATGTGATATTTAGAACAATATTTATTGCTGCCGCTAGTATTGTAAATACGGGAATAATACGATTTCCTCGACCTTGAATATCATAAAACAAAGCGCTTGCGAAAAAGTAATACACACCATGGTATACAAATGCAAAAGAAATACAAGGTATTACTATCCAAGAAGCATGATATGCTTTTGGTGTAATTAACATAATTACTTCCTTGCTAAAAAAAGATAATCCTAAAGCGATTACACTATAAAAAACAATAAGCAACTTTGCAATTTCTGGAATTGATTTTTGGTCATTATCCTTTATTTTTTGATTGAACCAAGGGACAAATGCTTGATTTATTCCTGAAGCAATTAAAAAAACAATGCTACCAAAGTTATTTCCAATACTATAAATCCCCACTAAAGATGTATTCAACAACTTATTAATGATTATTCTATCAATAAGCATTGTCGTAACTCCTGATAAGGTATGGGGGATTAATGGAAAGGCATATTTTAAAGACTTCTTAAGTATATCAACATCAATTCCAAAGGTTATATCTTTCCTAAACCTTGATAAAGTATAGATAAAGAAAATAATATTGGTTATTGCTAAAGAACCCAAAACTCCTTTAGCTCCCATATCTAGCAAAATTACACTTGTTAATAGGAGTATAATATTTACTAAAAAAAATATTGCATTATTTTTTCCAAAACGAACGCCTTCTTGTCTAGCTTGTAATGAACTTTGATATATTGCATAACAGGGATTAAAAATTACAGATACAAGACCAAGAGCCATAAAAGGGAAAAAATCAACATTTTCTAAAAATGGTAATAACAACCATTTTCTTCCCAAAAAGATAATTCCGGTGACAACAAAACTATTGAACAAAACAAAAGTAATTATAGTTCCGAACAGTTTTTTTATCTTTTCTTGATCATCTTTAAATTCGTAATAAAACCTATTTAACGTACCGGGTAATGATAATAAATAAAATACATTCAGAAATGCATTGATTGCAATCACAATAGCTACAACTCCATAATCATATGTGGACAAATAAATTGTCAGCACAGGGATTAGAATAAAATTAATCCCTTTTTGAAATAGCATTAAAATGCTATAAATTCCAGAATTTTTAAGAAGTTTTTTTTGACTCAACTCATTAAGTATTTCATCAATAATTATTAATTAATTGAATATTTTCAGAATTTCGATTCGTTTCAAAAAGATTATTGATTTCCGATTTTCTATATAATAATTTATCCGTAGGAATAAAAAAAGATCTGAGTTTTAATTCATCCCCCAGAATAATTGATAATGTCTCAGCAACTGATGAGAAAAATAGCCCAACTTCCTCAGGAAACTGAGAAGAGAACAAAAAATGTAACTCTAATGGTAATTTATTTTTTATGATCACCCAATTAGGCATTTTTGCAACTAACTCTAAAACTTCATCAGATTCATTTCTGTGTGCATAATATTCTACTGTAATTCCTTCCGGGTATCGTTTTTTATAGTAGTCATCAATATTATTCAATAAACTAAGATAAAAATCTAACGTTAGCAATTTAGAATCTACTAGACTTTGTCCAACAAAAGCAATTTTCTTTTCAACTTTAGAATTCTTTTTACTTTTGAGACTTCTCATGTAAGAAAAAGTATTCTCTAATACGTGGACATGATTTTTCACTTCAACTTTCTTAGCATAATATGAGAAAAAAGTATATTTCTTAGATAATAGATATGGTTTCACTGAAAAAAAAGCATACAGCAATGTTTTTAGTTTAAAAGCTTTTGTGCTATAACCAAACCTGTTTAAAAAAGAGATATCATCTAACGTTCTTGTTCCATCATCAACACAAATATATTTTGTGTTATATAAGTTTGCAAAAGCAGCTTGGTATATAGATCTGAAATGACCTATAATAATATACTCGTAGTTATTATATAACTTATGTTTTTCTAAATTTTTTAAAAATAACATTCTTTCTAAGAAATTTAGATTTTTTGGTATTTTAATAATTGATAGGGCTGTCTTAATTTTTAGCTCTTCTAGTAACAATTTTACCTGTCTTTCATTAGTGATATTTCCATCACTAAAAAAAGTAATATCTGTACTTTTAATCTCTAAATGTTCTTTTGCTTCAATAGCATTAATCAACTGTAAAGGAGAAGCTATTATAAGTTTTGCCTTCATAAAAGTTTATCTAAAGAATTTTTGCTAAAACTTCTTCATAAAACTCTCTAACAACACCTTCTCCTCCTTTTCTAGATAGTTTTATAATTCCTGGAATATTCCTAATCTTCCTTAAAGCATTAGATGGACAAGCTGCTAACCCGACTGCACTCAATAATTCAAAACAATTAATATCGTCACCGATATAAGCTACATCTTCAATCGTAACACCTTCTTTTTCACATATTTCTAAAGCAGCGGATAGTTTTCCTCCATCTCGTTTTCCTTGATATAAATAATCAACTTTCAATTTATCTGCTCTTCTTTTTACCAACTCAGTATTTTCTGATGTTATAATAGCTGTTTTTACTCCGCTTTCACGGATCAATTGAAAAGCCATTCCATCATGAGTATTAAACTTCTTTAACTCGTCTCCATTCTCACTATAGTACATTCCGGCATCGGTCAATACTCCGTCTATATCAGAAATAAATAATCTAATTTTTTTCTTTGTTTGTTCAGGAAGTATATACTTTTTCATTAAAATTTCTGCCCTCTGCCAATCATCTTCTTCATCAAGTTCTACATCCGTATATTCAGGCATTAAACATATTCCTATATTACCCGAAAGTCTATTACTTGATTCTTTAATCTTTCCAACAGTATTTATATAAAAAGCCCCATTTTCCATATATATTCCTTCAAAATCTTGCCTTCTAGGTCGACTATAAGGATCATAATTTATAGGATCACCATTCCCTTTCCAAAAAAAACGTTTTGATAACACACAAGAAAGCACACTATCATACTCTTGTTTATCAAACATCTTAATTCCAGCAGTTAAATCTTTTGCTGATAACAAAGGTGATGTCGCTTGAATCAAAACAAATGCATCTTTTTTATCTAATTCTCTTACTTCTAAATACTCTAAAATTACACTCTCTGTTGACGAACTATCCTGAGCATTACTGCTATTCCTTCTATATACAGATACTTTATTAAAACCAAAAGAATTTACTTCAGTTTCTATTTGTTCGTGATCTGTGGCGATAATAACCTCATCAATTGACTTAGTTTCTACAGCGGCTTTAATAGTCCAATATACCAATGGCTTACCACAAAACTCCTTAATATTCTTTAAAGGAATGGATTTACTGCCTCCTCGAACGGGTATGAATGCAATGGTTTTCATTGTTTGCGATACTTGAGTTTGTCTCTTTGTACCTGTTCTATTTCTAGAATTTCTGTTTTTTTATAATTCAATGCCTTAAAAGTTGCGAATAAATCCCTACATAACTTTCTTAATCCTGTTGGCTCTAAAGAAGCCGCATGATCAGTACCTTTCCAGGTTCGATCTTTAGTAAAATGCCTTTCCACCCAAGTTGCTCCTAACGTATAAGCGGCATTGTCAATGGCAATACCTAAATGATGTCCAGAAAACCCAATATCTTTTACTCTGTTACCATACTCATTCTTTAATCGAGAAATTTCCAATAAACAAACATCTTCAAATGGCACCGGATATCCTGATGTACACGAGTAAATAACTAATCTGTGTTTTGCTTGATCTGTTTCTTCAAAAAAGGATATAATTTGTTTTTCTTCATCTTGGTTTGTCATACCAAATGATAAATGTACCTCTCCAGTATATTCATCTCTTAATACACGTAGCATATCAAAATGATTATTACACGCAGAAGGAACCTTTAGCAAAGATGGATTAAAAGTAATCATTTCTAGTGCGGAAGTAACATCCCAAACTGAGGTAGAATATTCTATCCCTATTTGATCGCAATAATTCTTAAGTTCTTTATGTTGTTCAACCGAAAACTCAAGAAATTCTCTATGCGCTCCATAAGTATCTCCATAGGAATTACTTGGATTGGGGTGTGGAGCATTATATTGTTGTTCGGTAAGTAACTCTCTATTATTCCTCTTTTGGAACTTAGCGACATCAGCATTACATTCTTTTGAAAGGCGTAATAGCTCTTTGGCTATATCCATATCTCCTTTATGATTGCAACCTATCTCCGCAATTACTTTCGGTTTTTTATACTCCATATTCATTATATTTAATCTATTACGTAATAGATTAATAATTATTGTTATTCTCTGTATATTATAAACAAACGAGAATTGATTTTAGATTAAAAGATCAAAAATACCTAAAATATGTTATAGATTTCTTTTAAATGAATATTTACTATGTAGTGATGAATTGTTTCTCGAGTACTTTGTTCTATGTAAAGAGTTTTTATCCGATTTGTTAATTTTTCTTTTTCATACCACCCTTCAATTTACTTACTTTTCTTTTGAACAAAATTTTCCTTTTAATATTAGTAAAACTATAGTCAAACCTATAAAAAAGATATGCCATAACAACAACAAAAGTTATAAGAAACAGCACCAAATAAAAATTGTATGAAGTACTACCTAAAATTATCATCAATATCACAAAGATCAAGTTAAAACCACCGATAATAAAGCTTGCTTGTTTATGTGATAATTTAAAAGTATCTAACAATATATGATGTGTATGGTTCCTATCTGGTGAAAAGGGGCTTTTTTTGTTAGCCACTCTTATTGTAAATACTCTTGCGGTATCAAATAACGGCACGATTAATATACTAATAGCTATCAATGGTATATTTTCTAAAAGGAATGGCAAATTATTATAGGATTCTGGAGATAATGCTAAAAACTTCAGTGTTAATGTACTTATAATAAAACCAACAATTAAAGAACCAGTATCTCCCATAAAAATCTTTTTATTAGAAGATAGGTTATAACTTAAAAAAGCAATTAAAGAGCCGTTTAGAGCTAATGAAATAAGAACATAAAAATATTCTTCTGTTAAATAAAAAATAGTCGTATAAATCATTAAAATAACAATTCCAACAATAGATGCTAGTCCATCAATACCATCAATCAAATTATAAGCATTTATAATCGTTAACATCATAAATCCACCAACCATATAATACACATACGTTGGTATTTCATATATTCCCAAAAAACCATTTAAAGTAGTAATTCTAAAGCTTTCATTACTTAAAATGAAAATAATCGCAGCAAATTGTGCGGCTAATTTAGTATATGGAGAAAGCACCAATAAATCATCCTTTAATCCAACTATAAATAAGATTGTTAAACCTGGTATAAAATAGATAGCTTCGTCATATTTATCCCAATTATGTAGAAAAAACAATGCAAAAATAAGTGTATAAAAAAAAGAAACTCCTCCTAAAGTGGGAGTTTTCTTAACATGAGAACTTCTAATATTTGGATTATCCATCAAGTTCTTATATTCTACCAAACCAATGATTTTTGGAATGGTAAAATAGGTAAGAATGTAAGCCCCAATGAAAAATAGAAATGGATAATATAGCTGCAAAAGAATTCTTTTAATTACTGTTGATATAAAGTATCAAAGATAATAATTAAGTTCGATCAAATATTAAATACTAATTAACAAAATCAATTAAATGCGTCAACGATATTATCAAAAACTTTTTTTAACTCAATTGATTCACTTTCTTTTTCAAACTTTTTATCTGTATCCGCATAATATCCAACAGGATCATGTTCTCCATTTTTAATCGCTACAAAAGCAACATTTTTTTCGAAATTCATGATCTCTTTTTTACCATTTATTGTAAAATTATCACCAATATCATATGAATATGTAAGTTCTACAAAAAGACTTTTTTCCCTATTATCAATAGTGAAAATTTTGATCTTATCAATTTTAGAATAATAGGTTTCCATTATTTTTTCAGCTATTTTTGCATCTTCTTTAGAATTAAATTCTATTAAAAAATCTCTGGACATTCTTGGAGTAACTTTTTTAATTCCTTTAATCTCTAATTCTTGCAAAAAATCACTGTGATTGCTTAGTCTCCAATAAAAAGTATTATGCTTATGAGGTTTTTGGTGTAATCCTGTACAAATAATTAACCTAACATTTAATTTTAATAATTTTCCAATTATACTATCATATTCCTTTAAAATCTCAATTAAAGGGTCCTGTTTCGTTGGGCAATACCATTCCGGATTCTTAAGCGCACCTTGATAAGCCGCAGAATTAAACATATAATGATGCTGAAAATGGGCACCTGTATTCAAAAAAAGATTAGAAAAGTCTGGTTGATGTTTCTTCCATTGTTGTATAAAAGTATCCCCTAAAAGTTTATCTAAAACAACTGCCTTAACTCCAACCCTTGACTTTATTGAGATCAACAACTTAAAATATTCAATATAAGAATAAGGTTTTACAACTTTGAGCAAGGTTCTTAATATTGCAATTATAGATTTTTTAGAAACACTTTCTTTAGCATTATCATTAACTGCCTGAGAAACCGCCCGAGAAACATCTTTCACAAAACTTTCGCCAGAAGCTTTTGTTTGTGTCCAGGGATCCGGAATAAAAAACTTAGGGTTTTTAAGCCTATTATCCGCATTAAAAGGACTAATAGCTCCTACAGTCAATCCTTTTTCCTCAGCAATTTCAAAAATTTGTTTTAAATCTTTTCTTTCTACAATATCACCTAACCTAAAAATCTTATGCTCTTTATAATCTTTACCGGTATGTATTGTTACCCATTGTATCCAGGGCTCTAACAATTCATATTCTTTTTCTGAAGTAGTTTCTATATAACCGTAATCATCAAAAACCTTTTTAAAATTAGGTAATAGGCCTTTATTTGCATAAAACCCTATATAATCAAAATTCAACTCATTCAGTCCTAGTAGGATTGTTTTTTTCTCCATAAATGATTGTATAACTCTGCAAATTTATCACATTTACACAAATATTTTATCCAATTTCCTTTATATTCTTTATAACTCTTTTGTTAATCTTGATTCTATCAAAATCAAAAAACCATCCCCATTTATTAAAGTAAGTAAATACAGACTTTATATGTTTTTTAAGAAGTAATTTATTTTTGTAAGATGCCCTTTCAAAAATATGATAAACATGAACTTTAGGGTAAAACATAGTCTTGTATTTACCATGTACTCTTCTTGTTAAATCTAAATCCTCATAATACATAAAAAAAGCTTCATCAAACCCACCAAACTCTTCTAGAACCGAAGTTTTACAAAACATAAAACAACCTGACAAGAAAGGAATATCCATAATCTTATCATAACCAGAAAATTTAACTTCATATCTATAATCCATTTTTTGTTTTATTTTATCAAAAGGTATAAATCTTCTTACAAATAGATCAATTGGAGTTGGTAATAATTTACAGGTATATTGAATATTTCCGTTAGGATAAAGAACTTTCGGCATTACTATACCTATAGAACTGTCCGATTGTGAGTAATCCAATAAACTCTCAATAACTCCTTTATCGAAATATACATCTGGATTCAAAATAAGATGATAATCCGATTTAGATAATATTGCCTTTTTTATCGCAATATTATGGCCTGCTCCAAACCCAGGGTTTGAAGGATTATGGAAATAGTTAATTCTATGATCATTTACTAATTTTTTTAGAGAATCGGACGGAGAATTATCGATCAAAAAAAGCTCTACCTTTATGCTAGTATCTAAAAAGCTATTGATAGCTTTCTGAACTACTTCAATATCATTATTGTATAGAACTATAGTACTGGTTATAAAAACTTCTTTTTTACTTTCTTTCATTTCTTCTGTTTATAAAAGTTTTAATTGCCTTATTATTTAATTATAATCAAAATAAACTTTTATTCTTACCTTTATAAAATCTCTTATTATCTCATCTTTTAGATCATCATAAATTGAACTAGATGCATAATTCACTCCCCATCTTGTCCTATCAATATCAAAATTTTCAGAAGATAGAATTAACTTACCTGCCTCTTTACTAAAAGCTATAGGAAAAGCTTCTACATAATCTTTGGTTCCCTTTAGGGTTAAATCACCTTCTAATAGGTTTTCATTATCCTCTATAAAATTATTAGTTACTTCAAAAACAGCAGTTGGATATTTTTTGGAGTTAAAAAAATGATCTTCTTTTTCTTTTGTATGACCTTTTAAATGATTTTCAAGTATTTCCTTTTCTTCCCCTTTCAAATCAGCAACAGTTATTGAATTCATGTTTAAAAAAAATTTTCCGCCAAGTATTTTCTTTTTTTTATTCAAAACTACATAACCAGAATCTATTATTATTTTACCAGAATGAGAATTTACCGATGAAGAACCTCTCCAAGCTAAGTGAGATCTCCAACTAATCAATCGTAAAGTATCAATTTCTTTGTCATCGTCGGCACTTTCTTCCTCAATTTTGTCTACTTTATCTAATTTGTTTATTTCTTTGTTTTGAGATCCATTCTTATTATTACAACCAATTATTGTAATAATTAAAAATGAGGCAACGATTAACAATTGTTTTTTCATTTTAAAAGTTTTTCTAAATTCATAATTATATTTTCTCTATTCGTATCAATTTTCAAATAATGTTGAATCTCTTTATTTCTTGAAGGGTTTAATTCTATTAAATCTTCTAAATTAAAATTTAGCTCTTCTCCATAATCAAATAAAAGTGCGCTATTCTTAATATCAAAAAAATCATCAAAATCTCCTATTCCCCTGTTTAATATGAACTTTTTATTTTTTATAACAAAATCAGCTATTTTAATAGGTGAGGTAATCACGGTAGATTTTGTTGGTTTTACAACGGAAACACATATATCCATTTTTTCCAATTCTTGGTCCAGTAAATGATATGGTACAAAATTAACAGTTAAATTATATTTAGAATTTTCATTGAATTTTTTTTCAATTAAAGCCTTATTATCATTTTTAGTTAAAATATAGATGTTTATAATATCATGATTTAGAATTTTAACCAAATGATTAAATACTCTATGAATTTCATCTATATCATGCCAATGATTTATACTCCCTGGATAGCATAAATTAATTTCGTTAGATGAATTAAAATCCAAAATCTCATTTGATTCATTTAAAGAAGAACTGTTATAACACAAAAGGTATTTGCTTTCAGTACCAGGGTAAAGTTTAATCTTTAATTTTTTTAGTTTTTTAGATTCTACAATAGTAAAAAGAGATTCGCTAATCAAAGTCCTATCGATATATCTAAGCAGTAATCTCATTTTTTTAATAAAAGGTGTTTTCTCTTCCAAACTATAAATAACTGCTCCCCTTGGATCATAAACAAATTTCACCTGTTTCTTTAATATCTTTGGTAAGAAGAAAAAAATAATTCCAGAGATAAAGCCTCTTAGATGAATTGTTACTTCATTTTTTCTGTTTTTATACAATGCTTTAAACAAGTTTTTGTAAAAAACACAATATCTAATAAAACTATTTTTAGAATTACCGTTATCAATGATATTAGCATATCTAAGGGAGTTTTCTTTTTCCTTACCACAAAAAATAAAATATTGTTCAAACAGCTTACAACCTTCATAAATATCTAATAGTTGCGAATGTAAAAAAGGATCAATAATAGAATTATTGCTAACCATAAACAAAATTTGTTTCTTCTTCATTTATTATCTTTTACTAAAATTATATCAATTCAAAATTGATATGTTTGAAATACACATACAAAAGTTTTAAATGCATAAATCCATTTAAAACCAAACTTAAAAGCAAAAACTTTAAGACAAATTTCTTTCTTCTTCCTATGAACAACTCCCTAAACAAAAACAAGAAATAAAATATAATAGGATAAAAGTATCTTCCTTGATCCCAAGTTGGCACTAAGCTTAAAAGATAAAACCATAATATAAAAAAAATCGCTATCAAATTTCCAACATCCTTTATTTCATCATATTTATAATGTCCTTTTTTTATAGTATTTATTTTTATTACCAAAAACAACATTAATAAAATAAAAATGACATATTCAATAAAAGTAGCTCTAATAGACATATTGCCCAATAAACCATAAAACGAAAAAGACAGCGTAAAAATCGATTTTATTGGTTCATAATTAAAGTTATGACTTACTATATACTTTGACAAATCATAAAATAAAATCATAGAAGAAAATAAAAAAAACCAAAATACAATCTTCAAAGTTTTTTTCTGAAAAAACCTTTTGAAAATAAAATAAAACGTAAATGCTAATATTGGCAATATTATAGATCTGTCTAATGCAAAAAAAGAAAATATCAACAATCCAATAAGAAGAGATAAACCTCTTTTCCTAACATTAAAAACTACTATACCCATAGCAATATTAAACAAGTCAGAGTTCAAACAACTTAAAAACCAAACAAATCCTGGAATGCATAAAGCTAATAAAAATAAATATCTGTTTTCTCGTTTTTGCAAGAACCACAGAAACAGTGGTATTAAAACAATTAAATTGGCCAGTCTAAAAATCAAAATATCAGACCTAGGAAAAATCGAATTATGTTGATACCTATAAACGTTTTTGAAATATTGGAAATCTGGATTTCTCCTTTCCTTAACATGCAAATAATTAAGGTTTTTATCATATTTCAAATCAAACAAATCCGCTATTTGTTTTTGGAAAACATAATATAAATCGCCATCACCAGTTTTTTTAAATACTATATCCTGATGAAAAATATTCCTCCAATGTCTGGTTTCATCAGGATTCTCTTGAGTAGGAACTAGAAAAACATACATTAAATAATATGAAACAAATACCGTAATCAGTAAGATAGACGTACTATTTATTTTAAAGCTATTCATTTTTCAAAATAAAATATAACAATCCTAAAAAGGTTGTTGTTCCAAAAATTGTAATTAAAATAATAGTAGTCATCCAATTATAATTCAAATAATCAGCTAATAAGATTGGACTTAAAACACTTATGGCATAAAGTACATTAAATTTTAAATCAAGCATTAATCTTCCTTTGGCAATAAACAATGTGTTCTGGCTAACGACAATTAATCTAATTAAAAAAAAGATTATCATTATTTTAGCCATTCTAGAACTAATAATATACGCATCACCAAATACCATTGTATACAAATAATCTGAAAATAAAATAATTACAACTAAGATTGGCAAAGACATTAGTGAAAAATATTTTACTGTAGTTCTTGAAAACTTTTTTGTTTTTTCCTCAGAACTCTCTGATGCAATTTTTTTATAATATACTTGTGAAAAAGCCATTCCAATTAAACTAGTTGGAGCGTTCAAAGTTTTTTGTACTACAGAATAAAATCCAGAAATACTACTACCAAAAACCACCTCAATTAATACAACAGGCCCTTGATTAGCAATTATATTAAACAGAGAACTCGTATTATTTATTAAAGGAAACTTTCTGTATTTCTTTAAGGTTTGTTTTATATTTTCCATAGAAAACAGAGAACCATTCAAATTACCCTTAAGTTCCAGATAATAATAAATATTTGAAAACAACAAACCAAACGGAAAAGCCACAACTATCAATATTATATTTTTATAATAATAAATAGAAAGAATTTGTATAAATGCGGTTATTGAAGAAGATACAATTTTACCTCTACTAATAGTTTTAAACTTACCAAGCCTGTTTAAGAACTGTATTTTTAGTAATGAGAGTGCTGATAAAAAAATGCTAATTGGCAATATGTATACTAAATAAACTCTATCGCTCAAAACACCTGAAATGAACAAAGAAAATGCACCAAATCCTGTACTCAAAGAAATTACTACAATTATCCAAAAAGAAGAAATAAAAACATTAAAAGCCTCTTCATTCTTTTTTGGCAACATAATAGCCATTTCCAATCTTCCTGTCCCACAAGTGCTAATAATAGTGTTTACACTCAAAAAAACCGCATATTGCCCAATAATAGAGGGTGTATAATATCTAGATAAGAAAATTAAAGAAAAAATGTTTATTAATTGAAAAAGAAAATTTCCACTAAAGAGAACTAATACATTTTTTAAAAAAGCCGAATGTAAAAATCTCATAACTTTATATTTCTGTGATTATTTGAAAGGTAGTTTAAAATAAACACAGAGTTGAATAGAGAAAAAAACAGGTTGCCATGAACCCGATTCAATACATTCTCTGTTAAACAACAAATAAAAATTAGTACAAGAAAAGAAAAATATAGATAGTCTTGGGTTTTTATAGATATAAAAACATTTTTACCGTACATATATAAAAACAGCAACAAGCAAAATATTCCTCCCGATAAGCTTAAATAAAAAAAGTAATTATGTGAATCCAATTTTCTCTTTTTAAATGCACTAGTTCTATAGTTTTTATAACATTCATTTAATTTACCTTGTACATCCCCAACACCTACGCCGGTTAACAAATTGTTTTTAAATATTTGATAATCGCAATTATATATTCCATACCTTAAACTAAGAGAAGTTGGTTTTCTTCCTTTTGGTTCTTTTAAATTCGAAATTCTCACCTCATCAAAAAATCTATATTCAATAATACCGAACCTTTTGATTGTTATGAAAGCAACAATAATGATTATCGAATAGATTACTAAATATTTGATTTTTTTAATAATACCCCCTTTATTTTTTAATAAAAAAAGCAACAATAAAAAATTCAAATTAATTGCTATAAATACAGTTCTAGCAGCAAGTAATATAACAAAAGCATAAAAAATTATAATGGATAATATATATAGCGTCTTTATAACTTTTTTATTATGATTTTTGATGTCTTTTATTAAAAAAAATATACTAAAAGCAAACCATAAGCATACATATGTAGGATGTAAATCTAAATAGGTTTTACCACTTATTATATCTCTAAAAGGAAAATCAAATAACGATCTAATATGTAAATTGTAATACGTATAAATACATATTACAATTAACAGATATACTGAAAGAACAAGACAAGATGCTACAAAAGCCTTTATTGTATTTTCAAATTTCTTTCTACTAAGTTTAGGAAAAAACAGTAGTAATGTTAAAGGAAATATCAAAAAGTTTAAGTTTTTCCTAATCTCGTTTAAAGCTGATTCTTTATTTGAAGAATAAGAAATTGTTAGGATTAATACTAGAAAAAAAGCAATACTCAAAAAAAAATATCTTATTCTATTAGATTTCAGTTTTTCTAAAACATTTTTTCCATAAAAAAGGACCGTTGATAACGCAAACAATATTGTTATAACTGATATTATACCATAAGGCATCAAAGGAAAAAATGACAATAAAACCAATAAGAAATATGGTATGTCTTTCAATTCATATTTATTCATATTCAATAAGGCTCTCTTTTTAGAAGAGTAAAACTTAAATTATAAAATTGTTAAAATAAATTATCTAGCTCATTATATGTACTACAATCTATCAGTTAATTCTTAGGAAAGAAACTTTTTACATCATAAACAAAATGGTGTCAGTTTTTAATAAGTCAATATTAGGCTTTTAAATTTATCATGTTCCACGGTTAAAACAACTACTTGATATTGCTTAAATAAAAAACAAATATTGTTATTTATAATAAACTAAAAACAAGTTTTACTTCCCCAAACATTTCCTTAAACTATCTCTCCAATATGGAATCTCAATTTTGAATACTTCTTTTATTTTTATCTTATCCATTACGCTAAAACTTGGTCTTTTTGCCGGTGTAGGATACGCTTCGGTATTTATTGGTAATACTTTAATACTTGTATTACTTTCCTGAAAAATCGCTTTTGCAAAATCATACCAACTGGCTACTCCTTCATTACTATAATGGTATAAACCAAACGCTTTACTACTTTTTCCTATAATTAATTTCAGAATAAAGTCAGCCAAATCTCCTGCATATGTTGGAGTACCTATTTGATCACAAACCACATTTAATTGATCTTTTTCTTTACCTAATCTAATCATAGTCTTCATAAAATTATTTCCATGTTCAGAATATAGCCAAGACGTTCTAAGTATAAAATGTTTTTCTAATGATAAAGCTGCTTTCTCTCCTTTTAACTTAGTTAAACCATAAATCCCAATAGGGTTTGTATTATCTTCTTCTGTATAAGGTATAGATTGACTTCCTTCAAAAACAAAATCTGTTGATATCTGTATGAAAACCGCATTACTACTCTTACAAGATTTAACTAAATTACTCACTCCTAGTTCATTAACCCTAGTCGCTAAGTCTATTTCTGATTCAGCCTTATCTACTGCAGTATAGGCTGCACAATTAATGCAATATGCTATATCATTAATCTCAAAAAAAGTAACTACTTCTTTCTCTGAAGTAATATCTAGTTCATCATAATCAACATATAAAAAATTATAATTTTTTATATGGTTTTCTCGATCCTTAATACAAGAAGCTAACTGACCTTTACCACCTGTTATTAATATATTTTTCATAATCGAGCATTTTCGAAAGTTGGCAAAATCATATCTTTTTCAGACACTTTTGTTTGATCAGACAACAAACCCCAATCTATATTAAGTGATTGATCGTTAAATATGATACCTCCTTCTGAAGCCTTATTATAAAAATTATCACACTTATAAAAAAAAGTAGCTGTATCACTAAGAACTGAAAAACCATGCGCAAAGCCACGAGGAATATATAATTGTTTTCTATTTTCTCCTGTTAATTCTATAGCAATATGCTCTCCAAAAGTTACGGAGTCTTTTCTCAAATCTATTGCAACATCTATAACTTTTCCTTGTAAAACTCTTACCAACTTAGCTTGGGCGTATTTTCCAATTTGATAATGTAATGCTCTAATTACTCCTTTTGTTGAAAAAGATTGATTGTCTTGTACAAAATTAACTTCTTTACCAATAAGTTCATTAAACTTATTTTGGTTATAACTTTCAAAAAAGTAACCTCTTTCATCTTTAAAAATGGTCGGCTCTAATACAAAACAACCTTTAAGTTTAGTTTCCGTTGCTATCATCCCTAATCTTCTAAAATGCTCATCAAATGTTTACCATAGCCACTTTTAATTAATGGCTTGGCTAATTCTCTTAACTCATTATTAGTAATATACCCCATCCTATAAGCCACTTCCTCTATTGCCCCAATCTTTAAACCTTGACGCTCTTCTATTACTTGAACAAATTGTGATGCTTGCATTAAAGAGTTAAACGTACCTGTATCTAACCAAGCTGTACCTCTATCCAGAATACTAACATTTAACTTCTCTTTTTCCAGGTAAGCTTTATTTATATCAGTAATCTCAAGTTCACCTCTGTCACTTGGTATAATATTTTTTGCAATATCGACTACCTTGTTATCATAAAAATATATTCCAGGCACTGCAAAATTTGACTTAGGTTTCTTTGGCTTTTCCTCAATAGAAATTGCTTTTCCATTAGCGTCAAATTCGACTACTCCATATCGTTCAGGGTCATGTACGTGATATGCATAAATAATACCCCCTTCCGGATCACTATTAGCTTGCAAAAGCTTTGCCAAACCTGTTCCATAAAAAATATTATCCCCTAAAATAAGTGCAACTTTATCGTTTCCAATGAATTCTTCACCAATTATAAATGCTTCTGCTAACCCATTAGGTTCTTCTTGGACTGCATATTCAAATTTACAACCATATGCCTTTCCATCTCCAAGAAGTTTTTCAAATGATGGTAAATCATGTGGGGTTGAGATAATAAGAATTTCTTTAATCCCTGCCCACATTAATGTTGACAATGGATAATATATCATGGGCTTATCATATACCGGCATGAGCTGTTTACTAACAGCTAAAGTAAGAGGGTGTAATCTTGTTCCAGATCCCCCTGCGAGTATTATTCCTTTCATATAGCATTGTATTTTTTAAGGTACCAAGAGATAGTTTTTTCTATTCCTGTCTCAAAATTTTCATCAGCTTTCCAACCCAGTTCGTTTTCTATTTTAGAAGCATCAATTGCATAACGTAAATCATGTCCAGGACGATCTTTTACATAAGTTATAAGATCATTATAGGATTTTCCACTTTTTCGAGGAATTTTTTCATCCAATATCTGACAGATTTTAGAAGCAATATAATTATTATTTCTTTCATTAAGTCCTCCTATATTATATGTCTCGCCACTTATTCCGTTTCTAAAAGCAGTTTCTATTCCTTTGCAATGATCTAAAACATATAACCAATCTCGAATATTCTTTCCATCTCCATAGATAGGGATATTTTCCTCAGAAATGGCTTTTCTAATAATTGTTGGTATTAATTTTTCGTCATGTTGTTTTGGTCCATAATTATTAGAACAGTTCGTAGTTACAACATTTAAACCAAATGTATGATAATAACTTCTAACTATCATGTCTGAAGAAGCTTTAGACGCACTATATGGACTATTCGGCGCATATGGTGTTTTCTCTGTAAAAAGACCTTCATTTCCTAAAGAACCATATACCTCATCAGTAGATATATGTAAAAACCGAAAGTCATTTTTATCTTTTTTTACAGTAAATGGAGCATCCATCCAATACTTATAAGCGATATCCAGTAAAGTAAAAGTCCCCAAAACATTCGTCTTTATAAAAATAGCAGGGTCCTTTATCGAGTTATCTACGTGTGATTCAGCAGCAAAATGAATAATCCCTTCTATTTTATTTTCTAAAAATATTTTTTCAATAAGATTTCTATTACAAATATCCCCTTCAACAAAACTGTATCGTTCTTCTTCTAATTCCTTTAGATTATCTAAATCTCCTGCATATGTTAACCTGTCTACATTGATTATTTTTATATCCTTATTTTTTTCTAAAAAATAGGGGACGAAATTAGAACCTATAAAACCCGCCCCACCAGTTACTAATATTGAATTCATTTTATTAAATCTTTTTTCTAATGATTGGTTATTCAAATAATTTATAAACTACATTATAATCGGAAACTTTAATTTTATGAATCTTTTTTTTCATATTCTTTTAAAAATCTATTTATAGATTTTAAAATAAGAAACAAGAAAGTCAACAAAATTGAGCTCAACGGTAACAATACTTTCTTTTTAGAAAAGAAATCATTTACCAACGCCCCTTTATTTGGAAAATCAGAAATAACGTTAATAATATTTTCCGAATCTGCCTTTTTTTGATTCAATCTAATAATTTCTGCATTAAGTATTTTAGCTTCATTTAACAAAGCAATTTCAGAACGGTCTAAATTTTGATTATCAGAACTCAAATTAATGCTCGTACTTCCTGAGCTTTCTGGTTTTTTAATTTCTAGCAGTTTTAACTTTTGATAAAACGATCTAAGAGAATCAACTTCGACTAATTGTTTTTTTGCTACAGAATCACTAATTCTTAAATTTAATTCATTAGTTCTTTTCTGAATATTAAAATAATTATTGTTTTCAATTGAGCGAACAATGGCATTTTGACACTTTTTTGCAACTTCAGGATTCTTTGATTTTAATTCTATCTTGTGGAACCTAGAGTTGATGTTGTTAAAATTTTTCAAATAAGTTTCATAATTAAAATTAACCCTAGAGATTGAGTCTAAAGTAGAAACAAAATCACTAAAATATTTTAGTTTTTGATTATCATCTGTAAATGATTCTATTTCAATTTTTGTTATGTTTTCTGCCTCTTTATCTGATATTTTTAAAGAAAATGCTAGT
The DNA here is from genome assembly GCF_900109375.1 of Aquimarina amphilecti. Taxonomy (GTDB): domain Bacteria; phylum Bacteroidota; class Bacteroidia; order Flavobacteriales; family Flavobacteriaceae; genus Aquimarina; species Aquimarina amphilecti. The sequence continues at coordinate 222,386 of NZ_FOAB01000002.1, forward strand.
GTTTGATAAGCCTCTTCTTTTGCTAACTCATTGTAAAATTCTATATTATTATAAAGCTGTTGAGTGCTATTAAAATTAGGCTCTACAATCATGGAAGATCTATATACATCTTCGGAAACATAATCCCAATACCATCCAATTCCTAAACCAACAATTCCAGCAATTACAAATTTTAAAAAATGTATCTGTATAAATTGAAGAAAAACAATTAATAGATGAAAAATACCTTTAAATATATCTCCAATGAATCTAAATAGCCTGTTAAAACCATCACCGATCATCTTAAATAATTGTCCTAGATCTATTTCTTCCGAAGTGTTTTCTTTATTCGTGCTCATAGTAAAATATAAATATTACCTATCAGTTTTTATAATATTTGCGCAAAGGTAATGCCTTTTGAGAAATATATATAACAGTCTTAAGTATAATTATTCCCGCTTAAATAGTATAAGATGATTTTAAAAAATTCTTTAACTAACAATAACACCTAAAGCAATAGAAAAGAAACTTAAATTGTTACAATAAACAAAATTTACCCTAACCATTTGAACCTATAAATCCCGCTCCTCCAGTTACTAGTACACTTTTAAACATAAACTTAATTATTAATAAAATTTTCTAATTTTTTAGAGGAGTTTTTTATTAAAAAAACAAACGACACAAAAAAGCAAAGAAAAACAGGCAATAATACAATTAGTCGTTTATGTATTCCTAATGCGTCCCTAACAATATTACCATAATCTATAACATCTACCAAGTTAGTATCTAGTTCCAGAGTTTTTTCCTGGTCATTAATTGTTCCCAATAAAAATGCTTTCTTATCTATTAAAGAGGCTATTGTAGGTATTTTCGATTCATCCCCTAAGACTATTACATCCTTTGATTCAGAAATGGGGTTTTTATTTAACCTATCTAAATAGTCCTCAATAAAAATCAACGTTTTTTTATTCTTTTCTAAATTAGATTTTGTCTGTTTTTGTATCAAAGAAAGTTCTTTAATGTAATATTCATTCTTGCTGATAAAACTCAATAATTGTCTAGAAATCTTGGTATTATTCTTATTCTCATTTTTAAATACTAAGGTCAATTTATGGTTTTTATAAAAACTCTTGTACTTCCCACTTTTTAAAGCCTCATTTTCATAACCTTCCATAAATTTATTAAAATAATTTTGACCAGGATAAATGATTTGTAATTTATCTATAACATCTTTAGACTCGATTATAGGTTCTATAGTAACCTTTTTAAGATACTTTAAATCTGAAGAATGTAAATCTATTTCTTTTAAGAATAATTTATCCTTAAATTTAATATTCAAGTTTTTAACAAAATCATATATGTAAGGAATAGTACTATATTTAGGAGCTAGAATAATTTCTTGTTTATGTCTCTTATTTAAAACTAAAGTCTTCTCTATAAAATAACCACCGACAGCACCTAAAACAAGTAAAATTAAAAACAAAACCCATTTTTTCTTATAAAACAACAAAGCTTTTATCAAAAGTTTTAATAAACCCTTCAGCCCTTTTATAATAGATTTAAAAAATTGCCCTAGATCTATTTCTATATTATTTGTTTTTTCCTGGGTCATTATTCTTATCCTTCTTTAAATATTTGCTCTAAAATCTTTTCGGTAATCAAATATGTAGGTTTTACTCCTGTAGTCCCTAATCCTCCTGATGCTAATGTACTTCCTGTTTCTAATGGATTATCAGAAGCGTAATAAGCATAATTCACTTTTACATCAGAACTTATACTACCTCTTAACTTAGAAGCAGATTGAATGGCTTTTTGATAATGAGCCCCTTCCATTTCTAATCCTATAACATTCCAAGTAGAATCGTGAAAAAACTTTAAAATATCTCTGTTTTGCAATGATGTCCCTAATACAGTTATCATTGCTCCTTCATATATATCTATACCTTGACCTTCTAAGTCCTCCTTCTTTAATCCATTATCAAAAGGATAATTGTCAGCAGTACCTTCAAAAACGTGAGCGGACGGTATCATAATATCACCTTTTCCTCCTTCTAAAATACCCGCTTTTCCCATTAGGGAAACAGATTTGACATTCAAATATTTTACTCCATCAGGTTTAACATAAGGTTTCAAAAGTTCATCCATTGTTTCATATGCCTGTTCTCCAAAAGCATAATCCATTACTATAATCACTGGTTTATCTTCTTTCTTAACATCTTTTATGAATGAAGCATAGGTATCACCCGTATAATTAGCACTATCGAAAATCTGAACATTTATATTAGTTCCGCTTTGATCTTCTATGTAAGTCATCCCTTTCTGTAACGCCAATTTTTCCACCTTAGCTCTTAACTTGTCACTTTTATCTTCACTTAGCAACTCATAAATATCAAAAGTAGTTTTATTCTTTAATTCTGTTTTTAAAGCAATTGGAGCATACATTGTGTTCATTACACTATGCATATTGGCACTTATAACATGTATCGGTCTATCCAACAGGTCTAGCTCTTCTAACTTGTTTTTGATACTATTTGCCCATCTTTCTCCATGAATATGATGTCCTAAACGTTCTCTTAGAACTGGACTAAAAGTAACAATCCTTTTATTTTCATTAACAGATTCATCAATAGCTAACTTACCTAACCAGTATATTATATGAAGAAATCGCTCTTTATTTTCAGGGCAAGAAAAGCTATTGTAAATAGAAGTCACCTCCTGAAAAGTTCTTCCTAAAATATTTGCTGTATGTGTAAGTGCAACTTCTCTTTGCGCCTTGGTAAGTTCTTTTTTAGAAGAAACAGCTTTTTCTAATTTATCCCAATCCCTTGTAACATTTCCTTCTTCATTAATCACCACTCGATTCATTATCTTATGAGATTCTACAAATAAAAATGTTAAATGGGTAAGAATATCATATATCTCGGATCTACCTCGAGTAATCTCTATATTCATCTGCTCTTCATCAATCCTGTAGCAGTTTCTTCTTCTTTTTGGAGGGACAATCGCTTTAAAATGAGAGTCTTTATAACCTTCTTCACTAGTAAGATTTATATATCTACACTCTTCAATACCAATTGGTAAACGATCAATTACATACAACAAACCATCTAATTCTACTTTTTCCTCAGCAACAGAACCATAAATTTCTGGTCGAAGCGTAAGCAATCCTTCTCTTAAAGTATCACCAGAAACTCCCATCGGTTTATAAAAACCTCTATTGAATAAATGTCGCATTGTAATATACATGCGTTCTATTGCGCTGGAACTTTCCTGTGCTCTTGTTCTTCCTTTTAATTTTTGACTTGTCATAAATTTTTCCTAACAAATATATAACTTATTTACCTATACTGATTCCTAAGGAATCTACAATCTTTCTATCATTAGAAAGCCTTGGCAACTTATTTTGCCCTCCCAATTTACCTATAGATTTCATATACAAATTAAAACCATCTTTGGGAACGGATCTAACCTTTAATGTTCTTAACACATTACCAACTATAAGATCGTCATAATATGTATTTTGTTTTCGTAAAGAATTATCAATCTCAATAGCAAAATTATCTATGTTTTGTGGAGTTTCCTGAAATTCTACAAACCACTCGTGATATGGCAATTCAGAATCCTCAGGATTAATTTGTGGAGCAACTGTAAACTCTTTAATCGTCATGCCTGTTGCTTCAGTTGCTTCTTTAATTGCCTGTTCTACTTCTTTCCCTATTACATGTTCTCCAAAAGCAGAAATAAAGTGTTTTATTCTTCCCGAAACTACCAATCTGTATGGTGATGTACCTGTAAACATAACGGTATCGCCAATGTTATATGACCATAAACCTGCATTAGAAGAAATAAGCATTACATAATTTACTCCAACCTCAACTTCTCCTATCGTTAATCGTTTTGAGTTTTCTTCAAAATACTCATCTGCTTTTATAAATTCATAAAACATTCCGGAATCCAATTGTAACAGCATTCCCTTTTCATTCTGTTTATCCTGAAAAGCAAAAAAACCTTCAGAAGCTGGATATAGTTCAATACTGGCAACTTTTCTTCCGATTAATTTTTCAAAAGTTGCTTTATACGGTTCAAAATTTACACCTCCATATATAAATAATTCAAAATTTTTAAAAAGCTCACCAATGGGTTTATCCGTCTTCTTTTTAAGTTTTTCAAAATACATTTGTACCCAAGGAGGAATCCCACTAATAATCGTCATATTTTCATTAACGGTTTCTTCTACAACGGCATCTACCTTTGTTTCCCAATCATCAATACAATTCGTTTCCCAACTTGGTAATCTATTTTTCTGGAGATATTTTGGAACATAATGTGCAACAATACCTGAAAGTCGACCTAAATTGATTCCATTCTTTTCCACAAGCTCTGGACTTCCTTGTAGAAATATCATTTTTCCATCTACAAAAGCTGCTCTCTTACTTTCTTCTACGTAACATAAAATTGCATTCCTAGCTGCCCTGATATGCGTTGGCATTGAATCCGATGTTAAAGGAATATATTTTACACCACTAGTAGTACCCGAAGTTTTAGCAAAATATATAGGTTTCCCTGGCCACAAGACATCATTTTCTCCCTTTACGACCCTATCTACATACGGACGTAATTGTTCATAATCACGAACAGGTACTTTTTTAATAAAATCATCATGATTTTTTATACTAGCAAAATCGTGATCCTTCCCAAAAGCAGTATTACTAGCTGAGTTTATTAAATTATCAAAAACACGTTTTTGTGTAATCACAGGATTGCTAGCCCATTTATTTATCTTTTTGCGAATATGTTTTGCAAAAATTTTAGCCCCTAATGTTTTAATAGACATTGTATCTTATTATTCAAAATCAATAAACTTTGATGGATCTGTCGGATATCCATCTCTCCATAATTCAAAATGCAAGTGAGGTCCGGTAGAAAGTTCTCCTGTAGACCCAGCTGTTGCAATAACTTCTCCTGACTTCACTAATTCACCTTGCTGTTTTGTTAGTGAAGCATTATGCTTATATACGGTTAGTAAACTATTACCATGTTCTAATATAATCACGTGTCCAGTTTCTGAAGTCCATTCTGCAAAAATTACCGTTCCGGCCGCTGCAGCTTTAATTGGAGTATCTTTTGGCACAGCAACATCAATTGCATAATGCTTTTCATTCACATTATACTTAGAGGTAATACTTCCTTTAACAGGTGGGAAAAGTGAAAAATCAGTACTCGATTTTTCGCTTTCGAACAAACTGTATTTATCCTCTCTAGATACCTCTTCTCTAAGTTTTATATCTTGTTCAGACGGATTTAAGTCTACCTCATCAGGGTTTAATTTCTGAGACTGTACAGCAGAATCAATATCAAACTCAACAGTTTTAACATCTCCTGTAAGTACTTTTTTAATAGAATTATAATATTCTTGATTAACTGACAGTACCGTTTCTAATGAATCGGCTGTAGAAACCAACCTTGTTGCCTTTTGATTCAGCGATGTAGAAGAATATCCTGGAATATATTCTCTTAATGGTGTAAAAGCAATTAAGATAGTTGTGCAAGAAACCAAAACAATAGAAGTAATCATTAACAATACAAATACATTTAGCCTAGTAAGCTTAAAGGATATTCGTTCCTCAAAAGTATCTTCATTAAGAATTACTAATCGATACTTATTTAATAGCTTCTTAGTAATTCTTTTTTGTTCTTTTTTCTTCTTAGCCATACATCAATCTAATATCGACAGTTATGTTTGTTACGCAAATATACATATTCTCCTTGCGGATAAAAATGCCAAATTTTATATTAAAACGTTATTTAAAAGTGAATAGTCTTATTCTAAGGTGTGAATATTCTCTTAAAAGAAGTTTTTAGCGGTCTAAAAATGCCTTTTTTACCTAAATCTTATTAACTTTGTATTCTAAATTTAAGAACATGATGTCATTAAGTGTATTTTTAGGAATGTTAGGTCCGTGGCAAATTGCATTAATTGTTGCTGTGGTTTTGCTTTTATTCGGAGGTAAAAAAATTCCAGAATTGATGAGAGGTTTAGGAAGCGGAATAAAAGAATTTAAAGATGCTTCTAAAGAGGAAGAAGATCCTAATAAAATAGAAGAGAAAAAGTAATCTATAGTTATATAGTAATAAAAAAGCCTGACTTAAATAAGTCGGGCTTTTTTTATTAAAGAAATTGCTTGTTTCCTTAAAAGTCTATCTTAAGTAACCAAAAAACTACAGTTGTTAACAATCTGCAAAAATATTGATTGACTTTCTAATTTATTTCACAAACTACTCATTAACAGTATAAAATGATCTAATTTTCATATATAAATGTGGGAAATAATCATTTTTTGACACAAAAAACATTTAAAAACTACGGTAAAACCATAAAATTTGTGTATTTCGTCGAAATAAAAAACCACTTCATCTAAAAGTTATTCATATGTTTTATTACACCATTATTTCGTGCTAAATTTGAATCAAATAAGTAAGTAACTTCATAAAGCCCCAAACTATGAAAACTATATTTTTTACCATCGTAATTTTATTTTCTTTCTCAACTATTAGTGCACAAGAGACTACTAATCAAAACACGACTACTGTTAAGGCATCAAAATTAGATTTTTATAATGCTCTTATAAAGGCAAATAACTTTGATATTACTATTAAGGAAAACAAAAAAGAAGTTACAAACACTACCAAAAAAGATTTCTATAACTTGTTACTAGAAAAGAACGGTTTTAATACTGATACTCAAAAAACAACAAGATTGACAAATCTTTTAGACAAAAAGGAAAATACAAAAATCACTCAAAAAAATGCTACTGCAAGTTTACTACCATAATTACAGGGCATATAAAAATATAGTAAATACTCCTTTTAAACTAAAAGGAGTATTTTTTTTGACTTTATTAGAAGTATCTAATCTACCAAAGAGAGTTGAATTCTCTTTCTAGATAGGTCCACACTCATTACAGTAACCATAAGATGCTGGTTTAATTGAACCACAGCGTTTACATCACTTATAAACTCATTAGCAAGTTTAGAAATATGGATTAATCCACTTTCCTTAATACCAATGTCGACAAAACAACCAAAATTAGTAATGTTATTTACTATTCCGGGTAATTTCATTCCTGATTTTAAATCATTTATTGTCTTTACATTCGGATCAAACTCAAAAACAGTTGCCTTTTTTCTAGGATCTACACCTGGCTTTTCTAATTCTTTTACAATATCTGTTAATGTAGGTAACCCCACATCCTCTGAAATATAATCTTGTAATCTAATTTTAGTAATTGCAACCTTATTTCCTATTAACTCTTTTAATGAAACTCCTACATCTTTTGCCATCTTAGAAACCAACTTATATCTTTCTGGATGCACAGTTGAGTTATCTAATGGATTATTAGGTTCCGTGATTCTTAAAAAAGCCGCAGCTTGTTCATAAGCCTTTCCTCCAAGTCGAGGTACTTTTTTTAATTGCTCTCTAGATGCTAATGCACCATTTTCTGATCTATAATTAACAATGTTTTCCGCAAGCTTATCACCTATTCCGGACACATAACTTAGTAATGGAGCACTCGCTGTATTTACGTTAATACCTACACTGTTTACACAACTCATTACCACTGTATCTAATTCATTTTTTAGTTTGATCTGATCTACATCGTGTTGATACTGTCCAACTCCTATTGCCTTAGGGTCAATTTTCACCAATTCTGCTAATGGATCTGCTAATCGTCTGCCAATAGATACGGCACCACGAACTGTTACATCATAACTAGGAAACTCTGCTCTAGCAATTTTTGAGGCAGAATATACAGATGCGCCACTTTCATTAACCATAAAAACCTGAATTTGCCCTTCAAATGGGATTTTTTTGATAAAAGCTTCTGTTTCTCTTGCTGCAGTACCATTTCCTATCGCAATTGCTTCAATTTTATAAGCATTAACTAAAGATTTAATCTTTTTTATAGCGTTGGTTGTTTCCCGTTGTGGGGGATGCGGATAGATGTTTTCGTTATGAAGTAAACCTCCTTGCTTATCCAAGCAAACAACTTTACACCCAGATTTAAAACCTGGATCTAATGCTAGTATGCGTTTCTGACCTAAAGGAGATGCTAACAATAATTGTTTTAAATTTTGTGCAAACACTTTAATTGCATTTGCATCTGCACCTTCTTTTGCTTGGTTTAACACTTCAGTAGAAATCGCTGGTGTTAGTAATCTTTTATATGCATCCGCAATTGCCAAAAATAGTTGATCTGTACAAGCTTCTACATTAGATTTAATCACTACATCATCAATAATATCTAAAGCATCATTTTCAGGGACAGTAATTTTTACCCTTACTATCTTTTCGTTTTCGGCTCTAAGAATAGCTAATAATCGATGAGAAGGGCATTTATGTAATGGTTCTTCCCACTCAAAATATTGTTGGTACTTCTGCGCCTCATCTTCATCTTTTTTAGTTTTAATGACCGCAGAACTTATTGCAGCTCTACGTTGATATAATCTACGAAGTCTATTTCTAATCTTTTCATTTTCATTTACCCATTCTGCAATAATATCTCTTGCTCCTTGTAGTGCTAATTCTTCATTGATAATTGTGTCATTAATATATCTAGAAGCAACAAATAGAATCTCCTCTTCTCGTTGTTCCATGATTATTTTAGCCAAAGGTTCGAGACCTTGCTCCTTAGCAACGGTTGCTTTTGTTTTTCTCTTTTTCTTATAAGGAAGATAAAGATCCTCTACTTCAGACAACGTTTGTGCAGTTTCTATACGTTTTTGTAACTCTGGTGTTAGCGCCTCCTGTTCTTTAATTGAAGTAAGAACACTTTCTTTTCTTTTTTGTAAGGCTTCAAATGCTGTTTTATACTTTACAATTTCACCTATCTCAACCTCATCCAAATTACCAGTCATTTCCTTACGATATCTGGAAATAAATGGAATAGTAGCGCCATCATTTAGTAATTCGATGGTTTTGTTGATTTGCTTTTCTGAAACAGGAACCTGTTTAGAAATAAAAGAAACAATATTCATTGGTTACATTTTTTGAACCGCTAAATATATTATAAAATTACCTATTTCTACTCAAATTTAATAGACTTGATGATCGCTTCTAATTCGAACATAAAATTTCTTTTTCTTACGGATGGGGCTAAAACAAACCCTTCTATTACAAGCTGTCGATCGTTAGCTACATCATCAATTACGTAATTAACGAAAGGTCCTGCCATATAACGATCCTTAATTTCCCAAGTACCTTTCGTTTCGAAAGCAAATTTATCATCCAACTTAGTTTCATAAAGATAAGGCGCATATGCTTCTTCCGTAATAAATTTCCCAGAATTAGTAGGAATTTTTAGCATTCCTACGGAGTCTCTTACTTTTATAATTTTAGCAATTGTATTAGAGTCTTTAGGAATACTCCCCATAGGAAGTTCGTATATCATAAGGTTCATATCTCCATTGGTAATATCTTTACGTAACCAAAAGAATTTATCTTCTTCATTAGCAATTCGATATGCAGAAGGTATTTTTAGCGTAATACCCATTTTCTCTTTTAATTGTGGAATATATTCTACCGATTTTTTAATTCGAGATTGTTTTTCTCTCATTTCCAGTTTTTTATACTTCTTGATCATATCTGCTGATCGTTCTTGAATAAGACGCATAATTTCATCCTGACTAGTTCCAGTAATCACATATCCCAATTGTGGGGTCGCATATTTATTGTTTGCAACATATACTTTAGACTCCTCTCCTTCTTGAATCTTAAGAAATGTACGATTTCTTCTAGATAAACCGGTAAAAGCTTCTGTAGGAAGTTGTCTCATAGAAAACACTGGTTCTTCTTGTGGTAAACCAGGAACTTCCGCTCCGAAATACTTGCGTATCGTATCCCCTAAACTACCTGTCCAAAGTTCGTTATCTATAATTACAGATAGTTCGTTTATTTTACCAAAAGATTGTGCAAGTGAACCTTTTATTTTTTCTGAAGTATTTTTTTTAGTTTCTGTACAACTTGCTATACAGAATACACAAATAATGGCTAGAGCTAGTTTTTTCATAATGCAAATATACTTGGGATGTTATAATATTAAAAATAATACTATCCAGATAACGGATATCCTTCGGGTTATAACATCATAAACCGTTCCAATTGCACTTTTTAATAAACAAAATCGAAGATTAAGATTTAGATAATTTTAGCTTCATACCAGGTTTAATTCCTGTGCCACTGATATTATTCCAACTACGTAGGTTCTCTATCGAAACTCCTTTAAATTTTTGAGAAATACTCCATAAAGTATCACCAGACCTTACTGTATATGTTTCAGAATTACTGGGGTTGGTACTTGCTACGGCTTTTTTGGTATTTGTTTTCTTTTTTGGTCTACTAACTACGGGACGACGTGGATAAATAGTTAATCTCTGTCCAATTCTAAGATTATTACTTCGTAATCCGTTCCATCTTTTTATTTGGCTAACACGGACTCCGTATCTTCTAGCAATTTTTCCCAAAAAATCACCACTACGCACACGATATCTTATCTTGTCATTAGCTTCAATAAGCTTAGGCAGTGGTTTTTCTCTCTTATTAAACTCTTCTTGTGCTAGTGCGTATATTTGATTTTCATTAGCTACAAATTTACCTACTTGATCTAACGGCAAACGTAACACATAATTTTCATCCTTTATATGAGGAATTATATCTAGCTTATAAGAAGGATTTAAAAACTGTAACTCTTCCATATTAATATCCATAACTTCTGAAACCTGATCCAAGGTGATCATCTGCTTTACTTTAATGGTATCAGTTTCGAAATATGCAAATTCAGGTTTTCTTGGTTTGAAACCGTGTTCTTCTGCATACTCAAAGATATACATCGTTGCTAAAAATGCTGGTAAATACCCTGCAGTTTCTCTTGGTAGGTTATGACGAATATTCCAATAATTTGTATAACCACCACTTCGTCTGATTGCCTTTGTTACATTTCCTGGTCCCGAATTATATGATGCTAATGCTAGATCCCAGTCCCCAAATACTCGATAAAGACTAGCTAAATATTTACAGGCAGCTTGAGTAGCCATAATAGGATCCATCCGTTCATCTACATATGAGCTTACCTCTAATCCAAACATTTTTCCAGTTCCAAACATAAATTGCCACAATCCGGTTGCTCCTACTCTTGACTTGGCTCTAGGTTTTAATGCAGATTCTACAATCGCTAAGTATTTTATTTCTAAAGGAATATTCTGATTATCTAATTCTTGTTCGAACAATGGGAAATAAAATTCACTTAATGCCATTAACCTCTCAAGATGCTCATGGCGATTTTTAAGGTAGTTCTTAATTACACTTTCTAATGAGGTGTTATATTCAACGTTAAAAGGTGTACGTGCATTTAATTCCGCTAATCTAGCCTTCAACGTATCCGTAGGAAGATCTACATATTGAACGGGCTCATAATCTAATTCAGTTACTGATTTATAAATGGTATCGAATAAACTAGAATTATACAACTCCTCTTTCCATATAGAATCTAACTTGGCTAACTGTGGATGATCCTTAACTGCATACATCACACTATCTTTAACACTTGTCCTTGTAAACGTAGTTGTTTTAAGTTCACCAACCGCACTAATGACTTTGGTGGTATCGACTACCTGAACAGTATCTTTTTGTAAAGTTAATTCTTTATCAAGTGTTACTATTCTTGATGGCTTCGTTTTTGTGCTAATGGATGGGATTGTATCTTGTGCTTGCAATGAAGCTAGACAAAAAAGAAAACTAAGATAAAACCAACAATTTTTAATCATTTCAGATATTGTTTACAATTACTCAAACTAACGGATATTTAAGTGCAATTAGTGTTATGTTTCAACAAGTTATTAACAACACTCCTGCGAAAGTCGTATTTTTTTTCTAAAATCCAAAAAATCAACAAGTTAAAAACATAAAAAAATCAGTCGAAACGACTGATTTTTAATAACTTTTGGGTTTATTAAGACTTTTCTTACAACATTTTAGCCTATTGTTAATTTTTAATTGCCGCTATACCTGGAAGAGTCTTTCCTTCTAAACTTTCTAACATGGCTCCACCACCCGTAGAAACATAACTTACCTTATCTCCAAATCCAAACTGTTTTACTGCAGCAACAGAATCCCCTCCACCTACAAGAGAAAAAGCTCCTTTTTCTGTAGCTTCTGCTATAGAATGTCCTAAAGCAATTGTTCCATTAGCGAAGTTTTCCATTTCGAAAACACCTAAAGGTCCATTCCAAAGTATTGTTTTTGAATTTAAAATTACTTGATGAAAATTCTTTATCGTTTCTGGTCCTGCATCAAGTCCTTGCCATCCATCAGGAATTGCATCCACACTCATCGCTTTTGTATTTGCATTGTTATCAAACGCATCTGCTCCTATCACATCTACTGGCAAATGTATTTGTACTCCTTTTTCTTCAGCTTTCTTTAAAATCTCTAATGCTAATTCTTGTTTATCATCTTCGCAAATAGAGTCTCCTATTTTTCCTCCTTTCGCTTTGATAAACGTATAAGTCATTCCACCACCTACAATAAGGTTATCTACTTTGTCTAAAATGTTTTCTATAATTGTGATTTTAGAAGAAACTTTAGATCCGCCTAAAACTGCTGTAATTGGCTTTTCTCCACTTTTAAGTACTTTATCAATACTTTCGATTTCTTTTGCTAATAGACTTCCAAAACACTTGTTTTCCGGAAAAAACTGAGCAACTATAGTTGTAGAGGCATGTGCTCTATGCGCTGTTCCAAAAGCGTCATTTACATAAACATCTCCTAGCTTTGATAGTTGTTCTGCAAAATTAGTATCACCAGCTGTTTCTTCTTTATGAAATCTTAAGTTTTCTAATAATAATACCTCTCCTGGGTTTAACTGAGAAACTGCAGCTTCTGCTTCCTCTCCTATACAATTAGATACAAATTTCACCTGAACTCCAATTACATCTGCAACTTGTTCTACGATATGATTTAATGAAAACTCCTCCTGAACTCCCTTAGGGCGACCTAAATGCGACATTAAAACAGCGCTTCCTCCATCTTCTAATACCTTAATAATAGTTGGTTTAGCAGCTTGAATTCTTGTGTTATCAGTTACTTTAAAATTTTCATCTAAGGGAACATTAAAATCTACTCTGATTAATGCTTTTTTATTTTCAAAATTGAAATCATTAATTGTTTTCATCGGATTGGATTGATTTTGGTAAACGAAAATAATTTTATTTCCTCAAAAACACTGAAAACTATTAGAAAAATTAAACTAATTTTTCTGCAAACTTCCACTTTTATCGATTTTTAGCAAAAAGATGCTTTTCAATGAAAAAATCACATTTTATTTATATCTATTCTCCTAGTTAAATATTGTGCATTATTAAATTATATTTGCTCTATGCTTTTTTCAGAAATATTGGGGCTTGCACATATTAAAAGTTACCTTACTACAAGTGTAGAAAGAGGACGTATTCCTCATGCTCAACTTTTCGTAGGGCCAAGTGGTAGCGGTACTTTACCAATGGCTATTGCATATGCTCAATATATTTTATGTCAAAATACTGGAGGTGAAAATACGGGAGGTAATTCATCTTGTAATATAAAATTTGATCATCTCGCGCATCCTGATTTACATTTTGCGTATCCAGTTGCCACTAACGATAAAGTAAAAAAACATCCTACCGCAAATCACTTTGCTGAAGAATGGAGAACTTTTATAAATGATAACCCTTACGGGAGCATTTTTGATTGGTACCTTTCTCTAGGTATTGAAAAAAAACAAGGGCAAATTGGTGTTGATGAAGCATTAGATGTTGTAAAGAAATTATCTTTAAAAAGTTATGAAGGTGGTTATAAAGTCATGTTAATATGGATGGCTAATAAAATGAATATAGCTGCTTCTAATAAGTTACTTAAACTAATTGAAGAACCACCTGAAAAAACCGTTTTCATATTAATTACTGAGGATGAGGAGCAATTGATACAAACCATTAGATCTAGGTGTCAAGTATTGCATTTTCCTCCTTTAGGCGAACAGGTAATAAAAGATGCTTTAAAAGCATCAGAAAACCTTTCTGATACAGAAGCTTTAAAGATTGCACACCAGGCAAACGGTGATTATAGTAAAGCATTACATTTATTGCATCATGATGGTGGCGATGAACAATTTGAAGATTGGTTTATACAATGGGTACGAACAGCTTTTAGAGCTAAAGGAAATAAATCTGCAGTTAATGACTTAATTAGTTGGAGTGAATCTATTGCTGGTTCTGGAAGAGAAACGCAAAAGAGGTTTCTGAATTATTGTCTTGATTTTTTTAGGCAAGCGTTATTATTAAACTATAATGCGGAGGATCTTGTATTTCTTCAACCCAAAACCAATGGTTTTAAACTTAAAAATTTCGCTCCATTTATTCATGGAGGTAATATAATGGATATAAGTAATGAACTGCAAGACGCAATTTACCATATAGAACGTAATGGTAACGCTAAAATCATTTTGACCGACCTTTCTATTAAACTTACTAGATTACTACATAAAAAGGTCTCGTAGGCTTTTTTAGAACTTATTGTTTATCTCAAAACTAAACTCAATTTTATGGATAATTTTATGACTCATATTGTCTCGATTACAATTTTACTGTTTTTACTTATTACTTTTTTACAATCAGGTATTGATAAGATTGCAGATTGGAAAGGGAATCTAGGTTGGTTAAAAGAACATTTTTCAAAAACATTTTTAAGTAATATGGTACCGTTACTTTTAGGATCTATATTAATTATTGAAATCATAACTTCGATACTTTGTATCGGCGGTATTTATCATTTAATAATGGATAATCATACTGGATTTGGAATTGCAGCAATGTTCGCTGCATGTATCACTCTTTTAATGCTTCTGTTTGGTCAACGAGTTGCTAAGGACTATCCAGGCGCTTTAACTATTACATGCTATTTTATAGTAGCTGTTTTTGGATTATATGTAATTACCTCATAAAAAAAGAGCACTATAAAAGTGCTCTTTTGTATTATGAAAATAATTAATGCTATTGCTTTACTAATTTTATAATTTTCTTAGCACCTTTACTAGTTTCAACTTCTGTAAAATACACTCCTTTTTTTAGTAAACTAATATCAAAAGAGTTCTGGATACTTTGTAACACTAACTTTCCAGATACATCAAAAACTTTTATTAAACTTATATCTGTATTAATACTTACTACAGTATTTGCCGGGTTTGGATATAGATGAATATTTGTCTTTTCATTGTCTATTACATCTAATGTATTCCCTTCTGCTCTAAAATAATATATTTCTGTGCTTTGTGTTACTCTATTAGCAAATGTAATAATCACTCTATACTCTCCAGGTTCTAAGACCATACAATCAGCCCCTGTTTCAAAATCAAACCAATCCGAACTACAACTATCATCTGTAGTTGGACAAGTGTCATCAAGTGGTCTATTACAAGAAATATCATCCAATCTTTGCCATACAATAGATGCTGCATTTGTAAAAGACACATCGACCTCTTCTCCATTTTCATCCTGAATACTAATAACCGGATAACTCTGTCCTATCAATGCACAGAATAGAATTTCATCCGCATAATCAATGATTGGGTTTTGGTTAGTTATTGTTACCGTAATCGATTTTAAGACTTCACAACCATTTACATCTAGGACTTTTACCACATATTCACCTGAAACATCAACATCAAAAGTATTACTTGTTTGTTCTGGGAAGAGCATCGTAATTCCATCTGCACTTAATAATTGATAGGCATAAACTGGTGTGCCTCCACTGGCATTTACGATAATTGTTCCTGTTTCATCAGTATCTACGGATACCAAAAGTTCTGATGGATCTATCAGTGTTATCGGAATAATAAAACTACAACCTAGGCTATCTTGTGCTAAAAATTCATAAGATCCCGCAGGAATGTCTGTAAATGTATGTTGGCCACTAACACCATCCTCATTATCAGAATAGAACAAAGATGGGTTTATAGAAGATGCAAAAGCGTAAGGCGGCGTTCCACCTGAGACTTCCAGTCTTACAATTCCATCGGCCTCACCATTACAACTTATATCAGATACTAACTCCCCTGTTACAACTAATGGAGTTATAGGATCTATTCTATAATCTTCTGTATAACTGCAGCCATCATCTGTTCTTACCTCAAAGGTGTAGGTGTATCCTTGTTCCAAATCAGCAAACATATTTGACGTTTGCCAAGGAGTTGTTATTGGAGCGCTAATTCTATATTCAAAAAAGCTGGTATCATTAGTACCAGTTGCAACTACTGTAATACTGGTAGAAGAAGTAGAACAAGTAATGTCTGTAGCTGTAAAATCAAGATCTACTATCTCCTTGATTGGATCTATGTTCAAGGTTCCTAATAAAACAGGACAAGTAATTGTATTAGAGTCTCTAATATAAACAGTATAATCCCCGTCTATTAATCCTGTAAATTGATTATTCCCCGACCAAATTATAGCATCCAAGCTGTATTCATATTGCCCATTTCCTCCAGTGGTGTTTGATACTGTGATTTCTCCAGATGTATCACAATTGTAATCTTGGGTAATCGCCATATCTGCCGTAATCGGAATGTCATTCTCTGTAGATATCACAGTGCTGAAAGAACAAAAAGAAGTTATTCCTCGTCCGTCATCAGTGGCAACTACAATGTAATCTCCCGAAGACACTTCAGTATATACTCCAGTAGTATTTCCTGTTATATTAGCAGTAGGTGTTCCAGTACTATCCTGTAACTCATAAGATAATGTACCTTGCACAGCACCAGATGTTATTGCTGTTATTACTCCATCAGCGTCTCCACAAGTAGGAGTCGTGGTAAATGCCGCGCTAATTATTAACTCATCATAAACCCTAATGATCGTATTCATTGAACACCCAGATTCATCTGTAATGGTTATTGTATAGGTTCCAGAGGTCGCTACAATAAATTGGTGATTATTATTATCTATATTACCTACTACTGCAGCTCCTTCATCCAACTGATACAATAGAGTACCAAGACCTGTTCCTTCAACATCTATTACGTTATTATTATCATAAACACAATCATCTATAAAACTCGCTACAACTGTCGGAAGAGGGTTTACTATTACATTAACATCTACTGGCCCAAAACTACATCCATTAGCATCTGCAACCCATATATCAAAATCACCAGCGACGTTACCCAAATCAATTATATTGCTATTTATAGGATAAACGCCTGGGTTACCAGCTCCATCAGCTGTAAATGCATAGGTATAACCATCAGCCGTCTGAGAAATATCAAACGGAGTACCACCATCCGTTTGCATTATTATCTGTGCATTATCACCACAACTATTCGCTGGTGTTATATTTGTTGGAATTGAATACAATGAATCGGGAATATCTATCACAAAATCTTGTCTAGCTGGACAACTCGTACCATTTTCTCTAACAATTACGTAATATTGACCTGCTGAAAAATTTGATATAGTTACCGGAACGTTGGTTCCAGTTAGGTTCGTTGCAGTTCCAAAATACGAGGCTCCTAAAGAAACGTTTGTAGTTTGAGAAAACACTTCCCATGAAACTTGAGTTACGGATGGGTTGTATTCCGAAATTTCAAAACTAATTTCCCCGTCTCCTGAATCTGATACCTGTGCACAACTTGCATCTGTAACCGTAAGATTCAAAATTTTTGGTTCAGACGGAGGATTAATTGGTGAAATTAATTCCCTATAGACACAATTTGTAGCATTATCTCTAACTTCAATCGTGTAAGCTCTATAAAATGCTAAACCATAATATTTATGATCTCTTATTGGTGTATTAGCATCTACTATTGTTGATCCTCCTTCACCATCATTTAGCGGCACAAAATCTCCAAGACCTGGGGATGGTTCACCTACAATGCGTATATCAAAACCTGGTGGCGGATCCACTGGGGGATTTATACCTGCGCCTCCTTGTACAATGACATCTAGAATAATACCCTCTGAACAACTAGGGCCTACAGTTATATTAGCTACTAAATCATCTGGTGGAGATACCATATTATAAGGTCCAAATGATACTTGACTGCAGCCATTGATATTATCTGTACCCTGAACGAAAATATAATACTGTCCAAAATTAAGTCCTTCAAAGCGAACTTCTGTAGCCGTTGTTATAATTGGATTCGAAGAAATCGTTATAGAAGGAATCAATGGTGTAATTGCTATATTTGCAGCATCTACTAAAGTATATGTATATGATCCTGCACCTCCACTTATAGTTAAATCTATAGCTCCTAAGTCAGTAATAATATCTGATCCTCCACAAGTTACTGGTGTAATCGTATTAGACACCTCTATAATAGCATTAGATTCATTAATAATAACATTTTCGTAATTTTCGCATTGGTTACCATCTATTACTTGGATCTCATACCCTCCAACGGCTACATTATCAAAAGTTATTGTGTCATCTTCTACGGGTCCAATTTCAACATTTCCATCCAAAATATAAGTAAATGGAGGTGTCCCGTCCGTAATTACAACTTCTATTCGTCCAAGTTCTTCTGCACATACAGGATCTACGGTAGTCACAGAAACTACAGGATCGATAGAAGGTACATTAATGGTTGAGACATATTCACATCCAGGAAAGTTAGTATCTATGGCATAAACCGTTACATCTCCGGGCGTAGAAATAACAAATGTTCCTGTAGTATTCGTATAAGGTCCTCCAGAAGTTAAACTAAAAGCAAAATTAATTGGTACGTTTACAACACTAACATTACCTTCATTATCACAACCTATAGGATTCATGGAAAGTTCTTGTTGATACTCGTTTTTAAATACACTAAAATAAAATGGAATGATACATCCACCTTCAAACTCTGCAAAAATTCTATAATCACCTGCTTCTGAAACCGTATATCTTGAAGTATTACCACCTGTAACTTCTTCCCAGTTAGCATCTGTACAATTACCATCTAATAAAGAACAAGGATCATTAGAATTTGCCTGGCAAGTACCTGAATAACTTAAACGTTGCCAAGAAATACCATCCAAAACAGATGAATCGAAATTAGTTTCTAAAAATAAACTTTGATCACCACATAATAAAATTTGTGGAATAGAAAGACCATTACAATCTTCAGTTACTACAGTGGTTCCATTAACATAGTCCAAAATTGGATTCTGGATATCGTTAAAACCTTCGACGTTGAATTCTTCGACTGATGTTGCACATTGTGAATCCGTGCCATCCACATCTTCTTTTGCTACTTTAAAAACACCTGTCTGAGGATTTGGAACTTGAAATGTATTACTTGTAGTAACTACCGGAGTAGAAATACCCGGTCCAGACCAAGTATAATTACTATAGCCGGCACCCGCTATTAATAATAACTCTCCACCACAAAATGGTACATCAATTTGACAAGGAGCAAAATTTACAATAGTATTTCCCATTACTTCTGGTGTAGCGTTACAACTTTCTGAAGAGACTCCAATATCATCCACAACAGCTATTCCTGAGAATAATCCTGTATATGAAGCTGTAGTTGTATTAATAACTTGGTCAGAACAAGCATCTATTAAATCATTACAACTGGTTACTAATTGGGTTCTAAATCGAATGGATATCGCATCACTTGTTACTTCCAATAAGCTACTTGGTACTAAAAATTGTAATATTCCTGGAGATATCTCTGTATACGTTACTCCTGTTGGCAGCGTTGCGTCAGCAATACCCAATAAATTTGTATTTACCGGAAGTATATCTGTAATTATCACCGATCCATCAATGAAATCTTCGTTACCAATATTTTCTATTTCAAGATCATATATAATTTCATCTCCTAGCTCAACATTTCCTCCGGTGATTTCAACCGTTCCATCTGCGTTAAAAACACGTTGTACCAAACTAAGTTCGGGTTCCATTGTTGTGGTAGAAAAAGAATTTAAAAAAACACTAAATCTATCTCTAGTCGTTATTAATTGAAATACTGCGGAAGTTTGACCATTCCCAATAATTGAATTACTTGGATTTGGTAAATCAAAAATATCGATGTCAAATCCTTGGGTATTCCTAGAATTAGGATTTCTGCTAGTAAAGTATGCTCCTTCAGAAGAAATTGAACTATTAAAAAAATTTGTAGTTGGATTAGCCGTATTAGACCCTTGTCCTAATGCTACATAATCACCACTTGTATTCAATACATTTAATTGGTCTCCATCAAGACTAAAGTCTCCTTCCAATGATGCCACTCCATATCTAGTAGATACTGGCAGATTTCCTTGTGGTGTCATAAAACCATTATATGTAAATTCTATTGGGTCATCTCCACTAAATATCTGAGCAAATCCATCGCTAATACTTATGTATTTTGCATCATCTTGAGGGTCTTCATAAATAGCAACTAAAACCCATCCTCCGCAAGCTCCATCTCCACCACTTGTAAAACCTTGTGTTGCATTCATATCCGCAACGGTATACGTTCCAAAAGGATTATCTAGATCCAATAAGCTAGTAACATCCGCATAACATACATAAGGAAATTCATCATTCGCGGTATTTCCTAAAGGATTCGTAGGTGTATTGCTGTATCCGTCAAAAACTACACTAGTAGCAGCAACATCTAGATAGGTACCTCCTGGAATTTTAAATTTTACATTTCTAAAATCTGCAGGCCCCTGTTTTCTTGGATCAACAAGGGGAAGGTCTGTTAAAACATCGTCTCCCTGATCCGTAGATAACGTAGCTAGCACTACGTTAGTTTGTGACTGAAGAAGTGTTACTAAATCTTCATCAAGAAAATTAGCATTACTAATATCGTCATTACCTATAGATACTACAGGTACTGTTATCTCCGGTCCGTTCCCAATAAGTCTTGGCAAAAGACCATTATCATTTACAATAACTACTCCTACCGCACCGGCATTTTGAGCATTTACAACTTTCTCTCTTAAAGAACAAATACCTCCTTTTCTAAGCACCGCTATATTGCCAGTTAGCTCCGCCTCATTAGTAATACTACAACCATCAATAGGTTCTGCTGCTACCAAATAAGAAGTTACCGGACTTCTTTGTATATCTACATTATCATTATCAAACTCAGCATTTCTTACCGTATATTGTTGAGCTAATGGGCCATTATTTATAATTAATGCCGTATTCGTATCGGAATTACTAGCGATTTCAGCATCCAAAAAATTATTAGGACTATTCGCTCTAGTCATATAATAATTTGCTGACCAATATAATCCAGCATACACCAATTTACTGCACTCTTCTCTAGGGGCTGTTAACCTAGCTTCACTTGAACTAAAAGTAGTTGGATCATCATCTACATCTATATAAGCAGTAACGGTATTACCATTATTATCAATACCGTTATAATTCCCATTAGGATTTGTAAACCTATTTCCATCTTTGTCCTCAATCATACCAACAATATCGTTGCCGGTCATGATCAAATCTCCTTTAACCCCTGAGATAGATTTTCTAATCTTAAATGGAACAGTTTCTTGACTAAAAATGGATGTACTAACAAATAACAAGCATATCGCTATTAATTCGAGACGTAATTTTTTATTCATTTTTTCTAAAATTGATAAATCTGGTTTTTAATGTAAGTATCATAACAAAGGAAAATGTTACCATAACTTTACTTTTTATTTGACTTATACACCAAATATTCTCTCTTTTTTATTTTAATAATGATTTAGTAAATTATTTTATGTTTCTAAACATAATAATAACTGCATTTTAAAGGCAAAAAAAACACCTATCTAATAGATAAGTGTTTCCAATATTTATATTTTACCGTAGTAAAAAGAGTCTTTATGTACAATTCATTTTAATAAGTACATCCACATTTACTTTGTCTACATCCGAAATCGATTCCTAATGTAATCATATGTGATCCTGCCGCATTACTTGCATCAAAAACTTCATTAACATTTACTTGATATCCATACGCTACATAAAAGTTAGACTTCTTTATACCAATCATTGGAGAAATAGATAAAGGTTTGAAATCCTGATCTACTAATGATCTTAAACTTATCCCTGCCCAATAATAATCTCCTCTGTGCAACTTACGTACCTTTAGGTTAAGATCTGCAGTACTTCTGCCATCTCCAGCAAAGTTTTGATATAATACAGAAGGTTCTACTTCTATGTCGCTAAACCGATCATAAAAAGTATATCCAGAATACACATAATAATTCTGTATTGAAGAAGGTTCTGTTGGGTTAAAATCATCAATCTGCTTCTGCAATAAATTTACTGCATTCGCACTTAAGAAAAACCTTCCTAATCTATACAGTACTCCAATATCAAAGTTAGAGTTGTTTACTGTAACGTTCTCTAAACTCTCACTTGGTGGCAAATTAGGATCACCATCATTGAACTGAGATGTATCTATACCAAACTGAGTAAACTTATAACTAATACCAAAAGAAAGGTATTGATTCGTATACTCATTCAATGTTAAGTGATGAGCAAAAGATAACTGTACTCCTTTTTGGGAAGTTGCACCATTTTTATCATTAAACAAAATAGCACCTACACCTGAACGATCTGATATACGACCATCTATAGATATCGATTGTGTTCCGGGAGCATCAGCAATATCAACCCATTGTTCAAACCCTGAGGCACGAACTTGCCAACAATCTCCTATACCTGCATAAGCACTAGATATCAAATATGGATTATCTGCAATGTATTGGTTCTGAACTGGTGCAAAAAACTCCTGGCCATAACTTCTATTGCTTACTACAGTTGTCAATAAAACTATAGCTATTATTATATGTCTTGTGTACGTTCTCATACTTATTATCTATATAAAGTAAAGTGACCTGTAAACTCTCTGTTATCAATGTCATTAAGGATAATGGTAAACCAATAATCACCAGATGGTAACTCGCTTCCTTGGTAAATTCCATCCCATCCATTATTTGTTCCTTGATCTCCCATAAACTCAGCCAATAATCTACCATATCTATCGAATACTTTGACTTCCATATCATCAAAGAAGAATGGATCTCTAAATGGATCTTGTCTAGGGTACCAAGTATCATTTGTACCATCACCATCTGGAGTAAAGTAATTAGGAATAATAATATTAATAAATATCAATTCTTGAACTCCAACTACTTCACAACCCATATTATCTATAACTCTTAATGCATAAATCGCAGTTTCGTCAATAGAGAAGATATTACTATCTAATTCTCTATAATCAGAGTCTGTTAAATCATTTACAGTTAAGCCATTTGGTATAATTGCTACAAAATAGGTGTAATCTCCACTACCTCCTGTGACAGTAATCTCATACTCATTAGGATCTTGAGGATTATTTGTCATCTGAGCAATAGGAGTTGATAAAGGAATATATTCTTCTATAGTAATTGCTCCTAAATCAAATACACATCCTGTAGGAGTATATGTCATGGTTCCTTGGTATTCTCCTGGCTGTACAATAAATGTTGGAGATAAACTATCTCCTGGACTTACACCCCCATCTAATGATACTAGGTTATAAAGAATATCCGTATCTACAGAATCATCTCCAAGTATAAAGTCTATATAGTATACAGGCGGTTGATTTATCGAACCATCCGTATTTATTATCGGACAATCCACTCTAGGACTCATTACTCCGTTAAGAATAGCACCTTCTGGAATATCTACTGGTAGATTGATTCTACAATTATTAGCATCTCTAATAAAGATTGTAGTAGTTCCACCTGGAAGATCCATATACGTTAATACACCATCCATAAAATCTCCATCATTATTCGTAATATTTGTCGAATACGGTGGTGTACCTCCTGTAATATCAATAGTAACTGCTCCATCACTATCTCCAAAACAAGTTTCTGGAGTTATTGCTCCAACTATATTGGCCATTAACTGATCCGGTTCGCCAATAGTTACATCATATACTTGTCCACAACCATTAGAATCCTGAGAAAATACTTGATACACTCCAGGAACTAAATTTGTAAACGTGTGTTGATTAGGAACATTATCCGATTCATCATTAAAGAACTGACCAGGATTTGTACTTATTGCAAAAGAATAATCCGGTGTACCTCCAGCTGCAAATACAATTATAGATCCATTATCTTCTCCGAAACAAACTACATCTGTAATCTGAGGTGGAATATTTTCAAACTCCGCAGGATTTATAATATCGAAATCTACTTGAGAAACACAGTTTCTATCACTTCTTACTAAGTACGTATAATTTCCTGGTGGAAGGTCTATAAATTCGCTACTGTTTTGAGGTCCCCAAGTTTGAGTAGTAGTATTATTTGTTAATTCAAAAATATAATCTCCAATACCACCTGTAACTATTGCATCAATTACAGCAGTTGCTTCATTGAAACAGTTAATATTTGCAGCACTCGTATCTAAAGCAATCATTATCTGACTAATTGGTATTACAGGTACTGGTGAAGATAATTGAGATCTACAACCATTTACATCCTCCACAAAGAATTGATACTCTCCTGCTCCAAGACCTGTGAAAATTCCAGATCCACCATTTGCTACTTGATTACCATCTTGATCTACGTAATAATATTCCGTAATTGCTACATCACTAGTTCCACTAATTGTTACATCTATTGTGTTAATATCACAAGTAACTTCCGTAACACTATCAATACTAACAGTAACTTCACTAGGTTCATTTATAATAGCAGTCGTTGTTGCTGTACAATTCAAATTATCAGAAACAGTAATCGTATAAGTTCCTGCACCTAAATTATTAAACACATTAGTAGATTGAGGTCCACTAGTAGTAACTCCATCAGGGAATGTTAACGTGTATAAATACGTTCCTGCTCCTTGACCTCCACTAGCAACTACTGTAATACTACCATCAACATCATCAAAACAAGTTACACTACTATCTGCAATAGGATCAACGATGATAGCGTTAGGCGATTGTATCGTAAACTGCTCATCATCCGTACATCCTTGACTATCTTCCGCAGTAACTGTATATAATCCTGCTGTTAGATTTTCAAATAACCCTGTAGTATTAGAGATAGCACCAGGAGTTAACGTATATGTAACTGTTCCCTGAGCTCCAGTAACAGAAGCTTGGAAAGATCCATCGCTACCAGGTACACAAGATTCTATAGTATTAATTGCTGATATCGCCGTTACAATTGGTGCGCTAGGGCCTGTGACTGCAATAGCATTAGACCTTTCTGTACATAATGGATCCGCAGTTTCCACAATTTCTACAATATATACACCTTGCGGTAGATTTACTGGTAAAATATATGGATCTGGATCCGTAGTTGTATCTCCTGTTCCGGTAAACGCTGTTGGATTACCGTTTTCATCAAGAATCGTAAAATTATAAGGTCCTGAATATCCAGTTATTGAAATATTGATTGTACCGTCCGCGTCTCCTAAACAAGTTTCAGGCGTTTCTTGTGCAGCTACTAATTCCACAAAATCGAATTGATCAATTTCATGAGTAACAGTAATCGTACACATTGTAATCTGATCTGTTATTCTAAACGTGTAAATACCTAAGGTTCTTGGCAACACAAAATTAGCAGTTGACACACCAGCAGGAGTATCTACAGGAGCAGGTGGATTAATTACAGTACCAGTATTATCAATTAACTCGAATAAGAAATCACCAGAACCTCCTTGCACAGACACAGTAACTTCTTCATCTACAGCACACGTAATATCCGTTACTATAGCAACAGCTGGGTTTGTCATAATTGGGAATGGTGCTACTGTTTCTGTTTCAGTTACAGGGTTTGTAGCACAGCTATTACTATCAGTTACTGAAATTAAATAATCCCCTTCTTCATCAGCGGTAATTTCATAATCTATTTCAGGTGTACCTAAATTAGCATCAGCTATATCCAATTCAGTAATAACAACTCCAGAAGGTGTTTCATAAGAAATACTATATGGTGCAGTTCCTGTAGTTATAGTCACGGTGATTATAGGGAACACAGAACTATTATCAGGAGCACAACTATATGGACTTTGTGAGATTGCTACAGCAACTTGTGTAGCATTAGCTACAGTAATAGCAAACTGACCAGAACAACTTCTCTCTGAAGTTACAACAACAACATAGTCTCCAAATGGTAAATCAGTAAATACTGGATTATCTATTTGATCAACTCCAACCTGTTGCGCTAAATCAGGGTTTCCTGTTCCATCATCAACATATATTTGATATGTATAAGGTCCATCTAAATCAGTACCTGTTTGCAATGTTACGGTAACTGTTCCATCTGTCGCTCCTATACATGATACAGCAGTTGACGTTGCAGATGGAATAGGATCCAACGGCACCGTTAATTCTGGAACATCTATCGTAATTGTACATGGCGTAGTAATAGCAGCAATATTGATATCCGTAATTTCCACTATATAATCACCCGCAGCTATCGGAGTAAAAATATTATTTCCAACCTGAGGTCCAGCAACGATCGCAGTTGTAGCTTCATCTCTTAGAGTAAAAGTAAAATTACCTGGATTGACAGCAAAATCTGATCCACCATTAACTGTTACTGTTATAGTTCCATCAACATCTCTACAAGTAGGATCCGTCGTGAAATCCGCAGTAGCGGTTAATTCTGGTAATATCGTGATTGATTCTACATTAGAAGGACATCCGTTTTCATCATAAGCAGTAACCGTATAATTTCCAGGAGTAGCTACAGTGAATGTATGCGCAGTACTTCCATTATTAGCATCTTCTATGACACCAGTATCTAATTGGAACCTTAGTATCCCTGAACCTGGTGGTACTGGAACATTACTAGTTCCTGATGCAGATATTACATAACTTCCATCATGGGTACATACATCATCTACAGTAAGTGGATTAAGTACAGGATTATCAGTTCTATTTACCGTAACCACTATAGAAACAGGGTTAGAAGTACAAGAATTATCATCCACAACGCTAATTGTATAATCTGTACTAGCGCCAATAACTGGTAAATCAAATATTCCCGTAGTACTTGTTGTTGTAAAAGTCCCACCACTTGGCACGTCGGTAGCAGTAAAAGTATAAGGAGCCGTTCCTCCAGAAGCTGTCACTACAACTCTTCCATCATCGTTACAATTCGCATTAGTATTTGAATCCAAAGCTAACAGTAATTCTGTCGGTTGTGCTATATTGACAACATTTGATATGTCGTTACAAGTAGAAACAGGATCAACAATCGAAACTTGAATGCTTCCCGCCTCTAAACCAGTTATGGTGATAGGATTCTGTACCGTAGTATCTGCACCTATAGGACCTGTAACTGTACCTGTAGTCGTATTTGTTACGGTATAATTATAAGGACCTGTATGCCCTGTAACCGTAAGCTCTATATTACCAGTAGCATCACCAAAACATAAGATATTTGGGGTAACCACGGCAATTTCAGCTTCTATTGTATCATAAGGAGTAATTTCATAAGGTAATGTCTCAATAGAACATTGAGTTCCTTGATCAAACACTCTAAAAATATAATTACCTACACCAGGTAAAAAGAATGAACCACTTGTAGTCGTAGCTCCTCCAGAAGCAACTCCTATCTGAGATGGCACTGCTCCATTGATTTCTATAAAATCAAATGGACCTGTTCCTCCAGTTACTGTAACCGTAACCTCTTCTGTGTTGGTCGTACAGTTAATACCTGTTACTAAATTTACTACTGCGTCTGTCATTACAGGGAACGCAGGAATATTAAATGGTACTAGGACATTAGGACAGTCATTAGTATCAAATACAGTAAAAGTATAATTACCTGATTCGTTTGCTATAATCTGAATTCCTGCTAAACCAGTATCAGTATCCAATGTAGCTGGATCTACTGGTCCAACTATATTTCCTGATGGATCTGTATAAGATATAGTGTATGGCGAATTACCTCCACTAAAGTTATCCACAGTAATTACAGGAAGATTTACTGCAGCACCAGTACATCCATAAGGTGTCTCCAATACAACAGTTGCTACAGGAAGTGAAGGTTGATCTATAATATAATCTTCGGTATCCAAACAAATCACATTTAAAGCTCCATTTGGCTTAGTAACCGTTACTTGTACTGTATACGTACCAATACCTAATCCAGAGAATACCGGACTAATCTGTGATGGTCTTGTAACCGGTCCTGCTATTATTTCGTATTCATATGTTACTGCTGGATCCGAGTCCGTTGAAAGAGCAGTTAATGCAGCCGTTATCACACCGTCGGTATCACCTATACAAGTAACAAAAGTAGTTTCAGGTACAAGTACTGGAGGCGTTGGAGCATCTATACTCACCGGAGCAGAGAACGAACAAAATGGTGCAATAGCTCCACGCCCATCATCTGTAGCAACTACGATATAATCGCCAGGAGCAACACCTGTATAAATTCCATTAACATCACCCGTTACATTTCCTGTTGGGGTTCCAGTTCCATCTTGTAGTACATATGTTAATGTTCCTTGTACAACACCTGATGTAACCGTTGTAGTAATAACACCTGTAGCATTTTCACAATCCGGAGCTGTTGTAAATGCAGCACTTATTACCAATTCGTCATATACTGTTACCGGTGTAGAGGCTGAACAACCTGAATCATCTGTAATCGTTATAGTGTAAGTTCCTGGAGTAGATACAATAAATTGGTGATTATTATTATCTATACTACCAGTAACTGCAGTTCCTCCATCAATTTGATATAATAACGTTCCAAGACCGGTACCATCTACATCAATTACATTACTATTATCGTATGCACAATCGTCAATAAAACTAGCTACAACAGTCGGTAATGGGTTAACCACAACCGTAACATCTACAGGACCAAAACTACATCCATTAAAATCTGCTACCCAAATATCAAAATCTCCCGCAGTATTACCTAGATCAATTGTGTTATCATTTAATGGATACGTACCTGGATCACCAGCACCATCAGCCACTACAGCATATGTATATCCATCGGTAGTTGGTGGTATTCCAAAAGGTGTACCGCCATCAGTATCCATAATTACCTGTGCATTCGTACCACAACTATTAGCAGCGGTAAGATTGGTAGCTACAGAAGTTAGTGGATCGGGAACAAGTATTTCAAAATCTCTTCTAGATGAACATTGTGTGCCATCTACTTCTTCAGCTATTACATAATATCTTCCCGGAGGAAAATTAGAAATAGTCACAGGAACATCTGCTCCTGTAAGTCCCGTAGCGTTACCTGAATATACCGCTGGTGCAAGACTAACATCTAAAGAAATATTAGTAAACTGATCAAAAACTTCCCAACGCACTTCTGTAACAGGCGGAGGTGGAGCAGTTGTATATCCAGAAATATCAAAACTTATTGCTCCATTATCTAATGCCGGCGTCTCATTACAAGTGATATTTGTCTGAGTAAAATTAATAATATCTGGATCAGAAGGAGGAGTTACAGGTGGCACCAATTCTTGATACAAACAACCCGTAGCATTATCTCTTACTTCTAAGATATAAGTTCTATTAAACTGAAGAACATCAAAAGCACCAGCAGTCATTCCTCCATATCGATGAATTCTTATTGGGTTAGTAGGAGTTGTAACTGTTGCGTTCAATGGTTCATCATTTAAAGGAACAAACGTACCTAATGGTCCAGTTTCTCCAACAATACGAATATCAAATCCTAAAGGTGGATTTGTAGTGTTATCCTGACCCACACCACCAACAACATCTATATCAAAAATTACACCGGCAAGACAATTACCAGTTGCAACAACATTCTGAACTAAATCACTTGGTGGTGAAAATATATTAAACGGCCCAATAGGATCCGGATTAGAAACACAACCATTATCATCTTCTACAAAGATGAAATACTGACCAAAATTTAATCCTTCGAATCGAACTGTTGTTGAAGCACTTAGTACAACAGGATTCGTTGAAGTAGTATTAGTAGAAGGAACAATAGGTCTTGTTGAAACATCACTTGCATCTACCAATGTATAAGTATATGTTCCTGAACCACCACCTATTTCTAAATCTATCGCTCCTAACTCCGTAATAATAACAGATCCACCACAAGTAACCGGTGTTTCTGTTCTACTAACTTCTAGTATCTCATCTGGAGCTATTATCTCTACTGTACCTATTTCAAGACAACCTCTAGCACTTCTTACAGTAAAATCATACACTGCTTCTGAGAGATTAGGGAAAGTTATTTGTGTTCCTGTAATCGTTACAAACGTTCCTGTATTCTCGAAATCAATTTCATAAGGAGTTTCTGTACCAGTAACTGTAATTACAGCAGTACCTGTATCTCCAAAACAATCTACATTAACATCGTTCGCTGTTATTGCAATTGGTGCCGGATCTGTAACCGTAAAAGGAGAAGTAGTAAATGTACATCCTCTATCATCAGTAACTCTAAAAATATAAGTTCCAGCTCCTGAAGTAGCTACATAATCAACAAATGGTGTAGTACCATTAGTAATATGATCTACAAAAGCACCTCCATTAAATGAAACCGCAATGTCATAAGGTGTATATCCTCCATTCACAACAAAAGAAAAAGAAGCATCTTGAGGAACACCTGCGGCATTACACGCAATATCCGATACTTGAGTAACATCAAGTGAAACTGCCTCTGCAATAGTTTCCGTAAGTGTTACTGGACAACCATTGCTATCTGTTAATGTAATTGTATATGTTCCTGCCTGTGTTAATGCAGGCGTTGTAGTAAAAGTAGTAAGCGCACCCACATTAGTGTCAGGTATTACTATCGTTCCACCTAATGCAACATTATAAATGTAATCTGGGGTTCCAGAGTTTGTTCCGTCAATGTTTATAGTAAAACTTACCGTTCCATCATCTAAACAGAAATCAGAACCAGTATCTACTGTAGCTGCTATCTGTGGTAATTGATTAATATCTAAAGTTTGTGTAGCAGATACACAAGAGTTACTATCTGTTACTATAATTTGATATCCTGTTCCGTTCGGAACATTTAAATAAGGATCAGTAACTGGTCTACTTGGACCAACAGCAGTTCCTCCTGAATCATTTAATATCCAAGTGTAACCAACACCACTTCCACCCATCACATTACTAATGCTAACTGTATTTGTATTAGCAACACAATCTTGATCAATAGGATCTATAGTAAAAGTAATAACATCAGGTTCTCCAATAATTACTTGATCTGTAGCCGTACAATTAGTCCTTTCATCTGTAACTAAAATATCATATGTTCCAGCTGCTAGTATATCACCTGTTGGAATAGTTGCGGCATTTTGACCTGTTGCCTGTGCAACAATAGTACCACCAATAGAAACCTCATATTCATATGTTTCTGTAGTCAAATCAATTCCTGAAACTGTAAATGATAATTCCCCTGTACTTTGTCCATTACATAAAGGTTCATTTACAATAGTAGCATTCACTGCTATTAAATCAATAGTAGGGACTGTAAATGTTTCAGTATATACACATCCGTCAGTATCTGTTCTAGCTAAAAATGTATATGTTGTTCCAGAGGTTAACCCTGTAAATACATTAGATACCTGAGGGCCTACTGTTATTGGAGCGGTAATTTCATACATTACGGTACTCGTTCCATCTAAAGTTGGAGTCAACGTAACATCTGCTTCTAAAGCAGGACATTGAACTTGTGTTGCAGCAAAAGAAAGATCTGTAACCTGAACTAACGGATCAATTGTTAACTGACCTAAGTTTATTGGACAAGAAACTGTATTTCCGTCTCTAATAAACAATGTATAAGTACCATCTGTTAATCCTGTAAATATTCCTGTTGTATTACTAAAGTCTACACCATCTATACTATATGCATATGGCGGTGTACCGTTTGCAGGATTAGATACCGTAATTGTTCCTAATTGAGGAGTTGTACTTGATCCCGTAGCATCACATCTATATTCTTGGGTAATAGCTATATCTGCTGTTATTGCAACTGGAGCAACAATTGTAGCGTTGACATCCAATGTACAAGCGGGACTAGCTCCCGATCCATCAGTAATAGTTATTGTGTGTGGTCCTACTGGAACATTATTAAACGTTATTGGCCCAGTTCCTGTTGGTCCTTGCGTAGTAGTTGCGTCTCCATCCAACACATACGTGAATGGTCCTTCTCCTGCTGTAACCGTAATTTCTATGCTTCCGTTATCTGTAGGACAATCTGGATTTGTAATTACAGGTGCACTTGTAGCAATAGCTTCATATGCTGTAACAGTTTCTGGATTCGAGAAAGCTGTACATCCTTGATCATCCGTAACCTGAACAACATATGTTCCTGGTGTTGAAATTGTATGAGGAGATGTAATATTAGCTTGTACTAATGTTGGTGGTGAACCTTGAGCATATAAATCAAACTGCGTATACACTGTACTTCCTCCTACAGGAACAAAAGTTAAACTAGCATCTTCATTACAATTAATATCATTAGCCAAATCTGCAGTTATCGTCAGTTCGGGATTTATCGTAAACGGTAATGCCGCAGTAGAACAATTTGTAGCTGTATTTGTAACAACTACTGTATAATTTCCTGGCGTTAAATTAGGAATCTCAAATGTGTTTGCTGGAGCAGGTGTTGCTACCGGTAAAAACGTTATCAAAACTCCTGTTCCTCCATTAAGACTGTACTCAAAAGGACCTAAAGGAGTAGGTATCCCTGGAGTAATTGTTACCCATTGAGTTGCTTGATCCGTTCCATCATAACAATTATCTCCTCCTGTTGCCAATGCTATTGTAGGCGAAGCAGATTGAGTAATCGATTCAGTATTATTGATTTCACAAGCAGCAGTAGAATTACCGTCTCTTACAAAAATAGTATATGTGTCAACTGCAAGGCCTGTAAATACATTATTTGTGTTAGGGTAATCGACAATTACTCCACCACCACTATCTACTAATCTATATTGATAATTTCCTCTTCCACCATTAGCAGTTACCGTAATAGTACCAGTATTAGCACCACAATTAGTCTCAGTAGCCACTGTGGTAAAGGTAAGTGGTGTTGCTGGCTCTGTTATATCTACAGTTGCTGTATCAGAACAGTTTAACGGTGAACCTGAACCTCCTGGATTAGTATCTGTAACAGTAATAATATACGTTCCTGCGGCTAATCCTGTAACATTTACAGGACTTGTAGTAATACCATTCCCCGAGTCAACAGTAGTTCCTCCGAGTGTAACTGTATAATCAAAAGAAGTACTATTTGTTACCGTAAAAGATAACGCTCCATTACTTTCGCCCACACAAACTACAGGTGTAGTTTCTACTGCATTAGTTATATCTATAGGATCAATTACATCTACTCTGTAATCATCACTAAATGTACATTGATCATCACTTCTTCTTGCAGTAACAGTGTAAGTTACTCCTTGTGCAATTGTATAACTATTTGTAGTTAAAAACCCTGTGTTTCCTGTAGCACCTGTTCCTGTAGCTGGATCAGGAGAGACATCATATTCATAAACAACTCCAGCTGTTATATCAGCTGCTGATAATGCTGGTTGCGCTTCGAAACTTACTTCTGAACTTTGACTTGTACAATCACCGTCTCCAGGCGTAAAGGTAATAGAATCAATAGCTACAAGTGCAGGTACATCAATAGCAAACGGAGCTGCACAATCTCCACTTCCTTGGTTTCTAATATATATTGTATAAGATCCATCTGTACTTACTAAAATATCAAACGGAGTAGTTGTTACATTCGTAAAAGTAACATTATCCAAACTCCATTCGTAATTACCAGAACCTCCTGCTATATTATCTACTTGAATAATCGCATCTTCACTTCCAACGATACAACTCAAAGGTCTATCAAGTGTTACATCCGCTGTAATACCTACGGGAGATGTAATAGCAAAAATCGATTCTCTAACCGGACAAACTGTTGGTTCCGGAACAGGAAAAGCACAATCAGCATTAGTAATCGCTGGTGTTGTATTCGCGTGTAAAACTGTAACAGCGTATGAATTTCCGTCAGGAACTCCTGTAAAAGTAATCGTTTGGCTTCCTGTAGAAGCAATTTCATTAACCAAAGTCCACAAAGTCACATCCCATGTCGTTTGATCAGTATTACCACAATTTGGATCTGTTGCACAATCCCAAAGTTGATATGTATAAATTCTTCCTGCTACTGTTGGTGATACATCTACCTGTATTTGTCCCGTATCTCCAGGACAAGGAGGTTGAGTAACTGTTACATTATCTATTACAATAGGTTCATATGGTGTTATATTATCAATACTTGCAGAAATAACACAAGCTGGTGAACCACTAGGAATACTATTATCACTTATCCTAAAGGTATATGTTGTAGCTGGATTTGCAGGACTAGGAATCTCGAAAATATTACAAGCCACAAAATTACCATCACCATTATCATATAAATAATCTCCTGAACCATTTAGAACATTTACCTGTACTAAAGCTCCACTATCACAAGTTTCAGGAGCTAATAATACTACTTCTGCGTCAAAAGCAGGTGCAGGATTAATAGTTACCGTAGCATCAAAAACACACTCTGGTGTAGGTCTATTCGAAATTACTTCTACATTATAGGTTCCAGCAGGTAAATTATTTTGCGTATAATTTCCATTGTTTGCACTACTATTAGGAACAATTATTGGATCTGCTGCTCCTAAAGCAGGGCTAGAAATAGTATATTGATATTCAGGTATTCCACCTGTAACACTTATATTAATTCTTCCAAAACCAGTTCCATTATCATCATTGACACAAGTTGGGTCAACTCCTGTAACACTAAATGTTGGGTCGATGGAAGGAACGTTTATTGTTTCTGAATATTCACATCCAGGAAAAGTAGTATCAATTGCATATACTGTAACATCTCCAGCCGTAGAAATTGGAAAAACACCAGTAGTATTAGTATAAGGACCACCAGATGTTAAACTAAATGCAAAATTAGTAGGCACATTTATTACGCTAACACTACCATCGCTACCACATTCTATTGGGTTCATAGAAAGGTCCGGTTGATAATCATTCTTAAATACACTGAAATAAAATGGTATAATACATCCACCTTCAAATTCGGCAAGAATTCTATAATCACCTGCTTCAGAAACAGTATAGCTCGAAGTATCACCTCCTGTAACCTCCACCCAATTAGCATCGGTACAATTACCATCTAATAATGAACACGGATCATTCGGATCTAAAACACAAGATCCCGAAGGAGTTAATCTTTGCCAAGAAATATCATCTAAACTAGATGGATCAAAATTAGTTTCAAGTAACTGTGTCTGATCACCACATAATAAAATTTGTGGAATTGGAACACCACTACAGTCTTCAGTAACTATAGTAGTCCCATTTACATAATCCAAAACAGGATTTGTTATATCTCTAAAAGCAGTTACCGTAAATTCTTCAGTAAGCGACATACAACTAGGATCAACACCATCGGTATCTGCTTTAACCACCATATAAACCCCGGTTTGAGGGCTTGGTACATTAAAAAAGTTAACGGTAGTTACTACCGGCGTAGTAATACCAGGTCCTGTCCACGTATATTCATTATAACCAGTTCCTGCTACTAAAAGTAACTCATCATCACAAAAAGTCACATCTAATTGACAGGCAGGGATATTAACAAGTATATTAGAAGCCTCATTTAATTGATCTCCACATATTCCTAATTGTGAACTACTTGTAGTACTTCCAAGCGTACCAGATTGTAATCCAGTATAAGTTGCTGTAGCTGAGTTTGTAATTACATCAGAACAAGCATCTCTTAATTCCTCACAACTACTTACTAATTGCGCTCTAAATCGTATAAAAATAGGGGCATCACCATCACCGATTGGTTCGTCATTGGGAGTCTCTACTATACTTGCAGGTATATTAAATTGTAATACTCCAGGCGAAATTTCAGAATAAGTAACGCCTGGTGGTAATGTAGCGTCAACTACATTTAACAAATTCGTATTAGGAGGTAAAACATCTGTTATAGTAACAGTACCATCTACAAAATCTTCATTACCTATATTTTCTATTTCGAGATCATAAAACACTTCATCACCTAGTTCTACATTATTTCCTGTTATTTCTGTAGAACCATCTAAATCGAAAACTTTTTTAATAATTCTTAATTCAGGTTCTATAATGGTAACAGAAAAAGCATTAAAAAATACACTATACCTATCTCGATCCGTAAATAACTCAAAGGTGGCGGATGTTTGACCATTACCGACCAGGTCTTTTGTAACATTCGGAAGTTCGAAATAATCCATATCAAACCCTTGTGTATTCTCAGAATTAGGAGTTCGATCAGTAATATAATTACCATCGAAGGATATAGATCCATTAAAAAAGTTAGTTGTTGGATTGGCACTTGCATTTCCTTGTCCTAAGGCAGTAAGTCCTCCAGCTGTATTCACTATTCTTAATTCATCTCCACCTAAACTCGTATCTCCTTCTAAAGAAGAAGTACCAAATCTTACATTAACTGGTTCACTGGCTCCTGTAGGTGTCGTAAATCCACTATAAGTAAACTGTAATGGCGTTTGACCACTAAAAATCTGAACAAACCCATCACTTGTGCTAATGAACTTAGCCGATTCCTGTTGATCTTCATAAATAGCAACTATAAACCATCCACCACAGGCACCATCACCACCACTGGTAAAACCTTGCGTAGCATTCATATTAGCTAC
Source organism: Aquimarina amphilecti (assembly GCF_900109375.1). GTDB lineage: Bacteria > Bacteroidota > Bacteroidia > Flavobacteriales > Flavobacteriaceae > Aquimarina > Aquimarina amphilecti. The sequence continues at coordinate 259,089 of NZ_FOAB01000002.1, forward strand.
CGTATAAGTACCAAAATTATTGTCCGGATCTAATAAACTTGTTACATCCGCATAACAAACATAAGGAAGTTCATCATTAGCATTATCTCCTAAAGGGTTCGTAGGTGTATTTCTGTATCCATCAAAAACAACACTACTTGCCGTTACATCTACATATGTTCCTCCTGGCACCTTAAATTTTATATCTCTAAAATCAGCTGGTCCCTGTTTTCTTGGATCTGTAAGAGGTAGATTATTTAAAATATCATTTCCTTCATCCGTTGATAGCGTAGCTAGAACTACATTACTTTCTGCCTGAAGAAGTGGTATTAAATCTCCATTATTAAAATTGGCATTATTTATATCATCATTTCCTACCGATACGGAAGGAATATTTATTGCCGGTCCATTACCTGTAAGTCTAGGTAAGAGTCCTCCATCATTCACAATTACAACTCCAACAGCTCCAGCATTCTGAGCGTTTACTACTTTTTCTCGTAACGAACAACTACCACCATCCCTAATCACAGCTATATTCCCCGATAGCTGAGCTCCATTAGTAATCCCACAACCATTCACAGGTTGTGCTACTACTAAATATGAGGTTACAGGATTTCTTTGTATATCTGAGTTGTCATTACTAAACTCTGAATTTCTCGCAGTATACTGTTGAGCGAGTGGACCGTTGTTTATTATTAAGGCTGTATTAGTATCCGAATTACTCGAGATTTCATTGTTACTAAAATTCCTTGGACTATTACCTCTAGCCATATAATAATTGGCAGACCAATATAATCCAGCATATACTAGACGGCTACAGTCTTCTCTAGGCACTGTTAGACCAGCTTCACTAGAACTAAACGTAGAATTATCGTTATCTACATCAATAAAAGCTGTTGTATAATTACCGTTATTATCATTACCATTATAGTTCCTATTTGGATTGGTAAAAGTAGTTCCATCATCATCTTCGATTACACCGACAATGTCATTACCGGTCATTACCATATTACCTCTAATATTATCGAATTGGGCTCCTGGCCTTGGTGTAAGAGGTACCGATTCTTGCGCACTTATATTATATACCGCACTGATAATCATCAATATTAACAGTACAGCTTTTTTGGGGAATAGTGTTTTCATAAGCTGCTTTTTATTTGAGTTGAGTTATTCATTCTTATTTTTTTGGGGTGCTCACTATTCTATTTTTAAAATATATAGATCGCCATTATATGTATTATTAACATTAGAAAATAAGCTTTGTTTTGCATTATCTAGTGTGTCAAATTTGTTTAAATAAACATATATGTAATTATCCTTTGGATTCCTGAAAAACTTAGGTTCTAAGCCCTGAGATTTTAATTTTTCCATTCCTCTTTCGAAATAGTTTTCTCTTTTGAAAATATTTGTTATTAAGTAATAACCATTCTCGATATTATGTCCTCCGATATAGGATAGGCTTTCTGTTAAAACCGTATCATCTTTTACAGTATCCTTAATCAGTCTCGATTCTTGAACCAGTCTTTTTAAAGACTCCACTCTACTTTTAGCAATATTTAATATCCACATATCACCAAAGTATTTATTTCCAATGTTATTCAAGTAATTTTCTGCCGCTTCTTCCTTATTAGCATAATACTTAATAGCAACGTATTGGTACTGGTTTTCTGGATTTACTATTACCTGAGAATCATTAAAACCTAAATCTTTCAACTTATTCGTAAAGCTTTCTGCATAAGTTCCTCCTCTAAATACATTACCAATCAAATAAAACCCTTCTGGATATCCAGGTATATATTTAGTAGCATACTTAGCCTCAGGTCTTGTTGCTTCAGCAAACTTGATAAATCTATTTTTAGAAGTAAGTCTTTTAGAACTTGTAGGATCATTATTATTCTTAACCTCTTCTGCTTGGTCGTTCATACTTACTAAAGACTCTAAAAGTTTATTAAACTCTCTTTTATCTAAGTTTTTTGAAGATGTTAATAAAGAATCTCTAGAAGCAATTAATTTATCCGTAATCCTACTACTGTTGTCTAATTCTTTTTGTATCTGTTCTAGATCTTCTCCTCCATTATTTTCAGCTTCTGCTTCTTGTCTTTGTCTTTCCTCTTCAGCTAATCTTGCAGCTTCCGCTTCTTGTCTTTGTCTTTCCTCTTCAGCCAATCTTGTAGCTTCCGCTTCTTGTCTTTGTCTTTCCTCTTCAGCCAATCTTGTAGCTTCAGCTTCTTGTCTTTGTCTTTCCTCTTCAGCCAATCTTGCAGCTTCTGCTTCTTGTCTTTGTCTTTCCTCTTCAGCCAATCTTGTAGCTTCAGCTTCTTGTCGTAACCTTTCTTCCTCAGCCAATCTTGTAGCTTCCGCTTCTTGTCGTAACCTTTCTTCCTCAGCTAATCTTGCAGCTTCTGCTTCTTGTCTTTGTCTTTCCTCCTCAGCCAATCTTGCAGTTTCAGCTTCTTGTCGTAACCTTTCTTCCTCAGCTAATCTTGCAGCTTCTGCTTCTTGTCTTTGTCTTTCCTCTTCAGCCAATCTTGCAGTTTCAGCTTCTTGTCGTAACCTTTCTTCCTCAGCTAATCTTGCAGCTTCTGCTTCTTGTCGTAACCTTTCTTCTTCAGCTAATCTTGCAGCTTCCGCTTCTTGTCTTTGTCTTTCTTCTTCAGCCAATCTTGCAGCTTCTGCTTCCTGTCTTAACCTTTCTTCTTCAGCTAATCTTGAAGCTTCTGCTTCCTGTCTTAGTCTTTCTTCCTCAGCCAATCTTGCAGCTTCTGCTTCTTGTCTTAGTCTTTCTTCCTCAGCCAATCTTGCAGTTTCAGCTTCTTGTCTTAATCTTTCTTCCTCAGCCAATCTTGCAGTTTCAGCTTCTTGTCTTAGTCTTTCTTCCTCAGCTAATCTTGCAGCTTCTGCTTCCTTATCTTTTTGTACGGAAACTTCTCTCTCTAATGTTTTTTGAGATTCTTCTCTTCTTTTTTGTTCAGCCATCTCAAGTTCCAACTTCTTCTGAGCAGCTAATCTTTCTTCCTCAGCTTTTTGCTCGGCCATCTCAAGTTCTAACTTCTTCTGAGCAGCTAATCTTTCTTCTTCAGCTTTTTGCTCTGCTATCTCAACTTCTAATTTCTTCTGGGCAGCTAATCTCTCTTCTTCTTGCTTAGCGGCTTCGGCATCAGCTTGTTGTTTCGCTTCTGTAGCAGCTATTTCCTGTCTCTCTATCTCTGCGGCTTCCTCTGCTGCAAGTCTAGTAGCTTCTTGTGCTTGTCTTTTTTGTTCAGCTACAGCTTCCGCAGCAGCTTCTTGTTCTTCTGCCTCTGCTTCTCTTGCAGCTTCTTCAGCAGCTATTCTTGCTTCCTCTGCTTGTATTCCAGCAGCTTCTTCCGCTTTTCTTCTTTCTTCAATTTCTAATTCAAGATTTTTCTGAGTTGCCAATCTTTCTTCCTCAGCCTTTTGCTCTGACATTTCCAGCTCTAATTTCTTCTGAGCTGCTAATTCTTCTGCTTGCTTATTAAGTAATTTTACTTCTTCTTCTCTTTGTAAAGCTAACTCTCTGGCTTTTCTGGCTTCTTCTTCTTTAGCTTCTTGAATAGATCGCTCTAACCTATTCATTGTTCTTTGTGCCTGACTAAGAGAATCTCCTCCAGTTTTTTGTAGTTCTCTTATTATTTTATTTTGATCTAAGATCTCTTTCTTAAGTCTTCTAATTTCAGAATCCCTTTGTAATGAGCTTTTTGAAGAAATATTTCTTCTTTTACTCCTACGTTCTTCTTTAGCAAAATTAAACGCCAACCCAAATTCATGAGTAGCTCCAAATTCTGCAGCCGTTGCATCACCTCCTATACCAGGTTCCACGGTATAGCCTATAGAAACTGTTTTTGTAATATTTGCTCCAATTCCTATTGATCCTCCATAAAAACTATTGTAACCAAGTTGCGCCCAACCATATTTTGGGATTTCGAATAATACATTACCCCCATATCTTAGATCTTGTTCACCAGGCTTAGAAGCATAAACCATTCCTCGAAGTTCATTATCTATTCTTCTCCAATCAAGTTCGGTAGTATACATTACGTGACCTGAGTATTCGAAATTATCAGTTAACAATTCACTAGCAGTAAGATTGTAAGTCACTAAATTTCCTACGGATACACCAACGTCAAAATTCCCATAATTGAAATTTACTCCAGGACGAAGTAAAAACACAGAGCTATTTTCATAATTATTAATTATGTCATCATTTACTTGAGCCTCATCAAGATTACTCTTTAAGGCACTCTGGGAATAACTTAAATTTACCCCAAAAGTAAAGTTCATGTCTCTATTTAATTCAATATTATATGCATAGTTTAAAGTAGCACCAAAAAACCTAAATATTCCTACATTTTGCTGAAATAAACCAACACCTATTCCGGTTTTTTCTTCAAATCTAGCTGAATAATTAAGGAAGTACGTCTGAGAATTGTCACTAAAACTTGCTCTAGGGTTTCTATTATATATATTTATTGAATTTTTGTTTTCCCTAACTAAAGAAAAAGTCGGGTTAAACATAAATCGATTATATTTAAGAGAATTATGTAATGGAATATCTGATGGTAATATACCAGATGTATTAGATGATCCATCCTGTCCGTTGACAAGATGAGAGCAAAAAATGAATGCGGATATATAAAGTATTTTTTTAATCATAAATTATCTCATTACTGTAATTGTCCCCTTTTTTACAACTGTACTACTTCTAGAAATTATATAATAATAAATCAGTTCACTTGCTTGAGATGCAGAATTGTTTGGCCAATCTGCATTATAACCTCCACTTTTCTGGAAATCTATCTTTCCGTTAGATGAGTATATAGTAACCTCTACATCATTTTCACTAAATGAATTCGGTAGAACCCAGGCATCATTTGCTACATTACCTCCTGGTGTAACAACATTGGGGATTAATTCTGATAATGCTGTTGGTCCTCCAACTGCAGCAACTTGCGTATCGGCCGTACATAAAGAAGTACTTATTCTTGCAAAATAACTTCCTTCCTCCGTTACGGTTAACGTATTGGTTGTTTCACCATCTATTAGAACTTCTTCTCCATTTTCAATCAAATACCACTCATACGTAAAATTCGCATTTAACGGCGCTGTCAATACTACTGATTCTCCTGCTTCCAATACTGGCGGAGTAATATCTAATACTATATCACTAGCTAAAAAGTCAATAGGTAAATTATTAGAAACTGCATCTGGTAGGCCTCCTGGTCTAAAAACAGCTCTCAATTCGAAACTTCCTCCACTATCAGAACGACTTACATCTAATGATAAAGAAGTCTCACCTGTTGAGACTCCATCATTAAACCATTCGAAATCGAAAAAATCAAATTGCTCTGTAGTAAGTGGAACTCGATCTCCTGATGAAGTTATACCAACCATTTCTATTAGAGCTATTGTAATTGGGTCCTGCTGACAATCAACAACTTCATCCGGTGCTATAACCAGATCAATTCTAGTCGCTGCAAAAACACTTGTTTCTGTAATTAAAAACGTGTTACAAGGGTCATCTGCCTCAATTTCAATTCTATAATCTCCGACAAAAGGAGCTGGAAATGTTAATGTTTGACTTGTTGTTACTCCTTGACTTTGAATATTTGTATCTACAATAAATCTAAAAACACTTCCTACTGGTGCGTCAGTCTCTATAGTTAAATTCAAAACCTGAGTCGGTAATAATATTAAGCTTTCGGGAAGTGGAACTGTTATACTAGAACCTTCATTCGTAACGGTAACTAGATCTGTAATCAACGTACAATCTTCGCTTAATTCTATTCGTAATGTATATTCTCCTCCAAAATCATTATCTGGTAAAATTATTGTCGGCGATATTTCTCCTTCTAATTCTACATCATCTTTCAACCATTGATAATTATATGAGAAATCTATAACACTTGCTTTTAATTCTTTAAACTCATCTGGACAATAAGAAAAATCAGCAGCGTCAGTTATTATTGTTATATCACCAGGATTAACTAAAGAGGCATCTACTGCATTTGATCTATTCAGAGGGTTGAAAAAATTATTACACAACCCTAGAGGAACTCTAGCGATATATCTCCCTACCTCAGTTATTATTAAAGAAGGGTTATTTTCTCCGGGAATTATTGCACCATCCTTTAACCATTCCCATTTCAATGTATTAACATCAACAGAATTATCATTTTCATCTCTTACTTCTATAGCAATCTCTTTTGCAAAAGAAGCTACATTACAAAAAATTACTTCATCTCTACCATTCAATATTATTTCTAAATTATCATTAAAAAAGTGGAACGGTATCGCATCAGAAATGTCACTTGTTATATCAACCTCAGAAGCTCTAACTCGTATTCTAAAATCATCACTATTCGCGTTTGTAGGTACAGAGATACCCACAAAATCAATATTAGAAGTAGCTCCAGTTCCATTATTTGGCCCAGTTACTCTTCCTAATTCGGTAATGTCTGATTGATTTGCAAAACTTCCAGTTGCATCTGAAAGCTCTAATATAAATTGATTATTCGTAGGTAGAGCATTACCTGGAGATAGTTCTGTACTAAAGTCGAAACTATTTGTTAAAGTACCGCAAGCTTGAGGCGCCGAAGTAAGAGAAGGCGGACCTATATTACGCTGCGCTTTGGCAACATGGATTCCCATTGCCAAAACTATCATAACGATTACGAGGTTAAGTCTTTTCTTCATAGTTATCACATCAGTTAAATTTGTGTGAATATATGCAACATTAATCAAGCGATTTGGGGCGCTTGTTGATAATATTGTTAATATAAATATTGTAAAGTCATAAAATTATGAATTAAAAATTTATATCAAACCAATTTTTCATTTTTTTTTGTAATAATATTCTTACTCTCTTCTGAAGAGTATGATTACATCTCTAAAAACAAGAATTGAACCATAATAAATTTGATTATAAAATATTGTTTGTCAGTGTTTTAATATACATATATATTTGTAATTATCAACCAATAAAAACAACATTTTTCAGATATTCTAGCGAAATATCAAAAAATATTTGACTAAAAAATGTAAAAAAGTAATTATTTTTTAAGGTTAATGCTATAGTCCAAATATCTAAAAAAGGCAGTTTTTGCCGATTAAGTGTTACTTTTTTTTCTAATAATTCATCAATTTCTGAATTATTAACAGCTAAAATATTTACCTTAAAAACGCCATAGAATTATAACCAAAAACACTTAGCATATTTCTCATTAATAATTTAAAATTAAACACCAAAAAAAGGTCTAATTTTTTACATTTTTAAATCTAAATTAAAGGGAATATTCCCTAAAAATAGACATAAAAAAACTTTGAAAATCACTTCCCAAAGTTTTATGTATTTAAACGTTTAAAATATTACTCTTTAGGAGTAGCTTCACCATTAAGTTCCTCTATAATTTTATCTGTTAGATTTAACTCCTCTTTAGCATAAAAAATATTCTTAACTTCTGTTTCTCCATAGATATATGTATATCCATTCTTCTTTCCATAATCCTTTATAAAACCTTCTACTTTTGCAATAATAGAATCAATTTCAACTTGGCTACCTTGTTGAATCTCTTGCATTCTTGTCTGCTGCTCTCTTTGTAAACCTTGTTGCTTAACCATTAATTCTTGTTCCTTCTTTTCTCTATTAGACTGAGACATAGATTTCATAATATTTTGATATCCTTGTACCTCTATCTGAAATTGCTTAGCCTTCTCTTCTAATTCTGCACGTACCTCATTGTTTTTTTTCGTCCACTTTTCCTTAGCAGTTTTCATCTCATTAAAATCAGATACTACTTTTGTGTTATTTACATAACCAGTTTTTTCAATTTGTTGATTGCAAGAAGTCATTGTTATTACGGCAATAGCAATCCATATAAAATTTCTCATTATTTTAAAATTTAGTTCTGCGCAAAAATATCAAAGTTCATTTGATGTTATACCTAATAGTACATCAAATTAATTACGTATAAGAAAAAACAATAGTAAAAGCACTTGCTATTACAAAAATCAATAATTTTTAATTAAAAACTAAAGGTTCTAAGAGGTTTTTAAAAAAAAGCAAGGTAATTGAGCATAAAATCATTAGAAAACCTTTAAAACTTCTTAAAAAAAGAAATCATGAGTTTTTTAAGATATAAATATGTGATGAATATTCTTTTGATTGCTTTGCTTTAAAATTAGAAATAAAACCAATCCAAACAGCTCTTATGTAATTCATTGTTCCATTCTTATATTTCTCTGATAACAATGCGACATAAAAAGAATCAAAAATCAGAGGTAATGTTTTTTCTAAATAAATATCTTCTTTTGCAAATAGTGCTTTTATTGAATTTTTAGAAAAATGCCATAAATGTCTTGGCACATCATATGCAGCCCAATATGAATTATAATATTCTGCATCGAATGATTTAAAATTAGGAACTGCTATAACAACATAACCCCCCGGTTTTACCAAACGTTTCAATTCTTTAATCTGATCAGTTAAATCCGGAACATGTTCTAGTACATGCCACATAGTAATAACATCATATTCGTGAGAAGGTAAATCGGCTGTGTCAGATTCTAAAAGAATTCCTTTTTCTTTGGCCAATTCTTTAGCCTGTACACTTGGTTCTACTCCTTTTACTTTCCAATATTTTAGATCAGCCTGAATTAAAAAATCCCCTGTACCCGCTCCTATATCCAAAAGCGATCCTGAACCTTTATTCAAAGTAGATATAAGTTTTACTTTTTTATTAAGTGAATACTTCTTAATATAATGATAGAGTTTCTCAAAAACACTTCTTTTGGAATCTGTATGAGAAATATAATCTTCGCTTTCATAATATTTACCTAGATTTTCATTAGCTGGTTTAGGTAACGTTACTAACATATCTAGGTCTTTATCTTTATATAATTTAAAACTCTCCCCAGAAACCGTAAAATCCTCGCACTTTATATAAAAATCTAATTCTTCTTTATTCATTTTAAAAATTAAAAACGATTCCTGTTTTATAAAACATTAATATCTTTTAGATGTAATACCAAATCCAAACAAACATCTTTGGTTAATTTTTCTATCAAACACAAAACGATCACATCTCTTAAACTAATCTATAAACAAAAAAACAAAAATGTTCCACGTGGAACTATAATTTCGTAGCGTCATAAATTTCTACATCTAACAACTCACTAAGCGAATTAGCTATACTAAAAGCATTCTTATATTTATTCGTCTTATATACTGTTACTTTCCTGTTATCTGTAAAAAAACGTACTGCAAACTTTTCATGCCTTTCTTTAGTACCTATTCCACTAACCGCTCCCCATTCATTACTTACACTAAAAGAACCCGAATAAACAGAAACATAATTAGGGAATTCTAATTCCAAATTAATTTCAAACAAAACAATACCGAATACCGAAAATAATTTTTGATTAATAAAATTTTTATTAATCTTATACGAAACCGAAAAGCCAAAAACCAATAAAGCTCCAATTAAAAACAGTACTCTTACTTGCAAAGGTTCTGATGTTAAAAAAAGCCCCGCAATAGAAACAACCAAAACTATCGTAGTCAAAATCCTTGCCTTTAATGCTCTTTCCTGTTTACAGATTACACTTTCCATTACCTACCCATATATACTAACAAAACCGAAATATCACTTGGAGAAACTCCACTAATTCTGGATGCTTGAGAAATAGTAGCTGGTCTTATTTTACTCATCTTCTCACAAGCCTCATAAGAAAGAGATTTTAACTTCGTATAATCAAAATCCTCAGGTATTTTAACATTTTCCAAACGATTCAGTTTATCAGCATTATTTTTTTCCTTCTCTATATATCCAGAATACTTTACTTGGATTTCAGTTTGTTCTAAAACTTCTTTATCCAAATTGTTTTCCTCAATATATTCAGATACTTTACTCAAACGTTTCATATCTTCCAAAGTAATCTGAGGTCGTGCAAAAATTTTAAACATCTTACCACTTTGATTGATCTCGGAAGAATTTTTTTCCTTTAAAACTGGATTTGCCTCATCTGGAGTAACACTAGTGTCTTTAAAGAACTGAACAAAATTCGTTGCTTCTTTTTCCTTCTTTTCCATCCTTCTCAATCTATCATCAGTTGCTAGTCCAATCTTATGAGATATTGGCGTTAATCTAAAATCCGCATTATCCTGTCTTAACAGTGTCCTATATTCCGCTCTAGACGTAAACATACGATAAGGTTCTTCAGTACCTTTCGTAATTAAATCATCAATTAAAACACCTATATAAGCCTCACTTCTTTTTAACGTAAACTCTTCCTCTTCCTTTACTTTAAGTGCGGCATTTATGCCCGCCATCAACCCTTGAGAGGCTGCTTCTTCATATCCCGTAGTTCCATTAATCTGTCCAGCAAAAAACAATCCAGAAACTAATTTAGTCTCTAATGTATGTGTTAATTGTGTTGGTGGGAAGTAATCATATTCTATTGCATAACCAGGTCTAAAAAACTTTACATTCTCAAAACCAACCACAGATCTTAATGCCTTAAACTGGACATCTTCTGGTAACGAAGTAGAAAAACCATTTACGTAAACCTCGACAGTATTCCAACCCTCTGGCTCTATAAACATTTGATGTCTTTCCTTATCGGCAAATCTATTTATCTTATCCTCTATAGAAGGACAATATCTGGGTCCTATACTTTTTATCCTACCATTAAACATTGGCGAGCGATCAAAGCCTTCTCTTAATAAATCATGTACTTCTGCAGAAGTATATGTCATATAACACGATCTTTGATTAACTAAAGGTTTTGATAAATCCGAATAACTAAACTTTTCAGGATTATCATCACCCGGCTGTTCGGTCATTTTAGAATAATCTAAAGATCTTCCATCCACCCTAGGAGGAGTACCCGTTTTCATTCTTCCTGAATCAAATCCCAAATCTACTAGTTGTTCCGTTATACCAGTAGCCGCTCTTTCACCCGCTCTACCTCCGCCAAATTGTTTTTCTCCAATATGAATTAACCCATTTAAAAAAGTCCCATTGGTCAACACAACCGTCTTAGCTTTAACTTCAATTCCCAAAGAAGTTCTTACACCTGTTATCCTATCATTTTCTACAATAAGACCACTTACCATATCCTGATAGAAATCTAAATTATGAGTTTGTTCTAAAAGTAACCTCCACTCCTCTGCAAACCTCATACGATCACTCTGAACTCTTGGACTCCACATCGCAGGACCTTTAGATTTGTTCAACATTTTAAACTGAATAGCAGTTCTATCACTTATAATACCACTATATCCACCAATAGCATCAATCTCTCTAACGATCTGTCCTTTTGCAATACCTCCCATCGCAGGATTGCAACTCATTTGAGCTATGTTTTGCAAATTCATTGTAATCAACAATGTGCTACAACCTAAATTTGCGGCTGACGCCGCAGCTTCACTTCCAGCGTGTCCAGCTCCAACCACTACTACATCATACTCTTTATCAAACATAATATTCCTATTTGTTCCACGTGGAACACTTACATGTTATACTCTTAAAAAAATGTTCCACGTGGAACATTAATAAACGAAAAATTAGGGATGTTCCACGTGGAACATCCCTAATTTTTCGTTTTCCTTTTGTCTCATAAGAAGACTTTCCTCCTCCGTTTTATCTTTATACCCACAGAAGTGCAATACCCCATGAGCAATTACTCTTCTAATTTCTTCCTCTATTTCAACCTCAAAAACTCCAGCATTTTCTATTACCCTTTCTATAGAAATAAAAATATCTCCAGCCACTATATTTCCTAACCCATTACTAAAACCTATAATATCTGTATAAGTGTCATGGTTCAAAAACTTCCGGTTAATTCTTAGTAAATATTCATCTTTACAAAAAATATAATTAATATCACCCTTCTTCTTATCCTCTGAAGAGATAACATTACTTAACCATGCAATCGTAGAAAGTTCATCAATATCAACCTCTACTTCTTCATAAAAAAAATTAATCATTTTCCTTTTTAAAATATTCCTTCACTTTACGCTTGTAATTCTGCCGCAAAGGTAATACTTGTCTGTTTAATATCTCAGTTGTATTAAAATATTGTTTAGCCTTCAAAATCTGTTCCTCATTATTATTGCGAAACAACTTATTATTACTCTTACTTTCTCTTTTCTCTTCTTCTCCTTGTTCTATAGTAGCATCATCCAATTTTAATAACTCATGTTTGAGATCCATCATTTTACTTAAAGTATTATTATCAAAACCCTTCTCCAACAAATCACTTTCTATCTGTTCCATTTTTTTAAGAAGATCACTGCCATTCCCATTTCCAATTCCTTCCTTTTTTAACTTATCCTGTAGCGCATTTCTTAATTTCTGTTGTTGTTTATATATTTCATAAAGCTCCCCATTCATGTCCTCTTTTTGCATTTCAGATTCTCCCTCTCCGTTCTTTCCGTCTTTCCCATCTTTACCCTTCTTATCTCCTCCTTTTCCTTTACCACCTTCACCATTCTCACCTGACGAACCACTATTAGAATCCCCCTTTTCTTGACCTTCTTTCTTTCCTTTTCCTTTCTCTGCTCCTTCTTTCATTTTTTCATTTAATTCCTCTTGTTTTTTTATAATATCAGGCAATTGAAAACCTTGAGATTTACTACCGCTTTTGCCCTTACCGGAAGCTGACATACTATTCTGCATCTGATCCAAAATAATACTTAAAAAATATGCGAGATCATTCGAGCCTGTTACAGAATACTGCTGATTCGCTGTTCCCTGTATCACCTGATTCTCTGCCAAACGTTCCAATGATTTATCTATATTAAATTCTATATCTGTTAACTTCCCCGTTACCTCATCAGATATTTTAGGTCTACGTAACGCCAATGCATATAAACTATCATCTATATGAATAAAATTTTCTCTGAGAACACTTTGCTTTTTTAACTTGGTAGAATACGTAGGATTATCTATATCTATACCCTTAAAACCCTTCATCAGTTTTTCTTGCTCAATAGAAAAATCAACCAAATTGTCCAATATTTGTCTCAACATTTCCATGTCCTCTTGCTCTTGTTCTCCACCTCCCATTTGCATTTGCATCTGCATTCCACTACTCATCTGTTTCATTTTCTCAGCAGCGCTTTTTTGATTTTTCTTAGCGTCCGATTTATTGTCCTTTTCTAAATTATCACTAGCCTTTTCCTGCTCCTTAGAAATCTCCTCCTCATCTTTTTTATCCTGATCTAAATTCATTGGCTTCTTAAGATCTTTATTATCTTTTCTTAAATCATCCATTTCCTTTTTAAACTCATCGAATTCTTTGTTTAACTCATCTTGCTTTTCTTTGGTATTACTATCTTCTTTTTTAGATAACTCTTCCTGTTCTTTAGACATCTCATCCAACTTGCTTGCCAACTTTTCATGTTTCTCTATAACATAATATCTCTTAGTCAACTCCAATAATTGCTCTAAGTTTTTCTTTAAATTCTTATTCTCTTTTGCAAGCTCCTCTAATTTTTCAGTTAACTCTTCCTTCTGCAATTTCTCAGCTATCTTATTTATCTCATCTAACAGTTTTTCGTTTTTCTTTAGCTTCTCCTCATTTCTCTCCAGCATTTCCTTTAGCGCATCTTTAAAAGGTTCTTCCTCTTTTTTATCCTCTATACTTTCTAAATTATCTTTCAATTTCTTTGAGAAGTTTTGCATCATTTTTTCCTGTTCCTTCTGTCGTTTCAAATAATCTTCTAACTTCTTTTTATCATTGTAATCTAATTGCTTCTTCTCCTTTTGAAGCTTACTAATACTTTTTAAATCCTGCTCCTGTGACTTGAATTTTTTTAATGATTTGTTTAAACCCGAAATAGCCTTGCTTTGTTCATTTAATTTTTTCTCTTCTTCCTCACTTTTAGTTAATTTTCTATAACTAAAAACTTGACTTCGTGTACTCTTATTACTATTAACAGCATCATTGTCAAACACCTCAAAATAAAACTCATAATTAACACCATCCTTAAGTCCTAAATTTCCAGGAAAAGCATAAATAAATTCATCAAAACTTGACGAATTAATAGCTATACTCTCAGACTGTTTATTTAATTCATCCTCACTATTATAGTACATCAATCGTAGTCCATTTAAACCATAGTCATCACTAACCCTACCAAAAAAATACATTGTACTATTATCTACCGTATCTTTTTCAGTTGTCAAATTAATCTCAGGATATTGATCCTTTATAACATTAATATTAAAAGAAAGATTGTCATAGTCCTGTACATTTTTATTAGAAGTTGTTATTCTATAATCCCAATCACTATATAAAACTTCGTTATAATTAAATTCGGATTTACTTTTTTCAAAAACACGTGTAGAATCCTTCATAACAAGGTTTACATTTTCGGTATTTCTAGTTCTAACTTTCCATTTCACCTTTGTCCCCTCAGGCACAACAGCATTTCCAGAACTTTTTAAAGATTCATCCTTTTTCTTTGTATATGCAGGATAATCAAGATCCATAACAAAATCTAATAATGTAGGCACTGGAACAACCTCTAATACATACTCCTTGGAGACAACTTCATTAGAAAACAAAACAAAATCGACTGACTTTTTTGGTTGTGCAAACGTATATTCATAAGCTCCCACACCTGTATTCTTTAAAAAATAAATCTCGTCATTATAACTAATTTGAACATCTTCTGGTAAAACGTCTCCTGTAGTTTTTACCTCCAAAATAAAATCTTTATTCTCCAGAGCATTAAGCGTATTGTTTACTATAAAGAACTGAAACGGGGCAGGTGGCTCATATGCCGTTTCATAATTAACAACACGTTTATAACTTTCAGAAAACCAATCTTTACTATTGGATAAACTTACTAGTAAAAAAACCAAAACTGGAATTAAAGCATATTTCAAATACTTAGAATTTCTCTTAAAATCAATCGCCAATTTAAAAGGTATTGGTTTTAATTCTACAGACTTCTGTTCTATACTAGCTAATAATAAGGCTGACGATGAACTATCATTTTGTAACTGTAATAAGTTTAATAATTTATCATTCACATTTGGAAAATGATCTCCAATAATTTTAGACGCATTCTCATAGTTAATTCCATTAGCTATTTTTAACAGCTTTGCTACCGGTATCGCAATGAACTTAATAAATAGGGAAATTTCCACTCCTATAAACAGCCAAAACAAAACAGTTCTCCAAGTACTATTTAACCAAAAAGCGTATTCTATTAATAGCGTAACCAAAAAATACAACACACCAATTGCGAAAAATAATATAACTCCTTTTATCAATTCATTGATATAATATTTTCTTATAAACTGTTCTAATTTCTCCTTTATGAACTCAAAACTACCCATAGCGCTATCATTTTCTATTTCAGTAATCTATAAAACTACAACTTTATTTCTTATAGATTTGTTATATTTATTATAATTCAAACCCCTATCAAGTACGTTATTATGAAAGATTTAAAGTATATATCCGCATACACGATTCCAATTGTAGCCTTACTAAGTATATCGATACAAGGGGTCTATACCTATTTAACTCCTTTTTATGTATTTGGTATTATTCCTTTTATAGAACTATTTACCCCTTCATCAATTGAAAACTTAGATGATAATAGCCGTTTATCAAAATCTAAAAAACAGTTGTTTGATTGGTTATTGTATATCAATCTTCCCATCATTTATATCGTATTATTTTATGCTATTTATACAGTTACAAAACATCAACTATCTACTTATGAAATTGTAGGTATTGTTATCTCTACAGGAATAGTACTTGGTGCTAATGGCATCAATGTTGGCCATGAATTAGGTCATCGTTTTTCCAACGAAAGATTTATTGCTAAAGCCTTATTGCTTCCTTCATTATATATGCACTTTTATATCGAACATAACTTTGGACATCATCTAAAAGCTGCTACCAAAGAAGATCCAGCCACTGCCAAATATAATCAGCCAGTATACTTTTTCTGGTTTACATCTGTTTTAGGTCAATACATTAGTGCCTGGAAAATCCAAATCCAATTATTAAAACAAAATAATCTGTCTTTTTTTTCTCCTAAAAATGATATGTTCTGGTATCTAATTTTTACTGCAAGCTATCTTATTAGTATTTATCTTTTATTTGATATTACTGGTTTTTGGATTGCAATTTCCAGCGGAGCCGTTGGGTTTCTTTTATTAGAAACTATAAATTATATTGAACACTATGGTCTTAAAAGAAACAAAAACAAATCAGGTAGATACGAACGTGTTAAAGAAATTCATTCTTGGAACTCCAATCATTTATTAGGCCGTATTCTTCTTTTTGAACTTACAAGACACAGTGATCATCATTATCGCGCTTCGAAGAAATATCAAATTCTAGATCATCATGATAAAAGTCCGCAATTACCTTTCGGTTATCCGACATCAATGGTAATAGCACTCTTCCCTCCTCTATGGTTTATGCTTGTGAATAAAAGGGTGCCAAACGAAATGAAACCCTAAATATATACGTAGTTCTTCTTTCGATTTATTAGACTAAATCTTTTTCAAACACTTATTTTAGATTGTATCTTTGCGTTCTCTTTTGCACACCTTTTTGGGTTAAAAACAAAGATTATGACAAAAAACATTAGGGTACGATTTGCCCCAAGTCCAACAGGACCTCTTCATATTGGAGGCGTAAGAACTGCTTTATTTAACTATCTTTTTGCAAAAAAAAATAAAGGTACTTTTGTGCTAAGAATAGAAGATACAGATCAAAACAGATATGTTTCTGGTGCCGAAGACTATATCACAGAATCCCTTAATTGGTGTAACATTCCATTTGATGAAGGACCAGGAAAAGAAGGTAAGTTTGGACCATATAAGCAGAGTGAAAGAAAACACTTATATAAGCAATACGCAGATCAGTTAATAAATAGTGGTGATGCATACTATGCATTTGATACAGCAGATGAACTAAATGATCTTCGAAAAAATCATGAAGCACAAGGAAAAACTTTTATCTATAACTGGCATAATAGATCTAAACTAAACAATTCCTTATCACTTTCAGAAAATGAAACACAACTAAAAATTGATTCTGGTCAACCTTACGTAATCCGTTTTAAATGTCCAACGAATGAAACTTTACATTTAAAAGATGAAGTGCGCGGTGATATTACAATCGATACAAATGTATTAGATGATAAAGTATTATTTAAAAGTGATGGTATGCCAACCTATCATCTTGCCAATATAGTAGATGATCACTTAATGGAAATATCTCATGTTATTCGTGGTGAAGAATGGTTACCGTCTCTAGCTTTACATGAATTACTTTATAAATCTTTAGGATGGCAAGCTCCTAGTTTCTCTCATTTACCTCTTATATTAAAACCTACTGGTAAAGGAAAATTAGGAAAAAGAGATGGTATAACCGGAGGGTTTCCTGTTTTTCCTTTGCAATGGACCGATCCAAAAACAAATGAAGTTGCATCTGGATACCGTGAAGATGGGTACTTACCAGAGGCAGTAATCAATATGCTCGCTTTTCTTGGTTGGAATCCTGGAACAGAACAAGAACTTTTCTCTCTAGAACAACTAATCAACGAATTTGATCTTACAAGAGTTAATAAGGCGGGAGCCAAATTTGATCCCGAAAAAACAAAATGGTTTCAGCAACAACATTTTCAGCAGGCCAATAACTCTTTACACGTGGAACAATTAAGCAAAACACTTTCTGAAAAGAATATTTCCACTTCTTATGATCTAAATGAAGTAGTTGACTTAATTAAGGAAAGGGCTGTTTTTTCAAAAGACTTATGGGATCTTAGTAAGTTTTTATTTATCGCTCCATCAGAATATGATGAAAAAGCAACAAAGAAAGCATGGAAACAAGACACTCCTGATCTTATGCATGAGCTAACAAGAATTATTAACGACATTCATGATTTTAATTCTGAAAACATTTCTAATACTATTAAAAATTGGATAAAATCTAAAGAAATTGGGTTTGGTAAAATAATGATGCCGCTACGCATTGCGTTAGTTGGATCATTACAAGGCCCTGATATTTTCAGAATTATAGAGATTATAGATAAAAAAGAAACCCTTAAGAGAATAGAGGTTATTATAGAAAAACTTTAGAACCTCTTAGTATTATAATTGTATAAACAGCCTTTCGTCTAATCTAGATAAAGGGCTGTTTACTTTTTTATTTGTAACATTTTGACATTAATACATACTCATATAGTAAGTATTTTAAATAATGTCAACTATGGGAAAACAATATAAAGTCCTTAAATTATCTAATTTATGGTCTACCGAAAAATTACGAAAACAAGCTGAAGATACATTAAACAAAGCTTCACAAGATGGATGGGAAATTATCTCAGTCGCGTTCGGGACTTCTAGCAGTTCTGGTATGTCCACTGCAATGATAACTATCGCCAAATAATGTGTAATGATTTACAATTAATTAGTAACTTCATTTCAACTATTAACTTTTAATATAAAAACTATGGGACTATATTTAATACCGTTAGTGATATTCGGTTTTATAATTCTTATATCAGGAATATTCACAGTAAAACAACAGACTTCAGCGGTCGTAGAGCGCTTTGGTAAATTTTTAAGCATTAGAAATTCTGGATTACATTTTAAAATTCCAATTTTTGACCGTATCGCAGGTAGAATAAATCTAAAAATTCAACAATTAGATGTGCTTGTAGAAACAAAAACAAAAGATGATGTATTTGTTCGTTTAAAAATATCTGTACAGTTCCAAGTAATTAAAGCTAAAGTATATGATGCTTTTTATAAATTAGAAAACCCGCACGATCAAATTACCTCTTACGTATTCGATGTAGTACGCGCAGAAGTTCCTAAAATGAAATTAGACGATGTCTTCGAAAGAAAAGATGATATTGCTATTGCTGTAAAACAAGAACTTAATGAAGCTATGATAAACTATGGTTATGATATTATAAAAACGTTAGTAACCGATATTGATCCCGATCTTCAAGTAAAAGAAGCAATGAATAGAATTAATGCTGCCGAACGTGAAAAAGTTGCTGCAGAATATGAAGCCGAAGCTGAACGTATTAAAATAGTTGCTAAGGCTCGTGCTGAAGCAGAAAGTAAGAGATTACAAGGTCAAGGTATTGCAGATCAAAGGAGAGAAATTGCTAGAGGATTAGAAGAAAGTGTAGATGTTCTAAACAATGTGGGGATCAATTCTCAAGAAGCCTCTGCCCTTATCGTCGTAACACAACATTATGACACATTACAATCCATAGGAGAAGAAACTAATAGTAATTTAATATTATTACCTAACTCTCCACAAGCTGGAAGTGATATGTTAAATAATATGATTGCTTCATTTACCGCTTCTAATCAAATAGGAGAAGAAATGAAAAAACAAAATGCTAAAAAAGGTATCGGTGGAAAAAAACCAGATGCATAAGATTATCTTATAAATTAACAAAACCCGATCACATTTTATGATCGGGTTTTATTTTTTATCGATTTTACAAAAATCTATGTTCACAAATTACTAATTTTACAAAAAAATTGAATTGGACGGTTTTAAGAGCATTTTTATAACAAAGACATAAATTTATATTATGCAACTTTTATTTTCCCTTACAGTCTTTAATATAAACTCGTTTTTAATAAGAAAAAACTATGTAAAATTATAAACTATAGTTATTTCTGATAAAACAAAAAATAGTCTTTTATAAAAAAATGAAAATGAAAAATTACCTATTTATACTTCTTTTTGTTTCCGGAAGTATATTTTCCCAAAATGTAAACAAATTAAAAAAAGAAGCCTTAAGAGATGCCAAAGCAGTTTCTGAAGCCTCTCTGAAAAAAGATGTGAATACTATTTTAGAATATACACATCCAAAAATATTTAAAGAATATGGTGAAGAACAATTAAAAAATGGAATTGACCAAGTCTTTAAAACAATGACTGCTCAAAAAATAAAAATTGTTAGCTCAAAGATTGATGAAGTAACTGAAATTAAAAAAGAAAAAAAAGAATACCGTTGTCTTGTAAAGAATACTATAAAAATGGATTTTAATGGTCGTAATGTAACATTAAAAAGTTCTCTATTCGGTTTTTATAATAAGAAAAAAGAAAAGTGGTATTTTATTGAATCTAATAAGTTATTGGATGATGATGAAACCAAAAAAATATTTAAAAATTTCAAAACAGAAATTGAAATACCTCAAGATGAGCATATAGCAGCTGATTACTAGATAAAAAAAGAGATGAATAAAATTTATTCATCTCTTTTTTTATGCTCATATATTTCTATTAGATGTTATAATTATTAGCTATAACCCCTGCTTCTTTACTTAACAATTCATTAGAATCTTCTTTCCCTTTTAATATAAAATCTTTAGCTTCTTGATCAGGTTCTATATTTTTTGTTTTTAAAACAACTCCTAGCGCTATAGTAACAACAATACGAGTTCCTATTTTTTTTGCAGCCGTACCATATAGAGGAACCAATTCATCTATTTCTACTTTTTTCGCTGCTTCTAAAAGCTTTGTTTTAAGAGCTTCTCTTTTCTCATCTGGTAAGTTAGTATACTTCTTCCCTGCTCTCTTAATTTCATCGATTGCAAGCACTTCTCGTTGCTTATTTTGATGTGGTTTATTATTACTGTTAACTTGTTTGTTTGAAACAGGCTTAACTTTAGCCCAAGTATCCCTCAGGCCCACAGTTTTGTTAAAAACTAAAGAATCTGATTTACTATCAGGATCTACATTAAAATAACCTAATCTTTGGAATTGATATTGTTCTAATAGCTTAACTTCTCTAAGGCTTGGTTCTACATATCCTGTAATCACTTTTAAAGAACTTGGATTAATAAAATCCATAAAATCCTTTTCCTTATGACTATCAGGAGCTTCATCATTAAATAAACGGTCATACAATCTAATCTCTGCCTTAATAGCGTGTTTTATAGATACCCAATGTAAAGTTCCTTTTATATTACGCTTAGATTCCTCTGTACCACTACCCGATTTACTCTTAGGGTCATATGTACAATGAATCTCGATAATATTTCCTTGATCGTCTTTTACAACACTTTCACCTTTTATAATAAATGCATTCTTAAGACGTACTTCCTTACCTAATGTCAATCGAAAATATTTTCGACCAGCTTCCTCTTTAAAATCTTCTCTTTCTATATATAATTCTTTAGAAAAAGGAACTTTTCTAGAACCTGCTGACAAATCTTCTGGATTATTCTCCGCTTCTAACCATTCCTCTTCATTCTTAGGATAATTAGTAATTACCAATTTTACCGGATCTAATACAGCCATAACCCTATCCGCCGTCTTATTAAGATCTTCTCTTATACAAAATTCTAGTAAAGAAACGTCAATAACATTTTCTCTTTTAGCGACACCTACTGTTTCTACAAACTTTCGTATGGATGCCGGAGTATATCCTCTTCTTCGTAACCCAGAAATAGTTGGCATTCTCGGATCATCCCAACCTTTTACTATACCATCATTAACCAATCTGAGTAATTTACGCTTACTCATAATTGTATAGCTTAAATTAAGACGTGCAAATTCTCTTTGTTTAGGCCTTATATTCTCATTATTATAAATCTGATCCAAAAACCAATCATACAGTTTTCTATGTGGCTTAAATTCTAATGAACATAATGAATGAGAAATGTTTTCTATATAATCACTTTCTCCGTGAGTCCAATCATACATTGGATATATACACCATTGATCACCAGTTCTATGATGAGATTTTTTTAATATCCTATACATCAACGGATCACGCATTAACATATTAGGATCTGCCATATCAATTTTTGCCCTAACTACATGTGCTCCTTCATCAAATTCTCCCGTTTTCATGCGTTCAAATAAATCTAGATTTTCTTCTACCGATCTATCTCTGAAAGGACTATTTATACCTGGTTCTGTAGTTGTTCCTTTTTGTTCAGCTATTTTCTCGGAAGATTGGCTGTCTACATATGCCTTTCCTTCTTTAATTAAAATCACCGTCCAATCATATAATTGCTGAAAGTAATCAGAAGAATAACATTCTTTATCCCATTGATATCCCAACCAAGAAATATCTTTTTTAATAGCATCCACGTATTCCTGTTCTTCTTTTGCAGGATTAGTATCATCAAAACGAAGATTTACCGGAGCATTATAAGTTAAACCTAATCCAAAACTAATTCCTATAGCTTTCGTATGACCTATATGCAGATATCCATTAGGTTCTGGAGGAAAACGAAAACGTAAATCCTTTGGATTCATACCATTCGTTAAATCTTCTTCTACAATATGCTCTAAAAAATTGAGTGATTTTTTTTCTTCTGTCATTGGATAAAAATAAAATACAAAACTACCTAATATTTCTAATGATACACAACAATTGTATCATATCTATTTTATTGTTCTAATACCAATCCGTAAAAAGGTTGTTTTCCTCTAAATTCTTTATAAAGATTCTTATTACCTTTGAAAAAAAATTTGTGGGTTTAATTACACTAAAAAACATCAAGATATATGCATATCACGGATGTCTTGTAGAGGAGAAAAAAATTGGTTCTGATTATAGAGTTGATTTAAAAATTAAGGCTAATTTAAATACATCTGCTAGCACAGATAATCTTTCTGATACTGTTGATTACGTGCATCTTAATCATATAGTAAAAGAAGAAATGGCCATTCGTTCTAAGTTATTGGAACATGCTGCAGAACGAATTTTAAGTCGTATATTAAAAGAGCTACCTTTAGTAGATAAAGCAACAGTAGATGTTTCTAAAATTAACCCTCCAATAGGTGGAAATGTGCAAATGGTTACAATTACTAGGAGTAAAAAAAGATAAATAAATCTGAAGTAATCATAAATTTTTTTACATTTGCCCTCGAAGATCAAAAGGGTGTCGTGGCCGAGTGGCTAGGCAGTGGTCTGCAACACCATCTACAGCGGTTCGAATCCGCTCGACACCTCAAAAAAAAGTCCTGTAAATTTTACAGGACTTTTTTTATTTAAAACCAGATTCTGGTGTAATTTTTTCAATTTTATCTTGAATTCTTTTCTCCATAGTTTCTGGTAATACTCCTTTTATAATGAGGAAAATTCCAAAAACTACCATAATTATACTAATTGCTCTTTTTATTAAATACGTACGCTTAGGAGTTAATTTTCTTTTTAAACGCTTTGCTAGTAACATTTTAAGCACATCTATAAACAAATACGTAGCAAGCACCATTGCAAAAAAGACAAAAATTCTATTAGTATTCATATCCATTTGAGGACCGGCTACTACTATAACCCCAATCCAAAACCCTAAAACACCAATATTTATAAAGTTTAATAAAAAACCCTTAAAAAAAAGCACAAAATAATTGTGCTTGTTAATAATTTCTACAGAAGTATCTCTAAGTTTATTATAGTTTTTTCTCTCTTTAATGAAAGATATCGCTCCATATGTTGCTAATAACATACCTCCAAAAACAAACAAAGCAGGATCATCTTTTATCTTTTCTAAAATCTGATTAGTACTGAAATACGCTATTAAGATAAAAACAATATCAGCAAATATTACTCCGAGATCTACAGCTAAAGCTGCCCTAAACCCCTTAATTGCAGCTGTTTCTAGTAAAACAAAAAAAACAGGCCCAATTAAAAAGGCTAATATAAATCCTAAAAATATTGCTGCTTGAGCGTCTTGAAACATAAAATGTAAGCGTATTTCTTACAAAGTTAGAAAATACTACTTAGTTTACCTCTATAATTTTGCCACCAAAAACTTTTTTTCCATCCACTTCTTTCGGATTTCCATAAATTCTAATAGTACCACCAGCTGCTGTATTTGCTTTTACATAATCACTAGCATTTACATTTGCTCTTCCACCAGCACTAATTTTTACTTGAGTACTTCTAGTTTTTAAATCTTCAGCAATAAATTGTCCTCCTGCTTTTACAGTTACTTCTTGTTCATCTGCTTTACCTTCTAAATGCAATCCACCACCACTTACAGCACGTGCTAATAATTTCTCAGTTTCAATTTCCGCGTATATATCACCACCTTCTTGCGCACGAAGATCTAATTCACTTCCTATAAGTGCACCTTTAACCATAATTTTAGCTCCTTCATTTACATCTAACTTCTTTATATTAGTATAATAAACAATAACTTTAGTATCATTATTATCCCAAGTATTACTTAGTGACATCTTAATTTTTAGAACGTTATCTTTAATAACGACATCTACTTCTTTTCTACTAATACCTGAAACTTCTACTTTATTTTCTGATCCTTTAATAAGTTTCACTTCTATCTTATCAAAGACTTTAAGTTCATTAAAATCTCCTACATTCTTTGTTATAACCTTTTGAGCATTTAGCATGGATACAACAAATAATAACGAAAGGAATATTACTTTTTTCATTTCCTAAATAAATTTAAAATTGATAAATGTGTGATTTATATTTTGATTAACGTTTACTATTATTCTTTATTCTATTTCTTGTTTACTACCAAGTAATGTGAAATCTAAATGTCTTTTTATTAAATCTGCATTTTTAACTTTTACATATACTTCATCACCTAATTGATAGGTTTTTTTAGAGTTTTGACCAATTACAGCATATTCATCCTGATCAAATATATAATGATCGTCACTCATATCTTTGAGTCTAATCATTCCTTCACATTTATTGCTAATAATTTCTACATAAATACCCCATTCAGTTACCCCAGAAATTACTCCAAGAAATTCCTCATTTTCATGATCCTTCATAAATTTAATCTGCATATACTTTATAGAATC
The DNA here is from genome assembly GCF_900109375.1 of Aquimarina amphilecti. GTDB lineage: Bacteria > Bacteroidota > Bacteroidia > Flavobacteriales > Flavobacteriaceae > Aquimarina > Aquimarina amphilecti. Next base: position 283,890 of record NZ_FOAB01000002.1, read on the forward strand.
TCTTTCTGCACTAGCAGCTAAATTTTCCATAGAGCTACTATGATTACATCGTTCTTCATATTCTTCTTCTGAAGCTGATTTTCCATTATCTAAATAGTATTGTAGCAAACGATGTGCCATAACATCAGGATAACGTCGTATTGGTGAAGTAAAATGAGAATAATAATCAAAAGCTAACCCATAATGTCCAATATTATGAGTTGTATACTCTGCTTTACTCATACTACGTATTGCTAATGTATCTACAAGATTTTGTTCTTTTTTACCTTGAACATCTTTCAATAATCCATTTAATGAATTCGTTGTAGTCTTACGATCCCTTAAATCTAATTTATAACCGAAACGACCGATTACATTTTGTAATGCTGCTAGTTTTTCATCATTTGGTTCATCATGCACTCTATATATGAAAGTTTTCTTTGGATTTTGTTTTCCAATGAATTCTGCTACCTTTTTATTAGCAAGCAACATAAACTCTTCAATAAGTTTATTAGCGTCCTTAGAAGTCTTAAAAAACACCCCTACTGGATTGTTTTCTTCATTTAAATTAAACTTTACTTCTACTTTATCGAAAGAAATAGCTCCTTCTCCCATACGTTTAGAACGCATAATTTTTGCTAATTCATCCAATTTCAATACCGCATTTGCAATTTTTTCATCTGCTTCATATTCCTTACCTGTAAGAGAAATATCTTTTGGTATAACATTTTTATTAGTTTCTATAATATGCTGAGCTTCTTCATAAGCAAAACGTGCATCTGAATATGTAACAGTTCTACCAAACCATTGATTTTTAATTTCTGCTTTATTATTTAATTCAAAAACAGCTGAAAAAGTATATTTTTCTTCAAGAGGTCTTAATGAACAAGCGTTATTGGATAAAACTTCTGGAAGCATAGGTACTACCCTATCCACTAAATACACAGAAGTAGCTCTTTCATAAGCTTCATCATCCAAAATTGTTCCTGGCTTTACATAATGTGATACATCCGCAATATGTATTCCTATTTCATAATTACCATTTTCTAAAACTTCGAAAGAAAGTGCATCATCAAAATCCTTCGCATCCTTTGGATCAATCGTAAACGTTAGCGTTTTACGCATATCCCTACGTTTCTTAATCTCAGATTCCTGAATAGAAGTATCTAAATCGTTGGCAAAAACTTCTACTTCTTTAGGAAATTCATATGGTAACCCATATTGCGCTAATATTGAATGAATTTCCGTATTATGTTCTCCTGGTTTACCAAGTACTTTTATTACTTTACCAAATGGTGAGTCAGCTTTTTCAGGCCAATCTTCTAATTTAACAAGTACTTTATCTCCATCTTCTGCATCCTTTATTTTATTCTTTGGAATAAAAATATCAGTGTACATCTTAGGATTCTGCATATTTACAAATGCATAATTCTTTTGTATTTCTATAACACCTACAAATTCATGTTTCTTTCTAGAGATGATTCTCGAAATTTCACCTTCACTTTTACCTCTTCGCTTTCTTTTATAAATGTATACCTCTACTTCATCACCATTAAGCGCTTTATTCAGATTATTATTTGGTATAAAAATATCATCTTCTAAATCATCAACTATTACATATCCAGTTCCTTTTGATGTAATCTCTAAGATTCCTGAGTACGTATTAATATTCGGCACAATTTTAAATTTACCTCGTTCTTTTTCTTCTATTTCTTTTTTAGCAGCAAGTTGTGCTAATTTTTTTATAATCTGATTTCTACTACTCGGATCATCTACACCAAATTTAGCAGCGATCTGTTTATAATTAAATGTTTTATTAGGTTCTGATTTAAGTATTTTGAGTATTCCTTGAGTAATGTTTTCTATTTTCGGAGACTTTTTTCCTCTTCTTCTTTTTCTTTTCATTAATGTCTTTTAAATAATATTATATAAAATTACAGCTTATCTTTTAACATATGTTGTTTTGTATATAAACTTTTATTAAATATTGAATATTACTATTGTTTATAGTTAAAAAAATATATTATCTGTAAATCAATTAATTACAAATAATTAATATCAACAAATCTTATTATTTTTCTTAAAATTTACTTAATTTTAATATACCAAGATTGTTATTTATTCGTTTAGGGTAAAGTGTATGATACGTAAAATCAAAAAAATTCATAAGATTATATTCCTATTCTTACTAATATTTTTAGTGGGTATATATTATTCTACAGTTTATATAGGAAATACTATGGATCAGAAAACAGATACCAACGAAAAATCAGAAATCAATGGAGGTATACATTCTGATAAGGAAGCTACACAAATCAACTAATTCTTTTTTTTAGATAATTTGTATATTTAGATAATCTATTACCTGGATTATTTTTATGAAAGATTTTATTACAATTGCAACCTTTACTTATCCAAACGATTATGCAATATTACGACTTCTTTTGGAAAGAGAAGGAATTTCTTATTTTTTTGAAAATGAAACAATGATAGGAGTTTTTCCATTTTACTCCAATGCACTAGGAGGAATTAATCTAAAAATTCATTCAAAAGATAAAATAAGAGTTCAAGAAATAATCGACGATCTTAACTCTAATTCCCATTTAAGAATTATTTAATTCTAATACTTCTATAATTTAATAGTTGTCAACATATATTATATATAATACTTTTTCTTTCTTTAAATTTAAAAAATAAAATAGTGATTATTATGTAGTGTTGATAGCGGTATAACTTTTTTAAATTTTAGTTGTTTATTAAGTTAGATTGATTTTTCACAACTATATTAACAACATATAACATGGTTAAATGATTGAAAATCTTATAAAACTAGATTTTAATTAACAACTGTTGATAGTTTATAAACACATATTTTTATTAATATTTTTACGGAAAAACCATAGTTGATAACAATGAATTAATGTTTAAAAACTTCGCAAGAAAAAGATGGTAATAAATTTTGATTTATGATAAGTAATCCTGTATTCGAATAATAATTAAAATCACCAAAAAAAGTTTCTCAATTTTAAGAACTATTTATTCACATCTAATGTTAACAGACTATAGGGAGTTATTAACATTGGGGTAACATTAAGGTAATTTGTTGGTTTTTTGAACTTTACTTTTTTTGTTTGAATTATCTTTGTCATTAATAAGTAATCTGAAAAATTCTATAAATAATTTAAAATTTAAAAGTTGTGAAAATAGCTATTGGAAATGATCACGCAGGCACTGAATATAAATTTGAGATAATAACATATTTGAAATCTCAGGGAATAGAGGTTGTAAATTATGGTACTGATGAAAATAGTAGTGTAGATTATCCCGATTTTGTTCACCCGGTTGCAAAAGATGTAGATACGAATGCTGTTGATTTTGGAATATTAATATGTGGTAGTGGAAATGGTGTTTCGATGACAGCTAATAAATATAAAAATGTACGTGCGGGTTTATGTTGGACTAAAGAGATCACTGAATTAACTAGATTACATAATAATGCTAACATTATAAGTATTCCAGCTAGATTTACGTCGTTACCGCAAGCTATAGAAATGGTGAAGACATTTTTAGGAACTGATTTTGAAGGAGGTAGACATCAAAATAGAGTAGAAAAAATTTCTATGTGCTAAAACTTTTATATGAGTGATATTCTTTTTCTGACAAAAAGGTTTGATGAACTTTCTACATCTGAATTATATAATGTTTTACGTTTACGTGCTGAGGTTTTTGTTGTAGAACAGGATTGTGTTTATCAAGATGTTGATAATAAAGATCAAAAAGCACTTCATGTTATTGGTTATAAAAATAATAATATTGTAGCGTATACAAGAATTTTCGATGCTGGGGATTATTTTGAAGAAGCAAGTATTGGTAGAGTTGTGGTATCAGAAACTGAAAGAAAATATGGTTATGGGCATGATTTAATAAAGAAAAGTATTGAAGCAATAAAAGAGTTATATAAGAAGAATGATATTAAAATATCTGCACAGTGTTATCTAAAAAAATTCTATGAGAAACATAATTTTAAGCAAATAGGAGAAGAATATTTAGAAGATGGTATTCCTCATATTGCTATGATAAGAGTTTAGTAAATAAAAAGCCAGCTATATTATAGTTGGCTTTTTATTTATAAAGAATATTTAAATTATTTTAAAATTTTCTCATATTTATTTTTATTACTTAAAATTTCTTTACTTTTTTGAATTTCCGGGTTATGCGAAATATAGTAGTCATACAAACCTTCTCTATATGCATAACGTTTTACAATCTCATCTGTAAGTAAATTTTGAATTTCAGTTTTATAAGTATCCAATCCTTTCTCTTTAGAAACTTTTATCGTTGCAATTAATGCATTATAACTATCGGAGATATCAGCATCTAATTTATCTTTTTTAGCAACTTGTAGAGATTTTCTAAGTGATTTTTCAGTCTCGGTCTCATAATTAAATCCACTTTGTTTGACAAAAATTTTGAAATCTTCATAATCTTTATCAGTAAGTTTAAAATTATTAATATCCATATTTTGGTGACTGTAATAATATTTTGTTCCATAATCAAATATGGCATCTGATTGAAGTAATGAAGTTGTTATATTACTAAATTTTGAAGTTTCTAGTTCGATATCTGGCTGAATTCCACCACCATCATATACTGTTCTTCCATTTTTTGTTTTAAAGGCTTTAAAATCTTGTTCATTAATTCGCACGGCTTTATTATTTTCATCACGATTCCAGTAGTCCAAAGCTTGAATACATCTTCCACTAGGTGTATAATAGCGAGAAATAGTTATTTTTAATTGTGTACCGTAGGTTAATTTTTTAGGACGTTGTACTAATCCTTTTCCAAAACTTCTTGCGCCAATAACAACTCCTCTATCCAAATCCTGAATACTCCCCGCGACAATCTCACTAGCAGAAGCGCTCCTACCATTTACTAGGACTACCAAAGGAATATCAGTATCTATAGGTGTTTTTTTCGTAAAATACTCTTTGTTATATTTTTTTACTACTGATTTGGTTGTTGTGATTAACTCACCTTTTGGAACAAATATGTTCGTTACATTTATAGCTTCGCTAAGTAGCCCTCCTGGATTACCTCTAAGATCAAGAATTATTTTATCTGCACCTTTAGCTTTTAGGTCTTTTAATGCAGCTATGGTTTCTAATGAGGCTTTATTATTAAATTTGGATAAAACAATATATCCAGTGTTATCATCTAATAATGTAGAAAATGGAACAGCTTTTACCTCGATTTCTTCACGAGTTAGAATTGTATTTTTTGTTTGATTTTGTCTTTTGTAAGTAATTTCTACTTCAGTTCCACTAGCTCCTTTAAGTAGTTCTCCGGCATCTTCTTCAAAATCTGACACAACTACATCACCAATTTTAATAATTTTGTCTCCGGCTTTAAGACCAGCTTTATCAGCTGGGTAATCTTTATAAGGTTCTACAATAATTATTTTGTCTTTTACAGTTTTTACAGAAGCTCCTATACCTGTATATTCTCCGGCATTTCTAATTTTAGAAGCTTCTACATCTTGTTCATTCCAATATTTTGTATATGGATCAAGATCGTCTAACATAGCTTTAATAGCAGTATCCATAAGTTCTGCAGGATTTGTTTCATCTACATAATTCATGTTTAATTCTTTAAACATTGTAGTGAAAATTTCGATTTGTTTTGCGATTTCAAAAAAATCGGATTTAAAACTTACCGTGGATAGCAGCAAAATAAGTGCAAGAGCAGGATAAAGAATTTTCTTTTTCATATGTTTGATCTTTATTACTAGCAATAAGAAATTGAAAACTATTGTTTTTCAATTTCTTTACTAATGAACTTCTGTAATATTTCTTTTATTTTAGATTCAACAATTATAGAATCTGGCATTTTATTGCCAGTATATAAAAACATAAAAGTAAAGTGATGGGTGGTGTTCTTGCTTACAAGATACTTATTTTTTCTATAACTTTCGCGTAACAAACGTTTAATACGATTACGATCTGGAGCCTTTTTAAAATTACGTTTACTAACAGAAACAGCGGTCTGGATTGTGAAATTTTTTTCTGTAGTAGCTTCTCTATAGATAAGTCGAATAGGGTATTTAGCAATTGATTTGCCTTCAGAAAAAAGAAGTTCTATTTCTTTTTTGCTTTTCAGTCTTTCCTTTATACCAAAAGTCGCTTTCATTATTGGGTAAAAGTACTGATAAGATTTGAAATGAATATTTTGTAAATAAAAAAATCCGGCGTTATTAGTTTAACGCCGGATTTAATTTATAAATTTTAAAAAATTTATTTCTTGTTAAAAACAATTGCTTTTTGCTCAGAAGCAGAGTTTAATTGTAAAATATAATTACCCTGAGCTAAATCATTAACATTAATTTGTTTATTACTATTTAGCACACCATTTTTTAATTGTTTTCCGGTAATACTGAAAACTGTATAATCCAAATCACCTTCTACGAATGAATTTTCTACTACAACATTTAATACATTATTAGTAGGAATAGGCCAAGCTTTAATAGAATTTACAATATTAGGTTGATCAACTACAGAAAGCGTTGATGTTTCTAAGGTTGCTTCATACATACCATTACCGTGAGTACCTATTAAAAGTTTATTGTTAGAAGGCTTATACGCTAAAGCACTTACAACAGCAAAACCAATTTGATTTGGAGCTTCTATTTCCCAATCTTCGTTAACTGGATCTGTAGAACTGTATAATCCTCTAGCAGTACCCACAAAATATCTTACTTCACCACCTACTTCTGTAATTGCAGCCGAACGTATAGAAAATGCATCTAGGTTTCTTTCTGCCACAGTCCAAGTAGGTCTACCAGCAGTGGCATTTGTTGTTACAAAAATATTGGTAACACCATAGTTAGAATATGTAACCATGGCAATATCATTATTATTTGGATTCACTGCAATACCACTAACTACACCAGAAGCACCTGGTGGTGTAACATTTCTTAACGAAGATAAGGTTCTATTTAAAGGGTCGTTTAACTTAAATAATGATCCAGAATCAAGACCTATGAATAAATAACTATCTGTACTATAAGCGCCCCAGCTAGCTACCATTTGTCTAATATTTTCTCCAGAGCGTACTGCACCTAAATCTGTCCAAGTTGCAGATGTAACGGCACTAGATGCATCAGTTCTATATAAAATATCTCTACCGGCATAGTATAATGCATTGTTATTACTAGGGTCCATATAGAAATAGGTTACGAATTGGCTAGTTGCTCCAGTAGGAGTAATTTCTCCTCCATCAGGACAATCTCTAAAAATTCGACCATTCTGAACACCTAAAAAGAAAGGAACACAATCATTATCTCGTGATATAGCTACTGCAACTCCATCTCCACCGAATTGAGTAGACATAGTAGTAAGATCAGGACTGGCATCAAACCCTCCAGCTGTAGTACCATTATCCTGAGCTCCTCCAATTACAATATTTGAACTTGCTTCTGGATCCGTCGCTACATTGTAATATTGATAGGTTTGATAATTATTATTTAAATTAGTCCAAGCAACAATAGCAGCTGTTGCATCAGCTCTATGAACACCTCCATCTGTACCACTAAACAAAATATCTGGATTATTAGGATCAAATTCTAGGGCATGAATATCTGGATGATGTGAATCACCACCACCAAGGTTGTATAAACCATAGCTTTGATTACTAACATAACCTCCAATTCTAACAAACATAGGATCTGTAGTTATATTTTCTATTTTGTATGCATTCGTTCCACCAATAACGACAAAATTTTCATTATCAGGTTTTACATTTACTACAAGATCATAACCTCCTTGTATTGCTATAGGATCATTTCCCGCAAGATCAGCTACAGTATCAGGGTTACCTGGATCTGGATCTGGTTCATCAGGCATTGTATTAGTTCTATCCACCCAACTATCAGAACTATCATTCCATTGCCATAAACCTGCTTCAAATGTTCCGTTAGAAGAATGAAACGCATAAACAACATCTTCATTTGAAGGTGCTACTGCTACCACTATTCTTCCGTTTGATCCAAAGCCAGGAGTTGTGTTTGATCCTATTCTTGTATAAGAACCAACACCTGTTGGTGATTGCCATACTCCATTAGTTGTAGCAGAACTACCGGAAAATGCAGCATATACAATTCCTGTACTAGTAATTGCTAAATCAGAAAAGAAATTTCCTCCAGAATCTAGTTCAACAGTCCAAGTTGTACCATCAAATCTTCTTATTGCTCCACCAGCACCAGCGTATAGATCACCAGTAGTTGGATGCACAGCAATTTTATACATAAAATCAAAAGGAGAATCACTTTCTTCTTGTACAGAAGCAGTACTTGGTAATTGATTCCAAGTTAAACCACTATCAGTAGATTGCCATATTCCTTGACCTAAAAAAGTAGCGCCAGAAGCAGAAGCAGAATTACCTTGACTTTCTCCTGTTCCATAATACCAAATATTTTCAAAACCACTTCTAGGATCTTGAACTATTGTAGTTACATTATGGATTTCATTATTAGATGAAACTTTAGTCCAACTTGCTCCTCCGTCTGTTGTTCTAAAAACTCCACTACTTACTCCTCCTGCAATAATTGTGTTACTAGTAGCATCTGTTCTATCAATCACTAAAGAACGAGTTCTACCACCAAGATTAGAAGGTCCTCTAGATATAAACGTAGCGTCACTTGCTCTTTTAGCATTTTTAGAAATAGATTTAGACATCATATCTCTAGCAAAGAGAGCTTCTTTTTCTTTTTCTTCTTGTGGAATTTTACCTGTATTAGGATTTACCTGAAGGTCAAATTCATGTTTCCATCTTTCTTCCGTAAAGCGACGACGTTCTTCCATCGTCTTTTTTTTCTTTTTTTCTTTTTTAAGAGAAACAAATTTTTTGCTAGTTTGATTTTTAATGTCTTGCTCTTTGTTAAAATAAGTAACAAGGGCTACAAGAGAAATCAAGACTACCGAAATAGGTATAAGTAGTTTTCCTTTTTTCATACGTAATAATTTAATTATACTAACAATTTTTCTTTTAATAATACTTATATATAACAGTTAAGTAATTTAAAACCCTAAAAAATCATAATAAAATATTAAAGAAGCCCAAAATAAGGGCTTTTTTAACAAAAAAACAATGATCTCATTTATTTAACATTAAACGACTTAGAGTCAATATTCAAAAAAGACCCCTACATAAATATTTATGTAGGGGTCTTTTTTGAATATTTTAAGTAAACTATTATTTATTGAGAGAAACTATTATTGTTACTATTTACATCAGCCATTTGTTTAGTAATGTCAATTTCAATTGACTTTATACTAGATTTAGGTTTAGATATATCTAGTGAATAGTTTGGGTTGGTCCATGCCCAATCAGATAAAATTGTACGATTCATATCAGGAAATGGATTGTTTTTATCTTTTCTCATCATTCTTAAAGGAATGTAGAAAGATTCTTTGGTTCCATCCATATATTCTACATACAGATCAATAGGCATTGGCATTAACCCAAGTCGTTCTAGCGTAATTGAAGTAGTATTTTCTTTTTCTGAAACATCTTTTATTCCGTAATCTACTGTATTTGTGGTTTGAGTCCAATCAGTAAGATACCAATCTAATTGTATTCCTGATACCTTTTCCGCTACTCTTTTAAAATCATTAGGTGCAGGATGTTTAAATTTCCATTTATCGAAGTATTTATGAATTGTTTTTGATAAATTTTCATTTCCAATAACATATCCAAGTTGTGCCATAAAAACAGCTCCTTTAGCATATGCAGAAGCACCATAAGCACCATTTCTTGTATAACGATCAGCATGTGTAGATTGTGGTTGTTCTATACCAGAAGTAGCTAATTGAAAATATCCTTGATACATTCCTGCCATAGGGTTTTTTTTATTTTGTTGCATTACCTCATTCATTGCTAGTGTAGAAATATAGCTGGTAAAACCTTCATCCATCCATTCGTGTTTAGCTTCATTGGTAGCTAGGATATGTTGAAACCAAGCATGAGCCATTTCGTGAGCGGTTACCCCTACTAAACTTCCAAAATTTCTTCCACCTGTAATTAAAGTACACATTGCATATTCCATCCCTCCATCTCCTCCTTGGATAATTGAGTATTGATCATACGGATATTTTCCAATTGTAGCACTAAAATATTTCATTAGCTCTACAGATTTAGGTTGTAATTTCTTCCAGTTTTCTAGATATTCTTCTTTGTTTTTATATAAAAAATGAAGTACAGGTCCGTTGGGAACTTGAACTACATCATGTATATATTCTGGATCAGCTGCCCAAGTAAAATCGTGTACATTTGGGGCGATAAAGTGCCAAGAAAGTTTTTTTCCTTTACGTTTTACTTTAGTTCCGGGTTTTTCATAACCATACCCTATTTCTTGTGGGTTTTGAAGATAACCTGAACCTCCTATTATATAATTTTTATCAATATTTATAGTAACATCAAAGTTACCCCATACACCATGAAATTCTCGAGCGATATAAGGGTCAGCGTGCCAACCTTCAAAATCATACTCAGCCATTTTAGGATACCATTGTGTCATTGATAATGCTATATCTTCTTTACTATTACGTCCAGAACGGCGTATTTGATTAGGAACTTGACCATCAAAACTCATAGAAAATGTAGTTTTTTCTCCAGGAGCAATAGGCTTATTGAGTTGAACTTCTAGAACAGTTCCTGCTACTTTATAGGTTACTTTTTTTCCATTTTGTTTTAAAGAAGATATTTTTATGTACCCTATTTCTTCTGGAGTAAGTTTACTAATTCTATCCATTACCCTTGGATCTGGATCTTCAATATTTCTTGAACGTACATCCATTTCACTTCCTGGCTGAAACGCATTAAAATATAGGTGATAAAATACTTGATATAATGAATCAGGTGAATTGTTTGTATATACAAGTTCTTGTGTTCCTTTGTACTGGTAGTTTTCAACATTCATGTCTACGTTCATCTTATAATCAACATGTTGTTGCCAGTAGCTGGTATTATTTTGTGCCGAAACACCTAAAACGGATAATAAAAATCCAATAGAGAATATTTTAGAGATCATTTTATTGTTTTTTATTTAGATAATTTTTCAGCCAAAATCAAGGCATTATATAAGTTTACCATTTTACCAGATTTAGATAATTCTGTAAACTTATTAGATTTAGTCGAATCTCCACCAACCATTACAGTTGAGGTTGTACTTAATCCACTATCCATTAATATTTGTTTTACTTGAGAAGCTTTTAATTTTGGGTAATAAGATCTAATAAGAGCCGCAACGCCAGAAACTGCTGGAGCAGCCATGGATGTTCCTTGGAGATACTCGTAAGTATTAGACGGGGTAGTAGCCCATATTTTAACTCCAGGAGCAAAAGCATCTACATTATTTTTTCCATAATTGGAGAAATTAGCAACAAGATTAGAGCCATATTCATAGTTTAGAGCACCTATTGTAATAAAATTGTTAGAAATTTCAGATGAATTATCTGTTTGATCATTAGGGTATACTTTTTTCTGATCTAAATCTAACCCTTCATTACCAGCCGCATTAACAATTAACACATCTTTTTCTCCTGCATATATAACAGCTTCTCTAACCCATTCTGGATGTGTAGAATAGTATTTACCAAAACTTGTGTTTATAACTTTAGCACCATTGTCTACGGCATATCTAATTGCTAATGCAATATCTTTATCATATTCATCACCGTTAGGGACAGCTCTGATTGCCATAATCTTTACATTTTTTGCTATACCATTAACTCCTTTTCCATTATTACGCTCTGAAGCTATAATTCCAGAAACATGGGTTCCATGCTTTATGCCTTCTTTATCCGGGTTTGGTCCCATTACATTATTATTTCCGTAATTAGTATCAGCTACATCATCTACATTATCACCAACTTTTGTTCTTCCATCAAAATCTACATTAAGGTGGTAGTTTAATTGTTCTGTAAAATAATCAACACCATCATCTAAGTTTTTAATAAAATCTGGTATAGTATCGCCTTCTTCCAGAAAACCAAACATATGAGAAAGTAAAGCAACATGTTGTTGCATTTCTGGAGTATCAGCTTTTATGGCAAGTAATTCTTGTTGAGAATAATTTTCTTTACCAATTACTGAACTAATTTTTTTATGAGACGGTTTTACTTGTTGTAAGATCTGTTCATATTGTGTTTTACTGCCAATTGCTTGTTGGTATTCTTTTTCCAATTCAGCTTTAGCTTCAATATACATTTGATATTCTTCTTTATCAGAAGCATCAACTGAAGCTAAGTTTTTACCTGTATATTTAGGTTTTAATTTTTTTACAATTCTGGTATATTCTAAATTTTCATTTTCAGAATCTCCAAGAAAATTCCAACCATGAATGTCATCTACATATCCGTTTTGATCATCATCTTTTCCGTTATTTTTAATTTCTTTAGGGTTTGACCAGATTACACCGTCTAGATCTTCGTGTTCAATATCAACACCACTATCAATAACTCCTACAATTACAGTTTGGCCTTGTTTGTTTTTGATTAACTCATTATACGCTCTATCCACACTCATTCCTGGAATAGTGTCCTTTGTTAAATCAGCAGAGTTCCAGTTTTTTAATTGAGTCTCTGTTAATACTACATTTTTTAACGGAATTGTATCAATATTTTCTATTGGAGTGGAAACTATCGAAGGAGCACCACAACTACTTAGTAATATTGAAGAAGTAATCGAGGCAACGAGTAATTTATTAGACTTGGCAATCATAGAATTTTTAATTAAATATTTCATTACAAGTAAAAGTTTCTTTGTATCGTACACCTTTTTCAGTTTGTTGTACGGTAATTAATTCATTATGTGCATCGTGTTCCATAAACAGATACCAATTATTTAAGGCCGCATTTTCCAAAAATAATTTTTTCTCAGGTAATGTTAGTAATGGCCTAGTATCATACCCCATAACATAGGGTAGTGGAACATGACCGGCTGTAGGCAGTAGATCTGCCATAAACACAATCGTTTTTTCTTTATATTTTATATGTGGGATCATTTGTTTTTCTGTGTGACCATCTACAAATAATACGCCAAAACCCAATTCAGTGTTTTTTTGAAATGTTTCTCCTGTTCTAGAAACAAAATGAAGATGCCCACTTTCTTGAATTGGAAGAATATTTTCTTTTAAAAAAGAGGCTTTTTCCCTAGCATTTGGTTCTGTGGCCCAATCCCAATGATTATTATTACTCCATATCTTAGCATTTTTAAAAGCTACTTCATATCCTGTTTTGTTTTTATTCCATTGTACAACACCTCCGCAATGGTCAAAATGTAAATGTGTAATAAAAACATCTGTAATATCATCTCTGTTAAACCCTTTTTCTTTAAGAGATTTATCTAAACTATCGTCACCCCAGAGAGAATAATATCCAAAAAATTTGTCGGACTGTTTATTTCCCATCCCAGAATCAATAAGAATCAATCGATCTCCATCTTCAATTAATAAACATCTTGCAGCAATATCTATTAGATTATTAGAATCAGCGGGATTGGTTTTATTCCACAGGACTTTGGGAACGACACCAAACATGGCGCCACCATCAAGTTTAAAGTTTCCTGCTTTTACAGCATGTAATTTCATAATTGGTATAAAAATCTTTGCAAAATAGAAAAAATGCTAAGGATCAGGATTTAATTTGTAGACTTTTTAACAATATTTCATCAGAATTGATTTGAGAAATAATTTTTTCTAATCGAATTCCATAATCTAATAGGGCTTTAATTTCTTTTACACTTGCAACACGTTCCTTTCTCATTAATAAAAGAGTTCGTCCATTGGATTCGATATGATAGTATGAATTACTTTCAAAAAACAAGACCAATTCATCTGTAAAAAATAATTTAATTTGTTCTATATCTTCTCCTAAAAGATAAAAACGTTTAGAAAAGTCTGGATGATTTTCGATCAAAATGTCCTTAAACCCAGCAATTTTATAGACAAACTCAATAAAACCTTCTCGATCTAAAGTAAAGACTGGTATTTCCTTTTTTAGATGAATGGTTAAAAATGTTGTTCTAATGTTTTTTCTCGCAATAAATTCACCCTCTGAAAACTCAACATCCGAAATTTCGAAAGAAGAATTTTCATTAAATATACTGTTATAGATATATTTTACTTTTTTGATTTTGAAAAATAGAAAATTATTAAGGGAACTTATGTTTTCTTGTTTTTTAGGGTTGTAATTCCAAGAAAAATCATGTGCTATTTTTTGAAGGTCTTCTTGTCTTTTTGTGAGATTAGCTCCAATTTTAAACTTTCTAGAAATAGAAACAAGACTTCTTACAGCAAGCGGATGTTCAGATGCCGTACCGTGTTTGTCAAGACCAGTAATCTCAAAAGAACCACCTTTTCTAAGAAAAGTTCCTTGATAACCAATGAGGTTTTCTTGTACCGTGTAATCAACAAAATCACAATGAGAAAAATCGACAACAACATCACCATCTTCAGGAATTGAATCTAGGTTTCTTTTTAGTTTGTAATAATTAAGAAAACTTGAAAAATTCTTTACACTTACGAAATAAGTACCGTTTACCTCTTCTTTAAACATAAGAACATTTGGTTTGAAGAGGTTTCTTGCAAAAAGCATAATACTTTTGTTAAGTATAAAATGAATGATTAATGTAGTTAGAATACCAATAAAAATACCACTAATTAAATTTGTGGTGATCGTACCAATTATGGTAGCTGAAAAAATAATAAATTGTTCTTTACCAATTTTGGCGGCATCTCTTAAGTTTCTTGGTGCAGCTAGTTTATAACCTGTAAATACTAGAATTGCTGCTAATGCTGTAAGTGGAATTCTGCTTAACTGATCTTGGAATAATACTACAAACAATATAAGGAATACTGAATGGAAAAAATTAGCTGATCTATTACTACCACCATTATTTACATTTACAGAACTTCTAGCAATAACGGTTACTACATTTAATCCTCCCAGAAAACCACTTACAATTGAAGCTATCCCTAGAGCTGTTAGATCTTTATTGGTATTAGATCTTCTTTTTTCGGGGTCCAACTTATCAACTGCTTTAATGCTTAATAGAGATTCTATACTGGAAATTAATGTGATTGCTATAACAACTCCAATAAATTTAAGCTCAAGTATTGATGAAAAATCTGGCGAAGGAAAACTTGAAAAGACTTTATTGGGGATCTGAACAAGAAGAGAGTCGTTTATCGGATAGGTTTCCGATGAAAAAAACTCGTAATAATAACTTAAACCAATTACTAACAAAACGATCCACATTGGAGCCGGAACTAATTGAAGATATTTATTTCGAATTTTCCCATAAAAGATCATTATTAGTAAACTAATTATACCGACTACAGCAGCAATTACAAGATGATAATATTCAGGAGAAAATAATGAAATTATACTATTAGGAATGTCTAAAAGAAGAGAGATAGTATCTCCTTTTGCACCTGTATTAGCTAACATTACGTGAAATTGTTTTGCAAAAATACTAATACCAATTGCTGCCAACATACCTTGAATAGCAGAAGAAGGAAAGAAATCACCTAATATTCCTAAACGTAATAACCCTATAAGAATCATTAAAACACCAGAGCATATAATTGCTGCAAGCGTAAAAAGATATCCTTGAAATAAATCTCCATCAGCTAGGGTGGTAATTGCTCCTAATAAAACCACTACCAATCCATTACCTGGACCTGCTATGGTTACATTAGAACCTCCAAAAACAGAGACTATTATTCCTCCAACAATAGCAGCTATTATTCCTGATATTGGTGGAGCTTCTGATGCCAAAGCCAAACCTAGTCCAAGTGGCAACGCGATTAAAGAAACAACAAAACCTGAAAAAATGTTTTTGGGTAAGCTGGATAAAAATCCAGATGCGTTATTTTGTAAATTTTTCATTTATCTAATTATTAACACATCGGTTGGTAATTCTGTCAAAATATGTTCGAGATCATGTGGGAAAATTCGATCTAAAAACGTCGTTTTCCCAGGTGCGTTCATTATTAATAAATCAGCGCCAATAACTCGTGCATAGTGACCAATAGAATATCCTCTTTTTCCAAAAATGGGTTGTGTTTTTATATGCAAGTTAGATTTAAGTTCTTTAGGAACGTTGTTAAGAATATCCTGAACTCTAAGGTGTTCTTTTTTAGTTATTTGTTCTTTCCTTTTTGTCGCCTTAAGAAGGGATTTGTCATCTTGTACTATAACATGTACTTCTTGTTCAGATATTTCTTCTACAATTGTTAATTGTTGTGCTCCAAGATTTTGAGAAACTTCAAAAGCGGAAAGAATGGTTTGTTTTGTTTTATCATCTTTTAGTCCATTTACAACTACATGATGGCAAGGTCTAAGATCCTCAGAAGGTTTTATGAGTAATAAAACTGAGCAATGAGCATTTCGAGTTATTTTTCTTGCAATAGATCCAATATAAAACTTTAAAAAATCTTCTCTTGGTGTTGCTCCAAGCATAATAAGATCTGCGTTGTTTTGTTTTGCAGTTTTTATAATAACATTTACTGGGTCTCCTTCTTGCCAAATTATTTTAACTCTTTCAGTATCTTCAGAAAAACCTGAGATTAATTTTTTTATAGCGTTTTCTTTTTCTTTTGTTTTCGTTCCTACGTGTACAAGTATTAAATTAGAGTCAAAGAAATCTACCATCCGCATGGCTTCATATACATTGTTCTTAAGGTTAGGGGAGAATGCAACTCCTATAAGTATGGTTTTAAATTTATGATCTAAAAATTCGTTCAATATATTTTGGGTCTAAAAATTTCAGGGGCAGAATATACTGTTAATTTTCCGAAGTATAAAATTGACTAAGAGATATGTATTTTTTAAAAAAAATCTCATATTTTGCTAATTGTAATAATTATAATAAAACCATGGTAGAACTAGCGGGTATAATCATATTAGGAATTTTAGCGCAATGGGTAGCTTGGAAATTTAAGATTCCGGCAATTTTACCACTTATTTTAATTGGGCTTTTGGTAGGCCCTATTGCTACTCTTTATACTGGAGATGGCACTAAGTTAATACAACCCATTTATAATGGAGTGGAAGGTTTATTTCCTGGCGAGAGTTTGTTTTACTTTGTTTCTTTAGCCATCAGTATTATTCTTTTTGAAGGTGGTTTAACTTTAAGAAGAGATGAAATTTTAAATGTTGGGCCTGTAATTCTTAAGTTAATTACGGTAGCGGTAGTAATAACTTTTTTTGGTGCAGGTTTAGCAGCTCATTTTATTTTTGGTCTAAGTTGGCCTATTTCTTTTTTGTTTTCATCTCTTATTATTGTTACGGGACCAACTGTAATTACTCCAATTTTGAGGAATATACCATTAAAAAAGGACATTTCTGCTGTATTAAAGTGGGAGGGAATTCTAATAGATCCTATTGGAGCTCTGGTGGCAGTTTTAGTTTTTGAGTTTATAAGTGTCGGAGAAGGAGAAGCGTTTACAAAAAAGGCTTTTATAGAGTTCGGTAAAATAGTTTTGTTTGGTTTCACTTTTGGTTTCACTTTTGCTTATGCATTGGCTTTTGGGATTAAGAAAAAGATAATACCACATTATTTATTGAATGTTTTTACTCTTGCAGTAGTGCTAGGTGTTTTTGTCTTATCAGATGTTTTTGCACATGAATCAGGCTTATTATCTGTAGTGGTTATGGGTATGGTATTAGGTAATATTAACCTTCCTAATTTTGAGGAATTATTGTACTTCAAAGAATCATTGAGTGTGTTGTTAATTTCGATATTATTTATTCTTCTTTCGGCCAATATCAATATTGAAGAATTACAGTTAATATTCAATTGGAACGCTATTTTACTTTTTGCAGCTGTCGTCTTTATTGTCCGACCTTTAGGTGTGTTTCTCAGTTCAATTAATTCAGGACTTAAGATTAATGAAAAATTATTCATTAGTTGGGTAGGTCCAAGAGGAATTGTAGCTGCAGGTATTGCCTCTTTATTTGGTCTGAAACTAGCTAAGAATGGTGTGCCTGAGGCAGAATATATTACACCATTAGTTTTTATGATTGTGCTTGGAACGGTTCTTCTTAATGCAACAACGGCAAGATTGTTTGCTAAAGTTGCAGGTGTATTTCTTACACGATCTGAAGGTATACTAATTATAGGAGCGTCAAAAGTTTCGCGCTTGATAGCTTCTTATTTAAAGAGTAACCAACGACATGTAGTTTTAGTAGATAGTAATCGTGATAATGTTAAAATAGCTAAGAGTTTAGGTTTGGATGCTTTAGAAGGAAGTATTTATAATGATCAATTAAAAAATAATATAGAATTAAATGATGTCGGATTTTTAATGGCCCTTACAGGAAATAGTGATATTAATAAGTTTGCCATTAATCAATTTAGAGATCAGTTTGGAGAAAACGGATCTTTTAGATTGGTTAGTTCTGAAGAGATGAATGATCCAGAAAATAACCCTAATGAAGGTTTGTTTTCTCATACGGATGATTATGATAAGTTAATGAATCTAGCTGAAAAGTATCCCGGTATTCAGGAAATTAAAATTGATGATAGGTCACATTACGATTCATTAATTGATATAATTAAACATGATGATGATATTATCCCTTTGTTTATTAAAGATTCAGATAACACTATTAGAATTATATCTGCCTACAGTGAAAAAATGGAAGAGATCAAAGAGGATAGTTTTTTAGTTTATATAGGAAAACCTATAGACGTAGAAGAAATAAACCTACTCGATGAAAAGTAAGAATTTTCGTCAAACAACACAAATTTAACAGAATTTTTTGTTAATAATAAATTAATGCTCTATATTCGGCTTTTTAAAATTTAATTTTTAAAACCCAAATTATGAAAAAACTTATGTTTGTTGCTGTTTTCGGAATGGCCTTAGGATTAACTTCTTGTGGAGAAGATGATGTAGTAGATTTTGCCTGTGACGCCATTGATTCGGAACTTAGAGCACCTGTTGTAGCAGCTTTAGCTGCATATGACGATAATGCTACTGTTGCCGCTTGTGAGGCTGTTAAAAATGCTATTGATGTTTACAGATCTACGGACTGTGGAGCAGCAGATGCTTACACAAATGAGCTTGCAGCTTTACCTGATGATTGCTCAACTCTTGCGAACTAATATAGTCGTAACAATATTATATATAAAAATGGAGGCAATTGCCTCCATTTTTTATTTATCTTCCTTAATTAAATATATATATACAGGAAAGTGATCACTATATCCACCGGTATATGCACCGTTTGCAAAACTACGATACGGATATCCTTTATACCTACCACGTGGGTTGGCTAAATAGTTTTTATTATAAACTCCTGCTTTGTAATATTTATAAGAACTATAATCTTTATCTAGTAACCCTTTAGAAACAATAATTTGATCGAATAAATTCCAACTATCTCTCCAGGCAAGAGATCCTATTCCCTTTTTTGACATATTATACATCGGATTGTACAATCCTTTTAGTTTTACATCTTTTTTTTCAGCTTTAGCGGCCAATACTTTTTTTACACTAGAGTTATCAGGATCATCATTAAGATCACCCATGGTTATAATTTTAGCATAGGGATCTATATCAAAAAGTGAATCAATAATCTTTTTATTTAGTTCAGCAGCTTTTTCTCTTTTACGTCTACTTCTAGCTTCACCCCCACTTCTCGATGGCCAATGATTGACAATTACATGTATTAAATCTCCATCAAGGTATCCACTAACTAATAATTGATCTCTTGTATATACTCTTTTAGTAGCATCATTTGTATTATATATCAATAGTTCATGCTTACTAGTGTTGATGGGTCTAAATAGTGCTTTCTGATATAGTAATGCAACATCTATACCTCTTCGATCTGGAGAATCGAATTGAACAATACCGTAATCTTTAGATAAAAGGGCTGGTTCATTAGCTAAGTCTTCTAGTACTTTTCTGTTTTCTATTTCCGCCACGCCTAAAATTGCGGGAGCATTTTTTGTTACCTCAGAACCTATTTCAGAAATTACTTTAGCCATATTTTTTAGCTTATCTTTATAGATGTCCTCAGTCCAATGATCTTTTCCATTAGGTGTTCTATCATCATCATAGGTAATGGGATCATCTTCTGTATCAAAAAGATTTTCAACATTATAAAAAGCAATTGTATTAACTTTATATGTTTTCTTTTCTTGAGAAAAAATAACAAGCAAAGGGCATAATAAGAATGTTATGGAAAGCAAATATTTTAATTTCATTATCTAATTGATTATTAACTTATTGTAAAATGTAATCCAAATTTTGAGCCAAAATTAGCTTTTCTATTTAAAACATGTACTTTTGCGCGGCAGAAATGTTAAATTTTTAACTAAAACAACTATTAATGAAAGTGTCACAACTCAAAAAGAATCTATTCTTTTTAATGATTTTTTTAAGTTCTGTTGGGATGTCTTATGGACAACAAACAGGATTAAAGGGTAAAATTGTTGACGCATCTTCAAATGAAAACCTTTCAGAAGTGTTAGTTATTATTGAAGGAACAAATGTTTCTACTATGACTGATATTTCAGGGGAATTTGATTTTGGGAGTGTTCAATTACCTTTGGGAGAACAAATTGCAGTTTTATCCAAAAATGGATATATAACAAAACGGTATCCTATTATTATTAATGAAGGAAGTGTATTGGATCTAAAAACTATAGATCTGGACTATGATGTAAACCAAGAACAAATACAGATAGGTACTATAAGTCTTACTGATAATGAACTAGATGAAGGTGATGATGATGCCTCTGCCAATGTATCAGGTTTATTACAAGCATCAAGAGACGTATTCCTTAGTGCAGCAGCTTTTGATTTTAGCGCTACATTTTTTCGTCCAAGAGGTCTTGGGAATGAAAATGCAAAAGTACTGATCAATGGAATTGAAATGAACAAACTTAACGATGGTAGACCTCAATGGGGTAATTGGGGAGGATTGAATGATGTACAACGTAATCAGGAGTTTTCTATGGGAATTTCTGCTAACGATTATACTTTTGGAGACCTAGCTGGATCTACTAATATTATTATGAGAGCTTCTCAGTATCGTCAGGGAGGTAGAATATCTTATGCCGCTTCTAACAGAAGTTATACAGGTAGAATGATGGCCAGTTATAGCTCTGGATTAATGAGTAATGGTTGGGCATATACGGTTTCATTAGCGCGTAGAATGGGTAATGAAGGCTATATTGAAGGAACTTTGTATGATGCGAATTCAATCTTTGCTTCTGTTGAGAAAAAGATTAATAATAAACATAGTATAAACCTTACCAGTTTTTATACACCTAATCGAAGAGGAAGGTCTACTGCAATTACTGAAGAAGTATTTAGGTTAAAAGGAAGACAATATAATCCAAATTGGGGGTATTTTGATGGAGAAAAGAAGAACTCCAGAGTACGTGAAATAGAGGAACCAGTATTTATGTTAAACCATTACTGGAATATTACTGATAAGACTACTTTGAATACTAATGTAGGATACCAAACAGGTAAAATAGGAAACAGTCGTTTGGACAATGGAGGAACTGATTTGGTTAATTTTAATGGACAAGAAACCTATACAGGAGCTGGAGCTAGTAGAGATACGAATCCAATTCATCAAAGCTACTTACCTAGTTCTTTCTTAGGTGACCCAAATCCAACACCACTTGATTTTCAAAATGCCTTCTTAGCACAGCAAGCATTTGTAAGAGATGGGCAGTTAAATTGGAATCAGTTAATAGAAGCAAATCAATTAAATGCGCAACAAGGACTTAATGCTACTTATATTTTATACGAAGATAGAATTGACGATACACAATGGAGTTTCAATTCTATTTTAAATAGCCAAATTACAGACAATATAAGTATAAACGGAGCTATTAATTATAGAACGTTAAAAAGTGAAAACTTTGCAGAAGTTCTTGATCTATTAGGAGGAACAAGATTTTTAGATGTAGATTCTTTTGGGACAAATATTGATAATGATGTTCCGGTAGATCTTGGTTTTACACCAGAAGAATTAGCTGACAGAGCGCAAAGTGATTTACGTAATCGTAACCGTACGGTTGGTGTTGGTGATCGTTATGATTATAATTATGAGATTGGTGCAGATGTTGTAAGCGGTTTTGCACAGGCTCAGTTTAAAACAAATAAAATCGATTTCTTTTTAGGAGGAAATATTTCTCAAACAACTTACCAGAGAACAGGATTGTTTGAAAATGGATATTTTCCTGGGGAAGGACGTTTAGGTTCTTTTGGAAAAAGTGACAAATTAGATTTCACTAATTACGGTGCTAAAGGAGGTTTTACTTATAAAATTAATGGACGAAATCTAATAGATGTTCACGGAACTTATTTTACAAAAGCTCCAACCATTCGCAACTCTTTTGCTAATTCAAGACAAAACAATAGAACAATTGCACAATTAATAGAAGCAGAAGAATCTATTGCTGGAACACAGGAAAGTGAAAAGGTACAATCTATTGATGTTGGTTATATTTTAAGAACTCCTAAATTGAAAGCAAGATTGACAGGATATTATACTAAAATAGAAGATGCTACTGATATATCTTTCTTTTTTACTCAAGCAATTTCTGGTTCTGATGTAGGTTTTGTTCAGGAGATTCTTACAGGAATAGATAAACAACACTTTGGAGCAGAATTAGGAATAGAATATCAAATAACACCAACGATTAAATTAAAAGGAGCTGCGGCAATAGGCCAATTTACGTATGCTAATAATCCTGACTTATTTTTAGCAAGTACCAGTAGTTCATTTTTAGGAGAGTCAATCACCGAAGGGTTGAATGGTACACGATACGAGGGTAAATCAGCGTTAAAAGATTATCGTATTGCTGGTGGTCCGCAGAATGCTGCACAATTAGGTTTTGAGTATAGAGATCCTAATTTCTGGTGGTTTGGTACTACAGCTAATTATTTTTCTAATGCTTATATAGATGTGAGCCCTTTTGCAAGAACATCAAACTTTAATCAAGATGTTGATGGGTTACCATTTAATGACTATGATGATAGTATTGCAAGAGATTTATTAAGACAAGAGCAGTTTGACGATTATATATTGGTAAATGCAGTAGGAGGTAAGTCCTGGAGAGTTAAAGATTATTATATAGGATTCTTTGCAACGATTAATAACATTTTTGATAAGCAATACAGAACAGGTGGTTTTGAGCAAGCTAGAAATGCAAATTATAGATTGGCTGTAGAAGAATCTCAGAGAGAAACTCCTGTTTTTGGACCTAGATACTTTTATGGATTTGGTACTTCGTATTACCTTAATGTATACGTAAGATTTTAATGATGAACACAACAAAAAAATATTATAAAATGAATTCAAATAATTTAAAGAAACTAATAAGCATTTTGGTTTTGGCAGTTACGTTTACTGCTTGTGTACAAGATGATGATTTTAATACTCCGGGATTGGTTATAGAGGAACCAACATTTCCTGCAAATAGTACATTTGTTCAAATAGGTGGTATTTTAGGAGATTTAGCACAGGCGCAAAATGATGATGGGCCAGAAGCAAAAGTCACCTTTGAAGTTGAAAATCAGTATTTAGAAGGGTATGTAGTATCAAGTGATAAAGCAGGTAACTTTTTTGAAGAGTTAGTTATTCAGAATTCACCAACTACTCCAACAGCAGGATTAAGAGTATTAATAGATGTAAATCCTTTATTTACAAGTTATGAGTTTGGTCGTAAAGTATATATTGACTTAGAAGGTTTATCAATAGGAACTGAAAATGGAGTAGCAACTCTTGGCGTACTTTCTAGTGATGAAGTAGATCAAATACCTTCTTTTTCTCAGGAAGATATAATTTTAAGATCGGCGGAGATGGCTGTGATTACTCCTTTAGAAATTACTTTCGAAGATTTTTCTGATGATCTTACTAATCTTTATGTTAAGATTAACAATTTACAGTTTAATAGAAATGACGTATTAGGAGATGATCCTCTTACGTTTGCAGGAGAACCAAGTGATGATTTTGATGGAGAGAGAAATATAGAAAGTTGTGATAACGGAGCTACAGCAGTTTTAAGCACAAGTACTTTTGCTGATTTTAAATCATTAACCTTACCAACACAACAAGGAAGTTTTGAAGGTGTTTTAACTAAAAATTTCTTTGGAGATACTTTTAACTTAGTGTTGAATAACCCTACAGGATTAGTATTTGACAATGAAAACCGTTGTGATCCTGATGTATTAGAATGCACTGGAACTAGTGGAGGAGCAAATGTAGTTTTTGCAGAAGATTTTACAGGAGTAAGTATTAGTGATTTAGAAAATTCTGGATGGTTAAATGTAAATACTACAGGTGGAACTTTAGACTTTGTGGTAGGAAGCTTTAGTGGTAATCAGTATGCTCAGATTACAGGATTTAGCTCAGGTGAAAATCCTTTTGAAGTTTGGTTAGTAACACCAGAGATTGACTTAACAGCTTCGACAGCAGAAGAATTATCTTTTGATATTCAGGCTAATTTTGACAATGGTAACATACTTACTGCTTTTATTACCGATAATTTTACCGGTGATGTAACTACTACAGAATGGTCTCAATTAGATGCTTCAATTCCAACAGGTCCAAGTGGTACATTTGGAAGTTTTGAAGGAGTAGGGCCAATTAATATTTCTTGTGTTGATGGAAATGTACGTATTGCATTTCGTTACGCAGGAGCAGATCCAGGACCAACTACAAGATATCATATCGATAATTTAGAGATTTCCGGAAACTAAGTAGTTTCTTGTTTATAAAATAATACAATAAAAGCTCCCTGAAGAATTTCTTCAGGGAGCTTTTATTTAGTTTTAAAAGAATAATTAAATTGATTTGTTTAATTATTGGACACAAGGTATCCTCTTTTTTTAACTCCTGCAGAGTTTCTGATCCATTAAATTTATTGTATTAGTGAAATTAGAACTATAAGTTATACTATATAAATTGTGAGTATGAGCTTCTAACTAACAAAAAGGAAATTTAATTATTCGAAAAATCCTACTATTGAAAAACAAGAGATTACTATTTTGATAAGGGAAAATTTTCGTTATAAGAAGGGTTGTGTCATCTATCACTATATAGTGACTTCACTTTAATGGCATAAAGTTTTTTGCTGTGGGAATTATATATTATGTTTTAGACATATATATACAGGAAAGTGATCACTATAACCTCCTTTATATTTTCTTCCTGCATAAGTTCTGTAAGGGTTTCCTTTGTATCTACCTTTATATATTTTTAAGAAACTATCATCAAAAATATTAGCTTCAGAAAAGCTATGCGTAGCTTCTTCATATTTATGGAAGTTATTACTAAAGATAATTTGATCAAATAAATTCCATTGACGTTTATAGGTTAATGTACCACGATGCCTTGTGTGTAAACGTTCCATCGGATTATAAAAATCCTGTAATACTAAATGTTTTTTAACACTTTCACTATCAGGATCATCATTAAAATCACCCATAACGATAATTTTTGCTTCAGGTTTTTTTTCTATAATTTGATTTATTATTTCTCGGTTTCTATCAGCAGCGGCAATTCGTTTATATGATGTGAGTTCTGCTCCATCCCTTCTAGAAGGCCAATGATTTACTAATATGTGAACTTCTTCATTATGTAGAGATCCTGTTACCCATAAAATATCACGAGTAAAATCTCTTTCACCAAATTCATTGTCTACTAAGACCTGAATACTTTCGGAATTGGTAACCGTAAAGATTTCTTTTTGGTATAACAGTCCTACGTCTATTCCACGTTCATCTGGTGACTCATAATGAACCACGCCGTAGTTTTTGTTAATTAGATGTTTAGTTCTTACAAGGTCTTCTAAAACAGCTTTATTTTCAACCTCAGCAACACCTAAAATAACAGGGGCTTTTCCGGTTTTTTCAAATCCAATATTAGAAATAGCAGTTCCTAGTTTAAATAATTTTTTTTCATACCTTTTTTTGTTCCACTTTTTTTCTGAGTCTGGCAAAAAATCATCATCTAATGTATTAGGATCATCTTTGGTATCAAATAAGTTTTCTAAATTGTAAAAAGCAATCGTATGTAAGTTTGTATGTTTCTTTTTAAAATAAAGCTTTGAAGACATGCAATTAAAATTTGTTGTAAACGTCTAAAGTACAAATTCAAATGCATACAATATTGTACCTTTGTAGATTAATTATAGAAATATATCGCTAGATAAATAGGCGCTGATGATAGAAAAGGAAAAAACAGTATACGAAAAAGCAGTTTTAATAGGTATTATTACCAAAAATCAGGATGAAGACAAGTTAACTGAATTTTTGGATGAATTAGAATTCCTTACGTATACGGCTGGTGGAGAAGTGGTAAAACGATTTACCCAAAAAATGGATGTACCTAATCCTAAAACCTTTATTGGATCTGGTAAAATGGAAGAAGTACTGGCATATGTAGAGCAACATGATATCGGAACGGTTGTTTTTGATGATGAATTAACGCCTGGACAGCAACGTAATATTGAGCGTCTTCTAAAAGCTAAGATCATCGATAGAACCAATCTGATTTTGGATATTTTTGCACAACGAGCTCAGACAAGTTATGCCAGAACTCAGGTCGAGTTGGCACAATGTCAATATTATTTGCCAAGACTAACAGGTTTATGGACTCACTTAGAGCGTCAGCGAGGAGGTATTGGTATGCGTGGACCTGGTGAAACTGAGATTGAAACAGATAGAAGGATCGTAAGAGATCGTATTTCTTTATTGAAGAAAAAACTACTTACAATCGATAAACAAATGGCTACCCAGCGGGGTAATCGTGGTAAAATGGTAAGAGTAGCACTAGTTGGGTATACGAACGTAGGTAAATCTACGTTGATGAACGTGATTGCTAAAAGTGATGTTTTTGCAGAGAACAAACTTTTTGCGACTTTAGATACTACGGTAAGAAAAGTTGTTATTGGTAATCTTCCATTTTTATTAAGTGATACGGTTGGTTTTATTAGAAAATTACCTACTCAACTAGTAGAAAGTTTTAAAAGTACGTTAGATGAGGTTAGAGAAGCTGATTTATTACTTCATGTAGTAGATATATCCCATCCTCAATTCGAGGATCATATAGATTCTGTGAGCAGGATTTTGGAAGAAATTGATAGTGTTGATAAACCAGTAATTATGGTTTTTAATAAGATTGATGCTTATGAACACGAAACTATTGATGAAGATGACCTAACTACAGAAAAAACAGAAATTCATTATACCTTGGATGAATGGAAACAAACCTGGATGAGTAGGATAGGAGATAACGCTTTGTTTATATCTGCAATTAATAAAGAAAATATAGATACTTTTAGAAAAAGAGTGTATAAAGAGGTAAGAGATATACACGTAACTCGTTTTCCTTATAATAACTTTTTGTATCCTGAATTTGTAGAGGAGTAATTATAGCTCTTAAAACTCATAGTTAAGTCCTAACCCAATTACCTCTCGTATCTGGAATCCACTTGCGGCATTATCATCATAAATTGCCTGAAATGCGAAACTCCCAGATATGTATTTGTTGACAACCAAATTTAGGTTTAATGTATAATCAATATCAACGTTATAAGGATCTTCAATATAATTGGAATACAGATTAAGAATATTTTCAACAGTTATATTTTTGATGATTTTAAACTTAGTATATGCTGCCAAAGATCCACCAAATTCAAATCGTGAATTTTTGCCAGCATCTACTCCAAAATAATCGCCGTCTACATAATCAGGAGTAGTTGTAAATTGATCATCTACAAAAATCATACGGGAAGTAACAGGAGCAATATTAAAGTTAAAATCATCACTCTTTTTCCAAAGTAATCCAGGACCAATCTGTATAAAAGCTGGAGAAAAGAAATGAGTTTCTTCAGTACGTATAGTTTCGTCAGTATCTGGATCTTTAGTAAAACTATATCCTTTTGCAAATTGAGATCTAAAATTAATAAACAAAGAATAGTTCCAGTTGGTCTCTCCAATTCTTTGCCCTAATCGTGAGTTTAGTTCTATTCTATCATTCGTTTTTCGAGCAAAATTTTCTCCTTTTAGAAATGTAAGACCATAATCCGCTAAAATTTTATTGTCCCAAGTAAGGCTGTTTTTTTTGTAATTGAATTCATAATTTAAAGCAGTATTACCTGCAATATTAGAAGTTCCACCTCCTTGCCAATCAAAATTAAAGGCAGATTGATTAAAGAAAAATGAAAATTTACCAAATGATTTCCATCCCACATGTGGTTTTTTGACAGGCTTAGGGTTTAATTTTTTTAAGAGATTGTTTAAAACAATAATGTTAAGCTCTTTAGTAGTATTTTGGAGTAAACTGTCTAACGATCTGGTCAAACGAACTTGGATAGAATCCAGTTGTTTTATTTCTTTCTTCTCTTGCCCACTTATATTGGAAAGAGAAACAAATAAAAAAATAAATAAAACAATCCTTCGCATGGTATAAACATAAATGGGCACAAATATACTTTATGCATATAGCTTATTCAAATCTGAATAATTTGAACTAAAAACGTATTTCGTAGATGGTGATTGTTATGATTAAAAAACTATTATTTTTTAAGATTAGTATATATTTATTTAAAAATTATTCGGAAAAAATAAGATGAACATAGAACTTATCAAAGCTAAAGATGAAGATATTGTTTTTTTATTACAGTTAAGAAAGCAAACAATGATTGAACATTTAGAAAAAGCAGGGTTGTTTTTATCAGAAGATCAACATCTAGCTAGAGTGAATTTTCATTTTGATAGTTCATATGTAATACAGCTAAATGAATCAAAAGTAGGTGTGCTTAAGTATTTAGATACTAATGGTGCAATAGAAATTCTTCAGCTTCAAATATTACCAGAATTTCAAGGAAAAGGAATAGGTAAATATTTACTTAATCACATCATACAACTGTCTGATGATTTGAATAAAGTTGTTAGACTTAAAGTATTAAAAGAAAATCCAGCGAAGTTTTTATATGAACGGAATGGTTTTAAAATTGTTGGAGAAGATCCATTTGAGTTTCATATGGAATTTGTACAATAAAAAAAGGATCAACTATATGCTAGATGATCCTTTTTTGTAAATATATTTTTATTTACTCTAGAAAGAGTAACTCAATCCAAGATTCCAGAAAGATTGTAACTCGTTATCAGTGTTTTCTAAAGTAGGAGTAACTGCTGGAGGAGGAACTGCTAAAGCCGCTTGTCCTAGCGCATAATTAAATGCCTCTTGTTTGTTTCCTCTAAGACCAAAATCAAACCCTACACCAATCGATTTCCATAAAGTATAAGAAAAAGAATTAGTCCAAGTCCAGTTAGAATAATCACCATCTTCATAACTTAAGAAAGCAGATAGGTTAGTTTTAAAGTTGATAGCTCCGATTTTACGAGTATAATCTGCAACTATTTTTGCACCAAGAGAAGACTCATATTCTGCTGCACCTTTACTAAACACAAAGTTATAGTTTAAAGGGTGTACAACTACAATTAAATTGCTAATAGGAGTCCAAGTGATACCTACACCAAGATCTAAATATCCAGGGTCATTAAAATTATTTAAAACGGTAGTTCTATATTCTCCTAAAGTAGAAACTGCTAGAGTTTCAGTTAATTTATATCCAAATAAAGAAGAAATATTAAATACATCAGTTGATTCTCTAAAGCTATCATCATCAGTTGGGTCATCTTTATCATCTAGTTTTACCCAAGCAAGATTAACGTTAGCACTATTTCTCCAGAAATATTTGTCTTGTAATAAGTTAGCGTATGCGTTTACAGTAATACCAATAGTACCTGCGTCATTATTAGGAATTCCTTGCGAAAACCAATTGTTAAATCCCGAAAGACTTCCTCCGATGGTACCAAAAGCTCCAATTTTCCATCCTGGTAAAGCATCTATTTGCGATTGGATAGCATTAGCTCTTCCTTGGATAGCAGCAATAGAATCTTTTTTGGCTGATAATGTTGTTTTCAATTCTTCTTCTGTTTGTGCAAGACCAATTTGGATACCTGCTAATAGAAAGATAAACGTGAATACGATTTTTTTCATGATTATTAGTTTTAAGTAGATTGTTATATAACAAAAGTATTCTAAATTTATGAATTAACTTTTGTAAAACAAGTTCAAGATTTATGTAAAATTTTGCGTTGGCAAATATAAGTGAAGTAACGTTTTTCGATTTAATTCAATACAATTGGATATAGAATTTTCGACGAACGACATTTTTTTACGATGAAATGAGTTATTTTCGTTTGAAAAGAGGGACTGATGAACAAGCTTCGCCATACATGATACTTTTGGCAATAGGCTGTAATTTTTGAATAAGTGCTATATAGGCACTCTCTGGAACAGGTTTATTAGAACAACCTTTAATGATTAGAAATTTGTCTTGATATTCTGAAACATCAAGTTCATCAATAATATGGGTAAAAAGGATAGTCTCTATATTCTCTAATGAGCCAACAACAACTTTTTTCGCAAAAGGAATTAACCTAGTTGTTAATAGAAGATAAGCCCAACCAGGAATGATTGCATCAGTAGAGCAGTGTAAGGCAATATATTTATTCTGATATTGGCTCCAATCGTGATTAGCTACGCTTTCTCTAAAATCTTTTTCTCGAAGAATAAAACCCTCAAAAAGCCAGTCTTTTATGTCAAATAAGATACGATCACCCTCTGGATAATAGTCTTCCAGATCAATGGTGATCAGTTTAGTGTTGTTAGCGACTCTATTGATAATTTCTTCTGCCATGGGTTAAAAGTTATTTGTTTTTAAAGCATGCCTAGTTCTAATTTTGCTTCTTCACTCATTAAATCTTGCGTCCAAGTAGGTTCGAATGTTAGTTCTAGTTCTACATCATTAACAGCGTCTAATGATTTTACTTTTTCTTTTACTTCTTCTGGTAGAGATTCCGCAACAGGGCAATTAGGTGATGTTAATGTCATAAGGATTTTCACATCATAATCTTCATTTACAAAAACATCATATATTAACCCTAGTTCGTATATATCAACAGGAATTTCAGGGTCATAAATTGTTTTAAGTACTCTTACAATTTTTTCTCCAAGCTCTGTTGTATCTATATTAGTCTCGCTCATAGTATATCTTTAGTCGTCTATAATTAACTTACCTTAAAAAGAGGCAGACGAATTAATTTAGTTGCGTTTGGTATGCAATTGCATACATTTTTAATTGTTTGATCATACTCACCAGTCCATTTGCTCTAGTTGGTGATAAATGTTCTTTTAAGCCTATTTCATCAATAAATGAAGTGTCAGCTTCTATAATATCCTTTGGGTGTTGACCAGAAAATACCCTAATCAGAATTGCAATAATACCTTTGGTAATAATAGCATCACTATCTGCAGTGAATTCAATTTTTTCATCATTCATTTCTGCGTGTACCCACACTTTACTCTGACAACCTTTTATGATATTTTCATCAATTTTATATTTCTCTTCGATTAATGGAAGGGATTTACCTAGGTCGATCATATACTCGTAGCGCTGCATCCAATCATCGAACATACCAAATTCATCAACAATCTCTTCCTGAAGTTTTTGTATTGACATATACTTACAATTTTTTTACAAAAATACAACAAGAATAGTTGCCATTCAATACTTTCAGTTAATCATAAGATAGTATTAACTAATAGTGTATTTTTTAGGACAACATCATTGTCGCTTTTTTCAAAGCAGCTACCAGAATATCTATTTCTTCTTTGGTATTGTAAAAAGAGAAAGAAGCACGAATTGTGCCTGGAATTTTATAAAAATCCATTATTGGTTGTGCGCAATGGTGTCCTGTACGGACCGCTACACCAAGTTTATCTACTATGGATCCAATATCATATGGATGAATAGCGCCTATATTAAAGGAAATAACGGACGTTTTGTTTTTAGAAGTTCCATATATCTTTAATCCTTCTATTTCTAAAAGTTGCTGAGTTCCGTAGTCTAGTAATTCTTTTTCATATTCAGCAATAGCATCAAAACCAATACCGTTCATATAGTCTAAAGCGACCCCGAAGGCTATACCACCACAAATATTCGGCGTTCCAGCTTCGAATTTATGGGGAAGACCTGCATAAGTGGTTTTTTCAAAAGTTACTTGATCAATCATTTCACCACCACCTTGATAAGGAGGTAACTTATTAAGCCATTCTTCTTTTCCATATAACAATCCAACACCGGTAGGTCCACAAAGCTTATGAGCCGAAGCTACATAGAAATCTACATCAAGTTCCTGAATATTTGGTTTGATATGTGGACAAGATTGTGCACCGTCAATTAATACCGCTGCGCCCACTTGATGAGCTTTGTTTATAATTTTTTCTATAGGATTAATGGTTCCTAAAGCATTCGAAATATGATTAGTAAAAACAAGTTTTGTTTTCTTAGAAAGTAATTGATCATAGACATCCATTAACAACTCTCCTTCTTCATTCATTGGGATTACTTTTAGAATAGCTCCTGTTCTTTCGCAAAGCATTTGCCAAGGAACTATGTTGGAGTGATGTTCTAAAGCCGAAACAATAATTTCGTCTCCTTTAGTAAGTAGATTAGTGAATCCAGTAGCCACGATATTAATACTGTGGGTAGTTCCAGAAGTTAGAATAATTTCATGAGGATGTGCAGCGTTAAAATGGTTTTGTACTTTTTTACGAGCAATCTCATATGCATCTGTTGCTTCTTGTGATAATGTATGTACACCACGATGAATATTTGCATTATAATTACTGTAGTAATCTACAATAGCATCTATTACTACTTGAGGAGTTTGTGATGTGGCTGCATTATCAAAATATACCAAGGGCTTCCCGTTTACTTCTCTTTTCAGAATAGGAAAATCTTCCCGTATTTTCTGTACATCTAGCATATCAATTTCTTTCTGCAAAAATAGGAACTATTTCTAAGTGATATTGTTTATTTTTAAAAGGATTTAACACTTTACACAATGAAACGATTTAAAAAGATTTTAGGCTTTGTTTTTATAGGATTAATTGGATTCATAGTCATTGCTGTTTTTTGGAATTACCCTAAACTGACAATACTTTCCGGATACTCTGCTAAGAATATGGCTTCTTCTGTTTTTATTGGAAATCGTAGTGTAGAATTTACAGATAATAACGATAATAATTTTGCTCCAGTGCATCTAGCAGATGATGAGGTAGATATGACCGAAAAATCTGTAATTGCATCGGTTTTTGGATTGAATGAAAGAAAAGCTGTTTATAGAGAAGGGTTAGGAAGCGTAGTAATTGATGATGATTTTGATGAAAATGCGTCGTATTTGACTCCTAAAAGAAGCAAAGTTAAAACGAATTTACCTTTTCCATATGGTAGTTTATCACAAAAGGATACTGTTTTTAATACTGTTGATTATCAAAAAATAGGATCTATAGTTACTTCTATTTTTGATAAAAAAGATGAAAATATACAAAAGACAAGAGCGGTTCTAGTGATACACAAAGATCAGATAATCGCAGAGAAATATGCGGATGGATATGATAAAAACTCGGTTTTATTAGGATGGTCAATGACTAAGAGTATTTTAGCTACTAACTATGGAATATTACAAAAACAGGGTAGGATTAATATAAATCAGAAAGCTCCAATAGAAGAATGGCAAAATGATGAACGAAAAGAAATTACAATCAATAATTTGTTGCAAATGAATTGCGGTTTAGCATGGGATGAGGATTACGGATCTATTTCTGATGCAACAACAATGTTATACCTTGATCAAGATATGACAAAACCTCAGATTTATAAAGAAGCTATTCACAAACCAAATGAATATTGGTATTATTCATCAGGTGTTTCTAATTTACTATCAGGTATTTTGAGAGGACATTTTGAGAGTTACCAAGAGTATCTTGATTTTCCGTACCGTGAATTTATTGATAAAATAGGAATGAATTCTATGCTTATAGAAACTGATATGGCGGGTAATTATGTGGGTTCTTCTTATGCGTGGGCTACAGTTAGAGATTGGGCAAAATTTGGGTTGTTATATCTTCATAAAGGGAATTGGAATGGAGAACAAATTTTTAACCCTGAATGGGTTGATTATGTTACTACTCCAACTGCAACCTCCGAAGGTGATTATGGAGGGCATTTTTGGTTAAATGCAGGAGGTTTTTATCCTGATGCTCCAAAAGACATGTATTCTGCTAATGGGTTTCAGGGACAACGTGTTTTTATTATTCCTTCTAAAGATTTAGTAATTGTACGATTTGGGTTGATTGGTGATGCAGGAGTAGATTTTAATAGTTTTTTGAAGGAGATAGTAAGTAGTATAAACTAATAGAAATATTTTATATAAGTTGTTTAATAAAAAATAAATTATCACAATAATTCTTACGAGATTTATATCCAATAATTCTAAAAAACTATAATGAGGGGCTTACGGTTTAAACAAAAAAGAAATGGAGTATTATTATGTACAATGTTTATATCATTAACAATATTGGCACAAGAATTACAATTAAATTCTGGGTATAATGTAAAAGAATATCTCTCGCAGATTAGTGTAAATACTATTTCGATTTCTCCTAATGGAAATTACATCGCAGTGATTACTTCTAATGATGATATAGAAGAAAATACAACAGAAAAGATGTTGTGGCATTACGAAATAAATGATGAAGGTGAATTAATCTCTAAAACTAAAATAGATTTTTTTAGTAATACAATATCTCAACTAAATTGGACTAACGACAGTCGCTATTTGATTTTTAAAGCAAAAGACAGTATAGGATATAGTTTGTTTAAGGCACTTAGTAAGAGTCCTAAAAAAATAACTCCAATATTAAAAGAAAGAGAAAAATTTAAGGAATTATCATCTTATAAAATATTAGATAGTACAACTCTCATCTTTTTAGAATCTAAAGCAAAAAATAAGGAGAAAGGTCAAAAAGATATTTTGAGTTTTCCTAAAACAAAGAATGAGATTCATACAACTTTTAAGAAAATGAATTTTGAGACTGGTAAGATAGACTCATTGTTTACTTTAGAAAGTAATGTAGTTCATTTTGATATTTCTCCGGATCAGAAGCATATGATTTATGCGAATTATAATCATTCTTCATATTTTGATAATAATTCTTATGCTGATTCCCATACTTATATTATAGACGCGACAAATGGGAGTTTAAAAAAACAGCTTACAGATGATTATGTTTGGGATGAATCTAATTGGTTTGGAGAAGATAAAATCTTATCTTTTTTTAACGGAAACCCTGAAAAAAAGCACTATAATCCAACGTTCAATGGGCTTTGTATTATTAATCCTAATAATGGAAATCGGAAAAAATTAGATAATTTTAAAGGAAGAATTAGTAGTTACATAACATTAAATAATAGTGAAATTATTATTAATGCTCAGCAATCAACGACATCTAATTTTTATACTTATAAAAATGACCATTTTGAAAGAATAAGCGATCACAAAGGAACAATTAGCAATTTTAAAAACAATAAGAACAAAAGTCTGATGGCTTTTACGATGATTACTAATTCTTCTTTCGAAGAGGTATATATAGCAAGAACAATAGAAGAATTAAATAATCCAATTAGAATTAGTGATTTTAATAGTTCTCTGAGTGCTCAACCAATTCCGGAAATAGAGAAAATAAGTTGGAAGAATTCTTCTGGAGAAACAATAGAAGGAGTATTAATGTGGCCTCCTGGAAAAAAAGGTGTTCAAAATCTACCTTTTGTTGTTGATATTCATGGAGGCCCTAGGTCGAGTAGATCTGAAGCGATATCACTAGGAGGATTACATTATTATTACGCGCCTTCATTATTGGCATCGAAAGGTTTTCTAGTACTATTACCTAATTATAGAGGTAGTACTGGTCGTGGGCAAGAGTTTATGGAAGCTTTAAATGGTCATCCTAGCTCTAAACCATCAGATGATATTCTAACAGGTGTAACTTATGTAATAGATAAAAAATGGGCAAATAAAGATAAGATGATCATAAAAGGAGCAAGTTATGGCGGTCATTTAACAAATTGGATAATAGGGAATACTGATATTTTTAAAGTTGCATTGCCAAGTTGTGGAATATGGAATGAGCGAGCAAGTTATGGGACTGGAGATGGTGATATAGGACAACTTATTAAGTTTAATCAACTGCATTATTGGGATAATCCAGAATTGTTTGATAAAGAGAGTGCTTTTCTTTATGCAAAAAACATTAAAACTCCAACATTGATAACTCATGGAGGAAAGGATGTAAGGGTTCCAACACATAACGCTTATGCGATGTATTATACGTTAAAAGAGCAAGGGGCAACAGTAGAACTTTTAATTTATAAAAATGAAGGACATATATATAGAAAACCCCATAATAAGTTACATAAAGTAGAGGCGGAATTACTTTTTATAGAAAAGCATTTAGGAAATTAAAAAAAAAACCTCTTCATATTTTGAAGAGGTTTTTTTTAATAACTATAGTACTTTATTGCTACAAATCGAAGCCAATATTTACTCCAAGTTTGTTAGCTATTAATTTATTGATTCGTTGTTTTAGCTGAGGTATTTTTACACTTTCTAATACATTATTAGCAAAAGCATACATTAATAATGCTCTAGCTTCCTTCTCTCCAATTCCACGAGATCTCATATAGAATAGAGCCTGATCATCTAATTGGCCAATAGTACAGCCATGCGAACATTTTACATCATCTGCAAAAATCTCTAGCTGAGGTTTAGAGTTAATAGTTGCCTTATCACTTAATAAGATATTATTATTAGATTGAAAAGCATTCGTTTTTTGTGCCTCTTTGTTTACAATGATTTTACCATTAAAAACACCTGTAGCTTTTTCGTCAAAAATACCTTTATAATCCTGATGACTTTCACAATTAGGTTCTGTATGATGTACTAATGTATTATGATCTACGTGTTGTTTACCTTCAATGATAGTAACTCCATTAAGTATAGAGTCAATACCTTCTCCGTATTGGTAAAAGTTTAGGTTATTTCTGGTAATATTACCTCCAAAAGCAAATGTATGTACTGATGCTACACTCTGCGCTTGTTGTTTAATATAAGTGTTGTCGATTAATGAAGCATTTTCATTATCATTCTGGATTTTATAATAGTCCACAAATGATCTTTTATCGGCAAAAATTTCTGTAACAGAATTTGTTAAGACCGGATTATCGGTTAAACTCTGATGCCTTTCAATAATCTGTACATGTGAGTTTTCTTCTACTACAATAAGATTACGAGGTTGTAAAAGCTGTGTTGATTCTTTTCCTGTAGAAAAGTGAATAACCTGTATTGGCTTATCAGCTAATTTATTTTTTGGAATATAGATATAAGCACCTTCTCTAGAGAACGCTGTATTTAATGAAGTTAGACCATCTTGTGGAGTTGCTTTATTAAAGTAATTATCAATAATAGGCTTATACTTCTCATGATTTAGTGCAGAAGACATTAAACACACATCAATTTTGTCATGTGTGGTTTCTGATAAATGCGAAGAGTACTTACCATCAATAAATACAATTTTATACGTGTCTAGATCATGGAGAAAGTATTTTTGTACATCCTTAAATTCTAGTGCATTTTCTTCTTTTGGAAAGATGCTATAATCATGCTTTAAAATAGCATTTAACGAAGTATATTTCCAAGCTTCTTCTTTTTTAGTAGGAAATCCTTTTTCTTCAAAGTCTTTTATAGCTTGACTTCTGATATCATGAACAGGAGCATCTACATCTACCGTATTTTCAAAAGCAAGAAAAGAAGATACTAATTTTTCTTTCAGCTCCATAATTATGCGTTTATCTCTTCTTTAATCCAATCGTATCCTTTTTCTTCTAATTCTAAAGCAAGTTCTTTAGTTCCGGATTTTACAATTTTACCATCATATAAAACATGTACATAATCTGGTACAATAT
This sequence comes from Aquimarina amphilecti, assembly GCF_900109375.1. Classification (GTDB taxonomy): domain Bacteria; phylum Bacteroidota; class Bacteroidia; order Flavobacteriales; family Flavobacteriaceae; genus Aquimarina; species Aquimarina amphilecti. The sequence goes on from NZ_FOAB01000002.1 coordinate 321,843, forward strand.
AATCTAATAGTCTTTGGTAGTGAGTAATTACAATAACTGCATTGTCTTTACTTTTTAATTTATTTACTCCGTTAGCAACGATTCGTAAAGCATCAATGTCTAAACCAGAATCTGTTTCATCCAAGATCGCTAATTTAGGTTCCATCATTGCCATCTGGAATATTTCATTACGTTTTTTCTCTCCACCAGAAAACCCTTGGTTAAGGGAACGAGATAAAAATTTGCGATCAATATCTAATAATTCAGATTTTTCTCGAATTTTCTTTAGCATATCCTTTGCAGGCATCTCCTCTAATCCTTGTGCTTTTCTAGTTTCGTTAATTGCGGTTTTCATAAAGTTAGTAACCGTAACTCCAGGAATCTCTACAGGGTATTGAAATGAAAGAAAAACGCCTTTATGGGCTCTTTCTTCTGCAGCTAATTCTTCTATATCTTCACCATTTAAAAGAATATTACCTTCTGTTACTTCATATTCTTCTTTTCCTGCGACAATACTAGCCAATGTACTTTTACCAGCACCATTAGGACCCATTATTGCGTGTACTTCTCCTGCTTTTACATTTAGGTTAAGACCTTTTAAAATCTCTTTATCTTCAACGCTAGCGTGTAAATCCTTAATTTCTAACATCTTGTATTTTTGTTTCTTTTAAATATTTTTTTAATGATTATGACCTTCGTGTCCTGATGCGTTAGGCTGTAATGTCGAATCCGAAGATTTTATCTTAGTAGGCAATTCTGAAGTTGGTTCACTAACACCCACAATTTCTTTTATTTCTACAACTTCAGGCCAACCTTCTTCAGTATTCTTCTTCACAATTCCTTTAATTACTACAGGAACCATATCATATTCTTCTCTTTGTAAGGACTTTATTTTTTCGTTTAATTCATTAGCTAGATCGTCAATGATTACACCGTAAATAAAATCTTTACCTTTTATAACACCGGCATTATCAATCAATATAAACTCTCCACGTATTAAAGTGGTTTCTGTATCTGATGATTGAGTTTTTTCGTTTTTACACGAAAAAATTAAAAAGCTTACGATGATAAGGAGAAATGATTTTTTCATTTGTGTGAATTTGTTAGTTATACACTTTATCCAACAGAACCTTCAAGAGAAATTTCTAAAAGTTTTTGAGCTTCTACTGCAAATTCCATAGGAAGTTTATTTAGTACTTCTTTACTGAAACCATTAACGATTAGAGCAATTGCTTTTTCTGTATCAATACCTCTTTGATTACAGTAAAATATTTGATCTTCTCCAATCTTACTAGTAGTTGCTTCGTGTTCTATTTGAGCAGTTTTATTCTTTGCTTCAATATATGGAAACGTGTGAGCTCCACATTCATTGCCCATAAGTAGAGAATCACATTGAGAAAAATTTCGAGCATTGGTTGCTCTACTATTAATCTGCACTAATCCACGATAACTGTTTTGGGATTTTCCAGCAGAAATTCCTTTAGAGATAATAGTACTTTTAGTATTCTTTCCTAAATGGATCATCTTCGTTCCTGTATCTGCTTGCTGAAAATTATTGGTTACAGCAATAGAATAAAATTCACCAACAGAATTATCCCCTTTAAGAATACAAGAAGGATATTTCCATGTTACAGCTGAACCTGTTTCTACTTGAGTCCAAGAGATTTTGGCATTTGCTTCACAAATACCGCGTTTAGTTACAAAATTGAAAACACCTCCTTTTCCTTCTGCATTACCGGGATACCAGTTTTGTACAGTAGAATATTTAATCTCCGCATCATCTAATGCTATTAATTCTACAACTGCTGCGTGTAATTGATTTTCATCTCTCGAAGGAGCAGTACAACCTTCCAAATAACTTACATAACTGCCTTGATCAGCAATCACTAAAGTACGTTCGAATTGACCTGTCCCTGCTTGATTAATCCTAAAATATGTAGATAACTCCATAGGACATCTAACACCTTTAGGAATATAACAAAAAGAACCATCACTAAATACTGCTGAGTTTAGAGCAGCATAAAAATTATCTTTTTGGGGAACAACGGATCCGATATGTTTTCTTACCAGTTCGGGATGTTCTTGTATTGCTTCAGAAATAGAACAAAATATAATGCCTTTTTCTGCAAGAGTATCTTTAAAAGTAGTTGCAACAGAAACAGAGTCCATTACAATATCTACTGCAACACCGGCTAATTTTTTTTGTTCATCGAGAGAGATACCTAATCTTTTGAATGTGTCCAGTAATTCTGGGTCTACTTCATCAAGACTATCATATTTAGGCTTTTTATTAGGCGCCGAGTAATAAGAAATATCTTGGAAATTAGGCTTTTCATAATTTACATTTGCCCATTCAGGCTCCTCCATCTGTTCCCACACTTTAAATGCCTCTAGTCTCCAATCGGTCATCCATTGAGGTTCATTTTTTTTCTTTGAAATCGCACGAACAATATCTTCATTTAGACCAACAGGAAACGTTTCAGATTCTATATCAGTATAAAATCCGTATTCGTATTCTTTGGTTTCTAATTCTTTTTTTAAGTCGTCTTCAGTATATGCCATCTTATTAAGTCTTAAGGGGTAGCTTAAGATCTTTTTTTAAATTTTTAAAGGGAAAAACTTTCTCCGCAACCGCAAGTTCTATTTGCGTTTGGGTTGTTAAAAACGAAACCGGTTCCATTAAGACCTCCGGAATATTCTAGGGTAGTACCGATAAGATATAAAAAGCTTTTTTTATCAACGATTATTTTTACACCATTGTCTTCAAAAACTTTATCTCCTTCTTCTTGAGTTTTATCAAATTTTAAGTCATATGATAAACCGGAACAACCTCCACTTTTAACACCTACACGAACGTAGTCTGAAGAAGCGTCATAACCATCATCACTCATCAATTCTACGACTTTCTTTTTAGCTGTGTCTGATACCTTAATCATATTATATATATAGATTAATTCTAAATTGAATGCAAATATACTACATAAGTAGGTTTTATTTACATAACCTAACATTTATCTAGCACATATTAGAATAGGTATAATCTATAACCAATAAACTTATGATATATGTTTTGTATTTAATTGCAAAATTTACGAGGCAATAAATAACAAATAAAGGATTGATTTTCTCACACCTATATATGTAATTATTTGGACGCTTTCACAAAACTATAGTATTATAATAACATTTCTTTATGATGTGCAGTAACAATTTTAACGTTCCTTGAGTTAAGGAAATCAGTATTAGGAGAATTACTTTTTTGGAATCGTAAACTTTATTAGAAATGAATTCAATTAAGTCAATTTTAATCGACGATGAAGAAGATGCAATACAATCATTGCAATGGAAAATTTGTCGATACTGTCCATATATTGAAATTGTTGAAACAATTTCCAATCCTTTAGAGGCAATAAAAATTATTGAAAACACAAACCTAGATTGTGTTTTTATAGATATAAAGATGCCAAATATTAATGGCTTTGACATTTTAGAAGCACTACATCAAAGAAATTTCTTTGTTGTGATTACATCGGCTTTTGAGAATTATGCACTAAAAGCTATACAGTTTTCTGTATTCGATTATTTATTGAAACCCATTGATAAGGATGACCTGATGCGGGTTTATAAAAAACTTTGTCAAGACATTAATGTTAATACTACTTTTGAAACCGCAATCATAAAACTTTGTGTAAACGGAGTAATTCATTTTTTAAAAAAGGATGAAATTATTATGCTTAAAGCAGAAGGAAATTATACTAAAGTATTTTTAATCAATAATCGCAAGTTGTTTTTATCAAAAACATTAAAAGAGGTTACGGAGGTTTTACCCGACAGCTGCTTTTTTAGAGTTCATAATTCTTATTGCATCAATCTTAGTCATGTACAAGAATATAGAAAGAATCAAGGAGGTGTAATAATTATGAGTAATGGTCAACATGCTAGTATTAGTAGAAATCGGAAAAACGAATTTCTAGTAAAGATGTATTAATCCTTTTTTTGTTTGAAACCGCAAGACTTCAATATATGGTTACAAGGTGTATTATTTGTTATTTCTTTATATCCTCTATTGATATATTTTAGAAGTAAAAACAAAATATTTCTTTTTTATAGTCTTTACGTAATTTGCCTTCTTTTTTATTTTTCGTATTACGGATCGATTGTTTTTTATGATGTTTTTTTTTCTTTTAGAAAACCCATTATTTTTTACGGAGTGCAGTTTTTAGCATATTCTTTTTATATCTCGTTTATGCGCGAATTGCTAGAAACTAAAAGATATATTCGTAAATGGGATTTTGTATTGAATGCTACAAGATGGGTTTTTATAAGTTTTATTTTCCTTATTGGGGTATTAGATGTTTTCGTGTCACCAAAAGACCTTTTTGTATTTGTTGCTATCGTATTAATCCTAATGACAGTTTTCGCTTTTGTAAGTTATTTCGTAGTATATAAAATAGAAGCTTCACAAGTTAAATTACTTATTATAGGTTCCTTTATCTATGTAATTATGGCCAACATAAGCCTCTATTTTTCTTCTGTTAGTAACGATTTATCATATGATTCTATAATTTTTATGGAAATAGGAGCAATTCTAGAAATTTTGATTTTTGCCTTGGCGATTGGAAATAAAATCAAGAAGATTTCTGATGATAAAAAAGAAACCCAATTGAGGTTTATGAGGAGCTCGCTAGAAGCTGCTGAGCTTAAGACAATTGCGCTTAAAGCACAAATGAACCCTCATTTTATCTTTAATGTTCTTAATTCTATAAACAATTATATTCTTAAAAACGATATTGAAAAGGCATCAGATTATTTGACTAAATTTTCTAAACTAATTAGAAGGGTATTGAAAAACTCTACAGAGAGAACAATTTCATTATCGCAGGAAGTAGAAATTGTTAAAAATTATATAGAGTTGGAAAGGTTAAGGATGAAGAATAACTTTTCTTTTTATTTCGAAAAAACCGCAGATTTAGCTAACACACAGATTCCTCCACTTTGTTTACAGCCATTTATAGAAAATGCTATATGGCACGGCCTTCATCATAAAAAAGGAGAAAAACTATTAAAAATTAAAATTTGTCAACCTGATAAGCACACTGTGAAAATAGTAATCGTAGATAATGGTATAGGAAGAAAAAAAGCGTCTGAATTGAAAAATACTATGAAGAACAGTTCATTTGGGTCTAAGGTCACAAAAGAAAGAATTCTTGCTATGCATCCTAAAAATAGTTTGTTTATAGAGAACTTTGAAAAAGAAAATGTAATAGAGCCTGGAACCAAAGTAACAATTCATTTGCGTAAATGACAAACTATCATTCATTTGTAACCATCCACTAAATATTTTAAACCATCTACTAATATTCAGAACTCAGTAGTAGTTAACTTCTATAACTTTGATAGTGTGTCTATTTTGAATATATACCTGTTTAGACATGAAATTGATTTTGCGCAAATCAAAAAATCTTAGAACTATATTGTTCACTAACTCTTAAAACCATTTTTATGAAAACCGTAAACAAAATTATCGTTAAAATGATGCAGATTGCATTGGTTTTAATGCTAATATTTTCTTGTACAAAAGATGAAACAACCGAAGTATATCAAGAACCAGATGCATTGTTGGAATCAGAATATGGACTAACGTCTATTACAGACAAAGAAATTCCTCAAGAAGTGCTAAATCAATTAGAAGCAACAAAAGAGAATTTAGAAAAATACATGGGAGGAATCTTACAAATTATTGATTATAATATCATAGGAAAAGTCCCTAATACAAAAAGTTTGGACATGACTTTTGATGCTTTATCAAAATCTTCTACGACTGTGGCTTATGGTAATATTATGGATCCTAAAACGGTAGTTATTGGGGATTTAGATAAGTTACTTCCTAGTAAGACACAAGAGGGTAGTGATCTTTTAAAAGAATATGCATCAGATCAGATTAAAGTGGGGGATAAAGCAATGGAATTGACATGGAATTATAAAGGAGAAACTTTTAAAACAACAACTTTTTATAGTGATGCAGGTATTACCTGGGATAACCTCATGATAGGTCTTATTATGATGAATCCAGAATCTGAAACTGAACTTAAGAATAATGATAATGAAAAAGCTGGAGTTAGATGGAATTCATATAAAAGAAGTTGGTATGGAAATTGGCTTTGGGGTTCGAGAAGAGGAACTATTTATTATGAAATTACAGTGTATCATACTAATGGTACGGTAAGTAATACTGATATTACTGACTATGGACATATGAATATTGGCTCTGCTAAATCGGAAAGTAAGGTTTTAAAAGAAACAGGAAGTTATGGTAGAGGTCAATATGCTTTAGGACTCTGTACACCTATTGCTTCGTTAAAATTTAATGAAGAAAAGTTTGAGGTTTCTGTCAGTGGAGTAGGAAGTAACATTATTTCTAATGGAACCAAATCTCTTTATCCAAATTAATTTGGATAAAACATTAAAATAAACTGTGGATCAATCTTTAACTTGTATTCACAGCTTTTTTAGAATTCAGAAAAACGATTGTCATTTACAAAATCATCATCTGTAAGGGTTTTTAAGAAGGAGATAATTTGATTTTTTTCTTCTTCTGTCATTGGAATTCCCATAACCGTTCTATCAGGGTTTTTAAAAAGAGGATCTATAGTTTCTGAGTCAACCATACCATCACTATAATGATCCAATACATCTTTCAGTGTTTTTAATCTACCATCATGCATATAGGGAAAAGTTAATTCGATATTTCTTAACGTAGGAACCTTAAATTTGTGTAGATCAGAAGCAAGACCAGTGACACGGTTGCGGCCTATGTCATTATACTGTGGATTGATTGACAAGCCATTATTACGATATGACTGATCCGTAAATAGTGTTCCAGCATGACAAGAAGCACATTTAGAAGCAAACAATTCAAAACCTGCAGTTTCTTCTGCGGTAAAAACAGAACCTTCGTTTCTCTCAATTTTGTCGTATTTAGAATTTGATGAAATCATCATAATCATGAATTGTGATAACGCTTTGAGCAAATTTTCGGAGTTAATTTTTTGATCTTCAAAAGCCTCGGCAAATAACTTTACATATTCAGGTTGTTCTTCGAGTTTTTTAATAATCCCCGTAAAAGATTCGTTCATTTCTACTTCTGCTGTAATAGGTATAATTGGTTGCAGATCTAAATGTATAGCAGCTCCATCCCAAGTAAACTCGTTCATAAAAGCCAGATTGTGTAAAGGCTGTGCATTACGTGTACCAAGTGCTCCGTTTACCCCATGACTTACGATATGCGTATGATGCGTAAATGCAAAATCTTGAATATGACAAAATCCACAAGAAATAACACCATCAGAGGATAAGCGACCATCATAAAAAAGTTTTTTACCTAATTCGAATCCTTTTTCTGTAGGAGGATTAAGTGTTACATTATAAGTTGGTTCTGGAAAATTAGAGGGAATTGTAAATTCTAAAGATGAATTTTGATCAATAGGTATATAGTCTTCTTTATCGGAGCCACACGAGACTCCGATAAGAATTAATACTATGTAACCTAAGTTCTTTATCATTTAATTAGATGCATTATTTATAGAAAACATTGTGCTTATGTTCTCTGCTAATATAGGAGCGTTTACAGGGTCTACTTGTACATCACTTTTCTGTTCAAGAGAATGAGTATTTGTACTATCAAAAATTTTAGCGACATCTGTATCAATTGCTAAGTCCGAATTAGTTTGATCTTCTATGGTAATAGTATTTGAGATATCTAAAGTAACTTCTTTATAATTATCCAAAACTTCTCCATGACTTCCTATATGCAGTAAAAAATCACTAGAAGTTCCTCCTTGAGGAGTAAAAGAACCTTCAAATTTAACAAATTTATATCCAGCTGACCAAGACCATAACATCCCTTGTTCTTCTGCTGTAGGAATAAAATTAGCAACTCCATTTAGAGGGTAGTTAGATTGATCAACTCCAATACCAAACTTTATTTTAGTATAAACACCAGTATCAATATTACTAAGAGAAATTTTCTTACTCGATGATACTTCCTCATTGATTAAGAAATAACTATCTGCAACTGGATATGTAAACTCATCTCCGTTTTCTTTGATTAAAACAATATTACTAATGATATATTTTAATTCAGAAATCGTATAACTTTCATTGCTTTGGTTATTATAAGATTCAGTATCCAGTATTAAAAGATTTGCCCCCACCTTGTTAATGAAATCTATATCTAATGAACCAAATTTAGGATTGTTGTCCATATTTGGATCATCATCTTTACAAGATATTAAAGTTATTAAAGCGAGTAGTATTAGTGTGAATTTTTTCATTTTCATTTGTATTTAATAATTATAACGTCTTTACCTCCTTGATTATTAGAAATGTCTATGTCATTGCTTTCGGTACTTCCGACAATCAAGATCTTCTTGTCTTGTGTCTCCATACACCCGACTGCAAATTCTGCTGAAGTCCCTCCAATAGTAGATTTCCAAGTTACATCTCCATTGCTATCAATTAAGATATTCCAGATATCACTTTGCCCTTGATTTTCATCAACATCTCCGTTGTTACTTCTGGAATTACCAGTGATAATAAAACCACCTTCTTGCGTAGTATGAATTCCTCTTGCTGTATCAAACTCTGTTCCTCCTAATGATTTTTCCCAGATTAAATTTCCATTGTCATCAATTTGAATCATCCATAGATCTGCGTTTCCTTTAGCATTAGAAATATCACCATCAGTACTTCTAGAATCTCCTACAATAATATATTTTCCATCACCAGATGTTGCAATTGCGTATCCAACATCAATCTCAGAACCTCCAAAGGATTTTTCCCAAACTTTAGTTCCTTCAGTATTAATTTTAACGACCCAAAAGTCGTAACTACCTTTACTTGCGGTAACATCAAAATCATTACTTTCCGAGGATCCTATCATTAAAAAACCCCCATCTTGAGTCTGTACAGTATCATAACTTCTATCATTATCAGTTCCTCCGAAATAACGTCTCCATTCTTTGTTTCCTGAAGCATCTAATTTAATTCCCCAGAATTCTCCAACTCCATGTTTGTCAAAAAATGTTCTATTGTCATTTCCCTCACCATTACTAGCTGTAACGTCTAGAAAACCGGTTAAGAAGTAACCATTATCAGAAGTCTGTACAATAGAGAATGCTCGATCAATCCCGGGAAATCCAAAAGATTTTTCCCATTCCAAATTTCCTGAAGCATCAATTTTCACCATCCAATAGTCTTGCAATCCTGCATTTTCACTTACATCACCATCAGTACTTCTGCTATAGCCAACTAATGCGTAGCCACCATCTACGGTTTTAATAATTCTTTGTCCGCGATCATCTCCGGTACCACCATAGGTTTTACTCCAGACAATAGTTCCTTCTGTAGAAAGTTTTAAAACCCAAAAATCACTATCTGTAGCATCTTTATCAGATATGTCGCCATCAATACTTTGAGTATATCCAAAAACAACATAGCTCCCATCGTCAGCTTCTATAATAGATAAAGCATCATCTTCACCACTTCCACCAAAAGTTTTAACCCATTCTACAGTTCCTTGAAAACCATCATCAGGATTTATAGGAGGCTGGGAGGTTGTGTTATCATCACTACTACAGGCTACAATACTTGTAACAATAAAAATTAATAAGGATTTATAAAAGAACTTGAGTTTACACATTTGTTATTATTCAATATTTAATTATCTTTTTATTAAACGTTTGGTAATCTGGTTGCTATCATTAAAAACTTTTAAAAGATAAACTCCAGGATTTAAACTTGAGACGTCTATTGTTTTTGTAACGTTTCCTTTACTTATCAATTGTCCCGTAATAGATATAATTTCATACGATGCAGTTTGATCCATATTTAAAAATACTTCTAAGACTTGACCAGATACTGGATTGGGGTAAATTTTCAATGCCATAATATCTTCATCTTCATTACCGAAAACAGGAATGATACTAGAGGTTACTATTTGTTGGTTATTATATCTTCCGCAAGAGCCTTCATAGATTTTTATAGAAGAGAAATCCGAGTTATTACCAGAACCCCCATCATTGTCATTAATAAATACCAACCTGTCCATCGTTCCGGTATAAAAACTTCCCACTGGAATTACATATGTTGTAAAATCATTACCAGAATAGTTGTCATAATTGGTAACCCCATAATTTTGTGTACCATGTACTTTAAAATATCTAGTGGAAGTTAGAGTATTATCGTTTTCAAAACCAATAGCATGAATTTCTCCTTGTGATGAACTTCTGAATTCAAACTCAATTACAGTATTAGGAGTTACCGTATAGTCATAAGGAATATATTTCCACGTATTATTGGTAAGTGACAATGTTGTTCCAGTATTATTTACAACAAAGTCACCAGCTGAATCCTGATTGGAAAACGGAGTGATCTGAAAATTTCTAAAATCTATACTATCACATGTCGGAGGAGGAGTGGTTTCGTCTATTATACTTATATCATCTATAGCAATATCACTCTGCCACCCCTGAGAACCATTTCCTGTTATGACATTAAATCGTAATTGAACACTTGCTTCTCCAGAATATGAAGATAAATCTATTGTTTCGGTATTCCAGTTACTTCCTTGAGCTCCGTTTCTGCTAAATATAGAAGACCAATTTCCTTGGTTATCAATTCTTGCTTCTACGGTTAAATTGTTAATTGCACTTCCTAACATGTGATATTGGAAGGTAAGACTTGGCGAAGTAAGATTGGTGAAATTTAAACAGGGAGAATTTAAAACTGCACTTTTGTTTGGATAACCTGTTCCATTACCAGAAGCTTCTACATAGATATAAGTATTACCATCTGAGGCTGCGGTTGGACCTGTTCCCGTGGAAGGAGTACCTCCAGAATTTCTAGTCCAATTCAGATCATCATCAGAAGCGTTTTCCCAAAATCCAAAACTAGATTCGAAACTTTCATTGAATGGAAAAGAAGTTACTACTGATGAGCAGTCACCTCCACCACCATCTCCAGGTTCGCTTTTTCTTACTAAGAAGAACCCTCCTTCTATGTCACTTATTACTATATTTCCGCTGTTAAAATATGGATAAATATTCCAAGCCCCATTAAAAGAAGCACTATTACTAGATGGATACGTGTCAAAATATCCAATTTCATTAATATTTGTATTTCCTATATCCGAAATATCAATAACTCTAAATCCGGCTCTATAATTAGCTAAATAAAACTTATCTCCTTTTACATATCCATTATGATCAATAGCTGGAGTAGGTCCATTGTATATCATGTGTTGTTGCGGATTATCTAGATCTTCAAAATCAAATATGATAGTTCGCGTATTAAATCCTACACCTTGCTCATCTGTTTCATCTCCTAAAAGGAAATATCTCATATCATCAGTGAACCACCCTTGATGAGTATATCCAATATTTGTGTATTGTATTGTAGAGATTGTTACCGGATTGGACTTATCTGTAATGTCTGCAATCACTACTTCGATCTCGTTACTTCCGATAAGAATTTCTCTTCCGTTATAATCTGGATCAGGACCGTTATAGGTGACTACTTGAGCATCATGAGTATATGCTCTTTGACCTCCAGATAAAAAACCACCTGCATTGGTTGGATTTTTAGGGTCTTGAATATTCACAAACAAAGGGCCTCCATTATATGGTCCAGAACCTCTTTGTGCTCCTACAATGTAAGCAAACCCAGTATCTTCATTAATTACAATATTATGTGCGTTTCCAAATTGAGTATATCTGGTATCTGCAGAGAAAGTTGAAGGAGGATTAGAAACGTTACGCAATCTAGTTAGATCAAAAACCTGCATTCCATGACCTGAAGCTTCACTTACAATAAAAGCATGGTTGTTATAGACCTTAACATCTCTCCAAAGACTATTGCCTGTGGCCGTAGGAAGTTTTCCCAAATAAATCGGACTGGTAGGGTTAGAGATATCTATGAATGCTGTACCATTGTTTAATCCAATAATTGCATATTCTTTAGATGTTTGGGTATCAGTCCATCCCCAACTGTCATTTCCAGAACTAGCATTCATTTGAGAAAGTGAAATAGTAGACATAAGGTCGTAATCTTTACATGGATAAGATCCGGCAAATCCATTAGTACAAGGTGTTTGACTTCGGCAAATAGTAGAGCATACTATGAAGCATAAAGCTAAGGTTAGTTTTTTCATGAGTTTGTGTAATTTAGTAGTTAGCTTAAACTAGTTCTTGAAAACTAGTGAATTACACAAAATTAGTCTAAAAAACTCCAAACTCAGTCCTAGCTTTCCACACTATTTATCCGGTTTAACCATCTCGTAATCAGTATTTAATTGTTTTATATTCTATTTATAGCTGTTGAGTTATTAAATTTTAATTTTTCAACGAAAACTAGAGATTATTTAATAATTAATTTTTTGGTAATATCATTTATCCTAACTAAATACATTCCAGGTGCATATGCTAGTGGTAATGTGATATTTTTGGTATTGTTAGGGTTATTGAACTCATCGATTTTTTTACCAATAACATTATAGATTTCTATTTTTTCTAATCCTATCGCGTTTCTTCCTTCAATTGTAATGTTAGAATTTGCGGGATTAGGGTGGATTGCAAAATTTGATTTTTCTTCAAAATCATTAGTACTTAATGTATTAGTTTGTCTAACAAGTAAAAACCCTCTTTCTATATCACTGATTACTATATTACCACTATCAAAATAAGGGTAGATGCTCCAGGCACCGTTAAAAGCTGCACTGTTACTAGATGGATAAGTATCAAAAGAACCTATTTCAGTTACATTATTATTGGCAATATCAGAAATATCAAGAACACGTAATCCAGCTCTATAATTGGCCATATAGAATTTATCTCCTTTTACATACCCATTATGATCAATTGCAGGAGTGGGGCCAGTATAATTCATGTGGAAAGCTGGATTGTCAAGATCATTAAAATCAAAAATGATAGTTCTAGTATTAAATCCTACTCGACTTTCATCTCCTTCATCCCCAAGTAAAAAATAACGCTGATCTTCTGTAAACCACCCTTGATGAACATATCCGATGTCAGAATAACCAATAGTAGATATGGTTACTGGATTTGACTTATCGGTGATATCCGCAATTACGATTTCAATTTCATTGCTTCCAATTAGAATTTCGCGACCAGTGTAATCTGTATCCGGACCGTTGTAAATTACAGCTTGCGCATCGTGACTATATGCTTCTCCTCCTGTAGAGAGAAATCCGCCAGCATCAACCGGATTTTTAGGATCTCGAATGTCAATAAATAAAGGTCCTCCTTGATATGTTCCGGATCTGCTTGTTCCAACAGCATAGGCAAATCCAGAATCTTCATTAATTACAATATTATGCGCATTTCCAAAACCAGTATATCTATTATCTTCAGTAAATGTTTCTGGAGGATTTGCAATGTTTCGTAATCTAGTAAGGTCAAACACTTGCATTCCATGACTACCGGACGAAATAAAATCAGCGACTATATAGGCGTGGTTTTGGTATACTTTTACATCTCTCCAAGAACTTGATCCAACTGCAGAAGGTAATTTACCAAGATATATTGGACTTATTGGATCAGAAACATCAATAAAAGCAGTTCCGTTGTCTAATCCGATAATCGCATATTCTTTACCATCGCTAGAATCCGTCCATCCCCAGCTATCGCTACCTTCATTAGCATTCATAGTTGATAATGGAATTTGAGACATTAGATCATAATCATTACATGGAAAAGAACCAGCCATTCCATTATCACATATTGTTTGAGATTGTAAAATGAATGGTAAAAAAATTAAATTAAGTAGGAATGTTTTTTTCATTGGTTGATTTTTAAGAGTATAATTGTGTTATTTTTTAGGGGTTACTTTCTTTTACCAATATAAATCCTGAGTTAATATCACTAATGACAATATTACCACTTTCGAAATATGGATATACATTCCAGGCACCACTAAACCCAGCACTATTGTTTGATGGGAAGGTATCTATATATCCTATTTCGGTCATCGACATAGATGCAATACCTGAAATATCAATAATTCTAATACCCGCTCTATAATTCGCTAAATAAAATTTATTTCCTTTTACATATCCATTGTGATCTATAGCTGGAGTTGATCCTATATAATTCATATGAAATTTTGGGTTATCCAAATCTTCAAAATCAAATACAACTGTTCTGGTATTAAAACCTACTCTTTGTTCATCAAGTTCGTCTCCTAACAAGAAAAACCGTTGATTCTCTGTAAACCATCCTTGATGAGTGTACCCAATATTTTCATAATTGATAGTAGAAATGGTTATAGGATCATTTTTGTCAGTAATGTCAGCAATTACTATTTCTATCTGATTACTACCAATTAGAATTTCGCGACCGGTATAGTCAGTATCAGGGCCATTATAAGTTACAACTTGCGCATCATGACTATAAGCATCTCCTCCATCAGAAATAAAACCTCCTGCTGCCACAGGGTTTGTAGGGTCTTGAATATTTACAAAGTGAGGTCCTCCACCAAAAGTAGATGTTCCTACCCCATATGCATAACCGGTGTTTTCATTGATGACAATATTATGTGCACTGCCAAAACCAGTGTATGTTGTATTTGCTGTAAAGGTTTGTGGCGTATTAGTTACATTTCTCAAACTAGTTAAATCAAAAACCTGCATTCCATGGCCAGCAGCTTCACTTACTATAAAAGCATGGTTTTGATATACTTTAGCATCTCGCCAAGAACTATTTTCAGTTGCTGTAGGAAGTTTTCCTAAATAAATAGGGGATTCGGGAGTAGAAATATCAATAAAAGCAGTACCGTTGTTTAGGCACATAATTACATATTCTTTTCCATTGCTAGGGTCAGTCCATCCCCAACTATCATTTCCTCCGGTAGCTCCCATTTCGGAAAGTGATATTGAAGAAACGAAATCAATCCCACAACTTTGATATATACCTCCATCACTTTCAGTTGAGCAAGCACTAGTTGGAGGATTTGTATTCTCATCATCATTACTACAGTTTACAAAAGATAAAAGGATCGAAATAAATGCGACGGTACTAAAGTATTTTTTCATGTTTAATCTACTAGAATTAATTATTGATGAAGAGTACATATATATAACAGGTTAATTAAGAAATACCCTATAAACCCATAGTATTGAAGCTACTTAAAAGGTAATTTAGAGGGGTTATTTTTTGTCTATACTTTGGTTAAAAAGGTAACAAAATTTTATGACTGTTGATATAAGGATGTTAAACGAAGAAATTATTGAAAATTAAGTTTGTAGAAATATAGTATTAAGAACGTAATGGAAATGAAAGAAGTTTCTATGGCTAATCTCTCTATAGCTAGAAATTGGAGTTAAGTGGTGGCTTTGATAGTACTTATAATTTAATTGTACTCTTTTTACAGAGGAAGAAGCAAGGAGAATGTTTGTAATTAGATTTGGAATTATTAAAATCCCGATTTTCAGGATTTTTTTGTGCAATCAAATCACCTTGTTCCCTACCTTTGCATTTATGATTGAAGATAAAAATACATCTAGAACATCGCTGTCTGAATTAGGAGAATTTGGATTGATAGATCATTTGACTAAAAATTTTGAAATTCAACAAGAATCTACTATTCTTGGTATTGGTGATGATGCAGCAGTATTAGATTTTAAAGATAAAAAATGTGTTCTTACCACCGATCTTTTGATTGAGGGTGTGCATTTTGATTTATCATATGTACCACTTAAACATTTGGGTTATAAAGCTGTAATGGTAAACCTTTCCGATGTATATGCAATGAATGCAACTGCTACACAGATTACAGTTTCTATTGCAGTATCAAATAGATTTCCTTTAGAAGCTTTGGAAGAATTATATGCAGGAATTGAAACTGCAGCAAAAATATATAATGTAGATGTAGTAGGTGGTGATACAACGTCTTCTACGACAGGTTTAATGATTAGTATTACTGCAATTGGGCAAGCCGATAAGGATAGTTTAGTGTATCGTGATGGTGCTGGGGAAAATGATTTATTAGTGGTTTCTGGGGATTTAGGAGCTGCTTACTTGGGCCTTCAAGTTTTAGAAAGAGAAAAACAAGTATATAAAGCTAATCCTAATTCTCAACCGGATTTAGATCAGTATTCTTATTTAATAGAAAGACAACTAAAACCAGAAGCTCGAAAAGACATTAAAGAACTTCTTAAAGCGTTAGATGTAAAACCAACTAGTATGATCGATATAAGTGATGGTTTATCTTCTGAGGTTATTCATTTATGCACAAAATCTAAAGTTGGTGTTAATCTTTATGAAGAAAAAATACCTTTAGATCCAGCTGTAATTTCTACTTGTGAGGAGTTTAAATTAAATAGTACAACAGTTGCACTTAGTGGAGGTGAAGATTATGAATTACTCTTTACAATTAAACAAGAAGATTTTCCCAAGATTAAAGCAAATCCTAATCTTACAGTAATAGGACATATTACTGATGAAAAAAGTGGAATTGGACTAGTAACCCGAGCTAATGAGAAGATTCAATTAGTTGCACAGGGATGGAATCCTATAAAAGAATAATTTTAAGAAGCGGCTTGTAACTTTATTTTACCTTTAATTCTTGCTGCTTTTTTAGCGTGAACAGAAGCTAAAACATCATTAATTTCTTTTAGTTTAGGAGTCATAACTTCAAGTCTTCCTCTACTATTAGTAGTTGCTTGTTCTCCACAATGTGAGCACGTATATTCTTTTATATGATGCGTAACTTGTTTAGAAGTTACATAATTGTGACCAAATAAAACACAATATATTTTTGATATGGAGAATGACGAATGTGGGGTATATTTCTTCATATTTTAGGGGTTAAAAGTTCATTATCAGTACAATAATAACATTTTTTTAGTTATTAACAATTTTTTGTAAGAAAATTTTTTGAAAAAACGTTAAATTTTGCTGATAAAATGTATTTTATAGTGTTTTTGACCTTTAAAAACGTATTTAATCGGATAAATGAGACCTAGATATGGTGTTTTTATTAGAAGATGATATGGTTAGTAAATATGGGAGAATAGTTTACTTGTTTGATAGGAATTGATCTAATGATTTTAATAGATCGTCTTTATTTTCGATATAAGACATGTGGCCTCCTTCAAAAGAGATGAAATCAGTATTACAGAGTTTTGATTCCTCAAGATTTTGTTGATAAGATAATACAGGATCTTTTTTACCAGCAAAAATTATTTTAGGTTTATTAAACGTAAGTAATGTTTCCGTATAATCTTTTCTGATCTTCATACCTTCTAGAGCCGAAATAATTCCTTGCAATGGGTTTTTTGAAGCTTCATCTTTTATTTTCTCAATCTGAGATTTATATTTAATTCGATTTTCTTTGGCAAAAAGATTTGCAATTGCCATACTTGTGTATGCATTTGGATTTTTCTTTACAATACCAATTGCGCGACTGCGGTTAATTTTTCTTTCTTCACTATCTGAGAATGATGTCGAATTTAACAATACTAGTCCCGATAACTTTTTAGGAAATAAATCCAAATATGCTAATGAAACATATCCTCCCATAGAATGACCTATTAATACTGGTTGATCCGTTATGATATTATTAATAACTGCATCTACCGCTTCTGCCATATCTTCCATTCTATGTATGTAACCTATGCAATCGGTTTTTCCATGTCCTAATAAATCAATTGTAATACAAGTATAAGTATCAGAAAAATAAGAAACTATCTCATCCCACATTGTTAGATTTTCTAAAAAGCCATGTAAAAAAACTATAGGAGAGCCTTTTCCAGAAACATGGTAATTAATTTCAATCCCTTTATATGCTAATGTCATTTTGAAATTTTATATTTCAACTTTTTAATCAATATTCGCTAAAGCGATATAAACGTAACCAAATGCGATTTAATAAAGAAACTTTTATAACAGGATTTGCTTTGTTCTCTATGTTTTTTGGAGCAGGAAATTTGATTTTACCTCCTAATCTTGGTTTTAAAGGAGGGGATATGTGGTTTTGGGTTACCATTGGTTTTATTATATCGGCAGTTGTACTTCCATTACTTGGGATTTTTGCGCATGCAAGATTACAAGGAACCATGTTAGATTTTGGAAAAAAGGTTTCACCAACATTTAGCCTTATTTATTGTTTGATTGTATATGCTATATCTATTTCTTTACCATCACCCAGAACAGCTTCTGTTACTCATGAAATGGCAATTCAACCATTTTTTGGGACAAGCTCTCTTCTTACAAGTAGTATTTACTTCGTGATTGTATTATTCTTTGTACTTAATAGATCTAAAATTTTAAACATCCTTGGTAAATTTCTTACTCCTATTATTTTTGTTGTAATTCTTAGTATCATATTGATTGGTGTTTTTTCTACGCACTCCCCAATGAATATTTCCGTTTTTGAGACTCCTGTAATAGAAGGACTTCTAGAAGGGTATCAAACTTTTGATGCAATCGGTGCAGTTGTAGTAGGTGGAGTGATAATTATTTCACTTCAATTGAATGGAAAAAAAAGTTTTGAAGAAAATCGATTATTGATACGTAATTCTGGATTGATTGCAGGAATAGGTCTTTTTATTGTGTATGCAGGGTTAATATATAACGGAGCTTTATTTAATAATGATTTTGAACAGGGAATTAGTAGAACAGAACTACTATCTGGTTTAAGTATAAAAACCTTAGGAAATATAGGAAGTACTTTTTTAAGTGTTTTGGTCTCTCTTGCTTGCTTTACTACTGCGGTTGGAATAGTTACAGGTACAGCAGATTTTATAAAAGGAGTATTTAAAGAGTCTCAGTTGGCATATATTATAACTTCTGTCGTAGGATGTATTCTAGGTGTTGTAATGGGGCAGTTAGATGTGCACGATATTATTATTGTAGCAATACCAGCGCTAATGTTTATATATCCAATAACGATTGTGTTGATTTTATTAAATGTTTTACCAGATCGGTTTACTTCTGTAATAGTGTTTAGGTCCGTGGTAATCATAACAATGGTATTTAGTTTACCAGATTTTTTAGCTTCAATAGGATTTAAAGAGCAGGTTCAGAATGTTTTAGAAATGATTCCTTTGGGAAACTATAGTTTAGCCTGGTTATTACCGGCGATGTTTTGTTTTGTTTTGAGCAATGTGTTTATCAAATTAACTTCTAAAAAATAGATTAATTATATTTTTAAAAAGTAATTAACATACGGTATTTCCTTTTTTATTAAATTCGCAATCTTTAACATTTAATTAAGAATGTTAGTAGGGGAAATTTTAAAAAGAGGGAAAAACATATATCCATGAAAAAACTATTACTTATTGCTGCAATTATTTTGTTAATATCTTCTTGTTCTAAGGATGATTATATTCCAATTGAATCTGATCTTGATACAGAGTTATTAAATGTGTTAGATGAGGCTTCTAATGGAATAGGAACGTCTTTTTTTATGTTACCAGAGAGTAATGATTATGTAAGTATTCCTCAAGATCCTTTAAATCCAATTACTGAAGAAAAAGTTGTTTTAGGAAAATTATTACTACACGAAACTGCTACTGGAGGAAATCCAAAAATTATTGAGATGAAAGCAACATATTCTTGTGCTTCTTGTCATCAGGCGGCAGCTGGTTTTGCAGCTGGAGTGAGACAAGGAATCGGAGAGTGTGGAATTGGTTTTGGGATACGAGGAGAAGAAAGAGTAGCGGATACTTCTGTTCCTAGAGATTCTATAGATGTACAACCAATCAAGTCTCCAACATTATTAAATGTTGCTTATCAGGATGTTATGCTTTGGAATGGACAGTTCGGAGGAACAGGAACAAATGCGGGAACAGAAGCTAGTTGGACAGAGATTCAAGAAAATTTTTTAGGATTTCAAGGTGTAGAAGTTCAGGCAATAAAAGGACAAAAAGTGCATAGACTACAGATAGATGATGAGTTTGTAAATACTTTTGGATATAAAGAACTTTTTGATGCTGCATTTCCTGATGTGGTAGAAAGTGAAAGGTATACAAAACGTACTGGAGCTTTGGCTATTGCTGCTTATGAAAGAACTTTATTAGCAAATAAATCACCTTGGCAGAATTGGTTAAAAGGAAATAATGAATCACTTACTGATACTGAGAAAAAGGGAGCGATTGCTTTTTTTGGAAAAGGAAAATGTTATGAATGTCATACAGGACCTGCATTAAATGATAAAGGTTTTTATTCTTTTGGTATGGGTGATTTTGATAATGTAAATGGTGCATTGCTTTTATATGATGTAAATATTGATAAGGTTAAAAGAGGAAGAGGTGGTTTTACGAATAATCCGGTGGATGATTTTAAGTTTAAAACACCAACACTTTATAATTTAATAGACAGTCGTTTTTATGGTCATGGAGGAACATTTACTTCAATAAAAGATGTAATATCGTATAAAAATGAAGGAGTTCCACAAAGCACAGAAGTACCATTAGAAAATCTAGCTCCTCAATTTGGAACTATACAATTAACAGCAGAAGAAATAGATAATATGACTTCATTTATTGCCAATAGTTTAAGAGATCCCGAATTAACTAGATATGTTCCTGAATCTATTAATTCTGGAAATTGTTTCCCAAATAACGATAATGTATCTAGAATAGATTTAGGTTGTGATTAATTTAAGGTAGCAATCCACCAAGTATTACCGTAAGGATCTTTAAAACCTGCTCCGCGAGCTCCGTAATCTTCTTCCATTGGTTCCATAAGGGATTTGGCGCCTGCATCTATCGCATTATAATAGGTCTGATCTGTATCTTTTACATATACATACATGGATGTGTTTTGTGCTGGGTAGGTTGTAGAAGCTTCTGTTATCATTAAGGTGGTATCACCAATCATTACTTCGGAATGTTCGATTTTATAAGAAGGATCTACTTTTCGAATCATTTCCTGTGCATTGAAAATTTTTCGGATGAAGTCGATAAAATCCTCCGCATTTTCAACAACCATATATGGCATTGCTTGTTGATGGCCTGCTGTAATTTTCATTCGTTGCATTCTGATGCTTTAAGGTTTTGATATGCAACGATGAAACGGGTATAAATATTCTATAAAATTTCAAAAAACGATCATAAAAAACCCGATAGTTCTAGAACTATCGGGTTTTTTATCTGTTTTGATATTAAAATCTAGTTTTATTACTAGTTCATCAATTCTTCTATTTCTTCAGCGTCTATAGGAATATTTGCCATTAAATTAAAGGGTTCTCCCTTTTCTTGTATTACAACATCATCTTCTAATCTGATTCCAAAACCTTCATCGGGAATATAAATTCCAGGTTCTACAGTAAATACCATATTTGCTTGCATAGGTTCTGTTAGAATTCCATAATCATGCGTATCTAATCCAATATGGTGTGAGGTACCGTGCATAAAATATTTTTTATACGCTGGCCAGTCAGGATTTTCTTTTTGCACATCTGCTTTATCAATAAGTCCAAGTCCTAATAATTCAGAGGTCATAATTTTACCAACTTCTACGTGATAATCAGCCCAAATAGTGCCTGGTACTAACATTTTAGTAGCTTCATTCTTAACGCGTAAAACAGCATCATAAACTGCTCTTTGTCTATCTGTGAATTTACCTGAAACAGGAATTGTACGACTTAAATCACTGGAGTAATTGGCATACTCTGCAGCAATATCCATTAAGATAAGATCTCCGGCTTTACATTGTTGGTTATTTTCAATATAATGTAAAACGTTTGCATTATTACCGCTAGCTATAATAGGAGTATATGCAAAACCTTTAGACCTATGGTTTATAAATTCGTGCAGTAATTCCGCTTCAATATTATATTCCCATACATCTGGTTTTACAAAACCAAGTAATCTTCTAAACCCTTTTTCAGTGATATTACAAGCAGTTTGCATTAGATCAATTTCTATTGGATCTTTTACAGAACGTAAGCGCTGTAAAATGGGATTACTTTTAGCAACAGAATGAGCTGGATATTTTGCTTTCCACCAAGTAGTAAAACGATCCTCTCTTGTTTCGGTTTCAACATTTGCTCTATAATGCTCATTCGTATTTACATATACAGTGTCACATTGTGTCATAATCTCAAAGAATATTTTTTCGAGGTCTTGTAACCAATACACAGTTTTTATTCCAGAAGTTTCAAAGGCTTTTTCTTTAGTTAGCTTTTCACCTTCCCATATAGCGATTAATTCACTTGTTTCTTTCAGAAATAAAATTTCACGATGTTTTTCATTTGGTGCGTCAGGAAATAATACCAAAATACTTTCCTCTTGATCAACACCACTTAAATAAAAAATATCTCTATGCTGTTCAAAAGGCATGGTACTATCAGCACTAATAGGGTAGATATCATTACTATTAAAAACGGCAATACTATTTGGCTTCATCTTAGCCGTAAAGTTCTTTCTGCTCTTTATGAAAAGATTTTTGTCTATTTGGTGATATTTCATGTGTTCTATTTTAGTAAAGATGTGTTTTCAAAAATAGAATAAATATTTGCGGAATAAAAAAGGGAACTCATAAGATTTGAGTTCCCTTTATAAAGTATCTAAATACCTAATATTTTATTATCTAAAATAAGTATTTTATTTACTTATTGCTTTTTTAATAAACCCAATAATGGCCATTAAAACACCACCACCAACGCCACCACCAGCAACACTGCCTAGTATTCCTGCTATATCCATTCCTCCAGAAGTGTCAATTCCGAGATAACTTAATAGATAACCACCTATTCCTCCTCCTAGAATTCCAAGTATTGAGTTTCCAATTTTTCCAAAAGAAGCATTTTTTAATAATGAGCCAGCAATATTTCCGCCTACGGCTCCACTGACTAATTGAATAATTAACGGCAAGTATTCTTCCATAGTTGTTTAATTTATTGGTTAGTTATCAATAAATTAACAAAAAAACGCAACAAATGTAAAAAACAAGTAAATCAGGAATTTGTTTTTAAAGAATTGTTTAAAACGTATTGTTAAACAATATCTAAAAATTTTGACACTATTTTAGCATTCTATACTTTCAGCCAACTAAATTTCCATCGTAATGAAAACATATAGCTTAACTTTTTTACTATTACTCGGTAGTATTTCAATTTTTTCTCAACAATTAGCAACCTCTGCTGATGAAATTCAGAAAGGTTTATTACAAAAAACAAAACTCGAAAAATCGTCATTAGTAAAAAATGTTCCTTTTGAAAACATAGGACCATCAGTGATGAGTGGACGTGTAGTAGACGTTGATGTAAATCCAGAAAATACTGCAGAATTTTATGTGGGTTATGCTTCTGGTGGCTTATGGTATACTACCAATAATGGAACAACCTTCGAACCAGTTCTAGATAATGCAGAAACGATTAATGTAGGTGATATTGCAGTAGATTGGAAAAAAGGAATTATCTGGGTAGGTACAGGAGAAAATAATTCTTCTAGATCATCATATGCCGGAATTGGAATTCTAAAATCAACGGATAAAGGTAAAACATGGAAAAATGTTGGACTTATAGATTCTCATCATATTGGTAGAATCATACTAAATCCATCTAATTCTGATGAGGTTATTATTGGTGTAACTGGTCATCTTTACTCTAATAATGAAGAGAGAGGAATATATAAAACTACCGATGGTGGTATAACTTGGAAAAAGACCTTATTTATTAATAACGAAACTGGGATTATTGATGTTGCTTATACTCCAGAAGACTTTAATACTATGTATGCAGCTGCTTGGGATAAGGATCGTAAGGCTTGGAATTTTGAAGGTAATGGATCAGGTTCAGGAATTTATAAAAGTATAGATGCAGGTAACACTTGGAATAAAATTTCATTAGAAGGAAGCGGTTTTCCAACAGGAAATGGCGTTGGTAGAATTGGTTTGGCTGTTTTTGATTCTAATACTTTATATGCAGTGCACGATAGTCAATTTAGAAGAGATGGAAGTAAAAAAACGGAGAAGAGTTCTGGACTGACTAAAGATGATTTTAAGGCAATGTCCGTTGAAACTTTTTTGAGTTTAGAAGATAAAAAGTTAAACAGATATTTAAAAACGAATGGATTTCAGGAAAAGTATCGTGCAGAAAATGTAAAGCAAATGGTACGTAGTGGTTCTGTAAAACCAATTGATTTAGCGAAGTATTTGGAAAATGCAAATGCTGCACTTTTTGATACGCCAGTGATTGGCGCAGAAGTTTATAGAAGTAATGATGGAGGAAAAACATGGAAAAAAACACATAAAGAATATCTAGATGATATTTTTTATAGTTATGGATATTATTTTGCTCAAATACAGGTTAACCCAACTAATAAAGATCATATTTATATCTCTGGAGTACCGATTTTAAAATCTAAGGATGGAGGAAAAACATATAAAAGTATTAGTGCAGCGAATGTTCATGCGGATCATCATTCGCTTTGGATAAATCCTAAGAACCCAAACCACCTTATTAATGGAAATGATGGAGGTGTTAACATTACGTATGATGATGGAGAGAATTGGATTAAAGCTAATCAACCAAGTGTAGGGCAGTTTTATGCTATTAATGTAGATAATGAGAAACCTTATAATGTATATGGAGGATTACAGGATAATGGAGTTTGGGTAGGTTCCGTTAATGCAAAAGAAAACGTTTCTTGGCATCAAAGCGGACATTATCCTTGGGAAAGTATTATGGGAGGCGATGGAATGCAAGTCCAAATTGACAATCGAAATAGTAATGTTGTATATACTGGTTTTCAGTTTGGAAATTATTTTAGACTAAATCGTGCTACAGATGAACAAACGTATATTCAGCCAAAGCACGAATTAGGAGAATCGCCATATCGATTTAATTGGCAAACACCTATCTTATTATCTCCGCATAATCAGGATATTTTGTATTTAGGAGGAAATAAGTTGATGCGATCTATGAACCAAGGAGATGAGTGGTCAGCTATTTCTGGGGATTTAACTAATGGAGGTAAAAAAGGAAATGTAGCATATGGAACATTGACTTCTGTTTCTGAATCTGTATTTCAGTTTGGATTAATATATACAGGAAGTGATGATGGTCTTGTATATGTTACTAAAAATGCTGGAGGAAATTGGAATAAAATTTCTAATAGCTTTCCAGCAGATTTATGGGTATCTAGAGTTGTAGCTTCTATGCACAAAAAAGAACGTGTTTATGTAAGTTTAAATGGATATAGATCGGATAATTTCAATGCATATGTATATATGAGTGATGATTATGGTCAAAGTTGGAAGAACATAGGAAAAGAATTGCCAATATCAGCTATTAATGTGATTACAGAAGATCCTAAAAACGAAAATATTTTATATATAGGATCCGATAATGGAGCTTATGTATCATTAGATAAAGGAAAAACTTGGCAAGTCTTTTCTAAAGGAATACCTAATGTTGCTGTTCACGATATAGTTGTACAATCAGAAGCTAATGATCTTTTATTAGGAACTCATGGTAGGAGTATTTATAAAACTAATATAGAGCCATTACAAAATCTTAATTCGGAAGTCTTAGATTCTGGATTACATTTATATACAATGAACTCGATAAAAGCCTCTCCTCGCTGGGGAAGCTCGTGGAGCAAATGGTTAGAAGCTTATGAGCCTTCTACTACTGTAAAATATTACGCAAAAACTTCAGGAACAGTTACGGTTAAAATTACTACAGAAAGTGAGAAAACGCTTCAAGAATTTTCTTCTAGTTCGGATAGAGGATTAAATTATGTGGAGTATGATCTTACCATTTCTGAAAAAGGAAGAAAAGCTTTATTAAAGGAGTTTCCAGATGAAGATATATCTAAAAAGAAAAACGGGAAATATTATATTCCTGTAGGAAAATATGAGATTACTATTTCTAATGGAAAGCAAATAGAAAAAGTACCTTTTGAAGTAAAATAAAGCATAAACTTGGATTTATTACGGATAGGATTTATATTCACATGTATAAAAGCAATTAACTTTTTATTGCTTTAGATAAAAGTTTATTAACCAACGTAATGAAAATTAACCTGTATAATGCGGCAATCTTTTTTGCATGCATGGCAATCGTTGCTATCGCATTATGGAGGTTTTATGCATATTGGAAAAAGGATAATCAATCCAAGTATTTCAATAAATTTTTAAGGTCCAAAGATCTTGGTAATACTTCAAAAGCTAAAGAATCTGAAGAAGAAGCTGTTCAAAAAGCAATTCAGAATTTTAGAATGTCTGGATTAAATCATATGTTTTCTGAAGAAGAGTTAGAACTGATTCATTATGATAAGCCTTCTCAGATTACTGGAATACTAAGTTATTTTTCTACATCTTTATTCGACAAAGATAAATTAGATGATGTATTATGGGATATTGTAGAGAATTGTATTGCTTATTTACAGTTAGAAGATTGTATCATATATATATTAGATGATTCGAAAAAAGCATTGATTCAAAAAGCAGCATTTGGGAATAAAAATCAAGGAGAACGCAGGATATTAAGTCCAATAGAAATTTCTTTAGGTCAAGGAATCGTGGGGCAGGTTGCACAATCTGGAGATTATGAATGTGTTTACAATGTTACATATGACGAAAGATATGTAGTAGATGATATTAGTCGTAGTTCGGAGTTAGCGGTTCCAATTATTATTGATGATAAAGTAGTAGGAGTTTTAGATTCGGAACATTCACAAGAAGGATTTTTTAATGAACATCATATTCTATTATTTCAACTAATTGCTAAACTTACAGCTAAGAAACTAGCACAGATTAATATTAAAAACACCACGAACATAACAGACGACAATTTGTATTTTAAGGAGCTTGATTTTTTAATGAAAGAAGCTAAAATTTATAGAGATTCTAGTTTAGGATTAGAAGGAATCTCCAAAATGCTGAAAATTAGCAGCAACTATTTATCTCAAATGCTTGCTGGTCTTAGAGGATCTAATTTTTCAGATTATGTAAATAGCTTTCGAGTTGAAGATGCTAAATCTAAACTTAAGAATCCTAAATTCGCAAACTATACCACACTAGCTATTGGTTTAGAATCTGGTTTTAATTCTAAGTCAACTTTTTATAACGCTTTTAAAAAGTATACAGGTGTATCTCCAAAAGAATATAGGCAATCCTAATAGTAGATTCAATGATTTAGAAATACTTACTAAATTTTTTAAGATAAGATATTGTAAAAAAAGTTGTTCTTTTACAGAAAGGGAAAGTAATTTTATATCTCAATTACACTGTGTTATACCTATAGTAACTAATGAAATGCATTTATAAATTAATAGCGCTTAATGTTTGCTTTCTGCTATCTTGCTTTAATATTTCAGGACAAGAAGATGTTACTTATAATGTTAAATCATATAATGTTTTTAACGGGTTGTCTAATAATTGGGTTTCTGATATATTCCAAGATGAAGATGGTTTTATGTGGTTTGCGACACAATATGGACTTAATAGATTTGATGGTCAGTCATATAAAAAGTATACATATACATCCAAAAAAAACAAAGGTCTAACAGCTAATTGGGTAAGGTCAATTCTACAGCTAAGCGATGGTAAAATTTATACAGGTACTTTAGGAGGAGGAATAGATATTTTGGATCCACATAGTGGAGTATTCGAAAATCTGGAGAAATTAGAGGGTAAGAAAGACATATTAATGGTCAATAATTTGATCAAATATGGAAAAGATAATTTATGGATATCTTCTACAAGTGGTGCTTATAAGTATATTCCCAAAAGACAAACATTAAAACGGATTTATAATAAGAGGTCATCAAATATTTCAGTACTTAATGATGGAAGTTCGTTAATTGCGAGTAAAGAAGGGTTATTTGAGGTAACGGATACTATTACTAAAAAATTAGAGCTCTTTAGTGGAAGAAGTATTTCTAATATTCTTACACTATCTAATAATAAGACATTAGTATATATTGCTAATGAGTTATATAGCATAGAGAAAAAAAATGATCAATGGATAGAGGAGAGAATAAATTTTGATAGCTCTTATATAAGCAATCCATCGGATAAATCGTTTCTTTTTCAAGATAATAGAGATTGGGTTTGGCTAGCAGCGGGAAAAAATATATGGAAATTTTCTCCAGATTTTGAAACACAAATTGTACTTGATGCGCAGGATTTATTGGGATATGATTTTTCAAAACGCTTAAGATTACTTTGCATTTTTCAGGATAGGGATGATAATTTTTGGATAGGGACCAATGCGGGTGCTTTTCAACTTATAGAGAATAAACCTTTTAAACATCCAATTCTAGGAGCAATTGGAAATGTTAGAGAGATTGTAGAATGTCAAGGCAAAATGTGGTTTACATTACCTGATGGATTGTATACTTGGGATAAGGCTAAAGGAACAGGATTAAAAAAGGTTGTTGATCATAAAATGACGTCCTTGGTATGTGCATCTAATGGTTCCGTTTATGGATTATTTAAAAATGAATCTATTGGAATTTTGAAAATAAATGCCAAAACAGATAATATAGTTGAGCAATTTTTTGAATCTAAGAGCATGCCAGATAATCCTTGGAGAATAATTGAAGATGCAAATAAGCGCTTGTGGATTATTCAATGGGATCATATTATGGTTTATGATATAACCGATGGTAGTAATTTTAGATTTAAGGTTACTAATAATAATATAGCTATTGTCGATATGCTTTTAGATAAAGATGATACTATATGGTTGGCTACTATAAGTGGAGGGTTACTAAAGTTTTCTGACGCTAGTAATATAACAAAATCTTCTGACCATAATTTTAAACGTTTTTTACATAATGAAAATGATCTTAATAGTATTAGTTCTAATTTAGTTATGTCTTTACACCAAACAAATGATGGAGTATTATGGATAGGAACTGATGGTGGCTTAAATCGAATGGATATTGAAGAAGAAAAGTTTACTCGATATATGAGGGATGATCAGATGCCAGATGATAAAATACTAAATATCACTAGTGATAAGAAAGGAGTGTTGTGGTTGAGTACAATAAGTCATGGGGTTACTTCATTTGATCCTGCAACTAATGAATTTAATACATATACAGTCGAGGATGGTTTGCATGATAACTCCATGTTATTGAGTTCTATTTACCAAGATGATGACGGATATGTTTGGATGGGAAGTGAAAGAGGTATGAACTATTTTCATCCAGAGGACGTAGAGGTTACCTCAGATTATAGACCTAATTTGGTTTGGTCATCCTATACAAAGCATCGCAAAGACACAGTGATTACAAGACATTTTCCAAATAAATTAAATGATGTTATTAAGGTAGGTCCCGAAGATCAAAATGTTAGTTTTCAATTTTTAGCTTTAACTTTTAAAGAACCTAAAAATGTTAGGTATCAATTTTGGTTAGATGGATTTCATAATGACTGGTTACCATTACAAGAGAAAGGGTTAATTACACTATCGTATTTGCCCAAAGGGAAATACAAATTGTATGTTAGAGCATCTAGTTCAGAAAATAAATGGGAAGTAGTACATGAACCAATATCTATTTTAGTATTGCCTCCTTGGTATAAAACTAATTTAGCGTATATACTATATGGTTTATCTTTATTACTGTTGATTTTTTCTTTTTATAAAATCCAATTAAGAAGAAAAATAGCTGAAACAGAGAAAGAGCATGTTTCTAGTTTGGCTGAGGTTAAAACACGATGGTT
The DNA here is from genome assembly GCF_900109375.1 of Aquimarina amphilecti. Classification (GTDB taxonomy): domain Bacteria; phylum Bacteroidota; class Bacteroidia; order Flavobacteriales; family Flavobacteriaceae; genus Aquimarina; species Aquimarina amphilecti. The sequence continues at coordinate 351,524 of NZ_FOAB01000002.1, forward strand.
TAATCAGATTGCCCATGAGTTTAGAACACCTCTTACGGTTATTTTGGGAGCTGTAGATCAGATAAGAACTAGGTCCATAAAAGAAGGCTTAACAAAAGAAGACAGGCATTTACATCAAATCCAAAACCAGGCAAATCATTTGTCGAATCAGGTACATCAAATTTTGGAAATTGCACAGATGCAAGAAGATCAATTGGAAGTTGATGAACAAGCAGGAGATTTTATTTCTTTTCAGAAATATCTTTTGTATTCATTTAAATCTCTTGCTGAGGAAAAAGAAATTTCACTTACATTTTCTAGCAATCAAGAAGAATTATTAATTTATTATGACGACGATAAGTGGAGAAAAATCACTACTAACTTAGTTTCTAATGCTATTAAATATAATAAAATTGGAGGAGAAGTTTCTTTACAAATTAAATGTATTGAAGATGAAGAAAGTTCTATGATCAATGTTATTGTAAAAGATTCTGGGATTGGGATTTCTTCTGACTTTATAAAAATTCTATATGACCCTTTTACTAGATCTCAAACAGAAAATCAAAATGGTGTAGGGCTTGGATTAACATTAACCAAAGAACTAGTAGAGTTGATGAAAGGTATTATTAAAGTAGAAAGTAAAGAAGGGTTGGGGACTGTTTTTACTATTAGTGTGCCTGTAATTAATGCTCCAGAAGTTAAGAACCCTGAGGACTCTATTATTTCTGAAGAATCATCTTTGCCAATTATATTAGTAGCAGAAGATCATAAAGAAGTACAAGAATATATTCAATTTTGTTTGGCATCAAGTTATAAAGTTATTTTGGCAAGTAATGGACAAGAAGCTTGGGATTTATGCCAAAAACATCTTCCTGACCTGGTAATCTCTGATATTATGATGCCTAAATGGGATGGGATTAAATTAGGAACGATGATTAGAGAAGATATAGCTACCAATCATATCCCGCTTATTTTTTTAACAGCTAAGGCTAATCAAAATAGTCAAATCGAAGGTTTAAAAATTGGTGCCGATGCGTATTTAGCAAAACCGTTTGATAGAGAGGAATTGTTGATTAGAGTAAATCACCTCATAGAAACGAGAAAAACACTTAGAAAAAAATACAATCAAGAAGATGTAGGGAATGTATCCGAAAACCAGGTAATAGATAATTTTATACAATCGGTTATAAACAGTATTAAAAATCATATGGATAATGATGAGTTTAGTGTACCATTATTAGCAGAAGAATTACATATGAGTAGAGTTCATTTATTTAGAAAAATTAAAAATCTTACTGGTATGTCTCCTACTAAGTTTATTCGAAAAGTTAGGTTACAACATGCTCGTGATTTATTAAGAAATAATGAGTATACGATTGCAGAGATTGCGTATCAAACAGGGTTTAAAGATCCTGCTTATTTCAGTAGAGTTTATGTAGAGGAATTTGGAAAACCACCTTCAGAATCAAGAAAGTAAACCACAAAACTTCAGTGTTTACAGTAGATAATCCATTCATGTAACTGTAGTACAAGCATTCGTAACGACAGTACAACAGAACATTTAATTCTTGTTTTACCTTGCTTTTGTAATTGAAAGCAATCAATTCCTGTTTGAATAATATAGCCACTTTTTTTGTGACTTAATTCAAGCAGTTTTGGTAAGGACAAAAAAAATCAAAATGGACATTAAGAAAAAATTAGGCAATAGTACTGCCGAAGAAATCACTCGTAAGGTTATAATAATATGTATATCATTTGTTGTAATTGCTGTTATGATATCGATATTAGATCGTAATTCAATATCACTAAGTCGTCTATATACGGAATTAAACATTTGGTGTATTCTAATCACGTCCCTTCTTTTTTTATTTTTTGAGACTAAAGAAACATCAGAATTATTATTAAACGAACCTTTTACTATTTCTTTTGATAAGAATAGTGCTTTAAATCTTCAGAAAACTAAAAAGAAAGTATATTCTAAAAAAGAAAACAAACCAACACATAAAAGTACCAGTAGATTATCAATTCCTTATCTTGATGAGGTCTTCGATGAATTTGAAGATGATTATTTACAGAATGCGCCAATTCAAACAATTGCTATCCTAAGTTATTTTGCGACATCACTTTTTGAAAAAAATAATGTAAACGATGTACTCTGGGATATTGTAGAAAACTGTATTTCTCATCTTTATCTAGAAGACTGTGTTATTTATATGTTGGACAAAGAAAAAGAGTATTTGATTCAAAAAGCAGCTTTCGGAAATAAAAATAATGGAGAGAAGAAGATTGTTAGTCCGATAAAAATTAAGATAGGAGATGGTATCGTCGGAAATGTTGCAAAAAAACAACGTTATCAACGTATTAATGATGTAAGTAAAAACAAAGCTTATATTGTTGATGATGACTCTAGAATGTCCGAATTATCAGTGCCAATATGTATCGAAGGGAACATTATAGGTGTATTAGATTCTGAACATTCAGAAAAGAATTTTTTTACTAATGAACATGTATTCTTATTCCACTTAATAGCGAAACTAACCGAAAAAAAGTTAAAGCAAATCTGTGGTAACAATACTAGCTGTCATATAACAAATGATAATACATATTATAAGGAGCTTGAATTCTTAATGAAGGAAGCAAAAATATATAGAGACTCTAATTTAGGTTTAGACAGCGTAGCAAATAAATTAAAAATTAGCAGTAACTATTTGTCTCAATTAGTTAATAAATTAACCGGAAAAAATTTCGCAGATTATATAAATACGTTTAGAGTAGAAGATGCTAAATTAAAATTGAGGAATTCCAATTTTATAAATTATACTATCGTTGGTATTGCTTTAGAGTCTGGTTTTAACTCTAAATCAACATTTTATAGTTCGTTTAAAAAAATAACCGGGATTTCCCCTAGTATTTATAGAAAAACTGGTTGAAAATGTCCGGATTCTTTGAAATTCAAACTTTCCGGATACTTCTTGTATTAAACTGATCTACATTTATTGTCCAGAGTATGTTATAGTTCATTCTGATAAAGATGCTTTAAACACTTTTGGACAATAATTATGGATATGATGAGAAAAAATAACTTTTTACACCTATTTGTGGTAATCGCTTTAATAATCATTAGTTGTAAAAGCGATGATGAAACAATCATTTCACCGCAAAATCAAAACCCAGGTAATTTTTCAATAGAGGTTAGCCAAGTTGCCACAAATAGTTGGTTATTAAATTGGGATGATGCGATTGACCCAGATGGTGATACAGTTTCATATGCAATAACACTAAACGGAACTGAAATAAGCTCTGCAATTACGGATACTGAGTATTTATTAGAAGAACTTTCTCCTAGCACCAATTATAATGGAACTGTTATAGCTTCGGATGGCAATAATGGTACTACTCAAAACACTTTTACATTTACAACAACTGAAACAATAGGGACTATGGTAGGAATTGCCTGGGAGAAATCCTTTGGAGGTTCTGAAATTGATATTGCATATTCAATAGCACTTACCACTGATGGAGGATATGCAATAGCAGGAGGATCCAATTCTGATGATGGTGATGTAGGAGGGAATAATGATGCAGACGGTTTTTTAGGAGGGGATTTTTGGGTAATTAAATTAAATGGTTCAGGAGATTTATTATGGGAAACTAATATTGGAGGCTCTGCGAATGATGATGTTTATAGTATACAACAAACATCAGATGGAGGATATATTGCAACAGGATCTAGTAATTCTCAAACAAGTATTGATGGAAGTCCTTCTTTTTTCGATTTTTGGGTTATAAAATTAGATGCATCCGGAAACGTGATTTGGGAAAATAATTATGGAGGAAGTGGAAATGAGGGTGCGAACTCTATTAACGAAACATCAGATGGAGGATATATCGTTGCTGGTTTCGCTGGTTCATCAGATGGAAATGTAAGTGGTAATAATGGAATGGTAGATTTTTGGATCATAAAAATAGATAGTTTAGGAATTTTAGAATGGGAAAAAAACTTTGGGGGTAGTGAGTTTGATATCGCGAATTCAATAGAGCAAACTAACGATGGCGGATATATAGTAGGAGGATATACGGAATCTTTTGATGGTGATGTAAGTAATCATTATGGTGACAGAGATTACTGGATTATAAAATTAGATGCTTCTGGAAACCTTGTCTGGGAAAAATCTCTTGGAGGTACATTAGAGGATTTTGCTAATGATGTTCGTCAAACTATGGATAACGGGTATATCGTAGCAGGATTTTCTGAATCTTCTGATTTTGATGTAAGCAATAACAACGGAAAAAAAGATATGTGGATTGTTAAGTTAAATAGCTCAGGAGAAATAGTTTGGGAAACCAGTTTAGGAAGTTCAGAGAGTGATAGCGGTCAATCTATTCAGCAAACTACGGATCAAGGATATGTTGTCGCAGGTTACTCTGGAGCAAGTGATGGAGATGTAAGTACTAATAACGGTGGGTATCGAGACTATTGGATTGTTAAACTAAGTGATTTAGGAGAACTATCTTGGGAAATTAGTGTTGGAGGTCCAGAACCAGATTATGCCAACGCAATTCAGCAAACCAATGATGGTTATATTGTAACAGGACATGTTCAAGGGCCTGGAGGTGATATTAGTGGTTCTGGTAAAGGTAAATGGGATTATTGGGTAGTAAAGTTAGAATAAACAGTTAGACAAAATTATGTGATGATAGAGTTTTTTTGTCCAATTTGCTTTTCATTACTTGTGGGTCCTCATTATCTAACCTAACCGCAGTGATGAGGATCCTTTTTTTTAAATTTATGATATGAAACGATTTACATTATTTTTAGTATGTACCTTTTCTATGTGTTTTTTTGGATACTCTTGTTTTTGGGATTATGACACTATAGAAATGGAAAGAATGCAGTTTCCAGATGTAATTGAGTTAATAACAGGAAAATTTTTAAGACATTCACCTGAGTTTTATCAATGGCGAATACAAGATAGAGAAGAAAAACTACAAAAAACTCCCGATAACTTAGAACTATATGATGATCTTGCCGTTGCGTATTCAAAAATTAGTGATGATTCTAAAGCGATTCAGATTATTCTGAAAAAAGATAGTATTGCTCCTAATAACTATAAAACATATGCCAACCTCGGAACTTTCTACATTCATAATAATCAATTAGAAAAAGGAATAGAATATATTGACAAAGCAATTGAAATAAATCCAGATGCTCATTTCGGAAGAGAAATCTATCAACGACATCTAGTAGAATATGTACTAAGTAAAAGGAAAAATGGAAAAGTCGTTCTTCCATTATCATTTGGGTTTGATAATACTCGTGGAGGTTTTCCTATAAAGACATTTGATAATTTTTATACTTTTTTAAGTGATAAATACTATAGTAAGAAAGAAGATACTATAGAAAAGAAATCATTGCCAAAAGAAGAACTTCATAAAGCACTAAAAGGTGTCATGGGAATGATGAAGTTTGGTAATTATGACTCACCAATTTTATTAGAAGCCCTAGGGGATTTATTAATGGCAAATGGTTGGAAAAGTGGGGCAAGACAATTAGCTGCAAGAGCCTATTTTAAGGCTTCTTACCACAGCAAAGAAAAAGCTACAAAGGAGTTGTATGATCAGAAGATTGCGCTTACGCTCTATTACCAATATACAAAAAGAAGAGGTGATCGATTTACAATTGATGAGCTAGAAAAATCATTAAAAGAGGAAATTACAGAAGGAACAGCGTATTTTGAAAAAATACGTAAAGACGAGATTAGATGGATAGAACTTGGCAAAGATCCGGAGATTGAGTTTTCAAAAAAATATTATAAAAAACCTTCCACTGGAGTAAGATTACAGAAAACGAATACTGAAATTGACAAAGTTGAAAATCATTATGCTAAGTATAGAAAAGGCAAGTCTAGTGAATTAGAAAATTCACCAAAAGATACTGTTGTTTTAAAGGATACTTTGCAAAGCAAAACAGATATAACTCCAGTAAAAGAACAGGAGACAACAGATAAAAATCAAACGAATATACCTACCATAGTTTTCTTCATAATTCCTATTTCTATTATCATTCTTGTCTATATAATTAAAGTTCGGAGAATAAAGTTTTGTTAAAACTCTTTTGCAAAAGAAATCATATTTAAAATGAGGTATATAGTATTTTTTATTGCGTTAGTTAGTATTTCCGCATCTTATGCGCAACATTGCCCTTGGGATTTGTCGTCAATTGTAATAGTTGATGTTCGTGAATTTAAAATAGGGAAAACAATCAATGGTTTGAAAATTATTGTAACAGATTCTAAAGGAAATCCGTATGAAAATGAATCTTATGGAGAAAACGGAACAAATGAATTGGTGTTTACTCAAAATATAGACAAGATTATACAGAAACGCTCTAGTTTTAATCAATTCCCATTATGTAATGGTTGCTATATACTAATAGTCTCGGGAAAAGGGAAATTGTATGAGAAATTTATAATGATAAAAGATACCACGATCAAAAAAAAGCAACATTTTGAAACCAAAATTGTAAAAATTAAGCCGAAAAATACTCAAAGTCTTTGTAGAGAAAGTCCCATTTGGAGTAACAATGATTTTTTAAACAAAATGAAGATTAACGTACGATTAAAAAAGAAGAGTCTTCCATAATAAATATGACATCTTTAAAAGTCCTAATAATATCCGGATTCTTTGAAATTCAATTTTATAGGACATTCAAAAGTAGTGTTGTCAATAATTTTGTTCCCATAAATCTAAAATCATATTACACATGAAAAAACAAATCAAAAAATTAGCCGTATTAGTTTTTATGGGATTAATAGCATCTTGTACACAACCAGAACTCCAAATTACTGAAGAAAACGTATCAGAATCAAAAATTGAAATTATTCAGGATGGTAAAATGTGGGGATTTCTAGGAGATGGTGAATGGGGAAACCCAACACAGTTCGGTGTTTTTGGTCCCTCAAATGTGGATGCCTTAGTAAAAGCAACCTACAATTATGTAGCAGACCCAGTTGCATTAAAGCAGATACCGCCAGATCAAAGGGGGTTTAGGATAAGAATTTTAAGACAAGATGCTGTTTCTCCTACTGGTTGGGAAACTGCGTTAAATTTGCAAGAACTCTCCTCTAGCGTTGTTACATTAAAGTTCCCTTCTTATGGAGAATTGTCTACTACAAAATGGAAAATAGGAATATCAATGTATAACAAATCCAATAACACTTCTTTCCTTCGAGAGAAAGAGGTAACAGTAAACAATAAGTAGTTGTAAATAAGCTGCTTAAAATCACATAGTATTTGCCTGTAAATAAAATTTACAGGCATTTTTTGTTATTCGTAACTAAGAGTTGTCCTAATTCTTTGAAATTCAAACTTCTCGGACATTTAGAAAAATACCGCTGTTTACTTTTGATTTGGAAATAGTAAAAGAAGAATGATATGAAAAATAGATTTAGAATTGGATACATCTATAGATTATTAGTGGTTTTTTTGATTGTTTGTAGTTGTGAATTAAAAGAAGAAGATATACATGAGGAGGCTTCTCAGGTTTCTTCAGAAAAAATGCTCCCAGTAGGTGGAATTACGCTTCCAAATACTGTAGTAAATGAAGAAACTCCATATGGAGGAAGAGCAGCTCATACATCAACTGTATTTGATGATAAAATGTGGGTGATTGCGGGCATCCGAAACCAATTTACGTATAACGATGTTTGGAGTAGCAAAGATGGCAAAAACTGGGAAGAAATAAATCCTGATGCAGGGTTTAAAGCAAGATATGGACACGCTATGACAGTTGCTGAAAATAGCATGTGGATTGTTGGAGGTACTCAAGGAAACCAGTACTTTAATGATGTTTGGCGCAGTACTAATGGAAAGGATTGGATACAGACTGCAAAAAATGCTCCTTTTTCTGCACGTAGATGGCACACGCTGGCAAGCATAGAAAACAGAATGTTTTTGATTGGTGGGTTAAGTGATAATTTCGATGTAAAAGGAGATATATGGATAAGTAGTGATGGGATAAAATGGAATCTGGTGACTAATCTAGCTCCATTTGGTAGACGTTATGGGCACGCTTCGGTATTATATGATGATAAAATTTGGGTTATAGGAGGATATGATAATAATGGAAACTACCTTAATGATGTCTGGTGTTCTAAAAATGGATTTCAATGGAACTTAGTGACACCTAGCGCTCAGTTTTCCCCTAGAAGAAATCACGCAGTTACGGTTAATGAAAAAGGAATGTGGTTAACAGCTGGTATAGGACCTAAAAATGACTACTATAATGATATTTGGTTTAGTCAAGATGGAGTCACTTGGGAGCTTGTGAGTGTAAAGAAAAATTTTCCAGAAAGAGGATATCATACCTCTTTGCATTTTGATAATAGACTATGGGTTATTAATGGTTTTAGTCTTGAAAATGATGCGACTTATTTTCAAGACATATGGGGATACCAATAGTGCAGTATTCTGAAATTGTAGTTGATTCTTTCAATATGAAGTTAATTAAGGTTTTGATGATTTTTCTATTAGTTGCAAGTTGTAGTGATGATGATCTTTTGATAGATCAAACTCCACCATCTTTTACTGTTACACAAATACCAATGGATCGAGTTAGTTCATTTATAGCATTTGGTGAGTCGTTAACTCCAACTCAACAAAACCCAGCGATTGAATATTTCACCAACCAATCGGATATAGAGGTAAGAGCAGTTAGTGATGGTGTTGTAGAAGATATTAGAATGAATATAAATATTGAGGATTTCGAGGTATGGATAAAACCAAGTAATAATTCTAACTGGCTCATTATTTATGACCATGTATTGGATATAAATATTTCTGTTGGTGATCAAGTGGATGCAGGTCAGATTATTGGTGTTATTGGTATTGGAAACAGGACAGAACTTCAAGTAAATGATGATCAAAATATAGCGAGGTGTCCACTACAATTTGGAACAGAAAACTTTGTACAACAACACATTAACTTTTCTGAAGAATGGTGTACTGCAGAAACAGTTATTCCTTAGTAGGTCATCGATAAAATTTAATATGGGTTAAATAATTGATTTATAGATTGTTAATGGTGTGGGAATGAATTATAGTAAAAAATATAATTATCTTGATTTTAGAGAGTTTTTACAATATCCCTATTACCTGAGAGTAGGGCGTTTGAATAGTGCAAAAACACTACTTGAGTATCAACTTGAAATAATAGACACCTATTCAAAATATATTCCACTATATCCTTCGGTCAAATGCGAACGCTTAGAATTTTTATATCTCTGTTATAGAACTGTGCAGGCTATGGATGAAAAACTGTTTCAGGATTTTATCAATTTTAATTGGAGAGGAATAGTATGGGCTTGTTGGACAAGTTGCATAACGCCATATCCAAAATCATATATGATAGAACAGCTAGAAGAAATAGAAGATGATCTGCCTTATAATAAATGGTTAATAGAAACTGCTGTCAACATTTTATCCGGAAAAAGTAAGGATGATAAATTATATAATTACATATCTAAATTAAAATATTTCATAGGATTAATGCCAAGAGCAGAAATACCTTTACGGCCATTGCCTAGTGAAAAACAATTACGTAATCAGGAAATATTTAGAAATAGATTAAAAACAATCTATCAGACCAAAGGCACAAATGAAGCAATCATTTTTTTTCAAAAAAATAAGTCTTCAATTTATAATGTGAGCTATAAAGAATGGCTAAGAAATATATCCAAATAAAGTAAAAAAATGCTCTTTAAATTCGATTAACAAATTAATATTCATATAAATAATTTAAAAAAATACGTCATGAACTTGATAAAAAAAATACTCATAGTTTTCATACTATGTCAAGGCTTTTTAAACGCACAACAACAAAATTCGATTTCGGTTATTGGTGAAGCGAATAAAACAAATGAAATCAACACCTATATTGTAAATGTAGAATTTAGGGAAGTTATAGGTGATAATTATAGAAACATAAAAGGCAAAACAGTAAGCGAATTAGAAAAGGAATTCGCTGCTGCTTTAAGTAGAGTGAATATTGATTTTAGTCGTTTTGAAGAAGATATAATGTATCGTATTTCTTCATATGCGTATACGACTTCTTCTTTTTATTTTTATAAAACAACTTCGTTAGATGAAGTGAAAAAAATTATAAGTCATAAAATAGAAGGTGTAACCAATACAAAAGTAGATATCATTGCCAAAGAAATGACCAATGAAGAAATTGGAAAATTAAGTAAAGAAGCAGTAAATGATGCAAGAAAAACAGCTGATCAAATAGCTACTAATATCGGGAAAACAGTTGGAGACGTTATTCAAATTGAAAACCCAAATAACAAATACAAATATTATAATGTGGTGGCCTTAAAAGAGCCAACAAAATATTATGTTAAGGTTATTTTTTCACTAGAATAATTATGATTAAAATAGTTCAAATGAACTCGATAATAAAAAAGAATACCCTTGTATTAATATGCCTATTATGTTTCTTTGGTTTAAGTTGTAATAATAAATCAAAGAATTTAGAAAAGGTTTCTAGTATTGAAGCCAAAGTAAACGATACAATTACTATAGGATATACCTATTGGTGGCCACAAAATGGTCCTTTTATTGGCAATTGTGGCGAAAAATATAGTCTGGTTTTTCTAGGAACTATTGATGAAATTTATAAAAAAACCGAAAAAGAACAGTATGAATCTCAAAGGGGAATTGTAAGAATAGATGAGGTGCTTCTTTCAAAAAAACTTAAAAACAATAATTACCAAGAAGAAACATACATTTCTTCGGATTGTTTTGCTAATGTAGATGTTAAGAAAGGAGATAAAGTAATCATATTTTGTTATGAATATGAAGGTAGTAATAGTATTCCTGGTGGAAAATCAATACTAAAGATTAGCGACGGTAATGATCCAATTATAACATCAATAAAACGATATATTCAATCAGACCAAAATCCTCTGTCTATTGAAGATGATGTACACATTTGGGATGAAATAGAACTTGGATCAGAACTGAGGCAAATTATTTCTTGTAAAAAAACTATTCTCTAAAATTAAAACCCAATGATAGAAAGTTTTTCTGGATATGAAAAAATTGCTAAGAATTTAAAAGGTTTTGATGCTCATGATTTTAAATCTTTGGATAAGTTAGATTGGGTTGCGACAGAAAAAATACACGGTGCCAATTTTAGTTTTATCTATGAAAATAGAGAGCTTAAATTTGCTAAAAGAAAGGAATTACTGACCTGGAAAAGTGATTTTTTTGGTTTTCAACTAGTGGTAAAACAAATCGAAAGTAATATTCTTGAGCTTTTTGAAGAGTTAAGCTTACAATATAAAGCAACAAGATATATTATTTATGGAGAGCTTTTTGGAGGCATATATCCACATGAAAATGTTACTCCAGATAAAAGAGTACAGGCTATACAAACAGGTGTTTATTATGCCCCTTCTATAAACTTCTTCGCCTTCGACATAGCAATAATTTCCGATGCTAAGTACTATTTATCGTATAAAGAAAGTATAACATATTTTGAAAAATATAATATATCATTTGTCAAACCATTATTCGTTGGTAAATTATCAGAGGCTTTAAATTTTAATATATCAATAAATTCTAAAATACCACAAGAGTTAAACCTACCCAATATATCTGATAACTTAATCGAGGGAATAATAGTAAAACCATATGATTATACAACAAATGTAAATAAGAGACCAGTCGTTAAAATTAAGAACAATAAGTTCGAAGAAGAAAAGAAATTCCATCAAGCAAAAAAGTGGGTTTTTACTGAAAACACAAATTCTCATAGAGAAGAACTATCATTTTTAATGTCTGAAATACGGAATTATTTGACTAAAAATAGATTAGATAGTGCTATTTCTAAAATTGGGGCTATGGATCACAATAAGAAGCAAAGAATATCTGAATTAGAAAATGAATTTCTAGAAGATACTTTGCTGGATTTTAATTTGGATAATAATGGGATTTTAGAAGGTATGGATACAATAGAAAAGAAGTGGATCATAGATCGAATAAGAGCAGATATTAGGCAACTCATTTTCAGACTTTGGTAGAGAATAAAACTAATAAAAACTGAATTTATAGTTGTAGATAATATAGTATTCTAAACAAACTTTTCATCCTACATATGAGTAAAACAATGAGATTAATAACGTTATTATTATTTCATATAGCGAGTATACCTCTTCTTTTTGGACAACAAGATCATAATCTTTATGTAGAGAAAAGCATTAATATGAACCTTGCTGGTGGAGTGGCATATGGAATACAAGGTATAGCAATACCACCATATACTTTTAAGTTATCTGCAGGTATAGAGTATACTATTGGGAAGGGTTCAATATATGCATTACCCGGAATTTCTGCTGGAATTGCTCCAGTCATTTTTTTTCATTTCGAAACCGGAATTGGATATCGATTTATGACCATTGATTATAGCACGAATTCTTATGAGACTAAAGATGATGAGGTGATACGAAGATTTAGTAATGGAAATATTAATTTAGGAATTCGATTTAAATTAAACAGAAAGAAACAGCGTAATTTATTCTTATGGGTAAAAGCGGGTAAAAGTACTTCTGAAAAAGGATATGATGATGAGTTTCCACCAATATGGAATGGGTATAATGTAGAAGTAAGGATTGTATATAAAATTTTTAGATTATTTAAAAAATGATGAACGGGAGCAAGTTTTTAATTTCTATTCTGGTTTTGCTTTGTCAGCATCTTTGCTTTTCACAAAAAGAAAAAGGATTTGCAAATCGAGAAGAAATAAAAGCGGAATGTCAGCAAATAATGGATGATTTTTCACAAAATAATGTTGTCGACGGTCTTATAAAAACAGGTATGATGTGGGTTTTCATACGAGATGAATATAAATATATACAGCAGAGAGCAATGGACCACTTTCAAACATTTGAAGTCGAATATGGTGTTTCAATTGGGAATAAGTTGGTGAAGGAAGATGTAATCGAAGATTTGATGTATATGATAACGTATGTCTTAAAATATGAAAGGAGTGGTGTACTAATAAAGTTTACATTTTATAAAGGAAAAAATGATAAATGGTATCTGAATGACTTTAAGTGGGATAATGACATACTAAGTTTGTTTAAAGAAAGCAGGAAAGAATTCACAGAATATTGAGGAATTTTATGAACTAAGCGCAAGTACTAGACACTATCCATTCTGAATCAAAGTTTTTATATCCCCTAATTCTTCAAATCTAAAACCATAACTAATGGAGTGATAGATATGTTAGGCATCTTTCCTTAGAGACGGTATTAGTTATCTAAATACGTCCGAATTTATTGAAATTCAAACTTTTCGGATAGTGAAAAAACCACCCTTATTTAAGTTTGCTTCATTAACATTAAAAACTTTTATAAAATGAAAGCAATGAAAAATTTAATTGGATGTGTAATGGTGGCATTACTATCTATAGGTATTGTCTCTTGCGAAGGAGAAGATGGTGCGGTAGGACCGCAAGGTGAACAAGGTATTGAGGGAGATCAAGGTCCGCAAGGAGATCAGGGAGATCAAGGGGATCAGGGTGATACAGGAACAGCGAATGTTATTTCTTCTGAATGGTTCCCTGTAAACTTTTTAGTTCCTTCTGCTGCGGAGAATAACCTTATGGGAATAGAAGTATTTAATGCTTCAGAACTTAACCCTGAAACAGATGTTGTTTTAGTTTACGGGCGAAGAGACATTGAAAGTGATTTGGATGGAATTTATCAATTACCATACCTTTTTTCTTCACAAGATGAATATTATACATTTGGATTATTTGATGTTACAGGAGGAACAGGTTTACAAATAAGAGTTAACACTACTGATGGAGGGACAAATAATTTTACTTTCTTCCAAGATTTTCGATACGTAATAATCCCTAGAGGAGTAGCTGCAGGAAAATCAGCAGCAGATTATAAAAACCTGTCTTATAAAGAAGTTTCCGAACTTTTTAATATCCAATAATTATCCTAGAATAATAATTTAAAATTCCCCCGAGTCTTTATCTCGGGGTTTTTATAAATTTTTATGAGTATTAGAGATTCAGTTTAATGAGAAATAGTATTGTATGAGTGAACAAGTATCCTGGAGTAGAAATTCATTTTTCATTACCGAAGAAAAGAAATATAAATATTTGGGAGGGTATTTAACCATAGATGATTTTAAAATAAGAATACCATCCATAGGTTTAAAAAGAAAGTTCACTACTATAACGCTATTGAGCATATTTGAAATCAATGAAGTTTATATCAATGATAGTTATTTATTAATTCTTCATTTCGAAGGTGGAAAAAGAAATATTAGTAGCAACCTAATGTCTAAAAAGGATGAATATTTAGAAGTTAAAAAATTGATTTTGATTAAATCAAACAACAATAATATAAGTTAAAATTACCCTGAAAACAAGGAAGATTATAGGTGTAGTTTTAAGGAAAATTATAAAAATTAAAACACTATGATAATTTTTGGCAGCAGATCAGTTTATGTAACATCTAAACAATCTACTGGATCTATTTGTCCAAGTTGTGGTACTAAAGGTTCATTAAGGCTAATTGTGTTTAGAAGACATGTTCATGTTTTCTGGATTCCAATATTTCCTATAGGTAAAAAAGGAATGTCTCAGTGTCAACATTGCAAGCATGTTCTTAATATAAAGGAGATGCCGGAACCTATAAAACAAGAGTGTATTACTTTAAAAAATAAAACTAAAGGACCGATTTGGCAATTTGCAGGATTGGGAATACTTATAGTTATGATCCTTTGGGCTGCACTAATGACGAATATGAAATAAATAAAAGGCTTATTTATTATAAGGAATTTTTATCCACCCAAATACGTCCGGATTCTTTGAATATCAAATATATCGGACATGTAAAAAACAAGTAACATTTATGTTTGTCGTATAATTTTAAAATAATAAAAGCGATGAAAAATTTAGTAAAATGTTTGATAATAGTTACAATATCACTGTTCATATTTTCTTGTTCTGATGGAGAAGATGGTGCTGTTGGTCTTGCTGGTCAAGATGGGATTGATGGAGTTGATGGGGTCGATGGAGATACCGGAACGGCAAATGTTATTTATTCTGATTGGATTCCTAATGGTTTTTCTGATAGTAGTACCCTTAATAGTCAAAGTTTCCAAATTGCAACTGCTGATGAAATTACAAACATGGGAATAGATTTAAATACTAGTCATATTCAGGTTTTTGCTCGGGGACAAGTCATTCCTGATACTTCAGTTGAAGTGGTCGCTTTGCCATTTGAATATCGATTTGAAGAGCAGTTATACACATACGGAATCTCAAATAATTCTCTACGGGTTTTTGGATTAGTAAGAAATGATAACAGTACTGATTTTGACTTTTTTGAAGAGTATAGATACATTATAATTCCTGGAGGTGTAGCTGCAGGAAGATCAGCTGCTGATTATAAAAACATGTCTTACGAGGAAATAGTAGATCTCTTTAATATTAAATGATGACTCTTAAGAAATTGAAGATTTACTGCTTTATGTATAAATTACTAAAACTAAATAACAGATGAAAATAATTAAGTATATAGGAATATTACTGTTTTTGGTAATTATAAATGCTTGCACCAGTGATGATGATTCTAATAGTATAAGTATTGAGTATGAAGAAAATTTGATTGAGACTAGTTTTTTGGAAGAAGGAGAAACGATCCCTCCAACAATAAATATGTTAGAAGAAAATGGAACATTCTCTGCTACAACATTACCGTCATCAGAAGAAGTTGATCTGGTAGGAAATTCCATTTTTATTAATTCCGAAACCGGAGTACTTAGTTGGAATAATTCTTTGCCTCTTGGTGAAATTAATGTATTTGTTACAGCATCGAATGAATTTGGAACCGGCTCTGTAACGATAACAATTAATAATGTATTTACTGGGCGAAATAAGTTTATGACTGGAGGCTTCAATAATGATACTTCAGATAATCCCTTCTCATCTATTATTGAAGATAATCTCCTTTTACAATTACGAGATGATGGTGTGGTAACATTACTTTCTGAGTTCGATTCAACTGTAGTTGGTAGCGGAAATTGGAAAGCTGAAGGAAATATTATAAAGGTTTCATATACGCATATCGATTATCCAGGAGAAAATTTAGTAATGAAAGGTGTTTTATCTACAATATTACCCGATGATCCTGCAATTGATTCTGAAATAGTATTTTCTGGATTATGGGGAAAAGGACTGGATGATAATGATAATATCGAAGAGTTAATGGGAGCATTTAGTTTTAAAGATGATTTTTAAAAATTAAAGATTGTTTTATTCTATAATACATATTTGTGTAAGTCAGCCCTCACCCCTATTTAAAAGAACAGTAAGCTTTAAAATTTAGAAGCTTACTGTTCTATAATTATAACGCTTTAATTAAAGAACAGATGAAGAAAATAAAGTATATAGGAGCATTATTATTTTTTATTATTATAAATGCTTGTAATAATGATGATGACAACAATGGATTAAGAGTTGTATATGAAGAAAGTTTCATTGAGACCAGTTTTTTAGAAGCTGGAGAAACGTTACCACCAGCAGTGAATTGGTCAGAAGAGAGAGGAACATTTTCTGCTACAACATTGCCGAACACAGCACCGGATGATTTATTTTCAAGAGATAATTTGTCTATTGATGAAGAAACAGGTGTACTTTCCTGGGATAGATCCATCCCGTTGGGTGAGACAGAGGTTTTTATAACAGCATCCAATTCGATAGAAAGTACAACCGTAACAGTTACTATTAAAAACACCTTTATTGAAGGTTTGTTTTATGGGGGATTTAATAACGACGTAAATGATGATTTAAACGAGTCTTTTGGCTCCGGTAATTCTATAAACTTTACAAAAGAAGGAACAGCTGGATTATTAGGTATTAGTGATGGTGATATATTTTCTATGGAAGGAACTTGGACTATAGATGGATCAATTATGACAGTCAATTTTGATAATAACAATCGTTTATTGAAAGGTATTGTGAATGGTAGAAGAGGTGAACCAGCAGCTACGTTTAACGGAGAATGGGGAGAAGGGTTGGATCAAAATAATAATATCGAAAACATCAATGGGGCATTTAGGTTTTCACTAGAAGGAGAGTGATGAGAAATTTTCTCTACCTTTTATTATTTAGTAACTTTTCTGCAATTGGTCAAGTAACACTACAAATAGAAACAAGTCGAATTACAGGAGTAGCTCCATTATATGTCTTTTTTGATGCAACACAGTCTGCAGGTTTAGATGGAACTAATGATTTGACAAATTCTGATTTCTCTTGGAATTTTGACACTACCAATACAGATCCTGATGGTACTTGGGACATTTCTAAAGGAATGGTAGCGGGACATGTTTTTGAACAACCAGGAATATATACTGTACAATCCACGGTAACAGATCCTCAAGGGAATGTAGACGTGCAAACTATTACCATAACAGTAACTTCTTTTACAGGAATAACATATTACGTATCAGAAGATGGAAACAATGACTTCGATGGAACAAGTGTGGCGTTTCCTTGGAGAACTGCAGAGCATGCCTTACAACAATTGAATAGTAATGAGCAAATATTGTTTAGAAGAGGAGATACTTTTGATACTAATGGGGAAAATATCGAAGAACTACAAAATGGACCTATTATTATTGGCGCATATGGATCAGGAAACTCTCCAGTTTTAACTTCTAATACAGAAGAAGTTTTACAATTAATAAATTCTTCTGATATAAGGATTATGGATCTTCATTTAATACCGCAAGGTACTGGTCCATTTGGAGCAGGAGCAATTACAGTTTTAAACAACTCCGAGAATATTGTAGCACTTCGTTTGGAGATAGAACAAGCTACAGGAAGAGCAATTTACCAAGATGAATCGAATCTTTTTGGAGTTTTTGATTCTCAATTACATGATTTTGGAGTTATAGGTGTATTCTCTGGTGATAGTAATCGTTTTTCTTTTGTGGGAAATACAATAGATCAATTAATAGGTACCGCGCAACCCGAACATGGTATTAGGATTCAAGGAGGGGAAAAGCAGTTTTTAGCACATAATACATTAACAAACTTGGTAGATACCAAAACGGCTATCACTGTTAGAGGTGATGGACAAAGGCATGTTATGATTTATAGAAATAATATGGATAGAATATTAGGTGTCAATCCTCAAAATGCCCAAACTGTTGCTGCTATTTCTGATGTAACGATTGAAGGTAATTATATAGGTCAGAATTCGGATTATATGGGTCAATCCTTTGGACCAACGATAAATGGAATTAATATAGAAGCGACTAATGTCACTATCAGAAATAATGTTATTGATGGATATCGTAATGCGGTTTTTGTAGGTAATGATGGAAATGGTGTTTTATCTGGTGAAGTAGATGTATTTCATAATACAGTAAATTGGAGACCTGTAACTCCAGAAAGCGGAATATCTGGAAGAATTGTAAGAGTTAGAGATGCTTTTGAAGTAACTATCCAGAATAATGTCATTTCTGTTCCCACAGAAATAGAAGGAGAAGTTTTAAATCAAGATATTCTCAGCACGAATATCTTTACCAGTAATAATTTGGTTACGGAAAATCCAGATTATATTTCAGGAACTTTGCCTGAATCAGCTGCGGATCAAAACAATATTTCTAATTATATGTCAACCGAATATAGCCCAATGGTTGATCAAGGAAGTAACAGTACACCAGTTTATTTTGACATAATTAATAATCAAAGACCTTTTAATTCTAATAAAGACCTTGGAGCTTTTGAAGTTATCGATATTAGTTTATCAATAGAAGAAAATAAACAAAAAAAGATTTTTATCTACCCAAACCCAACAAATCATTATATACACGTATATAATAATGAAATATATGATGTTGTTATTACTGATATGAATGGAAAATTAGTGTTGAAGAAAAACAAATGTCAATTTCCGATAGATATAAGTAATCTCTTAGAAGGTTTTTATTTTTTATCGCTTGAGAATGAAAAAACTAGATTAACTTATAAAGTAATAAAACAAGCTATTCCAAATTAAACTAACTTAGTGTCATAAATATTGTGATTATGACACTTACTATGAGTATTCCAGCGTTGCTTTTTCCTGCAATTTCTCTTACAATGTTGGCATATAATGCTAGATATTTGGCTATAGCAGGATTGATAAGACAGTTGCATAAAGAATATCAAGCTTCTCCATCAAAAAACACAGTACTACAAATTAAAAACCTCAGAAAGCGGTTGTGGTTGATAAGAAATATGCAAGCGATAGCCATTATTAGCTTCCTTACCAGTGTAATTACTATGTTCTTATTATATGTAGAAAACAACAGCTTAGCGAACTTAATATTTGGGATAAGCTTATTTGCTTTGATGATTTCACTTTTTTTATCATTTATAGAGGTTCAGATTTCTACTAAAGCATTGTCTATTAGGTTGGATAGAATTGAAGAAAATAACTAGAAATTCTTATATTGTTAGAATCTTTATGTTTTAACCAACTTTAAATGCTCCAGAATGAACTTTTTAATAATGTAATGCAAGACTTCAATACGGGTTATTGGGAGCTGCATAGCGATCCGTATAGGGAAAATTGGTCAGAAAGATTTTATGAAATTCTTGGATATTCTAAAGATACTATTCAATCAAATTTTGATTACTTTTTAGAGCATCTTATTCACAAAGAAGATGTAGATGTATTCAGGGATAATTTCTTAAACTATCGTATTAATACGGTAAATTTTAAACAACACATTAAAATATTAAATGCTCAAGGGAATTATCAATTATTTCGATGTGTAACTAACGATGCTTTACCAGTAAATATTAAGGCAGAAACTAGTTTTGTTTTTTTCTTTGAAATAAAGTTAGAGTCAGACAAGACTATCAAAAAAGATAATTTCTATTATAAAGAAACTGCTCAGATGACTTCTACTGGCAGTTGGTATGTAGATTTTCATAAAAAAGAAAGCTCTTGGGATTTTGAGACATATAGGATATTAGAATATCCTGAAGACTATAGTCCTTCATTAAAAGACTCGGCGAACTATTACTCTGAAGAACATAGACAATTGGCAGCAGATTGCTTTTTTAATTGCGCCATGATGGGAACTCCATTTAATACTGAAATAAAAATGGTAACCGCTAACAAAAGAGAATTTTGGGCGAGAGCTATCGGAAAGCCAATGTATAATAAAAGTAAAGAAATAATAGGCATCCGGGGAGTTTTTCAAGACATTGATGATATAAAAAGAAAGGAAATCAGTTTGCAGAAATCTGTAGATATTATTGCAGGTCAGAATTCTAGGCTATTTAATTTTGCACATATCGTTTCTCACAATCTTAGATCACATACAAGCAATTTGTCCTTGTTAGTTCAGCTTATAGAAGATATTGATGACCCTAAAGAAAAAGAAGGGTTAATTAAAGAAGTGAAGACAATTTCTACAAATCTAAATACTACAATAGAGCATTTAAATGAGATTGTTACAATACAGACCAATAATAAACAAGAAAGAGTACCTGTAAAATTTAAAGATGCCTTAAAATTGGTAATAAATGGAATCAGTCATATGATAAGCAATAGCAAAACTCAAATACGATCTGATTTTAATGAAGTAGAAAAGATTGACTATATACCTGCTTATCTAGAAAGTATTTTACTCAATTTAATAACCAATGCAATAAAATATAAACATCCAGATAGAGACCCTATCATTTCAATAAAAACATATATGAATGATGGAAATAAGTTCCTAAAAGTTTCTGATAACGGAGTGGGAATTGATTTGAAACTTTTTAAAGAGAAAGTCTTTGGGATGTATAAAACTTTCCATTACAATAAAGATGCTGTTGGAATCGGATTATTTTTAACAAAAAATCAAGTAGAGTCAATGGATGGAACAATAAGAGTAGAAAGTGAAGTAGATAAAGGGACTATTTTTACTGTTGAATTTTAAACACACATAAATCTTATATAATGGGCGATAAAATAGGATTGGCATGCATTATCGATGACGATAGTGTTTATGTTAATTTAGTGAAACGAATAATCGAAGCAAAACAGCTTTGTAAAAATTTATTGGTTTTTGAAAATGGAAAAGAAGCTTTGAGTTATTTTGAAGCTATTTTAACTAACGTAAGTGAAGAGAATATTCCTGAAATAATTTTTTTAGACCTTAACATGCCAGTTATGGATGGATGGGAGTTTTTAGAAAAATTCATTAGTATTAAAAATAATTTCGGGAAAGTAATTACACTATATATTGTAAGTTCCTCCATTAATCCACTTGATATTACTAAGGCAAAAAACATGAAAGGTGTAAAGGACTATTTAATAAAACCAGTAACGATTGAGGATTTGGAATCAATCTTTAGTATAGTTTGAAAACAAAAGGCTTCTAATTAAGAAGCCTTTTGTTTTAATAATAATATAGTATCAGATAATTACATTTGAGATACTCTTAATGTATTTACCATTCCTTTTTGTGCTACAGGCATAGCGGCAAGATTAATTAACATATCATTCTTTTGAACAAAACCACGTTCTAAAGCTAAATTGTTAACATCTTGTACTGTTTCATCCGTACTTACATATTTATCATAATAAAATGCCTTTACTCCCCATAGAAGACTAAGCTGAGAAAGTATTCTTCTATTGCTGGTAAAAACTAGAATATGAGCTCCTGGTCTCCATGCAGAAATTTGGAAAGCAGTATATCCACTATTAGTTAAAGTACAGATTGCCTTAGCTTCAATATCATTTGCCATGTGTGCTGCGTGGTAACAAATAGATTTAGTAATAAATCTATTTGTTCTGATATGAGGTGGGCTTTGAGGAACCTGAATTAGGTCAGAGTTTTCAACGCTATTAATTATTTTGGTCATGGTCTCAATAACCTGCACTGGATATTTACCAACAGATGTTTCACCTGATAACATAACTGCATCGGCACCATCCATCACAGAATTAGCGACATCATTAACTTCTGCGCGGGTTGGTGTTAAGCTGTCGATCATGGTTTCCATCATCTGAGTAGCAATAATCACAGGTATTCTAGCAGTTTTAGCCTTTAAAACTAATTTTTTCTGGATTAGAGGAACTTCTTGAGCAGGAATTTCTACTCCAAGATCACCTCTTGCTACCATAAGACCATCGCAATAAGCGACAATCTTATCAATATTTTCTACACCTTCAGGTTTTTCAATTTTTGCAACAATAGGGATTTTATGCTCAGTATGTTTCTTTATAAGGTCTTGTAATTCTATAAGATCCTGGGCATGACGTACAAAAGATAATGCCAACCAATCAACTTGAAGACTACAAGCAAAAATAGCATCCTTAATATCTTTTTCTGTAAGAGCAGGTAAGGAAATACTAGTGTTTGGTAGGTTAACTCCTTTTTTAGATCTAAGAGGTCCTCCTTGAATCACTTTAGTTTTTACAGTATCCTTATTATTAGATGAAACTACTTCGAAAATTAATTTTCCATCATCTAGTAAAATTCTTTCACCAGATTTTACATCCTTAGGAAAACTTTCGTAGTTCATATAAACACTTTCTGAGGTGCCTTCAAAAGGTTTTCCTGTAACAAAATTAATAAGATCACCATCATTTACAATGACATCGCCTTTCATGACACCAACTCGTAGCTTAGGCCCTTGTAAGTCCGCTAAAATAGCTGCATTATAGCCATGTTTAGAACTTAAATCACGTATCATTTTAACACGTTCTTTTACATCTTCATAGTCAGCATGAGAAAAGTTAATTCTAAAAACATTTACACCTGCATCTAGCATTTTTTTCAATACATCTTTGGTACTGGTAGCAGGTCCAAGTGTTGCCACTATTTTAGTTTTTTTAGTTTTTGGCATTATTCAAATATTAAGTTGTTCTTTGATTTTAGTTGAGTATAATCTACTACATAAGCTGTAATAATTTGTGGTATAGTAAGTAGATTAGTAGTTAATGATTTACTTGAGAATAGAGAAGTTTCAGCTTCTATTTTCAAAAAGTAATCCACGTTCTTTAATTCAGGAATTAGATGTTTAGTAGTATAACGTTCTTCTACAGCATCAGCAAATAATCCTTCTGCTGGCGATGTGTCTGATTTAATTTTGATTCTAAACTTATTTCCCAAAAGACTATAAGTATTATATTGAAAATGATCATGATATTGAAACAACGGAAAACTTGCTGCTTGTGTATCATATTCAAATTTTATATCTTGATTTTTTCTGAAAAGTCTAAGATCCATATACTTATTTAACGCAAAAGCCAATCGATACGAAGCAAGCGAACTATGGATGGCAATTAGATCATAATCATCATCCTCTATGGTATCTAAAATTAACCTTTGGATTGCCATGAAAATTTATATTTTTCCAGAATTATCGAGAAATATACAAATAAAATCTCCTTAGAAGTTTAATATAAGATAAAGATATTGTACGAAAACGATTGAGTTAGTATCTTTTAGGTAAGCACAAGTAAAACAGAGGGTAAAATGACAATTTTATAATCTATTAACACCTTTTTAGAACAGAAATAAAAGAAAGCTTAAATTTTATGGGAAATTAATTTTAGACTGAAATGCAAAATAGGCTCTTTTAGATGCTTTTTCTTCGGCCTTTTTCTTAGAAGTTGCTCTTGCTTTAGCAACTACCTTTTCATCTATCCATAGTTTTACTGCAAAATGTTTCATTTCATCTTTTCCGGTATCCTCATAGATTTCATAGTTAAAATTCTTTTTAACCTTTTGACACCATTCTATCAGTAAACTTTTGTAGCTAATAATTTGTCCTTCTAGACTTTCTATATCTACATAAGGATTAATTACTGATTCGTGTATAAAACGTTCGCAATAAACAAATCCTCGATCTAGATAAATTGCACCAATTAATGCTTCAAATAGATTACCATGAATATTTATACCAAATTGAGATTTTGGAATATTGGTTCTAACTAGTTCAATTAATTTAAGATCTTTTCCTAGTTCGTTTAGGTGCTTTCTACTTACTACCTTAGCTCTCATCTTAGTAAGATAGCCTTCATTACCTTCAGGAACTTCTTTAAATAAATGAGCGGCAATAACACTACTAAGCATAGCGTCTCCAAGAAACTCTAGTCTTTCGTAATTAACGGCATTTCCTTTTTTATCCTTGAGGTTTAGAGATCGATGCGTAAAAGCTTTTTCGTAAGGACCAATACTTTTTGGTTTAAAGCCTACTATATTTTGAATTTTAGAAAAAAAATTCCCGTTCTTATCAGAGCGGGAATTTAATATGTTGCGAATAACACTCATTATTATTCGTCTAGTTTTTTAAATAATACACAAGCATTATGACCTCCGAAGCCAAATGTGTTACTCATAGCATAAGTAATCTCACGCTTTTGAGCTTTGTTTAAGGTTAAATTCAATCTGTTATCTATGTTCTCATCTACCGTTGTGTGGTTGATTGTTGGAGGAACTATACTGTGTTGCATAGCAAGTATAGAAGCAATTGATTCTATAGCTCCAGCTGCACCAAGTAAGTGTCCAGTCATAGACTTTGTTGAATTTATGTTCATGTTAGGTGCGTGATCACCAAAAACTTTAGTAATTGCTTTCAATTCTGCAACATCTCCTAAAGGAGTAGATGTTCCATGAGTGTTTATAGCGTCTACTTGTTCTGGTTTTACACCTGCATCTCTTAAACAATTAAGCATTACACGCTCTACTCCGATCCCATCTGGATGAGGGGCAGTCATGTGATAAGCATCACTAGACATTCCGCCACCAACAACCTCTGCATAGATTTTTGCACCGCGCGCTTTTGCATGTTCATACTCTTCAAGGATAAGAGCTCCACCACCTTCTCCTAATACAAAACCATCTCTGGTAGCATCAAAAGGTCTTGAGGCAGTTTCTGGACTCTCATTTCTTGTAGATAATGCATGCATAGCATTAAATCCTCCCATACCAGCAATAGTAACTGCTGCTTCACTTCCTCCTGTAACAATGATATCACAATGCCCTAAACGAATATAGTTTAAAGCATCAATCATTGAATTGGCAGAAGATGCACAAGCCGAAACTGTGGTATAATTAGGTCCCATAAAACCATTTCTAATAGAAATATGTCCTGGAGCGATATCGGCAATCATTTTTGGAATGAAGAAAGGATTGAAACGAGGTGTTCCATTTCCATTGGCATAACCAATTACTTCTTCCTGAAAAGTTTCTAATCCACCAATACCAGCGCCCCAGATAACACCAACTCTAAATTTATCAACCTTCTCAAGGTCAATAGCAGCATCTTTTATTGCTTCTTCTGAAGAAACAATAGCGTACTGCGCGAACTTATCAAGTTTACGTGCTTCTTTTCTTTCGAAATAATCTGTGGGATTATAATTTTTGACTTCGCAAGCAAATTTAGTCTTGAAATGTTCGGTATCGAAATATGTAATAGGTGCGCAACCGCTTTTGCCATTTACTAATCCATCCCAATATTCTTCAATATTGTTACCGATAGGCGTTAATGCCCCTAGTCCTGTGACTACAACTCGCTTAAGATTCATATTGTGTTGTGAAGTTATTACTTTGCGTCTTCAATATAAGATATTGCTTGACCAACTGTTGCAATGTTTTCAGCTTGATCATCTGGAATCTGAATATCGAATTCTTTTTCGAATTCCATAATCAATTCTACAGTGTCTAACGAATCAGCGCCTAGGTCATTTGTGAAGCTAGCTTCAGTTACAACCTCATTTTCGTCTACTCCTAATTTGTCAACGATTATCGCTTTTACTCTTGATGCAATGTCTGACATAATGTTTAATTTTAATTTTTTAATTAGGTGGCAAAAATAAAAAACTTTATTTTAAAACCCCACAATCCGCTAAAAATGTATTTGTATTTTATCAAATATATGGAAGTATTGGCTTTTTGCTACCTAAAAATGGATAATAATTATTTTTTTTGTGCTCTCTAATTTAACAACTCTATTTATGAAGCGTATCATAATTTTTGCTTCCGGTTCCGGCACCAATGCCGAAAATATAATTAAATACTTTCAAGAACGTAAAAACGTAGAGGTTACACATGTATTCTCTAACAACCTGCGTGCCAAAGTATTGAAACGTGCTCATGACCTGAAGGTAAAGGCGTTGCATTTTGACAAAGAGTCATTTTATGATTCTAATGATGTTCTAAATATATTAAAGGACGCAAAACCTGACATTATTGTATTAGCAGGGTTTTTATGGATTTTTCCTAAAAAAATTATAGATGTTTTTACTAATAAGGTAATTAATATCCACCCAGCATTACTTCCAAAGTATGGAGGAAAAGGTATGTATGGGAATCATGTACATGAAGCAGTAGTAAGAAATAAGGAAAAAGAAACGGGTATTACCATTCATTATGTAAATGAACATTATGATGAAGGTGGAATTATTTTTCAAGCAAAAACTCCTGTAGAAGAAGATTTCTGTGCTGAAGACGTAGCTAAGGCGATTCATCAATTAGAATATAAACACTTTCCCGTCGTTATAGAAGAACTTTTATTTTCTGAAGAAGATAAATAATTATGGCAAAAAAGGAAAAGTTTTATGTGGTCTGGGAAGGACACAAACCCGGAATCTATACCAAATGGGATGATTGTAAAGCAGCCGTAAAAGGATACGCTAGTGCAAAATTCAAGTCATTTGAATCTTTTGATTTAGCAAAAAAAGCGTACAATGGAGATTATGAAGATTATAAAGGAAAAAGTAAACCTAAATCTTCCCTTACTAAGGAACAATTAGCAAAGATAGGAGAACCAAACTTATATTCTATTGCAGTAGATGCCGCGTCAAGCGGAAATCCGGGCAAGATGGAATATAGGGGTGTGGATACACAAACAGAAAAACAACTCTTTCATCAAGGCCCTTTTCCTCAAGGGACAAATAATATAGGTGAGTTTTTGGCTTTAGTTCATGGGCTAGCCTATCTAAAGAAAAAAGGAAGTGATCGAATTTTATATACGGATTCTAGGATTGCTATGGGTTGGGTACAAAAGAAAACATGTAAGACAAAATTACCAAGTAATTCAAAGAATAAAGAAATGTTTGATCTTGTAGATCGTGCGATTACTTGGCTTAAAGAAAATAAATACAAGACTAAAATTGTAAAATGGGAGACCAAAGCGTGGGGAGAAATTCCAGCTGATTTTGGTAGGAAATAAAATTCCGAATAGTATCTAATTACTATTGTTAAAAAAAAATGCCCTGAAGTTTTTTTCAGGGCATTTTTTAATATTTTACTTGTTTTGTGAATGATTTTTATCCACCACAAGGTCCTAAATTACTCCATCCTGAAGCAGTTCTTTGGTATAAATCTCCGTTATAAGTTACTTGATCTCCAGTAGAATACGAAGTACTACCATTATATGGAGCTACTCCATCACATGGATCAGTACTAACAGCACCGCAGGCTCCAAGATTCGACCATCCAGTAGAAGTTCTTTGGTATAAATCTCCGTTATAAGTTACTTGATCTCCAGTAGAGTATGAAGTGCTACCATTATATGGAGCTACGCCATCACAGGGATCACCACCTGTAGCAGGAAATGGATAGATGGTACCAATAAAAGATTTGTCGGTTGCTGATAAATTATTATTTGAACCTACACCAACTCCATCTAATGTATGCTCCGCAGGAATAGGGTAATGCATAATAGATAGTGGATCATATGTACTATAATTAGTGATGCTAGCTTCATAACGTCTAAAAAGATTGTTGTCAACCTGAGCTCTAGACCAATTATTTGGTGGTCCAGCATAGTATGCGTAAACAGTTTCTTTATCCCAATTAATTCCTGCAACAGGATTTTGGTGCTCATGGATTAATCCCAGCGCGTGTCCAAATTCATGAATTGTTGTTCTTCTAAATTCTGCGTCAGTTGTATTATTATTAAACCATCCAAAATGCATACTATGTGCAAAGTCGTTAGAATCAGTTCCTAAATATGACCATGAGCCTGCTTCATTTGCATATTCACCTTCTCTAAAAGCAATTTTGATATTTGCACTACTGTTTGAAGAAACCCATTCAAACTTAAGATTCGCATGATCTTCCCATTGCACAGCATATTGTCTAACCTTTGATTGAACAAAGCTGCTTCCATTTAAAAATTTTACTCGAATAGTTTGGCCTGTTTCCCATTGTTTATCCTTAACACTTGTAGCTTTTGCACCATAAGGAGAATCCCACTTAGCAATACATACATGTGCACTTTTAGCATAATCAATTTGATCCGTTTCAAAAACGTCTTCTGTATCTTTATCACAATTTGAAAGAGAAAATGAGACAAGTGCAGCCAGAGCTAGTCTGGCGAAGTTATTTGTTTTCATAATGTAGTTGAGTTTGTTAAATATTTCATAAAATTAACACAATTTTAGTAAGAAAACAAGTTTTTTTGAAAGAAAATGCAATTTAACAGTAAAATTATTACGGTAAAATTATAAAATTATTGATTTATGTTAATGTTGTTACAATAGTTAAAATTGAATGAAAATACCCCGAAGTATAAAACAACAGGGTATTTTTTATCACTTGTAATATTGGTGTTTAAGCAATAAGTTTTGGTCTCTATTAGCTACCGCATGCCCCAAGGTTGTTCCACCCATTTGCAGTTCTTTGATATAGATTACCTTGATAAGTTACTTTATCTCCAACGGAATAAGATGTACTGCCATTATATGCCGATACACCATCGCATATGTCAGTACTAGGAACACTATCACATGCTCCAAGATTATTCCATCCATTTGCAGTTCTTTGATATAGATTTCCTTGGTACGTTACTTTATCTCCAACAGAATAAGAAGTACTATTATTATATGCCGCAACACCATCACAGTTGCCTCCACCAGTAGTAGTACCCGGATAAATAGAGGCTATAAAAGACTTGTCTGTGGCGGATAGCTGGGTGTTACTTCCTACAGCAACACCATCTGTAGTATGTTCTGCAGGAATAGGATAATGCATAATAGATTTTGGATCATATACACTGTAGTTCGAAATATTGGCATCATAACGTCTAAAAAGATTGTTATCAACTTGATCTCTACTCCAGTTGTTAGGTGGTCCTGCATAGTATGCGTATACAGCTTCTTTATCCCAGTTTATACCAGCTACAGGATTTTGATGCTCGTGAATTAGACCAAGTGCATGTCCGAATTCGTGAATGGTAGTTCTTCTAAACTCTGTATCGGAAGTGTTATTATTAAACCACCCAAAATGCATACTGTGCGCTTGATTATTCGAATCGGTTCCTAGATATGACCAAGATCCTCCGTCATTTGCAAATTGGCCTTCTCTGAAGCCAATTTTAATATTAGCGCTACTATTAGAACCGACCCATTCTAATTTAATGTTTGCGTGATTTTCCCATTCTACTGCATATTGCCTTACCTTAGATTGAACAAAGTTATTTCCATTTAAAAACTTTACTCGGATAGTTTGACCAGTTTGCCATTGTTTGGCTTTTAGACTAGCAGCTTTAGAATTGTTGTCGCCTGTGTTCCATTTTTCGATACATACGTGAGCTGATTTTGCAGCTGCATTTTGATTCGATTCAAAAACATCTTCAGAATTTTTTTCACAATTAAATAAAGAAAATGAAATCAAAGTTGTTAAAACTAGTTTAGTTAATTTGGTTTTTTTCATAATAATATAAAGTTTGTGTATTAGTTATATAGAAAACAGTTGAGAGCATAAAGACCCTACATTTTTCAATTTTTGAATACTTCTACGAAAGATTATATTTATGTACTTATTGTGTATTGTAATAAGTAAATTTTTGGAAGGCGTTTGGGTTATGAAAAGCCAATACCAAAGAACATGAGACTCTTTTGGACACATAAAGATTGTTCAAGTAATCAAGTTTATTACAATCATATAATTACTTAAAAGTAAAGCGTATATTTGCAAAAAAATTATAAGCTATTTTATGAGCAAATTATTGATAGTAGGTTCTGTTGCTTTTGATGCAATAGAGACCCCTTTTGGCAAAACAGATAAAATTTTAGGTGGGGCAGCGCCTTATATCGCACTTTCTGCTTCTAACTTTAATATTCCATCTGCGATTGTTTCTGTTGTCGGAGAAGATTTTCCTAAAGACTATTTTAAAACATTAGAAGAAAAGAATATTGATACTTCTGCCATAAAAGTTGTAGAAGGTGGAAAAACTTTTTTCTGGAGAGGTAAGTATCATAATGATTTAAATTCTAGAGATACCTTAGAAACACAACTAAATGTACTTGCAGATTTTCAACCAGTCGTTCCAGATAATTATAAAGATGCTGAGATTGTAGTATTAGGCAATTTAAACCCTTTAGTTCAGCTTAGTGTTCTTGAACAGTTTAATGAAAAGCCTAAGTTAGCGATATTAGATACTATGAACTTTTGGATGGAGGATGCGTTTATTAATGATTTACATAAAGTAATTGCAAAAGTAGATGTTATTACTATCAATGATGAAGAAGCAAGACAATTAAGTGGTGAATATTCGCTGGTTAAGGCGGCAAGAGTAATAGAAAAAATGGGACCCAAATATGTTGTAATTAAAAAAGGAGAACATGGTGCACTGTTATTTCATAATGGTCAAATTTTCTTTGCTCCCGCATTACCATTAGAGGAAGTTTTTGATCCTACTGGAGCTGGAGACACATTTGCAGGAGGTTTTGCAGGGTATTTGACTAAAACGGGAGATCTTTCTTTTGAGAGTATGAAGAAAGCGATTATTCATGCTTCTAATTTAGCTTCTTTCTGTGTAGAGAAATTTGGAACGGAAAGAATGGAAAATCTAAAGCGGGAAGAAGTTCAGAAACGACTTCAACAATTTAAGGAACTAACGCAATTTGAAATAGAATTGTCTTAATGATAAATAATTAGCCCTGCTCGTTTCGTGTAAGGGCTTTTTTAATTGGCTATTAATAGTAGACCTACGATAAAACAAACACAACAATAGAATTTTTGGAATACAATGAGTGATGCCTTAAAACATGAATGCGGAATAGCATTTATTAGACTACTAAAACCATTAGAGTATTATAAGGAGAAATACGGAAGTGCATTTTATGGAGTTAATAAAATGTACTTGATGATGGAAAAGCAACATAATCGTGGACAAGATGGAGCTGGGTTTTCAAGTATCAAATTAGATACAGCTCCAGGTGAAAGATACATAAGTAGGGTTCGTTCTAGCGAGTCTCAACCAATCCAGGATATATTTTCTCAGATTAATGATAGAATTAATAAGGAACTTGTTGAACATCCAGAGTATGCGGATGATGTTGATTTACAGAAAAAAAACATTCCATATATAGGAGAGGTTCTTTTAGGTCATGTTCGCTATGGTACTTTTGGAAAAAACAGCGTAGAAAGCGTCCATCCGTTTTTGAGACAAAATAATTGGATGCATCGTAATCTTATCGTGGCGGGTAACTTTAATATGACTAATAATAATGTGCTATTTGATAATTTGGTGCGATTAGGTCAGCATCCGAAAGATCACGTGGATACCGTTACTGTGATGGAGAAAATAGGACATTTTTTAGATTCTGAAGTAGCTAAGTTGTATAAGAAACTTAAAAAAGAAGGGTTTAGCAAAGTAGATGCATCTCCACAAATTGTAGAAAGATTAAACGTTGCCAAAATACTTAAAAAATCTTCGAGAGATTGGGATGGAGGATATGCAATGGCCGGAATGTTAGGACATGGTGATGCCTTTGTACTTAGAGATCCTGCCGGAATAAGACCTGCTTATTATTATCAAGATGATGAGGTTGTTGTGGTTGCTTCAGAAAGACCAGTGATCCAAACTGTATTTAATGTTCCTTTTGATAAAGTGATAGAATTAGATCCTGGAAAAGCTATTATTGTAAAAAAGGATGGGAAAACATCTATAAGTAAAATTATAGATCCCTTAGAAAGAAAAGCATGTTCTTTTGAGCGTATTTATTTTTCTAGAGGAAGTGATGCTGAGATTTACGAAGAAAGAAAAAAACTTGGTAAACTTATAATGCCACAGGTGCTAAAGGAAATTAATCACGATACAGTCAATACGGTGTTTTCTTTTATCCCTAATACTGCAGAAACATCTTTTTATGGTATGGTCGAGGCAGCACAGGATGAATTAAATAAACAAAAAAATGAAACAATACTTTCTGAGAAGGATTCATTAACAGATGATCGGTTGTCAGAAATACTTTCTGCTAGGCTTCGAACAGAAAAATTAGCAATTAAAGATGCTAAACTGAGAACATTTATAACTGAAGATAGTAGCAGGGATGATTTAGTAGCTCACGTATACGATGTTACGTATGGGGTGGTAAAATCAGAAGATAACTTGGTAATTATAGATGATAGTATTGTAAGAGGTACTACTCTGAAAAAGAGTATTATCAAAATGCTTGATAGATTGAAGCCCAAAAAGATTATCGTAGTATCTTCTGCCCCGCAGATTCGCTATCCTGATTGTTATGGAATTGATATGGCTAGATTAGAAGGGCTTATTGCTTTTAAGGCTTCGTTAGCTTTATTAAAAGAAAATGGTAATTACGATTTAGTAGAACAGGTATATGAAAAATGTAAGGCGCAAGAAAATCTAGCTGATGAAGATGTTCAGAATTTTGTGAAGGAAATATATGAAGGTTTTACGGATCAGGAAATAAGTGATAAAATAGCTGAGTTGCTTTCTGATGAAACTGTTAATGCAGAAATAAAGATCATTTACCAAACAGTAGATAACCTTCATGTAGCTTGTCCTAAAAATCTAGGTGATTGGTATTTTACAGGTGATTATCCTACTGCGGGAGGGAATAGAGTTGTAAATAAGGCTTTTATAAACTTCTTTGAAGGTAAAAACGAGCGTGCATATTAAAAAAACAAAAAATGCTGTTGTTAAAATCAGTTAATTTGTGTAGTTCAACAAATATTTCGACCTTTCATCTAAAACATTTTTGCGCAACGAAATAACGCTATATATTAGCAGAGCCATAGCATAAGTAGGTTAAGTTCATGGTAGATTTGGGGCAAAAAAAGGTGGATTTTCCACCTTTTTTTATTTTAGAATATTTTGTAAAATAATTATATAAAAAAAGAGTCATATAAATTATATGACTCTTTTTCTTTTTATGTGCTTAAAATACTATTTTCCTTTAGCATATCTAGTAGAAACTTCGTCCCAGTTAATTACATTAAAGAAAGCATTAATATAATCAGGTCTGCGATTTTGATAATTTAAGTAATATGCATGCTCCCAAACATCTAATCCTAAGATAGGGCTTCCTCCACAGCCAGTACCTGGCATTAATGGATTATCTTGATTAGGAGTAGAACAAACTTCTACTTTACCACCTTCTTGAACACAAAGCCAAGCCCATCCAGAACCAAATTGTGTTGCTGCTGCTTTGGAAAAAGCATCTTTAAATGCTTCAAAAGAACCAAAAGCATCATTTATTGCTTCACCTAGTTCGCCAGATGGAACTCCACCTCCGTTAGGAGACATTATTTCCCAAAATAAGCTGTGATTATAAAAACCACCACCATTATTTCTAACAGCTCCATTAGACATATCTAGATTTATCAGGATATTTTCTATAGTCTTACCGTCTAAATCTGTACCAGTAATAGCCGCATTTAATTTACTTGTATATCCAGCATGGTGCTTATCATGATGAATTTCCATTGTACGAGCGTCTATATTAGGTTCTAATGCATCAAAAGCATAGTTTAATTTTGGTAATTCGAATGACATAATCTATTTTTTAGTTAATAAGAAAAAATGAAACCAAATTTAGGAATAAGAGTGATAATTAAAAATTAATATTTGTTATAAATTAATTAAATTGAATTTTTTTCAAATGCCTTCTTAATATCTTATTGCGCTAAACTTATTTTTAATAGATATTCGTGTTTAAAAATTACACTTTTTTGATACTTTAGTAAAAAAACAGACTTGAAATCTCCATATCCTTTTACAATTTATAATGCAGCAGCAGGTGCAGGAAAAACCTATACGTTAGTCAAGTCATATTTGATTGCCCTTTTTACTGGCGAGTATAAAGAAACCTATAAGAATATCTTAGCTATTACTTTTACTAATAAAGCTGTTAGTGAAATGAAAACTAGAGTTTTAGAAAATCTGGTTGGACTTAGTGATCAGGAACCGTCACTCAAGTATCGATCTTTATTAAATGATATTGTCAAAGAAACAGGATTGGATGAACTGACAATAAGGAAAAAAGCTAATAGAATTCTTAAAAGCATACTGCACAATTATGCAGCTTTTGATATTGTAACAATAGATACATTTACGCATCGAGTGATTCGAACATTTGCTAGGGATTTAGGTATTCCTATGAATTTTGAAATTGAAATGGATACGGAATCACTAATAGAAGAATCAGTAGACGCTATAATAGCTAAAGTGGGAGATGACAAAGCGCTCACAAAAACTATTATCGATTTTGCATTAAGTAAATTAGAGGAAGATAAGAATTGGGATATTACGGTAGAGTTGAATAAAATAGCACGTCTTTTATTTAGCGAAAATGACCGGATGCACTTAGATAACCTTTCTGGTAAAACAGCAGAAGATTTTAAGAGTTTAAGAACGACCTTAGCTAAAAAGATTTCCGAATCTAAAAAGAGTATTATTTCAGATTCTAAAGAAGTTCTTGATCAGATGAATGCGAAAGAGATAGCGGATAAAGATTTTACTCGTGGATCAATTCCAGCTCATTTTAAAAAACTAGAAAAAGGGGATACTAATATTGATTTTAAAGCATCTTGGAAACAGAATATTCAAACAGCTTCGTTCTATGGTGTCAAGTTGGAGAATGATAAAAAAGAATCTATAGATAGTTTACGTCCTTTGATCGAACAAGCTTTTTTGGACACAAAACAAAAGATATTGATAATAAATCTATATGAAAATATCATTAAAAATCTAACTCCACTTTCGGTACTTAATTTAATTAATAAGGAACTACAAAATATTAAAAGAGAGCGAAGTATTTTACTAATATCGGAATTTAATAAAATTATAAGCGAAGCAATTCAAGACCAACCAGCACCTTTTATATATGAACGATTAGGAGAACGTTATCGGGATTATTTTATAGATGAGTTTCAAGATACTTCAGAGTTACAATGGAATAATATTATACCTTTAATTGATAATGCCATATCGTCAGAAACATTAAGTGGTAAAAGAGGACAATTGACAATAGTAGGCGATGCTAAGCAGGCAATTTATCGATGGAGAGGAGGAAAAGCAGAACAGTTTATTGATCTTTCTTTAGATCAGAATCCATTTTCTATTGAAGAAAAACAGGTGCTAAATTTACCTAGAAATTATCGTAGTCATCAAGAGATTATTAAGTTTAATAATGATCTTTTTACTTTTTTGTCAAATGATTTTAGCAGTGAATTACATAAGAAATTATATCTATTGGGTAATAACCAGGAGTATAATGATAAGAAAGAAGGGTATGTAAAACTTTCTTTTATAGAAGCTAAGAACGTAACAGAAGAAAATGAAATTTATCCAGAAAAAGTATATGAATCAGTTTTGGAGCTTAAGGAAAAAGGGTATTTGTTAAACGAAATATGTATCCTAACTAGAAAACAAAAAGAAGGAGCTTTAATTGCTGACTTTTTAACAGAAAGAGGGCTTTCTATTATTTCTTCAGAAACTCTGTTACTTAAAAATGATCCTAAAGTATGTTTTGTTATAGATATGCTTACTTGGTTTATCTATCCAGATGAACTGCTAGCTAAAACAAAAATTTTAAATTTTATAACAGAACAGTTTTCTATTGAAGACCAACATCGTTTCTTAAAGAAATTAGTGTTTACAAACAAAAAGGATTTCTGTAGTCAACTTAAATTGTTGGGAATAGATTTTGATTTTCATCGGTTAGATGTAAAACCTTTTTATGAAGCTGTAGAATATATAGTACATAGTTTTAGGCTTACGGAGGAATCACCAGCATATGTACAATTCCTTTTAGATGTGATTTTTGCGTACACTCAAAAAAATGCAGAAGGTGTTGTAGGTTTCTTATCTTATTGGGAACATAAAAAGGAAAAGTTAAGTATCATTGCTCCAGAAGGTGAAGAGGCAATTCAGATAATGACTATTCATAAGTCTAAAGGATTAGAATTTCCTTGTGTAATTTACCCTTACGCAAATATTGATATTTACAGGGAGATAGAGCCAAAAACATGGTTGCCAGTTTCTAAAAATGATTTTGATGGTTTTGAAGAAGTGTTTGTTAATTATAATAAGCAGTTATCAGAATATGGCTCAATAGCAGAAAAAATTGTGCAAGAACACCAGTCTCAACTAGAGTTGGATACTTTTAATTTATTATATGTTGCCTTAACAAGAGCAGAAGAACAATTGTACGTTATTTCTAAATCAGAAATTAATAGTAAAGGAGAAACGAACTCAAACAAGTTCTCGGGAAAACTTATTAATTATTTAAAACATATTGGTCGATGGAATAGTGAACAACTGGTATATGATTTTGGTAATCTTAAAAAGCCAAATAAAGATACTATTGCTACTGATTCTAAAACAAAAAATATAACACTCCGAAGATTAGAGAATTCTCAAAAAAAATATAAAGTACATGTAGTTACAAATTCAGGAAAACTTTGGGACACATTACAGGAATCTGCTATAGAGAAGGGAAATGTAATTCATGAGTTAATGGCATCAATATATACTCATGAAGATTTAGATAGTGTTGTAGAAAATGCATTAGAAACAGGATTGATAAGCCATTTAGATAAAGAATCACTTTATAAGGAGTTGAAAATGGTGTTAGAGCACCCAAAACTCTTTAAATATTTTTCAGCCCATAATATAGTGTTAAATGAAAGAGATATTATTTCAAATGGACGGATATATCGACCTGATAGAGTTGTAATTGACACCAATGGGATTGCATCTATAATTGACTATAAAACAGGGGAATACAGCTCTTCTCATGCGAAGCAACTTGAAGAATATAGTATGCTTCTTCAAAAAATAGGATATAAGTTAAATGAAAAAATACTAGTATATTTTAATACGGAAATCACTTTAAAATATATATAAATAACAATTATTTTCGTAATTACTAGTAGAAATTTACTGATAAAAAATATTTTTACCTTATAATTGTACCGTAATTATAGAAATTATAATCATAAATTTCAGCTTAATACGTCAATTTTTTCACATTTGTGAAGGGCTTAAAGACTTAAAATAAGACTTCAAAAACTTCGCAAAGGTCGATATCCACTGGCCTATTAAGAAAAATTTATTAGTTTTGTCTTTGACAGTAATTTTTAACATATTACATTTGCTCTAATTAACACTTAAAAATTAAATTATTGAATATGAAACATCTTAGCAGATTTTTAGTGGCTTCGTTATTAGTACTTGGGTTTAGTACTGCGAATGCACAGGATGAAAACAACCCTTGGGCAGTATCGATTGGCGTTAATGCTGTTGATATTTTTCCTACCGGAGGAGATTTACCTATACAAGGAGAAATCTTTGACGAGTTTTTTAACGCTACGGACCACTGGAACATTCTTCCATCTGTATCTAAACTATCGGTTGGTAGATATATAGGAGACGGATTTACTTTTACTGTTGCTGGTACAGTTAACAAAATTGATAAATTAGGAGAAACGGCTGATGGAACTCAAGTTAGCGCTAATGACTTATCTTATTATGCAGCAGATGCAAGAATAAGCTATAGTCTTAAAAATGTTTTAAAAACTAAGTGGTTTGATCCTTACCTAGGAGTAGGTGGTGGTTACACTTGGCTTGATGAAATTGGTGCAGGAACTTTAAATGGTTCTTTAGGTGTTAATTTTTGGTTAACTGAAAATTTAGCTTTCAATTTACAAAGTACTTACAAGCACGTATTCGAAGATTATGAGGTTAGTAACTATCCTCCAACTCACTTCCAACACTCAGCTGGAATTACTTTTGCTTTCGGAGGAAAAGATACTGACGGTGACGGTGTATTTGATAAAGACGATGAGTGTATTGACGTTCCTGGTTTAGCTGAATTTAATGGATGTCCTGATACTGACGGTGATGGAATCACTGACGCTAAAGATGACTGTCCTGATGTTGCAGGTACTGCAGAATTCAACGGATGTGCTGATACTGACGGTGATGGAATCGCTGATCCTAAAGATGAGTGTCCTACAGTTGCTGGTTTAGCTAACTTAAATGGATGTCCTGATGCAGATGGTGATGGAATCACTGACGCTAAAGACGGTTGTCCTAATGAAGCAGGTCCTGCTGCTAACAACGGATGTCCTTACCAAGATAAAGATGGTGACGGAGTATTAGATAAGGATGATAACTGTCCTGATGTTGCTGGTACTGTTGCTAACAATGGTTGTCCTGAAGTAACTGAAGAAATTCAGAAAACTTTAAATGAGTATGCTGCTCAAGTATTATTTGACTCAGGTAAGTCAACTATCAAAGAACAGTCTACTAAAGTATTAAACGATATCATTAAGATTCTTAAGGAGTACCCTACAGCTAAGTTTACTGTAGAAGGACATACTGATAGTCAAGGTGCAGCTAAAGCTAACCAAAGACTTTCTGATTCTAGAGCTAACGCTGTTAAGAACTTCTTAACTGAAAACGGTATCGATCAGTTTAGATTATCTGCTATTGGATTTGGAGAAGATAGACCAATCGCTTCTAACAAAACAAGAGCTGGTAGAGCACAAAACAGACGTGTAGAGATCAACTTAGTGAAGTAATTATTTTTCACTAAATAACATAATACATAGATAAAACGTCCCGATTATTCGGGACGTTTTTTATTTTTAATAGGTGGATAGTTTTTTAAAAGAAGTCATATCAGAATTACAAAGCAAAAATCACGATATAAGTGAGCTTGTTTTTGTTCTTCCTAGTAAAAGAGCAGGACTTTTTCTTAAAAGGGAATTGCTTAATATATATAGTGATAAAACCTTTTTTGCTCCTGTGATATATAGCATAGAAGAATTTATTACGGAATTATCAGGATTGCGTCAGATTGATACGATCCAAACATTATTCGACTTTTATGAAACATATTTAAATACACATGCACATTTAGAAAAAGAAAGTTTAGAAGTGTTCAGTAGTTGGGCGCAGACTTTGGTGCAAGATTTTAATGAAATTGATCGATACTGTATTGACAATGATAGTTTTTTTTCATACCTCTCAGGAATTCAGGATCTGAACCATTGGTATCTTCAAAAGGAAAAAACGGAACTGATACAGAAATATATAAGTTTCTGGAATAATTTATCGGAGTATTACACCAACTTTAAAAATAAGCTGCTAGAAAAAAAGGTTGGTTATCAAGGTTTATTATATCGAAAAGCTT
Source organism: Aquimarina amphilecti (assembly GCF_900109375.1). Classification (GTDB taxonomy): domain Bacteria; phylum Bacteroidota; class Bacteroidia; order Flavobacteriales; family Flavobacteriaceae; genus Aquimarina; species Aquimarina amphilecti. The sequence continues at coordinate 390,988 of NZ_FOAB01000002.1, forward strand.
CAGAGAATATTTCTAGTTATATTAAGAAAAATACTCATAAGCATATTTTAGTGGGATTTAATGCACTAAATAATGCAGAGCAAATAATTTTTAAGTCGTTATTAGAAGCTAAAATTGCTGAGGTATATTGGGATGCTGATACATTTTTTTTAGAAAACAAATATCATGAAGCTTCTTTATTCATAAGAGATTATAAAAATAACTGGGAGTATTATAAAGAAAATCCGTTTAAATGGATTAGAGATAATTTTTCTTCTTCCAAAGATATTAAGCTAATAGGTGTTCCTAAAAATATTGGTCAGGCTAAGTTAGCGGGACAAATACTAAAATCTATTCCATCAGTAGATTTGGAACGAACGGCGTTGGTGTTGGCGGATGAATCTTTATTGTTACCTGTTCTTAATTCATTACCAGATTCGATCGAGTCATTGAATATAACAATGGGGTTACCGCTTAAAGAAGTTCCAATTTCTTCTTTTTTTGAATTGTTGTTTTCATTACATAAAGTAACCCATCATAAAGGGTTGTATTATAAATCGGTTATAGAGATTTTAAATAGTCAACCTGCTCAATGGTTGTTAGGTTTTTTAGCTAACGAGTTAATTAGTAAGATTTCAAAAGAAAACTTGGTTTACGTAACTGTAGAAAAACTACAAAGTGAAACTAATGATGCCAAAAGTAGAGTACTTGAGCTTCTATTCACTCCTTGGGAAAATGCATTAAAAGCAATAGAACAATGTAGAAAAATTATTCAATTACTTAAGAATGGGCTGGATAAAGAAAAAACTCCTTTGGAGTTAGAGTATATATATCATTTTCATGTTGTTTTTAATAGATTATTGGCGTTATGTAATACCTATCAATATGTTGTAACAATATCATCTTTATATTATTTGTATAGAGATATTATCAATTCGGAAACGTTAGATTTTAGAGGAGAACCTTTTAGGGGATTACAATTGATGGGGATGTTAGAGTCTCGTTGTTTGGATTTTGATACCGTTATCATTACTTCAGTTAATGAAGGTGTTCTTCCCGCAGGAAAGAGTATGAATTCTTTTATTCCGTATGATTTAAAGAGAGCATATAATCTACCAACATATAAAGAAAAAGATGCGATATACACATATCACTTTTATCGTTTAATCCAAAGAGCTAAAACAGTATATCTTATCTATAATACCGAAGATGATGGAGTCGGAGGTGGAGAAAAAAGTAGATTCTTATATCAATTAGAAATAGATAAAGTTCAGAAACACGAATTATCCAAATATATAGCTTCCTCAGAAATACCTAAATTAAGTCATGAACCTTTAGTTATTCCAAAAGAGATATCGATCATTGAGAGGGTCAAAGAATTAGCTTTAAATGGATTATCTCCTTCGGCATTAACAGCCTATATTAGAAATCCAATTGATTTTTATTATAAATATATATTGGGAATCAAAGAGAGTGATCAAGTAGAAGAAACCATAGCTGCTAATACACTAGGAACGGTTATCCATAATACATTAGAGGATTTATACAAGCCTTTAGAAAATAAATACGTATCTGTTGCGGATGTAGAGAAAATGATTGCTCGAATTGATGAAGAAATCAAGTATCATTTTCGGAAAGAGTATTCTAAATTAGATATTACTCAAGGTAAGAATTTACTCATTTTTGAAGTTGCCAAAAGGTACATTTATAATTTTTTAAAATCAGAAGAGAAACTTTTAAAATCAGGATCACAGTTAAAAATTTTGGCTATAGAAAGTAATTTAAAAACTGAGTTAGAGATACCTGAACTCGATTTTCCTGTATTCATAAAAGGAAAAGTTGATCGAATTGATGAGTTAGATGGAGTATTAAGGATTATTGATTACAAAACAGGTAAAGTTAACAAAAGTGATGTTGTTTTAATGGATTGGGAGGTGATCACCGATGACTATAAGTATAGTAAAATCGTACAGGTATTAGCATATGCTTATATGCAACATAATGAACAACCACTCTCATCATCTTTTCAAGCAGGAATTATTTCTTTTAAGAATCTAAAAGAAGGATTTCTAAAATTTGGAACTAAGACATCAGTAAGAGGAAAAGTTGATTATGAAGTTACATCTGATGTGTTTGAGGAGTATTTATTACAACTTAAAAAGTTAATTATGGAGATTTCTACTTTAGAAATTCCTTTTACAGAAAAAGAAGTTTAGTTATGATTACGGTTGAAAAGAATATATTACTTAAGGGAAAACATAACAAACCTATTTTAACGGATGTTTTTTATAATGATAAAAAAGATAAACAGCCGATCGTTATCTTTTGTCATGGGTATAAAGGATTTAAAGATTGGGGCGCATGGGATTTAGTAGCCAATGCATTCGCAGAAGCTGGCTTTTTCTTTATTAAGTTTAACTTTTCCCATAATGGCGGTACTGTAGAACAGCCAATTGATTTTCCAGATTTAGAGGCGTTTAGTGCCAATAATTACTTGATAGAATTAGACGATTTAGAATCTGTTTTGGATTGGGTTACTTCCAAAGATTTTGAATATCAAAAGTATATAAAATTAAATAATATTATTACTATTGGACATTCTCGCGCAGGCGGAATTACAACGATAAAAGCTTCGGAAGATTCGAGAATTTCAAAGCTTATTACCTGGGCAGGTGTGTCGGATTATGAAAGTAGATTTCCTAAAGGAATAGAGTTTCAAGAATGGAAGAACGACGGAGTATTTTACATAGAAAATGGCAGAACAAAGCAAAAAATGCCACACTTGTTTCAATTTTATACCACGTTTGTAGAAAACAAAGAAAGACTCACAATTTCTAAAGCTACTAGGAATATAAAAATTCCTTACTTAATTATTCATGGTACAGAAGATCCAACGGTTAATTTAGCAGAAGCTGAAGATTTACATCGTTGGAATCCTAATAGTGAACTGTATTTAGTATCTGGAGCGGATCACGTTTTTAGCGCAAAACATCCTTGGATAAAAGAGTACATGCCTAATGATTTATCAGTAATTATTGATAAATCCGTAGAATTTGCAATACTTTAACACACTTTAGTTGCTGAGTTTATAAGGGTTTTGATTTTTTTTTGTTTATTTGCGATTATGAAGTCTAGCAAAAGACATATCATTTCTACTGCATTACTGATATTATTCAGTTTTATACAGTTATCAGATTTACATATTGTAGGTCATGATGATAATGATGTTGATTGTGAGATGTGTCAATTAGCTCCAGAAAATCTGGATGATAATTTCATACCTATAGATTCGATAGAAACGCCTAAAGTAGTTTCTATTCCATTAGATCAGATTCAGATCAATAGTTTTGATATCTATTTTGATAGAGAAACATATTACTCCTTTCTTAATAAGGCACCACCTGTAGTTTAAATACTAATCCATCAGGTGTTAGCACCAATTTACTATTGCGCAAATTGCAATAGAGATCCTTTTTTATTTTTAGAATGAAACGAAACGCATTATATATTGTGTTTTTTCTGGTAGTTAATTCTGTATTCGCTCAGGATTGTACTAAAACACTTTCCGGTCGTGTAATTGATTTTCACGATGGAGTTTCCCTAGAAGGAGCAACAATTACTTTTAATAGTACAACAATTAAAACTGATAGTAACGGGATGTATAAAATCTCAGGGCTTTGCGCCACATCTTACGCTTTTACGATATCTCATGAGGATTGTAATTCTCAGGTGGTTACTATTGATGTGAATGAGGTTTCGAATAAAGACTTTTATTTAGAGCACCATTTAAACGAATTGTTAGAAGTGAAGGTTTCTGGCAATAATAGAACTAAAACATCCTCTTCGCAAGAAGAGACTATTAATAAAAATGTTATTGAAAGATATAGTAGTGCGGCTTTGGGAGATGCACTTAGAGAGATTACTGGTGTTTCTTCTCTCAATACGGGCTCTACAATTGTAAAACCAATTATTCAAGGTTTAAGTGGAAGTAGAGTATTAATTATGAACAACGGTGTACGTATGCAGGATATGGAGTGGGGAGATGAACATGCACCTAATGTAGATATTAATACTGCTGGTAGTGTAACTGTTGTTAAAGGAGCAGCAGCATTGCGTTATGGAGGAGATGCTATTGGAGGAGTCATTGTTATGGAACCTAATAAAGTTCCTGCAAAAGATACATTGTTTGGAAAAACTGTTGTTACAGGCGCTTCCAATGGTAGAGGAGGAACGATTTCTTCTGAGATAATAAAAGGATATGAATCTGGTTGGTTTTGGAAAGCCCAAGGAACCTTAAAAAGATTTGGTGATGTAGAAGCACCTGATTATATCTTATCTAATACTGGTATTTTCGAAAGAGGAGGATCTTTGTCCTTTGGAAATAATAAATTTACACAAGGTTGGGACGTTTATTATTCATACTACCAAAATGAAATAGGAGTTCTAGCTGCATCCCATATTGGAAATGCAGATGACCTTATTGAATCTATTAATAGTGGAGAACCATCTGTTATAGAAAATTTCACATATACTATCGATAATCCAAAACAAGATGTTACACATCATCTAGGTAGATTACGTTACTTTAAGAGATTCGAGAAATTAGGTAAATGGACTACTCAATACGATTTCCAACATAACCAACGTTTTGAATTTGATATTAGACAAACAGAAGAGTTAAGAAAAATTCCAAGTTTAGATTTGGAACTTACAACACATACACTGACTTCAGATTTTGTTCTAGATGCTAAATTTGATTATAATTTAGATTTTGGAATAGTAATGCGCTATCAGGATAATTTTGCTGACCCTAGTACAAGAGCAAGAAGATTGATTCCAGATTATGATAAATATGATGCGGGATTATTTATTTCTGGTAAATATGATATCAACGATAATGTAACAATTGATGCGGGTGTTCGATATGATTATAACCAAATTGATGCAAAGAAGTTTTATATAAAAACTAGATGGGAAGAACGAGGGTATGATCAAGAATTTAATGATCTTATTATCGCGGATGAAGGTACACAATGGCTTACAAACCCGAAATTTGATTATCATAGTATTTCGGCGACTACAGGATTTAATTATGTTTTCGGAGATAGTTATGAATTAAGAGGTAATTATGCATTAGCGCAGAGAGCACCAAACCCTTCAGAATTGTTCAGTGATGGCTTGCACCATTCCGCATCTCGAATCGAACTTGGAGATTTAAGAATTGATCAAGAAACATCTCATAAATTTTCATTTTCTTTTCAGAGAAATAATGAGAATTTGAGTTGGGAAATTGCTCCTTATGCTAATTTTATTAATGATTATATTTTATTAGAACCTACCGATGTCGAACTCTCCATAAGAGGAGCGTTTCCAGTTTGGGAATATCGTCAAACTAATGCAAGATTATTAGGTATTGATGCTAAATTAACCAAGCAATGGCTTCCTAGTTGGCAAACGAATCATCGGTTTTCTCTGGTAAAAGGTAAAGACACTGAAACAGAAATACCTCTTATTAACATTCCTGCAGCTAATTTGAGCAATAGTATTGTTTTTCAAAAAGAGGATTGGATGAGTTTAGTGATGAGTCTTGAAAGTGATTATACATTTAGACAAAATGAATTCCCTGATAATATTATTGTTTTTTCGCCTCAAGAACAAGAAGATGTTCTTTTAGATATTAATACACCACCTGGGGATTATCATCTTTTGCATATGAATGCAGATATTACGGCTCCTTTTTTTAAAGATAATGAGTTGAATATCGGGATAACTATAAATAATATTACAAATAAGAAATATAGAAATTATCTGAACCGTCAACGCTATTTTGCAGATGAAGTGGGACGAAACTTTTTATTGAGATTAACTTTTAACTATTAAATTTTAAAATGATGAACACACGTAAATTTTTATCAATGTTAGCAATCGCAAGTGTATTAATGTATTCTTGTTCTGACGATGATGACAACCCTGTAGTAGTAAATGAAGAAGAAGTTATAACTACTATGACTGTTACTTTAACTAATGGAACAGATGTAGTTACTTTAGTATCTCGCGACTTGGATGGACCTGATGGACCTAATGCACCTGTAATAGATATTTCTGGACCATTGTCTGCTAATACAATGTATACTGGAGAGGTGGAATTACTTAATGAGACTGAAACACCAGCAGAAAATGTTAATGAAGAAATTGAAGGAGAAGCGGATGAACACCAATTCTTTTATGAAGTAGCGGGTACTTTAAATGCGACAACAGCATATACAGATACAGAAGCAGATTACCCACCAAATACAGGAACTAATCCGGTTGGAATTACTTTTAGTCTTACTACAACGGATGCTAGTACAGGTAGTTTTTCAGTTACTCTACGTCACGAACCTAAAAAACCAAATGATGGAACATTAGCGGATGCTGGTGGAGACACTGATATTGCACAATCATTTGATGTAACAATACAATAAGAAATATATAAGAAGTATAACAGTAAGTTGAGTTTGTTTTTATAAAACAAACGTTTTTTCAAGACAAGGCTCTTGAGAAGTAGTTAGCTCGAGAGCCCTGTATTTTGATTACCAACAAGAAATACATTATAGTATAACATAAAACATATCATAATTGAAGCAGCCATAAATCATTGTATAATAATAAGTTGAGTTTGTGTATTTTATTATTAGTACAGATTTGTTTCAATTTAGACCCTTGGAATTTAAATTCCAAGGGTTATTTTTTTACATCAAAAATTTAATTATAAAATCTAAAGTTCGGTACGAACTTTGATTAATTTTTACCAAATAATTACCACTTTATTGGTTCTTGGAGTAAAAACAGCTAATAATATGGTAACAAATTCGTGAGAAAAGATACTAATATATAGTAAAGGTTGATTTTTAGTGGTTTAATCTCAAAGATTTTAATGAGATATTATGACATCGTTAAATGTGTATTACCACTAAAAATTCCTGATGAAATTTAAAGATTAGAGCTTATATTCGCGGCGTAAAAACCTAACCAAAAAAACAGCAAAATTGAAACAATCATAATTATGTATAAGTTGAGTTTGTGTTAAATATTATAATTTAGTTTCAATTCAGACCCTCAGGAAGTAGTTAGCCTGAGGGTTGTTTTTTTTAATAAGGTTCCAAATTAATAAGTTTTGATTTGATTGACAGTTAGAAAGAAGTCGTACTACATCAAATTATTTTCTAAAAAGATATATTCACCCTACATTTGTTTTGAGCCTCAGTTATCACCGATTGATCCTTAATAAATGCGCACTCTTTTTTATATACCCTTTTTTTTGGCATCATTTTCTTTAATTGCCCAAAACGAACTAGATACAATTGCGATTGTTAAGCAAGCTAAATTCAGTTTATCTGTAGATAGTATTTCTAAATATCAACAGTTGTCCGTCAAAGCTCATAAGAAAGGAGATTTTGAAACTTTTAGAGAATATTGTGAAGCTATCTTAGAGATTTCTAATAAGCACAAGTTAGATGATTTAAGGAATCAAGCCTTAGTCAATTTAGGAATTTATTATAGTAATGTTGAGCAATTAGATAAAGCCATTGAAAAATACCTTGAGGTTTTAGAGAACCTAAGTAAACTTCCGCAGAATAAGAGAGCAGAGCTTACAGTTTTGGTGAATTTGGGTAATTTGTATAATAAGATAAATGAATATGATAAGACGATAGAGACGATGAATCAAGTGATTGCTCTTGCATCAACAATCGATCAACCTGATATTTATTTGATGTCTGCTTATAATGCTTTAGGAAATGCTACCTCTATTAAAAAAGAATATTGTCAATCAGTAGAATATAGCTTAAGGGCTAAAGATCTAGCCGTAAAATTAAACCGTAAAAGTTCAATTATAAGTATTCTTTTAAATCTAAGCGATAATTTTTTAGCGCTAGAAGAATATGATCAAGTAGTTTTTTACTGTAAAGAGGTATTGGCAGCTATTACCGAGGAAGACTCTAAAAAGCAACAAGCTAATGCTCTAATACTAATAGGTGATGCTTTGGTTCGTAATGATGAACCATTAGAAGCCTTTTCATATTTAATAAAAGCAAGGGACCTTTCTATAGCTGGAAATTTTTTTAAAATACGAAGGGACAGCCATAAATTACTTGCTAAAGTATATGAAGTTAAAGGAGATTTTAAAAAATCTTTAGAAGAACAGAAACATTATACAGAAGCTAATGAAGAATATCTGAATACGCTTTCTAGAGCTCAGAAAAAACAATTAGAACTAGAATCAGAAGAAAAGACGGAACTATTAACAGAACAGACAGAAGAACTAGAATTTCTTGCTAAAGAAAAACAACTGTATCTGTTTTTAGGATCTTTATTAGTTATTCTTTTAATAAGTTCTTTTCTTATATATAAAAAAAGGAGAAAGAAACTTATTTCAGAATCTCTAAGGCTAAAGGGAGATAAAGAACTTTTAACGAATGAGAAAGAAGCACTCCAAGTTAAATTGAAAAGGATTGCTAAAAACACTAAGAAAGAAAAAGACAGCAATACTGTGTCTTATCAGAATTCATCACTTAACCTGGAAGATCGAAAATTATATATGCAGCAAATTTTGGATTATATGGATGATAAAAAACCATATTTAAATCACGAAATTAAGCAATCGGATATAGCAAGTGATTTATCTATGAGTGTTCATCTTTTTTCAGAAGTATTGAATGTTTGTTTTCATCGAAACTTTAATAGCTTTATTAATCTATATAGAGTAAGTGAGGCCAAGTCATTAATGAAAAACCCTAAATACAAACAGTATAAAATTTTGTCTATTGGTTACGAGGCTGGTTTCTCGAGTAAGACTTCATTTAATAGGGTATTTAAAAATCTTGTTGGTTCTACACCTTCGGAGTATCAAAAACAACACCTTATATTAGATTAAGCACTAGCTTGGCACCAAATCATTTTCTTCTTATTTATGGATGTTTTTATAGCATTTACATGGTTCAAATTATAACATGGAACCGTTTTCACAGTATTTCTTTTTAACATTGAAATTATATAATAATACGTTCGAAATTAGGCCTTTTTGATATGGCTAAAAAAGAAGAATACACCAATGCTAAGAAGAAAAGAGTATATAGAGCTTTATAAAAGTTTTGAAATCAAATTTGTATCTCCGTATGGAGATACAAGAGAGTTTATAAAAGTACAGCTATATAAACAGATAGTATCTTCTAGAATATCAGAAAATATAAAAAGAAAACCTCTGATAGTTTTCTACTTCGCATCTAATGGGATCGATATTCCTAAAGAAGATTGGACCTATGAAATGAAGGAAAGCGCAAGAGAGTATTCCTTAGATTATCCAGTTCCGGGTGCGGGAAAGAGATATTCTAATTTTGGAAATACCATACGATTCCTAACAAGTATAATAACCATATTGACTTGTACAATTATTTTTTATTTATATAATCAAAAAACAATTCAACTTAAAAGCGATTTAGATGAATTTACGAGTTTCCCAAAAACAGGAGATAAATATTATGGTTCTATGACTCAACCTATTTCTAATTCAGATATACCCGAAAAAAGTTATGGTTGGATTAAAATAATATATGTGAATCCTAATGATAGCATTGTTAGTTATAGAACAAGTTTTGATTTAGGAGCTGTTTCTTTTAATACCTTAGAGACTGATTATACTAATTTTGAGTTCATAATTTTTGAAGGTAAGTTTAAAGTCACAGGAGATCGTGAAATCAAGATTATATCACCGAGCAAGAAAATGAGATTTAAATCTCAAGTGATTGATGATAATATAAGAAATTATAAAATTTCAGCTAATTAATCATAAGGTATTAACTTGTAAAGTGAAATCAATAAATTTATGAAAGTACCATTTTATGTTTTTTTGAGCTTTACTATTATAGTATTAGGCTTATTTATCTACAATGCATTTTTTGCTTATCATGGAGCAGATGGTCTAAGTGGTTTTTTTGAAGGGATTGTACTTGGGGGAGGTTGTATAATTTGTATGATTATTACGATATCGTTTGGGAGTATTGTTTTTCTTCCTAAAGCCTCAGTATTAAGACGTTTAGGTATTGTAACCTGTCTTTCTGTTATTGGGATTACGATTTTTTTATTAGCATTCTTAGTGTAAACACAAGATCTAACATGTATCGAGTAATCATTATAGATACTAATAGTGGATTATATTCTTGTGTATATTACTTCTCAGAATAAGTAAAAAAGGATCAGTAGAAAAATAGAAGATTGTTTTGATTTTGAAGGAAATAAGAGGTAATAATTTTAAGTAATAATGAAATTAAAAACACTAGGAGTATTAAAGCAAGATATTGGAAACTTGCCCTTGGAAAAGGATTGGATAACTGCAAAACCAATAGCAACTCCTTTTTTTGATCACAAGGAGATATCATATCGATTGGATTGTACGGAGGTTTCAGGGATGGATCCAATTAGAGTGGATCAAGTACTTTCTGATTTTATGAACATTAATGAATCTGTTAAAATAGAAGCTGCTAAAAGAGCTTTTGAAAATTGGATAACATTTAATGATGCCGTTGGTTATCTAGAGACTATAGAAACCTATCAAACAGCTTCCAATAAGCCAGCATGGATGGTTAGTGCTCTGGAACAAATGTTACCTCTATTAAACCTTACAGAATCTAAGAAAGTTTGGGAATACATAACACCAATTGAAATTGTTATTACTAAAGATAGACATCAGAGAGATGAAGATATTTACATTCAAATTTTATGTAATTGTTTATGGCAAGAAGAACACGGATTACAATTTATATTAAAAGAAGGTAACGAATTGATTAGAGTTAGTGATCAAGACGGAAACTTATTTTAAGAGCTACAAATAATAGAATGCGTTTTCAGATTTAATTCCGAAGAAATAAAAGATACTTTTCTTATGATTTCTTTGATAAGGATATCTCAATTAAATTATTTTTTTGAAAAGGTTATAATGGATTTTTCTATTTGTTGTTTTTACGAAAATTTAACTGTGAGTTTTCGTTCAAATCCATAATTTATCGATTCTAATCAATATAGATTTTAGATTTTTATATCCAATAACGAAAATGCTACATGTATTATATAGGATTTGACATAGGAAGTTCATCTGTTAAAGCAGCTCTGATCGATTCGGACAACGGCAAAAGTATAGCTTCAATAAATGAACCAAAAGATGAGATGGATATAATCTCAGTAAATAGCGATTGGGCAGAGCAAAACCCAAGTTTTTGGTGGGAGAATGTTTGTAACGCTAGTAAACGATTATTAAAGGAAAATGCAGTTGCTTCGGAATTAGTTCTGGGCATAGGGATATCTTATCAGATGCATGGACTCGTTTTGGTAGATAAGGATGGAGAACTTTTGCGAAATTCAATTATTTGGTGTGATAGTAGAGCAGTTGAAATCGGAAATAAAGCTTTTGAGAAATTAGGAGAGGAAAAATGTAAAGATAATCTTCTTAATTCTCCTGCAAATTTTACAGCATCTAAACTAAAATGGGTACGAGATAATGAACCAGATGTTTATAAAAGAGTATATAAATTTATGCTTCCGGGAGATTATATAGCATATAAGTTCACAAATAATATTAATACAACAAAATCAGGACTCTCAGAAGGAATTTTGTGGGATTACAAAAAACAAGAACCTGCAAAATGGTTGTTAGAATATTATGATATTGATTCGAGCCTTATTCCTGATATTGTTGAAACGTTTTCAAATCAAGGAGAGCTTAGTACCAAAGGTGCAGAAGAAAGTGGTTTAAAAGTAGGAATTCCTATTTTTTATCGTGCGGGAGATCAGCCCAATAATGCATTATCCCTTAATGTTTTTAACCCTGGAGAAGTTGCACTTACCGGAGGTACTTCAGGAGTGATTTATGCTGTAACTGATAAATTATCAGGAAAAGAACCTGTAAAGTATAATAATTTTGCACACGTTAATTACAGTGAACAAAAACCAGTTATTGGTAAACTTCTATGTATTAATGGAGCAGGAATTCAATATAGATGGTTAAAAAATAACCTTAACCTAGAGACAAGCTCATATCAAACAATGAATTCACTTGCTTCAAAAATACCCGTTGGATCAGATAATCTACAACTAATACCTTTTGGTAATGGAGCTGAGAGAATGTTTGATAATAAAACAATTGGAACTCAGATTTGTAATATCAATTTAAATAAACATACTAGATCACATATCTGCAGAGCAGCTTTAGAAGGAATAGCATTTTCTTTTGTATATGGTATGGAGATTTTAAGGAAGGATGGGGCAAATATAAAAGTAATACGAGCAGGAAACGATAACTTGTTTAGATCAGAAATATTTTCTAATACAGTTTCTACTTTAATTGATCAAGAAATAGAAATTTATAATACAACAGGTGCGGTAGGAGCGGCAAGAGCAGCAGGTTGGGCGAAAGGAACATTTGAAGATATTGGAGGTATGATAACTAAAAATGATAAGGTAATGACCTATCATCCTCTACAGAATAAAGATGATTACCAATTAGCATATCAGAATTGGAAAAAAGAACTTAATAGAATTTTAATAGATAAAAAATGATTGTACTAGGAAACGAAGAACACTTTAAAGGGATTGATAAAATTAAATTTGAAGGAAAAGAATCTGACAATCCTTTGGCATTTAAATACTATGATCCAGAAAGAATTGTAGCAGGAAAAACATTAAGAGAACATTTTAAATTTGCTATTGCGTATTGGCATACCTTCTGTGGTCAAGGTGCCGATCCATTTGGTTGGGGAACTCAGAACTTTTCTTGGGATAAGTCTTCAGACCCTATTCAGGCTGCTATAGATAAAGCTGATGCAGCATTTGAGTTTATTAGCAAAATGGGGTTTGATTACTTTTGTTTTCACGATTTTGATCTAGTACAAGAAGCTCCCACACTAGGAGAGTCAGAGAAAAGACTAACTACGATTGTAGAGTATATAAAAAAAAAGAAGAAAGAATCAGGTATTAAATTATTGTGGGGAACCGCTAACTGTTTTTCGAATCCAAGATATATGAATGGTGCCGCTACAAACCCTGATTTCAATGTACTTGCTAGAGCCGGTGCTCAGGTTAAATTGGCCTTGGATGCAACTATTGCACTAGATGGAGAAAATTATGTTTTCTGGGGAGGTAGAGAAGGTTATATGTCTTTGCTTAATACAGATATGAAGAGAGAATTAGATCACTTGGCTCAGTTTTTAACAATATCAAGAGATTATGCTAGAGCCCAGGGCTTTAAAGGAACATTTTTTATAGAACCAAAACCTATGGAGCCAACAAAACATCAATATGATTTTGATACGGCAACATCAATTGGGTTCTTAAAAGAACATGGACTGGATAAAGACTTTAAGATTAATATAGAAGTAAATCACGCAACCTTAGCACAGCATACATTTCAGCATGAATTAGATGTAGCGGCAAGTGCAGGAATGCTAGGAAGCATAGATGCCAACAGAGGTGATTATCAAAACGGTTGGGATACGGATCAGTTTCCAAATAACATTTTAGAAGTGACAGAAGCAATGTTGGTTTTCCTAAAAGCAGAAGGATTAAAAGGTGGAGGTGTTAACTTTGATGCAAAAATAAGAAGAAATTCTACAGATATAGAAGATGTGTTTTTAGCGCATATCGGAGGAGCTGATGTTTTTGCTAGAGCCCTAATTACTGCGGATAAAATAATCACTTCATCTTCGTATAAAAAATTGAGAGAGCAGAGATATAGCTCATTTGATATAGGAAAAGGCAAAGAGTTCGAAAGTGGAGTTTTAAAATTAAATGATTTATATGAAATTGCGTCAGATACTGGCGAACTTGCTTTACAAAGCGGAAAGCAAGAATTATTTGAGAATATTATTAATCAATACATTTAGTAAATTACCAGCTTTTTTTAATAGTACGTTTAAAACATATTTCTAGGATAAATGATTCAGGATACCTTATATAGCAATAATGAAACGTATACTTCTATAACACTTAGAAATAATAGAGGATCCAAGCTAACATTAACTAATTATGGAGCTTCAATTATTAGCTTAGAGATTCCAAATAAAAGAGAAGAATTGGTTAATGTAGTGGTAGGTCTAGATTCTGTTAATGACTATAAAGAAGTTTCATATCACCCAAGTGCTAAATTTTTAGGAGCCTCAATAGGAAGATATGCTGGTAGGATAAGTAATGGAGATTTTAGTATTAGTAACAAAGTATATAGCTTATATCATAAAGATGGAGTTCATTTACATGGTGGATCCGAAGGTTTCGATAAAAAGGTCTGGGATGTCGACTTCATAGATTATGGTACAAATACTGTTGGTTTTTCATACTACAGTAGACATTTAGAAGAAGGATACCCTGGTAACTTAGAGGTTAAAGCTATTTATCAATTATCAGAAGACAATGATCTAAAGATTACTTATAAAGCTATTTCTGATCTAGATACTGTTGTAAATCTAACTAATCATGCTTATTTTAATCTAAATGGGTCAGGAAGTATTTTGGATCATATTTTGTTGTTGGATTGCTTCAAATATTTAGAAGTTAACCCTAAACAATTGCCTACAGGAAAAGAGAAATCTGTAACTGCAACAAAATATGATTTTTTAAAGCCCAAAAGCTTACAATGTTTAGCCGATTTTGGACTTATTGATGATACTTTAATTTATAGTTCTAAAAAAGGAAACTCAATAAATGGTAAAAAAGCTAGACTAATTGCTCCTAATACCGGTATTAGTATGGAAATAGATACAAATCAGCCAGCAGTGGTTATTTATACTCCGGAAAACTTACCAAAGTGGAACTTTAAAAATCAATCAGTTTATAATCGTTTTCCAGCTATTTGTTTTGAAAATCAAAACTATCCTGATGCACCTAATCATAGTCATTTTCCTTCTTCTTTAATTAAAGCTGGAGAAACTTACGAAAGTAAAAGTGTTTTTAAATTTTTAGTTATTTAAAAAATGAACCCTCTACCCTACTGGTTACAGCCGTTTTGTAGAATCTCTTTCTATAAGATTTGTTTTTATTACCTTGGTAGTATACGACGTTTCGATATTTTCATTTTCTATTTTGTCTATAAGTATTTTTGCTGCTGCTTCTCCTAGATAAGTGCTATGCTGACTTACCGTAGTTATAGCCGGAGTGACATGACGTGGAAGAACACCATTAGTAAACCCAATAATAGAAATATCCTCAGGCACTTTATATCCTTTATATAAAACCATCTTAAGAGTACTAATTGCAGAATCTTCCTCCAGACATAATATGGCATCTACTTTTTTCGAATCAAGTAATATTTTTAATAAGGTATCGATATCATTGAACTCATCGACTTTAAGGATTAAGTTGTCATCAATTGGAAAATTTGCCTCTACGAGTGCTCTTTTATATCCTTCGAGTCTAAGTTTTCCAACACTAAGCAGGTGGATGTTAGAAACGATGGCAATATTTTGGCAGCCAGTTTTAATGAAATAATTAGCGGCATTAAATGCACCTTCTTCATCATTTACAATTACCTTATCACATTCTATTTCGTTGGTAACTCTATCAATCATTATAATTGGTACTCCTTGATTTATAGTGTTTTGAAAATGTGTGAAATCTTTTTTGACTTGGGTCTCTTCTGCCATTGAGAGTATAACACCATCCAAATTAGAATTTTTTAAAAGTTCCATAGCAGTAACTTCTTTATCACGAGATTCATTAGAGATACAAGTGATAAGATTGTATCCTTTTTCTGTAACGATCTTTTCAATACCAACAAAAACTTTAGTAAAGAAGTGATTCAGCATATTAGGTATGATTACTCCAATGGTTTTAGTGTTTTTTTGTTTTTCATAGGTAAATGGACTTTGATTTGATTTATATTGTAGCTCTTTAGCATATTCCTGAATCATAGATTTGGTTCTATTACTAATTTCATAACTATCATTAAGAGCTTTTGAAACTGTAGCAATAGAAACATTGAATTCTTTGGCAATATCTTTTAATGTAATTCTCTTTTTTTTCATATTAGTTTTAAAGACTGTTTTTTAGCTAAAAAATGGCTGACGGCTGTATACTTTGAGATATCAAAATCTTTTGTGGGGTTTTGATAAGTTATCCGTAAAAACTATGCAAATCGACCTTCTTTGTAAAGTAATCTTATTAATTTAATTTACCATAGCGTGCAATTCTAATTGCAACAAAATTTGTAAAGATTGCTTCAAATATTTTAGAATTATCTTTTTTTGATTGGCTAGTAGTATTTGAGTATTACATTTTTCTTAGAATGAGTTTATGGAATATTCATTTTAAAATAAATAAAACTGGCATCTACTAAAATGAATTTATTATAAATTTGATAATCAAGTATTTAGGTGTTAACGAAAAGTTTTCGTAGAATTTGATTTAAAACGAATTAAATTATCAATAGTTTGATTAATGAGTTATAATTTTGAGTAGTAACTAAATTTTTAACACAAATTCACTCGTATTCTCAAGTAATATGAGTTTTAGAACTATTCTAATTTAAACGTATTTATTTATGAAAACATTTTTAAGCATTTCAGCATTTTGTTTGTTATTCTTTACTAGTTGTTCCAACGACTTAGAGTCTGATAATTTATTAGAAGAATTAGAAAACGAGCAGAAATCAATTGACAGTAATGGTTATATCAGTGACAATCGTACTGATGGGTATAATCAAGGTTATTTTTGGACTATTTATAAAGAAGGTGGTTGGGGTAGATTAAGATTTCCTTATGCTAATCAATATGGCGGGAATTTTGAAATCGAATATAAAAATAACCAAGATATCGTTGGAGGAAAAGGATGGTCTACAGGTAATGGTAGAAGAATAAATTATAATATTGGATTGTTACAGGGTTCATATAATTTTGTTGGAGTCTATGGTTGGACACGAACTCCATTGATAGAATATTATGTGGTAGAAAAAGGAAGTATTACGGGTCAAAATCAAAATAAGAATTATACCGTAAATGGTAAGAATTATAAATTCAAGAAACAATTAAGATCTAATGCTCCATCAATTTTAGGAACTAAAACGTTTTACCAATATATTAGTGAACATGGTAATGCATCTACTGGCTCTAATCAGCAGGTTCATATGCAAGCGCATATTAATCATTGGAACAGCCATGGTGGTCACAAGCCTCAATGGGGTAATCTAAGAGATTTCGATTATCAGGTTTTTGGTATAGAGTCGTACACCGGAGGCTGGGGAAAAATCAATGCTAGCATATGGTAATATAGATGAAACAATTGAAAGCATAAGATCAAAGCGGGCTGTGATCTTATGCTTTCTTATTTAGAAACGTAGTACTTCGTTAAAAACATTACTCATTAATTTTGATATTTTGATTCAAAGAATTTTATTTTATTTTACTCTTCTATTACTATTTTATACATGTGCTCCAAAGGATACTAAAAAGAATATTCGGGATAATTTAATTTTAGTAAAAGGAGGAATTTTTGTGAATAAAAAATCAAATCTATATGGTAAGAATGCTATGGTAAATGATTTTTTTATTGGCAAAAGTGAGGTTACACAAAAAGAATGGGTAGATATTATGGTTAATAATCCATCTAGATTTAGAGGAGATAGTTTACCTGTAGAAATGGTAAGTTGGTATGATTGCGTAGAGTTTTGCATCAAAAAAAGTATAAAAGAAGGTCTATTGCCTTATTATAAAATTTATAAGGATTCTACTGATAAATTTAATAAATCTGAGTTTGATAGTATAAAGTGGTTAGTTAAGAAAAACCCGAAAGCAAATGGATATCGTCTTCCTACAGAAATAGAATGGGAATATGCGGCGGGAGGAGGTCAATTAAGTAAAAATTATTCATATAGTGGTAGTGATCGTATTGATGAAATAGCTTGGTATTGGAGGAATAGTGGTGATACTATTTTAATAGAAAAATGGGAATACCGTCTTTTAGAACAAAATCAATGTAGAACTCATGCAGTAACTACCAAAAAGCCGAACGAACTTGGTTTGTATGATCTAACAGGAAATGTTAGAGAATGGTGTGATGATTGGTATGAAGATGATGGAATACCACGTGGAAATTTTCGTTCGCAAAGAGGAGGAGGTTGGATCGGTCTCGAAATATATTCCAAAAATGATAACAGGGACTATTTCGAAGCTAGTGGTATTGGTCCAGATCAGGGTTTTCGTATTTGTCGAAACAAAAATTAATCTTCAGAAAATAAAATAACCTTTCTTTGATAGAAGAAATAATGGTTTTAAAATTACGTATTTCATTAATCTTTTAGAGTTGATTTATATATCATAAAAACGAAATTAAGGATGTAATTTAGAATGCATCATAATTTATAGTATTCGCTTCAAATCTTCCATTTAATTGATGAGCCTCATAATAGTTTTGGTTTTTACTTAAAATTTTAAGTAAAAATTAAATGATTTGTTAAACGATGTTTTTGAAAATTGCTAATCGTTCATAGGTTTGCAAATGTTTTCTATAGTAACATAGTAGATCAGACAATCATTTAAAATTGAATAATACAAATAATAAAATTAACCAAAAGGATTTATGGAATCAGTCTTAGAACAATTAGATTGGGTAGTATTAGGTGTCTATTTTTTAGCGCTTATTGGGGTAGCTGTCTGGGTGATATTACAAAGAAATAAGGATACTGCAGATTATTTTTTAGCAGGTCGTAATGTCGGTTGGTTTGTTATTGGAGCGTCAATATTTGCTTCTAATATAGGATCAGAACATGTGGTAGGCTTAGCCGGCACGGGAGCAGAATCAGGAATGCCAATGGCTCATTATGAATTACATGCCTGGATTGTTTTATTATTAGGTTGGTTGTTCTTACCATTTTATATGAGAAGTAAAGTGTTTACGATGCCTGAATTTTTAGAAAAAAGATTTGACAGTAGATCACGATGGTTTTTATCTATTTTTTCACTAGTAGGGTATGTAATTACTAAGGTTTCGGTAACAATATATGCTGGAGGGATAGTAGTTTCGGAATTATTAGGAATACCTTTTTGGTATGGAGCTATTGGAATAGTAGTTTTTACTGGAGCATATACTATAGTGGGAGGTATGAAAGCAGTAATTTATACAGAGACTTTGCAAACAGTAGTGTTAATTGCGGGTTCATTAATTATTACTTATTTAGGATTACAAGAAGTAGGTGGTTGGGAAAACCTTAAAACTACAGTAGGTTCTGACCATTTTAACATGTGGAGACCAATGTCTGATCCAGATTTTCCTTGGACAGGTTTGCTGTTTGGAGGAACAATCGTAGGTATCTGGTATTGGTGTACAGATCAATATATAGTTCAGCGAACCTTAGCAGCAAATAATATAAAAATAGGTAGACGTGGAGCTATTTTTGGAGCATATCTTAAGATATTACCAATTTTTATATTTCTGATTCCTGGAATTATTGCTTTTGCCTTAGCAAAACAAGGCGTTTTAACGTATGATAAAGCAGATGAAGTATTCCCGGTTCTAGTTAAAACTCTTTTGCCAACGGGGCTTAAAGGTTTAGTTGCTGGAGGATTAATGGCTGCATTAATGAGTTCTTTAGCATCAGTATTTAATTCCTGTTCTACTATATTCACGATAGATATTTATAAAAAATTGAAACCTACTACACCAGAAAAAAAGTTGCTAAATATAGGAAGGGTAGCAACTGCATTAGTAGTAGTTTTAGGAATAATCTGGATTCCAATTATGAATAAAATAGGTGGAGGTGTTTTATACCAATATTTACAGAGTGTACAATCATATATAGCACCACCAATTACGGCCGTATTTATATTAGGAATAATTTGGAAAAGAGTGAACTCTAAAGCTGCAATTGTTACATTGTTTTCTGGTCTTTTAATAGCAGCCTTAAGAATTACTGCAGAAATTGTAAAAGAAGATTTATCTGGTTTTGCATACGAGTTTGCAACTATCAATTTTGCGCATATGGCTATTTTCATGTTTATCTTCTCGGTAATAGTTTGTATAGTTACTAGTTTAGTTACAACCGCTCCAGATTATACTACTATTAAAGGCCTGGCATTTGGAACATTGTCTGTAGAACAAAAAGAAGCTACTAAAAATAGTTATACACCTACCGATATTGTTTTATCTGTATTATTGGTAGTAGTAGTAGTTTCTATATTAACTTATTTTACAGGTTGATAGTGGTTTGATAAAATCTTGTTCTTTAACCTTAACTAGATTAAAAATTGATTAAGTATGATAAAACATACTATATTTATTCCTAAGTACTGGGATATAAAATGATGAATAGTAAAAGTTTTATAGCGTGTTTATTGTTTTATTGCTGTTGTCTGAACTGCCTTTGGACACAGCAAAAATCGAATGATTTCAATTTTGTTAATATTGGGGATGGTATTTCAAAAATAGCAGTACCTGTAATTGCTCAGGATCATAATGGCTTTATTTGGATTGGTACAAGTGGTGCCGGTTTACATAGATATGATGGAATTGATTATGTTTCGTATAAGCATAAATTAAAAGACACCACTTCGTTAAGTAGCAATTTTATTTATTCCTCGTTTGTTGATAAAAAGAATCGTTTTTGGGTCGGCACAGAAAATGGTTTAGATCTTTATGATCGAGAAATGGATCAATTTAGGAGAATTGATATTGTATCTCAAATAAAGGATTTTAATCAAATCAATATTGCCGTTGGTAGTATAATTGAGGACTCATTAGGTAATATTATTGTGGGTACTTTTGAGCGAGGATTACTTACATTAAATCCGGAAACGGGTATAATAAAACAGATAGTTAATCTCGATATTGATGATAAAAAAAATCTGTTAGACATAAATGATCTCAAAAAAGATCAACAAGGAACTATATACGCAGCAACCAATTATGGTTTGAGAGTATATAATCCTAATACAAATACATTAAGTCTTTCAGTTTTTAACACCAAAAAAGGGAATCAATCTGCGGAGATTCCTATCAAGTCTCTATTAATAGATAAGCGCAATAATATATGGTTAGGGACTATTTCTGATGGTATCTATAGGATAAAGAAATCCTCTGATATTATTTATGAGATTAAAAATTTCCCCTTTACTACAAAACGAATATTATCAATGATTTCTAATGCTGATGGATCAGTAATATTTGGAACTGAAAATGATGGACTATTTCATATAGAAGCTGATGGTGATTTAATAAAGAATTATCTTTTTGATAAAAATAATAAAAACAGTATTCGGTCTAATTCTATATGGTCTTTATTCCTAGATAGTAATGAGAGAATATGGATGGGGTATTATAATAAAGGCATAGCGGTATATGATAAGTTATACGATAAATTTAAAAACATAGAAAGTCTTGCTAGTAATCCTAATTCTTTAGAAGCAGGATCTGTTACTGGTATTGTTCAAGATAGTTCAGGATTATTATGGATTAGCATGGATGGAGGCGGAATAGATGTTTACAATAGGGAGGATGAAAAGTTTATTCATATCAATAAAAATAGTAATAAGGAATTTTCGAATCTCACTGCTTACGATATTCAAACTATATTTATAGATAGTAAAGAAAATGTCTGGGCGGGTAGTTGGAATGGTGGTATCTTTTTTCTTAAAAGAGGAACAAAACAGTTCATTAATTATACAATAGAAAATACAAATGGAGCATTAGCTTCTAATAGTATATTAAGTTTTGCGGAAGATGCTAATGGTATTATTTGGATAGGTACTTTTTTTAGTGGTGTAATTTCGTACAATCCATCTAGCAAAGGTTTTGTGCATCATAATTCAGAAGAGTTTTCTAAATATGGTATCCACACTAGTGATATTCGAAAAATACTAATAGATTCTAGTAATAATTTATGGATAGGAGCTGCCAATGGATTGTATAAAGTAAAACAAAATAATAATGGTCAATTCTCTGTTGAGTTTCTAAGAGATAAGATGAATAGTAAATTTCAAAATGAATCAAATACCAATCATATACTATCATTATACGAAGGTACAGACGGATCTATCTGGATCGGGACTAGAGGATCAGGTTTGTGTAGATATGATCCCAATAAGAATAGTTTTGTTTGGTATAACGAGTTGTATGAATTAAAAGATGAAAATGTTTCTGCAATAATTGAAGATGAAGATCATAATATTTGGATGAGTGGTAATGTAGGAATCCATAAGTTAGATCTTAAAAAGGGAGATATTACTGATTATAATTTTAACGATGGATTATTATCAAATGATTTTAACTTTAATGCTACATTTCTTGATAATCAAGGAAATATATATTTCGGAAATTATGAAGGTATAGATTATTTCAATCCTAAAAACATTAAAACGAATAGTAGCTCTACTAATTTGTATTTAACAGATTTTAAAGTTTTTAATAAAAAGATATACCCGAATCAAGAAGGTTCTCCTTTGCATAAGGTAATTTCTGAAACGGATAGTATTTCTTTAAGTAATGAACAATCTGTTTTTACTATTGACTACACAGGTATTAATTATACACGATCAGAAAAGAATCAATATGCTTATTATCTAGAAGGATTAGAAGATTCTTGGAATTACGTAGAAAATACAAGAAGCGCTACATACACTAATCTAGATCCAGGAAACTATACTTTTAAATTAAAAGTAGCTAATAATGATGGTAAATGGAATGAAACACCATTGTATTTGCAGATAGAGGTGTTACCGCCTTGGTGGAAGACAAACTGGGCATTGGTATCTTATGTTTTATTACTCCTATTTGGGATATATCTTTTGAATAAATTAACTCAAAATAGGATTAAGGAGAAACAATTGATAAAATACGAAAGGGAAAAAAGAATTAAAGAAGAAGAGTTACACAATAAAAAACTACAGTTCTTTACGAATATATCTCATGAATTTAGAACACCATTAACTCTTATAATTAACCCATTAGAAGATATACTTAAAAATGAAGGGTTGAATCTTCCTAAGGAAGTAAATGAAAAACATCTTATAATTCATAAAAACACGGATAGGTTATATAGATTAATTAACGAATTAATGGATTATAGAAAACTCGAGCTTAATAAATTAAGTATAAAGGCTAGAGAACTTGATATTATCAATTTTGTTCAGGATGTTGTAAGTTATTTTGTTGTCGAAGCTTCAAATAAAAAGATAGACCTAAACATAACGCATGACATTTCGGAATTAAAAGTATGGGTAGATATAGGCATGTTGGAGAAAATAATTTTTAATTTATTATCAAATGCTTTTAAAGTTACACCAGAAGGAGGAACAATTACGATTAATGTTTTTGTAAAAGAACCAGAGGAAATACATCAAGGTGCGTTGTCAGAAGCATTCCAAATAAGCATATCGGACACAGGTCCTGGTTTAAAAAAGGAACAATTAGAAAAAATATTTGAACGGTTTTATCAAGTAGATAATCTAAATAAATCATATTATGGCGGCACTGGAATAGGCTTAGAGGTGGTAAGAAGTTTTGTAGAACTTCATCAAGGAAAAGTAACGGTTGACAGTGTGGTAAATGAAGGAACTACGTTTTCAGTGGTTTTGCCATTGGGGAAGGAACATTTCAGTGAAGACGAAATTATCATTAGTGATAAAGCTTCTGATATTTTATTAAAAACAAAATTTATTGGTGGTGTACATAATAAAAATTTAGAAAGTCAAATTGAAGAAGAACAAAACACTAATAGATTATTAATAGTTGAAGATAATACGGAATTGCGAAACTATTTGAAAAGAGAATTAAGTAGTAATTATAAAGTTTTTGATGCTAAAAATGGTACCGAAGGTCTTGAAGTAGCTAAAAAAGAAGTGCCTGATATAATTATTACGGATGTAATCATGCCAGAAATGGATGGTTTTGAGTTTTGCTCAAATATTAAGAAAGATATAAAGACAAGTCATATTCCTATTTTAATGCTTACTGCAAAAACAATGGCGGATGATCGATTAAAAGGAATTGAATCTGGAGCAGATGTGTATTTGAATAAACCTTTTGATATGAGAGTGTTAAAATCGTATTTAACCCAGATGCTTACAATAAGACAGATAGTTTTTAATAAGTATTTTAGTGATGTTAGTGATGCTCAAATCAATGAGAATAATACATCTTTAGATAAAGAGTTTATACAAAAAGTGTTGAATCATATTTATGATAACTTAAGTGACCCTAATTTAAGTGTAGAATCATTATCCTCAGAACTGCATCTCAGTAGAAGTCAGTTTTATAGAAAAATAAAAACACTTACTGGACAAACAGCTAATCAGTTTTTGAGAAATATCAGACTTCAGAAAGCAAAACAGATTTTAGAAAGTGGTTCTACTAATGTTAGTGAAGTTTGTTATAAGGTAGGATTTTCTTCTCCATCTTATTTTACAAAATGTTTTAAAACCCAGTTCGGAATCCTACCTACAGAAGTGTCAATAAAGGAATAGTTTCGATTATGTGTTTAAAGGCATAACAATTTACTTAGTTAAATATAATTTACACCTTTATTTTTCGAAGCTAATTATATCCAATGGATGAGTAGATTAAACGACTTGTATAATTGGAATATCTTATGAAGACATAATCGAAAGTATCATTTAAAGAAGCACTTCTTTAACCTTATCTAGTAGTAGATTTTTATGTCTTATCAGTGTAATACCATATTTATTATTGATCTATTAATAAATAGAATTAAAAATTACATTGCTCGTAATTCGATAGGTTTCTAACAGCTTACTCTGTTATTCTTGTTGCTCTCACTGGCTAAATTGTTGCAATTCACCCTTCTTGATACTCTAATGCAACAAATGTTTTATCATATGCTTTATCTGTGGCATCCTTTTTTTAATCTCATACATAAATTGTTAAAAAATTGTGAATTAGTTAAATAGAATGAACAAGAAATATTCAAATATTAAAATTTTGGGCGAGATATTTTTAATCATCGTAGTGCTCGGATTGTTTGTTTTTATACTTGACACGATTGCATAAAAAACCAGCTTTAAAATATAACAATGATAAGAAGAGAATCTAAAAATAGATTAAAAAAACCTTTCAGAATTAGTAGTTTAATTATCATCTCTATTATTCTTCAATTGAATATAGGATGTGAATCAAAAAAAGAAACAACGTATAAATTTAAAGATCCTAAATTATCCATTAATGAAAGAGTAACTGATTTAATAGGTCATATGACTCTTTCAGAAAAAGTATCTCAAATGAGATATGATGCACCTGCTATCGAACGGTTAGGAGTTCCAGCTTATAATTGGTGGAATGAGTGTTTACACGGTGTAGCAAGAGCAGGTGAAGCCACTGTATTTCCTCAAGCAATTGGTATGGGAGCTACTTGGAATGCGCCATTATTATTTGAGGTGGGTACTGTTATTTCTGATGAAGCGAGAGCAAAACATCATCGTTTTATCAAAGAGGATAAAAGAGGGATATACCAAGGATTAACTTTTTGGACTCCTAATATTAATATTTTTAGAGACCCTAGATGGGGAAGAGGTCAGGAGACTTATGGAGAAGATCCATATTTAACTGGTAGAATGGGAGTCAATTTTATAAAAGGACTACAAGGTGATGACTCTAAATATCTTAAAGTAGTAGCTACTGCTAAACATTTTGCCGTACATAGTGGGCCAGAAAAATCAAGACACGAGGATAATTACCATACATCAGATAAAGATTTAAAAGAAACATATTTACCAGCTTTTGAAGCAGCAATTAAAGAAGCTAATGTACAATCTGTAATGTGTGCATATAATAGGTATAGAGATGAAGCTTGTTGCGGAAGTAATTTATTGTTAAATGACATACTTCGAAAAGAGTGGGGGTTTGATGGTTATGTGGTTTCAGATTGTTGGGCAATCAATGATTTTTGGGAACCAAATAAGCATGAATTAGTCGAAACCCCTGCCGAGGCTTCAGCATTAGCAGTAAGTAGAGGAACAGATTTAAATTGTGGAGATGTATATGATCCTAACTTAGGAGATGCAGTCCTTAAAGGGTTAGTAGATGAAGATAAGGTTGATCGTGCATTATCCAGATTGATGGAAGCAAGGTTTAAACTGGGTATGTTTGATCCTGAAGAAATGGTGTCTTGGTCTAAAATACCATATGATGTAGTATGTAGTGATGCACATTATAAATTATCTGAGAAAACAGCTAGAGAATCAATGGTCTTATTAAAAAATGAAGGTAAACTACTTCCATTAAAAAAAGATCTAAAATCTATCGCTGTAATAGGACCAAACGCTAATGCTAAACAAGTCTTGCTAGGAAATTATCACGGTACTCCATTTAATAATATCACTCCTCTAAAAGCGATAACAGAAAAATTACCAAATACAACGGTTCATTATGCAAAAGGAAGTCATATAGCGAAAGGATGGCCCCTATTACAACCCATACCATCTTCTGTATTGCGAAATGGAGAGAATGTTGGATTAAAAGGAGAATATTTTGATAATGAAACATGGGAAGGAGAACCTAAATTAACTAGAAGCGATAGTATAGTTGACTTTATATGGGTTTCAAAAAAACCTATTGAAATTAATACGTCTGATAGTTTTTCTGTTAGATGGACAGGAAAAATTGTGCCAGAAGAAAGTGGTTCATACCGCATAGGATTAAGAGCAAGTAGCGCAGGTAAGTTATATGTAGATGATTCTTTGAGGGTAGACTTTGAGGATGATCACGAGCCAAAAATGAAGTATTTAGATATGAGGCTCGAAGCTGGTAAATCTTATGATATTAAAATAAAATATTATAATTATCATACGGATCCACAAGCCCAATTACTTTGGTCTAAATTAGATGAAGATTTGTTATCTCCGGCATTAGAAGCAGTTAAGAAATCAGAAGTCGTGGTGCTTTGTTTAGGGTTATCTCCGGATATAGAAGGAGAAGAAATGCCAGTTGTTTTGGAAGGTTTCGATAAAGGAGATAGATCAGAAATTTCTTTACCACAATCACAACTTACTTTACTAAAAGAAGTACAAGCTCTAGGCAAACCAACAATATTGGTATTGATGAACGGAAGCGCACTCGCCATAAATTGGGCAGATGAGAACATTCCTGCAATTTTAGAAGCTTGGTATCCTGGAGAATTTGGAGGACGAGCAATTGCCGATGTTCTTTTTGGAGATTATAATCCAGCTGGTAGATTGCCTGTTACTTTCTACAAATCTGTTGATGATCTTCCTGATTTCAAGTCCTATGATATGACAAATCGAACGTATAAATACTTTAAAGGAGATCCTTTATATGAATTTGGACACGGACTATCATATACCTCTTTTGAATATTCAAAATTAGAAGTACCTGATACAATAAAAGAAGATGAAAATATTCCAGTAGCAGTTCAAATAACTAATACTGGTGATATGAAGGGTGATGAGGTTGTTCAGCTTTATGTATCCCATGATAAAAAGCAATATAAAGACGGACCAAAACACTCTTTAATCGGGTTTAAAAGAATCAACTTAGAAGTTGGAGAGACAAAAAAAGTAAGCTTTACAGTTACTCCAAAGCAATATGCTATAATTAATTCGGCAGGAAGAGAACAAAAGGTATCAGGAGCAGTTCAAATTTATGTAGGAGGAAAACAACCTGACGAAAATGATGATTCAGATACTGCAACTACCAAACATTTGAATAAAATAATCACACTTAATTAATGAACATATAAAATGAAACTTTGATTAATTGGTATATCTAAAACAAGTTGTAAGGGACAAGGAATACTAATATAAAGGGCAACAAAAGTAGCTATCACGCACTTTAAACTTAACTACATAAAAACAATGTCATATGATAAGACTTAAACTAGCAATTATTGCATTTATTTTAATTGGAACACAGCACGTTTTTTCGCAAGAAGATAATGTCAGTGGAACAGTTACGGATAAATCTAATTTGCCATTACCAGGCGTTACTGTTTTGGTAAAAGGCACTACCAATGGTGCTTTAACCGATTTTGACGGTAATTATGAATTACAAGGGGTATCCAAAGGAGATATTATAGTTTTTTCCTATGTTGGAATGCAAACGACACAAAAAATTATTGTTGATTCTCGACAAATTAATGTCGTAATGATCCCTGAGGCCACAGATTTAGAACAGGTGGTAGTTATAGGATATGGACAAAGTAGAAAAAAGGATCTTACATCCGCCATATCTACTATTAGTGGAGATGTTTTAGAAAAACAAGTTGTTACTAATATTGATCAGGGGATTCAAGGATTAGTATCTGGGGTTACTGTGACTCGAAGCACAGGTAGACCAGGAGGAGCAGTTTCTGTAAGAATACGTGGAACTACATCAGTAACAGGATCTAATGAGCCATTATATATTATTGATGGAGTAAACGTTCAGAATTCAGAGAGTGATTCTTTTAACTTTTCACGTTTTGGAGGAACTGGTGGACAAACTGCAATAAGCCCTCTTTCTGCATTGAACCCTAACGATATCGAATCAATAACAGTTTTAAAAGATGCTTCTGCTGCAGCTATATATGGTGCGCAATCATCTAATGGAGTGGTTCTGATTACTACAAAAAGAGGAAAAGCCGGAAAAGCTAAGATAAGCTATGAGACATATGCAGGTATTCAGACAGTTCCTAAGTTATTAGATATGATGAACCTAAGAGAATTTGCAGCATATTCAAATGAGGTTAGACAGAGTCCTTCAACTAATTTACCATCAGCTCCCCAGTTTGAGAATCCAAATATTTTAGGAGACGGAACAAACTGGCAAAGAGAAATTTTTAGAGCTGCTCCAATAACGAATCATCAATTATCAATTTCTGGAGGAAAAGAGAAAACAAAATTCTATGCTTCAGCTAATTATTTTGATCAGGAAGGTATTGTAATCAATTCTGGTCTTAGAAGATTTGGATTACGATTAAATTTAGATTACAAGTATAATGATTGGATCAAATTTGGACACAACATAAACCTAAGTAGTTCATTAGAGCAAATAGGATTAAATGATTCTCGAAATGGGACCATTATCAATGCATTAAGACAGACTCCTAATGTACCTGTTAGAAATCCTGATGGAACCTTTGGTTCTCCAGAAAACGGTTTAGGTAATACAGGAGCATTAAATCCAATAGCCGCTTCAGAAATAAGAAACAGTACGCTAGAAAGGTTTAAAATGAATGGAAATATTTATCTGGATCTTAAATTAGCGAATAATCTTAAGTTTAGAACAGATTTAGGGTATGACTATAATACAGCTAAAACGCAAAGTTTCTTCCCTACTTATGATTTTGGATCACTTTCTAATCGCTTAAATTCCTCTTTTAGAGCAGCCAATGAAGGGTTATATTACCTATTCAAAAATTATTTAACCTATACTCCTAGTTTTGGAAATCATAATTTTGATATTTTACTAGGGACAGAAGCTCAGAAAACAGAATTTCAAGGATTGTCTGGACAAAGATCTAATTTTCCTAGTAATGATGTTCCTGGTTTAAATACAGGAGATGCTGAGACATCTTTATCCGAATCATTTGAAGGTGCAGCTTCTCTCTTATCATATTTTGGTAGAATTAATTATGATTATAATTCAAAATATTTATTTTCAGCATCCTTACGATATGATGGTTCTTCAAAATTTGGACCTAATAATAGATGGGGGTTATTCCCATCAGTATCTGCAGCATGGGTAGTAAGTGATGAACCTTTTATGGAGAGTATTTCTAGTGCTTGGAGTTATTTTAAAATTCGAGCTGGATATGGAACCAGTGGAAACCAGGATATAAATAATTTTCTGTATCTAAGTTTTCTTAGAAACCAAAACACCGCACTTGGAAGTGGATTTAGCTTAGCTAATTTTAATAACCCTAATGTTGCTTGGGAATCCTTAATCTCTCCAAACCTAGGAGTAGAACTTGGCTTCTTGGATAACAATATTAGATTGGATGTAGATGTATATAGAAAAACATCCAAAGATTTCTTAGCTACCAGACCTATACCAGGTTTCTTAGGTAGTTTGAATACTTTATCTTTTATAGGAGTTAATGCACCTGTAGAAAATTTTGGTGAAATGATCAATGATGGTATTGATGTTACCTTAAATACAAAGAACATTACGAATGAAAAATTCAGTTGGGATACCAATATTGTATTTAGTTTATATCGTAATGAGATTACTGAATTATCAGGTGATAATGATGCTATCATTGGAACATTACAAGATGAGGAAATTATTGCGAATCTAACAAGGTCAGAAGTAGGACAACCTATCGGAATGTTCTATGGTTTTGTAACGGATGGGCTATTTAGAGATATTGATGAATTGACAGGTACTGAACCTGCTGCTATTCCTGCAGAAAGCTCTGTAGATGAAGCTACAGGAACTTGGTTAGGTGATGTTAGATTTAAAGATTTAAATGGAGATGGTGTAATTGATGACAACGATAGAACATTTATTGGAAATCCACATCCAGATTTCACTTTTAGTATGACCAATAATTTCCGATATGGAATGTTTGATTTATCAGTGTTCTTACAAGGAACTTATGGAAATGACATTTATAATTACACCCGTACCTATATTGAAGGAGTTAACCGATTTAATGCAAATCAAGCTACTTCTGTAATTGATAGATATAGTGCTACGAATACTGATGGAAGTTTACCAAGATACTCTGATGGAGATAAAAACGGAAATATTAGAGTATCCGATAGATTTATAGAAGATGGTTCTTACCTAAGAATTCAGAGTGTTACTTTGGGATGTACATTACCTAAAGGCACTTTTGGAGAAAAAATTAAGTTTTTTGATCAGATAAGAGTGTATACAACAATACAAAATTTATACACATTTACGAACTACTCAGGATATGATCCTGAAGTAGGATCACTTAATCAAAGTGCTTTATTTAAAGGTATAGATTTTGGAAGATATCCTGTCCCAAGAACAATGACACTTGGACTTAATGTACAATTTTAACTTGAAAAAGAAAATAATATGTTTAGTATGAAAAGTATAAAGAGAATTTTTACATATGCTATTGTATTGACCTTTCTCTCATCTTGTGGTGAAGATTTTTTAGAAATAGAGGTTGTTGATTCTATTACTGAAGATAATTTTTATCAAACGGATGAACAATTATTGGCTGGAGCTAATTCCTTGTATGGGCAATCCTTTTTTACAACGAATGATAAGTTTATGTATTCATTGGATATGTTAGCGGGTAACTCTATTGGTTTTGAATCAGATGCTCCTTGGAGATTGTTTTCCGTTGGAGTAAATAATGGAGTATTACTAGAAGGTTGGGAAGGTTTTTATAAAGGAATTGCGGATGCAAATCAATTATTAAAAGTGGTTAGTCAACCATTAAATGATGAAATTTCTGAAGATGTAAGAAATCAAGTAGAAGGTGAAGCTCGATTTGTGCGTGCTTTTTCCTATTTTTATTTAGTACGCCTTTGGGGAGAAATTCCAGTAATCGATGAGGTAACTTCAGATACTTCAACCCTATATCCGCTAAATACAGTTTCTAGTATTTATGATTTTATAGAAAGTGATTTACAAAAAGCTGCAGAGTTATTGCCTGATGGAACGGCAGGTGGCATACGAGTTGGAAAAACAGCCGCTTGGTCGTACCTAGCAGAAATGTATTTAACACGTAAAGAATATGATAAGGCTAGAGATTATGCCCAGTTGGTAATAGATAGTGGGATACATAGTTTACAAGCTAATTATCAAGATCAGTTTATAAATCCCTCAGAAAGTGTGAATGGTGAAGGTATCTATCGATGGGTTTGGACATCAATTAATGGATTATGGGGTATTCAGAATACCAACCAAGCATACCTTATTGCTAGTGATGATGTGATTGGCAATGATGGTTCATTTGGTTCTGTATCTCCAAGTATTGATTTATTTCTCTCCTTTGATAATGTTACTGATGCAGGAGAAGAAGATTTACGTAGACAATGGATTATTTGTGAACCTGGAAGATTCTATCCTGAGTTGTTAACTAGTGAAGGCGGATGGACGTTCCCAGAAAATGGAGATGATTCTTCAACCAGATTAAGATATAGAAAATATGTAGTAGGATCATTGGAGGAACATCCAAATGTGTTCTTTATGAGAACAGATATGAGTACCCAATTAATGAGATATGCAGATGTACTATTGATCTATGCCGAGGCAATAATGGGTGATGCCGATTCCACTGGAGATGCAACAGCAGTAGATGCATTTAATCAAATAAGAAGAAGAGCAGGGTTATCCGAAAAAGGAATGATCACAAGGCAGTCTCTTACAGATGAAAGGAGAATAGAATTTGCTTTTGAAGCAGGTAAATTCTGGTTGGATTTAGTAAGAATGGATAGGGAGACCGCAAAATCTATTATTAGAGGTCAGGATAGAGGAACGGTAAATACATTAGTTCCGTTTAATGTAGAATCGTTTTTTATAGAAAATATTGATGATAATGACTTTTTGTTGCCAATACCATCTACAGAGTTATCATTTATAGATACAGCTAGTCCTGCGGTAGATTATGTAATTAATGACTAATAAATAAGTAATGATGAAAAAAAATAAAGAAATGATGTATATCAAGAAGTTGCTTGTTTTGTGCTCAGTAATTAGCTTATTGGTATGTATATCATCTTGTAATGATGATAACGAAAATGGACTTCAGTTTGGAGATCCAGAAATAGTAAATATAGTATCACTTGGTGATGAACCTGCTATTAATGAGGGGTTTCCTGAAGAATTAGTTAGAGTAGAAGGTACAGGTCTTAATGATATGAAAGAAATTATTTTTGATGGAACTGTAAACACCTTTTTTAATTCCACATTAAATTCTAATGTAGCATTATTTTTTAATGTTCCATTTGATGTGGATCAAGGAAGTCGTTTTGGAAATCAAACGGTAACCTTTACGAACCTATATGGAGAATCTGTTTCTACAGAATTTACGATTAAGCAACCAGGTCCTACCTTAACAGTAGCAGATACATTTTCTCCATCAAAAGGAGAAGGAGGTATCGAGATGAGAGCATTCGGCAACTGGTTTTTTAATGTAGAAGATGTACTTGTTGATGGAGAATCAGTAGGAGATTTTACTGTAGTTTCTCCACGGGAAATTCTGTTTACTTTTCCTGAAGGAAAGACCGAAACCACGATTTTTACTGTAGTTACGGCTGGAGGAATGGTTTCTAAAGATCTACCTATCGTTGGAGGTATTGTTCAGATTTTATTTAGTGATTTTGATGGAAATGGAATACCAAATATTAATAATGATTATAACGCAGACTGGTTTTCTTACGGAGATAATATCTTTCAAGTTAGTAACGGTCTTGGTGTAGATGGGAGTGGTGGAGCAGAAATTGTTTGGGATGATACAGGTACAGATGGTTTTACAGGAAGTGGTCATCAAGAAGTAGCTCCTGTTACTACTTCAACTGATTCGGAGAATGCATTTATTCTTCTTGATATTAATGGAGATGATTATCCAGGGACCGTTATGGAGTTTATCTTAAAAGATGCAACTACAGATAACTGGATTTTTAAAGTTCCTTTAACAGGATCAGGATGGCAAACATTAAGATTAAAACTATCCGATTTTGGATTTGGCTTTGATGTTAACAACCAAAGTATGGGTGACCCAAATCCTGCTACACTCGTAGCGGTAAGAATGCAAATAAGTCACGAAGGTGATACCGGAGTAGTACCATCAGGTTATAGATATGATAATCTGAAACTAGAGGTGTTAGAGCTTGACTAAAACCCTTTTCAAAAAATAATAATAACGCATATCCAGAGGAATTTCATCTAATTCGATTGGTTTTACTTCTCTGGATACGTGTTCTATAAAATAATTACAATGAAAATAGAAAAAGTATATAGTAAGGTCATTTACGCCTTGTTTTTTATTACGTTGATGAACCTTATAGCTTGTTCTGATGATGATAATACAGTAAGTTTTTCAGCAATCCCACCGGTTGCACAAGATGCGTCTGAAATTAATTTTACGAGTTTTACTGCTAATTGGAGCAATGTGTTTTTGGCAAGTGGATATGAGTTAGATGTAGCTACCGATCCTAATTTTGGATCCTTTGTACAAGGATATGAAAGTTTAGCAGTAAATCAGTTATTTCAAGATATATCAGGTTTATCCTTAAATACGCAATATTACTATAGAGTAAGGGCTATAGTAAATGGTGTTGTTTCCGAAAACTCAAATACTATCAGTGTAGAAACCAATGAGGAATTTCCGGATGATATAACCTTAAAATCTGCTACAGAGAATAATTTCTTTGTTGGAGTTGCAGTATCTGAAGCTAGAACTAATATAACTGCCTATGATGACCTGTATACAAGAGAATTTAGCAGTATTACTGCCGAAAATGATATGAAAATGGCTTCTATTTTTACAGGTATAGATGGTTCGGGAAATATTATTTATGATTGGAGTAAAATAGATGCACTAGTTGCTTACGCAGAAGCGAATAGTCTAAATGTGCACGGACATACCTTAATATGGCATAGAAGTATTCCGGAAGCTTTAGAGAATTTTAGCGGTACGGATCAGGAATTCGAAGATTTAATAGAACAATATATTACTGATGTGTTTACAAGATATCAAGGTAAAATAAATTCTTGGGATGTTGTAAATGAAGCTATAGATGATGATGCAGGTACTCAATGGAGAAATACTTTATTCTTACAGCGAATGGGAGATGATTATGTAGAAAAATGTTTTGCTTTTGCCAGAGCTGCTGACTCCAATGTAAAATTGTTTTATAACGATTATAACATGACCTTTGACGGTACAAAAAGAGGAAAAGTACTAGTGTTGGTAGATGACTTGTTAGCAAATAATCTTATTGATGGTGTGGGTTATCAGATGCATATAGATTATAATTTCCCTAGTAGAGAGCAGATACAAGAAGCTACGGATGAATTAGTGGCAAAGGATGTATTGGTTCATTTTGCAGAATTGGATGTAAAGGTTAATGCCGCAAATGATTTAACAGAATTGACGGAAGAAAGATCTCAGGCACAAAGACAAAGAGTGCGAGAAGTAGTTGAGATTTTTAATGCAATTCCGCAGAACAAAAAATATGCAATAACAGTTTGGGGTTTAAAAGATGATGATACTTGGCTAATTCCCGAAAACAATGGTCGACCGGAGTGGCCTTTACTATTTGATGCTTCCTTTGATAAAAAATCTGCATACCAAGGATTTTTAGAAGGATTATAATAAATTTATTTCCATAATCAATCGTCATAATTAGTCCCTGTAAATGTATTTTACGGGGATTTTTATTTCTAAGCATATGAATTAGTTGCCCATTTTACTTTTTTTGATATGGTTTTTTACGAAAACGTTTTCGTAAAAAATATAAAAATTACACAATTCAAAAATGAATATAAATATTTGATTATAAGTGATTTGATTGCTTTTTGGTGATTGTTTTTGTCTAAAACAAAGTTGTTAATTAGTTGCCTTTTCTAAAGAATTTTTATGTGTTGCATTGTTTGCTAATTGTTTTTATATAAATGTCATAGTTTAGATTAACCAAATTTCTAAACACACACTTCTTATGAAAACAATTAAAACTATTTTTTTAAAATTATTTTTACTCTGTGGAGTAATCGTTTCTGGACAAACTACTGTTCAGATTGAAGATTTAAACATTAGCGGTCCGTATGTAGGAGCAATTGATTCACCATTTAACGGTATTGGTTTTTATGGTAATGGTGATAAAGCCGAAGGATCAATTAATCTTTCAACATTACCAGGTCTATATAAAGTAGAAATAATAGGAGCATCCTCCAATGATACTGAGGCTAAGATTAATTTAAATATAGGCGATAATGTTAGTTCGTTTAATTTTTCTGGAGCTTCTACTTCTAATAGTTCTAGAGAGATTACCATTATAGGCAGTAGTCCTCTTAATTTTTCTTTAGAATTAATAACAGATAATGGATCAAATGATACATTTTTAGATCGAATTACTTTTACCTTTTTGGGATCTCCACCACCACCAAGACAAGCTCCGGTTATTCCGGCAGTACCTTCATTCGAATCTGGGATATATAGAAACATGTTTGTAGAATCTGGAAAAACAGAAACCGAAGTGCAACAAAAGATGAACGCTATTTGGGATCAATATTTTGTAACTGGTAACACTAATAATGAAAGGCTTTACTATGAAGTAGGTAGTGATATGGCTTATATTTTGGATACAGGAAATAATGATATAAGATCTGAAGGTATGTCCTATGGAATGATGATCTGCGTTCAATTAGGAAAGAAAAGTCAATTTGATAAATTATGGCGTTTTGCAGAGACATATAGTCAACACCCTGCAGGTAGTGATAGAGAAGGGTTATTCTCTTGGCAATTAAATAGATCTAACTTTTCTATGATCGATGAGAATTCTGCACCTGATGGAGAAGAGTACTTTGTAACAGCTTTGTTCTTTGCTGATGCACTTTGGGGTAGTAGTGGTTCTATAAATTATAGAGCAGAGGCAAATTATATTCTTGATAGTATGCTTAACAAACCAGCTCCCAGTTCAGGTTCTTGCCCTACAGGATTGGTAGATCAAGACGAAAAACAAATAGTCTTTGGAATTTGTGGGAACTCTGCAAGTTTTACGGATCCATCCTATCATCTTCCTGCTTTTTATGAAATATGGGCGATAGAAGCTGCTAGTAACAATCAATTATGGACGGATATGGCAACAATAAGTCGTACCTATTTACTTCCTAGGGCGGCACATCCCCAGACTGGATTAATGCCAGATTATTCAGAGTTTGATGGCAGACCTGTTAATCAAGGGAATCATGGGAATTTTGAATTTGATGCTTGGCGAAACATTATGAACATGGGATTCGATTTTGCTTGGTTTCAGAAAAGTAAAAATGATATACAGCCATTAATAGACAAGCAGATCAATTTTTTTAAAGATAAACCGGGATACAGTACTCTATGGACATTGGATGGTTCGTTTAGTAGAAATAATGACCATTCTCCTGGTTTAGTAGCTTGTAATGCAGTTGGAGCTTTGGCTCTAGAAGATGCAAAAGTATGGCCGTTTGTAGATGAGTTTTTTGATACTCCAATACCTTCAGGTCAATTTAGATATTATGATGGGTTGTTATATATGATGAGTTTTATGCATTTGTCAGGAAATTTTAAAGCAATTACGGATAACGTAGATACTTCTGATTGTAATGGTACACCTTTCCCAACAGCTACAGTAACTGGAACTGATGAAACTACAGTAGGAGCTAATGATGGAAAAATTACTTTTGCTTTTTCTGATGTTTCTGGTAGAAGTGCTATAGAGTTTAGTAATGATGGAGGTTCAACATATCCTATAAATGTGAATGATAATTCAGGCTCTGCTACATTTAATAATGTTGCTCCTGGAACTTATAGTGTATGGGTACGTTGGGGGAATAATGATTGTCCTACTAGTTTAGGTAATGTGGTAATAGGAGAAGGAGATACTGTAGATCCTGCACAATCACCATTTGTAAGTCATACTATTCCAGGGACAATACAAGCAGAAGATTATGATAATGGGGGACAAGGAATTGCTTATATTGATTCTGACTCGGGTAATAATGGTGGACAAGGAAGAACAAATGAAGGTGTTGATTTACAAAATACAACCGATAATGGTGGTGGCACTAATGTAGGGTGGACAGCTAATGGAGAATGGTTAGAGTATACGATAGAAGATGTTACTCAGGGAACTTATGATATAATAATAAGAGTGGCAAGTACTCAAAATAATTCCAAATCGATGTCTCTTAAGTTGGGAACATCAGAATTAGCTTCAGTAGCTATTCCTAATACCAATGGATGGCAGTCTTGGCAGAATGTTCGAATAGAAAATGTTGAAATTACAAGTGGGAGTATGAATCAAGTTCTTAGGTTAGATATTTCTGGAGGTCTTTATAATATTAATTGGATAAGATTTGAAGAATCTGATAGTAATACAGGAGACTCTAATTGTGAAAAAATTGAAGCAGAAAATAATACAGATAATTTTTATCAATTGAATAATGCAAATGGGATAGTAACTAATATTAGTTATTCTCATTGGTTGAAGTTTGACAATGTGGATATATCAGGAGGTAAATTTACATTTAGATACTCTAAAGGAAATAACCAAAATGGTTATATGAAGCTAAGAATTGATAACAATGAGGATAGTAATAATATTGCTGAAATATATCCAGAAAATACGGGAGGATGGAATAACTATGTAGAGAAAACTGTTAATATATCTGGTTCGGGGAATCATGTAGTTTACCTCTATTTCCATGATGCAAGTAGAAATATTCAGTTAGATTGGATAAGTTTTGAATCTGACTGTGAACAGCGAGTATTTGAAGAAGATTTACTTAAAGAAGAAACAGAAAATATTCAGGTGTTTCCTAATCCAAGTAATGGAACGGTTAATATTCTATTGTCGGAATATAATGACACTAACAAGATTACTTTATTTGATCTTTCTGGAAGAGCGGTAAGAAGTATCGATACTATTAGACAAAAAGATCATACGATACATGGTCTTAGCAAAGGAGTTTATCTTCTAAAAGTATATAAAACCAAAAAGGCAATAGTTAAGAAGTTAGTTATTAATTGATGTTTTTTTGAGTACTATTCAATATCAAAAATTGGAAGTGTTCAATACTTTTGAAATAGTAATATATTGACAAACAGTTATGAAAAAAAATCATAACTGTTTGTTTATCTGTGGAGAAGATGGGACTCGAACCCACGACCTCTTGACTGCCAGTCAAGCACTCTAGCCAGCTGAGCTACATCCCCATATTTATTTTTACAATGTTATTTGTTTTGATGAGGAAGAAATTATACCCCTAATTCTATTTAGTAAGTAGCCCCTTTAAGCACTAATAATGGGATTCTACTTTCGAAATCTTTTTTTAGCACTTTATTATCTTCCCAAAGTTTCCCAAAAAATCCTCTATTACGTCTTAAGACACACAATAAATCAGGGTTATTTTCATTAAGATGTTCTAAAACCCCTTGAAATAGTGTTGCATTTTCAGAAGATTTGTAGGAACTAATTAATGTTGCTAAATCTTTTTTAAACTCCATATCTTCGGGCAAGAAATCTGATGTTTTTACTTGAAGAAGTTTCATCTCAGGACTAAACGTATTTAAAATTTCTATAATAGGAGATAATGTGTTTTGTTTTTTAATAATTCCAGATTTTATAGCCATTAAAACTTTCGCTATCGGTTTAAACACATAATTCTCAGGAATTATTAATACAGGGATTTCAGTTTTTTTTAATAAGCTTCCAGAAGTTTCACCAAGGAAATAGGGATTTTTAATATCATCACTTTCTGCACCCAATACAATTAAATCAATAGAATGTTTCAGGTTAAATTCTGGAATAGCTTCTAACAAATCGTTCTCTAAAGGTAATGGAATAACATCAACACCTTTTTTATCAACTACGGTAAGCTTCTCTTCTATAGTATTTGCAGAGATACCTTTAAGGGTTTTATTTACAGATGGAAGACTACCAGACCTTGGTAACTGTTTAAAAACCTCTACAGCATATACTGTTCCGCCAAGTTCTTTTGCAAAATCAATTACATATTGAAGTCGAGCTATACTAACAGAGTTTTCAGACAGACCTAAAGGAACAAGAATATTTTTCATTTCTAAGCTTGATTTGTGTTTTAGGATGCAAAATTACAATTTTTGACCAGCAAATCTTTGTTTTTAGAACCCGAAGATAGACTAGCTATGATTTCTTTTCTTAAAGTTTATATAAAATGATGTTTAGTCATACTTCAAATCTCTTCTGAGAAGGAATAGTTTGTATTTTTGGGATTTGTAAAAAAGTATGATCCGTAAAGCTATACCTTCCGATTTAAACGCTATTCATAAGTTAACCCAATCTTGTGCAAAGGCAATGATAGTAAAAGAAATTTATCAGTGGAATGAACACTACCCTACTCGATCTCGTTTTGAGAAAGATGTCGAATTACAGGAGTTATATGTTCTAGAGGAAGAAGACCTGATAAAAGGAATTATTGTAATTACCGAATTGATGGATGACGAATACATTCCAATTGAATGGATAACTACAGAAAATAAAAACAATCTTTATATACATAGATTGGCAGTACATCCAGATTATTGGGGCGAAGGATATGCTCGACAATTAATGAATTGGGCAGAGACTTATGCAAAAAGCAATGAATATATATCTATTCGTCTGGATACGTTTAGCCAGAATAAAAGGAATCAACAGTTTTATGAAACCAGAGGATATAAAAAGTTAGGGGATATTTTCTTTCCTAAACAAAGTGAATACCCTTTTCATTGTTATGAATTAGTATTGTGAGTAGTGTTATAAGTTTTAAAAATATAAACCGACTGGCAATTCCTGCTATTATTGCTGGAATTGCAGAACCAGTGCTATCAGCTACTGATACTGCTATTGTAGGGAACATCCCTGTAACAGGGACAGAATCTTTAGCAGCCGTGGGGATTGTGGGAACTTTTTTATCTGCATTAATTTGGATATTAGCACAAACCCGAGCCGTTATATCTGCTATCATATCTCAATATTTAGGTGCTGGAAAGATTGAAGAAGTACAAACACTTCCTGCCCAAGTTATTCTTTTTAATATTGGGTTAAGTATTCTGATTCTAATAGCTACTGTTCCTTTTATTAAAGAAATATTTGTTTTGTTAAAGGCAGAGGGTCAGGTACTAGATTATTGTATATCATATTACCGTATTAGAGTTTGGGGCTTTCCATTATCACTTTTTGTATTTGCCATTTTTGGGATATTTAGAGGATTACAAAATACGTTTTGGCCAATGATCATAGCACTTATAGGTGTTGCGGCTAATATTATTTTAGATTTTGTTTTGGTCTATGGAATAGATGGATTAGTAGAACCCATGCACTTAGAAGGTGCAGCCTGGGCAAGTTTATGTTCTCAGTTTTTAATGGCCATATTGTCCTTTATTCTATTGATCAAAAAAACAAATGTTTCTCTTAAATTGGTGATGCCAATTCATCCAGAAATGAAGCGTTTTTTGATTATGAGTATGAATTTATTCATTCGATCTATTGCATTGAACACGACAATAGTACTTGCTGCTCGAGAAGCTACTAGTTTAGGAACTAATTTCATTGCAGCGCATAGTATTGCAATACAGTTATGGCTGTTCTTTGCGTTTTTTATTGATGGATATGGAGGAGCTGGTAATATTTTAGGAGGAAGATTACTAGGAGCAAAAGATTATAAAAACCTCGTTGCGATGTCTAAAAAAGTGAATATATACGGGATTATAGTAGGGTGTATTCTTGGAGGGCTTTCTTTATTAATACCAGAGCGATTAGGTTTGATTTTTACAAAAGATCCAGAAGTATTAACTGTATTTACTGGTTTTTTCTATTTAGTAGTGATTGCATTGCCTATCAATGCATTGGCTTTTGTTGGTGATGGGATATTCAAAGGGCTTGGAGAAACTGGATTTTTGCGAAATGTATTAGTAGGATCTACTTTTTTGGGATTTATCCCAATGTTACTAATCGCTAGATATTTTGATTGGAAACTTTATGGTGTATGGATTGCAATTACAGTTTGGATGCTAATTAGAGGATTAGCCTTAGTTGTTAAGTTTAGAAATAAGTATTATCCATTAGCAAATACTTAAAATGCAAATTTTAAAATTGCCATCACTATAATTACGTATAAACAGATTAGAATTGCTACTAATCTAAATTTTTCCAAATATTTTTTTTCCATGAATTAAATTTAATTTATTGAATAGGAAATATAAATACGTGTTAATACGGGTTTTATTTTATGGTATAGTACTTAGTACACGAATCTAAAATATTAGCTATTTTTATCA
Source organism: Aquimarina amphilecti (assembly GCF_900109375.1). Lineage (GTDB taxonomy): Bacteria > Bacteroidota > Bacteroidia > Flavobacteriales > Flavobacteriaceae > Aquimarina > Aquimarina amphilecti. The sequence continues at coordinate 432,905 of NZ_FOAB01000002.1, forward strand.
AAAATCTAGGACAATGACTACTACAAGAACTAATGGAAGTTTATATACTCATTCGGATAATCATATTGCAACTATCGAGTTTGGGCACCCGTCAAGTAATTCTTTTCCATCCGAATTACTCGATAGGTTAACTGAGGCTTTCAATAGGTTGTCAGAAGATTCTTCAATTCATGTTATTATCTTAAAATCAGAGGGAGAAAAAGCATTTTGTGCTGGAGCTTCTTTTGATGAATTGGTTTCGATTACAAATCTTGAGGAAGGAAAAAAATTCTTTTCGGGATTTGCTAATGTGATTAATGCAATGCGAAAATGCAAACAACCAATTATTGGAAGGATACAAGGGAAAACTGTTGGTGGAGGTGTTGGTTTGGCTTCTGCTTGTGATTATTGTATGGCTACAGAAGCAGCTTCTATTAAATTAAGCGAATTGACAATTGGCATTGGACCATTTGTAATTGAGCCTGCCGTATCAAGAAAAGTAGGATTAGCAGCCTTTGAAGCCTTGGCGTGGGATGCGTCTCAATGGAAAAATGCTTATTGGGCAAAAGATAATGGATTATTTACTAGGGTTTTTGAAACGATAACAGAGTTGGATAAAGAAATACAATTGTTTGCAGAAAAATTAGCTAGTTATAATCCAAAAGCTATTCAACAAATGAAAGAAGTAAATTGGAAAGGAACAGATCATTGGAATGAATTATTAATTGAAAGAGCTGCAGTTTCCGGAGAATTAGTGCTTTCAGAATTTACAAAAGAAGCATTAAAAAAATTTAAAAAATAAAAAATATGGACATACTCAATTTTTTAGGAGGTAATGGTTTGTTCCTAATCTTAGGAATTATATTAGTGGTGGTTTACTTTTATAATAAAAGAAAGAGGAGATAATAATGTCAGGGTATTCAATACCCTGACATTTCAAAGGTTTATTTAAAATCTCTGATCAATACATCTTCCAAAGATTCGGGATCTGAACCAGTAAGATCTTTTATGCTAGTTGTTATATTTTCAACACTACCATTTTTAATCATACCATATACTGGTATCATATATTCAGCTATAAAATCAGGAGCACCAGAATCTTTTAGAACTTTTTTGTAAGTTTCCTCATCTGGATTGGCATAAGTTATTTTTTTCTCTAAAATATCGCTTAATATGGCCGCAACATCATAATGAGTATATGATTTTGAACCAGTTAAGACATGTGTTTCTTTGTTTTTATTCTTATCTAATAATAATGCACTAATAGAAGTTCCTATATCGCGTGAAGAAACAAAAGAAGATTTTCCTTCTCCAGCCGGAGAAAAAAGGATAGCTCTATCCAGTATGTTTTCACGTTCGTAGTTGGCAAAATTTTGCATGAAAAAACTTGGTCGAACAACATTCCAATTTAATGTTGAGTTTTTAAATTTTTCTTCCATTTTTTTATGGAATGGTAATGATTCTAGATTTTCCATACCATTTCCAGATAGATATACTATTTTGCCTTCATAATTATTGTCCTGTAGATAATTTATAAAAGGTTCTAATAATTCATAAAGCTCTAGATTTAAAGGTGGTCCAAGGACAAAAATTCCATCAGAATTTAAGGCGGAATTATACGTTTTTTCATTTTCATAATCAAAATGAACCGCGGTTACTGAATTATTAAAGAGATCCTTTGTCTTTTCGGGAGTACGTGAAGCCGCAATGATTTTCTCCCCTTTTGCTGTTAAGGAATGTATTACTTCGCTACCAATAGTGCCTGCTGCACCTGTTATAAAATATGTTGACATAATTATTCTATTTTATGAAGCAAGTTATTATCTTTAGTATCTATTGGCAAGTAGGTACCTAAAAGTAAGATACTATTTTAAAATATACTATTGTTGATAATCAGTTATTTAAAAATAAAAATTTATGAATTCTTTAGGAAATGACAAATGTAACTATCTAACTGAGTGCCCAGTAATGACTACATTAAATGTTATTGGAGGTAAATGGAAACCAGGAATATTATGGGAATTACAGAACAATGAAATACTTCGTTTTGGTCAGTTAAAAAAGAAATTAGAAAAGATTACACAAAAAATGTTAACTCAACAATTACGTGAGTTAGAAGCGGATAATATTATCATAAGAAAAGTTTATCCAGAAGTTCCACCTCGAGTAGAGTATAGACTATCTTCTTATGGGAAAAGTTTGTATCCCCTTCTTAATGAAATGGCTAATTGGGGATTTAAACATATGGCAGCGACTCAAAGTTAATCTTCTTTATTTTAAAAAATTGAATGAAAAAGAGAGCATAATGTTCATTAACTTTGCAGAAAGGTTATAAAGCAACAGATGAGTAAGATTAGAATTACTAAACAATTTTCTTTCGAAACAGGTCACGCATTATATGGATATGATGGTAAGTGTAAAAATGTTCATGGCCATAGTTATAAGTTAAGCGTCACCGTCATAGGAAGTCCTATTACAGATACATCTCACGTAAAATTGGGAATGGTGATTGATTTTGGAGATTTAAAGAAAATTGTAAAAGAAGATATAGAGGATGTCTTTGATCACGCTACCGTTTTTAATAAAAATACTCCGCATGTTGAACTAGCTGAAGAATTACAAAAAAGAGGTCACAATGTTATTTTAGTAGATTATCAACCTACTAGTGAAAATATGGTAATTGATTTTGCAAAGAAAATTAAAGCTAGACTTCCTGAGAATATTTTACTCCATTCTCTAAGGCTTAAGGAAACCGAAACTTCTTACGCAGAATGGTATGCATCGGATAATGATTAATAATGAATGTTTTTTCACTTTTTTAGTATTTAATAACCGAAAATGAAACGTATAAATTTATCTGAAGGTAAAAAAGTATATTTTGCATCTGATAATCATTTAGGAGCTCCAACATCAGAAAAGAGTTTTCCTAGGGAACAAAAATTTGTACGATGGTTAGATGAAGTTAAAAAAGATGCTGCCGCAATATTTTTATTGGGAGATCTTTTTGATTTTTGGTTTGAATATAAAACGGTAATCCCAAAGGGTTTTACAAGAACTTTAGGGAAATTGGCGGAAATTACTGATTCGGGAATTCCTGTATATTATTTCGTAGGAAACCACGATCTATGGATGAATGGATATTTCGAAGAAGAATTAAATATTCCGGTATTTCACAAACCGCAAGAGTTTATATTTAATGATAAAACTACATTTCTTATAGGACATGGAGATGGATTAGGTCCTGGTGATAAGGGATATAAACGAATGAAAAAAGTGTTTACTAACCCTGTTGCAAAATGGTTTTTTAGATGGTTACATCCAGACTTAGGGGTGAAGTTAGCTCAATACCTTTCGGTAAAAAATAAATTGATCTCTGGTGACGAAGATGTTACTTTTCTAGGAGAAGATAATGAATGGCTGGTACAATATTGTAAACGAAAGTTAGAGATAAAGTATACAGATCATTTTGTTTTTGGTCATAGACATCTTCCTATGGAAATTGATTTAAACAATACTTCTAAATATACCAATCTTGGAGATTGGATTGTTCACTATACGTACGCTGTTTTTGACGGTAATGAAATGAAGATGAAGCGGTATACCGAAGAAAAATAAAAAAGCGAACAATCATTACGATCATCCGCTTTCAAAAATCTAAGGACTGATATTTATTACTTTGCTATTTTTTTAGTAATCACGGTATCATCCAATCGTATTTTTATAATATAAAGTCCACTAGAACGCATATTTTGTTTCATTTCATTTAATGAAATAGATTTTGTACCAGATTCCATTGGACCCATATTCTTTCTAGCGATACTATTTCCTTTTAGATCTATAATTTCTACCGAAGAATAGGTTACTTTTTTAGGTAATGAAATCGTCATGTTTATATTATCAAATGTCAGAGGAACTGGATAGATACTAACTGAGTATGGCGCAGTATCTCCTTTAATTACTTCATTTAACCTGTTTGCATCTAAACCTTTGATTATAAATTTTTCCCAAGCACCAATCGCGTCTCTATTACAATTGATAGCTTTGTTACCATCTTCGTGACTTACATATTTACCATTATTCCCTTTAATTGCGTAAAGGTCACCTCCAAGAGATTCTAAGGTAAACTTTTCCCAAGATCCAACAGCATTTCTATTACAGTTCATGGGTTTACTTCCATTTTCAGAAGCTACGTATTTACCATTACTACCTTTAAAACTTACAGTTCCGTTACCCGCAGATTCAACTATGAATTTTTCGTCTGCGCCTGCGGTATTTCGATCAGCTCGCATGGTTCTTGTACCACCTTCAGAACTGACATATTTGTTAATGCTTTGTCCTAGTATTGTAACAAAACCATCTGTTCCATTATCGCCATTACCAACTGTAAATGAAATAGTTTTAGTCGTTTTAGCTCCTTTATTATCTGTGGCTTCAGCTTTTAGGGTGTAACTTCCCTCTGGTAGATTTTTTAGCGCATTATCCTGATTATTATTATTCCAAGTATAAGGACTAACGTTTTCTTGTCTAATAAAAGAGTCATTAAGATATAAGCGTACACTACTTACACCATCATTATCTGTAGCAGTAACTATTGCTTCTATAGTTGCAGGGGCTGAAAAAGTAGCATTGTTTGATGGAGTTGTAAATGAAGTGTTAGGGCCATTATTTTCTCCGTTTCCATCGCCATCGCCGCCAAATCTAGGTCTGGAACTTAACCAGTCCATATCGAATTTAGGTCCTTTACATTGACAGCCTTTACTACCTTGATCTACACGACCAGGACATACTTTTTCATCTTTAATTAGCTTACCTTGTATGTTAATTGCATCTTCATGTCCAGGTTCGTTACCACATTGTATCGTATTGTACCTGGGATCTCCGTTTGCTAGATCCCTGTAACTAGGATGTTTTTTAAGCTCATCACAGATATCTTTGATATTTCTCCCTTGTCCATTAATATCGATTTTAAAATTACCAACACCATGATCAAAAGAAGATTTACAAAAACAAAAGCCATTTGCCTGATAGCTGTCTTTCCATGAATTCGCATTAGGAACAATTCTTACACCTTGGTCAAAAGTGTCTTGACCAGTGCAACCTGTATCAGCGACGTTGACTTTAGAATTATCCGTTGGACTTGGTTGTTGGGCAATTGCAATGTTAGCAAAACATAAGAATGCTAAGGTTTTTAAGATTAATAATTTACGTTTCATGGTTTGTTGGTTTTAAGAGTAAATATTTAATAAGATAATAATTTGGTTATGGCAGTTTTATAGTATCTACCAACTATAAAGGTAAGGTAATAAGGTGAATTCGAAGAAGGAGAAATAGAATCCGTAGAGGACTAATTAGTCTGCGTCATATCTGGTTAACCAAAAAATTAAGGATGTTTCCACATTTAGAAAATGAGTCATCCAAAACAATCATTTTTTTGCTCTAGATGTAAGTATTTCTTGAGAAACCTGTATTCCTATTTCTTTAGAATTTTCTATTCTATATGGATGTTCAATAAAAATAACTTTATTGTTAAAAACGGCTTCGATCAGATAATGATTTCCGTTAAAATAAGATTTTTTTACGCTAGCTTTTAGATCAGAATTTTCGACAATTTGTAATTCATGAGGGTATAATAGAATTGTATGATCATTTTCAAAACCTGATAAAAAGGCAGCGGTTGGTAATTGGTTTACTTCTCCAAAAAGAGAAGCGATATAGTAATTTTCTGGATTGTTATAGATTGTATGCGTATCATTTTTGTCAATAATCTCACCATTATGAATTACAATAGTTTCTTCTGCGAAAGAAAGTATATCTGTTTTGTCATGAGTCGCAGTGATACTAGTAATTTTATTTCTTTTTAGGTAGGCAAAAAGATTTCTTCTTAGTGAACTCCTTCTAAAGTTATCAATATTGCCAAAAGGTTCATCTAATAACAATAGTTCTGGTCTTTTAGCAAGCACTTTTGCTAGTGCTACTCGTTGTTTTTGACCACCACTCAAATTTTCAACTTTAATGTCCTTAAATGGTAGCATTTCTACTATTTCCAAAAGTTCGTTTACACGACCAATTTTTAGTTCAGGTTCAAAGTTAGATAGATATTGGCCTATATTTTCAGCAACTGTTCTATAGGGTTGTAATTCAAATCCTTGAGACAGATATTTCATATTCTCTTGACCAGGAACTAAATTGTAAGCTGGACCTAATATTTTTTGATTATCCCAAAATAGAGTTCCTTGATTCGTGTCTAAAAGCCCGTAAATAATTTTTAACAAAGTACTTTTGCCACAACCACTTGCTCCAATAAGAGCTATATGCTTCCCTTTTTCAATAGTAAAATTGATGTTTTTTAAAACAGGGACGGTATTATAAGCAAAGGAAACATTTTTAAGTGTAAGCATATTTCAAATATAAATAACTTCAATAAAAAAATCCGTTTCTTTTTAGAAAACGGATCTTTTATTTTTATTATATAAAAATTTATCCTTTTACTTTATCACTTACCTGTTCTGGTAACACTTCATATCCCATATTGTATAGGGTAAAACCAAATATATCAGCATATTGCTCAATTGTTTTAGCAACCGGTGTACCAGCTCCATGACCAGCATTAGTTTCAATTCTTATCAAAGTGGGATTACTGCCTTGCTGTTTTGATTGTAATTCTGCAGCAAATTTAAATGAGTGTGCGGGTACTACTCGATCATCGTGATCTCCCGTAGTTACTAATGTTGCTGGATATGACACTCCTTCCTTTACATTGTGCACTGGAGAATATCCTTTTAGATATTCAAACATTTGTTTGTCGTCTTCAGCGGTTCCATAATCATATGCCCATCCCGCACCAGCAGTAAAAGTATGATATCGAAGCATATCCAATACACCAACTGCAGGTAGAGCTACTTTCATCAAATCAGGACGTTGTGTCATTGTTGCACCTACTAACAATCCTCCGTTAGAACCACCTCTAATGGCTAGATATTCACTAGAAGTATATTTGTTTTCAATTAGATATTCAGCTGCAGCAATAAAATCATCAAATACATTTTGCTTTTGCATTTTTGTTCCTGCATCATGCCATTTTTTACCATATTCTCCGCCACCTCTTAGGTTAGGAACAGCATAAATTCCACCTTGTTCCATCCATACTGCATTAGCTATACTAAAAGAAGGTGTAAGACTAATATTAAACCCTCCATAAGCATATAATATTGTTGGGTTTTTACCTGTAAGTTCAATTCCTTTTTTATGAGTAATAATCATTGGAACCTTAGTACCATCCTTAGAATTATAAAAAACTTGCTTGCTTTCATAATCTTCTGGATTAAAATCAATTTTAGGTTTACGATACAATTCAGAAGTGCCTTCAGCAATATTGTATTTGTAAATACTTCCTGGAGTTTTATAATTAGTAAATGAATAGTATAATTCCTTATCTTCTTTTTTAGCTCCGAAACCACCGATACTTCCAACTCCTGGTAGTTCTACATCACGAACTAATGTTCCTTCATAATCGTATTGTAATACCTTGGATACTGCATCTACCATATATTCTGCAAAAAAGTAGCCTCCACCTGTATTCGGACTTAATACATTTTCTGTTTCAGGAATAAAGTCTTGCCAGTTTTTTGGTATTGGATTAGATGCATCTACTGTTACAATTTTTTGGTTTGGAGCATTTAGATTTGTAACCAGATATAATTTAGAGCCAACATTTTCTATTACATAAGTGTCACTCTCTGTAGTATCTAAAATAGTAATTAATTTATCACTATTGCTAGTTAAGTTTTTAATGAACAGTTTATTCCCTGAAGTAGAAGTACTAGCAGAGATAATTAAATATTTATCATCTTCGGTTACACGACCACCTACATATCTATGTTTTTCTTCTGGAGTACCTCCAAAAATTAGTTTATCTTCTTTTTGAGCAGTACCAAGTTTATGATAATATACTTTATGCTGATCTGTTTTGGCAGAAAGTTCACTTCCTTTTGGTTTGTCGTAGCTGGAATAATAGAAACCTTCATTTCCTCGCCAAGACATGCCGGAAAATTTAATATCTACAAGGGTATCTTCTATAATTTCTTTGGTTTCTGCATTTTTAACAATGACTTTTCTCCAGTCACTACCACCTTCAGAAATAGAGTAGGCTAATAGTTTTCCATTTTTTGAAAAACTAACTCCTCCAAGTGAAGTTGTACCATCTTTACTAAAAGTATTAGGGTCTAAAAATATCTCAGGCTCATCTCCTTCATTTTTAAATCTGTAAATTACATATTGATTCTGTAGCCCATCATTTTTATAAAAATATGTATAATCACCTTCTTTAAAGGGTGATCCAACTTTTTCATAATTCCATAATCCTGATAAACGTTTTTTTAACTGATCTCTAAAAGGGATACTATCTAGATACCCAAAAGTTACTTTGTTCTGTTCAGCAACCCAGCTTTCAGTTTCTTTACTACGGTCATCTTCTAACCAACGGTAAGGATCTTTAATCTTAGTATCAAAATAAGTGTCAACAGTATCTACTTTTTTAGTTTCTGGATAATTCAAGGGAATGATAGTTTTAGCAGTTTCTATTTTAGTTTCGTTTTTGCATCCTATAATAGAAGCCAACAAAAATAATGTTAAAAGTGTTTTTTTCATGATGAATTAAATTTTACATAATAAATAATTAAATATTAATTATTCGTTTTTATTTGATATAGCTAATAAGGCTGAGTAGGGTAGTTGACAAAATTATCAAAACTTATAACTGTAAGTGCTAAATAAAGCATAAAAAAAGACTGCTCTAGCAATGATCATATAGTTATTACACATTTAAAGCGTTGCTTTGGGGTTTAGCAACTCTGTTGATCATTTTAGTAGAGCAGTCGGAATTTTCCGTCCTCTAAGAAACGAAAAATTTTACTTTTATACCAGTAATATTATAGAAGTAGCTTGTTAAAATAAACTTTTGAAAGTGTTCCAATTTGTATAAATCAAGAACGCGTTTATAAGAAAAACAAATGCTCCAGGTCCTATATTTGCTGGATCAAGGGTTGCGTGAAATAGAATAATGTTAACAGAAATAGGTGCCATTAATACCAAAGCAAATGGTACAGCTTTGTTGCTAACTAATAACAATCCAACTATTATTTCTATAAGACCAACTGTTTTAAGAATGTAACTACTGGCAAGAGCTCCAAAAAGGACTCCAGCATCTGGATTTGCAAATTCAAAATCAGGTAAAAAACCTAAGAATTTATTGCTTCCGAAAACTATTAATAAGATTCCTAATAGGATTCTTAAGGCTAAAATTATTTTAGTATTCATTGTTTGTTTTTTTATGATTAAGTGATGTATTAGAAGGTTAAATGTTAAAAACCTTACAAAAGTTGCTAATAACTGAAGCTAAAAAAATACCTTACGTCTTCTGAAAACGAACTAATTGACCTAATTTTTTAATCTTATAACTAATGAAGACCACACAACTTCTCACATTCTCTTTTTTACTCTTTTTATTCTCGATATCATCTATCTTAGGACAGGATTATTTTTTTAAGGATAAAGCTCCTTTTATTTCTGAAATCCCAACACCAGAAGAATTTCTTGGATATCCAATAGGTGAGCAACACACGAGACACGATCAAATTGTAGCGTACTTAACTAAGCTAGCCGAAATATCAGATAGAGCTTCTATAGATAGTTATGGAAAAAGTCATGAAAATAGAAAATTGACAATACTTACAGTTTCTAATCCTGAAAATTTAAACAATCTACCAAACTTAAAAGAACAACATCTTGCGTTTACCAAAGCCTCAATTAATCCGACAAATTATGATGATGTACCTATTTTTGTTCAATTAGGTTATAATGTTCATGGTAATGAACCTTCTAGTTCGGAAGCAGCTATGTTAACTGCTTATACATTAGTTGCTTCTAATAGTTCTGAAGTAAAAGCATATTTAGAAAATGCTGTTGTATTTATTGATCCTACGATTAATCCAGATGGTCGAGATAGACATACGCAATGGGCAAATCAGTTTAAAGGTAATCCATTGGTTAGTGATCAGTATGATGCAGAACATAATGAAGGATGGCCTCGTGGTAGAACCAATCATTATTGGTTTGACCTTAATAGAGATTGGTTATTAGCCATAAACCCTGAGAGTCGTGGAAAATTAAAATGGTATCATGAATGGTATCCTAATGTGGTTACCGATTTTCACGAAATGGGTACCAATAGCACATACTTTTTTGAACCTATGAAACCTATTGGATCTTTTGATCCAATCATGCCTAAAGAAAATTATGAAGATTTAAATAACTTATTTGCTCCTTATTTTTCAAAAGCATTAGATAATATAGGGTCTTTTTATTTTACTAAAGAAGCTTTTGATGGGACATATCCTGGTTATGGATCATCATACCCAGATTTACAAGGAGCATTGGCACTATTGTTCGAGCAAGCTAGTTCCAGAGGACATTTGCAAAACACTGATTATGGAACAATCTCGTTTCCATTTACAATTCGCAATCAATATGTTTCTAGTATAGCTACAATCAAAGCTGCAGTAGAAAATAAAGCTAGATTGAGAAAGTATCAGCAAGGTTTCTTTAAAACGGCTGAGGCTGACGTTTCTAAAAATAGTTTTGTTGGATATGAGTTTGGAGATGCTTATGATAATAATAGAAATAAAGCTTTTATTGACAAACTATTACTTCATAAAATAAAGGTTTATAAAAAGGGAAATCGATATGTAGTTCCTGTAAAACAAGCTCAAAAAAGAATGGTTCAAACAGTTTTTGAGACATACAATAAATATAGAGATAGCGTTTTTTATGATGCTTCTGCCTGGAGTGTTGCCAATTTTTATAACATGAAGTATAAAGGGTTAAAATCTATTAGCTTAGGAGAAGAGGTTACTTCTATAGAGCGTATTGTAAATATTTCAAAGGTTTCAAAATCAGAGTATGCCTATATCATGGACTGGGATGATTACAATGCACCAGCTGCACTTTATTATATGCAATCAAAAGGATTATTGGTGGCCTCCGCATTTAAACCATTTAGTATTACTACTTCGATAGGAAATAAAAGTTTTAATTATGGAAGTGTTTTAGTTCCAGTAAGTAAACAGAAAAAAAATATTGATGAAGTATTTGCTATCATAAAAAAAGCGCAAGAAAAATTTAGTGTACCTATTTTTAGTACCAATACAGGGTTTAGTTCATCTGGAATTGATTTAGGAAGTGGTAATTTTAGAAAATTAGAAACACCTAAGGCTTTATTGTTAATCGGAGAAGGAGTAAATTCTTATGAAGCTGGAGAAGTATGGCATTTATTGGATACTAGAGTCCATATGCCAATAACTAAATTAAGAATGAGCAGATTTAATACTGTTCCGTTAAAAGATTATAACACGTTAGTTATGGTATCTGGTAGATATTATCAATTAGATTCTCTTCAGCGAAAAAAAATAAAAGAATGGGTTGCTCACGGAAATACGCTAGTTACTATTGCAAATGCTTCTAAATGGGCCATTGATAAAAAAGTGGTTAAAGAGCAACTAACCAAAAAAGAAAAAGATACATCGAATACTAAAATTGTAAATCGACTACCATATGTTGATGCCGGCGAAAATATTGGAAGAGAACAAGTGGGAGGTGCTATTTTTGAAGTAGATCTTGATATCACTCATCCTTTAGGTTTTGGATATAGGGATAGTTCACTTCCTGTATATAAAAATAATGAAGTGTTTATTTCTCCAAGTAAGAATCCTTATGCTACTGTGGCGAAGTATACCGATAAAGCGCATATTGATGGGTATATATCTATTGATAATTATGAGCATTATCTAAAACCATCAGCCTCACTCGTTGTAAGTAGTATAGGAAGTGGTCGTGTTATTCTATTTGCCGACAATCCTAATTTTAGGGGTTCATGGTATGGTACCAATCGTTTATTTATGAATGCTTTATTTTTAGGGAAACATGTATATGTTCCTAGAGTAAGAGAATAATTCCTTCTTATAAAAAAGATAAAGCCCTTGTTATTTTCATGTAACAAGGGCTTTTATACTACTATAGTAGTTGACTATCCTACTAAATTATTTTCTACTAGGTATTCCCCTATTTGTACAGCATTAGTAGCGGCTCCTTTTCTTAAGTTATCTGCTACAATCCACATGTTTAATGCATTTTCTCTTGAATGATCTCTTCTAATTCTACCTACAAAAACATCATTTTTTCCCTCAGCATATATAGGCATTGGATAGGTATTAGTATCTGGATTATCCTGTACAGTAACTCCAGAGGTGTTATTTAAAATCTGTCGGATTTCATTTTCCTGAAACTCACTTTCAAACTCTAGATTTACACTTTCACTATGCCCTCCTACAACAGGAATACGAATTGCAGTAGCAGTAACGGCTATAGTACGATCATCGAGAATTTTTTGAGTTTCGTTGACCAGTTTCATTTCTTCTTTAGTGTATCCATTTTCTTGGAATACATCACAATGAGGAATAGCATTACGATGGATTGGATAAGGATAAGCCATTTCACCTTTGTCTCCAGCGTATTCATTTTCTAATTGCTGAACTGCTTTTACTCCAGTTCCGGTGATGGATTGGTATGTAGAAATAACAGCACGTTTGATTTTGTAAGATGAATGTAATGGACCTAGTGCCATTACTAATTGTATGGTTGAACAATTAGGATTTGCTATGATCTTATCTTCTTTGGTTAATTCTTTAGCATTGATTTCTGGTACTACCAATTTCTTGGTTGGATCCATTCTCCAGGCAGAGGAATTATCAATTACGGTAATTCCAGCATCTGCAAATTTAGGAGCCCACTCTAGAGAAGTGCTTCCACCAGCAGAAAATAATGCTATGTCAGGCTTCATTTCTATGGCAGTAGCTAAACCAACTACAGAAAATTCTTGATTTTTGTATGATATTTTTTTTCCAATAGATCTTTGTGAGGCAACAGGAATTAATTCTGTTACTGGAAAATTACGTTCTTCTAATACTTTTAACATTACTGTACCTACTAATCCAGTGGCACCTACAACAGCTACTTTCATCTGCTTAATTTATTAATGACTTTTATAGACACAAAAATCGGTCTTTTTTTTAGATTCCAGCAAATGTGCTGATTATTTATAATAGTTTTATATTTTTTAATAAAATAATATCAATTTAAACATTTTGTTATATATGAAACAAAATGTAAAAAAGAACCACCCAATTTCTTGAGTGGTTTAGTTAGAATATGTAGTATAGCGGTAGCTATAGATAATTCATTTCGTACTAAGTTAGATTTTATTTTTTAAGTAAATCTCTTATTTCTGCTAGTAACTCTTCTTGAGTTGGTCCAGCTGGCTCAGCAGGAGCTTCTTCAACTGGCTTTTTAGTTTTATTGTATGCTTTAACAATAAGAAACATTACGAACCCAACAATGATTAAATTAATAATGGTATTAATCCAAGCTCCATAAGTTATTGCATTTTCAGCGGTGGTTATGGCACCTGTAGCATCTACAACTGCTTCTTGAAGAATGATTTTTTTACTGTTAAAGTCCATTCCTCCTGAGAAATAACCTACAACAGGCATTACAATATTGGATACAAAACCTTTGACAACGCCACCAATTGCAGTTGCCATAATAACAGCGACAGCAAATTCAACGACATTACCTGTCATTATAAATTCCTTAAATTCTTTAAGCATGATTATTTTATTTTAGTTAGTATTATTGATAACAAAATACGTAAAAAATAAATCAATATTTAAAAAAGTGTTAAAAAAAATAGGTTGTAAATTCGATCAAAATCAATTATTGTCGATAATAACACGTTTTACTCTCGGAGAAATAGCTGTAAGGAGCTCATAGGAAATTGTTCCTGCACTTTCAGCAATTATAGAGGCAGAAGAAATGTTGTCGAATATAATTACTTCATCTCCTTCTTTACAATCAATGTCCGTGATATCCACCATTACCATGTCCATGCAGACATTACCAATGATATAGGCCTTATTTCCATTTATTGTAAAAAACCCTTTCCTATTTCCATATTGTCTTCCGATTCCATCCGCGTGACCGATTGGTATGGTTGCCGTTTTGGTATAACCATTAGAAACAAAAGCTCTGTTGTATCCTAAAGTTTCACCAGGCTCTAGTGTATGAATCTGTGAGATAATCGACTTAAGGGATGCTATAGGTTTTAAATGAGTATCGTAATCTGCATCATTCCCATAACCATATAATCCTATTCCGGCACGAACCATATCAAAATGCGCTTCGGGATAATTCAATATTCCCGAAGTATTACATTGATGAAGTATAGGTGTATAACCTAATTTATTAATAATATCTGAGGTTATTTTCTTAAATGAGTTGACTTGACTCATTGTAAACTTTTTTTCATTATGGTCCTCACTTGCTGCAAGGTGAGAGAATAGAGATTTTACTTTAATAGCATTGGTTTGATGTAGACAGCTTATTATATAATCGACATCGTTCTCCCAAAACCCCAATCGATTTAAACCCGTATTAAACTTAACATGTACAGGATAATCTTTTTGATTTTCCGCTTCAGCAACCTTTATGAATTCTCGTATAATTCTGGGACTATATATACTAGGTTCTAAATTATATTCAATTAGTGCCGAAAAATTTACGGGTTGTGGGTGTAGTACTAATATGGGTGTTTTTACTCCTGCTTTTCGTAAAGTAATTCCTTCTGAAACATAAGCAACAGCAAAATAATCAGCTCCTATTTTTTCTAAATGCTTTGCTATTGTTATAGCATCACTACCATATCCGGCTGCTTTTACTACAGCTAATAACTTAACTTTTGAATCAAGCTTACTTTTTAAGTATGTGTAATTATGAGTAAGATGAGTCAGATTAATTTCAAGAACTGTTTCTTTTACTTTACTCATCAGATTTTTTAGAATTTTCAGATAATTCTTTGGGATCGGTAACTTCTATTTGTTTTACTTTTTCTTTTAAAGAAGCTTTATAGTAAGCTGCACGACTTAAAGGTTCGTATTCATCCGTTTCACCAAGTAGTACTAAATCATCTTTTTTAGATTTTCGATAACTAAATTGAGCAAGATTACCAGTTCTTGTACAAACTGCGTGGACTTTGGTTACGTATTCTGCTGTAGCCATAAGTGCTGGCATAGGTCCAAAAGGATTTCCTTTAAAATCCATATCCAAACCTGCAACGATAACCCGAATACCTTTATTCGCTAAGTCATTACAAACACTTACTATTTCATCGTCAAAAAATTGTGCTTCATCAATACCTACGACATCACAAGTATCCGCAAGGATTCTAATATTTGCTGCTGCAGGAACAGGAGTAGAACGAATTTCATTGGCATCATGAGAAACAACCATCTCGTCATCATATCTGACGTCGATAGCTGGTTTAAAAATTTCAACTTTTTGTTTAGCAAATTGTGCGCGTTTTAATCTACGGATCAATTCTTCGGTCTTTCCCGAAAACATCGAACCACAGATAACTTCTATCCAGCCAAATTGCTCTTTATGATTTACTGTATTTTCGAGAAACATTTTGTATTTTTCAGCATCAATTAAAAGAAACCCTACTCTTTAATAATACCAATTGAATTTTGAGATGATAATGGAAATAATCCTTCATTTCATTTTTACTTTTTGGTATTGCTTTAAAGATGAGGTAAATTTATTAAAAAACAAAAAGCATAGCCCAAACGAATAAGAAAGTTATGAAGAAGAAATTGGAAGCAGAATTGATAAGTATTGCACACAGGATACTGCAACTTAAAGATAGATCTACCTTACCGCAATTGCAGGAAGAGGCAAGGTTGTTATATGAAAAATTAAGTGTTTTGAATTTTGCAGAATCTCATTTTGCAGATATTCAACCTACAATAGGGATTATTAAGGAGGCTTTAGAAGTAACAGATACATCGGATACTCATACAGAAGATATTTCAGATGAGATTAAACCTAAACCAATTGTTAGTTTAGATCAAGAAATAGAAGCAAAGGAAGTTGCGGAGACTATGTTTAGTCTGGAAGATAAAGTTACTGAACCAATACCTGAAGTAGTTGAGGAACAAAAGCCAGAAATCGTAATCGAAAAGATTAATGAGAAAGTTACAGAAGATCTTTTTGTCCCTGCTCCTAAGTTTACAGAAGAGAATGTTTCTTTATCCGAACCTGTTTATGAAAAAAATGATATGGAAGAAATAGGATCAGTACCTCAAAGTATGCCTATTTTAGAAAAGATGAATGATATAGAAGAAAAACCAAAATCACTAAATGATCAATTAAAAAGAGGAATCAATATTGGATTAAATGATAGATTGGCTTTTATAAAACATTTGTTTGATGGAAGTTCTACAGATTATAATCGTGTACTTTCACAATTAAATACACTTAATAGTAAAAGTGGAGCGAGACAATTTATTATAAATATGGTAAAGCCTGATTATAACAATTGGCAAGGAAAAGAAGAGTATGAAGAACGTTTTATGGAGATCGTAACAAATAAGTATGAATTCTAGGTAAGGATTCACATTCTTTTGTTACTAATAACCTTAATAAAAATAAAACTATTTATATGAAAATTATCTACTGGATTGCCACGGTAGCGATGTGCGGAATTATGTTGTTTTCTGCGCAGATGTACTTTAGAAATACAGAAATGGTAAGAGGCTTTTTTGAAAGCCTAGACTATCCAACATACTTAGTTATTCCTCTAGCAATAGCAAAAATAGTAGGTATTATAGTGATTCTTACTAATAAAGTAAAATGGTTAAAGGAATGGGCGTATGCTGGATTCTTTTTTGATATGGTACTTGCTTTTACCGCACATTATATGAAAGATGATGGGCAAGGATTATTCGCAACTTTAGGATTAATATTCCTTATTATATCATATACAATAGGAAAAAAAGTAAGACCTTAACGTATGTCCAAATTATTTATCGTTCCCACCCCAATTGGTAATTTAGAAGATATGACTTTTAGGGCTATTAAAGTGCTAAAAGAAGTGGATTTAATTCTGGCCGAAGATACTCGTACTAGTGGTAAATTGTTAAAGCATTTTGAAATCACCACACATATGCAAAGCCATCATATGCATAATGAACATAAAACTACAGATAGTATTATTAGAAAATTGCAAAGTGGAGAAAATATAGCGCTAATAAGTGATGCGGGAACACCTGCAATTAGCGATCCTGGATTTTTATTGACGAGGGCATGTGTAGAAAATAGTATTGATGTAGAATGTTTACCTGGAGCTACGGCATTTGTTCCTGCTTTGGTTAATAGTGGTTTGCCAAATGATAAATTTGTTTTTGAAGGGTTTCTTCCAGTAAAAAAGGGTAGACAAACTCGATTGAAAATATTAGCAGAAGAAACAAGAACCATGATATTTTATGAATCTCCTCATAAACTCATTAAGACTTTAGGTAATTTTGTAGAATATTTTGGAATTGATAGGATGGTTTCTGTATCCAGAGAGTTAAGTAAACTACACGAAGAAACGGTTCGTGGGACTACACAAGAAGTATTGTCTCATTTTGAAAATAAACCTCCTAAAGGCGAAATAGTTATTGTTGTTGGAGGAAAAAAATAATATATGAATATATCTGATTTTATTAAGAGACTTAGAAAAGATCCTGAAGGAATTACATTTCAGAATACACTAGATGTAATTGAAGCTCATTACGATTTTAAACCTGCTTCGTTTGTTAATGGAAGTATAACTAATGATGTTGGGCAAAATTCAGGTTCCTGTAAGTTGTTCTCCTTTGCAAAAATTCAAGGCTTAGAAGAAGAAGATACATTAACGTGTTTTGGAGAGTATTATAGAAACGTGGTACAATATCCAGATGGAACTGATCACCAAAATATTCGTAATTTTATGAAAACAGGATGGAGTGGAATCTCTTTTAAAGATCAGGCGCTTACTAAAAGACTTGCGTGATTTGATTTAATTGTTTCTTAAATTTTCTTTGATGTCTTCCAAGGTTTTTAAATTAACCTTCGCTAAGGAATTCTTAGATTTAAATTCTAAAGATAGATAAGGCTTATATATTGGCATTATAGGATCAGTATCATTAATGAGCGTGTTTTTTATTTGTTCATCTAACTTGTAATTTGGTTTGTATACGGGCATAGTGGATTTTTCTGACGGAGATTTCTTGTTTGAAAAAAACGCTTCTTCTGTAACTTTTTCCTGACCATACATACCAATAGTTAGGAAGCAAACTAGAATAGAAAGTAGATATTTGTTTTTTGGAGAGTTCATAAGAATGATTTTTGTGAATTTGAAGTTACAAATTTTGCCTTTATACTATAAACTGTAAAATAATTTAAAAATTACAAGTATCTCTAAACGTTTCGATTATACTATAATTATCGTGGCTATTGTTGTAGTAATATTATGGCAATTACCATATTTTGGGTGGTTTCAATATCCATTTAGATTATTGGGGACTTGGTTCCACGAAATGGGTCACGGTCTTATGGCGGTATTACTAGGAGGTAGTTTTGAGCATTTAGAAATTTATGAGAATGGAGGTGGTGTTGCTTACTACCATTTAGGAGGAAGCTATGTCTCTCCTTTTATAGGTAATGCCTTAGTAGCGGCAGGAGGATTATTAGGACCAGCTGTGATTGGAGCTTTATTAATAATGTCTGCAAAATCGCACAGAAATTCTATGATAGCACTTAGAGTATTAATAGGAGTTATGATACTTTCGTTGTTGTTATGGATTAGATCTTTTTGGGGAGTATCTGTAATGAGTGGTTTTGCAATCTTTTTATTTGTTATTACCTTATTTAAGAGTAGAAAACTCGAAGTAGTTGTTATCTTGTTTTTAGGTTTACAATCTGTATTAAGTACATATCTTCAGCTGGATTACTTATTTACAAAACAGTTCGAAAGAGATGGAGCAATTCAGATATCGGATACACAAGCTATTGCAGAAAATACTTTTGGTACTTATTGGATGTGGGCTATTCTGATTATACTTATGAGTGCTTATTTACTTTGGAAAAGTTTTCGATATTATTTTAAAAAATAACAACCTAAATCCAGTGATAAAGGTTGTTATATGGTTATAGAAGTGTAAGATGATTTTTTTAAATCGTTAATAAAACTAACAAGAGATTTTTGCGTATTTAGGATCTAAGGTAGTACCATACACCTTATAGCATTCTGTTACGGGCTTATCGTAGCTCTTTGTAAAAATAGTTGACCATCCAAATGCCCAGTTTTCTTCCACTTTTAAGTAAATAGAAGTAGCACCTTCTGGAATAGTTTCGGATTTATTTACTCCTAAGGATATATCACCAGAGTGTTTGCTGAATTCCTTACCATTTAATTTATAAGATAACGTAAAACGGGCTACGTACCCACCTTCACACCTTATCAGAATAGAGCCTGTTTGTTTTGCATCTAAATGAGTTAATACTGCTTCTTTTAATTCCATGATTTATGTTATTAATCCTCTACTCTGTTTAAAATTTGGCTTTTCGAATCCGCCGATGTAATCAAAAAAGTAGCTACCCTTTAATGTGTTTTTTAATTACGCTCAAAAGTATTGTAACTGATTGTTTTTCAATAGCGTATAAGTATCTGTTTTTATATTTAAGTATTTACTGCAATTATGCCGTAGAATTACCTGTTTGTAAAAAGTTAATGGTAGGGTTAACGAAATAAACACGTGGTAAATACGTGTTTTTTAATGGTTATTACCTGTTAATACATTCATTATTAGTTCCAAAGGTGTTTTTTGTTTAGTTTTAAAGGAATAAACCAATTTAACGTATAAATTTTCACACAAATGGAACAGGCAATCCAACCAAAACAATTAATGACCTTAGAACAAGCACAGAAAATTGAACGATGGCAACAGGAAGAAGTTTTGCTGTTAGCAAGACATTTTCAACGTCTAAATGAAACGAAAGGCAGGCCTTTTAGTGGATTTTATACCAGAGCTAATTATTTTCAAATGGATGCTGAAGATGTTGCTATACTGAATAACCTTAAAGATGATGGAAAAACTATTCAAAGAATTAAAACTCATATGGCATTAGAAATAGAAGACAAAAAGAATTTCACTTTTGTGCCAATTATAGAAGTAGACCTAGAGGATACAATCAACAATTTGTTTTTTACTTTGATTCCAAAATATAAGGAACCGGTAGAGCCAATTCAGAATGGAACAATAGGAGATTTGGATACTGGAGGAGTATTGGTACCAGGGATTTTTAAAGAGATGATTTTAACCAATTGGAACAATCTTGAAGATAATTTGATAGATGATCTTTTTGTGGCAGTCGATACGAAAGCAAGACAAAGAGAGCGAGTAAATTATTACTTAATTGATAACATTGATATAATCGATCTTATTAATGATTCTTTATTGGGAGAAATTGAGGAGTTTATTCTCTATCCCGGAGTTGATATGAATAAGTTTCATAAAAGAGATATGATTTCGTTTACTCCAGTCATAGGAATCACACCTGTAGGTGAAGTCATTACTGAAATTTTATCAAGACATGCGTTGTTAGAATTTACGGATGAAGAGATTTTTATAGAATATTCTAGTCCTTGTCCACCCACGTGTCCCGAAGCATAAGGGACAAAAATTCAATTCGAATGAGTAAAGAACTTTTTGATAGTTTACGTCTGATTTCATCTTTTATAGTGGTTATACCTTTAATATTATCAATATTTAAATTCAAATCATTATCCGCAATCAAACTAAAACTATTTTATTTGCTCATAATCGTTTTTGTAGTTGAATTCATTGCTAATATATTATGGTATCAAAAGATTAATAATCTCCCTCTTTATCATTTTTATGCAGTGATTGAGTTTCTATTAATCATTAATATCTATAGAACCGTACTATCGAAAATTTTTCCAAAACAGTTTTTTATTATTCTGGGGGTTACATTTACTGTTTTTGCCATAACGAATACACTATTTTTTCAAAATTTAAACACATTTAATTCTAATGTAACGACACTTTTAGGTATCATAGTAATATTTCTTTCACTTAGTTATTTTTATGCTTTATTAAAGGAAGTAAAATACAATGCACTGGAAAACAACCCTATGTTTTGGATCAATGCTGGTTTTTTAATTTATTTTTCTAGTAACTTAATCCTGTTTTTTATTAATAATAATATGTTTCAAGGGTCTACAGAAGCTAGTTATCTCGTTTGGGGACTCCATGCTATTGTAAACATTGTATTGACAATTTTTTATACCATCGCTTTATGGGTGAATCCGAAGAAGCCATAACATTAAAGATTATTATCATTGGTATGGTAGTGATTTTTTTATTATCACTATCAGTGATTGTATTTTTTATTATTTATCAGCGAAGACTATTAGAACAACAAAAAAGGCATCAAAAAGCAGAGTCAGATTATCAAAAGGAGTTACTAAAAACGGCTATCCAAAGTCAAGAAGTAGAACGCAGCAGAATCGCAAAGGAATTACATGACGATGTTGGAGCTATGTTAACAACCACTAAATTATATATTGGTCAGATAACGCCAGAATTAAACCCAGAAGAATTAACAACGATTGCAGACAAAATAAGCGGTTTTTTTGATGATATGATACAGAGTGTACGCAGTATTTCTAAAGATTTAAGACCTGTAGTATTAGAAAAATTGGGATTTATGGAGGCCATAGATAGTTTAGTGCAAACCATACGAGACACTGGTAAAATCAATATTTCTTTTATAAATAACACCACATATTCTGTATCTAAAACAAAAGAGCTAAATCTTTATAGAATTATTCAGGAGTTAATTACCAATACACTTAAACACGCAGAAGCTACAGAAATAAAAATCGAAATGAAAAATGAGAGGGAGATATTAATCATTGTTTATGAGGATGATGGAAAAGGTTTAAATCAAAAACAGCTTCAATATAGAAAAGGATTAGGACTAAAAAACATAGAAAGCAGATTGTCTATTTTGTCAGGAACCATTAGCTTTTTAGAAGAAAAATCTGGAATGAAAGTATTACTCAAAATACCATAATAAACGCACTCTTAACAACCTAAATAAATACCCATGGAAATTATAAAACTAGGATTAGTAGATGATCATAATTTGTTTCGAGAAGGGATTAAATCACTTTTGGATAAAATGGACAATATAGAACTGGTTTTAGAAGCTGTAAGCGGTAAAGATCTATTAGCTAAATTAAATAAACTTGTTCCAGATGTGATTCTATTAGATTTAGAAATGGAAGAAATGAATGGAGTAGACGCTACGCTAAAAATAAAGGAATCATATCCTAATATGAAAGTAATCATTCTTACTATGCATAAAGAAGAACGAATGATATCTTATTTGATGGAAGTTGGCGCTAATGGATACTTGCTTAAAGATACCAATCCACAAGAATTAGAGGATGCAATACGATCTGTATGTGATAAAGGTTTTTATTTTAATCCTTTTGTTTCTCAGGCGTTACTAAAAGGATTAAAGAATAAGTCCAACAAGCCTCCTGTAATTGGAAAAGATTATCATCTTACTACTAGAGAGTTAGAAGTGTTGGAGTTGGTGACCAAAGAATTTACGACGGCAGAAATTGCAGAAGAATTATTTTTGAGTGTTCGAACCATAGAAGGCCATCGGAAAAATTTAATGATGAAATTAGAGGTAAAAAACACTGCGGGATTGATTATTAAAGCAGTACGAGAGAAGATTATTTCTGTCTAAAAACAATCATAAAAAGACCTGTCAGGTTTTTAAAACCTGACAGGTCTGATTTAATATTCTAATTGTCTAAGAATCTCTAAACGTGTTTTCCTTTTTCCCAACCGTGTTTTCCGAGATATTGTTCGCCAGATTCAATAGCGCCTTCTTCTACGGTAGTTCCCATAGAATCATTCCAACGATTTAGATATCCAAATAAAGAAATCACACCAAGCATTTCTACGATTTCACCTTCATCCCAATATTTATAAAGTTCTGTTTTGATAGCCTCATCAACATTGTTAGGTACCAAAGAAGCAGCAAGTGAAAAATCTAGTGCAGCACGTTCCGCATCACTAAAAGCTGGGTGTGTTTTATATTCCCAAATATTATCTAACTGTTCCTGTTCTGCACCATAACGTTCTGCAGCACGTATAGCGTGCGCTTGACAATATCTGCATCCTGTAGCATTACTACTTACCCAAGCAATCATACGTTTTAGAGCAGAGGTTACACGACCTTCATTTGCCATAACCGCTTTGTTAAGATTAATAAAGGCTTTAGAAATGGCTGGTCTTCGCTGCATGGTCAATACAGAATTTGGACAGAAACCTAAGGTTTCGTTAAAGAATTCCGCCAATTCTTTGGTTTCTATATCATGATCTGCGGATAGAGGTGTAACTAATGGCATGTGTATGTATATTTTTTTGAGTTAATTTAATTTTAGCAAACCAAAATACAAAACTAATGTCAAACCGGAACGAGTAGCGATGTTTTTTGTACTTTGGTTTTTTAAATAATTTCGGAAGGATAATGCCAATGAGATGGACGCTTAGACCAAAACCAAATAATACTGCAATTACCAACCTGTCAAAAGCACTTAATGTAGATGAAATCATTGCTTCTTTACTAGTTCAAAGAGGAGTAGATACATTCGATCAAGCTAAACAGTTTTTTAGACCTTCCTTAAAAGATTTACATGATCCTTTTTTGATGAAAGATATGGATATTGCTGTTTCTAGAGTAGAAAAAGCAATATCAGATGAAGAGAATATTATGGTCTATGGTGACTATGATGTGGATGGAACTACTTCTGTAGCATTAATGTCTTCATACTTAGAAACGATTACACCTCAGGTAGCAACATACATTCCAGATCGATATGCAGAAGGGTATGGGGTTTCTTATAAAGGGATTGATTATGCCAGTGATAACGATATTTCGTTGATTATAGCATTGGATTGTGGTATCAAAGCGATAGAAAAGGTGGCTTATGCAAAATCCAAGGGAATTGATTTTATTATCTGTGATCATCATAGACCTGGAGATACAATACCAGATGCAGCTGCCGTATTGGATCCTAAAAGAGAAGATTGTGATTATCCTTATAAAGAATTATGTGGATGTGGGGTGGGTTTTAAATTGATACAAGCTATTGCTTCTAAAAGAGGCGAATCTGTAGACGATGTACTAATATATCTAGATCTTGTTGCCACTGCTATCGGAGCAGATATTGTTCCCATAACTGGAGAGAATAGAGTACTTGCTTATTTTGGCCTAAAAGTAATTAATCAACATCCAAGGACAGGTTTTAAGGCGATGCTTTCGCAAGTAAAAAGGAACACTCTAACAATTACCGATTTGGTATTTATGCTAGCTCCTAGAATTAATGCAGCAGGAAGAATGAAGCATGGATTACACGCGGTAAACTTATTGAAAGAAGAGAATATAGAGCTTGCTTTGCAATATGCTTCTGAGATAGAAACATACAATAGCGACCGAAAAGATGCGGATAAAAGTATTACTGAAGAAGCTTTAGAGCAAATAATCCAAAATTCTGAAGAAGATAGATTCACAACAGTAGTTTATGATGAGAATTGGCATAAAGGGGTAATTGGAATTGTAGCATCTAGACTCACAGAAACATATTATCGACCAACCTTAGTTTTTACTAAAAGTGGCTCGAAGTTAGCTGCTTCTGCTAGATCGGTTAAAGGATTTGATGTGTACAATGCGTTGAATGAGTGTTCAGAATATATAGAACAATTTGGAGGTCATAAATACGCAGCAGGATTAACATTGAAAGAAGAACAGTATGAGCCGTTTAAGAAAAAATTTGAAGAAGTAGTATCGCGTACTATCGATAAAAGACTATTGACCCCAGAAATAATGATAGATACAAAGTTAGAATTGGATCAGATTACTCCGAAGTTTTTTAGAATTTTAAAACAATTTGCACCATTTGGTCCTGGGAATATGGCGCCTGTGTTTATGACAGAAAATGTAAAAGATACTGGATTTGGAAAATGTGTAGGAGTTGATGAGAAACATTTAAAATGTAAGATGCAGAAAGGTGGATTAGCTATTGGTGCAATAGGTTTTAATCTAGGGTCGAAATTTAATTTGATTTCTGAAAATCAAAATGTAAAGGTAGCATACAACATTGATGAAAATGAATGGAACGGAACAGTTTCTCTACAATTGAAGTTAAAAGATATAATTTAACCTATTTTTATTTAGATTAATTATAAATAATTAATATTTTTGAATCAAATATGATTCAGAATGAGTGCTATAGATAGAATATACAGTAATAAAGTTGGGATATCTTTTTTTTGGAAGAAACAACAATTCAATAGTTCGCCCAAAGTTCAGTTAGTATTTAGGGATATTGGATTTTTACTTACCTTAAATGAACTTAAGGATTTTTCAGATTCTTGTAGGCTTACCAAGCAATCTCAATGTTGTGATCAATGTAGTCATAATTGTAGATCACTATTACTTAGAACACCATCTGATAAAATTGATTTAGCAATAAGTAAAGATGAACTAGAACAAGTACATGAGTTAATCAACGGTACTATTTTTAGAGTAGAATTACAAAAATGGATAACTAGTACTGGACGAAACTAATAGTATTTTTCTATCGAAGAAAATCCAAAATTTTATAAGATATTTCTTCTGCTTTAGTTTCCTGTATAAAATGTTTTTCATCTATAAAATGAATATCTGCCTCATCAATTTTCAGGGCATTCGTTACTTTAGTTTGTTGAGGAGTCCATTGTAACATGGTGTCATGAATTCCCCAAATGACTGCGACAGGAATTTCGATGTTTTCAAAAACTAAAGAATAATCAGGAAAATAATTACAAGTTCTTGTAAAGAAATAATACATTCCATCAGTTTTGCCTTCTAGTAAAGGAGTTTTGTAACCCTCTACATCAATTTCGTTTAATGTATTTTCTTTAAGTCCCTCTTTAAATAATGATTTTAGAAGTGTATTTGTTGTAACACCATTACGATAGGACCACATTGCAGCTTTAGCAGCTGGACCAGGACTAAATCGTATTGGCGGATAAAAACCTTCCTCATACAATAATGTATTTAGTATAATAAGTTCTTCAATTCGTTTAGGAGCTTGATTAAAGAGTTCCCAGGTCCATACGCCGCCTACATCATGCATTACATGTGACCAATATTCAATACCTAATCCATCCATTAAGTCGATAAGCCTTTGTGCGTGTTCTTTTTCACTATAAATTTTATATCCTTCTGGAGAATCACTAGAACCATACCCTAACATATCAGGAACAATAACACGATAACCTCCAGCGACAAGGGGGTCAATCATTTTACGATATAACCATCCAGAAGTAGGAACTCCATGAAGAAGTACAATTGCAGGACCACTTCCCTTATCTATATATTTAATAACGCCATCTTTACTTGGAAATGATCGTTGTTGGGTTCTGAATTCTTCATAGGTCATTTGACCTTTTCTGATTTTAGTATTCTGATATGGTTTGCACCCAAAAACAATTACTACGGTTAGAAGTAATAAAGAAAGCTTCTTCATTTAGATTGACAATTTGTGAGGTAGCAATTTACTTAAAATCATTTTTTTATACTATTACATTTAACAAATATCTGACACCTCTATTTATATACTATATTGACCGGGGTGTTTGATCTATTCTGTTATAACAATACCATTTAATAATTCTTCGGCAACTGGCTTATATTCTTCTAAAAGGTTTTGAGATGTATATGCTAAAAATTGAACAGATCCTTCTTCATTCGAAAAATAGTATCCGTAATAAGAAATCTTTATTCCTTGCATAGTGCCGTCCATTTGCATCAATAACATTTTCAATCCGTTAACCATTCTATATTCTTCCTTAACAACTCGTATATCTGGAGCAATTTCTCTTCCATTTTCAAGTGCTAATTCTTTAAACGATTCCAGAGGAATTTCTACCTTTTCAGTAATAATTATAGCATATAAGTCTTCTCCGCGTAGTTGAAGTTCGTACTCAGCATCATCATTGTTAACCCCTTTTTTAAAAGACCATTTTTTTGGATTTAACCAAAATCCTAATTTAGTACTGTTACTTTTTAATAAGAAAGTGGATTTTTTACTTTTTTCAAATTTCGCAGGATTTGTAGTAATTTCTGTTTCAATTACTTTATCTTGATTTAGGTATTTCCATGTACCATCGGTATATAGGATTACTTCTTCGCCAGTTTCCGTTACGGCATTTGTTTGAGCTTGTAGCGAACTACTGATCAAAAGAATAATTATAGAAAGTAATAAGTAGTAGTTTTTCATTTTTACAGACCTTTATTTTATGCAAATCTATTAGATTTTATCTTATAACTAAACCAAATTTTTTATTTGTATTTCATTTCCGTTAAAGTTAAAATAATCTCCTATGGTTTTTCCTAATAGTAATTTTCCGATAGGAGTATTAGTAGCTATTGCAAAATAAGTTTTATTATTTACAATGAGTTTTCCTGATGAAATACTTAAAAAATAATTCCCCAAAGAAGTCTCTACAATATTTCCTAATCGTATTACTTTAGAAGGTGAGTGTATGTCAATCTTAGCTAAAGTTTCCTGAAGTTTTTGAACCTCTGCCAACTGTACTCCTGCTTTTTCTCTTTCTAGTTGTAACATTGCTCTCCCGGTTTCATGTTTGTCACCAGCTGTACTTTTTGTTTCAGAATTAAGAGATTCCTGAATATTAGCAATCCTATTTTGAATACGGTTCATACGATCCTGTACAAATCGCTCGCAATGATCGTATAGCTCTTCTTTAATATTTTTCAAAAAAATAGATTTAAATTCCAATATAGAATAAGTTCGATGATTGCACAAATAAGAGTGCTAACTTAGACTGAGGGGTTATATACTATTGATTGGATTATTTTTTACTTAAATAGTAATTGTTGGAATTAAATTTTGGGTAAGAAAACGTCTACGATACCTTCTAGATTGCCCATATTACTATATCTAAAATCAATTATCCTGCAGTTTTCCGCAACTAATGCAATTTCGTCAATTAGGATTCTCGGATCGTCTTTAAAATAAATCTGTGTTTCTAATGAGTGATGCCCTTTTGCAGAAATTTTATAATGAAAATGCCTTGCCCTATATCCATAAATACCGGGGCGTATTGTTTTTATTTTATAAGTTCCGGATGCATCAGTAAAAATACATCCTGACAACGTTGTTTGCGAAGGGAAGTAAAAATTACCTTCATTATTATATGCACCTACATCATCTGCGTGCCAGATTTCGATTTTTGCATTTGGAACTATTTGTTTGTCTTTTGTGTAAATTCTTCCAGATATTATGGTAGGGATTCCAGGGAGATTTTTGGCATTTAGGTTTACAAATTTAAGGGGTTTAGAATAGTTTAGCGACTGATTTTTAGTTTGATTTGCTGAGTAATAGGGAGTTAATAAGTTGTTTTCTATCCCATTAGAGTGTTGTAATAAATTATTATGTCTAGAACCGTTTTTCATGATAAAGAATTTTAAGGGATTTACTATAGAACAAATCACTGGCATTTTACCCTACCATAAAAAATGATCTTTTGGTAAAGGTTCTTTATTTGGAAATAGAAAAAGAGCCGTAATTACGCATTTGTAAGAGAATCCAGTTTTTTCTTTTTTTAATATAATTAGATGCTGGTTCTGCTAAATATTTCCTTGGATTAGGAAGTATAGCTGCTATTTTTGCAGCTTCATCAGTATTTAAATTTTTGGAAGATTTGTTAAACCAGAATGTAGCTGCCGCTTCTGCTCCATAAATTTGATCTCCCATTTCGATACTGTTAAGATATACTTCGAGAATACGTTCTTTACTCCATAAGGTTTCTATTAAAAGAGTGAAATAACTTTCTAGTCCTTTACGTATCCAACTTCGTTTGGGCCATAAGAAAACGTTTTTTGCCGTTTGTTGGGAAATAGTACTAGCGCCTCTTAACCTCTTTCCTTCTTTGTGTTCTTTAATGGCTTTTTCGATAGCTTTAGTATCAAAACCATTATGTTCCAAAAAGCGCTGATCCTCACTACAGATAACTGCGAGTTGTAGGTTTTTAGAGATGTCTTTGAGGTCGACCCATTGATGTTCTGCAGAAATCTTGTTAGCAGATTGAGTATTCCTGATAACCATTAATGGAGTTACAGGAACATTGATCCATTTATATATAAGAACCCATGTTACACTAAGAACTAAGAAGGTTAAAAAACCTTTGAAAATAAAACGAAAGATTTTTTTCATAACTAATCTAAGATTCACTTATAACAAATCTGCTAATTCCATACCAACCTGGCTTCCAATTGCTACACCCATGCCGCCAAGTCGAACTCCACAAAAAGTATTATTGGAAATTTGTTTGACAATAGGTTTTTTTTGATTTCCAACACCCATAATACCACTCCAGCGATATTCTATTTCAAAAGGTGTATCCGGAATAATTGTCTGTTTTAAAATTTGTTCTAGTTTTTGTTGTACCAATTCAGTTTGATCTAGTTTTGTGGTTTCTTCGGCTTTAAAATCAAGGTTTCTTCCTCCTCCAAAAAGAATTCGATCATCAATATTCCTAAAATAGTAATATCCTTTGTCTAGATGAAATGTACCTTTAATATGTAATTTTTCAATTGGTTTGGTAATTAAAACCTGAGCTCTGGCTGGTTTTACATCTTCAATACCTAAGTGCGACGCAAAACCATTAGTGGCTATTAGTACTTTATTAGTTGAGAACGTAAAATGGTTTGTTTTTATTTCTACAGAATTAAGATTATCAATAATATCCTCAACGGTGCAATTGTTTAATATTTTAATGCCAGAGGCTTCAACTTTCTTTAGTAAGGCATGCATCATCTTGCCTGTGTCAAGTTGTCCTTCAAATTGATTTACAATATAATGGGATTGAATGTTTTTGAAATTGAAAATATTTTCTTTTTTTAAAAATACTTTATCCTTAAAGACAGGTGCTAATAGGTTATTAATATCTGACATTTTAGAAATACATGTCTCATATAAGTTAAGGTCTGTTTTAGTGAAAAGTTCATAACCTCCATTAGGGATATAATCAATAGTAGAGTCTCCTAGATTATTGCGTAGTAACCGAAGTCCTTTGCATCTTTTTTCAACTAGCTCTATAATCTCTTCTTCAGAATGTGTGCTAAGGTCATCTAAGATTTCTGACATACTCCCAAAACAAGCGAAACCTGCATTTTTAGTACTTGCTCCATTAGGAAAAACTCCTCGTTCTAATATAAGTATTTTAGCCTTTGGAAACTTTTCACGTATTCTGAGGGCACTATTAAGTCCAACAATACCACTTCCAACAATAGTAAAATCGATATTAGATAACCACGTTTTATATTCCCAATAGCTATAATTCATTACAATAAATTCATAAAAAAAGCCTCAATAATGAGGCTTAAATGTTAGTTAGTTGTCTTTTGGTTCTTCCATCTCAAAATCCTCCATAAACTTAGTAGTGTAATCTCCAGAAACATAATCTGGATGATCCATTAATTGTCTATGGAATGGGACGGTAGTTTTTATCCCCTCTACTACGAATTCATCAAGAGCTCTTTTCATTTTATTAATTGCTTCTTCACGAGTCTGAGCTGTAGTAATTAATTTAGCGATCATAGAATCATAATTGGGTGGTATAATATAGCCACTATATACATGGGTATCTATACGTACTCCGTGACCACCTGGAAGATGTAAATTGGTTATCTTACCTGGTGAAGGACGAAAATCCTTATATGGATCTTCTGCATTAATTCTACATTCTATCGAGTGTAATTGTGGGTAATAGTTTTTACCAGAGATTGGTACTCCAGCAGCAACAAGTATTTGTTCTCTAATTAAATCGTAATCTACTACTTGTTCTGTGATTGGATGTTCCACTTGTATACGAGTATTCATCTCCATGAAGTAGAAATTACGATGTTTATCTACTAAGAACTCTACAGTTCCCGCTCCTTCGTATTTAATATATTCTGCTGCTTTAACTGCCGCTGCTCCCATTTCATCTCTTAGCTCATCTGTCATGAACGGAGAAGGAGTTTCTTCAGTTAACTTTTGGTGTCTTCGTTGCACAGAACAATCTCTTTCGGACAAGTGGCAAGCTCTACCATTGCTATCACCTACAACTTGGATTTCAATATGCCTTGGTTCCTCGATAAGTTTTTCCATATACATATCGTCATTGCCAAAGGCTGCTTTACTTTCTTGTCTAGCAGATTCCCAAGCATTTTGTAAATCTTCTTCTTTCCAAACTGCACGCATACCTTTACCACCACCACCAGCACTTGCTTTAAGCATTACTGGATAGCCTGTTTCTTTAGCAACTTTTATGCATGTTTCAAAATCAGGAATTACACCTTCACTTCCAGGAACACAAGGTACTCCTGCTTCAATCATAGTAGACTTAGCTGATGCTTTGTCTCCCATTCTGTCGATCATTTCTGCACTCGCACCAATAAACTTTATTTCGTGCTCTTCACAAATTTTAGAGAATTTAGCATTTTCTGATAAGAACCCATATCCTGGATGGATAGCATCCGCATTAGTAATTTCTGCAGCCGCTATAATATTAGACATTTTTAGGTATGATTCGCTACTTGGTGCTGGTCCTATACATACAGCTTCATCAGCAAAACGAACATGTAAGCTTTCTGCGTCAGCAGTGGAGTATACTGCTACGGATTTTATACCCATTTCTTTACAGGTTCTGATTACACGCATTGCAATCTCACCTCTATTGGCTATTAGAATTTTTTTAAACATAACGTTCTAAATTTAAAAATCTCAAATTCCATGTTCCAAATTCCATTCTATTGGATTTTGGGATTTGTCAATTGGAATTTTAAAATTGGGTTATGATGGGTCTATTAAGAATAATGGTTGATCAAATTCTACTGGAGAATTATCATCAGTTAAAATTTTAACAATTTTACCTGAAACTTCACTTTCAATTTCATTGAAAAGTTTCATCGCTTCAATGATGCAAAGTACATCTCCTTCTTTAATAGTATCTCCAACTTCTACAAAAGTTGGTTTGTCTGGAGATGGTTTTCTATAAAGTGTACCTATGATAGGAGATT
This sequence comes from Aquimarina amphilecti, assembly GCF_900109375.1. Lineage (GTDB taxonomy): Bacteria > Bacteroidota > Bacteroidia > Flavobacteriales > Flavobacteriaceae > Aquimarina > Aquimarina amphilecti. The sequence goes on from NZ_FOAB01000002.1 coordinate 465,032, forward strand.
TTATAGTAATGTATTTAGAATTGTCCTCTTCCTTGGTCGCTGCTGGCGTATCTGCAGTTGCAACTGGAGAAGTAGTTTGTACTTGGGTAACAGGTTGCGCTGCTGGGACTGCACTACCTAAAGGTATCTGTTGTACAATTGTTGTTTCTTTGTTGTCTTCTGAAGTCGTTCTGATAGTAATTTTTACATCTTCCATCTCTAACTTCACTTCGCTAGCCCCAGATTTGGCCACGAATTTGATTAAATTCTGAATTTCTTTTAAATCCATAATGTTGGGTATTGTGTGTTTTAGTTGTTTAGGAGTTATAGGCCCATTTTAAGAAAATAGATCCCCAAGTAAAGCCTCCACCGAATGAGGCAAATACTATATTATCCCCTTTTTTGAGTTGTTTTTCGTAATCACTTAATAATAATGGTAATGTTGCTGAGGTCGTATTACCATATCTATGAATGTTCATTAGAACTTTCTTTTCATCTAGGTTCATTCTATTAGCAGTAGCATCAATAATACGTTTATTAGCTTGATGTGCAACAAGCCAATCTACGTCGTCGCCAGTAATATTATTACGTTCCATGATTTTAGTACTTGCATCTGCCATATTTGAAACAGCGTACTTAAAAACCGATTTACCATCTTGTTGTACAAAATGTTGTCTGTTTGCTACTGTTTCTTCTGTTGGAGGTAAAATAGATCCACCAGCTTCAATTTTTAAAAATTGACGACCAACACCATCTGTACGTAAATATTCATCCTGTAGTCCTAATCCTTCTTCATTAGGTTCGAAAAGTGCTGCGCCACCTCCATCACCAAAAATGATACAAGTTGTACGATCTGTATAATCAATAATTGAGGACATTTTATCAGCCCCAATTAATAGTACTTTCTTGTATCTTCCAGCTTCGATATAACTGGCAGCCGTAGACATTCCATATAAAAAACTAGAACAAGCGGCTTGCAAATCATATGAAAAAGCATTTACTGCTCCTATCTCTGAAGCGGCATATGCTGCTGTTGCTGCCACGGGAAGATCCGGAGTAGCTGTGGCAAATATTACCATATCAATCTCTTTGGGATCGAGATTTTTTTTAGCAATTAAATCTTCTGCTGCTTTTATACCTAAGAAAGAACTTCCTTTTCCTTCTTCTTTAAGAATTCTTCGTTCTTTAATACCAGTACGAGAGGTGATCCATTCATCGTTTGTATCGACCATGGTTGCTAATATATCATTAGATAACACATAGTCCGGCACATAAGCGCCTACAGCTGTGATAGCGGCTGTGATTTTACTCATATCTTGATTTTAGTTTCATCTGAATCTTTTGTTTAGTTTCAGATGGAATTCGCTAATAACTCCCTTTTGCGCCTGCTTTTCAGGAATTAGCATCAATAAATTGCTTAGTTCATTTCGTTACTTATCATACAAAATGCATAAAAAGTGGTTGAAAATACTAAATTACATGCAAATATGGCGCAAAATAACTGGATTTTGACACATATTCAACTAAAAACAAAAAAACTCTCACATTTGTGAGAGTTCTTGTTAGAATTTTAACAGTATACTTAAGCTACTTCTTCTTCAGTATTGTCAATAATTACTTGACCACGGTAATATAATTTACCTTCGAACCAATGTGCTCTGTGGTATAAATGTGCTTCTCCAGTAGTTGGATCTGTAGCAATTTGTGGTACAGTAGCTTTATAATGTGTTCTTCTCTTATCTCTTCTTGTTTTGGAGATTTTTCTCTTAGGATGTGCCATTGCTTAGCTATTATTTATCGTTTAATAAGTTTTTTAATTTGTTCCAACGAGGATCAATTTCCTCGTTATTATTTTCTAATGTTTCCTCTTTTGGGCTTAGTTCGTCTAATTTTTCTAGTATATCAGATTCTAATGTTCCATCTTCGACACCAGGATGAACTCGTTTAGAAGGAACTCCTAAAACAATAAGTTCATAAATATATTGCTGAACGTTGATTTCATATTCTCCATAAGGAATAATAAGAATCTCTTCATTCTCGTTGTTGTACTCTTCTCCAAACTTAATTACTAAAAAGAATTCATTCTCAATAGGTAAGTCAAAAGGTTCGTTGGTGACATCACAATTTACATTTATGGTACCATTAGCCACAAATTTAAGTTCGAGCATTGTTGTTTTTTTATTAAACTCCAAGTCAACTTTTATTGCAGATGCATTAAATTCATCATACTCAAAATGTTCGAAGAACGTATTGCCAATTTGATACTCAAACTTGTGTAATCCTTGCTTCAGTCCAACAAAAGGGATATTAAACTCTTTTAGTGGTTTCATTTCATCATCAGTTTCGAGTCTCTGCCAATTCGGCAAAGGCGGGTGCAAAGATAACAAAAAATCGTTATGAATGCATTTTTGTAAATAAAATTATATCAGAAAGTTAGTCCTTAATTAGGTTTTAGGTTAAAGATGTACGATAATTAAGGTTTTCTGATCTATAATTCTTATTCTTTATTTCCTTTAAATTGAGGTTTACGAGGTTGTTTTTTTAATGGGTTCTTAGTCAAGTGACTATATTCTTGTCTGTTTTTGAAAATTTTCAAAGAAGCAAAAACAGCTTCTTTGAAAGATCCATTATCGGCTTTATTTTTTCCTGCAATTTCAAAAGCAGTACCATGGTCTGGGGAAGTACGTACCTTATTTAATCCAGCAGTGTAATTAACTCCTTTTCCGAATGATAAGGTTTTAAAAGGAATTAGCCCTTGATCATGATAAGAAGCTACAATTGCATCAAATGCTTTATAGCTATCTGAACCAAAAAAGCTATCTGCTGCATATGGTCCATAAACTAACTTGCCAGATTCATTAATTTTTTTGATAGTAGGTTTTAATACTTCTTCATCTTCTTTACCAATTACACCATTATCTCCGCTATGTGGATTGATTCCTAGAATAGCTATTTTTGGTTTGCTGATCCCAAAATCTTGTTTTAGTGTAGTGTAAATGGTATTTATTTTTTGTTCAATTAGTTTTGGTGTTATAGAATCGGCGATATCTTTAACAGCTACATGATCCGTAAGTAAACCTATTTTTAATGTATCTGTGATCATAAACATTAAACTGTTTCCTTCTAACTCCTGATCTAAATAATCTGTGTGTCCTGGAAAATTAAAATCCTCAGATTGTATACTATGTTTGTTAATCGGTGCGGTCACAAGTACATCTATCTCATTGTTTTTTAAAGATGTAGTAGCAGCTTTTAGAGATTTTATTGCGTAAGCTCCAATTTTTTCATCTTCTTGTCCAAAATTAATATCGACTCCTTCTTTCCAGACATTAAGGACATTTATTTTACCGTCCACAATTTGAGAGACTTTATCAATACCGTGAAGATTTACATTAAGATTGTATTTCTTTTTTAGAAAAGAAAGAATCTTAACAGACGCAAAAATTATGGGAGTACAGAAATCTAACATTCGGGGATCTTCAAAAGTTTTGAGAGCTACTTCGCTTCCTATACCATTTAGATCACCTATAGATATGCCTAGTCTTATTTTTTCTTCTTTCTTCATTATAACCTACTTTATAAGTATTTTTGAAATCTAAAAACAGATCACAAATTTTAAGGTCACAAATTTAACTAAATAATTCGCATTTATGTTTACAGGAATCATCGAAGAATTAGGAACAGTTACGAATCTAAAAACTGATAAGGAGAATCTAGATATTACTGTTCGCGCTAATTTTACTTCTGAACTAAAAATTGATCAGAGTGTTGCTCATAATGGAGTGTGTCTTACGGTAGTGTCAATTGATGATGATTTATATACAGTTACTGCAATTAAGGAAACGTTGGATAAAACAAATTTGAGTGACCTTATAGAAGGACAGATTGTAAATTTAGAACGAGGAATGAAACTGGGTGCACGTCTGGATGGTCATATTGTGCAAGGCCATGTAGATCAGACTGCTGTCTGTACAAATATTAAAGAAGCAGATGGAAGTTGGTATTTTACTTTTGAGTATGATCCTTCGCTTAGTAATATTACTATAGAAAAAGGTTCGGTTACTGTTAATGGAGTTAGTCTAACTGTTGTGAATTCTAAAAAGAATGAATTTAGTGTGGCAATTATTCCGTTTACATATGAACATACTAATTTTAGTACTTTTAGTATAGGGTCCGTGGTGAATTTAGAGTTTGATGTCATAGGTAAGTATGTTAAGAGAATAACCGAATTGGGGATGTAATATCTGAGAAAATGAAGAAAAGGTTTTTAATGTTATTAGTTTTATTTACACTTCTTTCTTGTAATAAAACAAAAAGCGTCCTTTATCAAGATAATTTCGAGACATATTTGATAGGAGAAACGCCGGGTGATCCTTGGAAAAAAACGGGTAATGGGATTGTTGTTATTGATAATGCGCGATCGTTTAGTGGTACTAAATCAGTACATTTTATAACAGGAGAAGGATATAAAAATCGTGCTTTTTTAGGAATTGACCATGTTTTTCCACTAAAGGATAATGCGTATTACGGTAGTTTAAAAATGTATGTTCAGAATGCTTCTCCTGATGGAATCCACTGGACGATGATCCAAAGTTCTGGTAAAGTGAAGGGTGAAGATTATTCTTCGGAAATTAGATATGGTGGTCAGCATAATAAACAGTTGATGGCTAATTATGAAACGCAAGGAGTAAAAAGTGATTGTTGGAAGCACTCTAATATAAAAATACCAGAAGATAAATGGTTTGTACTACAATGGTATTTTAATGGAAATCAAGACAAGATGCAATTATGGTTGGATGGTGAATCAATAGCGTCTCTAACTGTGGTAGGTAGTGGAGAAGGTTGTGTAGAAAATGGAACTAATGGCCAATGGAAATTTCCTGTAATAGAGAATGTTCTTCTAGGTTGGGTGGACTATCAGATTGGTGGCGGTACACCTAATATCTGGATTGATGACGTGATTATCTCTTTAGATGAGATAGACAATTAGTAAATTACAAAACACCTATCGAATCTTGCAATTACCTTAGTTGGATTAAAAATATAATGAATAAATAGAAGATGTTTCTCTAACTTGCGAGAATCGTATCTATCTTTTCTACTTCATTAAATCTAAATAATGAAAAGGTCTCTTCGTCTATTTTTAGAATTACACCTCCTAGGTCTTTAACATCAGAGCACGATTTAAAATCCAATACTTTACCAAAATGTTGGCTTTTAGTATCAATTACTTTATACTGCATAATCACAAGTTTTGATTTGTATTCCCTGTATCATTATAATTGTTCTTTCCCCAAAAAACATACCATAATGTGGTGATCTTATAATGTAAATCTAATATGAGTGATTCAATTCTAAAAATTATTTTATCAAGTTTTATTAACAACGTGGATTTAACATCCTGTTTTTCAGCTGTTTTCTCTCTTTAATGCTTGGACAATAGTTAGGGTTTGGTTAATTATTTAGATCTATGCTTTCTTTGTTTTATTTTGGTACTATAATTAAAGATAAAAATCAGCATACGTAGTATTTACTTAGAAATACATTTGGAACTAGAACCAATGTATTAAGGTGTATTTATTACTGACAGGAGTCAATTTTAAAAAATAAGATTTTTATGGATCTGTGGTTTTAACTGCTTAACTATTGTCACATATGAATTTACGAAAATTATTACTTTTTTTTGGTTTATTATTACCCATAGTTCTTTCCGCTCAGTATAACATAAATATAGAAGCGTATGTAATTGATCAAAAAACGAATGAACCTATACCATTTGCTAATATTGGATTTGTCGATAATGGAATTGGAACTGTAAGTAGAGAAGATGGGTGGTTTAATTTAATATATGATGAAGCTAGGATCTCAAAAACTACGACCATACAAATCTCAAGCATTGGATATGAAACATTAAGTTTATCTGCTAATTATTTTTATAATTTACTCACCAAAGACAATAAAATATATTTACAACCAAAAGTAGAGGGGCTAGAAGAAGCAATTGTATATGCGGATAAAAGTGTTCGAGATTCCTTGGGTTATTTTTCTTATCATTCTAATTTAATGGCATATTGGAAAGACAAAAAGGCGTTAGGAGGTGAAATAGGATCATTTATTAAGGTTCGTAAAAAAGGGAATACAAAAATCCGGAAACTAAAATTTAATATTTTAGAGAATTCAGCGGATAGTATTTTGGTAAGAGTAAATGTTTATAGTGAGAAAAGAGGAAAGCCGAATAAGAATATCTTACTTAATAATATTTATCATACCATTGCTAAGAAACAAGGAGAAGAAACTATTGACTTAACCTCTTATAATATTAGAGTTCAAGAAGACTTTATTATTACTTTAGAGTTGATTAAAGTATATGGTGATGATATTGAGTTTGCTATTACTGCAAGTCAATATGGAAAAGCATACTTAAGATATGTAAGTCAAGATGCCTGGAAACGATTGTATAAAAGAGGAATAGCTTTCAAGTTAGAAACTTCTTATTTTGAGTCTAATAAGCCTAATGAAGAGCGACAGAAACCAGATCATATTACGATGTATTGGGACACCTCGTTATCCATGAGAAATCGAGATTTAGAAGAAGAAAAAAAGTTATTGAAGAAGTATTTTTCTGCATTGGGAAATGTACGAGTAGATTTGATACCTTTTTCTAATAATTTACAGAAGAAACAAACATTTGATATAAGGAACGGAAAAAGTAAACAATTTATATCAGCCATAGAAAATCTAATTTATAATGGAGCAAGTGACTTTTCTAAGTTGTTCCCAGATGACTTGGATACTGATCAATATATAGTTTTTACAGATGGTTTGGAGACTTATGGTAACCACGAACCAAAATATGATATACCGATATTTTATATTAATAGTAAAAATAAGGGAGACCATATTAGGCTACAGGAAGCGAGTCAAATTAGTGATGGTTTTTATCTTCATCTTCCTAAAATTAGTCCATCACAATCTATCACATATTTATTAAAAAACAGTGTAGATGTTTCTGTTTATAATAAAGGTAGTGTTAAAGAATTTTTGTCAGGCAAAATCGTTGCCGATCAAAGTCCTGTTCAAGGATGCACAGTGCGTGTTAAAGGCTCTTTGTTAGAAACTGAAACTGATGCAGATGGAAGGTTCGTAATTGATGCAAAATACAAAGATGTATTAGTTTTTGAGCATTTTGGGATGGTTAAAAAAGAAGTAACCTTATCAGATGTTAAAGATATAAAGATAGAATTAGTTCCTAAGTACGATAGGTTAGATGAAATAAATCTAAAAACAAAAAAACTTAATGGAGGAGAAGAAATAGTAAATAGAGGAGATCAAAAAGTTAATAAAAGAAGATTAGGGAATGGTACATATGTTTTGGATAAAGAAGATTTTCCTACATCTGCAATTTTTTTATCAGATATTATACGTGGCCGGTTTCCTGGGGTTCAGGTTATTGGTACTGGGGATCGTGTAATCTATAGAATTAGAGGACGTAGATCTATCACTTTGGAGATTCCTCCTTTATTTATAGTCGATGGTGTTCAGTTTACAGAAGCTCCGGTTTTTTTACAACCATCTATGATTGAGAGTATATCCGTAATAACCGGTTTAGGAGGAACAGCTAGATATGGTGCTGCAGGGGCTGGAGGTGTTTTTATTATTGAAACAACACTTAATTCGTTTGATTTAAAATCTGAAGAAGATTTGAATGCTTTGTTGGTAAAAGGAAATGATTATGATGAATCTGTTTATTTGTTAGATGCTAATCATAATAAACCAGAATACTTATCTGATTTATGGAATAGTGCTAGTTATAAAGAAGCACTTGCGTCTTTTTATGACTTAAGAGAAACTTATTTTTCTGAAGTTTCTTTTTATATACAGACTGCTGAGTATTTTATGATATGGGATAAGGAATTTTCCGAGCAAATATTATCTAATATTGCTGAAATAGGTATAGATAATTATAAGGCATTACGTTCTTTAGCATTTAAGTTGGAGGAAACAAAACAGATTGATAAAGCTGTAGTTTTATATGAAAAATTACTGGCTTTAAAACCTAACTATGCACAGTCTTACTTGGATTTAGCAAGAATTTATACAGAAAATAAAAACTATACGGAGGCATTTGACTTATATAAATTAATGTTGGCTAATAAGAATGATAATGTAAAATTTGAAGGCATTGCAAAGCAGTTAACCTCACAAATTCAGAGTTTTATGAACGATCATAGATCGCAAGTATCATATACAGACATACCTGAAGTTTATTTAAAGGTGAAAAGTGTTCCGGCAAGAATTGTTTTTGATTGGAATGATCCTAAGGCCGCTTTCGAACTTCAGTTTGTAAGTCCTAAAAACAAATATTTTAAATGGTCTCATAATTATGAGGATCAACCAGATGTATTATTGCAAGAACTAGAACAAGGAATTGTTTCGAAAGAGTTTGTTTTGGATAAAACATTCCAAGGTCAATGGATTGTAAATATTAAATCCTTGGATGATAACACTTCTTCTATTAATCCTGTTTTTATGAAATATACTATTTATCATAATTATGGGTTGCCAGAAGAGACTAAAGAGGTGAAGTTTATCAAACTTTATAATCAAAAAGAGAAAGTAAGTTTAGATAAGTTTACTATTTAGTGATAGTTATTGTTAGATTGAAAAATGATAAAAAAGCCTTAGTGTTTACTAAGGCTTTTAAAGATTTTTATATAAATTTATCGTTCTGCTCCTTTGTTTAATAGGTAGGTAACAACGTCTTGATGATTACCTCTTCTAGCCATTTTTAAGGCACTTCTTTTTTCGGAAAGTATAGAGTAGCTATCTCTTACCGATTTATTTATATCCGCACCTTTATCAACTAAAAATTTCACTATTTCTAAATGCCCGTTCCATGCAGCTCCAATAAGAGGTGTTTCGTCTCCAGAAACAAAGGCATTTACATCAGCTCCCTTGTTTACTAAGAATTTTGCTATTTCTATATGGCCTCTTCTTGATGCGGCAATTAATGGATTACCATCACGGTCACTTTTTTTGTTCACATTGGCGCCAAGACCTACAATTGCTTTGACCATGTTAAGATTGCCTCTGGATGCCGCTTGGATCAAAGCGGTTCCATCACCAATAGTTTCTTTGTCAATATCTCCATTAGAGGCAAGTAATAGTTTTAAGATTTCAATATTTCCAGAAGCTCCTGCCAATTGCATAGGGTTACCATCCCCTACTAATTCGGTATTAGGTTTTGCTCCTTTTTTTAGAAATAGTCTTACAATTTCAATATTATTTCCTTTTACTGCAGACATTAATGGAGTGCCATCACCATCTACTTTTTGGTTTACATCAGCACCTTTTGTGATTAAGTATTCTGAGAATTCGAAATGGCTATTTTGTGCTGCAATCATTAATGCGCTCGCATCATTTTTATATCTATAAGAGGTTTTAGCTCCTGCGCTAAAAAGCAGTTTCGCAACAGGTAGATTCCCGTTTAGAGACGCCATTCCTAATGGAGTTCTTGGTTGTATTAATCCTTTATATGTACAATTGGGATTAACAGTTTTTAAAAGCTGTTCGACTTTGTTTTTATCATTACTTTTAACTGCTTTTAGGAGATCTTCACAGGTTTGAGATTTTGCGGTTAAACTAGTAATAAATAAGACGATTAAAAATGTAATTAAAGTTCTCATAAGTATTCGTTTTTTAATTTTGATTATGAGCTAAAAGTATTGTTTAGACACCTACGAAAAATATTAAATAGACCAACTTAGGTTTTCTGCAACTAGAAACTTGATTATGACATATAATCTTTTTCATACTATACAAACAGTGTTCTGTGGGTAGTTATCAAGTGTTAAAAGGTTTGTGTTTTATTGCATAGCATTAATCTGTATTTTTATATTCTTATGAAAAACAACAATTCGTTTTTAGATAGAATTCTTCAAAATAGAATCCTTTCGCATCTGTTATTTTGGTGTTCTTTTTTAGTGATATTTACCATATTAGGAGTTTTAGATTCAGGAACCTTTAAACCGAATGCTCTAACGAATTTAGCTATGCTACCTTCTCAAATTGCCGCGGCTTATTTTCTTAATTATTATCAGTTACCTAAACTTCTTTTAAAAAAGCGATACTTTTTATTTTTTGTATCCATTTTTTTAAGTGTATATTTTCTATCTGCTTTTGCAAGGTTTAATGTAGTTCATATTGTAGAACCCTTTTTTAGAGAAAATTTTGAACAAGAAACTATTAAAGAAATCTTGCTAGATTTTATCTATATATTTTCTGTGTACTGTCCTGCAGTGTATACATATGCGCTTATCATGTTAGCTGTTAAAGCTATTAAAACTCGATTCGAAGAGAAACATCAAATAGAACTGTTGCAGAAAGAAAAAGCTACCAGTGAGTTAAAATTTTTAAAGGCTCAAATTCAACCACACTTTTTGTTTAATACATTGAATAACTTATATGCATTAACACTAGCGAAATCTGATTTAGCGCCTAAGGTTGTTTTGAAATTATCAGAATTGCTTGATTTTATCTTATATCAAAGTGATCAGGCATTTATTTCGATTGAAAAAGAAATTGAACTAATACAAGGTTTTATAGATCTTGAATCTCTGCGGTATGGTAATGCACTGGATGTTTCGTTTGAAAAGAGAGTAGATGATTTGAATACTCAAATAGCACCCTTGGTCCTATTACCACTTATAGAAAATGCATTCAAACATGGAGTGAGCAGTGATCCTAAGAATGCTAAAATACATATTGATCTATTAGTCGAGAGTGCTACTATAAAGTTTAAAGTATTTAATACAAAACTTAATGATTCAGTAAAACAAGTAACGAATACAAAATCAGGAATTGGAACTAGTAACCTTAAACGTCAATTAGAAATTAATTATCCTAACAAGTATACATTAGAAATAGATGAGAAACGGGATAGCTATTTTGTAGAATTATTGATAGATTTGAGTTAGACCATGAAAATAAGATGTATAGCCATTGATGACGAACCTCTAGCGCTCGAAATAATACAAGCTCATTTACAGCAAATTCCAGATGTAGAACTTGTTGCGAGGTATACGGATCCTATTGAAGCTTTTGAGAAACTTAAAGATTCAATAATTGATCTCATTTTTCTGGATATCGAAATGCCATTATTATCTGGATTAGATTTTGTTAAATCACTTAAAAACCCACCGAAAATTATTTTCACAACGGCATATCGTAATTATGCTATTGAAAGTTATGAATTGGATGTAGTAGATTATTTATTGAAGCCAATTTCCTTTATACGTTTTTTTAAAGCTATCAACAAATACAAAGCATTAGTTAATACTGTAGTTATAAGAGAAGAAATTAAGGAATCTGCAATTACTAATGATCATCTATACGTGAATTCTAATAAGAAGTTTATTAAAATTAATTTTGAAGAAATACTTTATATTGAAAGTATTAAAGATTACGTAAGAATCCACTTGAAAGATGCCTCTATTATGACAAAGGATTCGATTACTAATTTTAAACTTAAATTGCCTGATAATTTTTTAAGAATACATCGTTCATTTATCGTTAATATTATAAAAGTAACAGCTTTTACTAAGGTTGATGTAGAGATCGGGGATAAAGAAATTCCTATTGGAGCAAGTTATAAGGAATATGTTATGAGTTTTCTATCGAGTAATTAATACTTTTTAAAAGAGTAAATCAAGATTGTCATTTTAGCTTATCGCTTTTTATAAAAAAGCTGCTTCTAATAAAAGAAACAGCTTTGTGCGAAGCTTGCTTGGGCTTAAGCTAAGTATTCTAAGATGCTTACTTACTTTCTTCTATCTGATATGTATTATCATCAATATTTAGCTCAATTAATAATCTTTTGGGATCGATTACAGCTTCTAGAGGAAGTTGATCTACCTCTAAAGTAAAGCTCTTTTCTTCTTTATCAATCAAAATACGTTTAGAAATTAGAAGCCGGCTTTTATCTTCAAAAAACAAACCTATATCTACCCAATTGTATGGATTAACTTTATGTTCTTTGCCAAGACTATCAACTTTTATTTTAGAAGCATTGATGGTTATGTTTACTTCATGATTTCCGTTAGTTAAAGTTTTATAAGTAGCTTTTTTTATACGATACTCGTATAGTGTAATTTCTTTAAACCAATCCGTTAGAAGAAACTGTAAATCGTTTGGGACTTTTGGTTGTAAATATGTTATAAAATCTAAGGTAGTTGGATAAGGTGCTCCTTTGTATTTATAAGCATTTAAAAATTCCTTTAAAGCTTCGTTTACTTTTTCCTCGCCGATGTAGTCTTGTAATGCATATAAAACTAAACTTCCCTTACCATAATGAATATATCCTTGATCTTTAACTTTTATGAGTGGTACTTCTTTTTGTGTTTCATTACTTCTACCAGTTAAATATCTTTCGAAATCGTACGCTAAAAGTTTCTTCATTTTTAAATCATCTTTTAGTTCATTTTTCATAACCATTAACGCAGCATATTCTGCAAAACTTTCTGATAACATTGTAGCTCCCTCTACGTTAGCACCAATTACTTGGTGTGCCCAGTACTGATGTGCCATTTCATGTGCTACAATCGAATAAATAACATTATTATCGTTTTTGTTGGTGAGATTAGTAATAAAGCCTCCACCTTCTGTATAAGGCATTGTCCCGGGAAAAGCTTGAGCAAAATTGTAATACTTAGGTATTTCAACAATCCTTGCTTGTTTATGAAAATAAGGTCCAAAATTCTCCTTGTAATACTTCAATGATTTTTCTATTGCATCTTGCATGATACTCACATTAAAGTGATGCGCTTTATGATAATATACTTCTATATCAATATCATTCCATTTTTTCTTAGCAACCTCATATCTTGCTGACATAAAATTGGTAAAATTGATGGATTGATGATCATTTTTATAGTTAAAATAAACTCTACCGTCAGTAGTCCATTGTTTGATTAAAGAACCAGGTGAAATAGCTATTTGATCAGTTGTAGTCGAAATAGTAGTTTCTATATCTACCCAATCAGATGCTTTTCGAGTAATATAGTTTTCTTGTAGGTTTTTAGATTCTTTTTCATCTAATGTGGTTGTTGATTTTCGAGGTTTCAATCCTGCCTGTTCCCTATCAGTTTTATTCATTAATTCATTATAAGGTTCGTATCCTATGGCGGGTAATATATGAGTAGAATCAAAGAAAGTTCCGTTTTCTACAACTCTGACATTAGAGATTTCATTCTCGAAACCTTGACTTATATATTCCGTATTTACTGTAATATCTATTGTTGAATTTGGGGCTAACGGTGTTTCTAATTTAAAAATTTGATACCCTAGTTCTTTGTCATTAAGTACTAGTTTTGAATTAGGAATGTTTATTTTTTTTATCCAATTTGATTTTTGTAAATCAACATTTTCATTTCCTTCCCCTAAGAAATAATACAATGAATAATGAAGAGAATCGATTTGGGAATTACTTTTGTTTTCAATAGTTAAGATAGATGTAGAAGTTACATTTCTTTCCTTTGGATAAATATCAACATGATACTTGATTGAGACTGTTTTGGGTTGTACAAGATGTTCATACTTTTTGTATTTTTTCTCATAAGATTCTTGCATTTTTTTAATATCGGTAGCAGTGTTATACGTATTCAGAATTTGAGTGTTATAGTATACGAAACTAGCTGTTAATCCAAATAAGAATGCACAAATAAAGAAAGTTAAACCATAGTTTTTAGTAATATGCTTTTTAGCAGATGTATATCTATTTTTGATTCCTTTTACAGCGCCTCTAATCCAAAATAAACTTGCCGTGGTAACTAATAAGATTCCAAAAAGAGTCCAGTATACATTAAACCAGTTTTTAGCAGTTAATACGGTACTAAATCCATTCATGTCAGAATAAGTATAGCTTGGGGAAAACCCAAGATTTACCATATAAGATTTAATTCCGAGGATATCAATAACTAAAAATTCAATTAAAAAGATGAGTAATATGGATACAAAATATGTTAGATACTTGTTGTTGATGAAGATTTGAAGACTTATCAGTATGCATGACCAAATAACATATGTTGGCAATCCTGCGTATAGTAAATCTTGTAAATAAATAGTTATTTCTGGATTTGTGTACCCATTAAGCAATTGATATATAATAGAGATTACTATTAACATAATGTCAAACAGAAGGCTAATCGTAATTAGTGAACTAATTTTAGCTAAAAGAATCGTTAATGAGACATGAGGAGTGCTGTCAATTACTTGATTAATGCCATTTTTTCTTTCTCTCCATACTAATTCTCCACTAAAAAAGACCAATATGATCATTCCCATTATCATGCTAATAGGTCGATTGAAAGCTAGAATTTTGCTCGTTAGATGGTATGATTGTAGTCCATAATATTCGAATCCATTTATTAGTTTGTTTATTAAAATAAGTACTCCAAAAAAGAGTAATATTTTGAACGTATTGCTTTTTAAAATCGTGTAAAGGTTGCTTCTAAAAAAACTAACATATTGCAACCAGGAATTATTAAAATTAAAGCTGCTTTTTATTTTAGGAAGGTAAAATATCTGTGTTGATTTATTATTGTTCAACCTCTTTTTTGATGCTTTAATTTTTTGTTGTTTTTGAACAAATGAAAAAGAAAAATAAGAAACAATTAGCGTTCCTATTCCTATGCTTACCCAAAGTAATCTGTTAATGAGTAACCATCCGGAAAAAGATACTACTTGCGTATTTTTCTCAATAGGAGTAAAGTATTTGGTGTCTATCGTATATGCTCTTAAACCCATTACATCGGTTAACGCAGCTAAGCTTTCTGTGCTTATGTCGTTTATGAATGTACCAGAGAGTAAATAAAAAACTATAATGATAATGGTTGCAATAAATGAAATGATAGTGCTTTTCCATTTGTTTGCAATAGCAAAAATGATGGCTCCAGAAACAAACATATTAGGTAAAACAAACAACAAGAAGTTATTGATAAATACTTTAGGCTGCATAGTTCCAATTGCTTTAGTATTTTCAATATCAGCTTCCAAACCTATTTCTGTACCAATAGAGAATCCTAAGAAGATACCTAATAAGGGTATACTAGCTAAAACTAAACCACCAAAAAACCTACCAAAATAATAACTTGCTTTATGTATGGAGGTGCTAAATAAGATCCCTGCGAAGTTGTTTTGATAATCTTTTAAAGCTGCATTGTTAAAATATGCCGTGGCAATTAGTAATGCTATAATACTTAAGTTGGCTGTATACATACTAACGACATATGGAGCGTTTTTAAAAACGTTCCCCGTAGCACCGCCAAAAGTAATATCTAAATTAACTGTACCAACAGCTGATATGATAGTAAAAATAGCTAAGAATATATAAATCATAGGTCTCTTAAGACCTGTTACGATTTCTTTTAGAAAGAATGTTCTAAACATGATTGTAGAATTTTTAGTTAATGGCGGAATTGATCTTTGCAAAAAATACATCCTCTAATGTTGGGTTTACCTGCTGAAAACCTTCAGACGGTTTTTCTTCACTGAGTATGTGGATTAAAGGGCTGCCTCCAACCATTTTATTGGAAATTACACTATAGGTATTATTGTAACTTTCTAGTTCGTTACGATGAATGAGTTTCTGCCAAACCTTATTATTTAGTTCATTTATAACTTCTTGAGGTTTGCCTTTGCAAATGATCTTACCATAATTCATGATTGCCATGTTTTGACATAGCTCTCTAACGTCTTCTACAATATGAGTAGATAGTATAACAATGACATCATTGGCAACATCTGCTAAAAGATTATGAAATCTATTTCTTTCTCCTGGATCTAAACCAGCAGTGGGTTCATCGACAATGATTAATTTTGGATTGCCAATCAGTGCTTGGGCAATACCTATTCGTTGCTTCATTCCTCCAGAGAACCCTTTTACTTCTTTATTACGCTTATCATATAGATTTACCTTTTGTAATAAATAGTTTACCAGATCTTTTCGTTCTTTTTTTACTGATACTCCTTTTAATATCGCCATATGGTCTAACAACTGCTTGGCTGTAATTTTTGGATAAACACCAAATTCTTGAGGTAAATACCCTAAAACTTTTCTTAAGGCTACAGGATTTTTTATAATGTCTATTTCTCCTAAAAAGGCAGTGCCACTGTCAATTTCTTGTAATGTAGATAAGGTTCTCATTAATGATGATTTTCCTGCACCATTAGGACCTAATAGACCGAACATACCACTAGATATTTCTAATGAAAGATTATCTAAAGCTTTGACTCCGTTAGCATATGTTTTATTTAAATTAGTGAGTATTAGATTCATTTTGTTTCGTTTTGATTATGAAACAAATAAATTCTAATTGTCAATTTCTCGCTATTTAATTTCTCGAACCTACCTTTTTGCTACGTATAAGGCATTAAATCATTGACAAACTGAGTTCGTTCATAAAAACCTCAAATTCATGGATGATTTTTGGCTTTTCATTGATTAGAATAGGTTCTTCATCCGGTGAATTCATATTTTTGTTATATGATTAAGATACATAAAAAGCGTTTTGTGATACATCTAATTATACTATTGAGTATTGCAATAGTGTTATCCATGATTGTGTTTTTTTCTTCAAAAGAAAACCTTTCGCTTAATGCTTTGCCAGAATTCTTTCTTCAAACTTCCTCTAGTATTTTTCTTCTACTGGCACCTCCTATTTATTTTAATATTTACTGGTTAATCCCTAATTTTCTTGTTAAAAAAAAGTACCTTATTTATGGGGTTATTGTTATTATTTTAGTTGCTATTTGGGGATATGTTTTGGGTGTTGGAGAACCTTGGATAGACAGAAATTGGTTTAATAAAGGTGATGAAAAACCTAATTATGGAGTAGGAGTTATAGGTACTGTTTTATTGCTAATTGTTACTACCTTGTTGCATATCGTTTATCGATGGTTTGTACAATTGTCTACAATAAAACAGATAGAAAACGATCAATTACATTTAGAATTATCATCTTTAAAAAACCAAATCAATCCGCATTTCTTTTTTAATACGCTTAATAATTTATATGCATTGTCTTTAGAAAAATCAGATCAAACGCCTTCAGTTATTTTGAAATTATCAGAAATGATGCGTTATACAATTTACGATTGCAAAGAACAAGAGGTTTCTGTAGCAGGAGAAGTAACTTATATTGAAAACTTTATTACTTTACAAAAAGTAAGGCATCATAAAAGAGGGGTTATCACGCTAAAAAATGAAATTAATAATACCGATGTTAAAATTGCTCCTATGATTTTAATCGTGTTTATTGAAAATGCTTTTAAACACGGTTTTGATTTATTGGATAAAAAAGCATTTATTAATATAAGTTTAAAAGATGATGATAATGCTCTTTATTTTAACATTGAAAATAATTTTAATACCCCTACAGAAGAACGTGAAAAAGGGATAGGTCTTGAAAACGTAAAAAGAAGATTGGCGTTAATTTATCCTAATACTCATGAGCTTAAAATTGTTAAAAATGAAACGTTATTTCGTGTAGACCTAAAACTGTATTTATAATGAGATGTTTAATAGTAGATGATGAACCACTTGCTCACAGAGTCATTAATAATTACTGCGATAATCTTTCGTTTTTGAACATAGAAAAGGGTTGTTATTCTGCTTTTGAAGCGATTAATTATTTAAATGAAAACCAAGTTGATTTAATATTTTTAGATATCAATATGCCAAAATTAAAAGGGTTAGATTTTTTAAGAACGTTAAACAATCCTCCTTTGATTATTATTACTTCAGCATATCAAGAATATGCTATGGAAGGGTATGAACTAGCTATTCAAGATTATTTACTTAAACCTTTTAGTTTTGAACGTTTTTTAAAAGCTGTTAACAAAGCAGTTCAACAAAAAAAACTGTTGGAAACTTCTAAAAACAAGAGTGAATTGGAGATTACAACGAAACCTTCATCAAACTCTATTTCTAACTCCGCAAGCAATCATCAAGAGCATATATTTATTAAAGGAGATAAGAAAACACATCAAGTAGCACTAGATGCTATTTTATACTTGGAGAGCATTGGTAGTTATGTGAAAATTTATTTGAAAGATAAAACCATTGTTTCATTAGATAGATTAACAAATTTTGAAAATAAACTTCCTAATAATCTTTTTGTAAGAATTCATCGTTCCTATATAATCGCTGTTAGAAAAATTGATTTTATCGAAGGGAATCGTGTAAAAATTAATGATGTATTTGTTCCTGTCGGTAGTGTTTACAAACAAAACTTAACCAAATTTTTAAAATAAGTTTGATTAGGTTTTACTACATTAAATAAAAAAAGCCCTAGTTTTCACTAAGGCTTTTCGGTGGTCCCACTTGGGCTCGAACCAAGGACCCCCTGATTATGAGTCAGGTGCTCTAACCAGCTGAGCTATGGGACCTAAAACGGATGGCAAATTTAAGTAATTGCTTCAAACACGCCAAACATTTTTTTAATTTAATTTATCTCTTGGCAAAGCTCTACCAAAACGCCATTCGTAGTTTTTGGATGTATAAAGGCAACCAGCTTATTATCAGCTCCTTTTTTAGGAGTTTTATTGATTAATTGAAATCCTTCTTTTTCTAATCTTTCTAATTCTTTTTCAATATCATCTACGTCAAAAGCAATATGATGTATACCCTCACCCTTTTTAGAAATAAATTTTCCAATAGGTCCATCCTCTTTAGTACTTGCTACAAGTTCGATTTTATTTTCCCCTACTTTGAAAAAAGAAGTGATAACAGATTCACTTTCTACTGTTTCTTGTTTATAAGGAGGAACACCTAATAATTGTTCATATAAGCGATTTGATTGATCAATATCTTTTACAGCAATTCCGATGTGTTCTATTTTGTTAATATGATTCATGAGATGTTATTATAACTTTGGAAGTAAAAGTACAAAATAGGTATAAGGAAAGGATTTTATAGCAAAAGAAAATCAATACATCACATATTTAGCTATTTTTGCAGTCATGGAAACAAATAGACAGAAAAAAATAGGTGGAGTATTACAGCGCGATGTTGCGGATGTAATACAACATGCATTACGTGAGGCAGGAGTACAAGGGATTTTAGTTTCTGTTACTAAAGTAAGTGTTACGACTGATTTATCAATAGCTAAAGTATATATGAGTGTTTTTCCTCATAATGAAGGAGAAAAGGTTTTGAACGAAGTGAATGCGGTAAAATCACAAATAAAACATCAAGTAGCTCAGCGAACTAAAAATCAACTTCGTCGCATGCCTGAATTATCTTATTTTATTGATGATTCTTTAGAGTATATTGATAATATCGATAAAGCAATAAAAGGAAAAGAAAACCCTTTAGAAAACCCAGATTTATTACCACGTCGTAAGAAGAAGTAAAACTTTATCATCTTTAGAAAATAAAAATAAACCTTTATTCTATTATCTTTAATTAAAATTAAATTCACCTAAACTTAGGATTTAACAATTTGAAATTTTCTTATTACATCGCTAAGCGTTATTTATTTTCTCCGGGTAGTAGTAATGCTATTAATATTATTACTGGTATCGCAGCAGCTGGAGTTGTAATAGGAGCTATGTCATTGTTTATAGTATTGTGCGGTTTCGCTGGATTAAAGGATTTTAGTCTTCAATTTTCGTCTTATTTTGATCCAGATCTTAAAGTTTTTCCATCAAGTGGGAAAACATTTGTTTTTACAGATGCTCAAAAGGAAAAATTAACTGGTTTAGAAAATGTTGTTAGTTTCTCTGAAATTATAGAAGAGCGTGTGTTTTTAAAGTTTAAGGACAAACAAAAAACTGGTACTATCAAAGGGGTCGATACTAATTATAAGAATGTAATTCAGACAGATAGTATTGTTTTTGGAGGAGAATGGCTTACTGGTAATGATGCGCAAGTAGTTGCGGGCTTCGGAATTAGTAGAGAATTAGGAATGGGTGTTGAGCAGGTGTATACTAATTTCTTAAACATATATGTGCCAAAACCAGGGAAAGGAATTCCTAAAGATCCTTCCAAAGCTTTTCGAAAAAAAAGTGCTGTAAATATTGGGATGTACTCAGTAAATGAAGATTTAGATAAAAAGTATGTTTTTAGTACTATTGGATTAGCAAGAGAATTATTGGCTTTACCAAATGATGAAGTGACTAATGTAGAGCTTAAATTAACACCTGATTCGGATCCAGAATCTGTAAAAAATGATATTTTAAAGATTTTTGATGATCAGGTTATTGTAAAGAATAGAATACAGCTTAATGATACTTTGTATAAAATGCTAAATACTGAAAATCTAGCTGCTTATCTAGTAATCACCTTGATAGCAATTATAGCTTTGTTTAATGTTGCAGGAGCCATAATAATGATGATTATAGATAAAAGAAAAAATATTAAAACATTGCATAGTGTTGGCGCATCACTACAGAATATTAGAAAAATATTTTTATTCCAGGGATCATTAATGACTGTTTTAGGAGCCTTATTAGGATTGCTCTTAGGATTTATAGTGATTACGTGTCAGCAACAGTTTGGTCTGTTAATGATTACGCCTACATTGCCGTATCCAACTAAAATTACATTGGTTAGTTTTCTGTTAGTATTTTTTACAATAACGATAATTGGAATTATTGCGTCTTTATTAGCATCGGGTAGGATTAATAGAAAGCTAGTAAACTTCTAGGTTAAGAGTATTTTTATACAAATTCAAATCCGCTGAATTTTTCCTGAATCTCATCGAATGCGTTAAAGACATCTATAGAATCGTCACTAGTGACCATTTTCATACGATATTCTTTGAAATGGGGAATCCCTTTAAAATAGTTTGTATAATGTCTTCTAGTTTCAAAAACACCTAACTTTTCTCCTTTCCAATCAATTGCCATTTGTAGGTGTCTGCGGGCTGCAATTACTCTTTCTTCTATAGTTGGTGGAGGTAAATGTTCTCCTGTTTTAAAGTAATGTTTTACTTCTTTAAAAAACCAAGGATATCCAATACTAGCTCGTCCAATCATGGCTCCATCTAATCCATATTCATCTCGCATTTCCATAGCACGTTCAGGGCTGTCAACATCTCCATTTCCAAAAACGGGGATATGCATCCTTGGATTGTTTTTTACTGCAGCAATTGGTTTCCAATCAGCATTACCTTTATACATTTGTGCGCGCGTGCGACCATGGATTGCAATCGCTTTTGCACCAGCATCTTGTATTCGTTCTGCTACTTCTACAATTTTGATAGAGTCGTGATCCCACCCCAATCTAGTTTTAACGGTAACGGGTAAATTAGTATGTTCTACCATTGCCTTGGTTAAGGATACCATCAGGTCAATATCTTTTAGAATGCCAGCACCTGCCCCTTTGCTAACAACTTTTTTTACCGGACACCCAAAGTTTATATCAATAATATCTGGCCCAGATGCCTCTACGATTTCTACAGATTTAAGCATGGAGTCAAGATTAGCTCCAAAAATTTGAATTCCTACAGGACGTTCTTTTTCGTAAATATCTAATTTCATTACGCTTTTTGCTGCATCTCGAATTAATCCTTCACTGGATATAAATTCTGTATAGACAACGTCCGCTCCTTGTTCTTTACACAGTGCGCGAAAAGGGGGATCGCTTACATCTTCCATTGGTGCTAATAATAATGGAAATTCTCCAACATCTATGTCTCCTATCTTTGCCACAATCTCTGTTTGTTAGGTTATATATTATTTAAATATGTGGCAAAAGTACGAATAATGTAAGATTTATAAATAGGTGTGATAGTTATTAAAAGTAGAATGAATGTTGCCTGCCTCTGAGTTTTTTCTATTTTTGCGGCACCCAAAATATACAATATGAAGCATATAACTACATTTCGTTTATCTACTTTTTTATTATTATTTGTTATTTTATTTATTTCTTGTGAAGAAGATAATGAAACAAATTTATTAACTGTTCCTGTAAAAATTGTAACAGCGAATAATGAAGTTACTCCAAGTACGAATCTTCTTATAACTTCTGAGAATCCTAGTAATCCAGAAGAGCAATATCCTTTAAGCTTTAATGTAGAGTATAATATGTTGACATCTATAAATATAGTAGACAATGGTGGTTCGTTTTATTTTTACTTTAGAGATAGAAATCTGGGAGTCATAGAACAACGATTTACCAAAGAAGAATTATTAACCTATACATTAGATAACCCTTTAATTTTAGAATTTGGTGGGCATTTGGCTGAAGAGGTATACACAATAACTGTAGATACGCAATCTAATGGTAAAATAGATATGGTTACCAGATTGTTTGAAACAACATTGTATCATGTGGAGTGGGGAGATGGAGAAGATGATACTATGGAGGCTCCGATGAATGAATCTACATTTGCTTCTGATTTTCTGAAGCATACCTATGACAATGCAGGGACGTATACAATTACAGTAAGAGCAGCAAGAAAAGATGATGTTCAGGGAATCACCTTAGGTTCTGCTGTTGAATTAAGACCGGCAAAAGTAACAGCTATACAGCTAAATGATCTGGATAATTTGGAAATTTTAAGTTTAGGATATAATACCATCCAAAGTATTGATGATGTTATTGCTAAGTTGCCTATGTTAAAAGACCTAAGTTTACGATTTGGGGTAATGACATCTATTGATCTTACAAATAATACAGAATTAGAATTTTTGTTACTAAATAGTTCAAGATTCGAGGAGATTAAAGGCTTGCAGACTTTGACAAAACTACAGCGTTTAGGATTGAAAATAGCCTTTAACAATGTGAATGTTTCTAAATTTCCAGAATTAGAATTTCTTTATTTGTCAAATAATAATATAGAGATTATTGATGTTTCACAAAACCCCAAATTAGAACATATTAATCTTGGAAATAATAAGTTAACTAGTATAGATTTAAGTAATAACCCTGAAGTAAGTTGGTTATATCTTTATGATAATAATATTGAATCGGTGGATATCTCTAATTTAGAAAAATTAGAAGTTTTAAGTTTATCTTCTGCTCCGTTAAAAACTATTGATTATCCAATTAGTTTAAATTATTTAGAAAGGCTTAATTTCTCGAATTGTTTTCAGCTAGGTGGATCCAGAGGATTGTTGGATTTATTATATGCAGGTCAGGAGAATAATCCAAGAGAATCTGTGTCTATTGCTTTTCCTACAAGTTGGGGCTTTAGTTCGGAAGATATGGAGAGACTTGAGGCTTTAGAGGCTAATTTTAATTGGAGCATATCGTATTGATTTTTGATAAACTATATAGTTACAATTCGTCTTACCTAATACAAAAATTTTGTTTTTACACAAAGTAAAATAAGTAGTGTTTACATAATTTATACTTATTAATCGATTATATTTGCAAGTCATTACAGTAGTGGAAACTGCGTGAGGGATTGTAGAGGAAATCCCGCAGCCTGACGAAGGAAGTGCGAGGAATTGAAACGGAAAGCCCGACCTGCCTCTGGTGGGTCACGCCCTAAAGACTAATTGAAGAGATAGCATGAAAAATATAAGGAATTTTTGCATTATTGCGCATATTGATCACGGTAAAAGTACGTTAGCAGATCGATTGTTGGATTTTACAGGATCTGTTACCGCACGTGAGGCTCAGGCGCAATTATTGGATAGTATGGACCTAGAACGTGAGCGTGGCATTACGATCAAGAGTCATGCAATTCAGATGGAGTACACATACAAAGGAGAGGAATATATTTTGAATCTTATTGATACTCCTGGGCACGTTGATTTTTCTTACGAAGTTTCTCGTTCTATAGCTGCTTGCGAAGGCGCTTTACTTATTGTTGATGCTGCGCAAAGTATCCAGGCGCAGACAATTTCTAATTTGTATTTAGCATTGGAAAACGATCTGGAAATTATTCCGGTATTGAATAAAGTAGATTTACCAAGTGCAAACCCAGAAGAGGTGACTGATGATATTGTAGATCTATTGGGATGTGATCCAGAAGAAGTAATTCCTGCTAGTGCAAAAACGGGTATTGGAATTGAAGAAATTCTTGAAGCAATTGTAGAGAGAGTTCCTGCTCCGGAAGGGAACCCTGATGAGCCATTACAAGCATTAATTTTTGATTCAGTTTATAATTCTTTTAGAGGGGTAGAAACTTATTTTAAGGTTGTAAATGGTGAAATCAAAAAAGGGCAACAAATTAAATTTGTCGCTACAGGGAAAGATTATTCTGCTGATGAAGTGGGTACACTAAAGCTTAATCAAGTGGTTAAGAAAAGTATTAAGACAGGAGATGTTGGATATTTGATTACGGGTATTAAGGATGCTCGAGAAGTAAAGGTTGGAGATACTATTACAGATGCAAAAACTCCAACTCAGAATGCTATTGAAGGTTTCGAGGATGTAAAACCGATGGTATTTGCAGGGATTTATCCGGTAGATACAGAGGATTATGAAGAACTTCGTTCTTCTATGGAAAAATTACAGCTTAATGATGCTTCTTTGGTTTTTTTACCAGAGAGTTCTGCTGCATTAGGATTTGGTTTTCGCTGTGGATTCTTAGGGATGTTACATATGGAAATCATCCAAGAGCGATTGGAACGAGAGTTTAATATGACCGTAATTACTACGGTGCCAAACGTGTCTTACCATGCATTTACTAATAAGAACCCTGATGATATTATCATTGTTAATAACCCTACAGATTTACCAGATCCGTCTTCTATGAATCGTGTAGAAGAACCTTATATAAAGGCAACTATTATTACCAAGTCAGATTTTGTGGGTTCAGTAATGTCTCTTTGTATTGAAAAGCGTGGTGAGATTACAAATCAAACCTATCTAACCACAGAGAGGGTAGAGTTGACATTTGATATGCCGTTAGCAGAAATCGTATTTGATTTTTATGATCGACTTAAAACGGTATCTAAGGGGTATGCTTCTTTTGATTATACACCTATTGGTATGCGTCCATCGAAATTAGTAAAAGTAGATATGTTGCTTAATGGAAATATAGTAGATGCGTTATCTGCTTTACTCCATAAAGACAATGCCTACGGTATTGGTAAAAAGATTTGTGAAAAATTAAAAGAATTGATTCCTCGCCAACAATTTGACATTCCAATTCAAGCTGCAATTGGTGCGAAATTTATAGCCAGAGAAACAGTGAAAGCTTTAAGAAAAGATGTTACTGCTAAGTGTTATGGAGGTGATATCTCTCGTAAGCGTAAGCTTTTAGAAAAACAGAAAAAAGGTAAAAAACGTATGCGTCAGGTAGGTAATGTAGAAATTCCACAGGAAGCTTTCATGGCTGTATTGAAATTAAATGATTAATTATTTTAAGAATTAAATAAGTAAGAAAAAACTTCTATAAAATAGATTTAAAAAGGTTAAAATGCGTTTTTTTAGGATTAAAAACGCATTTTAACCTTTTTTTTGTATATTTGTATCCAGATATAGTTATATAAAGTTTTATTTATGTATCTATATAGAACTAAACAACAATAATGTAAAGAGCTATGCAGAATTTTTTTACTAAGCAACCTATCTACGTTTATTTTTTTATCATTTCTATCGTGTTAGCTTGCATTTCTTAGGGAAATACTGGTAACAGATCATTTAAAGAAGAATTTGTTTTTACAGGAAATAGATTTTTCCTAAATAGATTTTTTTCTTTTTGCCTCAATCATCTTAGAGAGCATATATTCAACCCCATTTTCGTCATTACTTTTAGTAGTATAATTTGCTACAGCTTTTACATTAGGATGTGCATTTTGCATTGCAAAACTATATGTTGCTTGTGACATCATTTCTAGATCATTATTGTAATCACCAAATACCATAGTTTCATTGGTTGAAATATTTAAGCTATTCTGAACATTTTTAAGCGCATATCCCTTATTGGCATTATTATGGGATAAGTCAAGCCAAACTTTTCCTGAGACTTTTACTTTTAATCTGCTTTCTAGGTGCTTAAGAGCTGGATACAAATATTTTTCTGATCCCTTCTCATTACATATTGCTATTTTTAAGTATTGATCATCAATTACCTCTGATAAATCTTTTACTATTTCGTACCTGCCATAAAACTCTTCTAACATGTTTTCGAAATCCTTACCATAATCCTCTATATATGCTTTTTTTCGACCACATAGAATTACTTGAGAACCTTTAAGATCTTTTGTTGCATCTAAGAGTTCTAAATATGTTTTTCGATCAATTTCTGTTGTTTGTAATTCTTCATCTTTATGCATTGTTAATGCACCGTTTTCGGCAATAACAATCATATCATCTTTAATGGCTTTTAGTTTATGAAGAATACTGTAGTATTGTCTACCGCTTGCGGCAACAAACGTTACACCTAACTCTTTTAATTCATCAAATAAGTAAAAAAAGGATTGACTTACTTCCCCTCTTGAGTTAAGGAGAGTGCCGTCCATATCAGTAGCTACTAATTTTATTTGAGATAAATCCATATGATAAAAGTTAAGATGACAAAGGTATTAGAGTTTACAGTAAGAATATAAACTCTTCCTGTGAAATTTGTATTAAATTGCTATTCTTAAACAGTAGATCTCATGAAATTCTTTCAAAAAGAAATAAAATTACAACCGTATTCTAGGGGTTTTCATTTGATTACAGATGAAGTAATTTCTAAAATTCCTGAGATTAGCGAAATAGTTATTGGTCAATTACAGGTTTTCATCAAACATACTTCGGCGAGTTTGACCATTAATGAAAATGCTGATCCTACTGTTCGTCAGGACTTTGAAAGCCATATGAATCAAATGGTGCCAGAAAATCAAGCATATTATATCCATACTTATGAAGGTCCTGATGATATGCCTGCACATATTAAAGCTTCATTAATGGGAACTTCTATACAGATACCAATTACTAGTGGCAGACTTAATTTAGGAACCTGGCAAGGGATCTATTTATGTGAACATAGAAACTATGGAGGTTCTAGAAAATTAGTGTTAACGGTATTTGGTTCTTAGAACCAATTTGCCCAAGGAATTCGGGATAACATTAATATCCAAGCTAGTGTATAAAAAATTGCTAACATTTTAAGTTTTGGTGTAGAGGTCAATTTCTTTTTATGCTTAGAATATCCTATTGTAATTAACACTACAGTTAAGATCATTACTGTTGGGTGTTCTACATTATACAATCTTAATAGAGGGTCTTTCATGATTTCGCTCATTCCGATACCTTCTGTAAACCATACAATCGTAGGAGAGACAAAGAATATAACGATACCGATCAATAGTTGAAGATGTGTAACTATTAATCCAAAAAGTGATATTCTAAAATCTTTAGGTGCATATTCTCTTTTAGTAAAAAAACCAATTAAAGCGTTGATAGTAGCAAGGGTAACAACAAGAACAACTAGATATGCCCAATAGGAGTGAACGATTTGTATAGCTTCGTACATAATGATGTGTTTAGTTTATCCAAAGGTAAACATAATGTATAAAAAAACCTCGCTCAATTTGAGCGAGGTTTTGAATTATGGTTATATGTTTTAGTTGAAGATATATCTTAAACCAACTTGCATTTGCCATCTTGATGATTGTAATCCATTATCATCTAATTGCTCGATCCCATTTTCGAAAGAAGCAGGATTAAAACTAAATTCAGGATCAGGACCAGCTTGTTCCGTTTCTAACAAACGAACGTCACTAGTAAACTTACGTTTTCCCCAATCTTTATTTAATAAATTAGTGAAGTTGAAAATATCTAAAGATACCTGAAGCGTGTTTTTGTATTTTCCAGTATTGATATAAAAGTCTTGTAAGAATTTTAAATCAATAGTGTTACTCCAAGGGCCTCTTGATCCATTACGCTCTGCATACTGACCTCTTCTGTCTCTTAGGTAATCATTTCCTTCGATAAATGCATTTAAAGCATCCCATTGTTGTTGAGAGCTTAATCCATTTTCTCCATCAACCAATACGATTTCACTTTGGTTAGCTGGGATATAGATTAAGGCATTATCTCTAGAATCATCATTTAAAAGATCTCTACCTTCTCTATAAATAAAAGAGTATGGAGAACCTTGATTAGCTTCATAGAAAAGAGCAATAGTAGATTTCATAAAACCAAGGTATTCTTTTTCATAACTTACATTTGCAGTTACACGAGATCCAGCTGAGAAATCTGATCTTCCTAAAGGTATGTCTGCATTCTTACCGTTTACAGTTTGTATATTTCTCCACTGAGAACTATTCTGAGAAGAAGTTCCATCAAAAATTGATTCTGCTTCTCCGTAAGAATAAGATACACTTCCTTGGAAACCATTAGAGAATGGTTTTCTTAATGTAACAGAAGCGTTATAAGAGAAACCTTCACCTGTATTTGTTCCTAATGTAATTCTTCCATATGTATTATCGATTAAATCACCAAAGCTATCGCTATAGAAAGGTCTGTTATCAGCACCATTTAAGAAGCCTTCTGCTTCTGCAATGTTTAAGTTTTCATAATAGATATTTGTAATTACATCCGTATATAAGAAATCCGCGCTAGCAATTAATCCCCAGAATGGTAATTTTTGATCTATCGCGATGTTATATTTCATAAATTGTGGTAATCTAAGATCAGGAGAAAAGATGTCAATGTTACCAGCTAAACCACCAGTTCCAGGTGCTACTGCAACAGGCTGTTGGTTAATGTCAGGGTTAAAAGTGATTGTAGAAGGATCTAAGTTAAATCCACCTGTAAATCCACCTGTAATACCATTGTTGTTGTAAGATCCTCCAGGCCATACTAATGGGATTCTAGAAGTAAACATTCCTAATCCACCACGTATTTGAGTAGTTCTATCATTTTTCACATCCCAGTTAAATCCAATTCTTGGAGATAAATGTGCTTTAGGGTTAATTGCTTTACCAACTCTAGCTCCACGTAAATCTTTTCCAGCAGCTTCTAAGATAGGAATTGTTCTGTTGTTAAAGTCATCATTTACTGGACCATCTTCGAAAATAGGAACATCTACTCTTAAACCAGCAGTGAATTTAAAGTTTTCAGAAATACTAACTTCATCTTGAACATATACACTTGGTTGGTATAATTTAAATTCTGAAGCCCCATCAGACTCATCACCAACAGCGTTACCTCCTACTAGAGAATAACCTCTTTGGTATTCGTCAATAATTCCAGCGTAGAAATCACTAACACTATTGAAAGTGTAATCACCATAGTTAAATGCAAAGAAAAGGTTCTTTATTTTAGAAAACTCGTGTTGAGTACCGATTGTTATAGTGTGTTTACCACTATAGATTTCAAAATTATCAGCAATATTTAAAACATCTTGGTCTAATAAATTTGCAGTAGAGAAAGGTTCTGCTCCAAAAGTAATAGTACCATTACCATCTCTAATATCTACAGAAGGAAAAGGATCCCCTGATGGATCTCTGTCATCTCTTACTGTTTTGTATCCAATTAATAAACTATTAGACGCCCAGCTACCAAAAGAAGAGTTAAGCTCTAAAGTTGTTTCGTTTTTTACACTTTCGAAAAGCTCAGAACCATTTATAAAACCGATTCTTGTATTACCACTATTTCTAGCTTCTAGGTTATCTGCGCTAACATAATTATGTTTTACACTTAATTGGTTATTGTCGTTAATATTCCAATCTAATCTTACAGTAAATTTGTTACTTTCTAATGTTCTTGTATTATTGTCAAAACCACCTGGGTTAAATCCGTATGTAGTTTGTAAGAAGTTTGAAAGATCCTGAACTTCAGATAAGCTAGAGTCTCCTTGATAATTACTAAAGTTGAATGGTTGCGGTGTTTCAGTTTCTTCTCTTTCGTAATTAACAAAGTAGAATAATTTGTCTTTTACAATTGGACCACCTATTCTAACACCGTAAATATTAGAAGAAAAATCTGCTAATTTTTCTCTAGTTTCACCATCACCTACTAGGCTAGGAGGAGTTTTTCCTGCAAGATCCTGATTTCTGAAGTACGTATATGCCGATCCTTCAATTCTATTTGTTCCAGATCTAGTAATTGCGTTGATAGCACCCCCTGCAAAACCTGACTGTCTTACATCAAATGGAGCGATGTTAATCTGAAATGTTTCGATCGCATCAATAGAGAATGGGTTTACTCCAGTTTGTCCTCCATCTGTTCCAGAGCCTGCTAAACCAAATACATCATTACTTACACCTCCATCGATGTATAATGCATTGTATCGGTTGTTTTGACCTGCTAAAGAAACTGAGAATCCGTCATCACCTTCAGTAATCTGTGCTTGCGGAGTTATTCTTACGAAATCCGCTACTGATCTAGATACAGAAGGTAAAGAGTTAATTTGTCTTTCAGTAACTGTAGTTTCAGTTCCTGTTTTACCAGAATCAAATACTCCACTACGATTAGCTGTAATTACAACTTCTTCAAGAGCATTAGCCTCTTCTTTCATTTGAGTGTTAATCGCTTTAGAGCTTCCTAACTGAAGAAATACTCCGTCCTGTACGAAACCTAAAAAACCAACATAAGAGATTGTTACTCTATATGGTCCTCCAGTTCTCATATTGGCGATCCTATAATAACCGTCAAAATCTGTAATTGCTCCATACTTAGTACCAGATGGTGTATGAATTGCAATCACATTAGCACCCGGAAGTGCGGCACCTGTATTATCTGTAACTTTTCCATTCATGGAAGATTTTGTAACACCTTGGGCAGACATTTCTGCAAACGTCGCCAAAAGAATTACAACAAATAAAAATGTAATCTTTTTCATTATAATGAATTGAGTTAATTGTTTGGCGCAAAAGAACGAATCTTTGTGCAATCTAAGTTTATCTAAACGTTAAAATTTTTCACATAAAAATTTAACGGTTTTAAGGTAACTCTATTTCGTATTCAATTGATTTGTAATCAATTGAAAATATTCAAAAGTTATTAACCAAAATAGTAATTAATTTAAATATTTTTTTAACAGTGTTTTTGTAGATGAATCGTGGTCAGAAATCTGCGAATTATCGATTTCCTTTAGAATATTTGTAGCTAATTGCTTACCTAGTTCTACACCCCATTGATCATAACTAAATATGTTCCATATGACTCCTTGAACAAAAATTCGTTGTTCATACATAGATACTAGTTTACCTAAACTTTTGGGAGTTAGTTTGTTGATAAGTATTGTAGAGGTAGGTTTGTTACCAGTGAAAATTTTGAACGGAATTAACTTTTTTAGTTTGTCTTCTGATAGATTTTTGGATTGTAATTCTTCAAGAACTTCTTCTTCCGTTTTTCCATTCATTAAAGCTTCTGTTTGGGCAAAGAAATTGGCCATCAATTTATCTTGATGGTTTTTATCTTCAAACAAAGAATTTTTAAAACCTATAAATTCTGCAGGAATAAGTTTTGTCCCTTGATGAATTAGCTGAAAAAAAGCGTGTTGGGCATTTGTTCCTGGCTCTCCCCAGATAATAGTTCCCGTTTGATAATCGATATGATTTCCGTTACGATCTACGCTTTTTCCATTACTTTCCATAATTCCTTGTTGTAGGTACGCTGGCAATCTATGAAGATATTGAGAATAAGGAATAACTGCTTCACTTTCGGCACCAAAGAAATTATTATACCAAATACTTAATAATCCTAAAATAACGGGTATGTTCTCTTCAAAATTGGCAGTTCTGAAATGGGCGTCCATTTCGTAAGCACCTTCTAATAAAGCCTCAAAGTTTTTAAAACCTACTGATAAACTTATAGATAGGCCAACAGCACTCCAAAGAGAAAAGCGACCCCCAACCCAATCCCATAAAGGAAAAATATTCTCCTCTGCGATACCAAATTCGGTTACATTAGGAATATTACTAGATACTGCGACAAAATGTTTTTCTACGGCTTCTTGAGCGGCTTGTTTTATGAACCAACTTCTAGCTGTAGTGGCATTTGATAATGTTTCTTGTGTAGAAAAGGTTTTTGAAACTACAACGAATAAGGTAGTCTCCGGATCTAGATTTTTTAGTTTTTGATGGACGTGGTCACCATCGACATTTGATATGAAATGTACTTTTAAATGATTTTTATAATACTCAAGAGATTCTGTGATCATTGCAGGCCCAAGATCTGAACCACCAATACCGATATTTACGATATCAGTAAATGATTTATTAGTATATCCTTTTAGCTCACCATTGACAACTTTATCAGAGAATGTTTGAATTTTGGTTTTTACGGCACCAACTTCTGGAACTACATTTTTGCTATTGACATTAATAGTTTTACCAGATGGTGCTCTAAGAGCAGTATGTAAAACGGCTCTTCCTTCTGTTTCATTTATAATTTCTCCATCAAAATAACTTTGTATTGCTTTATCCAGTTGGACTTCTTTAGCCAGTTCTATCAAAAGTTTTTTGGTAGTTTCATCAATTCTATTCTTAGAATAATCTACGTAAAAATCATTCCATTCAATTGAGAATTTTCCTGCTCTATCTGGAGATTTCGCAAAAAGGTCTTTTAGATGAGTGTCTTTAATATTCTCATAGTGATTTTTAAGTGCTCCCCAGGCTTTTGTGGTGGTGGGATTAATAGTTGGTAGTGCCATGTGGTTATAATATTTCTTGTTTTGGTTTGAATATAATGCTGTCTAATTTTGTTTTTAAAGGTTCGATGTGTTTGTAAAAAGCAGGGCGTAAACTATCTTTTAATGGTTTGGATGCGGGTAAATCTTGTTTAAATGGATCTACTTCTTTTCCGTTTTTCCAGAAACGATAGCACACGTGAGGTCCACTTGTATTTCCAGTCATTCCAATAAATCCAATTACTTCTCCTTGTCTAACATATTCTCCAACCTTTACTGCTCGTCTACTCATATGTAAGTATTGCGTTTCGTAGGTTGAATTATGTCTAATTTTTACATATTTACCATTTCCTCCTCTACGTTCTGATTTAGTTACTGTACCATCTGCTGTAGCTAAAATAGGAGTTCCGATAGGAGCAGCAAAGTCTGTCCCGCGATGAGGTCTTATTTTGTTTCCGTAGTATTTTATTCTTCTTTTTAGATTATATCTTGAAGAAATTCTACTAAATTGAACTGGTGCTCTAAGAAATGCTCTTCGTAGGTTATTTGCCTCTTGATCAAAATAGTCTGAGGTTCTATTAATAGTATCGTCTTCGAATTGGAAGGCATAGATGGGTTTACTTCTATGCTCAAAATAGGATGCTTTGATTTCACCAATCCCAGCAGGAATTGTGTCGTTTATATACTTTTCAGTATAGATTACTTTAAATTGATCTCCAGCTTGAAGTCTTGTGAAATCTATAGTCCAAGCATAAATATCTGCCATTTTATAGGCAACAAGAAAGCTAAGATCCATTTCATCAAAAGTTTGTGATAGATTACTTTCTATGGTTCCAGAAGCTATTCTTTCTACAATCTTTACTGGTTTTGCGCTTTTTCTTGCAACAATACTATCTCTAAAATCTACAACAGTGTAATCTATCAGTCCATTTTGATATACAAAAACTTGTGCTTTTTCAGTAGTATCTTTTGACTTAAGGACAGCATATGCTTTTCCAGCGGTAATTCTGGCTACATTAAATGTGTCTTTAATTTTGTTTGAAATTTCGAAAACTTTAGCTCTAGAAATACCATGACTATCTAAAATAGCTCCAAAACTATCTCCAGGTCGAACAGTATCTCTAACCACCATAAAATTATTAAGGTTGTATCCAAATTCCTTAACAACCGGTGGTTCTTTTATTTCTTCAATTGTTTCGGGAACTGTAACTACTGGTTCTTTTTTCTCTTGCTGACATGAAATCAATACTACTAATAAAAGTAGTATGCAACCTAAATTCTTCAACTGACTTTATTTTGTGGTATTAAATTGATGGGTTACCCATTGTTGTCCCCAATTTTCCTTTTCCTCTGCGCTCCAAAGATTAGGAAAAAACATGATCCTTTGAAAACTTGGGGGTAGAAACTTTTTCCAGTTAGTTCCTCCTGTAGCCAATACTTCGCCTTTATCTTTATTAAGATACCTGTAGGCGGCACCCATATGCATTAATAACCAATTAATATTTACATTGGTGTCAAAAGTACGCATTGCATTGATAAGCTGCACATTATTTTGCTCTTTTTCCGGAAGTTCCAGGTATTTATGATATATCGTACTTTCTTTTACTTGATGAGCAATACGCATCATTCTAGGTGTATAACGATATTCAAATTGTTTGAGCGTCAATGTTTTTTCACCAGTTTTGATATCTGTAGCTCCTGATTTCCAGTATAAATGTTCATATACTTCTTCAAGGGGATCTTCTTCAGAAAATTGACCTCTTTCTTTAGTGTTTACCAGATGTATTAATGGAGTGGCGTATATTTCGATCATTCTAAATTGAACAGATTGAAATCCACTTGCTGGTAAAAGTGACATTCTGTATTTTAAAAACTGATCTCTATCCATTCCTTTGATCATAACATCAAAAGAGTTTATCAGAACTCTAAAATACCTATTAATTCGATCTAATTTTTTTGTAAAGAATTCGGCATTCTGTAACTTATCATCAATAATTTGTTTCAACTCATGGATGATTAATTTAAAATAAAGCTCAGTAATCTGATGATACATTATAAAAATTTCCTCGTCAGGGAAATGTGTTCTTGGAATCTGTAAACTAAGTAACGTATCTAGGTGTATATAGTCCCAGTAAGTAAGATACTTATCATGAAGTAAACCGTCTAAATAGGATCCAAGATCCTGACCGGAATTTTTAAACTTTTTTTCGAGCTGTAATATTTTTTCAGCAATCTCAGGTTTTATGGATTGGTCCATTAATCTATAACAATTTTGAGAGGGTGTTTTAGACCTTTGTAAGCTATTAGATCTGCGTTAATAGATCCTACGAGAATATCAGCTTTTATTCTAATTGGCATGCGATTATCATCATCACTTACCCAAACAGTCAAACTTTCCTCTTCTTTAAATACTCTTTCGGCTTGTACAATTGGACGAAACTTTAAACAACGAATTTTGTTACCATTCATTTTTATTGTTTCTCGTCCTAAAAAACGTAATTTGAACAAATAATTTTCATTGTCAAAAAACATATTGACAAATTGTTCATCACCTTTCTTTAGCGAAGATACATCAATATTATTTCTTAGGTAATAAAATGAAGACATCATATCTTGTATGTTGTCTTTGGTATTAAATGTCTCTTTCTTATTATATTTTTTATTAAATACTTGCGCTTTTTTATTATCGTGATCAAAATTAATTTCAATATCCTTGGTATGACCTCCTTCGTTGATCTTACGAATAAATCGATAAGGTTTTATTTCGTTTTTATCTACGTATGTTTCATAGTAATCCTCTACTTTAAAAAACACACTTAAAAGCCCTGAAGATTTCCCTGTTCCCACAATATGATGGACGGGCATTCCATTAAGCATTTCATCTTTAACTTCTAAGGTAGCGTAACTGGCTGTAAAAACTCCGTAACGGATTTTAAATTTAAACCATTCGCCATTTTCAAAAGACTTGTGGTTTTCTTGAGCAACCGAAGAAGCTGAAATCATAATTAGTAATAAAAGAAGATATCTTTTCATGACTGTTTTGGGCATTGTTTTATTAACGTATGTGTTATTATGATGAATATTTACAATATCCATTCCAAAAATACTATATAATATAAACAGATAAAAATTAGTAGTATTACTTAATTCTTAAAAAAAGCTGATAAAAAAAGAGAGCCACCACAGCTCTCTTTTACTTTTATTAACCAACTAAAAACTTAAATTATGAGAATAATTATTGTTTTTGGTATAAGCAGTAACCACTCCGCTTATGATACAAACATCAGCTTTTTTTGCATAATTATCAAACGAAAACGTTTTTTTATTATGATATTTAACAAAAATTTAGGCAGAAACGCATTATTTTTCAATAATCTCAATTTATTAACAATGCTTGCTTTAATTATTCAAGAGGATTTAAGAGTTTTAAAGAAAGTAGTTGGTTTACAGTGTTCCTCTTTGCTCTTGTTCTCTTTCTATTGCCTCGAATAATGCTTTAAAATTTCCTTTTCCAAAAGATTGGGCTCCTTTTCTTTGAATTATTTCAAAAAACATCGTTGGTCGATCTAAGACAGGTTTAGTAAAAATCTGTAATAGATATCCTTCGTCATCTCTATCTATTAGAATCCCAAGTTCTTTTAAGGGTTCTAAGTCCTCATCAATTTCTCCAACTCTATCTAAAACAGTTTCGTAATAACTAGCTGGTACAGTAAGGAATTCGACTCCTTTGTTTTGAAGAGCAGAAACAGTTTCTATAATGTTATCAGTAGCTAATGCCATATGTTGTACACCTGCTCCATTATAAAAATCTATGTATTCTTCGATCTGAGATTTTTTTCTTCCTTCGGCTGGTTCATTTATAGGAAATTTAATTCTTCCATTACCATTGCTCATTACTTTACTCATTAATGCTGTATACTCAGTAGAAATATCTTTGTCATCAAAAGATACTAGTTGAGCAAATCCCATAACTTTTGCATAAAATTCACACCATTTATTCATTTCATTCCAACCTACATTTCCTACCATGTGATCAATATATTTGAGACCAGTAGATTCTGTACTATATGGTTTATCCCAAGCAACATATCCTGGTAAGAATACACCATTGTAATTTTTTCTTTCTACAAAAATGTGTACTGTTTCTCCATAAGTATGTATGCCAGAAAATACGACAGTACCATTTTTATCTTCCTTTACAATTGGTTCCATGTAAGATTGCGCACCACGTTTAGTAGTTTCTTCATAACTTTTTATGGCATCATCAACCCAAAGAGCGACAACTTTAACTCCGTCACCATGTGCATTGATGTGTTTGTTGATATCACCATCTGGTTGTAATGGAGAAGTAAGTATTAAGGTAATTTTGTCTTGGCGTAATACATAAGATACACGATCTTTTAGTCCAGTTTCTAATCCAGCATATGCGATAGGTTGAAATCCCCAAGCGGTTTGATAATAGTACGCAGCTTGCTTTGCATTACCTACATATAGTTCTACATAGTCAGTACCTAAAAGTGGTAAGAAATCTTCTGCTTCAGGAATTATTTTTTCTAAATTTTGGGAAGTTATATTTGTTGACATAATATTTTATTTTGTTGTGAAAATTATACAATAAGATTTATCAATCCAGAAAATTAAAAAACGATTTTCTGGATAAAATTTACCACATGGCTCTAAGATGTGCCGAAATATCTTTTCTGTAATTCAACATGAACTTATTTTTATAAAACCTGTTATTCTAACCAGGATTTGTGATAATCTTCATCTGCTATTTTCATCGCTTCTTTCGTCACCATAAGAGGTTTAAAAGTATCAACCATTACAGCTAGTTCGTCTGTTTTTGTTTTTCCAATACTTCTTTCTGCAGCACCGGGATGTGGACCGTGAGGAATTCCAGCTGGATGCAAAGAGATATGACCTGCATCAATATCATTTCTACTCATAAAATCACCGTCTACATAATATAATACTTCATCACTATCAATATTACTATGGTTATATGGAGCAGGAATACTTTCTGGATGGTAATCATATAATCTTGGTACAAATGAACAAACTACGAATGCATCTGTTTCAAAAGTTTGGTGTACTGGTGGTGGTTGGTGAACTCTTCCGGTAATAGGTTCGAAATCATGAATCGAAAATGCGTATGGAAAATTGAATCCATCATAGCCTACAACATCAAATGGGTGTGAAGCGTAAATCATATCAAAGATTTCATCTTGTTTTTTTACTTTGATTAGAAAGTCTCCTTTTTCATCATTGCTTTCCAATTCATACGGAGCTCTTAGATCTCGTTCGCAAAATGGAGAATGTTCTAATAATTGACCAAACCAGTTTCTATATCTTTTAGGTGTATAGATTGGTCTTCTGGATTCTACAATGAACAAACGATTTTCTGTTGTGTCAAAATCTAATTTATAGATAGTTCCACGTGGGATTATAATATAATCTCCATATTTAAAGTCTAAATTACCTAAATGGCTTCTAAATTTACCGCTTCCTCGATGCACAAAAATTAATTCATCAGCATCTGTATTTTTATAAAAATACTCTGAAGTAGATTCCTGAGGAGCTGATAAAATAATACTCACATCACTATTAGTAAGCACATTTTTCCTGCTATTTAAATAATCTTTTTCGGGTTTAACGTTAAATCCGTGTAGTCGATATGATTTAATGTTGTTTTTAATTGCAATTTCGGGTGCAACATTATAGCTTCCTTTGATTTCCTTTACTTGTGTAGGTCTCTGATAATGATAAAGGTTCGTGGACATTCCATCAAAACCTATGGTTCCGAATAATTGTTCATAGAATAGATTGCCATCAGGTTTTCTGAAAATAGTATGGCGTTTAGGAGGTATTTTACCCAAAGAATGATAAAAAGGCATGATTTCTTAAGATTATGGTGTTAACTATTAGTTTTGAAAAAAAAAGTAATGCAATAGTAAACCGCTGCCTTATTCCGGATTTCGCTTAATAAGGTAGTGTAATAGCAATAATAAGTCGTGCCAATACAAGCTCATAACAATACAAATATCGTAAATATTTCCATCTTTTAGATTATAAAATTTATTAAAACCAAAAACCGATACTAAAATACCATTCTCCTTCTTTTTGTTCAGGAGAATATGAATATTTTACCTGTACTGGTCCAGCAAAAGTTTCCAAGCCATACCCCAAAGCATATCCAGAATATTCGGGTGATTCTAACCAACCTCCATTATCAAAAATTTTTGTGCCAACATTAGCATAATTCGCTGTTACATTAATATGATTTTTTGGGAATACTTCATAATCTAAAGTAACCGCAGATTTTGCGAAGCTATCACCTACAATACTCAAAAAATCATATCCATAAAAAGGGATATTATTGTTGATCATTTTTGCACCAAAACCACCCAC
Source organism: Aquimarina amphilecti (assembly GCF_900109375.1). GTDB lineage: Bacteria > Bacteroidota > Bacteroidia > Flavobacteriales > Flavobacteriaceae > Aquimarina > Aquimarina amphilecti. Next base: position 503,944 of record NZ_FOAB01000002.1, read on the forward strand.
AAAGAAGTTTAAACTTCTAACATTTTGTTCTTCCCATCTATTACCAGCGCTTAATTCAAGATTGATAGAAGCATTTTTGAAAATATTAAAGGCGTATCCAAAATCCGCTTTTGCAATAACAAAATTACTGTTAGTACTATTTGGATTGTCATCAAATAGATAATAATTAATATTACCATCGAAGAAAAACCCAGAAGAAGGGAAATATTTATTGTTATAGCTGTCAAACTTTAAGTACGATAAAGCACTCCAGTAGTTACTATTATCAAAAACAACTCTTGGTAGCTGATCTTCATCTTCGCCAATAGTTTCTGAAATAAGGCGGAATCTTCGATATTCTGCACCAAGTCCTAGAGAAAAAGTTTGGTTTAGTAATGTTTCTGCGTAGAATTGAGTCTTAAAATCTAAATAATCTAAATTGATTTTATTGACTTCGATGTTCGGTAAATTAAAATCTTCTCTTACTAATTCATACTCTACGTTTCTATTAAAACGATTAAGGCTGTTTTTTAGACCAATACTCCAATAAAATCCTTTATCAATGTAATAGTCAAAATTGTATCTGATGTTGTCGCCCAGAGCCACGTCAAATGATAAAACATCGTTATTAAAAAGTAAACTTTTTTTGGTGAAATTTACTAAAGCTGCGGTTTTATATAGATCATCATAATGAAGTGCAAAACGTAATAACATTGTATTTTTTGATTCTTTTACATTAAGAACTAGTTCTTTTCCATCTTTTTTATCAATTAATCGATGGCTTACTCTATCAAAATTACCTGTGGCAGATAAGTTGTTGATCCCTTCGTATAATTTCTTATAAGTGGTGGTTTTTGGGTTTTTTAGTTTTAGTTTTAGTTTTCCTTTGATGTATGACCTTGTATATCTATCATTTCCTGAAATGACTAAGCTATTAATGAGAAGTGTATCTGAATTTTTTGGGATTTTTGTTCTTGGGATAGAAGCTTTTTGAAGTCTTTTTATCTCTCTTAGTTTTTCATAATTGGCAAAAGCTGCTTTTTCCCCATTTGCTATGATTTTATCAGCTTGATCAAAAGAGATCAATGAAAAATCCGAAATAGATGGTTTAATATATACATCAGTTTCGGGCTTTTTAGATTTCATGTCATTTATAGTTCTAAAATTGCTAATCTGTAACATGATATTTGTGACAGAGTTAAGCTGATCTCTAGGGATTAAACTATCCTGAACATCTATTCCAATAACTATTTCTGCTCCTTTTTTTCTGATTTCTTTGATCGGGTAATTATTAGCAACACCACCATCAGTCATGAGAATCCCATTTAATTCAATTGGACTAAAAATGGATGGTAAGGCACCGCTAGCAGAAACAGCTTCTGGTAAATATCCTTTATCTAATAAAACCTGCTCTCCAGTTGCAACATTGGTAGACATACAGAAAAATGGAATAGGAAGTTTGCTGAAATCATTAATTTCATGAACGTGAGAGGTTAAACGAGCAAATTCATTAAAAAAGTTCTGTCCTTTTGACAACCCTTGTGGCAATCCTACCTTAAAATCATCAAATGGTAATGTCAATGCATATTTTTCTGAATCTTCTCGCTCATAAAAAGTTTTCGCTTTTCTTGGCAAATCATCTTGTATAAGTACATTAAAATCAACAGCTCTGAAGATAGAGTCTAATTCTCTTGCGGTATATCCTGAAGCATATAGAGAGCCTATAATTGCTCCCATACTTGTCCCGCCAATATAATCTATTCTAATACCAGCTTCTTCGATGATTTTTAAAGCACCTATATGAGCCAATCCTTTAGCGCCACCACCACTTAGTACTAATCCAACCTTAACATCTTGATCTTCTTGAATACCTTGATCTTGAGACCACGTAGTTTTAAAAGCAAAAAGTACCACAACCAGTAATATAAATTTTAAAACTTTGTTAGAGGTAAATTGCATAGGAGGTTTATTCTTTTTTAGAAAGATAGTAATTATACACTTTGGTAGCACGAGAATTTCCAACGACTTCTTCTAGTTGTTTTTTTGTTGCTTCGCTAATTCTTTTGACAGACCTAAAATGTTTTAATAGTTCTACGACGGTTTTTTCCCCAATCCCAGGAATAGAATCTAGTTCTGTGTCTAATGCGGCTTTACTTCTTTTTTGTCTATGAAATGTGATTCCAAAACGGTGCGCTTCATTTCTAAGATGTTGTATGATTTTTAAAGATTCTGATTTTTTATCTAAGTATAAAGGTATAGAATCTCCGGGATAATAGATTTCTTCTAATCTTTTAGCTATCCCTATGATGGTGATTTTCCCTCTTAGGTTAAGGTCGTCTAAAGCTTTTAATCCAGAAGATAGTTGACCCTTTCCCCCATCTACTATTATTAATTGTGGTAATGGTTGTTCTTCGTCTAACAGTCGTTTATATCTGCGATAAACAACTTCTTCCATAGATGCAAAATCATTTGCTCCTTCAACTGTTTTGATATTGAATTTTCGATATTCTTTTTTGCTTGGTTTTCCATTTTTGAAGACTACACAGGCCGCTACGGGATTTGTTCCCTGAATATTAGAGTTATCAAAACACTCTATATGTTTTGGCTCTTCAGGTAATCTAAGATCCTTTTTCATCTGAGCCATCAATCGCTTTATATGCCTATCGGGATCAATAATTTTGATTTGTTTAAATCGTTCTTGGCGATAATATTTAGCATTTCTTAGGGATAAGTCTACAATTTTCTTTTTATCTCCTAATTGAGGAATTGTAATTTTTAGATCTTCTCCAACATCAACTTTGATTGGCACAAATATTTCTTTAGATCTTGAACCAAATCGTTGTCTTAATTCTATGATTGCTAGTTCTAATAATTCTTTATCAGTCTCTTCTAATTTCTTTTTAATTTCTGTAGTGTGCGATCGTATAATAGCTCCATATGAAAGCTGAAGAAAATTAACGTATCCATAGGATTCATCGGAGATTATTGAAAATACATCTACATTACTGATTTTAGGATTAACCACTGTAGATTTCGCCTGATATTTTTCTAGAACTTCAATTTTTTCTTTTATTCTTTGTGCATCTTCAAACTCCATTTTTTCGGCGTGAGCAACCATTTGTTTTCGAAACCTATTAAGAGAATCTTTAAAGTTACCTTTAACGATTTCTCGGATTGCTTCTATGTTTTGATGATATTCTTTTTCTCCTTGTAATCCTTCACAAGCACCTTTGCAGTTTCCCAAATGATATTCAAGACATACCTTATATTTTCCACTATCAATTTTATGCTGTGATAAGTCGTAATTACAAGTTCTTAGCTGGTATAATCCTTTAATAAGATCTAATAAGGTATTTACTGTTTTGAAATTGGTATAAGGGCCAAAATATTCAGAACCATCTTTGATAAGATTACGAGTAGGAAAAACTCTTGGAAACCTTTCTTTTTTGATACATATCCAAGGATAGGTTTTATCATCCTTAAGCATCACATTAAATCTAGGTTGATGCTTTTTGATTAAGTTGTTTTCTAGTAATAAAGCATCTGTTTCCGTTTCGACAACAATATGTTTTATTGTGTTGATTTTTTTAACAAGTACTTTAGTTTTATAGTTGTCGTGATTCTTAGTGAAATAAGAGGTAACTCTTTTTTTAAGGTTTTTAGCTTTACCTACATATAGTAATTTATCATCTTTATCATAATACTGATAAACACCAGGATCGTTTGGTAATGTTTTAACTTGTATATCTAAAGAAGGTTTCTGCATATTCTAAATGTAAATTTAGTGCTTTAGTAGAATTATTAAATACACTTTATACGATTATTATGTTAAAAAAAGTACATGAATTTAACTATTAAAAGTGTTATGCTGTAGAATACATCTGGTTTTTTATTACTTTAGTAATTATATTCTTTAAAGGTATTTTTTTGAAAGATCATAAAAAAATAATTGGTAGGACAGATAAGGTAGATTTTCCTCTTTTAGCTTTACAAGATATTGACGCAAAAATTGATACAGGAGCTTATACATCCTCGATACATTGCAAAGAAATCAAAGAGGTGGGTCAGATTCTAGAATGTCGCTTTTTGGACCCAACTCATCCTGAATATAACGGTAAAAAATTCACTTTTAAAAACTATGATATTACTGCAGTTAAAAGTAGTAATGGAAAGGTAGAAGTGAGATATGCTATTAGAACAAAAATCACATTGTTTAATAAAACTAATTCAATAACACTTACATTGTCTTCTCGTGATGATATGCGTTTCCCTCTATTAATTGGACGTAAATTTCTTAGTGGAAAATTTTTAGTAGATCCACAGTTAGAAGATCAGTCTTATAATCTAAAATCCTAATGAACATTAAAATTCTTTCTCGCAGTGCGAGTTTGTTTTCTACTGATGCTTTGGTACAAGCTGCAGTAAAGCGTAAGCATAACGTACAAGTTATAGACCCACTAAGCTGTGATATTGTTATAGAGAAAAAAAAACCAGAAATTTATTATAAAGGTAAGAAACTAGATCATGTGGATGCAGTAATTCCGAGAATTGGTTCTTCTATCACTTTTTATGGAACTGCTGTAGTAAGACAGTTCGAAATGATGAGCGTTTTTACTACGGTAGAATCGCAAGCATTAGTTAATTCTAGAGATAAGTTAAGAAGTCTTCAGATATTATCAAAAGCAGGATTAGGATTGCCAAAGACAGTTTTTACTAATTATTCTAAGGATGTTTCTGAAGTTATTTCACATGTAGGAGGTGCGCCTCTTATAATAAAATTATTAGAAGGTACGCAAGGTTTAGGAGTTGTGTTAGCAGAAACTAAAACTGCTGCAGAGTCAGTTCTGGAAGCGTTTAATGGATTACAGGCAAGAGTAATTGTTCAGGAATATATTAAGGAAGCTAAGGGTGCTGATATAAGAGTTTTGGTGGTAGATGGTCAGGTGGTTGGAGCCATGAAAAGACAGGGAAAGGAAGGTGAATTTCGATCAAATTTACATAGAGGAGGTAGTGCTAAAATTATTGAATTATCAGATGAGGAAGAAAATGCAGCAATAAAAGCTGCTAAGTCATTAAAACTAGGAGTAGCTGGAGTGGATATGCTTCAGAGTGAAAGAGGGCCTCTTATTTTAGAAGTTAACTCTTCTCCTGGTCTGGAAGGTATACAAACTGCGACAGGAAGAGATATTGCGAAGTCGATTATTCGCTTTATAGAAAGAAGTGTATAAAAAATATGACAATAAAAGGAGAAAATGATATCCTAAGTATTTTAGGAGAGGATATTCCACTAGGTACAAGTAAAACAATTAATTTCAACATTGCCAATTTATATACTTCAACAAAAGTAGAAATCCCTATTATTATTGAGCGATCAAAAAAGATTGGACCAACGATTTTAATTACAGCAGGTATCCATGGTGATGAGATTAATGGTGTAGAGGTTGTGCGTCAGGTTATAGCTAAAAAAATTAATAAACCTGCAAAAGGAACAGTTATTTGTATTCCTGTTCTTAATGTTTTTGGTTTTCTTAGTATGAATAGGTTTTTTCCAGATGGGAGAGATTTAAACAGGGTATTTCCCGGAACAAAAAGTGGATCATTAGCGAGTCGATTCGCATATCAATTTGTAAACGAAATTTTACCGGTGGCAGATTTTTGTTTGGATTTTCATACAGGAGGCGCTAGTAGGTTTAATGCGCCGCATATAAGAGTTGATGGTAAAAATGAAAAATTAGTAAAGCTTGCAAAAATTTTTAATGCTCCTTTTACATTATTATCTAAAAACTTAGATGGTTCGTATCGAGCTACTTGTGCTAAGAAAGAACAGGATATCTTATTATTCGAAGGAGGAAAATCTCAAAATAGCAATAGAGATATTGCGAGAGAAGGAGTTCTGGGAGTAATAAGAATACTTGATCACTTGGATATGTTAGAGACTTCTTTTCCAATCCCTGAAACAATTTCGAATACAATTGTTGTAGAAAAAAGCTTTTGGATTAGAGCTAAGTATAGTGGATTGCTCCATATTAAAATACCATACGGTAAACTTGTGGAGAAAGGGGAAACTCTTGCGACTATTACTGATCCATATGGTAAAATGAGACATGTCGTAAAAGCTACCAATCAAGGTTATATTATCAATGTAAATGAAGCTCCAATAGTATATAAGGGAGATGCCATTTTTAGAATCACAACACAATTAGTTTCTTAGAAAATGGAGAAGAAAGAGTTAAGAGTCAAGTACAAAAAAATGAGATCAGATCTCGATGAAGAGGATATTGACGATCTGAGTATGGATATTGCAAATGGTTTATTGAAGTTACCAATTTGGGAGCAATCTTTCTATCATGTTTTTTTATCTATACAGAAACAAAAAGAGATTAACACAGAATTTATACTTCATATTCTGCAGGGAAAAGATAAAAACATAGTAGTATCAAAAAGTGATTTCGAAAAAAATACTTTAGAGCATATATTGCTTACAGACAATACTGTTCTTAAAGTAAATTCTTATGGAATTCCAGAACCTATAGATGGAATCCCAATTCCTGAAACTAAAATTGACGTTGTTTTCGTGCCGCTATTAGCTTTTGATAAAAAAGGGAATCGTGTAGGTTACGGCAAAGGTTTCTATGATAAATTTTTGTCTAAGTGTAATCCTGAAACAACTAAGATTGGACTTTCTTTCTATACTGCAGAAGAAGACATTAGGGAAATTTTAGCTACCGATATTAAATTAGATTATTGTGTAACTCCAATGAATGTTTACAGTTTTAACGATTGATGAACCATTATTATTGAAGAGAGTAGTTATATTGCGTTAAGATTTTAAATTACACCCCAGCATGCCCCATAATACTAAAAGTGTTTGCATCATAGATGATGACAATATGTATATTAATTTAGTGAGTAAGATTTTAGAATTAAAAAAATTATCAGAGAGTGTTATAGTATTTAAGAATGGTAAGGAAGCTTTAGATTTTTTTATTACATCTATTGATGAAGATGAATATAAGAGTATCCCTCAAGTAATATTTCTTGATCTTAATATGCCAATTATGGATGGATGGGAATTTCTTCAAGAATTTGATAAAATCAAAGATAAGATTGACAAGCAAATAGACTTATATGTAGTAAGTTCATCTATTGATAGTAGAGATATAGATAAGGCGAAATCAATTGATTTAGTATCGGATTATCTTACAAAGCCTATAAAATTAAATGATTTCGAAAAGATTCTAGTTTAAAATAACGAGGCTTCTTATTTCTTTGGGAAAGCCCTTTTATTAAAAACTAACAGTAAGAAAACACCAATGCTAATTGCGGAGTCTGCAATGTTAAATACTGGATCAAAAAATGAGAAGTGTTTTCCTCCCCAAAAAGGTATCCAATCTGGTAAAATATCGTCATAAAACGTAAACTGAATCATATCAACTACTTTTCCATAAAAAATGGTTTCATATCCACCACCTTCCGGCAGAAATTGAGCTATTTGGGTAGAAGTACTTTCATTGAAGAACATCCCATAAAAGATAGAATCTATAATGTTTCCGAAAGCTCCAGCGAAAATTAGAGCGATACAAAATGTAAGAATCCTAGAGCTATTTTTGCGAACAGAATCATATAGCCAATATCCAATACCAGTAATTGCTACTAATCTAAACAAGGTAAGTATGAGTTTGCCATAATTCCCTGGAAGCTCAAATCCCCAAGCCATTCCTTTATTTTCTACAAACACAATTCGAAACCAGCTAAATACTGGAACTTCTTCATGTAATGTAAAACTAGTTTTGATATATATTTTGGAAATCTGATCAATTAGCAGAACTACGATTATAACTAAAATAGACTTCTTGAGGGACATAAATTTCTCTTATTTCTTACAGTGACGGACAAAAATAGTGTTTTATTTTGTTTTGTAGACACTTATGTCTCCACTTATAGATTTTAACTTAATCAGATGTTCTCCAAAAATTTTTTCAGCAGAAAGAATCCCCGTTTTTGTAGATGCGTCAATCGTGGCATTTTTTGTGTAAACGGTAATAGATCCAGCTAATGTGTTGATTGTAGCGTCTCCTATAAAATTATTAAGAAAACAATCTCCCGAATTAAGTTCCGAAAACAATGATTTAATTTTAGCATCTAATTTTAATGAAGCAAGTCTTGAGGTAATGATAACTTTAAGATGTTTAGGTAATTGTATTTTTACTTTTAAAGCAATAACTTTATGAGCACTTAGTTTATCGTTGTAGTTTTCTGAAAAGGGTTGTATGTCATCAAGAATAGAGAGTGAATTTCCCTTTCTCTTCACGTTTATTAATACATTGTTTTGGTATTCTCCCTCAGAAATTGCTGTTACAATGATTTTGTTTTCGGAGGTATTGGTAATTTCTATTTGAAATGTATTATCAAGAATTATAGAAACCTCAGTGAGATCAGTGGCATCGATACTTTTGTTAAAACTTGATTGCGATTGTACCCATTTGAATACAAATAAAAAGATTAAAAAGAAAAAAGGTTTCCTCATATTCCTAAGGTAACCTTTTTCCTGATTGTACTATATACTTTAAACTTGATTTTTTATTAGAAATTTAACTTAGCTTTTTAAAGAGCGAGTCTTTAATTATTGCTTTCTTATAAAAATGTCGCCACTCACGGTTTGAAGTGCTAGTTGACTTTTAATATCTCCAAAAGTACCAGTCACTTTGCTTCCTACGACTCTGTTTTTTCTTTGGTCAAATTCTAATTCTTTGTCAGAATAGATCATTCCTGTAACAGTCTCTGCCTTTAGTTTGGATTTCGCGATATGAATATCGATAGTACCGCTTATTGTTTTTAGACTTAAGTCTCCCTGATATTTTTTAATATCAATATCACCGCTTATAATATCAATTTCTAGTTCTCCTTGGTAGTTTTCTGAAGCAACACTTCCTGAGATGCTTTTAACTCGTAAGCTCATGTTTTCTGGTATATATAATGTGTAATTTGCATTCATATCCAGGTTATTACAAGGACCCCAGTTATTATTTTTGTTTGATCCCTTATTTTTATTCCATTTTTTGAATAAATCACCGTAACTAGATTCGATATCTAAGACAGAAGAGGTATTGTCTATTTTTAAGTCAAAATAGTTATCAAATTCTCCATCATTAATACTTACTTCTGCTTTAAGATATACAGTTTTCTTGTTCCAGGTTTTAATGATTATATCTTCTGCAAATTTAAATTCTACCCGAACTTCATTGGAAGATGGAGTGATTTCTTTTTCTACTACTTTTTGTGCACTCAATTGGAATATAGTGCAACATATTATGATTAAATTTACTAAATTTTTCATGATTTTCTTGTTTTTGATTGATGATTGACCTCTTTATTGTTTTCTTAAATAAATATTACCGGTGGCAGATCTTAAACTAATTTCTACTCCACCTTTGTTAAGTTTTGTTTCGATTGTTCTTCTAGCTCCTACAACTTTCATATCCTTTTTTTCTTCAGGAAATTTAAGTTCAAAATCTGTAAAAATTTCTCCCATTGTAGTTTTTAGCTCTAGGTTTGTTGGTGTGTTAGATGGAAGACTAACATCTATAGAGCCTGCTGCGGACATTAAAGAAATCGGAGATTTTTGGCTTACTTTTTCGAAAATAACATTGATTTCCCCTGTAGCAGTTCTGGCAACGACTGGCCCAGTAACGTCTTTTAGTGTTATGTCTCCTATGTTTGTAGAAGCTTCAATTTCTGAAGAAAACCCTTTAATTTTTACATCTCCTAGATTACTTCTGGCTATAGAAATATTTATATCTTTTGGAAGGTTTAATTCTAGTGTGTTGCTGTGCATGTTTTTTAAGTTCTTTACAATCAGTGTTTCTCCTTCTCTTTTTATAAAAACACCAATACCTGTATTGTCAGAACCACCTGCATACACTGCTTTTAGACCTTTTGCTTTTTCTGGTAGTTGACGATCTTCTCCTACAATGGATATTTCATTTTTATTATGTGCTTTAATCCATACACTAGATTCTGAGCTAATTTTTACTTTTTTAACTCCTTGTAATGATTGGGTGTAATTTTCTTGTGCTTTTAAATTTCCCATAGTAATAAAAAGTACTATGGCGATTGCTATATTTTTCATCTGTTCTTTTTTAAAGTTTTTTGATTAAATTTTTTAAATTAAATTAGGTAATCCAATAGCTACTTGGTCTTTTACGTAATTTGGTGTTTCTTCATTTTGAAGTAATTTTTCCATAGAAGGAACTGCGCGTTTTTCCTGTATAGAAACTAATATTTGAATTAATTCAATTTGCATACCCGGATCTTTTTCTGTTTCCAGAGCATTTATAAATGATTTACGTACCATTTCTGAATCTGAAAATTTAGCAAGTGCTTCCGCTGCAGCTAGTCGCACGTTGATATGGTCATCATAAAACATTTTATTAATAAGGGCTTTTAGTATTTCATTACCTGGTTTCTCAAATTCTTCAGCATAGTTTACAGCCTGTAAACGTTTGCTAGCTGATTCATTTTCTATTAGAGAAATAGTAACCTCTTGTTTTAGCTGTACTTTTTCTTTTTCTAATACGGCCATTTCTTTGGAGAAAGATGCGTTATTTTGTTGCTTTCCATAGAAATATGAGGAAACGATTAATACAATTGTTGCTGCTATTTGTAAAGCGGTTTTCCAATGATTTTTTGAAGAATTATGAAGTGAGACTACTTTTGATTCCTGTAATAACTCTTTTTCCTGCTTGAGCATTTCTTCAAAACCTTTTTTCAGGCTTGTGCTGGGTAATTCTTCATAATCACTATCTATACCATCAAAAATGTTCTTTAATTCTTGTATTGACTCTTTACAGCTGTCACAGTTTTTTAGATGAACTGTGATAGTTTCATGTTCTCGCTGATCTAAGTTGTTATCAAGATAATCTATAAGTTTTTCTTCTATTTGTTTACAGTTCATAGCCTTATATGTTTTGTAAGTAGCAATCTTTTAGTTTGTGAATTGCTCGATGTACTTTTGTTTTAACAGCTCCTGCAGTCGATCCAGTTATTTCCGCAATTTCTTGATATTTGATTCCCTGGTATCTGTTCATGATTACTAACTCTCGATCACTTGGATTTAATTCTCGTAGTGCTTTATTGAGCTGTTCTTTAATTTCTACTTTTTCAATAGTATCGATTTCTTGTCTTTCTACTTTATATTCAATTTCGTCTAATCGTTGATCTTTATTTTTCTGTCTTTGATAATGATCAGAAAAAATGTTTCTAGCAATCGTATAAATCCAGGATGAAAACTTACCTTTTTTATATGATTTCCTGTATTTTATGGCTTTGTAAAAAACCTCTTGAGTGATATCCTGACTGATGTCTCGATCTCTGGTCATTTTCAATAAGAAATTAAAAATTCTTATATGGTATCGATCAAACAGGATACTCATCATATCTAAATTGTCATTAGATACCAGAATCATTAATTCTTCGTCAGTTAGATTTTTCAAGATGTTACTCTTTTTGGTTAGTCTCTATAAGTAATACCAGATTTTTTAAAAAAGGTTACATTAGGGTATAAAAAAAAGTGCTTTCCGATCTGGAAAGCACTTTAAATTTACAATATTTTGATATTTATTTCTGCATATTCTTAGCTTCAATACTTAGTGTAGCGTGTGGAACTAATTTCAATCTTTCGGGATTGATTAGCTTTCCGGTCACACGGCAGATACCATATGTTTTATTTTCGATGCGTAAAATTGCATTTTTTAAATCACGTACAAATTTTTCCTGTCTAATAGCTAATTGAGTGTTTGCTTCTTTAGACATAGTTTCACTTCCTTCTTCAAAAGCTTTGAATGTTGGAGAGGTGTCATCTGTACCATTGTTACCGTCGTTTTTGTAAGCACTCTGAAGTAATTCTAAATCCTTCTGAGCTTTCTCCATTTTTTCAACGATGATTTCCTTAAACATCGCTAAATCGGCGTCGCTATACCTTACTTTTACATCTTCTGCCATACTCTTATTGTTTTTTTATTACCAATTGGGTTGCAATGTCGTCAAACGCAATTTCTGTACCATTTATTACATCTGTTGCAAATTCAATTGTATCGGTTAAGGTTTCATTCTTGATGTATGCTTCATTAGTTGCTACAGCTTCTTGTATAGATTTGTTTTCTTTTATTACAACTTCTATACGATCAGTCACTTCTAATCCGCTATCCTTACGGATATTTTGGATTCTATTGACAAGTTCTCTTGCGATACCTTCTTTTTTAAGCTCTGGAGTTATGGTTATGTCCAGTGCTACAGTGAGAGATCCAGAATTTGCAACTAACCAACCCTCGATATCCTGAGAGCTAATTTCTACATCATCGGTACCTAATGTAATAATTTTATCATTAATTTCTATGTCAAAACTTCCAGTTTGTTCAAGAATTTTAATCGTTTCTTGGTCAAAAGATTGTATCTTATTGGCTATCAGTTTCATATCTTTCCCGAAACGTGGGCCTAAATTTTTGAAATTTGGTTTGATTTGTTTTACCAATATACCAGATGCATCATCTAATAGTTCTATTTCCTTAACATTGACTTCACTTTTAATCAGGTCAGCGATGTCATTTATCTCAGCTTTGTCCGCCTCATTTAATACAGGAATCATAATTCTCTGTAGTGGTTGACGTACCTTAATTTTTTCTTTTTGACGTAAAGAAAGTACTAAAGAACATACGGATTGCGCTTTTCTCATTTTGTGTTCCAAAACTTTATCTACGAAAGAACTATCATATTTCGGGAAATTCGATAGGTGAACACTTTCAGAAGATTCTTGAGCTGAATTAGAAACAAGATCTTTATAAAGACGATCCATAAAAAATGGTGCTACTGGAGCTCCTAATTTAGCTACGGTAACCATACATGTATATAGTGTTTGGTATGCAGATATTTTATCTTTCTGATAATCACCTTTCCAATATCTTCTTCTGCTTAAACGAACAAACCAATTACTTAAATTTTCCTGAACAAAATCAGATATCGCTCTAGAAGCCTTAGTAGGTTCGTATTCGTTGTAATATTCATCGACACTTTTTATTAGCGTGTGTAATTCACTTAGAATCCATCGATCAATCTCTGGGCGTTCAGATAATGGTATATCCGCTTCTGCGTAAGAGAAATTATCAATATTTGCATACAATGTGAAAAAAGAATATGTGTTATACAAAGTACCAAAAAATTTACGGCGTACTTCAGCTATTCCTTCTAAATCAAATTTTAGATTATCCCAAGGGTTAGCATTGCTAATCATATACCATCTAGTAGCATCTGGGCCGTAAGCTTTAAGGGTTTCGAATGGGTCTACTGCATTACCAAGTCTTTTAGACATTTTTTGACCATTCTTGTCTAGTACAAGTCCATTAGATACTACATTTTTGTAAGCAACATCATCAAAAATCATAGTTCCAATAGCGTGTAAGGTGTAAAACCATCCACGAGTTTGATCGACACCTTCTGCAATAAAGTCTGCTTTTCTTTCTCCAGATTCTACTTTTTCTTTATTTTCAAATGGATAGTGCCATTGTGCATATGGCATAGATCCAGAATCAAACCATACATCAATCAAATCACTTTCTCGCTTCATTGCCTTCCCTGAAGGAGAAACTAAAGTGATTTTATCAACAACATTTTTATGAAGGTCTATTTTGTCATAGTTTTCTTCACTCATGTCCCCAGTCACAAAATCTGCAAAAATATCTGCTTCCAGAACACCAGCTTCTACCGCTTTTTGCATTTCAGTTTTCAACTCTTCTACAGAGCCGATCATTATCTCTTCTTTACCATCTTCCGTTCTCCATATAGGTAAAGGGATTCCCCAGAAACGAGATCTGGATAAATTCCAGTCGTTAGCATTTGCTAACCAATTCCCAAAGCGTCCTTCTCCTGTAGCTTTTGGTTTCCAGTTGATGCCTAAATTTAATTCGTGCATGCGATCCTTAAAGTCGGTTACTTTTATGAACCAAGAATCTAATGGGTAATATAATATAGGTTTATCTGTACGCCAGCAGTTAGGATAACTGTGAACATATTTTTCTACTTTGAAAGCCTTATTTTCTATTTTTAATTTGATAGCAATTTCAACATCAACAGACTTTTCTGGAGCTTCACCATCATTGTAATATTCATTTTTTACATATTTCCCACCAAATTCACCAACATGTTTTGTGAACTTACCTTGTAAATCGACTAATGGGACTAAATTGTCGTTATCGTCTTTAACAAGCAAAGGTGGGATCTCTGGAGTCGCTTGTTTGGCGACCAAAGCATCATCCGCACCAAAAGTTGGAGCAGTATGTACAATTCCAGTACCATCCTCTGTGGTTACAAAATCCCCGGAGATAACTCTAAATGCATTTTCTGCATTATCGTTTGGTAATGCGTAGTCAAGTAATTGCTCATAACGAATTTCTACAAGATCAGTTCCTTTAAATTCTGTAAGAATATGATATGGAATTTTTTTGTCTCCTTCTTTAAAAGTATCTACTTCCTTCTCATTTTCTACTAGGATAAACTTGCCTCCAAACTGTTTCCCAACTAAATTTTTAGCAAGGATTACATTAATTGGTTCAAAAGTATATTGGTTAAATGTTTTTACTAATACATAATCAATTTTTGGACCGACAGTTAATGCCGTATTAGAAGGTAATGTCCATGGAGTTGTCGTCCAAGCCAAGAAATAAATATCCTCTGATACATCTGTTAGGAACGCAGGTAATGTTTCTTTCTTTGCTTTAAATTGAGCAACAACTGTAGTGTCGGTTACATCCTGATAGGTTCCTGGTTGATTAAGTTCGTGCGAACTTAATCCTGTTCCTGCTTTAGGAGAATATGGCTGTATCGTATAACCTTTGTATAATAATCCTTTCTTATAGATTTCGGAAAGTAACCACCATACAGTTTCCATATACTTAGACTTATAAGTAATATATGGATCTTCCATATCTACCCAATATCCTATTTTTTGAGTTAGATTATTCCAAATATCCGTATATCGCATCACGGCTTTTTTACAAGCTTCGTTATACTCTTCCACGGTGATTTTCTTACCGATATCTTCTTTGGTGATACCAAGTTCTTTTTCAACTCCTAATTCTACGGGAAGCCCATGAGTATCCCATCCAGCTTTACGATTTACCAGATATCCTTTTTGAGTTTTATAACGACAAAAAATATCTTTAATAGCACGAGCCATAACGTGGTGGATTCCTGGTAATCCGTTTGCAGATGGTGGTCCTTCAAAAAATACAAAAGGAGTCGCACCTTCTCGCTCAGAAATACTCTTTTCGAAAATATTATTCTGCTGCCAGAATTCTAGTATATCGTCTGCCACTTTTGGCAAGTCAAGTCCTTTATATTCAGGAAACTTCGTGCTCATTTGATCGTTCTTTCTGTTAAGTCTGCGAAAATAAGGATTTTCTAGAAAAATGACGAGTGTAAACAGCTCAAATATTGATGATTGTTTGACTGTTAAATTTTAATTATTAAATCTCATATTTAGTTTACTTTTATCAAATCCGAAACAGATATTATGAAACCATTCATAAAATCGAAATAGTATGCTTGTTGTTGTAAATGAAAGGCTATTTTTGAATAATAAATCTGGACAATGAGTTTAAAGCATTCAATTCTTAAAGTACAAGCGGCGTTGGGTAATGTCAGGGCTATGGAAAAATTACATGTTGATACACATACGGAAGACATTATTGTTAAAGTTGAAGGTACTCAGTTTGCTACATCACAATTAAATGAAATCTATATGGATGTTGTGGAATTAGCAGGTTATTATTATGTAAAAACTATTGTTTTAGGTAGTTTTCATATTAAAACTTGGAAAGGAGCTAATCTGTTAATTAACGGTAACGATTTTGAGTTGAATTTGGTTTCTGATATGCAAGAAATAGAATCCGATTTTTCAAACGTATCTAATAGAAGTATTACTCAGATAGATTTTATTATTGAAGAAAAGGATATAAATAAAATTGAACAATCTCGAATAAATAAAATAACAATCTCCTCAAAAAAGAAAACTGCATATTTTGAAAATATTGTAATTCAGGATGAAGAGGAATAATTAGTTGAATCTTCTTTGAAGATATGTGATTTCATTATTTTTAACTTATGGAAACTACCTTAAATGTTGCTTTGATTCAATCTCATTTGGCATGGGAAAACCCAATACAAAATAGAGCTATTTTTGAACAAAAAATCAATACGATTAACAAGGATATAGATTTGATTGTCTTGCCAGAAATGTTCACGACTGGGTTCACAATGAATGTTATTGATGTTGCTGAGTCTATGAAAGGAGAAACAATAAGTTGGCTTCAGAGATTAGCTAAAGAAAAAACGTGTGCAATTACGGGAAGTATTATTGTAAAGGATGGTGAAAATTATTTTAACCGTTTTTTATTTGTAGATTCTGATGGATCGATTCAGAAATATGATAAGCATCAATTATTTACATTGGCTAAAGAAGAAGAAGTGTTTACTGCAGGGAATGAAGAAGTAATTATAGCGTATAAAGGGTGGAAAATCAAACCACAAATATGTTATGATCTTAGATTTCCTGTTTGGGCTAGAAATGCTGCGGGCTATGACTTACTTATTTATGTGGCTAGTTGGCCAAAGCCAAGGGTGAATGCTTGGGATACTTTGTTAAAAGCTAGAGCTATCGAAAATATGTCCTATTGTATCGGTGTAAATCGAGTAGGTCTTGATGGTAAAGGGTATGAGTATAATGGACATTCTGCAGTTTATGATGTGTTGGGGAATTCTATTTTAGAAGAAAACCCAGTTGAAAAGGAAGCGATTTTATATGTAACCTTAGAGAAATCTCATATCGAAAAAACTCGTAAAAAATTACCTTTTTTGACAGATGCAGATCCTTTTCGGATTACTCCAAAATAAAGGTTTGTTTTAATTCCCAATTAGCCCGTACTTCTATTGCTTCAGGATAGTATACCACTTTTTCTGGTTGGATTCCTTTAAGAAAATTACCAGTATCCCATATTCCATTTTTATTGGTGTCTAAGATCACTCGTAGGTTGTATTTTCCTGGATCTAGATTATCGAAAACGGTAGTCTCTTGTTTCGTCGCTACTTTCTCATCAATAAATTTACCTTGTTCATCGGTAACTTGAATAATTACTGGATATTCTTTTACATTTTCTAATGTAAAGAAAATAGTTCCGTAATCTGCTAATTTCTTCGTTCTGAAATTAATGGAAATAGTATCATTTACATTGCCAATAAAATCCTTTATCGCTTCAGGTAATAATTGAATTGTATATGCATTGCTTTCTGTTCTTTCGAAAGAGAACTTCGCTTCATTCTTAATTTTATCCAATTCCATAGAGAATGGAACCTTTAAAGTATCTTTGTCAGTTAATGTTATTAATTTTTCATTAACTGATTCAATAGGTGTGCTGGAGAAAAGGGTAAAATCTTGATTAAAAGCTAAACTTCCTTTTACATTACTACTAAGTTTTATAGAGTCTTTATATTGATCTTTAAATCTTGCAACAAGAGTATCTTTGAAATTTCTAGTATTGGTTACTTCAAAAAGTAAAGAATCAGCTTCAAAAAAAGGTTTGAACCAATAGTGCAATGTGTCCTTAACTTTATCCGGAAAAATTCTAGTTTCAAAGTTTTCAGGAGCTTTACTTACAAGGTTAATTTTCATAGCTTCTAATTCACCTTCATATCCAAATACAAATTCATTTTTAGAAACTTGTTTTGGCTTAAGTGCCTTAAAGTCTAAAACTTCTTCGAATAAATTTATCTTAAAGACTTTCGCGGTATCCGCAGGTAGTGAAATAATTTCATCATAGAAACCAATTTTGTCTTGCTTGGGTTGATACGTGTAATTGGTAGCTGCATCTTTTAGTGCTATCAATTTGTATGTACCTTCTTTTAGGTTTTCTAGATTAAAATTAATACTATCCAAAGTACTTGTAATATACCTTGGAACTTCGTTAAACACCAAAGAATCCGAATATTGTTCGTTTATTTCATATAATGCTACGGTCACAAAGGGATCTGCTTTTTTTTCTAAAGCATCATCAACTATTCCCTTAATACTAAGTGAATCCAAAGAATCACCGGTAGAGAATACGTATTTGAAAAAAGGATTTGGATTTCCCTCGTTATTGTCAACTATACTTTGACCAAAATTGATGCTATATGTGGTGTTTTCTAATAAAGTATCTAAAAATTTTACTTTTAGATACTTGCTAGCACCTCCCAAAGGAGTTATTTCTGGTTTAGGGTCCATTGGAGGAGATATGATAATTTGCTTTTGAGGATCCTTTAGTTTTACATACTCATCAAAATAAATTCTAATTTCATTTTTGTTAAAATTAGTTGAGTAGTTCGGAGGAATAGCTTTCACAAACTTTGGAGGAATTTCATCCTTTTCTCCACCTGTTATAGTACCTTTTTTGGCACAACCAACGATTAACAAAAAAGAAAAAGTAGTTAGCAATAACGTGTGGGATCTTTTATACATAGCTCCGTTACAATTTTTAAAGACACAAAGAAACGACTATTTATAACAAACAAAAAATCTATGTAGTGATAGCCATAGTTGCAATACTTATTTTAATACCAGGTATTGATTTGAGAACTTGGATGCAAGCTTCTAAAGTGGCACCTGTAGTTACTATATCATCAACAATCAAAATATGTTTGTTTGTTAATAAAGACTCGTTTTGTATTCCAAATGTTTCAGAAGTGTTTGTCCAACGTGTAAGACGACTATTTTTTGATTGTTTTTTATTGTAGGAATTTTTTTTCAAAACAAAATCAATGTATTCAGCATTCAAATTTTTAGCAATTTCTTGTCCAAACTTCTCCACCTGATTGAATCCTCTTTCTCGTAATCTCTTAGGATGAAGTGGCACTGGAATAACAGCATCAATACACTGATAAACAGATGTTTGATTAAGCTCTTGTCCAAGCCAAATACCTAATTCTTTTCCTATTTCTTCTCTGCCTCTATACTTAAGATTATGAATCAAATTTTGTACTAAACCATCCTTCTCAAAGACCAATAAAGAGGTTGCATTTTCTATTTTAGCGCGCCCATAAAATACTTTTTCGATCTTTTTAGCGTTAACCTTATGGAAATTACCTAAAGGGAGCTTGTGTCTGCAAGAAGTACATAAGATCCTTTCGTTTTTATATAAGGGGTTGTCACAAGCAGCACAATATATAGGATAAAATAAATAAGCTAAGTCGCTTAACATATTAGGTGAATTAACATTAATTATTATATTTAACTAAATTTACTATTTAACGTAACCATCAAAAATTAGAAATTTATTATGACAACTCAAAACAATAACTTGACCCTTAAGATACTAATCGGTGTTCTGGGTGCTCTTTTATTAATTCTGGGGATCTTCACGTATAAGTTTTACAACGAAGAAAAGAGAGAAAAAGCAATTTTGCAACAGGAAAAGGATTTAATTGAAAGTGAGCTTGGGGAATTAATTACAAAATATGATAATGCTATTGCTCTAAATGAAGTGATGGATGATCATTTATTAAAAGAAAAGCAACGTGTTGTTGTTTTACTTGATAGTTTAAAGGATTATGATGCTAATGTAGCTTTGATCGCAAGATATAGAAGAGAAGTTAGTAAATTAAAAAAGGAACGCGAAAGATTATTTAAACTGGCGGATAGTTTAACAACTGCAAATGCTCAGTTAGCAACAGATTTAGATAGTACTTCTACCGCTTTGTCAGAAAGGATTGTCTTCTCGGATTCTTTAGCAACACAAAATAATAAATTAGCAGAAATAGTAGAAAGAGGTTCGGCTCTTCAGGCTTCAGGTATAAAAGCAGAAGGAGTTAGAGTACGAAATAGCGGAAAAATTACTACTACATCTAGATCAAGTAGAGCCGAGAAAGTAAGAGTTTGTTTTACATTGTCACCTAATAAATTAACGGAAAAAGGAGACAAAGAATTATTTGTTCAGGTAATCAATCCAGAAAACAATCTAATTGGAGATAAAGTTTCTGTAAACTTTGATGATGCTGTATTGACTTATAGTGGACGTAATAAAGTTTTTTATGAAAACGATGCTTTAGATGTTTGTGTTCTTGTAGATACTGCAGAGGGAGAATTGATGAAAGGTAATTATGTAGTAAATTTATTCTCAGGACCTAGAATGATTTCTAATACACAATTTGAATTGAAATAAAATAGTTTTAAAAACATAAATACGAACCACCATGTTATTAGTGACATGGTGGTTTTTTTGTGTTTTTGTCAGAAATTACTTTATACGGTCATTAATTAAATAAATTCGTTTTCAATTCTTGTAAATTCGGTTATTTTTGCGCCATGGCAAATCAAGAAGATAAATTTAAGAAAGTAATAGCCCACGCTAAGGAGTATGGGTATATTTTTGGTTCTAGTGAGATCTATGATGGATTGAGTGCGGTATATGATTACGGGCAGAATGGAGTAGAGCTTAAAAAGAATATAAGAGAATATTGGTGGAAAAGTATGGTGTATATGCACCAGAATATTGTAGGTTTAGATGCAGCCATATTTATGCACCCTACAACATGGAAAGCATCAGGTCACGTAGATGCATTCAATGACCCGTTAATTGATAATAAAGATTCTAAGAAAAGGTATAGAGCTGATGTATTGTTAGAAGATTATGCCGAAAAACAATATCAAAAGGCTCAAAAAGAGATAGCAAAAGCTAAAAAACGTTTCGGAGATTCTTTTGATGAAGAGCAATATGTTACTACTAATCCTAGGGTTGTAAAGTATCTTTCGGAACAACAAAGGGTATTGAAACGCATGGCAAAATCTTTAGAAAATGAAGATTTAGCTGATGTAAAAACTCTAATAGAAGAATTAGGAATAGCGGATCCAGAAACAGGCTCAAAAAATTGGACGGATGTAAGACAGTTTAATCTGATGTTTGGAACCAAACTCGGAGCTTCTGCAGAATCTGCTACAGATTTATTTTTAAGACCTGAGACTGCCCAAGGAATTTTTGTGAATTTCTCTAATGTTCAGAAAACTGGTCGAATGAAGATTCCTTTTGGGATTGCCCAAACAGGTAAAGCATTTAGAAATGAGATAGTGGCTAGACAGTTTATTTTTAGAATGCGGGAGTTTGAACAAATGGAAATGCAGTTTTTTGTGCGTCCAGGAGAAGAAATGAAATGGTATGAATATTGGAAAGAAACTCGTTTAAATTGGCATTTATCATTAGGGTTAGGAAAGGAAAATTATCGTTTTCATGATCATGATAAATTAGCTCATTATGCAAATGCAGCAGCAGATATAGAATTTAATTTTCCATTTGGATTTAAAGAGTTAGAAGGGATTCATTCTAGAACTGATTTTGATCTAAAAGCGCATGAAGAGTTCTCTGGTAAAAAATTACAGTTTTTTGATCCTGAATTAAAAGAAAGCTATGTGCCTTATGTAGTAGAGACTTCGGTAGGATTAGATAGAATGTTCTTGGCTGTGTTTTCTACAGCATTACAAGATGAAGAATTAGAAGATGGATCTAGTAGAGTAGTATTAAAATTACCGGCTGTTGTTGCACCTGTAAAAGCTGCGATTTTACCGTTAGTTAAAAAAGATGGCCTACCAGAGGTTGCGGAGAAAATTGTAAAAGATCTTAAATGGAAGTTTAATGTGGCATACGATGAAAAAGATGCGATAGGACGTCGTTACAGGAGGCAAGATGCTGCTGGAACTCCAATATGTATTACTGTAGATCACGATACATTAAATGATCAGTCAGTAACCATAAGAGATAGAGATACTATGGAGCAGAAACGTGTTCCGATTTCAGAACTTAAATCTATTATTTCCGAAAAAGTTGATCCTGAGTTTTGGTTAAAATAATTAGAATAAAAGAAACCGCTTTTTTAGCGGTTTTTTTGTTTTAAATGTAAAAAATGAATGTAATGTATTAGGGTTTTAGGGGAATCGCTTGTTTAATTATTACTAACTTAATTATCAAATCATTTAAATATAACTATGAGATCACAATTATTCTTTTTGTTTCTCTTTTTTGGGGCTTTAATAGGAAATGCACAAGAGAAAAAGATAAACAAAGCTTCGTCGGTTGTTAAAGCAATATATCTTGGAGAAACACCACCGTTAGCAGGACGAACATTAATACCTCCAAAACCTAGAACAGGAGAAATCAACCCTAGACGTACCAATGGGAGTAAAGTTGTTCCAGGGAAAGGGTCTTCAGGTATTGATCCATTGCGAGAAATACAAAGAAATGCTGCTGCAACCCATACAGGTAGAGCACCATCATTAGTTTTTGAAGTTAATTCTTCATCTTCTTCACCAACGGATCCTACAGGAGCAGTAGGACCAAATCATTATGTGAGTGCTAAAAACTCATCTTTTGCTATCCATGATAGAAGTGGTAATGTTTTGGTAGCTTCTAACTCATTAGCAAATATTTGGCCAGGAGAATCTTTAGGAGATCCAATAATATTTTATGATAACTATGAAGATCGATTTGTAATTACTCAGTTTAGTAATTCTCCTAATGGATTTTTGGTTGCAGTTGGTCAAGGACCAGATCCAGTAAATGATGGGTGGTATACATATCGTTTTAATACAAGTAGTTTTCCAGATTACACTAAATTTTCAATTTGGTCTGATGGATATTATGTAACCGCAAACAAAGACCAAGGATCTCAGGCAACTAATGAAGTAGTTTTTGCTTTAGAAAGAGAAAAACTATTAGAAGGAGATCCTAATGCACAAATGGTTGGGTTTTCTTTACCAGGAATAGAAGATAATGGGTTTTATAGCCCAGGTGGTTTTCATGTTACAGGTCCAGAATTACCTCCTGCAGGAGATATGAGGATTGTTTTTATGCAAGATGACTCTTGGCAAGGTGTATCGGATGATGCGTTAAAATTATGGACTGTTAATGTGAACTGGGAGAATCCCGCTTCTTCAACTATTGCAGAAGCAGAAGAGTTTACAGCAGATTCGAATGAGATAACGGATTTTGATTCAGTTTTTGATGGAGGGAGTTTTCAAAACCTTCCACAACCTGGAGGTGGACAAAACATCGATGCAATTCAATCTACTATGATGTATATGACAAGTTATAGAAGATTTTGCGATTATAATAGTGTGGTTATGAATTTTGTTGTAGATATCGATGATCGAGCAAATTCTGATAATATAGCTGCAATACGATGGTATGAATTACGTCAAGCAGGAGATGGTCAGCCTTGGACTGTTTATCAAGAAGGAACCTATGAATCACCTGATGGTAAAAGTGCATGGTGTGCTAGTATGGCTATGGATGCTTTTGGAAATATTGGTATGGGATATACAACTATGGGAACCACAGCTAATAACGCAACGGCAGATAGTTTTGCTTCTATAAGATATACTGGAAGATTGGCTAGTGATGCATTGGGAACTATGACAATTGCAGAGCAAACTATTGCTGAAGGAAGTGCTGATGATGTAAATTTTAGATATGGAGATTATGCGCAATTAACAGTAGATCCTATAGATGATCAATCTTTTTGGCATATAGGGGAATATTTTGAGAGTGCTGGTAATAATGCAAGAAATGTTGTAGGAGTATTTAAAATAGCAACAAATCCATCAAACGATGTAAGAATTGTTTCTATTGATTCTCCTTCGGATGATACATTAACGAACTCGGAAACCGTAACTGTGACTATTCAAAATTTAGGAACAACATCACAATCAAATATTCCTGTGAGTTATCAGGTTGATGGTGGAGCATTGGTAGATGAAGTATTTACCGGATCTGTTGCAGCTGGTGCAACAGCATCATTTAGTTTTAGTACTGTTGCGGATTTATCTGGAGCTAATTCTTTTGTGGTTTCTGCTAGAACTAATTTAACAAATGACGATAATCCACAAAATGATTGTAATTCTCGATTAGTTAAGAATATTAATGCTGTGGACTTATCTGTTTCTGCATTAGTTGCGCCAGAATCTAATGATCAACTTTCTGCTTCGGCTGATGTGACGATTACTATAAGAAATGTTGGAGCAGATGCTCAGTCTGATATCCCTGTTTCATACTCAGTGAATGGCGCAACAGTAGTGAATGGAATAGTTTCTGGACCCTTAGCTGCGGGTGAGAGTGTTGATTATACATTTAGTCAAACTGCGGACCTTTCTTCTTTTGGAACTTATAGTTTTGTATTGACTGTTTCTCAACCGGGAGATGGAGATACTTCTAATGATTCTATTACTGTAGAAGTGATTAAAGATATATGTGCGCCTACTTCTGATTGTTCTTTTGGAGATAATATAGTTTCTTTTGTGCTTTCTGATTTATCTAATACAGGTGTTGTTTGTAATACAGGATATGAAGATTTCAGAAATCTTACTGCAACTTTAGAAATAGCTACAGATTACGATGTTACTGTACAAAGTGGTTTTGCAAATGATGATGACGAAAAATTCTCTCTATGGATTGATTTTAATGATAATAGTACTTTTGAACCGTCAGAACAACTGGTTACTGACGGAATAATAACTGCTGCAAATACAGATGTTAATTTTCTAATTTCTATTCCTGCAGATGCACCTATTGGAGACCATTTAATGAGGGCTCGTGTTGGAGATACTAGTTTTGCAGGAGATCTTAACGATCCTTGTAATTCTATGAGTTATGGATCTACACATGATTATACAGTAAGTGTAGGAATCCCATTATCAGTACCTGATTTTGCAAGTGCTGTTGGAGAACTAATCGTAATAAGTGCTCCCGAGGATAAATATAACATACAGTTAAGTACAGAATTCGAAGGAAGATTAACATTTAATGTGCTTACATTGTCCGGACAAATACTAGTATCTAATTATATTACTAAGAATGGAAAAGGGGTTTATGAATATGATTTAGATATGTCATATGCGGCTTCTGGAATTTATATAATAAGTATGGGAGATAGTTCTAGTAGAATAACAGATAAAATAATTGTTAGATAAATTAGTTTATTTAATAAACAGTATAGCTTTTTAAACACAGGAGGTTTCTAGTATTGTAAGAAATCTCCTTTGTTTCCAGTAGAAACAATAGATTAAGTGTTTAGTTTTTACTATATTTTGAAGTTTAATTGTATTTTAGACCAAAAATCGAGATTATTCTCATCTTAAAAATTCTCTTATGCTATTGAAAAGGATCATTTTCTTTTCTTTTTTATTTTTCTGTGTAATTGGCTTTTCTCAAAACAAGAAAACGGCTACTGCTACTTTGGTTACTTCTTCTAGTTACATGAAGGAAGTAGGGCCATTGATTGGTAAAAAACTAATTCCTGAGACGCCTAGAGAAGGAGAAGTAAACCCTAAGAGAACAGATGCTAATAAAATTGTTCCTGGAAAAGGATTGCCAAAAGGGCAAGATCCCTTATTACAAAAACAAAAAAACACTAGCAATACTAGAGCGAATAGAACACCTTCATTAGTTTTTGAAACGAATTCTAGTACGGTTTCACCATCGGATCCAACAGGAGCTATAGGTCCTAACCATTATATAAGTGCTAAAAATTCTGCTTTTGCAATTCATGATAGAAATGGAAATGTATTAGTGCCTTCTACTTCCTTAGCAAATATTTTTCCTGGAGAATCTCTTGGAGATCCAATCGTTTTCTATGATAATTTTGCTGATCGATTTGTTATTACTCAGTTTAGTGATACACCTAATGGTTTTTTAGTTGCTATATGTAGAGGATCTGATCCTGTAAATGACGGTTGGTATACGTATCGTTTTAATACTGGTAGTTTTCCAGATTACACAAAATTTTCAATTTGGTCGGATGGATATTATATAACTGCTAATAAGGATCAAGGTCAGCAAATGACAAGTGAGGTAGTGTACGTTATAGATAGAGAACAAATGCTTGCAGGAGTTGATACGGCGCAAATGGTCGGGTTTCCTCTTCCTGGAGCAAGAATAGGAGGTTTTTATAGTCCAGCATCTTTTAATGCGATAGGAAGTACACTTCCACCTGAAGGAGATGCGAGAATTATTTATTTTCAGGATGATGATTGGCAAGGAGTTAGTGAAGATGCTTTAAAATTATGGACTATTAATGTAGATTGGATCAACCCACAACAATCTACAATAACTGAGGCAGAAGAGTTAACCGTAAGTAATGGAAATATTACTTCTTTTGATTCTACATTTGATGGAGGCTCCTTTGCAAATCTTCCACAGCCAGGATCGGATGGTCAAGATATTGATGTATTACAGGGAACTGTCATGTTTGCTACTAATTATAGAAGATTTTGTAATTATAATTCAGTAGTATTAAACTTTCCTGTGGATATTGATAGTCGTCAAGATTTAGATAATATTTCTGGAATTAGATGGTATGAACTTCGTCAGAATGGTGATGATCAACCTTGGTCAGTTCATCAAGAGGGTACATATACCTCTCCCGATGGTAAAAGTGCTTGGTGTGCAAGTATGGCTATGGATATTTTTGGAAATATCGGAATGGGTTACACTACGATGGGTACTATTGATAATGGAGCAAGCCAAAATAGTTTTGCTTCTATTAGGTATACTGGGCGACTGGCAGAAGATCCTTTGGGAACAATGACTTTTACTGAGCAAACAATTGCCGTAGGTACTGATGTTGATAAAACTACAAGAAATCGTTATGGGGATTATGCGCAAATGACTGTAGATCCCTTGGATGATCAAACTTTTTGGCATATTGCGGAGTATTTTGAGAATTCAGGAAACAATGCTAGAAACATTGTAGGTGTTTTTAAAATTGCAGAAAATGTAGCCAATGATGTAGGCGTTGTTAGTATAGATGCTCCAGAAGATGCTACTTTTTCTACTTCTGAAGTTATTACAGTTACAATTAAGAATTTTGGTACAACAACGCAAAGTAACATTCCAGTAAGTTATTCTATCAATGGAGGAAGTGCAGTGGACGAAATTTTTACTGGATCTATTTCTGCTGGGCAAACCGCATCATTTACGTTTAATACTACTGCAGATTTAACAATTGGAAATACATCTTTCATTTCGGCAGAAACTAATCAGGTAGGTGATGTAACTCCAGAAAACGACTGTACAACTAAAGAGGTTTCTAATTTATTTTTGAATGATGTAGGAGTGATAAGTTTGGTTTCTCCTGTATCTGGAGGAGGTCTTTCTTCTACTGAAACTGTCACAGTGTTAATAAGGAATTATGGAGGTTCTCCACAATCTAACATCCCTGTTTTTTACACACTTGATGGAGGAACTCCTGTTAACGAAGTTTTTACAGGGACTATTGCTGTTGGAGAATCAGCAGAATATACGTTTACAGTTACAGCCGATTTATCAGAATTTTCAAGTTATTCATTTGAGATTGGTACTGCTCTGACTACAGATGAAGATAATCTTAATGATGTAATCACAAGAGTAGTTGTTCATCAACTATGTTCACCAACATCGGATTGCTCACGATTTGGGGATGGATTGTCTTCTTTCGAACTTTCTAATATATCAAACCAGAATATTGAATGTGGAGATGGTTACGAGGATTTTACGAGTATGGTAATTAATCTTGATAAGTCCATAGGAGTATATGCACTAACAGTTCAAGCAGGTTTCGCAGAAGGTGATGCAGAACAGTTATCATTATGGATAGATTTTGATGATGATACTGTTTTTGAAGATGAAGAATTGATTATTAGTAATGAAGTGATTTCTGAAGAAAATGTAAATCAGACTTTTCTTTTTTCACTAAATAATGATGCACCATTAGGTACTCATTTATTAAGAGTTAGAGCTGGTGATACGAATACTAATAATGGATCGGATCTTAATGATCCTTGTGGATCCATGCAGTTTGGTACTACACATGATTATACTGTAGAAATAGGAGAGAATACAAACCCTAATTCAGATCTTATCGTAATTAGTCAGCCTAATAATCAATTTTTGATTACGATGAGTGATATCAACGCTGATGATATTCTTAGGCTGAGCATATTTACAATTACAGGAAAAACTATAGTTTCTAATTTAGTAGAAAAAGATGCGAATAGTAGATTTACATATTTAGTCGATATGTCTTATGCTAGTTCAGGTATTTACTTTGTTCGATTAGGGGGCGGTAAGACCGGAAAATCGGCAAAGTTTTCTGTGAATTAATCAGTACGTTTACTTATTTCTTGTATTGAGACAGGTCTTGCTTCTTTACATCTACTGTTCATTCTTAGGTCACTATATTTTACCCATACCTTATCTGGCATGTCGTCAGTTTTAAAGAAATCTTGAATATTTATTGGGTCTAATTTATCTGCATATTTTTCTACTGTAAGAACATATGGACAGTCTTTAGATTTACTAGTGGATAATGTTCCTTTTGTAAAACCTTTTTGGATCATTTCTTTAGAATTTATAAGTTGAGCACTTTCTTTTCCATCTTCACTCTTTTTTCCATCTGCTCCTTGAGTTGTTATGCAGCTATAAGAAAGTAAAGAAATCAACACAAGGCAAGTTTTAAGAATATTTTTCATTGTTATTTGGATTTAGTTTTAAGAATTACAAATTATATTTTTTTATTTAAAGATGAGCATAAAATTAAAAATATGCTCTAAGTTGAACGCTACCTGTATGAATTGTACTTGTTGTTTCGCTTTTCCTGCCTAAATAAGATATATTAAGGTCTAAATACTTGGTTAGTTTTTTTTGCGCTAAAAAGGACCAAGTATAATTATCTCCTGGTTGTAAGCCATTAAGCAGTTGATATCCAATAGGAGAGAAGGCGTTTCCTGTGAAATCGTTATTGAAATAGTTAAATTCTCCGGTTATAGAAATCTGTTGTTTATTCGCATACGCAAATGAAACACCTAGTTTTTGTTGTGTAAGCACTTCTTCTCCTGAAATGTTTTCTTGATCATTTAAAAGGTAAAAGATGCTAAACTGTGTTTGAGGCGATAGTAAATAAGATAATTTTGGTTCAATTTTATAGCCTTCCAGAATATAGTTTCTATTAGCGAAATTTTCTGAGATACTCTCTGTCTTAATAAGTTCGTTTTTAAGATCAAAAAGCCAGGTTTTCGCCATTTTATGTGCAAATGTCAATTGGTGATTATCTATTGTGTTTTCCTGAAGTCCTGTAACTTGTAAATTGGTATTTTTTGTAGAAAGAAAAGAGTATGATGTAGTGTAGCGTTGTTTTCCTCGATTAAAGAATAACGTATTTCTAAAACTTAAGTTTAATGCTAATTCATTATCATTTTTTTTAAAAGGATTTAAGTCAAAGGAACTATCATCTCGCAAGTTTTTTCGATCAACAATGTAAGATGTTTGATTATAAAAATGTGATAATAGTTTTTTGGTTTTGTTGTTGGATCCAGACCAAGAAAGAGGGTTTAATGTTATGATTTGACTTAATCGATTTTGATGAGTTTTTATGAAAAGTTGATTAGGTAATAATACTCTTAGGTAAATGGCTTCATCCGTGAACTGAGCGATTTCAAATTCTTCTAATTCTTGTATTCCATTGTTATTATAGTCATTCCAGGTATAGGTACCTTGTCCTGGGTCGACCTGCACGTAAGTGAATTCTTGCTGAGGTAACGTTCCACTATTTGTTTCGAAAACAGTATTCCAATTGATTTTTCCGTTAAAAAATTTCTGATTGTATAGCAACCTTGAGTTTAGAGATTCTTCATCCTCTCTGTTCTGATCCTCATTATTAAGTGTTCTATAGTTAACAAATAAAGATAATTGAGTGTTTGTTGTATTTAGTAAGTTGGATTTTAGAAAATAGGTGTTAGAGGTGCTTACTTTATCTAAAAGATTATTTCTAACACTATCATTGATTCGATGTCTATATCCAACTTCTGCATAGATTTTTGTACTATCACCTACTCCACTGTAGATCTCGTAGGATTTAAACCTTTGTGTATTTAATGTAAAAGTTTGATCACTTAAATTTATTTCTTTATTTTCCTCGATTCCTATTTTGGTTCCGATCCAGTTTTTTGGAAAGCTATAAGTTAGAATATTATAGATTCTGAAAAATCTTGAATCTAAGTTAGCATTATTACTATTCAGTAAACTTGAATATAAAGAAATGCCAAGATTATTTAATTTTAATTCTGTGTTTAGTAGGTGTCGATTTCCATTGTAATTTTCTGAAAAATTAAGATGTTGAAAGGAATATCGTGTGAATCCTTTTTTTGGATGAAGTAATTCTAATCCAGATGTAAAAAACTGCTGATCGCCCAAAGGATTGGTTAAGTTCCAATCTCGGTTAAATTCTATGTTGTAAATCCGTTCAATGCTTTTAAATTCCTTTTGGATATAATCTCCTGTGGCAAATGCATTCATGGTCCAACTACTATCTCTAGAAAAGACATTTTGTTTGACTTGTAATCTTCCTGCTACTCCATCATTGTTGTCATCATCAATATCAGAAAAAAGATTTAAATCATTTTTACTTCCAGAAATTTCAAACGCTACGGATGTTTTCTCGTTAGGGATATAAGATCCTTGAACCACTGCTGTCTGAAGTTTAGTAGGAGCTACTAACTGTATTACAGGAGCATAATTACCTTGTCGTATTCCATTAACGGGAGCGACATATTCAAAAATCCTGCTAATAGTAGTTACGTCCCCCACAATATAATCACCTTGATTATCTCCTACTAGAGAGAAACGAACATTAAATAATTCATCTTCTGGGTTACTAGAAAACACAAAAACTTCTTGTCCTTCTATTATATCCCTTCTGTAAAGAATTTTGTTTTCGCTAAAAACATCAGGAACTGCAGACGGAGAAATCATTTGTGAAGTATCATCACCAGCGTTGGATAAGATTTCTTTTTGTGGATCACTTAGGTTTTGTTGTAGTGGTTGGTTTTTAGCATCATTTTCTGAATATACAAAAGCGCCGATTTTTAGCTTGTCACTTGTGTGTTCACCACCACCATAAACAATGATCCTAGAGTAATTTCGTTCTGTTGTTTGGTATTCTATAGATATCCTCATATCTGATGTAATGGGGTAGGTTGGGTTAAAACGTACTTCTCCAGCATTGTAATCAACAATATAATCCTTGTTTTCACCTCTTTCTAATAGTAAACCATTCACATATACCCGTTCACTCCCAGAAACTATGAGAATAAATAATTCTCCATTAGGACCAGTTAATTTATAAGGACCTTGATTACCTTCTTGCCCAGTAAACTGACTTCTGGTAAAGACACCTCTTACTAAAGCTCCTGAAGCAAATAAATCGGTCTTAGATTCGGGATGGTTTAAGGTTCCATTGATAGATATACCTTGTACGTTTTTAGTAAATCTATTAAAGTAACTAGTGGTATTCTGTAATTGTACATCACCAGCTCTTACATTCCAATTTTTACTATATAGTTCTATAAAAACTTGATCGAATTCATCTAAGTTTTGCGAATAGCCACTTTGTTGTACAGGTACATTCGCATCCTGAATAGATGCTCTTAGAGATATATTATCACTTATTTTACCGGAGATTTGTAAATCTAATTCAGAGTTCAAAACGGTACTTTGGTTACTACCTACGGTAACGCCTCTTGATATACTTCCGTTCGTGGTAAGTCCGTCAAAAGGAGTGAATTCTTTCTTGTTATTGGCTTCAGATAAGCTATATAATTTTTGAAGGTTACCATTTTCTTCAACAATAATAGATGGATCAAATTCAAAATATTTTTTGGTCAAAAAATCAGGGTAACGAAAGTATTGTATTGTAATTGAATCGTTTTGTGATTTTAGCTGTGGTGATAATATAACAGAGGCATTCTCATAATTCACTTTATATAGCGTACTATCAATAGCTGCTCCTTGTTTGGAAAGTAATTTAAATTTAAAAGAATTAATACTTACAGAGTCAATACGGATAGTATCAGTAACATGTACTTTTTTACTTCTGAAATTACCAAAAGTATCTTGACCTAGTAAACTACTGGTGCTAAAGAATAATAAAAAACCTAAAACCGTAAAAATACGCATCGATACAAAACTAAAGTTTTTCACTTACAGAGACTTGCTAAGCTTCTTAAATTACTATGATTTATGCAACAATTATTGATTGGAAAGGTTTTTATAATAGCAATAACGATAAAAGTAAGATTAAGTTTTATTAGTCAGTAATAATTTAAATAAAAAATTTATGACCGATTATATAGATAAAAAAAGCTGGTGGCGTAAGAACAGAAGTTGGGTTTTAGGGTTGTTAGCTTTGATTAGCGGATTTGTAATGACCATATTGGTACTTTTAGGAAAACCAATAGGAGATTTTACCAAAGCTATGGTAGATCCATCTGTATATGACAATGCTTTTGATATGGTGCAAGACGACGAACGTGTTATTGAGCTGTTGGGAGAAGTACAGCCAATTAGTGTTTTTGAGCTTTTGGAAGGAGAGGTTCGATATGCCGAAGAAGGTAAAGCGATTATAACGGTTGGGATAAAAGGATCTAAGCAAAAAGGAAAAATGGATGTCGTAGCAAATAAAAGAAATGATAGTTGGCAATACCAAACGATTAGAATCCGAACTAAAAAACCAAAGAAAACCATTGAGGTTTTAGAAAGTAAATAACGTTAACCTATTTTGTAATTACTAGCGTATGTTAGAATGAATATTTGTGCAGGTATCATTACGATAAAAAGTAATTTTTAAAATATCTTAGCTGATGTTTTTAAAATATACTATGAAAATAATATCATACAACGTAAACGGAATCCGTGCAGCACTAAAAAAAGGATTTATAGAATGGTTGCTACAAGCAAATCCAGATGTGATTTGTTTGCAGGAAATTAAGGCAAATAAAGAGCAGTTAGATTTAGATGTTTTTGCAGATGCAGGATACAAATATAACTATTGGTATAGCGCACAGAAAAAAGGATATAGTGGTGTCGCTATTTTATCTAAAACAGAGCCAGATCATATAGAGTACGGAACTGGTATCGATTATATGGATCATGAAGGGCGTAATCTTAGAGCTGATTTTAATGGTGTTTCTATTATGAGTTTATATCTACCAAGTGGAACGAATATAGAACGTGTAGACCATAAACTTAAGTTTATGGATGACTTTCAGGAGTATATTAATGAGTTAAAAAAATCACATCCTAATCTAGTAATTCTAGGAGATTATAATATTTGTCATCAAGCAATTGATATTCATGATCCGGTACGTAATAAAAACGTGTCAGGGTTTCTACCTGTAGAGAGAGAATGGATTGGTAATTTTATGGAAAGTGGATTTATAGATTCCTTCAGACATTTTAATGCAGATCCTCATAATTATTCTTGGTGGAGTTACAGAGCTAATGCTAGAGCCAATAATAAAGGTTGGCGTTTGGATTATGGGATGGTAGCACAACCGCTAAAAGATAAGTTAGAAAGAGCGGTTATTCTATCAGAAGCAAAGCATAGTGATCATTGTCCGATCATGGTAGAATTAAATATGTAAGAAATTGTCACACTGAGCCTGTCGAAGTGTTAAAACCTGTCTAGTTTTCGACAAGTTCAGATTGACTTAAACAGAAAAAATTATGATAAAAAGAATTGCGATACTAATATGTATAGGAACATTTGCTACTTCGTGTGTTTCTTCTAAAGTACACAAGGAGCTAGAAGGCAAATATTCTCGATTAAAAAGGGATAATAGAAAGTTGCAGGATACCTATAAAGTTTTACAAAAAACTAGTGATGCGGATAAACTGGCATTGGATCAGCTCAATAAGGAGTATGAAAAAACTAGAGCAGAAAGAGATGAATTGAGAACCAAATATGATGCGCTTTCTACAAATTATGAGAATTTAAAAAATTCATATGACGCTTTAGGTGAGAATAGCGCCGCTGCTCTTAATGCAAATAATAAGAGAAATAGAGAGTTATTGTCCCAGCTAGAAGATAAAGAAAGAACATTAGCCGCAGAACGAAATCGTCTAGAAAAACTGCAGAGAGATTTAGAGAGTCGTTCTAAAAGAGTAGATGAATTAGAAGGATTGATTGCAGCAAAGGATGCTAAAATGCAAGCCCTAAAAAGTGCTATTTCTAAAGCTTTACGAAATTTTGAAGGAAAGGGATTAACGGTCGAAGAACGAAATGGTAAAGTGTATATCTCTATGGAAAACAAACTGTTATTTGCTTCTGGTAGTTGGGCGGTAGGAACGCAGGGAAGACAGGCGGTAAAACAATTAGGATCTGTTTTAGGAGAAAATAATGATATTGCTGTACTTATAGAAGGTCATACGGATAATGTACCATATACTGGTAATGGTCAGTTAAAAGGAAACTGGGATTTATCTACCAAGAGAGCAACGGCAATTGTAAATCTTTTATTAGAGAATCCACAAATAGATGCACAGAATCTCACCGCTGCAGGAAGAGGAGAGTTCTCTCCAGTGGCATCTAATGAGACATCAACTGGTAAGGCAAAGAACAGAAGGATAGAAGTAATCTTAACTCCTAAATTAGATGAAATATCTAAATTATTAAATGATATATAGTAGTAAATAGAAAGTATAAAAAAAAGCGCTCATTTGAGCGCTTTTTTTTATACTTTCTAGTATGTAAACTTAGTTGAATAGACTATTCAAAATGTTTTCTACATCAGCATCTTGATTAACTCTTAACTCCTCTTTCAATTTTAAAAGTTTCGATTGAAAAGTTTCGATTACACGTTCAGCGTTCATTTTATCTAAAACGACAACCTTTCCAGCAGAAGTTAATAAGTTGTATTGATAATGTTTTAATTCTTTTGCTTTTTTAGGATCTAATTTTCTTTCAACAGATACAGTGCCTTTTCCAGTAACAATAGAGATTACGCTTCCTTGTGCAGTAACTTTTTCGGTTTGCTCATTAAGATCCGTAGCAAGGCTATATACTTGATCGAAAATTTCAGTCA
The DNA here is from genome assembly GCF_900109375.1 of Aquimarina amphilecti. Classification (GTDB taxonomy): domain Bacteria; phylum Bacteroidota; class Bacteroidia; order Flavobacteriales; family Flavobacteriaceae; genus Aquimarina; species Aquimarina amphilecti. The sequence goes on from NZ_FOAB01000002.1 coordinate 538,880, forward strand.
TTCTAGACCAATCTTCCTGTGCTTGAATAGTTGATCCTGCGCCTACCATAAGTAAAAGTAGAAATAATTTTTTCATAATATTTGGGTGTTATAATAATTTAGTATCAAAACTACGTATTTGATTTCACGTATTCCAAAACGGAATAAATATAAATTTAGTATTAAAGTTATCTTAAAAACTGCTTTAAAATAACTATTTTAATTTGAAGTTTCCAAAAAGTATGCCACGAATTTAGGAAACAAAAATAAAATCCTTAATTATGCATATAGTAAAATTCTTAAAAATAAAGGAGATAGATAACAAAAGAACATTCTCAGACGTTTATAATACCCAAATTAATTTAAAACCATACAGCAAATGAAGAGGTTATCCATTTTTATAATAGTAGTATTATCTGTGATTAAAGGTGTGAGTCAGGAAAGCGAAGAAGAATACTACGAAGAAGAAGAAACGCAAAGTGATGAGTATTCAGAAGATGGTGAAGAACAGGAAGAAGACCAAGGCACTTATTTTGATTTTTATCAATATTTTGATTTCACCAATGATCAGTATTCCAATGTCTTAGATAAAGTAAGTGATATGGATTCTGAAGAAGAGAATTTATTATATGAATTTGTGGTAGCAGTTAATCAAGATAAAGTATTAAAAGGTCGTTTATTCGGCGAATTGGTTACGAAGCCTAAAAAAAAGAGTCGTTATAAAGGTAAAGACAGTCCTGGTTTTATTTGTGTTTTACGTGGTCTTATAGAAAATAAAACCGTGTATGATGCAATAATTAATGATGGTCGCGCTTCTGAGAATCAGGCTAGAAATGCAGCGGCACTTTCCGAAAGAACTGTTCGCAGAAAATGCGGTGTAACCAAAAAAGTGAATGAAGTAGAGGAGCAATAAGGATTATTAAAAAACACCTATCTTTGTGATGTACTTAGGTACACGTTCTTTGCAAAACCATACTCCATAGTTTTTGAATTAAATATTAATTTTTTAAAACTATGATTATGAATTGGAAAATTCAAAAGCTATTGAATGGTGAGACGATTGTCTCCAAAGAACCGGGTAATTCTATGTTACCAATCTTACGATCAAAACAACCCGTTGTATTGGAACCCGTAAACTGGGAGGATTGCGAAGCGGGAGACATTGTTTTTTGTAAAGTAAGAGGAAACTGTTTTACACATTTAGTCAAAGGCAAAAATGTAAAACGAGGATTACTAATCGGTAATAACCGAGGTCGCATCAATGGATGGACCAAAAATGTATATGGTAAAGTAATAGAGATATTACCAATGTCATAATAGTAGCGCGATAAGCGCTTTTTTTGTTTCCAAAAGCTACCTAAAGATGAATAATAGATCAAACCGGTAAAGTTGTAACTTGTCTATAAGCTTGGTTTATATTCTACATTTCTTTTTCAAAGTATTAGTTTTTACAATATAATCTCCGTTCCTTATGGTGTATACAACTGCATAAAAAAAACGACCATTTCCCTCAATCAAACTCTTGCTTCCCTCATTATTGCTTTTGTCACTCATAGAAAGATAATACTTTTATATCAATCTAAAGAATAATAAGTGTTGGATGAGTGAGGAATTAATTTTTAGGTTGGTTAGTTGTGAAACGGATGTGGTAATGGGGTAACTGCATCCGTTTTTTTATTCCATAAGTAAGTGTTCTTTGTATATTTCTCGAACAAGTTTGTTATAAGAATTTTTGTTAATTACGACTCTATTTTCTTTTATCTCCATTAAAGGGTTATAACGTTGTAATACTTTTTGGACTATTTCTTTATTAATAAGAGTTTTGGAAGCTATTCTATAAACTGCAAATTGTTTGTTTTCTGAAGTAAGGTCTTTGTAGTACGTGTTTAACATTATAATCCCTAAATGATTAAGTTTGATTTGTTTAAATGTATAAAAAAATATACATATAATTATAATTATATATATTTATATACATATATTTTTCTAAGAAGTAATTGTAAACAAAAAAAAGAGCTTCTATTAGTGAAGCTCTTTTTCCGGTTAAAAAAGTATAGGGTTTGATAAAAAACACCCTTTTTTCGAGGTCATCAATGAACCTCATTTTGGTTGGTATAAATTTGTTTAGTTTTTGTTCATCATCATAAGAATTAGTTGCTTTCTTAGATGTTTATAGTATTGGAATAATTATACCATAAAACAAAAGTGAAAACAACAATTTGACAATCAGCTAGTTATAGGTTTTTTGAATATTTTTGATTCATTATTATGTAGATATTTTAGATCATTACTGTGGATAATATTCTCGCATTGGAGTTTATTATGATAATTTTTTGAATAAGTAAAAAGAGAGTTTTTATTTTTGAATCTTTATGTATTTAGAAAATTAGCCAATTAGAGAATGAAGTATACAACATTACCAAATACGGATATTAAAGTTAGTAAAATATGTCTAGGTTCTATGACATGGGGAGAACAAAACACGGAACTTGAAGGTCATCAACAGATAGAATATGCGATTAGTCAAGGGGTTAATTTTATTGATACTGCAGAACTTTATTCTGTGCCTGCAAAAAAAGAAACTCAAGGAAGTACCGAGAAAATTATTGGAACTTGGTTAAAGGAGTCCGGAAAAAGAGATGAGGTAGTAATTGCTTCAAAAATAGTGGGGCCAGCCGAGTTTTCTAAACACATAAGAAATAAAGGTTTTGATAAAAAAGAGATTGAAGATGCCGTTCATAAAAGTTTAGAACGATTACAAACTGATTATATAGATTTATACCAGTTGCACTGGCCAGAAAGGCATACTAATTATTTTGGACAACTGGGGTATACGCATGATAATGAACACACTTGGAAAGATAATTTTTCCGAAGTTTTAGAGAGTCTTAATGGTTTTGTAAAACAAGGTAAAATAAGGCAAATAGGTGTTTCTAATGAGACTGCATATGGTATGATGCGTTACACGGAAGAAGCTAGAAATGGAGCTCCAAAAATGATTACCATTCAAAACCCATATAATTTATTAAATAGAAAGGATGAAATAGGTCTTGTAGAGGTTTTGCATCGTGAAAATGTAGGGCATTTACCGTATTCTCCACTCGGTTTCGGAATGCTTACAGGTAAATACCTAGAGGAGATTCCTAAAAACTCTAGAGTAGATCTTTTTCCTAATTACAATCGGTATATGAATGAGAATAGTTTTAAAGCAACTAGATTATATAATGAGATTGCTAAAAAACACAATATTAGTTTGACACAATTATCATTGGCATTTGTTAATCAGCAACCTTTTGTAACAAGTAATATTATTGGAGCTACTTCTATAGAGCAACTAAGAGAAAACATTGGTAGTATTGATGTTGTATTATCAGAACAGATAATAAATGAAATTAATGAAGTTCATGCGCAAATACCTAATCCAGCACCTTAAGGATTAGAAATTATCCAAATAAATATTCAACTATGTCTTCAATTTTAGCAACTAATTGGATATTGATAGTCGTATTTTTTTGAGAAATTTTATTGTATTTAGAGACGAAAATAGTAGCAAAACCTAATTTTTCGGCCTCCTGAATTCTCTGTTCTACTTTGTTAATAGGTCTAATTTCTCCTGCAAGACCAACTTCTGCTGCAAAACAAAAATCTTTGGGTATCGGGATATCTTCGTTAGAAGATAATATCGCTGCTACTACAGCTAGATCAATCGCTGGATCATCTACCGAAATTCCACCTGTTATATTCAGAAATACGTCCTTTGCTCCTAATCTAAATCCTGCACGTTTTTCTAATACCGCAAGAATCATATTTAGACGTTTTAGGTTGTAGCCTGTAGCACTCCGCTGCGGTGTTCCATAGACTGCTGTGCTTACGAGCGCCTGTATTTCTATCATTAACGGTCTCATACCTTCGACAGTTGCTGCGATAGCCGTACCACTTAACTCCTCTTCTTTTTTTGAGATCAAAATTTCACTAGGATTTGTAACTTCTCTTAATCCACTTCCTAGCATTTCATAAATTCCTAATTCTGACGTAGAACCGAAACGATTTTTTAGAGCTCTTAAAATTCTATATACATGATTTCTATCCCCTTCAAACTGGAGTACAGTATCTACCATATGTTCCAGAATTTTAGGTCCGGCAATATTTCCATCTTTTGTAATATGACCAATAAGGATTACCGGAGTAGCCGTTTCTTTAGCAAATTTGATAAGTTCTGTTGTACATTCTCTAATTTGAGAAATACTTCCTGGACTACTTTCTATATAGTCACTATGCAATGTTTGTATTGAATCTATGATGACTATGTCTGGTTCAGTAGCTTCAATTTGTCTAAAAATGTTCTGGGTTTTGGTTTCGGTAAGAATTAAACAATTATCAGTTTTAGATTGAATACGTTCTGCACGCATTTTAATTTGTTTTTGACTTTCTTCGCCTGAAACGTATAATGTTTTATATGGGAGTTTTAAACTAATCTGTAATAGTAATGTACTTTTTCCTATACCAGGTTCTCCTCCTAATAAAGTAAGAGATCCAGGAACAATCCCTCCTCCAAGGACTCTATTTAATTCTACATCATCGGTATTGTATCTAGCTTCATGACTAGTATCGATTTCAGAAATTTTTAAGGGTTTTGAGATTCTTTTTTCCTTCGAAGAGGAGCTAGGATCTTTCCAATCATTTTTAGAAGCTTTCTGAACTACTTCTTCTGCGATGGTATTCCATTCTTTGCATGAAGTACATTGTCCTTGCCATTTAGCATATTGAGCGCCACAATTTTGGCAGAAAAAAACAGTTTTGGTTTTGGCCATAGCTTATTAATTGTAGGTAAAAATACTATTATTTAGGTTGGTTTTGCAACTAGTTTGAAAACAAAAAGATCCCAAAACTGGGATCTTTTCTAATATGTTTTAAAAAAAGAAGATATTTTAATTAGTAACCAAAATCTTCTTTTATTTTATTTACTTTTTCTAACATATAATCCTTGGTAAGAAAAGCTATTTCATTTAATAAAAACCCATTTTCATAAGCTCTCATTGCTTTTTTAGGCTCTCCTAGTTGTTCGTAACCTAGGCCAAGATAATAATAACCTAACATTGTTTCTGGATGTTCTTTAATAGCTAATTTTCCAAGAGGTTCTAACTCTTCCCACAATTCCTTTTTTTCGATAGCTGTAGAAACCGCAATAAAATCATTTACTCTGATCTGACGTTTGAATCCGTAGAGTTTTTCAGTAGTATTGTATACATCTACTAAATAATCATAAAGAGATGTTTCTAAAGTAAGAATATCTTCCTTGTAAGTCTTTTTACTAATAGGACGATACATTTCGAAAATTGTTTCTAACGCCTTTGGAATTGCTCGACCTACTAAAGTGTAATGAGAGGATTCATCAAAATTATCAAAGAAATAATTAACTTCTGGGTTTTCAATAGTCGATAATTTTTCGTCTACAGCAATCAAGTTTTTCTTAATGTTTTCTGCATCATTTGTGGCTGTAGCGAGGTAGTACCATACATCAGATTTTGCGCTACTTAATACATTAAAAACTCGCTCTTCCATCGGAGGTGTCAATTCCGGACTCAAATTAATATAAGCCTGAAAAATTGGGTTTTCTTTAAATAGAAAGTAATTTATAAAATTAGAAGTATAATCGTGGCCAACTATCATTTTTAGCTGAGCAGTTCTATAGGTTTCATTGATGTAAGGTAGTAATTCTTGACCAATAAATTCGAAAAATTCTGCTCCTTTTCCTTCAGGCAGATAACTAGCTAAATCATATCTGCAGTCATCTTCTCTTGTTTTTCTTTGTAAAACACCTACTACAATTGATTCGGGCATATCTTCCCAATAAGAGAAATAATCAACATTACCAGCTACGGGTTCGAATAAATGATCTCCATCTAATACAATGATCACAGGATACGTTTTATCCTCGTTTTTCTCATAATTACGTGGTAGTTGGATTTTCAAATCTCGGTTTTGATCTAATTTTATAGATCTAAATGTTTCATATTTTACCTGTCCAAACGAGATAGAGGTAAAGAAGGATATAAGAATTAAAAATAGACTTTTCTTCATAAGTAGTAAGATTAAGGTTAAGCGAGTGACAAGATATAAATTATTTTAAATCTTTAAAATTTTATAATTTAATAGATGGAAAACAATTAATACATTGTTTATAAAGGGTTTAATGTTTTTTGTTTTATGTTGTTTTCCCTCTGTTTAAAATAGGTAGGAATAAAAATGATAACGCTCCAACAACAATATTTATTGCTGTTTGTGAGCCCCATAGAATCCATCCAAAAGCTTCTCCATCACTTTTTTCGAAACCAAAAAAGACAAAAACAGCACCAACAACAATCGGAAATGGTAAAATACCTATACCACCATTAGTAGTAGACATAGAAAAAGAGCCAACTACGAATGCAACTAGAATTACTCCCATAGAAGCACTGTGTAAATTAGGAACAGCAAATTTTATGACATAAAACATAAGTATATATAGAAACCAAATTAATAAGGTGTGAAAAAGAAAAGCCCATTTTTGTTTCATTGCAAATATGCTTTTCATTCCATCCAATAAACCCATTCCGAAATCTCTAATTTTAATAATCCATTTATTGGATGATTTTTGAAGAATCTTAAGTCCTAAAATTCCTATTAGAATTAATGACAATATAATCCCTAGTGTAAATAAAGGATTAATATTTTTTTCTTCAAGGAAGTTAAGTAAATATTCGGTTTGCAAAATACCAGCACCTGCAGTGACAATGATTAGCATAATGAGGTCTATAATTCTTTCGGAAACTATAGTTCCAAACGCTTTTTCGAAAGGAATTTTTTCATAAGTCGATATAGTAAATCCGCGTAAAACCTCTCCGGATCTAGGTACGCCAAGATTCGCTAAATAACCAGCCATTACAGCCATAAAACTATTGTATAGTTTAGGGTTATGTCCTAATGGAGTTAATAAGAACTTCCAACGATATGCCCTTGAAATATGAGAAATAATACCAAGTCCGAGAGATAGTAAAACCCAAATTGGATCAGCATTCTTAATGTTTTGTAATAGTTCCTTTCTATATTCTGGAGTTGCCGAACTTAGAAAGTACCAAATTAAAAAAACTCCCAACATAAATGGGAGTATTATTTTTAAGAATTTTATAAGTTTAGGGTTCACTCTTTTACTTTAGTAAATTGTTTTCCTCGTTAGGAAATAAAAGTGATGGTTTAAATTTTTTAGCTTCTTCAATATCCATCATTGCATAGGTGATAAGAATTAAGATATCTCCTTTAGCTACTTTTCTGGCAGCAGCTCCGTTTAGTGTGATTTCTCCACTATTTCTTGGGCCTGGAATTGCATAGGTTTCTAGTCGTTCGCCATTGTTGTTGTTGACGATCTGTACTTTTTCACCTTCTATTATATTAGCGGCATCCATTAAATCTTCATCAATGGTTATGCTTCCTATATAATTGAGATCCGCGCCTGTTACCTTAACGCGGTGAATTTTGGATTTTACAACGTGTACAAACATGTTACAAATTTAGTTAATTTTAATTTAGGGCTATGTTATCAATAAGTCTAACTTCTCCTGCAAAAACTGCTATAAAAGCTCGATATTTAGTGTCCTTCCGTTTTCTTCGGATTGATTTTAGGTTGGAAACTTTAGCAATTTCAAAATATTCTAATTCTAGTAGATCATTATTTTTAAATTGTTCCGTAATCCAATCTGTTAAATTCTTTACACTTTTTGTGCCAAAATCATTTTTGACCTGATTTAGTGTTTTATAAATCAAAGGAGATGCTTGAAGCTGTTTTTGACTTAACCTCTTATTTCTTGAACTTAGTGCTAAACCACTTTCTTCTCTATAAATTGGACATCCTATAATTTCTAATGACATTTTTTCTATAGTCACTAATTTTCTGACAATTTGAAGTTGTTGAAAATCTTTTTCGCCAAAATAAGCCTTGGTTGGGGAAACTATAGTAAAAAAATGTTTAAGTACTGTTCCTACTCCATCAAAATGGCCGGGTCTAAATTTACCTTCCATTTCATTTTCTAGTCCTTTAAAGTCATATTTGATTGATTTTGTTTCTTCTCCATATATTTCCTTAGGAAGAGGAGCAAAAACAATAATATCATCAGATACTTTAGATAAAAGTGCAATATCAGATTCTAGAGTACGTGGATAATTTATTAAATCTTCAGAATTGTTAAACTGAGTGGGATTAACAAATATACTCACTATCACAACTTGATTTTCGTCAATAGCTCTTTTTACCAAAGCAAGGTGACCTTGGTGTAAAGCTCCCATTGTCGGGACAAAACCAATGCTTTTTTTTTGTTTATGTAAGTCTGCAACATGTTGTTTAACGTCCAGTCTTTTCTCGTATACCCGCATTTATCTAAAAGTTAAAGGCGTGCAAAAATAAGATATTACTGGCAGACTACATAAATTTTCGTAATTTTGCAAAAATTTATTCCGAAGGAGACGAGAAAAGTAGATCATATGAAAGACAAGAGGATATTGTACGTATCATCAGAAGTAATACCTTACCTACCAGAGACAGAGATTTCATCAATGTCCTTTGAAGCACCACGTATGGTAAATAGTAAAGGCGGGCAAATTAGAATTTTTATGCCTAGATATGGAAATATTAATGAACGCAGACATCAGTTACACGAAGTAATTCGTTTATCAGGGATGAACCTAGTAATTAATGATCTAGATATGCCTTTAATTATCAAAGTAGCTTCTATCCCGAAAGAAAGGATGCAGGTATATTTTATTGATAATGAAGATTATTTCAAAAGAAAGGCAACACTAACTGATGAAGAAGGAAACTTGTTTCCAGATAATGATGAGCGAGCAATATTTTTTGCAAAAGGTGTTATTGAAACAGTTAAAAAATTAAATTGGTCTCCAGACGTGATTCACGTTCACGGATGGTTAGCTTCGATGCTTCCGCTGTATTTAAGAAACTATTATGCTAATGAACCTTTGTTTAACGATAGTAAGATTGTAACCTCGGTTTATGATCATGGGTATAAAGGTACATTAGATAAAAATATGTTGGAGAAAGTGAAGTTTGATGGTATTGATGAGGATAAGATCACTGATTTAGCAAAGCCGACATATAACAATGTTATGAAAGTTGCTATTGATAATTCTGATGCTATCATTGTTGGATCAGAAGAAATTCCGGCGGAGCTTTCCAAACATTTAGAAACTATCGACCAACCTGTATTAGAATATAAAAAACCAGATGAATTTGCGGATGCCTATGAAGCCTTCTATCAAACAGAGGTGTTGGTATAGCAATAGGAACTATTATGAATTTGAAAAATGTATTGATCAAAATAACAGTTATAGTAGCTGTTGTTTTTACTATTGTATCTTGTGACGATGATTTTAATTCTGTTGGAAGTGAGGTAATTGGAGATGTAAACTTTGAGGATAATGAGTATAATGCAGTTCCTATAGCTTATAGTAAAAGGTTCGGAAGAGTACAAACAAGTGGTTTGCCGAATAATTTATTAGGTATTTATACTGATCCAGTATATGGGCAATCTACGTATAATGTATTATCGCAGGTATTACCTAGTAGAATAAACCCAACTTTTGGAGACAATGCGGTTTTAGATAGTGTGGTATTGAGATTGTCTTATTTTAGTGAACTAACAGAAACTGTTACGGATGATGATGGAGTAGTGACTAATACATTTGAATTAGACTCTGTTTATGGTTCGGGAACAGTTAATTTATCACTTTATCGATCTGATTATTTTTTGAGAGATTTTGATTTAGATGAAGGTTCTGAGCAAAGACAAATATATTATTCCAATGATATAAGAGAAAACTTTGGGCCAACTGTAGAAGATAGATTGTTATTTGAGATAAACAATTTCAGGCCTGAAGCAAGTGAAATTCAGCTTCTAACCGAAGATGATGATACAGATGAAGATACCGATCCTCAGGTGAGTACAATCATACCGGCATTAAGACAGGTGTTGATTTCGGATGCAGCTGCAGTAGAGGCGACTGCACTAAACCCTAGTAATGCTAGATTAGGTAATCAAGAACTTATAGATTATTTTACTACAGTGTTTTTGGATAAAGAAGGTAGTATTGAATTAAGTAATGTCAACAACTTTAATAATTATTTTAGAGGTGTTTACTTTAAGGCGGAATTGAATAGTCTTGATGGAAGTTTAGTGTTTTTTGATATAGCAGATGCAAGTATTACTCTGCACTATTCTTTTGATAAAATTGATACTCTAGATGAGGATGAAGATGATGATACAACTGATTTGGTAAAAGATACTGGAGAATTACAATTAAATTTTTCTAATAATATCGTTAATGGTATTGATACAGTTTTTAATACTACTATAGAAGTTGAATTAGCTGATCAGGATGTGGTTAATGGAGAAGAGAATTTATATCTTAAGGGTGGTGAAGGTTCTTTTGCTATTATAGATTTGTTTACTGGTACAGTAACTAATGAAGATGGAGAATCAGAAAGTGAGTTAGAATTTTTAAGAAGACAGGATTGGTTGATTAATGAAGCAAGTATGAAGTTTTATATAAATCAAGATGCGGTATCTTCTGGAGATACAGAGCCAGAAAGAATTTATATCTTTAACTTGGATACAGGTACAGTGCTTATAGATTATCAAGCTGATCCAACTTCTAACCAAGCAGAACCAATTATCTCTGTTACGGAACATTTAGGAGTTATAACAAGAGATAGCGATGAAAATGGTGAGTTTTATAAAATTAGATTAACAAGACATATAATTGATGTTTTAAATGAGGGTGATGATAATGTAAAATTAGGATTATCCGTATCTCAAAACGTTAATATTACGGCAAATGCCGAAGGATTTACCCCCGCAAGTACCGAAGATGAAATCATCCCCTTTTCATCTATAATATCTCATGAAGGAACAATTCTTTATGGGACCGGAGCTAGTGTTCCAGAAGAAAAGCGTTTAAAGCTTGATATTTTTTATACGGAATCAAAAAGTAATTAACCGACAAACAATTAAACCATGTGTGGAATAGTAGGGTATATAGGTCATAGGGAAGCCTATCCAATTATATTAAAAGGATTGAAAAGATTAGAGTACAGAGGGTATGACTCAGCTGGAATTGCTCTTTACGATGGACAGGATATAAAATTATCCAAAACCAAAGGTAAAGTGGCAGATCTAGAAGAAAGATTGGTAAAAGAAATTTCTACGAATGGAAATGTAGGGATTGGTCATACTAGATGGGCTACTCACGGAGTGCCAAATGATGTGAATTCTCATCCGCATTACTCTAACTCAGGTGATTTGGTGATTATTCATAATGGTATTATTGAAAATTATGAATCCCTTAGAAAAGAGTTAATAAATCGAGGGTATACTTTTACCTCAGAAACGGACACCGAAGTTTTAGTGAATCTAATAGAGGATGTGAAAACGAAGGAAGGTGTAAAATTAGGAAAAGCTGTTCAGATTGCTTTAAATCAAACTGTTGGAGCTTATGCTATCGCCGTTTTTGATAAAAAAAAGCCAGATGAGATTGTTGTTGCAAGATTAGGGAGTCCATTGGCTATTGGAGTAGGAGAAGATGAATTTTTTATAGCCTCGGATGCGTCACCGTTTATAGAATATACTAATAACGCAATATATCTTGAAGATGGTGAAATGGCAATTGTTCGTCGAAATAAAGGTATAAAAGTTAGAAAGATAAAGGATGATAGTTTGGTAGATCCTTATTTACAGGAACTACAGATTAATCTAGAGCAAATTGAAAAAGGTGGATATGACCATTTCATGCTTAAAGAGATTTATGAACAACCAAGTGCCATTAGTGATACATATAGAGGTAGAATAAGAGTTGCTGAAGGGATTATAAAAATGGCAGGGATTGATGATAATTTAGCGAAATTGTTAAACGCTAAACGAATTATTGTGATCGCTTGTGGAACCTCTTGGCATGCGGGTCTTGTTGCTGAATATATTTTTGAGGAACTTGTACGAATTCCTGTAGAAGTCGAGTACGCTTCTGAATTTAGATATAGAAACCCTGTAATTCACCAGGATGATGTGGTTATTGCAATATCTCAAAGTGGAGAGACTGCTGATACCATGGCAGCGATTAAATTAGCTAAAGAAAGAGGAGCATTTGTTTTTGGAGTATGTAATGTGGTTGGATCTTCTATTTCTAGAGAAACTCATGCTGGAGCATATACCCATGCAGGACCTGAAATAGGTGTAGCTTCTACAAAAGCATTTACTACTCAGATTACTGTACTATCTTTAATTGCATTGAAATTAGCTGAAAGAAAAGGAACTATTTCTAATAGTGATTTTCATTATTATCTTCAGGAATTAGAACGTGTTCCCGAAAAAGTGAAGATTGCTTTAGAATCTAACGAGCATATAAAATTAATTGCGGATAAGTATAAGGACGCAAAGAATTTCTTGTATTTAGGAAGAGGATATAACTTTCCAGTAGCTTTGGAAGGAGCTTTGAAGTTAAAAGAGATTTCCTATATCCATGCTGAAGGATACCCTGCTGCGGAAATGAAACATGGTCCAATAGCGTTAATAGATGAGCAAATGCCTGTTGTCGTTATTGCGACTAAAAAAGGGCACTATGATAAGGTTGTTAGTAATATTCAAGAAATTAAATCGAGAAAAGGGAAGATTATTGGGATTGTTACCGAAGGTGATGAAACTGTAAAAGGACTCGCGGATCACGTAATTGAAATACCAGAAACTATTGAGTTTTTAACACCTTTACTAACGACAATACCACTTCAGTTATTATCATATCATATTGCTGTTATGTTGGATAAGAATGTAGATCAGCCAAGAAATTTGGCGAAATCCGTAACCGTTGAGTAGTAGATATAAATAGACGAAATACATATTTAAATGCAAAAAAGTACGATATGTCGTACTTTTTTGCATTTAATCGATAAAAACTAACTTAAAAATTGTTGTTTTATAACTTTTTTTAGTAGTTTCGCCGCCGAAATTATATAGATTTCGTTTTTACAAATTTAAGTTCCCCCAACAAACTTAAGCTTTAAAATAACCTATTTATGAAAAAATTTACTTTTATAGTAACGCTATTTATATGCGTTATTAGTAATGCTCAGACCGCAATTAGCGGTAGAGTGATTGATGAGTTTAATCAACCAATTCCAGGAGCTAATATCTCATTAAAAGGAGATGCAATAGGAACAGTTACCGATTTTGATGGTCTTTTTACGTTAAAAGTGACTCAAGAACTACCTTTTACAATTACGGCAAGTAGTATTGGATACGAGGCTAGTTCGGTAGAAGTAACTTCAGAATCAGAAGAAGTGGTAATAGTCCTTTCAGAAGGTAATGTTCTTGATTTGATTGTAATATCAGCCTCTAGAGCACCAGAACGTTTATTTGAATCACCGGTAAGTATTGAAAGATTCGGTGTTAAAGAAATTAAAAATACGCCATCTGTAGATTTCTATGATGGTTTGGAAAACTTAAAAGGAGTAGATGTAAACACGAATAGTTTAACCTTTAAATCCATTAATACTAGAGGTTTTGCTTCATTTACGAATACCCGTTTTGTTCAGTTAATAGATGGAATGGATAACACTTCTCCTTCATTAAACTTTGCATTAGGTAACCTTATTGGAATGAATGAGTTGGATGTGGAAAATGTCGAGCTTCTTCCTGGAGCCTCTTCTGCACTATACGGAGCGAATGCCTTTAATGGTATTTTGTTTATGACCAGTAAAAGTCCTTTTGAGAAACAGGGTATTAGTGCTTACGCTAAAGGTGGTATTACATCTCAAGAAGCTGCAGGTAATAATGAATTTTACGATGTAGGTGTAAGAGTTGCTCATGCTTTTACAGATAATTTTGCAGCTAAAGCAAACTTTTCATATTTAAATGGTACAGATTGGTTTGCAATAAGTCAAGATAATATAGAGAATCCGGGGTTAAGTAGAGAATTAGATCCTGCTTATAATGGATTAAATGTATACGGAGATGAAGTAAGAGCACTTCTTCCTGGTGCTGGTGTTGTTACTAGAACTGGATATAATGAATCTGATCTTACAGATTATAATGCCGAAAGCATTAAGTTTGATGGAGCAGTTCATTACAAGCCTTTCAATGATGATTTCGAGATTATTTATGCAGGTAAATTAGGAAAAGGACAAACGATTTTTCAAGATTCGAACAGATTTTCTTTAAAAGATTTCTTTTTTCAGCAGCATAAATTAGAGGTTAGAAATAATAACTTCTTTGTGAGAGGGTATATTTCTGCAGAAGATGCTGGTGATACTTATGATTTACGATTTACTGGTATTAATATTAATAGAACTTGGAAAAGTGATGAAGATTGGTTTAATCAATACGCTGTTACTTTTGCTAATGCTGCCGGTACGGATCAGGAAAGACATCAAGCTGCTAGGGATTTTGCAGATACAGGTAGATTAGAGCCAGGCTCAGTTGGTTTTGAAAGTGCTTTTAATGAAGTAACAAGTACTCCAGATTTTCAAACTGGATCAAGATTTAAATCTAAAACAGAGTTAAGACACGTAGATGCTAATTATAATTTAGGACATATCACAAATAATTTTGCTGATATTCAGGTTGGTGGATCTTTTAGAGAGTACTCTTTAAACTCTGCAGGTACTTTTTATACTGATTTTGATGGAGCAATTAATTACTCAGAAATTGGAGTATATTCACAAATTCAGAAAAAGTTATTAGACGATAGATTAAAATTAACGGGATCTGTTCGTTATGATAAATCACAATTGTTTGATGGTAACTTCTCCCCAAGATTTTCAGTAGGATATACACTTGGTAAGAATAGAAACCGTAATCTTCGTGCTTCTATTCAAACAGGTTTTAGAAACCCAACGACTCAAGATTTGTATTTGGGACTTGATATAGGTGAAGGAGCAATTGTAGGTTCGGCACCTGATAATTTAGATCGTTTTACAAGAACAATAAACGGTATAGCGATAACGGGTCGTGCAGCTTATGAAAATTCATATACTGCAGAATCTGTAGAAGCATTTATTAGATCTGGTGGAACTGCAAATTTAGAAATTGCTAATCCTGATATTGTACAGCCAGAAAGAGTAACAGCTATTGAAATAGGATATAGAGCAGATTTTGGTAAATTTTTATTAGATCTAAGTGGTTATTATAATATGTATGAAGATTTTATTTCTACAATTGATGTAGTTAGTCCTTTAGCTGGTAACGTAGGTACTCCAGAAGCCGAAGGAGCAATAGGAACAGGGAACTTTGCAGGTTTTCAAACGATTACTAATTCTGATGTAGATATTAACTCTTATGGTGCTATATTAGGTGTTAGCGCTAAGGTATTTGGAGATTTTGATTTAGGAGCAAGTTATACCTATGCTAAACAAGATTTTGATCAAAATGAAGATCCAGGTTTTAGAACTAATTTTAATACACCTGAGCACAAAGCGAAATTAAATTTCGGACATGATAATTTATTTAGAAATTTTGGTTTCAATACTGCTGTGAAGTGGAGTGAAGAGTATGTTTGGGAATCTGCATTTGCTGTAGGTGATGTTCCGTCGTTTACCGTTTTTGATGCGCAGGTTAACTATAGAATACCATCATTAAAAACAACTCTTAAGCTCGGTGGAACTAATATTGGAGGTAACGAGTATTTCACTGCGGTGGGAACTGCTCCTATTGGTTCATTATATTACTTAGGACTTACAATTAATAACTTCTAAGTTAGATTAATATATTGGTGATAATAATATAATTGATTTTTAATGAAGTGTCTGAAAATCAATTAATTATTAAAGAAAAATAAAATTATATGGAAGCCTGTCTTAATTTTAAGACAGGTTTTTTTTATGGAAAAAAACTAAAAATTCCTATTAAAAATAGAACATGATCCATGAGTTTATTTTATTCGAAAATCAATTATTGAAGAAAGAAATAATAAAATCATCAAAATAAAAGTATTAAGTTTATGAAAAACACATGATTTTAACTTTTTTTTAAAGAATTGACAAAAAAACGTATATTGTTGTCATAACATAAAAACTAATTAGGATATGAGGACAATTACGTTAGTAATAATGCTTTTTTTTGGCATTATTACTACTGCACAAACAACAATTAGTGGAAAGGTCGTTGATGATAACAATCAACCAATTCCTGGGGCGAACATTGCTTTACAAGGGGCTTCTGTAGGTACTGTTACGGATTTTGATGGATTATTTACATTAACACTGGAGGAAACCCCTCCTTTTACTATTATAGTAAGTAGTGTTGGTTTTGAGACTACTAATGTAAATATTACATCTAGCTCAAGTGATTTAACGATTACTTTAAAAGAAGGAACAGAATTAGATGAAGTTATTATTTCTGCTTCTAGAACACCAGAACGAGTATTTGAATCTCCAGTAAGTGTAGAGCGTTTTGGAATTAAGAAAATTAAAACGACACCTGCAGCAGACTTTTATGATGGTTTAGAAAATTTAAAAGGGGTTGATATTAATACGAATAGTTTAACTTTTAAATCAGTAAATACTAGGGGATTTGCAGATTTTGCTAATACTAGATTTGTACAGTTAGTGGACGGAATGGACAATTCTGCGCCTGCATTAAATTTTGTTCTTGGTAATTTATTGGGGATGACTGAATTGGATGTAAACAGTGTTGAGTTGCTTCCAGGAGCATCTTCTGCGTTATATGGAGCAAATGCCTTTAATGGAATTTTGTTTATGACGAGTAAGAATCCTTTTGATCATCAAGGAATAAGTGCATATTTTAAAGGAGGGATTACTTCTCAAGAAGCTTCTGGTGATAATGAATATTATGACTATGGAATTAGAATTGCACACGCATTTTCGGATAAGTTTGCGGCAAAAGCTAATTTCTCATATCTAAGAGGTACGGATTGGTTTGCTACAAGCGAGGTAAGTGTATCGGATGATATTATTACAGGGACGAGATTGGACCCTAATTATGATGGGCTTAATGTTTATGGAGATGAAGTGAGTACTAATATTAGAGGAGTTGGCGTGGCTTTAGTAAATCTTGGGGTGTTGCCGGCTGGAGCAGAAAATTTACTACCTAATGAAGAAGTGAGTAGAACAGGATATTTAGAAAGTGATCTAAATAATTATAAAGCTGAAAGCATCAAATTTGATGCTGCGTTACATTATCGCCCTTTTGCAAACGATTTTGAGATTATTTATTTAGGAAAGGTTGGTCGTGGTACTACAATTTATCAGGGTGCAAATCGATATTCTATTCGTAATTTCTTCTTACAACAACATAAGTTAGAAATTAAAAACGATAATTTTTTTGTTAGAGGATATATTACGGATGAAGATGCTGGAGATTCATATGATTCCAGATTTACAGGAATCAATATAAACAGATTGTGGAAAGATGATTTAACATGGTTTGGAGAGTATGCTGGAGCGTTTGCGCAAGCAACTCTTGCAGGTCAATTGCCAGAACAAGCTCATTTAATTGCGAGACAAACCGCGGACACGGGAAGATTAATCCCTGGTACTCCAGAGTTTGAAAATGCGTTTAATACGGTGACTACAGATCCTGATCTTGCTACAGGATCAAAATTTCAGGATGCTAGTCAATTAAGGCATGTGGATGTTAATTACAATTTTAGTCATATTACAAAAGATTTTGCAGATATTCAGGTTGGGGGATCATTTAGAGAGTATAAGCTGAATTCTGCCGGAACAATATTTACAGATTTTGACGGACCTATTCGTTATTCTGAGTATGGAGTATATACACAAATCCAAAAAAAGTTAGTTGATGATAGGTTAAAAATAACAGGATCAATTAGATATGATAAATCTGAATTGTTTGATGGGAACTTCTCTCCTAGATTATCTTTGGGTTATACTGCAGGTGCTGATAGGAATCATAATATTCGTTTGTCTGCACAAACTGGTTTTAGAAACCCAGCAACACAGGATTTGTTTATAGGGCTTAATGTTGGTAGAGCAATTCTTGTAGGATCGGCTTCAGAAAATTTAGATAGAGATGTTAGAACTTTTGATTTAAGTGGTGATGGTCAGTTGTTAACGGGAAGTAGTACAGCAGATGTAGTCGGAAGACAAGCTTATGAAAACTCATTTTCGTTAAACTCTGTGTTAGCAGGTAATCCTACAGTTTCAAATGTAGACTTAGTAGAGCCAGAAAAAGTTGTTGCTGTAGAACTTGGATATCGAGGTAAGATAAAGAATTTTGTTATTGACCTAAGTGGTTATTACAATCTTTATACGGACTTTATTTCTACAGAAAATGTATTAGTTCCTCTTTATGGAGAAGTAGGAGATGGTACGTTATCTCTCGCCGCTTTACAAAATGGGGACACTGAAGTGTAT
The DNA here is from genome assembly GCF_900109375.1 of Aquimarina amphilecti. Classification (GTDB taxonomy): domain Bacteria; phylum Bacteroidota; class Bacteroidia; order Flavobacteriales; family Flavobacteriaceae; genus Aquimarina; species Aquimarina amphilecti. Next base: position 557,286 of record NZ_FOAB01000002.1, read on the forward strand.
CAGGCGTATACTAATTCTGATGTAGATATTAAGTCATTTGGAGGAACTGTTGGTGTAGATACTAAAATATTTGGAAATTTTGATATAGGAGTAAATTATACATTTACAAAGCAAGATTTTGATGAAAATGAAGATCCTGATTTTAGAACCAATTTTAATACCCCAGAACATAAAGTAAAAGCATCGTTTGGTAATACTAGATTATTTAAAAACTTTGGATTTAATACTAGTTGGACTTGGAGTGATTCTTATTTCTGGGAAGCTTCATTTGGAGATGGAAATGTACCATCGTTTAATGTTGTTAATGCCCAAATTAATTATACTATTCCTAAATTAAAAGCAACAATAAAAGGAGGTGCTACTAATATATTAGGAGATGAGTATTTTACTGCTTTTGGTACTGGATTTATTGGATCTCAATATTACATAGGCGTATCCATAAATAACTTGTAAAATAATATAAACGATTTTAAGAAATATAGATATGAATATTCAATATAAATGGCTATTAATCTTATTGGTTTTTGGGATTATAGCTTGTGAATCAGATGATGATTCTGCAACTACTGAAGAAGTGGTGCTTATTTCTGGAACAGCCGATTTTTCGACCTATGTTGCACTAGGAAACTCCTTGACTGCTGGCTTTACAGATGGAGCTCTATTTATTGAGGCACAAGAAAATTCTATGCCCAATATTCTGGCGCAACAATTTGCGTTAGTAGGGGGAGGAGTATTCTCTCAACCTTTAATGAGTGATAATATTGGAGGAGCACTATTGGGAGGGGCTCCTATATTAAATCCTAGATTTTATTTTTACAGTGATCCTGATCCTACTCCTCCTAATTTGTCTGGTCCAAGATTGTTAGGAACTACACCTACAGATGATGTTCCTGAATTGCCAACCACAGAAATTTCTTCTATTTTATCGGGTTCTTTTAATAACATGGGAATTCCAGGAGCAAAAAGTTTTCATTTGTTAGCGAATGGGTATGGTAATATAGCTGGTTTGCCTAGTCTAGCAAATCCTTATTTTGTTCGTATGGCTACTGATCCAAATGCTTCTGTAATTGAAGATGCAATGGTGCAGAATCCTACATTTTTCTCTCTATGGATTGGTAATAATGATGTATTGGGATATGCATTGACGGGAGGAGATGGTACAGATCCGATAACTGATGTTGCTACATTTAATGGAGCATATAATGCATTGGTAGCATCTTTAACATCAGGTGGAGCAAAAGGAGTAATTGCTAATATTCCCGATGTTACTTCAATTCCACATTTTACAACGGTACCTCACAATCCAGTTCCGTTGGATGCAGCAACAGCTGGTTTTTTAAACAGCGTTAATGCTTACGGTGCGTATAATGGTGGGTTGGATGCAACCTTAGCTTTTTTAACAGCAAATCCAGCAACTTTAGGAGCTTTGTTTCCAGCAACATCAGATATGACTTCATTAGAGTTGGCAACAGCTGAAATGGCTAAAAGAAAAATAATGTTTAATGAGGGAGAAGGAAATGCTGTAGTAATTATAGATGAAGACTTAACAGATTTAACAGGTATAAATGGAGCTCTTATAAATATGAGGCAAGCTACTGACGCTGATTTGTTAGTATTGCCTTCTAGTGCTTTTATTGGTACTGAGGCTATTCCTGGAAATCCACAAACGGTAAATGGTGTAGCTATTCCTTTGGCTGATAAATGGGTGTTGACACCAGAGGAACAGGAAGAAATAGCGGTGGCTACAACAGCATTTAATGCTACAATTGCTGCTGCTGCACAACAAGCGGGATTGGCATTTGTAGACACAAATGCTTTATTAGTTGCGGCTTCCGATGGAGGAACTACTTTTGATGAATTTTTATTACAAAGTAATTTGGTGTTCGGAGGATTGTTTTCATTAGATGGAGTGCATCCTACTGCTCGTGGATATGCATTTATTGCTAATGAAACTATGAAAGCAATTAATACGACTTATGGTTCTAATTTGCCAATGGTAAAAGCGGTAGATTATCCAACATTTTATTCACCGATGTTACAATAGAATTCAAATGTTTTAAATAGAAAGCCAATAAAGAAAGACTCTTCTTTATTGGCTTTTTTTATGTAATCGGTTTAAATGTTTTGGTAACATATTTTCTTTCGATAAACTGAAAGTATATTGATATTATAAAAGATAAAACAATATATATAAATATAGCATAGGTCGCTCTTGATAGAATATTATCTATTCCAAACCAACCACCTTCTTGAATAATGAAATATATTCCAAGGTTAAGTTTTACAAATTCTGCATAAATAGAAATAATATTTCTATCCATTAAAGAAGTGTAAGCAAATATAGAGGTAACTAAAAAGATAGCGTACTTTATAATTTGTGTGAATTCTAAATTTCCAAAACTGATTAACAAGTAATATAATAATGTTACAGTGATTATTAATTGCGTCCAAGACCATAATTGCAAAAGTAATGAGCTTTCAGTTTGATATTTTTCCCTAACATAAGGGTTGGTTGTTATTTTAATAGGATATTTTTCTTTTACATCATCGGGTCTCCATCCTGTTGGCATATACCAGATTTTGATTTTATCAAAAATATTTTCTGTTCTCCAAGCGTCTTTAAGTATTCCCCATACGTGTATAAAGTTAATTAGAAATGGGTTCCAAGTATTTACTTGTTTTTTAACTCCATATACTGGTGGTTTTTCAAAAATTTCTTCTTGAAATGTTCCAAATAACTTATCCCAAAAAATAAAAATCTGAGCATAATTCTTATCAAGATATTCGTCATTTATTGCATGGTGGACCCTATGATGCGATGGGGTAACAATAATGTGTTCCAAAACGCCCATTTTATTTATTAATCGAGTATGATACCAAAATTGAGCAAATAAATGTATTGGAGCAACAAGAGCTACAACAGTTGCTGGTATTCCTAATAAAGCTAAAGGTATATAGAGAAAGAAATAAATGGATATAATAGCAGAAATACTTTGACGAAGTGCACATGCTAAGTTAAATTCTTCACTACTATGATGTATAATATGTCTGTTCCAAAATAAATTTATAGTATGATTAAAACGGTGAGACCAGTATCCTGCGAAATCTAAACCTATAAATGTTAATATGTAAACTAATAAAGAAGATTTGATCTTAATCAATGCTATATGATCTACCATCCAATCATAACTAATAATAATTACCGCAAGTCCTGTTAAACTTCTTAAAGTGTCAGTAATGCCAGAACTAATACTAGAGATAGTGTCCATGGATTGATTTACCGAAATTCCTTTCCATCTACTTACTATGTACTCTAGAAGTATTAGAACTATGAAACCCGGTATAGTATAAGTGAGTGCCTGAGCGTATGTTTCCATGGTTTTACGAAAAATTAGATAAGAACATTATGTTTGTAGGAAAAGTACGATTTAATGATTTTAAAATCAAATAAAACTATTCTAAAATCAATACTTTTTGCGTGGTGTATAAGCTTTAGATTTAGACATGAAAAAAACAAAATAAAAGAGGCTATTTTATTCATTTTAAAAGCCTATATTTGCAGCCTGAAAAAAGGTCGTATTCGATACATTCGGAAAAAGGGTCTTTTTAAATAGTTAAATACTAAACATTAAATAGTTATATAATGTCTCAAGTTACGGGTAAAGTATCACAAATTGTAGGTCCGGTTATAGACGTAGCATTCGCTGCCGGTACTGAATTACCAAAAATTTACGATTCGTTAGAAATTAATAAAGTAGACGGTACCAAGTTGGTGTTAGAGATTCAGTCTCACATTGGTGAAGATACTGTTCGTACTATTGCGATGGATTCCAGTGATGGATTAAGCAGAGGAATGGAAGCTGTTGGAACAGGAGCTCCAATCCAAATGCCAATCGGAGGAGATGTATACGGACGTCTATTTAATGTAATTGGTGACGCAATTGATGGTCTTGGAGATCTTCCTAAAACAGGAGATAATGGTCTTTCTATCCACCGTCAAGCACCTAAATTTGAAGATTTATCAACTTCTACAGAAGTTTTATTTACTGGTATTAAAGTAATTGATCTTATCGAACCTTATGCAAAAGGAGGAAAGATTGGATTATTTGGTGGTGCTGGAGTAGGTAAAACAGTATTGATCCAGGAGTTGATTAACAATATTGCAAAAGGTCACGGTGGTCTTTCTGTATTCGCAGGAGTAGGAGAAAGAACTCGTGAAGGAAATGATTTACTTCGTGAGATGTTAGAATCAGGAATTATCAAGTATGGTGATGACTTTATGCATTCTATGGAAGAAGGAGGATGGGATCTTTCTAAGGTTGATAAAGAAGTAATGAAAGAATCGAAAGCTACTTTCGTATTCGGTCAGATGAATGAGCCACCAGGAGCACGTGCACGTGTTGCACTTTCTGGTCTTACAATAGCAGAATATTTCCGTGATGGAGCTGGAGACGGACAAGGAAAAGATGTACTTTTCTTCGTAGATAATATCTTCCGTTTTACGCAAGCAGGTTCTGAGGTGTCAGCACTTCTAGGGCGTATGCCATCGGCGGTAGGATATCAGCCAACATTAGCAACAGAAATGGGTGTGATGCAGGAGCGTATTACTTCTACTAAGAAAGGATCTATTACATCTGTACAGGCGGTTTACGTACCTGCAGATGATTTAACGGATCCGGCACCAGCAACAACATTTGCTCACTTGGATGCAACAACAGTATTATCTCGTAAGATTGCTGAGCTTGGTATTTATCCAGCGGTAGATCCATTAGATTCTACATCAAGAATTCTTACAGCAGATATCCTAGGAGATGAGCACTATAACTGTGCACAAAGAGTAAAAGAGTTGTTACAACGTTATAAAGAATTACAAGATATTATCGCTATCCTTGGTATGGAAGAATTATCTGAAGAAGATAAGTTAGCGGTAGGACGTGCACGTCGTGTACAACGTTTCTTATCTCAGCCATTCCACGTAGCAGAACAGTTTACAGGTATCCCAGGATGTTTAGTAGATATTAAAGATACTATTAAGGCATTTACGATGATTATGGACGGTGAATTAGATCACTTGCCAGAAGCAGCGTTTAACCTTAAAGGAACAATCGAAGAAGCTATCGAAGCTGGTGAGAAAATGTTAGCTGAAGCGTAATTTAGTTAATTGTTGATAGTGAATAATTTTAGAATTTGAAAAATTACCAATCAACAACAAACAAGAAATAACTATACATATGTATTTAGAAATAGTAACTCCAGAAGCGGTCTTATTTAGTGGCGAGGTAACTTCGGTTGCTGTACCAGGTGTGAACGGAGAATTTCAGATGTTGGATAATCATGCACCAATCGTTTCTTTATTAGGAAAAGGAAATGTAAAAGTGTATGGAGATATGAATCTAGAAGAAGAAGTAGCAGAGAAGTTTTCTAAAGAAAATGGAGTTACACTTCTTTCTATTAATTCTGGAACTATCGAAATGAAAGATAACAAAGTAATTGTTTTAGCTGACTAAATGTATTATTATTAGTTATTACAATTCTAAAGATTATTATATTTAATCCCTGTTATATACTAACAGGGATTTTTTTATGCTTTTTAATAAGTCTTTTCCATATTCTACTTCTATAACAAATAACGTGAAGATTGCGGCCATTTTGAGTTTCGCTGTGGTTTTTATACTTATTTTTTTGCAACCTTTTGGAGCAAATAACTTTAATCATCCTTATAAGGACCTTTATTTTATAGGCTATGGAATTATTTCGTTTATAGTATATCTTTCTCTTTATTTTTTATCGAGATACTATTACTCGAATTTTAAAAGGTGGAGATGGAGTGAGGAATTTGTGTTTTGTTTTCTCTACGTTTCGATTGCAATTATTATTTCGTTTTTTTATACCGAACTATCTATAAATAAAAGGTCAAACTTTATCAATTTTGATTTTTTCATTAAGTGGTTTCGATTTATATTTCTCGGTTTTGGAATAATTTTATCCATAGTATCATTTTTTTTGAGAAACTACTACGGAAAAATAATTGAGAGTGTAGAAAAAACTGATTTAAGTTATAATAGAAAAGTGTTACTAAAGAGTTCTTTGAAAAAGGAATCTTTTTTGGTGGTATTAGCAAAAGTTATCTATGTTAAGTCAGAAGATAATTACGTGAACATTTATTATGAAGAAGATCAAGAGATAAAGAAGAAAGTAATGCGTAACACACTTTCTTCGGTATTTGGTCAATTAGAAAGTATGATTAGAGTCCATAGATCGTATATTATTAATCCGAGTTATATTTCTTCATTAGAAGGTAATGCGCAGAATGGTAAAGTGCGTTTGGATAATATAGAAGAAGTCATTCCTGTGTCTAAAACTTATTTTGATGAGGTAAAATCTCATACGAATTGACCCCAGAAAAGTAAAACTTCACCACAAAAAATATTTCTCTACCACAAAAAGTATGTAATCATCACATTCTTTTTTTTGTGCGAAGTATAGCACGTTTATTTGAATCATTAAACGATTAGAAATATTACAAATGAAGACATTTATTAAAGCAGGAAAGATAATTATCGCAGCGACGATTCTCTTAATGGTTGGAAGTATACTATACATCAGATTTTCTAGATATACTGATGCAATGATTTATCACACCAATGGATTAGAATATGAAAATTTTGAAACCTCTATGAATCATTCAGAGTACTATTTTGAAATTGATCAGAATACTCAATTACATGGAGTTTTGTTTAAACCGAAGACTCAAGATCCAATAGTTACTATTATTCATTATTCTGGTAAAGGGATGCATTTAATGGCATCCCGAAAATATTATGAAATATTAACAAAAAAAGGGTTTCAAGTATTTAGTTTTGAACGTAGAGATTTTGGAAGATCCACTGGAGTAGCTGATAATTCATTAAAGCTGAAAGAAGATGCTTTATATGTATTTGATAAAATAGTAGCTGATGAAAATATGACAGAAATACCTATAATTATTTGGGGGCAATCGTTGGGCGGTGCTTTTGCTGTGATGAATGCAGCAGAACGTAATGATAAGATAGCAGGAGTACTTGTAGAGGGCACGTTTAATTCATTTCCTGATATAGGAAAAGTGTATGCTAAAGCAATAAATCTAGAAAATTTTAAATGGATGATGCCATTATTGATGCATAATGATTTTCCTGCCGAAAAAGAAATAAAAAGAATAAGCAAACCAATAGTTATTGTTCATAGTAATAAGGATGAGCAGGTACCTTATATATTAGGAAAGAAACTTTATGAAGCTTCAAATAAAACGAATACTGAGTTTTGGGAAATTGAAGGAAAGCATATTAATGCGATGTTTGATAATGAAACTGAATATATTCAAAGGTTTATGGATATAATAAATTGACTAGATATTTTTTTTGTTAAGTAACTTTTAAAGAAAGATAACATTCATAACTTTTGATGAATGTTAGTTTCATAAAGCCTTAAAGTTGAAGTAAACCAAACTAAGAATTACAGTATTATTTTTAGGGTTTAACTAACTTAAATATTACCGAAACATGAAAAAAATTCTTATACTTTTAGTTTTAATTACAATTTTTTGCGGATGTGAATCAAATGAGGATATCTACCTTTTTGACGAGAAATTACCAGAAAATAAAAATTCTAGTTTCTATTTGGATCTAGCTTATCAGCACGCTCCGGTACATTATCAAGATGTAGATCGCACAGGTTCTCATGGGTTAAGTGGAAAAGCAGATTATATTACTAGTTATGATTTTGATGGTGATCTCAACGCAAAAAATAATTGGGATAATATAGCAAACTCTTCTAGAAAAGGGAATGCAGTCGGATATTATTCTGTGGTAGAAACAAGTACACATTATTTTATTACATATGCTTTTTTTCATCCAAGAGATTGGACTGATATATGGTTTTTATACAGGCTTGATGAACATGAAAATGATCTTGAAGGTGTGCTTACTATAGTAAAGAAAGATAACTCTACTTATGGTAAAGCTTTAGGTGCTGTAACGGTATTTCACTCAGATTTTTATTCTTATATGGCATCTAATTCTGGTTTGACCAATGGTAATGAAGATATAGACGGTACTTTAACTACACAAAATCATAACGGAGTTAATCGATTTAAAACATCTGCCGAAGCAAAAGGGCATGGTATCAAAGCACACGCAAAACAAGAACCAGGAGGAAGCGATTATGTAGTTTATTTTCCAAGTAAAACTACTAGCGAATACCCATCCGATATTTATGATAGAAACGTAAAATATAGATTAGTTAATATATTCGAAAATGGTGGTATGTGGGATCAGCGTTTTAATACTAACCTTTTTAGTAACGCAAAATCATTTCAGAAATCCTATGGTAATGGAAGCGCCAATGCGCCTTGGAATTGGGATGATAAAAATGACGGAGGCAATCAAGGTTTATTAGCAGGAGGTATTGCATATTATCCTGCACATTTGGTAGATGAGTATTTTAATGGTTTAGGAAGTTTTAGCAAGACTTATGTATACAATCCCTACTTGGGGATTGAATAATGTTTTTTATGTTAGATTAATATGTAAGAAGCTACAACATATATATGTTGTAGCTTCTTTTCGTATCCTAAATGATCAAAAGCTTGATAATGATCAGGATTTTGTATAAAATTATGTTAAACCATTAGTTGTAGGTAAAACGTTTTATACATTTCAGCAGTAGATATAATTCAACAAGATGATTAAGAATATAGTTACCCTAGTTTTTTTCAGTTTTACAACATTAATTTTTGCTCAGAAACGATCTTTAAACCACGAAGATTATGATTTATGGAAAAATATTCCGGATACTAAAATATCTAATAGTGGAAAGTTAATAGTATCGGTAATTCAAACTTCTACTAAAAGAGGAAATGGACACTTGGAAATCTATAATACTGAAAATAAGAAGAAGTTTACTTTTTTTAACGGGTATGATTCTTCAATTACCAATGATGAAAATTATGTAATTTTTAAGCGTAAGCCAAAATATGAGACGGTTAGAAAGGAAAAAAAGAAAAAAGTAAAGAAGGATAAGAAAACAAAAAATGATTTGTTCATTTATGATGTAAGAAATAATAAAATATATGATTCTATTATAAGGATAAACTCTTATAAAGTTCCTGAAGAATCTGATGGTTGGGTCGTAATTGAAAAGTATAAGAATAAGAAGCCGGAAAAAGAAAAAAAAGGAAAAGACACGTTAGAAATTAAGAAAAAGGATACAGTTAAAACCGAATTAGGAAAGGCATTTAAACAGAATTATGCGTTGGTGTATAATCTAAATACTAAAGAACAGGATACTATTTTTCAAATCAAAGATTTTATTCTTTCGGAAAATGGAAATAATTTCTATTATTCCAAGAAAAATGAGAAAAAAAAGGAAAAAGACATAGGTGTATTTGAATATGATATTGTTTCTAAATCTAAGTTTTTGATAGATTCTACTAGATATGTATATGATAAGTTATCAGTTGATAAAAGTGGAAAACATTTTTCATTTATTTCGGCCAAAGATTCTACTCATATAGATTCATTAAAATATGAATTATTCTATTATAAAGATAAAAGACTAACAACCATCGTAGATACTTTAGGTAAAAACTTACGAAAAAATTGGGAGTTAGGTATTGGTAAAACATCATTCTTTTCTGAAAATAGTAATAGATTTTATTTTTATTCAAAACCTAAAGTTGTGTTCCATCAAGACACAACACTTATGGAAGACGAAATCCCCCAAGTCGATGTATGGAACTGGAAAGATAAAATGATACAGCCTGAGCAAGATGTTCGGTTCGAGGAGTTAAAAAATAGAGGGTTTATGTCTTATTATGATATAGAAAAAAAATCTATAGTGCATATACAAGATGAAAAAATAGAAGATATTATTGTAGATAATGATAGAGAGCAAAGATTTGTTTTAGGAGCTACAGGGGCTCCTTATGACGTTCAGCGCTCATGGTTTCTTCCTTGGACTAGGGATTTTTATGTAATAGATACTTACACAGGTCAAAAACGATTAGGTCTTACCAAAACTGCTTTACAGCCCTTCCTATCCCCTAACGGTAAGTATGCACTATATTATGATATATTTGAAAAGCATTGGTTTTCTTTAGAATTATCTACGTTGAAGAAAACTAATCTTACTAAAAAAATAAAAGTTGCTTTTTATGATGAAAATGATGATCACCCAATGTTACCTTATATGCATGGTTTCGGAGGATTTGATATAAAAGGCGATGTATTAATTTATGATAAATTTGATGTTTGGAAAGTGGATATTACTGGAAAGGCAAAACCTACTAATATTACCGTTAATGGAAGACAGAACAATATAGAATATAGGACTTTAAGATTGGATTCAGAAAATCAGAACATCGCGTCTTTCAGTAATGATCATTTATTGATTACAAGTTTTGATATGACTACTAAGTCTTCAGGATTATATATTTTAAAAGATAATAAGTTGGTTGAGAAGATTAAACCAACGAAGTTTTTTATAAATAGATATGATAAAGCTAAAAAGGGAGAAGTTATTACTTTTAGAAAGCAAAACTTCAACACTTTTCAAGATCTTCATTATACGGATAATGCTTTTGAAAATATTACTCAAATAACAAAAGCGAATCCACAGAAAGAAGATTTTAAATGGGGAACCGCTGAACTTTTTAGTTGGAAAGCTTATGATGGTACCAAGCTAGATGGAATAATTTATAAACCTGAAGATTTTGATCCTTCTAAAAAATATCCTCTTATTACATATTTTTATGAAAAGAGGTCGGATAGTTATCGAACTTATTATACTCCGAGACCAAGTGCCTCTATAGTTAATCCATCGTATTTAGTAAGTAATGATTACGTGATGTTTGTTCCAGATATTGTTTATGAAGATGGAAAACCTGGACCAAGTGCATATAATTGTGTCGTTTCTGGAGTGGAGGCTTTAGAAAAGTTAGGGTATGTGGATAGTGAAAATTTAGCAATTCAAGGCCAGAGTTGGGGAGGCTATCAGGTAGCATATTTAGTTACCGTAACTAATAAGTTTAAGGCAGCAATGGCAGGAGCTCCTGTAAGTAATATGACATCTGCTTACGGAGGAATTCGATGGGGATCCGGATTGAGTAGAGCTTTTCAATATGAGAGATCTCAAAGTAGAATAGGAAAGAATTTGTGGGAAGGTTTTGATTTATATGTAGAAAACTCTCCATTATTTGGAATTCCGAAAATTGAAACACCTTTATTGATGATGCATAATGATAAAGACGGAGCAGTTCCTTATTATCAGGGTATAGAAATGTTTATGGGTATGCGTAGATTAGGAAAACCTGCTTGGTTGTTAGTGTATAATGATGAAGCACATAACCTTAGAAAAGAAAAGAATAGACAGGATTTGTCTATTAGGATGATGCAATTCTTTGATTACTATTTACAAGACAAGCCAGCGCCAAAATGGATGACAGATGGTGTTCCTAGAGTTGATAAAGGAAAAAACCTTGGTTATGAATTAGAAGAAAAATCAATGGAGACAGGGAAAATTATTCCCAGCTCCAATAGATAAGATGCCATTTTATCTTATCACTTTCATAAACTATAAGGTCTTTAAAACCAATAGCATTGTGAGCTCCTAGCGAACGTGTATTGTTTGCTGCTACTTCAGTAATAAGTAGATCGTATTTTTTTTGTAGTTCTAGTTTCATTTGTTGGTATAAACCTCTAAAAACTCCTTGCCCACGATACTCTTTATCAATACAAACTTGTCCCATGACAATATATTTGTTTGTTGGGTTCAATGAGTTTTCTATTTTTTTGAACATCGGTTTGAGAACTTCAATGTCATTCCCAAAATCTGAAGTCATACATAAGGTATAGCCAACAACTTTATCCTGGTTTTTAGCAATAATATGAGGTTGTTGGTCATTCATTCTTTTTAGGATATCAAAATCATGTTCTACCGTAACAAAACCTTCTTTTTTTTTCTCTTCTGACGAAATTGAAGTAGTTAGGTTTTTTTGTTGAAGCAGAAGGATTTGTTCCAATTCTTTGTGAGAGGTAACAGTGGTATATTTTAGATGTTGAACAGCCATCTTTTTAACTTTAAAATTTAGATATAAAGATAGTATTATACACCTATCTTTGACTAAAATATTTTTATGTCAAATCAGTTTTTAAATTTAGGAGTTGCTGCTCCTTTGCAAAAGAGTTTAGCAGACCTAGAATTCTCTACTCCTACAGATATTCAGGAAAAATCGATTCCTATTTTGTTGCAAAAGAAAGATGATTTTGTTGGATTGGCAAAGACTGGAACAGGAAAAACCGCAGCTTTTGGGTTGCCTTTACTACAATTGATTGATTTGGATGTCCCAACTATTCAGGCTGTAATCCTTGCTCCAACAAGAGAATTAGGGCAACAGATTTATGATAATTTAATGTCCTTTTCTACGTATTTGCCTGGTATATCTATAGCTTTTATATGTGGAGGAATTCCTATTAAACCGCAAATAGAGCGGTTAAAAAATACTACTCATATCGTCGTGGCAACTCCAGGCCGTTTAATTGATTTAATAAAACGTAATAAGATTGATATCACAGATGCCGACTACTTGATTCTTGATGAAGCTGATGAAATGATTAGCTCCTTAAAAGACGGATTAGATGAAATCGTTGCAGTCTTACCAAAGAAAAGAAGAACGATTTTATTTACGGCAACAATGCCAGGAACAATAAAGCAATTGATCCAGAATTATATGTCCAAACATGTGATTCAGGTAACTGCAGATATGGAAACTGTTGGTCATGAGGGAATCGATCATCAGTATGTTGTTGTAGAACCTATAGAGAAATTAGAGGTTCTCATGCATTTTCTTAGTGCTAGAGAAGGAGAACGCGGGATTATTTTCTGTAAAACGAAAGCAGCAGTTAATAAATTAGCAAAAAACCTAGCAATCAATAAATTCTCTTCTGGAGCACTTCATGGAAGTTTATCACAGCCTATACGTGATAGAATAATGGGACAATTTAGAGAAGGTCATATCAATATCCTTGTTGCGACAGACTTAGCTGCTAGGGGAATTGATGTAAAAGAGATATCATATGTAGTTAATTATCATTTACCAGATGTGTATGACACCTATGTACATCGTAGCGGAAGAACAGCAAGAGCAGGCGCTAAAGGTCTTTCATTAACAGTATTGCAAAAAGAAGAAGTTGATGATTTAGCCGAATTTACAGAAGAATTAGGAATTGTTTTTAAAGAGTTTAAAAAAGCAGATCCTCAAAGTATAGAAGAGAATAATACGCTTTTATGGGCTAAAAAAATATTTAAAACCAAGCCTAATCACGATGTGTCAACAGCGTTTAAAGAAAAAATTAAAACTGTTTTTCATCATCTTACAAAAGAAGAATTGATTGAGAAAATATTAGCTAATCATTTAATAGAAAAAACAAATACTGTTTCCTTAAAAACGGAAATACCTAAAAAGAAAAAAAGATAATTTTCTAGTATCTTATTGATAATTATTTAGGATATAAAGAAGAAATTGTAATTATAAGTTTGTCTATATAATTACAATTTCTTTTTTGGATTACTATTAAATGCTAACTTTTCCTTTAGATATATAAAAGAAGATGTTATCTGAATTTTAATATGGATGACTAATTGAAGAAAGTCTAATAATATTTCCAATGGTAGATGTTATCATTTTCCAATCATTTATTTTACCAAAAGAAAAATCTCTGTGATACATATTATGAGTATTTTCTTGCTTAATAATACCAATATCAACGACGTTTAATGAGCCGTTTTCAAAAACTAAAGCTTCAGAAGATGTCTCGATAGCATTAATATCATATACTTTTCCATCATAGAGAGGTTTGATTTTCGGAACATTTGTATGTCCAATTATGATTTGGGATGCATTATAGGTTTCAAGAATAGTATTTACTTGTTGAGAAGTTGCTTTTTTTATCTCATCATTTTGCCTAATATAACCTCTGTATTGAGTAACTCCTGTTTTTCCTAAAACAATTTCTTTCAAGCTATTGTCTACTGATTTGTTTTCCCAGTAATCCCACATAGCTTGGTTAATTTGTTGTAAACTAATTTTTTTATTAGCTGTATTAGGACTTATTCCGCCATGTGTAATAACAATAGAACCAATTTTTACAATAACAGGTCGAGTTCTTAACCATTTTCCTAAATAAGTTTTATCGGAAAAAGCATCTTTAAAAGACATCATTTGTTGTATGGCGTACAGATTAAGAGGGTCGACTCGACTAAAATTTCCTTTAAGAATATATTGTTCATGATTTCCAATAAGATAATGTACCATACCACCAGCTTCTCTTGCTTGTTCGGATAGGGAAACTATTTTCCATAAAACACTGCTAACTTCATTACCACGATCAACCATATCACCAGCAATTACTAAATGGTTTTTGTTAAAACTCCAATTTCCATCAGAATCAATAACTTTTAGACTTTTTAGAGTGCAATCCATGTAGGTGTAATCTCCGTGAATATCACTTATAAATGCAATTTTGTTAGGTGCATTGTTTACCTCAGTAATTGGTTTGTTGATATTTGGTAACACAAAATCTAGTTGTTTATCTCCTGTATCTATGCTGAAATTTTTGATGCTGTTATTGTAATTTTTGTGGTGTACAGTACCATTATAAAACCAATCCACTGATATGTCCTGATTTTTATCATAAGTGACTATAGGTCCTTCAAGGAAATCTTTAGTAAAACTGGTAGAATCAGCAGTTCCAGATAAGTTGATATTGATATCTACAAACTTTGCTTTAATAGGTACTAGAAGTGAAGTGTATACTCCGTTTTCAGAAAAGAAAACTGAACTTTGATTGAGTTTATACGTGATGAGAGTGAGCATAATGAGAATTATACCTAAGATTGGATAAAAAATGAATACACGTATTTTTTTTAATTTTTTCATGATTTTACTTTTAAAATGAGACAAAGAAGTGGCTTGTCGAAACTTTTTTGAGCTCAACAAATTGATAGCTAGGATCCAGAGGATTCTATAGAATTTTAATTATAGAGAGGGTTTTACATAAGAGTACTTAGGAATAAACTTAGTAATAATGCTATTGATTTCATTTGATTGATTTTTGCATTGATTGGTTTGAAAAATATTATGGTTGATACTCTAAAATATCTGATGGTTGACATTCTAATGCTTCACAGATTGCTTCTAAGGTAGAAAAACGTATAGCTTTGGCTTTTCCTGATTTTAGAATAGATAAGTTGGCCGTAGTTATGCCTATTTTTTCTGCCAACTCTTTACTTTTCATTTTTCGCTTAGCGAGCATAACATCTAGATTTATAATTATTGGCATAGCTATATTGTTAGTTCGTTTTCTTCTTGTAGTGTAAAACCTAATTTGAATATGGTAGCAATAAATGCTGCAAAAACACCTAATCCCATGTGTAATAGTCCAGGAGTTATATCATCAAAAACAATTTTGTTGTTAATTAGAATTCCTATAACTGCATAAGCTACTGGTAAAATTAGATTCAGTATGGTAAACCATCTTAAATATTTTATAGCTACTTCAGTAAAAAGTTTTTCAGCACTAAATGTTTTAAAAATCAAAGACAGTACTAAGAAAAATGTAGAATAAAGTATTAAAAAACAGAAAACACCTATAAATGCAATTGGATTATAATCCCCTTTTATCATAGAATTTGTAAAAGGTATGTGTATCTGCAATTCATTTAATTCCGTGATAACAAAATTATTACTTATTAAGGATACTATTATTAATAATAGAAAAACTCCATACCCTATCATAATTAATCGAGTACTATAAAATAGTACAGTTGATAAGGATTTTTTTCCAAACATTTTTAGTTCCATAATTATACAGTTAATTGGTTTTCGGATTGAATTTCTACTCCTCTTTTGAAGATGAATGCAATAATAAAAATAATTCCGGCCATAAAAAGGAATTCAGAACTTCCCCAGTCTAATTTAAAGACAATGTCTTTTTTTTGTAACCACTTACAATAGCGATTTGCTATGTATGCTAATAAACCTGCCCACAAGGATATATAACTAATAGAGGAAATTAATCTAGCCACAACTTTAGTAAAGGGTTTATTAAAATCTATTATTGAAAAAATCTTAATTACTAAATAAAACAAATAAGCTTTTAGAGCGGTTACCGAAACAATTAGTGATAAAACAAAAACATAATATTTAACAGAAGACTTATAAAGATTAGACAAATCTAAATCTAAATATAAGTTCTCCGTAGCTTCTAGATTTAATAAAAGACTAATTCCTCCAGATATTAGTATGGCTCCCAGTTTAATGCATAAGCTAATAAATAGTATCCAGGACACTATTTTCATTAAGGTTATAATTTGTTTTGTTTTCATAATTATTATCGTTTTACGATAACAAAGATATAAAAATTATTGAAAAACAATAATTTTTTATTAAAAAAGAATATTTAATTGTTGTTTTTCAAAACTATGTGTATATGCTAGAATGATTCTAATGGTACCATTTTATTGTATTTTTACAGGATGAATGGTTTTCCAAAAAAGCTTGAACAAAAACTTAAGGATAGACAAGGTGATAAAGCATTACGTAGTCTTCCTAAACAACATAGCATCATTGATTTTTCATCAAATGATTATATAGGTTTTTCCTCATCAAGGTTAATTTTTGATAATACTCATAAGATATTAAGAGAGAAAGGAATTCATCAAAATGGCGCTACAGGTTCTCGATTATTATCTGGAAATCATCAATTATATACTGATACAGAAACAATGTTGACTGAATTTCATAATGCAGAAGCTGCATTGATTTTTAATTCAGGATATGATGCAAATGTTGGTTTTTTTTCATCAGTTCCGCAAAGAGGTGATATCATTTTATATGATGAATTTATTCACGCTTCTATCCGAGATGGAATAAGAATGAGCAATGCTAAATCGTATAAATTTAAGCATAATGACTTTGCAAATTTAAGAACTAAGTTATCGTCAGTTAGGGTAGAATTTAGAAATGAACAAGAGGTTTATATTGTTACGGAATCTGTATTCTCGATGGATGGAGATATTCCTGACCTAGCACTTTACGCTAAATTTTGTAAAGAAAATAAATGTCACTTAATAGTTGATGAAGCTCATGCGGTTGGAGTATTTGGAAATAAAGGTGTTGGTTTGATTCAAGAATTGGGATTAGAGCATCAGGTGTTTGCAAGGATTAACACCTTTGGAAAAGGTTTAGGTTGTCACGGAGCAGTAATATTAGGATCTTTAGCATTAAAAAGTTACTTAGTTAACTTTGCTCGAAGCTTTATTTATACTACTGGGTTACCACCACATTCTTTAGCAACTATTCAAACAGCTTATCAAGAACTCAAAATTACTTCTGATATAGATAAATTACATTCCAACATTCAATTTTTTAACCATAAAATAGCTACTATAAAATTAAAACCTCGATTTATAGATAGTAATTCTGCAATACATTGTTGTGTGATTTCAGGTAATGAAAAGGTAAAAGTGGTGGCTCAAAATCTTCAGGTAAATGGATTTGATGTAAAACCTATTTTATCTCCTACGGTACCAGAAGGTAAAGAACGATTACGTTTTTGTTTACATTCTTATAATACAAAAGAAGAAATAGCAGAAGTGTTAGCGTTGTTAGCTACCTTTGTTTAAAATTAAAATAGACACTATCATGTCGAAACAAGTTGAGGCAAATTCAAAAAAGATATTCATTACAGGTATTGGTACAGATGTTGGCAAAACGATTGTATCTGCAATAGTAGTAGAGGCGTTAGAAGCGGATTATTTTAAACCAGTTCAAGCAGGAGACCTTACATATTCTGACACGCATAAAGTAACAGAATTAGTCTCCAATACTACTTCAAAATTTCATCCAAATGCATATGCATTACAAACTCCAATGAGCCCACATGCTGCTGCAGAAATTGATGAAATCATAATAGATTTAAAAACAGTAGAATTGCCAAAAACCAACAATGATATTGTTATTGAAGGTGCAGGAGGATTACTAGTTCCTCTTAATGAGAAAGAGACTATTTTGGATCTTATACACCCTGATTACAAGGTAATAGTTGTTTCTAGGCACTATTTGGGAAGTATTAACCATACGTTGTTAACAGTGAAATTGTTACAAGAAAAAGGGTTTGATCCAGTAATTGTTTTTAGTGGAGAGGAACATGTAACAACAGAAGAGATTATTCAGAAAATGACAGGTGTTCGTATTATTGGTAGAATAGATAATGAACCTTATTTTGATACTATGGTAATTAGAGAATATGCATCATTGTTCAAAGATAAATTAGAAGCCTTATGAATTTAAAGGAAAGAGATAAGAAACATCTTTGGCACCCATTAACACAACATAAAATACACCCTGATGCACTACCAATAGTAAAAGCAGAAGGAGCGTTGTTATATGATGATCAAGGAAAAGAATATATAGATGGTATCGCTTCTTGGTATACAGCCGTGTACGGACATTGTAATCCTTATATTTTAGAAAAAGTAAGTGAACAAATGCGGACATTGGATCAAATTGTTTTTGCTGGGTTTACACATGAGCCAGCAGTTAAACTTTCTGAAGAATTGATCAAAATATTACCCGATAATCAGGAAAAAATATTCTTTTCTGATAATGGATCTACTGCGAATGAGGTAGGAATTAAAATGGCACTTCAATATCACTTTAATAAAGGAGAAAAAAGAAATACAATCATAGCCTTTCAAGATGGATTTCATGGAGATACATTTGGAGCCATGTCGGCGTCAGGATTATCTGTGTACAACGGACCGTTTGAAGATTTTTTTATTGATGTACAACGAATTCCAACGCCTAACAAAGAAAATTTTGATGAGGTAGTAAAACAGCTATTAGAAATTATCAATTCTTATAATGTTGCTGCTTTTATATATGAACCTCTTGTTCAAGGGGCTAATGCTATGCAAATGTTCGAAGCACAGTATCTTAATGAAATTTTAAAAATTTGTGTCGCTAATACTGTTATTACTATTGCGGATGAAGTAATGACAGGTTTTGGTAAGACAGGAAAAAATTTTGCATCAGAATACGTAGAGACCAAGCCAGATATTATTTCTATGTCTAAAGCTTTAACAGCTGGTTTTGTGCCAATGGCGGTTACTAGTTGTACCCAAAATATATATGAAGCTTTTTTAGATGATTCTGTGGGCAAAGCATTTTTTCATGCACATACGTACTCCGCTAATCCGATAGCTTGTTCTGTTGCTATTGCTGGAATAGAGCTTTTGAGTTCTGAGGAAATTCAAAAAAACATTGAAGTAATTATTGAATCACATCAGGATTTTGATCTTAAAATAAGAAACCACTCTAAGGTGAAAACGACACGACAAAAAGGTGTTATTTATGCTTTGGATTTGGATATAGAGATGGATCGTTATGGTAAAAAGAGATATGAAATCTTTGATCATTTTATGAAAAATGGGGTTTGTCTTCGTCCGTTAGGAAAAACAATCTATTTATTACCGCCTTATGTTATCAAGAAAGGTCAATTGGATAAAATTTATGATACAATTATTTCTGTTTTAAACTCTTTGTAAACAGATGACTATAGTATAGCTAAGAAATTTGATCACATTTTAGGGTAACAAATATCGCTCTTAAGACACTAACTATCGACTTCGTGTATAGCGAGGATAATTAAACCCATTTAATAATGAAAAAACTTTTATTTCTATCTGCGATTACAATTTTTGCAAGTTGTGATAGTGATTCTGTCTCTGATGAATTTGACAATGCCAATGGAGATGCTGCAAAAAAATTAATAGAAAGCGTGGAATTTAATCCTGCGCAAATTGATGAAGAAGATCAAGTGTTTACAGTAAATTATGATGCCAATAATAACGTAACTAGTGCATCTAGCGGAGCTGGAACAGTTGGGTTAGTGTATGAAAATGATGGATTGTCGACGGTTACAGGAGATGGTGATCCTTTTAGTATAAGTGAATTATATCAAGATCCATATGATGCTTTTGAGACAGGAGATGTATTAGAATATGATACCAGTGGAAACCCGATTTCCATTAGTGTACTCGAGGAGTATTATGAATACAATCAGGCCACAGGAGAGTATGAAGAAACTATAGAAGAGTATATTGCAACAATAACATATGATGCTACACCGAATCCTTATTTCTATACGTTTGAAGCTGCTGGTTTAATTGAGGTTTTAGATAGAGTTCAATTAAACTTTAGTATGATGCCGCAAAGTTCTGAAATTGTTAGAGCGCGTGCACTATTTCCTTTAAATAATATTAAATCTATTGTTTACAAAGATGAAGATGGTGAAGTTGTTGGTGAACTTAAAATTGAATACGTATACGATGCAGATAATTATCCAACTTCTGCAACATTAACTGTGATTGATGAAGATGAGTTGTCATCAGTATATACAATGACATATAATTACAAGCAATAATTTTGCATAACCTACTCAAAAAAATAAGAGGACTTCTTGAAAAAGAGTCCTCTTATTTTTTTATGATATTTCGAAGCTAATTTTCTTCGGATCCTTTTCCCCACAATAAATCGACTTGTTCGTTTGTTTCTTCAAGTATAACATATAGTTCAGAATACGTCCAGGTATCATTTTGTTTGGTACCAACAATATATATTCTGGCTTCTCCGTCAGGACCCTTGATCGGTATGGAGATGTCTACAGAACCTTCGTCATTTTCAAATTTTAAACTACCATTCATTATACCATTAGTTTCTATTGGTTCTCCTAGCTTTTGAACAACATACTCATCTTGTTGTGCTTTTAAAAGGCCGTCTTGATAAGGAGCTGAGTTTGTAAAAGCTTTAGAAACACCAAAAACAACTGAACCAAGGAATACAAAAAATATAACGATTATTGTGAAACAACCTCCTACAGGTACAACCCAAGGCCAATTTCTTTTAAACCAACTTTTTCGTGGTGTATGTTCTTCCATAATATAGATTGCTTTTTAGTTATTTATATGTATCAATTTCTATTGATTTGTTACAAAAGTATATTTTATAATTTCATTAAAAAAAGTGATTTACAGTTGAACAAAATTCAACAAACCCCTACATTTGTTCAAAAATTAAGTGTTGCAAAACCCTGTATCAATAACTGGAATCTCATCTATTTCTCCGATAGGAATTTTTTCCAAAGAGATTTGGAATTTATATAAGGAATCATCACATAAGATTACTTTTGAAGACTTTGCTGGAAGTATAGCACCAGTTGCAAAACTAAATTCAACATCAAGAAAAGAAATAGAAAAACTTAAAGAAGAGAATTCTCAATATGCTTCTTTAGATGATTCTGTTTTGTTTGCACTATTTGCTGCCAGAAATGCTATAAAAGAAGCAAACTGGGAAGATGAAGTTGATTTTGGAATTAATGTTGGATCCTCAAGAGGAGCAACAACTCTTTTTGAAAAATATCATAAAGAGTTTTTAGAAACCAATCAATCTTCTACATTAAGTTCTCCGACTACTACATTGGGTAATGTGTCTTCTTGGATTGCTCAGGATTTAGGATCTAATGGTCCAGATATAAGTCATTCTATTACCTGTTCTACAGCATTGCATGCAGTATTAAATGGTGTTGCATGGTTACAATCTGGTTTAAGCAATAAGTTTTTGGTTGGTGGTAGCGAAGCTCCATTAACGCCATTTACTATTGCGCAGATGAAAGCTTTAAAAATTTATGCATCGGCCACTACAAACCCTTATCCTTGTCAAGCAATGAATTGGGATAAGACTAGAAATACAATGTTTTTAGGGGAAGGAGCTGGGATTGCTTGTTTAGAAAATGGAATTACAGAAAATGCGTTAGCACTGATTACAGGAATTGGATATGCTACAGAATCATTAACACATAACATATCTATATCAACTAATGCAGATTGTTTCCAGAAATCTATGAAAATGGCTTTAGGAACAACCAACTTGGAAGATATTGATGCAATAATATTACACGCTCCTGGAACGATAAAGGGAGACCAAGCAGAATTTAATGCAATTAAAGCTGTTTTTGGTGAAACTGTTCCTGCATTGACGACAAATAAATGGAAAATTGGTCACACATTTGGGGCTAGTGGGATTTTAAGCATGGAACTAGCAATTTTAATGATGAAACATCAGGAATTTATACCAGTCCCTTATATAAGTCATAAAACAATTCCCCAGAAATTGAATAAAATTATTGTAAATGCTGTTGGATTCGGAGGAAATGCGGTTAGTATTTTGTTAGAACTCCCGCAAAAATGAATATAGATTGTTATTAAAACTATCGAATTTGATAAAGCTAATTTGTGTTTTTTGATTTTAAACAATTACTTTTGAAAATTCACATACCATTGATTTATGAGCGTTATTAGACACGATTGGACATCACAGGAAATATTAGATATATATAATAAACCATTAATGGAGTTGCTGTATGAAGCGGCATCTGTACATCGTGAATATCACGATCCTAATACAGTTCAAGTTTCTACACTATTATCGATTAAAACAGGAGGATGTCCGGAAGATTGTGGGTACTGCCCGCAAGCGGCAAGATATCATACTGATATAGAGGGTAATGATTTAATGAGTGTGCAACAAGTAAAAGCTCAAGCACTTCGTGCTAAAGCTTCTGGAAGTTCTAGAGTATGTATGGGTGCTGCTTGGCGTAATGTAAAAGATGGTCCAGAGTTTGACAACGTATTGGAGATGGTGAGAACTATCAATAAGTTAGAGATGGAAGTTTGTTGTACTTTAGGTATGATAACAGAAAATCAAGCTCAGAGATTGGCAGAAGCAGGATTATATGCTTACAATCATAATTTAGATACATCAGAAGAATATTATAAAGAAGTGATTTCTACTAGAGGTTATGAAGATCGTCTTCAGACCATTGATAATGTGCGTAAAACCAATGTTACTGTTTGTAGTGGAGGAATCATCGGAATGGGTGAAAAAGCGGCAGATCGTGCTGGGATGTTAGTGGCTTTAGCAAAATTAAGTCCACAGCCAGAATCTGTTCCTATTAATGCGCTTGTAGCAGTTGATGGAACACCAATGGAAGATCAAACACCTGTGGAAATTTGGGATATGATTAGAATGGTAGCAACCACTAGAATTGTAATGCCGCAAACACAGGTAAGACTTTCTGCGGGGAGAACGGAAATGAGTAGAGAAGGACAAGCTATGTGCTTTTTTGCAGGAGCAAATTCAATTTTTGCGGGAGACAAATTATTAACAACTCCTAATCCAGATGTTAATCAGGATATGGAAATGTTCAAAAAATTAGGATTGAATCCACAAAAACCATTTGTTAAGAAAGCGCAACCTGATACAGTGGAAGCTGAGAACTCTAAGTTTGAAGCTAAAGGAGAAAAACCTAAATGGTCTAGACCAGAGCATGTCATTGAAAAAAATGAATTTGCTAAACAAAAAGGGAAAGAAGCTTTACTTAATAAATAATTTGTAGTTATTTTTTAGTTGGTGGGATTAAATTTAGAACAAATATCAAGAGTAGAAACAATTACTAAAGAAGAATTTTTGCGGGATTATTTTATACCTCAAAAACCTGTAGTAATTGAACGATTAATTGAAGACTGGCCGGCATATCAAAAATGGAATTTAGATTATATCAATGAAGTTGCTGGAGATAAAGAAGTGCCTTTATTTGATGATCGACCTATAAACTCTGAATTTAAGTTTAATGAACCCCATACTAGCATGAAAATGAGTGAGTATGTGGAGCTCCTAAAAAAGAAACCTACCAATTATAGAATTTTCTTGTATAACTTATTGAAAGAGGTACCGAAACTTAGAGAGGATTATAAATATCCTGAGATAGGATTGAGACTACTAAAAAAAATGCCTTATTTATTTTTTGGTGGTGGAGGTTCTAAGGTATTTATGCATTATGATATAGATTTAGGTAATATTCTTCACTTTCATTTTCATGGAGAAAAACAATGTATTTTATTTCCTCCTTCCGAGACGAAATATTTGTATAAGGTTCCTCATGCATTAATAGCCCATCAAGAAATTGATTTTACAAATCCGGATTTAGAAAAATGGCCAGCTCTTAAGAAAGCAAATGGATATATTGCAAATCTTACACACGGCGAAACATTGTATATGCCAGAAGGATATTGGCATCAAATGACTTACCTTACTCCTGGGTTTTCTATGAGTATCCGAGCAATGGCAACTAGATTAGGCAATATGAATAAAGCAGCTTACAACATTTTTTTTATGCGCTATTTCGATAATATTATGAGAAGGATCGGCGGTCAGAAGTGGATGAATCATAAAAATGAGTTGGCTATTAAAAGAACTAATAAAAAGAATAGTTTCTAATTATAGAAAACTTGCAACCCTTTTAGTTTCTTTTTGTCTTTTTTATTAGAAATCATAAGTCTTTCTAGATGGAATTTGTGAATATTATTCTATTAATAAGTGTTTCCCAAGGATTTCTTTTTGGTTTTGCCATTTTGTTTTCTCCTTATTTTAGAAGTTCTACCAATAAATATTTAGGGTATTCAATCTTGATTTTAGCGTTCTTGATGTTTAATGTATATCTAGATGCCTTAAATATATATGAACAATATCCTAAGTTTTTAGTTTTATATGATATAGAATGGATATTCTTATTCCCTGTTTTTTTCTTTGTATATATATTAAAATCAATTGATCATGAGTTTATAGTAGAGAGAAAATGGAATTGGTTGTACATTCCGTTTATGTTTTCTGTTATATTGAATGTAGTTTATAATTTAGAACACATTTACAAATGGGAAATATTCTTTTTATCTGATGAAACATTGATGTATAAATGGGCTTTTGATGTACAAGAGTTCGGGTATTATTCTTATAATTTTGTAATCGCTATTTGGGCTTATAATATTCTTAAACATAAAAAAAATACTAACCAAATAAAGGGGAAATGGCTGAAAAAGTTATGTGTATATGAGGTCTCATTAGTTACTTGTTGGGTTTTAATAGATATCGCTGATATGATTTTTGATATTGGCTATGATGTGGGCATTTCTATCATATGTACTATTACTTCATTTTTTATATTTTGGATTGTATATAACGGGGTTTACTCTTTAAAAATAAGCAATTTCAAGAATAGTGATGTTAATTTAAATAAAGATACTCTAGAGGTTAAAAATCTTAAAGTTTCAATTTCCGAACATTCGTTTTCTAGGAATAATATTTACTTTCAAAAGTTAGAAGATTTATTGGAAAAAGATTATATCTATCGAAATCCTAATTTGAATCAAGAAATGGTTGCAGAAACTTTAAATATAAGCTCAGGTTACCTTTCTCAGATTGTAAATGATGTTGCTCGAAAAAACTTTACCGCGTATATTAATTCTTATCGAGTAAATGAAGTAAAGGAGATGATACTTAATGAAGAGTTTGATAAATATAGTTTACTGTCAATTGGCTTAGAAGCTGGCTTTAAAGCTAAGTCGACATTTTACACTTCTTTTAAAAAAGAAACTGGATTAACTCCCAACCAGTTTAAAATTGATCATAAAAAGGTACAGTTTTTTTAAATTTTAATAATCCCGAACACCGTTTTTTTATTAGCTATTTAGTTTTGAATCGAATCAAAGGTTGGATCAATTTGTTTTGAATTATTGATTGATCTTATGCAACTGATTGATTGTTTAATTGTCAATAGTGATATAATTCTTAAAACGTAATGTTATGATTTTAGATTTTTTAAAAAAGTATTTCTTAGTATTAATTTTGGTTTTTTTGGTTGGATGTAAATCAGATGATGACACTCCAATAATTATAGAAGATACTATAAATGGATTTTGGTTAGCAGAAGATAAAGGGTATGTGATTGAGTTTACAGATGATCAAGACATCCTTTATAATGTAAATACTTCTGGTTGTTCAATTGCAGATGATAATTTTAAGATAGAAGAATTAGCAGGCCTTCAGTTAGAGATGCTGAATAATAATGAACTGATTGGCAGATCAGAATTAATAGCCTCAGATATTAAATTTATAAGGTTAGAGAATCAAAATGAATTTTGTTTACCGGATCAGATCTCGGAGACTGATGATCCAAAAGTTAATTATGATCATTTCTGGAATATTTTTAATGATTATTATGCTTTTTTTGAAACAAGAAATGTGGATTGGTCACAGTACGAAGATTTAGGCGAGCAAGTAACTTCTGAAAATTTTTATCAGGTTATTGGTGAACTAGTTTTATTGTTAAATGATGGTCATGTTGCAATTGATGATGAAGAAAATAATATTAGTATAGATTCAGGTGTGCATGGTTTATTAGAGCGATTAAATGCAAGCCTATCAGGTGACTTGGTGATTGATTCTGATGAGGTTTATGACAAACTTTATAATCAACGATTAGAAGTTATTGCATTAAAATACCTTGGTGGGGAATATGAACTAGATGAAAGTGGAAACATTGCATGGGGTATAATTGATAATGTTGGTTACGTAAATATTTTGGGGATGGAAGGCTATAGTGATGATGAAAGTATAGAATTACAAATCTTGAATAGTATTTTGGATGAAATGATGGATGATTTTAAAAACTCAGGAGTTTCTAAACTAATAATAGATGTTCGTTTTAATGGAGGAGGCTATGATATGGTATCTATAGAAATTGCATCTCGCTTTGTGGATCAAGAAAGGTTAGTTTTTTCTAAGAAAGCCAGATTGGGAGATAGTTTTACAGAAACCACTTCTGTTTCGGTTAGTCCTAAGGGAGATTTTCAGTTCACCGATGAAATTATTTTACTAACAAGTCCATTAACTGCAAGTGCAGCAGAAATTTTTACTCTTTGTATGAAAGATTTACCCTATGTAACTATTGTAGGTGATAATACCAATGGAGTTTTTTCTGATATTTTGGTCCATGTATTACCAAATGGCGCATTTGTTGGATTGTCTAACGAGGTATATAGTGATGCTCAAGGAGTAGTGTATGAATCAATTGGAGTAGGACCTCTAGAAGAGAACAGAGTTCCTCTGTTTTCTAATGATGATTTTGTAGAAGAAAAAGATAGCGGTATAAATAAAGCTGTTGAAATATTAAGTAATCTTAACTAAGCGATGTTTTTATAATAGAAATAATCCCGTAATTACTAATTACGGGATTATTTCTATTATAATAAATTATACCATTTCATAAATACAGTAAAACCCATTGCATATTCCTCTTCCATAATCACAATCTAGTTCTGTACGACAAGTATTTGCCCCTGGACCACCTCCTCCATTGATTGTTTTTACTTTTAATTATTAATTCTAGATAAAGAAATAAAATATTAATAATACATTTACGAGAGGAAAATAATTAATAAAATGAATATGAAAAAAAATAAATTAGATCTTAAAAAGTTAACAGTAGCTAAGTTATCTAACCCTATTGCAATTAAAGGAGGAGTAACAATAATTGGTCCTACTACTACAGGAGATAGACCTACGGAAGTGCGGACTAAATGCAATTGTTGTACAGATTGTGATTGTCCTCCTGATAATTAATGTTTTTAGTATATTTTACTAGATATAAAAAGAGATAAAATAAATTACTTTTTTAGCGAAATATAGAAAATGTATTTTAAAAAAGGTCATTAATCTTTTCGAAAACTAGTTGATTTTCCCATCCTCGATAGAGGAGATAATCAATTAGTTTTTTTCTTTTCCTATATGTGTCAGTTTCTGAAATAGTATTAAATTTCTTTTCTGCAATTTCATGAAAAGTTTCTAGATAATCATTTTCAGAGATTTCTTTTAAAGCGACTTTAATACAGTATTCAGAGATTTGTCTGAATTTTAATTCTCTAACTATTCGTTGTTTTCCCCATTTTTTTATCCGAAATTTTCCTCTTGCAAAACTTTTAGCAAAACGCTCTTCATTTAAAAAATTATGTTCTATAAGATGTAATATGATCTTTTCTTTTGCTTCAGGAATTAGTTTCATTGTAGTTAACTTCTGTGAAACATCCTTATGACAGCGATCTTGATAAGCACAGTAATGCTCCATCTTTTTGATTGCTTCAGTAACCGTAATTGATTCTGGTGTTTTGTGGTACATTATTGTAAAAATACATAATCTGATATTATAAGTTTAACAATAACATTTTATTCGTGATTGTGTCTTTTTTTGATGCTTTATTTTTCTTTAGAAAATTTTTGATTTTTTCTTGATAAGGTTTTCCTTCAAAACTTTGAAGAAGATTTTTTCTGGTTAATTTTTTTAATTCTAATGGGAAGTATTTTGATTTAAAATGATAGTTATTAAAAATTTGCCAATCGGGTAGAAATTTATTAACCTCCTTGTAAATATGAATTACTCCATTACTTCCTATAAATTCACAAAAATTTCCACTTGGAAGTATACTGAAGTAAAAAGGATCAATTTCTTCACTATTGACTTCAGAAGTTATAATGTTCTTAATTTCATCTATGTTTACAGGACCATTGATATAGTATAATAAAATTTCCATTTTATGAATAAGATCAAAGCTGTCGATTTTTGACATTCCTTCAAAATTTTTCATAATACTACAAAGTGTTTTATGCTGGTTATTTTCCATATCAATGTTAGTTCTAGTTAATATAATTGTAGAATAATTGATGAATAACAATTCCTTCTATTTTAGATAATAGAAGGAATTGTAACATTAAAGCTTAATAATGTATTGTCTACTATCCAAAGATTGTATCTGGATCAGGAAATGTAGGTCCTGTAGTAGGTTTGATAATTATGATAACTGGCCCTGTGCATCCTCCACCATTACCATCATCAATTACACTTGGGTTATGGTTTCCACCAGTGATAGTTTTGATTTCTTGACTTGTCAATGTTGTTGTTTGATTTTTTAAATTTTTCATAAGATGTTTATTTTTAATTGTTATTTAAGAAGTGTATTAAATTCCGAAACCAGTATTGTTTATACTTTCAAAGTTTTGATTAATCTCGTCATCATAACGATTTATTGGATCTCCGAATGGTACGATTTCTATTAAAGTAGAGATCGTTGTTTCAGTTGATAAACCTCCACCGTTGTAATTTTCTAATTCTTGTTGACTTAGTAAAGTCGTGTTTAAATTTTTCATGATGTGTTGTTTTAATTTATTAAATATTGATGTTGTGCAATTGCTTTTACAGTACAATGATACAGGCTCCTGGTCTCATTATTTGAGACTTTCAATTTTTTTCTAAAGTTTAATGCAAATGGTTTTCAGGAAGAATATTAGGTGTCGTTTCTGATAGATATAAAAAGGGTGAACTATTACTCAAAGTTCACCCTTTTACAGAAATGATATTGTGCTTTTCTAAGACATACATACTGGGCAGACAATGTACTCAACAAATAATTCCCAGCTATATTTCTGAAAGATAGTTTTGATATCTCTTAACCAAATATAGAGTCCCAAGCACTTTCTAATCCATCTGCAATAGTTTCTACAGCTTCTGATATTGTATCAACTGCCATTTCTATAACTTCTCCTACACCTAAAGAACCTCCCGATGATCCTCCAGAGCCCCATAAATAACCATGGTTTCCTCCATCTATAGTAATTTGTTCTTCTTTATTTATTTCTACTAGTCCTAAATTTTCCATTATGATAATTTTTAAATTATAAAGTAAATATATTCCTTGTTAGTCCCATTTAATGAGATTTATAAAAAGATAGGTTTTTTATCCCTGTTGATGTTCGTTAATTGTATCCATAACTTCATCGATTACTTCTTGAACCTTATTTACCACCAATTCTTCAAGGGCTTCTAAAGCATCTGTGAACCAGTTTCCTCCATTAATGTTTATTAATTCAGTGTGACTCATTTCTTCTAATTTCATTTTTTCTAGATTTTTCATTTTTGAACGTTTTTTAATTTTATATATTCAGTTAGAGTAGTTGCTTTCGAATTACAATAATACTATGGGTAAATCTCATTTTATGAGAGTGTTATATGAGTTTTTGTTTGCTAATAAATAGTTTGTTATGAGAAGTATTCGAATAGCCTTTATGAGAGAACTCTATAAAAATACTAATAGTTCTATTTATTGAGATAGTACACTTTTTCAGATTTAGTGAACTTTATTTCCATGTTATTAAGCGTATCCTTAATAGCATTGAAGGAACAAAATTGTTCTACTGTTTCAATTGATTTACCATTGATTAAGAATTCTTTCATATATGGTTTTAAACCAATGGAATGAGCTTTACTTCCCTCTATGATTGATCTAATATAAAGCTCTTGTTCAAATCCAAATCGTATACCAAAACCAGTTTCGGCAAAATTCATTGTTTTTGTTTTTTGCACTAGTGTTAACATTTTGTTTGTCCAATCAATTGTCACTAAAAAGTTTTTTAAAACCCCCACACCTATGGCTTTAAACGATGATTTCTCACTAACTTTTACAGATATGTCAGATATAGGTAGTTCTTTATTTTTTCCTAAAAACAGAGAATTAAAATGCAGTAAATATTGTTTCGAGTCACTTTTACCACCAAGTCCTCTACTACCTTCTCCAAGAATATTTCTTTTTTCTTTAGTAGAGGTCAGTTTATCAATTTCTTTAGGTGAAAGACTCATATTTCCTCCAAGTCCCGTATCTAATATTATTTTTGTTTTTAAATTAGATTCTATGTATAAAGGAATGTATAGGTGATGACTAAATTTGTTTTCTTGTAACTTTATTTTAATTTCTTTTTCTTTATTTTTTGATAGATACTTTATGTCTTTCGCTATATGTATGATTTTATTTTGAAAATCGATCTGCCAAACAAAATGACGCATGATGTTTTTACCTATAATTCCATAAATTTCTTCGGAACAATTAAATTTTGTGGTAGAAATACTAAATGCGATATCCTCTAATTCAGTATCTCCGATTTTCAAAAAAGGAATCGTATATATTTTTGGAAATGAAATTTTTCCGTTAGTGTCTTTACTTATTCCTTTTCCTATTGATTTCCCTATATTTTTAGTTGGAAAATTATGGAATAAATAATTGGAGGCTCCTGTATCTAGAATAAAAGGATATGTTTTTCCAGAATTATCAATATTGAGATCAATTAAAATATGACCGGAAGAACTATATCTAAATGGAATAGAGTTTACCTCAGATGTTCTTTTTATCGTTAGTTGATCTAGTTTTTTGTAATGGTTAATAAAAAAGAATACAAATACTGTTAAGCATACTACAAGAACACCCATAATTATAAATATTTTTTTTATCATTTTTTAAAGTTTTTGACAAAGTTCTATCTGCTGCTATTGGCTTAATCAGATATAGGATCTGCTAATCCATCAATAAAATCATTTACAGATGTCACAGCTTCATCCCAAACTTCGCTTATAGAGTCTATAGTATCATTTACAGTATTTACTACGTCATCAAACCAATCTCCTCCATAAATAGTTGTCATTTCCAGAAGAGTCATTTCTATCATTTCTTTTTTCTTCATAATCCTATTATATATGTTTTAAATTTCTAATGGTAAAAGAGGTCCGCTAGTTTCAATAATAATATCCGATAAGAACGATAAAAACTCTCCTATTGCTTCTCCAATTTGGTGTCCATTGTTATAGGCATCACTATTGCAATCGTCGTTTCCTCCGTATAAATTAAGTAATTCATTTTTGTTTAAATCGTTCATTTTTTTGTTTTATGGATGTTATACTTAAATTGTAAGAGTAAAAAGAGACTATTTATTAATAGCCTCTTTTTAAAGTACATATTAAAACTTTTCGGTTTTAATGTGTCTTAGAAATTTAGTCTGAAAAAGGAGATAAAGCGTCAATTATATTTCCAATTCCTTGAAGAATTTCACCTACTACTTGTCCTACTTGGTATGCAGTACTTTCTTCGTGATTTCCGTCTACACAATCGTTACCTCCGTTGATTATCACCAACTCATTTAATGTTAATTCTTTCATTTTATAAAAGTTTTATGTTATTAATTATACTTATTCTGAAGATATTTTCAGATTAACCGTCCATAGCATCGTTAAGACCTCTAAAGAAATCTGCAACTACATGGATTACTTCACCAATTACTTCACCAACAGCGTGTCCGTTATTGTAAGCATCACTGTTACAGTCGTCTGTTCCTCCGTTGATTGTCATCAACTCATTTAAATTTAATTCTGTCATAATCTTATTTTTAATAATGTATACTACTATTTATATTCCTTCGATACCTTCGACAATACCATCCCAAAGACCTGAGAAGAAATCTCCTACTGCTTCTACTGCTTCACCTACTGCTTCACCTACTGCGTGTCCTGCATTGTATGCTCCATCATTACCTCCTGTAATAAGGATCATCTCATTTAAATTTAATTCTTGCATAATTTTGTTTTTTAATTTTTTAGTATTTGTATATATTAATCTTCGAAAGCAGCATTCCATCCATCAGCTACTCCATCAGCAAAACTACTAACTGCATCTACTACTGCGTCTGCAGCATCTGATACAGCTTCTACTGTTGCATCCCAAGCATCTCCAAACCAATTTCCACCTTCAATTGAATTTAATTCAAAGTTGTTTAACTCTTGAACTCCAAAATTTTCTAAATTTTTCATTTTTTAAAATTTTATAATTAATATTTGTATGATCTGTCAAACTGTTTTGGTGCACCTGTTTCGTTTTGACAATGTAAAAGTAGGTTTAGGGAATCTCATTAATTGAGAGCGCATTTTTTAAAATGTTAAAATTTGTTAATTCTATGTTTTTAGTAGAAAACAAAGGTTTTTTTATTTTCTGAATTCTTACATCATTTTTATGAAGAGTGCTATCTTGTTATATACATAGAATTTGAATAGGTTTTTGTAATGAATACATTGTGATGTAGAGGGTTTGGGTAAATTGATACAGTCTTATGCTTCTTGAGTATTCTAAATAAAAAAAGGAGCTGTATAAAACAAACTCCTTTTTTATGAATCAAACTCAACATTTTTTATAACCAGTCTCCTATGTCATCTATATAGGTATTATAATCTTCAGAATATACCATTACATCCGAAATGACTAATTGAAGTTCTGGGTCATCTATATTTTGGAATTTCTTTTTGTCGGATAATTGACTTCCTTTTGTACTATTTTTTGGTTTATACTTTTTCATGAGTTGTGCAGTTTAGTTATACTATTCTTAGGTATGGATAGTTAAAACCTGGTTCCATTAAGATTCTTTGGAAACTACCTCCACTAATTTCCAGAATTTCTTCTCCTTGTAAGTCTCTCGTATAAAAACCAAACCTAAAACTTACTTGTTCTTCATATATGTAACTCTGCAATCCAATATCAAAGATAATAGGTGCATTTAATCGTTTCATCACTTCAAATATTCTGAATAATGAAGCCTTAGATATATCCAATCTTCTGGCCAATTGTTGTGGATTACCAGTAGCTTGCATTCGTATTAATCGATCTAGCCTTTCTATTAATTCTATTTGTCGTTCTATTTTTGTCATGATTCGAGTATTTTTTGATTATTTTTTATTTCATATACTGTATTCTCAGGCAACAGCTTCAATCCTATTGATGTTATCTATTGAAGGCATTTGTTGTTGCCATAATTGATGATATTTTTCTTTACGTTGATATAGATCTTGGTGATTCCCTTCTTCTAGTACTTCTCCTTTTTCTAGAACTACAATTTTGTCAGCATCAATAACTGTACTTAGACGATGAGCGATTACAATAATTGTTTTGTTTTCTGTTCTAAGGTTTTGTATCGTTTTTTGGATATAATTTTCTGAGGCGCTATCTAAGGAAGAGGTCGCTTCATCAAGAACTAATATTTCAGGTTTTTTGTATAATGCTCTTGCAATGGCAATACGTTGTTTTTGCCCTCCTGATAATGATGCTCCATTTTCTCCTAAGTAGGTGTTAAATCCGTTAGGGAGTTCTTCAATAAAACCTAAAATACCGATGTCTTTGCAGATAGTAATAATCTCTTCCATATTCGGATTGAATTCCCCAACAGCAATATTTTCTATAACATTGCCCGCAAAAAGATCAATTTTTTGTGGTACCACACTTACTATTGTTCGTAGACTTTCATTATCTATATATCTTAGATCTTTATCTCCTATGCTAATGATTCCGCTTCGGATGGGGTAAATATTTTGTAATAAAGACATTAAAGTAGATTTTCCAGATCCACTTTCGCCAACAATAGCGGTAAGCTCTCCTTTATTAATAGTTAGGTTAAATTTTTTAAATACTTCTTTTCTACTTCCATATCTAAAAGCAACATCTGTAAAAGAAATATTCCCAACTGCTTTTCTACTAAGCTTCATTTTATTTTCAGTGTCTTCACGCTCCAGATCCATAATTTCAAAAAGACGATCTGCTGCGATGAGTGCATTTTGTATTTGCTTATTAGCGCCGACTAAACTTGCAACAGGTCCTGTAAAGTATCCTACTATAGCATAAAAAGACATTAATTCTCCAGCAGTAATTTGTCTTTCTATTACAAAAAAAGAACCTGACCATAGGAGTATAATAACAAATAATTGTGCGATAATCCCTGTAGATGTTCCGGAGAAAACAGAGTTTAGAGCAGATTTGTAGCCACTTTGTAGTAAGTTTATAAATCGTGTTTCGGTTTTGATATTAGCAAAGTCTTCTAAACCGAAACGTTTAATAGTTCCCACAGAGTTCAAAGATTCTACCAGCTGACTTTGTAACTCAGCTCCTTTTTCCATTACTTTACGTTCTGCTTTTTTGTTCAGTCTATTCATGATATAGTAAATACCGGCGTATAAAGGGATCACGCATAACATAATTAAGGCAAGTTTCCAGTAATAAAAAAACATCAATCCAAATGAGAAAAACAATATCATTATATTCACTGTAAGTGATAATGCTACTCCATTAATAAAATTTCTAATCTTAACAGCATCACCAATTCTAGATGTTATTTCTCCTACCCTCATAGTGTCAAAAAACTGTTGAGGTAATTTTAACAGGTGTTTGTAGTACCCAAGGATTAATCGGGTATCAATTTGTTGGCCTGTTTTGATCAAAAACACATCTTTAAAAACACCTATAATAAACTTTAAGACCAATAATCCGATCATAATTACTCCTAAAAGATTAAGGAGTTTTGTGTTGCCTCCTACAAGTACATAGTCGGTAATTTTCTGTATAAAGATGGAAGTAGAAAACCCAAGAAGTGTGTAAACAATTGCTCCAATCAAAGCTTGCATTACCACTAATCTATGTGGTTTAAGTAAGAACCAAAAACGTTTATAAGAAGAGATTTTTTCATTTCCTTTTTCAAAACTCTCATTAGGAGATAATAGTACTAATACGCCTGTCCATTCTTTTTTGAATTCTTCATAAGATTTTTTGTGCATCCTACCATCACCGGGATCCATTACTAGTACGTATTTTTTGGTAACTTCATAGATTACTACAAAATGTTGTAGCTTACCTTTAATAATAACGTGTGCAATTGTGGGTTTTGGAATTTTTGATAGACTTTCGAAATCTCCTCGAACACCTTTAGCTGTGAATCCAATTTTTTGAGCAGCTTCCAAAAGTCCGAGTATGTTCGTCCCTTTTTGATCCGTACTAGCATATTGTCGAATTCTAGCTATGGGTAGTTTTAATTTATAATGAGCAGATATAGATGCAAGACAAGCGGCTCCGCAATCTGTGATATCGTGTTGTTTTATTTTAATTTTAGCCATGATGCTTAATTTTATTGTTGAATTTGTGCTATTGAAGGGTTTGAAGGACTTGATGGATTCAACCAGTCATCTACTTTATCGTAGAGTAGATCAAAAAGTGTACGTTCTGTTAATTGAAATCTGGCGCTCAGTGTCATTCCCTTATTAAAGTTTCCTTTAAAACCATTTTTGAGTGCTAAATGTTCTTGGTCAATCTTGCAGCGAACTTTAAAAACCGGTTGGTTATTTACCATATCTATGTCTTTACTAATGTCTAGTATTTTTCCAGTAGCTAATCCCCATTGATTGTAATTAAAAGCATCAACTTGAAAACTTACTTGTTTTTCTTCGCTGACCAATCCGATATCTGATGGAGATAAATAACATTCTACGATCAAACCTGTATCTGGTGATATTTCTGCAATAGGAGATCCACTGATAATCATGCTTCCTGGTTCTATACCTTTTACACTTTTTAATATGCCGTCTATTGGAGCTGTAATAATATATTCTTTTTGATTTTGTTGTATTTGTGAAACACTACTATGTAGTTCACGTATTTCTACAGAATAATCTGTAAGTTGTGTTTGCCAAGTGTTTTTTTGTTGTTTTTTAAATTGATGCAACGTATTGATAGATAATTGATGTTCGAACTCGGTATTTTCAAACTCTATTTTGGCAATTACTCCTTTTGAATATAGTTTTTGATCCCTTTCAAAATCAATTAACGTTTTTTCAAAGCGTGTTTGCAATTCCCCAAGCTGTTGAGTGTAGTACAGGAATTCTTTTTGATAACGAGCTGATATAAGTTTATTAAAATGTGGATGGACTGTATTGATAAGATATTTGCAGTCGGTAATAAACTTCTGAGTTTCTGTAATTGTAGTGGTAGAAAGCTGTATTTTTTCATCTAGAATCTCTCTATTGGTCATTAACAATGTATCACCTTTTTTTACTTGTTGGTTGTCTAGTAAGTCCACATAAACTACTTTTCCGGATTGTAATGGTGTTATTGCGATACGTTCTTTACTTGGTTTTAGCATTCCACGTGCAGTAGTATAAATATCAACTTTTATAAAAGGTAATAAAATGAATGCGATCAAGATGGCTGCTAGAATCAACCCATAAATGACTTTGCTTCTATTGCGATGTTTAAACTGATGCACCTCTACAGTGTTTTCGATTATTTCTTTTGGAAATAGTTGTTTCATAGTTTTGATATTTACGAGTTAAAAGATGAATTGATATATTCCTATCACAAATTCTAAGAGATGTGTAACAAGTTTTATTAGTAATGTGACCATAGTGAGTTATTATTGACATCTCAAATATAGCCTTGGTAAAAGCTTAATAACAAGGGGACTACATCGGGATTCGGGAAAACAGACCCTGCATTCCCGGAATTCAGACTCTATTTTTTTGACGTAAAAAGCTGGTTAATGGTGATTTAAAAAAAGAAGGATGTAATTTTATAAAAAAGGAAAGTAGTATATTTGCTTCCCTATTATTTAGATAGACTAAAACCCCAAAAAACCGAAATTATACAGATTGCTGCAACTACGATAGTGTTCTTATAGTTATATAGATTACAAAAAAACAGTCTATATTGATTCGAGATTCGTGTTGTATATGGTTTAGTATTAAAAAAATAATTTTTAATAAAGTACATACCATGTACATGATTATAAAAAATAGCATGAATCGCATTGCAGTTTTTATTGTTTTCTTTTTATTCCAACAGCTATATTCGCAAGGTGATAAAGCGATTGATTCTTTAGATCAAAAGAGTTATGATGAATTATCTTTAGGTTTCGATAAGAACATAGGAAAAATAGTTGTTTCTAAGTTATATGCGACTACATTTCTGAAAAAAGCTAAAAGCGAAAAGAATATTTCAAAGCAGGCAGATGGTTATTATATGTTTACTAAAATCTTGGATAAATCTTTAGCACTGAAGTATACAGATAGTATCATTAATCTCACTAAGAATCAAGACAATTTCATATACCCTGCAGAGGCTCATTTGTTAAAAGCAAATATACTAGGGGGCACCGGTAAGTATAAAGAAGCCATGGAAGAGTTAGTAGAGGCTAATAATTTTGCTAAAAAGAATAAAAATATAGATCAACAGTATAGGACTAAGTATTTTATAGCTCTTTTACAAGATAACCTGGGTGAATATGAAGAGACTTTAAAAACATTTAGGTCTTTAAAACAGTATTACGAAAATAAATTTCAGAATAATAATTCTAAATATAGATATGACTACCTAAAATCTATGTATGCTCTAGGGAATGCTTACAATAATTTAGAATTATACGATTCTGCCTACTATGAAAATAGAAAGGCGATTGAACTATCATTAAATTATAAAGATAGTATTCTTTATAGCAACTTGTTATTATCTTCTGGAGTTACAGATTACTTTAAGAAGGATTATAAATCTTCTATTGATAGTATCGAAAAATTTAATAAAATATATGATAGTAGATCTAAGATCAATAAAATATATTTTACAACCGCAGATCTTTACCTTGGCAAGGTATATTATGAACTCAACGATTTAGATAAATCTATGTATTATTTAGAAAAAGTTGATTCTGCTACTTTTTCTAATAGAAATTTTTTCCCAAGTCTTAGATCGGCGTATGAAGTTTTGATAGAAATTCAAAAAGAAAAGGAAAATACAAATAAACAATTGTTTTATATTGAAAGGCTTTTGGAGTTTGATAGTATTTCCAATAATGATTCTAAGAACCTATATAAGAAAATTAATGAAGAGTATTCTACTCCAAATTTATTATCAGAGAAACAGTCTATTATTGATTCGTTGGAGCAGAAAAGTGAGAATAGAACAATATTAATTGTTATTTTAATTCTTCTTTCTTTTGCGCTTTTGTTGTTTTTATATATTAATAATAGAAAGAAAAAGATATATCAAAGTAGGTTTAAGGAAATGTTTGAGCAAAAAGAGAAAATTTCTGAAGTAGTTCGCGATTCCGAACCTAAAAAAGAAAATAAAGATATTGGAATCTCAGAAGATATAGTTGAGGATATTCTAAGAAAGTTGAAAATATTTGAAGAGAAACAGGAGTTTATTAAATCTAATATTACGGTAAGTTCTTTGTCTAAAGATTTAAAAACGAATTCTAAATACTTATCTAAGACAATAAACTTTTATAAAGAAAAAAGTTTTAGTAATTATATTAATGATCTTAGAATCCAATTTGTTGTAGATCGATTAAAATCTGATTCTAAATTCAGAAAATATACAATAAAGGCTATTGCGAATGAAATTGGTTTTAATACCACGGAAGCTTTTTCTAAATCTTTTTATAAAACTACTGGGATTTATCCTTCATTTTTTTTGAAACAACTTGAAAAAAAAGAATTTCCAGAAGGTTAAGCTTTGTTTTTGAGACTCTTTAGTAACAAGTTGTAAACAAGTTGTTTATAGATAGTTGTTCCTTGAATTCAGACTCTGAATTCCTGAAAACAGACAATCACTATAATAATTAAAGACATTTTTCTTACATAAATAAATACATTTGTTTCACAGTCAAATCACTTTACAAAAAAAATCACAATGAAAAAATCGCAATTAAAAGGAAAGCTTACATTAGAAAAAATGAATATTGCTAAACTTAATAACTTATCGAAAATTAGAGGAGGTAATTTTATGATTCTAGATTTAGTAGATAGTATTAATAATAATGATGACGATGATGATGATGATGGAACCTTACCAACTTGGCCTAATACAAATCAAGGTGATCAAGGTAATTAATTATCAAGATTAAATTCTATATATAATGAGTAAAAGAGTACTAATGAAATTATTTTTTTTGACATTGCTTTTTGGATGCCAAGAGAGTCCTAAAAAACTTGTTTCTAAAGAATTCAGGGAAGATGTTTTTGGAATTGTAATTAGTGATCCTTTTCGATACGCAGAAAATTTGGAAGACTCTTTAGTAAAAGATTGGATTAACGATCAAAGAGAAAGTTATTTAGAGGTTCTCAATAAAATAGATAAGCTTGATTATATTATAGATGAGCAAGTTAATTATGATCAACAGAAGTCATCTGTAATTTCTAAACTTAGAATTTCGGAAAACGGAAGATATTTTTATTTAAAGAGGTTACCAAAAGAGAATATTCCTAAACTTTACTATAGGAAGTCTTTTTTAGGAAAAGAGCAGTTATTATATGACCCAAAGAGTTTTCGACTGGGATCGAATACTGAATTTGTAATTAATTATATAAAGCCTAGTATTGATGGTTCTAAAATAGTAGTTAGCTTAACTTCTAAAGGAAAAGAAATATCTGAACTAATCATAATAGATGTTACTTCCGGAGAAGTGAGTCAAGAAATATTGACTAATGCTTGGCCTTCTGCTGCAGGAGGAATACAGTGGTTACAAGATAATACTTCTTTTATTTATGTATATCATCCTGTAACAAATCAGAAATCGGAAAAGTTTCTTAAAAATACTCGATCAGTTTTGTATACATTGGGAGATAAGGCTAATAAACTTAAGGTTGTTTTGTCCAAAGAAAACAATCCTGATCTGATTATAAAAGAAGAAGATTTTCCGGCAATAAGTATAATTGGAGAATATTTAATAGGTAAAATAACTGGAGGAGGAGGCTATTATGATGCGTATTACCTGAATATAAAGGATTTAAAAACTAAAAAATGGAAACCATTATTTACCAAACTTGATTATGTCAAAAGTTATAGAGTAGCTGGAGATTCTATTCTGTTTAGAACGGCAAAAGACGCTCCAAATTTTAAAATATGCAAAACTTCCATTATAAATCCAGATTTTAATAATGCTCAAGTATTAGTTAAAGATTATGATGATCAAGTAATCACAGATTTTGAGTTAACCAGTGAGGGGATATATTATGTTACCAATAAAAATGGTGTCAAAGCAAGTTTATATAGACAAAAAGACGATCTTTTTGAAGAGGTTAAATTGCCGCAACAAAATGGGAATTTAAGTATAAGCTCATTGGGACAATCATATCCAGAATTATGGATTAATGCCAGAGGTTGGGTTACCAATAATAAAAGATATCTATATGCTTCTGGAAAGCTGATTGATCAAAATTTACAAGATGAAATAAATAGTTCGAAACTAGAAAATATTGTTGTTGAAGAAATAGAGGTGGAAGCAGCGGATGGTGCTAAAATACCATTATCCTTAATCTACAATAAAAATCTTGTGAAAGATGGTAAAAATAGAGTTTTAATGGATGGTTATGGTTCTTTTGGGATTTCTATGAAACCTGGGTTTTCGCTTAGAAGGTTATTATGGGTAATGGAAGGAGGGGTATATGCAATAGCACATGTACGTGGAGGAGGAGAAAAAGGTGATGCTTGGCATAAAGCGGCTTATAAGGCTACTAAACCAAATACGTGGAAAGACTTTATCAATTGTGCTGAATTTTTAGTAGAGCAAAAATATACGAATCCAACTCAATTGGCAATTTGGAGCGGTAGTGCTGGTGGCATTATGGTTGGTCGCGCAATAACTGAAAGACCAGATTTATTTGGTGTTGCAATTGTAGAGTTTGGTTCTTTAAATGTGTCTAGATCCTCAGAAGATCCTAACGGAGCTAATATTGCAAAAGAATTTGGCTCTCCGGATAATCCTGAAGAATTTAAACATTTGTTGGAAATGGATGCATATCAGCATATTAAAAATAAAGAAAATTACCCTGCAACATTATTAACAGCTGGATTAAATGATCCGAGAGTTCCCGCTTGGAATTCTATTAAGTTTGCAGCAAGGATACAAGAAGCAAACATTTCGGGAAGACCGAACTACTTGTTGATAGATTCAG
This sequence comes from Aquimarina amphilecti, assembly GCF_900109375.1. Taxonomy (GTDB): domain Bacteria; phylum Bacteroidota; class Bacteroidia; order Flavobacteriales; family Flavobacteriaceae; genus Aquimarina; species Aquimarina amphilecti. The sequence goes on from NZ_FOAB01000002.1 coordinate 598,901, forward strand.
ATACAGGTCATGCTATAGATGATACAAAGCTGGTAGAGGTTACAAGGTTTGCTAATATCTTGTCGTTTGCACTTTGGCAAACAGGGCATCCAGAGTACCAGCCTGAGTGAAATACTAATTCTTCCTTAAATAATTGTACAAACAAAAAAACCCAGCCTACATAGTAAGCTGGGTTTTGTTTTATTGTATCATTTCTCCGTCTTTGTCGTGAAAATGATATTCTAAATACGTGTAAGCGTCTCTAGGTATAATCTTTACCCATCTTTTATGGTCTATTAGCCATTGAGATCGGGCGGATGGAAATCCTTTAGTTAAAAAAGCTGCAATAAAAGGATGCGCGCTAAGCGTTAACTTTTTATGTTCTTTTTTAATTAATTTTTCTAAATCGACCTTTATTTTATCTACTAAAACTATTGGCGCCTCAACTTCACCATTTCCTCCATTAGGATTTTCCTCACGGGTTTTGATATTCATTTCTGGTCGTACACGCTGTCGCGTTATTTGAATCAAGCCAAACTTACTTGGCGGTAAAATTTTATGCTTTGCCCTGTCGTCTTTCATCTCTTCACGTAAGTGGTTGAAAAGTGTTCTGCGGTTATCAGCATTATTCATGTCTATAAAATCGACTACAATAATACCTCCCATATCCCTAAGACGTAGTTGGCGTGCTACTTCGGATGCACTGATTAGGTTGACTTCTAGTGCAGTGTCTTCTTGATTTTTGGCTTTGTTAGATCGATTACCACTATTTACGTCAATGACATGCATTGCCTCGGTATGTTCGATTACAAGATAGGCTCCCTTACTCATGGATACCGTTTTACCAAAACTTGTTTTGATTTGTCTTTCTATTCCATGTTTTTCAAAAACAGGTACTTTAGACGTGTGTAACTTTACGATAGATTCTTTTTTTGGTGCAATTTCTTGCAGATAATCTTTGATTTGGTTGTAGAGATCTTCTTCATCTACAACGATCGAAGTGAAGGTGTCATTAAAAACATCTCTTAATATAGAAGATGCTCTATTCATTTCACCTAAAATTTTTGATGGATGGGGTGCTTTGTATAATTTTTTACACATAGACTCCCAGCGACCCACCAAGTTTTGCAAATCTCTGTCTAGCTCTGCTACTTTTTTGCCTTCTGCTACAGTACGAACAATAATTCCAAAACCTTTTGGCTTAATACTTTTTACAAGTCTTTTCAGACGTTCTTTTTCTTCAGATGATTCTATTTTCTGTGAAATAGATACTCTATTAGAAAAAGGTACTAATACAATATATCTACCAGCAATCGAAAGCTCTGAGCTAATTCGAGGGCCTTTTGTAGAAATAGGTTCTTTTACTATTTGTACCAATAGCGATTGATTTGATTTTAACACATCTGTAATAACTCCGTGTTTATCAATATCGTTCTCAAAAGGAAAATTCTTAAGAGAATAATCTTTTAATTTACCTGTGCTTACACGTTTAATGAATTTAAGTAAAGAAGATACTTGAGGGCCCAGATCGTGATAATGCAAAAATGCATCTTTTTCATAACCTACATTAACAAATGCAGCGTTAAGACCTGGAACAGCTTTACGAATTTTAGCAATAAAAATATCACCTACCGCAAAATTGCTGTCGTCTTCTTCCTTATGTAATTCAATTAGTTTTCCATCTTTTAATAAGGCAAAATCAGTAGAGGAACCAGATCTAATGATCAATTCTTTGTTCACTCTGATTAGATTTTTATCCACCTCGATACGTTCGAGACAGATGGATTAAACAAATTTTTTCACAGGAATTTTTAATTCCGTTGAAACAAAGTCTTATAAAGGTAGTGATATATAAGATACTTTATTTCGATTTCAAAGAACATTCTTAAATAGAAAAAGTAGTTAGAAAACTACTTTTTCTTGTGGCGATTAGCTCTTCTTCTCTTTTTACGCTTGTGCGTAGCTACCTTGTGTCTTTTACGTTTCTTACCACTTGGCATAGTGCGTCTATTTATTGATTATTAATTGTTACTTAACTTCTACGTTAGTTTTTACACCTTCCACAAATACTTTTGCCGGTTTAAAGGCAGGAATATTATGTGCAGGTATTTTGATTGTAGTGTTTTTAGAAATGTTACGGCCAGTTTTTTCAGCTCTTGTCTTGATGATAAAACTACCAAAACCTCTAAGGTATACATTATCACCGCTCTCTAAAGAACTTTTTACTTCTTCCATAAAGGTTTCAACAGTTGCCTGAACATCTCCTTTTTCAATTCCTAGTTTTTCTGAAATTTTTGCTACAATATCTGCTTTAGTCATTATATTACCTATTTAGGGGTTTTTAAATTTTCAAGGGGGCAAATATAGCAATTTAAAATCCAAAATATCAATACTTAAGATGAAATTATCATCTTTTAAAGGTTTAATTTTACAAAACTTACATTTTTCTTATGATTTTCCATAAAAAACTCATTACGTGGTACTTACAAAACAAAAGATCGATGCCATGGCGAGAAACAACAGACCCATATCACATTTGGTTAAGCGAAATCATACTTCAGCAGACTCGAGTTGCTCAAGGATTACCATATTATTTATCATTTACGGATCAATATCCCACTGTTTTTGACTTAGCAAATGCAGAAGAAGAACAGGTGCTTAAACTATGGCAAGGATTAGGTTATTATTCTAGAGCTAGAAATTTGCATACTACGGCAAAATATATAGCAAATGAGCTTCGTGGTGTTTTTCCTTCTACCTATAATGATTTATTGAAACTAAAAGGGGTAGGTGATTATACCGCTAGTGCTATAGCTTCTATATGTTATAATGAAGTGGTCCCTGTGGTAGATGGTAATGTATATAGAGTTTTGTCCAGATATTTTAATATTGATACTCCTATTAATAGTACCCAAGGAATTAAGGAGTTTAAAAAAATCGCTTTTACGTTGATTGACCCAGAACAACCTGCGACCTATAATCAGGCAATTATGGAATTTGGAGCTTTACAATGTAAGCCCCAAAGTCCATATTGTATTGTTTGTCCATTAAATGATAGTTGTGAGTCTTTAAAAAATGGAACTGTTACTTCGTTACCTGTTAAATTAAAAAAGACAAAAATCAAGAAAAGATATTTTAATTATTTAATATTTTCTGTGAATGATCAGCAAACTGTTATTAAACAACGAACAGGTAAAGGTATTTGGCAGAATTTATATGAGTTTCCACTTATAGAAAGCGACAAGGACGTAAACCTTTCATATATAAAGGAGCATACTATTCTTAAAAACTTGGTTGGAAATATGTCTTATGATATTACTTGTTATGAAGAAGCTTTTAAAATACATAAACTTTCACATCAACATTTATATACTCGATTTTATGTTGTGAAAATAAATACAAAACCGGAAGTAGACGAAGAACTGGAGTTAGTGGAAATAGATAATATTCGTGAATATCCTGTTCCTATATTGTTAGGTAATTTTATAGATAGCTTTTTTTAGGTATGGTGCTTTTTTATTACATTTACTATAAATATAAAGGATATGTCTGGAACGTTGAATAAGGTAATGCTTATTGGTCACACAGGAGATGAAGTAAAGATGCATTATTTTGAAGGCGGTAATTGTATTGGTAGGTTTCCGCTGGCAACTAATGATTCTTATGTAAACAAAACTACAGGAGAAAGAGTTACTTCTACAGAATGGCACAATATTGTTGTCCGTAATAAAGCAGCAGAAATTTGCGAAAAATATTTAAAAAAAGGGGATAAGGTATATATCGAAGGTCGTCTTAAAACTAGAAAGTGGCAAGATGAACAAGGAAAAGATAGGTATAGTACTGAAATTCAGTGTACTGACTTTACATTTTTAACTCCAAAAACTGAGGGTCAGCAACCTGAAACAACTGCGAGTACGCAACCAGCAAGTACTAATAATCCTTCGGTCGGTACAGCACAGTCAGTATCACCCCAATCTACAGAAACGGAAGAAGATGATCTTCCGTTTTAATATGTTTAATTAAACAGCTATAATTTGGACCCTGATCCCGAACCGTTATTTATTTTATTTGTTGCTTTTGATTCTATGCAAGCAATTAATTTGCTTGCTCTAATATTACTATTGATTTGTTCTGCTTTAATTTCGGGTAGCGAGGTATCTCTATTTTCGTTGGCTCCTTCGGATCTTAAAATAGAAGGAGAAGAAGAAACTGCAAATCAAAAGATAATTTCAAAATTATTAAGTAAGCCAAAGAAACTGTTGGCTACTATATTGGTAGCTAATAACTTTATTAATATTGCAATTGTTTTACTTTTTGATGCTTTAGGAGAGATTTACTTTCATGACCTTAATATCGTTTGGTGGGGTTGGGTAGACGTAAGGTTTGTTGTAGAAGTTGTTGTTGTTGCATTCCTTATTCTATTATTTGGAGAAATATTACCAAAAATATATGCTAGTAGGAATAAGGTGAAATTTGCCAGTTTTATGGCAAGACCGTTAAGAGTTTTGGATTGGATTATTACTCCAATTAGTTTGCCTATGCGAAGTGTTACAATAAGTATCCATAATAGATTAGGAAAACAAAAATCAAATATTAGCGTTGATCAGTTATCACAAGCATTAGAGTTAACTTCGGATACTGATACTACTTCTGAAGAGAAAAAGATTTTAGAAGGTATTGTTTCGTTTGGTAATACGGATACTAAACAGGTAATGAAGCCTAGGATAGATATTTTTGCTTTAAATCGAGATATGGGATATGCTGAGGTTATTCCTGCAATTATTAAACAGGGATATTCTCGTATACCAGTATTTGAAGATAGTATTGATAAAGTTATTGGAATTCTTTATGTCAAAGATTTGTTACCTTATATTAATCATAAAGATTATAGTTGGGTGGATCTGGTGAGAGAGCCTTATTTTGTTCCGGAAAACAAGAAGTTAGATGACCTTCTTAATGATTTTAAGGATAAAAAGAATCATTTGGCAATTGTAGTCGATGAATATGGGGGAACAAGCGGTTTAATCTCTTTAGAAGATATTATTGAAGAAATTGTTGGTGATATTAGTGATGAGTTTGATGATGAAGATTTAGTATTTTCTAAGTTAGATGACCTTAACTATGTATTCGAAGGAAGAACTTCTTTAAAGGATTTTTATAAGGTGTTAAAGTTAGAAGATCAAGCAGTTTTTGAAAATAAAAAAGGAGACGCTGAAACGATTGCAGGATTGCTTTTAGAAATATCTGGAAGTTTCCCGAAAAGAGGAGATGTAATTGTATTGGAAAAGTATGTTTTCAAAATAGAATCTTTAGATAATAGACGTATCAAAAGAATTAAATTGACGATTGATGAAGAGTAAATTCTATATTTTTTTTGTGATAGTAGTTACAAGTGTTTTCTGTTCTTGTGGTGGAGATATTTTGCCAAAACCTAAAGGAATGTTGCGATTGGCCTACCCAGCTCCAAAATATGAAAAGGCTACACTAGATTGTTCATATACTTTTGAAAAAAATGATATTGCCACTTTCGAAAAGGCGAAAAATAATAAGCAATGTTGGTATAATATAGACTATCCAAAGTTGAATGCGACTATATATGTCTCCTATTACAATGTCGATAAAAATTTAGATTCTTTGTTGCGAGACGCGCAAAACCTAACGCAAGAACACCATATTAAAGCTGATGGAATAGATCAGAAAGATTTTGTCTTGCCAGAAAAGAATGTATATGGAAGTATTTTTGAGGTTACTGGAAATGCTGCTTCTTCTTGCCAGTTTTATGTAACAGATAGTCTCAATCATTTTGTGTCTGGCTCTGTGTATTTTAAGGTGAAACCAAACTATGATTCTATCCTGCCTGCGGCAAAATACCTGAGAAATGATGTCATTCATTTTATGGAAACTGTTCAATGGATAGAATAACGCTAAACGTTCGTTAATTTTTTTACATAAAAGATCATCACTTATTTAATTTTATTGATTTTTGCAGCTTATTAAATTATCGATGCAAAATTCAAAACTAAAATGGATATATCTTGCGATATTATCTTTAGTGTGGGGTAGTTCTTTTATATTAATTAAGAAATCGTTGATAGGTCTCACTCCAATGCAATTGGGTGCCTTGAGAACTTTGTTTGCGGCATTTTTTTTGTTTCTGATAGGCTTTAGGAGCATGAGAACTATCAAAAGGAATGAATGGAAGTGGATTGTGATTTCTGGTTTTTTAGGAACATTTATTCCTGCATTTTTATTTGCCTTTGCAGAAACTGAAATTGATAGTGGTATTGCTTCTGTTCTGAATTCTACAACTCCACTTGTTACCTTAATACTGGGTGTATTGTTATTCTCTATCCGTTTTAATAGAAATCAATTAATAGGAGTTATTGTTGGGTTAATCGGGTGTTTGGCTCTTATATGGGAAGGAGCTTCTGTGAATCCCAACCAAAACTATTGGTATGCTGTTTTAGTGCTTTGCGCTTCTGTTTGCTATGCGATGAATGTAAATATTATAAAACGATATATGCAGAAAATATCTCCAATGGCAATTGCTAACGGTAATTTTATTGTATTGGTAATTCCTTCAATTGTTGTATTGTATTATTCTGAATTTTTTGATAATAAGGTGATAAATAATCCCGAAGTGCATACAAGTTTAATGTATATTTCTATTCTTGCAGTGGTGGGAACTGGAATTGCTAAGGTGTTGTTTAATAAATTAGTTCAGATGAGCAGTCCTGTTTTTGCTACTTCTGTTACTTACACAATTCCTATTGTAGCTTTAATGTGGGGTTTGCTTGATGGCGAAGAGTTTTCTTTTTATCAGGTAATTGCTACTGGTATTATAATCTTAGGAGTATATATCGCTAATCGAAAAAAAGAAAGGCCCATTCATTAGAACGGACCTTTGTAATTATGTGAGTTGTATATAGATTTTATTTAAAATCTTCTTCTGTAACTCCTTCATTAATTTTAATTTCAGAAACATTAAAATCAAACTTCTGAGGACCTGCAGATATTGATATTGTGTGGGGGAATTTGATTCCATTCACTTCTTTATAGTTGCTATATCCAATAGTAGAAGGTATTTTTTGACCTCCTTGTTCTTGAATTACAATATCCTTTATTTTTAATCCCGTTTCTGTATCATAAAAAGAAGTTCTTTTATCACTCATTTTAATTTTATAAGCTTTGCCATTTTCGTATGGTTCCAAACCTTCTAACTTCGCTTCAGTATTTTTAAGTTCTGGGAACGGATATGTTTCCTTTTTTGCATCAGCAATTTGAGCTTCTGTATAGTCAATTTTTTGACCTTGAGCCATTGCATATCCTTTAGCGCCGTCAAACACATTTTTGTTTACAGAATTACCTCCAAATAATATATTGGTAAGTGTCTGATTTTTTGAAGTTACTTTAGATATCATCTGTAGAGTTGCTCCTCCCATAGATGCTTCAGCTGTAGTGAATGTAGATTGTACTTCTGCTAATTTATCTTTACCACCTATAGCATTAAAATAATTATCTAAAACCGACTGGGTAGTAACTCCTTCTGGAGTAGCTGCGTTATAATCTGGTTTTTCGGTTTTATTTCCATATTTATCAAAATATAGAACAGGAATTTTCTTTCCTTCAAAGCTAATTTTTTCTAGGTTTTCTAAAATGTCACTTCCTTTACCAACTAATACGATTCTAGCCTTGTCTAGATTAAAATACTTGTTAGCAATTCTTTTGATATCAGCTTTGCTAACCGCATTGATTTTAGCAATAAAAGTTTCGTAAAAATCTTTTGGAAGATTTTGAGTTTTGATATCAATACTTCTTGCTGCTATTGTTCTGTCATTTTCTGAAGCTAGAATAAAGTTTCCTAAGAATTTTGCTTTTGCATTTTTTAGTACTTCGTCGTCTACATCTTCGGTTCTAATTCTTTTAATTTCTTTTAGAGTTTCTACTACGGCACTGTCTGTAACCATATTTCTCACTTTTGCTGTAGCTCTGAATAAGGTTTTGTAGTTTTTATTTCTTGGTAGTGTAGATCGTCCTCCGTAAGTGTATCCGTGCTCTTCTCTTAGGTTCATGTTTATGTAACTACCAAAAGACCCTCCTAGAACATAGTTAGCAACCAATGCAGCATGATGGTCTTCATCGGCCATCTTTAAGTTAGAAACGTTCATTACAGCCATTTCTGTTTGTACAGCATTAGGCATGTCGATAAAATTGATCTGTCTGTATTGCGCATCTTTTACTTCTGGCATTCCAAAAGAAGGAGCTTTTCCAGCTTTCCAAGAAGTGAAATTCTTCTCTATTAATTCTTTTGCTTTGTCATTATTGATATCACCACTGATTACCATATAGGCATTTGCGGGAACAAAGTTGTTTCTGTAGTATGTTTCTACATCAGCCAAAGTGATATTATTAATCGTTTTTTCTGTAATATATTCTCCAGCAGGGTGATTTTTTCCGTAACCAAGTACACTTCTTACTCGATCAGCAACTGCCTCTGCACTGTTTTCTCCGGACTTGATACCTTCGATAAGTTTTTTCTTTTCAAGATCTAATTCTTCTTGTGTAAAGTTTGGATTTAACGAAGCTTTTGCAAAAAGCTCGATGATACGATCAGAATATTTAGATAACGACTGTGCAAACCCTCCGGATACTCCTACATTAACAAAAGCTCCGAGAAAATCAACCTCTTCATTAAAAGCATCTTTGCTAATAGTTTTAGTTCCTTTGCCCATTATTTGGGATACTATTCCTTCAATTCCTGCTTTATCACCTTCTGCATTTGGTGGATTGTCTAATGATAAGCTTACTGTGATTCTTGGTAATTTCTTGTTTTCTACTACAAGAACCGTAAGCCCGTTACCCATTTTAAATGTATACGGCTCTCCAAGATTTATAACAGGAGTAGGTCCTGATTTTGGCATTTTTGATCGATCTATTTGTGCTTGAGCACTTATTGCGACCAATAAAAATGCTATTATAAAGATTATATTTTTTTTCATTTCTGTATTCATTTATATTATTTGCTTGACTCTGGTAAGTAGTCAAGATTAAGACGTTGGTTTTTATTCAGATATTTCTTAGCAACATTTTGAATGTCTTCTCGCGTAATTGATCTGTAGATTTCAATTTCTTTATTGATAAGACTAGTATCGTCATAAAGCATGTTGTAACGAGCTAATGAATTTGCAATTCCTTCAATACTGGAATTGGAATTCACAAAGTTGTTTTCGAATTGATTCTGAAGTTTTTTAAATTCTCTTTCAGAAATTAGTTCGTTTTGTAACTTTTCGATTTCACTATCCATTTCTGCCAAAAGTTTGTCTAAACTTACATCACCAAGAGGTAGTGCTCCCATTAAGTAGGTTCCATAATCTTCTTGTGCATCAGTAAAGGCAATTACTTGTAATGCCATTTTTTTGTCTTCTACCATATTCTTCTGCATTCTAGAGCTATTTCCTCCTGTCAATATTGTAGAAATGTAGTCTAGTACATATGCGTCTTTCTCAGTCTGCTTAGGTGTTCTGTAAACCAAAACTTTTGCAGGAATTTGAATGTTCGCGTCTTTTTCTACGGCCGTAATTTCTGATGTAATTGGTTCTTCTTCTATGTTGGTTCTTGTTATTTTTTCTCCATTGTTTTTGATGGAGCCAAAATAATCTGAAATCATTTTCTTAGTGTCTTCGATCTGGATATCTCCAGCTACTACTAGTGTTGCGTTATTTGGATTATAGAATTTTTTATTAAAAGCTATAAACTCATCAAGTTTGGCAGCATCAAGATCAGCCATACTACCTATTACAGACTGACCGTAAGGGTGTTTTTTAAATAAATATTTATTTATCCCAGTTTTGTAAATAATCTTACCATAAGGCGCATTATCTATTCGTTGTCTTTTTTCTTCTTTTACAACTTCGTTTTGAGTGTCTACTCCTATTTTATTGATAACCGGATGTAGCATACGTTCGGATTCCATCCATAATCCCAATTCTAGATTGTTAGAAGGTAGTGTTTCATAATAGTATGTTCTATCTTGAGTAGTGTTAGCGTTGTTTCTCCCGCCATTTGCAGAAACGATATCAAACCATTTTCCTCTTTCTATGTTTTCTGTTCCTTCAAATAATAAGTGTTCAAAAAAATGAGCAAAACCAGTTCTTCCTTTTTCTTCATCTTTTGCACCTACATGATACATAACACCTACTGTTACTACAGGTGCTTTATTTTCTTGATGTAGAATTACGTGCAGACCATTATCTAAGTCATATTCCGTAAATTCTACTTCCTGCGCACTTCCGGAAATTGAAATCAAGAGCCCACAAGCAATTGTGTAAAGTTTATTTTTCATTAGTAATAATTTTGTTTATTGAATTTGTGTGCAAAGATCGCATTTTGTTACGATTTTAACGAAAAAGAATTTTAAGGGTCTAAAAGCCTTGTTTTTAATAAATTAACAGTTCTTTAGGTTGGAAAATGACGAATTATCCATAAATTTCTGTTAAATCCAAAATAGTAGAATTATGAAAAAGTCAACAATCCCAGTTAAATATGGTTCTCTAGTAGCAGTAGGACTCATAGCATATTTTTTAATTTTGTCATTATTTGGGGTGCAGACGAACCCAGTTTTTAGTTTGGGTAATGGAATAATCGTGGCCTTCGGGTTATATAAAGCAATGAAAGACTATAAGCTCGAAAAAGGAAGCGAATTTGAATATCAAAAGGGGTTTATGGCTGGATTGTTTACCGGATTTAATGCTACTCTTATATTTACTATTTTCTTTGCAATTTATGTAACTAATATAAATACTAGTTTTCTCCCGGAAATGCTTGCCAATTGGAGTTCTCACTATCATGTAGGTGTTGGTATAGTAGTGTTTGTTGCAGCTATTATGGGTTTTGCAACTACATTTGTATTAACATTGTCTTTTATGCAATTATTAAAAGAAAGTTGGAACATCAAAAAAAGACACAACTCTCCTCCTATAAAAGTCTAAAATATTTGTCAGTTAATTAATTAGGAGTATATTTGCATCCGCTTATTTTAGATAAGCGATAGTTCTTTATATAAAAAAATTAATTAAACGTTACGCTATGTACGCAATTGTAGAGATAGCAGGGCAGCAATTTAAAGTTGCAAAAGACCAAAAAGTTTTTGTTCATCGTTTAGCAGGAGAAGAAGGAGATAAAGTTTCTTTTGACAAAGTACTTCTTACTGCAGATGGAGACAAAGTTACCTTAGGCGCCCCGGCTATAGATGGAGCTCAAGTAGGAGCAAAAATCACAAGACACCTTAGAGGTGATAAAGTTATTGTTTTCAAGAAAAAGAGACGTAAAGGATACCGTGTTAAAAATGGTCACCGTCAATCTCTTACCGAAATCGTAATTGAAAGTATAGTAGCTTCTGGAGCTAAGAAAGCAGCTCCTAAAAAAGAAGCTAAGAAAGCTGCACCAAAAACTGAGAAAAAAGTAGAGGCTAAAGCTGCTGCTCCTAAAAAAGCAGAAGCACCAAAGAAAGCAGCTCCTAAAAAATCAGCTAAAGCAGACGATCTTAAAAAGATTGAAGGTATTGGACCGAAAATCGCTGAAACTCTGAAAGCTAATGGAATTGTAACTTTTGCTGATCTTGCAAAAGCTGATTCAAAGAATATTGCTGAGTTTATTAAAGATGTTCGTGGAAACCACGTTCCTGATACTTGGCCAAAGCAAGCTGAAATGGCTGCTGATGGTAAGTGGGACGAGTTAAAAGAATGGCAAGATAAATTAGACGGCGGGATTGAAAAATAATCACCGTTATTATTAACGATATAAAACCTTAAGAAAATGGCTCATAAAAAAGGAGTTGGTAGTTCTAAGAATGGTAGAGAATCAGAATCGAAACGTTTAGGTGTTAAGATTTATGGAGGACAAGCTGCCATTGCTGGTAACATCATTGTAAGACAAAGAGGTACAGCGCACAAACCAGGTGAGAATGTTTATGCTGGTAAAGACCATACACTACACGCAAGAGTGGACGGTGTGGTAAAATTCACCAAGAAAAAAGATAATAAATCTTATGTTTCTATAGTTCCTTTTGAAGCATAAGAATATTTTCCTTTGTAATAAAGATGAAGCCCTTTTCAAGTTGATTTGAAAAGGGCTTTTTATTTAAATTGTAATTCTTAAATATAAGTTTATGAAGCTACTAATGAATAGAGTTTTATCCTGTTTTGTTTTTTTGTTGATAACTACAGTGGTAGTATCTCAGGAAGTCCCGAAATATGATTATTTAGAAATTATTGTGGTCCAAAAGGCTAATAATAGTGGGAGAGTAAAACGAATAAAAGTTCAAGAACAGAAATCTTTAGAAGGCAAGCAGATTACAATTAAGGAAATAGAAGATTTAGAAGGAACTTCTGATTTGCTATATTATATGAATGCTGCTAATTGGGAATTCATAGATCGCCAATCTGTAGTATCCGAGGAAAATGATCCCGTATGGATGAGCTATATTTTCCGAAAGAGAAGATAAGTAAGGAATAAATAAAAACCCTCACAGAAATGTAAGGGTTTTTATTTAAACTAAAAATTATTTCTAATCTTAGTATCTGTAATGTTCAGGTTTAAATGGTCCCTCAACAGTTACGCCAATATATTCAGCTTGATCGTTACGTAACTCTGTAAGTTCAACACCAATTTTAGCTAAATGTAATTTTGCTACTTTTTCATCTAAGTGTTTTGGTAGCATATACACTTCGTTGTCGTATTTCTCACTGTTTTTCCAAAGCTCAATTTGTGCTAACGTTTGGTTTGTAAAGGAATTACTCATTACAAAACTTGGGTGACCTGTAGCACAACCTAGATTTACTAAACGACCTTCTGCAAGAATGATTACATCATTTCCATTTACATTGTACTTGTCAACTTGAGGCTTAATAGTGTCTTTAGTATGACCGTATTTTTCGTTTAGCCAAGCCATGTCAATTTCGTTATCAAAATGCCCAATATTACATACAATAGCTTTGTCTTTTAAAGCTTCAAAATGATGACCTTGAACGATATCCTTGTTTCCTGTAGTAGTAATTACAATATCGCTATTTCCGATAACAGTTTCTAGTTTCTTTACTTCAAAACCGTCCATGGCAGCTTGTAATGCGCAGATAGGATCTATTTCTGTAACGGTAACAATACTTCCCGCACCTTTAAAAGAAGCAGCAGTACCTTTACCAACATCTCCGTATCCACAAACTGTAACTCGTTTTCCGGCTAGCATAATATCGGTTGCTCTTCTTATTGCATCTACTGCACTTTCTTTACATCCGTATTTGTTGTCAAATTTAGATTTAGTAACAGAGTCATTTACATTGATAGCAGGCATAGTTAAGGTTCCGTTTTTTACTCTTTCGTATAAACGATGAACACCTGTAGTAGTTTCTTCAGATAAACCTTTGATTCCTTTAGCTAATTCAGGATAACGATCTAAAACCATATTTGTTAAATCTCCACCATCATCAAGAATCATATTTAGCGGTTGGCGATCTTCTCCAAAGAATAAAGTTTGCTCAATACACCAGTCAAACTCTTCCTCGTTCATGCCTTTCCAAGCATATACAGGAATTCCTGCATCAGCAATAGCAGCTGCAGCTTGATCTTGTGTAGAAAATATGTTACAAGAACTCCAAGTAACCTCTGCACCAAGAGCTTGTAATGTTTCTATTAACACAGCAGTTTGGATAGTCATATGAAGACACCCTGCGATACGAGAACCTTTAAGAGGTTGTTCGTCTTTATATTCTTCTCTAAGGGACATAAGACCTGGCATCTCAGCTTCTGCTAGTTCGATTTCTTTTCTTCCCCAGGCAGCTAATGAAATGTCTTTAACTTTGTAAGGAACATAAGGTACTGTTTTGGTACTCATAGTATCTGTTTTATGTTTATGAAGTGCAATAATTTTAGTATTTCGCACTAAATTATTCTAAATTCGTCTCCTGAAAATCAAGATACTGATGTCCTGAATTTCAGTTTGCAAAGGTACATAATAACTTTAAGAATTCACATGCCTCTTTACAAAACTATAACAGTAGATGATAGCACTAATATCTTGATTTGGAAGATAGAAGAGTCTTTTGAAACTCTATCTGAAGGAATTAAGTTAACGGATCATTGCCAGAATCGGGTGGATAACATGAAATCGGATATGCATAGAAGAGGGTTTATGAGTGTCCGCCATTTATTAGCAATTTTTGGATATAATGATCACGATTTATATTACGATGATTTTGGAAAACCGCATTTAAAGGATGGAAAGCAGATCTCAATAACCCATTCTTATGAATATGCGGGGATTATTATAAGTGATAAACTTGTAGGGATCGATATCGAAAAGCAGCGTGAAAAAATCCTTAGGATTGCTCATAAGTTTGTAGAGTCTGAACAAGATTTTGTAGATCAACAAGATGAAAAAACGAGAGTGCTTACCGTTATTTGGGGGGCAAAAGAATCTTTATATAAATTATATGGTACAGCAGGATTAAGTTTTGAGCAAAATGTACATATCATGCCATTTGATCTTACAATGCCTTTTACTGCAGGTAGTATTCATCATAATGATAAAATTAGTCATTATGAGATAACTTTTATGGAATTTGATGGTTTTACCTGTGTGTACGCTTTGCCTTATGTCTGAATATGATAAACAAGAATTTTGAAAATTTTATAAGATGCAAATATCAATAGAATTAACACTTACCCCTCTACAAAATGATTTCGAAGAACACATAATTAGATTCATAAAAAGATTGAGAAATTCAAAATTTAAAGTAATAGAAAACCCATTAAGTACACAAGTATACGGCACGTATGATGAAGTAATGTCTTTTTTAACTTTAGAAATCAAAAAGGCTTTCGGAGACATGGAGCACGTTTTGGTTTATATGAAAATGGTAAAGAGTAACAGGAGCGATTATGAGCCAAGTTTTTGATTTTCTTTTCGGTCAATATTCTGAATATTCTACACTTGATATTTCTTTAGAAGTTATTGCGGTGCTATTTGGAATAGCTAGTGTCTTTTTTGCTTGGATGAATAAAATATGGGTGTATCCTACAGGTATTATAAGTACTTCTATTTATGTGTATTTACTTTTAAAATGGTCTTTGTTAGGTGATATGATGATCAATGCATATTATTTTGTAATGAGTATATATGGTTGGTATATATGGACAAAGAAAATAGATGAAACACATACAACTCCCATTTCTAGAACAACTTCTACAGAAAAGAGGATAGAGTTTCTGATTTTTGTTGGAACATTAGTTTTTGTATATGTTATTTACAGAATATTTGATAAATGGAATGATTGGACGGCATATGTTGATACATTAACAACAGCTATATTCTTTGTGGGAATGTGGTTGATGGCGAGAAGGAAAATAGAGAATTGGATTTTTTGGATTATCGGAGATATTATTTCTATCCCTTTGTATTTTTATAAAGGATTTACTTTTACTAGTTTTCAGTATATCATCTTTACATTTATGGCAATTCAAGGATATTTAGCATGGAAGAAAAGTTTAGACAAGAATTTAGCGACTGTATAAGAGTTGTATTATTTGGCCCTGAATCAACGGGTAAAACTACTTTGTCTAGACAATTAGCAAATCATTATAATGTTTCCTGGGTCCCAGAATATATGAGAATATATCTTCAAGATAAATGGAATAGACTTAAAGAAGTTTGTGTTTATGAAGATTTGATTCCAATTGCTGCTGGACAAATGAAGTTAGAAAATCAAATGATTAAAAAAGAAGATCCAATAATCTTTTGTGACACAAATCTTTTGGAGATTAAAGTCTATTCTGAAGCTTATTATGATGGATCAGTTCCAGAAATTATAGAGAAATTTTCGCTAGAAAACACATATGATTTGTATCTTTTAACTTATATTGACACTCCCTGGGTTCCGGATGATTTAAGGGATAAGCCGGATCAGAGAGAAGAGATGTTTTTGAATTTCAAAGAATCTTTAGAAGAAAATAATTGTAATTATGTTACATTAAAAGGAGATTCAGATACTCGTTTTAAGAAAGCAAAAGTTATCATTGACCAATTAATAAAAGAAGCAAAGTGAATATTACAGATAAGGATATTAAACTCATAAGATCAAAAGAATTAACTGTAGAAAAAGTGTTGTCTCAAATAGAGACATTTAAGAACGAAATTCCTTTTGTAGCGTTGAGAAGTGCTGCTAGTTTAGATAATGGAATTTTGAAGTTCTCCGAACATTATCAATCTGAGTTAACTAAATTGTATGAGTCAAGATCAGCAGATTTAAACACGACTAAATTTGTTCCTGCTTCCGGAGCTGCAACCAGAATGTTTAAAGAGTTGTTTAAGTTCTTAGATAACTATGAATATCAAAAAGAAAGTCTCAATTCATATACGAATCATGAGAAGGCTAATGCGATACGACTTTTTTTAATTGGGTTAGAAAAATTTCCTTTTTATGATATTGTAATGCAAAAAGTAAAAAGCTCTTATCCTAATTTCACATCGCTCTCAGAAGGAAGACAGCTTCATATTTTTGTAGAAATGATGTTAAAAGAAAAAGGATTAAATTTTGGAGCCTATCCCAAAGGATTGCTGCCATTTCATAAGTATACGAATAGTATATCAACGTCTTTTGAGGAGCATCTGTTTGAAGCTGCAGGATATAATAAAAATATAAAAGGAGACTCTAAACTACATTTTACAATCTCTAAAGAACATCTAGATGCATTTAAAGATGAATTTGAAAGAATAAAGAAAAAGGTAGAAGCCGAGACTAATACAAATTTTATAATTACATATTCTTTTCAGAAATCAGAAACCGATACGATAGCGGTGGATGAAAATAATGAGCCATTTAGAAAAGAAGATGGTTCGTTGCTATTTAGACCAGGCGGACATGGCGCGTTAATCGAAAATTTAAACGATTTAGATTCTGATATTATATATATCAAAAATATTGATAATGTAGTAGTCCGAAAATATCAAGATGAGGTATCCGGATATAAAAAGGTGTTGGCTGGTAAGTTAATTGAGATTCAAGATGAGTCATTTAGAATATTAAATGCGATTGATAAAAAAGCACCTACTGAAGCGGAATTAAAAGATATTAAGAAATTTTTGGTAGAGCAACTTAATGTGAGACTGCCTCTAGATTTTGATAAGTTCTCGGAAAACTACAAACTTGAATTTTTAAAGGAATCATTAGATCGACCTATTAGAGTTTGCGGTATGGTGATTAATGAAGGAGAACCAGGAGGAGGTCCTTTTTGGGTTAAAAAAGAAAATGGAAGGTTGGTCTTACAGATTATCGAAACACCACAAATAAATTCTGAGGATAATAGGCAGCAGGATATTTTAAAAAGTGCTACCCATTTTAACCCGGTAGATTTGGTTTGTGGAGTTCGAGATTATAAAGGAATTAAATTTAATTTGTTGGATTTTGTAGATCCAGACGCCGGATTTATAACAACAAAATCTCTTAACGGGGAGGTTTTGAAAGCATTGGAGTTACCAGGATTATGGAATGGAGCTATGGCAAATTGGATTAGTGTTTTTGTAGAAGTTCCTCTTACTACTTTTAACCCTGTTAAAACAGTGAATGATTTATTAAAGTCAGCGCATCAGGTAAAACTTTTTTCGTGAACATACCAGTAATTATTAGTGAGCTAAAGTTTAAAGCAGTGAGAAGTTCTGGTGCTGGAGGTCAGCACGTAAATAAAGTATCTTCTAAGGTTGAGCTTTCTTTTAATATATCAGACTCTAAAGGAATGACTGATGAAGAAAAATTACGGATCTCTCAAAAGCTAGTTTCAAGAATTACTAAATCGGATGATTTAATTTTATATTGTGGAGATACTAGAAGCCAACATAAAAATAAAGAACTAGTAATTAGCAGGTTTTTAGATATCCTAAAAGCTGGTCTGCATATTCCTAAGCCAAGAAAGCGCTCTAGGCCATCAAAATCTTCTATTAAAAAACGATTGGAAAATAAAAAAAGACAAGGATTGAAAAAATCTAATCGTAAAAAACCTTTATTGTAACAGCATCAACACTAATACCGTGTAAAATTTCTACACTTTTGTGTGGATTTTACAAATTTCTACAGTTTTTAATTTTCTTTAAAAACAGTTAAATATCTTAAAATCAGGTATTTAGTTTAATTTATTCATTTGTTTATTTTTTGGAACAATTATTCCTAGTTATAAAAGAGTAAGACCAGTTTTTACAATAATAACAAAATGAAAAATTTAAAAATGATCATCGCGATAGTAGTAAGCATTATATCAGCACAAGGAGTGATAGCTCAGGATGAGTTGGCTGAAAATGACGGATGGGAATTTATGGATTATGAATATGAAGTACAGGAGTATGCAGAAATTGAAATTGTAGAATTACCAATGTCAATTCAAGATGCTGCTGCGAGAGATTTTGAAAACTTACGTATATACAAAGCCTACATGTCTAAGGATAATACTTATAAAATTGTTCTTAAAGGTAAAGATAACTACACTAAAGTTGTATTTGCTAGCGCTAATGGCGAATGGATAAAGCCAGACGACAAATCTTAAATCTAGGGGTAGAAAAGGATATCGTTTTGCAACCAAAAGACGATATAAAGTTGTTTAGTGCTAAAAAGAGACCCAATCCCAAGGGTCTCTTTTTTATTTTTTACGTTTCTTTGATGTAGAGAATTATTAAATGTTATTAATGTTTAATTTTATGTATTACATTTAGAATTAAATGATGTCAATATGTCCAAATTACTAATTGTTGAAGATGATGTTGCTTTTTGTACAATGCTTAAAACTTTTTTGCAAAAAAAAGGATATGAGGTGTCTACTTCATTTTCTGGAAGCGAAGCTGTTTTACAAATTCAAGAGCATACATTTGATGTTGTACTTACCGATGTAAGGTTACCAGATAGAGATGGTATTACTTTATTAGAGGATATCCGGATGAAAAACCCAAAAACTCAGGTGGTTATTATGACGGGTTATGCTGAGATTAATATGGCTGTTAGTGCAATTAAGCAAGGGGCATTTGACTACGTTTCTAAACCATTCAATCCAGATAAGATACTGCAGATTATAGAAAACGCTTTAAACGCTGAAACAAAAAATTCAGAGCCGAATAGAAATAAAGAGCGAAAGAATAACGAAAGAATTATTCCTAGCAACAATTCTTTTGTCAAAGGAATTAGCGATGCTTCTAAAAAATTAAATGAGTATGTTGCTCTAGTGGCGCCTACACGTATGTCTGTATTGGTTATTGGTGATAGTGGTACAGGAAAAGAATATGTTGCTAGTAGTATTCATAAAGCTAGTAAAAGAGCAGATAAGCCTTTTGTTCCTGTTGATTGTGGAGCTATTCCAAAAGAGATTGCGTCAAGTGAATTTTTTGGTCATATAAAAGGATCCTTTACCGGTGCAGTTAATGACAAAGTAGGTCATTTTGAAGCAGCTAATGGGGGTACTTTGTTTTTAGATGAAATAGGTAATCTTAGTTATGAATTACAAGTTCAATTGCTTAGGGCGTTACAAGAACGAAAAATTAAACCGGTAGGTAGTAATAAGGAAATAGAGGTTGATATTAGAGTTATTGCGGCTACAAATGAAGATCTTAGTAATGCAGTTAAAGAAGGAGAGTTTAGAGAAGATTTATATCATCGACTAAATGAGTTTTCGATAAAAGTCCCACCGCTAAAAGATAGAATAGAAGATTTAATGCTCTTTGCGAATTATTTTCTTGAAGAATCTAACGTGGAGTTGGATAAACATGTCGTTGGTTTTGCAGATGAAGTATTAGATACATTTAAAAAATATGACTGGCCTGGTAACCTAAGGGAGCTAAAAAATATAGTTAAAAGATCGGTGCTGTTATCACAAAATGAGATGATCACTATGGATGTATTACCTAATGATATAGCATATGCTTCTCATAACTCGAAGCAAACGTATGGTTTGTTTAAAAATCAGAATGAGCAGGAATTGATTTTGGATGCTTTAGAAAAAGCAAATGGTAACAAAGCAAAAGCTGCACGTATGTTAGATATAGATAGAAAGACACTATACAATAAGTTGAAACAATATGATATAAGTCTTTAGTTTTTAACTTTTAGTTTATCTATTAAATTTTCTATTTTGTTTATTCCTTTTTCTGTGAGTGAAAGTATTTCTTTAGGTTCTAATTCATAATCGTCTTGATGTTCTAAGGTGTCTAAAATCGGAATAATTTCTTTCGCTTTTATCTGTTTGAACATTGGTAACATTTTATGAGCTAGTCTTTTAATTTGTTCAAAGTCTTGATGTTTGATGGCAGCTTTTAGTTCCTTTATGTGTTCGGTTGTGCTGTTACAAAAAGTTTCTAAAATTGCATAAAGAGATTCAGAATCTCCTTGAGCAAAAAGCATCAAGTCATTTAAAGAGTAATTAGAATCTTTTTCCTGTTCAGATGTATTATTTTCATAATCTAGATTGACATCAACAGTTTTAATTTTTAAAACACCAGCAATTAGGCCTATTAAAGCTTGCGGAGCATATGGTTTACGAAGGCTTCCAGAAAAACCTGCATCTTCATATTCTGATTCAGAAACAGCGGTTCTACCCGATAACGCGATGATCGGCAGATCTTTATAATAAGAGTTGTTCTGAATTTCTTTCAGCAGTCCAAAACCATCCATCTTTGGCATTTGTATATCAGTTAGGATTAAATCATATGTCTTTTTGTTTAGAAGCTCTAAAGCATCTACTCCGTTTTCTGCAATATCATATGACAAACCTATTAAGGACACAACTTCACTAGTTAAATCTAGTTGGCTGAGATCATCATCTACTATAAGGACCTTTTTGTTTGTAAAATGTTGAATTTCTACAGATTCATTGTCTTCTTCAGTAATTTGAGATTTAGCAAGTTCAATAGGAATACAAAATGTAAAATTACTTCCTTTATCAGCCTCACTTTCTAATTTGATTTTTCCATTAAGTAATTTGATTATTTTTTTAGTGATTGCTAAACCTAAGCCAAAACCGCCATACTTTTTTTCTGTATCATCATCTCCTTGAGAGAATTCTTCGAAAATATATTTTTGTTGTTCCTGTGTGATTCCTATTCCAGTATCTTTTACCGAGATGACAAGTTCTTTTTCTGCAAGTCCATTTTCTTTTATTTGACCGTCTATTGAAATGGATCCTTGATCAGTAAATTTATAAGCGTTGTTCAGTAGATTAGTAAGAACTTGTTTGATTCTAAATGGATCTCCTAAATACTGCTTATTTAGTTTTTTATCTACGTTTATGAAAATCTCTAGGTTTTTGGTGTCATTTACAGGAATGATACTAGTAATGGTGTTTTCTATTAATTTTATAGGAGAGAATGGTAATTTTTCGATAACCATTCTACCTGCTTCAAGTTTAGATAAATCTAATAGATCATTTACTAAATGTAGAATATAGTCTGAGGATTTTTTAAGGTGACCTAAATAATGTTTTTGCTTGTTGTTTAAGCCTGTTTTTTCTAATAAATCAGAATACCCAATAACTGTATTTAAAGGAGAACGAAGATCATGAGTTACTGTATTTATTAATGATTCTCTGGTTTTTAATAGGGATTCTTTATAAGTTTTTTCTGCCTCTAACTCGTTTCTATATTTTTGACTCTTTGATACATCTTTGGTGATCAAAAAGAGAAAAGTAATGGCAATTATTAAGCTAATTGCAGTAATGATGATAATGAAATGAGCAGTTTTATCAAGAATATTATTAGATCGTTCTAGTTTTGCAACATATTCTCTTCTCTCATTATCTTCTATAGCGGCCATTAAATCTCGAAGCTGTCGAGTGATAATTTGATCATTCTTTAAAAGTTTATTTTCTCTAGCTTTGATCTGTCTTTGATATCTTCTTTCTTTTTCTTCAGCACCTGAAAGTGCTTGATAAATGGATCTGGCAATAGAATCAATAGTTTGATTGGTTAAACGTTCTTCATTATCTTTTCTAGTATATTCAAGCCAAGCTATGATAGCCTCTTTTTTCTGAGGACTATATTTTCTAAAGCGTTTATCATAATTGGTATAATTTCCAAAGTTTTCATTCTTCTTTAATTGATCCATTACATTTTCTTGCAACCCTTTTTCTTTACTTTGCTCATAAATAGCAATAAGTTTTTCAAAATTTTGATTTTTATTGTCAATCAAGATTTTAATACTGTCAATTTTTCTGGATTGTAATGTGTCAAGAGACATCGTACTAACTTTATCTATAGTCCCTATGATAGAATCAATTTTTGTTTTATAGTTTTTGAATTTCTCTGTATCCGAAGTTTGGATGATATTTCTCGTTAGACTTTCCGCTTCGTAAAGACCGGTTATGGCCTCGCCAACTAAGAAAAGTTTTTCGTTATTATCATTTTTTATTTTTGTGATTTCAGAATAATTGCTAAACTGCCTGTAGATCACCCAAAAAGCAATTACCGCAAGTACAATTGCTAGTGTGTATCCTGCAATTATTTTTAACGTAATAGAACGTTTTGTATTTTTCATACTATACTAACTTCAAAAAAACGGAAGCATTGTTTTTATCTTTAATAAAGTTACAATAAATGAATTAAACATAGTATTTTTGCGGCAAAATCTCAAAGGGGTGCGAAATCTTGAAAAAAAACTTTTCCTGGATAAAGCTGAGATCATACCCGATGAACCTGGGCAGGTAATGCTGCCAAGGGACGCTATAAGTTATTAATATCCTTGGATAATAGTACTTTAGGGAATAATAATTATGCTTGTTATACAGTGTAATTAGGTCAAATTAATTTTAATCGTTGAATAATTACTCCTTTTATTCGTAACAATATTTTACGAATGAAAAACATATTGTTTTATCTCATCATCTTTTTAGTGAGCCTACAAATCTCGGCTCAGGAAAAGCAAAAAGATTCCATAACTAATAAAGTTGAAAAACTAGATGAAGTTCTAGTTAAATCTGTTCGTGTTGATGCAGATTCACCAATAACACATTCTAATCTTTCTAAAGAAGAATTAGCTACTCGTAATCTTGGTCAGGATATACCAATATTACTTAATTATTTGCCAGGAGTTGTAACCACTACAGATGCAGGAGCAGGAGTTGGATATACATATATTAGAGTGAGAGGTAGTGATGCGTCCCGAGTAAATGTTACCTTAAATGGAATTCCTTTTAATGATGCAGAGAGTCAAGGTACGTTCTGGGTTAATTTACCAGATTTTGCATCTTCTGTAGAAAATTTACAACTTCAGCGTGGAGTTGGAACTTCTACTAATGGTTCTGGAGCCTTTGGAGCTAGTTTAAATTTGTTAACTGATGCTATTTCTGAAAAGGCAAATGGAGAAATCTCTAATTCGTTTGGATCCTTTGGTACAAGAAGACATAATCTTAAATTTAGTACAGGGCTGCTCAATGATCATATAGAGATTGCAGGTCGTTTATCTGCTATTGCATCTGATGGATATATTGATAGGGCATCATCTGATCTTAAATCATATTTTTTGCAGGGTTCTTATGTGGATGATAATACCTTGATCAAGGCAGTTGCTTTTGGAGGTCACGAAATTACATATCAATCTTGGTTTGGAATAGATGAAGCAACTTTAGAAAGCGACCGTACATTTAATCCTGCAGGTCAATACACTGATGAGGACGGAAATACTCGTTTTTATGATAATGAGGTAGATAATTACAAACAAGATCATTATCAATTGCATTGGAATCAAAAATATAATAATTATTGGTCCACTAATGTGGGGCTTAATTATACATATGGTAGAGGGTTTTTCGAGCAGTATAAAGAAGATGAAGATTTTGCGGATTATGACTTTACACCTATTACTATTGGAGGAGAAACTATTAATACTACAGATTTAATTCGTCGTAGGTGGTTAGATAATGATTTTTATGTAATTAATGCTACTGCTAATTATAAGAATAATAATTTAGATGTAGACTTTGGTGCATTTTATAGTTTTTATGATGGCGATCATTTTGGAGAAGTAATTTGGGCTCAAAACTCTGGAGGATCGGAAATAAGAGATAATTATTATTTTGGAAATGGAAAGAAAAAAGAATTTACCATTTTTGGAAAAACTACCTATAGAGTTAATGATAAATGGAGTGCATTTGTAGATTTACAAGGGCGTTTTGTTGGGTATGAAACTTCTGGATTAACATCTGATAGAGTACCTCTAGAAGTCGATGAGAACTATGATTTCTTTAATCCTAAATTGGGAGCTACTTATCAAATTAATGCTTCAAATCAGTTTTATGCATCATATGCTAGAGCTAATAGAGAGCCCAGAAGAAGTGATTTTGAGAATGGAATTAACAAGGCAGAAAAACTTAACGATATCGAATTGGGTTGGAGATTTAATAAAAAGAGAACAATCGTGAATGCCAACTTATACTACATGTGGTATAAAGATCAATTAGTACTTACAGGAGCATTAGATGATGTAGGGGCGCCAATAAGGGCTACAAGTGGAGAAAGTTATCGTTTAGGGATAGAAATTGATGCAGATATCACTATTACGGATAAGTTTATTGTAAAACCTAATGTGTCAATAAGTACTAATAAAAATAAGGATTTTGTTACTTCTAGAGATGGTAGTTTAGTTAATTTAGGGAATACAAATATTTCATATTCCCCAAATATAGTAGCAGGAAATATGTTTATTTATCAGCCTGTCAAAAACCTTCAGCTTGGATTTCTTTCCAAGTTTGTAGGAGAACAGTATATGGGTAATATAGATAGTGAAACATCTAAATTAGATAGTTTTTTCATAAATGATCTAAACGTAGTGTATGAGATCAAAAACATCCCGGTTTTTAAATCTATACTATTAACAGGTCTAGTGAATAATATTTTTGATACAGAATATGTATCCAATGGATATTTTTTCACTTTTGATGATGATTTCACAAACCCGGGAACTGTTACAACGGTTGAAGGAGCAGGATTCTATCCACAAGCTGGAGTTAATTTTCTGCTTGGAGCAACACTAAAATTTTAAGTTAAAAAACCTAGAAAATTAATATTTCTTAGTATAGTTTTCTGGGTTTTATTATTTTTATCAAATAAACTTTAGGGGTGACTCCTTAGTATGGAGTCTGAGAAATACCCTTTGAACCTGATGCAGTTAGTACTGACGAAGGGAAAAGTTAATCTCATTTCTTATGTAATAAAATATATAAGAATATGATTTTTCTTCTCAAAAGGATAAGTTATTCCTAAAGTTTATGGATTTAAATCTAAAAAGATGACCATAAACGTTAATAATCAAGAGCAAATAATTTCAGAAAATAGTTCGGTAAATCTTCTATTAGAAGAGTTATCTCTTTCTAAAAAAGGAATTGCTGTTGCTATTAATAATAAAATCATTACCAAAGATACTTGGAGTGATACTATAGTTAACTTAAATGATAACGTTACTATCATCCATGCTACACAAGGAGGATGATGAAAAATATTAACCAGGTTTACTAAAAGTTAAAAAACTTACTTATGAAGAAAAAAGATACAGCACCACAAGAGGGGAAAATAACAACAACCCCTTTCCCTAGTTCTAAAAAAATCTATGTAAACGGACATATACATCCAGAGATAAGCGTGGCAATGAGAGAAATAGAACTAAGTGATACCATAGATTCTATGACTCGTAAGAAAACATCAAATGAATCTGTAGTAGTATATGATACTAGTGGACCATATACCGATCCGAGTAAAGAAATTAATGTCCATGAAGGGATTGAGCGTATTAGGGAACAATGGATCATGGATCGTGGTGATGTTGAGGAATTAGACGGTTTTTCTTCAGAGTATTGTAATCAACGTTTAAATGATACTAGTTTAGATCATCTTAGGTTTAATCATTTAAGAAAGCCTAAGAGAGCAAAAGAAGGAAAAAATGTTTCCCAGATGTATTATGCGAAGCAAGGAGTTATAACTCCTGAGATGGAATATGTTGCTATTCGAGAAAACCAAAAAATTGAAGAAGCGACTAGAATTGCTAATCAACATGCAGGTCAGGATTTTGGAGCAAGTATTCCAAAAAAAATTACGGCAGAGTTTGTTAGGGAAGAAGTAGCCAGAGGGAGAGCAGTAATACCTTCTAATATAAATCACCCAGAAGCAGAGCCAATGATTCTTGGGCGCAACTTTTTGGTAAAAATAAATGCTAATATTGGTAATTCTGCTACTACTTCTAGTATCGAAGAAGAGGTAGAAAAAGCTGTGTGGGCTTGTCGTTGGGGAGCAGATAATATTATGGATCTTTCTACAGGCCAGAATATTCATGAAACAAGAGAATGGATCGTTCGTAATTCTCCGGTACCAATTGGAACAGTACCTATTTATCAAGCTTTAGAAAAAGTAAATGGTAAGGCAGAAGATCTTACTTGGGAGATTTTTAGAGATACTTTGATAGAGCAGGCAGAACAAGGAGTAGATTACTTTACTATACATGCAGGAGTACGTTTGGCATATGTGCCGATGACTGCAAAAAGAGTTACAGGAATTGTTTCTCGAGGAGGTTCAATTATGGCAAAATGGTGTTTAGCACATCATAAAGAAAGTTTTCTTTATACGCATTTTGAAGAAATTTGTGAGATTATGAAATCTTACGATGTAGCGTTCTCATTGGGGGATGGTTTACGTCCTGGAAGTATAGCTGATGCTAATGATGAGGCGCAATTTGCAGAATTAGAAACGTTGGGTGAGTTAACTAAGATTGCTTGGAAGCATGATGTACAAACGTTTATAGAAGGACCTGGACATGTACCAATGCATATGATTAAACAAAATATGGATAAGCAATTAGAAGCTTGTGGAGAAGCACCTTTTTATACTTTAGGTCCATTAACCACTGATATTGCACCAGGATATGATCATATAACATCAGGAATCGGTGCAGCAATGATTGGTTGGTATGGGACAGCTATGTTATGTTACGTTACTCCCAAAGAACATTTAGGATTGCCTAATAAAGAAGACGTTCGTGTTGGTGTGATAACATATAAGTTAGCAGCTCACGCGGCTGATTTGGCAAAAGGACATCCAGGAGCACAGCATAGGGATGATGCATTGAGTAAAGCCCGATTCGAATTCCGTTGGGAGGATCAATTTAACTTAGCTTTAGATCCTGAAAGAGCACGAGAGTATCATGATGAAACACTACCAGCTGAAGGAGCTAAAATTGCTCATTTTTGTAGTATGTGTGGTCCTAAATTCTGTTCTATGAAAATCTCGCAGGAAGTACGAGATTATGCTGCACAAAAAGAAATTGATGATCAGAAAGCATTAGAAGAAGGCATGCAAGAGAAAGCAGAAGAATTTAAAGAAAAAGGAAGCGAAGTATATTTATAAACTATAAGTTATCGGTAATTGGGTTTCAATAATTCTGATACCCAATGCCCGATATCTAATTCTCTGAGACTAAAAAGATGATTATAGTATTAACATCAGAAAAGCCAATTTCTAACGAATTCAATCAGATTAATCAATTGTTTAATGCTGGCTTAGAAATTTTACACCTTCGCAAACCGACATTTACGATTGATGGATATCGATCTTTATTAGACTTAATAGAGGTTAAGTATCATAATAGAATAATGACGCATCAGTTTCCCGAGCTAACTCAAGAGTATAAATTAAGAGGAATTCATTTACAAGAACAAGCACGTTTTGATCTAGAAGATGCATTAGAAGCAACTGTTCAGATATATAAGAGTAAAGGATTTTCTGTAACAAGTTCTTTTCATTCTAAAGAAGAGATTGATGCATGTAAAGTGAATTTCGAATATGTTTTGCTAAGTCCTGTTTTTGGATCAATTTCTAAAACAGGTTATGAAGGAAAAGGTTTTGATGTAAACGATTTGAATCATACAATTATCGGAATGGGAGGAATTAATGAAACTACTTTGCAAAAAACCTATGATTTAGGATTTAAGGGAGTTGGTGTTTTAGGAGGTGTTTGGAATACAAAAGATCCTGTAAGTAGCTTTTCTAAAATAAAGGAAGCAAATGATATGGTGATAAAGAATACGAACTAGACTGTATATGCAAACGCGCCCTAATGTACTAACAATTGCAGGTTTTGATCCTTCTTCGGGAGCAGGATTAACAGCAGATATTAAAACTTTTGAAGCTTTAAAATGTTATGGTTTTGCAGTTTGTACGGCGAATACGATTCAAAGTGATACAAGTTTTGAAGAATGTTATTGGATCGATATAGGAATTATAAAAAATCAGATAAAGATTTTATTCAAAAATTTCGAGATTGATTATGTCAAAATCGGAATTATCCAAAACTGGAAGGTATTACATGATATTATTGACTTTCTCTTAGAAAAGAATAGCAATGTAAAAATTGTTTTAGACCCAGTTCTAAAATCCAGTTCAGATTTTGATTTCCATAAACTCTCACTTGGAGAGAATGAATTCGAAGAAGTGCTGAATAAAATATATCTATTGACACCGAATTACAATGAGATTAAAGCTTTTTATCCTGATAAAACTATTGAAGAAACAATAAAACACATTTCTAGTAAAACGAATGTTTTTTTAAAAGGAGGTCATCGAGAAGGAATGCTTGGAAAAGACGAGTTATTTACAAAAGAGGGAACAAGTTTTAGGCTGAATCCTAAAAATAAAAATATAACAGAAAAACATGGAAGTGGTTGTGTATTGTCGTCTTCAATAACAGCATATTTATCCCAAGGATTCCCCTTGCTAAAATCCTGTTATAGAGGTAAGCGTTACATAGAAAAAGTATTGAGTTCTAATACTTCTCTTTTAGGATATCATAAATTCTAGCAGTTAAAATATGAAAGAAGAAAATTTACAATATATTTCTCAGGGAAAATCTCCACAAGAGCATTTAAGGCATATCGGTGAAGTCTGTGAAGCCGGAGTTAGGTGGGTGCAATTGCGTTTAAAAGATGTGGATGCTGCTACAGGGCTAAATACTGCTTTAAAATGCAGAGAAATTTGCGATCAGTATGGAGCTATTATGATTGTTAATGATAGTGTGAGTATTGCAAAAGCTTCTCAAGCAGACGGTGTGCATTTGGGATTACAGGATATGAACCCTAAAGAGGCGAGAGCTATTTTAGGAGATAACTTTATTATTGGAGGTACAGCAAATAGTTTAAAAGACTGTATAAAACATATAGATGAAGGAGTAGATTACATAGGATTAGGACCTTTTAGATATACTAGTACCAAAAACAAGTTAAGTCCAATATTAGGTTTAGAAGGGTATCAAAAGATTATTTCAGAATTTAAAAATAATATAGATATTCCTATAGTAGCAATTGGTGGAATTGAAGAAAATGATGTACCTCAAATTCTTAACATAGGAATTAGTGGAATAGCAGTTTCAGGAATGTTAACGGATAAAGAAGATTTGGAGAAAAGAATAGAAACTATAAAAAAGCTTATGGCGGTTGCTTAAAGCTAAGACATACAATGGATACATTAAAAATTGCAGATAAAGAATTTTCTTCTAGGTTATTTACCGGAACAGGAAAATTTAGTTCATCTGATCTGATGAAAGAAGCATTGATAGCTTCAGAAAGTGAGTTGATAACTGTAGCACTTAAACGAGTTGATGTCAAAAATGAAGATGATGATATATTGACTCATTTAGATCATCCAAGAATTAATTTATTGCCTAATACTTCTGGGGTTAGAGATGCTAAAGAAGCTGTCTTTGCCGCTCAGTTGGCTAGAGAAGCACTAGAAACTAACTGGATTAAGTTAGAAATCCATCCTGATCCAAAGTATTTATTACCAGACCCTATCGAAACTTTAAAGGCGGCTGAGGAATTAGTAAGACTTGGTTTCGTTGTGATGCCTTATATACATGCAGATCCTGTTTTATGTAAACGGTTAGAAGAAGTAGGAGCGCAATGTGTTATGCCTTTAGGAGCACCAATAGGCAGTAATAAAGGATTAAAGACATTGGATTTTTTAGAAATAATTATAGATCAAAGTAATATTCCTGTAATAGTAGACGCAGGTATCGGTAGTCCGTCTCATGCAGCACATGCTCTTGAAATAGGCGCTGATGCAGTTTTGGTAAACACTGCTATCGCTGTTTCAGAAAACCCAGTAGCAATGGCTAAAGCATTTAAGATGTCAGTTGAAGCAGGTAGATTGGCATATACCGCTAAGTTAGCTCCCATTAAAAAACATGCGGAAGCAAGTAGTCCATTAACATCTTTTTTGAATGAGTAATTTCAAAAATATATTTGATCAATATAATTGGGACTCTGTCTTATCCGATATTCTTAGCAAAACTGAACGGGATGTTCAGAAAGCTTTAGATACGAATAATAGAACTATTGAGGATTTTAAGGCTTTAATTTCCCCAGTTGCTAAGCCGTATTTAGAACAAATGGCGCAATTGAGCTATCAAATTACAAAAAAGCGGTTTGGGAATACCATACAAATGTATGCGCCAATGTATCTAAGTAATGAATGCCAAAATATTTGTACGTACTGTGGTTTTAGTATGACTAATAAAATACCTCGTAGAACTTTATCTGATCAGGAAATATTGAAAGAGGTAGCTTTTCTAAAGTCAAAAGGGTATGATCATATTCTTTTAGTTACAGGAGAAGCAAATAGAACCGTAGGTGTAGCATATATTGATAATGCTATCAAACTAATACAATCTAAATTTGCCAATATTACTATAGAAGTGCAGCCATTAGATCAAGAAGATTATGAATTATTAATTGATAGCGGTTTATATGCGGTCTTAGTGTATCAGGAAACATATCATAAAGGAGAATATAAAAAGCATCATCCAAAAGGAAAGAAATCAAATTTTGATTATCGATTAGAAACTCCAGATAGATTGGGGCGAGCAGGGGTTCATAAAATAGGTTTGGGAGCCTTATTTGGCTTAGAAGATTGGAGAGCTGATAGTTTTTTTACAGCCTTACATTTGCAGTATTTGCAAAAGACATACTGGAAGACTAAATATTCTATATCGTTTCCAAGATTAAGACCTCATAGTGGTGGATTAGAACCAAAAGTTGAAATGACTGATTCCGATTTGGTGCAATTAATCTGTGCATTCCGTTTATTGGATGAAGATGTAGAATTATCCATGTCTACTAGGGAAAGTGAAGTTTTTAGAGAAAATATTGTGAACTTAGGGATTACTTCAATTAGTGCAGAATCTAAGACAAATCCTGGAGGATATGCTGTAGAACCTCAGTCTTTAGAGCAGTTTGAGATTTCTGATGAACGTTCTACAGAAGAAGTGGTAACCATGTTAAAATCTAAAGGTTTAGAGGTAGTTTGGAAAGATTGGGCTCATAATTGGAAATAAATTGTAATATCTTTATAGCTTGTTTGTGAAAATGCTAGATAAAGAAGAAAAAATACAATACAGCCGTCATATTTTGTTAGATGAAATAGGTGTTGATGGTCAAGAAAAACTGAAATCAGCTAAGGTTTTAGTGATTGGTGCAGGAGGATTAGGGTGCCCTATTTTACAATATCTTACTGCAGCTGGAGTAGGTACTATCGGAATTATTGATGACGACGTAGTTGATAAAACAAACCTTCAAAGACAAGTTTTATATACCGTAGATGATATCGGAAGATCAAAAGCCAAAGTAGCTTCAGAAAGATTATCTGGACTAAATCCTTTTGTGTTCTTTAAGGTATATGAAGAGAAGTTAGATAACGATAATGCATTAGAGCTTTTTTCTGAGTATGATATTATAGTAGATGGAAGTGATAATTTTCCAACTCGATATTTAGTAAATGACGCTTGTGTGATCACTGATAAACCATTAGTATTTGGTTCTATATTTAAGTTTCAAGGGCAGGTTTCTGTGTTAAATTATAAAAATGGCCCAACATATCGGTGTTTGTTTCCAAATCCACCGGAACAAGGAGCTGTTCCTAACTGTTCTGAGATAGGAGTTTTAGGAGTATTACCTGGGATTATAGGAAGTCTTCAGGCAAATGAAACTATTAAAATAATTGTTGGTATAGGAGAAGTTTTAAAAGGAAAACTACTCTATTTTGATGCTCTTACTTTACAACAACAAACATTAAGTTTTAATAAAAACCAAAATATCGATATAGATCGATTACTTGACAACTATGATTTTTTCTGTGGTATTAAACCAAATACTTTTGAGGAAATTTCTGCTGAAGAACTAAAACAAAATATAGAAAATTATCAAATTCTAGATGTTAGATCTCCAGAAGAGATTGATTATTTTAATATTGGAGGCATTCATATTCCTCTAGATACAGTTTCTTCAAGTGTTTTTGAACTAAACAATGAAAAACCAATTGTAGTTTGTTGCCAATCTGGTTTACGAAGTAAAAAAGCAATCGAAATTATACGTAAACATAGAGACGATCTTCATTTGATTAATTTAAAAGATGGATTATCTGCATATTAATTAGAAACGACCAAAATATTTCCGTCTCTTCTAATTTGATATCTTAAAAGGGGGAACCCACCTTCTCCTTCTAATTGTTGTCCATTAATAATCTCATAAGCATTATCATTTCCACAATTAGATTCAGCTCTAATTCCTGTTACGCTAAGTGCGGAACAACTACTAGGAATTATATTTGGATCACTTAATTCAAAAGCAGAGTATAATGTATTATCTATATTATATATGACAACTCCTTTGATACCAACTCCTTCAATTCTAATTAATTCAAAATTCCCGGGAAACTTAAGACTATTAAATTGTGGTAAGTCTAAATTTACAGTATGATTAAAACCTATAGAAGGAAGATTAGGGTTGTTAGAGCGACCATCATCACTACTACAAGAGAGTATAAATACTGAAATAAAAACTACTAATATTATTTTTTTCATTTTTTGTTGTATTAATAATAAAGAAAGATATTCTTTACTAATCCAAGTGCAATTTTTTAAATGACCAAATTAAGTAAAAATGTGATTCGGTATTATTTTTTATTATATTTGTTTATAGATAAAGTCCCATGGCCGTGGGATTTTTTGTATTTATATAAACGATGAAGTTATGAGCAAAGTATCTTATTACACTGCAGAAGGGCTAAAAAAGTTAAGAGACGAATTAAATAACCTTAAAGATATAGAGAGACCAAAGGCATCACAGGCTATTGCAGAAGCCCGTGATAAAGGTGATTTAAGTGAAAATGCTGAATATGATGCAGCAAAAGAAGCGCAAGGATTATTAGAGATGAGAATTTCTAAGTTAGAAGAAACATTATCTGGAGCACGCTTAATAGATGAATCTCAATTAGACACCTCAAAAGCATTAATACACTCTACTGTTAAGATTAAGAACCAAATCAATGGCGCTCATATGACCTATAAGTTAGTTGCGCAGAGTGAAGCTGATATTAAAACAGGTAAGATATCTGTTGATTCACCTATTGGAAAAGGCCTTTTAGGTAAGAGTGTTGGTGAGGTTGCAGAAATTCAAGTCCCTAATGGGATTATGAAGTTTGATGTTGTAGAAATCTCGCGAGAATAAAAGATATAACTAGCACTTACGAAAACCTTTCTTAAAAAAATGAGAAAGGTTTTTTTATGACCTTTATTTTGCCAGAAATATCCTATATTTCGTATTGATAAACCAACTAAAAGTTTTAACGAATGTCTACCCTGTTCACTAAAATCATTAATGGCGAAATACCTTCTTATAAAGTTGCGGAAGATGAAAATTTTTATGCTTTTTTGGATATAAATCCTAATGCAAAAGGACATGCCTTATGCATTCCTAAAAAAGAAGAAAATAAAATATTTGATCTCGATGAAGAAACGTATATTGAGTTAATGCGTTTTTCGCGTAAAGTAGCTCTTGCAATAGAAAAATCAGTTGTTTGTAAGAGAGTTGGTATTGCAGTAGTAGGTTTAGAAGTACCTCATGTCCATGTTCATTTAATACCAATTAATGAAATGAAAGAAATGACTTTTCAATCTAAAGTATCTCTAACCAAAGATGAATTTGAAATATTAGCAGAAAAGATCCAATCGAATTTATAAAATGAATACTACATCAGAGTTTAAGTTATCGTTGCAATTAAGAATTGATTGGAGCGAGATGGATACGTATCAGCATGTCAATAATGTAAACTTTATGAAGTATATGCAAAGTGCTCGTGTTCAGTTTTGGGAAGTTTCAGGATTAGCTAAATTATATGCTGAAACTAAAAAAGGACCAATGCTTGTTTCTACAAAATGTGATTTTAAAAACCCACTCTTCTTTCCTGGAAATGTATTAATAAGAACGAAGGTTGCATTTATAAAAAACTCTAGTTTTGGATTGTATCATGAGCTTTATAATGACAATGAAATTTTATGTGCAATTGGGAATGACGTAGCAGTTTGTTTTGATTTTAATATGGATAAAACTTTTAAGATTTCGGATGAATTACGAGAAGTAATGAGTCAATATGTATAATACATATTATTGAATTTGAAAAAGTTCAGGGTGAATAATAAATATACCTAATGTTGCGCTTAGAGCAATTACTAAAAAAACTATTAGATAAAACAATCCAGTGAATTTAACGCTAGATGATTTTAAATCAATTGTCTTTCTGTGATAATTATAAACTCTTTCTATATCATCTGTCCAACGTCCTGGAAAAATAGTAGTTTCACATTTTCTACAGTCCATACTTTCAATAACTTCCTTATTGGTTTTTATAAAAAGTTTAGAAAATGTTTTTTTTTGTTTGAACGAAAGCAATAAGCTTTCTTTAGAATAACATTCAGGACAATTGTTGTTAAGAACAGTTTCCTTTAAAACAATATACTCGGTTTTCACTTTATAAGGTTTGTAATCTATAACGGATATAAGAGAATTATGTTATAGAGGAGGTGTCGGATTTAATTAATGTAATCTGAAAAGTAGTACCCTTGCCTATTTCTGATCTTAAAACTCTAATTTTACCTGAATGATAATCTTCAATGATTCTTTTTGCAAGCGAAAGACCAAGTCCCCAGCCTCTAGTCTTAGAAGTATAGCCAGGTTCAAAAATTTTAGTAAACTTACTTTTAGGAATTCCTTTTCCAGTATCTGTAATTCTAATAAACACACGTTTCGTATCCTGAGATAAATCAACATTTAAATCTCCTTTTCCGCGCATAGCGTCAATAGCGTTTTTCACCAAATTTTCAATAGTCCAGCTATATAATTGAGAGTTTAAATGGACAGGAATAGGCTCTTCAAGTAAATTGATTGAAAAATTAATCAACTTAGAACTTCTGGATTGTAAATATGTATAAGCTTCACTTGTTTCTTGAACAATATCCACTTCTTCTAATTTAGGAATAGATCCTATTTTAGAAAAACGCTCAGTTATTACTTTTAATCTAGAAATATCTTTCTCTATTTCTACTATATATTCTGGATTTACATTTTCTACTTTTAAAATTTCGTTCCATCCAACCAAAGAAGAGAGCGGAGTTCCAATTTGGTGTGCAGTTTCTTTGGCCATACCCGCCCAGAGTTTGTTTTGCTCACTCGCTTTAGAAGTGGTAAAAAAGAAATAAATAACACCAATTAATAAAAATATAATTAGTGCAATTGCTATTGGGTAGTATTTTAATTTATTAAGAATAGAAGAGTTTCCGTAATACACATATTGAACTGTTCCTTTAAGATCTAGAACTATTGGTTCGTTTTCGGATTTCATACGTTCTAAATAATCTACTAGATCTTCTTCAGTAGTATTATCGGGCAAGTTGAGTGTCGTGCTTGCTATGTTTATTTCCCCAGACGGACTTTTGATAAAATCACCTTCAGAATTTGTTATTATTGTAGGGATAGTAGTGTTGGTACGATTAATAAGGTTAGATAATTCTAAATATTCGTCTAGACTAAGATCACTAGTTCCATCTATTCCCGAGCTACTTAAGGCCTTAAAAGATTGCGCCCAAACTTGCATTTTAATATTTTCATCCTTTTTTAATCGTTGAAGAAATAAAGATGTATTCCATAATACAAGACCTGTAATTACAAGAACCGCAAATATTATAAAGTAACTGGCTAGATTACGTTCGTCGGAAAAATTCATAAAAAATGTGTTACCAAACTCTAAATATAAACGTTTTAAAACTAATTTATTGTTTCTAAACTAAGGTAAGTAAAACCAATTGATTGAACTCTAAGAGCTATAAAGTTTAAGTATCTTTGTATAATAGTTTTTATTTATGATACGTATAGACCCCTCAGAAGTTTCCACAGGAAAATTACACGGAATGATGCTTGGAGCAATTGGTCCTAGGCCTATAGCTTTTGCTAGCACTATTGATGAAGAAGGTAATCCTAACCTTTCTCCATTTAGTTTTTTTAATGTTTTTAGCGCTAATC
The DNA here is from genome assembly GCF_900109375.1 of Aquimarina amphilecti. Lineage (GTDB taxonomy): Bacteria > Bacteroidota > Bacteroidia > Flavobacteriales > Flavobacteriaceae > Aquimarina > Aquimarina amphilecti. The sequence continues at coordinate 635,282 of NZ_FOAB01000002.1, forward strand.
CTCCAATTCTTATTTTTTCGCCGGCAAGAAGAGTTAGAGACAATTCTACTAAGCATACCTTAGAAAATGCAATAACTACAAAGGAAGTAGTTATCAATATTGTTAATTATGATATTGTTCAGCAAATGTCATTGTCTAGCACGGAATACCCAGATGAAGTAAATGAATTTGACAAAGCTGGTTTAACAATGTTACCTTCCGAGAAGATAAATTCTTTTAGAGTAGCGGAAGCTCCTGTTCAGTTTGAATGTAAAGTGAACGAAATAGTCTCCTTAGGTAACGAAGGAGGAGCGGGTAATCTTGTTATTTGTGAAGTATTACTAATGCATGTAAAAAAAGAGATACTCGATGATGATGGTAAAATTGATCAATATAAAATTGATCAAGTAGCACGTATGGGAGGTAATTGGTATACAAGAGCGAATATGGGTATGTTCGAAGTTCCAAAACCATTAAGTACGATCGGTATTGGTATAGATGCTCTACCGGAGGACATAAAAAATAGTACTGTGTTTACAGGAAACGATTTAGGAAAATTAGGTAATGTAGAAAGAATACCTACGAATACTGAAGTCGGAGATTTTGTTAATAACAATAGTGATATTAAGGGTAAAATTCAGGATGCTAACCTAATAGAAATTCATAAATTTGCACAGCAGTATTTGGATAAGGATGATATTAATACTGCTTGGAATATTTTAGCAGCAATACAATAATTAAAAAGATGGAAGTACAAGGTAAAGTAAAAATGGTCGGTGAGACACAAACTTTTGGAAACAATGGTTTCAGAAAACGTGAGGTAGTTGTTACTACAGAAGAACAATATCCGCAACATATAATGGTAGAGTTTGTTCAGGATAAGTGTGATTTATTAAACAGCTTTCAAGTAGGTCAAGATGTGAAAATTAGTATTAATTTACGTGGTCGCGAATGGGTGAATCCTCAAGGAGAGACTAAATATTTTAATTCAATCCAAGGGTGGAGAATAGAAAATTTACAAGCAGCTGCTCCTTCTGGTTCAGCGCCAATGCCACCAGCAGATGCATTTGAGCCTGCTACAAATCTAAAAGAAGAAGATCATGATGATTTACCATTTTAGGTAAATAATAATTATAGATATAGCACTAAACCCTTATGTAAATGGAGGTTTTGTCAAAGTGCAAAAGCAAAAAGTCCGATACTTATGTATCGGACTTTTCATATTGTGGTTTTAGGTTAACCTTTTAATAAAACTCAAAAAAGCAATGATGAACAAAATTTATCTTAAAAGGTTCTAACAAATATTGCGATTTTTTTGGTCAATTCAAACAACTAATTGATATTTAACGTTGTAGAAACGTTAGAGCATTCAGATTTGTATATACTTAATGATTCCATAAATTTTCCACCCGTATCTGCCGCTAATAAAGACGGGTTGTTAGCAATAGGAGGAGATCTTTCCATCCCTAGATTATTACTTGCATATTATAGTGGTATTTTTCCTTGGTATGATGATGATCAGCCAATTTTATGGTTTAGTCCTGATCCTAGGATGGTACTTTTTCCTGAAGATCTTAGAGTAAGTAAAAGTATGAGGAAACTACTTCGAAAAAATTCTTTCGAAGTAACCTTTAACAAAGATTTTGAACAAGTCATTAATAACTGTGCTACTATTAGTCGCTCTGATCAATTAGGTACTTGGATAACATCAGATATGAAACGTGCTTATACCGTGCTTCATAATAAAGGATATGCAGTTTCTGTAGAAGTATGGGAAGGATCAGAATTGGTTGGAGGTTTATATGGGATATGGCTGAGTGATAAAAAAATATTTTGTGGTGAGAGTATGTTTTCTAAAGTTAGTAATGCATCTAAATATGGATTTATTAAGTTAATTGAGTTTTTAAAAATAAAGGGAGTACGATTAATTGATTGTCAGGTTTATACAGATCATTTGGCAAGTTTAGGAGCGAAAGAGATCTCAAGAGATGCTTTTATGAAATATTTAAAGTAGTTTTATATCTATTTAAATTTTACTCTGTATGATTATTCATAATCTTGAAACTGAAAACTCTATTTTAAATCAATTTATTAGTGAAATTAGAGATCAGGTAATTCAAAAAGATACGATGCGTTTTAGAAAAAATATAGAACGCATTGGAGAAGTTTTGGGTTATGAGCTTAGTAAGACTTTGGAGTACACTAAAAAAACGGTTCAGACACCTTTAGGAGTAAAAGAAATTTTTCAACCAGAAAAAGCACTTGTTTTGTGTTCAATATTAAGAGCAGGTCTGCCACTGCATCAAGGACTTCTTAATTATTTTGATACTGCTGAGAACGCATTTATATCGGCGTATAGAGATCATTCTGATAATAGTGATGATTTTGAAGTGGTTGTCAATTATTTAGCATCACCTTCTTTAGCAAATAAAATACTGTTATTGGCTGACCCTATGCTTGCTACAGGAAAAACTTTAGAGAATACTATAAATGCTATGAAAAGCCATGGAGAACCAAAACAAATTCATATTATATCTGTTATTGGCTCTCGTAAAGGTGTCGAATATATTGAAGATGTTTTTCCAAAAAACACCCATCTTTGGATAGCTGCTATAGATGAAGAATTAAATAGTAAAGGTTATATTATTCCTGGATTGGGTGATTCAGGAGATTTATCATATGGGATAAAATTATAAAACTATTACCTTCTATTAGGATAGCTTTGTGATAGTTTTTTAAGAACCTTAATAGTTTTTTCACTATACTCCGTATTAACAAAAATATGATCATGATAATAACCTGCGACGACATTGCAACTTATTTCATTAGCTGCTAATTCCGATGAAAATATTGCAGTAAGACCAACTGCATCCAGAGAAGAATGAATTTTTAGTGTAATCCAAGAAGCAATAAACTCGTATTCTAAGTTAAGGTTATCAGCTTTTTCACGTTTTAGAATTAGTGTAATTCCTTCAGGTTCTTTAAATTCACAAATAATGTCTTTCCTATCAATTAAATCGGTCGTTTTGACTGTGGTAAATACATACTCTCCATCATGTAGTTCAGGAGACATTTTTTGAATGAGTGTAGTTAAATTTTTTTCTCCAGTCATTTTCTACACTTCTTTATATCTAAAACAATCAACTGTATGATCGTTTACCATTCCGATAGCCTGCATAAATGCATAGATTACAGTAGATCCAACAAATTTAAAACCACGTTTTTTTAGGTCTTTACTAATAAGATCAGAAGTTTCCGTATTCGCAGGGCATTCTTTATGATGCTTCCAAGTATTTACAATAGGTTTCTGATCTACAAATCCCCAGATGTAAGAATCAAAACTTCCGAATTCTTCTTGGATTTTTATAAAATTTTGAGCATTTGTAATTGCAGAATTTACCTTTAATTTATTTCTGATAATACCTGCATTTTGAAGTAATTCTTCTTTTTTATTTTCATTGTATTGAGCTACAATTTTATAATCGAAATTATCAAAAGCAAGTCTAAAATTGTCACGTTTTTTTAGAATAGTGATCCAACTTAATCCAGCTTGAAACGTTTCCAAAACTAAGAATTCAAATAAAAGTTGTTCATTATGTAAAGGAACTCCCCATTCGTTATCGTGATAGAACTCATATAAAGAATCTCCCATACACCATCCGCATTTATGCTTTTCCATGATTTCCGTTTTTATCATTTAATTTTTTAAAAATACATTATTCTCGTAAATGTTTGCAATTGGTACCGAATTGTTTTTCTGTTAAATTAAGATTGTCATTTAGAAGAAAAGGAAAATCTTATTTAAAAATAAAATAAAGGATGATGTGTGTTTTTGAAAAGCTATTCGGTTATTTGTTGTAAAATAATATGTGTAAGTTTTATGCTTTTATATCGTCTTATTGGATAAGATATAAGTAAAATTATGGAGACAACTACAATGACAATACATGAATTAATAGAAGAGGGAATACACAATTCATATTCCTATCAAGAATACAGAAATATAGTAAGTAATTTGTTAGCTGAGGGGAAATCTACAGGACATGAACAGTCTGATGCACTTACTAATTATAGTATGTTAAATGATCGTAGAATGAAGCGATTAGATAAAACTATAAAAATTAGTGAAGCTATTGCAGATACAGTTTCAAAAGCTGAAACTAACATTACTTGGTTAGTGTTAACAGAAGGTTGGTGTGGTGATGCAGCGCAATCTTTACCAGTAATCAATAAGCTTTCTGAAATGAATGAAGGGATTGATTTTAGAGTTGTATCCAGAGATGATAACGATGCGCTAATGAATAACTTTTTGACTAATGGAGGGAAGTCTATCCCTAAGTTAATAGCATATAATAAGGATACGCAAGAAGTAATTAATACTTGGGGGCCAAGACCATCAGTAGCTACTAAAATGGTAAATGATTATAAAGAGATACATGGAGGTTTAGATCCACAATTTAAACAAGATTTACAGGTTTGGTATAATAAAGACAAAGGACAAAATGTAGCGGAAGATTTGGTAAAATTATTATAGTTTACCCTCCATAATTGAAATAGTAGGTAATAAAACCTTTTTGTTCTTTTAAATCTGAGGATGAAAATAAAGCATCTTGCGCATAATCTAACGCATTGTCAAAAAGACATTCATTCCTAGTAGTAGATTTCTTTTTGTCAATTTTAGCGTCAATTACGTAGCCATTTTGGTTCACTTCAATTTTCACAACAACTTTTCCACTTCCATTACAGGTGTAAATGGGATTAGGAATATCTTTCTTTTCTCTTCCTTTTAAGGTAAATGTAACTGAACTGTTTCGGTTGTTGACCTCTTCAGTAATTGGTTTCTCTTCTTTTTTTGCTTCAGGAACTTCTTCTGTTGTGATGTCTTCTTCGATTGCTTCTTGGCCTTCGGTAAGTTGATCACTATTAGAGGTTTCTTCTGTTGCCTTGGCAGTCTCAGTGAGGGATTTTATTCTTTGTTCGAAATCTTCAGAATCTTCAAAATCTTCATTAAAGGCATCGTGAGTTCTTTTAGAAGCGATTAATTGTCGATCTTCTTCTTGTGGAATTTCCGGTTCTTCTTCTTTAGTAAGTTCTTCCATTAATTCTTCTGGAATTTCCATAAGAATCTCAGATTGTTCCTTTTTTTTGTTGACCATGTTAATGTTATAGAGCGTTAAAACGAAAATACCCATCAGCATTGATGTGATTATTAAGGCTTTATGTTTTTCTATAAATTCCATAGGTATCTATAACTACTTTTTTTCTACTATATTTTACGCAGTTTCAATTTCTGCACGTATCTGTTTCTCAAATGTTTCTGGACTAATGGCATCGTTTACTGAGAATTCACCTATTTTAGTTCTTCTTAAAATACTTAGATGACCACCACTATTTAATGCTTTTCCAAAATCGTGCGCTAATGATCTAATATAGGTTCCTTTTCCGCAAACTACTTTAAAATCTACTTCCGGCAATTCTATTCTTGTTATTACAAATTCCGAAATTGTAATCTTTCTGGACGCTATTGTTACTTCTTCTCCCTCACGAGCATATTCGTATAATCTTTTTCCATCTTTTTTTAAAGCAGAAAAGACAGGAGGATATTGATCAATTTCACCAATAAATTGTTTGGTGGTGGTATGTATAATTTCATTCGAAATATGATCTATAGGAAAAGTTTTATCCACTTCTGTTTCTAAATCATAAGAAGGAGTTGTCGCTCCCAGAGTAATTGTTCCTGTGTATTCTTTGGTTTGTCCCATAAACTCTTGTATTCTTTTTGTGAATTTACCGGTACATATAATTAGTAATCCAGAAGCAAGAGGATCTAAGGTTCCTGCATGCCCTACTTTTATTTTCTTAATCCCGAAGTTTTTACGAATAAGCCAACGTAGTTTGTTAACAACCTGAAAGGATGTCCATTGTAAAGGTTTGTCGATCAGTAGGACTTGACCGTCTTTATAATCTTGTTCGGTTAACATTATTGGGGACTATTTAATAAAACCAAAAATGATGGCTACAACGCCAACAATAATACAATATAAGGCAAAATATGATAATTTACTCTTTTTTACTAAAGAAATCATCCAAGTACAAGCAAAAAGACCTGATATAAATGCAGCAATGAACCCAAGAATTAAAGGTGTGTTGTTTTCTGTAGAAAAATTTAAATCTCCACTCAATAAGTCTTTACCAATTTTACCAAAAATTAGAGGAATTACCATTAAGAAAGAGAATCTAGCCGCTTTTGTTTTATCATTACCGAGTAATACAGAGGTAGAGATAGTAGCTCCACTTCTAGATATTCCTGGCAACATAGCAATGGCTTGAGCAATTCCTATAATAAATGCATTAGGAGCAGTAACTATTTTGTTAGTGTCCTTTGCTTTATCCGCTAGCCACAATAAAATAGCTGTAATAATAAGCATAAAACCTACTAAAAGTATATTTCCATCAAAAAGCTGTTCTAGCTGTTCTTCAAAAAATAATCCAACTAATACTGCAGGAATCATTGAAACGATGATCCTTATGGAAAACATGGTTTCGTCATTCTTTTTGAACTGTAGAAGACCTTTGATAATTTGAAAAATATCTTTTCTAAATATAACAATAGTACTAAGTGCAGTTGCAAAATGTAAGACTACTGTAAATAGTAATGATTCTTCAGGAACACTTTCGTTACCTAAAATGGCTTTTCCAAGCTCTAAATGACCACTAGAAGAAACAGGCAAGAATTCTGTGAGTCCTTGAATAACGCCTAAAATAATTGCATCAATAGTTTCCATAAGGAACAATTTGTAAAATTCGATGCAAATATATAATTACCAGAAGAGAAATTGTTTGTTTGTTAGTTTTTCTTCTTATCAGGATTCAATAAAATAGCATATACCTCTATCCCAAAACCAATTAAAACGACCATAGGAGCTAATCGGATTCTTCTGAAATTGTAAATATCAGGATTAAATACGTTAGGGTCATCACTTCCTCCTCCTGCCATAAGAATAAATCCTAATGCAATTACTGCAATACCTATTGCCATTACTACATAATTCTTTTTGCCAAAAACGAAATCTGGTTTATATGTTGAAGTATTATTAGAATGTTTGCTCATGAATATCGTTATTAATTTCATTAAAAATCACCTGATCGTCGATCATTAGTTTAGCTACGTGTCCCATGATCTTGTCAGGTGTAAATATAGTCCATCTGTGAATAGGATACAAAACGACTTTTTTATGCAGGATTTTATCCTGCAAATCTTCTATGTTCAATCCATATTCTAAACCACGATTGATGTAATAATAATGAGTGTCGTTTTCTAAAGTAATAGCGATATCAAAACCACTTTGTTCTTCTATTTTAGAAACAATTCCCGTAATTTTTATTACGTCATCTGGTTGTACGTTACGTATAGGTTTAAAAGTTTGAAAAGCAATTGTTATAAATGCTATAAAAAGAATAGAAGCGCAAGCAAACCATATTTTTCCTATTTTTTTCATAGATTTTAAGTTTTAGAAGGTGTTACCTTTATTTTCTTTGTTTTAAAAATAATTAATATCGCACCGGCAATAATAAAAGGAATACTAAGGATTTGTCCCATATTTAATGACATACTATCCTCAAAAGCTACTTGATTTTCTTTAGAAAATTCGATAATGAATCTAGCAGAAAACATTAACATTAGAAATATGCCGAAGACGACCCCATTTTGTTTAGAAAATATTTTCTTCTTATTGATAAACCAAAGAATTACAAATATAATTAGAAAAGAAAAAGCTTCATACAACTGAGTAGGATGCCTAGCGATTAAATCATCTTTCATAAAAATAACTCCGTAATTACTATTGGTTGGTTTACCATAGATTTCTGAATTCATAAAGTTTCCAAATCGAATAAAAGCACACCCAATAGGAATAACTATAGCCGTTTTGTCCATAATCCATAAAAAAGGTAGCTTAGTTTTTTTTATGAAAACCGTAATAGCAATTAAAATTCCAATTGCGCCGCCGTGACTCGCTAAACCTGTAAAACCGGTAAAAGTCCAACCGTCAGAAGATATTTTGAACGGAAGGAAAATTTCTAAAGGATGTTGTGAGAAATATTCAAAATCATAAAATAAGCAATGTCCCAGTCTTGCACCAACAAGAGTACCAATGAATATGTAGTTAGCAAGTGTATCTAAATTTTTTAAAGAAATGTTTTCCGAAATAAATATTTTCTTTAGAATTCGGTAGCTCAATAGTAGCCCAATTACAAATAACAATCCGTAATATTTTAGTGGAAAAACACCAAAAAGGGTAGTGATTTCTGGGTCAACGTTCCAATAAATTGGTTCCATGAACTTTACTCTTTAATAATATAATTCATCAGTTCTCAGATTCAGAAAACGTTGTGTAGCAAAAAATGTACTAATCCAAGTAATTAAAATTCCAATACCAAAAACTCCTCCGAATAACCCAATCAAAAGTATCTTATCGCTAAGTAATGTTAGTTCTGGAAAAGCCTTATCCAAATAATATAAAACTACAGCAACTCCAATCAGGGCAACAATAGCACCTATCATTCCTAAACGAACACTTTTCCAAACAAAAGGTTTGCGAATAAATCTTTTAGTTGCGCCTACCATTTGCATCGTTTTAATAATAAATCGCTTGGAATAAACAGAAAGTCTGATCGAACTATTGATAAGAAGTACTGCGATAAAAGTAAAAATCCCGCTAATCAATAATACCCAAAAACTTATTTTCTTGATATTATCGTTTAATAAAGAAATTAAAGGTTTATCATATGTTACTTCGTCAACAAAATCTTTTTTGGTTATGGCAGTAGTAATTTCATCAATTTTCACTTGATCAACAAAATCAGCTTTTAAGTACACATCTATGGAGTTTTGTAATGGGTTATATCCTAGAAAATCCATAAAATTTTCTCCAATATCTTTACTGTGTTCTTCGGCAGCTTCATCCTTTGAGATATAAGTAGTTGATTTGGTATACTCTGCGAGTGCTAAACTTTTCTCCATCTGTTTAATCTCTACTTCTTTGGCAGTATCCTTTAAATAAATAGTAAGTGCAATTTTTTCTTTAAAATGATCTGCCACCTTTTTGGTGTTTAGTACCAAAAGTCCTAATAGCCCAAGTAGAAAAAGTACCAGAGAAATACTAATAACCACAGAGAAGTAAGAGGATATTAGTCTTCGTTTCTGATATTTTTCAAAAGATGAGCTCATAGAGATTTGTTTTGCAGGTAAAAATAATAAATTAATCCTGTTACGGAAACAGGATTTCAGTATTAAGAGGTATAATTAATTTTTACTATTTAGATAACGAATAATAAGAGTAAAAATTTTTCAATTTCAGGTATATTTTGTCTTAAATATCTTTTAACTACTAAAACTCTGTCAGGTTATTTGATTTTGTTTCGTAATTCCACAGATTTAAGTAGAACTACAACATTAAATGAACCAAAATACTCAGTTGTTAAGCTGCGATAAGAGAGGGTGTTAAATTTATAATTCATTAAAACTTAAAACCATTATGAAAAAAAACATCAAAACGTTAAAGCTTAAAAAAACAAAGATTTCTTTACTTAATTTAAATAAGATTAAAGGAGGAGGAATTAGTCTAGCAAGTCGCAGAGCACTCTGCCATACTACTGCTACTCAACTTTGCTAAAGTAAAGATTTTTATTAAGTGATAAAATGGCGATAATTGATATTATCGCCATTTTCTTTTTTTTGAAATCTTAATAAAGAGTATATTCCATACAAAGGAATTTTTAATAATGGTCTAATGTTTAAATTGAAGATTGACCTATTTAATCAAATAATCTATAAATATGCATACAGTAGTCATAGGTCTTGGGGGTGTTGGAGGATATTTTGGAGGTAAAATATCTCATTCTGGACAAAAAGTATCCATGATTGCTAGAGGAAACCACTTCAAAATAATACTTAAGAATGGATTAAAGGTTAAAAGTATTGACGGGAATTTCGAAACTAAGCCTTTTTTAGTAACGGATGATATCAAAAAAGTTGATAAGGCGGATCTGATATTAATCTGTACTAAATCTTGGCAGGTTATAGAAGCTGCAGAACTTATTAAGCCAATTCTGAAAGAAAATACAGTTATAATTCCTTTGCAAAATGGCGCTGATAATGCTGAGAAAGTGATGTCTGTAATTGATAAAAAACATGTATTAGGCGGATTATGTAAAATTTATAGCAAAATAGAATTTCCAGGAATTATTTCGCATTTTGGTCATACTCCAGAGGTTGTTTTTGGAGAATTGAATAAAAATAGGTCAGATCGTTTATTAAGAGTAAAAGAAGTTTTTGATAAAGCAGGGTTTAAGAGTAAGATTTCAGAGAATATTCAAGTAGATATATGGAGTAAATTTATGTTCATTGCTACTGTTAGTGGTTTAGGAGCATTGACTAGAGCTACCATAGGAGAAATGTATGCGCATCCAGAATTGAATAAAATGCTTAGGGATACAGCTTCAGAGATATATCAAGTTGCTCTAAAAAAAGAAGTTGCAATGCCTCCAAACATAGTAGATGGGATCATGAATTTTATTGGTAAACAACCATATATGGCAACAGCTTCTGCGCAACGTGATATTATGGAGAGTAGACCTTCTGAGTTAGATAATTTTAATGGGTTTATTGTAAAAGAAGGCGAGAAACTACAAATTAAAACACCTACGAACACATTTGTTTATAGTTGTTTACAGCCAATGGAGGCAAAAGCTAGAAAGGCTAAAAACTAAAGTAAAAAAGTGTACTTAACTCGCATAAAATCGTAAATTTGCGGTCTTAATTTCAGATCATGAGTTACGATTTTAATACGATTGAAGCCAGATGGCAAGCCTATTGGGCAGAGAATGGAACGTTTAAAGCTGAAAATAACAGTAGTAAGCCAAAATATTATGTGCTTGATATGTTCCCTTATCCGTCAGGAGCTGGACTACACGTTGGTCACCCATTAGGATATATTGCTAGTGATATCTATGCACGATATAAACGTCACAAAGGTTTTAATGTATTGCATCCGCAAGGATATGACTCATTTGGATTACCAGCAGAACAATATGCTATCCAGACTGGTCAGCACCCTGCAATTACAACCAGAGAAAATATTGCTCGCTATCGCCAACAATTAGATAAAATTGGTTTTTCTTTTGATTGGAGTCGAGAAGTAAAAACCAGTGATCCTACATTTTATAAGTGGACACAGTGGATCTTTATTCAACTTTTTAATTCCTGGTATGATAATAATGATGATAAAGCAAGGTCTATTTCTGAATTAGAAAAACTGTTTTCTGAAGAAGGGAATATAAATGTGAATGCAGTTTGTGATGAAGATGTTATTGCATTTACGCCTGATGAATGGAATAGTTTTTCTTCTAAGGAAAAGCAAGAAATATTGCTGAAATATAGATTAACCTATCTTGCAGAAACAGAGGTAAACTGGTGCCCACAACTGGGAACAGTTTTGGCAAATGATGAAATTGTAAATGGAGTTTCTGAGCGTGGAGGTTATCCTGTGATTCGTAAAAAAATGACACAGTGGAGTATGCGAATTTCTGCATATGCACAACGTTTGTTGGATGGATTAAATACTATTGATTGGCCACAACCTTTAAAGGATTCTCAAACGAATTGGATTGGTCGTTCAGAAGGAGCAAGTGTGACTTTTAAGGTAAAAAATCATGATGAGGTGATTGATGTGTTTACCACACGTCCTGATACTATTTTTGGGGTTAGTTTTATGACATTGGCTCCAGAACATGAATTGGTAGCTAAAGTTACTACTTCAGAACAAAAAGAAGCGATAAAGACATATATAGAAGCTACAGCAAAACGCAGTGAACGTGAGCGTATGGCTGATGTAAAAACAATCAGTGGGGTTTTTACAGGAGCGTATGCAGAGCATCCATTTACCAAAGAACCTGTGCCGATTTGGATTGGCGATTACGTGCTAGCGGGATACGGAACTGGAGCAGTTATGGCGGTACCTTGCGGAGATCAACGAGATTATGATTTTGCAAAACATTTTGGTATTGAAATTCCTAATATTTTTGAAGGTGTAGATATTACTGAGGAAGCCTTTGCGGATAAAGACAATACGATTATTGCTAATTCTGATTTCTTAAATGGATTGAAATATAAGAAAGCAGTAAAAACTGCGATTTACGAATTAGAGAAATTAGGTCAAGGAGAAGGTAAAATTAATTATAGATTACGTGATGCGGTGTTTAGTCGTCAGCGCTATTGGGGAGAACCGTTTCCTGTATATTATGTAGACGGAATGCCACAGATGATTGAGCTAAAACATTTACCAATAGAATTACCTGAAGTAGAAAAATATTTACCCACAGAAACCGGAGAACCGCCATTAGGTCGTGCGGATGTTTGGGCTTGGAATACTGAAAGTAATACCGTTGTTTCTAATGACCTAATAGATCACACTAGTGTGTTTCCTTTAGAATTAAATACCATGCCGGGTTGGGCGGGAAGTTCGTATTATTTTAATAGATATATGGACCCTAATAATGAAGAAGAGGTATTCTCTCAGGATGCTATAGAGTATTGGAAAGAAGTAGATCTTTATATAGGTGGAAGTGAGCATGCAACCGGTCATTTATTATATGCGCGTTTTTGGCAGAAATTTTTATTTGATAGAGGAATTGTTCCTGTGGATGAATTTGCAAAGAAGTTGATCAATCAAGGAATGATTTTGGGTACTAGTGCTATAATTTATAGAGTTAGCGGTACTAATAAATATGTTTCCAAAGGATTAAAAGATCAATATAATGTAGAAGAACTTAGGGTAGATGTAAATATGATAAATGCCTCTGATGAATTACTGCCTGAAGATTTAAAGAATTGGCAGCCGCAGTTTAAGGATGCTGAGTTTGAATTGGAAGATGGTAAATACATTGTTGGTAGAGAAGTTGAAAAAATGTCTAAGAGGTGGTTTAATGTAGTAAACCCAGACGGTATTTGTGATCAGTATGGAGCCGATAGCTTACGATTATATGAAATGTTTTTGGGGCCATTGGAACAAGCAAAACCTTGGAATACAGCAGGAATCACTGGTGTACACGGGTTCCTAAAAAGGTTATGGAAACTATACCATAATGGAGATGTGTTTGGTGTGACTGATTCAGAACCCACAAAGGATAGCTTAAAGACGTTACATAAAACAATTAAAAAAGTAGAAGAAGATATAGAGAACTTCTCTTTTAATACTTCGGTGAGCACCTTTATGATTGCAGTAAATGAGCTAACAGCTCAGAAATGTAATGCAAAGGCAATTTTAGAACCATTATTGGTTTTAGTTTCTCCCTATGCTCCGCATATAGCAGAAGAGTTATGGTCAAAATTAGGAAATACAAGTTCTATTGCTACAGCTTCATTTCCAATTTTTGAAGAAAAGCATTTGGTAGAAAGCACAAAAAAATACCCTATCTCCTTTAATGGTAAGATGCGTTTTACGATGGAACTTCCATTAGATATGAGTAAAGATGATATTGAAGCTGCAGTAATGGCTCATGAAAAAACACAACAACAATTGGATGGACGAACACCTAAAAAAGTGATCGTAGTGCCAGGTAAGATTGTGAATGTGGTTGGGTAAAAAAGAATAGAGAGTATTAGTAAAAGAGAAAAGATAAAATTGTAATCATTTTATCTTTTTTTCTATTCTGCTAAAAATGAAATATGATTGACTCAGTAGAAATTCTTGGATTTGTTGCAGCAACTTTGACTACAGCTGCTTTTTTGCCACAGGTGTATAAAACTTGGAAAACTAAATCTGCTGAAAGTTTATCCCTATCGATGCTGTTAATTTTTGTGACTGGAGTGTCATGTTGGTTAGGTTATGGCCTTTTGATAAAAAGTTTACCTATAATTTTATGCAACCTGATTACTTTAATATCTGGCTTTTTATTGCTCTATTTTAAAATTCGCTATAAAAACTAAGGAAAACTACCAATCCTGATTGTTTTTTAACAAGTTTTGCTAAGTTTTATTAAATTACGGATAAGATATTTTTTAAGTGTATTTTATTGGTTTATTTCAAGAAAACTTCTATTTTCGACCCAAAAATAAGAATATGATAATTGGTGTTCCTAAGGAAATCAAGAATAACGAGAACAGAGTAGGTGTTACACCTGCAGGTACGATGGCACTCGTTGGACATGGTCACACTGTTTTCATTCAGCAAAATGCTGGTCTTCAGAGTGGTTTTAGTGACGAAGAATATATAGGTGCTGGCGCAAAAATATTACCTACGATAGAGGAGGTATATGCAATTGCAGAAATGATTATAAAGGTAAAAGAGCCTATAGAGCCAGAATATAAATTGATCAAGAAAGATCAGTTATTATTCACTTATTTTCATTTCGCGTCAAGTGAGCCTTTGACTAATGCGATGATCGAGAGTGGGTCGGTTTGTATCTCTTATGAAACAGTAGAAGATCCTGATCGCAGCTTACCTTTATTAACTCCAATGAGTGAGGTAGCAGGACGTATGTCGATCCAGCAAGGAGCTAAATATTTAGAAAAACCTTTAAAAGGAAGAGGAATTCTTCTTGGAGGTGTACCTGGAGTTGCTCCAGCTAAAGTATTAGTGCTTGGTGGTGGTGTTGTTGGTACGCAAGCTGCAAAGATGGCAGCGGGAATGGGAGCTGATGTTACTATTCTTGATATTAGTATGAAAAGATTGCGTTATCTTGATGATGTAATGCCTGCTAATGTAAATACTGAATTTTCTAACGAATATACGGTTCGTAATCACATAAAAACTTCTGATTTAATTATCGGAGGCGTATTGATACCTGGAGCAAAAGCACCTAAGCTGATCACTCGTGATATGCTTAAAGATATGCGCGCTGGGACTGTATTAGTAGATGTTGCTGTGGATCAAGGTGGTTGTTTTGAGACAACAAAACCTACAACACATCAAGATCCTGTATATATTATTGACGATGTAGTACATTATTCTGTGGCAAATATGCCAGGAGCAGTACCTTATACATCAACTTTGGCACTTACGAATGTTACTTTGTCATATGCAATTCAATTGGCAAATAAAGGTTGGAAAGCTGCCTGTGCAGAGAATGAGCCACTTAAAAAAGGATTGAATGTGATCAATGGAGATGTGGTGTATCCTGCTATTTCAGAAGCATTTAACCTTCCTCTGGAAGATGTAAATAACTATTTAAGTTAAACTCGACTTATTGGCTAACTCAAGTTTATTTAACTGAAAACCTCGTCTTTATGGCGAGGTTTTTGCTTTTATTATTGTAAATTTAATAACAAAAAAGTTTTAATTATGATGGGATATTATGTCATAGCGGGAATTATCTTCTTGGTTAGTTCATTTGTAAGTAGCAAGCTAAAAAGCAAATTCAAACATTACTCCAAGGTACACCTTCAGAATGGAATGAGTGGAGCGGAGATTGCAACGAAAATGTTACAAGATAATGGGATACGAGATGTAAAAGTAATTTCTACACCAGGAATGCTAACAGATCACTATAATCCAAGAAATAAAACCGTTAATTTAAGTGAAGGAGTCTATAATCAGAGAAACGCAGCAGCAGCAGCAGTAGCGGCTCATGAAGTTGGACATGCCGTTCAACATGCAACTGCTTATGGATGGTTAACGATGAGATCTAAGATTGTTCCAGCGGTTGGTATTGCCAGTAAGCTATCAAACCTTGTTATTATGGGAGGTTTGGTTTTGTCTGCTACTGGTTCCTTGCTTGGAAACACAATTTTTCTAGTAGGGATTATTTTGTTTGCAGTGACTACCTTATTTGCCTTTATAACATTGCCAGTGGAATATGATGCAAGTAATCGTGCTTTAGCTTGGTTAGAAGATAATAGAATGGTAAATCAAGAAGAATATAATGGGGCAAAAGATGCGTTAAAATGGGCTGCGAGAACATATGTTGTAGCTGCTTTAGGTTCTCTTGCGACGTTGTTGTATTTTATTTCAATTTTTATGGGTAGAAGGGATTAGGTAATATAGAAAGATATTACACTTGGTCTTGTTTTTATTTCTGTATCTTTTGGCACTAATTTTAGATGTAAAATAAATTGGCGAAGAAGGTAATTGTCATTGGTGCTGGGCCAGCAGGATTAAGTGCTGCTTATACGCTTAGCAAAAATGATATAGATGTAGAAGTTTTTGAAGCATCTTCCAATATAGGGGGAATGTCTAGAAGTTTTGATCTTTGGGGTCAAAGAGTAGATTTGGGACCTCATAGATTCTTTTCTAAAGAACCTAAAATCAACAACTTCTTTGATGAAATAGTAAAAGATGATTATACATTGGTAAATCGTCTTACACGTATATATTACAAAAAACGGTTTTTTGATTACCCTCTTAAATTACTAAATGTATTGGGGAACCTATCTATCGCTACTATTTTTAGTATTTTATTTTATTACGGGAAACAACGTTTATTTCCTGTAAGAAATCCAGAAACCTTTGAAAAATGGGTTACTAATCGTTTTGGGAAAAAGTTGTATACTATTTTTTTTAAATATTATACAGAAAAACTGTGGGGTATACCTTGTTCTAAAATTGATGCCGATTGGGCTGCACAGCGAATAAAAGGACTTTCTTTATTTGAAGCAGTGTGGAATGCCTTTAAAGGAAATAAAGGAAATAAACATAAAACTTTGGTGGATGAGTTTTCATATCCCAAAAATGGTACAGGTACTCTATATGAACGTTCAGCTATTTATGTCGAGGAGAATGATGGCGTTATACATAAAAATAAACCTGTTCAGAGTATTGTTATAGAGAATAATCAGTGTAAAGGAATAATAACAATAGATGGAGAGAAACATGAAGCTGATTATGTAATATCATCTATGCCGCTAACCTCTTTGCTTAAAGGAATGGATTCTGTTCCAAAAGCGGTTTTAGGTGCTTCTAATAAGTTGTATTTTAGAAATACAATTTTGGTGTATTTAGAGATAGATAGGGATGATTTATTTGAAGATAATTGGATTTATGTACATTCACCAGAAGTTAAGCACGGGAGAATTACTAATTTTAGAAATTGGTGTCCAAGTTTAAATAAAGGAAAAAAAAGCACTATTCTTTGTTTAGAATTTTGGGCGTTTGATTCGGATTCAATATGGAGTGCAGATGATAAATACTTAAGTGATTTAGCGATTAGAGAGTTGAAAGTTTTAAAGTTGATCAATGAATCAGAGGTTGTAAATAATGCCAAAATTGTGAGGGTTCCTAAATGTTATCCTGTGTATGAAATTGGGTATAGGAATCATTTAGATGTTATTGAAAATTATTTAGATAATATAGAAAAGCTTATTCCAATAGGTCGGTATGGAGCTTTTAAATATAATAATCAGGATCATTCTATTTTAATGGGAATTCTTGCTGCAGAAAATATTATCAATAATACAAATGTTGATTTGTGGAAAATTAATACGGATACAGAATATCAGGAAGATGGTGATGTTAAAGATGTGCTAATTCAATGATTTATTTCTTCTTTTCTCAATGTAGTGAGTTTTTAGGGAAGTTGTTAAATCGCTAAAACCCAATGCAGATATAATTAAATAACTTGGAAGAATAGGCACGAAAAACCGTGAAGCTCCTAAAGGACCTGTTAGTGCAACGATGTATAAAATAATAAATAAGACTGTGCCTAATATGAAATTTATTTTACGATAATTCTTAACCCAAAACCAAATAAACCCAATACCTTTTAAAAGGTTAAAAATTAAAATAATACTCAAGATAAAAAGAAGCAGTACGGGTTGTTTACTTAGAAACATTATTGCTCCTTTAATACCATTGCTGTTAATATGATGGAGCAGTCCGACTTCAGGATTTTCTGAATGCATTTTAAAAAAATTGAATAGATCAAATCTTCCTGGGTCAATAAATATTCTTATGCATCCTTTCATGTGAAATATGCTATAGCTTATGATGTCGCCTTTAATGTGAGAGATTACCTCTTTTTTAATAAAATTTTGTTGCCTGCTATAGTCATCAATTACTAATGCTTCTTGTTTGATTTGATCCGAAATTATTTTAGCTTTTTCCGCGCCAAATTTATTTTCGTGAAAATATTTTAGATTCCACTCCAGTAAGTTAATATTCTGAATGCTAGAGAAGTCAGAGCTTCCTGTTCTTTTGAAATTCCAAGAAGAGTATAAAATAAAAATTAGAATTGGTAATATAGCACTAAGCGTGCTAAATCTGATTTTGCTTTTCTTGTACAATAAGTATGTGATTAAAATATTAGGAATTATAAATAAGTAAAAAACAGGTTTTGTTAAAAACAATAATATTATAACTATTTGGTACCAAAGAATGTTTTTCCAAGAAGGATTCTTTATGGAATGATGTAATCTATAGATGAGCAGAACTATAATGAATTGAAAAAATATCTCACTCATTATAAGGTTGCTATAAATGAATTGATTTATAGATGTGATGATAAAAAAGAAAAAGAGACCTTTATTTATTTTAAAATTATTTTCTTCAAATACCCGTTTGATTAATAGAATACTACATATGGAAATAATATTTTGACATAGTAATATTCCTATTTTTGTTTTTAAGAATAAAGAAGAAATAATAATAAATATACTATATAAAGGAGGTCTTTTGGTGTAATGTCGGTAATCTATAGTGCCATTTAAATCTTTTGAATAAAATTCAAAATCAGTTAAAACATTTTTAGCTAATTCGTAATATTCATAAGAGTCCATTAAGAAGAAATCTCCAATAAAAATTTTTGTAATGAAGAATAAAAGATGAAATCCTATTAATCCTATAGTAAAAGGACTGGTCCTGATTATCATATCTTTATCTGTCGGCTAATTTGTTGATCTAAAGATATGAATGTTTCAGTTCTAGAAACACCTTCGATAGCCTGTATCTCTTTATTTAATACGTTCATTAGGTGTTCATTATCTTTGCAAAGTATTTTAATAAATATAGACCAGTTCCCAGTGGTGTAGTGGCATTCAATAACTTCGGGAATATCTTTTAACTGTTTTACTGCTTTTGGGTTGCTAACTGCTTTGTCCAAATATACACCAACAAAAGCCATGGTTTTATATCCTAATACTTTTGGGTCAATGATAAATTTAGAGCCTGCGATAAGACCAGAGGCTTCTAGCTTTCTTAATCGTTGATGAATAGCTGCGCCAGAAATTCCTATTTTTCTTGCGATTTCTAAGATAGGTCTTCGAGCATCTTCCATAAGATTACGAAGAATCTCTTTGTCTATACCATCTATTTTTAAATTACCATATTGGCTTTTCATAAAGAAATATGATTACAATTATCAATCAAAAATAGAGGATAAGATTTAAAATCAGAACATTTTTTAGAATTATCCTTTAACACCATCAGGATTATACCCGAGGTATTCGCGTTCTTTTTCGTTAAATATTATTCCATATTCTTCTAGTTCTTTTAGAATAGGAGCATATACTTCCTCTGTAATAGGTATTTGCACTCCGGTAGATGTGATTTCTTTATTTAAAATTTTTAGGGTCGCCATTGCAACAGGAAGTCCAACGGTTTTTGCCATGGAGGTGTATTTTTGATCTTCGCCAATACTAACCATTGTTGCATCTATTTGTTTGCGTTCTCCGTTAAGTTCGTATCCAAACTTGTGGTACATCACAATCATATCTTTGTCTCCTTCATTCAATGTCCATTTGTCCATTAAAATTTTCTGTAGGATCTGCGCAGGGGTTGCATTAGGAATCCCAACTTTCTTATGATTGTTAAAAATATCAAGTTCTAACAGTTTATCCCAGATAATATCATCTTGATCAATTTTTAGATAATGACGAAGCTTTAGTTCTACAGAATCAGTTGGAGAATAAGCAAGAAATGAGTTTGTAAAATCACGATAACTCATATGCTCTGAGTTTGCTAAGGTGTAATCATCAGCAGTCATTCCTAATTGAACAAAAATATTCCAAGCTTTAGAAAAACCGACTCTTCTTATTGTTCCCCGATATAGGGTTAAAATATCCTCTAAACCATAAATACTTTGATATTTTAGAGAGTTTCTGTTAGCGTAAGCTTCAAATCTACCGTAATTTTCTACTTCTAAAAATTCAGTTCTTCTAAATAATTTATGATAAGGGATGTATTTATAAGCTCCTTCCTGAAGAAATTCAGCGGCACCGCCTTGTCCTGCTACAACTACATTTCGTGGGTTCCAAGTAAATTTATAATTCCAAAGATTTGTATCGCTTTCTGGAGCTACAAGTCCTCCTGTAAAAGATTCAAATAAAATTATTTTTCCACCTTGATTTCTGATTCTATCGATTACCTGCATAGCACTCATATGATCAATACCAGGATCTACTCCAATCTCATTCATGAAAATAAGTCCTTTTTTCTTAACCTCTTCATCAAGTTCTTTCATTTCCTTACTTACATAAGAAGCTGTTACCATTGACTTTCCTAATCTTAGGCAGTCTTTTGCTACTTCGATATGAAATCTAGCAGGAAGCATAGATACAATGATGTCTGCATTTTTGATAGCTTCTTTTCTAGAGTTTTGATCAAAAACATCTAATGTGATGGCAATAGTTTTGGGATGATCAGCAGCTAATGTTTTTGCATTTGCAAGAGAAATATCTCCAATTGTTATATGTAAATCTTCAGAAATAGATTTATCCTGAAAATATTTGATTAAAACTGCTGTTGATTTACCTGCGCCAATGACTAGTATCTTTCGCATATCTAAATATTATTTTGATAACTTTGATGCGAATGTAGTAAATACATCAAAAAGTAAGTTCTCAATTTTGACGTATTCATTATATATTGAAACAAAATTTGTCTAAAATTCATTTTTTATTTAAAAAAATGATCAATTATTACTGAAAAAGGAATGAATAAAACAATTTTGATTACCGGAGGATTTGCGGCCTTATTGGCTGTGCTATTTGGAGCATTTGGAGCTCACGGATTAGAGAAACTTGTGGATAAGGCTAGTATTGATTCTTTTGAAACAGGTGTTCGTTATCAAATGTATCACGCGATTATTTTAATAATTTTAGGAAACATGGATGTTATACAGGATGTTGCTAAAAAACGTATTTTTTATTTCTTCTTGGCAGGGATGATTCTTTTTTCTGGATCAATTTACCTTTTGGTTATGGATGAAGTATTAGGAATTTCTCTATCAAGTATTGGCTTTATTACACCTTTAGGAGGGTTATTGTTAATTTTTGGCTGGATTTTCTTTATAATTTCTCTTGTTAAGATTAAGTGATTTTTTTGACGGTTGGTGTAGTTTTTATTTATAATTTTGTCAAACATAACAAACACAACATATTTTTATGGAACCACTGTATCCAATTACGAAAACGATTTCGTTAAAGCATTACGGTATTGAAAATGCGACAATACGCTACCAGTTATCTCCAGATGAGCTTCAGGAAGAAACGGTGCAAAAGGGACAAGGAAAACTTACAAAAAATGAGACGCTTGCTGTTAATACAGGCGAGTTTACTGGTCGTTCACCAATGGATCGTTTTATTGTAAAAGATCAAATCACTGCCGAAAAAATATGGTGGGGTGATATCAATATTCCTTTTGAGCCTAATGCTTTTGATGCATTATATGATAAAGTTATCTCATATCTTTCTGGTAAAGAAATATTTGTTAGAGATAGCTACGCTTGTGCTGATTCTGATTATAAATTAAACATACGAGTGATTAATGAATATCCTTGGTCTAATATGTTTGCTTATAATATGTTTCTTAGGCCAACGGAAGAGGAGTTAAAAGGATTTGACCCAGAATGGACTGTAATTAATGCTCCAGGGTTTATGGCGGATGCATCTGTCGATGGTACACGCCAGCATAATTTTGCGATATTAAATTTCACTAAAAAAATTGCACTTATTGGAGGAACCGGATATACTGGTGAGATCAAAAAAGGTATTTTTTCTGCGTTAAATTTTATATTGCCAGTATATAAAGAGACACTTCCTATGCATTGCTCAGCTAATGTGGGAGAAGAAGGAGATACAGCTATCTTTTTTGGACTTTCTGGAACAGGGAAAACAACTCTGTCTACGGATCCAAATCGTAAATTGATCGGAGATGATGAACATGGTTGGACTAAAGAAAATACTATCTTTAATTTTGAAGGTGGTTGTTATGCTAAAGTAATTGATCTTTCTGCAGAAAAGGAGCCAGAAATTTTTGGAGCTATTAAAAAGGGAGCGATTCTGGAAAATATAGTAATGGATGACAATGGGGAAGTTGATTATGCAGATACTTCCATAACTCAAAATACTAGGGTAAGTTATCCTATTTATCATATTGATAATATTCAAGAGTCTTCTATTGGTAAAAATCCAAAGAATATATTCTTTTTAACTGCTGATGCGTTTGGTGTGATGCCTCCTATTTCTAAGTTAACTCCTAGTCAGGCTGCATATCATTTCATATCGGGGTATACTGCTAAGGTTGCAGGAACTGAAGCTGGAGTTGTTGAGCCTACACCTTCTTTTTCAGCTTGTTTTGGTGCACCATTTATGCCGTTACACCCTGCTAAGTATGCAGAAATGTTAGTTAAAAAAATGAAAGATACCGGAGTGAACGTATGGTTAGTAAATACGGGATGGACCGGTGGACCTTATGGTGTTGGGACTAGAATTAAGTTGAAATATACTCGTGCTATGATTCAGGCTGTTCTTAATGGTGATCTAGGATTATATTCTTATGATAACTATCATATTCATTCTGTGTTTGGAGTTGCGCAACCAAGAGAGTGTCCAGGAGTTCCGACTAAATTACTTAGTCCTAGAGCTACTTGGGATAATGATGAAAAGTACTATAAAACCGCATTTAAACTAACAAATGCATTTAGAGAAAATTTCAAAAAATTTGAGTCATACGCTAATGAGGAAATCCGCAGAGGAGGACCACAACGATATGGTCTTTAATAAAAACGAAAAATAATTTTCGAAATAAAAAAGCCTGGAATTTAAATTCCAGGCTTTTTTATTTTAACTACCTGCTTTGGTAGTATATGAATTATGTTTATTTCTTATTCGCTTCTTTAATGTATTTCTGCAATGCCATTGTCATTGAAGGTGTTTCTGGAGTTGGAGCTTGTATATTCACTTCCAAATTATGTTCTTTAGCAGCTTTTACTGTAGAATTTCCAAAAACGGCAATACGGGTATCATTTTGTTTAAAGTCTGGGAAGTTTTCAAATAATGATTTTATACCTGAAGGGCTAAAAAACACTAAAATATCATAAAATACATCCCTTAGGTTAGAAAGGTCGCTAACTACTGTTTTGTAAAAAATAGCTTGCTTCCATTGTACCTTTAAATTGTCTAAAGTATCCGGAATTTCTGGCTTTAACTTATCAGAAGATGGTAATAAAAACTTCTCGTTTTTATATTTCTTAATCAAAGGAGTTAATTCTTGAAAAGTACGTTTACCTACATAAATCTTCCTTTTTCTATAAACTACATACTTTTGCAAGTAATAAGCAACAGCTTCACTCTGACAGAAATATTTAAGAGCATCAGGAACTTTGAAACGCATTTCTTCAGCGATTCTAAAAAAATGATCTACAGAGTTTCTACTGGTAAGTATAATCGCAGTGTATTGCGATAAATCTACTTTTTGTTGTCTCACTTCCTTAGCATCTACGCCCTCTACGTGAATAAACGGTATAAAGTCAATTTTTACCTTTTCTTTCTCCTCAAGTTCGAAATAAGGCGAATTTTCTACTTTAGGCTCTGGCTGTGAGACCAAAATCGTTTTCACTTTCATATATAGTCTTTATTTCTAAACGTCTTCCTAAATTATATAATTAGCTTGTACAGCATAAAATAGGGCGCGATTTCAAGAGCGCAAAGATACAAAATAAAATAAAACAAGTTGTTTAAAATGACGTTTTCATTCCTTCTGTATACAGAAAAAAGTATGATTAGGTTTAATATCAACAGAGAAACTATCAATACAATCACAACAATTTTTGAAGGTTTCACACTATAAACGAATAATAAATTAAGAGGTAATAAAATAACCCCTAAAAAATTACGATATGAAATTTTATAAAATAAGTAATCTTCAATTAAAGTTTCTATGGAAAATATAGTGGAAATGATTTTTTCTACTAAAATTTTACATATAACTACGAATAGGTAAAGAGCAGCAATTTTAAAATAGAGCATCATATCTATATGATCTCCTTGCCACTGGAATGCTTCTACACTTAAATAAGCAAATAGTGATATAGAAAGAATTTGAACTAGCATCAGAACCCCATTAAAAAATGTAGATAGTTTGTTGCCTTTTTGATTTATAACTACGTACTTATTGGTGTTAAAAAGCATTATAAATTCAGAAAAACGAACAGAATTCATAAGTCTAGCGGATGCTAGCAATATAATTGAGGTCATAATTACTATGGTGATCCAATCTGTTGCTATAATTTCTCTAACAATAACTTTCATACTCTTTTGAAAGGGATAAAATTAAGTCATACGTATTACATAATAAAATAAAGTGTTGTAAATAAAGATGCAACACTAATTTTTAGAGATAGTTATATAAATAAACAATAATAATAGCGTTAAAAACTGAAAATAATCTAGTGATTATTTAGTTATATTTGCCTGAAAACAGCTTAGATGGTGGATGCCGTAGTAATTATTCCTACCTATAATGAGATTGAAAATGTGGAGCGCATTATAAAAAATGTGCTTGCACTCCAACGTGATTTTGATATTCTGATTGTAGACGATAACTCTCCAGATGGCACAGCTGCAAAAGTTAAGGTACTACAAGAGGAGTATCCGGAACATTTGTTTCTATTAGAAAGAGAAGGAAAGTTAGGGTTGGGAACAGCTTACATTACAGGGTTTAAATGGGCTTTAGAGAGGTCTTATGAATACATTTTTGAAATGGATGCGGATTTCTCACATAATCCAAATGATTTGATAAGATTGTATAATGCTTGTGCTAAGGGGACATCACAGGTTGCGGTTGGGTCACGATATGTAACAGGTGTAAATGTTGTTAATTGGCCTATGAGTAGAGTACTTTTATCTTGGTTAGCATCAAAATATGTGCGATTTATTACAGGGATGGATGTGCATGACACTACAGCGGGTTTTATTTGTTATAAAAGAGAAGTTTTAGAGAAAATTAATCTGAATAAAATCAAATTTGTAGGATATGCTTTTCAGATAGAAATGAAATATAAAGCGTATTTGTCAAAATTTAAAATAAAGGAAATACCCGTAATATTTACGGACAGAACACGTGGTACTTCAAAAATGAGTAAAGGAATTATTTCTGAAGCTGTTTTCGGAGTTTTACGTATGAAATTAAAGAGTATGTTTAATAGTTATGAAATATGATCATGAATAGTGTATTGATTAAGAATGCAAATATTGTTAATGAGGGAAAGATTTTTAATGGAGATGTATACATAGAGAATGGTTTCTTTAAAGAAATTGCATCGCAGATTAGCGCTAAATCCCCGGATGTACAGGTGTTTGATGCAGAAGGAAAATATCTTTTACCAGGAGTTATTGATGATCAAGTTCATTTTAGAGAACCAGGGTTAACACATAAGGCTACCATAGAAACTGAATCTAGAGCAGCTATAGCAGGTGGTATAACATCTTTTATTGAGATGCCAAATACAAACCCACAAACTACTACTATAGAGAAACTTGAAGAAAAGTTTAATATAGCTGCTGAAACCAGTTATGCTAACTATTCTTTTATGTTTGGCGGAACGAATGATAATCTTGAAGAGATATTAAAAGTAGATCCAAGTAATGTAGCAGGACTTAAACTGTTTTTAGGTTCTTCTACAGGAAATATGCTGGTTGATAATCCAGAAGTTTTAGAGAAGATTTTTTCATCTACTGATTTGTTAATTTCGGTGCATTGCGAGGATGAAGAGACGATAAAAAAGAATACTGCGAAATACAAAGATGAGTACGGAGATGATATACCTATCGAGATGCATCCGGTCATTAGGAGTGAAGAAGCTTGTTACTTATCATCCTCTAGAGCAGTTGCTCTAGCAAAAAAAACAGGTGCTAGATTGCATGTTTTTCACCTTTCTACAGCAAAGGAGTTAGAATTGTTTACAAATAAAATTCCTCTAAAAGATAAAAAAATTACTGCAGAGGTATGTATCCATCATCTTTGGTTCTCTAATGAAGACTATAAACAAAAAGGGACTTTGATAAAGTGGAATCCTGCAGTAAAAACGCCAAAGGATAGGGATGCTTTATTTAAGGCTTTGCTTGAAGATAAGTTAGATGTAATTGCTACGGATCATGCACCTCATACAAAAGAGGAAAAAGATAATGTATATACCAAGGCTCCATCAGGAGGTCCGTTAGTGCAACATGCATTACCAGCGATGTTAGAATTTTACCATAGAGACAAGATTTCCTTAGAAAAAATTGTAGAGAAAATGTGTCATAATCCTGCAATCTTATTTCAGGTTGAGAAAAGAGGGTATATTAAAGAAGGATATTGTGCAGATGCAGTTTTGGTAGATCTTAATGCTCCCTGGACGGTAAATACAGATAATATAGCATATAAATGTGGTTGGTCACCATTTGAAGGAACTACCTTTAAATCAAGAATTACTCATACTTTTGTTAATGGTAGTTTAGTGTATAAGAATTTTAAATTCTACGATGTTAAAAATGCCCAACGATTAACTTTTGATAGATGAAAAAGAATATAGTTTATAGTGTTTTTATAATCGTTCTTGTTGGTTTCTCCTGCCAAAACCTAAATAAGGTTAGTAAACCTGAAAATCTAATTGCAGAAGATAAGATGATTGAAATACTTACGGATATTGCCTTTGTAAAGGCAGCGAAGGGGAGTTATAAAAAGGTTTTTGATATTGAAAAAATAAATCCGGAGGCTTACATTTTAGAGAAACACGGGATTGATAGTTTGGTTTTTGCTGATAATAATAATTGGTATACAAGTCAATTGGATAAATATGAAGAGATTTTCACGAAAGTGAAAAGCAACTTAGAGGTTTCAAAAGTAAAATTCGAAAAATTAAAAAAAGAAGAAGATTCTCTAAAAAAGATAGAAGATTCTATTAAGAGAGCAAAAAACAATCTTAAAGACGATAAAATATTACCAGAAGATTTGGATGAACTTGAATCAATTAGAAAAGAACTAATAGATGTAGAAAAGGAAAATGCAGTTAAGAAAAGAAGTAGTTCTAATTCTCTTTCTGGAAAAAAGAAGCAGTAGTTTCAATAGCTTTTTCTACAGGAGTGAAACTATAAGTAAGTTCTTTTTTTATTTTATCATTTTCATAAAAGGAATTTGAGAATGCGCTTTTTATAGAGGATTTAAATATTGTTCTTTTTGTTCGAAAAAATAGATGGCTAAACCGTTGTATATAATAGGCAACTTTCATCAAAAAAGGTGATATTTTCTTTTTTGGGGTAGATTTGTTAAGTGCTTTAGCAATCATGGTAAACGCACTTTTAAAACTTAGATTTTCTGAAACTAAGATGTATCGTTGATTTTTTATTTCACTATTCATAAGACGACACATTATTTTTACTACATCGTCTACAGCAACATATCCAGTAGTTCCGGTCGTGTAGTATTTCATTCCTCTATTTATTTTCTTAAATAAATATCCACTTCCTGAATTATAAAAACCCCGACCAATAATAATTCCTGGATTTACAATTACAGTGTCTAGGCCTTCTTGGGTACCTCGCCATACTTCCATTTCTGCACCATATTTTGTAATGGCATAAACAGAATCGGAAATTTCTGGATTCCATTCTGAAGTTTCATTAATTGGTTTTTGCGAATTATTCTCACTTATGGTGGCTATTGAGCTTACATAACAAAGCTTTTGCACGTTATGAATTAATGATAAATTTACAATGTTAGCAGTACCTTGTATATTGGTTTTGCGTAACATTTTATAATGAGAAGGATTAAATGATATCATTGCTGCACAATGGTATACATGAGTTATTCCCTCAAAAGCAGTTGTTAGTGTTGGGATGTCAGTAAGATCACCTTGAATCCATTCTATAGTTTCGAATGTGTCTTGATCCTCAGATTTACAGCATTGAATAAATACACTTTTTGCATATTCTTTTTTACTAATTGTTCTGTATAAAGCACGTACTTGATGCTTTTCTTCTAACAGTTTAATTAATAAATGGGTGCCTACTAGACCAGTGGCTCCGGTAACTAATATCATAGTTTTTGTTCTATAATACTAATGTAAACAATTAGCAATTAATATTAAGTTTTGATAGTTAAAAAGTTAATGGATAGTAATGATCTGTGTATATTTCTTGAAGGGTTTCGCGACCTTTATTATTGTAAGTATACTTTGTTTTTTATGTTGACTTTCTTTTTTTGTACCAAAGAAAAATCAGGGCAAATATGGCAAGTATAGAAACTCCTATAATTGACCAATACCAAGCATAGTAATTATTGAATTTAATTGGAGTGGTGTCTCCTATTAAATAAAAACCTCCCCAATAAAAAGGATGTATTCGGTTTATATTA
Source organism: Aquimarina amphilecti (assembly GCF_900109375.1). Lineage (GTDB taxonomy): Bacteria > Bacteroidota > Bacteroidia > Flavobacteriales > Flavobacteriaceae > Aquimarina > Aquimarina amphilecti. The sequence continues at coordinate 663,865 of NZ_FOAB01000002.1, forward strand.
GCTCTGTTTAAGTATTGAAGTTTTGCTTGTTGTAGTGCTTCTCCTTTACTCATTCCTTCCTTTAAATTAGTGTAGAAATATTTCATTAAATCTGGAGTAGTCTGATCAGATACATCCCAGCTACTCAGTAATAAACTTTTTGCACCAGCATATTGGAATGCTGTACCTAAACTCATAATTCCTTCTCCTTTAGCAATTTTTCCCGTTCCAGTATTACAAGCACTAAGGACAGTAAGTTCTGCGGGGATATTTAACGCGAATAATTCATGACTATGTAAAAGATCATCTTCTATCGAGTCATTGCTTTGGGTAAAAAAGAGCTTAGAGTTTTCTGGTCTTTCATTATCTACTTCGCCGTGCAGTGCAAGGTGTAAAATGTTATATTCACTTACATTCTTTTTAAAATTCTTTTCTACAGCTTCTAATCCATAGAAATAATTTCCATCGATAATCTTTGCGATTGATTTGATTTCTTTACGAGTTCCTGGAAGATCATTTTCATATTCAGTAAGAGCAGATAAACTGATAGTGTTTGAATTTTGTTGATCAATATTATTAGAGAAAGAAAATGCTAAACATTCTTTTTGCATTTGAGTAAAATCGAAAGCACTTTTTTCATCTGAACCTACTAATAGGTTAGCGGAATTTGCATAAGAAACTATATATTCTTTCAATAAATAAGATAATTCTTTTGGATTGTTTGTGTTATCTTTTCTAGTTAATAACAAATCAAAATTAAGATGCCATAAAGCTCCATCCGGAACAATTACTAATTCTGAACCAGTAAAAAAATCTTTTAACGGAGCTATTAAATCTTGATACAGTTGGTGCGCAATAGTTTTGTATGTAATTGTGTTTTTATCAGTGATAGCTAACCGGAATTCCTGGATCTTTTCATTTAATTTAGGGATTTTTAGTTCTTTTACTTCAATTCTATTTTTAGTAATAATAAAGGCATAAATAGTCTGATCTGATACAAAGAACTCTAATAAGCTAGATTTGTCTTTTAGCATTTTTTGAATGTCATCAACTAAAACTATTGTGTTTTTATATTTTAATTTATGATATTTAGGGTAGTTGTTTTTTATAATTGTGGTTAGGGAATCTTCTGTTTTTTTTAGGCGTGATAACTTGTTTTCATATTCCTGAACTCTTGAATTGTTAACAGTAGATTTCGATCTTTCTTCAATGATTCTAGATTGATAAAATGCTCTGTTAATTCTTTGGCTTTTCTCTAACTCTAGTAATTCTTTAGATAATCCTGCAAATTCTTTTGTCTTTGATTCATTGATTAAATCCTTAAGAGCGTTAGCTTTACTTTTTTCTATATAGTAAATTATCTTTTCGATAGTTTGTTGTTCTTGTACTTCTTTGTGAAATAGGAATTGAGCTTCTATTGCATCTCCATAGACTTCTCTCGCGCTTGAGGCGAATATAATTTTGTCTTGATAATTCTGGTAAGATTTTCTGATATAATCGATTAGGATATCTACTTCTTCATATATTTTTAAACTGATACACAAATCCCCAAGATCTTCATTTTCTATATATTTTGATTGTAATGTTTTTGCTTTTCCATGAAGTACGGTTAGCAATAGTTTTAAATCATAATATTCACTAGGATCAAAGAGGCCTCTGCCAATACTAGTATGATTAATTTTCCTGTTAGCGATTACTGCTTTGTCATAAAAAGAAATAGCCTTGTTAAAATCTTTTTTTCTGTCGTAAACCTTTGCAATATTATAATAGAAATCAGAAGTTCTTAAATGATTTTCTCCAAGTGTTCTTTGAAAAGTGCTTAAGCCTGTTTCATAATATTTAAGAGCTTCATCGTATTTCTTTTTTCTGATATAAATACTTGCTATTTGTAGATTTAGATTTACAATTTTGGGATCATTTTTGTCTAAAACACTTGTATAGGATTTTAGAGAATTTTGATAATAATCTAGTGCTAAATCATACTCTTCTTTATTCCTGTAAATATCCCCTATGTCAGAATATAACTGGGCTACCGTTAAGTTATTTTCTCCGTAAGCATTGATATGTATTTTTATACTTTTTTGATAGTAAGAAAGCGATTTTTCATATTCTTTTTTATCATTATAAAGAATACCTATGTTTTGGTAGCTTTTTGCATTTTTTATGTAATTTTCACCAAATAATTTAGTTCCTATTTTTATACTCTTATTATAATATTCTATTGCTTTAGTGTTTTCTCCATTCTTAGTAAAAACCTCTCCTATATTGTCATATATAAAGGCAGTCATATCTTTTTTTCTAAGATATTCATAGGTCATTAAGGATTTTTGGTAATTTTCTAAGGCTAAGTCATATCGGAATAAATTTTTATAGGTTACTCCGATGTTTAAGAATCCAGATCCAGCATAAAAATGATACCTCCCGTACCTTTTGATAGAAAGATTTAAAAAAGTTTTAAAATAGTCAAGAGCAATTTCATGTTGACCAAGATTTTTATAGATTAGACCGATTCGGTCATAATAAATGATGGTTCTTTCATGATTCTGACCATATATTTTTAGCTCAACATCTAGTGCTTTTTTAAAATAGATGACAGAGCGATCTAATTTCTTTTCAGCTAATAAAGATTCTGCCTTTCTTAGATACTGCGCAGCTAAAATACTATCTTGTGCCGATTGCGCAATAATCCTATTAAAAGGAATGAGAAGAATAAAAAAGCATAAAATCTTTATATCAAAAAGATATTCTAGTCGTTCCATAAATTACAAGATAGGCAAACTGTGATTAACTTATTTCACCCCTTTGTACAATAACTGATTATTTTTAAGTTAAGAAAAGAGGTTGTTTTTAAAAAATTGTATTAAAATTGTTTTTTATAAGATTTAAATCAAAAATAGATAACGTTATCTATTTATTTATAGCAAAGAAGGCAAAAATGTTACTTTTGTCAAGAAAATAAATTCACAATAAAAGGTAACAGATTACTGTTTGATGACATTAACCTATGAGTATTAATGAAGAACGAAAAATTTTAGAAGGAATTGCAGCAGGAGATGCTAAGGTTATAAAGTCTTTTTACAAGGATAATTATAACTATATAAAAGGGTATATCCTCAAAAATTCTGGAGATGATGTAGATGTAGAAGATGTGTTTCAGGATGCGATGATAGTTATTTATCAAAAACTTAAATCAGGTACCTTAGAGATGAATGTTTCAATACGCACATATCTTTATGCGGTATGTAAGAATATTTGGAGAAGTAGGTTACGGAAGAATAAAAAAATAATTATTGATAATGATGCAATAGAAGCTAATGAGGAGATAGAAGCGTCTATAGCAGAGGAAATAGAAAATAAAGAGCGTGAACATGTGTACAGGAAATATTTTCTTAAATTAAGTGATACTTGTAAAGATTTATTAAATCTGGTTTTCGACGGGAATAGTATGAAAGAGATTGCAAATATCACAGGGTATTCTGAAGGATATACAAGAAAGAAGAAATTTGAATGTAAAAAATCACTTCTTGAAAAAATAGAAAAGGATCCCATGTATAAGGAGTTAAAGATAACTTCGTTAAAAGAATAATGGTATGGAAAGGACTGAGGAATTATTTGAAAAAATAGAAAGATATTTAGATAAAACATTATCCGAAGAAGTGACAATTGCCTTTGAAAAAGAAATGTCTACTAATCCAGAACTTAAACTCGAAGTAGATAAACATCGAGAATTGCATAATGTTCTGAGTAATAAAGATGTGTTAGATTTTAAAGAGAAATTACAAAAAATTGGTGAAGAAGTAAAGAAGGAAAAATTAGAAGAAACTAAAACATCATTTTTTCCATATTTAAAAATTGCGGCTTCTGTAGTTATTCTTATTGGAGCAGGAACTTTGTTGTGGAATACTTTTAACTCGTCTAATGATTTTTCTAACCTATATACTTCCTATTATGAGTTATATCCAGTAGAAGATGTTACAAGAGGTGATGTTTTAGATCAATTGGATATTGTTATGAAGAATTATGCTCAAGGTAATCACGATAAAGTTATTACAGAACTAGAAGAAAACGCCTCTTTAGTTTCTTCGGAGCAATTAGAACTGTATTTAGGTAATAGTTACCTCCAGGTAGGTAAGGAAAAAAAAGCATTATTACAGTTTGAAAAAATAAATGATAATAGTCAATACTATGAAGATGCTAATTGGTATCAAGCACTAACATATCTTAAGTTAGGAGAAACAAATACTTCTTTAGAAATCTTAGAGAGAATTATTCGATTTGACGGGATTTATAAGGAAAAAGCCATACAGCTGAAAGAAGATTTAGAATAATAATAGTAAAACTAGTTCATAACGATTTCTTAATTATTCATAGTAGTATATAATCCATATTTCTATCTTTGCCGGATAAATTGAATACTACTAAAATGGCCGTAAATTTTATAGAAGAACTGCGCTGGAGAGGAATGTTGCATGATGCCATGCCTGGAACAGAAGAATACCTAATGGAACAGATGAGAGCTGCATATGTTGGGTTTGATCCAACTGCAGATTCTTTACATATAGGTAATTTAGTTCCGATCATGTTATTAGCACATTATCAGAGAGCAGGTCATAAACCTTTTGCTTTAGTTGGAGGTGCTACGGGAATGATTGGAGACCCTTCTGGCAAATCAGCTGAACGTAACCTTTTAGACGAAAAGACATTACGTCATAATCAAGATTCAATAAAATCACAATTAGCACAGTTTTTAGACTTTGAAAGTAATGCTAAAAATGCTGCAGTTTTAGTGAATAACTATGATTGGATGAAAGATTTTTCATTCCTTGATTTTATTAGAGATGTTGGTAAGCATATTACAGTAAACTATATGATGGCAAAGGATTCTGTAAAGAATAGAATTTCTGCAGAATCTTCAGATGGAATGTCTTTTACTGAATTTACATATCAATTGGTACAAGGATATGACTTCCTGCATTTATATAAAGAACATGATTGTACACTTCAGATGGGAGGTAGTGATCAGTGGGGAAATATAACTACTGGAACTGAGCTTATAAGACGGATTGGTGGAGGGAAAGGATATGCTTTAACTTGCCCATTAATTACTAAATCAGATGGATCTAAGTTTGGTAAATCCGAAGGTGGAAATGTATGGTTAGATGCAAAAAGAACATCGCCTTATAAATTCTATCAATATTGGTTGAATACAAGTGATGAGGATGCTGAGAAGTATATTAAGATTTTTACATTTTTGACAAAAGAGGAAATCGAAAGTTTGATTTCTGAACATGCTGAGGTACCGCATCAAAGAATTCTTCAGAAAAAATTAGCTGACGAAATTACCATTATGGTGCATTCTCAGGAAGATCTTGATAATGCTATTAAAGCATCTAATATCCTTTTTGGTAAATCCACTTCTGAAGATTTAAAGGGATTGGATGAGGCTGCGTTTTTAGATGTTTTTGAAGGAGTTCCTCAAAAAGAACTTTCTAAAGATCTTATCAAAGACGGATTAGATATAATTGGTGCACTAGCGGAACATACTGGATTTTTAAAATCTAACGGAGAGGCAAGAAGAGCACTTAAAGAAAATTCTATTTCTGTAAATAAGGAAAAGATTAAGGAGGGATATTCAATAACTTCTAGTGATTTGATCAATAATAAATTTGTTTTATTACAAAGAGGGAAGAAAAACTATTTTGTGATTAGAGCTGTATAGCTTGTTTTATTCAATAAATTTAAGTTATCCTATTACAGCAAAGAATTCTATCATTAAATAGTATAAAAAACAAAGCCTACCAGAATTTCTTCTTAGTAGGCTTTGTCAACTAACCAATCAATTATTGAAAAAAACTTAACGATCTATATTTTATCGATTTTCTCGATTATTTTTTTGTTTTTATTTTTTGCCAATTCACATCAGCTTTCTCTTTTAATGCAGTAGCACCTTCTTCATTCCATTTTGTCAATGTATTTATTCCCCAGGAATTATAGAATAAGAATAATTTACCATCTCTAATTTCATATGTTTCAGGGTCAATGTCTACTTTTTCTGCTTTCGCTCCTATTGCATAAGCACAATAACCGCCATATTGTGGTATATACTTTTCTGGATTATTTTTAAATTTTTCCAGATTAGATTGACTTATGAATTTATATTTTGCATTGTCATGGGTTGTAGTATACTTACTATCACCTTTTTTTGCTTTATTATTAAAATATTCAGTAACATCATATCCTTCAGCGACAAATCCTTTTTTTACATTGTAATCCACTTGCTGTGCTGAGACCGTTGTGACTAATCCTAAAACCAATAAGATTATGAACTTTTTCATTTTATGCAATGTTTTTTTGTTGTTACATCCATTCAGTCGTTAAAAAAACAGAACATTACAATTTTAACATAATTATAAGTTTTTTAGCTTAATTGAATACAGGTTTAATATATTCTTAGTCTAAAGTTTCTTACACTTATAAATACGTTTCGGAAATATGAAAGTTGCATAAAAACAAAAGTTTTTCAGAAATTATCCTTCGTAAGCTTTTAAATAAATGATATATAAAAAGTAATGAGATTATAGCGCCATCAAATTACAACCTCTGATATCACTATTATCGAATCTACCAAGAATTTCGAAACTACCATCATCATAGGTTTTTCCAAGATCTTGTGTTGCGATAAATGAGCAAGAATTTATATTAGCTAAGTCAATAATATTGATTCCTCCTGTTTTGTTGGTTTCAAGATAGGTTAATGCATCTTCTGTATCACGAGTAGAGATTTTCATCCAAGGAGGACAATAGAAAATACCATTACCTTTAGAATATGCTTGAGATAGCAATTCTGTCATGCCGTATTCACTATGGATTTCCGAAATACCAAATCCTTTTTTTAGAATTTGATGCAGTTCTTCACGGATTATCTCTTTTCGCCTACCTTTCATTCCACCCGTTTCCATAACGATGGTATCTTTGTTTAGTTGAATACTGTTATTTTCGATTAGATCTAATAGGGCAAAAGAGACGCCAATAAGTATAATTTTTTTACGCTCTTTAGTAAGATGTTTTAGGGTCTCTATTAGTTTTGTTGTTTCATCAAGATAAAACCCACTATTTGATTGTTTACTGTCTTTGATTAACTTATCTGCCATATATACTAGAGAAGAGTTTTCGCGCTCTAGATATGATGGCAGTAGTGCTAGTATCGTATAGTCTTCTATATTTCCATAGAAATGTTGAAATCCTTTGAAGAAGCTGTTTTCATAAATATCTAAATTAGTAATATAGTGTTTGCTAGTAATACTGCCGGTGGTTCCACTGCTTGTAAAAACTTGTTGAATATTAGAAGATGAGCTAACAATTTTTTCCTGTTTAAAGAACTGTACTGGGAGGAAGGGGATTTCTTTAATTTTAGTAACAGCGCTTTTAGTAACTCCAAGAAGATTGCAAAAACGTTGATACACTTTACAATTAATGTACTGATGTTGAAATACTCTTATTGCCATTTTTTCAAAATCTGTATTATTTTGAATCGTAAAAATTGTCTCAGAGAGCATATAGAACGTTATGGAGGTTGTTTAGAGCAAAGGTATAAAAAAACACCCTACATAAATAGGATGTCTGTATGTTGTAAAATATGGTTTAACCAATATTTTTTAGTTACCTAAAATAAAAAGACAATATTATTGTCGGATTAGTTTTTTAGAAAAATCTTCTTCTCCGATTTTAATTTTTAAAACATAAACTCCAGGAGGTAATGAAGAAATATCTAATTGTTCTTTAGTTGTAATTACCTTAAATAATACAGTTCTACCTAAAACACTAAAAACTCTACAGGTCATTGATTTTCCTGACTTAGAAGTAATATTAAGAATGTTTCCAGAAACCGGATTTGGGAATACTTGAACTTCTTCTTGATCGTTTGTTTTTATAGTTGATTGTGCACTAGCTCCTGTAGAAAAGGAGAGTACAAAAACACCAGTAAGTATGAGTAATAAGTAGATTTTTTTCATAAAACTTTATTTTGGGACTATAAAAGTACAATATTTTATTAATAATTGAGTTAGGGTTGTCATTTTTAAATGTTAAATCTCTACAAAAAAACGATTTTATTACCATAATTACGGTAATCCCTTTTTTAATTACCGGTTTTGGTTTTTGCAGTTTCATAAAAAAAGCAGATATTTGTTTATTATGAAGTTATAAGGAATTATGTACGACTTTTTGGAAATATCGGTCTCGGTATTATTTAGCTAGAGAATTCTTCTTAAGCTAGTTTCCAATTATTTCTTTTTTTTAAACGTAATTCTTTTATTTATGACACAAAATAAACTTACCCTCAGTAGACTTTTTTCCTATTTTAAATTAGCCGTTAGCGGCAAAGAACAACAATTTACATCCGGCAGTATTCGCAAGGCTGTTTTTATGCTTGCAATTCCTATGATCTTAGAGATGATGATGGAATCTATTTTTGCTTTAGTTGATGCGTACTGGGTTTCTAACTTAGGTGCAAATGCAATTGCTACTGTAGGTTTAACAGAATCCGTGATTACTTTAATTTATGCCGTGGCAATTGGACTCAGTATGGGTGTTACCGCAATAGTAGCTCGCAGAGTTGGAGAAAAGGATATTGAAGGAGCTTCACAAGCGGCAGTTCAATCTATCTTTTTAGGAATTTCTGTAGCTGTAATTATTAGTATAATAGGGATACTTTATCCGAAAGAAATTTTAGCGCTTATGGGCGCTGAGGTAGATTTAATAGCTGATGGGTATGGATATACTCAAGTTTTATTAGGCGGGAATATAACGATTATGCTATTGTTTTTGATTAATGCAGTTTTCCGAGGAGCAGGGGATGCATCAGTCGCTATGAAGGTACTAATAGTTTCCAACCTTTTGAATATCATTCTGGATCCACTTTTTATTTTTGGATTTGGACCAATTCCAGGTTTTGGTGTTCAAGGTGCTGCCATTGCTACAACAATCGGTAGAGGTAGTGCAGTGGTATTGCAAATGATGATTCTTTTTTTTGGATGGAGTAAAATCAAAGTGACTTACAGAGATATCGTGCTTAGGTCTAAAGTAATGATTAATTTAATAAAGGTATCTCTTGGAGGAATTGGTCAATTTATAATCGGTACATCTAGTTGGGTGTTCTTAATGCGTATCATGGCTGAGTTTGGTAGCGAGGTACTTGCGGGGTATACTATTGCAATCAGAGTATTGATGTTTACATTAATGCCATCATGGGGGATGAGTAATGCTGCCGCGACATTAGTAGGACAAAACCTAGGAGCAGGTAAACCAGAGAGAGCAGAACAATCAGTCTGGAAAACCGGAAAATACAATGCTTATTTTATGATTGTTGTATCTGTACTATATTTAATTTTTGCAGAGGTAATTATCAAAATTTTTAGCAGTGAACCTGAAGTGGTAAAATATGGAGCTTTAAGTTTACGAGTAATTGCTGCTGGTTATGTGTTTTATGCGTATGGAATGGTTATTATTCAATCCTTTAATGGCGCTGGAGATACTAAGACACCAACTGTTATTAACTTTTTTTGTTTTTGGGTATTTCAATTGCCTTTCGCTTATTTGGCCGCAATTGTTTTTGATTGGGGGGCTATGGGAGTTTTCTTGGCAATTACATTTGCAGAGGTGTTAATAGCAGTTGTAGGAATTATATGGTTTAGAAAAGGAACTTGGAAATCTGTGAAAGTGTAAAGTAATAAAAAAACACCCTCAAATTTGAGGGTGTTTTCTACATAAGTGAGATTTCATCTCTTTCTTTAATAATTTAGTTTATAACGAAGTAGCCCAAGCAAAATCTGCTGCTACTGTCGTAGAAGTACTATATGTTGTAGCTTCTGCGGCATCATTACCATCAGCTTGTAAATTAGAAGCAGGTGCACTATCTCTAAAATCAAACTGAGTATCAAATCCAGTTAAAGAAAGACCGGTAATAGTTGCTCCAGAGTTATTTTTGATTTGGATCCCTGTACCACCCATAGTAGAAACAGCAGTAAAGTTAACAAGTGTTGGGTTGTTATTTACACCATCAGCTTCAATAGCAGTAGAGAAATCAGCGATTGTGATGTTTACGAACGTATTGGTAAGTGTACCGTTCCATCCTTCAGTCCAGTCTACAGCATCATCTTCAAGGTTTTCTGCATAGAAGTTAGTCATGTTTACAGTTCCTCCGAAGAATTCAACTCCGTCATCAGAACCACCAATAACAGCAACGTTAGTAATTGTAGTTCCACTACCTACTGCATAAAGAGTTAAACCATTGAACTGAGAATCAGCGTTGATCTGAGCACCTGTGTTTTTAAGAACTAAGTAATTGATAGTACCAGAATTATCTGTATCGTTAGTACCACCGTAAACAAGACCACCCACTTCAGCGATAGCATCTACTCCTTCGGTAGTAGTGGCGTCACCACATATAAGTAATCCACCCCAAGCTTCACCATCATTTGACTCCATTACTACTGGATCAGCCATTGTTCCCTGGATATCTATAGAAGCTCCTTTTAATACAGCTAAGTAGTTTGCAGTTCCAGATTCAGAAGTAATTGTAGTTCCTGCTGGAATTGTTAAAGTAGCCCCATTACTTACTAATACAGGTCCACTTATTTCGTATGCTACAGATGCATCAAGCGTAAGATCGCTAGAAATAGTAGCAGGAAGTACGTTACCAGAACCAGTTCCTGCATCAATTACCCAAGCAAATAAACTAGCATTTGTAGAAGATGTACTAAATACAGCGTCAACAGCAGTATCTGCATCAGCTCCGTCAATTTGTAAGTTAGAAGCTGGAGCGCTATCTCTAAAATCGAAAGATGTATCAAATCCAGTTAAAGTTAAACCGTTGATAGTAGCACCAGAATCATTTTTGATTTGGATTGCAGTTCCTCCAGTAGAAGAGATTGCAGTAAAATTAACAAGTGTTGGGTTATTATTTGCACCGTCTGCTTCGATAGCAGTGGAGAAATTTGAGATAGTGTTTAAAACATACCCGTTAGTAAGTGTTCCATTCCAACCTTCTGTCCAGTCTACAGCATCATCTTCATTGTTTTGTAGGTATAAGTTACTTACATTTACGGTTCCTCCGAAAAATTCAACACCATCATCAGTACCATTGATGATACCTACGTTGTCGATAGTAGTTCCAGAACCTACAGCATATAACGTAAGACCATTGAATTGTGAAGTTGTAGTAATTTGTGCACCAGCATCTCTAATGATTAAATAATCAATATTTCCAGAACTATCAGTGTTATTATTTCCTCCATAAATAAGACCACCAACTTCCGCTATTGCGTCTGCTCCTTCTGTAGTCGTAGCATCACCACAGATTAATAAACCACCCCAAGCTCCTGCTGTACCATTAGAACGCATAATTACTGGATTAGTTGCTGTTCCTTGAATATCAATATCAGCGCCTTTTAATATTGCTAGGTAATTATCTACTCCTGGTTCTGATACGATTTCAGTACCTGCGGGTATGGTAAGAGTAACTCCTGATGCAACAGTTACAGTTCCTGTAATTGAGTATTCAACACTAGCGTCTAATGTAAGATTTTCACTGATAAGACCATTTAATATAGAATCATCAACAGGTGTTATAGGCCCACCATTGTCATCATCACTACCACAGGAAACTGAAAGTAACCCTGTGATTAGTGCAAAGCTTAATAATTTACTTAACGTTTTCATCATTGTTTATATTTAATTAAAATAAAGTTTTAAAATTTATAACTAACACTTAAAGAGGTGTTTATTCCTGTAGAATATGATAAGATGGTATCTTCAAACTGATCTCCACTTACAACCTCTTGAATAAATTGTGTTCTCTCTATAGTAGGGTTTAATAAGTTTTTAGCAGTTAATCCGATACTCCAATGGTCATTTATCTGTTTGTTAGCTATAAAGTCTAATGTTACAAACCCCTTTTCTATAATTTCGCCATTGAAGAAAATATCTGGTTGCTGTTGGTTTCTTGGAGCCCCCAAAGCAAAAATCTTATCTGATGTATAGTTTCCTGTAAGTGTAAATTCATATGGAAACTTTTCGCCAGAATTAAAGGTTAGTGATAAGTTAGAGATCCAGTCAGACGCACCTTCTAATCCAATTTCAGTTCTGTTACCATACTTGAAAGTTTGTTGAAGTGTTCCATCTTCTCTAATTACATCTTTTAAATCCTGTACGTGATCCAAATAAGAAATATTACCACTAAGTCTCAAGTTTGGATTTGATTCTCTCTTTTTTATTATGTAAACTCTCCCTTCAAGTTCGAACCCTAAAATACGAGCTCTATCACCTGTATTGAAGTAAGAGAAAATATCTTCTCCTCCTCTTTGCAAACCACGGTTTATTGGGTCTTCGATTCTCTTGTAGAAGGCGCTGAAAGATATTAACTCGTCATTTTCTGGAAAAAATTCTACTTTAAAATCTACGTTATAGTTCTGAGATCTTTCAACATTAGGATTTCCTTGAAATACCTGACCAACTTGAGATACGTACTGGAAAGGTGCAATTTCTTTAAATTCAGGTAATGTTTGTCCTAAACTTCCTGAAAGACGTAATGTTAATTTTTCGTTTACTGAATACTTTAAGTTCAAGTATGGGTAGAAATTATCGTATTCTTTATTTGAAGATCCAATTCTTGCCTGTCCTGTAAGAGGGTTTACAAAGTTTCCTACGTCAAAGTTAACATCGATTTCATCTTTCTGATAACGAATACCAACTTGTGCTGTGAACTTGTTAAATGTTCCTGTAAAGTTTGCATTTCCAGAGTAAGAAAGAAGTTCTGCGTCATAAGTATCTATTGGTTGCGTATTAAGTTGCAGTGCACCAGTGTCAAAATTTTGTTGAGTGAAGATATCACCTAAAGCATCTATTGATGTAGGGTTGATTTCTACATTACCTTCTTCAACTCCGAAAAATTGTGATAAGAAATCTCTAGTTTTGTTTCTAAAATCTCCACCAATATTTAATACAAAAATACCTTCTTCATCTTGATTTTGCTTAAGAATCCATTTGTCAGAGATTCTAGCGTTAATTTCTTGATCGTTAATTTCTTGAACAGATTTTCTTTGCTGAAACCCTCCTGTAAATCCAAGTTCTATAATACCATCTTCGTTCTCTGGTGTATTTGGATTGTCATTTAGGATATTTACTTCATTACGAATTCTATTAGGCTCATTAGCTACTAAATAATTGAATCCAGCTGCCCACTCTAAATTATTTTTTTTGGATAGAGTATGCTCTCCGATAAGTTGTGTTGCGGATAGAAAAGTATTCTTTATATTTTGATCTCTAAGAAATTGAGTTCCTTCTTCAATATTATCTAATTCTTCAAAAAACTCAGTAGTACGTTCACGCCCAGCTTCTAAGGTCTCTTCAAAAACTTTGTTAATGACAAAACTGTTAAAGGATAATTTATGATCATCACTAATCTTATATTGACTGTGCAACATTGCTGTGGAGTTAACAGTACGTAACCAACGTCTTAAATCATCTTCTGGTACTACGTCTCTTAGGTTTCCTTGATCATATTCTCTAAACAAACCTTCTCTATATTCGTGATCGACTGATTGGCCTCCACTGAAATAAAGTTTAAAGTTTCTAGCTTCACCTAATATTCCGCCAATATTAAATCCAAATCCATAGTTAATAGGTGTGGCTGCTTCTGTTGTATTCCAAGGCTGTTGAGTTAAGGCGTTTACAAGATTGTTAGCTTCAAATTCACGACTATATATTCCTAAAGAAATATCATTGTTATTAGCAGTGGTCTTAAAATTGTTAAAGATATCGTTATCTGTAACATTAGAATTAACTCCTGCGCTAATACTTATACCGATGTCTTTTGTTTTTGTAACTTGTTTAGAAACGATGTCGATATTTCCAGAGGCAAGATCTGCTGAGTTAGAAGGAGCAAAAGTTTTGCTTATTGAAACATTACCTATAAATCTCGTTGGAAATAGTTCTAGGTCTATATTTTTTTTGTCGATATTATCTGAAGGTATAGGTAATCCATTAAGAGTAGTACTTAGATACCGATCACCTAAACCACGTACATAAATATCTCCAGATCCTTCTGCTTTAGAAACTCCAGATATTTTTGTGGTAGCGGCAGAGGCGTTAGAAACACCAAGTCTTGTTAGTTGTTCTGCACCAATACTTTCTTTTATTTGAACTGCATTTTTTTGTTCTAATAAAAGTGCCTCTTCTCTTTCTCTGTTTGTTTGTACTTTAATAACTACTTCTTCTAACGCTGCGGCAGTAGCACCAAGTGCTGTGTCAATAACGGTTACCTTATCAGGTTCTACAATAACCTCTGGGATACGTAAAGTTTCATAACCTGTAAAACTAAATTCTAATGTATATGTGCCAGGAGGGATGTTCGTAAGCTCATACTTTCCATCAAAATCAGATGAAGTTCCCATTGTAGTGCCAGTAATTACAATATTAGCAAAAGGTAGGGGTTGGTTATTTACTTCCTTGTCTAGAAGTTTTCCGGCGATGGATCCGGTTTCTTGTGCAAAATTTAATCCAAGATAAAACAGTGCAATTACTGTAAAAAGTTTTTTCATTTCGTATTCGTAAAATTCTGTTACAAATAAATACGGTTTTACAGTAAGAAATCTTACCCTATTATTATCCTTAGTTTAAGGGATTGTAATTTGGTGTAGGCGAAGGAAAAGTTGTTTTATTACTCTTTTTTTGTTTTGTTTTAGCGTTCAAGTTTTGATTTTAAAATATTGATAATCAAACATTTAAAATATAAATTACTTTGCCTGCTAAAATTGATTTTGTTTTTTGAATATCAGAGGAGCAGATTTTGCTAATTCGTATAAAACTTTACAAAAAGATTATCTTAGTGTTAAATGGGGACTATTTAAAATATTTGTCTTAACAATCAGATAAACTCATGCTAAGGATACTTAATATATTTTTGTATTTTTTTAGGAATTATCTGAAGATTTGCTCTTGTGTCTGCTAGTTTTGTGTGCAAACCCTTAAAAATATTAATTTTTGGATTTTACTAAAAAGAGAAGGCTGAAGAGAAACATTATTGTTGTTGGATAATAATGATCTTCCAGCCTTCTACGAACACGTCTCTTTATATATTATAATTAACTACAGTTTAGTGTAAGTTAAAAAGAGTAATATGATATGCTTATATTTTGGTTGAGTGTTATCTTAAAAAGTGAATACAAATAAATGAGCTTTTGTGATCAATTGTTTTAACCTAGTATTATTCTTGGATTATGAGAATGTAATGTTAGCGCTAAGAATAAAAAGAAAAGGTTAAGAAGCGTTACGTTATGGTATAAAAATAATCCAATATTATAATTGTATTAATACGTTTAAGTTTTATGTATTCTAGTTTTTTTTAATAAACTCTAGAATTCAAATAGGAGTAAAATATAAATAAGCTGTTTGAAAAAGTATGTCAATATTTTTCAAACAGCTTATTATTAATAGAATTTTTATTTCGTATTATTAGTTACGAGTCCATCCAGAATTCCATGAGTTGTAATCTGCACCGGTTCCATTACCAATGCCAGTGATTACATCTGCTTCTCCAAAAGTCGCTCCAGTATCATTTTTAAGAGTAAGAGTAATATCATCAAAAGTGATATCTGTAACAGAAGTTTCATCGCTTAGTACACCATTTCCAGTCTCGTTATCATCAAGATCAAAACCTTCTGCAAAACCTTCCAATAACACATTGGTAAATACAGCTCTTGTCCCAGCACGTAATCTGATAGCTTCATTCTCATTAGAAGATCCAAGTCCATTAATGGTTAGGTTTGTAACTGTAGGAGCAGACCAAAATACAGGATTAGAGTTATTTCCGATATCTGTATTAAAACCATCACCTTCTATTCCTTTGTCATGAGATTGTCTATGCTCGATATAAACATTTGTTAAGGTTCCTGTAAATCCTTCAGTCCAGTCTACAGAATCATCCTGCGCTCCTACTACAGATATGTAAGAAGCATCAACAGTTCCTCCAAAAAATTCTACTCCATCATCTGCTCCTTCAAAAGCTTGTATAAACTCTATAGTTGTTCCATTTCCTATTGCGTAGAATGAAAATCCATTATTTTCTGAAGCTGCATCTGCCGCACCACCAGAATATTCGATACGAACGTATCTAAGAATACCTGAGTTATCATCTACCGCACTACCACCATAAGGTAATCCTCCAATTTCAGAAGTTGAGGTAGCATCACCACCTACAACAGAGTTTATTGGTGCTCTACCTAATAAGATTAAACCTCCCCAGTCTCCAGGATTAGGAGTTGAGGTAGCAGAAGTAAATACAATTGGGTTAGAAGAAGTTCCTTCTGCGTTAATTATTCCTCCTTGTAATACAGCGATGTATACATCAGATCCGGTTGCTGCTCTTACTACTACTCCTGGCTCTACAGTTAGAGTAAAACCTTCAGGAACAATAAGAGCGCTAGTAAGGGAATACTCTGTGTTTGATTCAAGAGTAAGATCCTCCGTAAGAGTACCTCCTATTACTTCACCGGTAGGATCAACAGGAGAACCGTCACCATCAATGTTAATTGTTATATCTGCTGTGTCATCACTTGCGCATCCTACAAAAAGCGTAGTAACGGCAAATAATCCGATAAGAAATATGTTTGCTTTCATGATCTTTAGTTTAATTAATTTTTTTCGTGTTCGTTTTAATTGGGTTAAAATGTATATTTAAATTGTAATCCGATATTCACTCCTCTTTTATAACTAGACAGCGCAAATTCATCTATTGGATTTATTTCATTAGTTGCATTTCTACTAAATGGAATGCCTAAAGTGGTAAGTACATCTTCAGATATTGTAGCGTTTTCTCGAACTCTTTCAATCGTTGGGTTCAACAGGTTTTTAACACTAAGGTTAATTTCAAAGTTGTCACGTACTTTGTTTTTCCAAACGAAATCTAATGTCGGCACTCCCTTTTCAACTATGTTTCCTAATTGTCCTGCTCCCAATGCATCGATACGATCAGAAAAATAAGAGAACACAAGGTTTGCTACAGGCTTATAATCTCCAAAAGTTGGCGTATAACTTACATCAGCATTGATCAAAAATGGTGATGCACCTTGTAGTTGATCAGAGTCTCTATTAAAATTGGTATTGAAGGTTCCTGAAACAGTTTTTAAATCTTGTTTTGTAGCCGTATACGTAACGTTTAGACCTGCAGAAAGAAGACTTTCTTCTTCAGTATTTAATAACAATGCTTTACGCGCTTCTAATTCAACTCCAAAAACTTCTGCTTTATCTCCTGTTCTAAAGAAACGTTGTGTTCCTGTAGCATCATTCGCAGATACTAAGTTTACAGGATCATTAATTTGTTTTGCAAAAGCCGCAATAGAAAATATCTGGCCTCTATTAAAGAACCATTCGTATTTTAAATCTAGATTGATAATAGAAGAGAATGCAGGGTCATTTAATAGGTCTGGATTACCACCGATACGATCAGTTACATTTTCATATACAAATGGAGCAACCTCTTTAAATTCTGGATTAGAAACGGTTCTACTCACAGAAAAACGTAAATTTTGATCCTCGTTTAATGCATATTTTACATTTAAACTAGGTAATAAAAAGGTTTCTGTTGCCTCATTACGCCCAGGATTGTTAAATGCAAGGTTGATTACATCGTATTCAATGCTTTGTTTGAATGATTCTACACGCAATCCCGGAACAAATGTCCACTTTTCTCCGTATTTATAAATTGCATTAGCATATAAGGCGTGTATATCTAAGTTACCGGTATAGGTGTTTTCTGGAAGTCCCGGAAGGTTTGTGTTTCCTAATCCAGCTGAAGGATCTATAGCATTTATCACTACTGTGTTATAGGTAACACCTAGGTTATCAATATTAAAAATTGAATTGAAATCATTAACATCAGTAACTTCTGTTCTTGGTTCAATAATACTCAATCCAAAACGTTGATTATCAAAATCACGTTGTTTTATACGTCCATTGTACCCAAAATTAAAGGACAGATTTTCTGATTGCTCGTACGCTACATTTATACGACCGTTCCATTCTTGGTCTTCAATATTTTGAAAATAACGCTGGTTGTCAAAATCTACATTACGGAAAAGAACTGGGTTTGTACTAGGATCATTATCTAATGCTAGGTCAAACTGTTCTATAGCGATTCGTTTTCTGTCTGGTTGACGAGCAAGAACACTGTTAAAACCAATTCCGTAATCTACTTTTATCTTTTCATTAATATTACTAACTCCAGATAGTTGATTCACATAAATCATATCTTGTTCGAATTGCACATTCTGTGTAAAAAAACCAAAATCATCAATATCTGCAATAGTGTTTCGGTTAAATCCATTACCGTCAATTCCAAAACGACCTACTTCGTCTTTAGCATCGTTAATAAATAAAGAAGTAAACTTTATTCTATGATCTGGATTAATTCGATATACAATATTTGCCATTGCAGTAGTAGTTCGGCTATATTCGAAAATTTCGGTATCTCTGAATATTTGATTTTCTGCAGCAGTTACATTTGCTGCTTGTCCTCTTGCGTATTCATAATTACTACCAAAAGAGGCAGTTCCGAAGATGCTTAATTTTGATTCTTCGCCTATTTCCCAAGATTTTCCTGCCGCAATCGATCCCGAAAGTCCAACTGGTCCCTCTGATGAAATCGGATCGACACTGTGAGATAAAACAACAGCAAAAGGATCGTTTTTATATCTATTGTAAAATCCAAAGAATCCTGTTCCTTCGCTTTTCAAAAACCTTTGTCCTATCGAAGCGGTGTTTATGTTGTTTCCTAAATCTACATCGATATATGCTTTTCCTACATGTTCTTTTGCTTTAATATCGACATTACCAGCAGCAAAATCACCATAAAAATTAGCAGCGTAGGTTTTGCTTACACCAATGTTTTGAATAACATCAGATGAGAAGAGACCAAGATCTATATTTTTCTTGTCTACATTATTTGCTGGTAGAGATAAACCATTGAACGTAGTATTTAGGTATCGATCTCCGAGACCTCTAACATAAACATTACCACCACCTTCTTGTTTTGATATTCCAGAAATTTTGGTAACAGCTCCTGCAGCGTTACTCACACCTTTGTTCGAAAGTTCCTGAGCTCCAATACTCTGTTTCTGGACTACGGCACCTTTTTGATCTAAAAGAAGTGCTTGCACACTTTCTTTTTTTCTACTAGTTGTCTTAATAACAACTTCATCTAAGGCTGCTGCACTAGCACCAATTGATGCGTTAACAGTAGTAGTTTCATTTGGTTTTACGATAACTTCTTTTTCAAGTGTTTCGTATCCAACAAAACTAAATTCTACAACGTATGTTCCGGGTTCTAAATTTTCAATAGTATATAAACCATCAAAATCTGTAGTAGTACCTTTGCTAGTTCCTTTGATTAAAACATTAGCAAAGGGTAATGGTTGACTGTTTGCTTCTTTATCAAGCAAAGTACCGGCTATAGAGCCAGTTTCCTGCGCACTAACTATTCCAACAACGAATAGTGCACAGAGAGTAACAATATTTCTCATAACGTGTTCTAAATTCGGTGCAAATAACGATAGCTATTGTTACCTGTGCGTTACTTAGAAATTAAATAAGAGTGATTATAGTGTTATGTAATTGTTATCTAAAGAGTGTAATAAAACTATATTTCTTGTTTTTTTGGAAGAGGGTATTTTGTGTAAGGTTTTAATTTATAAGATGTTTTGAGGTTTTTTTTCAATGTTTACCTAATTGTTAAGAAGTCTACTGTTTGTGGTTCGTGTAAATTTATTTTTAATAAATGATTTCTTGGTTTTGTCAATAAATTTAGAAAAAAGAACCGTTTTTTGAAGTTATATATAATAAAAAAACGCTCAGAATTTCTGAACGTTTCGCATTAATTATATTAGCAAATTTATTTATTGTTCATAATTAACAACTACGTCGCTTTTATTAGACCAAGTTGTTACGGATGCAATACTATTATCGGAATAATTTACTTCTGAAAGTTTTTCACCTTTCCAAAAAAACCATTTTCCAGTTTTAGCTCCATTATTATATTGACCCATAGCGATTTTCTTTCCAGATAAATCATAAGACTTCCATTCTCCGTGTAATTTTCCTTCTTTATTGTAAAATCCTTGTTGACGAATTTCACCATTTTCATAAAAGTACGTTCCTTTAATTGAATTTCCTTCTTTTTCGAAAGTAGGTTTCGCGTCTTGAGCCATCATTACTCCTGAAAAAAGGATAGCAAGTGTTAATAATAGATTCTTCATAATATATTTTTTAATTGGGGATTCTTAATGATTACATTACAAATGTAACATTTATTTTACTTTTAAGCAACATTTGCATAACATTAAGTTAACATTAAATCTACAAACAACTGTTTATTAAGATTTTACAATGTAAATAATAATGTTTTTGATAACATGAGGAGTTATGAATTGTGAAAAAAGAGGGGATTTGTTAGGCTAAATACTGTTTGAATGTATTAGGTTAAATTTTGATAGTTTGTGGTTTTTATGATGTTAATTAATATCATAACTTCTTAAAAGCATTATAATATATGGCATGAAAAAACAATGTTCTAAAATTTGTAATATATAAATGAATTATGATTTTTTTAAAGTCATCAAAAAAGTTGATTTATGAGAACTAAATTCATTCTATGGCAATTATGAGTTTAAGCATATTATAGGACTAAATCATTTTTAGAATAGATAAAAAAGATAACATTTCAATAACATACGGCTAGATTATTAGTAACATTTTTGTGGTTTATAAGATTGTAAGAAAAATATGAACGACATTTATATTTTAATGATTGTTGCGTTGGCTATTTTAGCGATCGCTGATTTGGTAGTTGGAGTTAGTAATGATGCAGTTAATTTTTTAAATTCTGCCATAGGATCTAAGGCAGTTTCCTTTAGAACTATTATGATTGTTGCCAGCTTAGGTATTGCTGCAGGAGCTATATTTTCAAGCGGATTAATGGAAGTTGCTCGTAAAGGTATTTTTGTTCCTAGCGAGTTTTATTTTGATGAAATCATGATCATTTTTATGGCGGTTATGATCACTGATATTTTGTTGCTGGATTTTTTCAATACACTCGGTATGCCAACATCTACAACTGTTTCGATAGTATTTGAGTTATTGGGAGCAGCCGTTTGTGTTGCTTTGATTAAAATAGCTGCAGATGCAGATCTATCCTTCGGAGATTTAGGAGATTACATAAATACTAAAAAAGCAGGTGAAATTATTGCCGGAATTTTACTCTCTGTGGTAGTTGCATTTTCCATAGGTGCAATTGTTCAATACGTCTCTCGATTATTATTGTCTTTTAACTTTGATAAGAAAGCAAAATGGGTAGGAGCTTTGTTTGGAGGAATTGCATTGACAGCGATACTTTATTTTATTTTTATTAAAGGTATTAAAGGAACTAATTACGCCAAGTTAGTGGTGGATACATTATCTAATGATACTGGTTTAGGATTTTTAGAATGGGCCAACTTGTATTTCGAAAGTTCTTATGAAACGGTTAAAGAATTAGCGAAAGCAAAGAAAGATTTGTTTGTAATAAATGTGGAAGCAGGTACTATATCTACCACACTTAGAGGGTTTTTAGAAACCAATGTTTTAGCAATAGTAATAGCTGGCTTTGGAATGTTATCCTTAATCTCTTTTGTGTTTATGAACTTTTTAAAAGTTAATATATATAAGTTGATTATTATAGTAGGAACTTTTGCATTGGCACTTGCTTTTGCGGGGAATGACCTAGTGAATTTCATTGGTGTTCCAATTGCAGCTTGGGAAGGGTATCAAATGTGGAGCGCTTCGGGAACTCCTGCTGATGAATTTTTGATGTCTTCACTAAGTGGTAAGGCAGAAACACCAACTTTACTATTATTAGGAGCAGGACTTATTATGGTATTAACGCTTTGGTTTTCTTCAAAAGCGAAAAATGTTGTTAAGACTTCTATTGATTTATCTCGTCAAGGTGAAGGAGATGAAAAGTTTAGCCCTAATTTTCTTTCTAGAGGTGTAGTAAGAGGAACTGTTTTTATTTCTGAAGTTTTATCTTCAATTACGCCAACTTCATTTAAGAAGTTTTCAGGAAAACAGTTTGAAGAGTCTTCTACTCCTATTACTACAAGAAAAGAAGATCTTCCGGCATTTGATATGGTAAGAGCTGCTGTAAATCTTATGGTCGCAGGAGTGCTGATTTCTATAGCAACTTCTATGAAACTACCGCTGTCCACAACCTATGTTACATTTATGGTAGCAATGGGTACCTCATTAGCAGATAGAGCTTGGGGAACGGAAAGTGCCGTGTATCGTGTAGCAGGAGTATTAAATGTAATTGGAGGTTGGTTTTTTACAGCAATCAGTGCATTTTTGGCAGCTGCTTTAATAGCATTTTTGATCAACTTTAATCAGCCGATTATGACTGGTGTTTTATTGTTGGTAGCAATTATACTGTTAGTAAGAAATACTATTAGATATCGTAATAAAACTAGAGCAGATAAAGCAGAAGATAGTCTTAAAAAATCAGAGAGTAGTTCTATCCAAGGAGTGATTGAAGAAAGTGCTGGTAATATTAAATCTTTTGTAAATAGAGGAAATAAAATTTACAGTAGTACAGTAGATAGTTTGGCAAAATATGATCTAGCATCTCTTAAAAAGAGTAGGAAAGGTATTGCTAAATTGGAAACCGAAGTTGAAGAATTGAGAGATAGTATTTTCTATTTTATTAAAAATCTCGATGAATCAAGTGTTGGAGCTAGTAGCTTTTATATTTCTATTTTAGGACATCTGGAAGACATTACTCAGTCTTTGGATTATATTTCTAAAAATAGCCATAAACACGTAAATAATAATCACAAAAAATTACGATTTAATCAAATTAAGGACCTCAAAGAAATCGAAGACCAGTTACAAGAATTTTTTATTAGTATTAAGAATGTTTTTGACAGTAGAGATTTTAATGGTTTAAATAGTATTATAGAGGAAAAGCAAGGATTATTTACTTTAGTAAATGATAAGATCAATAAACAGGTAGAACGAACAAGAACAGAAGAAAGTAGTCCTAAAAACACAACGCTTTATTTTGGACTTCTTATGGAGACAAAGGATCTTATAACAGCTACTATGAATTTGCTAACTACATATAGAGATCATCAGAATTAATTGTCAAACAGATTTTATTAAGTTAACTTAACGTTATCCTTATGAAATTTTTATGTTAGTTTATCGTTTCCTGGATAAATGTTTATCCATACTTCATTTTAACCTAGTATATTTACGAATAGTGATGTAATTCAAAAAAAATGAACAAAAAAGATATTACGATTTTACTAGTAGATGATGAGCCGGACATTTTAGAAATTGTTGGCTATAATTTAACTGCCGAAGGCTATAATGTTTTAACTGCTGAGAATGGTAACGAAGCTGTTAAAATTGCAAAAAAGAGAAAACCACATTTAATCATCTTGGATGTAATGATGCCAGAAATGGATGGAATAGAAGCTTGTGAACAGATTCGAAAAATACCAGATTTACAAAATACAATTATCACTTTTTTAACTGCTCGTGGAGAAGATTATTCTCAAGTAGCTGGATTTGATGCTGGAGCGGATGATTATATTACAAAACCAATTAGACCTAAGGTGTTGGTTAGTAAGGTGAAAGCATTATTGCGTAGGTTAAAAGAAGACGATGCTAATGATAATGTCGTTAAGATAGGAAATCTCGTTATTAATAGAGATGAGTATAAAATTGTAAAAGATAAAAAAGAAATAATATTACCAAGAAAAGAGTTTGAATTATTATCTTTATTAGCCTCTAAACCTGGTAAAGTCTTTAAAAGAGAAGATATACTTGATAAGGTTTGGGGTAATGAGGTAATTGTAGGCGGACGTACCATTGACGTTCATATCCGGAAATTGAGAGAGAAATTAGGAGATGAAAGTTTTAAAACAATAAAAGGTGTCGGCTATAAGTTTGTAGTATAATGGCAGAAAATTTTAAGAGATCGTATAGGTTTGCATATCTATCATCTTTATATATAACGTTATTATTAACGCTCTTAATGAGCGTTTTTTTTTATATCCAAAATCAGTTTAATCCATTGTTTATAATAGGGTTCATTATTCTATGTTATGGGATATGTTTTCTTATCATTCAATATCGTGTTCAGAAATTTATTTATCGTAGAGTAAGAAAGATATACGATGATATTGAAATGTTGGATATGGATACTTTAGGTGAAAGTCCAGTTACGACGGATATGAAAACGTTAATTAAGGAAGTCGAAAAATTTGCTCAAAAACGAAAAACAGAAATAGAAAGTCTAAAGGTTAGAGAAGATTATCGTAAAGAGTTTATGGGTAATGTTTCTCATGAGCTTAAAACTCCATTATTTACAGTGCAAGGATATATTCTAACACTGATTGATGGAGCGATGAATGATCCTGCGATTCTGGATAAATACTTAAATCGTGCTAATAAAGGAGTAGAACGACTTATTTATATAGTCAAAGATTTGGATATGATCACCAAATTAGAAGTGGGAGATTTAAATCTTAACTATACTAATTTTGATATTATAGAATTGGTGCAAAGTGTTTTTGATCTATTCGAAATGAAGGCATCAAAAAAGAACATTGCTTTGACTTTTGATATGAATTATCAAGATCCAATAATTGTTCATGCAGATAAGGAAAGAATCCAACAGGTACTGTCCAATCTGATCGTTAATTCTATTAAGTATGGAAAAGAAGATGGTACAACAGAAGTAAGTATAGAAAATCTAATTAAAAATAAAGTAATAGTTAGAGTAACGGATAATGGCGAGGGTATTGCCCAAGCGCATATTCCAAGATTGTTCGAGCGTTTTTATCGAGTAGATAAAAGTGGATCTCGTAAAGAAGGAGGTTCAGGGCTCGGATTAGCTATCGTTAAGCATATTATTGAAGCACATCATGAACGAATATATGTAGAAAGTGACTATCGCATAGGGAGTGAATTCTCATTTACTTTGGAAAAAGTGAAAAAGTTCCCTGTAGTCGATGTCGGTACTAAAACTACTTAATCCTTTATAAGCGTTTAAGTCATATAATTTCTTTAGCGTAAATTCATTCTGTTTGCAACTAGGAACTAGCTTATTGTTAGTAAGACGTTCTGCTAGATATTCTTGTTCAAATTGACCAGGTGTAGGTATAAAAAAGGCCTTTTTCTTTAATTTGGCAAGATCCATTACAGTAGTATATCCCGATCTGGAAATGATGATGTTACTGCTGTTAATGGTGTTTTCTAGTGCTAAACCTGTAAGATAATTGTGTATAGTAATATTATTTTTGATATAAGTTTTCTGATCTTCTTCGATAATACCTCTAACGAAAACAATTTTTTTATCACTACGTTCGAATTCTTGAAACAGTTTTTCTTCTAACATGGTTCGCTGAGGTTCTGGTCCAGACAATAGTACCATAATATCATATTTCTTCGGGAGATTTTGATAATTGAACCTGCTTAAAGGGCCTAGGTAGGTAACCGGAATATTACTGTGTTTAGGATGACCAAGTTCACCACTTAAACTTGGGTCATCAGCCATGTCAGGAACCCAACAAACATCAAATTTTTTAATGTATTTATTATGAATTTTTGTACTGATTGATGTTGTTTTTCCACTTAGAACAGTAAGCTGATGTGTTATAAATACTGAAGGCAAACTTTTATGCCTAACTCCCATTCTATTATCTGAGATAATACCATAAAAATCATCTGATTCTATAATACGTTTTGTTGCTTTTTTTTCAGCTGTAATAGCATGTGCAATTTTGGGGCTATTAAGTAACATCTTAATTTTGAAGTTACTAGCCTTTTTTGAGTATTCTATATTATACGAAGGGATTTCTTCCTTTGTTAAATATGGAAATTCTTTCTTTAATAATGCCAGTGCTGCTCCATCGGATGCAATAACAGGTTCAAAACCTTCATCAATTAGGGCATTAATGATAGGAATACAACGAGTTGCGTGACCTAAACCCCAGTTAAGTGGTGCTACAAGTACTTTTTTACTCAAAATCTATAGTTTTGTAAGTTAATCATTCAAAAAATGCTAGTCCTATTTTTAAAATTAATAGTATTCTTCTAAGTATATATTTCCTTAATTTTACCAAAAAATTATGTTTAGGTTAGTCAGAAAATATTAATGACATATAAGGTTTACAATACCAATAATATTATTGCATTGATATTATATTGTTTATGTTTTTAAGAAAGTGGAGTTGATTTTATTTGATAAAAACCAAGAATTTGAGACTTACATGTAACATAAAAGGAGTTAAAGAGTCAAATACATATAGAAGCAAATAAATAGGTGGGAAGCAAGAATAAGTTAAAACGGTTTAATGAGAATAAAAGTTTTCAGAATGTAGTAGAGCCTACAAGAGATGAAGTACTTAACAATTCTTTGGGACTTAAAGGGAAATGGAGAGAAAAATTCTTCAAAAATGAAAATCCGATTGTATTAGAATTAGGTTGTGGTAAAGGAGAATATACGGTAGGATTAGCGGAAAAATATCCTAATAAAAATTTTATTGGTATAGATATAAAGGGAGCTAGATTCTGGAGAGGAGCCAAAACAGCTATTGAGAAAGGAATGACCAATGTAGCTTTTATTCGAACTCAAATAGAATTAGCTGATCACATTTTTGATACTGATGAAGTCGATGAGATATGGATTACTTTTCCTGACCCGCAGATTAAATATAAGCGAACAAAGCATCGAATGACAAATCACGAGTTTTTGCAGCGTTATAAAAAAATTCTTAAACCTGATGGGATAATGCACCTAAAAACGGATAGTGAATTTATGCATGGATATACATTAGGCTTATTACACGGAGAAGGTCATGAAGTATTGTATGCCAATCATAACGTATATCATCAGGAAGGATCCCCAGAAGCAGTAACTTCCATTCAAACTTTTTATGAAAAACAATATTTGGAAGAAAATAAACCTATAACTTACATCCAGTTTAAAATTACCTAATTGCGTCATCGATTTGGAAACTACTAAACTCTTTCTCGTCACTTTTTTTGCATCCTTGGTAGGAGTTATTCCGCCTGGATTAATTAACATGACTGTTGCTAAGACATGTTTAGAAAGAGGTAAGAAAAATGGAATCTTAGTGGCAGTTGGTGCCTCGGCAGTTGTTTTTATACAGGCTTTATTGGCGATCTTACTTGCAAAGTATATTTTTTTTAATCCTTATGTAAAAAATATGCTACTAAGAACAGGAGCGGTAATATTTTTCTTAATGGCGATTTATTTTTTTGTAAAAGCGAAACAAAGAAAAACCAAAATCAAAGTATATAAACACGCAGGTTCACGTAGTCTTTTTAAGGGAATGATGATGTCCATCGTCAATGTATTACCAATACCATATTTCTGTACAATAGCGGCAGCAATGAGTGTTAGTGGTAAAATACAATATGATGCATTAAGAATCATAGTCTTTGGTATTGCTGCAGGAACTGGAACTTTTGTAACCTTATATTTCTATGTGCTTTCTTTTCTTAAAATAGAAAAGAAGACAGCTTCTATAACTAAATATTCTAATTATTTCATGGGAATATTAATGTTGGTTTTAGTTATGCTAACTTTAGCCAGAATAATATATACTTGGGATGAAGGATAAAAATACAAATGACAATTTTTTTGATAGGGTTTATGAAGTGGCAAAACTTATTCCTTATGGTAGAGTAACTTCTTATGGAGCTATTGCTAAATATCTCGGAGCAGCTAGAAGCGCAAGAATGGTAGGTTGGGCAATGAATGCTTCAGGTAAACAGGAAGATGTGCCTGCTCATAGAGTAGTAAATAGAAAAGGAGTTTTAACAGGCAAACATCATTTTGATGGCACAAATTTAATGCAACAGTTATTGGAAAATGAAGATGTTGAGGTGATTGATAATCAAATACAAAATTTCGAAAAACTGTTCTGGGATCCAATGGAGGAATTATAGATTTTTTACTGTTCTGGAACTTTTTAAATAAAAATCCCTACACCAATAGAAAATGTAGAAAAACCGATGCCACCAATTCTCAAATATTCATATCCTCCATTAACTTTAAACTGATTGATATGATAATTGAGTAATGCATTGAGCTTATCGGAAGAGCGCGTATTAATTAGTGATTGATTATAATTTAATTCTATGCTTAACGGTTTTGCAAAAAAGTATTCTGCTCCGATACCATATGTAAATCCTAATTCATCTACCTCGCCGGCAACATAAGTGGCACCCATACCCCAATAGGCATTAAATTTTTCTGTACGGACCCTATGGTATTTTGCTAGAAATGTAAATGTAGCAAGAGAATTATCTCCAAAAAAAGTATTATTCTCCCATAGTTGTAGGTAATCTGCTTCAATACTAACTCTTTTTAAAAATCTAAAGTCCGCATTGATATGATTACCATATAATTCATTGTTTTCGGCTATAAATCGATTGGTTAGAGTAATTCTAGAAAGATTAGTGTCTCCATTCCAATTATATGAATAGTTTCCTTTATTAGAGCTGTGGTAAGGATATTTAGTAATAAATGCATTACTAGCAAGATGCTTTTGTTCCGTAGGGCTTTCAATTAAACCATAATAGGTTGCGTATAATCCCATTTCTATAAAAACCATGGCCAAACCTCCCCATAGGGAAGTGTTTTCATAAGATGAGCTAGATGATGTTCTAGAACTAGAAGGTGATGAGTAATTGGTGTTATCTTTATACAACCCTTTTTCAGCTTTTTCTAGTTTCCCCTGACTAAAAGAATAGGATGAAACGATAATAAATAGGAACGAAAAAATAACTGTTCGTTTCATAAGTGACGATTGATTTACCATAGAGATTCTTGATAAATCATAAATCATACCACTTTGATGCACAAGTATATTGTTACTATCGATATGGTCATAAATCATTTCAATTTATAGGTTTTAGAATCTTAACTTTTAGGCCTATCTTTGCTATTAGAATCAGTCTAGATTAATTGGTTTTAGAAAAAGGAAAATACACATGAAGTTAGAAAAATCAGAGATATTAAAAGCTTTGGAGACGATCACTATTGCTGGAGAGGGAAAGAATATGGTGGAGAGTGGTGCTGTAAAAAATGTAATCACTTTTGGAGATGAAGTAATCGTTGATTTAGAATTGTCCACACCCGCATTGCATATTAAAAAAAGAGCAGAAGTAGATATCATGAAAGTTATTCATGAAAAGGTATATGAAAAAGCTAAAATAAAAGTAAATATCAAGGTGGAGGCTCCTGCAGCTAAAGAGCCAGAAAAGAATGTAATTAAGGGAAAACCAATTCCTGGAATTAAAAATATAATTGCAGTTGCTTCCGGAAAAGGAGGAGTTGGTAAATCTACTGTGACTTCTAATTTAGCAGTAACTTTATCAAAAATGGGATTCAGTGTAGGGTTATTAGATGCGGATATCTACGGACCTTCTGCACCGATTATGTTTGATGTAGAAAATGAGCGACCATTATCAGTAAGAGTAGGTGATAAATCGAAAATGAAACCTGTAGAGAATTACGGAGTAAAAATATTATCGATAGGTTTTTTTACACAACCTAACCAAGCGGTGGTTTGGAGAGGACCAATGGCAGCAAAAGCATTAAATCAGATGATTTTTGATGCTGCTTGGGGTGAGTTAGATTTCTTATTGTTGGATTTACCGCCAGGTACAGGAGATATTCATTTATCGATTATGCAATCATTACCAATTACAGGAGCGGTCGTAGTAAGTACTCCACAAAATGTTGCTTTAGCAGACGCAAGAAAAGGAGTTGCGATGTTTCAGCAGGACAGTATAAGCGTTCCTGTTTTAGGAATAATAGAAAATATGGCATATTTTACTCCAGAAGAGCTTCCTAACAATAAATATTATATCTTTGGTAAAGAAGGAGCTAAACATCTTGCAGAAGATATTGATGTTCCATTTTTAGGAGAAATACCTTTAGTGCAAAGTATACGCGAGGCTGGAGATATAGGTCGACCGGCAGCGTTGCAAACGGCGACTCCTATAGAAAAAGCTTTCGAAGAATTAACGAGAAATGTTGTTCAGGAGGTTGTGGATAGAAATGAAAATCTCCCACCAACGGAGGCAATAAAAATAACAACAATGGCAGGGTGTTCTGCAGTAAAAAAATAGAAAATGACATCTGAAGAATTAAAGATTAATGTAGAGAAAGCACTAGATGAAATTCGTCCTTTTTTAGAAAGTGATGGAGGTAATATTTCATTGATAGGTATTGAAGATGATAAGAGAGTCAAAGTTCAGTTAGAAGGAGCTTGTGTAGGTTGTAGCGTAAATCAAATGACACTTAAATCAGGAGTTGAGATGACTATTAAAAAATATGCTCCTCAAATTGAAGAAGTTGTAAACATCGAATAAAGATAGATGTACTAAATTTTTATAAACCACATGCTCAAGAAAAGTAATCTTCTTGAGCATGTGGTTTTTTAGTTTCAATTCTAAAAATATCTAAAAGAGTATAATCATGAAAAAATTAGCCTATGTGCAGATTTTTAGTTTTGTATTATTTTTTTTAATTATAAGTTGTAGATCAAAGACTACAGAACGTATCGATATAACAAATACGCTACTAGGGAACGATATGTATTTAGAAGTAGAAAAAAAGAATAAAAATACTACGCATAGAGGTATTATAACAAACTCTAATTACGGAACAACCCATAGTTATAGTTATAAGCTTACAATCAATAACGGAGATATAAATTGGAATGGAGGAACTGCAGAACCTAAACACCTTCTTTTTTGTAAAGATTCTACCTATATACATTATCTTAAAGAAAAATACATTCCTATAAAATCTAAGGATTCGGTTGGAAATATAGCTGAAGAAAATAGTTATTATGAAGTTCAAGATGTGTTTGAAGTCTATGTAGATAAACGTTATTTTTTTAAATTATTTGGAGATGAATATTGGCTAGAAATTTCATCCGAAAGCTATAATCTTCAAAAAGAATCTTGTACAGAATATAGCATTCCGAATGACAATGAGTTATCTCTACCTAATACTTCAATAGACTAATATTTATTCTTTTTTAATCCAAAGAGTGGTTGCAACAAAGGGATTTTTAATATCAAGAAATGATAGATTACCCAACTTCCCAAAAATGTTCCTAAAATCATTATAATGAATTTGGTCACAATACTCCATTCTAAATTCATTAAGTAATATCCAATTATAATTGTAATTGTCTGGTGCAAAATATAAAAAGGGTATACTGCTCTATTACAATATGAGAGGATCTTATTATTGCTGTTTAGATAACTAGACGAATATCCAAATAACACTAAAATCCAAGACCATAAATTGGTTACTTTAACAAGAGCTTCAGTAAAGTGAATAAGAAAGCTATCTTTTCCTTGTACCCATATAAAAAGCTGAATAGAAAATGCGATAACACCAATAATTAAAGCTTTAGATTTTATACGTTCTATAGATTCCCAGAATATTTTACCTGTGGCTATTAATATAAAACCAAACAAAAAGAACGTAATCGAGTTGATGAAATTGAACCAGTCATCAATTAACGCATGTGTCACTGGGAAAAAAGGTTCAATCAATGCTTCAATAAAATATAGAGGAACTATAAATAGAAACAATCCATAAGGTTTTTGAATTTGTCGTTGTATCCAATTAATGGATCGTGATGAATTTCTCTTAAGTCTTACGAATAAAGGAGATAGAGTAATAGAAAATATTAATAAGTATGGTAAAAACCATAGATGATGCCAGCTTACGTTACCTTCTGGATAAACTCCAATAAAGGCTTCTGTTGTTATATATGAAAAATAGGATCCTATGAATTGATTTGTAACCAATCTTTCAAAATAAATTTGCGGTGGTACTATTACTAACATACCAAATATTAACGGCACTCCTAATCGTAAGCATCGCTCTAAGTTGAACTTCCATATACTTCGTTTAGATAATGCGTAATAAGTTCCCATACCTGATATAACAAATAGTATTGGCAAACGCCACTGATTTAAAAATAGCATTGGCCAGCGCATTCCCTCAGAAATTTCATTGTTTTTAATGTGCCATCCCCAAGGAACAAAAAACATTCCAACGTGATAAAAAATGAGTAAACCAAATACTATAACTCGTAACCAATCTAAGTCATAACGACGAATATTTTTGTCCATATCTTTTGAGAAATTTGTTTTTTCAAAAGTGAAATATTTCTTTTCGGATTGTATTAAAATTTCACGGAATTACGTGCAGAATTGTAATTTTAGACATTTTAGTTTATTTTCAAGTAGTTTTTTTGAGTGTAACAAATGCTTTAGGGGACATCGATACGTGTTTTCTGAAAGCATTGTAGAATGTTGATTTTGAGTTGAATCCTACAGAATTTCCTATAGCTTCTATAGTTAGGTGACTGTACTTAGGATCGGTTAATCGTAATTTGGATGTTTCAATTCTATATTGATTAATAAAATCATTAAAATTAAGTCCAGTAGATATATTAATGACTTGGGATATATAATTTGAACTTGAATTTAACTCTTCTGCAAGTTTTTTTAGTGAGGCAGAACTTTGTAGATAGAATTTATCTTTTTCTACAAATTCTTTGATTTTATTTATAGAGATTTCTTGATGTTTGAAACTAGAAGTTTCGTATTTATCTGCGATCCATGTATTTTCAAAAAATCTAGATTCTGATACTAATACAATACTAGTGATACTTACTATAATAGTATGAAAAATAAATATATAATGGTCTCCACCATCATCTTCAAAGTTTAGGTATACTATAAATATGAGTAGGAAAAATGCAAATAATCCAAGAGAAGTGTTTTTCGAAAAATCAAATTTATTAATACGTGTGTTTTCGGCACTTACGATTTTCTTTTTATTTCTATTGATTAGTATAAGACGGATGGATAAAATAATATAGAACACAAAACTGAATAAAATTAACCATCTGAATTCATCTTTAATCAATTGATAGCTATAATCCATATCATCAGGTACTATAGCTCTTTTATTATTTGGATAATATGCTCCTAAATACGCATTAATTTTAACGGATATTGGTTGAATATAATATTGTATTTGTGTGAAAAAGTATAAAACAGCGGGTAAAAAATGAAGCCAATGTTTTTTAAAAGTAATTGACTTTCTTGTAAGTAAGGTGTTTACAAAAAGATAAATAGATGGAGCAAGAAGCAAAACGAGGGGTTCAGTACTATCGTTAAAATGAGGAACATATTTTATGAGTCCAGTATAGCATAAAAATATGTCAGTGGCAATTATGGATTGTATTAGTAAAGACCATCCATAAACTTTGAAAGCTTTACTCTTTTTAGATGTCCGGAGTAAAATCACCATACTTAATAGCAAACCAAGAAAGATACCTAGACTAATAAAATAAGAAATAAAATTATGACATATGGGTATTTGATCTATTACTTGATGAATATTTTCCATACCTGTATATCGTTTAATCTGTAATGAAATCCGTCAATTTCTGAGGCCCCTCAAGTGGAACTCTAATAATTTTTAGGGTGCCATCTTCTGTAGTAGCAATTTGCCATTTGATAAGGGTGATACAACCGTTTTCTATTTCGATTCCGGTGATTGATCTTGGATGCACACAGCTACCATCATTAAAAAGAGCTAATTCTCCAGCTTCAGGAAAACGAGGGCGATGGGTATGACCAATAATGGTAAATTGATTTTTATGGTTGGCAATCCATTTTTTAATTCTTCGTTCTACTTTAATAGTTTCTTTATAATTTTTAGCTGGACTTGTAGGATCAGCAATACCTACTACCTGTAGGGGTTTCCATAATACACGAACTAAAAACCTATTGATTCTCCAACCTACATAATTCATGAAATCTGCTTGATGCCCGTGTAATAGAAAGATATCTTGATTGGTGATTTTATGTCTTAATATAAGTGCTTCTTGATATTCAATATTAGGAAAAAGAGGAACTTCTTCATCAGTTTTTGGATCGAAAAAGGAACTTAGATTTTTTTTTATGTATTTGGGATCACGATAAACCATATCATGATTTCCCCAAATCATTTCTAATCTATTTTTGAAAAAGAATTTTTGAAGTAATTCATATACATTTTTATGCGCTCTTAGAATAGTTTCAAAACTTAGGTTTTCCCATAATTCATCACCATCTCCTAATTCACAATAAGTAAACTCCTCATTGTAATAATACTTTAGCGCGTGGAAATAAATATTTCTATTATTTGCAAATTCGTCCGCAAAACTATTATCACCTCGATGGCAATCACTAAATAAGACAAATTTAGAACTGTCATCAAAAGAAATGACTTTGGCATTCTTATAAGCACGATCCAGACGGGATTGGGATGACATACGTAGTACTTTTTGTATAAATATACAATACTATATGTTTTTGTGGAATACTATTTAATAAATATTAAGAATGGCTTAGCGCTTGTTTTTTTTCTAAATGAAAATTACTTAGAATCATTAAAAAAGCAACAATATACAACCACCAGTTTTGACTATAATTAAGATAATAGGCAATAAGTAAAATAGAAAGCCCTGAGGTGTACAATATTATATTAATCCAGGATTTATTTTTGTAATGTTTCCACATTAAAACAACACTACCTAACAGAAAAACAAAGAGAATAATATATTTCCATTTAGAATTATACGCTAGTTTTTCAAACCCTATAAAACTAAAGAAGGATGCATACGCGGCCCAACAGAAAGCACATTTTGGGAATAAAAAAAACACAACAGCGGATAGTATATTTAGAGCATTCACTTTCTTTGTATGCTTACCAGTTTGTTTGTTAGAAACTTTGGTGGCGCACGAACAAGATTTTTTTTTAGGATAGTACATTTTGCTGCTGTGTTTTTTAAAATTAAACTTGATTTTGGGTAAAAGGGTATTTACTTCTATGAGTAAAGTTTTTATGATATTTTAAACTTTACCTGATATTGTTATCAAATCAGTTAATTGGATGGTTTTTTAGGAACTCCTTCTTCCCATTGAGCTTTACCTAGTAACCAACTAAAATCACCAGTTAATTGATCTCCAGACGATAATTTTCCGTTTTTATATTCATAGATTCCGGCGCTGGAATGACATCCCATACAGCTTTCTGTTCCGAAAATAGTAATATCACTTACAGGGTTAGCTTCCATTAGGTTTGATGCAGATTGATTTCCTGTCTGGAAAAAAGTTTCCATGGTAATATTGGTTAGTAAGGCTAAGTTGGGATTACCTCCAGGTTTATTTACTACTGATTCAGGAACTTTGTATTTAGCCTCAGTATGATTTCCAGGAAGTGCGTTTTGATCTGTTGGGTATTGAGTATCAATTAACTGATAATATTGCCAAACACTTTTTTGTTGCTTAAAATAAGTTTGCATTCTTTCATTTACTCGTTGTACACGCACAGGAATAGCTACCATACGTTTAGCTTGAGTTTTCATGACATCGCTTTCAGCATAGTACATATCAGTATTACTGCTCGAAATTGTCCAGAAATCTCCGTGCGCCCATTTATTATGGGTATAGGTTGTTCCGCCATTTGTTACGTCTATATTCACTGGACAGATTTCACAATTAGGGTCTCTTAGTGAAGGAGGAACTACTGTTGTTTTCCCGTCTTTTTCGATTACATTTTGATCTAGATTATCAATATGTTCAAAAGTGGACCATACCCATTGCTTTCCGGTTGGAGTTTTTTGACTAATATGAAAACCAATCATTCCTAAATCTTTCTTAACTAAAGAAGTGCCATCAGAACCAATGATATACCCTTCCTCTTGATAATAACGATCTTTAATATCAGAATCTTCTAATATTTTCCAAGCAAATTTGATTTCTATAGCGCCAAGTTTATTTTCTTGGTAATTTCCTTTAGGGAAGTTTGCGATACCGCTTTCAGAAAATTTGGTTTGTCCGTTTATATTATAAAGTTTATTGGTAACAATATAATCGAATTCTTCTTTATTCATTAATACTTCATACACCACTACATTTCCGTTTTGATCAAATAATTTTCCAGCAAATGCCTGATCTACTTCATCGGCAATGTCAAAGTTTTTTGGATTAGTAGGTGTAGAAGAAGAAAGTACAATTCTAGCATTAGTATCATCTATAATGCTCTTCGATAATCCTAATCCAGAAGCTGTTCGAGGACTTCCCCAAGGAGCAGGTGTTTTACCATCAGAACGGTATACCTGAAATGCTTCTTTCCAATCTAACCAAGTCGGTGTTCCTTTGTCTGTAAATTCTGCTGCTGGTTTCCCTTTATCATCTCTGGGCCACATAATAGCGATAAAAGTCTGCCAGCTATATTCATTAAATTTTTCATTAAGCTTGAATATTTCCTTTTTGTCTTTAAGTTTTTGTTGAAGTACAGGATTAACATCTACAGGAATATCTGCGGAAAAAGATATTGGTGCAGGAATTTTTTTATAGTCATTGTTAATTGTTACTTCAGCTGTATCGTTATTACCCTCTATAATTACCTTATCATCGCAGGAGAATAGTAAAAACGAAATGCATAAAATACTTATAAGTATATATGGATCTGATTTAAAAATTTGTAATGTGTGTTTCATGATATAAAAGTTTTAGGTTAATTAGTTAAGGTAAGATTGTTTAGATTGTCTTCTCTTCCAAAAAAGAGATGATGTATATCTATTTTCTTGAGCATAGTATTCTTGTCTCTTTTTTTTGTATCCTAGATAATCTTTACTAATAATTTGTTGATATTTTTGTAAGCCAGATTGATCTCCTTTTAGATCATCTAAGGTAGCATAAGCTGCAAATTGACTCATAGCTAGAGATTTGAAAATCCCTAAAGATGAAATAGGATCATAACTGGAAGCGGCGTCGCCAACTGCTAACCATGAACTACCAGTAACGGC
Source organism: Aquimarina amphilecti (assembly GCF_900109375.1). Taxonomy (GTDB): domain Bacteria; phylum Bacteroidota; class Bacteroidia; order Flavobacteriales; family Flavobacteriaceae; genus Aquimarina; species Aquimarina amphilecti. Next base: position 700,866 of record NZ_FOAB01000002.1, read on the forward strand.
AGTAAGATACTGTGTATGCGCAGACACTACTTTAGGTAGTGAGAGGTATGTCGCATCTTTAATTCTACTACTAGTGTGTTTGGTATTATGTAAAAAATTATTAAAAGATTCTTTTTTCCGTAGCTGTAATTGATTAGCTATATCTGCATCTGTCATATATCCAAGTACTACGGTTTCATTTGGTAAAGTAGCGCTATACCACCAACCATTTTGATCAGTTTCTACACATGTTCCATTTCCTATTCCGTTAGTATTACTATGATGATCTTTTAAATTGTAAAAACGATAAATTCCAACCATTTGGTCTTCTCGTATTTTGGTAGAATTCTGAAGATTAGAAAATGCGGCTTTTTTACCAGTAGCATCAATTACAAAACTGGACGTAATAGCTATTTTAGTATTGGTTTGTAAAAGCCAATGTTTAGTTTTTTTCTCTGAAGATATAATACTGGTCTCAAAGTAAAAGCTTACATCTCTCATTTGTGCTTCTCTAATCATAAATTGATCAAATACGAGTCTATTTAAATGCCACCCATATCCATAAGGAGAGAATATATACTCATTATGATATAACTCTGAAGAACCCCAAGCCGCGGAGGTTCCATAGGCATTAATAAAATTACAGTTCAGAAAAGATTCCCATATACCTAAGTTTTGTAGTTGTTGAGATGCATGTGGAGGCAATGTTTCTCCAATTTTATGAATCGTTAGATCCTCTACGTTTATTTCAGAAGTACGCTCAATAATTGCAATTTTGAGATGTGGAGCCTCTTTTTTTAAAGCAATTGCTGTAGCACATCCGGCAACACCTGCACCTATAATAATTACATCATATATCGGTTGATTTGGATTCATTAACTTGGATCTTGTTTTACAGCAATCCATTGTGCTACTACTCCAGCAGGAGCAGTAGATTTTCCGTTCGGTCCTGTTGGATGAGGTATCTCTCTAACAATAGATCCTACGATAGCTGGACGTTGATTAACTCCATTCATCCAGTTAGGAACATAGTAGCCTAAATAATTGTAGATCCACTCTGCACCACCTACAATTCCCTTTCCTTGGAACTGAAGTGTGAAAGGGTTTCCATATCCAATGGAGCCATTTAATTTTAATTCCCAACCAGGGCCATATATCAAACCATCTAGTGTTTGCATTGGAGCTTCATTTATTTTTATGTTTCCTCTTCCGAACTCTAATGAATCAAAGTCTGCATCTAAATCAGGATTACTAAGAAAACTTCTATAAGTCCATATTCCAGTTAGGATTTCGGGAACTGAATTAATCGTTGTATTCATAATGATTTAATTTTTATTATTTTCTTTATTTGATTCTCCAAAACTTTGTCCTAATACTCGATCCCCTGGTTTTACTGGATCACCAAGTGCCTCATTGTTTCGTTCTACCTGATAGAACTGTCTTGTAATTCCTGTTCCATCTGCAATTAAAAACCCAAGGTCTTTCCATGCTTGAACCATTTGTAAGTCACCAGCTTTATTATTAGGAATTCCAGATGCCCAGTATACTTGTGAACCATTTAAAGATTCCGGAACAACAATTGGTCTATGCGCTGGCCACCAAGGGATATTATATGCTATTTGCTGCTCTACTGGATCACCTGTTGATTCGGGATAAATATTGTTCCATTTTTCATAAGTGACATTGATATTCTGAAAAGTACATTCATGAAAATCTGCTTGCCAAGGAATACCTATATATTTGGTAAGATCTCCAGGTTCCAAACCTTCAGCCAGGTTAGGAGCGGCACTACCATCGGTACTAGCAATCGGTTGAGGAATACTTAGCCCTCCAACGATGTAGGTAGCGTGTTTAATTCTATAAGGTTCACTATAAATAGCTGGATTATCTACAATCCACGAAAGCTCTCCTCCAGGACAAAATGCTCCTCCAAGTACATTACTCAAAACACCGCGATTAATACCAACTCCTGTTACAGGAGGATTTGCCCAAGGATTTGTACATTTTTTATTACTTTCACCCCATTCATCACACTCATTTACAAACTTTCCGTTAGCCCATTGTTTTAGAAAAAATAATTGGGTTTCTGTCATAGAAAGAAATTTCTCGGGAGCAGTATTACTTAATGGATTGTTTCCGCTAAGCATAGGCATCAAACGTGGCTTATTAGAGGTAGCATTGTAGTTTCCTTCTACCTCATAGTCGTTGAGTTGATCTGTTCGCCTCATGATTCCAAGTACAAACTGTCTAAGTCTATAATATGGATCTTCTCCATTTTTTGGAGGGATCGAAAGCGTTTCATAGTTTAAGTTTCCACCAGTTCCACGATTATGGGGATCACCGCCACCAAAAAAGTCAAAAACAAAGGTGTATTTAAAATCATCTGGTCTACGCAATTGTGGCCATAATTCTTTATAAAACTTTGGGTAATAATTCGGGTTATAATGCGCTTCATTTCTCCAAATATCAAATTCTTCCGGAGTTTTAGGACTATTGTTTTCCTGAGTAAAAGGAGGTACGCCAAATACTTGCGGATCATATGCCATTTTACGAACAAAAAGATCATACATTTTTTCATCCATTGTGATCATATCTTCCATTTCGGGAACATATCTTGGATACCCAACAACAACCCAAGCTGGAACCTGTACATCCATGGTTCCAGAAGTTTTTGTTTTTATTTCTTTATCACCATCGTAGGTTATATCTGTAAATGTATATTCGATTTTTGCTGTTACAGGCCCATCAGAAATATCATCAAACCAGCCATCATTGTTTACAAAACTTTCGATAACTGGAGTATTTGTTGATCCAGAATTACCATTTCCTCCTAAAACAATAAGTCGAATATTTTTTTCCTGTTCATTCACTAATAAATTTCCTAGGGTTTCAATAGAATTTGGTTGGATATCTGAAGGAGGAAATGTTTGTGGATATGATACCTTTTTATATTTGCTGGCATCCATTTTTTTACTTAGCGAACCAAACTTTGCAAAGGCGCCTTTATTATTTTTGAGATTAACTGTAAGTGGCCCTGGGTCAATGATGAGTTGTCTACGTAAATCTGGTTGAGTTACCTCAGGATTGCGAAGAGGATGATTAGGAGCGTATCCTTCTTGCCCATCTGTTTCCTGAAATTCATACCAAGAAGCTTTCTTGTTTGCTAAATGAACAGTCCAATCTATATCTGTAACTTTTCCTTCCACCATTCTTGGTGCGGTTACAGCCGTTTGATAAATGAAATTATAAGTGCCTCCAACTTTGATTTCTTTTCCTTCCACGTCGTCTTCACTGGTGTAAGCAAATATTCTAAATCGAGCTGCCTGTTTTTTTATTTTGGATAGGTCATTATCATCTTTAAAAGAGCTTACTCGTATTGGATTCCCTTTTGAATCTTTTTGTTCTCTTCCCATTTCATCACAAGCTATTGGTCGCGTTCCCGGTTGTTCGGGGGTTAGGTAGAAGTCATCATCAGTATTACCGAGTCTTGCAATCCCGATACTAGGATGAATTTTAAAAGTAGTATATGTATTATCCATTATGTGTTGCTTTAATTTAGTCCATGAAGTTTAAGGATACACCATCGATGTATACAGCATTATCTATCTGATTTCCATCAATACCAATAATCACTAGTTGTATGGTAATGTCTTTTGCGCCGTTATTTAGCATGCTTTGTACTGCATCTGTAGCGTTAATTTTATAATTTCTAGGTTCGTGGTGATGTAATTGCCTTTGATCGAACTGTCGTGTTTTGTCTAATGGTAAATTACAATGTCCGGGGCCTCCATAACAGCTTCCATGGAATGTTGTAATTTCTTCTATAAAGTGATCATTCCCTTTTGTAGGAGTATCAACAGTGGCATCTGGAGTATTTAAAAATACTCGGATTCGAGCATTTTGTAAGTTTCCTCGTTGAACTCTATGAATTTTAATCTCAGCTTTACGATGAGTATCTAATGTATTTGTAGAAACCTGAGTAGGAGCGCTATTAAATTTTACTAATCCTACTTTACTTGAGACATCATAGAATACAGAGTCTTTCATATAAGTATATCCAAGTTTTTGAATACTCAAGGTGTCCTGAACTGTCATAGACCAAGGAGCTAGAACTGCATTCACTTCTTGTGGTGTTCCATTATGAAGTTCTTGCCATCTTGCCCAGATACGATCTACATTAGAATGATGCGCCCAAAATAAAGGATCAAAAGCCGTAATTCGATTATCTGTCATCCATCCATAAATTGGATTCTCCTTACTTTGAGGGTCAGGAGTAAGATTTAACTTTTGATACTTTTTTTTCCATTCATCGCTATTGTCAGGATATGTGGGATTAGTACCTCCAGAAAAATTATGCATACCATTATGCACTTTTTCTAAAGATCCATAGTGATGATCATAGGAAGGTCCTCCACCAAAATCACCAAAATTATCTAGTGAAAGAAGTAAGTTTATATCTTTTTTAGTAGGATATTGAGAGAGTGGCCCCATAGATCCTGGCCATCTATTCGGAAACCATAAAGGGTTAGTTTCTTTAAGAGTATCATAAATAGCTCGTATTTTATCTGACCATACGGCTACATTATTTACATTGATGATTTCATACGGAATTCCTGCAGCTTTTAAGAAACGTAATCCAGAATTATATACAGTTCCTTTTTTTACAATCTTTTCTAAAGCTGATATTTCTTTCTTGTTTAAGATGGATTTACCTTCAGAAGTTTTTTTATCCTTTAGTTTATCTAAGCCTTTTTGAGTTAGATAACATCCATAAGCTTCAGGAAGAACACCTAGATCGTATTTTTTGTTATTAAATGTGTTTTTGTTTTGATCGGCATAATCTGTCCACGACCAATATGGTAAGGCAATGTTTTGATCATAATCTTGTAATTTTTGCTCGAAAAAATATAAATACATCCTATGCCACGTGGTAAACTGTTCCCATCCGTGCTGACAAGAGTCGGTATGAATTCTAGCCCAATAATCAAAACTTCTTTCATCTTGCCAATAATCGGTGTATTGAAACATACAGTTCAGCGCATCTCTAAAGGTGCTAAGCTCATCTGGGGTTAGAGAGCTCACCTCTTTTCTAATAGTAAGACCTTTATTGTCTCTATGATCTTGGTTAGTTTTATTTGTAGATACTTGATGAAGTAATTCTCCATTAGCTAAAGCCAATCTTGAATTGGTTGTAGAGGCCTCTGTTATTTTTGCCGCTTTTTCGTGTTCTTCTTCTAGTGTAAGTGGACAATCGGCATCGATCCAATTGGAAATGATTTGTATCTGATCTATAGAAGCAACAGCAGTAGCATCCCATAATAATTTTGGAAAAATACTACCATCAAAAGGGTAATGTCCTTTCAATCCTATGATAATAGCAGATTGATCACTTCGTTTTTGACTTGGACTACCTCCACCACCTCCGCCTGAACCTCCAGATGGCCAACAATCTCCTATAGATGTTGTTATAGGTGGTTGCTGCACCGAAGTAACAGCTGGATCTAATGAAGCGATATCAGAAGTGCTCTTTTCTGAATTACAGCATCCTCCACTATTTTTTGAAGATTGTTTGACAGTGACGGATTTAGAAGAAGAGTCGTTGGATCCACAACATCCGTGAGATGTCTGACTAGAATCGGAACTTTCTTTAGGAGCAATTAGTCGCTGCCCATATAAAGATGAAGTAATAAAAGTTTCGGGATCTAACCAAAAAGCGTGCAATCCTTGATAACTGGGAACTGTTTTTCCCTGTAATGTATTGAGGATCTCTTTGACCTGTTCATATTGAGATTTTCTTTTCTTTTTACCAGACATATTTGTGTGTTGTGTATTAGTTGAGATCTTGTTTCTCAAAGTTATATTTATAGGGGAAATTTCGGTATAGGTAAAAACACCTGTTTTGCTTTTTTATCAATGTTTTTGATGGCTTGAAGAGAGATTTGTTTTTTGAAATAAATTATTTGAAGGTATAAAAACAGGGGTTTATACGCTTTTTTTGATATAGAATAATGATAGAACTTTGGGGAAATCCCCGATGAAAAAATAACAACTTTTAAATCTTGAAAAACATGTCTATCGTAACATTTAGTGAAATTCCAGATCATGATGATATTGATATTGCCATTATTGGAGCAGGTATTTCTGGCTTGTATTGTGCATATCGATTGATCAATCATCCTAACTATAAAGGAAAGAAGATTGCAATATATGAACGCCTTAACCGAACAGGAGGACGGCTACAATCAGATTTGATTCCTATCAGAGGAAACCATAAAGTTTCTGATGAAAATGGAATCAGTAATTTTTATGATCAAGTACAAATTGATCTTGTAAAAGAAGAACAAGGAGGGATGCGTTTTAATTATAACATGGAAGAGTTGATGACTCTTAATGGCGCTCTAAAAATTTGTGATGAGATTGTTCCATTTCCTATGTCAAGTACTGATGATACAAATCGATTTTGTATTAGAGGTCATAGTTTTTCTCTTGAAGAAGCTAATGCAGGAGGTAATACGATATGGAGTCAATTATATGATTTAGCACCACAAGAGATAGGACTAAGTCCAGTACAGATTGTAACAAATGCTTATAATCGAATTCTAGAAGCAAATGATATAATACTGGAGGAAGATCAAACGCCAGAATATTGGCAAAAATTCAGATTACAGTTTAAGTGGAAAGGGGTTCCGATGAATGAATGGCAATTATGGGGATTACTAAGAGATATGGGGTATTCTGAAGAATGCATAGAGATGCTTACCAATACTATTGGATTCGCTGGTCCTTTTAAATCATTACCAAATGCAGGGGATGCATGGCAGATTCTGGCTGATTTCCCTAAAGATCCAACATATTATACTTTTAAATATGGATTTAGTACACTACCTGATGCTATTAAGAAAGAACTAGAGGGTAAGGTTAGTATTTATTTGAGCACCAATATAGATAGTATACATGGCGATGAAGATGATTTTACTATATACGCTACGGAAGCTACAGAAGGGGAAAACTCAAAACCAAATATTCCTGGAGGCAAGTACAAGACGATAAAAACTAAGCAAATTATTTCTGCAATTGCTTCTACAGGATTCAAAGCATTATTTATTAAATCTCCAGCGCTTCACGCATCTTCTAAGAAATATGATTCCATGAAATTATGGGAAAGTATTAATGGGGTATTAGGTATGAATTTGATGAAAATTAATTTCTATTTTAGAGAAGCTTGGTGGTATACTGGATCAACAGGAAGACCTAATATTGAGTTTGGGCCTAACTTTACCGATCTACCAATTAATTCTATATATCCGTTCTACTCTGTAGAAGATTTAGAAGTAGATCATAAAAAAGGTACAGTTTCTATTATAAGCGGAGAAGAACCAGCAGCGTTGACATTGTATTGCGATTTTAACAACACTAATTTTTGGAAAGGATTACAAAATATTGGTCCAAAATTTTCTTCACCACTACAAGAAAAATATAATGAAATGGAATCACAAACTGTTTTTCCTGCATCACAAGCAGTAGTTGCAGAAGCTAGAAAACAAATGGGATTATTATTTGGAGTGACGAATATACCAGATCCTATTTTTACTAGCTATAGATTATGGAACGGAGAGGATGATTTTGAACATGCATATCATCAATGGCAATTGAATGTGGATGATAAGAAAACGATAGAGTATCTATCAAATCCATTACCTGGGTTTTATATGTGTAATGAAGCTATTTCCGACATGCAAGGTTGGGTAAATGGCTCGCTGAGATCTTCTGATTTAGCATTAGGTAAAATTTCTAATGGAGCTATTAAACCAATGACTAATACTCCTTGCACAAGTCCTGTGGAAACAAAAGATGATAAGAAAGGAAAAACTTCTTTGAGGATCTCCAGAGGACATTGGGGATAAGTAAAACAGTAAATAAACTTACACAATATTTTAACTTTTAAAATGTACTATCATGTCAGAGAAAGATACAACCTATATAGGAAAAACTTCAGGTATAACACCACCAATTTTCCCGAATACTTTAATTAACGAACCAAAGCAGATCAATCCAACTTCAAATGTTAGTGGTTTAGGGCCACTGAGTCATTTAATTGGTACTTGGACAAATAAAAATTTAGGATCTACAAGTAAAGGAGGGACGGCAACCCCTTATTCGTATAATATTATGCCATTACCTACTGTTTCCGAATCATCTGGATATATTCTCAAGAACTTTAAATACTATGAAGAAATTACCTTTTCACCTATTAATGGAACTGCTCCAAATAGAGGAGGTGATTATATTCAAAATGCGAATGTACTCTTTTACGAGCAGCGTATTTATTTTGCGGATGGACCTGCTAAAGATAGATTGGTTCATGCGGAAAATGGATCTTGGTTATTCTTAGTAACTGGACCTCAGTCCGAAGAACCCTATGCAAGTACTCCAGTAGTACCACATAAGGGATCAATACCAGATCAATCGGTGACGACAAATGTTGCAAAACAAATTTCAGTACCTCACGGAAATTCAATTTTAGCACAAGGAGGAATTAAAGGATATCCGAGCTCTTATATTCAGAAGGGCAATGCTCCTATTAATAATTATCCAAAAACTATTATTCCATCAGGAATAGACACTACTCAATATTCAGTAAAAAGTGTTGGAAATCCTTTTCCTGATTTAAACAATAATCCTAATAAGCCTTTGCAAGATGGGATTTCAGCTAATCCTTGTACTCAATATATTCAATGGGGAGTTGATACAGAAAATCCTGCGGCTAAAGGTGCAGTTACTAATATTCCATTTGAGAAACAAAAAGCAAATGTGATAGATTATAATGCTAACTATTGGTTACAGGCGTTTACACAAGGAGGAGAGTTTACGCAGTTATCATATAATCAAACAATTTTGATGGATATCCCAATTAATGGAACTATTATTAAGTTTCCGCATATCACGTGTAATACATTGACTAAGAAGTAGAGTTATTATTTAACATTATTAAAAAGCCACATGTCTATGTGGCTTTTTTTATGAATAACACTATGAGAGAGGATGGTTTTTTACATATAATAAAAATCTTTATTATAAAATAAATTTATGCTTTGTATTGAAAATATAAATAAAAATATATGAAATAATGTTCTCACTTTTGTACGCAGATTGAAAAAGTTTCACGTAAAAAAGTTTTAGGTAAAATCTATATAATTAATTGATTTTAAGCTAATTAAATTATGAATAGAAATCTAATTTTTAAACTAAATATCATTGTAAATGAAAATTGTCAATAAAATTATTCTTACTGGTTTATTTATTGTAATGCTCTTTTTATCCTCTTTACAGAATTACTTATTTATGAAAGAACTTTTAATATCAGGCTTCGTGATGTTAGTTGCTTTTGCTTTACAAAGTGTCAGTGATACGAAGAATAAAAAAACTAAAATATATTTAAAAATTAATACAAATAATAATTAGTAAAAATAGAAATTATGGTACTTACAGATCAAAAAGTTAAACTAATGGATGGGGTTTTTAGCCCGTCGGAAGCATCAGATATCCTTAACATTTTTATAGATAAGAAAATTAATTTTCACAAGCTACAGAGGTTATCTATTACAGAGCAAAATTGTAATGATGATACACCACAATTATATAATAGAATAAATGAATTAATTAAAGCAAAAGAATCGATCAGAGAGGCTATCATGGAAGCAAGAAGAGAAGGTTTAGCGTTACAGATCGAGAGCGATATCCAAATTACTTTAATTAAAAAATAGTCAGATACGTCTTAAACGTATCTAAAGTTAAAAGGTAGATAGTATTGTTTTTATTATGGATTTACATTTATTAATTGATAATTTAACTAATCCTGCGTTGTTATTTTTTTTCTTAGGAATTATAGCAGTACGATTAAAGAGTGATTTAGAAATCCCAGGAAATTCATCAAAATTTATTTCTCTGTATTTATTATTGTCTATTGGTTTTAAAGGTGGTCAAGAACTTTCCCATAGTGAATTAACATTAGAGATTATATGGTCTCTTGTTTTTGGAGTAGTATTGGCACTGGTTGTGCCGATATACACATTTTTTATTCTGAGGCGAAAGTATAGTATAGAAAATTCGGGTGCGATAGCAGCGTCCTATGGTTCAGTCAGTGCGGTAACTTTTGTAACCGCACTTTCTTTTTTAGAAATGGAACAGGTCTCGTTTGGTGGGCATATGGTTGCTGTTATGGCAATTATGGAGGCACCTTCTATTATGATAGGTGTTCTTTTGATGTCTATAATGAATAAGAACGCCAAGGATGCTATTCCATTGGGGAAGGTTTTAAAACATGCATTAACTAATGGAAGTGTATTACTAATTATGGGAAGTCTGGTAGTAGGTTTTTTAGCAAGTGAACAACAAGCAGCAGGTATTAAACCATTTACAACCGATATTTTTAAAGGGTTTTTGGCCGTTTTCCTATTGGATATGGGGATTACAAGTGGAAAAAAGATCTCTTCTTTCCTTAAAAAGGGTTGGTTCGCAGTATTGTTTTCTATAGTAATTCCATTATTTAATGGGATTCTAGTAGCTTTAATCAGTACCACTTTTATTGAAAGTATTGGAAACAGGTTTTTATTGGCAATATTAGCAGCTAGTGCTTCTTATATAGCAGTACCGGCAGCAATGAGGTTAGTTGCGCCAAAAGCTAATCCAGGTCTTTATGTTCCGATGGCATTAGCAGTAACTTTTCCATTTAATATTACAATAGGATTACCACTATATTTATATTTAGTACAGATATTTAACTAATAGTAATTCATAAATTTTCAAAAAGGTTCAAGTAGTTTACTCTTGAACCTTTTTATTGATATTTATGTAGAAGTAGAGTAGTTATTTTTTATGAAGATATCTTCTTAAAATGCCTCCTTTAATCTTGTTTACATCATATTCTACAGTAAAAGCATCAGGGTCTATGGTATCAATAATTCTATTTATTTTTCTAATTTCAAATCTATTTATTACAGTTTGAATCACTTCGAAATTTTCTGTAGGACCATTATTACCATATCCATTTACGCCCTGAAATACAGTCATCCCAGCTCCTAGTTTTTCCTTGATTGCGTTTTTTATTTCTTTAGATTTCTTAGAGACAATCATTACACCGATAAAATCTTCAAAACCTTCAATAGTAAGGTCTGTTATTTTTGCAGTTATCAAAAAAGTTAAAATGGAATACATTGCAGTCTCCTTAGATACTATAATGGCAGTGATAGAAAATAATATGAAGTTAAATAATAAAATAACTTTCCCAATACTTATACCAAAAGCATTATTGATATAAATACCTAGTATTTCGGATCCATCTAAAACAGCACCATTTTTTATAGTAATTCCTATTCCTAAACCAAGAAACAACCCGCCAAATATCGATATAAGAAGCTTATCATCTGTAACGACATCAAAAGTTTCTAATTGTATAGAAATAGCAAGACCAATGATCGCTACGATAGATTTGATTACCATAATTCTTGAAATTGAAAAATAAGCGACAATTAAAAAGGGAATACTTAATATAATTAGAATAATAGAAGTATTAATATTTAAAGTAGAATTGAGTAGGATCGCAATACCAGTAATTCCTCCATCTAAAAAACCATTTGGCAATAAGAATGCTTTTAGCCCAACACTGGCGAGTATTACACCAACAGAAATTTGAAAATATTCGGATAATTTAGAAATAAATGCTTTGGTCATTTTTGTAGTTTTACAAAGGATTTTAACTAACCCTTTCATATACAAAAATCAACATTATTTCATATATATTTTTATTTATATTTATGATGAAATATATAATTAATTATTATGGATCTTCATGGGTTAAAAAGATTGAATTTATCTTTAATAATTTCATCTTTTTGTTCTTCGACATATTTCAGAAAAGCTTCTGCGACTAAAGAAAACTTTTTATTCTTAAGCCAGATTAGGTTCCAGATGGATTTTATAGGAAAACCTTGAACAGGAATAATTTGTAAACGTCCAGCTTCTAGATCATTTCTGATACCTATAAGAGGCATGATGGAATAACCAAGTCCAGCAATTACTGCTTGTTTAACTGCTTCATTGGATGTTAATTCCATTTTTTTTCTAACAGGGAGATCGTTTTTATCTATATAAGTTTCCATCGTATGCCTGGTACCAGACCCGGGTTCTCTATAAATTAAAGGGAGTTCAGAAAATATAGATTTTTGATATTTTTTGTTGGTAAACTTTTCAGAGGTATTCCCTACCAAATACAATTGATTTTCCATAAGCTTAGTTTTCTCAATTTGTAAATGCTTTGGTAACACTGAGACAAGAGAAAAATCAACATTGTTTTTTTCTAAACTATTTATAACTTGTTGTTTGTTAGTTACATCGAGAACAAGATCTACACCTTCATGTTGTTTCATAAAATCCGATAAGAAATAGGGGATAATATATTTTCCAGTAGATACAACAGAAATTTTTAAAACACCGGATAAGTGACCTTGATAGGCTTTGGTTTTATAACTAATCTGATTGACTTCATCTACTATTTTTTGAGCAGCAATTGCTATTTCTTTTCCAAAGTCAGTTATATAAAGTTTTCTACCAATAACTTCAGTTAAAGGAATAGGAAATTGATCTTGAAAATTTTTGAGTTGAATAGATACTGCAGGCTGTGTTAAATGAAGTTCTTCTGAAGCCTTCGTGATGCTTTCTTTTTCTGAAATTTTTAGAAAAATCTGAAGCTGATGCAATGTATAATTCATAAAAAATATTAATGACTAAGATAACAAATATAAATAAAAATATATGAAAAATCTATAGTAAATTAGAGTTGTAATAAAATGAATAGAAACTATAATAGTATTGATTTTTAGCTGATTTTGAAAGTTTAATTTAAAATGTATTTCTATGGATTTATTAAAAAAAGCACGAGATTTTCAGAAAAGAAGTATGAGTAATATGAGTACAAGTGATCGAGTTTCTGCATCCAGAGAAGCGAAATTATTAGTATTAGGTATTAACGAAATTTATAAGAAAAGTAAAGATCCATATTTAATGGATATCATGAAATTGATTACAGAGAAAAAGCGCAAAATTGATAAAAGACTAAAAGGACGCTTATCTATTACATAATTTGAAAAAGAAAAAATGAAATTATGCAAAAGTTTGAATTAGTTAGAAAGCCGTAAAATGCCCACTGCGGTTATCCATTTGTGATACTTTCATTATTAGTTGTTTTAAAAGTAGTTACTGAATTCAGTAACTACTTTTTTATATTGTAAGTTATAAAAAAACCGCCTGTTTTCAGGCGGTTCGAATATTATCAAAATGATAATCAATTAGTTGAGAAAAGTGTTTTATTCTTATTGTGGCTAATTACAGTTTCGAACAAATTCCCATGGTTTTCCGTTTCCGGTGTTGGATATTGGGTTATCCCCTTGAGTCCACCATTTTGCTTTATAAATAACATTTTCATAGGATACTTCATTATCTGTTACATATGCAGTGGATGAGTTCCATTGATTTACATTACAATTGTCATTTCCATCTCCGCCATCAGTATCTCCATCGCAGTTTTCTATAAATTCCCATGGCTTTCCATTTCCGCTATTAGTTATTGGGTTATCTCCTTGAGTCCACCATTTTGCTTTATATACTGATTTTTCATAAACTACTTCATTACCATTTGTATAAGCAACAGATGAATTCCACTGACTAGATGAACAGCCAGAACCGTTTCCATCTCCACCGTCACCATCACCGTCACCGCCAGTATAAGGAGACTCGGGATAATTTTCAGCATTAGCAATTGCTTGTGATTGAGAAGTTCCATTTAGAACTTGACTTGATACATACAAATATCCATATGCGGACGACGAATTTTCTTCCAATAGCATTTGCCAAATCATAATACCATCTGTCGTACTTTTTGAAGAAATATGATCAGATAAGTCAGCCATATTTTGATAATTGTAGGTATAATAAGGACCCCAAGGTTCGTTAGGATAATGAGTTCCTGCTGCAATTGAAAAACCATATTGATCTGCATAATGTTTATAAGAGTCGTACATAATTGCTCTGTTACTAGCTGCTCCCGTATTATAACCTTGATAGGCAATTAAATCAATTTTATCACCAACTGCTTTTATCACGGGTATCATGTGACCTGTAGAGGCAAATCCAAACAAACTGATTGCTTGATTTGGTGATGTGGCATTAAATAGGTTCGTATCGGTTTCTCCAGTTACTGTATTTCTTTTACTATGGGCAAAAGGAGAAGAGGGATCATCATTGTTAAGGCCTCCTAAAGCTCCTGCGCCTGCAGGTGCACAGGCAATTATATATTGACCTTTGGGCATCAGTGCTCTGGATTCATTAAAAAAATTAATAAAACGTTGCACATTAATTGACTCTCCAATAGTCTGAAATCCACCGTTAGGCTCGAAATCCCAGTCAATACCTTCAAAACCAATATCATCTACTAAATCTTTTATTTGTTGATAATTGATGTCGTAAGCGGCATTTGTGCCCCAGTAAGTTTCTCCACCTATAGAAAGAATTACTTTGATTCCTTTAGCTTTAAGAATAGATATAGATTCTTTTAGAGTTTGACCATCATAAGGAGTTTGAATTCCGGTCCCTGTAATATCTAAAGATCCTTTTTGATATCGTAAGTTTGGTCTTGCAAAAGCCAGAAAGACATGAGTGACATGCTCGGGAATATCTCTAAGTTTGGATCCTTGTCCAGTTGTAGTCCAACTTTCTGACCAGGATGGGAAGTACCCTAAAATAATAGGTTCAGTGATTGCAGATCGATCGATTACCGGAGTAATTTCTTTCAGGTTTTCCTCATCAAGAAAACTTTCATTAGTACAAGACAAGAATAGTACCTGAATTAAGAAGATACATCTAATGATTTTTTTAAATGGTGTCATAAGAGTTTGTGTTTATATTGGTTTTAATTAGAAAGTGTTTTTAACTATTTAAGAGAGAGGCTTCTATTAGAATTCTTATAAAAAATCATTTTTTCATTAACAGTTTTATATTCTTTATCTAATTCTTTTCGATATTTTAGTTCTACAGTATTCCAATCAGATGCCCATCCTTTCTTGATATTGTTTAGATATACAATTTTAAGTTTGTGTTTTCCTTTTTTAAGAGCAATAGAGCTCTCTTCAGGATGTTTTTTTATTGTTTTTTTGTAATCGATCACTAATTGATTACCAATCCATATTTGATCTTGTGTACTAGAAAAATAATATATTCCATCTTCTGGGATGTCGATATATCCTTCTAGAAATACTGCTTTAAAATTTTCTTTTTTAACTTCATGTCCCCAATCGAAGGTCGTATTTGCCTCTTTAATACTTTGTACGATTGATATTTTTGATGGATTTTCTTTCCTGATATCATCTACACTAGAAAAGTGACCTTTTATCGTTTTTGTTTTTAAACCAGGAGATAAATCCATTGATTCTGATATAGGCGATAGATAGGATTGCTTAACAATGTCAATAGTTCTTGTTTTACTAATTTTTCCGTGTGGTAATATGGATGCAATTTTTAGAATAGATGTCTCATTAAATGTGAGTGTTTTAGAGTATTCTTCACTTTTGTTGGTAGGATTAGATCCATCTGTTGTATAGACCATTTTAACAGGATGTGTGGTGTTAAATGGGATGGATACACTATCAATGAATACTATACGATCAGAGGAAGGGCCTTCTGGTAATGGAATGTGGTAATTTATTTCATGATGATCAAGAATTGGATATAAGCTGTTTAAGCGATTTAAGAAATTATTAAAATTCTTGTTTTTCTCTATAGTCCATCCTGTTTCTGCAATAGCAATTAATCTGGGGTATAATTGATATTCTGCGATTTTATCATTATCGGTTTGTTCAGCCCATAGATTTCCTTGTAATCCAAGAATATGATGTCTTCTGTGTTCTTTTATTGCTTTGGGTATTGGATTGTAGGAATATGTTTTTTTTAATGGAGTATGTCCCCCAAATGCCATTGGCTCTACTTGTTTATTTCCTTGATAAAAATTAAGATATACGTAGTCCAATGGAGTCATAATTACATCATGACCTTCATTTACAGCTTTTATACCTCCTTTTTCTCCTTGCCAAGACATAATGTTGGTAGTTTTTGTAATTCCTCCTTCTAGAATTTCATCCCATCCAACCATTGTTTTATTATACTTGTGTAGAATTTTTTCTACACGAGCCATAAAGTAACTTTGTAATTCTGCTTCATCTTTAAGTCCTTCTTTTTTGATCAGTTTTTGACATAATTCAGATTCTATCCAACTACGTTTAGGAACTTCATCTCCCCCAACATGGAAGTATTTATAAGGAAATAAAGCTGCCATTTCTGTAATTACATTTTCTATAAAAACATATACCTCTTCTTTTCCTGCACATAAGATGTTATAATCCACACCCCATATTTCTCTTATTTCAAAAGGCTTTTCTTCACAAGCTAATTCTGGGTAAGAAGCAAGAATTGCTTTGGCATGTCCTGGCATATCAAATTCGGGAATCACATCAATAAATCGTTCCTTAGCATAGGCAACAACTTCTTTTATATCCTCTTGTGTGTAAAATCCGTGATAAATGGTGCTATTTTTATTACCCCTTTTGGCACCAATTTCTGTTAATTTGGGATATTGCTTTATTTCTATGCGCCAACCTTGATCATCGGTCAAATGCCAATGGAATTTATTGATCTTTAATGTTGCCAAAAAATCCAACTGTTTTTTTATAAACTCTACTGTAAAAAAATGCCTAGAAACATCAAGTAATACACCTCTCCATTTAAAAGCCGGTTCATCTTTAATATCTATTGAAGGAATTATGACTTGTAAATTTTCATGGGAATCGTCATCGGAGACAAATGGTAGTAATTGCATTAAAGATTGGGCTCCGTAAAATAGACCTTTCGCTGTTTTCGAAATAATTTCAATATGATTTTTATAGGTTTTTAATAAGTAACCTTCTTCGGTTAATTCGACAGAAGGATCGATAACTAGATAAATGGAATTGTCTTTTTTTTGATCTGATGTACTAAGATATAATCCTGTTTTTTCATAAATAACATCTATAAAAAACAAAGCAATTTTCTGGGTTTCATTGGTCTTTACAATGAAAGAAGTTTTTTTGTCAATTGTAAAAGTTCCTTGCTTTTCCAGCAATGATAAAGGCATTGGAGTAATTCTGGGATTTGTATTTACAGCAGTTATTGGTGTGTTTTTTTCATGACAAGAAATAAAAAAGATAATGATTGATAGTATATAGAAAATGGATTTCTTCATTTGTTATATTGTTTTTTGTAGTGTATTCCTAGCAGAGATAATGTGATCAATAAGATTGTTTATAGGTTTTTTGATAAAACTTTTAGCCGTAAAACCTTTGTCAAGCAGTATTTTATTAATGATGTCCTGGGAATAGTATGCAATAGAACCAACAAAATGTATAGGGTTGTTTTCTAATTCTTTGGAATAAAGTGTCAAATAGTTGTCTATAAAAACTTTGATTCCATAATATAACATTCTTTCTACAAAGGGGTGATTTCGATGTTGAAACATGAAAAATGCATATGAGGCTAGGTATGCATTAGGTTGCCGAAGATCATATAAATTATAAAAGAGTTGCTCTAAATTGGAACCAAACTTGTTTTCAAATTCTTTCGCAAGGCTTGAAGGCATTTTTTGTAAATAAAAACTTTTAAGCAATTCTTTTCCGAAGTAATTACCACTACCTTCATCCGCTAGTAAATATCCTAATGATGGGGCATATTGTATTATTTTTTTACCGTCAAAGTAGCAGCAATTAGAGCCGGTTCCTAAAATAACAATTACAGCTGGTGTCTTTGTGGTAGCGTGTACAGCAGCAATAATATCCTCTTCAATATTTATTACTGTGAGATTTTTAAAGATAGATTGAAAAGATGATTTGACTTTTTGGTTTGATGCTTCTGTGTTACATCCTGCTCCGTAAAAGTGTACTTCATTAATCAAATTTCTTTTTTTCGAAACTTCGGAAATCTCTAAT
This sequence comes from Aquimarina amphilecti, assembly GCF_900109375.1. Taxonomy (GTDB): domain Bacteria; phylum Bacteroidota; class Bacteroidia; order Flavobacteriales; family Flavobacteriaceae; genus Aquimarina; species Aquimarina amphilecti. The sequence continues at coordinate 718,907 of NZ_FOAB01000002.1, forward strand.
AATATACTTTCAATTTTGTTTTGTGATGTGTTTAATGGGTTGATTCCTATTGTTGTCTGTGAGAATACTTGTTTTCCTTGTGAGTCCATTAGAATCCAATCACATTTTGTAGAACCACTATCTGCTATTAATATCATAGATTCTAATCTTTATGGTTTGTTTTATAATTAAGGGCTTCTTGTTCATGATTTTTAACACACATTTTTAAAGTTTAAGAGTTAATAAAGTCAACGGTATATGTTAAAAATAATGTCTTTTAAAAGCCTCAATAGCTTCATAATCAGCTAGCCCTAAATTATCGTATCGTTCTGCAGTATCTTTATTTCGTTCCTCTGCTCTCAACCAAAATTCTCTAGAGTCTTCACCTTGAAACATTACTTTATCTTTTTGAGATTGGTGAAAAAGAATTGCGTTTGTTTTTCGGTTTACTTCATCTGGGCTTAATGGCACTGCCATTTCAATATCATGGATATCCCACTCATGCCAGGCTCCTCTGTATAACCAAAGCCAACAATCATTCATGAATTTTTCATGCTTTATTATTGATATTGTTTCGAGAATTGCATCAAGACAAAGTTTATGTGTTCCGTGTGGATCTGCCAGATCACCAGCTGCATAGATCTGATGTGGTTTTATATGAGTTATAATATCCTTTACAATATTAATATCGGGAGTGTCAATAGGGTTTTTTTTCGCTCTGCCGGTTTCATAAAAAGGAAGGTTTAAAAAGTGAACTTTATGATCAGGAAGCCCCAAATATCTGGTAGCACCGTAAGATTCCATTGTTCGAATAAGACCTTTAGTTAATCTTACTTCTGGAGAATCAATATCTCCAGTATTTTTTGATTTTATAACGTCTATTATATTTTTAAATATGCTATTACCTTCGGCTAAACGTTGTGCTACTTCTCCAAATTTTAAGGCTTCTTGATCAGTCACAGCAATATTCCCAGAGGTTTGATATGCAACATGTACATCATGACCCTGATCAATAAGTCTAGAGAATGTTCCTCCCATAGAAATTACATCATCATCAGGATGAGGACTGAAGATTAGTACTCTTTTTTGGGCAGGATTGGCTCTTTCCGGACGTTTAGTATCATCAGCATTTGGTTTTCCACCGGGCCATCCTGTGATGGTGTTTTGTAAATGATTAAACATTTTAATGTTAAGTTCATATGCAGATCCTTCTAAAGTTAGAAGACTGGACATACCGTGATCATTATAATCTTTATCAGTTAGTTTTAACAAAGGTTTTTGCACTTCCTCACTTAACCATGTAACTGCTTTTAGCTTAAGTTTCGGTGTCCAAATACATTGATCTACTAGCCAGGGAGTTTTAATTCTAGTAAGATCTGCTGCTGCTTCACTATCCAGAATAACGGTAATGTTTTTATGATCCTGTAAGAAAGAAGCTGGAATTTGAGGGGTTATTTCGCCTTCAATAGTTTTTTTTACGACGGATGCTTTTTTATGACCCCAAGCAAGTAAAAGAATACGTTTAGCTTTTATAATAGTGCTTATTCCCATAGTGATGGCTCTTTTGGGAACATTTTCTAAACCATTAAAATCTGATGCTGCATCTCTTCTAGTTATATGATCTAATGTTATAATCCTTGTTCCAGAATTACGATGAGATCCAGGTTCGTTAAAGCCAATATGCCCTGTTCTACCAATACCAAGTAATTGAAAGTCTAGTCCACCAAGTTTTTTTATTTTCATTTCATAATCGATACAGTATTGATCAATTTCTTCTAGATTAATATTTCCAGAGGGAATATTGATATTTTCTGGATTTATGTCAACGTGATCAAAGAGATGTTGATGCATAAAGTGATAATAACTTTGTTGATTATCTGTATCCATAGGATAATATTCATCCAGATTAAAGGTGATCACGTTATTGAAACTGAGTTCTCCTAATCTATATAATGTAACTAGTTCTTCATATACTTTTATTGGAGAAGATCCAGTAGCCAATCCTAGTATACAAGGCTTACCTTCTTTTTGTTTTTGTTTTATTAAATCTGAAATTTCTAAAGCTGCCAATTTAGAAGCATAAGAAGAATCCTGAAATATTTCATTATGGATTTTTTCGAATTTGGTATCTTCAAATTTGCCAACTTGTCTGAATTTAATTTCTTTAATCATTTTTCTTTTTTAATAGTACCATATTGATTTATGGAAGGTTAATAAGAGTTTTTATTACATACTTATTCAATATCCCACCAGATAGAAGTTGTCATTGTATCTGGCCCTTGTCTATCTATAGCTTCTTTTACTTTTGTTTCATTTGCGACTAGTTCTGTGGTTGAATATTGTAATCTTTTTGGGACTGTTCCATTATTAGGTTCTGAAACAAAGAAAATTGCGTTGTCTGTTAATGTTGGGATAAGCTCCGTTCTTCTTACTAGAGACCAAGCTTCATATCCATTCATTAATAGTGCTAACCATCGTTGATTCCAGACAGCTTCTAATTGTTGTTCTGTTGATCCAGATAAAGTGGCGATAGGTTCGTTAATTATAAAAGTTTCGATATCACCAGCATCTACATCCCAAAACTTCATACTCGCTCTAATTCCTTCTTCGTAAAGCCCTTGTGGATTTCCAGAATACCCTAAAAGTGCTGCTTCTGCTTGTAGAAAGTAAGATTCTGCAGCAGTTAAAATTTGAGTTGGTACAACGTTAGTTACATCAGTTGTCGAAGTCCCGATGATTTTTTGAGATGGAATTGCAAGATTATCTCTTGGGATAATTCCTCTCATTGAAATTGCGGTACCTTCAAAAGTATCATTTGGAGAAGGATCTGCTATCTGTGGGAGTCTAGGATCATTATTATCATTTAATAAATTTAAGTAACGATCGGAGAATACCCATTTAGAACCTAGTCCACCAAATCCCCAGTAAACATCTTCGAAACTTCCATCAAGGAATGATAATATCAACGCAGATTCGGATTTTTTTAGCAGTGCTTCATTAGAGCTATCTATGAGGGTATTACTTAGACAATCATTAATAACTGTATCTATAAAGGATTGCTCACCTGCTTGTATAAAAGCATCTCTGGACCGTATTGCGATGCGTAATCGTAAGGTATTGGCAAACGTCTTCCATTTTTGAGGGTCTCCATTATAAATGAAATCGCCATCTGCTCCAGCAATTATTTCTGATGAAGCGCCAATCTCATCCATTTGTGCTTTTAGGTCATTTAGGATCCCTGTATAAATTTCTTTTTGAGCGTCATATGTAGGTTGAGGATTAGTCAGAATTAATTCGTCGCCAATTACATCACTATAAGGGATATCTCCATAAATATCTGTCATTTTTTGATAAAACCAGGACATCATAATTTTGGTAACTGCTGCACCATTAGTATCTTCAAGATCATTATAAGTACCTAGTAAATTTCTAATATTAAGGGAGACTTTTTGATATGATGCATCAAATATCGCATTAGTCCAACCTTGATTGTTTTGATAAGCATCTCCAGCAAACCAGGACCCTTCTGCATTGTAACTAAATTGATTTGCAAATTGGCTTGTATAGATTAAATTCCCTCTCCAGGTTAAGAAACGAGGTTCAGCGAATTCAAAGTACTGTACTCCAGCCATAATACCTTCTACAGTTGCAGTTTGCGGGTCAATAGGATTGGTGTTTATTTCTTCAAAATCTTCAGTACAAGAAATGGTTGTAATAATTAGTATAAGAAAACCAACAAATAGTTTTATGATGTGTTTTTGAGTTTTCATAATTCTTTGTTTATTAATAACATTATTTATTTTAAAAAGTAAGATTTACTCTAAGTCCGTGGCTACTGGCAGAAGGAATTCCAAAAAATTCAACTCCACCAAAACTTGTATTGAAACCTGTTTCAGGATCAAAATTGTCAGTATTACTATGAAGTATGGCTAAGTTTCTTCCTACATAGCTTATAGATAGATTAGATAGATGTAGTCCTTTAATTGTTCTCTCAGGAAAAGTATACCCAAACGTTAGTTCTCTAAATTTAATGAAGCTTCCATCGTATACCCAGTTTTCTGAAATTTGACCGACTCTACCCCAATATGTTTGAGGGTTTACACCTCTTTGCTGTACATTAGGATCTAATGTTCCATCAATCACTGCATTTTGCGGTAAGGAGATACCTTGTCCACCAGAAAAGAATTCTCTTCCTTCTAATGTTTCGATCGCCGTACCTTGTGTATGTCTTTGTATTTCTGATAAGGAAAATACATCACCACCAAACCTTGCGTCGAATAAGAAACTTAAAGAGAATTGTTTATAAGAAAAAGAGTTTCCCCAGTTTAAAAAAGCATCTGGAGCAACATCACCGATTTGAGATATTTCAGTATTAATTACTGGTAATCCGTTAGTATCGTAGATTACATTTCCATTATCATCTTTCGAGAACGTAGTACCAAATAATCCTTGAGCGCTAGAGCCTACTTCGGCCGCTACTTGAACCACATCATTAAATTGGCGTATTAATATGTTTCTATCTACTCCCTGAGCTAATTCTTCAACTTTATTTTCGTTAGTTGTGAAGTTTACAGTTGTAGACCATTTAAAGTTATCTGTCTTTATAATATCAGCGTCTAAAGAAAGTTCAAGCCCTTTATTTGTTACTAAACCAGCGTTGATTATTTGATTTGCTGCTCCACTGGATGGAGGAAGCGTTAATCGTAATATTTGATCTTCGGTTCTTATAGTGTAATATGTCGCAGAAAGCCCTATTCTGTTGTTTATAAAACGTGCATCTAAACCAAATTCAAGAGCATTTGATATTTCAGGAACTAAGTCAGGGTTGTTAAGTTCTGGCCCAGTTCCTGCCCCTTCTTCTGCATTTCCGAAAAAGAAAAAACGCTGGCCGTTAAAAAGATTAGATGATACATTATAAGTATTTACAAGAGAAAAAGCACCTGTGGCATTACCAGTCTGCGCAAAACTACCTCTCAATTTTAGATTAGAAAGTATTTCATTGTCTTGTAATGATGGGAAAGCATCTGTTGCTACAAAACTTAATCCAACAGATGGATAGAAAAATGAAGCATCGTTTATTGGTAATGTAGAACTCCAGTCATTTCTCGCGGTAAATTCTGCAAATAAATAATTGTTAAATCCTATAGTCATAGATCCGAATATAGAATTAGAAGAATTTTTAGCATTACCAGGAACTACGCTAATACTCTCAAAATTGTTAAGAGAGAAAAAGTTAGGAAGTAAAAAAGTTTCTCCAATAGCTTGTAATGATTTAAAAGAGACATCAGAGTGACTAAACCCAAGTGTAGCTCCCAAGTTAAAATTACTACCTATGTCCGTATTGTAGGTAAAAATTAAATCATAATTATTGGTTCTAGCAGTAGAGTTGGTATCAGAAAATCTTCCGTTACCAGCAATGTCAAAAGCACCGAAAGGATTAAATATTTGCTGACTACTTGTGATGTGGTCTTGAGAAAGTCTCATTAATCCCTTTAGTCCTGGTGCGATATCAATATTTAGTTCTAATAGACTGATATATCGATCAACTTCATCTTCATTGAGCAGTGTATTAGAAGTGTAATATGGATTTGTAATGAAAGCTCCTGCCCAGTTATTGGGAGTGCCATCCGATTCTAAAAAATTATCTCTTAACAATGTATTAGAAATATTTCTGGGCCTTAGAGAAAGAGCGCGAGTAATATTGGTTTGACCTCCTGTTAGTTCAGGTCGATTTCGTGCATCTTGATGGATATAATCAACCTTTCCGAGGATCTTTAACCAACTTGTGATAGAAGCACCAGCTTTGACACTAAAGTTTTGACGTTTTAAATTACTTCCAGGGACTATGGACTCATCATCTAATCTGGAATAACTAAACCTATAATCAAATTTTTCTGTTCCTTGTGAAACTGCAACTGAATTTAAAAAAGAAAACCCACTCCTGAAAAAATCTTTAAAATCATTGTCATTCGCAGAATAACTGGCAGTTCCAACTCCATCAAAACGTTCTCGTTGTGTTCCATCTAGCCTCGGTCCAAAACTACTACCATTGGTGATATCGTATACTAGTTGATTTGTTGAGGTGTCAAACAAACCTTGACCATATTCATTTTGAAACTTAGGGGAAACCAATATAGAACTTGCAGTAATCGAAGAGTTTATTTCTACAGTGGGTTTGTCAGAACGTCCTTTTTTCGTGGTAATTACTAAAACACCGTTTATTCCTCTAAATCCATAGAGTGCTGTAGCATTTCCACCTTTTAGTAAGGATATGTTTTCGATATCATTAGGATTTAGATTAGATAGTGTGTTACCATAATCAAGTCCAGAAGCAAAATCTCCCTGACCACCTTGATTATCATCTATAATAACACCATCCAATACAATTAGAGGTTGATTGTTAGCTCCTAAAGAACTGATTCCTCTAATATTAATTGATACAGATGAACCAATTCCACCTGAGTTAGAATTGATATTTACACCCGCTAATTTCCCGCGAATCGCTGATCCAATATTAGGATCTGCTGTTTGTGTAATTGTTTCAGATTTAAGTTGTTGTACTGAATACCCTAGTTTTTTTGATTCTTGTCGTATACCAAAAGCTGTTATTACTACATCCTCTAGTTGTTCTGCATCTTCTTCTAGATCAATATTTATGGTGTTTGATGAGCCAATAGATTTTTCTACGGTTTTAAATCCGATATAAGAAAATACCAAAATATCACCTGTAGAAGCATTAATTGTATATGCACCATCAAAATCGGTTTGTGCTCCGGTAGAAGTTCCTTTCACAATAACATTTACTCCAGGTAAGGGTGTGTTATTTACCGCATCAGTTATTATTCCAGATATTTTTTTTTCCTGAGCGAGAACTCCGATTACTAAAAATAAAAATGAAATTAAAGTTAATTTTTTTTGCCTCATGTTTTCCTTTTATTGATTATTTGTGTTGTTCTAAATTAATAGTTTGAGGGTTTTCTTTTTTTTTTTTTATCCCAACAACAGCATTTTGATAATGAACGACATCTAACCATAGATAACCGTTGCTGCAGGCTTTTGGAACCAAACATTTTTTTGGTTTTTATGATATTTAATGATACTTTTTCACAGTTTTTTAATAAAATTAACACTGTTCTGTGCTAAAAACTGATAAAAATGTAATCCACGAAGATGTGGAAGAAAAAACAATTAAAACGAAGTATCATATCTATTTTTGGATGACGTACTTTCTTTTTAATGTGATAAGATGGGGTAGTTATTTTAATGATTACTGGTATTCATTTAGATCTAATTTAGTAGAATTTCCATTACACCTTGTAATTGTTTATTTCAATATAAATTACCTTATCCCAAATTATTTATTGAAGAAAAAATATACGATGTATGTTACTTTTTTGCTTTTAAGTTTAGGGGTTCATTATGTGGTAAGGTCAGGGTTGAATTATTGGCTAATTACAGAAAATATTTGGCCTGAGGCCCAAGGAGAGAATGCACCCTTCGGTCTTAATCACATCATAGCGGTAGTATTAGGAGAATTATATGTTCTTGCATTGACTTTTTCTATAAAAATCAGTGTTGACTTTATTCTGGAAAGAAACAAGACTCAGCAATTAACAGCATTACAATATAAAACCGAGTTACAATATCTTAAGGCACAAATTCAACCACATTTCTTTTTTAATACGTTAAACAACTTATATGCGTTAACAATACAAAAGTCTTCGAAAGCATCAGACGTAGTTGTTAAACTATCAGAATTTATGCAGTATATTATATATGATGCTAGTAAAAAGAAAGTTTCTTTAATACAAGAGATACAGTATATTGATAATTATATTGAGTTAGAAAATATAAGATATGGAAACCAAATTAAGACGGAAATTAATATCGTTGGGTGTATAGATGATGTATTAGTAACTCCGCTATTATTCCTGCCATTTGTAGAGAATGCTTTTAAACATGGTTTTAAGGATACAGGAGAGATGAGCCTATTAGTTTCATTTGAAGTATATAACGATACATTGATTTTTGTATCTGAGAATAGTTATGGTAAAGAGGCTTCTTCAAATTCTAAGAATGGAATTGGAATAAAAAATGTCGAAAGAAGATTACAACTTTTATATAATGAAAATTATGAGCTAATAGTATCTAATGATAATAACCTTTATAAGATTACCCTTAAAATCCCAACCACATGACCATAAAAAGTATCATAATTGATGATGAACATTTGGCAATAAGTATTATTGAATCATACCTTAAAGAGTTCAAAAACATCGAAGTTATAGGTGTGTTTAAAAACCCTTTGGAAGCGCTGCCCTTGCTTGAGAATGGTGGTATTGATGTAGTCTTTTTAGATATAAACATGCCAAGAATGAATGGTTTAGAATTCTTAAAAACACTTAAAGAATATCCACAAATCATCATTACAACTGCATATAAAGAGTATGCAATCGAAAGTTATGAATTAGAGGTTCTTGACTATTTAGTGAAACCCATACCTTTTAGCAGGTTTTTAAAATCAATAAATAAGTTAATGGCTAGATTAATAACACTGGACAAAGGCAAGCCTTTTGCTGAATTTGAGCAAGCCCCTCATGTTTTTTTGAAAGTAGATAAAAAACTAATCAAGATTTTTCTTCGAGATATTCTTTATATAGAGAGTTTAAAAGATTATATAAAGTTGCGTAGTGTAGAAGGAACCTATATTTCTCATAAATCTTTAGCAAGTATAAGTGAGGAACTACCCTCCGAAAATTTTATTAGAATACATAAATCATATGCCATAGCAATTGATAAAGTAAAATCTGTAGAAGGTAATCTTGTGGAGATTGGCGATAAGAGAATTCCAATCGGTCGTAACTACTCAATTCACGCTAAAAAACAAATATTAAAAAACAAAGGGAACCTACTCAATGGATAAGTATCTATATTGCGCAAAAAGAGACCTTTTAATAATAAAAATACATCTGTTATTTTAATACAACTGACATAACCAATAATACAGCAAATATATTCACATGAAACTAAGCACACTTGATTACTCAATTATAATAGTTATTCTACTGACCACACTTTTTATAGGAGTAATAGTATCGAAAAAATCAGGAAAGAGTACCTCAGAATATTTTTTATCAGGAAGAAATATGCCTTGGTGGTTACTAGGGTTCTCTATGGTCGCAACTACCTTTTCTACCGATACTCCTAATTTTGTAACAGATATTGTTAGAAAAGATGGAGTTTCTTCAAATTGGATGTGGTGGGCTTTTTTGATTACAGGTCTTTTAACTGTTTTTATATATGCTAAATTATGGAGAAGGTCTAACGTAAGTACGGATATTGAGTTTTATGAATTAAGGTATGGAGGAGCTCCTGCCATTTTCCTAAGGTCTTTTAGAGCTTTGTATTTAGGTCTTGTATTTAATGTTTTTGCAATGGCTGGTGTCACTCTTGCTGCGATTAAGATTGGTAGTATTATGCTTGGTTTAGAACCATGGGAAACTATAGTTTATGCAGGAATAATTACTGTAGTATTTAGCGCGTTAGGAGGTTTTAAAGGAGTAGTTTATACTGATTTTTTATTATTTTTCATAGCAATTGGAGGTGCAATAGGAGCAGCATATTATTTAGTAAATATTCCTGAAGTTGGTGGACTTCAAAATTTAATAACACATCCCAATGTGGCGGATAAACTATCGTTATTACCAGATTTTAATGATAAGGAAGCACTTATTACACTATTAATTATTCCCTTAGCAGTTCAATGGTGGAGTTCTTGGTTTCCAGGAGCAGAGCCTGGAGGAGGAGGTTATATTGCACAGCGTATGCTAGCTGCTAAAAATGAGAACCATGCAATAGGAGCAACATTTTTCTTTAATATTATGCATTATGCTTTACGCCCCTGGCCATGGATATTAGTAGCATTAGCTTCGCTTATAGTTTTTCCTGACATAGCAAGTATTCAAGAGGCTTTTCCAAATGTAACTGAGGATAAATTAGGACATGATTTAGCGTATTCAGCAATGCTAGCAAAATTGCCAAGTGGTCTTTTGGGATTGGTATTTGCTTCTTTGATTGCAGCATATATGAGTACTATATCTACGCATCTTAATTGGGGGTCGTCTTATATTGTAAATGATTTTTATAAGCAACAAATAAAGAAAGATGCGTCAGAAAAAGAATTAGTAATGGTTGGAAGAATTTCGACTGTTGTGCTTATGATATTAAGCGCATTATTTGCATTGTATCTTAAAAATGCAAAACAATTATTTGATATTATAATTATGTTTGGAGCTGGTACTGGACTTATTTTTATTCTTAGATGGTTCTGGTGGCGTATCAATTCTTGGAGTGAGATTTCGGCGATGATTATTTCGGGAGTTGTCTCATTAATATTCGCTTCTCCTGTTGGAGATTATTTTTTTGGTGATGATGCAATTATGTCAAGCTGGGCAAAACTTCCGAGTATAGTGTTTATAACTACAGTTGTTTGGATAAGTGTAACATTTTTAACAAAACCAGAAAGCGATAGTGTTTTACAAAATTTTTATAAAAAAATACAACCAGGAGGACTTGGTTGGAAGAATGTTATTACAAAGGCAAAAGAAAATAATATAGATATCGTAAATAGTTTAGAAGGATGGAGTGTGCCGTCTGGAATTTTAGCATTATTATTAGGATGCTTCTTAGTTTATGGAGTATTGTTTACGACAGGACACATAATTTATGGGAATTTACAAGAATCATTAATCCTCGGATCAGGAACCATAATTGCAGGTGTTTTATTGGTAAGAGTTTGGAGGAAAATAGGTAAAGACCTTATTGTCTAATCCTAATAAACATTGAACTTAATTTTAAGAAGGGAATAGCATTTAGATATCTAAATGCTATTCCCTTTTTTATACAAATCCTATTGATTTTTTCTAAATATATCAAAATTACGGTTATAGGATTTTTGCTTCATAATATCTACAAAATGATGTCATTGATCCAATTAGTTTTTTGGCCTATATAGTTCTTTATACTTTAAGATCAGTTTAACATAAACTGTTGAAAACTTAAAACACAAATCATCATGAAACTATTAAAACCTTTACTAAAGAAAAACCCTTTTCATTTTGGCTCTTGGAAAGTGCCATTACTAATCTTATGTTCCTTGTTCGTAGGCTTAACCTGGGGACAAGTAAATACAGGAGGAACTGCAACAACATCAAATCATCAAAAGCAGGTGATTGGATATATCACAAATTGGGATGCCTGGAAAGCTGCTAGTGCAGGAGTTCCCTCTGCAGGTGCATTAACACAGCTTAATATCGATTATTCGAAATATACGATCCTTAACTATTCCTTTTTTGGTGTAGCAGTTGATGGATCTTTACACAGTGGAGATTTAAGAAACAAAAACATATATCAACCCGGAGCAATTCAGGAACCCGGAGACATTTTATTTACGGATATATATAGTAGCTGGGATATGTATTTGTTGTTTGGAGAATTAGAAGTAATACAATATATAAGCCCAGATGTAAAAGAAAGAGCAGAGGCTTATGGATTTGAAGTTGAGGTGGGTGGAGCTACATGGAATCATCCTGGATGGGGATTGAGTGGCCAATTACCATTACCGCTTCCTAAAGAAGGTGGAGCAAAAGGATTGTTAGAATTGGCAAAAGAAAATGGAGTAAAAGTAATGGCTTCTATAGGAGGATGGAGTATGTGTAAGCATTTTCCTGAGATGGCGGCGGACCCTGTTAAAAAAGCTCGATTTATTGAAGATTGTAAAAGACTGATTAATATGGGGTTTGATGGAATAGATTTGGATTGGGAATACCCAGGTCCTTATCCTGGAATGAATTTTACGGGAACAAATGCAGATTACCCAAATTTTGCATCCTTGGTAGAAGAGATTAGGGCAGCAATAGGTCCTGATAAGTTGATTACCGCTGCGATGTCTGCAGATCCAAAAAAGCTAGAAGGATTTGATTGGAACCGACTAGATAACTCTATGGATTACTTTAATATGATGACCTATGATTTTAATGGAGGGTGGTCTAATATAGCAGGTCATAATGCTCCAGTATATCCATATGATGGTGCAGAAGTACCGGATTTTAATTGGCAGTCTACGTTAACTGCAATGCAATCCATGGGGGTGCCGTCAAATAAAATCAACTTCGGGATACCATTTTATGGAAGAGGAGTTGTAACTGATGGTAATGCTACGTTAAATGCGCCAACAGTTAAGAGAAATGTGACAATACAACCAGATGGTCCTGTTAGTACAGCTGCAGATTATACCAATTGGCCACAGGATGTATATGATGGTACGCCAAATCATTTTTTTATCAAACAAAAAACAGAAGGCGGAAATGGCTGGACAAAAAAATGGGATGACCAAGCAAAAGTCCCTTATATGACTAAAGGTAATTTTTTTCTTAGTTATGATGATGAAGAGTCTATTGGGATTAAAGCACAGTACATTAATGACAATAATCTTGCTGGAACAATTGTATGGACGGTGTTCGGAGACTTGGAGATAAGTGGCTCTTTTCAATCATTTGGAACTAAGTTGAAGAGATGGTCTAACGTGAAGTCACCATTAATAAATAAAGTGAATGAAGTATTTGCGAATGGAGGAGATCCAGATCCAAATACAGCACCATCGGTAGCTATTAGTTCTCCTTCAGATAATACGAGTTTTGAAGAAGGGAATGCTATTACAATTGAAGCCAATGCTAATGATATTGATGGAACTGTAACTAAAGTAGAATTTTATGTTGGAACTCAGAAAATAGGTGAAGATATATCAAGTCCTTATCAAGTAGTTTGGAATGGAGCTAATGAAGGTAGTTACTCTTTGACAGCTAAAGCTTACGATAATGATAATGCGAATACAACTTCTTCTTCGGTTTCTATTTTCGTATCAGGTGGAGATTGTGCGGATAGCCAAAATAATTTTAAAGTAGTTGGATATATGCCAAGCTGGCAAGGAAATGCAAATGCGATACAGTATGACAAATTAACGCATATTAACTATTCGTTCTTACTCCCTAATAGTGATGGTAGTCTACAACCTCTTGATAATGTTGCAAAAATGCAACAAATCGTTAGTCTTGGACATGCACAAGGAGTTAAAGTGTTGATTGCTGTAGGAGGATGGATGGATGGTAATGATGCCCCGTTTAACACATTAGCCGCAAATCCAACGACGAGAACTACTTTTATAAACAACCTGGTGAATTATGTAAATCAATATAATTTAGATGGTGTAGATATGGATTGGGAATATCCCCGTGAAGGTAATGAACCTCAAAATTTTGAACTGTTAATGCAAGAACTTGGTCAAGCAATGCATAGTAGAGGGAAATTATTAACCTCGGCCGTAGTCGTTTCAGGTTGGAATGCAGATGGAATTCTTAGTGGAGTTTTTGATGACGTAGATTTCTTAAATATTATGGCATATGATGGTCCTGATCACGGAGCTATGACTCAAGCTCAAGGTGGATTAGATTATTGGCTTGGTCGTGGATTACCAAAAGAAAAAGCAGTATTAGGAGTGCCTTTTTATAGCAGGCCGCAAGCACAAAGTTATGCTTCATTGTTAGCTCAAGGAGCAAGCCCTAATAGCGATTCTTTCCAAGGAAATAACTATAATGGTATTCCTACTATAAAAGCTAAAACCGAAATGGCGCTGAATCGAGCTGGAGGTATTATGATATGGGAGTTGTCTCATGATACAACGGATCAACAAACATCTCTTTTAGCAGCGATTAACCAGGTTGTAGGAGATCCTTGCGACACAGGTAATATAAAGCCGGTAGTTAATATTACATCACCGACTGATAATGCAAATATCGAATTAGGAACTATAAACCTTACCGCTACGGCTTCTGATCAAGATGGAACGATAAGTAGTGTTGTATTTACTATTGCAGGTAAAGATATCTTAGCAACTGCTTCTGATAATATATATTCAGCTAGTTGGATTCCAGATTCTGAAGGACCATATACTATTGTAGTTACCGCTACAGATAATGATAATGCATCAACGACTAATCAAATTAGTGTAATAGTTACTTCTGGAGATACTGGAGGCTGTACAGCTCCGCCATATGTAAATGGACAGGTTTATGTTGGAGGTGATACAGTCTCATATCAAGGAAATGAATATCGTGCCAAGTGGTGGACACAAAATAACGATCCTGTTACAAACCGAGAGAATGTTTGGGAATTATTAGGGCCTTGTACTGATGAGAATAACCCGGATGGAGGAGTTATAGCTGGAGGACCTTTTGTCTTTACGGAAGGAGATGGTATCGCGGACAATGTTTCTGGGATTACACTGAGTGGTAATAGTGGTATGAATTCGCAATGGGTTATTACTGATGAACAAGGAAAAATTCTTGGATTACCAGTATCACCAGAGCAAGTAGATTTTGATGGAGCAGGACCTGGTATTTGTTTAATATGGCATCTGAGTTATGAAGATGGTCTAGCAGGATTATCCACAGATAATAATGTTTCAGGAATACAAGGGGTTTTTGATTTTTCAAATTCTATTTCAGTTACAAGAAATGCAGTAGGAGGAGGAGATTGTACAGAACCACAATATGTAGAAAACGGTGGATATGTTGCAGGTAGTCAAGTTGAGAATGCTGGAAATTTATACGAGTGTAAACCTTATCCATTCTCAGGATGGTGTAATGGTGCCGCATGGGCATATACACCTGGCGAAGGAACCTATTGGCAGGATGCTTGGACTTTTATAGGTGAGTGCGGTGATGGAGATACTGGAGGAAATGAAGCTCCAACTATATCTATTACAGAACCTGCAAACGGACAGTCATTTACTGCAGGAAGCACAATTACAATTAATGCCTCAGCTTCAGATAGTGATGGAATTGTAACAAAAGTAGAGTTCTTAAGAAATGGGACAGTAATAGGAGAAGATACAACAAGCCCTTATAGTTTTACCTGGAACAATGCTTCGACAGGAAATTATGAATTGACTACAAAAGCAATTGATGATGATAATGCCATTGGAGAGGCTACAGTAAATATTTCCGTAGGATCTGTACCACCACCTCCATCAGGTGGAGATTTGCCAAAAAGAATCTTGGTAGGATATTGGCACAATTTTAATAATGGATCTTCAATTCCAAAGCTAAGAGATATATCTGATAAATGGGATGTGATTAATATCTCTTTTGCAATTCCAACTGCTCCAAATGGAGCTACCATGAGTTTTACTCCAGATCCGGAGATCTATTCAAACGCTCAAGAATTTAAAAATGATGTGACTTTATTACAAAGTAGAGGTAAAAAAGTATTGATCTCTATGGGTGGAGCTACCGGTGCGGTAGATGTAGATAGCCCAGCAGATGCGCAAGCTTTTAGTAGCTCTATGACCAGTATTATTAATGAGTATGGTTTTGATGGTATGGATATTGATTTTGAAGGTACTTCAATTTCTCTGGCTCCGGGAGATACTAGTTTATCAAACCCGACTTCTCCAAAAGTTGTAAATCTTATAACTGCCTTCAGATCAATTCTTTCTCAATATGATATGTCGAAATTTATTCTGTCAATGGCTCCTGAAACTGCCTATGTACAAGGTGCGATTGGCCAGTATGGCGGTATTTGGGGAGCATATCTTCCATTAATCTATGCACTACGTACTGAAATGGATTACATTCACGTTCAGCATTATAACACGGGTAGCATGTTAGGATTAGATGGTAAAGCTTATTCTGCTGGAAATGCAGATTTTCATGTGGCGATGGCCGAAGTATTATTACAAGGATTTACGTTAAGTACAGGAGAACAATTTCCTGCTTTACGACCTGAACAGGTTGCCATAGGATTACCAGCTAGTCCATCGGCAGCGGGAAGTGGATATACACCAGCCGCAGAAGTGCATAAAGCATTAGATTATATTATCAAAGGACAATCTTTTGGCGGACAATACACGTTGCGAAATCCTTCTGGATATGCTAACTTTAGAGGTCTAATGACTTGGTCTATTAACTGGGATATTGTTGCAGGTTTTGGATTCTCAGATCCTCATCGAACTTATTTAGACGCGTTAGATCAAAGATCTCCAGAGCAAGAATTACTTGAAAAAGAAAGTTTAAAAATGTATCCTAATCCTTTTACTTCAGAGGTTACTATTACTTTCAAATTAGGTAAAGACAAATTAGTCAATGCCGTTATATATAATCAGATCGGAGTAAAAGTCGCTGTATTAAAAAATAACGAAAAACTTTCTTCTGGAAGTCAAAATATTCAGTGGGATACGGATGGTGTTCCTAGTGGAATTTACTTCTTAAAACTTAGAATAGGTAAAGAAGTAAAAACAATGAAATTGATTAAACAGTAGCGTTTCTCCCTAATTTTTATGAAATTCACCTCTCATATGCGTTAAAAATGTAGAGAGGTGAATTTTGTTATTTACACTAGTTTCTTAGTTATATATGTTTATTAAATTTTTACAGATACGGGATCAATTCTAAGCTTTAAAAAATCAAAATGTTTAGATTTATTTTTCTTTTTTTAAAATAGAAATCCCAAATATCCCCTGAAAGTAGACAAGTATAACAACTATAGTTGCAAGAATAGAAGGATAAAATAGTTTTATACTTTCTTCATTCTGATCTATTGAGTTTAATAAATCCGTATAAGTTAAAATGATATAAATTAACAAAAGGATTACACTTACAATAAGCCCAGCTTTTACTTTATGTCTTGTTTTCATCAATATTTCTTTATAGTTTTTTTGCTTTTTTACTATATCCATAATATTATCTTCTAATTCAGGGTGAGTAGCATAAATTGGATTGTATTCAGTAAGTGTATTGTGTATGTTTTGATCTGTTTTATCCATTATTTAGATTATTATGTTGAATAGAAAGTGCAAGAAAACTCTTTCGTGCTCTATGTAGTAATACTTTTATATTTGATTTCGTGAAACCTGTAATTTTTTCTATTTCTGGAATAGACTCTTCGTGTAAGTAAAACAATTTCAATAGTAAAGCTTCTTTGGGTTTCATAAGATTTAAAGTCTTTTTAATTTCTAATTTTTGATCCTTTTTTTCAAAGTTTTCAATTGCTTTATTAAAAGATACTGAATAATCAAAAGGGTCATCCATAAACGTAATGAACTCCTGTGTCCGTTTATTTTTCTTTATAAATTTTAAGGATTCATTTACTACAATTTTATATAACCAAGTCGAAAATTTTGCATCAGAACGATATGATCTTAAGGCTTTAAATGCTCTTATAAATGAATTTTGAACAACATCATTCGCGTTAAACTCGTTTTTTACCATAGAAATTGCAATTGAATATGCCATTTCCCGGTATGTCTTTATAAAATATACAAAGGCATTTTTATCTCCAGAGAGTACTTTATCTATATGCACTTTGTCTGGTATAGAATTCAATTACTTTTCTTTTTACTGATATAAAAAGAAATCAGAAAACCGATTCCTCCAAATAGTAATAGAAAACCCGGGATGATTACATATTCTGGGATTTTAGTGTATATACTGAATAAGTAGGATGTAAATACAGCTGTTGCTAGCGAACATAAAAGTATTCCAATGTTTAAAAAAATATTACCAGAATCCTTAAACTCTTGGTCAATCATTCCACTTTCAATTTTTGCCATACGCTCCAAGTGTTTACTTTTTATGATATAGAAAATTGAAAATACAGCGGCGGCTATCAATGCTATTACAACTATTGCTACAGGATCATTCATTTTATTTTCATTTTTAATATTAATATATATCCATAGGATACCCATAATTAGCTAAAGGTTACAAAAAGTTGAAAAAAATAAAATTCAATTATTTGTAACCTTTATGAATATTGAAGTATCAGATTAACAAACAGAAAATTAATACTTAAGAGAATTAGTTTGTTTAGTTCTATTTGCGCAATCATAGAAACTATTTAATTATTTAATCAATACTTAATAATAACTATCATGAGACATCTTATAATAATTTTAATAGCCTTTCCCTTATTTACATTTGCACAATCTTTTGATTCTTCGAGGTTGGTAGATTCAATTATATCCGAAATTGACCCAAAAGGCCCTGGAGTTGCAATAGGTATAGTCCAGGAGAATAAACTTAGCTTTTCAGTAGCTAAAGGAATGGCAAATTTGGACTATAACCTACCAATATCGAATTCAACTAATTTTAGATTATCTTCCTCCTCCAAGCAATTTACGGCTGCTTGTATTATTCTTTTGGCAGAACAGAAAAGGCTTAAATTAGAAGATGAATTGTCAAAATTTTTTCCAGAATTTTCCGAAAATATTGGAAATGTTACAGTCAGACAACTGTTAAATCATACTTCGGGTATTAGAGATTATATGTCTCTTTTAATGCTTAAAGGATCTAGACAAATGGATTTCTTTAATAGCTTTATTGGAGAGGATCGTGATATTATGGATGTAGTTTCGAATCAGAAGGGACTTTCTTTTGATAGTGGAGTAGAGCATAGTTATTCTAATACTAATTATTGGATTCTGGGTGAAATAGTGGAAAAAATTACAGGAAAATCATTAGGTGATTATGCCAAGGCTAACATCTTTATGCCTTTAAAAATGACAAACACTTCATATGTAGAAAAAACGGGTCAATTGGTTCCTAATAGAGCTGCGGGTTATGTGAGTGAATGTCTTGATTGCCCAAGAGAGGAATATCGTTTTCAACCAGCTACTGTAGGAGATGGAGGGGTTGTTTCTAGTATTGATGATTTAGTATTATGGGAAAATGAATTTCATAATCAGAATTTATTTTCAAAGAAATTTTGGTCAATGATGCTAACTAATGGTATGCTAGAAAACGGAAAGGAAATATCCTATGCTTCTGGGTTGATAAAAGGAGAACAAAACGGACAGAAAATGATATCTCATAGTGGTCAAAATCCGGGTTTCAGTTCTGATTTAATTAGATTCCCTGATCATAACTTATCTATAATAATTCTTGCTAATCAAAACTGGTATGATATAAGGTTATATGCTATGCAGATAGCAAATTCTTTTTTTCCTCCTAAAGATAAACCTAAGAAGTCAGCAGAAAATCAAAAATTGAAACCTATAAAATTAACATCTGTAGCATTGGATAAATTCGTTGGAGATTACCGTTTTATAGAAACTAATGAACATAGAACGATAAAAAGAAATCAGAATCAACTTTTTTATGTCCGTAATAACGGTCCTACCAGTAAATTAGTTCCTCTGGGAGAAAACAAGTTAACTTTTGAAGACAGGCCAAATGTAATTTTAACTTTCGATTTTAAAAATATTCAGAAGAAAAACATAGTGTGGAATGATGGTCCAATTACATTACATGCTGAGAGTTATACTAAAACATTAT
The DNA here is from genome assembly GCF_900109375.1 of Aquimarina amphilecti. GTDB lineage: Bacteria > Bacteroidota > Bacteroidia > Flavobacteriales > Flavobacteriaceae > Aquimarina > Aquimarina amphilecti. Next base: position 738,274 of record NZ_FOAB01000002.1, read on the forward strand.
TGGATGTTAGTGAGTTGAATCTTTTTAGCCAGAAATACAGAAATGATGAATTAGACTTAGAGTTTAGGTTGAAGATGGAAGATAATCAACTTGTTTTTCCAATTTTTAATCAAAAACTTCCTTTGGAGGCTGTTAAAAAAGATGAATTCAATGCTATGGGAATGTTTACGTTAAGATTTGAAAGAAGTAAAACTGGAAAAATCATAGGTTTTAATCTTGATGCTCCTAGAGCAGCTAATATAGCTTTTACAAAAATAGAGTAGTATTTACAGGATTATATATTCTTCAGTAAACAAAAAGCTTCTTATAACAAGAAGCTTTTTGTTTGAAAAATAAATTTAAGTCATACGATCTAGTTTTATCATATATTTCAATTTAAAAAGTGTCGTAAAATTCTCTTCATTTGGCGGTTTTGAGATAGTTACTAAATACAACCGTTAGTAATTTTGACGTAATAGTAATCATAAATTGATAGAGGTATGAAGGCAACAAGTATACTAAAACACGAAAAAAACTTTTTTGATACAGGTAAGGACTCTGCCGGTAAAGAATTTTTACTAACTCCAAATACAGTTCCCATTCAAGGTACTTTGGATACAATGTCTTATGTACAATGTAGACCTAAAAATGAAGATACATCATTTTATGTTCAAGAAAAACATACCAAAAAGCAAATTGTACTGCATTATACCGCAGGTTATTTAAAAGGAGATGTAGCTGCTTTATCTAAGCCCAATTATCGTGTATCTGTGCCTTTTATTATTGCCAGAAATGGTGCGATTCTTAATATGTGGTCTTCTGCATATTGGGCGTATCACTTAGGTTCGAAAGCAGTAGGAGGAAATACCAAAGGAGGTAAAAGAAGCATTGGAATAGAGATGTCCAACATAGGATTTTTGAAAAGAATTGGAGATCAATTAGTAACTGTATATAACGATAATGATGTGTATTGTGATATCAGCGAAACTCAATTTTATATAAAGTTAGATACACCATATCGTGGAGAACAATATTTTGCTACTCATACTGGAAAACAATATAATAGCTTAATCAGTCTGCTTAAGTATCTGACAGCAGAATATAATATACCAACAGTATTCTTGCCAGAGGATAAACGTTATGGTGTGGTAGCAGAAAAAGAATTAGTTAGTTTTAGAGGCATTACTTCTCACGTGAATTATAGATCTTCTGGGAAGTGGGATATAGGTCCTGCTTTCGATTGGGAGCGAATCATCAATGGATTGTAACATAGCCGTTTTAGTCGGAAAATTACTGGCATTTGCCGTTTTTGTGATAGCAAAATAAGGGTGATTTCCCATAATTTTGAATCAGTGTTAATCCTAGTACTAATTCATTAAAATTCCCTAGAAATGAAAAATAAATATGTGTATTTGATCAAGCTCTGTCTTTTAATTATGATATATAGTTGCGCGAGCTATGGCCCTAAAAATAAAAACCTGTCTTTGGTTTTGTCTAAAACCCAACAAGCTATCGGTAATTTAGAAGAAAAAATAACGATTACGGATGACAATGATTTAAAAGCAGCTTATAATGAGTTGACCGAAAAAAGTGCGGTGTTATTTCCAGTTTTAGAGAATTGTAATGATAAATATGCACTTACTCCGGAGTATGTTGCGACTTTAGAAGCAACAGAAAATACCTTAAGAAAACTGAATGAGGAATTCGAAATAATGAATAACAAAACGTTTGTTCTAAATGCGGTATCAAAAGATTATGAGGCAAAACTGCAGACCATAAAAAATACAGCACAAAATAATGCTACTACAACAATTAAAGTAATGGTAAATTCTAGCGAAAATGATGGTTTTTTCGTTTTTGGGAAGTTGTCTTATGAACAAGATTTAGATATTAAACGTTTTCGATTTAATCAACCTACACAAAATGCTTCTCTAGATTTTGTTCCTGGATATTATCTGTTTTGGTTAGAAAAAGATGGATTAATAGGAGAACCAGAACTACACCTTATTATGAGTAATGGTGGCGAAGAAGAAAAACAACTAGTGTTAAAAACCCCAAAATAATTAGACCAATGCTAGTAAGTAGATTAAAAGAAGTTTGGAAAGAGATTACGTTATTAAGTACATGGATAGCGTCAATTACAGGAGCTTTTATCATCCCATTACCTTCTTGGTATGCTACAGATGATAGTACTGCTTTTCTTATGAAGTTTGGCGTTTTTATAGCAACGGCATTAGCAGGTTTTTTGATTTTATACTCGCTAAGACATAAACTGATTAGAACCTGGATGCGCTTATCGCTTCAATTTTTATTGATGTTTGTAGGGATCTATGCCACCTATCATTTTTTTAGAGAAGCTAATACATTACCCTATGTAGATCATGATATCGTAATAGGAAATGAAATGATCACTAATAATCCTTTTGATGCTTTTAAGGAATCTCATGGATTTTTACCAGAAAGAAAAGAACGCATGTTAATTCTATTAGGAGATCCAGAAAAAGCTTGGACAAAAGATAGTATTGTCAGTAATAGAGTTCAGCTAATAATACTGCTGTTTCTTTGTTATTTATTATCTGCAGGATTTATTATTTCTTTTTGTAACCTGATTATACTCTACAAAGAAAAATATAAGATTAAAATTGAAGAAAATTAAGATGCTATTTTTTAAAATATAAGGATATGTGCATAACTAGAAAATCAAATCAAAACTATTACTCAAAAAACAAGTTTTTGAGGCCAGTATTTTTTTTATTTATGAAACATCTGTGTTGATTTTCTAAAATGTTTTACAATATATTTACGAATAGATTAATTGATAAAAATTTGACCTTGTGAAAAATACTACTACGAGTTTAATCTTACAGATTGTGGCACTACTTTTTTTAGTGGTTATTGGGTATCTGATATTTAATTCTAGTTCTAACTGGAAAGTTATAACATCAGAACTTAATAAGGCAAGAGAAGAATTAAAACAATCAAAAGAGGTAATTGTTACGACCAAATCTCAGTTAGAGAGTTCTAGGAAAGAATTTGAGCAAATGAAAACCCAAAAAGATTTAATTATCCATAAAAGGGATTCATTAATTCTTTCGTTTAAAAGAAAAAATGCTAAAGATTGGTCAGAATTACAACAAATTAAAGATTCTATAAAAATCACCAATGATCAATTATCAAAAGACCGAGCGATATTAAACGGTGTTTTTGGATTAGAACAATAAGAAATATTTAGCTATTTGTAAATTAACTATCACATGAAAAAAATAATCTTAACTTTTTTACTCTTATATGTATCAGTATCTTTTTCTCAGGAGATTGATTCTCTTAAGGTAATTGAAATTCCAGAAAGTTATTCGGACTATAAAGGAGAACCTTTTATAGTAAAAAAAGACAGCTTATATCTCTTTAGAACTCCTGATGTATTTTTAGTTAACAAAAAATCTTTTTTAGCTATCAAAAATGTATATCAAAGTACGATAGAACAAGATAAAATGACTAAAGAACTTATTGAAAAGTATTCGCAAACATTGCGTAGAAATATCGATTTAGAACGCAGTCTAAAAATTAATTTTTCTAAGAGCGATAGTTTAGATCAGAAGGTATATGAAAAGACTCAGGCAACTTTATTAAATACCCAGAAAGCATTAGATTATACTATAAACAGCCTAGAGAAAGCAACAAATAGCCTTGATATTGTGGATAAAGCTGCCAAAAGACAAAGAAGAAAAGGAGTTTTTGAAAAAATTCTTATAGGTGTTGCAGGTGTTGGAGTTGGAATTCTGGTTGGTGTTTCATTATAAATCGAAAAATAATAGAGTTTAAATAGTGTAATCTCAAAGAATTATTATACAACCTTATAATACCTCATTTAACATTTCATATTAGTTTCATTAAAGAAATGATGAGTAGTTTTACGTTAAATCGGAAAAATTTCTAATCAGTTTGTCTGTAAATACTTTTTAATGACTTTTTCTAAAGTTTATTTTCTTCAAATCATATCGTATCATAATAGAACAAATCTAATTGTTTGTATTGTTCTTGGTTTTTTTTTCTTCTCTAATCTTTCTTATGGGTTCCAAGAAAAGACCAAAGTGGATAGCCTTCATAATTTAATAAATACAAATGATAAAGAGAACGCCAAAAAGGTAGATCTTCTTAATACCATAGGTTTTGAATATTGGATTATAGACGCCAATGAATCTATTCATTTTGGAAAAGAAGCATTACAGATATCCAAAAAAATCGGATATAGCAAAGGTAAGGCTAGAGCTAATCGGATAATCGGAGTAGCTTATTGGGCACAAGGGCATTTAAATACTGCATTGACTTATTTAAATACTTCGTATAAGCTTTACAATACTATAGAAGACCAGGTTGGATTGGCGAATACAAAACTTAATATAGGAATGGTATATGCCGATCTCAAAGAATATAAAAAAGCACTAAATTTTTATGAAGAAGCAATTAATGAGTTTACTGCCCTAGGTTTAAAGGGAAGAATAGCAACCACATTTACCAAAATAGGAACCATTCTTATAGACCAAGAGAAGGATGCAGAAGCATTAAAATATCTTACAGATGCGCTTCGTATGCATACTGATACTAATTTCACATATGGCATAGCAGAAGCACATAATAAATTAGGGATATTGTACCTTCATAAAGATGAGATAGAGCAAGCGTATTATCATATAAGAAAATCTATGGAGCTTGGTAATAAGGTTAATGATATTGATGGGTTAACTAATAATCACATAATTCACGGAAAAATTCTAAGATTATCAAACAAACTGGATGAAGCGACAGTTGAAATTCGAAAAGGATTAAAATCTGCCAAAGAGAATAAACTCAAGAAGTACGAATTATTTGCCTATGAAGAATTAAAGGAAATTAAAAAATTACAAGCTAAACCAGAAGAAGCGTTGGCTTTCTACGATAAGTTTATTTTTCTCAGAGATTCTCTTTTAAATTTAGAGAAGTCAAAACAAATTGCATATTTAGAATTTGAAAATCAGTTAGAAAGAAAGGACAAAGAATTAGTAGCGCTTAAAGAACAAGAAGAGAAGGATAATCTGATTCAGTTTATTTTAATTCTAAGTGTCGCTATTATATCGATCTTTGGAAGTCTTATCTATATCATAAGTAGGCAACGAACTAGAAAAAGCAGACAACTTGCTGTGAAAAAGCAAGAACTTTTAGAATCTGCACATGCCTTTGCTCAGAAAGATTTAGAAAATTTAGCATTAAAACAGCAAGAGTTACAACAACAATTAGATTTTAAGAATAAAGAACTCTCCTCATATGCGCTTAATTTTATAAAGAAAAACGAAATTGTTCAGCAATTACAAGAAACTATACAGAAGATTAAAAAATCTTCTTCTATTGAAAAGCAACAGTTAATTACTGATCTAAATAAAATAATTAAAAAGAACCTAAGTATTGATAAAGATTGGGAAGATTTTAGCCGGTTTTTTGAAGATGCTCATCAAGGTTTTTATGCTAGGTTAAAATCAAAACATCCAGATTTAAGTTCAAACGATTTAAAAATTTGTAGTTTAATTAGGTTAAATCTCAATATTAAAGAAACTGCTAGCATTCTAGGGATATCTCCCGAGAGTGTAAAAACTGCCAGGTATCGTCTTCGCAAGAAAATTGAACTAGATCCTAAACAAGAAATCCTTACTTATTTATTACAACTAGAGGAATAAAACAATAAGAAGTATAAATTTAGAAAACATAAATATTTTATTTTAAATTACTGAAAATCAGAATATTAATTTTTTGTTGTCTACCTAATGTAGCCTAGATATGCTCAGTTTTTAACTTAGGTTCACGTATTGTATACGTCTTTTTTATTGCATTGATTCCATTGCCTCCTACATTTATGGTATTCTAAACCTATAAAATTATACTCTTATGAAACCTAATACGAGATACGTTAAAAGTGGTCAGGTAAATATTGCTTATCAAGTTTTTGGTTCTGGAGCTGTGGATTTGGTTTATATTCCTGGATGGATTTCTAATATTGATTGTATGTGGGCTTGTCCAGAACTTGTTAGTTTTTTGCAAGAATTAGGTAAAATAGCGAGAGTTATTTTATTTGATAAACGAGGAACAGGACTTTCTGATCGTATATCTACATTTCCTACTTTAGAAGAAAGGATGGATGATATCAGAGCTGTGATGGATGCAGTCGGGTCTAAAAAAGCGGTCCTTTTTGGTCATTCAGAAGGAGGTTCTGTATCTGCTCTTTTCGCAGCTACCTATCCAGAACGAACCATTTCTTTAGTTTCTTTTGGGATATTTGCTAAGAGAGTATATAGTCATGATTATCCTTGGGCGCCAACTAATCAAGAGCGTCAAAAGGTGTATGATATGATCGAAAATAATTGGGGTAGTGGAGATATGAATTTGGAGGCACTTGCACCCTCTAAGGCGAATGATAAAAAATTTATGGATTGGTTAGCTAGTTATTTTAGATCTGGAGCCAGTCCAGGTGCAGCAATGATGTTGACAAAATTAAATACACAAATAGACATTGTAGATATTTTAGGTTCTATTAATGTTCCCACACTTATATTGCAGCGTACAAACGACATCGATGTAAAAATTGAAGAAGGACAATTTATAGCAGAACGAATTTCCGGAGCAAAATTCGTAGAGTTAGAAGGAGATGATCATCTTTTTTGGGTTGGTAATACAGAAACTGTTCTTCAAGAAATGAAGATGTTTATTTTGAATGTAAAACCAAAGCCAGTTTCTGAGAAAAAGCTCTACACTTTTATGGTTGGACATATCAGCACTCCGATAAATAAAGATAGCGAACTACATAAACTCATTAGAGAATGTGTCGCCAGATATGGAGGAAATGTAGTGATATATACTAAGAATACATTTACATTAACTTTCCAGGGACCAAGTACAGCAGTTTATTGTAGTACTGAATTAATGGAAATTGTTAAAAGCACCAATTCACAAATATCCATTGGGATTGATATTAAAGAATGTTCTATTATAGATTGTATTTGCGAAGAAACTGAGGATTTTGTAACCTTAGTAACCAAACAGAGTGTACCTAATCAAATTATAGTAACCCAGATGGTAAAAAACTTGTTAATCGGTGTACGTATTAACTTTATGCCTCATGAAACCATTTTTAAAACAGAATCGGGGAATTCCGTTTTACTATTTGAGGTTTTTAACAATACTCCTATAGATACTAATAGAATTAATGAAAACAAGTATCCACAACAAGACTCTTTGTTACAAAAAGTGATTCAAAATATCAATCATCACCTGAGTAATGACTACTATGGTGTAACAATGCTTTGTACGGAAGTGGGTGTTAGTGAACGACAATTGCAGCGTAAACTTAAGGCCAGTACTAATATGTCTCCTAATCAACTAATTTCTTCAATTCGTTTAAATCGAGCAAAGGAATTGATTATTGGTCAACAGAATACCATTGCGGAGATCGCTTTTCAGACTGGGTTTTCTAGTCCTTCATATTTTTCTAAACGCTTTAAAAAACAATTTGCTATTAGTCCATCAGAACTAGTTAGTTAAGGAGTATTTCAAAATGATTTTTTTATAATAATATAGAGTTAATAAAAGTCAGCTTTTAAGATGATATTTATGATACAGAGCTTCTATTATAGTAAGATTTAGTGGTTTTATTAAGTATTCAGGAACAAAATATTTAGGTTTAAAAACTTGAGAATATTCTTTATTAATTGACGAAGAAAGAATAAATATTTTTGTCTTTACTTTTTTGGAGTAAAGTTTTTCAAATCTTTCGAGTAACTCCCAACCATTAATATTCGGCATGTCTATATCTAAAAAAATGATATCTGGTTCAAAAGATTGATCTTTTTCGAATCGCTCAAGCACCGTATGCCCATTTATAAATTCTTCAATACGTTTAAAACGTTTTGATTTTAACATCAAATATTTGTTGAGGAAATTGGTTGTTTTATTGTCATCAATAAGTACGGTGTGATTAATCCTAGACATGACTCCATTTTTTTAGTGAGGGGTAATTTAGATCAGATATCAAGTGAAGTGTGATTTTTTGAGGTTTATTTCGATAGATATATCGATGAAATAAATACTTTTTCGACAGAATACAGGGTATTAATTATTTGTTAATCAATTTTTTAGGGGAATTTATTGTCATAAAGAAGGGTTTTACCTTATGTATTTTGAGGGAAAATTCCCGAAAAAAGCTGTTTATTGTCTTTATCTTCATAAACTGATTATTGAACCTTTTTATTGTGCATTTGGTCGAAAAAACAATCACATCATCGATTTTTAAGATAATTTCTGCTAAAACATCCCCTTCGTACTATTTAAAAACGGGCAATATTTATACTGAATTTTCGGATTCACTAAACTAACTAACTATTTTGGCATGATTAAAAATTACTTGTGTTTCATTGTATCCTTATTGTATTTTCATAATAATAAGCGCATTACCAAAGTATTACTATTTACCTTAATTGGCTTTTTGTGCATTACAAATACGAATGCGCAAAGTTGTACTCTGAATGCTGGTATCAACCAAACTATTTGTATTAACGATGTAATGCAATTAGATGGTAATAGTCCTGATACCTATGCAGATGGTCCTACTTGGACTCAGATTTCAGGACCAACAGTAGTTATTAGTGACCCTACTATTGATAATCCTGTTATTACAGGTTTTATAGGAGGTAATACATATGGATTTAGATACTCTGCGGAATGTTTTAATGGGGATACTCCTTTTCAGGATGTAACAATTACAGTGCTTCCAATCACAGAAGCTGCTGTAGGGGCTGATATAGCATCGTGTCCAGATACATCTGGATCTATTGTGATCAATGCAAATACACCAGGTAATGCTGGAGAAACAGGTGTTTGGTCTATTGTAGGGAGTAATAATGCGGGTGTAACTATTTCTGTTCCTACTTCTACGTCTACACCTATACTATTACCAGAAGGTAGCGCAGGAGTTTCAACACTCCGTTGGACAATCACTGGACCTATAGATCCAGGCACAGGAGTGTTTTGTGAGTCTTTTGCTGATTTGACGGTAACGAACTTTGGTGGAGAACAACCAGTGAGTGCTGGTCCAGATATACCCTTAGACAATTGTTATACAGTAAGCCAAACCACTACTATGGATGCCTCCTTTGGAGGAGCTGGCTTTGGCGGTCAGATAGGAACTTGGACATTTCTTAGTGGTCCAACAACACCGACGATTAATGATCCTAATTCGAATACTACAGGAATAGGTAATTTAAGAGAAGGTACCTATACATTTTTATGGGAAGTAGCAGGGCCTTGTTCCACGGGAAGTGACACTATTACTATTACTGTCGATGAAGCGACACAGGATGTAACAGGCGCTACAATTCAAAATAATAATCAAAGATTTTGTGATCCTTCTGTAACTGAAACTACTTTGGTAGGTTCTGTACCTGAAAATACAGATGAAACAGTACTATGGGAACAAATAGATGGAAATCCTCCAGTAACTATTGTAAGTCCAACCAGTAGTACAACTCAAGTTACCGGACTAACTTCTCCAAATGCATATCAATTTAGGTATACTATCACAAATACAAATACTAATTGTGATGAAGAAGCAATAGTTAATGTTCGTTACAATGTAAACCCTATAAGTATTGATGTAAATCCTGGAATGGGAGATGATATCATAGGTACTTGCGGGCAAACTTCTTTTGATATTGACTTTAACTTTACTAGTGGAAATATAACAGAATACCAGATTGTTAATGGTCCTCCAGGATCTACAACAGGTCCAATATCTGCAGGGAGTAGCCCTGTGACCATTGAAAATTTGGATGTAGAAGGAACATATACCATAGAATTTATAAGAAGAAGAACAGGGAATTTATTTCAGGCTTGTGATGAGGCTAGAGATTTTGTTAATGTTACCGTTTCCTTAATACCTACAATAGCAAATGCAGGATCTGATCAAACTTTTATTTGTGGGCAATCAGGAGGTAATTTGGCAGGTAATGCGATTACTACTGGACAATCTGTATGGTCGCAAATATCAGGGCCTAATCAATCTACTATTGCTGATATTTATGCTCAAAACACAGCAATTTCAAATCTGATTCCAGGAGAATATGTATTTAGGTATTCGGTTAGTGCAGGTCCGGACTGTACACCTCCATCTTTTTCAGATACAACTATTTTTGTATCACCTCTAGATAATAATCCAGTAGAAGCAGGTACGGATCAAACAGTTTGTTTTAATGCGCCTGTAACCTTGGCTGCAGATCCTCCTGCAGATAGTCAAACAGGTACGTGGTCTTCTCCAGACGGTATCGTATTTTCAGATGTTAATGATCCTAATGCTATTGCCTCAGGTTTTGTAAACCTATCTACAAATTATGTACTTACTTGGTCCTTAATAAATGATTTTACTTTTTGTGGGCCAGCAGCTACAGATACAGTAACTATAACGACAACTGCCGACGAGTCTCCAACTATTGCCGATGCGGGAGCTGATGCTTGTTTGGGAGCCGGAATTACTAATATTACATTGGCAGGTAATCAAGAACAAGCCGATGAGACAGGTACTTGGACAGTAACACCTTTGGCAGGAGTGGTTTTTACAGATGATAATCAATTTGATACTGATGTAACATTACCAGGTGATGGAACTTATGTATTTACCTGGACGATTGAATATACCAGTATACCTCCATCTCCAGCTTGTACGGCAACTTCGGATACTGTAGAAATTACTGTAGCAGGCGCTGCCATGGCTGAAGCTGGACCTAATCAGGATGTATGTGCTACCTCATTTACAATGGCTGCCACTGATCCTGCACCGCTAGGAACAGGAACTTGGAGTTTGGTAACAGGTATAGGTGGTTTTACAGTGGATGATGTAAATAGTCCAACAGCTACTTTCACTGATCTATTAGATGGTACGTATGTATTTGAATGGGCAGTAGAATATGGAAGCTGTACTACGGCTACCGATCAAGTAACTATTAATGTGGGAATTCCAGTAACACCTGCAGTTATTCAAGGTGGTGATCAAGTAGTTTGTGCTGCTGACAATACCGTAATTACTGCAGACCCTTTAAATAATCCAGTTACCGAAACAGGAACTTGGACAGTGATTTCAGGGCCAAACAATCCAACTATCAATAACCCTAGTAGCAACAGTATAACAGTTACAGATTTGGTAACAGGTTCTTACACCTTTAGATGGACAACTGTAGGAGGATCACCAGTTTGTGATCCTAGATCAGATTTTGATGAAATACAAGTTGATGTATTCGCACCAGCTACTGCAGGTGCAGATCAAGATTTGTGTAATGTAAATAGTGTGTTTTTAGAAGCCACAGAAGGAGCAACAGGAACTTGGACTGAAGTTACTAGTAATGGATCCGTAATTACACAATCTCCTTCTAATAGTAATAGAGCTAATGCCACGATTACACCAGGTAATACCTACACCTTTAGGTTTACCACAGATTATACGGGACCAGGTGCCATATGTAATAATTCTGATGATGTAGTTATTACAGTTACTGGCGGTCCTAGTGCTATGCCATCTGCCGGTACCAATCGTTTTGTTTGTGAAGATAATAATGATTCCATTACCTTGAATGGAAGTACTCCTCCAGCAGATCCAGGATTAACAGCTACCTGGAGTATTATAGAACAACCTTCAAATACTGCTTCGATACCAGCAGGAGATATCAGTAATCCAAATGCTACTCTTAATGGATTAACGGTACCAGGAGTATATATATTACAATGGAATTATTCAATAGGAAACTGTACAGATGAGTTTAGTATCGTTCGAGTAGAGGTGTTCGAAGCACCAGGAGCTGCAGAGGCTGGTCCAGATCAACCAAACGCTTGTCAGTTGGATGTTCAAATGGCAGCAACTGCTACTTCTGATAGTAGTAACGGTGTTTGGTCATTTGCGAACCCAGGAGATGACCCATCAGGTGGAGTCGTAACTATAGAAAGTATTAATAATCCAGAGACTAGACTATTAAATGTTCCTGATGATGTTGGCGATGACGGTATTGATGATGTATATGTATTGACTTGGACAGTTTCTAATTCCAATACAGATCCTTTTACAGATCCGGTATCTCCTAATTTATGTGATACACAAGTAGATACTGTTACAATTACTTTTACAGGAGCTCCACCATCGGATGCAGAAGCAGGTCCGGATCAGGATTTTTGTGATGAAACACAAACTTTTATGGATGCTGATCCAATTACAAGTGGTGTTGGTACTTGGACACAAACAGGAGGTCCCGCAGGTCCAACAATTACTGCTCCTAACAATCCTGAAAGTTTGATCATAGATTTAGCTCCTACACCAGTAGGTGATCCTTATATATTTACGTGGACAGTAGTAGGAGGTGGATGTACCAATGTGGATACCATGGAAATTATTGTCAGATCTAATGCAGCGGTAGCAGAAGCAGGTCCTGACCAAACATTACCAGAGCTTTCCTTGGTAACTTTGGACGCAACAGCAACAACAATAGGACAAGGGGAGTGGTCACAAGTATCTGGACCCAATACTGCTAATATCAATGATCCACTTGATCCCGGAACTGATGTAACAGGAACGATAGTCGGCACTTATGTTTTTGAATGGACAATTACAAATGGTGACTGTGATCCTGCTACAGATCAAGTAACCATTATAATAACTCCAGTATCTGATTTAGAACTTACAAAATCAGTAACACCTTCTTCGGTAAATATTGGAGATCAAGTAACATTTACTGTTTCTATTTTTAATAATAATACTACACTCACTAATTCATCAGATGCTAGTGGTGTTAGTGTAGAAGATTTGATACCTCTTGGATATACTTTGGTACCGGGAACAGTAAGTAATGGAGGAATTTATAATGCAGGAAATCTGTCCATAACTTGGGTAGGATTGGATGTTGCTAGTGGGGATACTTTAAATTTAACGTATGATGTGATTGTAAATTCTTCAGGACCATACGTGAACTCGGCTCAGATTATAGCAAGTGACAGTTTTGATCCGGATAGTGATCCTTCTACCGATAATACTGTGGATGAAAATGGTGATGCTGATCCGGATGATGATGATGAAGACACAGCAAGTGTAACCATAATATCAGCAGATTTAAGTTTAGGCAAAACAGTAGCACCGGCTTCAGCTGATGTTGGAGATTCTGTAGTGTTCACGATTACTGTTACTAATGGAGGAGCAAATTCGGCAACTAATGTAGTTGTAGAAGATCAGTTACCGGCTGGATATTCATATCAAAGTGATAATAGCGGAGGTAATTATGCTCCCGGATCTGGGGTTTGGAATGTAGGAACTGTAGCTGTTGGTTCACCCGAGAGTATACAGATTACGGCTTTGGTCAATGCTCCGACAGGTGCAATTGGAGAATACAATAATGTTGCAGAGATTACTGCAAGTGATCAATTGGATCCAGATAGTACCCCTGATAATGATGATGGTAATCAGAGCGAGGATGATGAGGATAACTTTGAAGTTACTCCACAGACCTCAGATTTAAGTATCAATAAGGTAGTTAGTAATACGACTCCAAATGTAGGCGATGTGGTTACTTTTACGATCACTTTAAGCAATGCTGGTTCAGATGCGGCTACCAATGTTTCGGTAGCAGATGTTGTACCTGTAGGATATAGCGGAATAAGTAATATTGTCCCTGTTATAGTACCAGCAGGTAATACACTTACCTGGACAGGATTAGCGGTGCCAGTGGGTACCGATACAGTTACCTTAAGTTTTGATGCTGTTGTAGATGCTCCAACCGGTGCTGTTGATGAGTATTTGAATCAAGCAGAGATTACTGCAAGTGATCAGTTTGATCCAGACAGTGATCCTACTTCAGATAGTACAGTTGATGATAATGGCGATGGTATTGCTGATGATGATGAGGATACTGCTGTTGTGGTTATTCAATCTTCGGATTTAAGTATAACAAAGAGTATTGATAATAGCAGTCCAAATGTTGGCGATACAGTCACTTTTAGTTTAGTGGTTAGTAATGCAGGACCAGATGCTGCTACGGGAGTTTCAGTAGAAGATGTATTACCAATAGGGTTTACTTTAGTAGCTGTTAATAACGGTGGTACTCCAGATCTTCCAAACAACACTGCGAATTGGAGTGGATTGAGTATCCCTTCTAATAACGGAAGTATTACTTTAACTTATACAGCAACTGTTGAAGCACCAACGGGAGCTGCGGGAGAATATACGAATGCTGCTCAGATCACGGATAGTGATCAGTTTGATCCGGACAGTGATCCTACGGCAGATGATACTGTTGATGATAATAGCGATGGTATAGCCGATGATGATGAGGATAG
>NZ_FOAB01000004.1 GCF_900109375.1 Aquimarina amphilecti
TGTCAGCAAACTTTCTTTTATATGATAAGTTAACATTAGGAGTAGGATATAGATGGAGTGCAGCGTTTAGTGCTATGGCTGGATTCCAAGTGTCTGATTCTTTAATGATAGGATTTGCATATGACAAAGAATCTACAGAATTAGGTAGAACTCAGTTCAATGATGGAAGTTACGAAGTTATGTTGCGTTTTGAGTTATTCAGAAAGTACAACAGAATGTTAACACCACGTTTCTTTTAGAAAATATATGTGGTTTTTCTAGTTAGCTGCTAGAATTTAAATAAGTTATTTTTATATAATAAAATTATAGCCAAAATAAAATGAAGAGATTATTACACAATTTATTATTTGTTTTTATTGGGTTTTTCTTTGTAAGTACGGTATTCTCTCAAGATAGAAAACTGAAAACTGCTCAGAACCAATATGACAAATATGAATATATTAATGCGCAAGAAACGTATCTAAAAGTAGTTAAGAAAGGATACAAAAGCGCTGATCTTTATAAGAACCTAGGAAATAGCTATTATTTTAATAGTCAATTTGAAGAAGCTTCTAAATGGTATGAAGAATTGGTGAATTCTTATCCAAGTGAGGTAGAGCCTGAATATTATTTTAGATATGCTCAGACTTTAAAGTCTGTAGGAAGATATGATGATGCTGATGTGTATATGAATAAGTTTGTAGAAGCTAGTTCAGATGATCAAAGAGCACAATTATTTGAAGAAGAGCCTAATTATCTTAAAAGAATAGATTTCCAGTCAGGAAGGTTCGAAATAGAGAATTCTTCTATTAATTCTTCATACACTGATTTCGGTTCCGCTTTTTTCGGTAGGTTTATTGTTTTTAGTTCTTCTAGGGATACTCTTTTATTTAAGAAAAGTGTGCATCAATGGAATGAAGAGCCATTTTTAGATCTATATAGAGCAGAATATAATCCTACTAATGGAGAACTTTCCGAAATTGAAAAATTTGATAGTAAGATAAATAGCAAGTTTCATGAGTCGACACCTATTTTTTCAAAAGATGGAAATACAGTTTACTTTACTAGAAATAACTATGATGGTAGAAAGTATGGTAGTGATAAGAAAGGAACTAATCGATTAAAGATTTATCGTTCTTATAAGAATACTCAAGGTGGTTGGACAACTCCACAAAATTTACCTTTTAATAGTGATCAGTATTCTACAGCACATCCAACATTAAGTTTAGATGAGAAAACCTTATATTTTTCATCCGATATGCCAGGAGGAGAAGGTCAGTCAGATATTTATGAAATAGCAATTAATTCTGATGGAAGTTTTGGGGAGCCAAAGAATTTAGGAAATAGAATTAACACAGAAGGAAAAGAAACTTTCCCTTTTGTTAGCATTAACAATGATTTATACTTTGCTTCTGATGGTCATATTGGACTAGGTGGTTTAGATGTTTATGTAACTCGATTAAACCCACAAACAGATGAAGAAAAGTTAATTGTTAATATCGGAAAGCCCGTAAATAGTCCAGATGATGACTTTGCCTTTATTGTAGATGACGAATCTAAAAGAGGGTATTTTTCTTCAAACAGAGAAGGAGGAAGAGGGAAAGATGATATTTATAGCTTCTTGCAGTTAGAAGACCTTAAAAGCTTTTGTGAGATCACTATCACAGGTGTCGTGAAAGATAAGGATACTCAAGAATTATTAGCAGGAGCAAAAGTTTCAATATATGATAGCAGTAATAATTTATTAGAGAGTTTTACGGTTGGGGATGATGCATCATATACCCATATAGTTAAATGTAGCTCTAAATACTTCGTACGTGCAGAAAAAGAAGAGTATCTAACCTTAGAAAAGCTAGTGAGTACTCCAGGGAAGACCGAAACTTTAGATGTACCATTATTGTTAGAGAAGAAGATCAAAACAGCTAATGTTGGAGATGACTTAGCAAAAGTATTATCTCTAAATCCTATTTACTTTGATTTTGATCAACATTACATTCGTCCTGATGCTGCTATTGAGTTAGCAAAAGTAATCGAAGTAATGAATCAGTATCCTGATATGAAAATTGATGTAAGATCCCATACAGATAGTCATGGAAATGATGATTATAACCTCTGGTTATCTGATGAGAGAGCAAAATCTACAGTAAAATATATGGTTGCTAAGGGTATTTCTGCTGATAGATTGACTAGTAAAGGATACGGAGAAACACAACCAGTGAATGAATGTGGAAATGATTCTAATTGTAAAAAATCAGAATATCAGTTAAATAGACGAAGCGAATTTATAATCGTTAAGTAATATATATCATATAGATTAATAATAAACCGTTATTATTTAAGAAAAAAACACCTTACTCTTGCTAAGGTGTTTTTTATTGAATGGATAAACAATTCTTTATTTTATGTCAAAAAAAGCATAGATTATGAATTGCTATTACGATTTCGTAGCTTTGAAGCAATACAAAGCAATGAAAGAAGAAAAAGTCATTTTAGTAAACGAAAATGATGAGCAAATCGGGTTAATGCCTAAGCTTGAAGCACACGAAAAAGCAATATTACATAGAGCATTTTCCGTATTTATTCTTAATGATCAAAAAGAATTAATGTTGCAACAAAGAGCTCATCATAAGTATCATTCACCAGGTTTATGGACAAATACTTGTTGTAGTCATCAACGAGAAGGAGAAAGTAATATAGAAGCTGGAACGAGAAGATTAGAGGAAGAAATGGGATTTACTACGCCTCTTAAAGAAACAATATCATTCATATATAAGGCACCTTTTGATAATGGGCTAACAGAACATGAATTGGATCATGTATTAGTTGGTCAGTATGAAGAGAAACCTGTTATTAATCCTGAAGAAGTTTCGGATTGGAAATGGATGCCTATTGAGGATGTAAGAAAGGATATAATGAATAACCCCGATCTTTATACAGCCTGGTTTAAGATTATTTTTGATAAATTTTATGAACACATCGCAATATGAGAATAAAAGCTTGTAGAAAAGCGCATTTTAATGCTGCGCATAGGTTGTATAGAAAAGATTGGAGTGACGAAAAAAATACTCAAATTTTTGGAAAATGTAGTAATCCAAGATATCACGGGCATAACTATGAGTTGGATGTAGCGGTTATAGGTGATGTAGATCCAGAAACAGGTTTTTTGATAGACTTAAAGATTTTGAAAGATTATATTAAGTCTGAAGTTGAAGATTATATGGATCATAAAAACCTTAATGAAGAGGTTGAAGAATTCAAAAAATTAAATCCAACAGCGGAAAATATCGCTATTGTAATTTGGAATAGACTCCGTAAAAAGCTAGATTTAAGGTATGATATCGAAGTTACATTATTCGAAACTCCACGGAACTATGTAATATATGATGGTAAATAGAATCATTTATGGCTTTAGAAATAGGCGGTAAAATTCCCCAATTCACAGCAATTAAAGATGATGGTAATGATTTTCACAGCGTTGATTATGTTGGTAAAATCCCATTGGTAATTTATTTTTATCCCAAAAATTTTACTCCAGGTTGTATAAAAGAAGCTTGTGACTTTAGAGATAGTTACGAAGATTTTAAAAAAGAAGGAGTAGAAGTTATAGGTATAAGTTCAGATAATGTTAAATCTCACGAAAGATTTAAAAACAAGTACAGTTTGCCTTTCATTTTTTTATCAGATAGTAATGGTAGCTTAAGAAAGCTTTTTGGTGTTAAATCTGGTTTATTTGGTGTATTACCTGGAAGAGAAACATACGTTATAGATAAAGAAGGTGTAATTAGGCTAAAATTTAATAGTGTTAATGCATCCAAACATTTAAAACAAGCCATTAAAACGGTCAAAGAAATAATGAATGAGTAGTGATTCACTTTACATACTAAAGTTTCAACCTATCTTGAAAGAAAAAATATGGGGAGGCTCTAAATTAAATAATCTTCTTGGAAAAAAACCAAAAGGTTCTTTCATAGGAGAAAGTTGGGAAATAAGTGATGTAGAAGGTGATTGTTCGATTGTAGTTAATGGAGAGTTTGAAGGAAAGACATTAAAAGAACTTTTGACTAGTTATCAGCACAAATTAATAGGGAAAAAGAACTTCGATAGATTTGGTGCTAAATTTCCTTTATTAATTAAGTTTATTGATGCTAAACAGGATTTATCTGTACAATTACATCCTGGTGATGAAATAGCAAGGAAAAAACATAATTCATTAGGTAAGACCGAAATGTGGTATATTACTCAGGCAGATAAAGATGCAAATATCATTATAGGCTTTAATCAAGAAGTAGGCCCTGAGTTATATGAAAAACATGTTGCTAATAAGACAATCAAAGATATTTTACATTATGAATCAGTTGCAGAAGGAGATACATTTTTTGTGTATTCTGGATTGATACATGCTATAGGAAAAGGAGTTCTTTTGGCAGAAATTCAACAAACTTCTGATATCACTTACAGAGTTTATGATTGGGATCGTAAAGATTCAGAGGGTAATTATAGAGAGTTACATCAACAAGACGCTCTAGAGGCTATAGATTTTAGTGACAATTCCGATTATAAAGTTCAGTATAACTTAGAAAGAAATCAAGTAACAAACTTAGTGGAGTGTCCGCACTTTATTACCAATTTAGTAGCGGTCGATGAAGAAGTTTCTTTGTCACATAAAAAATTAGATTCTTTTGTAATATATATGTGTGTAGAAGGAAAAGCAGAAATAATACACGGAGAGCAAAAGGTTAATGTTACTTATGGAGAAACAATTTTGGTTCCAGCTTCTATACAAGGCGTGAAGGCGATTTCAGCAGGTGCAAAACTTTTACAAGTATATATTTAAAAGTAAAACCGTTTGATAAATGGTTTAAAAGACTAATTTTGCATAAAATATTTTAGAAAATGGCAAATAAAAGAAATCTTAAGAAAGATATTAACTACGTATTAGGCGATATCATCGAGGAAGTATACATCTGGGAGGAAAATAACCCAGATAAAGATAAAAAGGCAGGAGAAGTAATTATTGATGAGGCTATCAACTCTTTTGACGCTTTTATGGTAAGAGTTAGTGATCGTAATGTAGAAAATGCAGCAAAACATTTTAAGTCTATCAAAGAAGATTTAGAAAAAACAGCAAAGTCTTTAGCTGAAAAAGTAAATTCATTATAATTTTTTTAAAAAAGTATTTGCAAATATCATTACAGAAATTATATTTGCAACCGCTTTGCCGATGTAGCTCAGCTGGCTAGAGCAGCTGATTTGTAATCAGCAGGTCGTGGGTTCGAGTCCCTCCATCGGCTCTTAAAAGTGTAAAATCCTGATTTCGAAAGAAATCAGGATTTTTTTTGATATAAATTCATGAAATGATGACTTGAATATGTCTCTTCATCAATTTTTAAAATATAAATACGTTAAATACAACAATTGTAATATGGGTAACTTGGAGTATTTGGATTAGCAGGATGGAAGTAACATCCAGGGATATAAGTTGCACCACATTCAGGGTTATTAACTAAATCAGTGGTTGTACAACAAGATAATGCTGGATTACAGCATCCACCACCTCCAGAACCAGGACGTCCTCCTCCAGAAATACCTTTTTGTTCTTTTCTATTAAGTTGTTGAGCCCCTTTTAAATTTAAAATTTTTTTTAACATAATTGAAGTTTAAAGAGTTAATTGTGAGTCAATTAAGTTAATGAAAATTGTTTTAAGTCGAATATGGGATTACTATTAATATTATACTGATAAACTGTAGTAGTAATTGCTTTTCTAAGATTAAATCTAATTATCTTTTTTTATTCTATCTGCTTCTTTAGTTTTTCGTTCTAGTAGGTAATCTGTAAGTTGTTTTCCATAAATGGATTTTTTAACTCTTGGAGATAATGATTTTACCACAGTATCTAAATATTTAATATTAGCGTCAAAAACTTCGTTAAGAGTTATGTATGGAGCTACTTCAAGTTTTCTATTATTAATAGCAAAATTAATAGTGTACAAATACTTTTGTCTCAATAGGTTTTTATAGGCGATATCATTTTCAGCTAATTTTTCTTCGTCATTTTGCTTTTTAGCTTCATAATCTTCCTTTATAATTCTCAGATTTCTCTCCTTGAATCTTTTGTTCATTTTGTTATACTCAATCAACTTAGTTTGGTTTTTACCTCCAGCAATTATTGCATCTTTCTCAAAACCATTTAACGAAGTATTGATCGTAATTTCTCCTGGCTCCGCAAAAAAATCAATACGATCATTAAATTGAGTTCCATCGTGTTTATCTAGAAATAAATAGTGAATTTCAGGTTCTTGAACAGTAGTTTGAAATGAAAATAATGGATCTCCATCGATAACCAATGAATCTAAATTTATTAAAACAGTGTCTTGTATCTTTTGAAGGTACAAAGTTCCTTTTTTAAGCCCTTTTACAGTTCCATTTATAGAAACATTTCCTTCTTTCTTTGGAGTACTACAACTTAGTATTAGAATAGATAAAAATAATATGGTGAAAAATCGTTGCATTGATGGTTTTTTAATTTTGAAAAAATGGAGTACAAAGATGCTATAATTTAGATTGAAAAACTAACTTCCCGAGGCAATTTGCATTAATATTGTACATAGAATTGCGCCATAGGTTCCTACTACATAACCAAACACAGCTAAGAGTACTCCAACGGTAGCTAAGGATGGATGAAATGCTGCTGCAACGACAGGTGCCGATGCTGCTCCACCTACATTAGCTTGACTACCTACAGCAAGGAAAAAGTAAGGAGCCTTAATTAGTTTAGCAACACCAATTAGAAGAATTGCATGTATAGTCATCCATACAAGTCCAATTGCAATTAATCCAGGGTTTTCTAAGATCATCTTTAAATCCATCTTCATTCCAATGGTTGCGACTAGAATATAAATAAAAATGCTACCAATTTTACTAGCACCCGCTCCTTCATATTTTTTAGCTTTAGTATAGGATAATAAAATTCCAATAAAAGTAGCTATGGTGATCATCCAGAAAAATTGAGAGGTAAATGAAGATAAGGCAGAACTTTTGTCATTAAATACTTCAAAATTGTTAGATAAAAAACTCGACATTCCATTTGCTCCCCAATGTGCCAAGCCTACTGTGGTAAAAGCAATGGAAAGCATGATGATATAATCGGTTAAGGTCGGATTTCTGTTTACACTTTCTGCATAAGCAGATACTTTTTCTTTAAGAGATTCAATCGCACTACTATCAGCTTTTAACCATTTGTCAATTTTAGCGCTTTTTCCAATACCAATTAACAAGATAGCCATCCAAAGGTTTGCCACAACAATATCAACTAAAACCATACCTCCATATTTATCTGGATTGTATTCATAAATTTCTAACATGGCTGCTTGATTGGCTCCACCACCAATCCAACTTCCTGCTAGTGTAGATAATCCTCTCCAAACAGCATCAAATCCTGCACCTCCAACAGTTTCAGGAGAAATTAAAGAGATTAATAAAATAGCTATTGGTCCTCCGATTATGATACCAATAGTTCCAGTAGCGAACATAATTAATGCTTTTGGCCCTAAATTAAATATTGCTTTTAAATCAATGCTAAGTGTCATTAATACCAAAGAAGCGGGTAATAAGTATCTGCTGGCTATATAATATACGCTAGAAGATTTTTCTATAATCTCTCCGTTGGTATCTAATTCTTTCCATTCTGGTGATATAATTCCTAAGGAATTAAATATTGCAGGTAGTAAATAACAAAGTAATAACGCGGGAACGAATTTATAGAACCCCTGCCAAAAACTTGTTTTGATTGATGATGTGTAAAAAACAAGACCTAAGCATAGCATTAGAATTCCAAAAACAATAGTGTCATTGGTAAAAAAAGGAGCATTTTCCATAGTGTGAGTTCATTATATTATGAGATGCCCTGCAAAATACAATTTTTGGATTAAAACAAAATTAACTTCTTAATGAGTTAGTCATTAATCCAACTCTTTAGTATTGCTATTTGTTTTTCTGTTGCATTGGGGTTTTGCTTAAGTACTACTTTTTCCACTGCGGGAGCAATTACTTTAGATGCGAGTTTTAATATATTTTGATCACGTTCAATAATAAAAACGATATCATCACCAATGTTCCATTTATTAGAATCACTAAAAAGATCATAAATATTTTTAATTGTATATGTCTTACTATTTATACTTAGTAAAATATCTCCTCTTTTTATACCTACTTCTTTTAGAAAATTATTACGCTCTGCACCAGCTGTAAAGACAACCTTTTTAGTAGTTTCAGAGCCTTTGATGAAAGGTTCTTGTTCATATATAAAATATTCAGAAGGGATTTCTATAGTATTGTATATCAAACCGGCCTTTTCCAAATAATATCCATAGTCAATAGGAGTATTATTTATTACATGAGACTTTAGAAAATCCGCCACTTCCGGATATGAGACTTCTTTTATTACATTTATCAACTCCTCATCCTTAAAAGGATTTTCACTCCCAAATCTACCAGACAATCCTTTTATAAGATCAACAATACCATAAGCTCCACTGCTTTTTTCGTGCATAATAATATCAATGCACATGGAAATAAGAGCTCCTTTTTCATATACATTACCATAATTTTCTAAATATGGTTCTTGTAGTATATTTTTGCTCATTTCTGTAAAAGAAAAACTCTGATCGAAACTTTTGGAATGATCTATTTTTTCTAAAATTCTTTCAAAAAAATCTTCTTTTCCAATAAGAGCTTGATTAATCTGAAATAATAAAGAAAAATACTCTGTAGTACCTTCATATAACCATAAATGCTTTGACATTTTTGGATTGTTGTAGTCAAAATCATGAATTTCTTCAGAATGTATGCTTAATGGAGTTACGATATGAAAAAATTCATGCGAAACTACATCTATCAATGATTCATTTAGTTTTTGTAAAGGAATTGATTCAGGAAGCACAACAACCGTAGAAGTGTTATGTTCTAAGGCTCCAAAACCTTTTGCATCATCACTTTTAGAAGAAGAAAGGTATAATAAAACACTATATTTTTTGGTGGTGTTAATGTATCCTAAAAAGTTTTTTTGCGCTCTAATCATTCGCTCCATTTGGGGCATTAATTGCGCTGCACGATGAAGTTTACTAGGAGAATAAACGCTAAGCAAAACTTCAATTTCATTAATGTTAAAAGTTACTTTATCAGGAATGGAGTACATTATTGGAGAATCTGCTAAATCTGCATATCTGTTAAAAATGAAGACATCCGTATCATATAAAGCTCCAATTTCAGGTTCTTTTGGTAAATACTCGGATAAAGAAGTCGAGGCTTCCATATCTATAGGGTGTTTAATAAATAGATTATATTTTTTTTCCTTCATGTTATCAAAATACCCTACGAAAGCATATAAATTAAGAACAAAGTTTTTGTTTTGTAAAATATTTGTTCCTGTTGGAGAAAAAACTTGATGACTCTCCTCGGTGTCAAAAGTGTCGTTAACTAAATAGGTTAGTGAACTTAATTTTCTTGCATTATTTATTTTCCAGCGATTATCACCGTGTTTTTGTACACTTAACTCATTTCCTTCAGTGTCAAAAGCTTTAAACTTTTCTATGTATTTTCCATAATTGTTGTTCTGATATGTACCAGGAACTATTTTTGGCAGAAAATAACTGATAGTATCTGTAGTTACATTATTGAAACGTAATTCTACTTTTATTTTATCATCTATAATGTTTACTAAATCTAAAGATGCAATAATGGGAGTAGTATCTACTTTTACTGCAGATTCAGTAGACTTACAGCCTATTAAAGAATTAGATATAAAAATGTAAAGGATTAGGGTTCTAATCAGATTAATTTTTCTTAGCACAAGTATTAGATATTGTTTTTAATATATGTAGCGACACCATCTTCTTTTCCTGGGAGGGTTACTACATCAGCAATTTTTAAGGTTTCAGGCTTAGCATTGGCAACAGCTACTCCGGTACCAACCGCATTTATCATAGCAATATCGTTATAATTATCGCCAAAAGCTACTGCTTCTGATAGAGAAATGTTATAATGGCTATTAAGTAGTAATTCTATAGCAGTTAATTTCGAAATACTTTTATGAGCAATTTCGATATACGTAGGCTTTGATCTATATAAATGTAGTTTTTCGCTAAAATGTGTTTCTAAAAAATTAAAAGCTTCATCAATATGTTTTTCATCTCCCATGCACATGATCTTATGAGCTCCTTTATTTTCTGCTTTCCATTCTTCAATAACTATTTTAGCTGATTTTACTACAGGAGTAACTTTAGTGTTTTGAGATTCTCTATTTGCCCAAAAATCCATTTCTGGAACAAACCAATCATCATTATGATATAAGCTTATATGAAATGAATTGTTAGTATTAAAGTTACTAAGTTCTTGTATAATATCTGGATGTATGAAAGTAGAATGGATTGGTTTTTTATCGACTAATATTAGACCTCCATTATAACAGATTAATGGGAGATGTGTAATACCCAATTCTTCTTGAAGATGAACCATCGCGCTAGGCATACGCGAAGAGATTAATATAACAGGAACAGTATCTTTTATTCGTTTTATTTCTGAAATAGTGAAATCAGAAAGCTCTCTTTCCGAATTAAGTAGCGTTCCATCTATATCAGAAAATACAATACGATGTGAATTCAATTAAATAAGGTTAGGGTTAGTACTTCTTTTAATTAGTTACTTTTTTACGAAGTTAACAATACTAGTGGTAACTTCTGGCATAATTTTAAGCCAGTATTCGTTGTAGGATTTATGATTTTCTAATCTGCTGCCTTTTATCTCTCTAAGTATATGATTCATGTTTTCTATGATTACATACTCGGCATTCGGGACAGCTTCTTTTAATTTTTCTGCTTCAGAAACTTCTACTTGCAAATCTTTATCACCTTGTAATACTAAAATAGGGATATTTAAGTCTTTTATTTCTTCAGATGGTGTGTACTTAATCCAAGATTTCATAAAAGGTTGTAGTTTATAACCAAAAATAGATTCTAACGCAGGATCATAATTCATTGCTCTTCCTTTTTCTTTTAAATCAGCAAAAGCTACTGCAGCACTTTTATCTAATCCAGGAGCTTGTTTTTCTAATTGTTGGATTACAATTTGATCCACTGATTGCGCATTTCCAGCTATTGATATAAACCCGTCAACATTTCCCTTGGCAGCCATAATTCCTATTAAAGAACCTTGCCCATGACCTGCTAAAACAACTTTTGTGTAGTTTCCGTTTTCCTTAAAATACGTAACTATTGATTTTGCATCTTGAATAAAATGTTCTAATAAAATTTCGTGTTCTCTAATTCCAACAGCATCAATTTTGAAGAGCCTTTTATCGTAACGATAAGAAGCTACACCTTTTTTTGCTAATTCTATCGCTAATAATTTGAAAGCATCATTTTTAGACATTCTGTCATTACCCTCTCTATTGATAGCTCCAGAATCCATGATAAAAATAATAAGAGGAACACTGTCATCAGAGTATGGGGTAGTTAATGTACCTTCTATAAGGCGATTAACTCTAACAGTTGCAGAATTATATTCCTTTTCTTCTTTTTCTTGAGCTAAACACAATGTTGTAAAAGCAATTAGAAAAATTGAAAATCGTATCTTCATATATAATGGGGTTTATAGGGTATGTCTTTAATCAAACGATAAATATGCTGCCATATTTTTAATCTAAAATCTTTTAGTAAAATAACATTGTTAAAAATAACATTTAATGATTCACTAACATACCCTTTTTTATCTTTGCTTCAAAATTTATACTAATGATTACTCGATACATTACATTTTTCTTATTACTTGTTATTTCTTTTAATGGATTTTCTTTCAATGACGACTGGGGCAAAACAGGTCATAGAGTTACAGGAGAGATAGCTGATAATTTTCTTACGGAAAAAGCTAAAAGGAATATTACAAATCTTCTAAAAGGTAAAGGGTTGGCTTTTGTTTCAATTTATGCTGATGAAATAAAAAGTGATGATCGTTATAGAGGATATAGTCCTTGGCATTATGTGAATTTTTCTTTTGATAAAAAATATGGAGAAGAAACTCCTAGTGAACGAGGAGATTTAGTTCAAGGGATTCAAAAATGTATAGAAATTTTGAAAAGTGATGATTCATCCCAGGAAGATAAAGAGTTTCATCTTAAAATGTTAGTCCATTTTATTGGAGATCTACATCAACCATTACATGTAGGAAGAGGAGAAGATAAAGGAGGGAATGATATTCAGGTGCGTTGGTTTAGAGAAGGATCTAACTTACACAGAGTTTGGGATAGTGAGATGCTTGATTATTATGGAATGAGTTATACCGAATTAGCTAATAATGCAGACGAATTATCTTTGTCAGAAATAGAAGCAATAGAAAAAGGAGAAGTATTGGATTGGATTTACGAATCACAAAACTTGGCAAAAAAAGTATACGCTTCTGCTAATGTAGGAGAGAAATTAGGCTATAAATATATGTATAACTATTTTCCAACTGTAAGAGCTCAATTACAAAAGGGAGGAATACGTTTAGCTAAAATATTAAATGATATTTTTGGGTAAAATTGAATTTAGAATTTACTTATTCACGGCAAGATCCTTTCGATACTGTTTAGGAGACATTGAGAAATACTTTTTAAATGTCTTAGTAAGATGACTCTCATCGGTATACCCTAATTGATAAGCAATTTCTGCGATCGTAAATTCTGTATTTTGTAATCTATATTCTACTAATTTCATTTTGTATTTAGTTACATATTGATGTATAGATTCTCCAGTTGCTTTTTTGAAATAACTACTTATTGAACTTTGAGACATATTGAACTTATTGGCCATATAACTAATCTTGGTAAGATCATTGTCATATACATTCTGTCGTATATGGCCAAGTATCTGATCTATTCTAGAATCATTTATGGAGACATTTCTATTATGAGAACTATATTTGTCAGAAATATTACGAACAATGATGCTTAGTATAGTACTAATTGCATTAGAAATAATTTCTTGATAATATATCTTTTCATTTTTAAACTCCTCCATAACAACGTTATGGATATCCCAAATAATACTTCGGTCATCTTCGTGTGAAATCACATCACCTGGAATAATATTAGGGTGATGTAGTAATTGTTCAATTCTTTGTAACCAATATTTCCTATCGGGTAAGTTGACTTTACTAGAAAATAAAAGTTCTGTGAATTTAAAGTGGGTAAAACCAGAATGTTTTTCTATTTCAAAATGATGTGTGTCTTCAGGAGCAAGTAGAAAAATATCGTTTTTTCTATAGCGAAAACGAATGCCATTAATCGTGTGATAACCACTTCCTTTTTCTACAAAAATAATCTCGAAATAATTGTGATTATGAGGTTCCGCTTCCCATTTATCAAATGAATATTGATGTACAACAAAGGTCTCGTGTAAGGTATAACGATTCATAATCAATTTTTTCTTTTGTTTTAAAGTTACAAAAATAAAATCAAACGCAATAACTGTTTTGTACAAGTGTTTTTCGGTTTTTTTGATTGATTCGCTTGATATTTAGTTAGTTATGTTTTAAAAGTACAAGTTGTTCCTGTAATTCTACAAGTAAATAGTGGACAACATTTTATAGTTTTGCCCCGCGAATTTTTAACACAAATCAGCAATGAAATTTAGGGTTTACTTATACACAGCAGTAAGAATACTGTTTGGGGCTTTTTTAGTATTACATAGTACCTATAATGTAATTATTTATTCAGAGTTTCTGAAAGAAATTGATACGTACTTTTTGAAATCAACTGTATTCAAATATGATTTGATCGAAGCATTAGCTCCGTTAGTTCCTTTTGAAGAGTTTATTATAGGAATGTTCTTAATTCTTGGTTATTACACGAAAGAGGTATTGATAAGTGGATCTATTTTGTTCTTATTTTTATCGTTGTTTTTATTGGATGCTAATTCTACAGAGTTATCGATGATACATCTTAGTTTTTTTATACTCACTTTAATATTATGGAAAAAAGATAATTATAATCTAAAATCTGTAGATTATGCTAGACATGTAGACTTGATCATATAAGTATCTATCTTTTGTTCTTTTACAGGAGATTTTAATTAATTATCCGAAAGGTAAGATTAACACGTGGATTTTTGATTTTTTTTGATTTGGGCAATTGATGTAGCCAGTTCTCTTGTGTTTTTCCGCGCATTATAAGCAAACTACCATGCTGTAATAAAAGTTTTTGCTTTAGTTCTTTAGTTTTATGTTTAAAATGAAACCATCTTTCTTCTCCAAAGCTTACAGAAGCTATTATAGGTTCAGGACCAAGTTCTTTTTCATTATCAGAATGCCAGCCATTGCTGTCTTGACCGTCTCGATACAGATTTAGTAAACAGGTAGTAAATATCTCGGAACTTATATGATCTACTTTTTTTTTAATCTTCGATAATTCATCCGTAAATACATGAGGCTGCATTGTAATGTTAGAGTAAGTATAAGTGTTTTTATTACTGGAGTAGAGCGCTGTTAGACGAGGTTGCTTATGAACTTTTCCAAATACTTTTATATCATCTTGTTGCCACTGAATAGACTTTTTTAGTATATCAAACAATTGATCGGCCTCAGTTTTTTCAAAAAAAAAGGGAAAATAAGATACATCAGCATCTGGCATTTTTAATTGAATATTCTGGTTTTGAGAAGTAAATAGATCCAATAGTGTTGTTGTTTAAAAGTATAATTGTGCCCAATATATCAAACCGAATTGGAGTAATATTCTAAAAATAAGAACTGATTTAGGGAGATTTAAACTCGCTTTTTTATTAATAAGCATATGTATATGAACAGGAAAAAAGACAACCAACATACCTATAATAGCCCAAATTGAAAAAAACCTTGTCTGTACAAACAAAATACCTATACCAGCCATGATTTCAGCAATACCACTTAGGTATACTAGCTGTTTGTGATATGGAATATACAAAGGCATGATTCTGATAAATGCCTTTGGTTTGATAAGATGAAAAACACCGGCAATTATAAAAACACCGGATAAAATATATAAATGCCAATTCATTAAATTCCTGTAGTTTTTTCTTTACCAGCAGTGCTAAGAGCAAACCCTTTACTTCGGGTCATTTTTTTAATAAAACTTACTTTTCTAAAACGTAATGCACTCCAATCTTCATCAATAGCTACTTGTCTAACAGGTTCTAAATTGTAATCACCTAAAACTCCCCATCCATTATCTCTCGTGATTTCAGAGTTATACTTTTTAGAACTTTTTTTAGGGTATGCAAACCATAGAACAGCGTCACCAACCAATTTGGGATAGATAGTTTCTATTCGGTTTTCGATTTGTTTCTTTTCCTTAACAAAAACTATTGCAAAATCGACCTCAGATACTTGTATTAAAGATTCTTTTACAAGAATATCTTTTAAACAATTTAATTCTTTACAAAATCCTTCAGGCTCATTTAATATTAGTATTTCATCAAGTGATGGCGGAAGTTGTAATTTTTTAAATAAAGAAGTCATGAGTTAGGATTTTAGTTGGATACTCTGTGTTTACTACAAGATACAAAAAAATGAGCAAGTATATTATATTTTAATGTAATCCTTAGGGTAAGATGATTTAATCATAAGATCCTATAATAAAGTATTATAAATACTGATTTTATCAAGTCTTCGTTAGACCCGTGTAAAACGAATACTTTTTTATACCACTCGTTTTTTTACAGTTTTATGGCACTTAGTATTTTCTGTAAAGTAAAAAGGAAAGTAATGATTAATATAGTATTGCTTTTAAAACTTACACAAACCTGTATTATGAAGAATAATTTTAAAATTCTCAAGCCTTTTTTGTTTGGGCTAATGATAAGTGTGCTATTAATATCCTGTGAATCGCAGGAGTTAGAGTCCAATAATCAACAAGAAACATATGATGATTTTGTATTGGAACAGGCATATCCAGATGAGACTGGAGAATTATTCAGAATAACTCTAAATGGAGAGGAAATAGATGTAGAAAGTATCAATAAATATTACATCTTAGAAGGAGATATTAAAATAGAACTATCTGATACGAATAAGGGAGTGGGAAGAACAGGAGGGAGATGGCCAAATAACATTGTGCATTATTCTATTGAAAATGGAATGCCTAACCAATCAAGAATTACAAATGCTATAGCTCATTGGGAGTCTAAAACAGCGCTTAGATTTGAACCACGTACCAATCAATCTAGTTATGTGTATTTCAAGAATGGATCTGGTTGTTCTTCATATGTGGGCCGTATTGGTGGTCGTCAAGATATTACTTTAGCAAATGGATGTTCAACAGGGAATACAATTCATGAAATTGGTCATGCAATTGGTTTGTGGCATGAACAAAGTAGAAAAGATAGAGATCAGTACATAAAAGTATTATTCGAAAATATTCAAAATGGTAAAGATTTTAATTTTAAAACTTATATAGAACAAGGTCAAGATGGAAATGAATATACTTCTAGTCTGGATCTAGGAAGTATTATGATGTACGGATCATATGCTTTTTCTAAAAATGGACAACCTAC
This sequence comes from Aquimarina amphilecti, assembly GCF_900109375.1. Taxonomy (GTDB): domain Bacteria; phylum Bacteroidota; class Bacteroidia; order Flavobacteriales; family Flavobacteriaceae; genus Aquimarina; species Aquimarina amphilecti. The sequence continues at coordinate 16,536 of NZ_FOAB01000004.1, forward strand.
AATAACTCGTGTTAATGGAAATACCTATAATGCGCAACGTAATGGCTTGTCTGATAGCGATGTATTAGGTATAAATAAAATGTATCCTCCAGTTGTTTCCGATAACATAATTGAGCTGAAAGGAAATAATGATAAATATGTCAGTAGTGAAAACGGAGGTAAACCAATGAACTGTAATCGAACAACTGCACAAGGGTGGGAAAAGTTTGAAGTAATAACATTAAGTGGTGGAAAAGTAGCACTTAAAGGAAACAATGGTAAATATGTAAGTAGTGAGAATGGTACTAGTTCTATTACTTGTAGTAGAGCTCAAATTGGCTCTTGGGAACAATTTACACTTGTGAGTAGAGGAGGAAATAAATACGCCTTAAAAGGTAATAATAATAAATATGTTAGCTCAGAAAATGGTGCTAAACCAATGACGTGCAATAGGGCATCAATAGGGAACTGGGAGGAATTCGTAATTTCGGGATTGTAAACTTTACTGAAGTTGTGAATTAAAAAAGACCGCTATTATAGCGGTCTTTTATTTTTTACTTAATTACTGAATTTTTTTAGTCAATAATTTTAGAGTTTTCAGGATCATCAAATAACGCTCCTTCATTTTCTAAAAATGTAATATCACTAATAGTGGCTTCACCTAATTTATCAGTCATTCCTTTTTCTGAAGTCCAGCCATAAAACTCCCATTTCGTTGCAAAAGGAATAGAATCTACGGCAGTAAACTCTTTATAATGAATGGCGTGAGGATCTGATTCTGCTTTAGAAGTATTCCCTTCACTTCCATAAGTGACTATATAAGCAGCAGCTTGTAGTGATTTAGCAACAGGATCAGCATAAATTACATACCAATCATCAGGAGCATCTCCTGTTCCTTCTTCAAAAGTAAGCTTGGCAGTGCTATGCAGAACATTATTAAGAGTTCTATCATCTTGCATTTCCCACTTAGTACCTGGGTCACTCAATTTATATGGTAACCCAAAGAAATAAGTCCAAGTGAACATATCAAAACGTGCCCCTTTATCATTGGCATCAGCTGGACAGAGATATACATTTTCTCCATCATAGATAAGTTTACTTTCATCTTTTTTATCAATTCTTATTTTCGAAGAATTAGTAAGCATGGTGACTTTACCTTCTAAATGTTCTTGTCCATTAAAAATAATTTTTATGTAAAAACTAACAGCTTTGTGCCGTAAGAACTCTTCTTTTTTATGTGCTTTTTCTATACTCTTAATAAAATGATCAGAGATTGATAAAGCTCCATCTCCAATTCCGCCATTTGGTTCTACAGGAATTGCATCTTTGTTCTCAGTAATTTCAGGTTTTACATTTTCATCTTTTTTATTTTGATTACAACTTAATATAGAGATAGTTAATAATACTACTAAAATTCTTTTCATAATGAGGGTTATTTGTGTTAATGAACTAAAATACTAAAAGGATAATTAGTGATATAATCTTTATGAAAATTGTAACAGATGGAAGATTTAATTAAGCTACAATTGTGAAATCTTATTTGTTAAATGCGAGAAATATTGTAACAAAAATTGAATATCGATTACTAATTCCATAGATATCTACATAATTTACATCAATCTAAATAAAATCAGATGAAACATTTATTAAAATCATTTATGGGGGCATTCATAGTATTACTATGTTCGTCATTTACCCAAATTTATGGACAAGAAGTAATAGGTACGTGGAAAGGGAAATTATCTGTACAAGGTACAGAAATGCCTCTAATATTTCATATAGAGGGAAATGAAGGGGATTTATCTTCTAAAATGGATAGTCCAACTCAAGGCGCAACTGGAATTTCTATGGATGTTACAGTTTTTGAAAACAATCAATTAACTTTGAAATTTAAACAAGCAGGGATCAAGTATGTGGCATCTCTAGAAAATAATAAATTAACAGGAACTTTTTATCAAGGCGGAATGGAACTACCATTAGAAATGGAAAAATCAGAAAAAACAATACCAGGGAATCCAGCACTGGTTTCTTCTGATACAGAATTAGAGAAAATAGCAAGTTTGGATCAAGGTGATTATAAATATTCTGTAGAAGATTATTTTGCAAGACCAAAAGCAAGAAGTTTTCAATTTTCTCCAAACGGAAAATATCTTTCTTATAGAGAGAAAGATGAGAATAGTAAAAACCACGTATATGTTAAGGAAATAGCAACAGATAAGGTAACTCGAGTAATAGAAGAAAAAGAAGAACTAATTCGTGGATATGGTTGGGCTAATAATGAACGACTGGTATATGTAATGGATAAAGGAGGGAATGAAGATTACCATCTTTTTGCCGCAAATATAGACGGGACAGATCAGAAAGAACTGACTCCTTATGATGGAGTGCAAGTAAATATCTTGGAAGGTTTAAAAGAAGATGAGAATCATATGATCATCTCTATGAACAAAAACAATAAACAGATTTTTGAGCCATATAAGATTAATATTATTACTGGAGAAATTAAGCAATTGTTTAAAAATGAGGATGCCGCTAACCCTATCTCAGGTTATAACTTCGATAAAGATGGTAACCTTAGAGGATATGGTAAAATTAGAGATGGAGTGAATATTGACTTTTATTATGCGAAAGAAGAAGGTAAATATGAAGTAATCAAAAAAATGAATTGGAAAGACACTTTCTCAATTTTAAATTATGATTACTCAACAGAAAACCCTCATGATGCATATGTTGTATCTAATTTGGATTCTGATAAATCACAGATTTACTTATATGATTTAAAAGCTGATAAAGTAATCAAAAAATTATTCTCTAATGATAAGTACGATGTTTCTAATTTATCATTATCAAGAAAAAGAGGATATGAATTAGATTACTTTTCATATCAAGGAGAAAAAAGGGTGATAATTCCAGTAAGTGATTATTATAAGAAACTGCATGAAAGAATTTCTAAAGAATTTCCTGATCATCAATATTCAATAGCTGGAAAAACGGATGAAGAGGATAAGTATTTGATCTTTTTTCAGAGTGATAAATTATACGGAGTGTATTACTCTTATGATGCTAAAAAAGATGAATTTAAGTTACTGTATAATTTAATGCCGCAACTTAAGGAGAATGATATGGCAGAGATGCGCCCAATTACCTTCAAAAGTAGAGATGGATTAACGATACATGGATACATTACTTTGCCTAAAGAAGTTAAAAAAGGTGAGAAAGTACCATTGATTGTAAACCCACATGGTGGACCACAGGGAATAAGAGATTCTTGGGGATTCAATCCGGAATCACAACTGTTTGCTAGTAGAGGATATGCTACGCTTCAAGTAAACTTTAGAATTTCTGGAGGATACGGTCGAGAATTCTTAGAAACTGGATTCAAACAAATTGGAAGAAAAGCAATGGATGATGTAGAAGATGGATTACAATATGTAATTGATCAAGGTTGGGTAGATAAAGATAAAGTAGCAATCTATGGTGGTAGTCACGGTGGATATGCTGTACTGAGAGGATTAACTAAAACACCTGATCTTTATGCTTGTGGAGTTGATTATGTAGGAGTATCTAATCTATTTACTTTTATGAAAACAATTCCTCCATATTGGAAGCCTTATTTAAAAATTATAAAAGAGATATGGTATGACGAAGATGTAGCAGAAGAAAAGGCTATTATGGAAGAAGTTTCGCCGGTATATCAAATAGATAAGATTAAGAAACCATTATTTGTAGTACAAGGAGCAAATGATCCTCGTGTTAATATTGATGAGTCTGATCAAATTGTAAAAGCGCTAAGAGAAAAAGGGTTTGATGTTCCCTATATGGTAAAATATGATGAGGGTCATGGTTTTGCTAAGGAAGAAAACTCTGTAGCAATGTATAAAGCAATGATGGGGTTCTATGCAAAACACATTGGGAAAAAGAAAACTACAAAACCTGTTAAAGGATAATTTTAATTAGATTATGTAGTAGAAACCTCCTGAAAACTTGGGTCAGGAGGTTTTTTTACTTCATAAACTATTGAACTTCTTTTTCTGATCTCAATTCTTTCAATAAATTCTCCTCATCTTTTGGCGAAGTACTAGGATTAGATCTTTCTTGTCTAGCAAAAAATCTAGGGAATAAGTTGATATATCTATTAAATGTATCTATTTCTACATCCATAAGGGTAGTATCCTGATTTTCAACTAAGGTATCGACAAGATCTCTATAATAAGTCACATTATCCATGATGCTTTCAAAATGTTCTTGCTGCCGTTCATAAGATAGGTTTGCAAAATACAATAGCTGTTCCTGGTATTTTTCTGCTAATTGTGTCCATAGAGCTCTAGCTTTTTCATCTTTATTTATTTGATAATAACTATTTATAAATGGATGTAATGGAGTATAGTATTCATAAATGTCTAAAGGCATTTTCTCTATTCCTAAATCTAAAATTTCCTCTGCCTTAGTTAGCTGCTTTTCTTTAATTAATTGATTTGCTAATCTGCTAATATTGGTTCTATAGGATATTCCGTTTCTTCTAGTCTCAATATCGTGATAGATTTCTGTACTGTCTCCATTTCCCCAATCCCACGCTTTCACGTTTTGATACATAGAATCTGTATTCACTCTTCCTAACTGATAAGGATTACTTGGATTAACTTTCGTTTTAATAGGAACAAGTTTATAAGTCATTCCATCTAGTTGTAAATAATCTTTCATCCAGATGTAATCATCATCACCAAAACTACCTCCGGTAAAATATATGGGGCGTTCCCAATTGTTATTGGCTATAATATCTAACATCATCAATCTATGTTTAGGGATGTAATTGCCTTTTAGATGAATATCGATATATGGTACAATTTGATCAGCATCTTTTTTAGAAACAATTCCGTTTCTTAATACAGTTTCTTTATCTACGGGTATTCGTATATTTTTAGTAGGAAAGGTGGATACTATTTTTCCGTTCATAAGCTCTCCTTTGGTTCTATCGTCATCTGATTCAATCCATCGCATCCAGTTTTTGATAAGCATCGTATCTTTGGTAACCTCTTTATAGAAAATCGCATCATTATTACCATAGGCATAAAATTTATGATCTAATTGCGAGGGCACAGGTTTACCATCGTAAGCGGCTTTTTTCATCTGATCAACATACCAATCTGTAGCCAGTAAATTAGTAATCAGAATGCGTATATCTGTTCGATAACCTTCTATTTCTTGTGTATACCAGAGTGGAAAGCTATCATTGTCACCGATAGAAAATAAAATTGCATCTTTTTGACAAGATGATAAGTATGTTTTTGCGGAAGATTGAGCGGTATATCGATTAGATCGATCATGATCATCCCAGTTTTGAGAAATTAATAAAGAAGGTGCTGCAAGTAATGAAATCATTAAGATTATAAAAACAGCTTTCTTAGGATTAATTTGTTGTCTTAACAGATCAAAAAGGGCGTACACACCAAATGCAATCCATATAGCAAATACGTAAAAAGATCCTACCAACGCATAATCTCGTTCTCTAGGTTCAAAAGGTCTTTCATTGAGATAAATTTTTAATGATAATCCGGTAAATAGGAAGAATACCAATAATACCCAGAAGTTCTTTTTATCTTTTTTGAATTGAAAAACTAACCCAATTAATCCTAAAATTAATGGAAAGAAGTAATATGTATTTCTTGCTTTATTTTTTTTAGCATCTGACGGTAAATTGTCTTGCGAACCTAAATGGTACTTGTCAATAAATGATATTCCGCTAAGCCAATTTCCATGTAAGGAAGATAATTTACCCTGCACATCGTCTTGTCTTCCAACAAAATTCCACATAAAATACCTCCAGTACATATAGTTGATTTGGTATTGAAATAAATAAGATACATTATCAAAGAAGGAGGGTGGTTTTATGTCTAAAAATTGGCCGAATGACTCCAGAAATTTATGATAGTCATCATAATCTAATTTGCCAGAGGCATACTTTTTTCTAAAATCAATTACTGTGTCTATGAGTTCTTCTTGATCCTGATATTTGGGTTTAACGGAGAATTCTAGAGGTCCACTAAATAACATATAATTACTAATGTGCTCTGTGCTCCACATTCTTGGTAATAAAGTTTTATGTGCATTATCTAAGTTTTGTCGGGCGTTTTTCCAATCATTGACAATAACATATTTTTTTGTATTTAAGTCTTTTTCATATTTAGGTTTATCATCTAGATAAGGCTCTTGTTCATCGAGATTACCATAGATTTCGGAGAATTGAGGTCCGTAAAACAGATGAGTTTTGGGGTATTGTTCTAGATTGTAATATGCTAATAACTCTCTAGCATTATTTGGATTATTTTCATTAATAACTGTTCCTGCATTTGCTCTAACCGGAATCATTAACCAGCTAGAAAACCCTATTAAGATAAAAAGTATACAGAGTAGAGAAGTGTTGATCAATGGATATGCTTTTTTTTGGGTATATTTTAGTCCAATATAAAAGCAAATAATTAAACTTAGACCAGCTATAATTGTTCCTGAATGAAAAGGCAAGCTCAATGAATTAACAAAGAATATTTCAGAAGCTCCAAAATACGCTAACGTATAGGGTAGTAGTAGTTTAAAAATAAATAGTAAAGTAGCAACCACAATAATATTGGCAATAATGAAATTCTTGAATGTTATTGTTTGATAATTTTTGAAATAATACAGTAATCCTATAGCAGGAATAGATAGTAGCCCCATAAAGTGAACACCAAATGATAATCCAATGATAAATGAAATTAAAATAATCCATTTGTTTCCTTTAGGAAGGTTCATGTCTCTTTGCCATAATATCCCTAAATAGAACATAACAGAAAGAATAAGAGTTGCTGTAGCATAAACTTCAGCCTCTACGGCGTTGAACCAAAAACTATCAGTGAAGGCAAAGGCTAATGATCCGGTAACTCCGCTTCCTAATATTGCTATGCCAGTACTTTTTGTAAAACCTGATTTGCTAATGGCTAGTTTTTTTAGAAGCATGGTAATCGACCAAAACATGAATAATATAGTAAATGCACTTGCGATTCCAGAAGTAATATTAAGGGTATATGCTATTTGCTCTGGGGCTGTAGCGAAAACCGAAGCAAATGCGCCGATCATCTGAAATAAGGGAGCGCCTGGTGGATGTCCAATTTGTAATTTAGAAGAAGCAGAAATATATTCTCCTACATCCCAAAAACTATTTGTAGGTTCAGCTGTTTTTATATATACTACCAATGAAATAGTAAATACGGTCCAGCCAAGTAATAAATTCCATTTTTTAAAAAGAGAAATATTCATTCGTTTTGATTGCCTTTGTTTTAGGAATCAAAAGAAGTGTATATCTTGAAAAAAGTATGATTTTAAAAGTTGTAATAAAGTACTAGTACGGGTATGATTTTACTTTTTAACCAATAATTCTTTTCTGCTAGTAATATTTAACTTGCTGTAAATGTTGGAAATATGAGTTTTTACTGTGTTAATGCTTATAAATAATTCATTAGCAATTTCTTTGTTACTCTTTCCAGAAATAATTAACTCCTTGATAGTGTTTTCTTGATTACTTAATGAGTTATGGATAGTGTTTTTTCTTCTTTTTTGTTTTCTAACAATTAATAAGACAAGAGCTATTATAATGAACCCTGCTATTCCATTTAGAAGCATGCTTAAGGAATATTTTTTTTCAGTAATTCTTTTGTCAATTAAAGAAAGCTTGTTCTCGAGATATATAAATAAAGAAGGATCGATTTCACTAGATTTTAGTTCTTTTAATAAACTATTATAATAAGCAGTATTTTCTTTTATATCTTTTTCTAATAATTTTTTGTCATCAAGTTTTTTAATACTGATTAATTTTACCAATAGTATTTGCAAAGAGTCTTTAATATATCCTTTTGTCCTTAGTAGGTATTCTTCAGTATCAAAATTATCGTGTAAACTTTCAAATTTGGACTCGAACTTTTTTAACTGTTGCCATTCTTTATTAGCTGAGTTATTGGTTGAATAATTAGCAAATAACGAGTTTCCTTTTTCAAAATGAATAGAATCATTTTTTGATAAAATAAATAACTTGGAATTTTTAACTAATTTTTGATTTTTTGATTTTTTTATAGGGTTGAGGTGGATTTTGTATATATGATCATTAGTATTAAACCATTTTTGATCAAAGGCGAAATATCCTTTTTCAGAAATATCTGATGATGCTATTGGAGTATATGTATAGCTGTTATTACTTTCATTTAATTGTACCTCACTTAGATGTACTTTTTGTTCCCAATCTTTTGGGTTTTCTAAATGTAAATAGCCTGACACGATTTCTTGTCCATTCGTATTAAAACCAATACAAAGTATTAATATGAAAAGATAAATTTTAGTTCTCATTTTGTCTTATTATCTTAATAGAAAGAAGTGATGTTGTAAAAATAATAAAATATGTAATACATAGATCAGAAATAAAAACCGCTTCTACTGTTATACAGTGAAGCGGTTTTATATTCTAAAAGCTTAGCTTATTGATTCCTTTAATTTTAAGATCTAAAGGAAGAAGCATGAGCATTTCCTTGATTATTTGATCATATCAAAACTACGTTTGATGAATTCGGTTAACTCTTCACCTTTTAATAAATTTTGGGATAACCTTGCCAGGTCAAGTGATTGTTTGATCAATCGTTCTTTCTTTTTATCTGTTTTGGTATCTTTTATCTCACCAATCAACTCATGATTTGTGTTTACGATAAGGTTGTACATTTCTGGCATATTACCAAACATGTTCATTCCGCCACCTCCAGTTTGTTGCATCTCTTTCATACGACGCATAAATTCTGGTTGTGTGATCATAAATGGAGAAGCGTTACTGTCCATAGCTTCTAATTGAACTGTATATTTATCTGCAGGAATTACTTTCTCTAAATCAACTTTTAGAGCATCTTTTTCTTCATCAGATAACTTAGAGATAGTTTCTTCATCTTTTTTGATTAAATTATCAATATGATCACCATCTACACGCACAAAGGTGATATTCTCTTTACTAGTTTCTAATTTCTGTATTAGATGGGAAACGATAGGAGAATCTAACAATAACACTTCATATCCTTTGTCTTTTGCAGCTGATATATAGGCATGTTGCTCATCTTTATCAGAGGCGTATAAGATTACTAATTTATTGTCTTTATCTGTTTGATTTTCTTTTATCTTCTCTTGTAATTCTTCAAAAGTAAAAAAGGTGTCATCAACGGTAGGATATAATGCGAATTTATCTGCCTTTTCAAAAAACTTATCTTCAGAAAGCATTCCATATTCAATAACTACTTTTATATCATTCCATTTCTTTTCAAAATCTTCTCTGTCGTTTTTAAATAAAGAATTTAATTTATCCGCTACCTTACGAGTGATATAACTAGAAATCTTTTTTACCGCACCATCAGCTTGTAAATAAGACCTAGAAACGTTTAGTGGAATATCCGGAGAATCAATCACACCACGAAGCATAGTAAGAAATTCTGGTACAATACCTTCTACATTATCAGTTACAAATACTTGATTTTGGTATAATTGAATTCTATCCTTTTGCATGCTCATGTCCTGACCAAGCTTTGGGAAGTATAGAATTCCGGTAAGATTGAACGGATAATCAACATTAAGATGGATGTTAAATAAAGGTTCTTCGAATTGCATTGGATACAATTCTCTATAAAATCCTTTATAATCTTCATCTTGCAATTCAGAAGGTTGTTTTGTCCACGCTGGGCTAGGGTTGTTGATAATATTATCAACCTCTTCAGTAGGTGCAGGATCTTCTTCTTTTGCTCCTTCAGGTTTTGGTAATGTTTCTGTCTTAGTTCCAAATTTAATTGGAACAGGCATAAACTTGTTATACTTTACTAATAGCTCACTTATTCTGTTTTCTTCAAGAAACTCAGTATCCTCTTCTCCAATATGAAGTATGATCTCGGTACCTCTTTCAGTTTTATCGTGAGCTTCTATCGTATAAGTTGGAGACCCATCACAAGTCCAGTGTGCTGCTGGTTCATCTTTAAAAGATTTAGTAATGATTTCTACTTTTTCTGCAACCATAAATGCAGAATAGAAACCAAGTCCAAAATGTCCAATAATTCCAGAATCTTTGGCACTATCTTTATATTTCTCTAAAAACTCTTCAGCACCAGAAAAAGCAACCTGGTTGATGTATTTTTCAACTTCTTCTGCAGTCATACCGATTCCCTGATCGATAATATGTAAGCGTTTATTCTCTTTATCTACTTTAACTTCAATTCTTGGATTACCATATTCTACTTTAGCTTCTCCAATATTTGTTAAGTGCTTTAGTTTTAGTGTAGCATCTGTTGCATTAGATATTAATTCTCTTAAAAAGATCTCGTGATCTGAATACAAGAATTTTTTAATCAAAGGAAAAATGTTTTCTACTGATACATTAATACTTCCTGTTGCCATTTTTTTATGTTTTAGTTTTAATTATCACTGTTGTGATTCTCTATAGTCAAAAAAAATACCAATTATATTTTGCTGACAAACTGACATTGAAATATAATTATGAATTAAAAAACGTAAGTATACTAAGACGATTTCGTCTATTAAAAACAAGAGAAGTTAAGTTTCATTTTTTATGAAACAACTTTAACAATTTTTTTGTTTAAGTTTTTTTAATAAAAGTTAAACAATGATTATCTTTACTCTGTAAAACGAGAATTATGGCAGCATCTAATAAAAAACAAATTGTAGACAGTCAATATATTATTACGAAGTATATGAACTATGTTCTTGAGCATGATGAATACCCTAAATCGGTATATAAGTTCTGCAAGGAATCAAAGATTAAGGAAGAGGACTTCTATGAACTTTTTGCCGGTTTGGATAGTGTAAATAAAGGAATTTGGAACACCTTTTTTAGTACAACTATTGATGCTATGAATAGTAATGAAGAATATGACACTTTATCAAGTAAAGATAAAATGCTAACTTTTTTCTTTACATTTTTTGAGTTACTCACGTTAAATAGAAGTTATGTTCTTTTAACCCTAAACTATCATGATATGCCCCTCAAAAATTTGGGGCAATTAAAAAGTTTACGAAACCATATTAAAAGTTTTGCAAAGGAGTTAATTGAAATTGATAATGAAGATAAATTGTTTAGAATTGCGAAAAACCCTGTAACTATATATGCTGAAGGAGCATGGTTTCAATTCTTGTTTCTTTTAAAATTTTGGATGGAAGATGAATCACCAGGATTTGAAAAGACAGATGTTGCGATAGAGAAATCAGTGCATACAATTTTTGATTTATTTGATAATACACCGTTAAGTAGTGTATTGGATTTTGGAAAATTTTTGTGGAAAGAAAAATCAATGTGGAATTAGAGTTTTGAAGAAAATTAAATTATAGGAAAGGAATATGAAGACAATAGATAAAATACCTACTAGTAAAATTGGACGCACTACTGAGCTTGTGAAAACTGGGGTAAAAGTGGGTGGTAATTATCTAAAATATTACAGTAAAAAAGCTGTGAACCCTAAAATTACTAGGGATCAATTAAATGAGAGTAATGCTGCTGACATTTATGATGGATTAAAAAATTTGAAGGGTAGTGCATTAAAAGTTGCACAAATGCTCTCGATGGAGAAAAATATTTTGCCTAGCGCATATGTGGAGAAGTTTTCGTTAGCGCAATTTAGTGTACCTCCGTTATCTGCTCCATTAGTAAGAAAGACATTTAAAAAATATCACGGAAAATATCCGGAAGATTTATATGACACGTTTGCAACTCAATCTGTTAATGCTGCCAGTATCGGACAGGTACATAAGGCATCTAAAGACGGGAAAAAACTTGCTGTGAAAATTCAATATCCTGGAGTTGCAGACAGCATAAGTTCTGATTTGGCGATGGTAAAGCCCATCGCCATCAGAATGTTTAATTTAAAAGGAAAGGATTCTGATAAGTATTTTAAGGAGTTAGAAGGTAAGTTATTAGAAGAAACAGATTATGTTTTAGAAGTACAACAAAGTAAAGATATCACTGGATCTTGTTCGCAAATCCCGAATTTAAGATTCCCTACTTATTATGAAAATCTATCGAGTAAACGAATCATAACCATGGATTGGATGGATGGAGTTCATTTAAGTGAATTTGCAAAAGGAAATACAGATCAAGAAAAAGCTGACAAAATAGGGCAGGCACTTTGGGATTTTTATATGTATCAGATGCACGTTTTGAAAGCAGTACATGCAGATCCTCACCCTGGGAATTTTCTTGTAGATAAAGATGATAATTTAATAGCAATCGATTTTGGTTGCGTCAAAAAAATTCCTTTGGAGTTTTATACTCCATATTTTGAGTTAGCTGATAAAGAAAATATCGAGAACCCTGATTTTTTTGCTCTAAAGATGTTCGAGCTGGAAATACTCCGAGAAGATGATTCTTCTGAAGAAAAAACATTTTTCTCGGAGTTGTTCTATGAAATGCTTAGCCTGTTTACGAAACCATTTAATGAAGAATTTTTTGATTTTGCTGACGAAAGTTTTTGGAATAAAATTACAGAGTTAAGTGAAAAATATTCTAAAGATACAGAGCTAAGAAAAATGAATGGTAATAGAGGAAGTAAACATTTCTTATATATCAATAGAACGTTTTTTGGTTTGTACAATTTATTACACGATTTAAAATCAAAGATTCGTGTTAAAAACTTTGAAAATTACCTTTAGTCGGTCAATTGACTGACTATGGTTTGTTTATTTATTGGTTAGGTTGTTGAAAGGCATGCTGTGGTTGGCGTGCCTTTCGTTTTTTTATTAGGTTAAGAGTAGCATTTAATAAAATTCTAATAAAAAAAACCGGAAGCTATGGGGTTAGCTCCCGGAAAACATCTTAAAAAATTAAATTGATGATCGTGTGTTAAGTTTAATTCAAAGATCTTTTTTTGGTTAGGGACAAATTTATATCCGGAGGGTAATTATAATTACATAAGAAACCTCCGGAAAAACGACAATACTAAATAACCCGCTGTGCACTTTAAAACACCAAAATAGAGTATTGCGTTTGTGGTTTTGTAAAACCGGGAACTAAATAATAGTTCCCGGAACCAATTCTGTGAAATAGTGAAAATGGAGGCTGCTATCTTAACTAACAGATTTTCATGGTTTTCAAGATTGGTTTTGCTGTCTATATGATATTTTAATAAATCATTTCATATGTTTTTAATCCTCTTCGAATTATTTTTACTTAAATATTTGAAGAATGATGTAAAGAATTAGTAGAACGATTATTAATGTAATTAGGAATAAAGAGGTTTTAGTTAATATGCGGTGGAATTTATCAAATCTATTCATGATACATTCTGTGACATTTAACCCGTTGACTCTTGAGTAAAAGGAAATGGAACTTGTTTAGATAAAGATGGTAAAACTTTAATATAGTTTTCATAGTTTATGTATTAGAGTTGGTTGCTCTTTTAAATTTTTACTATGATAACAGCCTCGGGTCAAATGTAGGAATTACACTTCTAATATAAATATGGTTAAACCATATTTAAAGTATGTTTTTAGCTTAGTGTTGTGTTTTTTTAAAAATTTAAGTTGCTTTAAATAAATAATTTAACATGTTAAATTAACGGTAATTTATGTTTAAATTAACAAAAAATATTAAGTGTCAAAACTGGTATTTTAACATTTTGTAAACTCTTTTGTCGGCAAATCGTACTATTTGGAAGGGAGTAGTTTTTGTGTTATTTGATGAGTATAGATATCATTTTGTAGTTCATTAGAAGGATTTATAATGGATATGATAATGATTTGATCTTTAGAAGATATAATTAATTGACTTCTTTTCTTTTTTTTGGAAAATACTTAATTAGTGAGTTTCAGAAAATTCGTTTGTAGATTTTATTAGCCATTAATCGAAAAAAGTAAATTTTTCAGAAAATTTTCTCTTTACTCAAATATTTGAAATCCTTAGTTTTAATTTTAATAATAAGTAATATCTGTTTTGCCATAAAGTCATCACCGTGATTTTAAAACAAAGAAATAGGAAATAATTTGATATGGATATACAAACAATACTTCAAGATGATTTGAAAGAAACTTTAGCCTATACGTTTTCTGTATATCTAAACCAATCTTTAAATGCTATTTATATTGATTTAGAAACAGAAGATACTGAAGTTTCTTATACTATATATGATAAAAAGGGACAAATCATTAAATCCTGTCATAATTTGTCTAGAAGAAATAAGCTGTCACTAAATTCTTTTCCTTCAGGAGTATATAAAGTAGAAGTCATGGATGATCTACACAAAATTACTAAAGAAGTATTAAGGTTTTAACTTGTGTTTTTATCATCAAACTTGGTAAGAAAACAATTTTTAATTTTTTAGGCTAGTTTTATTAAAGAATGAATAATACGGTAATTTTGTTATGCGTGCATACAATAAGATTGCGGTTTCTTTTATCAAAAACGTAAGAATACATATCTTGCTCTGCAGTTTTTTAGCAATTATAGTAATTAGCTATTGTTGTACACAATACACACTCAATATTAAAATATATGTATACTTCAAAAGTAACAGGATTAGGGAGCTACGTTCCTGAGAATGTTGTAACTAATGACGACCTTTCTAAGATAATGGATACCAATGATGCCTGGATTCAGGAACGAACTGGAATAAAAGAAAGACGCCATATTAAAAAAGGAGATGGAAATAGCACTTCAGTAATGGGAGTGAAAGCAGCAAAAATTGCCTTAGAAAGGGCAAAATTAACAAAAGACGATATAGATCTTATCATTTTTGCTACGCTTAGTCCAGATATGTATTTTCCTGGAGGTGGTGTAAGAGTGCAGGATATGATGGATATGGGAACAGTGCCTGCACTAGATGTTCGTAATCAGTGTAGCGGGTTTGTATATGCGCTATCTGTTGCTGATCAGTTTATTAAAACAGGAATGTATAAGAATGTTTTAATCATAGGAAGTGAGAATCATAGTGGAGGACTTGATATGACGACTAGAGGTAGAGGAGTTTCTGTGATATTTGGAGATGGAGCAGGAGCAATGGTTTTATCAAGAAATGAAAAAGAAGATGGTAGTGGAGTGTTATCTACTCATTTGCATAGTGAAGGAGCTCATGCTAAGGAACTTTCATTAGAAGGTCCTAGCACAGATCATTGGGTTCCGGAAATTATAGCGAAGAACGATCAAGAGAATATTCCTTACTACCCTTATATGAATGGGCAGTTTGTATTTAAAAATGCTGTAGTACGTTTTTCGGAAGTTATTAATGAAGGATTACAGAAAAATAATCTTACTCCTGTAGATATTAATATGTTAATACCGCATCAGGCAAATCTCAGAATCTCTCAATTTGTTCAAAAACAATTTAGATTGTCTGATGATCAAGTTTATAATAATATCCAACGATATGGAAATACTACAGCGGCTTCAATTCCGATTGCTTTAACAGAGGCTTGGGAAGAAGGAAAAATTAAAGACGGTGATCTTATAGTATTAGCAGCTTTTGGAAGTGGTTTTACTTGGGGAAGTGCTATTATTAAATGGTAATAAGAAAATAGAGATAAAATAGAAATCGCGAAACCTTAGTTTCGCGATTTTTTATATATGTACCGGGGTTATTTTTTTTTAAAGGCTAATTCAAATAAATTATAACCAATCTGGTATTATAATAGACGTAATAAATCAGATAGTGTTACAAAAACATTGTGTTTTTTACGAATATTTAACTTAAGGCTATTTTGTTTGAATAATACTTAAATTTAACAAATAATATAAGTATATTTTATTAAATTAACACATTAACTGTTTTTATTAGAGTATTCCTCCGCCGGACTTTTCATTTTTATCTCTTCTTTTTCGTGAAACTTTTCTGTTTTTTCCACTACCAAAACGATATGATAATCCAAGAAATACAGTCTGTGTCTCACCTTGAAATTGTCCGTTTTGTTCGAAAGGGAAATCACCAGAGAATCTAAAACGCATAGTATTAAAAATATCGTTAAAATTTATACTTGCCGTTCCTTTACCTTGTAAGAAATTATATCTAGCTCCAGTATTAATAAAATAAAAAGGTTTTGTTTTAAATTGGATTCCTTCCTGTTCTCCTCGATAAAATCCGAATATTTGAAAAGTTAGATTTTTAGTAGCTTTGAAGTTGTTGTTCATTCTAAAGTTATAAACAACAGCATCTACTTCACTGGAAACTTGAACTATTTCATCCATTCCGTTAACTTCAACAATGTCCTCTACAATACCTTTTTGAGTTTGAGCGTATAAATCAAAACTAGCATTAAAATTCCACCATTTAGTTGGACGGTAATTACTTGAGATTTCTACTCCGTAAGCGGAATTGTTATCAAAATTTTCAAATGTGAGTATTTGACCTTCTTCTACTGTCGGATCTGCTAGTAAGGTTTGATTAATCTCGTCATTAATTAAACGATAAAATGTACCAGCTGTAATAGATCCTCCAGTCAACTTACGTGTGTAATTTAATTCGATCGAATTAGTGAACTGTGGATCTAATTCAGGATTACCTCTAGAAGTAATTCTTGGTGTACTCCATTCTCTAATTGGGTTTACTTGATTAAGACCTGGTCGATCTACTCGTCTACTATAGCTTAATTGATAACTGTTTTTTTCTCCAGGTGTATAGGTTAAATACGCAGAAGGATATATCGTAAAAATATCATCTTCAAACACTTTTTGATTATTGAAAATAGCTTCTACTTGATAGCTTTCCAACCTAGCTCCCAATTGATATGACCATTTTTCATAGTTTTTACCATAAGTAGCATATAATGCGTGAATATCTCTATCATAGCGATATTTAGAATCATCAAATAATGTGGATTGATATTCATTATCCGTACGTCTTAATCTTCCTTCATATCCCAGTTCTAACTTAGCTTTTTCTGATAAGGGGTTTACATAATCTAGGTTGATTGTTGTATTTGTTCTTTCGTTATCTAATATATCATCATAATTAGGAGTTAACCCTCCAACAAAATTAAAGTCATCGTTACTGTCACCTTCAAAAACATTATAATCTAATTCTAATTCTATATTATGACCTTCTTTTTTAAAATCATGCTTGTAGTCAAAGTTATATGTAGATCCTAGATTATCACTCTTATTAATTAAATCCTGAAAAATATCATTTCCTGGAGTATCGAAAAATAAAATATCTGTTGTCCCTATAGTTTTTCCATCAAATAAATTCTGATTGGTATATAATGATATGGTGTTTTTATCATTTATGTAATAATCAAAACCTACTTTAAATAAGTGAGATTTATTATTATCCCGAAAACGGAAATCCGTTCTGTAATTCTGATCACCTCTAAAAACAAAACCTTGATTTAGGTTTTTTGTAATGTTAGCGCCATAATTTCCGTATACATTTATTTTACCGCTTCTGTAGTTTAGATCAATAGAACTATTGAATCTTGCATTCTTGTCCCAGTTTACTCCAAGGTTTATATTTCCGTTAAATCCAATATTTGCATTTTTACGCAGTACGATATTGATGATTCCACTCATACCTTCGGGATTATATTTGGCTGATGGATTCGTTATAAGTTCAACTGATTTAATTGATGTCGAAGGGATTTGTTTTAATAATTGAGTAGGTGAAATATTTGTTGGTTTGCCATCAATTAGGACTTGTACATTTGGATTACCACGTAAAGCAATATTACCATCTTGATCTACATTAACAGAAGGGATGTTTTGCATTATTTCTGCTGCGGTACCTCCTGTCGTGGTTAGATCTTTTCCGATATTAATTACTTTTCGGTCTATTTTTTGTTCAATCGTTGTACGTTCGGCAATAATAGTTACATCATCTAATGCTTGTGCTTCTTCCTCTAATGAAATAGTACCGACATTAATGTTTTTACTTTTCTTAGAAATTTCAAGAGGTTGACTATGGCTTTTGTATCCTATGAACTGTATTTTTAGGATATAACTTCCTTTGGGAATATCTGTAATAGAAAATGTACCATCTTCTTTAGTAATTCCTCCGCTAATTAATTTATCAGCCCAATCATTTACTATAATAGTTGCGTATGGAATTGGTTGATCGAGATTTTTGTCAATTACTTTTCCTTCGATTGTTCCTAGTATAACATTGTTACTAGGTTGAGCTATGATCATAGAAAAGGAAAATAGTAAAAAGAATAAGATTAATTTTTGACCAGCCTGTTGACGACTACTGGGTAGATTGATTTTTTTCATTTTGAACGATTATTTGATTGATAATTATGTTAAGCATTGTACTTTGTATTGCATAATACAAAGACATAAATTTTTCCCGTTTTGTACACGTTGATTAATCGTGTGTTTGATATATGACGATTCAATCTAAAATCTGTTACATCAATAGTTTCTTTTAACAATAAATTATATAATTAAAGACCGCCCCTAAATTAGGGGCGGTCTTCTTATAATAATCAAATAGTAACACTAACCATCAACTATGAATAAAATTTGATTATTAAGTAACTAACTAACTAAATTTATGAAAAATCATATTTCTTTACCTATAAGACGTGAGTGGTAAGACTTATGTTACACCTGTTTTTTGTTTTTAACATTTTAGCCTTTATTTTTAACTTTTAATAGAGGTATTAACTTTATTTTGCAATCAAATTATAAGATATGGCATCTAAAAAAACATTGGTATTGGGAGCTTCATTAAAATCGAATCGATATTCTAATCTGGCAATAAATAAATTGGTAAGTTTTAATCACGATGTTGTAGCCATTGGACTTCGAGAAGGTGTTGTTTCAGGAGTTAAGATTGAAACAGATGTAATAGATTTTGAATATATCGATACTGTTACTTTATATCTCAATCCAACTCGTCAAGAGCAATATTATAAATATATAGTAAATCTCAATCCAAGAAGAGTCATTTTTAATCCTGGAACAGAGAATCCGGAATTTTACAAAATTTTAAGACAAGCGAATATAGATATGGAAGTAGCTTGTACATTGGTGTTACTTTCTACGAATCAGTATTAAGCCCAAAAATGTTAGTAATCCATTGAGTGGAAGTAATTCATAACCAATTTTATAACCACCAAGGAATTCAGAAGGGATTTTCCATACTCCAATAATAATTAGAACAGATATTAACGCTACAATCCAGGTGTATTTATCTTTGATTTTATAATTAGTAAAAATTCCGAATGCGAATAAACCTAGAAGTGGGCCATAAGTAAAAGTAGCTACGGTTAGCAAATTACTGATTACATTTTCCGTTAATACATGTTTAAAAACTATAATCACAATGATCAACAAGATACTCATAGCAATATGAGTTTTTTTTCGGATCGCTACTTGATCTTGTTCTTCTTTTTTCTCAATGCCTAAAAAGTCTATACAAAAAGAAGTTGTTAGCGACGTCAGTGCGCTATCTGCACTACTATATGCCGCAGCAACTAATCCAAGTATAAATGCAATGGCTAATACGAAGCCTAACCCACCATTAATTGCTATTTCTGGAAATAGTAAATCAGTTTTTACATTTCCATCTACAACTGGAGTTGTGATATTAAATTGATCAGCATATATGAATAACAAAGCGCCTAGTAAAAGAAAAATAAAGTTGACCACGATCAATACAAAACTAAAAGAAACCATGTTTTTCTGTGCTTCTTTTAAGTTACGACAGGTTAGATTTTTTTGCATCATGTCTTGATCTAGTCCAGTCATACAGATGGCAATAAACATACCTCCGATAAATGACTTGAAAAAATGATTCTTTTCTAAAAAGCTATCGAAGAAAAATATTTTATCATAATTTTTTAATTCTTCTGAAGAGAGGAATTCTGAAAAAGACCACCCTATTTGATCGTTAATATAATAGATTGCTGTTCCTAAAGCGATTAACATAAATAATGTCTGTAACGTATCGGTCCAAACTATTGTTTTTATACCTCCTCTAAAGGTGTATATCCAGATTAATAGTATAGAAAATATAACGGTAATTTCGAAAGGTACGTTCCATTCATCAAAAATATATTGTTGTAATACAATTGCCACAAGATAGAGCCTGAAAGAAGCACCTAAAACTCTAGATATAAAGAAAAAGAATGCTCCTGTTTTATAACTAACTATTCCAAATCTTTCTTCTAGATATTGATAAATAGAGGTGACGTTTAACTTATAGTAAATAGGCATTAAGATATAAGCAATGACAAAATTACCAACCAGATATCCAAAAACGATCTGCATATAACTAAACTGTGCCCCTTCAACCCATCCTGGAACAGAAATAAAAGTAACTCCACTTAGGGAAGCTCCAATCATACCAAAGGCAACTATGTACCAAGGAGATTGTTTATTAGCTTTAAAAAAAGCTTCGTTTCCTGAGTTTTTTCCGGTGAGATATGATATTAAAAGAAGTATACCGAAGTAACCGGCGATTAAAAACAGAATATGTATGGGTTGCATATAAAAATACGAATTAGTAAAACACCAAAATACGAATTAATTTTATTGATGAATATTTTTATAACATATCTTATAATCTAAGTTTTAGATTCATATTATTTCAGCTATGTCCATTGCTAATAGAATTGTTAAAGATATTCCTATTAATATGGCTAGGGTATTTATACTTCCTAATTGTGACTTAGGAATTTTATATGCATAACTACTAATTCTGGTAGTATTCATTAAAAACACAAACAAAAGAGGTAGTAAAGGAATTATTAAAAATAGCATAGTATCTAATTCTATTGCGCTATTTGAAATTTCATGAATTACAGAAAAAGTACTATTAAAAAAGGAAAAGTAGAAATACGATATCATTAATATCCAACCAACTTTATCGTTTATAAAGACACCTAAAAATGGAATTAATAAAATAATTGTAGGGCGAAAATATGATCTATCTAATATTGGATCAAAATAGTCAAGTATTGTAGTTCCGTTAAAATTATAATCTAATTTTAATTCATTAATTCCTGAAATTAAGTATGTTATGAAAAGTAATAATAATATTAATTTTATTAAATAAAGTAAATAAAACTGTTTAAATATTAGAAATGGAATACTTTGCCACTATCTGTTTCTAGTATCACTCTCAATGACACCATCACGTAATCGTATTACACGATGCGCGTGAGCTGCTACTTCTTCTTCGTGTGTTACTAAAATAACAGTATTACCAGCACCATGAATATCATCAAACAGTTGCATTATTTCTAATGAAGTTTTAGAATCTAAATTTCCAGTAGGTTCATCAGCTAAAATGATAGAAGGTTTGTTAACCAAAGCACGACCAACAGCAACTCGTTGTCTTTGCCCACCAGAAAGTTGATTTGGTTTGTGATCCATACGATCTGCCAATCCTACATCGGTTAATACTTCTTCGGCTCTTGCATTTCTGTCTTTTTTAGACGTTCCCGCATAGACCATAGGTAATGCTACATTGTCTAAAGCTGTAGTTCTAGGTAAAAGGTTAAAAGTCTGAAAAACAAAACCAATTTCTTTATTTCTAATGTCAGCTAATTCATCATCGCTCATTTTACTTACATCATTTCCATTAAGATTATAAGTGCCATCTGTAGGGGTATCTAAACAACCTAAAAGATTCATAAGAGTAGATTTTCCAGATCCAGAGGGTCCCATTATAGCAATATAATCTCCTGTTTTTATTTCTAGATCAATGCCTTTAAGTACATAAACTGTTTCCTGACCTAATTGAAAATTTCTAATGATACCTTTAATATCGATAACGTTTTCCATGCGATGAATTAATTATAGCCGTAAGATACGATTTTAGCTTATATGACGCATCAATGAAGAAGTTGTTACACTCTAATTGTAAAATGTTCTTTTTCCTGTTCTTTTCTAAAAAAAACAAACCCTAAATCGAATGTGTTGATGGTAACTTTAACATTGTTATTATCCTGCAGTTTATTCCAAATAGACTGGTGCTCTTTAGATGATTGTATGGCCTGTAAGAGTAAAAGAGAATCATTATGGACTTTAGAGAATAGTGTTTCTAAATACGCTGGGTTTTTTTCCAGAAAACTGATATTTAGGTATATGAGGTCATATTTCTTTTTGTCAGTTTTAGAACAAGAGATTGAAATGGAATTATCAATAGCTAAAATTTCTCCAATAGTATTTGATGATTTTTCTGGGATTAAAACGGATTTATAATCTAGATACGGTATTAATCGGTTTAAGAGTTTAGCGTTTTTTAAATTTATATCAATTATATTTTTTTTGATAATTGATTTGATTTTTGGGTATGAATCTTTTTTTTTAGAATCATAAAAACACTTTGTGATTAGACTATAAATAAAAGGAGAATGTACTCCATGCTGGTTTGTAGACTTAATCAAAAAACGAAAATAAGACTTGATTTTAAAAAACATGAATTAGGCAATAAGTATAGTGTGCAATTATTTATCTATTCCATTTTTTCTGAGAGCTCTAACCAGCGCATCTCTTTTTCTTCAATGGTGTCAATAATATCTTTTAGTTTTGCTGATTCTTCATTAATCTTATCTCCTTCTAAAGAACCACTAGTAAAAAGTTTTTCGATTTCTTTTTTCTTAATTTCTAATTTCTTTAAGTCACGTTCGATACGACTATATTCCTTCTGTTCATTATAAGACAAAGCGATCTTGTTATCTTTTTTCCAAGAAGTTTTTGTTTTTGGTTCCGTATCGATTGGTTTCGTTTTTTCAGGAGATCTACTGTTTTCATATATACGATAATCAGAATAATTACCAGGAAAATCTTCAATAACTCCATTACCTCTAAATACAAATAGATGATCCACTATTTTATCCATAAAATAACGATCATGTGATACAACGATTAGGCAACCAGGAAAATCTAATAAGAAGTTTTCTAATACATTTAGAGTTACAATATCTAGATCATTTGTAGGTTCATCCAGGATCAAGAAATTTGGATTTTGAATTAAGACAGTACATAGGTATAATCGTTTTCGTTCTCCACCACTTAATTTTTCTACAAAGTCATATTGTTTTTTGCGATCAAATAAGAAACGTTCTAATAGTTGTTGAGCAGAAATTTGTCTTCCTTTTTTCAAAGGTATATAATCACCAAACTCCCTAATAACTTCTATTACTTTTTGTCCTTCTTTAATAGTGATACCTCTTTGGGTGTAGTATCCAAATTTTACCGTATCACCAATTACAATTTTACCTTGATCGGGCTGAGTAGCTCCGGTAATCATATTTAAAAATGTTGATTTTCCAGTTCCATTTTTGCCAATAATCCCAACACGTTCTCCTTTTCGGAAAACATACTCATACTTGTCTAAAAGAATAAGATTTTCATAGCTTTTAGAAACTTTATAGATTTCTAGGATTTTACTACCTAGGCGTTCCATATTTATTTCTAATTGTACTTCGTGATCATTCCTTCTTTGATGTGCTCGTTCTTTTATTTCGTAAAAATCATCAATTCTTGATTTTGATTTCGTAGTTCTAGCTTTAGGTTGTCTTCGCATCCAATCCAACTCTTTTTTATAGAGTTGTTTTGCTTTGTTGGTTTCGATTTCTTCATTAGCTATTCTAGCATCTTTATTCTGAAGATAATATGCGTAATTACCTTTGTAACTGTATAATTTGCCGTTTTCAAGTTCTACGATTTCATTACATACGTTTTCTAGAAAATAACGATCGTGAGTTACCATAAAGAGGGTGAAATTCTCTTTTGCAAAATATTCTTCAAGCCATTCAATCATTTCTAAATCTAGATGATTTGTAGGCTCATCTAGATACAATAGTTCAGGTTTGCTTAATAAAATATTAGCAAGTGCTAACCTTTTTTTCTGTCCACCCGAAAGTAAACTTACTTTTTGATCAAGGTTTTCTAATTTTAGTTTAAAAAGAATTTGCTTGTATTGCGTTTCGAAATCCCAAGCATTAAGAGCATCCATCTGCTCAAAAGCTTTTTGATAAGCTTCAGTATCGTCTGGATTTTGCAATGCTTTTTCGTAAGTGTTTATTACCCTTAGTGTTTCATTTTCAGCTGCAAAAATTGTCTGTTCGATCGTAAGATTAGGATCCAGATTTGGTTCCTGAGGTAAAAAAGCTACTTTTAGATTTTTTCGGTATACTACTTGTCCATTATCCGGATCCTCATCACCAGCGACAATATTAAGTAAAGATGTTTTACCTGTTCCGTTTTTTGCAACAAAACCAATTTTTTGACCTTCATTAATTCCAAAAGAGATATTCTGAAATAGTATTCGTTCTCCAAATGATTTAGCAATATTTTCTACTGATACGTAATTCACTTATTAATTTTAAGAATTGACGCAAAGATAAATAGAAATAGATTCTATAAAAGGTTTTACTAGGGCTATAATATTTCTTTTAGAAATAACTAAATATTCTTTCTTGTTTTTTTTGTGTATTTTTATTTTCCCAAGTCAACTATAACTAGCCTATGAAGAGAAAACTACTTATAATAATTGTGCTCCTAAATACGAATATTTTATCTGCTCAAGAAACTTATCGTGATGAATTTGGTGTTGTTTCATACGCCAATAATGATGGAACTTCTAACTGGGCTGGAAATTGGGTAGAGGTTGAGCCTTTTGATGTTAATGATAATCCCGCTGGAGGCTTTATTGCTGTTTTAGGAAACCAATTAGACTTCAATTGGATATGGTCAGAAACTATTACAAGAAGTGTTAATATTGCTGGAGCCACATTAGCAACCTTGTCTTTTAATTGGGAGACTAGAACTTTAGATGCAAATGAAGAGTTATCAATTCAGGTGTCTGATGATGGAACTACATTTACCACACTAGCAAGTTTTGGAGGTACACAAACGGGATCTTTTAGTCAGAATATATCTCTTTACATTTCAGCTAATACCACGATAAGATTTGTAAATACTAATGCTAATTGGACAGATTCCGGTGACATTGTGATTATAGATAATGTGCAAATTGAGGCTTTGTTTCCTGATGATCCTCCTGTGGTTATTGTTACAGGAGATAAACATTTTTGTCCTACCGCATCAAATTCTACTCCAGTAGTAGAAACAATTTCTATTACAGATCCTGATGATATTAATTTAGAACAACTTACGATTCAGGTCTCTACAGGATATCAAAATGGGTCAGATTTATTAACATTGACAGGTATACATCCTAATATTACGGATAGTTGGGATGTTACCGAAGGAAGATTAACACTAACTGGGCCGGCTACTTTTGCAGAGTTTGAAGCTGCTGTTTTGGCTACGGTTTTTTCATCTACGCCTCCGGTTGTTGCCGTTTTGAGAGAGTTTTCTGTTGTTTTGGGATCTCCTCTGTATTTACCAGAAACAGGTCATTATTATGAGTTTATTCCGTCTTTAGGAATACGCTGGGATGATGCGAGAGATGAAGCAGAATTAAGAACTTTTTTTGGACTTCAAGGGTATATGGCTACCCTGACAAGTGCTATTGAAGCAACTTTTGCTGGAGATCAAATAACGGGTACTGGTTGGATTGGTGCAAGCGATAATTTTGGTTCGGGAGAAGGTGAGTGGAGATGGGAAACGGGACCAGAGGCTGGAACTATATTCTGGAATGGAGATGAAACGGGAACTGTAGCACCTGGTGAATTTGCGTTTTGGAATAATAATGAACCTAATGATTATCCTGATGATGCAATACCAGGGCAAGAAAATTATGCGCATATAACAGATGATACTATTGGTATTCAGAATTCTTGGAATGATTTACCTATTACTGGTGGTGGTGGAGCTTATCAAGCTCAAGGGTATATTGTAGAGTATGGTGGACTGCCTGGTGATCCAGTACTTCAAATATCAGGAGTAACGAGATTGAGAATAAGTTGTACGGTCATTACGAATCGAAATAAAACATATAGAGTTAATTACTAAATGTTTTCGATAAATTACAATGCAGTTTTGTTCTATTATTTTAAAATATCAAGACAGTCTCTTATGCATTAATTTTTTGTCTTCGTTTTGTAACTGAAAACAAAAAAATAGAAATCATTAGAAAAATTGCAACTCGCGCCAGATAATCACCTGCTTTTACGTAAAAAGTGATTTTGTCATTAGTCTTAAGAGTTCCTTTTAGAGTTCCTTGTTCATTGTAATCAAGAGAAGATACTATGTTTCCTGTTTGACTTATAATTGCAGATATTCCTGTATTAGCACTTCGAGCGATACTTCTTCGGGTTTCTATTGCTCTTAATTTTGCGTATGCTAAATGTTGTTTGTGTCCTTGTGTGATTCCCCACCAAGCATCGTTAGTAATGATAGCAAGAAAATCAGCTTCATTTCTTACATATCCGGTAACAAATTCACCATAAACACTCTCATAACATATAATTGGACCAGCACCAAGTCCTTCTTTTGTAAAAAAAACTTCTCGATCTGGCTGCGTTGTTTTTTTTGCCACTGTACCTCCTAAATCTATCATAGCGTCACCAACTAATGGTTTGAAAACACTTTGATAAGGAAAATTTTCTACCCCAACAACTAACTTACTTTTGTTATAAAGTTCAGTTGTTCCATCCGGTCTTACTAGAAATGCAGAATTATAGTCATCATAGAATACACCACTTTTATGTTCATTTGTTTGAGGACGAACTTTAGTTGGATTTCTAAATACATCTAATAGAGAAATTCCTGAAAGAAAATTTGCGTTAGGATAATTACCAATAATAGAGGTAGCTGTTTTTTTTGCAATAGAGTTATTGAAATTCTTTAATCTGTTATTATCCGCAAAAACAGTTTCAGGAGCAATGATAAAGTCTGTTGTTTGGGATATCTCTTTAGTTGTAAGGGAGCTTAATAAAGCTCCAACACGATCATCAGAAGTGTTATATTTTTCGGTGTAAGGATTTATATTGGGCTGTAGAATAATAACTTCTACATCTTTACCTTCTTCTGTATAAGTCTTTAGAATTATAAATGAAATTATTATTGGAATGATTATAACAAGTCCATTTTTTATTGCTGATCGATATAAAATAGATTTATCCTTATGTTCAATAAAAAGTAATACGCTTTTATATATCCCGATATTTACAATCCATATCCATAAAGAACCTCCGAATGTACCAGTATATTCATACCATTGTATCCAGGATGTGAAATTAGCAAATCCGTTCCCTAAGTTAAGCCAAGGCCATGAAAATTGCCATTGAAGATGAAGGTATTCAAAACTCATCCAAATACATATTAGGAAAACAGATGAAATTGTAAAGGATGATCTTCTGGCAATAATATGATAGGTTAGAAAAACCAATGCCATTAATAACGTATTTACAATTTCTGCAAACCACATGCCAAAAGGCGTAGAGTTGTAAATCCACCAGGTAGTAATCATATTCCAAATAAAGAAGCTCAGAAAAGCTAAACCTAATACCTGAGTTTTATGACGTTTGCTGTTGCGTATTCTATATTCTATTATTAGTAAAGGGACAAATCCAAAAAACAAAAATAATGGAAAACCATAAGTAGGCCATCCAATAGAAAGTAATAAACCAGATAAAATAGCAAGTAAAATATTTTTCATAAGGAGTGTTCTGTCTTAGTAACGAAATTAATCTTATTTCGTTACAAAACTTGAAGCTAAAGCTAAAAAAATGTTATGATTGAAAGCTGCTCGATAATGTTATCTAAAAATACTCCAGTCAACTTTAATTGAAAATACATTAGAATAAATAGCAGCACTTTGATCCCCTATGTCTGTCAACGCATAATCTACTTGTATCCCTCTATATTGAAAACCAATACCAAAATTTGGCTGAAAACCAACATTGTCCGAACCGTCAAATTGTTCGATGTTTTGGAAGTTACCAACGCCTCCGCGCAAGTATACTATTTTAGCATAATCTAATTCAAAACCAAAAGCAGGAGTAATACTAATTGCAGAAGAAGAAATAATATCATTAGTTTCTGCAAAACGAACATTCATATCTAATTCAGTATTTAAACCAAACTTTTTACCTAAGTCGAATTTTCTTGCAGCCCCGAATTGTAATTTGGGAATAGTTATTTCAGTAGTTTCTGGTAATTCTTGATCTCTAATCTGAGGTATTTGATCTTCATCAGGGATACCATCTCCATTAAGATCACCAATAGCAAAATCCTCTACGTTCCACGCGTTAAAAGTAGTAGTGATATCACGTACCATAATTCCAAATTGCCATTTGTTCTTTTGGTATTGTAATGCTGCATCAAAACCAAATCCCCATGAAGAAGCAAAATCTCCAATGACTCTTCGTATTACTTTAGCATTTGCGCCATAACTTAATCCTTCGATAGGTAATTTTCTAGAGTACGAAAATGTAAAAGCATAATCTGCTGCAGAGAATAAATTTATCCTGGTGTAATCAATATTTCCATCAGCATCTACAAGACTAGTAGTGTCTAAAATATCATCAACTCCAAAACGAATTAAAGAAAGGGCAATAGCGCTTTTTTCATCTAAAGGCATTGCAAAAGCTAAGTAGTCATAGTTAGCAATATTTGCAAAATACGCCGCGTGCATGAATGATACTTGGTTGTCTTCTAAATGGATCAATCCTGCAGGATTCCAGTATCCCGAATTAACATCGCCCGATGTTGCAACTACAGCATTAGCCATCCCTAAAGCACCAGCATCTACACCGATATTTAGAAATTCATTAGAATATTTTCTAGTTTGTGCCGAAGAAAACGAAACAACTAAAAATAGCAATGCAATTATAATTTTTTTCAATCCAAGCAATTTTTGACAAATATCTCACTATTTTTCAACATGATAAACTTTATTTGCGATTTCATATTGTGTAGTCTATGTTAATAGACGAAAATAGTTTGTTATTTTTACACAAAAAATCAATCATATGTGGCTTAAAAAGCAAATCCCTAATATTATTACATTACTTAATCTACTTTGTGGATGTATTGCAACCATCTTTGCGGTTCAGGGAGCTTTGGAATTAGCAGCACTTTTTGTGGCGTTTGGTATTGGTTTTGATTTTTTTGATGGCTTTGCTGCTAGAATTCTTAATGTTCAAAGTGAATTAGGATTGCAATTAGATTCTTTAGCAGATATGGTGACCAGCGGATTAGTGCCAGGAATAGTGATGTTCCAGATGCTTGCTAAGATTTTTGGATACCCCTATCGGGGCGTTTCTGAAGGTTCTGGTCAAGTAATTTCTTATGATTTTATACTTAGTGATTTTGGCTTGAATTATTTGCCGCTAATAGGTTTGCTTATAACATTAGCTTCTGCATATAGATTGGCTAAATTTAATATAGATACACGTCAAACTACCTCATTTATTGGTTTGCCAACTCCTGCAAATGCGCTATTGATTTTAAGTTTACCATTAATCATCAAGTATCAGACGCATCATTGGATGTCGGATATTATTTTGAATCAATGGTTTTTGATCGGCTTAACTTTGGTGAGTTGTTATTTACTAAATGCCGAAATTCGACTGTTTGCTCTTAAATTTAAAACTTGGGGATTTGCCGAAAATAAAGTTAGGTACATTTTCTTATTGTTCTCAATCTTGTTATTTGTATTACTTCAGTTTATGGCAATACCTTGTGTAATCTTGTTGTATGTTTTGATGTCTGTAATTTTTAAAGAAAAAGATATTAGCCAGAATAATTAATTAAGTAAATGAAAAATATTTTCAGATTACTATATTTTATAATCGGCATATCTTTTATGTCTAACTGTTCTGGCGAAGTCAGAAATAAAACGGAAGAACAGAGTAATGGTATTTCTCTAATCAAAAAACACGATTCACTATATCATATACAGATTAAATCAGACTCTTTGATAGATTTCTGGGAACTAAAATATCCTGTATATCAGTATATGTTAGGAGATGTTGATGCAAATGGAAAGAAAGATATATTAGTAGGAGTTATTAAAACAACTCGATTTGATTCTATAAGAAGAAAACGACTTTTCATTTTTAAAAATTATAAGGGGTATGTTCGTCCTCTATGGTTAGGGTCTAGGTTGGGTAAACCATTAGTAGATTTTAATTTAGTGAAAAATAAAGATGGGAGTCTTATTAGAAGTATTGAAAAAGAAAAGAGTGGTAAGGTATTAGTTGCAGAATATAAATGGCGTAGATTTGGGTTAGAGTTTAAAAGATATATTCGTCGAGAAATAGATAGTATAACTGCGATACGAGTACTTAAAAACGAAAACATATAAATTAAAAGAATTATGAAAAGACAAATACTATTTGCTAGTTTCTTTTTGTTTCTAATAGCTTGTGGAGGAGATAAAAAAACCGAGGAAAAAGACCAACCTGTTTCTTCTCCAGACGTTGTTGAAGTAATAGAGAGCAATGATGAGGTTATTGAGGATGTAGAAAATCCTATTTTGATCGATGGCAAATTGGATATTGAGCAGTTAGGAGAAGATGTTGATCTAAAAATGAATATTTCTTCGCTTAGTCTTTATGAAATTCGAATTTTACGTAACAGTTTTGCTGCTAAACAAGGGTATTGTTTTATGAAAGGAGATCTTAGATATACTTTTGGAGCTACCAGCTGGTACAACGAAAGAATGGAAGATCGATATTGGGCAGAAGAAGGAGGGAAGGATATAGAGCCTATTTCATATTCTAATGAAGAAACAATTTTTATTGAGAAATTGAAAAAGAGAGAAGAAGAATTAAAAGCACAAAATTTAATAAAGAAAGGAGATAGACGATTAGCTAATGTAGGTAATGTTGTAAATCTTTTTCAATTAAATGAGCCAGCACCTGAATTAATGAGTATGTTAGGTAAGAATGGGTTTGCTATAGTTCCTAATAATAATATTCAGTTATTTCATCTCTATGAGCAAAATGATTATGCTGAATTCCCAAATTTTGTAACAACCGATATGTATATGCAATTGTTTCATATGTATTTTGGTTATATACTTAGGCAGATAGAAGAAGAACAATTTATCCCAATACTATCTCAAATATGTGAGTCCATGATAAAGGATATGGAAGAGATAGTAAATTCGGCTTCTGATGAATCTGTTAAAGAGATAGCAAAATTTAATCATACTTATTATGCAATAGCTTATACAGTTTTAACTGATAAAAAAATAGAAGTCCCATCAGGTTATGAACAACATTATAAAACTGAACTCTTGTCTATTAAGAGTGCTGAAGATAGTACTTCTAAGTTTTTAGAGTTTCAAGAAGTTAATTTTCCATATAGTTTATTTAAACCAAGAGGTCATTATACACGTACGGAAACATTAAAACGATATTTTAGTGCAATGATGTGGTTACAATCTGCACCTTTCTGTCTTAATAATGATTTACAGTTTAAAAGAGCTTTGGTTAACGCCTCTGTTTTAGGAAATAGTCCGAATTTTAGAAAAGAGACATTACAGAAGTATAAGGCAATTATGGAGCCTATTAATTTTATAATAGGGCAACCAGATAACGTTTCCTTTTTAGATTTGGTAGGTTTGATTGATAAGGAAGAATTATCGATAGAGGAGCTTTTACAGAATACAACTGCTATTGAAAGAATGAAGGAGGAAGTGAAAAAAATGGCAGATATCAAAGATAAAATAAGATCAGGTGGTGGAAGTTGTAAAATTAAAATCAATTTTATTCCACAACGATATTTATCAGATAATGATGTTCTTCAGAATTTAGTAGACCTAAAAAGTAAAGTTTCTAAACGACCTTATCCACAAGGTTTGGATGTAATGGCTGCTTTTGGAAGTGCATCTGCAGAGAATTTATTATTGAATGAACTGAAGGAGGGAGAGAAATGGAGTGAATATCCCACATTGCTTTCCGGTATGCAGGAAGAAATGAATGGCCTGAATTGGGATGAGACTCTGTATACCAAATGGATACAAAGTTTATTGGAGTTGCAGAAACCGAATGATAGTTATCCATATTTTATGCAGACGAAAGAATGGGACAAGAAAAACTTAAATGCATCATTAGCATCTTGGGCAGAACTTAAACATGATTCTATTCTTTATGCAGAACAACCGATGGCAGCTGAGTGTGGATCCGGAGAAGAGGTGCCAAGTCCATATACAGTTGGTTATGTAGAACCTAATATTGGTTATTGGAATACTGTAATCGAATTAATAGATCTTACAAAATCTGTTTTAGAAAGAAATAAACTATTGAATTCTAATATTTCTAGAATTACAACAGGGTTAAGAGAAAATGCAGAATTTTTATTATCGGCTAGTGAAAAAGAACTAGCTGGTAAGAAGTTGTCTGTACAAGAATATGGTCAGATAGAAATAATTGGAAGTACATTCGAATGGCTAACATTAGATTTAGTAAAACAAAAGGATCAATATTTGGATGGATGGCATAACGTAAAAGGAGCTGATAAATCGGTAGCTGTGGTGGCCGATATTTATACTGCTAACGGTGAAAACAATCCTGATAAAGGTATTTTACACGTAGCAACGGGTAATGTTAATGATATATATGCAGTTGTAGAAATTGAAGGTTATTTATATATAACTAAAGGAGCAGTGTTTGGGTATCATGAATTTCATTTGCCAATGGGGAATCGATTAACAGATGAGGAATGGCAGGAAATGATAGAAAATAATGAAGCAACAGGAATACCGACTTGGATGAAAGATATTATTGTGCCGATACCTGTTCCCGAAACCAATGAAAAAATATTTTATAGTTCGGGATGCTAAAAGTGTTAAGATGTTTTTTTTTATTTCGAACCAAATTGAGAATATTGTTTTTTCCAATAATGACAGTGTTATTGGTTGTATTTTCATGTGATACTTTTGGTAGCAGAACTAATGAAACTAGCGTTGTTTTTGTTGGCGATTTGTTATTAGATAGAGGTGTTCGAAATCGTATTGAGCATCTGGGAATGAATAGCTTGTTTCATTCATCGATAAACTCAGTTTTTGAAAGTAGTGATATAGTTATAGCGAACTTAGAATGCCCTGCTACAGCAATAAAAGAACCAATCAATAAAAAATTTATTTTTAGAGCAGAGCCATCTTGGTTAATGTCCTTAAAAGATCAAGGGATTACCCATCTTAATATGGCTAATAATCATTCGATGGATCAAGGCAGAAATGGTCTTGTAGATACGAATAAGAATATAGTAAATAGTGGTTTGATTTCTTTGGGATATGGTGTGAATACAGAAAAAGCTTGTCAGCCACAATTAATTGCTACTGCTCCTAGGAATATTTATGTGTTCTCTTCGCTTCAGGTTCCATCTGAGAATTGGACTTTTTTAGAAAACAAACCTTGTGTATGCGAAGATTCTTTTGAGACTATTTCTGATAAAATCAAGAAATTGAAGATCGAAGAACCTAATTCGGTTGTTATAATTCAGTTACATTGGGGAGCAGAACATACTATGGTTCCACTAACATATCAAAAGCAACAAGCATATCAGTTAATTGATTCTGGAGCTGATGGTATTATAGGGCATCATCCTCATACAATTCAGACAGTTGAATTATATAAACAAAAACCGATTTATTATAGCATAGGTAATTTTATTTTTGATCAAAATAAACCTATAAACTCTAAAGGGTTATTGGTAAAATTAAAAGTTAATAAAACAGATGTTGTTTTTGATCACTCAGAATTTACGATTGAAAAATGTACACCAAAGATTTTGTAACGTTAAAATAAGATTGGATTTAAAAATCTAATTTCTTTTTTCTAAGTTCAAAATTCTGACCAAGATAAACCTTACGTACCATTTCATCTTCTGCTAATTCTTCTGGAATCCCTGCTTTAAGAATACTTCCTTCGAACATTAAATAAGTTCTGTCGGTAATCGCAAGTGTTTCTTGTACGTTATGATCGGTTATAAGAATACCGATGTTTTTGTTTTTTAATTGTGCTACAATTCGTTGGATATCTTCTACTGCCACAGGATCTACTCCGGCAAAAGGTTCATCCAATAGAATAAAATTAGGATCGGTAGCTAATGCTCTAGCTATTTCAGTACGTCTTCTCTCACCACCGCTGAGAAGATCCCCTCGATTTTTTCTAATATGACCTAAACCAAATTCCTCTATAAGAGATTCCATTTTATGAAGTTGCTCTTTTTTAGAAAGTTTCGTCAATTGTAAAACACTTAATATATTATCTTCTATGCTTAATTTTCTAAAAACAGAAGCTTCTTGAGCCAAGTAGCCAATACCATTCTGTGCACGTTTGTACATTGGGAATTTAGTAATGTCAGCGCTATCCAAAGAGATTTTTCCACCATTAGGTTTTACTAAACCAACGATCATATAAAAAGAAGTGGTTTTACCAGCACCATTAGGCCCCAATAATCCTACAATTTCTCCTTGATTTACTTCCAGAGAAATTCCTTTTACTACTTTTCGGCCTTTGTATGACTTAATTAAATTGTCCGCTTTTAACTTCATAATCAGAATGACTTCTTTAGATTTTAAGTGTTGCTAAAATGAGCTGGTAAATTTACGTTATTCTTTTAAACCTGAAATTTCAGATGTGTTTGCATCTAATGCATCCCAATATTCATACGCTCTACGAAGATGAGGAATTACGATAGTTCCACCAATTAAAGTAGCGATACTTAAAGTTTCTGCCACTTCTTCCTTAGTTAAACCTTCTTTGTGACATGTTTCTAAATGGTATCGCACACAATCATCACATCTTAAAACTGCCGAAGCTACAAGACCTAGTAGCTCTTTAGTTTTTACATCCAATGCACCTTTCATAAAAGCATTAGTGTCTAGGTTAAAAATTCTTTTGATAATTTTATTATTATCCTCTAGAATACGAGAGTTCATTCGCTCTCTATATTCATTAAATTCTTCAACTATATTACTCATCTAGTTTGTGTTGTTAACTTTTTATTTTTTTTGTTTTCTCTTCTGACAACCATTTTGGAGATGAAAATACTTATTTCGTATAATATCAGTATTGGTATTGCAACGATCACCTGGGTAGAGATGTCTGGAGGAGTGATTACAGCTGCTAATATGAGAACAATAACCAATGCGTA
Source organism: Aquimarina amphilecti (assembly GCF_900109375.1). Taxonomy (GTDB): domain Bacteria; phylum Bacteroidota; class Bacteroidia; order Flavobacteriales; family Flavobacteriaceae; genus Aquimarina; species Aquimarina amphilecti. Next base: position 51,526 of record NZ_FOAB01000004.1, read on the forward strand.
TTTTCGATTACGTCTCATAAATTCTGGTGTAACTAATCCTACTTTACTTAAGAAATATATAATTATAGGTAATTCAAAAATGAATCCAGAAGCAATTACAGAAGCTCGGACTAATGATATATAAGATCCTATTTTAATTTGATTTTCTACAACTTCAGCAACAGAGAAAGTGGCTAAGAAATTTACAGAAAGCGGAGCAATAATGTAATACCCGAAAAGGACACCAATAAAAAACAAAATTGAGGATACGATAATGAAACCTCTAGAATGCTTACGCTCCTTTTCATAAAGTGCAGGTGAGATAAATTTCCAAAATTCATGCAATATATAAGGGAAAGCTACTACAAATCCAGTAGTAATAGATGTCCATATAGCGGCACTGAATTGTCCAGCCATTTCGGTACTTATAAAATTAAAAGGCATTTCTTCAAGACAACCTTTCTCCATACCAAAGGTTTCCGAAATACCGCATAAAACTCGGTAAGAAATAAAATTCGGATCTCTTAAGGCAAAGATGATGTTGGTAAAAATACTTTTTATAAAAACAAAGGCAAAAATAGCTACTAAAACTATCGCTAATGTTGCTCGTATTAAGTGCCATCGTAACTCTTCAAGGTGATCAAGAAACGACATGGATTGTGGATTTTTCGTTTGTTTTTTTGCCATTATAAAATACCTTCTCTCATTAGATCATGAATATGTAAAAGACCAGCGTAATTCCCTTTTTCTTCTGCTAATAACTGTGAGATTCCATACTCTTCAAGTCTATCTAATGCATCTATCGCCATTGCACCAGCATCAATACGTTTCGGATTAGGAGACATAATATCTTTAGCCGTTAATCCCGTGAAAGAAGTATTAGTAGTTAGCATTCTTCGTAAATCTCCATCGGTAATAATTCCAATAATTTTATCATTATCAGTAACAGCTGTAGCTCCTAATCTTTTTTCGGTCATTTCTACAATCACGGTGCTAATATCAGAATCTGGACTTACTTGAGGTTTTTCGTTTTTAGATATAATATCATGTACACGAAGATATAATTTCTTTCCTAATGCTCCACCAGGATGATATTTAGCAAAATCTCTACTAGAAAACCCTTTTAGGTTTAGTAGGGATACTGCTACAGCATCACCAATTACTAGTTGAGCTGTAGTACTTGTCGTGGGTGCCAAATTGTTTGGGCACGCTTCTTTTTCCACAAAAGCATTTAAAACAAAATCAGCTTCTTGCCCTAAAAATGATTCTTTATTAGAGGTAATACCAATTAAAGTATTGTTAAAGTTTTTAATTAAGGGTACCAGCACTTTAATTTCAGGGGTGTTTCCGCTTTTTGAAATACAAATTACTACATCATCTTCGAGAATATTACCCAAATCACCATGAATTGCATCTGCTGCGTGCATAAATACTGCTGGAGTACCAGTGGAATTCATAGTTGCTACTATTTTTGAAGCTATAATAGCACTTTTACCGATTCCTGTAATAATTACACGACCGTTAGAATTATGAATCGTATTCACCGCTTCTGCAAATTCTTGATCTATAAGCTGTTCCAGATTTGCAATTGCTTTGGCTTCTTCACTAATTGTTTTTTGGGCAAAAGAAATAATCGTATCGAGGGTGTTCAAAATTTATAAAATTTGCGTGTTATAAATAAAGATTTTATTATCTTTAATTATGCAAAGGTATGTAATACCTTATGAATTTTAAATAGTGCCAGAAAAAAGCTTACTATTTTTAGTTTTGCTTATCTTTGGTGACTTTTAAAAAAAAGAACAATCCACTAAATCTTTACTGGGGAAAAAGGTTTTAGTGATAGCGATTTTAATTTAATTGGTATATAAAAGTTAAACGATTTAATGAGTTTGAACGAAACCGACTTACAAGGAGCTTTAAAAAAGTACTTTGGTTTTAGTCAATTTAGAGGATTGCAGGAGAAGGTTATAGAAAGTATTTTAGGTAAACAAAATACTTTCGTTATTATGCCTACAGGTGGTGGAAAATCCCTTTGCTACCAGCTTCCTGCCTTAATGTGTGAAGGAACAGCTATTGTAGTTTCTCCGCTAATCGCACTAATGAAAAATCAAGTAGATGCTATTCGAAGTATTTCTTCTGAAGAAGGAATAGCGCATGTTTTAAATTCTTCCCTTAACAAATCCGAGGTCAAAAGAGTTAAAGGCGATATTGTTAGTGGAGTAACTAAATTACTTTATGTAGCGCCAGAGTCCTTGACAAAAGAAGAATATGTAGATTTTTTAAAAGAACAAAAAATTTCTTTTCTGGCAGTAGATGAAGCCCATTGTATAAGTGAATGGGGACATGATTTTAGGCCAGAGTATAGAAATCTCAGAAATATTATAAAACGAATAGGAGAAGATATTCCTATAATAGGATTAACAGCTACTGCAACGCCAAAAGTCCAAGAAGATATTCTTAAGAATTTGGCGATGAGTGGAGCTAATACATTTAAGGCGTCTTTTAATCGTCCTAATTTGTTTTATGAAATACGCCCGAAGACAAAAAATGTAGATGCTGATATTATTCGTTTTGTAAAACAAAATAGTGGTAAAAGCGGAATTGTTTATTGCTTAAGTAGAAAACGAGTAGAAGAACTTGCTCAGACCTTAGAGGTAAATGGTGTAAAAGCTGTTCCTTATCATGCAGGTCTAGATGCTAAAACCAGAGCAAAGCATCAAGATATGTTCTTAATGGAAGATGCTGATGTAGTAGTTGCTACAATTGCTTTTGGAATGGGTATCGATAAACCGGATGTACGTTTTGTAATTCATCACGATATTCCTAAAAGTATAGAAAGTTATTACCAAGAAACAGGTCGTGCAGGTAGAGATGGTGGAGAAGGACACTGTTTGGCGTATTACGCTTACAAGGATATTGAGAAGTTAGAAAAATTTATGAGCGGTAAGCCTGTTGCAGAGCAGGAGATAGGACATGCTTTATTACAAGAAGTAGTAGCTTTTGCAGAAACTTCAATATCTAGACGTAAATTTATACTTCATTATTTTGGAGAAGAGTTCGATGATGTAACGGGTGATGGTGCGGATATGGATGATAATGTTCGTAATCCAAAAAAGAAACATGAAGCTCAAGAAGAAGTGCAACTCTTATTAAAGGTTGTAAACAGAACAGGAGAGATCTATAAGTCCAAAGACTTAGTAAATACATTGATCGGAAAGAGTAATGCACTTATTATATCTCATAAAACTCATGAGCAACCGTTTTTCGGTACTGGTAAATCTAGAGAGGATAAATACTGGATGGCGTTGATACGACAAGTACTTGTTTCTGGATATTTAAAGAAAGATATAGAAACATACGGTGTCATCAGAATAACTCCAGAAGGAAGAGAGTTTATTGAGTCACCCGTAAGCTTTATGATGACCGAAGATCACGTGTATAATCAGGCTAAGGATGATTCTATTATTACCGCTGCTAAATCTGGAGGAAAAGCAGGTGGTACAGATGATCGATTAGTTGGTATGCTAAAAGATCTAAGAAAAAGCGTTGCTAAGAAATTGGGAGTTCCGCCATTTGTGGTGTTTCAGGATCCATCTCTAGAAGATATGGCTCTTAAATATCCGGTTAATATTGAGGAGTTGGGTAATGTGCACGGAGTTGGAGAAGGTAAAGCCAAAAAATATGGAAAAGAGTTTGTAGCATTAATATATAAATATGTTGAAGAAAATGATATTATGCGTCCAGATGATTTTGTGGTTAAGAGCACAGGAGCTAATAGTGGGCTTAAATTATATATTATTCAGAATGTAGATAGAAAACTTCCGTTGGATGATATTGCTGCAGCGAAAGGTATGGATATGCGAGAGTTTATTAAAGAAATGGAAGCTATTGTGTATAGTGGTACTAAACTTAATATTACATATTGGATAGATGAAATATTAGATGAAGATCAACAAGAAGAAATTCATGAATATTTTATAGAAGCTGAAAACGATAAAATAGATACAGCAATTGAAGAGTTTGATGGTGATTATGATGATGAAGAATTACGATTGTATCGTATTAAGTTTATTAGTGATGTAGCTAATTAAAATAGGTGTTATAGAAATAAAAAAAGAGGATGTTTTTACATCCTCTTTTTTTTGGAGTATTTTTTATTGATTTCCGTTTACGCATACCCCATTTTGAGGATACCAACCTAAGCATAGGCATTGAGTTCCATCGATAGAAATTGCTTGAGCACAAGCAGGATTTCCGTTACCACCGTTAATGGATTTTTGTTGATTTTTTTTAATTTCCTGAACTCCGTTTTCTTTTAAAATGTTCTTTAACATGTTATTAGTTTTAAGAATAATTTATAATGCCCTGAACATTTATAGACACTCAAGGTATATGTCTATTTAATATATTAAGAACGATTAATAATATAATTGTTGCTTAAAGAGATGTTAAATAAACAGGGAAAATTCAGTTTTTTTATTGGAACTATTATAATTTTAAGATTTAAAATAGATTCATCGATATATACAAACTAGATGTAGTTAATTCAGAATCCGGTATGGAAGTACTCTTTGATATGTTTTTAGCTGTATATTGTCTAAAACCAATTTTAAAACGACCTGATCCCAGACCTCCACCATAAAAATAATCAGTAGTGGTGTTTTCTATTTCATTATCTGCAAAAACATTAGATTCTGTACCAACATTAAAATCAACGGTAAGACCTCCTTCTAGAAATAATTCAAACTTAGAACTTAGGTAAATATGAAATCTTGGTCCTACAGCTACATTGATACTTTTATAATCTAATTCGAATTCGCTGTTAGAAATTGCAAAATCCCTACCGTCCATAGTAAAAGCTTTATAGGTGGATTCTAGAAAGAAACTTAAATCGACTTTAGAGAAAGGTATAAAAGTTTCTATGAATATCCCGTATCTAGGTACAAAAACATCATCGTAACTTACATTCCCAGCACCCCCTATAATAGAATTATGAGTAAAACCACTTACATCTACAGCAGCAACAATACCTATTCTGGTTTGATTGATTTTTTTTCGAATACTATATTCTATTTCATAGCCCTTGCATTCGTTATATTTTTTGAAGTATCTTTTTAAGTCTCTTTGCGTATATGTCAGTTTAGATACATCTTGATTATCGCAATTCACTTTATCCTGTAATTGTTGTTGGTAAGTGTTGTTTTGCTGTGGGATAATTTTCTTTCCTGGTTTTTTACTTTCATCAGGAGTATAAAACACCTTGTATAATAGCAATTCGGGATATACTGTATTAGGATCCGTATAAAAGAAACGATTTACACCATTTTCTGAATATTGATATAAAGTAGTTTTACTTTTTAAAATAGTTCTTAGAAATATTTTTTGATACCTAAGATTTGGGTCTTTTGATTTGGTTGATTTGCCAACGGTATCTCCATTAAGATCAAATTGTAGGATATACCTTTTAAACCTATAATCTTCTCCTACTGCAAACTCTTTAACGTTTTCAATAGTTTCAGTTTTAGGGCTAGAGGAGATGGTTCGTTTCCATTCGAATTCTGTTGGATTACTTTTCCAGGACAGTTTTTTGATTAAGCATTCTTTTCGGTTTCCATCGTTATCGATAAAATAACCAGCTTCATAAAGGCTTTGTGCGCTGCAAGTGGCTATACAAAATAGGCCTACTGCAAAATAAAGTAAAGATTTCATGTATATGACGATCTGAGTGTGTGAAGGAGCAAATATAGCTTTTTTGTTAAAAATCAGATCGTTTACTTTTGATTTATCCTTAAAAAGGAAGATTGCGTTTAAAAAATATCATAATGTTTACTACTTCATTATGGTTATCTAATTATCATATACTCATCCCAATCGTTTTCAAAATTAGATAAATAATTTATGAAGAAAGGTTATGAACCCAGATAGCTTCTATCTGTAGATAAGTTTTTGTGTATTTGTAATGCTTGATTATTTTTATAAAGTTTTTTACTGTTAATAAAACTTTATGTTCTCTGCATTCTAACAAAAAGAAAGAATAACGTTGAAAATGCTATTCTTTCTTTTTGTTAACTGTTATTCACAATTAATATGAATCGAATGACAGTTAACTTCGGTAGGTCCGCAATCAATGGTTAGGATAGCACATCCCTCTGATATAAGTCCATCATCTGTGGGACAATAGAATTTACCTGTTGGGCAATCATCTCTAGACATTAAAGGATCTCCTCCTTTGATACGGAGACTACCAAGTCTAGAGACAATGTTTTTTTTTAAGGATAAACCATTTAATTTTTTTTTCTTCATGATTTTAATTTAAGTTGATTTGTATCCTGAACATTTAGAGACACTCAGATGTTGTGTCTGTTATATCGTTCTGGTAGTTAGGGAAATGTTACTATGGTTTTTCTGTTTTTTTGAAAAAATTAACTTTTATAAAAAAACCAGTTAAAAATCAATTTAACTGGTTCTTATCTTTTTTATCTAACTCAGAAATTATTTCCCAGTTATCATATTAAAGATTATGAGGGCTATCAGGACCTGTATCTCCTGATCCCTGGCATATCCATATATAACAGGTAGATCCATTTCCTACTACGTCGCTATTGCCATAAGCTTTTACTCCATTTTGACATCCAAAAGGCATTTCTGGCTCACATTCTATTTGTAATCCATTATTTCTGATTCCACCTTTAATTGTTTTTTGTTGTTTTTTATTAATTGAATTAATTCCTTCCAGTTTTAAAATGTTTTTTAACATATATTAAAATTTAAAAATTTGATTACCTGAACATTTATAGACACTCAGAGCTTGTGTCTATAAGAACGTTCAGGAAGCTTTCTACATGTTACTATGTAAAATTGATTTTTTTAAGAAATAACTTTGCGAGTTTGTAAGTGATTGATTTATATGGAAAAACAAAGGAGGTTGATATAAATTTGTAAACCTTCCTTTAGTTTTTATGTGCATATCTGTTCTTTCTATTTCTTTTTAATTAAATAGAAACGATATATAATAAGAACTAATAAAATAATACCTAGACCAATCCACAAAAACAACAAGTTGTTAGATTGTGGCAACAACGTTCCGCTATCGCCTATCAATACTAAAGAGGCCCAATAATGAGGAGATGCTTCTGCATCTGTATTGTTGTTAAGATAATTTAGTTTTGCTGTTCGTAGGGCTGCAGATTTGGTTTGTCCTTTACTTAGGTTTTTGTAAAAGTCAGAGGTAATAGTAGCCGTGGCTTTATCATTGGTGTTCCATAAAGTTGGAATCACGGTATTAGCTCCGGATTTAAAGAATCCACGAGCAAGACTGAATACACCTTCGCCTGTATTAATTTTGCCCAAGGAAGTGTTGCAGGCACTAAGAACTACTAGTTCTGATTGATTATCAATAGTAGAAAGTTGTAGTTCAGTAAGTTTTTCTCGTTGAAAAGCGATCCAAGGGGTTAAAGAGTCGGAAGCATCAGCGTGTGTAGCTAAATGTAATATTTTATATTGGTTGGCTACTTTTTTGAAATTTTGAATAGTCGCCTTTTCGTTAAGTAATAAATCACCAGAATAATAATGTTTGGCATTAACTAATTCCTTTTTGCTATTAGGAAGTGAGGTTAAAATATTTGAAAATGTTATAGGTGCAATGCCCAAATAATCATTTTTTGGCTTACGATCAATTTTTGCATTTTCTTTAGAAAAGGATAGAGAATACGCATAATTTATTTCGGTCTGCTGTATTAAGTAACTTCCTTTTTTAGGGTTTGTTATGAGTGCTTCAAAAGGAATGTAATTTAAAATATGATCTGGAATAAAAGTAGCTTTATTATTTACTAAATGCTTTTGCAGATTTTTAGGGATCAAAGAATTGTATATGCTGTAAGCTAACTCACTATATTCTGAAATATCTAATGATGTCGTAAATGGCTTGTTTAGTAGCTCTCTGAGTCTATAAATTTCTTTTTGTAGTCTGTTTACATTCTCGATCTTAAAAATTTCTTTTTTATTTTTTGTAATAAACATACCATAAGCTTCTGGAATTACACCAGCGATTCTTTCTGCCATGTTGTATTCAATAATTACTTCATTCGGACTTAGCTCTAGTTTAGATAAAGGTGTAATTTCGGGTATAGAAAAATGTGTAAAATACGTTGGATATATAGGAGCTAATGAATCTCTAATTTTTTTTAGTCTCGCTTGTTTAGACAATAAAACTTTTTGGATTGAATCGGAGGAATTTTGATCTGATAATCTGAGCTTTGATCTTAATCCAACTATAACGTCTTTTAATTTTTTTTCTTTTTCCAAGATACTAGGCGATAAGGCTGTTTTATCTTTTGTAATTTCTTGTAATAATAATAAAGCCTTACTTTTTTCCATGAAATAGTAAGAATCCTCATTTTTCTTAAGCTGTAAACAAGCCTCTAAGCCCATAATGTAAATTTCCGAAGCAAGGCTTCTCCATAATAATTTAGATCTAGTAGATATATTTTCTTTTAATAACAGATCAACCAGTTGGTCACTTGCATGTGCCGTGCGAATTGCTTCCTCAAAATACAATGAGTCGTTTTTTGTTTTCCCTAGTTCTATCCAGGCTTTTAATTTTCTTTTTAGTAATTCTAGGAAAAAAGTTTTGTTTACTACTTGCTCCAAATCATTTTTTGCAGGAAGCCAGTAGATATCTTTTATTTTTTTATCAAAATAGATTGAAAAAACTGAGCTAAAATTTTCTTGGGCGGCGATATAATTTTCATTTGATAACTCCTTAATCCCTAATCCGAAGAAAATTTTATGTTTAAAGGATGGCGCATAGGAAGCATATTCTAATGCTTTATCAAAAAAGAATTGAGAACGAATAGAATCAATTTCAATAAAAGTCAATCCTAAATTGTAATATGATTTAGCATACTTTTCTTTAAACTTTAATTCTTTCAAAATTGTTAAAGCCTCATCATAACATTTAATACAATTGTCTATGTTTTGGGTTCCAACACCTTCACAATACAAGTTTCCAAGATTGTTTTTTATGTTATATAGTTTTTGCTTATCCGTGGTACTGCTATCTCCTAAAAGCTTTTCTGCTTTTAGGAGGTGTTCAATTGCCTTCTTAGAACTTTCTGCAGATCGTATTAAGCGATAACTATAGGCTAAATTGATGTTTCCATATACTAAAAAACCTTTTTGGATATCTTTTTTTGAATAATTTTGTAAAGATTTTATTCTATAGTCAACGGATTTGTAATAGTCTCCCAGAATTTCGTAAGATTCACCAATTAACTCATATGACTTACCCCTTAAAAATTTTGTTCCTCCTAATGCAAGTAGTTTTTCAAAGTACTCAATAGCAATAGTGTAATTTTCATGTCTACGGTTGTAGATGGCGTAATTGTAATAACTTCTTTTTAACAATTCCTTATTGAAGGGAGTAGCTTTTTCTCTTGCTTGATAAGCAATTTCAACTATTTTTATAGCCTCTTCCCACTTTTTTTCCTTATGAATCCATTTAGCTATTTGATGTGCGTCATAGCCCAACTGGGTATAGTTTTCGCTTCTTTCGTAGGTTTTTATTAAACCATAATAAAGCTCTAATTTATTAAAATTAGAGCCAGTTAACTGATGAATAGAATCTAATTCAGGAGAAATTCCCTGCCCCTTTGTTGGTAGGGTCAGGAAAAAAGTAATATATAATATAAATACTATCTTCTTTTTGTACAATATAAATGATTTATTGGTAATTTATTGATCTCCATATTTCATTACAAGACTCTGTAGATATCCAAGTATAGCGCGTTTCAGGACATTCCGAACAAGCTGGATCTCCCTCTGTTTCTTCTAACAAGATCTTGTTTTGTTCAGCCTCATGAACAACGGCTCCATTTGTTTTAGCATTTAATGGCTCTAATTTACATTTTATAAAATCGCAATAAGATGTTGGAAGTTCATTACATGGCATATACCATTCATAGATTCCTTCGCAATAAGCAACTGTTGAAGCGAAAATAATACTATAGGTTCCTTTTTTACCCTGTGAGAATTCTAAATAATCCATACGATCTTGCGCGGTTGAATTTTTAGGAAAAACTACATAAACCTTAGTAAAGCAGGTAGCATCTATATTTCCTGAGCCCAAAGCTTTGTTTAAAGAGTTTTGCTTGCCAAATAATTCATTAGAATTTAATGCGTTTTCAGGAATAATATCTCCTATTTGTTCTTGTTTATCATCTGTAGAGCAGCTTTGTATTCCAATCGCAAAAACTGCCGCTACCAATAGTAACGTGATTTTTTTCATTTTTAAATAGTTTTTTGTTTTCATTATTTATTAGTATGTTTCCCTAACCTAACAAATGTTACCACGCGAAAGTAAAAAAAAATAAATAGTTAAAGATATCTTAATGCTAATACCTGAAAAAGACCTATTAGAACGGCTTGTTAATGGAGATAAGAAAGTTATTCAAGACTTGTATATAAAGGAGTTTCCAAAAATCAAAAGTTTTATACTTAATAATAATGGGAATGAGGCGGATTCAGAAGATGTTTTTCAGAAAGCGTTGATGCAGATTATTGCAAGATATAAATCGAATGCCTTTACGCTTAAAGGCTCTTTTGATGGGTTTTTGTATAGTGCCTGCAGAAATTTGTGGCGTAGAGAACTAAATAAACAAAAACGTATAGTAACAAATGATGAGGTTATTGAACATGCTAAAGAAGCGGATGATCTAACAATGGCTACTCTAGAACAAGAGAAATGGGAGCTATTTCAGGAAAAATTAGCTGAATTATCTGATAACTGTAAACAATTATTGCAATTATTTTTCCAGAAAGTACCATATAAAGATATTGTGGTAAAACTAGGATATAATACGGATAATGTAGTGAGACAACGTATTTTTAATTGTAAGTCGCAATTGACTAAATTGATTAAAAAAGATTCGAGATATAACCAAATCAAAGAATTATGAAAGATTACCCAATAGAAATTGATGATTATCTAAGCGGTAATATGTCAACATCAGAAAAAGAAGCATTCGAAACTAGATTGCTTACAGATATAGAACTATCAAAAGAATTGAAGTTACAGAAGGACATGCAGAAGATTTATGAAGATCAAAAATGGTTAGAAGAAGATAAAGAAATCTTAAAAACAGAAAAAGCTGTTAAATTAAAATCGTTTTTTGAGAGTAATGAGGCTAAGAGTTTAAAATCTACAATTGATGAGGTAATTTCAGAAAACCGAGCTACTTCTACCGATAAGACTTTTTGGTTTATGGGTATTGCCGCGTCTATTGCTGTTTTGATAACGGTCTCATTATTTGTTTTTAAGGATACTAATTATGATGAATTGTATGCTTCTTATGTTCACCTTGATGAAATACCATCATTAGTAACTAGGGGAGAGGATACAAATAAGATGCTTGAAGACGCCCAGTTATTATTCGAAGAACAAAAATATCAAAAAGCTACAGAGTTATTTACCACCTATCATCAAAAAGAGAAATCTATTGATCCTTTAAGTTATATTTACAATGGGATCTCATATGTAGAACTTAATAAGTTTGATGAAGCTTTATCACAGTTTCAACTTTTGGGAGATTCTAACACACTACAAGCTAAAAAAGCCAATTGGTATAAAGCTTTGATTTATTTAAAACAGGAGGATAAAAATAAATTAAAAGAAATTTTACAAATCATTGTGTCCGATAGCGATAATTATAAATATCAAAATGCTAAAGAACTTTTAGCCAAGATTGATTAATCCTGTTATGTTTTTATAAGTTTTAGTTAATATTATTTATTAACTGAATGATCTAAAAACGGCTAAACAATCGTTGGTTTTATGTGTTAAACATTAAGCAATTACCTATCTTTGCAGCTTAAAATTTAACAAGCTTAAAATACGCAGTTATGCAAGACGGATTATACGCAAAATTTAATACCCCAAAGGGAAGCATTTTAGTGAATCTAGAGTATCAAAAAACTCCGGGAACAGTAGGTAATTTTGTAGGTTTAGCAGAAGGGAATATGGAGAATCAAGCCATTTCTCAAGGTAAGCCTTATTACAATGGATTGAAATTTCATAGAGTAATTCCAGATTTTATGATTCAAGGTGGAGATCCTCAAGGTTCTGGTGCTGGTGGTCCAGGTTATCAATTTGATGATGAGATTCACCCTGATTTAAAACACGATGGTCCAGGAGTGTTATCTATGGCTAATGCAGGACCTGGAACTAATGGAAGTCAATTTTTTATTACTCATGTAGAAACTGCTTGGTTAGATGGTAAGCATACTGTTTTTGGTAAAGTGGTAGAAGGATTAGATGTAGTAAATGCAGTTGCACAAGGAGATACAATTGATTCTTTAGAAATTTTAAGAGTAGGAGCGGATGCAGAGAGCTTTAATGCTGTAGAAACTTTTAGACAGTTTAATGGAGCAAAGGCAGAAAGAGAAGCTGCTGCTAAGAAAGCTTCGGAGCAGTTATTAGAAGAGTTAGCTGCAGGATTTGATAAAACGGATAGTGGCTTACGATATAAAATCATCCAAAAAGGAGATGGTGCTCAAGCAGAAAAGGGAAAAACTGTTTCTGTGCATTATAAGGGAAGTCTGACTGATGGTACTGTTTTTGATTCTTCTTATAAGCGTAATCAACCGATTGATTTTCCATTAGGAATGGGACAAGTAATTCCTGGATGGGATGAAGGTATTGCTTTATTACAAATAGGAGATAAAGCGCGTTTTGTGATTCCGCCATCGTTAGGATATGGAGAACATGGAGCTGGAGGAGTAATTCCGCCAAATGCTACATTAGTTTTTGATGTGGAATTAGTTGGAGTGAAGTAATGCTCTTTACAAAAATAATTTTAAAGCCTCTGGAATGCATTTTCAGGGGCTTTTTTTGATTACAACTTTAGGTTACCCTAAATAAAAACACCGTTTTAACTCATAATTAACACTTGTAATCACTCTTTAAATGTTAATTTATTCTTCAAAAGATAGAAGTTTTACTGAAAAAGGGGGACTTTTACGTCTATAATGCAGATATTTACACCCCCTTGTTGGGATAATAAACCAATACAGAAACCCCATTTTTGATGGTTATGAAGTGGAAACTAATTGTTTTTTTAACATTTTTTTGGGTAAATTTTTCTTTTACTCAGGAGAATGAAGCTACAATGACTGCTATTAAAGATCAAATAGAAATCATTGATAGTTATATAGAATCGGATGTATTTTCTTTAGATCCAGAAGAATTTCTAGATCAGATTGCCGATCATGGAGCCGAGCTTAATGGATATTATGAGCACGAACGTTTAAAGAAAATCATAAGAAATATCGGAATGCCAAATGCTATGGTAATTACGGTGTTTTATTTCTGGAATGATCAATTGATCCATGTAAATTATAAGCAACGTCAGTATATGGAAACAAAAAACAGTGATGGCTTTGTTGTGATGGATTATTCTAACGCATTTACCAAATTCGAATCAAAACATTATTTCGATAAAGGGAATGAGATTTATAAAATAGTTTCAGGTCAAGCGGTTACTAATATAGAACCGGAGGAAACTTTTGTCTCTTATAGTTTAAGAATGAAATCTCTGTTAGATAATAAATTTAAAAATAGAGGTACCTATGAGGCACTGCAAGGAAAATGGATTAATGTTCAATTTCCTGATGAGCATATGATTTTTGAAGAAACCATACGATTCAATTTTCGTGATGGGAAGTTTCTGAAAAGATTAAAAGTAAAGATTAAAGATGATATTATGCATTGCTCATCTCCAAAAGATAAATATGTATATAAGTATAAGATAGAATCTCTAAATGAATTTGAACTTGTGGTTAAGGATCTACAAGATACATCTTCGAGCTTAGTTCTTTATAAAAAAGTAGAATAAAAAATAGTATGAATCTTCAATATCCAATAGGAACGTTTAAGTGCCCAAATAATATTACTACAGATCAAATTAAAGCCTGGATTAAAGATATAGAAGATCTACCCGAAAAAATAGAAAACCTAGTTTCAGGTTTCTCCGAAGTACAATTAGAAACTCCTTACCGACCTGAAGGTTGGACAGCAAGACAAGTTATCCATCATATTCATGATAGTCACCATAATGGTTATATTCGTTTTAAATGGGCGCTTACTGAAGAGCAACCTGTAATTAAAGCGTATTACGAAGATAGGTGGGCTGAATTATTTGATACTAAATCTGCACCAATTAAACTTTCTTTAGATTTGATAAAAGCACTACACGCTAAATGGGTGTATTTTTTAAAAGGTTTATCGGATAAAGATTTAGAGAAAGTATTTATTCATCCAGAAGGTAATGTTTCCATTTCTTTGGCAGAAGATATAGGAATATATGCTTGGCATGGGAACCATCATTTAGCACATCTACAAATTGTAGCAGGTACTTTTAAGTAATCCTTTTTAACCCTATTATTCTTTCCATTTTATATTACATCCGATACTAGGTTTTTGAATTTCAGAAACTGTAGCATTTCTAAGTACTGCATCTAATGCTTGGCGAAGATCTCTTCCATTTACAGGAATTCCATTTCCTGGCCTGGAATCGTCTAATTGCCCTCTATAAATAAGTTTTAATTCTCCATCAAAGAGATAAAAATCTGGAGTACAAGCAGCATCATATGCTTTAGCTACACCCTGAGTTTCATCATATAAATATGGGAATGTGTAATTGTTTTTTTGCGCTGTCTTCCACATATGTTTAGGTGCATCCTGTGGATAATTTTCGACATCATTACTGCTAATGGCAACAAAACCAAACCCTTGTACTCTGTAATCATTGGCTACTCTAGATATTTCTTCATTCACATGAATAACAAAAGGGCAATGATTACATATAAACATAACTACAGTTCCTTTTTCTCCTTTTATGTCATTTAGGGAAACTTTATTGTTAGTAACAGCGTCTACTAAAGTGAAATCTGGAGCAACGGTACCTAGTGGTAACATGTTTGATGGAGTACGAGCCATAATGTTTAATTTTTATATTTTCGAAATTACGATATTATACTTTATAAGTATAAAAATTGTTATCTTAGTTACATTCCAAAAAATAAAATTATGAAAACTTTAGAGACCTGGTTTCAGGAATATGCCGTGAGCCATCAAAACAAAACAAATATTGCAATTCATTTTATATGTGTGCCTGCTATATTTTTTTCTGTTGTTGGTCTAATCATGAGTATTCCTAGTGGATTTTTAGCTTCGATTATACCCGGGAATAATCCGTTTATAGAAAATTGGGCCTTTGTCGTTGCTTTACTTATTTTGCTTTTTTACGTTAGATTATCTGTAAAAATGGCTTTGCAAATATTAGTTTTTGTAGCATTCTGTATTATTGCTAATTATTATATCAGTCAGTATGCACCATTATGGATGGTGTCTCTTATTATTTTTGTAGTAGCTTGGATCGGGCAATTCTATGGACACCACTTAGAAGGTAAAAAACCTTCTGCTGCACAAGATTTACAGTTTTTACTAATAGGACCAGCTTGGGTGATCCAGAAAATGTTCGGAAAAAAGTAATATGCTATTACAGGATTGGAAAAATTCAGGATCCTATTATTCCTATAAAAATTATAAAATATTCTATAAAGTTAGTGGAGAAGGAGAACCATTAATTTTGATTCATGGGTTTCCTACTTGTTCTTGGGATTGGAATAAAATATGGAATACACTTGCTAAAAAGTATAGGGTATATGCTATTGATATGTTAGGGTATGGTTTTTCGGCTAAACCAACTGATTTTAATTATACAATTGCATCGCAGGTTGATTTATGGGAAACTTTTTTGAAGGAGAAGGGTATTGCCACTTTTCATATACTGGCACATAATTATGGAGATACGGTGGTTCAGGAAATGTTAGCCAGATTAAAAGAGAATCCAGAATATGAATTCGATATTAAATCTGTTTGTTTTCTTAATGGAGGAATGTTTCCAGAAACTAATTTGCCTACATTAACGCAAAAAATGTTGCTAACACCTTTAGGTTTTATTCTTAAATATTTTATGGGTAGAAATACGTTGGCTAAAAATTTCAAGAAAATATTTGGAAAAAAATCGCAGGCTAGCGAACAAGAGATTGATGAATTTTGGGAAACGATAGCTTATAATTCTGGTAAAAATGTAATTCCTAAGTTGATAAAGTATCTAAATGAGAGAGATACTTATAAAATTCGTTGGAGAGAAGCAATACAATATACAGCGATGCCCAAACGATTAATTGATGGCGCTGTTGATCCTATTTCGGGTAAGCATATGGCAGAGTTCTATAAAGAAATCGTGCCAAATGCTGATGTTGTGCTGTTAAATGAAATTGGACATTATCCACAAACAGAAGCTCCGGATAAAGTCTTACATTATTATACCGAGTTTAGAAAACAAATATTATAGCTATATATTAAAATATATGAAGCACACTGCACTACTTACATTTCATCACTAAAGAAAATGGCATTCATTAATAGTTTATTGGTACCATACCAAAATGCTCTGAAATTAGTATTGTCTGTAAATAATATAGTATTTCCTCTTCCTAAGCTTTGATGTCTAAACGGTACAGTATTAGATAATGAATCTAAGTTCTTTTTACTAATATATCCACTTAGTAGAGGTGATTTTGTGTATTGAATAGGGTTATTATAGCTCTGTTTATCTGCTTTTATAAATAAAGTTGTATTTCTAAAAAGAGATATTTTGTCATTTTTGTACCCAAAATTTATCGGATGGGACCTATCTGTTTTAGCTTGAAAAATAGCTCCACCAATTACTTGAGCACCGAAGAAGTCTCTTCTTTCTTCAAAAGATATGTTTTTAGCATCATTTTCCGGTTTAGAAAATTCTATTTTCATAAGCTCATTATTTTTAAAGAATTGAGCTGCGTTTCTGTAGCCAATTAGTGTTCCTCCGTTTCTAATCCAGGTTTTAATTTTGTCAATAACATTTTTACCCATAGTTTGATTCCAGCTGTTTGGTAAAACAATATGAGTATATCTGGATAAATTTCTTCTTTCGAGGTATTCCGTGTTTAGTTTGGTAATAG
Organism: Aquimarina amphilecti; assembly: GCF_900109375.1. Taxonomy (GTDB): domain Bacteria; phylum Bacteroidota; class Bacteroidia; order Flavobacteriales; family Flavobacteriaceae; genus Aquimarina; species Aquimarina amphilecti. Next base: position 68,569 of record NZ_FOAB01000004.1, read on the forward strand.
GAATATTATAACGTTGATCCATTAGATGCCAAATTTCACCTGCATCATAGGGTGTGATTCCACTTCCTGTTAATAATGCAATTTTGGGCAATGATAATGCTCTAAATTGATTACTTCCTAAATCAATTCCTGTCGTTAAACCAGTCGATACTCCTGTAATATTTACGTGATTTTCTGAAGCAAGTTTTTGTAAAAATGCATGAATTTCTTGCGAGTTTAACCTTTGATTCTGAATAGGAATCATAATTGTTCCATAATCATAATTTTTATTCTCCACAGAAAAAGGCTTCATGCCTACTTTAGCTCTCAGTCCTCTGTTTAAAATTTTGTATAGTACAGCAGGAGTATAATATTCATGCCATTCCATAAGGTACGCATAATTACTTTTGTTAATGCTTTTTGGTTTTCTGAACTCTAATTCAGTAATTTCTGTTCCCAGATCTGAGGTAGTTGTTTTTTCAGTATAATCTAAATTAAAAGCTAATGGGAATGTCCATGCGGACACATCATAAAATAGGCTGTCTTGAAATTTTGTTCTTTTCTCGAACATAGCTTTGATCAAACGACTATGTTTTTGATTTTTTGGTATTATGTAGCTATATCCTTTTTTAAATTTTTTACCATCAGAAGTGATATCACTTTTTAAATCATAAAATTTAATTTTATGACGCTTCAAAATTTCTGCAAGATGATACGTAGAAGCTGCATCTTTTTCATTACCAAAAATATAAGCTCCACTTTGTGCCTCTTTTCTAGCATTAGCGTAAAAATTCTTTTGATATCTAAGTAACTCTGTACGCATTGATTTTGAAGCCTCTAGAGTAGAGAGTGTAGCTGTAAATTGATTTCTTACAGTGAATGGGAATGTTAATATACCATTATCAGTCTCTTGAGCATGTCCACGAGAACTTCCTTGCTCAAATAAAATACCAATTCCTCCATTAATATCTGGAAACGTAGATCCTTTACCATAATAGAAATCATCAAAGTTCTCTTCTGTAAAATATAGAGATCCTATTTTGTTAAAGGCATCAGCGTGGTAGTTAGCAATTTTTTTTGTGAGTTCTTGGTTTAATTTAGGGGTTAATGGATGCGTTCTAGATTGTATTCCAGGTTGAAAGAAAAAACTACTATTAGAGCCCATTTCGTGATGATCCGTAAGCACATTTGGATACCATTTATGAAAAGTCTCTATTCTAGCTCTTGATTCTGGTAATTGTACCGGTAGCCAATCACGATTCATGTCAAACCAATAGTGATTTGTTCTACCTCCGGGCCAAACCTCACTATATTCTCTATCTTGTGGATCCGTACTTATATTTTTACTTTTATTGGTATTTGCCCAGTAAGCAAACCGTTGCAGTCCATCAGGATTTAGGGATGGATCAAATAAGATTACCACATTGTCTAATAATTCATCAATTTGATTTCCTTGTCCAGCAGCTAAATAATATGCTGCAACTAAACTCGCGTTGGATCCACTTGGCTCATTACCGTGTATAGAAAAACCTTGGTACACAACAGCAGGTATCGATGCAATATCAACACTACTAGCATTATTCTGAGTAAGTTGAATATGTTGTTTTTGGATTTTTTCTAAATTCTGGTGATTTTTTTCTGAGGTAATAGTTAATAGAATAATAGGACGATCTTCGAAAGTCTTTCCTCGATCTTCAATAGTAATACGCGGTGAAGCTTTTGCTAAAACTTTCATGTATTCAACCAATTTGTCGTGTGTTACGTGCCATTTTCCAGGAACAAAGCCTAAAACACTTTGGGGTGTTGGAATTTCTGGATTATAAGAGACTCCTTTAGGAAGATAATAATCTAAAGAAAGGTTGTCTTGTGCAAAAGAAGAAAAGAATAATAAGGATAAGATGATAGTAAGGAAGTGCTTCATTTTAGTTCGTTTGTACGATTGTCGAGTTTAATAGTTTTCGAAAATAAAAAAAACCGCTTCAGAGATTGAAGCGGTTTGCATAAGTTTAACATAAGTTAATATGCCTTATATGTCATCAAAGCTTACATCTGTAAAACTTTCTGTAGAAGCAGTAACCTCTTCATTTGTTTTTGCAGATACTTCAGTATTTTGCTCGTAAGATTTTTGGTAATCTTTCTGATGTCTTTCACTTATAACTTCTTCACCTTTTTCATTAACTATGAAATCGGTCATTTCGCTTAGTATTTCACTAAAACCAACAAAGTCTTCTTTGTATAGGTAAATTTTGTGTTTTTTGTAGTGAAAAGATCCATCATCATTAGTGAATTTTTTACTTTCTGTAATAGTAAGATAGTAATCTCCAGCTTTTGTTGATCTTACATCAAAGAAATATGTTCTTCTTCCTGCTCTTAAAACTTTTGAGAAAATTTCCTCTTTCTCCAACATTTCATTATCGCTCATAATCCTTATTTCTTATATTAATTAGTCTGTTACGATGGAATCAAAAATCTAAAAAAATTGTTAATCGTACAACAAAATATCAAATTTCTTTTTCGCTTAGCTGTTTTAAATAAAGTTCTTTGTAGTATCCTTCCACGTCTAATAGTTGATTATGAGTGCCTTGTTGGATGATTTCCCCTTCGTCTAAAACAATTATTTTATCCGCGTTTCTTGCTGTAGAAACGCGATGACTTACTATAAAAGTAGTCTTGTTTTTAGAAATTCTATTAAGATTATTCAGTATTTCTTCTTCAGTTTCGGTGTCAACCGCAGATAAACAATCATCAAAAAGAAGGATAGATGGGTTTTTAATAATGGCTCTAGCAATGGAAACACGTTGTTTCTGTCCGCCCGATAAAGTAATCCCTCTTTCTCCTAAAACAGTATCATAATCTTTACTAAATCCTATAATATTTTTGTGTACTGCAGAATTTTTTGCAGCTTCAATTACTTCGGCTTCTGTGGCTTCAGTTTTTCCGAATTTTATGTTATTTCTTATTGAATCACTAAATAAAAAGGCATCTTGAGGCACATATCCAATCGATTCTCTGAGATTTACTAAGTTTAGTTTTCTAATAGGTTTTCCATCAACTCTAATTTCACCGTCCGTAACATCATATAACCTTCCTAATAAATCTAGGATTGTTGATTTTCCTGATCCTGTTTTTCCTATAATAGCAATAGTTTGACCTGAATTTATTTCAAAACTCATCTTTTTTAGTGCAGTGATATTTGTGTCATCATAGGTAAAAGAAATATTGTCAAAAGCAATATTCCCAGTAATAGGTGTTTGTTCAGTGATGCTATTTGTGATTTCTGGTTCTTGACTTAGAAACTCATTAATTCTCACTTGCGAAGCTTCCGCCTGTTGTATTATAGATGTAACCCAGCCTACTGTCGCTACAGGCCAGGTAAGCATATTTACAAAAATGATAAACTCTACGATGACACCAAGATCTTGAATGGTTCCATCAATATATTGTTTACCCCCAATATAAATTACCAAGATATTACTAACGCCGATTAGCAAAACCATTAAGGGAAAAAATAGTGCTTGTACCTTTACAAGGTCAATGTTTTTTTCTTTACTCGTATTTGATAAATCCGTGAAATTTTCTAAAGTCTGAGGTTCTATTCCGTAGGCTTTAATAACAGAGATACCACTAAATGATTCCTGCGTAAATGTGGTTAGTTTAGATAAATATTGCTGTACAATAGTACTTCGTTTATGTATGGCGACACTTAGTTTGTAAATCGAAATGGAAAGAATAGGGAGCGGTGCAATAGTATATAAGGTAAGCTGAGGTGCAATACTAATCATATATCCTATCACAACAACAAATAAAGTAATGGTATTTACACTATACATAATAGCAGGACCTACATACATTCTTACTTTAGATACGTCTTCGCTAATACGACTCATTAAATCACCAGTTCTGTTTTTTTTATAAAAGTTAAGAGATAGTATTTGATAATGTTGGAAAACTTCATTCTTTAAATCAAACTCAATGAATCTAGATACGACAATAAAAGTTTGTCTCATTAAAAATGTAAAAAAAGCGGCAATTAAAACTGATCCAAAAATAAAGAGTATGTTGGTAATCAGTCCCGTTTTTACATCATCTATATTGGTAATGCTATTATTAAGGTATTGTTCTACAATTTCTACTGAATCACCAACAAATTTAGGAACCGCAACCGCAAAAATTCTAGCAATGATCGTAATTACTAATCCAATAAGGAGGCGATATTTATATTTTAGGAAGTACTTGTTTAGATGGCGTAATGCACGCATAAAGTATTGATTTTTAGAAACTCAATTATTAACAAATTCTTAAAGTTTAACAACAAAAAATTTTAAATTCGTAAAAATACCGTATTTTAGCGCTTCTATTTTGACTATAATATAATTATAACATTTTAAAATTTCTGAAAAATGATAACCGAAGTGCTTACCGCAAATCAATTAAAAAAACAAGCTCCTGTGTTTGGGCAATTGTCTTTTAACGATCACGAACAAGTTGTTTTTTGTCAAGACAAAGATACAGGATTAAAGGCAATAATTGGGGTGCATAACACAATTTTAGGACCAGCTCTTGGAGGGACTAGAATGTATAATTATCAAACAGAATGGGATGCTCTTAATGATGTATTGAGATTGTCTAGGGGGATGACGTATAAAGCAGCGATTACAGGATTGAATCTTGGAGGAGGAAAAGCTGTTATTATTGGAGACCCAAAAGTAATGAAGACTCCAGCTCTTATGAGACGATTCGGAGAGTTTGTTCATACATTAGGCGGAAAGTACTACACTGCAGAAGATGTAGGTATGGAAACTTCTGATATGGATACTGTAAGAGAGGTTACACCTTATGTAACTGGAATTTCAGAATCTAAAGGAGGAGCAGGAAACCCATCTCCTGTTACAGCTTATGGTGTTTATATGGGAATGAAAGCTTCTGCTAAATTTTCATATGGTACTGACAACCTGGAAGGGAAGAAAATCTTAGTTCAAGGTATTGGTCATGTAGGAGAAGAACTTGTACGCTTAACCGCAGAAGAAGGAGCTAATGTAATTATAACTGATATCAATCAGGAAAGATTAGAGACAGTAAGTAGCAAGTATGGAGTAGAGGTATATAAAGGAAAAGATTTATATGCTGAAACAGCTGATATTTATGCACCTTGTGCGTTGGGAGCCACAATTAATGATGAAACTATTAATAAATTGAAGGTTAAAGTAATTGCTGGAGCTGCAAATAATCAGTTAGCTTCAGAAAATATACATGGATCACTTTTACAAGAAAAAGGAATCGTATATGCTCCAGATTTTCTGATTAATGCTGGAGGTATAATTAATGTATATGCTGAGATAGAAGGGTACGGAAGAGATCAGATAATCAATAAAACCGAAAATATCTATAATACTACTTTAGATATTTTAAATAAAGCTAAGGCTACAGGTATGACGACTAATTCTGCTGCCGTTAGTATAGCGGATGAGAGAATTGCGGCTAAAAAAAATCAGTAGATAAAAGAATCTAAAATTTACTACATAAAAAGTGAGTTTTAGAATTGGTAGATTAAAAATAATAGTATTTTTGCAGGGCGAAAGTGAAACTCACTTTCGCCCATTTTATTAATGTTCTTTGTAATTTCTTATGTTAACCAGAAGACATATTCGAGTTAAAGTAATGCAGTCACTCTACGCACTAGAGCAGACGAAAAGTGATAATCTAGATAAAGAAGAAAAGTTTCTTTTATTTAGTATTGAACAGATGTATGATTTGTTTCTTATAAACCTTCAGCTTTTGGTAGAAGTAAGAAAGCATGCCGCTGATTTTTTAGAAAAAAGTCAAAAAAAGTATCTAGCTACATCAGAAGAGAAAAACCCAAATCAAAAATTTATTAATAATGAAGTTCTCTTATTATTAGAAAATAATACAGAGCTTAAGGAAGCCATGGATCACAAGAAAATGAATTGTTGGGATCTTGATGATGAATACGTTAAAATTCTTTGGAAAGAGATTAGTACCAGTGAAGTATATACAGATTATATGGACACTAAGATGAGCTCTTTTAAGGAAGATAAGGATTTTGTTCTTGATGTTTTTAAAGAGATTATTGCTCCAAATGATAAGTTATATGAGTATATCGAAGATAAGATGCTTACCTGGATAGATGATTTGCCTTTAGTTAATACTGGTATTATTAAAATGCTTAGAAAGGTAAAACAGACTCATGACGAAAATATGTCGCTACCTAAACTATATAAAGATGCAGACGATAAGAAGTTTGCAAGAGATATTTTTAGGAAAACAGCACTTAATGGAGTAGAATTTGCAAAAGAAATAGAAGGTAAAACACCAAATTGGGATAAAGATCGAATAGCAGAATTGGATAAAGCTGTAATTAAAATGGCAATTTGTGAGTTCCAAAAATTTCCGTCAATACCTGTAAAAGTAACAATTAACGAATATTTAGAGATTGCTAAGGAATATAGTACCCCAAAGAGTAGTATCTTTATCAATGGAATTCTAGATAAAATATCTAAAGAATATCAAGAGAACGGTAAACTAAATAAAGTTGGCCGTGGACTTATGTAGTTCAAAAAAAATAGTATTTTTAACCCTCAATTAATTAAAAACCCAAGTAATGAAAAAAGGAATCTTGATTTTAGCTGGTGTTTTTGCTTTGACATTTATGTCTTGTAAAGATAATGCAGCAGAAAAAGTTAAAGAAGAAAATGTAGCAGATGCTGCAGATCGTGATGCAAAAAATACAGATTTTCCTGTAATGAATTTCTCTGAAACAGAGCACGATTTTGGAACAATCAATGAAGGTGATGTAGTAGAGCATACATTTACATTTACTAATACAGGTAAAGCACCTTTAGTAATTGTAAATGCTAAAGGAAGTTGTGGATGTACTGTTCCTGAGTGGACAAAGGAACCAGTTGCTCCAGGAGCTACAGGATCAATGTTAGTGAAATTTAACTCTAACGGTAAGCCAAACGCTCAAAACAAACAAGTTACTATTACTGCTAATACTGAAGCAGGAAAAGAAATCCTTAAGATTAAGGCGATGGTAACTCCAAAAGCTAAACCAGTAAGCGGAACTCCTGTAAGCGAGTAATATTTATGGAAGGATTTGGAGGACAATTACCTTTTATTCTTTTAATATTTGTAGTGATGTATTTTTTTATGATACGTCCACAAATGCAAAAGGCTAAAAAGGAGAAGAAATTTGCTGAAGAGCTTAAAAAAGGAGATCGTGTAGTTACTAAAAGTGGTCTTCACGGAAAAGTCTTTGATTTCAGCGAAAAAAATAATGCTGTTGTTATAGAAACTGGAGCTGGTAAGTTAACATTTGATAAATCTGCAATTTCATTAGAAATGAGTCAGAAATTAAATGCACCGCCTGCAGAAAAGAAAAAATAACAAAAGTTAATGATTAAAAAAAAGCGTCGTATTTATACGACGCTTTTTTTGTGTAATATATTTATAGGTTTGGTTATTAAGATTTCATAGTTACAATACGTTGTGGTAAAGGAGCAGCGTAATTTGCTTTGCCAAGTGCTTCCACAATTTTTTGTCTGGTATCCCAGTATACATCCCAGTAATCGTCACAGGTAGAGTAAGGTAGTGCTAATAATTCTACACCATTTGCACCTAGATTATTTACGGCAACTCTTGGAGCTGGATCTTTCATTACGTTTTGATCAGCTTTCATAACCTCCATTACAATTTGTTTTGCTTTTTCGATATCTGTACCATATTGAATTCCAAAGGGCATATCTACTCTTAAGTTTCCTATTGTGGTTAAATTCGTAATTGTTCCAGCTGTGATCGCTCCATTCGGAATGATTTCTGTTTTATTCTGAAAAGTTTCTAAAATTGTTACGAATACAGAAATTTCTCTTACAAATCCAAGTTTACCTCCTGTTTCGATTAGATCCCCAACTTTAAATGGTCTAAAAACAAGTAACATCACACCTGCTGCCATATGACCTAAAGAACCATTAAAGGCTCCTCCAATTGCTAATCCTACTGCTGCTAATAATGCTGCAAAGGTAGCTGTTGGGATACCTACAATACCTGCTATAGAAATAAATAATAATACTTTTAATAAGAAATTTACTAAAGTGACTAAGAATGGTTTTAAGGTACCGTCTACTTTGCTTTTATCGAAAGCTTTTTTTATAGCTTTCATGATCATTTTTACAATCCAAAGTCCGATAATTAATGCAACAATTCCTCCAACAATTTTGAGTCCATATTGACCAACTCCTTCTTGAATAGAATTAAAAAAACCGCCTAGAGAGCTCATAATTGCACCTCCTGTTTCTGTAGTCGCAGATACGGCAGTATCTACGACCTTGTCTGTAGTTTGCATGATTTATGTTTTAAAGTGATTAAATAGTTATCACATAAATCTACTACTATAGTAGGTACATTGTTTTTATTTCTAGATCAGAAAAAAATGTAAAATCGTTAAAAGTGATTAAATCTCGATGAATTGCGAATTACCTTTTTGCTGTAAGTTCGGCGATCTTTACAATTACTTCCACAGCTTTGATCATACTTTCTACAGGAACATATTCATATCTTCCATGAAAGTTATGTCCGCCAGCAAATATGTTAGGACATGGCAATCCCATATAACTTAACTGAGATCCATCCGTTCCGCCACGGATTGGTTTTATGAGTGGAGTAATACCTAACTCTTTCATTGCTTCTTCTGCAATATCTACAATATGCATTACAGGCTCTACCTTTTCTTTCATATTGTAATATTGATCATTGATAACTACATTAATTACATCTTTTCCATATTGTTTGTTTAGTTGATCTCCGAGTTTTGTCATCACCTCTTTACGAGCTTCAAAATGTTTTTTATCGTGATCTCTTATAATATATTGTAGTTTAGTTTCTTCTACTTCACCATTCATAGTGTGTAAATGAAAGAAGCCTTCACGGTCACTTGTGTGTTCTGGAGTTTCTAATCTTGGTAGAGAATTAATGAAATCTTGAGCGATATACATGCTGTTGATCATTTTTCCTTTAGCATATCCTGGATGTACTATTTTACCTTTTATAGTTACTACTGCACCTGCTGCATTAAAATTTTCATATTCTAATTCTCCTATCTGACTACCGTCCATAGTATATGCCCATTGGGCTCCAAATTTTTCTACGTCAAATTTGTGAGCTCCTCTACCTATTTCTTCGTCTGGAGTAAATCCAATACGTATTTTTCCATGTTTGATCTCAGGATGTTGGATCAAGTATTCCATAGCAGAAATAATTTCTGCAATACCAGCTTTGTCATCAGCTCCTAATAGCGTTGTTCCATCTGTGGTGATTAATGTCTGGTTTTTATATAGTTTTAAATCTTCAAAATAATCAGGAGATAATACGATATTTTCTTCTTCGTTAAGAACGATATCTTTTCCGTCATAGGTTTCTATAATTTGAGGATTTACATTTGCTCCTGTAAAATCCGGAGTAGTATCAAAATGTGAAATAAAACCTATGGTAGGTACTTCATGGTCTACATTAGAAGGTAAGGTTGCCATGATGTATGCATTTTCATCAATAGTTACCTCTTGTAACCCTATTGATTTTAATTCTTCAACTAGTTTATTTGCTAGATCCCATTGTTTTGCTGAACTAGGAGTAGTGTCACTATTAGGGTCACTTTCGGTATCTATAGTTACGTAGCTGATAAATCGATCAATAATGTGTTTTTTTGGAATCATAGCGATGTATGTTTTTTAATCTGAAGATTTCAAAAATACGGTATATTGTAATAGGTTGTTTTTAAAAAATAAGAAAACCTTGCTAAGCAAGGTTTTCTGTAAAAGAAGTAATATAGTTATAACTTCTTAATGGTTATTTAGATTGAAAGCTAATTCACAGCTTTAAAATGTCGAAATATTGTTATTCGGTTGATATACATAATTAAATGTAAAATATCTACCCTCGTTAACAAATGCATCAGGGCTTGTTGGAGCATCTTTGTAATAACTAAGGATTTCTATTTTAGCATATTTTCCTTCAGTTGTTTTTATTACTAATATTTTCCCTGGCAAAGGAGTAATTAAGAATAATGGAGATCCAGAATAGTTATACCAACCATTATCACTACCTGATGGTATTGCAAGTGCATCTGCTGCATCCTGAACAAATAGACTAGTATCTGCAGAAGTGATATCTGCCATTGTTCCAGTGGCTATATAAGCTGCTGCATCTCCAATTCTACTTGGCTCATCAGTGGTTCCCTGAGAGATACCTCCATTGATAATAATTGTTGTTGCTCTAAAGGCAATATCCCAATCATCTGTATTAGTAGTGATCGCTCCTGTATCTAAATCAAATAAAGTAAAGTCACCAGATATTGGTTGTCCTTGACCACCTTCTTGAGGTGCCGGTAAATTATTGGTAGTTTCTGAGATAAGATTCGCAAGAGCTTGCGTATCATCATTGTCATCCGAATTTGTAACAAACCCTTCTGGAGCAGAACATGCGAGTTGTGATGTTGCTGAGTTACCTAATCCATCTCCATCTGCATCCTCAAAAAACAAACTTTCTGCACATGAATCGTCATCGCTACCACATGAAGCAATGATAAGACTAAACGTTAGTAATAAATAGAATCCTTTTTTCATTTTTATAAATATTAAAATTGGTAATTAACTCTTACATATCCTCTGGTTCCTGGATTTCCAGGGATATTAATATTTTGATAATTAAGTATATTGTCTGCTCCTGCTTGTATTTCAAATTTTTTAAACAGTTTTTTGCTCGCGGCTATATTTAGAGTGGCAAATCCATCAACTACTACGGCATCATCATCAAATGTGTCGAATGTTCCATTTCCGTTGGTATCTCCTAAACCATATTTACTTCTGTAAATAGCTCGTGCATTTACATTTAAATCCCATTTTTTTATATCCCAAAACACTTTTAGATTTCCATTGTGTCTTGATCTATTAAAAAAACCATAATGATCATCCTTTGATAATACGATAGATGTTAGGTTTTCATCTCGTACAAATAATTCTCCATTTTCAACCTGTTTCTTAATATCTTTATTGAAGGCATAAAGGAGCTGGTAACCACCACTTATTTCTAAATTTTCAAAAATGTTGTAGGTTGCACTAAACTCTATCCCCTCCGTATATATTTCATCAAAGTTTTGGTAACTGAATACGTTTTGTCCATTGGTTTTTCTAGCTAAAACAAATGTGTCTATTAGGTTTCTAAAATCATTTCTGAAGAAATTAATATCTAGAATAAGTTTTTTGGATTGTCTATAATTTAAACCAATGTTATATCCTATAGAGCTTTCTGCTTCCAGATCGTTATCGAAAGTTGCAATAAGTTCATTTACTCTGGCTTGTCCTTGATCGGGTGTTAGGTTGTCTCCAAATGCTAATTGACCTTGATCAAATAGAAGTTGTAGTTCTTTCGGTACAGTTTTATAACCTAAAACAGAATAGCCTACAGAAGGATTTGTGAAGTTTAAATATAATTGTCTAAAATCCGGAGCTTTAAATCCATAGCCAGTAGATCCTTTTATAGAAAGTTGATCGGTGATTTTGTAATTAAAAGCAAATTTCGGACTAACTTGATTACTATACTCAGAATGATTGTCGAATCTCACTCCAATAATAATATTTAAATTTTCTAATGGAATCATGTCGAATTGAGTGTATACATACTGAGAATTAAAGCTCACCTCATTTTCAAATAAAGTACGATCGAGAAAGTCGTATTGGTAGCCAACTCCTGTAGTAATAGTTCCCATTCCTTTAATTATATTATTACCACGTATTTCGGCTCTAAGTAATTTTTGATCAAATAAATTATTGAATACAATATCACTAGTTTCAGTATCTCGACTAATGTCTTCAGCAATGTAATTTGTATAATAGAATTCGTAGGTAGTATTAAATTTTTCTGACCAGTTTTGATCTAATTTTAAAAGTGTATTTAGGTCCCTCTCTAAAGCTTCTCCTTCTGCATTTACTATAATTTCTTGCCCATCTCCATCTGTATCGGTAAAAGAGAAACCTGAATTTTGTAATTGATCAAAATACCTTCCAGAAGCGCTTAATTTTATATTGTTATTAATGTCATAATAAAATTTACCATTAAGGGTGTAGTTCTCGATTGGGTTAACAGTGATAGAACGATCACTATCATTAGGTTCCAAAACATACTTATCCCTAGAAAAACGATTTCCGAATAAAGCATATCTGATTTTACCTTTTTTTTGTTGAAGTGATAAATTCATATCCTGAGCTGTAAATGAACCTATTCGATAAGATGCTCGACCTGTTAATTTTTCATTTTTAGGTTTTTCTGTGATTATGTTTATCACACCTGCTAGAGCTTCAGAGCCATAAAGGCTGCTGGTTGGACCTTTTACCACTTCAATTTGTTTGATGTTGCCAACAGTGAGTCTACTAAGATCAAAATTTCCAGAACTTCTGCCTACAAGAGGCACACCATCCATTAAAATTAAAGTGTAATCAGAATCTATTCCTTGTATTTGGATACCTTCAAAACCACTTTCATCAGTAGCTAGAATAAGTCCAGTTTGTTCTGCCAAAATATCATCGATTCGAACACTTCCAGATTTTTTTATGGTGCTTCCCGAGATCAAAGTAACTGGTAGCGGTATGGAGGATAGTTGTCTCTCAGTTCTAGTAGCCGTGAGAATAACTTCTTCTAATTTTTCAGCTTTTAAAGAATCATTTTCTTTAGGGTTAGTATTCTTCTGACAATAGATATTAAAACAAAAAAATAAAAGTATGACGATGAATTTATTCATTTATTTAGATTAATTAAAAATAATGATTATTTTTGGCAAATATATAATCTTATTTTAATTCAGTCTAAATAAGATTAGTTAATTTTTATATTTTAAACTTTTTAATAATCATTAAAGATGAAAATCAGTCAGTTAGTTATTATTTTATCATTGTTCATGTCTAATCTAGTAGTAGGACAAAAGGGTAAAAAAGAAAATGATATTGCCGCAATAAAGTCCATGTGCGGGTGTTATGAAGTCTCTTTTAATTTTGCAGAAACTTTTAATTATAGTAATGATTCTCTATATAAGCCATCTAAAATTAAAAAGGATAGCAAGGCATTAGAGTGGGCGCAATTGGTAGTTAATGAAGAAGACAATATAGTGATTCAACATATTCTGCAAGTTGGTGATCCATCCAAACCTCATATTGTAAAACATTGGAGGCAAGATTGGGTATTCGAAAACCAAAATTTTTATATGTATGACGGAGATAACAATTGGAAATATATTCATAAATCCGAGGAAGACATAAAAGGACAGTGGTCTCAAAAAGTATATCAAGTAGATGATAGTCCGCGCTATGAAGGTTCTGCTAGTTGGGTTCATGTAGATGGAAAGAGTTTTTGGGAGAATACTACAACGGCACCATTACCAAGACGTGAATATACTACTAGGAGTGATTATAATATTACAATGAGAGGTAATCGTCAGGAAATAACAAATACTGGTTGGATACATGATCAAGATAATGATAAAATTATAAGAGAAACTGGTAAGGAAGATATAATCATAGCCAAAGAGAAAGGGCACAATATTTATAAAAGAGTAGATGATAAACGTTGTGCAGGAGCATCTAATTGGTGGAAAGAGCATAATGAAAAATGGGTTTTAGTAAGAAGTAAGTGGGATGAGGTTTTTGCTAGAAATAAGGATTTATCTCTGGAGCAGAAAGTAGAGAACAAAGCGTTATATAAACATCTTTTTACAGAAGATTATCAAGCGCAGAATGATATTAATGCAATTATAGAATCTTTTGTAAAAAAACCTTGATATGAAAAAAGTTTTTGACTTAATGGTTATTGTTGTTTTTGTAATATTTTTTGCAAAAACAAATGCTCAGGAAAATGTTTTTTTGGATAGAGCTTATTGGAAATTAAACCCTAGTATAGATCAAATAAATAAAGATATTGCGACAGGCAATGACCCTGCAGAATTAAATAAGTTTGCTTTTGATGCCGTTTCTTATGCACTTATAGAAAAAGTGGATAATTCTACAATAAAATATCTGTTAGGAAAAAAAGGGAATGATGTAAATAAAAAAACTCATGATGGACGTACATATATTTTTTGGGCTATTTATCGAGATAATCTCGAGATGATGCAATTCCTTCTTAAAAAAGGAGCAAAGACTGATGTTATTGATAGTCATGGATATTCTTTATTAAATTTTGGTGCGGTTACGGGTCAAAAAAACACAAAACTCTATGATTTTTGCATAGAAAATGGAGCAGATGTATTAACCGAGAAAAATAATGATGGAGCTAACCCACTATTATTAGTAGCACCATTTTTAGAAGATGATTCTTTAATAACATACTTTACAGGTAAAGGGATTGATTTACATAGCCAAGACGACAATGGCAATGGTATTTTTAATTATGCAGCAAAAAAAGGAAATAAGACAGTCTTAGAATTACTTATTAAAAAAGGAGTGGTTTATAAAACTCTAAATCATCTAGATGGAAACGCATTTATATTTGCTAGTCAAGGTACTCGAAATAGCGTTAATAATTTAGAGCTGTACAAGTATTTAGAAAATATAGGAATTCGACCAGATGTTGTAACTGATGATGGTATAAATCCTTTGCATGCGATAGCTTTTAAGAATAAAGAACAGGAGATATTTAACTATTTTATAGAAAAAGGTGTAGACATTAATCAAGCAAATAAAAAAGGAGATACACCTTTTGCTAACGCTGTTTCTAGAAATGATTTAGAGAGTGTTAAATACTTAATTACTTATGTAAAGGATATAAATCAGTCAAATAAAAGTGGAATTACTCCATTAATGACAGCTGTTCAAAGGAATACGTTTGATGTGATTAATTTATTATTGGATAAAGGAGCAAATACGAAGGTGAAAGATGTTGAAGGGAATTCATTGGCATATTATGTATTGAAATCATATAACAAGGAAAAACCTGAAGAATTCGATAAGAAAATTGTATTGCTTCAAGAAAAAGGGGTCAATCTTAAGGAACCTCAGGCTGACGGTGAAACTTTATGGCATTTGGCAGCAAAAGAGAATGACTTAACGCTTTTAAAAAAAATTGAGAAATTAAACATTCCTTTAAATGAAAAAAATGATGAAGGTAATACAGCATTACATTTAGCGGCAATGAAGGCAAATAAAACTAATGTATTAAAATTTCTTTTAGAGAACGGAGCTGATAAAAATATACAAACGAGTTTTAAGGAAACTGTTTTTGATTTAGCATCTGAAAACGAATTATTACAAAAACAAAATATTGAATTAGATTTTCTACAAGAATAGATATAAGAAATAAAATATTAGAATAAATGAAAACAATTTTTAGAATAGTTCTTTTAACAGTATCCGCTGTTTTTACCTTAGTTTCCTTTACGAGTGAGCCTAATACAACAAGTCTAAAATGCATGATACAAATGGTTAATTATACAGGAGAAGGAGCTTATGTAGTAATATCTCTTATAAAACCGGAAGGTGAATATAATCAAACCTTATATGTACAAGGAAAAGATAGTGAATGGTATAGTGATATTACAGAATGGTGGAAGTTTTATGGAAAGAGAAGGTTAGATATAGATGCGATTTCTGGCGCCACTATAGCAGGAGGAGAAAGAACTGTAAGTATTATTAAAATCCCTAAAGATAGAATTGATGCTGGATATAAAATCCGTTTTGAAACAGCTGTTGAGGATCAAGAATATTACAAGAAAGATGTAGAGTTTGAGTTAACCTCCGAAACCTTGGCATCTAAAGTAAAAGGAAAAGGCTTCATTCGATATGTAAGAATGCTTCCGCAATAATTCGTAGAATAAAATGATCATTTCATTATGGAGATATAGTCACCTACTTTTGGCTATATCTTCTGCTATTTTTTTGTTAATTGCTTCCGTTACAGGTATTATTCTCGCCTTGGAGCCTATGTCTGATGTTATTAAACCATATGCTATTGACAATATAGAGGATATTACAATTTCTGAAACAATTACTGCATTACAAAAAGAGTATGATGAGATAATTGAAATTACCGTAGAAGAAAACGATTTTGTAATTGCTTCAGTGGTTACTAAAGAGGGAAATGATGAACGAATATATGTAAACCCTAGAACAGGAGAAAAGTTAGGCGTTCCCGAACGTAAATCAGGTGTTTTTAAGTTTGCTACCAATCTTCATCGTTCTCTATTTCTAAAAGGAATAGGGCGTTTTTTTGTTGGTTTGATCTCTCTATTATTAATTTTTATTGTAATTACAGGTATTCTTCTTATTGGTAAAAGACAAGGAGGGATTTTAAAATTCTTCTCAAAAGTAAATAAAGAATATGTAAATCAGTTTTATCATGTAGTAATAGGTAGATGGTTTTTTGTTCCGATTATTATTATAGCTTTTACAGGAGTGTATTTATCTCTTGAGAAATTTGCATTATTACCAAAATATGAAGTTCCCCACCGAATCAGTGCTCAGACAGAGCAAAAAAAAGAAACAATTGCAAGTATAAGTTTTCCAATTTTCAAGAAGATAACTCTTACGAATGTTAAGAGTATTGAATTTCCGTTTTCTGATGATGTAGAGGATTATTTTACACTAGAATTGATAAACAAAGAGCTTATTGTGCATCAATTTAGTGGTAATATTCTTAGCGAACAACAATATCCTTTTGTGAAGCTAGTATCTTATTACAGTCTGTTATTACATACGGGAAAGGGTAATGTTTTTTGGTCTGTTGTTTTATTAGTCACTTGTGTAGCTATTTTGTTTTTTATGTATTCTGGATTCTATATGACTGTTCAGCGTCGTAAGGGAAGTAATCTTATTTATAATATTGAAGATAAAGATGCTAGTGAATATATAATTTTAGTAGGATCAGAAAATGGTTCTACATATACTTTTGCTAATTATCTAAGAAGTGCACTTCTTTCCGTTGGTAAAACTGTTTTTGTAGCAGAACTTAATGCATATACAACGTATCAAGAAGCAAAACATATAATTGCTATTACAGCTACCTATGGAGATGGAGAAGCACCAACGAATGCTAAGAGATTTAATCGCTTATTTAGCACAATAGAACCAGTAAATAGACTTCAATTTTCTGTTGTGGGTCTAGGGTCTTTAGCATATCCAGAATTTTGCAAATTTGCAGAAGATATAGATGAAATGTTTAGAAGACATTCAAAATTTATTTCAAGCTTATCATTGGAAAAAATCAATAATAAGTCCACAGATGATTTTAAGAATTGGATTCAGAAATGGGGTGTTAGTGTAGGGGTATCTTTGGATACCAAAACTGTTATAGAGGATGAAAATTGGAAGCGTGATGTTTTTAAAATTATTGATAAAACCTATATAAATACGGATAATACGTTTTTACTTCGTTTGAAGCCTAGAGATACTTCTATTGATTTTAGATCTGGAGATTTATTGGCTATACGTCCAGAAGAGAATATGGTTGAGAGACTTTACTCTATAGCTAGAATAGATGGAGATGTTATATTAAGTGTTAAGAAACACGATTTAGGTGTTTGTTCTACGTACCTAAGTAAAGTAGGTAAAGGTGATATTATAAAAGCTGCAATTAAACATAACGTTAATTTTTATTTCCCTAGTAATACAAAGGATGCAATTTTAATTGCAAACGGAACCGGAATTGCTCCGTTTTTGGGTATGATGAAGAATAAAAATAGGAGTACTAGAGTTACTCTTTTTTGGGGAGTAAGAACAAAAAAATCTATTGATATATATAACGATTTTATAAACTTTAGTTTAATGAAAGAAGGGACAAGACATATTGCTTATTCCAGAGAGAATAATATATACGTTCAGGATCTAATTCGTAATGAAACAGATTCAGTTATTAATGTTCTTAATAGAGGAGGTGTTGTTATGATCTGTGGATCAAATGATATGCTAAAAGGAGTAATTTCTGTTTTAGAAAAAGCAGTAAAAAATCAACTTAATGTGTCATTGAATACATTTATAGAAAATGAGCAGATAAAAATAGATTGTTATTAAGTTAGAGGTAAATGTTATTATCAAGGTTTTGTTTTTAAATTTTGTAAGGATAAATATTAAATATTTGTATGGTAAAATTTTTGTAACACGTATTTTTGCAAACCAAAAGAAGCATAGTACATGTATAAATCCCTAGTCCGACCAATTTTATTTAAATATGATCCAGAAGGAGTACATCACTTTACCTTCAAAATGATAAGAACGGTATCGAAACTTCCTTTTGTATCAGGTATTTTTAGAAGTATCTATCAAGTCAAAGATTCTAAGTTAGAAAGAGAAGTTTTTGGATTAAAGTTTAAGAACCCTGTAGGTCTAGCAGCAGGTTTTGATAAAAATGCTGTTTTGTATAATGAGTTGGCTAATTTTGGATTTGGTTTTATAGAAATAGGAACAGTTACTCCAAAAGCTCAGGAAGGTAATCCTAAAAAAAGATTATTTCGATTAAAAGAAGATTCTGGAATTATTAATAGGATGGGATTTAATAATGAAGGGTTAGAATCTGCTATTGCTCAATTAAAAAAGAATAAGGGTAAGCTTATAATTGGGGGAAACATTGGGAAAAATACAGATACTGCACCTGAAGATTACACAAGGGATTATCTTACTTGTTTTAATGCTCTGCATCCTTACGTTGATTATTTTGTTTTAAATGTTAGTTGTCCTAATGTAGGAAGTCACGCAAAACTTAATGATAAAGAATATCTGGAAGAATTAATTGGTGCTGTACAAAAAGCCAATATGACTTTCTCTAAACCAAAACCTATTGTACTAAAAATTGCACCAGATCTTAATACAATCCAGTTAGATGAAATTATTGAATTGGTTAAAGTAACCAAGTTAGATGGGGTAATTGCTAGTAATACTTCTACGAGTAGAGAAGGATTGAAAACTTCTAAAGAAAGATTAGAAACTATTGGGAATGGTGGTTTGAGTGGTTTGCCAATAAAAAATAAAAGCACAGAGGTGATTAGGTATTTATCAGAGAAAAGTAATAAAGCCTTTCCGATTATTGGAGTAGGAGGTATTCATTCTGCAAATGATGCCGTAGAGAAATTAGAGGCAGGAGCGAGCTTAGTACAGGTTTATACAGGTTTTATTTATGAAGGACCAAAATTGATAAAAGCTATCAATAAAAAAGTTCTTCAAAAAGGATTGTAAACTATCTCAAAATTATTTTTTGAGTTTCTGTTTTTCCAACATTTGTATAAAGACGTACTAAATAAATACCAGAATTTAGATTAGTTAGATCAAGGTTTATATTGCTGTTACTCTCTTTGAAATTATATTTCCTTACCTGTTTACCTAAAACATTATAAACTTCAATTTCTTTTACTGTAGATGCTTGTGTTGTAGCTATAGATATATTCCCGTTACTAGGATTTGGAGAAATAGTGATTTTGTCCTTTTGAGTACCAAATTCTTCTACACTTAGCTGTTTTTGAGTAAAAACGATAGTTCCTATCTTTTGTGAATTAAGAGGAGAGTTAGAAGTCTCAACTAAAGAAATTGGTTCGTGAGGGCTGGTTGCAGCATTATTTAAACTATAGCCAGTTCCTTCTTCGGTACCTGCATCATAGGTAAATAGATCCATTGTAATTTCGGGGATCCATTGCCCACTATTATCAATTAAAGATATACTATTTACAGCAATCATCCAATCTGGGCTTGGTGCTAACATAGAAGCTAAGCTAATTAGAGGATACTCAGAACTAATAGTAAGATCATTTATAGTAATTGTTCTTCCTGGACCATTAAAAAATAAATCTGGCCCTATAATAAATTGATCTGCATTGTTAGCGTTTATTGCAGTTGTAACTTCGGAATTGAATATACTAAAAAGACCAGTTTCTGCTACCTGTTCAATTCCAGAAGTAGCTAGACTACCCATTTCTAAAAAAGTAACACTGTTATTATGAGATGCACCTACTAACTCAGTGAAATGAGCTCCACCAGGCAAAGTTCCATGAGCTTCCCAATTACTAGTGAAAACAATATCATATGTAGCTGTGGTTTGACCGAAGGTAGTTAATGAAATGAATAATAATGTAGTTTTTAGTATAAGCTTTTTCATTTGTGTGGTTGTTGGTTATTTAAGTTTGTGTTACATATATTTTAAACAGTCTACTAAGGGTTAACCCTAATTTTTAATAATAATATATTGTCAACTGATTTTAAAATGATATGCATATTTTTGAACGGTCGGTTATTTATATAAAACCTTACAAAAAAAATGAATTTTGATATTTTATACACTTTTGTGTTGGCTACCCTAGCTTTATCGATTTCTCCAGGACCTGATAATATTTATGTGTTGATGCAAAGTATTGTTAATGGAAAAAAATATGGTCTCGCTACTGTAGCTGGATTGATGTCAGGATGTCTAGTACACACTACCTTAGTAGCCTTTGGAGTTTCAGTTATTATCCAAAAAAGTGAAATGTTATTTTTTGCAATAAAATTGATGGGAGCATTGTATTTGTTTTTTTTGGCATATAAAGTATGGAGAAGTAAAGGATCTATTCAGCTTTCTGAGGATTCAGTCGAAAAAAAGAGTGTTGGGCAATTGTTTAGGCAAGGTTTTATAATGAATGTACTGAATCCTAAAGTTTCTATATTCTTTCTAGCTTTTTTTCCTGGATTTCTGTTTAGTAAAGAGTTAAGTAGTGTAACGCAGTTTTATGTTTTGGGATTTTTATTTATTGTAGTGTCTTTTATTGTTTTTGGAGGAATAGCTATTATGGCTGGTTTTATTTCTGATTATGTTAAGAGTAATTCTAAAGTTGGGGTGTTCTTAAAATGGATGCAGATCATAGTCTTTGTTGGAATAGGAATTTTTATCCTTTTTTCTAGAAAATAGCCAACTACCTGTAAAATAAATGAACAGGTAGCCAACTAGTTTCCCTTTAATTATAAACAAACATTTATGCAAGTGCCACCAAGACGTATTTCGCAGACACCACATGCAAGTGGCGGGAATCCGTTACCTCTTACCGACTTTTGTTCAGTTTTTTTTAATTTTTGAACCCCTTCTAAATTTAAAATGTTTTTTAACATAATTTTGTTTTTAAATTATTAATACTTTTTTAATGATTCAAATAGTGAATCTTTATATGTACGTTCCACGAAAAGTAAAATGTTACTATCAAAAAAAACTTTTTTTAAATAGTTTAGTAACGGTAATCTTTGCAGTGAAATTTTTTATCCTTTTTTCTGAAAAATAATCATATTTTTATACTCTTAATTGAATTTCTTTTAGACATAAGGTAATAAATGACCGAAAAAGTAAAAATCATTGAATGTCCCAGAGATGCTATGCAAGGCATTAAGGACTTTATTCCTACTGAAAAAAAAGTACAATATATTCAATCCTTATTACGATGTGGATTTGACACCATAGACTTTGGTAGTTTTGTTTCTCCAAAAGCTATCCCGCAGATGGTAGATACAGCAGAGGTTTTATCAAAATTAGATCTTTCAGTAACAGAAAGTAAATTACTAGCAATTATAGCAAATGTTCGCGGAGCGAATGATGCAGTGAAACACGAAGAAATTGATTATTTAGGATATCCATTTTCGATTTCTGAAAATTTTCAGATGCGTAATACACATAAGACTATTGCAGAATCTGTGGAAACACTGCAAGAGATTCTTAATATTGCGGATAAATCTAATAAACAAGTAGTAGCTTATTTGTCAATGGGTTTTGGGAATCCTTATGGAGATCCTTGGAACGTGGAAATTGTTGGCGAATGGACCGAGAAGTTAAGTAATATGGGAGTGAAAATTTTATCACTTTCAGATACAGTAGGTACTTCAAACCCAGAAATTATAGAATATTTATATGCTAATTTGATTCCAAAATACCCTGATATAGAATTCGGAGCACACCTGCATACAACCCCAACAACTTGGTATGAAAAAGTAGATGCAGCTTATAAAGCTGGTTGTAGAAGGTTTGATGGAGCGATACAAGGATTTGGAGGATGCCCAATGGCAAAAGACGAATTAACAGGTAATATGCCAACAGAAAGAATGCTTTCTTATTTTACGACTGCTCAAGCTGATACCAATATAAAGGCTATGAGTTTTGAATCTTCGCATAATGAAGCAACTAAGATATTTACAAAATACCATTAAATAGATAGATTAATAAAATGAAAAATATATTAAAAAAAGTAGGACTGTTGTTATTATTAGCATTCGTAATTATGCAATTTATCAGACCTGATAAAAATGAGTTGGGATATGAGTCGGTTGCTTATTTTGAAAATGACACAAAACCTACAGAGGAGATACAACAAATTTTAAGAAGTAATTGTTATGATTGTCATAGTAATCAAACTGTGTACCCTTGGTATGCGGAAATAGCACCAGTTTCTTATTGGTTAGCGGATCATGTAGAGGAAGGTAAAGAACATTTTAACGTTTCTGATTGGGAGCAATATTCTAATAAGAAAAAAGACCATAAGTTAGATGAGTTGATTGAAGAAGTAGAAAAAGGAGAAATGCCACTTTCATCTTATACTTGGGTTCATGGTGATTTAGAAAAAGAAGAAATGGAAGTTCTAATTAATTGGACAAGAGAACTCAGAAAGAAATACGCTACAAACTAATTATAGAATTATATAATCTTCATTTGTGTTTATAATTAGAGCGTCTAAATAATCGTTAAGAATTTTGGTTTTTTTCGTCTAATTGTTAAAAAATTAAATTTATTTAGATTTAGTATAAATAAAATTTGCCAGATATATTTGGTTGAATATATTTGCACTTTATTAATTATTTGTAATAAGTCTAAATAAAAAGAAATGAAAATTAAAAGTGTATTCAAAATTATATGTGTATCGGGAACTATTGTTTTAGGTTCTTGCTCTTCTGATGATGATGCAACTCCAATCGCGCAAGTAGAAGCGCCTGCAACATATGAATTTGAACGTGAAGGAGAAAGTACAGTAAGTTTTAGTGGTCAAACTACTAGAATAGCAATGGCAGAAGTTATTATAGGTCAATTTGTAGATAATACAAGTACAGAAGCTATTATAGATGCGATGTTTGATCATCAGGAAAATGCCAATGATTTTGAAGACACAGATTTAAATGCTTCTGATAAAAGTGTAAGAAGTAAAACAGCTGCTAGTGCTGATTATTTTTCAGCTAATGTAACAGATGCTGCAGCGATCAAAGCAGATTTTGATTCTTGGATTAAAGGTCAGGTTGATGACGTTTTTCCTAATTGGGCTGTAACTGCAACAGCTGGTAATCCAGGAGTTCTTCAAGAAGCTGGCGGAGGATCTAATAGATATGTAAATGCTAATGGATTAGAATATAATCAAGCTTTTGCGAAAAGTTTGATAGGTGCTTTAATGACAGATCAAGCACTTAATAATTATTTAGGTACTGCGGTTCTTGATGAAGCAGATAATGTAGCGAATAACGATAATGGAGTAGTAGCTGATGGTAAAACATATACTACTATGGAGCATAAATGGGATGAAGCTTATGGTTATGTTTACGGAGCTTCAGTGAACCCGACGAATCCTAATACTACTATCGGAGATGATGATAGTTTTCTTAATAAATATGTTGGTAGAGTAGAAGATGATACTGATTTCACAGGAATTGCTGCTGATATTTATGATGCGTTTAAATTAGGTAGAGCCGCTATTGTTGCTAAAAATTATACTGTACGTGACGAGCAAGCTGCAATTCTTAGAGAAAAGATCTCGCAAGTTATTGCTATAAGAGCGGTTTATTATTTACAACAAGGTAAAGCATCTTTAGAAGCTGGTACTGTAGATTATGCAAGTGCATTTCATGATCTTTCTGAAGGTTTTGGATTTGTTTACAGTTTACAGTTTACAAGAAAATCGGATAGTAATACTCCTTATTTTACTAGAACAGAGGTGCAAAGCTTGATAGACGATCTTATGGGAGGAACAAATGGTTTATGGGATGTAACACCAGAAACATTAGATGCAATGTCAGAAACTATCGCATCTAAGTTTGATTTTACCGTAGCTCAAGCTGGAAGCTAAAAATTAAACAAAGTATAAAATGATAAAAAAAGAGGAGGGAGTTGTCATAATCCTTCCTCTTTTTTTTACATTTGCAAAAATTTATTAAGAATAAATAAAAATAAGATGAAGAGGTTTCGGTTTTTAACAGTTGTTGTTTTGGTTCTTCTTGCGGTAGCATGTTCTTCTAGTGATGAAAGTGGAGAGGCAACGGATAATTTTGATAGAAAGACATTGTTAGAAAATATAGCGGATAATATTGTGATTCCTGCGTATCAAAGTTTTTCTGTAGATATGGCGGCTTTAAGAACGGCAACTTCGGATTTTGTAAGTACAACAGACGAGTCTAATTTAGTGGAGTTAAGACAGGCTTGGTCCACCGCATTTGTTTCTTGGCAATCGGTTAGTATGTTCGAGATAGGTAAGGCTGAGGAAATATCTTTTAGAAACTTTATGAATGTATATCCAGTTAGTAGTACTAATATAGAAACAAATATATCTTCTGGTACTTATGATCTTACTTCAGTTTCTCAGCAGGATGAACAAGGTTTTGGTTCATTAGATTTTCTAATTAATGGTTTGTCTGATTCTGATACTGCTATTGTTGGTTTTTATACGGATGCTACTACAGGTGTAAATTATGAAAACTATCTTACAGATCTTGTGACAAGAATGGATGATATGACGTCTGAGGTATTGAATGATTGGACTGGTGATTTTAGAGATTCTTTTGTAAATAATAGTGGTTCTTCTGCTACAAGTTCATTAGATAAATTAGTTAATGATTTTATCTTTCATTATGAAAAACATTTACGAGCAGGTAAAATAGGTATTCCTGCAGGAGTATTTTCAGGAACTCCTTTAGATGACAGAGTAGAAGCGATTTATAAAGGTGATTTGTCAAAAACACTTTTTAATGCGAATCTTGATGCATTACAAGATTTCTTTAATGGAAAACATTTTACAAGTAATACTACAGGTCAGAGTTTAAAGACATACCTAGATTTCCTTAATACTATTAAAGATGGTGAAGATTTAAGTAATTTAATTAATAATCAATTTAATACAGCTAGAACAATAGCGACTAACCTGAACGAAGATTTTTCTGAACAAGTGAGAACAAATAATAGTCTAATGCTTAACACATATGATGAACTTCAAAAAAATGTTGTTTTTCTAAAAGTTGATATGCTCCAGGCTATTGCTATTAATATTGATTTTGTAGATGCCGATGGAGATTAAATGTAATCTCATTTTCTTATGAAGTTTCAACTAAACGAATATTTTAAAAAAAATACAGAGGCTGCACCACTTGCAGTCTTTCGTATTTTTTTTGGTTTGATGATGTTGATTAGTATTATTCGTTTTTGGAGTTATGGTTGGATAGATAAATTATATATTCAACCTACTTTTTTCTTCTCCTATTATGGGTTTGATTTCATTAAGCCAATTGGTAATTATACATATGTGATTTTTCTTTTATGTGCTATTTCTGCAATATTTGTTATGATAGGATACAAGTACAGATTGGCGATCATAGTATTTTTTTTGAGTTTCACGTATATAGAGTTAATGGATAAGACCACGTATCTAAATCATTACTATTTTATTAGTATTCTTAGTTTTTTATTAATCTTTTTACCAGCGAATTCATACTATTCTTTAGATGCTAAGCTAAAAGGAGTGTCTTTTCAAAAAATACCATCTTGGACAATCGATGTTATAAAACTGCTACTAGGAATAGTGTACTTCTATGCGGGTTTAGCCAAGTTGAATTCTGATTGGCTTGTAAAAGCAATGCCTCTTAAAATATGGTTGCCTTCTAAGTATGATATTCCTTTAATAGGAGATTTAATGCAAGAACAATGGGTGCATTATGCATTTAGCTATACAGGAGCTATCTATGATTTAACCATTCCGTTTTTATTATTATTTAGAAAGACTAGGATTTTTGCTTTTATAATGGTGGTTGTGTTCCATGTGTTAACTAGAGTTCTTTTTCCTATAGGCATGTTTCCTTATATAATGATTGTTGGTGCATTGATATTTTTTGAAAGTAATATACATCATAAGATATTGCAATTTATATCTAGAGTAAGTGGTGTTAAAAAAGTGACTTTTGACACGAATGAAATTTTAAATATACAATCAAGGAGAGTTAAAATTATTAAACCAGTATTAGGAGTTTTTTTTGTGATTCAATTACTTTTGCCGTTTCGATATGTGTTATATCCGGGGGAATTATTTTGGACAGAAGAAGGGTATCGTTTTTCTTGGAGAGTAATGTTAATGGAAAAAGCAGGGTACGCTAATTTTAAGATTGTTAATGAAAAAACGGGTCAGCGGTTTTATGTGGATAACGATGATTTTTTGACTCCTTTTCAACAAAAACAGATGGCAACACAGCCTGATTTTATATTAGAATATGCAAATTATTTGAAGAGTCATTTTGAAAAACAAGGGCATCAAAATGTACAGGTATTTGTAGAAAGTTATGTAGCTCTTAACGGTAGATTAAGTAGTCAGTATATTGATCCAAAAGTGGATCTTGGGAAACAAAAAGAGTCATTTAAACATAAAACGTGGATTATTCCATTTAAGGATGAGATTAAGGGATTGTAAAGTAGTTATCTTTTTTTTATTATTAACTACAGTTGTGTCGGCGCAATATAGTATTAAGGGGATTGTGAAAAATGAGAATAATCAGCCGATTCAGGGAGCAGAGGTATATAATAGAACTAATGGAGAGCAAACTATAACTAGAGGGGATGGTAGTTTTGAGTTTATTGATATCGAGCTAGGTGATTACTATTTGTCTATTTTTAGCTTCGATTACGAAATTTTAGAGAGACAAGTAACTGTAAATAATGACATAGAAGTAAGTTTTGTTTTGAAGACTTTAGGAGAGGAGTTATCCGAAGTAGTTGTAACACAAAGAAGAGAAAAAGTATTTGGACTTAAAAGGTTAAAGCCAGTTGAAGGAACTGCAATATATGCAGGAAAAAAGAGTGAGGTAGTTTTGCTAAGTAATGTTCAGGGTAATTTAGCTTCTAATAATGCAAGACAGATTTATGCACAGGTAGCTGGATTAAATATTTATGAGAATAGTACAGGTGGATTACAGCTTAATATAGGTGGTAGAGGTTTAGACCCTAATCGTACGGCAAATTTTAATACTCGTCAAAATGGATATGATATTAGTGCCGATGTATTAGGGTATCCCGAAAGTTATTATACACCACCTGCAGAAGCAATTGAAGAAATACAAGTAGTACGTGGAGCTGCATCTTTGCAATATGGAACACAATTTGGAGGTCTGTTAAATTTTAAGATGAAGAGACCAAATCCAAATAAGAAAGTAGAATTAGTATCTCGTCAAACATTAGGTTCTTATAATCTTTTTACCAGTTTCAATAGTTTGGGCGGTACCGTTGGTAAATTTAGTTATTATACCTATTTCAATTATAAGAAAGGTGATGGGTTTAGAGCTAACTCCGAATTTGATTCTAAAAATGCTTATTTCCATCTTGGATATCAGTTATCTGATAGAACAAAGTTGATAGGAGAGTTTACGTATTTAGATTATTTGGCAAAACAACCTGGTGGTTTAACAGATACCCAATTTAATATAGATCCTACATTTAGTAATAGAACTAGAAATTGGTTCGACGTAAACTGGAAATTATTTTCATTAAAACTAGAACACGAGTTTTCGGATAAAACAGATTTTAGTCTTAATCTATTTGGATTAGATGCTTCTAGATCTGCTGTTGGTTTTAGAGGAATTCCTGGAAACCTTAATACGAACCCTATAACAGATGTAGATGAAGTAGATGCAGATGGTAATTTTGTGAATTCAAGGGATCTTATTGTGGATAACTTTAAAAATTGGGGAGCAGAAGCAAGATTGCTTACTAGGTATGATTTATGGAATGAAGAATCGGTGTTTCTTATTGGTTCAAAATTTTATAAGGCTTCTAATGATTCTAGACAAGGATCTGGAGGTCTTGGATCCGGTCCAGATTTTAACTTTCAAGATGAAACTTTTCCTGATTATCCTAATCAATCTTCTTTTGATTTTCCTAATGTTAATCTAGCTGTTTTCGGAGAAAATATATTTAAATTATCAGATAAGTTTTCAGTGACTCCTGGATTTAGATTTGAATATATTAAAACAGAAAGTGAAGGAACTTTTAATAATGTAGTATTTGATAATGCGGGTAATCCTATTGCTAATAATTTAGAAACAGATAATAGGGAATTGGACCGATCTTTTTTTCTTTTTGGAATAGGATCTAGTTATAAACTAAATAATTCCTTAGAAGCTTATGTAAATGTTTCACAAAATTATAGATCTATAACTTTTAGTGATATTAGAGTTGTGAGTCCAACATTTCGAGTTGATCCAGATATCGGAGATGAAGAGGGGTTTACTGCAGATATTGGGGTACGTGGTCGATTAAATAATATGCTGTCTTATGACATAAGTGTTTTTGGATTAGTATATGATGATCGAATTGGTATTGTTTTTAATGATAGGGCTGAACGAGTAAGAGGAAATATTGGAAATGCACTTATATATGGGGTGGAGAGTTTTGTGGATTGGAATATTTGGAACACAATCTCTGGAAGTAATGAGAATTATAGATTAAACCTGTTTGCTAATACTTCCTTTACTACTTCGGAGTATACGTCGTCTGATCTTTCTGGAATCGAAGGGAATAAAGTAGAGTTTATACCGGAGATTAACTTAAAAACAGGGCTTAAATTTGGTTATAAAAACTTCTTAGCAAATATACAGTATACGTATCTTTCGGAACAATTTACTGATGTTTCTAATGCTTCTGTGGCGTTAGATGGAGATAATAGAAATGGTATCATTGGTGAGATACCATCTTATTCTATTTTAGATGTATCTTTTTCTTATACCTATGAGAAGTTTAAATTAGAAACAGGAGTTAATAATCTGTTAGATGAAAGTTATTTTACGCAAAGAGCTACAGGATATCCGGGTCCTGGAATTATACCATCTGATCCTTTAACTTGGTACGCTACATTGCAATTTAAGTGGTAATAAGGATAAAATTTAACTTTTGTTTACTTGTATAATTAACTTTTGTTCAATCTATGGTTTTAGTTTTAATCTATAAATTTGCTCAAAACACACATTATGAAAGAGTTTGAGGGGTACGATAAAATGATGGCTGAATATTATAATTCGAATTCGGCTTTAGTACTTCCGCTATCTTGTTGGGAGTTTTATGGAGAACATAATTGGTCTTTAGGGAATTTTAAGACTGATCTTGATTCTTTAAATAAGATTACCAAGAAATGGGATTTCGAAAACATCTATCATAATGAGCTAGTTCATAAGAAATCTGTTATTCTTATTACTAATACAGATCTTAAAATAGTATATGCTACCCATAATATAGAAAAAATGAGTGGATATACACCAGAAGAGATTGTTGGAAACTCTCCAAAAATGTTTCAAGGTGAGCAGACAGATTTAAAGACATCTAAGATTATTAGGGCAGCAATAGATAATCAAGAACCATTTGAGGTTTCTATTGTTAATTATAAAAAGGATAGATCAACTTATCTGTGTCATATCAAAGGTTTTCCGATTAGAGATAAAAAAGGGAAATTAATTAACTACATAGCATTCGAGCAGGCAGCTTAGTGTACTTACAAGATGTATTTTATATAACTTACTTCGTTTTACAAAAAAAACATTTTTTATTAATTAAATTCTTCAAGGTTTAATAAACATTAATTCTTGATATAATAATTTTGTTCTCTATTTTATTTAATAGAAATATGTATTGAGAATAGAATTTTAATTTTTAAAACTATTTTCAATACATATTTCCTGTATATTGATTATTAGAATTTCTATAAAGTCTGTTCTTGCCGTTTATTTCTATTCTAGTTTAATTAGTAGATAGCAAGACTAGATTTAGTTTCTAGCTCTTTTAGGGTATGGAGGTCTTTTGTGCTCTTTCGGAGGATTGCTTTTTAGTTCTTTTAATGCTATTTCTATAGCTTTCTCTAATTGAGGATCCTTTCCTTTAATTACTTCAGATGGTAATTGTTCTACTTCTATATCTGGTGCTACTCCTACGTTTTCTACGATAAAACCATCTTCTGTCCAAATTGCTACATTCGGAGCAGTAACGCTAGCACCATCAATAAATTCTGGAAATCCTAAAACTCCAACTAACCCCCCCCATGTTCGTTTACCAACCATTTGTCCTACTTTAAATTTTCTAAACATCCATGGTAGCATATCTCCTCCGGATCCTGCAGTCTCATCAATGATCATAACTTTAGGTCCCTGAATAGAGGCACTCGGTGTTTTTAGATCTTTTCCATACCTGAAATTCCAATGAGATTGATATGGATTTAATAATAAATTGATATAATAATCAGCTATTTGACCACCACCATTAAAACGTTCATCAATTATAATGGCTTTTTTATTGGCTTGCGGAAAGAAATATCGTTTAAAGTATTCGTGACCAGCACCAGCAGTATTTGGCACGTATACATATGCAACTTCTCCATTGGTAGCTTCATGAACCTTTTTTAGATTTCCTTCAACCCAATCGCGATTGCGTAATTGATATTCGCTTGTTACAGGAGTCACTTTTACAACTCTAGAATCTTTATAGTTGTTAGTAGGGCCTACAGTAATTTCTGTAATCTTATTCGCAGTATTCTCAAACACACTATAAAGGTTCATAGTTCCCTCTAGGTTTTTTCCGTTTACAGCCAATAAGTAATCTCCTTTATTCACTAAAACGCCAGGTTCTGTTAGTGGTGACCTTAAATCCGGATTCCAATTTAATCCACCGTAGATTTTCTTAAATTGATATCTATTATTTGTAATTTCATAATCAGCTCCAAGAAGACCTCCAGGGATTCTTTTTGGTGTATTCAGTTTTTCTCCACCTCCTTGTAGTCTATGATGTCCTACAGATAATTCACTACACATCCATTGTATAACTCTATTAAGGTCGTTTCTACAAGAAAGATGAGGTAAGAATTGTTGGTATTTCTTTTTCATTCCTTTCCAATCAGAACCGTGCATTCCAGGATCATAAAAATAGTCACGATTGATTCGCCAGGCTTCTTCAAAAATATTTTCCCATTCTTTAGTTGGACTAATTTTTACTTCTATTTCGTTAGTGTTTAAGATTCCTTTTCCAGGTTTTGGTTTTTTGCCCGTTTCTGTAATTCCCCAACTACTGTTTTTTTGATAAAGCATTTTTTTGCCATTAGCAGAAACGGCATAATTATCTAATTCCATGACTTTAGCGTCCTTACGTTCAATTAAATCATATTGATGAAGAGAGGAAGGGATTGAAGGATCTAATGGGTTCGATGAAATGTATAAGATTTTATTAGCTTGTCCTGAATTTAATTCACGATAGCTACCTGCTTTTATAGGAATGTCAATAATTCTATTTTGTATCCCATCAATATCAATTTGTAACTTTTTGTTGGAATTTTCATCTTCTGAAGGTTCATCTTTTTCTTTAAGTTCTTCTTCATCACTTTCTTTGGCAAAAGGAGAAATGATGTCTTTTCTAAGTGTTGCTAGATAGATAGAACTTGTAGCTGTCATGTCTTGATTAGACTGATCAAACCAGTTAACAACAGGTCCGGCATCAGTAGAGGCAAAGAAATAGATGTAATCACCACTAGGATCAAAAACAGGATTGGTTGCATTAATTAGTCCATCACTAATAGGATATGATTTTGATTCCTGTATGTTATATATAAATACTTGCTCGTAATTAGAATCTATGATTTTCGAATAAACAATCCATTTAGAATCGTTGGACCAATCTCCAAAAATGTTTCTGAAAGCTCCAGGGACGTAGTATTCATCATTGGCAATTTTAGTAACTTTTTTAGAAGCTATATCTAAAAGGTATAAGTTTCTGCCATTATCGGAAAAGCTAATTTTTTTGCTATCGGGTGACCAACTGGTATAAGCGTAAAAACCAGTACCAGAAATTTTAAATTTTTTAGAATCTCCTTTACCGTCTTGAGATTTAATATGTAGTTCGTATTCTCCGGAATCATCGGAGAAATATGCAATGTTTTTTCCATCAGGAGACCAGGCAGGATATTTTTCATGGCTTCCAGGGCTTTGTGTTAGGTTTCTAGAGTCTCCTTTGTTTTCAGGGACAGTTATAATTTCTCCTCTGTAATCAAAAACAGCTCTTTTTCCTGAAGGGGATATGTCAGCAGAGCGTATGTATCGTGGACTTTTCACATATCTATCTCGTAATTCTAGAAGATCTGTAGCGATCCTTATAGTTAATTTGGTGCTTGTTTTTGTGTTGATATCATATGTATGAAGGTAACCAGCATGTTCGAAAATTATTTTATTAGTTCCCAAATCCGCATTGGTAATCGGAAACTTATCAAATTCAGTAAGTTGTTTTATCGTTTTTGAACTTACTTCATAGGAAAATAAATTAAATTCTCCATTTCGATCGCTTAAGAAAAATATAGTATCACCTTTCCACATAGGTTGTACATCATTACTTCCGCCTTTAGGTTGTGGAATTTTTACAATGGATTTATCTGCAAAAGAGAACAACCATATATTTGCTGTTGTTCCTCCGCGATAGTTTTTCCATTGATGAAAACGTTCTCGTATTGGAGTGTAAGCCATGTACTTTCCATCTGGAGAATAAGTAGCATGCCATGCATTTGGTATTTCTAATTCGGTGGGAAAACCACCATTGATAGAAACCTGATAAAGCTTTGCATATCGATTTGTGTGAATTGCTCTTTGCGAATTGAAAAGCACCGAGTTACCATCAGGAGAAAACCCTAATGTAGTATCCCTCATTGGATGCCAAGTAAGTCTTTTAGGAATCCCACCTTTTACTGGAATGATAAAGACATCAACATTTCCGTCATATTCTGCATTAAAAGCAATAAACTTACCATCGGGAGAAAAAACAGGGTTAGATTCTATCCCTTCGTCTATAGTTAATCTGCGAGGTTGAGTTCCATCTTGTTTGGCTACCCAGAGATCTTCTGCATAAATAAATGCAATATGTGATTGGCTTATTGCTGGTGTATGCAACATTCTAGTGTCACTAGGATCTGTAGCATAAGATTTGATAGAATACAAAGCTGCTAAAAATAGTATTCTGTAAAGAGTGGAGTTTAAATTTTTCATGATCTTTTGATTGATGAAGATTTATGTTTTTTATCTAGCGAATGAAATTAAGTTTTTATGATTTGGATTCTGTTAATCATATTTTAAAATAATATAGTTTTAGGCAATCTAAGTGGTATCAATGGATAGGTGAATATTAATTTTAAAACTTGTGTAACCAGTTGTTTAACCTTATTAAGTCCTAATTTTATTTAATTATAAATTCCGCAAACTATTGTTTGTTAGTTTGTTAATCTGCTGTTAAAGATGTTTTTAAGATGTAACAATCTTTGATTTCTAGTCGTCTTATAAGCATAAATCAATAAAAACGAATAGAATGAAAAAATTAAATGTTATGCTGTTAGCAGCAGTATTTGCAATCAGTAGTGTTGCAACTGCAAGTACAAAACCAACAG
Organism: Aquimarina amphilecti; assembly: GCF_900109375.1. Classification (GTDB taxonomy): domain Bacteria; phylum Bacteroidota; class Bacteroidia; order Flavobacteriales; family Flavobacteriaceae; genus Aquimarina; species Aquimarina amphilecti. The sequence continues at coordinate 102,224 of NZ_FOAB01000004.1, forward strand.
AGTCAGAAACTAATTTTACACAAGAAATTAAGGAATTATTAAAAAAGCCTTCTTTCAAAGTAGAAAATGAGATTGAGGCTAGTGTTACTTTTACTTTGAATAATGAAGGTGAGATTGTAGTTCTTTCAATCGACTCAGATAGTGATATGGTAAAAGGTTATATTAAAAACAGATTAAATTATCAAAAGATAGAAGCTAAACCTCGCACTGGTGTTAAGTTTTATACTATGCCGGTTAGGGTAGTTGCTTCTTAAAGTAAAAGAGTAAAGAGAAAAGAAAATCCTGGATTCATCACCCAGGATTTTTTTATGCTTTTGTTTTACCTGTAATATAATGTATGCTTACCGTCGCTAATTCAGAATCTGGAAATTTAGAGAAATACCCTGGATTACTTTTTAGCCCTACCTCTTCAATAACCTTAAGAAAGGAATTAATTTCTAAAATATATTGATCAGAAAATCCATGAGTAGCATCATAAGCTGTAGCCGCTGTACTTCCTATATTTTTAGAAGCTATATGAGGTGGGATAGTATGTAACTCTATTACGATCAACCCGAATTTTGCAATATGTGGTTCCCATTTTTTAAAATGATCTTTTAGATTACGCTCTACTTCATCATTTTGTAATAACTTTCCTCTATAAGCAAAGGCGCCTGTAGATTGACTTGGGGTATTTAGTTTACTTACAGGTTCGCTCCATATTCTATTATGATCTAGAAAAGTTCTAACGGATAAAAGATCTTTCAATTCGATCTTGTAATTTTCTTTTAAATCCTTTTCCAAAAGATCCGGATCACTAATGTCTCCCCAAATTACTTTTGCCCAAATATCAGCTTGTATTAAATTTGCTCTTGTTACTTTTAGTGCCGCTTTATTGTAATCAGCACCAACTAAAAATAAGGGATGGTCATCGAGGTGTTTTCCTCTTAATGTTTTAGATTCAATGATCTCAAAAAGATGAATTAGAAAGGCGCCATTTCCACAACCCATATCGAGAATTCCTTTCGGTTGTTCATCCAAAGGTTTGTTGAATAAGCTGATAATAATTTCATCGATTTTTTTAAAATATGTAGTATGGGCACCGCCACTTCCCCAAACATTCATTTCACGATCTACGTGAGTTTCATCGGTAGATTTCTCGGTATCCCATAAAATTTTAGGATTTCCGAATAACAATTGATCCATTTGTCTGAACATTGGGATATAAGAAACTGTCACGCCATAAGCAGAAGCTCTTTTAGCAAAAAATAACCCTTTGTTAGTAAATGTATAATTGTTGTTACTTTTACTAAACCATCCTAAATTGCTTAAAAAAGTAAGAATTGTGTCAAAACTTGCGGGGAACTTATGGTATTCATCTGCGCTAAAAGATGCTTCCATAAAGTATTTATGAAACATTCCGCCCATTCCGAGGTGCACAATAGTTGGTCCTACTAAGATACCTTCAATATGTTTTAGTATTTGTTGCTGTGTGATATTCGCCTTTTCATTTTCAGAAAAGGACATGTCTAATGAATCTTGATATTTAGTAATTAACTTTTCTAATTTATGAAATGGTTCTAATTCGAATTTTCTGGGATGGAATTTTCCGGAGTATTCCAGAAGATCAACAACGCCTTCATATAAATGAAAATAATCAAATGCTATTTTTGTGTGTTCGTTTGTAGATACTTTAGCTATGTTTTGGGTAATTTGATATGTTAACCAACCTTGAGAACCAAGCATCCTAAGGGCTACATTGATATATCCCGGATTTCCATCAAACTGTTCCGCTATTTTAGATACGGATACAGTTTTGTTAGAAATTATATAATCAGTAATTCCTTTTTTAAATAATGAATAGGCAACGGGAGCAACTGCTATTCCGTCTAAATGCCTGAATAACTCTTCTCGGAATATTTGTTTTTCCTGTTTCGTTAACATAAATACTTAATTAAATTGGCTGTTGTGAGTTGATTAGTTACAGCAAATTAAGCATTTATTTTCGAAGTTTGTTTTAGGATTTTTTATTAGCAGTTTGCTGGTTATCTTTTTTTGGAGGCATAGGACCTCTTAGATGAATCACAAGCCCATTGAGGAAGTTTCGAAGGATTTGATCTCCACACTCCATGTATTTAGGATGGTTTTCATTTCTAAAAATCGCACCGAGTTCGCTTTTTGTTACTTTAAAATCTACTAAAGAACAAATTTTTACGATTTCGTCATCCCGTAATTTGTGAGCTACTCGTAATTTTTTGAAAATATCGTTATTTGTCAATCCCATATGGCAAAGGTACTTTTTTAATTGACTTCAAGAAAAAAATATCCTTTATGTTCAAAAACAAATATGTTTATAAGATATTTGTACTCTTAAATTGTATGATAAAAATATGTATAGTAAGGAAGAGAAATTGAGCTTGTTATCAGAAATGATTGATTTTGCCAAAGCTGATAAAAAAATTAAAGACGAAGAGTACAATTTTATTTTAGCGGTAGCTACTCAGCTAGAGATATCAGAAGAAGAAATTGGTCATTTAGTAAGAAATAGTGCAGAGAAAAGAAATTTGCAACCAGAATCTCAAAGAATACTTCAGTTTCATAGATTAGTTTTATTAATGAATGTAGATCAGGAAACTGCACCATCAGAAGTTGATAAAATTAAAGAAATGGGCTTGCATATGGGATTAAGGCAGGAGGCAGTAGATACTGTTTTGAGAGAAATGCATAAATATCCTAATAAGGTAATTCCACCAAAAGAATTGATTACGATTTTTACTAGGTTCTATAATTAGACCTAAAAATCAAAAGTATGGAGCCTTCAAATTGTGTTTGAAGGTTTTTTTGTGCGGTTTTGTCATTAAAATTGACATTTTGTCACTTATTTATCATACAACACTGTCAAAATGTCTTTAAATTGACAATGGAATTCAAATTGCTATATACTCATTGAATTTAAATCTAGAATAACTTTAAAAATATAATACAATGAGTTTAATTAAAAGAACAGACAGATTGCCACTTATTTTTGATGATATCTTTAACACAGACTGGTTTGGTGGAATTACTAATGAACATAAAATTGGTTTTAATACTCCAGCAGTAAACGTAAAAGAAAGTGATAATGATTTTATTATCGAATTGGCAGCACCTGGATTAGCAAAAGAAGATTTTAATATAGAGTTGGATAATGATGTGCTAACCATTTCTTCTGAAGCTAAAAATGAGTCAAAGGAAGAAAAAGATAATTATACAAGAAAAGAATTTAGTTATAATACGTTTAAGCGTTCATTTAACCTACCAGATGCTGTAAGCATAACAGATATCTTAGCTTCTTACGATAATGGAGTGTTATTAGTAAAACTTCCTAAAAAAGAAGAAGCGAAGGTACAACCTAAAAGATCAATAGAAATTTCATAAGTTGTTTTTTGAGATTTGAGTTAGTTAGTTAATGTTACGAAAACGCCCTTTTATTAAGGGCGTTTTTTATGTTTTAAAGGAAATATTAAACAACTAAATTTTGTTGATATTTTAATAAAAGAGGGTAATTTGAAAAAATATTCGTATCATTGTGATATCAAAATGATATTATTATGAAACATGAAAAAAATATTAAAGCGGCTAATGGTTATGTGATGTTGATGGTATTACTATTGTTAATAGTAGGTGTGATAACAGGTATGGTAATAACGGAGAACCCTTTATTTTTAATTTTAATACTACCTATAATTTTAGTGATCAAGGGATTCTTCATCGTAAATCCAAATAGTTCTAAAGTGATGGTTCTTTTTGGAGCTTATAAAGGAACCGTAAAAGAAAACGGCTTTTTATGGGCTAACCCTTTTTATTCTAAACAAAGAATTTCATTAAGAGCAAGGAATTTTTATAGTGAGCGAGTAAAAGTTAATGATAAAATAGGTAATCCGATTTTGATTAATGTAATTTTGGTTTGGAAAGTAAGTGATACGTATAAGGCAGCTTTTGATGTTGATCATTATGAGGATTTTGTGAGAGTGCAAACAGATGCTGCAGTAAGAAAATTGGCTGGTTCATATCCTTACGATAATTTTGCAGAAGGACAGTTAGAAGTAACTTTGTTATCTGGTATGGATGAAGTCAATGAAGCATTAGAAAATGAAATTACGGAACGTTTGGCTATTGCTGGAATAGAGGTTATGGAGGCTCGCATAGGATATTTGGCGTATGCGCCGGAGATAGCTAGTTCCATGTTAAAAAGGCAACAAGCAGTAGCGATAGTAGCTGCGCGTAAGAAAATAGTAGAAGGAGCAGTTGGAATGGTAGAAGATGCTTTGATGAAATTATCAGAAGATAAGATAATCGATTTCGATGAAGATAAAAAAGCTTCTATGGTTAGTAATTTAATGGTAGTTTTGTGTGGTGATAAGGAGGCAACTCCTGTTATTAATACAGGAACATTACATTCTTAATTTATGAGTAAGAAAAAATCATTTGTCCTTAGGATATCCCCAGAAACTTTTAAGTTAATAGAAAAATGGGCAGATGATGAGTTTCGTAGTGTTAACGGCCAGTTAGAATGGATGATTTATAAAAGCCTTAAAGATGCTAAGAGATTAAAACCGGCAAAAAAGAACGAAGATCCAGAAAAAAAATAGAAAATATAAACGATTGTTTTTAAAGGATAGAACTTGAGAAACAATCGTTTAAAAAGTTATAATGTGTTACCGTAATAACAATCTTTAGAAAGTGCTTTGGAATAGCTGGTTTTACTTTCTAAATCCATGATAAGATATGTTTCTTTTTTTAACTTAATCTCTATCCTGTTGTACTTCCAGTAAACTTTAATATCATTGGACTTAAGGTTTTTAATGTAGCTGTATTTATTGGCATAAGTCGTTGTTAGGGGAGGTGCATTTCCATTTTTGGTAGCTTCTTTAGGACTCATAGTTATGGACTCTGGATCAACTACAGAACAAAGAAATCCATCAAAGTCAATTCCTTGTTTATCAGGATTTAATACATATACCCAGATGGAGTATTCGTCTTCTTCTATCATTAATGTTCTTCCTGATATGGGGTCTGTAGAAGTTATGAAAATACCATCAGTATTATTTTCTGATCTAGTTTTTATAGTGCCTAAGGCAAAAACACTTGTAAATATTGATAATAAAATTAGTTTCATTTGGGGCGTATTTTATAATATTAATAAGTATTACAAGCATTATACTTGTGCTACTCCTTTTAAGCCCTAATAAAATAATGTGAATCTAAATCCGATAAAAGTTATGATTCGGATGATTTGTGAGAATTACGAATTTAAGAAATTAATTGTTAAGTTGTATGTATTTTAGATTGTAAATTTGTGAGATTTCCCCGTTGTGCAATGAAGGAAAAATCTTATAAACTCCTTGTCTTTAAATGTAATAGATTAAAATTGTTGTAACTGAACAATTAAACTAAACTTAATTTTATAGCACTTTCCGCACAAGCAAGAATGGCATCTTTAACAGGAATTGGTTTCCAGTCTAAAAGTTTTATGGCTTTATTGTTATTTACTTTCCGCTCAGTACCTAAGTCAATTAGGATTGGTTTAATTGTTTTGTCAATATTAGAAAATAAACGTACCGCAAAATCTGGTAAAATAAATTTAGGAACTTTTTTGTTGGGATAGTTCTCCCTTAGTATATCCGCAACTTCTTTAAAAGTTACATAGCCGGCAGAACAAACAAACCTTTCGCCAGCAGCTTCTGGAGCTTCTAATGCTCGTATATGTAGATCGGCTACGGATCTAACATCAACCATATCAAAACCAATTTTTGGAATTGCTGGAGAACTACCATCCATTGCTTTAATAACGATGTTGGCAGAAGTTCCAAAATCTTTTTCTAAAATAGGACCTAAAATTGCTCCTGGACAAACAGTCGTTAACTCTAATCCACTCGCATCAGTTTTGATAAAATCCCAAGCCGCTTGTTCTGCAATTGTTTTGCTTCTGAAATATGGAGTAGAATCCAATTTGTTGGAAACATCTGTCCAATTATTTTCATCAAAAATACTTTTTCGATTTGATTTATCTTTCCCATAAATAATGGCTCCAGATGAAGAGGTGAGAACCACTCTTCTTAGTCCATGCATGGAAGCAGCTTTTAGAATATGTAACGTTCCAGATTTTGCTGGTATGATAAGATCATTTTCATTTTTTGGTAACTCTCTTGGGAATGGAGAAGCAATATGTATTACATCCTGAACTTCACTGATTAGATCATGCCATATATTTTTATCCAATAAATTTGCCTCTGCAAAATGTAGCTTATCTATATTCGATGTGTTTTTAGCAATAATATCTTTAATTTCTTTGGCTCTAGCCATGTTCCTCAAAGTACCAATAACCTCATATCCTTTATTTAACAATTGGATTGCTGTGTGCGAACCTAAGAAACCTGTAATTCCCGTTAATAATACCTTTTTGTTGTTCATACTTGGAATGATGTTTTTGAAATTATAGATCTAACCATTTTTTGAAATTAGAAGTTCTTTCTCTAGAAACAATAATTTGTTCTTCTTCTTGAGGTTTTAATTTTAGCAATAATCTGCTATTGAAATAACTGTGAATTTCTATAACTGATTTTACTGATATCATGAATTTTCTATTAATCCTAAAAAAGTGAACTGGATCCAGAATCTCTTCTAATTGGTCAATTGAATACTCAATGGGATATTGTTGGCCATTATGAGAATGCAAAAATATGAGCCCTTCATTAGACTTAAAATATGCGATATCTTCTACACTAAAAGTATTAAACTGATTCCCAACTTTAATCATGAATCGTTTCTTATACTCTTTATTAAATAGCTTTTTAATTTTCTCTAATTTTCGGTCATCAAAAATAGTATCAGTATTAGATTGTGCTTTTCGGTACTTATTTAATGCAATATTAAGATCATTTTTATCTATCGGTTTTAATAGATAATCCAATCCGTTATATTTAAAACCTCTAATGGCGTATTCGTTATAAGCAGTAGTAAAAATAACTGGAGGATGGTCTTCCAACATATCTAAAATATCAAATCCATATCCGTCATTTAATTGGATATCTAGAAATATTAGATCTGGTTTAGGATTATTGTCAAACCATTGACGTCCATTTTCTACGGATGTAATCTGTCCAGTAATATTTATTTCTGGAGCTAGTTCTTCTATTAAAGACGCCAGTCGTTTAGAGGCAAAGTTTTCATCTTCTACAATTACTGCTGTCATCTTAGGATACTTTTATAATGGAAACATCTTTGATATTTTTAGGAAGTAACGGAATGTTAACCTTAAAGTATCCATTTTGGGTTTCAATAATTACTTTTTGATTAGTATAAAAGGAATATCTTTTTTCTATATTTTTCAGTCCAAGTTTTGTGGATTCCTCTTTTTGTTTTCTTACATGTAGGTTGTTCTGCACTACCAAACTATTTTCTTTAATTGAGATTATAGAAATCTCTAATGGTTTTTCTTTAGAATAATAATTGTGTTTTAACGCATTCTCTACTAGCATTTGTAAGGAAAGGGTAGGGATTACAAAATCTTTTGGATTTACGGAGATATGTGTTATAATACTTAATGCTCCTTGATGTCTAACATTCATCATAAAAATGAAAGAATCTAAAAAACTAAGTTCCTTCTCTAAACTTACCAAATCTTCCTCGCGATTATCTAAGATATATCGATAACACGTAGCTAGCCTTGAAACAAAATCTGAAGCTAGATCTCTGTCTTCATACATTAATGAAGTTAATGTATTTAAACTATTAAATAAGAAATGCGGGCTGATTTGATTTTTAAGTGATTTGTACTTAGATGTCATGATTTCTTTTTGTAAATCATTCATCTTATTCTCCATTTCTTTTTTCTGTTGTAAAGAATGGTAGAATAAATTAAAGATGATTAAGGCAAAACCTAGAATAGCAGCTCTAAAAAAATCAATTCTAAATCGTAACCATGGATCGTCTGCATCTATTTGGCAAATTTGATCAAATTGAAAAATGGCTAAATAGTAAACCAAAGCAGAAACAGGAAGACAAATGGCTAAATTGATAAGCAATATTTGCAACCCTTTTGTTAGATCAAGACCACCGCCATTATTAGATTGTTGTCGCTTAACTAACCAATCATTACTTTCCCAAGCCAGCATAAATAAGAAAAAAGCACTAGAGTAATAAAAAAGAGCCGGTGCATCAAAAATGGAATCCTTTTCTTCGTGAACCAGTGTTAGTTTTATTAGGAAATAAACCACATTAATAATAATGATTCTTATTCCTAATTTCTTTATGGTAGCTTTTTTTAGCATATACAATTGAATAGTACTGTTAAAGATACATAACTACTGATCAATTTATGGATCACTTTAGATTGAACTGTCAAAATAAGTGTTGAATTGTTGTAAAACTTATTTAGTTTGAGAATGTACTCTAATCTGCTATTAAAAAAGACTCAATTAAATTTTTAGACAGTTCAATTGGTAAATTAACAACTCTACTATTTTGATTTGATAGATTAATATCTAGTTGGCAGATTTGATTAAAATCAAATAGGTTATGAAAAAATATGCTTTATTATTTGCTCTTTTATGTATTGCTATGGGAAACTCCCAAACAGGTGTTATAAAAGGAATTGTGATTGATAAACAATCAGAAACTCCCTTAGTTGGTGCTACAGTAGAATTATTAAATGCGAATGAAACTAATGGTGTGATTACAGATCTTGATGGATATTTTACGTTAGATAAAGTTCCATTAGGAAGACAAGTAATTAGAGTCAGTTACATTGGTTTTGAGTCTATAACGTTGCCAAATGTGGTTGTTACGTCTGGGAAAGATGCTGTGGTTAATGTGGCTTTGATAGAAGCTTTTGATCGATTAGATGAAGTCATTATAACTTCGGATACGAATAAAGCAAGATCTATAAATAAGTTAACATCAGTCTCTGCAAGACAATTTAGTTTAGAAGAAGTAACTCGTTTTTCTGGGGGTAGGAGTGATGTAGGAAGATTAGCAGCTAATTTTGCTGGAGTTTCGGCTCCCGACGATAGTAGAAATGATGTAGTAATTCGTGGAAATTCTCCTACCGGATTACTTTGGAGATTAGAAGGTGTTCCCATTCCTAGTCCTAATCATTATAGTACATTGGGTACAACAGGAGGTCCTGTATCTGCATTAAACCCTAATTTATTAAAGAATTCAGATTTTATTACATCAGCTTTTCCTGCAGAATATGGTAATGCAATCGGAGGGGTTTTCGATCTGGGTTTTAGAAATGGAAATAAAGACGATTACGAATACACTGCTCAAGTAGGAATTTTTACTGGAATAGAAGCAATGGCAGAAGGTCCATTAGGAAAGAATAATGGTTCTTTTTTAGTAGCAGGAAGATATTCACTTGTTGGTCTATTAGGAGTTGGAGCAGGAGGAACTTCTGCGGCTCCAAATTATAGCGATATTTCTTTTAATCTGGATTTCGGAAAAACTAAACTTGGTAATTTTTCTTTATTTGGTATTATAGGGGTTTCTGATATTGATTTCCTTGGAGATGATATCGATGAAGATGACTTGTTCGCTGCAGAGGATGAAAACACTTTTGTAGAATCTAGATTTGGAGTGATAGGATTAAAGCATAGAATTAACATTACAGATAAATCATATTTGAAAACGATTATCTCAGGATCATTTACGGGCAACGATTTCTTAGTTGATCGTTTTGTTGATAAAGACACACAGCAAGAAAGGATCATACGATATACAGAAGCAGATAATACCGAAAACAGGTATACTTTTTCTACTCTTTATAATGCTAAGCTTAGTAGCAGAAGTACTATAAGAACTGGAATTCTATTGGAAAATATAGGAGTGGCATCATTATTAAGTGATAGAACAGAACAACCAGATTTAAATACTGATGGAGATCCTGATTTATTTACGTTTAGGGATATAGATGAAAATCTTACTATTATTCAGCCATATCTTCAGGGGCAATTTAGATTAACCGAAAAATTGACTTTAAATGCTGGAATTCATGGTCAATATAGTTCACTTAATGATCAGTTTGTAATAGAACCTAGAGCAGGATTAAATTATAAAATATCTCAAAACCATCGTCTCAGCTTTGGGTATGGTTTGCATCATCAACCTATTCCATTACCTCTGTTGTTCTTAAACGAAGAAGTAAATGGAGAGCTGCTACAAACTAATAAAAACTTAGATTTTGTAAGAAGTAATCATTATGTGCTAGGATATGATATAAAGTTAGGTGTTAGTTGGAGAGGAAAGGTAGAAATCTATTATCAGGATATAGATAATGCTGCAGTAGAATCATTTCCATCTAGTTATTCATCATTAACAGAAGGAGCAGATTTTGGATTTGATAATGATCGTATTTCATTACTTAATGAAGGGACTGGTTATAATCAAGGAATTGAGCTTACATTAGAAAGATTTTTTAGCAAAGGATATTATGGACTACTTACGACATCTTTGTTTGAGAGTAAATATGAAGGCAGTGATGGAATAGAGCGGAATACTCCATTTAATAATGGATATGTGATTAATTTATTGGCTGGGAAAGAATTCGCTATGGGTAAAACCAAAAAAGACGTATTGTTTTTCGATACTAGAGTAACCTTTTCTGGAGGAAGATATTATACACCTGTCGATTTAACAGCATCGCAAGCAGCTGGTTTTGAAGTGCTACTAGAAGATTTCGCTTTTAGTGAACAAAATGACGGATATTTTAGATGGGATGTTAAATTTGGATATAAAATTAATAGTAGCAAAAAGAAAACCTCGCATCAATTTTATGTTGATTTACAGAATGTTACTGCTAATGAAAATCTTTTTGCGAGACGTTATAATCGATTAACCAATGATATTGATGAGGTAAATCAGATAGGGTTTTTTCCTGATTTCGGGTATCGTTTTGAATTTTAACATAAAAAAATCAAAGTAGACACAATGCAGAGACCTTTATTAACGTTGTTTATTATTTGGAACTTGGCTTTCTGGGGGGTATGGACAAGGAGATAGTAATGATGTTAAGAAAGGTCCTATGGATAGCCAGTTATACGATATCGCATATTTGATTCAGTTTAGAGATAGTCTAAATGCTAATGTTTCTAAATCGCCAGTCGCGTGGCATTTGGATCATACTCTTAAGGTGGTTAACAGAATTCATAATATACTGCGAAGTTCTGATCCTACTGTATACGAAAAGCGTTTTAGTCTCGCACGCGCCTTTTCATTTACTTTTGGATATATTCCAAGAGGAAGGGCAAAGTCTCCTGCAGCTGTTTTACCTCCAAAAGAAATAAAAACAGAAGATATATTATCTCAATTAGAAGAAGCTAGAGAGAACTTGTCGGATCTAGAAAAGTTAGATCAAAATGTCAATTTTGTCCATCCTGTTTTTGGTCAGTTAAACAAAAAACAAACAAAACGTTTCTTGAAGATACATACCAAACATCATCTAAAAATTATACGTGATATTTTGGGTAAGGTATAAAAACAAATGATTGGTGATTTTTTAAGAAAATTAATCTTGCCTTTTACGGTTTTCGATTTCTATTGCTTTTTTATAAAATTTTCTAAAATCGTCTTTTTTATTGTAAGTAACTCTCATAGCTGAAAGGACATCTAATAGGGATAAACTATTCCATTCCCATAGTAAAGTGTCAAAATTATAAGAATACATTGATTTCTCTACTTCATTTCGTATTTCAATAATTTCAGTCTCATCAAAACCGTTTTCTTGAAGTCTCATCATGATTCTTTCTTCATTTTCCTTGGTTAATTCAGTGTCTAAATAAGGTTCTAGAATCCAATCCCAGTTCCAATTATAAGAAGATAGAGAAATGAGATTTCTGTCTGCAAATGCTTTTAGTTCATTTTTTTTCTCCGCCGATATAAAAACGATATCATTTTTTAGAATAACTTTTATAGTTCCAAATTCAATACATATGGATTCGATTTCATCTGCAAGGATTAATTTTTCTGGGTAGATAATAGAAGGCTCAAAGGGGTATTTGTAAAGCCATATAGCGTTTTCCTGAATTTCAGAATTCCCTATTCCACAAAATAAGCTTCTAGTGGTTAGTTTTCTATTGAAAATTTTAGATATGTTTTTGAAGAATTTCAATACAAATAATCAATTAAATTTTTATTTAAATGTAAGTTTTAATTCGCCGTTCTCAGGGATTAAATCCCATTCTTTGCAGAGTTGATCAAAATCTTCTTTTATTTTTTCAATATCTGTTAGATTCATTTTTGGGATTTTAATTCCATCAATTTTTTCAGCTTCCCAGTTTATTAATTCAATGAATTCTTTAGTTTTTGCAGCTCCAGAACCTATTGACTGTAAGTTTCTAGCCATAATTTCGGATAACCAGGTTTCTGGGCCTAAATTTTTAATTACGTTTTTATCAGATAATGTTTCTATGGTCATTCCTGATTTTACTTTCCCATAAAACCCATCTCTTAAATTGAATCTTTTTTCAATGACATAATGAGCTATATCATGATTTGGAATATCTGGACCAAGATTTACAGAGGTAGAGGTTCCATCTTCTCTTACACAAGTCAGCATATTTCTGTTTTTACCTTTTGCAAGTATGATCTCCATTTCTCAAATTGTATAAACAGGTTTTTCTTGAGTAATTAAATCACTTATAGCATCCCAAAGTGAGATTCTTTTTTCTAGAGATTGTTTTGCCACTAGTAATGTTTCATTCCATTTTTGCTCATCTGTTCCACATAGTTCTTCTACCATTTGAAGGGATAGAGGCCCATGTTCATCGCCATCAAGTTCGATATGTCGTTCAAGATAGTATTTAAGTTTATTGTACGTTTTGTTTTCAGAATCAGACTGTTTTAGTATTTCTATAAACATGTCTGGGATAAGATCTTCTCGACCAAATGTAAAAGCAGAAGCAACAAGATGAGGCTTATCGGTGTGAATAATGGAGAATGAGAATTTTACAAAATCTGTAACTCTTTTGTCAATGTTGATTTCATTCAATGCGTATAAAACAGAATGTCCTGATTCAATCTTTTTTATAAAATTGTTAATTTCATTTGTATCAGCTTTAATCTGTTTCATTGCATCCAAATACATTTCAAAGTGACTCTTAGGTTCTCCAATTTCATTTATATCACTTTCTTCCCCATGAACAATCTCATTTATAAACCTGGAAAGTGTTGGGTTTTTTGATGGTATCCAGGGAATTTGAACATTTGTTAGTTTTATTTGAAGACTTTTTAAAAGTGACATAAAATCCCAAACGGCAAACACATGATTTTCCATAAAGGTTTTAATATCATCTACAGTTTTTAATTTTTCATAGAGTTGATGATTCTGTAATTGACTTCTTAATTTAGAAATTTCATTTTCTATATGCTGAATTTTATTCATTCTTTTTTAGATAGGTATCAGTAATTGCAAAAATATTATGTTTACACTTTTTATTTATGATTCTATTATAGACTAATATTATTGTCAAATATTATATGTCTATTTTTAGTTACGGTTGCAATATGGTCGTTGTCCATTCCTTATTGCTTAATTGAAAAAGAGTTCTTTGGTGAAATCTACTTTTTTTAAACTCCATAAACTCTATTCTAATTGGTTGGATAGCATATCCTCCCCAATTTTTGGGTTTCAAGATATTTTTACTTTCATATGTAGATTCAGCTTCAGAAAATTTTTGTTTTAGGGTATCGATATTTTTAGTAGTATCCCCTTGTTTACTAATAATAGATATAATTTTAGAGTCTTTTGTTCTTAGGTCAAAATAAGTAGCAGCTTCATCATCAGTAATTTTAGTGGCATTACCTTGGATACGTATTTGTCTTTGAGTAGTTTCCCACCAAAAAGTAATTGCTATTTTAGACGATTTTTCGATTTCTAATCCTTTTCTAGATTGGAGCGGGCCAGTAATAATAAAGGTTTCATCTCTGACTTCTTTTAATGATACAAATCGTGCATTAGGATATCCATCGAGTCCAATAGTAGAGATGCAACAAGCCGAAGGTAAACTAGAAGTGCTGGTATCAAGTTCTTTTACATACCATTTGTTAAACAGTTGAAATGGATTTAAACTCATGAGTTTTTAGTCAAATATTGATCAATCTCTAATATTCTTTTTTCTTTTTCTTGCTTAGGTAACCAGCTTGCTATGAAACTATTTTTTACTAGCTCTGCGATTTGTTCTTTAGAAAGGTCCAAAGCATTTGCAATGCCTATGTAGTTTTCATTCATATATCCTCCAAAATAAGCAGGATCATCAGAATTTACAGTAACGAGTAAATTCTCGGCCATCATTTTGACTATTGGATGTTCCTTTAAATTAGAAACTACTTTTAATTCTAAATTAGAGAGTGGACATAAGGTTAATGGCATTTGTGAAGAAGCTAACTGTTTTACCAATTTGTTATCTTCTAAACAACGATTACCATGATCAATTCGTGTAACTTGTAATAATTCTAATGCTTCCCAAATATATGTTGCTGGACCTTCTTCTCCAGCATGTGCTACGGTAAGAAATCCTTCTTTTCGAGATTTTTTGAATACTTCTTCAAATTTTGATGGAGGATTACCAACTTCTGAGGAATCCAATCCAACGCCACTAATCCAATCCTTATAGGGCAAAGATTGTTCTAGAGTTTTAAAAGCAGAAGCTTCGTCTAAATGCCTTAGAAAAGACATAATTAATTTATATGTGATACCTAGTCTTTCTTTTCCATCTTCAAGAGCGGAATGAATTCCTTTGATAACTGTATCAAAAGAAACCCCACGATCTGTATGAGTTTGAGGATCAAAAAATATCTCTACGTGTACTACATTCTGTTCGTGTACTTTAGTAAGATAAGCCCAGGTGAGATCATAAAAATCCTGTTCTTTAATTAATACATTGGCTCCAGCATAATAGATGTCCAGAAATTCTTGTAGATTATTAAACTTATAGGCACTTTTTAATTCTGCGACAGAATTAAAAGGAATCTTCTTTTGATTTCTTTTTGCAATTTCAAACATTAATTCGGGTTCAAAAGTTCCTTCGATGTGTAAATGCAATTCTGTTTTAGGAATATTTTCTATGAATTTTTCAATTGAAACCATATTGTTTTTAGTTTTATTTTTTAAGATGTCGTATAAACCAATGGTAGAAACTTAATTCCAACTATACCTGCAAATACATTATACTTTTTGATCCTGAACTTTAGCTTGTAACATCTTTATTTCATCTCTTAATCTAGCAGCAGTCATAAAATCTAATTCCTTAGCAGCTTTTTCCATTTCTTTACGAACATTACGAATTCGAGTTTCTAATTGTTCTTTTGTATAATAAGCTGTTTCTTCTTCTGCAGCTTGTAATGATGGAGCAGTTTCGAATTGATATGGCTCTACTTTTTTACCAGCGAGCGCATTATCTAGTGATTTTTTTATTGCTGTAGGAGTGATACCATGTTTTGTATTGTATGCAATTTGTTTTTCCCTACGATAATTAGTTTGATCGATGGTGTCTTGCATACTTTTTGTAATCTTATCAGCATACATGATAGCTAGCCCATTAACATTTCTAGCGGCTCGACCTATTGTCTGAGTTAGTGATCTATTATTACGTAAAAAACCTTCTTTATCTGCATCCAAAATAGCTACTAATGAAACCTCTGGAAGATCTAAACCTTCACGTAATAGGTTTACACCAATCAAAACATCAAACAGCCCTTTTCGTAAATCCTGCATAATTTCTACACGTTCTAACGTATCTACATCACTATGGATATATCTACAACGAATATCAATTCTGGTAAGATATTTTGTTAACTCTTCTGCCATTCGTTTGGTAAGTGTGGTAACCAAAATACGCTCATCTTTTTCGATGCGTTTATGCATTTCTTCAATTAAATCATCGATTTGATTAAGACTTGGACGTACTTCTATTATAGGGTCCAATAATCCTGTTGGTCTGATGATTTGTTCTACGTATGTTCCTTCACTTTTTTGTAATTCGTAATCAGCAGGTGTAGCACTGATATAGATTATCTGATTCTGAAGTGCTTCAAATTCTTCAAATTTTAATGGTCGATTATCCATAGCGGCAGGAAGTCTAAAACCAAATTCTACTAGATTTTCTTTTCTGGATCTATCTCCTCCATACATGGCATGTGTCTGCGGGATAGTTACATGACTTTCATCCACAATCATCAAATAATCATCTGGAAAATAATCTAATAAACAGAAAGGCCTCGTTCCTGGTTCTCGACCATCTAGATAACGTGAATAGTTTTCGATTCCCGAACAATATCCTAATTCCTTGATCATTTCTAAATCAAAATTGGTGCGTTCTTCTAATCTTTTGGCTTCAAGAAACTTTCCTATTTCTTTAAAGTATTCTACTTGTTTACCTAAATCCAAAGCTATTTGATCGATAGCTCCATTTAATATATCAGGAGAAGTTACAAACATATTGGCGGGATATATATTCAAGCGGTCATATTTTTCAATAACCTCATTTGTTTGTATATCAAAGGCTTCGATTTCTTCTATTTCATCTCCAAAAAAATGAACTCTAAATGCATCATCTGCATAACTTGGATAAATGTCTACGGTATCTCCTTTAATTCTAAAGTTACCGTGATTAAATTCTCCTTCGGTTCTAGAATATAAGCTTTGTACTAATTTATGTAATAACGCTGTTCTTGATACAAACTGTCCTTGTTGTATGGAGATTACATTTTTTTGAAATTCAACAGGATTACCAATACCATATAAACAAGAAACGGAAGCTACAACTAGTACGTCTCTTCGTCCAGAGAGTAGAGAAGAAGTAGCACTTAATCGTAGTTTTTCGATTTCATCGTTGATCGATAAATCTTTTTCAATATAAGTACCCGTCGTTGGGATATATGCTTCTGGTTGATAGTAGTCATAATAGGATACAAAATACTCTATTGCATTTTCTGGAAAAAACTGTTTAAACTCAGAATATAATTGAGCTGCTAATGTTTTATTATGAGCTAAGACTAAAGTAGGACGTTGTACTTCAGAAATAACATTGGCAGCAGTAAATGTTTTACCAGAACCTGTTACTCCTAAAAGAGTTTGATATCTTTCTCCTGCTTCTAGAGCATTAACAAGTTGCTTTATAGCTCCAGGTTGATCACCTGTTGGTTTAAAATCTGACTTGAGTTCGAACTTCATTATGTATAACTATCTTTTCTGAATAAAGATACAGAATACTCATATGATTCTTTAAGGAGAAACGAAGTTTTAGGGAAAGTTTATCGTATTAATGAAAAGCTACCTTTTCGAATTCTTCCATCACTGAGTTCTACTCGATACCAATATTCACTGGAAGGCATTAAAGTTCCTCCATAAGTTCCATCCCATCCATTTCCTGAGGGAACTAATTGCTTCAATAATTTTCCACTTCGATCAAAAATATAAATGATAGAATTACCTAAAACTTGAGATGAAATACCTCCTATATTCCAAGTTTCATGAAAACCATCTCCATTAGGAGTGAAATATTTAGGGAATCCAACAACCGAAATATCTTGCGTAGTTTCTGGCTGACATCCATTTTTATCCCTCACATATACCGTATGAAAGCCTGGCGGTACGTCGATAAATGTAGAACTATCTTGATAAGTTCTGATATTAGCGTTGTTATATACAATAGCATATTCATAATCGCCAGGTCCAGATACATTTATAGTAACCGCATTAGTATCAGATGCATCATTTATTTCAATTGGATCTATAATAATAGCAGGACCAGAGAGTGCAACATTTACTATTCTGTTTTTAGAACATCCTGTAATTTGATTAGTAACAATAACTTCATAAACTCCGTCTTGTGTTACATTAGTTGTTTCAGAAGTTTCTCCGGTAGACCATAAATAATCAAAATCATTGGAATTAGAGCCGGTTTGTAAACCAGCATCAACAATTATATTTTCATTTTGACATAAAATAACATCTTCCTGTTCTTCAATATCTGGTAATGAATTCACAAAAAGTGCTACTTGATTTATACCATAACATTGATTTAAGTTGTCTTCTACACGGGCATATACAATGTCTATTCCTTGTGTTCCGGCAGTAATATTAGTATATGAGGTTACAGAATTAGTTTCACTAAGAGCATCATTAATATTTTGATAATAGGCTACAGATAAATTAGGGTTATTAATGTTAAAAAGTACTTGAGCATTGGCAAGCGTTAAATCAAACTCTCTGAAACCATCTTCAATACCATCATCATCACATATAGTTAAAGAAGCATTACTTGCAGAAGTAATACTTACTTGAAGGTCTAATGTTGAAATTCTAAAACAATTATTATTGTCATCAGTAACACGAACAAATAATTGTTGGTTTGTCGAAGAATTCTGATAAGTATCTATATTCATAATTGAAGGTGCTCCCATGTTAGCAGCGGTAAGATCTTCAAAAAATGTAATAGTTCTGTCTGTACCACTTCCAGTAATTTGATCAATTGCTTGATTAAGATTGAATAACGTTATACCGTCTGTTGGATCATTATATTCATCACATTGTACAAGGTTAGAAGCGTTAGCAATTGGAAGAGGATTAACTCGCAATTCAAAATTGATAGTACTTAAACAAAGTAAAGAAGCATTTTCTTGAACTCTGACAAAAATTGTTTGTGGATTAGAGATGTTCGTATAAGGTGTTGTTTTATCAATAATATTAGCTCCAGTATCAGCGTCAGATTGAGATATATGATAGGTTAATGTGTAATCAGTAGGGTTTAATCCATTAAGAATTTCTGAATCCTTATTGTTTAATAAGAAAGAAACAAATCCGTTAGTATCATCGCCATCATCATCGGTATCACATACTATAAATGGAGTAGGAGTAATAATTGGTGGGCCGGGATCTGTTATTAAAATAAACGTATCTACCACAAAGCATTCTGTGACTGTATTTTCGATTCTCACATAAATAGTTTGGTTGTTTTGAGTACTGAGATAAGGACTGGTTAATGCTCCATTTCCTAGACTTGCATCTTCTTCAGAAGCGTGATAAGTAACAATGGTATTGATTTGAGAGCCAAGAATAGCAGAAGTGTTACTTTCTAAATCAAAATTTGTCATTCCATCGTTAGTGTCGGTAATTATATCACATTCTGTAAGATCTAAATTAGTAGAAGTACCTGAATCATTTTGTGGACTATCGGGTAGTTGTGCCGTTCCTGTGAACTCTAGATCAAAACCACCATTTTGAGAAAAATTGTCGATGAGTATATAGTATTCTTCTCCGGCAAGAGCATCGATAGATCGCACAAATCCGTTTCCTTCACCCCCAGGACCTTCACTAGTTTCTGTTTCTGTGTCATTAAGACCTGTTAAAGTTGATACGCCAGCCGCTGTGGGATTGGTAGATGAACATCTAATAGAGGTTCCGAGTGTACTACAGGTAACATTAGGACCGTAAACAGCAAAATCATAATCTTCACCAGCATTGCTAGATTCTGGCGTTATGGTAAATGCTAAAGTCCCTGACTGTACGATATCAACTTTAATCCATAAGCTTTGACTTTCCGCAAATGCGCAATCTGGAGGGAAATTACCGGGTAAAGCAAAATCATTAGTACCAACTCCATTCGAATTAAGCTCTAAATTTGTATTTCCACATACTATAATGCTATTGATACAATCTGTAGGCTCATTTTGAGTATATCCGTTAAAGCATAAAATAAAAAGTAATAAAGTGAAGTGTAATTCTTTTACCATCTACAATCTCTGTTAGGCCACGAATATACTAATAATATACCATAGCTTTATAGAAGAAGAAAAGGCGTGTAGGTGTATTACCTTATCAAAGAAAAACTTCCTTTTCGAATTCTTCCGTCACTTAATTCTACACGAAACCAATATTCACTAGAAGGCATTAACGTACCGCTATAAGTTCCATCCCAGCCATTACCAGATGGGACTAACTGTTTTAATAATTTTCCGCTTCTATCAAAAATGTAAATGATAGAATTTCCAAGTACCTGAGCGGATATCCCTTTTACATTCCATGTTTCGTGAAAACCATCTCCGTTTGGTGTAAAATATTTAGGAAACCCAACGACAGAAATATCTTGGGTAGCTTCTGGTCCGCAACCATTTTTATCCCTTACATATACTGTATGGAATCCTGGAGGTACGTTCGTAAACACTGGACTATCCTGATATGTTCTAATATTAGCGTTATTAAAAGCAATTGAGTATTCATAATCACCAGTACCTGAAGTGTTTATAATTATGGTGTTATTGTCTGAAGCATCATTAATTTCTATAGGTTGTATAATAGTAGCCGGAGAAGAATTTGTAACAGTAATCATTCTATCTTTAGAACATCCAGTAATTTGATCCATAACCGAAACAGTATATACTCCTTCCTGAGAAACACTAATACTTTCTGTAGTTTCACCATTTGGAGACCATAAGTAATCAAAGTTGTTGGAGTTTCCGGATTGTAATCCAGAGCTGATAATGACGTTGTCTCCCTCGCATAAAAAGGCTTCTCCTAATTCCTCAATATCCGGTAAGGGATTAACAAATAGTCGCACTTGATTAATACCATAACAGTTATTTAGATTATCTTCTACTCTTGCATATACAATGTCTTGTCCTTGAGTTCCTGAAGTTATATTAGTATATAATATAATTTCATTCGTTTCACTGAGTGCATTTTCGCTAGTTTCATAATAAGAAACAGAAAGGTTAGGACTCGTAATTCCTAAAAGAATTTGAGGATTTGCGAGCATAAGGTCAAATTCTCTAAAACCGTCTTCTATACCATCATCATCACAAACTGCTAAAACAGCATCACTAGCTGATGTAGTGCTTACGAGTAAATCCAATGTTGCGATTCTAAAACAACCAGTTAGATCATCTATTACTCTTACTGATAGTTGTTGATTAGCACTAGTATTTATATATGTACTGGTATTTGATATAAAAGGAGATCCAGCTTGAGCATCTATTAAATTTTCAAAAAATAATACTGAACGATCAGTTGATCCTCCAGTAATTTGATTTATTGCTTGATTTAAATTAAATGATGTTATTCCATCATTTGTATTCAGATATTCATCGCATTGTGAAATAGAAGAATTATTAGCAACTGGTAATACATTAATAGTAATAGGAATTTCTACAGTATCAAAGCAGGAAGTATTAAGGTTGTTTTCAAGTCTTCCGAATATAGAAGTCATTGTACTTGATAATATTGCGTTTCGGGGATCGGGAAATGGGTTTGTATTATTATCGGCATCAATTTGCGATGTGTGATAACTAATAGTAAAATCAGAAATATTTTGGCTATCGTATATATCAGCATTGATTGTTGTTAAATCATATGTGATTAATCCATTAGTATCATCTCCATCATCTGCATTATCACATGCAACTATTGGATTAGTATTAAAAGCTGTGGGTCCATCAAAAATCTGTACCTGAAAACTAGATGTATTATAGCAGACTATATTTTCTATATTCTCAATTCTAATGGCAATAGTTTGCGGGTTGTTTTCTGTTACGAAATTTCCAGATATTTCATTTATATCAGCATCAGCATCGGCAATCGATCTAAAATAACGAATTTGAAACTGACTAGGATCCTGCATTCCGAGAATCGAAGAGTTATAAATAGAGAGATCTAAACTTGTTACCCCATCATTATTATCATCACAGATGATTTCATTCATTGGTGTGTTTTGAATGGTAGGAACTTCAAAAAATGTCACATTAGCAACACCAATTAAAGGGCAACTTCCATCATTTAGATCAACTTCTAATCTATAATTTCCTGTGGTTGTAATGTCTAGAAAATAAGGAGTATTTGTGACTGCTACATCATTGATATACCAAGTATATGTGGCTGTAGAGATATCTTGATATTCAAGTCTAAATGTGTCTCCTTCACAAAGTAAAAGGTTTACATTATTTACATCACCATTATTTATGATATCAATTGACTGGGCAAAAATAGATTGGATAAAAGGAGGAAGGCCTATTCTGGATCCTCTTCTTCCATCTGTGTTAACTAATAACCCTCTATCACTATAGTTGATATTTATTGCTAATTCTTCTGGGTTTTCAATAACTCCAAGATAATTTCCAGTTCCCGAATCAAAATCATATAAGGCTCTGTAGATCCTACCATCTGGTCCTAATTGTAATGCTCCTGCACTAAAATTAGAATTGTCTTGCCCATTTTCATTTAAAATTCGAGTGCCACTAGCGGCGATTTGGTTGTCGGGTAATGTAAGATCGAATTGCATAAGAAAACCATTGCCAAATCCTCCGTCTCCAATACCAACTGTAGTATATAAACGTTGACCACTTTGTGAAAATTCAATACCGTAAGGCGCATCACCATTATATAATTCTATCTCATTACTTACAGTTCCTGTATTGTTATCAAAATCATAAAACAGTACTTTACCAGGGCCATCACCTCCAGTTACGGTAGTTAATCCAAAATGAACTACAGCTAATTTATCACCTTCTGGAGAGGCTTTTAGGTAACCTAATGCATTACGACGGTATCCAGAAATAGGAACAGTAACTCCAACCTGTGATGTAACGGGAGTAGTGTTAACACCTGTTTGATCAACACTAAATGCATAATAGGTATCAATAAAATGAGTAATTACCCAAAAAGAATCACAATCGTCACTTTTTACCGCTGTTATTTTTTCTGAACATCTGTATAAGCTTTCTAAAGAATCAGAAGTATCATACGTTATTAGCGGAAGATTTTTTTGACCAGAAATTACAGCCCCATTTCCTCCATCTAACGACATATCTACTACCGAATATAATAGTCCATCATTTACTCCATCTCCATCATTGGTGTTGGAATCCCCATCTGCATTAAAATGATGGGGCTCATCTACAGTAAAAACAATATAAATATTAGGCGTATTTGGTTGTGGAACAATCAATGCAGATGAAGTACTCGAAGTATCTCCTCTTAGATCTTCTCCATTTAACATTATCCCGTGATTCCGTGTGTAAATAGTTGAACCATCTGTATAAAAAAGAAGATTTCCAGTAGCATCAGATATTGTTGTACATCCTTCCAAAGTACTTATCCTACCATCTGTAAGTGGAGTAGGAGGTGTAGTACTAAAGTTGACTCCCGCATTTTGTCCAAAATACCAGTTATTAGCTTCTCCTTGCGAAAATACTGAAGCTCCTAATAAAAGGAAAAAGATGAACGATATGTGTTTCATGAGTTGATTTGCAAAAACTCAAAGATATTATAAATCTCTCTTTTTAAGAAGATAATATGAAAGTCTAACAAATATTGCAATCCAGATTAACACAATTAATATCTCATACCAGTGTACAGCATAGTCTCTTTGGAAGTTTTCTCCAAGTTGGTTAGCAGCAGATTGTATAACATTTAATCGAGTTACTGGTTCATTAATTAGATTAGACATACTGTCTAAAGGCAAGAATGGAATGATTTTATCTATAATGTCAGAATCAAACTTCCACTTAATTAAACCAGAGAACAATCTAAAAGCACCCTCGATAAGTTGCCAAAAAATCAAAAAACCAAGAGCGAAAGCAGAACGCTTAATAAGTATTCCTAAAAACATACAGAAAGAAAAGAATCCAACTAGTTTTATAAAGTATGCCAAAATAAATTCTAAATCAGAAAATATAATCGAAACCTCATTATAATCAGAAAATACTAATCCTAGAATTAATGATACTACGAATAAGAAAATAGTAGATATTAAAGAAAAAACTACAACTGTAAGAAACTTAGAGGCTAGAAATTCTTTTTTACTTAAACCATCTATTAGGTTTTGTTTTAATGTTCTATTGGAATATTCATTAGCCATAATGGATACAATAACAATAGCAAGAAAAAGTTTTAGCCAGGCAGCGATCCAAGAGTTTACGTGCCATATATATGGGAAATTAAATATCCCTTGATCCGCTAATCTAAAGTTTACTCCTCCAAAACTGAATTCATAAGATGCTATGAGAGAAATAAGCAGTATTAGAACAAAATAGGTAATGGTTAATACTTTTGCTGACTTATTATATCGTAATTTTTGAAATTCTATATTGAGTAATCGTAACATGGCTTTAGTTTAAGTTGTTGGTTAATTGTAAGAACTGTTCTTCTAAGCTTTCTTTACGCTTTACAAGATGTGTAAGCGTAATACCAGCATCATATAACTGCTTGTTCAGACTTTCGGCATCTAATTCATTATTCAAAAAAGCGATTAGTTTACCATCTTCTTCTTTAATATTACCAAAAGTGCTCTGTTCAGATAACCACTTCTTTAATATGCTATTTTGATTACTATTTAATTCAAAGAAACCATGACTTGCATTCATTTCATCTACCGGTCCAGAATATAGTTTTACTCCTTTTCGGATGATGACCACATGGCTGCATACTTTTTCTACTTCATCTAAAAGGTGAGAAGCTAAAAGAATAGTGGTTCCTTGTGAAGCAATTACTTTAATAATCTCTCTTATTTGATGAATTCCTTGAGGATCTAAACCATTTGTAGGCTCGTCAAGAATAAGAATTTCTGGGTCATTAAGCAAAGCAGATGCGATTGCTAACCGCTGTTTCATTCCTAAAGAAAAGGTTCTAAATTTACTGTCTTTCCTGTCTAAAAGACCAACAAGTTCTAACTTTTCTTCGATTTTATCTGTAGGGACATCTTTAATCTGACAAACCAATTTTAGATTTTGAGCAGCTGTCATATATGGATAAAAATTAGGACGCTCTATAATTGCTCCTACTTTTTTAAGTGCTTCGTGTGTAGAAGTAGATCCGTCAAACCAGGTAAAGTCTCCAGAAGTCCTATTGACAACATTAAGAACAATTCCTAGAGTAGTCGATTTACCGCTTCCATTAGGGCCTAGAATACCGTATACATTTCCTTTCTTAATAGTGAAGGAAAGATCATTGACAGCTGTTATTGATCCGAATCTTTTGGTAAGATTCTTCAAAGTTAGAATGGTTTCCAATTGTGATTATTTTTGGTGGTTATATTAAACTAGACGATCGGTATTAAGTTTTGTTACAATAAAGTTATGGTTTGTTAGTAATTGAATATTGTATTTAGCAACCTTTTCTTTTGTAAATTGCTAACTGAAAGCAGCTGAATATGGAAGAAAAGTTAATGTCTAAGAAGAAACCTACCTATCCAATTAATGATAGTTTGGATAGTTATTTAAAGGAATGTAATCGTAAAATTAAGATTCCTGTGTTTTATGATGATTTGTTGAGGTTTTCGGGTTCCATAGTTGTTTATGATAGTAATGATGAAGATACTTTGTGGGTTCGAGTATATTATGAAGAACACGAAAGGCCAGAAATTGAATCTAGTTTAAAAAAAGTATATACCATATTACATTCTGATGGTAATGAAGATGCGATCGAATTTCTTAATATAGATGCGATTGATTATTGCACCTTTGGAAACTCGAAGCCTTTTCGAGTTAGAGTAAGAAATATTCTTAATGATAACTATACTTATATTTATGTTAAGAAAGCTGATGCTTCTCGTATTTATGGATTGGAGTTAGAGCATATGTTCTCGCCCAATAGAATTAACTTTTTGGTATATAAAAATACATTGATAGAAGAGCATATTGCTGGGATTCCTGGCGATGTATTTATTAAAGATTTTTTGCCAGATTTAAGTGACCAGGCTAAATCTCAGATAGCCAAAGAGTTTGTGAAGTTCAATGAACGTTGTCAGATGCGTTTGTTAGGGGATATGAGATCTTATAATTACGTTATAATCCCTATTCATGATTTTGATCATGTAGAGTATAAAATCAGAGCTATCGATTTTGATCAGCAATGTTTTGAAGGGAAGTTAAAAGTATATCAACCACAATTTTTTAAGGAGAATTTTGATATGGTAGATATTGTAATGAATAAGCTTCAGCCTAGTTCTATAGAGCAGTATAAAAAAGAAGAACGTTCTATTCTTGCAAAGCGAATATTGAATTCTAGATCCCGTTATGAGACATTGGT
Source organism: Aquimarina amphilecti (assembly GCF_900109375.1). Lineage (GTDB taxonomy): Bacteria > Bacteroidota > Bacteroidia > Flavobacteriales > Flavobacteriaceae > Aquimarina > Aquimarina amphilecti. The sequence goes on from NZ_FOAB01000004.1 coordinate 128,259, forward strand.
AAATTGCATGTGTGAAGACACGATTTCTACAGAAGAAAATCTAAAAGAATTACGAGAGCATTTGTATAATTTTACGTTGGATTTAAAATTTAGAAGAAGTAAGTCTATGGGGGAAGTTTTAAAAACTGCCTTGGATTTTGTAAAACGTAATTATGAAAATGTAAATATGAAACGATTGTTGGAGGGTTGATATTAGTTAGATATTATATGGACTAATAACATAAAGTCTAAATTTTGCAAATTTTTAAATTGTAACATTATTTTCACCAGTAATATTTATGACTAAAATTTAGTTAATGAAAGTAAATCCATGGACTTTCGGAGGTCTGTTTTTATTAATGTCCTGTATTTGGATGTGGAATAACTTTGAACTTCCGAAATTTTATCCTTTTGAAAAAACGGCAAAAGTAGAGGCAGTAGTTTTTCATTCAAGACCAGTCCAACCAAGACTTCCTGATTTTAGAGGTGGAGTAAATGATCTAATGGTGAAATTTGTTTATCAAGTGGATAACATAACTTATGTATCAAAGTATAGAGCTCATAAAACTGGGCAATTTCAACGTTCAGGAGATTCATTACTAGTTGAATACAGTATTCATAATCCGCAAAGAACAAAACCTATTCTATACTACTATAACGTTTCTGGTAAACCTAGACATGAGGTTTTTGTAAAAAGTTTTCTGCATACAAAACCTAATGGATATAAGGCATTGGATTTAAGAGAAAATATATTTACTTATGAGGACTATGGAGAATATGGTGAACGTTTTATCAAAACTACTGGAACATATATTAAAGAAAGTGGAGTAATTAAATTATCACCATTAATTTATTATCAAAATAGATTGGTAGGGGATTCTATAATAGAAGAACCAAAACCTATTAACAAAGATGATGAGAAAATCTTCCTAAGTGATTTTATTGAAAATTCTGATAAATCAATTATAGAAGTAAATACAGCCCTTATTTTTAGGGCAAAAAGTTCTAGATAATACTTAACCTAGCACTAGCACTATATTAATCCTTCTGTTCCTTATTGAAATATACTAGGTAATAATACATTTGTTTTTCTTCGTCCCAGCCTTTTTCTACGAATTTTTCTGCAGATTCTGGATTGATGAAATCCATTTTAATTTGGATATTGGTGTCTAAATTAATGGTGTTTTTAATCTTCTTTCTTGCTGCAGAAACCGCGGTATTAGCAATAGGGAATTCTGTAAGGTCTTCTATGTGATATTTTGGAGCTTTTTCTGTCTTATAATGTTTAAATTCCGGAATAAGATCTGGATTATCTATAACCTCATTAAGGAAAGCAGATTCTTCGAAAGTGTCATTTTTAGCAAAGTGATTTACCGCTCGATTCATGAACATCACTTCTTCTTTTTTGTCTTCTGCAGGTAATACTACATCCTTTGCAAAATCTTGACAAAACTTCATGTATTTTTTGGTATAGAAGTTTTCATCTTCAAAAGCTTCTACTCCTAAGAAATGTTCTAACCAATATTTAGTATCGTAACGATTAGAGTCTACGGAAAGAATTTTATAACCCTCTTCTTTTTTATGGTTAAAAATCAAACAACCTTTATCTAATTTATTAAGATTAACTCCTTGTTGGTGGAGTAAGCCTATATTAGTTCCTTTTTCTTCAAACTGAAGAAAATCATATTTTAATTCTGATTTAAAAATTCCAACGGCAGAGGTCTTTTCATTATCTATCGTAAGGTTATCTAGATAAACAATATACACTTCACCACTTTTGATATGTGGGTGTTGCGATTGTTCATATAACAAAGAAGCAATTCTTTTCGATTTTTCGTGTGCAGATGAGGGATTGTTAAAAATTTCGGTAACTATTTTATATAGCGGATTAAATTCTACATCAACTTCGTTAGTAAATTGGAAATAGTTTTCTTCTTTTTCTCTAAAAGGTTTAAAAAAGTATTCCTTTAGTAATGCAGTTAATTCATCATTAAGTGCATATGGAGTGTCAGAAAGAAATATATTTTCGTTTCTACTTTTGTTCCCTATTTTGTGAATCGAAAGGGATTCAATTTGAGTGCTATATAAGTTGATCATATTCTTTTAGTTTTAATTCCAATGTTCGTCAAATCCTAATTCATCATAATCATCAAGGTCTAAGAAACCTTCATCATCACTATTTTGGTCTAAATCATCAGCTTTAAATTCTTTATCTGGAGCATTGTCAGGAATTTGTCCGTGAACGAACATAACATTCGGGTACTCTCGTCCATTTTCATATTCTGCAATTTCGGCAAGCTCTACTAAAAACGTCCACATACTTAAAAAATCATATATGTAAATTAATCGAGGAGAAGCTTCATGAACTACATCGATTAGAGATGTCTCATTCATTAGTTTTACAGGCTGGTTGCCATCACTCATATCGAAGAGAGATATTTCTTCTCCTTGACTCCATTGTTCATCACTAATATAAAAAGAAGCCATTTCCATACCATCAAAACCAAAAGATTGGTTAATAACATTGTGGAACTGCTCTAAAGTCGCATCTTGTTCTATTTCGATATCTCTAAATACATCTTCTTCTGTATCTAGGATAATTCTGAAACGGTAAATCATTCTTGAATAATTTGGATTGGCAAAGATACAAACTTGTTTGTGACTATTTTAGAATTTTAAGCTTCAATAACTTTATTTTTAAACACCTCTAGTATGATGTAAAACTGTACACCGAACAATAATGATGATAGAACTAAATGTAAAGGTTGTGATAGAAAAGGAAAATCAAAATAGTACATTAATATGCCTGTTAATGCTTCTAACCCTATTAAGCCTATAACCCAATTTAATTTGGATACTCTTAGTAGCATTTTTTTGTTGTACCAAAGTAGCCAAATGTTTATTAAAACAATCAGTATAGAAAATGATCTATGGACATAAAAAGTAAAGGTAGGAGGATTTAACCATTCCGATTTTGTTTGCTCCCCTACAATTTTAATTTGTTCGTCAACATATTGTCTTACTTGGGTTCCTAATGCTACTTGTACCAATGTTAGGACAGCAGAAAATAACAGCATTGTTTTAAATGTTTTGCTAAATTTAATAGATGTTATTTTGTCTCTTGTTAAAAACAACACATATAATAATATTGCTAGAATAATGAAAGCAACAAGCATATGAACCGTAATCCTAAGTGGTAGTAAATTAGAGTCTACCACAATTTTTCCTAACCAAGCCTGAAACGCCATTGCGATAATTGTGATACCAGCATAAATTGGTATTTTCCGGTTACTTTTCCAGAACCATAGAGATATTATAAACATTAATAGAATAGGTATTCCAGAAAGCACAGTAACAAGTCTATTTATATATTCTATCCAAGTATGCCATACATTAAATTCTGCATAATCGTGTTTGGTATAAGGTTCCCAATTATCAGGGTTATATGCTGTGGTGGATGAAAAATCTTTGGTTGCAATTCTTAATTCTTTACCTAAGATTACTATAAATCCCTTTTGGTATTCGTGATTAGCTTTCCATTGAATTTGTGCCTCTTCGGTTGGAGGGATGTAGTAGCCAAAGCATTTAGGCCAGTCTGGGCATCCCATTCCAGAACCTGTCATTCTAACAACCGCTCCAGCAATTATAATTAAATATATAAGTACGACAGATGTTATAACAAGTGGTCTGAAATATTTTTTCATATAGTTAATGTATAAATTCTAATCCTTAGCTACTCTTTAATCCTAGTTCTTCTCCTTTCTTGATCATAAATTGATATGCCGCATCATGTTCATTAGATATTTCTCCGTCTAATATAGCCTCTTTAATGGCCTCTTTAATGATTCCAATTTCACGTGAAGGCTTTATATTAAAAGTTTGCATTATTTCTTCTCCACTTACTGGAGGTTGGAAATTACGGATATGATCACGTTCTTCTACCTCTACCATTTTCTGTCGAACAATTTTGAAATTGTTGTGGTATTTTTTAAAACGTTTAGGGTTTTTTGTTGTAATATCTGCTTCGCAAAGCGTCATTAATTCTTCGATGTAATCACCTGCGTCAAATACTAATCTTCTAACCGCAGAATCTGTTACATCTGATGCGATAACAATTGGGCGAGAACTCATCAATACCATCTTTTGAACAAACTTCATTTTGTCATTTAAAGGCATTTTTAGGCGCTTAAATAATTTGAATACCATTTTAGAACCTACAAATTCATGACCATGAAATGTCCATCCTACTTTTTTACTAAATCTTTTAGTTGGTGCTTTGCCAATATCATGTAATAACGCAGCCCAACGTAACCATAAGTCATCAGTGTTCTCGGATATGTTATCTACAACTTCTAGAGTGTGATAAAAGTTATCTTTATGCTTTTGGCCCTCTACTTCATCAATCCCTTTTAGAGCAACCAATTCAGGTAGTATATATGGTAATAAACCAGTTTTTTCCAATAGTAGAAAACCGACTGATGGTTTTTCACTAAGCATAATTTTATTTAATTCATCAACAATACGTTCTTTAGTGATGATTTTGATTCGATCCTTATTTTTTGATATAGCTTCTAATGATGTAGACTCAATCTTAAAATTTAACTGAGTTGCGAAACGAATTGCTCTCATCATTCGTAGAGGATCATCGGAATAAGTGATATCTGGATCTAATGGAGTACGAATAATTTTGGATCTTAAGTCTTCCAATCCGTTAAAAGGGTCTGAAATATTACCAAAATTATCTTCTGAAAGATCTAATGCTAGCGCATTAATAGTAAAATCTCTTCGGTTTTGATCATCTTGTAAAGTTCCATTCTCAACAATAGGATTTCTGCTATTTTCTTGATAAGATTCTTTTCTAGCACCCACAAATTCAACTTCAATATCACTGGCTTTTAACATTGCCGTTCCATAAGTCTTGAATATCTGAACTTTTGGATTTCCTGGAAGTAGCTTAGAAACTTCTTTAGCTAGTTCAATTCCACTACCTACGGCTACAATATCAATGTCTTTTGCAGTTCCTCTTTGTAAAATATGATCTCTTACAAATCCTCCAATAACATAGCTCTGTAATTCCAGGTTTGCTGCTGCTTTGGTAATTGTATTAAAAACAGAATGTTGTAATGCTTTTTTATAATTTTTCGCTTCCGACATGAATCAATTTACTTCCTGATAATTTTCACTGTGCTATCACCACCTATTTTAATAATCGAAGAAGGCTTAGCATCTTTATTTTTCAACGGCAAATTTACAACATAGTCAACGCCTTCCAAAATCTCTTTACTTATTTCTTTCAAGTTGCGAGGCGTTGATTTTCCACTAATATTTGCAGAAGTAGAAACAATAGGTTTTTTAAATTTTCTAATTAGTTTACTGCAAAATGGATCGCGCGCAACTCTAATTCCAAGTGTATTGTCTTCGGCAATAAGATTTTCAGCCACTCTTAGTGGTCTGTCATAAATTATTGTTGTCGCTTTAGTAGCATATTTTAAGATGTCATACGCAACTTCAGGAACTTCTTCTACATATTGTTGAAGCATTTTAAAATCACTTACTAAGCATAACATAGCCTTGCTGTCGGCTCTTTGTTTTAAAGCGTAAATCTTATCAACAGCTTCTGCATTGGTGGCGTCACATCCAATTCCCCAAACAGTATCTGTAGGGTAGAGGATAAGTCCCCCTTTTTTAAGAATATCTATTGTTTTTTGTATTTCTTCTTTGTGATCTTCCATTCTAGTTGAATTTTGGAATTATATTTTCCTTGTCAATAAACTTAGGTACTTCGTTATTCAGGTTTTCCCCTTTTAAAATTTTTTCATAAAGTTGTACATAAGAGGCGGTCATTATTTTTGCATTGAAATATTTAGCCGCGTATTCATGACAACGTTTCGGATCATAGTTAAATTCTTTAATGGCCTTGGATATTTCACTAGCATTATTACTGGTAAAACCAACTTCAGAAGTAATTAATTCTGGCAATGAGCCATTTTCTGTCCCAAAAACAGCACATCCAGCATATAAACTTTCTGTAATGGCTAATCCAAAAGGTTCGTGCCATTTCACAGGAAAAACAAGTCCTTTAGAATACTGAATAATTTCCATTTTGGCACTATTATTTACCATACCTCTAAAAATAATTTTAGGATTTAGTATATATTTTAACCCTCTTTTTAAATTTCGGAAATTCCATTTTTCTCCTCCAAGAATGTGTAAAGAATTACCTGATTCAAGAGTAATTTTAGCTGCTCCAAATACATTTTTTACTTTCCAGGCTGCCTTGCCTAAAAAATGTAGATAATCTCTTTCTTTGTTTAATATAGGGTCAGGATAGTCATCCCAATCTAAACCATTGTATACATACGTAGACGATCCATATCGTTTTGCGTGATTTTTTGAAATGAATACTGTATTGATATTTAAAACCTCTTCTTTAGGAGGGTTCGTGTGCATGGTAACAATGACTGGTTTATCAACATCATAAAGCGGTGTATGACTAAAATGCGCGATATCAATATCATCGGGAATCTGTGAATTTAAGTCTTGCTCAGGATTTAGCTCTAATACTTTTGCAAAATCACATTGAGATCCAATTCTTACGAGATAAACCACCTCATGCCCGAGTTTATGTAATTCTTTTCCAAGACCCCAAATAACTCGTTCAATACCTCCATAATTAATTGCTGGAATGATCCCTGAATTGTCAACAATCAATACTTTCATACTATTGGTTTAATTTTTTGCTTATGTTTTAAGGACCTTGTTAGGGGCGCTTGTAATAATAACGTGTAAAATAATGGCCAGTATTTTGGTTTTACAATACTGCTAAAGAAATATCTGATTTGTAGATAAGTTAAGAGTATATAAAAGGGAATGACACCATAATGTTTTTTTATGATATATAGCAGAGATATTTTTAATTCTGTTTTGATAGCTACCGATTTTTCGGTACTTGCCCCGTGATAATGAATAAATGTGGCATCTGGAACTAAATATGCTGATTTGTTAATTTTTACCAGACGTTTACAGATATCAGTTTCTTCATAATATAAAAAGATGTTAGTGTCGAACCCACCAACAATATTGAAATCTTCGGCTCTAAAAAACATAAAACTTCCAGCAATGAATTGTCCTTGTTGGGGTTCTGTATATAACTTTTTACGTTTAGGATATTTTTTAGAGTTAAGTTTCTCAAGAAACTTTCTTCCTAAAATCTCTCTTCCCAATGATGCAAAATGATCTATAGTGGGCAAAATCTTTTTATCTTCTGTAAAAGCTTGTGGGCCACATACGCCAACATCTGATCGGTTATCCATAAAATTTTTGAGAGAAGAAAGACAATCACTCTCTAATATGGTGTCATTGTTAACGAACGCCAAGTATTTTCCGGTAGCTTTTTGTACTCCGATCATATTTCCACTACCGAAACCAGTATTGATATTACTTCGGATTAGCTCTATGGAAATATTATTTTTAATAGATTCAATATAAGTGTTAACGGTTTTATAGCTTTCTTTTTTAGATCCATTATCTACTACAAGATATTGACAAGATAGCTGCTCAGAAGTATGTTCTAAGAGTGATTTTATACAATTAACAGTATACTCTTCGGAATTATAATTAATGATAATGACAGAGATGTCAAACATAATTTAGTTTTTTAGGTATTGATCAACTCCTTTTTCTATGTAAGTCACTTTTTTTTCAGTGGTTTCCTTTTCGATTATTTCATTTACATGGATATGACTTTTATCTTGTTCTTTATGATAAATATGGTACACAATTCCTTTGTATTTTAATCGTTTTCCTTTAATACCGATGTTAATTAGTCGTTGAATCATTTCGCTATCATCAATACCCCAACCGGTCAAAGATTCATTAAAACCATTGACTTTGAGGAAATCTTCTCGCCAAAAGGACATATTACAACCTCTTAGTTTAGAAGAACGTTTGTCTTCTGTTTTATATTTATTGGCAAGAAAAGGGATTCGTAATGTGCGTCCTCTTTTTTTGATTCCTTTAGAGAAAAAACCAAAATGGGTTTGCTTTTTCTTAAACAATGTGTCTAAGTAATCCTCCTGTATGTTCACACGACTCCCATATAGAAATACACTTTTTTCAGCCATGGAAAGATGATCTTTTACAAAGTCTTTATGCATAATAATATCGCCATCAATCTCCACAATATATTCAAACTTAGCACTAGCAATGGCTTTGTTCATTATAGCGGGTTTTTGGTTTTTATTATCCTCGTGCCAAATGTGGTGTAAAGGCACAGGAAAATCTCCTTGCATTCTTTTAATTAACTTACTTGTTTCTTCTCTAGATCCATCATCGGCTATGATTACTTCATTAGGAAGATGTGTTTGTTTTTTTATGCTTAAAAGTAGTAGCTCTAAGGCTTCTGGCCAGTTATATGTAGGTGTTACCAAAGAGCAAGTAGGATACTTTGTCATTTTAAAAATGTTTGTTTTGCAAAGTAACACATTTCTGTGCAAACAATTTTATAGAACGTCTTTCCTTTTAAAAATCTTAAATACTACCTTTGTTCATTATTCTAAACATAATGCCGAACAGATTTGTAGTACATAATTCTAAGAAGTTGTTAGCTTCTGATATAAAGAATGCTATTGATAACTTTGAAGAATATACAGATATATTAGGAGACGCTGAGCGTAATGTGATTAAGATTATTAACCTTAATGATCAAAAATATACCATAAAGTCATTCAAGATTCCTAATATAGTTAATCAAGTAGCGTATAGGTTTTTTCGGAAATCTAAAGCCGAGCGATCATATATGTATGCCAATAATTTATTGGATTTAGGAATAAAAACACCTTTTCCGATCGCTTATGATACCCGAGCAACTCCGTTTTTGTTTAAAAAGAGTTTTTATGTTAGTGAATTAGTAGAATGTGATCTTACTTATAGAGAATTAACAACTGATTTTAGCATTGCAGATCATGAAGATATATTGAGAGCTTTTACGAGGTTTACATATGAGTTGCATAAGAATGGTGTGAATTTTTTAGATCATTCTCCTGGGAATACTTTAATCAAACGAAAGGAAGATGGGTATGATTTTTATCTAGTAGATTTAAATCGGATGGAGTTTGGTGAAATGAATTTCGAAACAAGAATTAAAAATTTTGCTCGTTTAACAATACACGAATCTATGATTAGGGTAATGAGTAATGAATATGCTAAGTGCACTGATGAAGCTGAATCAGATGTTTTTAGATTAATGTGGCAATACACCCAGGAGTTTCAGAATCGTTATCATGGTAAACGAAAATTGAAAAGAAAAATCTTTTTCTGGAAAAAGAAATACAGAGATTAGTACGGGTGAAAAATTATAAAGAAAGCCATTTTTTGAACTTTCCTATTTTTTCTATCGCGACAAAAATATTACTTTCAGAAGTGTCAGGATCTAATGATATTTTTATTCTTGACTTCGAGGTGTAATACATCTCTCCAATCGATTTTAAATGGATAATATATTTCCTGTTAATTCTAAAGTAATTAGAAGGATCTAATTCTTGTTCTAATTTTTTTAAAGAAAAATCCACTGGAGTTTTTTTACCATTCCAAAGTTTTACAAAAGTTAGTTTTTCTTCCGTATAGAAATATGCAATTTGATCAATTTCAATAGTTTTTAAACTATTATTCATTTTCACTAAAAATCGTTTTTTATAATCTTTTCCGTTATGAAGAAACAAGTCTTTGTATTCGGGTAACTTGTTTTTATTAAGTCCAAAGAATTTATCGATGCTTCTTGATAATGAGTTTTTAGCGACTGGTTTTAATAAATAATCAATACTATTTTGTTCGAATGCTTTAATTGCATATTCTGAGTATGCTGTGGTAAAAATTATTGGAGTATTTATTTCTAGTATTTTAAAGATTTCGAAAGAATACCCATCAGATAAATTGATATCCAAAAAAATTAAATCAGGACTCTCTGTCGATAAATATTGTATTGATTCATTTATAGAGGTCAGAACCTTAACAATGATTATTTGGTTATTGACTTCTTGAATTAGATTTTGTAATCTAATCGCTGCAATACTCTCATCTTCTATAATAATAGCTTTGGTCATATTTCGGGTTGAATAAGTGGGATAGAGGCTATGTAGTTGTTATTGAAAATGTTAAAAACAGGAATTTCAGAATGCAACATCTTGTATTGATTTACTAAGTTCTTTTGTCCGATACCAAGCGATTTTTCATAATCATTATTTTTAGGTTGGAAGTTATTCACGACTTTAAGACTTAAATTATCAACAGAAATAGTTATTTTCAAAGGTTTAATGATGTCCACACTGTTATGTTTGATAGCATTTTCAAAAAGTAATTCTAAAGTCATAGGAGGTAGTAGAAGGTGCAGTTTAGATTCTTCGATATCATTTTGAAAAATAATACTTTCTCCAAATCGAATTTTCTGCAATGACATGTATGAATTAATAAGTTCTAATTCTTTTTTTAACGGTACTACTACCTCTTCGCTCTGAGTTAAGTTATAACGGTAAATATTAGATAATTCTTGTAAAAAATGTTCTGCTTTTTTAGTATCAATACTTATTAGACCAGATAAACTATTAAAACTATTAAAAAGAAAGTGAGGATTTAATTGTTTTTTTAAGGCCAAGTATTGAGCTACTGATTTTTCATTTTGATATTGCGTAAGTTTAATTTTGATGTCCTGTTTCTCTTGCTGAGATTCTAAGAAAATTTCAATAAAATATACGAAAGCGATGACTGCGAAATTGATTAATAAAACGAGCCAGAACACCAAGTCAAAAAAAGATCTTTCAATTTCTTTATCATTTTCAAATGTATAAGCAACTGTCTGCCAGATAAATGTTAGTGTAACTGTTTTTATTATAATAACGGTAGTCCAAACACTTAAGAACTGAGATCTATTTTCTATATTTATTATTTTTGGAATTAGTTTGTTTTTTAAATAAACTCTAGACCAAAAAATAAACAAAGTATAAATGAAACTTACAGGTAATAATATAATAGTTTCGGAAAGCCCTTCTTTTAGATCAGCAGTATAAATTTCACTAATAAGGTGAAAAGCATTAAACAGAAGAATAATGAATAAATAAAAATAAATCCTGTTAGTTTTCAATTTATTAGTTTTCTATGATTGTTATGGTGTCTTCTTCGATGTCTACTGCATAAAAGTATCCTAATGCTCTATTATTGGGATTGCTTAAATTTATTAAATTTCCACGTATTGAAGCTGGTGGCGGGTTACCAATTATTGGATTACCTAAATTCCCTGTTTGTATAAACAATTCGTTTAAGAAATCGAAATAGTCTTCAGATATTGAAAGTTGTTGTGCTGTAGCAATATCTCCGATTTCAAAAGGCACTTCATCATTTGGATTTACACCGATACGTTGTCTACCATCAAAGAATTCATCTGAAACAATTAAAACTTCACTATTTCCTGGGTCCGGAACAATAATAAACTCGTTATTTTTGAAAAGACGATAGTAATAAAAATTAACAATATCTATAGGGTCTGTGGTATCAAATTTAACAAAGTATCCAGCATCTGTTGCTATTGTTTCTTCTTCAAATTCAAAATAAAAATCATCAAAAGATGGCACTTCGCTTATGGAATCTGACCCTTCGTAGGTTTCTCCATTCCAGTTTATTGTAATGGTGTATGTGTTTCCGATTTCTGGGATGATTTCAGAGTTTTCGTAAATTCCATTAGATGTATGTGTAAATGTCCAGGAATCTGTATTACTTGTCACAACGACAGATGCGTCACTTATAGAAGGCAATTCTTCTGTGGATAGAAATGAAGCAGTAGTCATTAACTGTATGCGTTGTGCCGTTAATGGAGTGATAGTATTTCTTTCTAATCCTCCGTTGATTACTAATCTTGGAGTGCTTTCGTTTAAAGTGATATCACTAGTTACATCGGTTTCACAGGATAGAAAGAGTGATGAGATGATTATTACGGATGTTATAAATAAATTTTTCATTTGATGTTTTTTAAAATTTGAACTCATAGGATATGCTTGGGACTATACCAAAGAAAGACAATTTGGTTGCTTGCGTCATTCCGGTAGCAATTTCTTGATCTCCCACTTCTCCCACTTCATTGAAGTAGATAGAAGCTGCATTTTGCCTGTTATATACATTCACTAGACTAAATACCCATTTACCGTTTTTCCCTTTTTTTGGGTTTAATGTAGCTGATATATCTAATCTGTGATAGGCAGGTAGTCGATTTCCATTTCTGTTGTTATAATCAGCAACGACTAATCCATTTTGTTCGTATCGTCCGGTAGGATAGGTTACTGGTCTTCCTGAACCAAAAACAAAATTAGCTCCAAAATCCCATCTTTTATTTAGTTTATAGAATCCAACTAGGTTTAGTTCGTGTAATTGGTCACTGTTGGACGGATAATATTCATTATTGTTAATTCCGAGAACTTTAGTTTCTGATTTGGCAAGTGTATAACTTAACCAACCGGTTAATCTACCTTCATTTTTATTCAACTGCACTTCTAATCCGTATGCTCTTCCATCTCCTTGTGCAATTTGCGTTTCTATTTCTTCAGTAAATATTAGATCTGCTCCATCAATAAAATCAGTAACATCATTGAGTTTCTTGTAATATGTTTCGAGACTTAGATCATATTTTCCTTCATTAAATGATTTGAAGTATCCTAATGCTAATTGATCTGCATATTGTGGTTTGATGTAGGTGCCACTTGGAGACCATACGTCTAAAGGAGTAGGAGAGGTAGTGTTGGAGATTAGATGCAAATACTGATACATTCTATTGTAACTTAGTTTAAGAGAATTAGAATCGTTTAATAAATACCTTGCTGATACTCTAGGCTCTAATCCATTAAATGATTTTATATTTTCCCCAGAACCATATTGTGTGGTTCCTATCACTTCATTCTCTTCATAAATATCTTGTTCGGCATTATAGGTTAATGGACTTCCTGTTTCATATTGATTTATTTCTTGGGATCCTAGTCTAAAAAAGTTAGACCATCTTAGTCCATATTGAACACTAAGTTTATCGGATAGTTTTTGTTTTAAGTCTACGTAAATTCCATTTTCTAAACCAAACTTATCACTAAACTCTTCTTCATTAATGCTAGATCCATTTAGAGAAGATATTTTTCCTGGTTTGAATTGATAATAAGTCATATCAATTCCTGTTTTAAGCGTGTTGTTATTGTTAATGTACCAAGATAATTTTGGCTTTAAATTGTAATTGGTGATACTGGATTTCCATCTAAACTCGGAACCAGTTCTGAGATTATCTAAGTTATATTCGTAATTACTAAAAATAGCAGAGGTTTGTAAAAATAGCTTTTCATTGATAACGCTTGTCCAGCGAAGTGTTCCAGATGAGTTTCCCCAGGTTGTCCCTAGTAATCCATCGAGTTCAAATGTATCTCTACCGAAATACCCTGAAAGAAACAATCGATTGTTTTTATTGAGGTCATAATTTGCTTTTAGGTTGAAGTCATAGAAAAATAGTGAACTATCTTTGAAATCTTCTAGAAGGAAAGAAAATAGATCTATATATGACCTTCTGCCAGCTAACATGTAACTGCCAGAAGCTTCTTCTTTATCTCCTTTTAGAATAGGCCCTTCAATTAATGCTTTGGCAGAAATAAGACCTATTCCGATGTTTCCTCCGAACTTTTTGGTATTTCCTTCTTTTTGCTTTATATCGAGTACAGAAGACAATCTTCCTCCATATGTTGCGGGAATTCCTCCTTTATATAATTTTGCATTTTTTATAGCGTCAGAATTGAATACTGAGAAGAAACCAAATAGATGTGAAGCATTATAAATAGTGGCTTCATCGAGTAATATTAGGTTTTGATCAACAGAACCACCTCTTACATTAAATCCAGAAGAGGCTTCGTTTACGCTAGATACTCCGGGTAGTAACTGTAATGATTTTAATACATCAGGTTCCCCAAGAATAGCAGGCATTTTTTTTATAGTTTCTCCTTGCAATGAGATAACACTCATCTCAGTTGATTCTATTTTTTTTCTGGTGTTATTAGATGAGATGATAATTTCATCTAATTGAGCTAATTCTTCCGTTAGGTCAAAATCTATTTTTTGGTTATTTGTGATTTGAATTTCTTTAAGAATAGTTTTATACCCTAAATAACTGATTTCTATTTGATGGCTTCCTTTTTCTATGTTTATAGAGTAGAAACCATAATCATTTGTTGTGGTTCCTATAGAATTATCAATAATGATATTAACTCCAAGTAATTTTTCTCCGGAACTAATATCTTTTATATATCCACTTATGGTAAGTTTTTCTTGTCCAAATGTTCCAAGTGCATATAAAAAGAGCAGGTATACAAATTTTTTAGTCATATGAATACAGTTTTAAATAATTTTTACTCAAAACTATATGAGAAGCCTTGCTATGTTTTAGAAATTTGGATAAGCCTTGAAAAAACCTGATAAACCATTATTTTTTTGAATAAACAAATAGTTAATCAGTACTTAGTTTTAATAAACGTCTAGCAATGATATGTTTGGGCTGGTTGGCTTAACTACCTTTTTTGTTTAATCAATTCTCTAAGTTTAGAATATTTTAGAAAAGTAATGTTGGCAGTTTGTATACATATAACAAAACCATTAAAACCATCTAGAAAACCAAATCTTAAAAAATAGGCTTTAAAAAATGCCCAAGTTGGATTAAGAATGATTTTCCAAATGGGAGCTTTTTTACCTAGTTTATAATAAGATTGTGCAGATATTGTGGAGAATTTATCAGTTTTAAGATTAAATTCTTGATAGGTTGCGTAGTTCCAATGTAGTATATCTCCTTTTAATTTTGAAGACCCTTTTGGATTTACCAGTTTAAAGGAATCATGCGGATTTATGCCTTTCCACTCCCCTCTTCCTTTTATAAAAACTCTTAGTTTTTTATCGGGATACCAATCCGAATATTTTATCCACTGTCCACAAAAGTTATTATAACGATTCATATAATATCCTTCATGAATCCAATTTGATTTTAATTTAATTAAAGAATCCTGAAGCTCACAGGATAAAGCTTCATCACCATCTAAAGATATAATGTGATTATTAGAAGCTTGGGCAATAGCAAAGTTCTTTTGTTCTATGTATCCTAAAAACTCCTGTTTAATAAATTTTACATCAAATTGTTTGCAAATTTCTTCTGTTCTATCTGTAGAAAAAGAATCTACAATGACAATCTCATCAACGACACCTACTAAAGATGAGAGACATCGCTCTATTTTTTTTTCTTCATTGTAAGTGATGATAACAGCAGATAGTTTAACCATTCAGATGTTTTAAGATTGATTGACGCCTTATTTATATAAGGTATCTTGCAAAAATAGTTATTTTTACGGCAATGCAATCACCAGAAATAACAGTAATCATTAGTACTTATAACCAACCTGATTGGTTGGGTAAAGTGTTGTTTGGATATGACTGTCAGAGTATCAATAACTTTCAGGTGATTGTTGCGGATGATGGTTCGGCAGAAGACACTAAAAAATTGATACAAGAATTTTCTAAAACAGTTAAATATTCTTTGAAGCATATCTGGCATGAGGATCAAGGGTTCCGAAAAACAGTAATTTTAAATAAAGCTATTGTGGTTGCTGATTCGGATTATTTATTATTTACTGATGGGGATTGTATTCCTAGAGAAGATTTTATTGAAACCCATTTACGGATGAGAAAATCTGGTTGGTTTTTGTCAGGAGGTTATTTTAAACTACCTAAGGATATTTCGGAACTAATTTCCGAAAAACATATAAGGAACCAAGAATGTTTTGATGTCGATTGGTTAATTAATAAAGGATTAGAGTCTTCGTTTAAATTAAATAAATTAACAGCTGAAGGCAGGAAAGAACGTTTTCTTAATTTTATAACTCCTACCAAAGCTACTTGGGATGGGATGAATGTTTCTGGTTGGAAAAAAGATGTAATGTTGGTTAATGGTTTTGATGAGCGAATGCAATACGGAGGAGAAGATAGAGAGATCGGCGAAAGATTATTTAACTTAGGAATTAAGGCAAAACAAGTACGTTATAGTGCTGTTTGCATACATTTACACCATGAAAGAAGCTATGTTCATCCAGAAATGATTACTAAAAATAAAGCCATAAGGAAAGTTACTAAGCGAGATAATGTAATCAGAACTCCTTTTGGAATTGAAAAAGATTAAAGATTCAGGTTTTGAAGATATGATCTAAGCTTTGGAATGATTAATTCTGAAGAAAGATTTTTGTATAACTCTATTGCTTGGTCTTTCATCTCTTTTGGAGTTTTATCCCAATATAATTCTGGTTTAGTGTCATAGAGATGTACTGATTCATGCGTAATGCCATCTTCAAACATATTCCAGTCTTTTTTAAGAATCCAAGGAGAAAAAATGGTAAATGTAGGTTTATCTAATGCCTTAGCCATATTGACTGCGCCACCTTCATTCCCGATTAATGCATCACAATGGGAGAGTATTGCTATAAATTCGCGTAAACTTTTTCCGAATACATTGAAATGAATATGTTTCTGAGTGTTTTGTGTTGTTAGATTATAAATAGCTTTAGCATCCTTTTCTTGATTCGGAATATAATTAAATAGAATATTCGCAGAAGTTGTAGTTACAATTTCATCAATAACTTTCGCCATATAATCGAAAGGCAACGTTTTTCTCATTTCACTACCTAAAACACTAATCATGATTAGAGGTGTTTCCGGTGTTATTTTGTGCTGTTCCAGATATGTTTTTGAAGTATTTTTTTCTTCTTCAGTTAAGAATATTTTTGGTCGAATAATATTAGTAGCAATTTTATCCTCAGGATATACTAATCTTAATCTATTTTCAATTGCAATAGAAGCATTCGTAATAGGTTCGGGATTTCTGTAAATTACTTTAGAGTACAGGAATTGAGTATACCATTTATGAAAAGATATTTTCTTCGGAGCTTTAGAAAAATAGGAGATGAGGTTGCTTTCTAGTTTCCCATAAGCATCAACAACTAGATCGTATTTTGATTTTTTGATTTCTTTTAAAAAAGAATAGAATGCTTTTTTGTTATTACGATATTCATTTTTGAACTCTACAATAGTATTGAAAAATGGATTTCCAAGGATTACTGGTTTTGTATTAGAGTTTACTAGATAGTCAATAGTAGCATCAGGATATTCTTTTCTTAATGCTTCGCAAATAACAGTGCTTGTTAGGACATCACCGATCATTTTTTGTTGAATGACTAATATTTTCATTTACTAAACTATTGATTAAAAGAATGAGCTTGCCTAAAAAAAAGACAAGCTCACAAGTATACATATTTTATTTGTAATTAGACAGCTACATCGTGCTCTCTAAGCGCATCGTTAAGTGAAGTTTTTTTGTTTGTACTCTCTTTGCGTTTTCCTATAATTAAAGCACAAGGAACGTTGTATTCGCCAGCTGGAAATTTCTTTGTATAACTACCCGGAATTACAACAGATCTTGCAGGTACAACTCCTTTTCTTTCTACAGGAGTATCTCCAGTAACATCAATAATTTTAGTAGAAGCAGTTAATACTACATTAGCTCCAAGTACGGCTTCAGTTTCTACACGAACACCTTCTACTACAATACATCTGGATCCAATAAAAGCATTATCTTCAATGATAACTGGAGCGGCTTGTAATGGTTCTAAAACACCACCAATTCCAACACCACCACTAAGGTGAACATTTTTACCAATTTGCGCACAACTTCCTACAGTTGCCCAGGTGTCTACCATGGTACCTTCTTCTACGTGAGCACCAATATTTACATAACTTGGCATTAAAATGGTGCCAGGAGAAATATAGGCTCCATGACGAGCTACCGCATTAGGAACTACTCGAATACCTTTTGCTTCATATCCTTTTTTTAATGGAATCTTGTCGTGGTATTCGAAAATACCTGCTTCTAGTGTTTTCATTTTTTGAATTGGAAAATAGAGTACAACCCCTTTTTTTACCCATTCATTTACCTGCCATCCACCTTCTATAGGTTCTGCTACACGAAGTTCTCCAGAATCTAATAAGTCTACAACTTTTCTGATAGCATCCTGAGTACTCGTTTCTTTTAAAAGCTCTCTATTATCCCAAGCTTTTTCTATGGTCTCTTTTAGTTGGTTCATTTATTAAAAAATTTTGGTAAATATAAAGATTGTCATATAATATTAACTCGTATCGTTTATTTTTGTAACGAAGTTTTATGAATTTCAAGAATCCTGATAAGTTCATAAATGAAAAGAGTAATACCAAGCATCTCCATAAACTCTTCTATTGTATAGAGAATAAAAAACCTTGGTATGATTCTTATCTCCTGTTGGGCATATTCGTTTTGACCAATATACCAGCCAGATATCATTTCTAATCCAATAGCTCCTGCAATAAATATTGTACCTGAGCTAATAAACATAAATAATGTTCTCCTAGGAAGTTTAAAAATAGGTTTAAGATATAATAAACCAATTACCGTGGTAATAATCCCATATGGAATAACCCAAGCATAATGAAAAATACCTGAAGTGTTTTCTAAAAAAGAAAACTGAGGTCCAATTTTTTCGTGAATGCGGAGAAGTTCATCAAGAGAAAGAAATAAAAATAGAATACTTAACGAAGTCCAGAATGTTTTTTTGATATTAATGAATGAATTGTTAAAAGCAATTTTTAATAATAATGCAGATGCGAAAAAAAGAAGAAAACTAGAAAAAATGGAAGGCACATTTTTTTCGTTGTCAAAATTAAATTTTTTAAAAAAGAAATCATTTTGATCTAGTTGATTATTGTATAAATTCCAATAACTCGTTATATTAAGAACTAATAAGGTGACAATTATCCCTACTAATATATATAAGTATTTTTTTGAATTCATTAATCAATATGGCTTTAGGTAGATGAAAATGCTGTTTGAAGTTGAAAATAATATCTAAGTAAATATATGTAATAATAATAAGTGTAGAAGTTTTTATAATAATATCATACTTTTGCACAAAATTGATTATGGCAAGGATTTTAGCAATAGATTATGGAGGAAAAAGATGCGGGATTGCAGTTACCGACGAATCCAAGATTATAGCCTCTGGTTTAACGACCGTAGATACTAAAGAGTTGTTAAGTTGGTTGAAGGAGTATGTTTCGAAAGAAGAAGTGGAATTGTTCGTAGTTGGTGAACCAAAGAGATTGCACGGAGAAGCTTCGGAGAGTGAAAAATTAATCCAACCGTTTTTAGAAAAATTAGAAAAATTATTGCCGGATATTCCTGTAAAAAGAATTGATGAACGATTTACATCTAAAATAGCTTTTGATACTATGATTGCTAGTGGTATATCCAAAAAGAAGCGAAGAGATAAGGCATTAGTAGATCAGATTAGTGCTACTATCATACTCCAGGATTATCTTTATAATTTATAGAAGTATTTTTAAAAATAAGAGAATAAAAACAGAGAATATTAATAATATGATTATACCAATTGTTGCGTACGGTGATCCGGTATTGAAGAAAAAAGCAAAGGAGATTAATAAAGAATATCCAAAGCTTTCAGAGTTACTAGAAAATATGTTTGAGACTATGTACAATGCACATGGTGTTGGATTGGCTGCTCCCCAAATTGGACTTCCAATACGATTATTTTTGGTAGATGCTGAGCCCTTTGCGGATGATGAGGAACTTTCTGAAGAAGAAAGAGAAGTGCTAAAAGGGTTTAGAAAAGTTTTTATAAATGCTAGGATTATAGAGGAAACAGGAGAAGAATGGGCATTTACAGAAGGATGTCTTAGTATTCCTGAAGTTAGAGAAGATGTATTCAGAAAAGAAACAATTAAGATTAACTATTTTGACGAGAACTTTGTTGAATATACAGAGACATATACGGGGCTTGCCGCACGAGTGATTCAGCATGAATACGATCACATAGAAGGAGTTTTGTTTACAGATAAACTATCCAGCCTTAAAAAACGTTTAATTAAGGGGAAACTTACTAATATATCTAAAGGAAAGATTAGTGCTGATTATAGAATGAAGTTTCCTTTAGCCAAAAAAGGACGTTAGAAAAGATTTTCAATACATTCTTAAAGTAAGAATTAAATAAATAATTTATGTTGGTTAATGTTTGATTTTTAAAAATGAACTACTGATATTTGCCAACTTTGAATGTAAATTTATGAGCTTAGACAAAATATTATCAATTTCTGGAAAACCAGGTTTATATGAATTAAAGGCACAAACTAGAAGTGGTTTTGTAGCAGAATCATTAGCGGATGGAAAAAAACTATCTGTTAGTATTCAAAATAATGTTAGTATTCTTAGTGAAATAGCAATTTATACTTTTACGGAAGAAGTTCCGTTAAGAGAAATTTTTAAGAGAATCCAAGAAAAAGAGAACGGAGAAAAAGCTATAAGCCATAAAGAGTCTAAGAATAAATTAGAAGCTTATTTTAGCGAGATATTACCAGATTATGATGAAGATAGGGTGTATGTTAGTGATATGAAGAAAGTAATACAGTGGTATAATATTTTACAAGCTAAAGGAATCACTGATTTTGAAGAGCCGGAAGAAGTAACTTCTGATGAAGAAGAATAAAGAGTTTTTAGATAAATAAAAAACCCATCTCAAGTAGATGGGTTTTTTGTTTTCATACTTTAATAATTCATTTTCAGTTTTTTACACTGTTAAAGAATTATGGATAAGTTGCATAAATATTGCCTTATTTTCAATGCTTTGTTTGGGTTCTTCTTTGTATTTTTGCGCAAAATTTAAACACAACCGAACAAATAGTTAAGTTTACATGGCTAATACCAAATATGTTTTTGTGACAGGAGGTGTATCCTCTTCTTTAGGAAAAGGAATTATAGCAGCTTCATTGGCAAAATTGCTTCAGGCTAGAGGATATAGAGTTACGATTCAGAAATTAGATCCGTATATCAATGTTGATCCTGGAACGTTGAACCCATATGAACACGGAGAATGTTATGTAACTGATGATGGTGCAGAAACGGACCTTGACTTAGGACATTATGAACGTTTTTTAAATACACCAACTTCTCAAGCAAATAATGTCACTACAGGTAGGATATATCAGAGTGTTATAGAAAAAGAACGCCGTGGAGAGTTTCTTGGTAAAACTGTTCAAGTGGTTCCCCATATAACCAACGAAATAAAAGAGAGAATCCAAATTCTTGGTAAGAGCGGTGATTATGATATCGTAATCACTGAAATAGGAGGAACAGTTGGTGATATTGAGTCTTTGCCATATATAGAGGCAGTTAGACAACTAAAATGGGAATTAGGAGATACTAATGCTTTAGTGATTCATCTAACGTTAATACCATACCTTTCTGCAGCAGGAGAATTAAAAACTAAGCCAACACAACATAGTGTAAAGACATTGATGGAAAGCGGCATTAAAGCTGATATATTAGTGTGCAGAACAGAACACGAACTATCTGATGATTTGCGTAGAAAACTGGCTTTATTTTGTAATGTAAAAGAAGAAGCTGTTATTCAGTCTATCGATGCTTCAACTATTTATGATGTGCCGAATTTAATGTTGGAAGAAGGGTTAGATGCGGTTGTGCTTAAACAACTAGTATTAAGAGATGATAATGTTCCTAATTTAGATAAGTGGAATGATTTCCTTAAAAGGCATAAAAATCCAAAATGTGAAGTTACTATAGGTCTTATTGGGAAGTATGTGGAATTACAAGATTCTTATAAATCTATTTTGGAAGCGTTTATACATGCCGGTGCAGAAAATGAGGTAAAAGTAAACGTAGAAAGTATACATTCTGAGTATATTGATGATGATACAATATCAAATAAGATTGCTCATCTCGATGGGATATTGGTAGCTCCAGGTTTTGGAGAAAGAGGAATCGAAGGAAAAATAAAAGCAGTACAATATGCTAGAGAAAACAAATTACCATTTTTTGGGATTTGTTTGGGAATGCAAATGGCTGTTATAGAATATTCTCGTAATATTTTAGGATTAAAAGATGCTTGCTCTGTAGAGGTAGATGAAAGTACGGCTAACCCTGTGATCAGTTTAATGGAAGAACAAAAAAACATTACTGATATGGGTGGAACTATGAGACTTGGTGCTTGGGATTGTAAATTAGTAGAAGATAGTAAAGTCTTTGAGGCCTATGATACATCATTTATTACGGAACGTCATCGTCATCGTTATGAGTATAATGATAGGTATAAAGGACAATTAGAGAATGCAGGACTTAAAACAACAGGAGTTAATCCTAAAACTGGTTTAGTAGAAATTGTAGAAATTCCTGAACACCCTTGGTTTGTGGGTGTGCAATATCATCCAGAATATAAAAGTACTGTAGCTAATCCTCATCCACTTTTTGTGGCTTTTGTAAAAGCAGCTGTGGCATATTCTAATAGTAATAAAGATGCCAAAGTGTCATAATACCTTGAACTGGCTAGATAATTGAAAACAAAAAAGTAATATAATTTTAGAAAGCCTCTTTTAACTAAAGGTTTGGAGGCTTTTTTATACACATATCAATGGAAGAAAAGAAGTTTGACCTAAATACAGTAATTGGATTTGTACTGATATTTGGAATTTTTGCTTGGATGTTTTGGGTTAATAAACCCACAGCAGAAGAGATTGAGGCACAAAAAGCAGAACAAGAACAAGTTGAAGCCGAAGAAAAAGCTGAAGATAATAAGACTGCGGAGTTTGTTGAACAAAGTAAGGCTATTGTGGTAAACCCTCAGGATTCCTTAGCTGCAGTTGCGGCAAAATCTCAATTAGGAGCCTTTGCATATTCTGCCAGCTTGCCTTCCGCAAAAGAGAATATTACAAAAATAGAAAATGAAGTTTTAAGCTTAAAGATTAATAATAGAGGAGGTTATATTGAAGAAGCACTGCTTAAAAACTTTAAAACATATGATTCAGTTCCTCTTTATTTAATTAAAGATGGTAAGAATGCTTCTTTTAATCTGAATTTTGGAACTACGGATAATAGAATTTTAAATACAAAAGATCTGTTTTTTGAACCTACTGTGTCTAAAAATGGAGAGAATACTGTATTGTCAATGAAGCTTAAGGTTTCGGATTCTAAATTTTTAGAATATCGTTATGAGTTGAAACCTAATGAATATATGTTGGACTTTTCAATCAGATCACAAGGTTTACAACAGGTGTTTAATACAAGTCAGGTTGTTAATTTGGATTGGAAATTACAAGCTATAAGGCAAGCTAAAAGTGCTTCATATGAAAATCGATATACAGATATTCATTATGAATATGAAGGTGATAAGGATGATTTTACGGGTCAAGGGGATTTTGATGAAGACAAAGAAGAACAAGTAAATTGGGTTGGATTTAAACAACATTTCTTTACATCTATCTTACTAACAGATACTCCGTTTAAAACAGCTACTCTAGCTTCTAAAAATATTGCTAACTCAAGTGAATTGGATGATAAAGATATTACAGTTACCAAAGAGTTTGCGGCCTCTTTACCTTTAGAACTTCAGGGAGGTGAATTAAATTATAATATGAATTGGTACTATGGTCCAACAGATTATAAAATTCTAAGTTCTTATGATCGTAATCTAGATGAAATTGTACCTCTAGGATGGGGGATTTTTGGTATAATAAATAGGTATATATTTATTCCATTTTTTGCCTTCTTAAGTGGTTTTCTTCCATATGGTATAGCTATTGTTGTTATGACTATTGTAGTTAGAATTGTATTATCTCCTGTGACATATAAGTCTTATGTTTCTCAAGCTAAAATGAAGATATTAAAGCCTGAGATTGCTGAAATTACTGAAAAGTATAAGGATAATGCTATGAAAAAGCAGCAGGAAACAATGGCTTTATATAGTAAAGCAGGTGCCAGCCCTATGAGTGGTTGTTTACCTGCATTGATGCAGATTCCAGTTTTTTATGCATTGTTTAATTTCTTTCCAAGTGCTTTTGATTTAAGACAAAAGAGTTTCTTATGGGCAGATGATCTATCAAGTTATGATACCATAGCGAAATTGCCGTTTGAAATACCATTTTATGGAGATCATATTAGTTTATTTCCGATCCTAGCGTCGATCGCTATCTTTATTTATATGATGATGACTACAGGACAGACAATGCAACAGCAACAACCTGGGATGCCTAATATGAAATTTATAATGTATCTATCCCCATTAATGATGTTGGTGTTTTTTAATAACTATGCGAGTGGATTATCATTATACTATTTCATTTCTAATCTAATTACGATTGGTATTATGTTAGTGATAAAGAATGTAATTATTGATGAAGATAAAATTCATGCAAAGATTCAAGAGAATAAGAAGAAACCTAAGAAACAAGGTAAGTTTCAAAAGAGAATGAAGGAACTCATGGATCAAGCGGAACAACAAAAAACGAAGAAGAAATAATAAGTTTTTATTAAAAAGAGAGCCCCATTTTTCAATTGAAAAATGGGGCTCTCTTTTTTTGAGTTTATTGATAGTAGTTAATTAGGATCTATTGATGGTAGATCCAAAACAACTTTATCTATGACGTGGATAATTCCATTTGTTGCTTGTACATCGGTAAAAATGATTGTACTAGCACTTGCAGGATCATTTCCTTCTAGTCTTATTGTTTTAGCAGCAACATCAATCGTAATTTCTTTTGACAAAGTTGTAAGATTTCCGTCTACTAAATCAGCTTCTCTTACATTACTACTTGGCACAACATGAAGGTTTAAAGCATTTGTTAATACAGTTTCTTCAATATCTCCAGGAACGGTCCAATTATTATTAACATCTAATAAAGCATCAAAAGCAGTATTATTTGGTGCGAATACTGTAAAAGGACCTTCTCCTTGTAAAGTAGTAACATAATCAAAACTGTATGCAGTTAGGGCTTCTACTAGTCTTGAAAAATTAGGATCTGCTGTAGCAAATGTAGTTACATCTGGTAATTCAATGACCGCATCAATTTTGTGTATTATACCATTAGAAGCAGCAATGTCTGGTGTGCTTACGGTAGCTCCTCCATTAAAAACTACTCCATTAGCAGTATTGTAATAAATACTAATAGTAGATCCATTAGGGCCAGCTGTTGAAGAGGTTTCGGCATAACCAGCTACATTATTTGTAAGAGTTGTCGAGCTAATTTCTCCCGGAATAACATGATTTAATAAAAGTTGTTGTAATTCATCTGTTGGAATAGCATTAATATCCGCATAATTGTTTGCTGTAAGAAATGCCTGCATAGCAGTATCTGTGGGAGCTAAAACTGTAAATGGACCGGTTCCATTAAGAATTGAGACTAAATCTCCATCTGCAGCAGCAAGAGCGGTTACTAATAATGAAAGATCAGAATCTCCAGTGGCAATTGCGACTATATTATCATCTGTTGGTATAATAACATTACCATCATCATCGTTCCCGCAGGATGAAGCTGTTAAAATTAATGCTACAATAATAATAGCATTGGTGATTTTTGAAATAATTTTCATGTTTTTGAGTTTTAAAAGTTAAAATTTGTTCAGATAAGCTAACGTGGTATTTATTTCATATATTTTTAATTGTTTGTTAAACAAAAGTTAACAGTACCTACTTTTGTTATCAGTTAGTTGTTTTTTTGGAAGTTTTAATGTTTTTTTTGTAGGACTTTTTTTATATAAAAAAAGTAAAATATTTTCTTTTGATTGTATTTTTATTGAATATTGGTACGCTTTTTGGATTAATTAGTTACTTAAAAATGAAATAAAACCATGCGAAATAGATTTTTATTTTTCGTTTTTGTTTACATGACTACGATTGGATATACCCAAAAGTTTAATTCCTTTGACGGGGAAGGGAAGAGACATGGAAGATGGCAAAAAAAATATGTAAATAGCGATCAACTTCGTTATGAGGGTACTTTTGATCATGGAAAAGAAATTGGTGAGTTTAAGTTTTATAAACCAAATAGTGGAACAATACCAACAGCTACTAAAATGTTTTCTTCTGACTCAGATAGTGTTCAAGTAAAATATTTTACTGCGAAGGGTAAAGTTATTAGTAAAGGGAAAATGATAGGTAAAGAAAGAGTTGGGCTATGGACATACTATCATAAAGGATCTTCTAAAATAATGATGACAGAAGACTATAAAGCGGGAAAACTTCATGGAGAACAGAAAACATATTTTGAAAATGGTCAGTTAACCGAAAAAATTATTTACGTAAGAGGTGAAAAACAAGGTAAACGTATTGTGTATTCTGAGAAAGGAGTTCTAATTAAGGAGTTTACTTATGAAAATGATCAATTACATGGTATTACCAAATACTATGATGTTAAAGGAAGAGTTAGAATAGAAGGTAATTATAAGAGAGATCGTAAAGATGGTATATGGAGTTATTATGAAAATGGAAAATTATTGGAACAAAAAAGATTTCCTATTGGAAAAACAGGTTCATAGTATAAGTTTTTAGAATCGACATATAGAAAAAACCTTAAGGCAATGCATAAGCATTGCTTTTTTTATTTATTATTTTTGCAGATAATTTTTAAATTAAAATATCTTCATTTTGTTTTGAAGATATTAAGTAAATAAAGCATTGATAATGAAAAGGGTTATTGTAGGTTTATCAGGAGGAGTAGATTCGAGTGTAGCGGCGTATCTATTAAAAGAACAGGGTTATGAAGTGATAGGTCTTTTTATGAAAAATTGGCATGATGATTCTGTGACCATTTCTGATGAATGCCCTTGGTTAGATGACAGTAATGATGCGTTGCTTGTAGCAGAAAAATTAGGTATACCTTTCCAAACGGTTGATCTCAGTGAAGAATACAAAGAGCGTATAGTAGATTATATGTTTAATGAGTATGAAAGGGGAAGAACACCTAATCCAGATGTTTTATGTAATCGAGAGATTAAATTTGATGTTTTTTTAAAAATAGCTTTGTCTTTAGGAGCAGATTATGTTGCTACAGGACATTATTGTAGAAAAGATACAATATTAAAAGAAGGAAAGGAAGTCCACAGATTATTGGCGGGTAAAGACCCTAATAAAGATCAATCTTATTTTTTGTGTCAATTATCACAGGATCAATTATCGAAGACACTTTTTCCTGTAGGGGAGTTGTTAAAACCAGAGGTGCGGGAGATAGCAAAAGAACAAAATCTAGTTACTGCAGATAAGAAAGATTCTCAAGGATTGTGTTTTATTGGGAAAGTTAGACTTCCAGAGTTTCTTCAGCAAAAATTACAACCTAAACAAGGTGATATCATCGAGATTTCTTCCACAGAAGAAATGTATAATAAAACCATTCCAAATTTTAATTCAAAAGAAGAAGAATTAGAGTTTCTCTCTTTAAAATATCAATATGGTGTTAATAATGGGAAAATTGTTGGAAAACATCAAGGAGCACATTATTATACTAAAGGTCAACGAAAAGGTTTAGCTGTTGGAGGTACTCCGGAACCATTGTTTGTTATCGAAACCGACGTTAAAACTAATGTGATTTATACCGGGCAAGGTAAAGAACACCCGGGTTTATATAGAAGAGGTCTTTTTATTAGTAATGATGAATTGCACTGGGTACGATCAGATCTTAAGTTACAGGTGGATGAGAAATTAGATGTTATGGCAAGAATACGATACAGACAATCATTGGAAAAAGCGACCTTACATCAGGTAGATTCCGGTATGTATATTGTTTTTGAAAATCCTCAGAGTGCAATTATGGAAGGTCAGTTTGTTGCTTGGTATAAAGATGAAGAATTAGTTGGGTCGGGAGTAATTTCTTAACTTATATTAGTTTTGTTACTATTGAATCTATTAAAATTCGCATCTTTACTGCAGAGGGCAAATTAGTAAAATCAGAATCTGTGACGAATGGAAAACTTGTTTCATTGAGCAATCTATCTAATGGTCTATACTTAGTGGAATTAATTTCAGGAACCTCTCGTCATACATTGAAGATATCAAAATATTAATGAATAAAATCAAAGGACTTTTTAAAATTCAATATCCCATTGTTCAAGGTGGGATGATTTGGGCAAGCGGATGGAAACTTGCAAGTGCAGTTAGTAATTCAGGAGGTTTAGGAGTTATAGGAGCTGGTTCTATGTATCCTGAGGTGTTAAGAGAGCATATACAGAAATGTAAAAAAGCTACGGACAAGCCATTTGGTGTAAATGTTCCTATGCTATATCCAAATCTTCAAGAAATTATTGAAATTATAATCGAAGAGGATGTAAAGATAGTTTTTACATCGGCCGGTAATCCTAAAACATATACTTCTTATCTTAAAGAAAAGGGTATTACTGTTGTACATGTAGTAAGCAGCTTAAAATTTGCTTTAAAAGCGCAAAACGCGGGAGTAGATGCGATCGTAGCTGAGGGTTTTGAAGCAGGAGGTCATAACGGAAGAGATGAGACAACTACTTTGGCGTTAATTCCTATGGTCAAAGAAAAAATAAGTATTCCTTTAATTGCTGCTGGAGGTATTGCAACAGGTTCTTCCATGTTTGCTGTAATGTCTTTAGGAGCTGATGGAGTTCAGATTGGTAGTAGGTTTGTGGCTAGTGAAGAAGCTTCTTCTCATAAGGATTTTAAACAAATGGTCGTAGATGCTAAAGAAGGAGATACACATCTTACTTTAAAAGAATTAGCTCCAGTTAGAATGTTGAAAAATAAATTTTATAATGATGTTGCGGAGTTATATGTCAAGGGACCATCAATAGATGAGTTAAAGACATTGTTAGGTCGTGCAAGAGCGAAAAAAGGAATGTTTGAAGGGGATCTTATAGAAGGTGAATTAGAAATAGGACAAGTATCTGGTTTGATTCACGATATCAAGCCTGTCGAGCAAATAATAAACGATTTGATAATTAATTTTAATGAAACTCAAAAACAAATGAATAGAATTGATTTTTGATTTATGAAGATACAAGATCTATAATGTGTTTTTCACAAATGTCAAGAGTGTTATAGGAATTTAAAGTTTTTTGTACTTTTTCTACATTGTCATAGTATATTTCTGAGTTTAATATCTTGTTAACAGCATTTTGTAATGAAATTGATCGAGGTCTTTCTGTTTTTAGATCTATACCTAATCCGCAATAATCAATACGTGCACAAATTTCATTTTTACCTTCATTGATTCCTGCAGTGACCATAGGTACTCCATGTTTAATGCTAATCATGCTACTTCCATATCCGCCATTAGTGATAAAAACATTTGTTAACGGCATTACAATATCATAGGAAATAAAGTCTTCAATATGTATGTTTTTATGAGGGTACTTTTTCCGTAATAGCTCGGTTTCATTGTATCCAGTAGCTACTAAAACATTATAATTGGTATTTTTAAAAGCGTCTAATGCAGGTTCGATAAGCTTTTTACTGTTTTTTTCTACTGTTCCTTGAGAAATTAGAATAGTTTTTTTTCCAAGGTCTAATATGTTTTTCCAATCTTTAACTAGACTATTTTTATGGTTATTCCAAGTATGTAAAGCTCCAACATATCGTATAGTTTTTGGGGTGAAATGTCTAGGATAATCCATTTCTGGCACTCCGTTTTGTAAGAAAACAGAGGAATTTAGTGGAGCAATATCAAAAATGTTATGTTCTTCCTTGGGTAAATTTAGATTTTCCAACAATTCATTGTATGCTTCTTTAGTTTCCTTAAAAAGTAACTTTTCTGCCATGAGCTTGATGAAATTTTGTTTTCGTTTACTTATGAAATTAGTTGCAGGTTGATGTCCCAAACCATATTGAGGTATATCAGATGCGGATAAAGCTAATGGAACGACGCCAATACCAACAACTGGAACATTTAATTTATCTTTTACAATAGTTCCAGGAAACATATTGTCGTATACTAATATATCAAAGGAGAAAGATGAATATAACTCTTTAACATCGATATAATAGTTTTTCATTCTATGTATAAATAGATTTATGATGTCAAATTTTATATGGGAAATTCCTTTTAGTTTTTTACGTTCTGGATATGCCTCATCTAATTCAGAAACTTTGATTTCTTCAGCTTTTTTAAACGGTATATATGGAACTTCCATCTGCTCCAATTTTTTTTTATACGTTTTTCCTGTGTACCATCTAACGTCATGCCCTTTTTCTCTTAGATGTACTGCTAATTGAGTCATCGGATTAAAATGTCCATCTGCAGGAATACAAGCGAAAAGAATTTTTAGGGAGGACATACACAGAATTTTGTTATTACATAAGCCTCAAAGCTATACTTTTTTTGGAGAAAAATACTTTTATTATCAAATTAATAAAAGGATGATATTATCCGTATTTTTGAAATAAAATGATAGGATGAATTCTAGAGAAAATAAATTAAAAGCTTTTGATAGATTGCTTACGATAATGGATGAATTGCGAGAGAAATGTCCGTGGGATAAAAAGCAAACATTACAATCTCTTAGACACCTTACTATTGAAGAAACCTATGAATTGGGGGATGCTATTTTAGATAATGATCTTAATGAAGTTAAGAAAGAACTTGGAGATTTACTTTTACATATTGTATTTTATTCTAAAATAGGGAGTGAAACTAAACATTTTGATATTGCCGATGTAGCTAATGAAATATGTGAAAAATTAATAAGTCGTCATCCCCATATTTATGGTGATGTAGAGGTAACGGACGAAGAAGATGTAAAACGAAATTGGGAGAACTTAAAGCTTAAAGAAGGAAAGGAAAGTGTTCTTGAGGGTGTTCCTAAATCTTTACCGGCTTTAGTGAAAGCAAGTCGTATCCAAGATAAAGTGGCTGGAGTAGGATTTGATTGGGAAGAGCCACAACAGGTTTTCGAAAAGCTAGAGGAAGAATTGGCAGAGCTCCAAGATGAAATCAAAAAAGATGATACTGATAGAATTGAATCTGAATTTGGAGATGTATTATTCTCGATGATCAATTATGCTCGTTTTCTAAATATTAATCCAGAAGATGCTTTAGAAAGAACTAATAAAAAATTTATTAAGCGATTTCAGTATTTAGAGAAGAAAGCGAAAGAAAAAAGTAAAAGTTTACAGGATATGACACTTGCGGAGATGGATGTATTTTGGGAAGAAGCCAAAAAAATATAAGTTTATATTATTTTATTTCTTAAGTGCTTATCATTTTATTATTATTAAAAAGAATCTCAAGTTGAGGTTTTTTTGCTTTTTCAGGTTTTTTTTCAATGAATTTTATTGATATTTCGCAAGTATTTTACGGTATAACCATATTTTTTAAAAATATTTTTTTATTCTTAAAGTATTGATTTTACTGGTTTTTTGAGTAAGATATTATCGGGATATGCTCTGTTATGAAAAAATTATGAAAAAGTTGTCGTAAATTAGGAAGTATAATTATTTAGTAATAATTGTGTGGCTAACTCAAAAAAAAATATAAAAATATCTTTACTGGGTATCTTTATTTTATTCTCTATTACTTCCACTGTATATAGTTTTGGAAATAATAAGATAATAGATAAGGAGAGCAATTCTTTATATATCCAGGAAAAGTTCGATACTAAAGAACAATACCAATCGGTTATTGATAGATATCTTAATGCCTTAGAAGAAAAACGTTCAGATTCCTTATCTGTATTTCAGAAATTAGCTTTTACCTATTCTGAAATGAAAGAACCTGAATTAGCGGTTCAGTATATCAATAGATATGTGAAAGCAAGTTTAGATATTTCTTTTGTTGGTCATAGTTTCTTTGATAATATTAGTGATTCTGAACCTTATGAATTATTAGCAAATAAATATTTAAAAAAAGTTGATTTATGGTCAATTTTTTGTTTGTATACTGGTTTTATTGGTTTTTTTGTAGCTCTTGTGTTAAACCTTAGAAAGCGTTCTGATAAAGTTGCTAATCTTTTAATGAGCTTTTTTGTTTTACTGCATTCCTTTTTTATTCTCCATATTTGCGCATTATTGACAAATTATCAATATTACTTTTCTGATAGTCTATATATATCCACGTCGTTTTCATTTCTATATGGTCCATTGATTTATTTTTATTTTAAAAGAGTAATAAATAAGTATGTTTTTAGGAATATCGACCTTTTGCATTTAGTTCCGACATTATTATTGATTGTATTCTTATTATTACCGGTTTATTTTTTGTCAGCAGAAGAAAAACTAAAAATGATGTTAAATGGTACTGTCCCACATGGTACCTTAATTACAATTGTGAAATTAATATCACTTATAGTTTATGGTGGTTTGGTACTAGTAATTTATATAAAATCTATAAAGAGTAAGAAACCTGTTTTACGTATGCAATCTATCTGGCAAAGAAATATTGTAATTTTTTGTTCTTTATATATAGTTACCTATAGTATTTATGCTTTTTTAATTATTTCAAAAATTTACAGTGGTATTCTATTTAATACGCAAGTTGGTTTAATGGCTTTTTTAGTATTGTATGTTAGTTATACCGCTTTTGTTCAACCGAGTATTTTTGGAGGCTTAAAAGTAATTAAGACTAAACCAAAAAATAAAGTGCCAGTTCCTAAGTATGTTAAATCAGGATTAACGGAAGGCTTGTCAGTAGAGTTAAAGGAAAAATTATTATACTTATTAAATGAAGAAAAAATTTATAAGCAAAATAATATAACACTTCAAGTACTTTCGGAGTTAATGGATACTACAAGGCATAATACTTCGCAAATTATAAATGAGCATTTTAATTTGAACTTCTTTGAGTTAATAAATAAATATAGAATCGAAGAAGCAAAAGAACTTTTAAAAGGTGAAAAACATAAGAACTTTAATATTATTGATATCGCTTATGAGGTTGGATTTAATAATAAAGTAACCTTTAATAAATCTTTCAAAAAATATAATCAAGTAACACCTTCTGAATACCTAAAATCATTAGTAGCTTGATGCATATGTGTTTTAGTAAACATTCTTCGGAATAAAGTAAATCTTTTTCGGTAAAGGTAAACCTTGATAAGGGTTACCCGACTTTATATTTTCTATCACTTCTTTTACATTGTAATCATAAATAGGATGTGCATTTTCTATATAGACTTTGTTCAAGTTTTGTGAAATTTAATATTTGAGTTAGCCATCAAAATATTAGTGCCATCCTCTTGTGATTGCATTGTTTTTAAACAATTGCAATAGTTACTTTTTCAATTCATAATTTGTTAATTAACATTTTATTAAAACTATTAATTAACAAATTATTTGGTTTTATTTTTGCCAAACATATTGATTTTATGAACATAATATGTTGATAATCATGTTTTTAAACTGTTTGTTTGTAGTTGTGAAAGCTCTTTTTCAACGAATAAGTTATTCGATTAATTTTATGAAAATAATAATAAACATATAGTATTTTTATCTGCACAGATTTTTCAAAATATTATGCGGCAAACTCAACTAAACGTAAAATCTGCTTGTTTTCAGATATTCTTATTTTGTTTTCTTTATAGTGCAAGTTTACTAGGAAAGAATAATAAAGTAGTTTTAGAGGTAAATTTTATTTCAGACACTATTAGTGTTTTGAGTAAAGCGAATACACTTTTTAATCAAAGAAAATATGATAAAGCAATTTCTGAATACAAAGCTTTACTAGACAATAATTATAGGGATTCCACCTATTTATATAAAAGACTGGCTTTTTCTTATGCTAAGTCTAATCAACCTAATATGGCAAGTGTCTTTATAGAAAAGTACATTTTGAAGACTCTTGATGTTTCATTTGTTAATCATAGCTACTTTGATCCGATTAAAAAAAATGATAGTTTCAAAATATTACAGAAAAAGTATCAACGAAAAATTAATGTGTGGGCTTTGTTTTGTTTATATGTTGGATTTATAGGTGTTTTTATTTCTACTATTTTAATATTTAAACCAGCTAAGGACCGAATTGCTAATCTTTTAATAGGCTGTTTTCTATTATTACATTCTTTTTTTATTCTTAGAATTAGCATTCTGATTACTAATTATGAGTTTTATTTACCGCATTCATTATATGTGTCTGCATCTTTTTCTTTTTTATATGGGCCGTTTATTTATTTCTATTTTAAAAGAATTGATCAGGAATATCAACTTAAAAAAGGAGATATAATACATTTATTACCTACGGTTTTGTTTCTTGTTTTTATGATACCTATTTATTCTTTGTCTGGAGATGAGAAATTGTACATGATTGTTCATAACGCACGTCCTTATACTATTTTAATAATGTTAGCTAAACTAGTTTCCTTAATAATTTATGGTTCTTTGTTAATGGTTAAATATTTAGGTAAAATAAAATTAGATGAGACTTTTAATAGATCAGAAAAAAATTGGCGAAGAAACTTGATAGTTTTTTATAGTCTTTATACCATGTTTTATGGTACTTACGCATTTGTATTTAGAAAATATGAGTTGGGTAGTTTACTTTTTAATCTTCAAATTTTTCTGATGACTTTATTGGTCTTGTATGTGAGTTATAATACATTTTTTAACCTAGCACTTGTTAGAGATAAGAAATGGAAAACTGTAAGTATAGATAAATTGGATGCGTATAAATATAGCTCTTCAAGTTTAACATCAGAATTATCTATTGAATTAAAAGATAAATTGGTAGATCTAATGGATGAAAGAAAAGTATATAGAGATAATGATATTACTTTACAAAAGATTGCAGATCTTTTAAATACGAATAGACATAATACCTCACAGATTATAAATGAGCATTTTGGACTTAATTTCTTTGATTTAATTAATTCATATCGGATTAATGAAGCTATGTCTATTTTAAAAAATAACAAATCTGGGGTTGTTAACATTATTGATGTTGCTTATGAAGTTGGATTTAATAATAAAGTTACTTTTAATAAATCTTTCAAAAAGTATAATCAAATTACTCCATCAGAATATTTAAGAAGTTTTAGTATTTAACTAAAAGACTCCTCAGTTTTAATTTTTTATTCCTCAAAATTATAGATGTAAAATACTATGATTTTTGATTTCTGTTAAAATCAAACCTTTATATGCGAAAGGTAGGTAAAGAAGTAAAATTTCATCGGTAAAAGGGTAAAGCTTGATCAGTTTTAACTCTTTGAAGCCCTATAATCAGTTGTTTTGTCAAAAATTGCTGGAAAGAGAAATAGAGTTTTTTTATCTACAGAGTACATTGTACATTTTATAAAAAGTCAATAGATAAATTGAATTAGCCATCATTACCAATATTCTCTTTCTCTTTTCGCAATTTCTAACTGAGGTTTAATTTTATGAAATTTAATTTATGAAACAAATTAATTACAAATTACTGTTGTTTGTGTTTTTTGTATCCAGTATTTCTTTTGCGCAACAAAAGAAAATTACTGGTACAGTTACAGATGACAATGGATTACCTTTGCCAGGGGTTAACATCATTGTTAAAAATACTTCCGAAGGTACTCAAACTGATTTTGATGGAAATTATAGCATTGCTGCTTCATCCGGAGCGGTTCTAACTTATAGTTATGTTGGTTTTGAAACAAAAGAATTAGTAGTAGGAAATAGAAATAATATTAATGTTAGCCTACTAGTGTCTAGAGCAACTTTAGAAGAAGTTGTAGTTGTTGGTTTTGGAGAACGAGCGAGGAAATCTCTATCAACTTCTATTGCTACGGTCGAAGTAGATGATATTGTTAATATTGCTACACCAACTGTTTCTGGTGCCTTACAAGGAACCGTTACAGGTCTACAGGTAAATCAAAATTCAGGAACACCTGGAGCTGGTTTTTCAGTTAGGATTCGGGGAGCTAGTTCTATTCAGGGTTCTAATGAACCTTTGTACGTCTTGGATGGAGTACCTTTATTAAATGGTACACCTGGTGGGGGTAACTTTGGAGGTCAAGATAACGATATTTTATCATCATTGAATTTTTCAGATATTGAATCTATTCAGGTCTTAAAAGATGCTTCTGCTACAGCGATTTATGGATCTAGAGCGGCAAATGGAGTAGTTTTAATTACAACTAAGAGAGGGAAAACAGGAAAACTTAAAGTAGAAATTAATTCTTATTTAGGGTTTCAAGATGCTATAGAAAGATTTGACCCAGCACCATTAGGAGAATCCCTTAGATATGCAGATATAGCTTGGGATGAAGCAATAGGTGTTCCTTCAGGTACTGGATTGTTTTCTACAGGAGGTATTCTAGGGTTTAACTTTTTAGATGCTAGCGGATTGACAACTCTAGATGAATTATACGCTTCAGATTCTGATGTAAACTATGTAGATGAAATATATAGATCGGAGGCCGTTGTTAGGCAAACAGATATAAGTTTATCTGGAGGAAGTGAAAATGCAAGATACTTTTTGCAGTATTCCGATTTTAATCAAGAAGGAGTTATAATAAATCAAGATTTTGCTAGAAGAACACTTAGGCTTAATGTTGATTTTAAAGCAAGTAAATCTATTGATATTGACGCTGGAATTTCAATTTCTGAAACAGATGTTTCGAGAATTAATTCAGATAATAATATTTTTGGAGCTTTGACAACATCTTTATTGGAATATCCAGGACTTCCATTAAGAGATGAATTTGGGGAACTTACGCGAGACAATTTTTTGTTTTCTAATCCTATTCAAAATGCATTGTTAGAAAGTTCTGATGAGGTTTCTTTGCGATATATTACTAATCTTGGATTGAGAGTTAAATTATTAGAAGGTCTATCATTATACTCTAAAATAAATTTAGAAAGATTAGATTTTAGACAAGATCGTTTCTTCCCGGCTGAAACAGCACAAGGAGCAGGTGCAAATGGAGATGCATTTACATTCCAGAATTTATTTACAAATTGGGTGTCTAATACTACACTTAATTATAATAAAAAGTTTGGAGATTGGGGATTAACAGCTTTAGCCGGTTTTTCTTTTGAAGGTAGTGATACAAATCAAACTACTATAAATACACAAAATTTTCCTGAAGGATTTAATCAGCCAGCAAATGGATCAACTTTAATACAGGCTGATAATTTTAATACAGAAAGAAGACTATTCTCTTATCTGTCTAGATTAGGTGGTTCTTATCAGGATAAAATATTTATAGAAGGTACATTAAGAGCAGATGCTTCATCTGTTTTTGGACAAGGAAATCAAATAGGTTATTTCCCAGCGGTTTCTGCAGCCTATATTATCTCTGAAGATTTCCAAAGTGAAGCAATAACGAACCTTAAAGCTCGCGTATCATGGGGGCAGCAAGGAAATCAATCTGGTTTAGGGAATTTTGCCTCTAGAGGATTAGTAGGAGCTGTTAATGTAGCTGATGTTCCAGGTACTTCGATTGTTCAAGTTGAAAACCCTAATTTAAAATGGGAGATTACAACACAAACTAATTTTGGACTCGATGTATCATTATTTAATAAAATAAATCTTACTTATGATTATTATATTAAGAATACTACAGATCTATTGTTAAATAGAACATTTAGAAACTCTACAGGTTTCCTTGCGATTACAGATAATATTGGTTCTATAGAAAACATTGGACATGAAATAGGTCTTAGTGCTGATATAGTTCGTAATGATTCATTTAGTTGGAATTCTCAGGTTAACTTGACTTTTAATAAGAATGAAGTAACTGCATTGGTTCGGGATGCAAATGGTGATTTCTTACCGATTGATAGTGGTTTTGCGTCTAGAGTATCTGTAGGGCAATCATTGGGATCATTTTTTGGTTTGGTGTTTGACGGTATTTATGGACCTGGTGATGAAATCCCAGCAGCTTTACAAGCTAGAGGAGTTTCAGAAGGAGATGTTAGATATGTAGATGTTAATGGAGATGGTAACATCACTCCAGATGATAGACAATTTATAGGAGATCCAAATCCTGAATTGATTGGGAATTTTAGAAATTCAATTACTTATAAAGGCTTTGATTTAGCGGCCAATGTACAATTTGAATTGGGTAAGGATATCTATAATAATTCCCTCGCTTTTGCAGGGCCAGGAAGTAGAACTATCTTTGGTAAAACTAGAGAAGGTATATCAGATTATTATACAGCGGATAATACAGATGCTACACAACCACGACCAAGAGAAGGATCGTTACAAGTTTTTAATGCACAAGATTCTAGTCAGTATGTTGAAGAAGGAGATTATGTAAGGTTGAAAGAAGTTGTTTTAGGATACACCTTTAATACTACTTTGTTAGGAGTTAAAAATACTTCACTAAGGATATATGTAGGAGGAGATAACTTATTAACCTTTACGGATTATTCTGGTCTTGATCCAGAAGTAAATACTTTTGGTAGCGATAATGTTTCAAGAGGGACAGATTTCTTTACCCAAGGATTAAATAAAACATACAAGTTTGGAATAAACTTAAAATTTTAAATCAGATGATTATGAAGAATAAATTTTATATATCAACATTTTTGATATCATTTTTGATATGTATGTCTTGTGCAGATGAATTTGTTGATACTGAATCAGAAAACAATGTTCAAGGAGTCGATAACCAAATAGTAGATGCTTCTACAGCTGAAGATGCACTAGTTGGAATGTATAATGATCTACAAGATGCTGATTTGTATAGTGGAACTATGAACTATTATTTAGGAATGTGGGCTGATGAACAAGTGCACTCAGGTTCTTTTCCAGCATTTAGTCAAATATTCGGTAATGATCCGGATTCCGAGAATATTAACAATAACAATATGTGGGATGCATTTTACAATACGATTTTTGCAGCCAATAACTTAATTAAAGTTGTTAATACAGATTTACAAGCAATAACAGAAGATGATGTGGCACGTATTACAGGACAAGCTTATGGTATAAGAGCTTTAATGTATTTTAATTTAGTGCGCATATACGGTCCAGTACCTTTAGACTTAGAAGCCAATCAAATATCAGGTGATTTAGACGCTGCGTCTTCTTTACCAAGATTCTCTGAACAAGATGTGTATGATCAAATAAATAGTGATTTATTACAATGTATTTCCTTATTGGATGGAATCTTGGATAGAAGTGTAGATCGATTCAGTCGTGATGCGGCAAGAACACTACAAGCTCAAGTGGCATTACAGCTTGATGATTTGGTAACAGCGCAAACTGCACTAGAGTCTTTATTAAATGCGGGTTATGGATTAGCAACAAATGTAAGTGACTTATATGGAGGAGCAAATAGTGGATTAGTCCTTTCTCCAATAGAAACTATTTTTGGAATACCGTATTCAGCTACAGACGGAAGTACTATTGCATTCTTCTTTTCGGATCAACCAGATGGAGGAAGAGATGAGGTTAGATTTTCAGGATCTCTTTCTGCAGCTTTCGAACCTGGTGATGAAAGAGCTGGTTCATTAGTAAACCCATCTTCTGGGATTTCTAGAATAAGTAAATATACTCAAGCAGGTACTGGAGATGATGACGTTTATGTCTTTAGGTATGCAGATGTTTTATTAATGCTGGCAGAAGTATATGCTAAACAAGATGATGCTAGAGCATCAGGTTTAATAAATCAAGTTAGGGATAGAGCTGGTTTGCCAGATGTCTTGTTGGATTCAGGAAATGTTAATACTTTAATTCCACGAGAAAGGTTCGTAGAGTTTTTTGCGGAAAGTGGTGACAGGTATCATACTTTAAAACGTTTTGATTTATTGGATGTAGTTGTTCAGAATAAAGGTAATGCAGTGTTTATTGCAGAGAGAAATAACCTTTTTCCAATCCCACAAAATGAATTAGATAATAATACAGCGTTATCAGGGAGTGATCAGAATGCTGGATATTAATTAGATCTTAAACAATTAGATAATTATTTCTAATTTCAAAAAAGGTCATCGTGGACATAATATTGTCTATGATGACCTTTTTACTTACCCTAAGCAAAACGCATTATTTTATAGTTCTGGTCTATAATTAAATAGAAAGGAATATAATACTTAAAGTTATCGATTCTAGTTTATTTAGGAATCTAGATAGAACTTTTTTGTAGTAAATTCAATATCATATTTTATAATCAGGATTATATGTTTTATAGAAAATATACAGCTTTGTAATAAAATTAATAAGGGGAATTTTATTTATTTTTTTGATATTAAGAAAGCTTTCTTAACTTTTTTAGATTCTTCTCGAAATACTTAGTATGATAGTATAGTAGGTTCGCATTCTCTTAAAATACAGCCTTTAGTTACGTTGGGAAATTTTTATCGGCAAGGTAAATGTTTATAGGCTTTACCTATTTTTTTTACTTCTATAACTTCCTTTACAACTCAATCATTAAAAGAACGGGCAAGAGATTACCAGTAATAATCGTGTAGTTTATTCATATTGGTGATGTTATTATTGAGTTAGCCTTCAATATACTCTTGCCTCCTTTTATGTTATCAGTAAATATTGGAGTATAAATCTTGAAAAATTTCACTTATGAAAGTAAATCATTACAAACTATTGATACTCGTTTTTTTTATATCGAGTATTGCGTTAGCGCAGCAAAGATCTATATCTGGAACTGTAACAGATAGTAACGGATTACCTATACCGGGAGTTAATGTAATTATTAAGAATACTAATCGAGGAACGCAAACAGATTTTGATGGCGTTTATTCGGTAGAAGCTGCGAATGGAGAAATTATCATGTATTCTTTTCTTGGGTATGTTTCACAAGAAATAAGCATTACTAGTCAAAACAAGATCGATGTTATTCTTAAAGAAGATGTGAGTGCTTTAGAAGAAGTTGTAGTAGTTGGGTTTGGTACACAATCCCGACGGAAAATTACTGCTAATATTGCTTCTATCTCTTCAGATAAAATTAATGAAATACCAACACCAAGTTTACAAAGTACCTTGACAGGTAAAGCTGCAGGTGTACAAGTAACACAATTAAATGGTAAAGTCGAAGGAGGAGTAAAGGTAAGAGTGAGAGGGATATCAACAATTTCTTCTTCTCAAGAACCTTTATATGTGGTGGATGGTATTCCTATAACTAATTCTGATGAGTCAATTAATGATTCGCCTATAAACCCCTTAATAGCATTAAATCCTAATGATATAGAATCTATTGACATCTTAAAAGATGCTTCTTCTGCCGCCATTTATGGAGCAAGAGGTACAAATGGAGTTATCATTATTACAACTAAACAGGGAAAACAAGGAAAGACAAAGGTGTCGCTTAATTCTTCCTATGGAATAAGTAGTGCTACTAATACTAGAGATTGGCTTAATGCTGAACAGTATGTGGAATTGGTTACAGAGTCTGCTTTAAATGTTGGATTTACTCAAGCAGGAATAGAAGGACAGTTTGATTTCTATGCAAATGGATTAGACTGGAGAAATGGAGATGTAGATACAGATTGGCAAGAATTAGCGTTGGTAGATGGATCAGTACAAGATTTTGGGGTATCGGTTTCTGGAGGAAGTGAAAAAACAAGGTTTTTTATGTCTACGGCCTATAATAATACAGATGGTATTGTACGCGGGAATCAACTAGAAAGATATTCTTTTAGAACAAACATAGATCATACACTCTCAGAAAAATTCAGAGTAGGAACTAATTCAAGTGTTTCGAAATCTATAATTGATAGAATTTCTAACGATAATGCTTTTGCAACACCATTGCAAGCTATTGCACAAACACCTTTGTCACCAGCTTATTTGGCAGATGGTGTAACTCCCAACAATGAGTCTACAGAGTATTACAATTTTTTAACAGATGAATTTAATGGAAACTTTAAAACTAATATTTGGCGAGTATTAGCGAATGTCTATGCAGAGTACAAAATTTTACCTGAATTAAGTTTTAGATCAGAAATTGGATATGATTTCTTATCTCAAGTTGCAGAGCGTTTTTCAGGAAGTTTAACAGAATCAGCTTCTGTAGGAGGTTTTGGTACTGCTAATGCTGTCCAGACGGAAAAATATAACTTGAATAATTATCTCACATATACTAAAAGATTTAACGAGATTTTTGATTTTGAAACTACACTAGGTATGAGTTATGAAGATAGTCAAAGAAGATTGCAGTTCGCTCAAGGTCAGGGATTTCCTTCAGATGATTTGCAGACATTAAATAGTGCAGCAGAAATTACTGCGGGGGGATCGAGTCGTACAAGATTTAATTTTCTCTCTTACTTTGGTAGAACTACATTTTCAATTGCCGATAAATATTTATTCAATGCTAGTTTACGATATGATGGTTCTTCGCGATTTGGAGACGAAAATAGATTCGGATGGTTTCCAGCGGCATCGGTAGGTTGGATAGTTTCAGAAGAATCATTTCTTAATAGTTCAGAGGTAGTTTCATTACTAAAACTGAGAGGTAGTTGGGGAATAACTGGTAATGCTGGTATAGGAAATTTTGCTAGTTTAAGTTTATTTCAGGGAACTCCATATAACCAAAGAGCAGGATTGGCTCCTACTCAGTTAGGAAATCCAGCATTAAAATGGGAAAAAACAACTCAAGTAGATATAGGATTAGACTTTGGTTTTTTAAATAATAGAATTTCAGGAGAAATTGATTATTATGTAAAAGACACAGATGATCTTTTATTAAACGAGCCTGTTCCAGGAACTTCAGGTTTCCCAAACATTACTAGGAATGTTGGTGAAATGAAGAACAGAGGATTTGAATTTATTATTAATACAAAAAATATTGTTTCTGCAGATGGTAGTTGGAGTACATCACTAAATCTTTCAACTATCGATAATGAGGTAACTAAATTACCTGGCGGAGATATTATTGCAGGTAGAAATATTGTTAGAGAAGGAGAAACAGTTTCTTCATTTTACGTAGTAGAATTTGCAGGAGCTGACCCAGCTAATGGAGATGCTTTATTTATAAGAAATACTGTAAACGCAGATGGTACTATTGATAGGAGTACTACCAATAATTTTAATGAGGCTGATAGGATTATTGCAGGT
This sequence comes from Aquimarina amphilecti, assembly GCF_900109375.1. Classification (GTDB taxonomy): domain Bacteria; phylum Bacteroidota; class Bacteroidia; order Flavobacteriales; family Flavobacteriaceae; genus Aquimarina; species Aquimarina amphilecti. The sequence goes on from NZ_FOAB01000004.1 coordinate 171,099, forward strand.
AGCCCATATCCGGATTTTATAGCAGGGCTTACTAACAATATATCTTATAAAGGAATTGATTTTGCATTTACTTTTCAAGGAGAATGGGGTGCTTCATTATATAATAATGGAGGAAGGTTTCAATCTGGAAATGCAAGATTCTTTGACAATCAAACAACTGATCAATTAAGAAGGTGGCAACAACCAGGTGATATTACAGATGTACCACAAGCTAGATTGTTTGCAACAAATGGACAACAAGCTTCTACCAGGTATCTCCAAGAATCTGATTTTATAAGATTAAGAAACTTGACTTTGGGGTATACCATACCACAGGATGTAACAAAGAAATTTTATATGGAACGTGTAAGAATTTATTTTACAGGATTCAATCTGTTGACTTTTACGGATTATGATGGTTATGATCCAGAATCTACTGCAGATTTTAACGGAGATTCTAACATTCAGGTTGGAGAGACTTTTTATTCTGCGCCTCCTGCTAAAACATATACTCTAGGTATAAATATTGATTTTTAAAAACGTATTGATATGAAAACATTAAAATATATAAAATTTATAGTAATTGTATTAGCGATCTCTTTTATAGGGTGTGAAGACAATCTTGAGTTAGCACCAGAACAAAGTCTGTTACCAGAGGTGGCAACATCCAATCCAGCTAATTTACAAAACATATTAACTGGTATTTATGATGAAGCAGGACAAACTGTTTCTTATGGAGGACAAATAAATCTGGCATCAGAATTACTTGGAAATGATACAGATCTTTCTTGGAATGGAACCTTTGAGCAACCAGCCCAATTAATAGAAAAACAATTAGTACCAGATAATACATTTGTAAGAGATTATTGGTTAAATGCTTATGAGGTTAATAATCAAGCTAATATTGTCTTAGCAAACTTAGATGTATTTGAAGATGAATCTGAAAGAAATAGGGTAGAAGGAGAGGCTAAGTTTCTTCGCGCTCTTGTTTATTTTGATCTAGCCCGATTATTTGGTCAGTCATATAATGTAGGAGGAGGGAACTCTCAGCTTGCTGCTCCTATTGTACTTGAAGCTATACTAAATCCTAGTGATATTACTTCTCCTTCTAGAAGTTCTGTGGAAGATGTGTATAGTCAGGTAATTTCAGATCTTCTAAGTGCTTATAGTTTACTCCCTGATTCTAATGGAGTATTTGCTGATAAGTATGCTGCACAAGCATTATTAGCAAGAGTATATTTACAACAAGGTAATTTTGCTGGGGCTAGAGATGCAGCTAATGATGTTCTACAAAATAGTGGTCATTCTCTAACTGCAACTTATGATGCAGCATTTAATAACGATGGTAATTCTAGTGAGGATATTTTTGCTTGGCAAATTACTAGTCAGGATGGTGTGAATCAGATGAATACTTTTTGGGCTGGTCAAGCTTTTGGAGGTAGATCAGGAAATCCTGATGTGTCAGTGAACAGTTCTTTCTTTGATATTTTTGATGATGCTAATGATGATCGATCCCAATTTTTTTATACTACTTCTGGTGGAACCGCTACTACTAAATGGCAATCTCAGTTTGCTAATATTCCATTTTTACGTATCGCAGAAATGCATTTAATAAGGGCTGAAGCCAATTTTAGATTAACAACAGCAATAGGCTTAGATCCTTTGGCTGAAATAAACGCACTGAGGAGTAGATCAAATGCAGTAGCACTGGGTTCAATTACTTTGCAGGATGTAATTGATGAGCGCATACGAGAATTGTCGTTCGAAGGTTTTGGTTTGCACGATATCAAGAGATTAGAGGGAACAGTTGGTCCGCTGAATTATGATGATGACTTTTTGGTGCTGCCAGTTCCACAAAGAGAAAGAGATGCAAATCCAAATTTAATGCAAAATCAAGGATATGGGAGTTAATTGTTGAGTTTTTGTACTTTTCCAAAACTGCCTAGAAATTGGATTAGAGGATATCTAAGGAATGGGCAATAATCTAATTCAAAATAATTTTCTGGGCAGTTTTAATCTTTAAAAAAATAGAACCGAAGATTGTACATATCTTTTTGTACCCCAAAAGTTCACCCACTTAAATACGATGGTTTAAGTGGGTGATTTGTATGTAATAAAAATTATAATTGAGCAGTTACCTTTTTAAAATCTTCCTAGTAGAAGATTTGCCGTCTACTGTAATTTTACAGAAATAAATACCACTTGCTAAGGATCTTTCTCCAAGTCTGTATTGGTGCAGTCCTTGATTTACTTTTGTATTGATAATAGTTTGGGATGCCCCATATAGATTAATAAATTCTATTCTAACATGACTTTTATCTTTGACGATTTCTAGTTGTAATATTGAGTTTTCTGTTATAGGATTTGGAAAAACTTTAATATTACTAAAGGTTTCATCTTTTATGGTAGTATCTTTTAATCTTATCGTATCAGGGTTTTGATCGTACCAAGTTCCATTGTAATACCATCCATCTTGACAGCGATTAAGATCAGAAGTTTGAGAAGCTCCACTATTACTGAAAATAAAATTAGAACAAGAAGTATTTGATAATGTATATTGATACCAGCCATTTGTATCCAAGGTCATATATTCTCCAGGCCAAGTAGTCGTAGTTCCTGGTGCTTCTGTGCTCCAAAAATAAATAGTAGGAGCTGTATATGAGTCAGATTTAAAATACACAGTTAAGTCCTGATTTTCTTCAGGTTTACGATCATACCAAGTTCCATTGTAATACCATCCGTCTCCACATCTTTGAAGATCTAATGTTTGCGACGCACCATTGTTACTAAAAATTATATTAGTGCAATTAATGCCTTCAAGTTTGAAAGAATACCATCCATCACCTAAGTTAGTCATGCTAGTGCCTGGCCATGAAATTGTAATGTCAATTGGGGTTGTATTCCAGTAATAAATATTTGGATTAGCTAATGGTCCTTTATAATATATAGTCATTGAATCGGATGTCCCTTCTGAGAAAGTAAATGAATTACTTATAACTTGTGACGGTAATCCTTCAGCATCATAGGCAATAGCTCTTATTGTGATATCTGATGTGATAGCTATTGGAGAAGTATACCTATTCGAAGAAGTAGAAGGTTCATCACCATTAAGTGTATAATAAATTTCTATTCCTTGAGGGTTGTTATCTGTGGCGCTTAATGATATATTAACAGTTTCATCGATAATAAATGATCCGCCATTTGGTGATATTGATATTGTTGGAGGAGTGTTTTCTGTTATTCTTGGATCAGTGTCATACCATACGCCATTATCAAACCACCCATCACTATTCCTACTTAAATCATCAGTTTTAGCACCGCCATTATCGTTAAATAATAAGTTAGTACTTTGTACTCCTTCAAAAATATATTCATACCATTCTGAGTTGTCGATCTGATTCATTTGCGGTCCTGGCCAATTACTGGAAGGTAATATATCTGGGGATTCATTCCAATAATGCACATTTGCCTGTGACCATGAAGATGGTTTTTTAAAATAAACGTGTAACCCTTCTATTGGACCAATTCGATAGTTTTTTGTAATAATATCAGAAGCAGTACCATCTCTATCAAAAGCAATTGCCTTTATTATAGTGGACTGTGTAATAGTAAATGAATTAGTATAAGCTATGCTAGAAGCACTAGGGTTTGATCCATCGGTTGTATAATAAATGCTGTAAGGAGCTCCTGCACCACCTATTCCGTCTATGATAACCTGAATAGGATCCTCAGAGTTTGTAGTGTTGGGGTTGATAACTACTACTGGATTGCTAGGACCATTTACACAGTTTTCAAAGAAACCACCTCCACAGCCTCCAATAAGTCCAGGTCCATTTAATACATAGATTCCTGCCGATCCAGAAGTTACTGAAAAATTTAGCACTCCATTTTGTGCTGCAATTTCACGACCAGTAACGGCATCTCTATATAAACCATTTGTCATACCGGAAATACTGAATGATGCGCCTCCGTCTTTTGCTAACCCAACTGCAACCTCATTATTTTGATGTACTCTGCGATAGGATACAGCATTTCCTGGAGCTTCTTTCCAATCCCAACTTCCTTTTTGTAACGCTGGGACTGCTTTTCTTATAGCGTTTAGCTTTTTAATATGTTGGTATATTTGATGATTAGAAGCTTGATCAATAACTTCTCCATAATAAGCCCTGCCAGTCTCATTAATAGATTTTTCAATTCCTGATGCATCATGGATATCATTAAACTCTCCGGCTTTAAATCGCATTTCTGTTCCGTAATATACTGTAGGAATTCCTCGCCAAGTAAACATAAAGTTCATACAAGCAGCTAGATTTTCGTCGGAACCACCATAACGTCTATTCCAGTCATTATTTGGTCCAAAATCATGATTGTCTAACCAAGTAACTAATGTTGATGGATCACTATATAGATTGTCATATCGAGCGGCAGCTTTTACAGTAGGAAAAGATTGTCCTTCTTCAAAAGTTCCATGAAAGGTAGCTTCTCCAAAGAAATCAATTACAGCTAGATCTAGAGGGGCCGAGTTATTAACTTCTCCTCTCCAAGTATAGTAATGTGGATTAGTTTCTTCTACAGGATGTAATTCGTGACGTTTTTGTGCTACTTCTCCAAAAATGAATAGATCTGGATTGATAGCTTTAAAAGCATCATAAAAATATATAATATCCTCTCTACTCATATGTTTAACAGTATCCCAGCGAAAAGCGTCTACTCCCATATTAATGTACGTTGAATAGGCATTTACGAGATAATCTCTAACAACCTGACTTCCTGTGTTAAGATCAGGTGTATCACCAGCTAAGGCTCTATTTTGTAAATTTTCTACATCATCAAAACCTTGTGCAAAACCGTTTCCAGAATGATGATACCAATCTGGATTTGAAGTATCAACATAACTTTCTTTACCTGGAAAATTGTATGCTGATAGGTCTTGATTATATGGTGGAGGCATCTTTTCTAGATTAGCTCTACTCCATATTAATCCATCTTCTGGATTGGGAGTTAATCCATCATACTCCCAGTTGGGATTGTCAGCAGCGTACCAGGGTTTTGTTGGATCTGTATTATATTTTATTTCGGCTACGTCTTTTATTCCGAAACGCCCTGCATGATTGGTTACCACATCGAGAACTATTTTCATATCACGAGCGTGAATTTCATTTATCAAATCTTGGAATGTAGCTCCGGGAGATTCTAAACGCGGATCAACTTTCGTGAAATCCCACGCATGATATCCATGATAATCTAAAGGGCTGCGGTTATGTACGATTGGAGTTATCCAGATAGCTGTAAATCCAAGGTCTTTGATGTAATCTAATTTCTGAATTAATCCTTTAAAATCTCCTTTCCAGGTTACATCATCTGGATCCGTAATTGTAGGGTTAATAGTTGGATCTGGATTGTAAGAAGACCATTCTGTTGGTGCATTATTGCTGGAGTCTCCATCAAAAAAGCGAGAAGTCATTAAAAAATAAATTGTTTCTTCTCTAAAGTCCGTCTGTGCAGTTAAAACATGAGAATTGAGAAATAAGCTCCATAGACATATAATGCCTAGAAGTTTAGGTAGTGAGTTTTTCATAAGTTTTAGTGTTTGAATTGTGTTTTTGTGAAATTTTATACTTCTTTCAGAAGTCGATTATTAAATTGTCATATTGATATAATTAATTAAGTATTGTTAATAAGCTGATACTTTTTTAGTATAAAAAGTAATGAATTAGCAATTTAGGGAATAATCGAGCATTAATTTGAATGTTTTGTCACTCAAACGTTTTCGTGTTAATAAGATTTGTAGATCAGTTTTTAAAGTAGCATAATAAGTGAATGTTATTACTTGTATTACAGAAACTTACTTTTTGAAGCTAATCAATTTATTGGAAATTAATAGCTCACTAAAATGATACTTATTTTTAATCCAATTCAATGTTTTTTTTGTGTAGAAAAATACATGGGTAGGATCATTTTTGTACCACCAAGAATTGAAATCAATAGAATCATCATAAAGGTAAGTTTTACAGTATAAGTTTCCTTTCTCTCGTAACAAGGAGTGTAACAATTTAAATTCATGATTTGGATGGTAAAAATGTTCCATCACTTCACAGCAGGCAATGTAATCATAGGTTTGTTGTAGTGCTTTTGAGTTAGGATCAAAAAACGGATCATACGTAGAAATAATATAACCAGTATTTCTGAGCATAGAAGTAATTACTGGACCACTGCCACTCCCAAAATCTAAACCTTTATGTTCCTCTCCATAGTTTTCGATGATGGTGTTCACTATGGGAGAAACAAAGTTTTGATAACCGAGGTCTGTAACATCATTATTATGAGTTTCATATCGGTCTTTTTCATCTGTATTAGAAAGAAAATAACTGGGATGCATTCCAATTCCATCACAATTGGTGCACCTATGGTATGCTCTTTTTTTGGTAACAGAAAATTTTACGGTTTTAGAACCGCAAAGAGCACAATTCATAAATAGCTATTAGAGTTCTTTGATTTTCTTTAGCTTGTTTTTCCAGACTTGTAAATTCTCTTTATGTTTTCCGATGTTTTTCTTTACTTCTATTACTAGAGGGTTGTTGTCATCCGCATGTTTAAAGAATTGTAGATTATTTTCTAGCTGACGTATTTCGCCATGAACTTCATCTATCTTTTTACGAATGAAATTTTGCTCATTCCTAAGTGCTCTATCATCTGATTGATTAGCAAGAGAACTGAGTTTGTTCTCATATTTAATCATTTCGATTTGCTGTCTGCTAAGGTTGAGTTTTTCAAAAAAGCCGTCTAAGACCTTGTTGTAATCTGACTCTATATTTCGCTTTTTATATGGAACTCGGCCTAAACTCTTCCAAATATTAATATTTTCTTTGATAGTATTAAGATCAGCTTCGGGATCACCGGATAATTTTAGTTCTTTAAGAGACTCTATGTGAGCTAATTTTTTTTCGTAAGAAACTATTTCTTCTTTATTAGCTTCATTTTTTTCTGCGTGGATTCGATCGAAATAAGAATTACAGGCATCTTTAAACCTTTTCCAAATTCTATCACTATCTTTTCTAGGAACGTGACCTATTTTTTTCCAATCTGCTTGGATTTTTTTCATCAATGGAGTGGTAACAGAAAAGTCATCACTGTCCTTATTATCTTCAGCAATTTTGATAAGTTCCATTTTCTTATTCAAATTTTCGAACTGATCCTTTTTAAGACCTTTATAGAAAGCATTTTTATTTCTATTAAAATCTCTTACCGCACTCTTAAATTGACTCCAGGTTTCTTCATTTGAATTAGGAGGTACTTTTCCAGCTTGAAAAAACTCTTCTCTAAGTGCTTCTATTTCTTTAATCTTTTGTTGCCATCCTCCATGATTTTTAGGATGTTCGGAAGCAACAGTGATAATCTTAGCAATGATTTCTTGTTTTACTTCTAAGTTTTTTTCATAAACTTTATCCTGTATTTTAAAGAAATCTTGACGATTTTCGTGAATCTTTTTAGTAAGCGCACTGAATTTTTCCCAGATCGGTTCTCTATATTCTTTAGCAACAGGTCCCAAATCTTCTTTCCACATTTTATGAAGAATTTGTAATTCTCTAAATGCTCTATTTACATCAGTTTCCTGCGCTAATTCTGTTGCGCGTTCTATGATTTTAAGTTTTTGCTCTAGATTGTGCTTAAAATCTAGATCTCTAAAATCTCTATTAAGATGAAGAAAATCATAAAAATTTTCAGTGTGATGATGGTAGGTGTTCCAAACCGTGTTGTATTTATCTCTAGGGATTGGACCAGCATTATGCCATCTTTCTTTTATATCCTTGAAGTGATTATATGTAGTGTTTATATTTTCTTCTACATTTAATAAACCTTTTAACTCTTCAATTATATCTAATCTTTTTTGAAGATTAACTTGAAGGTCTTTTTTAAGGTTTTGGTAGTAAGCATTCCTTTTTTCTTTATAATCAAAGTAAACAGAATTAAATTCTTTTTTTAGTGGGGTAGAGTAGTAGAAGTCTATTATATTACCACCATCCGCTAAAAATTCATCTTTTTTCTGTTCTACTTCTTCATTAAATTTGGCATTAAACTCAGTTTTTATTTCTTCAACATGCTCTTTAATTGCCTGTATTTTTTCACTTTTAACTAGATGACGTAATTCAGATATGAGCTCTTCTTTGCTCATTGCATGATAATCTTTCTTTTCTATATCGTGTCGCTCTAACTTGCTTTCATCTTCACTGTCCTTTGCTACAGCTTCATCCATTTCATTTAGGATCTCGTTATCAGATTCAGAAACCACTTCTGTATTATTTGTTTCTTCAGGAACAGTATTTTCTTCGGTAGAAGACTCTTCAGTCGAAACTATATCTGTACTAACTTTTTCTTCTTCAGTATTTTCTTCAGAAGAGTTATCTTGAGACTCCTGAGAGATAGGTGCTTCTGTAATTTGATTTGCGGAATTTTCATCTACAGTTTTAGCCTTATTCTCTTCATTTCCATCTGCTTTTGGCAGGTTATCGTGTGTGGACATTATATAAAATGTTTTTGTTTGTCTGAGCTTAACGATTGACTAAGATACTAACATCTTATATAAAGTCAAAGCAATTGCTCTGTTTTAGGAGTTACATTTGTAGGAAATGTAATATAATTTTGATATTAGAAATAAAAATTTATTGATTCCAAATATCCCAAGATTTTTCTGCTTGCAGCACTAACATGCGTAAACCATTACAAGTTTTTGCTCCATGTTCTTTTCCTTTTTTCATAAAGGTTGTTTCTTCTGGGTTATAAATAAGATCATACAAAACGTGATGTTCACTTAAATATTCAAAAGGAATATTTGGATGATTTTCTGTATTAGGATGTGTGCCTAATGGAGTGCAATTAATAATTAACTTAAAATCTCTTATAATATCCTCATCAATATCATTGTAGCTAAGTTCTTTGAAATCAGGATTTCTAGAGACGAAATTGTACTTTATGTTTAATTTGTTTAATGCAAAAGCAATTGCTTTTGATGCCCCTCCTGTCCCTAAGATTAAGGCTTTTTTAATCTTTTTATTTAATAATGGTTTTAGAGATTCAGTAAAACCGTAATGATCACTATTGTATCCAGTTAGTTTTCCATCTTTACCAAACTTAATTACATTAACTGCACCAATTTCTTCTGCAGTTGGATCTAATGAATCTAAGAAAGGTATTACTTCTTCTTTATACGGAATAGTTACATTCATTCCTTTGATTCCTTTATCTTGTATTATAGTTTTTAATTCTTCAATTGTTTTAAGATCAAAATTTTGATAGGAACAGTCTAAATTTTCATTTTTGAATTTATTAGAAAAATAGTTTCTAGAAAATGAGTAACCAATATCTCTACCTAATAATCCGTATGTATTCATGTTGGTTTGGTTTTTAGTGTTTTTTTTCCATACCATTCCAACCAGAGGACAATTCCTATACCCACTAACACAAAAAAGAAAGCAGCATAGGTTGGTATTATTGTGAGATCAGGAAGATAACGATCGTAATTATCAAGTATTGGATTTCCTTGTGCATCTATCAATATTTCTCCTAGATTATTTTTTTTATACATTTTGTGCTTCCAAGGCCAAACAACTCCTAAAGACCCAGTAATAAAACCGATAATAGCGGCAAAGGTTGCATTTTTATAGTGTTTTAAAACATAGCCTAAAAAATGAGATAATGTAACTAAACCAGTAATGGAGCCTAGACTGAATACAACAAGTACCTGTAATAATCGTAATCTTTTAGCATTTTCTATAAAAGATAAATCCCATTGTATGAGGTCGGCTATAGTATCATATAGAGCGTTAACTGCATCCACTAGTAATAACACATAGTTACCAAATAGGATTAAGATAAAAGAACCTGATAACCCCGGTAATGTCATTCCCGAAACTCCTATGATACCGCAAAAGAATACAAAGAATAAATTATCATTCTCCTTGGCAGGCTCCAGTAAGCTAATACTTATTCCTACAATAGTCCCAATGATAATAAAACAAATATTGCGTTTACTCCAATCATCAAAATCTTTTACTATATAATATATAGATCCAATGATCATTCCGAAAAATGCTGCCCAAACATATAATTCATAATGAATGATTAGATAATCAAGGATTTTGGAAACACTAAAATAACTGATTAGCATTCCCAATATCAAAAGGGCGAGAAATCTACCATTTATATACCTCCAAAAACTCTTAAACCTAAAATTGATAAACAGCTTAAATGCTTTCAGGTTTATTTTCTGAAGAGAATGAATAAATTCTTCATAAAAACCAGCAACAAAAGCTACAACTCCTCCAGAAACTCCAGGTACTTTATTAGCTGCTCCCATAGCCAAACCTTTTATGACTAGAAAAAACTTATCACTAAACGTTCTGGTGTTTTGAGCCATATATTAATCCTCTTTTTTTGTAGCGAGTCGTTCTAACATTAGAATTAAGAAAAACCCAACAGTAATAAAAAGAAGTACCAATATAATTCTTGGATCGCCATCAAAATTTGAAGGGAATATACTTTTCTCGATAAAAGGGACTTCAATACCTTCTGAGTTAGTTCTCCAAGAAAGCACTTTTTTCCAAGGCCACAATTTATTTAATGAACCTATCATGAATCCTGTTAGTAAAGCTAAGGTCATATTCTTATGGTTATTAAACATCCAGTTCAATATTTTTGAAAAAAGTTTTAAACCTGCGATTGCACCAACAGCTATAATAAGTATTTTGTAGAAAGCTTGCCACATTAAATTAAAATCTAAGGATGTCAGTCCTTCTCTAAATTGATTTAGTATGCCAATGAATGTTTCATATGCTCCAAGAATTAATAGGATGAACGCTCCAGAAACTCCTGGTAAAATCATTGCAATTATGGCTATGAAACCACAAAAGAGCAAGTACCAAAGGCTTTCTGGTGATGCTATTGGTTCTGCAATAGTTATGAAATAAGAAATAACTGCCGCCAAAATTATACTTATAAGAACCTTAGGATTCCAAGTTGTTATTTGTTTTCCGATATAAAGTATGCTGGCCAAAACTAATCCAAAGAAAAAGGACCATAATAATAAAGGTTCGTTGTGTAATAGCCATTTGATGATTTTGGCTAATGAAAGAATACTAATCGCAATACCACAGAATAATGCTAACAAAAACGAAAGATTGTATTTTTTCCAAGAGGTTACGAATCCTTCATTTTTCCATGTCTTGAAAAAATTGAGATCTAGATTATTGATTGTAGAAATTAGTTCTTCATATATTCCAGAAATGAAAGCTATGGTTCCTCCTGAAACTCCAGGAACAACATCTGCAGCTCCCATGGCAATTCCTTTGACCGAAACTACCAAATAGTCCTTAAGACTTCGTTGCATTATTTTTGATTTAGCATGTGTTATACAAACAAATGTATGTATTTTTTGTTGTAAATTTTATTGTTACTGTAAGGAAATTAAAGTAAAGGATTTGATTTGCAAAATCAACAAAAAGTAGGTTGTTTACCTTTTATATTCCGAAATTATATTCTGAACTAGTGTAAGATTAAATACTTGTTCAAATAATTCTTCTAAAATAATGGTAAATTCTAAATCTAACTCCAATGCTTTTCTTAGATGAAATTCACCTTTAGTAAATTCTTGCTTTTCATAAAATAAACCTGCTAGTCTATATTGTATTTCGGCATTTTCCGGATAAAACTCAATAGCCTGCTGTATATTCTGAATGGCAGCATCAGATTCACCAATAAATTTTAAGATGTCTGATCGATTCAACCAAGTTTCTAATTCGTAATTACCTAGCTCTAAAGCTTTTCGGTATCCTCTTTCTGCTTCTTCGAAAAAGGCCAAACGATTATTAATCTTAGCATAACGTTTCCAATACAAAACATTTTCAGAATCTATACTAATAGCTTTGTTGGTATAGTATAAAGCTTTCTGATAATTACGCTTTCTCAAATAGAAATCAGTGATCGCAATCCATCCTTTATCTAATAATGGATCTTCGTGTACTGTTTTAGAAAAATGTTGGATAGCCAAATCATCACTACCTAATTTTTCGAAACATTTTCCAATTCTTAATAAAGCAAAAGAAGTAGGATCATCTAATTCTAAAGTGATACGATAATTTTCTATAGCTTCATTGTAGCGTTTTAATTTTTCTAAAACTTTTCCTTTTTCTAGATAAGCGCCAATAAAATACTCGTCACTAATAATTGCAAAATCAAATGCTGCTAACGCTTTTTTGTAATCTTTAAGATCAAAGTATTGCTTACCTACTTGATGCCAAGCTACTTCACAATATGGGTTTTTATCTAAAAACATATTGAGATAATTGATCGCTTCTTCGTGCTGTTCAAGGAAATCAAAACAGTATATGATATTATATAACGCTGAGTAATCTTGATTGTCACTTTCTAGACATCTCATAAAGTTCACTTTTGCATTTTCGAAATCATCCATGAAAAGGTATTCCATTCCTATAAGTGAATATACATCTGCATCATCCGCAGTGTACTGAAGTGCCGTACTTAATAATTCAATAGCTTTTAAGTGATCGTTTTGTTTAGAAAGAATATTTGCTTTTTGAATATATATTTCTTCATTTTCTGGTTCCAGCGCGTGGAGTTGAGCAAGAAGATTATCAGCTTTGTCTAAACGATCTTCAAAAACAAGAATTTCAACTTGTAATAATTTTAGATTAACGGAAGAAGGGTGCTGAGAAAGTCCTAGAGAAATCGCTTTTTTGGCTTTAGCGATTTTTCCATTCTCTAGATAATGATGAATAATAGATTCAAACTCATCAGAGTCAAAAAATTTAACATCATTAGATCTCAGCATAGACTCGTATCGAGTAATTGAGAAATTATTTTCTTCGAATTCTTCGTGGTTAAATTTCATACACGTTGATTAAAGATGCTCATAAACCATAAATGTGTTGTAAATCTTTTTTGTTTTCCCCAACAATTAAGAGTAATACAAAACACCTTACCTAATTTATTTTAGCATTATTGATTTCCTCTGTATTAAAATTACAAATGAATTGGTATAATACTACTTCGGAAATCATTTGTTTGTTAACAAACTAATTAACAAAATGCGTACCATTTATAAATGAATGGTTTACAGTTTTGTTATATAAAAGCCTTTAAATACTATTGGAAGTGTGATGCGGTGAGATAGCTTACTAAAGATAAGGAATTTATATGAATTAAATATTATCATTATTAGAACTTTTAAAATCTAGAATTCCATTCAATACTTCGAGGATTGTTTGGCAACCGATATGAATTTCTTCCTCTGAGATCGTTAAAGGCGGTGTAATACGTACAGCTTTTGGTTCAAAAAGTAACCAAAAAAGAATAAGTCCTTTGTCTTGACACCTTAAAACAATTTCATTTGTTATATCAGCAGAGGTCGTTATAATAGCTAGCATTAATCCTGTTCCTCTTATTTCTTTTATTAATGGATGTATTAATAAGGATCTAAATAATTTTTCTTTTTTTAACGTTGCTGCCATTAAGTCACTTTCTGTAATTTCCTGTAATGTTGCCAAAGCGGCAGCCGCAATGACAGGATTGCCTCCAAAAGTAGTAATATGACCAAGTTTAGGGTTGTCTTGTAATTGATCCATCATTTCGGTAGAAGCTGTAAAAGCACCTATTGGTAATCCTCCTCCCATTCCTTTTCCCATAACTACTATATCCGGTACGATATCATAATTTTGAAATCCAAAGAGTTTACCTGTACGACCAAATCCAGGTTGAATTTCATCAAGAATTAGTAAAGCACCAACTTCATCACAACGTTTCTTAACTTCTTTTAGATAACCGTTTATTGGTTCTATAAAACCTGCGCCTCCTTGTATAGTTTCTAGAATTACACCGGCGGTCTTATTCGTTATATGTTGTAAATCTAATTTTTTATTAAAGGTAATAAAGGAAATATCTGGAATCAATGGTCTGAAAGCTTGTTTTCGCTCTTCAAAACCCATTACGCTCATTGATCCCATTGTATTACCGTGATAAGCTAGTTTAGCTGCTATAATTTGACTTCTTCCAGTAACCCTTCTTGCTAATTTTAAAGATCCTTCTATTGCTTCGGTTCCTGAGTTGGTTAAGTATGTTTTTTCTAAAGGGTCGGGTAGAAGAGAAGCTAGTAATTTAGTGAGTTCTACTGCTGGTTTTTGAATATATTCTCCATAAACCATTACATGAAGATATTTATCTAGTTGTTCTTTTATAGCATTTACAACTCTAGGATGTTTATGTCCGAGACTACAAGCAGATACACCTGCAACAAAGTCCAAGTATTTTTTGTTTTCTGCGGAAAAAATATAGCTTCCTTCAGCATGTGAAATTTCCATAGCCAAAGGATGTGGAGTAGTTTGGGCCTGATATGTAAAAAAATCTTTTTTCACCTGGGTTAAGTTAAGTCAATCTAATAGACACATTTAAAAACTTGATAGCTTATTTTGATTGTCTGAAAAAAAATAATTTAGAAAAACGGTAGGGTCTTTTATTTCTTTTTTTGAATACTATCTAAAGCTTTTTGATTTTTTAATGTCGTTACCGTAATACTATCTCGTTGTCTTGCACTTCGATTAAGGTCATGATCTACAAAAGCTACTTTTTTAGGCAACTCTTTTTTAGAAGTTGAATCCTTTTTCTTTTCCGCTTTTATATTTTCTTTACTCCTTTTTTTTGGTTTTAGAATTTCATCTAGCTCTTCATTAGTTTCTTTTAATTCTGCATCTTCTAATTTTTGCTCTAATAATCTAGAACCTTCAGATTTGTTTTCTTCTAAACGTTTTATAGTTTCTTCATCAAAGAAGTCATCATCTTCTTTAGGAAGTGGTATCCCAGTTATTTTTGTCAGCTTGGGAGGTGTTTCTCCTCTAAAAAGATCTTTTTTGCTAAGTATTTGTTCTTCTCCTCTCCACTTAAAACCTGACAATTCTCTGGCGTTCTCAGGTAGATCAATTTCTCGATACAATGTTCCGTCTACATTTTGGTAATAGTAGACATCTACAATTTCTCGTTGTTCTAATAATAATTTAATAGAACTAGATAATACTTTGTTGATACCAATTAGCTTAAGTTCACCTTCACTTTCTCTTTGATAAAATATAGTTTCTGTATTCTTATCGATATCTACTTGATAAATTTCATTGTCTTTAAATAATCCATACAGCGTTTGACCTTTTACCTGATTATATCCAGCTTTTAGGGTATCTTCTTGGACTAAAAATGCATTCTGATATACGACTAATGAATCAAGTTTTTCAGTTTCCGTATTTGAAATAATTTTTATAGTATCTCCAGTCATCTGATTTCGTTGAGACCAAATAATGGGCTTACCAATCATTTTCGTATATCCAGTGGTTTGATCAACATTAATAGAATCACTCTTACCACTCATATTACTTTTAAAAATTCGAACATCATAAAAACCATTCATAATTCTACGCTCCGGTTTTCCTGTTACCATTAAGGTATCACTATGGATATAAATAGAATCTTTCTCTTGTAATGTTGCAGCTAGAGCTCTCTTAGTAATAAATACAGAATCTTTATCTTTAAAAACTTCCGCGTAATGCCCTGTTATTACAGAGTTGTTAGCTGTGTCTAATACTTTAATATTATTGGTTGCGGATGCAAATTGTATGGCACTATTATAAAATATACTATCACCAAATACAGTACGATTGTCATAATCGATTCGTGCATTTTTAATAGCATATCCAGTTTTTACCTTTGTGTCATAAAAACCGCGCTCGCAATAAAGTGTGCTTTCTTCTCCTTTTACCGTAGATGGTCCATATAAATAGGCATGTCCATTATCCGTATAATAATCTAAACGATCAGAATCTATTGTATTTTCTGGATTAACAATTTTTACTTTTGTATTAAACGAATATTGTTTTCTATCCATAAAATACCTACCTATTATACTGGTCAACGTATTCGATGAATCTCTTACCGTTCCCCCACTTCTATAATAAGCTTGTTGTCGTAAACGATCAAAAAATAGCGTATCTGTGGTTAATGTATTTGATGGAGTTTCTAACAAGACTTTCTCTCGCGCATAGGCAAATTTACTATTACCATTGTATTCTGCATAAGCACTGGTCATGGTTAGGGTGTCTCCCTGTTTCATTTTTACGTTACCAAGAGCTTTAATGAACTTATCTTCTCCATAATGAATCGCTTGATCACACCAAATTTCAATACCTTCATGTTCGATATAAACTTGTTTGTTCACCTTGGCTAGAATTGTTGCTCCAGGAAAACGTCCTTCATTTTTAATAGTACGATCTGATTGAACCCTGATTTTTTTACCTTCTTGAGCAAAGGAGATGGTAGAAAAAAGTAATATAAAAGTTATATAGAAAAATGTATTTTTCAAGTATCTGTAATTTGTCTGCAAAATAACGAAAATTGTATGTAATGATTGTATGGGTTCATGCATAAATACTTAAGCAATTAAGTTTTGTTGCATTTTTGATATAAAATCAATTGATCCTTATAATTTTCTATTAGTCGTTATTAAGTTTTATAGCATTATATTTTAGGAATAGGATTTTTATATAAAGAGCACCCCTAATTTTGTAATCTAAGTTAAATAAAAATCCTCAATTACATCTTGTAATAGAGGATCATTGTTTTATTAAAAATAAAATTGAATTAAGATTGTAATCCTGGAATTTCAACTACTTCATTTACTTCCTGGGTATAATCGATTCCATCTACTTTAAACCCAAATAAGTTAAAGAAATCGTTGCTGTACCCTTCTAAATCACCAATAGTACCTAGGGTTTCAGTGGTAGCACTATCCCATAATTCTTTTATCTTTGCTTGGATATCTTCACGCATTTCCCAGTCATCAACACGTATTCTTCCTTTGTCATCAGTTTTAATTTCCTGGTTGTTATATAATCTATCCGCAAACAATCTTTGCATTTGCTCAATACAACCTTCGTGAACATTATTTTCTTTCATTATCTTATATAATAATGAAATATATAATGGAATAACAGGAATAGCTGAACTAGCTTGAGTCACTAGGGCTTTATTTACAGAAACATAAGCATTTCCATTAATTGCGCTCAGCGATTTAGTAATATCAAATGCAGTAGCCTCTAGATCATCTTTAGCACGACCAATAGTTCCTTTTCGGTATACAGGTTCTGTTAATTTTGGGCCAATATATGAATATGCAACTGTCTTAGCTTCTGGAGACAACAAATTCTCTTTTTGCAAAGCATCAATCCAAAATTTCCAATCTTCACCACCCATCACGGTAACTGTATTTTCTATATCTTCTTCTGTGGCAGGCTCAATAGAAATCTGTGAGATGTCTCCGGTATGGAAATCTACAGTTTTGTTTGTATATGAACCTCCAATAGGTTTTAAAGAAGATTTATGTTTTACTCCTGTTTCAGGATGCACTCGTACTGGAGAAGCCAAGCTATAAATAACTAAATCAATTTGTCCAAGATCTTTTTTTATAAGTTCTATAGTTTGCTCTTTGATCTCGTTAGAAAAAGCATCTCCATTGATACTTTTAGCATACAAACCAGCTTCTTGTGCTTCTTTTTCAAAAGCAGCGGTGTTATACCATCCAGGTGATGCAGGTCTGCTAGGTTTAGGAGGTTTTTCTAAAAACACTCCAATTGTTGAAGCATTAGAACCAAAAGCACTAGTAATTCTGGAAGCAAGACCAAATCCAGTCGACGCACCAATAACTAGTACATTTTTTGGACCATTGATAGATCCTTTAGATTTTATATAATTGATTTGATTTATAACGTTTTGTTCACATCCTTTAGGGTGTGCTGTTAGGCAGATAAAACCGCGAGTTCTTGGTTCGATAATCATTGTGTAATTTCTTTTCTGAAGCTACGAACATAGCCTAAAAAGAGTCGATTTCCAAGGAAAATAACAGGAGATTAGATAAATTTTAAGATTCAATAGCTATCCGATAAAACGTGCGTTAATGTTTTAAAAGAACCTACACTAAAATAGAATCAATAAGATTTGTGAATAATTATAAAAAAGGTATTAAATCAGGTGCTAAATAATTCGTCTTTGCTTCTTCAGAATTAAAGATATCAATACTATAATGAGTATCTACCAATCCTTTAAAGTTGTTTTTTAAACCAGGAAATTCTGCAATAAATTCCTTAAAATTATTCGATTTAGATTTTTGTATATAGTAATTTACAATTTTAACTGCTGCGATGGTCAATGTTTTATTAAACTTATCTATTGCATTTAGTTTAGTTACATACGATAAGATTTGATTAGTTATTGTTTCACAAGCTATATCATCTCCGCTTAATTTGATATGTATCCAGGCTAATCTTAAATGAGCTTCATGATTGAATAAAGAAGGATCCAAAGTTCCATTTTCAAATGATGTTTTAAATTCTATATCATCTAGATCAAAATGTGTCTTCATTTATAATGAAATTAATTTTTTACAGAAAACATTGGTAATGTCACTTGATATTTTACCACTATAAGTCGAATACTAATAATTAATAGAGTAGTAATAATATAAATAATATTAATCGGAGTATTTAAAGTGTGTAAAATCATAAAACATATTCCTCCTGCAATGGAGGCAGTTGCATATATTTCTTTTCTAAAAATCACTGGTACTTCATTACATAGGATATCTCTAATAACACCTCCAAAACAACCTGTCATCGCTCCCAAAGCTATTGAAACGATAGGGGCTAAATCAGTTTGTATTCCCGTTTCTACTCCTATTATTGTAAAAATACCTAATCCTATAGTATCAAATAAGAAAAGGGACTTTTTTAGGTAATCTAATTTATTTCTAAATATAATGGAGAGCATGGTTACTCCTCCAATTAAATACATGTTTACGGTGTTTTGCATCCATGAAACAGGTGTTGCACCTATTAGTATATCTCTTAGAGTTCCACCTCCAATAGCTGTAACAAAAGCGATAATAAAGATTCCAAACAGGTCGAATTTTCTATTCATAGCACTTAAAGCTCCAGAAATGGCAAAAGCTATAGTTCCTAAAATATCCAAAGTATCGAAAAGTGTCATTCTCTTTATTTTGGAATAAATTTAGGATATCTAATTGAAATTATTATTTCTAGATTGATGTTTTTGATATTTATTTAGGATATCTATATGTGCATAACAATTCTTAATAACTTTAATGTAAGGTTTATCATCAAATTGCTACTTTTACATCAGTTAAATAGAATAGAAAAGATTATGTCAGATACTATAGAAAGAATAAAATGCCTTATCATAGGTTCGGGACCGGCAGGTTATACTGCGGCGATATATGCAGCTAGAGCAGATCTAAAACCTATTATGTATACTGGTATGGAACCAGGAGGGCAGTTGACTACTACTACAGAAGTAGATAATTTTCCGGGATATCCTGAGGGAATTGATGGTCCTACAATGATGGTACAATTACAACAGCAGGCTGAACGTTTTGGAACCGAAGTTCGAATAGGAATGGTTACTTCTGTTGTTTTTAGTAAAGAAGCTGGAGGAATTCATAAGGTTACTGTTGATAACACTAAAGAAATAGAAGCTGAAGCAGTTATTATTTCTACGGGTGCTACAGCAAAATACTTAGGATTACCTAGTGAGCAAAAATTACGTGGGGGAGGAGTTTCTGCCTGTGCAGTTTGTGATGGATTCTTTTATAAAGGTCAGGATGTTGCTATTGTAGGTGCTGGTGATACTGCTGCAGAAGAGGCTACTTATTTGTCTAATATATGTTCTAGCGTAACGATGTTAGTTCGTAAAGATTATATGAGAGCTTCTAAAGCGATGCAGCATCGTGTAAATAATACACCAAATTTAAAAGTACTTTATAATACAGAAGTTGATGAGGTTTTAGGAGATCAAGTAGTAGAGGGTTTACGTATGGTAAATAATCAAACTGGAGATAAATCTGAAATTTCAATAACAGGACTTTTCATAGCTATCGGTCATAAGCCAAACACTGATATTTTTAAAGACCAGATTGATATGGATGAAACCGGATATATTATTACAGAAGGTAAGTCTACAAAAACTAATATCCCTGGCGTATTTGCATCAGGTGATGTTCAAGATAAGGAGTACAGACAAGCAGTTACTGCTGCGGGGACTGGTTGTATGGCAGCATTAGATGCAGAAAGGTATCTTGCTACTATAGAAACAAGCGAAGAAGTTTCTGCATAAAAAATGCATAAATAATTCTAAAAATAAGCCTGATATGTTTTAGAACATATCAGGCTTATTTTTTCTATTTCAGTTTAAGTAAACCTGGACTGTAATCTATTTTTTTCTTGTATAATGTGGCTTCATTGGCAAATAAAGTCATATTAATTTTTGGTTCTCCAAGAAGATATATTTCAGTATCATCTTTGGCTTCAATAGTAATTTCTTCATTAGCTACCACATAACAATCACTAGAGCCCTCCGCAATAATTGAAGTTTTTTCTGCAGTCAATTTTTCACCATAAAAATCGGTATTTCCATCAGCTCTTATAAGCATTGATGTTGTTTTTCCCTCTAGCTTTGCATACCCTTTCTGATATAAATCAATTTTTAAGCTATCCGCATCTGCAATACCTTTAAGTTCAGAATCATCATTTATTTGATAGAAAGCTTCATTAGCATTAATGTGTAAATCAACATTAGATTTACCATTTGTAACACTGGTTGTTTTATCAGCTTCAATACTTAAAAATATATCAGAATTATCATTACTTTCTATTCTTATAATGGGAGTTTTTATAAGTGATTTTGATTTAAGGTTTATTTTATCATAAGAAACTATTTTCTGTAAATCTTGCGCATAATTTATTTTAATATTAAGTGCTTTTGAACGCTTTATCCTTTTATCGGATCTAATAATTAAAGTACTGTCTTGTACACTTATATTAATTATTTCTTGTAAGTTACTATCTGCTTCAATAGATATTATATTATCACTATCCTCTTGTAATGTTACCTCAAAATTATCGTAGAGTTGTATTGTGTGAAATGCATCCACAGGCTTTTGTTCTGTAACTACAATCTTATTCCCTTTTATTTTTTCTTTTTGTGCATTTACGTTACTTAAAACGGCTATACATAATATAGAAAGCACTAATGTTCTCATAGTATGAAAGTTTTTATTTTAAACTGTGTTTTTTTTGTTTCAGTATAATAATGAGTTAAAAAATGTAATCTTTAACTCACTATTATATATTAAATATAATATTGTTTTGAACTATATTTCAAAACACGTACCAAAAAAATAGCCTCTTTTAGATTAGAGGCTATTTTTCTCCGCGAAGCGCAAAAATGGGTTAAGTAAGAAATGATATTCTTTACGTTATTTTGTTTTTTTAGCTTCTTCTACAATCTGGCCATTTTCTCGAACGATCATTTTAGATACTACTCCATTGGTGTTTTTTATGAATTCAAAAGTTAATGGACTTTGTTTATGGAAGAACAATGTTTTTGTTTGTGGATATACTATCGCGTGCATTTTGCCTGCGTTAATTTCTAAAGTTTGATCTTTTATAGTAATAACGACTGTTCCGGTTTGAGGTGCTTGATAGGTTCCTATGTATTGATTTAAAACTTCTTTAGTTACGGAGATTTCTTTTTTGTCTGTGTTCTGCGGAGCAGGTTGGTGGTCGTAACTAAGAACTCTAGTCATTTTCCATTGATCGCTTTTATGTTGCCAAACGTGAGTGAACTTAGCTATTTCGGCCAGCCTTTCTTCTTTACCTTTTTCTAATACATAAAAAACGTGCTCTCCGGTAATAATAGCCCCGTAATTATTAAGTGGAAATACTTCTACACTACCTTCTACAACCTCTCTACGGACTCTTGGATTTTCTGGATTGCATAATCCATTTTCTACGCTGGACATCATTTTGGTAAGTCCAGAAGTTAATCCTCCTTTATCATGATAAAATTCAAAATCTTCTACAAAAAAAGTTTTAAATGTAGTAATATCACATGTGTTATATGATTTCCAGAATTTTTTATCCAGTTCAAGAATTGTTTTTTCGAGTGAAGAATTATTTTGAGCTAGTAAGAGTGAGGGTGTTAACGCTATAAATAGGAATATATAGGTTTTGCTTAAAACTGTTTTTAACATGATAATTCGTTTTTTGATTAATTAATTTTTTTGATTGATTTTTTGGAATACAAACGGAATTCCTTTTCTGAAAATGGTCCAAACCAGAAATGATACTGTTATGAGAACTAGACCAATAGCTATTGGTAAGATTCCACCGAAAGTATAGGTGAGTCCCAATATGAAACCAAGTAAGTTTCCTGGAAGATATATTCTAATGAAGAAAGCTAGAATTATTGGTGACCAAATGGCATATTGTAAAATGTTTTCTAATCTAAACTCCCATAATAACGATATTAGGATACCGAAAACCAATCCTCCAATAAAACCCTTGGTGATTTGTGATAGGCCGTAGGTGGTTGGGTTTTTATTATGTAACCATTTACTTAAGGAAATTAAAATCCAGCTCAATAAAGGAATTGATAGTAATCCCCACCAATTGGATATTCCGGGTAAATCTTCTCGTGCTAATAGATGATGTGTAGTTACTCCACCATTATAATGTTCCCAAAAGATATGAAGCCCAACTAGAAATGTAACAAGAACAATGAAAGGTAGTTTGTTTTGAATTATTTTTTGTGCGATCATTTTTTTTGATTTTTAAAATGATGAAAAAGGAAAACCACCCAAAAAGCATAAATATCTAAATAACTTGTCTGTCAACAATGGAAGCTTTTCAGGTGGTTCTATTTTTGGTTGGTTGGTGGTGGTTGGTGGTTGAATTTATTGGTTAGGTGGTTGTTTATATATTTAGTTTCTTTTTACATTTCCTCCAGAATTTTCAACTTCGTCAACTTTTCCAGGTTCTCCATAATAATTGATATTTGCGCCGCTAGTGGCTTTTCCGGTAAATTGATCTTTAGCATGGATTCTAATCATAGCTCCACTAGTTGCTTTTGCTTCTGACACTAAACTTAATAACTCATTAGCTCTAATATCTGCTCCACTTGTTGCACTTGCAGTATGATTATTTACTTTACCAGATAAATCCATCATAGCTCCACTAGTTACTGATGTAGTAAGTGTTTCTGCTTTCACCTTGAGTTCAATATCTGCTCCACTAGTTGCACTAATTGCAAGATCTTTTTGTACAACTGCTCCTTGAGATGTTACTCTAGAGCCACTCGTAGCTGATATTTTTCCTAATTTATCATAGGATACGTATACCGTTTTTTCATCTGCTTGATAAATATTTTTATCAGAAGTTATGTATAAAGTTTCTCCTTCTACATATACTTCTATATGCTGATGTAAGTTTTCGTTGGCTTCGATGATTACTTTTCGATCTTTTTTATTAGTTAAAACTACATCTAAACCGCGACTTGATTTAATAGTGTCAAAGTTTTCATTAATAGTTTTTTCTTTTTTAATTACTTCTCCTTGACCTCGAATTCCATCAAAGGCAATGTTGCAAGAACAACATAGTGCAGTGAGACATAAGGTTACAATTATTTTAGCTAGTGTTGTCATAATCTGAGTGATTTAATTTATTAAACTGTTCGTTTTTTGATTGTTATTAATTATCGGTTTTGATTTTTATTCCGTTCTCGTCAATTTTTATATCTACTTCTTCGCTTTTGATTTGTACTCCATCCTCGTCAATTTTAAGATTCGCATTATCATCATCTGAATTGATATTAATTTTCACTCCATTATCAGAATCATTATCATCGTCTTCCCATTCATTATATTCCCATTGATCTTTTGGGCAATCCTGACAAGTAAGTTGTCCATCTATTAATTTTAGATATTTTCCTTCTTTACCATCGATAGTTAGGTAATCATTATATTTCCAAGAGTTATTAAAACCTGAAGTATTATTATCAGCATATACTGTCATTCCTTTAGGTATAGAAATTATAATTTCAACTTCTTGATCATTATACTTGTTTGTATAATCCGTGATTGCGTATCCATCTATTAATAGTGTATTTCCTTTAATATCATAATTATACTTGATTGCAGCTGCTCTTTCTTTTGCTTCATCATAACTACTTCCTTCTGCATTTTTTCTAATAATCAATTTAGGAATTGAATCTTCTCTATTTTCTTTAATGAAAACTTCTACATCCTGAATTACAATTACCTTATTATCATTTTCATCTCTTTTTATTTTAAAATCATTTCTATGATATAAACCTCTTACATATCTATTATTTCCAACCATTTTTATAGTTAGTGTATCACTTGGTTGTAAGTTTAAGTTTCTCGAATCTTCAATTACTTCTGCATCGTAAGCTTCTTGAGTTGCTTGACGAATACCTACTACAGTTAATCCTATTACAGATAAGATCCAAAAAGCTAATAGAGCTAATTTAGCTGGTGTACCAATTGATTTTAAATTATTGATTACAATTTTTAACCCAAGAATGAATAAAAAGAAAAATGGAATACCTACAGCAAATAATGTAAGTAATGATACTAGCCATAAAGGAATATTAGGATGATTAACTACATCAATATATTCAGTAAATGGTGTTTCTATAAACCCAAAAGTACCAACCGTGAATAAGCTAATAAAAAGGCTTATTAAGGTAACACCTGCAACTATTATAAGTAGTACACCTATAAATTTCACAAATATTTTCAGTAGTACTAATAATACATCTCCAAGTGCATCAAAGAAACTAGTAGAACCATTTTTTACTTTATTACTATATTTTTGATAATCTACATCTTTTACTTTGTCTGCTACATCATTAAATCCTTCCTTGATTTTTTTTTCGATATTACTGATATTTACAGCTTCACCTTTCATCGCTAGATAATCTGCTGTACTCTTTGCTTCTGGTACAAAAATCCAAAATGCGATATATATAAGAATGAATGCTCCACTTGAGAATACTGTAAAAAGAATCCATGCTATTCTTAACCAAATAGGGTCTATACCTAGGTAATGACTTAAACCAGAACTTACACCTCCTACATATGAGTTAGAAGTATCTCTAAATAGTTGTTTAGATTTTGTGGTTCTTTGATATGATGATTTTGGTTCATCTTCAAAAATCTCTTCATCCAATCTATAATCTTCGGGTTGCCCCATAACTTCGATTACTTCTTCGACTTCTTTAGTGCCTATTACTTGTCTTTCATCTTTTATTTTTTCACTGAAAAGCTCTGCTATTCTGGCTTCGATATCAGCGATAATTTCATCTCTACCTTGAGAGTCGGTAAATGAACGTTTTATCGCCTGAATATAGCGCTGCAGCTTTAAATAAGCGTCTTCATCTATGTGAAAAAATATGCCTGCTAAATTTATATTGACTGTTTTGTTCATTGTTGTTTCTTTTTTTGTTTAGTAACAATGGTTACTGCATTTTGTAATTCGTCCCAAGTGGTATTTAATTCTTTCAGAAAAAGTTTTCCCGTTTCTGTAAGTCCATAATATTTACGTGGTGGTCCTGATGTCGATTCTTCCCAGCGATAACTGAGTAATCCTGCATTCTTAAGTCTAGTTAGTAAGGGGTATATTGTGCCTTCTACAACTAGCATCTTTGCGTCTTTAAGGGTCCCTAAAATCTCTGCTACATAAGCGTCGTCATCCCTAAGAATTGAAAGTATGCAATATTCCAGAACACCTTTGCGCATTTGCGCTTTTGTGTTTTCGATCTTCATAAAACTGGTTTTTAAAAAATTAAACTGTTCATTTTTTGATTGATTGATTGATTGATGATGTTATTTAAATATATATTGATCTGAGAATACAACTCCAGCAATAAAAACTGTGGATAAAAGATAATTGATTAAGTTAAATTTTAAATTGTATCTCTGTTCTTTTGATGTTTTAATTAATAAAATTAATAATGTAAAACTTACTAATAATGGTAGCATCCAATATCCAAGTCCTAGCCAAGCACTAATACGAGCTTCATCATTAGGGTTAAAAATTGATATAATCATTGCTAGTACTCTAGAGTAAAAAGCAAAGAATAAAAAAGGATACCAATATCTATTATTCGTTTTTTTTATGAAATAAAAGATTACGAATGCCTGAAGGATTGTAAACAAAGGTCCAGCGGCACTAACCAATTGCTGATGCCAAGCTGATCGGTATTCTCCTTCTAATAAGAATGCAGAGTTAAGTGTCATTCCCATTTCGTATCCTAAGAGTTTCCCAGTGATGAAGTGAGCTAACTCGTGAAAAAAGAAGGATGATACCACAGCTATAGCAGTAATTAGAACGTATTTTATATTGATTGATGAGTTCATTCTAAATTACTTTATAAAGCGTATTGTTAATGGATACTTATATCGTTCTCCTTTATTTCCTTTTATTGCTGCGGAGATGATAAAAATGATTTCTAAAAAGAAACCAATTAAAGCAATGACTCCAACAAAAGAAGCACCTATTAATGTTCTAAATCCTCCATCGCTAGAAAAGTTAATATCTAATCCATTGTGATTAAAAACATCAAACAATGATGCATCTCCAAGTATATTAAACATAAAAAATGGAACAGATATCATTCCTAGTATTATTGTATAGAGTAACACGCTTAATTGGAAATTGATAGCTTCCTTACCGTGGTTGTCTATAAACTCTGATTTATCCTTATTAGTAGTCCATAATAAAATGGGAACTATAAAATTCCCGAATGGAATGAAGTATTTTGTAAATACTCCTAAGTGCATAAATGTTGCGATATTTTTGTGGTTGTTATTTGACATTTTTAAAAGTATATAATAGTTTCTTATACAAATATATGGTTAAAAGAAGGTATTATGCAAAACATAGTACCATATTTTAACATAAATTTATGATTTAGACTTGTTTTGTATGTCCATTCTTTTTCAATACTTTAGACCAACTAAATACTTTATTATGAATATTACTCCCAGAAAGATTAACACCTTTACAATGTTTAAGTTACCTTCTGCATGGCTCTGTGGCGTTCGTGTAAAACAAATTACTGAGTCTAGCTGTATTGTAAGTGTTAAGCATAGATGGATGAATCAAAATCCTTTTAATTCCATGTTTTGGGCGGTGCAAGGTATGGCAGCAGAAATGAGTACTGGAGCTATGGTTTCTGGTCAAATTCATAAAAGCGGCAAAAAAATATCTATGTTAGTGGCTAATAATAATGCAACTTTTACAAAAAAAGCTACTGGTAGAATCACATTTATATGTAGTGATGGGCATTTGATTAAAGAGGCGATTCAGAAAACAATAGAAACCGGAGAAGGGCAGACCGTATGGATGAAATCTATAGGGACTAATAAAGATGGTGTTGAGGTTTCAACGTTTAACTTTGAATGGACGATTAAGTTAAAAACTAGTCAGGTTTAACTATTTCTGTTTTTTAACTTTTATTTATTGTAGAATAAATTCTGTAACACTTTACAGTAATCTGTAACTTATATATTGAGACTATTCATTAATCAATAAAAATAAATAATAAAATATGACAGCACACGAAATTGACTACGTTATCTATGGAGAAGAAATGCAATATGTAGAAATAGAACTAGATCCCCAAGAAGGAGTAATTGCTGAGGCAGGTAGTTTTATGATGATGGATGATGGTATTAAGATGGATACTATTTTTGGAGATGGTTCTCAGAAAGATCAAGGATTTATGGGAAAGATTTTTGGTGCTGGGAAACGTTTACTTACTGGAGAAAGTCTTTTTATGACTGCTTTTTATAATGAAGTTATAGGTAAAAAGAAAGTTAGTTTTGCTTCGCCATATCCTGGAAAAATTATCCCTATTGATCTTACAGAGTATGGAGGTAAATTCGTTTGTCAGAAAGATGCATTTCTTTGTGCGGCTAAAGGAGTTTCTGTTGGTATAGAGTTCTCTAGAAAGTTAGGTAGAGGTTTGTTTGGAGGAGAAGGGTTTATTATGCAGAAGTTAGAAGGAGACGGAATGGCGTTTGTACATGCCGGCGGAACTACTGCTCGTAAAGAATTGCAAGTAGGAGAAACACTGAAAATAGATACTGGTTGTATTATAGGTTTTTCGAAAGGTGTTAATTATGATATAGAAATGGTAAAAGGTATTAAAAACACCATTTTTGGAGGAGAAGGCTTGTTTTTTGCAAACTTAACAGGGCCAGGAGTCGTATATATACAATCCTTACCTTTTAGTAGGTTAGCAAATAGAGTGTTAGCATTGGCTCCAAGAGGTGGAGGAAAAAGTAGAGGAGAAGGTAGTATTTTAGGTGGTTTAGGAGATCTTTTGGATGGCGATAATAATTTTTAGTAAAGTTAAATAAGGGTTAAAAGACGGTTTTTTGGTTTTATTTGACTATATTAGATCTAACAACTTTAAAAACTGTAAGTATAAACCTACAATTACTTGTATTAAACCTAACATTTAAACCCCTATTAATTTATGGCGAGAGCAATGTTTGATTATACCAAAACTGTACTAAAAAAGGTTAGTTTTGATGTAAATCTATTTACAAAGGAAGTAATTAAAGCACTAAACAGATTACTACCGCACGAGATTGAAGAATTAAAACTTTGGATTCAATCTTTGGCACTAAACAAACCAGAGTTAGAACCTTGTTTAATTTATTTAAAATCATAAAATTATAAAAGCGACTTTTTAGTCGCTTTTTATTTTTGATATAGGGCTTATAATCTGAACATTCTGAAAAGTAATTGCCCCTTTTACTACACCGGCGATTGTACTATGTAGTGCTTCTATAATTTGCATTTTTAACTCACTTTTGTGAAAAATAAGGCTTACTTCTCGAGCAGGAGAAGGTTCGTTAAAAAAATGTAGATTTCCTTTTTCCTTATCATTGATATCTAAAGTATGTAGGTAAGGTAATAATGTCATTCCTAATCCTTCATTAGATAGTTTAACCAATGTTTCGAAACTTCCGCTTTCTAACTGAAAATGATCTTCATCATAGCTCTTTTGGGTTTTGCATAAGTTTACAATTCCATCTCTAAAGCAATGCCCATCTTCCAATAATAACATGTCGTCTATATCTAAATCAGATATATCTATTTTATTCTTTTTATTTAATCGATGACTAGGAGGTATGTAACCAACAAAAGGTTCGTAATATAAAACACGTTCTTTTATATTTTCATTCTGTAAAGGAGTTGCAGCAATAGCAGCATCAAGATGTCCATCTTGCAAACGCTCCATAATAGCTTCAGTTGTTAGCTCTTCAATTTTTAATTTTACTTTAGGATATTTTTTTATAAAATTATGCAAGAACATCGGTAATAAAGTCGGCATTACTGTAGGTATAACTCCTAACTTAAATTCTCCGCCAATAAACCCTTTTTGTTGATCAACTATATCTTGAATTCGCTCACTCTCATTAACAATATTTCTAGCTTGTTGTACTAGTTTCTTTCCTACTTCTGTAAGTTCGATTGGTTTTTTACTTCGATCAAAAATAAGAATCGCTAATTCTTCTTCTAACTTCTGGATTTGCATACTTAATGTAGGTTGCGTAACAAAAGTTTTTTCTGCTGCTTTAGTGAAGTTTTGATGTTCAGCAACTGCTAATACATATCGTAGCTGTGTAATGGTCATGTTGTTAATTTTGGATGACAAAAATAGAAAAGCTATTGATAAAACTTATTAAGGATATGCTAAAAATTTATTTTTTCTATTGAAGTTTTTATAAAAAAATGTTTACCTCTTTTCATTTTATGATACTAAACAGTAAAACTTATAATAATTAAAAATTTAACAAATGAAAATAGTAAGTAAATCTTTAGTGATATTGGGATTAAGTATTGGAGCTTTATTAACTTCTTGTTCAGAGGAAGAAATTTTAGAAGATCTTACAGGAGGTTGTATCGCTATTAATGCAATTGAAAATTATAGTGCTGCACTAGAGCGATATGGAAATGATCCTAGTGTAGAAAATTGTGAATCTTTAAAAGCTGCATCGATAGCATATTTGAGTGCATTGGACGATTGTCCACTTATTGAAGATGCTGACTTGGAAGAAGCATTGAGAGATGCTAGTGAAACAAATTGTGAAGATTAATATTTAGTAGTTACTATATAAAAGGGTTCTACTTATATTATAAAGTAAAACCCTTTTTTTGATTGATGAATATGTTATTTAGATATTAGAATCTAATTTCTAGTTCTAAATCTTCGTTACCTACTTCAAATTTTGCATCGCTCCACATTGGTGGCCCGTAGCTCATATTGTTATTAGATACACCATAACTTTCTTTTGGCATTCCGTTTTCTTCAAAATCCATTCTTTCATTGCTATTAGCATCGTGTACACAGGAGATACCATATTCTCCAGCAGGAATGTTGGTAAAGGTTATTTTGGCTACACCATTTTTTATTTCGCCTTTTGTTGATTTAATCGGAGCAGCTTTCATAAAAGTAGCTTCATCATATAATCCAAAAAGTACGGCACCATCAGAGCTCGATACATTAGGTACGGTTACTGTGATTGAGATACCTTTAGTGTCTTGAGCATTAGTTACAAAGTGTATGGCTGTCAATGCTAAAAATAATACTAGAGTTTTCATAAGAGTTTAGTTTTTTGATTTTTATTATTTCGTTTTGATGGTTCAAAAGTCTATAAATCTTGGATACTCTTATAAAGTATATCACCCAATTGTAGAATTTAATGGATGAAATGTAAATAGTGTTTGATTGAGTAATTATAAAAGCCCTCTAGCTTTGATCTCTAAATATTTATTAATGGTGTTTACAGTTAAATCTTCTGGTGATGTCAAAACCGTTTGGATACCATGCCTTTGTAGTTCTTTTACCATGATTTTTTTATCGTATGCAAATTGTTGTGCAATAGTTTGATCATAGATAGCTTGGATATCTTCCGCATTCTGGTGTATCAATTGATGTAATTCGGTATTTTCAAAGAAAATGACTACCAATAAATGTTTTTTTGCTAATGCTTGTAAATAAGGAAGTTGTCTTTTTAATGCCGAAATATGTTCAAAGTTGGTGTAGAATAAAAGTAAGCTACGATGATTGATTTGTCTTTTTACGTGGGTGTATAATAATCCAAAATCCGAATCTAGAAACTGTGTTTTAATATTGTATAAGGTTTCAGATACATTATTAATATATGTTTTCTTTCTACTTGCCGGTAAAAAGTTGCTAACTGAATTGGAGAAAGTAAGCATTCCTACTTTATCATTTTTTTTAAGAGCGATGTTAGAAAAAGCTAATGTGCTATTGACTGCATAATCCAATAGACTTAACTCTTTAAAAGGCATTTTCATTACTCGACTCTCATCAATTATAGAATATATTGGTTGTGATTTTTCATCCTGAAATTGATTGATCATTAGATTTCCATGCTTTGCAGTTGCTTTCCAATTGATCGTTCTTACATCATCACCAACTACATATTCTTTAATCTGTTCAAACTCCATTGTATGACCAATGCGTCTTATTTTTTTAAGTCCAAATTGAGTCAATTTGTTGTCAATAGCTAAAAAATCATACTTTTTCATTTGTATAAAGGAAGGGTATACCTTTACCATAGCAGATTTATCAAAGCTATATCTTTTTTTGACCAAATTGATTTTAGTCATAGTGTACACGTGTAGATGACCAAAAATATATTCACCTCTTTTAACCGGTCTTAACGAATACTCAAAATCTAAAGTTGATTTTGGAGGTATTACTCCAGTTTTTAGAAAGTCACGTTTTTGAAATTGGATAGGGATCTCATCTATTATTTCTGTATATGTTGTAAACGCATAGTTACTTTTAACTCGTACAGGTATTGCATTAAGATCACTATTAGAAAATTTTTCGGGCAACAACCTACTTGCTTCAATACCTTTTTTTATGTTAAATAAAATAACAATATCAAATAAAAAGGTAACTACTAATCCCCATAATAATAACCAAGCTATTGGATACAATACATTGAACCAATAAGATGCTAAAAAAAGCACGGATAGTATAGCGAGGATATAAAATACTCGCGAACTTAGATATAAGGATTTGTAAAATTTGATCACAATTAACGAGGTATTTCTACTGATTGGATAATCATTTCAATAACATCTTCTGTAGTCATTCCCTCCATTTCTCGTTCTGGGGATAATATAATACGGTGTCGTAAAACTGGATACAGGGATTTTTTAATATCCTCTGGAGTTACAAAATCTCTACCATTAATTGCGGCAAATGCCTTGGAAGCATTCATTACAGCTATAGAAGCACGTGGCGAACCCCCAAGATAGAGGTGAGGATGTGTTCTGGTTTTAGTAACAATTTCTGCAATATATCCTATGATCTTTTCTTCAATAATAACCTCTTGTGTTTTTTTCTTGTATTCTGCAAGTTTTTCAGGAGTCATTACGGAATTAACCATTTCTAATGGTTTTAGTGTCTTTCTTTCGTGATGTGTTTTTAGAATATTTACTTCTTCCTCTAATGAAGGATAATCTACTTTTATTTTAAACAAAAAACGATCTAATTGTGCTTCAGGTAGCGCATAAGTTCCCTCTTGTTCGATAGGATTCTGTGTTGCTAATACCATAAATGGCGGTTCCATAACATATCTAATGCCATCAATAGTGACTTGACGTTCTTCCATCACTTCGAACAAAGCAGCTTGAGTTTTTGCAGGTGCACGATTGATCTCATCAATTAAAACCATGTTAGAAAATATAGGCCCTTTCTTAAACTCAAAATCACTAGTTTTCATATTGAGTACTGAAGTTCCTAATACATCACTAGGCATTAAATCTGGAGTAAATTGAATTCTATTAAAATTAGTTTCTAAGGTTTTTGCAAATAACTTAGCAGTTACTGTTTTAGCAATTCCCGGCACTCCTTCGATAAGAACATGACCATTGGATAATAGAGAAACGATTAGTAATTCAATAAAATCCTGTTGACCAATAATTACTTTAGCAAGTTCAGATTTTAGTTTTTCTACTGCTTGTTGTAATTCGCTAAGATCAATACGATTCTCAAAGCTGATTTTTTCTGAAGCAGCTTCTGTAGAAACAGTATCCTCTTGCGAAGCTTTCACAGGAGTGGTATCCTCGGCAGCTTTTTGAGCATCATTTGCTAAAGCATCATTTTGTAACTCTTCGTTTTCCATATGATTTTATTTATTCTCTTTTAAGAGTATTTTTTTATATCGTTTTAATTATGATTTACTTTTAAATTCGCTAATCATATTATATAGTCGCATTAATTCCTCTTTTGTTATCAATTTTTTTCTACTAAGTTCTTCAAAGTATGTAAATAACGTTTTGGTATCTTCATAATCGTTATTACTTCTTGCAGAAATGTCTAACAAGGTTTTTTCATCTAAAGTATTTGTAGGTATTCTTAGATCATGATGAACATAATCTAAGAAAAGAAGATTTTGTTTTTCTACAATTTCTTTATGCTTTTCCTTCTCAAAATACATTGCACTAATCGTTCTAGTAAACGCTAATGTCTGATTTTTAAGAGGTGTTATAATTGGGATACTTCTTTGTTTTCTTTTTCCTTCAAAAATCACAAAAAGTAACACTCCAATCAGTAAGATGTAATAAGCCCATTTTAAGTATCTATTTTGTAATAAGAAAAACAAAGGAGAGCTATAGAATGTTTTTCCTGATTTGTAATGATTGTCCCAAAGAATATCTTTTTTAAAGTCAATATAGCTCAATAAATTTTGGGTATATTCATAATTGTTATCGGTTAACATAAAATAGTTTCCAAAGGCTTCCGGAAAGGAGTGTAGCAGTATTTCACCTTCTCCAAAAGGTTGCTTTATATAGTTCAGTTTTGGATCTTTAATTTGTAATGTATCATTGTATAATTGAGTAAGTCCCAGAACTGTTGTGTTTGTAGTGTCTATCTCACTAAAATAAGGATTGTATGTATCACGGTCATAATGATATGGTTTGTCTACTTTTAGGTTTTTGTTCACTAATTCTACCATTGGTTGTGTAGAAATATCATCTAAGAATACTAAGTTGTCTGTTTTAATAGATAAAGTGTCTAATAGTTTATCACTAATAGATTTTGATGATACAAATAATGTATTTCCTTTCTCTACCCAATTTAATATTCTGTCTAACTCAGCTTCATCAAAATTGATAGATCCATTTACAAAAAAATATGTCCCACTAATCGTATCATTGTCTAATAAAAACTCATAAGGAGGTTGATTTATATCCTTTAATATACTTTTATTAAAAGTCTCTTTAATCATATTATAGGAGACAAATGTCCCTAGCGGAATTTTATCTGTTTTAGCGTAACTAGGAAACCAATTAATAGGTTCTGGTTCACTAGCTTCCAAAAAAGTAAGAAGACCTATTAAGGCAATAATTACAATAATGAATATTTTAGTCTTTTTAGTTAACAAATTAGGATCTTATACTATTAGTAATCGATTTAAATTTTTGTTCTGCTTGTTCAAACGATGTTTGGTTAATATCAAAACTTCCGTACCAAATAAAGTCATATAGTCTTGTGATATTCTGAAATTTATTTTTTAATGAATTATCAGTTAGTTCCTTTAAATAATCGGTATTTGTTTTTTGCGACTCCCAGTTTATTAATTCGTTTTCGGATAATTGTTTAAGTACAGATAGATAATAATACCGGATAGCTAATCTATAGTTATTAGTTTTCAAAGCTTGTTGGATTAATTGTTCTATATTTTGATTTTGGATGATATCTTCATCCTCTGTAAGTATAATTTGAGGCGCCTCTTGTTTTTCAAAAAGCATATCTCTTGGGTTTACTCTCATAAATAACCAACCTAACAAAAATAATACACCTATAATAACTAAATAAGGTAAAAGTTTGAATAAAACAGCCCAGAAACCAGTTACTTCTCCTACACCAAATACCCATTGTAGAAACCGACTCCATAGTTGTCCAACCCAGCGTTTAAATTGCGTCCAAATATTATCGGGCTCTTCATATTCTGTATAGTTGAAATCTTCCTCATTTCTTAGCTCTTTAATTTTATCAGCATTAAACTCTCTAATTTCTTTACTAGAGTCTAAATCATAAATAATCTCTTCTGCCTGTTCTATAGACGTACTGTCCTGAATCTTAGCAGAAATAGAAAAAGGTATTATAAAAAGAAGAAAGTAGCTTAGTTGTTTCAAGTTATTCGGTTTTACCTAAAGAATCAATCTGTTCTAATGTTCCTGTATGATGCTTTCTTTCGTTTAGATTAAAGTAAATGAAAGCAGTAGAAATTGCAGTAAAGAGATAGATAATAATATATTGAAGAACAGATGCGATTGTGTTTAATAAAATGAAAACCCAATCAAACATACTAGAAGGATCCGAGAAACTGCCTTCTGATGCAGCGGTAAAGGTTTTAAAGAATGTATACATAATGGCAGGGATAGAAAATACCATACTTATTACGTAAGATAACAGCCCAATAACAAGAAGCGTAGCAAAAGTTATCCACCATTCATTTTTTACTAATTCAAAACTTTCGCTAATAGTATCAAAAACTGCAGATTTTCTAAAAACTAAAATAGGGAAAATAAGACTTAATGGCACGTATAAATATATTCCAGGGATCACACACAGCATAAATCCTACAAGTAACATTATAGAAGAAAGAATAGAAAGCCCTATGATACTTCCTAAATCTTTTTTCACTCCGTCGATAACATTTTGTTGTAACACTACTCCTTGATTATCTGTATATTCTTTTATGTAATGTAGAACGGTACCAAAAACTAATCCATAAAAGATTAGAATGCTAATTATCATTACAAAAGCTGATATTAAAAAAGATCCAGAATTAAACATGTTTAGATTACCAGCGCCTCCACCAAGGGCAAAAGGATCCATGAAATTAGAAGTTGCATGGGTGTAATATGCAATAGATAAAAGAAGGATAACCAAAACGATTCCTGTTGTCTTAAATAAGACGGAAAATAGAGGTTTAAAATTGGTTCTTAAAAACACAAAAACATCGGTTAGAATATCACCTAATTCTCTTTTCTTCTTAAATTCAATATAATTATTGTTCATCTGTAGAAATTGATTTTTTATATAATTGTCTAGGGTAGATTACGTAATAAAACAAAATTAAGCCTAAAGAAGTTGCGATTATAAAAATTGCTAACCAATCTGGCATTTCAGTATGTCGGGTTACAAAGCCTTCTAAAAAGCCTGCAATGATAAAAAATGGAACGGTACTTATTACAATTTTTAACCCTGCTTTTATTCCTCTTACAAAAGAGGTAAGTCTGGTATAAGTTTTTGGGAATAAAATAGAATTACCGACTACCAGTCCGGCACATCCAGCTATAATAATAACAGAAATTTCTATGGTTCCATGTATCCAAATAGTTCTAGCACTCTCCCAAAGAAGTCCTTTTTCGTAGAAAAAGTATTGAAAAGAACCTAACATAATGAAGTTTTGCATTAACATATAGATCGTTCCAATGCCTAAAAGGATACCAAGAATAAAACAGTTTAGAGCTACTCTTATGTTATTAATGGTGATACCTAAGAACATATCAGTTTCTTCCATTTTCTTATAAACCGCCATTGGATCCCCATTTTCGATATTTTCTAATGTCATATTAACATAGCCGTCACCCAATATTGATCTTACAAATGCGCCATCAGTTGCGGAAGAATAAACACCAATCGCTGTAAAAAGGGCCGAAATCAAAAAGGCAATAAGGAGTTGTCGTTGATAGTTGTAAAATTCTAAAGGAAACTCTTTAACCCAAAAAGAATAAAATCGATTCTTTTTTTCTTTTTTAGTCTTATAAATTTTTTGATGAGCGTTAGAAGCTAATCCGTTTAAGTAGTTAAATGTTTGACTACTAGGGTAAAAGGTTCTTGCGTAACTTAGGTGATCGGTGATCTCAATATATAAACTAGAGAGTTCATCTGGAGTAATTTGCGCATTATTAAGCAGAACACTTTCAAATTTTAACCATTTATCTTTATTTTGCTTCACAAAAGCCGCCTCACGCATGGATCAAAAATTAGGAGCTTCAAAGAAACATAATTAATGGATAATTTTCAAATAGAAACAGCTCAAAATGTGAGTATACAGCAAAATACTGCTGGAA
Source organism: Aquimarina amphilecti (assembly GCF_900109375.1). Taxonomy (GTDB): domain Bacteria; phylum Bacteroidota; class Bacteroidia; order Flavobacteriales; family Flavobacteriaceae; genus Aquimarina; species Aquimarina amphilecti. The sequence goes on from NZ_FOAB01000004.1 coordinate 208,205, forward strand.
TAGGGGAACGAATCTTAGCATATTTAGTAGACTTGTTAATAATCATCGCCTATTTTATTGTTGTAATCTTAATTGTAGCCGCTTTAGATTTAGGAATGGCAGATGAATGGGCATTCTGGATGGTAATTGGTCTTCCCCCTTTTCTTTATTATCTATTATGGGAAACTTTCTGGGATGGAAGAACTCCCGGAAAAGCAACAATGAAGATACGAGTTGTGCGTCTAGATGGATCTCGACCAGCTTTTTCTGGTTATTTGATAAGATGGTTATTACGATTGATAGATATTACGTTAGCTTCTGGAGGAATAGCAGTTGTGGCGATTTTATTTAAAGGAACTGGTCAAAGGCTAGGAGATATGGCCGCAGGAACTACAGTAATTAGTGAAAAACAAAAGGTGAAATTTCATCAAACTATTTTAGTCGATATTCCAGATGATTATAAACCATTATATCCGCAGGTAACTGTATTTGATGATAGTGAGATGCGCAAAATTAAAGGTATCTACCAAGATGCAAAAAGAAATGGGAATCATAACGTTATTCTGCAGCTTTCTAATAAGGTAAGCAGTATTATGCAAGTTACTCCACAAGAAAAACCCATCCAATTTATATCTAAGGTATTGGAGGATTACAATTATTATACCCAGAAATAGAATATTTATCTATTCTTTTTAGGGTAACAATTTTTTGGGATGATTGATATATTGATATAAATCATAAAATCAAATATCATGAAGTCAAAGAATTTTAAGCACTTAGAATTACGTAAAGAAACTATTTCAAGGTTAAAAGGAGGATTAGCACATCCTATGGGACCGTATAAAGAGCGCGTGAAGCATGCAGTAGGTACTCGTAATACCTGTCAGTGTGAAACAATAGCTGACCCTTGCTAAACTATTGATAATAGCTGTCTGTAGGATGATGATTTTATAGGCAGCTATTTATCTAATCACCTCTGCTTTTATGAATATATTTTCTTTGGGCCATTCACTACCATCTACAGGAACATTAGAGATTTTATCTGCCACGCCCATACCTTTTACAACTTTTCCAAAAATTGTATGTTCTCCATTTAAATGAGGAGCTCCTTCTTTGGCGATTACAATAAAAAACTCATAAGGCGTAGAACGATTAGAAGGGTTGTTAACCCATTGTTTGGATAAAGCTACTGATCCTCGGTTATGTTTAAGACCTTTTATTGGTTCTTGAGGTAATGTGTAATCCCCAATGTCATGACGCTTTTGAGCCATTTGAGTACGATCACTATTTCCACCCTGAATAACAAAACCTTTTGCCACTCTGTAAAAGAAAGTCTCATCAAAATACTTTTGTTTAACTAGATAAATAAAGTTAGCGCGATGCATAGGAGATTCTTTATAAAGTTTAATGTGGATATCTCCAAATTTTGTACTTATACGAACTAGAGTTTCAGGATTTTCTTTACCATATTGTAATAAGAACTCCTTCATATTAGAGTTAGTAAGTTTAAATGGTTCTTCATCTAAAGCCTTAGCAGTCTCAATTTTTTCTGTTTTTTTCTTTTTTAGTGAATCTTTCTGATTGATAGTACTTTCCTTAGAAATGTCGTTTTCATTTTCCACAACAGACTGTTTAGTTTTTTTAGATTGTGTATCTTCACAACTATAGAAGATAAAAAGACTAGCAAAACCTAATACTAAAATTACTCGGGTAAATGACATTCGAAACATTTAAAAAATTAATTTCAAAAATACAGAAAATGTCGGTGCCTGGAGAATCTTCTCATTTTATTATGGCTCCAGAAATAAGAAAACAAGAGCTTTATAAAATTAAGATAGAGGAGAGAAATCCAAGAAATGCAGCGGTTATGATGCTTTTTTACCCTAAAGAAGGTATAACACATTTAGCATTAATTCTACGCCCAACATATGAAGGAGTACATTCTGGACAAGTGGCCTTACCCGGTGGTAAGGTAGAAGAGTTTGATAAAAACTATGAAGAAGCTGCATTACGTGAAACTAGAGAGGAAATAGGGGTAAATTCTGATTTAATCGAAGTTTTAAAACAGTTGACCAAAGTATATATACCTCCATCTAATTTTTGGGTCCATCCGTTCATGGGAGTTTCCAACGAATTACCAAATTTCATAAAACAAGAAGAAGAAGTAGCTGAAATAATAGAGGTACCTATATCTCAATTGTTAGATGAAAGTAATGTAATTTCTAAAAAATTGTCAACTTCTTATGCGGAAAATATCGAAGTACCTTCCTTTGAATTAAATGGTTACGTTGTTTGGGGTGCTACAGCGATGATGCTTAGTGAACTTAAAATGTTTATAAAATCTGCGTTAGAGCGATGATTTTGTATATTTGGCTCCCATTTTCTTCTTAATATTTAGAAGAATTTAACTGAATTGTTATCTATTATTTAATTAATTGTATTTAGTTTTAAGTATAACTAACTGATAATCAGAAGCGGTAAGTTTTCCGCTTGAAAATAATAGATGCTAATAAACTAAAATTATTTATGGGATTATTTAAAAGAAATCCTTTTGGACATATATTATTCCTGAAAAAATGGCTTATTAGAATTATGGGATCTATGACGCATCGTCGTTATAGAGGTTTTAATGAATTACAAATAGAGGGAAGTGAAATTTTTAAAGAACTTCCTGATAATAATGTACTATTTGTTTCTAATCATCAAACCTATTTTGCGGATGTAGTGGCCATGTTCCACGTTTTCAATGCTAGTTTAAGTGGTCGTACGGATTCAATAAAAAATATTGGGTATTTATGGAAACCAAAACTTAATCTTTATTATGTAGCCGCTAAAGAAACTATGAACGCAGGTTTACTTGCAAGAATATTAGCATATGCAGGCGCTATTACTGTAGAAAGAACTTGGAGAGATAAGGGTCAGGATGTCAATCGTCAGGTAAAGATGAGTGATATTACTAATATAAAAAGAGCCTTAGAAGATGGTTGGGTAATTACATTTCCGCAGGGAACTACTAAACCATTTAAACCAATTCGTAAAGGAACTGCTCATATTATTAGGCAATATAAGCCTATAGTAATCCCAATAGTAATTGACGGTTTTAGAAGATCTTTTGATAAAAAAGGTATTAGAATCAAAAAACGGGGTATTCTTCAATCAATGGTTATTAAAGAACCACTGCAATTTGATTACGAGAATGATACTGTAGACGATATTGTTAGTAAATTAGAATTTGCTATTGAGCAACATTCTTCTTTTCTTAAAGTAATTCCGCAAGAAGAATTAGATGCAGAAGAAGAATTGAATAAGAAAAGGCAGTGGGAATATTAGATTCTGTTTTTAAATTTCCAATTTGATGAAAAATTCTAGAATTAAGATTTAAAATCAATAACTAAGGTTCTAAAGCTGGTTCTTAATTAATATTTGATCAGTTGTTTTTTTACATTATTTATAGAGTAAGTTCTACATCTCCTGAAACTAAACTTACGTGACAACAATCAGTACTAACAATATAATCACTGCTAATAACTTGTTGATCATTAATAAATCCTCTAAACTGAATTTGTTGCTCTTGATTTACTCCAAGAACATTATCTTCTATTAATAGGTATCGTCCAGATTGGAATGTTTGTTCCTGTTCTGTTGGAGACAGTGAAACAGTAATGTTTTCCCCATTCTCTAGGTTAATCACTTCGTAGGAGTCTAGAATAACAGGTTTTTGATCCTGATCAGTTATTGATATTGAAATCCTAACCAAAACTAATGTGCAAATTGCCTCTTCGCAATTATCAGTATCATTACAAGACATATGTACATTCGTTAATAATAAAGATATTACGATAACGATTAATTTGAATGGTTTGTTCATTGTCTTTTGCTTTTTTATAAGATGTGAAAAATTGAAATGGTTGCGCAAAATTTTAGAACTACTTAGAATATTAAGACTTAAAAAGAAGAATTTCTATTTGATTGTATTAAAATCTTTTTTATTCTAAGTATTAGTATGTTTTGAAGGTGAATTGATAGTGACTTATGTTAGCTAGCTAACATTCCTAAGAAAACTTATTTGTTAAAGATATCTAACATAAATGTTAATGTTATTTTAAAAACTATAGATTTTACAATTCTTGTGTAAATATTTTATTCTTAATTAAGATTTTGATTTTTAAGGTTTTACGTGTTTTGTTGTTACCTTTTTAATTTCTTTTTATGTTCGATAGACTCTTTTAGACTTGTAAGTACGGAAAGTATAAAGCGTACCAAATATCAGTCAAGAAACTTAAAAATTAAAATACTTCATTTCTTGATTTTGCATTGTATTCGGCCGAATAAAGGTGTGTAAAAGCAATTAATCATTGTCTTGTTTTATGAAAAGGCAATGTGCAAAGTTTGACGTAAACATAAACTCAAAACTCAAAAAAAGAAACAAAATGAAAAATCTAAAATTTAGCTTATATATACTATTGGCCTCAACATTAATATTCACTTCGTGTAACGATGATGATAATTTCGTTCCGGATGGGGGAGAAGAAACTAATAATTTTGTAGGAGCGGTATACGCAATGACAAATGGAGAAGGACAGGTAGATGGGGTAGAACAGGGACCTAATACTATTGTAACTTATGGTAGAAATGTAGATGGGACACTTACGCCGATAGGACCCGTTGCTACAGGAGGAAATGGTGGTGATTTTGATGGAGGAGAAGGATTAGATCCTTTAATCTCAGCATATGCAATTACCAAAACAAGAGATAATGCATTTGTTTTAGCAGTAAACGCAGGTAGTAATACAATTTCTGCATTGCCAGTAAACGATGATTTCTCTTTAGGAAATCCTGTCCTTCAGACAACTTCCGCCCAAGGTCCAAATAGTATAGATTCTTATCCTGCTCCAGAAAGTATGACAGGAGTAAATAGTTTGGTTTTAGTAACCAATATTACGCGCTCAGAGTTTTTGGATGGAGGAGAGCCAATGCATAGAGGTACTTTAGATTCTTTTTGGTTATTAGATGATGGAACTTTTCAATCTGCTGGAGCTTCTGTTAATCTAGATAACAGACCATCTTGTGTGTATATTGCTCCTGGTGGAGCGTATGCGATCGTTGCTTCTATTAATGCAGGAGCTGCTGGTTTAGATGTAGGTGCTACAGATAATTTAGGAACAGGAAGTACTGCAGTGGGTAATCAAGACGAAGTAGTTTTATTTGGTATTAATGGAGGTTCACTTACTAGATTAGATGGTGCTACTTCTACTTTACGAGGAAATGCAGAGCAAAGGAACCTTCCTTCAGCAATTGGGTCTCAAATTGTTAGAGGAACAGATGGAGAATTATACGCAGTTGTTACCGAAGCTAGAGAATTTCAATATAATGGAGCACCACCAGCATTCCCAGCTTTACAAGATGGTTCTGTTTCTACGTGGAGAATTGATGGAGATCAACTTGTAGATGTTAACTTAGATGTTCGATCAGGTGAAGGAAATACAGGAAGAACAGCTTGTTGGTTAGATTTTACGTCAGATGAAAATACATTTTTTGTGTCAAATGCTATAGAAGCTGGATTGGCATCCTTTAGCTTTACTAATGGTGTCGTAACCTTGTTAGATCAAACAGCTGCTCAAGGTGTGGGAGCTACAGGTAATACTACAGATCCAGGAGCTGCATTCGGAACTACAGAAGGATGGATTGATATGTGGATTTCTGATGATGGAGCTTTCTTATACCAGTTATATGGATTAGATGGTACTATTGGAATCTTTGGAGTTAATGGACAAACGCTTACCCCAATAGGAGAAGAGTCAGGAAATCTTCCGGATACGAATACACAAGGAATTGTAGCGATATAGAAGAATAATTGTAGTTTTATTTATTATTATTTACCGAAAAAGCCTGGAAGTTATTTGACTCCAGGCTTTTTTTATTACAACTTATAAATATTTATAATATTTACATGATTTGACAATATCCCCAATGACAAAAGAATTCTTCATATTCAAAACCAGGAATTCCATTTAGAGCACTACAATCTGAATGACTACGACATTGCATGCCTGTGTTACCTCCATTAATAGTTTTTTGCTCTTTTTTATTTAAAACCTGAGCTCCTTTTAGTTGCATTAATTTTTTCATTTTGTTAGAAATTAAGTGATTTTAGTTTAATAGCAAACATTTTAAGACAGTTGCAGTTTTCTGTCTATTCTCGATTAGAGTTTATGAACTTTTCATTTGCCTTATTTTAAAAGAGATATAGAGTGTTTAGGTAAATGAGCATATAGAGAGAGTGATAATGTTTCCGTTGATGATTTTCTCTACCCCACAACTTCCAGAACAACAATCACTATCATCTATACATCTTCTTGCTATGTTCTGACAACCATATGTACCTCCGTGGATTGATTTTTGACGCTCTTTTTTAAGAATAGTAACTCCGTTTAAGTTTAAGATTTTGTGAATCATTTTGCGTTATTTTTAAATTAGAAATACGATGAAAAAATCCCGAGAAGAACTCTCGGGAGAAATAATATTTAATCAATTTGCTCAAAACAATGTCCGAAAGAACAACTTCCGCTACAAAGTCTAAGACATAGATCTCCGTAATACGTTCCGGCTTTAATCGTTTGTTGTTCTTTTTTGTTCAATTGAGATACTCCTTTTAAGTTTAAAATATTATTAAGCATAATGATTTGTTTTAACTACCTACTCTATATTAAGGTTTTCGGTTGCCCCTTGATCAAAATGTACGGCTATCTGTATTTTGATGCTGATACTAAAGTAAACCGTGATCAGAGGAATTAAAAAGGAAGGTTGACTATTTTAAACAAAATAGCCATAAAAAAACCCTGCATATTGGCAGGGTGATTAGTGTACAAAAAAAAGTAATACTATTTAATACCTAAAGCGCAAATATTCCAAGGTTCTCCATCTAAATTGATAATGTCTGTTGGTAACGTAGTTCCACTAGATCCTCCTTCTATTTTTCGCATGGTATCTATGTTAATCCTTGCTATTGTTAACTTTTTTAGTTTGATTTTTTGTGTTCCGTCTTTTTTCATTTTATGATTGTTTAATTGTTAGTTAAGTCTTTTTTCAGTTTTCTGAGAATGACTTGCAATAAAAAATGTATTTCATAGAAATATATTTGATTTCAAGGATTTGTAATAATAACACATGGCTAAATTGTTTAAAATAGCCATAGGTTACACCTTAATTTCTGATGCTTCAAATTGCTTATCAAGACTTTTGATATAATAAGACGGATTGATACCTGTTTTTGCTTTAAAATGCTTTACTAACGAATAACTACTCTTGTATCCAATCTCTGTAGCGATCGATTGAATGGCATATGATCGAAATTTTTTATCATCTTTTAATCTGTTGAGCACATACTCAATTCTAAGGTCATTGATATACTCTGTAAAGTTTTTTTCTTTGTGTGTGTTGATTGTTTTAGATAAATATGTAGCATTGGTTTTTAGCTTTTTTGCCATGGATCGTAGATTGCAGTCCGATCGTAGAAAATACTCCTGCATTTCTAGTTTTTCTAATCCTTTGATGATTTCATTGACCTTCTGATCATCAATAGTGATTTCTTTTTTTAATTCTTCCTTGTGAATTGGATTTTGTTTGCTAGCTTCTAAAATATCGATTTCTTGCATTAACTTGTGAAATATCGTTTTGTTGGATCGTAGCTTTCTAAAATATAAGAAGACACTACAAATTAATGCTATTGCGGTACCTAAAAGAATCCAGAATATTCGATTTTTTGCTTGCCTCTCTTCTGTTTGTTTTGCTTCTAGGATTATTATTTCTTGTTCAAGTTTATTAGTTTCTTTTTGATGAATGATATCCACCGTTTGGTCTTTATCTTTTAGATAGTATTCATTTAATGCTGTATATTTAGTATTCCAAAGCATTGCCTCCTTATAGTCGCCCTTTTGGTTGTAACAGTTGACTAATAATAAATGTGATCTGATTGCAGGAGGTTTAAACTTATCACTCTCTTCAAAGGAATTTATACTATTTAGTAATACATTAATTGCTTTATCATAGGACTGTTTTTGATAATAACAATTCGCAATAAAATAATTAGTTCTAATAGTTGGATAAGATTTGTTGTTAATTTGTTTGTTATTAAGTATTTCTTTCGCCTCAAACAAATATTCTAAAGATTTGTTATACTCTTTTTGGTAATAGAAGACCATCCCTTTCTTGATTAAAAGGTCTACATACAATTCATCTAGTTTAAGAGACTTACTCATCTCGACACCTTGTTTGGCATAGTGTAATACGGAGTCATATTGCTCTGCATCTAGATATATATCACTAAGAGTAGTTAAGAATCTAACATGATTTTCTTTATTATGGTAGGTGGTACTTGGGATAGCTTTTAGAGAACGCAGTGCAATTTTTTTTGCTTTGGTATTTTGATTCATTCTTGAAAGAACAATAATAAGCCCAGAATTGACTATGATTTCATTTTTTACATTCCCTGTTTTTTCAATAATATCGAGGGCATTATAGTAATTTTCTAAAGCTTCTTTATTTTTTCCATTCCTACAATATATATGCCCTTTCATTATATTAGAGATGCATACTAGTGAAGCATTATTCAATTTTTTTGCTGTAGTTTCTAGCTTGTTATAGGTTGCGATGCTTTTTTCATATTCTTCTGTCTTGTAGAATATCATTCCTTGTTTTTCCAACTCCTTAAGATCATTGGTGTCATATTCTTGAGCAGAAATATTGAAAGAATTTAGCCAGAAAAAAAACAAAGAAAAAATAAGGTACTTACCTAATAAAGGGTTACTGTAAATTGTCATTCTGATAGATGTGTATGTCTAAAAGTAAGCAATACTTTTGTTTTCTAGAATATTATCTATCATTGAGAGTTAAACAGAGCAGATTTATATTATCCTAATTTCAAAAATGAAGACTATTTTTTACTTACTCCAACCAATCCTTAAAATCTTTTACACGTTCTCGTGCTACAATGATTTCTTGCTCACTAAAATGATTCAACTTGATTTGTAATCTAGAATTGGTATAAGAGATAATGTCTTTTATCGCATTTATATTTATATAGAATTTGCGATTCACTCTATAAAATTGTTGTGGATTCAATTCGTCTTCAAGAGATTCTAATGTAGTATCGATAAGGTAGTTTCTATTTTCTTTAGTATGGAGATATGTTCCTTTGTTTTCTGAATAAAAACATTCAATATCCTCTACAGAAAAGATTTTAAGATGCTGACCGACACGAGCGGTAAAACGTTTTTTATATACACGATCTATTGGGTTGACTAGTAGTTTCTTAATATCTTCAAAATCTACTTGGATAGATTGACCTGGTGATATCTGATCTTTGTACTTTTTTACAGCAGCTTCTAATTCTTCATCATCAATTGGCTTTAGTAGGTAATCAATGCTATTTAGCTTAAAGGCTTTTAACGCATATTCATCATAGGCAGTTGTAAAAATAATCGAACTTTTAATTGTAATAGCATCAAAAATTTCGAACGATAAACCATCACTTAATTGGATATCTAAAAATATCAAATCAGGATGTTCATTATTACTAAACCATTCAATAGACTCACTTACAGAATGAAGCATTGTATCGATCTTAATATCTAGATCATCTAGCATGCGCCCTAATCTCCTAGCAGCTGGTTTTTCGTCTTCGATTATTATTACATTCATAGTTTGGTTATAATTACTTTTTTATTTGTACTTCTTTTCCAGCTTTCCACATAGAAGCTATAGTATTTATATGTTTAATATCTTCTATTGGGTTTTTATCTAATAATAAAAGATCTGCAATATACCCTTCTTTTACATATCCTATTTTTCCTAATTCGAATTTATCCGCAGGTAAGGAGGTAGTTCCTTTTAGAACTTCTTTATTTGGGATACCTGCTTCTGACATCAGGATTAACTCTTTATAAAGATCGGTTCCATAGTTAATATCTACATTTGGAGGATCGGTTCCTGCCAAAATAGATACTCCTGCATCGTATAATCGTTTTACTTCTTTTTTTAAAAATGATTCTACTTGTTTAATTTCTTCTGCTGTTTTTTTTCTTCGTTTCTTTTGGACTTCTATTGATACAAGAAGTGTTGGGATCACAAAAAAATCTTTTTCTTTAGCTAATTGTTGTAATTGATCTTCGGGCATTGGAGTATCCCTCCAAATATGTACCAATCCATCGGCATTATTAGTTAGTACTTGATATCCGTCATTCATTTTAGAAACGTGTACTACTACCTTTTTTTTGTTTTTATGACCTTCATCAATAATCGCTTTTACGGTTTCGTGAGATAATGTAGGTTTCCAAGGTTCTACAATGATTTTAATATGGTCTACACCTGCTTTTATTCTATCAGTAACAAATTTTAATGCATCCTCTGGTTTAGTTAGGGTAGGAACAGGGAAACCATATTGTGTACCGTGTCCTTCCGGAGCGGTAGCAGCATATCCAGCTACAAAAAAACGAGCATAATTTGTAGAATCTCTATAGGTCTTCATCATTCCTTGGTATGGTTCAACACCATGCATATCCAATAGATTAAATACACCAGCTCCTGCCGCTTGTTGTAAAATAGGAACTCCCCAAGCGTGTACGTGACAATTAGTCATTGCAGGCATTAAAAATTTACCATTTCCATCAATAACAGTAGTCTTGTGATTTATTGATTTGGCAACTTTAGAGATAGTTCCATTTTCTACAAGAATGGATGTTTTTGGGATCACTTTCTCACCATCAAAAATGGTTACATCTTTAATGATAAAGGATTCTTGAGCATTAAGTAAACCTATAAAAAATATAATAATAAGATGGATGAGTGTTTTCATTTTTACCTACTTTAATTTCATTATCAAAATTGGATTATATAAACAATATAGGAAGAGCATAATTTACTCCCAAAGTTGCTTTTCTTTATCTTCTTCATCCATATATTTTCTGATTCTACGTTCTTCCCAATCTTTATCAAACATAGGATTAATTCTATATGCTTTAACAGCGTGGAAAGCTAAACCGATTCCCCAACCAAATGCAGCCCATAAGAACCAAGCATAACGCCATTCATTTTGATAGTAATTTAGACCAGCTAAGAAGCCTATCACAATAACATAGGAAAATAGGTTATTGTAAAATTTCTTTAATTCGTCTACTCGCTCTTTAGCACGTTCATATCTTTTTTGCTCTTCGAAATCTTTCATGATGATTAGTTTTTTAGTGTTAGTTTTGATTGCTTTTATGATACATCTAGAGTATCATCCTCGTCCATTAGCTTTTTTATTTTTTGTTCTTCCCAGTTCTTTCCAAAAATAAAATTACGTTTAAAGACTTTTAATCCGTGAAACAATAACCCTATTCCCCAGAGTGCAGGGGTAATGTATAAGTGCCATTGTGACCAGCTTTTAAAACCTTGATTGTCCGAATTAGTGTTGATGATTAATATAACTATGTTAATAACAATATAAAACGTTAGGTGTGTATAAAAACCTCGTTCATCATCCACTCTTTTTTTAGCTAGTTCATATCTGTCTTTTTCTTCATAGTCTTGCATAATGAATAGTTTTAAATTGTTGTTGTTTTTTGATTAATGATTTTGATCACTATAGATAATCTATAGTATTATCTTCATTCATTAGTTCTTTGATTTTTCGTTTTTCCCATTGCTTACTAAAAATTATATTTGGATTAAAAACCTTTACCCAATGAAAGAATAAACCAATTCCCCAGAAAAAAGGAGTAATATATAAGTTCCAGTTTAGCCAATTATTGAATCCTTCATCGATGAAATCAGAATTTATAAAAAGTAGAAAAACATTTACAATTACATACGCTGTAAAATGGTTATAAAACCCTTTTTCTTCTTCAACACGTTTTTTAGCTATTCTATATTTTGTTTGTCGTTCAAATTTTTCCATTGTCTGTTCTTTTAAAGGTTTTTATTATTGTTTATTAACTCTTTAATCTTCTTCTCTTCCCATTTTTTACTGAAAATGGATTTTTTAAAAAGTTGTCCTAGGCCGTTTTTCTTTCTGAATGTCCACAATCCATGACCTAGTAAGAAGATACCCCATAGTAAAGGAGAACTAATTAAATTAGGGATTAAGTAACCATCATAGAAATAATCTTTTAGTTGAAGAATTACAATGATAATAGCAATATTTATAACTATGTATATACTTAGATGAGTATAAAAGGATTGTTCTTCTTGAACTCTTTTTTTAGCATTTCTATATTTTTTTTGTAGTTCGGAGTTTTCCATTTTTTATTTTTTAAATGTTGTCTTGCTCATCCATGAACTCTTTAATTTTTTGATTTTCCCATTTTTTGCTAAATATGGATTTGTTAAATAATTTTCCTAATCCATTTTTTTCTCTAAATGTCCATAATCCATGTCCCAGTAAACCTAAGCCCCATAGTAGTGGAGTAGTAATTAAATTCCAGGGCAGGTAATTGTCATAGCCTTCATCGTTTACATAATCTCCAATCTTTATTTTAAAAATAAAGATGACAATATTCATTACTATATATATCGCAACGTGAGAGTAAAAAGATCTTTCTTCGACGATTCTTTTTTTTGCTTTTTTGTATGCTTTTATCTTATCGTGATCATTCATAATTCCTTCTATTAGATTCATCCATATACTTTCTGATTTTTTTCTTTTCCCAATCTTTACCAAATATTGGATGATGATCAAAAGCTTCAGAATAGTGGAAAAGCAATCCTAATCCCCATCCAGCCATTGGGAATATAAACCAGGGTAGACTAAAACCAGTAGTTCTGTAATTAATGAATATTAAAAAGGGAATTACAATGCAATACGCAGTAAGACTGCCATAGAATTCTTTAATCTTTTTTACTCTGTCCTTTGCTCTTTTATATTTTAGGTCCTTTACGATTTCTATATTTTGTGATGTTGTCATATCGATTGATGTTATTTTTTTTGTTAAAATTGGAAGCTTTGCAATGAAAGCTGTTTCTGTTTTGAATACAGAAAACTCTCTTTTAGTAAGTAATCCGTATCGTTGTTGTACATTACCTAAACCTACGCCACTACTTTGCTTTATAACTTCTTTAGGTTGTAAGTTGTTTTCTACAATTAGAAAACCATCATCTTCATAGATCTTTATATGAAGCGGCCTGTCTGGCATAACCACATTATGTTTGATCGTGTTTTCTAATAAAATCTGTAATGATAGTGGTACTACCTTTGCTTCAGAATTAGTTGCAGATTCGGGCATTTCAAAAATGATACTATCTTCAAACCTTAACTTTAATAGAGTCATATAGGTTTTAGCAAATTTTAATTCCTCATCAATAGTTACTAATTCTTTATCTTTTTGTTCTAAAACGTATCGATATACTTTAGATAACGATGTAGTAAATTTTTGCGCCATTCTAGGATTTTCATCTATTAAAGATGTCAATACATTTAGACTGTTAAACAAAAAGTGCGGATCTAGCTGATTTTTTAAAGCATCAAACTTAGCAGAAGCTGTTCCTGCAATTATTTTTTGTTCGGTGACCTTTTTTTCTTGTAACGCTTTATAGAAATAAACGGTATGAAAAAACAATGAAATTATTGCTGTTAATAATAGTGGGAATAGATAGTTTTTAAAAGATTGATCTGTAATGAACTCTGCAAATGTTTGTCTTTGTAAAACCACTACACTTGCTAGAAGCTCGCAAAGAAAATACCCAATCATTGTTACGATAATTGAACCTCCTGTTCCTATTAGTATGCGTTGTAACCCTTTATTTTTCCATTCGAATTTGTAATTAATTAATCTAAAATATAAGATGTTGATATAGGTAAGAAAAAAGCTATATAGAAGGTTGATGATCCAATATTGTATAGTCAGAAATCTATCAAATTCAAATCCATTAGCAAATAAGGTAACTATTGCTATTCCAATGGAAACACCGATAGAAATAATGGCTATTCTTTTTGTATCCTTCATATCTTTTTCTTAATTATTTTTCAGTAAATTATTACTTACAGTTTTGTTGTATTCTTTCTATTTGATCTTTTCCCCAATCAGGGTAAAATGGTATAGTAGAAGACGCTTTTTCAAAGTACAAGATAGCTTTTTCTATTTCAGGACAAAAGGCTTTCGGGTCTTTACCCCAGAATTTTGCAGCGCCCATTTGCCACTCGGCATGATATAATACTGCTCTTGGGTTTTCTGGTTCTATACTTTTTGCTATTTGATATAATTCCTCCACTTTAGCAGAATGCGTCATTCCATATTTTGCTCCATCATATACTACATATGCTGTATTAAGCATAGCTTCCATAATTAGAATTTCTGCATTATTTTTAGAATGAGTTTTAGCTTCGTTAAGATAGTTTTGCGCTTTTGTTAAACGAGATTCTACTTCTTCTGCATTTTTAGTTCCAAACGTCTTTACAATATGGATCTGAGCAGCATAGTAAAATGGTAACCAGTTGTCTTTTTCTGCTTGACCAATTCTTTCAAATAAATTAGCAGCTTCATCATTTTTTTGACTTCCCCAAAGTTCAAAAGCTTTTCCCATTCCTTTTTCGTAAGCTGATTGAGCAATAGCTGTGTTAATTGTAAAAAGGCTAAGTATCATAAGAATTGTTTTCATAGTGACAGTTGTTTTGTTTAATAGTATAAAGATCTTTTAAAACCCAGTGTTTTGGAATTAAATAGTACCGAACTGTAGTTTTTTTATGCTGAATTGTATTACAGATTGTTTAATTGATTATCTTTTTTATTATCACTGATTGTCCAGAAGAATCCTACAATAAAGAAACGATCAGCAGTTGGTCTAATAGCACGCCTCGCAAAATCACCATTTACGTTAGGTGCATTAGTATATTGATAGTTGAATACATTATCAAAACCAAGAACATTGGATACAGAAACAAATAAAATCTTTTGTTGGCTAATAAGATACGCCCAGCTCATATTTAAAGAATTGAATGTTTTTGTTTTTTTACCCAAGAAATCCGTGGTGTTTGGATCAGTATATGGACGACCAGAAGCAAAGTTATAAGTAGCACTAATTAGCGACTTCCAATCCTCAGCCCAATATTTCCCTACAACGGATAGATTATGTTTTGCGGCAAAATTGGGAGTGGCACGTTCTGGGTAATTTCTATAATTTCTTTTAGTATCTAAATAGGAATAACTCGTCCAGTACTCAAAATTCTTAATGGATTTATTATCTCTCCAATAAATATCTAGTCCAGTAGCATATCCATCTCCATTGTTATTGTAAAAACTATCAAATTCTGGTAATTCAGTATTAAATTTCACCAAACTATTATAATTTTTGTAATAAGCTTCTGCTCTTAAAGTTCTCCCATCATTTTGGTATAAGTAATTGAGTATATAATGAGATGATTTTTCAGGATCTAATGAACTGTTGTATTTTAAAATATCTTGTTGAGGTGATTGATAAAAATCACCATATGCTAAAGAAACTTGGGATTTCTCTGCTATTTTGTATGCTAAAGATGCTCTTGGAGATACTTTAGTAAAATCCAGTAATGTATTATGTGTAGCTCTTACTCCAACTTGCATAGCTAGTTTTTTGTTGAAAAATATGTTAGCCTCAGAAAAAGCTGCTGTACTATTGTTTTTGAAACTACTCTGAAAGTTTCCAAAAGAAGTAGCATTTATATCCTCTTTAAAATCTCCTAAGAATTGTTCTGCTCCAAAGCTTAGTTTAAATCTATTACTAAATCTTTTTCTAAGTTTTACTTTAATGTGAGCACTGTTATCATCATTGTCAATATTTGTTTCTTCAATTTTTATGTCATTATGATCATTAGAGAAACTTACACCCGTAGCCAATGACCAATCATTCTTTAGATCCCCTTTATAAGAAGCATTTAAGTAAAGATTTCTATTAGTAAGACCAAAACTGATTCCTTCTGATACATTTATATCTTCTTGTATTAATTGAAAATCTGAATAATTTAGTCCTCCATATAATTTGAATAAACCATTATCAAAATGATGTCTATAAACAGCTTCTCCTGATAGGGATTCAAAAGGTTTAATCCAATCTACACGTTGAGAAATGATTTCCTGATATGGTTTTAGATTAAGGTAAAATGCGTTGATACTTAAGGAATTTTTCTCCCATTTTTGTGTGTTTCCTACACCAAGACCTACAGTTATAAAAGATAAATCAGTTTTTTCTTGTTCAGGTTCATTAATTGTATTGAGGAGCAGTACACTCGATAAAGCATCTCCATATTCCGCAGAATATCCACCTGTAGAAAAGTTGGTTCCCTTAAAAAGAAAAGGGGAGAAACGACCACGAGTAGGAATATTATTAGCCGTTGCCGAAAAAGGCTGAAAAACTCTTAGCCCATCTATATAAACATTAGCTTCATTAGCATCACCACCTCTAACAAATAACCGACCATCCTCTGCTACAGTAGATGTACCTGGTAAGGTTTGGAAAGCACCAATATAATCACCAGCTGCACCTGCGGTGGTAACAATATCTAATGGTGTAAGTACCGATGCTTTACTATTGTCTCCTGCAGAAAAAGTACCTGCATTAAGAATAACGCTTCCTAAAGAATTTACATCTTCTCTTAATACTATTTTTAGATCTTTCATTTTGTTTACAGAGTTACTGAATACATAAGTTTCGAAAGAAAGAAAAGAGACTACCAACATTTGTTCTCCTGTTTCTGAGGTTGTAAAAGTGAACGTGCCATCATCAGCTGATGATGCTCCATCGTAGGTACCCTCTAAATAAATGTTTGCGCCAGGAATAGGGTTTCCTGAAGGATCTGTAACGATTCCTGTAATTGTGGTTTGAGCATTTGAAAATGCTATTGTGAGTAGGAAGATTGTGGTTAATATTGATTTCATCTGTTAGCTTATTGTTTTGATTGATACACCAAAATTGAGCTAAAAGATTAGATGATAAAACAGAATAGAACCCAACTGTCGAAATAATGGGATGGAATGTTGTTTGCAGGAAAAATGATAACAATAAAATAAACTAAGAAATTAGTTGAATCATTTAACTAATTTCTTAGTTTTGTTTTTTTGATCACAAATCTCTTTATGAAAACTATACGTATATTATTAATTTTTCTGTTTGCATGCATGGGGAATTATGCACAAGAATTTACCATTTTCTATAACGAAGTACGAAAAGCAGATTATCGTCAGTTAAGATCTTCTATGTTAGATATTATTCCAAGGACAGAGGATGATATATCGTTGATAAGAGATAAAGCAAAAGACCATAGTAAAGAATTGAAAAGTTATGAATACAGCAGTGTGCTAAGAATAGATGGTAATAAGTCAATCTATTATCCCATTGAACGGCAATATAATGACACAATAAACAATTCAGTTACTTATGGAAAAGGAGGTAAGCGAGTTTTTATAAGTAGAGAAACATCAGAAAAAGAGTATAAAGTTGTTTATATCAATGAGCGTAAGAAGAAAAAATCAAGTGTTGAATATGCGTATGGAAAAGAATATTTAATTGAAGAAAAGTTATCTAAATTAAATTGGAAAAAAACCAATGAAACCAAAAAAATGTTTGGGTATACTTGTAAAAAAGCATTATTGTTTAAATCGTTAAAAAAAGAATTTACTGGATCTTACGGGGTATATACTACCAAAAACCAAAAACCTGTAGAAGTATGGTATACAGAAGATATAGATAGTTCATTTGGTCCAGCTGGATATTGGGGCTTACCGGGATTAATAGTAAAAGTGGTGGAGGACGATGCAGTTATCGTTATAGATAGAATATTGTATACACTAGACGGCTTTAAAGTAAAACCACCGAATACAGGAGAAAAAATTACTAGAGAAGAATTAGAAGATATTCCGATGTTACTTTTTAATGAACATTGATTGATTTTTTTAAATGTAAAATAGATGTTACAGGTAAATTATAAGTATTAAAGGGTAACATTTTTAAAGAATATAACACTTAGATATATACTATAGTTATAATAGAAATTAGAAACGGATGAAAATTAAACTATTCCTAATCATTTTCTTTATTTCCTTTTTAGGAAAAAGTCAGGAAATTACTGTTTTTTATAAAGAGAAAAGAAAACCTGCTCAGGTTTCGAGACGTCATGCACCGATGGATACAGAACATTTTAAGGTTTACATGGATGAAATAAAAAGAATCAAAGCTGCTAGTATAGCTGATAAGGATAAAGATTCTACTGATATATTTCGTCAAATGATGCAGGAGCAAGCGAATAAAATGTCTGCTCATGCTATGAAAATTTTTAAAGAAACTAAGAAGAAATCTTTGGATATTCCAGCATATGATTTTGTTACTGTTCTAAAAATCAAGAATGAAAATTCATTGTATTATCCACAAGAAAAGGTTAGTAATGATACCGTATCCTATACCAGAACAAATAAAACAGGCCGTGAATTTGTAGATGAACGGGTTAATTATAATAATTCAGAAATTATTTATGTAAATCATAAGAAAGATCAAAAAATTAGCTCGCTAAAGATTTATGAATTTGATCAGAGAGGTAGACAGTTTTTGATAGAGGAAAAGTTAATGGAGTTGCAGTGGACGCTAACAAAAGAGACAAAAAAAATCGATCAATATATATGTTATAAAGCTGTACTAAACAACTCTGATAAAAAGATAGAGGCTTGGTACACTAAGGAGATTATAGCAAATCATGGCCCAAAAGGATATTATGGATTACCAGGTCTAATTTTAGAATTAAAAGAAGGTAAAAAAACAGTCGGTTTTCACAAAATCCATTTAATTCCGGAAGAAGGTTTTGAAATACAGCCGCCAACCGAAGGAGAAAAAATTACTAGAGAAGAACTTAAAGATTTACCTTCTAAGTTATTTAATCAGTATTAAATAGATATTATGGTAGTATTTTCTTCGGATTTAAGAACGCATATTACTTTATCATAATCATAATCATAATCATAATCATAAAAAGAAAATTATTTCAGCTTTGGGAGCCAAATTGATTAAACGATCTCTAAGCTCATCAAAAATAAAAAATGAAAAAACTATTGTTGTTAATTATTGTTTTATCCTCTATTACTATGCAATCTCAGCAGATGACTGTATTTTATAAAGAGAAACGTATGCCGTCTCAGGTAAATACGAGATATGATCATTCTGGTGAGAAAGAAATTGAATTGCTTGCTATTGAGATAATACAATTAAAAGCCGCAATGAAAGCAGAAAAAAATAAAGATTCTATTCAAGTGTATGAGCAAAAAATGCAAGATCTTTTATCGAAATTAAAGGTCCATACTGTGAGAAATAAACAAAAATCATTGAAAATACCCGAGTACGATTATATTACCGTATTGAAATTAGAGAACAAAAAGGCATTGTATTATCCACAGAATAAGGCGGGTAATGATACAATTTCAGAGGAAGGAACTAATGAAAAAGGAAATAATTTTAAAAATGTACGAATTAACTATTATGACTCTGAAATAATTTACATAGACCAATCACAAAATAAGAAAACAAGCTATTTAAAAGTACATGAATTTGATTTTAGGGGAAGAGAATTTTTGATTGAAGAGGTATTGGATAAGCAAGAGTGGGCGCTAACAAAAGAGACAAAAAGAATTGATCAATATATATGTTATAAAGCTGTGCTAAACAACTATAATAAAAAGGTAGAAGCCTGGTATACTAAGGATATTAAAGCTAATCATGGTCCAAAAGGATATTTTGGATTACCAGGTCTTATTCTAGAATTAAAAGAAGGCAAAAAAACAGTCCGTTTTCATAAGATTCAGTTACTTTCTTCGGATACTATAGATATTAAACCACCAACCGAAGGAGAAAAAATTACTAGAGAAGAACTTAAAGATTTACCTTCTAAGTTATTTAATCAGTACTAGAACAGTATGATTAAATACTAAACACGCTCAATAGCATTTTCTTCTTTATTCTTAAAAGGTCTTACAATTAATCTTGCAGCCTTATCATAATTGATGTAATTATAAGTCCAGTTAAAGAAAGTTACAAAACGGTTTCTAAAACCTACCAAGAACCATAAGTGAATAAACATCCAAACAAACCAAGCAAAGAATCCACCAAAACGGAATTTACCTAAATCTACAACTGCTTTATTACGACCAATAGTAGCCATAGAGCCTTTGTCAAAATACTTAAAAGGAACCATAGGTTTTCCTTTTAGATGCCTTTTAAGGTTCTTTACGAGATGATTTCCTTGTTGTATCGCTGGTTGCGCAACCATAGGATGTCCCTTTGGATATTCATCCGTTTGCATTAAAGCAATATCCCCAATAGCATATACATCATTATAACCTTCGATTTGATTATATTCATTTACCTTATATCTATTTGCTCTAGGAATAATAGTATCTGCGTTTAAACCTTTTACAGGAGCACCAGTAACTCCTGCTGACCAGATGAAAGTTGCAGTTTTTAAAGAAAGATCAGTATTGGTAGATACCAAGTTTGATTCATAATTAGTTACTTGTGTATTTGTATGAATATGAACTCCCATTTTCTCAAGAAATTTAGAAGCTTTTTCAGAAGCATTTGTACTCATAGGAGGTAAAACGCGATCTGCACCTTCTATTAAATGAATTTCCATTTCGCTAAAATCCATATCAGGATAGTCACGAGGAAGTACATTAAGTTGTAGTTCAGCAATTCCTCCTGCTAATTCTACACCCGTAGGTCCCGCACCGGCTAATACGAAACGTAATAATTCTTTTCTCTTTTCTGGATCAGTTGTAATAACTGCTTGTTCGAGGTTTTCTAATAACAAACTTCGTAAATTCAATGCTTGCGGTAAATTTTTCATTCGCATTGAATTTTTTTCTATAGTTTCATTACCAAAGAAATTAGTTCGTGCTCCAGTGGCAATCACTAAGTAATCATAGGTAATGCTTCCAATAGCAGTATGCACTTTTTTTTCATTAGAATCTATAGAAGTTACCTCGGTCATCCTAAAGTATGTGTTTTTACCACGTTTTATTATTTTTCTTAACGGATAAGCAATGGAATCGGGTTCTAAAGATGAAGTAGAAACTTGATATAATAAAGGCTGAAATGTGTGATAATTGTGTCTGTCTAATAGTACAAGTTGCACATTTTCTTTTACCATTTTTCTGGCTAATGCAACTCCAGCAAAACCACCTCCAATAATCACTAATCTTGGTAAATTAGTATAAGGAATGTTCATAAATAAAGTGTTGTTTTACAAAGATAAAATGATAATATCATATACCCTACAGAATATTTATTTTTGTTGTTTTAATGTGATAAACTATCTGATTATTAAGAGTATATTGTAGTGTTTTGTTAATAGAAAATCGGAATATGGATAAAATTTAATTTTTAATGTGTAACGTATTTGTTTTATTACCTACTTATTAGGTGTAACTAACTGAAGTGAATAAAGAATTAGAACATAGTTTTGTAACCAATCTTGAGCAAAATCAAAATATTGTGCACAAGGTATGCAGGATATATACGAATGATGCAGAATCGCACAATGATTTGTTTCAGGAGATAACTATCCAGCTATGGAAGGCGTATCCTAAATTTAGAGGAGATTCTAAGTTTAGTACCTGGATGTATAGGGTTTCTTTGAATACAGCTATTACGTTATATCGTAAATCCAAAAGAAGTATTAAGACTTCTGATTTTGATGCGATGGATTTCAAAATTAAAGCGGAGGAATACGATGATGAGATAGAACAACAACTTAAGTTGATGTATGCAGCAGTAAAACAATTAAATGATATAGAAAAAGCGTTAGTTTTTTTATATCTGGAAGACAAATCATATAAAGAAATAGCAGAGACTATGGGGATCTCTGAAGTAAATGCAAGAGTGAAAATGAATAGAGTGAAGACGAAGTTGAAAAAAATATTAAACCCATAAGTATGGATGAATTAGAATTATTAAAAAAAGACTGGAAGAATCAAGACGAAGCGCTTCCAAAATTATCATATAATGAGATCTACAAGATGATTTTAAAGAAATCTTCTTCAATGGTAAAATGGATTTTTATCATTAGTGTGTTAGAATTTATTTTATGGTCTTCAATTGACATTATAGTCAGATTAAGTGGTCAGTATGAAGAATTAGAAGTTTTTGGATTAGAAGGTTTTTCGATATTTACAACGATATTATCATATGGTATATTGATATATTTTATGATTAGGTTTTACCTAAATTATAGAAATATTCAAACCACAGATTCTGCAGCTGTTTTGATGAAAAATATTTTAAATACAAGAAGAACAGTAAAACAATATGTATGGATTAATATAAGTTTTCTTGCATTGACCACAATGGTTGTTATCACTTATATGGCATTTTATACGGATTCATATACCAGTAAATCAGCAGATCAAGAAGTCCCAGTATATTTGATAATAATTACCTCAGTAATTGTATTAGCTATTTTTATAGGACTCTTAGCGTTGTTATATAGATTGATTTACGGAATATTAACAAGAAAGCTAAAAAGAAATTATAAAGAATTACAGAAATTAGAAGTATAAGAATAAATAAAAAATCCTGATTTAATCAGGATTTTTTATTTATTTTCGTTAAATGCAGAGGGCAATAATTGCGGGATAAATTTCACTAATAAAGGCAATAATAAACTACCGCCAGGTAGAATAAAAATGGCTAGAGAAGGAATGGTTTTACAAACATCTAGTAGCTGTTGTTTCATTTGTTGTTTTTCCTCTTTAGATAAATCTCTAATTGCCGATTGACCCAATAAAATCATTAAATCTTTACTTTCGGAAATCTCTTTAATTAATCTTTTCTTATTTCTAAGGATTAGGATACTTACGGTTCTAGAAGTTTGTTTATAAAAATGATGAGCAGGGTTTGAGTAATTAAAAAATGATATTTCTTCTTTGTGCTCTTTTACAAAAAGTTGTACAGAATGCAGGGATTCTTTTACCCATTGATTAGGTATAATAAGTTCTGCTCCTAAAGCACGCATGAAATCTTGCTCTCCTAAATCAACTTCTTTATCATTCCATACAGCCAAACTCGTTAGGTCTAGAATATATCTTTTCTCTAACTCATCAGTATAAGATTCCAATTCTATTTGATCAAAACTAGCATCTTCATCCGTATTAACTTTCGTATATCTTACCGATGAAGCAAAAAGTTTTACCAATAATTCATAATAATTATCCTTTTCTATTTTCGAGTTTAGAGCAAGAAAAACAATATTTGTTAATGCTTCCTCTAAAGTGGCCGCATATTCTATTGGATTTTTATCGTGAATTAAGAAATGCTCGAAAGCAAGAACATCAATAAACAACAAAGCGTTTGTTAGTAAATGACTAAAATTCTTTTTGAAAATAGATTCATTCGTTTGAATACGGGTATTAATTATTTTTTCTAATTTCTCACTTTTACTGTTAGTCAGCGCATTGACAAAGGAGAAAAAAGATTTTTTGGTATCTAAATATTCGTAGAATTCTATTAAAGCTTTAATACAGTCTTTAGAGTCACCATTATCAATAGTCTCATAGTAAGTAACTACCAAGGCAGTAAAAAGGTTTATTTTAGTTTTTTCTTCTTCAGAATATGTGATTTCCGAATCGTATGATAATGCTATTTCTACAGAGGTACCATATATAAAACCTACGTTCCGTAGCTCTAGATATAATTCATCTAGTGAAGATAAAGAAAGAGAGTCTATGTCAAAATCTCTTAAAAATTTATCTATCCAACCAGCAGTTGATGGGTTCATAGGTTTATAGGTTTATCGCAAAGTTAAATTTATTTTTCATGTAACGACGTTCAACTATAATCTAGATGTATAAAATAATAGTTAACAAATTTTTAACACATACCTCAAAACCGTGTTCTTTTTATCCTCGTATGTAATAGCGTAAACATTTAAAATTAAATAAAATGAACAAAATTAGAAAAACAAATTTATTCATTCTAGGTGGTCTTTTGGGCCTAGGAGTAGTATTTATGGCGGCAGATCATATTGATGCTCCTGCGGTTGTAGGGAGTACAGCTGACATTACTGACCTTTATGCTTTTGAAGGAGCAAATCCTGATAATACTGTATTTGTAGCAAATGTTCAGGGATTATTAACACCCGGAAGCTTAGCTACTTTTGATGAAAATGTACTAGTAGAAATCAATATTGATAATGATGGTGATTTAGTAGAAGATCTTGTTATCCAGGCTATACCTAGAGATGGTGTGATGTATTTTTTTGGTCCTTATCAACCTTCACAAACTGGATTGAATAGCACTATTGATGATGATACACAATATTTAGGACAGGTTGCTATAAGTAACGGATCTAATGCGATTACATCAGAAATAAACGGAATTTCTTATTTCGCAGGCCTAAGAGAAGATCCTTTCTTTTTCGATTCCAATCAATTCAATGCAATCATTGGTGGAATGGCTTCTGGAGGTTTCAATAATCCTGGGAATGATGATTTTGATGGCACTAATGTATTATCATTAGTTGTAGAAGTGCCTAATTCATTTTTAGGAGGAACATTTAGTCATCCAGCCGGAACAGGAGTTGAAGTATTTAATACTTGGGCGGAAGCAAAAAGAAAACAATAATTAAGAATTTTTAAATAATAGATATTATGAAACTAAATAAATTTAAAAATATATCAGCTGCTTTGGTAGTACTTGTTGGGCTTGTGAGTTGTAGCAGTGATGATGATGTAATTGTAGTTGATCCACCTGTAGCTTTAGATTTCTCGGGAACCTTCATACAAGAAGATCAAATGGGGCGTCCAGGAATTAATACCGTATTCAGTGCAACACCGGATATTGAAAATAGCTTTAATGTTACCATCCCATCTGAGCAGGGAGCGGCTTTCCAATCATTATTTGAAACTCAATTAGCGGGACTTCATAATGCTTTTGGAGCAACTTATGAGAATAATATTTTGGGATTAGATATTACAACGTTGACTACAGTTTTAGCATCAGATGTCTTACAAGTAGCACCAGGAGTTCCAACGACATATTTTGATGGAACAAATGTATTAACTGGAAGAAGATTAACAGATGATGTAATAGATGTCTCTTTAATATTATTGTTTGGTGGACAAACTGGAGACCGTTTTAATGGTCAGGATTTAGATAATGATGGAACTCCAGATTTGCCAATACTTGTTACTGATGGAGTTAGTAATGCCGGAGAGACACCATCAAATACATTTCCGTATTTAGAATCTCCACATGGATCATAAATAATTAAATACTTACTGTCAAACTGAGTCTGTCTATAATTAAATCAGCCCTCAAGTGATTTTGTTCTCCTTAATGCAGGTAAATACGATAGACTCAGAATGATGGTAATAACTCAAAAAACAAAACATATGAAAATATCAAATAACATAATAGGTTTCATTGTAGGAGTGCTTATTATTTCCTGTCAAAAAGAAGAAACTACGATTACGAATCCAGAAGATTATACTATGTATCTTAAGGAAGATCATAGTCAAATAGCCGAAGAAGCGAAAGAAAGATTACAGTTTTGGAATTCCAGAATAAAGAAAGACAGTCTTCAGTTAACGGCTTTAGGACCTGCTGCAGCGACATATACCAAATTATTCCAATCTACCGGAGATATAGTCTATTTAAAATTAGCAGAGAAAGCATTAACAAAATCCACAGAGATAGCCGCAGTTGGAAAATCAGGACATCTTTTGGCATTAGCTCACAATTATATATCACAACATAGATTTATTGAAGCAAAAAAAGCTGCGCAAGGGGCTTATCTTTTAAAAACAGATAGTAAGGCTTCGGAAATGGTACTATTTGATGTTTCTATGGAATTAGGAGAATATGACAATGCAGAGAAGTATTTAGAAAAATTCGTAAATCAGAGTGATTATAACTTTCTAATTCGTTTAGCTAAATGGAACGATTATAAAGGAAATCTGGATGCTACCATAAGAAATATGGAAAAAGCACTAAAAATCGCAGAAAGCAGTAAGAACAATGACCTACAATTATGGTCTTATACAAATTTAGCTGATTATTATGGTCATGCAGGTAAGATAAGAGAATCTTATGATCATTATTTAAAAGCCTTGGCAATTGATCCTTCTAATGCATATGCAAAAAAAGGAATTGCTTGGATCGTGTATTCTTATGAACATAAACCAGAAGAAGCATTAAAAATTCTTGATGCGGTTATGTCTGATTATCAAAGCCCGGACTATTTTTTATTAAAAGCTGAGATAGCGGAGTTTCAAAAAAATGATATAGCTAGAAAAATTAACCTTATAAAATTTCGTAATTCAATAAAGGACGATCGATATGGCCTTATGTACAATACACATAAAGCAATATTACTTGCGGAGGAATATGATGAATACGATAAAGCACTAGCTATAGCGGAACAAGAAATACAGAATCGTCCAACCCCACAATCTTATGATTTAAAAGCATATATATTAAATCTAAAAGGAGATCATAAAGAAGCATTATCAATTGCCGAAAATTATATAGTTCATAAGACATTTGAACCTCTAGCGAATCTTCATATTGCTCAAATTTATAAAACAAATAATTTATCAGAAAAAGTAAGTCCAATAATTGAAGAATTGAAGGAAAGTAGTTATGAGTTAGGACCTGTTATTTCTAAGGAATTAATGAATCTGTAAAAATTACTTTCTTTTAAATTATTAAAAAATACCATGAAAAATATACTGGTTACACTTTTGCTGATATTCGGCATAAACGGGTACGCTCAAAATCAAACTTTAAAAGGAAAAGTTGTTGATGCATTTGATACGGCTCTCTCCGAAGCGTATGTATATAATATTCAAGCTGAGAGCCATACCCACACTTTAGAAAATGGAACTTTTTTACTTCCTAAAGTAGCAATTGATGATACATTAACCATACGCTTATTAGGTTTTGAAACGAAAAACTTAATCATTAAACAAGTCGATTTTGATAACGGGATTGAAATAATGTTAGAAAGTAAAATTTTTCAGTTGGATGAGTTGGTTTTAAAACAGGAGGTTAATCCATTACAGCTGATTAATAAAATAGATATGAAAGTAAATCCGGTAAGCTCTTCTCAAGAGTTGTTACAAAAAGTCCCAGGCCTATTTATAGGTCAACATGCAGGTGGTGGTAAGGCAGAGCAGATTTTTCTTAGAGGATTTGATGTTGATCATGGAACCGATATATCTATTTCTGTTGATGGTATGCCTGTAAATATGGTATCTCATGCTCATGGGCAAGGATATGCAGATTTACATTTTGTAATTCCCGAAACTATTAATAAAATACGATTTGGTAAAGGTTCTTATACTGTTGATCAAGGGAATTTTAATACCGCTGGATATGTAGCATTTAAGACAAAAGAAAGTTTTACTGATAATAAGATTAAAGTAGAAGTTGGGGATTTTAATACATTACGTACAGTAGGGTTGTTTAATCTTTTAGGTGCTTCTCCTAAGGAAAATGGTACGCTAGCCTTAGAATATGTGGAGAGTGATGGGCCATTTGAATCTCCTCAGAATTTTAATAGAATTAATGTAGTTGGTAAGTATACTAAGCAATTATCAGATAACAATAAAGTATCTGTTGCTGCTTCGCATTTTACGAGTCGATGGGATGCCTCGGGACAAATACCCAATAGAGCTGTTGATCAAGGGATTATTTCTAGATTTGGGGCCATTGATGATACAGAAGGTGGAACTACATCTAGAACTAACTTTAATATAATATATGACAAATTTATTACAGATAATTCGACGTTTAAAACCAATGTATTTTATACAATGTATGATTTTGAATTGTATTCTAATTTCACATTTTTCTTAAATGACCCCGTTAATGGAGATCAGATAAGACAAAAAGAAAGTAGAAAACTGTTTGGTTTTAACAGTGTTTTTAGTTCTATAAAATATTTGAATCAGTTCGAAATAGAATTTAATGGAGGAATCGGAATTCGGAATGATGCGATTGATGATAATGAATTATCCAGAACAGCTAATAGGAATGAAACCCTCGAAAATGTAAGTTTAGGAGATGTAAATGAAACAAATGCATATGCTTTTGCAGATGTTACTTTTGATTTTGGGAAGCTAAAAATAACACCTGCTGTTCGTTTGGATTATTTTAAATATGTCTATGAGGATGCATTATTGACTCCTTTTACTGTTCTATCTGAGACAAAATCTATTATATCACCTAAATTGAGAATTTCTTATGATCCAACTAATAACTTACATTTTTTTGCAAAATCAGGAATTGGATTTCACGGTAATGACACTAGAGTAGTAACTGCCCGAAATGGAGAAGAAATTTTACCTAAATCATATGGTGTAGATTTTGGAATGAATTGGAAACCTTTCTCAAGAGTATTTTTGAATACGACACTTTGGTATTTAGGATTGCAACAAGAGTTTGTATATGTAGGTGATGAAGGAGTAGTTGAACCTAGTGGGAAAACTAGAAGAACCGGAATTGATATTAGTGGAAGATATCAAGTAAATGATTGGTTGTTTTTAGACTCGGATGCGACCTATACGTATGCCAGAAGTATAGAAGAGGAAAATGGTAATGATTATATTCCTTTAGCACCAAAATTTACTGCGGCAGGAGGAATAAGCATAGAGAATTTACATAATCTCTCTGGAGGAATACGCTACAGGTATTTAGGAGATCGCCCAGCAACAGAAGATAATAATATTGTAGCAGAAGGATATACAGTGATCGACGTGTCATTAAATTATCGATGGAAACAATTTGATTTTTCTTTAAGTGTTGAAAATCTTTTTGATACGAAGTGGAACGAAACACAATTTGCTACAGAATCTAGGTTAGCAAACGAAACTCAATCAGAAGAAGAAATTCACTTTACACCTGGCACACCATTTTTTGCAAAAGCAGGAATAACATATAGGTTTTAGAATATAATGATGAATAGAATAAAGTATCGAAAAGATAATTGAGTTAATTGGTTTTGTTTTTTGATGTTGTTAGAAAGAGCTTGTTTGTAGGGGAAACAGGCTCTTTCTTCTTAGTATGGATATATTGGTGAAATATTCTTAATATTACTTATATAAAAATGGTTACGAATTATTTAAAAAACTGATATAATAAATGAAAGTCCATATAGAAACAGAACGATTAATTCTAAGGGATCTGGAGGAATATGACGTAGAAGGAATTTTTGAACTTGATTCGGATCCTGAAGTCCATGAGTTTTTAGGAAAAAAACCTATAAAAACAATTGAAGAAGCAAGACAAGTAATAAAATTTATAAGAACTCAATATAAAGAAAATGGAATTGGGCGCTGGGCAATTATTGATAAGGAAACTAAAGATTTTATTGGTTGGGCTGGATTAAAATATGAACAAGGTTTACGAAAAGAATTTAATTATTATGATTTAGGTTATAGACTTAGAAAAAAATACTGGGGAATTGGAATTGCAACAGAAACAGCAATAGAATCGCTCAAATATGGATTTGATAAACTTGATTTAGAGGAAATTGGAGCTGCTGCAGATATAAATCATCTAGCATCTAATAGTATCTTAAAGAAAATCGGTTTAAGATTTGTCGACAGATTTGATTATGAAGGAGTATCTCATAATTGGTATAAAATTAAAAAGACGGAATGGATAAAGAATAAGTAAAGAGATGATAATAAGAATATCATGTTTAGATCTTATATAATTAATTTATTGAAAATGGGAAGTGCGTTTACAATTAAGCATATCTTTGGTTATAATATTTCCATAAATCAGACAATCAAAACTATCTAATGAAGAGACCTACAATAATCATCTATAGTTTTATCTTTTTATCCTTGGTACTTAATTCGTGTAATTTTTTAAGTAGTAATAAGGAAGGTAATTCCGAGAACATAGATAATACGGAAGAAGATAATAGACCTTATTTTGAAGGTGAAATTAAACTATCAGAATCTAGAGGATTATATGGTGATTTAACAAAGGTGCATACTACTTATTTTATATCAGAGTATAAGATAAAAAGAGAGCAAAGGTGGGGAGGTGTTTATAGTATGTTGGATAATTATGCAGGTATCATTATTGATCTAAAAAAAGACAGTGTAGTGATGTATTATGCTGATAAATTCAGTGACAAAAGAAATAAACATACACTTAGTATTAAAGATTATAAATCGCAGCTAGAAAATAAAGTGATGCCAAGTGGTATACCATCTCCTGTAGATCATACTTTTAAACTATTACCAGAGTATAGATTTATTGAGCAAATAAAAGATTCTACAATAATTAAAGAGTTTAGTTGTGATTTTACGCGATATCATGATGGTACAGATTTTCTAAAACAGGATATATTTGATTCTAAAGAAATAAAGGTAAAACGGGAATTATTAGAT
Organism: Aquimarina amphilecti; assembly: GCF_900109375.1. Classification (GTDB taxonomy): domain Bacteria; phylum Bacteroidota; class Bacteroidia; order Flavobacteriales; family Flavobacteriaceae; genus Aquimarina; species Aquimarina amphilecti. The sequence continues at coordinate 238,573 of NZ_FOAB01000004.1, forward strand.
ATGGTATTTTTAAACCTTCCTGATGAGATTAATTTCCCTTTAAAATCAGATGTAAAAACCACTTTTTCTGAAATTAGTAATGATTCGATCATAAAAGGAAAACAAACGAAGGCTATTGATCAATTAGCAAGAAACATATTACGTAAAAAAGATTCTACGATCAAAAAAGAAACAGATTTAGAAAAGTTATCTAAAAATAAATGGCTCAATATGGGACTACAAATTCTTAAAAAAGGAGTAGATCTAAACATTCATATTACTACAGATGTTTCAGAGTTTTCCATAAGAACATTAACTAATATAGATATTTCTATACCATCTGGAGATTTTGATGAAATTTCGGATTTTGATGATTTTCTAAACTCGCTTCCTACAGGTGGAGGTGGAGATTTTGATGATTAAAAATTATTATTATGGCAGCGTATATAATACCCTATCATTCAAAGCAAGAATGATAGGGTATAGTCTGTTATTGAATTTTTAAGGTGTATTTACAGTTTTACTTTCATTTATTGCCTGTATAGCTTGATATACATGACTTAAGTCTGTTGGCTTTAGTCCTGGTGTTTTTGAATTCGAATGACAGGAAAAGCAACTACCATATTCACTGTATGCGGCTCCGTTTTGGGCGTAGGTTTCCATTGTACTATTAGCTAATTGACTTGTTCCAATAGCAACTCCATTAGTTGTTAAGGTTTCGGAATAACTTTTTCCGGTTGGTGCAGCACCATCGTTTGTCCAAGTAGCGCCAATAAAGATGTAATTTTTACGCATATCTCCACTTGTTAATTGTCCTAGAACGCTATTATTGGTAGATATAATTTGACTATTAGAGGCTGCGACTGATTTATTTTCAGGATTTGGAACGCCTGCATTTGCAACTCCCCAAGGCTTTGTCATCTTAGTATTACTAGGAGTAATGGTTTGTGTTGGACTTGTTTTTGTGTTTGCAATGATATCTCCTTTATCATAAGTCATATGAGATTTATTGTAGGTATCACTCGCAGTATTACTATTTAGTAACCAATCATTTCCAGTATCGGCCGCAACGGTTATAGTATCGGAAGGAGTAGAATTATTCAAATATGTATAGGACAGATTAGGCGCATTATTAAGATGTTCAAAAGTTGCCCAAACCATTTCTGGATGACCAGCCGTACTACCTACGATATGAACACCTATAAGAGCAAGTTTTGCTGTTTTAGTTCCGTTTGGAGTCCATTTTGTATCTGTTTTGGTATAAGTTGGAATGATAGCATCCATAGTGATATACGATTCGATATCTGATTTAGAAATACTATCAGCTTCTACCCATGAGGTTTTTATTTCTATAGCCAGAGTTTCAGGATCTTTTAATTTTACTCCTTGACTTTTAGCAAAAGCTTTAATACTATCTAATGTAGTTTGAGTTGTAGGGAATTCGTTATCATATAGTTTCCCTGTTTTGGCACCTGTCAAAAATTGAGCATATACATCATTAACCATAGTAATATAATATAAAAGAGATCCATTTTGTGCTAATAACACATCATCGGTAGCCTGACCTTCTTCGGTATCAATGAGAGGGTCATTTTTTTGAGTATTTGCAACGGCACTAATCAATTGTCCTGGTACATGAGGAATCAATGTTCTTTTTTTATCTACAACTGGAGAGACTGTATAAAAGGCTGGTGTTTCTATTAGAGTACCATTGCTATAATCACCTTCTTTTACAGGAGATGTCATCCAGAGAAACATTCGTTCAGACCACTTATAAAAATCACAATTGTTTTGATGTTTAAATGTTACACTATTTGCTGGTGTTACAATACCATTTTTAGAAACACTATTGGATTTAAACCAAGAACTAAAGTTGGAAGCATCTACAACACAAGATTCTAAAACATCAGTAGGAAGTTTAGAATTAATTGGAGTTACTGCTGCGATTAGTGTCTCTGTTTTGTCATTTGGAGAATCTGTAACATATTCTTTCTTTTCTTTTTTGTTACAAGAAATAAAAGTGACTACCATTATGAGTAGTAGGGTTACAGCGCTGAAAGATGATTTTTTCATTTGTTAGTTATTTAGTTAGTATTTGTTTAGGCAAAAGACAATTAATCTTTTTTTTGATATTTTAGACTAAAATTACCCCAAAAAAAAATGCTAAAACAGCGTATTTATACGTGTTTTTTGATAAAATGAATTTCAAAAAAAGACAATGATGATGTAAGCAAAAGTATATTTTGCTAATGTGCTAAACGTTTGTTTTGGTAAAGAAAATGATATGTTTTATGATTCTACTACACCAAGAGTATATAGTTGTTCAAGGGTAGGAGATTCACTTCCTCCTTCTGGTTCGAGAGTAATACCGAAAGCCTCTGAATCATTCGTGTTAGTAAAGGAGAAAATCTTTGTCCCATCCTCTGTAAATTTGTCTAAAACACCTAAACTAGTAGGAGTAAGTGGGTCTAGTTTTAGGGACCAAACCTGATATACTTTTCCTGGAGGCGGAGTAGGTAATCCCGCAACATCTATATACGTGGTTTGTTTTTCTTTATCCCAATATACAGCCGCATACGCTGTAGGATCAATTTTTTGAGCTTGTAAAGGAATCTGAAGAACATCTTTATCACGTAACACACTTAAAAGTGTTTTTACTTTAGATAAATCTTCTTCAGCTACATTAATCTTTCCTTTAAGTAACTGTTGTTCTACTTGTGATTGTACGACTTGTTGTCGTAACGCTTTATTCTTATTAAACTGAATAAATAATCCTATTAATAAAGCTATCGAAGCGGCCCAACCTATATATGTCGTCCAATTTGTTGATTTACGAGTAATAGGTATTACATCTGTTTCTTTATCTGTAAGACTTAATTTTTCTTTAATACGATTAAAAACAGATTCTGGATTATACGGAGCAGCTGATGCAGAAAGTTGCATAAGAGACTTTTCAATCTCTTTTACCTCTTGCTCAATTTCTGGATGTTCTTTTAGTACTTTATATACTTCAGCATTTTCTTTTTCAGATAATGCACCATATACATAGAGTTCTAATATTCCAGATGATATGTATTGTTCTATATCCATAATTATACTGCCAAGGCTTCTCTTAATTTATTAATACAAATTCTGTTCCGAGTTTTAATCGTTCCAATTGGAATGTCTAATTCTTCTGAAGCCTCTTTTTGTGTGAACCCTTTAAAAAACAATAAATCAATAACTTTTTTGCAAATAGGTTCGAGTATTTCTATATACTTTTTTATACCTATAGCATCTACCTTACTTGAAAAATTACTTTTTTCTTCTAATATATCTACGAAAAAATCTGCGTTTTGGTTTTGTTTAGAATTTTTAAAAGCAGTAGATCTTGTTTTATCAATAGCAGCATTACGAGCAATATTAAGTATCCAAGTAAAAAAGCGTCCTTTTTTTTCTGAATATGTATCTGCCTTATTCCAAACCTTTACAAATACATCTTGAAGTACTTCTTCTGATAAAGTTTCATCTTTTAAAATATTATAAATGACGCCTAAAACATTTTCAGAATACATTTCATAAATACGTTGAAATGCTCTTTCGTTTTTTTGTTGTAATTGATTGATTAATTCTTTAGGCTGCATGTAAAGTCAGTTCGTATATTACTAATGTACTGTTTTTCTTTAAAAAAAGAAAAGAGTATATCATCTTGTGATATACTCTTTATAAATATATATAGTTTATTTTTTTATTGTATGATTCCTCCACAACTTACTCTACTTCCAGCTGCACCTGAAGGCTGAGATGCATAATCATCTATACCTTGATGCACTATTATAGCTTTACCTACAATATCTTTTTTCTTGTCTTCGCATCCAATGCACCATTCGTTTGTAGCGAAAGTGATAGAACCTTTACCATCATTAGCAGCATTAAAATTACCGATATCGCCTTTGTGATAACCTTCAGAGGCTCCCCATTTTCCGTGAGGTTCCATAGTTGGATTCCAATGGCCGCCTGTAGATTTACCATCTTCAGAAGAACAGTCTGCTTTTTCATGAATATGAATTGCATGTTCACCTTCTGATAATCCTTTTAAATAAGCAACCATAGTTACCATTCCACTTTCTTCGGTAAAAGTAATATTACCAGATACCTTACTATCACTTTTTGGGGTTAAAGAAATAGCTAATGTCTTTACGTTGCTTATTTCTTCTTTTTCCTCGTTAGTTTCTTCAGTAATTTCTTCGTTTACTTTTTGTTCATATTCCTTTCCTTCCTTCTTATCTCCCTTACAGCCAAGAATAATAGTGGATAGAAAAGCAATTACCACTAGATTTAGAGTTTTCATAATTTAATGATTTGTTACGTTTAGAGTAAACTAATATAGGACTGTTTTAGCTTATAGCAAAGGATTTAAGAGGTTTTTAGATTTTGTTAAATGTTAATTGTACTTAATTCAGTTATACTTACACCCGAATTGACATCTGGAGAAAGTCTATACTGATATAACCCAGTTTCGCCAATGGCAATCAATAAGTCACCGGATATAATAACATCAAATGCACTTTTATTAATGGATGTAATTAGATTCGATTCCGATGGATTGGAAATATCAAAAACTTTAATTTCATCGTCACAAACAATCAAAAAATTCTCATAAAGTCCTAATCCTCTGGGGAAAACAAGGTTTCTAGAGTTGATAAGGATAGGTTCTGTTATTGTGGCAACATCATAGATTTGCAATACATTAAGGTTATTGCCACAAAATGTATCTGAGTGTAAAGTAACAAATGCGTGCGTATCATTTGCAATAACAGGATCACAAGCGGTAAAATGTTCTACTTGCGAAAGTTTTTCTGGAAACTCCGGATTTGTTAATCCATAGATAAACATTCCGTTTCTAGAACCTATATATAGATAATCCTTATAACTAAAAAGTGTTTCGATATTAAATCCGATAGGTAAGGTGTTAACTTGTACTGGATCTTTAATGTCAGTAATATTAAATACCGTAAGATCAGTATTATCTACAGTGTATAGGTAATCTCCTTTTAAAGTAAAAGTTGCTAAGGATCCTCCAATACCATCAGCAATTGGAGATGATGAGTCACCTGATGAGTCAGAGTCACAACTGAATATAATAAAAGAGGTAAGTATCATATAGATATATTTTTTCATAATGTTTTGTGTTAGTTGCTTAAAGTCCATCCGATTACTACGTTGTTTTCTGGTATATCAAAAGGTAAAAAACCATCTGGAGATCGTAATTCAGGAAATACATTGATCACTCTTTTGGTGAGCGTAATACCATTAGCATTATTGTATTCTACAGCAATTAGATCCGTAGCTTGATTGATATATATCATATTGTCTCGGATTGCTAGATCGGTTGATCCTGGAGCTTCAAGAAATTTTAAAGGAGTGGGAGATGTAGGATCCGTGTTATCATAAATATGAAAACCCTTATGAACTTCATTAATGAAAAGTAAATTATCCTTACTATAAATTTTTCCTGAAGTACTAATGGAAATAGGCTCTTTTAATGAGACAGAGTTCTCGAAATCATTACGATCTAGCAAGACAGGTTCATATTGTGAAAAACTAGGATCTATCGGAAAATCATCATCGTTATTTTCGCAATCTGCCAAAAAAGGGCAACAACTTTGTAGGCATATTATAAGTATACCTACCATAATTAATTTTGTTTTTTTCATCTTTTGATTGTTTGATTAAAAGATGAAAAGAATTTAGAAAGGTTGCGTTGATAAAAAGAACTTAGAAAAGAAATAGTATTTTTTGTAAAACTATTCTTCACTATAATTTTTTAATTAATTGTCTTTTGTCTCGTATTCCAAGTTTTAAATTTTCTGTGATTATTAAGGATTTATCAATTCGGGTTTGAGAGTTTTTAAATTGTAAAACATAATAAATTAAACTTCTTTTCATACCATCAGTAAATGATTCAAATATATCAGAAGCTTCAGGATCACTTTGCAATACAGCATCTAGTTCTTCGGGCATTTCTACTCCATATTTAGAATTATCTTCAAATAATTGCACTTTAAAGGAATCGTTAGGGAGAATACCTAGTTGCTTTTGTTTTTTTTGACTAAACATAACAAAAAATTGATCGTTTCTTTTTATTAAAGCTGCATGAAATTCAATATACGTATCCTTAAAACTTACTTTAACAATAACTCTTTTTTGATTATTAATAATAAATGGCTCAGCAATTTCAAAAGGGATCAATAAAGTATGCGATGATTGTAGGGAAGTATCAAAAATTAAACTTTTCATTTATAGGTGTTTATCATTTGATGTAATAAAATATCAGTATCGAAATCAACTTGTATTTAAAAGAAAACTACGATGATTTGTATTTGCTTTATTCAAAAATATGTAAATATTTTAAGTCGAAATATTTCTATGTCAGAATAAGTTGTTTAATCTTTTTTTTGTTTCGTTAGTCAAATTGACTCAAAATAGCTTTTAAAACGTTGTTTTAATAAAAAAAGAAAAAAAAATATCTACAGATATCCCGTAATTAAAAAAAGGGATAGTTATTATTCTGATTGTGAGAACTTGTAAAACAATGTGTTAAAAATATTTTCAAAACTCTAGTATTTATGTAGGTTAACTACCAATTGTTAGTTTAAATATATGAGTGTGTTTTTGTTTTAGGGAAAATTTAGTAAAAATGTGAAATTGTTAAACTTTATTCAGTGATATCGTATTTGTGTATAAGATGTTTTTGATTTTGTTAATTTTAGTTAACACAAATTCAAATTTTATACATATGAGAAAATTGTACTCGTTTGTCTTATTAACTATGTTGATAGGTCAGGCAATGTTTGCACAAAACATCATGGATGGTATTGTTAAAAACCATCTGAACAGCACAACAGCTAAATCGCCTCTGACAGCAGAAGATGTATCAGAGTGGAAAGTAACAAATGTCGTTCCTTCTTTAAACCCTGCTATACAGCACGTTTATGTACAACAGTTTTATCAAGGAATTCCAATACAGTACGCAACATATAAGCTTACTGTTAAGAACAATGATCAGGTAACTTGGACGATTGATCAATTCGTGAAAGATGTAAAATCTAAAGTTACTTCTGCAAAGGCTTCTCTTTCTCCTGAGACAGCCATTATGAATGTAGCAAGAGCGCATAATTTAGGATCTCCTCAATTAGTAAGATCAAAAAGCAAAACGAATGACGCTCTGGTTTATGAAAACTCTGGAATTACTCTAGAGCCTATACAGGCGAAACAAGTGTATATTAAACAAGATGATCAATTAATATTGACATGGCATGTTAGTTTATACCAGAAAGATGGTCAACATTGGTGGAATGCTAATGTAGATGCAGCTTCAGGTAAAGTTCTATATACAGAAGATTGGGTGATTACGTGTAACTTTGGAACTCCAGATCACGAAAATCATAATCATGGAGAATCTATTTTATTTGATAAAGATGTTCCTACAGTTCCAACTAAGGCTGAAGCTACAGCGGCACTTGCTCCTGATTCATACAATGTATATGCAATGCCTGTAGAAAGTCCTAGTCATGGTAATCGTTCTATAGTAACTGATCCTGCTGATACTAATGCATCTCCATTTGGATGGCACGATACAAACGGTAGTGCCGGAGCAGAGTTTACAATTACTAGAGGTAATAATGTTTGGGCTCAAGAAGATAGAAATGGTAATAATGGAACAGGTTTTTCTCCTGATGGAGGAGCTAGTTTAGATTTTAATTTTCCAATTGATCTTAGTCAAGGACCAACCACGTATGATGATGCAGCAATAACAAATCTTTTCTACTGGAATAACATTATGCATGATGTATTCTATCAATATGGTTTTGATGAAGCTAGTGGAAACTTCCAAGAAAATAATTATGGAAATGGTGGTGCAGGAAGTGATTCTGTAAATGCAGATGCACAAGATGGAAGTGGAAGCAATAATGCGAATTTCTCAACTCCTGGTGATGGAGGAAATCCTAGAATGCAGATGTTTCTTTGGACAAGTCCAAATCCTGATAGGGATGGAGATTTAGATAATGGAATTATCGCTCACGAATATGGGCATGGTATTTCTATTAGATTAGTAGGAGGACCAGCTTCTAATAACTTAGGAGGTTCTGAACAAATGGGAGAAGGATGGTCTGACTGGTTCGGATTAATGCTTACCATGAAAGCTGGTGATTCTGGTACAGATTCTAGAGGAATCGGAACATATGCGTTAAATCAACCAACAACTGGAGATGGAATTCGACCAACTCCATATTCTATAGATAGATCTGTAAATAATACAGATTATGCAGATATAGGAGGATTAGCAAGACCACACGGAGTTGGATATGCCTTTGCTACAATACTATGGGATATGACTTGGGGTCTAATTGATGCTGAAGGATTTGACTCAGATTTTTATAACGGGACTGGTGGTAACAATATCGCTATGGCTTTAGTAATAGAAGGATTAAAAAATACAGCGAATAATCCAGGATTCGTTTCTGGTAGAGATGGTATACTTCAGGCTGATCAAGATTTATATGGTGGTCAATATGAGTGTATTATTTGGAAAGCCTTTGCTGATCGTGGTGTAGGTCAAGATGCTAATGAGAATAATAACGGAGGAACTAACGGACAAACAGATCAAACGGTATCATTCGTTAATCCTTGTGACGGTGGTGGACCTGGACCAGGTGGTGATGAGTGTACTGGAGATATAGCATCATTCCCATATAATGAAAGTTTCGAAGGAAATATTGGAGATTGGTCTCAAGCTTCAGGTGATGATTTAGACTGGACAGTAGATTCTAATGGAACTCCTTCTAACGGAACTGGACCTAGTGGTGCTGTAGATGGTACTTCTTATATTTATGTAGAAGCTTCTGGAAATGGAACAGGATTCCCTAATAAAAGAGCAATCCTAAATTCACCTTGTTTAGACTTTAGTGGATTGACTTCTCCAACATTAAGTTTCCAGTATCATATGGTCGGTAGTGCAATAGGAACTTTTGATGTAGAAGCAAGAACAGATAATACAGGAGATTGGACAAGTGTATTTAATAGATCTGGAGCTCAAGGAACTGATTGGAATACTGCTAGCGTTGATCTTTCTGCATATGCAGGAAATGCTAGTGTACAATTGCGTCTTAATACAGTTACAGGATCTAGCTGGCAAGGTGATGTTACTATAGATGGTTTAAGCATTACTAATGGTACAACTGATCCAGGACCAACTTGTGACTCAATTAACTTTAATGATTTCTCAATTACTCCTTTCTCTAATCAGGATTCAGCAGGTGACTTCTCTATTGTAAATGGTGGAGCTGGACTATCAATGTCTAATAACACTTGGAAGTATATACCACTAAATTACACAGTAACTGCTAATACAGTTATCGAGTTTGATTTTAGTAGTACTTCTCAAGGAGAAATTCACGGAGTAGGTTTTGAAAATGATAATACATTAACTTCGACTAGGTACTTCAAAGTTCACGGTACTCAGAATTATGGAGTGACTAATTTTGATAATTATTCTAGTGGAACAACTACATATGTAATCCCAGTAGGTAATTTCTATACAGGAAGTATGGATAGATTAGTGTTCATTAATGATAATGATGCAGGATCAGGAAATAATTCAATCTTCTCTAATGTTAAGATCTATGAAGGATCTTGTAATGGATCGGCTGCTGTAGTGGCAGATTTCGGACCAACAACTCCAATTATTGGAACCGAAGATGAAGAAGGAATATCTACTTTCACAATTGCACCTAATCCACTACAGAGAGGTGGAGTATTACAGATTGCAATGAAGGATACTAAGAGTACTAATAATACATATTCAATTATGAATATGGTTGGACAAATTGTTGGACAAGGTACCTTAAGTAGTAGTAAAACTATTAGTGTTGGTAACCTTGAGACAGGTATGTATTTACTAAAAGTTCAAGGAGAGACTAAACGATTTATAATCAAATAGATTTAATTTAAATCTTAAGTTTTTTAAGAAGGCCGTCTGAAAAGGCGGTCTTCTTTATTTCATAATAGTACTTTTTAAGTATTAGGATCACTAAGAGAGGAGTCAACCCATGTGGAATTCTATACAATACTTGATATAAATTTTGATGAATCGACTGTATAGGAAAATCCCAATAAAAATTAGCAACTATTCTAGCAAAAGCAGTAAGTAATCCCCATAAAAAGGCATACCATAGTGCATAAACCCTGAGTTTAGGAATAAAAATTAGAATAGCAATTATAAAATCTAAAATTCCAGCGATGTATAAAAATGTAATAGCTGTTTCTTCAGAAAAGCCGAAAATTTGTATAACCATATCTACAAACTTTCCTGGAACTGGATAAAATCCAAAAGCATATAATCCATGCGAGAAAAATGTAAGTGCAATTAGAATATTTAGGATGAAAATTAATCGAATAGTGCTACTCTTTTTATTATATTGATATAACAAAACGAATGGCAATCCAAATTGAATACTGTGCTCAAAAAATTGAGCAAAATGATAAAATTTTTCCTTTGTCATTAATAGGGTTAGTAATACCAAACTAATCCCACCCAGTGTAATAGGAATCCGAAACCATTTTATATTCGTTTTTTTTATTACAAGAGCAGAGATTGCAGCAATAAGATATAAGAGGCCATTAATTTTTATTCCATTTTGTATAGCGCTATCTGTTTTGTTACTAGTAGCATAATCTTGCCAAGAGGTATTAAAAATACCCTCGACTATGGGTTGTAATATCGATTCATCCCAGAAAAAGGTACGATAGGGAGCATCCCAAAACAAATGTTGTAATGATCTACCTAAGAAAATTAAGAAGACACTAATTTTAAGCAGTAATTCTATTTGTTTGCTTTTCATTGCACAAAGTAACATAGTAACATGTTAATAGATTGTAAACTAAGGGTTATACTTTTTCTAATCTTGAACTGTTAAAATTAAGTATTAATTAAGAATCTGGAATTAGAATTTTTTAATTATTTGATATCCTAAATTTGAAAAAACTAACTTAATCTTCATACTAAATGAAACAATTTATTACATTAACTTTAATAATATTAGGGCTTCAGGTGCAAGCATCTAATGATAAATATCGACTTACCTTAAGAGGTAATCCTGCAACTTCAATTGTTGTTGGATGGAATCAATCATCAGGCAGTAATGCAACAGTTTATTATGGTACTACAGATTATGGAACAGCTTATAATAATTATCCAAACTCTAAATCACCAGATAGAACAGTCTCATATAAAGGAATGAATAATACTTTTGCTAGACTAACGGGATTACAACCCAATACTGCTTATTATTTTGTGATTAGAGATAGCCAAGGCACAAGTGAACGTTTTTGGTTTAAAACAGCTCCAGCTGATAAGAGTAGATTATCTTTTATAGCGGGAGGAGATTCTAGAAACAATAGAACTCCGAGACAAAATGCCAATCGTTTGGTTTCTAAATTAAAACCTCACGCAGTATTGTTTGGAGGGGATATGACAGATGATGATACTAATAGTCAATGGCAAACTTGGTTTAATGATTGGCAATTAACAATTGCGTCGGATGGTAGAATGTTCCCAATTGTAGCAACAAGAGGAAATCATGAGGATAGTAATAATAGTGTTTACAACTTGTTTGATACGCCATCATCTAGTGTATATTATGCATTAACTTTTGGCGATAACCTTGTTAGAACATATACATTAAATACTGAAATTTCCATTTCTGGTAATCAAACAACTTGGTTACGAAATGATCTAAATGCTAGCACCAATGTAATTTGGAAAATGGCACAATACCATAAACCAATGCGTCCTCATGTATCTTATAAATCAGAGGGGAATAGTCAGTATAATAATTGGGCTCAATTATTTTATGATAAAGGAGTAAAACTTGTTATCGAGTGCGATGCACATACAGTAAAAACTACTTGGCCTGTAAAACCATCCACAGGATCAGGAAGTGATGAAGGTTTTGTAAGAGACGATCAGAATGGAACAGTATATGCCGGCGAAGGGTGTTGGGGAGCTCCCTTAAGATCTAATGATGACAATAAAAACTGGACTAGAAATTCTGCAAGATTCAATCAGTTTAAGTGGATTTTTGTTGATGAAGATAAAATTGAGACTAGAACTATACGAGTAGATAATGCCTCACAAGTAGGTACTGTTTCTAATAACAATGTATTTCAGATCCCTTCTAATCTAGATATATGGAACCCTTCTAATGGAAGTGTAGTTACAATTATTAAAGGCACTACTGTGGATCCAGATCCAGATAGTGGCACTATAGAGGTAGCTATTAACACTGGTAGTGATGATGTAGAAGAGAGACAAAATGGAGATGTGTATACAAATAGTAGTGACTTGGAATTAGTATATGATAGTCATAGTGAGGCTGGGAATCAAGTAATAGGTTTGAGATTTAGGTCTTTAGCATTACCTCAGAATGCGACAATCACAAATGCTTATATACAATTTACCGCTGATGAAAGTAATAGTGCTAATGCAGAATTAGAAATAGCTTTACACAATAGTAGTAATTCATCAGCATTTACTACAGATGCAAATAATGTGTCTAGCAGATCAGTGTTTTCTAGTAAAGTTATTTGGAAGCCTAATTCTTGGTCAAGTGGTCAGAATGGCTCTGGACAACGTACTCCAGATTTAAAAAATATGGTTCAACTACTCGTAAATAATAGTAATTGGACCCCAGGTAATAATGCTTCTTTTATTATAAGAGGAAGAGGTGTAAGTTTAACAAGTACCTCGGCGAAAAGAGTAGCGGATTCTTATGAAGGAGGTTCAAGTAAAGCGGCCCGATTAGTTGTAGATTATACTACAGATTCCGATCCAGTAGATATTTGTTTAGGTATTTCACCTTGGCAAAGTGGCGTAAGTTATGGGGTTGGGGATAAAGTAACTTATCAAGGTTATTTATTCGAAAGAACATCATCTAGTTGGACTAATTTGGGAGCTTGCGGAACATTAAGAATTGCTTCAAATCTTTCTAAAATACAATCTCCACCTTTAGAAGAGTTAGATAAAACTATGGTTCTAGATATATATCCTAATCCTTTTAGTGATGAATTGAATATTACTATTTCTTCGAGGTTAAAAGGGAATTATAAAGTTTTAATTTACAATTTAGAAGGTAAAGTTGTGTATGATAAGTTAGAACAATCTAACTCTGGTAAAACTACCATTTTATTGTCGGGAATACAGAAGTCTGGAGTATATCTTTTATCGATAGAAGATAGTAATGGTAAGACTATTAAAACAAAACGATTAATAAGAAAATAAAAATCTATTAGAATATTTTCGATAAAAAGACTGTGAAAACACTAACTCATAATGGGTTAGTGTTTTTTATTTGATACTATGAAGAGTAATATCTATTTGTGAAAAAATAATAGGTAACGTTTTGATAATCTTGTGGTAAACGAATTTCTTGCTTTAATTCCGAAATTTAAATTATAATTCTTAAAACCAATAGTATTATGAAATTGACCAATATGATGATATTTCTAGTTGTATTATGTTTCTTTTCTTCTTGTGAAACAGAAACTAATAACTTAGAAGAAACTACATCAGTAATTGAAGAAAAAAGTGAAGTAAGATTTGATGTAATTATCAAGTTAGTAGATGAATGGTCTGGTCAGGAAATTCCTGCTGGAACTTTACCAGGATATGGAGCTACCAATTTAGAAACAGGGGTTATTTATTTTGATTCTCGATACGAAGTGGGACTTTTCGAAAGTCTTCCAGTTGGGAGGTATAGGTTTGATGCTCGAGACGGTTATTTCGATGGAGCATCTTCGGCAATTGTTGAGGTAAGTACAGAAAACGAAACACCAGAAGGATGGGTTGAAGTAACTTTAAGATATTGGTCGGAATAGGAAAGACCAACAATTTTTATACTTTTCATAATGATAAAAGGGAAGCGTGAGTCCTGTATAGCTTCCCTTTTTGATATTTTGTGGATTAAATTAATTTAGTTAAAATCTGTGTTTCAGAATGTAATGTTTTGTGAACAGGACATTTATCCGCGATTTGTAATATTCTTGTAATTTGCTTTTCATCTAAATTACCGGTTAACTTTATTTCTCTGTCGAATGTGTCTATTTTTGCCATTGGATCTTCACAATTTTCACAATCCTCCATATGCCTTTTATCATAACTTGTATGTACTTCTACATTTTGCAGGTCCCATCCTTTTCTTGCTACATACATCTTAATTGTCATAGCTGTACATGCTGATAATCCAGCAGAAACAAATTCATAAGGAGAAGGTCCAAAGTCGTGTCCGCCAACACTTTCAGGTTCATCAGCTACTATATAATGATTTCCGACTTTCATTTGTGTAGTATATCCTTCATCATTTCCAAGACTAGCCACTACATGGTGTTGACTTTTTAGTCTAGGTTCTTCAGGGATATCAACATATCTAGTAGACCAACCTGCTATTACTTTTCCAGCATATAAAGAATCTTCTTTTCTCATTAATAAATGATCAGCCCCATCTAAGGTTACAAAACTTTTTGGATGTTTGGCAGCATGATATATTTCTTCAGCATTTCTAATTCCTACGGTAGTATCTTGTGGAGAATGCATTACTAACAGAGCTTTATCCAGGTTTTTAGCTACTGCTGGTAATGATTTTGTTTCAAGATCATCAAGGAATTGCTTTTTAATGGTAAAATCTCTTCCACTTAGGTTTACGATTGCCTTACCATTTGTTTCAATTTCTTCAAGACCACTTCTTAATAGATGTTGTACGTGAGTAGGGTCAGAAGGAGCACCTATTGTAGCCACAGCTTTTATAGAATCAATTTTTGCAGCAGCAAAAATTGCGGCAGCACCACCAAGAGAATGTCCGATTAATAGGGAAGGCGCTTGGTATTCTTTTGCTAAAAAATCCGCTGCAGCTATTAAATCTTCTACATTGCCAGAGAAATTAGTATCTGCAAAATCTCCTTCACTTTCTCCTAAACCTGTGAAATCAAAATGTAATACGCCAAATCCTTGTGAGGTAAGAGCTCTGCTAATATTTCTTACCGCTCCTAAGTTTTTATTACATGTAAAACAATGCGCAAATAAAGCAAAGTTATGAGGGTGTTGATCTGCAGGTAATTCTAAACGACCAGAAAGTGTCTGACCTTCTGCATTAGTAAAAGAAATTTTAGAAAGGCTCATGTGATTGTTGTTTTTATTAAATGTCGTTTTTTTTGAGCTTTTCTAACTTTCTATAGGGGTTAAAAATGTGTTAACGTTTTTGATTTAGCTATTTTTTAGTGGAGGTTCTTTATTTTAAATTCTTAATGATTTTATTAAAAAATAAATTTGAAGAATTATCTAGAAGAACAAAACTTGTTTTCTTTTTAGTGTTTCTTACAAAATAAGAATTAGCCGCTAACCAAACTCCATTGTGCATTACAGTATCTTCGTTTAGAATCACCCAACCAAATCCATAGTTCGATTTTTTACCATTATTTAAAGTAGGCTTTTTAAAAGCTTCTTTCAAGTTTTCTTCACTGATAAGATCATTTTGATACCAGAATTTATCCCAAATAACAAAATCTTCTATACTACTAAAAACAGCACCATCTCCTGCAACGCCGTCAATAAATGTGGGTTTAATCTCTCTAACCTCTCCTGCCATATCTTCAAAACCATCAGTTTTATGTTTAAATGTTGTATCCTTGGATAGTAAATTCCAAACTCTGGTGTTTTTCATTCCTAATGGAGTAAAAATTCGTTCACTCATAAAATCTTCAAAAGATTGATTAGAAATGATTTCTATAATTCGAGCAAGCAAAATATAATTTGTATTAGAGTATTGGTACTTCTCATTAGGTTCGAAATTAATTTTTGGGTGATTTTGAACTAACAGATCTATAGCTATTTGATTAGTGAGAATATCAATACTATCTTTATTCTTTTCTGCAAGACTCATATATGCATCCGGAACTCCTGAAGTTTGATTTAATAAGTGTCGAATAGTTACTTTTTGATATGGAAAATTTGGGATATATGTGGTCACTAGATCGTCATAATCTAATTGTTTTCTCTCTTTTAGTAGCATAATACCGCTAGCAGTAAATTGTTTAGAAACTGATGCTAATCTAAATGAGGATTTACTGGTTAGTTTTATATTTCTTGAAACATCTGTAAATCCATAGGTTTTTGCAAGTAGAGGGATGCCTTCTTTTGTAATTAAAATGCCTCCATTGAATTTTCTGTCATTATGAAGCTCCACTAACCATTTATCTATATGTTCAACTTTTTCAGTTTGACCAGCATCTTTAGGAATTTTTAATTCAGGAACTTGTAAATAAAATACAAAAAACCAAATTACAAATCCAATTACAGCAGTTATACCTATTAGAAAAATATATAGTATTACTTTTTTCATATATAATAACGATCTTTATAGTATATACTATAAGTATGAAAATAGATTTTTTCGTTACTATATTTTTTAATTCTAGTTTATTGCCAAAAGAGAATTATAGGCAGAACATAAACATTATAGCACATAGTTTTTAAAAAGAAGATCTAATTCTTTCTGAGGATCATTACATATTCCAGGATGTGTTTTAGAGCTCTGAATAATTGTACTTCTGCAAGCAGTTAGCCAACGGAACCGATCGGATAATTCTAATTTTCCGATTGCACCACCAGAAGGAGTTCCAATGCTAATTAATTCCCAAGATTTAAGATATTCCTCTAAATGTTCCAAGGTTACTTCACTTGAAAAAGCTTTTAATTTATTTGGGTCAATATGATATTTGACTTTAAGAAATTTTTTTCTTTTAGAGAATAGAATGACCCCTACATTAAAGAATTCTTCACGCTCCACTTTGGGAACGAATCGTATAATTGCGTATTCAAATGTACATCTATCTTGCATCTTCAGCTTCTTTTACCAATTCATCAATTTTAGAAAGTCTACTATGAATAAATTCTATATATGCAGCCCTCATATCATTTGGACTTAAGTCCTCAGACTCATCGATTAACCAATCTTCCGGTATTTTGGTAATAATTTCATTGATCTTTTCGTGAGTCATATGTAATGTAATCTCTTTGGCTGCTTGTGGTAGTTTATCAGCACGTTCCAGTAATACATGATCTTTTATAATAGGAAACGTTCTCTCTAGATGATTTCGCCACTGTTTCCAATTGTGATGAAAATAAAAGCTAGCACCGTGATCGATAAGCCATAATTCTTTTTTCCAATTAAGTAAATTTGTGTTTTTTGCAGTTCTATCAATATTACTAATGATGCTATCTAATAATACTACTTTTGATGCAGTCATTCCATCTGCAATAGAGACTAATGGATCGTACATGATAGCTTCTGATAAGAAATGCAATCCTAGATTAAGTCCAACACTAAACTTAAGTAAATCCTGAATTTCTTCATCTGGTTCAGTTTTATTGAAGGAATCATCTAGATTCATGAACACTAATTCCGGAACTTTTAACCCGATAGATCTTGCTAGTTCGCCACCGATGAGTTCAGAAATTAAAACCTTTTTACCTTGACCAGCACCTCTAAACTTTAATACGTATAGAAATTCATCATCCGCTTTTACAATAGCTGGTAGAGAACCACCTTCTCGTAATGGTTGTATATATTGTACGACATCTACAGTCCTAATATCAATAGTATTCATAGGGATCTAATATAATAAAAAGATGCAACCATTATATCAAGTAAAGGGTAGATTTTTTATGATAATAATATCGGGGAAAAAACCTTTTTTTAAAGATGGTTAGATGAAAAAACAGGTATAAATACCTATGTAACTAATGATTCTTTTTGGTCTAATTGGCATTTAATTTATGTAGTTTTAAAATATTAAAACATTTATATATGAAACATAATTACATACCCTTTATGGTTTTGATGCTTTTTTCTTTTGGAATCACATCGATGATTGCACAAGAGAATTTTGTGTCTTCTAGTGACAATGCAACTGGAGCAAGTGGAACATCTAGTTTTTCTGTTGGACAAACTTTTTATACTACCACGCAGAATGCTAATGGTTCATTGTCGGAAGGAGTGCAACAAGCCTTTGAAATTGAAACATTGAGTAACCCTGAATTCGAATTAGTAAAACTTGGGGTGAAGACGTATCCCAATCCTACTACTGATAGATTAATTCTTTCTGTAGAAGAAATTGATGTTAAGAATACAAGTTTCGAAATTCATGATGTTCATGGAAGATTAGTTATTAGTAAAGCTATTGATAGTAATACGAATGTTATCGAAATGAGTTCCTATGCTTCTGGAATTTATATCTTAACAATGAAGATGCAAAACACCCCTTTAAAAACTTTCAAAATCATAAAAAAATAAACCGATGAATAAAATAATTACTTTTTTAATTTTTGTGTGTACTATAAGTATTACAGCACAAAATTCATACAGAATTAATTATCAGGCTGTTGTTAGAGATGCTGGTAATATAGTAGTAGGAGATACCAATGTAGGAGTACAAATCAATATTCTACAAACATCTGCTTCGGGTACTTCTGTGTATTCGGAGAATCAGAGTGTGACGACTAACATTAATGGTCTTGCTAGTTTAGTTATTGGTAATGCTGCTGGTTTTGATTCTATTGATTGGTCTGCTGGACCTTATTTCATAAGAATAGAGATAGATCCTGCAGGAGGAACAAGTTATACATTATCAACAGTTAATCAACTTTTAAGTGTTCCCTATGCATTGCATTCGGCTACAGCAGATGTTGCAGCAACAGCGAATTATAATTCTTTAACAAATTTGCCGACAATAATAACCCCAGCACAAGCTGCTAAAATTGATTTTATCACTGTTACATCAGCAGTAAATATAGATCAATTACAAACAGATGTAACTGCCAATAATGCCAAAGTTACATTTCCTGGATTTGGAACTGTGCCTGGTACAGCTTTAGAAGGAGATAATGTGATATGGACTAAATCGATGACCGATGATATTTTTTATAACGCTGGTAACGTCGGAATTGGAGTTGATGAATCCAGTAGTTTTAGTGGATCTAAGTTGCACGTAGGAGGTCCTATTTTGTTTGATGGAACTCCGGCAGCAACGGTACCAGGAAGTTTGTATTATGATAACACAGGTAGTGGAAGCTTTCATTATATAGACAATACAAATACAGATGTAACTATCAATACAGGAGCAGTGACGTATGCGGGTGGATTATGGAGCATAGAGAATGGAGATGCTGTTATTAGTAATGATGTGTTTATTCAAAATAGTCTTGGTGTAGGTCAGGATATATCAACAGGTGTTGATTTTGGATTTAACACACTCCTTCTTGCAGAAAATAACTTGAGAATATTATTTGATGATAGCGACGATATTTCTGGTACATTGCCTGCTAATGATTGGCAGATAGAAATAAATGAAACTGCCAACGGTGGAACTTCTCATTTTGCGATCGTTGATGTCACAGGAGCAACAACTCCTTTTAAAATTCTTGCTGGAGCAGCTGAACACTCTTTATTTGTGGCAACTAATGGTAATGTTGGACTAGGAACAAATAATCCAACCAATAAATTAGAGGTTGTAGGAGCTATTAAAGCCGATTCTTTTATAGGAGATGGCTCTGGAATAACTGGAATTGCTACAGGTACCGGTGGTGTTACTAATGCTGGGGATACAACTATTGCAGCAGATAATGATGCAGATACTGTTGGAGAAATTGCTTTTCAGACGCAAAATATAACTCGAATGACTGTTAGTAATACTGGGTTTATTGGTATTGGAACAACAACCCCATCAGTAGCTTTAGATGTAATTGGTGATGCCAAAGTAGATAATATGACCCTTAATGGTAATGCTTCGGTTCAAAGCATTGTGATTACTCCTAATGTAGAAACATCGGCTACAACTTTTCCTACAACTTATGATGTAACGGATAAAAGTTTTGTTACCCTTGATGGTCAAGCAGCTTCTTCAATTCAAGCATTTTCAGGAGGAATAACAGGACAATCAATAATTGTTACAGCTTTAACGTCTACAATTACATTAGAACATAATGCAGGAACAGCAGCACAGAATTTTCAATTAGCAGGAAATGCTAATATCATACTAACTGCAAATAGTAGTGCCACATTTGTTTACGATGGTACTAATTGGTATTGTGTAGGACTTAACAACTAATAAGAATATGAAAAAGATATTTATAAGCCTATGCTTGTTAATGATTACAACAAGTATACATGCACAGGCACCAGAAAAATTTAGTTATCAGGCAATTATACGAGATGCATCTGATGCATTAGTTATTGCTACTAATATATCCGTACGTCTTAGTATTGTAGAAGGTAGCGTAACTGGTACTACGGTATATAGTGAAACTCATAATTCCATGACTAATTTTGCAGGAGTAGTAAGTTTGTTGATAGGAGATGGTACTATTATTTCAGGATCATTAAATGGAATCGATTGGGGAAGTGACTCTTACTATATTAGAACGGAAACCGATCCTACCGGAGGAACTAATTATGATATTATAGGTACAGCTCAATTAATAAGTACATCTTTTGGACTGACCAGTAAAAATACAGATAGAGCCTTGAGTTTAGATTACAATAATTTGACTAATACACCTGCGACAATAACGACGGGACAAATTGATAAAGTAAATTTCTTAAGTATTACATCCGCTGCAGATTTAAATCAGGTTTTGACAGCAGTATCTGCTAATACAGCTAAAACTTCTTTTCCAGGATTTGGAAATACTACAGGAACAGCATTTGATATTATATGGTCGAAAATAGGAGATCATGTGTATTATGATACTGCAAAAGTTGGTATTGGTTTTACCGATGCTATTACTTTTGGTAGTGCTGTTTTGGGAGTTAAAGATGGAATGATCTTAAGTAATACGAATGATGTAGTGGCACAAGCAACTCCTGGTTCTCTTTTTTATGAAAGCAGTGCAAAGGGTTTTATGTTTTATTACGATAATACAGGAGCATTAAAATCCTTAGGAACTGATGAAATTACTTTTAATACAAGAAATAATGTTTTTATTGAAGAATCTATTGTTAAAAACCGAGTAGCCATAGGCGATGATGTAATGACCGGAATGGATTTTGGAGAAAATGATATGATTTTATCAGATGATACTATAGGTATTCGGTTTTTCGATACTAGTACTAGTGCAAGTTTTCCAAGTATTGATTGGTCTATACAAATCAACGATATAGCTGATAATGGGGAAAATTATTTTGCAATAAATGATATTGATGGCGGTAGAACTCCTTTTAAGATTATGGCAGGAGCACCTAATCAATCTTTAGAGATTAATGCTAACGGGAATATCAATATTGGTAATCTGATTCCTACTGAAAAAATCGAAGTAGGCGGTAGTGTTGCAGCTACTTCTTTTGTTGGTAGTGGAGCAAACCTTACTAATCTTACTGGAGTAGGTACAGCAACTACATCTAATATAGGAAGTACTACTATTGGAGCAGATAATGATGTAGATACGAATGGTAGTATTATTTTCGAAACTGAACAAAACACTAAGTTTCGTATTGAAAATGATGGATCGATAAATAATGGAATTGCAGACGTTTCAAACCTTTTGAGTATTAATGGAGATGCCAATTTTACCGATTTGACTGCGCAAACTCTCTCTGTAGGGGGGGCTGTACAAACTCCTGTATTTACAGAAACAAGCGTTGGTAATTTTACAGGGTATGATTTAACAAATAAATCTATTGTACTTATAAATAATGGTTCTAGTGTTACTGTTTTTGGATTTATTGGAGGAGTAACTGGGCAAAAGGTACATTTGATTAATATTCATCCTACTACTACCATAACGATATTTCCAAGTCAGGTTCTTTTACCCGCATCTTTGGGTAATCCTGTCTTGAATCAAAACGAAAGTATAAGTCTTATATATAATGGATCTAATTGGATCGTTACTGATTTTGTAGGTACTCCTTAGTTTTAAAATATTTTAGATAGAAATTAGAAAAGCCCTTTGTTTTTAATAAAGGGCTTTTTGTTACGTATAAGTTAGGAAAAGTTATTCTCTCTCATTTAAACTCCAGTCATATTCCAAGTAATTCATTTTTGATGACTTATCGATTTTTACTTTTGAATATCTATTGATGTAACTTTTAATATCTCCATTATCAAAATCTTTAGCGTACCAATCAAATACTTTTGAAATGTTCACTTCATTATTGGTGATGATATTTTTAGAAGGGTCATTAATATATTCAATAGTCCTTTCTTCTAAGGCTTTAGTAATGTTTCTATTAGTATAGGCTCTATTCCATAGTTTTGGAGAAGAAGTTGCAGCACAATTAAGTAAGAAGTGAATTCTAGGTTCATCCATTTTTCTTAAAATGGTGTGCTCAATATCATCTAGACTATATTTTATATTATTTATTTCAATTGATTTTTTCTTCCAGGGATTTTTAAGATCATTTATTGATTTAACAGGATAATGATCAATAATCATTTTCATTACAATAGCATTATATAAATTTACCCAGTAAGCAAGTTTTTCGGTGTCGTCAGAGTTTTCTGATGGATAATTAGTGGATAAGGATTTAAAATATTTATCAAATAAAAATTTATCTCTAATAAAACCTTTATAATCTACTTTACCATCATTAGATACATTTAGTAATAAAAGCTGATCCCAAACCATATGATCTATATGATTGTTTTGTGCTTCTAAATTAGAGACAAAGCTTAATATGGCTATTATTGCCAGTAATAAATATTTCTTTTTCATGTTAATGACTTAACTATTAGAATTGTTTTTAATCTATCAACTAATATTACCCAAAACATCCGAGATATATTATTTTAATTTTCAGTAGTTCTAACCGCATTTTAATAATTAGATTAAGGGAAAATTCACCTTTATTTTAAATTACGGCTTTACCGTAAATGTAATATTTTTAACGCTAAAAAGCAAATAATATCGATTAAATGTTGCTTTGTGCTGTTTGAACAACTGTTTTTAGTGTTGCTATAGATTTTTAAACTGTTTAAACATGATGAAATTAAACACAAAATTTATTACGGATTAGAGATGTAAGTTTGATGTAATAGTCTTATACTATTAATATATTAAAACAAAAGAGATTTTTATTGTTCAAAGAATTGAACTATGAAAGTTTAATAATTTCCTCTGTTTGCACAATGGTTGCAAATTCATCTTTAAGATTTGCAATTTCGATATCATGAACCGTTTGAGCACTATATCTTTTATCATTAAAACCGATTTTATCAAATGCAGCTACAGCATCTTCAATTAAAAAAGTGTTAAACCCATAATTAGAAGCCATTCTGGTGCTAGTAGATACGCAGTGCTCTGTAGTTAATCCAGCAATAACCACATTCTTAATATTAGCATTTTCTAACTGTGTTTTCAGATCTGTACCTATAAATGCACTGTTTACATCTTTTTCGATGATTGGTTCATGATCTTGTGGAATAATAAAATCTTGAAAATCATTACCAGGTTTTCCTTTAGCTAATGGAGATTCAGGATTGGAAGAACAATGTTTTATGTGATAGATTGGTAATCCATCTATTCTCCATTTTTTCAATAACGCCTCTATGTTTTTTTCTGCATTAGGGTTATTACGTTCTGTTCCATAATATCCAGGATTGTTAATACCCCTTTGTACATCGATAAGTAGTAATGCTGGATTATCTTTTTTTGTAAGTGTCATAGTTTTGTTTTTTAACCTTTGGAAAACTGAAAGTCTTATTATCAAAATGAGTCTGTCAATTTTTTTAAATTTTTAATTCAAAAAAATATCGACAGACCCTATTTGATATCAATCTATTTTAAGATATAATTTTTTTATTATTTATTCCTTTTTTCTAAAGTCGGTATTGTAGATAATTCCTAACTGTAATCGATCAAAATTGATACCCGTAAAATGATTCTTTAAATACCCAAATTGAATACTGAAGTTTGACTTTACATTATATCCAACCGCTCCATATAAACGATTTTGCCCAAAAATAGGTTCCTGCAAATTAATAAAAACTTCATCGTAAACATTTATGAACCACTTGTCATTAAAAGGATAGGTCAGTTGTAATCTATATCTAGCCCGATGTTCGGTGAAATCATCAACTTGCGTACTAATAAATCGTTGCTCTAACCTATATCGATGTTCGAATTTTACTTTTCCAACTTTATTTTTAAGAATAAATTGCTCAAATATTCGATGCTCATTGCTATTTTCTTCATCAGGAATATCCGCAAAGGTTCCATCAGTATTGATATAACCATATCCGATAGTTGCTATCGCATTTTCAGTAAGATGATAATTTAAACCAGTTCGCAATAGTAATTGATTAAAAGTATTAGCGACCTCGTAGAAACGAAATTGAGCTTCTGAATGAATACTTAATTTATCTGTTATTCGATTCGTTCCAAAATACATATACCAAGCGCCGAAGTCATCTTCTCCAGTATCTTGGGCATTAGCATATGTAATAGTCATTAGCACCGTTAGGAACACAATTGTTTTTTTCATAAATATATTTGGCAATAGTATGTTATTAAGATTCTGATTCTACAGTTTTTGTTTCAGATTTTCCGTCATTAATGATTTCTGATCCAGGTTCTTTTAGATATTTATCTAAGAATTTTAGGATTCTTCCGTAGGCTTCAATTTGATTTTCCTTTTTTACAAACCCATGTCCTTCATCTTCAAATAATACATATTCTACAGGAACACCATTTTTCTTAACTCCTGCGACTATTTCATCTGATTCTACCTTTAGAACTCTAGGATCTTTAGCTCCTTGTAAAACAATTAAAGGTTTTGTTACTTTTTCAGTATGAAATAATGGTGAAATTTGACGTAATCTTACTGAATCAGCCGTATTAGGATCTCCCATCTCTGTATATAAAGCATCTTTAAAAGATTCCCACCATGGCGGAATACTTTTTAGTGTTCTTAACCAGTTAGTAACTCCGAATATATTAACGCCCACTTTGAAGTCTTCAGGAGTATAAGTCAGCGCTGCCATAGTCATATATCCTCCATAGGAACCACCAATAATTCCTATTTTATTAGCGTCGATAATATCTTGTTGCGCTAACCAATCTTTTCCAGCTACACAATCTTTTAGATCTTTATCTCCATGATTCTGGTCGTCCATTTTGTAAAATGTTTTTCCGTAACCACTACTTCCTCGGTTATTTACTGCTAGAATTGCATATCCGTGATTTACATAATATTGAATTTGTGAACTAAAGCCTTGTCTGGATTGTCCTCCAGGACCACCGTGTACCCATACTAACGCAGGTACCTTATTATCAGCAGTTGCCTGCTTTGGTTTATAGTATATTGCAGGGATTTCTAATCCATCAAAGGATTTAAAACGTACTACTTCTGATGCGACTAGATCATCCTCATTAATATCTTTATTCAATACATCTGTTAGTTGATAATACTCTTTAGAAGCCACATTATAAGAATATACATTTCTTGGAGTACTCGATCCAGAGACATTTAAAAAAGCCATAGTTTCATCTCTAGAAAAACTAGCACTTGAAATTTCTTTGTTTTCAAATGAAGGGAACTCTATCGCTTTACCAGTAGCAGCTTCTTTTACATCCATTACAGTTTTTGCATCTTCATTGGTAAACATCACCTGATATTTTCCATTTCGGGTAAAATAAAATGAATTAATATCCCATTTTTTTTCTGCTATTTTTTCTTTTGTACCATCTATAAGATTGTATTTCATTAAATAGCTAAACTCTGCATTGTCATCAGTAGTAAAGTAGAATGAAGCATTATCAGGAGAAAAATCTTGCGGTTGGTTACCACTTATATTCTCATTAATTTTAATTTTCTCATTGGTTGCCGTATTCATTATATACAGATCGACATCGTTTGTTGTAACCGCCTTGGTTAGGGCAATGTATTTTCGGTCTTCAGACATACCGCCAAAATCCATCCCATCGTTATTCTGATAAATCATTTTAGAAGTAAAATCAGCAATATTCATTTCATAATGATCCATATACTTGGGATCTCGTTCATTACTTCCATAAAAGAAACTTTTTCCATCTTTTGACCAGCCTCTAAATAAAGCTCTCACATTTTTTTCTGGTGTTAATCGTGTAATACCAGAACTATCTTTAAGAAAGATTTTATATATCTCATCCCCATTACCGTCCATTCTAAATAGTATTCTATCGTCCTCAGGGAAATAAGAAATCCCAAAAATGGAAGAACTATCTGATTTTGTAACTGGAATGAGTTCACCACCTTTAACCGAAGTGGTATACATGTTGTAAATTCCAGAACGGTTGCTGGTCATAAGTACTTTAGACTTATCATTAGAGAATCCATTTGAAAATGCATTTTCATTGTCCATAAATTGTTCAATTGAGTATTCTTCAATTGCAATGGGTGGAACAACAATTGCTTCTTTCTTTTCTTTTTTACAGGAGTAGAGTAGTAGCACTCCAATTCCTAGGATAATGAGTTTTTTCATGATTTAAAATGTTTATTTGATTGTGAAAGTTTTTATCTCCTTAAACGGAGATGTTTCTAATTTCTCTATTGCTTCTTGGTATGGTTTCCAATCTTTAGTAAAGAAAGTATTTGTTTTATCTAAAGCTTCTTTTAATGCATTATTTGCATGTTTTATCAAAGTTTTTTCGGTAACTGTTAAGCCATTTTGTCTACTACCTGTATACCATCCAGCAGTACCAAGGCGTTGCATTACAGTTATTTCTGGGTTACGAGTAATTCCTTGCCTTTTATCTTCTTTACCTAGATAAATAGCTATGGTAGAATCAATTTTTTTAATAATATCTTTAGAAGACTTAATTTGATCTTTAAACTTCTTTTTATCTAGTTTTTTAAGCTCTTTTTGATATTTAGAAGCTACTTCTTTGCTTTCTACTAGTTGCTTAACCGCATCAGCGACTGTTTGCCTCATAGATTCCAAGTTTTTAGAAGCAGCATATATTTCATTTATGTTTTGCTGAGAAACCTGTAATCTAGGATCTGACTTAATTTCTATACTAGTTTCAGATTTTTGATCACCATATTCCATTAGTAATTTATAAGTACCAGGTTTAACACTAACTCCACCAGGTTCTCTTTTAGATTTCTGAATCTTTCTAGATGGTCTGTCTACACCTTTTTCATCCATAAACCAACGCATTTTATGAATTCCAGTAGAATCCGGAGTTTTCTGTTTAAGTGTTCTGATTAGTCTATCACCATCATATATTTTTAAATGTATAGAATCCCATTTCACCTTTTTTTCTTTGTTTTCATCCACCTCTTCTTCATTGTTTTCTTTTTCATCTTTCGAACTCTTCTCTTTTTTAGACGCTTCTTTTTGTTCTACGGTTACAAAAAAGGAAATATGGGCACCAAAATCACGATTCTCCCCGTTATAGACAGCATCAGCACCAAAACGACTTCCTGTAGGTTGTTGATAAGCTGCTTGATATGCAGTTGGAGGGTTAAATAATTGTAGTTTTTGATTAAGAATATTTTTATTCTTTGCTAGTGCACGTAAAGGTCTAATATCATCTAAAACCCATGCAGCTCTACCAAAAGTTCCTATTATCAGATCGTGTTCTCTAGGTTGTATTACCAAATCTTTTACAGAAACTGTAGGGAAACCAGATGTCCATTTTGTCCATTTGTTACCTGCATTTAGAGAAATATATAATCCGTCATCTGTTCCTAAGAAAAGTAAGTTTTTCTCAATAGGATCTTCTACAATACTCAAAGCATAACTTTTTACATCTCCACTATCTACTATACGTTCCCAAGTTTTCCCATAGTCTACGGTTCTATATGCATAAGGAGTGTAATTAAATCTTCTATAATCGTTAGCTACCAAGAGAGCTTCTCCTTTTTTCTTATTAGAAGCTTTAATTTGAACGATCCAACTACCACTTGGCAATCCTTTTATATTTTTAGAAATATCAGTCCAGTTTGCGCCACCATTTTGAGTAATATGAACACGACCATCATCTGTTGCTGCCCAAAGCATATTTTGCTCTAAAGGTGAAGGTTCTATTACTAAAACGGTACAATGATTTTCTGCTCCAGTAGCATCCATTGTTAAACCGCCGCTTTCTGCTTGTTTTAGTTTTTCTGGATCATTCGTGGATAAATCAGGAGAGATTACTTCCCATGTTAATCCTTTGTCCTTACTCTTATGAACAAACTGACTTCCAAAATATAATGTGTTATTATCGAAAGGATCAATATTGATAGCAGCATTCCAATTAAAACGTAATTTTACTTCAGGATCTGAATGAGTTGGTTTAACTGTATAATTATTACCCGTCATCCAATCATAACGACTTACAAACCCTTGTTGACTCATAGACCATCCATATCTGGAGTCATCTTTATCTGGTACTACATCAAAACCATCTCCAAAAGATATTTCTTGCCAATAAGAATTTCTAATTCCTTGAGCTTTCCATACATAAGCGGGACCTCTCCAACTACCATTATCTTGCATACCTCCATATACATTATACGGATATTCGTTGTCTACATTAATGTGATAAAATTGAGCAACAGGTAAATTTCCTATAAATCTCCAAGTTTTTCCTCCGTCTCGTGTAATATTTAAACCTCCATCATTACCATCGATCATAAAATTACCATCTTGAGGATGTATCCACCATGCATGGTGATCTGGATGCACTCCATTATCAACACCATAAGCAGGCATTAATTGTTTGAAATTTTTTCCTCCATCTTCTGATACATTTACATATGTAAATACTGAATATACTCTGTTTTCATTCTGAGGGTCTACATATATTTCTGAATAATAGAAAGGACGATTACCAATGTCATTTTTATCATTAATTTTTTTCCAGTTAAATCCTCCATCTTCAGATTTATATAGAGCATTTTTCTTTGCTTCAATTAATGCGTAAATAATATTAGGTTTATTCCTAGATATAGCAATTCCAATTCTTCCTAGATCACCTTTTGGTAATCCATCTTTATCTGTTCTTTCTTGCCAAGTTTTTCCTCCATCATGAGTAATATATAATCCAGAACCTTCACCTCCTGATTTAAAAAACCAAGGGTCACGTTTGTGTTCCCATAAAGCAGCAATTAATTTATTAGGATTGGTAGGATCCATTACTAGATCTGCAGCTCCTGTTTTATTATTTGCAAAAAGAACTTTGTTCCAGGTTTCTCCTCCATCAGTTGTTTTAAAAATTCCTCTTTCAGGATGTATTCCCCAAGGAGAACCGATAGCCGCAACATATACAATGTTTGGATTAGTAGGATCGATTACTACTCGATGAATATGACGAGTTTTTTCTAATCCCATCAACTTCCAGTTTTTACCACCATCTAAGGATTTATAAATACCGTAACCTCCATTAAGACTATTTCTTGGATTACCTTCTCCCGTTCCAACCCAAACTACAGAAGGATTTGATTGTTGAATAGCAACAGCACCAATCGAAGAAGTAACTTCCTTGTCAAAGACGGGTTTCCATTTAATTCCACCAGATGTGGACTTCCATAATCCTCCAGAAGCTGTTCCTGCATACATAATATCTGGATCAGAAGTAACAACGTCGATAGAAGTTACACGTCCACTCATCCCACCAGGACCAATATTACGCGGATGTATTTTTTTTACATAATCCATAGAAAACTCTTGTGCAGAAGCAGAGGATATTAGGATAAGAGATAATAGAAATAGTAATCTTTTCATTTTATAGAGTGAGTTAGTTATAATTGAATTTGTTGTTCTAATGTTGTTAAAAAATGTATATCGGGATATCTTTTCTTTATATGCAGTAGTTCTTGTTTCTTTATTCTTGGTGAAATATGTGTTGCGATAATTTGTTTAGCATTAATGTGCTCTTTAATTAGATTATTAGCATTATTTTCTAATAACATCCAATACGGTAGAATTGCAATATCAATATCTTCATTTATCAATTTTAATTTAGTAAATAAATTGATTTCTTGCATCCAATTGGTATCACCAACATGCAGAATTTTTTTTGTTCCAAAATCAATGATGTAACCAATATTTTCAATAGAAATATGTCTTTTTCCTGCATGATTTATTTTTACCCCGGTAATTTTAAAATCTTTAAAAGGTATTGTTTGTTTATTATAATCTTTAGTTGCTACAGTAAACAATCGATCGTTTAAAGATGTAATTTTTTCTGTTACCTGACTCGGACCGAATAAAACTGCTTTTTTATTAGAAGTTAGGTAGTTTTTAGAGAGTAATGGATTGAAATGATCTCCGTGAGAGTGTGTAAATAGAATTGCGTCTGGTTGTAGTTCTTTATATATTTTGTCTACTAAAGAATCTGAAGGAAACAGATAATCATCACCATATTTAGCGTGTAAACCATCAATTAATACTGAAGATTGTCCATTAGAAATATAGACGCCCATATTTCCAGTATAGATTACAGATATTTTTTTTTGAGAAAAACCAGAAATACTAAAAAATACAAGAGTTAAAAGGAAAAATCTTTTTAACATTTTTGATTGATTATCTAATTAAGAAGCTAAAGTTAAGAAAATGAAAATGCGAAACTCTTAAAGGGGTGTTAAGGTGAAAAATAGGTACATTTGAAGGATCAAAATAATAATATGAAATTTATAGAACTTACTTTACAGAATCATACTATCGTACATGGTTTTGATGCTAGAAATCAAGAAATAGTTGAAGAAGTAATCGTAAAATCTCCTTCGAAGAAACTAGTATCAGTAGATCGAATTCTATCTATAAGTGAGAAATATATTTTGATCCAATATGCGTTTGATAGAATTATTTATTGGGAGTATTTAGAGGATTACGAAAATTTAAAAACAATACTTGCTTAATGTTTTTATTTTAAGGTGTCATTATTTTTTTTTTCTTACTATTCCTGGCTGAAATTAGTTTGAAATTCTTATCAACCTTTATGATAATGATATTTCCTGTATGTAGATTAACCATTTTCCACCTAAATCCATAGGAAGTTTCGAAAATAGCGGATCGTGCCATTTTTCTTAAATCAATTTCATCAATTTGTTCAATAATTTCTGTAGCTAATAAATCTAATCCACGTTTTTTTTCTTCCTCTTCGGATAATTTTCTATCTATCTGATTTTGAATTGTTATGGAGGGATTTGATCGCAGAGAAATGTTTTTCGGATATAGTGTACCAAAAGAAAATAATAATAAGAATAGTATATATTGTTTCATAAGTTGTTATTTTAAAACTATATACTATGCTAACTACATAATATATAATTACTCGATTATAAAATGTGTAACCATATTTTGTTGTTCTTTGTACTAAACTTAAACGTTCTTAAAACTAAGGGATTATAAAATTAATTCATTAGAATTCTTTTAAATATATAATTTTGTTAAAAAAAGATCAATAATTCTTAAAACGTCGTATTTTAAGAGGTAATTAGCGATTTATTTTGAAGAATTGTTTAGAAAAGTATTTTTTTTAAGTCATATTAGTTGCTTCTTCGTTTTTCTAAATCGTAGATTTTTCGCCCTAATTCTGCTAGAAATGGAATTCCAATAGCATCATATTCATAGTTGTTATCGTTAAAAATTTCATTCACATTTACGTGTATTGTCGCCGAAAGGATGAATTCTACATTGTTTTTTGTGTCTTTGATATAAGCGCAATCCGTAAGGTAACCATAAGCATATCCAACTTTATTATAGATTTCTATATGTTTTGGAATGTCTTCTTTTGTGTCACCAAACATAAAAAACTTTACATACCCATCGTAGTATTCTTTTTTGTCATAGCCTACTTCGAATGGAAGCGTTTTCATAGCTTCTAATACAAAATCGTGATCTTTTTTCAGGATATTAAAACACTCTTTCGAACTGTAAACTTCAGGAAATTGAATCCGTTTCATTATTTCATGTAGAGATCTTAGAGGGAGATAATTTTTTTTAGAAAAATCCTTTGGATGTTGTATTAATGAGTCATTATGAATATAGCCTTTACCTTTTAACGTTTTTTCTAAGGATAGTTTTGTAATTGGTTGATTTTTAATACTCGCTTGTTTATATAGATGAATACTATCGCGAATGTTTTTTTTGAAAACTAAAGATTGGGATTTGATATTGTCGGCGTTATCTATTGATAATCTATGAGATATTCTACTATCTATATTTTTGGAGTTTAATGTTTGATTTATGTAATTCTGCCCGAGAAATTCGAATAATCGATTGTACCCTTGATTATCACTTACTGCAAAGATTTTAGTGATTTCTTTTTCTATAGTGGTATATGTCGAATCTTGTTCGGTGCTAAAATTAGTCTCTTTATAGATAGGAATACTTTTTTTTTGCAATTCATTTAATTTTTCTAAAGCAAGTAAAGCAATAGGGAGTTTAACGGAGCTTGCTGGATAAAAATAAGTGCTATCAGAAACATTGAATTCGTAATCTGTAAAAATTACTTGCCCTTTTTTATTACGATCTATCTGACTATATAAAATCTGAACTTCATGTTTTTCGATATTTTTAACCACATTTACTATTTGTGGAGCATCAGAGCTTATTATTTTTTCTAATGGATTTTGTTTTTTACACGATATCATGAATAAGCATATAAAGCTAATTAATACAATAGGTTTCATAATGATAGAAGATAAAATAAAAATCTATTTTTTGTTATATAGTTTTATGCCAGCATCATAATATTTATCGCCTTTTACCCAGAATGGTGTTTTAGGGTTATTTGCAATATTTCTGCATGCTAATACATAGGATTGAAAGAATTTTAGAAGATATTCATAATCCAAGGTGTCAGGGTTGTCAGTTACTTGATGATAATATTTTGTTATCTCTTCATCAAAAGCAGTAAATCCCATACTAAATGTTGGAGCTGGGATGCCCTTGGCTGCAAAATGTACATTATCAGATCTGTCAAACAAACCTTGTTCTGGTGCTGGGTCATCAATGGCCTTCAGTCCAAAAGGGGTTGCAGCTTTTTTAATATCTTCTGATGCAGTTGTTCTTTCTAAACCAACTATTGTAGCGATGCTGGTATCATTATAACCACCATTATCACTATTAAAGCAGTATACTATCTTATGTAAAGGGATCATAGGGTGTTCTACATACCATTTACTACCTAGTAATCCTTTTTCTTCTCCTGTAAATAATATAAATAGGGCAGATCTTTTAGTTGGGTATTTGGCAATGTTTTCTGCAGCAGATAATACGGTAACTGTCCCTACAGCATTATCTCTTGCTCCGTTATAAATAGAATCATTATTAACAGCTTTTCCTATACCTACATGGTCATAATGAGCAGAGTAGATTACATATTCATCTTTTAATTTTGGATCTGTACCTTCTACCATTCCAACAACATTTTGAGAAACCACTTTGCCTTTTTTAATACCTTGAATATTAATTGACCCATTCACCTCGTTTTTATCTGTAAAGAATTTACTGATTTCTTCTTTCTCATCATTTACCCATAAATAAGTGAAGTTATTTGGTGTGTCTTCTTCAGAAACATTCATTTTTTCTCCGTTAAACCTATGATCTAATTGAGACCAAATTCGGTTATTTATTGAATTTACCTCAATAATACCAATAGCTCCTTTTTCCTTAGCAATATCAGTTTTCTCTTGTATTTTGGAAAATGCAAATCTTGGGTTACTATTTTCCTTTGTTCCGGAGTATGCTATAACTATTTTATCTTTTACATTAATATTGATATAATCTTCTTTCAGACCATAATTTACAAATACAAATGGTCCGGAAAAGGAAGTGTTCGCTTTGTTGATTGTTATAATTTTGGAAGTGCTAAATTTTCCTATTTTCAATTCTGCTCGTTCAAATTGAGATGTGGTATTAAGCGTAACTTTCTGAAAGTAGTTTTTACTTTCTTTTACAGGTTTTACTCCGTAAGATCTTAGCATATTAGCTAAGTACTGAGCTGCTATCTTATTTTCAGGACTACCAGTTTGCCTTCCTTTCAATTCATCTGATGCGAGGAAATAAATATGTCCTTCAATCTCACTTTTAGAAATTGTAGATTTTACTTTTTGGATGTCGTCCTGAGCATAATTTATAAATGGAAAAAATATGAGTAAGAGTAGGAATGAATTTTTCATAAACTGAATAAGATATTTTTTTGATTATTCTGAAAATTATATCTGATTTCTCAAAGATAAGAATTGTATAGAGTTTATTATTTAGGATGAATTGAGCTTCTTAGCCAAGACAATTCCAAAACATTTGTTAATTCCGTATGATTAGCATCTTGTTCGGTTCATATCTTTTGTAAAATGTGCTAAATTTATATAATGAAAGAGAAAAAGGGATTTTTAAAAAAAGGATTTGCTTTTAAAAATTATGAAGCACCTGAACAATCTCCATTTGACAAACTTTTTGATATTTTTCAGGAGATTATTACTCATACTTCTGGAGATTTAGATGAAGCTTTAGATTGGATGAGAGAATTAGATAAAGAATATAAGCTTACAACTGAAGAATATACACTAGATGATTTTATTGAAGATCTGAAGAAAAAAGGATATATCCGAGAAGAAATTAAACCTGATGGAAAAGGAGGGATGTCGATTACCGCCAAAACCGAACGAGCTATTAGAAAGAGAGCCTTGGATCAAATTTTTGGAAACTTAAAACGAAGTGGGTCTGGAAATCATAGAACTAAATATACTGGAAGAGGTGATGAGCATGCTGGAGAATATAGAAATTATCAATATGGTGATGGTCTTGAGAGAATATCCATCACAGAAAGTTTGAAAAATGCGCAAATAA
This sequence comes from Aquimarina amphilecti, assembly GCF_900109375.1. Classification (GTDB taxonomy): domain Bacteria; phylum Bacteroidota; class Bacteroidia; order Flavobacteriales; family Flavobacteriaceae; genus Aquimarina; species Aquimarina amphilecti. Next base: position 273,403 of record NZ_FOAB01000004.1, read on the forward strand.
ATCATGGTATTGGAGAATTAAACTTGACTGAGGATGATCTAGTTGTAGAAGAGACACAGTACAAGGCTCAGATGAGTACAGTATTGATGATTGATATTAGTCATAGTATGATACTGTATGGAGAAGATCGAATTACTCCGGCTAAAAAGGTAGCAATGGCTTTAGCAGAACTTATTACTACAAGATATCCTAAGGATACTTTGGATATACTTGTATTTGGAAATGATGCTTGGCCAATAGCAATTAAAGATTTACCGTATCTACAAGTTGGACCTTATCATACTAATACTGTTGCAGGACTGCAACTTGCAATGGATATGTTGCGAAGAAAACGTAATACAAATAAGCAAATTTTTATGATCACTGATGGGAAACCTAGTTGTCTAAGGATGCCAGATGGTCAATATTATAAAAATAGTAATGGTTTAGATCGCAATATTGTAAACAAATGTTATATGATGGCGCAACAAGCTAGAAAGTTACATATACCCATAACTACTTTTATGATCGCACAAGATCCTTATTTAATGCAATTTGTTAGAGAATTTACCCATGCTAATCAAGGTAAAGCTTTTTATACAGGGTTAAAAGGACTTGGAGAGATGATTTTTGAAGATTATGAAACTAATAGAAAAAAAAGAATTAAAGGATAAAAGAAATTATAAATAAAGACTATTTCGGAAAAGAAAATATGGATTTAAAGAATATAAAAACATTTGGAGAACTAAAGGCATCAGGATATAGTAGTAGAAGTATAAAAGATGAACTTAGAGATAATTTAAGAATTAAGATTGGTAATAAAGAGGATACTTTTACCGGAATCTACGGATATGAGAATACCGTTATTCCTGAATTAGAAAGAGCTATATTATCTAGACATAATATCAATTTATTAGGTTTAAGAGGTCAGGCAAAGACTCGTTTAGCAAGACAAATGATTAATTTATTAGATGAATGGATTCCTGTTGTCGAAGGATCTGAGATCAATGATGATCCATTTCATCCAATATCAAGATATGCAGTTACATTAATTAAAGAAAAAGGAGATGAAACACCTATATCTTGGATGCATAGAAATGATCGTTTTGCTGAAAAATTAGCTACTCCTGATGTAACAGTGGCTGATATTATTGGTGATGTAGATCCTATCAAAGCTGCAAATCTAAAGTTAAGTTATGCAGATGATAGAGTTATCCATTTCGGAATGATTCCAAGAGCTAATCGTTGTATTTTTGTAATTAATGAACTACCTGATTTACAAGCTCGTATTCAGGTTGCATTGTTTAATATTCTTCAAGAAGGGGATATTCAGATAAGAGGTTTTAAACTTCGATTACCGTTAGACATGCAATTTGTATTTACAGCAAATCCAGAGGATTATACGAACAGAGGTAGTATAGTTACTCCTCTTAAAGATAGAATTGGTTCTCAGATACTAACGCATTATCCCGAAACTATAGAGATTGCTAAAACTATAACGCAGCAAGAAGCTCAATTAGACTCTAGACAAAGCACACTCGTTTATGTACCTGATTTGGCAAAGGACTTATTAGAACAAATTAGTTTTCAGGCTAGAGAAAGCGAGTTCATTGATTCTAAAAGTGGAGTAAGTGCCAGAATGAGTATTACTGCATATGAGAATTTATTGAGTACGGCAGAATATAGAGCTCTTAAATCTGGAGATGAGCATACGTTATTGAGACTTAGTGACTTTATGGGAGTAGTTCCTGCAATAACTGGTAAGGTAGAATTAGTTTATGAAGGTGAGCAAGAAGGAGCGGCTTCTGTAGCCCATACATTAATTTCAGATGCTGTTAAAACATTATTTTCCGAGTTTTTTCCAAAAATAGAGAAGTTAGAAAAAGAAAGTGAGAGAAGCCCATATCAAGAACTGATCGATTGGTTTTTTGAGCAAAGTGGTTTTGAACTTTTAGATGAAATCCCAGAAGATGAATACAAGAAAAAATTGGACGAAATTAAACCATTAAGTCACCTTATCGAAAAATATCAAGATGGTGTAGATAAAAAAGACAGCTATTTTATGAAAGAATTCTTGTTATGGGGATTAGTAGAACATAAAAAGTTAAGTAAATATAGATTATCCGAAGGATTTAGATTTAAAGATTTATATGGTAGTTACATAAATGATTTGTAGATCAACTACCACCAAACAATAAAACACTTAGAGAAAGAATCTTCATTACTTTTTATCCAGAGTAATGGAGATTTTTTTTTATGAAGTTGTGTCTGAAGTTGCTCCAGTATTGATGTGTACGTGTACCAGATCTTATTATGTTTTGGATGTATGATCCAATTTTTTTTCTGAGGTATAAAATATTCTAAAGAGCCATATTTATCCGACACGAAATCTTTTTTATGGATCCAAAACCCTTGAATACAATCATTATTTAGATGTGGAATTTTTTTGTTTTGATAAGATAAAGGGATAAATAGATTTCCGAAAAAACAGACTTTTTGATTTATGTTATTTGCTTGTATATTTAGTTCATTTAATTTTTTAATGGTTTCGCTACGATAGAGTAGTGGCAATTGTTTTTCTTTTAGTTTAGTAACTTTTTCTAGTAAACTATCGTTCTGATTAGGTCCGATCCATCTTTCTAAAACAATGTTGCTTTTTTCTGGATTGTATAAGTAGAACTTATAAATCAATTCAATATGTAAAATATCTTTATTGTGTAGATCTTCTATTATGAAATCTAATTCACCAATAGTTATTTTATTTCGAAATATTTGAAGACTTTTTAGTATTAACTTATAATGACTTGAATTATTTATATAATGCTCAAAAAAGTGTTCAATTCTTTTTCCCAGTACTTCATTATGAGGAATATTAATAGAAAGCTCTTTGGAGGTATCAATATTAGAGTGGTGTAGTTTAAACTGTGAAAGTTCAAAAAGACTATTATCTTTCCATAATAGTTTACTGTCTAAAAAACCAGCATATTGATGTTCTAGAGACACGATACTTATTATTTATTTTTGAATATAGAAATGTATTTGTCTAATATTGGTTTTAATATTTTTCTATCTACTGGTTTGGCAAGGAAGTCATCACATCCTGCTTCCAAAGCTTTTTCAATATCTTCTTCTGTAGAATATGCTGTTTGCGCCACAACAGGAAGATCAGGGCGCATTTTTTTAATGCGTTTAGTTGCATCATAACCATCCATAATTGGCATTTTGATATCCATTAAAACTAAATCAATCTTTTCGTTTTCTTGGCATATTTCTACAGCTTCCTTTCCATTCTTAGCACGATAAATGATAAACTCGAAATCAATCATTTTCGTTAAGACTGTTTTTAAAAATAAGAAATTGACTTCACCATCTTCAGCAATTAGTACGACATGTTTTTCTGGAATTATTTCTCCCTTTTTTTTAGTAGATAGTTCTGCGTTATTCTGCATTGGGGTGTATGGAATTTTTAGTAAGAAGGCACTACCTTCTTGCTCTTTACTTATAAAGGAAATATTTCCTCCGATTAAGTTGGTGTATTCTTTTGCAATGGCTAGACCTAAACCAAGACCTCCAAAATTTTTAGAAATCTCTTTTTCTGATTGAGAGAAACTTTTAAAAATAATATCTCGATCTTTTTGTTTAATTCCTATTCCTGTATCCTTTATTGATATAGCAACATAATCTTCCACAATATAAGAAAAGATTATTATTGAACCAGAATGAGTGAATTTTATACCATTATCAATTAGACTACTTAATATTTTATAAAGTTTAGGATGGTCTGTAATGATTATATTTTCTTCCTTTGGAATTTTGTTTTCTAATTTTATAATAAGATTCTTCTCATTAGCTTTAGGTGAATGTTCAGATATTAATTGCGAAAACAATTCTTCTAAATTTGTTGGGGTAAATCGTACTTTACTTTGTTTTGTTTCTAACACGGAAATTTCTAGAATATTATCCACAGAAGTAATTAAATCTTTACCACTCGCTATAATGATTTCCGTATATTCTTGTCTTTCTTCTTCTGTAATAACATCGGATTTCAATAACTCTGAGAATCCCATAATTCCATTCATAGGAGTTCTAATTTCATGAGATATATTTTGAATAAAATTGGTTTTTATTCTATTACTTTCTTCGGCTTTATCCTTTGCAATTTGGAGTTCTTGGGTTTTTTGCTTGATTTTAAATTTTAAATAAAAGTGAATTAAAATAATACTTGCTAAAGCTGTGAAAAATATAATGGATGAAATGAACCAGAATTTTGGTTTTTTGTAAAAAGGTTTTACGACATCAAAAAGCCAATTATCGAGAATTTCCTGTTTTTCTTTATCGGTAATGTTACGCGTAGCTTTTGCAATAATTTCGTTTAAAGTTTTATTTTCCTTGCTAACTGCTATACTAGGGATATAACTATAATCAATTTCTGTAATTACTTTTAAGCCTGTGATTCCTTCTGATTTTATTAAATAATTTACTAATGCCTTACCACCAATATATGCATCTGCTTCTCCGGATTGTAACTTAAGTAAACAGGTAATGTCGTCAGGATAGTTTTTAATATTTAAATTAGAATAATTTTCTTTAAGATGATCATCTATAGAATATCCTTTTGGTACAGTAATCCTCTTATCCAGAAAATTATTGAATTTTAGTGTGCTATCAGTTTCTTCTCTAACTACCAAAACAAATGGCGTTTCGAAAAATTTAGTGTAAAAATTTAGATATTTTTCTCTTCCCGCAGTTTCCTGCATTTCTAATACAATATCAATTTTGTTATTTTGAGCGTCCTTTATTAGGTTAGACCAATTGGTATAGTATTTTTTTCGAAAACGGTAATCAATCTTTTTTTCAATAAGGCCAAAATGGTCTACTAGAATACCATCAATACTATCTTTTTTGTTTATAAACTGATAAGGAGGATAATATGCATATACCGCTACAGTAATGGCATCTTGTTTTAGAAGCCAATCTCTTTGAGACTCTGAGAGAATATCCTGATTAGAACAAGATGTAACTCCCACTATTAAGTAGAAGAAAATAAACACATAAGCGATCTTTTTTTTCATATACTAGCTGGTCTTATTTCTGTTCTTAAATACAGGAAAGTATTTACTTAACATTGGTTTTAAGATCTTTTTGTCTACCGGTTTAGAAACAAAATCATCGCATCCGGCATCTAACGCCTTTTGCACATCTTCCTCTATAGAGTAAGCCGTTTGTGCGATTATCGGTAAATTAGGTCTCATTTTTTTTATATATGCTGTAGCATCATACCCATTCATGATTGGCATTTTAATATCCATAAGAACTAAATCAATACTTTTATTTTCTTCGCAAATAGTTACTGCTTCCTGCCCATTTTTTGCTCTATAGATTGTGAAATCATAATCATTCATTTTTGTAAGAATTGTTTTAAGAAATAAAAAATTAGTTTCACCGTCTTCAGCGATTAAAATGATATTTTTTTCTGTTTTTAAAGAGCTTTTTTCAGTATTTCCTTTTGTATGTGAGTTGTTATTTTGAACTTGATTATGCGGGATTTTTAGGGTAAAAGTACTTCCTTCATCTTTCTGACTTATTAATGTAATCTGTCCTCCAATAAAATCAGCATTTTTTTTGGCAATAGTAAGCCCTAATCCTATTCCATCATATTTTTCTATTGTATTTGTTGTATTGTTTGTAATATTTAGGTTAGTAATTATTTTACTTTTTTTTGTATCTCCAATCCCAATCCCAGTATCTTTTATAGAAATAGATAACTCCCCATTTATTGCAGAACATAAAATAGCTATAGTTCCATTATTAGTATGTTTTATAGCGTTATCCATAAAAACATTTAATATTTTATTTAGTTTAGGACGATCCATCAAAACTAAGTTTTCGGAATTTGTGAGTTTGTTTTTAATACTAATTTTAATGTTTTTCTCTTCTGCTTTTACTTGATGTTGAGAAATTAGTGCTTTGAAAACGTCTCGAAGATTGATTTCAATTAACCTTAGGGTGAATCTTTTGGTTTGTAATTGAGAAATTTCAAGGATATTATCAATAATAGATAATAATTCTTTACTATTTCCAATAATCATTTGAGTATATTTCTGTCTCTCTTTTGAACTTAAATCCTCATCAGTCAAAAACTCCGAAAGTCCAATAATTCCATTCATTGGAGTTCTTATTTCCTGTGGAATATTATAAATAAAATTTGTTTTTAAACGATTACTTTCTTCGGCAATATCTCTAGCAATTATTAATTCTTCCGTTTTCTGTTTAATTTTATATTTAAGATAGGTATTAAAAGATGCTCCTAGAATGAATAATAATAGTGTGGTTAAGAATACCATTATCCAAAAATTAGGAGTTTGATAAAAAGGAGTAACATTACTGTAATACCAATTATTTAGTATTGATTCTTTTTCTTCTTTTGTAATATTAGAAAGTACTTTAGAAAAAATATTGTGTAGAATAGTATTACTATTATTTACAGCAACTCCGGGTTCATATTCTAAGGTCGTATCTGAGGTTATTTTTATATCATTTAGTTTTTTTATCCTTATATAATAATTAACCAAGGCTTTAGGACCTATGTAAGCGTCGTACTCTCCAGAATTCAATTTTATTAAACATGTTTGTTCATCTTTTTCGGTTACAATATTAAAATTGGGATATGTACGTTTTAAAATTTCTGTTATGGCATAGTCTTCTGGTAGAACAATAGTTTTGTTAGTTAGACTATTAAAATTGATTCCAAAATTAGCGTTTGATCTGGTGACGATTACGTGAGGAGATTTAAAAAGAGGAGTGTAAAAGTTTAAGTATGATTTTCGTTCTTTAGTTTCTTGGATTTCTAATATGCATTGAACATCATTATTTTTTACATCTTGTATTAATTGGGGCCAATGGTTGTAACGTTTTTTTTTGAATTTGTATCCAATTTTTTGCTCAATTAATTTTAAATAATCTATGAAAATACCATCAATTTCATTCTGTTCATTGACAAATTGATAAGGTGGGTAATAAGGGTATATAGCGACAGTAATACTATCATTTTCTGATAACCATTCTCTTTCCGAATCAGTGATTACAGTTTCTTTTGAGCAAGATAATGTTGATAAAAATAACAGGAAGATTGGGAAGAAGTATAGTACTTTTTTTAGCATATAGATTTACAGTTTAAATACTTTACTTTTTTTATTCCCTTTAATAAAGATAGTATTTTAATAGTAGTTTTGAAAGGATGTTACTTTTAAAACTATAATGTGTAATGCTTAAGCTATTGTTTATTAGCTTTTTATTGATCTTTGGTGATTTCGTTTCCATCTGGGTATAGTGCAAAACGACCTTTTGATTTATCGTGTACATGATCATAAGTAGGCCAGGGCCATTTACCAAATTGATTGTGTTGATATTCTAGAATAGCTTCTCTAATTTCTTGTTGAGTATTCATTACAAATGGTCCTTGTTGTACTACAGATTCATTAATTGGTTTTCCCTGAAGAAGTAGGAAATGAGATTCTTTGTCACCATTTTTAATTGTTAATTCTTTATGTGCTACAGTAATTAGTTCATGATTTACTGGGATTTTATATCCATCACTTTCAATTTCATTTCCTTTAAAAAAGAAAATAGAACGATTTATTCCTTCTGATGCCTTCTTAAATGTGTATTGGGCATTCGGTGCCATTTTTATAGTAGCTATTAAAACTTCGTTTTCTGAATTGGATGCCCAAGAATCTGGAGCTGGAGTTTCAGCCTTTTGATTTTGTAACGTTCCAGCAATTAATGTAATTTCTATTAGTTTTCCTTGTTGGTCAGTGATAGTGATCTTGGGTATTTCTTCACTCCAAAGCATTTTAAAATGTGGGGCTACCATTTTTTTACTTTTAGGAAGATTAAGCCAAATTTGGAATAGTAAAAAAGGGTTTTCTTCTTCAGAATTTAATAGTGGAAACATTTCAGAATGTTGCACACCTCTACCAGCAGTCATCCATTGCACATCGCCATTACCGAAACGACCAGCAGCACCTAAAGAGTCCGAATGATCCACAAGTCCTTTTTGTACAATAGTTATAGTTTCAAACCCACGATGAGGATGAGCTGGAAAACCTGGTACTTTATTCCCGTGGTACATTCTCCAGCCATCTTTACTTATAAAATCTTGCCCTATGTTTCTTCCTTCAAGAGGTGCATCGGGGCCTAATTCTTCATTCCCTTTAGGATATTGATCTTCATGATATGCACAGAATAAAAATGGGTCAGGAGTTTCCCAAGTAAAACCTAAACGTCTAACTTTAATAATTACACTCATAACTATTATTTTAATTTTTAATTAAGATAAAAAATAACAGTTGATATATGTCAAAAAATAAGTTAATCAATTTGCATTTTTTTAGGATCATAAACCTGACTTCCTTTAATTACTTTGTAAATATCTTGAGTATTTTTAATACGTTCAATTGGATTACTGTTAAGGATAACTAAATCAGAATTTTTTCCAATTTTTATAGTGCCAGATATCTCATCTTTTTTAAGAAATTTCGATCCATTGTATGCGGAGGTTTGTATAGCTTCTAAAGGTGATAACCCGGTTGACACTAATGCTTCAAGTTCTTGATGTAATGAAATGCCAGAGTATGTATAAGAGTTGTAAGCTCCGCTATCTGATCCGGCTAACAACCTTACATCTGCATCGTGTAAAGATTTTGTAAGGGTTTTAAAAAAAGTATTTAATTCTTTTCTTGTTTTTTTAGCTTTCTCCGAGGCATTTAAAGCACGTTTAATTCGACCCTCATATGTTTTAATGATTCCTTTTCCAATAATTTTTAAATAAGGATCTTGAGTATGATCAACCTCGTCTAGATAGCTTAAAATATTACCAATGTGTAATGTTGGAACAACATAAGTATTTGTTTTTTTAAGATTTTGAAAAGTATTCTGAGCCGTAGAATCGTTGTAACTAATAATTAGATCATCCATAGCATCCCAGAAACCCAATTCTTTTTGGATAATTGCTTGTGTGATTTCTGATTCTTTGGTAGAACAACCTTTCAACACATAATACAAATGTTCAATTGCTCCAATACCATAATCTAGTGCTTCGTTAAGTTCTACTGTAAATGGCATATGACCTGAGGAAATCATTTTTCTATCTGTGGCTTGTTTTAATATTTCTAAGTAATTTTCTCTAGATATTCTACTATCGTATATTTTTACAAAATCTGAAGGGATTTTTTCTAAAGAATCTAATGCTTTGGTAATATCTTCTGATGATTCTATAGGTAAAGAACCTGCCCAAGTAGCATTTGTTCCATCTAGCTTAGGACCAGAGGTATATATAGTTGGTCCGACCAATGTGTTATCATTTATTTCCTTTCTCCATTTTAAAATTTCTAATGTTAAGTCTCCTCCTGCATCTCTTACAGTTGTTATTCCATTAGCAATAAAAAGAGGAAGTAGATTACGATTTTCTTCTATCAAGGATTTTCCACCTCTAAGATGAATATGATTATCCCAAAAACCCGGAAGAAGGTATTTATTCGTTCCGTCTATTTTATTTTTAGTAACATAGTTGTCAATACTATCATATGCTTCAATTTTTGTGATTTTCCCATCATTAACATATACCGTTTTGGTTGTAATATTTCCATTTTCAATCTCGATTAAATTGATATCCGAAATTACAATATCGTAGTGTTCCTTTTCTTTTTTAGAACAGCTTACCGTACTAAGAAGTACAACTATAAATAGTACTACTTTATAGTTTTTGATAATTAATAGCATCATCTTTCGAGAATTTACTTTTAAATGAGAATGCATAAGGAGTTTCTCCATGTTCTTGCAGATAGTATAGTCTTTCTTTAGCTTCTTCCGGAGAAGGTTCATGACCATTTTCTACAAACCAAAATGCCATATGCATTCGAGGCATTTTATGAAACCATTCTTTTTTACGCTTTAAAATTTCTACGTGGACCGTTTTATAAGTAAAGTTAAATAGTGCATCCATATTTTCCCAAACGGACATATTGATTATCAAAAAAAGGTTGTCAAAAACAGTCATTGCTGTGGCATTTCCTTCATCTCCTTTTAGTCTCCATACAAAACCATCACTTTTTTCTGCCAATTCATTGATACGATCTAAATTGTTTACAAAATCAGCCATAATAGGATCATTAATGGGGGCTAACATTTCAGCAATATTTACCTGTGCTAATTGCATATTTTTTGTTTTTGATTGTCTAATTTCTTTTTAATTATGACCTAGATGACACCCGCAACCTGGTTTCATAAAACTCTGAGCCGTTTCGTGCCAAGGAAAAGCTTTGTTAGATTTAGAATTTTCCCACCAAAACTTTGATCTTTCTTTTGTAGTATTCCCAATTTCATTCATGGTTGCAGTATCATACAATCGGCCATTAACCATAGTATATTTTACTGTTTCTGTATTTCGAATATTTTCTAAAGGGTTTTTATCCAGAACGATTAAATCCGCTAGTTTTCCTTCTTTAAGCGATCCTATATCATTACCCGCACCGATATAATTAGCACCATTTATGGTTGCAGCTTGCAATGCTTGCATATTGGTCATACCACCTTGTTGAAGCATCCATAGTTCCCAATGAGCTCCAAGACCTTGTAATTGACCGTGAGCTCCTAAATTAACTTTGACACCTTCATTGGTCAATTTTGTCGCAGTTTTAGAAACCAAAATATGTCCATTTTCATATTCTTCATCGGGAACCATTGTTCTATGACGAGATCTAGCATCAACGATAGATCTTGGCGTGTATTTTAATAATTTTTCATTTTCCCAAATATTATCTTTTTGGTAGAAGAAATATTCTCCATTCATTCCTCCGTAGTTTACAATTAATGTGGGTGTATATCCTGTTTTACTAGTTTTCCATAACTCGTATACATCTTTATAAACTGGTGCTACTGGTATATTGTGCTCTACACCTGTATGTCCATCCATGATCATACTCATATTGTGGTAAAAAGTAGAACCTCCTTCGGGAACGACATTAATTTCTAATTCGCGAGCAGCTTGCATAACCTGCTGCCTCTGATCCCTTCTCGGTTGATTATAACTTTTTACTGATTTAGCGCCAAATGCTTTTGTTCGACGAATGGAAGATCTAGCATCTTCGAGATTATTTACAACTGCTTTAAAATCTCCGTCCGCACCGTATAATATAAAACCAGTAGAATAAAGTCTAGGTCCCACCATTTTTCCACTTTTTAGTAGTTCCGAAATACTGAAAACAGTTTCCGTATTTGCAGAAGGGTCATGAGCAGTTGTTACCCCAAAAGCTAAATTAGCATATAGTTGCCAATGCTTCTGTGTCGTTAATCCATATCTAAATGCTCCAACGTGTGCGTGTGCATCTACGATACCGGGCATAATTGTTTTTCCTTTAACGTCGAATACTTTTGCATTTTGTGGAATGCTAATATCACTTGTTTTTCCAATCTTTTCTATCGTGTTTCCATTTATGATAATAGTTCCCTCTTCAATTACATTGTCACCTTCCATGGTGATGATACGCGCATTAGTGAATACAATTTTTCCTGTTGGTATATCTGTTTCTGTAATTAAATTAATAGAAATTCCTTTATCAGTTACTTCTCCTACTTTTTCGGGAGAATTAGGTAAGAATGTAAACCTATCTTCGATTTTATTTGAGAAATACTGATTCCCAAGCGTCCAGAATACTTGTTTGCTATTTTTGGACCAGTGTAAGTTAATACCAGCGTCTTTAGAAATTTGAGAGACAGGAACTAATGTAGATTTATTATCTAAATCAATTGTTTTTCCATTAATAATTAGGGGAGCTATATAGGCTTTGTGTAAATGGGTAAAAGCGATCCATTTATTATCAGGACTCGGTACTAATCGGTTTGCGTATTTTGATTTTATATGCGATTTTTTGTCTTGTCCATTAAGATCTGCTGATTTCAATTCTTTAGTTAGACTTCCAAAGTAAGTTCCTCCTGTTTGATAGAAAATACGTTTCCCATCTTTCGTAAAATTTGGATATTCTCCTTCCCTTAAAACTAGTTTTGGATTATTTCCGGAAGAAGACATGGTATAAATACCAGTTTTTTTACTAAAACTTCTTCCTTGGTCATTATTTCCACCTTCTTTTCGATACGTAATCAAGTTACCAGAAGGGTTATAAGAAGGTGTTCGGTATATGCCTTTTTCTGAGGTCAGTTTTATAGGAGTTCCTCCTAATACAGGGATTTTACAAATAGAACCAAATGTTTCATCGTTCCAAGTTACAAAAACTACATGTTGTCCATCTGGAGAGAAACTTGGTTCAAATTCAAAATCTGAGTTCTGAGTAGTCAATCGTTTAGGTTTACCTTTAGGTAATTTTTTACTCCATAGATTCCCTAAAGCACTAAAAACTAATGTTGTTCCGTCAGGAGAAGTTACTGCATGACGAATAACTTTAGCTGTAAACTCTTTTGGGGCAACAGCTGTATTAAAATGAACGGTTTCTGCTATCTTTAGAGTAGCATCTACCGTAAATTCGATGTTGGTAACGCTAGAATCTTTTATATTAATTTTATTAATTTTTCCTGAAGACCAAAATACGATTTCATTATTGTTTGGCATCCAGCTATAATTAGGATATACTCCAAAGATTGCCCAAGCCTCTTGCTGATCTTTATTTAATTGATCATAAATTGGCCATTCTTCTCCAGTTTCTAGATCGTGGATATATAATACTGTTTTTGTGCGTACACGTTTTACAAACGCTAGTTTTTTACCATCTTTAGATATTTGGGGTCTTGCAGCACCTCCAGGACCTCCAGTTATTCTTGTAGTTTCTCCGGTTTCAAAATCGTATCGTTTGATTACATAAATCTGTTTATTTGGATCCTTGTTGTATTGAAAAAAACCACCAGGATAAACATCTTCACTATAGTACATATATTTTCCATCAGGTGAAATACTAGGTTCGTTTACATCTTGTTGATCATTTTTTCTTTTTGTAAGTTGTACTCCTGAGCCTCCAGTAATATGATATTGCCACATTTCTCCAGCTCCTAATGAACGCTGAGATGTAAAGTGTTTTCTAGCAATAAGATAATTTCCATCTGGCATCCAAGTTGCATTGTTTAATAATCTAAATTTTTCTTTAGTTATTTGTTTAGCATTGCTTCCGTCGATATTCATTAACCAAATATTATCTCCGCCACCAGCATCACTCGTAAAAGAGATTTTTGATCCATCTGGACTAAAACGTGGTTGAACTTCAAAAGGAATTCCTGTACGTAAGGTTTTGGCTTTTCCTCCTGTTACGGGAATGCTATAAATATCTCCCATAAGATCAAAAACAATAGTTTTTCCATCTGGACTAACATCGAGATTCATCCAGGTTCCTTCATCTGTAGTAAAGGTATGATCCTTATAGTTAAATTGACCATTGGGATTAGAAACATCCCATGCAGAGTTCTTTTTGTCTTTTTGCGCTTGGGTATTAAATACTAGAAACAACCCTAGGAATAGGGTAGTGATGATGTGTTTGTGCATTGTATATGATTTATTAAAATCGAAAATAATGAATTACACAACAAAATGTCTTAAAGTGTTGTTAATGGAAATGTTTGTTCTCTAATATTAAAATTAGTATTTCTTTTTGTTCAAGTTATCTACCATTATCTCTTGTTTTGATATTAGCTTTGCAAAGTCTTATGATTTCTGAAATTCTTTTGTCTCTTGTTTCTTGACGTTTGGCCTGGTTTAGCCAGTATAAATAGCTTTTTCGATAACTTCGTGAGAAATTTTTATAATTAGTGTATGCTATTTTACTTGTATTAAAAGCTTTTTGTAAATCCTCCGGAAGAATACCGTTTTCTACATTGTCTAAAGCTCCCCAAGACCCATTTTCTTTGGCTGTAGTTATCGATTTTAAACCACTTTTTTGCATTAAATTATTCTTGACCAAGTCTGCTATATAAGTTTTATTTACTTTGCTCCAAACACTTTTTGGTTTTCGTGGACAGAAATATTGCCTTCTTCGTTTATCATCTAATCTTTTTACAGTGGAATCTATCCATCCATAACAGAGTGCTACCTTTACAGCTTCTTCCCAACGCATACTAGGTTCTTTACTTTCTACTTTATAAAAAATCAAATACACTCCTTCAGAATTCGTATGATTCTCATGAAGCCAAATACGCCATTCTTGATCATTTTTGAAGTATAACTCAGGTTTAGTGATCATAAAGATGATTTAAATATGTTTTTATATTTTAATGATGAAGTTACTAATTTTAGTGAAATAAATAATCCACCACACATTTGTGTAAATGTATGGTGGATCTTATTATTTGTGTAATATGTTCTTCTAATAGAATCTAGTGTAGGCTCTAAAAGATCCACTACTAGTTGGTCGAGTTCTTTTTACTTGTCGTTCTGTATTTGTAGAAGTATAGTAATAGTAGTACCAGTATCCATTAGGTAGATCTACCTGATATTTTAATACCCATTTCCAGTCGCTAAAAGGCCAAGAAGCAGTATTTTCCCAAGCGTAGAATTGTAATCTAGTTAATCCACAAACTACATTTGTACGAGTATAGGTGTCATCAAGTTCTTTCCAATCTCCACCATAAATAGAGCTTCTGGTTAAAGAATACCATAATCCATCATCACAGTAACGAATATCTGTAGGAGTAGAGGTAACTGGTACTCCACCACAGTAAATGTTTCTAAAGTCTGTGGAACCGATATCATAACAAGCTTTTTGATCAATTGATTCTGAATAATTAGGATCTTTGATTTCTAATAAAACTCCGCTGGTTTCAATATTTCTTCCAGATTGCTGTAGTTCTGAACCTTTAGCTGTTTTAGCAACTCGTTCAGGGATGGATACAGAATTCGATGTTAAAGCGATAAAAAGATTAAAAGGTGACTGCTCTATGCTATGTAAACTTTCTTCAGCATTTTTAGAAGCATTCCCGTATAATGTTTCTGCCACAATCATCTCATCTTCGTCGCCTAATGCAATAAAATGATATTCGTGACCATCTTTTTGAATTTTTGCAACTTCATATGAAGTCTGATCTAGTTCATCTACATATTTTGCATTTTTAGTTGGAGTTTCCTGTAACTCCTGTAATTGTTCATCTTGTAGCTCTTCTTCATTTTTTTCACAAGCTACTAAAACAATACCAAGGATGAATGCAATGGTAAGTGTTTTGAAAATTGATTTTTTCATAATTAAAAGGTTTTAAAAGTATGTAATTAATAAAGGTCTTCCGGAATTGCCTTTCTGAGAACAAATTTATTACGTAAGTGTCTGTAATACAATCAGTAAATAACGGTTTTTGTATAGTTGTAACACCGATATTATTAGGGTTTTTTTCCCTTGTTGATATAGTCTGTAGCGAGAATATAATGGATGTTAATAATATGTTTAGCGATTAAGATTGATTGTGTATCAATATTTCTATTCCTTTTAGAATAATGTTTACATATAACCCTAATAGTTATAAAATGATGTTCAGTTAATTCTCTTTTTATATCTTTTAATTCCTTTGTAGTGATCCGCTTTTTTATAGTTTTGCACTTTAAAATAAAATAATATGATTTCTGTAGATGGAATTGCAGTAGAGTTTAGTGGAGAAACATTATTTAGCAATGTCTCTTTTGTGATTAATGAAAATGATAAGATTGCCTTAATGGGTAAGAATGGAGCTGGTAAATCTACAATGATGAAGATTATTGCCGGTGTACAGAAAGCTTCTAGAGGAAATGTACGTTGTCCTAAAGAAGCTGTGATTGCATATTTACCTCAGCACTTGTTAACGGATGATGATTGTACTGTATTTGAAGAGGCATCTAAAGCGTTTGGTCAAATTCATGAGATGCAACAAGAAATGGATCGATTGAATAAGGAATTAGAAACTCGTACGGATTATGATTCGGATGAGTACATGGGAATCATTCAGAAGGTAACGGATCTTGGAGAAAAGTTTTATGCTATAGAAGAGGTAAACTATGACGCAGAGGTAGAAAAAGCTTTACAAGGATTAGGGTTTAGGCGAGAAGATTTTACAAGACCGACTAGTGAGTTTAGTGGTGGTTGGAGAATGCGTATTGAACTTGCTAAAATATTATTACAAAAACCTGATTTAATTTTATTAGATGAGCCTACGAACCATGTAGATATAGAATCTGTAATATGGTTAGAAGATTTCTTGTTAAATAAGGCGAAGGCCGTTATTGTAATTTCTCATGATAAAGCATTTATAGATAATATTACTAATAGAACCATTGAGGTAACTATGGGAAGAATCTATGATTACAAGGCTAATTACACACATTATCTTCAACTAAGAGAAGAGAGACGTTCTCATCAATTAAAAGCATATCAAGAACAACAAAAGTTCATTGCAGATACCAAACAGTTTATAGAAAGATTTAAGGGCACATATTCCAAAACGAATCAAGTAAACTCTAGAGAACGTATGCTAGAAAAACTAGATATTATAGAAATCGATGAAGTAGATACATCTTCTTTAAAGTTACGATTTCCTCCATCGGCTCGCTCTGGTGATTATCCGGTTATTGCAAAAGATTTATCAAAAAAATATGATGAACACGTAGTTTTTAAAGAAGCTAATATGTCTATAGGACGAGGAGAAAAAGTCTCTTTTGTTGGTAGAAATGGAGAAGGTAAATCCACCATGATCAAAGCAATTATGGGAGAGATTGATTTTGAAGGTCAATGCGACCTTGGACATAATGCTAAAGTTGGTTATTTTGCTCAAAATCAAGCTGCTTTACTGGATCCAAATCTCACTGTTTTTCAGACCGTTGATGAGGTAGCAAAAGGAGATGTGAGGACACAGATTAAAAATATATTAGGACAGTTTATGTTTAGCGGTGATCATATCGATAAAAAGGTTGGCGTGCTCTCTGGAGGAGAAAGAACACGTCTAGCAATGGTAAAATTACTTTTAGAACCTGTAAATGTTCTTATTCTTGATGAGCCAACAAATCATCTTGATATTCGATCTAAAGATGTTTTGAAAGAGGCATTATTGAATTTTGATGGGACATTAATATTAGTTTCACACGATCGAGATTTTTTAAGAGGATTATCCAATAAGGTATTCGAATTTAAAAATAAAAGAGTAATAGAGCATTTCGAAACTATTGATGCATTTTTAGAAAGAAACAGAATGGAAAGTCTAAAAGAAATGGATTTAAAAGCGTAGTTATTTTTAACCCTATAAATTATGGTTTTTACTGCGTATCGCTGCTTAATAAGATCGTACCTTTTTCTAAAAAACCTCTAAAGTTTTCAACTGAAGGATGATTTAAAAAAGGAACATGGAAAAAAGAAGGAGTATCATTACGCCAAACCATGGCATATGATATACTACTGCTTCTGATTGCTTTATAAAGGCTTTCTGTCCACCAATCGTTCCGAGTTACATTCGTTAAACCAGTTTCGGTAAGTGCAAAAAGTCTGTTTTTATCAGTAGCAATACTTTCTACTATTTGTAAATTATTTAGTGCATTTTGTAAAAATCTTCCATTCATAAAGTCATATACATCAACACCGAACATATCCACATAGGAATCACCAGGATAATTTCTCATATATTCAGAAGCATCAGAAACCCAATTAGGGGAATATATATAAATCAAGTTATGTACGTCCAAATCTTCAGATAAAATTGTAATTGTATCTCTGTATAATTGAATATACTCATCAGTAGTTCTAAAACCTTCTCCCCAATAAAAAAAGTCGCCATTCATTTCGTGCCAAGGTCTAAATAGTATAGGTATTGGTTTTCCTTCTGAATCTTTTAAATTTTTAAAAAGAGTAGCTATTTTTCCTAACGACTCTAAAAAAAGATCTCTAAACTCTCCACCTTCTAGCATATCAGCCACTACATTATCTCTTCTTTCAAAACCTTGTATATGACTAGGATTTACTGCGTGCCAGGTCATAGTAATAATACTTCCGTTTTCGTGTGCTTCTATTACCGAATTAGAGAACTTTTCTATAAAATTGTCAATAACTAAGGTATTTTGAAGTGATATAAGTTCTAAATCAAAACCGGCAATCGCAGGATGATCATTAGCAACTTCATAAAAATCATTATCAAGTTTATCGGGCATGGGAAAGTTATTTCCTGTACCAAAAGCTTCTTGTCGTCCAAAAGCAATACCTTTTTGTGTAGATGAAATTAATCTAGTGTATAAATCTTTTGCTTCTTGACATATATTAGGGTCTGCAAAAATACCATCATGAGAAATTGTAGGAGGAATTCTTTCGGCATTTGGGTCATATAAGCTTTGATCATCTGTAGAACAACCTAGGAATATCAGAATGCTCAAAAAAAGTATCCCAAAGCCTTTATTCATGATTTTTATTTCTCAGTCGAATAAATAGAGATATCATTACAGATGAGTTCTTTTAAAGTTAAATAAAAAGAGTCCCATGAGGTTCTAATACAATTACTTATTGTAGGGATATTTTATCAATTTCTAATTTAAAATTTTCAGCTTTCTTATTTCCGATCAAAAAGGCAATTTCTTGCATCTGTTCTGATGGATAATTTGGAATACTTAGTTTTCTTCCTCTAAATGCAGGATACATTTCGGATAATGAGATTTCAATAGTTTGCCACTCACCAGTGGTTTCAAAAAGTGCTATGTAAGAATGCCGATCATAGGCATTAGTTTTTGTCCTAAATTGGTAAGTCGTTTTATCTCCTTTCAACCGGATTATAACTTTAGTATATTCTCCAACTTCTTTAGTGTTAAAACGGTACCTCAAAGATGCAAATCCACCGTTGTTTTCTAAAGAAACAGTGCCTTTAAAAATAGCATTTCCATCTTGGTTGATTTCTAATTTTGCTTTGGATATCCCACCCATAACTCCATCATTAACAACATTCCAATTGGATAAATTACTGTTTGCGTCAAAGTCAAAAATTACTAAAGAAGGTGTCATTAGCATAATAAAGATATATGATGTTATATAATTGCTCATTTAATTGGTAATTGAGAATTATTCAGGTAGTTGTTCTATCTTTTTTAAAATTTCTTCAGCTTCAGCTTGTTTGTTATCACTAGCTTTGCGATTTGTATGGGAGAGTTTATAGGATTCCTCCATTAACGAGCGATACTTTTTTTGAAGTTGTTCTTTCTCTGATTTTTTCTTAAATAATGTAAACATAACTAACCTTTTCTTATAAAGGTAAAGCATAAGGCTTTAAACAGATGAGAAAGTTATCTTAAATAACATTAATATAGGATTTAAACTATCGGAATAAAATTACAATTCCTCCAATAGCTGTCATAATTAGAATGAACTTTCTATATTGTTGATCTTCAAATAATTTAACAACTCTTAACCCTATTATAAATCCCAGTAGTACTCCTGGAATTAAATATAAGTCCGTAAGTATTGATTGTTGGGTGATTGTTTTCCAACTAAAAATATGAAAAGGTAATTTGATTAAATTGATAATAAAGAATAACCAAGCAGCAGTTCCTATAAATTCATTTTTTGGTATGCGCATTGCAAGGAAAAATATATTAGAGAACGCGCCGGCCAAGTTTCCAATCATGGTGGTGAATCCTGCTAAGAAACCAGTTGACCCAGCAAACCAAATAGCATTTGGAATGTTTTTCTTTTCATAGCGCTCCCAAAGAAACATAATTATTACACTCACAATTATAATGACTGCCATTCCTTTTTTAAAAACTTCTTCACTAAGATCTTTTCCAACGAAAACAGCGACCAATACTCCTGCTATCATCCAAGGAAGAAATTTAATTAAGTATTTCCATTGTGCATGTCTATTATAATATATCACTGCGAGTATATCTGCAAAAATTAAGAGCGGTAATACAATACCTGTAGAAGCTTTAGCTCCGTGTACTAGTACCATTAATGTAACGATAAGAACTCCCATTCCTTTTAAACCAGATTTGGACATACCCAGTATGATGGCAGCTATAAAAGAGATGATGTAAGCGGTCATTTATTGTTCTTCAATTTCTATGTTTAATCTCTGTTTTTGTCAAAAACTAATGTTGTTCAAATGTATTTTTGTTTATGACTTTAGGTAAAGATTTAATAATTTTAAAGCTTCTTGATTTTGTTTTTCAGTTGCTACTGATAACGCTGTATCTCCGCTAAAACCTTCTTTGGCATGCACATCGGCGCCATTCTTTAATAGAAATTTGGCAATGTCTATATTTCCAAATCGAAAACTTTCAATAAGAGGAGTTGTCATTGCTTCTGGGTGTTGATAATTAATGTCAACACCAGTTTTAACATAGTATTTTACCAATTCTAAATCACCAGTTTGTGATGCTAATAACATATCTTTCCAGTTACCTCCTGACATAACGTTTATTTGTTAATTAATAATTCAATAATTCCTTTTATAGGGTGTAATTCGGAAATCTCTGTGGTTATCGATTCCAGAGCACTACTGCCAACTATAGAGAAGTTTTGTTGTAATGCTTTGATACAAGTTTCAGCTTCAGGAATAGTAACACCATCGGTTACTTGATAATAAGTCTTATTATAGTCATTGGGTTCTAGACAATCAAAATCAAAATGTAGATATAGGTTTGTTATCTTTTTTGACTGTAATGTGTTTATCAAATCAATAATATTGGTTTTTTTAGGGGCATAAATTTCCCCAGTATCAATTCTGTTTTGTTCTGTGTCATCTATATCTCTAACCCCAATATAATGTATCTGTGAAGCTTCAATAGTAGAGAACAGTAGATTGTTCATGTGTTCTGAACCTTCACCTAATAAGGTTCTCAATGGCATACCATGAAAATTACAACTAGGAGAGTCACAAGGTTTATTAATATCTGCGTGTGCATCAAACCAAATAACACCGAGATTGGTATATTTTTGATTTAGATAAGAAACAGGAATGATTTCTAACCCGCAATCTCCACCAATGGTTTTGATTGTTTTAGGTTGTTTTTGACTAATGCTTGTTTTTAAGCGAGTTAATTGTTCATTGATTGCATCATAATTATTAATATGATGTTTCTTTTCTCCATTTTTTCCGGCTGTTATTTTTGATAATGGAATATGAACAAATTCTGGATCATCTAAGTAGTCTAAGATAGTTCTAGCTCCATCTTCTATGCTTTTGCCAGTTCCAGATCCTTGCCACTGAGGGAAATATATTTTCATTAAATAGATTTAGCATTTATATAAAAATTCGGATCAATATCAACTTGATTTACTTTTACCTTTAGTACTTGCCAATTTTTATTAGGTTGTATCCATTTGTTTTTTCCATCTACTTTTAAACGTATAGGCATATCGAAATCTTCTACAATATCAATGTATCTATATCTTAACCCAGTATCATCAAATCCATACTCTAAGGTAGGTACTCTGGTATCTCTTAAGTATTGATTAAAAAACGCAGTTAGATCAATGTTGGTTTTTTTACTAAGGAAGTCTTCGATCTGTTTAGTAGTAACTGTCTTATGGTAAAATTCTTTATTTAACTCTCTTAAGATAGTTCTCCATTTCTCATCATCTTCTATAAGTTGACGCAAGGTGTGTAGCATATTAGCACCTTTATAATACATATCACCAGATCCTTCATGATTTACATCATATTGACCAATAATTGGCTTGTCATTTCTAATTCCTTGACGGGTACCAATAACATATTCCGAAGAAGCTTTTTTTCCGTAGTAATAGTCTAAAAATATATTCTCCGAATATGCTGTGAAACTTTCATGTATCCACATATCAGCAATATCCTTATAGGTAATATTATTAGCAAACCACTCATGACCTGATTCATGAATAATGATAAAATCAAATTTTAATCCCCATCCAGTACCGGATAAATCATTCCCTAAATATCCGTTTACGTATTTATTTCCGTAGGTGACAGAACTCTGATGCTCCATCCCTAGATATGGCACTTCTACAAGTTTAAAACTATCCTCATAAAAAGGATAAGGACCAAACCAATGCTCGAAGGCTTTCATCATTTTAGGAGCATCTTTAAACTGTTTTTTTGCAGCTTCTAGATTATCTCTTAACACATAATAATCCATGTCAAGATTTCCTTTTTCACCATCATACTGCTCCCCAAAATGTACATAATCGCCTATATTAATATTAACACCATAATTATTTATTGGATTTTGGACGAACCAATGATATGTTTTGGTATTTGGCTTTTTCTCCTCAACTTTCCGAAGTCTACCATTAGAAACATTCATTAAACCTTTGGGAACAGTAACACTAACAAGCATACTGTCTACTTCATCATACATATGATCTTTATTGGGCCACCATACACTAGCTCCTAAACCTTGACAAGATGAAGCAACGAAATGTTTTCCATTAATGTCTTTTTTCCAAGAAATCCCTCCATCCCAAGGCGCACGAACTGCTTCACGTGGGTTACCACTATAATAAACTTCTATTGAATTGATACTTCCTTTTTTTTGTTTTTTGGTAAGCGTGACAAAATGAGCATTCTCTTCAGAGATTACTTTTAGTTTCTTTCCATCTTGTATTACTTTTTCTATAACTAATGGTGGCTGAAGGTCTATCTGTAGCACATTTTCGTTTTCTAATACCTTATAATGAATGGTGTTTTTTCCTTTTATCGATTTCTCATCTGGATCTACAGATATATCTAAATGATAATAAGTAAGATCCCACCAAGCTCTCTCCGGAGTTATAGAACCTCTTAAAGAATCTTGTCTTGTGAATTTTTGATGTTCATCAAAAAGAGAGGTCTGTGCACACATTGGAGATAGTCCACAAATAAAGCATACGATTGAGAAAAATTTATTCATTTTTGTTTAATTTATTGCAATAAAAATTCTAGTGGAATATGTATTCTTTCATTCCAACTCTTTTCATCATGAGATGCACCTTCAAATTTTTTAGTGATCCAATTTACTCCTTTTTTATATCCTTTGTCTAGCATCATTTGATCTACTTGCTTTTGATAAGGCTCATACTGTGCGTCTAGCGTTTCTGTTCCGAAATCAAAATATATTTTGTGAGTTTTTGGGTCGGGAAGGGTAGAAGGTAGTGTTTTCATATATGCTTCTCCTAGTACAGGAACTGGCCAATGAGTAGAAACACAACCAGCAGCTCCAAATACTTTCGGATATTTGCAGATTGCATAAAGAGATATCAATCCACCCATGGAAGATCCCATAATAGCCGTGTTTTCTACTGTGGTATATACATTATAGGTTTTATCAATAAATGGTTTTAATTCTTCTACTAAAAATTTCAAATATTCATCAGAATATAAATCATCAAACCCTGTGTTTTGTTTTAAAGCAGCTTTCACTTCTGCACTACTGGTTGCTTCAGCTGGAGCTTCTGGCATGTATTCAGAAAAACGTTTTTTTACCGTATTCCAAGGAGCCACAACAATAGTATTTTTTATTTTTTTTAGTTTAATTAAACTATCTATAGCTTCATCTACTCCCCAATCAATACCGGTATAAGAAGTTTTTGAGTTAAAAACATTTTGTCCGTCATGCATGTATAATACATTATATTTCTTTTTTGAATTTGTATCATATCCGTCTGGGAGAAATACTTCTACATTTCTCGGGATTACGTGTTCTGATTTAAAATTTTCATGTATTATAACTTTTCCTTTTGTATCGGCAGGTAGTACCGCAGCAATATCAGTTGAAACTAATGGTTTCTTTTTGTCTGATTCTTGTTTACAGGAGATTGTGCAAAGAAGAGAAAGGATGGCTATAAGTTTTAAGATTTTCATGAATTATGTGGTTAGGTAAATATGGTTAATATGCTGTAAAAAGTTTATTTTCTAAATATACCAGAAGGGAACACTACTGGACTTTCATGTCCGTTTTTTCCAACTGCCGCTATACCAAAAAAGTAATTGTCAATAACAATGCCATCAAGTGTAAAGTTATCTACATTGCCAACAAATCGGCTGTGATCCCAAGTTGGAGAAGTGGTATCTCTCCAATAAATTTTATACCCTTTGATATTTGGATCGTTTACTTTTTTCCATTTAAATTTAGCTGACGGTTCCACAATTCCTCCGATTTTCACTTCAGTTGGAGTAGGAGGTGCCCACCCAATACTTGCCATATTTATTGCATTTACTGCGGTTAATTTTGCAGCGTATTCAAAATTTACATGTTCGACTACATCTCCATATTTGATCCCATTTTCTTCTCTGATATCTTGATGCTGCTGTGTATAGTTTTCGTGTGCTTCCATAATACGAATTCCAGCAAAACCTGCGTCGTTAAAAGGACGGTGATGACCACCACGACCAAAACGGTCTAGACGATACACCATCATAGGATTCATCTCTGGCATATATGTTTTAGTAGTTTTATGAATGTATCGAGCTAATTGACGAGAGATTCCATCTATTTCTCCTCCATAAAAACGTCTTCTTTCTACTGTTTTTTTATCATCTGTAAGATTGGTAGGCTCCGAGAAAATTCTGAATGTTCTATTATCTATAACGCCATCTACTCCTTTGATATTTCCGATCATATCATTGTTCATTACTCCAATGATTTCCCAATTTTTCGTTTTTGCGTAGTTTGCTAATCCTTTTCCTCCAAAAAGTCCTTGCTCTTCCCCAGATAATCCAACATATACTATACTATTTTCGAATTTATATTTTGATAAAACTCTTGCTGCCTCTATAGCACCAGCCATACCAGTAGCATTATCATTAGCTCCAGGAGAATCGTCGGTGAAATTAGTTGGGTCAGTGATACGCGAATCAATATCACCACTCATCATAATAAATCGATTAGGGTATTTGGTTCCCCGCTGTATCGCTACTACATTAACTACCATTACATCTTTTATGATACGCTGATTAGCACCTTTTTTTACCAAATCTTTTTGATAAAATACCTCAAGACAATTGTTGCAACTTTTGGAGATATTATCAAACTCTGATTTAATCCATCTTCTAGCTGCACCAATTCCTCTGGTTGTAGAAACTGTATCACTTAGAGTATGTCTAGTGCCGAAACCAGCTAGTTTTTTTATGTCAGTTTCAATTCTTTCTGAAGAAATCGCATCAATGATATCATATATCCGTTGGTCGGTTTGTGCAGTTAAAACGATAGAAAATAAAAAGAGTGTTGTAGTAAAAAATGTCTTCATCTGTGTTAATTTGATCGCCTAATTTAAGTAAAAGGGATCATTAGAAGCTATTCCTTAACAAATTTATAAGACCATACACTAGTTGCATCTTTAAGGGATAAAACATAGAGTCCTGCACGTAGATTCGAAATCATGATTTTCTCAGAAGCTATTCCTTGTGTTAGTTTCTTACCTGTAAGATCGTAGATAGTATATGAATAATCTCCGTTAGATGTGGAGAAATGGATAACATCTTTTACCGGGTTTGGGTAGGTCATAGGTACAGGTTTTTCTTCTACGGTCTCTATTCCTAAAGTGTTACTAAATTCAGATGCGCCCAGATCAATTATGTTTACAAATCTGTTATTACCATTATAATCCATAGATCCATGTGCGGATATTGAACCGTTAGTAGGGAAATTGGTGTCCCAGAAAAGATCAGTCCACGTGGTAATATCGTTTTGGATACTACCGGCATCGATAGCAGCAGAAGAAGATGTTAGGATATCTAAATTACCGCTATCTGGATCTATAAAATTAGGATTCTGTGTAATTGATGACCCAGGAACAGATCCAGAAACGGAACTTCCCCACCAAAGATTAGTTCCCCAGTTATTATTAGTATTAGAACTAGGGTTAAAATTTTCATGACAATCAGATGTAGAAGTTTCACCAAAAAAAATATTATTGGCGACATGACTATCTTTTACTCGATTCTGAAATACCACTTCGCTTCCCCAACCTTTATTTTTATAGAAAGAATTATTATAAATATATATTCTAACCGCATCACCACCTCCGCCATCAGGATCATCTTCTGTAGAAGAATATCCTCCAGTAATAACTCCATTTTCTTTATTGTTGTATACGTAATTATTAATCATAAGAATATCGGATGTTTCTCTAAATTGATTTTCACTTCCAAACTCAAAACCGAGATCATTTTCCGCTGATAAATTACCGTCAAATATAATATTACGCCCTCCATCTACATAGAAACCACCTGCGTTTCCTTCATTATTATTAATTTCAGATTGATACCAAGGGTTTTCAGGAACGCCTAGAGATGGATTACCAAAAATGGTGTTACGAATAGAACGATTGCCTTTTACAATGCCATTTCTGACTTGATTTTTATCACCACAAGCTGCACAAACATCATCTTCAAAACCGATAAAGTCAAATCCTATATTGTTATTATCATGCACATAGTTATTGATTACTTTAAAACCGTTTATGTTTCCGTTTAAGGTAAATGATTCACTCGATGAGGTCACACATTTATATACTTCATTGCCTATTAATTCTATATCTTGAATTCCAGAAATGGTATCACCATATACAGCTATTCCATTGGCTCCAGGACCACATCCACTATTCTGCGTACAGGAGGAGAAATTATTTATATCGTGGATTTTATTGTTTCGTATCACCAAATTAGTACAGCTACCTGCCACCAAGATACCAATAGGTGTACTATTATCATTGTTTACTGGATTGGGTGTTTGGTAATTTTGTAGTTCAAAACCATCTATGATAAGATTACTAGCTCCAGAAATTGTAATTAATCCTTTTCTTCCTGTCGGTATGATTGAGCTTGCATCTATAATTACATTTCCTATAGCTTGTACTTTAATTGGATTGCTAGAAGTTCCTGAATCTTTATTTCCATTAAATGTTACAATCTCTGTATAAGTTCCTGCTTCTACATTTAGGATGTCACCGGGTTCTAATTGATCTACTCCATATTGTATAGTTTCCCATTGAGATTCTTGTGATCCATCATTATTATTGTTTCCGGATCTGTTGGATACATAATATGTGTTTTGAGCAGTAACCATATAGTATGAAATTGAAAAGAGTAGTAGGAGATAGTTTTTCATAATGATTTGGGAATGTGGATTATACCCATAACGTTAGAAAAAGAGGAAAAAGTATATGTTATCTTAGATACATTAAATTCTCATAATTTTAAAATTGTTCGTTGGCTAATTCACGATTTATTACTGCACCGGCTATGTTTCCTGAGGCAACTGCATTCGCTACAGAACGCATTGGTGAACAGTTATCTCCACAAGCAAATACACCTTCTATTGTTGTTTTATGCATCTGATCTACTGTTATATATCCTTGTTCGTTAAGTTCGCACCCTATTAATTCTGGTATGTCGGAGCTTTGTTTAAATTGAAGTACAGCATACGTAGCTTCAAATGATTCTTTACTACCATCATTAAAAATCACATTCTTAATATTTCCTTGTTCGTGTTCGATTTCTGAAATTTCTTTTTCAACGATTTTTATGTTGTTCTTTTTTAATTTTGATAGTTGTTCAGGATTAAAACCAGTTTTTCCTCTAGTTAATATACTAATATCGTTGGTAAGATTACTTATTAGAGGAGCTAAGTGAAAAGCTTTTTCTCCATTTGCGATAATTCCTGTTTTCTTACTTCTTATTTCGTATCCATGACAATAAGGGCAATGGACAACTGAAATACCCCAACAATCAGAAAATCCTGTAATGGTTGGCATTATATCTTTTATACCAGTAGCAAAAATCAATTTTTTAGCTTCAAATTCTTTTCCTGAATCAGTCAGAATATGAAAAGTATTGTTTGTTTTCATTCCTTTGATGGCCCTGTCATTGATAAAATGTACGGTATTGTATTTTAGAACTTGTGATTTCGCTTTTTGCGAAATTTCATTTGGTGTTGCACCATCTTGAGTGATAAAATTATGTGAATGAGGTGTCTGTTGGTTACAAGGCTTGCTGGTATCAATAATTAAAACATTACGTAATGATCGCCCCAATGCCATAGCAGCTGATAAGCCTGAGTAGCTTCCTCCTATTATTATTACATCGAGTTTTTTTGGAATATTCATTCTATAATATGTTTAAAGTTATTTATATAATCTTAATGATGATTTTATTTAATGCAAATATGTCGCATTAATTAAAGCAAATATATAAATGTTTTGTATTATTGCAAGAGTGTCGCAATAAATATTTTTTGTAATGAAAAGAAGAAATACGGCTACCAAAGAAGCAGTTCTCTCTGTGTTGAATGCATCTGGTAAGGCAATGAGTCAAAGTGCCATTGAAAAGAAAATTAATGTAGATATTAACAGAGCAACTATTTACCGAGTGTTAAATAATTATTGTGAAGATGGTATTTTACATAGAATTGTCGCAGATGATGGGAGACAATATTTTGCCATTTGTTTAGAATGTGATGAAGACCGTAAGTCATTGCATCATTTTCATTTTCGTTGTGAAAAATGTGAGACAATCTCATGTTTACCCGAGCCAGTTAATTTTTCATTATCAAATGATTATATAGTAGAAAAAGTTAATTGTATTCTTACAGGAGTTTGTAAAGATTGCTCTACATCTTAACATTATTCTCGAATGGTTATTATTATCCCTTGAACTTTAATTAAAATATTTCAATCAGAGTCCAAGGGATGTATTATAAATGAGATCTATTTAGTTTAGGTGATTTATCTCTTTTTGATTTACTGAGCTATTGGCGTAAATTTTTCAACAATTACCATCCCTACAGCAGCACTTTTGCTCTCAATAGTTACATTTTGTTTAGTTGTCAGATCGGTTCCTTTTAGTCTTAACGTATAGATTGCATCGATTGTTACTTGTTGAGGAGTAAGAGTCATAACGGCTTTTGCAATATTTTCTGGCGGAACACTCACATTAAGTTCTTTAGAAATATTGATAGTTTTTGTTTTGGATTCTTCTTTACCAAAAGTAAAGGTATTCTCAAATGTTGTTGTTACTGTTTGTTCTACACTAGCACTCAATGGACCAAGTTCTACTCCTACATTGGCAGTTGTACTTATTTCAAGTCCAAAAAGAGTAGAATTACTAAACGATCTAGTAAAAGTCTCTTCATATGCAGTTTCTAATGTTAGATTAACCTGCTGTTCTAAACTCGATCCGTTTTGAGCAATACTGTCTATGATAATAGGTTCTCCATCTCTGGTTACCGAATTGGTGTATTTAATATTAGTTACTTCTAAATTATTTTGTACGATTTGCACGCTAGAAGCGACATCATTAAATCCAAAAATTCCTAGGTCTTTGTACTCTCCAGCATCTAGAGTAAGAGAAGGACCCTGGCGATTCGAATGTTTGAAAATTGTTAAAGTCACTCCTTCAGGGACTTTAACTGATGAAAAAACATCGTGTTTAATAAAAGGAGAATCAAAGTTCGTAACCTGTCCTGTTCCTGCTAAATTTTGTTGAATCCCTTTAAAGTGAGTATTTGTATAGAAGCTGATAATAGGAAAAATACTTGAGTCGTGATCAAATACCTTTACAGAGTCAATCTTATTATCCATAGAACCAAAATTCGGATATTCTCCTGGGAAAAGAGTAAATGATCCATCTCTGAAACCTCTGGTAATGAAAAATACAGCATAAGATCCAGGTTCCACTTTTACAGAACTTAATTTGTCGATACCAATAGGGATGACAGGATATTTACCTGCTTTAAGCTTGGCTTGATTTCCTTTAAAATTTTTGTGTTCATAAACTGTTACAGACATAATTATTTGTGTTTTAAGTAATGAGAAGAGAAATATTCTATGATTGTTAACTAAGTCTCATTGGTACAAACATTTTGTTTCTTATATCACGAAATATTATACTAGGATATCTTTGAACAATCCGATATTACCTTCTCATTACTTTGGTTAAAAAATATTGTTATTTGTTGATTCAAAAATGTGAAGAAATAGGAACTCGCACTATTATAAAACCGGCAAATGATTATATCTTCCCGACAGGGAAATTTGATTGGATTAAGCGGGTGGTAAAGATCCGCCAAAAATTAGTTGAATAGCTTTTTTGTGGGGTTTTGTGCTTATTTTTTTTGAATAAATTTTTGAATATTTTTATCAAAAAACATCATAAACTGATGATTTGATCTTATAATAGTAGAGTAGGGGATATATAGGTTAATTCTGATGTGTAGAGCATAAAAAGTATACCAAATTAGTTTAATTACTTTTGAAAATTCTTTTTAAAAGAGTATCGACTAATATATATTGAGTTCGTTTTTATGAATATTCCTCATAGATTTTATATGATATATAATTCCTGATATTTTATCTAGGTTTTGTTTGACTCTCCTTATTGTTAGCCTTTAATATCATATAACATTTAGGATAAGTTTTTATTTACCAGTAGTTAGTTCAGGACATTCATCTTGTAGCATTGTCATATATATCAACTGAAAATAAAACGGATGAACTTCATTTTTTTTATTTAATACTGGAAAGCCTTGATCTTGATATTCATTTTCTAGAGCTTCTTTATTAGCTGTAATAACTTCATTAGTACAAACTTTAGCATCTTTATTAGAATTACTTTCAATGCATTGGCAGGCTTGTATGGCTACAGTAGTAGTTATAGATTCTGAGCAACTGGTAATAAAAAAAGTTAAACTTAAAATTAGTAATCGTATCGTTTTCATAATTGAATTATTAGATAGATAAAGAAAAAACTTATAAATAGTGGTGCGAAAATTATCAAAAGACCTTCTAATTGCCTTTTATTAGCAACAAACTCGTGAACACTTTGTGTGTATGTTGTTTCTAAGTTATGGCGGTCTCTTACAAACCTGAAAATTTTTACATTGCTTATTTTCTTCTTTTCATTATAATTATATTTCTTATGTATATTTTCGGTGTTCATAAAAACAGTAATCTTTCTGTTTTTCCAGTTAGATATGATATCATATGTAGGCTTGTAGCCTATGGAGCTAATTGTTATGTGTTTAGCAAGTTCTTCGTTGAAAAAAGTGATATAGTATTCATAAACATTTGCACCCATACCATAATAGTTAAAAACTTTTTTAAGAACTTCCGTAGTTATCACTTTATCTATTTTTAAAGAGATTTCTTGCCAACTAGAGATTTCTTTATTTACTAATTTGATATAATACTTTTCGACGATAACCTTTAGGTATACCATATATATTATCATTGGAATTATAAGATAAAGCAGCTTAAAGTTAAAGTTGAGGCTGTCAGAAAAGATGGATATAAGAACTAGTATTAATAATAAACTTCCTATTAGAGTACTACAACCATATCCTATCTTAATAAGTGAATTTAGATTGTTTTTTGTAAACATTAAATAGGCATCAAATTAAATATTTACATATCTAATGAGTGGTTGAAGATATAGAACTACCATTGGCAATATCTTCCTCGGCAAAATCTGCTGCTGCTTTTATTGTATATTCATCTAAAGGAGTTACCAATAAGGGTAACATTAAAGCAACACCATTAAAAGCCATTCCATTAGAATATCCTTTGTTTTTTGTTCCCCATATTGCCTGAGATCTTGCTGTTCGGGCATTGCTTCTATGAGCTGAAGTGGCTCTATTTCCTTTTGTTTGTGTTTTTGTTCTTGGTAAAATTTCTCCACTACCTTTTCTTCGCATTTCTCTTACGGCTTCTGCTCCAGATTTGGTTTTTGACATTTCTTTAGCAATTGCTTCTCTTGCTGCGCGCTGTTCTGCTTTTGTACCCTCCACATTCATCATACGCTCTATATATCTATCATTTTGATTTATTCTGAATAGTTCTATCGATCTATCAAATGTTTCTCCTGCAGGTTTGCCAAGTGCCGTAGGGTTATAATCATCATCCGCCGAATTATAAGTAAACTCGAACCAATCTGGTTGCTCTATACTTTCTTGATTTGCTATAAGTCGATCGTAGGTAGTGTCTCCTGTATCACTTTTAAACCAATTACGCATACCTTTTTTTTCACCATGGGCTATTGGAGCGTAAACTAAGTAAGCACCTCCCATTCCTATTAATGCTTCTTTTCCAACAGCTAACAATCCAGACCCTGTAGCGCCTAACATAGAAGATCCTCCTGCAAATGCGCCAATTCCTGTAGAAGCGCCGGCGTATCCAATTGCAGTACCAAACATAAAAGAAATAACACCAGATAGACCAACCTCTCCTCGATTAGCCCAAGCTATTCTCTTAGCTGCAGAATTTGCTGCCGATTGACTAATAAAAGGTTGAATCATTCCGCCGGCACCACAAGTAATGAAAGAAGTTTGGGTTACAGCTTCTATTTGATCAAACTTGACAGTAGGGTGAGGATTTTGCCAGGCTGTTAATAAACTATTACATTTTGTACTATTTGATTTAGCAGCTGAATAAGTGTATGCAGCAGCGGCAACTGCACAAGCACCAATTATTATTGCACCCACACCAAAAGTACAAACACTAAAAGCAACTGCTGCTGCTATAGCTATTCCTGCAACTAACCCTGCGAAGAAACCAGCTTTTACCGCAGGTCCTTGCCATTTATTTTGGCAACCAAAATCGTTCATTAATACTAAATCTACTTTTGTTAATAGAACAGCATCTTTTTTAGAATGAATAACAGATAATTTTCTTGCTCCCTCATCTGCTAAAAGTTGTCCTTTTGTTGGACTCATTTGCATAGTACAAACTGCAAAAGTTTTTTGTGGTAAATAACTACTCATAGTTCAACTAATTTTTAAGATCAAAAATTAATTTATAGTCACCTAAAGTATTTATAGATACTTTTTGGGCGTGATCTTTATTCAAATTATAATACAAGATATATGACTTTAAAAAATCATTAAAAACACCTTCTTGATTTTTATCTCTACTTATAATTTTAATTTTTTTATCTTGATTCGTATTGATTTCTAAAGTTCTAAACCTGTTCTGGAGTGTTTTATCATCATTACTTTTTATTATAATTTTGGTTATTTCATCTTTGTTAAGTTGATATAGAACTTTTTTATTTCTTTTTATTTTGATTCCTTTTCCTAAAGAAATATGTAGCTTCTTAAAAAATATACCATTTATAATAGTAAATAATAATATCATTAAGGGAATTCCTATCATTGCAAGAACTAATAACTGAGAAATTAATGATGTGTTTGCAGTATTTTCAGGTAAAAAATAATCTGCTAATAAAAAACCTGGAACAACAATTATAACAAGTAATAACACTGCGAAAATCAACCACATTTTATAGTAGTTTTCAATTATAAATGCTTTAAATTCAAATTCTTTTTGTTCCATTTAGTTACAATTTTCTTATACCATATTTACACGTGCTCTGGATATTATGTTCTACATCTTCTATGATTGTTAATTCGGCATCATTAATAACTCTAGTTTTTTTATCAACAGTATAACGCGTTCTAAACGTAAGTTTATATTCTGTAAAACTATATTTTATTAAAGGTTTATGTAATATATTATATTGCTCTTCTATCTTCTTTAATAAAGTATCATCAAGTATACTGTCAGCTACTTTTCTTATGGTAATCGATTTATTATTTTCTTCTATTACATCGTACCTGATTTCCATCGGTACTTGAATTTGTGGAAATAACTGAGAAGTATATATATACTCTTCTGAAGGAATGTTACTTAGATCAACAGCTTTAATATGCTTGTCAAATAAAACTAAATACAATAAATCTCTATGATAATCCAGTTCTAGTTTATTATTAGTAGTGGCGAATTGTTGATCACCCTCGCTAAGAATATTTTTATATTGAGCTGGATTATCTTTTTTTAGACTTTTAATAAAATCAATGTCTTTAAGACCATTCTCTTTTAGATCAGTCCAATTCTGAAATACCTTTTCTCGATTAAGTATTTTATCCAATCTACCATTGGTATCTAAACTAAACTGTATATTATTTCTGATATGTTCTGTTTTAGAAACAAATTCATAGACCTTATCCATTACCGGTGGCATAAACTCATAGTGTAGATCATTAAGAAGTACTGCTACTCGATTTTCAGGAAGGTTTAGGTCTATATTATACTGCTTTTTTAATTCTGAGTGACTTCTAATTTCATCTTCTATCTTAGTAGAATTTGTCTGAACAGTTCTATATTTAAGTCGTTCTCCTGATAATTTGACTTTTTTATTTGTAATGGCTGATGATTTAGTTTCTTCATCGGCAAGCAAAAAGCTTCTTCTTTTTTTAGGTGCTGACATAGCAATAAACGCTAAAAATTAATTAATATCTACTTTACTTCCTGTTACTTTAGCATTGTCATTTAACAGTACCTGACTACCACTGGATCTATTATCCAGACTTTCTTTACCATTAATAATAATATTTTTACCATTAATAGCGATGTTTCCTTCTTTGTCCATAATCAAAGAACTTTCACCTATTATAATTTGGAATTGTTTTTTACCTTCAAAAACAATGTTTCCATCTTTATCCATAATAAAAAGAGATGATTTGTCTCCTATATTAACTTCATTCCTTTCTTGTGCATTTGTTACTGCGACTCCTTTTCCATCTAGTTTTATGCCAGCGGTTCCTTGATCTGTAATGGTTGTAGAACCTTCTTTATCATCTAATACTAATTTTGTACCACTTCTAGATTGAATTGCCTTAATATCATTTGCATCACTCTGAAAAGCTCCTGGTTGTGCTGAACCAGTATACATACTACCCATTACATATGGTCGTTCTGCATTTCCTCCTTCGAAACCAATAAGAACCTCTTCTCCTTTTTCAGGGATAAAATGGAATCCTTTTTCACCACCCGCATGCGGAGAAACAACGCGTAACCATGGTGTTAGTTCTCCATACGGTTTTTGCCAAGGAAACTGAACACGAATTCTACTCAATCCATCTGGATCAACATTTTCCATTACTGTAGCAACTTGAGTTTCACTTTTTGGAAACGCCATCATATCTGTATTAGGATATACATCTAACTCTGCAGTAATTCCTTCGAATTCATTATAATATTTTCCGTTTTCTGAGGCAGCGTGCGTAACTTTAATGATTCTAAATGAACCATACCCTGTCATATCATCTTGTATTGTTACTACATCTCCTAAATTAACACCAGGATTATCACTTTTTCCCTTTATAATTACTTGGTTTACTACGGCAGCCTTTTTCTGTTGGATAACATGAGTATCGAGACGTTGTTTTAGTTTTGCGTCGTCATAAGAGTTAATGTAAACCGCAGTTTCTTTAGAAAATATACTTTCGCTTTTATCATTGGTAAACTGATTATATCCATTAACACCTGTATCTACATCTACCGTGGATTTCTCATGTTGTTCATCTGTTAAATAATCATTGGTAAAGTATTTATACTTATTAGGTTTTGGAGCCAATTCTAAAGAAAATTCCTGTAAGTCTACTCCGTAGGATAATGGAACTGTATCATATTTAGTTTTCCCAAAAACCAATGTACTCCCATTATAATAAAACCATTCACTGTATTGGGCGGCAAGACGAGTTGCATATTCATAAGAACTTTCATTTTGTTGTACGCTATAATGCAATGCATCTGTTTTGGTAGGATCAAAAGAAAGAGTTAACATGGATGTGTCGTATCCCTGAAATGTTTTCTGTAAAATATCAGATAGAGGAACATCATTATGAGATGCATAATGTGGGCCATCATCCGCTATGATAGAACTACTTTTACCAGAAATTACGACACTGTCACCAGTACTGTTTTGAAATCCTTTGGTACTATTTACAGAAGTCACAATTCCCTTGAATGCTAATTCTTTATACCCACCTACAAATCCTAAAGCTTTTATCTGTACCACAAATGATTCTCCTAAGAAATTCTTAGTCTGAGATACCATTTCTCCAGATAGTTGTTCTAAGACATCTGTTCTACACACCAATTCGAAATCATGGTGTTCTGTAATTTTTTGTTTAAGAGAAAATGTTTTGAATGAAGTGATAGGCGTATCTCCGATATAGATATCTAATTTTGATTGAAGTGCCATAAGCAATGGTTGATTTTAGGTTCTATAGATTAGTGCTTTTACGAGTGTTATTGTTACCTAAATAACTGTATTTTTTCCATATTATTCTGTATTTTCGATAAGTTGCTTTAATTTTCGTTTAATAGCATACCGTCTTACTTTTTTCCCTACAAATTAGATGTCGTTTATAAAATTTGGAATATTATTTTAGAATTATAGAGTTTGGTTGTAGAAGTTTCTTATTTCGTAGTAGATACTAATTATTTTTCTTTTTGATTGATATTCCATTCGACACCTTTCTTTTTAGCAAAACTCTGGATCTTTTCTAATCCGATTTCTTTTCTTTTCTGATTAATATATTCTGGTTTTTCTATAGGAAAGAAGGTGGGACCCTTTTCCGAATTGTAATCTATTTGAGTTCCATAAATTTGAGGTTTATTAGAATTTATAAGCATTCTATCTATCAGTCTGGCATAGTGAGCGGGCTGAGATTCTTTTTTTAATATAGAAGCTTTAAGTAATGGTGCATATTTTTCTTTAGAAGAAATAGAACCATGCTGTAAAACACTCCATTGTGTGCCATTAGCTAATCTACCAACTTGGGAAATCCCTAACCACCCATAATTATCTATGATATTTGTAACTTCTTTTTCAAGAACCTTATCCTGAGCCTCAACCACTTCCCAGAAATACTCATATGCATCAGAATCTTTTCCAAGTTTATTTTCTGCTTCAATATAAATACGTCTGAAAGTTTGATCTTTCATAAATATGATCTCTAATTTGGTTTTTAATGAGTCTAACTGCTGTTTAGAAGGTGTTTGATACTCTGAGTTTGTTTGTGAGAATAAAGAGATAGTAACAAAAAGGCTTAAAATTAGGTTTAGATATTTCATCTTTCATAAATTAAATGAATTCAAATATAGAACTAATTATTTAGTTTGAACTATTTTTTTAGTTCAAAACTTATGTTGCTTGAGAATATATCAATAAATTCATTTTAATTATTGACTAAGTATACGCTGCTAATCTGTTTTTTGTAAAGTTATAAGGTACTTGTTTTGGGTAGTGATATCTTTTTGCGTTGGTAAATCTTAAGAATAATAAAATAATATACCTATAAATAGGGGAGACTGAGATTTAGAACAACACGTAAATACTTGCAATTAGATGTTAGATGTTAATCAGTATCTTAAAAATGGATGTTTAAAAAGCTGAGGCAACCATTTGGATAAAATTTACGTCTTATTTAATAAAGGTACTTTAATAAGAATGATAAAACGTAAATAGATATGTTAGAAGATAAAAAAATAGACATTAAAATTAAACTCGCTGCTTTATGGGCTTCAGTAACTTTTTGCTACTTGTATGGAGATTATTTTGAACTATATACTCCTGGTAAAATAGATAGTTTAATTACGGGTAAAAATGTTCTAGATAGCCCCAATAAATTATTAATAGCTTCTATAATATTGGCAGTTCCTTCGGTTATGGTAGCTGGTTCAATCATCTTGAACGCAAAAATAAATCGAATACTAAATATTTTCTTCGGGATACTGTTTTCATTAATGATGATAGTAATAGGACTGGGTTCTTTAACTGAATGGTCTAGTTTTTATGTTTTTCTTGCGTTTTTAGAAAGTATAATTACCATCCTGATTGTTTGGTATGCATGGAAATGGCCACGTGAGCAACAAGTGTAGTATATTCTTAAAAAGATTGTACTATAGGTCTATCAGGATCTTGTTTCCATACATTAAATGATCCATCAAATAAACTAGATTCAACTCCTATTTGCGCCAACGCCAACATTGCTACGGTACCCGAATAACCAGCTCCGCAAGAACAAATTATTTTCTCAGTTTGCCAGTTTGGAACCGTCTTATTTAATAGTGTTTTAATTTCTTCTGGTCGAATAAAAAGTCCTGTGTTTTTGTCTATAAATGAATCATACGAGGCACTAATAGCTCCAGGAATATGACCTGTACGCGGATCTTCTGGTTTTCCGTTATATCCGTTAATACCACGTCCATCCAAAACACAAGAATACTCTTTGTCAACTATAAAATCTTCTAGAGACCTCCTTAAGTGTTCTTGAGCTATTGGTTCAAATGTACCTTTTAGTGTATTTGGTATTTCTTGTGAAACTGGTAGGTTTTTAATTTTCCAATTTTTAAAACCTCCATTTAAAACACGAACATTATCGAAACCCCAATAACGCATAGCCCACCAAATTCTACCGGCAAACATGTGATTGTAGTTATCATAAAGGATTACTGTGTCTCTTTTATTAATTCCTAGGTCTATAAAAGATTGTTTAGCCTCTGTAAAAGAGGATATTTGTGCTAGACTAGGTACAATGTCCGTTTCTATAAACTCTTTTCTCCAGTCGAGAAAACTTGCTGTAGGAATATGTTCAACTTTATATTCATCAAATAAAGGCTTAGGGTTTGTTCCCCAAATTCCTCTTACATCAAAAACTTTGATGTTATCTTGCCCCAAAATTGTACTCAATTCTTTTGCTGAAATCAGTGGTGGGAATAATTCATCACTACTAGTTTTATTTACACGATGTTTTTTTTCCATTAAAAGTAGTATTATATAATAATAATCTTGAGGTTTTCAATGAACGGATTAAAGCTACATTAATTATATCCATTCTGCCTTGATTCCCATATTGTTTAGTTCTTCTAATACAGGTTCTTTAGCATAACATAGCACTGCTTTTTTTAAGTTAGGGAACTGTTTTGCATCTATTGCTGTTTCGATATCCCAATATTCTTCCCAACCTTCACCAAACCTTAGTAATTGTAGATAAATGTCATTTCCACCATCTTGATATATCTCCGTTATTTTAGATGCCATAGTTTTTGGAATCGGTAAGTCTTTAAAATATTGAGTGACTTCAGTTATTGGTTCGTAACCTTCTTCTTCTATGTCAATTTCTCTTTTATCATACCAATTGACAAAATCGTAAAGATCAAATTTGGGAGTTAGTAATTCTTTAGTATACATTAACTCTTGAATAATCGATAATTTGAAACCAAAATCGCTAAATTCAATCTGTTTTTCTTGTAATGGTTTTATGATATACGAGTCTTTTGTGAGTACAGGTTTTACATATTCTTTATCAAATATTTGATTGTATGAAATACTGATTAAACAAGGATTTTTTTTGCCAGTATATGTGAAACTTTTCACCTCATATTTCCGCATTTCAATTTTTTTGAAATTCCTTTTATTAATCTCTACACCGTCCACAATAATTTTACCTTTAAAAAAAGGTTTTTGTTCTGATTTGGAACTAGTCTCCATAGGATTATAACCGGTATGTAGAGAAATATGATTGGTTCTCCCGTTTTTATGTGGATTTGTACTAATGCCAAAGTCCTTCCAGTAGATTTCATTTCCTTTCATTACATATTCGACATTAAAATAAGTAGCTAACGTCTTCCAATCGATTGGTAATGTAACTATATGTTCATTGATCAATAATTGATCTTTTCGAATTTCAATGACTACATCTGGTTTTTTATTTTTTTTGCGAAATAGTTGGATCATATTCCTGATGTAAATATAATTAATGCTGTGTAGCTAAAATTTATTGTCTCAGTTTAAATTCGATTTTTTTAATGAAGCATAAGACGGTGACATATATGTTACTTTAACTCGGCACTAAGTTAACTATAAATATAATAGGTTATTTTTCATTAATGACCATTAGAAGTAAGTTAACTTAGTGGATTATTAAAGACTTAAGGACTTATAATAAACCGTCTTATGTTCTTATATATTGTCAATAATTAATTCTGTTATTTATTAATTAATTATCGCTGGTAATATATATTCTTTCATTATTTTGTCTGCATTAGGATGCGCGTTAGGATTGTTATATGCAGAAGAAGTTATAACTATTACATAAGGAATGTCTTTACATATAAAAATTTTGTTTCCGCCTCTACCACTACAAAAAGAAACCTCATAGTCTTTTCCATTAACATTATATGTTTTATTCCAGAAAAGGTATCCATAATACCCATCTTTTATACCTGCAGCTGCTTGTGACACTTGTTTTGATAAACTTTTCTCTACCCACTTTTTGGTTATAATTTGTTTACCATTCCATGTACCCTTGTTTTTGTATAGTTGTCCATATTTTGCAAAGTCAATGGCTCTTAGTTGTATTCCTCCCGCGGTATTACCAACT
Source organism: Aquimarina amphilecti (assembly GCF_900109375.1). GTDB lineage: Bacteria > Bacteroidota > Bacteroidia > Flavobacteriales > Flavobacteriaceae > Aquimarina > Aquimarina amphilecti. Next base: position 313,541 of record NZ_FOAB01000004.1, read on the forward strand.
TTTTGAGGAGTATGTTGCCATTTATAATTAGTGATATTAAGTGGTTTAAAAAGTTTTTTATCCGCATAAGAAACTAATCCATCAGGAACAGATTTATGAATAATATCACCTAAAATAACTACTCCTGCGGTAAAATAAGTGAAATCTGTTTCTATTTTTTTGCTTTTTTTCATCGGTAAATCTAATGAGAATTTAACCCAGTTATCTGTTGGATACATGTTTTCTTCATTTCCTGGACTACTATAATCGTTATCATCTCCAAGAAATCCTGAACTCATTGTTAGAAGAGATTTTAGGGTTACTGAATCTTTCTTTTTGCTATAATTTTTAAAGGATTTTAAATTGTAAAAATCTTTTAGAAAAACCTTCTCATTGTTTATGAAATCATCCTGTATAGCAATTCCTAACATTGTAGAAGCAAATGATTTTCCTACAGACCTAGAATCGTGTAGACTATTTCTATGTTCGCCATTAAAATATTCTTCTATTAGAAGTTTATTTTCTTTTATAACTATGATCCCATTAATGTTTTCAAATCTTTTTTCAGCGATTTTTCTATTTAACGCTTCTATTTTGCGATTATCGAAACTATCTTTCGATACTTCCCAACCACTATTTGATTGGATTTTTTGAACAGGTATTAGGTTTTCATCTACTTGGATTTTAGCTACTTTGATGGAAATAGTCCCTTTAGCTAAAACAGCACCTACTTTTACTGTTTCTTGTTTTAAATAGGGTCTAACTTCGATTGTTAAGGAATGATTGCCTTCTGTCAATATATCTTGTCCACCACTTAATTTCATGAACCTTAACCACATGAACCAACCCCAAAAATCAATCTGTTCAGGATAGAGTAAAGGAACCATATATTTAAGTTTGGTCGTTTTAGCATCTAGAGTTCCTGCACCTTTATTTAGATTTTCTACGTGAACTTTTTTACCATCGACTAAGAATGAAAATTGAAAATTCCCATTGTTTAATAATTGATCTTGAGATAGGTTAGGAGCCAATAATTTGAGGCTCTCTATAAGAGGTTGTTCTAAAGTAAAGTGGATGTTCAGAAAAGCATCCTTGTTTAGAGTAAAACTATTGACATAGTTATTCGATGTAAGGTTACTTTTTTTGAAGTCAACTTTAGAAAAATGTAGGCTTTCACTTTCTCTTGTTTGAGAATTTTCTAGGGTCGAACTTTTACTAGTATTACAAGCTATTAGTAAGCAAATAATAAGTACTAAATAATTTGATTTCATTTTTGATTTTATATTTGATTGATAATTGAATTATTCCACAAACATAGACTTATCGGGACTTCCAAAAGCTCCATATTATATATTGGGACTCATTTAAGAATGACCAGCATTGTTTTTTATTGATTTCTTATACTGTAGTGGGGTAACTCCTTTGATATTTTTAAATACTCTATTAAAAGTTGTTTTTGAATTAAAGCCACATTCAAAAGATAAACCTAATAACGTTATGTGATCATAGTCATCACTATTCATTTTTTTTATGATAGCGTTTACACGATATTCATTTATAAAATCGGAGAAATTTTTATCTAAACCATCATTGATCACTTTAGATAAAATATTGGGATGCATATCCAGATTTTCAGCTAAGGATTTTAATGTCAATTCTGAATTAAGGTAAAAACGATTGGTTATCATTTGCTCTTTTAACCAAGATGCTTTTTTTAAGATTTCTTCGGATGGCTTTTCTTTCTCATTATTATTATTCCTATTGGTTTCCAATAAAATTACTTCTGGTCTTAAAAAAGCTTCAGCACTAATCCAAATAGTAACAATTGATAATAACACGTAAATTGGATAATAATCAGCTAGTCCTAACTGGAAATTAAATAGTACATAATCTATAATAGTGTAAGGTGTCCATAAGAACCAAAGTATGGCAAATATGATAATTAATCGATATAGCCACCTTAAGCTATATGCATCATTATTGCTGTAATTTTTGTTTAACCACGTGTGATACCTTTTAATTTTTTTTAGCGCATATATAGAGTAAGTTATAATAGATACAATAGCAAAAAATTGTATAACAGGCATCAATTGAAGGTATGTATTAGTCTCTACACCAATAATATTATTAGCAAGTGCATCACGACTAATCATAAGGTGTACTGCAAGTTCTATTACTAAAGGTAAAAAATGAAGGATATCTTTTTTAGAAATATGATAACTAAAGTTCGTTGTTTTTTTTACATATAGATATAATAATGGCCCAAGAGCTAAAGAATAATTCAGTGGTATTAAATAAAAATATGGTATGTAATTAGTTATTTGAAAATCTAAACTTAATATCCAAATATTCCATAAAACGATTATAAAGGTTAGTATTCCAAGTAATACATTGGCTTTTTTGTTTATGCGTCTTGTAAGAATTAATAATAGTCCAAATGTAGTTCCTATAAATACAGAAGCTATTATAATAAGATTAAAAAGATTTAAATTGAATTCACACATTAATTTGTATTCGGTATATGTAATATTAATTATTGTAAGAAACAGTTTCCACTAAATCTCCTTGTTTGTCATAGGTCTTCCACGTTCCAACTTTTTTAAAATTTTGTTTAGCGCCTATTTTATAAATCTTACTATTTTTAAAGTATTCAACGTACTTTCCGTGGTCCACACCATTTTTAAATTCTCTCTCGCATCGTAGTGTTCCATTATCGTAGTAATATTTCCAGACTCCATTTTCTTTACCATTTTGTTTTTCTCCAACCTTACTTATATTTCCATTTTTGAAATATTCAACTTGTTTCCCATTTTGTGAACCGTTCGAATAATTTTCAATATTTATAAGTTCACCGCTATCATAATAGTTTTTCCATTCTCCAGTCGCTCTTCCTTTATTATCAAAATGTCTTAGATATTTTAGCTTCTTATTTTTCTTAAAATAACTTTTCCATTCCCCAATTTTTATACCTTCTTTATAAGATCCTTCCATATATAAAACCTGCGAATAATCAATTTTTTGATATCCATCTAGTAGATCGTTTTTGTAATTTCTTATAGACTCTTGTTCTCCATTTTCATAGTATGAAATCCACTCTCCGGTTTTTTCTTTATTAATAAGTTGTCCTTCGGATTTAAGGTTCCCTGAGGCATAATAGTTTTTGAATTTTTCAATTTTTATAGTGTCAGTGACCGAAATTTTAACATTTTCATTAGTGTTTTTTTTATTATTGAGAGTGCACTGAGTAAGAGAAAACGTAGTTATAAGAGCTAGGGAAACTAGCTTAATTCGGGCATTCATATTATATCTTTTCAGGAAAATTACGTTTATTATTTTAATTATGATAAATCCTTACAGGATATGTTTTTTTTAAGGTTTAGATAATATGTAAACTATTCTAATACCTTTTTTATCCTAATCTCGATGGATTAATTTTTAACCTTGCAAACACAAAGGATTAGTAAACTTCTAAATATTTTAAAAAAAGTAATCAATTATTAATAATGATTTACTGTTCTTTTTAGTTTAGAGGAAACGTAATTCCAAGGCTTAGTGCTCCAACATATTGTTGGACAGTTGGCTGAAAATAATAAGCAAACCCGAGATCAATATTATGATTTTTTCCTAATTCTAATCCAAAAGAAAACGGGATGTGATAAATAATACCGCTTTTATCAATGTTATCAAATGCTGTTATTGTTTCAAATTTTCCAATCGAAGTTCCTATTCCAATCTCAGCATAGGGAGCTACCCAAGGAATTGGTGCTCTTAATCTTGCTTTTCCTCCAAGTAAGAAGGCTTTTGTTTCAGCTTTTTCATCAGTTGGATTATCATTTAAATCTTTTCCATCTGAGTTCGTCGAAATAAAACCTGCATAAGGTTTGAGCTCAACCCAAGAAGTAATTTTTAATACAAATTCTCCTTGTATAAAAAAACCATTATTAACGACTTGATCAACACTGTTATAGGGTGCACTCAGTCCGTAACCAATTTGGGCATTGATAGATTTTTGTTTTATAAACTGCGCTTGAGTTAAGCCAGAAGTTAGAACGATGGTCAATAATATGATTGTTTTTTTCATGGGATATTACAAGGTTTACTATAAGTATCTTTATAGAGGAAAATGTTACCTTGTTTTTGTGTATTTATAATAAAAAATCAGATTTATTATAAGTAGATCATATTTTGATATTTTTAGATTTCTTCTAAAGTTGATTTCCCTTTAGATTTATCCCCAGATGTCCATTCCCAAGTTTCGTGAAGACGGATTTTTCCATTTGCTAATATTTCAGGTTTAGAAAAACAGATTCCAGTCATTAGTTCTCCTTTATTGTTTATTTGATGATAACGCATTTCAATATTTCCATTTTCATCAACTAAGCCTATTAGATGTCCTTTTCGAATTTGACCTCCACTATATTCTGAGGTCAGAACTTTACCTTTCTGTTTGTATTCGAAAATAGTCTCTTTTGTTGTTTCTGCATTTTTAGAGTTTTGTATAGGACGAAATGATTTATTATTGTAATTCATTTTTTTAAGTTACTTTTTATATTAATCGTTTGTCGCACTATTTTTACTTAAGAATAGTTTCGTTTGGATTTATTATTCTTCATTTTCTAATTGTTTCAGTTTATCGATTGCATTTTGATTTTCGGGATTCAGTTCTAATGATTTTTTAAAACTTGCAATAGCATTTTTGTAATCTTTTTTATAAAGATAAGCTTCTGCTAAGCTATCATATAAATTAGCGGATGTTGGATATAAGTACAGCGCTAATAAAAACAAGTTTATACCTTGTTCTATTTTTATAGGATTAAATGATAACTTAAGTCCTAGTGTATTTAGCATACCTTCTTCTAGCTTAAGTTTTGGATGTTTTATTATTGTTTTTTTATAAAGTGAAATTAGGTTTCGATAATCATTGTGGAGTGCTATATCATTAAAATTCATATAGTCAAATACTTTCTGGATAGGTTTTTTCTTTTTTCTTGAAATCAGATTTTTCGAGCTGCTATTTTTAGTAAAATCTTCTTCAATCAATATTTTCGCGTCCGGATTGTTTTTTAAAGTAGCATTTAAAAAAAGTAGTGTTTGTTCTGATAGTAATTTATAAGAATACATGATTTTTTTATCATTTTTATCTTGCCTTTTATCTCTATTGGTAAATAATACTCCAAAGGAACTAAAATAAGAATGAGAAAGGTCATGAAATTTATACCTATAGCGAGGACTATATTTAAGGGAATCATATAATTGAAATTCATAATTCAATTCGGCTGGGATTTTATCGCTAATAAGAACTTTTTCAGGAATTTCTTTTTGAGCAAAATGTATATAGGGAATATCAAATTTATCTAAATTAAAATATGGAGATTTTTCTAGAACAGTGTACCGATATCTTTCAGTACCATCTAGACTAACTACTGCTTTAATGTTCCTGTTTTTCATAGCTGTTATCACATTGGATAATCCACCAAAACTAAAGCCCATAAGCGCTATCTTATCAGGGTCAATATTTTCATATTTATGTATTTCTTTTAAAAGGAATTCTACATCTTTTGATTGTGTTTCCAAGTCTTTTGTAGTTCCTCCTTCTAACAATCTAGTATCTGTTCCTCTTGATGGGCTTGATATTACAACAAAACCATTGCTTGCTAGATATTCGAATAATGTAAAGTTTTCGATAGAAGAGGCTTCATAACTAGGAGCATAAATAATAACCGGAACTATTTCTTTTAAAGAACGGGTATTGGTGAAGGCATTTACTTTTTCTGAAAGATGGGCTTGGTTTTGTGGCGTATTCGATAAGTAAGAAAACCAATCCAACAAAAACGAGTTTGGTAAATTATTCCATTCTTCCTCTTCCTTTAGAATTTCTAAATAATTTAAAACAGATAATTGTTTTGAGTTTTTGTTATCAATGCTAGCTGGATACCACATGCTAATATGGATTGGTCTATGCGTAAACTGGTTATTGAACTCATTTTTGATTTGGTATGTTCTTGTACTATCAGTAGTTATATAATGTTTAAAACCTACTTTATATTGACCTTGATCTAAGTTGATTTCTTTTAAAGACGTCTGTGCATTTATAGAATATAATTGCAAAAATATTAAAATTATGACAGTAGTTATTCTCATTGAGTTAGATATTAAGTGTTCATTTTTAAAGATTTAGTAACTTAAAGAATGTTACACTTTAGATTTACAATTAACATTTAATAAATTAATCTAATAGGAAAATAAGCTTTATGTTTTATAGTAAACTAAACATTATTTGATTTTATAATCTTCAATTATTGTGCTAATACCTTTTTGATAAGAAGTTATTTTGAAATCAGGAAATCTATTTTTGAATTTAGAGGAATCAAAAATATTATCAATCTTATAACGAGGTAATAATTCCTTAGTTTCTCTTATGTTTTGATTAAAAATTGATCCTATGTTTAAAATTAGGGACCCTAAGACATTATACTCAATTTTTCTATCTAGTTGTATCGAGATTTGTTCAATAATTCCTTTATATGTTAGTCGATTATCATCGCAAGGAAGATGCCAAGTCTGACCATATGTTTCTGGAGTATTTCCAATTAAAGCCATTGCCTTACTGGCATCAGGGGTATAAATTAAAGTTCTTAAGACATTATCTTTTAGAAATACTTTAGGTGTTTTATTAGCTTTTAATGCATCAAAAATAAGTGTATTCGTTATTCCTTTTGTTTTATTTGGGCCATAAAACTCAGGTGCTCTGCATATTACCGCATTAACTTCTTTTTTCTTAATTGCATTTAATAAAAATTCTACTGCTATTTTTTTTGCTTCTCCTTTTTTACCTTTTGGTTGTAGAGGAGTGTTTTCTTTTTGAATTTTGCTGTCTTGCGGATATGCATATGTGTTATCGAAGTAGACAAGTTTACAGTTATTTGTTTTGCAAGCTGCTATTACATTCTTCATGATTATAGGCCAATCTCTTAACCAAATTTTAGATTGATAAGGAAGTCCTACAGTTAAATAAGCAGTTTTAGCATTTTCTAAAGCTTTATCAACATCTTTTTCTTTTAACAAGTCACCTTTGAATAAGATGTCATTGGTGTGTACCTTTTTAGGATTTCGTCCAACAAGTTTAATTTCTTTTGTATAATTCGATCGTAATTCTTTGGCTAATTCCTCTCCAATTATTCCATTTGCACCTAAGATTACCTGCATTATAGTATTAATTCATGTTCAACACTTTGTAATATACTCTTTAAAATGTTAATTGTTGAAATAAGTAATGTTTCTACAAGATTTGATAATCATCATTGAACTACTATTATTGCATATCGTTACGTTTTATTTATATAACTGAGGTGTTGTAATTCCTTTGTCAAGAAACATTTGTTTGTTCATTTCAAAATGTGACTTTGTCATTTCATTATAATATTCCTTAAAAGCAGGAAGAGCATATTCTTTTCTTAGGCTATCTATATTTGTAGAATCTAGCAAACCATTTTTTGGTATCGCTTGTCCATTTTTATTGTATGTTAGTTGAGTGCCAAAACGTTGAGGTTTGTTTAAATTAACTTGAATCCTATCTTCTAACATCGCATAACAATATTTGTCATTACTTCCGTTTTTAATTTCTTTCTCCATCGCTTTCAGCATTTTTTGTTGAAACTGGACATCGTTGTCTGCGTGCTGAATTGGAAGCCAAAAACTTGTTGAAGCTTCTTGTCCAACTTTTCGCTCTCCGAGATAGCCATATTTTTTAAATAGTGTTTTAATTTTTTGTTGATTTATTATCGCAACACTATCTCTTTGGTGTTCAAAAATCTCCCAAGCCTTTTTGTAGCCGTGCAATTCTCTTAAATCAGCCGGAGGTATACCAGCGTATTTTTGGTCAAGTATTTCAATTTCATTTAGTTCTGATATGATCTGTTTTTTATCTTCCTCAGAGATGTTTTTGTTATTTGTACAACTTGTAAGTGCTATGGTTATAACGAGTAATGAAATTATTTTTCTCATAGTTTATCGGAATTATGGATATAACTAAAGACTTTAGATGAAATCTTTAGTTACAGATTTTAGACTCTAGTTTTATTTAAGTTTATATTTTAGTAATTGAGAAGAATTTATAAAACATCAAATTTTTTTGTTATATCCGGAAGGATGAGTCTTAGTGTTTGATCTTCAATTCCAATTAATTCTAATTTTCTCTTTAGTGTAGTGTCCTTATGAATTTTAGATACTTCGTTTTTTGGGATAGTGTTAGTAGATGTATCTGTTGCATTATTACAAGAAAAGAGTATTAGTAAGAATATAGAAAATAGATGTCTCATGTTTTAGTTTTTGTAATTGAATGTAAAGAAGTACAGTGTTAGCAATGATCAGTCTTTTTTTTCAAAAAATTGCCCGACTAGGTTTTGCCTTGATAAATTAAATCCAAGAACTTCTCCTTCAGAATTAAAGATAAAGTCGATTTTACCAAAGTAGCTATTTATTACATTCATCATAGATTCAGAATATATGTTGAGTGAAAAGGTTCCGTTTATAGTGTGTTTTACAATTAGTTTGTTATCAATAATCGTAAGTTCATAGATTGCATTATGATCTTTGTTTTTGTAGATGCCTATGTATTTGGTAAGATCAATATTAGAGTTATCTATGGTTGGAAGATCTACTTTTTTAGCCCTGAAAGAAAAATCTAGGAAACGCAAGTCTAAACTATCCTCATTAAAGATCAATTTAGAATAAGGTAAAACAAAATCAAACACGTTTTTTCCTGTTTTAGGGAGCATTATTTTTTCGGATGTTCCATGAGTTCCAAAGTATAATGAATTATCCTCTTCCCAAATATTATAATATGTACTAGCATTTAATTCATAAATTCCTTCATAAGAGGATAAGTCACCCTTGTATGATGGCTCTTTTTTATTTATTAAATTATCTTTTAGTAGTATTTCTAAGGAATCATATATGATTTCATACCCTGATAATCCTCCAGCATTGGATAAGAAGATTAATGATAAATCATGTTTTGGAGCGTGTAAAATATAAGATCTATAACCTTCCGTTCCTCCGCCATGGAATACAATATCAATGCCTTTATAATTTTCAAACTGAATTCCTAGACCATATTCTATAACTCTATTGTTATTTAGAATAGTTTCTTTCTGCATTCGTTTGAAATGTTTTTGATATTTAGAATTTTTTCTTGTAAAATTTTTAGCCCAAACTATTAAATCATTTAAGCTAGCATATACTCCAGAAGATCCTATCGTGCTAATTTTTACAGAATTATTTATAATATTATTTTCTATAGAAGTATAAGAATATGCTTTATGTGGAATTACCTGATTGTAGTTGTCTACAGCTTGGCTATAATCCATTCCAAATGGATCAAATACTTTTTCTTTGAGCTGTTCTTGAAACGTTTTTTCGCCTACATTGGTAATGATTTTCGAAAGTAAAACAAAACCTGTGTTGTTATACTGATAATCATTTCCTGGCTTAAAATTAAATTGTCTTATATTAAATAACATAGTTATAACCTCTTCATAGGTCATTTTTTTGATTCCTTTTATTTGGGCAAGTTCATCAACATTAGGCAATCCGTGTGTATGATTCATTAATTGTTTAATGGTAACTTTATAAGGAAGCTCTTTAAGTTCTGGTAAATAATCTCGGATGTCATCATTAATGGATAACTTTCCTTCTCCTTGTAAGATTAAAGTTAATAATGAGGTCATTTGCTTAGAATTGGAAGCAATATTAAAAACTGTTGTATCCGCAATAGGTATTTGATATTCTACATTAGCCAATCCCATTGTTTTTTTGAATGTAACTTTACCCTTTTGTATTATAGCAAAAGCTCCACCTGGATTTTTTTTATCGAAATGAGATTCTAAAATAGATGTTATTTTTTCTGAATCTATGGCTCGTATGGACTGTGCATTTATTAATATTGGTTGTATTAGTAGTATTATTATAAGAATACATTTTATATATATGGTTTTCATAAGATTTTAATTTATGATTTTAGTGCTTTTTAAATGTAATAGGTTCTTTTTGCGAGAATAATTGTAAACCGGAGATATCTCCGTTCAGATCATCGATAAACTTTAAATCGAATTGAGGACTAAAAACGTCTTTAAAATTTTTGGTCGGTTTAAAAAAGAATGAGTTGTGATGTGTATGCTGTAACTGGAATTTATATTTAGGTAATACCGCGTATAATTTTTCATTTTCTATGATAACTTTAATACGTCCATATCCTTTTGCTTCAAATATTCCACAAAAATTATCCAAAGGGTGGGTCGGCATTTTCTCTTTATTAAATGATTGATAGGGAAGTGGTTTGAAAATTTCTTTTATTTTCACTGGGTATGCTGACTCAGGATCGATGTTAAATAATTTTCTTGTAATGATATCCGCTATAAGGTGCGGTAACAAAGAATTATCTTGATTACTAAGCACTACGATGCCTATTTTTTCAAAAGGAAACATTACTAAGGAAGAACTAAACCCAAATGTATTACCACCATGGTCTATTCTATAATGACCATAGCTAGATTTTAGACGCCATCCAAATCCATCTCCGTGTAAAAAAGAATCACTTTCATAATCTCCATTTTTGATGTTTTGAAGCCTTGTTGCCTGCTTAACATAAGCTTTTGGGATAACTTCATTGTTTTCAAAAGTTCCATTGTTTATCCAAGTTAACATCCAGTTTGATAGATCGCTTACGGTACTTTTTATTGCTCCAGCTGGACTGATAGAATTGTATATCTCGAACTTTACTTGCTCTATGTTTTTATTATATAAACCATAGGGTAAGGAATAATTATCAGATTTACTGATTTCTTCGAGTTTGGTGTATGAATTATTCATAGATAAAGGTTTGAATATCATTTCGTGGATATTGGTATCCCAACTTTTCTTTGTTATCTGTTCAACTATTGTCCCAGCTAACGTATATCCCATATTACTGTACTCGAAACTGTTTTTAATTTCACCTTCTGGTTTTAGATACTTTAATCGTTGGACTACTTTGAGTTTGTTTTTTTCAGGGAAAAACACTTCTGATGTACCTTGATTTCCAATCCCACTTTTATGGCTTAGTAAGTCTTCAATAGCAATTAAATTATTCATCTTATCATTGTAGAATTCAAAATCTGGAATGTACTTAGCAGGTTTATCTTTAAATGAAACTTTGTTTTGGGATGCTAGGATGCCCAAAAGTGAACCAGTAAATGCTTTGGTTGTCGAACCAATTGGGAAAACAGTGTTTTCTGTTACGGGTAATTGTTCTTTTAGATTTCTATATCCAAAGCCTTTTGAGTATATAATTTCATTATCCTTTACTACCGCTACAGATAATCCAACTGCTTGATATTTTTCGATCCATAGCTTTATGTCATCTTCAATTCCGTTTAACTCAGAGGTGCTTTTTTGACTAAAAGAATATTGAAAGAATATGAAGAGAGTGATTACATAAATTGATTTCATCTTTACTTGTTTTTTGATTTCTACACAAAAGTGAGTATTCAAAAAGATGAAATGGTACGGGTATAAGAAGTCGAACCTTTTTTTACCATATAAAAAGGTTCGACTTTAAATCGAACGTTCCTAAGTTGTTGATTTACGGTAGCTTGAAGGTGTGTTTGATGTATGTTTTTTGAAGGCAGTATTAAACGAAGATTTGGAATTAAATCCCACTTGATACATAATCTGTTGAATATTTAATGAAGTATCTTTTAATAATTTTTTAGCTTCTTCAATTCTATAAGCATTTATAAAATCAAAGAAATGTTTATTTAAATGTCTGTTGATTAGAAGAGATAAGTTTTTTTCTGAAATATCTATTTGGACCGCCAATTTCTGTAGTGTAAGTTCAAAATCTAAATAAGGTTTATCACTTTCCATAAATGAATGTAATCTCTTTAAATGTTCATCTTCAATAGGAGTGGTTTTTTCTGATAACTCACTTAGGGAATTCGAAGTTAGCGGTTTCAGATTCATGTTTATACCGGTAAAAAGTTCTGGACGATATAAAGCACTTAATACAAAATATATGGTAATGATTAATACCATAATACTAATCAATACATTTATATTTACTATATATCCCTGAAAAGTGGAGTTAGATAAATACCATCTTAAAATTACAAAGCTATGTGCAAAACAAGAAAAAGCTGTGATATTAAATAGCCATTTATAGACCACGTAATTTGTGCTAGAATAATTTTCAAGATAAACGGTTTTATATTTTTTGAGAACTATAAATACAATGATGATGTAACCAATGAATTGTAGTTCACCAATTATTTCAAAAATCATTAAACTTTGATCGGAAAACCCTGTTATTTTAAAGAGCAATAAAAATAGAATGAATAGAGAGGCGTGTATACTATGCTTTTTCTTTATTCTAAAGTTAGTATAACAAGCGGAAAGTACATAAAGATAAAATAAAGGTAGTTGCGATAGACTAGAAGATACTTTTAAAATATTGAGATTTGGATACTCTAAAATTTTATTTGAAAATAATCCTGTAAGATCGAATGCGATTACTAATAAATATATGCCAAATAGTCTATTAGATAATTTGTTTTTTGTTTTGACAGTAAATAGGAAAATGGAAAGTAATAGCATTAAAAAAACAACTATTTTTCCAATACTTTCTATGAGTTCTATTTTGTTCTCCAATAATGATTAGCTTTATAAATTATTATCAATAAATATTAAGAAAATAATCATAATAAACCAGTTAGGTCTTTTTTGATTTGATTGACTTCCTAGTTTTGTTTAATGATCATAAAGGTTAGATACAATTCTAATTCAATTGATTTTACTGTATAAAAGTGACTTTAGCAATTTTACCATTTTCAACTTCATAAATGGCAACAGCTTTCATTTTCTTTCCGTTCATAATCAGAAATTCCTCATCAATTACTTTATTTCCATACACAATTCGATTTTTAATTTCGCAATGTAAATCTGGAGTTTGTTCAAAAAAAGAAGCATACCCTTTTTTTAATTTTTCTTTACCTTCATATATCAATTCATTTGGATAATTATACACTTTTATGTTATTCGAATATGTGTCAACAAAACCATGAATATCTCTATTGTTATACGCATCTAGTTGTTTTTGAACAATTTTTTCTGGAGAAACATCAGACACCAAAGCAAGCATAGTTCCTATTTCATTAGTAGTAATTCGACTAATATTAGCAATTTCTTTATCCAGAAATGTATGAAAGATACTCCATTGGGTGTCAGTTTTGGGATTGAACTTAAATATGATATTATTTTTTGGCATTAGAATAGTACCATTTATCAACCAACACATATCTTCCGCCATAGGAATGCTGTTAATTATTTTTTTAGTTTCACCAGTAATTGGATTTAGCGATCTTATTTCCCATTCATCATTTTCCTTACTAATGTAACTAATCAGTTTACTGTTAGGAATTTTATGTAATGATCTTCCTGTTTTTTTCTGAAAAGTCTTATTTGCTTTTGTCTCTAAATTAGAAACCACTAATGATAAGCCTCCATCTTCGAGTACAGAAGAAACCAGTATGTTTTTGTCAAACCAAACGTGATAGCCGATGATTAGGTCTTTTATAAGAACCGTTGGCTTTCCATTTTTAAAATCATATTTATATAATAATTGTGTTCCTGTGGTATCTAATCTAATTGCAGATATTGCTTTTTGATTAGGAATTTTAGTAGGTGAGTATTCACTACCTACTGCTGTTTCAGAGAACCAATCTACTTTGTTATCTCTAATATTATATTTAGCAATGTCTGTTTGTTTATTTCTAATGGAAGCAAAAAGTACAATATTATCGTTGTAAAAGGATGGCTGATTATCGTATCCTTCATTATTAGAAATGTTACGTTTATTTTTTAGTTCCAAAGTTTGACCAGTGGCAAGAAGATCAAATAAATAAACTTCTGTATTTGGTTGAGCAGATACTACAAAAACGGAAAAGAGTAGTACAAACAAGAAATGTTTTTGCATTGGTTTTGTTTTCTAAAATACATTGAATTATCAAGTATTTTCTTAAGTATTTGTTAAGAGTTTATAGTAGTTGTTTTCTAGAACTATATAGTCCTATGGCAGGACCAACGGCTAATAACACAAATAAATATGAAGGATCAATTTTGGTTACTAAATATGAAAGTAGTTGAATGCTTATGATCGTAATTGCAAATCCTATACAATTAACTATAGTAAGCCCTGTTCCTCTAAGTTCTGCAGGAGCTGCAGCAGCAACTAGAGTTGAAAATTGCGGGGAGTCAGATATAACCACCATACCCCAAACACATAGTAATCCTAAGAATATTTCTGTCTGTAATTGAAATAATAGAGGAGAGGTTATACAAAAGAGTCCAGAAATGATAAGCGAATATCGAGCTACTTTTCTACTTCCTGTTTTTAAAGATATATATCCACCTATGATACAAGAGAAAAAACCTACACCAATAATGATAAATGACCAGAAAGATATTGGGATTCCTATTCTGTGGTGTTCTACATATGTTTTTAATAAAATAGGAACAAACCCCCAAAATGCATATAGTTCCCACATGTGGCCAAAATATCCCAAAGCTGCCTTTCTAAAACTAATAATTCCAAAAAGCTCTGTTATTACTCCTAATTGAAGCTTAGAAACAGGTTTTCTGTAGGGACCATTAGGAACGAAAACGAAAATTAAAACACCACCAATAGCGGCTAAAAGGCTCGTAGATTGTATCACTATTTTATAATCACTATTCCAAGAAAGTTCTTTTAGTAAATGGGGCAATGCAGTTCCTAAAACTAATGCTCCAACTAAATATCCTAAGGCTTTTCCTAATCCATCTTTATAATAATCAGAGGCTATTTTCATACCTACAGGATAAATTCCTGCAAGAAAGAAACCTGTACCGAAACGAGCCGTTAATACATTGAATACAGTAATATTAGGTATTAACAACGCAATATTACAAAGTGCTCCCAAAAGTGCCGATATCATAAATACTTTAGAAGGAGGGAACCGATCTACTAGGGTTAACAAAGCAAAAGTTAGTGTACCAACTATAAATCCAAACTGTACTGTGGATAATAGATATCCAAGAATATTAAATCCAGCATTAAATTGAGCTGCAAAGTCATCAATAACAGCATTACCTGCAAACCATAAGGATGTGCAGAAAAACTGTGCAATGATAATTACGGGAAGTATATAAAATTTAGGTTTCAGAGATATTTCCTTATGATTGTTGATTGAACTCTTTTAATAATTCGTGAACTTGATTTGTATCTTCTACATAATATTTAGCGATGGTCTTCTTGAGTCCAACTTTAACTGTATATGAAGAAGAAGGTAATTCTTTAAACATGTATTCATCTGTCCAATCATCTCCAATGGCAAAGATAAAATCATATTTTTTTTCAGTCAACATTTTACACGCTGATTTACCTTTGTTAATTCCACTAACTTTTATTTCTAATACTTTATCGCCTTCTAGAATTTCTAGGTTGTGATTAGCTATTAGATGTTGTATGGTCGTTTTAAGTTCCATAGATCTTAATTTTCCTAAATCAGGATCTACATTTCTAAAATGCCATGCTAATGAATAATTTTTTTCTTCTATTAGAGAACCTGGTGTTCTATCAGTAAACGATTCTAAAACTGGGGCGATTGACTCAAACCAATCATTACTAACTCGTTCCAAAAGTTCCCAATCTTTATTGTTTTCTTTTAACCAAGCACCGTGCTCAGTGATTAAAGTATAATCCTTATGACCAAACCACTTGTTAAAAGTGAATTTATCTCTTCCTGTAATTAAAATTACTTTGGTGCGATCATCACTTTGTAACGTATCTAAAATATCAAATATTTCTTGAGTAGGTTTAGCATTTTCCGGAATTTTTTCGAAAGGAGCTAAAGTACCATCATAATCAATGTACAGAATTCTATTTTTTGAAGTATTATAATCATTAAATAAATCCTTCTTAATAGTAGGGGTTAGTTTTTTTAGAGAGTATTTCTTAGCAGTAGTTTTGGTAGCTTCTAAAGATTCCATAAAGTCATTAGCCCATTTCTCTACATTATATCTTTTTAATCGTTTTTGTAATGCTTTATTTCTTTTTATTTGTTCTTCCTCCGGCATTTCTAACGCAAACTTTAGTGTGTCTGCTATTTCTTCAAAATTATTAGGGTTGATAATAAGTGCTTCGCTCATTTCTTTTGAAGCTCCCGTCATTTCACTTAAAATTAGAACTCCTTTTTGATCTACTCTAGAAGCAATATATTCTTTTGCTACAAGATTCATCCCATCTCTAATAGGAGTTAGTAAAGCAACTTCGCTTGATGTGTATAAATCAATCAAGTTTTCAAAAGGCATAGAACGATAAAAATACCAAATAGGGGTCCAACTTACTTCAGAAAATTTTCCATTAATTCTACCTACCAATTGGTCAATTTCGTTTTTTAGTAATTGATATTGTGGAACATTAGATCTGGATGGTACTGCAAGCATTACAAGTCTTGCTTTACCCTTAAATTGAGGATATTTATCCAAAAAATATTCAAAGGCTCTTAATCTATTGGCAATCCCTTTGGTGTAATCTAGTCTGTCAATAGATAAGATAAGTTTAGCTCGATCACCACTTATTAAATGTTCATCGATCTTTTGTTGTATCTCTGTTTGATCTTTTTTCTCTTTTTCATCATGAATAGTAGCGGCGTTATGAAATTTATCATAATCAATTCCCATGGGAAAAGAATCTACTTTCACTATTCTATTATCTATATGAACATTATTGAAGTTAATTTCTAATCCTAAAATTCTTTGTGCTGAACTTAAGAAATGACGTTCATAATCATATGTATGGAAACCAATAAGATCAGCTCCTAATAATCCTTTTAATAATTCTTCTCTACAAGGAATTGTTCTAAAAACCTCATAAGATGGGAAAGGAATATGTAAAAAGAATCCTATCGTTACGTTTGGTTTCTTTTTGCGAATCATTTCTGGTAATAATAGTAGTTGGTAATCATGTACCCAAATTGTATCATCTTCACCAAGGTTTTCAATAATTACATCTGCAAATTTTTGATTTACATGTTGATATATTTCCCAACTGTCTTTGTTAAATTCAGTATATTCCATGAAGTAATGGAATAATGGCCAAAGTGTATTATTACTAAAGCCGTAATAGAATCCATCTATTTCTAATTCTGTTAAAGGTACTCCAACACACTGATGTTTTTTTAGAGCTTTTTCAACTAGATTTCTTTTTTTAGTATCTAATTGTTCTTCTGTTAGTCCACTCCATCCTATCCAAATGCTATCACTTCCGGAGTGTACGGACTTCATTCCTGTTGCTAATCCCCCAACACTTGGTGTAGTTTTGATGGAATTATTATCAATTTCTAATTGTAAGGGTAGTCGATTTGAGATTATGATAGTTTTGCTCATAAAGGGTGGTGAAAGTTGGTTGAATAATTTTGATTGATTAAATTTCGGTTCAGTGAATAAAGGTACGTTTATTTAAAAGAACTTGAGTTTATATGGATAATTTGGACTACGGAATTATAGGAAATTGTAAAAGTGCAGCGTTGATTTCTAAACAAGGAGCAATTGATTGGTGTTGTTTGCCAAATTTTGATTCTTCTTCTGTTTTTGCGAAAATTTTAGATGAAAAAAAAGGAGGTTCATTTGAAATTTTGGTTTCAAAGGAATACACTATTTCTCAAAAGTATATTGCTAAAACAAATATTCTCGTTACAGAATTTAATAATGGTAATGATGTTTTCGAAAGTATAGATTTTATGCCGAGATATCAGAATGAAGATGGCACATATCATACACCTGCAGATATTGTACGATATATTAAATTGATTTCTGGAAAACCGTCTTTTAGAGTTAAATATAATCCTAAATTAGAGTATGCTAAAGAAGAAACTTATTCTAAAAAGAGTGATGATTATATAAAAAGTATCACGGATAAAGACAAGTATGATACCTTATACCTTTATTCAGATCTAGACTTAGAATCTATTTTAAGTTCAGAGGAAATTGTGCTTTCTGGCAATGCTTATTTTTTGATTAGTTATCACGAGAAAATTCTAAAACAATCTTTAGAACTCTGTTATCTTAAACTGCAAAGAACTAGAGTTTATTGGATGAATTGGAGTGAAAAAACGACTTCATATACAATTTATAATGATCAAATTCTTAGAAGTGCATTAGTTCTAAAGTTGCTTAGCTATGAAAAATCCGGAGCAGTTTTAGCTGCAGCCACTACATCTCTACCAGAAACTATAGGAGAAGTTCGTAATTGGGATTATCGTTTTTGTTGGATTAGAGATGCTTCTATGGTAATAAAAGTAATTTCTGATTTAGGCCATAAACGAGTAGCGCAGCGTTTTCTTCAATTTATCATAGATATTATACCTGATAAAGACGAAAAGATCCAGATTATGTATGGAATTAATGGAGAAAAAGATCTTACAGAAAAAACACTAGACCATTTAAGTGGTTATAAAAATTCTAGTCCTGTTCGTATAGGGAATGCTGCTTTTCATCAAAAACAAAATGATATTTATGGTATTTTGATGAATGTAATATATCAACAATTTGTAAAATTTGATTGTGCAGTTGATGATAGTGAGAGTTTATGGACTATTAGTAAAAGTATTGTCCATATCGTAAATGTAAACTGGGAAAAACCTGATAAAGGTATATGGGAGTTTAGAACAGAGGAAAGGCATTTTACGTTCTCGAAATTATTATGTTGGGTTGCTGTGGACAGAGCTATAAAAATAGGAGAACTGATAGGTAAAACGAAAAATAACGCTAGATGGATTGAGCTTAGAGATAGAATTTATAATGATATCTATAAGAATGCTTGGAATGAAGAAGTGCAGGCATATACCCAGTCTTATGGATCTTCTGATCTAGATGCTTCTACATTATTGATGGAATCTTATGGTTTTATAGAGCCTATGGATTCTAGGTTTATAAGTACCGTAAAAGCTACGGAAAAAGAATTATGCAACGGTGGATTATTATATCGTTATAAAAATAAAGATGATTTTGGATTGCCATCTTCATCCTTTACCATTTGTAGCTTTTGGTTTATTAATAGTTTAAACAAAATAGGAGAGAAGGAAAAAGCAAAAGTAATGTTTGATCAATTGTTATCTTATAGTAATCATTTGGGTCTTTTTAGTGAGGATATAGATTTTAAATCTAAAAGATTATTGGGGAATTTTCCGCAAGCATATTCGCATTTAGCGCTTATCGAAACCGCAGTTAATTTTTCTGAAGGAATAACAAAAGAAAAAGAACTCATAGAGACAATATTATAATAATCGATCACTAGGAGTCCCTTTTATAACTTGTTAATATATATGTTATTCGACTAATGTAATTGTACCAAAGATATCAGCATTGATCCAACCTTGGTTTTTGTCTTCTCCAGGAACAAAGACAGAGCCCATGAAATTCTCTCTTTCTTTACTTGTATCATTGTCGTTATAAGCGATAGCGAAACCTAATTTCTGGTTATTAGATAAAACTACAGGGTCATTGGCTTTTCCTTCTTGGTAAGTATCATCATATACAGTAAGCTCAAATTCCCACACAGAAACATCATCTTTTGTTGTGCGTTTCATTTTTATATGATTATTGTAAAGTAGTGGTTTTTTCTCTGCATCTAGATCAACAACATTTCCGTCTAATGCTACGTGGTACGCAAATGCATTGTTGTTATATTGATGTTCACCACCAGAATTATCTGCATCTATAAAGATCTCAACACAATCATCATCCCACCATAATTTAAGGGGATCTTTATATTGATCATATAGAATATCATCTTTTATTTCTACTAAAATATATAATGCTTCTGGTGTCCAAGTCATTTTATATCTACCAAAGAAATCTTTGATATCTGGAAATTCACCAATCCAATTCTGATCCATTGGATACCATTTAGTTTGGTTCCATATAGGATCATTCATATCTCCATCGACATTAGGAGCTATTTCCGCTTTTTTAATATCTCGGACTTGATGATCTTTTTTTCCTTTTTGTGGAATTACAGTTTGTTCTTTGGAATCCGCAATTGTTTTGTCAGAATTGTTATGTTCTTGGTTTTTGCAAGATATCAATATAATTAGAGATAAAAAGAAAGTTATTTTTTTCAAAAGATGAGTATTATAGTTAATAAAATGAATTCTTAAAGAACGGAAAGATATTAAAAACTATACGCTTTTTATAGATGATAAATGAAAGTTAAGATTTTGTAAAGTTAAAATAAGTCTCATAGTATATTTAATATTAAAAAAAGCGGTCGTTTTATTATAACGACCGCTTTTTGACTACCAAATCAACTTGTGATAATTGGTATATAATTTAGGGCAAAAAATTATTGTTTTATAATTTTGATTCTTTTAAGTTTTTTACCATTTAATGTTATCGTACCGAAGTAGATGCCAGATTCACGCATATCATTTGCATTGATTTCTATGGTTTGATTTCCAACTTGTGTATTTTGACTATATACAGTTTTGGTCTGTCCTAAGATATTAGAAATAGTAACTTTTAAAACACCATTTTCTGATGTATTTACGCTTAATGTTCCTCTTTCTTTAATCGGATTAGGCCAAAGAGTAACAATACTTTTTTCTATGATCGAAGAATTTTCTTTGTCCGCTGTATCAGCTAATTCCATAGCTCTATTAGAAGGACAATTATTGGTGCAATTATTAGACCAAGTTCCTGTTCTTTTTCCATTACTACTTCCCGTAACTCTATACCATCCATCTGTTCCTCTTGTTAGATCAATTGTTTGTTGACCATTTCCATTATTGAAAACTACCCCTACATTATTCGTAGCAACACCATTAGGCAATGTAAAAGTTTTTCTACACCAAGATGTACCACTTAGATTGTTCATACTAGTTCCAGGCCAATCCGAAGTTCCAGACAGCGTTTGATTAGTAGATTTGTTGTATAGATACATGTTAGTGCTGTTGCCCCATCCACCACCAGGCTTTTGGAAATTTAATGTCACTTCATTAGATGTTCCAGATCCATTACCACTACAATCACTAGGGCAATTGTCAGACCAAGTATTTCCTCTAAACCATCCACTAGTACTTCTAGAAAGGTCATCCGTTTGATTGTTTTCATCGTTGAAAATAACTCTAATGTTATTAGCAGATATACCGGCTGGAGGCGTTATTGTAAATGAGTACCAATCAGTTCCTGAAATATTTGTCATGTTATTACCA
Source organism: Aquimarina amphilecti (assembly GCF_900109375.1). Taxonomy (GTDB): domain Bacteria; phylum Bacteroidota; class Bacteroidia; order Flavobacteriales; family Flavobacteriaceae; genus Aquimarina; species Aquimarina amphilecti. The sequence goes on from NZ_FOAB01000004.1 coordinate 334,801, forward strand.
GGCCATCCGCTAGTTCCAGGAAGTGTAGCATTTGCACCAGCATCGAATACGTATGCGTTTATATTTGATCCCCAACCTGAAGGTTTGAAAAAATTAACAGTGAATGGAGGTACTGTCTCTCCACCACCGGTTGTTTCACCTTGTGTCCACACAGCGTAGTCAGTACCGGAAGTCTGTAATGTCCATCCACTTCCATTAGGAGACCAATTTCCAGATCCTAACTTCATTGCTAGTGTTCCAGATTTTCCATCGATGTAGGCGGCATATAAATCTCCTCTTGCTTCATCAATGCTAATAGTAGATCCAGAATGTACTCTTACACTCTTTCTTGCCGAAATAAGATCTTTAATAGCATTTTGTACTCCAGCTCCTCCATCAAAGAAATGAGTCCAGAATACCATTGGATTTCCTGGGTGTGTTAAAATATAAGCATATCCTTTTCTAAGATTTGTCTCTCCACCAGGGAAAACGAAGTTTGATCCACAACATTGTTGTGCAAACCCAGTATCATGATTATCAAGAAAAGTAACTGATTTAGATGGGTTAATACCCATCATACCAGAAGGCCTACCCTGACCATCTCTTAAATACGATAAGTTATTATCTCTAAAAGCATTTTGTAAACTTACCTTAGTGTTAAAATCAAAAGCGGAAGACGAACCTTGTGTTCTATTAACAAAATTATTAGTTTGTACTCTGCTACTTTCTAATAGCTCTCCTACTGCAAAATAAGGATTGGTAGCATCATTATATTCTTTATTATATATTGGGTCATATCCATGAACAAAATCATATCTCCAGCCATCAAAACCAAGATCATCTTGTAACTTTTTCATCCATTTAATAATCTCCGCTCTTACTGCAGGATTTCTGTGATCCAGATCTCTAGCAGCTGCAAATCCTCCACTAGAACCATCGGCTTTTAAGTCAAATCCAGGTACGAAATCATTATTAATACTAAATTCTACCGGACCATTTACAAAGTTTCTTCCTTCATCATCAGCTGTGATATAAAATGTAGGCCAAGCTGGATTCGTAAATGTTACTGCATCGTTAGTACCAACACGGTGATTCACTACGATATCACTAATAACTTTAATATCTAAATTATGATATTGATCGATTAATGATTTTAGTTGGTTAGTAGTACCATAGGCACTATCAAAATTATTAATTTCTCTAGGCAAATATCCTTGTGGTGCTGCAGAATTACTTGGAGGTGGCATCCATATTAAATCAATACCAGCATCACTAATAGTAGTTCTAGCATTGGATACAACATTATACCAAGTTTGACCAGCTGGTTGATTTTGTACATTCCAGTCAAAAGCCTGAAACATTACATCCTCATCTTGTGCTTGTAACTGTAAAAAAGGTAAACAACATAAAAAGCTTACCAAAATTTTTAAGAGGTTTTTTCTTTTCATTTTTAAGATTTTTTGTTCTGTTCAAAAACAGTAGTTTGTAATAAGTGAGTAAGTTTTTTTTCGTGAATTTTCGTACTTAGGGAATAAGAATATGAAATAAATAACTTAGGAAAGACGCGCAGGTAAAAAGTAACGGTTTTAATTAATGGTTAAATAAAACTAACTTTGTTTACTGTAATTAAAAGAAAATCAAAGATTTGATGTGCTTTAATTGTGTTGATAGTAATTATGACGACTATAAAAAAGTAATTTTTTTCAAATTTTTTATTTCTACAATAAATTCTATGTTTTCTGACTAAACTATTTAATAGAATTATTTTGTTTAATTAAAGTAGCTCAAATAATCTCGAAATTTTCGGAGGAGGGGAAATTGATTTCATAATTCATAAGTTTTAGTTTGTAAAAGTGTTTCTTGTGTTAAATTTCCTCTAAGTTATTACGAAATATTCAATTTAGGTCTTTCAGAGAGTTACTACAACGTTTTCGTGTTGATAAATTCTCAATATTTCACATAATATATTGAAAAACAACATATAATTAACAGTTGTTTATTGTGATTATATAATTTCGAGGATTCTTTTGTATGCTATGCTAATTGTTATTTTAGAGTTGATTATTCTTTGTTTTCCGATTTTTTTTGATTGATTATGGTGAGGTATGAAACATTTTCTTATGTTAAACTAGATTAATGTTTTGATAATCATTTGGTAGTAAGAAATTTAGATTTGTAAAGTATTTTAGTAGAACCAACTTAAATATATTATACCATGAAAATTCAATTTAGATTTCCAGTATTATGCTTTTTATTTTTAGTACTATTAAACTCTTGTGATAAACAGGAGAGTACTACTAATGATGAAATTATCGGATTAGAAATTCACCAAGAGGATCAATTGGAAGGTGAAAAAGAACTTAACGGCTTCCAAATTGCATACAAGGTTGCCAAAAAATCTAATTATTATACCCTTAAAGTATCTATAAATGATGTTCGATTAGTAGCTTCAATAGATTATGACACTGAATATATTGAAATAGATGGTAAAAGTGTCGTGTTGTCTAATAAAGAAAAAGAAACATTATTAATGATAGGCGAACAGATCTCGGAGTATTTATTTAAAGATGGATCTGTTGACAATTTTACAATGGCAGAATTTACTTTGTTAAAATTACTTGAATATTGGGCTAAATCACCTAGTAATTATAGTTATGAAAAAATTATTTTTAAAGGAAAACAAACTAACCTTTCGAAAGGAAATGATGATGGGATAACCTGTATCCGAAAGAACACTTATGTTACGGCTGTTTATGATGACAATGTAGGGCAGACTTATAGAGATCGTAAATTAGTAAATGGTGATCGTTGCTTAGGGCGTTGCGGTTCTGGATGTCCTGGCGTTTTTTCTATTGCAAGCGCTTGGACTAAAGATTGTTTGGATCATGATCAATGCGGTAGAGTACTGGGAGGTAGTACTAATCCTTTTGATCGTAATTGCGGAGATGAATATTCGCAAGCAGCGGATGATTTCCTTTTTGGCGTATTACGCGGATGTAGAGGATAGGTGAAATTTAGATAACAAAAAAACCGTCTTTCCCCAACAGAAAGACGGTTTCTTAAATCAAAATTAAACAACTTCCTAGTTTTAATCCTTAGGAACGGATATATTATTATTGTTATGAAAAGCAGTATCCGTTTTCGGCAGCTACTTTATCAGCAATTTTTGTTCTTAATGCAACCACATTTGGTTGGTTCGCATATTTAGTGAAACGTTTAAGTCCCATTAACATCATGCGTTGCTCATCTCCTTCAGCAAAAGAAACGATTCCTTCTTTTCCTTTTTTAATAACGATATCTACTGCGTTATATAAGTATAATTGAGACATTGCAATTTGGATCTCTTGAGAATATTCCCCAAAACGCTTAGCATTTTTCTCTGTACGTAGGATTGTAGATTCAGCCATATAAATTTCAATTAGAATATCAGAAGCAGCCATTAATAATTGTTGGTGTTCTTCTAATTGTGGACCAAATTTCTGCATAGCAGCTCCTGCAACCATTAAGAATACTTTCTTCATTTTTGCAATGATCTCTTTTTCTTCTGCAAATAATGCAGAGTAATCGGGAGTGTCAAAAGAAGGAATTCCTGTTAATTCATCAGCAACTTTCATAGCAGGGTTTAAAAGATCTACGTGACCTTTCATTGCTTTCTTTACAAGCATACCTACTGCTAACATACGGTTGATCTCATTAGTACCTTCATAGATACGAGAAATACGAGCATCTCTCCAAGCAGATTCCATCGGAGTATCTGCAGAGAATCCCATTCCACCAAATATTTGAATACCCTCATCAGTAGTATTCTGCACATCTTCAGAAACTGCAACTTTTAATATAGAACATTCTATAGCATATTCTTCTACTCCTTTAAGTTCAGCTTCTTGGTGTGTATTACCTTCCGCTTGACGAATAGCAATTCTATCTTCGATATTTTTTGCCGCACGGTAACTTGCAGATTCATCTGCATAGGTATTAGTAGCCATCTCAGCGATCTTAGATTTGATAGCTCCAAAATTCATAATAGGAGTTTTAAACTGAATACGCTCATTAGCATATTTAGTAGCTTCTCCAATAACTCTACGTTGTGCATCTAAACAAGCTGCAGCTAATTTGATACGTCCAACATTTAATGCATTCATTGCTATTTTGAATCCATTACCTCTTTCTGATAACATATTCTCTACAGGTACTTTAGTATCACTAAAGAATACCTGACGAGTAGAAGAGGAGTGGATACCTAATTTCTTTTCTTCATCACCTAATGAGATACCATTGGTATTGTTAGGATCATATTCTACAATAAATCCAGTAATATTTTTGTCATCCTCAATACGAGCAAAAACAATCATTACATTACAAAATCCTGCATTAGAGATCCACATTTTTTGACCAGAAATCGAATAATGCTTACCATCATCAGATAAAACAGCTTTCGTTTTACCGGAGTTAGCATCAGATCCAGCTCCTGGTTCAGTCAAACAGTATGCTCCCATCCACTCTCCAGTGGCTAATTTAGAAACATATTTTTTCTTTTGTTCTTCATTACCATATAATGATATCGGCATAGTACCAATACCTGTATGAGCTCCAAAAGCAGTACTAAATGATCCTGTAGCACCTGATATATAATCACATACCAACATTGTAGAAACAAATCCCATTCCTAGACCGTCATATGCTTCCGGTACAGCAACACCAAGAAGACCAAGTTCTCCAGCCTTTTTCATGCACTCTGCAGTAAAAGCATAATCTTTTGATTCGAATTTCTCCCAGTGTGCCCAAAGTTCTCTATCTACAAATTCTTTGGTACTATCACGCATCATCTTTTGCTCTTCAGAAAAATCTTCTGGAGTAAATACATCTTCAGCTTTCGTTTCTTTAACAAGGAATTGACCTCCTCTAAGAATATCTTTATTTAAAGTTTCTGTACTCATTTTATTAGTGTTATTTCTTTATTCTATTTTTTTAGTTCAAAAATTCAAAAATACCCGCAGCACCTTGTCCTGTTCCAACACACATGGTTACCATTCCGTATTTACCTTTCATATCTCGCTTACGCATCTCATCAAATAACTGAACAGAAAGTTTAGCTCCAGTACAACCAAGTGGGTGACCTAAAGCAATAGCTCCTCCGTTTACGTTCACTATATCTTGATTAATATTTAGTTCTCGCATAACTGCTAATGATTGCGAAGCAAAAGCTTCATTAAGTTCTATTAGCTCAATATCGTCCTGCTTTAAACCTGCTTGTTTCAAAGCCTTCGGAATTGCTTTTACAGGTCCAATACCCATAATTCTAGGTTCTACACCAGCTGCTGCATAGTTAACAAGCCTTGCAATAGGTTCTAGATTTAATTCTTTTACCATATCCTCACTCATTACCATTACAAAAGCTGCACCATCACTCATCTGAGAAGAGTTACCAGCAGTTACACTCCCACCAGCTTCAAAAACTGGCCTAAGTTTTCCTAAAACTTCTTTGCTAGTTCCTTTACGAGGCCCTTCATCTTTAGTTACTGTATATGATTTACTGGCTTTTTTTCCGTTTTCATCAACATAAATTTGCTCTACATTGATAGGAACGATTTGATCTTGAAAACGATTTTCTGCTTGCGCTTTTAACGCTTTCATATGAGAGTTATAGGCAAATTCATCTTGATCTTCACGTGATACATTGAATTGATGTGCTACTGCTTCTGCAGTGTTACCCATTCCCCAGTAGTAATCTTCGTGACCAGATTTTGCTAAATCATAATTTAATTCTGTTTTGTATCCAGTCATAGGAACAGAACTCATGCTTTCGGCACCACCAGCAATAATACAATCTGCCATTCCAGCTTGTATTTTTGCAGTAGCCATACCGATAGTTTCAATTCCTGAAGAACAAAATCTATTTACCGTAACACCAGGTACGTCTATTGATTCTAATCCCATTAATGAAATTAAACGAGCCATATTTAGACCTTGAGATCCTTCTGGCATTGCATTACCAACAATAACATCATCGATACGACTCTTGTCTAGTTGAGGTAGCTCTTTCATCATATGCTGAATAGTTTCAGCTGCTAACTCGTCAGTTCTTTTAAATCTGAACACTCCGCGAGGTGCTTTTCCTACGGCTGTTCTATATGCTTTTACTATATATGCGGTTTTCATTTCTTTTTCTTTTTTCTAGTTTCTTAAAGGTTTACCTTTTTTAAGCATATGTTCTATACGCTCTAACGTTTTGCGTTCTGTACATAAAGACAAGAAAGCTTCGCGCTCTAGATCTAATAAGTATTGCTCAGTTACAAGAGTTGGTTCTGATAAATCTCCTCCAGCCATAACATATCCTAGCTTATTAGCAATTTTATGATCGTGCTCAGAGATATATTTACTAGCTTCCATAGAATCCGTACCAACTAAGAACATACCTAGTGCTTGTTTTCCAAGAACTTTTACATCTTTTCTTCTTACTGGTTGTGTATATCCTTGTTCTGCCATTAATTTTGCATATGCTTTTGCAGTAGCAATCTGACGATCTTTATTAACAACAACAATATCTTTTCCTTTTTGAAGTAAATTAGTATCAAATGCTTCGTAAGCAGAAGTTGATACTTTGGCCATACCTATTGTTAAGAAATGTTCTTGAAGTACATTTAACTCTACATCATCTTTTTTGAAAAGATCAGAGGCTCTTAATGCCATTTCTTTAGAACCACCTCCACCAGGGATAACACCAACACCGAATTCTACTAATCCCATATAGGTTTCTGCAGCAGCAACTACTTTATCAGCGTGTAGTGAAATTTCGCATCCGCCACCTAATGCCATACCATGTGGTGCGACAATCGTAGGAATCGATGAGTAACGCATACGCATCATAGAATCTTGGAAATATTTAATAGCCATATTCAGTTCATCATATTCCTGCTCTACAGCCATCATAAAGATCATTCCGATATTTGCTCCTACAGAGAAATTAGCAGCTTGATTACCAACTACTAATCCTTGGAAATTTTTCTCAGCCATATCAATAGCTGTATTTAATCCAGCAAGTACATCTCCACCAATAGTATTCATCTTACTTTGGAACTCTACATTAAGAATTCCATCTCCAAGATCTTCTACAACTACGCCGCTATTTTTGAAAACTTCAGATGATTTTCTGATATTATCAAGAATTATGAATGCATCTTGTCCAGGAACTTTTACTTGTGCCTTTTTTGGAATGTCATAATAATTAGTTGCTCCATCTTTTACGGTATAAAAAGAAGAGTTTCCAGAAGATATCATATCATTAACCCAAGCAGCAGGTTCATGTCCTTCTGCTTTCATTATTTCGATTCCTTTTTCTACACCAATTGCATCCCATATTTGGAATGGACCGTGTTCCCATCCAAATCCAGCTTTCATTGCATCATCAATCTTATAAAGATCATCTGTGATTTCAGGAATACGATTCGATACATATGCGAATAATGCAGCAAAACTTTTACGATAAAATTCTCCAGCCTTATCTTTTCCAGCTACTAAAACTTTAAAACGATCTACTACCTTGTCAATAGTTTTGGTCATTTCTAAAGTAGCAAATGAAGCTCTTTTTTTACTTCTATATTCTAGAGTATCTAGGTCTAAAGAAAGAATTTCCTTTTTCCCTTCTGGCGATACATTTTTTTTGTAAAAACCTTGTTTTGTTTTGCTTCCTAACCATTTATTTTCCATCATTGTGTTAATGAAGGCAGGAAGTTTAAATAATTCGTGACGCTCATCATCTGGGCAATTGTCAGCAATACCATTGGCAACGTGCACTAAAGTGTCTAGACCTACGACATCAACTGTACGAAAAGTAGCAGATTTAGGACGTCCGATTACAGGGCCAGATAATTTATCAACTTCTTCTATGGTTAATCCCATATCTTTTACCATATGGAATAAGCTCATTATACTGAAGATACCAATTCTATTTCCAATAAATGCTGGAGTATCTTTAGCTACTACAGATGTTTTTCCTAAGAATTGTTCTCCATATCCATTTAGGAATTCAAGAACTTCTGTAGAAGTATCTGGGCCAGGGATGATCTCAAATAATTTTAAGTATCGTGCAGGATTAAAGAAGTGAGTTCCACAGAAATGTTTCTGGAAATCTTCGCTTCTTCCTTCATTCATGAATTTTATTGGAATACCTGAAGTATTAGAGGTTATCAATGTTCCAGGTGTTCTATGCTTTTCTAGGTTTTCAAAAACTATTTTTTTGATATCTAGTCTTTCTACTACTACCTCGATAATCCAATCTACATCAGCTACTTTTGCGATATCATCTTCCAAATTTCCTGTCGTGATACGATTAGCAAATTTTTGACTGTAAATAGGAGAGGGTTTAGATTTAAGAGCAGCGGTTAGTGAATCATTTACTAATCTGTTGCGAACCACTTTACTTTCTAGTGTAAGGCCTTTTGCCTTTTCTTTGTCGTTTAATTCTCTTGGTACTATATCTAATAATAATACTTCGACGCCAATATTAGCGAAATGACATGCAATACCTGAGCCCATAATTCCTGACCCAACTACTGCAACTTTTTTAATGACTCTTTTCATTTTTTTAACTTCTGGTTGTTAAGATGTTATAGATTCTTTTTTTGTGTATATTTTTTTCGTCGCAATAAGATCATTTATCAATTGAAATACTTCTAAGAAAGTATCAAGTTTTTCTTTTGATACATGCTTTCTTACTGCATGATCAAATGTGAAAACTACATCTTTTGAAAAATTTCTCATTTCTACTCCGAAAGGGGTTAGATAAATTAGAACACCACGTCCGTCTTGAGGATTCTTCTTTCTAAAGATTAATCCTTTTTCCTCCATGGTTTTTAAAGTTCTTGATAAACTGGTTGCTTCCATACCCATTTTAGGGCCTAATGAGGTAGATGGTGTTCCGTTTTCAGGATCTATGCTTATTAATGCAAATCCTGTGGCCATTGTGCTACCTTTTTTACCTGCTTCTTCATTATACATTTTGGCAACTGCCATCCATGTTGCACGAAGTGCATAATCAATCGTTTTTTCTCTCATTCAGAAAATTTGTTATGCAGTAAAGGTAAGAAAAATTTATTATGCGTGCATAATAAATTGGGTAAAAAATCAAAAAAAGAGTAAGTAATGTACGTTTTTCTGTTGAATTAATAAAAAAACTCCTCATAAAATGAGGAGTTTACTGATTTAAAGTTAAAGTTTTACACTATACATTTGTAATCAGTGAATTGAATTAGCCATAAATTTTACTGTATAAATCTTGGTATTTTGCTTTGATCACTCTTCTTTTTAATTTCATTGTAGGAGTAAGGTGCTCTGCTTCAATACTCCATTCGTCTGCGGTAAGTTCGAATCGTTTGATACGTTCCCACTTTCCGAATTTCTCATTATGTTCATCCACTTCTTCTTGGAAACGATCAATTACAGTTTGATTACTAACGATCTCTTCATTGGTGGCTCCAATGGCAATATTCTTTCGGTTTGCCCAGTCCTTTACAAATTCAAAATTAGGTTGGATAAATGCGGCTGGCATTTTTTCTCCATCTCCAATCACCATTATTTGTTCAATAAAACGAGATTGTTTCATTGCGTTTTCAATTACTTGAGGGGCAATATATTTACCTCCAGAAGTTTTGAACATTTCTTTTTTGCGATCGGTAATTCGTAAGAATCCTTCATTATCTATTTCTCCAATATCTCCAGTGTGGAAATATCCATTTTTGAGAACTTCTTTACTTTTTTCTTCGTCTTTATAATAACCCATCATTACTTGTGGGCCTTTTATAAGAATCTCACCATCTTCAGCAATTTTAACTTCTGTATCAGGAAGCATTTTTCCTACAGTGCCAATTTTGAAACCTTTATCTCTAATATCATTCACAGAAACTACAGGTGATGTTTCTGTTAATCCATAACCTTCCATTACATTAATGCCAGCGGCATTGAATACTCTAGCAAGTCTGGACTGTAAAGCTGCACTACCCGAAGCTATCACTTTTAGATTTCCTCCTAATGCTTCTTGCCATTTACTAAAGATTAGTTTTCTGGCAATTCCTAATTTCTTTTCGTACCACCATCCATTAGCTCCATATGGTTCATATTGTAATCCTAATTCTACTGCCCAGAAAAACAATTTCTTTTTTACACCTGTTAGATCTGCTCCTTTTGCAATAATTTTATCATATACTTTTTCTAGGAGTCTAGGAACAGCTGTCATCATATCCGGCTGTATCTCTTTCAGGTTGTCACTTATCGTTTCTAGAGATTCTGCAAAATAAATACCAATACCTCTATATTGGTATAAGTACATTAGCATTCTTTCATAAATATGACAAACAGGTAAAAAACTCAATGCTTTAACCTCTCCTCCGAAATCTGCAAATCTAGTAGCACTATGTAAGGCATTAGATACGATATTTTTATGACTTAGCATAACACCTTTAGGTCTTCCGGTAGTTCCAGAAGTATAGATTAGTGTCGCTAAATCATCTTCTTTAACAGAAGCCATGATTTTTTCTACTTCTTCTTGATTACTATCATCTTTTCCAAGCTCTAATACCTTATTCCAACTATCACATCCTTCTATATCATTAAAAGAATATACTCCTTTAAGAGAAGGAACATTATCCTGTATGTTTTTTACTTTTTGCAAAACTTCATCATCTGATACAAAACAATATACAGACTCAGAATGATTTAGGACATATTCATAATCTTCTTGAGAAATAGTAGGGTAGATAGGTACATCTTGAGCAGCTATCTGTAAAACTCCAATATCTACAATATTCCATTCTGTTCTGTTGTTGGAAGAAATAATCGCAACTTTATCATTAGGTTTAACGCCTAATCGTAAAAGACCGCGACTGATCTGATTTGCTTTATCTACATATTCCTTAGTCGAAGTCGCAACCCACTCTCCATTATATTTTGTAATTAAAGCTTTGTCTAAGTTGTGTTTTTCTAATTGGTAATGTGGAAAATCAAATAATCTAGTAATTGTATTCATACGTTGTTTCAGATATTTTTACTCTTTTTAAAAGACCCTCAGTCAACTCTATTTTTTAGAAAAATAATACAGCTAACCGTTATTATAAAGTTGCACAATTTTTTTTGAATTTCTTTAAATTCGCCTACTTTTTATTCTGGAAAGAATTTTAAGAAACTACTATGCGTGCATAGTTTCGCAAATTATAAAAAATCTAACAATACACAACCCTAATATATAAAAAAAGGAGCTATCTTTTGATAACTCCTTAATTTTTATGGGATTTAATTGAATAATTATTGTTTTACAATTTTAAAGGTTTTAACGTTTTTTCCTATTTCGATAGTTAAAAAGTATAATCCTGCAGTCAATTTTGAGATATCAAATTCTTGATTTCCAGAAACTTTGTTTTTTGCGTATATCTCTTGTCCTATTATATTTCTAAGATGTAGATTGAAATTGGAAGAAGGTGTTGCCGCAATTTTTAGTATATCTTTTGCTGGGTTTGGGAAAACCTTGAATTCCGAAAACAAATTTTCTTCAATATCTAATACATTTTGATCGAGACTATTTACAATTAAATCATCAAAAAAGAAACCATCTTCTTCAGTATTACCGTCTGATACAAATTGAAAACGGACTTTGATTGTTTCTCCAAGATAATCACTAAGATCAATTTCTTCTAGTATCCAATCTGTTTGGGTTCCATCGTATAATGGTTCTCCTGTTGGTTGGCCAGCATTGGTGCTTCCTGTGTTAGTGAACTTTCCGCATTGAGGAATCCAAGAGATTCCATCATCAATGGAAACTTCGAACTGAGTATAATCCCAATTATTTTCAATATCCCATTTGGCATTGAATTGGATATTAGCAAATGCAGCTGTACTGAGATCTATGCTTTGAGTAAGTTCTATAGTTTTATTCTGATTAGATCCATAATTTCCAGTAGGCGATTCTGTTATTGAAGCATTTGGAGAAACAAATGTAGCCGTTGTAGTAGACCATCCAGATTGCGTGTAGTCTCCTACACTGTTAGCATCATTATTTACAATGCTTTGAAGCGATCCGTACTTTTTAATAACATCTATAGATTCAGTAATTGTACCTCCATCTATTTTTATAGTATAAGAAATATCATCACCTACACCAATCATATTATCGAGATTGATTTGTATATTATCAGAGGTATCGATTCCAATTTGTGTATTACTATAGCTTTTAGGGCTACCCACACTAGTTATATTTGTGGATACCGGGACAATAGTTACTGTAAAATCTCCATTTCCGGTAATACCTAATCTCTTTAATGTATATTCAGCATTAAAAGAAGTTATTTCTCCAACAAAAAGATTTCCTATGCTTTCTATTTGAGCATAGTTGTTAGTCATTTTTGCTGCTGTAAGATTTAGGTACATCATTTCTTTACAAATACCATCTATTTGGTTTGAGGCCGGCCAGAAGGCAGTACCAACTTCCGGAGTGAAAGAAAATATTTTATTATGAGATTGTGATATACCTCCATACATGAAATCATCACTGTCACCGGCAAATGGAGCATCCCTGAGGGGATTGTAACCATTTTCCGAAGTGAGTTCATCACCTATGGCAATAAAAATATCTTCATCAGGAGTGGGAGTATTGGCTGCATAAGAATACGGGAAATATAATAATTCACCAAAAGTATGATTGTTTAATGCAATGATAAAATTGTGTTGTTCTGTGAACCATTTCATTGCTTGATTTTCTACTTCAGAAAAGGCGCTAGTACCGTGGTAAGTTTGATCGTTGGTATTATTAGATGAGCCTGGACCTCCCCAGGTAGCTGCTGCGGAATTTCCATTTGGATAGTGATCATAATTCCTGTTGTTATCGACTCCGTGTGTATTGAATCTGTTTTTTCTCCAAAGACCACCACCATTTGGATTTGTGACTTGATTATAAAGATATCCATCTGGATTTATAACAGGAACGAAATATAGCTCAGTATTATCTACAATTTGTTTAATATCTGGATCAGTATTGTAATTCTCTAATAGATACCACATATAATAAATAAGTTGTGATAAACTAGCAGGTTCTCTTGCGTGATGGATAGCGTCATATAATATTTCTGATTCATTTTCATCTACATCAGGATTGTCAGAAATACGCACCCATTGTATTGTATTGCCGCCTATGGATGGAGAAACAGAATTATCTGGAGTACCATTAGTTACAAACGTTCCAATATCAGCTCTTGCTGAAATTAATGTTGGATATTGAGCTCTCATAGCATCAAGATTATCTAACATTTCTTGATAGGTTAAATATCCTCCCATAGATCCAAGAGAAAAGTTAGATGGAGTAGGGTAGCTATTATTGGTTCCGTTTCCAGAGGGACATGCAAGATTTAGGATCGCTTTTTGATTTTTTGCCCTTTCATTTCTTTTAATAAAATCGGTTTCTGCATCTTCAATTATAATTTCAACGGCAAAACCAAGGTCTTTTGCGGTCTGAATTTCTCCAATAGAAAAATCAGAAATAATAAAAATACCTCGTTTATGTTGTCCGTGATCCATTGGTACTCCAGCATCCATAAGAATTTTGAAGTTCTCCGGAGTATTATAAGTAATTTTAGCTCTACTATATGAAGGTTTTGTTTGAGCTATAATTATAGTTGAAACTAATAGAACTAGAGTGCTAAATATTTTTTTCAAGGGCTTTGGTATTTAGGTTTTAAAATAGTTGTAGTATTTGGATAAAAATACTGATTAAATAATCAATTATAATACCCCATTGTTATATCCAACCATTATAGATATATAACAGCTGGATTATAATTAACCCTAAATAAATTAGAATAATAATTTATGAATTTATGTGATTATTGATTCTTAATCCATTTTCTTGCATTTACAAAAGCTTCTATCCAAGGTGATACTTCATCTTGTCTTCCTTCGGGATAATTAGCCCAATTCCATTGAAATGTAGAGCGCTCAATATGAGGCATCATTACTAAATGACGTCCAGTTGTGTCACACATCATCGCAGTGTTGTAATCGGATCCATTAGGATTTGCAGGATATCCTTCATATCCGTACTTAGCAACTATGTTATATTGATCTTCAGAAAGAGGAAGATTAAATTTCCCTTCACCATGAGAAATCCATACTCCTAATGTACTTCCTGCTAATGTGGATAACATGACTGAATTGTTCGCTTGGATTTTAACCGAAGTAAAATTGCTTTCATGTTTATGAGAATCATTGTGGCGCATTTTTCCGTGCTCACTATGATCTGGATTGATTACTTCTAATTCCATGAACAATTGACAACCATTACAAATACCCACAGATAAAGTGTCTTCTCTTTTGAAAAAGTTTTTAAGAGCAGTATTGGCTTTTTCGTTATAAAGAAAAGCACCTGCCCAACCTTTAGCAGAACCAAGAACATCACTATTGGAGAATCCACCAACAGCACCAATAAATTGAATATCTTCTAAAGTTTCCCGACCGGATATAAGATCCGTCATATGTACATCTTTTACATCAAAGCCAGCTAAATACATAGCATTTGCCATCTCGCGTTCAGAATTACTTCCTTTTTCACGAATGATAGCGGCTTTTGGTCTTGGTTGATCATTATCAATTACTGGAAGTTGTCCAGTAAAGTGTTTAGGAAAAGTATATTCTAAAGGCTGGTTTGCAAAATTACTAAATCTATCTTTAGCTAGATTATTTGCAGTTTGTTTCTGATCTAATAGGTACGAAGTTTTATACCAAGTTTTTCTTAATTTTTCGATATCAAAATCATAAGAATCATCTAAGTTTTTGATTCCTACAGAAGCTTTATTGGTTACTTTTCCAATATTAAAAAATGGTATGTTGTTTTTAGAAAGTATAACTTCTATATCTGAATTGTTTGCGCTTTGAAATACTATACCTGCGTTTTCCGAAAATAATAACTTGATAGTATCTTGTTCTCCAAGTTTAGAAAGGTCTAAGGTTGCTCCTAGATTAATATCTGCAAAGCATAGTTCCAGCAAAGTAGTTATTAAACCTCCAGAAGCAATATCATGTCCAGCTACTATTTTACTTTCTCGTATTAGTTGTTGGATAGTATTAAAAGTGTTTTTAAAACTTTCGGCATCCTTAATATTAGGAGCTTTAGAACCAATTTTATTTGTTATTTGTGAAAAAGATGAACCACCTAATTCATAAGTGTCTTGCGATAAATTGATATAATAAATATCTCCGCCATTTTTCTGAAGTACTGGCTCTACCACTTTAGTAATATCATTACAATTAGCTGCTGCAGAAATAATTACAGTACCAGGAGAAATTACTTCTTCATTAGCGTATTTTTGCTTCATAGAAAGAGAATCTTTTCCAGTAGGTACATTGATCCCTAAATCAATTGCAAAATCAGAAATAGCTTTTACTGCTTTATATAACCTAGCATCTTCACCTTCATTTTTGCAAGGCCACATCCAGTTAGCTGATAAAGAAATGGATTGTAATCCATCTTTAAGTGGAGCCCAAATAATGTTACTCAAAGCTTCGGCAATAGAATTTTTACTTCCTGCTTCGGGATTAATAAGTCCTGAAATAGGGGAGTGTCCAATAGATGTAGCAATACCTTCGTTAGAAGTATAATCTAAAGCCATTACTCCACAATTATTAAGCGGTAATTGTAATGGTCCTGCACACTGTTGTTTGGCAACTTTTCCTCCTACACATCTGTCTACTTTATTAGTAAGCCAATCTTTACAAGCAACAGCTTCTAATTGTAATACTTGTTCAAGATATTGATGTATATTTTCTTTTTGATAAGATATCTCTTTATAATTACGATCAATAGTTTTATCATTCATGATAGTTTTAGGAGAACTACCAAACATATCTTCTAATGCCAAATCCATTGGTTTATCACCTTTGGTTTTAGACTGAAAAGTAAAACGGTCATCACCTGTAACATCACCTACTTGATACATTGGAGAACGTTCACGATCAGCTATACGTTCTAAAGTATCAATATCTTTTTGTCCAATAACCAATCCCATTCGCTCCTGAGATTCGTTACCAATAATTTCTTTTGCTGATAAGGTAGGATCTCCAACAGGTAATTTATCAAGATCAATTTTTCCACCGGTTTCTTCTACTAACTCAGAAAGACAATTTAGATGTCCACCAGCTCCATGATCATGGATAGAAACAATAGTATTTATTTCACTTTCTACCATACCTCGAATAGCATTGGCAGCACGTTTTTGCATTTCTGGATTTGAACGTTGGATGGCATTTAATTCGATACCACTACTAAACTCGCCAGTATCTGCAGAAGATACTGCAGCTCCACCCATACCGATTCGATAATTCTCTCCACCAAGAATAACAATTTTATCACCGGTTTCAGGTTTATCTTTAAGCGCTTGTTCGTTTTTACCATATCCGATACCACCAGCTTGCATAATAACTTTGTCAAAACCTAATTTACGAGCATCTTCTTCGTGTTCAAAAGTTAATATAGATCCAGTGATTAACGGTTGTCCAAATTTATTTCCAAAATCGGAAGCTCCATTAGAAGCTTTGATTAGAATATCTACTGGAGTTTGATATAACCATTTTCTTTCTTCTACGGATTGTTCCCAAGGACGATTTTCTTCTAATCTAGAATAGGATGTCATATATACAGCAGTTCCTGCTAACGGCAAAGAACCTTTTCCACCTGCAAGACGATCTCTGATTTCTCCACCAGAACCTGTAGCAGCGCCGTTAAATGGTTCTACCGTGGTAGGGAAATTGTGTGTTTCAGCTTTTAGCGAGATAACACTTTCATATGGTGTTTCTTGATAGAAGTCAGGTTTGTCAGCACTTTTTGGTGCAAACTGAGTTACCTTAGGACCTTTTATAAAAGCTACATTATCTTTATATGCAGAAACAATATCGTTGGGATTTGTTTCAGAAGTCTTCTTTATTAATTTAAAAAGAGAGGTTGGCTGTTCTTCTCCATCGATAATAAAAGTTCCATTGAATATTTTATGTCTACAATGCTCTGAATTCACCTGAGAGAAACCAAAAACTTCTGAATCGGTAAGCTTTCTTCCGATTTTTTTAGAAATCCCTTCTAAATACGCTACTTCTTCTGTACTAAGTGCTAATCCTTCAGATTTGTTATATGCATCGATATCATCAATTTCGAGAATAGCTTCAGGTTTAATATCGATGGTGTAAATATCTTGATTTAGATTCGTATACTTTTGCGAAAGCATAGGGTCAAAATCAACAAAATTTTCTGCAACGGCTTTGAATTCTTCAATTCTGATAATTCCTTGAATCCCCATATTTTGGGTGATTTCTACTGCATTAGTACTCCAAGGTGTTATCATTGCGGCCCGCGGACCAACAAAAAAAGCGTCAATAGACGCCGTTGAGATTTTAGGTTGGTTGCCAAATAACCATACTAATTTTTTGATATTTTCTGTTGAGATTTCATCAGTAGTTTGTACTGTAAATACTTTCTCATTTTGATTTCCGAAGAAGTGGATCATGCTCCCAGACTTTGTGTTGTTTTTAATAAACCGCAAATTTACTACTTTTCTTAAGAAAGTATTGTATAAAACTTTATAGGAATGATTGAGTTGTTCACTAAATTTTAAACAATAATCAAAAATAAAAAAAGCGGCTAAACTGCCGCTTTTCGTTTTATCGTATAATTACCTTTTTGGTAATGCTTTTTTGAGCTGAAATAATTTCTAGCAGAAGCATTCCTTGCGGCAAGTTTGATATCTGAATGGTTTCTTCAATATTCTTTTTAGAAATAATTCGTTTACCTGTGATGTCATAAATATTTAACTCATTATTGATGTCATTAGGAATACTGATAGTTATAGAGCCATCTATTGAAGGGTTTGGATATAAGCTAAAATCATCAATAATTTCATCATTGACACTAAGGGTGTTATTGCCTTCAATTTGGAAGTTGTCTATAGTCCACCTTGTAGCATTACCGCCATCCGTATCATATTTGAAAGCAAAATATACCTGCTCAGTTATTGTAGAAAGATCAATATTCGAAAATTCATTACTATCAGAGGTTCCATTTCCAGAAGGATGTACTGGTATCGTAACATTTGGTACAGAAGTCCAATTAAAATTAGATGGGTTTCCATTTCCATCGTAATCCGATGAAACTAATAATTCTAACACCGTGTTTCCAAATTCTGATCTTGTATAAAAACTTAAAAGCTCACTATTAGTATCATTAAAGTTAATAGGATTAGTAGTTATTAGCCAATCAATACTTGGTATTGTACTACCACCACTGAAAGCGTTCATTTGATAACCACCAGAGTTATTCTGGCCAGCATCGGTATCGCAAGTCCAATCTTGATCACTGGTTTCGCTTATACTGGTAAAATTATTGGTTACTGTATTACAATCATTGAAATTTTCATTAATTAAAAAATTCGGAGTGGATAATGTGGTTATAGTTATTAAATTACTTCCTGTAGAGATATTTTCGGAAAGGTCTACTGCAAATACCTGAATGTCATATGTTGTTTCAGCTGTTAATGAGGTAATATCTGCGATAGTATTTATAGCACTAGTAATATAATTTCCATCAACAAAAATATCATAGCGAATCACTTCGGTATTGTCTGTGGCTTCAGTCCATGAAATTGTTATTTCATTAGATTCAATCTCATCTGCGCTAAGATTAGTTGGCATAGAAGGTATCTCGTTATCAGAAGGTGTATTGTTCCAAATATTTTCTGCAACAGGCCCTCCCCATATTTGAGTAGCTAAGTTAGGGTTGTCTATGAAAGGATTTCGGTTTCCTTGTGCATACAGATCTGTTGTGTTATGGTAATTATTCCGATTAATTTCTATTCTGGACACTGGGTCTTCTGCGTTCCACTCTAGTAGTGTATCAATCATATTTGAATCTACGCTATTAATTGTACCAACCGTTACATTAGATGGAAGTGCTCTATCTCCATAGCGCACGTACATATATAACATCATTCGTGCGATATCTCCTTTCCATTCATCTCCTGGATACCAATCTCCTTGAGCAGTAATCCCTGAGTTACCATTGCCATCAGCGAATTTCCTGTTGCTACGACTGCTGTTTCTTTGAACATCGGAAGGTCTAAGATGATGTGCATCTGCTCCAGGACCCTCTAAACCAAGATTAGGAGTTCCTAAAGATCTGGCGTAAGTGTGTTCTCTATTCCATTCACCGTTATCACCTCCATTATTGTTTTTCCCTCTGCTTATATCGTTAGTAACATCTCCATCTGTACCATTCTCGTATCCATAAATTAATATAACATTGTTTACATCGTTTGGATCTTCATCTGTAATTCTACTTGCCTCCCATATACCAGGAGTATAAGACAAAAAATTAACGTGTGTTTCTAGAATTTTAGTAGCAAGTTCATCTCTAAGTTCAATTCCTGTTTTAGTAAGGTCTACGTTATTATAATAAGGTTGTTGACTATAGGTAAAGTATGTTCCTAATAATAAGAGAAAAAGTATTCTTGTTTTCATTATATGTGTGATGTGTTGAGTTATTTTCTTTCTAATAATGCCATATAAAATCCATCAAATCCAGATTCTGAAGAAAGCACCTTTTTATCTTTAACAAAGGTGAAATCTTTTCCTATTTCTTTCGTTAAGAAAGCTTTAACTTGATCTTGGTTTTCTGAAGGTAATATAGAACAAGTTGCGTATACTAGCTTTCCACCAGGCTTAACCATTTTAGCATAACTTTCTAAAATTTCTGATTGCGTTTGTTTGATTTTATCTAGAAATTCTGGTTGTAATTTCCATTTAGCATCAGGATTTCTGCTTAATACACCTAACCCGCTACAAGGAGCGTCGATTAAAACGCGATCAGCTTTGTTATGAAGTTTCTTTATGTCTTTAGTGCTTTCGATGGTTCTCGGTTCGATATTGTGAGCACCTGCACGTCTAGCTCTTCTTTTAAGTTCTTTTAGTTTGTTACTATAGATATCCATAGCAATGACTTGACCTTTATTCTCCATTAATGCTGCCAAGTGTAATGTTTTTCCTCCAGCTCCTGCGCAAGTATCTACTACTCGTTGACCAGGTTTTACATCTAAAAATTCAGCTACTAATTGTGATGAAGCATCCTGTACCTCGAAAAATCCTTTTTTAAAAGCTTCAGTAGAAAAGACATTGGCTCGTTCTGTAAGTTGAAGCGCCGAAGAATATCCTTTTATAAATTCGGTATCAATGTTTTCATCTTCGAGAATACCTCTAAGTTTATCTCTAGATATTTTCAATAGATTTGCTCTTAGTATAACTGGTGCTTGTTCATTTAAAGCAGCAATTTCTTTTTCCCATTTAGATCCAAGTTCTTTTTCTCCTAATTCATCCATCCAATCAGGTATAGATTCTCTAAATTTTCGAATCTTGCTTAATTCATCAAAACGACCTTTAATACGTCTGGTTGGAGTAGGGGCGATTTGCTTCCAATCTGGTAAAGTAATTCCTCTAAGTGTAGCCCAAACTGCAAATATTTTCCATAGGTTTTCTCTTGAATAATGCTCAGAGATGTCTGCAATTTCAGAATAGAGACGTTTCCATCTAACTATGTCGTATACAGTTTCTGCGACAAAACTTCTGTCACGTGAGCCCCATCTTTTGTCTCGTTTTAGTAATTTCTGAACTACCTTATCTGCATAAGCTCCTTCATTAAAAATTTCATTAAGTCCATCAATTACAGCAAAGACCAGATTTCTATGTAAACGCATCCTTTATTTTTTTAAGGTTTGCAAAGGTAATCCTTTGCTTTAGAATAGTGTTATATTTGGTTTAAAAATATTGGGTATGAGATTTTTACTGTCACTAATTGTTGTAATATTTCTTTTTAGTTGTAGTACTGAAAAACGTATGATCATTAAACATGATTTTTCTGCGGTAACAGTAATGCCTTTTTATAGTGATACAGTAAGCATAAGAGCTATCGAAATAAGTGATGATCAATTAATGTTTGCTGGAAGTAATGGAATATATGGAACTTTTGATATTGATGAGAAATTTAATATAAATAATAAGAAAATTGCCATCTTAGGTTTTGAAGGAAAGAAAAATCAATTTAGAGCTATTGCACAAACCAAAACGAACTTTTTTGTATTGAGTATTGAATCTCCAGCGCTATTGTACCAAGTAAATAAGGAAAGTAGAGAGGTGAAATTGGTTTATAAAGAACATCATGATAAAGTATTTTATGATGCTATGGTGTTTTGGGATGATACTGAAGGAATTGCCATGGGAGATCCAACAGACGGATGTTTATCTGTTATAATTACCAGAGATGGAGGCGAAACTTGGAGCAAACTTTCTTGCGATGTATTACCCAATACAGCAGAAGGTGAAGCTGCGTTTGCGGCTAGTAATGGAAATATAAGAATAATAGGTAATGATGTTTGGATTGTATCTGGAGGGATAAAATCCAGAGTGTTTTATTCATCAGATAGAGGTAATAGTTGGGATGTTTCTACAACCCCTATACTTCAGGGAACCGAGACTTCGGGAGCTTATTCATTGGATTTTTATGATAAAAGTAATGGAATAATTTTCGGAGGAGATTATACAAAACCAGAAGTAAACAAAAAAAACAAAGCCATTACCAATGATGGAGGTAAGAATTGGAGTTTAATTGCTGATGGAGTGGGAGCTGGATATAAGAGTTGTGTACGTTATGTACCTAATAGTGGAGGAAAAGAAATTGTAGCGGTTGGCTTTACAGGAATATCTATTTCAAGTGATTCGGGAAACACTTGGAAAGATATTAGTACAGAAAGCTTTTATACAATTCGTTTTATAAATGATAGTATTGCAGTTGCTGCTGGAAAAAATAGGATGGCAAAATTAATTTTTAAAACAAAAAAAGTAAATGATCAATAAGGTTCATTTACTTTTTGTACAATATAGGTAAGATCTATTATTACTTTCCTTGCCGCCTATTACGTAATTGTTTTAATAGACGTTTATTGAAATCCATTTCTGCTTTTACCAGTTTTAGGATTTTTTTATGCGGAATCACTTGTCTTAAATCTGAAATTAGTTTTTTACGAGTAAGGAATTTTTTTTCTTCTGCTTTAATGTAGTTGTTTAAAAATTCTTCTGATTCTTTTTCACTTAAGTTTTCGAAACCATTTGCCTCTTTTATTGCTTTAATTGACTTACGCTCCTTTCTTTTGAACCCTTCCATAGTCTCCTCATGCTCATTATAAATAGGCCAAAATTGTTGTGCTTCCTTGCTGCTCAAGTCTAGTTGTTCCGTTATGTAAGCTATTTTTAAAGCTTTTACTTTTCCTCTAGGTCCTCTTTGACCAAAAGAGAAGTTAATAGTAAAAACGATAATAAATAGTAATAATATCTTTTTCATGTGTTCTTTTTTATTCAACATATATAATTTCATCCTCTAATTCTTCATCTGATAAATAGTTTTCTAATTCTTCATCAGTAATATCTTCGTCGCTAAATGTATTTGTTAGGTTAATTTCTTCGTCTAATAATTCTGCAATTTCAGAATCACTAAATTCTGCATTTCCTTCATCGAAATATTCTTGAATATCTACTATGTCAACAGAATCAAAACTAAAAGAATCTTGTCCTTTATTTATTGATATAGAAATTATAATAGCTATCATAGCAGCTATACCAGAGATATATAAAATGTTTTTCCGAGATAAAAGTGATATTATTTTAGGTTCTTGATTGGTATTTATTGTTTTTTGTAGAATAGTGTTCTCTACATTTTCAAAGTATTTTTCAGGAGTGCTTAATCCCGTTTTGATACCACCAGCTAATATAGAAGATTCCTGATTCTCAGAATTTATGTTTTTAAATATATCGTGCTCAAGCTTATCAAAATAGTTTTCTGGAACTTTTAAACCAGAGTTAGCTTTATTGGGGAGTGCAGAATTGACTTGATCATCCATAGAAATTTTTTCAAAAAGTTTCTCTTCGAAATTTTCGAAATAATCACTGGGAACTTTAAATCCTTCTTTGTTGTTATGTAAATTATTATTTTTCACTATATCTAGGACGCTGTAAATGTAAAAAGGTTTAATTAGTTTTTAAATATTCTTCGATTTTTTTGGACGCTAAATGATAGGATGCTTTTAGTGCTCCTTCACTAGTTTCCAGAATTTCAGAGATTTCTTTATATTTTAATTCTTGAAAATATTTCATATTAAATACCTGTTGTTGTTTTTGAGGTAATAATGCTATTGCTTTTTGTAGCTTAAGTTGGATTTCATCTCCTTCAAAATATACATCGGCTTCTAAGTTTTCAATAAGTTGTTGTTGTAGTTCTTCATTACTAATATTATACTTTTTTGCTTTTTGATTCAAGAAGGTGATTGACTCATTGGTTGCAATTCTATACATCCAAGAATATAATTTACTATCTCCTTTAAATTTTGAAATGTTTTTATATACTTTTATAAAGACATTTTGTAGGATATCATCGGTGTCGTCATGATTTTTGATCATATTTCTTATGTGCCAATATAACCGTTGCTTATACATAGATACAAGCTTAGTAAAGGCATTATTTATGTCTTTATCTGTTTGTAACGCTATAAGTAAGTCCTCTTCTTGAATATTCAATAGTAAATAATGATTTAAGTAATGATTAGTATACGCTAGTTTACTATTAGACTAAAATAACAAAAAAAGGTTTAATATGATATTGAATTATTTTCTTTGTAAGAATTTGTAGGAATAAATATATTATTTCTGCTAAAACAATATATTTTTTGGACAAAATACACAATAAATTTGTTTTATTAAAAAAATGTATTATCTTTACATTGTAATTTAGAAAAGATACTTTCACATTTTTAAAATGTAGAATTCAAAAAAATAATTTTAGTTTTTATTTTATATTAAGCCCCTATATTAAGATGATTTGTTTCAATTAAAAGAGTGTTTCCGCACTCTTTTTTTTGTTTTCATTGTTTTTTTAGTTTCTTACTTTTTTATTTTTAAAGTAAGAAAAATACTACTTTATTGTTATTTTTGATTTGATTTTTATGTTTTAATACATTTTTTATAGATAAAAAGCATATAAAGTTTGCGTGTTTACAAAATTATAGTATCTTTACATTGTAAATAAGAGTTAACGCTTTCATTTTCCCCAAGATGAAAGATTTTAATAAAAATGAGTTTTAATTTTAGATTAAGCCCCTAAATTAAGATGATTTGTGTGAAGAAAAAGAGCGTGGAGACGCTCTTTTTTGTTTATATGTATATCTGTCCTCATGTACTATAATTGAATAATAAGTATTTGAAAAGTAATTTAAAAGTAGGTTTTTACTTACTCTTTTATTGATTTATGTGTTTTTAAATGTTAAAAAGTTAGTTTTTATAGATAAAATACATTTTTTGTTTGCGTTATACAAAAATAGTTCTATATTTACACTGTGAAAATGAGTTAGTACTTTCATTTCCCCCAAAATGAAGGTTTTTATAAAAGTGAGTTTTAATTTTAGATTAAGCCCCTAAATTAAGATGATTTGTGTGAAGAAAAAGAGCGTGTAGACGCTCTTTTTTGTTTTATAAATATTTGATAATCATATGATTTAGTTGTCAAATGATTGCATGGTAACTAGTTTTTGATAAGCTCCATTCTTAGCAATAAGTTCTTCGTGAGTTCCTTGCTCTACAATACGCCCTTTTTGCATTACAACGATTAAATCAGAATTTTGTATAGTTGATAGCCTATGTGCAATAACGATACTTGTTCTATTTTTCATCATATTTTCTAAGGCAGATTGAACTAAACGTTCACTTTCTGTATCCAAAGCTGAGGTAGCTTCATCCAAAATCATAATAGGTGGATTTTTTAATACAGCTCTTGCGATCGAAAGTCTTTGTTTTTGACCTCCACTTAGCTTGTCTCCACTATCTCCAATTACTGAATTAAGCCCTTCTGGTTTTTCTTTTACAAATTCCCAAGCATTGGCAACTTTTAAGGCGTTAATAATTTCTTCATCGGTTGCATCTTCCTTACCTATTAGTAAATTGTTTTTGATAGTATCATGAAACAAAATAGAATCTTGTGTAACTAATCCCATTAAGCCTCTAAGAGAATTTTTAGTAATATCTTTAATATCAACTCCATCAATTTTTATAGCACCTTTATTTACATCATAAAATCTAGTGACCAAGTTAGCTATGGTAGATTTACCACTACCGGATTGGCCAACTAAAGCTACCGATTTTCCTTTAGGGACAGTAAGATTGAAATCGTTTAAAACATATTCATCTTCATATTTAAATGATATGTTTTCTAATCGAATGTCTGTAGCAAAGTCGTTTTTTACTGCAGCTTTTGGTTTATCTTGTAATGGTGAATTTGTATTAAGAATTTCTAATACACGCTCCGCAGCAGCGTTTCCTCTTTTTACTCCGTAACTTGCTTTAGAAATAGCTTTGGCCGGAGTTAGAATATTATAAGCAAGGCCCATATAAACAATAAAAAGACCTGGATCTAATGATTTTTCAACGAGTACCATTTGACCACCATACCATAATAGTATAGCTATTACAGTAATTCCTAAAAATTCGCTTGTAGGCGATGCTAGGTTTTGCCTATTTAATAGTGAATTCGAAAAATTGTAAAACCTTAATGTAGATTCTTGAAACTTTTTCCCAAAAATATTCTCGGCATTAAACCCTTTAATAACTTTTAATCCTCCTAACGTTTCCTCTACTATGGATAGAAAGTACCCTTGCTCTTTCTGAACTTTATCAGAGTGTTTTTTAAGTTTTTTTCCGATTAAGGAAATTAAAAAACCTGAAACTGGAATAAAAATAAAAACAAATATCGTTAGCTTCACACTAATTAATAACATCGCACATATAGTGAATATAATCATTAGCGGTTCTCTTACTATCAATTCTAATATAGATAAAAAGGAATGTTGAATCTCCAATACGTCTGTAGAAATTCTGGCGATAGTGTCTCCTTTTCTTTTTTCTGAAAAGTAAGAAAGAGGAAGATCTACTGTTTTTTGATATAATTCATTTCTAATATCTTTTAATACTCCATTTCTTAAAAACGTAATGAAATACATAGCTAAATAGCTAAAGATATTTTTCATAAAAAACATAGTAATGACTAATACAACCATAAATAGGAGTACATCATCATTTCCTTGTTCTGCTTTTTGAGTAACAAAATAGTTAAGATAACTTTCCGCGTATTCTCTAATTTTTAAAATACCATTCCATTCAGGCTCTTGACTAACTCTTTTAGTCTTGTCGAAAAGAACATTTAACATTGGGAATAAAGATACCATTGCCAGTGTTCCGAATAGCGCATAGAAAATATTTGATATGATATTTAATATTGCATATATTTTATAAGGTTTCGCAAAGCGAAGGATTTGTTTAAAGTAATTCATTAATTATTTTAGAAACGGTAATAACCGTCATTTAAGTTAACTGTAAATCTTTTTTGATTGCTGCTATTTTAGTGTTCAGTTTTTGTTCCACAGTATCAAAAGCTGACAAATCGTCAATAGATTCTTGTACACTCATATAGAACTTAATTTTTGGTTCAGTTCCACTTGGTCTTGCGGCTATTTTACTTCCTGCTTCAGTATAAAAAATCAATACATTAGATTTTGGGATTTCAATCAAATGTTGAGTTTTATCTAAAGTATTTGTTGCTATGCTTGTTTGATAATCTTCAATTAATACAATTTTTTCTTCAGCGATCTCAGTAGGAGGATTGTTTCTTAAATCGATCATTGTTTGCTTGATTTCCTCAGCTCCTTTTATTCCTTTTTTTACAAGAGAAACAAGGTTTTCTTTGTAAAAGCCGTGATCAACGTATAAATTTAATAGCTCTTTATAAAATGAACTTCCATGAGATTTTGTGTACGCAACAATCTCGCAGGCTAAAAGGGTAGAGGTAACGGCATCTTTATCTCTAACGAAGTCACCTACCATAAAACCAAAGCTTTCTTCGCCACCACCAATAAAGTGCTTGTCAGGGAAGTCTTTGATCAGTTTAGCGATCCATTTAAAACCAGTAAGTACTTCTTTATACTCTACTTCATAAGCAGCCGCAAGATTTTTCATCATTGGAGTGGATACGATAGTAGAGGCAATAAATTCGTTTCCTTTTATTCCTTTTGATTTATAATGTTTTAATAAAAACCAAGTCATTACGATCATGGTTTGATTTCCGTTAAGTAATTGTAATTCTCCATTACTATTTCTAACGGCAATCCCTAATCGGTCGCAATCTGGATCTGTTCCGATTACAATATCGGCATTCACTTTTTCGGCAAGTGCTGTTGCCATTGCAAGTGCTTCTGGCTCTTCTGGATTTGGAGATTTTACAGTTGGGAAATTACCATCAGGCACTTCCTGTTCTTTTACAATATGCACATTGTTGTATCCTGCCTTCTTCAAAGTTTCAGGAACCGCAGTGATGGATGTGCCATGTAGTGAGGTAAATACAATAGTTGTATTGTCTTTTGCTTCTTGTGTAGCTGCAAAACTTCCATTTTTTACACTATTCTCTATAAAAGGAGTATCAATTTCTTTATCTATTTTTTTTATAAGTTCTGTATTTGCATCAAACTTAATATCAGCATAATTCAGAGTGTTTATTTCGGCAATGATTTCGCCATCTTGTGGTGGTACTAATTGTCCTCCATCTTGCCAATAAACTTTATATCCGTTATATTCTGGAGGATTATGACTAGCAGTTAACACGATTCCGCAATGACATCCTAATTCTTTTACAGCATACGAAAGTTCTGGTGTAGGTCGTAAACTAGAAAACAAATATACCTGTATTCCATTGGCAGAAAATACATCCGCTACCAATTGTGCCAGTGTATCACTATTATTTCTACAATCGTATGCGATTACAGCCTTTGCTTGTTCACCAGGGAATTGTTTCTGTAAATAATTGCTTAACCCTTGTGTACTTTTTCCTAAGGTGTATTTATTTATGCGATTTGTTCCTACTCCCATGATACCCCGCATACCACCAGTTCCAAACTCTAAGTCTTTATAAAAACTCTCCTTTAATATTTCGGAGTCTTGTTGTTGTAGTTTTACAATTTCTTCTTGCGTTTGTTTGTCAAAAACAGGCGATAACCATTCTTGGACTCTAGTGTGGATTAAGGATTCTGAAACTTGCATTTGTTTAGGTTTTGTTGATAAAAGTACTATTTAATTTTGTTAGAAAATTCCTGTAAAAAGGAAGAATCACGTTAAATTTAGGTTATTTAATAATGTAATGATAAAAGGGGTGTTTGTCTAAATTTTTATCATACAATAGAGGGTTATAAATGTATTTTTTCCGAAATATGATATCGCTCCTTATCACGTTTGCTGGTTAACATAATTTCTCCTAGAAAACCAGCTAAGAAAAACTGTGTTCCTAGTATCATCGATGTCAAAGCGATATAAAATTCTGGTCGTGAGGCTATCAATCTTCCTGTTTTTTCTATAAAGAGTTTGTCTATCCCTAAATATAATGAAAAACAAAAACCTATTATAAAAAGGATTGTACCAATTAGACCAAAGAAATGCATAGGTCGTTTCCCAAAACGAGACATAAACCAAATGGTGATCAAATCTAAGAACCCATTTACGAAACGGTTCATCCCGAATTTAGTTTTTCCGTATTTTCTAGCTTGATGTAGAACTACTTTTTCACCGATTTTATTAAATCCGGCATTTTTTGCTAATACAGGTATGTAACGATGCATTTCTCCATGAACATCTACCTGCTTAACTACTTGATTTTTATATGCTTTTAATCCACAATTAAAATCGTGTAATTTTAAACCAGATGTTTTTCTTGCTGCTGCATTAAAAAGTTTAGATGGTAAGTTTTTGGCAATTACAGAATCATATCGTTTCTTTTTCCAACCAGATATTAAGTCGTATCCATCTTTAATGATCATGTCATACATTTCCGGAATCTCCTCTGGATTATCTTGTAGATCTGCATCCATAGTAATGATTACACCTCCTTGCGCTTCTGCAAAACCAGCATGTAACGCTTGCGATTTACCATAATTCTTAAGGAATTGTATTCCTTTTACATTTTGATCTTTTTTTGATAAAGAGGTAATAGTATCCCAAGACTTATCGGTACTACCGTCGTCAATAAAAAGAATTTCATACGTATATTTGTTAGATTGCATCACTTTTACAATCCAATTATAAAGTTCAGTAAGTGATTCTTGCTCGTTAAGCAATGGTATGACTACAGAAATATCCATACTATGATGATGCTACTTTAGTTTTGAAAACGGAACCTGCAATTAATGATATCACAGTCCCAATAAATATAAACCATATGGTATACATAATGACACCGATATAGGATTTACTACTATCTTGATTTTCTAAATTTTGTTTCACCTGATCCAATTGCTCGGGAGTAAACTGTTCTGTAAAACGCAATGTCATATTGGTTTGAAAATCAGGATCTATATAAACGTCATATATATATGCCATAGAACAGTAACACAAGCCAACTATACCCATTATTATAATCCCAACTTTTAATGCATCAGTAATATTTAATACACTTTTATGTGTTTTATACTTTTTGATTACATATATAATGATAACAATCTCCAATATCAACGCAATCAAAAAAGTAAGATAATATAAGATGGGAGATATGTTTAATATTCTTGATAGGTAATCCAACGCTACTCTGGCAATACCTGTTAATATAGCTACACCAAGAATGTAAGTAAGAAAATTTTTATGAGAAACCCCCATTGATAATTTAGTAAAATGATTTGGTTGACAAATATAGGTATTCCATTTATAGAAAATTACATAAAAAAATTGGATTGCCGTTTAGGCAATCCAATTGTATTTTTTACTTTATGTATGTTCTAGTATAAAGGCTCTTTCTTTTTTATTGCTAAAGAAGCTAATAACCCAATAATGATGTATATAAGCATTCCCCAGAACCAACCTTTTATTTGATTAACAAGGCTAAACTGATTTTCTTCTTCCATTTTAGCTACTGCTTTCTCAATTTCAGATTCTGGTGTTCCGAATTTTTCCATAAAACCAACGGTAGATTCTATAACCTGTTCATTAATCGCAGTGGCAGCATCTGGATCAACTGCAACATATATTAAAATAGTTACGACAGTACTTATTAAGGTACCAATTGCAACGGTAATTAGATACGAAGTGAATGCTTTTTTAAAGTCTATAAAACCTCCAAGTAACTTTCTACTTTTTACTGCAGATATGATACCAAAGACGATGATCATTAGCGATAATCCAATTCCGGCCATCCAATTAGTATACATTCCTTGATATACAGTATAGGCAAGAACAGTTACAAGTGATAGGACTACTCCTAAAATAACTCCAAGAGATATCGCATTAGATTTAACAGATTTTTCCATAATTATATAGTTTTGGTTATTTAGATATAACACATAAGTACACAAATTTACGAATTTGTTACATTTTGCTCAGAAAAATATTGATATGGATAATTAAATGTGGAGTAGGGTTACTTAAATGGATCTCTCTTTTTTCTTATGATGAGGCCAGAAACAAGGGATATTAGGAATCCTACAATTAAATCCTCAATGAAACCAAGAAGAATCCAAGACATCGCAGAAGTGTTTCTCTGAGTCATTTTAATTTTTTTTTCAATTTCTTCTTGAGTAAAATTGGCTGATGACTCTGCAACTTTTTTAATCTGAGCATCTTCCAATTGCGTAATGATTTCAGGGTCTATGTAATGGATTAGTAAAACTTCCCAGCTTGTTAATAGTATCCCTCCTAAAATTGATATTCCAACACCTATTTTTAATGCTTCCAGTAAACTTATAAAGTTGTTGTTTTTTGATTTAAAGACCAATAAACCGGTCATTATACTACCTATTGTGATAAATGAAAGTAAGATTAAATGAAATAAGCCTTGATTAGTATAATTTCCTCTTAAATACGTAGTAAGACTAAAAATGACACTTATAATACCGAAAATAACTCCGTATTTTAAAATATATTTTTTTATAGGAATACTCTTACTTTTCATTGAGTTATTTTGGATTTTCTTAACATTTTGAATAGTCAAATATAATAAAATGTTAGTTGCAAGATAGTTATTTTCTATTTTTTAGACTTGTGATTGATAAAAAAAGACTATATTTACGTTATAGAATTACGGTTAAACCATCGTTTTTGTTGTTTTTTACAAGTCAAAGATAATAAAAGTCAAGATGCACTTTAGCCGCTTTTTTTAGCTTTTTAACTCCCAAAATATTGTAATATGAAAACAAAATTACTTTATCTAGCAAGTTTTATGCTTGTATTAATTACATCTTGTTCTGTGGAAGAAACTACTGATCAATTATCAGAACAAGAAAAAGAATTGAAAGTGGAAAATCTTGTAAAATTATTTGTTGAAGATGTAGTTCCTTCTTCTAGTTACAGCAAATTCATAAATGATTTACAAACAAAATCATCCAGTGGATTAACAGAAGAAGAATTAAATCAAATGGAACAAGAATTCTTAAGTACACAGAGTGAAGAGTTTTTGGAACTTTATTATTTTGTTGTAAATCTTAATTTAACAGAAGATGAGTTAAGAGAAGTTGTAATTGCATATTTCTCTTTTACTAAGAGTAATTCTAATGCTTCAAAGGATAGTGATGATGATTGTACTAATGCTGAAAATGGTCCTCAAACTTCTTTTTTATCAATATTAGGAAGGATTTTGTGTGAGATTTCAAATTATGAAAGTACAGGAAATAACTAATTACTATTTATTCCCAAAATAATTTATTTCATTTCATCTTGCTATTTTATAAATAATGTTTAAATTTGCACCTCGAAAATGATAATATAATATAATGAGAAAAGATATTCACCCAGATAATTATAGACTAGTTGCCTTTAAGGATATGTCAAATGATGAAGTTTTTTTAACTAAATCTACTGCGAATACTAAAGAAACACTTGAAGTTGATGGTGTTGAGTATCCGTTAGTGAAATTAGAAATTTCAAGAACTTCTCATCCTTTCTATACAGGTAAATCTAAACTTATCGATACTGCAGGACGTATCGACAAGTTCAAAAACAAATATGCTAAATTCAAAAAGTAATTTAGTACACAACGATTTTAAGAAGCCTTTCTTTTCAGAAAGGCTTTTTTGTTTTTATACGTTACCGTATTTTTGATTCGCAATACAAATTTTTCACTTTTAGAGTTATGAATTATATTCTTTTTGATGGAGCTTCCAGAAATTCACTTCTTCCTTTTACGTATACCAGACCTGTTGCTGATATCAGAATCGGAATTTTGACTATTCGAGAGAAATGGGAAAAACATTTAGGGTATGCTACTTCTACGATTACTGAGGATTATCTTAGTGAGAAATATCCAATGGTAGAATTAGAGGAGAACGTAATGATCAATGCTTCATTTCTGCCAACAGAAAATTTAGCAAAGATGGTTTCAAATTTAGAGCCAGATCAAGCTATTTTTTATGATGATGAGCCAATTGCTTTTTATGCAAAAGAAGATCAAGAGGTAAATTTTGATGTGTATGAAGTGATACAATATAATTACGATGTATTTACGGTTAAATATACTTGGGATATTTTTTCTAAAAATGAACGGGCAATTAAAGAAGATTTTGATTTGTTGACTAAGGATAGAGAAAGTCAACCGATACCAGAAAGTAATAATGTAATTGCATCGGAAAAAGTTTTTTTAGAAGAAGGTGCTAAATTAGAGTTTACTACGCTCAATGCTTCTGCAGGACCTATTTATATTGGTAAGGATGCAGAGATTATGGAGGGGAGTTTAATCAGAGGGCCTTTTGTGTTGTGTGATCATGCTACTGTAAAAATGGGCGCTAAAATATATGGAGGAACTACAATTGGCCCCCATTCTAAAATAGGAGGAGAGGTTAGTAATTCTGTGGTGTTTGGATATTCTAATAAAGGGCATGATGGTTTTATAGGGAATACAGTATTAGGGGAATGGTGTAATCTTGGTGCAGACACCAATACATCAAATCTTAAAAATAATTATGCTCCAGTGCGATTATGGAGTTATGAAACTGAAGGTTTTGCAAAAACAGGACTGCAGTTTTGTGGATTAATGATGGGAGATCACTCTAAATGTGGTATTAATACAATGTTTAATACGGGAACTGTAGTAGGAGTAAATGCTAATGTATTCGGAAGTGGATTTCCGCGTAATTTTGTGCCTAGTTATAGTTGGGGAGGAAGTAGTGGTTTTACTACGTATTTGACCAAAAAAGCTTTTGAAGTAGCAAAAGTAGTGATGTCTCGACGCAGTATTGAATTAACTGAAGAAGATCAAAAAATCTTAGAACATATTTTTGAAGAAACAAAAATATGGCGAAAGAGTTATGAGTAATAAAAACCCCATCTTAATAAAAAAGATGGGGTTTTAGTTTTATAGTATTTAGATAAAAGAAATGTTATCTATTAAAATGAAATTCTGCAGTGTACGTCTCCTGGTCATCGTCATAATCTCCTTCGATAATAAGACTGTCAGTTACAGTTGCTTTACCATCAAATAAAAGATATCCGTTTTCTTCGATACCTGTTGAAGGATCTCCATTAACAGTTTCTGTATATTCAAACTCTACTAAAGTTAATTTTCCTTCTTCTTCATCATATGCCCAATTCCCTCTAGAACTATATAATTCTTCAGCTTCAGTTTCAAAAGTTGCTGTACAAGTTTCTCTTGTAGCTTCGTAATCCAAATTGGTGTAATTGGTTGTCTCTACATAAGTATAAGTACCATCAGCATTAAATGTTATAGGAAGTGATAAAAGAGTATCACAATAAGCATCTTCTATCAATAATTCTGTATCATTTGCACAAAATACAGTAGTTTCATCACATTCTTCTGCGCCGATAGTATCTTCTGTAACTCCATTTCTAGTTCTTTTTGTGTAGTTCCAAGTACCAACTAAGTTAGGATTTCCTCCCCACGCTTCTACTTCTACACATACTTCTACTGGCTGACTAATATTTCCATCAGTATCATAAATACATATTAGGTAACAAAAAGTACCAGCAGATACGTTGTCTTCAAAATCTACATCAATTTCAATTTCTTGATCATTTAATCTGTTTGTTTGCTCGCTAAATAATCCTTTTCTTTTTTCATTGGTAACTACATTTGATCTACCAGGAATAGAAACATTCCAGTATTCATCAGCTGTTGTTCCATCTTCGGATTGCACCTGGATATAAGCTCCTGCATAATTAGATGGTGCGTCAAAAGTAATATCGAAACCATTTTTCTGAAAACCAGATTGCGAAGTTTCGTCTAAGCTAAAAGGTAGTGTTCCAGTAGGTGTTGGTGCATTTCCAGAAACTTGCGTTCCGTTGTCAATGATAATACCTCCAGATACGTCATCAGGATTAAGAGAGATTTCTTCTGTTGGATCCGGAGTAACTGTTACGATTCCTGAGTTAGAGTCATCGTCACTACAAGATACTGCTGCTAGCATTAAGGATGCTAATGCAAATACATAGGTTTTTTTCATAAGATTTTGGTTAAAATAATATTAATTGATGGCGAATATAGTAAAAAACATCGATTAAGTGTGTTTTTTAGTCGATAAAGTGTTTCGTTCTTCGTTAGGAGGAATTATAAAAGAGTTATTTTTCTTTCCAAACGCGTTTTAGAACTAAGAAATTTTGCGGATTATTGGTTAATCCTTTTACATTTTTCCGGGTAAAACGAACTACTTGATCGTAGTACAGAGGTACGATAGGAGCGTGGGCAATTACAATCGAATCCATTTTAGCGTAATACGCTTCCCGTATTTTTATATCCTTAATAGAAAAGCTTTCTTCATACAATCGATCAAAAGTTTCATTCTTAAAATGTGTGTAATTAGGACCGTTAGGTGTAAAATTCTTGCTATAGTATGGTGATAAGAAATTTTCGGCATCTGGATAATCTGCGATCCAACTTGCTCGGAATACATCTAATTCTCCGCTCCATTTCTTTTTTCTTATCGTAGATGGAGGCATTACATCCACAATAATATTAAGTCCGATCTTTTCTAGTTCACGTTGTATAAATTCACAAATACTTTGATAATTACTATCGGTTGCAATGCTAATGGTTGGGTTTTGGTTTCCGGTAAGTTTGATATATTCTTTAATGAGTTTACGAGATTTTTTTGGGTTATAGGTAAATCCCTTTTGATTATTAAATCCAGGTAAACCTTTTGGAATAAAACCATTGGTGGCAGGAGTTCCAACACCATTTTTTAGATACGTAATCATTTTTTCTCTGTCAAAACCATAGTTAATAGCTTTGCGTAGTAGTTCGGATTTTACTTCATCTTTGTCTCCATCCAAGTAGAATCCAAGATACTCGGAGTTTAGATATGGTCCTTTGGATAAGTTTACTTGATCTTTATATTTATCTCTAAGTTTTCCGCTTGGAGTTAATAATTCATCTTTATACGATGCATCCAAACTATTTAAGAAATCAATTTCTCCTTTCGCGAATTGCAAAAATTCGGTTTGTTTATCTGGCAAGAAAGTTACGGCCACTGCTTCTAAGTATGGTAATTGTTTCCCGTTCTTGTCTTTTTCAAAATATAGTTCATTACGACGTAAGACTAATTTAACGTTCTCTTCCCATAATTTAAATTTAAATGGTCCAGTACCAATAGGGTTTGCTCTAAAGTCACTTCCGTAGAAGTCAACAATTTCTTTTGGGACAACGGAACAATAGCGCATGCTCATTAATCCTAAAAATGCTGGGAAAGGCTTTTTTAATTGTATCCGGAATGTAGTGTCATTGACTGCTTTGTACGTGTCTACATTTTTTAAAACCCAGTTTCCGGGAGATGCTACTTTTGGATCATTTAATCTATCAAAACTGTATTCGAAATCATTAGCAGTTACGATTCGTGTACTATCTGTGGTTTTAAATTCAGCGTGTTTATGAAACTTTACGTCGTTTCTTAAAATGAAAATATAAGTTAGATTATCATCTGAAATTTCCCAATCTTTAGCGATATCTGGTTGTATGTTTAAGGAATCATCAAGTTGGATTAGGCTATTAAATAGTTGATTGGTGGGCCAAATAATAGATGGATTACGTGCAAACGCGGGGTCTAGCGTAAGTGTATTAGAGTATTCATTGTATCTAAATACCATATGATCTTCATTTTCTTCAGAAGGGCTACTGCAAGAAAAGCATAGTGTGCATAGATAAGCTATTGTTAAATAGTGAATTATATAAGTTAATTGGTTGATTTTCAATTTTAGTAAACGGATTATTGTTGGTATCTTTGACGGCTTTTAATTAAGATACTAACGAAGGTCGGGATCTTTTGGTTAAAAACAAGTGTAAATATAAATAGATTTCTGTCTTTGCAGAAATGACTTCATAATTGTTAATGAGAAAGAAAGTAGCTTTTTATACCTTAGGTTGTAAACTGAATTTTTCAGAAACCTCTACTATTGCCAGAAATTTTACAAACGAAGGGTTTGATCGTGTGGATTTTTCTGAAAACGCTGATATTTATGTAATAAATACTTGCTCTGTTACAGAAAATGCTGATAAAAGATTTAAAACAATTGTAAAGCAGGCTCAAAAGGTGAATCCGGATGCTTTTGTAGCTGCAGTTGGTTGCTATGCGCAATTAAAACCAGAAGAATTGGTTGCGGTGGATGGAGTGGATTTAGTGCTAGGCGCTACCGAGAAATTTAAAATTACCGATTATATTAATGACTTATCTAAGAATGAATTTGGAGAAGTTCACTCTTGCGAAATTGAAGAAGCAGATTTTTATGTAGGGAGTTATTCGATAGGCGATCGCACTAGAGCTTTTTTAAAGGTTCAGGATGGTTGTGATTATAAGTGTACATATTGCACGATTCCTTTAGCTAGAGGTATTTCACGTAGTGATACATTACAAAATGTATTGAAAAATGCGAAAGAGATTTCGGAAAAAGGTATTAAAGAAATTGTACTTACTGGGGTTAATATTGGTGATTATGGAAAGGGAGAGTTTGGTAATAAAAAGCACGAACATACTTTTTATGAATTGGTACAAGCTCTTGATGAAGTAAATGGTATAGAAAGGCTTCGTATTTCATCTATAGAACCAAATCTTTTGAAAAATGAAACGATTGATTTTGTGTCAAAATCAAGAACATTTGTACCTCATTTTCATATTCCTTTACAATCGGGTAATGACGAGATATTGAAACTGATGCGTCGTAGATACATGAGTGATTTATATGTAGATCGGGTGCGGAAAATAAAAGAAGTAATGCCTCATGCTTGTATAGGAGTAGATGTTATTGTTGGTTTTCCTGGGGAAACAGATGATCATTTTTTAGATACTTACAATTTTTTATCTGAATTAGATATCTCGTACTTACACGTATTTACCTATTCTGAGAGGGAGAATACGGTTGCTGCTTCGTTAGAAAATGTAGTGCCGCAAGATGTGAGAAAGAAAAGAAGTAAGATGTTACGAGGTTTATCTGTTAAGAAAAGAAGAGCTTTTTATGAAAGTCAGTTAACAACAGAAAGAACAGTGTTGTTTGAATCGGAAAATAAAGAAGGGTATATTCATGGATTTACAGAGAACTATGTAAAAGTAAAGATGCCTTGGGATCCTTCTTATGTAAATACATTATGTCGTGTACAACTAACCGATATTGATGATGATGGCGTGGTTAGGTTTGAGCTTTTAGGATAATACATTTTTAACTATTAGAAAGTAATTCTAATAATCATATGTGATCTGAATGATAAATTAAAATATAAAAAAAACCTGCTCTAGAGCAGGTTTTAATGTTTTTAAAAGATACTTCTATATGTTGATTCCAACAGGAAGAAGGTCTTTATATTTTCTTCTATTCTTTCGCATAAATTTTGCGATAATAGGGCTTGTAGGAACAAGTCTAATATTACGTTCTTCGATAATATTAAAAACAGCTACTATAAATTCTTCAGAATATCCCTTTTCCATCTGTTCCTCGCTCATCACGAGTTTTGTAAGGAATATTTTTCTCTCTTGTTGAGCATACTCGATCTTTGATTTCTGACCTTCAATAGTAGTCTCGAATTGTCTTAAAAATTCGTTGTCTACTATTTCTAATTCCACATCGCTCATGTTCTCCATATTTTTTTTAATTTACTATTGATAAAAATTAAAATGGGTTCTAAACATACAGTTTGTTGTTTACAGAAATTTGATAAAATTTATAAAAAATTACGATATTGTGAAGATCAAATTTTAGTATCACTAGCTTTGCCTAACTAAGATTTGTTAGTTAAAATTTTCCCTTTTACAATAATTTAATATCCTCTTTACTTTTTTCTGATAAAGTATTACTATAGTTTTGAGCTGCAAAGATAAGAAAATTAGAACTTTAAACGTATAAACCATTGTTAAAATACCTAGTATGAAGGAAGTTACCCATGTTTATTTTGTTCCTGGTATGGCTGCAGACGTATCTATTTTTGAATATATAAAATTACCTGAAGAAAAATATAGAACATATACCATCTCTTGGAAGATTCCTGAAAAAAATGAATCTATCGAATCCTATGCAAAACGAATGTGTGAAGAGATTGAACATAAAGAATGTGTTCTTATAGGTGTTTCTTTTGGAGGAATTATGGTTCAGGAAATGAGTAAGTATCTTAATGTTAGTAAATTGGTTGTGATTTCTAGTGTGAAGACAAAGCACGAATTGCCGAAGCGAATGAGACTTGTTAGAAAAACAAAAGCTTATAAATTGATGCCTACATCGTTAGTTTCAAAAATAGAGAATTGGGAAAAATTAGCCTTTGGAGATTTTGCGAAAAAGAGAGCCGCCATGTATCAGAAGTATTTATCGGTAAATGATAAGACTTATTTGGATTGGGCGATAGAGAAGATAGTTTGTTGGGATCAAGAAGAGGTTATTGAGGGGATTGTACATATCCATGGTACTAAGGATATTGTTTTTCCTATTAATTATATTGATAACTGTATAACCGTAGAAAAAGGGACTCATGTGATGATTATTAATCGTGCGCGCTGGTTTAATAAGCATTTACCAGAAATAATTGAGAATTAATTGCCAATATTCCAATATTTTACATTATTTTGGAAACTTAAGAATTTATTCCCCAATAAAACCTACTTAAAGATGAAGATGATAAAAAAAATGCTAGTTTTTTTAGGTGTACTATTTACTTTTAGTATTCTAGTAAATGCTACACAACAAGAACCTCAGAAACCAATTGCTCAGGAACTTTTAGAAGAGAAATTGATTAATGACTACAATGTTTACGCAGTTCCCATGCCTGATAACATGAATTTTGCAGGAGAATTAGTTCCTGTAGAAAATCCTGATATTCGAGAACGAATGGATAGAGAATTGTTGGTTAATACATATTGGCAATCTAATGGGTTATTGCTTTTTAAAAGAGCTAATAAATATTTCCCTATCATAGAGCCTATATTGAAAGAAGAAGGTGTTCCTGATGATTTTAAATATCTGGCAGTTATAGAGAGTAGTTTGACTCAAGCAGTATCACCTGCTAGAGCTACAGGTTTCTGGCAAATATTGAAAAATACAGGAAAAGAATATGGTTTAGAAGTAAACAACAATGTAGATGAACGTTACCATATCGAAAAGTCAACAAGAGTTGCTTGTAAGTATTTAAAGAATGCTAAAAAGCGTTTTGGAAGCTGGACTTTGGCAGCAGCAGCTTATAATGCTGGTCCTGGAGGAATAAATAAGCAATTAAAAAGACAAAATGCTACTACGTATTATGATCTTCTTTTAGGTCAGGAAACAGGGAGGTATGTTTTTAGAATTACAGCAGTAAAAGAGATCCTAAGTAATCCTAAAAAGTATGGGTTTAACTTTACTAAAAATGATTTATACGAGTATATTCCTACTTTTAATGTTTTAGTTGATGAACCAATAGTAGATTTTAATGAGTTCGCTGCTAAATATAATATCAATTATAAGATTTTGAAATTACATAACCCTTGGTTGCGTGAAACTCATCTTAATAATGGTACGGGAAAGGAGTATTTAATTAAAATTCCGAGAGAAGGGTATTATAAAACTGGACTAGGACAATAATATCTAGTGCTTATCTAAATTATTTCTACATTTTATGTTGCCACATCTACAATTATTGTAAAATTGTAGTATGGATACAATGACAGTTATTTCATTAGTAGTTATAGGGCTATTGGCTGGCTTTCTTAGCGGCACTATGGGTATTGGTGGTAGTGTAGTAATGATACCTCTGTTAATATTATGGGTTGGATTTACACAGCATCAAGCGCAAGGTACAAGTCTTGCGGTACTTTCTGTACCTGTAACTTTATTGGCGGCTTTCAACTACTATAAAGAAGGTCACGTAAATTGGAAGTTCGCCGCTATAATGGCGATTACTTTTATTATAGGAGGCTATTTGGGAAGTAAGTTTGCAGTTTCTCTAAATCAAGCGACTTTGAAAAAAATCTTTGGTGGGATTCTTTTACTTGTGGCCTTAAAAATGATTTTTGGGAAATAAATAAAAATATAAATAATTCTTATCTATTGTTTCCTCTCTGATTGTTTAAAGAATCTTTCTCTCGTCTATAACGCTCATATTCTTCATCTATATCGCGTTCTTCTTGTGTTCTTGAGTCACCTTTAACTTTAAGCTCTTTTTTATCTTCCTCTGCGGGAACAGCTAATGCACCTTTGGCATCAAGATCAGCTATTAAAAGAGAAACCCCTTTAGATAGAGAATTATAATGTATTGTATAAGAGTTACTGAGAGTTTCGCTAGAATGATGAGTAACAATTTTACGAATATCTAACAATTTTTTATCGCTATCCATAAAGTACATCATAGGGAATCCAAGAGAATGCTTCAGGTTGTTAATGATGTAGGAATTCTGATTAGTAAGTTCATTAACATATAATAGTTGAATGTTTTCACTGTACTCACCAACTTTTTCCTTCAGTCTCTCTTTTGTGTCCCAGAATAAGACAATGAAATCTATTTGATCATGAAATTTATCCGATAAGTCATTCAGTGCTGGTATTTCTCCAATACCAGGAACACACCAAGTGGCATATGTAATTAGGAATATAGGTTTTTCAATTTCTTTAAAAGAGATAGGTTCGCCTTTTAATGGACTCATTTTAAAATCATCCATATAAGTTCCTACCAGATGATTTTGAACAAGTGAATCAAATAAGAATTTGGCATACTCTAGATCTTGATCTTTATATGCTTCATTACTTTTTAGATTATATTTTTTGATGTGAGCTGCAACAGCAATTGAAAAAGGAATCTTTCTTTCTAACTGTCCAAAAGCATTTCCTATATATAAAAAAAGTATTCCTAGAATTAATATTTTCTTCATTACAACTTTATTACGCGAGCTAAAGTACTATAAAGTCTTTAAAAATAACAGTTTTAGTATCTTAAAACATTATTTAGTCAATTTAGCACTACCCTTATTTTTACCCTATAAACTACTAGATAACGTAATTATAGGAGCAATTAGTGTGCCTAAATCTTTTTCATTTGTTGTTTCATCATAGTGATTTGCTCCTTTAGCATGCCGTGTTTGTCTAATTTCTTAGCTTCAGTAAGTAAATTTTGAGCTTCTCTCTTCCTTCTTTTCGTCATGGCAATACCAGCAAGATTAAGTTTAGCTACTGCTAAATCTTGATTCATAGATAATCCTAACTTAATTGCTTTCTTTAAATATTTTTCTGCTTGTGTGATGTTAGTCTGGGATAGCATGATACCTAAAAGGTAGTTGTAATAACCTTGTTGTTTTGTGGTAAGAGCACTTTCAGGATCCTTAATTCTATCTAACCATTTTTTTGCTCCTGGGAAATCTTGTTTACGTAACCTTAAAAATGAAAGTAAAATTAATTCATTTTTAAAATACAAAAACACAAAAATAGAAGCTAGTAAAATTAGCATAATTCCGTTTCCAATATATCCTTCTATCATTTGCCAAACGGCAGTACCAACAATTAATGCTGCAATTACTAATTTAATATTTTTGTTGTACATAAAATGTATTATTTTTTTTGTCGCGGCAAAGGTAATAAAAACAATTATAAATATTTTGATATTTAGGTTTGTGAAAGTAAAAACTCTTCGTATATTTGCCCGCAGTTTTGGGATGAGATTCCAACTAGTTTTACAAAAAAGAGATTTCAAGAAGATATATAAAGATAGATAGCAATGAAAAGAACGTTTCAACCATCGAAGAGAAAGAGAAAAAACAAACACGGTTTTAGAGAGCGTATGGCTTCTGCTAATGGTAGAAAGGTCCTTGCTCGTAGAAGAGCTAAAGGCAGAAAGAAGCTATCTGTTTCTTCAGAATTAAGACATAAGCACTAATGATTGTAGTGCGACGAAAATATTTAAGGTGTTACTTTTAGGAGTAACGCCTTTTTTTATATCTAGTTGATTCCTAAATTATTTTTTAAAATTTCAATACCAACACCAAAATGCCAAAAAACGAAAAACTCAAGAGTATATTGATCATTGGATCAGGACCAATCATTATTGGCCAGGCATGTGAGTTTGACTATTCCGGATCACAAGCTTTACGTTCTTTACGCGAAGATGGAATAGAAACCATATTGATAAATTCTAATCCTGCAACTATAATGACGGATCCTTCAATGGCAGATCATGTGTATCTGAAACCATTGAATACTAAATCTATTATCGAAATCCTTAAAAATCATCCAAACATAGATGCGGTACTGCCAACTATGGGAGGTCAAACCGCATTAAATCTTTGTATTGAAGCGGATGAAAAAGGAATTTGGAAAGATTTTAATGTAGAGATTATAGGTGTAGATATAGATGCCATTAATATAACAGAAGATCGTGAGCAATTTAGAGAGTTAATGCTTAAGATCGGGATTGGAATGGCACCACAAGCTACAGCAGGCTCTTACCTAAAAGGAAAAGAAATTGCTCAGGAGTTTGGTTTTCCATTGGTAATACGAGCATCCTATACTCTAGGTGGAGCAGGAGCTTCTTTTGTATATAAAGAAGAAGAATTTGATGAGTTGTTAACTCGAGGGTTAGAAGTTTCTCCTATCCATGAGGTGATGATTGATAAAGCTTTGATTGGGT
This sequence comes from Aquimarina amphilecti, assembly GCF_900109375.1. Classification (GTDB taxonomy): domain Bacteria; phylum Bacteroidota; class Bacteroidia; order Flavobacteriales; family Flavobacteriaceae; genus Aquimarina; species Aquimarina amphilecti. Next base: position 377,972 of record NZ_FOAB01000004.1, read on the forward strand.
GGAAAGAATACGAATTAGAGTTGTTAAGAGATGCCAATGATAATGTAGTTATTATATGTGCGATCGAAAATATGGATCCAATGGGTATTCATACTGGAGATTCTATTACGGTTGCTCCAGCAATGACATTAAGTGATAAAACATACCAACGTATGCGTGATATGGCTATCCATATGATGCGTAGTATTGGTGATTTTGCTGGTGGATGTAATGTACAGTTTGCAGTAAGTCCAGATGAAAATGAAGAAATTATAGCGATAGAGATTAATCCACGTGTATCACGCTCATCTGCATTAGCTTCAAAAGCAACAGGATATCCGATTGCAAAAATTGCAGCAAAACTAGCAATCGGTTATACACTAGATGAATTGGATAATCAAATTACAAAATCTACGTCAGCTTTATTTGAACCTACCTTAGATTATGTAATAGTAAAGATACCTCGTTGGAATTTCGACAAATTCGAAGGATCGGACCGCAGACTTGGACTCCAGATGAAATCTGTAGGAGAAGTAATGGGGATTGGACGTTCATTTCAAGAGGCCTTGCATAAAGCAACTCAATCTCTAGAAATTAAGAGAAATGGCCTTGGAGCTGACGGAAAAGGATATAAAGACTATGATCAGATTATTGAAAAACTAACATATGCGAGTTGGGATCGAGTATTTGTAATCTATGATGCTATCCAAATGGGAATTCCATTAAGTAGAATCCATGAGATTACTAAAATAGATATGTGGTTCTTAAAACAATATGAAGAATTACATTTATTAGAAAAAGAAATCTCTACATATACAATTCATTCATTGACTAAGGATTTGATTCTAGAAGCAAAACAAAAAGGATTTGCAGATAGACAAATTGCTCATATGCTTGGTTGCTATGAAAGTGAAGTTTATAACAAAAGAGATGAACTAGGAGTTAATAGAGTATATAAATTGGTGGATACTTGTGCCGCTGAATTTAAAGCGAAAACTCCTTATTTCTATTCTACTTTCGAAGCAGAAATAGAAACTCCCGATGGGGAAGTATCTGTATCCAACGAAAGTATTGTTACTGATAAAAAGAAAATAGTAGTATTAGGATCTGGACCGAATCGTATTGGACAAGGTATTGAGTTTGATTACTGTTGTGTTCACGGAGTCTTGGCTTCAGCAGAATGCGGGTATGAAACGATTATGATTAACTGTAATCCTGAGACAGTTTCTACAGATTTTGACACAGCCGATAAATTATATTTCGAACCTGTTTTCTGGGAGCATATATATGATATCATTCGTCACGAAAAACCAGAAGGTGTTATCGTTCAGTTAGGTGGGCAAACAGCTTTGAAACTTGCAGAAAAGCTTGATCGCTATGGTATCAAAATTATAGGAACAACCTATCAATCATTGGATTTAGCAGAAGATAGAGGGAGTTTCTCTACTCTATTAAAAGAAAATAACATTCCTTATCCAGAGTTTGATATTGCAGAAACTGCTGATGAAGCGCTAGAGGTTGCAGATCGTTTAGATTTTCCAATATTAGTACGTCCATCTTATGTACTTGGTGGTCAGGGAATGAAAATTGTGATCAATAAGCAAGAATTAGAAGAGCACGTAGTTGATTTATTACGCAAAATACCGAATAATAAATTATTATTAGATCACTACCTTGATGGAGCTATAGAGGCCGAAGCAGATGCAATCTGTGATGGAGAGAATGTGTATATCATTGGTATCATGGAACACATTGAACCTTGCGGGATACACTCGGGAGATTCTAATGCTACCTTACCTCCGTTTAACCTTGGAGAATTTGTTATGCAACAAATCAAGGATCATACGCATAAAATTGCATTGGCATTGAATACTGTTGGATTGATTAACATACAGTTTGCTATTAAAGACGATGTCGTATACATTATAGAAGCAAATCCAAGAGCCTCTAGAACGGTACCTTTTATAGCGAAAGCGTATGGAGAACCATATGTAAATTATGCTACTAAGGTAATGTTAGGAGAGAAGAAGGTTACGGATTTTGATTTTAAACCACATTTGGATGGGTATGCAATCAAACAGCCTGTGTTTTCATTTAATAAGTTCCCTAATGTAAATAAGAAACTGGGACCAGAGATGAAGAGTACTGGAGAAAGTATTTTATTTATTGATGATCTTAAAGATGATCAGTTTTACGATCTATATTCAAGACGTAAGATGTACTTAAGTAAGTAATTTTAATAAAATATATAATTTAAAATCCCGCTTTTTTAGCGGGATTTTTTGTTCGCAAAGTGATTATGTTTTTAAAACTAAAGAAAGTTTTAACTTTATACTTTTACCAATACATATATTATGATTAGAATTTTCATTGCTGTTTTTATGTTATTTAACTGCATTATGATTGGGCAGGTGAGTAGTTCGGAAACCCAAAAGCAAATCGATCAAACCGTTTGGAAACCGTTCCAGAAAGCGTATGAAGCGTTAGATGCAGTATCATTAAACGCGATATATGCAGATGAGGTATTACGTGTTACGCCAGAAGGGATTGATACCAAGAATGTATTTAAGAGTAAGAATGTAGAACGTCTAAAAGCTTCTAAAGAAAGTAATACACAAATAAAATTAGATTTTTGGTTTGATAGTAGGCATACCAATGACGATACTTCGTACGAAGTTGGTTTTTATAAAATAGGAATTACTGCGGATAGTAAGACACAATACTTGTATGGCCAGTTCCATATCGTACTAAAAAAGATCAATGGTATATGGAAAATAACACAAGATTGGGATACCACCACAATTAATGGTAAGCCGATTACTAAAGAAGATTTTGAGAAAAAGAACTCTTTACGATTTTGATGTTTTTCAATTTATGCTGCTGATTATGCTACAAGCATGCGAGATTTAGAAACGATAATTAGATAATTTTCCAAGGTGTGAAGAAAGTTTTAAGGTGGTTATATCAAACAGTGATTGTTCTGATTATTGTGTTTTTTCTTTTTGAGCTATCGTATCGATTTTCTGTTATTGATTTTTATAAAGCAGAGTTTACTTCTCTAAATGAAGCTAATGATATCGAATCTAAGAATATAAATTATTTAGTGTTTGGAGATTCTTTTTCTGCCACAACAGATAATTATATTGAGTACCTAAGAAGTTCTAGTGATAAAACATTTATAAATTCTGGCGTACAGGGGATAGGAGTGAAGCAGGTTAATACTTTTGTAAATCGACGAATACAGAAATATCAGCCAAAAAATATTATCTATCAGGTATATGTTGGGAATGATCTTATAGATGTTGATCACTTGACCAATTATAAAGAATTACCCTTGATAAGAAATGTATACTGGGATGTATCCGATATGTTTCTGAGTAGTTCTTATGTCAATTATCGGTTGGGGCATTTTAAATCGAGCGTTGCACCAATTAATAAGACGTTTAATGATCAAAGATTTAGTGTAAAGGATTATAATCAGCGAAGCAAATTATATTTTAAGTCGGATTCAGCATACTTATATAAATCAGTAACAGCAGAAGGGAGTTTTCAACACCGATATGCTATCTGGATTGATGAATTAAAAGAATTTATAGAAGGAATCCCAACTGATGTCCAAGTCTTTATTGTTTTTGTCCCACATTGTTCGCAATTAAATTCTTTTTATTTTAATAATATGCGTCAATTGGGAGCAAAGTTTTCTGATGAAACTGAATTTAAGAAAACGGAATATGGTTTTTTTGATAAAGCTTCTTTGGATATACAACAATATCAAAATGTGACTTTACTAAACCCTTTAGAACAATTACGAGAAAAAGATACGAAAGAGAAAAGACTTTATTATCTTAACGATCCTCATTTAAACGAGTATGGTCAAAAGGTTTTAGGCACTTTTTTAGTAGAGGAATTATTATCAAACGAATAGAGTGTGAGTTATATTTTAGGAATTTCAGCGTTTTATCATGATTCGGCAGCTTGCTTGCTTAAAAATGGAAAAATTATAGCTGCGGCTCAAGAAGAACGTTTTACTCGAAAAAAACATGATCCTTCTTTTCCTAAAAAAGCAATTGAGTTTTGTTTAAAAGAAGGAGGGATTGATATAGAATGGATCGAGGTAATCGTTTTTTATGAGAAACCTTTTCTAAAATTTGATAGGATTATTAATTCTATTCAAGCTAACACACCTTTTGGTTTTTCTTTTTTTAGAAAATCTATCAAATCTTGGACAAAAACTAAACTTTGGATTCCTGCAATTATTAAAAAAGAATTAGCATTTACAGGTAACGTTTTATTTTCTGAACATCACGAAGCACACGCAGCAGGAGCTTTTTTTTCTTCACCTTTTTCCGAAAGTGCAATTGTTACGATAGATGGAGTGGGAGAAAAGGCTTGTACTACTATAGGCGTAGGTAACAATAATGAAGTAAAGATTATAAAAGAACAACATTACCCACATTCTTTTGGGCTTTTATACAGTGCATTTACCCAGTATTGCGGTTTTAAAATTAATTCTGGAGAGTATAAGTTAATGGGATTGGCTCCGTATGGCAAACCGATTTATAAGGAGTTAATTCTAAAACATTTTGTTACAATTACAGATCAGGCAGAAATACATTTAGATCTTAAATATTTCTCATTCGATAAAGGTAAAACTACAATTAACAAAGCATTTTGCGACGTTTTAGGACAATTAGCTAGAAAACCAAGTGAAGAAATGACATCGTTTTATTGTGATGTCGCAAGTTCTATACAGTCAGTTACCGAGGACTTTTTGGTAAAATTACTTAGGTATACAAAGAAAATAACTAAATCAGACAATGTATGTTTATCAGGAGGAGTAGCGTTAAATTGTAAAGCCAATGGAGAGTTGCTTACTAAAGATATATTTAAAAATATATGGGTACAACCAGCAGCAGGAGATGGTGGAGGAGCAATGGGAGCAGCTTTCGTGGGGTGGTATCATTATTTAAAAAACGAAAGAACTTATATCGATAATAGATTACCAGAACAAGCATATCTAGGAATTGGCTATAGTAATGATGCTATAGAAGCGGTTTTAAAGGAGCATCAGATTGATTATAGTTTGGTAAATGATAAGGAGTTATGTGAGGAGGTTTCGGATCAGCTTAAGGATAAAAAGATAATAGGTTGGTTTCAGGGTAAAATGGAGTTTGGACCCAGAGCTTTGGGTAATCGCAGTATTTTGGCAAGTCCGTTATATAGTGATATGAAAAAGCATGTGAATATGCGAATCAAAAAAAGAGAAGGGTTTAGACCTTTTGCTCCTATAGTGTTAGAAGAAAAGGCTAAAGATTGGTTTTTGGATAGTATATCTTCTAAATATATGCTTTTTACATTTAGAAGTGATAAGAAAGAAAAAATACCTTCTTGTATTCATGAAGATGGCACAGCTAGAGTTCAAACGCTCTCTTCAGAAGAAAATCCATTACTACATCAATTAATTTCTTCTTTTGAAGATAAAACGTCTTGTCCTGTATTGATTAATACATCATTCAATGTTAGAGGCGAACCCATAGTTGCGTCTCCGTTAGATGCGTTGAGATGTTTTTTTCAGACAGAAATGGATATATTGGTATTAGGTAATTATATAATATATAAAGAAAGGAATAGGAATGTAAGTGAAACACTTTCTAAACAAATACAGTATGAGTTGGATTAGTGGTGTGATAGATATTGTTCAGGATAATAGTAGTGCTAAAAGAAAACAACGACAATTTGGAGGATTATTATTAGTGTTATTATTGTTAATTTTTTGTGTCTCGGTATATAAAGATGGATTCATATTTAATGCAAAACAGATCAATAGGACCATTGGTTTTGTGGGAGTGTCAATAATTACGCTTTTGTTACCAATGCTGTTTTATCCTTTTCTATTCGTTTGGTTATTTGTAGGTAATATTTTGGGAGAGATCAGTTCTTTTGTTATTTTAGGAATAGTCTATTACTTACTTTTTTTTCCAATTACGTTTGTTTTAAGGATTATAAATAAGAAAAAAACAACTATTGGATGGATAGATAAAGAAGAAAGTATCGATTATGAAAAATTATATTAGTAATGAATAAATCAGGGATATTTTTAGAATTTTTGAAGTTTTTGATGCATCAAAAAAAATATTGGTTGATCCCAATTATTATTGTTTTAGTTTTATTAGGAGCTTTATTAGTTTTTACAGAGAATTCTGTTGTATCACCTTTTGTTTATTCTTTATTTTAAAAGCACATATAAAAGAAGGATCATTTTAATAATTAAAATAAAATAGTAACATAATTGAAACCAGTTTTTATTCTTTTAACGGGTTTGTCGGGTAGTGGAAAAACTACTTTGGGGAAAGGTTTAACAAATTACTACTCAAGTAGAGAAAATAAAGTCTTTCATTTAGATGGAGATGATCTGCGCAAGGCATTGCACTGTGATTTAGGTTTTAGTAAAGAAGATAGACATAAACAGTTAATCTTAACGGCCGAGTTATCACTCTCTTATCTAAAAAAAGGAATCAGTGTTATTGTTTCTCTAATAGCTCCATATAATGATCATAGATTAGGTGCTAAGAAACTTATAGAAAATGAAGGTTTTGATTTTAAGTTAGTTTATATCGATTGTTCTATTGAAGGTTGCATAGAAAGAGACCCCAAAGGATTATATAAAAAAGTACTAAAAGGAGAAATAAAAAATTTCACAGGGATTGATGATCCATACGAATCTCCTAAACAGGCAGATTTACATATACAAACTGAGAAAGTAAATTATCAGAATTCATTAAAAAAAATGATAGAACATAATTTTATTAAAACTGAACAATAAAAATTATAAATAGAGCTACTTTTTTTGAATATGATATATACTTGGTATAAACTCACACACTATAATGGCAAGTAAAAGGATTGAATATCTTTTCGTAATGGGACATATGAGGAGTAGGTCTTCTTTGTTGACTCATATTCTTTTGTCACATCCTACTATGGTAGGACTTGGTGAAAGTAACGCAGTATATGAGAGTAATTTAAAATTACTTTATATGAAATCTAAGACCCTACTAAAGAATAGGTCTGTTGATTTTTTTGAAAAAATCTATGTAGATCAAATAAACCATAATTCGAAAACTCCCAATCCAAAGATTTTTCAAAAAAAGAATCTTAAAATGATTATTCTTGCACGACCTCCTGATCCATCAGTAGCAAGTATTATGGCTCTTACTAAAAAACATTATACACCATGGTCAGATGATAAATCAAAAAAATATTATTCTGATCGGATGTCTTATCTAATAAAGTTAAAGGAAAGGTTACCCGATGATCAATGTTTGGTTATAAATTCTGATGAGTTGGTGCGTACACCAAATGTAATTTTAGATAAAATAAGTGAGTTCTTAGAGATGTCTACACCACTTAAATCTGAATATGAAACATTTAATTTTACAGGTACCAGTGGGGATCCTAGTGCTAATATAAAAGAAGGAAAAATTATTAATAACTCACAGTATATCGATCTTGATACATCTAAGTATCCAGAAGAATATAAGTTGTTTAATCAATTGGTTTATATGTGATTTTTATTAAGAGTATAGTTTATAAAACCGATATCAATTACCAATTATAGATTCGATAATATCATTAGCAATAATTTCACTTATTATAGAATTACCGTATTCAGAAATATGGCAATTGTCAATAAATATATTTTCTTTACTAGTGTCAAAACAGTTACTGATATCGATAAAGTTATTTGAGTTTTGTAATATTGAATCAGTTGTCAATTGTTGATATAACTTATGAAATACTTTATCTAAACCCTCATGTTTGTTATATTGAAGGTTTTCATATTCGGTTCTTAATTTCTTGGTATAAACAGATGGTTGTAAGTAATTAAAGATATTAAAACGATATTGATTACTGATAGCGTCCGTAATTTTAATATTATTTCTATATCCTTTTATAATTTCATCAAGTATAGAGTCGTTTATGATAACATCATATTTTTCTTTTTCTACGTGCTTTAATTTGTTTTGTAGTTTTTTAATACCCGTATTAATATTACTTGATTTAAGTGCTAATATGAATTGTTTGTTAGATTTTTTGATAGCATCATATGACTGTTTTATTGGTTCCCGAACGTTTTTTAAATAATTAGGATGTTTTAAAAGTACCTCATTAAAACCATCATAAAAAACAACAATATCGGGTTTTTTTCCTTTTTTTAATGCTTCTATTAATAGTGCAGTTTCTTGTGATCTGCTATAAGCGGGAACACCGTAGTTGGTAATATGAAATTTTTTTGTTGGCTCTTTTTCTTTTAATTTTTTGGATAATAATGACGGTATTGTCATTATATCTCTAGCTCCTTCGCCAAACATAGTAGAACCACCAAAACAATAGATAGTATATCTAGAATCAGTTATGATAGTGTCTTCATTGATAGTTTTTCTGTTTCCTTGTGGGTTTATATTTATTGCTGAACCCTTGTAGGACTTAAGTTTGTATTCGGTAAATGGATCCCATTCATAGGTTAACTTATGGTAATCATTGTAAAACTGTTTTATAAAAGGAATATCTTTTTCAGAATATGAATTAGATGCTAAGACACGGTCTATTTTATTAGATTGATGTTGAAATTTTCTGTTTTCGAAAAAAAAACCAAGGATGACTTCTAATATTACTAATAAAAGGAATGATATGAAGATAATGATAATGAAATCCTTAATTTTTTTTCTCATACTAGTAAAGAAGAATTATAGGTCAAACAATTGTTGATTTTATAAAAAAACGACAAATAGAATTTAATATCAGTCACAAGAGTTTGTTATTAGATATTTAATTAAATTTAGTCATAATCTTTAATATCTAAGGATTAAAAAAAATATATTTAAGAATCATAGATATTAGTAAAGCAAGACCGGTATGATTAAATTTTTAACTGTTGTATATGAATAAGGTTTTTCTAGATTTAAATTATCACTCAGAGAAGATAAAAAAACCGGATTTATTAATTAAAAAGTTTAATTATAGTTTAGGGTACCTTCGGTATTTGAAGGATAAAATACAAACAATCTCATTGAATAGGATTGCAGTTGATTTTTCCATGAAAAAAGAAGGAGTACAGTATGTTTTTTATAAAGGGAAGGAACTGAAAAAATATAACATTCCTTTTTTGTACCATAATTTCATAAATAAGTTAGCACCAGATTATATTTTAATACATGGAATGGGTTACGGGAGATATTGTTATTTTCTAAGGAAACAATTACGTAAGAAAGCAATAATTTTAGTTCAGGTTCAAGGATATGCTGAAGCGCCCAAAGGTTTAAAGAAATTAATATATAAATGGGCTGATAAATATATAGATGGATATCTTTTTACAGGAAAAGAAAATGCGAAAAGTTGGGTAGTATCTGGAGTTTTTGATAGCAATAAAGTTTTCGAAGTAATGGAAGGTGCTGCCAATTTTACTTTCAACCCAGAGATTAAGAGAAAGAAAGAATCCTTTTTGTGGGTTGGAAGATTGGATAAGAATAAAGATCCAATTACTGTTTTGAATGCTTTTCAAAAATACCTGGTTAAAGAACCTTTGGCTACATTAACTATGATATATAATGAATTTGAATTATTAGAAGAAGTACATAAATTATTAGATTCAAATTTACTTTTAAAACAAGCAGTTGATAACATTGGAAGATTAGATAGAAAAGAAATCGAGTTATTATATCAAACTCATGAGTATTTTGTTTTGGGGTCTCATTATGAGGGTAGTGGATTTGCACTTGCAGAGGCAATGACGTGTGGTTGTGTTCCGATTGTAACTAGTATTCCGTCTTTTAATTATATGACTAATAATGGAGCCTGTGCTTTATTGTTTGAACCAGGTAATAGAGAACAACTACTGAAAGCTTTTTGTGAAACGAAAACTATAGATTATTCTAAAAAACAATCAGAATTGTTGCAATTTGTAGAAGATAAATTGACTCATAAAGCAATAGCAGAAGATATTTATCAAACGTTTCATTATTTAGAATCAAAAAAGCAAGAATAAATTACATCTGCGGTATCTTCAATTTTGAAATGCCTAACCCGTTGAATTTCTTGATTTTTATTTAATAAATCCGTTGATTTTTTAATTAAAGCTACTTTATTATCTTCAAAGAAAAAGTTCGTTATGTTTTCTGATAAAGGGAATGTACTAATTACTTTGCAACCACTATACAGAGCTTCTTGAACAACCATGGAATTCCCTTCGAATTGAGAAGTATGTAGTAACAGTTTACTATTGTTTAAAAGATTTCGAACCTTGTTATTGGGTACATACCCCATTAATGTAATATTTTTTCTTAGTCCTAGCGCATTAATTTTAGTAGTAAGCTTTTCTTTTTCTTCTCCATCTCCACAGATAACAACATTTATAGTATTCAACACTTTTTTTAATTCGAAAATGATTTCAATAAATAAAGAATAATTTTTTAATGCGCCTAAATTTCCTACACCAATAATATCAATGGTTCTTGATCCAATATTCAGTTTCGGAAAGCTATTGGTGTCTACAGCTACATTGGCAATTTTTTTAGCGGTAATACCCCAATGTTTTTTTAAAACCTTTTGATGGTTTTTTCCCACTACAATAAGTCGATCTGCGGATGGCCTGAAGAGTTTAAAATATTTGTTATTTGATTTTACATCTTGTCCTTGCAACCAAGTAAAATGTTTAACTCTAAAAAATATCCTAAGTAACTTACCAACAATAGCGGTGTCACTATACCAGAAAGATAGGATTCCGTCATAGTCATTTCTACCAAAAAGTTTGGCACCTTTTATAAAGGCTTTACTAATCACCAATATACTATTCCATTTGGTTTTAAACCCACCTCCAATTGCATACACTTTAATAGAGTTAATATTGTATTCCTCTTTTTTAATCGGATATCGGAGTGTAATTATATCTATTTCTAGATCATCAAAATTAGTATCTAAGTAATTACAGAATTGATAAATAAAAGGAACGATAGTATCCTCATTTTTGTTCCCTGGAAATAGTGGCGTAATAAATAACAACTTTTTCTTCATCCCTTTATGAGATTACTGTTTTGAAATGTGTAATGTTTCTCGGCAAATTTAGAGAGGTCTTTATTATGAAAAACAGCAACTATCGATAATTCATTTTCTGTTGTTCTACTTTTTAAATATTTCATAATTTTTATCTCTAAATCTTCATTTAGTTGATTTGTAGCTTCATCAAGTAATAGAATTTTTGGTTTTGTATATAAGGCTCTAATCAAAGCTAAACGTTGTTTTTGTCCACCTGAAATACTTTTACTATCAATGTTTAATACAGTATCAAAACCATCGTCTAAATTTAAAAACCAATCTTTTAGATCAAAACTATCAAAGAGATGATTTATATAGTTATAATCAACATCTTCTTTTTTATTCATTGTTATATTTTCAATCAATGTTCCTTGAAAAATAAATGAATGTTGCGATAACATATATACGAAAGGAAACGATGCTGTATTCGTAATAACATTTTCATCTAATATGATCTTACCAGATTTAAATGGAAGCATTCTACAGATAATATGTAGTAAGGTCGTTTTTCCGCAACCAGATTTGCCCATAATTCCAATAAAGTCACCTTTCTTTATTTCTATGTTACAGTTAGATATAATTAAATCGTTATTAGGGTAATTAAAATTAATGTTTTCTAACAGTAAAGAATTTTCGAACAGATTGTCATTTAGTTCATTAGGTTGGTCAAATTTGTAAGAGGCTAAAATATCAACAGCATGTTTGTTACTTTTTAAATCTATGTATGCGTTAATGATTTTATTGAATGACGGAATAATTTTAATAACGGCACTTCCATAAAAAGAAAGTAATACCAGATCTTTCATTGAACTGGAGTTTAATAATATAAAAGCAATAGAAAATGAAATAAAAATAATTGTCATTACTTCTAGATATCGTACATTATTTTGTTTAAAAGTGCTTAAGGATGCTAGCGTGTCATTTTGTTCCTCATAGGATTTACCAAATCGATTAATGAAATCTCTTTCTGACTTAGAACTTTTTATTTCAATGATTCCGTTTAAGATATTCATTAAATTATTTAGGGTGTCTCTATATGATTTAGAAATGATTTCATTAAAGTGTTGTGTTTTACCTTTACGTAAAAACAATAATAATAGTGCAGAAATAGAGACAAAAACTATAGAAAAAATAGTTGCCAAAGGATTAAGAATAAATCCTGCGACCATAATCATAGATACTATAATTATTTCTGATGTTAAGTGGTAAATCGGGATAAGAATATTAGTCACGAAAATAGTCGGAAGTTTATGAAAATCTCTGATTAGTTGCCCTTTATCGATGAGGTAAAATTTCTCATAGTTTCCATAGGTGAAATTAGACACGAGTTTCTTAGATAATAAAGTCCCAATAGAGTAGAGGTATTTTGATTGTCGAGATACAATTTTAGTTTGGAGTAAATTTTTTAGTAAATAGAAAGCGATTAGAATTATAAGGGCGTATAGTATATGCTTTTCTTGATAAGTAATGCCAAAATGAAAAACCAAAAAATCATCTACTTTCTTTTTATCAATTATTAATAGAATAAATGGTGTTAAAAATGCAATGGAAATGAAATCTAAAATCGAATTGACAATAGAAATAGAAAAGAAAAAGGGAAGTCTTTTCCTTTTAGATTGAGGAATTAGATATTTTATATGTTCAATTAATTTTTTCAAAATTTAAAATCAAATGTTTTAATCATTATTATGTATTGATATTATTAAGATTTTCTTTTTGATATAGATTTTTTTTAAATAATATTCTGAAGATTAGTATCAGATTATATTTTATCATTTCTGTATCTATTTTAAGAAAGTTTGGAATTAAAACTCCAATCAAAGACCAAAGTAAAAATAAACGATTTGAACTTGAGAAATTAGAATTGTTAAGTAGTATATAATGTAATGCTGAAGTTCGGTAATAGAAACCTTCTTTTGGATTGATTCGATTCGTTATTTCCTTGTAATGAAAAGCTTTAATCTTTTTTAGAATGGTAATATTAAAGCCTAATTTAATACAAGCATCATAATTATCTCCAATACCATTAAATATGAAAACGGGATCAAATAAATCTTCTTCAGGTTTTCTTATCATTGCACCCATTAATGAAAAAAAAGGAAAATCATTTTCATCTTTATTCCAGTTTACGAAAATAGGCCATCCTGCTTTTGAGATTTGGTTTCCTTTGTTAGATAATTTAGTTTTTATTCGGTTAACAAGAATATTGCCTCTTTTACTTTTAGATAAATCCGAAAAGATGGAAAGCCCAAAGAACCAATTATAAATTAGTTTTATATCAGAAATCTCATTGGCATATGCCCATTCATCTTTTGTGTTTTTTTCTAAAATTATTCCGCTAGCAGCTTTTTTAGAGGGATTTTTTTTCAGATAGTCATATAATGTTAATGTATATTCTTCTTCGAAGACTAAATCATCATCACTTAATAAAATAATAGAGTTAGAACTTAATTTAATACCGATGTTTCTTTGTTCACAAACTGAAGGAGTGGATCGCTCCAAAATTAAATTAATAGTATTAGGCGGTGTAATGAGATCTTTAGTTGTAAAAGCTTGATCACTGGAGTCAATAATGATTATTTCTTTAGGTTTTAGAGTCTGTTTATATAGAGAATCTAATACTCTATTTAAAGATTCTAATCTATTTCTGGTTGGTATTACAACACTAATCATATATCATCCATTTTTAAATAAAGAATTTTATCTCAATTTATAATATTTCATTAGTAGTAAAGCGGCTATCGATTTTACTTTTAATTTTAATTTTTCTTTTAGGTTATTTCTGTTTTTAAAATAGTTTACTTCATTAACAATTCTTCTTACAGCAAAATCATAGAATTTACGATGATAAGTTCTTTTAAAATCAATGTCTCTATCTGTTGAGGTATTCCAATCCGGTTGTATAGTGATATCATTTTCGATTTCATTATATAGAGAAGTTCCTTTTATTGGATAAGCAACAGTGATTGTGAAATGAGTAGGGTTCGCTACTTTTAGATGATGTATGGTTTCTGCGATATCTTTTTCATCTTCACCAGGATATCCTACCATAATAAAAGTTCCTGTTTCGATACCTAATTGATTAGTTTTCTGGATGGCTTCTCTAACAGTTTCAACTTTTACGCGTCTATCCATTGCATCCACTATTTTTTGTGAACCACTTTCTGCACCAATCCATATCCGATAACAACCAGCTTCTTTTAACTGTTGTAAAACTTCATCATTTAAACGTTCTGCTCGGGTAATGCATTCAAAAGGAATAATAGCATCTTGTTGTATCACTTCTTTATGAAATTCTGCTAACCATTTATGACTTACTGTAAATACATCATCAACAAACCAAATTGTATCTGGATTATAGTTCTGCTTAAGCATTGCTAATTCTTGTGCTACAAGATTAGCAGGTCTTCTTCGATAGCTCTGTCCATAAACTGCTGTACTACACCATTTACAAGTATATGGGCAACCACGCTGAGTACTAATGGTCATAGAACTTTGTCCGTGGTTATTTTTCCAAGTATCAAGATATTTTTGCATATCGATCGCTTCTCGGTTCGGGAGGGGAAGCACTGATAAATCTTTCATTTTTATTCTGGCAGTGGTTTTTACTACTTTGTCATTATCTAAATATGCAATTCCTGAAACTGCGTGTATGTCAGTTTTGTTTTTAATGGCTTGATGGAGTTCATATAACGTTTCTTCTCCTTCACCGATTACGATATATTGAGCACCAGATCTTAAGTAATTTTCGGTGTTATAAGTAACATCAGGACCTCCTAGTACTATTTTTGGGAAACCGTATGTAGCTTTTGTAACTAGTGTTTTAATAAGTTTAATGACTTCTACTTTAGTCATTAGATTTGCATATATGGCTACTACATCTGGTTTCTTGGATGCTATAAAACTTAGTTGCTCTTTTTTAGAGCTAAATGTTGTGTCAAAAACATAATTCTCTAAACCGTGTTCTTTTAAGTATCCAGAAATATAAAGCTGCCCTAGAGGAGGATAGGGTTTCATGATCCTTTGTTCCTTAGGATCTGTACTTAGATAATATGCGTGGGTAAGAACTATACTCATTTTTTGATGAGAGAGATTAGGTAATGATCACTATATTTTGATAAGAATGCGAAACGACGGAAAAACATATCCAGATTTGATAAGATTTTTAAAATTCCCGACTTGTTCTTAAAAAACGACTCAAGATAAGAAGGAGGAATCCATAATCCGATGGGTTTTAATTCATTTGTTTTAAATAATTTGCTAGATATTTTCTGTATCATTTTTGGATTATAGTACCAAGTATTTACATCGACTCCATCAACATTTGCTACCACTACATTATCAGTATTACGTCTAAAAGCTTGTTTGAATTTACCTTTCATCATGAAATAAATATTCTCCATCAAACATTGCCTAGGCATAATAACTCCTACGATTATACCATTTGGTTTTAATTTTTTCTGAGCGGCTATAAAAAACTCTTTTAATTGATCTGGAGAAAGACAATTTAATCCTCCAAAATCTGAAAATATTAAATCAAAAGGCTGTTCAGAATTTAATGTGCTTAGCTTGTTAATATCTAGTTGTAGAAACTCTAGATCTTTGATCTGGTTATGTTGCTTGGATTTAGCGATCGAAATCATTTCTGATGATATATCTGTAGCAATAACACGATGTCCTTGTTCAGCTAGCCATATTGCATCATGACCAGTACCACAATTAATTTCTAGAATATCTAATTTTTGATTTGGCGGAAGCATTTTTGTCAAATGATCAAACACCAAATTTCTTTGGAGTTTGCCAATTTTACTATGAGTAAAAGTAGTATCATAGGTTATCGCCGCTATGTCAAAACTTTCATTCATTAATATGTTCCATTCTTTTTAAAACCTGAGCATCCATATATGCACTTGGGAAATAATATAGTAAATAAGATATTCGTTTTAACGTATTAGTAGAAATTTTAGAAGGGCTCTTTAGAGTAGCTTTTAGGAATCGTAATCCTTGACTTTTTCTATATTCCTTATGTACATATCTATGCAGTTTTTTATAGTATTTAGAATTATAAGTACTCTTAAACATCATTGCTAAATCATCCGAGTCTGTCCAATTTGCTTTGAATCGAAGATCATCTTTTACTTTATCATAGAATTTAGTTCCTGGAAGTGGATAGGATACGGATATACCTAAGTCATCAGGAACTAGTTCTTTTATCATTTTTATAGTTTTAGAAATATCATCTTTGGTTTCACCGAGATAACCAAATTGAATAAAAAATGCTACTCGTATATTCTTCTCTTTTAGTAACGTTGTGGCATTGTATATTTCTTCTACTTTAGTTCCTTTATCCATAGCATCGAGGATGGATTGAGAACCACTTTCTGCTCCAACCCAAACTTCTTGTAATCCAGATTCAGCAAGAGCATCTATCGTATCTTCTTTAAGTAACAAATCAACTCTACTTTGAATGTAATATTTTAGTTTAGTATTTGTGTTTTTTAGTTCTTGATTAAAATTCTGTACCCATCCTGGAGTTAAGCCAAAAATATCGTCACACATCCAGAAACGTTCGACATCATAGTTTTTCTGTAAATATTGTATGTGTTTTACTATATATTCTGGAGAATGCGTATTATATCTATTTCCATAAATTGGTTTAGCGCACCAGTTGCATTTAAATGGGCATCCTCTGGTAGTAGCAAGATTTAGAGTAAATTCTTTGCCTCCATCATGCCATACTTTTTTATAAGAGTCAATATCAATAAGGTCCCACGCAGGCATTGGTAATTCATCTAGATTTTTTAATACTTCCCGCTTTGAATTAGTAACAGTATTTTCATCTTTTATGTATACAATGCTTTTAATTCCCTCTATTGGTTGATTATTTTTAAGGGCCGAAATAAGTTCTAATAAAACTAATTCTCCTTCTCCTTGGATAATATAATCCGCACCATTGTATAAATATTTTGGATAATGATCTGTAGCATCAGAACTATTGACAATTATAGTACAATCATGGCTTTTTCCAATTCTCATCATTTCGAAAGCGGCTTCACGCATAGTGGTAAGGCACATTTTTGTCAAGTAATTAAAGCCATCATCATATAATACTAGAAACTTAGGTTTCTTTTTAATTATTTCTTTTTCAATATCATATGGATTATCTCTTAGGTTAGTGTCAAAAAGATCAACTGCAAAACCTTTTTCTCGCATTAAAGAAGCAGCATATATTGTTCCTAATGGAGGGTAAGGTGTTTGGTTCTTCCATTGTTTAAGATCTAAAGGATAGTAATAAGAATGTGAAAATAAAATATCAAGCATGCTCTTTTTCTAATTCTATATTATACTTAAGTTGAAATTCGTTGTATCTTTTATTAAGTCTATCAATGACCTTTTTTTGGAAATTTCTAGGATGATGCTTGGATACACCATCTGTAGATTTCATTGCTATGTCAAAATCATCTTTATTTAAAGTTTTGAATTTAGTATTCCATTTTTTTAATGTCATTTTCAAAAAAAGATTCTCTAAGCCATTTCCGATTTTAGTATTTAAGAATGATTCTATGAATTTAGTTATCAGAGGCTTATTTTTTAAATTATTAATAGAAGATTTACCTATCTCTAAATTGGGCAAAAAGTCTGAAACCCATTGGTTTTGACTATAAAATTTAGTAAAATCTCCAGAAACTGGAATTAGTGTCAATAGTTCAGTTGCCGTGAATATATTCTTTTCAGATATTTCTAAAGAATTTTCTGCAATAAAGTAATTGATACAAAAGAACTTTCTAGAATTGAATAAAAATATTTTTTTGTATAACATTAATAATGTTCTGGCTACCCATAAACGATCTGATTTTGTAATAACAAAAAAATCAACATCACCATCTTTATCGTGATAATTTTTCGATAAAGCTCCAGAAATACCAACAGCTTTTACATAAGGAAACTTAGCAATTAAATTTCCTTTTTTTATAGCTTTTTGCATAACAGATTTAGCCATTTTATTTCCTTCGATACGTCGAGAAACAGATTGTAAGTTTCCATCAAGAAAATAGTAACTGTCATCAAATGAAATGACACCTTTTTCTTTGAGATATTCTAATTCGTTTTTGATCTCACTTTGATCAGAAGCTTTAGAAAATAAATAAATCTCTTCGGCTGAAAGGGGGTATCTGAAAATTGAAAAATATAACAACGTTTTAAGAGATTTCACAGAGAGTTGAGTTTTAATTAGATTGTTATCTGAAAATAATGTCAAGCATTTTTTAATAACTAATTAGTGTGTTTACATCTAAATGTATTTATGTTATAATTAATTAAATATGGCTAATGATTTAGATATATAGTTAATATTTAAATAGATTTTGAATGGATTTAAATTCAAGGTTTATTAGTGCTAATAAACATAGTTATGTTATATATATTCAATTAAAACATCTTAAAGAGGAAAAAATCCAATTTAAAAAGGAATATTTCAGGTTGAAAAATAGAGTTAAAAAAGATTATTTCTTTTTTAGTATAAAGTTTAATGACACCGAAATATCGTCAGCTATCTTTTTACTAACAATACTTGGGATCTTAATATCAAATTCTTCAGGTTTTGTTATAAAGGTTGAAGTAATGGTAATTGTGTCATTACTATCTTTATTTAGAATACCTTTAGTCTCAATCTCTTGGGATTTTCCGTGTAACGATAAAGTTCCTTTAATAATATATTCATTCTGAATATTAGTATTGTCATAATTTACAAGTTTACCCTTAAAAGTTGCTTTAGGGTACTCGTCAGATTCAATATAGTTTTCATTAAAATGCTCTTCCATTAATGCATTCTTAAATCGAAATCCTTTTATTAGAGCTAAGGCAGCAAATTCACCATTATCCGTGTTTAGAATTGCAGTTACAGTAGAGTTTTTAGCTTTGACTTCTTCAAAAGAAGGGACGGAAGCTTCGAAACTAATAGAGCCTTTCTTAGTAATAAATTTTCCTTGCGCTATAATAGATGTTGAAACAAATACTAATAAAAAAGATAAGAAACTCTTCATAGGTATGATAATTTTTATTGTTCTAATAATCCATCGGTATTCCATTGTAATATGACATCAATGGTAGCTTGCGGTAATCTAGGTCCGCCAGAAGGCATTAAAAAACTTATATCTTCTGAAGATACTCTACTCAGTAACTCTCTATTGTCAACAGCTTCTTTTACTTGATCAAAAGTTAAAAGTGGCATAGGAGCGAAGTTAATTGGAGGGTCATTATGACAAGTAGTACAGTTACTATCAACGATGTTTTTTACATTGTTGTTATAAGTAACTAATGTTACAGGTGTAATATCTATTAAATCTTTTTCGCTATCATTTTCGCAACTTACATTGAATAAGATCGCACAAAGAATTAAAAATTTTAAAAAGTGTTTTTTCATAAATTACCTATTGAACTCTATTTTTGGAAGGTAAAAATTAGATCAATTTTAATTGATATGCAAAAATAAGTTTCATTAGGTTGATAATTTTCATACTTTTAATCAAGTTTAAATGAGATAATTTAAGAATGAAAAAGGTACTAATCTTAGTTTTAATTCTAATTGTTGGAGCATTTATAGGATATAAATATATATATCAATCTCATAGAGATATTCAAACAGAAAAGGCTGAATTTACAATAGATGCAACTAGTTTAGCAAAAGAATTTTCAGAGAATCCTGATGCTGCTTCTAAAAAGTATCTAAACAAGACTATCATTGTTAAAGGTGAGCTTACAGAAATCGAAGAGAACTCTTTAATGCTTAATAATGCTACTTACGGTACTTTTGATACTAATCACAGCGTTTCTGAATCTGATTTAAATTCAAGATATACCATAAAAGGAAGATGTATAGGATATGATGAACTTCTGGAAGTTGTTAAATTAGATCAAACATCAATTATTAAATAATTAGTCTTTATTAGTATTTTAAAATGATTTTCATGAGAAAACTCCTATTACTTTTTTTAATTCCATACATTACATTGGCTCAAGATGATTTATTAGATGAGCTAGAGTCTGATGTACAAGAAGACAATTATGTTACATCTACCTTTAAGGGACTTAAGGTTGTTAACTTCGAATCTACAAAATTGGTTAATAAAAGAAGTTTATATTTTGTAGTTGCTCATCGTTTTGGTAGTGTAGAGAATGGTATTGATGATCTTTTTGGTTTAGATCAGGCTGTTACTCAACTTAAATTTATTTATGGTATTACCGATGGCTTGAATGTAGGTGTTGCTCGTAGTTCATTTCAAAAAACGTATGGAGGTCATATTAAGTATAGACTAGTGAGACAGAAAAAGAATGGATTCCCTTTTACCATTGTAGGATATAACTTGTTAACTATTAATACTGGTTTAGAAAAGGATCAATTACCTAAATTAGAATTTAATAATAGGTTGTCTTATGTATCTCAAGTTTTGATTTCTAGAAAAGTTAGTAAAAGACTTTCATTGGAATTAGCACCTTCTTATTTACATGAAAACTTTGTAAGATTTGATGATCAAGATAATTCTCAGTTCATAATGGGAGTAGGAGGGCGTTATAAATTAACCAAACGCTTTAGTCTTAATGTAGACTATGGTTATCATTTGAACAGAAGTAGTAGTTCTACTTTTAAAAATCCATTATCAATAGGTTTTGATATAGAAACTGGCGGGCACGTATTTCAGGTTCATTTTACAAATGCGCAACCTATGTTTGAAAACGGTTTCTTAGGTCAAGGATCTGGAGATTGGGGAGATGGTGATTTTTTCTTTGGATTTAACTTAAGTAGAGTTTTTGATCTTTAGAAAAGAATTAATAATTATTAATTTTCTGTGATAGAAAAATCAGCAAATAATACTTCCTCATCCCTTAGATTAGATGAGTTTTTTAGGCTTCTGTAGATTCCCCATTTTGGTCTAACAAATTCTGCACCTGCATTCCATATTTGTAGGTTAGCACTCTGGTATTTCAAAATTATATTCCCTGTTTTTAAATTAGTTATATGTATGTAGTAAGAAGTTTTACCTACGTTTCCATAAGTAACTTTTTCTGTAACCATTACCCAATTACCTCTTAATAAATCCAAATCTACTTTTTTAAGTGTATTTTGATTTTTTCCGCTAGAGTGTCTAAGTTCTAATTTATCGACACTTCCTTTTCTGGCTGTGAGGGTTATAATAGGTTTTGCTTTTTCGGTTTCTCCTACAGATTTTAATTGATGAAGGTGCGTAAAGTTCTTAGATGGTTTAAAGTTTTTATCTAGTTTGAATTTCCATTTGTATTCTACGGTTTCTCCAATCGTAGCTTTTAAGTTATCTGGAGATGATTTATAACTTTTTATTTCGTTACGTTGTCTATCAAAAGTTTTGCAACGATCATTGTCTTCTTTAACATGGATGACAAATTTGAATACATTCTTGGCGAGTTCATCATCAAAAACTTCGCTGATGTGTTTACCATAATTAAGATGGTTGTTACAGTCATTTCTTGTCATTCCTGGCGCTTCTATTGGATTATATCCTGGAGCTAACTTAGAAGTAATTAGTTCATATGTATTTCCTGGGCCATCTGCGGTAATTGAAACCTGAGCATAAGGAGAAATGTATGTCAAAAGAGCAAATAGTACAAAAGCAAATTTCATAATATGTTGTTTTTTATTTTAAACTTTCTATTAATCTATTTTTACAATTTTCTTTATAGAAAAAGTATTAGTTTGCTTATCAATAATTTTTATAAAATAGACTCCATTAGAAAGATCACTAATATCTAACTGATCAGTAGTTTTTAATTCTTGTGGTTTCTTGACAATTTTTCCTGACCCACCTATAACTGATATTGTGTAGTCATTTGTGTTCTCGAAAAAATTAAAACTTATTACTGCTTTAGTAGGGTTCGGAAATACATCAAACAATTCTTTTTCTGATATTGTCGGTACAGAGAGCGTAGGGTTTTCAGTTACGGAAAAGTTAGCATATAGTACTTCTTCATCTCTTAAATCTGAGGCAGAATTTAAACTTCTATAGATTCCCCATTTTGGTCTAATAAAATCTGCATTTGTTTTCCACATTCTAAGCGAAGAAGAAGCGTAGTTCAGGATTTCTACGCCGGTATTTACATTATTTATAATAATACTGTAATCTGCATTTCCTGTCTCACCATAGGTAACAGTTTCAAGAACTTCAACCCAATTTCCTTTTAATACAGATAGATCGACTGTAGTAAGTGTAGATTGTGAAGTAGTAGGTGCATACCTTAATTCTAATCGATCCGGACTTGCCTTTCTAGCAGTTAAGGTAATCAGCGGCTGACTTTCTTCAGCGGAATCCGCTCCTACAGATTTTAATTGATGAAAATGAGTAAAACTTCCAGAAGGTTGAAAATTAGCATCTATTTTAAATTTCCATTTGTATTCCACAGTTTCTCCTATTACTCCTTTGAGGTTATCTGGAGAGGGGGCATATGTTTTTATTTCATTACGTTGTCGATCTGTGGTAGAACATTTGTCACGGTCGATATCTTCATTAACGTGCATAATAAATCGGAAAACGTTAATTCCTAAATCGGTATTAAATATCTCATCTATATGACGATTTCCATCTGTTCCAGAATATGTAGAATGATTATCACAAGTGCTACCAGTAACACCAGGTGCTTCTATAACATTTCCACTAGTCGGAGCAAAAACGCTATTAATAAGTTCATAAGTACTTCCTGGGCCATTAGCGTCTAACGTAACTTGAGCTTTACTACTAAAACTTATAAATAGAATAAAAAATATAGTAAAAAGTTTCATTATCTATTAGGTGTTAAATTTTAGGTTTTAATAGTGATATCCTTGCAAAAATATGCAAGGATATCATCTAAACTCAAATTAAAATCAAACTGTTAAAAAGTATTCTTAATTTTTAACTATTGCTTTAGTAATCTTAGATCCGTCGCCATATACATTCATATAATACAAACCAGTTGAGAAAGCTGTCAAATCAACAACATCTAAATCACTTTTCTTCTGAACTAAAATTTTACCTGTTACATCTACTATTTCAATAGATGATATTATATCATTCTTAGAGTTTATATTGATTACGTTGTTAGTCGGGTTTGGGAAAAAAGAAATATCATCAGTTAATTCTTGCTCTGTTACAGATAATAAAGCAGCCGTAGGGTTTAAGGCTCCATATATTTCGCTTGGAATAATATAACTAGCAAATTCAGCTGGTGATACTCTTGCTGTGTTATCAGAGAACTCCCAATTAGGACCTGTCCCATCAAACGATGCAGCTATCCAATCGGATGCGGAAAAACCTGTCGAAGTTCCTTGTCTACCCCAGAAATGTACATTACTTCCTGTATTTTCTATTACAGTTGCTCCAGTATCAGTGAAAAACAAACCAGCATTTTCTGCAGCATCTCTAACTACGATTATCTGACCATAACCGAACTCTCCAAAATCAGTACCGTCATTAGGATCAACATTACCTAGTAGGTCATCTTCATCTAAAAAGCTAACAGAATCATAGCGAGTCCACATAGTATGGTCTCCTGTAGCATCAATAACACCATCATCATCAGCATCAATGTCTATACCGCTTGGATTGCTTGGAGCCTGTATTAACATATAGGTTGCACTCCAATCTTCAAAATTTCCATCATAACCAATATCTGGTGTAAATGAAGAAACATTACTACTAGAAGAACCTGTAACATCATTTCCAATAAGCTCTATAGTTACAATAGTTGTTCCTGATGAAATAACATTAGTGTACGGATTTGTTGTGACCACATTTGTGTTCTCATCTGTATAGTTAGCTACAATTGATAAGAAACCATTAGAACCAAAAGTTCTAGTTCCATCACCTAATTGAATTACTTCACCAACCTGACCGAAATCATTTCTATCTCCTTCTCCATCACCTTCGACATTTATTAGATATAGATCGGATGGGATTATGGCATCAGCAGTACCTCTGATTTCTATGTATTCATTAGTAAGATCATCTCCGTTAGGGCTAACAATTAGTTTGTTAAGATATACCCCAGATCCCGAAGGAATTTGAGCAAATGCAAAGCTCATTGTAAACATTATACAGATAAGTAGAAAATTTTTCATAGTGGTCTTATTTTGATAATTGAGTGAAATTTATATTTGGTCAACCAAATTGGTCAACCAAATATATAAATTTATTTTTATTTAACACAATTTTTATTGAAAATCATGTGGTTTACTTGATTTATTAACAATTTCGTATTGTTAATAAGATTTAAGTATAAGTAATAGTAAAAGGATTTTTTAGAGATTGTTATTTTTTAGATTCTCAACAATCTTTAGAGAGTTTTTGGTTAATTCAGTGATTTTATTGTAATCAAAATTTCCATTTTTATCTTTTACAATAAGTTTGGATCCCATTCCGACACAGTGAACGCCTGCATTAAACCAAGCTACTAAATTTTTTTCTTCGGGAGTAACTCCTCCACTTGGCATAATACTAGTCCAAGGACAAGGTGCTTTTATGCCTTTTACAAAATCAGCTCCGCCAATTTGGGCCGCAGGAAATATTTTTACTATTTCCGCACCTAATTCTTCTGCAAAATTTATTTCTGTAAGTGTTGCGCATCCTGGAAGCCAAGCAATTTTTCTACGATTACAAACTTTTGCTATATCTGGATTTAGAATAGGGGAAACAATAAAGTTTGCTCCTTTTTGTATAAATAGCGAAGCTGTGCCTGAATCAACAACGGATCCAATACCTAGAATCATACCTGGTAGCTCTTTTTCTATCCATTTGGATATTTCACTAAATATGTCCTGTGCATGATCACCTCTGTTGGTGAATTCAAATACTCTAGCACCTCCATCATATGTTGCCTTGATTACTTTCTTTACTATATCAATATCCTTATGATAGAATAGGGGAACAATTCCTGTGCTTCCCATTATTTGTGCGACTTCAATTCGTGTATATTGTGCCATGTTACCTTTTTATTCGTCCTGAGATGTTACCTTCAATAATTCCTAATACGTCGTCTTCAGTTACTAGATTAGCATCTCCTTCTATAGTATGTTTTAAAGCGCAAGATGCATTTGCAAATTGTAACGCTTTTACATCATCATAATGCAATAGACCTTGAATTAATCCTGCAGCATAAGCATCACCAGTCCCAATTCGATCAACAACATGTGTTATCTCTAATTCATTGGTTTCAGAAAACTCTTTACCATTCCACATTCTAGCTTTTATCTTATGCCAACTTGCATTGAGAGAAACTCTTGTTTTATCAAAGACTCCTTTGATATTACTATATTTCTCCATTAAAAGTTTACTTGCTTTGATGAAATCATCATTATCAAAAGAAAAATTAGTGTCTAATAGCTCATTAATTTCATTTGGTCCCCCAATAAAAACATTGGACAATGCTACTAATTCATTAAGTACATCTTTTGCCTCATGACTATAATTCCATAAACCACTTCTATATGCTGGATCTGCAGATATTGTAATTCCTTTTTTATTAGCAATTTCTAGGCCTTGTTTTAAAGCTTTGAAGGCATTGAGAGATAGAGCAGGAGTAATACCTGTCCAGTGGAACCAATCACAATTTTCCAAAGCTTTTTCCCAATTAATTTTATTAGGATCTATTTTACAAAAGGCTGAGTTAGATCTGTTGTACGCTATTGTACTTGATCGCATGACTGCACCAACCTCCAGGAAGTATAACCCTAGAGGATGACGCGAGTCAATAATCAAACCAGTATCTACTCCCAGTTTCTGCAAGTAGCTCTTTGCTGCATCACCAACAAAATCGTTGGATACTGCTGTAATATGTTGTGTTTTGTTTCCGAATTGAGCTAGCGATATTGCTACGTTCGCCTCGGTTCCACCAAAGTAGTATTCTAATTGGTTAGATTGTTTTAATTTTTTGTTCCCTAAAGGAGCGATACGCATTAAAACTTCTCCAAAGGTTACTACTTTTTTCATTTTACGTTTTTCTTTATATTAAATACCTAATGCTTGTCCACCACCAATCTGGATAGTTTCAGCTGTTATGAAAGCAGCATCATCACTTGCTAAGAAAGAAACTACAGAAGCAACATCTTCCGGTTGTCCTAATCTTCCTAGCATAATGTTATTTTTCCATGATGCGAAAACTTCAGGTTTTGTAGATTTAATTTGTGCATGAAATGGAGTGTCAATAGTACCGGGGGATACTGCATTTACTCTGATTCCATATTCCGCTAGATCTTTGGCTAAAGCTCTAGTAATTGCATTAACCGCAGCTTTAGATGTTCCATAAATTCCTGCTCCAGGACCTCCTGCAGTCCATCCTGCATTAGATGTATAGTTAATGATTGAGGAATTTTCTCCTTTTTTCAAAAATGGGATAGCTGCTCTAGATGCAAAAAATGTAGAGTCAAGGTTTAAGGCCATTACAGATCTATAAAACTCTGTTGTCATTCCTTCAAACCTAGATCTTCCTCCTAATCCACCAGCATTATTTACCAGTAGATCTATTTTACCATATTTTTCTCCAATAGCTTCTATATTAGAAGTAACCGCTTCCTCGTTTGTAACGTCGAATCCGTAGTATTCAGCAGTTATTCCTTGAGCTGTAAGTTCTTTTATTCTTTCAGCTCCTTTATCGTCCTCTATACCATTTAAAACTACAGTATATCCATCGTTACCTAATCTTTTCGCAACTTCAAAACCGATTCCACCGGTTGCACCAGTTACAATGGCAACTTTTCCTTTTAAACTCATTTTTTCTTTTTATTAATTATAAATTATTGATAGTTGATTAATTTTATTTTACACCAATCTTTAATAGTGCGTTACTTTCGTACAGGTCCAATTTTTTTGATGAACAAGAAAATAGATAAGACCCCAAGTACTACAGAAACACATATTGCTACAAATGCTGGCGTATATGAACTAGTGGTGATCTGACCAACAAACCAGTTCATAATCATTGGTGACACTGCAGCTACAGTTCCTGCTAATCCAGCTAGTGTCCCTACAGAAGGTCCTCTAAATAAATCACTAGAAATCGTTTGTATGTTTCCAATAGCAAATTGAAATCCAAATAATGCCAATCCAGCTAGATATATAAACATCATAAAGTTCTCTTCTGTAACGAAGTTAATAATGGACACAAATGCTATTAAAATTAGAATACCTCCTAATGCAATCGTAATTTTTCTTGATACATCTACAGAAAAGTTTTTCATTAAAGCTTTGGTAAACATTCCACCTATTATACTACCTGCTGCTGCCATCAAATAAGAAATCCAAATGCTCTTGGTTTCTTCAATATCAGATCCGAATTTTGCTCCTAGATAAATAGGCATCCATCCCACAAAAAACCACCATATTGGCTCTATAAAAAATCTACAGAATAGAACGCCCCAAGATTCTTTATGACTCAATATTTGGCCAATACTTAACCCTTTTTCTTTTACTTCATTTTCTATTTCTACTTTTTCTATGCGATCCTTTATAATAAGTGCTCTTTCTTCATCTGTGATCCAAGGATGTTTTTCTGGTTTAGCCTTGTTGATAAACAACCAAGGGATTACCCATAGTATTCCAACAAAACCTAAAATAATATAGGTAGTTTTCCAACCATATTGTGTGTATAAGAATATAATAATGAATGGAGCAATTACATTTCCTATAGATGCGCCAGCATTAAAAATACCTTGAGCAATAGCGCGTTCTTTTATAGGGAACCACTCTCCATTACTTTTTACGGCGCCTGGCCAATTCCCAGCTTCTCCTAAACCTAGTAATACTCTAAATATAGAGAGACTAACAAGTCCTCTTGCAAATGCATGAAAAACAGAAGCTATGGACCAAACAATAATAGAAACTGTAAATCCTAAACGTGTACCTATTTCATCATACAATTTTCCAGAAGCAAATTTACCGATCGCATATGCAGCTAGAAAGAAGTTAAGCATTAGAGCGTAATCGGAATTATCCATCCCTAAGTCTTTACCCATTTCAGGCCATAAAAGTGCAAATGCAGTTCTATCGATATAATTAATAACCGTTGCAAGGAAAATTAATACAATGATCCACCAACGTAATCCTTTTAGTTTAGTCATCTTCTAATTATTTCTTTTCGTGTGAAATTTCTAAAAAGTCTTCACGGATTGGGCTAAACACATCAATAAGAACTCCTGCTTCTAGACATACTGCTCCATGAGGAACATTTGGAGGAATAAAGAATCCATCGCCAGCATTTAGTACTTTTTTGTCATCTCCAATAGTAACTTCAAAACTTCCAGATTCAACATACGTAGTCTGAGAATGAAAATGGTCATGGATATATCCAATTGCCCCTTTTTCAAAATTTACTTTAACCATCATGATATTTACATCATAACCGATCATCTGACGTGTAATACCTTCTGCTGCTTGTTCCCACGGTTTATCTTTGGTTACAAAGAATACATCACTCTTTATTTTTGAGTAGCTCATTGTTTTAGTTGGTTTTTAAATTATAATTTCCAGTCCATTGATATATTTGATTATCAATAGTCGTTTTATGTTGTTTATGTGGATCGTGTTCTTGATTGACGATTGTCAACGTATAGTGCTCGTCATTTTTGAATACTATTTGTACAATTGTATATTCATCATCAGAATAGATCAATTCAATATTCTTAATATCGGAATGAGGGTTCTGCACAGATTCTAGTTTGGGGTCAAAGTTTCCATGCGGCTCTATAACATTTACAAAAACGTGATTCTTTTTATTCTTTTCTCTTAACATATAAGATGCATCATCCCTAAGGTTAAAATTAGGGTCATTAGCGCCTAGTTTAGAAAAAACCATGTTACTTTCCTTATCTATAAGACTAGAGATGGAGTAGAAGCTATTTTGGTTTAACCAAGTTAAAGTGGCAAAATTTTGATTACTCTTACCTTCTGCAAGTTTCCATAAATGTTGGTATCCATTTTTCACTCCAAGCGGAGATAATGTATTTTCTTTTAGATACTCAAAATTAGTTTCCATTACTTGTCCTTGATACATGAAATTTAGATCATATTGATGTGTTTCTTTAGCCGTAATAGCATATACATCAATAATAAAAGGAGGTCTTTCTGTTGCTTCGTTTTTAACTAAAGCCAGCGTCCTTTGCATTATAATTCCTTGGTATGCATTTTCTTCTTTCGCACTAACAATTTGTAGGTTAGAATCTTTTAGGTTTGAAAAAAGTAATTGCGGACTTACTTTACTTGAAGCTTTTACATTAGCACCGAACTGAGATGTTTCATCTACCGTTACCGTATTATGTGCTATAGTTTGTTTTGCCCACGTTTTATTCTCCGGTAAATATCTTCCTCCTTGTTTCGATTCTACATTTAGAAATCTTGCCGCACCATAATCTTGTAAAATTTCTTGTTTTCCATCATATAGGAATAAAGAAAGTCTATCAAAATGTCCATGCCCCATTCCTTGAGAAGCAAATTTAAAAACTGTAGTAAGCTTTTTATCTTTTTTCCCATTAGACATTCTTAGTAATGCTAATCCACCATCACTTCCATTTTTTCCATCTGTAATTAGTAATGGCTTTTTTTCATATGCTTTTGGTGTAAAGTTTTTTAATGCCTTAGCAACTTCAAGTCCGGCACCTGAGATACTAACTTTTTCGTGTGCTAAAGTAATAGGCAGTAGCGAACTATCTTTATAATAGGCGTATGCAATATTGCTGGCAAATATCAATTCACTGGTTAAATAGTTCTTTTCTTTTAAAGCATCGTTAAAAGGAAAAAAAGCTCCATTTTCATCAGTTAGTTGCAATACTGTGGTTACCGCTTTACCTAATAATTGATTGCGGTATTCGAAGATTTTTAGATCAGGTTGATTGATTTGGATAGCTTGAGCGAAAAGCATAAAAGGCATCATAGCATATCGCTGATAATAAGGACCTTCGGAATAGTACCCTTCTGGAGAAAAAAGCATTTCTATTTGTTTTAGAAAGCCAGTTTCCTTATCCTTATTACTTCCGTACAACGCACGGTCGACCATATCTTGATCTTTGAGAACATATCCTGTCATACCAACGCCCGCTACTGCCCAGGTTCCATGATTATGTATTTTATTAAAAGTTTTTTTAGAATCAACACTAATAAACTCTGCTACTTTCTTAAAAACATTCTCTTCTATTATTGTTTTGTTTTCTTGAGAGATAGCATCACTTACCAGATTATAAGCCTGTATTGAATTAACTAGCCAAACACTTTCATTTAATCCTTGCCAGAAAAGTTTTCCAGCTGGGTGGTTTTCTTTGCTTTTTGGATGTAATGGTAAACTAGGATACATTTTTGCATATTCTAATAACATATTTGTTACAAATTCTGAATATTTCGTGTCCTCAGTAATTATATATGCAATTCCTGCAGCATACATTTCTCCATAATTACGTTTATGTTTTTCGTGAGTATATCCACCACCAGGATCTTTTGGAGTTGGAACCTCAATACCATTTATTATCGCTTTATCTGCTTTTTCTTTGTGTTGATCAAATGAGAGTTTTAAAACATCATTTGTACTTAATAATTTTTTTATTTCATTGGCTTCAGAAGTAGACAATGAAAGCGTGGGTTTTTGATTTTTAATTTCTGTTTTGGCCTCCGTATGTTCCTTTTTATTGCAGCTAAAACTTAGAACACTAAGGATTAGGGTTAGGCAAAGAATGCCTAACCTTAATCGAATAGTATATAAAGGTGATTGGATCATTTATAATGTTATGAAAGTTTGTTATTCGTTATTATTTTTTAACCTTGATCTTTCCAGTTAGTTTCATCGGTAATAGAGGCGGCAGAATAATCTACTGCTCCAAACTCTGTCAGTACTCTATCGGTTACAATTATCCAATCATAATCCGCTGACCTAGGAATATTGTCCGAAGAACTACCAGCGGTAAGACGTAGATGGAATCTAGAAAAATCGGCTGCACTATCCATAAAACCATTAAGTCTTACAGCAACTAATACCCATTCTCCTCCTGTATCTAAAAGAGGCCCATTAGATTCTCTACGTTGAGCACTTGCAGTTCCTAAATAAATTTTTGTTCTACAGTTTGCTCCGTTTATTCTCATCCAGAAATGTAATACAGGATTCCCTCCAAATCGTCCAGCTGGATCTAGTAAAGCAGCTGATTCTTCGCCCATTTCTTCTGTTCCAAAATCATCACTAAAATCATAACCGTAAATAGAAGCTAAAGTACTAGTTGTAGCTTTAGGGTAATCTAAGTGTAAATATCTATTTCCAAAAGATTCAGTCATTCCTGTAAATCTTGGTTGTTCTGATTCTTCTTCTCCTAATGATAATACAACTTCGGTAGGATCACCATTTTTATTATCTCTTACAGTTTCTAGAGCTTTTGTGTCAAAGTCATAGTACTCATAATATGCCCCGTTAATATATGGTATGTTAAATGTTGTTTGACGCATCTCTGTATCTGTAATGATAACTTCCGAAATACCCGTTGTTACACCAGATGGAACCATAAAAGTTAAATCAGTTGGGGATGTAGTAATTGTTGCTTCAATACCATCAACAGTAACAGATGTTGTGAAGTTAATGTTGGCCCCAGTAATTGTTACCATATTATCTCTAGTCATTATTCTAGGTACATTATCTGGTTCTGGTGTTGGTATATTAACTAAAAAAGAAGAGCTTAACTCTTGTGCTATTTCTCCACTATTACTGTTGTAAGTTAAATTGATAGCAACGGGATCTAAAGTTCCAGGGTTTGGTACGGTTACAACAATTACGTCATTTTCTTGAAAAGATATAACACCAGCGACTCCTCCGAATGTAACGCTAGATACAACACCAAGATTAGCACCTTCTATAATTAGCAAATCATTTGCTGTAGCTTCACCAGGGATTGTACTTGTTACAGATGGTACGGGATATGATACGCTTAAGCTTTCTGTTGATGTTGCTGTGAACTCTAAGTTTTCTGCACCTTGTCGACTTAAGTCATTAATAAGTACAATTGGTCCTGAAATAACGGCAGGGTCAATCTTTAGTAAAATTTGAGTATCACTAATCTTACTTTTAATTTCTGTAGGTATCCCACCTATGGTTGCTCTATCTACAAATTGAAGAAACTCTCCTTCAACAAGAACTTCTTCAAGTATTTCTGCACTAGATGGAGAAAAACTAGAGATTATTGGAGTTGCAGATTCTATTTCCTCTACAGTTTGATCCACTTCGATATCCGCATCGCAAGACGAGGATATTACAAATATCAACATTAAACAGAAAACCAATAGACCTGCTAAGATTCTCTTAAAAGATGCTTCGTAATTTTTCATAATTCTATTGTGTTAATTTTATTTTTTAGTATCCCATTTCAATCCAATATGTTGTTGCTTGCGCAGCGGCGATTTTTCACTTGGAATGAATTTTTCTTTATCTTCCCATTTAGGGTTTTTATACATCACATCTTTTACAGATGCTCCTTTTGTTGCTTTCACAGTACCGCAATCAAAAACGACACAGTTACTCATCGTATTTTTATTTCCTTTTAGATTAACAGGGTTAACTACTTTATAACTTTTTTCGAATACTGAGTTTTTGATATTTACAGTTACGATTCCTTTTGTTCTAAGTATAGTCCCTTTTTCTATATTACCAACATTACTAAATACAGAGTTTTGCACGGAAAGATTCCCTCCTAAGGTAGATTCGTCAGTTCCACCTCGGTAATAATTTAAAGCCCACTGTTCAATATCTTTAAAAATTGTATTATCGATATGTACCACCTGAGCACTGTATTTTCCGAAAGTTTCTTTTTCCTCTGAAAGATTTATTCCTCGGTATGCGTTTTCAATTCTCGAATTAGCTATACTTAGTGTATCAGCAAAAGTTCCTTTGTATCCTTTATAAACACTACCACCATTTTTGTTTTTAAAACCGTGGATATGACAATTATTAATGAATACTGAATAGGATTCTGCAATATTTTTATCAGGAGAAACTACTGCATATTTTATAGGTTCTTTTGAGTTTGCGGAGATTTCTAGATTATTTAATCGTAAAGTACTACCGCCATCTACTCTAAAGAAATATGTTGGTTTTTTTTCGATCCCTTCTTTTATTTTTAATACAGGTTTTTTGTCTTTAGTTAGACCTTCAATAGTAATACTTGTTGTAATTTTTATTCCTTTTTCTAAAATGTATTCTCCAGATTTTAGTTTAAGAATACTTCTAGCGGAAGCTTTTTTCAATGCTTTGCGTAAAGTACCTATACCAGGTGCTACTTCAATAATTTCTGAATTAACTACAGTTTTCTGAGGTTCTACTTTAGAGTCCCAAGAAGTTCCGCTTTTAAGAACTAATGCTTTTGGGAATTTTTTATTTCCAAGATTATAAGCTCCGGCAATAAACGTAGTTCTTTTTGCTCCAGTAATATCTAGTTTAGGGGATTTGATCTCCAATTTTGAGTTTTTAATTAACTCTTCATTCGTTTCAGTTGGGATGTAAAGAATATCCTCAAATGTATCCCAGTTTACTTTCATTTTTGTGAAACCTTCTTGATCAAAGTTTTTTTGGGTATCAAGAATGTTTCCATAGAAATTAAATCCGTCTATTTTATCATGTATAGTTGCAATGTCACCATTCTTATCGTTGTATATGAGATTGTTAGAAAAGATAGTATTTATTGGAACTAATGATCTTTCATCATCGCTACCAGCACAAAGTTGAATTGGAGAACAATTTATAATCGTATTGTTTTGAATTTTTACGTTATTAACCTGATGGTATCTATTCGCGGGACTATTTGGGACACCGTTCATTACTACGATTGGACCTCTAAAACCGTCACCAGTAAGGTTCATCATCAAATTATTTCTAACAACATGACCAGCATTTATAACTCTTATTCCACCAGTATGCGGTTTTTGATTTCCTATAAATACATTACTCTCTATCAGACACCTGTTTCCATGCCTTAATGTTAGGATACCTTCACTTTCTAGAAATAGATTGTTGCGATATACATTATCACAAGATTTATTAGAGATAATTTCTAATTCTCCATTACATTTTTCGAAAACATTATCCTCTACAATTGTTCGAGAGGATAATAAGGAATTCTTACTAGTTCCTATTCTAATAGTTTCTCCACCATTAAAACCTAAAGAAGGTCTTTCTCCAAAATAATTATGATCAATTCTATGGTTGTTATCTATATGTTCTTTTCCCTTTAACCAAACGACTAATGTAGTACCAGAGT
Source organism: Aquimarina amphilecti (assembly GCF_900109375.1). GTDB lineage: Bacteria > Bacteroidota > Bacteroidia > Flavobacteriales > Flavobacteriaceae > Aquimarina > Aquimarina amphilecti. Next base: position 412,314 of record NZ_FOAB01000004.1, read on the forward strand.
TAGTTTTTCCAGTAAAATAATTGTGATCTATTCTGTTGTTTTTACCCCAAACACTTACCCATTTGTAATCAGTTGCTTTAGTGCTTGGATTATAATAGGTAATCGCGCAATCAGTAAGTCTAGAATGACTTGCAAACTCTTTAGAATTTACCCTGAATGAAATCACCGATTTACCAGAAGTATACCCATTCTTAAACCACAAGCCTTTGATTAATAGATGAGTTCCAGCTATTTTTAGGCTAGAATCTCCGGTAATGATTACTTTACCGGATTCTTCTGCTTCAATGACAATAGGGTTTTCTGATGTTCCTGCACCTTTAGCAACAAGTTTAACATCTTTCCACTCTCCATTTTTTAATATTATACGATCTCCTGCTTTTGCAGATTTTATAGCGCTATTGAATTCATCAATAGTTGCTACTCTAATCTCATTAGCAAAACAAGTGCATCCTATAAGAAATAGTTGAATGGATACTATTGTAGTAATGATATGTTGTTTATTTATAATCATTAATAACCTATGTTTTGAGCTAAATTAGGGTTCAGGTCAATTTCTCTTTGAGGTATAGGTAACAGTAACTGAAAATCCGAAATAGGACTTGCATCAAGATCAGGGTTATCTGGATTATTGTATGCAAATTCAGTTGTAAAATGCTCGTTTATAACAGTTAATGCTCTATTAGTTCTAAGTAAATCAAAGAATCTGTGATTTTCGAAAGCAAATTCAAGGCGTCTTTCACTTTCTAGGGCTAGTTTAAAAGCAAAACTAGAACTTACATCAGCCTCAACTAACGCAGTTAACCCAGCACGAGCTCTTACTTTGTTCATTTCTACTAAAGCTTCAGAAATTCCTCTGGCATCTACATAAGCTTCAGAAAGCATTAGAAGCACATCAGCAAATCTTGTAATAGGCCAATCTACATCTCCGTCATCTAGTGCGTTAAAATCCGAGTTGTACTTTGTTACATGTTTATTAAAGATTTCAGTTCCATTGGTAGCGATATAACTATCAGCCATAGATGAAGGTTTTCTTGCATCATCTGTTAAGTATAAATCAGATACGTCTTCAGTAGGAACATTAAGCCCATCTCCATTTCCAAAAACTACATTTCCATCACTCTGTAAAGGAGCAAAAAAGTTAGGGAAAGGAGAACCTAAACCAATAAGTCCTTGTTCATAACGAACCGAAAAAATAACTTCGTTGTTTAGTTCATTTCCTGGTTCGAAAAGATCATCATAACTTGTTAAAAGGTCATTAATTCCTCTATCTCTAACATATTCAAGTTGCGTAATAGCAGCTTCTAGATCTCTACTTGGATTTGTTAAATGAACCTTTCCTAATATAGTTCTAGCTGCAATTCCTGTTGCTCTTCCGAATTCAGAATCATCATATTCTTCAGGTAAAAGAGCTATCGCATCTTCTAAGTCTTGTATAATAAATGGATATACTTCTGATTGAGGTCTACGCGATAGTTCAAAACCTTCTTCACCTATTAATACTCTATCAGCAATTACTACACTACCATATAATCGCGTTAAGTTAAAATGCATTAACGCCCTAAGAAATTTAGCTTCACCTTCGTATTGGTTTCTTAAGTCTTGATCTTCTGCTACATCAAGATTCGCTATAATTCTATTTGCTAAGGCGATGGTTTTGTAGCAATTAGCATAGTATGCTTGGTTTAAGGAGTTATTCGTGTCAACAGTAAGACGATCCAATGTAAAACGTGGAGCATCTGATTCTGGAGATCTATCAGGATTAGTAAATGTATTATCAGAACGAAGTTCTGTAATATTCCATTCTACTGTCATTACATCATATAAACTAGAATATGAAGCAATTACTCCTCTATTTAGTTCTTCTTGGTTTTGATAGAAGTTGTCATCCGTTCTAAAGGAAATTACATCTTCTTCAAGATCACAAGACACCATCAGTAATGTCAATGACAATGCATAAATATTGAAATTTATGAATCTATTTTGAAGTTTAAAAATATGTTTCATTATGTATATTTTTTAGTCTGTTTTTTCATTTGTCATAATTAGTTAGGTTAATTATGTATGAAATTGACTATCATTAATTGCTTTTTAGAAATTGATATCTAATCCAAGTGCTAATTGTCTTTGCACTGGTGTAACTCCCCTTTGATATCCTCTGATCAAAACATTATTTCTATCTGTAGTTCCTTCAGGATTATTACCTAAATAATCATCTGCAGCACTATACCATAAGTTTTGTCCAGATATGTAAATTCTCATTTTTTCTAATCCCATTTTATTTACTGAATGAGTAGGAATAGAGTACCCCAGTACTACTTCTCTTAATGATATATATGATGCATCTTGAACAGCATAATCTGTTTCTAACCATGGAACACCAATTCTAATTCCAGGTCTGCTAGCAGGGATATTTTCGTTAAACCATTGATCTTCGGCATATGTTGTTCCGTAACGAGCTACCTCATTATAAAAAGCTTCACCCCAAACAACTTCACCTCCTTGAGATCCTTGGAAAGAGAAATTTAGATCTAAATTTCCATAAGTGAATGTATTAGTGAATCCCCAAATAAAATCAGGAAAAGGATCACCAATTACAGTTCTGTCATCTTCATTAATGATTCCATCACCATTTACATCTACTCTTTTTAGTCCTCCAACGGCATCTGCAATGCCACTTGGACTATTAGCTAAGTCATCTGCGTTTTGAAAAATACCATCTGTGCGATATCCATAAAATTGAATATATGGTTCTCCAACACGGGTAATATACTGATCGGTTCGCTCTCCGTTATTAATTATCCTCTCTGAACCACCGAAGGAAATAAGTTTATTCTCGTTAAAAGATATATTAGCACTTCCTTGCCATTTTAATTTTCCTTTTCCTAGGTTAGTAGATAAATCAAATTCCCAACCAGAGTTTTGAACTTTTCCAATATTATTCCATTGTTCGTCAAAACCGGTAGAATTAGAAATTTGTTGTCTTAAAAGAAGTTTTTCTGATAATTTATAGTAATAATCTACGGTAAGATTTACCGCTCCATTGAAAAGACCTAAATCTATACCATTATTAAACTCTGTATTAGTCTCCCAAGTAATATCTGGATTTCCTTGTAAAAAGTCTACTTCACCTTGTCCGGTTGTAACTCCACCAGTGTTTCCAAGACTATAATTTGCAAAATCTACTATTGTAGGTGCTAAGAAGTCGAATAGGGCAGGAGCGGATCCACTGATACCCCAACTAGATCTTAATTTTAAATTATTAATTGTGTTACCGATACTGTTTCTCCAGAAATTTTCATTGGCAACATTCCATCCAACTGATACAGAAGGGAAGAATCCATATTTATTGTTTTTACCAAACTTATTGAAACCATCAGCTCTTCCTGCTACAGAAATTAAATAACGATCTTTGTATGCGTAGTTTATTCTTCCTAAATATGATGATAATATAGTTTTATCCTTTAAAGTAAACGTATTATTAAGATCTATAATTGTCCCTCCGTTAAGCGTAGTTATGGTTTCATCATCGAAATTAGTTATTCTAAGATTGCTAAAACGTTCAGTCGTATTTTCATAGGTAATACCTAATAATATACCTAAGTCATGACCATTAAAATCTCTATTATAATTTAATGTGTTTTCGTTGATATATTTAACAGTAAGTTGATCTGCTAAAATCCCTTCAGTTTCTCCATCTCTATCACCTGCTGATCCAAAATATTCTTCTCCAGTACGATATCTTACATATCCACCTAATGAAGATCTTAAAGTAAGTCCTTGTGCTATTTTCCATTTAACAGACCCATTAGCTAGTAATCTATACTCGAAACGATTTCTTCTACTTGCTTCTTGTCTAGAGATAGGATTAAAGTTTGATGAAGTCCATAGACTTTCTATATTCCCCGTGTTTTCTGTTAGACCTGTAGTCGGATTAACGTAGTCAAAATTTAGATTTCTAAAATGTAATGCGTGAGCAAAACTTCCTACCGGTTGTCCTGTTAAATCAGATGTATATTGATTATGTCTAACTGGGATCCATGTTTCATATCTTCCTGTGTCAGTGAAATTGATAGAAGATCTTCTTGTAAGTGTATAAGAGGGGTTTATTTTTAAATCAAAACTCAAATTATCCGATAGTTTCGATTTAAGTCTTGCAGATAAATTTAATCTTTCTAAATCATTATCTTTTCTAAGTCCTTCATTATAAATATAATTTGCAGATATTAAATAGTTTGTTCTACTACTACCTCCATATACGTTTAATTGATAATTTTCAATTCTAGCTGGATTTCTTAATGCTTCATCTTGCCAGTTAGTAGGGCCGCCAATGTTTTGAGCAATGGTTCTTTTTCCTATTTGAACGTTGTCATAGTTTACAAAATTCGGTTCCCTATTTTCTTGTTGCGCATTAAAATTTTCTACTAATTGATCTCTACTTCTGTCTAAGTCAGAGAATTCAATTGCATCTAGAATATCAATTCTTCTTGCAGCTTGTTTGAAACCTGAAAGAGACTTAAATTCGAAGGATGTCTTTTCAGCCTTTCCTTCTTTAGTTGTTATTAAAATAACACCATTTGCTCCTCTAGATCCATAGATTGCAGTAGAACTAGCATCTTTAAGTACTTCTATAGATTCTATCGTACTTGGATTAATAAATTGAAGACCATCATCGAACGGGAATCCATCAACAACAACAAGAGGAGCAGAACTAAGACTTATAGATCCAATACCTCTTACTATTATTTCTGGTTCATCACCTACATTACCAGTGGTGTTTCTAATCTGAACACCGGCAATTTTTCCTTTTATACTATTAGAAACATCGGAGTATGGTAATTCATCCAGATTTGTGTTTTCTAATTTGGATACGGATGCTGTTAAACTAGATTTTTTTTGAACTCCATATCCTATAACAACAACTTGTTCCAGTTCTGAAGCTTCTTCTTCTAGGGCAATGTCAAGTCTTGTTTGATTATCGATTGCCACCGTTATGGTTTTCTTTCCAGTAAATGAGAATGAAACTACATCCCCTTTTTTTACTTTAAGTTGATAAAGTCCGTCAAAGTCTGTAGTAGTCCCCGTGTTGGATTTCAATATCAATACATTAACTCCAGGTATCGGAATCCCATCTTCCCGAGAAGTTACCGTTCCTTCCAATGTAATGCTATCTTGCGCAAGCAGGGTACAATGAGATAGAACAATCAGGAAGACTGTTATAATCTTTTTGAAATACATAAGTAATTATTTTTGTTTTTTAATGCTTTAGTTTAAATCACCAATTGATTTGTTTTCGATTTTAAAAGCAAAACCTAATTTTTGTAACTACTTATTTACAAACAAGTCATTAAAAAAAGATAAACGGAATGACGTTTGCCTATTTTTAGTATCTTTGTTTTTATCTATCTATAAGTAATTATAGTCATGATTTTACTTTTTAAACTAAGTAAAGTTTCGAAAATAAAGGGATTAGTGTGGTAGCTGTCCCTTTTTTTTGTTTTTAGTTTGTGTTACATATTTGATTTGTGTTAGAATTAATTCTTTTATTTTTTAAATATTCTTAATCATAACAGAATTTATATAAATCGTTAAAGTGCTCTTCTAATTTTGCTACTGCTCTATCTGGGTCTCTATCTATGATAGCATCAATAATAGCCTGGTGCTCCTTAATTAATAAGTGATTTTCATCTTTGTCACAAACTTTATTTGCTACAAAATGAGTAATTATTTCTGGCGTAATTACTAACATTAATGAGTTGATAACACTATTACCACTTGCTTCGGATAATTTAAGGTGAAACATTAAATCCTCTTCTACAGCATTTAAACCATTGATGGCTTTTTCACTATAAGCTTCGTGTGCGGCTTGTATTTGGCGCAAATGCTCATCTGATCTCCTGGTAGCAGCTAACCTTACTGCATTTGTTTCTAATATTAATCTGGTTTCTACCAAAGATTTAAAATCAGGTTCTTGTAATTGTAAAATATCAGTCATCATTCCATTAAGTGCAGTAACCCCAATATTTGATACTCTTGTTCCACTTTGAGGATATTTTTTAACCAACCCATAGAATTCTAATCGCTGAATTGCCTGGCGTAATTGATTTCGACTTACACCTAACTTTTCGGCAAGAACTCTTTCTGCAGGAAGCTTATCGCCCGGTTCAAGTTGCTTAGAAACAATTAATTCCCTAATTTTAGAAATAATTATATCTTCGGAACCTTTCTTGGGGTTGGATACAACCTCCGTTTCCTTCTCTATTTTTAATCGCATATACTGGGTTTGATTTAACTGGTTGACCAATCTGGTTAACCAAAAGTATTGTTTTTTTTTATTATCACAAAATTTATATGTTAAAAATCTTATGAAAGTTTAAAAAAAGCATTGTTTTTTAAGTAAAAACACATTCTATATGGTTTTCGTTTTGTGAAATCGGTATTTTACCTTTATACATATAATAGCTTATTGCGGTGCTTAATGAAATCCATTTTTTTTAAATAACCCCCGATTTTATTAAACTTAATCAAATTGTTTATTTGTTTTTTTAATAATTCTTATTCTCTTCAGAATAAAGATAAATCCTTAATAATGAGTAAAATGTAATTTTATTGCAGTTTTATTGTGATTAAGAATAAATTATGATGTTCATTTTATGAAAATGATAATTCTTCTGTAATTTGTTTTTTTATTTTTAAGTAGAGCTTATTTTTATGTAATATTGTACCATCTAGTTAACGAAAGGGGCTACGGCCGACGATTTAGAGTTACTATTATTATGAAAACGGCAAAATTTATTATTACAGAAGTTAAAGTTCAATTCTTGAACCAATTGGTAAATACGTTTACACCTGTTCGCCGCTTTCGTCGCCCCTTGGGGGTTTAAAATTCTTTTGAAGTAGGTGCGCCCTACTTCCCTTAAAATATTCCTTTTGCATATTAGCAGTATAATTGTTAAATAACTCTTCTTTTAAGAATTGATGTGTTGTTAATTTGACTCCTAATTTCTTTCGGAATATATACCATTCAAAACTTTAAGTATTCGACTTTTCGATGTTTCGAATTCATCCGTTTAGTGTATTCGAGATTCATCTAAAAGCTATTCATACATATATACATCTGTCTTTTATATGAGGCTGATAGAAACTAACGGATGAAACAAATAGAAATAATCATAGCAACTGATAATCATTTAGATTATGCCCAGGAAATTTGTGAAGTAATATCTGATTCTGCTAAGGTGAGAGGTACTGGTATCGCAAAGCGAACACCTGATTATATCAAGGGTAAAATGGTAAATGGAAATGCTATTATAGCTTTGTGTAAAGGAATGTTCGCAGGATTCTGTTATATAGAAGTTTGGGGACATGAAAAGTACGTTGCCCATTCCGGTTTGATTGTACATCCAGATTATAGAAATCAAGGATTAGCTAAAAGAATTAAGGAGTTCACTTTTAATTATTCGTTAAAAAAATATCCTCATTCTAAAGTTTTTGGAATTACAACAGGTCTAGCTGTTATGAAGATAAACTCAGATTTAGGATATAAACCAGTCACATTTTCAGAATTAACCAATGATCCTAAGTTTTGGGCTGGATGTAAAACCTGCACAAACTATGATATTCTAAAATCTAAAGAACATAAAATGTGTTTGTGTACGGGTATGTTGTATGACCCTTCTATCGAAGTGAAGAAAAAAGAAAAATGGTACGATAAAAAAGTATTAAAAAGATTAAAAAAAATAAAACAAACAATGCTAGCAAGCAATAAACAATTGTTGTTATGGAAAAAGTAGTAGTGGCATATAGTGGAGGTTTAGATACCTCATATTGCGTAAAATATTTAATTCACGAAAAAGGACTGGAAGTTCATACTATACTGGTAAATACTGGTGGGTTTTCTGAAGAAGAACTGATACAAACTGAAAAAAGAGCCTATGAGTTAGGAAGTAGTTCTCATATAAATAAAACCATACTAAATGAGTTCTACCAAAAGGCAATTAAGTATTTAATTTTTGGGAATGTATTAAAAAATAATACATATCCATTGTCTGTAAGTGCAGAAAGAATTTTTCAAGCTATCGAAGTTATTAATTATGCAAAAAAAGTTGGAGCAAAATATATAGCTCATGGAAGTACTGGAGCGGGTAATGATCAAATTAGATTTGATGTTATTTTTCAAACACTTGCTCCAGAAATAGAGATTATTACTCCAATTAGAGATCTAAAATTATCCAGACAAGAAGAAGTAGAGTTTCTTAAAAAACATGAAGTAGACTATAGCTGGGAAAAAGCACAATATTCTATTAATAAAGGTATTTGGGGTACTAGCGTTGGAGGTAAAGAGACACTTACATCTAATAATTCCTTACCAGAGGATGCGTATCCGAGTCAACTAAAAAAGAAAAAAGAAGAAACTATTATTTTAAATTTTGAGAAGGGAGAATTAGTTGGTTTAGATGGAATTAAAGATTCACCAGTTAAGAATATTCAGAAGTTAGAAGAACTAGCGAGTGCTTTTGCAATTGGCAGAGATATCCATGTAGGAGATACTATTATAGGAATAAAAGGACGAGTAGGGTTTGAAGCTGCTGCACCATTAGTAATAATTAAGGCGCATCATCTATTAGAGAAACATGTGCTAACTAAATGGCAACAATATTGGAAAGAACAATTAGCTAATTGGTATGGGATGTTATTGCATGAAGGTAACTATTTGGACCCTGTAATGAGAAATATAGAGGTGTTTCTTGATGACTCTCAGAAATCAGTGACTGGTGATGTGATTGTAAATTTAAAACCATATCATTTTACATTAGAAGGAATTGAATCAGAATTTGACATGATGAAATCAGATTTTGGTCAATATGGCGAGATGAATAATTCTTGGACCTCAGATGATGCTAAAGGTTTTATAAAAATCTATGGTAATGCAAATAAAATATATCATAACGTAAATTCTAGTGAGTCATGATAAAAGTTGGAATTATAGGAGGCTCAGGATATACAGCAGGAGAATTAATAAGATTGTTAGTTAATCATCCAGATGTAGTATTAGATTTTGTATTTAGTACAACTAATGCGGGCGTTTCAATTAGTAAGCAACATGTGGATTTGATAGGAGATATAAACCTTTCTTTTACCGATTCTATTAATCCTAATGTAGATGTTTTATTTCTGTGTCTTGGACACGGTAGATCAAGAGCATTTCTAGAAGCGAATACTTTTTCTAATGATACTAAGATTATAGACTTAGGCAATGATTTTAGATTAGAAAATGATCGAAATTTTCAAGGAAAAGATTTTGTATATGGTTTACCAGAATTACAAAAGAAAAAAATACAATCTGCTAAACATATAGCAAATCCAGGATGTTTTGCAACAGCCATCCAATTAGGGTTATTACCATTAGCATCTTCGAGTAAATTAATAGCTCCGATTCATATAAATGCTACTACAGGAAGTACAGGTGCTGGTGTAATGCCTGGGAGCACTACACATTTTAGTTGGAGAGATAATAATTTCTCTAGTTATAAAGTGTTTACACATCAGCATTTAGATGAAATAAATCAAAGTATAGAACAATTGCAAAATGACTTTGAGTCGCCAATGTTTTTTATACCGAATAGAGGGAATTTTAGTAAAGGAATTTATGCTACAATGTATACTAATTATGATGGATCTGAAGAAGAGGCTAAAGAACTATATACCTCTTTTTATAAAGATGCGAAATTTACCGTTGTATCAGATCAAGAAATTTATTTGAAGCAAGTAGTAAATACAAATAAATGTATTCTTCATGTTACTAAAAAAGATGGAATGTTATTAATTACTTCTGTGATTGATAATTTGATTAAAGGAGCTTCTGGGCAGGCAATTCATAATATGAATTTAATGTTTGGAATAGAAGAAAGAACAGGTTTAGAATTAAAAGCAAGTGCGTTTTAGAATGAATAAAATAACAATCATAGGAGGAGGCAATCTAGGTAAGTCTATAATATCTGGATTAGCAAATAGTGATTTATTTGAAGCGAAAAATATTACTGTAGTAGATAAATCAAAATATAATTTAAAAGAAGTAGAAGAAAAATTAGGAGTATCGACATCAAAGCATGTTATATCATCAATAAAGGATGTAAAATGGGTAATCTTATGTGTACAACCACGACAATTGGATACTGTTTTACTTGAGATTAAAGATGTACTAGATAATGATCAAATATTAATTTCAACAGTTACAGGTACTTCTATTGAAGAAATTAATGAAGTAGTTCCTAATAATAAGGTAGTTAGGGTAATGCCTAACACGGGAGCATCAAAAAAATTATCGATGACTTGTATTGCTGCTAATGAGAATGTTAAAGAAGAATTATTAGTTGTAGAAAAGATGTTCAATACTATTGGTGAGACCCTAGTAATTGAAGAAAGATTAATGCAAGCTGCTACTGTTCTCGGAGCTAGTGGAATTGCCTTTTTTTTAAGATTTCTTAGAGCAATGATACAAGGAGGAATCCAAATGGGATTTCATCCACACGAAGCACAAATTATTGCAGTGCAAACAGCTATTGGAGCAGCAACTCTGGTGGCAGAAAATGGTACCCATCCAGAACGAGAAATAGATAAAGTGACTACACCACAAGGCTGTACAATCGAGGGATTAAATGAAATGGAGCATCAGGGATTGAGCTCATCAGTGATAAAGGGAGTAATGGCTTCTTATGAAAAAATTAATACTATAAAATAAAGTGCTATGAAACTATTTGATGTATACCCACTTTATGATGTGGAGCCTGTTAGCGCACACGACAGTATTGTTATTGATAAAGATGGTATAGAATATTTAGATTTATATGGAGGTCATGCGGTAATTTCAGTAGGTCATGGACATCCACATTATATAAAAAGATTAAAAGAACAAATAGAAAAAATTGGGTTTTATTCGAATGCTGTTCACAATAGTTTGCAATCAGAATTGGCAAATAAACTAGGTGAACTATCCGGATACAAAGAGTATCAATTGTTTTTATGTAATTCTGGAGCTGAAGCAAATGAAAATGCGTTAAAATTGGCTTCTTTTTACACAAGGAAATCGAGAGTTGTTTCATTTTATAACGGCTTTCACGGAAGGACTTCTGCAGCAGTTGCTGCAACGGATAATGAAAAAATCAATGCTCCTTTAAATCAACAACAAAAAGTTACTTTTTTACCATTGAATAATTTAGAAAAGGTAAATACTGAGTTAAAAAAAGGAGATGTATGTGCAGTAATTATAGAGCCTATACAAGGAGTAGGAGGTTTAGATGAAGGAACTACTGAATTCTTTAAAGGATTAGAAGAGTTGTGTAAAGAAAACAATGTTGTACTGATTTTAGATGAAGTACAAGCTGGATTCGGAAGAACAGGGAAATTTTTTGGACATCAGCATCATGGAATTACTCCGGATATTATCTCAATTGCTAAAGGTATGGGAAATGGTTTTCCTATAGGTGGAATTATGATAGCACCTCATATAAAGCCTAGTTATGGAATGTTAGGGACAACTTTTGGTGGAAATCATCTTGCTTGTACCGCAGCATCCTCGGTTTTAGAAATATTGGAATTTGAAAACTTAATAGATAATGCTAGACTAACTGGTGATTATTTTGTTTCTCAAGCCCTTCATCTTCCAGGAGTAAAAAAAGTAAAAGGTAGAGGGTTAATGTTGGGTTTAGAATTTGATTTTGAAGTAGGAGACCTTAGGAAAAAACTAATCTATGATGAGCATATTTTCACAGGTGGTGCAATGAATAAAAAACTATTACGAATACTTCCACCATTAACAATCGGAAAATCTGAAATAGATCAATTTATTAAAGCATTACAAGATGTTTTAATACCAGAAAAGATATGATTATGAGTAGAGTGTTAGATACATCGCAAAGAAATTCGGTATTACAAAGGATGGCAATTTTAGTTGATCAAAATCAACATGAAATACTAAAAGCAAACCTTAAAGATCTTAAATCTTATCAAGGAAATGATCTTGCAATGAATGACCGTTTAAAAGTAGATAATCATAAAATAGAAGTGATGATTGCTGCGCTTAAGCAATTGGCAAATCAGGAAGATCCAATTGGAGTTGAGCGATTTAGATTCACTCATGACAATGGAATGCAAGTATATAACAAAACAGCATCTTTTGGAACAGTATTGATTATTTATGAATCTAGGCCGGATGTAACCATAGAAGCAGCTGGAATTGCATTTAAATCAGGTAATAAAATTTTATTAAAAGGAGGAAAGGAATCGTTACAGTCTAATCTTGCAATAGTAAAACTTTGGCATTATGCACTTAAAGAAGAAGGAATTTCTTCAGATTGGATAACATATCTAAATTATAATAGGACGGAAACACAGTCGTTTCTTGAAAAACCAACTCAAAATGTTGATTTAATAGTGCCGAGAGGAGGAGAAAAATTAATTGCATTTGTAAAGGAGCACGCAACTTGCCCTGTAATTGTTAGTGGACGAGGTAATAACTTTGTATATGTTCATAAGGAAGCGGACAGAGCTTTGGCGCTGGATAATATTATCAATGGTAAAACAGATAAGATTTCTGCTTGTAACGCTATAGATAAGGTCTTGATAGATAAAAACCTTCCTAATAAAGAAGATTTTGTAAGAAATCTTATTGCTACGCTTAAAAATTTTAATGTAGAAATATTAGGTGATGCTTCTTTGTCTAAATATGAAGAAGTAAACGCTATTTCTAATGATGATATATGGCAAGAAGAGTTTTTGGACTATAAGATTGTTATTGGAGAAGCAGAAAATGCTCCAGAAGCTATTTCAAAAATAAATAAGTATAGTGGTGGACATTCTGCGGCTATTATTACCAGAAATCAGAAAGAAGCAGAGGCTTTTATGGCTTCTGTAGATTGCGCCGCTGTGTATCATAACGCTTCTACAAGATTTACGGATGGTTTCCAATTAGGCTTGGGGGGAGAATTAGCAATAAGCACAGATAAATTACATCAAAGAGGACCAATAGGTTTGCAACATTTGGTGACGAATAAATGGTTTATACATGGAGATGGACAGATTAGATAAAAAAAGAGTTGTACTTAAGATAGGATCTAATGTTTTGACAAAAGAAACAGATCATATTTCTAGAGGTAAAATAGAAGATATAGGTAGACAAATTGTAGCCTTACAGGATACCTATGAATTTGTTATTGTAAGTTCTGGTGCAATTGCTGTGGCTAAACAGTTTGTGAACTTGGAAAGCAATGGAAAAGAGATTAATGTAAAACAAGCATTGGCCTCCATTGGACAGCCACATTTAATGAGGATTTTTCAAGAGAGTTTTAGAGATTTAGGATTACTTACGTCTCAATGTTTATTGTCTTATTCGGATTTTGAAAGAGAACAGTCCAAGAACAACATCGTAAATACAATTAATGTCTTAGTAGATAATAACTATATACCAATTATAAACGAAAATGATACGGTAGCCACAGACGAAATTCAATTTGGAGATAATGATAAACTAGCTGCTTTAACTGCTTGTTTGTTAGATGCTGATTTGTTGATAATAGCTACTAATACTAATGGTATATGTACCAAAGAATCTGTGGAAAATAAAACGTATAAAACCATTGATGAGGTAGAAGATATAGAGTTGTTGACAGGAGAGATTGTGTCTTCTACTTCTACACATGGTACTGGAGGTATGAGATCTAAGGTGCAAGCAGCAAGTATAGCACAGAACGAAAACATAGAAACTTGGATCGTTAATGGTCTAGAAGATAATTTTATGGTAAATACAATGGAAAAAAAACTCCCATTTACCAAAATAGTTAAAGCAGTTTATAATGAATAATTACTTTTCAATAAAAGATGTCGATTCAATTGATACATGGGTGAATGAGGCGATCGAAATAAAGAAAAACCCATTATCTGATAAAACATTAGGAGCGGATAAAACGATTGGCTTATTATTTTTTAATCCTAGCTTACGTACTCGTTTAAGTACGCAAAAAGCTGCTCTGAACTTAGGGATGAATGTAATTGTAATGAATTTTACAGGAGAAGGCTGGTCATTAGAGTATGGTGATGGAGCGGTTATGGACCAGGGTAATTCGGAGCACGTAAAAGAAGCAGCTCAAGTAGTTTCTCAATATTGCGATGTATTGGCAATTAGAGCATTTGCTAAACTGGAGAATAGAGATGATGATTATGAAGAGAAAGTACTAAAGAGCTTTATCAAGTATACTGATATTCCAGTAATAAATATGGAAAGTGCTACAGGTCACCCTTTACAAGCATTAACAGATGCAATAACAATTACAGAAAATAAACCAATTCATAAACCAAAGATTGTATTATCATGGGCACCGCATCCGAAAGCCTTACCGCAGGCAGTTGCGAACTCTTTTGTAGAAATGGCGCAGCAAATGGAAGCAGATTTTGTAATTACCCACCCTGTGGGATTTGAGTTAGCCAGTCAAATTACTAATGAGGTGCCCATTGATTACAATCAGGAGAATGCATTAAAAGACGCAGATTTTGTTTATGTAAAGAATTGGAGTTCATATGAGGAGTATGGAAAAACATCTCAAGATCAGAACTGGAAAATTACTAAAGAAAAAATGAAATTGACTAACAATGCAAAATTCATGCATTGTTTGCCCGTAAGAAGAAATGTCGTGATAGATGATGCGGTAATTGATAGTGATAATTCCATTGTGATAGAACAGGCAAATAATAGAACATATGCTGCTCAATTAGTACTGAAGAAGATTTTAGAAACGACATAGGTATGAAGAAACAAAAACTACTAGTTGCAAAAATAGGAGGTAATATCATAGAAGATAAGAATGCTCTAGAGTCATTTTTAAAAGATTTTTCTAAAGCAAAAGGACCTAAAATTTTAATTCATGGAGGAGGTAAATCGGCAACGAAGTTAGCTTCAAGATTAGGAGTCAAGACAGAAATGATTGATGGTCGAAGAATTACTTCTGCAGATAACTTAGAGATTGTAGTAATGACATATGCAGGTTTATTGAATAAGACCATTGTTTCTGGTTTGCAAAAATATAATTGTAATGCGTTGGGGTTAACAGGTGCAGATGCTAATGTAATTGTAGCGGATAAAAGACCTGCGCAATTTGTTGATTATGGATATGTTGGTGATGTAACCAATGTGAGTGGTAAGACTATCAAAGGGTTTTTAGAATTAGGAATAACACCAGTTTTTTGTGCTGTAACACACGATAAGAATGGTCAATTATTTAATACTAATGCAGATACTATTGCTTCAGAAGTTGCTTCAGCAATGGGTACACATTATGAAGTGTCATTATTTTATTGTTTTGAGTTGCAAGGAGTTTTAGAAAACATAGATGATAAAGAATCTGTTATTGAATGTATTGATTTAGAGAGATATACGGAGTTAAGAGATACTGAAGCTATTTCAGATGGGATGCTGCCAAAGTTGAAAAATTGTTTCGATGCATTGCAAAAAAATGTACGTAAAGTGCATATAGCAAATGCAGATTTTATAAAAGATAATACAATAAAACATACGACTTTAAGTCTATAACGATGGAACAGGAACTGACAAGTAAAGCGATAGAGCTTTTATGTAAATTGATCGAAACACAATCTTTTTCTTCAGAAGAAGAAGGAACAGCATTGTTAATAGAAGGTTGGTTGAAGGAATATAATATTCCATTTGAAAGAGAGAATAATAATATTTGGGCTTATAATAAAAATTTTGATGATACTAAACCTACTATTTTATTGAATTCTCATCATGATACAGTAAAACCGAATGGTAATTATACGAATGATCCTTTTAAGGCATTTGTACAGGATGGTAAACTATATGGATTAGGGAGCAATGATGCTGGAGGATGTTTGGTTTCATTAATTGCCACATTTACGTATTTCTATGATAGAGATAATTTGAAATATAATTTTGTATTAGCAGCTTCTGCTGAAGAAGAGAGTAGTGGTCCTTTAGGTTTAAAAAGTATTCTAAAATATCTTAAAAATGTAGAGTTTGCAATTGTTGGAGAACCAACATTGATGCAGTTAGCAATTGCGGAAAAGGGATTGTTGGTATTAGATGTATCTGTAAAAGGTACAGCAAGTCATGCGGCACATCCGAATGATGATAATGCTATTTATAATACGCTAGAAGTAGTTGAATGGTTTAAGAATTATACGTTTGAAAAGGGATCTGAAACTTTAGGAGAAGTGAAAATGACGGTTACGCAAATCAATGCAGGGAATCAACATAATGTAGTCCCTTCTCATTGTAATCTAGTAGTAGATATTAGGGTGAATGATAAATATAAAAATGAAGAAGTTTTAGAAATAGTAAAACAAGCAATGCCAAATAATGTAGAGGTAAAACCCAGATCATTACATTTAGGTTCTTCTTCAATACCAAGAGATCATGAAATTGTAAAATCTGGAATTACTTTGGGAAGGACGACCTATGGTTCACCAACACTTTCGGACCAATCAGTATTGAGTTGCCCATCTTTAAAGCTAGGACCAGGAGATTCAACCAGATCGCATTCTGCTGATGAGTTTATATATGTTAAGGAAATTAAAGAAGGTATATCATTATATATTAAAATTTTAGAAGGAATAGTATGAAACTTTGGGATAAAGGCTTAGCCACAGATCAAAAGATCGATATGTTTACAGTAGGTAATGATAGACAACTAGACTTGGTAATAGCTAAATATGATATACAAGCGACATTAGCGCATACTAAGATGTTACATAAGATAGGGTTGTTATCTGATCAAGAAATTTCTGAGATAAAAATAGAACTAGATGTATTAACGGAACAAGTCAAAAATGGAACTTTTGTAATTGAAGATCAATTTGAGGATGTACATTCTAAAATTGAATTCGAACTCACAACGAAAATTGGAGATACAGGAAAGAGAATTCATACGGCTAGATCTAGAAATGATCAAGTGCTTGTCGCTATGCATTTGTATTTAAAAGATGAATTGATACAAATAAAATCACAGGTAAAAGAATTGTCAGAAAACCTTTTAAGTTCTGCAGAGAAGTATAAAGAAGTACTATTACCGGGATATACCCATCTTCAGATAGCAATGCCATCATCATTTGGATTGTGGTTTTCTGCATATGCCGAGAGTTTTGTAGATGACTTATATTTTGTAAATGCAGCATTGAGTGTTGTAGATCAGAATCCACTAGGTAGTGCAGCTGGGTATGGGAGTTCATTTCCTATAGATAGAGAATTTACTACAAAAGAGCTTGGTTTTGATACCCTTAAATATAATGTTGTAGCTGCCCAAATGAGTAGAGGGAAATCCGAAAAATCAACTGCCTTTGCAATGAGTAGTGTAGCGGGAACACTATCTAAACTAGCGATGGATGTTTGTTTATATATGAGTCAGAATTTTGATTTTATGAGTATTCCTTCAGAATTTACAACAGGTTCTAGTATCATGCCTCATAAGAAAAACCCAGACGTTTTTGAATTGATTAGAGGGAAATGTAACAAAATTCAGGCTTTGCCTTATGAATTGAGTTTGTTAACTAATAATTTACCAAGTGGGTATCATAGAGATTTACAATTATTAAAAGAAGGGATCGTACCAGCTATTCAAGATTTAAAAGCATCTTTAGAAATGGCAATATATGCTCTAAAAAATGTAGAGGTTAATCAAGCAATATTAGATGATGATAAGTACGATTATTTATTTAGTGTAGATACATTAAATGAATTGGTAATGAAAGGTATGTCTTTTAGAGATGCTTATGTGAAAATTGGATTGGATATCGAAAATGGAAATTATAAACCAGAAAAGAACACAAAGCATAGTCATCTAGGAAGTATTAATAATTTATGTTTGGATGATATCAAAAGAAAATTACAATCCATTTAGAAAATGAATTGTAAAATATATAAGAAAAGTTGAAGCAGTTAATTGAGTGTAAGTTGAGTTAGTTTAATTTTTTTTGGCTTCAACCTAGACCCTCAGAGGAGTAGTTAACCACTGAGGGTTGTTTTTTTTACGTAGTATGATTTAATAATTGATATCTTAGTTTAAATTTAGAAAGTCATGAAAATAACTTGTTTTGGAGAAGTCCTTTGGGATATATTTCCTCATCATAAGAAAATTGGAGGCGCACCATTGAATGTTGCTTTAAGATTAAATTCTATGGGGATCGATTCTTCTATTATTACAAGAGTTGGTGTTGATGATTTAGGCCACGAGATAATCTCATTTGTAAGTCAACAAGGCTTGTCTTTAGAAACAATCCAAAAAGACTATCAACATCACACAGGAGAGGTTATAGTATCTCTTGATAATGAAGGAACCGCATCTTACAAAATTAGCCGACCTGTAGCTTGGGATTTTATTAATGCTACTGAAGAAGCTATTATCGAGGTCTCGGTATCTGATGCTATCATTTTTGGAAGTTTAGCCAGTCGTAATGATGTTTCTAGAAATACTTTATTTCAGTTATTAGATAAAGCTAAATTTAAAATATTAGATGTTAATCTTAGACCACCTCATTACGATACTCAATTACTTTCTGAGTTAATGAAGAGAGCAGATTTTATTAAGCTAAATGATGAAGAATTAGATGAAATTTGTACTCATTTTGGAATAAAAGAATCGACTCTAGAGGAACAGATAAAATCAATAGCTTCATATACTAATACCCCCCAAATTTGTATTACTAAGGGTGGAAAAGGTGCTACTTTATATGATAAAAAATCTTTTTATCATAATGATGGATATACCATTAAAGTGGTAGATACAGTGGGAGCAGGAGATTCTTTTTTAGCAACGTTGATTTCTAAGTTATTGCAAGGAAATGAACCTCAATTATCAATAGATTACGCTTGTGCTATTGGCGCAATGGTGGCAGGTAGCGAAGGTGCTAACCCTATTTTTAATAATAAAGAGGTTCGGAATTTTATAAAAAATCAATAATTAATTCAATTCTCTTACCCAGATATTTCTATAATGGACAGGATTACTATGATCCTGTAATTTGATTGGACCTTTACCATGTGGAACATTTTTAGGAGGACCAATATATTCCGTGCTGCCTAAAATCTCAACGTGGTCTTGAACAAGAACTCCATTGTGAATAACTGTAAATGATCCTGATTTTACTTTCTTACCATCTATAAATTCTGGTTGATGGAATATGATATCATAGGTCTGCCATTGATCGTTAGGTTTGGTAGCATTTACCAATGGTATATGTTGTTTGTAGACAGAAGTAGCTTGTCCATTAGAATAGGTGCGGTTTTTATAACTATCTAAAATCTGTACTTCGTATTTATTTTGAAAAAACACCCCACTATTACCTCTTCCTTGGCCTTCACCTTCTACAATATCAGGAGCTTTCCATTCTAAATGTAATTGAACACTACCAAAATTATTCTTTGTTTGTATATCGCCAGTTCCTGGTTTTACAGTCATAGTTTTATCCGTATTGATAGTCCATGCTGCTACTGTAGAATCTTTGGTAGAAATCCATTGGTCTAATTTATTTCCATTAAAAAGAACTATGGCATCAGAAGGAACATTACCTTCATTAAAAGAAATAGCATTAGGTTCTGACTCCCAAACTTCTGTTTCTTTAGGGTCTGTAATTTCCTTTTCTGTTGGAGTTGAGGTTAGTTCCTCTTGGATACTATTAGTTGAGGAAGTATCATCCAATTCTTTTTTTTGTTCATTACAAGAAATGACAACACTTATTGTAATAAATAGATATATGATTGTTTTCATTGTGGTGTTTTGTTGGTTATAACCCTAATATTTTTTTTAGTTGTTCTTTATCGATATCAGCTCCAGCAAAATCATCAAAGGCTTTTTGAGTAGCTTCTATGATATGGTTTTGAATAAATGGAGCTCCTTCTTTAGCACCTTGCTCTGGGGATTTGATACAACATTCCCATTCCATAACGGCCCAAACATCACAACCATATTGTGTGAGTTTAGAGAATATTGTTTTAAAATCAATTTGTCCATCTCCAGGAGAACGATAGCGTCCAGCTCGATCTATCCAATCACTGTATCCTCCAAAAACGCCTTTCTTACCTGTAGGATTAAATTCAGAATCCTTTACGTGGAAGGCTTTTATAAATTCGTGGTAATGATCTATATATTCTAGATAATCCAATTGTTGTAAAACAAAATGACTAGGGTCGTATAGGATATTTACTCGTTTATGATTCCCTGTTGCTTCTAGAAACCTTTCGAAAGTTATTCCATCATGTAAATCTTCACCAGGATGAATCTCATAGCAAACATCTACGCCTTGTTCATCAAAATGATTAAGTATAGGTAACCAACGTTTTGCTAATTCTTCAAAGCCCATTTCTACTAATCCAGTAGGTCGCTGAGGCCAAGGATGCATGGTATGCCATAATAACGCACCTGAGAATGTACCGTGTGCTTTAATTCCTAGTCGATTACTAGCTGTTGCTGCATTTTTGACCTGATTAACAGCCCATGCTGTTCTCTTTTTAGGATTGTTTTTGCAATCATCAGGCGCAAAGTTATCAAACATCAAATCATATGCAGGATGAACTGCAACTAATTGTCCTTGAAGATGTGTTGAGAGTTCTGTGATTTCTAATCCATAATCAGCAATTTTCCCTTTCAGTTCATCGCAATAAGTTTGACTTTCTGCTGCCTTATTAAGGTCTATTAATCTAGTTTCCCAAGTGGGTATTTGTATGCCTTTATATCCTAAATCCGAAGCCCATTTACATAATCCATCTAATGAATTAAAGGGTTCTTTGTCGTCCATAAACTGAGCTAGAAATACTGCAGGGCCTTTTATTGTTTTCATGTTTTTTAAATTTTAGTCCAGCTGGCATTATTTTTACTGCTTTCTACAGCAGCATATATGAATTTCATTCCTCTAATACCATCAGTTACTGTTGGGAAATCTAGATCTTGTGAAATCATCTTTTTACTCTTGATATTCATTAATTCTTTAGCAAAACTTCTGTAAATTGTTGCAAATCCTTCTAAGTATCCTTCTGGATGTCCTGCGGGAATTCGAACGTATTCTGATGATTCAGGATAAGTTCCATTGCCGCCAGGAGTATATATTTGTTTAGGTTGATCCAGCCATTTTACAGTAAGTTGATTTGGGTTTTCCTGATACCATTCCACACTTCCTTTAGTACCATATATTTTAATTCCAAGATTATTTTCTTCTCCTGTCGCTATCTGTGAAAATGACATGACTCCTTTGGCCCCATTCTCAAAACGTAATAAAATATTGCCATCATCATCCAGACTTCGACCTTCTCCAAAAGCAGTTAAATCAGCTGCAATAGTTTCAATTTGGATTCCGGTGATATATTCTACTAGATTTTCGGCATGAGTACCTATATCGCCAAGAGCTCCACCAATACCAGAGCGTTTAGGATCAACACGCCAAGCCGCTTGCTTTTGACCTGTTTTTTCTACCGCTGTAGAGAGCCAACCTTGTAGGTAATGCACATTGATTTTACGAATGGTTCCTAAATCACCTTTAGTAATCATTGTTTTTGCTTGCTTTACCATTGGGTATCCGGTATAGTTATGAGTCAATGCAAATACTTTCCCTGAAGCGGCTACTATTTTTTCTAATTCAATAGCTTCATCTAATGTTAAAGAAAGAGGTTTATCACAAATTACATGAAAACCATGTTCTAAAGCCATTTTTGTAGGTGGAAAGTGCATATGATTTGGAGTAACAATGGATACAAAATCCATTCGTTCTTCTTCTGAAAGTTTAGTTTCTCCAATGATCATTTCTTCAAAATTACCATATACTCTTTTATTTGATATTCCTAGTTCTTTTCCCGAGATAAGGCTTTTTTCTTTACTTGAAGAAAAAGCTCCACAAACTAATTCAATCATCCCATCAATGCTAGCTGCTTTTCGATGAACATCACCAATAAATGATCCGGTGCCACCACCGACCATTCCCATTTTAAGTTTGGACATAATTAGCTTTCTTTATATTCTATTTTTTCATTTTTGAAGAAGACAGCAAATAATATCATTACTGCAGCAGCAAAAATAGCTGGGAATATCCAAATGCTATTCCAATTATGTTGCCCTTCAGAAATTAAGTTTGTATCTGTAATTTTTCCTGCGACATAAAATCCAATTAACATCCCTAATCCATAGGTTGCTAAAGTAATCAGACCTTGTGCAGCACTTTTGAACTTTGCTCCAGCTTTAGAATCGGTATAAATCTGTCCTGAAACGAAAAAGAAGTCATAACAAATACCGTGTAAAGCAATACCCACTATAAGCATAAAGGCTAGCTCTCCTGAATTGCCATAGGCAAATAATAAATATCTAACTGTCCAAGCTAACATTCCTACTAATATTGTTTTTTTGAACCCAAATTTCTTAAAGAAAAAGGGAAGGAGTAGCATGAAAAGAACTTCAGATATTTGACCAATCGTCATTTTTGCAGCTGGGTTTGCCACACCTATTTCTCCTAAAAATTGTCCAGCATGCTGATAGTAAAATGCAAGAGGAATACATATGAGTATAGATGCTAAGAAAAAGATTAAGAAGTTTTTATCTTTTAAAAGTTTTATTGCATCTAACCCTAAAATATCAGAAATGGTTACTTTTTGATCTTTACCAACTTTAGGAGGTGTTTTAGGTAAAGTAAAACTAAATATACCCAAGATAGCAGAAGCTATAGCAGTCATTAGAAAGGTGTTTTTCAGCATCCCATTAGCAACCCCTTCTGTAGAATCCCAATGAAAAACATAGCTAATCACAAGTCCTGCAATGATCCATCCTATAGTTCCAAAAACTCGTACAAATGAAAACTGCTTTGCCGGATCTGTCATTTGATTAAAAGATACAGAGTTTACTAGAGCAAGTGTTGGCATATAGGCAATCATATACCCTAATACATATGGATAGAAAACAGAAAAATCCGTAGCATTTGCCATTTGATACATTAAGACTGCTCCGATAAGATGTAATACTCCTAAGATGCGTTCTGCATTAAAAAATCGATCAGCAATAAGCCCAATGATAAACGGAGCAATAATAGCTCCCCAAGATTGTGTAGAATATGCCATAGCTATTTCTCCGCCACTTGTATTTAAAGAATTTGGTAAATAAATACCCATGGTTACAAACCAGCCACCCCAAATAAAGAATTCTAAGAACATTAGTAAGGATAACTGAAACTGAATAAATTTATTCATAGTTAATAGTTGGTTAATTTAGTTGTTTAGAAAGGTTGATTAATAAATCACGTGTAGCGATAATTCCATCAATTTCACTTAATCGGTCACCTTCATATTCTACTCCAATATAACCTTGATATCCTGATGCTTTTACAATCTCTAACATTTTTTTGTAGTCTATGGTAGTTTCATTTCCATTTTCATCAAAATCATAAGATTTGGCACTTACCCCTTTTGCAAATGGCATTAATTCTTCTGTCCCTTTGTATTTAGGATATTCTTTAACACATTTAGCACCCCATCGTTCGCCTCCTTCGCGTTCTAAACAAAAATTACCAAAATCTGGTAATGTACCGCAATTTGGTTTGTTAACATTTCGCATTACTTCTGCAAGTAAAGAACCATTAGAAGAAAGATATCCGTGATTTTCTACAATTACATTGATACTTTTAGTAGCTGCATATTCTGATAATTTAGTTAATCCGTCTGTTGCCACTTTTACCCATTTTTCCGGATCATTTGTG
This sequence comes from Aquimarina amphilecti, assembly GCF_900109375.1. GTDB lineage: Bacteria > Bacteroidota > Bacteroidia > Flavobacteriales > Flavobacteriaceae > Aquimarina > Aquimarina amphilecti. The sequence goes on from NZ_FOAB01000004.1 coordinate 436,059, forward strand.
CCGAATAAATTAACTCGTATCGAGTGACATCCTAAAAATTGAGCAGCATCTACCCATTTCTGATGATTCTCCACAGTTTGATTTCGTTCTTTTTCATCAATAACTGCCAAATCTCCTTCACCATCTACCATAATCAAAAGATTCTGTACATTGTGTTTATTACTTTCTGATTTTAAAGAGTCCAGAAGTTGTTGTAGGGCTAGTTTAGGATCTTTAGCATCCTTGTAGGAATATAATTGGCTAACATATTCTACTCCAGAAAAACCTAATTCTTTTGCTTTCTTGGCAAAATCCATTGGATCTAGTTTACCGGATTGTATTTCTTTATGAAGTGACCATTGTGCTAGCGATAATTCGAAAAAAGGTACTGATTCTTTGGGTTCTTCTATGATTTTTTCTTCTTCTTGTTCTATTGTTGTATTTTCTTTAGTAGTTTTCTTACAGGAACTAATGATTAGCAAGCATAAAAGCCCTTTGAAGATGGTTTTGTACATAATTTTAAGTTTAGTTAGGTGATTTTTATAAAGCCCAGTCTTTTCCACCGGTTAGGTTTTCTACAGAATCGCAGCCAATATATTCTCCCGGTACAGGCAGATAGTTAAGTACATTTTCTGCAATCTCTTTTGATGTTTTAAATCCATAAATAGATAGATCTCTGACAGAAGAAAGGAAAGTAAAAGATATTGCTTCTTTAGATACTTTTTCTAAATCTTTTGGAGTTTTTACTTTAGCCATTTCTTCCCAGTATTCTTTTCGCTTTTCTTTAGAAATTTTTAAATATTTAGCTAGCAATGCATCATATTCTTCTAGGGTTACATCGTCAATACTTTTTTCTTGATTAACACCGAGTTCATCTAAGATAACTCCTGCACCGTATTTAAACATTTGTGCTTCCTCAACTTCTTCAACACTTTGGTTGATAAATTTATCAATAAACATTGGTACATGTAATGATTTTGCACCAGGTATATTCGTTTCCGGAAGAATAAGATCTACAATTTGTTCTAAGGCTTTCCCTTCATCTATTGATATAAGTTCTGGTGTCCAGTCTAAAACATATTCTTTTTGACAACTTTGTAATAGACTTAATACTGCAGGTGTAACAGCGATATATCCAGCTGATAAACCTATGTTTTTTAATGCTTCTCTTCTGTTCATAGTACTAAGATTAAGCGTTGTTTTTAATTTGTTTTGCTGCATGATCTGCTGCTCTTGCTGTAAAAGCCATATAAGTCAATGATGGGTTTACACAACTAGCAGAAGTCATAAACGCTCCATCGGTAACATATACATTTGGTACAGCATGGACTTGATTATTAGCATTTAGGACTGATGTTTTAGGATCTTTACCCATTCTCGCAGTTCCCATTTCGTGAATACCTAAGCCAGGAGCTCCAATATCATCCCAAGGTTGTATGTCTGTAAACCCTGCTTTAGTAAGCATATCCATAGCTTGTTTTATCATGTCTTTTCGCATTTCGAGCTCATTTTCTTTAAACTCTGCGTCAAATGTGATTGTTGGTAATCCCCACTCATCCAGTGTATTATAATCCAAACTCATTTTGTTTTCATGATATGGTAGACATTCTCCAAATCCCATAAGACCAACTCGCCAACCTCCAGGTTCTAAGATTTTCTCTTTTAATTCTTTTCCATATCCAAGTTCAGCAATAGTTTCTTCCCAATTAGAACGACTAGCACCTCCTTGATAGCCATATCCACGTTTAAAATTCTTTTGGTCAGTTTCTCCTCCAATATTTCTAAAACGAGGAATATAAATTCCATTAGGTCGTCGTCCTTTAAAATATTTGTCTTTAAAGCCGTCATATTTTCCAAAAGCTCCTGCTTTAAAGTGGTGATCCATAATATTATGCCCTAATTCTCCAGAGTCATTACCCATACCATTTGGAAAACGCTCAGATTTTGATTGCATTAGAATACTTGCTGAGGCAATGGCTGAAGCACATAAGAAAATTACCTTAGCCGTAAATTGCATTTTTTCTTTGGTGAGTGTATCAATTACTTCTACGCCAGTTGCCTTCCCAGTCTTATCATCATATAAAACTTGATGAACAATAGAATTAGGACGTAAAGTCATATTTCCAGTTCTCTCTGCTGCAGGAAGGGTAGAGGAGTTACTACTGAAATAAGCTCCAAAAGGACAACCTCTCATACATCGATTACGGTACTGGCAATTCATCCTTCCTTCAAATGTTTTGGTTCCGGTAATATGTGCAGTTCTTCCAATAGTTAGAAGTCGATCTTCATAATTTTCAGCAATATTCTTTTTTAAGTGATCTTCTACACAATTTAATTCCATAGGAGGTAGAAATTGTCCGTCCGGTAATTGTTCTAATCCAAGTTTTTCTCCACTGACACCAATAAATTCTTCTACTTTATCGTACCATGGAGCTATATCCTTATATCGTACTGGCCAATCGACAGCGATTCCATCTTTTTTATTTGCGTCAAAATCAAAATCACATAGTCTATAACTTTGTCTTCCCCACATCAAAGATCGACCACCCACGTGATAGCCTCTTATCCAATCAAAACGTTTTGTTTCATTATAAGGATGTTTTAGATCATTAACAAAGAAATGACGATGCGCCTTATCAGTTACATAACCTGTTCGATGTTGTTTAGGTTGTTCAGCAATTTCTGATCTTGAAGGTTCACCTTTTAATTCATAATCCCAAGGATCGTCATTGGCAGTAGTATAATCATCGATATGTGTGACCATACGACCACGTTCTAATACCAAAGTTTTAAGTCCTTTCTCACAAAGCTCTTTGGCAGCCCAGCCACCACTAATTCCTGTTCCTACGACAATTGCGTCATATTGAGGTTCTTGTTCCATACTTTTTTTGATGTTTACAGACAGTCTATAATTAAAATGATAACGAGCATATCTATATAGTATAGAAATCTCATTATAGTTCTATTAATTTAATACAACATGAATAGGCTTTTATAAGCACTATTGTAAGCTCTGATAGTAGTTTTGTTTGTCTGTTTTCTTCTTGTTCTGGAAGAAAGGTGTTTTTTCAACTATAATTATATGAATTAACAGTTGTAGAAATAGAATAAATCTAATTTCGGTTCTAATATAAGAAGTTTGTTTGCTTTTTAACAATACAATTAACAAATCATTAATTAAATTAGTGATTCATTAAAAAAATAATTCAAGCCTAATGTCAAAAGTAAATAGAAGAAAAGCTATTAGAAACTTATCAATGGGTATAGGTGCTATTGGTTTTGGAGGTACAGTATTTTCTCAGTCTGTTTCAAAGAATATTTTGAATTCATTTCGGGATGGTTTAAAAGGAAACATAAATCATGCTGTGTGCAGATGGTGTTACAGGAATATAGAATTGGAAGAATTTGCAGAAAAATCAAGTGATATAGGTATAAAAGCTATTGATCTTTTGAAACCGAATGAATGGGAAATTGTCATAAAAAATGGATTAAACTGTTCTCTAGCGACAGATACTTTTGCTAGTATTACACAAGGATTTAATAGCATAAAAAATCATTCAGAACTTCAGAAAAATTATTTTAATCTTATTTCGAAAGCATCATACTCAGGAATTAAGCAGGTTATTGTGTTTTCCGGAAATCGAAATGGTATAACTGATGCTATTGGTTTGGAGAATTGCGCTAAAGGATTAGCACCTTTGGTAAAACATGCAGAAAAGAATGATGTTACTTTAGTAATGGAATTACTTAACAGTAAAGTAGATCATACAGATTATCAATGTGATCATACTCCTTGGGGAGTTCAACTAGTTGATAAAATCGGTTCTAACAATTTTAAATTACTCTATGATATTTACCATATGCAAATTATGGAGGGTGACATCATTGCTACTATTAATAAATATAAAGATTATATAGCACATTATCATACAGGAGGTGTCCCTGGCAGGCATGAGATTAATCACACCCAAGAACTTAATTACCCAGCTATCATGAAAACTATTGTAACGAATGGATTTACTGGTTATGTAGCGCAAGAGTTTATTCCTACCTATGAGGATAGTTTAGAATCTCTAAAAGAAGGAATCATAATATGTGATGTGTAACTTTAAGGGATCATAGTTTTTAAGTCCTGAATTACATTGATATTATGCCTTAGAAAGGCAAAAAGAATAAATAAAATAATGATTGCCACGGTAAAACCCAGCAAATTACCATTTTTACTACTTGATACTTTTTTAGATGTTTTTAAATAGGCTTTAGACAGTTTTTTAGTGTATTTAGATACCAAAGCAAAAGCTGGAGCAAAAATTAGTACCACAATTAGCATATCTACCAGTACTAGTAGATATCCTTGTTCGTTAATATGTTTTTTTACATATTTAATTACAAATTCATTAATTAATGCTGCACAAAGTACAGCAATTGCATAGATTGCAAATTTGGTAAGTTGTTTGTTATTCATGGGGACTACATCTATTCTTATAATATCGTAAAAATAGAAAAATGTTATGGATACTGCCTATATTATATTATAGAGGAATATTACCGTGTTTTCTTTTAGGACGATCAATAGATTTCTTTTCTAACATGCTAAACCCTTTAATAAGTTTTCTCCTAGTATCTTCTGGAAGAATTACTTCATCTATAAACCCTCGCTGTGCTGCTCTATATGGATTTGCAAATTTATCGGCATATTCAGCTTCCTTTTCTGCAAGTTTTGCTTCAGGGTTATCCGAAGCTTTGATCTCTTTTCTGAAAATTATTTCACTTGCACCTTTTGCTCCCATAACAGCTATTTCTGCAGTTGGCCAAGCAAAATTAAGGTCTGCTCCAATATGTTTAGAGTTCATTACATCATAAGCACCACCATAAGCTTTACGCGTAATCACTGTTACTTTTGGTACCGTTGCTTCACTAAGGGCATATAATAATTTTGCTCCGTGTACTATAATTCCATTCCATTCTTGATCTGTCCCAGGTAAGAATCCAGGTACATCAACCAAAACAAGTAAAGGAATGTTGAAACAGTCACAAAAACGTGTGAAACGTGCAGCCTTTTTAGAACTATTTACATCCAAAACACCTGCTAAAAACATAGGCTGATTGGCTACAATACCAACACTTCTTCCACCAACTCTAGCAAAACCTACAATAATATTCTCTGCATAATTTTTATGAATTTCATAAAAAGAATCTTCGTCAATTATTCCTTCAATAACCTCATGCATATCATACGGTTTATTCGGATTATCAGGAATAATATCAGCCAGAATTTCTCTTTTTTCATCTGCCAACGAATAAGAGATTGTTTCTGGTGTTTCTTGATTATTTTGAGGAAGATAACTCAACAGCTTTTTTACATCTTCTAGACATTCTATATCATTAGATGAAGTAATATGAGCCACTCCTGATTTCGAAGAGTGTGTGCTCGCACCTCCTAATTCTTCTGATGTGACTTCTTCGTTAGTAACTGTTTTTACAACATTTGGACCAGTTACAAACATATAACTACTATCTTCTACCATGATGGTAAAATCTGTAATAGCAGGAGAGTATACCGCACCACCAGCACAAGGTCCCATAATTGCAGAAATCTGAGGGATAACACCAGATGCCTGTACATTTTTATGAAAAATATCTGCATATCCACCTAATGATCGAACTCCTTCCTGAATTCTAGCTCCGCCAGAATCATTTAGACCAATAATTGGAGCTCCAACATTAACAGCAAGATCCATTACTTTACAGATTTTTTCTGCGTGTGTTTCTGATAAGGCACCTCCAAAAACAGTGAAATCCTGTGCGAAAACATATACCAATCGACCATTAACAGTTCCATAACCTGTAACTACACCATCCCCATAATAGATTTCTTTTTCCATTCCGAAGTCGGTGGTTCTATGAGTAACAAGAATACCTATTTCTTCAAAAGATCCTTCGTCTAGAAAATAAGCTACACGTTCTCGCGCGGTTAGTTTTTTCTTTTGATGTTGTTTTTCTATGCGTTGTTCACCACCACCTAAATGCGCTAGATCAATTTTTTCTTGTAAAGTTTTTATTTTAGAGTTCATATGTTAGCGAATTGGTAATCGTAATTTTTGTTGATCTTCTTGGTATTGTTTTATAGCTATCAATGCTGCTATTCTTGCTTCTTGCTGCATTTCTAATTTTAATACATCTGGAGTATAATATTTTTTCACAAAATGAGTGTCAAAATTTCCAGATGTAAACGCTTCATGTTGGCATACAAATTTTCCAAAAGGTAGAGTAGTTTGTACACCTTCTACAATATAATTATCAATGGCATTGATCATTAATTGAATAGCTTCTTCTCTTGTTTTTCCATAGGTTATTAGTTTAGAAAGCATAGGATCATAATAAATAGGGATATCCATACCTTCTTCAAAACCATTATCTACTCTTATACCTTTTCCAGAAGGAATTCTGTAAGTCTCTAAATTACCGACACTTGGTAAGAAATCATTTAGCGGATCCTCAGCATATACTCTTAATTCTAATGCGTGTCCTTTAATTTCTAAATCTTCCTGTGTAATAGGTAGTTGTTCTCCTCTTGCTACTTTGATTTGTAATTCTACAAGATCTGTTCCTGTTATTAATTCTGTTACAGGATGTTCTACTTGTAAACGAGTATTCATTTCTAGGAAATAAAAATTGTGATTTTCATCTAATAAGAACTCTACAGTTCCTGCGCCTACATAATCACAAGCTTTAGCGACTTTTACTGCTGCTTCGCCCATTTTAGAACGTAAATCAGCTGTTAAAACAGCAGAAGGAGCTTCTTCTACTACTTTTTGGTGTCTTCGTTGTACACTGCATTCTCTTTCAAAAAGATGAATAACATTTCCATGAGTATCGGCCATTACCTGAATTTCAATATGTCTTGGAGAAGCGACATATTTTTCAATAAATACAGATCCATCACCAAAAGCAGAGATAGCTTCACTAATAGCGCGTTGCATTTGTGATTCTAAATCACTTTCTTTTTCTACTACCCGCATTCCTTTTCCACCACCACCAGCTGATGCTTTTATTAGAATAGGAAAACCAATCTCCCTGGCGATAGTTTTTGCTTTGTCTACATCAGTAATAGCCTCATCTATTCCTGGAACCATTGGGATATCATAAGCCTTAACAGCATCTTTAGCTGCTAGCTTACTTCCCATAACTTTTATGGCTTTGGATTTTGGCCCAATAAATATAAGATCGTTTTTTTCAACTTCTTCCGCAAAATCAGCATTCTCACTTAAGAAACCATAACCTGGATGTATTGCATCCACGTTTAGTTCTTTGGCAAACGAAATAATTTTAGAACCTAATAAATAAGATTCGCTAGAAGGTGCTTCACCTACACAGACTGCTTCATCAGCAAATTTTACATGTGGTGCATTTCTGTCTACAGTAGAATATATAGCAACTGTTTTAATTCCCATCTTACGAGCAGTTTGCATAACTCTTATGGCAATTTCACCTCTATTGGCAACTAATATTTTTTTCATAGTATATGATTACGTATGATATTTCTTTTGATTTAAATTGAATAAGTTTTATTCGAACTCAATTAATAACTTCCCTTTATCTACAGCATCTCCTTTAGAGACGACAATAGATTTTATGGTTCCTTCTCTAGGTGAAGTAATGATGTTCTCCATTTTCATAGCCTCAAGAACCAGTAAATAGTCATCTTCCTTTACTGTTTGGCCAACGGCTACCTGTATATCTATAATAAGACCTGGCATCGGAGATTTTATAGCGTTTACTTGTTTAGAAGCACCAATAGAAAATCCCATTTCGGAAATCATCATATCTAATTGGTTAGATATATCAACGTCATAGGTATTGGCATTTACTTTTACAGTATATTTTTTACTATTGAAATCAGATGTTATTATTTCCGTATGATAAGATTGATGTTCTTCTAAGATATGAAATGTGGAGTCGGAAGTTTTAACAATATTGGTTTTTGAAATATCTTCTTCAGATATCATAGCCTCAAAATCCTTATTTACTTTTACTTTATAGTGTGTACTCATAAATAACCATTCAATTTGGTGGATAAATATAGGTATTTATATTTATCGTAGATGTTTGTTGTGAATATTTTAAAATATGTTTCTCGAATGCGTTATTTTTTATGATTATTTCAATGAAAATATCAACAAAAAATAATGAAATGGAGTTGTAAAAGGGAATAATGAATATATTTTTATCTTCTAAAAGATTGGTTATAAAAACACATGATTATATCTATATTTACAACTTATACATGGTCATAGTTGTTATTTAGAATATATGTCATTTATTGAAGGTTTTTTTATTGGAATAGCGATGATCATTTTTGTTGGTCCAGTATTTTTTCTATTACTAAATAGTAGTTTTCAGTTTGGAGCAAAAGCTGGAATAGCAGTAGCTCTAGGAATAATAATAAGTGATATCATCTGTGTTTTATTATGTTATTACGGACTTTCTTCTTTTATGAAAGCATCACAAAATCAATTTTGGATTGGTATTATAGGCAGTGCTATACTCTTTGGATTGGGAGTTAATTATCTGTTTAAAAAAGCTACAGTTACTAAGAATGTATCTGTTAATTCTAAGAAATGGAGCACTTTTTTTGTAAAAGGTTTTAGTGTTAATTTTTTTAATCCTTTTGTATTTATTGTTTGGATTGGAGTATTTAAATATGGACAGGAAAAATATGTAGATACAATAGCTCTTTTAGTATTTTTAATTGCTGTGCTAACTGGCATATTGACGACAGATTTGTTAAAAGTATTTCTTTCAGCTAAGCTTAAACAATTTATAACTCCTTATAGATTAAATATCTTTTTTAAGATTACGGGGGTTATATTATTGATTTTTTCTTTCCGTTTGGTCTATTTAGTTTGGTAAGTTTAGATAAACTTGATTTTAGTTATATTTGAGTAACAACTTAAAAAACAAACCGATATGGAATTTAATTTATTAATAGTTGCAATCGCAGCTCTTATCCCCATAGTGTTAGGATTTATATGGTATAACCCAAAGGTGTTTGGTACTGCTTGGATGAATGCTTGTGGATTTACTACAGATGATTTAAAAGGAGGAAATATGGCAATAATATTTGTTATTTCTCTCATTCTAAGTTTTATGTTAGCTTCCTCACTTCCTACTATGGTGATACATCAAAATGGTTTTTTTCAAAGCTTAATGAATGAACCGGATTTAACAAAGGAAGGTACAGAGATCTATCAGTATACACAAGATTTTATGAATAAGTACGGAGCTAACTTTAGAACATTTAAGCATGGTGCTTTGCACGGTGCTATGGCTGGAATATTTTTTGTTTTACCTGTATTAGGAACGAACGCTTTATTCGAAAGAAAAGGAACTAAATATATATTAGTAAATGTTGGCTATTGGACTGTATGTCTAGCATTAATGGGAGGTATTATTTGTGAGTTTACATAATATATTTTGCTAATATTAAGAAAGAAAAAGGGTTTATGATAATAAACTCTTTTTTTATAACTCATTTCCAAGTATTCTAGAAAAAAGCTTTTCTAACATAGGAGAGGCTTCCTCCATATTACGTTCACGTTCTTTAGCTTGTAAATTACCATTATCATCATAGTATAACTCGTAGCTAAATACAAAACGACTTGCATCTTTTCCCATTCCTAGTTGACCAAATCTAAGGTCATTAAAATATATTTTGTCCTTACTTTTTTCAATAGTATACCAACCTTCAGATAATTTTATAAGTCTTGGGATTAAAGGTTCATTGCTCATTTCACCTAATAAGTGATGATTTTTAGGGAACTCAGAAAACGTTACAATTTTATCTTCATCCAATAATGAGTAATATCCTATCAAAAATGAATCAGTGGTTTCGATATTGGCTGTCCAAAGAATACTATTTAGTGGAGTAGGACGGGTTTGTATTTCATTATGAGTAATATGTTGATTTTCTAGGTTAACAATAAAATTAGATTTGGCTATTTGTTGTAAAACTAGGGTGACTAATAGGTAAAAACTACTACAAAGTAATCCTAGATTGTTAAAAAATCTTCTTCTAGGATTTGTCCTTTTGTAAAACATAGCTACGATTACAAAAACTAAAAAAGGGATTGTGTATAAAGGATCTGCTACAAAAATATTGTGAAAGGCGACTTTATGATCTAAAGGCCAGAATAATTGTGTCCCCCAAGTTGTAAAAGCATCTAGGATAGGGTGAGTAAATAACCCAAGGAACATAAGTTTTGTCCAATCTTTCCAATCGGCTTCTTTGTTTTTATAAAGTTTACTTAGTAGCCACCCTAGAATTGGTGCCATAAGAATGCTAAATAATATGGAATGCGAAAAACCTCTATGCAATTCATTAGACGTTACATTATCAAAGAATAGTTTAGCCAGAACATCTAAATCAGGAATTGTGCCGGCAATGGCTCCCCAAAGCATCGCCTTATTTCCTACTTTTCTACCTATAGCCGCTTCGCCCGCAGCGGCACCTAATACAATTTGAGTCAGTGAATCCATTATTAACTTAACTGAAGTTTAAAAGGATTCCTTACTTCATATTCACTTGGAGAAATAAAATCTACTAAAGGTTTTAATATTTTATTTGAAATGGAATTTCCATGACGAACATATAGTTTCATCTCAACAGGTTTTGCACCCACGCAACTTTTGATAATCTCCGCTGTTCTACCTAGCCTTAATTCCTTAACTTTTTTAGAAATTGCTAAATCAACATAATCGTATAACATTCTTTGATAAATATCGTGACTCTTATTGTATGCGTAATCAATACCAATATGGTTCGCTTCTACAACTGTATTGAGAATAAAAGAAGTGGTGAAGCCTACTAGTTTATCATCTAAGAAGTATGCTCTAAATACAAATAGATCTTTAAGGGATTTTTTAAGATTTCTAAAGGTAAGTGCATTGAGTTTTCCGATTTTAAAATCTGCTTTATCTAAAACAGAAAGATATAAAGTGTCAATCTCTTTATGAAAGATACTAATATCTTCATCACTAAAATCTTTTACTACAATATCAGCAGATTTTTTAAAAACCTTTTTTGTTCTGGTTCTGAATTTAGTTTTCATGCTATCCAGATAATCATCAAAATTATTCCAGTTACTCTTAATTTTCAAAACCATATTAACATCAATACTAAACTCTCTAAAATCTTGTCTTTTAATAGAGTCACTTTGGTTAAATGATGAAGGCCAAAATTCTTTTAATAATATAAAAGAAGGTTTCTCTGATTTTTCGGCTTTTCTAATTTCTCGCAATGCATCTGATAAACTTTCAAAAGCTTTTTTTGCGCTAATTTTATCAGAATATAGAAAACCGTGCTCTCCACAAGAAAAAAGATTACCACAGACAAGTACTTTTACATCCATGTTTTTTATAAAAGTATTTTTGATGGTATCACTTATTCGACAAGGGAATTCTTGGAATTTCAGATCTTCAGTGTTAAACTTAATAAGTTGGTTAACAGCGATCCCCACAGGAGTGTTTTTATCATAAAATAGTATGTATCTAAATCCGATGGTTTGTGATAAAGTATTTTCTAATGTGGTAAGATAATGTAAAGTAAGAAAAAGATTATTTTCATTATTTATATTATTCCAATCGTCAGAAGGAACATCTTGAGCATTTTTAAATATTGAATAAGTTAATGTAGTTGTTTTGCAACTATTTTTTATTTTGTCAAGCATAAATCCCTTACAAATGTTATTGACAAATTACTGTCCGAATAGTTTTTCAAATTTACATTTATTTTTAATAGTAGTTTGTTAAACGATTGTCAATTTTGATTTTACGATTTATTAAAGCTTTAATACCGTAATTTCATTATGGGTAAACATTTAATGTTGTTTTGTCGTTTAAATCTTGTGTTTAAACGAAAACTGTTTCGAAAAGTCTGGTTTTATGGTGTGTATGTCGAATAAGTTTAGTTTTTTTGAGTGTAATTGGAAATTTTTATGGGGAAATCAGTCACTTGTGTGCTTTTAATCGATGATGATAAGGCCACAAATTTCTTTAATCAAAGGGTAGTTACTAAACATAATAGTTTTGATAATGTAAATACGGTGCAGAGTGGGAAAGCTGCATTAGAGTATCTATCCAAAGTTGAGAATAAAGAAGCAGTGAAACCAGATCTTATTTTTTTAGATATTAACATGCCAGCTATGAATGGCTGGGAGTTTTTAGTAGAATTTGCTAAGCTAAATAAGATTACTACAGAAGGGATTAAAGTGATTTTATTATCTACATCTTCTAATCCCGATGACGTTAATGAGTCAATAAAAAATCATTCAGTAGATGATTTTATAAATAAGCCATTATCATTGGATTTGTTAGATAATGTTATAGAAAAACATTTTACTATTAATATTGTGAAAAGTTAAGCTTAGCACTCTTTAGATAGCTTAAGTGTTTTTTATATTTTTGCCTAAATGAATAAGTTAAAAAGGATCCTTTTAGTTGACGATAGTAAGGCAACCAATTTTTTTAATAAAACAATAATCCTAAAAACTGATTGTGTTGAAGAAGTCGTGTTAGCAACTAATGGCGAAAAAGCTTTACATAGTATCCAGACGAGTTCTGTTCCCGATATAATTTTTCTTGATTTAAATATGCCTGTAATGAACGGGTGGGAGTTTTTAGAACAACATGAGGAGTTGTCAGAACATTGTAAGAACTCAGTAATTGTGATATTATTAGGTACTAAGTTAAGTACGGAGCAGGAAAAAAAACTAACATCTTTTTCAAGAGTTATGGAGTTTAGGGATAAGATGTTAACCAAAGAGATTGTTTTAGAAATTATTTCTACATATTTTAAAGATTCGGTAAGTTAATAGCTGTGTAAATCTTTAGGAATGATCTTAAATTTCCCTGAAAGTTACTTTTTTTTAATGTGAAATACGTTTTATCGTGTTTTTTGTGCTTTTAATCGTAAATCAGCTGTTTAGAATTTTGTTGAAGATTGTTTTTTAATATAGATGTGTTTCTTTTGTGCGAAACCAACGAAAATATATTATGAATAATCCAATTGATTGCGTTTTATTGATTGATGATGATAAGCCTACTAATTACTTCAATAGCAAAGTTTTATCAAAACATAATAGTTTCAATAACATAATGGTAAGACAGAGTGGTAAAGCTGCTTTAGAATATCTAAATGACGTCGAAAAAGGAACTGAATTAAAACCTAATCTAATCTTTCTTGATCTTAATATGCCTGCGATGAATGGTTGGGAATTCTTAATTGAGTATTCCAAATTAAATCAAAAAGTGATAGAAGGGATTAAGGTTATAATACTTACCACATCTTCTGATGTTAGCGATGTAGAGAAATCTAAAGAAAACCATTTTGTAAAAGACCTTGTTAATAAGCCATTATCATTCCCAACTTTAAATAAAGTAGTTAAAAGACATTTTTTTAAACCCCACTCCAATGAAAACAATAGCAAAAGTACTTTTAGTCGATGATAGTGATGCAACCATTTTTTTTAATAAGATCGTACTTTCAAAAACTGGATATGTTGATGAGGTATTGATCGCTAAAAATGGTTTAGAGGCTTTACAGATTATTCAATCAGGAATAGTTCCAGAGATTATCTTTTTAGATATTAACATGCCGGTAATGGATGGTTGGGAATTTTTATCAAAATTTCAAGATTTAGAAAACTCTTTAAAGAATACAACGATCATTTTAATGATTGGAGCAGAACTGACAAAAGAAGATAAAGAATTAGCAGGTTCTATTGATCAAATTAAAGAATTTAGTGGTAAAATGTTATCTAGAGTTAGTGTAGATGGCATTATAACTAAATACTTTAATGAAGAATTAATTCCGGTAGAGTAAAGTATTCTTTCTTTAAATCCATCAAACAACATTAGTTTTAAGAAACTTTTGTTTTTTATTATTTATATTGCACAAACGGTTTAAGAACACAAACGTTTTAATAGGAAATAAATTTAAAATTACCTTTATGGTTAGATTACAGACTATATCCTGTATCGCCTCAATATTCTTTTTTTGTCAAATAACTTTATCACAATCTAGAGCAACTATCTCTGGGAATGTTTCCGATCAATTTGGTAGTTTACCGGGAGCAAGAGTTAGTATAGAAGGGACTAATCAAAACACTACAACGGATGTAAATGGAAACTATACGTTTGATGTAGAAGAAGGCGAGTATGTTCTTACAGCTGGATTTGTGATGTATAACTCAGTTTCAAAGACTACAATCGTAAATGTGGGAGAAACTACCCAGTTGGATTTTGTTCTAGAAACGGGGTTTTCTATAGATCAACCCATTTCAGTCGGTTCCAGAGCAAAACCAAGATCTTTACTTAAAACAACAGCTCCTGTAGATATTATTTCTCCTCAGGAGATTACTAATTCTTCACAAATAGAGTTAAGCCATATTTTACATTATTTAGTTCCATCTTTTCACTCTACTAATCAAACCATAGCGGATGGTACGGATCATATTGATCCAGCAACTTTACGTGGTTTAGGACCTGATCAAATCTTAGTATTAGTGAATGGGAAACGCAGGCATAATAGCTCTTTGTTAAATGTAAATGGAACTGTTGGTAGGGGTACAGTGGGGACTGATTTTAATGCGATTCCTATAGCATCTATAGAGCGAATAGAAATATTACGTGATGGAGCAACTTCTCAATATGGATCAGATGCAATAGCAGGTGTGATAAATATTATTTTAAAGAAACAAACAGAGGTCATTAATATAGATAATAGGGTTGGTATTACGACAGAAGGAGATGGTTTCACTACGTATTCTGCGGCTAATTTTGGATTAAAAATTGGAAAAGAAGGATATATCAATGTAACTGCCGAATATAGAGATAGAGAGTCGATAAATAGGGCTGGAGATTATACAGGTACTGTATATACTGAAGATCTTGTAGAAGATCAGAGGTTGATCCAAGAAAATAATTTCTTTGACCAAACAGGCTATTCCGGAAATAGAGTTATGGAAATTGGAAGTGCAGAAACGCAAAACCTTACGTTGGCATTTAATGGAGAAATCAAAATGTCCGAAAAAGCAACATTTTACCTACAAGGAGGAAGAAATTATAGAGAAGGGATGGCAGCTGGATTTTATCGTTTTCCAAAGGATCAGGATAGAGTAGTTCCAGAGTTATTTCCTAATGGTTTTTCTCCTCAGATATTAACAGATATTCAGGATGATGTAGTGGCAGGTGGAATTAGAGGAGTCAAGAATGGATGGAATGTAGATTTTAGTCACTCTATTGGTATCAATAGTTTAGATTATACAGTAAATAATTCTAATAATGCTTCGTTAGGAGTAGCCTCGCCCAGAACTTTCTATGCCGGCGGGTTTGAGTACCAACAAAATACTACGAATCTAGATATTTCTAAAACTTTTGATTGGCTCAAAGGAGTTAATATAGCATTCGGAGCAGAATTGCGAGTAGAGAATTATCAAATTATTGCAGGAGAAGAAGCATCATATATAGCAGGTGGTAGTACCTATTTTGATGAATTTGGAGATGAGCTTCCAAGAGCTGCCGGAGCTCAAGTTTTTCCTGGTTTTCAACCAGAAAATGAACTAAATCGTTTTAGAACAAATAGTTCCGCCTATTTTGATGTTGAGACTAACATATCAGAAAAATTATTGGTTAAAGCAGCAGCAAGATATGAAGCCTATAATGATTTTGGAGGACAAGCTATCTGGAAACTATCAAGTAGATATAGAATTAATGATGGTATAAGTGTTAGAGCAGGATTTTCTACAGGTTTTAGAGCACCATCATTGCATCAAGTATTTTTCCAAAATATTAGTACACAATTTGTAAATGGAGAAAGTATTCAGGTAGGGACATTTAATAATGAAAGTGCTGTAGCAACAGAAGCATTTCAGATTGATAAATTAAAACCAGAATTATCCAAGCATTTTAGTGCCGGAGTAAGTGGGAAATTGAATGATAACTTCACTTTTACTTTTGATTACTACTTAATTAATATTGATGACAGAATTGTACTCTCTGGTAGATTTGCAGAAGGGTATGAAACAATTCTTGAACCATTTGGGGTAGGTGCGGCTCAGTTTTTTACCAATGCTATTGATTCTAAAACATCAGGAGGAGATCTAGCAATACATTATAAAGAAGATCTTGGTAGTGGAAAATTAGGCGCTTCTTTAGGCGCTAATATTACTAGTACTAAGGTAAAAGGAAATATAAAAGTATCTCCTTCTCTTATTGGTCAAGAGGACGTACTTTTTAATAGAGAAGAGATTGCAAGAGTAGAGTCTGCACAACCTAATTATAAAGTAAACTCTTTATTTTCGTATGAGTTTGGTAAATTTCGATTACAAATGGTTAATACTTTATTTGGAGAAGTAAAGTTCGTACATCCGGATGATGGAGATCAATCAAATTGGGTACTAAATAATTATACCGGAAATATAGAATCTCGTGATCAAACATTTTCTCCAAAACTAACAACCGACCTAGCAGTTTCTTATCAGATTAATGATTATGTGAAATGTACACTAGGAGGGAACAACATTTTTAATGTCTATCCAGATAGACATAAACATTCAGCAAATACTAGTAACGGCAATTTTGTTTACAGCAGAAGAGTACAACAATTCGGAGTTAATGGTGCTAATTATTATCTTCGGTTATTGTTAAAGTTATGATTAATAATTTGTGTATTTTTTTATGTATTCAATGGAATAGGCAATATGTTTTAATCGCATTGTTAGCCTGGTTTTCCGTATTTGGGGCTAACAACCTTATTGCTCAGGAGACAGCTAATGAAGAAGTGAAAAGAGTACAACGTGCCATATTCATATATAATTTTGCGCAACAAGTAGGCTGGCCAGAAATAGATGAGATAGATACTTTTAAAATTGGGGTTTTGGGACCAGATAGAACAATCATCGACCTAAAATCAATGGCTCAAAAAAGGAAGATTTTTGGAAAGCCGGTAGAAATTGTTCGTTTTCAATTTGTAAAAAGTATTAAAGATGTTCAGTTGTTATATGTTCATAATAAGTATAATTATGATATAAATTATATTCTTGGCAAAATTTCAGAAAAAAATATATTACTAGTTACAGAAGATTACTTTTATAATTCTTCTATGATCAACATGGTTAATGTTGGCGATTCTTTTGAATACGAGATTAATGTAAATCGAATTAAAAATGAAGGTTTTGTAACAGCTCCCTCGTTAGAACAATACGCAATTACGTCTTCTCAAAAATGGAAAGGTTTATTTAAAACAGTAGAAGAATCCTTAGAAAAAGCTTTAGACGAAAATGAGGAACAGAAGGTTGCTATTAAGGATAAAGAAGAACAAATAAAGCAACAAGAAGAAAAAATATCAAATCAAGCAAGGGCTATTGATACAATCCAAGGGAGTATAGTAGATAGAAATAATTGGATTGAAAAGCTATCAAGTGAAAGTAAAATACAAGAAAAGAAATACGAAGAAAAATTACTTATAGAAAAAGAG
The DNA here is from genome assembly GCF_900109375.1 of Aquimarina amphilecti. GTDB lineage: Bacteria > Bacteroidota > Bacteroidia > Flavobacteriales > Flavobacteriaceae > Aquimarina > Aquimarina amphilecti. Next base: position 453,574 of record NZ_FOAB01000004.1, read on the forward strand.
CTAGAGAGAAATATTCAAGATCAAGTTACATTTATAAAAACTCAAGAAAAAAAGATTGAAGCGAGTATTCAGGAGATTGAAAAGCAACAAGAGTATTTGGAGGAACAGAATGAAGAGATTAGAAAAAAAGAGGAAATTTTAGAACAACAACGTTCAGAGATAGATAATCAAAAAAAGATTAATTGGTACTTAATTGCGTTGATCGCTCTAATTCTAATTGGAGGTTTTTTTATATATAGAAGTTATCTCAATAAAAAAAGATTGAATGCGTCCCTAGAGGAAAAGAATAAAGAAATACACGAGCAATCATTAGTGCTAGAATCAAAAAATAAAGAACTAGAACAATTTGCGTATATCGCTAGTCACGATTTGCAAGAACCTTTAAATACAATTTCCAGTTTTATAGGTTTAATATCAGAGGATTATGGCGATAGTTTTGATGATATCGGAAAGGAAAGCCTTAATTTCATAAAGGACGCTAGTATTCGGATGAAGAAGCTTATAGATTCTTTATTAGAATATTCTAGATTAGGTAGAACGAGGGATTTTACAAAAGTGGATATGAATAAAATCTTTTCAGAACTAAAAGGAGATTTTAAAAATATTTTGGAAAGGACTAATGCTAAAATAGATTCAAAAAAATTACCTATTATAAATGGTAATCCTGTAGAATTACGATTATTGTTACAAAACTTAGTAAGTAATGGAATCAAATTTATAGAGGACGATATTATTCCAGAAATTCAAGTAGGAGCTGTCCAAAAACATTATAAAGATAACCCATCCAAAAAATATTGGGAGTTTTCAGTTAAGGATAATGGAATTGGAATTCCCAAAATTCATCAAGATAGAATCTTTGCAATTTTCCAAAGATTACATTCCAGAGAAAAATATCAAGGTACTGGAATAGGATTAGCGCACTGCAAGAAAATTGTAGAATCTCACAACGGCGAAATTTGGTTAGAATCAATAGAAGGAAAAGGAACAACCTTTTACTTTACGATTCCAGAATAATAACAAAGTAATTAATAAGTAATATATGATAAGTAAACTATACTATATAGTTTACTTATCATATACATTGTTTTTTAAACTTCAGGTCTACCCTTAAGTCTTTTTTCAATTTTTTGTTTTTTAGCAGTGATGATCTTCATCATTTCCATGATCTCCGGATCTTTATTTTGTTTGTAGATTTCATTAAGACTCAAAACGAGATCTTTTGCTTCTCTAGATGCTTCAACTCGATCACTAGTGGACATATTGCTCATACTTCTGCCCTCAAACTCACGTGCTTTCTCCATTAATTCCATAACTCAATATTTATTGTAATAATAAAAATGTTTTAGACTATTTGATAAAAAAATAAACTATTTAGCCTTTAATTTAACACTTTTGGGGTAAATATATAAAAAAAAACCACATTTATCATCTCTTATATATAACTGAAATAAATGAAATGATAAATGATGATTATACTTGGTTTTGATAAATAGATGTTTTTTTAGCAAATGTTGTGTTTACTTCAAATATTTAACTAATTAAATACATTGTTTTTTAAGTTTTTATCCATTTTATAATTTGATAATCTATTATTTTCAGAAAAATAAATAGATAATATTTTTATTGTAAATAAATAGGACTGGGATCTCCATTATATAAAAACTGGACTACAAATATTTTTTTAAGAAGTAATATCATTGTAGATATACTAAAAAATGTAAAAAATGTATAACGGAGATTTGAGTTCTAAAGAGTATGATGGATATTATGGTAGATATATTGATAAAGTATCTCCAAAACAAGATTTGAGAGAAGGTTTCGAAGTAGGTCGAAATACTGTAAAAATCTTTTTTGAGTCGATTTCTACAGATAAGCAAGAATATAGGTATGATAATAATAAGTGGAGTCCAAAAGAGATTTTACAACATTTAATAGATACTGAGCGTGTATTCATGTATCGATGTTTCCGTATTGCTAGAAATGATAAAACTTCTTTGGCAGGGTATGATCAGAATATATATGTAGATCCTTCAGGAGCGAATCAAAAATCGATGACCGAATTGATAAGTGAATTCGAAATAGTGAGACAGAGTTCTATTTCCTTTATTAATAGTGTTACGGATTATCAGTTAACATACATAGGTAATGCTAGTGGAGGGGATATGTCTGCTCGTGCAGCAGCATTTACAATTATTGGTCATGAGATTTGGCATATTGACATTATTAAAGAAAGATATTTAGTATAACTTTAATTCACTAATATAGCTTTGGAGATATTGACTAACATAGTCTTTATAAAAAATAAAAACCAGAAGTTTCAAACTTCTGGTTTCAAACTAAATACATTTTAACAAGCACAAAGATTTTCATTTTCATACCAAACTACCGTGGTACCGCCTCCGCTAAATTCTTTTCTGGTAGTGAATGATGTACAAACTTCACCAGCAGGACAATCATTAGAATTTAATACACATGGTCGATTAGAGCATGAATCAGATATTATTTCATCACCTACTTCTATAGGCCCAACCATACCTCCTTTAATGTTTTTTTGCTGATTTCTGTCTAGTGTTCGCCCCAGGTTTAATAACTTTTTTTTCATGATGATAATTATTTTAAAAATGATTAATTCCCTGAACAATTTAAAAGACACTCAGGGAGTGTGTCTCATATTTATAAAAGTGAAATAAAATAAACAATACAGTTGTAAATGATCTTTTTAAAAAGATATAGGGGCTTTGTTTTTTCTTAAAGATAAGATAGAATTAATATAGTTTTGATTATAATTAACTATTTTTTAAGGATTTAGCATTTTATTTTCATAGCTTAGAGAGGCTCAGGAATAACGAGATATACTATTCTGTAATAATATTAATATTGTTTATAAAAGTTGTTGCATTAATAAAAATAGGTGTTCAGAAAGACAGCTATTTTTTTAAGATGTTATATGAATTATGATGCGATAATCGACTTAATGTGAAGTTGTAATTCGGGGATTATTTCTTTTTTAAACCATTCGTTTTTAGCCTGCCATATGTTATTTCTTGGAGATGGATGAGGTAATAGAAAATAATTGGGGAGATATTCTTTATAATTTTTCACAGATTCTGTAAGTGTTCTTTTGAGTCTGTTTCCTAAGTAGTATTGTTGTGCATACGTTCCAATTAGTAAGATGAGTTCTACCTCTTTCATAGTGCTTAACAATTTTTGATGCCACAATGGAGCACATTCTTTCGTAGGAGGGAGATCTCCAGATTTGCCTTTTCCAGGATAACAAAAACCCATTGGAACCAATGCAGTAATTTCCGAGTTATAAAAAGTGTCATTATCAATACCCATCCAAGCCCTTAAGTTTTGTCCGCTTTTATCATCCCACGGAATTCCAGATTTATGAACAACACTTCCGGGAGCTTGTCCTATAATTACAATTTTGCTATGTGTACTAGCAGAGACGATAGGCCTAGGACCTAGTTCTAATTTTTTGGCGCATACGTCACATTTAGAAATTGAAGATAAAAGAGTGTCCATATAAAGTTGGGAATTTAGAAGGTTAAATTACAAAATATTCTAACAGATTGTTTTAATAATAAGCTTGTTATAAGTACAATATATTTAATCCAGTTTCTCGAATATTAAATGAGAGTTCATAGTTTATAATAATAAATATTATTGGTTTGGTCGTTTTTTTGAGTATTTAATAAAGAAGCACTTAAAAGTTTAACAAAAATTTAAGCATGTGTGTTTTTACTGATTTTTTTGTCACTTTTTGACTGTTTTATTGAGAATTATTTAATTTAAAAAATGATTTTAATGTATTGTTTATCAGTCTCTTATGTTGTTTTTGTTACAAGATTTGTTTTGCGGAATCCTGCAATGCAGATCCGATGTAGGTAGTCTCTAGGCCTATGGTGGTTTGATATTATTTTTCTACTTTTAAAGCTAACGGAAGTTAGTCTTGTAACAAAACTTTAGGAATCTCTTCTAGTAATTGATTAGCTAAAGTACTTTTTTACAAGAAAAAGTTCATCAGACTTATTTTAATATTCACTCAATCAAAAAAGAGGTTTATGAAACGTAGAGATTTTATTCAATACACAGGATTAGGAGCAGGTGCTTTAATGATGCCTTCACTACTTCTGGGAAATGATATTCCCGCAGAAGCACTGCTTAATCCGGGAATGGATATAGCCATTAAAAAACGAATGGCTGATGTAGCGCTCAATACTGCAAAATCATTGGGAGCAACATATGCCGATGCCAGAATCGGTAGGTATTTAAACCAATATGTATTTACTCGAGAAGATAAAGTACAAAACGTGGTTAATACAGAATCATTTGGTATCGGAATTCGAGTAATTGTTAATGGTACTTGGGGATTCGCATCTACCAATAGTGTTACCGAAGACGGAATTAAGAAAGCTACAGATCAAGCAGTAGCAATTGCAAAAGCAAATTCCAAATTTCAAAAAGAAGAAGTAAAGCTGGCTCCTGTAAAATCGCATGGAGAAGTATCTTGGAAAACTCCTATTAAAAAGGATTTTAAAGATGTACCAGTTTCCGAAAAAGTAGACTTATTACTATCGGCAAATGCAGCAGCATTAGAGAACGGAGCTAATTATGTGAATTCTGGACTCTTTATGGTAAATGAGCAGAAATATTTTGCATCTACCGATGGATCATATATTGATCAGGATGTACATCGTATCTGGCCAACATTTACAGTTACCGCAATTGATAAAGGTACTGGTAAATTTAAATCACGCCAAGCAATGAGTGCTCCGATGGGAATGGGGTATGAGTATATGGATGGATTAGCTTCAGAAAAGCTAAAAGGCCCTGAAGGGCTCAATCTATATCGTGGAAGTTATGATATCATAGAAGATGCTACTATAGCTGCTAAGCAAGCGAAGCAAAGATTAACTGCTAAATCTGTTGAAGCTGGTAAATACGATTTAGTATTAGAACCAAATCATTTAGGTTTAACAATTCACGAATCTGTAGGACATCCATTAGAATTGGATAGAGTTTTAGGATATGAAGCTAATTATGCAGGAACAAGTTTTGCTACCTTAGATAAATGGAAGACTAAAAACTTTAAATACGGTAGTGATATTGTAAACCTTGTGGCAGATAAAACCCAAGTAGGTTCCTTAGGAGCTGTAGGGTATGATGATGAAGGAGTAAAAACAAAGAAATGGGACTTAGTGCGTAATGGTGTATTAACCAATTACCAAGCAATACGTGATCAGGTTCACATGATAGATCAAAAAGAATCTCATGGATGTTGTTATTCTCAGAGTTGGAATGATGTACAATTCCAGCGTATGCCTAATGTTTCCTTAGAACCAGGAAAAGAGAAGTATTCTATAGATGATATGATCAAAGACGTAGAAAAAGGGATCTACATAGCAGGTAGAGGTTCTTATTCTATAGATCAACAACGATATAATTTCCAATTTGGTGGAACTGTATTTTTTGAAATCAAAAATGGAAAAATTGTAGGTATGCTAGATGATGTAGCGTATCAATCTAATACACAAGAGTTCTGGAATTCTTGTGCTAAGATATGTGACAAAGATGATTACCGAATGTTCGGATCATTCTTTGATGGTAAAGGACAGCCTTCGCAAGTAAGTGCTGTATCTCATGGAAGTTCTACCACACGTTTTAATGGTGTGAATGTGATCAACACAGGTAGAAAAATTTAAATCACAGTCTTATTTACAAATAAAAAATATCATGGCAATATATTCTAAAGAAGAAGCAAAGCAGATTATGGAAAAGGCATTGAGCTTTTCTACTGCAGATGCTTGTGAAGTAAATTTAAGCGGAAGCGAAAGTGGTAATATCCGTTATGCTAGAAATACAGTGTCTACAGCAGGACACAGATCGAATCAAACCTTGGTTGTACAATCTAATTTTGGAAAAAAATCGGGTACTGCTACGATTGATGAATTTGATGATGAGTCATTAAAAAAAGTGGTAAAAAGAGCTGAAGAACTGGCAAAACTCTCTCCAGAGAATCCAGAATTCATGGCCCCACTGGGACCACAGACATACGATAAATCGATTACATATAAAGAAGCCACAGCAAAGGTATCACCAGAATATCGTGCAGAAGTTGCTAATAGCAGTATCGAACCAGCTGCTGCTAAGGATGTTACTGCGGCGGGGTTCTTTAATGACTCGGCAGGTTTTAGCGCAATGATGAACTCTAGTGGTTTGTTCGCATACAACCAATTTACTGATGCTAGTTTTACAGTAACTATGCGTAGTAATGACGGTACTGGATCTGGTTGGGTGACAAGAGATTACAATGATATTTCTAAGTTTGATGCGGTAGAAGCCTCAAACGTAGCGATCAACAAAGCTGTAATGTCTAAGGAAGCCAAGGCAATAGAGCCAGGAAAATATACGGTTATTTTAGAGCCAGCAGCTTCAGTTGGTCTTTTAGGTAATATGGCATTTGCATTTAATGCACGTACCGCAGATGAAGGACGTAGTTTTATGTCTAAAGAAGGTGGAGGAACCAAAATGGGAGAAAAGATCGTAGATGAGCGAGTGAATATTTGGTCAGATCCGTTAAATCCAGAAGTGCCTACAGGAACTTGGAACGGTTCAGGACAACCACTAAAAAAGACGAGTTGGATAGAAAATGGAGCAGTAAAAAACTTAGCGTATAGTCGTTATTGGGCAGAGAAAAAAGGAGTAGATCCTGTTCCTTTTCCTAACGGATTTATTATGCAGGGCGGTGATGCTTCATTAGAAGATCTTATCAAAGGAACTAAGAAAGGTATTTTAGTTACACGATTATGGTATATCAGAACTGTAGATCCACAAACATTATTATACACAGGACTAACCAGAGATGGAACTTTTTATATAGAAAACGGAAAGATTAAATATCCAGTTAAGAATTTCAGATTTAACGAGAGTCCAATCATTATGCTAAATAACCTAGAAACTCTAGGGAAGCAGGTTAGGATTGACGGAAATCTGGTGCCTTATATGAAGATACGAGACTTTACCTTTACCAGTCTTTCTGATGCAGTATAATCTTATAAGTACTGTCTTAACTAAAAATTAGAAACTATCAGATAGAGCGTAGTTAAAATGTATAGTGTAAATCACATATTTTTTAATTGCGCTCTAATGGTAGTAATTGATTTAAGAGAATCCTAATTAACTTTAATTTTAGATCATTTAGTATTTAATGATCTATATTGTTTCGTTAGTATACCTAGTTAATTTCATATTGAGCAATAAATTTTTCTTTACACGATTACAATACGAATCAGGAGATTGGGATGTAGACCAAAGGATGCCTTCTAACCTGTTAAATTCTCTTGTGGAGTATACTACATTAAAGGTAGATACTCAGGAGAAGATTATTTCATTAAGTAGTGATGAAATTTTCAAAAGCCCATTTTGTTATATTTCTGGTCATAAGTTAGTACAGTTCACTAAAAAGGAAAGAGAAAACTTTAAGAAGTATGTAAACAATGGTGGTTTTGTTTTTGCAGATGATTGTAATCACGATATCGATGGGTTATTCTCTAAATCTTTTGTTCGGCAGATGGGGGATATTTTCGGTCCGCAAGCGTTAAAAAAGATACCGAATGATCACGAAATTTATAAGGTATTTTTTGAGTTTGAGGATGGACCGCCCACTACATCTCAGGAATTAAATGGTTGGGGAGATGATATCGTACATGATTATTTAAAAGCAATAGTGATTAATGGTAGGATAGGGGTTTTATTCAGTAACAAGGATTATGGTTGCGAATGGGATTATGATTTTAGGAATAAACGGTGGTATAAAATAGATAATACCCGATTTGGTGTTAATATCGTGATGTATGCATTAACATCATAAAAGATAGTATTCATATGGATAAAGAGTTAGTAGATATAGAACAAGAAGTACATATTCTTACCGAAAAACTTCAGAAGTTAAGAAAGGAAATAGGGAAGGTCATTACAGGCCAAGAAGAAACTATAGAACAACTATTAATTACCTTTCTTGCAGGCGGCCATGCGCTATTAGAAGGCGTTCCTGGTTTGGCAAAAACCTTAATGATAAGAACATTGGCACAAGCTATAGACTTAAACTTTAAGAGAATTCAGTTTACTCCTGATTTAATGCCGTCTGATATTATTGGTACAGAGATACTGGAAGAAGATTATAGCACAGGAAAGAAATTTTTTAAATTTAATAAAGGACCTATTTTTTCTAATATCATATTGGCGGATGAGATCAATCGTACACCACCAAAAACACAAGCGGCTTTGTTAGAAGCAATGCAAGAGTTTGAAGTAACCTATTCTGGAAAAACATATGAATTAGACAAACCATTTTTTATTCTTGCTACGCAAAATCCAATAGAACAATCAGGAACATTTTCACTGCCAGAGGCACAACAAGATCGGTTTTTATTGTACATAAAAATTGGATACCCTACGGAGTCAGACGAAACAACAATTCTAAAAAATACGACAGGTGCAAAAAATGAAACCTTGAATAAAGTGATTTCGGGAGATGATATTATTAGATTACAGCATCTGGTTAGAGAAGTCCCTATAAGTGATGATCTGATTTCTTTTGTGAGTAAAATTATAAGAGCTACCAGACCAGAAACAACAAGGAATTCTTATGTAAAGGAATGGGTCAATTGGGGAGCAGGACCACGTGCTGGTCAAGCAATGATATTAACGGCTAAGGCAAGAGCATTAGCACAAGGAAGATTATCAGTGACTTTAGAGGATCTTAAACACGTGGCTATTCCTGTTTTAAGACATAGAGTTATCGTTAATTTTAGAGCAGAATCAGAAGGGATTACTTCTGATAATGTAACACATCATCTATTAGAAGATATAAAAGTAGGAGCTTAGAAAAAGAAGCGCGTGAGACAGGACTATCATCAATTATTAAAACCAGAACTTATTAAAAGCGTTTCTGGCTTATCGCTAATCGCGCGAGTATTAGTTGATGGGTATTTGTCTGGATTAAACAATAGCCGTAATGTAGGTTCGGGAATGGAGTTTACTCAATTTCGTAATTATGAACCAGGTGATGATCTAAGATTGCTGGATTGGAAAATGCTGGCCAGATCAGGACGGTATTATATCAAGCAATCAGAGGTAGAAACCAATATTTCTATAAAATTTATTTTGGATGCCAGTAATTCTATGCTACATAAAGAGCAGGAACTTTCTAAAATGGATTATGCCAGAGTATTAGTAGCTTCATTAGGATATTTATCTCAGAAACAAGGTGATGCTATTGGGTTGTTTGGGTTAAATGAAGATCGCTTATATGATTTATATCCTAAAATCCAGAAACAGCATTACAATCGTTTTTTATTAGAACTGGCCAATATAGAGAATAAAGGCAAGTGGCCAGTAAATCCAAATGCATCAAAAAGCTTACATGACCGCAATCATAAAGAACTCATTTTTTTTATAACAGATTTATACGAGCATAATGAAGAGTTAACTTCTTTTATAAAACGATTAAAAACCCCTAGAAACGAGGTGGTTGTATTACATCTTATGGGAAATAATGAATTAGAGTTTTCTTATAAAGGAACTGTAACATTTGAGGATTTAGAGACAGGAGCAAAGCTAAAAATAGATACGAAGACCGCTAAAAAAGAATACTTAAAGGCTTTAGAGGCCATGATCAGTACGACAAAAGATACTTTATTGATGAACGATATTAGTTATCACATGTTCAAATTAAATGATCATATCGGAGAGACGTTACAAGTGTTCCTTAAAAAACGAAATAAACTAATCTGATATGTCCTTCTTATATCCTACATATTTATGGGCATTATTAGGACTCTTGGTACCTTTGGCCATACACCTTTGGAGTAAAAAAGAAGGAAAAACAATAAAAGTAGGTAGTACTAAATTATTAAGCGAATCAGACTCTAAACAATCCAGAAGCATCCAATTGAATGAATTATTACTACTAATTCTTAGAATGATATTAATAGCAATGTTAGTTTTCCTAATTGCTGGATTTCAAATTAAGAAAGGAGCGAGTTCGACTCCAATAACATATATCATAGAACCTACGTTGGTACAAGATCAGAGGATACAAACCATTGTAGATACTCTAGAAAGTGGAGCATCGCTGCGACTCTTACAGACCGGTTTTCCTGAGTTGGATAAAGATGAGTTTGATTTTAAAAATGACGAAACACCTAACTATTGGCAATTAGCAAAAGAAATGGAAACATTGCGTTCCGATAGTATTGTTGTTTTTACAAGCGCAAAGATAACTGGGTTAAAAGGAGCTCGACCAACGATTTCTAAAAATAGTACTTGGATCGCATTGGATAGTAACGAACCTGTAGAAAGAGTTCTCAGCGTAACTAAAATAAAAGATACAGTAGAAATACTCTCAATTACAAGTGATCAAAATGTAGCATCTTTTAGTAAAGAAAGAGTAGCGAAGAATAGCAATACACTCGGGTATACTAGAACAAATGATAGTTTAGTCTTTTCGGCTAAAGGAAAAGAACAAACGGTAGCACTTACAGCGGAACGAACAGCGAAGGTGATGTTGGTGTATACAGATAGTCTAAAAACTCAAAAAAAATATATTGAGGCATCGCTAAATACAATATCAAAATATCTAAAGAGAACTATAGATATCGAAATACGAACAGCAACAGAAGACATAGCGTATTCAGAATATGATTTGGTAGTTTGGTTATCTACAGCGAGTGCTCCTAATACGACAACAAAATTATTGGTGTATCGTCCAGATACATTTGCTAATACTATTATTGAAGCAGGGACTTCGAGTACCATTTTTTACCTTACAGAACCGTTGAATAGAGAGAATAGTATTGATAAACACCTTTCAGAACAACTTTTGCAATTGTTTGATTTTTATAAAGAAGAAAAATTAGATATCGGTAACTATGATATGCGAAGTATTGATATATCAGAATTTGAACCCATAACTTCGGTGAGTGCAGGAGATAAAAAACAGTTTGAATTGTTAGATATTTCTAAATGGTTGTGGTTATTAGTAGCAATTGGATTGATAGCAGAACGAAGTATCGCAAAATATAGAAAACAATAGTGAGATCAGGATATAATATATTAGTTGGATTTAGACAGCGATGGCAACTGATGCTTTGGTTAGAAGTGGTCTTATATGCCGCAGGTCCTGCAATTCTTGTATATGTTGTCTCTTCTAGTGTTTTATGGACTGTGATTGCGCTACTTGTGGTAGTAAGTATTGCTGCAATGATCATAAAACCATGGAAACAGAGTTTAGAAAAAATAGCCAGTTATATCGATCTACATTTAGAAGATACAGAATATAGTACGAGTCTGCTATTAGCATCAGAAGAACATTTATCTGGTTTAGCCAGAATACAGCAACACAGAATACAGGATGTATTGATCACAAAGCTAAAAACCATAAAACCTCCGCATCATTTGATTAGAGGAATTGTATTGGTAAGTGTATGTGTGTTGATCGGTTTTGTGTTACACAAATTTGATCTATTTGGAGCAATACAAAAATCTCAGCAGCCAAAGATTACTCCAGAAACCATTGTTTTTACACCTACAGATTCTACGGAAGTATCAACAGCACCGCCAAAAATTCTAAAACAAGAACTACTTATTACATATCCACGATATACACAACTTCCTGCTGCCAAAACAACCACAATGGATATCAAAGCGGTAGAAGGATCGCGCATATCTTGGCAGATAGAGTTTGATAAAGAGATTAAAGAAGTGACTATAGAAAGTGCAGACAATAGGTATGCTATGAAACAGATCGATGGAGCATATAGGGGGAACACTATACTTAGCACTTCTGGATTTTATAATTTTAAGTTTACAGATCGCCAAAACAACTCGTATGTGTCGGATTTGTATGCTATCGAAGTGACAAAAGATAAGAGTCCTACTGTGGCCATTAAAGGAATAAAACAATTTACTTCTTTTGATTATGAGCAATCTAAAAAAGTATCCTTTATCACAGAAATCAAAGATGATTATGGGATTGAAGATGCCTATATTATTGCTACCGTGAGCAAAGGTTCTGGCGAATCGGTAAAGTTTAGAGAAGAGAAACTCAATTTTAGCAACGTAACTACAGGAAATAAAAACCTAAACCTCTCCAAAAGGATTGATCTGGATCAGATGAATATGGAACCAGGTGATGAGCTGTATTTTTATGTAGAAGCTTTGGATCGCAAAAGACCTAAAGCCAATATTGCCAGAAGCGAAACCTTTTTTGCAGTAATTAAGGATACGGTTTCCGATACTTTTGCGGTAGAAGGAACGATGGGAGTAGACCTGATGCCAGATTATTTTAGGAGTCAGCGACAATTGATTATAGATACCGAAAAACTTCTTAAGGACAAATCTAAAATGACGACCCAAGAGTATAAATCCAGAAGTAACGAATTAGGCTTTGATCAGAAAGTATTGCGTCTTAAGTATGCAGAATTTATGGGGGGCGAAACAGAGTCAGAAGGTATGACAGAAGGTGATGAACATGATGATGAGCACGAGCACGAAGAAGAACATGGTCATGAAGAAGGACACGAGGAAGAAGATCCATTAGCAAAATACACCCATAAACACGATAGTCATAACGAACATAATCTGGTAGAGGAAAAAGAAAAAAAGGAAGATCCTCTAGAAGAATATTTACATAATCATGATGATCCAGAAGAGTCTACACTCTTTACACAATCACTAAAGAGCAAGTTACGCCAAGCACTGAATGAAATGTGGGATGCAGAATTATATTTACGATTATACACACCAGAAAAATCATTGCCTTATCAGAACAGAGCGCTAAAACTAATCCAGGATATTAAAAATAGCGCGCGTATTTATGTACATCGCATCGGTTTTGATCCGCCACCCATCAAAGAAGATAAACGATTGACGGGCGAAACTGATAAGGTAGCTGGGTATAGAAAAACAGAAGAACTAGAACAAGAAGATCTGTATCCCGCAATACGTGAATCGATCGCTAGATTAGAAGCACTCATTTCAGAAAAAACGGGGATTACAGAGGATGATAAAAAACTTTTTGGCAAAGCCGGAAATGAGCTAGCCATAAAAGCGATAGAAGATCCAGGAAAATACCTAGAAACATTACAACAGCTAAAATGGATTTCTGAAGATGTAACAGTCCCACAAGAAGCATTGATTGCATTGCAAAAAGGACTATTTATGGCACTACCAGCAGTATCACCAAATCCTGTAAAAACAGCACAGCAATCGAGCGAAATAAATGATTTATTAGTAAAAGAGTTAGAAATTCATGATTGAGAATATTACTTTTTTACATAGTAATTGGATGTGGCAGATTGGGTGTGGTGCGCTGGTACTATGGTTAGTTTTTGTTTGGAAAGAATTATCTCTCTGGGGAAAACCAAAGTTTTGGATCAGAATCACGGTTGCTCTTCTTGCCGTGATATCTATAACGATCATCGCGCTAAAACCTGCTCGATCGATACTACCTAAAAACACCAAAGTAGCACTACTAACTTCTGGATATGAGCGATCACAGTTAGACAGTTTAAAAAATATATATAAACGATTACAGACGGTTGATTATATAGAGAATCAGCCCATTTTTGGGAAAGCAACAACTTCTGATACCGTTTTTGTATTGGGATCTGGTGTAGCACCTTTTGATTTTTGGCAGCTAGCGAATAATCAGGTACAGTATGTGTCTGGAGATATCCCCACAGGAATCATTAGATATACATATGATCAAGAAAAAGTAGTAGGAGCAGAGTTTGGACTAGAAGGGATCTATAACAATCCAATAGAAGGAAATAGATTGCTACTAGAAGGACCTGGAGGCAATGGCCTGGATTCTATTAACTTGGTTGCAGATGCAGAACAATCTTTTAGTTTACGTACCAAATTAAAAGCGAGTGGTACCTATATCTTTTGGGTAACCGAAAAAGACGCTACAGGAAAAATAGTAGCTAAGGATCCAATCCCAATGAAGGTGCAGGATCGTAAAAAATTACAAGTGTTGATCGTTAATGACTTTCCTACGTTTGAGACCAAGTATCTAAAAAATTACCTCTCCGAAATGGGCCACGAGGTATTGGTAAAGAGTAAAATTACCAAAGGAAAGTATAAGTTCGAGTATTTTAATAGAGACCGAACACCGATGGGTGCTTTTACTGAGAAAAACCTGAGTCCCTTTGATCTGGTGATCTTAGATGCTAATACAATCAAGAATCTTGGAAGAAATGCGACCACAGCGTTAGAGAATGCAGTAAGACAACAAGGATTGGGCGTGTTTATCCAGCCCGATGAAACCTCCTTTAGATCCAGAAAAGGATTTGCAGGATTTGATTATATATCGGTAAAACGTATAGAAACGAAGCTACCTATTGCACCAAAAACCAAGATAACAACTTATCCCTTTGTTTTTAATAATCAAACAGAGATTCTAGCCGTACATCGTAATACAGATAAGAAGATCATTTCTGGATATAAATATATAGGAAAAGGAAAAGTAGGCACTACGGTAATAGGGGGTACTTATGAATTGATTTTGGATGGCAATACCCAAGAGTATCAACAACTATGGGCAGGAATACTTACAGCCATTGCTAAAAAAGAAACTGCTGAGGTAGATTGGGATACCAACCAATTATTAGCGATAAAAGATCAACCCTATATCACTACACTAAGAACCAAAGTAGCTACACCAGAAGTAATAATAGCAGATGGATATCGCATAGCGATGCAGCAAGACATACACATACCCAATCGTTGGCAGGGAACCACCTATCCTAAAAAGCTAGGTTGGCACCAAATCTCGATTGCACAAGACAGTAGTGCGGTATTGGAGTATTATGTGACGGATACCATCGCTTGGCGATCACAGTTGGTATATGATAAGATGCAACAAAACAGTCGCTTTTTTGATCGATCCATACCTACAGCCACAGCAACAAGGGCTCCTGTAGCGCCCATAAATCCAATAGGGTTATATATCTTCTTTCTATGTTGTATGGGATATCTATGGCTGGTGCCCAAAATAGAAACTACCTAACTAGATGCTTATTTCCCCATTTTATAAAAGCTGATTTCTTGATAAAAAGAATATATCTTATTTGGATTTTAGGGAAATTTTACCCTATTTTTAAATCTTAACAAAAAAAGGTGAGTATTAGTAACAACCATTTGTAAGTGTTTGTAATCATTTACAAATGAAAATATACTTTTAATAAGGTAACTATATCCGCATGTTGTGCGTCATACAAAACTTGTCAATAATACGATGAAAAAACATGAGAATTAAGTTTAAGCAACCATACATTTCGATATCAAAATTTGATTCCATTGAAGTTAATGACTTTTCTATTTTAACGGGGAAAAATGGTTCCGGTAAAACTCATTTATTAAATGCAATTAAGCATGGTAATGTTGAAATAGAAGGGATTGATAAATCTGAAATCGTTTATTATAACTACAACGACTTTACTGTATTCGCTGGTAATCTCCAACAAAATCCTCAATTTCAGAATCGTTCTAATCTATGGAATACTGAAAAACAAAATTTTTTAAAAAAAATACAAGAATACAAGAATAAAGCTATTCAGTTTGGTATTCAAAATAGAACCCCTGCTGATCAAATAATTTTTAGTTTTTCTCAACAACCCAACTTTAATTTTGACGAGTTATTTGGCAACAAAAATGACTTTGAATTACTAGAACAATGTAAAAAAGAACAAAACATTCTTAATGCAATTAGACTAAAAGAAAAATTATTTTCCCCTCAATTTTTTCAATTTGTTTCTCAGTACTTAAATCAAGGAAAAGTTAGCGCTCGGGATATTAAATTCGAAATACTCCAAGAAAGATTTGTAGATATACAAGATTCTGTAGTCAAGCAATTGGTATTAAACTTTATTAAACAGCCAAATTTTAATTTTGAACAATACTTCGGTAATG
The DNA here is from genome assembly GCF_900109375.1 of Aquimarina amphilecti. Lineage (GTDB taxonomy): Bacteria > Bacteroidota > Bacteroidia > Flavobacteriales > Flavobacteriaceae > Aquimarina > Aquimarina amphilecti. The sequence continues at coordinate 469,555 of NZ_FOAB01000004.1, forward strand.
AAAAAGATTTTGAATTACTTGACGAATGTAAAACAGAGCAAAATATTCTTGGTAAAATAGAATCAAAACAACAATCATTTACTCCTCAATTCTATCAATTTGCACATCAATATTTAAATGGAACAAGAGGTAATATTGATGATTTTACCTATGAAAAGCTTAAACTAGTTTTCATTGAATTACAAGACTCTCTTGATGACTATCTTAACGAAGAAAATGAAGGTTTGTTTAAATTCCTAAACAACACGGTTCAAGATAAAAGTATTTTCAATCTTAATGCTAACGACTTTGAGTCTCCTAATTTCTTTCTTGAAGATATTGCAAATGAAGAAAAAGAATATCAATTAAAGAAAACACAGAATAGTCTTAATAAAATACAGTCTACTGAATATAATAAGAAAGTTACATTTCTAGAAGCAGAAGAATTTATTCAAAAACATGGTTTATCTCCTGTTGAACAAATAAATAATGTTTTATTAGAATATGATTGTAATGGATATTTTTTACATACAAACCCCAATCAACAATTTCTGGGAATTGACAGGAAGAACATTAAAGTTCATATCAGTTTGATTCACAAGGAGAAGGTGTATACTACTAATTTTGACCAACTTTCATCTGGTGAAAAAACTCTAATTGCTCTTTCCCTTTTTATATACAAGACAAGGAAAAATAAAGTTGTACCAAGAGTCTTATTGTTAGACGAGGTTGATTCATCTCTTCACCCCTCAATGATAAGTAGATTATTGAACGTTTTAGAAAATTTATTTATTGAAGAACAAGGATTTAAAGTTATAATGGCTACTCATTCACCTACTACTGTAGCGTTAAGTCCAGAAGATTCAATTTATATCATCGAAAAGAACGGTTCACAAATAATTAGGAAAGAAATAAAATCAAATGCTATAAATATACTAACAGAAGGAATAGCTACAATGAATGATGAAGACACTCATGTAGGAATCAATTATAATATTACGCGTACTGCATTACCAGTTTTATTTACAGAAGGCATAACAGATAAAATAATACTTGAAACTGCTTGGACTAAGCTGTTTGAAAATGTAATGCCTTTTTTCATTCAAGATTGCTTTGATGCATCTTTTCTTGGCAATCTATTTAGACGAGCAGAAGATACCCAAGATGGAATATTTTCTAATTATCCTGACAAAACATTTATTGCGATGTTTGATTTTGACCAAGAAGGTTATAACGTCTGGAATGGTTTAAAAAAGAAGTATTCTATAATTGAAGAAAACCCAAGGAAAGCATTAACTATAAAACATAATACTAAAAATGCATTTGCTATTTTGTTACCTGTTCCAGAAAATGAGAGTATTATAAAGCAAGTTATAAAAACAGGAAATGAAACTTATAAAAATGAATCTATTCTTCCTATTGAATTGTTATTTTATGGAATTGATGCATTAAAACATTATTTCAAAAAAGAACAGATTAGAGGTGGAGGTGAAATTGTTGTGTTTAAAGGCAAAAAAAGAGATTTCGCAGCTGGTTTAAGCACTTTGAACAAAGAAGATTTTAAAAACTTACTTCCAATATTTGAGAAAGTAAATGAAATAATAAGTACGAACGCACAACAATTTGTATAGTGCATATGCTCCCTTCGGGAAGCAAACGCACCATACAAGAAACGTTATGCGCAAAAAGAACAAACCAATATGAATCATACAACATCCCCTCGCTACCGCTAGTCTGTGACTAGTGGCGATACTCGTTAGAAAACATGACCAAGAGTCTTAGATCTTGTTTGGTACGCTTTTTATAAATGATATACCTAAAGTTGCTTTAGCAGTAGCTGAAGTATTTAATATACCAAAAACAACTACGTATACAACTGATGTAATTACTTTTGATTTTATACGTTTATGCTATAAAGATGTAAACTTATAAGAGGGTGATATACATATCCAATCGGTACCTTTTGTAAACGATGTATCTTAACTAACGTATACCAAAAACCAAAAAATAAATTCATATAGATATGAAAACGTCCCAAATAATGAGTCTTTTAAAAAAAATAGCTGTCTTCATACTCCTTTTAACCTGTAATGCAGGACTATTTGGTCAATCTGTGACGTATAATCCATCTACAGAAATTATTGCAAATCCCGAGAGAGGTTTACAAAAATATTCTATAACAGCTAGTGAGTATGCAACAACACCAAACTACAGTAATCTTTCTGTTGCAACTTTAAACAATTGGAAAACAAGTGCTGATAAAGTAACGGTTGTATACCGTTATTTTTTGTTGGATGCATTCTTAGATTCGGATATTAATACCACCTTTTTAGAGAATATTCAGACTGATTTTGATAATGTTAGAACTGCAGGCCTTAAAATCATTGTAAGATTTTCATACTCTAATGCGCAAGGAACTACAGCCCAACAGCCCGTTAAATCTCAAATAGTAACCCATATTTCTCAACTCTCTTCAATACTAAACAGTAATAAAGATGTTATTTTTTCGCTTCAAGCTGGTTTTATTGGTACTTGGGGAGAATGGTACTATACCAACTCTACAGAATTTGGTACCGATGGTAGCATTTCTGAAGCACAATGGGAAAATCGTAAAGAAGTAGTAGATGCAATGCTAGCAGCAACACCTATAGAAATCCCTATTCAGGTTAGATATGCTGGTATTAAAACTACTATGTATGGTGATACCCAACTAAATGAGCAAACGGCGTATCAAAACACAGAGAATGCTAGAATTGGGTTTTATAATGATGCGTTCCTAAACGATTATGGCGACCAAGGAACGTACAATGTATCTTCTCAATGCCAAAATCCAGTAGGCACAGCAGAGTATAATTATATTTCTAATGAAACCCAGTATCTACCTATGACAGGAGAAACAAATGGATTAAATACTTGTGATGGAGGTTCGAGAACTAATGGTTCTAATGCACTAAATGAATTGAATTTAACCAACTGGACAACCATAAACAGAGATTACTATACACCTTTTTGGACACAAGCAATTAATTCGGGACATTATGATGATATTGTAAAAAGTATTGGATATAGATTCGTTTTAAATTCATCATCATTAACATCTAACAATAGTGATTTTGACTTAACGATAGACATCTCTAATGTTGGGTTTGCAAGACCTTTTAAAGAGAGAAATGTATATTTAATTTTAAAAAATACGGCGTCGAATGAAATTACAAAAGTATTGATTGATACCGATATTAGGACGTGGGAGTCTTCTGTTACAATCACTCAAAATTTTGACTTGGGACTCACAGGAACCTTTCAATTATATCTCTGGATGCCTGATATCCAAACTACCTTAGAATCAAATTCGGATTATAGTATACAATTTGCAAATCAAAATACTTGGGAGCCTGGAACAGGATATAACAATTTATCGCAAACAGTATCTTTAAATAATGTACTTAGTGTTGATGATTATGCGTTTGAAGATAATTTTTCTTTTTACCCAAACCCGTCATCAGATATTATTACTATAAAATTAAAAGAATCTGATAGTGAAGAGATTCAATTGTATAATGTCAATGGACAATTAATTAAAAAGGTTGTAGTCTCTAATGATGCTACGGTAGATATATCAGACTTATCAAATGGATTGTATTTTATACGATTAAATGGAAATATTTCTTCTAGTATTGAATTTATAAAGCAATAATTTTTAAAAACGAACCCTCACTGCCATTAGTTTGTGACTATTGGTGATACTTGTATGATATGGTAATGAGTAATAGAGATATTGTCTGCTATAATTTATAAAAACATAATCGAAATGAAACTTTGCAAAACAACATGTATAATTCATAACTAGTACTTGGTTACTTCAGAAAAATCTCATAGATTTCTTATTCGGTTAGTAGTTTACTAAATTAGTTATTGAAACACACAACAAACAATATAAAAAACACATTACCGACAAGAGTCAAAAACCTAAATTGATGAGTGAATACAAGGGGATATTGGATCACATAGACAGATATGTCGAATTATCAGATAGTGAAATAGAGGAATTTATTTCGATATTAAAAACCACTAGGGTAAAAAAAAGGCAATTTATTGTTCAACCAGGGTTTGTGTCTGAATATCGAAACTATATTGTAGAAGGCGCGGTTAGAGTTTTCTATTTAGATGATCAAGGAAAAGAACATACGGTAATCATAGCAATAGAAGATTATTTTTTTACAGACTTTTATAGTTATATACATAGAACTCCTGCAGAATATTATGCAGAGGCACTTGAGGACTCTATAATCCTACAAATGAAGTATGAAGATGTGGAGAAGCTTTGTAGTAGAATACATGCTTTATCTCAATATTTTAGATTATTTACAGAAAGGTCTATGGCCTATTCTTATAAAAGAACTATTTCTAATATTAGTAAAACTACAGAAGAACGATATTGGGAATATGTTAATAAATACCCAGAAATTGCAAACAGAGTACCACAGTACGTATTGGCATCATACTTAGGCATTTCTCCAGAATCAATAAGTAGAATTCGCTCACGATCATAAATAAATTGATATAAATCAATTTTACTTCTTGATATAGGTCAAGCTATTTTCTTAATACATATCATATTTGTTTAGTCAACTATGGCGCAACTTTGTCTTGTCAATAATTGACAGATACTAGTTTACGTTTTATGAGGCGTTAGTTCTATAAAACGAAACTGTATTCTTTTTAAAAATAAAAAAAGTAAATATTTTTATTATGAAAGCAGTAGTGTATAAGGAACGAGCAAAAATTGAGGTCGTAGATATACCAAAGCCACAATTATTAAAAGATGATGATGTTATTGTACGTATTACACTTGCAGGTGTTTGTGGTGCAGATTTAGAATTTACCCAAAATGGGCCAGAAATGGGTTTGTTTAAAGGGATGCGAATAGGCCACGAATTTGTTGGTATCGTAGACCAAGTAGGTAAAGATATTCATTCATTAAAAGTTGGAGATCGTGTCATAGCTTCGGCTATGTTTATTGACGGAGATTGTTATTATTGCAAGCGGGATTTACCTTCGGCATGTGACCATGGAGGCTTATTTGGAACTCCATTATTTGCAGAACATGGGGGAGATGATATTCAGGGAGGTCAAGCCGAATTTATACGTGTTCCTTACGGTAATTCTTCATTATTTAAACTTCCAGAAGGGTTAACTGGTGATGAACACGATACAAAAGTTCTTCCATTAGGAGATAATTTTGCTACCGGTTATCATGGAGCATTAAATGCGAATATCAAAACAGGAGAAACTGTAGTCGTGATTGGTGATGGTGCAGTAGGTTTAAGCGCAGTAATGGCCGCTACATTATTCGGTCCATCTACTATTATTTTGGTAGGGCGTCACGATAGTCGATTAGAATTAGCAAAAACGATAGGAGCGACCCATATAGTGAACTCAAAAAATGAAGATCCTGTAGCATTTGTAAAATCACTTACAGATGGGCGAGGTGCAAATTCTATAATCGATTCTGTGGGTAATAAAACGGCAATTGCACAAGGTATGGAAATGACTCAGGCAGGTGCGTCTATAAGTGTACTAGGGTTTGGACATCTTTATGAACCCGTAGAACAACCCTATTCTTCAGCTTTGTTTAGAAATATAACCATTCATACTGGTGTTGTAAATGTAGCCGCATATATAGAAAAATTACTTCCTATAGTAGAAAGAGGAGTTATTGACCCTAGCAAGATTTTTACCGATATTTTACCGCTATCAGAAGCAGAAAAAGGGTATGACTTAATGCGTGATCGTTCTTCTGGAACGCTTAAAGTTGCATTACGCCCATAACATTTTCGAATTAGAAATTTAAAATAATTTATCATGAAAAAAATATTTTTCGTATTCACCTTAATCACAATATTTATGACACAAGTACAAGCACAAAATAACGATCTACAATTGATTGAAAAAACGATTAATTATTACCTTGACGGAATGACTACACACAATGCATCGTCTTTTGAAAAGGCATTCCATCCCAATGCTACCATGAAGTGGGTAGAAAAAAAATATGAGGATGTAAATGCTATTGAAGCGTTAAGCGAATATGTCAACGCAAATGATCCTATAAAAACAAAAACGAGCATTATGGCCATAAATATAGCAGGAGATGCAGCCAACGCTCAGTTAGAACTAGAGTATGATACTTTTTCTTACATTGATTTTATGCATCTACTAAAAATTGATGGGAATTGGAAGATTGTTAGCAAAACCTATTCTACAAAAGTGAAGAGTACTAAGGAATAGAAAAAATAAGAATAGACCTAGGTGAAATTTTTACAGATATAATTATGAATACGTATTTACTTCCAGTTCTTGCCATTGTTATCGGTGTTATTATTGCTTTTGTAACCAAAAAACAAAAATCAATAGGTACTAAACTCTTATTATCATTTAGTGGTGCATTTTTATTAGCATTAACACTTTTTGATTTATTGCCAGAGATGTATCATGGCTTAGGTGCCAAGCAAACCGGACTTTTTATCATGTGCGGTATCTTACTGCAAATTATTTTAGAATTTTTATCTAAAGGTATAGAACATGGTCATGTACAAACACATAAAGAAGATAAAGAATTTCCCTGGGTACTATTTATAAGCCTTTGTATTCATAGTTTTTTAGAAGGGTTTCCTATTCATCATCACAATGATATGATATATGGTGTATTAATTCATAAAATCCCGATAGCGACATTAATAACTATCTTTTTATTACAATCTAGGTATAGCAAAGTGCAAATTATTAGTTTCTTAATCATATTTACGACAATGACACCTTTGGGTACCTATATATCTAATAATATGATCTTAGCTACTGAATATGTAGATTTTGTTAATGCTATAGTGGTCGGTATATTCTTACATATTGCTACAACTATTTTGTTTGAAACTGGCGAAGGTCACACCTTTAACTTATCCAAGCTGGTAGTGATATGTTTTGGTGTCTTCATCGCTAATTTGATCTAAAAGCTCTCAAGAGAAATGGTAAAGTAGTTATGGCAATAGTTCTATAATTATGCTTAGAAAATATATTTTACATTCTCATAAAATCTATGGATATCTATTTTGGAAATTATATATTTAACTGATAGTATATTAGTTGTAAACGAACGACAACTGAATTCTTTAACTCAATTTATTGTCACGATGATCTTTTAGAGATTCATTAGAATATTTTATTCTAAAAATTTTGCAACAAGTGATATAACAAGGCAGTTAATTATAAAAGAAAAATGGGGTTATAGATGAGTCCATATTAAAAAATAGAATGCACTTAATTTTCAGACAAGTTGAATGAAACTACATTAAATTTGGTAGTTATTACCAGTGGAGTTTTAGGATGTTTCATATGCCTATCACTGGTAACTACGTCTTTTTATAAGAGTCGTGCAAACAACTATCTCTCGCTATCATTATTTTTACTAATTAATCTAACTTTTTTAGGGAGTTGGTCTGATAAGGAAAATCCTATTTTAGATTTTTTGGGCCTTATTATGTTAGAGTATCTCGTTGCTGTCACTCTATTTATATATTTTCTTATTCAAATCGAGCACAAGTATCTAAAAGAAAAATGGTTTAAGTGGTTGTATGCTCCATTCATTTGCTCTTTTATTATAGAAATTATTCTTCATCTAGACACTGTTTTTCATCTATATGATTCTGATTTTGCAGTTGTTGTAGACTATATCAAGCTCTCCACTGTGTTTAGTTATAATCTGTTTTTAATTTTTTGGAGTAGGTATTTAGTAACAAAATCGAACACGATCTCAAAAGAAAAAAAACGTTGGTTACTACGATTAAACTTTTTCATCACCAGTATTATCGTATGTTGGCTTTTGGCCAATATAGAGATAACTATTTTTGAGTCGGAGTATAGTGCTAATCTCCTGAGAATTCTATTATCAATTTTGTCTTGGTGGATATTGTATTATGGCGTATTCAAACTGCAAGTAATTGTTCAAAAAGATGAAATACACCAATATTTATCCTCTAAGAAAGAAAGCAATACGAAATCAAAAAGGATAATAAATGAAACCACCGTTTCTAAAATTGTTACCCAACTATATACCTTAATGGAAGAGGAGCAATTATTTAAAGATCCTTTTTTAAGCAGGTACGATTTAGCAATTCGATTAGAAACAAATGAAGGCTATTTATCACAGATTATAAACGATGAAACCAATAAAAGTGTTGTTCAGTTTGTAAATGAATACCGAGTGAAAGCGGCTAAAAATATATTACATAATCCAGTATTTAATAAATACTCCGTAGAAGCTATTGGGATGGAGGTAGGTTTTAAATCTAAAAGTGCTTTTTACAAAACGTTTAATTCTAGTCTAGGAATGTCTCCAGGAGCCTATAGAAAGCTTAAAAAAACGTCCTAATTCGTGTAAATCCTTTGTTTTAGTACTTCACCAACCTCAAAATTAGCTTTTTGCTTTCTTTTGAAATTTACTTTTACACGAATAAATCAAAAAACGTAAATTTATGAAGAAAGTAGTATTGATAACAGTTATAATAGTTTTAGCATTATCTAAAGTTAATGCCCAAGACTTTAACTTAGGAGTAAAAGGAGGTCTTAATTTTGCAACACTTACAGGAGCGAATAACTCTGAAATCGGCTGGACAACAGATTTTAATCTGGGAGTTATGGCTGAAATTAAGATTTCAGACAAATTCTCTTTGCAACCAGAATTAATGTATTCCGGACAAGGATATGGTTCAAGTGTGAATTCTGAGGGTACTATAGCACTCAACTATTTAAATATTCCATTTATGTCAAAATATTATGTGACTAAAAGATTGAATTTAGAAGCAGGACCTCAAATAGGTTTTTTACTTTCTACTAAAGGAGGTACTCAAGATTATAAAGATCAGTTTAGAACCATGGATTTTGGAGTGAATTTTGGTGTAGGCTATAAACTGGATAACGGGCTTTATTTTAGCGCAAGATATAATCTAGGATTATCTAATATAAATGATATAGATGGTATTTCAGACAAAAATAGAAATGGAGTATTTCAGCTATCTATTGGCTATTTCTTTTTCTAAAATAATAGTTGTACAAAGAAAAACCTGAGTTATAAAAACTTAGGTTTTTCTTTATCCAATTGAAGAATTTAATCAAATAACACATTTCTATAATTTATAGTACGATTTGGTTCATAAAACGTCCTAATTCGTAAAACTGTTTTATTTCAGTACTTCTCCAACCTCAATAGTAGCTTTTAGTTCCGTTTTGAGATCTACATTCGCAGTAGTAAATCAAAAAACAGAAAATTATGAAAAAAGTTAATACAATCATATTACTTCTAATGCTATCATTTTCATTAGTGAGTTTTAGTTGTACAAATATTAATAAACCAAAAGACATACCTGTAACTACTGTTAGTAATCTAAAACAATATGTTGGAGATTATATGTATGAAGAAATGGGAATTATAATAAATATTTATACCAAAGAGAAAGAAAATGACACGAAGCTTTATTTTAATTCACTCTTTGAAGGAGAAAGTGAATTAATTGCATCTGGAGAACACAAATTTGCTTTTAGAGCAGAAGAAGAAATTAAAGTAGAATTTAAGAAGGTAGAAAATGGTGTTTTTAATGAATTTACTCTAATACAACCAGACGAAACGTTTAAAGCGATTCGTATGGAAATTGATGATCTAAATACCATAGATAAAAAACTTACCGAAAGAGATTTCTCAGGAGTTATTTTAATCGCTCAAAATGACAGCATCATATTTAATAAGGCATATGGGAGAAAAAATAGTCAAGACAATGGGCTAAATGACGTAAATACAGTTTTTGATATTTGTTCTATTACAAAACAATTTACAGGTGCAGGGATACTAAAATTATCCATGCAAAATAAGCTGGCTACTACTGATAAACTATCAAAATACTTTGATGCTGTTCCTAACGACAAAAAAAACATAACCATTCATCAATTACTCACACATTCTTCGGGTTTAACAGCTGGGATAGGAGGTGATTACGATACTATTACAGAAGAGGAATTTCTACGCCAAGTATTTAGTAGTGAACTGATAAGTCCAGTTGGGACAGCATTTAATTATTCTAATATGGGATATAGCTTACTCGCATTAATAATTGAAAAAGCTAGCGGAATGGATTATGAAACCTTTTTGAATGAAGAAATTTTTAAACCTTCGAAAATGTACCATACTGGCTATGTAATTCCTGATTGGAAAAATAATGAAATTGCTAATGGTTATGTAGATAGTACTGAAGCTAAAAAACCTAATGAAGAGAATTGGAGTGACAATGGTCCGTATCTCAATCTCAAAGGAAATGGAGGTATTCTAACAAGGGCGAGTGACTTACTGCTCTGGAGTCAAGCAATACGTGACCGTACAATACTTGATGAAGCAACAACATCTAAATATCTTCATCCTCATTTTGAATACAATGGTGGACGGGCTCACTATGGCTATGGTTGGGGAATTGTAAATAAAGATTTAGAGGACGAAATAGTTCGTCACGCTGGTGGGAGTGACTTGTTTAGTTCAGACCTATGGATGTATCCTAAAAAAGAAATTACAATAATTATTCTTAGTAATAAATCAGATCTACGTGTCTTTTCCATAGCAAAAAGAATATCAAATTTTTTACTAGCGGAGTAAAAGCACTATACCTAAAACTCTTCCCTATAAAACAGAGTAATTAATACAAAAAAACTAAAATGAAGAGAATAAATGCAATCGTATTGTTTCTAGTAGGATCATTAATATCAGTAAGCTTTAGTTATATAACTAATAACGAGCACGAAGTAATGATAACCAGACACGACAAAGATGAAGTCGAGTTTCTCAAACTTGCCAAGAAATTTGAAAAATATATGTGTCTTTTAAATCTACCAGATTGTGAAGGCACCATTATAGCGGATCAATGGGTGTTATCTGCAGCTCATTGCGCTGTAGGAATTACGCAAAAATTCGAAAACGGAAGAAAACATTTTGTGATCATAGAGGATGTCGAAATTGAAGTAGATAAGGTTATTATGTATAAGGACTGGAATAATCCACAAGCCGATAATTCTTCATTAAAAGATATTGCATTATTACATTTAAAAACAAAACCTATTGATGCGATGCAAGCTAAATTATATGTTGATGAAGACGAAGTAGACAAGCTCGTGTACATGGTTGGAAGAGGAAATAAAGGTGATGGACTCATTGGAATAAACGGTAACGATGGAAAACAAAGAGGTGCTACCAATAGAATTGAAACAGCAACTAAAAATTGGTTGACATGGACATTTGATCATCCAGATACCCAAACAAAATATCTTACAGAATTTGAAGGCATTAGCGGTCCAGGTGATAGTGGCGGACCTGCTTTTATTGTAAAGAACAATACCGTTTACTTGGCAGGGATTAGCTCATGGCAAGATACAAAAGGAGGAGACGAAGGACTTTATGGTGTGGTAGAAAACTATACAAGAGTATCGCAGTATATACAATGGATTAATGAAGAAATGACAGGAAAGGGCAACGTTTCTGAAGCGATATTAAGAGTAGAGCCGAAGCCTGATGCTACTGTTTATGAACCAAAGATCATATCTGTAAATGCAAGTACTTTAAAACAATATGTTGGTGAGTATGAAATATCAGGAAATATAATGAAGGTGTATACAAAAGAGAATGATACTAAGATTTATCTTTTCGTATCAGAAGGTCAAGAATATGAATTTGTTCCAACTGGAGAACACGAGTTTTCTTCTGAAATATTAGAAGATTATAAATTAGAATTCAAAAACGAAAAAAATGGCGTTTTTAGGAAATTAATTATAATACAACCGGATGTAACGTATGAATTGACTCGTAGATAAAAAGGAAAATAATTAAAAAAATAAAAAATGCATCAATACAAATTATCTTTAAAATTTTTCTTGATTTTATTAGTACTATCCAATGTTTGCTGGTCTCAAAATTTAATTTTGAAGGGAATAGTCAAGGGAGCTAATAATGAAAAATTAGCATATGTAAATATTGGAATTAAAAATAAAAATATAGGAACCATATCTGATGAAAATGGTCATTTTAGTATTAGAATACATGAAGAAAATCAATCTGATAGTTTATCTTTTTCCTTTTTAGGCTATAAACAACGTACAATTAAAGTTTCTGATGTTGTTGAAAAAAGCATCAGAGAATTTGTTCTTGATCAGAAATTGGTGTCTTTAGATGAAGTCACAATCATTTCAAAAAAAACAAAAGAAAAAAAGTTAGGAACTACATCGTACGTTAGTTTCGTTGTAGGTGATGTTCGGGCCGATAATAATCAGAATAATAATATTCAAGAATTTGCTAAAAAACTCAAAATAAAAAAACCTTCAAGGCTTTTAGATGTGAGTATTGCACTCTCTAATGTAAATATCGATGCTGCAAAATTTAGAATAAATTTTTACAACATAAAAGATAATCTTCCTTTTGAGAAAATAGGTGCTAGTAATATCATTATTGAAAAACAGATAATAAATGGCTGGAATACATTCGATTTGAAAAAATTTGATTTGAAATTTGAAAACCCCGTCTTTATTGCAATAGAATATTTACCTCTGGAATATAATGAACAAGCACCATTTAATTATAATGGGCAATTATTAGGAAAGGCAGTTGGGCGTTCATCAAGTGTAGGCAATTGGAATGTAACAAAAGGTGCTAAGATATCCATGTACGTAACAGTGCGGCAATAAGTGAAAGAATTATTGCCGGCAACTTGTGTAATTGATTGCTAGAATACTGGTTAATTTCCTACTATTGCTGAATTGATATTACTAAGAAATTCGATAAAAGAGTGATAGATATTGTTTGGTATGATTGTTTTATAAAAAATGTCTCCAAAGTTGCGAGTTACACTAGTCATAGATTAGCGACAGCTTAGAAGTAAAACTTTCAAAACGAGAGGCGTAACAAATCATCTTCATAATCGTCTTACAAGAAACTAACCAATTAATATGATTTCAATGAAAAAAGATGCTAGAGTTTCTGGTTTACTATATATTCTTATGATTATATGTGGAATGTTTAGTCTTGTATACATTCCGTCAAAGCTTTATGCCTTAGACAATGCCCTCGAAACTCATAACAATATCACTACAAATGAATTGCTATTCAAAATAGGAATATTGAGTGATTTGTGTATGATTACTATTTTTATCTTTTTATCACTTTCTCTATACAAATTGCTCAAGCAAGTCAATAATAAAGCAGCAATTATAATGGTTGTTTTAGTTTTAGTAAGTGTTGCATTTTCATATATTAACTTAATACCTAAACTTGATATCATTTCTTTGATTAATAATAAAGTAGGAATTAACACTACAGATATACAGGCTGAAAAACTTTTAATACTTCTTAGATCGCATTATAACGGGTTTAGCATTGTTCAAATATTTTGGGGTCTTTGGTTACTTCCATTTGGTTATTTAGTTTTAAAATCTGGCTTTATTCCTAAAATTTTTGGAATTCTACTCATAGTTGGATGTTTCGGTTACTTGACAGATTTTTTAGGATATTTTCTTTATCCAGATTCCTATGGAAAAACAATAATTCCAACAATAGCAAGTCTTCCTCATGCATTAGGCGAAATTGGAATTGGTTTGTGGCTTTTAATTATCGGAGTTAAGAAAAAATCAAGTTAAATATTTATCTGGTTCTCCTGCTACAGCTAGTTTACGATAAGTAGCAATACTCATAAGAAAATATAGAAAAGGGTAACCGATCTTGTTTGATCGGGATTTTATGCTATTTTTAAAGCTAAATAAACTATGGAGAGTAGTTGGTAATCAATTATAATGAAAACATAAATATACTCCAGAGTTGTACTTGATTATAGAAATGATAGAAAAGCTTATTAAATACCAAAATGATTCTGAAAAGAACTTTGAAGAAAAGAAAAATATTTCAACAATTGTAAACTATATTTTTGCTCTTATTATTTTCTTTTCTTCAACAATAGTCTCAGCATTTACCTTTCCTTTTAGATTCTTATATAAGAAAATATTCTTGAAGAAAAATAAATCTAAAATCATTCATCTCAATGGTAAAAATATAGATTCAGTTTTGAAAGAGGAAAAACTAGTTTTAATCGATTTTTGGGCTGAGTGGTGTGGTCCATGTTTGATGATGAACGCTACTATAGAAAAATTCGCAAATGAATCAAAGAATATACAAATCGCTAAAGTTAATGCCGATTTAAACAGAAAATTGTTAGATAGATTTCAAATTAGAGGTTTGCCTCAGTTCATTTTATTAAAAAATGGAAAAGAAATTAAAAGATATGCAGGTGCAATGACAGTTTTTGATCTAAATAAATTTTGTAGTGAAACGGATTAATGCGCTACAGCTAACATCATTTTGTTACTAGTGGATAACTATTATATTTTTTTGTAGGGTAAGATTGTTTTAAATTATCTAATGGAGGTTTGTAATATTTGTTAGTCCCTAACTAGTAAAAAAGGATATTATTTTGTGGTAAAAATATCCAAGAAAAATAATGAATTCTATTATAAATGAATAATTGGAGGGAATATTTAATAGCATTACTAGCAAACATACTAACTGGATTTCTATTGAGTATAAATTGCGAAGGCGAAAGATGTTTGATCATTATTCTAGCTTTTTCTTACTGTGTAATAGCTGCAATCTCCTATTTACCTTATTTGTTTTATAAACCCTTTAAAGAAATAAATAATGAAAAAATTCTTGCCTTTTTCTTCCCTAGTTTATTAATGTTTATTGCTATTTTTTTATGGTTAAAATTTGGATCAAACATGTCGTTAGGTTCACATAATATTTTATCAATAGGTTTAGCGATATTGCCTAATACAATTTTACAATTGATTCTATTTTTGGTTACTATAAAAAAACGTAATGCTAACCGATCTACTAAGTAAGGCTAAAGTTTTACAATATCATTCTGTTTTTTTAAATAACGGATAGAAAAAATATTGAGTTTTCTAATAGTAAATCTTATATACTACTCCATTGTAACACATTACTAATTCCGGATACTAATAATTTATAATAATCTACAAGGAATCATCCATGAAATTATTGACGCAAGAATATAAAGAACATTGGAATACGGTAAGCAAATTAATATTTAGAGCACTATTTACATATTTTGCTCTCTATATACTTCTAATGTTATTAAATCCACTTTTTGAAGTACCATTTAGATGGATTGGTAAAGAAGTTTTTAAAGTAAACTACGAATATGAGGTAAGTGGTAATGGTAGTGGAGATCACACTTTTGCATATTTGACATTATTTGTAACTGTAGTTTTAACATTAATAACCGTTGTTATTTGGAGCATTTTAGATCGAAACCGTAAGAGTTACAATATGCTTTTTTATTGGTTTTTAGTATTTCTACGTATTGTTTTAGTAGCTGTAATGCTTCTTTACGGCTTTGTTAAGGTTTTTAAACTTCAGTTTCCATCAGCTTCATTGACTCATTTGCTCGACCCTTTAGGTGATTTTTCGCCAATGGGATTAGCGTGGACTTATATGGGGTTTTCAAAAGGTTTTAATGTATTTGTTGGTTTTATGGAAGTACTTGGTGGTTTGTTATTAATTCCTAGACGAACACAAACACTTGGCTCATTTATAATTATTGGAGTAATGACGCAAGTGGCCATGATGAATTTTTGTTATGACATTCCTGTGAAATTATTTTCGATTCATTTGGTGTTAATGGCTCTGGTGATTTTTATAACTGACGATAGGTTTTTAAAAGTATTTATTAAAAATAAAGCAGTAGATGTATTTACTTATTATCACCCTGTTAAAAACAACAAATATCATAAAGTCATATTTTGGATAAAATCCATTGGTTTATTTATTCTTGTTAGTTTAATTTCATTTAATTTTTATACCACAGAAAGTCATAGAGGAAACAATAGAGAAAAGCCATTACTCTATGGTATATGGGAGGCTTCATCTTTTATTAAAAATGGAGATACATTACAACCATTAATTACAGATAATTATAGATGGCGTTATCTTATTGTGGACTTAAAAGATAAGGCAACTGTAAAAACAATGGATGATCTAAAATATCAATATAAGTTCATAACAGATTCGACATCTCAAAAAATAATGATACATAAAAAGGATTCGGAAACTGAACATTATAATTTCAGTTATAAAAACCCCAATTCAGAATTTCTTGAATTGGATGGAATTATAGACTCTGATACATTACATATTATATTTTCGAGAAAAGATCACGAGAAATTTAATTTGAACTCTCGCGGTTTTAACTGGATTAATGAGCGTCCTTACAATAGGTGAAACAGTCCTTTGAAGTTTTCAAAAACGTTCTTGATTTTTTGATTATTCGTATTAGAAGTAGAGAGAAATCGTATGTTGCTTTTGATTGTTTTCCATAAAATTATTGTAACAAATTTAATTTTGAATCTACATATTAGTAGGGATGAATCTAATTGTTTACATCTCACCGTAAGTAAATAGTTAAAAATATGTTAGAAGGAGAAAGTATTCGAGGAGTGATGTCAAGTTTACGTAATAATGAAACGTTACTGAGGCCTAAAGAACTATTAGAAAAAGAAAACTTAAAAGATACTGAAGGAAAATCAAGCTTAAAAAAAGCTTCCGAGGAAGAAATACAACAAATAGGAAAAAAAATAAGAAAGGAAAACCGAAAAGAAAAGAAAATACTAATTGGTATCGCAATACTCATAACAAGTGTTTTTACATATTTTACAATTAATGTAATCCGACAAAACACTGTAGATACAGAGAGTATAGAAATACTTAAATTCCAGGAAAAGGAAAAAGAGTTTTTAATACTTATTGAAAAAGGAGATGATTGGTTTGAAAAAGGAAAATGGTCTAATTCTGTTTTTTACTATGAACAAGCAAAAGAAGTTTTCCAAAAAAACTATGAAATTAATTACAGACTCGTTCGATCATATAGCTTTCAATGTGAAAGTGAATTTAAAAATTGCCACAAGGCTAAAGAGCTGTTAGATAAACTCTTTTTAATGTTTCCTGATAAAGAAAAAGAACTATTAGAAATCAAAGAGAAATTAGAATATGAATATTAAAGAATACCCATTAGCAACTTTCACTACAGTTAGTTTATAACCTTTAACCATACCCGTAATAAAGTATACGATCTAGTTATAGATCTAGTTTTATTTGATTTTAGAGTTTAAGTGTCTAAAGCAAAATGATATGCTAGTTCTAAACTATTGAGAGCAGTGATATCAAGGAAGGTACTAAGAAATGGACATATACAGAATAATTAAATCCTTTTTATATCTATTAGGAATATGTTTTACAATCTATTCGATTATTCAGCATGGAATAAGTAGTAGTCACACTCCTCCAACTGGGTTTGTAATACCCTTTTTCTTTGTTTTCATTGCTTTCTTTTTTTTGATTATTGATTTTTTAGCTAAAAAATATTTGAGAAATTATAATTTGCATATAAAAATAAATGTTCTTTCAATCTTAATTAATTTTATTATAATACTTTCAATTCTTTTAATAGCTTTATAATAAACTGTTTTACCAAGTTCGTATCTTTTTTACTTGTCAAGGCAACCATTTGATCTTAATATGCGTCTATTATATCATAAAGGAATCTAAAATAGATGTTACAATGGTCAGAACACGATATTTCATTTCATTCTTATTTCTAGTAACTAGTCTTAATATTGATGCGCAATCTATCCAAAGAATAGATGATTCAGTAATCCCTATCCCAGTTTTAGACGATAAAATTATGCATTTAAAAAATGCTGCAAATGTGCACGGTCTTACAATTGCAATAGTTACTAAAGACAGTGTTTTATTTCATAAAGCATACGGTTCCAGAAATTTAAAAGATAAGCAAGAACTAAAAACTTCACATAATTTTTATGCTGCTTCTCTTAGTAAACCACTTTTTGCATTTATAGTGATGAAATTAGTAGATGCAGAAAAGATTGATTTAGACAAACCTTTAGTAGAATATTTAGATAATCCTTTATACTCTTATGAATTTACTCACGGTTATGAAGGTTTTAAAGATTTAGAAACCGATAAAAGATATGAGAAAATAACCGCAAGAATGTGTTTGTCCCATACTACTGGGTTTCCAAACTGGAGATATATTACTAAATCGGGTATTGATATGGAAAACCCACTGGAGATCGAATTAGAACCAGGAACTTTTTATAGTTATTCAGGAGAAGGTATTCAATTGCTTCAGTTTGTTGTAGAACAAATCACTAAAACTAATCTAGAGCAACTTGCAGAAAAATACGTTTTTAAACCATTTAAGATGGATATGACAAGTTTTCTTTGGCAAGAAAGATTTGATATGAACTATGCGGTTGGTCACTACAAGAAAAGAAAAACCTTAAAACGAATAAAAAGAAATCAAGAATATGCCGCTGGTAGTATGGATACTACGCCAGAGGATTATACTAAGTTTATACAAGCAATGTTAGCCCAAAAGGGAATGAGCAAAGAAACGTATGAAGAGTTTTTTAAACCGCAAATAAGAATTGAGTCTAAGCAACAATTTGGTAAAAATCGATTGATAAAAACTACAGAAAATAATAACATCGAATTAAGCTATGCCTTGGGATTTGGAACTTACAAAACACCATTTGGGAAAGCAGTTTTTAAAGAAGGGCATATTCAGGGTTGGGAACATTATACCGTATTTTATCCATCACAGAATTTAGGAATTATAATCATGTCCAACAGTTCCAATGCCGAAAGTATTTTTAAAGAATTACTAGAAGTTGCGATAGGAGATACTTGGATGCCTTGGTATTGGGAGAACTTCGTACCCTATGATAAGTAATAGGTACTATGGATCAACTTGTTTATAGTCAATAAGAAAAAGCCAAAAACTAAATTAGTTTAATATTTGTAAACTGTGACAGGATTCATTTTTCTGATATTAATCTTTTAAATCGAACGCTATATGAATGACAATTTTGAAATACTTTTTAACTATGTACGACTGCTCGTAGATATCCCAAAAATTGATCAAGACTTATGTCGTAAATATTTTAAACCTTTTTCTGCTACAAAAGGGGAGATAATTGAATCCTCGGGAAAAGTACCTCAGTATCATAATTTCATTGTTTCGGGGTTTATGCGGAATTTTTATAGTAATGAGCTAGGTCAAGAAATTATTACGGATATTAATGATGGTCCTCGCTTTTTTACTTCATATAATCATTTTATGCATCGAACACCTTCAAACGAAAACCTGCAATGTATTACTGATTGCGAGTTATTGCGAATTAAACGAGATGATGTAGATATTACAGCGAAACTAGGAATCACCCAAATGGAATACACTGTACAGATCTTGCAACAACAGTTGGAAAAGAATAAACAACGAATCATTGACCATGCTACACTTTCTGCGGAGCAACGGTATGTAAAATTGCAAAAAGAATATCCTTCAATCATTCAAAACATTCCTCTAAAATATATTGCTTCGTATCTAGGAATTAACCCAGGGAGTCTAAGCCGCATACGTAATGAGTTGGTTAAATAGGGATTACCTTATATTTCTTCACAATTGTGAAGTAGTTTCTATCATATGATTTTTAGGTTTGTAGATCAATCAAAAAATCAATCATATGTCGTCTTCAATAATACTTTCAAAAGAGAAACCTCTAAAAATCCTCAAAACATTTGTAAACATTTGGTTTATTGTAGTAATAACTGGTCAATTCATATTTGCCTTATATATTTTAGGGCTTTATGCTATAAGTGGTCTTGCTGGTGATTTCGAAAGATGGAACGAAGCTAGCGGTCATGGGTATGTAGAAAATGATTTTCTGGGAAACATAATTTTTGGAGTACACATAGCTTTAGCCGCCATAATTACAATTGGAGGTCCACTGCAACTTATAAAAAAAGTACGCGCTAAGTTTCCTAAGTTTCATAGAATAAATGGTCGTATTTATATTAGTGCAGCTTTTTTGATTAGTATCGCTGGTTTATATCTAGCCTGGATCCGAAGTTCTGTAGGAGGATTAATGGGATCTATCTTTATCACGATAAATGGAGTATTTATTTTTATATGTGCTTTTAATACCATAAAATATGCTATTTCTAGAAAACTAAAGATACATCGAAAATGGGCAATTCGTTTATTCTTAGCTATGAGCGGAGTTTGGTTTTTTAGAGTGTTTTTAATGTTATGGCTTACTATTAATCAAGGTCCAGTAGGTTTTGATATGGAGTCTTTTCAAGGCCCTGCATTAAATATGCTATATGTTTTTAGTTATATCTTACCAGTACTATTTGCAAACTTTTACTTTAGAGCAAAAAAATCTAAATCGGTTAAAGGGAAATTTATGCTTTCCATTTTTATCGTACTACTTACGGGCTGTATTGCAATAGGGACGTTTTCTGCAACTATGGGGATGTGGTTACCACGTATTTGATTTATAGATCTTACAATCATTAATTTATAACTAAGGGAAATACTAACAATATAACATATAGTTGATTAAGAGTTTAAGATGTATTATAAAATGCAGTTCAATTAAAGACGAATTCGTATGCGAAACAAGATTTTTTCATACGAATTCGTTACTTTTAGGGTCATAACCTAAAGATACCTGCTGTGAAGATTAAAAAATTCTGGAAACGAATTTTATTAGGACTAATTTTAGTTCCAATGTTAGTAATAGGAGGCCTCATGCTATATATTCAGAGCAACCAATCCGAAATTATTAAAGGGGAGATCGCAAAACTAAACAAAGAACACAAAGGCCTTATTAGTGTTGGTGAAAGTGAATTATCTCTTTTTAGTAACTTTCCATACATTTCTATTAAAGTATATGATGTAAAAATCTTTGAAACTAAAGAAGATAATGCACCTATCATTATGGATGTAAAAGATATATACATTGGTTTTAACTTATGGGATATAGTAAAAGGAAATTATGACATTCAGTCTTTAGTTATAGAAGAAGGTGTTTTTAATATTGTAATTCATGAGAATAATACGACAAATATTCAAAACTCCTTAGCGAGTACTTCTGAAACAGAAACACCATCCACTAATATTCATCTAAAAAAAATTAGATTTAAAAGTCTAGACATCCATACTCTAGATGAGGCTACAAATACAGATGTCGAAAAATTCATGTACGCTGGTACAGGTGGTTTTAGCCAAAAAGATAGTATCATCGCTGGGCATATAGATACCCATTTTGAGTTGAATGTGATCAAAGATAGAGATACCACTTTCATTCATAATAAACATTTCGAAGTGCATACAGATGTGGTATTTAATGAATATACTGGAATTCTGGACATAGAACCTTCTGGGATTGTTATGGAAAATGGTGATTTTGAATTAGAAGGATCAATAGATACGAAGAATGATGTAGATCTAAACCTTTATGTAAAAGGGACAAAGCCTAATTTTGACATGCTGATTGCTTTTGCACCAACAGATGTTATACCTGTATTAGAGAAATACAGAAACGCTGGAGAAATTTATTTTAATGCTAAGATTGAAGGGCCTGCGAATAAAGGAAATACACCTTTTGTTCGCGCTAATTTCGGAGCAGGAAAAGCCTTCCTAGAAAATACTAAAAGAGGGAAGAAGATAGATAATATGGGATTCAATGGCCATTTTACAAATGGAAAAAATAGAGATGTAAGTACGATGGAGTTTTCGTTAACCGATATGACCGCATCTTTAGAAAAGGGAGAATTTGAAGGGTCTATTTTTGTAAAGAATTTTGAATCTCCAGAAGTGGATATGAAAATAAACTCAAATTTTAATCTCGATTTTATTACAGAATTTTTTGAACTGGAGCAAGTAGAAGATGCTTCAGGAGAGGTTTCATTGAAAATGAATTTTCATGATATTATAGATATTGATGAACCCGAAAAGGCTTTACAAAAACTTAATCAGGCGTATTTTACAGAATTGATTGTAAAAGAGCTGAGTTTAGTTGCCAAAGATCTTCCAGCTCCCTTGCACGATCTGAATGTAAATTTAGTAATGAATGGTAAAGAAGCAACTCTAAATAAGTTTGAACTGTTGATGGGGAAGTCAGATCTATCTGTAAGTGGTTTTCTTTCAGATTTACCTGCAATTGTGCATCATACGAACATCCCAGTAGATGTTCATTTGGATATAGTTTCTAAGTATTTAGATATTGCCGAATTAACTGGTTTTTCAGCACAGGATACTACCAAAACTGGTTTTGATGAACAAATAAAAGAATTGAGTTTAGGCCTTTCTTTTAAAGCTTCTGCAAAAGATTTTACAGAATCTAAATATTTACCAAAAGGTGAATTTTTTATCGATAGCCTATATGCAGATTTAAAGCATTATCCACATAAACTACATGATTTTCATGCAGATGTGTTAATAGATGATAAGGATCTCAAAATAGTTGATTTTACAGGATATATAGATGATAGTGATTTTCATTTTGATGGGCTTATACATGAGTATGCTTTTTGGATGCAATCCCAACTTAATGGAGATGTTGATTTAGATATCAACCTTACTTCTAAAAAGTTAAGGTTAGAAGATGTCTTTTCGTATAAGGGAGAAAATTATGTTCCTGAAGAGTATCGACATGAAATTTTTGATGATTTGGCATTGCATCTTACTTCTAGTATGCATTACAGAGATTCTGCTTTGCATTCCATTGACTTAGCTTTAGACAAATTGGATACAAAAATGGAATTGCACCCACTACGCTTTGATAATTTTAGAGGAAATATCCATTATGAAGATGAACACTTGGTAATAAAAGATTTTCATGGCGAAATAGGAACTACTAATTTTAATTTTGATCTTAATTACTATTTAGGTGAGGATGAGAAGATAAAGAAAAGAGATAATTACCTCTCAGTAAAAGCAAATTATATTGACTATGATGCGCTTTTTAACTTTGATGTGAGCTCTCCAGAATCAACAGAAGTTATGACTTCAACAACTGCTGATGTAAAAGAACATGCAGAAGCTTTTAATTTATATGAGTTGCCGTTTACGGATATGCAATTTAAGGCAGATATCACCCACTTTATTTACCACAGAATAGATCTTCAAAATATTAAAGCGGATATCAGAACAACACCCAATCATTATATTTATATAGATACCTTAGATATGGATGCAGCTGGAGGAAATATTCGATTAAGTGGGTATTTTAATGGTAGTGATCCAGAACATATTTATATGCAACCAGATTTGGTTATGAATAATGTAGATTTAGATAAATTACTGTTCAAGTTTGAAAATTTTGGACAAGATCATCTCGTTTCCGAAAATCTACAAGGAAAACTTACATCTAGAATTAAAGGTAAGATTAGAGTATATCCAGATATGGTACCTGATCTTGATCAATCTACCATAGAAATGGATGTGAAAGTACTAAATGGAAGATTAAAAAATTATGATCCAATGCTTGCGCTTTCTGACTATATGGGAGATAAAAACTTACAAAATATTCGATTTGATACTTTACAAAACAGCTTGGATATAAATAAAGGGAAGATCAATATTCCTGCTATGCGGATCGAATCTACTTTGGGGCATATGGAATTGTCTGGTTCGCATGACAGTAACCAAAATATTGATTATTACATACGAATTCCTTGGAAAACTGTGCGAAAAGCTTCTTGGCAAAAGTTATTTGGAAAAAAACAAGATACCGTTATTAGTCAGGAGCAAGAAGACGAGATTGTAGAGGTAGATCCGGACGAAAAAGTAAAATACCTTAACCTAAAAATCAAAGGAAGTATTGATGATTATAAGGTTTCATTAGGTAAGAAAAAACAAAAATAATAGCAGGTTTTTATAATTTCATTTAAGATAAACTATGGATTTTTTGATTTAATATCTATCATAGAAAATACACAGCATACTAAATTTTATAATTCAGACTATTAAATTTAATTGAAAATAAAGTTAATAATGTAAGATGTTAAAAAAGAAAAAAGCTTTTTATCTTTTCATATTTTATTTATTACCTATTCAATATACCGCGGCACAATTACCATATTATGAAAAGGTAACGTATAAGAAGAACTCTGAAAGAAGTATTATTGCAAAAATAATAGATGACCTAGGTTACAAATACTATTGGGTAACTGATAGTTTACTGAGTGATGAGTTGAGTACTAATTTTTATTCAGGAAAATTACCTAGATTGTTATTAGAAGATGCTTATCAAATGTCTGAAAATATTATCAATTCTGTTTCGGATAAAGTAGAGAAATCTAAACTAAATAAGGGAGAAACCTCATTTGATGAAATGAGAAAGAATACATTATTAAACTTAAAAGAGGCTAGTAATAAATTCATTAATAATAAAGAAACACTGCTTTTTTTAAATTGGAATGATTTTAAAAATGCTATTATATATGCAGATGCTTACTGTGATCAAATTATTTTATTTAGAAATGATGTAGGAAATCCTTACTCACCAAAACAAAGTGATATAAAAAAGAATAAAAGTAACTCTCAGATTTTTGAAGAAAGTATTGGAGCTGATGGCATAACAAATAAACAGTGGAAGAAAATTATGGAGCGGGGTGGTGGATATGGTGCTCATGATAGAATTAGATCTACCAGCAGAAAGAATCAAGAAACACTTATAAAACTAAAAAAGAAGGAAAGAGCTTCTATTAAGACTGGAAATCTAGAGAAAATTAAAATAACTACTAATAGTGTAGACGGACTTACTTATGTTTACTCTAGTTTCCCTCCTAAACAATTATCTTTTTTGTATAATAATGATAATGATTTGGTAAGAGGACTTGTGGATTGGGTTATTTATATAAATTCAGGAAATTCAGTTGAATTATCCGAGATGTTAAGAGTGGGCTTAGATAACGAAGTTTTTATTGATTATAATATCAATCAATCGTTAGTGAAAAATAGATATAGAGATATTATTGATCAAAATAATAATAGAGTTCGATTAGAATTTTCTGCAACACACTTTGATAAAATTAAATTTTCTAATGTTAAAATCACGAAAGTAACTATTAAAAAATCTCTTATTCGATTTTTTGGTGAAACAGATAATTCTAATGAACAATCTGAAAAAGAAGTAATAATTATTTTAAAACATATTGAAGGAAATTTATTAAACAGAATAATAGATAATATAAACCAAACACGGAAGGGATTAAATGAGTATGACGATACTATATTGAATCTAAGTAAATATTAGCATTATAATAAACCTCAATCATCACT
Organism: Aquimarina amphilecti; assembly: GCF_900109375.1. GTDB lineage: Bacteria > Bacteroidota > Bacteroidia > Flavobacteriales > Flavobacteriaceae > Aquimarina > Aquimarina amphilecti. The sequence goes on from NZ_FOAB01000004.1 coordinate 494,835, forward strand.
AATCGGTTTCCAGTGGGTATACATAAAGAAATATATAATAAATGAAAAATGCTCTTTTACTTGTAAGTATATTGTTTACTATGTCCTTAACGGCACAAATTTCGAAATTAACAAACCCCAAATTAAGTCCGTTTCAAAAAACAGAAATTAAAATAGGAATTGTAGATGTCTCTTTAGAATATTCACGTCCTTCGATGCGCGGAAGAAAAATATTTGGGGCTCTAGAACCGTATGATAAAGTTTGGCGTACCGGAGCAAATAAGAATACTAAAATAGTTTTCTCGGATTATGTAATAATAGGAGATGTCGAAGTGGCTCCTGGAACATATACTATTTTTACGAAGCCATCGGTTGATACATGGGATGTATATTTTCATGCCGAAATAGATGAATATGGTGTGCCAGATACATTTAACCCTAAAAATAGTATTGTGCAGCTTAACGTTCCTGTGATAAAGTTAGATAAAGAAATAGAAACTTTGGGGATAACATTTGATAATTTGACCGCCAATGCCGCAATCTTGAACATTTCTTGGGAAAAAATAAAAATAGCAGTACCTATAAAAATACCTACAGATAAAATTTTAAAAAATTACCTTTCTAAAAAGAACACTTCTCTTTCACGAGAATATAGTTTAGCAGCTTATATATATTTTGATAAAGAAAAGAATAGTAAAAAAGCACTTGCAACAATTAAAAAGTCAATTGAAATTGAGGAGAAAGGAATGTCTTTCGAATTATGGCTTAAAAATGCAAACCTAGAAGATCAGCGATTAGCATATAATTACTATTTGAAATCTCAAATATTATACGATTTAGATGAAAAGGAAGAAGCCATAAAATCTGCAAGACAATCTCTAATCATCGCAGAAAAAATAAAAAGTGAATATTATATCAATACGAATACAGAAAATATTAAAGCATGGGGTAAACAATAAAACTCTATAAATATTTTTGCTACAAATTAAACCTTTTTGTAAACAGTTAGTCTAAAGACTAAATTACCTGTTAATGTATAAAAGTATTCTTTTAATTATTCCTTTTCTGTTTTTTGGATTTACTACCAAAACTAACTCAGATATGGTATTTGAAAACGTAGATGAGTTAGATATTCCTATATATGACTTTGATTCATTGGAACCTCTGTTATACACCAAAACTAATAAAACTCATATTATTAATTTTTGGGCTATGTGGTGCGCTCCATGTGTTAAAGAGTTACCTGTTTTTCAAGAATATGAAAAAAATAATCCTGATGTAGAATTGATTTTGGTAAGTCTTGATTTTCCAGAAGACATTGAAAAAAAACTTAAACCTTTTTTGGAGAAAAAGAGAATCTCATCAAAAGTTGTTTTGTTAAGCGATCCAGATGCAAATAGTTGGATAAATAAAATTGATCCAAATTGGTCTGGAGCTATTCCTTTTACAATAATATTCAATAATAAAGAGAGATCTTATCATGAACGATCTTTTGAAGATGTTAAAGACTTAGAAAAAGTAATTAATACCACAATAAATAGTAAATAAGATGAAAAAAAGTAATATCACTTTAGTAGTAATTCTAATTTTGTGCAGTTTTTTAGTCACCAATAATGTATACGCTCAAGATAGGAAAGGTCCTCCGCCAAATGGTGAGCGCAAAGGTCCTCCAAGAGGAGGGCACGGTCCAGAACAAACAAAAACACTAGAAGAAATAGGAGGATATAAAATAGGAGAGACCGCATCTAATTTTAGTCTTAAAAATGTGGACGGTACTATGTTTTCTTTATCAGATATCGATAATGCAAAAGGTTACATCGTAGTTTTTACTTGTAATGAGTGCCCATTTGCAAAAATGTATGAAGATCGATTAATTCAAATCCACAATCAATACGCTCCAGAAGGTTATGCTGTAGTAGCAATTAATCCAAATATCAATGAAGGTAATACAAAAGAAAATTTCAAAGCGATGCAAAGTAGGTCTAAAGAAAAAGAGTTCCCTTTTGTATATCTAGCGGATGAACAACATAATGTATTTCCAAAATATGGGGCTGTAAGGACTCCTCATGTTTTTCTTTTAGATAAAGAAAGAAAAGTACAGTATATAGGAACTATAGACGATAACGCAAGATTTGCTAATGATGTGAAGGTAAAATATCTTGAAAACGCTATAGAAGCACTTCAAAAAGGTGAAAAACCAAAAGTGAATTTTACTAAAGCTATAGGATGCCCTGTTAAAGCGATTTAAGTAGAGTAAACTATTTTATAATACCATTTATAGAGAAATAGCGATTCGAGTTTTAATTCGAGTCGTTATTTTTTTCTGTAAATATTTTATTCCCTCGCTAGTATTAGTCTGTTATTAGGGATAATATAAGTAAGTAATCACATAAAAGAGTTATAGATTCTGTTTGATATGTTTATGCTTAACTAGTTTAAAACTAAAAGGAACTAGTATGCGGAAATAATAAGAAAACTGAGTAACATTTAGCTGTGTTATGACACTTACATATAAATTAGGAATTAAATGAATAATGAGTTAACAGATTCTGAAAATAGTCAGAGTTTAACAGATAAAGACATTTTTGTAAAAATTTGGACTTCTCCAAGAACAGTCTTTAAATTTATAAATGACAATCAGTATGATAAATATGTAAATATTCTTTTGTTCTTTGCAGGAATTTCTAGAGCATTTGATAGAGCATCTTTAAAGGATACTGGAGATACAATGTCTCTATTTGCTATAATAGGTTTTTGTGTTTTTTTTGGTGGGCTTTTGGGATGGATATCATATTATATTTATTCAGCATTGCTTAGTTGGACGGGAAAATGGATAAAAGGTCAAGGCGATACAAAATCTATTTTACGAATTATCTCCTATGCTATGATTCCTGCAGTAATAGGACTGATTTTTCTCATACCGCAAATAGGAATATATGGTAATGAAATGTTTAAATCCAATGGAGATATAGTAAGTGCAGGACTTGTTTCGAATATCTTTGTTTATGGAGCTTTAATTTTAGAATTTATTTTAGGGATTTGGACAATTATCTTTTGTGTTGTTGGTGTCTCCGAAGTTCAAAAATTATCAATTGGAAAAACAATTTTGAATCTATTATTACCATTTTTTGTTTTCATGATTCCTATAGTTATTATTATCTTGATTTTTCAAATTTGATAAAACATTAAATAAGTAAATATTAAACAGGATATGAATAATAAATTATCTTCAGATTTCACGAAAGTGTTTCAAATAGCTGTAATTGTAAAGTTCATTACTTTATCAATTGTGTGCTTTATTTTGCTATTCATATTTGATTTTAAAACAAGTTTGGTAATGTTAACTTTGTTGATTATTTGTTTCTTTATCTTACGGAATATGGGTATAACAAAACTTAAAACGGTTTATTGGGATGAAAAGTCATTAATAATAGGAAGTTTTAATTCTAAATTTTTAATCCCAATAGCAGATATTAAAGATGTTAAACGTACTTTCCTTTTTGATGATTTTCCTTTTAAAATGAAATATATTAAGTCAGGGAAAATTGAGAAAGTATATTTCCTTCCTAAAAGCAAATTTTTTAAGGGTTTCTTCAGCGGAAATGAACACATTGAGGCACTTAAACAAGAAATTGAAAAGTATAAATAAATCAATTATCAATTAATCTGTAACGGAAAGCAATATATGTAAAGGTATTTGACACAATGCTTTAAAACTGAAAAGTACATTAATTTGATCAGGAAGTATCTATAGTTACGAAATAATTTATTTTGCAGGAAAAGTATTTGAAACGTTATAGCTTGTTTAAATGAAGATATCGATTGATATAAATATCTGATGTTTATTACACTTGGGTTTGTCTTATTTACAATAATTGGAACTGTAAGTCACGAATTCGGACATATACTTGTAGCAAAATCACTAGGCTATCAAACTGCACTTCATTATGGAAGTATGAGTTATGATAATTCTGATTTTAAGAAGAAGAAAATTGTTGAAATATATAATCAAAATAAGATAGAGATTGATCAGGGAACTGACTTTGTGGATAAAAAGGAGTACGAAGAAAGTGTAAGGAAATTGACAAATGACATTTTGCCAATCAGAATGGGAGGTCCTTTACAAACTACCGTTACTGGGATTGTAGGTTTGATGATTATTTGTTGGAGGAGAAAAAAAAGTAATGATTACCAATTAAAATTCTTAGACTGGTTAGCTATTTTTCTATCATTATTCTGGTTAAGAGAAGTTTTTAATTTGACAATGTCAATCGGGAGTGAATTGATTAAACCTGATGGGAGTTACTTTGGAGGAGATGAAAAAAAAATCTCTGAGCTATTAAATTTATGGAATGGTACTGTTTCTTTTTCTTTAGGAATTATAGGATTATTAGTAACTATGTTTATTCTGCTTAAAGTTGTCCCTAAACAATTGAGGTTTACATTTATTTTAGGTGGATTTTTGGGAGGAGTATTTGGATTCATTTTTTGGATGAACATATTGGGGCCGGAAATATTGCCATAACGTGTACTACAATATCTATAATTAAGAAATGACTTAACAAAAATCAAAATAGGATGTTACAATATGAACCCAACTTGGGAAATTTTCGTAACTCAAATAGCCTAACTAAAAACATATGCTAGCACCGAGCATACTATCAATATATCTAAATGATTAATTAGGTTTTTAGTACGATTGAATATTTACATGAACATAAAGTGGATAAGTTATGAGTGAAGAAAAACGTAAACTCAACCAAGAAAAATAAATTATATTAGACCTTAGTTATATAAAATCTTGAGTTTGTATTCAAGCATTAATTTGTTCACGAAAATAATAACGCACAGATATCTTTATAAGGAATGCAGTAAATGATTACATCAAACTCCATTTTATTTACGATTATTAGTGTTTTTGCACTACAAGCAATAGTACTAAGCGCATTAATATTTTTTAAACGCCCAAAAATATTAGCTCAGAAGTTTTTAGCGATGTTGACTTTTTTTTATGCTATTATGGCATTAAATATTGTCTTAGTTAATGTTTTGAAAGATCATAATATGCTTGATGTTTTTAGATATGTTCAGCTAGAAATGCTTTATGGTATTGGTCCTGCACTGTATTTTTATACTAAAAGTGTTACGAATACATCATTTAAATTTTCAAAACAACATCTTATTCATTTCTTACCGTTGGTTTTAGAGTTTATTTTTTATAGAACATCAATTTATAGAAATGGAGCGGATGGTTTGTATGAAAACCCCATTCCTAGTATAAGTTATGTATATTTAATAGAACAATGGATAGGTGTCATTTCGATCATTACCTACAGTATTATATCATTACGGTTACTCTTTAATCACCAAGTTTTACTAAAACAATACTACGCTAAGTTGGATAAGCATTCATTTGACTGGTTAAAAATCCCTATACTTATTTATGCATCATTTTTTATTCTATGGAATATCATAACAGAAATTGATCGATTTGTTTTTGATAGAAGCCTTAGAGAATATTACTTTCTTCCTACATTCGTTGTCCTCTCCATACTCTGTACCTGGATCGCTTTTAAGGGATACCTTAGAAAACAAGAATCATCTTTGGCGTTGAAAGTTTTAGTAGATACATCTGAAAAAGTAAAAGAACCAATAAAAAAAGACACTCAATTTATTGAAAAATTAGAACAGTTAATGCAAAATGAAAAGCCTTATTTGAGTACGGACATAAACTTAACGAAGCTTTCCGAATTACTACAAATGAAGCCCAAGATAGTTTCATTAAAGATTAATCAAAATTGTTCAAAAAACTTTTATGATTTAATCAATTCTTATCGTGTAGCAGAATTTAAAGAACGTTTAAAATCTTCTGATAAAGACAAACTATCATTATTAGGTCTTGCGTATGAATGTGGGTTTAATTCAAAATCTACTTTTAACCATGTTTTTAAGAAAACAACACAGTTAACTCCAAGTCAATATCTTAAGGGCATTGAAAATACGTCCGAAAAGAAGCAGTAGGACGATTAATAACTTTTTAGGGATTAATATTGCGGCTTAAACAATTAAAATAGCATCGATTCTTCTTTATGTAAGGTTTGATTAAAGGTGCTTAACCTAAAATTTAATGAAAAAAAACATAACAATTATCCCCTTAATTTTTATACTTCTTTATGGAACTATAAATGCTCAACAAGCAACTACAAATTTTCAAAAAGGACAAATTCTTAGTGATTTAGATTATTTGTACCATTCATTAGAAAACACACATTTTAACTTATATGCATATACATCAAAAGATGATTTTGAGAGAAATTATCAAATTGTAAGAAGTGAAATAAAAAAAGACTCTTTTAATCTTCTTGAAACAACATCACTATTACAAAAAGTTATATCTGCAGCAAACAATGCCCATACTAGAATTGTGTTCCCAGGTTCTATATATATGGAATACGTCCAATCTGGGGGCACCATTTTTCCATTAGAGATTGCTTTTGAAGATGGAAAAGCCTTAGTTAGAAAAAATTGGTCAAAAAATGATATTAAAATCGGTGCTGAACTGAAAAGTATTAATGGCAGATCAATTGATGAGGTTTTGCAAAAAATCTATCCTCAGATTTCAGCCGAAAGATCCTATTTAAAAAATGCACAAATTGAGTCTTTAACGCTGTCAAGGTTTTATTGGCAAGTTTTTGGAGAACAAAAAGTTTTTAACGTTGAACTTTTTATAGAAGGCAAGCGAAAAGAAATTCGAGTAGATGCTATAAAAGCTTTGGAAGATTTTGAAATGCGACGAGATGATATAATAAATCACAAAAGAGTATTTGCATTTAAATCAAAGGCTGCTTATTTAAATCCTGGTAGTTTTGCAGGTAATGAGGATGACTATAGAACGTTTATAGATTCTGCCTTTATAGAAATTAAAAAAAGCCAAACAAAAAACCTTATTATTGATTTGAGAAATAATCCAGGTGGAAATGATTCATTTAGTGATTATATGGTGTCTTATATTGCAGGTAAGCCTTTTAAGTGGTTTTCAAAATTTCAACTTAAAACTAGTCAATTACTAAAAGAACATGTACGACAAACCAAAGATACAACAGAAGCTTTTTGGAAATCTGTACTAGGACATAAAAACGGAGAAATATACGATTATGACTTTGGATTTTATGTGCCAAAACCAGAATTGAAACGTTTTAAAGGTAAGGTTTATGTATTGGTTAACCGACAGTCTTATTCACAATCTACTGTTACAGCTGCTCAAATACAGGATTATAACTTAGGAGTAATAGTAGGAGAAGAAACGGCAGAATACAGTAATCTATACGCTTCAATTTTCAGCTTTAAATTACCAGAAACAGGCATTATAGTAGATGTACCTAAAGGCCTAATTGAGCGTATTAATTCTAAGAAGCAGGATCTAGGTGTAATTCCAGAAATTAAAATAATAGATCATTTGTTGGATGACGACGATGAAATATTGAAAGAATTATTAATGATTATCCATGGAGATTTAAAAGATATTACTAAGGGCAGAAGAGACTAATCCTAGGTAATCATTAAAATAGTGTAGCTGTTAGTATGTATTTAATTAACCGCTTATCGTATTTTTAGGTGGGTGTATTGTTTGTAAAATATAAAGTTACTAATCAATATATAGAAAACAGAAAAGTATGGTAACATTTAATCTTTTTAAGATACTTATATTGGCGTTTTAAAATATGCCAAAAAACAGATGCCTAATGAAAAAGACTTTAAATGATTTAACCAAAGAAGATTGGAATACGCTTTTTCCAATTGAATTGGTTGAGCATAATCCCGAATGGAAAAACATTTATGAAAACGAAAAGAAACGAATTTTAGATAAAGTAGGAAAGGGGAAAATATTGCGAATAGAACATTTTGGTAGTTCATCTATTACTACGATAAAATCTAAACCATATATTGATTTAATGATCGAAATTCCTAAAGAACTATTATTCGATAGACAATTAATAGATCAATTTACAGAATTAGGTTATTCACATTTCGAAGTTCCTGCAAGAGAAAATATCGAAACGTATTCCACATTCGGGAAAGGATATAATGTAGATGGAACTAAAGAACAAATTTTTCATATCCATATGTGTCCGAAAGATAATGTAATGTGGAAACAGATTGACTTCCGCGATTATCTAAACGCTAATAATAAACGTGCAAAAGAATATGAAAGTTTGAAATTAGAATTAGCATCTAAGTTTAAAAATGATAGAGGTTCGTACGTTCTCGGGAAAACTGACTTTATAAATGAAACGTTGAGCATTATAAAAGAAAACACTAAAGTATAATTATTTAAAGTATCCGTATTAGTGCATTGGAAATTAAAAAAATAATTGAGTACTAAACCCAAAAATATGATGTCTTTTTATAGACTAAATTTCATACGCAAGAACTTAGACGATATATTCATAACTTTAATATCCTGATCAAGAATAGTGGAAAAAATATTAAATAATGTAAAAGATTTTTTTACAGAGTTTCCAGAATTTATATACCTTATCATTGGTATTGTTTTTCTTGTTTTGTTCATTGGAACAGTAAAAAATAAGAATTGGGCAATTGACCCAGAAAGTGGAAATCAAAGAATGTTTTATAATATGTTTGGTCATAAAACTTTTAGAGTATTCATAGGGGTTGTTTACATACTAGGAACTGTTGCAGGCTTTTGTGGTTTTTTCATGTATTTTACAAAGAAGTAGTTACGTATGTTAATAATAACGAATATTTAAAAAGCAAATACCTCAATTAACAGTAATGGATGATAGCAAAATTTCGGTTATCCATGACCGAAATTTTATTTCATCTAATGGCGGCTTAGTAAGTTATGTTGGTTCGTTTGATTTGTTAGAAAAATTAACAAGTAAAGAGCACAGAAAATTTGTTGAAACTTCAATATTATTTGATAGACTAAAAAGATGAATTTATGACAGAAAGTATTTCGATTGTTGGCGGAGGAATTGGAGGTTTAGTAACAGCTTTATCCTTTGATAAATTAAATATTCCATATAAATTATACGAAAGAGCTGTTTCTTTAGAAGTAGTAGGAGCAGGAATATGGTTATCTCCAAATGCATTACAAGTTTTGGAATGGATTAATCCTAGCTTATTACAGGAGATTCAGAATACCGGAAATACTTTTAATCGGATTATGGTTGCTAATCATAAATTAAAACCAATATCAGATTCTAAACAAGATTTTGTTCAAGAAAAATTTGGTTACACTACAATGGCAATTCATAGAGGAAAGCTACAGCAAATTCTATATGAATATGTACAACAAGAAAATATTATACTAGGGAAAGATTTTAGAGAATACGCTGAAAACGATGAAAAACCCTATGAATTATATTTTGAAGATGGTTCCGTTGTAAATACTAATTCTATAATTGGTGCGGACGGAATTAATTCTAAAATTCGGAAACAATTATTTCCTAATAGTAAATTACGGTACTCAGGGCAAACATGTTGGAGAGGAGTTTCTAACTATAATTTAGATGCTCAATTAGAATCGGTAGGTTTTACTTTGTGGGGTAAGAAATTACAGTTTGGAGTCTCTAAAATTTCGGAAGGAAAAGTATATTGGTTTGCAGTGAAATTGAGTGCACCTAATTTGACCGATGATAAAAAAAGTATAAAGAGTCTTCTAGTTACTATGTTCTCGGAGTACGATCCGCTCGTAACGGATCTTATTAAAAATACACCAAACGAGACAATTTTTAGAGGAGATCTTTCTGATTTAGAATTACTAAATAAATGGAATTCAGGAAATATTTGCCTAATAGGAGACGCCGCTCATAGTATGACACCAGATTTAGGACAAGGTGGTGCCCAAGCAATTGAGGATGCATTTTATTTATCAAATTTTATTAAAGAAACTAATAAACTGGAATCGGCATTCAATAAATTTTACGCGTATAGAAAGACGAAAGTTGAAAAATTAGTGAAACAATCAAGACTAACTTCAAAAATTGCAATAACAAATAGGTTTATGGAAGTTATTCGAAACTTAGTTCTTAAAAGAACACCTGAATCTTATATGAAAAAACAGATGTTTGAATTGTACAAACTAGATAAAACTATTGTTAACAATCCATAAAATAACTGCTAATAACACTTAACATGATTAAAAACGTGAAGTTATATTATAAAAAAGAAATAACTGTTCGTTAATAGCGTATAGATCTCTAACGATTTATTCATTTCTTGATTTCAATCAAGTGTTGTTTTTTCATAATCCATTGATATTTGTCTTTGAACTAAATATCAAAACGATGGAAACTAATTTTTACAGAAGTACAGGACTTTCATTAACGATAGGCTCATTTTTGGCAATTGTTACTATGATTTTACATCCCGCAGGAGGCGATATTGCCCATATTATCAAAGTAGCCGTACCGATAAAGATCGCACACTCATTAGCTATATGTTGTTTGCCTTTTATTTTATTTGGCTTTTATGGATTAACACATAGACTTTCTGAAAAATGGAAATTATCAACTTTGGCACTCATTGTAATTGCTTTTGGACTTTTTGCAGCAATGCTGGCGGCAATGTTTAACGGTTTAATATTACCAAGTTTTCTTAGTCAATACTCAGAAAACATAGAACAGAGTCAAAATACATTACTATATATAATAAATTATGGTTTTGCTATTAATAAGGCATTAGATTATGTATTTATTATTTCTTTATGTTTCGCTATTACGATCTACTCATTACTTCTTATTCGTTCAGGAAAACTTCCTAAATTCATTGGGTATTTGGGGGTTTTAATTTTGATAGTCTCAATCGTTGGTGCAGTTTCAAATTATGCATTTACTAGCCTTATAGGATTTAGAATATTTGTTTTCAGCATAGCAGCTTGGATTCTATTCTCGGGAATAGCACTAATTCGATTGAAAGAATAGAATACAGTAAACAAGATTACTGAAAAGAATCAAAGACGTCGATATAATAGTCGAAGGAACATTGTTTAAAAAATTAGATTAATAATATCTAAAGAAAAATGTTATGCTAATTAAAAAATATACTACTAATTGGATAAATGATTTTAATGATCTGAAAAATGAAATAGAGAAAGGCTTAGGTGAGCTTAATTATTCAATTGAACATGTAGGAAGCACTTCCATACCAAATTTAGATGCTAAGCCAATTATTGATATCGATATCATTTATCAGGATAAGTTAGAGTTTGAAAAAATAAAAATGGAGTTAATAGACATAGGATACTATCATAATGGGGATCAGGGAATTGAAAGTAGGGAAGTCTTTAAACGAAATGAAAAGTATATGAATCCAATTTTAGATAAAATTAGCCATCATTTATACGTTTGTTTAAAGTACAGTAAAGGGCTAGAAAGGCATATTCTATCACGTGATTATATGAAGAAAAATGATTGGGCAAGATTAAAATATCAGAAAATGAAATATGAACTAGCGGAAAAAGCAAATCAAAACAAAAAGGTATATGCGCAATTGAAAGAATTAAACATAAATAATTTTATTGATGAAATTATTTATCTAGAAAAAAATAAAGATAGGAACATAGATGAGAAATAAGGATTTTATAAATTTAAGGACAATTATGAAATAGTTAAAAACAATATAATATATACAGAAGAATATGATACCAATTAATGATTTACTTCTTTTTGGGTTGGCTGCATTGATTATGGTGCTTTCTCCTGGCCCGAACATGATTTATTTAATTTCAAGGTCTTTATCACAAGGAAAAAGGGCAGGAATAATATCCTTGTTAGGAGTAATGTGCGGATTTTTATTTCATATATTAATGGTTTCTTTTGGGTTAACTGCAATATTCTTTGCAGTTCCTTATGCTTTTGTGGTTGTAAAGTTTCTTGGAGTTGGATACTTATTGTATTTAGCTTATAATACTGTTAAATCTAAAAATAAGATCTTTGATGCAGAACAAAATTTAAAATCCGATAAACCGCTAAAGCTTTTTAATATTGGATTATTGACTAATATTTTGAATCCAAAAATGGCGGTGTTTTATCTTTCTTTTTTTCCTCAATTTATTAAACCCGAATATGGTTCTATTCTAAGTCAAAGTTTTCAACTAGGAATTATTCAGGTAATAATAAGTTTTTTAGTTAATTTTTTGATTGTTATTTCGGCAGCCAAGATGGCGAGTTGGTTCTCTAAAAAGCCAATTTGGATAAGAATCCAAAAATGGTTTATGGCCTCTGTATTAACCGGGTTAGCTCTAAAAATGGCATTAACAAAGGCGAAATAAAATCTTCATACAAAAAAGGTTGTGTTTTATAGGAGTTAAGCTTTAAAACTTTATCAGACATAAGTCATTCACGAATTAGTACATCATTTAGGTCTAAATACTTTGATGTTTTTTTCATTTGTATCGATCTTGTATCCACCAGTAAGTTCCAAACAATATGGAATTGCTGGAAATACAGCCTGAATGCATTCACGTATTGATTTAGGTTTCCCAGGAAGATTTACGATTAATGTTTTATTTCGTATTCCAGCCGTTTGTCTAGATAATATAGCTGTAGGGACATATACCAAACTTTCTTGTCGCATTAATTCTCCAAATCCAGGGAGCATTTTATTGCAAACGTTTTCTGTTGCTTCTGGTGTAACATCTCTAACCGTAGGACCTGTACCTCCAGTTGTGAAAATAAGACAACATCCTTCCTTATCGCTAAGAGTTGTTAGTGTTTGTTCGATAATATCTTGCTCATCTGGAATCACTTGGTATACTGAGCCCCATTTTGAAGAGATATAATCATTCAAAACATTATTAATTTCTTTACCAGAAATATCTTCATAAATTCCTTTACTAGCTCTATCTGAAACCGTAAGTATTCCAATCTTTATTACATTCATTTAATTGTATTGATAAATTTATTGATGCTTTTTTTAGTTATCCTATTAGTATGAATACTATCAATAAGTAAAGATAAATAGGATTGTTTTGTTCTGGTAATATTAGTTTTTTTCTAATTATTGATATCGTTTGTAATTCATTTTTCAGGAATGATTCTTTGCTGTTTATTTTTAAATAAGTAGGTTAAACTAATTACAATAATAAGAAGATAGATTATTAAATGCAACATAGTTGCATTTGTTGTTTTCTCATTAGATTTGCAATTGAATAAATCTTTTCTTTTTAGAATTAAATGGACGAGTAACTCCATGAAATTGGGATGCACTAAACACATACTATGTTCGATTCTTGTTGATAAATAAAGGTAAGTAGAAAAGGTTTTAATTTAAATTAATATGGAATACAATCGAAGAAAATTTATATCCTTTATTGGTAAAGTTAGTTTAGGTACTATGATAACTCCACCTTTTTTAATTAGCTGTGGTAATACTAGTAATCCCATTGATGTAAAAAATGGATCTAAAGAAAATCTTGAGCAATTAAGAAGAATAGTTTTAGAAGAATTATCTGCATCTGATCAAGACGATTTACTACTTACAAAAGAATTAGATTATCATACCATAATAAAATGGGGAGATAAGATTAGTGACGATGATAGTTTTGGATTTAATAATGATTTTACTTGCTTTATTCCTCTTAATGAGAATAACCCAAAAGATGGTTTGTTATGGGTAAATCATGAATATGTAAATCCATTATTTGTTTCTGGTTTTAATCATAGAAAATATAAAAACCCACAGCAACATAGAACTGTAGAACAGGTAAATAAAGAAATGTACAATGTTGGTGGAAGTATTATAAGAATTAAAGAAGAAAAAGGAAAATGGAGTATAGTGGAGAATGATCCTTTGAACAGAAGGATTACAGCACAAACTCCGATTCAATTAAACTGGGATACTCCAATAAAAGGAAAAACTTCGGTTGTAGGAACACTTAGTAATTGCTCAGGAGGAATTACTCCTTGGAAAACTTTTCTTAGCTGTGAAGAAAACTACGACGGTTTTTTTGGAGAAACAGAGTATAATGAAAATAACGAAACTACACATAGACCAAGTTTTTATGGTTGGGAAAATTTTTATGACTATCCTCCAGAACATTACGGTTGGGTCGTAGAAATAGATCCAAAAAACGGAAGAGCCCAAAAGCATATTGCTTTAGGTAGATTTGCTCACGAATGTTGCACCTTATATGAATTAGATGATAAAAGAGTGGTTGTTTATACTGGAGATGATAAAAACAGTGAACATCTGTATAAATTTATTTCTTCTAAACCAGGTTCTTTAAAAGAAGGTATTCTTTATGTAGCAGATACTGTTCATGGAAAATGGCTTGCATTAGATTGGGAGAATCAAACTGTTTTAAGAGAAAAATTTAAAGACCAAACAGAGGTCTTAATCAGAGCTAGAGAAGCATCAAAATTATTAGGTGCTACAGAATTAAATCGTCCTGAGGATATTGAAATCGATCCTATCACCGGAAATATTTTTATTTCGCTAACTAATAATAAGGATGTAAATGATTTTCATGGTTCAATTTTAAAAATAGAAGAAACAAATGGAGAATTTGATGCGTTAACTTTTAGAGCATCTACTTATAAAGTTGGTGGTGAAGAAAATGGATTTTCATGCCCTGATAATTTAGCGTTCGATTTATCAGGGAATCTATGGATAACCTCTGATATGTCTGGAAGTGCCATGAATAAAATTGATAAGCCTTATATGTCATTTAAAAATAACAGCTTATTTGTAATTCCTAGATATGGCGAACAAGCAGGAGAAGTAATTCGGGTTGCGTCGGCCCCAAGAGACGCAGAACTCACTGGTCCCTGGTTTTCTCCTGATGGAAAAACATTGTTTTTAAGCGTTCAACATCCTGGTGAACAATCTATAGATTTAAATACTTTAACAAGTAAATGGCCTTTTGATAAAGATGATATTCCTAAACCTGCAGTTGTAGCCATTACTGGCAATTTAATAGAGAAAATGAATAATTTAAATAAAATTTACGGTTAAGATAACTCCTTAAAGAATACCATATGTCTTAAAAATAAGGGAGAATATTGTTTTTTAGAACAGGAAACTCTTAGCATAAATAAAATAGTATTGACGATAAAAACATCGAATTCGTAAGATTTAGTAACAATTTGAACAGTTCAGAAATAAAGGGAATAAACAAAGAATTGAATAGATAAATTCATCAATTAATAACTTACATAAAACATTTTTAATTCTAATGTTATATTGTTTTACACAAATTTGATGGTTACAATGAATTTTAAAAAATAATCTTCACATTAAACTTTTTGGTATAACCCAAGTCTTAGACTTATACCAAAACTTTAAATTTATGAAAAAATTAATATTTCTATCACTTGCGTTTATAGTTATATTATTCTCTTCTTGTAGTAATAACGATCAAGAAGATTATGTCCCAATAGAAGAAGATTCTAGCTCCGAAATAAACTTACCGGACGTATTTTTTAATTACGCCAATATTATATTGCCTGAACATTATACTGAAAATAGTTTTCCTGATCAATTTCAGTTTCAAGCAGCAATCGAATTCGATAACACACCAATTGATAATCCTATAACAGATGCAGGAGCAACATTAGGGAGAGTACTCTTTTATGATGAAAAATTGAGTGCCAACAGCACCGTTTCTTGTGCGTCTTGTCATAAAGCTGAACATGGATTTTCTGATCCAGATATTTTGAGCAAGGGATTTGAAGGTGGGCTCACCAGAAGGCACTCTATGGGAATCGTAAATGCTCGATTTTATGACGGAGGGAAATTCTTTTGGGATGAACGCGCAGCAACTTTAGAAGAACAAGTATTGATGCCTTTTCAGGATGAAGTAGAAATGGGATTGACACTTCAAGAGTTAACTACTATTGTAATTGGACAAACTTATTACCCGCAGCTTTTTGAGGATGCTTTTGGAGACCAAACGATAACAAGTGATAGAATATCCAGAGCATTAGCACAATTTATAAGAAGTCTTGTTAGTACAACGTCTAAATACGATCAAGCAAGGAGTGATGTTGATTCTCCAATTGTTGATTTTCCAAGTTTTACCGATCAGGAAAACGCAGGGAAACGACTTTTTTATATGCCTCGTCCACTTACAAATGGGTTGAATGCGAATTGTGTTGCTTGTCATGTGTCCGAAGCTTTTGTGGCTCCCATTCCAACAATTACCCCAATTCCTAATGGAATTACAACTTTTGCTACAACCAATGGATTAGATGCAACTTCGACCACTGATTTGGGAGTTAACGAAACTACAGGTAACCCCAATGATGTAGGGAAATTTAAAGTTCCTTCATTAAGAAATATTGCTATTCGCCCACCATATATGCATGATGGAAGATTTGCAACCTTAGAAGAAGTAATTGAACATTATAGTTCGGGAATTCAAAACCATCAAAGCCTCATATCACCTTTAGTAAATTCGGAGGGAGAAGTTGGTCAATTTAATTTTACCGAAGAAGAGAAAGAGGCTTTAGTTGCTTTTTTAAATACATTAACCGATAACCAAATGCTAACAGATGAAAAATATAGTAATCCATTTGAATAATATGAAACAACTACTGTACATGATGATTTTCTTTTCATTGTTTAGTTGTAATAGAGATGAGGTGGTTATTGATGTTTCGAACCCAATTGAAATTTCTCCAAATATTCTTTTTATTATCGCTGATGATTTAGGTAAGGATGCTATTAATGGCTTTTCCGAAGGTAATATAAAACCGAGTACTCCTAATATTGATGCAATACGAAATTCGGGATTGTCTTTTAACAATTTTTGGACGTATCCAACTTGTTCGCCAACCAGAGCATCTATTCTAACTGGTAAATATGGTTATAGAACGGGTGTTAAATGGGCAGGAGACGAACTTGATTTGTCAGAAACGAGCTTACAGAAATATATAAAGGATCAAACAAATGGTAATTATGCAACTGCAATAGTAGGGAAATGGCATTTGTCAGGAGATAATACAGCAGTAAACCCTGAAATTTTTGGTTTGGATTATTACTCCGGGATTATAAGAGGTGCGCCTCAGAGTTACTATAATTGGCAATTGACGGAAAATGGAGTAAGTAATGTAGAAACAGAATATGTAACTAAAAAGATTACTGATTTGGCCAATGATTGGATACATCAACAAGATAAACCGTGGTTTATGTGGTTGGCTTATAATGCTCCTCATACACCATTTCATGTACCGCCAAATGAAATGCATTCTCAAGGAAACTTACCTTCATTTTTAAGCGGAATGGATCCAACACCATATTATATGGCTGCAATTGAAGCAATGGATTATCAAATAGGGAAATTATTAGATGATATGCCTCTAGATGAAAGAGAAAATACTATAATTATTTTTATTGGTGACAATGGAAGCCCGAATGAAGTAGCACAATCTCCATACACTTTTTTTACTGCAAAAGGTTCTTTGAATCAAGGAGGAATAAATACACCAATGTTTATTTCTGGTAAGGGAGTCTCAAGAACTGGAATTGATGATAATCTAATTGTAAGTTCTGATTTGTTTGCCACCATTTCTGAAATTGCAGGAGTATCCGTAAATCAAATTCATGACAGTAAAAGCTTTATATCTTTATTAACAGAAACCGTATCAATAAGAGATTATCAATATTCAGAAAAAGATGATGGAATCAATAACCTCTGGACTATAAGTAACGGGGATTATAAACTTATCGAAAATGCCAATGGTAGCGAACAGTTTTACAATTTAAATAACGACCCTTATGAACAAAATAATTTATTAAATGGAAATTTGATAACAAACGAGATTAATGCTAAATCAGATTTAGAAACTGAACTATTAAATATCAGAAATTAAAAAAAGGAAACTGACTACAAAAAAATAATATCAGATTGTATCAATTAACTATATGTGATGAGAAGTTTGATCTTTCAATTGTTAACAGGGAACTTAAAAACACAAACGAAAGAATAATTTGGTACATTCAGGAAAATAATATAATGTAGTTGTAATTAATATATTCAGGAAATGGAAATTAAAACCTTAGAAGGAATTAATAAAAAAGATATTCTAAATGTATTCAACGAATCTTTTTCGGACTATTTTATTCCTTTTAGATTAACTGAAGAACAATTAATTTCGAAAATGTTAGCTGATAAAACTGACTTGAGTATGTCAGTCGGAGTTTTTGAAAATGAAAACCTGATAGCGTTTATTTTGCATGGATTTGATATAATCAATAATAAGAATGTATTATATAATGGAGGAACGGGTGTTATTCCAGAAAAAAGAGGTGTTGGTTTAACAAAAAAAATGTATCACTTTATTTTACCTGTTTTAAAAGAAAAGAGAATTGATACATTACAATTAGAAGTCATAATTAAAAATATTCAAGCTATTAATTCTTATGAAAAATCGGGTTATCAAATCGAAAGGAAATTAATATGTTATAAAGGGAAAGCTAGTGTCTTAAATATAAATAACGATATAGTTATTAAGGTGTTAGAAGATTACAATTGGGACTTAATGCAATCGTTTTGGGATATTCACCCTACTTGGCAAAATTCTAAAAATGTTTTAGATGAATTAAAAAACATCAATGTTTCGTTAGGTGCATATATAGATTCTAAACTGATTGGTTATATCATTTATAATCCAAGTAACAAACGATTACACCAAATAGCGATAAGTAAAGACTTCAGAAATAAAAATATAGCTTCTACTTTAATTAAAGAATTAATTAAAACATATGGGAATGAGTTTTCTGTTATTAACGTAGATAAAAAATCAAAACCTGTACATACATTTTTCGAAAATATAGGACTTGAAAATAATCTTGAGCAGTTAGAAATGAAATTACATCTTGATTAAAACTAGAACTAATAAAAATATTGGTTATATACTAGCTTAAAGTATGACCTAAATTGACAATAAAATGAATCAATTAGAAAACTCAAAATAACTTGTAAGAACTATCTTTACGAGAAAAGAAAATGGTACAAGACTATAAAACTATAGACTTATTTGGCAAGCTACTGTTTGAAACTATTATTTTAAAACCACCTTACAAGAAGCCTAATTTAATGCCTAATGAGGCTTGTTTTTTGTATATACTTAAAGGTGAATACGATTCTATTTCCGAAACAGAACGACTCAGAATAGAAGCCCAAGAATCTCTTTTGATGAAATGTGGGAACTACACTTGTAATATGCATCCTTCAAAAGAATCGGATACATATCAAGCACTTGCGGTCCATTTTTATCCCGAAATTTTAATGAAAGTGTATGAAAATAAGCTTCCAGATTTTCTTACACAAAAACTTTCTTTGGATATAGGAATGTCGAAAGTTAATAGCGATATTTTAATTCAAAAATATATTGAGGGAATCTTGTTTTATTTTCAAAACCCCGACTTTGTTACGGAAGAAATATTGATTCTAAAACTTAAAGAAATCATTCTATTACTAAATCAGACTAGAAATGCTCCAGCGATTCGATCAATACTTTCTAATTTGTTTAGTCCAAGCTCATATTCCTTTAGAGAAATTGTAAAAGCTCATTACTACGAAAATATCTCTTTAGAAGAATTAGCTATTTTAAACAATCAAAGCTTATCTAGTTTTAAAAGAGAGTTCAAAAAAATATACAGCTCATCTCCAGCCACGTATTTACGAGAGAAGAAATTAGAAAAGTCTATACAGCTACTTGTGTCTACAGATTTAAGAACTACAGATATCGCTTATAAATGTGGATTTACGAATGTTTCTCACTTCTCAAAAACTTTCAAAAATAAATATGGAATTTCTCCAACAATGTATAAGATGACCCATTTAGACAAACCTTTGAACTAATCTTAAAACACTTCCGTTTTCTCTGTTCCCATCTTTGCATCAGTAACAAAAAATATGTAAATATGAAAACAGTACTTATTACAGGATCTAGTAACGGATTTGGTTATTTATCTGTATTGACATTAGCTAGAAAAGGGTTCAAAGTTTGGGCAACGATGCGTAATATCAATGGAAAAAATAAAGTAAAAAAAGAAGAACTCGAGAGCATTGCTTTAAAAGAAAATATTGCAATTACGGTAGCTGAATTAGATGTAACTAGCGATAGATCTACCAACGATTTAGTTAATAAAATTCTCTCTGAAGAAGAAAATGGATTGGATGTTTTAGTAAATAATGCAGGCGTAATGTATGTTGGTATTACAGAAGCGTACAGTCTAAAGCAAGTACAGGAACAATTCGATACTAATTTTTTTGGTGTAATTCGAACATCTAAAGCATTTCTTCCACTTTTAAAAAAATCCTCAGACGGATTAATTATTAATATTTCGTCGTTAGCAGGACGATTGATTTTTCCATATTTTGGTATTTACTGTGCTAGTAAATTTGCTTTAGAAGCTTATTCTCAAGCCCTAAAATATGAATTAAAACCTACAGGTGTTGATGTTTCTGTTATAGAACCAGGACCTTATCCGTCAGGTCTATTATATAGTGGGCCAGAGGAAGAAGATAAAGCAATATTAGAAAGTTATGGAGAAATGGCAAATGTTCCGAAAGCAATGCTTCAAAACTTTGAACAATTCTATAAAAGTGATGATTCACCCAATCCTCAGGAAATTCCAAATGCTATTTTGGATGTAATCGAAAAGAAAAAGGGAAGTAGGCCAATAAGACAAGCGGTAGGTATAGACTACAATACTAACGAGCTGAATAACAAAACGAGTCCTATTCAAGAAAGTTTGGTAAAAGATGCTTTACGAATGGAACACTTAATTTAGATAGTGAAAAAATGGAATATTTAAAAAGATTAATGAGCTTCTCTATAATAGTGTTATTACTGTTATCAAATGTAATGGAAGCACAAAATTCAAAAAAAAACCTTAAAGAAACAGGTGAAATGATGACAAAAGATCAAGAAATAATAAACGTTGCTTTAGTATATTTAAAAGAAGGAGAGGAAGCACGTTTTGAGAAATATAAAAAGAAGGGGGGCGCTATTTTGAAAAAATATGGAGGAAAAATAGAACGCATTATTAAACCAAAAATGTTAGCAGAAGGAAAACTAGAAATGCCAGATGAAATTCATTTTGCAAGTTATCCGAGTATTGAAGTGTTTAACAAGTTTAATGAAGATCCCGAGTTTGTGAAAATTAGAACTGAATATGCGATTCCTGCATTAAAAGACATTTCGATTTTTACTAGTAAAAATACAGATTTTCAGTTTCAACAAGATGTTGGTGATAAAACCAAAACCTATGGTGTAGCCTTAATCTACTTTAATGAAGGAGAGAAATATAAAAAACAATTCGAGGATTATCATGATGAAGTGTGTGAAATAATGCCAGAATTCGGAACTCATTTCGAACGATTTATAACTCCATTTCAATCAAAAGGAAGTGTAGCGCAACCTGATGAAATACATCGTTTTTATTTTGATTCAATGGAAGGCTTACAACAAATGGGAACCGATGAACGAATGCAAGCATTATTCCCTAAAAGAGATGCTTCATTAAAAAATTTGTACTTTTTTATTGGAGAAGCAAGTTTATAATTAAAAGACAAATAAACAGTTTATAATTGCGTTAAAAAGTAATAGTGATTTGAGTTTTAATTCGAATCGCTATTCTTTTTTATTTTGTACATTACTTCCTTAAAAAGCAGTTTTATTAAACACACTACTATTGATAAGATTGTAAGTCACATATGAAATGAAACACCCTTTAAGGCAACATATTGAAGAGATAATCGAATTAACTGATGAAGAGTTTGATTTTGTTTTAACTCATTTTGAAACTGATAAAAAACGGAAACATCAATATCTTGTTCAAGAAGGAGAAGTGGTAAAAAAAGAATATTGGATAACGAAAGGGTGTGTGAAAAGTTATTTTCTTGATGATAATGGTAAGGAACATATTCTTCGATTCGCAATGGAACATTGGTGGATTACTGATTATGAGTCTTTTGTTAAACAAACTCCTTCGAATATATATATAGATTGTATAGAGGATTGCGAGTTTCTATACATTTCTTTTGAAAATAGAGATAGGCTTACTGCTCAAATGCATAAAATGGAACGATTTTGGGCTAAAAAAAGTAAACTTGGACGCATTGCTTTGCAAAAAAGAATCCTTTCGCTTTTAAAAAATTCTGCTAAAGAACGATATGATTTACTATTAGAACAATATCCTCAACTATTTCAAAGAGTTCCTAAAAAACTAATAGCTTCGTATCTAGGAGTCTCCAGAGAAACACTTAGTAGACTAGATTCCTGATTCTAAAACTCAATTACTAGATAAAACTAAAATTCTTCATACTAAATAGAGTGATCTAGATCACTTTAAAGTAGTGACATACATCCTTATAATTTCTTCTGATTCATCTGAACTTTGTAGTGTTAATTTAAAACTATAAAAAGATGCCTTATATCAATATTAAGGTTACCGACGAAGAGGTAACCAAAGAACAGAAACGCCTGCTAATTGTGGGTACTACTCAATTACTTTCAGACGTATTGAACAAAAATCCTAAGACCACACATGTGGTTATAGAAGAAATCCCTATTGATAATTGGGGAGTGGATGCAAAACAATATTCAAATTCAAACAAATTTAAATCATGAAAAACAAAACGGTAATTATTACAGGAGCTTCTACAGGAATTGGAAAAGCAATTGCAGCTTATTTTATTGGACAAAATAGTAATGTAGTGATGAATTCTTCTAATAAAGAGAACTTACAACAAACGTATGAAGAACTTGGTTCGCCAAAAAATGCAATTTATTTAGCTGGAGATATTAGCAAACAAAATACAGGTCAAGAATTGATACGTATAGCAAAAGAACATTTCAACTCAGTAGATGTCTTAATAAATAATGCGGGTTTATTTGCTCCAAAACCATTTTTAGATGTTCAGGAGGAGGATTTAGAGCTTTATTGGAATGTTAATTTAAAAGGAACCTACTTTACAACACAAGCAGCAATTCCAGAAATGATAAAACAACAAAATGGTTCTGTAATAAACATTGGAACTGTACTGGTAGATCACGCAATTGATGGATTTCCTGCAACAGCTCCGTTAACAAGTAAAGGAGCTATCCATTCATTAACGCGACAATTAGCAGCAGAATTTGGTAAAGACAACATTAGAGTAAACACCATCGCTCCTGGAATTATTAGAAGTCCGTTACAAGGAAAAATGGGAATTAAAGATGCCGATAGTTTGGCTGGGTTGCATTTATTAAATCGTATTGGAGAAGCCGATGAAATTGCAGAAGCTGCCTATTATTTAGCATCTTCTGGTTTTATCACTGGGGAGACTATTAACGTGGCTGGAGGTCATACAGTTGGACATACTATTTAAAAAATGAAATTATGTACAAAAACAAAATCAAAGAAATAGAGAAAGTAATAAGTAATTATTTTGAAGGCATCTTTTATGGAGATGTTGATAAACTAGAATCTTGCTTTGCTGATAATGTATTTATCTATGGTGATATAAAGGGAGCGGCTTATAAAAAAAGTATAAGACAGTATTTAGAAGGTGTTAAAGAAAGACAAAGCCCAAATGATTTAAATGAAACATTTAGAATGGAAATTATAGGTGTTGATATTATAGGGAATGTAGCGATGATCAAACTGCGAGTACCTATGTTGGGGTATAATTACTTTGATTATTTATCATTAACAAAAATGAACGACAATTGGAAAATTGTCAACAAAATTTTCACCCATGTAGCCTAAAGATTTTGCAGCATTTTCTATAGTGACTCGTCAAGATTATAACGAATTCAAGTAATAATGGTTGGAGTTTTTTGGTCAATGCCAAAGCTGATTCGTCCAGTAATATATGATACTGTACTTATAAAATCAATAAATATTGTCGATGTAAAATCAGGTCAAGTTTTAGGGAATAGAAATGTACTGATTAAAGATAATATGTAAAATAATAAAGGTTCAATACGTTATGCTTATTTTTATAAGCATAACGTATTATACTATGACTTAATAAATCAATAAGATTCTAGGAAATATTGATTTTTCTATTCAGGTAAAAATGGATAACAACTTATGAAGCTCTTAAAACTACCTTTTATCATAATGATTGTAAGTTGCCTTACAGCTTGTAATCTTACACTAAACCCTAATGGGTCACGACCTAATAATCCTTATTTTATAACTACAGAGCAGATTATCGTTAAAGGAATAACGGTACCTGTAGGTACTAGTCTAGAATATAAAAAACACTTCTTTAAAAAAGGAGAACAAGGTTCTATAATGAATGAAAAATACCTTACTGGTTTTAATTTACCTAAGGATAAAACTATAGATTGGGGGGATGTGCCTATAAATGCTATTCATAAGTTTTTTAATGAAGATATGAGTGGCTATACCGTGTATGCAAATTTTGAAAAAGTGCCTAGCAGTAAAACTACGTTTTATACAAAATGGAAAGAAGAAGGATGTGATTTAGGTATCACTGTGAAAAATAGAGATGACTGGTCTTTTAATAAATCGAATATTTTAGATATAGAAAGCTGTAGCGTTATATATCAACGTTATAACAAATATGATGAAAAGCAACAGGACTTTCTAGATGTAATGTATGAGGCATTAATGGGAGTAAGAACTCGCAATTAGTGTATCTATGATGAGGTGTTGTAAAACTCTGTAAAAACCTCAATAATATATTCGTGATCTTGCGTACCACACATTTCTCTAATACTATGCATTGATAACATCGGATTTCCAACATCGATTGTTGGGATTCCAATATTGGAGGCAACCATAGGACCTATAGTAGAACCACAACCAATATCATTTCTACTACAAAAATCCTGAAAAGGAACATTTGATTTTTTACACCATTGTTTAAATTTAGCTATAGAAAATGCATCTGTAGCGTAACGCATATTAGCATTACTTTTAATCACTGGGCCTGCACCAATGATTGGTTTATGATTTGCGTCGTGTTTAGAGGTGTAATTAGGATGTACAGCGTGAGCCATATCTGCCGAAATAAAAAATGAACGTGCGATAGATTGAAAATAAGTTTCTTCTTTAGAAGAAACAAAAGAGTGAATACGTTTTAAAGTGGTTTCCAAAAAATTGGAATTCGCTCCATTTTGTGATTCAGAACCAATTTCTTCATGCTGAAAATAAACAGCCATTTGTACTTCATTATCAGTAATGACCGATTGTTTTAGAGCCTCAAAAGAAGCGTGGACACTTGCTAGATTATCTAATCTAGGGGCATATATAAATTCATTACTGATGCCTCCAAAACTAGATTTTTCTGCATCAAATAAAAACAAATCCCAACTCAATATAGTTCCAGAAATTCCAGTTTCTTCTTTTAACCAATTTTCAAAACTAATCTCATTTGAAAGCCCAATAATAGGAAACATATGTTCCTGTGGATTAGGAGTAAATCCCGTTTTATTAACTTCTCGATCTAAATGAATAGCCAAACGAGGGATTCGTAATTTTTTTTCTACTGTAATAAGTTTTTGCTCTAATACTCCCGCTTCATTTTCTATAATCAATCTACCCCCAAAATGAAGATCTCTATCAAACCAACTACTCAATAAAACACCACCATATATTTCAATATTTAGTAATTGATATCCTTCTTTTGTAGAAATGGGGTTGTTCTTGATTTTTAGACAAGGGGAGTCTGTATGCGCACCAATAATTTTAAAGGAATAATCGTTGGACCATTTTTTTGGTGTTCTAAATACAATGATTGAACCATCAGCTCTAGTTACAAAATACTTTTTTTCTTTCTTTAAGTCCCAATTATCCTTTTCAAACAATTCTTGATAGTTCTGAGAAATTAGTTCTTTTTTTAAGATAGATACTACATGAAAAGAAGTAGAACTAGAATCTATAAAGTTTAAAAGGTTTTGGGTGTAAGACATTAAAAGTATTTTTAGTTGCTTTAATATAGTTAAAGGATGATTTTTAATCAAAAACAAATGTAATTAAAGATTCTATAGAATAAGAGGTTGTAGTAATATTATACTTGGAATCAGAGCATATAAGATACTAAATTTCGGATAAAATAAGAAACGTATTTGTGTCTCCGTGAATCATTAACCTATCTAATAATTCTTGTAAAGCTGTTTGGTTTTTTACGACAACTTTTAGATGTATATTTTGATTTCCGGTAATTCGATGAGCTTCTTTAATTTCAGGAAAGTCTTTAATTATTTTGAGAATATTGGCTAATTGCCCAGGAAAAACTTTAAGTAGTATAAAAGCTTCCAAATCATAACCCAATTTTCTATTGTCGATCTGAATACCATATTTCTGAATCACACCTAAATCTTCCATCTTTTGAACTCTTTCTCTAACAGATGAAGGTGATAAATTTATAGTTCTTCCTAAATCAGCAAACGAC
Source organism: Aquimarina amphilecti (assembly GCF_900109375.1). Lineage (GTDB taxonomy): Bacteria > Bacteroidota > Bacteroidia > Flavobacteriales > Flavobacteriaceae > Aquimarina > Aquimarina amphilecti. The sequence goes on from NZ_FOAB01000004.1 coordinate 521,200, forward strand.
AATCGAGAATTGTTTTTTAAAATGTCTAATAATTGATTATCTATAGCATCTATCATAAAATCGATGGTTTTTAGTTGTAAAATTTAATTTTTCGATGGCAAAAGTAATCATATTTAGATAATTCAACTTTTTAGTATATGGTCTTTGATATACCTTTGTATAAAATTCTTATCAATGAGTATTCTTATAATCTTTAATAATAAAGATCCCGAACCGTGGAAGAAAGTATTAACCAGTAAATTACCAAATGCTATCATTGAACTATATCCAACAGTAGAGGATATTGCTGCCGTGGACTTTGTTGTTTGTTGGAAACCAGAAAAAAATATATTAATGCAGTTTCCAAATATAAAAGTTATTCAATCCGTTGGTGCTTCGATAGATCATGTTACGAATTCACAAGTAATTCCAAAAAATAGTAAGATCACAAGAATTGTAGATACGAAATTATCTAGGGATATGTGGGAATTTTTGTTAACCATCGTGCTTACACAATTGAAGAATACCAAAACGTATTTGCAACAACAAGAACAAAGAATTTGGAATCAGAAAGAATATAAATCAATAGATAATACGACCATTACTATTTTAGGTTTAGGAACTATTGGAGGATATGTTGCAGAGAAATTTGCAGCATTAGGATTTATCGTAAAAGGATGGAGTAATTCGAGAAAAGAAATTTCTGGCGTAGAAAGTTTTAATAGAAGAGAATCGTTTGATTCTTGTTTAAGTCAATCAGATTTTTTAATTAACCTATTGCCTTTGACTGATGAAACTAGAGATATAATAGATCGAAATGCGCTAAATAAACTAGCTAACGATGCATTTTTTATTAATGTAGGAAGAGGCGAACATTTGATAGAAACTGATTTAATAGAGTTATTGGATACGGATAAGTTAGCAGGTGCTTTTCTAGATGTTTTTAGAAAAGAACCATTACCAAAAGAGCATCCTTTTTGGCAACATTCCAAAATTCAGATAACCCCACATGTGGCAAGTTTAACTAATGTAGAAAGCGCAGCAAATCAAATAGCAGAAAATTATAAACGATTTTTGAATCATCAGGAGCTATTAAATTTAGTTTCGTTAAATAAAGGTTATTAATGATATGGATACAAAATTTCATTTAGCATTTAAGGTAAAAGATATAGAAAGTACTATTGCGTTTTATCACACCATACTTGGATGTGAGTTAGGAAGACAAACAGAACATTGGGTAGATTTTGATTTTTTTGGACATCAGCTTTCTGCTCATATGTCGGATAATATGCCAGAGTTAGATTATTGTGGAAAAGTAGAAAACCTTAAAGTTCCGATTCCTCATTTTGGTTGTATTTTAGATGATTATGTATTTCGGGATATTAGAAATAGATTAGAGGAACATAGAATAGATTTTATTTTTAAACCTCAAAAAAGATATCAAAATGAAGAAGGAGAACAACAGACAATGTTTGTTTTGGATCATAGTAAGAATCCTATAGAGTTTAAAACTTTTAAGGATGATCAAGGTGTTTTTAAATACTAAATTGCCGGTTAAAGTAAAGAAATTTATATGTTGTAAAGTGTTACATAATATGAAAAATTGGCATAGAAATTGAAATTCAACAAAATTGAATCAATGAACGATAATCTGAGTGAAATCAAAATCAAAGTTTATGATAGATGCTCTCTAGAATTTTTAGAGTACGAAACGGAATTGGAAAGTGAAGAATATGATGCTAGCAGATTTAAGCTTGAAGGACGAAATGTTTTAAGTAGAACTGCTAAAATTACACCAAAAAAGGTAGGGCAATTCGTTACTTTTTGGAAACGAAAAGATAATGGACCTATTGAGCCATATCATGAATCTGATCAAATAGATTTCTATATTGTTAATGTACGAGCCCGGAATGAGTTTGGGCAGTTTGTATTTCCAAAATCTGTGTTGATTAAAAAGGGAATTATATCAACAGATATGAAAGAAGGGAAAAGAGCATTCAGAGTATATCCTAAATGGGATATTACATCAAGCAAGCAAGCCGAACGATCTCAAAAATGGCAACTGAATTATTTCTATGAAATTAATGATGAAACCGATTTCAAAAAAGTTTTAGAGTTATATAAAAATAAATAGTATAATCTTAAGTCATAATTCTAAGTTTTTTTGGACGAATTATGACAATTGAATGATTTATTTGATTTTTTTTGCGCTTAAATTCTTTAGAATTAGTCTTAATAAATTTTATTTTTTACTAAATCATGGTTAATTAAATGTTAAATACAGGTGTATTTGATCTTAATCTTGCGGTAAATTCCCCTGTATTTTTTTTCTTTTTTTTAAATCTTTATTTTTTGTTTAACCTATTGATTTTCAGTAATGCAATACAGTTGCATTATTAAAAACAAGGATGTGTTTTGTAGTGTTAGTAAGGGGTGAGTGGAGTGTAGCCTTTTGGTTGTTATGTGTTTTCCGTATTTTTTTGTTGTGATTAATCTCTAATTTTGGTGTTCTAATTTTATTAGAACTCAACATTTAATTTAAAACTAAAATTAAAACTTAACGCAAAATTAAAAATCATGAAAACTAGACTAAGAATTTTAAGTACAGTAACAGTCTTTTCTTTTCTCTTTTACAGTTGTGAAAAAGATGGAGAAGCAATTACAAATTTAGATTCAGAAATTGAAGCTATAGATGCTGTAGGAGCTGATCAGGCTGTACCTGGAGAGTATATAGTAATTTATACAGAAGATGAATCTATTTCGGGTAAAAGTATCGAAATAAAAAGTAAATCGATACAAACATTATCCAAATATGCAATAGCGGATGATAATATAAAACAAACTTATAGTAATGCTATTCAGGGATTTGCAGTTAAAAACTTGTCTGAAAAGCAAGCAGACCTGCTTAGAAATGACCCTGAAGTAGCTTATATAGAGCCAAATTATATTCAAAAGTTGGATATTAAAATGGGAGAGCCTGTGAGTACGCTACCAGCAACGGTACAAAACAAAGCGGTAACTAATGATTCGCAGTTAGCTAATGGAGAATTTCTTCCTTGGGGAATAAACCGAGTAGGTAGAGCAAATGGTGCAGGAAGAACTTGCTGGATAGTGGACAGTGGTATTGCGCCGCATAGTGATTTAAATATTGACAGTGGTCGAAGTAGAAGTTTCGTTGGTGGATCTTGGCAAGATCAAAATGGACACGGAACTCATGTAGCAGGAACGGTAGCTGCTAGAAATAATGGTTCTGGAGTTATAGGTGTGGCATATGGAGCAACTGTAGTTTCTGTTAGAGTTTTAAACGCTGCTGGGAGTGGTGCTACTGATGGAATTCTTGCAGGTATAGACTATGTTGCTAATAATGCTAGTAGTGGAGATACTTGGAACTATAGTGTTGGGTTCCGTAATCGATTTACATCGCAAGCAATTGATGATACGTTTAGAAATTTAGAAAATACAACTTATGGTGCTATGGCAGCCGGTAATAGTAACGATGATACTCAATTTTATTCGCCGCAAAGGTTACAAACTAGCCGTTCTTGGTGTGTTGGTAATATGACTAATGTAGATGCTCCTGCATCTGGGTCTAATTTCGGACAAAGTGTAGATCGTTGGGCTCCAGGTACAGCAGTATGGTCTACTTGGTTGAATGGTCAGTTTAACAATATCTCAGGTACTTCTATGGCATCACCACATGTAGCAGGGATATTATTATTACGAGGTAACAGTACAGCAATAGATGGATCTGTAAGCAAAGGAGGATATACAGCTCCTATAGCTACCTTAAATTAGAAATAAATAATTTTGAATTTGCTAGAGGCTGGTAATTCCAGCCTCTTTTTTGTGTTTCTAAGAGAAGTTATAGGAAATATTTTAAATATTATTAGAAATTAGATTCTACAAGTTGTTAAATTTTCAATATGTGTGATAAATAAAAAACCGAGACATTTGTCTCGGTTTTTTATTTAGTTTTATAGTAAGATTTAATACTTACAGAGTATTACCTCTATAAAACTCTAAGATTTTTACACGAAGTAGGTATTCGTATTTAGCATTTGTAAGATTAGTTCTTGCATTATCTAGATTATTTTTACTAGTTATATAGGCTATGAAATTAGATACTCCATTATTAAATCTAATCTCATTTACCCGATAAGATTCTTCGAACGCACTTACTTGATTTTGTAAGCTTTCATAACGATTAAACGCTGCTTGCATATCAAAATGAACTTGTGAAATAGCATTTTTTACTTCTAGTGAAGTTCGTTCTAATTCGATAAGAGATTCCTCAGCTTTAATTTTTTCTAAAGCTACATTGTTTTTTGCTCTAAAACCATTAAAAAGAGGAATGTCTACTGCTATACCAACAACTGTATTTAGATTATTATCGAATTGGTCTAAGTATTCAATCTTTTCTCCTCTAAATTGTGTTTGTTCTGTGAAGATGGAGATCTCTTCATTATTAACTGTTACAAAATCTCCAGTTTCTACAATATCTGACCCTATTTCAGTAAAAGTCTCCGCAACACTGGAGTAGTTGGTGTTTAATTGTCCGAAAAACGAAATTTCAGGTATGTATTGAGCTCTAGCGACTTTTATTCCTTTTTCAGCAGCTTTAGCTCTTAATTCTTTAGCTTTAAAGGTGGCTAGGTTTTTCATAGCGTCATTAAATACGTCTTCTGATGAAAGTTCGTATTTTTCAAAATCGAGCAAGATTGATGTCTTATCTGTTTCTATATTTTTACGAATATTCATTAATCTTGTAAGACTTAGTTTAGCATTGTTTAGATCACTTTCAGCGGCTAGAATATTAGTTTCATCAATAGTTTTTTGTCCTTTTATATCTGCATAATCAGCGGGATTACCAAACTCTTCACTATATAGATCTTCTTGTTGTTTTAATTGTTTATCAGTAGCTATTAATCTAGCTTTTGCTAAAGCTAATACATCTTTTCTATTAAGCACTTGGAGATAGGCCAAAGTAACGTTGAGAATTAATGTTTGTTTAGCCTCTTCTATTTCCATATCAGAAGCTTGTCTATTCAGTCTTTGTTGTCTAACAGTATTGAGTAATCTAAAACCATTGAATATAGTAGCATCTAGATTTAATCGTGCGTTAGAAAACGTAAGTTCTTGATTTATAAAATCATTTGTAAAAGGATCAATACTTCTTCCGTTGTTTACACCAATATTATAGTTTCCATTTAATGATGGTAATATGTTTGCTTTTGCCTGTTTATGATTAATCTTAGCAGTGTTAGCATTTAACGTTGTAGATTTTAGATCTAAGTTGTTTTCTAGTGCAACCGCTATACATTGGGCAAGAGAGTATCTTTCTGTGTCTTTCTTTTGTGTAAATCCAATGAATTGTAAAAGAAAGACACTGATACATATAATTGATTTCAGTGACATGGTTTGTTAGATTATTCAGAGACGATACGTCCGTCTAAAAGATTAATAATTCTTGATCCATAAGAAGCATTGTTTTCAGAATGAGTGGCTTGTATTATTGTAACACCTTCATTATTTAATTCTGAAAATAATTCCATGATTTCCGTACTTTGTTTAGAATTTAGATTTCCGGTTGGTTCATCTGCTAGAATTAGTTTTGGTTTGGTGATTAATGCTCTTGCTATTCCTACTAATTGTTGTTGCCCACCACTTAATTGAGATGGGAATAGATCTTTTTTACCTACAATATTAAAACGATCCAACATGTCAGCTACTAGCGCTTTTCTTTCAGAAGATTTTACATTTTTATAGAGTAGGGGAGTTTCAATGTTTTCATAAACATTTAATTCGTCAATAAGATGATAGGCCTGAAAAACAAAACCGATGTATTCTTTGTATAGTTTAGATCGTTGTTTTTCTTTCATAGTATGTACCGCTTCATCTAAAAAAGTATAACTACCTTCCGTAAAATTGTCAAGCATACCGATACAATTTAGCAATGTAGATTTGCCAGATCCTGATGGGCCCATTAAAGAAATAAATTCACCCTCTTCAATTTGTAAGTTTATATTGTCAAGTAGCGCTATTTTCTTTCCACCTGAATTAATTACTCTTGATGTATTGTTAAGTTGTAAGATCATATTTGTTTTTTACTGATGATTATTTATGTTGTTTAATTGGATCTTGTAAAAATTACGTCAGTTTGAGTTTCCATCTCAGAAGGAGGCATCAAAAACAAGTATTTTTTATGTTGAAAAATTTGTATTCATCTTAGTTATTCGTCTTGGGCGAATGGTATCATGAATTTGTCTTTCTGGCCGACAGGCAAGTAAATTCTCTCTCCTTATGTAACCGCAATTTTTATTGATCGAATTCATCTTTTTTAATTTATTATTGAATTTCTGATATTTCTACGTCTCCAATATTTATACCTTTTTGAATGCTTGCATCACCTTTGTAGTATAATTTTGCTTCTCCAAAAGCTGTAAGTTTGATGCGATCTGAAGCTTGAATTTTAAACTCGGCCTCTCCAAAAGCTTTTAATTTGGTGTTTTTATTATCTACACCGAGTAGATCCGAAGTACTTTCTCCAAAGGCGGTTATTTTCTGATTTTCGATGGTTCCGTTTTTAATTTCTAGTGTACTGGCACCATACATATCGACATCAAAGTATTCGAAATTCACATCGTTTAAAACCATTTGCGACTCTCCATAAATTTTTAATCGAAATGCTTCTGCCGTGATCTTACTTTTGCAAACTGTAGCTTGTTCTCCTCTAATAGAAAGATCAGTAATTTGTTTGTAATTTATAGTTAAGGTAAGTACTTTCCCTTTATAGATAGGTACTTTTCTTTTAGTACCATTAATGATTACTGTTTTAGTTTTTGTAGTTTCTTTAGCATCATCTAGATAGACACGAAGTACATTTCCTTTTACTTCAATATTTATTTTGTCTTCTGGTTCGGTACTGTTTTCAATGATTACAGATTCTTCATTGCTTGCTACAAATGTTGTTTCTATATGTGGACTGATAATTACTTTATCGAAAGTACTAACGTTTTTCTTTGTTTGCCCAGCTAATAAATGCGCAATAGATAATGCAACTAAGGCCAAAAAATATTTTAAATGTTTCATGATGAATGAGTTTTTATGTTCGTTTTATATGATTGAATTGATGATATTATTTTTTATTCGGTTTTAAGACTGTTGATTGGGTTTGTAATAGCGGCTTTAATTGTTTGAAAACTTAAAGTGAGAACAGCAATCAATAAGGTAATTATTCCCGTCAGAGCAAAAACCCACCAATTTAGCTGAATTCTGAAAGCAAAATCTCGTAACCAACTACTCATAAACCACCAAGCAATTGGTGTTGCGATTAAAAAGGCAAATACGATTAATTTTATAAAATCTTTAGATAATATTTTCACTATAATCGTTGTAGAAGCTCCTAAAACTTTACGTATTCCAATTTCTTTAGTACGTTGTTCCGCTATATAGGTAGCTAATCCAAATAGCCCCAGTGCGGCAATAATAACAGCTAGAACTGTAAAAATTAAAGCAATGGTTCCTATTCTTTTTTCTTGTCTATACATATTTAGAAAGGAATCATCTAAAAAACTATATGTAAATGATATTTCTGGAGAAGCTGCTTCATATTTTTTTTGAATTTTACTAATGAAACCTTCTACATCCGTTGTGTTAAATCGATATGCGGTTCTCCAACTGTTATCACCTAATCTTAGGCTTAAAGGACCGACATCTTGTCGTAAGGATTCAAAATTGAAATTTTTTACTACTCCGATGATGGTGTAGATTGTTTTTTCGTTATTCTCCATTGACTTGTACAGTTTCTTACCGATTGGGTTTTTAAACCCTGTTAATGCAACTGCTTTTTCATTTAGTATAATAGCGGTAGAGTCTGTTCCAAAAGAGCGAGAAAAATTTCTTCCTGCCATAATTTCCATTCCCATGGTTTCTATATATTCATAATCAGCTCTCCAATATTGCATATTAAAACCGTTTTCTGCAGTGGCCACAATTTCTGTACTAAAAGTTGTATCGGATCTGGCGGATTTAGATACAGGAATGTACCCTGCGAAGGACGCGGATTTTATTTCTGTAAGTTGTGTAATCTCTGATTTTAATGATTTTCTAGTTTCATCAGGTAAATTAGAATTTTCTACAATCAATACTTGATCTTTATTAAATCCAACATCAGTAGTTTGAATATGTTTGAGTTGTTGATAAACTACAATAGTCCCAATGATGAGAACAATAGATGTAGTAAATTGAAAAATAACTAAGAAATTTCTTAAGGTATTTTTATTCATTCCTTTTGCTAAATTTCCTTTTAATACAGTTATCGGTTGGAATTTAGAAAGGAAAAAAGCTGGGTATATACCTGCTAAGGGCCCTACAACAAAAGGTAGTAATATTAGAAAAATTAAAAATTGAGGCTGTAATAAAGCTTTTATCGAAATTTCTTTTCCTGCTATATTATTAAACCAGTCTAAAGAAATGAATACAAATAAAATAGCAATACTATGTGCTATTACCACAACCAAAGTGGACTCACTTAAGAACTGAAAAATTAATGATTTTTTCTCTGTTCCTAATACTTTACGAATACCTACTTCTTTGGCTCTACCAGATGATCTTGCTGTAGTAAGATTCATAAAATTTGTACAAGCAATAAGTAATATAAATAGGGCAACAGCAGAAAAAATGTATACATATTTAATAGAACCATTAGCACTGAGTTCTATACTTTGTGATGAATGTAAATGAATGTCTTTAAGCGGAACTAAGGAGTATTCAATTTTGTTACCAGAAGCTTCAATGTCCTCCATACTTTTAACTTCCATGTATTGAGACATCTGAGGTAATAAATATTTTGCTACAACTTCTTTAAAATTGGTAGTAAACTCTTTATAATCTGTACCTTCTTTAAGGACTATATAGGTATGAAAATTATGACTTAAATAATTTCCAAAATCATAATTTACATTAGCCATTGAAATTAAAAAATCAAGATGGAAATGAGAATTCTTAGGCATGTCTTTTATAACAGCCGTAACTTTAAATAAAGTTTTACCATTACTATTGACCTCTAAAATTTCTCCCATTGCTTGATCCACACTACCAAAATATTTGATAGCAGCTTTTTCTGAAATGACAATAGTATTAGGGTCTTGTAATGCTGTTTTTGGATTTCCTTTTAAAGCAGGAAATGTAAAAACATTAAAAAAAGTAGAGTCTACATAAGCAACTGAAAATTCTTCTATAAGTTCTGTTCCTTTTCGGATTAATCTTGATCCTTCAGAAGCATATATTCTAGTATATTCTTCTACTTCTGGATAATCTTTTTTTAATGTCGCTCCCATTGGGTCCGAACTTACTGCCATATGAATTTCAGTACCGCCAAAGAGTATGTCAGAGTTGATCCTATAAATGTGATCTGCCTTTTTATGAAATTGATCAAAGCTTAATTCGTCCGTTACGAATAAAGCTATAAGGATGAAACAACCAATTCCTAAAGAAAGTCCAATTGTATTAATAGTAGTTATCCCTTTATTTTTAATAAGGTTTCTCCAAGCTATTTTAAGATAATTTCTGATCACGATTTTAGTTTTTGTATTGATTGCTGAATTTGATATTTATATAGTGAAGATAGTGCCAAAAAATTAAATAATTGATTTTCAGCTACTTGTGTGTGAATTAAAAAAAATAAGTGTTCGATTTTGATACACTTTTTGTTCAAAATCGAACACCTTAAAACTTATCTATTCAGGTGGTAAGGAAGCAGTAGAGGTAACTGATTCATTTTTAAAAGATTGAATATTATCCGTGCTAACTAATATAAAAATTGCATATAAACTAGCGATAAAAAATAGTTACTAGTTTATATGCAAAATTCTTAAGCTAATTTTTTAAAATTAAAAAAGCTATTGATATAATAGAATAGACTCCTTTATTCAGTTTTTAAACTGTTTACAGGATTTGCAATTGCAGCTTTAAAGGCCTGGAAGCTTACAGTAGCAAGGGCGATTATGATAGCAACAAATCCAGCAACCACAAAAACTAACCAGTTTATTTCTATTCGATAAGCATATTCTTGTAACCAATTGCTCATTACTAACCATGCTAATGGTGCCGCTAGTAAAATAGAGATACACACTAGTTTTAAGAAATCTTTGGAGAGTAGTTTTACAATACCTGTTACACTAGCACCTAAGACTTTTCTTACTCCGATTTCTTTGCTTCGTTGTTCTGCAGTATAAGCGGCCAGACCAAAAAGACCAAGGCAAGAGATTAATATGGCTAGTAAAGCAAAGAGTTGTGATAATTCACCTATCAATTGTTCATTTTTGAATTTAGCATCGAATTCTTTATCAACAAATGTATATGCGAATGGAAATGCGGGATTATGTTTTTTCATAACAGTTTCGATACCAGATAAAGCTTGGTTAATGGGAACTCTTGCTTTTGTTTTAATATACAGGTAACGCGCATAGTTTGGATTGTTCATGAATAATACAGGATCACTAGTGTCATACATATCTCCGTAAAGATAATCCTTCACAACTCCTATAATTTCATAAGAATCTTCACCACGACTGATCCTACTACCAATAACGTTTTCAGAACCCATTAGCTTTGCTAATGATTGAGAAATCATAACATTTGTACTATCTGCATCCACATTTTTACTAAAACCTCTTCCTGCTAGGATTTCCATACCCATGGTGTCAAAAAAACTTTGAGTAATATTTCTAAATGATAGTAACACTTGTTGAGTATCTGTGCTGCTTCCTTTCCAGGTAAAACCAGAACCATTATTACCTCCGGATAAGATTTGTGAATTACATAGTGCTATGTTTTTTACAAAACCTGATTGAATTAAATCTTGTTGAATTACAGAAAATTTGTCAATGATTTCATCATTAATTCTCATAGAAATCAATTGATCTTTATCATAACCAAGTTCTCTGTTTTTAGCGAATTGAATTTGTTGATATACTAGAATAGTACAAATAATAAATACGATAGAAATTGTAAATTGTCCTACCACCAATCCTTTTCTTATAAAAGAGGCAGAACCGCTAGTGGATTTGATTCCTTTTAAAACTTCTACAGGTTTAAAAGAAGATAAATAGAATGCAGGGTATATTCCGGCCAATAAACCACAAATAAGAGTTATTATAAACAATATTCCAATATGTGCTGGATTTAATAAGTTAAGTGTTAAGTCTTTTTCTATTAAAAGATTAAATTGCGGTAATATTAAAAATATTAAAAGAATACTTAGGACAGAAGCAAAAGTTGCCATCATAAGTGCTTCGGTAATAAACTGAACTATTAATCGATAGCGACTTGATCCTATTGCTTTCCTTACTCCAACTTCATTGGCTCTTTTTTCACTCCTAGCTGTTGATAAATTCATAAAATTAATACAAGCTATCAGTAATATAATTAACGCAATTAGAGAGAAAAGACGAACATATGTAATTTTGCCTCCAACTTTTACTCCTTCTTCAAATTTAGACTTCAAATGCCAATCTTTTATGGTATGTAAAAAAGCATATGTGTTACTATTCGGGTTTTTTAGAGGTAATATTTCTCGAACTTTCTTGTCTACTTCACTAAAATCAGCTTCCGGTGATAACTCAACAAAAGTATCGGAAAAATTACTTCCATACTCAGTCATCCAAGTTGCGCCATCCCTATATCTTTCAAAAGGAGCAACCCAGTCAAAAGGAAATGTAACATTTTTCGGTAAGTTCTCGATAACACCGGTGATTAGATAGTTATCTTTATTATTTACTTTGATTGTTTTTCCTAATACCTTTTTACTTTCACCAAAAAGTTGTTCTGCCGTTTCTTGCGTGAGTACAATAGCTTCAGGATTATTGAAAGCATCTTTTCTAGTACCTTCAATAAACTTCAGGCTAAAAATTTCTAAAAAATCTGCATCAGCATAGCGTCCAGTTCTGTTTATAGAGTTATCTCCAAAACTAAAAGTTCGTTCTTCACTACTAGATCTTGTAGCTTTTATTATACCCGGAATTTCGTCTTTCATTACTTGTGCTAAAGGTCCTGGTGTAGAATAAAATGTACGCCAACCTCCTTCATAACTTTGATTTGTTGGTAAATAGTAGATCTGATCCTGATTGGCAAAGGAGTCATTGAAACTTATTTCATCTTCTATCCATAGAAAAATAAGACTAGCACAGGTGATTCCTATGGCTAAACCAAAAATATTTAGAAAACTGTATCCTTTGTTCTTTAGTAGACTACGGAAAGCTATTTTTATATAATTAAAAATCATAATAGTTCGTTTTTTTGATGATTGATTTTTATTCTGTTTTGAGACTTTTTACAGGGTTTTGTATAGCAGCTTTAACTGTCTTGATACTTATAGTGGCTAAGGCAATAAACACGGTAATGCTTCCCCCAGTTAGAAAAATCCAAAATGTAAGATTTATATGGTACGTATAATTCTGAAGCCATTGAGAAGAGAAATACCAGGCAATAGGAGTTGCTATAATAAAAGCAATGAACACAAGTTTTAAAAAGTCAGCGGATAACATCATTGTGATCTTTGAAACACTTGCACCTACTACTTTTCGAATTCCAATTTCCTTTCTACGTTGCGCAACAACTTGAAGAGAAATAGAAAATAAACCAATGCAACTCAGAATTATCGCAAGTAAAGAACCGCTTCCAATCATGGCGATCATGGTGCGTTCTTTGTGTAGCGTACGTTCTATATTTTCATCTAGAAAAGACCCTAGAAATTCTGCATTAGGTTCTACGGATTCCCATGCAGTTTTTACATTGATAAAAGATTGTTCTAGATTATCTGGTGCTACTTTTACATAAACGTTTCTTAAATTCCAATTTGGTAAGGCAAAAAGCGTCATTGGTGCAATAGTTCTATCTAGTTCCTGAAAATTAAAATCTTTTATAACTCCTACTACAGAAAAGGCCACAGAATCTTCCAAGATAATTTTGGTATTTAAAATTTCTTTTTCATTTAATTGCTTTGCCATTGATTCATTAATAATAACCGAAAGGCTGTCACTGGCTAAGTTTTTTCTAAAAGAACGCCCTTCGATAAGATTGAGATCTAAAGTCTCAACATAATCTTTGTCTACCACTAACATATGGGTGTTCACACCACGACCTTTGTATTCAAAACCCATAAAACTGGTAGAACGATTCCCATCTTTACCAAAGCCCAAAATATTATTGGAGGCGGTAATACTCATAATAGTAGTTTTATCTTCGAGGGCGTCTCTAAGTAATTGGATTGCTTGTTGATCATTACGTTTCCCATTAAGAGGAAAAGCGATAACCTGATCTTTATTAAAACCTAAGTCTTTGGTTCGCATAAATTCTACCTGATTCCAGAGTACAAGTGTTCCACTGATAAGTAGAATCGTAATTCCAAACTGAAATATTATCAAACCATTGCGAAGGAAATTTTTTCCGTTTTTTTCTATTTTTCCTTTTAGACTTTGTAAAGTACCTAGACGACTCATTAATAAAGAGGGATAGCCTCCTGAAATGATAGTTATAATCGTCAAACTAAGAATCAGTCCTAGTAAAGCAGAAGGACTAAATATGGTTTCGAAAGAAGCTTTAGTTTTAAACAATGTCTGAAAAGGTTGTAGTAACAAAGAAGCAGTTAAAATGCCCAAACCGGTAGCAGTTAAAAATATTAAAATACTTTCACCCCAAAATTGAAAAAATAATTGAAGTTTATTTGCTCCTAGAGTTTTGCGCATCCCAATTTCCTTTAATCTTTGAGCACTTTTTGCAATGCTCATATTTATAAAATTAAAGCACGCAATACATACAATAAGAATGGCTATACCGAATACTAAATAGGGCATAGTACGATTTATGATAGCCTTACCTTGACTAAAATTAGCAAACGGGATGTCTGATACAGGTAATAGTCTGATTTGTTTATAGACTCCGCCAATATTAGGTTGTGCACCATCTCGCTTAGCATTGTCAATTTCATCTCTATAGTGTAGTTGGGTGAAATCTGTGGTGCTTTTTTCCAGTTGGTCAGGTGTCATTTCTTTAGAAAGCTGCATATAAACTTCATGATTCTTCATATCCCATCGTCCTATGTTTCTGGCATAAGCATGTTTTGGTTGACTTTTAAAATTAAGTGCTATATCAAAACCCATTGAGCTTGTATTAGGGAAATCTTTAGCAATAGCAGTAATCGTAAACGGAACTTCCTTTTCATCTCTTAATATGGAAACAGTCTCACCAATAGGATTTTGGCTTCCGAAAATTCGTTTTGCAGCTTTTTCAGTAATGACGATTGAGGACCCCGAAGTTATAGGATTTTGGGTATTTCCCTTTATAATTGGAAAACTGAACATGGTGAAAAAATCAGGATCTACATAAGATGCGTGCATGTTTAGTTGTTTATCACGGTAACTTACTAAAATGCCAGAACCTCGATGACGTGTTATTTTTTCGACTCCCGCTATTTCATTTTTAAATGCTGCAGCAAAAGGTTCTGGATTAGAAAGATTCGCTTTAAACCCATTTGGAGTGCTATCTTCCGAATAGATTTGATAGAGGTATTGTGCTTGTTCATGAAAACGATCAAAAGAGAGTTGGAATACCGCATACATTGTAAGTAATATAGCAACACTAAAAGCAGCAGTAAGTCCAATAATATTTAGAGATGTAAAGATGCGATCTTTCCAGAGGTTACGAAAAGCTATTTTAAAATAATTCCTAATCATGATTGTTCGTTTTTTGATTGATGATCTATTCAGTTCTTAATGAGTTTACTGGATTAGCGTTTGCAGCCTGAAAGGTTTTAATACCTATAACTAACAATGCAAACAGCATCATTAAACATCCACTTATTAAAAAAATCCAAAAACTGATATTGGTTCTGTATGCAAAATCTTGTAACCAATTATGAATTCCATACCAAGCAATTGGTACTGCAACCATAAAAGCAATACCTACTAGAATTAAAAATTCTTTACATAACAATGTATTTATTTGTAATAATGATGCACCTAAAACTTTACGTACACCTATTTCTTTAACACGTCTATTAGTAGTGTAGATAACTAACCCGAGAAGACCTAAACAACTGATAAGAATTGATAAGCCTGTTGCCCAATTCAATAATTTTGAAACTTTTTGTTCTCTTTTATAAAATTTTTCTACAGTTTCATCCATAAAATTGACACGATAGTCTTCTATATCTGTATACACTTCTCCATAAGCAGATTCTATTTTGGATAAGGTAGATTGTAAATCGTCGGGATTAGCGTTTTGGAAAGCAATATGTATGGCTTGAAATCTACTAAAAACATCTCTGTCCCAATCACCTCGTAATGCCATAGGACGAATTTCTGATTTTAATGAACGTTGATGGAAATCGGTCATAACGCCTACAATAGGAACTGTATAATCTCCGAAGTCAATACTTTTACCGATGGCTTCTTCCGGTGTTTTGAAACCATAAACTTTTCTTGCTGCCTCATTAATAACTATTTCTTTGATAGTATCATTTCTATGAGCTCTACCAGCCAATAATTCTAATTCAAAAAGTTCTGGATAATCGATGTCCCCAAAAATGAATTGTAAATCGGATTGAATTTCTCTTTCTTTAGTTTTATAGGTAGTAGTCGTTGTATTGGAAGATAAAGAAGCTGGTGGAGCACCTCCTAAGCTTAATTGCTTGATTTGTGGGATACTTTGTAGCTTTTGTAAGTATTGTTTCTTTTTATCTAATTGTCTTTCTCCTCTAGGACTATATACAGATACGACAGCATCTGTTTTAAACCCCATATCTTTATTTAATAAAAAGTTAATTTGTTTACCAACCAATAAAGTTCCTATGATAAAAACTTGAGCAATTGTAAATTGAAAAACAGTAAGAAATTTTCGAAGACTATTTTTTCTTTCCCCTACAGCTATGTTACTTTTTAGTACGGTGATAGTATTGAATTTTGATAATACTAGTGCAGGATAAAACCCTGATAATATCGTAATTGTTATAATTAGTACTAGTATACTTATAATAATTATTGGATTGCTGAATAATTGGAAATCAATATCTTCAGATATAAAATCAGAAAAAAGAGTAAGTAACCATTTTGATAGTATTAATGATAGTATAGCAGAAAATAAGACTAATAAAAAAGTTTCTCCTAAGAATTGGCCAATTAGTTGTTTTCTGGAGCTTCCTAATGTTTTTCTAATTCCAATTTCTTTTGCGCGTCTTGTTGCCTGAGCAGTATTGAGGTTTATAAAATTAATACATCCAAGTAATAATAGAAACAATGCTACGAGTGCTAGGTTTCTTAATAAAGGTTTACTTGCCTGCCCTTGTTCCCAATCATAAATGCCATAGTTTTTATTAAAATGAATATCGTTAAGAGGTTGTAATTTAAACTCTTTAGATTGCCCGTGATTGCGAGAGTATTCATCTAAATGCTCGTTAGCTAAAGCATTAAATTTTTCTTGTATTTTTTGGAAGTTAACTTGTTTATTTACTTTGACAAATAATTGAGAATTAGAATCAGTAGAATTCCAGTTTTTGTCTAGGAAGTTTCCTCTTAATCTTGTTTTTAGTAGGGTTGGGCCAGAGATGAATTCTTCAAAAACAAAATCTGTTTGTTCCTTAAAAGGTTCTACGATTGCTGTAACTGTAATATTTAAAGAATCGTTGTAAACCAATGTTTTTCCAATAATTTCATTGGGTAATAAGTCAGGAAAATAATCAGTAGCTCTTTTGGTTGTTAGAATAACATTATTAGGGTTTGATAATGCAGTCGCTCGATTTCCTGCAAGAAAATTGTATTGAAAAAGATCAAAATAATCCGGATCAGTAAAAATCACATGTTTGGGCCATTTTAATTTTATGTTTTTTTCTTTATTTTGAACACTAGCTGGTCTTTCAATATAGAAACCACTTACTATTTCAAAATTTGAATTATCTTTTATAGCATCCTCTAATGCTACCGTGACACCTGAGTTGTAAAATGTTCCTTCTGGACTGTGAAAGTCAGAAACTACTCTATAGATTTGGTCGCCGTCTTTATGAAATTTGTCAAAATTATAATCATAATAGACCATAAGACCAATAATGAAAGAAACACTTAAACCTATAGTAAGACCAATTATATTAATTAAAGAAAAGACTTTTTGCTTTCTTATATTCCTCCAAGCTATTTTAAAATAATTCCTGATCATAACAGTTCATTTTTTGATTGATGATTTATTCTGTTCTTAATGATTTTACTGGGTTTGATAGGGAAGCTTTTACCGCATGAAAGCTAACAGTTAATATAGCTATTAGGATAGCAGAACCTCCTGATAAAAGGAACATCCACCATTGTATGTCAATCCTAAATGCGAAGTCTTGTAACCAATTATACATTACATACCAAGCAATAGGAGAAGCAATTGCAAAAGCGATCATCACAAGTTTTAAGAAATCTTTAGACAAAAGGTTTACAATTTCTGATACCGAAGCTCCGATTACTTTTCTAATACCAATTTCTCGTCTTCTTTGTAATGTACTATACGCGGCAAGTCCAAGTAGTCCTAAACAGGAAATTAATATTGCTAAACTAGCGAAGTATAGAAATAGATTACCAAATCGCTCTTCATTTTCATATTGTTCATTGAATGAATCATCTAAAAAGAAATAATCGAATGGTTGTTCAGGTAAAAAAGATTCCCATAGCTTCTCAATTTCTGCAATAGTTTGTTTCATATTATTCGATGCTAGTTTCACCGAGATCAAATCATTTCTATTTGTCTCCATTCTCATGGTAAGAGGACCAATATTATCATGAAGAGAATTAAAATGAAAATTTTTAACAACACCGATTACTTGACCTTCACGACCCCATTGTTTAAATTTGGCACCAATGGCATTTTTTGGATTACTATACCCTAATAGTTTGACAGCTTCTTCATTAATAATCATTGCTTTTGTAGAATCAGAAGCAAAATCTTTAGAAAACGCTCGTCCGGCCAGTATTTCAAGATCAAATTGTGGTATATAATCGTGATCAACAAAATAGAGGTCTAAATTTGCTATTTGTAAGTCACCTGCTTTATTTTCTATTTCAGAATATGCAGAGGAATTTCCTCCTCCGGGAACACTAGATCCTAGACTTGTAAATTTTACTCCAGGAATATTATCGATTGCGTTTTTTAATGATAATTGCGATGTAGAAGATTCTGCTTCAAGAATTAGTAAGCGATCTTTATTGAATCCTAATTCCTGATTGCGCATATATTCCATTTGGTTATAGATAATAATGGTACCAGTTATTAGTATGATTGAAATTGTAAATTGTACAATTACTAAACTTTTTCTAAGAAGAACACCTTTACCACCAGTAGAGAAATTACCTTTTAAAACCTGTATAGGTTTAAAAGACGACAATACTATAGAAGGATAGATTCCTGCAAAAATTCCTATGGCTAGAGAAATACCAAATAGTTTAAAAATATTGGAATAATTAGAAAATAGACCATCACTGATTACTTTTCCTGCAATTTCATTAAAAAATGGTAGGATAATAATGATTAGTAACGTTGTTATAAAAAATGCTATTAAACAGGTTATTATGGATTCTCCAATAAATTGTAATGATAATTGTTGCTTTTCTGCGCCCATTACTTTTCTAATACCTACTTCTTTTGCTCTTTCTACAGAACGAGCTGTTGTAAGGTTAATGAAATTGATGGATGCAATAAGAAGAATAAAAATTGCTATAATAGAGAATATATAAACATTCGTCATACTACCACCTCCAGTTCCACCTCGAGTAGATTCCAGATATAAACTTTTTAGAGGTTCTAGGTTTAATGTAACAAACATTTTACTTTGTTTCATAAACTCTCCACTATGTTTCTCTAAGAATGCAGGAAATTTGGCAGTAAGTTGATCCGTATTTGTATTTGGATTGACTAAAATGTAAGCTGCCGCATCATAGCTACCCCATCTAGTATCTAGTTCCTTGTCTAAATGTTGCGTAAATGTTGTTAATGATAATATTATATCTGCTTGAATATGAGAATTTTCTGGAAAATCTTTCATAACTCCAGTTACAGTGGAATTGAACCCTTCTTCGGTTATTTTCAAGGATTTACCAATAGGGTTTTGATCCCCAAAGTATTTTTTTGCGGTAGTTTCTGATAATACAATACTAAATTGTTTTTTCAATACTTCCTTTGGATTCCCTTGTAATAATTCGAAATCAAAAACAGAGAAAAAGCTGGAGTCTACAGCAATGGCATTTGTTTCCTTAAATTTTAGATCACCTTTGCGAACAATCATATTTAAATCATTGATCCGTACTGCAGAAGTTATTTCAGGAAAATCCTTTTCTAAATTTGGTGGAACTGCCCAAGCTGTTATATTAGCTTCTATATTATCAGAAGGTGTTTTGATATCTGCAACGACGCGATAGATATTATCCATTTTATTATGGAAATTATCATAACTTAATTCGAAACTAACATATAATAACATAAGAAAACTAGCAGTCATTCCTATGGATAATCCTGTAATATTGATAAATGTAAAACCTCTTCTTCTCCAAAGGTTTCTCCAAGCTATTTTAAAATAATTCCTGATCATGATTGTTAGTTTACTGTTCGTTTTTTGATTTGTCTAAAGTGTACAGATTGATTGATTTTATTTATTCTGTTCGCAATGAATCGACCGGATTGGCAGTCACTGATTTTATTGCTTGAATGCTGATAGTTATGATTGTTATAATAAGTGCTCCAAAACCAGCTATAACAAATGTATTCCAAGAAATTTCTGTACGATAAGAGAATTTTTGTAACCATTGACTCATAAAGTAATATGCAATTGGAGCAGCAATAAAGAGCGCAATAACTACCAACGTTACAAAATCTTTAGAAAGTAACATCCATAGGTTACCTAGAGAAGCGCCAAGGATTTTTCTTACTCCAATTTCTTTAGTGCGCTGTTCGGCTACAAAAGAAGCCAAACCAAATAAACCTAGAAGACTTATAAAGATAGCTAAGATTGTAAATACTTTAGCCAAACCGGCAATTCGCTCTTCAGCTCTAAATTTTTTAGCATATTCCTGATCTACAAATTGATAATCAAAAGGGAGGTTTGGGAAATTCTTTTTAAAGATTTCTTCAATTAATCCCAAGCTGCTACTAATACTCATTGAAGGATTTAGGCGCACATTGTAATAACTAACGTTATTATCGTTGTCAAATACGTACATAGCTTGTTTTACAGAACTATAAGGTGATTGTACAATCATATCTTTTATAACTCCAATAATTTGCAATGGAGGCTCTGGATCTTCTGTGTCAGAATCTCTAATATATTTTCCAATAGGGTCCTTTAATCCCATATATTTAACGGCAGTTTCATTAAGAATTACGGCATTAGAATCTGTTGCAAATTCTCTAGAAAAACCTCTACCGGCTATTAATTCTATATTGAGTGTTTTAGTAAATTCATATGATACTGAAGTGTACGCAAGATCTTCCTGAAACCCTTCAGGTTTTCCTTCCCAGGTATATCCTCCACGATTTGACCAAACTGCAGTAGTAGGACTGCTGGTGGTCGCCATTTCTTTAACAGCTCCAGATGCTATAAATTGATTACGTATAATATCTGCTTTACCTATAAACTCTGGACTGAATGTTGGAATTTGTACCAATCCTTGTTTGCTATAACCCGCAGGTCTGTTCTTACTGAATTCTATTTGATTCATCACTATGAGTGTCCCTATGATAAGAGCAATAGAAACTGTAAACTGCGTAACCACTAATATTTTTCTTGGTAATGCTGCGAAACGTCCTGCTTTAAATGTACCTTTTAATACTGAAACTGGATTGAAAGATGATAAGTACAAAGCTGGGTAGCTACCTGATAAGAAGGAAGTAATAAGGATAAAGATTAAAGAAATACTCCAAAATTGGATACTACTCCAAGGAAAGACAATTTCTTTACTGGCTAGGTTGTTAAAACTGCTTAAGAAGATTAATACCATAATAATGGCTAATACATAAGAAAAGACAACAACTAAAAATGATTCACTTAAAAATTGAAAAATAAGCTGCCCTCTTTTAGAACCAATAGATTTTCTAATACCAACTTCGGTAGCTCGTTTCTCGGAACGTGCTGTACTTAGATTGACAAAATTTATACAGGCAAGTAATAAAACAAATAGTCCTATGATTCCAAAAAGCCAAACATTTTCTATACGTCCATTTTTACGCACACCATCTACAAAATTAGAGCGTAGGTGCCAATCATCCATTGGTAATAACATTAACTGTGGATTGAATCTGGATTCATCTTCTGCTACTTTTTTCTTTGCATCTTTTATAACAGAAGTTACAGCTTCCATTGTTGTGTTTTTGTTAATCTGAACAAATAGTTGAAAAGAATTATTACCCCAAGAATCCTTAGCATTATCTATCCAAGGCTGCATTTTAGTGTAGAATTTCCAAGGACTTATATAATGCATATCTTCAAAAGAATTATTGATAGGGACATCTTCATATACAGCAGTAACGACCATATCCGTTTCGTTCTGTAGCTTGATTATTTTACCAATAGGATTTTCTTCATTAAATAATGCTTTAGCAGTAGATTGTGATAGCATTATCGAATTATTGTCCTTTAATCCTTGTCTTACACCTTGTAAAATGTTTAGATCTAAGATTTCAGGACCTCCTTCTTGCATGAAATTACCTGATCGAGATATACTGGTTTCTCCATAACGTAAATAAGAAGTGTTTGTCCATGAAGACATTACCAAATGTTCAAAATGATCATTGTAATTTTCACGTAATTCAAATTCCAAAGGCCTTGGAATTGCTGGTCCTGTTCCAGTTTTTCCATTAAATGTTTGACTTTGAAATATCTGAGCAATAGTGGATTTGTTATTAAAGTAATTATTATAGTTCAGTTCATCTGTAACCCAAAGACCAATCATAATAGTTACTGCCATACCAATGGCTAATCCAGAAATATTGATCAAGGAATATATTCTGTTTTTAAGGAGATTTCTAAATGCTATTTTGATATAATTCTTAAACATAATTACCGATTTACTGTTCGTTTTTTTGATGATTTGATGATGATGACCTCTATACTAATACGTTTTCTGTAACCTTTTGTCCGTCTAGCATTCTGATGATTCGATGACTATATTTAGCATCATGTTCACTGTGCGTAACCATAATAATCGTAGTCCCAGCTTCGTTTAATTCGATTAATAAGTCCATTACTTCATTACCGTTAGTACTATCTAAATTTCCTGTAGGTTCATCTGCTAGAATAAGTTTTGGATTGTTTACAACAGCTCTGGCTACAGCTACACGTTGTTGTTGTCCACCAGATAACTGCTGTGGAAAATGATTACGTCGATGCATGATTTGCATTTTTTCTAAAACTTCTTCCACACGTTTTTTACGTTCTGCAGGTTTAACACCAGTATAGATTAGTGGAAGTTCTACATTTTCAAAAACTGTAAGTTCATCAATTAGATTAAAGCTTTGAAAAACAAAACCTACATTATGTTTACGTAGATCTGAACGTTTACGTTCATTATATCCCGCTACTTCTTCTCCATTAAATTTGAAACTACCTGCATCTGGATCATCCAATAATCCTAAAATATTAAGCAGGGTAGATTTACCACATCCTGATGGTCCCATAATGGCAACAAATTCGCCTTCTTTTACATTAAACGATAATTTGTTTAAAGCTATGGTCTGTACTTCTTCAGTTCTGTAAAACTTTTCTAAGTCCGTAATTTGTATCATTTTATTCTTTTTTTTAATTGACTTTTTTTACTTTAAAATTAATTCTTCTGTATCTCCAAAGCTATCATAGCTTGACGTTACCACTTTATCTCCAGGTAGTAACCCTTCAATAATCTCATAATATTCTGTGTTTTGACTACCTAGGCGTACAGCTACTTTATATGCAGAGTTTCCATTTTCACTTATTTTATATACCCAGTTACCACCTGTTTTTTGAAAAAAACCACCTTTAGGAATCAAAAGCGCTTGTTTTTCTGCACTAAGTGCTACTCGGATTTGTAGGTTTTGACCTCTTCTAATTCCTTCAGGAATATTGTTTTCAAATTGCATATCTACTTGAAAACGTCCATTATTAACCTGAGTAAATACTTTCTTAATGATTAACGTATATGTTTCATTATTAAAAGTAAAGGTCCCTTTTTGACCATTATAAATTCTTGAAATATAATGTTCATCAATATCCACTCTAACTTTAAATCCGCTCAATACATCGATTTGCCCTAATCGTTCTCCTTTATTTTTTGATTGTCCAATTTCTGCATCTAATGATGTTAATTGGCCATCTACAGGAGCACGAACTACAAGGTCTCCAACTTTTTTTCGCATTAGCTCTAAGGCACTTTGGGTTCTGGCGTATGAACTTCTCGCTTGGCTAAGCTCTTGTTTAGTAGCTGAAGAATCCTGAGTTAAAACTTGTTTCGCTAATTGCATACGTTGTTTTTGGTACTTAAAGTCATTTGCTGAAGACTCATATTCTTGACGACCTACGGCACCTTTATCGTATAGTTTTTTGTTTAATTCATATACTCGTTTAGATTCTATCAAATTATTTTCGACATCTGTAAATTGGTTGCGGCGATTAATAGTGTTTTGTCTAGCAGCATTTTGCGAAATTTGCATTTGAGTCAATAAGTTATATACTGATGTTTCTTGATTGATAAGACTTAACTCTAAATCAGTATTAGATAACCTTAGAATAGGCTCACCTTTTTTCATAATTGCACCATCTTCTACATATTTTTCTTCTACTCTTCCACCTTCTAGGGCATCTAAATAAATGGTAGTAATTGGTAAGACGATTCCATTTACAGGTATGTTTTCTTGAAACACATCTTTTTTAATAGTACTGATAGCAATACGTTCTTTTTCTACATTTAATTTAGAGCCTCCCATTGATTGTGAGAATACAAAGATTAGAAGTGCTATTATTAGTAAACCACCTATCACCATTGCTATACGTGATTTTGAAAATTTCTTTTTTTGAATTGGAACGTCCATGTCTGGTCTTTTGGTTATTGATGCTAATTAGTTGATTTTGTTTTCGAATTGGAAGATGGATTTCCAAACATCTTTTATAGTTAGTAAGCTTATTATTGATATTGGAATTGATTTACTCATTTTATCTAGTTATGGGTTATAATCTTATTTGTGTTCATCTCTTACATAGTCAAGACAGTGCCAAAAAAATAAAATACTGATTATCAGTGTTTAATGATTTTTTGTAAAAATAAAAGTGTACGGTTTCGATACACTTTCTGTTCGGAAATAGTACATTTAAGAATCTTTAATATTTTATTTTTCTATTTTTTCTATGCTGCAGATAATATTGTAATATTGTATCAATGGTATTAAAAGAAGCTACAATTTTAGTTATTGATGACGATGTAGATGTACTGACTGCATTACGTCTTTTATTTAAGCCTTTGGTAAAAGAGGTTATTATAGAAAAGAATCCAAGTAATATTGGAGCACAAATAGATAAAAAGAATTTCGATATTATTATACTTGACATGAACTTTAATGGTTTGGTCAATACAGGAAATGAGGGTATTTTTTGGTTGAATGAAATCAAAAAAATAAAACCAAAAACAGATGTAGTTTTAATTACTGCGTATGCAGATATCGATTTAGCGATTAGAGCATTAAAGGAAGGGGCTTCTGACTTTTTGGTAAAACCCTGGAAAAATGAAAAGATAACAAATACCATTAGCTCCTTATTAAAAGCTAGAAAGTCTAATGCCTCAGACAAAAAATCATCACAGTTAGGTACCAGTGCTATTATAGGAGAAAGTGAAGCAATTAAAGATGTTTTCTTAAAACTGAAAAAAGTAGCACCAACTGATGCGAATGTCTTAATTTTAGGAGAAAATGGAACTGGAAAAGATTTAATTGCAAAAGCTTTACACGACAATTCTAATAGAAAGGACAAACCATTTGTTAAGGTAGATGTAGGTGCATTAACCTCTTCATTATTTGAAAGTGAACTTTTTGGGTATAAAAAAGGAGCGTTTACAGATGCTAAAGAAGATAGAGTAGGTCGATTTGAGGCTGCTAATGGAGGAACACTTTTTTTAGATGAGATTGGTAATATTACTTTAGGGCAACAAGTACGTTTGTTAACTGTACTGCAAAATAGATTAGTTACTCCTTTAGGATCTAATGAAGCGATATCAATAGATATTAGACTAATTTGTGCAACCAATATTGAACCCAAAGTTTTAGCAGATGAACAAAAATTTAGAAAGGATTTAATTTACAGAATCAATACAGTAGATATTGTAATGCCACCATTACGAGATAGAGGAACTGATATTACTTTATTGGCCAAACATTTTATATCTGTGTATGCCGATAAATATAATAAAAGTCAATTTTTATTGGATTCTGGATTTATTTCTAAACTAAAAAAACACGATTTTCCAGGTAATGTTAGAGAACTACAATATGTTTTGGAGCGAGCTGTAATTATGGCTGATAGTACTTCATTAAAGCCAGAAGATTTAGTATTCTCTTCTATAGAAAGACAAACTAGTAAAGCTTCTACAACAACTATGAATTTAGATAGTTTGGAAAAAAATGCAATTCTTACTGTTTTAGAAAAAAATAAAGGAAATGTTTCAAAATCTGCAAAAGAGTTAGGAATTACTAGGGCAGCATTATACAGAAGGCTAGATAAATATGAACTATAACGGGTACATTATAAGATTATTTTTTAGAATTCTAATATTGGTTGCTCTAATATTAGGTTTGGTATATTCAATAGATAATGAATATACGAGTAGTATTACTATAATTAGCTTCGGTATTTTATATTTTTTATATTCTACATACAGTTTTGTCAAACGACGTTTTGTTGTTATGGATGATTTTTTTGAAGCTGTGAAATATCGAGATTTCTCTAGATGGTTTCCAGAAGATAGAGGACCAAAAGATATTAGGTTTCTGTACAAGGGTTTTAATGAAGTTAATCGAACCATTAAAGAAATTAATTCTAAGAATGAAGCACAATATGTATATCTACAGAAGATTTTAGAAATGGTAGATATAGGGATTATTGCGTATAATCTCGAAACGGGGGATGTATTGTGGTCCAATGACTCTTTTAGAGAAACATTAGATGTTCCTTCTTTTAAGAATATTCGTTTTGTAGAAGGAAGAAAACCAGATTTATATGATGCTATTTTCGAAACATATCATAAGGAACCTAATTCGATTTCTATTGCGGTTCAAAACGAAAAAATTAAGGTATTGATCTCTGATACTGTATTTCAGGTAAAAGAAGATCCATTTAAACTTATTGTTTTACAGAACATTGATGATACGTTAAATAGAAATGAATCTGAAGCTTGGAAAAAATTATTGAGTGTTATGACTCATGAAATCATGAATTCTATAGCGCCAATTTCGTCTTTAGCTGATACGTTACAGTCTCATTTGCAGCTTACACTTGATAACCCAAAAGATTATCCATTAGAAATAGAGGATTTAAACTCTGGTATAAAAACTATTAAAAATAGGAGTGAAGGTCTTTTGAAATTTGCCAAAACATATAGAAGTCTTAGTAAAGTAACACATTTAAATCTTGATAGGAAGAAAATAACTGAGCTTTTTGAAACAATACAATTGTTGATGCAGCCATCTTTGGATGTCAAAAATATTAATATTGATTTTAAAGTAACTCCTCCAAAAATAGAATTAGATATTGATAGCTACCTTATAGAACAGGTATTGATCAACCTTATTCTTAATGCAGTAGATGCATGTAAACATAGATCAGATCCACAAATAAGAGTAATCGCAGAGCAAAAACCGAATAGAAACATAGTTATTAAAGTATATGATAATGGTTCTGGAATTCCTCAAGATATTATGGATAGTATTTTTATTCCTTTTTTTACCAGTAAATCCACGGGTAGTGGTATAGGACTTAGTTTATGTAAACAAATAATGTTACTTCATAAAGGTAAAATTTTGGTTAATAGTAGAGAAGAGGAAGGAACTGTGTTTACCTTAGTGTTCTAGATACTAGTAAGAAATCTTTACATCAAATTTTATAGTTATGAGTATACCTAGCTAGCATCTTGATATTCTGGACAATCTAATCGTATTTCTGTGTTTAATAGTTTGGTTTCTAGTAGATTGCAATAATGGCGATTATTTTCGTTATTATAAAACTTACAATTAAAACAACTTCTTTGTACAGTTAAAATACCAGATCTGTTAAGTTGATATATCAGTTTACTTAGCGTTATATAAAAAGAGTCTTTATCATTAGGGTCAATTTTATTTAGTTGCTGTCGAATTGGGTTTGTGAAATCTTCAGTCTCCTTTACAATTTCTTTTCCTTTGGCAGATACCAATAAGGAATAACTTCTGCTATCTGCAGACGAGAAATCTTTTATTAAGAGTTCTTTATTGACTAAGACTCGTACAGCGTCACTAATTGTAGGTTTAGTAACATTAAATTCTTTAGCTAGATAACTTACTTTACAAAATTCATCTCTATGGTATGTGATAAAAATAAGGATCTGTATTTGAATAGGACTTAGTTTTAATATTTTAGCGTGCTCCCATAACAGTACTTTAAAAACTTCTGATATCCTGCTAAGTCCTCCAATTATTTTAGAATTTAAATCCATTCCCTATGTACTATTTGTTTGCTAAGTTAGGTATCCTTACCGAATTTTTTGATGAGATCATTTAAATTAGAAGATATATTATCATATGGTATGTGACCAAATCTATTATATAAAACCTCATGTTGATCATTAAAAATAAGTATTGAAGGTGTTCCTCGCAATTGATTTAGTGTAAATGTTACGGAAATCCTATTCAGATTTTTTAAATAGTTAATGACCTTATTTTTTAGAGTGTTTTTTTCGAAAGTTGACCATATATTATAATCAGGATGGATAGAACAAATATGAATAGCCGCTTTTTCTAGATCAAATGATTTGTCTGCTATAGTATCCATAGCAATCGGAAAGTCAATTGATTCGGTATATTCAGATAAACCTTGCTTTTCGAATACTGTTTTTGTTTCACCAACTAACTGTTCATTAAAAATTAATTTTTTAGTATTCTCTAAATTATTAAATTCATAATCTTCAAATGCAGTAGAGATACCCAAAAATGATACATCTTGGTTATATTTAGAGTATAACTTGTTTACTAGAGGGATTCCGTGTAGGAAACATCCAGGGCAGTTAACTTGAAAAATAAAAAGGAAGTTCAATGTATTGATATTGAACTTACCTTTTAATTCTTTTTCATAGTGTAATGCTAATTTTGGCATCTAGTTACAATTTTCTATTTCTATTATTGAATATCCTTTTTCTGTAATTTCTTGTACTACGATATCCGGTGCAACATCAATATGACAAAAGTTACATTCTTTAGCAGTAAGCTCTTTTGTTATAAATTCTTTTGTCTTTAGGTAGTTTTTACCGAAATCAAATATTTTATCTTCATTATTAAAATTACTTGGTACTAAGATATCAAAGTGCATTATTTTTCCATCTGATCTGTTTACATAAGTGTCCCAAACTGATACTTTCATATTTACGGTTTTAAAAAATTATTTAGATGTCACTTTATATGGAAGAGATAAATCTTCACTAGCTATGCTAAAGACATTATAGAGGCCTAGCATAGGTTTGTTTTCTAAACTAGTATTTACTTGCATGTATGCAGTAACTCCGTCATAGTTGAAAGATGTAATACCATTCATTCTGCTTGCTGGCACGATTACTTTTATGGTATTATTAGAATTGATAACCTGAAAACCAGGAGAATCCATATACATTGGCATTCCTGGGTTTGTTGGAGGTAAAATTACAGTTTTGTCATCTTTTTTAAATTGCTTTACTGCTAAACCACCAGAGACTCTTTTGTCTTGTACTAATATAACCCAGTGTGGATGCCATATAACTCCATCATTATTATATATTAAATCCATGTTTTCATCCCAAAGAGGTGTATCATCAAAATCAGGGTGAGAAGTTAAGGCCAATGCAACTATTCCTTCTGTCATATTAAAACCAACGTCAGTTGATTTTAGATTTGTTGGAAATACATAACCAAGAACAGGTGCTCCATCAAGCTCTCCAATAGGAGTAGGGACGGTTTTTCCCGCAGACCCCTTAACTTCTATATTCCAAATGTTTACATGTAAAGCTTGATCATGTATAACTTCGACATTTAATATTTTGAAATCATCATTGTAGTAAGTACTATCTTGTCCGCAAGCTATAGTAATAGTAGTTAGTATAATAAGCGCAAATAGGTAAATTATTTTATTTGTCATTGTTATTTGTTTTTTAGTTAAAAAATAATTAGAGGATTCTTATCATTAGGTAAATAGGAATCCTAACTATTTAAAATGAACTTTTTATTTTAAATCTGATATAGCTGCGCCAAAATTTATATGTAAAACATTACCATTAGGCCTAACCAATGCAGGTACTGAAACTACTCCAGAGTTTTCTGCTTCGGATATTTTTGATTTTTGTTCTCCAATATTAATAATAGTTACATTTTCTGAACCTACTAGTTTTACGATATCGTGTTCGGCACTTACACAAACAGTACATCCTGCGTGATAAAAAATTGACTTATTCATTTTTTAAATTTATTTATTAATGCAATATTGCGATACAAATATAGTAAGGATTCCTAATTAAAAAAAATAAAATTCTGATTCAACTAAAATTTAAGATAGTTTACATCCTTCAAGTCTGTTGAAAACTAAAGGAAATATTACTAAATTAAAAAGATGGGTCTTAATAATAAACTTTGGAAAGTATAGAGGAGGACGAAAAGAATGGAAGTCTTCTTACTTCCCGATACAATATCTAACAAATATTATAAACACTATGGTAGTGGGCGTTATGTAGTACATTTTTGGTGGTTTTAAGTTGAATATTAATTGTTAAAAACTAATTTTCTATTAAATGTATAAAATTTTCACTTCGATTTTAGTTCCATAAAACGTTAATTAACGAAACTATTAAAAAAGACGGAAAATGAGACTTCTATAGTTAAATCATCTACTTTCATATATGTTGTTGCATAAAACGACCGTTTTGTTTAACTAGTAGTAGATAAGTTATTTTAAACATTGAAAAGATTGTTATTCTATAATCTCCTAGAGTTCAAATACCTCTTTCTCCGCCGAGTGAGTGTCAAAACTTACTAAAATTTTGTAAACAAAATGTTTACAGCGTTTTTCATTTTATTTAGTTTCATTTAAACTCAATTGTTATCAAACAAGAAGGGGCACTGACCGTGGTGAAAAGCTATTTATCTGACCCTAAACGAACTTTACTTAGCATTACATATAACCTTTTCCGTTTTGTAACCTCCTAGTAGTAAAAGTGAATTCTCCTAACTTCATTTACGATTGTAACTTAAGTTAATAACAAAGTTCTTGTTGTATTATAATTTTGCATTTAACTATGTTCCAACGAACGATAAAATTCTAATTCATCTTAAAAAACAAAACAACTTGAAAAAAATAATCTATTTCTAAAATTTATTACCATAAAAGCTCATGACTAAAATAATTCTTTCTTTAATTTTTCTATTATCAATTTCAAATGTCTTTGCACAAGCAGATTCAATACCTAAAAAAAACAGTTTAGAATTTTCAACTGGTTACATTAACGGCTATTTAAAAAATTTATCATTTGCTCCTGTTGCACGCTATGATTACAATGCACTAAACTATCAATTGAAATATACACGTATTACTAAAAGAGATAAGCTATTTGAAGTACAATTAGATTATTTAAATTCTGAATTAGAAACCAATATAATCCCAGAGCCTAATCCTCAATATTCAAAAATTGTACTGAATGTTTCTTCATTGAAACAGGTTTATAACAAGGAAAGGCTTAAAATACACTTAGGCTTGCAGACCCAATCAAACGTATCTTCTTTTTACGATTGGGAACAATATGATTTTCAACAAAAACTGGGAATAGTTGGTCGGTTTACTTTTCAGATAGATGACAAACAATCATTATCATCTAAATTAACAATTCCATCGGTTATGTGGAGAACCTCCACATTTGAAGAGAAATTTTATTCGTTAGGAAAATATCAAAGTATTTTATGGAGTACTGACTATTCATATAAACTTTCTAATCATTTTGATGTAAAAGCAAGCTATAATTTTAATTACGATAGGCTTCAAATATCTAATGCTTTCAGAGAATTACAACATCAAATTAACTTAGGAATTAACTATAAATTTTAATAATGAAACATCTAAAAATAGTAGCCTATATTTTATTCACTTTAGTGATAACATCTTGTACAGATACTTTAATGGGTGATGAAGGAAAACTAGACGAAGACATTTATCTAAATTACCAAACTGTAACAGACTTAGAATTGCCTTTTGAAGACGAATGGTTTGTGGTTAATGGTGGAAAAACGCATTTTGAAGGTGCTCATCATTTTACTAGTCGCGGTGGAGGTGAACGATATGCAATTGATTTTCTAATCGTACAGGATACAATATTACCTGATGGGACCGTAAGAAAGAAGAATTATTCAGGAGATTGGAGGCAAAATGAAAACCATTTTTGTTTTGGCAAACGTTTAAATGCGCCAGCTGATGGAAAAATAATAGAAGTTGTAAATACGATTGATGATAATCAAGTTGGTACTACTAATAATAATCAACCTGGTGGTAATTATATTATTATAGACCATTTAAACGGCGAAACATCAATATTGGCACACTTAAAAAAAGGATCCATTATAGTTACCCAAGGTGAAACTGTAGTTAAAGGTCAAGAATTGGGGCAGGCTGGGAATAGCGGTTCTTCAGATAGGCCGCACTTACATTATCAATTAGAAGGAACATCAGGTCAATTAAGAGGATTAGGACTTCCTGCTCAATTTTTGAATTATTATGAAGATGATATAATTGTAGAACGAGGAGAGCCAGTAAGCGGACAAGAAGTTAGAAAGAATTAAAAGAAGGACTCAAGCAAGACTAGGTGACAGGAATGAATCTTTATCATATTTCAGGGCGAGACATTTGAATAAAACCATAAAAAAAATGAAGTATATACAAATAACTGTTTTTTACTTTCTTGTAATATTTTTATTATTAGGATGTCGAAAATCTGTAAAAAAAGTAGTCGATAAAGAATCTGAAAATACAGGTTCTTACTTTTTAGTTGAAGAATGGCCCAAGTTATCCAAAAATCATGTTTTAGGTCTTCCATCTGGACTAGGAATTGATTCAAATAATAATATTCTAGTTTTTCATAGAGCAAATAGGGTATGGGAAGAGACGTTCCCAGAAGATAAAATTCAAGAAAACACTATTTTAACTCTAGATAAACAAACTGGTGAAGTATTAAAAAGTTGGGGAGCGAATTTATTTATTATGCCACATGGTTTAGAAATTGATAAAGAAAACAATATCTGGGTTACAGATGTTGGCTTACACCAAGTTTTTAAATTTAATTCAGAAGGAGAGCTACTTTTAACATTAGGAGAGGCTAGAGTTCATGGTGATGACTCTTCACATTTTAATCTTCCTACAGATATAGCTGTATCAGACGATGGTTCATTTTATGTGAGTGATGGATACTATAACAGAAGAATAGTTAAATTCTCTAAAGACGGAACATATTTATTTGAATGGGGCAAACATGGAAATAAAAGAGGAGAGTTTATTGTCCCACATGGAATTGATTTAGATAATTTGGGTAACGTATATGTAGCTGACCGTGAGAATAATAGAATTCAAAAATTTGATGCCGAGGGAAATTTTATTACGGATTGGAATAATAATGACACAGGAATGTTATTATCTGTAGTGATAGACAATAAGAACGATTATTTGTTTGCAATAGATTTAATGATTCAAAATGACACAATTCCCAAAGGTTCAGATATTTTTCGTTTTGATTTAAACACTAATCTGCAAATGCAATTCGGTAGGACAGGATTCTACGATAATTCAACTTCTATGTATCACGATATTATAACTGATGATGAAGGAAATATTTACGTCGCAGATGGTTCGGATAATACCATTAAAAAATTTCGAATAAAGAAAAGTGAATAAAAAAGCGTACAACGAAGACGTGTATAATTAATTAAATGATTCTAGCCTAGGTGTGAAAATTTCCGCAGATTTTATATTCGGTTTTTAAAACAAGCACCCAACATCATATAATTTACAATCAATTACATTATGAAAAAGAAAACAATTTTAAGATTAATATTAGGTATAATTACCACGGTATTTATAATGGCATTATTATTTTATTTTTTCCTATTCCCAAATCCATTAAACATATATGAATCTAATTCCCTAAAATGGATTCCTATACTAATTTGTGTCATTAGTTTATATGTTAGCGGATATATAAACAAAGAGACACCATCAAAATTTCTAGTGTTTTTGTTCTTGCCATATTTTATTTTTCAATTATTCAATTTTACATATTTTCCATTTATTTTAATTTTAGTTGTTACAGGAATATTAACCTTAGTAGTTACGAGAAAGAATCAAACTAGTATATATAAATTATCTAGTTGGGCTGGAATTATATGTATTATGTTATTTCACTTATTTACTCAACCTTTAATTATAGAAGAAGAAGGTTTTGGTTATGACGATACCGGTGAATTAATAAATGCCAATATTTTATGGGATTTTTCTGAAGAGGAAGTTTTAGTGCTCCCAAGTCATGTGCTCTTGGATCAAGACAATTCGAGTTTTGATATGATAGATATGAAAGGGAAAACACATTTTGTAACTTTCTGGGCTACCTGGTGTTCTGGGTGTATTGAAAAAAAACCAGATCTGGAAAAACTGAAAGTAGCCTACCAAAACAACCTTGACATAAAATTTATTGACATTTCATTTGATGACATCGAAAAAAATAAATGGTCTAGATATTTAGAAATTAAAAAACCATTTGGGCTACAGTTAATCTCAAAAAGCCAAAAAAAAACCAGTAGAGCATTGAATTTTGAAGGTATCCCAATGTATTTTATTGTTAACCCTGATGGCACTTACAAAGAATATAGGTCTTTTGATGTTGCACAAAATGTATTCAAAAAAAAAATTAATCAATAATTTATTAATGGTGAACATTAAGTCACAGATAAAATTTATATTAAATAGTGCAGTAAGCGTTGAATCTCTTGGTTTGGCGATAAAAAAACCAAATTTTGTCAGTATATCATTGTAATCGTAGAGAGGATTTTATCAGCTTTTATTAAGAAATAGCAAACAGAATAAAAATCTAAAGAATGAAAAATACATATTTTATTTTGACACTTGTATTTGCACTATTTTTAAATGCCTGCAATACTAAAAAACAAAAAGTAAACGATCCAGATTTTCCACGCCTAGAGGATCCCTTTTTTGGACAAAAACCACCAGGCTTGATTCCTGAAATTTTTGCTCCCCGCATTATTTCTGCAGAAAACAGCGAGCAAGCAGCTATTTTTTCACCCGATTTAAATGAGGTCTATTTTCGCAAATACGATGAGGGATTAGAAAACGATGCCTTGGTTGCCCTTCAATATAAAGATAATCTGTGGACCGAGACTTTTGTGGTACCCAGAGGAGAGATTTCTCCTGACGGTCAGATTCTGTACATAGGAAACGAATATAGGGAGCAAACCCCTTCTGGTTGGTCAGAGGTAAAAAGTCTTAGTGCACCGTTTGATTCTATTCCCATTATGCGTCTTACGGCTTCATCTAAAGGGACTTACTATTTTGATGATGTGTCATCCATTGGTGATAAGCCGCCTATAGTATATATTCGTTATTCACGATTAATAGACGGCATACGTGAAAAACCGAGAACATTGGGCATTCATGCGGGAACAAATTTGAAATTCCACCCATTCATCGCTCCGGATGAGTCCTACCTCATATTTGATAGTAAACTAGAAAAGGGCAATGCTGATATATATATTAGTTTTCGTCAGAAAGATGGTTCATGGGGCGCTGCAATTAAGTTAGGTAACAGGATAAATACAGAACTCTCAGATGTTTATGGCAGCGTTACATCAGATGGGAAATACTTTTTCTTCACACGGACTCTTAGCAATGGCAAGAAAAATATAATGTGGGTAGATGCAGGATTTATTGAAACACTAAGACCAAAATAGAGCGCAACTTATAGAAAAGGTCTAGCAGACCTTTTTTACTAACACCTATAAATTATTCATTTTCAAGGATTGATTTAAGAATGTTCAATTCATCAATATTGCTAGTTCGTTCGTAAATACTTTAATCAGAACATTAATGAAATGAAAATAGTTTAGTTATGTGAATTTGAGTAATTATCAAAAATTCTTTTACGGATTCTGCTTAGTGATTGTGGCTCCATACCAAGGTAGCTTGCAACTTGGTGATGTGGAACTCTATTAAAAAGAGTTGGTCTGGTTTCTAGTAAATTCAGGTATCTTTCTTCTGGTGAGGATGATATGAAAATACTCCATTCTTCTTTCGCTTTATTCAATTTTTCTACTGCTATTTGTTGAAAAACAGCATCCAGTCTGGGAAGTGCTGCTCTTAATTCTTTTTCAAAAGCTTGATTACTTACAGTTAAAACACAATCTTCACTACAGGTCCAGAAATGTTTAGATGGTGAGCCCTTTCCGTCATGAGCAAATGGTGCAAAAGTATCTCCTTCCGTAAAGAAAGCTGTTGATTTTTCTACTCCTTCCTTAATCAAATACTCTCTTACACATCCTTCCACGACCATATAACACTTGCTTGGAATTTGACCCTCTCTTAATAAAACTTCATCTTTTTTGAATTGTTTAACAATCGTTTTTTCGACGATAAGATCAATTTCCTTTTCGTTCAGTATGTTTGCACAGCTTACTATCGCTCTAACTTTTTCCTTTAATTCCATAGTGTACTTTTTCAACTATCCACACAGAAGTATGTTTTAAGAATGATTCTGATTTAGCTTAATTTACAAATAAGATTCTATAGTTGCAAATATAGATTTTTCAAATTGATGTATTATTTATTAACTAAACGATTCTATAAGACAAATGTTACTACCAGCAATTTATTTTCCATGCTCTAAAATGATATTAGAATCAACACAAAGAGAAACTTTCCATCCTCCAAGACGATTGTAACTTAAGTTAATGATAAAGCTCTTGTTGTAGTTTAATTTTGCCCCAATTAAAGCATCATTTACAATGAATAAACAAGCTACAATTCTTACTAGACAAATTTTCTTATTTGGATTTGTGATTCTTGTTCTACAAAGCTGTGTATCAGTAAGGGATAGAAGTTTTAAAGAATGGGAAAAGTATGAATGGCAGATAGTAAAAGTAGATAAATCTCAAAACCCTACTTGGAAAATCTATAAACGAAAACTAAAAGGAACAAATTTCTTAGAGTATAAAATTGAAGGAGATGTAAAATCATCTTCAGAAGCTTGTCTTAAAGCCTTTAGAAAAGATATTCATAAACTAGCTAATGGCACAGAAAATAAAAAATACCCAATCTATGAGATTTCAGAGGAGTCTGAAAATAGTATTCTAACTTATGTAATTCACAATGAACCGTTCTTTTTTAAAAACACAGAAATGAGTGTCAGGTATCTGTTTTTCAGCGATGAAGATGGCGGTTTTGGGGCAAGATGGAATGAAGCATGGGAAGAATCTCAGATACAGCCTTCGAAAAAACTAAAACGTGTTGATACTTTTAGGGGTTCTTGGAGTTTCTCACAAATTACGAATAACTCAAGTAAAGCAATCAATAGTGTACAATTTGACCCAAAAGGAATGCCACTTTGGTTAATTAACCCTATGGTGTATAAGTTTTTAAAAGATGGATTGGAAGATATTAGAACAACTTCAAAAGAAATATAAATTAGATGATAAATAATAAAATTAAACCTCAAACGCTACTGTCAACTTTATGGATTTTTGTATTGCTCAATATAATTTTTAGAGACCTACATCAATTTGTCAAATCAGAGTTTATCGAAGAGATAATGACTGGAACTGTCAACGGTATCGAAATAACAGACGAATTAATGTTATTGGGTGGGTTTTTAGCAGAAATACCCATCTTGATGGTGCTTCTTTCTAGAATATTAAGTGAAAATGTAAATAAATGGGCTAACATAATCGCTGGTATAATCACATTAGTAGTATTTGCGACAGGTATACCTTCGTTAGATATCGATGATGCGTTTCATATGGCTATTGAGACTACTGCTATTTTATGGATATTCCGAATTGCATGGAAATTGCCAACTTATGATAATGTTAATAATATTGAATCTCATGCCTAATTTAATAAAGATGAAAGCAGTAGTATGCACTAAATACGGGCCACCAGAAGTTCTACAAATTCAAGACGTAGAAAAACCTGTTCCAAAGAATAATGAAGTACTTGTGAAAGTTCATGCAACTTCGGTAAGTGCTGCTGATTATAGAGTACGGAGTTTTGATATTCCAATCTCTTTCTGGCTTCCTGCTCGATTAATGGTGGGGCTTAGAAAGCCTAGAAAGTCTATTTTAGGGATGGAGCTTTCTGGTAAAATTGAATCTATCGGTAAAGATGTTAAGTTGTTTAAAGAAGGAGATCAAGTATTCGCCGCTAGCCTGCAAACATTTGGAGGTTACGCAGAATTCATTTGTTTGCGTGAAGATGGTCCAATTGCCTTGAAACCAACGAATGCTACTTATGAAGAAGCTGCGGCCATACCTATAGGTGCGCGAACGGCATTTCATTATCTCAAAACAATAGGAAATATAAAATCCGAGCAAAAAGTGTTGATATATGGAGCTTCTGGAAGTGTAGGAACCTATGCTGTACAAATTGCCAAATATTTTGGAGCAGAGGTAACAGGAGTATGTAGCCAGGCTAATTTAGATTTGGTGAAATCTTTGGGAGCTGATAAAGTAATTGATTACGAAAAAACTGATTTCACGAAAAGTTTCGAAAGTTATGATATTATATTTATAACTGTAGATAAATGCCCCTTTAAAGTTTGTATAGAGGCACTTAATAAAAATGGATACTACTTAAACATTGGTAGGCCTATGAAAAGTTTGTCAATGATATGGACTTCAATAAATAGTAGTAGAAAAGTGGTTGTAGGAAAAAATTCACCAGAAACAGCTGAAGCATTAATAATCTTGAAAAGACTTGTTGAAGGAGGTCAACTTCAAATTGTAATTGATAGAAAGTTATCAATTAATAATATTGTCGAAGCCCATAAATATGTTGATAAAGGACATAAAAAA
This sequence comes from Aquimarina amphilecti, assembly GCF_900109375.1. GTDB lineage: Bacteria > Bacteroidota > Bacteroidia > Flavobacteriales > Flavobacteriaceae > Aquimarina > Aquimarina amphilecti. The sequence continues at coordinate 559,531 of NZ_FOAB01000004.1, forward strand.
GGAAATGTTGTAATCACAGTAAATGAAGATGTTTCTTAATTCGTTTGTAGCAAAGAAAGGAAGTTAATAAAACAATTTATGATACGCTTAATAACGGATATATCGTTTCATGCAGTCTACAATTTTTTGATGATTTCATTGAAAATAGAATATTTCAAGTTGAAGTTACAAAAAATATGTTTACCTAAAATGAATTCTATTTGAACGATGATTAGTCAAACAGATAAAATTAAATGTAATTAAAATGAAACAAAATAATATAAGTTGGTTAATTTCCCCAATGACATTTTACTCTGTGTTAATATGGTCTTAGCACAGGGTAATATGTCTAAAATTGACGCGAGCTCAATTAAAATCACGATTGATAATTCAATTTTCGAGACTCAGATCATACCAGTATGGAATAATTCATCTAAAAACTCTAAATACAAAAAATGAAGGGACAGGGTTTTCATATGAATATAATCTACCTGATGCATGGGGAATTTGTTATGCATTATATAGAACTTATAAAGGAAGTTTAAACAATGGATATATTTTACTTGATATGAGTGAGCTGTCCAGTACAACTAAAAATATACGCGGTCGGTACAAATTTTCAGGATCAGATATTGATCAAACGAAAGACACTCTTATCATTGCCGTCTCCAAGTATAAAAAACAACTGAGTGCAGAAATAGAGAAATTTGATAATGGCCAATTAGTAATCCGAAACACTTTACAAATAGTCAAAAACATTAAAAAATGAGAAAAAAACTAAAAATTACAATTGTTACAATAATTTCATTTGTTCTATTCCTCTTGGTGCTTCTTTCTATTCAATATTCACCTACCTATGTTTATCGACTTATAACAATGAATGTAGCCGATGTTTATGATTATAAGAACTTTGAAAATCACGAGATTCAGGGAGCAAAAAGCACCAATACATTCATTTCTCAGCCTAAAGAGAAATATGTTGAGTCACTATTTGAAGAACTAGTAACTAAAACTGGATTTAATAGTTTTGAAGAATGGGCTATTGAGTCTCAAACTACGGCCCTTATTGTTATAAAAAAAGATACAATCATTTATGAGAAATATTTTAATGGTTTTAGTAGAGATTCCTATTTTCATTCTCAATCTATGGCAAAGTCGTTTATATCATTTTTAATTGGAGCTGCCATTGATGATGGCATAATCAAAAGTGTAGATGACCCAATAACAAATTATATCCCTGAGTTAATAGAGCGAGATTCAAGTTTCAAAAAAATAACCATCAAACATTTACTTGAAATGCGTTCTGGGCTCAAATACAATACCAGTCATATACCCTTCACTAATATTCATTCTCCTTGGCATGATGAAGCAGTTGGCTATTATCACCCTAATGTTCGAAAGTTGCTACTTGAAAATGTAGAAATTTCATCTGAACCAGGAAAAGATTTTCAATATTCTAATTACAATACAAGCTATTTGGGTTTGATTCTTGAAAGAGCTACTAACGTAACTGTATCCAATTATTTGGAGCAGAAACTGTGGTCAAGAATAATGGAATATGATGCGCTTTTTTCCATAGATAGCAAAGAATCAAATTTTGAATATATGCCAAGTCGTTTGATTGGCCGAGCGATTGATTATGCACGTTTTGGTCAGCTTATGCTTAATGAAGGAAATTGGTATGGCAATCAGATTATATCAAAAGATTGGATTCAGGAATCTACCCAAGAAAACAAATCCATTTCCCGTGATATTTACCCAAAATGGTTTGGAAGAAGCGAAAAAAGAATTTACTATAATTACCAGTGGTGGGGTCATGCAAATAAAGATGGTACTTTCCATTTTTATGCAAATGGAAATCTTGGTCAGAATATTTATATTATCCCTCATAAAGAAACTGTGATTGTTCACTGTGGTAATTCACTGCAGTATTATAGTGGTGATTTTGATTTATGGAATGTTGCTTTGCAGTTGAATTAGAATTAAATATCTCATGAGACTCAAAATAAAAACTGGCTGCAACAAGTTTATAAAACTTAGCTAGTAAATGATTAATCGAAAAGCGTAAGCATATTTACTAAGTCCGCCAAATTTAAAAATTTGGCTTTAAAATAGAAAAAGTAAAACAAAATATAAAAATTCGGCTCTGTACTAATCCGAAAAGCTAGCGTCTTTTCACGCTACGTATCATATACAAACCGTTAGCAAATATTAAAAATTAACTATGAGATATATTTATATATTATTTTTACTGATAACTTTTATTAGTTGTAAAAACAATACCATTTTATATTTTGACCAGGAACCACCTTCTACAATTCCTAAATTATTTGCACCATCAATTGTTAATACTGATAATATCGAACTTAATATAGTTTTCAATACTAACAATACAGAAATGTTCTTTTCAAGAATTGTGGACAATAGTTTTGTTATTCATCATTCCGAATTGACTAATGGCAAATGGTCTGACATTAAGCCCATTAAAATGTATGACGATAATGTGCTAGTTTCAGTTGCTTGTGACCCCACAATTACCAAAGATGGAAAAACAATGTATTTTCTTGGTGTAGACCCTAAGCTTTACAAAAATGATGTTACTCGGGAAGAACTTTATACTATACCTCCAGACATTTATAAGAGTAAAAAAGTGAATGGCAAATGGGAATTAGCCTCTAAAGTGGATTTTTTAGTTTCGACAGAATACTTAGAAACCTATCCTGTTGTTACAGCAGATGGAAGTTTATATTTTCGTTCAAATAGACCAAGTGATAAAGGAGGAATGAATACATATCGTGCACAATATTTAGGAAACGAAAAATTTAAACCGCCTGTTATCATAAACACTAAGACAGAGAAAAAGGAACTAATAACTTATGTTTCACCTGATGAACGGTATGCAATAACTAATGGACAAGGTAAATTTCAAATAACGTTTAATGATAATGGTGAATGGACAAAACCCAAAGAAACACCATTAAAATATGAAAGCAACTGGCGCTATTATTGTCCGTATATGTCTTCTGATGGAAAATATTTTATTTATTCAAGAAAATATAATAATCCTGAAAAAAAAGGATGGGCAGGTGTTGAAAAAGGAGAAGTTTATTGGGTAAACGCTGATGTACTCTTCAATGCAAAAAAAGAATAAAACATTTGCTAACAGTTTGTGTATTGCATATGCACCCTACGGGATGCAAACGCACCATACAAGAAACGTTGTACATAATGTAGACTCGAAACTTGTAACAAAAACTATATTTCGACGACTTATACAAAACTTTTAAAAATGAAAAAAATAATTTGCCTTTTACTGTTTATTCTTGGAGCTTCTACTCAAGTAACTAGCCAAGAAATACCATTAAATCCACAAAACAACCCTGCAGATATGAATTTGCTCGAGTCCGGCACTTCGAAAATGTCCTGGTTTATGGTTAAGGATTCTATCGAAATTAAAATAGGAGATGTCCATACCGAAATTAGGAAAGAAAAAGACAGCATATCTATTATAACTACTATAGTTATGAAACAATCACCTAGTAAATGGGTTGACAGTACTGTAATTAGAACGCACAACTTTGAGCCTATTTACCATTCTTCATTCAATCAGCAAAGAGATATGGTTTTAAAATTTGACAAAAAAATAACAGGTTATTATTTAGATAAACAAACTAGCACTAAAACACAGATATCTGAAGAAGCCGACAAGCCCTTTTTTGACAGTAATTTTTACCCTCAACTTATAAGGTTACTTCCCCTAAAAGATGGTTATTCAAACACTATTTCTATTTTTGACTATAGTCCAAAATCAAAAATTGGAGTCATCACAGCAACGATAAAGAATACCGAAAAGTCAACCACGGAATACAATGGAGAGTTAAAAAAGGTATGGAAAGTTGAAACTACAGATGAGATTTCAGACAATTCCGCTACAAGCACTTATTACATTGATATGTCAACAAGAGAAATACTAAAACAAGAAATTGATTTTGGTGGTAGAAAAATGATTATGAAATTGGTTGAATAGAAAACACTATGCACAACAAAGTATAAAAATAATAGCGGTTTTGGTGCTTCATTGAAATCGCTTTTTTTCGTATATAGATATGTCTAAAACCGAAAAATAAGTACTCATAAATTCGCTACGTTTCATACACAAACCGTTAGCACAAACTTAAAAAAAACACGATACACAATGAACAAAGAATCATTCCTACGAGAATTTATGGACAAAATTTGGAATAAACAGGGTTTTGAAAAAGTTGAACAATATGTTCATAAAGAATATACAATTCATCTTGACACTACTGACCCTTGGGAAGGAAAAACCTTATCTCATTCCGAATTTAAAGAGCGATTGAAGTTTTCATTCAATTCATTTCCTGATATGAATTTTGAAATAACGTCAGCAATCCCTGAAGAAAACCATGTTGCAATAACTTGGATTCTAACAGGAACAAATCTTGGAATGATTGGAGACTACCCTCCAACTAAAAAAGCTATTAAAACTAAAGGAATGACTATTTATCATTTCAAAGACAATTTGATTAATGGACATACTCAAATTTTTGATAGAATAACGGTAATGAAACAATTAGGATTTATGTAATATGAAAACAAAAAAAGAACTTAAAGAAGAATATAAACAAATGAAAATTCCAATGGGAGTTTTTCAAATAAAAAACATAGTTAACAATAAAGTTCTAATTGACAATAGCATTGATATGGAGTCAAAATGGAATAGACATAAAATGGAACTGAAATTCGGTAACCACTGGAATGGTAGTTTCCAAAAAGATTGGAATGAGTATGGAGAGGAAAATTTTGTGTTTGAAGTTTTATCAGAACTAAAAAAGAAAGAAGTAGATAATATAAATTACAATAAGGAATTGAAAACGCTGCAACAAATGGTAACTAAGGAGTTAAATACTGAAAGTATTTACAAATAAAATCTCATGCTATCAAAGGTTTAAATTAATAATAACACCAGTCATTGCTGCCAGAAGGCTTGTGCATTTTTGAAAAGTTGCCAAATTTTTAAAAATAATCAGTAAATTTCAAAGATTTTGCTTGTGTGTTCTTATCGTTTCAATTTCAATAGTTTATGTTTTATGGTCTGTTGGTAACCGCGGCCGTCAAAGCTTAAAAGTGTAATTAATGCCCCTTTTTTACAGCTAGGGCAACAACTAACAACCTTGCAGCTTACTAATGGTTCAAAGCGTTACCCTTGTACATAAGGGACTTGCATCCTCTATATGAATTGTTTACCTTTCAGCAAATAAAAGATGTCTATACTGGCGCGCGCGCGCAATACATATATAAAAGAATAGGAGATACAGTAGTAAATTCAAAGTTTTTGGCACGCATCAAACTTTGGTACTTAACAGAAAGTTTGGTGCTTCTAAATCGCCTACTTTTCATAGCCTAGCCATTAGCAATAATTAGATATAAACTTGAAAAATTACTTATCATCATTTTATAATATCCGTGAAGAAATTCTAGAAGAATACATTTCTTATTGGTCAGAATATTCAATTCCAAAAAAATCAATAATTACCGAATGTTATAGAACCGAACACTTCCTCTATTTTGTGAAAGATGGAATTCAAAAGTCATACTACTTAAATGAAGGGAAGCAACATGTTATGTTTTTTGCATATGCACCTTCATTTAGCGGAATAGTAGAATCTTTTCTTACGCAAACGCCTTCCAAATATTGTCTTGAAGCGATTACGGACAGTACATTTTTACGAATACCTTATACTAAACATGCTCAGTTAATAAAAGAAAATAGGGAACTTGAAACCCTATTTAGAATAATCGCAGAACAGTTTTTAATTGGTATTATAGAAAGACATCACCAATTAATGGCTTTCAACGCAGAAACTCGTTTTAAAAAATTCGCAAAAAGAAGCCCACACATGCTAAATATGGTTTCTCAAAAAGATATTGCTTCCTATTTACGAATCGACCCCACAAACTTCAGTAAATTAATCAATACGGTTAAAATTTAGAAAATCTTGGTTTTTACCAAGAATAGAACCTTTAATCTGTTGCAACTTTGTCTCATCATAATAAAAAACAAAATGATGAAATTATTTAAAAAAGCATTTATTATTGGATTGACTCTATTCTCAATCCATAGCAATGCGCAACAAATTAAAAGTACCACTATGACAAATCAAGAAATTGTAACCAAGTTTTTAAATGGGTTTAATAACTCTGAAGAGATTCAAGAATCTTTGGCTTTATTAGCAGATGACTATAGGTTTAAAAACCCAATGATAGAACTCAATTCTAAAGTAGAATTTATCGCATTAGCCAAACAAATTGGTGCTGTAATTACAGGAATAGAGATCATTAATATTGCAAAAAATGGGAATTGGATAGCCGTTTCCTATAATTTTAAATCATCCGTAAAAGGTTTGGAGTCAAACACAGGAACTGAGTGGTTTAGAATTGAAGATGGACTTATAAAGGAATCAAATTTGATATATGACACTGCTGAATGGAGAAAGTTTTATGAGCAAATGAAACAATAAAAACGACTTCCACGAAAGCATCACATCCACTGAATAGAATTCCGCAAAGATAATTGAGCTACTGCATCAATTGATATATCTATTCGTTTGATTATAAATAAAAATGAAATCTATTTACATAGAAGAAAGCTATCTCGTGAATTATAAAGCGATAATGATATATTTAACTAAGTCAGAATATATCGTAAAATATACTTTTGTCAATAGCCAAAAAAATGTGCAATATAGAGTTAAAGGAAAAAATTAGAGCAATAGTAAGCTGTGCTAATATGTTAAACGAAAAGGAGATTGAACTTATCGTTGAGAAAATGATTATCAAACAATTTAAAAAAGGTGAGATTTTATTGAGAGAAAGTCAAATTAAGACCAAGTGTTTTATGGTCATAGAAGGTTGTGTAAGAGAGTATTTGATTAAAGACGGAGTAGAAAAATCAACAGCTTTCTTTACCGAGGGAGATACATTTACTCATTTTACTCATGACGGAAAAGGTTCGCCATCTAAGCATTACAGGGGATGTGGAGAAGATTGTGTACTCACAATTAGTAATCAAGCTTTTGAAAAAGAATTAAGAACAGTACTTCCTGGGTTAGATGCTGTTCTTCAGAAAATTGCAGTAGAAAAATTGAATAAAGCAAAAGCAGAATGGAGTTTTTTCATATCTTTTTCACCTGAAGATTGATACCTAAATTTATTAGAAACTAGATCCACTCTATTTAATCGAGTACCACATTATCAAATTGCAAGTTATCTTGGTATGGAACCACAATCACTAAGCAGAATTCGTAAAAGAATTTTTGATAATTACTCAAAATCTTAGACAAACTCAGTTTCTTTCCAGTGATAATTTCCATATTGATTATTCTAAAAAAAATTAGCGACTAAATGTATTAGAATTTAGTCCACGGTTATTAAGTCGAATCCGCGAATGATTAATGAATAAAACAAATATGCTTATTAACTTAAGTGAACAATTTTATTTATCCAATCGCTTTCCTTTGCAATTAAATAAAAAGTTATAAAAATGATGAAGAAAGTGGAAGAGGCTTATATCAGTAGACAAAATAATGTGTTTATGGTTGAGAAAAAGACGTGTGCTTTAGATACTAACAATTCCAGGGCTCATTCTCCTTTTCAATGGGTATTCAAGATTGAAAATAGTAAAGAAATGAGAGACTTCCTGAGCTCTCTTAAGGATTCTCTACAGTTTTTAGTGGATAACTCTAAATTCCAGTTCGTTTCATCAAGGTGGGAGGACGATACTGAATCCACATCAATTCCTGGATACTCAATTTCCCAAACCAATAACGATGGCATTATGTATCAGTTTTTTGAAGATAAAAAAACATACGAAAAGCCGCCAAGTGAGTTATTTAATGACAAGAGAAGATTTTCAAAAATTCTCCGGAAGCAATTTCCTGGTTTTATTGCGCATAATCCTTTTTCTAAAATAAAAAAGTTGAATATCCCAATTGTTTTGGTAACTATTCATCACTATGTCAAGTATGGAGAATTCTCTATCGTTTTCTACATGGATCACACTGTTTTTGATACATACTCAGCTAATATTTTTTTTAAATTATTGTCAGAAACGTGTGAATGTATACAAAACACAGAAAAATTGAAAAAAAAGTATGCTGACGTTAATAATAGACTTTCCTTTTCACACACTCTAAATAATAAGCAAATATTTGATAAAATTAACTCAGACAAGGAATTGTCTGAAAAGGTGAACGTCTACAATCCGAACCTTGGATTTTATTTGGCAAAAATGGTTGTTAACGGTCTACTCTGGGGTGCTGGAATTTGGTTTAGGGAAGTTAAGTTTCGATTAAATCGGCGAGAAATCGATAAAATCAAAAAGTCCTATAACAACGATTTTAGATGGTGTTCTAGTTTTGAAGTGATGTTGGCTATGGTTTATATGTCAATGTATCAAGAAGATAAAGTGATTGGGTTTAATTTGATTGTTGATATACGTTCAAGAATGAAATCAGATGAAGGGAATGTAGTATTAGAAGATTACTATATTGGAAATGGAGCTTCTGGCGTTGAAATTCATGAGGTTCAAATCTATCCTCATGATCTATTCAAAACAATTGAATCAATTCATTCCGCTATCCGTGCAACATTGAAAGATCAAAAAGTCTACGACAACTTTTATGTGTTTGAAGGTGTCAGACAATTTAAAAAGGAAATTGTAAGTCCGATGTTAGCTATGTTGTTGGGTAAATGCAATGATAATTTCTTAACAATCAACACCTGGTTCGGCTTCGATACGGAAAATATCACGTATGGTTTGCCACAAAGTAAGGCTCTTTTATTGGGTCATCCATTTATGCCTATCATGAATTATTCCCATTTTCAGGACACGTTTTTGACAACTAATGAAGTGACTTTTTCGACAAATGTTTCGAAAAACATCAAAGTCAGTATTCCAGATCAAATTTCCAAGGCGATTGCTGAGTTTTGATAAATTCAAAAAACGAAAAATAAAGCAAACAAAATTAAGGTAGCTGAAACTTTAAATTTTCGAAGTATGTTAGTTTTTAAAAAATCAACTTTTGGATAATGCACATCTTCTTTTCTAATTTTTCTATAATCAATTGGGTCTTTGCTGAAATCGTTTTTCAACCCTCTTTTATCTCTTCCCATATTTAATATTATTCCGTTATCTTGTTAACAAAAAGCTATTTATTCTTAGAATAATTAATATTATCTAGGTATTAACGGTGTTAACTAGTCCCGTAAAACGAACGTTTTATGGGACAATGAAATTTTCTTTTTAATTTCTATCTAAAGTTTAGGTAAGTGGTAGAATAAATGTGAAGATTCAATTATAATTGAAATAATCTATAAATATAGATAATTATATAAATTTTTATTAGTTTTTTGTATCATTCTCTGCATAATGACAATATTAAAACAATTATAATTTCCTGATATTTAAAGTTTTGAATCTATTTGCCGATACAGAAATTGGCAAAAATATTACCTAGTAAATCATCAGAAGTTATCTCACCCGTGATTTCACCAAAGTGATATAAAGCCTGGCGAATATCTATTGCCATTAGGTCTCCAGAAAGCCCATTGTCTATTCCATATTGTACTTTTTGAATTTCTTCTAAAGCTTTTAATAAGGCATCATAATGTCTAGAGTTGGTCACAATAGTTTCGTCATTTCTAAGTGCTCCGGTATTAACAAAATCTAATAGCTTATTTTGTAATTCTTCTACACCTTTATTTTGTTTAGCAGATAATAAATGAATATTGTCAACTTCTGAAGTTAAAGAGGAAACCTGAGGTTCATCAAGTTTATCTACTTTATTAGCCACAACAATTAAAGGTTTTTGAGGATATTTATTTTTAATTTTACCTATTTCAGTTTTTAATTGTTGTAAACTGTCAACAGTTAATTCAGAACTATCAATTAAATATATAACTACCTGTGCTTGCTCAATTTTCTCAAAGGTTTTTTGGATACCTATACTTTCAACTACATCTTTGGTCTCTCTGATACCAGCAGTATCAATAAACCTAAACCCAATACCACCTATAGTAATTTCATCTTCAATGGTATCACGAGTAGTTCCGGCAATGTCCGAAACAATAGCCCGTTCTTCATTTAATAAAGCATTAAGTAAAGTAGATTTACCTACATTTGGTTCTCCTACAATAGCCACAGGAATCCCGTTTTTAATTACATTTCCAACAGCAAAAGAATCTATTAACCGTTTTAAGACTTTAGTGATTCTAGATATTAAATCTTGGAACTGGGTTCTATTAGCAAATTCTACATCTTCCTCGGCAAAATCAAGTTCGAGCTCTATTAAAGATGCAAAATTAAGAAGTTCATCTCGTAATTTTTTAATTTCATTACTAAACCCACCTCGCATTTGTTGCATAGCAATTTGATGAGAAGCTTCTGAATCAGAAGCAATCAGATCGGCAACCGCTTCAGCTTGTGATAAGTCTAATTTCCCATTTATAAAAGCGCGTAGGGTAAATTCACCAGCATTTGCCGTTCTACAGCCCCGACGAAGCAATAATTGAATGATTTCTTGTTGAATATAACTTGACCCATGACAGGATATTTCTACGGTAGGTTCTCCTGTATAAGAAGTAGTTCCCTTAAATAAAGATATCAGTACTTCATCTAAGACACGTTCATCATCGATAATATGCCCTAAGTGTATAGTATGACTTTTTTGTTTATTAAGATCTTTTCCTTTAATAGAACGAAATAGGGGAGCGCAAATACTAATTGCATCTTTTCCCGAAACTCTAATCACTGCTATAGCGCCAGCTCCTGCTGGAGTAGCTAAAGCAACTATGGTATCTTGTGAAATCATATTTTACTAATAGAAAGTACAAAAATAGACATAATATAATCTTACATTTCATTTTAGACTTCAAACTTTTTTGTAGACAAAATTTTCTTCCTTACTTTTATTGCTGGGGTTGAAATTTTAATAGATTTCTAAGACAAAAAATAAAGGGAAATAAAGTAGATGTAATTTAATAGTTTTTAAATGCATTTATATGGAGTATATGTTTAAGGAGTAACTAATCTTAAGCAAAATTGATTTAGTAACTAAATTTAATTTCTATATACTAAAACTTTTATTTTTATGAATTTTCACAGCACAAACTCATTTAATAATAGGAAACTACTATTAAAACACGAAATTATTGCTGCCGTCTGTGCAGTTTTCATGCTAATTCCTTTTGTCAATTATGCTCAGACACAAAGTTTAGCAAGACACGAAACTCCTTATAATTTAACATTAAAATCGGATGGAGTTGTTGGTAAAAACGGCTCGAATGTTATTACAGAAGAAATTTCCGAAACAGGAGCTACTTGGTTGCGTCTGTTTTTTAAGGATGTAAACCTAGGTGATCAGAGTACGATTACTATTACTTCAAAACTAGATGGAGCTACTCAGGTTTTAACTTCTAAGACTCTAAAAGATTGGAATAACTCTAGTGCATATTTTAATGGAGATGCGGTTACAGTAACCTTATCAGTTGCTGCAAATGACCCTTCGGCTAAAATTAATATTTCAGAATTAAGTGTTGGGGAACTTGATCCTACTATAAAATCACAATGTGGTTCTAATGATGATAGGGTAGATTCTGCTGATGATGCTATTGGTAGAATAGTTCCTATAGGTTGTACAGGTTGGATTATCACGAATGGTAAATTGGTTACTGCAGGTCACTGTGTAGGTAGTAGAGCTGAGATAATCGAATTTAATGTACCAAAATCAAATCCTGATAGAACTATAGTTCATCCTGGACCAGAGGATCAATATCCAATAGGAAATTTTGTATCACCATATCCAAATAGTCCTAGTCAAGCAAATGACTGGGCAGTTTTTGATGGTTTTGCTAATTCTCAAACAGGTCAAACACCAATTCAAGGACAAGGAGCATCATACAATGTAGTGCAAGATGCACCTGGAGCTAATATCACAATAACTGGTTTCGGAACAGATACTGGAATTGATAATCAAACACAACAAATTCATACAGGGCCATTAAGTTCTACAACAAATACTTTTGTTAGATATAGAACTGATACTACAGGAGGAAATTCTGGAAGCCCTATAATCGATACTGCGACAGGAAATGCTGTTGGAGTTCATGCATATGGTGGATGTTCTGGATCTGGTGGATCTAATTCGGGAGAAAGAGCTACTATACCTGCTTTCTGGGATGCAATGGGGTTAGGAACGCCACCACCGCCGCCAACCGATGAGTGTTCAGGAGATGTTTCGTCTTTTCCTTACAACGAAAGTTTTGAAGGATCTATAGGGGCTTGGTCACAATCTTCAAGTGATGATATTAATTGGACTGTAAATTCTGGAGGTACTCCTTCTAATGGAACTGGACCTAGTGGAGCGGTTGATGGTACTTCTTATATTTATGTAGAAGCATCAGGAAATGGAACTGGATACCCAAATAAACAAGCAATTTTAAATGCACCTTGTTTAGATTTTAGTGGAGCATCATCTCCAACATTAAGTTTTCAGTATCATATGACAGGAAATGCTGTAGGTGCATTAAATGTTGAAGCTAGAACTAATAATACAGGAAACTGGGTTAGTATATTTAATAGATCTGGAGATCAAGGTGCTGATTGGAATGCTGCAAGCGTTGATCTTTCTGCATATGCGGGTAATTCTAGTGTTCAATTAAGATTAAATGTAGTTACGAGCACTAGCTGGCAAGGAGATATTACTATTGATGATTTAAGTATAACTAACGGAACAACGCCACCACCTCCAGCATGTGATTCATTAGATTTTAATGATTTTGCAATTACTGGTTTTTCTAACCAAGATTCTGCAGGAAACTTTTCTATAGGTAATGGAGGAGCATCAATATCAATGACTGATAATACTTGGAAATATATTGCGCTAAATTATAACGTAACTGCTAATACAGTTATCGAGTTTGAATTTAGTAGTAGTAGTCAAGGAGAAATTCATGGAGTTGGTTTTGAAGATGATAACTCGTTGACTTCGACTAGATATTTTAAAGTGCATGGTTCTCAGAATTACGGAGTTACTAATTTTGATAATTATGCTGGCGGAACTACTACGTATATTATTCCGGTAGGTAATTTTTATACTGGAAATATGGATAGATTAGTATTCATAAATGATAATGATGCTGGTAGTGGTAATAACTCTACGTTCTCTAATGTTAAAATTTATGAAGGTTCTTGTGGGCAATCTGCAACTGCAGAAAGCTTAATTGCTGACTTAGAATCTACTGAAGCAATTTTAGGAAATGAACCAGAAGGTATATTCAATGACGTAAGAATCGCACCGAACCCAGCGACGAATAATTTTTCGATACACCTTAATCCATTTGTGAAAAAAGCAAATGCGACAGTATTTTCTATTCTAGGTCAAAAACAAGCTGAGATAAAACTTCAACCAGGAGCGAACACGATTTCTGCTAAGAATTTATCATTGGGATTAGGTATTTATTTAATTCGAATAGAGAGCGATGGAGAATCTATAACACAAAAACTAATAATCAATTAATAAATGATATAGAATTAAATTTAGTTATTACAATAGAGAAGCACCCTAAGTTTTTAGGGTGCTTTTTTTTATATATGTTTTCTAATAATTTTACTTCACTTAAAAGCAGTAAAACAAATTTTATTTGCTTTCTACGAATTATTTCGTAGATTTGTTACGAAATAATTCGTAGCATGAAACAATATACAGATAAAGAGTTTGATATTCTTACTATTCTATGGAATTGCAAGGAAGCTTCTGTACAAGAAGTACATGAGAAGTTAAATAGTAGTAGTGGATATACAACTACTTTAAAACTGATGCAGATCATGTTTGATAAAGGTTTTGTAGAAAGACGAAAAGAAGGTAAAAAACACATTTATGTTCCATTAGTAGATCAAGAAAAAGCACAAGAATCAGGTATTAAGAAAATGATCAGTGGTCTTTTTGGAGGATCTAAACTTAGTTTTGCTCAAAGTTTTCTAGGAAACACAAAACCTTCTAAGGAAGAATTGGAAGCGATCAAAGAAATGATAGAAAAAATAGAAAAGGATGCTGGAGATTCTTTATAGTAATTTATTAAATCTTTTCTTTGACTCAATCTGGATTGGCGGAGTGTTTTGGGTACTTCTCCAAGTTTCTCTACAGTTGATCCAACCTAAATATGCGAACTATAGATATTATGTGTCCTTACTATTATTCTTTAGTTTTATTTTAGTTTTAGTCGTTATATCATTTGGTTACGATTCTATGTATGACCTATGGTTGAAACCAAAAATACTTCAACTTACATCTATAATAGGAGAAAAATCAATAAGTTTCAATGTAGTAGATAAACTGCAATTATTTATTGTTACGAATAAGTATTTAATTTGTTTGTTTTGGTTTTTTGGCTTGTGCATTAGTATTCTTAAGCTTTTCTTTCAAACTAAAGCCATATACAGTGTTAAAGAATCAGGAATTGTCGATTATGGCTTGTTAGAGCTTAAGAAAAACCTCATTGAAAAATTAGAAATTAAAAAAGAGGTTCTTATTAAATTTATTAATAACGGTAGTCATCCCTTTACTATTGGTTATTGGCGTCCTATAATTTATTTTCCAATACAAGCTGTAACTACTTTTTCTGAAGAAGAGTTAGAGTTGATCCTTTTTCACGAATTAATACATATAAAAAGAAATGATTTTTTGATAAACTTAGTACAAATTTGTGTCGAGACTATTTTCTTTTTCAACCCTTTCATAATTCATATTTCTAAAATAATAAAAAATGAAAGAGAGGTATCTTGTGATTTTAACGTGATTAAAGAAGGGTATTCCACATTGTCTTATGCTAAAGCATTACAACGTTCTTATAAATTACATTACGATTTGTCTCTAAGTTTTGGTAATCAAAATGTATATAATAGAGTTAAAAACCTTACTTGGTTCAAGACTGATAATAAAAAGAATAATTCTTATAAAAATGGTATTCTAGGACTTCTCTTTATTGGTTTTCTTTTTATAGGATTTGGATTTAGTATTTCTACTAAAAATAATTTATCTAAAAAAATTCTAGGGTATGATACTGAAGTTTATCCTAGGGTATATGTCAATATAGATACGATTATTCTTCAGTCCGATCCATCTCGTCACTTGCATTTATATTGCGAAAAAGAGTATGCGTATTATGAAGATGGTATTCTTAAAAATAATGAGTTAGAGAATAACTTTAGTATAGAAAGAATTGATAAAGGTTCGTACATAGAGGTGATACATTTTGATAAGAAAAAAAAGCAGGTAATTGGTAAGATGCGGCAAAAAAAGGACAATTCAGATTGGTTGCATTTTCTTAATGAAGTAAGCAATTATTGTATGTTCACCCCAGATGAGGTCGTAAGGTATATTAATTTTGCCATGTTAGGAGATATTTACATAGGTGATGAACGTTTATCAAATGAAAAGCAAATAGAATTACGATCTAAGTTTCCAGGAGCTTTTGGAAAACCTTTATTGAAACCAAGTGATATAGCATTTGTAAAAGAAATGATTTCAGAACTTCAGAAGGATAATTTATTAGAAACGAATTATGATAAATCACAAGTTGTTTTTCAAGTTAAAAATGGAGACTTATTATATTTAAACGATTCCGTTCTTAATAAAAAATATGCAGACAAGTATTTTATTTATTTAAGAAAACTTTCAGGCGAGAATTTTTATGAACTCGTTAAATATCGAATAAAATAAAACAGATTCGAACAAAACAATTCACACAATTTAATTCAATCAAATTATGAAAAAACTTCTTTTATTTACATTAGTCACACTATTATTAAGTTGTAGTAAATCGGATAAAACTATTCTGGACGAAACTATAGCAAAATTAAATACATTAGAGACTATAGAGTATAGAGCGCAAGTAACATTTCTTCCTAAAAAGGACGATAGAAATAATATTTTCGAAGGAAATTGTTTTTACGATTTTACTAGTAAAGATTCCTTGTTGGGTGCAAAATATCATTTCGTTATGGAGGATGGTGATGAACAAGTTTTTGATGGAGAAAAAATGTTTTATACTTCTGTTAAAGAAGAAAGAGTTTTATATGAAAATGATCCCAAGGATTATCAAGTGAATAGTTCAATTCTTGGATTACGTTCTTTATTAGAATTAAAAAAGGTGTTACCAACATTGGCAAGTGACTCTACAGTTATTCTTGAAAAGAGAGTAGATACAATCATTAATAATGTAGAGTGTCGTCAATTTAATTTTTCAATCCCAGACAGATATATTTCAGATGGTAAATTGGTTAGAGTAGGAAAGGAGATGAAGGATTATATATATAATTATGAAATTTCAATTTCTAAAAATAATAAGTTACCTGTGTACATTAGGACTAGTAATTCTTTTGCTGATCAAGTGATCACAGCAGAGTTGAGTGATTTTGATATGGATGCTAAAAGAGATTCATCCGTATGGAGTTATGAAAGATTTCCGGAAGGGTATTTAACGATGACTGAGAGAGAATACTATAAGAGAGAAAGAATCAATATGGAAAGTAATATCGGAAAGAAAGCACCTGATTTTACATTACCAAGCCTTGCAGGAGATACAATATCATTATCAAAACTGGAGAATAAGCTTACTTTATTAGAATTTTGGTTTCCCAATTGTGGCGGATGTGTAGAAGCGGTACCTCATATAAATGAAATACAAAAAAGATATAAGAAAAACGGGTTAAGTATTTATGGAATAGAATTTACTAGATCTAATGATAAAGGGTTAAGGGATTATGTAGAAAAACAACATATAGAGATACCTACTTTATACCTTGGAAAAGGTACCGCTTCGTCTTATGGGACTTCTGCAGCTCCAACTTTTGTTTTGCTAAATGAACAAAAGGAGATTTTATACATACGTATGGGATTAGAAAAAGAAACACTTATAAAAATGATAGAAACTGAATTAGGTATTTAATTGTAGTTATTGTATTTATTTTGAGATTCGGGTTGTGATCAATCCGAATCTTTTCTTTTATGTAAGGAATATTGTAACGTTTTGCTATTGTTTTCGTCATATAGATATAGGATGCTAATTTTATTAGCAAAACCTAAACTTTCATCAACCAAAAACTAAATAAATCATGAGACAGGACAGATCATTACTAGTTATTACCCATTTATCACAATTATTAGACCTTGTAACCGGGTTCGGAGGGTTTGTAGTACCATTAATATTATGGCTTACACAAAGAGAACAAGTATTAGCAATGGATAATCACGGAAAATCAATTATGAATTTTCAGATAAGTATGTTTATTTATGCAATTGTTTGTATACCATTAATACTATTATTTGGAGTAGGAATTTTAGGATTAATTGTTATAGGTATTTTATGCTTAGTATTCCCTATAATAAATGCAATTAAAGCTAGTAACGGAGAAGAACCATCATATCCGTTATCCATGGAAATTATAAAATAATGAATAAGAAAAAGGGCCGATTATAAATCGGCCCTTTCTATAAATATATAAGTTGAATTAAATTCTAGTGTTGATTTAATCTAAAATCTGGATAAGCATCCATTCCATGTTCATGACCGTCAAGACCATCAATTTCTTCTTTTTCAGAAACTCTAATACCGATAGTTTTCTTTAATGCAAATATGATAATAAATGAGGTTGCTACACAAAATCCACCAGCAGCTAATACACCAACTCCTTGTACTAAGAATTGATCAAAACCAGCTTTCGCTCCGAAGATCCCAACAGCTAATGTTCCCCAAATACCACAGATTAAGTGAACCGCAATAGCCCCTACTGGATCATCTAATCTTAATTTATCGATTAATGCTACACCAAATACAATGATTGCACCAGCAATTGCGCCAATTAACACCGCATCTGTTGGTGTCATCTGATCGGCCCCAGCAGTAATACCTACTAATCCACCTAAAATACCATTTAGGAACATTGTTAAGTCATAGTTCTTGTATAATAGTGTAGAAACTAAAAATGCAACAACTCCACCTGCAGCGGCAGCAAGAGATGTAGTTACTAATGTAAGAGATGTTCCAGCCGCATCAGCAGAAAGTACAGAACCACCATTAAACCCAAACCATCCTAACCAAAGAATTAATACACCAGCCGCAGCTAAGGGAATGTTATGACCCGGTATCGCTTGTGGTTTACCATCAGAACCGAATTTACCAATTCTAGATCCTAATAACCATACAGCTACTAAAGCTGCCCATCCTCCTACAGAGTGAACTAATGTAGAACCAGCAAAGTCATAAAATCCTTCAGCTTCACCAATCTGGAAAGATGATAAGAACCCGCCTCCCCATTGCCAAGATCCCACAATTGGGTATACTAATCCTACATATACTATGGTGAAAATCATAAAAGCTCCAAGCTTAATACGTTCTGCAACAGCACCAGAAACTATTGTAGCAGCTGTAGCAGCAAACATTCCTTGAAAAAGAAAATCTGTCCAATATGTATATCCTTCATTATATGTTAAATCTAAGGCTCCTTCTACGACTGGAGAACTCAATCCAAAACCTGCAAATCCAATAAATCCTGCTGCATCTTTTTCAAAACCAGGATACATTAAATTGAATCCTACTAAACAGTATAGTAATAAACCTACACAGATGATGAATACGTTTTTGAAAAGAATATTAATTGTGTTTTTTTGACGAGTTAATCCAATTTCTAAAAAAGAGAAACCCAAATGCATGAAAAAGACCAGTGCTGTACACACCATCATCCATACGTTGTTTATAGTTAACATTTCCATTATATAATTGACTATTAAAAGTTATTTTTTGTTTTCAGTTGGTAATTTTTTGTGTGGTGGTTAGGATAGTGTGGAGCCACCTTTTTCAGAAGTACGAATTCGATATGCTTCTTTTATATCAGACACAAATACTTTTCCGTCTCCGACTTCTCCTGTTTTACCAGCTTCAAGAATTGCTGATACAGCAGCTTCTTCAAACTCATCGTTTACTACGATTGATAAAAAACGTCTCTGGATATCTGTTGTGCTATATGAGATTCCACGATATACGTGACCTTGTTTTTCATTACCTACACCAGTAACATCCCAATAAGAAAAGAATGTGATACCTTTTTCATGTAAAGCTTCTTTTACAACACGGTATTTTGATCTTCTGATGATTGCTTCTATTTTCTTCATAAAGACTAAAAAGTTAAAATTAATGTTAAATCTGTGTCAAAAATATGTGAATTACTTTTTAGCCTCAAAATTTTGAAGGGTAATCATAGTATTTTTATCATTTTGAAATATTTACCCCCTAAAAAATTAGGGGTGTGTATTTTTTGAAGAAATAAATGAGGATTTCGCAGTAAGGTGTTTCTACTTTTTTACGAAAACGTTTTCATACCCTTTTTTTGATTCTAAATTGCTGTAAACCCTTATGTTATTTGGTGTTTTTAACCAAAAACCGCGTTATTAAATTCGTAATTTGAAGTCTTTATTTTAGGATTCTATTAGTTAAATAGTACTTTTTTTGTTGAGCTCTAAAAAGTGATGTTCGATAAGCCCTTTTTCTTTTTCCTTCCTTAAGGTTTTGTTAATTTCAACAACTTGAAACACTTTAGAGCGGAAATAATATGAAGAAACAAGGAATGTATCTACCAGAATTCGAACACGACGCATGTGGTGCCGGATTTATTTGTAGTTTAGAAGGGAAGAAGTCTAATGATATTATTCATAAGGCACTTGAAATTCTGGAAAAATTAGAACATCGTGGAGCTGTAAGTTCAGATGGAAAAACAGGAGATGGAGCCGGAATACTAATAGATATCCCTCATGATTTCTTTGTAGAAAACTGTCCGTTTGAGTTACCAAAAGCAGGAGAATATGCTGTAAGTAATGTGTTTTTACCTAAAAAAGAAAATCAAAGACAATTTTGTGTTGATACTTTTGAAAAGAATATTACTGGTCAAGGTCTTGTTCTTTTAGGTTGGAGGGATGTACCTGTTGATACTGTACATTTAGGAGAAATAGCAGCTATAACTGAACCATCGATTAAGCAGATTTTTATTGGTAAAAGTGACAAGGATCAAAGTTATTTTGATTTTAACCTAAAATTATTCACAGCTCGTAAGGTTACAGAACATGAAATATATAGTTCTAAATTATCTGAGAATAAGTTTTTCTATCTACCTAGTTTATCTACCAAAACATTGATATTCAAGGGGCTGTTAATGCCAGAAGATATTAAATTGTATTATACAGATCTTATGGATCCGAAAGTGGTAACAAGATTAGCTTTGGTACACCAACGTTTTTCGACAAATACCTTTCCTACTTGGGATTTAGCTCAACCATTCCGATATATGTGTCATAATGGTGAGATTAATACATTAAGAGGGAATGTTACCAGAATGCGTTCTAGAGAAGAATTATTAGAAAGTGAGTGGTTTGGAGATGATATAAAAAAAATATTACCAGTAGTTCTTAAAGGAAAATCGGATTCTGCATCTATGGATATGGTTGTAGAATTATTGTTAATGACAGGAAGATCACTTCCAGAAGTTATGATGATGATGGTTCCAGAAGCTTGGGAGAAGAACTCAGAAATGTCTGAAGCTAAAAAAGCATTTTACGAATACAATTCGTGCGCAATGGAACCGTGGGATGGTCCAGCATCTATTCCATTTACAGATGGAAATTATATTGGAGCAGTGTTGGATAGGAACGGATTAAGACCTTCTCGTTATACAGTTACAAAAGATGGATATGTAATTATGTCTTCTGAAACTGGTGTGGTAGATATAGCGCCAAGCAACCTAGAATTTCACGGTAGACTAGAACCAGGTAAGATGTTCTTGGTAAATATGGATGAAGGTAGAATTGTTAATGATGAGGAAATAAAGGAAGAGATTGCATCAAAACATCCTTATAGAGAATGGTTAAACAATAATTTAGTGCACCTAAAAGATATTGGTTATAATGATTGTCCTTTGTTTTTAGGAGAAGAAACTATTGATAAGCGTAAAGAAGTATTTGGATATACTCAGGAAGATATAGATACCATTATAGTTCCAATGAGTCAGTTAGCAAAAGAGCCAATAGGTTCCATGGGATCAGATACTCCAATTGCAGTACTCTCACAAAGATCTCAACTGATTTACAACTATTTTAAGCAGTTATTTGCGCAGGTAACAAATCCTCCTTTAGATGGAATTCGTGAAGAACTAATTACGGATATTAGTTTAACACTAGGAGCAGATCACAATATTTTTAATATTGACGAAAAGCATTGTAATAAATTAAAGATCCAGAACCCTGTTATTTCTAAAGAAGATTTAGATAAGATAAAAACATATTCAGATAAAGGCTTTAAGGCAACTTCTGTTTCTATGTTATATAATATTAATAGAGGACTTAATGGTTTAGAAGATGCATTAGAATCTACTTTAGAAAAAGTATCAGAAGCAATAGATGATGGAAGTAATATTATCATACTTTCTGATAGAAATATAAGTAAACACCGAGCTCCGATTCCAGCATTATTAGCTTGTTCTTTTGTTAATAGTGGTTTACAGAAATTAGGAAAACGATCTCAGGTAAGTATAATTGTAGAATCTGCTGAACCGAGAGAAGTACATCATTTTGCTTTATTATTTGGATATGGTGCTAGTGCTATAAATCCTTATATGGTAAATGAAATTATAAAAGAACAAATTGAAGATAATAATATTACTGAATTAGCAGCAGAAGAAGCTGTTAATAATTACAATAAAGCAGTAGGTAAAGGAGTATTGAAGGTGATGAACAAAATTGGTATCTCTACTTTGAATTCCTATCGCAGTTCTCAACTTTTCGAGTGTATTGGTATCAATACTAAAGTAGTCGATAAATATTTCCCGAATACAGCTACTAGAATTCAAGGAATTGGATTGTACGAAATCGAAAAGGAAATTGCTAAGCGTCATAAAAGAGCTTATATCGAAAGAGAAGTAGATGCAGATTTAGATTTAGAAATAGGAGGGCAATATAGATGGAGACGAAATGGAGAAAAACATCAATTTAATCCACTTTCTGTAGCTAAACTTCAGAAATCTGTTAGAGATAACGATCCTAAGACTTATAAGGAATATGCCAGTTTAATCAATGAGCAGTCAAAAAGCTTAATGACTATTCGAGGATTATTAGAGTTTTCTAATTATGATCCAATTCCATTAGATGAGGTAGAGCCTTGGACAGAAATTGTAAAACGTTTTAAAACGGGAGCAATGTCATATGGGTCTATAAGCCAGGAAGCACATGAGAACCTTGCAGTTGCTATGAACCGTATTGGCGGAAAGAGTAACTCTGGAGAAGGAGGAGAAAATCCATTACGTTTTTATAAAGATGTAAATGGTGATTGGAAAAATAGTGCGATTAAGCAAGTTGCTTCAGGTAGGTTTGGTGTTTCATCAAACTATCTGACAAATGCCGCTGAGATACAGATTAAAATGGCTCAAGGAGCTAAACCAGGAGAAGGTGGTCAACTACCTGGTGCAAAAGTAAATCCGGAGATAGCTAAAACTCGTAACTCTACTCCATATGTTGGATTGATTTCACCACCACCACATCATGATATTTATTCGATTGAAGATCTATCTCAGTTAATATATGATTTGAAATCTGCTAACAGAGATGCCCGAATTAATGTAAAATTGGTATCAGAAGTAGGAGTAGGGACTGTAGCTGCAGGAGTAGCAAAAGCGAAAGCAGATGTTGTATTAATATCTGGATTTGATGGAGGAACAGGAGCATCACCGTTAACATCATTAAAACATGCAGGTTTGCCTTGGGAATTAGGAATTGCTGAGGCGCAACAAACCTTAGTGGGTAATAATTTAAGGAGCCGTATCGTATTAGAGTGTGATGGACAATTGAAAACAGGACGAGATGTAGCCGTGGCCTGTCTTTTAGGAGCAGAAGAATTTGGTTTTGCAACTGCACCTTTAGTAGCATCTGGATGTATTATGATGCGTGTATGTCACTTAAATACGTGTCCAGTAGGTATTGCAACTCAAAATCCAGAATTGCGTAAGAAATTTAAAGGAAAACCAGAGCATGTAGTAAACTATATGTATTTCGTAGCTCAAGAGCTAAGAGAGATTATGGCACAACTTGGTTTCCGTACAATTAATGAAATGGTTGGACAAGTCCATAAACTAGATCGAAAACAAGCAATTGAACATTATAAGACTGCTGGGGTTGATCTCTCGCCAATATTACATCAGGTGGAAGCTTCAGAAGGAGTAGGGATATACAATTCAGAAATACAAGATCATGGTTTAGGAAAATCTATAGATTTCGAAATAATAGAACAAGCGCATCAAGCATTGTTTAGAAAAGAAAAGACAACCTTAGATTTTGATATTACGAATACAGATAGAGCGGTTGGTGCTATTCTTAGTAATGAGATTTCTAAAATATATGGAGCACAAGGGTTACCCGAAAGTACACTGAAGTTAAATTTCACGGGTGCAGCAGGACAAAGTTTTGGTGCTTTTGCAACCAAAGGATTAACAATGATTGTGAATGGGAATACTAATGATTATTTAGGAAAAGGACTTTCTGGAGCTAAATTAATTATCAAAGTACCTGATGAAGCAACACTTGTACCAGAAAACAATGTAATTACAGGTAATGTTACTTTATATGGAGCAACAGATGGAGAAGTATTTATAAACGGTAAGGCTGGAGAACGTTTCTGTGTTCGTAATTCTGGTGCCAAAGCTGTGGTAGAAGGTATAGGAGATCATGGTTGTGAATATATGACAGGAGGAGTTGCTGTTATTTTAGGAGAAGTAGGAAGAAACTTTGGAGCAGGAATGTCTGGTGGTATTGCATATATATATGATGATAAAAAGACATTCGAGGCACATTGTAATAAAGACGCATTAAACTTAGATCCTGTAGAAATATCAGAAGATGTATTGGAATTAAAAGACTTAATAGAATCACATTACAACGCAACCTTAAGCCCTTTGGCACAAAGAATTCTGGAAAATTGGGAGAGTGAATTACCAAAATTCATTAAGATTTTCCCAGAGGAGTATAAACAAGCTTTAAAAAGATTAGAAGAAGAAAAACTAGCACAAGCATAAACGATAATAGACATGGGAAAGATAACTGGATTTTTAGAATTTGAGAGAGAGATCGAACAGTACCAGCCTGTTAAAGATCGTATAAAAGGATATAAAGAGTTTACCGTTCCTATGGAGGAAAGTAAACTTAAAAATCAAGGAGCAAGATGTATGGATTGTGGAATTCCATTTTGTCATAGTGGTTGTCCATTAGGAAATTTAATTCCTGATTTTAATGATGCTGTGTATCGTGGTAAATGGGAGAAAGCAACGAGAATATTACATTCTACTAATAATTTTCCTGAATTTACAGGTAGATTATGTCCAGCACCTTGTGAAGAAGCGTGTGTTCTTGGGATTAATGAAGATCCTGTTACTATAGAAAATATAGAAAAGAATATAGTTGAAGAAGCCTTTAAAAATGGATGGATAAAAGCAAACCCTCCAAAAGAAAGAACGGGTAAGACTGTTGCGGTAATTGGATCTGGACCTGCGGGACTTGCCACTGCCCAACAATTGAATCGAGCGGGACATTTAGTGACTGTTTTTGAAAGAGATGAAAAGGTAGGAGGGTTATTACGTTATGGAATTCCTGATTTTAAGATGGAAAAAAATGTAATTGATCGTAGAATTATTGTTTTAGAAGAAGAAGGTATAGTTTTTAAAACGAACACACATATAGGAAAAGATATTAAAGCAGATGAACTGAAAGCTGATTTTGATGCAGTAGTATTATGTACAGGAGCTACAGTAAGACGTAATTTACCGGTAAAAGGTATAGACTTAAAAGGTGTAGTTCAGGCAATGGATTTTCTTCCTCAGAATAATCGTAGAGTAGATGGGATTAAAGATTTAGGAGAGGAAATTTTAGCAACTGATAAAGATGTAATTGTGATAGGAGGAGGAGATACAGGATCAGATTGTATTGGAACTTCTGTGCGACATGGGGCGACTTCAGTGACGAATTTCGAGATTATGGGTAAAGGAACTATAGAGCGTCCTTCGAACCAACCTTGGCCGTTTTGGCCAATGAGATTAAGAACGAGTTCTTCTCATAAAGAAGGAGTAGAACGTAATTGGAGTATTTCTACCAAGGAATTTTTGGGAGATGAAAAAGGTAACCTAAGAGGTTTAATAACTTTTGAAGTTGAATGGGTAAAAGAAAATGGTCGTTTTAGGCTACAAGAAGTTCCAGACACCGATAAAGAATGGAAATGTGAATTAGCTTTATTAGCATTAGGATTTACTGGATCGGAACCTACAATTGCAGAACAATTAGGTATTGATATGGATGCTAGAACAAATATCAAGGCTACCGAGGAGAACTATGCAACTAATGTAAAGGGTGTTTTTGCTGCAGGTGATACACGACGAGGACAATCATTAATTGTTTGGGCAATCGCAGAAGGTAGACAAGCTGCATATCATATAGATAAATATCTTATGGGGAGTTCTAACTTACCCCTTAAAGGAGATGGAGATTTACCAAGAATTTAGTTTTTTAGAATCTAATATTTAATATTAGTGTTAATAAAGGCTGCTAACTAATTTATTAGCAGCCTTTCTGCATAATAATTCCTTTGCAATTTAGAACAAATGAAAAATGCCGCTACTAATTTTAAGTAACAGCATTTTCTATGATTGATGAATGTATAAATGATAGATTAGTTCTTGACAATATTCATTTAAAAATGAATTTTTATCCTGATTGCTTGATCAAGAGAGAGATCATTATCTTGTTCTTTTAATGATTTTACAAACTCAGGAGTTACTCCATGAATTTTTAAGCTTTGCGCTTGTTCAGCCGAGATATTCTTATACCCAAGATCTTCGAATGTTTTTATAAACTCTGGAGTTACATTATGTATTTTGAAAGACATAATATCGTCTAATGGAAGATTACCAAACTTGGTCTTTTTAAATTCTTTGATGTATTCTGGAGAAATATTATGGATCTTAAGAGACATCAAATCATCAATATCAAGATTACTATATCCAATGTTTTTATACTCTTTAGCGACATCAGGAGATACATTATGTATTTTTAAGGACATTGCTTCTTCTAAGGAAATATTTTTATATCCAGCTTTCTTAAAAGTATTAATGAACTCTGGAGTCACATTATGAATTTTTAATCCTGTAACTTTATCTAAAGGAATCTTTTTATACCCCGCATCGTTATATTTTTTTATAAAATCTGGCGTTACATTATGAATTTTTAGTGATATGATATCATCTACAGAAGCATTTTCATAACCAAGAGCTTTAAATTGTTTTATGAAATCATTCGGATTTTGCTGAACTTCTTGATATCCTTTTCCAGAGCTGCTCGTAGAAGAACTGGATTTCCCGTTTTGTTTAGCAGATTTTACCTGTTCAGGAGAAATGTTATGAATTTTTAATTTAATTGCTTCTTTTAAAGAAATATTAGTTTGTCCTGTTTTTTTATAGGACTCAATGAAATTAGGAGTTACATTATGTATTTTTAGATTTCTAGCTTCCTTTAATGTAATATTAGGATATCCTGCTGTTTTAAAGCTAGTTATAAATGCTGGTGTTACATTATGTATTTTTAAGTTTTTAGCTTCCTTTAATGTGATGTTTTGATATCCTGCATTTTTATAAGCCTGTACATATTTTGGAGTTACATTATGAATCTTAAGATTCTGTGCTTCCTTTGCAGAGATATTGGTATATCCTTCTTTCTTAAATTTTGCTATAAAATCAGGAGATACATTATGTATTTTTAGTCTCATATAATCCCCTAAAGACATTCTTTTATATCCATTATCATTGTAAGATTTAATAAAATCGGGAGATAAGTTATGAATTTTAGCTTTGGTAATTTCCTTTAAAGTAGCTTGTTCTCCATTTACTTTATTAATAAATTTTATATATGATACGTCTACATCAAATAGGTTTAATTTACTTACTTCATTCATTGTGTAATTAGTATATCCTAATTTTGATAATTCTTTTCTATACATTTTTAATTTCTCAAGAGAAAGTCCTTTATGAATAATATCTTCAAAATCATCCTGATCCAATGAAAGTTTTTCTTGTTTTAAATAGGCTAAATAAGAATTATCAAAATCTGTAAGAAAACAATGTACTAATTCTTCATTGTCTACAGTAAACCCTTGTTGTTTTAGTGCATTACTAAAACCTGAGTTAGGAGTAAAAGTGTATCTGCCATCTCCAAGTCCATTTTCGAATTGACCATTAAATACCATAGTTCCTGCATCACGCGTAATTTCGAAATTTTGTTTATCACCAGAAGGAAAACCAGCGAAGAAAGAAGGTTCATAACAACGAGTTATAGACCAATAACTTCTTTTAAGAGGTTCTGCATTTCGATACATAATACATAGCTTGCCGCCACCTTCTTCTGCATCCCAGGCTCCTTTAGTAAAATCATTTTTAAACTTAGATTCTTTGAAATGATCATCATCAGGAGTTTCTAATTCATTAGAAATAGATTCATCAATGGATGGATTAATACTAACCGGATTAAAAGATAATACGGTCACAGCCAGTAATGGAATAATGATTAGGTATTTCCATCCTGATTTTGCAGTTGATTTTTTAGAATTCATCATAATTATTCGTTTTTTGAGAAATGATTGATTGTAACTTGTTGCCAAACCTGTAGGCATATCTGGGGTTGATACTTTTAATAAATTCATTTGATATACTTCTTTATCTTCTCCTTTGATAAGCATACCATTATCCGTAAGGTATTCTAGATTATTGTCAATAGCTTTTCTATATAGCCAGGCAAATGGATTGAACCACTGTATTGTAACCAATAATTCTACTAATAACATATCTAAACTATGCTTACCAGAAATATGCATCTGTTCATGTTTTAGTATTTGTAGATAGGTGTCAGGATTATATTGATTAGGATTTATAAATATTTTATTCCAAAAAGAGTAGGGAGCATGATTGGTATCTGTTTCTACTATTTTGTAGGCATCTACTTCAATGGTAGGAAATTTCATCATTCTATATAATAACACAGTCAACTGGATTAGGAAGTTAATTCCAAATGCCATAACCCCTAAAATATAGATATATAAAATGATCGATTTCCAATCTAAAGAAATGATAGAAGGCTTTATTGAATCGGTAAAATTTTCTGAAACAGTACTTTCCGGAATGCTTATTGTCACCTCATTGTTATAAGCATCTATTTCTGTTAATTGAGATGTTTTGAGCTCAGTAGTTTGTTTTTGAAATATTGTAGTTCTAAATGATATATTCTCCGGAACTGAAATAAAAGGTAAAGAAAAAGAGACAACTATTAAACCTAGTAATATTCCTCTATTAAGATGATAAAAAGTCTCTTTAGCTAGGAATACTGTATAAATCAAGTATGATAAACCTATAAGTGCTGCACTGTAGATGATGTAAGCCATTACTTATTATTTTTAATGAGTTTAATAATCTCTTCTAATTCTTCGGTGTTTATTTTTTCTTCCTTAGCAAAGAACTTAACCAAAGCTAGCGGTGAATTATCAAAGTAATTATTAACGACTTCCCCTAAAACATCCTTTTGATAATCATTTTTGGAGATTAAAGGATAGTATTGAAAACTATTACCAAATGCTTTATGACTAATAAAACCTTTTTCTTCTAAAATTTTTACAATAGTTGCAGTTGTATTGTAATGAGGTTTAGGATCTGGTAATTCTTCAATGATCTCCTTGATAAAAGCTTTTTGGAGCTTCCATAAACTCTGCATTATTTGTTCTTCTCGTTTGGCTAACTTTTGCATAATCTTAAATTTGATATAACAAACATACTCCTAATAAATTAGTTACACAACTAATTTATTAGGAGTGTAACTAATTTATTAGGAGTTTTATTAAGAACCCCTTTGTTTATCGAAGTTTTCGATGTGTTGTTAAATATGTGCTAAAATGTTTTTAGAATGGGAGATTACTTAAATCTACGTTTCCACCGGATAAAATAATCCCTATTTTTTCGTTCTGGAAACGTTCTTTTTCTTTAAGTAAAGCAGCTAAAGGAACAGCACAAGAAGGTTCAATAATGATTTTCATACGTTCCCAAATCAAGCGCATTGCTGTTATAATTTCTTCCTCATCTACTCGAATAATTTCTGAAACGTATTGTTGTATAATAGGAAAAGTAAGATCACCTAAAGGCATCTTAAGTCCATCAGCAGAAGTATTAGTCGTTTCATTAATTTCTAAAGTACCACTTTGTAATGCTCGGTATGCATCATCAACTTCGAAAGGCTCTCCCCCAATTACAGTGCAATTTTTTCCAAAAAAGTGAGCTGCTAACGATGTCCCTGCAATTAATCCACCACCACCAACAGGAGCGAATATATATGTTAAGTCTGGGTGATCCTCCAGTAATTCTAATGCAGCAGTCCCTTGTCCTAATATAACATTATGATCATTATAAGGATGTAAAAATGTAGCTCCTTTTTCTGTCTGTATTCTATTTGCAGTTTCTTCTCGATCTTTATGAGTAGGCGGGCATTCTATTATTTCTCCTCCATAATCTTTAACTGCATCTTTTTTTACTTGTGGTGCATTAGATGGCATTACGATATAGGCTTTAACACCTAAGCTTTGAGCAGAAAGAGATAGTGCTTGTGCAAAATTGCCAGAAGAATGAGTAACAACACCTTTTGATTTTTGTTCCTCTGATAATTGAAGAATAGCGTGAGTAGCACCTCGCATTTTAAAAGCTCCCATTCTCTGAAAGTTTTCACACTTAAAATAAAGATCTGCTCCAGATACTTCATTAATAAGTCTGGATGTTAATACGGGAGTTCTATGGATATATGATGCTATCGTTTGTGCAGTATCAGTAAGGTTTTTTGCGTTCATGTTGGAAGAAATAAATATCGCAAACGAAGATACTATTTTTTCCTGCCGATTAGAAGCGTATTAGTTCCATGAACATTATCGTGTAACTGAAATTCAATCTCTTTAGAGTATGTTCTTAATATTGACTGTATGTCTGTATCATTTTCTAACTGAATTCCGGCATTAAAAAGGATATTTCCCTTTGATTTCAGCCGTTTTGTAAGAGAATCCCAGAATTCAATTGTATAGAATTTGTCGGGTACTTTTAAATCAATAAAAATATCTATAATGATAAGGTCAAAAGAGTTATTACAATTGTCAATAAAATTAGATGCATCGTCAGGTATAATAGATAAATTATTACCTTGAATAATATCGAATTCATCTTCTGCCAATTTGATTATAACTGGATCGATTTCTACAGCTGTTATATGTCCACTATGATTATATCGTTTTCTTAATGTCTCTATAACACTTCCTCCACCCATTCCTAGTAAAAGAATATTAGCTTTGCTGTCAAAATATATTTTAGATAACCCATAATCTAAAATTCGCTGTAGCGAACCATAAGAATAATTAGCCATTTCACTATCCAAAACCTTTTTACCATTTAACCAAGTAATTTCTAATGTTCCGTTGATTTTGGATTTGATTTTTTTGGTAAGTGGCCAGATATAACTAACTATTTTTTTCATATTTCTACTATTGATAATAGTTAAGAATGAAATTACAATAAAAATATGCAGATTACCCAAAAATAGAATTTAGATAATCTGTACATTTTTATAAAAAAGATTATAAAGCTGCGGCTCCAGCTTCTGCTACGGCATGATCATTTTCTACGGTACTACCGCTTACTCCAATTGCACCAATAATTTCATCTTTTTCATTCTTTATTGGTACTCCTCCTGGAAATGTTATTAAACCTCCATTAGAATGTTCTATATTATATAAAGCACCTCCTGGTTGTGATAACTCTCCAATGACTCCTGTATTCATATCA
This sequence comes from Aquimarina amphilecti, assembly GCF_900109375.1. Lineage (GTDB taxonomy): Bacteria > Bacteroidota > Bacteroidia > Flavobacteriales > Flavobacteriaceae > Aquimarina > Aquimarina amphilecti. Next base: position 590,525 of record NZ_FOAB01000004.1, read on the forward strand.
AAAAATCGAGCTGTTTTTGCTTTCTTTAATGATATATCTAGAGATCCTAACCAAGCGCCATCCATACGCGCGAAAGCAACTAAGTTAGCTCCAGCATCAACAACAGAAATATTCATTTTAGTATTTAATGCAATTGATTTTTCTTTTGCAGCTATAATTATTTTTTCTGCTTGATCTAATGTAATGTTCATTTAAATTTTATTTTATGAGTATTCTAATTTGATAGCAATATCTTCATAAAACTGTACTGAAAATGTAAATTACCTCATAAATAAAATATAAAGTTTTATTGATCATTGTATGTAAAATGGTAATAGAATGATAGATAGTAGCTTATATCAAATTACATTAGATACCGAATTATTATTCGGCCTTTTTATAAGCTTCTTTTAGCCATTCTGTAAGTTCTGAGTCTATTTGATCTATAGATGTTAATTGAATTCTATGTGTACACATAGTTCCGAAAGGACCAGAATCCAGTAATCGATCCGTTGTTGGCACGTCTTTTAATTTTAAACCAAGATCTATTCTTGTTTTTGTAGCAGGCTTGATAAGAGCGAATTGTTTTTTTTTGATAATACTTACACTTGTTTTTTTAGGAGTATTTATGACATCTGCTCCAAAAGAGTTAACTACAGTTAACAGTTTTTTATAGATAGGGAACAAGTTTTCCTTGCCTTTATACTGACCAGTAACTAAGTCATCCGGAGTATCTTTTGATTCTTTAGATAATGCAATAATTGTATTAGCAAAACCGTGTGTGACTCCATGCTCACCCTTTAAAAATTTCATGGCTTCTCCATGTTTTGCAAAAGATTTTTCTTTTAGAATCATTTTCCATTCATCTAATGACTTGCCTGTTTTTTCAGGCATATTACTTATCATGGTTTGTAGCGCTTTGTCCATAGGATACTAAAGTTTCAAAAATGGTTTATCATAAAATCACATTAGAAATAAGCTGCTCTACCGTAGGATGATCGTTTCCACCAGCTGGTTCAATAGTGATGTTTAATGATTCAGCATTTTCTATGTATTTCATTTTTATCATTTCAACATCAGAAGAAATAACCCCCATATCTATCATTTCTCCCTCTACATCCGCCCACATTTGATAAGTATTATTGTTCTTTAGCTTAGAAAGCCCTTGAGGGTTTAATATAACTTCTTTGTTTTGATGATTAACGTAAGCAACGGCAGCAGAATTAGGTGATTTTTCATTTCCTTTTAAAACCAATTGAACTACATCGGGTTTATTAATCGCTCGATACCAATCATTCGTTTCCTTTAAATCTCCTTCTATATTTACCAATTTGGTTCGTAAATTATCTGTTTCTTGTTGTAAATTAACTATAGTCTGTTCTGTCTCTTTCCATTGATTATATAACCAACCAGAACTCAATAAAAATAGTGTAGCTAAACTTGCCGCAATAGCAAAATTATAAGATTTTCTTTTTGTTTTTTCTAATGGAATTACTTTTTCATCAGAATGTGTGGTGTCTTTTTCTATATTATTAAATATCGCTGTTTTTAAATGAGTAGGAGGGGAGATGGCATTTTCTAAAGCTATTTGCTCCATATCATCTTCCATTTTACTAAAATATTCGCGCAACTCATCATCTTCTTTTAGGATATTTTCAACATCCGTAGATTCCTTCTCCGAAAGTTCACCTAATAGATATTGTTCTAGTATTCCTGTATTTTTTATTGTATTCCTATCCATCATCTCATCATTTCAATAATAATCCATACGATAACAAGTTCTTCTTTGTAAGATTCACGCAATTTTTTAAGAGCCTGTTTTATATACGATTTGAATGTCCCCAATGGCACATCCATTTCTTCATGAGCTTCTCTATGAGTGAGTCCATTAAAATATACAAGTTCTAAAGCTTTTTGATGATGAGGTTCTAATTTTTGTAAAGAGCCTACTATTCCTTTGGTATCTATTTTTTCTTCAGAAGAACTTCTATCTTTATATACACTTAAATCCTCATTTTGGATGAGGTTTTCTTTTTTTCTTAAAGAATTTAACGTAATGTTCCTTGCTATTCGATAGGACCAGGTGAAAAACTTGCCTTTATCCGAATTATAAGTAGTTGCTTTTTGCCAAATTTTCATAAATGTTTCTTGTAATAATTCTTGTGCTAAAGGTTCATTTTTACACATTCTCAAGATCACACCATAAAGTGCCCCAGAGTATAGATCATAGACCTTAGACAGCGCTTTTGTGTCTTGGTTCTGTAACCTCTTTATGAGCTCTAAATCGTCTTTCATTTAATTATTGGCTTCTTCAAATTTAAAAAAAATCTCATCCAATCTCATCCAAACGAAACAAACTTGTGTATATGATATTGAAAAGCGCGTTTAATATTGTTTAATAATTAAAAAATAAAATCATGAAAAAACTAATTTTTATTACCTCAACTCTTTTCTTATTCGTAGTATCTCAATCGATGTTTGCACAATCAAAAAAAGACATTGTAGATGTTGCAGCTTCTGTAAATGACTTCTCTACATTAGTAACAGCTGTAAAAGCTGCTGATTTAGTAGATGCCCTAAAAGGTGATGGACCATTTACCGTGTTTGCTCCTACGAATGATGCTTTTGCGAAGATTGATTCGAAAACTTTAAATTCTTTATTAGAACCTGCTAACAAAACAAAGTTAGCTTCAATTCTGACATATCACGTGGTATCAGGAAAAATTGATGCTGGAGCTGTAGTAAAAGCATTAAAAAGTGGAGGAGGCAAAGCGGAATTAACAACGTTGAACGGGGCCAAACTAAAAGTTCTGAAAAAGGATGGGAAAATATGGTTAAAAGATCAAAATGGAAATTATAGCCAAATTGTAAAAACTGATGTAATGGCTTCTAATGGAGTGATTCATGTAATCGGTGATGTTGTAATGCCAAAATAAGATTCATTATATCATTCATAAGCGCTGTATTCTTACAGCGCTTATTTCTTTGTTTTGTAATCTTCTATAAGACTAATCCAAGAATCCTTATATTTTCTGAAATAAATAGAACCTATAATGCTAACTATTGCTGTTGCAATTCCGACTAATGAATAAAAAACAGGAATTATGTTACTATCAACTTTTAGTATAAATGGTATTCTGGTAAGTACTTCGGCAAAAAAAGCACAATATAATCCAATCACACTCCAATACATAAAACTAAGATGTAGTTGCAAATATTTTATTGGTTTTTTTATGAGCATCGGTATAATTCCTAATAACAAGGTAATGCCACTAATTACTGCAAACCAATGCAACACACCAAACGTTCCATGTAATCGATATATCATAAATGAAGTGGCGAGTAGAACACCCATAGCAATTGTATAGACGTAACCAATTCTCTTATGATTTTTGGTGCCTTTAGGTTTGATTAAAGCTAGAGTTCCAAATAATAATGAAATTATTGATGAGGCGAAATGAACAATACCTATAGCGCTTAAAAACATAATATATTAATTTATGCGAAAGCTACTACGATACACAGTATGAACGTAATTATAATTACCGAATTGTTATATGTTCTAACTCAATTGTTACAAATCAGGTACATTTTGTAAACAGAGTATTAGCTAGTTTTTTTTATTTAAATACCTGATTTAAAATCTGTTGGTGTTATACCTAAATAATGTTTAAAAAACCGAGTAAAATGGTTAGGTTCTTCAAAACCTAAAGTTCTAGATATTGCAGAAATAGATTCCCCTTCAATAAGCATAAATTTTGCGGTATTGATAAGCTCTAGCCTTATTAATTGACCTAGAGTTATGTTCATCTTAGATTTAACTTTAGTTGAAAGTGCTTTAATGGATAGGTTCATTTTATCTGCATAAAATTCTAGAGCTCTTTCCTGAGTATGGTATTTTTGAAGTAGTTCTAGGATGTTTTGAGTAAATGCATCTCGTTTTTCGAAATCGAAGTTTTCTCGAAACTGTTTAGGCGTTTGTCCAGTTGAATTTTTAAAAACACGATTAAAATAAGCATCATCTTTAAACCCTAAATCATAAGAGATTTCCTGAATATTCTTATCGGTAAAAGCAATTTGTTTTTGGCTTTCCTGTAATCTTTTAGAGCTTACTAAATTTTTAATTGACAATCCTACTTTATTTTTAATAAGTGCCTGGGCATTATATCCATTATCATTAATAAGATTTGCTAGATCGTTACTGGTTAAGTTATTGGAATATTCTTCATCAATAATATCTTTAATATCAAAAATAATCTGATATTCTTCTTTGTTTGCTTTAAAAGGGTTTTGCCAGTACCATTGTTTTGAAGAGATATCTATAATATTAGAAGAATTATCAGTTAAGGTTGATTCAGATAAAAAGTTATTACATTCATCACACTCTAATAAATCAATGTATCCTAATGAAATTAAGTGTTTAAATAATACTCTTACTTCTGTATTATAGAACTTATCCTTGTTTGTGAATTCAATTCTTCTGATAGTAAAATTGTCAGATAGAAATTTAATGTATTGTCCTTTTTCTAAAAAAATAGCTTTTTCTTGCCAGTCAAAATAATTTTTGAAATCTACCTGAATACTTCCATTGCCTGATAAAATATGAATTAATGTATGCTTTTCTATAAAATATACCTTATTCAGTTCTGGTGAAATTTTTTCAACTTTATGCATTTAATTTATAATATACACTTATACGATCTTTCTTAGTTGATCTCACAGGATCAATAATCTATTTTTATTTAAAAGCAAGATAGTGAAAGTGTAAGAAGTTTTAGAATGAATCATTTGGTATATCGACAATCATAATTTTCTAATTATATTATATAAAACAACAATACCTTCCTGAATTTTAATTCAAGAAGGTATTGTTATAATTTATTTGATCAAATATCTATAAATCAAATAGCCACTTCTGGTTTATGTAAGCTAACCACAATAAGTACTATTGCACCATTTATCCAATAGTAGTAAGCATCTATTCCTTCGAATGATAAAACAAAAGGAACTAAAATAAATACTATTGCTACTAAAAAATCTACAATTAAATGAACTTTATACGGTACAACTCGATATACTCCTAAATTATGATCTGTTAATAAGGTTAATATAAATGCTGCAACTCCAGTTACTACGGAAATATATAGTGCTAACGGATTAGAACTTCCTAAACCTAGAATATATGGAAGAATAATTAATATAACGGCAACAGGATAATCTAAAAATGCGTGTATTCTTTTAGTTACAAATTTCATGATTTTTAAATTTAATGTGAGGGATAAATCAATTGTGAATTTTACTCAGTTTGTTCCAATTTTTATCAGCTGTATTTTTTAGTTTATTATGGCTTTTTTCAGCTAACCATAATTGTTTAGCATCTAATTCTACATTGTTTAAGAATAGATAGTATTTACCATCTTTAACAATAAATTTTGTAGGGTCAATTCTAAATTTTGCTCCTGCATACGTGCCAAATGCACAAAAACCTCCATATTGTGGTAAATATTTAGCGGGGTTATTATCAAATATTTGTTTTTGATCTGATGATGTGAAGTAATAAATAACTTTTTGATGTTCCGATTTGTATTGTTTATTTCCTCTCTGCGCTAAACCCAGGTCTAGGTAAGATACCGGACTGTATCCTTGCAAAGCAATATTACTGTTATCAACGTTATTGGCTTTTTTGTCCTGCGCTGATAAATTTGCTGTTAAAATAAGTGCAATTATTAATAATGATGATTTTATAAGTTTCATGTTTTTTTATTTAAATTGTTATTATTTTATTTTTAGTTATTCTGCGTTGAAATATGTTTCTTTAATTACCTTTCCTTCGTCATTCCAAATTCGGCGGATGATTTCGTGCCAGTATATCTTACTACCATCTTTCATATCAAAATCAAAAGTAAATTCAGAAGCAGAGACATTCTTATCTACAATTGTATGATGATGTGTAATTCCATTTACTTTAGCAATTGCTCCAGCAAAACCTTCCATTTTTTCAACCATTTGTGGTTTTCCATTTGTTCCACTATTACCATAATCAGATGTTACGGCATTATCAGCGAAAAATCCTTTTACTGCTTCAACAATAGCACCTTGTGCTACAATTGCATCCATTTTTTGTACTTGGTCTTTAATATTCATTTTTTTGTTTATTTAATGATTAATACAGTGCAAAGATGAAGCAGAATGAAGGTTTTAATGCTACAAAAAAAAGACTGTTAATTGTACTTTTTGAAACCTCTATTTGGATGATGATAAAATTATTTAATGCTGTTTTTATGACGATCTATCTATTCTGTAATTCGTATGTTTGCTTAGATATATAGTGTTTTAGGAAGGATGGATATGAATAAAAAGAAAATCCCATGGCCAACAAAAGATGCTATGGAACAGATTTATGAAAAGAAACTTTGGGGTGATGTAGGTTCTGATTTTTATTCAGGTGTTGGATCTCATGATCCTAAAATAGTACTTCCTTATATAGATGTCGTTACATCATTCTTAAATTCGTTTAAAAACCCATTGATAGTATGTGATATCGGTTGTGGGGACTTTAATATAGGAAACCAACTGGTTCGGTATAGTAAGAAATACATTGCGTTAGATATTGTAGCGGATCTAATAGTGCATAATAAAGAAAAATTTAAGCTACCAAATTTAGAATTTCATTGTTTGGACGCAGCAGTTAATGATTTGCCTTTGGGAGATTGTATAATATTGAGACAGGTACTACAACATTTATCAAATATCGAAGTACAAGAAATAGTAGGTAAATTAAATGCTTTTAAATACGTGATTTTAACAGAACATATCCCTGAAGGAGATTTTATTCCTAATAGAGATATTATTTCAGGGCAAGGAATCAGGTTAAAGAAACAAAGTGGTATAAATTTATTAAAACCACCATTTAATCTTAAAGTAAAAGAGGAAAAACAACTATTATCTATTGGCTTAGATAATGGTAAAGGATGTATTGTAACAACGTTATATAAGGTTTTTTAAACTAGATATAATTTTCTATTCTTTTACTTCTGTATAGCCAGGTAATCCGTGTAAACATTTTATAATTTGGTTATCACCTGGCGCACCTGCGTGATAATGGTATCCTCTAGTATCATCAAAATGTCCTCCACATTCATCTAAATCAGTAGGTTTACTTTCTTTTTTATTTGATAAGGAGTAAATACCAAATCCATCAATGGCATAACCAATAATTGGTGAATGTAAATCATTTTGTTCGATTTGTTTTGTTGATCCAGTTGCGGCATGATAATGATAACCGCCATGAGGATTTACATGTCCTCCATGATCATCTAAAGGAGCAATTGTGTGAGCTGCTAAAATTGCATGTGTTGGTGCTGGAGGGTCAAACTTTACACCATTAAATGCAAGTCCAATTCCATCTCTTCCTAAGTTTTGGGAAGAATTCAGATATTTCGGTGTTACCGGGATTACAAAAGTGGTTATTTGATCTTTAAAGTATTCAGGCAAGCATTCTACACAATAGTTATGATATTTTTCTTCTACATTTGGTTTCGCTGCTGCCAGACAACCTTCTTCAGTATCAGTAACCTTTATAGTTCCATTTTCTCGATATAATTTCCATTTATCATCACTATAAAATGTATCTAAGTTAGCTATAAAGTGGCCAGAAACATCATAAACTTTTCCATTCTCAAACCAAATCCCTGCTTTTTCCATTCCATCGTCAATATGTCTTGGACACCAAGGTCCCATTTGATGTTCGCTCGCTTGAGAATTTGTTTTGATAATATAGCATAGCGTCTCAATTCCATTCAGATCTATTGTTTCTTTTTGAATTTTTCCAATAATGTTTTCCAAAATAAAGTAATCTGGATTTACTGGAGTAACTTTTACAGAATTGTTGATTTCATTAGATAAATCACTTTTTCTATTGGTTTGATTAGGAGGTCTATTATTTGGATTTTTTGGTGTTTTTTTAAGTTCCGCTGCTGTCAGAAAACCATCAGTATTTATATCAATAGTAGAAAAGTTATCGATTAGCGGCCCCTTAACTTCATTTTTAGACAATTTACCATCTTTATCCGTATCTAAATCCGTAATTAATTGATTAGATGATAGTTTTTGGTTGGGGTCTTGTTCATTTTGTTCTTGATTCGATTTACAGGAAATTAAGAGAACAAAAGTCAAGATGATAAAAAGTATGTTTTTCATTTTGATCGATATAGTTAGCTTATTTGACTGACCTGATTATAAAAGGTTTAATATAAAATTAAATAAATATTCTGTGATCAAAAAGTTTATACTTTCTTTTAGTATAACATCTATAAATATACAGGAACCTATCAATTTATTTTTCGGATACCAGTGTGTTTTTATGAATAAGAGTGAAGACAAAAAAACAATTGTTATGTCCTGTTTTCTAAAGCATACATTATTTGGTTTTTGAATTCAATTTTATTATCGATATGTAGTACTAAGTTTTTGTAAGTGCGTTTAATTCCATAAAGCCCAATCAACGTGTTTTCTTCTTTTAGCCTGATAACGATATTATGACTTTCCAATTCCCCTAAAAATGATAGTTTTCTAGTGACTTTGTCTAATTCAATATCTTTTGATGAGACCTCTATACTATCGATATCTGTTAAATTAATGATAGTTTCATTCATAATTCCATAACGAAGGAATAATTTGTTGTTTTCGATTGATATTGGTCTTTTAAACATTGACTTTATAAAACCAAAAATCTGAATACCAGAATAAATACTCAAAAATGTTAAAATCCAAGCGGTAGGAGTATTCCATTTAGAAAGAAGAATATGAAATACGACAGTTTCTATAGCGATGATACATATAATAGCGGTTAATAAAGATATTGTCCCGCTATTTTTATGATACGAAAATTCATTTTCATTGAGTTTTCTTTTTTTCCAATAAATAAACCCATAATATAAAACGGCAATTTCCATGACTACAGGGTTTACTGCGCCTTTAGGAAGTATTTCTAGGCAAGTATTCTTTAAGGCGGTAAAAAAATCGACGGATTTATTTCTGTTTGATTTGTAACGTTTTATTGCCTTGGTTAAATTGTAAATTACATACGACAGTATAGAAAGTTCTAAAACAGGAAATATCCAAGTCTTAAAAAGGTTTAAATAATATTGGTTTTTAGGTGGAATTATTACATAACAAACTACCATTCCAATAATCAAAAAAGAAATAATACTAATCTTAGGGACTTTGGTTTTTCTAATTAATAAAAAATATACAAAAGGAACCGTTAATAATAAATCAAATGTAATTCCTATTGATAAGCTTTTTTGGTTAATGATAAATATTGGGGATTTTGTTATGAGTATCATAACACCAATAATCAATAGAGGAATTCCAAAAATAATTAGACTTCTATGAAAGTTTAATGCTCTATTCATGAATTGTAGTTTAATTACTCACAATACTCTTATTGTGACCTAATAATAAGTAATTAAAAATACAATTTTTTTGTATAAATATTCAAACAAAACGAAGTTAATAACCACGAATCTAGGATCAGTTAATAAACTCTGTATTAACTATATTCGTTTTTTATAGACGCTTTTATTTCACCATTTTTATATTCCAGATTATACTGTCGTCCATGATTATTTATAAGAATATTAAATGGTTCAGGTTTTATTTTAATTGAAGTAGGAAACCAAAAATCTTTTAAGTTATAGTTTGGTAGTAAAAATAACCCTTCTTGTGATCCATTTGTTCCAAATCTTAGGGGATCACCTTTCCAAAATTTGGTTCCAAAATTTTCTTGAAGCTGATTATTAATTTTTTCTACATTATCTGTAGGCATTCCTATTTCATTTACGCATAATACATCTGAAATTTTAAAATCTGTATTAGTAGTATTTTTCAGTTCATGTCTTACAATAAACTCGGCAATATTTCCACTAGCATCATAGAAGTAAAAAGAGTCAGCATTCCAACTTTCAAACCTTTGGGTTTTTCTTCCATTTTCTAAGTCTAAAATGGGAACTCTTTTTTCCATCCATTCCATTGCTTCAATCAATTTATTAGATGGTATTAAAAAACAATAATGATACTTATAATCTTTTTTAGATCTCTCAAAAGTTAGTTCGCTCCAACCTATTTTTAATGTAAAAAAGTTTAGACTACTTTCAATTATTTCAAATCCTAAAACTTCAGAATAGAATTGTTTTTCTAAATCTAGTTTATTTGTATATAACTTTAATTTTTGAATTTTCATTTTGTGGTTGATTTACCAATTACGTGTACTATTTGAGAAAACAAATAAAAGTACATTAATCTAGAAATTTTCAAATCTTTCACTCTAATGGTTACGTGATCTAAAAAATCAAGAGTTATTGTATTATTTTTTCTTGCATTTTTATGTTATCCAGAATCTATGATATAATGTGCTTATTATTTTTTAGTTTATTACTTTCCTGTTTTTTCGCTATAGAGCTCTATTTCATATTTAATTAAGGACTTCCAAATTGATTGAATTTCTGGCCAGTAGTTCTCATCAAAATCGGAATCAGTATTGGTTAGTAATATTTTTCCGGTTTCAGTTTTTGGGTTAAAATACATGGCGGTAGTTACTCCAGGATCAGAACCATTATGGCCAATTAAACTCCCTTTAACTTTAGCAAATTCATTACTAAATTCTATAAAAACCCCAAATTCTATATCCTCTTTTATATTAAGAAATTTATGAGGTTCAAATAATTTTTTATAGCCATCTTTACTTAAAAGTGTACCAGTTCCTTTATAGCCTTTAATTAGTTCAGTTAAGAACAACCCTAAATCATTATTAGAAGTGATAAAACCACCATCTGCATAAGTGATTAGAGAATACTCTGCTATCATCATTTTTTCATTTGCAAATAACCTGGATCGCTTTGTGGTGTCTATATCTTTTGATGACCAACCAGATGATGACATTTTTAATGGTTTTAATATGTGATCTTTTGTAAAAGATTGATAGTCCTGTTCTGTTGCAAACTCTATTATCTGTGCACAAAGAGCCGCAGCAATATTGGAATATTCTCTTGCTTTTCCAGGTTCATTGTTTGAGAAGGTTTCTTTTTTGTACCATTTCCCATTTTCCGTCAAACTATTTTTGATAAAATCAAGTAAAGAAATTTTGGCTTCAGGCTTACTAAACCAACCATAAACACCTTCATTGTCATTATGCTTTGACTTTTTTAGAACATAAGATTTTGCATATACTTCATCTAGATCAACTATAGAAGAACTATGATAGGCAAGGTGTTTAATTAAAATTGGTGTTTCAGGATAATTGGGATTAATAATTTTAAAAGGGAGATAGTTATTAATAGGATCATTAATATTTAATTTTCCTAGTTCTTGCGCTTTTAAAAGAGCAATACCAATTAGCGTTTTTGATATAGACGCAATGTTCTGTACTGTATTTATGGTATACTTATTTTTTTTATCTATGTCAGTATGTCCAAATCCATTTTCGTAAATCAATCCTTTATCATCAACCACAGATACAGAGAATCCAATGATAGCTTTTTTATTAAAGGCTGATTGTAAGTTTGTAGTTAGAGTATCACCTATAAAAGAATAATCTTTTTCAGGACTTTTCTCAATCATATTCTTTTGTTTACAAGAGAATATGATTGAGAAAACTATAAATAATAAAAATACATTCTTCATTTATTAGTTGCTTGTTTAATTTAGTTAATGCTGTTTTTTATTAATCTATAAAGCTTCAACTATTACTAGATAATATATTTTATTTATCAGCTATTTTTGAGTAGATATCTAAACTAATAAACTTGCCATTTTTCACTTCGCAATCTCTCATAGTTCCTTCTAAATTGAATTTAAGTTTTGCAAGAGCATTTTTGCAATTCATATTCTTTGTTTCTACAAAGCCTTCAATTCTATGTAATCCAAGACTATCAAAAGCATAATTAAAAATAAGCGGCATTGTTTCGGTCATAAATCCTTTTCCCCAATTTTCGGATAATAACCAAAAACCAATTTCTGCTTTTTTATTTTCTTTACTTAAGTTATTTAATCCGCCAGCTCCAAGAAAACTTCCATCATCTTTAGAACACACTGCCCACCAAATTCCATTTTGATTTTTCTCAAGATCAGAAAACCAAATCAATTGTTCTTTTGTAGCCTCTAGACTATCATAACTTACTCCATAATATTTTATAATATCGGGATGAGAAAGTCCTTTAAAAACATTTTCTAAATCTGAATTAACAAATTGTCTTAAAGTTACTCTTTCAGACTCTAAAATTGGAAATTTCATCTTCATTTTATATTCTGTTTCTAATGACTTACAATATTATAATATGCATCACAGTAGAGTGAAACACTACGAAACCATCTATAATTTATTACTTTTTATTCACTTATATAGGCTTCTAATTTAGAAAAAGCTTTATCACGGTAAGGTAATAATTCTTTATATTCATCGCTATTAAATACGTCATTTAATGATTTCATATTAGGAAACTCCATTATAGAAACTAAGCTTGGGCTATAATCACCTATTAGTGGTTTTGTTATTTTGAATTTATTAATTGGTTTTGCATCTACTTTTTTATAAAGAACCCCTACTTTTTCAAGATAGTGAGATAACTCTTCTTTACCATTTTGGTTTATTGTTGCTACGATTGTTACATTTACTTTTTCCATAATTTTTATTTAATTGTCTTTAACTATTTTGTTTTACCCATAACTCTATGAGGTAATTAGATATAGAATCATTTTTTGAAACTATAAGTTTATTTTCCTGTACCATTTTATTGATTTGATTGGCAGAAAACCATTGTGCTTTTTTTATTTCTTTATTATCAACTTTAAATTTTTTGTTCTTTGTTCTAGCAGAAAAACCTAGCATCAGAGATGATGGAAATGACCAAGGTTGTGATGCGATATATTCAATATCATCTACCATTAAATCAACTTCTTCTTTCATTTCTCTTTTAACGGTGTCTTCTAGGCTTTCTCCAATTTCTGAGAATCCAGAAAAGAGAGAACACATATAACCATATTCTTTTTCCTGCATATTTAACAAGCATAGAGGAGGGGATTTTTTTGGTTTATATTCAATTAATACAATAACTGCAGGATTGATTCTTGGAAAATGAAGTGAATTGCAAAGGTTATTTACACATTTTCTTCGATGTCCTTTTTCTTCTTTAATTGTTTTTGAACCGCAATTATTACAAAATTGATGTGTATTATTCCAATTTGAAATCCCTTTAGCATATGCTAGTAATGATGCTTCTTTTTCATTAATTATATGAAAACAATCTCGTACACATCTTAATTCAGAATAAGATAAAAAATCGGAGATAATTGTGAGTTCAATGTCTGATAAGTCAATACACCAAATCTCTTTTTTATTTACTACCCCGAGAAAGTATTTTTTATCTGTAAGAGCGATTAATTCTAATGGAACATGCATCAGGATATTATCTTTTCCTACTGATGTGGTTATAAAGAAATCATTTTTAAAAATTGGGATATAGGAAATTTCGTGAGATTTTGTTTCAATTTCACGTAACTCAACGCCTCTGTCAAAATCATAATTACTATAAGACTGCTCTCTACTCATTAGTGTCGAAGTTTTTTGCCCAATCTTTTGCCCAAGATTCTAAAGGTTTAAGTAATAGGAAAATTTCTTTTCCTTTATTGGTTAGGGCATATCCGTCAACTGTTCTCTCAATTAAAAAAGATTGAGTTAATTCTTTTAATCTTCTATTTAGTGTTGTTGGCGAAATGGATTCACATCTTTCTTGAAGTACGCGAAATGTACAAGAGCCTTCTTGTAACCTCCAGATGATTCCCATGGACCAACTTCTTCCTAATAGATCGAACAAGGCCATTAAATGATTTCCTGATTTAGATCCTCTAACTGGTTTTCCTGGTGTTGGTAATGACATATTTTTTATTTGCTACATAATTGGTAGCAAAGCTACATAATGTGTAGCAAATAAAAAAACAGTATTAATTATTTTAACAGTAATGAGGGGCTAAGGGTATTTTATTTTTGATTATGAAATGTACTCAAAAACAGATTTTGTTTAAAGATTAGCGCTAAGCCTGTGTACTAAAATCTGTATTAATTATAGGTGTTATTAGAGGCAGTTTTATTCAAATTAATCATTTGATTTATCCCCATATACAGAACTATGAGCGCTATAATTCCAATTATTAAGTTTCCTGCTTCCGTAATTTTGAAAGGATCAATTATGATAAGTATTATACTACCTAAAACCCAAGTATAATCTTGAATAATGATCCATATAACAGCAGGTTTTCTCTGTTTTTTTATTTCATACCAGATAGTTGATCCAAAATAGATTAGTATTAATCCAATAATCCAAAAAATGGTATTATTACTAGTTCCAAACAATTTTGCTATTTTTTGATTTAATAAGATCATAATTAAACCTGACAGACTGGAGAATATAGCATTGATTCTTAAAGCTTCTTGTAATTTGTTCATTTTATAAAAATTTTGTTTTCACAAATTTCTATAAATGGTGTCTAATCTCTCTTGACAAATGATAGTTAATTCCCTTTTCTTAGCCTGCTTAAAGACTCTGGCGTAATTCCTAACATAGATGCGATATATTGTAATGGAACATTTTTAAAAAGTTCTGGTTCTTCATTAAGTAAGCTGTTAAATCTTTGCTTAGCAGTAGTATGCAATTGAGAAAACATATTTTTTTCTAATAAAGCAAAAGAATTAGCTAATAAGAGATTATCAAACTCTAACCATTTAGGTTCTGTTTTATTCAGTTCAAAATGATTTTTTCTGTTAATCGTGTAAAGCTTACAATCAGTAATAGCTTGGATATTCCAATTATTGTTGGTTTCAAAAATAAAACTAGAAAGAGAGGTTATGAACTTGCCTTCACTACCAATCCATAATGTGATTTCTTTTCCATCTGCGATGTCATACATTCTCATGAAACCAGATTCGATAAATGCCATTTGTCGACAGATTTTCCCGGATTCGAGAAAAAACTCCCCCTTAGTTATTTCTAAAGGATTAAAAACTGAAAGAATATTATTCAAAGCGTTTTTATCAATAGATACTTGACTTAAAATACAGTTTTTTAATTTTTCCATTTAGTTTTAGTTATCGCCAATGTTTGATATATGCTGTAGTCGAGTAATTTGTTATTTAATTCTAGGTACTCTTGTTCAGAATTTAAGTGTTTTTAATTTTTAAATTTCAATATTATCATAAATATACAAGAACTGATTGACTATAGTCATATGCATATTGATGTTCACAATTCTTTTAAAGAATATAGTGAAAAGATATACATACTAAGAAATAGACTTCTTTAATTTCTTGAAGATTAAACAAGGTTTGTTGTTATTTTTTCTGCAATGCTTTTTTTAGATTTTCTTGATATACAGATAGATCAGGTGAGTTGTCTGCAGTTGCAAGTTCTACAGCTTTTTTATAATTTTTTATCGATTTATCGTAGTTACCAAGCTCCATTAATGCTTCAGCATAACTATCAAAACCATTTGCGGATTCTGGGTGTAAAATGGTATTTGCCTTAAATATGCACATTGCAATTTTTGACTTTTTATGTTCCATAAGATATTGATATCCTAACGCGTTGATTTCCCATTCTTCTATAATTCCTTTTTCTTTACAATCCTTTAGAGTAGTCAGAATGTTTTTTTCAGAATTTACTTCGTCATAATTCTCTAATTTTGATAGAAGATTAATAAAAGTATTGGTATAGAATTCCTTTAACTTTTTTCTGTATTGATCAGCAGCTGTTTTTGCTAATTCGTGGGTTTTATTAAGTGATTCATCACTAGATACTTTGATTTCCGGAACGACACCTACACCTTCCCAATTTGTTTTTGTGATGGGATTAATTGCTTTTCCGGTTGGTATGAAAACACTTAAGAATTCATTAATAGGGTTAGTGCCACCAGGATTCGCTCCTCCACCTGTGGTTTGTCCTACTAGGGTTGCACGTTTTTGTGTTTGCATATTATATGAAAATTCTTCAGCACCCGAAAATGTTCTTTTACTAGTTATAACAAATAATGGAACATCAATCATTTTTGTACCATCCACTTTATCAAGTGTATAAAAATCAATTGTTTTATTACCTTCTCTAAAATAGAGGCTATTTAAATGAACACCTCCTTTAAAAAAATAACTACATAAATACTTTACCATATCAGGATCTCCACCACCATTTTTACTTAGGTCAATAATTACTGCATCTGTATTTGAGATAAGCTTCATGTATGCGTCTGCAATTATTTTTCCTTCTTTATAATAAGTGAACCCTCTTAAATCCAGATATCCTATATTTCCTTCCAGTACTTTTACATTATTAAATCCAGCATTATATTCTTTTTTCCTTTTGAGGTTATAAATTTTTTCTTCAATAAGACGCTCAGGAGTCATAGAGGGTTGTTCATATGGAGGCTGACTCATGATTTTCATATGTTTGTCATTATTGATTGATTGTACAGATTTAGTAAGTGCTTCAGCAAAACTTTCATTTGTTACAAACTGATCAAAATGTTTTTTGTCAAATTGTTTCTTTAAATGTTCCTCAGTTTTTTTTGCAACATCAGGAAAAACATACCTGTCATTCATCAATTTAGACAAAGTACTAATAACCTCTTTTTTATACTTTTCACTTAATTCAATATCTTGAGAATTGATAGTTGTGTGACATAGTAATAGGGTTGAAAGAAGGAAAAAATATTTACGGATTACTATCATTGTTTTAAATTTTTAAACGAAATTAAAAAAAGGAACTTTTATAAAATTGTAAAAAAGTAAACCGCGAAGAAAATAATCCCAAATGTATTATGACGTGATTGGGTCGTATTGATTCGTGAATCGTTTTAAAATGTTACGATTGGCAATTTCAATCAGATTTGATTTTTGCGAAAAAAACTTAAAAGGCGTTATTTTAAAAATAGTATTAAAGTCTTTAATAAAATGTGCTTGATCATAAAATCCAGCCTCTAAACCAATAGAGGTGAGGCTCATATCTGGAAACTCTTCTCTAAGTTGTAGGATTCTATTCATTCTCCAAATTTGTGAGACCTTTTTAGGAGAAAGTCCCACTTTATTTATAAAATGTTTGTGCAGCGTAACTTTACTTACATTAAATTCTTCAAATAATTCACTAACCTTAATACTTCCGTGTCTATACATAATAAAGTTTAATTGAGCTCTTAAACTTTCGTCGACGGACATAGTTTTTGACAATAAGCTATTTGTAAATTCATTAATAAGTTGTTCTTGTATAATAGCTTTACTTTTTAAAGAAATTTGTTTGATTAGTAGATGAGATGTTTTATCAAGAGGGAAAACTTTTTCTATATCAATGATACTGTCATTAAAATTTATTAATGGATTTTTGATAAGATTTGCAAATGCAAAAGGCTTGAACCTTACGCCTGTAATATTGATTGCTTTTTTAGATTTAAAACTAAGAGAAGTATTTGTTTGTCCAATAAAATAAGCTCCCGGATATAGATGTATCCATTTGGTTTGCGAATTACTCCTTACCATACAGGGAGAATCAATAAATATAATATTAAATGTACAGGTGGGTAGAAACATTTCTAAAGGATTTTCTGTCAATTGTTCATCTGAAAAAATATGCCAATAGCTTTCTACATGATGCGAAAATAAATGATCAGGTAGCGTTTCTTTGTACTCCATCTTAATGTATACTAGTTATGTTATTTTTAATATAAACCTTAAACCAAAACCTAATTAATTATTGTATAATAATAATCATTCTTATAAACTTAAATTTACGTCTTTATTATTTTAAAATTCTTAATATCATCTGAATTTACATAGTAAAGGAATAATAAAATCAGTTAATTAGTTTGTTCAAATATCATCAAAAATGAAGCCAGTTTATATAAAATTTACTTTTGGCTAAGTATCTAAATAGTAATTTTGAAAATATCTTATTTACTACTTTATTATTTCTTTTATTTTTTCAATTATATCCTCTAAATTAAAAGTAGGGAGTGGTAATTTATGCTCCATAATATTATTTGAAATTCCATAGGATGTTTAATATATCTAATGTAGCTGTGAAAAAAACATCTAATTTTGAGTGTTTTTTTATATTATATTCGGTTTAAAATCAACAGACTCATATGAGTTTATAGGAAAATTTCTAGAACCATTTGGATATTTAATACACTAACATAAAACATCTAGTTTTTCACATAAGTACTAATACACATGACTGTATCATCAATATTTATCGGTGGTGTAGCAAGCATATACAAAACAATACCATCATTGGTTGCTTTATACTCTTCTAAGAGAACACCAAACTCATCGGTAGTATAACCAATAATATCATTTTTACTTACTTTATCTCCAGCTTTATAATTACTATAAAAAATACCTTTTACATTGGCATTTATATAAGTTTGATTATTACAATGAATAATGTTTTTATGAGCTCCCGTTCCATTGAAGTACATATCCATAGTCTGAAGCATATTGTAGATACCTTTTTTAATCAGGTCGACGTTCTCATGTTGTACATTTCCTAATTTACCACATTCAATACTTAATGCTGTTTTTCCATCTTGAACTGCTTGTTTAAATGTATATTTTGCAGGTTCCTCGTCCGAAATAGTATATGGGTAGGAGACAACATATTCAAATCCACTATTTTCAGATAACTTCTTCGCTAAAGCAGTCTGATTTGGTTTTTTGGTATTATTATAATAGCATACGAAAGGGATCAAATCTTCGCAAGCATCTCCACCATGTACATCTAAAAAAACATCGCTTTCGGGAATAATATTTGTAGTGATAAAATATGCTATCTGTTCGGTGATGGTACCATCTTTTTTTCCAGGGAAGGCATTGTTTAAATTTTTCTGATCCTGTGGATTAATAAATGGAGTTCGTGTTAAAAAAGAGGCGATATTAGCAATAGGGATGATAATAAGTGTTCCTTTAAGATTTTCCGCTTTTATTTCTTTTAATAATTTTTGCGTAGCAACAATTGGTGGATATTCATAACCGTGAACACCTGCTACTATAGTGAAAACTGGTCCATCAATTTCACCTTTTATTATTGATATTGGTAAGTGACCAGAATTTCCTTTAGCATCAGAAAATTCGACACGAATATTTTCTTTAGTAGATCTTACTTCTGAATTGAAAGCTTTTTGAAAGGCATTCTGTCCAAGTGCAACTTGAGTAGCAGAAAATATCATAAGATATAAAAGTATTCTTTTCATTAGATTTTAAATTTTGTTCAATCTTTTTACTAAAGATCTAGTTTATGTTGTACAACATAGTCTCTTATTAAGAGATATAACTGCTCTTTTAATTACCAAAATAGTGAGGTAGCAATTTTTTAATTCTTTCTATTTCTACATCTGAAAATTTAGCGTGAGAAAAATAAAGAGTTTCTAGTTTTGTCAAATTTTTTATTGACTCTGGAAGTGTTATTAGTGGATTAAAATCTAAATCAAGTTTTTTTAGATTGGTTAAATTACCTATTGATTCTGGAAGATTAGTTAATCCATTAGCTTTTAATCCTAAAAATTCGAGCTGTGTCATTTCGCCAATTTCTTTAGGAATTACTCCTAATCTATTCCCTCCAATTTCTAAAACTCTAATTTTCTTCATTTTAAAGATAAAATCAGGGATTTCTTCGAATTTATTATGATGTAGTCTTAAGTATTCAAGGTTAACTAATTTTGCAATATCCTTTGGGATCTTTTCAAGACCTTCATCTCTTATTTGTAGACCTCTAACTTTTTTTGGATCCTTTAGAGCTTCTTCTAGCGAATAATATATTAGTACTGAACCTATTTCTGTATGTTCCCATAGTTCTTTAGTCTTTTTTTGAGAATATGTATTTATAATAAAGCCTAGAGAGCATATGATTAGTAAAGTTATTTTTTTCATTTCCTTGTCTTAATTAACTACAGTGATAAATATATGTCAATTAGGGTAGAAAACAAGCGATTATTTTAGGTTTAGCCACAAGCTAAATCTGTTACATTTTGTTTGTCTTTTAATTCGGAGGTTTAAAAAATCAATCGTCTTTGTAAATAAATATGAGCTTTTAGATTTAGCATTTATCAGCAATGATTAACGTACAGTTATCCATTACTGTTATTCTAGATTGTAATTTCCATATGCCCATTTTACTGACGGATTAATCCATTCTTTTAAAGGCTTAAATAAAAATCCGTGACCCATTCCTGTATTTAATTCAATTTCTTTAAAGTGTTTTATTTCGCAACGTGAAGTTTTCTTTCGTTCTAAAGCGGAAACTCCAAATGAATCAGATTTTTCATAAATCGTTAATACATTTCCGCAATAATTAATTTCAGGTATATTTTCAATATCACTATTCCTAAAACTAGCAATGAATACAAAGTTTAAATCTTGATTATTTGACAAAGTCGAAACATATTGGGCAATATATCCACCTTTTGATGTTCCAATTACAGTTATTCTTTTAGGTCCAACTCCTATTTTTATTAAGCTATCGATTTGATTTACAATACCAACTGAGTATTCTCTAGCGTTAACATTTCCATTTCTTTTTTCGCTAATAACTTTTAAACCATTTTTTTTAAATTCATCAATAATTTCATTGTATTCAGTTCTTCCGAATTCAGGGTGTAATTCGTCTAAATCATGTTCCTCTAAAAATCGATTATGAAGAAAGAAAATATACCGATCATCATCTTCAGTATTGCAAGCGAATAAAATCGTACAAAAAAGAATTATAGTCAATAAATTTATTTTCATTGGTTATATGATGTTTTTGAAATAATAGATGGAAATTTCATTTTATTGAGAATGGACATCATAGATAATGTAGGTGTTAGTATTTTATAATGATCAGGTGTTTTATTTATCTTTCCGAAGAATTTTCTCCATTTTACGACCTCTTGCTAATTCATCAATCAACTTCTCCAAACGCCTACATTGTTTATACACTTCAAATTCATCTTCTATTTCTTCAATTCGATAACCGCAAACAACTCCTTTAATCATGTGCGCATTGGGATGAATTTTTGCTTTTTCGAAAAAAGTTCTAAATGTTACTTTCTCTTCAATAAGCTTTTGTAATCTATCTTCATTGAAACCAGTTAACCATTCTATTACTTGATGGAACTCTTCTTTTGTTCTGCCATGCTTTTCCAATCTATTCCAGTAAAGAGGGTAAATGGATGCAAAAATCATTTTTGCGACTTTTTCATTTTTTTCAGCTGTAACTTTCATTTTTAACTGGATTTTAATTTTATATCAATTGATACTAATTGTGTACTATATGAAGATTATGGCAGTTAGTAAACGTTTCTTGTTAGGTAAGTTAATTTCTACATGCACATTCATGATGTTCGTTGAGATATTCTATTGTTTCTGTACAGAGTTTCTCTAAAATAGAAATGTCAATATCGGCAAGTTTTTTTACATAAATACAGGCTTTCCCCATTTTAAATTTCCCGAAATCTTTTAATAATTCATCACTTTTATCAGTTTTCGAATATATATAAAGCGAAAATTGTGCTTTTCGTGGTGAGAAACCGAGCAAAGGAGCATCCCCTTCATGTCCACTAGCATATTTGTAATGATAACTACCAAAACCAATAATAGTCGGTCCCCACATTTTAGGCTCAAATCCAGACCATTTTTCCATTAATTCAATTAAATTATTACTGTCGATTTTCTTTTGCTCATTGTCCACGTAAGAATTAATAAAATCGATTACATTGACTTTAGTTTGAATTGTTTTATTCTTTGCCATGTAGTATTAATTTAATTATGTTTGGAATGCAAGTTAATGTTTAATATATCTGTTGTTACTTAGTAAATGTTGAGCTAACAAGATACATTTTTAGTATAGATTTTATCCATTCAATTTCATTTTTTCAGCTTATAGACAATGTTTAGGTTATTATCAGTTCCAGAATTAAAAGTAGAGAACTTTTGATTAAGCACTAAATTTCGTTTTGATTATTACCATTGTTAGTAGTAGGTTTTAGTTAAGTAATTTCATTCCTTCTTTTTCAAAACAGTTGATTTTATAATCAGCTAACTCAAAGTTGAGCTTGTTATTTCCATTAGTGAAGGCAATGACTGTCATACCTGCTTTTTTTCCTGCTAACATACCAGAATGAGAATCTTCAACTACTAAACAATTTTCTGGTTTTATATGTAACTTTTTTGCTGTAGTAAAATAAACTCCAGGGTCAGGTTTACCTTTTTCTTCGAATTCAGCAGATGAAATAGCATCGAATAGATGTAAAATATTTATTTTATTTAAAACTATAGGAATAATTTTATTTGGGGAATTAGTGGCTAATCCAATTTTATAGTTTTTGATTTTTAGTTTTTCAATGAATGATTTTACTCCAAAGATTTCACAATTTTCTGTTTCAATCAAACTAATGACTTTTGAAATAACCATTTGTTCCACAGTATTAAGGTCTTTACCTTTCCAAGGGAATTTATTATACCAAAATTTAGTAACCTCATATGTGGTCATAGATTTTGTGATTTCAGAATGTTCTTCAGTTACTTTGACACCTAACGAAGTAAATGTTTCATATTCAGCTTTTTTCCAAAGTTTTTCAGAATCAACTATTACTCCATCCATATCAAAAATAACAGCCTTCTTATTTGATAGATTCATTTTTATAATTTTTACCTTACCATTCTCAAATTTAAATATCAATCCAAAGAAAACTCTAACGTTCTTCGTATAAGAAATTAAAGGCAGGTGATAGTAATGCGTTTCTAATTGGTATTAGGTCAAATATAAATATCTTACTTTATTGTAACCTGAATTCAGTAATATTTTCTTTAGTATCAAAAATATCAGGATAGTATTTTTTTGCGTTTAATATTTTTTCTAGTTGTTAACGCTCCAGTTGTGTTAGTTCGGGATTAGATATACATTAGCCAAAACCTTTAATTTTGTTTTATCTTTTTCCTAAAGCTAAATCAAAAGATTTGATCGACAATATAAAAATATAGTAAACTTTGGGTTATGTACCAAAACTCGTATTAATTATTAGTATCCTTGTGTGTTGTTATTTTTTTAAGTTCAAGTTTTCTTGTTTATTAACTAATTCCAATTGCTTTTTGTAAGTTTCAATTCTTGCGTGGGCAGTTCCGTCCACTAATAAAATAACGATCATCATAGCAATCGTTGTGATACTAATTGCTCGCCAAGTTGGACTGTCTATAAAAATAATTAGTAAGGCGGCTACAATGATTATTATCGGAATAGCCTTGAAAACTATTGTTCTGTATTCCTTCAAAGTGCTTTCAGCGCGTACAATTTCTGATTCTAAAAATGCTGATTTATCTTTGTTGTAGGCAGTTTCAAATTCTTTAATTCTTGATTTATTAGTAAAAAATAACCCGAGTCCTATAGTCAAAAGTAAAACACCTGCTACCACGGTAGGTATGATGTAAGCTTTGGAAATTTCAGTTTTTCCCAACTGCCAAAATCCTAAACTTGCTGCCATAAATACAAGCCCGAAGAGAATGAAAAATGGGGTTGAAAAAAGTTCTGCTTTTGCCCAATCAGTTGCTGTTTTTAATATATCCATAATTTTAATTCATTTTATATAGTTTTCTGTACTCAGTAGGACTTATACCTTCTTTCTTCTTAAATAATCTTGAAAAATATTGCGGATACTCAAACCCCAATTCATATGCAACTTCCGAAATACTTTTATTCGGTTTCAACAAAATGTTTTTTGCTACATCAATCAAGTATAATTGTAAGTGTTCGGTTGTAGTTTTACCAGTTTCACTTTTAAGTGTGTCACTCAGGTAGCGCTGCGAAACTGACATTTTATTTGCCATTTTTTCTAAACTTGGAATACCTTTTTCATGTAATTGTCCTGATTCAAAATAATCTTCTAATTGTTGATTAAATTGCACTAACAAATCATTTGATAATTCTTTTCGATTTAGAAACTGTCTTTCATAAAATCGATTGGCATATTTTAAGAGCGTACTTAAATGAGAAAGGATAATATCTTTACTAAATTCATCTTGGTTATTTTGATATTCTATTTCAATATTTTCCGCAATTGATTCTATCTGCCTTTCTTCTTTTGGCGAAAGATGTAGTGCCTCATTTGCTGAGTAGGAGAAGAATCCATATTTCTTTATTTGTTGTACTAGTTCTGTTCCTTTTAGAAAATCTTCATGGAAGTTTATTGAAAAGCCTTTTTGCTCAAAGACTACGTTATCATCCCATTGTAAAACTTGTCTTGGCGAAATGAAAATTAAAGCACCATTAGTAAAATCATATTTTGTTCGTCCGTAGTTTAAGTTTCCTTTCACAAACTTCTTTAAACTAATAGAATAACATTCGTTAGTTATAGGTGGTGAACTTTTTCTTGGACAAGGAAGGTAACCATTTACTTTTGGAGTAAATATACTCAGCATAGGATGTTCAGGAAGAGGAAGTTCAAGATAATCTAAATAAGATGATAATGTTTTAAAATGTTTCATTACACTAATTAAAAATTCCATTTAAAATTTATTGCTTTTTCTGATACATCCCAAAGTTTCTCCATTACAGGTTTATCCTTTGCGTGTGGCTCTAATTTACACTCGCCAACGGGACCAGTCCAATAATTTCTTCCTGTGGGACCATAAAAACCTCTTTGATCAAGATTTGGTTCTGTAGCACACATCAATTCTGGATATGAACCTTTTTCAGCCGATTGTACCATAGGAGATAATTTCATTAATTGCCATATGAACCTAGTTATTAAACTACCATTGGTTTTGATTAGAGAGGTTGAAGAAGCACCTGGGTGACAAGCATAAACTTTTAAGTTAGTTTTACCAGCTTTTTTTAACCTATCTTGTAATTCATATACAGACATGATTTGTGCTAGTTTACTTTGGCTATACACACCATTAGGGCTATAATTTTCATCCCAGTTCATATCATCAAACTGTATGGTTTTAATCCCTAAATTATACCCCATACTTCCTACAGTTACAATACGCCCTTTCGATTCTTCTATTCGTGGATATAGCAGAGCTTGAAGTAAAAAGTTGCCATAGTGATTTACACCAAGCTGACTTTCGAAGCCATCAACCGTTAACGTTTGTTTTGGTACCTGGGCAATGGCCGCGTTGCACATCAAGGCATCTATCTGAAGAACTTTCTTAAGAACTTCTTCTGCAGCATTTTTTACAGAAGCTTGTTCTGCCAAGTCCATACGTATATTAGATACATCTACATTACCTAGTTCTTGTTTCAAAGCCGTGATGGTATCTTCTGATTTTTTTGGATTACGATTAAGCATTACCACTTTTGCTTCTTTGGATAACAATATTCTTGCTGCTTCAAATCCTGTTCCGCTTGTAGTACCTGTTATAACGAATGTTTTACCTTTAAGAGACCCAATTCTCTCAGGTGTCCATCCTTTTTTACCAAATTGATTTGTCTTCATTTTTGCTTATTCTTTTGGTTCAAATTAATAAGGCAAAGGTATATGTGAAGTGATCTTAACTTCTTATACAGATTTTCAGATATTGTATACTTTTTGGTTTGTTTTAATTACGCAGAACGTATCATATAAGAAATTAAGGGCAGCTGATAAGCCATTTGTTTTCTTATATCTTGAATAAATATATAGGTTTTGCGTATTAGATCCTTACAGCCATCCGTAATACATAAAAATTAAAGCAACGGTATCAATAAAACCATGAACCGCGATGTTGAACCATAAATTGTTCTTTCGGATATGGAAAATGATGGCTAGGATCATACCTATAGTACCTGTTACAATCTGTCCTGTTATTCCTTGATATGCATGAGAAGACCCAAAAATAAACCCAAAGAGTAGAATGTTAATGACAAGGCTAATTTTGCTTGAACCAAAAAACTTAGTAAACTGTTTCATAAGGTATCCTCTAAAAACAATTTCCTCGGCGAATGCTGCCGATAAAATCATATAAACAAATAGCCCCAATATAGCTGGTAGATTTCCAACAAATTGTTCAAATTCAGAATAGTCTATAGGTTGCCCTGTAAAGTACGTAACACTTGGTAGCAATACATATCCATTAAAAAAGAAGATAACGATACCTAATAGTGGAGCCTGAATTAATAAATCTTTTGCACTTGTCCTTTTGCCGTGAAAACCTAAAGAGCTAAAAAGTTCTTTTTTATATTCTATAGCACTTGCTATTATAAATATTAAAGCGGCTATAATCATTTGAAAATATCCTGATGCATATAACAAACAACAAAGAATGACAGCTATTATTGGAGTTAATTTTGTAATTAAAGAATTTTTATTCATTGTATTATCATTTTTTAATTTGAAGCAAAGTAAAAACGATAATACAAGAGAAACAGTGATATACAGCTCATTCTTACTGAATGGTATCAAAATAATAGCTGAATAATCATTATTTTATATAGCTACACTTAAACAGATTTATAAACTCTCATTTTTTATATCTATTAATGTTTATTAGAAAAGCTTTTGACCGTGATAGTAGATTTAATCAACAAAAATGATTTATCATTTTCAACTTTTTTGTAGCTATATTCAATATTTAAGAATGGTTTATTATCAAGTTAGTAATAATGAAATAGAAATCCAGAGATATTTATTCAGTTTATTATTAATAAAATTTAACATCTCGGCTATGGTTAGTACCCGAATATATGAACATTTAATTTTTGATTAAGCATTTGGTCATTTTTTATATTACAATAGACTTTAATATAAACTCGTATATTCTTTTCTAACTTATTTCGTTTTTAATAGGAATTTGGACTTGATTCTACTTAAAGTTTCTTGTGATATATTGATATAAGATGCTACAACCTTATTAGGAAGGCGTTTTACAATATTTGGATTAATTTTAAATAATTGTTTATATCGTTCCGATGCATTTAGAGTAGTAAATGAAATTAATCTTTTAGCGTTATTTACATATGCTTTTTCTAAATAGATATTGTAAAAATCTTTCCATTTAGGAATAATTTCCATTAAATATCTAAAGTCTTGGTGAGTGATGTATAAAAGTTCGCTATTTTCAATGGCTTGAATAGATTCTTGAGCAGGTTGATTTGTTATAAAACTAACTAGCTCTGTTGCAAATTGATTTTCAAAAGCAATGTAACGCGTAATATCTTTCCCTTCCTCATCGATATAGAACAGTCTTAAGCAACCTTTTATTACAAAATAACTTACTTGACTATTTTTTCCACTTGGAAGTAAAGTTTGATTTTTGCTTTTTTTTATTGTTTTAAAATAAGACAATACAATTTTTAAATCATGATCATCAATATCGATGTTCTTTTTTATGAAATTTGTGAGTTCATTATATTTTATCATTTACTTATAGTCTCTTACAAATTTACGATATTGAATAATATCTTGAATTGATAGGACAATCAAATCATGTTCTTTCGCAAACTGTATAATCGAATCATTTTTTGCCATTGTTCCATCATCATTCATTAGTTCACACAAAACAGCTTCAGGTTTTAAACCGGCTAGTTTCATTAAATCGATGCTTCCTTCGGTGTGACCTTTTCTCTCTAACACTCCATCATCGTTGGCTCTTAAAGGAAAGATGTGCCCGGGTTTAGCTAAATCACTACTTTTGGTATTTTCATTGCAAGCAACTTGGATAGTTTTCAACCTATCTGTAGCAGAAACTCCTGTGGTAACACCTTCTTTTGCTTCTATAGTAATCGTAAAAGGTGTTTGAAAACTACTAGTGTTTTCCTTTATCATATATGGTAAATTAAGTAGGTCAGCTTTTTCATTCGTCAAGCATAAACAGACAATACCACTACATTTTCTAATCATTAAAGCCATTTGATCAATAGTCATATTATGAGCAGAAAATATTAAATCACCTTCATTTTCTCTGTCTATATCATCAATTAAGATAATTCCATTTCCATTTTGAAGATTTGTTAATGCTTTTTCTATCCGTTCCTGACTATCGTTACCAAATAGTTTTAATTTATCTAACTCTGCAATTACCATTTTAAATTATTTTATTTGTTTTTCTTGTTACAAAACTAATGTTGTTTCAAGTCAAACTATTTGACCTAAGTCAATAAATAAATCTATTTTGGTAGTTACTCGAATAAGCTTTTATTTATAGATGGTAACTTATAAGCCTGAGAGATATAGTTTAAAGAAAACGAGATTTAATAATAATCCGATGATTTTTTATCTTGGTTTTTAGGTTTCTTATTTTTTAACTGAGTTTAAATTTAATAGGAGGGAAGTTTCTTAAATATTACAATTTTTTTGTCGCATTAAAACTAACATTTCGGTTATGATTCTTACAGGAATTAAGAGTAATGAGTTTTCGATTAAGGACCTAAATTTGTATTACTATTTGTTAATCACAGTTGTTATTGGTCTTCATTTTGATTTAATATAACCTTAGTAGATTTAATTCGACCTTTTATATTTGGTTGTTTTTTTAAGAACATATTTTTAAAAAGTTCTATTTTCTTTAAAAAAGTAAGGCTGTCCATTTTTTTGTTATAGCAACTAAAGTAGAATGTACTATTTTTAGATACGTCTAGTCTTGGGGCGAAAAGTGATTTAAGTCCGTTAAAATCTAGTTTTTGTGCTTGAAGTTCTTTTTCCGTAAAAATAGCGGTGGAATATTGTATTTCATTTAATAATGCTATTTCTTTTTCGGGTGTTGATCCAACTGCTACAAACCATGTTGGTTTTCTGTCTTCTATTTTTTTTGTTAAAAGTTGTTTCGTGTTATCGGAATAATAACGAAGCTGAATAATTATATATTTATTTTCGTCATCTTCCTTATTGACATTCTTAATGCATATTTCACTTCTTAAATTTTTTTCAAAAATATTACTAAGAAATTCATTTCCTTTTCCTCTATCAATAAAAATATTATAACCTAAACTATCTACCTTTTCTTCAAATTCGTTTATGTATTTAATCGTTTCTTCTGATTCTGCAATATAATTTCTGCCAATTTGATAGGGATTAACATAGTTACTTCGATATTGTCTATTTGCTTGTATTAATGCGGAACTTATTGTAGTTGTGTCATTGGTATAATAAAGAATTGTATTAATTTCTTTTGCAATGTTATTGGTTAAATTAGTAAGTTCTTCAACCTTCTTATTTCTTGCTATTATATGTTTATTTACTTCAGAAACGGATCCTCCGTAATGAATTGTTTCCATTTCTCTCTTAGCTTTGTAGTTATAAATTATTTCTTGAAAAGAATAGCCGCATAGTTTCATTAAAATTAAGCCTCCTAAAATGATGTAAATTCCATATTTAATAATGAGAAAGCCTATACTATCTTTTTCTGGTTTCATAAAGGTGAATGTATTAGTATATTTTTTTTAAAAAATATGTAAAAATTGTAGTTAACGCTAAATATATGAATCAGAACAAGTAAATATATACCAATCTATTGATTACTTAATCTCTATGATTACATACATAATATTACAGAGTATTATTTTTTTACTCGCCTAAAAACTCCTTCATAAAATAAGCCAGTTTCAATATCTTTTTCTGAGAATTGAACAGATTTCATATGGTATTCATCTTCATTTATCCATTTATAATTATAAATCCGATAAGTTCCTTTTGGTTCTCCTTCAAAAAACAGTTTTAATTTGATATCCCCATTTCCATTAATTATTCCTCTTCCATTTCCGGCTCTTGTAGTTCCAAAACTAGATAGATGATAAATTTCTTTTGTATTTGGGTTATAAGACCAAAAGATATGTCCATTGGGTTCAGGGCCATCGATAATTGATAATAAACTATTGTCAGTGTTGATTTCTTTTGAGATTGTGTGATGATTTGGGATTTTTATAGTCTCAGTTCCGTCACCCCAATTATGAGTCCAATCATCATTTTTGAGCGTCCATTCCCCAATAAATTTTTTAAATGGATTTCGTTTTGTTTCTTTTTGAGTCCTACCATTAGATTCAAATTCAATCAAGGTTTTTTGAGTATATCCGTTTAAATAGGATAGTATGAAGATTAGAAACAAGAGTTTTTTTATCAGTGTCATTATTTCAGTCTTGTATTGTTTTTTATTCAAATGTTAACTCACAATTTTCTAATTAAATACCTATTAATTCAACCTTACTTAAACAACTTGAGCATTTGTCATCAGCGATTTTTCTATTATAGAATCCAAATTGAAGGGCCTTAGTAAAATGTATACAGGTTTTTAAATTTACTATTTACAGTTATGTTTTATACACCGTATTGGCAACAGTTATTTTTTCATTAATGCTAATTTTATTCCAAGTGCGACAAAAATTCCACCAGTTATTTTGTCCAACCATATTTTTATTTTGTAATTTTTTCTAATCCGGTCAGAAAGTTTTGATGCAAATAGTGCTAAGATTAAACACCAAATTGTTCCCGTTAGTAAAAAGGTAATTCCAAGAATTAAAAATGGAAGAGAGCTTTGTACATAATTCGGGTCAATAAATTGCGGTAAAAAAGCTAGAAAGAATAAAGCTACTTTCGGATTTAGGATATTAGTTAGAACTCCGGAAAAATAAATCTTTTTGTAATTCACAATCTCATTTTGATTCCTTAATTCAAATTTTTCATCTGTTTTTTTGAATATTGCTTTTAATCCTAAAAATATCAAGTATGCTGCTCCTAAATATTTGATTATTTCAAAAGCTGCTGCAGATTTGGCAAGTATGATTGATAACCCTAACGTTGCAAAAATAATATGAAAAATTGCGCCCGTCGATATTCCTAATACAGATAAAATACCAGCTTTTTTTCCTTGCGCAATACTTCTTCCAAGAATATACATTGTATCAGCACCTGGTGTTAAATTCATAATCAATCCAGCTATTAAAAAAGCCTCAAAGTTTATTATTCCGAACATGATTTATTAGTTTTTTTAACTGTTGTCAACGTTTAAATAACCCCTCGTTTTAATGTGATTTATTTTTTGTTAGAGAAAGTACCTTTCTTATAACCCTTTTGCTTAGATAAGTTAATTTATATGGAATACTATTTTCAAGTTTCAATTTTTGGTTTAATATTGTTAACTGTTCTTGGTAATGTTTTTCAGAAAATACAGGTGATAATTGAGAATCATTTTTTCGAGCAATTAAATAAACTTCACCCATATTAAATTCATCCCCTTCTTGCATTTTTAAAATTTCTAGTCCGACAAGTTTGTTTAAATTATCTAGAGTATATTTATTGAAATAATATGTATGTACATTTCTAAACCAAGATTTGTTAAGGTTTTGAGTAGGTTTTAAGTTATTAGGAACTGCAATATAAACTATACCATTCGGTTTTAATACGCTTCTAACTTTCTTCATTATTTTTATGGGGTCTGTAAAATGTTCCAATACGTGCCTCATAATAATCAGATCAAATTTATAATTTATGTTATCGTTCCATTCGGCATCAACATCACTTCCAAGAATAGTTACATCATTGTTTTTCAAGATAATTTGAGATGCCAAAGAAGGTTCAATAGCATACAATTTGCTTTCTTGAAATATTGATTTAAAGTGAATCAAATTATTTCCTTCACCACTTCCAATATCGAGTATTCGCTCTACATTTTTTGGAAATAGATCTAATCTTTTAAGTCTAACCTCTATAGGATTAACCGCTTCTTTATTTAAAGAAGAATCTAGTTGAATTTTAGGTCTGTAATATTTGTCATATTCATTTTGATAGAATTGTAAGTACGAATTCTTGTCCCATCTTGGGTTTAAGTAGCTTAACCCACATACCTTACATATAACTACATTCGTTGGTAGCCCAAATTTACCTTTATTCGAAATTTTCTGATAATTATCAGCATTACATAAATTACAATTAACTGTTTCGAATTCGTACTCCATATTATATCTTCTATTTTCACTAGCGTTAAATGTAAATGACTGTGTAATGCAGAAGGTTATAGACCTTTATATTAGCACAAGGCGTTACACTTTTTAGTGTTTTAAATTGTGTCAGTTTAAAAATAATAAAATTTGTGGTGCCAATACTACAAGTACAAAATAACCTTTGCTCAAAACACTAAAAAAGCATTGCGCTTATATAGTGTTAGTCATCGTTATTTATTCTACGCTCAAATTTTATTTTTCTAATCCCGTTGTCTGTATTCCATTGTTTAACTTCTTTGAAATCAAATTTTTTAAACAATTCAGTTGAAGGCCCATTTTCCAGTCCAGTTTCGACAACAAAAAGATTTGAATCAAATGTATCAAAAACGAATTCCATTAACTTTCTCGCAATTCCTTGTCTAAAAAAGGATGGATTAACAACTAAACTATGAATGTCTGTAAATCTACTGTTATGCTGGATTTCAATTACTCCAGCAAGTTCTTTATCTTTTATGTATCCGAAAAACTCTGTGTTACTGTTAACATATTTTTTAAGGGGTCTTTTCAAAGGAGGAAAATCAGTTGCATTTAATAATTCTGCTTCTATCTTATATGATAATTGAAAAACAGAACGTATTTTTTTAGATACTTCTCTTTCACTATTCTGGAGCTTTTCAATCATCTTATGTAATGGTTTGTTTAATTAAGCACAACGTTCAGTATAAGAAACGTTGGGCAGGTGATAAGCGATACGTTTCGGTTTGGTACTAAGCCAAATATAATATTTTGCTTTTATCTTTTATCTTTTATCTTTTATCTTTTATGTTGAAAATGCTAAATTTTATATTTGGCGATTTTGGTACATAAAAAGATATTTTTAAATTTAACCTAAACCGCCCTATGTTTTTTATACATTGTTACCTGCTGGTTTTATCCATAAGTTATTTTAAGGTAGTCTCATAAATTTTATTCCACAATTCTTTTCTCATTTTTGGGTTTTGTTGATTGATTAAAATAATTATACCCCAATTATCCTTTCTATTATAACAGAGAATAGAAGATTGCCCCATAGTATCTCCTGTCTTCTGGAAGAAGGTGTTAGTCTCATTATTATAAATATTAATTCCTAAACCTATTTTTCTAGGTCCTTTTTTTGCTTTGTAAAATATTTTTTCTGTCATTATACCTGCTTTAGAAATTTCAGAACTGTCATTCAATATTTCTTTTAAATACTTAATCATATCCTTAGAAGAGGACTTAATTAAACCTGAAGGCGCACCAGAATTCCAAAGCATAAGATTTTGCTTAATTCCATTACGATTATAACCCGTTGCAATATTTTTGATGTTAAACTCTTTTGTTAAAGTGTTTTTCATTTTTATTGGATTAATTAATTTCTCTCGTACAATTTCATCATAACTTTTTCCGTAGGCCTCTTCTAATATTTCCCCTAAAAGCATAAAACCAGTGGTATGGTATCTATAAGTACCGTAATCAGGTAACTCACTACAATTATTAATAATATCAATAAAAGTTTTACGATTAACATTTTTTAATGGGTCTTGAGGGTTTTTAGAGATAAGCTTTTTCCAATCAAGATCAGCTAACCCTGATTGATGAGAAGCTAAATCAGATATTGTTATCTTGCGTCTAAGTTGTTTTTGTATAATAAAATCTTTTGGTAAATAGTTTTCTATATAACCGTTTAATTTAATTTTACCTTCATTTACTGCCTGAGCTATTAAATTACCGGTTATGGCTTTAGTTATTGATGCAATTTCAAAAACGGTATATTCATTAACGTTCATTGAACTTTCTTTGCTAATTTTTCCGTAATTAATATACTGTTCTTTGTTATTATGAATATAACCTACACTAATGCTTACTTCTGGGTGTTTTTTGTAATTATCTTTTACGATTGAATCTATCTTTGTTACTAAGTTTTGTCCAAAAGAAAAATTACTAATTACTAATGCAGCTAATAAAATGATCAAATGTTTTTTCATGTCTCTTGATTTTTAAATTATGAGACAAATTTGATGAAGTATTTAAACCTATGCGACCGATTAAAACTATTCGAACGCATTTTTTTTGTTATAATCGTTCGAATCTTTTGTAATAAAAGACCGAATATTTACTAGGTGTTGATTATAAGATTTTTACGATACGAGGTTGGCGTTGTTCCAGTTTCTTTTTTGAAAGCAGTATTGAAAGAAGATTTAGAATTAAAACCAGAATCATACAAAATTTCCAGAACTGTTCTCTTATTTTGAGTTGAGTCACTTAATAAATTCTTAGCATAATTTATTCTATAAGAATTTACAAAATCATAAAAATGTTGATTTAGTTTATGGTTGATTAATAGCGAAAGTTCTTTAACCGGAATTTCAATTTCATCGGAAACATTTTGAATTGTTAAAGAAGGATTAAGAAAAGATTGTTGCTCTTTCATATAATTTCTTAGTTTTTCAATATTTTCTTGTTCATGTATTAGTACTTCTTTGTTTGGTTGTTGTTGAGGAATACTATTTTTTATAAGTTTTAAAGTAGAGTCTATTTGTTTAAAAAGTTCTGGGTTATTTAAAGCCTTGTATAAATACCAACAAATTAGAAGAAATATTAATAAATGTATTCCTATTTTAAAGTAAGTAGAAACAATATCAAATTGAGAGAATTTAATAATGTTTTTTAATAGTGCTATTATATATATAAAAGATAGGGTTGCGGTAAATTTAAACAACCAATCGTATGTTTTAATACTAACTCCAGAGTAATTTTCTAAATAGATTTTTTTGACTTTTCTTAGGGTTAAGAAAATAATAATATAGTATATAAACTGTAAATGAAAAATTACATGATTGAGTTGTATTTCAAACATGTGTTTATATTGTTGTAAGAAGTTTATTTTATCTACAGTATCAACAAGGTAAAACCTTGGAAAAAACAATAAGTTTCCCAATACAAAAGGAGCGAAATGTATTAGGTGTTTTGGTTTTAATTTAAAGTCAGAATAGCTAACAGATTTTATATATAAGTATAAAACAGGTATTTGTAGAAAAGAAAATGTACTTCTAAAAATTATAAGGTTGTATGATTTTGAATTTATCTTTTCAAAGATAATTCCACTGGTATCTATGGCAATCAGAATTAAAAATATTGAAAAAAGATAATTGCTAACTTTAGTTTTCGTTCGAACCGTTAATAAGTAGAACGCTATAAATAATGAGACAAATATTGTTATAGAAGATATTGTGTTAATCAAAGTAATGTCATTTTTTGCTTGCAGGTAACGTTGTTGTATAAGCTTTGTTGCGTGAGTTAAGTAACTAATTTACTAGATTAATCACGAGCGGCGAAATTCCAAAGGAATTTCCCAAGTGAGCTAAAAACAGTAATAAAGTTTATACGGTGTTGTAACCAGTTTTTTTAATAAAGTTCTTCAATACTGTTTATATGAATTCCAATAAAACAATCATCCGCACAACCATTTTCAACATAACCACAAGTCGAAATCATTCCATAATTTTCGGTCTCAAAGTAAGTTGTTGT
Organism: Aquimarina amphilecti; assembly: GCF_900109375.1. Classification (GTDB taxonomy): domain Bacteria; phylum Bacteroidota; class Bacteroidia; order Flavobacteriales; family Flavobacteriaceae; genus Aquimarina; species Aquimarina amphilecti. The sequence continues at coordinate 625,969 of NZ_FOAB01000004.1, forward strand.
ATTATTTCTATCAATTAGCCAATCATTTTGTGCTTTATCATAAATTTCGTTTAACGTAATTGGTTCGGCTCCGTTTTCATGAGAACCTATTTCAGAACCTGTTTCCGTCCATTGAAGTTCATCTTGATTAATGTCAGTTGATATACCTTCTGTAAAAGTGTATTCAAAATCTCTTTGAATTACAATTCCATTTTCAACTATTATAGTAGTTTCCCAACCGAATCCTGCCCACGAACCAAATATTACAGTGTATTTGTATGAGTCGTTGGAAGTTTCTTTAAAATCCAACCAAGTTTTTTGACTGGTTTCAAACTTGTCTTGGTATTCCAAATCATCTGAATCACAAGAATTGAATAAACTTCCGATTAATATTAGAACAATTAAAAAGGTTTTGTTTTTCATTTTTCATACTTTTTATTTATAGATGCTTTTTTCTTCAATAGGTTGCGTCTAAATTGGCTACAACGGTTTGGTGTATGGCTCGTTGCGGAAAATCAGCTATGATTTTCAGCCGTAATGAGCTATACACGGTGTTGTAGCACGTTTTTTATTCCTCATAAATTAGTTCAATTTCCAATTCCTCAATATTTTTAACTTTGGTTTTATCCATATTCAAAAGAGTCTTTCGGCTCCCATATATTCTATGCGGAACACCTGGGGCAAAATAGTATTGGTAATAATTCAGGTCAGAGATGTCAAAAACAGCAGTTTTCATCATTTCTTCTGCTTTTTTACCTTCTATGCCCATTTTTTTAAACAACAAAGTGACTTGTCGTTTGGTGTCGTCTGGATTTATTGTAGCTTCTTCTTTAAGAACACAGTAAAAGTTTTCAAAATCAGTTTCTATGATTGAAAGTTTTGCATCTACCTTAATAGGTTCTACACCAACCATATTTGGTAATTCTTGTTCATATTCAAAAGGCTCATTGGTGTCGTATTCAGTCCCGAAAGGAAAATGAAAATATTGTAATTCGTAAACAATCAACTGTTCAATTCCTTCTTTCGAGCTGTAAATTTCTGCAAGGGGTGCCATTGCTTGATTGACTTCGTCAATTTTGTCTGGCTTACGAAGCTTTATGCTTTTTTCTAATTCGACAAGCATATTACTCATTAAGGTGCTTATATCTTTCCAGTTTATTATTTCCAAAAATTCACCATACTCATCTGTTTTGTATATTACTTTAGTAACATCGTATTTTTTTACAATTTCATTCACAGCCTGTTTATTTTCATAAAGTTTGTTTAAATTTTCTCTATAGCTATTAGCAAGAAAATTTTTGAATGACCATTGTAAAGTATATGATTTTTCAGTTGAGTCTATTACTTTAAAATTCGCAATGTATTGTGTAGAATCATTTTTCGTCAATTTATCGTTTGTCCATCGCCTTTTTATTTTAGTTACTTTGAAGTCGTAATTATCACCTTTCGACCAATATGCAATAAAAGCAATTTTAGTCGTGTCAGTTTGTCCAAATAATGGAATGGTAAAGATTAATATTAGAAGTAAGGTTAAGGTTTTATTCATTGGTTATCTTAAATGTGCTACAACGGTTTGTGTATGGACAGTAGGGTAGATTCGAAGAAATTCACTTTCGGTTTACCACTAAGCCAAAACAAACGTTTTTGCTTTTAATTTTCTTTTTGTTAAACGTCAAAACTTTGTTTTGGCGTCGTTGATTAAATCGTTTACGCAGCGATAACGAAGATAAACTATTTGATCAATGGAGTTTAAGGAGTGTTATGTGCTTTTCTTTTTTGATTAATGTAATGTAAAATTAAAAAATAAAAATCTCAGTTGTTCTATTTTGGTAGGCAAAAAAACTCCCAACTTTTTCGGAGCTACCCAAAACTATGGATTTATAGATCAGTCTATAATCTGTTGGTGCAAGGAACTTAATACTCCGTTTTCCATTCAGTCAGTTCCATAATTTTTGGTAAATCCGATGGAATTCGTTCACTTATTTCTTGTTCGGTTGCTTCTAATTCATTGTTGTATTCAGGCTCTAAACCTCTCATAAATTCCCAAACGAAAATTTTGTCTTTCTCCTCGAGTTCAATCCCTTTATTCAGGTAAAATTCTCTATTGTGATTAATAATCAATTCTTTTCCACGCAAAAGCATCGTTTTTGCCTGTGGGTTTAGACTTTCCAAATATTCTTCGTCAAAAGTTGAGTTTTCAGTATTATTATCCGTTATGTATAAAAAGTTTTCGTTGTCAGTTCCAGGCTTTGTATCTATGCAGTTGCCAAAAATGTGCAGACAATTGGAAATTTCATCGTGTCCTCCGCCACGATAATTAAATCCGATTACTTCGATAATTAAAGCCCAACGTTTTTCATCACGGTAAGCACTCATTTTTGAGTGAATAGGATAAACGTATCCATTGTCCAACATTGGAAACGTGAAATCTTCAGCACACTTGTCAAGTTGCTTTAGTATTTCCTTTGCTGAATATTCCTGTTTTTTCTTAAATCCGAAGATGGTCATTCGTATGTTTGGTAACGCTAAATATATGAATCGGAGCAAGGCAAGAAAGCCTGAACCATTCGATTTATCTGCGCATTTTTATTTCTTGTTTAATTTATAAAAATCTAACGCCATTGCAAAAAGGAAATTACCTTTCGATCTAACACTAAATTTTGCACTGATTTCATATATGATGTTATACACACTGGTTTTTATTCATTCAGTTCTTTCCAGCATTTCTGTATTTCATGCTCAACTTCATTTTCCAGTTTAGGTAATATATTCATTATCCAATTTTGACTTTCTTTTGTCAGATATTCTTTTTTTTCAGAAAGCTTATATTTCATTGCTCCTTGAATAAGCGAAATCATTTCTTCAGTATTCGTTGTTCCATTTGCAAAATTAGGTCCGATTAAATATCTTAAAATATCTTTTTCATATTCAGGCTTGAAATAGAGGATATGAGTTACTATAGGAAAATAAAAATAAAAGGTGCTGTTCGTTTTTGAAGCGTACTGTATTTTATTGAATTCAGAAATTAGATAGTCAGTTTGGGATTCGGTCGTTTCAGAATTCAGGTTTTTTAGTAGGTCAAATGTTTTTCCAGCACTTGGAACAATAGAACTCATCCGACTTAAATCAGCAAATGTTTTTTCAAACTCAGTTTTTGTTTCTTTATTTTTTATCCAATCAAATATTCCCAATTCTAAAAGTATGTTTTGCTTGTGTATAACGGTCTTGTGTATGAAACGTAGTGCATTAAAAGACACTAGCTTTTCAGATTAACACAGAGCCAATTTTTTATATTTTGATTTAATTTTTCTATTCTTAAAGCCAAATTAAAAATTTGGCGGTCTTTGCAAACAAACACAAACCTTTCGATTGAACACTTAATTAGCTATGTTTTATACACCGTGTTGTAGAGCGTTTTTTATTGCTTTTCAATAGGTTGTTTCTGTTTATTAAATTCTAAAATTTCCATATGATAACCTAATGTGTTAAAATATTTTTTCAAATAATAGTCTTTGTAATTAACTTTTGGTTTTCGAATATCCACAGTTATAAGGAAGTCACTAAAATCAAAATCATTGTATTTGTAATATTCTTCTCCATTGTATTTTGGATATCGATTAATAACTTCTAATGCGCTATCGTAGTCGGTAGGTTGAATGTTCATATATCCCCAAATGTCAGAACCAAATCGTTCCATACTTGTTAAGAAGAAAATTCCCTTTTCTTGTTTCGTTGATAAATTCAGATTATTTAAGTCAAAACTCATTTGCTTTAAATTCAAATCCTCATGTTTATTTACTAAAATTCCGAAAATCATATTGTAATAAGCAGTTAACATTTCTTGATAACTGATTTGGTCAGATTTCACTTGCTTAATTACTTCCTTGTTTTTTATTGGATTGTCTTTGAACATATTGTAGTTCAAAGCTCTAATCATAAATATGTTTTCTAAAGTGCTTATGTCAGGTTTAGTTAAGAATTTGATATTCAGAATATCATTATTTGGTTTAATTGATTCCGCAATGAATTCTTTTTCTTTTTCAAGTTCAGGTGAACTAATTTTATAAATTTTTTCGAAAATCGAATTGTCTATACTGTTCGTATGATGGTAATTATGATAAGCTTCTGCTAAAAGAACTAATTCAGATTGTTTCGCTTGAGAAAAGCAACTCAAAGTTAAAGTCAGAAGTATGATTCTGGTTATGTTCTTCATTTTCTTAAATGCTCTACAACGTCTCGGCTATGGTTAGTGCGGGATTATAAGGAACTGTCCTTTAGATTAAGCACTTAGCCAAAACTTTTTATTTTGTTTTATTTTTTCATTTTAAAGCCAAATCAAAATGATTTGGCGGACTCTCTAGATATACACAGACCTTAAGCTCAAAGCCTAAACCCCGCATTAATTATAGCCATTGTTGCTAGTAGTTTTTATTTTCCACGCACTATCAATTAATGGAACTTCGAATTCATCTCCAACGTTAACTTCTTGCATCATAATTTCCGTCTTTGGATGATTTTTAGTCAGAATTTTTACTTTTAAATTTGCAAAAAGAGAATCATTCGAATAATACTTATTAGTTACAATTCCGTTAACAGATAAATCAAAAGATTTACGAAAGTCCCAATCTAAATTTGGACAGTTACGGTCAAAAACACTATTATATTCACTAACTGGCATCTTAATATTTATAGTGTCATTTATTTGATACTTTTTATATTTTTCATAACCTATAATTTTCTGTTCTTTCGCACACTCAACATAAGGCTTTTCACTTTCAATTATTTCGTTGACTTTATCTTGAATGTAAACTTTTTCACCATTCAAATGTTGATGATAAGAATATAATATTAATCCAGACATATAATCATAGTGAGTTATTCCTAACGAATTAAAATATGCCACAATAGAGTCCGATTTAGAGTGATGTCTTAATAAATTATTTCTCAAGTGTAATCCGATTCCAAAATGTAAATTATTCGGTGTTGTATCATTTTCCTTTATATTCTTAAAGGTTTCGATATCCTCCGCAGTCAAGATCTCATTTAAATACTCAAAAGCGTAATTCAATTCTTTTGGGATTTCCCCCTTTCTATTACAAGACAGAAAGCAAAATATAGTAAGAATGATTATTAAGTTTCTCAATGTTTCTTAAATTACTGGCAACGTCTCTTGTATGTTGCGTTTGCTTCCCGAAGGGAGCAAATGAACTATACAAAATGTTAGCGCCTTTTTTATGTTGTTTTAAATAAATACCATCCATTCCCAATTTCTTTTATCATAATTATTCTACTGGGGTTCATTTTTGGTACATCTTGTTTATTCGGAATGTAGAAAAAGCCAACAGTATTATCAATCATTCCTCCGATTATAAATTCAAAACAATTTTCACAACTAATACTTGTTGAAATAGAATTAATTAATAGTCTTTTATAATCGGTTTTGATTTGGTCTCCTAAGTTAATTTTGCGGTACGACTGTTCTTCTTTGTTAAATTCAGTGTTTTGAAGCTCATTCCTTAACTCTTCAAATTTTTCTCTCCTTTTTTCAAAGTGTTCAATAATTGTATGATCCAATGCTAAAGTCAATTTGATATTCTCTAATTTCCTATAAAAGTCTTCCTTTGATTTAAAAGTTCCGTCATCTTTCTGAATTAGAGTGTCGATTTGCTCTTCTGTCATTTTTTCCATTTCCAGCATTGCTTGTTCCATAAATCCGGTCATAGCCAATGCTCTGAGGGCATTTATTTTCCATTTTTTACCTTTTTCTAGATGAGCATATGTGTCAATACCTTTTCCTAAAGTGTCCAATATCGTAATGTTTATAACAGCAGTATTTTCAGATTTGTCAAGAAGTTGGAATTTTAATTTTGTATTAGTTGGTAAGTCATTTGCGTTTGGATGTCCTTTATATTCTCTAGTAGAATATCTATTTGTCTTTCTAGCAAATTTTTTGTCTTTAAAAACTTTTTGAACAAGCTCTAAAGGCTCAAATTCTTGAGCATTACCAATTCCATAAAAGGTCAATAAAATCAATGTTGCTAAAAATCTACTCATTTTTGTTCAAATTGGCGCTAACGTCTCGGCTATGGTTAGTGCGGGATTAAATTGGCGTTTAATTTCCAGTTAAGCACTTAGCCAAAACTTTTTATTTTGTTTTATCTTTTTTGTTTAAAGCCAAATCAAAAGATTTGGCGGACTTGGTTATTTAAATAGACTTTTGATTTTATGCCAAAACCCCGTATTAACTATAGCCTTTGTTACCAGTAGTTTTTCTTCATTTTCTTGTTCAGATTCATATTCTTCAATAGTCCAATCCTCTCCAATCCCATTTCGATAAGCCGTTTGTCCGTAATTCAGATAATAAACATCATTAAGAGTCGGGTCAAGTTTTATAATTTCTTCTAAACAAACCAATTTAGAATCTTCGATTTTAGGTTCATATTCTGTATGGAATTGCCAATCACCATCTTCATTATGATGAACATACAAAATGGGTTTACCTTCAAAAGTCTGATGAGTTGTATAAACTCCTAAATTTTTCTCTTCTTGATATTTAAAATCAGTATTCCTATCAAGTAAAGGCTGTTTGAATTTCCAATTTTCATTAAACCCACTTTCCCAAGGCCACTTATTTTCTTTATCAGGCCAAATCATTTGTAAAACAGGAAAATCAAACGTCTTTTCATAGTACCATCCAGCATAACCTAGATAGTCAGAATAATTCTCCTCTTTAACTTGTAAGAATTGAATTTCATAACCTTCTAATAATCCAGAGTATGTCTTATTAGGTTTATATTTTTTTCCTTTTCTTATTTCGTCTCTTAATCCATTTAAAAGATGTCCCATAACATCAGTTTTAAGACCGAAAATTATTATTTCAGGATGTTGGAATTTTTCATAAAGACCAATTGTATAAACAAATGCAGGTGAATAACCATCACTTTCTAGTAAAGCTAAATGACAATCGTATTCCTTAATGTCGCTCACTATCCTTTCTTTCGCTTTTTTATCGTGCTCTTCGTGATTTTCCATATTACTGGTAACGTGTTTGTGTATGGTTAGTTGCGTGTTTCAGCAACTAATTTAGTAAACAAAAACGGACGCGAGAAAATTCCGCAGGAATTTTCCAAATAGGCACTTGCCAAAGCAATTAATTATACACGTTGTTGTGCATAGTTGTTTTTAAAATGGTTGTATTTCCTTATTAATCAGGTTGTCGTTTTTGTCAAAAGTCTTGATTACAATTTTTGTCTTAAATTTTTCTCTTGTTATGTATTCTGATAAGTTTCCATTTTCGTCAAAGTCATTTTCTCTGTAAGGTTCAAATTCTCCAGTTTTATAAAGTTCCTCATTTTCTATAATTCCATCTTTTCTGAAGTATTTGATATACTTTGGTTTTCCATTCTCAAATTTTCCCTCAAGTCTTTTATTCCCATTTGAGTAAAAATCAGTTTCTATTCCATTACAAACCTTTTCACAATTCAGATAAGTCCATCTTTGAGAATGCAATTCATTTCCTCCAGCAAAAAGTATTTTTGGAATATAAATAGTGTCAATTTTTGTTTTTACTACTGCAGTGTGTTGGGCAATCCAATCGTCAATTTCTCTATAAACAGTTATGTATTCATAATTCAGTTCAGATGATAATTCAGGCATTAAAATTTCGAATTCAGGACTTATCTTTTCGTTAGTGCATTGATTTATGAAAGTTAAGTTCAAGTTTTTCTTTCCGTTGTTTTGGCTAAAACACGAGAAGCTAATAGTTAGCAGAAAGATTGTTTTAAGTACTGTTTTCATAATTATGCACAACGTTTAATATATGTGTCGTAGCAGAGCAAAATGTTACCTTGCTTTTTGATTTTTCTGCGCATTGATTGCTAATTTTTACTTTCTGCAAGCATTGCGCCTTACCAAAAATACAACTACCTTTCGATTGATCACTAAGTTGCTATGATCACATATATGTTGTTGTAGCACGTTTTTATTTACAATTCTGATAATAATTCTGAATCAACTTTAGGGTTATTTTTAATAAATTCTTTTAATTCCTTAATTGGTTTTCCAGCTACTAATTCAGAATTAGTATTTTCAATTCGTTTTAGCATATTAATTCCCATATGAGATGGTTTGTCCATTAAGGAGCTATATAAAGATTCTTCATAATTTAGAGTTTCGAGTCCGTATAAGATAGTCCAGAAAACACCAGCTCCATCATCATTTGGGTATCGTTCAAAAACTCTAAAAAGCGTATTGATTCCGAGTTCTGCTTTTCCACTTTCCCAGAGTTTGTTCACAAGTTCGTCCAATCTCAGCCAATTCCCATCAACTGGTTTAAAAGATTCTATTTCGGATAATATTTCTTGTGTTGATTTCATTATTTCAATGTGCCCTAACGTCTCTTGTATGTTGCGTTTGCTTCCCGAAGGGAGCATATGCAATATACAAATTGTTATATGCTTTTTGTTATTGTATTTCTGCTCTTAAATTTTCTATTTCAATATCCCAAAAACTAGATTCTAAATAGTAATCAGAATTCAATGATTTGAATTTTTCTTCTAATTCATTTAAGTCTATTTTAGTAAACTTTGAATCAAAAAATCCGTCCTCTCCATACTTGGAATTTATCTCTTCAATAAAATTTCGGTATATAAGTAGGAAGCTAGCTAATTCGGAAATGTTTTTATTTACTGTGCCTATAATTTCAAATCCTTGTTCGTGATCTAATAATATGATCCGGTCATTTTGAGATGTATCTATACAAATTGGATTTCCAGAATTATCAGAGCCTAGAATCCAATAAAATTTAGTGGTAGGATCTAAATCATCATATTCATAATAATCTAATATATTATTAAATTTCCAATCATAACTTCTTAATCCAAATCCAAGATAAGGAGCAGCGTCTTCGGGGAATCCTATTTTAAGAAATTCATTTGTTGATTCATTAATTTCTGATTTTTCCAATTCACAAGAGTCAAATTCTGTCCATCTATCTGATTCATTTTGAATCCATTTTAACTTAAATTCAGCAGGGTTCATTTTTTATATAGTTATTTTTGTTTTTCAAGTAAGCGTTTTTCAATGCGAAATATGAGTTTGAAAACAAAATCGAAATATGGTTTTGCATTCTCGTTAGCAAAACGTTCCATTTGTAAAGCTTGAAAAGTTGGGATTATTTTTTGATTAACACGTACTTCTTTCAAATCCTCATTTGGATTAATCAAACTACCTTGAAACATTTTTGATTCATCAGGCAAATCAGATAATATTTTACTTGAGTCAGCGTGTGAAAACCCATTCCGCATTAACTGACGAATTGTATCAAAAAGGAAGGTCTTTTCATCTGTTGTAATCAATTCTAGTTTTTTACATTTTTCAATTGAATTACCTAATGGAATAGAACCATATTTTTTATTTGGCTCGCTAAATACATCGTTCCATTTCTCAATTGGTAAAGGTCCAATTCCAGTTTCATTGTTAATCAATGCAAGTTTTAAAAGACGTTCTAATAAGTTATTTGTTAATGTAATACTAGCTCTATTTAATTCAAGAATTAGACATTTGTTAATCTCAAATATTAAAGTATTAAACTCACAAAAAACCTTGAGATTAAAATCAAAATATTTGGCAAATACAGGGAAGTTATTATTCAGTTTTTCTATAAAACTCTTCTCAAAGATTTCTTTCTCCATTTAGTTTGTCTTTGCTTGCATATAACGGTTCGGCTAAGGTTAGTACGGGATTAAAAAGCGATTACTTTTCGGTTAAGCACTTAGCCAATTTTTTTTATTTTGTTTTATCTTTTTTGTTATAAAGCCAAATCAAAAGATTTGGCGGACTTGATTAAAAGCACTAACTTTTGAGTTAAGCACCAAAACCCGTATTAATTATAGCCATTGTTACCCAACTTTTTTATTTTTTCTCTACGAATTTATAAATCTGTTTATCTTTTTTATCTGTATGATATTCTTTTTCGTCAGTCAATATTTTTGCTTTCATAATGAAGCTTAATTCAGTCGTACTTTTTGTTTTTGATTTAGTTTTTCCTAGAATTATTTCAACGTCAAATTTTACCTTTAAAGTAGCTTTTTTAATTTCTTTAATGTCAATATTGTGTTTTTCCAAGTCCTCTATAAACCATCCCGAGATTTCATAAAACATATTAAAATCTATAAGGGATTCAATTCCGTTTAAAATTTGAGTCTTATTGATAAAATCAAATTCTAATATACCTGATTTTAATTCAGTTAGTTTGTCCAAATCATTAGCCATTCTCCAACCAACAAACATATCGCAAAAAATATCAGTGTGATGTTGGAGTCTTTTTCTTCTCATTTTGTTAATGTTGGGTAACGTTTAATATATGTGTCGTAGCAGGGCAAAATGTTACCAAGCCATCGACTTTTTCTGCACATTGATTGCTAACTTATTCTTTTTGCAAGTAATGTGCCTTTGCAAATATACTCGAACCAATCGATTGAAAAACAAACTGCTATGATCACATATATGTTGTTGTGCATAGTTATTTTTTCCAGATTCCAAATTCGTTCTGGATTATATTTAATATTTCGGACATATAAATTAATTCGTCAATTTCAGGATAATGTTTTAAATAACTTTTCGGATTGGAGTATTCGAAGTGATTGGTTTCTTCTTGTTGTTTAACCTTAACTATAAATCCAGTTCCATCAGTAATCATAATTCTTCTTTCAGATGAGAGATATTCCTCAAAAATCTTTCCTCTAATAGTATCTATAACTTTTTCTACATTCCCTCGTTTAACCATTTTCCATTGGATTTTTCTCATATCAGGTAAATCCAAAATATGACTACGAACAAAGTTTTGAAAAACGAATTCCAAATCACTTTTTGATTTTAGAGTTTTCTTTTCAGTTCTCAGTTTTGCTTGTCCATCAACTTTTGCGTAATGCTCGTAAAATTCCGCTGACCATTTCTTAGATTTATTTTTAAACATTCTAAAAAGGGAGGAGTAATTAGTTATTCCTCCACCTTGATAAATTCTAACTTCAGTTTCATAAGTTAGAGAATCAGTTAAATTAAGATCATAATTAATTTCGGTAAGATTTTGAGAATATAAACTAAGACTTAATAGTGGGATCAAAAATAATATTATGTTTTTCATCGATTTAATTCGTTTACTCGAAACTAAATTTATTAAGTCAATTATGTAAATCAGAATGAGTAAACCATTCTTTTGAGTTAGTCAACTATTATTTTTTTACAATTATGCACAACGTTTAATATATGTGTCGTAGCAGTGCAAAATGTTACCTTGCTTTTCGATTTTTTTGCGCATTGATTGCTAACTTTTACTTTCTGCAAGCATTGCGCCTTACCAAAAATACAACAACCTTTCGATTCATCACCTAGCTGCTATGATCACATATATAGTGTTGTAACACGTTTGTTTATTTTCTAATAATTTTATCAGTTAATGTTTCAAATATTAGTTTTTCATTATCAAGCGTTTTTATTAAAATATTACTCTCAAATTTACCACCCCAAAATCCGTGAGTAATAACTAATGTTGAATCGGAAGTTTTTTTCCAGATTCCATCGTAATTTTTATATGTAATTGGAGGAGTTGCACAAGATCCGGAATTCATTCTAACAATTAAAATTCCCTCTTTTTTAAATTCCATTCCACTTCTGTTAGAGTCAAATTTTTCGACTTTTTTCCAAGCTCCGGTTTCATTTTTATCAGAAGAGATACTCCACTTTCCAATTATTTTATCTTCCAGGTTGAATTTAGAAACTGTGTTGAATGAGACATAGAGCAATAAAATTCCAATTGCTAATATTTTAAAAGTAATTTTCATTTTTTTGTTCACGTTTACTATTTGATTTTTTTTGGTTCGTTTATTCCGTAAATGTTTTCTTTATTTTCAGGATATAGTTTCCGCATTACAGTATGATATTCTGATATAAACTTGTTTAGATCTATTAAACCACTTACAGAGTAACGGATTGTGTCTTTTTTATTTACCACATATAAAGTTCCATTGGAGTTTATATCATAGTTTTGCCATTGTTTATTTTGATCAACGAATTTTTCGAATTTCCAGATTGTGTCTGTTATAGGTATCTCTCTGTTGTAAACAACTTTCCATTTAGGATTGTCATTAAATGTACTTTCCATAAATTCAGATTTGATTCTGATTAAATTAGAATTCTTAGTGATTTCTAATTGTTCATATGCTTGATATGTACAAACAGAATGATTAAACCAGACTTTAATGGTATCTAATTTCGTCATTTTTCGTTTGAAGTCTGTAAAATCTTGTTTAAGCTTAAAATTAGACTCTACTAATTGAGTTTTCTTTTCAGTTTCTTTTCCGCAAGAGACTAAAGTCAAAATAGTAATAGATATTTTTATTAAGATCTTCACAATGTGTTACAACGTTTAATATATGTGTCGTAGCAGAGCAAATTGTTACCTTGCTTTTTGATTTTCCTGCGCATTGGTTGCTAATTTATACTTTCTGCAAGCATTGCGCCTTACCAAAAATACAAGAACCATTCGATTAATCACTTAGCAGCTATGATCACATATATCGTGTTAGCCTACGTTTTTAATTTCCACAATTTTTTTCGTTGAGATTAGTAATTCCGTTATGATGCTAAATGAAAAATTAGATGGACCCTTATTTTCTTCCAGCGTATAATTTATAAATGCTATTTGGATCTTAGATTTGTTCTGGAATTCAAGAATTAGTTGAACAAAACGCTCTTCTTTTTCCGTTCGCATTGTATAGTCAGCAACATATTCAAATTCCATACTTTTAAAACTGGAATTCAAGACATTTAGTCCAACGCATTTTTTTAATTCAGAAATATTTTTATTGTCAAGTTGATATAAATTATCTTGTCCGTATATAGTTTTCACGGATTTGTTTTCCAAAACATAACATTCAAGTTTAGAATTCCAAGCTGCAGAAATAATTCCAGATGGAAATTTCAATTCAATACCAGCATCAATGACCCAAATACCTTCGTTAGATAATTCGAAAAAGTTATCATTAACCTGATAGAAGTTTATTTCCATTAAAGGTCCTGAAAGGATAATCGATTCTAAAGTTTGTTTTAATTCGTCTATACTTTCTATCATATTTTGTATGTAGGCTAACGTCATATATATGAATCGGAGCAAGGCAAACATACCTGAACCACTCGATTTATCTGCGCATTTTTATTTCTTATTAAATTTATAAAAATCTAGCGCCATTGCAAAAAGGAAATGACCTTTCGATCCAGTACTAACTTTTGCTCTGATTTTATATATAATGTTAGGCACTTTTTAATATTTTTTCTTTTCAGAGATATTCAAGTCAGTTAATGAAATTAGATAATCACATGCATCATAAAAATTCCCTTTATTTGGTGACCAAACAGTGACAACTCTGTAATTATTTGAATTAACTCCTTCCATAATCCATTCAGATCCGTCAGTTCCAGCGATCTCTCTACCTAATTTCATATTCCAGAAATTAGCTTTTTCGATGAGATTAATAAAAGTTGACCATTCCTTTTCCGTTAATATTTCCAATTTTTCAATTTCCAATTTTCCAGGAGCATAACCACCAGTCCCATCCAAAACTTTCCAATAAAGAATATATCTGTTTTTCCATTTTTGTATTCTAAATGTCATTGGCTTGTTAAAAGTTCTAAGCCAAGTAAACCTATAAATTTGTTTTTGTGTTTTTCGGTTAAACAAAAGTGGTTCTTTCATTGCGAAAAGATGCTTGGAGTACCATTCTGCAGGTAGATCGACACGAAATGCAGAATTTATAATTGTTGTAGAATCAAAATTCTTATTTGAATTACTAAGTTCAGGTTCAATTAGTTCTTTCGGAAAATAATATTGTTGAGAATCAATAGGAACATTAAGACTATCAACTTTAATTATTTTGTTAACAAATCTGTCAATTGATTGAGAAAATCCATTTTGGGCTAAGAAAAATAATAAAACTCCAATTATCAACTTTTTTATTAAAGCATTTTTCATATTTTGAGAATAGAATTAATTTGAGTTTTCTTTTTCAAGAATTGTGCCTAACGTTTAGGCTATAGTTAGTGCGGGAATTTAAATCACTGAATTTCCGATTAAGCACTTAGCCAAAATTTTTTATTTTGTTTTATTTTTTTCTTTATAAAGCCAAATCAAAAAGATTTGGCGGACTTTATTAAAAGCTCTAAACTTTGGGTTAAGCACGAAAACCCGTATTAACTATAGCCATTGTTGTACACTGTTATTTTGTTTTATAATTAATATGTGGTTTTATAATCTTAAAAAACTCATTCTCCAACTCTTTTAGAATAACGTCATCTACTTTCTTTCCTATATTTTTAGTGAATATTTTATTTACAGATTTCGAAATTTCATTTTTTAAATCGTTCTTTTTAGATATCTGTAATATTCGATTCAATTTCTCTTGAACTTTCGAGGTAAAGTTGGCATTTTTATTTATAAATAAGTCTAATAATTCTTGTCTTTTTAGATTCAAGTTAATTGATTCATCTATTATTTTATGATTATGTATATTGAAAATGTAATCTACATTTAAATCCTTTCCCGTATAATTTTCATTTAATTTAATTATAAAACAATGGCTGTTAAAAAGTTCTATATATGCGTATAATATTTTTTCATTTTTGTTTCCTTTTAGTTTTATTATATGTGTTATTTCTCCCTCTTTATAATTATAAACGTCTTTGTCTGGATAGTGGAACCATACATTATTCATTTCTTTATTTCCATCTAGAAATTCAAAAAGATGTTTAATTTCATTACGCTCGCCTCCATTTAAAATATAAAAATTTATAGCTGTTTTAATAATTGATTTAAATGTATCTGTTCCTCCAAATGACATCTTTATTTCTAATTCTTTATCAAAGGGTTCTTCTGTCTGATTAAGTTCCTCTAAAGCCTTTTCAACATCTAAATCAGGATGTTTTCTTTTTAAGCCATTTAGCACTTGCTTTAACATCTTTTGATTAGGGACTTTTATCTGAAATTTTCTTTTAGAAATATCAGGATTATCAAAATCTATTTTCTGTATCGATGGTTTTTTATGACTAATAGCTCCGTTATGGTCTAAAATATATTCGGTGTTATTTAATATATCTAAACCATTTATTTTTGGAGGAGTACCTCTATCTCTTTTTATCCGAAGTAAGTTAGCTAATGGTGTAATTGTTTTAGCGAGTTCTTTGTCAAAACTATCTCCAAAACTTGAATTACATTTTTTACAAAGAAGTGAATCAGATTTTAATTTTCCACCACAGGCATTTAATATTATATGTTCAGTTGAAAAATTTTCTTTTGTCAATTCTACTTCACATTTATAACATCTTTCTTTCATTTTTTTCTAATAGTGTACAACGTCTCGTATAACAATCGTCGCTTGCGGAAGGCAGCTATGATTTGTTATACATTGTTACCAGTTTTTTTTTCTTTAAATTCAAGTATATCTTGTTTCATTTCATTATTCCAAAAATCCACTTTATCCTTGTAGATTCTTGTTGTTGGGTATCCATTAGTTTCTTTTTTCGATTTCCATGTAAGATGAACAACTGCAATTCTTTCATCTTCTAGTTCCAATACGATATCATCATTATTTGTCTTTTTAGCAATTAGTTCATAGTTCTCATTGCGTAACAGATGATCATCAGGTAATTCAAGTTTGAGTTCGTTCATCAACGCTTGAATATTTTTCTCTTCCATTTCAATAACATCCCAATAAGGTTCTAAAAACTTCAATTCAAAAGTCGTGTTACTTAATGTGTCTTCTAAATTCCCATTTTTCAATAAGTCAGAGATTGTTTTTTCGATACAATTTCTGGATAATTCTTTTACAAATAAATCTGGGGGTACAAGATAAAGTCCATTTAGATTTTCTCCATTTTCTTTATCTGCATTAATCGTAGTTTCAAGGAATTTATAAGTCCAAACATTTATTCCATAACTTCTGCCATCTAAAGTATCAACTATAATATTTGCAAAATCATTTTCAATATCATCCCAAGGAGTTGATATTTCAAATTCAAGCCATAATTTGAAAGATTTGTTTCCATTTTTAATGACTTTTTCACTTAAGGAATATGGATTGATGTCTAGATTTCTAATATCCATTTTTGTTTAATTGCTGGTAACGTCTCGGTTATGGTTAGTACGGGAATTAAAAGAAGTGAACTTTCGATTAAGCACTTAGCCAAAACTTTTTATTTTGTTTTATCTTTTCTGTTCTAAAGCCAAATCAAAAGATTTGGCGGACTTCATAAAAATACACTAACTTTTGGATTAAGCACAAAAACCCGTATTAATTATAGCCATTGTTAGCACCAGTTTACTATTTCATCAGATTTTCGTACTCTTTTGCTTTGTCTGTATTCAGAAAGCCAAGTTCAGGTGTTAATATTGATATTTCTTTAATTTTCTTATCAGCTAATACGTGCTCTAGTTCTTGTTCATTTAAAGACCACTTAGTTATTTTAGATGAAATAGCTTTTACTATTCCATATTCAGAGAATATTGAGTTTCTTTTTAAGGCTGTAATTTGTGAAATATTTAAGTAGTTGATTCTATATGGTTTTTTAATATAAGAATCGTTAATAGCCACTAGGTGTGAAGGCCATATATGGTCTGTTTTTAGTATTTCCATTTTTTTTGAAAATAATCCCTGTTTCATTTTTCGTTCGGTTGAAATACTGTAGTCTGAAGGTAATCTAGTAATATATGCGTATTCAAATTCATAATCGATAATCAGTTTTTCAGCAATTCGCTCTGCATCAGGTCTGTTTATTTTTTTATCTGTAATCTGAATACTAATTTCAATAAATGAATTCTGTGGTTTTTCGGTATAGTTTAGTATTTGGTTGGTTATAGAGAAGTGTGTATTATCTCTGTCTGTTCCAAAACAGATCATACTGTCGTATATTTCTTCTTGTTTTGCTATTACTTTTTTGAAGTCATTAAGTTTGTTTCGGACTTCCGTGAAATTTACATCTAAATGAGTTGGGATTAAATTTGTTTGATTAGTTATCAGTTCTACAGATTTTAGAATAGATTCTTCTGTTTTGAACTCATTTACAGATTGTTCATCAGTTATTTTAAATAATTTAATTATCCAGTTGAATGATTTAGTACGATTAAAGAATCCCATATAAAATTATTGGTTTTGTTTAATTCCGAATTGGTGCTAACGTCTCTTGTATGTTGCGTTTGCTTCCTGAAGGGAGCATATGCAATATACAAATTGTTGTACACCGTTATTTTTCAAGTTTAATATTTTCAAATTCGTTATCAATTAGCAGCACAGCGAAATCATCTCGATCAAGGCTTTCAATAGGTCTGTAATGCCAATGATGATAACCAAATTCTATATTATAAAAGTCCTTTGTTTGTTCAAAACCTAAGTCAATTAGACCTCCAATAAAGTTTTTAAATACCTCTTCTGATTCTGTATGTAACTGAACTTTTTTATGTTCACATAACATCAAGTTAGTTTTTCCGGTATTAGAGTTTACGACTAATTCCACAAACCCATTTTCTATAGTATTTGTCTTATGTTTCTTAAGGAATTTTATTATTTCGTTTTTATTTATGACTGATTTACTTGCCCAAAGTTCTCTTCCTCGATTTAACCAATGTTCACAGATATATATCCAAAATGCATCAATGGGTTCAATTAAATCAAAACATTTAAAAAAGATTTCAACCAACCTATTTTTATCAACTACTAATTGAAGTTCATAAACTCCATTCTCGTTTTTATTATAAGCAACAAATTGTTCAAGAATTAATTCAGAGTCATATTCACCAATAATTGTGTCAAACGAAATTCCAGTAGGAGGTTTAAAGAAATATTCTTTTGGATTTAGCTCAAAAGTATTTAATGAAGGAATCATATATGTTGAATCCGAAACTTGTTCAGCTTCTTCAGGAAGTTCAAATTCCTCCAAGTTATCAAGCCTTGTGGTTTCTATAACAGTTGGGTTTATAATACCTTCTTGTTGTGCTATTAAATAGGTATTTCCTAAAGCCTCACCACATCTTTCTCCGTAAGTATAGAAATTTCCGTAAGCACCTGTTTTATCATCAAGGTTCCCTTCAATCAAAAAATACCAAAACTGTAATCCTTTACTTTTCATTTAATAGTTTCGTAGAATGGTGTACAACGTTTAATATATGTGTCGTAGCAGGGCAAATTGTTACCTTGCTTTTCGATTTATTTGCGCATTGATTGCTAACTTTTCCATTCTGCAAGCATTGCGCTATTGCAAAAATACACAGACTTTTCGATTCTTCATCTAGCTGCTATGGTCACATATATAGTGTTATGGCACGTACCACTTTTACAAGCCTGAACTTAGTAAACAAGCTGCAGTAAATTGATATCAGATTGCGAATTGCTCCGTATTATTTTTCATAATCTCCCGCGATCACTTTACTGCCTTTGGATTTATCACTTACCAAACTAAAAAATCACAAACCCTTTTTCCGTCAAAATTATCGTGATAAGCCAAAAAAAGCGATTTTTTGTGCGGAATTACTCCGAAACACTTCTTTTGAGTGATTTTTTTATCGCTTTTTTTACTTTCGATCTGATACAAACCATTGCAAAAACTCTCAGTTCAAACGTTCGAGGCTCGTCCGCAGACAGGTTCAGATTGCGTTTTGCTTTTCAGATTCTGAGTATGTGCCCTAACGTTAAATGTATGAATCGTAACATCCCGAAGGATGTTATGAGTTCATACATAGTGTTGGCTGTAGTGTTTATTTTTTTCCATATAAAGTTGTCAACGTACCATTAAAACTTGATGGAATTACCGATCCATGAGTTTCATTTCTAAATATATACCAATTCATTTCAATATTTTCATAGTTGCTTTTTTTAAGATATAAACTAAAATCAATCATATTAGAAACCATAAATGGACTTTCATCTTCACCTGTAGAAAAATATACTTTTGTAGGTTTTATATTCCAAGTATCACTTGTAGCGAATTTATGAATAGCTTTATTTAATAGTTTTTCTTCGTTCCATTGAAGAGAAGGACTATTTATTCCAAATCTTGTAAAGTAACCATTGGAGTTTATAAAACAGTATGCTGTAAATAAACCACCAAGCGAATGTCCCGAAATTCCTCTGTTAGAAGTTGTTTTATAGTGTTTGTCAATAAATGGGACTATTTCTTTTTTTAAGCAGTCTAAAAATTTGTCAGCACCTCCAGTTTTAATTGTTCCGTTCGGAACACCAAACTTTTTTTCAAGTTTTCTAGCTGTTATTGTGTCCTGTGACGGAGTATAGTCGTAAAACCTATTAATTTTTGATTCCATTCCATTTACTTTATGACTGATGCCCACAATAATTACATCTTCGATTTTTTCAAAATCAACTTTAGATGAGTTAAAGTGTCTATAAGTGCTTTTTCCATCCAAAACATATAGAACGGAATAAGTTATTGTATCGTTGATGGAATAATTTTCAGGAAAAGACATATGTATTAAATAATCTTTTCCCGTTATGTCAGAACTTATAATATGTTCAGGGTCATTTCCTATACGCTCTTTTGGTTCTAATTTTTGACTGAATAATAGATTGCAAAAAAACACCAAAGAAAATGTTGTCAATAATAGTTTTGGTAGTTTCAAAAAATTCATTTGTTTAATTCAAGGTTTGTTGCTCACATTACAGCCAACGCCAAATATATGAATCGGAGCATGGCAAAGACACCTGAACCAATTGATTTATCTGCGCATTTTTATTTCTTATTAAACTTATAAAAATTTAGCGCCACTGCAAAAAGGAAAATGACCTTTCGATTTTAGCACTAAACTTTGCTCTGATTTCATATATAATGTTATCTCTCGTTTTCTTTCGTATTAATTTTTTTATCTAGCAATTCCGATTTAACATCAGATTTATAATTAGTAGGTAGAATGAAAATTTTCCGTCCAGCCGACCAAGCCTCAATATTTAATACTCCATATTCCTTATTGAAAAGAAATGAACCATTCCAATCGGTTGGTGGTTCTACTGCGTCATATAAATCAAATGCTATATTTGAGATTTCTGTATTCAGATACTTATTCTGTTTAATAATCTTGTGTTTTTCTCCGACTATATAAATAGATTTATCGTGTTTTACGTATTGAGTAAATCCGTAATTATCAAGTGTATCTTTTATATCAAAAAGTCGGAATGTTATTGTTGAATCTCGTTCTGTTTTCCGCAATATCATATTAACTTTTCTTTTCAGCACATAATCTTCCCAATTTAGAGTATCAAGTCCGTAAGAGTATAAAGTTCGTTTCTGATTTGATTCCGCTGTTATTGTTTTTTGTTTTTCAAAATACTCAGCATCCGTTTTCGTTCCCATTATAGAAATTCCAAAAACGGTTAGCCCAACAAAGCCTACAACTCCAATTGTAACTAAAATCAATAATATGTTGACTGTTTTTTTCAAAATGAGAGATAACGGTTAATGTATGGTTTGTCGCGGGCAAGCACAAAACTTTAATTCCGCAATAACCCAAATATAGTAAACGAGCGTGAAATTCCGTTAGGAATTTCCGCCGCTATGAACTCATACA
>NZ_FOAB01000011.1 GCF_900109375.1 Aquimarina amphilecti
GTATATCCAAATTTTAAACGAGAACGTTGTTGTACAAATATAGCAGCATCTACTCCTGATGGAACAAGATTCCCGAAACCACGTAAATATTCTGCTCTGGGTCTTATGTCTGCATCAATACTTAATTCCTGAGCATTCCCCTTAAATACCAATACTATTAATAGTATGGCATAGTATAACTTATTTTTCATTTCTTAAATTTGTTTGGTGTGAGTATAAGTAATTCTCACAGTTGCTATGTTCTTTTCAATTAATTCTATTAGCTGACGTATTAATTGAATTACAAATCTAAGTATTAATACGTATTTTTAATGTTTTTATTAAATAAAAATACGTATTCTTCTTTTGAGAATTATTAAATTATTGATAGTATTTTTGAATTATTCTTATCTTTGATTGCTAAGTAGTTTGTTTGTAAAGAATACGTAATTAAGTATTAGAAAGTATGGTGAGTATTGTATTGGTAGATGATCATTTTTTAGTTAGGGATGGAATTCGTTCGCTCCTAGAGGATGAAAAGCAATATGAGGTTATTGGAGAAGCTTCTGATGGTAGAGAAGCAATTGAGTTAGTGCAGTCTTTGTGTCCTGACATTGTAATATGTGATATAAGAATGCCCGAAATGTCTGGAATAGAAACAGTAAAAGAGCTTACTACATTGTCAGTGTCTTCTAAAACAATCATGCTGTCTATGCATGATTCTGATGAGTATATTTTGCAATCAATTAATGCGGGTGCAGATGGATATCTGCTTAAGGATGCGGGTAAAGAGGAGTTTTTGAAAGCGTTATCTACAGTAAGTAAAGGAAATAAATACTTTAGTGGAGATGTTTCTTCTATTTTAGTTAAAAATTTACTTAAAAACAGTGATGAAAGCATAAAGGAAAAACCATCAAAATTAGCTGAAGTTGGTAAAAAGGAAAAGAATAATCCGTTTGATCTTACGAAAAGAGAAAATCAGATACTTAAGTTGGCAGTGTCTGGCATGACTAATAAAGATATTGCAGCTGAGTTAGATATAAGTAAAAGAACTACAGAAGTTCATCGCTTTAATCTAATGAAAAAAATGGCGGTTAAAAATGTATTAGAATTGAGTAAAAAAGCCAGAGAATATGATATGATTCCCTGACTCTTAGTTTTTTAATTGGTTGCTACATCTTCATATAAATTAGTGATTTTATTAAAAGATTTTGTTAGTTGGTTTGTAGTAGCGAACATTTCTTGTAAGGTAAAATCACCATTTAATAGACCATTTTTGTTGGTTTGAAGCTTTTCCCAATAGGACATTACAACACCTAATTCTTCTTCTATGTCGGTGCTGTTGTAATTACTGATTAATAATTCTCCAATAGTGTTATCAAATTTTTCATAGGTTTCATTTAGTACTTTTTTATATTCAGGACTATCTCCTTTAAACATAGTAGTTGCGGTATAATATAAACATAGTCGTTGCGATAACATTCGCTGTCTTCCAGATATATTTATAGTCTTAGCTAAATCTTTGTTTTTGTTCTGAAAAAATTGATTATTATAGTTGTAGCTGTTTTCTATACTGATAACTACTTCATTACAGGATTTTAATAAATTGGTATTTGCTTTTACTATTCTTAAGGAATTTTGAGTGTCTGGAGTACTTGCAATGATTGTTTTAAATTCATCCCATAATGTTCTTACTTTTTTTAAAGAAAGTTTGGTGGAACTACTGGAAGCATTTTTTGTAAGTATTTGTAACTGTTTTTCGAAAATAAACTTACTGGAGTTTAATTCCTTTTTTATCGATTGATCGTTAATTCCTTTAGCGGTTAACAAATAAGCTTTAGAAATTTTCTGAGATAACATTCGTTGTTTTCCTGAGATATTTATAGCCTTTGCATAACTGATAGCCCCGTATTTGTTTGATTGAGCTGTTAGGTGTGTATTGAATACAAGGGCAATAAGGATGGTCAATAAAATTGTAGTGCTCTTCTTTTTCATAAGTAAGTTTTTACTTTGTTATTAATTATTATTGGGGTTAACCATATTAAAAGGGGTTTATGGTGTTTTTTTTGTAAAAAAGGTATTTACGCTACAGAGATATATTTATCAAAATACTTATTTTTTTTTGAGAAAACCAAATATTTAGTACGTAGTCCTATTAAATGCTTTTTGTTGTGCTTCTTGAGTTATGGGATTTCCATATTTACGATATTGTTAAACAGTTAAATATTTGTTTAGCAGTTGTTTAACTATTGTTTAAGCATGTTTTTAATATTGCTTTAAATTTTTGACACCCTAGATTGTTGATTCTGTAATTATGGACTCTCTGTATTATTAAATACGTAATTATGAGGTTTAATACTTAATATATTAACTAAAGTATTGTTTTTTATAGGTATTAGTACTTAGTTTGTTTTGTGATAAATAAAACTTAAACTTAAAAAATACGTTAATATGGATGCCTTAGGGAAGTCTACTACACTAAATCTATTAAACTTCAAAAATCTTTCAATTAGAACTTTTTGGATAACTTCAATTGCTTTTTTCTTATGTTTTTTTTCTTGGTTTGGAATTGTTCCTTTTATGCCTGATGTGGTTAGAGATTTAGGGTTAACTCCAGATCAAAAATGGAATTCAATTATTGTGGCTGTTACGGGAACTGTATTTGCAAGACTTTTTATAGGTAAAATGTGTGATAAATATGGTCCTCGAATCTGTTACACTTGGTTGTTGATGTTAGGGGCAATTCCTGTTGTATTATTAGGACTAGTGCAAACTCCAATGCAGTTTATAATTTGTAGACTTTTTATTGGTTTTATTGGAGCTTCTTTTGTGATAACACAATTTCATACTTCTATTATGTTTGCTTCTAATATAGTAGGTACCGCAAATGCAACTTCTGCTGGATGGGGTAATCTGGGAGGTGGTGCAAATCGCCTAGGAATGCCTTTAATAGCTGCTGGAGTGGTGAGTTTTGGTATTGCAGAAACAGAAGCTTGGAGGTATTGTATGGTAATAGCGGGAGTTGTTTGCTTTTTAATGGGGATTGTGTATTACTTTTTTACGCAAGATACACCTAATGGAAATTATAAAGAACTAAAAGTTAAGGGAGAGTTACCACAATCAAAGAAGGATGAGGTGAGTTTTTTGTCAGCGATTAAGGATTATCGCGTATGGATACTTTTTGTAATATATGCAGCTTGTTTCGGAATGGAACTTACGGTATATGGAACAATGGATGATTATCTTCAAAATACATTTCAGTTAGAACGGGTTACAGCTGGAAACCTAGTATTGTCTTTTGCATTGATGAATATTTTTGCTAGAACGTTAGGAGGTTTTTTTGGAGATCGTTTTGGTAGGTTAAAAGGGTTGCGAGGTCGTGTGTTGTTTCTTGCGGTAATACTTGCGATTGAGGGGGTAATGTTGTCTTTATTTTCTGGAATGAATGGATTAACTTTTGGGGTTGTTTTTTTGGTAGGTTTTAGTCTTTCTGTTCAGATGGCAGAGGGTGCCACCTTTTCGGTGGTACCTTTTATAAATAAAAAAGCGATTGGTTCTATTTCTGGTATTGTGGGTGCAGGAGGTAACGTGGGAGCCTTTGTAGCTGCCATGGTATTGAAGTCAAAATCGGCAATAGCAGAGAAGACTGCTATTTTGGATAATCAAGGCCTTGGAGAAGATGTAGTGAATGCAGCGCAAGCTGCTGCTGCTTCACAAGCAGTATCTGAAGGTTATTTTTTGATTGGTATTTTTGTGGTGATTACTGCAGTAGTTTCTTTAGCAATAAAATTTTCTACCGAAGATGAAAAAGCTATACAGAAAGAGATGAAAGGTATTCCTGTGCCGAACTAACTTATGTTAAGTATCAATATAAAAAGGTTTTTGTATGAATAATAAACATTGTTCGTATGAAAGCCTTTTGTTTTTGCTGTACGTTGTTGATTTTTAGATGTTTTGATAAGTTTCTTCTTGACCGTTTTGCGATTCTGTTAAAAATATGCTGCTAATTTTTTATATAAAATAATATTCTCCCTATAATTTTTACAAAACAAAAATACTTATTTAAATACGTAATTTTAACATTTTAATTAAGTATTTATACTTAGTTTTGAAATATTCTATTAGCTGAATCTTTAAAAACTGAATTATGAAAACAATGAATTTTAAAATAGGGATTTTCTTGACTGCAATGATTTTTTTGTCTTGTGGAGGAGAAAAGAAAAAAGAAATAGCATCTAGTGAAGCGAATGCAAAAGAAGATACATCTAAATTGGTAATAGAGAAGCCTCAATTGACTTTTGGATTTATAAAGTTAACAGATATGGCTCCTTTAGCGATCGCTAAAGAGAAAGGTTTTTTTGAAGATG
This sequence comes from Aquimarina amphilecti, assembly GCF_900109375.1. Lineage (GTDB taxonomy): Bacteria > Bacteroidota > Bacteroidia > Flavobacteriales > Flavobacteriaceae > Aquimarina > Aquimarina amphilecti. Next base: position 4,347 of record NZ_FOAB01000011.1, read on the forward strand.
AAGGTTTATTTGTTTCCGTGGAAGCTCAATCAAATTGGAAAAATGTACTAGATAGAGTGATAGATGGTCAACTAGATGGTTCTCATATGTTGGCGGGACAGCCTATTGCAGCTGGAGCTGGTTTTGGTAGACAAGCAGAGTTGGTGACTCCATTTTCTATGGATTTAAACGGAAATGGTATAACGGTGTCTAATGATGTTTGGTCTAAAATGAAACCTAATGTACCACAAGGAGAGGATGGAAAACCAATTCATCCAATTACCGCAGAATCTTTAAAGCCTGTGATAGAGTCTTATAAGAATGAAGGAAAAGCTTTCAAGATGGGAATGGTATTTCCTGTTTCTACACATAATTATGAAATACGATATTGGTTAGCTGCCGCAGGAATTAATCCAGGAATGTATTCTAAGGATAATATTCAAGGACAGATAGATGCAGATGTATTATTATCGGTAACTCCACCACCACAAATGCCAGCTACTCTTGAAGCTGGAACAATATATGGGTATTGTGTTGGAGAGCCATGGAATCAGCAAGCAGTTTTTAAAGGAATAGGTGTTCCGGTAACCACAAACTATGATATCTGGAAAAATAATCCAGAGAAGGTGTTTGTGATGACAAAGAAGTTCGTAAAAGAATATCCAAATACAGCTACAGCAGTTACTAAAGCATTAATTAGAGCTGGTAAGTGGTTGGATACTCCGGGGAATCGTAAGGAGGCAGTTAAGATATTATCGATGCCAGAATATGTTGGAGCTGATGAGGTGGTTCTTGCAAACTCTATGACTGGAACTTTTGAGTTCGAAAAAGGAGATAAAAGGGAGATGCCTGATTTTAATGTGTTTTATAGATATGATGCAACATATCCTTTTTATTCCGATGGTATATGGTTCTTGACTCAAATGAGACGTTGGGGGCAAATTCCTGAAAGTAAATCTGCAGAGTGGTATGATACTACGATTAAAGATATTTATCGTCCTGATATATGGACAAAAGCAGCTAATTTATTGGTGGAAGAAGGGCATTTAGAAGCTTCTGAATTGCCTAAAACGGATGGTTATAAACCGGTAACTACCGATTTTATTGATGGTAATAAATATGATGCTAAGGATCCGATAGGGTATATCAATAGCTTTGGTATTGGTAATAAAGAAAATGTGGAAGGTGTTTCAAGCATTGAGAAATAAAAAGGGGCTCCCTTTTTATTTCTCTTCCATAAAAAATCAAATAATCTTAAATACTTAGTTCGATAAGGTGTTAGGATAATTGGAGAGAAATAAGTTTTTAAAAAAAATAAAATGAAAGATAGGTCAATACATATTCTAAACTTTGTAGGGTTAGGTTTTTTTGAACCTGCTATACGATTAGCTACAGGAGAAGAGATAAAGAAAAATTTAGTTGCTTTACTTAAAAAAGTATTATTACCAATACTGTCGGTAGGATTATTTTTGTTGTTATGGCATTCTGGTGCTACATATCTTTATAATGTTGAAAAAGATGCTAGAATAGAGAAAGCTCTAGCAGATCAGGGAGAAGTTGGAGCTTTGGAAATGCGTACGTGTATAGAATCTGGAGATATTAGTTGTCAACCTAATACATTGCCATCACCAGCGCAAGTTTGGACTGCGTACAAATCATTATTAGCTGATCACGCAGTTATTTCTGATAAAAAAGTAGCTTTTGCAGAAAAAGTGGCAGCAACCAATGCTCAAAGACAAGAACAGGGTTTAGCTGCAATTACGTATACAGGTAGACCATCTTTTGTGGATCAAATTTTTACAAGTTTAAAAACGGTATTTGCAGGTTTCTTGTTAGCATTGTTTATTGCTGTTCCGATTGGTATTATGTTAGGATTGAGCAAAACATTGAGATCTTCAGTGAATTGGTTGATTCAGATATTTAAACCTGTATCTCCGGTAGTATGGTTGTTGTTGGTTTTTATGATTGTAAAAACATTGACTCGTGGGTCTGACTCAGATAGTTCTTTTATAATCTCTTTTATAAGTGTTGGATTGTGTTCTATGTGGGCAACTCTTGTAAATACTAGTATGGGGGTTTCTTCGGTTGATAAAGATTATATTAACGTGGCTAAAGTACTTCAGTTAAGTGTTGCGCAAAAAGTATTCAAGATTATTTTGCCATCATCGTTTCCTTTAATTTTTACGGGTTTAAGGATAACATTATCTGTGGCTTGGATGGTATTGATTGCAATAGAATTATTAGCGCAAAGTCCTGGTTTAGGTTCTTTTGTTTGGGAAGAATTCCAAAATGGTGCAAATGATTCTAATTCTAAAATCATAGTAGCTATGTTTATTATTGGAATTATAGGATTCTTGTTAGACCGTATTATGTTGACTATACAGAAGTTTGTCACTTTTACAGAAGAAACCGCTTAAAATATAAGATATGGCATATATAGAGTTAAGAAATGTATCTAAGTCTTTTGGAGTAGGGAAAGATCGTACCCAGGTGTTATCTAATATTAATTTGGAGATTGAAGAAGGAGAGTTTGTGGCTATTGTAGGTTTTACAGGAAGCGGGAAGACTACATTAATAAATCTTATTTCTGGTTTGTTAATGCCAGACGAAGGTGAGGTTTTATTTAAAGGAGAACCGGTAACTGGACCTGATCACGAGAGAGGAGTAATTTTTCAAAATTATTCATTGCTCCCTTGGCTAAATGTTCGTAATAATGTAGGGATGGCTGTAAAGGAAGCTTTTAATAAAATGTCTAAAAAAGATCGGAATAGGCGGGTTGAGGATTATGTGGAGATGGTGAACCTTTCGCCGGCTATAGGTAAGCTTCCTAAAGAACTTTCTGGGGGTATGAGGCAGAGAGTTTCTGTAACAAGGGCATTGTCTATGAGTCCCGAAGTTATTTTAATGGATGAACCTCTAAGCGCTTTAGATGCTTTAACGAGAGGGAATTTACAACAAGAGATTCTTAAAATTTGGAACAAGGATAAAAAGACAGCTTTGTTGATTACTAATGATGTGGACGAAGGGATCTTAATGGCGGATCGTATTATTCCATTAAAACCGGGTCCTAAAGCTACACTTGGCCCTGAATATAAAATTAATTTAGAAAGACCAAGAGATAAGACGGCGCTTAATCATAATGAAGAGTATAAGCAACTTCGGAATAGTATAATGGAATATCTTATACAAATAGGAGAGCAAAGAGCTTCAAAAAAAGAAAATGATTATGTATTACCAGATATTAAACCGAAAATGAAACCGGCACCTTTTAGAAGATTAAGTTTTAGTTAAAAATAGATTGAAAATGGAGGCATTAGAAAAAGAAGAAGTAGTAAGAAGATCGGATAATGGGTTGTTTGAAGATAAATACATGTTGGATATTTCTCAGTTAACTAAAATTTATCCTACTCCTAATGGAGATTATGTGGTATTGGATGATCTTGATTTAAAAGTAAAACATGAGGAGTTCATATCTATAATTGGTCATTCTGGTTGTGGTAAGTCTACATTACTTACCATGATTGCGGGACTTAATCCTATTTCAAGAGGAACTATAATTGCGGATAATCAAACTATTAAAGGACCTGGCCCTGATAGAGGAGTGATATTTCAGTCACCAAGCTTATTGCCATGGATGACAGCGTATGATAATGTGATGTTAGGTGTTAAACAAGTGTTCGCTCATGGGACAAAAAAGGATAGAGATGATATCGTTAAGTATTATTTAGCAAAGGTAGGTTTAGAGGATGCCATGCATAAAAAGGCGAAAGAGTTGTCTCAGGGAATGCAACAAAGAGTTGGGATTGCACGAGCATTTGCTCTTAAGCCTAAGGTTTTGTTGCTTGATGAGCCTTTTGGGATGTTAGATTCTCTGACGAGAGGAGAATTACAGGATGTACTTATAGAGGTTTGGAATCAAGAGAAAATAACGGCAATAATGATTACGCATGATGTTGACGAGTCTATTTTCTTAGCAGATCGAGTTATTATGATGACTAGTGGCCCAAGAGCTAAAGTTGGAGATATACTTGAAATTGACTTTGAAAGACCTCGTTTAAGAAAAGATGTTTTGGAACATCCTGATTATTATAAGTATAGAGAGCATTTAATAAATTTTTTAGAACATTAAGGTTATTTAAAATGATACTATAGTTTTGTAAAACACTTTATAATGTTGCTATTTTAATAACATTATAAAGTGTTTTTTTTATATGTACATATGTAGTTAGAAGGAAATATGTAAATAATTATTATGGTGTTAAGTGATGGATTTTAAAATTTCACTTATTTAAATTGTAGAATAAATAATTTAAATAATTATTTTTTTGATAAAACATAATTATTTAGTCAATGCCCCTATTTTTTTAGGGGTATTTTGTTTTTATATGTGTTTTATGTATAGATTTGTATTGTTTTTTAGGGGTATTGTTATTTTTGGTTGTTTTTTATTGAATAACACCCATTAAAATATAGGGGTTAATTTTTTATTTAATTTTTAAAAAGTAAAGAGTAAAAAGTATGAATATTGAAGAATTGATAACTGTATCAATTACGGAATTCTTAGATGTAGAGGTTCATAGGGATACCGGGAATCTGGATTTTTCTTCTAAAATAGAAATCGTGAAAAAACGTATTACTAGTAAAGTGAAAAACAGTCCAGATGCTTATGGTATGGTGAATGGTTTAGATGGCTATGAGTATGAAATGTTTTTTAGTAGTAATCCTAATGATATGATTAAGATAGATGGATGGATTCCAATTGATACCAGTAGAATTGAAAAAGCGGATAAGATTAACGAGTATATAGAAATAGGACTGTTAAGAAGAATAGGTAGTTCTTTGAGCTAACAAACATTAGTTATCAAATTCAGGTTAATAGTATGTTATATTAACCTATTTCGCTAAAAAAATATAGTATAAACCCAAATATAATATGAATTATGAAAGTAAATGAATTAATTACAGAAGCTATTACTGAGTTTTTAGATGTAGAGGTGAATGGAGATACGGGTAATTTGAATTTTGCATCTAAAATCGAAATAGTTAAAAAGAGAATTAGTAATAAAGTGAAAAGTAGCCCTGAGTCATATGGGGTGAATAATTCAGGGGTATATGAGTATGAAATGTTCTTTAGTAGTAACCCAAATGATATGATTAAAATAGATGGTTGGTTGCCAATTGATACTAAGAAAATTGAAAAAGCAGATAAAATCACAGAGTACATAGAAATAGGTTTGTTAAGAAGAATTGAGAAAGCTGCTTAACCTATAACGGTATAGTTCACAAATTTTTGTAAAAAAGAACAAGTTTTAAACTCTGTTTAACTAATATTGGTATATTTAATCTAATATTTAATTAAACAGAGTTTATTTTTTATTAGCGATCTACAAGTAGGATTAGCGAATCACAAAAGAATAAATTTGTTACCTAGGGAATAAGAAAACATTCAAAAATATATGGAAATGTATCCATCGATAATTTAGTGTTTGAAACCTTAAAGATCTAGTAGCTTTAAGTGTTTCTTGTGTTGCCGGTTATGAGAAGTCATAACCGGCTTTTTTGTACATATAACTTGATAAAAGTTACAGAGGTAATATCGAATAATCATTTTTTAAAGATGTTTTTTTTATCGAATTCGTAATTTTATTAAGTCTTAGATAGAAAAAGGTTCTGAAGTTATGTTTGATACGTATTAATACTTAGTTTTGATAGTAAACTTAAGTACATTTAAATCGATATATGACTGCATTTAAATCTTATAAAACTACCTGTTCTTATTGTGGTGTTGGTTGTGGAATAATAGCTAAAAAAGATGCTAAAGGAGTAATTACGGTAGAAGGTGATCCTGATCATCCTGTAAATAAAGGCATGCTATGTTCTAAAGGAATGAATTTACATCATGTTGTACAGGATAAAAGTGATCGTATATTATATCCAGAGATGAGGTGGAGTAAGGGACATGAGCTACAACGGGTTTCTTGGGATCAAGCTTTTGATCGTGCAGTAGCAGTCTTTAATACGATTATCAATAAGTATGGACCAGATAGTGTTGGGTTTTATGTTTCTGGGCAATGTCTTACAGAAGAATATTATCTTGTAAATAAGCTTACTAAAGGATTTATTGGGACTAATAATTTAGATACTAATTCTAGATTATGTATGAGTTCTGCAGTTGTAGGATATAAACAAGCGCTAGGAGAAGATAGTGTTCCTATTGCTTATGAGGATATAGAGCTTGCAGATTGTTTTATGATTGCTGGAGCAAACCCAGCTTGGTGTCATCCAATTTTATTTAGAAGAATAGAAGCTCATAAAGAGAAAAATCCGAATACTAAAATTATCGTTGTAGATCCAAGAAAAACACAATCATGTGATATTGCAGATTTGCATTTACAAATAATACCGGGTACAGATGTTGTTTTATATAATGCGATTGCTAAAAGACTTATTGATCGAAAAAGGATTGATAAAAATTTTATTGCTAATCATACAGATAATTTCGAATTATTAAAAGAATCTTTGAAATCTGCGTCGTTAAACGAAGCAGCAAAAGTTTGTGGAATTACAGTAGCGGATATAAAAAAGGCAGCCTCTTTTATTAGTAATGCTAAAGGTTTTATCACGCTTTGGGCAATGGGTTTAAATCAAAGTTCGATTGGAGTAAATAAAAATAATGCACTTTTAAACCTCTCATTACTCACTGGTCATATTGGAAAACCTGGATCAGGTCCTTTTTCATTAACAGGGCAGCCTAATGCTATGGGAGGTAGAGAAGTAGGAGGTATGGCTAATTTGCTAGCTGCGCATAAAGATTTAAGTAATAAAGAACACCGTGCAGAAGTTGCTAATTTTTGGGGAGGAAAAGAAATTTCAGAAAAGCCTGGATTAACCGCAACAGAAATGTTTGATGCGTTAGAAAACGGAAAATTAAAGGCTGTATGGGTTATATGCACTAATCCTTTGGTCAGTCTTCCTAATGCCAATAAGGTAGAAAAAGCACTTAAGAATGCTAAATTTGTAGTAGTTCAAGATATTTCGCATCGCTCGGAAACATTAGAATATGCTGATTTAATATTGCCTGCTGCTGGGTGGGCAGAGAAAGAGGGTACAATGACCAATAGTGAGCGTCGTATAACGTATTTAAATAAAGTAGTAGATCCTCCTGGAGAAGCACTGCCGGATGCAGAAATCCTTTGGAAATTTGCACAAAAAATGGGTTATAGAGGTTTTGACTACACATCTGTGGAAGAGGTGTATAAGGAACATTGCCAGTTGACAAAAGGAACTAATATAGATATTACAGGTTTAAATTATGATCGTTTAAAGAATGAGGGTAGTTTTCAGTGGCCAGTTCCAGAAACAAACCATTCAGGAACCGCTCGTTTATTTCAGAACAAGCAATTTTATACAGACTCTGGGAATGCAAAGTTCGTGATACCAAGATTTACTAAACCAACCTCAGAATTACTTACAGAGAAACATCCATTAATTCTAACAACGGGTAGAGTACGTGATCAATGGCATACCAGAACTAAAACAGGAAAAGTAAACAGATTATTGACTCATATCCCGCATCCTTTTCTAGAAATAAATCAAGTAGATGCTTTTCTTAGGAAAATTAAAGATGGAGATATTGCTGTAGTCGAAAGTAAAAGGGGGAAAGTACAGGTAAAGGTAAAGGTAAGTGATACGATTGGTAAAGGAGTTGTATTTCTTCCGATGCATTGGGGTAAAGTTTTAGGCAATGATTATGGAAGAGCAAATAATCTGACTACTAGTATTATTGATCCTATTTCTAAAGAACCAGATTTTAAATTTTCTGCTGTACAAGTTTCGAAGTTTATTAAAGAAAAACAAAAGATCTGTATTATAGGCGCAGGTACTGCTGCATATCGTTTTATACAAACATATAGAGAACAAAATACAGAAGATGATATTACTGTGTTTTCTAAAGAACCGTATCCGTTTTATAATAGAGTATTGTTACCAGAATATGTGAGTGAAGAACTTACTTGGGAACAATTACAGAAGATGAGAGAAGGCAGTATGGAGTCCCTCAACGTTACTTTGTCTACAAGTAACCCCGTAAATGAGATTAATAGAGAAGAAAAATACCTTATAGATAGTAAAGGGAAAAAACATGAATATGATATTGTTTTAATGGCTACCGGAAGTAGGGCTTTTGTTCCAAAAGAAGTTCCTATTCATTTACCAGGTAGATTTACAATGAGAGATCGAGGAGATGCTGATAAATTGAAAAAATATTTAGAAGAAAGTGGTTTGCCTGAGAATGAACAACATGTTACCATTGTTGGAGGAGGATTGTTAGGCCTAGAACTAGCTGCTGCATTACGCAAAAAGGATGTAAAAATTACTATTATACAAAGGGGTAATAGGTTGATGGAAAGGCAGCTGGATATTATTGCAAGTCGTTTGTTAGCAGAGGATGTTAGAGAAAAAGGGATACAGATTCATTTTGATAATGAAGTAGATACTGTCTTTAATCAGAATTCAAGCTCTTTATTGGTGAACCTAAAATCAGGAAAGTCTTTTAGTTGTAATGCTGTAGTCTATTCGATAGGTACAATCCCTAATATCGATCTAGCAAAAACAGAAGGTATTAATTGTCGTCGTGGTATTATAGTAAATCAGTATTTGCAATCAAGTGATCCGGATATTTTTGCTGTAGGTGAGATTGCAGAATTCGAAGGTAATTTGTTCGGAATTACAGCAGCGGCAGAACAACAAGCAGATATTGTAGCAAAGTATATTTTAGGAGATTTTAGTGCGATATATAGAGGTTCTGTATTTATGAATATTCTAAAGTTTGAAGATCTAGATCTTTGTAGTATAGGTAATATTGATATGCCTAAAGATGATCCATCTTATGAAGAAGTTGTTTTTATGGATGTGGGGAAACGGTTTTATAAGAAATGTATCGTTAAAAATGATTGGTTAGTCGGAGCAATCTTGATGGGAGATAAAAGTGAGTTTGCAGATTTTAAAAGGTTGATCGAAGAGAAGATAGAACTTTCAGAAAAAAGAGAAGAATTGCTCAGATCATCGCAACCTGCTGAACCTGTATTAGGTAAGTTAATTTGTTCTTGTAGTCAGGTTGGTGAAGGCAACTTGGAAGAAGCTATTAAATCTGGATGTGAAGATTTCACTGAACTTTGTATAAAAACTGGAGCTGGATTAGGTTGTGGTAGTTGTAAGCCAGAGGTCAAGGAAGTGTTGAATAATGTAATGCAATTAGCTTAGTTATGGAAGAGTTTATGCATAGAGTAAATATTAAAGGAGGGATTTTATCGCCTAGCGAATTACAACGCATTATTGTTTATGCAGAAGAATTGGGATTAGATACGTTTCATTTTGGATCTAGACAAGATATTGTATTTCCATCTAGAGGTAATACTGGAGCTATAGTTGCTAAGCATGAAACTTTTAATACTGATTTTTTTGCTCCAGAAGCCGAACAAAATATTAGTTGTTCTTATGTTTCTATAGATATTTTTAACTCTACAGTTTGGTTAAGAGGAACTACATATTTATATATTTTAGAACAGTTTCGGTACAAGCCAAAATTAAAAATAAATATAGCTGATCCGCAACAACAAATGGTTTCTTTGTTCTCTGGTGATCTTAATTTTATTGCATCTAGTCAAGAAGATTATTGGTATTTGTTTTTAAAACTACCAGGTTGGGAAGAGGTGTTTTATCCTGTTTTAATTTTTACTTGGGATATAGCTAAGGTAGCTCAAGAAATTGAAAGTATTTATGAAAAAACAAATAATGTTGATGACCTTTTTCAATTCCTCAATGAGAGTATCGATACCAATAATCGAACTATCGAAAAGCCATTAAGTGTTGGTTTTAAGCCATTTCCTTACTATGAAGGAATGAATAAAATGGGGATCAATCAATATTGGTTAGGGCTGTATTGGCGAAATAATAAGTATGATTTAAAATTCTTAAAAGCGCTCTGTGAATTTTGTATAGAATATCGTATTGGTAAAATATGTTTGACACCTTGGAAATCATTTATTATTAAAGGAATTCCTAAAGAATGTAAGTTGACCTTGGAAAAGTTATTAGGGCAGTTTGGTATTAATGTGAGGCATTCTGCATTAGAATTGAATTGGCACTTACCAGTGGGAAGTCAAAAAGCATTAGACCTTAAAAAGTTTTTGGTCATGAATTTTGATCAAAATGATATCAGTACTTATGGAATGACATTTTCTATAAGTATTAGGCGCAAACAAAAAAGATATTTCACGTCCGTAGTTATTGAGGAGAATAAAACACCCGAAGCAGTAAAAGATTTTGTAGTAAGACCTACTTATAATGTTTTATATGCTAAAAATTTTAATCCCAATACTAGAAAATACATTGTATATGCTCAGGATATTGATCAAATGGATTTACCAGGAATATTACTTGAACTAACTAAAACATATTTTCAAAATCTTGGAGAAGGAGATGAAGAAAGCTTTGCTGGTGTTGTTGCAAAAAAAGAGAAAATAGAAGTCGAAGTATTCCAGTGCAAAGAATGCCAAACCATATACGATCCGTCGGTAGGGGATATAGTATCATCTATTCCAGTTGGTACAGAGTTTTCTGAACTTCCAGAATCTTATCAATGTGCATTATGTGATGCTTCAAAAGATAGTTTTGAAAAAATGACATTAGAGATTGTTTAATCGAAACAAACTATTATTTATTGTGAAAATTCCTATTAGGGGTAGTAATATCTTCTTCTACGTATAAGTCAACAATTGTTCGTACCTGACCAGAAAACTGAGCGTGCCTATATCGTAATTGTAAGCTATCTTTAGAGAGGTAAGTAATCTGAAAAAATTTGTGATTTTCCTCGATGTTCATTAATTCAGGTAGTTGATCACTCTTTAGTTTGATGAAATAATGTCCTTTTTTACTTTTAGTGATTTCCCAATCAGCGGTTAAAGAAGGTCCACAATCTCTTTGTTTGTTGTTATTATCTTTAACTGTCATATCTGGAAAATAGGTGTTTCGGTATGATAAAAAACAACCAGCCATATTCATTCTAGTGCCATCGTTATGTCGTTTAGCAATTTTCCATGTTTTGCCAGATGTTCCGGCAATAAGTTCTACTGCATTTTCGGGGATTTGATAAGGTTCTTTGTTTGTATCAGAACAAGAGGACGTTATAATCAATATAAAAACCAAGATTAATAGTGGGTAGTATTTTTTCATGAGTTTAAAAGTTAGTGATTATGCTATATCAAAAATTATTCCGATTTCTCTCTTTTTAAGTGCTTGATATTAAAGATTTCTGTATCATTAATAATCTTTAGTTAATAGTTGTGTAAGTAAATAAGAATTAAAAAGCTATACATAAGTGGTATAGCTTTTTGTATTTTGTGATATGTAACCAATTAGTTCGATATGAAAAAGTCAATCACAGATATTAAAGGAGTAACTACACTTAGTAAAAATCAACAAAGTACGCTTGCAGGAGATTATGAACCTTCATGGCACTACAATTGTTATTCAAGTTATGATTCTTATGACGATTGTTATTGGGAGTTTTACTAATTTGATAAAAACTTTCTTTAGATTCCAGAAATAAACTGCTGGGTGTTTATCATACAAACATTGGAGTCGTCTTAATATTTATTCCTAAGTTCGCAAGGAATCGTTAATTGGTTGTGTCCTTATGAAAGCTGCTACAGTTAGAGAATTAAAAATAGAGTTAAACAATTGTTCACAACAAGAATTGGTAGCGCTATGTCTTCGCTTATCTAAGTTTAAAAAAGAAAATAAGGAACTACTTACGTATTTGTTATATGAAGCTTCTGACGAGGATAACTATATAGCTTCGGTACAAGAAGAAATTACCAAGGAGTTTGGATTAATTAATACCAGTAGCTATTACTACATCAAAAAAAGTGTTCGCAAAATTTTACGTATCAGTAAGAAGTATATTCGATATTCTGGTAAAAAAGAAACAGAGGTAGAGATATTATTGCATTTCTGTTCAGAGTTAAAAATGTTGCGCCCTTCTATTAAGAATAATAGAATGCTAACAAATATTTATGATAGACAGATCACTAGTATTACTAAAACCATAGGTACGTTACACGAAGATTTACAGTATGATTATGAGCTAGTATTGGATTCATTGATATAATATAATATATCCTCCTATCATTTTTATGTTTCTTTTTCTGTAAAATAAATGGGGAATTTTACAACTTTATATACGAAAACACGGGAAAACACTTATAGTATATAATGTTGATTTTTAGTTAGTTTGTATGTGCACAAAAAATAAGTACTAACAATTTTAACTTAAATTAATCATTATGGGTATTAGTATTAGTATTGTTGCTGGGCAAGATCAAGCAGCATCAAGCGTAAATGCAAGTGGATCCGTTCAACATGTGATCACGGATGAAGAAAGAACAACTTTTAAACTAGGTGATAAACAATTAAAAGATGCTGTAAACAAGTATTTCGGAAAGTCTCCTAATGATGCATATTTACATAGTCCGACACCTTGGGGAGATTTATATAAAAAATATAGTTGGCCTCAGGTGCAGATGGTTTTGGTGGTACAAAGCGCTGAAATATTAGGAATCACATCAGAGCCAGTGATTGTGAAAACACAAGATTTTACAAATAACAGTAGTATAAAAGGAACATTTAATGTCGCAATCTCAGAATCATTAAACAATACGACATCCTCTAATTGGAGCACTGGAGGCACCCTAACTATAGGTCAAAAATTTAGTTATGGTGTAAAGTTTCTTGGTGCTGGAGCAGAGGGAGAAACTTCATTGTCATATAGTCAATCTTGGGGAATTGGTGGTCAAGAATCTAAGTCAATTACAGTCGGTTCTACATCTGGAGTAAGTGTAGAGTTAGATCCCGGAGAATCTGTTGTAGCAGAACTTTCTGCTAGTAGAGGTGTGATGAAAGTAAGAATTAAATATAATGCTTATCTGATAGGAAACTCTGCTGTAAATTATAACCCTACGTATAAGAAGCATCATTTTTGGAGTTTAGGAATCGGAGGAGTTATGTCTAAAGGTGGAGTATCAAACTCAGTGCAATCCACAGAAGATATAGAAATTGGATATTATTCTAATTCTAAAATAGAATTAAAGAATAAATTAAGTGGAAAGGTAAAAGCGAGTCACGCATTAGCAGATGCTCCTGCTGGCGAACTTACATTAGCTTAATTAGATATTAATTTTTTTTGTTTTTCCCGACTTCGATAGGGTAGTACTTAATTGTATTGCTTTGTCGAAGTTTATTTATTTTATTATCCTTTTATTAGTTTAAAGATGTAATCAAGTTCACTGTCTTTTCCTTTTATAAGATCTTCTACAGAAAGCATTACCGTACGATCAGGTATTACACCAGAACCTTTAGGTAGACTGGTGTCTTTTACATAATGTGTAATTCGTTCCATAGACATTACCATAATAATCTTAGCGTTAGGTAATTCATAATATACAGGGAATTGACCTGTATGAGAGTAGTAGCCGCCTCCTGTTTCTTCTCCAACCAACAGAATATTTGGATCGTTTTTAGCTAATAAAGCGAGCGCTGATCCCGCAGAAAATGTAGTGCCACCTGCTAACATATACACTCTTCCTTGAAATTTATTTTTATTAGGTACCATCATAGTTTCTAAATCATCAAAATCAAGTTTCCAGCCATTATATTTAGGGTGGTTATAAAATTTGTCTTTTAAAAACTCTTTCTCTCCATAGTTTCGAGTTACATATGCGCGTTCAGGAATTTCCAAAGATGATACAAATGCACTAGTTCTTTGTTTGTAGAGTTTATCTGTAATAAAAGAAAAAAGATTAACAGAATTAGGTCTAAAGCCTCCATTATTATTCCTAATGTCAATAATGAGATGCTTTACTTTCTTTTTTTTAATTTCTTTAAAAAGCTTTATTAAACGAGATTTGAATGCCCTGATATCTACACCAAAGGAGTTAACAACCAATACTGCCGTTTTTAAATCATCTCTGTAGTATACAAAAGGTTCTTTAGTGTTAATATGTTTCGAAAAGAAAGCTACTTTATCAGTAGTGCTATGATAGTTAGAAAAATAGGAGTTACGATTGATGTTTCTGTGCTTGGCATTCACAAAAGAATCTGCAGCTAAGGTGATTTTTTTTTCATTACCATCTGGTGTTATATACTCAATAATATACTCTTTTTGTACGCCATATTCATACATATAAAACAATCCGAATTTCAATTCGATATCTCTATACTTTCTGGTAAGATTATGCCCGTCTGTAGGAGCATATTTTTTTAGGGCTTCTAGGATAGTAGTAGTAGGTGTATTATTAATACCAACTACTTTTGATCCGATTGGTATATCAAAATCATCTGTATCTATATAGAATTCTGCTTGGATGATTTTAAGTATTAATGGAAAATAGTATTGTGTAGTATTTAAACTGTTAGGAGCAAAAAGTAACAAATGTCCATCTTTAATTTGGTCAGTAATTTGCTGCATTTTTTTAAATAACTCAATGTCTTCAATATCCTCAGATAAAGATTCTTTTGTAATACTTAAAATAGAATCTAGTGTTATTTCATCAATATATTCATAAAGTGCAGGATGTCCTTTTTTTAATATGTTTTCAAAGATTTTAAAATCTTCTTGCGCTTTTTCTGGTGTGAGTGTTTTTTGAGCAAAAAGTGAAGTAGATATGGTAATAAAAAATACAATGCACCAAATGCGATTCATGCGATAAATTTTGATATACAATTTTTAAAGACGTCACTTGATGAAAAATGTGACAACTTCTTATTTCCCTTAGGTGTAAAAGTAAGAAATTAGATAGGAGAAGTAATTATTTAGAGTATAAAAAAACAGGTGCTTTCTTAGTACCTGTTTTTCCAAATTACTTATGTAAGTATGTTAATTTAATTTTCGTAATTGTTTCTTTATTTTTCGAATTGCGGATTCTATAGATTTTTCTGGTTCTATTACATTATATTCTCCCCAGAATTGTGGATCCGAGAAACCAGAAGCTTCATCACTAATTACTACTGTGGATTTTAAACGATCTCTAGCTCGTAAATTTTCGTTCTCAGGATTCTTTTTCCAATCAGTAACCGCCATTTCAATATTTAATTTGTACGTGGAATTAAACAATTTTTTCTTCCAGTTTACTTTAAACACTAAATCAATCTTTCCATATCCATAATACCATTTCCCATTTTTTTCTCTATAATTCATATTATAAGTAGCAACAGTAGGGTATACTTTGGCTCTGGAAGGTTTTTTTCTAACAAATAATTTACTAGCTTCCTCTCTGTCATCTAATTTAAGACTAAAAACAGCTTTTGTTAATGCTAATGTTTCTGAATCGATATATAACTTTCCATAATAATAAAGATCTTGGATATAAGGCTTTTGTTTGAACTTAAGGACATATATGTACCGATCATTAATTTTAGTAGATTTATCAAAGCTAAATTCATAAATTTTTAAAATGTCTTCGGTAAATAGAAGATCAGGATTTTTCATTACATCAATGAATAAAGTACTTGATGGTCCTCCTTGAAGTTTTAGGGTAAGCGTATCTAGTTTTTTGTAATCAGCACTTTTTCTTGCTTTATAAAGCTTAATCACATCATTTTTATCCGAAGCATACGGTTTTTTATATACATCTACAACAGCTTCAGAGAGAGATACGTATGTTCTCCTTCTTTTTATGGTTTCTCTATAAAATGCAGTCATAATAGTATTATCACTTTGATAATTTGAGCCACGTTTTTTCATTACCGCTTTAATAAGTGCTTCCGGATCTCGAGGATCAATATTTATTTCTGTAAGTTCTGTGATTGATGCGGATAATTGGATTTTTGTTTTGCTTCCTTTTAATGTAGAAAGTGAAACTATTTTATCTTTATATCCTAAAAAGGAAACAGTAATATTGGCACTTGCATTACTTTTTGGAACTTTTAATAAAAATTCACCTTCGCTATTCGTAATTGTTGAAATATTAGTTCCGTTTAAAGAAACTGTTGCAGAGATTAAAGGATCGTTAGAAGTTTTGTCTACTACAATTCCTTTGTACCCATTGTAGTTTAGTTCGTTTTGGATACCTGTATCTTGGAACAAGCTAAATGCTTGAAGATTATTAGAATATCCAATAATTAAAAATATGCAAAGTAAAAAGGTAAAACCATTTCTACTTAAAAAAGTACTTTTTCTATCCATATTATATTCGTTCAGTTAATACTATCATTCTTAAGTTTTGAGGTAGAATGTAAAATATACAATATACTAAATTTACCGATGAATTTTGATGTACAATAGTTAAAAATGAGCTAATTATGAGTTTCTTGATGCTAGCTTTTGTGATGGACAAGAAAATAATTCTCAAGGAATTATTGTTGGATCTTGCTTTAAGATAATAAAAGAATATATAAATAGATTAGTGATATCCGCTATGATCACCAAACCAGTTTTTAAGTTTTATATTTAGTATTTCTGTGGTAAAAGGTTTGGTTATATAATCATCCAGTCCTTTTGCTATAAATCGTTCTGCATCTCCAGGCAATGCATTAGAAGTAATTGCAATTACCGGAGGTACTTTTTTATATCCTTGACGGATAATTTTACAGGTCTCTACACCATCTAATTCTGGTAAATTGATATCCATAAGAATAAGGTCATATTTGTCTTCCTCAAACATTTCTATAGCTTTTTTACCAGTCTTTGCTACATCCGCTGTACATCCTAAATATTTAAGAATCTGCTTAGAAACTAAAATGTTTGTTTCCGAATCTTCTACTAATAATGTGTGAAGATTAAATTTTTGATCATTACTTTTATCAAAGGCTTTATCCACGGACGGTATAACGACATTCGATATTTTGGTTTTAAAAGTAAACCAGAAGTTACTTCCTTTTCCCACTTCACTATGTACTCCTAATTTACCATTCATTAGGTCTACGAGTTTTTTACTGATAGTAAGTCCTAAACCTGTTCCTTCTCCAACAAGTATAGCTTCATTATGAACTTGACTAAACCGATTAAATAATGATTCTTGATCTTTTTTACTAATACCAATTCCAGAATCAATGACCTCTATCTTAAAGGTTAATTCTTCCCCTTTTTTAGAAATTAAAGATGATTTTACTGTTATAGTACCTTCATTTGTAAATTTAATCGCATTACCAATAAGATTTGATATCACTTGCTTCAATCGATTATCATCAGCGTGGATTTGTTCAGGTAATGTATCTGGATATTCAGAAATTAGATTAATGCCTTTAGCTTTGCTATTAGCTAAGAATAAATCAATATTTTGATGTATTAATTTTTTAAGATTAATTCCTTTTGGAGATAAAGAAAATTTTCCTGCCTCCATTTTAGATAGGTCAAGAATTTGATTTAGAATGTCTAATAAATTCTGTGAGGATTGATGAATAGTACTTACATACTCTTTTTGTAAATCATCTAGTTTTGTGTTTTTAAAAAGTAAATCAATCATACCAATAACTCCTACCATAGGAGTTCTGATTTCGTGACTCATATTTGCTAAAAAATCTTGTTTAAATTTTGAAGCTTGAAGAATTTGTTGATTTTTCTCTTTTAACTTATCTAAATTACGACCACCAAACATAGCAAAAAGTCCCAGGAATAGGGGAGCGGTATCAATAATATAATGTATTGGGTAGTTTTTTTGTACAAATAAGATAGATTCTAAAGAAAGTTCTAAGTTTAATTTAGAAATATCTATACCGGTGGCAACAATCGGAAATATCAATCCGAATAATATCCCGTAAAAGGTATATTTTGCAGCTTCAGATTTTAACCATGATTTTTGATTCATAGATGGTTTTTTGACTACGATCTTACGTTAGTTAATCATCCGATAAGGTTATTTTGGGGCCTTACTGGGATATGTGCTAAATATAGGGGTTTTTTTATAAATGAATAATATTGTCTTTTAGATGCTAACCGCCAATACTAATCATACTTCTATTTTTAGAATGTAGTTCGGGATTCTCTAATTTATCTGGAGTATCCATTCCGCCTCTAGAAGCGAATTTATGCTGTAATGCTGATTGTATTATTGGAAATATTGATTCTTGCGCTCTAAGAGGTTTTAGTAGAGAAAATTCATTATCAGAAAACAAGCAGTTTTTTAGTTTTCCATCCGCAGTTAAACGAATTCGATTGCAGGTATCACAAAAAGGATTCGTAACAGAACTTATAATAGCAAAACTGCCTTTATATCCATCAATTTTATAGTTTCTAGAAGTATCGTTAGGTGAGTCTGTTAATCGTTTAAGCTGCAAAGGAAACGAATAATTTACCTTGTCTAATATTTCTTGTTGGGTAACTAATTTATCCATATTCCATTGATTGCCATCAAAAGGCATAAATTCAATAAAACGAATGGTAAGATTTTGATTCTTTGTTAAATTAATAAAATCAATGATTTCGTCTTCATTGAAATTTTTTATCAAAACAATATTTAGTTTGACATTAAAACCTTTTTTCTGAAAAAGCTGAATTGTATTCCAGACTTTTTCGAATTCATTTCGACGAGTAATCTTCTCAAACTTGTTTTTGTGTAGTGAATCAATACTTATGGTAATAGTAGTAACATTGTTTTCTTTTAACAGAGGAAGAAAACGTTCCGCTAATACTCCATTAGTGGTAATTCCTAATTCTACAGGTAATGCGGCTAGTTTCTCTAAAATTAATGGAAAATCTTTTCTTACCATTGGTTCTCCTCCAGTTAATCTGATTTTAGTAACTCCAATACTTACGAATTCTTTAGCAATAGTAAGGATTTCATCTGCTGTCATCAGATGTTCTTTAGGTCTTAGAGGTATTCCATCAGCAGGCATACAGTAAGTACATCTTAGATTGCATCTTTCTGTTAATGAGATTCTAAGATATGTATGTGAACGACCGAGACTATCTGTTAATATGTTCTGATTATCTATATCCACTTTTAATTATGATTCATTTGCATCGTGTTTAGCACCTTTAAGTATTCTGAATGTATGTAATACAGCAGGAAAAATAGCTTCCATAGATTCTTTTGCTCCATTTGTAGATCCTGGTAAAGCGAGTACTAATGTTTCTCCTATCACTCCAGCGACACTTCTAGAAAGCATAGCATAGGGCATACGGTCTTGTCCATAATTACGAATTGCTTCTTCGATTCCTGGGATACGTCGTTCTATTAATGGAGTTAGAGCTTCGGGGGTTACATCGCGTGGAGATAATCCGGTACCACCAGTAAAAATGATAAGGTCACTACCAGCCTCCTTTAATGAGTTAACTTGCTGTTGAATTTCATGTATCTCATCAGGAATAATAACATAGGTATTAATTGTAACTCCGCATTGTTCTAATTTTGTTATTATTGCTTTACCTGCTTTATCCTCTTTGTGACCTGCAGAGATAGAGTCAGAACATACAACAACCCCAGCAGTAAAAGGTTCCCCATTATCTTTATAGCTCGATTTACCACCTTTTTTACGAAGCAGTTTGATCTGTTGGATTTCTACATTTTTATCTACAGGTTTTAGCATGTCATACATCGTAAGCGCAACTACAGACGCACCATGCATTGCTTCAACTTCTACACCAGTTTTATAGATAGTTTTTACAGTCATCTCAATTGTGATTTCCAGATTGTTGATTTTGTAATCTATCGCTGTATATTCTATTGGTAATGGATGACAATCCGGAATCATATCGCTAGTTCTTTTAACTGCAAATAAACCTGCAGTTTTCGCCATTTCAAAAACATCTCCCTTAGGAATACTTTTAGATACAATTGCTTCTATAGTTTCTAAGTCTCCTACTTTAACAATAGCCTGCGCTACTGCAGTACGAAGTGTGTTGTTTTTATGTGTGATGTCTACCATTCTTAATTGTTTACTTTCCAAACATGAGTTTCGTCTTCAAATATTTCTTTGCCAAAGACGGGAACATCTTTCTTGATTTCTTCTACTAAAAACTCTAACGCTTCAAAAGCAACTCTTCTATGGGGAGCTGATACAAATACGAAAAGGCAAATTTCACCAGCCTTCACCTTACCCAAACTATGATAAATATGCATACAGGTAAGATCATATTTACTAAAAGTCGCTTCACGTATTTCATGAAACTTTTCTTCTGCCATATCTTTGTATGCAGAATATTCAATAGCCTGTACAATATTTCCCTCAATTTCATCAGCTCTTACTTGACCTAAAAAAATATCATGTGCACCAATTGATGTTTTGATTTGATGTTTTTCAATAGAGTTAGCTATAAAACTAGGTTTTATTGGTCCCTCTATAAAAACAGTTTTTCTTTTTTTCATTTGTTATTCTTTTTTAACCGCCAGAAAATGGAGGTAGTAGTGCTATTTCATTTTTGGTATTAAGTAAGACAATATTTGATTTAATTTCTTTATCAATTGCTATCTTAAATGATAGGTCCTGTAATTTTCTGTATTTGTCTTTAAGTAAGTTTTCTAATTGATCTACGTTACTTCCTTGTTCTAAGAAGATCATTTCTTCTTGACAATTGGTGATTTCAGCAATCATCCCGAAATATAAAACCTTTAATTCCATTGTGTTGCTTCTTTATATTGTTTTGGTGTATTTATATTTTTTATAAAAGGAGCTATGCTTTCTTCAATAGGAATGCTTTTTACCTTTAATGCAGATAATGTTTGTTTTAAACTTAAGCGTTTTGTGTTTATACTTTCAAGAAAAGTATTAATGACAGATTTGTTGTATAAAGTGATCAATGGTATATCTTGAAAAGTAATTACATCAAAATTAGATTCATATGAGGCAATAAGTTTATTAAAAACTAAGGAATCAATTAAGGGGACATCACAACTAAGTACTAAGTTGTGTGCTGTTTTGGTGTGTTTTAGACCAGTATATATGCCTCCTACAGGCCCCAAATTAGGAATAACATCACTAATACAAGGATATCCAAAAATTGTATACTCTGGATTGTTAGTTATGATTAGAATTCTGTCCGTAATTGATTCAATTGCCTTAATAATATGATATATAAAAGGTTTGCCTCTATGCAACTTTAAGCCTTTGTCTTGTCCCATTCTACTGCTTTTACCACCGGCTAGTATGATTCCTGTTATGTCCAGATCTTTCGTAGAACTCATAACTGTAATTCTTTTAGTTGCTGATCTAAGAAATCCCAGCAATTTTTGTTAATATTTTCGAATGCAGAAATCATTTTTAGCCCATATTCAGTGATTTTGGTACCGCCACCGCCGCTTCCACCAGTATTGGTAATAACGACTGGAATTGAAGCGTTTTTATTGATAGAATCGACTAAATTCCAAGCTTTCTTGTAAGACATTCCAAGAGATTTAGCAGCTTTCGATAGAGATCCTTCTAGTTCTATGGCTTTTAGGATTTTAATTCTTCCTTCTCCTAAAAAGACACCTTTATCTCCTTCTATCCATATCCTGCTTTTTATTTGGTACATGTTGGGCGTTGTTTCCTGCAAGATATAACGAAAAAAATGAAGAATAGACTCTTTCAGAAATTTTTATGATTTCCTCAAAATTGTATGATTTTGGTCAAGTAAACCGAAATTTAAGTAGGATTTTTAGAAAAAATATAAAATTATTGCGGTAACAAAATGGTCTCTACTAAAGAATTTTTGTCAATTTGATTAATGTTTTCAGGTATAAAAACCAGAGCATCCGCTACAGCATAAGAGTATAGCATTGCAGAACTTTGGCCTTCTAGAACTTCTACGCTTTCTTCGGAAGTTTTAGCTTTCAAGAATTGTGCTCGATCTCCTTTTTTGACAAAATCCTCTGTTAAAGATTTCATAGTCCTTTTAAGACCAAGAGAAGTTATAGTACCCATCATTTTTTGTATAACCGGAATTACATAAATATAATAGCAAGTCAGAGAAGATGCTGGATTTCCAGGTAATGCGAAAATTAAGGTTTTGTTGTTTCTTCCAAAAAACAAAGGCTTACCAGGCTTTTGTTTAATTTTATAGAATAACTCTTCGGTGCGAAGCTCTGATAAAGCTTCTTTTACAAAATCGTAATCGCCCACAGAAATTCCACCACTAATTAATACTAAATCATTGTTTATGATGGCTTGTCGGATAGTTTCTTTAGTACTTTCATATTCATCTTGTACGATGTATTTATTAATCTTTTTAATTTTAGATTGTTCGAGTACTGATTGTAATTGTAAGGAGTTACTCTCGTAAATTTTTCCTTCTTGCAGTTTTTGCCCTGGAGGTATTAATTCGTTACCAGTGGTTATTATAGCAACGCTTGGAGGAGTAAAAACTTGGACTTCATTAACTCCTAATCCCGATAAAAAACCAATACCTGCAGGCGATAATTTCGTTCCTTTAGCTAATGCGATGTCCCCTTTTTTTATCTGTTCTCCAATAGCTCTAATATTTTGATTTTTATTTACTTCTCCATGTACTGTAATGATATCTTCTGATCTTATCACTTTTTCTTGAATTACTACAGTATTTGCATTATTCGGAACTCTGGCTCCAGTAAAAATACGAACTCCTTGTCCTGGTAATAAACTATAGTCATCTGGATCTCCGGCTTTTACTTCTCCAATAATTTGATAGGTATTTTTATCGTGGAGTAATAATGCATATCCATCCATTGCTGATTGACGGAATGGTGGCATATGTATTGAAGAGTCAATATTTTTACTAAGAACTAATCCATTAGTACCTTTTAATGGAACTGTTTTTACTTTAGGAGTATATGATACTTCTGAAATTATGGATAGTGCTTTTGATACAGAAATCATTCGGAATTGTTTTATATCAAAAATATTGCTTTGTTAGGAGGTAACCTAAATTTTATAGCGCATAAAAAAAGCACGACAATTAAATTGCCGTGCTATCATAAAACCTTACTTTTTATGATTGATTTAACCTTTAAAAACGATTTTTTTCAATTTGTAACCTTCAATTTTGATGAAGTATGTTTTTGGATCTCTGTAATTGTGAATGTAGTCATCAATTATACCGTGGTCTAATAATCTACCTGTTAAAGTGTAAAGACTATAATTAAGACCTTGGGGCACATCCTTAATATTTTTAAATGTTTCTAGACCAGTACTCTGCTGACACGTAGAATCTGCTAGAAATCTATCAATAAAGGTAACTCTTCCTTTTTTCTCACCTTCTAGGGTAACGGTAGCCGATTCATCTACATCAAGAATTCCGTTTCCAGAAATATCGCCTAAGATTACTAGACAGGCATTTCTAATTTTAATTCTCGCTCCGTTTTCGATATGTAAACTTTCGGTGATAAAAATGACTCCTTCTTCGGTGTTCTCATCTAAACCGTTAATTATTGTGTTTTCAGTCACAGACATTAACTTATAGGAAATGTCAATTTTTACGTTTGCAAATGCTACACTTGCAAAAAGTAATGTTAATAGGGGTAATAATTTTTTCATAAGGTTCAGTTTTTGGGTTAAACTGCAATTAAAAAAGTAAGCTTTTTCTTACTTAAATAGTGTTTTATTCGTCGTAAAACACATAATCAACGACAAGATACAACTTTTTATGTTAAAACCGTAATTTTTTAGATTTAAATCTTGATTTCATCACAATGAATTTTATAAATATTCTCGTTAGACCCATAAATACAGGTGTTTAGACAAATGTTAAATTTTACATTTTCATTAACAAATTGATTTCCAATTTATTGCTTTTGAGGTTTTTGAAAGAGAAATGATAAAATCTGATTTTTTCAGATGTTATTTTTAAAATTAGTCAGTGATTTCGGAATTTTTAGTTTTAAATTTGATGTAATGATGATCAAACTATTATTATTTTTCGAAGGCTTTAATATTTGGTTTAAAAACCTATTGCGAGAACTTTCTAATAATATTATCAGCCTTTTTTTTATAGGGTTTGTCTATTTAGCTTTGTGGCACTTTCCGCAAACGGTGGATTTATTGCTAATCCTTAACCAAGCAGATACTTTTTTATTAGAGGTTCCTTTGTATTTTAGTTTACTTATTATTGCTGCGTTTTTAATATGGAACGCTCCAAAGTATTTTTATTTTCATAATTATAAAGATATTACGCTTACAAATCTTATCGGATTTGTTCCTAATCAGCATTATAGGTTTCAGGATAAGAGTGAATCTGCTAGTTATAATTATATAACTAGAATTCATATGAGAAAAACTTTACCTAGAATTTTGGCAATTCTGTTACTTACAATATCAGCATTAAGTATTCTTAATGCTATGGAATTATTTGGATTAGAAAATACATATACTAGGTTTTTGAATCCAACAAATACTTTAATTCTGATTATTTTTTTACTATTACTATTATCAGAGCCTAAGTTATATAAGTTGCTGAAAGATTTTTTAAATAGAAGTGCAAAAACTAAGTTTTTTGTTTTTATAGTTTCTATCGGCTTAATGGTTTTAATTATATCATTAGGTACATTAAACACTCAAGCAGAAAAGGATTTAGGTAATTTGTTTTTATCTAATAGTGCGTTAGTGTTATTGTTTTTTACACTATCGTTTAATAGTTATAGGTTTTTAAAACGTTTTCCCAAAAAGCTTTTTTACACCTTAATTTTAATGTCTGGGTTTATCATGTTAACGACATTTTTATTATTTAATTTTTATCCGAGCCTAGTTACTGGTATAAACCCCTTGTCTGTTTTAATACTTTCACTCTTAAGTCTTTTTATGATCTGTTTTGTGTTGATTTTGTTAGGAAAAAAAATGCGTTTTCCTTTACTATCAATTGTAACAGTTTTCTGTATTTTTTCTGCTAAGTTTTTTTCAGATACTTCAGACCACTATCAACTTAATTTAATAGAAACACAAGTTGATAGACCATCATTAGATACTTATATATATCATTGGCTAAAGAGTAGAGAAAATATTATTAAAAATGCGGATTCATTTTTTCCGATCATTATGGCTTCTTCCGAAGGAGGGGGGTCAAGAGCAGGGCTTTGGGCTTTTTTAGTACATAGTTATTTGTATGAAAAATCCAACGGAGATTATTTTGAAAAACATTTACTTTCGTTAACAGGAGCTTCTGGGGGAGGTGTTGGTAATTCAATGTTTTTTGCTGAAGCTAGAAATACAAGTTTACAAGGCAAAAAATCCAATTTTGTAATTGATAGGGACACTCAAAACACGAATCTAAATTATAAAGCTAGTAATATTTATAAGGAAAATTATTTATCAGTAGCATTACTTTCTTTATTAGGAAGAGATCTGTTTAAAGAAGTTACCAGTCTATTTAATTTTAAGAATAGAGGCCAACTATTAGAAGAGCAATGGACTCGAACTCATGAGGAATACTTTTTAGATTCAAAAGGGAAAAGTATTATGGATAAAGAGTTTTTATCTTTTTATGCTAATATTTTGATAAGTGATACTACGGATTTTGTTTTACAGAAAACACCTCCTTTATTATTAGTAAATACAACGCATACTCAGACGGGGAATTATAATATTATAAGCCCAGTAGAGTATTCTGATGTAAGAGAATTAAGAGGAATGAATGATTTTTTTGAAGGATTACAATCAAATTATCCTAATAATTCTATAGCTCTTTCTACTGCCATGAGGATTAATGCTAGTTTTCCTTTTATTACTCCTGTTGGAGAAGTTAGAAAAAGGATGAAAACAGAAGTATCAATGTCCGATCAATATGCAGATGCTGGATATTATGATAATATTGGAGGTAGAGTATCAATAGGTATTGAAGAAGTACTTAAAAGAGTATTAAACGATTCTTTTCCATTGTTAAAGGAAAAAGTTAGAATAAAACATCTAATTATTACTAATGAAGAAGATCGAAAAATAGCTAAAACAAGTACGCAACTTTCAGCTCCGTTGACAACCCTTAAAAATGTAAGGTATGGTCATACAAAAGAAGTAATGAAAAAATTAGGAGAAGATTATATAATTAGTTTAAAGCAAACAGAAATTATACCTTCTTCTGTTAATCCATTAACTGGTGGTATTAAAAAAGAAGAGTTTTCTATAAAACCAGTATTACCTTTAGGTAGATATTTGTCTACTGTAGCAATTAGATCTATGGAAGCTAGATTGGATTCTGTAAGTGTGGATTTGGATTTAATTTTAGAATAACAAAGTCAATTGTCATTTTTTTTTGTACATTTGTCAATATTAAATTCTTTTGGTTATGAGCGCAGTATCACCGTTGGATTATGATGGTTTAGAAAGTGAAGGTTTGTTAAGGTACCTCAATATTGATATTCCTTTACATAATGTGTATGATTTTATAGAGTTATCCCGTAACGGGATTGATAAAAGAGCATTGCTGCACCTTGCCAAAACAATAGATTTTGATCAAAGCGAGTTAGCACATGTTTTACATTTATCGGAGCGGACAATACAACGTTATGAACTCAACAAAAAGTTAAGTACTGAAGCAAGCTCAAAAGCATTGCAATTAGCAAAACTTTATGCAAGAGGAGAAAATATTTTTGGTGACTTGGAGCGCTTTAAGAGATGGATGGAACATCCAAATGTTGCATTAGCTACAAAAAAACCAAAAGAACTTCTAGATACTACATTTGGGTTTCAGTTATTAAACGAAGAGTTAATTCGTATAGAGCATGGAATTTTTGCATAATGTTGGTATATAGAATTGCTAAACAAAAATATATAAAAGACCTTACTGGAATTGGAGCTAAAACTGTTGGCGGTAGATGGAATCCAAAAGGAGTTGCTGTTTTATATACAAGTACTACTGCGGCCCTTTCTGTTTTGGAGGTGCTAGCACACTTGCCAGCTGCATATTTTCCTGATAATATGGCTATTGCTACCATAGAATTGCCGGATGATCTAATTTCCACAATTGATATTAAAGAATTACCAAAAGATTGGAATAAAATACCACCGTCTACAGGAATTCAACATTTTGCTTTAAATTGGATATCGGAGAATATAAACTTAGGATTAAAAGTTCCTAGTATTATAGTACCAAGAGAACAGAATCTTCTTATTAATCCATTACATCCGGATTTTAATTTGGTAAAGTTAATAGAGATTGAACCTTTTAGTTTTGATACACGATTACTTAAATAAATTCGCTGTATTTAATTTTAGAAACTAATATTTACAGACTTAATTCTAAAAAATAATGGTCATTATTAATGATGTTTTGTAGCTAATTTTTTGTTAATAAGATAACACTTTTTACGGTTTAGACATTGTTAATCAATGGTTTAATGATTGTGTTTTTGTTTTCGATTAGTTAAATTTTTAAAAAGAACTTCCTGTATTTTTACAATTTGCCTAACTTGCGAGATTGGATATGAGTAACGAATCCTCAATTTTTACGTCTTATTCCAAAGAACTAAACTTAATTTATTAATAAAATGAATACAAAAATGAGAAAAGTGTATTTTTTGGCTGCATTCGTCATTGCATTTGTCAGTTGCAAGAATGAAACCAAAAAAGAGGAAGAAAAGGAAACTGAGGCTGTTGCCGAGGTTGAAAAAGTTCCCGGTATCGTTTTGGACAATATGGACCCCACCGTTAGTCCAAAGGAAGATTTTTATAACTACATTAATGGTAGTTGGATGAAGAATACAGAAATTCCAGAAGATAGAACTAGCTGGGGTGGTTTTGGCGTATTAAGAAAATCTACTGATAATGATGTTTTGGAAATATTGGCTAAAGCAAAAAAAAGTGGGAAATATAGTGCCGATACGGATCAGGCTAAAGCTTTGGCAATTTTTGATACAAAATTGGATACTACGGCTAGAAATGCATCAGGAGTAAAGCCACTACAACCTGCATTAGACGCTATTGCATCTATAAAGAATTTGGAAGATCTTCAAACAGTATTGGCGAAAAACCCTTCGGTTTCTTCACCATTTATTGGATTAGGAGTACAGGCAGATCTTAATAATAGTGCTATGAATGCTGTATACCTTGGTCAAAATGGTCTTGGTTTACCTGATAGAGATTACTATTTAGATCAGGATTCAAAATCAAAAGAAATCCGTGAAGAATATAAAAAGCATATCGTAAGAATGCTTGGAATGTTAGGAGACGCTGAAGCAGATGCAAAAATTGCAGCAGATAAAATCCTAAAAATGGAAACTCAGCTTGCTGAGCCAAGGCTTAATAAAGAAGAGAGTAGAGACGCTCGTAATTATAATAATCCAAGAACACTAGCAGAGGCAGACAAGATGTTGTCAAGTGTAGATTTAAGTAAAATGATTTCAGATCTTGGCGTAACAAAGAAGTTTGATACGATCATAGTTGCTCATTTGAGATACACAAAGTTTTTAGATGGTTTTTTAAAAAACACATCTATAGAAGATATCAAAACTTTAGTTAGATGGGATACATTTAATAGTGCTACAGGTCTTTTAACGACCGATATCGAAAAAGCGAACTGGGATTTTTATAGTAAATACTTAAGAGGTCAAAAGGAACAAAGACCAGCAGAAGAGCGTGCTTTGGCTACTGTTAATGGGACAGTAGGAGAAGCATTAGGACAATTATATGTTGATGAAAAGTTTCCGCCTGAAGCAAAAGAAAAGGCAGAAAAAATGATTGCTAATGTAATTACGGCTTTTAAAGGCAGAATTGAGCGATTAGATTGGATGAGTGATACGACTAAGGTTAAAGCAATAGAAAAGCTGGATAAGTTCACGGTTAAAATTGGATATCCAAACAAATGGGAAGATTATTCTCAGATGGCAGTTTCTGCAGATAAATCTTATTTTGATAATATGGCAGCTGTAAGTAAGTGGGCTCAGGATAAACAATTTGAGGATATAGGAGAACCTGTAGATAAAACTAAATGGGGAATGTCTCCACAGACAGTGAATGCTTATTTTAACCCTCTTAATAATGAGATTGTTTTTCCTGCAGCAATATTACAACCTCCATTTTATAACTATACTGCAGATGAAGCTGTAAATTATGGTGGTATTGGAGCAGTAATAGGTCACGAAATCTCTCATGCTTTTGATGATTCTGGTGCTCGTTTTGATGCAAATGGAAATCTTTCTAACTGGTGGACAGAAGATGATCTTAAGAAATTTACTGAAAGAGGTGATGCCTTAGCTGAACAATATAGTGCTATTGAAGTTTTAGATAGTGTGTATATTAATGGTAAGTTTACTCTTGGAGAAAATATTGGAGATCTTGGAGGTGTATTAGGAGCTTATGATGGATTACAGATGCATTTAGCAGAAAATGGAAGACCTGAGGATATTGATGGATTTACTCCAGAACAACGATTTTTTATGTCTTGGGCTACCGTTTGGAGAACGAAAGTTAGAGAAGATGCGTTAAGAACACAAATTAAAACGGATCCACACTCTCCTGGTACTACTAGAGCAATTCAACCTTTGTTAAATGTTCAAGCATTTTATGATGCTTTTGATATTAAGCAAGGAGATAAAATGTATTTAGAACCAGAGAAACGAGTAAATATTTGGTAAGCAAATAAAAAAGAAAAAAAAGCCCTGTTATCAGGGCTTTTTTTATTATCAATATTTTAATTTTCTTTTATTTCATTCATTAAGAGAAAGGCATCATTAACATATTCTTTTTCTAAAAAAAGAGTAAAATAATTAGAGGTTGATATGATTTCAAAAACGGGAATCCCCTCATATGCTAAAAGCTTAAATATATAGAAATACAATCCAATGGATCTTGAGCTATCGTCGGGAAGAGCAATAGACATAGATGATAAATCATCTTTGATAGAAATACAAGTTTCATTCTTAAAATGATTTTCAACAATTTCTTTAAGAGAAGAGGAAACAAGTATATTGCTTTCTTGAAAATTACTTGAATATGTAAAGTAAGTTTTTGATTTATCTTTTACAGTGTTTAATAAATTAGATTGACTGGTAAGAATAGTGTTAGAGTTTAAAAAAGCATATTCGGTAATCCCAGATCTTACTACAATATCTCCTAAGCTTCCGAGATTTTCGGAATGTTTAATTCTTTTAGGATGATATCTGCGCAATGCCATGACAATAGAACCAGGTTTTACAGGTTTTCTCATTTCTTTTTCCACTTGTGGCAATAGATCAGCGGCAAGTGAACTAAAATTAATAATATCTCTTGATAGCGCATCTTCTAAGAATGGTTGATGCCTTAATATATTGTGAACACAATCGGTTATAGTTTTCATTTGTTAGATATTTAACATATTGTGTAAATATATACTTTTTTTATGAAAATATTTATTCTTTATTCACTATTGTCTAATTATGCATCATAAAATGAAAGTGTTATGAAGATTTTAAAGTTTGGTGGAACATCTGTTGGATCTGTAGAAAATTTGTATAAAGTAAAAGATATACTTATTAGTGATAGTGATCAAAAGATTGTTGTATGTTCAGCAATGTCTGGTGTGACTGATCAATTAGTAAATTTAGTAGCATATATAAAGTTAAAAGATGCAGAAGCCATTACTAGAAATCTACATAGACTAGAGAATAAACATATAGAAGTTGTTGATTCTTTGATTGAAGACTTAGAATTGAGAAATAATCTTAAAGATGGAATTTCCTCATTGATAACAGAAATGTTAGAGTTATCTAATCAAGAATATACAGAAGAGTTAAATGCTAAAGTTCTCACTTTTGGAGAGACTTTGTTGACTTACATTTTTTCAAATTTTTTGAGTACTATTGAGGTTGA
Source organism: Aquimarina amphilecti (assembly GCF_900109375.1). Lineage (GTDB taxonomy): Bacteria > Bacteroidota > Bacteroidia > Flavobacteriales > Flavobacteriaceae > Aquimarina > Aquimarina amphilecti. The sequence goes on from NZ_FOAB01000011.1 coordinate 35,043, forward strand.
GAATAGACTTATAGCAGCGAAAGAGTTTATGTGCGTGGATAATGTGGATAACCCAAATATTCAGAAGGTTTCTAAAAAGTTGAATAAGGTTTTGGAAGCTAACGAACCTTCTGGCATATATATAACTCAAGGATTTGTTTGTAGAGATCATTTAAATCAATTAAGCACGTTAAAAAGAGGAGGTAGTGATTATACGGCTACTATTATAGGTGCAGCTGTAAATGCAAGTGAGATTCAAATATGGACTGATATAGATGGATTACATAATAATGATCCAAGATATGTGGAAGGGACCAATCCAATAGCACACCTTACGTATAATGAGGCTGCAGAATTAGCATATTTCGGAGCTAAAATTTTACACCCACAAACGGTTTCTCCAGTTGTAGATATGGATATTCCAGTGTTGTTAAAAAACACATTTGATCCTAAAGCAGCCGGAACTATTATTTCTAATAAAACATATAGAAAGGGATTGAAAGCCATCTCTGCGAAAGACGGAATTACAGCTATTAAGATTAAATCAAATAGAATGTTAATGGCACATGGGTATCTTAGAAGAATTTTTGAAGTTTTTGATAATTATCATACATCAATTGATATGATAACTACATCAGAAATAGCAATTTCTTTAACGATTGATGACACTACTCATATTGATGAAATTGTAAAAGAAATAGAAGGATATGCAGAGGTAACAGTAGAGCAGAATCATAGTATTATTTGTATTGTTGGAGAATCTGTAATTAATGATAAAAATTCTCATAAACTTTTTGAGATTTTAAATTATATACCAGTGAGAATGATTTCTTATGGAGGGAGTAATAATAATATCTCGATACTAGTAGAAACAAAAGATAAAATACCAACCCTTAGATTTTTAAATGAGAGATTGTTTCTTTCTCATCAAGAAGCGGTTCTCTAGATAATTTGTTATGTAACATGATGAGCCTTTAATCAAATGAAGATGGTATGTTTTTATTGTTTTTAAGACAATAAAACTTCACTTATACCAAAATTATTGTTTTTTATGAAATCCCAACAACTAACCAAGTTGGGATTTTTTTTAAAGAAATATAGGGTAGTAAGGTAGTTAACTGTTTTATATATAAACTAAGAACTTAAACCACTCCTAATGTTAAAGAGAATCGTTGAAAAATACCGTTTAGAAATCGTTTTGTTTGTTTTTTATTCAGTAGTTACGTTTACATTTGTTAAGCTTTTTTTATTTTAAAATATTTTAGCCTTTCTAACTAGTAGCTTACTGAATTTAATTAGAATTCACTCTTTATTATTAATGTTGTAAAGTTCCTCTTTCCTCGAAATTTATTTAATTTATAACAATAATTACTACATAATTTTAATAACCTATTATCTATTGTTTCTTTATTAAGAAACAATATGCTTAATTACGATGCAATCCTGCCATAATTTTTATAATTAATTAAAAATAGTACTGATTTAACAGTAACATATATGTTGAAAGTGACATATACTTATAACGACGGTATCACATAAGGAGATATTCTAGTTATAATCAAAAAAAAGAGTATGCTTATTAAGGTCTTTGGAAGTGCCGTTTTTGGCGTTGAGGCTACAACAATAACTGTAGAAGTTAATATAGATAAAGGAATTGGATACCATTTGGTCGGGTTGCCTGATAACGCAATTAAAGAGAGTAGTTTCCGGATTGCGGCGGCTCTGCAGAATAACAGTTATAAACTTCCAGGAAAGAAGATTACAATAAATATGGCCCCAGCGGATCTTAGAAAAGAAGGATCGGCATATGACTTAACATTAGCTTTAGGAATACTAGCGGCTAGTTCTCAGATTAAAGGGGAGAATATCTCTGATTATTTAATAATGGGAGAATTATCGTTAGATGGAAGTCTTCAACCTATAAAAGGTGCCTTACCTATTGCAATTAAAGCAAGAGAAGAAGGGTTTAAAGGATTTATTCTGCCTACTCAAAATGCAAAAGAAGCTGCAATAGTAGATAATCTTGAAGTTTATGGTGTAGAAAATATTAAAGAAGTGATTGATTTTTTTGATGGTAAAGGAGTATTGAAGCAAACTATTGTAGATACTAGAGAAGAGTTTTATAAAGAATTGGATAATCCAGAGTTTGATTTTGCAGATGTCAAAGGTCAGGAAAGTATTAAAAGGTGCATGGAGATTGCAGCTGCTGGTGGTCATAATATTATTTTGGTTGGACCACCTGGTAGTGGAAAAACAATGCTGAGCAAGAGGTTACCAAGTATTTTACCTCCAATGTCTCTTCAGGAAGCTTTAGAAACGACAAAGATACATAGTGTTGTGGGAAGGGTAAAAGATAATGTTGGACTAATGGCACAGCGCCCTTTTCGTAGTCCGCATCATACAATTTCTAATGTTGCTTTAGTTGGTGGAGGCAGTTATCCACAACCTGGTGAGATTTCATTATCACATAATGGTGTTTTGTTTTTGGATGAACTTCCCGAATTTAAGCGTGAAGTATTAGAAGTCATGCGGCAACCATTAGAGGATAGAGAGGTAACAATTTCTAGAGCTAAATTTACTGTTACTTATCCATCTAGTTTTATGTTAGTAGCAAGTATGAATCCCAGTCCAGGTGGATATTTTAATGATCCAGATGCACCAGTAACTTCTTCTCCAGCCGAGATGCAACGATATCTTAGTAAAATTTCTGGACCGCTATTGGATCGTATTGATATTCATATTGAAGTTACTCCAGTTCCTTTTGATAAACTAAGTGAAGAAAGAAGAGGTGAAAGTAGTGTTAAGATTAGACAACGTGTTATTAAAGCTAGGGATATACAAACAAATAGGTTTCTAGATCTAAAGAATATTCATTATAACGCTCAGATGGGAGTAAGGCAATTAAGAGTTTATTGCCAGTTAGATGATGCTTCAAAAGAATTATTAAAAACAGCGATGGAACGATTAAACCTTTCTGCAAGAGCTTACGATAGAATTTTAAAGGTTTCTAGAACTATAGCAGATCTAGAAGGTGCTCAATCCATTAGTGGTGATCATATTTCTGAAGCAATACAATATCGTAGTTTGGATCGTGATGGATGGTTGGGATAAAATTTATTATAGTTAGCAGAAGTTTCTTTAGATTATGAGTAGGGTAATTTTTGCTAAAACTGTTGTAATTAAACAAGACATTTTTTTTGAATTAAATAAATCTATATATTAAAACATTTATTAACCTTTCGTACAAATTATGAAAAATTTTTATCTCTTTTTCGCTCTACTTTTTTTCGGAATAATTAATGCTCAATACAATCAAGATGCTCCTTGGATGCGGAACCTGAAACAGAGTAAGACCAATAAGGAATTGAAACCTACTTTTAAAGAAATTCAACAAGCTTTTAATGATTATTGGGAAACTAGGGACCCAAGTAAGAAAGGTAGTGGGTATAAACCATTTAAAAGATGGGAATATATTTGGGAGGATGTTGTTGATGGAGAAGGATACTTGCCAACTCCTGAAGATAAATGGATTGCTTGGGAACATAAGAATGAAATAAATAATAAATTAATATCTACAGATTTAAGTAGTTGGGAAGCCATAGGACCTTTTACGCATACAAATACAGGGTCTTGGTCTTCAGGTCAAGCTAGAATTAATGCTATAACTGTAGACCCTAATGATGCAAATATTTGGTATGTAGGTACTCCTGCAGGAGGATTATGGAAATCAGTTAATGCTGGAAATGCTTGGGTGCCTTTAACAGATAATTTACCTCAAATAGGTGTTTCTGGAATAGCTATAGATTATTCAAATTCAGATGTTATTTATATCTCCACAGGAGATGATGATGGAAATGATACTTTAAGTGCCGGTGTTTTTAAATCTACAGATGGCGGACAAACTTGGAATCCGACTGGGTTGGCTCCAAGTAATACACCATTGTCAATGAATGAAATTTATATACATCCAACTAATTCTAGTATATTATGGGTAGCTACTAATACAGGAATTTTTAAATCAATAGATGCTGGTGTAACTTGGAATGTTACGTTACCAGGAAATATTAAAGATATTAAATTAAAACCAAGTGATCCTAATGTAATATATGCTGTAACTCCTAGCGAATTTTATAAATCGACCAATGGAGGAGATTCTTTTAATATGATTACCAATGGAACTCCAGTAGGTAGTGGTAGAATGGTAATTGAGGTAACACCTGCGAATAACGAATATGTCTACATATTAAGTGTTAATGCGGACGAATCTTTTCAAGGTGTATATCGCTCTGAAAATAGTGGGGATTCTTTCTTAGAAAAAAATAGTTCTACTGATGTTATAGAAAGCCAACAAGCTTTTTATGATTTGGCCTTAGGTGTTTCTCAAACAGATGCTGATGAAGTATTTGTAGGTTGTCTTAATGTTTGGAAGTCAGATGATGGAGGTACATCTTTTAGTAAATTAAATGAATGGTCTTTCCCTCAAGGTGCGTCTTATACGCATGCAGATATACATATGATTAGATCTTTTGGGGGAACTGTTTTCGTATGTTCAGACGGAGGTATTTATTCATCTACTAATGGTGGTAATGTTTTTACAGATCATACAGCAGGTATTCAAGCAAGTCAATTTTATAAAGTGGCTGTTTCCCAAAATGATCCAAATAAAATGGTTGGAGGATTGCAAGATAATGGAGGGCACGCATATAATAATGGAAATGGAAATTGGCTTAATTACTATGGTGCAGATGGCATGGATACAGCAATTGACCCAACAAATGATGATAAGTATTACGGATTTATTCAAAATGGAGGAGGGCTATATTTGTCTTCAAATGCAGGTAGTAGTGGTTCAGGAAGTGTACCCCAACCAGCTGGATCTAATGGGAATTGGATAACGCCATTAGCAATAAACGCAACAGGAGAGTTATTTGCGGGTTATGATAATTTATATCGTTTAAATGCAGCTGAAAATGGATGGGTACAATTAGCGGATTTAGGAAGTTCAGCAAGTCAAATGGAAATAGCGTCATCTGATAATGCAATTATGTATATTTCAGTAAGTAGTACGCTTAAGAAAACAACTGATTCAGGAAATAATGTTGTAGATGTATTTAATTTTGGAAGCAGAATAAGAGGAATAGCTATTCATAATACAGATCCTAATATTGTATGGGTTACTACGGCATCTGCCGTTCATAAGTCAATCGATGGAGGAAATACTTTCAATAATATTTCTTCAAATTTACCAATAAATGATAATTATTTTTTTATAAATGATATAGTGCACCATTCTGGTCAATCACAAGATCCAATATACATAGGTACGAGTATTGGTGTATATAGGAGTGTTAATGATGGATCTTGGACTCCATTTTTAAATAATTTACCAACTACTATAGTTAATGATTTAGAAATTAATATAGCTGATAATTCCATTACCGCAGCTACTTATGGAAGGGGTATATGGAGATCTTCACTTCCTAATTGTCTTACAATTACTGCAAAACAAGAATTATCAATAGATAATGGAGCTGTTGAAGAAGGGTCCTTAGTAGGCTTATGTACTGGACAATCAATCAAATTTCAATTAGATGTACTTACAGGAGCTAATCCAACTTATGTTTGGTCTGGACCTAATGGCTTCTCAAGTGTAGATGCGTCTATAACAATTAATGATCTATCCTTAAATGAAGCTGGTGAATATTTGGTGACAATTGATTCAGATGGAACATGTGGATCAATTGAGTATGCATTTTCGTTAGATTTGGAAGAAGCTTTACAACCTTTAGTTTCTGATATTGATGTTTGTGCTAATGATCAAGCAACACTTACAGCCTCGGGGAGTACAGATTATAAGTGGTATACTGCTGCTACAGGAGGTGCTGAAATAGCAACAGGGACATCTTTTATAACCCCAGCTATAACAGGTCCTACTACTTATTATGTTTCAGGGGTTTCTTCAGTAATAGTTTCAGAGAAAACACCTGCGCCAGATATTAGTACAGCTGCTGATTATGATTTTTCTCAGGGGTTGATTTTTAATACGAATGATGATATAACTATTGAGTCTTTTATGATGTCAGCTATGTCTGCTGGATCTAGAACTATACAAGTTGCTGATGCAGCTGGAAATGTAGTCGCTTCAACTACTGTAGACATTCCATTAGGGGAATCGTTAGTAATTGTAAACCTTAATGTTCCTAAAGGGAATAATAATATAATATCTGTAACAAGTGATTTAGTTTCATTAAGAAGGACACCTGCAGGAAATGGAGTTAGTTATCCTTATACTTCACCTTCCAATGTAGTCTCAATTGTTGGAAACACAGTAAATGCATTAGAATTCTATTACTTCTTTTATGATTGGAATTTTACATCAAAAGGAGGGAGGTGTGAATCGATTCGAACACCTGTAAATATTAACATTGCAGCTGATACTCCTGATTTATCGGATGGAGACACAGTATATAGTATTGATGGAGGAACAGCAGTATCATTTAGCAACGGAGAAACAATTGAAGTTTTAGAAGATTTAAATATAGAATTGACAATACCAGCTTCTCCGTTTAATGCTTCGGTAGTTTGGACTGCACCTGGAGGTCAAACATATAATACCGATAGTATTAATTTTGATAATATAGAACTTAATGGGGATGAAGATGGAGATTGGACCGTAGAAGTTACTTTTGGAGCAAATTGTGGGGTAGCACAACAAGTAATTAATTTTACTTTAGATGTCGAGCCTACTACTCTTAGTGTTGAAGATTTTAATTTAGATGCTATAAAAATCCATCCAAACCCTACTCGAAGTAAGTTGTACATAGACAATACAGTTAACTTTGTTAATCCTACTATTACAATTTTTGATATAAGAGGAAGGAAATTGAATAATACTCTTGATATCCAGAAAATAACTTCCAAGCAGGTTGAATTGAATACATCATCTTTGTCACCTGGAGCTTATTTTATTGTAATAGAAAATGATCAAAGAAGATTAGTTAAGAAAATGGTTAAAGAATAGTCAATACTTAATTAATTTTTATAATTACGAATTATAAAAGCTTTATATATTTTGTGTTGTTATATATAATATATAAAGCTTTTCTTTTTTTTAAGTTTAATATGGAATGAGATATAGAGTAATGTATTTATAAAAAAAATATTATAAAGGGATTTATATTAGGATCAACAGTTAAAATAAATAAATCTTAAAATTTTAATGTATATAGAAGCTTTTTTGAATAAAAAACGACCTTTTTAACGTTTTTTTAATAATATAACAATATAAATACTCATTTCCTTAAACTACATTTAAACCTTAATCAAAAAAATAAAACATGAAAACTCGAATATCTAGGACGCTTTTAGTAGCAATATCCTTTTTATTTGTTTCCGTTATTTCTTGTAAAAAAGAAACAGCAGAAACTAAATCAGAAAACGAGGAAGTTGGTAAATTATCTATCGATTTCGAAAAGTACGAATTAGAAAATGGCCTTCAGGTTGTTTTACATCAAGACAAATCAGATCCCATTGTTTCGGTTGCTATACAATATGGTGTAGGATCAAATCGAGAAAAAACAGGAAGAACAGGTTTTGCTCATTTATTCGAGCATATGCTATTCCAAGAATCAGAGAATGTACCTCAGGATCAGTTCTTCAAGAAGATCCAAGATGTTGGAGGAACTCTTAACGGAGGTACTTGGCAAGATGGAACTATATATTATGAAGTAGTTCCGAAGAATGCTATGGAAACAGTTATGTGGTTAGAATCTGATAGAATGGGATTCTTAATTAATACAGTTACTGAAAGTGCTTTTAATAATCAACAAGAAGTAGTTCAAAATGAAAAGAGACAGCGAGTTGATAATAATCCTTATGGTCATACGAGTTGGGTTATTGATAAAAACATTTTTCCAGAAGGACATCCTTACAATTGGCAGGTGATAGGAGAGTTGGTTGATCTTCAGAATGCTACAGTAGAAGATGTAAAAGAATTTTATGATAAATATTATGGACCGAACAACGCTACTTTAGTACTTGCAGGTGATTTTGAAACTGCAGATGCTAAAGCTATGATCGAAAAATATTTTGGAGAAATTAAAAAGAGACAACCTGTAGGGAAATTAAAAGTCCAGAATGTAACCTTATCAGAAACTAAAAGGTTTATGCACGAGGATAATTTTGCTACTACCGCACAGCTAAATATGGTTTGGCCTACGGTAGAGCAATACACCGAAGATGCATATGCTCTTGATTTTTTAGGGGAGTTATTAGCAGAAGGAAAAAAAGCTCCATTGTATAAGGTGTTAGTAAAGGAAAAAGAACTTACTTCTGATACGAATGCTTGGAACCGTTCTATGGAAATTGCTGGGAAATTTAGAGTAAATGTTACAGCAAATGATGGAAAAAGCTTAGCAGATATTGAAGCTGGAGTTTTTGAAGCATTTAAGAAGTTTGAAGAAGAAGGAATTACAGATACTGATATCGAAAGAATAAAAGCAGGTTTAGAGACTCAGTTTTATAACGGAATAAGTAGTGTATTAGGAAAGTCTTTTCAATTGGCACAATATAATGTATTTGCTGGTGATCCTGGATTTATTACTCAGGATATAGAAAATATTAAAGCGGTTACCAAAGAGGATGTATTAAGAGTATATAACAAATATATTAAAGGTAAACCTTACGTTATTACTAGTTTCGTTCCTAAAGGTAAAGCTGATTTAGCAGCAAATGATTCCGAAAAAGCAGCTGTAGTAGAAGAAGAAATTAAGGAGAACGTAGAAAAAGCAGTAGCAGAAACTAATGAGGAAATAGAAAAGACACCTTCGGTTTTTGATAGATCTGTAGCTCCTAAAGAAGGAGAGTCTCCTAAGCTTAATATTCCATCATCTTGGAATACTACCTTAGCTAACGGAATGAAAGTATATGGTATGGAACAAAATGAACTTCCATTAGTGAATTTTAGTTTAGTAATTTCTGGAGGTCATTTATTAGATTCATTCGATAAAGTAGGAGTTGCAAACCTAATGACGGATATCATGATGGAAGGAACAGCTACTAAAACCCCAGAGCAGTTGGAAGAAGAAATAGAGCTATTAGGAGCATCAATTAATATGTATACTACAAGAGAATCTATAGTTATTAGTGGAAATACACTAGCACGTAACTTGGATAAAACAATAAACCTTGTAGAAGAAATTCTGTTACAACCTAGATGGGATGAAGAAGAATTTGCAAGAATTAAAACAAAAACGATTAATGGAATAAAAAGATCTGCAGCCAACCCTAATGTAGTTGCAAGAAATGTATATAATAAAGTACTTTATGGAGATAAGCATATGTTTGCTTATCCAACCAGCGGAACTGTGGAGTCTGTAGAGACTATAACTATTGACGACCTAAAGCAATTTTATACAAATAATTTTTCTCCTTCTGTAAGTAAATTTCAGATAGTGGGTGATCTAAATCAAGAAAAGGCGATTGCTGCTCTAAAAAACTTAGAGAGTAAATGGGCAAGTAAAGAAGTTACTATTCCTGAGTATGAAATCGTAAATAATAGAGATAAGGCATCTTTGTATTTTGTTGACATTCCTAATGCAAAACAATCTGTCATCAATATTGGATACTTATCAATGGCACGTACAGATGGGGATTATTTTCCTGCTACCGTAATGAATTATAAGTTAGGAGGATCTTTCTCGGGTAATGTAAACCTTATTCTTAGAGAAGAAAAAGGATATACTTATGGTGCTAGATCAGGGTTTAGTGGAAGTAAAATTCCAGGTACGTTTACAGCTTCTTCTAGTGTTCGTACTAATACTACTTTTGAATCTGTAAAAATATTTAAAGATGAGATCGAAAAATATAAGAGTGGTATTTCTGAAGAAGATTTAACGTTTACTAAGAATGCTTTGATAAAATCAAATGCACGTAAATTTGAAACTCAGTTTGCATTATTAGGTATATTACAAGAAATGGGTCGATATGATCTTGCTCCTGATTATATAGCTAAAGAAGAGGCAATTATTGAAGGAATGACTCTTGAGCAACACAAAGCACTAGCTAACAAATATCTCGATGAATCTAAAATGGCTTATTTAGTTATTGGAGATGCCGCTACTCAGTTTGAACAATTTAAGAATGCTGGTTTTGACGAAGTAGTAATGTTGGATAAAGATGCTAAAGAAGTAAAGTTATCCGATGTAAAGATGTAATTTTATATCAATTCACTAAATATAAGATAAAGGAGAACGATTAAGTTCTCCTTTATTTTTTTATTGACTATTATGTTTGATTTTTATTTTTTGTATTAGTCCGCAAACGTATTTTTTAAACTCCATATTTCTTATTCCATAACCATCCAATCCAATTAGTTCAACATTCTTCGAATCTCTTGATATCAATTGTATATAAAACAAAGAATATCCATCTCGTTTAAACCAAATTTCATTTTCTTTTCTTAAAATCTGATAAGAACTACACTCTTCAGAAAAAGGTGATTCTTTAATCAAGGAATAATTTTCATAATTAATGCACTCATAGTGTTGTTCAATTTTGGCCCAATATGATTGATAATATATTACTATTATAGTAACAATTATGATTAGTAAAATAATTGCTAACATGATTTGTGAGTTTTTGGAAGTAATATTAATAATTCCCGATAGATTGGTTAACAGAAAAGAAGTTTATATCCTGTAATGTGTTATTTAGAATTACTTCTTTCTGTTCTTTATCATTTTCGAATGTTACCATTTTTTCTAATCGTCCTGATTCATTATAAACTTTCCATGTGCCTTGTCTTTTGCCTTTAGTAAAAAAGCCATCAATTTTTACCTTCCCATTAGAGTAAAAAGCTTTCCAATTCCCATCTTCATTACCATTATTATAATTTTCGACAAATATTAGTCTTCCTTTTTTATCATAAATTTTCCATTCTCCATGAATTTTATCGTTATTAAATTCCCCTTCCTTTTTTAGTTTGCCGTTTGTGTGAAAGAATTTCCATGCTCCATTTAGTTTGTTGTTACGAGTTTCTCTAATTTCTTTAATGGAACCATTATTATAATAATAAGAGTTTTGATTAGTTATTGATTTTACTATGTTTTTAGATGTTGTGCCATTAGCGGTAGTTGTATCAACTAAAGTGGTTGACTGTTGTGCATGAGCTTTAGAAAGAAACAGTAAGCTCAAAGAAAATATTGTTTTAAGAAGTGTGCTTTTCATAATAATAGTGCTTTTCGTTTTCGACAATACAAAGATTCGGATTTAAACTACCTTTTGTTACACCTCTTTTAGTGAAATTGTGCTCACTGTTTTCAGGGAATAGACATGTTTTATAATATTATAGGTAGTACAGAATATCAGCTCAAATAAGATTAAAAAAAAACAGTAATTTATTTGGGACATTTATCCCTTTACTTAACAGTTATTTTCCTTAATAGATCTGGTGTTTTAGCTGTGTTAACTTATTAATCGGTACCTTAATTTTATAAAATCTTAGATTAACATATTATTACCATGTAATTATTAAGTAGTGTTTGATAGGATAAAAGGAATTCATAGAATAGTGTCAATGGATATGAATTGACTTTATGTTATTAAACAAGATAGGGTTATGAAAAAGACTGCGTATCAGAAAGAATTAGTAATAAAAGCTACTCAAAAAAGAGGAGGAATAAATAACAATAAAAAGGATGTGATGAAAATTCAATCTTGGCTGACATTATTTTCTATTCCTAATCCAGGGAGTGGCACAGCTACGGAAATTGATGGTGATTTCGGCCCAGCAACAGAAAGAGCAATAAAGAATTTTCAGGAGTTTAAGAACATCACGAAAACAGGTGTTGTTGTTCAAGAGTTATTTGATATGCTATCTGCTAGTTTAAAAGAAGCTTTTGAAAAACCTTTGGTAAGTAACAGTCTGAGAGATTTGATAGTAGAGGCAGCAGAAAATCATTTACGTCAGCATCCTTTTGAGCTTAATATACAAGGGCAATCCAATAGTGGCCCTTGGGTGCGGAGTTATATGGATGGTCATGATGGCTCCCCTTGGTTTTGGTGTATGGGATTTGTACAAGCCATTCTTGATCAGGCCGCTAGCGCTATTGGTAAAAATTTTAAAACATTAATGCCGCTTACCTATAGTTGTGATACGGTAGGTAATACAGGTTTAGAAAAAAATGTACTTTCTAGATATCAAAAAATAAGAAGAGATCCCTCAATTATACAAAAAGGAGATGTATTTCTAATACAAAAATCACGTTTAGATTGGACTCATACAGGTATAATAACTGCTATAGAAGGTGATGTTATAGAAACTATAGAAGGAAATACTAATCATCAGGGTTCTAGAAATGGAATAGCAGTTATGAAGAGAACTAGAAGCTTTAGAAGATCTAAAATAGATGTATTCTCTATAGGGTCATTAATATAATTCTTATAACAACACATACTTAATGAAAAAGACATTGGCTCAAAACACAATACATTTTGATAGTAAACTATCATTTCTAAAGGAGGTTATAGAGTATCGCTTAAAAGATAACTATACCAATGAAATACCTGTGTTTCTGAAATTTGATAAAATTATGTCTGATGATTCTTTGTTTTCAAAATTTGTTAGAGAAAAGGAATTATCTCTAGAAGAAGTGATTACTTTATTGTTGGCTATTGTTCCTCATATTTCTCCTGATTTTTTTACAAAAATTATATCCGATTTTTTGCCTAATGGAGGGGGATTACCTGATTTTGGTGGTGTGAAAGGTAAAAACCATAGGGGGATTATACCTACAGGAGAAACTGTACAATTTATAGTGGCAGGTAGTGATATCCAAAAAAGAATGCAGCTCACTGAGATGTTCTATGAAGAGCATCTTTTTTTTAAGGAAGGAGTTCTGTATTTGGGTACAGTTCCAATGGGAGAACCCAAAATGAGTGGACGCTTGATGCTGGCTGAAGAATATATAGAATTATTCACTACAGGAAACATTTTAAAGCCTTCATTAAGTAAGGATTTTCTAGCGGAGAGGATAGATACTCAATTGGATTGGGATGATTTGGTAGTACAAAATAAAACTTTACAACAGATAAAAGAGATCGAAGTTTGGTTAGATTACAACGATATTGTATTGAATGATTGGAATATGAAATCTAGAATCAAACCTGGTTATCGAATTCTTTTTTCTGGTCCTCCAGGAACTGGAAAAACGTTAACGGCTACTTTATTAGGTAAATTCACAGGAAAAGATGTGTATCGCATTGATTTATCTATGATTGTATCCAAATATATTGGAGAAACTGAAAAGAACTTATCTAAATTGTTTGATAAGGCTAAAAACAAATCTTGGATTTTGTTTTTTGATGAAGCAGATGCTATTTTCGGAAAACGAACCGATGTAAGAGATGCTCATGATAAGTATGCGAATCAAGAGGTGTCTTATTTACTACAGCGAATAGAAGCGCATTCGGGCTTGGTTATTTTGGCTACAAATTTTAGAAATAATATAGATACCGCATTCACTCGTAGATTTCAATCTATTATAGAATTCGAAAACCCATCATATAAAGAAAGGTTATCACTTTGGAAGAAAAACTTACCGAATAAAATTGCATTGGATAAAAGTGTTTCTTTAGAAGAAATCTCAAAAAAATATCCGCTTACAGGCGCAAATATTATAAATGTAGTACAATATATATGTCTTAAAACGATAGCTTCTAAGCATAAGTCAATTCTTCTCGAAACTGTATTAGAAGGAATAAAAAAAGAATACCTAAAAGAAGGTAAAATGGTCAAGATATAAGAGTTTATAAACTATTCTTCTATGTTATTAACAATCATATAGATTAACACTCGGAAATCAATATTTTTAAAAGGGAATCATCCTTAGGGATGAAGAAAAGTTTAAAATATATTGACACATGAATCGATTAGCTATTTTGTTTTCCTTGATGATTATTGGGGCTTGCAATACTTCAGAAACTAACTCTAATAAAGTAATAGAAGCACCTTTAGTTCAAGAGGGTATTTCTAAAATTGTTATAGAAAAACCTCTAAAATTAACTAAAGATCAAGCATCTAATCTAGCCGAATTGCCCTTAGCGTGCATTCATACAGAGTACCCAAATAAATTGGGACAAACCATAGGGAGCAAAGAAGATTTAGGAGAACCCAAAGTTTTGCATCCAGCCTTTTATGGATGTTTTGATTGGCATTCTGCAGTTCATGGACATTGGTCCTTAGTCAAGCTATTAAAATCTTTTCCAGAAATGGAAAAGGCTGCTGAGATAAAAGCTAAGCTGATTGAAAGTATTTCTAAAGAACATATAGAAGCTGAAGTGTTATATTTTAAAGGGAAGCACAATACATCATATGAACGAACATATGGATGGGCATGGTTGCTAAAGCTTGCCGAAGAAATCCATACTTGGGAAGATCCTATAGCAAAAGATTTGGAACAAAACTTACAGCCATTAACAGATGTTATAGTACAACGATATATAGAATTTTTGCCAAAATTGAAGTATCCAATAAGAGTGGGAGAGCATACTAATACAGCATTCGGATTATCTTTTGCTTTAGATTATGCGAATACGTTTGACAATGATAAGCTTAAGAATATTATCATTACTAGGGCAAAGGGATTTTATGGTAAAGATGCTGATTGCCCTATAGGTTGGGAACCTAGTGGATATGATTTCTTATCACCTTGTTTCGAAGAGGTAGATTTAATGAGAAAAGTATTAGATAAAACATCCTTCGATTTATGGATCAGTGATTTCATGCCACAACTTAAAAAGCAAGATTTTAAGATTAAAGTAGGGGAGGTTTCGGACCGTAGCGACGGAAAATTGGTACACTTAGATGGACTTAATTTTAGTAGGGCGTGGGTGTTATACGGATTAGCGAATCAATATCCAGAATATGAACATCTTATCAATATTGCGAATCAACATGTGAAATATTCATTGCCAAATCTTGTGGGTGATAGTTATGAAGGAGGTCATTGGCTAGGATCTTTTGCAATTTATGCACTCGATGATCAATCTAAATAGTGTAATCTCTCGAACTTCTTACATAACTAATAACTAAAAACATAAACATGTGAAAAAATGGTTTTCTAATATCGGTCCAGGAACATTAGTAACTGCTGCTTTTATAGGTCCAGGAACTGTTACCGTCTGTACGTTGGCAGGTGTACAATTTGGGTATTCTCTATTATGGGCTTTGGTATTGTCTATAATTGCCTGTATGGTGTTGCAAGAGATGTCGGCGCGTTTAGGAATTATTACCCAAAAGGGTCTAAGTGAAGTTGTAAAATCGCAATTCGATAATAAAATAGTAAGGTGGATACTAATAGGAGTGATTCTTTCTGCCATTTTTATAGGTAATGCTGCGTATGAAGCTGGTAATATAAGTGGAGGAGTATTGGGGTTGTCCACTATTTTAGGGTCTCCAACAGTTCAAATAGGTACTATTTCTATTAATTATATGAGTATTACTATTGGTATAATAGCTTTTGTATTACTGTACATTGGTAATTATAAAGTTTTGGAACGTAGTTTAGTAGTACTTGTGTTATTTATGAGTATTGCATTTATCATTACCGCAATTGTTACAAAACCAGACCTTTCACTTTTGTTTAAAGGCTTTGTACCTGACTTATCCGCTGACAAAATACTCACTATTGTAGGGTTAATAGGAACAACAGTTGTACCCTATAACTTGTTTCTTCACGCATCAATAGTAAGTGAGAAATGGAAAACTAAAGAAGATCTCCCGGCAGCTAGAAAAGATACTATTGTTGCGATAGTTTTAGGTGGATTGGTTTCTATGGCAATTATAATTGCAGGTGCAGCTATTCAACAAACAGAAGTTAATAATGCTGCTGATTTAGCAAAAGGACTTGAACCAGTTTTTGGGTCTATGGCAAAATATGTATTATCATTAGGGTTGTTTGCGGCCGGAATTACTTCTGCGATTACTGCTCCTTTGGCTGCTGCTTATGTTGTAAAAGGATGCATGGGATGGCAAGATGGGCTAAAAAGTAATTCCTTTAGAGCTGTCTGGATGTTTATACTTTTTTTAGGTGTTTTATTTTCTTCATTAGGAATAAAATCGATAGTGATTATTCGATTTGCACAAATAGCAAATGGGCTTCTTTTGCCGATTATAGCAATCTTCCTTTTATGGGTTATGAATCAAAAAAATATTTTGGGGAATTTTACTAATTCTTTAAAGCAAAACATTCTTGGCTTTTTGATAGTATTTATTACTTGCTTTTTAGGATTTAGAGGTGTTTGGAAAGTTATTATAAATTAGTAAGAAAAATCTTTATAAAAAGTAGGAATTTTGAAAAAAATAATATTGAATTCTGATGTTGGAGAAGAGGCAGGTTTTGATGAAGAAATAATGCCATATATATCATGGTGTAATATTGCGTGTGGAGTTCATGCGGGAAATGATAAGGTGATCCAGGAAACAATCGATTTGGCATTACGACATGAAGTAAAAATTGGTGCTCATCCATCGTATCCTGATCGTGAAAATTTTGGAAGAATTGTTATGGATATTTCTTATAGTGATCTTGTAGAAACTTTAACGACGCAAATTCAAAAAGTAAAATCCTTTGTAGAAGAAAGAGGTGGTCGATTACATCATGTAAAGCCTCATGGCGCATTATATAATGAAGCAGTGAAAAATGAAGAGGTAGCAAATGCAATTATTCAATCTGTTAAAAATATCGATAAAAGTTTAGGTGTAATAACGACTAAAGAGTCTATGATTTCGTATCTTTGTAAAGATAATATTGAGGTAAGGTATGAGGTTTTTGCAGATCGAAATTATAATGATGATTTAACTTTGGTTTCACGTTTTTTGAATAATGCAGTGTTGTTTAATTCGGAGGAGATTTTGAATCATGTTTTAAAGATGGTTTCCGAAGGAAAAGTAAAAACAATAAAAGGAGTGGAGGTGCCAATTTTTTTTAACACAATTTGTGTGCACGGAGATAATCCAAAATCTGTTGAAATTTTGGAGCACTTATATAAGGAGTTTGTGAAGCGAAATTTTGTATTGAAATGAAGAGATCTGAGGTTGAATTTCAATATAAACGTTATAGTGAGCAAGCAATTTTGATTCAAACTTTATCAAAAGTTGATGAAAATTTGCTAGAAACGCTGCTTTTTTATAAAAAATCCATTGAAAAATATTATGATAAACTAATAGTTGAAGTGATTTTATCATATAACTCGTTATTAATTTATTATGTATCCACTATAGAAGATGTCTATGGTGAGATTTTAACACTTAAATCGTTGTTTTCTGATGATGGTGAAATTCAGGTAATGAAAAAGCGTTTGTGGAAAGTGCCTGTTTGTTATTCGAATTCACTCGCTCCTGAACTCTCTTTGTTTGCGGCAAAAAAATCAATGAATATTGAAGAGATAATTTCATTGCACACTGCTCCAGTATATACTACACATTTTATTGGTTTTCTGCCAGGGTTTTTATATTTGGACGGATTGAATGAAAAATTGATTACTCCTAGAAAATCTACTCCTAGTCCGAAGTTGAAAAAAGGCTCTGTTGCTATAGGTGGAAATCAAACTGGAATTTATCCGTGTGATAGTCCAGGTGGATGGCATGTGATAGGTTGTACACCTTTAGGTTTTTTTGATGTTAATATAGAAAAACCTTGTTTTGTGTCACCTGGTGATAAAATTAAATTTGTATCGATAAAAGAAAATGAATATAACGATATTAGATTATCAATTTCAAAGTTGGATTATACACCAAAATTTGATTTAATATGATGAGTAAAATGACATTATTGTCTTCAGGAATGTATACTACAATTCAGGATGGTGGGCGATTTGGTTACTCGAAATATGGTGTTCCAAAAAGTGGAGCAATGGATCTTCAGTCTTATTTTTTGGCGAATGCCATATTGGATAATGACAAAAAATGTGCAGTACTTGAGTGGGCAATGATTCCACCTATTTTAGAATTTGAAGACGATACGGTGGTTTCAGTTACAGGAGCAATTTGTGTCCCGTTTTTGAATGAAATAAAGCAAAAAATGAATAGTCAAATACAAATTCGGAAAGGCGATGTTTTACGGTTAAAAAATGTGACAAATGGAGTGTATGGTTTTGTAGGAATAAAATTTGGTTTTCAATCCGAAATGCTTTTAAGAAGTAGATCTCAATATAATGAGATTACATCTTTATCATCACTTCGTAAAAATGATCAAGTTTCTTTTAAAATAGTTGTCGATTTTTCGACATCTAATGCTTCGCTTTTTACACCTCCTTTTTGGGGTAAAAAGGATCGAATTAATGTTTTCGAGGGCCCTGAATTTGATATGCTAACTGATCATCAAAAGCATCAGTTGTTAAATGCGAAATTTTCAATATCCAATACTAGAGATCGGATGGCGATTTTGTTAGATGGTTTGTTAGAAAATACATTATCTTCAATGTTATCATCACCTGTTTTACCAGGTACGGTTCAGTTAACTCCGTCGGGTCGGTTGATTGTTTTGATGAGAGACTGTCAAACTACTGGAGGATATCCCAGAATTTTACAATTAACAAAAGAATCTATTAATGTTATCGCGCAGAAGCGAAGTGGTGAGTCCATAAAGTTTGATGTATTATGATTTTTTTTATTTAAGTGGTTACTATGCGGATTTTAGTAGTGTTTTTTTTGTTTTTAAATAAGTTGCTTTTGTGGTGTAATTAACTGATTAGTATGTAGGTGTTAATTACATTAGGGGTAAAATCACCTTATGTAGTAGGGGTAAAAGCCCCTTTTATTACTTTTTTTGTTTTTCCTTGTTAAGTGTTATTTATTTGAAAATCAAAACTTTAAGTGTACGGGTTTACCGTAGAATCATTCAGTTAAAGGGTGGCGTTGTTTGTGTAAAACTTAGATTTTTAAATATATTAGCAACAATAACCCAATAAATGATAATATTATGGCAAAAAAAGTACAAAAACCCCAAAAGTGTATTACCGAAAATGAAGCTAGGGAGCTTCATGATAATTGGTGTAAAAAAAGAAGTAAAAGATTACAGAAAAAATTAGGATTCGAGGATAAGCGAGAATTCCATTGGTCTGTCGCTGAATTGGAAGAATATTTGGCATATGTAAAGCAGGAATCTGAAAAGCAAGGAATTAAGGATCCAGGAATCAGAGTGTATTTAGGTGCGTATTCGGAATCTAAATGTAAAATGAAGAAAGGGTATTCTACATTGTTTTTTGCTCCTACTGGATCTAGACCAGGAGCTTTTGGAAAAGATGGAGAAGATCCTGAGAATAATTATGGAATAGAACCTTTTAATCATAGTTCAGGAGGGCATCCACCTAATTCATATTAATGGGAACATTTAGTTTAATTTTTGTTCATCTGTTAGAGCTTATTGCCGCGATATTTGGAACATTCTATATTTTTAAATACCGAGAAGATAAATCTACTCGGTATTTTACATATTTCTTGTGGTTAACAGTTTTTGTTGAGACTGTAGGGCTTATCCCAAATATTATACAATCAGTGGAAAGCTTTGGGCATTTGAAAGAAACTTTCTGGAATCAGAATTTCTGGTTGTACAATACGTATTTAATTCTCAGCTTTTTATTCTATCTTAATTATGTAAAAATGAATTTGAAATCCTCTAAGTTAAAAAAAGTTCTTATGATCTTTTTTTTAATTTATGGTTTATCGACTATAGTGAATCTTGTTTTTTCTAAGGTTTTATTTGAGGCATATTCAGCATATAGTTTTGTTGTTGGTTCTATATTATTGTTCTTTTCAATTGGATTGTACTATTATGAAATTTTACAAAGTAATGCAATTCTTAATTTTAGTAGATCAATTCCTTTTTACTTTTCGGTTGGAACTTTAGTTTTTCACCTATGTGTTACTCCGTTATTTATATATAGTCGATATTATAGTAATAGAACTAGTCCTGAGTTTGTAGAGGTTTACGCCTTGATTCTTACAATAGCCAACATTTTTATGTATACTTGTTATATTATTGGATTTTTGATATGCTCGAAAAAGAACAAATCTTACTCATAACATACTTTACTGTTATCATTTTATTTTTTGTGGTATTCGGTATAATGTTCTTTGTTGCTTTTCAGCGAAGAAAGAATAAACTACTTCTTGAGAAATTCAAAGCAGAACAACGTTTCGAAGAAGAGCTACAAAATTCTAAATTAGAAATCCAGGAACAGACTCTTAAAAATGTAAGTTGGGAGTTACACGATAATATTGGCCAGTTACTATCTACAGCAGTCATGCAGATTAATATTTTAAGCACGAATCTGGAACCAAAAATCAAAGAGTCCGTGCATGATATTAGAGGTTTGGTAGGAGATAGCCTGCAAGAAATAAGAAACCTATCAAAAACCTTAAATCATGAGGTTATCCAGAATATAGGGTTAGAAAAATCCATCCAAGTAGAATTAGACAGATTTAAAAAACTAAATTTTTTAACTCCCGAGTTAATTGTAGATGGAGAAGAAGTGCTTATCAACCCTAAAGATGAAATTATTATATATCGTATTGTTCAGGAGTTTTTCTCTAATACTATTAAGCATGCAGAAGCATCACACCTTCTAGTAAAATTAAATTATACTCCTCAGGATTTGACTATTGTTATAAAAGATGACGGTGTAGGATATGATATGGAATCAGTGCAAGCCAACTCTGGATTATTAAATATGAAAAGTAGAGCAGCATTGGTCAATGCAAGTTTAGATTGTTTTTCAGAGCCCGGTAAAGGAGTATTGCTTACCTTGCGGTATCCATTTAAAGAAGAGGACAAAGTTTAATAAAACTTAAACGGAAATGAAGAAAAAAACGGTAGTTATTGTAGATGATCATCTCCTATTTGCACAATCTCTAGAAAGCCTTATTTCTAACTTAGAAGGATATGAAGTACTTGCTATTCTTAAAAACGGAAAAGAGCTAACACAATATTATCTGCATAAAAGAAAAAAGCCAGAATTAATTTTATTAGATGTTAAGATGCCAGTTATGGATGGGATTCAAACCATGCAATGGTTAAAAGAAAATCAGCCAGAACAAAAAGTGTTAGCATTGACAATGGAGGATGATGAAGAGACAATTATAAAAATGTTGAGGGCAGGTGCAAGAGGGTATCTATTAAAGGATATTCATCCAGAGAACTTTGAATTTGCGATGAAAATGGTAATTGAGCAAGGATTCTATTATTCTAGTAAGATAGAAACTGCGCTAAAGTATTCTGAAAAAGCGGATGCAGATGTTAGTCAGAGTCTTACGGATAAATTAACAGATAGGGAATGGACTTTTTTAAAATATGCTTGTTCAGAACTTACGTATAAAAGTATAGCAGGTGAAATGAACCTTAGTCCCAAAACAATAGAGAATTATAGGGAATCGGTTTTTAAAAAGCTGCAGGTAAAAACTAGAGTAGGTCTTGTCATATATTGTATGAAGAACAATTTATTCAAGTTAGATTAAAAATTTACTTTTGAATACTATTTGTTTTTAGAAAAAATATTTTGTTATATTTACCGCACAAATGAAATCAAACAATATCAATATTATCAATATCATTAGAAACGTCGTGATTATTTCACCACGTTGAAAGGGATATTTATAGTATAAAAAATATATTAAAATCCCTTTACGAAAGTAAAGGGATTTTTTATTGTTGTTTAATAATAGAACAATGGAAATAGTAAAAAATATTAGTATTAATGTCATTAGTATCGTTGTGATTATTTCACTGCGGTGAAGGGGATGTTGATGCAATTTAAATACTAAACTCCCTTCTATATTAGAAGGGAGTTTTTTTATGCCTAAAAAATAATGTGTAACAAAAATTAACAAATAGTGATTGTAAATAAAAAGAGTGTAAGTGTTTGTAAATCAATAAATAAAGTTTGTTTGGTGGTGGTTGGATGTTGTAAGCTTATTGAATATAATTCAACAGTTTAGTCATTACGAAATAATTTTATACTATGGTTTATTTGATTAAGTATGAATTTGATAGAAAACCAGTTAAAATTTTAGATAATTATTAAAAAATTCACATTCAAAAGGGATGAGTATTAATAAATATAGTAAACAAGTAACACAAGATGATACGCAACCAGCCGCACAGGCCATGTTGCACGCAATTGGTTTAACAGATGAAGATTTTAACAAACCTCTTGTGGGTATTGCTAGTACAGGTTACGAAGGTAATCCTTGTAATATGCATCTTAATGATTTAGCAAAATTAGTAAAACAAGGAACCAAAGAAGAAGATGTAGTGGGCCTTATATTTAATACAATCGGTGTTAGTGATGGTATTTCTATGGGAACTCCTGGAATGCGTTTTTCTCTACCATCAAGAGATGTGATTGCTGATTCTATGGAAACCGTGGTTCAGGCAATGTCTTATGATGGTATGGTAACTGTGGTAGGTTGTGATAAAAATATGCCAGGTGCCTTGATGGCAATGATTCGATTAAATCGACCATCAGTGTTAGTGTACGGAGGTACTATTGCTTCTGGATGTCACGAAGGAAAGAAACTAGATATTGTTTCAGCGTTTGAAGCTTGGGGAGAAAAGGTAGCGGGAACTATGGAGAATAGCGAATATAAAAGCGTTATTAAAAAAGCGGTTCCAGGTGCTGGAGCTTGTGGAGGAATGTATACTGCGAATACAATGGCTTCTGCCATTGAAGCTCTAGGAATGTCACTACCTTATAATTCTTCTAACCCAGCAATAAGTAAAAACAAAGAACAAGAAAGTATAGCAGCAGGACGTGCTATGCGAACGCTGTTAGAGAAAGATATTAAGCCATTAGATATTGTAACCAAAAAATCCTTAGAAAATGCGATTCGTTTAGTTACAGTACTCGGTGGTTCTACGAATGCGGTATTACATTTTCTAGCAATTGCTAGAGCTGCGGATGTAGAGTTTACGTTAGCAGATTTTCAAAGAATAAGTGATGAAACACCATTTTTAGCTGATCTTAAGCCAAGTGGAAAATATTTGATGGAGGATGTACATGAGGTAGGCGGGGTTCCCGCAGTACTCAAATATCTTTTAAAGAAAGGATTGTTGCATGGAGATTGTTTAACGGTAACAGGAAAAACACTCACAGAAAATCTTTTAGATGTTCCAGATCTTACAGAAGGACAGGATGTAATAAAGCCATTAGAGAACCCAATCAAACCAACTGGTCATTTAAGAATTATGTTTGGTAATCTGGCAGAAGATGGTTGTGTTGCTAAAATTACAGGAAAAGAAGGACTTCGTTTTCAAGGAAAAGCAAAAGTTTTTGATAGTGAATATGATGCCAATGATGGAATAAGAGATGGATTGGTTAATAAAGGTAATGTAGTCGTCATAAGGTACGAAGGTCCTAAAGGAGGTCCCGGAATGCCAGAGATGTTAAAACCGACTGCGGCAATCATGGGAGCGGGCCTTGGTAAAGAGGTAGCATTAATTACAGACGGAAGATTCTCAGGTGGTACTCATGGGTTTGTGGTTGGTCATATCACTCCAGAAGCACAAGAAGGTGGATTGATTGCATTAGTAAAAGATGGAGATGTTATTACCATTGATGCAGAAACAAATTCTATTACTGTCGCTATTGAAGAAGAAGAAATTAAGAGAAGAAAAGCTTCTTGGATTCAGCCACCATTGAAATTCAAAAAAGGAGTTTTATATAAATATGCAAATACAGTTTCATCTGCATCACAAGGATGTGTTACAGATGAGTTCTAAAAGAACATTTCAGCATAACTGAAATATAAAAACATATAGCGTAATGGAGACACAAACGCAAATAATAGAAAAAGAAATAGAAGAAACCACTGGTCCTATGACAGGTGCAGAAGCAGTAATACATTGTTTACTTGCGGAAGGTGTGGACTTAATTTATGGATATCCTGGAGGAGCAATAATGCCAGTTTATGATGAGCTTTATAAGTTTCAGGATAAACTACATCATGTACTTACTAGGCATGAACAAGGAGCTACACATGCTGCTCAAGGATATGCAAGAACAAGTGGTAAAGTAGGTGTAGCTATTGCAACGTCTGGTCCTGGAGCTACTAATTTTGTGACAGGTATTGCGGACGCGCAAATAGATTCTACGCCCATGGTTTGTATTACGGGACAGGTTGGTTCTCATTTATTAGGGTCTGATGCTTTTCAGGAAACGGATATTATAGGGATTTCAACTCCAATTACTAAATGGAATCATCAGGTTACTAAAGCTGAAGATATTCCTTCTGTGTTAGCCAAAGCATTTTATATTGCTCGTTCAGGTCGTCCAGGTCCTGTTTTGATTGATATAACAAAAGACGCTCAGTTTGGTGAACTTGATTTTAAATACGAAAAATGTAAAGGAGTTCGAAGTTATAAGCCAGTTCCTGAAACAGATCCTAAAACATTAAAGCACGCGGCGGATTTGATCAACAATGCAAAAAAGCCAATGATCGTTTTTGGTCAAGGAGTTATTCTTGGAGAGGCCGAAGAAGAACTAAAAAGTTTTGTAAACAAATCAGGTGTTCCTGCTGCTTGGACAATATTGGGATTATCAGCATTGCCTACAGCTCATGAGTTAAATGTTGGTATGGTAGGAATGCACGGTAATTATGGGCCTAATAAGCTTACTAATGAATGTGACTTACTAATAGCAATTGGAATGCGTTTTGATGATCGGGTTACGGGTAATTTGGAAACCTACGCTAAACAAGCTAAGATTATTCATTTTGAAATTGATCCAGCAGAAGTAAATAAAAATGTAGAGGTTAATGTTGCTGTAATGGGTAATGTGAAGAATACACTGGCAGATATTCTTCCTTTAGTGAATGCTAATACTCATAAAGCTTGGTTACAGGAATTTAAGGATTTTGATACTGTAGAATATGATAAGGTGATCAAAGAAGAACTATACCCATCAAAAGATGGACTTTCTATGGGAGAAGTGCTTAGAGGTATTAATGAAGAAACAAAAGGAGATGCCGTAATCGTATCAGACGTGGGACAGCATCAAATGATAGCTTGTAGATATGCTGAGTTTGTAAAAACAAAGAGTAATGTGACTTCTGGAGGATTAGGAACTATGGGGTTTGCATTGCCAGCTGCAATTGGAGCTAAAATGGGGGCACCAGAACGAGAAGTTGTAGCAATAATTGGAGACGGTGGATATCAAATGACCATACAGGAATTGGGAACTATTTTCCAAACAAGAGTTCCTGTGAAAATTGTAGTGTTAAATAATGACTTTTTAGGAATGGTACGTCAATGGCAGCAATTATTTTTTGATAAAAGATATGCTTCTACTGAAATGGTAAATCCCGATTTTGTAACTATTGCTAAGGGGTATCATATTGATGCAAAAAGAGTTTCTAAAAGAGAAGAACTAGGTTCTGCAATAGAGGAAATGATTGCCTCTAATGAGCCTTACTTTTTAGAAGTATGTGTAGAAAAAGAAAATAATGTATTCCCGATGATACCAACAGGAGCATCGGTTTCAGATATAAGATTGAGTTAGTTATGGAGAGAGAATGTTATACCATATCAGTATATACTGAGAATAATATAGGATTGCTTAATAGAATATCAGCAATTTTCCTAAAACGTCATATCAACTTAGATAGTATGACAGCTTCAGTTTCAGAAATCAAAGATGTATTTCGATTTACCATTGTAGTAAAAATAACAGAAGAACGTGTTAAAAAATTGGTGGGTCAGATAGAAAAGCAAATCGAAGTAATTAAAGCTTTTTATCATAAAGATGATGAAACTATTTATCAGGAAACAGCATTGTTTAAAGTAGCTTCAAAATTATTGTTTGAAGAACGCCAAATACAAAATGTTATTAAAGAAAGTAATGCAAATATTGTCACTGTAACTCCAGAGTTTTTTGTGTTAGAAAAAACTGGAAGACGCAAAGAAGTAGAGGAACTGTATGATAAGTTAGAGCCTTATGGGTTGATGCAATTTGTGCGTTCTGGTAGGATTGCCGTGACAAAAGAAAAGATGCATATTTCTAAAATAATCGAAAGTTTCGGAATAGAAGTAGCATAATACTTAAAAAACAAACAACTAAAAATCAAAATTAAATAGATTTCCGTGTAAGCGGAAGTAACCACAAATTAAGAAGGAAATGGCAAATTATTTTAATACGCTATCATTAAGAGATCAATTAACACAATTAGGGAAATGTAGATTTATGAATTCCTCTGAATTTACAGATGGAGTTGATGAACTAAAAGGAAAAAAAATAGTAATTGTGGGTTGCGGAGCACAAGGACTTAATCAAGGATTGAATATGAGAGATTCGGGATTAGATATTTCATATACTTTGCGCGAGGCTGCCATTAAAGAAGAAAGACAATCATATAAGAACGCAACAGGTAATGGTTTTGCTGTAGGAACATATGAAGAATTAGTTCCAAATGCAGATGTAGTGATTAATCTTACACCAGATAAGCAACATACACAGGTTGTGAATACTGTCATGCCTTTGATGAAGAAAGGAGCTACTTTATCTTATTCTCATGGATTTAATATCGTAGAAGAAGGAATGCAAGTAAGAGAAGATCTGACAGTGATTATGGTTGCACCAAAATGCCCTGGCTCTGAAGTTAGAGAAGAATATAAAAGAGGGTTTGGAGTGCCTACGCTTATTGCTGTACATCCAGAAAATGATCCTCAAGGGCATGGATTGGCTCAAGCAAAAGCATATGCTGTGGGAACAGGTGGCGATAGAGCTGGTGTCTTAGAATCTTCATTTGTAGCAGAAGTAAAATCTGATTTGATGGGAGAGCAAACTATCTTATGTGGATTGTTGCAAACAGGTTCAATTCTTTGTTTTGATAAGATGGTTGCGAAAGGAATTGATGCAGGATATGCGTCAAAACTAATCCAATACGGATGGGAAACTATTACTGAAGGACTGAAGTATGGAGGAATTACGAATATGATGGATAGATTATCTAATCCTTCTAAGATTAAGGCATTCGAACTTTCTGAAGAATTAAAGGATATTATGCGTCCATTATTTCAGAAACACATGGATGATATTATTGGAGGACATTTCTCTAAGACAATGATGGAAGATTGGGGGAATGATGATAAGAACTTATTGTCCTGGAGAGCAGCAACTGGAGAAACAGCATTTGAAAAAACACCTGCTGGCGATGTTGAAATTTCAGAACAAGAGTTTTATGATAATGGCGTATTAATGGTAGCAATGGTACGAGCAGGAGTGGAACTAGCTTTTGAGGCAATGACTTCTTCTGGTATTATAGAAGAATCGGCATATTACGAATCTTTACATGAAACACCACTTATTGCGAATACCATAGCTCGTAAGAAATTGTTTGAAATGAATAGAGTAATTTCTGATACTGCTGAGTATGGTTGTTATTTGTTTGATCATGCTTGTAAACCGTTGTTAGGAGACTTCATGAAAAATGTGGATACAGATGTAATCGGAAAAGCATTTGATCAAGGTAAGAACAATGGAGTAGATAACGCAAAGTTAATTGAAGTAAACGCAGCTTTAAGAAATCATCCGATAGAAGTGGTAGGAGCAAGATTAAGAGCTTCTATGACAGCAATGAAACGAGTAATTTAACAATAGTAAATTATCCTAAATGATTGTTTACGAGTTCAATCTGTCAACTAAAACAATAGAAATAATAGATTAAACCAATTGTATAATAATTTATTTGTCTAGCTGGGTCTGTCGAAGTTTTTTGAGATGTGTATTGTGTAATCTTTGATGGACTCAGACTGGCAGATATAATTAATTAACTTATTATATGAATACTGAAGTAACCACATATTTTCCTCAACTAGAGGATATACAGAAAGCATCCTCTATTATTAAAGAGGTTTCTATGGTTACTCCTTTGATGAATAGTATTCGATATTCTCGTAAATATGATACTAATATTTTATTAAAAAGGGAAGATTTACAGCGTGTTAGGTCTTATAAAATAAGAGGAGCTTTTAATAAAATTAGTTCACTTACTAAAGCGCAATTAGCAAAAGGAGTTGTGTGTGCAAGTGCTGGAAATCATGCGCAAGGAGTGGCTTTTGCTTGTCATCATTTAGGTATTCAAGGAACTATTTATATGCCTTCCGTTACGCCAAAACAGAAAATCGAACAAACTGAAATGTTTGGAGGTAAGCATGTGCGAATTGTACTAGAAGGAGATACATTTGATGACGCTTCAAGAGCGGCGAAGGAGGCTTGTGTCACGGAAGGAAAAACATTTGTGCATCCTTTTGATGACCCTAAAACTATAGAAGGTCAAGGAACTATTGGTTTAGAAATTTTTAAGCAAGTCGATCATCCTATTGACTATATTTTTGTTGCTGTTGGAGGAGGAGGTTTGGCATCGGGTTTATGTGGAGCAATGAAAGCATTGTCTCCTAAAACTAAAATTATTGGAGTAGAACCTGAAGGCGCACCATCAATGTTAACTTCAATACAACAAAATAAGAATACAGAAATCTTTAACATAGATAAGTTTATCGATGGAGCAGCGGTACAAAAAGTAGGTGATATAAATTTTGAAATCTGCAAATCGTATTTGTCTGATATGATAACCGTTCCTGAGGGATTAGTGTGTCAGACTATTTTGGATCTTTATAATAGAGATGCAATTGTAGTAGAGCCTGCTGGAGCTTTAACGTTAGCGGCCTTAGAATCTTATAAGGATAAGATAGCAGATAAAAATGTAGTATGTATTATTGGCGGAAGTAATAATGATATTACACGTACAGCTGAGATTAAAGAAAGAGCATTATTGTATGCTGATTTGAAACACTATTTTATTGTTCGTTTTCCTCAAAGAGCAGGTGCCTTAAAACAATTCGTAGGAGAGGTTTTAGGACCAAATGATGATATCACTCACTTCGAATATTCCAAAAAATCAAGTAGAGAAAATGCCCCAGCTGTTGTAGGTATAGAACTTAAAGATAAAAAAGACTTAAATCCTTTGATTACCAGAATGAAGAAATTTAATTTTTTCGGAGATTATCTAAATGATAAGCCAGATTTATTTCAATTCTTAGTATAGATAAAATATCAAGTGGATCTATTACTGTTGTAATAAACCATCTGCTATCCAATCCTCTACAATATCAATAGTAGCTTGTGGCATTCTTCCTCCTTCATCGGATGGAGGCATTACATTAAAAGCATTGTTTGTGCTTATAAAACTAAACAAGTTTCTATCATTTACTGCATTTACGACTTCTTGAAAAGTTTCTAATGCCATTGGAGCCGAATTTTGCAAAGGAGTTCCATGACATTCTGTACAATTAGTATCAATAATTACTTTTACATGACCAACATAAGTAGAGGTTTGTCCTGGGATAGGATCTGGATCAATAGGTACTTCAGGTTCTGTAGTACTATCATCACTACTGCTGCAGCTAAATAATGTAAACGCAACTAATGCAACTAATAGAATTGGGGATTTCATAGATTTTATTTTTTTCTTCAATATAGCAAATATTATCAGGATCAAATAGGATTCCTGATTTTACAAGTATAACGCTGAGATATTAGATAAATTATAGATCTACCTGAACATTATATTCTTTTAGTAATTCTAGGTGATCTTCTAATTGGAATTCTGAAGCTTTAAACCGATCTTTTCTTGACTTTGCATCTTCCTTACGAATAATACTTCTAACAAAACGACGCACTGCTGTTTCATTTTCTAACACTAAACCAGGGACAGGGACACTACTTCCTTGATCATTCTTAGCAACCATAGTAAAATAACTAGAATTGCAATGTTTTACTTTGCCAGTCATAATATTTTCAGATTCTACTCTTACTCCAACAACCATAGAAGTTTTCCCTACGTTATTTACTGAGGCTTTCATGGTTACTAACTCTCCAACTTCTATTGGTTTCAAAAAGTCTACTTTGTCTACGCTAGCGGTAACACAATATGCTTCAGAATGTTTAGATCCGCAAGCAAATGCAATTTGATCCATTAATGATAGGATGTATCCACCGTGGATTTTGCCACTGAAATTGGAATGGGAGGGAAGCATTAATTCAGAAATGACTACTCTGGATTCTCTGGCGGTTTTAAATTTCTTCATTTCTATTTTTTTAAAGAATTCTTTTGAAGCTTTATTTCCTAAAATGAGGTGATTCTTCTTCTTCTACATCAATTACAAAATACTTAGAATCTCCTAACCAAGAAACTGTAGCAAAACGTTCTTTATATTTTAGTTTTACATATCTCCCTTGGTATTCTTCTAATTTTTTAATGACTTCCTTATCTTTATCTTCTACGGAAAAACTAAATATTTGAGCCCCCGAAATCCCTTGACTGATCTCGCCTTCCCAGGTTTTAAAAACAATACCTTTGTTACTAAATTTTATAAGTTCACCGCTACGTACACCTTCACTATACGTGGCAAAATATACAGAAGTATACCATAAGGTAAACAAAAGTACAATTCCTAAAATTATGAAAAACAGCGTTTTTTTCATCAAAAAATATTTACTAAAATTCTGGTGTTATAATTCTGATACTATCATCTGTTGATATATAAATAATATCATTTTCTCCAACCAACAGACCTCTAGGGTTATTAAATGTAGCTATAGTTGGAACACCATCCATAAAACCAATTTCTCCGGTACCTGCAAGTGTACTTACGATACCTTCTGGGCTAAGCTGGCGTATTTTTTTATTTCCAAAGTCTACAACAATAATATTTCCTTCAGAATCAATATCTAAATCAAGCAGACCATCAAATTGAGCAACATCGCTTTCTCCATCAACATCACCATCAACTCCTGTACCTGCAATAGTAGATACTACTCGTTCTGGAGTAACCTGTCGTATCCGATTACCATCGCCAAATATGAGATTACCATCATTATCAAACTCCATTCCTGTGACAAAACCAATTTGAGCCACATCAGCAGGGCCATCTACAAAACCTGCTTCTCCAGTTCCTACAAACGTACTAACTACATTGTCCGGTGTAATTTTTCGGATAGTAGCAGCTGAAAAATCACTTACATATAGGTTTCCAGAACTATCAATAGCAAGCCCAATAGGGGAAGAAAATTGAGCGATACTGCCAATTCCATTAACCAATCCGAATTCTCCAGTTCCTGCAATAGTTTCAACTGTTTGATTAATAAGGTCTATTTTTCTAACATTGTTGTTATTGAAATCAACCAATACAAGATTTCCGTCAGGATCTATGATCATACTTCTCGGATTCGAAAAAGTAGCTTCAGCTAATGTACCGTCAACTGATCCAGTAACTCCAGTCATTCCTGTAACTGTACTTACGATATTATTGATATCAATTTTTCTAATCTTATTATTGCCATAATCCGTTATATAAATAGCACCTTCATTATCTTCTGCAATATTCCATAGAGAAGAAAAAGATGCTTCTGCAACAGGTCCATCTACATCACCAGATACTTCACTACGTATTAGCGTGCTTACTTGTGCTGGTGTGATTATATATGTAAATTCTGGTCCTAAGGTTTCTTCTCCTTGCGTCACTACTTTGACGATTCCAGTTTGTGCGCCTCTTGGAACAATAGCCTTAATTTCTGTTTCGGTAATAGAGTTTATTACGGCCTCTACATCATTAAAAAATACAGAAATAGCATTTTCATTGGTTTCAAAAGCAATACCGGTAATCGTAACTTCAGTATCCCCTGGTCCACTTTCTGGAGATATATTTTCTATAGCAGTATTAGTGGTAAAGGTAAGATTGTCTCCATCTTTAGTGCAACCTGTAATTCCCAAGATCATTAGAAAAAGAATAGTACAAATGCTATTTTTTTTAAAAATAAGTGTGAAAGATACCATGTGTTGATTTTTTATATTACTACAAATATATATGTAAAATTTTTAGAAAGAATCATAAATCTTAGTCACGAATTCATCAATTTTGCTGGGTTCTAACCATCTAGTTACAATAACAAGACTTTGTTTTTGATCAATTACGATAAAATTACCTCCAAAACCTGCGGCATAATAAATATGTTCAGGGAGACCTTCCCAGTGACGAGTCCCTTTTTTATTTAACCACCACATAAACCCATAATTAGAATTTGCCTTGGATGATTTTATAGCTTCGGTTATCCAATTTTTAGAAATAAGTTGCTTGTTGTTCCATGTGCCATTATTCATGAAAAGTAACCCAAAACGTGCGTGATCTAGCGTGTTAATAAATAATCCTCCGCCAGAATGACCACCACCACTTACAGATTGCATTTTTATCCCATCAATGTTTACCCAAGAGTTATCATACCCATACCATCTCCAAGTGGTTGAGGCTCCAATTGGGGCCATTATTTTTTCTTTCAAGACTTGTGGAAGCGGCTTTCTCCAAACATTAAGAAGCGAATATGCTAATAAATTTACTCTAACATCATTGTATTCGAAAACATCACCTGGAGTATTTAATTTTCTGAATTTCCAATCATCAATACCTCCTTCTTTTGGTGGGCGATCTGCCCAATCATAGCCTCCCCATAATTGTCCAGACCAATCAGATGACTGTGTTAGTAGGTGTCTCCAAGTTATTTTTTTATTATGGTTACCATCATACGTGTTATCCCAAATATAGTTGTACGCAAAATCATCTACTGTACTAATTAGTTTGTCATCTATAGCTAAGCCTGCTAGAGTAGATAGGTAACTTTTAGTAACACTAAAAGTCATATCTACACGATCTATATCACCCCATTTAGCAATAATATATCCGTCTTTTAGAATAAGGCCCGAAGGAATACCTCGTTTTTTTGTAGGTCCCAGTATTTTATGATAGGGCTCTTTTTCGAAACCTTTTAAAATCGCTCGCCTTAAGTCTTTAGGACCAGAATATTCTTGATTCTTTGCATATTGAATGGCTTCATTAAGTATTTTCGTGTCAATATTAAATTCTGAAGGACTCTTTTCCTCCCAATTTCCACGTTCTGGGAAATAGAGCTGTTGCGCAACACCTATTTCTGTAAAAAGCCCAAGAACTAATAAAAAAATGAATGTGCGATTGGTTTTCATAAGGTTAATGATTTTGTCTTGATCACTTTTTTCATTAAAAGAAATATTCCAATTGCAAATAAGATACTCCCTATAACAGATACGATGCTAATTGCTGTTGTTATATAGGAGTACATATTACCTTCCCATTGTTGATAAAAAGCAAATTGAATAAATAATATACGCCCAATAACAATACATAAAAATATGATCACATTACCAATCAAAATTAGAATGCCATCAATTTGAGATCCCATTTTTAGTAGATAATATATACTAATTACAATAAAGAATAATGTTGGAATTGCATATGCTAATCCCATTAATAATTGTATGATAATCTGAGTAATATCTGCTTCCATAAGTAAAAATTAAATATCGTTATCTTCAGAAGCTCGTTTTATAATTGCCTCTGGTAGGGATTTCTTAGCTTTAGCTCCCATTTTTTTAAGTTTTTCTACACTGGTAATTAGATTACCACGTCCTTCTACGAGTTTATTCATAGCAGAGGAATAGTCTTTTTTAGCATCATCGATCTTTTTTCCTACTCCCGTCAGATCTTTAACCAATCCTTCGAATTTGTCATAAAGTGCACCTGCTTGTCTTGCAATTTCTATCGCATTACGTTGTTGTTTTTCATTATTCCACATAGTGTCAATGGTTCGCAGAGTTGCTAAAAGAGTGGATGGAGTTACAATAACTATGTTTTTCTCAAATGCTTGATTGTATAGTTTACTATCCTCATTAATGGCAATAGCAAAAGCAGGTTCTATTGGTACAAAAAGTAATACAAAATCAGGAGATTCTATGTCATATAAATCTTGATAATTTTTCTCGGAAAGCTGATCGATATGACGTTTTAAAGATGTGATATGCTCCTTTAGGTACGTTGTTCTAAGATCTTCATCATCTTCATTTACATAGCGTTCATAAGCTGTTAATGTTACTTTAGAATCAATTACCATTTTCTTGCTGTCAGGTAGATGAATTACCACATCTGGTAAAACACGTTGCCCATCAGCGGTTGTGAAACTTTGCTGGACAAAATATTCTCGATCTTTTTCTAGTCCAGATTTTTCCAATACTCGTTCTAAGACCAATTCACCCCAGTTTCCTTGCATTTTACTATCACCCTTCAAAGCTTTTGTAAGGTTAGTAGCTTCTTTACTCATCTGTTCGTTAAGATCTTTTAATCCTACTATTTGCTGACGTAAGGCTGCATGATAATCAATACTTTCTTTATGCGTTTGTTCTACTTTTTTCTCAAAAGTATTTATTTTTTCTTGTAAAGGATTCAGAATATTTTTAATATTCTCTTTATTCTGTTCAGTAAATTTATTGGATTTCTCATCCAGGATTTTGTTTGCAAGATTCTCAAATTCTTTTGTGAATTTTTCTTGTAACTTTTCTACTTCTTCCTTTTGCTCTTGGTTTTTGAGTTGTAAGTTTTCAAACTCGGCATTACGTCGGGTAAGTTCAGTATTGAGAAACTCTTTTTCTCTACGGATTTCATCTCTTTCCTTAGCGGTGTTAGAAAGTTGTTTTTCTAAAGATTCTTTTTGTACTTGTTGTTGTTGTTTTGCGAGTTCTAGCTGTTGTTCAGAAGTTTTTTTTGCTTCTTCTAACTGTAATTGTAATTGATTAGAGCGTTCGTTTAACGTACTTTGATCACTTTTGTTTTTAAGTGATGCCACGTATTTACCTATAAAAAAACCTATTATAATTGCAACGACTGCAACGACTAGCAATATGTATTCTGACATGTAATTTTTTGTTTACTCGATAATCGAGATTTTGATTTTCCGAGGCTTGCCTCAAGATAAAAAAATAAGTTTACCACAAATGCTCAAGAGCTTGCCTTAAGAGTAGTTTTTTCAAAGATAAAAATTTAGCCAGTATAAGTCGAAAAGAAGTAAGGGTAAATAATCAAATTATGATTGTTCTTCTAAATCTTTTAATGTTTTTAAAATATTAACAATATGTCTCTCAGAATGATTACGCATAATAAATTCAAAATACCACAAAGCATCTTTATCACTTGTGTTTTCGAATCGCCATTGTACTTCCATAAGATCTTTGATGATATCTGATAAGTCATCATTAGCATCGCCAAGTCCATTATCGGGTTTGGTCATTTCAAAAGGATCTAAAATCATTTGATAAAACCCTAACTTTGGAAAATTTGATCGTATAGTATTTGATATCTTTTCAAAACTAAATTCAGGAGCTTCGGGGTATTCTTGTTCGTCTTCAGGAATGTCTCCTGAGATAGCAAGATATTCCTGATATAAAGATATGAGGGTTTGTTTTAAAACAAGTTCCTTATTCTCAATAGGAAGTTTTGGAGTAGTTCCCCATTGTACAATTTGAATGATAATTTCTTTTAGGTTTTTCAAATCAATAGTTTATTACAAAATTAAGTAAGAATCTGGATACAACCATTTCTTTTTGGTTATAAAATAAATGGCTACCCGAAAAACGAATAGCCATTTAATATATATATAAGTGTTATAGTTATATCTGAACTTTGATATCAAGAGTGATCGATCCGTCGTTACCATCAGTTCCAGTAATGTTTGTAACTTTGATCATCCCCTTTTTTCCATATTGATCTGTAAATTCTAAAACATCTCCCATTGATAGACCTGTAACTCTTTCTGTCGTTGCCTGAGTTATTACATCTAGATCAGAAGCACTAGTAATAGCATCAAAATCAATAGTCGAAGTAGCAATATAGAATTTATTTAATTCATCTTGCGCTACACCAGTAAGACCAGATACCGCAGCGTCAGCAACATTATCATTATCAGTGTCAAAAAGTTCAGGATAGTTTGAAGTTGAAGCAAGGGATGCATTTTGGGTAAATCCATAATAATATCCAAAATCCCATAAAGCAGCTGTTTCTTCACCTTCACTTATTTTGTAAACTTTATTGTTAAATACAGACATAAAAGTATCAGAAGAACCATCACCAAGAGGTGCAGCTAATAGTGTACTTGTAAATGTTTTTATACCATTAGCAGTACTTGTTCCACTACCAGTAATAGTAATAGTTCCTATAGCAGTATCACTAATTGCATTTCTTTTAGAGATATCTCTAAAGTCACCACGACCAGTTGTAGCCCATATAGTATATACAATGTTACTATCTGCACTGGTAGGCACTGGGAATGGAATTGCAAATTCAAATGCATCACCATTATCAGATGATAGATCTAAAGAACCGTCTTTTTTATCATCTACAGTTACACCTGCAACCGCAAAATCGTAAGGTGCCGCTCCAAAACCAGAGACATTTTGAGTTACATATAATCGTCTCATTGTATTACTAGAGGATTGAAAAGAAACTTTTACAGTTGCATTAGTTCCAGAAACATTAGCTCCGTCGATAGTTACTGTGCGATTGTCATTTCCTGTTTCGAAAACAGAAAGTTCGCCATCAAAAGCAGTAGGGTCAGTAGGATCAATAAAAATATCATCATTACTATCAGAACTACAACTTGTAATAAATAGTGTTACAGCAGATAATAATGCGATTGATTTGAGTCTAAAAATTTTGTTCATTTTGTTAAGGTTTTATTTGAGCGGCGAAGGTATTGGTTTTATACATGGAAGAGGGATGTTAACAACGCAGAAATCATACGCTTTTTCTATAAAAGGTTTGTTTACTCGATGAACGTATTTATGATTTGTACTGGGAAAGTTAGTGCCTAACTTTATAACTTCCAGTTTCTGGATCAAATAGAATAAGATCTTCTGGGAACAAAGAAGAAAATGCTCGGCATTGTATTAATTCTTTAGGACGACCAAACTCAAAACCTTCTGTATTCATCACGATCATTTTGTCACACAATTGTATTGCAAAATCAATTTCATGTGTAGAGAATAGAATGGTTTTTTGTGTTTCAAAGGCTAAACGCTTTAATAATTTTAGAATATACGCTTTATGGTAAACATCAAGATGAGTAGTGGGTTCGTCTAACATAATAAAAGGTGTATCCTGAGCAATAGCTCTAGCGATAAGGACCTTTTGTAGTTGTCCATCACTCAATTCGAAACATCTTTTGTCTACTAATTTTTCAATATGAGTTACTTCGATGGCTTTTTTTATTTTCTCAATATCTTCCTCAAGTAATTTGCCTACCCAGTTGGTATATGGCTGCCTTCCAAGTGCTACGAGTTCTTTTACGGTAAGGTTTTTTGAAGCAATTTGTTCCGTAAGGACGATGCTTAATTGAGAAGCTAATTCAGACGTTTTGTAGTCTTTAATTTCTTTTTCAGATAGAAATACATTGCCACGAAGTGCGGGTTGAACTTTAGATAAGGTACGAAGTAATGTTGATTTTCCAATACCATTCGCACCAACTAATCCTACGAGTTCTCCTTCATATAACGTAAGGTTTATATCCGCAGCTACAACTTCTAGATTGTTTTTATAACTATAGCCAATAGAGAGATCTTCCGTTTTTAGAACGATATTTTGATTTTCGGTATCTGATGATTCTATTTCCATAGCAATATTTAGCGCTAAAATTCTAAACTATCTTTTAAAATAACATCTTTCGTTTCCTTATTAATAACCATATTACAACAGGAGCCCCAATTAACGATGTAATGGCATTAATGGGTAAAGTATATTCTGTTCCTGGTAACTGGGAGATAGTATCGCAAACTAACATAATCATACTTCCGATTAGCATAACGGCGGGGATCAATGTTTTATGATCCGAAGTATGAAATAACTGTCGTGTTAAGTGCGGTACGGCTAATCCTATAAAAGCAATTGGGCCTGCAAAGGCGGTAATACTTCCTGCTAATAATCCCGTGGCTAGAATAATCAAAAAACGACTTTTTTTAACATTTAATCCAAGACTACGTGCATAGTTCTCTCCAAGTAAAAGTGTATTTAGAGGTTTTATTGCAAAAACCGCGAGAATCATTCCTAGTAAGGAGATAGAAGAAAAGATTACTACATCTACCCAAGATAAATTCCCTAAACTTCCAAATCCCCAAAAAATATAACGTTGCAATTGTTCTGCTGGGGCAAAATAAGAAAGTACACTTACTATTGCAGCTGTAATACTTCCAAACATTAATCCGATAATTAAAATCGCCATAGTGTCTCTTACTCTAATAGATACAAGCATAACCATAAAAAGAACTAATATGCTACCAAGACTAGCTGCGGCAACTAATCCCCAGTTAGATACTAGGAATAATGCTGTCGATCCACCAATCAAAGCGCTTCCTAGAATTAATAATGCTACACCAAGACTGGCTCCAGAACTAATTCCTAATACAAATGGTCCTGCCAGAGGGTTTCTAAATAATGTTTGCATCAATAGGCCTGAAACCCCTAATCCACTTCCTACAATTACAGCAGTGATCGCTTTAGGTAATCTATAATCAATAATAATATGTTTCCATGACTCTTTTTCTACGGTAGCACCTACTAAACTCTTTAAGGTATCAAACCATGGTATTAATACAGAACCAAGACTGATATTAGTTACAAAACATAGTAATAGAACTATGATGATGATGATGAATACACTTTTATATGATTTGTTTGGGGTCAACTAGTTCAGTTTTTCGAAAAAATAAGGTTCGTAATCTGTTAAAAGTTCAGGGTGCGCTATTTGGATAATATCTTTAAGAATTAAATCTGGACGCATAGGCCCTAATTCATAATATATTAATCCACCTTTTGCACCTGTTTTTAATGTAGAAGAATATACGGTTTTATTTTTAAATGCTTCGAAGAAAGTATATCTGTTGTTCTTTTCTTTTAGCTCCGAAAGTGATTTAGAAGATCCAGAACCTATCCACAGTTGTGCATTTTGAGCTTTTTCTAGTACACTTTCAAAATTTAATGCTATACTCCCTGTTTTTGAAGTTTTCTCCCATAAATATTTTGTGTTCGCATCTTTTAAGAATTTAGCAACATAACTATCTCCTCCAGGTATATACCAAACGTCTTTAAACATGTTGCCGGATAATACAGTTGGAGATGTTGTAGCATTTTTAGCTAAAGCTGATGCTTCATTATAATCTTTTTCAATCTTCTTAAAAATACTATCTGCTTCTTTTTCTTTATTATAAAAGGCCGCTACGAATTTTATCCATTCCGCTCTTCCTAGCGGATGTTGTTCCATCCAAGAACCATTCATAACAACAGGAATTCCAGTTCTTTCTAGGAGATCGTACGTCTTAGTATCACCTGTGGCGGAGTATCCAATAATAAGTTCCGGAGCTAGTTCTAGTGTAAGTTCTGTATTTAGATGACCATTATTACCTAATTCTATAATTGATCCATCATCAATCAAACTTCGAGTCTTCTCTGATGAAATATAATCACAATGAGGAAAACCAATTAACTTGTTTTCTAATTCCAAATATTCCAGCATTGGTATATCTGTTGTCGAAGTAACCACCGTTTTATCTACGGGGATCTGTATGTAAGAAGCTTTACCGTTTACAGTTGGTTTTTTTGTTCCTTTAGGATATAAAACATAAGTGAATGAATTTTTAGCATCAGGCCAAGGCGAAGTAATCTTTATCTCCTTATGTGTTTCTTTATTTTTAATAGTAAAGCCTATTGCATATTGAACTTCTTGTTCAATAAGTTTTTTTGTTATTATTGAGGTCCCCTCTTTATTTCCTTTTTTGCAGGATTGAAAAGAAAGAAATAATATGAACAGGATACAAAGATTCTTCATTTGATTTAGAATATTTTTCAAACTTCGATATATTTTTTGAAAAGCTATAATGATTTACCGTTAATTTGTGCAGATAAATATTATGATATGTCATTTTTATGCTCTTGGAGTGGGGGAAAAGATAGTTGTTATGCAATGCATATTGCCGTTAAAAAAGGGTTACAACCTATTGTTTTGTTAAATGTGCTCAATGAATATGGTGATCGATCTCGTTCTCACGGAATCCCTAAAGAAATCTTAGAAGCACAAGCAGATGCAATGAAATTGCCTATTCATTTTTTTGAAAGTACCTGGAATGATTACGAGCGATTGTATATAGAGAGTTTAAAAAGATTGACAGATACGTATAATCTAAAATCGGCAGTCTTTGGGGATATTGACATTCAGTCTCATAGAGATTGGGAAGAAAAAGTATCTAATGCAGCTAACCTAAAAGCAATTTTGCCTATTTGGCAACAATCGAGAAAACAATTAGTGCTTGATATGATTGATAATGGAATCGAAGCTTTAATTGTTTCTTGTAATAATATACTAGGGCCAGATTTTTTAGGACGAAAGATCGATAAAAAACTTATTGAAGATTTGGAGGCTTTAGGCGTCGATGCTTGTGGGGAGAATGGAGAATATCATACATTGGTTGTAAATGCTCCACTTTTTAAAGAAAAACTTCGAGTTAATGTGGTAGGAAAAGAAACTTCATCTAACTATAATTTTGCTTCCCTAAAGTTACTTTAGATTTTAATTACATCTCCATAACTTACCTTTATTTTAAATGAGTCTTTTAGGTCTATTTGTCTAATATAAGCTAGTAAAGCTCGTATTGGGCCTGCGTGAGCAACAATTATTATTTTTTCATCAGAAGAATGATCAAGCGATTCATAAAATTCGACAATTCTCTCTTGTAACATCACATAAGATTCTCCATTAGGAACTTTTACATTAACAAAGTCTTCCATCCAAGGGTTTAGTTCTTCTTGTGGAATATCATCCCAAGTTTTTAATTCCCAATTTCCGAAGTTTAATTCTTGAAGCCTATTGTCTATTTTTATTTGAATATTAAAACTTTCTGCCAATATTTTACAGCGTTTTAAAGGACTGCAATAAATTTTAGATATTTCTTTTGAAGGTATTCGATGATGAATTTCAATAACCTCAGATTCGAAGGTGCTCGTGACTCCTAGGTCACTTTGTCCATAACATATTCCTTTTTTTATGTCAGGAGTTGTATGTCTTACCAGATATATTTCCATAGGGCTATTACACTAAGATAAAATATAACTTCACTAAGCTGTTGAACCGCACCAGCGCAATCACCTGTTTGACCACCAATCCATTTTTTAAATTTAGCAGCTAAGAACATTTTTGAAAGATACATTGGTATTAGCGTAAGGAATATTAAAGGATTTAGAAAAAAAGTTAATGGAATTATTCCGAAGAAAGCACTTATTGTTAACATAGTAATGCTCATACTCTTTGCAGCAGGTTTTGCTTTGCTATCTTCAGTATCTCGTACATATGGATGTGTAAAAATAAGGGTAGTTGCTATAAACCTACTGAGACTATGACCAGAAATCATTATTAAAGGAATGTATAGAGGATCTATTTCTCTTAAAGCAGAAAATTTGATTGCCAGTAGTAGTAGTATTCCAATAGTTCCATAAGTTCCTAATCGAGAGTCTTTCATGATTAAAAGAATCTTTTCTTTGGTCCAACCACCTCCAAAACCATCACAGACATCAGCAAATCCATCTTCGTGAAATGCTCCTGTAGCATACACTGTACTAAACATAGAAAGAAGTAATGAGATTTCTGTAGAAAATAAATAGGAGCAAGCATAAAATATAAAACCTCCAATTCCTCCAATTAGGATGCCAACTAGCGGAAAGTATTTTGAACTCTTTCGTAAGTATTCTGGATCGTGATTTACCCATTTAGGACAAGGAATCCTAGTGAAAAACATTAGAGCAGTAAAAAATATATGGATCTCTTTTTTCATAAACTTTGGCTCTTGATTTTAGAAAATGAATTTCCAGAAAGGTATAAACACAGAAATGAATAATATAATAGATAGGACGATCCCTACTATTCCTGTCTTATTTTTCTTTAGCACCGCAATAATACCCAGATAAAAACTAAGTAAAGAAATACTAATCATAATTATTTTGAATAATCTTTTAAATGAAACTAGATCATCCATAAAAATAAAACGAACTTCTTCGCCTGTAATATGACTATTCTGGATATCATGCATTAGAATATGGAATTTGTATAGAAAGAAAAAGCCTACAAAAGCTATTAATATCGATAAAATTCCCT
This sequence comes from Aquimarina amphilecti, assembly GCF_900109375.1. Lineage (GTDB taxonomy): Bacteria > Bacteroidota > Bacteroidia > Flavobacteriales > Flavobacteriaceae > Aquimarina > Aquimarina amphilecti. Next base: position 77,121 of record NZ_FOAB01000011.1, read on the forward strand.
TTTTCATTAAATATTTTTTTAGTCTTTGGTAGTAACCTCTGCTTCTTCAAAACTAGCCATATTATTGAGAAATGCCACAGCGGATTCTAAAATAGGATACGCAACTGCGGCACCTGTACCTTCCCCTAATCTCATTCCAAGTGTTACTAATGGAGTTTTTTCAAGAAAGTTTAATATTTTTTGATGTCCTTGCTCTTCAGATGAATGTGCAAAAATACAATAGTCTATTACATTATTGTTTATGGTATTTGCAGCTAACAAGGCAGCTGTTACAATAAAACCATCGATAAGAATAGTCATTTTTAGTTCTGCAGCCTTTAGGATAGCTCCAGTAATCATTGCAATTTCAAAACCTCCAAAAGTTGCAAGTGCTTCTAATGGAGAATTAGGATGATGCTTTTCAAAAACGGTTTTTAGAACTCTTTTTTTTGTTTTTATAGCATCTCCTTGGGCTCCAGTTCCAGCTCCTACACATTCAGTAATTGGAATTGCTGTAAAATGTGACATTAATAAAGCTGCCGCAGAAGAATTACCGATTCCCATTTCACCAAAACCAATTACATTACACCCATTATTATGTGTTTCAGAAACAATGTTCGCACCTTTTTTTATAGCTGTTTTACACTGGTCAATGGACATTGCGGGTTCTGTTTCATAGTTTTTAGTTCCATATCCTATTTTAGCATCAATAAGATCTGATTGATTTCCAAAATTATGATTTACTCCTGCATCAATAATTTTCAAGTGAATCTTATTTCGATTACAAAATGAGTTGATGGCGGCACCTCCACTAAGAAAGTTATATACCATTTGTTGGGTTACAATTTGTGGGTATGGATTTACTTCACCTTTTTCTGCAATTCCATGATCTCCTGCAAAAACAAGAATAGTAGGTTGTTTTAATGTAGGGTTTGTTTTATGCTGTATTAATCCTATTTGTAACGCGATTTTCTCTAATTTTCCTAAAGATCCAACAGGTTTAGTCTTAAGATTAATTTTATGTTGTATCGTATTTTCTAAAGATCTATCTAATGAAGAAATAGTAAAATCCATTTATTTTATTTTTACTGGTATTCCGGATACCATTAGTACTGCGTGATCTGCATGTTTGGCAATATGCTGATTCATCCAACCTTGTAACTCTGTGAATTTCCTGCCAATTTCTGTCGTGGCATGAACTCCCATTCCAATTTCATTGGATATTATGATAATGGTAGCGTTAATTTTTAAGAGTTTATCAAACTCTGCTTTTGCTTGTGATAAAGAAAGTTCAATGTCATTTTTAGTATCAACAAAGAAATTAGTAAGCCATAGAGTTACACAATCAATAACCACTGTTGTATCATTATCGACAACTTTAGATAGTTCTTTTTCTTCCTCAATGGAGACCCATCTATTGTCTCGATCAGAAATATGTCGGTCAATGCGTTTTTGATGATTCCCATCCCAAATTCTAGAAGTCGCTAAATATGTGGGATTATCTGAGAGTTCTAATGCGAGATTTTGGGCATAACTACTTTTGCCTGAGCGTTCTCCTCCTGTTACGTAATACAACATTTGTGGTTTTTAAGAGTGTAAATATACTAGTATTACTAATTTATTTGTTAAAGCGAATACATTTTCGAAGAAATATAATACATTCGCGCAGAATTTCGGTTCCAAGATTCTTATCATAGAGTTGAGGATTAAAAGGGAATCGGGTGATCTTGAAATATATAGAAACTCCCGAGCTGTTCCCGCAACTGTAAACTTTGTCCGTATTATACGGGTGCTTGTTGTTGATTCTTTATAACCACTGTCCGCCTTGGATGGGAAGGTAAACATCAAGACGTAAGCCAGGAGACCTGCCTAGAATCATTATGTCAAACTTTCGGGATAGAAGTTTAGGTATGGGTAAACTGCATACTTTTTTCCGGCAATTGTAAAATTAAGTCATTTAGGAAATGAACAAAAAAGTGTTTTTTGGGGCTACACTAATTATGTTAGGAGCTCAGGTTATTTCAGCGCAAGAAGTAAATCAAGAAGAAAAGGTAAACGAATTAGATGAGGTTGTAATTTCTGATTCTAAATTTAAATTAAAGAGAGAGCAAAGCGGTAAGGTAATTACCAAGATTAGCTCAGAAGAACTTGAACGTAGTCAAGGTCAATCAGTTGCTACGGTATTAAACAGAGTGGCAGGAGTTTTTGTTAATGGAAGTAATAATGCAGCAGGAGAGCCATTGGGTGTTTATATCCGAGGTGGGCGTAATCGTCAGGTTGTGATTAGAGTTGATGGAGTTACTGTAAGCGATCCAACTTCGTCCGCAGGAGATTTTGATTTACGATTATTGTCTACAAATCAAATAGAGTCTATAGAAATTTTAAAAGGAGCTTCCAGTACATTATATGGATCTGGAGCGGCCGCAGCAGTAATTAATATTACTACAAAATTAGAAAGTAAAGACGCTATTGCAGCTCAATTTTCTTCTAGTATTGGTACAAACCAATCACAGGATGATCAAGATTATGATGTAAATGAATTTGTAAATTTTGCTTCTATTAATGGTACTATTGGTAAAGTAAGTTATTTAGGTAGTCTTTCTCATCAATCTACTGATGGTTTATCAGCTGCAGAAGATCCTCTCGAATCTACTACTGGTAATACTTTTGATAGTGATGCATATAATAAGTTTAATGTGTATGCAAAAGTGGGATATCAATGGAGTAAGAACTTTAAGTTTCACTTTTTTGGTAACCTAGATCAGTATAAGACAGATTTTGATGGTGGAGCAGGATTCGACGCTAATAATCAATTTAATAGTAGACAATTAAGAGGTGGGAGTTTTTGGGAAGCTAAATACCCAAATGGAAGTTTCACTTTTGTAGATAGTTATGCATTGTTAGAAAGAGAGTTTAATTCTAATTTTCCATCTAAATATGAAGGTAAGATATATACTTTTGATGCATATAATAAATATAACTTCAATAACACTTTTTACACCGTAATTGGAGCTAACGGATCATACAGTGATTTTAATTTATTTAGTATTCCATTTGGCAGTGATGATTTTGAACAAACAATAAATGATAATGAAGCTGACTTTGATATCATTGATCCATATGTGAATTTGGTATATGCTTCTAAGTTTGGTCTTAATATTAATGCCGGAGCAAGACTGAATATTCATAGTTCATATGGAAATCATATGGTGTATAGTATAAACCCTTCTTATACATATACTTTTGGTGAAAACTATATTAAAGGATTAGCGTCATATAGTACAGCGTATATTACACCATCTTTATTTCAGTTGTATGACACGGCATTTTTTAGTGGAAATCCAGATTTGGAGCCAGAAGAAAGTACAACTATAGAAGCTGGATTTGAATTTTCTCATCAGAAAAAAGCAACAATAAGTGTCGTGTATTTCGATAGAACATCAGAAAATTTTATCACTTTTGATCCAACTACTTTTGTGAATTTGAATTCTACAGAAGATATTGAAGTGAATGGAGTGGAGGTTGAAGCGAATGCGAAGTTATTAGATGATAAGCTATCTATTAATGCTAATTTCACGTATACTAACATTGATAAATTAGAAAATAATATCCGAATTCCAGAAAATAGTTTACAAGCTACTATTGGATATCAATTATGTCCTAAGACATTTACTTCTTTAAGTTATCAATTAAATAGTAAAAGAAATGATACGTTTTTTAATCCTGTAACTTTTGCTTCTGATCCAGTAGAGTTAGATGGTTATGGAATATTAGATTTTTATATTAGTCATCAATTAATGGATAATCTTAGTATTTATGCAGCGATGAATAATGTAACAAATGAAGAGTATCAAGAGATATTTGGATTTAGTACTAGAGGGAGAAATGCTCGAATAGGATTTAATTTGAAGTTTTAAACATATTTTCCGTACTAAAAAAAGGTCCCAAACTTAAGTTTGGGACCTTTTTTTATAAAATCTTATATCAACTATTTTTTGTTAAAGGTTTTATACATTCTTTCGTAATCAGTTTGGTACATATTACTACCTCCAAATTCACTAAATTCAATATTTTTACTTTGTATAGTACTCCTGTTGCCTAAAATATTATTAATAGCAGCGTTAAGAAGAGGCTCATTAGGATCTCCAAGTATTCCCAGATTACTATAATCTTCTGGGTTATTTATTTCAGGAGTAAATCCATTAAAGTAATCGGTAAATCCAACAGAATTAATTGTTTTTAAAATCAAAGGTTGCATGGCATATGTATGGCCTAGATTTAAGTTGTTTCCTGATCTAAAATAATTGTCAGAATCATAAATCGTAGTTGAAGCCTGAAATTTACCTCTGGTAATATCACCTACTTGAATTACCGTAATGTAAGGATCTAAACCATTTATTATTAATTCACTTGCAGAAGCAGATCTGTTAGTGGTAAGAATATATACTCTGCTAAGATTAAGGCTGTTGATACCGTCTCCGTTTCTTATCTGATTATCAAAACGATTGGTATCTCCAAATTGTGGTTGTCTATCAGAGTTCCACTCTTCTGTCGTAAAAATTTCGCCATTAAATTGTCCGGTAATCATACTAGCTAAGTCCTTGGTAGTTTCAGTATCACCTCCACCATTATATCTTAGATCTAATATAAAGTCAGTAACTCCATCAGATTTAAATTGACCAAAAGCATTGTTAAGTTCAGCTTCAAAATTTGATCTAAATCCATTATAGACTAAATATCCCACAGGATTTCCTCCCACATCTAATGTTTTTGATAAAAAAACTGGGTTTTCTGTGTACTGTGTTTTGGTTAGAGAAATAGAAGCTCCCGTTGGTGTAACATCAGTTCCGTCGAAAGTGGCTAAGCCAATTGTATATGAATCAGGTGATAGTAATGTACCTGTATTGGTGTCTGTAATTTGAGTTCCATCTATGGTATTAAAGATATCCCCTCTTTTTATACCTTTGGCTTCGGCATCCGTCCCTGGTAGTACATAACGAACATATCCAAAAACTTGAGAAGGCTCATTAGGGTAACGAACTAATCCGAATTCCATTCCATTATTTAAAGTAATCCCATCTAACAACTGTTCTAAAGCGATATAGTCATTAACAATCCAGCTGAATTCATCTTGATCCGCAACTAAGTGGTCAAAAAATGATTCTGGAGAAGTAAATGAGTTTAAGAAGTCATTATATTCCGTGTTTGAAGAAAAACGGTCGTCCGCCAAATCTGGCACATCTTCCTTATAAAGATACCATACATTCATTCCTCTTCTGATAAAATCTTTGATTTGAAGATCAGAAGATGTTTGAATTACATCATCATTATCATTAAAACAACCCGTAACTATACTTCCCAAGAAAAGAAGCACAGTAAAATACTTTAACAATTTCATAAACTTTTTTTGTTTTATATAACCCTAAAAATAGGGACTTTATTATAATTTAAAAAAAATGTGTAACAAATTATAGGTATAGTCGTCTCCCTTATATAAAGCTAACAAGTTAGTTTTGTAACAACCAACCAACACAATATGAAAGAAAGAGCATTTATAACGCTTACTAATGGTTTTAAAGACAAGCTGTATAGGTTGGCTAAACGATTGTTGGTGAGTAATGAAGAAGCAGAGGATGCTACGCAAGAAATATTACTGAAGCTGTGGAGGAATAAAACTAAAATGGCCGAGTACAAAAATGTAGAAGCTTTTGCGATGACGATGACTAAGAATTATTGCTATGACAAGTTAAAAGCAAAGGAAACTGGAAACTTAAAAATAGTACATAGTAATTATAAAGATGAGCGTCCCTCGTTACAAAGACAAGTAGAGGCTAAAGATAGTCTGGAGTGGGTAGGGAAAATTATGGATGGATTACCAGAGCAACAGCGTATGATAATCCAGCTAAGAGATATAGAACAATACAATAATGCAGAAATTGCTGAAATGTTAGAGATGAATGAAACGGCAGTGAGAGTAGCATTATCAAGAGGAAGAAAAACAATACGACAAGAATTATTAAAAAAACACAATTATGGAGTTGGCTAAACTAGAAAAACTACTGGACAAGTATTTCGAAGGAGAAACGACCCTTTCTGAAGAAAAAGAATTAAAGGTTTATTTTACCGGAGAAAGCGTGCCGTCACATTTGGAGAGATACAAGGATTTATTTCAGTTTTTTTCTGAAGAAAGTCAAGTAACTGCGAGTTCTGAAATTAGCTTAAATGCTAATACGAATAAAGTACCATGGTATACCTGGATAGGTGTAGCAGCATCAATAGCCTTGATTGTGGGGCTGTTTATGACCAATATACTGCCGGGGTCAGATCCTGGTAAAGGCCCTCTTCTAGTAATGGAAGGTGACTTAGGTACTATCGAAGATCCTGAATTAGCATTACAGAAAACCAAAGAAGCCCTTGATTTGGTAGCTAGTTTAATGAATGAGGGTAAAAAGGATTTGGTCTACCTGAACGAGTTCGATACTGCTAAAAAAGAATTAGTGTATTTAAACGAATTCGAAACAGCCAAAAATAAATTAATAAAATAAAAACGAATATTATTCCTATAACAAAGGGATATCTTAAAATGAATTAATTATGAAAAAGTTTGTAATCATACTATTAGTAGCATTTGTACCATATATATCTATTGCACAAAGCAATTTTGATAAATATGAAGACATGAATGATGTGTCATCTATTGTAGTAACTAGTAAAATGTTTAAGTTGTTAAGCAAGATGGATCTAGAAAGTAATGATCCTGAAATCAAAGATTATGTGAACCTAGTAGAAAATATTGAAAACATTAAAATCTTTGTTACCGAAAAAAATGAAATCGGTCAGAAAATGAAAGCAGATGTGCAAAAGTACCTTAAGAGTACTTCGTTAGATGAACTAATGCGTTTTAAAAGTGATGGAAAAAATGTGAAATTTTATTCTAAACCTGGTAAAAATGATAATTACGTTACAGAATTGTTTATGTTCTTAGAGGGAATGGAGAATGATGGAGGTCCTAATACAGTGGTAATGACAATTACTGGTGATATAGATCTAAGGCAAGTTTCTAAAATTGCTGATCATTTAAATGTTCCAGGAGGAGAAGAACTTAAGAAAGTGAACAAGAAAAATTAAGCTTTTATATTTTAGTTTAAGTTACACCCAAGCTTCTTTAGGTAGAAATATCTAAGGGAGCTTATCATCAATCAATCAACCTGTTCGGCTTGTACGAATAAAAACCAATTAAAATGAAAAATATAATAAAACTAACATTAGCAATCTGCGGAATGCTATTTATAAGTTGTAATAGTGAGACATCTCTTCAGAGATATTTTGTAGATCATCAAAGTGATGCAGATTTTGTGGCTGTAGATCTCGCAACAAGTCTACTAGATGCTAGAACTAAAAAGGTAAATCTTTCTGATGACGAGAGAGAAGCGCTGGAAAGTATCAAAAAAGTTAATTTTTTAGCAATGCCTCTTAAAGAAGGTACAAAAACAAGGTATGAAGAAGAAAAAGCAAAGATCAACACAATATTGGATGCTAATAAGTATGAAACCTTAATGAGATTTGGTTCTAACGGAACAAAAGCAGTTTTAAAGTTTCAGGGAGAAGAAGATAATATAGACGAGATGATTGTATTTGCTTCTAATGGAGAACGCGGTTTAGCTTTGGTCAGAGTATTAGGTGATGATATGAAGCCAGGAAACGTTGCAAAACTGATGAATGCTATTGATAAAGGAGATGTAGATATTGGTGCTATAAAAGATATTTTAGGAGATGTAAAAATCGATTAATATCAACTATCTATGATATAAAAAAAGAGCTTCGACTGTTTTAGTCGAAGCTCTTTTTTTATAATTCTATACCCTAAACTATTTTAGATTCCTGTGTAATTAGAAGGAGTGATTGCTTTTAACTCTGATTTTATAGTATCTGAAACTTCTAGTGTCTCAATAAATTCTGAAATAGAATTCTGATTAATTTTAGTATTTGTTCTAGTTAATCCTTTCAATGCCTCATATGGATTTGGGTAGCCTTCTCTTCTTAAAATGGTTTGGATAGCCTCTGCAACCACAGCCCAGTTGTTTTCGAGATCTTGAGCAAACTTTTCTTCGTTAAGCAATAACTTGTTTAACCCTTTTAGAGTAGCCTGAAAAGCAATTAATGTATGCCCAAAAGGAACACCTACATTTCTAAGTACAGTACTATCTGTTAGGTCACGTTGTAATCTACTAACAGGCAATTTTGCAGACAAATGCTCAAACAAAGCATTAGCAATACCAATATTTCCTTCACTGTTTTCAAAATCAATTGGGTTTACTTTGTGTGGCATAGCAGAAGATCCAACTTCTCCTTTCTTGATTTTTTGTTTAAAGTAATCCATAGATACATATGTCCATACATCACGATCTAAATCTAATATGATGGTGTTTATGCGCTTTAACCCATCAAACAAGGCTGCCATATGATCATAATGCTCAATCTGAGTAGTCGGAAAAGAATGGTGTAAGCCTAATTTTTCCTGTACAAAACGAGTTCCAAAATCTTTCCAGTCTATGGTAGGATACGCAACTTTGTGAGCATTATAGTTACCTGTAGCACCACCAAATTTAGCAGCGCTAGGAATATCATTTAACAAATCAAATTGGGCCTCTAACCTCGTTACATATACCTGAAATTCTTTTCCTAATCGAGTAGGAGAAGCAGGTTGCCCGTGTGTGCGAGCTAACATAGAGACATCAGACCATTCTTCTACTAATGACTTTAATTTAGCTAATAATTCTAAATAATGTGGAATATACACATCACCGATAGATTCTTTAATGCTTAAAGGGATGGCAGTATTGTTAATATCCTGAGAGGTCAAACCAAAATGTATAAACTCTTTATATTGCTGTAATCCTAGAATATCAAACTTTTCTTTAATAAAGTACTCTACCGCCTTTACATCGTGGTTAGTTACTTTTTCTATATCTTTTATAGCTTGTGCGTCCTCTGTAGAAAACTGAGTATAAATCTCTCTTAATTTTCCAAAAATTACTGTGTCAATATCTTTTAATTGTGGTAGTGGAATCTCACATAAAGCAATAAAATATTCTATTTCTACCAGTACACGATATTTTATCAAAGCTTCTTCACTGTAGTAAGTGCTTAATGATTGTGTTTTAGAAGCATAACGACCATCGATTGGTGAAATAGCTTGCAGAGGAGATAATGACATAACGTTGATTTTTTGAAAGGTGCAAAGATAATTTATTTAATAAGGAATAACGAAGTACAAAGAACGATTTTTTGATTGTCTACATATCCAAAGATAAAAATCGAAGATTTATATTAATTTCATAAGTATATAGATAGAAGTTATGATTTAGATCAATTCTCTATATCTTTTTTAAAATCATTCGGGATCGAGCTTTATAAGCAGCACTTCCATCATGGTAGTTATTTTCTAATGTAATCTTTAGTTCTGGGTGTATCCAATCGAACTCCGTTCCGAGAAGATATAAACTAGTCATGGAATAAGCCTTAGGAGCTACTTTTTGATCAGAAATGAGCCAATCAAAACAAGTTTCCGTTATTTTTTCTAAATGTATTGTTGAGAGCATTTCCCGAACTACAGGTAGTTTCTCTTTATAGTAGGCGAGTATTAGGTATTCACATATTTTTGCCATGGGGCGTACTGCAGGATCTTGGTGTACTTTGGGAAGAAGTGCTACAAAAGAGTCTAAATATGGTAAAATAGCTTCTAATTCTTTTTTGCATAAAAATTCTAATCCCCAAGAGGCTCTGCATGAAATTTCATCGTCTACTAGATTACAGATTTCTATTAGTTGAGGTAGTAGCTCAGGATTTTGCAAAATTAGGTTGGCAAAATGATTTCGTTTTTCTCTAGAGTGGTTGGTTCCTCTAATTTCCTCTTCTAGGTTGATCATTAATTTTTAATTCTTTTAATATCCGTATGTCAATTACCCAACTAATTCCTGTACTACCTGCGGAACCCCAACTGTAGCTTTTTCTGCCAAGATGGTTAGATTTTCTTTTGGAGAAATAGCAGGTTTGGGGTCTATAAAATATATAGGAGTGTTCACAGGAACAAATTGAACTAAACTGGCAGCAGGGTATACCTGCATAGAAGTTCCTATAATGATTAGAATATCTGCTTTCTCTGTAATTTGTATCGCTCTATCAAGCATTGGCACTTCTTCTCCAAACCAAACAATATGTGGTCTTAGTTGCGAATTATGCTCACATAAATCTCCGAGGTTAAGATCTGTTTTCCAATCTAAAACTAGATTCTCATCAAATTGACTTCGTACTTTTAATAATTCTCCGTGTAAATGAACCACATTACTACTTCCTGCACGTTCATGGAGATCATCAACATTTTGGGTGATAACTGTTACTTTATGAGTTTTTTCTAATTCTACCAGCGCTAAATGGCCTTTGTTGGGGGCTACGGTATGTAATTGACTTCGTCTTTTGTTATAAAAGTCTAACACTAATTCTTGATTGTTATTCCATCCGATAGGGGACGCAACCTCCATAATATCATGACCTTCCCATAGTCCATTGGCATCCCTAAAGGTATTGATGCCGCTTTCTGCACTAATTCCTGCACCTGTGAGTACAACTACGTTTTTCATTAGAATTTGTTTTTCTAAAACTATTTAAAATATTTTAATTAAACGATGGCTTTTAGAATAAAATAATGGAATAGTAATAATCATATTTAGACCCTAATGATATCATTGTTAATTATTTCCACTAATTGATACAGGATGTTTTGGATTTAGGGCGTTTTTGCAGCTAATCTTATTTTTCCTGAAGTAAATATACTAAGTACGCTCTTTTTCCGTTTAGAGAATCTAACCCCCATAAACCGATAACATGCGATATATTTCGATAAAAGAATTCTTCTTAAACCCTGTAAATAGTACAGCTCCGTATTAATATTGTGGTTTTACCGTAACCTAGATACTATTAAAAGACATAACTTGTAGTCAGTAAATGTGTACAATTTTTTTTTGAATACTGACAGTATTTAATAACCAACGCTAACCTTTAATTGTTTACCTCATGAAATACCCTTACATCATTATTGATAATGATCAGAATTCTGCACGCACAATTCAGATCGCATTAGAAGATCACAATGATTATATCTGTACCGGAATTGCTAAAAATGAGCAAGAAGCGTTGGACTTGATTTTAGAAAGAAAACCTAGATTGGTTTTTCTTGAACCGGAAGTTCCGGGAGTTCAATCGTCCAAAACACAGTATAATTTATTGTCAGAACTATCCAAGTATATGACAAACTTGCCTGAGTTTATCATTATGACTAAAACAACAGAGTATGCTATAGAAGGTATACGTAATAGTGTGCTGGATTATATCCTAAAACCTCTAAGTAAGAGTGATCTTATTAAAACATTATTAAGGTTCGAAAAAGACTTTGATGAAGTGATGGATAATACGTTGTGTTTTAAGTCTTATGGAGATTATCGCTTTGTTAATATCGATGAGGTATTGTATCTGAAAGCAGATAATAATACTACTGATTTTATGATGAGTAGTGGTAATAAGGTAGAAGCTTTTAAGACGCTTAAACACTTTCAGAACCTATTGCCAGATCATTTTGTTCGTATCCATAATAGCTATATTATCAATACAAAATATGTGTCTAGGATACATTTTGGAAAAGCAAAGTGCGCTATTAAGAACACTAGTGATATGATTCCTTTCTCTAAATCGTATAAGACTAATGTAGAAGAGATCAAGGATACACTAGCAAAAAACAGTTTTTTATATGTGTAGTAAAAAGCACTAAAAGACGGATAATGATTAGGATGTTATTTATAAGTATCTAGTAAATGTGTATGATGACAGCCAAATTGTTTTATTTGATACTATATCACACAATATCATTTATATAATAAAACGCAGGTCTAGAAAACCTCCCAATTCAGGGAGGTTTTTTTGTTTTTAATCGAATTTAGTAATAACAAAGGAGGAATTTTCTGTCTGGATTATTTTTTGGTTTAAATCTTAAATTTAGTTGTTGGTATTGTGTGAGTAGAATTTGTAATTGTAAAATTCCCTTATTTATTAAGTCGGGTTTATTATATGTTATCTTTTTTATTTTAGATTTTTCCGAAACTAATGTCTAATGAATATGAGTTTTTTTTAAATGAAAAAATTCCCTGTACTATAAATTATATGTTTCTTAGTATTTGTTCTTTAGGGCGTGGGGATTTTTTCGATTTGTCTTGAAGCTAAATACCTACATGTGTTCAGGGGAATTTTTTTGTAGAAATCCGGGGAAAATCTATAACTCTTTATCTTTCAGTGGTCAAGACGGTTTAATTTGTAAAAAGACGCGATACTTCGCTTTATCTGATTTTTGTTTTTTTTAAGCTTTTTTTATGGTTTATTTACCGGAATCAGATAGGTAATCTATTTCCTACACTTTTAAGTGTTTTTTAAAATCGGGTCATTCACTCGTATAATCTACCCATCCACTTCCTAGAGGTATCCATCTACTAAACACACCTTAATATATTAGGCGCGAGGGGGCAATCTCCCTACATTTGTAGTGTACAATTAAGGTTATCAACCTATTACACATTTACTAAAAGGATATACAAAGAGAAATCTAAGTATTAGCTGGCCAGCGAAATCCTTAAACAACAAGATCAGAGTAGATGAAAATCTATTCGAACAGGGCAAAAAAAGTCTTGAAAAGGAAAAATTTTAATAAAAGAAAATTACAAACCAGAATAAAATATAAATATAAAAGATAAACCGTTATGAAAGCTATAAAAACTATTTTCGCAGTATTATTTGTAAGTTCAATGTTCATCGCTTGTGAGTCAGACAGTATTAATGAAGAAGTGGGAATTGATGAATTAGAGCTATTAGCAGATGAGGATGATAATACTGACACAGAAGTGGAAACTTATTCTTCGGAGGACGATAATACTGATACAGAAGTTGAAGGGTAAATTATACTCATTAATATATAAAAAAAAGTCTCGATAAAATCGAGACTTTTTTTTATATATTAATTTTTTATTTTGTTCTAATTGGTTAAATTGATGAATAAATAATAAGATCAATGAAATTGTTTGTAAAATTTTTGTTTTTGTTTTCTATTCTATTTGTAGTAAGCTGTGATAGAGGTATTGATCTAGCCGAAAAAAGTAACGAGTTTGATTTAAAATCTGGGATGATTCAAAACTATCTTGAGGAAGCTAAAAATAAAAATAATACTGCTAAAGAAAGGCGTAGTAGTTTGGAAAATGCTTACGCTATTACATCTTCTTTAGATGATAATAGTTTTAAAGCTAATCAAATTCTTCAAATTACTCTGCAATATTATCATCTTAAAGATTTAGAAAATTTTAAAAAGTTCAATGATAAAACCTTAGAAATATCTACCGACGTAAAGGATTCAATAATTATGGCTAGGTCCTATTTTTTGAATGGCGTTTATTATAGAAAAGATGATTTAACTTCTGCTTACAGAAATTTTTATGAAGCAGAAAAGATATATCTGGCTTTTGAAGAGAGTGGTATTAGAGACCCGAAAAGTTATGCGTATGATTATGGGAAAATATTAACAGATCTTGCCAAGATTTCCCAAAAAGTTAAAGATTACAGTAAAAGTGAAGATTTTACGATAAGAGCAATCGAGAAGTTTAAACTTGCTGAAAATTTGAAATATTTACCAGTATGTTATACGAATCTTGGTATTCTTGCTAAGTACTTAGAACGATATGATGATGCCGTTACATATCATGAGTTAGCTATTGAATCTGCTAAGAATACAGAACAAGAAACGTTGCGTATAATCATTTCGTATAATAACATAGGAACAGTTTATAAGTCTCAGAATAAATTTGAAGAGGCTAAAAAATATTATAATAAGGCTTTGTCATATCAAAAGATATTAGAAAAAACACCGTCAAGATATGCCAGATTGTTAGATAATCTTGCGTATGTTCATTTTTTAGCTGATGATGAAGAAATAGATGTGCTAGGGACATTTTATAAAGCTTTGTGGAAACGAGATAGTATTAATGATTTAGCAGGTATCTCAACTAATTCATTACATTTAGCCGAATATTATAAGGTTGAAGGAAATGATAGTTTGGCAAATCATTATGGTCAACGAGCTAAAAATACTTCAATTGAAATTGGTAATAATGAAGAATTGCTTAGGTCTTATAAGTTGTTGTCTGAAATCACAGACAGTAAGACAGGGCTGGAATATACAAGAACTTATATTAAATTAAGCGATAGTTTGGTAAAAGAAGAGAGGGCGTTTCGAGATAAATTTTCAAGAATAGAATTTGAAACTGCCGAAAAAACTAAAGAAATTGCAGCAATTAGCCGAGAAAATCAATATTTAATTTTTGCAATTCTAGGATTGTCTGTATTGTCATTATTAGGATATGTAATTTTTAAACAGCAGCAGAGTAATAAAGAATTATTATTCGAGCAAAATCAGCAACAATCCAATCAAGAGATTTATCGTTTACTACTAAGTCAGCAATTAAAATTAGAAGAAGGACGTAAATTAGAACAACATCGTATGTCCGAGGAGTTGCACGATGGTGTGTTGGGTAGATTGTTTGGCGTACGGTTAAGTCTTGATGGGATCAATCAGCGAGCTAATGATGGATTTACGGATGCTAGAAATAAATATATAGATGAGCTAAAATCGATAGAACGAGAAATTAGATTGATCTCTCATGATCTTGGTACAGAAACCTTATCACCTGATATTGCTTATGTGGATGTAGTAGAGAGTTTGGTGAGTGATTTATGTACGGTACATAAAATGGATTTTGCATTTGCTAATGATGAAAACATAGATTGGGAGACGGTAGATGATCAGAAAAAAGTAAATCTGTTCCGTATTATACAAGAGTCCTTACAGAATATATTTAAGCACGCTCGTGCAAAAAGCGTAAAAATAAACTTCGATTATGTGGATGATAAAATAAATCTTACTATTTTAGATGATGGAATAGGATTCAAAAGCAGTAAGGTCAAAAGAGGAATTGGTTTAAAAAATATTACATCTAGAGTTACTCAAATGGATGGTGTAGTAGATTTTATAAGTAATCAAGATTCAGGTACGAAAGTATCTGTTGGTATACCAATTTAATTAATGTAAAAAATTATCAGATCTGGTTTTCCATATAATAATAGGTGATAACTATAGTTACTACTATATAGAACCGATAGGATAACAACTGACACACAAAATTTTAAAGATGAAGAAAAAGTTAAAAGTTCTTATGATTGATGATCATCCAATGATTATTGAGGGATACAAGAACACCTTATTAGGAGAAAATCAAAAAGAATATCAGATTAAAATAGATATCGCATCCAATTGTGATGATGCATATGATAATATTCTAAAATCTTCTAAGACGACTCCTTATGATATGCTTTTTGTGGACATTAAATTACCACCTTCTTCTGATGGAACGATTACATCTGGAGAGGATTTAGCGAAGCATGCAAAAGAATTATTGCCTAAGGCAAAGATTATAATTCTAACCATGCATAGAGAAGATCATAGAATTCATAATATATTAAAGAATATTAATCCATCAGGTTTTTTGATAAAAAGTGATCTTACTTCTAGTGAGTTATTGCTAGCTTTTAATAATATCGTTAGCGGTACTCCTTATTATAGCGCTACGGTAAATAATCATTTTAGAAAAATGATGACCAATAATTTCTCTTTGGATGAAAAGAATTTAAAAATTCTTTATCACTTATCAAGGGGGGTAAAAACAAAGAATTTACCTAATTACGTAAGTTTGTCATTGAGTGCAATTGAGAAGCGTAAAAATCAAATTAAAGAGATGTTTTCTATTGCAAAAGCAGATGATCAGAAATTGTTAGAAGAAGCGCGTAAACGAGGTTTCGTATAGGATTTAAATTATTTTTTGAAAAGATTAAAAAAAGACAGCTATTTTGCTGTCTTTTTTTATGAATTGATGTGACGTTTAGTTGCGAGTTTATCTTATGTAGACGTCTTAAACGTAAAAAAAATGAAATAATCTAATTTTTATACAGGGGATTTTTCCCTTTATTTTTATTTAAATTAACTTTTTGTTAACATTTTTTGTGTTCTTATTTTATTTTTAGTTAATTCTGTTGTTAATTGAGGTGAAGCCGTAATTTTTTGGGCTCTATTGTATTTGATATTCAGTAATTTAGCGATGTATTAACAGGGCTTTTTAATACTTCACACAAACTTTTTTCAAAGTATTTTTTTTAGTAAATAAAGAGATAGATGATATCTTTTAATGAGATATTATTTTATAGATTTTCGACACAATCTGTAAGTGTCATAAAATGGTTTACAGAAAAATTAAATTTATTTTATTATGAAGAAGTTATCAAATCTAGAAGGTGTGGTTGTACTAAGTAAAAAAGCACAAAAAACAGTACACGGTGGTGATTATGTAATGAGTAGTTGTAGTGATTATTGTCCTGGAACAGTACAGGGTAATATTTTCACAGGACAATGCACTTGTATCACAGGAGAGTAATCAAGATACCCCATATCTTTTTTATGTAAACCTTAAATTAAATTAAAAATGAAAAAATTAGCAAATGTTATTGGTGTAACCTTATTAAGTAAGAAAGCACAAAAAACAGTACACGGTGGTGATTATGTAATGAGTAGTTGTAGTGATTATTGTCCTGGAACGGTCCAGGGAAATATCTTTACAGGACAGTGTACTTGTATTACCGGTGAGTAGTTAGACAATATTTGTCTTATAAATAATAGTAAAACCTTCCTTAACCGGAAGGTTTTTTTGTTGAAATTATTAGTTGTATTCTATGTGTTATTTGAGTTTTTTTTAATTAAAATTAAAATGAATATTCCCTGAGGTAAAACATGTTTTTAAGCTTGATTAAATAAGGGAAATAAGCTTTTTTTATTATTGTATTTTAAAGGGAAAATACTCTTAATTTTATCTTTCTTTCTTTATTGTGTTTTTTGCAATATTATGTTGTTACGGTTTTTAAGTAAAAATTTTGAGGTTATTATTTGTTGATAATCAGATTAATATAAGTAAATTTAAAATGTTAAAAAATTTAATCAATGATGTTATCGTGTTTTTTTATTGTATTAATTGATTTATGTTAAAATTTAACATGTCTATTTATGACAATTTTTAACATTTTTAATAATGTCTTTTTATGGTTAATTTTTTTTAAATTATTTGTTATTGTTTTAATGATTTTTATTGTTGTTTTTCGTTTTTAAAGTTCGACTAACATTTTTTAATATAGAAATGCATTTTTAATTAAAGAAGTAAACTCATAATAATAGGTGTGTATGAAAATAATTACTTTAAGGAATAAACTATCATTACATATATATGTAGTTATAATTTTCTGGTTAAGTGACCATTACTTTTTTTTAAACAAACTATTAAAGAGAATACTTTGTTTTTTTCAATTACCTCCTAATTCTATTTTACTTCATATTAGGAATTCTCAAGTAAACCTACTCCGTACCCATATTTATATAATAAACTTTAAAGTACTTGATCTGTATAAAAATGCTTTTCGACTAAGGATAACCACTGTTTCATCGATAAACAAAAATTTTCTAAAGTGGTTTTTTATAAGTTTAAAAAAAGGAAAAGCAATTAAATGGTTAAGTACTCCTCTAGGACTATATACGTAAGTAGATACTTCTTATATATATCCTAAGCTTATTAATAGTAAAGAATAATCAACTGTTTGTATTTACTATTAACTGAAATTGTTTTAAGAAAAATATTAAAATTTAAGGTGTACTGATGCAAAAAGTAAATAATAAAACTATTATTAATCGATTATTTTTTTTAGATAAGTATAATCTAGAAGTCAAATCATTATTTAAAAAAACTAGAAAATATAAATTCTTATTATCTGTTTTATATTTTGTTTGTTTTATCAATCCTACGTATGTTTTTTCTCAGAAGAAATTATCAATTATTCAAATTGAAGCATATCAGAATTTTTACCCACAAGATCAAGAAAATAATTTAAGAGGTAATGAACTATTATTGCGAAGTAGATCAAAAACAGAGTTTGAAACTAAATCACTACCTATATTTTCAAATAGGTCATTTTCTTCAAGATCACCATCAGACCCTCCTACTTTAGATCTCGATGAGTTTACTGCGGGTAACAATTATGAATATAATTTAGAACCAACAACAGGTAATGTTTTTGCTGTTTCTAGAGGAAATGTAGCAATTACTTCAGATACAGGTACTTTATCTAGTGCTACCATTACTGTAAGTGGAACTGTAGATCCAGCTGAATTACTGGCAATAAATAGTGGCGCTGGTTTCGATTTATATTTTTTCACAGCTTCTAATACCTTTATTTATGATAGAGGAGGAGGAATTATTTTAGAAGTGGCACAAGTAGGAACTACCTTTACGATTACAGAAACTACCAATGATCCGATTCCTAATAGTGTTTTTGAAGATTTCATAGGGGTTATGTTTTATGGTGATTTAACAGATCCATATACCGAAGGAACGAGAACGATAGACATTACATTAAATGATTCAACAGGAGGTTCCTCAACATCTCAAACCATTATTAATATAACCCGGTTACCAGAAGCTTTTGATGATAATAATAGTATCGCAGCTAATTCTATGATTGCTGTTACAGGTGATGTGTTAACGAATGATGTTGATGATACACCCGGAGAGGTGTTATCAGTAACAGAGGTAAATGTATTTCCATCAGAAGTGGGCGCGAGTTATAATACACTTTATGGAACTTTTGTAATTCAGTCAAACGGATCGTACTCTTATACGGTAAATACAGACAATCCGGCAGTCGCTGGATTAGTGAATGGGACTAGTTTAGATGATATTGTTGCATATACCGTAGAAGATCTTGAAGGAAATTTTGATTATGGTATTTTAACGATTACTATTAATGGTGTCGATGATCCACCAACGGCAGTCGATGATACTAATAGCGTGACTGTTTGTGTTTCCAATACAGCAACTAGTAATCTTATTGAGGGAGATGGTGTAAATGGTCAGGATTTATTAGATAGACCATTATCTATGTTAGTTTGGGAAAGTCAATTCACTGATAATCAAACTGTAGGTGGGTTTTCTAGAACTATTGATGGTATTACACTTGATTTTACCTCTTCTGATCCAGGAGGAATGGGGACTGTAATAGATTTACCCAGTGGAATAAGAAATAATCAAAGTGTTTTATCTACTGCAACCAATGGAGGACACACAGGATATATGATATTTAGTATCAATTCTGCAATAAATCCTAATTTAGATACATCATTACAAATTGACTTTAATCAGGAAGTTTTTAATTTAGGGTTTTTAGTAACGGATATTGATTATTCTCAGGGTACTACTTGGCAAGATCAAATAACAATTCATGGATTTTTAGATGGAACGCCCGTTACCTATACAAATACAATAACAGGTGGTATTGTTGATGCAGGAGGTGATACGTATTATGGTACAGGAAACGCTATACCATCAGATGCCACGGGAAATATTAATGTGGCTTTTGACGGACCTATAGATCAGTTAGTCTTATCTTATAATTATGGGCCAGATGTAACGGATGCGGACCCTGCAACACAAATAGCAGGTATTTCGGATATTTTTTGGCAAGGAGATAATGGGGTAACTGTAATAACTATAAACGGTACTCCGGTTGTTGGTGCTACAACAGTAGCAACTACCTATGGATTTATTACTGTTAACCCAGATGGTACATATGTTTATACGGTTGATAAAACAAATCCAGCAGTAGCGAACTTATTAGTAGGACAAACACTAACTGATACAATTCCTTATACCTTAAGAGATGCTTTGTCAAATACAGATGCTGCAAATCTTATAATTACCATTAATGGATCTGCAGTAGATACTGATACAGATGGAGAACCGGATTGGACAGATTTAGATGATGATAATGATGGGATACTAGATGAGAATGAATGTTATGTAAGTACTGTGCTTATAGGAAGTCCTGATGGAGTAGAGGATGGTAGTTTTGGAATGGGGTATTGGGATACAGAGTATTATAGCGGGCATTTTGCAATTGTAGGCTCTACTTTTGGAAATAGTAATCAGAATAGTACACTTAATGGGTCTGTAGGTACACCTACTTTTGTTGGAGAGGCTTTTTTAGGTGGAAATTCTTTAAGCTTTAATGAATCAGGATCTTACGCTGAGACTTCGCCAGGAGTTTTTGATACAAATACGAGTACAGGTTTAGTTCCTCCAAGTTATGTAGGAACAAATATAGATGATGTTGGTTTTCAACCTTATTACCAAACGATATTCAAACGTGAAGCTGATATAGATGGAGTGCTAACTTTTGGAAGCACTGGATTTAATGTTGATGATGTGTTCGAACTTTTTATTAATGGAACTAGAGAAGTTTTTGCTTCTTTCTGTTGTGGCGCTTCGGATTCTCCAAATGATTCTTTTAGTTTTAATGTTACTAAAGGAGATGATCTAGAAATTAGATATACTAATTTGGGATTTGTTGGTAGTTTTCAATTTAATTTAGAATTAACACCTTCTTGTAATACAGATGTTGATGGAGACGGAACTCCTAATGGTCAGGATTTGGATAGTGATAATGATGGTTGTGATGATGTAGTAGAATCAGGTGGAGTTGATACAACTCCAGAAGATGGGGTTTTAGATGGAACAGGTTTTGATGGAAATGGTTTAGTAACTGGTGGTGTAGGCGGTTATGATGGAGTAACCGGTAATGAGTTTGTTGCAACACAACTAACGGTAACAGCAACTCCTACAAATGAAACAGTAAATGCTGGAGAAACGGCTACATTTAGTGTAACTGCAACTGCCGAATCTACAACTACTTTTGTTACAGGGACACCAAATTATACAATTCCTCCTGCGACAAACGTTTCTGGAGCTATAATTTATCAATGGCAAAGAAATGGAACTAATATTGATGGTACTACAGATGGTGGAGTTTATACAGGATTTAATGGTGCGACCTTAACTATTACAAATCCTACAACAAGCCTTAGTGGGAATATATATAATGTAATCGTAACGCACCCTGATAATGTATGTATTAATGAACAGAATAGTGCAACGTTAACGGTTAATCCAACCAGTGACTTATCCCTTAGTAAAGGTGCAGTATTAACGACTGATGCCGATGGCAGTACAACGATCAGTGCAGGTGATACGGTTACCTTTAGTATTACTGTAAGTAATGCAGGAGCGAACAATGCTACGGGTGTTGGCGTAGGCGATACGGTTCCCGATGGCTATACGACTATTGGTAGTATTAGTAATGGCGGAAGTGAGAGTGGCGGTTTGATCAGTTGGAGTGGACTTAGTGTTACCACTACGACGCCTTTGGTATTGACCTATACGGCTGTTGTTACAGCTACGGGTAACTACACAAACTTTGCTGAGATTACCGCGAGTGATAACTTTGATCCCGACAGTA
>NZ_FOAB01000003.1:0-148619 GCF_900109375.1 Aquimarina amphilecti
AAGCTATATAGAAAGTATTACTAACGTAATCAATGGAAATAGAATAGCTACTGTAAACTTTACTGGAGGTACAATTGTTGATATTGATGAAACAATTACAACTTTATCGACTGCCGATAATATAACTTACACATATACGTCGGAAGATGCTACTACAACTTCATTTGATGGAACAGATGACCAAACTATTGATAATTTTGATTTCAACGACGCTAATAATATTCTATCTCTTTCCTTAGAGGATGATGGGGAAGTAGATCAAACTGTTGATTTATCAGCCTTAAACGAAAATATTTACAATACTAATGGCACTTTAACTGGCAATAGGGTGATGACAATGGGTAATTTCAATCTACAATTTGATTCAGACTTAGATAATAGAAATACCTTAACCCTTCGAAGAACTAACAACGCAAGAGAGCTCGGTATTTCATTTAGAAACTCTGGTAATGCTTATGCTGCGGCAATTGGATTTGGAACAACCGCTAATGGTAATAACAATGGACTAAATTTCTATGCCGGTGGTAATCAAGGTGATCCAGCAGATATTCAAGAAACATTAAGCCTGAGAAATGATAATCAAATTAGATTTAGCCGATATGGAACTATAGACACCTATCAATTTGATAATACTCCTACTCGATTCTTAGGAATTGAAGCGGATGGCGATGTAGTAACTGTAGATCCAGCTTCTATAGGAAGTGATGACCAAACTGCTTCTGAAGTAGATTCTGATACTCCTGTAGATGTAGATGGTGATGGAAATACGGAAGCAACAGTAGAAGATGTAATTCAGGATATTGCACCGATTACATCTAAGGCTGCTAGGATATTCTATCCTCCTTCAATTGCTATTGATGCGAGCACTATTTCAGCAAATACGGCAGCTCCAGGTGATGAAAGTGTAGATCTTTATCAACAATATATCGATCAATTTACATTAGCAAATGCAGCTACATCACAATCAAGTACTGGCGCTCCTGCGGCTATCCCAACATATGCGGCCAATGAATTATATTACTATGTAACATATTTTGACCCTACAGTTTTTGCAAACGTTGCTATTGATGCGAACGGAGTCATGACCTATGATATAATAGGTACTCCTGCTGACTATAACACATTAATTAATGTAGTATTCGTAGTACGATAATTTTTATATGAAACTCGTAAAATTATATAAAACAATATCTAAATACTTAACTATTGGTATTATGGTTATGTATATGTTGCCCTATACTTTATTTTCTCAAGAAACATATAGAGACAATTTTAGTACCGTATCCTACGCTAACAATAATGGAACTCAAAATTGGGCAGGAAACTGGATTGAGACCAATGACAACAACAGTCCTAACAATGGATTTATTAGGATAACGGGAGGAGATCTTAGACTTGATTGGTTATTTGTAAATACTGAAAACATAAGAAGAACCGCTAATCTTACTGGAGCTTCATCTGCAACTTTATCATTTGATTGGGAAACCAGTGGTTTAGATGGCGGAGTCAATGGAGAAGAATTAAACATTCAAATATCGTCGGATGGCACGAATTTTACTGATATTGGATCATTTACAGGAAGTCAAACCGGAAGTTTTAATCAAGATATAACCGGATTTATTTCTGCTAATACAACAATTAGATTTATTAATAACGGAGGTTGTGGTTTTTGTAATTGGGAAAATGGAGAATTTGCATTAATTGACAACTTAGAAATATCTGCAGTTTTCGGTCCGATTGTATCAGTTATTGACATAACAGTTAACGAAAATGTAGGCACAGCTACAATCACTGCAAGACTTACCGGTGGCACTGTACCTGGAGGGTTTTCTGTAGATTACGATACTTTGGATGACACTGCCTTTGCTGATTCTGACTACATTACTTCTACTGGCACGTTAAATTTTGTTGGAAATCTTAATGAAACACAAACCTTTACAGTACCTATCATAAATAATACTTTTGGTGAAAACGATGAAACCTTTTTTGTAAATCTTAGTAATATAAGTAATACTTCGGTACGAATCGATAATGGTATAATAACAATTAATGATGATGGAGACCCTGCAATACCTAATGAAGTACCTTTAACACTTTTTGATGAATTCAATGGATATTACGATTATGCAGTGACTGCAGGATCTTTTAGAACTGCCGATAATAATGTAGATCCCTGTGCCATAGGAGCAACATCCTCAAATACGCTTACCACCTCAATTCCTGCAGGTTCTACTATCGAAAAAGCATACTTAACCTGGGCACATTCTGGCCCTTCACCTGATGATGTTGTAACCTTTGAAGGACAAACTGTTACTGCTGATGTTATTTACTCGGCCAATCAATTAGCGCAATATTACAGTATGAAAAGTGATGTAACTTCTATTATTAATGGAATAGCGGATCCAAGTAATGAGGCATATGAAATTACCGACCTTAACATCACGGTTAATGGATATTGCGGAACAATAGTATTAGGAGGCTGGTCTTTAATGATTTTTTATACGAATCCTTCTTTACCAGCCGTAAGTATTAATTTTTACGATGGATTTAATTCAGAACAAAATTCATCATCTAGCTATACTCTAGATGGTTTTTTTGCAATTGGTAGCTCTGGTTCTAAGACTTCCGTACTTGCTTGGGAAGGAGATGTTAATTTTACAGGAGGAGAAACTATTACTCTAACATCTGGAGTAAACACAACAACCTTAAATGGAGATGGTGATAACACAGGGGGAACGCAAAATGTATTTAATTCGACTATTTATGACGATACGACAATTCCTATAATCAATGATTCCTCACAGTTTGGAGTGGATTTAGACACTTATGACATTTCTTCACTTATATCTCAAGGAGCAAACTCTGCTACAACCAATGTTAATGTTGGTGGAGATATCGTATTGCTAAATTCTGTATTACTTAAAGTACCTAGTAACTTAATGATAGGTACTGTTTTTGAAGATATCAATTATCCTGGCGGAGCTGGGAGGGACCTTGCCACTTCATCAGGAGTAGGAACAGAAGGAGCTCTGGTAGAACTATATGACAATACAGGTACTTTTATCGATTCAGATATTACCGATGCAAACGGAGACTATAATATAGGCGGTATGGCCAACGGAACCTACACGCTGCGTGTTGTAAATAATACTGTACGTTCTACTAGAGGTGGCGGGACTACTTGCGCAACTTGTTTACCTACACAAACCTTTAGATCCATATTCTCCGCTAGTACTTTAGGAACTGTAACAAACGAAATTGGTGGTACTAACCCACTTAATGAAGATGTAGCCGCTGGAACACTAACAGGTGCCCAAACTATTTCTACTATAACAATAGCAAACGAAGGAGTCGTTGATATAGATTTTGGTTTTAACTTCAATACCATAGTAAATACCAACTCTAGTGGTCAAGGTTCTCTCGGTCAATTTATAATTAATTCTAACAATCTCGACGGAACCGGATTAAACATTGAAGCTAATGGTATTTTTGATCCAGCGGCTGGTCAAGATACTTCTATCTTTATGATACCTCCTACTGGAGATCCATTGGGAAGAACTGCTGACCCGAACTTCGTTACTGGTTTTTTTGATATAAACTTACCAAACGCAGATCCACTTGATGATGTTACAAACAATTCAACTCATATAGACGGGAGAACGCAAACTGCCTATTCTGGTGATACAAATACTGGAACAGTAGGATCTGGAGGAACCAACGTTGGTCTTTCAGGAACTACCTTACCAAACTATGATTTACCTGAGATACAAGTACGTAGTAATTTTGGAGATGTAATTCAACTACAAGCATCGAACCTTGTTATAAGAAACTTAGCAGTATATGGAGGGAATAGAAGAGCTATACGTCAAGATTCTGGAACCGGAAATCTAGTAATGGCAAATCTTTTAGGTGTCAATGCCTTAGGAGTTACTGGAACTGTTGGTGTTGGAAGTTATGTTGATGATGGTTTTGAGATTAATGGAGGACAAGTAACTCTTGATGGTAATTACATAGCTTCAAATACAGATTTTGGAATCTCTGTTAATGGAGGTACATCGACCTTAATACAAAATAATCACATAACCAATAATGGTTTTAGAAATTGTGAGTATAACATCAGAATTGCTAATGGAAGTGGTGTAGTAATCCAAAATAATCTTATAGATAATTCAGCTGCTACCGGCATTTTTGACAACCAAGGTAATGTAACTATTACAGAAAATACAATTACAACAGCGGGAAGTAATAGTGGTGCTGGATGTACTGAACTTAGTGGTATCAATTTAGCGCAAAGTAATTCTTCTATTACTAATAATATTATTGATAATAATGGAGGAGCTGGTATTGTATTAACTGGTGGAACTACTTCAGGGAATCTGATATCTCAAAACTCTATTTTTGCGAATGGTACTGTTGCCGATGCACTCGGTATAGATATTGCAGGTGACGGAGTTACCATTAATGATGTTGGAGATGCAGATACAGGTCCAAATGGAAGTTTGAATTTTCCTGTTTTTGAATCCGTAACCATTTCAGGAACAAATTTAAAAATAACAGGATGGTCTCGTCCAGGAGCAATAATAGAAGTTTTCTTAACAGATATAAACCAAGGAACTGCTGCTGTTGGCGATAATCAATTAGGACTTAGTCTGGATTATGGTGAAGGTCAAACGTATTTAGGTTCTGGTACGGAAGGAAGCGGTGCTGATCTTGACAATACTATCTCATTATATACTAATGCCGATGGAAATACAGATAATACCAATAGATTTAACATTAGTATACCATTAGGTACAACAATTCCTGTTGGAAGTTTAGTTACTAGTACTGCAACAATATCAAACACTACCTCTGAATTTGGAAATAGAACTATTGTTGGAGCAGCAACGGTTATTACTAATCGAAAAATTACATATAGAGTAAAACCCAATTAATATAAATATAATAAAAAACGCTTAACGTAAAAAATTTAAAACTTATAACTTAAAAAAAACACAGTATCACCCAAACATTATGTATAAACATCGTCATCATTATAAAATATTCACGAAAAAGAATCTTTTCAAGGCTTAGCTACTCGACTACTGAATAGTTTATCTCCTTTATTTTATTAAAAACATATTTCTTCTTCATTCTAAAATGTAGCAAGACACATTATCCTTGCCAAAGAATATGTCTTACAAATTAACAAGGAAAAATATGCCTTATCGTGAAACATATGTAATTTGTCGATAAAAAAATGCATTTCAACGATACTTTTGTGAATTTTTTTTTAAAAAAAAGTAGGATGTATGAATAATTTTTATATATTCGCAGTAATTGATTTATGGTTTAACCGTAATTTCAAATTTTAAAAAATATGCCCCAAAACAAATTCTACATAACGTTATTCATACTAGCTGGTTTCATTTCCAATGCTCAGTTGTCTTTTCATAATTTCGGAAATTTACAAATACATGATGAAGGTCAAGTAGGATTTCATCTGGATGTAATTAATGATGGAACTTTTGATCAAAATGTTGGGTTTGCTGGTTTTTATAACCAAAACAGTTTAACAATTTCTGGAAGCAATCGCCCTGTTTTTCATGATATGGAAATTGATGTAATAGATGATCTATATTTAGAAGTTCCTGTTGGAGTTAATAATTTTCAGGAATTTACTAATGGAAGAGTTTTTACACCTAGAGATCAAATACAGGTTTCTTTAGATTATATTAATGATGCACCATATTTAGGAGAAAATGATGATCGCTATGTAGATGGATATGCCTCTATTACTGGTCAACTAGACTTTTCATTCCCTGTTGGTGATGATTTTCGTCATAGACCGGTGCGTATTGAGAGTCAAGCGGCGACTAATACAGCAAAAGCTGCTTATTTCTTTGAAAACCCAAACTTCCCTAATTTCTTTCCAAATAATTTCGATACTAACAGTTTTGGAGATTTGTTGTATGGGATTAGTATTTTTGAATTTTGGGATGTAGACGGAGATCAAGAAACAAGAGTTACCCTAACTTGGGATACTAATAGTAATATTCCAACTTTAGTAAATGATTTAGCTGATCTTAGAGTTGTAGGATGGGATCCTAATTTAGAACAATGGATTAATCTAGGAAATACTTTTGTTACTGGAGATCTTGATAATGGAGAAATCACTTCGGAATTGATCGTTCCTGATAATTTTGTTGCTTTAACCTTTGGAACATCTGGTCTTATATTAGATGGAGATTTAGAAATTTTTACTGCAGTTTCACCAAACGGAGATGGTTTTAATGATACATTTGTAATACAAGGATTAGTTCAATACCCGGATAATGAATTATTCGTATATAATCGTTGGGGAGTTTTAGTATATAATAGAAAAGCATATCATGAAGTACAACAAACTTCGGATGCTTTTAATGGAATTTCTGAGGGTAGAGCTACAATTGCTAAAGGTGAAGAATTACCTGTAGGAACCTATTATTATGTTTTAAACATAGAAGGTACAAAAGATAGAGCTGGATATCTTTATATAAGTAGATAGACATTTTACATCTTCTTATTCTTTAAAGATTAAGACATTACATCTATTTACAGGATAACACTCTCCTATTCGAACAAAACATCTGTATTTTAACAGATGTTTATAAAGTAACTATAAATTTCTTCAAGATTTATAAATAATACATTCCTAAAGACTTTATTGATTATTTTTTTTTAAACAAAAAAGGATCAACTAAAAAGAATTAGAATTTCTAAAATCTAGTTAAATATTAGATCTATTTCAAAAAGTATAAAATTTGTTATCTTATAAAAGGTGATATTTTGCAAAATAATTATACTTTTAGCTATCCGTGCATTACACATATTTTATATATCCTGTACGAAGCTAATTTTAAAAAATTAATTGTAAAATAATCACTGATGAAAGAAAAAGCAGGAAAAACTCAAGATATAATAGATAAAAAATTCCTAGAAGAACGTAGTGTTTTTCTTTGGGGACAAGTTGATGACAAATCAGCTAAACATGTTATTGATAGATTAATGTATCTAGATATGATTAGTAATGATGAAATTAAATTATATATTAATAGCCCTGGTGGTTATGTAACTTCTGGTTTTGCCATGTATGATACTATAAAAACATTAAAAAGCCCTGTATCTACAATCTGCACAGGATTGGCAGCATCTATGGGTTCTATTCTGTTAAGTGTTGGCGAGAAAGGACGTAGATTTATTCAACCACACGCCAAGGTAATGATTCATCAACCAAGTGGTGGAGCAAGAGGACAAGCTTCTAATATAGAAATTCAAGCTACAGAGATTCTCAAAACAAAAGAACTAAGTGCTCAAATTCTTGCGGACAACTGTGGACAAGAAATTGAAAAAGTATTGAAGGATTTTAATCGAGATTACTGGATGGATGCACAAGAATCTATTGAGTATGGTATTGTAGATGGAATACTAGAATAATATACATTGATAATTAAAACACTTTATAAAAAAACCTTGCCTATTTCCATATGCTAAGAAGAAATTTCATAAAAATTAGTGGATTAGGAATAACTGCACTCTCATTATCCTCATTTCATATGATTCAATCAGAATTTTCGAAAGATGACTTAATGGGAAAAAGTGATCCCGTTTTTTATGGAGACACCTATAAATTAAGAAAAGAAGCGCACGAAGCATTTTTAAAAATGAAAGCTAAAGCTTCAGAAAGTGGTATAAAAATAAAGACCGTTTCTAGTTATCGAAATTATGCACATCAAAACAGAATTTGGGAACGTAAGTATAAAAAATTTACTAAAGAAGGATTATCCCCGATAGAAGCAATAAATAAAATAATAGAGTACTCAACAATTCCGGGCACATCTCGCCACCATTGGGGTACTGACATCGATATTGTTGATGGAAATCCTAAACAACCGAAAGGCCTTCTTCTAGAGAAAAATTTTCATGAAGAAGGTCCATTTTGTAAATTCAAAGAATGGATGGATATAAACGCCAACAGCTTTGGTTTTTTTCTTGTTTATACAAATAAAAAAGACAGAAAAGGTTTTAAATATGAACCTTGGCATTATTCTTATGCACCGCTATCCATTCCCATGCTTAAATCTTATAAAAAACTGAACCTGAAAAATGAATTGCAAAGTGCCAACCTACTAGGCAGTGATCAATTCACCATTGATTTTATACAAAAATATATTTCAGAAAATGTATTAGATATCAACCCTAAATTACTATAAAACACACTAAAACACCTATATTTTAGTTATATTAAAAAAGCCCTTTTATATCTTATGAAAAAAATTTCAAGACTTTTTTTCGTTATATTTATTGCTACGGCAATAATTTCTTGTTCTTCTGAAGATGATTCTGGAAATTCAGATATATCGACAGATGAACTTATAAATGAAACTAATATTTCTGATGACATATTAGTATTAGTAAATCAACATAGGCAGAGTATAGGTCTATCAACCTTGTCCAAAAATGAAACCGCTGAGCAATTAGCAATTGATCATACAAAATATATGATATCCATTGATGAAATCAATCATGATAATTTTAATCAGCGGGGTAATATATTAGGCGATGAAGAAAACGCTACCGGAACTGCCGAAAATGTGGCTAGATTTTATCAAGATGCCCAAAGTGTTGTAGATGGTTGGCTAAATAGTACTGGACATCGAGAAAATATAGAAGGTAATTATATGTATACAGGTATCTCTGCAATTAAAGATGAAAATGGGAGATATTATTATACACAACTTTTTTATCGTTAACTGTACATCAACTATGCTAATTAGCACTATTCGTGTTTAAAAACGCGAATTCGAATCCCCTAGTAGTTGCTTACCAAAAATGATCTCTTATACATTTATTTGGTAAGCAACTTTTATATTTAGTAACTTTAGAATTCTAAAAACTTTTACTTAAACCAAAAAACAGTTCATGAGACGCGGTGGATTAAAAATAAGAATACTAATTGGTCTTGCTATTGTAGCTTTTGCTTTTATAAAAAAATGTAATAATAAAACTCTTAATGAATATACGGATAGAGTTCAGAATATTAATATGACCACGGATCAGGAAATTGCAATTGGACTTCAAAGCGAACCTGAAATGACTAGGCAACACGGAGGTTTATATCCTGATCAAAGACTTCAAAACTATGTAGACAATGTTGGCAATAAACTTGTAAACAACACAATGGCTAGAGAATCTGATTATCGATATGAATTCCACCTCCTAGCTGACCCTAATACAATTAATGCCTTTGCATTACCAGGTGGTCAAATATTTATTACGTACGCACTTTATTCTAAATTACAAAACGAAGATCAACTAGCTGGTGTTCTAGGGCATGAAATAGGACATGTTTTAGGTAGACACTCTGCCGAACGTATAGCAGAACATGAATTTTGGAAAACCATTTCTACAGGAGCTTCTGTAGGTGCTGATGCTGGTGGGCTGGTAAATGGGATAGGGCAAAATGTACTTTTAGGAAACGGTAGAGACGATGAGTTGGAAAGTGATAAACTAGGTGTTTTATTTATGATCAATTCTGGTTACAATCCACAAGAAATGATCGGTGTTATGCAGATTCTTAAAGCAGCAGGTGGACCCAATCGTACTCCAGAATTCCAAAGTACACATCCTGACCCTGATAATCGTATTGAAAAAATTGAAGAAGCTATTAGAGAATATAGCGGTCAATAAAAACTTCGACTAGAAATATCTAATCGAAGTTTTTTAGAGTTTTAATATTATATGTTTTAAGACATTTCCTTAAGCACATCCATCGCTTCTTTAGCATTAGCTAATTCGGCAAATTTCAATGCAGTATTCCCTTTATCGTCCTTAGCTTGAAGGTATGCTCCTTTTCCTATTAATAATCTTATGATATCAGCTCGGTTATACCTTGCAGCATACATTAAAGGTGTTTTTCCATCTAACCTTAGATTTACATCACTCCCCTCCTCTATCATTTTTGCTACAGTATCAAGATCTCCCTTAATAACTGCCATAAAAAAAGGATCTACTTTATTAATATTTAGCTCATAATTCTTACTATCACTAATCTTTACTTCTTCTGA
Source organism: Aquimarina amphilecti (assembly GCF_900109375.1). GTDB lineage: Bacteria > Bacteroidota > Bacteroidia > Flavobacteriales > Flavobacteriaceae > Aquimarina > Aquimarina amphilecti. The sequence goes on from NZ_FOAB01000003.1 coordinate 10,086, forward strand.
AGCAAAGCCCACAGGTATAATGAACAGAATCATTAATGCCGTCATAATTGTTTTTCTCATAATGTTGTGAATTATTGAAGTTAGTATATTGATTTATTAATTTCCAAAATCATAAAAGAGATAACCTGTTATTTTACACCTACCTAATTTACAGAATTTTACCCAATAATAAACTTAAAAAATTATTAATATTATAAAAAATTAACATTTTAATAAAGAATATTTAAATTTACTGTTTTATGTTAAGTAAATCATTTACGTATAAAGAGCTAAATAATCATAGCCCATTTTACATATCTTAAAAATTCAATTATCATCATTAAAACCTAACTAAATCTAAGAATTACCCATTTTTTATCTTGATCACTAAGATCTATTAATAGTTCTTCAAAAAAACGTCTATATAAAGCAGTTCAAGCTGCGATAAACTGCAAATAGGCAGCTGTAGATTTTTGTATGCGTCTATTCTATATTGTAATTTAGCCTATAATCATACGTATCGGCAATCAACTGAATAAATGATTCAAAACATCAAATCATATACAGAAAAGAAATGAACAAAAAAGTAATCTTAATGATTCTGGATGGTTGGGGAACATCACCGGATCCTAAAGTTTCCGCAATCGATCATGCAAACACTCCATTTATTGATAATTTATATACAAAATACCCTAACGCTTCCTTAAGAACAGATGGATTGCATGTTGGACTTCCTGATGGACAAATGGGGAATAGTGAAGTTGGTCACATGAATCTTGGAGCAGGAAGAATAGTATATCAAGATTTAGCTAAAATTAATATGGCGATCAAAAATGATACACTAAAAAATGAAAAAAACTTAATTAATGCCCTTAAGTATGCCAAAGAAAATAATAAAGATATTCATCTTTTAGGGCTGGTTAGTGACGGTGGCGTTCATTCGCACATAAATCATATAAAAGGATTATTAGATGTTGCCAATTCTGAAGGATTGAAAAACGTTTATTTACATGCTTTTACTGATGGGCGTGATGTAGATCCAAAATCTGGAATCAACCATATCAAGGAAATCCAACACTATATGGAAGAATCTACAGGAAAGCTAGCCTCCATTGTAGGACGTTATTATGCTATGGATCGAGATAAACGATGGGAACGTGTTAAACTAGCTTATGATCTTCTTGTTAATGGAACAGGAACATCTACCACCAATGCAATTGAAAGCATACAAAAAAACTACGATAATGATATCACAGATGAGTTTATTAAACCGATTGTTATAGAAGAAAACGAATCTCCTGTTGCTACGATTAAGAATGATGATGTTGTAATATTCTTTAATTTTAGAACAGATCGCGGTCGAGAACTCACAGAAATGCTTTCTCAATCAGATATGCACGAATATAATACTCATAAATTACCATTGTATTACGTTACAATGACTAATTATGATGAAAACTTTAAAGGTATTGAAGTCATTTATGACAAAGATAATATTACCGAAACATTAGGAGAAGTATTATCTAAAGCCGGTAAAAAGCAGATTCGTATAGCGGAAACAGAAAAATATCCTCACGTTACATTTTTCTTTTCTGGAGGACAAGAAGAACCCTTTGAAGGTGAATCCCGAATTCTTAGAAATTCTCCAAAAGTTGCTACCTACGACCTTAAACCAGAAATGAGTGCATATGAACTAAAAGATGCATTAATTCCAGAGTTACAGAAAGGCGAAACAGACTTTATATGCTTAAATTTTGCGAATGGCGATATGGTAGGTCATACGGGAGTTATGGAAGCTGCGATAAAAGCTTGTGAAGTGGTAGATGAATGTGTAAAAGATGTTGTAACAAGTGGATTAAAAAATGGATATACTACCATATTGATTGCTGATCATGGAAATTGTGAAACAATGATTAACCCAGATGGATCTCCTCATACAGCTCACACCACAAATCCTGTCCCTGTGATACTAATTGATAGTGATCATATTATGGTAAAAGATGGGGTTTTAGGTGATATTGCTCCAACAATTTTAGATCTTATTGGTGTAAAACAACCAGAAGCGATGACCCAGAAATCTCTATTAAAGAAATAAATAACAAAAAAAAAGATGAGTATTATAATTGTAATACTCATCTTTATACTCTACTTATATTCTTATTTAACACAAAATACATAAATTAAATATTTTTGAAAAAATTAATATTGAATTTATCTTTTTAATGCATACGCTGAACCTTGCGCTAAATCCTTAAGAAAAGTTATACATAGTTTAACATTCATCTGAAAAAAAGGGTTTAAATACTTCATAACTAATTGATTTTTAAATTATATACCTAATTTACTAATTACTTATCTTCACAATAATATTTTTCGCTTAGTGAAATTTGAACTTAGATAAAAAGTCAATTATATAAGACGAAGCAAACCATCACTCCAACTAATAAAAATTTCATTTCAGTATCTTTAACATATTATTATAAATTTTATAATAATTATACGCAGCGAAATCCTACATTCTCAGTTATGATTTATGAGAGTAAGCACTAACCCTTATTCATGAATAAAGAAGAGCAAGACAGACTGGTTAAAGCTTGTAAAAAGAATGACCGGGATGCTATGGAAAAAATATATAATACTTTTATGCCCAGGATGCTTGCGGTAAGTTTTCGCTATTGTAAAAATCAATCAGATGCAAAAGATATTGTACAAGAAGCATTTATCAAGGTATTTAAAAATATAAAAAAATATAAGCATAACGGAACATTAGGGAGCTGGATTGAAAGAATTGTAGTCAATTGTGCAATTGATGACTGGCATAAGAGAAAAAAGACAATCCTAATTGATAATTCAGAATTAATAGAAGAAAATGAAACGCAAGAATTAAACGATTTTGAAAAAAATCATTTTTCTCAGCAACTTTCTGCAGACAAATTAAGAATACTAATAAGTGAGTTACCTGAACAATATAGATATGTTTTAAACCTCTATGCTATTGAAGGATATTCACATAAAGAAATAGGGAAAATATTAAAGATTAAAGAAAGTACATCTAGATCAAACTATACCAGAGCTAGAAAAAAACTTTTAGAAAATATGAGAGCTATCGGAATTGAAAAATACTAATTGCTATCTCTAAATGAGAACCAGATGAAAGAGGATAAAGACCTTTTAAAAGAGCTTTTAAATACAAAATTTAAAGACGATGTGATAGAATCGTCTGGGGAGAACTTTGATCTAATTTTTGATGCCGTACAAGAAAAATCTGATGATAAAAACCTGTTTTATTGGTATACAGCTGGCTTCATACTTTTAATGATTATCGGTGTATGTACTATATATTACATTAAAAACAGTAAAACATCAAACACAAATACAGAAATTACTAGTAAGGATACTATTTTCGACAATGAAAATAATAACCCTACAACAACTACTGTTGATTCTATATCAGTTAAAAAGGAAGAAAACACACCAATCATTATCAAAAATGAGTCGGTTGAAGACTCAAATCAACTTCAAGAAGATTTAAGCAACAAGCAAATAGATGTTACAACTTTAGAGCCTGAAGATGAAATCATTGAAAAAGGAGTTATTACAGTTACTTATACTGCATCCGAAAAATATGCATTTACAGAAAGGACAAAATACAATACATTGCCTGACTCAAGTACTATTGTAGTAAGAAAAAATAGTAAAGTGAACTTTACCGCTACCAAACAAGGGTATCGAAGAGCAGATATTACTGGTACGGTATTTTTAAATATTAATAAAGATGAATCCAAACCTTTCATACTTTTTGGAAAATATTGTAAAGTACAAATAACCGGAAATTCTTTTGCTATACATTCTGACACTACAGGAGATTTAATGACCTTAATTAAAGGGTCCGCAAAAGTAGTCCATAACAACACAAAAGAAGTGAAAATATTATCCCCTGGTCAGAGTTTACATATTAACAACAAAGAGATTTCTATTTTAGAAAAATCTCCAAATCGATTTGCTTGGAAAACCGGAAAACTATTTTATCAAAATGCTTCAGTAAATGAAATTATTAATGATCTTGGAACGAGCTATGATGCCAAAATCTTATTAAAAAGCTCTGATATATTAAATTGCAAATATTCTGGATCTTTTAAGAACAAAGATATTTCGCAAATACTAGAAAAACTTACCAAGTCCTTGACTTTGGAATTAACTAAAAAAGATGATTTATACATTATCTCCGGGAAAGGTTGTAATGAATAAGGACAGTCCAAAAATTTCATTGCAAGAAAAACCAAAGCTAAATACTAAAAAAAAGACCCTTACCCATAGATTTCCCAATACAAATGTCTGAAGGTTTCTAATCATGAAATGTTCTTATTAAATTATATGAATCTTTAGATATGTTATCCAAAAGATTTCTTTACTAACTATAAAGTAATATAACAAATAAAGGTGTTAGAAACTCTTTTTATGGACACAACGTTTATCAAAATTATACGGATAAGATATATAACAATAATCTATTTTAAGGTAAATCAAGCATAAACCTAAGAAATTATTAAACTAAAAAGCATAAAAAAACCGTCTGTAAGTAGGTTTACAGACGGTTTCGGAATTTAACTAAACTACCTATTTATAAATCAAAAACAATAGATTCTCCGTTATCACCAGTTAAAGTAACTTCTTTATCACAAGATCCATCTCCAAAATCAATATTAAAATTGACTCCAAAACTACTAGTAAAATCCAAAGCCCCTTGAACTGGATATTTCAAGAAATTAAATCGATTAAAACAAGCTACCTTGTAAACTAAAGGTGCGTTTGCCACAGACTCTGATTTCATAAAATATGTTTGCGTAATACCTTCTAGTAAAGAAGATTCTTCTAAAATAATAACCTCATCTGCGGTAAATCGATTTTCAAACGTGAAATTTCTATTTGTAGTATAACGATACGAATCACCATTAGGTTCTGTAATAACTCCATCGATTATAACATCAAAAACTTTGGTCGTTCCAGTACTTAAGTCTGGATTTTGTTCTGCGACTCTATATCCATCAAACATATAACCTTCGTCTCCTCTAACGTTTTTAAACACTGTAGAATCTTTCCATTGCTCATTAAACACTCCTGCCACATAGTATTCTAATTTACCGCTCCAATCATCAAATTGACATTGTTCTTCTGTATAGTTCAGAATCATTTTACTGTAATAATCATACTCTTCAAACCCAGATAAAGGAGTCTCTTCATTTGAAACTAACAATTCGATAGATACACAACTACTTTTAGAACTTTTAGAAGAACTTTGTACCTCATCAAAAGCTGCCTCAGAAATTAAATCAAAACCATCCATTGCTCCATCTAGACTATGATACATTTCGAAATTTTCTTTATCGCTATTCTGGATAGATACGGTATCCTCTACATCCTCTACGGCACAACTTGCCATTAATCCTAATCCTACTGTACAAATCAATAATTTTTTCATGGTTTACTTTTTTAATGAATATTATAACGCGTTTTCTATCTATTAAACCTGAAAAACAAAAAACGCTGCGTATTTTTTCTTTTTTTTTTAAATCACGCATTTTATTTTCCCCAAAAACCCTAGATATAATAACACTTTCCATTGTTATATTTTTTTTCATAAAAAGTAAATTACATATCAAATTAATAATATTAAAAATCAAAAAAATCAAAAAACAATCTTTCCAAGAATACTCTGATGTATATTTCTATAAGAGATTAAAACTTGTTCAATTGATCGAATCTTAATATTCTTTGTAAATTTGCCTTCCTTAATAAGGATACTATGATCATTACTAAAACACGTGAAGAAATTGAATTAATGCGCGAAAGTGCTCTTATTGTTTCCAAAACACTTGGAATGCTTGCTCCTGAAGTAAAACCAGGAGTAACTACACTTCAGTTAGATAAACTAGCGGAAGAGTTTATTAGAGATCACGGAGCTATTCCCGGGTTTTTAGGATTATATGATTTTCCAAATACCTTATGTATGAGTCCTAATGCACAAGTAGTGCACGGTATTCCTAATAATACTCCGTTAGAAGAAGGAGATATCATTTCTATAGATTGTGGAGCAATTAAAAACGAATTTTATGGTGATCATGCGTATACTTTTCCCGTAGGAGAAATAGCGCCTGAAGTTGAACACTTACTTAAGATAACCAAAGAATCCTTATACAAAGGTATCGCCGAATTAAGAGTTGGAAAACGTGTAGGTGATGTTGGGTATGCAATTCAAAAATTTACTGAAGAAGCTGGATACGGAGTGGTTAGGGAGCTTGTAGGACATGGGTTAGGTCGTAAAATGCACGAAGATCCAGAAATGCCCAACTATGGTCGACGCGGTAGAGGTAAAAAACTTATAGAAGGAATGGTCGTAGCTATAGAACCTATGACTAACATGGGAACGCGCCGAATAAAACAGTTAAGAGATGGTTGGACAATACTTACTGCAGATGGTAAACCAAGTGCTCACTTTGAACATGATGTAGCGATTATAGATGGTAAACCTGAAATTCTTTCTACATTTAAATACATTTATCAGGCATTAGGTATTGAATCTGATGAAGAAGATGCTTTTAGACAAGAATTATTAGCAGTTTAGTTTTTTCCAAGAATGAAAAAACTCTTCAAATTCATATTAAATACAATCCCAAGGCCATTATTAATTCGTTTGAGTTATGCTGTGAGACCTATAATTTCTTTTTTTCTTAAAGGAAATACATTTACAGATCCTATTGACGAAAAAAGTTTTTCTAAATTTCTCCCTTACGGATATGGTAATCAAAGAGATAATGTACTCTCTCCTTCTACCCTATCTTTAGAGCGTCATAGATTGCTTTGGTTATATCTAAGAAACGAAACCGATTTTTTTACTGCTAAAGCTAAAGTATTGCATTTTGCTCCAGAACAAGCTTTTTATAAAAAGTTTAGAAATTTAAAAAATTTAGAATATACAACTACGGATCTCAACTCTCCTTTGGCAGATGTAAAAGCAGATATTTGTGATCTCCCATTTGACACTAACCAATATGACATCATATTTTGCAATCACGTTTTAGAGCACATTCCTGATGATACTAAAGCAATGCAAGAGCTATTAAGAGTTCTAAAACCAGGTGGTATGGCTATTCTTCAAATCCCACAAGATCTCAGCCGAGCTACTACTTTTGAAGATGACACTATCACTGACCCAAAAGAACGAGCACAAATTTTTGGCCAATATGATCACGTAAGAGTGTATGGAAGAGATTACTTTGATAAACTCCGTTCTATCGGTTTTCAAGTTAATGAAATCGATTATACCAATAAATTATCTAAAGAAAAAGTAATAAAATATTGTCTCGCTCCAGGAGAAATACTTCCCGTTTGCTATAAGGCATAACTACAAAATTATTAAAACACATCACTAAGAAACATCTTTTTTTATTTCAGATTGTGTAATTGTGCTAAGTTCTACATATAAAGGATCTTTAGCTATCAATTCCATTAAGTGTTTTTTACATTCAAATTTTCGCTTTCTAACGTACTCTTCTGTATAACATCTCACATCTAGATTGTGGATTAAATCTTCATATTACAATTCAACATTAAATCGCGACGATTGAAAATTAAATCATTTCATTTTTTCCTCAATTACTAGATATTCGAGTCATCATTTAATCAATTCATTAACTAAAACAAACTGATATGACTCCCGCTGATATTTTTTCTATAGCTAATATGATTGCTATGCCTATGTGGATACTAATGGCGCTACTACCAAAATGGAAAGTGACTCGATTCTTAATTGATTTTAAAATAGTTCCAATAATATTATCCCTAGTATATGGTTTTTACATTTTTCAAGCCATTCAAATTGGCGGAGGAATGGATTTTGGAAGCTTAGCCACTGTAATGGAGTTATTTACTGAAGAAAATGCAGTGCTCGCAGGATGGGTTCATTACCTAGCTTTTGACCTAATAGTAGGCATGTGGATACTAGATCAAAATAAAAAATTAGGAATACATCAATTACTAATAGCACCCTGTCTTTTTGCAACATTCATGTTAGGTCCTATCGGGTTTTTACTTTTTATAATCATCAAATCAATCAAACAAAAAACATCATGAAATATCTAAATCAAATTTTACACGAAGTAAAGAACACAAACATCATATTATATTGGGCAGTCATCATATACCTTATAACGACAGTCTTTTGTCTAATGGGTGTTTTAATTGATGACAGAACCTTAATGGGTGTTAATGTCTGGATCAAGCCTTTAAAATTCTCCATCTCCATTGGTATATATACTTTAACCGTTGGATACTTAATCACATTTTATCCATATTCTAGGCGGAAAAAAAATATTATAAGCAACCTTGTTGTTTGGACACTACTAATTGAACTAGCAATCATTGTATATCAAGGGTCAAGAGGAGTGCGATCTCATTATAATGAAGAAACCTTATTTGATGGAATGTTATTTTTAGCAATGGGTTTATTAATTGGAATCAATATTTTACTTATGATATTGTTCATTATTGATACTGTACGATTAAAATTAAACACCACCAGATCTATTCAATATGCTATTTTAATGGGATGGTTAATTGTATTTTTCGGAAGTTGGATAGGTGGTCAAATGATTTCTCAGATGGCACATAATGTTGGTACAGCAGATGGTGGCGCTGGTCTTCCATTAGTCAATTGGAGTGCTATAAGTGGAGATCTAAGGGTAGCACATTTCTTCGGATTGCACGGCATACAAATAATTCCGTTATTCGCACTATGGCTATCTAAAAAATGGAGTGTTTCTAATAAAAAACAAATCATTCTAGTACTTATCTTTGGGTTGCTATATGCGGGATGGATTGGTTTTACCTTTTATCAAGCAAAACAAGGTATCCCATTACTCAAACTATAATTAAACCAATATGTTAATTAATAAAAAGAAACGCATAAAATATTTAGGTTTTGATGACTTTTGGTTTATTATCATCGGAATTTTAATCCTTAGTTTTATTACGGATTACCTGTTTAGCAATTCTTTCGTTCGGCTTCCTTTTGATAAGGCAATTATTAGTTGGAGTGTATCCCTTTTCTTTTCTACCTGTGATTGGTTTATTATTCGCGCCATCATGATTCTTTTACGAAAAAGACTCCCCGATTTTAAAGATAATTCGAAACGTATCTTTTTGTTCTTTATTGCTATTGTGAGTACGGTTTTTCTAGTTGATGTATTCGGCAATATGGTATTATCTTTTATTTGGGGATTAAACTACAATCCTTTATCAAGAGCTAAAATATTAGTCCCAGTAATTTTGATTAGCACTATGACTATGGCGATATATGAGGCTATTTATTTTTATGTAAGACTAAAAAAATCTATACGAGATGAGGAACAAGCAAAACAAATGATAGTGCAGGCACAATTGGATACACTTAGAAATCAAGCTCAGCCACATTTTTTATTTAACACTTTAAATACTCTTAGAGACATCATTGATCAAAACTCTAAAGAAGATGCTAAGGAATTTGTAGACAAATTAGCTGATGTCTATAGATTTATATTAGAATCTGGGAATGCAAATTTGACATTACTAAGAAATGAACTAAAATTTGCCAGATCATATATCCATATACAGTCAGAAAGGTTTGGCGAAAACCTAACAGTACATTGGGATATTCCAGAAGCCTCATTAAATATGATGATAGTACCGATGAGCCTTCAACTTTTATTAGAAAACGCAATAAAACATAATGTAATTTCTAAATCAAAGCCACTCATCATATCAGTAAAAGTTGAGAACAACTCTTTATATATAACAAATAAGATTCAACCAAAATCTACTAAAGTACCATCCACCAAAGTTGGATTAAAAAACATTGAAAAACGATATGGATTAATCTCTAATGAACCTATTGAAATAAAAAACGATGGAAACCATTTTATTGTTTCCCTTCCATTATTAAAATCATCTGATCAAAAAAACAATTATGCAGATACTGATTATTGAAGATGAACCACGAGCAGCCAATCAATTACTAAATAAATTGAAAACTGAGAATTTCGATTATCAGCTTTTAACGGTCATTGATACGGTAGAAGATGCCGTGCTATGGTTTAAAGAAAATAAATCCCCCGACTTGGTATTTATGGATATTCAACTAGCTGATGGATTAAGTTTTGAGATTTTTCAAAAAATAGATATTGATGCACCTATTATTTTCACTACTGCCTTTGATCAATATGCAATCCAGGCATTTAAGGTTAATAGTATAGACTATCTATTAAAACCAATCCAACAAGAAGAATTGAATCATGCATTAAATAAATTCAGAAAATCTAACAAACAACTTGCAGTTGATCCCGCTATCCTAAAAAAACTTCTTGGAAGCATGCAAACAACAAAAAAAAGAGAAGGGATACTGGTTAAGGAAGGAAATGGTTTTGCTCAAATTAGAATCATAGATCTTCTATACTTCTATTCTCATGAGAGCATAACATTTGGGGTTACGCTTAGTAAAAGATATATTATTGATGAAACTATGGATCAATTATTTGATTCGTTAGATACTGATCAATTTTACAGAATTAATCGAGGCCAAATCATTTCTAAAAATTCAATTCAGAAGATAGACTCCTATTTTAATCATCGGGTTAAACTAAGTATCATAAATCCAAGAGATCAGGATTTTATTGTAAGTAGACAAAAAACAAGTGATTTTAAAGATTGGTTAAATCATTAAAACTTATTTTTAATTAGCTTTCAGGAAAACCATTCACTGCAAGTGTTTTTAATTCTTTATTATCATCTTCATAAATAAAATAGACTCGTAGTTTAGGTCTCGTTTTTAAAAATTGAATTGATTTTTCCAACCCCATAGACATTAATGCTGTAGCATATGCGTCAGCATCCATACATTTTTCTGTTAACACTGAAACACTTAGTAGATTAGATTTATGAGGGTATCCGGTTTTTGCATCTATGATATGCGCATACTTATTTCCATTTTCATCTACTTTAAATTTACGATAACTCCCAGAAGTTGCCATGGCTTGATCCTCTAAATAAATAACTTTACTATAAGATTGAGTTTGATCAAAATTAGGATCCTCTACTCCTATTTTCCAAGGTTTTTGTTTTATTAGATTTTTTCCTTTTCCTCTGATTTCTCCTCCTATTTCTACTAAATAATTTTCAAAATTTTTAGCCTCCAAAAAATCAGCAAACACATCTACAGCATACCCTTTTGCTAAAGCATTAAAATCAATAAATGTATTCTTATGCTGTTTTATAATTTTAGCATTTCTTAACTCAACCTTATCTAAACCGACAGATAATAACAAACTATCGATTTTAAGACTATCTAATGCTATAATTTTACCCTCTGGACCAAAATCCCAAGCATTAACTAAGACTCCCACTGTCGGGTCAAAAACACCCGCTGTTTCCTTATAAATCCTTTTGGATGTATTAAATACATTTTTAAAATGATCATCAACTAAACTTGTAGTATCTCCTCTATTAATTTTAGAGATATCAGAATCATCTTGATAGGTAGACATTGAGATATTTATAACCTCTATAATACTATCATATGATTTTGTAAAGTCTATCTCTTTGTTATCTATAAATTGAACAGAAAAAGTAGTGCCAAATGCATCTCCATTTGCATAATTCATATACTGTTCCGGAGTCTCTTTACAAGAAAACAATGATACAATTAGACAAATAAAAAGTAGTATACGAATCATGTTATTCAGTTAAGGTGTGTTTCTATTACTTGTAATCCCGCATACTCCACAGCGTAAGCTTCATTTAAAAAAACTGGTTTAGTTGGGTTTTCAGGATTCTGTAATCCCACACCTGCATAAAACACCTTCGCTTCTTGTTCTCTAGCATGCTTTTTAAACGCTTCCATCCATACCATATCATAATTATGTGGATTATCTGGATGCGCTATAGCTTTTACAATCACAAAATACCGTTGATTTAATTTATCAATACATACAAACTGTGGATGTTTACCCAACTTACTATTAATAGCAATAAATTCGAAACCTCTTTTCTCTAATTCTTCCCCAACAATATTCATTGCTAGATTATGAAGTTCTTGTTTTGTTAATATTCTACTCATAGCTGGGCAAAGATAGCACTATTAAGCTATTTTTTTTAAAACTTTAAACTTCCAATCTCAATTTCTTCTTCTTGTTTCCCCAACCTTACAATACTTACTTTTTTCGATTCATTTTTCTTTCCATAGTTCGTAAACATTGTTACTTTTAGAATCGTTGGGCCAGATATCTTTTGGACATTATCAGCATAATAGTCAATCATTACTTTATAGTTGCCTTTTATGGCTTTTTTAAGCATAAATTCTTCTGGGCCATATCCTTCAGTCATATCCTGGGATAATCTACCTCCTATTTCTGTTTCTGTATTGCTATAATAACCCTTTTCTTCATTTGGATCTATAACCCATAAATCTATGTCTGTATCATTATGGTTCCAATCAATTACTACTCTTACATCTACTGGAATTTCTTTAAATATTGTTTTTGTCGATTCCGATAATTTAAGTTTCTTTTTATACTTATGAACCAATCTACTTAATTCTACATAAGCCAGTTGCTCAATTCCTAAAAAACGTTCGTCTTCATCTTTTTCTAATAAATCTCCATTATATATTTTATATAAAAGATCAAAACTTTTTTGAAACTCACCGATATTTTCATAAGCCAAAGCCAGGTCTCTATAAGATTGAGGTTCTTCTGGTCTTAATTCTAATATTTTTTCATATACAACAACAGCCAATTCATTTTGCTTAAAATATTCTAATTTATAGGCTAAGGCTCTCATTAATTCATGATTATCCAAGTCTTTTTCAATCAGATTAGTTAATATCTTGATTGCTATATCGGGGGCTTCTTTTCTATCGAAAAAATCTGCAACATCAAGATAAAATGAAGGAGTATTTGTGTATTGACTTCTAATTTCTAAATATTTAGCATATGCTAAATCAATTGTCTTTTCTTTTTTCAGAATTTTCAAATATGGAGTATCAGGATTCCAAGATTTTAATTCTATTTTTTCTGAAATTTTTTGATTTAACTGTTCAATTTTTTCTAAGTTATTTTCTTTCCCTTCTTTTGTAGTAATAACAATAATACCATTATTCCCCGCAGAACCATACAATGCTTCTCCTGCTTCTTCTTTTAATACCTGCATAGATTCTATTTCATCTGGAAGTAATTTATTTGTTGGGTTTCCCTGAACAGGTACACCATTAACTATATAAAGAGGTTCAGAATTTGAAGTAATGGAAGATACACCCCTAACTACTATAGATGAATTTGTTCCTGGTTGTGAATTACCCACCTGAACTCCAGCAACGGCTCCAGAAAATGATTGGTTTGTAACAGTAACGACTGATGCTGTCATCGATTTTCGTTTCTGAACCCCATATCCGACTACCACTACTTCTTCTAAAAGAGATGCGTCTTCCTCTAACTTAATTTGTAGATTACTCGAATTGGTAGTTGCACTTTTTTTAGAGGCAAATCCAATATATGATATATTCAATTCTTGTGTTACTTCAGCATTAATTCTGAAGTTTCCATCAATATCTGTTTGAGTACCATGATTAGTTTCTTCTACCCATACATTTACTCCTGGCAATGGTAAACCTTTGTCATCCGTAATCACACCAGACACAATTCTTTTTGTTATATCGATTGTATTTCTGCTAGTTTCTATTGATACGTTTGTCGTATCTGATATTGGTTCTCGCAAAGTATCGATACTAACACGTTGCTGAGTATTTTGATTACTATTTATGTTTCTTGTATTGATTTTCTGTTTTGTTTTTTCAACTTTCTTTGGAAATTCTGTTGTGTACCAACTCCATAAATCTTCATACTCATTAAACAAATCTGTTCTTCTCTCTTCTATTTCTTCTCTTTTATATAATTCTTCTTGCTCAATATTCTCAATTCGTTCTTTATATGCTTCTTTTAACTCTTGTGGTGGTTCTATTCGATATTTAACATAATCTTCTATCCTATCCAAAATTAACATCGAGGTATATTCTGTGATTAATTTATATTGTTTGGCTAAAGAGATAATTTTATTCTTGTTCTGCTTTTTATTTTTATTTAAAAAAGAGAGCTTTTGTTTTGCCCATAGTCTTCTTATCGTTTTATCTTCTGTTCCTGAAGTAATATAAATTTCAATTTCTTCTGTCACCTTATTTCTATACCCAAAAAGTAATTTGATCGTAGTATTTTCCTTGAATTTCCCTGATAAAGAAAAATCAGATAAAACATTCGTATTTTGATTAGGATACACTTCTTCTAACATACTATTGTTACTTATTCCCAAAAACTGATAAGTTTCATGTTTTAAAATTTCTAAAGCATTCTCAGTAGAAAATCTAGTAAGATTTATATAATTACCTCCTGATGTTGTTGCTATCCTATTCATATACTCATGATCTCCGGAAACAGAAGAATTAACCGTATATATACTTCTATTAATTTTCTTGTTAAAATGACCTAGATTAATCAATCCATCAGTAAAAATCAAAATCTCATCAGATTTGATTTTCATACTATCTAAGAAGCCTAAATAAGTACCTCCGTCATACGTTATTTTTTCTATTTGCTCTTTTAAAATCGACCAATTGCCATCAATCACTCTAAACTCTTTATCACTATGCATTGAATTACTAAAAGATATAAATCGAACCTTGATATTTTGTAAATAACTAAAGTACCTATCCAATAGCTCTAGTTCTTTTTTAACCTTTCTATGATTATTAGAAAATGAAGAATCCCATAGAATGGTAATACTGTCTGGTTTTTCCTTTAATCTTGAATTTGGGGCTAACTGTTGATTAATGTAGAAAAAATCATTGTGTGTAATCACTTGTCTCGAACCTAAACTTTTGGGGATATCTATGATGATTGAAGAAGAGGCTAAATAATCTTTTTTATGTGCTAATGCTTTGTATGTATTTCCTTCTTGATGAAAAATCAAATCATCATTATTAATCAATGGTTTTCTATCCCCGTAGACAGTGATATCAATCAAAAATTCATCAAAATTATTCGTGAAATTAAGAGGTAATTCGTAAAGCTTAGAATTATTTTTGCCGAACAATTCTTGTTCATACGTAATAACAACATTCTTATAATCTCTTGGCAAGATTGGATAGATTCTAGCCTTATAATTGTTTCCTTGTGTTTTTTCTAAAAGACCGGGATCAATATTTTGTCTTACTGTACTTTCATAAGCAACTCGTGCCAGTTCCTTTTCTACAATAACCGCTTCTCTCATTTTATCATTAACATCCATAGCAAATCCAGAAACCGATTGCCCTTGACCCAAAGGAAAAATCAATTCACCTTCTAATGTTCTATTCAATTCATTATAGAACTTCATATCATACGTGGTGGTAGCAAAGTTTCCAACAATTTTTACATCTACCTTTAATACAGAAAGTTTCAACTGAGTAGAATCTTTCAACTGAATAAAAGGAGTTTCCTGACTAAGTAAGGTTGATAAAGAAATAAAAAACGTAAATAGTATTAATAATTTTTTCATGATTGGCTAATTTTTTATTCAGAGTAAAGCTCATCATTATTAATTATTCATAAAACTCAAAATGAGTGAAGTCGTCTTTTGATTGAGTGAAGTATTTCTTTTCTATAGTATTATTTAAACCTAATAAACACACCTTTTTCAAAATAATAACTTGGGGTATAAATAGTAGAATTTTCTTCAAATCGATACCAAGGAGAAATATCAGTATCTTCAAAATTCTTAAGCAAGCATACATTCTGTGCTGGTGTGTTTCCTTGTGCTAACAAAAATAGTTTCTGCCCTTGATCATTTACTATTTCATCTACTATTATTTCTATATGACCAGGAGTTCCTGGGTTTACTAGCATATCACCAATAGTCAAATCCTTTATCTTCACTTTTGGTAATTCTGTATGTAAAGACAAAGTTCCTGCATACGTATAAACAAGATTCAAATATTTATAAAAATTTGATTTGGAAGAATTCGGGGTAGCTGTTTTATGAAAAGTTACTTTATTACCTTTAATTTTAGGACGAAAGCCTGCTGCGTATTTTTTCCAAGAACAATAATGCCCTGAAGTAAAATTAAAACCGATTTCATCTTTCCTATTTTGATCCCACAGGTACTCCGCTCTCATTCTCATTAAAGCATCAGCACATTGTTGTAATCCATTAGAAGGAACAGGAATTTCTAAAATGGCATCATGCCAATTCTGTGCAAAGTATCTGGTATTATCATAGTTTATAATAGGAGAACCATGTTTTTTCAGTTGATAATGACGAAGATATTCTTGAAAAGAACCTTTTGGATATGCTTTTCTTTTATATCCCTTAGGAAGTGTAACTCTAGTACTAATTGAATCTCCTAATTCATTAATGTAGCTAGGTGTTGAGATTGTGTTTTCTATGATTCCTTTTACATGGTTAGTTAATTGTTTTCCTTTTGAGTTCACTCTAAGAATGATTATTAAAACAATAATCCCTAATCCTACTAAAAAACATTTTTTCATAAAAACCACATATACTAAGCAAGATACTTAAAAAAGTAAAACGATTTAACACAATCCTATGCAACGTACTAATATGAATTAAAGTCTTTCATATATAAACATTTAGCCATAAGTAAAAGGGAAATCAATAATGATTTCTCTTTTTTATTTTAATCAAATATACAAGTATAAATTAACAAAAAATTAATAAACAATCTATTTTTTCCCTTTGTCTTTAAAGTAATTCACAACATAAATTTAAATAAGACAATATGAAAACAACACTTTTACTTTTTATTACAGCGATCACATTATCAAACATTTATGCCCAGGAAGATTCTTCATTTGGATTTACAAAAGGAGATATTACCATCTCTGGAACTATGAGTTATTCTTATCAAAACTCTGATTCTTTTAGAAATGTTATAGATGGTAATTCATATCGATTCGAAACGAAAGGACATAATTTTAGCATCATCCCCGAAATAGGTTACTTCGTATCATCGCATTTTATGACCGGTTTAAAATTTGGATATATTAGTTCTAAAACAGAGAGCTTTGATAATGACCTTTATGATTACACATCTAAAGGAAGAGGATATAGTACTAGTCTTTTCGGAAGATACTATTTCACTCCTCAAAAAAGAGTTTCATTATTTATAGAGTTAGAAGCCGGTTACACAAAAAACACAATAGATTCTGATAGAGTATTTCAGGTTAATGATCTAACATCGTATACTAATAAAGTTCAAAATTATAGTGTAACAGCAGCTCCTGGAATAAATGTATTTATTAACAAGGATCTTTCATTAACTTCTCGAGTTGGTCGAATCGGATATTCGAATATTAAAGACAATTTTAGTAACTCTAATGGAGATACAGGTACGAATAAAAGAGATAGCATTGATGCTAGTATTTCCTTAAATAACTTCTATTTTGGCGTACTCTATAGAATATAAGCTGAGAAACAGTAGTTCACAAAAAAACCGATACAATCAGTACCGGTTTTTTTATTATATAAAAGACATTTTATGTCTATCCTCCAAAGTCATCGAATCTGATATTCTCATCAGGAATACCAAAATCTTCTCCCATTTTCTGAACAGCCTTGTTCATTAATGGAGGTCCACAGAAATATAATTCTATATCTTCTGGTGATTCATGAAGATTCAAATAGTTATCGATTACACAGTTATGTATAAATCCAACAAAACCATCTCCTTCTGCATCTATATCGCTTTTTACTTTCCAGTTATCCTCTTCTAAAGGCTCTGAAAGTGCTAAATAGAATTTAAAATTAGGGAAATTCTTTTCTAAATCGTAAAAATGATCTAGATAGAATAATTCACGCTTAGAACGTCCACCGTACCAATACGTAACTTTACGTCCCGTTTGTAATGTTCTAAATAAATGATATAAATGTGATCTCATTGGCGCCATACCTGCTCCACCACCTACATATAACATCTCTGCTTCGGACTCATTAATAAAAAACTCTCCATAAGGTCCAGAAATAGTTACCTTATCTCCTGGTTTTTGAGCAAAGATATAAGACGATGCAACACCTGGGTTTACATCCATCCATCCATTTTTACTTCTGTCCCAAGGTGGAGTCGCAATACGCACATTAAGCATAATCTCTCTACCTTCTGCAGGGTAAGAAGCCATAGAATATGCACGCTCTACAGTTTCATTATTCTTCATTACTAATGGCCATAAACCAAACTTATCCCATTCTGCCTGAAACTTATCTGGAGTTTCGTGTTCTTCTGGATGTGCCGTGATATCGATATCGGCATATTTAATTTCACATTGAGGAATTTCTATCTGGATATACCCTCCAGCTTTATATCCCATATCTTCAGGAATCTCTACAACAAATTCCTTGATAAAAGATGCTACATTGTAATTACGTACAACAGTAGCTTCCCATTTTTTGATTCCAAACACCTCTTCTGGAACCTCAATATTCATATCCTGTTTTACCTTTACTTGGCAAGCCAAACGTGCTCCATGCTGTAATTCCTTACGAGAAAAATGTGGAGTTTCAGTAGGCAATGCCTCTCCTCCACCTTCTAATACGTGGCATTCACATTGAATACATGTTCCACCACCACCACAAGCAGACGGTAAAAATATTTTTTCATTTCCTAAAGTAGACAACAAAGTTCCTCCAGAAGCAACTTCTATCTCCTTTTCACCATTAATAGTAATCTTTACGGGTCCTGACGGTAATAGTTTATCTTTTGCAAATAATAAAATCCCTACCAATACCAAAGTAAGTACCAAAAACGAAATAATGGTGATAGCGATTGTTCCAAGTGTTGACGCTAAAAATATCATATTATTTAAGTGTTGAAACGTTAGTGTTTTCTGCTACTTCCTTAGCAGTTTTCTCTTCTATCTGAACAGTTTCCTGTTTCTTTGATTCCTCTTCATCTCCTCCTGTAAGCATTCCTCCAAAACTCATAAATCCAATTGCCATAAGTCCTGTTAGAATAAAAGTGATTCCTAATCCTCTTAGCGGAGCAGGAACATTAGAGTACCTGATCTTTTCTCTAATTGCAGCGATAGCAAGAATTGCTAAGAACCAACCGATTCCTGATCCAATTCCATACACCGCAGCATGAGAGATTGCTGGAAATTCTTTTTGCTGCATAAATAGTGATCCTCCAAGAATTGCACAGTTTACTGCTATTAATGGTAAGAATATACCTAATGAGTTATATAATGATGGAGAAAATTTCTCAACAATAATTTCTACTAATTGTACCATTGTAGCAATTGTAGCAATAAAAAGAATAAATGTTAAGAAACTTAAATCATAGTCCGCATACTCAGGACCTAACCATATCAAAGCACCTTCTCTAAGAATATACTTATCAAGTAAAAAATTTAAAGGTACTGTAATCGCTAAAACGAAAATAACCGCAGCTCCTAGACCTACAGCAGTAGATACCTTTTTAGATACAGCTAAATAAGAACACATTCCTAAGAAGAATGCAAATACCATATTATCTATAAAGATCGCTTTTAAAAATAATTCTAAATATTCCATTTTTTATAATTTTAAATTGCTTCTGATATCAATTACCAAAAAGCAATTGTGAACTTTCTAGTGATCTTCGATTAGTGCTTTATTTCTACTTCTCTGAATCCAAATGATAATACCTACGGTAATCAAAGCCATTGGCGCTAATACCATAAAACCATTATTTTCATACCCAAAAGCATATAATCCTGTTTTCTCTATCGGATCGCCTAATACTTTTGCACCGAATAGTGTTCCAGATCCTAATAACTCTCTGAAAAACGCTACGATTATCAATAAAACTCCATATCCAGCCGCATTACCTATACCATCAAGAAAAGATTTCCAAGGTCCATTTCCTAAAGCAAAAGCTTCGAAACGTCCCATAATGATACAGTTCGTAATAATCAGACCAATAAATACCGAAAGTTCCTTACTCAATGTATAAGCAAAAGCCTTTAGCACTTGATCTACCACAATTACAAGGGCTGCTACAACTACTAATTGAACAATGATCCTAATTTTTGATGGTATAATATTCCTCATTAATGAGATAACAACATTACCAATACCTAATACAAATATTACCGAGATCGCCATAACTATAGAAGGCTTTAACTGCGCAGTAATTGCTAATGCAGAACAAATACCTAATACCTGAATAGTAATAGGATTATTATCTGCAAGAGGATCTGTAAGTAGCTTTTTGTTTTTCTTCGAAAACAATGGCTCTTTAGGCTCTTTTACTTTAACTTCAACTTTTTCTTCTGTTACTTCAGCCATTTGTTATTTTTTTAAAGTTTCGAAATAAGGTTGATACATCTTAATACCTTTTTTCACCATCGCAGTTACACCATCTCCTGTGATAGTTGCACCGGCCATAGCATCTACAGCATTATCATCTTTTCTTACATTTTTAGGATCTCCGTTACCTTTCTTAACAGTAATACCTTTATAATTTCCAGCTGCATCTAATATATTCTCTCCAATAAAGTCATCCCTAAAATAAGCTTCCTTAATATTAGCTCCTAAACCTGGAGTTTCTCCTTTATGATCGAAAAATGCACCTTTAACGGTTTTAAATTCTTTATCTAAAGAAACATATCCCCAGATTGCATCCCAAAGACCATTTCCTCTCATAGGTACAACATAAAATTCCTGACCATCTTTTTTGCCAATAAATAATGGCATTTTACGGTCGTAATTTGGATCTTGTTTTACCTTATCATTTTCTTTCTTAACTTCTATATTAAAAGCATCAGTTGTTTTTTTAGCAGAATTTCCAGTAATAATATACTGCTCGTCTCCCACATATTTATCAAACAATTCTTGTGCTTTTTCTGCAGGTACAAATTCATTAGGGTCTTCTGTATCTGAAATCCCCATTGCGAATAATATATTCTGCTGCTTTTCTGTTATCTTATTAGCGGTTATATTCGGTTTAAGTACCGAAGATATACCTGCTAATATCGAACCTACTACAACTACCATTGCAACTGCAAAGATAATTGTATATGAATTTTTATCTGTATTAATCGCCATAACTAAGCAGTTTTTAATTTTAGACGTTTCATTCTTTTCTTAACATTTCCTTGAACCACGTAATGGTCAATTGTAGGTGCAAATACGTTCATTAACAAAATTGCTAAGAACACACCTTCTGGATACGCTGGGTTAAATACTCTAATTAATATAGAAATAAACCCTATCAAAAATCCGTAAATCCATTTTCCTTTATTAGTTTGAGATGCTGTCACTGGATCTGTAGCCATAAACACAATACCAAAAGCAATACCTCCTACTATAAGATGTTTCCAAAACTCTAAATTCATTAACGCATAAAACTTGCTGGATTCTGCTATCCAACCTGCGTTAGTAACTCCATTAAATATTAGTCCCATTACTAATGTTCCTAATACAGCACTTACCATGATTCTCCAGCTTCCTATTTTTGAGAAAATTAAGAAAGCTCCTCCTAACAATATTAATAATGCCGATGTTTCTCCTACAGAACCAGGTATAAAACCAAAAAATGCATCCATAACAGAATACGTAGCATCTCCAGAACCTAAAATATTTTTACCCTGTGCTAAACCTCCTAAAACAGTCTCTCCAGAAATAGCATCCAATTGTGCACCTCCAGCAATTTCATTAGCTCTTTCTACAGCTCCGTGAACCCACACTTTATCTCCCGACATCCAAGTTGGATATGCAAAGAATAAAAATGCTCTAATAGTTAACGCTGGATTTAGAATATTCATTCCAGTACCACCAAATACTTCTTTACCAATCACTACTCCAAAAATAACTGCCACTGATAACATCCATAATGGAGTGTCGACAGGAACAATTAAAGGGACTAACATTCCGGTAACCAAATATCCTTCTTCTACTTCGTGTCCTTTAATAACAGCGAATAAAAATTCTACAGCTAATCCAACTCCATATGAAACTACTACCAATGGTAATACTTTCCAGAGTCCGATCACCAAATTATCTAGTGACCAAAATGCAGCACTAAAAAACCCATTAGCTGCGGCTTCTATCTCACCTAAAGCTAAATGATGTTGATAACCTGCATTGAACATACCAAAAATTAAACATGGCACTAACGACATGATAACCGTATTCATCGTACGCTTTAAATCATCAGCAGCACGAACATGAGATCCAGAATGTGTAATCTCGTTTGGCAGATATAAAAAAGTATGGAGTGCATTAAATGCAGGTGCCATCTTTTTATCCTTATACTTAAGTTTTAAGTTATGTAATTTACTTTTTAAACTCATGACCTTATCCTATTTCTTTTAACATTAAATCTAGTCCTTCTCTAATGATCTGCTGATGTGGTTGCTTAGAAACACATATAAACTCAGTCAATGCAAAATCTTCAGGAGCTACTTCATACATCCCTAATTGTTCCATTGCATCTAGATCATTAACAGCACAGGCTTTTAAGATCTGCAATGGATAAATATCTAAAGGAAAAACAGTTTCATAATTACCTGTAACTACAAATGCTCTATGTTCACCATTTGTATTGGTATTTAAGTCATATTTTTTATTCGGGAACAACCAAGAAAAAGTCAAGGCTCTAGATGGAGAGATCTTATTAAAAATTGGCTTGTTCCAACCAAATAACTCATAATCATCTCCTTCAGGAATTACGGTTATCATATCGTGATAAAACCCTAAATTACCATCAGGTTTTACATTATCACCAGTAAGAACATTTCCGCTTATAACCCTAATATTATTATCTTTTACTCCAGAATCATAAATAACTGAAGAAACTTCAGCTCCAATTCTAGTTTTAAAATATTTAGGATTCTTTACAGAAGATCCAGCTAATGCTATAGTCCGTTCAGAATTAAACTTTCCAGTTAACAAAAGTTCTCCAATAATAACAAGATCTTGAGGATTTACTACCCACACAACTTCTCCCTTATTTATTGGGTCTACTTTTGCTATTTGCACTCCAACATTTCCTGCAGGATGAGGGCCACTTACATTATGTAAGGTAACATTATCCAATCCATTAAAAGGTGAATTTCCTTTCTTGCCTACAGATACATGAACATCTCCTTGCGTTAATTTACTTAACGCGGTTATTGCAGTCTGAAGCTCTTTTTCTTTACCACCTAATACATACTCCAGATCAGCAGCTAAAGGTGCTGTTGAGTATGCCGATACAAAAATTGCTTTTGGGGCAACGTCAGGATTTGCTATAACATCGTATGGACGTTGTTTGATAAAGGGCCAACAACCTGATGAAAGTAGGTGAGATTTAATCTCATCTCCACTCATTGACTTTACGTCCTTTGTTCCAAAGTCCGTAAATTGTTGTTCTTTATCTGCTAAAATCTTAAACGCTAATATTTTTCGTTTAGCACCGCGAATAATTTCCACAACTTCACCGCTTACTGGTGAAGGAAAAAGTATATTTTCATTAGATTTAGAGTGGAATAATGGTTCGCCGGCTTTAACTTCTGTACCCTGTTTGGCAATAACTTTTGGCACAATACCGTGAAAATCGTCAGGCTTAATTGCGTAAACATTACTTTTGGTAGCTTCTGCAGTAACTTTCTCTGCTTCGCCAACAAGCTTAATGTCCAAGCCCTTTCTGATACGAATGTCTTTTGACATATTTGTAGTCTATGTTAATTAACTAAAAAAATCGTGCAAATTTAATAATTAAAACACGTAAGTGAAAGCTAGCACTCTTATAAGATTTTATTTATAACGTTTCTAAATAGTGATTTTTAAGTGATAAATTTATCATCTCATATTTAGGCATACATTTTGTTTATCTTTACACAGCTAACAATTCATTTAATGTCACAAATACTTAAACACCTATTACTAATTTTAGGAATATTTAGTAGTTCATTATCCTTAATTACTGCTCAGCAAATTGCTGAAGAAGTAAACCCTCCGAATCATATAAAAACTATTCAATTATTCGGTAGTGAAGAATTTTCTGGAACACCAATCCTAAAACTTGGAGAACCACTTCATATTAGATTTGATGATATTAACGGTGATGAAGTAGATTACTATTACAAAATAACCCATTACAATTTTGACTGGACCCCTTCTGTTTTATACAAAAATGAATACTTAAATGGTTTTGATGATATTAGGATCGTAAACTATGAAAACTCATTTAACACACTACAGATGTACAGTAACTACACCTTAAGAATACCTAATGAAGATACAAAAGGTTTGAAGGTAAGTGGTAATTATATGATAGAAATTTATGATGAAGATGATGAAATTGTATTCTCACGAAAATTTATCGTATATGAAAGTACGACTAGCATAAAAGTATACACCAAGAGATCTAGAAATTTAAAATACATTGACACCAGGCAATCAGTACAATTCGAAATAAACTCACCTACTGAAATTTTAAAAAATCCAAAGCGAAATTTAAAAACATTGGTAATTCAAAACAACGATCTTAAAAATGCAATTACCGATCTCGTTCCTCAATTCACAATTGCAAATAGCCTGGTATATAAATATGACGTAGAATCCAGCTTTTGGGGAGGCAATGAATATCTTTTCTTTGACAGTAAAGAAGTGAGATCCACAACCGCTAACATAAGAAGTATTGATCTTCAAAACATATATCATAATTATCTTTATACAGATATCGTTAGAGCTAACAGGATATACACCTATTACCCAGATATCAATGGTAGTTTTGTTGTAAGAAATTTAAGAGCTGAAAACAGTAATACAGAAGCTGATTACGTCTGGATGCATTTCTCTCTAGAGTGCTACGAACCTCTTAACGGTGGTGAAATTCATTTGTACGGAAATTTCAACAACTACACTACGGATGCATCAACTCGATTAACATATGACAAAGAGAATGGAGTTTACACTGGGAAAAAACTATTCAAGCAGGGGTTCAATAACTACAAATATGTCCTTGTAAAACAAGACGGCACTATTGACCCAGGTTTTATAAGTGGTAATTTTGACGAAACTGAAAATGAATATATGATCATCCCCTATTACAGAGCTCCCGGCGCAAGATATGATAGAGCAATAGGCAAAGGCATCGGTAATTCTAGAAATATTACAAACTAAAAAAAGACAAAATCCAAGATTCATCTTTTTTAATTCGATTCATTGATATCTTTATATGATTATTATTAATTCTATAAAACAAACACCTTTCTTAATTACACTTACCACAACTAATAATGCACTCTAATTGTCAGTTACTTATTCATTTACAATCACTTCTACCATTAGTGTTTCTTACACTAATCAACAATAATTCCACTCTGTTTTAAAGACTTTTAAAATTTTTATGTTTTGTAACGAAATACTATTACTTTAGTCTCATTACGTAAACCATTAGCTATAAATGAAAGAAAAGGGGAGATTTCTTAAAAAATATAGAGGAAACGAATGCCTAAACTGTGGCGTACCTCTAGATATCATTGATCGTTACTGTCATAACTGCGGTCAGATTAACACTACCAAAAAACTCTCTTTTAAAGATTTTTTTAATGAGTTTTTTGCCAGTATTTTTTCCTATGATTCTAGACTAAGACATACAATTATTGGCTTACTATTTCGACCAGGAATGATCTCTAAAGATTATATAGAAGGAAGAAGAATTAAGTACGCTAACCCATTTAGATTTTACCTCAGTGTTTCGATATTGTTCTTTATTGTAAGTGGCTTATTCATAGATTTTGATACTATTATTGATCAAAAGAATGATCAAAATAACGAACTACTAAGAGTAGATTTACCAAACCAAAAAAAGAAAAACACTGTAGAAATTAATGATTCTATACCAGAATCAGATAATAATGAAGATGATGACTATGTTTATTTTAGTGAGAAACAACTAGACACCATGAATATGTTTACCGCAGTAAACAAACGCTGGAAAACATATAAATCGCATTACAAAAAAACCGACCAATTATCAGCCAGCACAGCTTTGGACAGCTTAAAACATGCCAAAAATGGATATACCAAATATCTATACAGAAGAAGTATAAGAACAAAAAATCTTAACGAAAATCCAATGGAGCTTCTTAAGTTTGTTTTTAACAAATTACCATTTATAATATTTTTCTTTCTTCCATTTTTTGCCTTAACCATATGGATTATATACATAAGAAGACCTTTTAACTACATGGAACATCTCGTGTTCATTTTTCATACACAAACCATGTTTTTTATCCTTATGGGAATCGCAATCTTGTTTGATCAAATCACCAAAAGCGAGGTAGCGTCCAGCATTGCAATGTTCATTTTTCTATTTTACCTTTACAAAGCAATGCGTAATTTTTATCAACAAAGAAGAGCTAAAACTATTGTTAAATTTCTGTTAGTGAACATATTATTTTTTATCTTAGCAAGTGTAGGATCTTTAATCACGATCATAGGGTCAATGTTTATTTTTTAATATGGTTGAACAAGTAACCAGAGGTATAAAAATTTCGGTGGACACCACCTTTGAGGGCACGTTCTTTAAGAACTACAAGATCCACTTTGCCTTTGGATATCGTATCACTATAGAAAATCAAAGCAAAGATTCAGTACAACTCACCTCTCGCTTTTGGGAAATAAAGGATGCATTAAGTAACACTGAAATTGTAGAAGGTGAAGGTGTAATCGGAAAAAAACCGGTTTTAAAACCAGGAGAATCCCACACATACAATAGCGGATGTCTTTTAAGCTCTCCATTTGGCGCAATGAAAGGACATTACAACATGGTTAACTTTACTTCTACAAGAAAATTTAAAGTAATCATTCCAAGTTTTAAACTCAGCGCTCCTTTTGCACTGAATTAAGCCGTTTAACAAGATCAAACCTTACAACCTTTCCTTCCTGCTCTATATGACAATATTTACAATGAGAATCAAATACAAACCTATATTCTAATTGATAATTAAATGTAGATTGAGCTCTAAATACCCCTCTAAAATCTTCTTCCCCATAATCAGTATATCTTCTGATTTCAAATAATGATGCTTCTGACGATTCTCTTACAGTAAAATATGCACCGCTACCAATTCCAGAAAGAAAAGAAGCCTGCATTAAAAAAGCGGGTAACTTACTTTTCTCTTTTTGCACAAAATTTGGTGCCTTTTTATCAAAGTAATTGGTGAGATTTTCTACAAAAACAGAATTTGGATATTCAATCAAATTACCATCTTCCACTTGATAAATTTTATTTTCCATAGACCCCTTCTCCACATTCCCCAAAGGACTTGGAGTAAACAATTTATTCCTTAACAAAGGTGTTCGTATCCTGGAATTATCTGTACTTTGTAGAATAGTATCTGTAACTATTCTAGAACAATTACTACCTTCTTTCCTAAAGGTTGAATATGGAATACTTCCTTTATTCTGGATCTCTAAAACGTATTCTTTAGCTTTATCATAATATATATAATCACATACAGAAGCTACTAATCTTCCACTTCCGTGCGTTTTCTCGGGATGCGCTTCTAACCACAAAAGAAACTGATCAACATTAAACAACTTACCATCTTGTGTAAAAGTAGCCTTAAAAGGTATTTCCAGTTCCACATCAGTCTCTGCACTTCTTACCCTTCCTTTACCTGGTGGTGTTATATATCTACCAAAATCATAATATTCCGCAACACCCGTTTCATTCTCAATTAGAACAAAAGCAGCGTGTCCAGCTTTAATGACTCCTCCTTTACCCAACCCAAAGAATTGTAGCAAACTAGTAGATTTCTTTTCTTCGTCAGAAAAACGAACAAAAGTATCTGGAAAAGCTAGGGAAATTATTTTGCCCGTGTAATTCATCACACGTTTAAAATTTTAATGTTATTATACTTATTTTCAAAATGTAAAACCGCACTAATCTTCAATTAAGCTGTGATAGCTTCAAAAGTGACTACGTTTACCTCGGACTTCTGAAGATCTTCATATCGCATAGTAAGTTCTTCCTCACTATTTTTAACAATTTGAGTGATACTTCTAGTCTTCAAAAAACCTCTGTCAATCTGAAGATCCACATCCTTATCTCCAATACCCGCATTTTTATGAAAATCCAAGAGAGTATCTGATGTTAATTGATTTTCTTGTTCAAAAACCTGAAACCAATCTTTTCTCTTATTTTTCATTTCTGCAGAATATAATGTAGAGGAAGACCAAATATGAGTTTCTTTATCTAAAGTTTTAAAATGCTTTTGTTTCCCATCCCAAACTAACTCAAAAAACTCTAACTCTGATTGCCAATTTGCTGCAACTATAGTAAAAGGTTCAATACCCTTATAATCATACCCTAAAATTGCATCTTGCAAATTATTTGCTCCCAATAAATCTTTCACTACTACACCTCTACTCTGTCGGTAAGACGTTAATCTTTCATGAATTTCAAAACCTCCGTTAAGAAGACAAATCATGGTATTCTTATCACTAAGTCCAATCCAAGTTCCTCCTGCTACAGCATCTTTTGGAAACAGCATTCTAGTCTTATCAACTTGATAAAATTCAGGAACCAATGTTTTTCTGTTTACTGCCTCATCACGATTAGAGGTTAATATAAAACCATTTTCTTGGGTGGGGATCAACGTTACTGTACACATAGATTTCTGGGTCGGATAAATTTTGCACAACTTACAAAAAAAAATACACACTATACATGTTTATAAAAGGTTAAAATAAACATTACCCTACATAATTTCCTATCTTTGCCTCTTGAAGTATTCTAACACATCTTACAAATTAAATTAAAATACACACAACTATGGGAAAAGGTTTTTTTCAAGTTCCAACAGCAATAAATGAGCCTGTAAAGTCATATGCTCCAGGGACTCCCGAGAGAGAAGAAGTTCTGGCAACATATAAATCAATGTACAATTCATCCGTTGATGTTCCATTATATATAAATGGAGAAGAAATCAGAACTGGTGACACAGGAACAATGTCACCTCCGCACGACCATAAACATTCATTAGGAACGTACCACAAAGCCGAACAACAACATATTCAAAAAGCTATAGACACTGCACTGGAAGCTCGTGAAAAATGGGCAAACCTAGCCTGGGAACAACGTGCAGCTATATTCTTAAGAGCTGCTGAATTAATTGCTGGTCCATATAGAGCAAAGATTAATGCTGCAACTATGTTAGCACAATCTAAGAATATTTTTCAAGCTGAAATTGATGCAGCTTGTGAGTTCATTGATTTCTTACGTTTTAACGTAGAATTCATGACTCAAATCTACGAAGATCAACCTGATTCTACTTCTGGTGCATGGAATAGACTAGAATACAGGCCATTAGAAGGTTTTGTTTATGCTATCACTCCATTTAATTTTACTGCAATTGCAGGAAACTTACCAGCAAGTGCTGCACTTATGGGTAACACAGTAGTCTGGAAACCTAGTGATAGTCAAATCTATTCTGCTAAGGTAATTGTAGATATTTTTAAAGAAGCGGGAGTTCCTGACGGAGTAATAAATGTCGTTTATGGAGACCCAGTAATGATTACCGATACTGTACTTGCTAGCCCTGATTTTGCCGGAATTCATTTTACAGGAAGCACACATGTATTTAAGGATATATGGGCAAAAATAGGAACAAACATTCACAACTATAAAACCTATCCAAGAATAGTAGGAGAAACAGGTGGAAAAGATTTTATTGTTGCACACCCAAGTGCAAACGCAAAGCAAGTAGCTACAGGGATTGCTCGTGGAGCTTTTGAATTCCAAGGACAAAAATGTAGTGCTGCATCCAGAGCTTACATTCCTAAAAGCTTATGGGCAGATGTAGAAAAATTCTTAAAAGCTGATATTAAATCTTTCAAAATGGGATCACCTGAGGATATGGGTAATTTTATTACAGCAGTAATCCATGAAGGCTCTTTTGACAAGCTTGCAAAGTTTATTGATCAAGCTAAAGAAGATGATGGAGCTACAATTATTGCAGGTGGAGGATATGACAAATCCGAAGGATATTTTATCGAACCAACGGTTATTCTTGCAGAAGACCCTAAATACACTACAATGTGTACAGAACTTTTCGGACCCGTTATCACTATATATGTTTATGATGATAATAAGTGGGAAGAAACATTAACTTTAGTAGACCAAACTAGTGAATATGCATTAACCGGGGCAATCTTTTCTACGGACAGATATGCTGCTGCCGAGGCCACAAAAGCATTACAAAATGCTGCTGGTAATTTTTACATAAACGACAAACCAACTGGTGCAGTCGTAGGACAACAACCATTTGGTGGTGCTAGAGCATCTGGAACTAATGATAAAGCAGGATCTTACCTCAACTTATTACGTTGGGTATCTCCTCGTACAATTAAAGAAACTTTTGTTACTCCTGCAGATTATAGATATCCTTTCTTAGGAGAATAATCTCTAGTGAAGTACTTAACAAATAAACCGTATATCATTTTTTGGAGTTTAATTCCAATTTTACTGATATACGGTTTTTCTTTTGGAAAAGACACTCTTGATATTAATATTCATGACACCTACTACCCTATATCCATAGTTTATATTTTCCAGTTTTTCTCTATCCTATTATTTGGACATGGCTTACTATATCTTATTTTTTTGCAAATTAAAAAAGAAGCATATTCCCGGACTTACTTACATTCACATAATTGGAACAATTTCATGTATACTCATTTTCATGTTAGCTCTTTCTGTTCCTAGAACTATTTGGTTTTATCGAATAATTTCAGATAACCAAAACATTTGGAAAACAAATGAAAACCTACTCATAGTTCAATCAATTATCTTTTTCATTCTACTAATTATACAACCTATACCTATACTCAATCTAATTATTAGTGTTTCCAGAAAATCATGTAAAAATTGAACTTCTTTTTCTGAAGCTCTAAATTAGCAACTAAAACAATGAATATTATGATCACACGAACAGCAACATTAGAAGATCTTCCGATACTATTAGATTTTGAACAAGGAATTATCGATGCAGAACGCCCAATGGATATTACACTTAAAACAAAAGAGAAAATAAGCTATTACGATCTTAGCGACTATATAAAATCTGATCATACTGAAGTAGTTATTGCTGAGGTTGGTGGAGAAATAGTTGGTAGTGGTTACGGGCAAATCCGAGATCGAAAAGATTACTTCAAACAAGATCGTATGGGGTATATTGGTTTTATGTTTGTAAAAGATGAATTTCGTGGACAAGGAATCAGTCAAAAAATAATTCGATTTATATCGGATTGGTTCACTTCCCAAAACATCACGGAAATACAACTAGATGTTTATGACCAAAACCCCTCTGCAATCAAAGCATATGAAAAAGCAGGTTTTGAGAAGTATCTTGTGCGTATGAGGATGAATGTAAAGAACACATAACTACAAAAGAATACTAAGTTCATATATTTTTGTTTCCGAATTAATTTACGTTTCTTGTCTGTGATAGTACAACACGCAGCTCTATGAACCAAAAAAAAATTCCATGGTATTTTCTTTTATTACTCATTTTAGCTGGCGAATCGGTCTTTATTCTTCCTTTTGTTCTAGCTCGTGTATTTAGACCAACGGTATTAAATACATTTGGCTTAGACAACATTCAATTAGGATTATGTTTTTCTACCTATGGTTTTGTTGCTTTTCTATCCTATTTATTTGGAGGGCCAATAGCTGATAAATTTCCTCCCAGAAAATTAATAGCAGTAGCACTATGGATGACTGCTCTAGGAGGGTTACTTTATGCCTCCTTCCCTAGTTACACTGTATTAAAAATATTATATGGATATTGGGGATTCACTACTATTTTTTTATTCTGGGCTCCAATGATAAAAGCCACAAGAGTATGGGGCGGAGCTGCATCCCAAGGCAAAGCTTTTGGATTTTTAGATGGAGGAAGAGGGCTCGTCGGAGCTTTATTTGGTGCAATGGGTGTTTATATTTTTTCATTATTTATTACTTCTGAAATATCTGAAATCACTATTTCTGAAAGTAGAGCAGCCTTTAAACAAGTAATTCTAGTATCATCTGGTATAGTAACACTTGTAGGGGTCCTTGTCTGGTTTTTCATGAGACTAGACAAAAAAACAGAAAAGGAAATTATCATAGAAAAAATAACTTTTTCGCAAATAGCAGAAGTATTACGTTTGCCTTCTGTATGGTTATTAATGATCATAATTCTATGCGCATACGTTGCCTATAAAATCACAGATGTATTTTCTTTATTTGCCCAAGATGTAATGTTATATGATCAAGTAGCATCTGCACAAGTAGGAACTTTCTTATTATTTATACGTCCGGTTATCGGAGTTATAATTGGAATATTAGCAGATCGTTCCAAAATAACTTTTTGGCTGGTTATTAGTTTTATTATTTCATTTTTTGGAGCATTATTATTTGCTCTTGGTATTATTTCTGATTCATCAACTTTATTATTCTTTCTCTCAATATTAATTGTAGCCACAGGAGTATATGCGGCACGCTCCCTGTATTTTGCCGTCATGCAAAAAGGTCAAATCCCCTTAATACTCACAGGAACTGCTGTTGGACTTATCTCCTTAGTAGGCTACACTCCAGATATATTTGCAGGACCTGCAATAGGATACTTATTAGAAAAATCTCCTGGTGTAACAGGTCATCAACATGTATTTTGGATGCTAGCCTTATTTTCTCTTATAGGCTCTATAACATCCTTATACTACTATAAATTATACAAAAAGAAAATAACTTAAAACAGAAGCTCTTAAGCATTGTAAATTATGTAAAATCAACTACACTTTATATTTGATAGGAAGATGTACTACTTTTTTTGTTTCAAAAAAATCTTCTTTAAAATAATCCTGTAAATTATATTGTGTTGCCCTAGTAAATAAGGCTAATTCATCTGTTAGATCCCCTCCTTTTAGATACAAAATACCATTGGATAACTCATGGATTGATTTTTTAGCAACATTCTTCCGAACCCATTTCACAAAATCTGGCATATTAGTAACTGCTCTACTCACAATAAAATCAAAACGACCTTCAAAAGTTCCTGCTCTTCGCTGTTCCGCTTTTACGTTCGTTAAGCCTAGGGCACTCGCAACTTCATTTACAACACGTATTTTCTTAGCTATTACATCCACCAAATAAAATTCGGTTTCAGGAAACATTATCGCTAATGGTATTCCAGGAAATCCGCCACCGGTTCCAACATCCAACACTCTTGAGCCTTCTTTAAACTCCTGAATTTTAGCAATTCCCAAAGAATGTAGCACATGTCTTTCATATAAAAGATCAATATCCTTTCTGGAAATCACATTAATTTTAGCATTCCAATCTTTATACAACTCACCAAGTTTCGTGAACTTTTGTATTTGATCTTCTGTTAAATCCGGGAAATATGTAAGTAGAATATCCATGCAGCAAATTTTAGACAGCAAAAATACATGTTAACTTGATATATTTTACTACTTTTTAAGAAGTTAAAAAAATATAAATACCTAACTTTACCGAATAATTTATGACTAATAACGTTTAGTTATAAACCCAAAAACCCATGACTACACCTAATGTAAGATTTAGCAGAGCGGATTCCGCAAAATTTTTCAGAACACTGAATAAACGTGTAAATGAATATTTCAAAGAAAATAATATCAAGCGCACAGGTAACTGGAAATTGCACCTGAAAACTATTATAATGTTTTCTCTTTTCTTAACACCGTATTTTTTAATTCTTACACTGGACATTTCTCAATGGTGGATGCTATTATTAACCATCATTATGGGAGTCGGCATGGCTGGGGTAGGAATGAATGTGATGCATGATGGAAATCATGGTTCTTATTCTTCTAAAAAATGGATCAATAAATTAATGGGGAGCAGCCTCTATATTTTAGCTGGAAATGTGTATAATTGGCAAGTACAACATAATGTTTTACACCATACCTACACAAATATTCACGGTCACGATGAGGATATGGATGCTGGAAGAATTATTCGTTTTACTAAACATGCGGAATGGAAAAGGTTTCATAAATTCCAACATTACTATTCTGTATTCCTATACGGTTTATTAACTTTTAATTGGGCTATAACCACTGATTTTAAGCAAACTAGAAATTATTTAAAGCGTAAGCTTTCTTATGGAAAATTACCAAGTCACTTAAAACAATGGAGTACAATTGTAGTCACCAAGATTATTTATGTGATGATCTGGATTGTAATCCCTATGTTAATTATGTCTATAGCGTGGTGGAAAATTTTAATAGGATTTTTCGTGATGCACTATGTAGCGGGTCTTATTTTAAGTATCGTATTTCAATTGGCACATATGGTAGAAGAAGCCCAAATGCCGTTGCCTGATACGACAGGTACTATGAAAAACACGTGGGCAATTCACCAGCTATTTACTACTGTGAATTTTTCAACAAAAAACAGAGTAATCAACTGGTTTACCGGAGGATTAAATCATCAAGTGGAACACCACATTTTTCCACATATTAGCCATATTCATTATACCAAAATTTCTAAAATTGTAAAGCAAACTGCACAAGAATTTAATTTACCATATAATGAATATAAAACCACTCGCAAGGCGATTATAGCTCATTTCAAACATTTAAAAGAAATGGGTATCAAACCCGCAATGCAGTCATAACTTTTATTTACCAATTACCAAAATGAGCACACAAGTATCGGAAATGAGCATTCAATTATCAGACAAAATCAACAAGCTTAAAGCCTCTGCGACATTAGCAATGGCTGCCAAAGCAAGAGAATTAAGAGCGGAAGGAAAAGACATTATCGGTTTAAGCCTGGGAGAACCAGACTTTAACACTCCTGATTTTATTAAAGACGCTGCAATCAAAGCAGTTAATGACAATTATAATTCTTATACTCCAGTAGACGGATATGTAGAATTAAAAGATGCTATCATAACAAAGTTCAAAAGAGATAATAACTTGAACTATGATCGTTCGCAAATTGTGGTATCTACAGGTGCAAAACAGTCTTTATACAATGTAGCTCAAGTATACCTAAACCCCGGGGATGAAGTAATACTACCTTGCCCTTATTGGGTAAGTTATAGCGATATTATAAAACTAGCTGAAGGTGTTCCTGTAGAGGTCAAAACTTCTATAGAGAATGATTTCAAGATGACCGCTGATCAACTAGAGAAAGCTATTACTCCAAAAACCAAAATGATTTGGTATAGCTCTCCTTGCAATCCAAGTGGCTCTATATATAGTAAAGATGAATTAAGAGCGCTCGCAGATGTCTTACAGAAATATCCAGATATTATTGTTGTTAGTGATGAGATCTATGAACATATCAACTATGTTGGAGACCACGCTTCTATGGCACAATTTGAAGACATGTATGAAAGAACTGTAACTGTAAATGGCGTTGCTAAGGCTTTTGCTATGACAGGATGGAGAATAGGATATATAGGAGCTCCGAATGCTATCGCCAGAGCTTGTAACAAAATGCAAGGGCAAGTAACTAGTGGTGCTAATTGTATTGCTCAGAGAGCAGTAATTACTGCTTTAGAAGCACCAGTTAGTAAGATCCAATATATGGTTGATGAATTTAAAAATCGTAGAAAACTGATCTTAGATTTATTAGCGGATATCCCTGGATTTGAATGTAACGAACCAGAAGGTGCGTTCTACGTGTTCCCAGATATTTCATATTACTTCGGAAAAACTATTAATGGAAATACCATAGAAAATGCTTCTGATTTCTCTATGTTCTTGTTAGAACAAGCAAATGTTGCTACGGTAACAGGAGATGCCTTCGGAAATGGGAATTGCATTAGAATTTCATACGCCGCAAGCACAGAACAAATCAAAGAAGCTGTTAACAGAATAAAAAAAGCAGTAAGCTAATTTAGCAATACCGCATAAGTTTTACTAAAAAGCCGATGATTCAATAAAAATCATCGGCTTTTTATTTTTCTAAAAATAAATTTATGTTTTTCGAGTTATTATGTTGCTATATTAAATGTTTTGGGGAAAACAATTAAGAAGAGATAATTGTAGTTTGAACATAAATAACAATCTTAAAACCTACTTTTGTATTTATGGACATTCTTGAAAAAGAACGTATTGTTCAAAAAAATGTGCTTGAAATTTTTAAAGAAAATTTCAATAGCCCTTATTCCGAAGATGAAATTTTAAACTACACACCTTCCGATGTAGAAAACACCACGCCGTATTACGAATCTATTCTTGATATATTTTTTATCGAACCAGAATATCTACAAAGCGTAAAAGGGTGTGTAAAGGATACTATTAAAAAAGTTGCCGAACTCTGGCATATTAACCCATACGCTTTTGGACCTTGGGAAGAATCTTATTAGTAGTTATTTAATTATTCTATTATCTGTTACGCCAGAAGAAAGGAGTAAGCAAAATCAGGACTGTAAATAGCTCTAATCTTCCTATAAGCATTAGAAAAGAACACCACCATTTACCAAAGGCAGGTAACACATCAAAATTGTTTACAGGACTAAGTTTACCTAATGCAGGACCAACGTTTCCAAGAGACGATGCTGCTCCACCTATAGCCGTTTCAAAATCTAACCCTAACATTCCTAAAACTAAGGAACCTATTATAAAGGACAACATATATAATATAAAAAACGCTAATACATTAAACACAATCTCTTTAGAAACTGCTCTTTGATTATAACGTACTGGTAATACAGCTCTAGGATGCAATGTTCGTTTAAATTCCAAAATACCATTACGAATCGTAATAAGATGTCTTACTATTTTCATTCCACCTGCTGTAGATCCTGCGGAACCTCCTAAAAACATTAATCCAAAGAATACTATTTTAAGAAAAGGCGTCCAAACTGTAAAATCCGCAGAAACAAATCCCGTAGTCGTTATCACCGCTAATACCTGAAACAAAGAATGCCTAAAAGCGCTTTCTGCTTCTCCAAAAACCATGGGATGATCTATAACTGAATTCGCTGGATCTGCCTTTAAATAAATAATTAACGCAGCAACGGCTGTAAAAGCCACTATAGAGATTCCATACCATTTAAACTCCTCATCCTTAAGGAATTTCCCAAACTTACCTTTAAAACCAAAATAACTCAGAATAAAATTCATCCCAGCAAGGAACATAAATAGAATAATGATATACTGTATTAAGGGTTGATCATTCCAGTAAGCAACACTTGCATTTTTTGTCGAGAATCCTCCTGTAGATAATGTACTAAGGGCATGATTTATCGCATCAAAGAAATCCATTCCAGCAAGCTTCAACAAAATGGTTTCCGCAGCTGTATATCCGAAGTATATAAGCCATAATCTTTTTGCCGTATCTGTGATCCTTGGGTGTAACTTATCTGCACTTGGCCCTGGAGCTTCTGCAGCAAACAACTGCATCCCACCAATCCCCAACAATGGAAGAATAGCAACAGCTAGAACGATAATTCCCATTCCACCAATCCAATGTGTAAGACTACGCCAAAAAAGAACACCTTTTGGCACTATTTCTATTTCATTAAGAATAGATGCACCTGTGGTTGTATAACCAGACATTGTCTCAAAAAAAGCATTCGTAAATGACGGAATTGCTTCTGAAAAGATATAAGGCAGAGTACCACTTAGGGACATAAATATCCAACCAAACGTAACAACTATATACCCTTCTCTTTTATTAATTGACTTTTGATGCTCTCTAGTAAGAAACATTAAAATTATACCCACAAACATGGTCGACAATGCTGCTAACATTATTTGCATCGTAACACCATCTTTGTAAATAAAACTAATAATGGTTGCTATAAGCATAAATCCCCCATTACAGAGCAATAGAAGCCCCATAATATGAGTAATAATTTTAAAGTTTAATTTGGACATGTTATAAGAAAAGGTTTTCTATTTTCTTTATCGATTTAGGCAAACAACATACCACCACTCGATCTCCTGCTTTAATATAAAACCCTCCAAGTGGAATCATCCCAATTCCATCTCTTATAACTCCCGCTATAATAGCTGATCGAGGAAAATCTAGATCTCTAATTAAATTATCACTCACTTCGGAAGTTGGTTTTACAACAAACTCCAGTAACTCAGCATTCATATTATTAAGCTTCGTCATGGCAACTACCTCACCTTTTCGAATAAATCTAAAGATATTATTCGCTGCTAATAGTTTTTTATTGATTAGTGTATCAATACCTATAGAATGAGAAAGCTGGAAATAATCCATGTTCTCTACCAAAGCAATTGTTTTACGTACACCTTTAGATTTAGCAACTAAACAGGACATAATGTTAGTTTCAGAATTACCTGTCACCGCAATAAATGCATCCATATCATCTATATTTTCTTCCTCAAGCAATTCTACATTGCGCCCATCACCATTTATAATCAATGCATTTGGAAGATCATCAGCTAAGTCAAATGCTTTATCCTTATCACTTTCAATCAATTTAACTCTAAATTTATGATCACATAGATCACAGGTAGTTTTATGACCAATCTTACTACCACCCAGAATCATTACTTTTTTAATTTGCTCTTTTACTTTACCAGTCAACTTATAAAGCTCATCTACCCCACCTTTAGAAGTGACAAAATAAACCTGATCTCCTTCTTTAAATTTCGTATCTCCTCTAGGAATTATTGTATACTGCGTTCCAGATCTTTGTATGGCTATTGGCATAAAGTGAAGCTCTGGAAATATCTCTGCAGCTTCTCTAACAGTCTTATCTACAAACAATGCACTACTAGAAAGAGTGGTCCCAACCATAGTTAATGCACCATCCTCAAACTCATAACTATCACTAAATGCAGATTGATTTAATAACAACTCAATTTCACTTGCCGCTAGTGCCTCAGGAGAAATTAATTCATCAATTCCAAACTTGATAAAACCAACCTCTTCTTTATTCTCTATAAATTCTGTATTAGAAATTCTGGCAATGGTTCTTTTAGCACCTAATTGTTTTGCTAATACGCAAACAGTAATATTAGTAGTTTCACTAGAAGTAACACTAATCACCATATCAACGTTATCAACTCTAGCATCTTTTAAAATACTTATTGAAGTCGCATCCCCCTTAATTACCCTAATATCCAGATGACTATCAGCATAATTTAAGCATTCTTTATCAGGATCGATCAGTGTAATGTCCTGAGATTCAAATGAAAGTAATTTTGCCAAATGAAATCCTACTTCACCAGCGCCGGCAATAATAATTTTCATCCGTATTTTCTATTATTTATCATCAAAAGATAAAATTAAACTTTAGCAAAATCCCCTTACTAACAAAGTGAAAATTTCTTGCTAAAAAATAAAAGCCCACAAAGATAGTGGAATTTCATTAATTCATAAAACAATTAATAATTAGCTACTTAATTATATCCATTATTACGTTCTAATTAGGCCATAGACATATTACATCAAGTAACTCTCTTTTTTAATGCTCATCTAAAACGATCTACTATTAATACCAATTATATTCTCACAAATGATATGTTTTAAAAAATAATTGTAACAAAAAACTAGCTTTAACAGTCTTAAAGAAAGATCATCTATCAAAAAAACTAATCATGAAAAATTCTTTACAAAGTATTTCGACATTTATTATCTTATCTATTTTATGTGCGATCAGCTGCAATACTACAAACAGCAAAACCACCTCAAAAGATAACAAGAATGAAAATATTGTAAAACAAAAAATAGATTCGATTCTAATATCATTAAATCAAAACGGAAAATTTAATGGAAATATTTTAATTGCTAAAAACGGCCAAATCTTATACAAAAATGAAATTGGCTTTTCCAAGAGTGATAAAAAAACCTTATTAAAAGAGACTGATCAATTCAACATTGGTTCTATTTATAAAGAAATACCAGCAATTGCTATCATGCAACTAGAAGAAAAGGGGCTCTTACAATTAAACGATCCTATTAAAAAGTATTTTACAAATCTACCCGATTGGTCTATGAACATCAAGATCATTAATCTTTTACAATACACCGGCGGACTACCTAAAATCAATTGGAGAAATCATAAGATAATAAACGATCAAAATCTTATGAATGATTTATCAAAAATATCAAATTTAGAATTTACACCTGGAGAAGACTACTTGTACACCAACTACAGCCCTTTCTTACTTTCCAAAATAATAGAAAATATTACAAATAAAACTTTCTCAACCTATGTAACTCAAAATATATTACAACCGCTACGATTAAAAGAGAGTACGTTTAAAACATCTTTTCCATATGAAAACAGCAATTCTATGGCTATTCCATTTAATAGTGAATTTGAAGAAGACAAACTCCCCTTTACTATTAAATCGTCTATATTTCTATTTTCCACCACTACCAATGACCTTTTTAAGTTTATAGAAAACTTACATTCTGGTAAAATCATCAATAAAAACTCATTGTATAAAATTAGCAAAACGGAAAACTTAGACCATAATAACATGCAATCTGCTTTAGGAAATGTTATCTATCAAAAAGGTGAATTAACAGAACATACACATCACGGAACTAGTGGAAACTATGAATCAATTATCAGTAAAAACAGAATAAACAACACTACCGTAATTATACTAACAAACAGTAAAAATGGAAATGTTCACGATATAAAAAATACTATTCTTGAATTACTAAATAGTGGCGAATAAATAAGACAAAATAGTTACATCAATTGATCTATTACATAAGAATAGTCAGCACTTAGTTACTCTAAGCACAATTCATAAGCTAAAAACAACAATTCAGTAATTACTCTTTTTAAGATTTTAGGAATAGCTACATCTTAGCATATAAATACTAACTTTTTACTTATGAAAACTAAACTTTTACTATTCGTTTTATGTGTTATTCAAATTGTTTTTGTTCATGCTCAAATGGATGATAAATTCTATTTCCCAACAAAAGATTTAAAACAAATAGAATGGGAGAATCATGAAGAATTAATGTTTAATACTGGAACAGATACGATTTCTGTACTAATTCTAAAACCAAAAAAAACACCAAAAGCAACTATATTTTATTTTCACGGAGCCGGAGGAAATATAACATATTATCTTCCGCTCACACAAATATTAGCAGAAAACAACTTTCAGGTTGTTATGGTAGATTTTAGAGGCTATGGCAAATCAACAGGGATTCCAACTCATAAAAATATTGCAAAAGATGGTGAACTATTATTCGAAACCTTACTTAAAAAAGAAGGAATAAAGGATACTCCAAAAATAATTTACGGAATTTCTATTGGTACTCAAATTGCTACATTATTAGCTAAAAACCATCAAGATAAAATTGAAGGATTAGTGTTAGAAGGAGCCATGGCGTCATTTACCGACATTGCCATGTATTATGTACCAGAATATAAAGACTATTTAGAAAAAAATTATATATCGCCTTATGCTGCAAAAGAGGATATAAAAAGTATTGATAAAATTTCTAAGCTTTTCATGCATAGCAAAGAGGATAAAGATGTTCCTTTCATACAAGGCGAAACAGTATATAATAATGCGTCAGAACCTAAAGAATTTATAGAGTTTAAAGGAGCTCATCTACATGCTCTTAAACATGAAAGAGAACAGATACTCCAAAAAATTAATGAAATGATAGAATAAACAATAAGCTAATCGCAACTTAATGACATTCTTTTCCTACGATCCATATCAAAAATGTATATTTGCCTAAATTTTTTTGAATGTCAGAAAAAATAACGCCATATAAAGACAAAAGCACGACCAAAAAACAACAGGTTACTGAAATGTTTGATACTATTTCAGGTAATTATGATGGTCTAAATAGAGTAATTTCTTTTGGAATTGACGTGAAATGGCGT
Organism: Aquimarina amphilecti; assembly: GCF_900109375.1. Taxonomy (GTDB): domain Bacteria; phylum Bacteroidota; class Bacteroidia; order Flavobacteriales; family Flavobacteriaceae; genus Aquimarina; species Aquimarina amphilecti. The sequence continues at coordinate 51,992 of NZ_FOAB01000003.1, forward strand.
AAAAAAGTTGTAAAAATAGTTTCGAATACCAAACCAAACAGTATTTTAGATGTTGCGACCGGAACTGGTGATTTAGCCATAAACTTAGCCAAAACAGGAGCCTCAGAAATTATAGGATTAGACATCTCTGCAGGAATGCTTGAAGTTGGAAAAGACAAAATAAAGGCAAGAAAATTAGATAAGACAATCTCTATGGTTAAAGGAGATGGAGAGAGCTTACCTTATGACAATGATTATTTCGATGCTATCACAGTAGCTTTTGGTGTAAGAAATTTTGAAGATTTAGATCAAGGTTTATCAGAGATATATAGAGTTTTAAAACCTGGGGGGATATTTGTTGTTTTAGAAACCTCAGTACCCACCAAAACACCCTATAAACAAGGGTACAAACTACACACCTCTTTAATTTTACCACTGATTGGAAAGATATTTTCTAAAGACAGATCTGCATATTCATATCTAAGTGAAAGTGCAGCAGCTTTTCCTTATGGGGATGCTTTCAACAATATTTTGAGAAAAATTGGGTTTATAGAAGTCGAGGATAATCCACAAACTTTTGGTGTTGCCACAATTTATACAGCCACAAAATAATATGAAAAGACTTTTTATAGCAATAGCTGTTATCGTTTGTACTCAAAATGTGAGTGCACAATTGTTTTCTAAAGAACGAGTTAGAAATCTTCAAAACTATGATAAGCCCAGACTAAGTTGGGGTTATATCCTTGGGTTTAATAGTTACGATTTTAATTTTGATTATAAAGCCACACCAGAAGGAGAAGAGCCTATATTGGACGGAGATGTTCAGGTAGCAAAATCTATAGGGTTTAATGTAGGGCTATTAGGTAATATGAGAATCAATGATTACTTGGATCTTAGACTAGAACCTCAGGTATCTTTTGTAAGAAGAGATCTTACATTTACTGGACCAGATTTTGAAGATTCTCAAAGATTTAGAGAAGTAACCTCAACTTATGTACACATCCCTCTTTTATTAAAAATATCAACTAAAAGACTAAATAACTTTAAACCTTTTATTGTGGGAGGGGTATCTACATCTATTAATTTATCTAGTAATGAAGATAATCCTGATGATAACAGTGTAGGTCAGTTTAGAACCAAAACGAATACTAATTACTTCGAACTTGGATTTGGAATAGATTTTTATATGTTTTATTTTAAATTCACTCCTTCTATACGAGGAGTATTTGCTATGTCTGATGAGTTAGTTGCTGATAACGATCCCAATAGTGCTTACACATCTGCTATTGATAAAATGTCTTCCAGAGGACTTTTTATTAATTTCACTTTTCAATAACATCTAAATTCGTCTAAATTCGTTGAGAATGATCGCCGTAGCTGTGGCTACATTAAGGCTTTCGGTTACCTGAGCAGTCCCAAATCTGGGTATAGCAATCCTCTTATTTACCAAAAACTCTACCTCTTTAGAAATACCATTTGCTTCATTTCCCATTACAATGACCCCTTTTTTGGGTAATTGTTCTTTATAAATAATATCCCCATCCATAAAAGTTCCATATACAGAAAATTCTTCTTTTTTAGAAGTTAGAAAGTTATTCAGATTTGTATAAACAATATTGACTCTCGTTACAGAACCCATTGTAGCTTGAATAACTTTTGGATTAAAACAATCAACAGTTTGCTCCGAACAAACTAAATCCGTAATACCAAACCAATCACATAGTCTTATAATTGTTCCTAAATTCCCAGGATCTCTGACGTCGTCTAACGCTAAAATTAATCCATCACCCATCACAGATTGAGTTTCTGGAATATAAAATATAGCTACCGCAAATTGAGGAGTAGTTAAAAAACTAATAATTTTCAACTCAGTTTCTGTTACATTAAAAACATTTTCGGAACTTATTTCGAAATAAGAAGTATCTAAAGCAAAAAGAGAATGGAGTCTTAAATTAGCCTCTAACAACTCATTAATTACCTTTTTACCTTCTGCAACAAATAATCCGTGCTGTTTTCGGTACTTTTTTTGATGTAAACTATTTATTAATTTCTTTTGGTTTTTGCTAACCATACAAATAATGTATTTTTGACACAATAATGAATCTCGATTGAAACACCTGCTCACAAAAATAGTATTTGTTGTAGTATCTACAATTTTTTTAATTTCTTGTAATGCAATTAAAAGAGTGCCAGAGGAAGAATACCTCTTAACCAAAAATGAAATTTTTGTTGATAGCACTAAAACTAACGAAACTAGATTATACAATCAACTTTACCAAAAACCCAATGCTAAGCTCGCCTGGACTCCATTTCGACTTCATATTTATAACCTAGCTAAAGTAAATCCTGATTCATCATATCAGAATTGGCTACACAATAAACCAAACAGAGAAAAAAGATTAAATAATTTTTTATCCAAAAAACAAGTTACTCGATTAGGAGTTGCTTATACTGGCATCAATAATTGGTTAAAAAAAGCAGGAGAAGCACCATCAATAGTAGATGAATCAAAAGCCAAACGCTCTGTAAAAAGATTACAATCCTACTATTGGAATAACGGTTGGTTTAACGTAAAAACAGATTATAAAATCAACTTCAATGAAGAACAAAGAGCTTCTGTATCCTATTATATTCAGCCGCACAAACCTTATTTCATTGATTCTCTTAATGCCAAAATCGAATCTAAAGCTGTGGATTCCATATATAAATTACATAAAAGCGAATCAAGTATAATTGCAGGAAAGCAATATCGAACTTTAGATATCGAATCAGAACGAGAAAGACTCACTAGACTATATAGAAACTCTGGATTATATAATTTCGAAAAAGAATATATAAAATTCGATGCAGATACTGTAAACACTGATCAAAAAATACAACTTAACCTATTGATCAAAGACAGACAAATTACCGAAGGTGAAGAAAAGAAAAGAGTTCCTTTTAAAGTTCATAAAATAAGTAAGGTAAATGTGTTTACTGATTATTCTTATCAAAATAAAGACCAAACACCAAAGGACAGCGCTTCTTATAATGGGTACAATATCTACAGTTATGACAAACTTAGATACACACGTAAAGCAATAGCCAATTCTATATTGATAACACCTGGCGAGATTTTTAGAGATAAAGATCGAACTCTGACATATAATCAAATTAATAATTTAAAAACGTTTAAATACCCAAACATAAGATACAGCATAGACCCTGATAATCCAGAAGGAACTGATCTTATTGCAAGTGTTTTGCTTACGCCAAGAAAAAAATATAGTACTAATGTAGAATTTGATGTATCCACTTCTAATATCCAAGTATTCGGAATCGGTTTTAGTGGTTCATTTTTAATTCGAAATGTATTCGGAGGAGCTGAAATTTTTGAAATTTCAGGAAGAGGAAGTATTGGATCATCAAAAGATCCTGTAGATCCTAACGGTCAGTTTTTTGATATATCAGAAATTGGAATAGATCTTAAATTATCATTTCCGAAAATAATTTTCCCATTCCAAACAAGAAAGATTATACCAAAATACATGTCTCCGACAACCAATTTAATCTTTGGTATTAATACACAACAAAATATCGGACTAGATAAACAAAATGCTTCTGGGATATTTAATTACCAGTGGAAACCAAGCACAAAACTTACTAATCAAATTGATTTAGTAAATGTACAATACGTTCGGAACCTTAATACAGGCAACTATTTTAATGTATACTCTAATTCTTTTAGTAGGCTTAACAATATTGCAACAGAAGTACTTAGTTCTAACTCTCCCTTTTTTGATCCAGACAACACCACTGAAAATATATTATCCATTCCTACTGGAGCGAATAGTTTTATAGCGCAATCTCTAGGAGATACTCCTGATAGTGACTTGACTTCAGATCAACTTCAAGAAATTAGCAATATTAATGAAAGAAAGGAAAGGTTAACTGAAGATAACTTAATTTTCGCATCTAGTTATACGTATTTAAAGAACAATCGGGAAAACCTTTATGATGAAAACTTTTCAAGATTCAGAGTTAAAATAGAATTTGCTGGTAATGTATTAAACACAGTTTCTAATCTCGTAGGATTAAAAGAAAATTCGCGAGAGCGTTTTGAAGTTTTTGGTGTAGAATTTTCGCAATATGCAAAAACTGAGTTAGATTATATAAAACATTGGGATCTAGGAGGAAAAAGTGTTTTAGCATTTAGAGCATTTGGTGGTATTGCTCTACCATACGGAAACGCAAATAGTATTCCTTTTGCTCGAAGTTTTTTTGGTGGTGGTCCTAATGACAATCGTGCTTGGTTACCTTATGATTTGGGGCCTGGTAGTAGTGGCGGAAGAAATGAGTTTAATGAAGCCAATATGAAAATTGCAGTAAATGCAGAATATCGTTATAACATTCTAGGATCTCTTAATGGAGCTTTCTTTATTGACGCTGGTAACATTTGGAATGTTTTAGACAGTGTAGAGGAAGAAGATGCCGTTTTTTCTAGATTAGATGATATTCAGGAAATTGCAGTAGGTAGTGGTTTAGGGTTACGCTATGATTTCGACTTTTTTGTAGTTAGATTAGATCTAGGTTTTAAAACCTTTAATCCTGCTAGAATAGAAGATCAACGATGGTTCAAAGGATATAATTTTTCCGAAGGTGTCTACAATGTCGGGATCAACTATCCTTTCTAAAAACAATCATCATTTTTCGTTCTTAAATATAAAATTCATTCCGTATTATTTTACTATTTTTGTAGGCTTATTAACTAAAAGTAAATTATGAGTCACAACATCAAACCAGGAGTTGCAACAGGAGACGAAGTACAGGCTATTTTCAATTATGCCAAAGAAAAAGCATTTGCCTTACCAGCAGTAAACGTAATTGGCTCCAATTCTATTAATGCAGTATTAGAAACTGCTGCAGAATTAAACTCCCCTGTAATTATTCAGTTCTCTAATGGAGGAGCACAGTTTAATGCAGGAAAAGGGCTTTCTAATGAAGACCAAAAAGCTGCAATCGCTGGAGCGACTGCGGGAGCAAGACACGTACATTTAATGGCAGAAGCTTATGGAGTGCCAGTTATTTTGCATACTGACCACTGTGCAAAAAAGCTACTTCCTTGGATAGACGGATTATTAGATGCGGGAGAAGCGTTCTATAAAGAAACAGGGAAACCTCTTTATAGTTCTCATATGATAGATTTATCAGAAGAACCTATTGAAGAGAATATCGAAATTTGTAAAGAATACCTTTCACGAATGAGTAAAATGGGTATGACTTTAGAAATAGAACTTGGTATTACAGGAGGAGAAGAAGATGGTGTTGACAATAGTGATGTAGATGATTCTAAATTATACACACAACCAGAAGAAGTTGCATACGCTTACGAAGAATTAAGTAAAGTAAGTGATAAATTTACAGTAGCTGCAGCTTTTGGAAATGTGCACGGAGTATACAAACCTGGTAATGTAAAATTAACTCCAAAAATTCTTAAAAATTCTCAAGAATTTATTTCAGAAAAATACGGTGTAGAACATAACCACATTGACTTTGTATTTCACGGAGGAAGCGGTTCTACTCTAGAAGAAATTAGAGAATCTATTGGATATGGAGTTATCAAAATGAATATAGACACTGATCTTCAATTTGCGTTTTGTGAAGGCATTAGAGATTATATGACTGGAAAGATCGATTATCTTAAGACTCAGATTGGTAATCCTGATGGAGCAGATGAACCTAACAAAAAACATTACGACCCTAGAAAATGGCTAAGAGAAGGTGAAATCACCTTTAAAAGCCGTCTTAAAAAGGCTTTTGAAGATTTAAATAATGTAAATACATTATAATAAGATATAAAACCAAGCTGAAACTCTAAACAATAAAGAGTTTCAGCTTTTTTAATACAAATAATTTATGGCTTGGTTTAAGAGAACTCAAAAAGGTATACAGACTGCTACTGAGGATAAAAAAGATGTTCCAAAGGGACTCTGGTATAAATCTCCTACAGGAAAAATAGTTGATGCAGAACAACTAGAGAAAAACTTTTATGTAAGTCCGGAAGACGGATATCATGTAAGGATAGGTAGTAAAGAATATTTCGAAATTCTATTTGATGATAACAAGTTTAAAGAATTAGATAAAAACCTAACCTCTAAAGATCCTCTTAAATTCGAAGACAAAAAGAAGTATACTGATCGTCTTAAAGATGCTCAAGAAAAAACAAACTTAAAAGATGCTGTAAGAACTGCTGTTGGAAAATCTAACGGTAATGATTTAGTAATTGCTTGTATGGATTTTTCATTCATAGGTGGTTCTATGGGTAGTGTGGTAGGAGAAAAAATAGCAAGAGCAGCTGACTATGCGCTTAAGAATAAGATTCCATTTATGATTATCTCTAAATCTGGAGGAGCTCGTATGATGGAAGCTGCATTATCATTAATGCAGTTAGCAAAAACTTCTGCAAGACTTGCTCAATTAGCCGATGCTGGAATTCCTTATATCTCATTATGTACTGATCCAACTACTGGAGGTACTACCGCATCTTTCGCAATGCTCGGAGATATTAATATCGCAGAACCAGGAGCACTTATTGGATTTGCTGGACCTAGAGTCGTTAGAGATACGACAGGAAAAGAACTTCCTGAAGGTTTCCAAACTGCGGAGTTCTTAAAAGAACATGGATTCTTAGATTTTATTAGTCCAAGACAAAACCTAAAAGACAAAATTAATTTATATTTAGATCTAATTCTTAATAGACCATTATCTTCTAATTAGAGACTATATATTTAAATAGCATATTATAAAACCCGGTAGAAACCGGGTTTTATCTTTAAAAAGGTATTGTAGTTGATATTTTTATTCAACACTCTTTTCTTTAAATAGTACAATAAAAAAAGCATCTCCAAAGTAGAAGATGCTTTCGACTATTGAAAACCAAAAAATTACAATACTATTTCTATTTCTTCTCCTTCAGAGTTTGTAAATATTGCTTTATTATCACAAGACCCATCACCATAACTCAAAGATCCACTGTAATTAGTTCTTACCAATTCCACGACCCCACTAACAAAAAACCTACAACTGGCTTCTCGTCTTAATGATGTAGAAATAGTAGTACTATGAATACCACCATTCGAAAAGTTAGTCTGCCAATCTCCATTGATTAAAAAAACATTATCGCCCCAATTACCATTAAAAGCACCTTCAATCCATTCACGAGTCTTAGAACCTGCCCTAGATACCTGAGTACCATCGATAAGTGTTACTGTAAAATCAAAATTCATTGAATACTCTGGATTACCATTTTCATTTTCCTTAAGTCTAGTAATTGTTCTAGATCCTGCAAATTGTATATCGTCAATGAAGAAATCTTCTAAACTATAATTAATCAATAAGGACATTTCATCTATATTCCGTTCATAAGACATCAAAATCCTTCCTTTCACAATATGTCCACTTCTTACCTCACAACCTTCTACTCCAAAATCAATTATTACATTTTTTGTAGTATCCGTCAATTCTATAGTCACGGTAGCACAATCTGGCAAAAAACGATTTGCACCACTTTTTGCCAAACTCTCTTCGTCCTCAAAACCTTGTAATGTAAGATCACTAAGTACTTCCGAACCATCATCAATTGTTACCGATAAAGCAGCTTCTTCGCTGTTAATATCTTCAATAGGTAATTGACCCACTGTATCTCCACTATCACATCCAACTAAAACCGTCATAAAGAATGCAATAAAACCAAATTTAAAAATGTTGTTCTTCATTATATTAATTTTTAACGTTACCTCTCTAAGACTTAATTATTTACAAAAGGTTTAATTAAAAATGTTTTTTTAGTAAGAAGTATTTCTAATATAAAAAATACTATATTTGCACGCTGATAGCAGAATGCTATCTATACATAAAAATCATTTAAATAATATTGGAATGTATTTAACAAAAGAAACGAAAGAAGAAATCTTCTCAAAACACGGAAAAGGTAAAAACGACACCGGTTCTGCAGAAGGACAAATTGCATTATTTACGCACAGAATTACCCATTTAACTGAGCACTTAAAAAACAATCGTAAAGATTATAATACTGAACGTTCGTTAGTAAAGTTAGTAGGTAAGCGTAGAGATCTTTTAGACTATCTTGTTAAGAAAGATATTATGAGATATCGTGCAATTGTAAAAGAATTAGGATTAAGAAAATAATCGAAAAAGAGAGGCCGTACGCCTCTCTTTTTAATTATACTCATTACTATAAATAGAATAAAGTTTAATTAAAAAACGTTTTGATCTAGGAATGATCAAAATGATGCCTTAGTTTTTCATTGGTCGCACAACTACTACAACAACAACACAACCTTGTCCGTCCGAGTAAGACGGAAACCAATGTTTAATAAAACCTTTTATATTGGAAGTATAGAATTAACTAAAAATATACAAGGTTAGAATCAAAAAAAATATGATTCCAAAAGTTTATAGAGAGGTCATTGATCTAGGAGATGGAAGAGAAATTAGCCTAGAGACCGGAAAATTAGCAAAACAGGCACATGGATCTGTTGTTGTTCAATCAGGAAAATGTATGTTATTATGTACAGTAGTATCTAACTACAAACAAAGTGATGTAGATTTTCTTCCGTTAACAGTAGATTATAGAGAAAAGTTTGCTGCTGCAGGTCGCTATCCAGGTGGCTTTTTCAAAAGAGAAGCAAGACCAAGTGATGGAGAAGTATTAACTATGAGATTAGTAGATCGTGTATTACGTCCACTTTTCCCAAAAGATTACCATTCAGAGACTCAAGTAATGATTCAATTAATGTCTCACGATGAAGACGTTATGCCAGATGCTATGGCTGGATTAGCTGCTTCTGCTGCAATACAATTATCGGATTTCCCTTTTGAATGTGCTATTTCTGAAGCAAGAGTAGGACGTGTTAATGGTGAATTTATTATCAACCCTACAAGAGCTCAATTAGAAGAATCTGATATCGATATGATGATAGGTGCTTCTGCTGACTCAGTAATGATGGTTGAAGGAGAGATGGATGAGATCTCTGAAGAAGAAATGACTGAGGCTATTAAATTTGCTCACGAAGCTATAAAAGTTCAGTGTGCTGCTCAGGAAAGATTAGCTGAAGCTTTCGGAAAAAAAGAAGTACGTGAGTATGAGCCAGAAAGAAGTGATGAAGATTTAGCTAAGAAAATATATGATATGGCATATGATAAAGTATATGCTGTAGCAAAACAAGGTTCTTCTAAAAAAGAACGTGGAATGGCTTTTTCTGAAATCAAAGAAGAAATAAAAGCTACATTCTCTGAAGAAGAATTAGAAGATTTTGGAGATCTAGTATCTAAATATTATGCGAAAGCAGAAAAAGCTGCTGTTCGTGATTTAACATTAAATGAAGGATTACGTCTTGATGGAAGAAAGACAAGTGAAATCAGACCAATATGGTGTGAGGTAGATTATTTACCATCAACTCATGGGTCTTCTATTTTCACAAGAGGCGAAACTCAGGCATTAGCTACAGTAACTTTAGGAACATCTAGAGATGCAAATCAAGTAGATATGCCATCTTACGAAGGTGAAGAACGTTTTTATTTACATTATAACTTCCCTCCTTTTTGTACTGGTGAGGCGCGCCCAATTAGAGGTACTTCTCGTAGAGAAGTTGGACACGGTAATTTAGCACAACGTGCATTAAAAGGAATGATTCCTGAGGATTGTCCTTATACGGTTAGGGTTGTTTCTGAAGTATTAGAATCTAATGGTTCTTCTTCTATGGCAACTGTTTGTTCTGGTACGATGGCGTTGATGGACGCTGGTGTGCAAATGACAAAACCTGTTTCAGGTATTGCAATGGGATTAATTTCTGACGCAGAATCTGGAAAGTATGCTGTATTATCTGATATTTTAGGTGATGAAGATCATTTAGGAGATATGGATTTTAAAGTTACTGGTACCGCAGATGGTATCACTGCTTGTCAAATGGATATTAAAGTAAAAGGTTTATCATACGAAATTTTAGTAAATGCACTAAAACAAGCGCGTGATGGTCGTTTACACATTTTAGAGAAATTAACGGACACTATTTCTGCTCCTGCCGAAGATGTGAAGCCGCATTCTCCAAAAATGATTACGAGACGTATTCCTAATGAGTTTATCGGTGCCCTAATTGGACCTGGTGGAAAAGTAATACAAGAAATGCAAAAAGAGACTGGAACTACTATTGTAATCAATGAAGATCCAGTAACAGAAGAAGGTATTGTAGAAATACTAGGTGTTGGAAATGAAGGTATTGATGCCGTAACAGCAAAAATAGATGCGATATTGTTTAAACCTGTTGTAGGTAGCGTATACGAAGTTAAAGTAGTTAAAATGTTAGATTTTGGTGCTGTAGTAGAATATATGGATGCTCCTGGTAACGAAGTATTACTTCATGTTTCCGAATTAGCTTGGGAACGCACTGAAAATGTTAGCGACGTTGTGAATATGGGTGACGTTATGGATGTGAAGTATTTTGGTATTGATTCTAGAACTCGTAAGGAAAAAGTTTCTAGAAAAGCATTATTACCAAGACCTCCAAGACCTGAAGGTAGCAAGTCTAGAGATGACAAACCACGAGGTGATAGAAAACCAAGAAACAATGACAAAAAAGAGAATTAATATACTCTCGTTATGATACTTAAAAAGCGCCTTCATATTTTGAAGGCGCTTTTGTTTTTTTATAAAATATATTGGTTTTACGAAAATGAACAGTATATTTGTATTGGTTGACCAAATTGGTTAACCAATTTAAAACAAAAAAAGTAAAGCCCTAGATTATGAAAAAGAATTATTTGAAGGTGTTTACCTTCTTATTAGTATTGATAACTTCTTACAGTCACACCTACTCTCAGATTGTAAACAACAATTCAGAATTACAAACAGCTATTACCAATGCTACTGCCGGAACTACCATCACATTAGCAAACGGCACCTGGACTGATGTACAAATTAACATTAATAAGAACGGTACCGGAACAAATCCTGTAACTATCAAAGCACAAACTCCAGGATCAGTGTTTTTTGAAGGTAATTCAAGAGTAAGTATGGGTGGTTCTTACATCATTTTCGATGGTGTTATTTTTCAGAATCCATCAAACTTAGATGTAAGTGGAAGTATCATAGAACCCGTAATAGAATTGAGAGATTCTAGCAACAACGAATGTGATCATTGCACCATTACAAACATTAAAATAGATAGTTATAATGGTACTGCCGCACAAGAACTACTCACATTTAAATGGATCATTGTTTATGGACAATATAATGAAATAAGTTTCAGCTCCTTCGAAGGAAAATATGGTATAGGAAGTATTATTAATGACAACAGAAATGCCACATCTACCGAATTTGCAGAACCAGATTTTACAAAAATACATCATAATTATTTTGCCGATCGAACGCCTGTTGGTGTCGTAAATGACCTAAATGATCAAGATGCTATTAGAATTGGAAATAGCAGTACCTCATTGCACCCATCAAATACTGAAGTGTATGATAATCTATTTTACAATTGGTCAGGAGAAGTCGAAATCATTTCTAATAAAAGTGGTGAGAATAAGTATTACAACAATACTTTTAGAGATTACCAGGGAACATTAACACTACGACACGGTGATGATTGTGAAGTTTATAACAATTTCTTTTTTGCCGAAAACAATCTTTTCTCAGGTGGAATTCGTGTGATCGGAGAAGGACATAAAGTATACAATAACTATATTGAAGGAGTAAATTCTGAAAAACCCGAAGGAGGGAATACCAAAACCGCAGGAGCGATCAATGTCAGTAATGGACAAGAAAACTCTCCTCTTAATCGTTATTTCCAGGTTAAAGATGCAATTATTGTAAATAATACTTTTGTTAATTGTGATTATGGATTTAGAATTGGGACTAGCGTAAGTAACAATCCAGTGTTAACCTTGGCACCAGAAAATTTGGTTATTGCTAACAACATTATGATTAACACAGAAGAAAGTGCTGTTGATGAACAAACAGCTCCAATAGGCACTTCTATCTATCAAGGAAATATTACTCAAAATGGAGTTTGGGATCTTACTACAGGAACTAATAACAATCAAGTTGTTACTAATGGACTCTTAGAAAATGGGACTTTGTATTATGAATTAGGAAGTAATAGTCCAGCTATTGACGCTGCTGTTGGAAGCTATCCTTTTGTAACTACCGATATCTTAGGAGGAAATCGTTCCGGGAACCTTGATGCGGGTGCTGAAGAATTCAATTCTAGTGGTTCTCGTATTCCATATACTACTGCTGATGTAGGTGTTTCTATTGGTTTTGGTGGAACCGGTATTGACACTCCAAGATTAACTACAAATACTACGGCTATAAATGTAGCTCGAAGTGCAGGAAATACTTTATTTGACATTGATACTAATGTAGATTGGACAATTACAGATAATGCAGATTGGTTAACTCTTGATATAACTTCTGGAAGCAACTCTGCAGTAATTATAGCTGATTTCACAGAAAACACTTCGTCTGCTCAACGTACGGCTACTATAACTATTAGTGAGGTTGCTGGAGGAAGTGATTTAACTACTATGTTGACCATAACACAATCTAATATATTTTCTGAAGAAATTACAATTATTGATGCGACTGCTATAGGAACCGAACCAGGAAAGCCTAATGTAGGACCTCAATTTGCTTGGGATGATAATGTAACCGACGCAGAATATTGGACGGGAGATGCCAATACAGAACCAGAGGTTTCTATAACTTTCGACCTGTCTTGTATCAGAGTTCTAAGTGAAATAGGAATTCATGTGTTAAAAGCTGATGAAAGAATTATTAATTTTGACATTGCAGTATCGGATGATCAAACAGGTCCATTTACCAGCATATTAACGGGTCAAGATAGTATGATTGAAACAGGTGCGGAAAACACAGAACAACTTTTTAACCTTAATAATGCAACAGGGAGATATGTGAAATTTACTTCTAACGGAAATAGCACTGGTTCTGGTTTTGCTAGCATTGTAGAGGTTAACATCTATGGTGATACAACCTGCGATGCTACCTTAGGAGTAGATGATAACCGTCTTTCATCTAAAGATATTTTATTATACCCTATTCCGGCAAAAAATCAACCTATTATTATCGAATCTAAAACGATAATTGGAAAAGTAGAAGTATATGACTTGCACGGAAGATTAATGTTGAAAAAAGAAATTGATAATAGTATTGGTCAATTAGAAATTAGCAATCTTAGTTCAGGGACTTACATTGCAAAAATACGAGGAGCTTATGGTCGTTTTATAGTCCAGTAAACTACAAAATATTAGAAAAAAACGCTTATAACTAATGTTACTATAAGCGTTTTTTTTGATTAATAAAGTTAGGTTTAATTAAACCGATACTGAAACACCATACTTCCCATATATGTAGTATTTATAGTATTAAAATTCACCTCTGGATTGATCCCGAACGAAAATCCTCTGGAAGAATCAATCATTAACCTTAGATCTACGGGGATTCCAATGATCTCTTTTGTATCATATCTTCCATCAGAAGCTAACCAATCCTTATATAGATACACCCCTAAACCGGTATGAGCTTCTATTCTAAACCATTTAAAGACAGAAAACTCTCTACCATATAGTATATCATAACTATTAAAAAAAGTCTCTTCATTATCGCCTCCACCAATAGCTTCAAATATGATATCAGGATACAGGTCAAGCCCTAAATCTACATCTAGCGAAAAAATATGTTTTTTATACGCCAGAGATAACCCAACTGACAAAGTGGGACCATTTTGATTCGATCCAAAAGGATCATCAGTACCTCTAAGATCTGCATGGTAAACCCCAAAACCAGCAGTTATAGACTTAACCTTTAATTTATGCTCTTTTTCAAGGCTTTCTTGCCCAAATACATAATTCATAGTTAATAAAAGAATCATACCAAGTGTTACTAATCTGTTCATCATAATATTACTTTAAATTTGTTTAGTTATTCAAACATAAAAGCTATTTATCTACTACAATTGTCAAAAACGCAAGGGTAAAAACATATCTTTGTGATTAACACAACCAAAACATTACATCATAAAAAAACCTTCTAAAAATTATTAAAAGGTTTTATACTAATTGAATATATTAATTCAAAAGAGTCTTCCCAAAACAACTCCAAACTGTAATCCATATACACTTTTTACCCCATTTAGATTACCATAGGCAGAGAGCTCTACACCTACTACTCTAGTAAAAGTATACCTTAAAGATATTTTAGAAAATCCACCAAAAACTATTTTCTTGTTCTCCTTACTTCTCATATAATCTAATGATGGCCCAGAAGAATCAGGAAAGCAAAATCCACCAAATTCGCAAGATGAAGCTGGAGAGTATTTAGCAGTATATTCATAATCTTCACTATATATTATAGAAGGACCTCCCATTATAAATATACTAAGAGATCTCTTCTTATTAAGCGCGAAAGATTTAAATACGTTGGGCGATAAAGAATATAATCTATTATCTCTTTTACCACTATAAGGAAATCTTTTTTCAATTCCGGAAGGTAACTCAGCGCCTTCAAAGTTTTCTATTTCAGTAATTGGCGGAATTCCTTTAGCACTTTCTGATGTATAAGCCGATCTTGTAAAATCAAAACCATAACCCCATCCATTTTTTCTTTCCAACAATACACCTGCATAAATATCTAATTCATTACTCTCATCACTTACAATCGTACTAAATCCACTTGTGAAAGCAATTGGTTTTTTATCAGTTCTTATATCTTGACCATAACAATATTTGGACAAACACAGTAATAAAACGAATAGTTTAATTAATCTTTTCATTGTAAAATTTTTATTGTTTAGTGATTCAAACATACTAGCTATACTCTAGCTACAATTGCTAAAAATGCAAGGACAGAACTTTGCCTTTGTGATAATCGCAACTCATAAATCGTATGTATTCAAAACACAAGTAAGGTTCCAAAGACAGAGGTTATGTCCTCTTGAGGAGATATAACCTTATTTTGTGGATCAATGTTATTCTACGAAGGGTTTAGTAATAAAACCTTGTTCAATCTTGCATAGTAAAATGAGTTTTTCGTTCTAAATAATATCAAACATTTCGAATCTATCATCCTATAAATACGATTCAATATCTTATAATCTTAAAAAAGTATATCTCTTTGTGATAATCACAATCAAGAAATTATAACAAAAAAAACACCTTCAAATTTTGAAGGTGTTTCTAACCATGATATTTTAAAACTAATTGGCTACAACACTCTGCCTAACATTCTTAAATGAGATAAATGTGATACAATTCCACCTATATATGTGGTTTGATTAGGTTCTATTAAATTACTTCTTAAAATCTTATATAATATCCTATTAAGCTCTGGATAATAGATATGATGAATATGAGGAAAAAGATGATGCGCAATATGATTATTAAATCCTCCAAAAATAAAATTTGCAATTGTACTAGAAGGATAAAAATCATTAGAACTTTTTATCTGATTCATCAACCAAGAGGTTTTTATAAAACCAAGATCATCTGTTTTTGGATAAAAAACACCTTCGATATGATGCGTCATAAAAAAAGTAAATAATAGAAATATAGACTGTACCAAATGCATCATCACAAATCCCAACAGAATCACATACCATTCTTGATCAATTAATAGCAATGGTAGTACAATTAAATACATTACATAGAAAAGCTTTTGACACCAAAAAGAAATTTTATAACGTAGAGATTTTTTCTTTCCTGTAATTATTTTCCCAAAAAATACTTTAAAATCTTTTATAAATATCCAGAATAACGAATAGGTAGTATATAAGATCGGAGCATACCAATGCTGATACTTATGAAACCATCGTAAAGAACTTCCGGGAACTACTCTAATAAGATCAGTTATTTCTAAATCTGTATCATAACCTTCTACATTTGGTGCATGATGATGTGACTGCACATGTCTTTCCTTCCAAGCTTCTGCATGAGCTCCAACTATCGTATAAAGTATCACAAAACAATTATGATTCAATTTCTTACTTCTAAAAATTGTATTATGCGAAAAATCATGTGCGAAATTAAAAGCAAATAACAATGCAATCAAACCAAATAACACATAAGTTATAACCAACAGAAATGGATTACTTATCGTATAAAGACTTATATATGCTATACTTGTTAAAACTGAATAAACAAACCCTTTAAAGATAACTCTTCTTTTAAATCGATCTGGACAGAAATTAAGTTTATCATTAATCTCTTTTTGAATAGAACCGAATAGCTCTGTATGATATTTATTATAAACATGTTTAGATTTCATAAGTAGCAGGTTTAAATTCTACTTGTGTTCCCATTTTTTTTAGAAACCTAAAATGTGATCGTAATGCCTGAGTATATGACATCTCCATATATGTGACACCATACTTCTTTGCCACCGCTCTAAATATTGGTAGTAATTTTATATAATGTATATGGCAAATATTAGGTAATAAATGATGTAACGCATGTGCATTAAAACCACCTAATGTCCAATTTAAAAAAGTACTAGTCACGTTATAATCAACAGAAGTACACATCTGCAACTTAGGCCAACTCATAGTAAGTTTCCCTTTTGAATCAGGCTGAGGATGTGCTACATAATCTGACAAATGTGAAACTCCCAACACTCCAGTAAATATTAAGGATACCAAGAAATGATTTAGTAAAAAGGCTATTAAAACATACTCCCATTCAAATGGCAATATAATGCTCGGAATAATAATCATATAAGTAATATAAGCGATCTTAAAAAAGATGAGTTTGATAACCTCCCATGCTGGAATCATAATCTTTATTGTTCTACTTGACCTATTAAAAATCATTAAGAATTCTCTAAACAAAAACCAGTTCAAGGAATAAAACAAATACAAAAATGGAACATATAAGTATTGAAACCTATGATACCATTGTAAATCCTGATTGGGAGTCATTCTTACAAGTGGGTTATTTAAAACATCTATATCACTCCCCTCTATATTTGTATACAAATGATGAGATTCGTTATGATTCTTACCCCATACATATGCATTGTTACCTTGTAGATTAAAGCTTAATTGGAATAGAAGTTTGTTCCAGAACTTACTTTTTACAGCAACACCATGTGCTGCATCGTGAGAAACATTAAATGCATTTAATAACACCGATATTCCTAAACCAATGTAAAAGACAAAGAATGCTCCTAAATTAGATGAAGTAAGCATCAAAAAATAAAACAAAAATACTAAGGTGAAATACAGGACTATCTTAAAAATCATCTTTTTATTTCCGGTTTTGTCCATTTGATTACTATCAAAATAATTTCTAATTTGTTCATTTAGCTCTTTATAAAACTCCGAGCCTTCGTCTTTAGAAAATTTTATTTTTCTCATAATTATTCTTTTAAAATTTGACACACCAATTGCAGCGTGACAACCAATGACCATTTCTTTGTCATCACAATTTCACTATGGTACATGACATAATTAATTACTTAGAATTCAGATAAAACTCAAAACTAAAGTTCCGTTTTGAGTTAATGTTTTAGTTCCAAACCTTACTTTTTCTTCCTCGAAGTGATGTCTTTAAAAACTCCTAATTGTACTTTCCCCGTTTTTGATAAAAAAATCAATAACTGTTGTTTACTAGAACGTACATTTATTTTTTGAGTTCGCCAATGCTTAATAAATGACAATATTGAAGTAACTCTATTACAAGATGAAATACTAAAAATCCCATCTATAAGCGTTCCTTTTATATACTTATTAATCTTTTGAGTTTCTGACTTCATTAAACTAATCATCAATGTTTTATCATCCAAAAATTTAATACGTGTATATAATTTTTCTTTTACTGGGATAAGACCAACCAAGTCTCCAGTAAGTACATAAAAAGCTTCGAATCCATAATCCCCTTCGATGCTTAAGTTGCTAGTGATATTCATAATTAAGATGTTTTTGACTTTACTTTTTTCTTAGAAAACTGCCAATTGATAAAAGGTAGAGAACGTCTTTCGTTTTTGTTCCACAATCCTATTTGTATTCCTCTAAGCTTATCTGCCTTATTTAGAATCCCTATTTGAATTCCTTCATATTTAGAGTGTGTAGTAGTACTATGATTTGATAAACCTACCTGTATTCCTTTATAATTATTGGAGGTATTAAAAACTCCAAACTGTACTCCTCGACCATAACGTTCTATATCATTGAACGCTCCTATCTGAATACCTAAATAACTATGAGCGACGTTACCAGAAAGAGCTATCGATGCTCCAAATCCGTGATAAACTTCATTTCCTAATAATGCAATAGATATTCCATTTTGTTCTTCTATAGAATTTGCAATTCCGCCAATTGCTATTCCATTCATTTTTTGTAAATATTGTCCTATAAAAGCACCTGATATACCGTGTACCGCAATTTCTCCTAGACTACCTCCAGACAAATTAATTCCATATACTTTTTCTAAAAGATCATCATTAGCTCCTCCAGAAAGATATGATTTTGGTGCAATCGGATAAAGAATTCCCAAACCAGGCGCTTCCAATTTCAGACCATATGTTCTAGTTAAAGTCGTATCACCTAACAAATCTTTCGGTGCCAATCCTACCGAAAGGCCAACTATATCAGTGTTTTTAGAATGATATGTCCAAGCTCCTATATGCTTTTTACGTTGCTGACTAAAGGATGCTAGAGAAATCAGTAGTACTAATGTTATTAAAATTCTATTTTTCATTTTTCCTGTTTTAAAAAATTCAACAGGTCAAAATTATTGTGATAATTACGAGACCAAAAGTGATAAATGCGAATAGAAATATATTTTTTTGCGATTATCACAAAACACAAAGAGTTTATTTTCCTATTTGCGAAAATCATAATAATCACAATAGAAGGTTTATTTTTTTGTGAAAAACGCAAAATTAACTTATTTTTCTACTTTACTTTTCCAATTCAAAACATCATCAATCTTATTAAAAGCAAAAAATGATACAGGAAAATTTCTTAGAACTTATCAAAAAACAAATAAATTCTAAAAATTCTTTAATAGATGAAGTGGCCACAGCATTAGATATTAGTTACGACGCTGCACATAGAAGAATTAGCAAAAAAAGTAAACTCTCATTAGAAGAAGGAGTTACATTAGCTAAATACTTTAGTCTCTCTATTGATCAGTTATTTTCTAGTGAAGATGAACATATCGTAGCTGTAAAAAAGACAGCTCCTGTTCAGGATATGGAAAGTCTGCTTGCATATTATGAAAACTCTTATAATTCATTATCACCGCTGATCAATAATAAAGATGTAGAAATGATTTATTCTGCTAAAGATTTACCTATTTTTTATACATCAGATGACAACTTACTCTCTAAATTTAAAATGTACGTTTGGTTAAAAATAATGGATTCTGATCTTGGTGATGTTAGATTTACAGGATTTAATCCATCTTTATCTCTTTTAGAAGCTGCAAAACGTTTAGGTAATATGTATAATGACCTGAATTCTATAGAAATATGGGATATCACCACTATAAATAGTACACTAAAACAAATACACTTTTATTTTGAATCTAATTCCCTTACTTCTAAAGATGCTCTAGAGATATGCGAAGATCTTCAGAAATTGATTCAACAAATTTCTAAAAAAATAATTGATCAAAAAGATAATTTCAAATTCTATTATAATGAGTTATTACTTATGAATAACCGTGTATTAGTAAAAACTCCTTCAGAGACATCATTATATGTACCTTTCACTATTCTCTCTTATTATAGAACAAATGATGTAACCACTTGTAATCAGGCAGAGCATTTTTTGAATATCCAGATGGATGGGTCCAAACTATTGAGCACAGCTGGTGAAAAAGAAAGAAATTTATTTTTTAATAAAATATATAAAAAAATTGACGCACTTAGATCTCTTATCATTGCTAAAAACGTACTTGAATTCGAATAAGGTTGTAATTTTTGAGCGTCAGATACGACAGAATAAATAGGTTTTAAAACCATCTAAAAAGTACTTTAAAAAAAATAAATTTACTTTTTTGTAACATTTTCGTAACAACATACGTATAATAAATAAAAGCAAAGCCCTAAATAAATATTCACAAATAAAATTTCAAGGATAACATAGATGAGACAACTTAAGATTACGAAGCAGGTAACGAATCGTGAGACTGCATCGCTGGACAAGTATTTGCAAGAAATAGGTAAAGTAGATCTTATTACTGCGGATGAAGAGGTGGAATTAGCTCAGCGAATAAAAGCTGGAGATGAGAGAGCCCTTGAAAAATTAACTAAAGCGAATTTACGATTTGTGGTATCTGTTGCAAAACAATATCAAAATCAAGGACTTACTTTACCTGATTTAATAAATGAGGGTAATTTAGGATTGATTAAAGCGGCTAAGCGTTTTGACGAGACAAGAGGTTTTAAATTCATTTCATATGCTGTATGGTGGATTCGTCAATCTATCTTGCAAGCATTAGCAGAACAATCACGTATTGTCCGTTTGCCATTGAACAAGATTGGTTCAATTAATAAGATTAATAAAACATATGCATTCTTAGAACAATCTCACGAGCGTCCACCAAGTGCCGAAGAGATTGCAAAAGAACTTGATATGACAATTAACGACGTAAAAGAGTCTATGAAAAACTCTGGTCGTCATGTCAGTATGGATGCTCCTTTAGTAGAAGGAGAAGATTCTAATCTTTATGATGTATTAAATTCTGGAGAATCTCCAAATCCTGATAGATCATTATTGCACGAATCACTTCGTACAGAAATCGAAAGAGCTTTAGAAACACTTACACCAAGAGAAGCTGATGTAATCCGTTTATATTTTGGTCTAGGAGATCAACATCCTATGACATTAGAAGAAATTGGAGAAACTTTTGACTTAACACGTGAGCGTGTTCGTCAAATTAAAGAAAAAGCTATTCGTAGATTAAAACATACATCTCGTAGTAAAATATTAAAAACTTATTTAGGATAACTTTTAATTTCCTAAATTGCGATTACAAACAGTTTATAACATAACTGTTCGTTTTTTGATTGATGAATGACCTCCGGCTGATTACCGGAGGTTTTTTCATGTAAACATCTTCTTAAAATTTTAAAAAAATATTTCCCCTCTTTTTTAAAATTAA
This sequence comes from Aquimarina amphilecti, assembly GCF_900109375.1. Taxonomy (GTDB): domain Bacteria; phylum Bacteroidota; class Bacteroidia; order Flavobacteriales; family Flavobacteriaceae; genus Aquimarina; species Aquimarina amphilecti. Next base: position 73,151 of record NZ_FOAB01000003.1, read on the forward strand.
AAAAAGAGTATCTTTAAGAAAGATTCATATCAAATGTGGCAAACTATTAGTTATGTAAGTACCGTTGATCCTTCATTAAATGATGGTGACATGGAAAAACTATTTGAGTTTGTTAAATTGAAAAACAACGAACTTAAAATTACTGGAATACTGATGTATTCGGATGGGAATTTCTTACAAGTTTTAGAAGGCAAAAAGGATATTATCGACTCTTTATTTAATAAAATAAAACAAGATTCTAGACATTATAATATCATAAAAATCTTTGATCGAGCTATCGTTAACCCTTGTTTTTCTAAATACCATTCTAATTTCACAGTTGTAGGAGAATCCTATGATCATAGTGAACTTCAGACTTTTCTTAGAGAAGAGAAATCCTTTAACCCTGATAATTACAAAAGTATTTCATATCTAGCGAACAAATTCATGAAACTTTCTTAAACAATTTTCGTCTCCTAATGCTTTACTATAGATCGTACGAGCAAAACAACTAGTGATTTAAACAAAAGTTAAAAAACAAATTTAACAGAAAAATTCCCTTAAAAAAATGTAACTTTAAGATATAACCAAATCTTTATGTTACATACCATTTCATATGTAAGCACCTCTGCAGAGCTTTCTGATTTTCAAATCAATGAGTTATTGTATATAACCAAATTAAAAAATGAAGACCTTGGTATTACAGGTATTTTAATGCATTCTGATCAAAATTTTTTCCAAATTATTGAAGGACAAAAAAAAGTCATCAAAAGTCTTTATCAAAAAATAGAAAAAGATATACGTCACTTCAATCTAATTAAAATATTAGATAGATCCATTAACATTCCATCATTTACCAATTTTCAAAGTACATATACTATAGTAAATCGAGAAAAAGATTATTCGGATTTACAGCAATTTTTAGAAATAGAAAAAGTTTACAACCCCAAAAACTTCAAAAACATATCATATCTAGTCAATAAATTTATGAAGCTTACCTGATAATACACTTTGGTAATCAACTTCACCCCATTGAAGTATTTAATATTTTATTTTAAAAATTAGAGATAACTCCTCTAATTAATGTTAAATTTAAGAAACACTATTTCAATTATGTGGCAAACCATTAGTTATGTTAGTACCGCGAATCGATTCTTAACCAACTCTGATATCAATGAACTATTCGAGTACGTAAAGGTTAACAATAACAGTTTAAAAATCACTGGAATTCTGATGTATTCTGATGGTAATTTTTTTCAAATTCTTGAAGGAGAAAAAAAACTTATACACGATTTGTTTAAAAAAATACTACTCGATTCTCGACATTATGATGTCATCAAAATTTTTGATCATGAAATGACTAAACCCTCATTCTCAAAATACAACTCCAACTTTTCGACAATTAATAAAAGGTCAGAACATTCAGAATTACAGCAGTTCTTAGAAAAAGAAAAATCTAATAATCCCGAAACTTTTAAAAGCATATCTTATTTAACAAATAAATTTATGCAGCTTTCTTAGTCTGGATTTCAAAACTTTAATAGTATTTTTGCGGAAAACAACACAATTTTATGTCTTCAAAATTAATTGCCCCTTCCGTACTAGCTGCTGATTTCGCTAATTTACAGCGTGATGTAGAAATGATCAACAACAGTGATGCCGATTGGTTTCATATTGATATTATGGATGGAGTTTTTGTTCCTAACATCTCTTTCGGGATGCCTGTATTAAGAGATATTGCAAAACATGCAACAAAGACTATTGACGTTCATTTAATGATTGTTGATCCTGACAGATACATAAAGACTTTTGCGGATTTAGGAAGTAATATACTTACCGTTCATTATGAAGCTTGCACACATCTTCACAGAACGTTACAAGCTATAAAAGCTGAAGGAATGAAAGCAGGTGTCGCAATAAATCCACATACGAATGTAAGTCTACTAGAAGACACTATCAAAGATATTGATTTGGTATGTATCATGAGCGTAAACCCTGGTTTTGGTGGACAATCATTTATTGAAAATACATACAAAAAGATAAAACAACTTAAAGAAATTATTGATCGCAATAGTGCGAATACAGTAATTGAAATAGATGGAGGTGTTACGAATAAAAATGCTAAACAATTGGTAGAAGCAGGAGCAGATGTATTAGTTGCCGGTAGTTATGTTTTTAAAAGTGAAGATCCTATCCAAACTATTGCTGGTTTGAAAGAGATGATATCTTAATGAAACATTTTGATCTCATAATAATTGGTGGTGGTCCCATAGGTATTGCCTGTGGATTAGAGGCTAAAAAGAATGGAATAGACTATCTCATTATTGAAAAAGGCCCTATAGTTAATTCACTTTTTAACTATCCAGTTAATATGCAGTTTTTTTCTTCTTCGGAAAAGCTAGAGATCGATGAAATTCCTTTTATCAGTAACGAAGCTAAACCTAAAAGAAATGAGGCTTTAGAATATTATCGAAGAATTGTCACCTCTAATAACATTAATATTAATCTTTTTGAAAAGGTAAATACTATAAAAAAAGAAAATACTACTTTTTTTATTGAAACCTCTAAACAAAGTTACGCTGCTTCTAATGTCATTGTTGCAACAGGTTTTTATGACATTCCAAATATGATCAATGTACCAGGAGAAGAATTATCAAAAGTATCACACTATTATAAGGATCCTCACTTTTTTGCAAAACAAAAATTAGTTGTCATTGGAGCCAGTAACTCTTCGGTTGATGCCGCACTAGAATGTTATCGTAAAGGAGCGGACGTTACCATGATAGTTAGGTCTCCAGAAATTGGAAAAAGGGTAAAATACTGGGTAAAACCTGATATAGAAAATAGAATTTCGGAAGGAAGTATTAAAGTATTCTTTAATAGTACGGTTAAAGAAATATTACCTCAACATATTATTATAGATACACCAGAAGGAGAAGTAAGTATAAGAAATGATTATGTTTTAGCATTAACGGGATATACTCCAAATTTTGATTTTCTACAAAAAATTGGAATCCAGCTTTCTGATGATGAGAAAAAACATCCTAAATATAATGACCAAACTATGGAATCAAACATTCCTGGGTTATATTTAGCAGGCGTTATTTGTGGAGGAATGGATACTCACGTATGGTTTATAGAGAACTCCAGAATACACGCAAAAACTATTATAAAACATATCACTTCTAATCGACCAAGTGTTTCATAAAGATCCAACAATCACTTTTAAAAGAAGGTCTGAAAAATGGTATTATGACCTTCAAAGTTATAGCACAGAAAAATTGTATCACAAACCATTAACTAATCAATGGTGCCTTGCAGAATTATATGATCATATTATTCGCGTAGCAAAAACATATCAGCTCCCAAATTTTCAAAAATGTATTGAGGGTGATATTAAAAAAGGAAAAGGAAAAAACAGTATTGCCTACCTCATATTTGATTTAAATATTGTTCCTTCTCGCTCTATAAAAATGGAGTCTTTTCCTGCTAAAATTGTATCAGATTTCACTCCTGAAGTTTTAGAAAGAGAAGCTTTAGAAAACAAATTCAAAGAATTCATCACAGAAACGTTATCTAAAGAAACGTTAATCAAACATTCTGATAAAGCTTTAAAACATCACCACCCATTCTTTGGAATGATCAATGCTGCAGAATGGTTTTCTCTTATAGAAATACATATGAGACATCATGAACGCCAAAAGAAGCGATTAGAATTAATAACAAATAAAAAAACTCTCTAAATCAGAGAGCTTTTTTATTATTATGTTTTAATTTTTACATCAAAAATTAATCATTAGATAAAATACTTAAGATATACCAAAATAAAAGCATTAGCGAAGCAAACAACCCAAGAGAGGCTCCAACATATTGGTCTTCTGAGTATTTATGTACCATATTAGACGTCTGATACAAAATAGAACCAGATGCTAACACTACCATCCCCACACTAAACCATAAACCAAGATTAAAACCAAATAGTAATCCAGCAATAATAAGTCCTAATGCAATAAAGAAACCAATAGTTAATATAGATTTTAAGAACGAAAAATCTTTTTTTGTTAATAATACCACTCCAGAGAGTCCTGTAAACAATGCTAACGTTAATATCGCAGCTTGATTTAATATATTAGCTCCTCCATTCTCAGCAATCATCATTGCTATTCCTATTAAAGGAATAAAAATAAAAGCCTCTGCTACTACATAAAGAAGCAGTCCTAAATACTGCTTATTGATATCATGTGTTTTGTGAGCCATTTTCTCGGCATAATTTGTTGCCAACATAAAACCTCCTAACATCACCATCCATCTCCATCCTTGTGTCATTGAAAATGCAAAATTTACCAAAGGTTCAATCTGAAAAAACACCCATTCTACTATCACAAATAACAATACTGCCATTGCCAAATGCGTATACGTCTTTTTATAAAAAGCAACTCTTTTTTCATCAGTAAGTGAACTTACTACAGGTGCTACTTGCTGAAACTCTTCCATATTATTCATTTTAGATTTAACTGTTTAGTTAGATAAATATAGTTTTATCATTTAATATAAGTATCATAGTGTCGTAAAATGTTACCTTCATTTTCTGTGTTTTTTCAATAAAAGCGAATAGACACCTTAAAACCAAATAATTCCAAACATATCCATAGGTGATTATACTAATTAAACACCAACATTTAAACTTTAAAATATTTAAAATTTAGCATCCGACTTACATACGTATAAATATCAGGAAATTGCTTCTTTAGCTTTTCTGGAGATTCCATAAAAACTTCTACTAGTACTGCAATAAATTCGAATTTATCGGTAAATGCATACTCTCTTAATATCTTAGAATCAATAATTTTATTACGTAATTCTACAGAAGACAAGTGTTTTTCTAGTTCTAAAAAAGTATCATGAAATATCTCTGAGCTAATATTGTTACTCTTTAATGAACAATAATGAATCGCATGTGTAATTTCGTGTATTCCAAGATTAATTCCATCTTCTTGATGTAAGTTTCCAATAGTAAAATGTTCCCAAGATAATGCCAATGCCTTAGATCTTGGATTAAACTCACCATTGTTTTCTGTTTTATTAAGTATCGAATAATAACTAGATGGATATAAGATAATGGTCTCCACATATTCTAATAAATAATTACGCATCCCAAAGGTTAATTGAATAACCATTATCGCAATTTGCATACGCTTATCATCATCGACAATCAGTCCCTCTCTTCCAACAAACTTGGTTGTTTCCAAAAACCTCATTACACGATGCTCAAAATACTTTTTTCTTCGTTTATCTAATTGGTTATAAAACGCATTAGTAATTAAAAAAGATACTAGATTTGAAGGTAATTTTTTATAATTTAAATAAAAATGAACAAAAAAAGGCTTCTTATACCTCTTAGCATAAACTGTTTCCAAATATCGAGAGATATAATAAACACATATAGAGACAATACCAATTGTCAATAGGACTCCCAAAAATTTTGGAATCCCTGGTTGAGGCACCTCCTGAGGGAATATTATATATAATAAGTAAAAGTTCAAAAAAAGGATAAGTAGGTTTATAAGGTTACAAAATAGTGGTTTTGAAATAAAAACTCTGTTAAATCAATTACTAAAACGTGAATACCGCCTACATAGTATTAAAGCCTGTTCAGAAACAATGCTTAATATCTAATTAGAAAATTCTAATTTATAATTGGTATTCCTACCTCTTTGATTGATTTAAAACCACCAGCAACATCCACTACGTTGTGCAGCCCCCTACTTTTTAGAATAGAAGCAGCAATTACAGAACGATATCCGCCAGCACAATGAATATAAAAAGTTGTATCCCTTGGAAATTCATTAAAGTGGTTATTTATCAAATCAAGCGGAGTATTGTGAGCTCCCTCTATATGAGCGACAGAAAATTCATTCCGTTTTCTAACATCAAAAACAGGAGTAGTATCTGTTAGTAGGTTCTTAAAAGCATCTGCAGGGATAGAATCTAAAGTATCTATTTCTCTCCCTTCTTCTTGCCAAGCTTCAAAACTTCCTTTTAAATACCCTAAAGTATTATCAAATCCTACTCTAGAAAGTCTGGTTACTGTCTCCTCTTCTCTTCCTTTAGGTGTTATCAATAATATAGGTTGCTTTACATCTCCAATCAAAGCTCCAACCCAAGGCGCAAAACCTCCATCCAAGCCTATAAAAATAGATCTTGGTATGTGACCTTCTACATAATCACTTTGATGACGAACATCTAGAATAACCGCACCTGTCTCATTTGCTAGTAATTCAAAAATTTCTGGAGTCAACTCGCGTGTACCACGCTCCAAAACTTCCTGGATATCTTCATATCCTTCTTTATTCATTTTTACATTTAAAGGAAAATACGAAGGCGGAGGAAGCAAACCATCTGTAACCTCTTTTACAAACTCTTCTTTAGTCATATCAGATCTCAAAGCGTAATTCGTTTGTTTTTGAACACCAAGAGTCCCTACTGTCTCTTTACTCATGTTTTTCCCACAAGCTGATCCCGCTCCGTGAGCTGGATAAACAATGACATCATCAGATAAAGGCATAATCTTAGTTCGCAAACTATCAAATAACATCTCTGCCAATTGTTCTTGAGTCATATTCGCTCCTTTTTGAGCAAGATCTGGTCTTCCTACATCTCCTAAAAACAAAGTATCTCCACTAAAAATAGCATGATCCTTTCCCTTTTCATCTTTTAATAAAAATGTTGTGCTTTCTAGCGTATGACCTGGAGTATGTAATACTGTAATCGTCACGTCTCCTACTTTAAATTCCTGTCCATCAGTTGCTATAATTGAATCAAAAGAGGTTTTAGCTTCAGGACCATATACAATAGGTGCTCCAGATTCTTTGGAAAGTGTCACATGGCCACTCACAAAATCTGCATGAAAATGAGTTTCGAAAATATACTTTATGTTCGCATTGTCTTCTTTGGATTTCTCTATATAAGGTTTTATCTCTCTTATTGGATCTATAATAGCTGCTTCGCCATTACTCTCAATATAATATGCTCCTTGCGCAAGGCAACCAGTATACATTTGTTCAATTCTCATTTTTCCTAGTAATAAAATATCAAATAATTTTTCAAAGGTATGATTAATTAAAAATACCGCATAATAGTCTTTTATTTATATAGGCAAATTGGAACTTTTCTAAGCAGTGCTATTTTGGTCTCAATGACATTTATCATAAAAATCTAATATAATTCATCATACTTTTATTTTGAATTTATTACCTCCTATATGCTTAATAGATACTTACCTATTTTTATTACACTTGCCATCATTTCGGAAATTTTGGGCACTGTAGGAGGATTCGGTTCCTCTGTTTTTTTTGTTCCGGTAGCTAATTTTTTCTTAGACTTTCAATCTGTACTTGGATTAACTGCTTTATTCCACCTATCAAGTAATGTAACCAAGATTGCTTTATTTAAAAAAGGATTGGATAAAAAGCTAGTTATATCACTAGGTATTCCGGCAGTTCTTTTTGTTTCTATTGGTGCATTATTAAGTAAATATGTTGATCCAAAAATCTTGACTTGGTTTCTTGGTTTCTTCTTAATTAGTTTGAGTTTACTATTCTTGATTTTTACACAGCTTAAAGTGAAATCTACCACAAAAAATGCTATAATTGGAGGTACATTATCAGGATTAAGTGCTGGGCTTTTAGGCACAGGAGGAGCGATCAGAGGTATTACCATGGCGGCATTTAAAATGAACAAAGATAAATTTATTGCTACTTCCGCAATGATTGACTTAGGAGTAGACTTTAGTAGAACTATAGTCTATTATTTTAATGGTTATATGAATAGAGAAGTTTTATATTTAACCCCCTTTCTGATCGTCGTTAGTATATTAGGTACTTGGATTGGAAAAAAAATATTGAATAAAATTTCCCAAGAACAATTCCGAAAATTCGTGTTATTCCTTATTTTGTCAATAGGAATAGTAAGTATCGTTGTTAATTTATGATTTTAAAAGTTTAGGAAGATATTCTAATGCTTTACTATCACGTTTTTCGAAATATTCACTAGCATATTCTTTTAACCAATAATTATCAATAAAATTTATAAATATTGGTAGCAAATGATTCTTATATTGTTTTACCTCTATTTCCTGACCACTAGGAAGTCTGTGCTGATACATTCCATATTCGCGATTATATTGTGGAAATTTTCGTTCTAGATATTTATCAAAATGAATCGCCACACTAATATCTGGTCGTATCTCTTTTCCATCTAAAGCGTAATTTGGCAAAATATATCCTTCCTGTTCGAAACGTCCATATAATCGTATAAAAAGTTCGCTTAAAACAGAAAAATAACCCGATGACACTCGATCCCAATTGTCATTGAATCTAATCACAAAATTGGGGATTTCTAATCTTTTAGTATGATAGTACCCTTTAACTCTAATAAGTGGCAACACCTCATTAGTTACCCATTTCTTAAATCTTTTTGCATTCTTAGTATCACTATTAAAAATCAATCCGTAAAGACCACTTTCTGATATCAAATTTACCATTTGTATCCGCCCATCTTTATAAATCTCAGTAGCAAAACGCTCTTCAGGATCCAAAGAGTTCCATGTATCTATTGGATTACTAAGTCCCATAACAATCCCGACATCCTGTATAACAAACCAGATTTGACCATCAATTTCAATGGATGTTAGTTTCTGAAAATAAGTAGTATTCCTTTTCTTTGTGATTTGTGTATCCATACCTCAAATTTTATAACTAATGCTTTTTAAGAAACCTTCATATACTTAAGCAATTCATATACAAGAAAGGCAAGCCAAACAATAGCCTTAAGAACTCCAAGTATTCCTATCCAAAAGCTTGTAGCATGACTTATATAATATATTAATGCACCAATAATTCCTAAACCATAAACAGTATTAGATGAAACATTTTTTTGTGCTCTTTCTTTCATTATAATGTGTTTTATAATTTTAACTTTTTCGCATTCTCCCAATAGCACAACTCACATAAGATTTAGCTTTTCTACCTAAATTGTTGCTATCATTAACCAGTGGATATCCAAGTTTAGTTAGTTCTTTCTGTACAGTTTCTATACCATCATTAGTATCATAATTAAATGACACCGTACAATTATTAGTGTTTACGGATATTTCTCTAATTCCGTCAAGGGTGTGTAGTTTTTTTGCAATTGTACTTTCACAACCACTACACTTTAAATTTTGAACTTCTACAGTTGTTTTCATAATCAAATTTTAAAAGCATAAAAATAAAAACACAGCTATTTTTTTACTATGATAATTATCAGTCTTTAAGCCAAATAAATCTGACTAATATCATTTTTAATCAAAAGCAGCGAATCTATCTTTATAAAAATTTTAGTACTAACTCTATGACACAATCCCTTAGAATAGTAGAAAGAGTAAAAGCTTTTTTTATAGAAATTGGTGACTTATCATATTTTTCATTTCGATTTTTTAAAGAAGTATTGACCAGACCTTTTGAATTTCAAGAATTATTACGTCAATGCTATCTTATAGGAAATCGATCTATACTATTGGTAGGTGTAACAGGTTTCATTCTAGGGCTAGTTTTCACACTACAATCTAGGCCAACATTAATGGAATTTGGAGCAGAGTCCTGGATGCCTTCTATGGTAGGCATCTCTATTGTGCGAGAAATTGGCCCAGTAATCACTGCTTTAATTTGTGCAGGACGTATTGGTTCTGGGATAGGTGCTGAACTAGGATCTATGAAAGTCACTGAACAGATTGATGCAATGGAAGTATCTGGCACGAATCCTTTTAAATATTTAGTAGTTACACGTATAACAGCAACAACTTTAATGCTTCCATTACTGATTATTTTTGGAGATGCTATTGCTTTATTTGGATCTGCTATTATTGAAAATATTAAAGGAGCCGTTTCCTATCAATTATATTTTAATCAAGTTTTTGACGCTATAAAGTTCAGTGATATCATCCCAGCTACGATAAAATCTTTCTTTTTTGGTTTTGTGATAGGACTTGTCGGATGTTATAAAGGGTATCATTGCAAAAAAGGAACTGCGGGTGTTGGAGAGGCATCTAATTCTGCAGTGGTATACACTTCTATGCTGTTATTTATTATTGACTTTATAGCGGTATTTGTTTCTGATATATTTTTTGAAATCTAATATGATGAAAAAACAGATAGAAAAATCACCAATTTTAGAACTGAAGGAATTACAAAAAAGTTTTGGAAATAATAACGTATTAAATGGATTCAGTTTACAATTATTTGAAGAAGAAAACCTAGTAGTTATGGGTAAATCTGGTTCTGGAAAATCAGTCATGATTAAATGTCTGGTAGGTTTAATACAAGCTGATAAAGGAAGTATTAAAATTAAAGGTCAAGACATTACTGTATTGGGTCAAAATGAACTAGACCTACTACGAACAGAAATAGGTTTTTTATTTCAAGGGAGCGCCTTATATGATTCCATGACTGTACGAGAAAACTTGGAGTTTCCATTGCGTAGGCATAAAGAAAAATTAAATATGAAAGAAACCACAGAAGATCTCATTATAGAAGCATTAGAAAATGTAGGTCTAGTAGATACTATTGATCTTATACCTTCTGAACTTTCTGGTGGTATGCAAAGACGTATCGCTCTGGCAAGAGCTCTGATTTTAAAACCAAAAATCATTTTATATGATGAACCTACAACTGGATTAGATCCGATTACAGCGAAAGAAATCATTGAATTAATGAGAAGTATTCAGAAAAAATATGGAACATCATCTCTGATAATAACACATGATGTAGACTGTGCCCGAGTGATCTCCAACAGGATCATTTTATTAGTAGATGGAATCAATTATGCTGAAGGAACATATCAAGAATTAGTACAATCAAATGACCCTCAAGTAAAAGCTTTTTTTAAACATTAAGCTCAAATAAAACCACGCATTATGGAAAAATCCGTTTCACAAAAATTAAAACTAGGTGTTTTTACAGTTCTAGGAACTTTATTACTTGTAGCCGCACTATATTTTGTAGGAAATAAACAGCACCTTTTTAGTAGTAATATTAGGATCAAATCTCAATTTGCCAATGTCAATGGTTTAGAGATAGGAAATAATGTTAGGTACTCGGGTATAAATGTCGGTACAGTAAGTAGCATTGAAATGATTGGTGATTATAGGATTATGGTAGAAATGATGATACAAGAAAGTATTATAAAACATATTAAAAAAGACGCTGTAGCTACCATTGGCTCTGACGGTTTAGTGGGTAATATGATTATAAACATTATTCCAAGAGAAAGTAAATTATCTTCAATTATTTCTGGAGACACAATACAATCATATAGTAGAATTGGTTCTGATGATATGCTTACAACATTAAATGTAACTAACGAAAATGCAGCTTTGTTAACTGCAGATTTACTAAAAATAACTACTAAGGTTATCGATGGTAAAGGTACTCTTGGCTTATTAATAAATGATTCGACAATGGCTCAAGACCTTAAACAAACAATTTTTCAATTAAAAAAAACCAGTTCTGGAGCTTCAAATGTAATTAACGAGCTTAATAAAATAATTTCTTCTATTAACAAAAATGAAAGTGTTGCTGGCGTTCTATTATCTGATAGTATATCCGGAAAAAAGATGAAAACAATTGTTTCTAATTTAGAACAATCAAGTTTTGACATTAATAAGATTACCAAAAATCTTGATTCTGCTTTAACGAATGTAGTTTCCGGAAAAGGAGCTTTGCATTATTTAACAGAAGACGAATCTTTAGTCAAAAAGATAGATACTACAATTAATAATATAAAAGAGGGTACAGATCTTTTTAACAAAAATATGGAGGCATTAAAACACAATTTCTTTTTCAGAGGATATTTCAAAAAACTCGAAAAGGAAGAAAAGAAAAAAGACAATTAAACAAAAACACTTGTATCATGAAAATTGAACATCTTGAAGAACACGTAAATGACTATAGAAGCTCAATTAAGACTGTTGTAGACAAAAGGTTACTTTGGAAAACAAAGACCAAAAATTTACTCATTAAAACACTAAAAACCATAGTAAAACTATATGATATTGGATGGAAAGTACAAGAATTAAGTTGGATTCATAATAATGAAGCTGTCAACATTACTTTTGACTCCTTCCCTACTGAATTAATAGATTGTACTAATTTGATTCCTGCATATCAATTCTTACCAGGTGGAGCATTGATTTTTTCTCAATCATATAACGGTGACATTTATATTTTCATGTTATTTCCCGAAATTGAAAACCTACCCAAAGAAAACAATGTAGTAGAATTAGGCACATATACTCCAGAAACAATATCCGAAAAACTGATTATCGAAAAGGTTGATGAATTTCTGAAGGAAATGATACGTTGGGAAGTACCTTCCGTTAAAAGCAAGGTTGGTTATTGATATCTTATAAAAAGAGGGTGATATAATAATTCAGTAAAAGCTATGAAATAAAGCGGGTTAAAACAATTTAGCAATTAATCTTATTTTAAGATCTTATAACTTGTAATTGTTGCTTTAAAATATTCTAATTTCTGTCCGTTAAGGTCCCAAATTCCTATCATCGAATCAGGAAGTAAGAATCCATCATAACTTTTATACGCCCCTATTTTTCCTATAAAATTTTCTAGAATAGTATCTCTATATCTTTTAGTTTCAAAATGATCTATTAAACCCTTCTCATCAAAAAAGAAAAACCCTTCGATGGTAAGATTTCCCTTTACCATAATTGCTTTTACACTCTTAGCATTTATAATTTCCCACGAAATATCAGGATCCAAAAATCCAACAGGAAACCATATCAATTCTCCTAGGTATCTTGCTAAAGAACTCTGATCTACTTCTCGACCAGTAAATTGAACAATATTTTTCAAACCTAAAAAACTAACTTTCACTTCCCCCTTATTATTTATGCTCTTATCTCTTATGAGTATCGGCAAGCTTTTTGCTTTCCAAATAAACCCAGGATTAACCGAAGACATATGCTGAACAGCTGTAAATCCCTCCCATTTATTATCTAGATCAGCTCTGATTTCACCATTTTGACTGAATACAACATTGCAATATCTTGATTTTCCTAATACACCAACTTTGATCAAATAGTTTTTTACCAAATCAGGAAGTCTATGCATATCCTCTAATGAAACCTTAGCATCAGACTTCTTATTAAGACCGAAGAGAATTACTTTTTCTTGCTCTACATTATTATTAAATGATAAAAAACCAATTGTACCTGCTAATATTAATAATATAATAAACCCACCAACTATCCATAAAACCATTTTTCTTATTTTTTTAAATATTATCATATTCTATTTTATGATCATCCCTCATTTCGATAATTCGATCCATTATTTGCAAAATCGAAATCGTGCATAACTACCAATAAGGATAATCACTGCTCCTCACTTAATTATTTTAAAATATTGAACCCATTATCCGAATTATAACTATCCAAATTTCATAGAAAACACAATATTTTAGAATGATATTTATCATATTTAAAAACAAAGAGAGCTACTATTTTTGATATAGATTTAAAAGATCATTATAATCATGGACATATCTATTTTTTTAGCTAAATTCTGGGGATGGTATCTTCTCATATTCTTTCTTATACTTAGTTTTAACACTAACCGCATAAAACAAATTTTCGAGAATTTAAAAGATCAGAAATTCTTAATAATTACCTCTTTTGTAGCTATCATTATTGGATTACTCAATATCCTTTTCCATAATATATGGGAACCAAGCTGGAAATTTATTATTACCGCTATAGGTTGGGTTGCATTGAGTAAAGGATTAGCTCTATTTATTTTTCCTGTAGCGACAACAAAATGGTTAGAACTCATTAACATAAAACTAGTGCAAGTACTATATATCTTATTATTCTTAACTGGAATTTTATTGCTCAACATATCCTATCAATTAGTGCCATATTAATGGTACAAAAACACAACTATGTTTACAAAAAAACCTGAAGAAATCAAGAGATAAAGAAAAATTATGGCGTATTACAAATCTTATACTTTGATTGCCAACTAAAGTTTCTTATTAATGAAAAGAAAAAAAATGAATAGCTTATTATTAGTGATAGGATTGATTTTAGCAATTTGGATAACTCTTTCCATTGTTGTAAGAAAGAAAGGAGCAGAAAGAATAGCAATTATAGGTTCGTCGATTAATGAATATAAAGCACTAATTATTTATGATCCTGATCCAATTTACAACCTAGACGAAAAGATTAGTCGGTCATTTGCCAAAGGGTTAGCTGAAAATGAATGGTTATCAATACTATCAACTGTAGCTGCTGCTAAAGAGATAAGAGAAAAAGAACAATTTGATCTTTATGTATTTTGTGCGAACACTTATAATTGGGCTCCTGATAAAGCAATAAGAGATTACGTTAACAACGACAACCATCTAAAAGAAAAAAAAGTAGTTGCAATTACTTTAGGAAGTGGAGCTACAAAAAGATCACAACGAATACTTGAAGAATTAATAAAAGAAAAAGGAGGAAGATTAATAGATTCTAGAGAATATTGGTTAATGAAACCTAATAACAAATCAAAAACCAAAAGATCTAATATTAAGATTGCTGTAGAGATGGCAAATACTTTTGGAAAAGAAATTGCTAAAAAAATTAAAAATTAAAATTACTTACTTATGAAAGCAAACATTCAATTCGTACAAATGCCAACAAGTGAATATATGGAAGGTTATGTGCAAGAAAAATTAGAAAAATTATATAAAAAATATGATTGGATCATTAAATCAGATGTATTTTTCAAAAAAGAAAACGACCCTAAAGGAAATGGAAAAATCTGTGATGTAGAATTAAGTTTACCAGGCCCTAAAATATATGCTACCTCTAATGAGAAAAATTTTGAGTTAGCTGTTAAAGAAACTATTAGTGATCTAGAAAAACAACTCAAAAAAAGGAAGCAAGAAATGAAACCATATATTTAAACAATAATCATTTAAATATATAGTAGAAATTTTTAGAGCATATTGGAGACATCTTTAATATGCTCTAAAAATTTCTACAAAAAAACATACCTAAACATATTTTTTTTTCAATTAAATGAAATAAAATCATTAAAATTAAAACTCAGAAATTGGATGTGTTTTTCGGCACTATTTTTTTGATTTTGATTTTCTAAACCCATAGAAAAGCTGTCCAAAAAAGTTTTTAGGCACTTTCTCATCTCCAGGAAAACCTATTTCGATAGTACCACTATTTTCTGGTATATAATTCGTTTTAAAAATATAATCCCAGATACTTAAACTAATACCGAAATTAACACCATAAGAATCTTTCGGTAGTGCATAAGAGTGATGGTATAAATGCATAACTGGATTATTTAAAATATACTTCATAGGCCCCCAAGTAACCTTAATATTTGCGTGGTTAAAATGCCCTATAGTAATAGCTACGAAATGTACAATATAGGCTTGCTCCGGTTCAAAACCTCCTAGAATCATTACTCCAATAGTTTTCAAAGGCTTATAAAATATATTTTCCATCCAATGATATCTAAGATGAGCCGCAAAACCCATTTCCTTGACTGAATGATGAATCTTATGAAATCTCCAAAGAAATGGATATTTATGAAGTAGTACATGGGTAAACCACTGTACAAAATCCAAGATGATAAAGAAGACTATTAATTGTCCCCACATTGGTAAATCAGAAATATCTAAAAGTGTCAAACTTTTAGCTGATATTCCAACATCCGCGAAAAACACAGCAATAAGTTGATAGAACCCACTAATTACAATCGCAAAAACGAAAAAATTGAAGAACATATAAACCCCATCTAACCAAAAGTCTTTTCTAAAAACAGATTGTTCTTTTCTCCAAGGAAATAGTACTTCCAAACTCCAAACCAGCAATGAAATTCCTATCAGACCCCAGAAATAATTTGTATACCACGGTACTTCTAATAGTATTGAATTCCAGGTCCACTGGATATTATTGATAAAAGCATCAATAAAGGCATTGATATACTTCTCCATAGCATAAAATTTTATAGAATAACGGATACTATTCTGTCGTCTAAAACATTAAAACATTTCTTTTCCTACCTCATCTAATCAACGAAATAATTTCACAGCTTAAAAGTATAAAAAGTGAATACTTCTTTCAGTAACTTATGTTACAATATATAAATACAGAAAAACCATCTTTATAAAAACTAATAACGAATTTCAAACATTGTATAAGGTAAAACATCACCTTCTTCTATAGAAACATCAGTAACTTCAGCCAATTCTGGTCCTTTACCACACCAATCTAAGAATGTTTTTAGTTGTGTCTTATTCCCTTCAACCTCTATATAAACATTACCATCTGACATATTCTTTACAATTCCTCTTACATCTAATTTCCATGCTTTTTCTAAGGTGCTTTTTCTGTACCAAACTCCTTGCACTTTTCCTTTTACAACTATATTATAATGTTTGACCATATTACTTTGTCATTAAAACTTCAATATTATACAATATACCTAAAGTTTAAAGCAACTATAAAACATTTAACTAATCTTACTAAATATTCATGATACTAAAACTATCATGAATTGTAAGTATGAGAATTATCATATTAATTAATCTAAACATCTTCTACTTTTGATTTTGTAAAACAATTAGATATGAAAAAAATTCTTGTTCCAATAGACTTTTCTGAGAATTCAGAATATGCATTACGTGTTGCAGCTTCAATCGCAAAGCAACAAAAAGCTGAAATTATCGTGCTACACATGCTTGGTTTATCCGAAGCAATCTTAACTAAAGACGAAGCACAAGAAACTGCTGAAGCCATTTATTATTTAAAACTTGCCGAAAAAAGATTTAGTACATTTTTAAATAAAGATTTCCTAAATGGAATTAAAGTAACAGAAACAGTACAAAACTATAAGATATTTAGCGAACTAAATGAAGTCGCAAAGGAAAACAATGTAGATCTTATCGTTATGGGCTCTCATGGAAGCAGCGGATTAAGTGAAGTATTCGTTGGATCGAATACCGAAAAAGTGGTTCGTACTTCTGATGTTCCTGTGTTAGTAATTAAACATAAGATTGATGAATTTATAATTAAGGAAGCTGTCTTTGCTTGTGATTTTAAAATAGAAAACATCAAAGCTTATAATAAAGCAAAAAGATTGTTTGAATTATTAGATGCTACATTACACTTAGTTTATGTAAACTTACCAGGTGATCGATTTAGGAATTCTAATCAAATTGAAAAACGAATTAAAGACTTTCTTTTTAAGGCGGATTCTGGAAATTTAGAGAATTTTGAAAATGTATATGTCCAAAATGATTATTCTGTCGAAAGTGGAATTTTTAACTATTGTAAAAAAGTACACGCTGATATTATTGGAATACCAACTCATGGAAGACAAGGAATATCACACTTTTTTAATGGAAGTATTGGAGAAGATATAGCAAATCACGCTAATGAACCCGTTATTACGTTTAAGATTTAGGAATACGTAAATATTAAATGTAATGTGAATATAAAGTCTTCTGAAAAAAGGTATCTTCAGAAGGCTTGTTTTTTTTATAAGATACCTAAAGCTATTTCAACCATTTTGCTAAAAGTAGTTTCTCTTTCTTCAGAGGAAGTTCTTTCTCCGGTAACTAAAGAATCAGAAATAGTTAAAATTGCTAGTGCTTTTACATTAAATTTTGCTGCAATTGTATACAAACCTGCCGCTTCCATTTCGACACAAAGCACCCCATATTCTGCCCATTTTTTATAGGAATCAAAGTCATCTTCATAGAATTCATCTGCAGATAATACATTTCCTGCTTTTATGGGAATACTATGTTCGCCAGCATACTTGACAGCTTTCATTAACAAATCGAAATCTGCTGTTGGAGAATAATCTGAGTTGATAAATCTAGAATTATTAATTCCAGAGGTAGAAGAAGCTGCCATGGCTATCACAATATCTCTTAGTTTAACTTCCTTCTGATAAGATCCTGAGGATCCTACTCTAATTAAGTTTTTTACTCCAAAATCATTTATCAATTCGTGACAATAGATTAATGAAGACGGAATACCCATTCCAGTTCCTTGTATAGAAACCTTTTTTCCTTTATAAGTTCCTGTATATCCAAACATACCACGCACTTCATTATAACATACTGAATTATCTAAAAATGTTTCTGCAATCCATTTTGCCCTCATAGGATCTCCTGGCAACAAAACAGTTTCTGCTACCTCACCTCTCTTTGCTGCGATATGTGTACTCATAAGCGATTATTTTGAAGCTACCAAAGCTACTCCAGAAGAAGTACCTAATCGAGAAACTCCCATATTGATATATTGCACTGCGGTTTTGGCATCTCTAATTCCACCTGAAGCTTTTATCTGGATTGCATCCATCGCAATCTCCTTCATTAACTTTATATCTCCTAATGTTGCTCCTCCTCCTCCAAAACCGGTAGATGTTTTTATAAAATCCGCACCTGCATCAATAGATAATTGGCAAGCGATTTTCTTTTCCTCTTCGGTAAGATAACTATTCTCCAAAATTACTTTTAGTATATTATCTCCAATGGCTTTTTTGATCAAAGCAATTTCATCCTGAACAATTTTATGATAGCCCGACTTAAGTAATCCTATATTCAGCACCATATCGATTTCATTTGCACCATCATCAATACACTGTTTAGCCTCGAAGACCTTAGCTTTAGTAGTCATGGCACCTAAAGGAAATCCAACTACGGCTGCAATTTTTATATCTGATTTCATTAATTCACTACAGGCTAAACCTACATAAGCACCATTTACACATACCGAATAAAAATCATATTCTCTCGCTTCTGCACATAATTTCTTTATGTCATCTACAGTAGCTGTTGCTTTTAAAAAAGTATGATCTATATACCGATTAAGTTCCATTGCTTACTTATTTGTATTTATAATATGAATGATATCGGATTTTTGCAAAACTCCCGATTGTCGCCAAAGTTGTTTTCCTTCTTTAAAAAGTAACATCGTAGGTACTCCTCTAACTTGATATCTAGCTGCTAATGGTTGATTTTTATCCACATCAATTTTTACAATTTTTATAGCCGTTCCTAATTCCTCTTTCACCTCTTTCAAAATAGGAGCTAATGTTTTACACGGACCACACCAATCGGCATAAAAATCTACTAGTACAGGCGTATTAGAATCTATAATATTACTAAAGCTATCTTTCATTTTTGATTTTCTTTTATTAATTTAAAATACTCTTTTTTTGCATAAACATATTCATAATATTTAAAAGAATATAATATCCACCCAAAAGTGATCATAAATATCCCTCGTTGATATATTCCTCTATAATCAGAATGAATAAACATCAAAAAAGACCCTATTAAAGTAATTATACCCACGAATAAAGCCATCAACTTTTGACTCCTCCATCTTGCAGCGAAACTAATGACTAAAGAATATGCACAAAATGAAATACCAGTAATAATAGAAAATACAGAATGTATTTCATTTTGAAAAGAATCAAAAACGAGCTTTCGATCTATGGGAGCAGATAAAAATATTGCAGATAATACAAGAGAGAGACAAAAAACAAGTAATATCAATAACTGAACACGTTGCTTTTGTAATATCCTGAAACCATTAACAAAGCTTATCAAACCAAGTAAAATAAGAACAAAGTTCATGATCCAGTTATACGGAGTTTTTTGTGCTCCTAGTTCATATAAAGTGTGTTTTGATATCGAATATTCAGGATCAGAAAAAAAAGGCAATATAAATGCTATTACTATCAGGGTAATATACAACCCACATAAAAAAGGGTGATCCTTATACTGCTTTTTTCTATAACCTTTCATCCTATTAATGGCTTATTATTATACTTTTTTATAAGATGAATAACATCATTTATTGGAACTTCTATAGCATATGTTCCGGTATATGAAGGACAGATAATACAGTCGTCAAAATAAAATTTAATAACATCTTCCGTAATAACAAAATTGTTTTTATAAACCTTAAAGTCTTCCTTAGATAATTCCCAGCATTCATAATATAAGTCTCCAGAATTTATTCCGTCAGATATCACAGTATTAATAGTACTTAGTAATTCACTTTCGGAATCATCAATAAAAAAATCGTCATAATATAGAAATCCATGATTCTCTAAATCGTAATTAAGACACTCGAACATATAGGTGGAATGTTTCATCCCAGAATAATAATTCTCTTTATAGAGTAGCACACTGATAAGCTGTTGTTTTACCGTGTATATTTTATAATCAATAATTCGTTTATCCATGCACCTGCCAATTGCTAGAGAATCACAGAATAGGACCTTATCTTCTAAAATTTCATTTTCCGTAGCTTCAATATTTAAATAGTTTTCTGTCAGAAAATCATTAAATACGGCATTATTCTCATCCATATTCTCATTTAGGTAAGGATATTTATAATCCAAAATATACACGTCTTCAGCTTTATAGAATTGCTTATCTATAACCAGTTCCTGTAATTTATGTTCATCATCTTTTGTAGAGATAAGACGCTCTACTTTTGTTGATTTTGTTTTTTCCTGATGTAGCTCTTGTTGCTCTTCTAATACATACTGTATACTATCTTCACTTAGAGTATTATCTTTTTCTATCTGTGTAGTGTAGGTTTCAGGTTTTTCTTTGATCTGAGTTTTATTGTTACAAGCTATTAAGCTTAACATCATAAAACTGGTAATTAGCGTTCTCATAGGATACTTTTTATTTTATATAAATGTAATAGGGCTACTTCTTAAAAAATATGATATCCATCAGTTATATGGACATAAAAAAACGGGCATCATCATATGAAACCCGTTTCTAATTAAGTGTTATATGTAAAAATATCAAAACAAACTATTTCCAATAATTAGTAAACTATTAACTAGTAGACTTACGATCAATAGATCTAATACTAATTTAGGCTTCTGAACTGTTAATATCGCAGCATTATGAGCACTACAAACGGATACCGTTAAAAATACTAGAAGCATTTGTATAAAACCATTACCTCCTAATAAGGTGGTCATAATTGCAATGGAGCCTAAACAAGTAGATGCAATAATTGCTAAAGCGGAATATCCTATATAATTCTCAGAAAAATCAGCATTAATTTTCGCGTAAAATGTCATAATAATTAATTTTTAAATTCAGAGTAAAACTAAAGGTGTTTTACATATTAAAATATGATAAAAATCAGTTCTCAAAAATTAACCGAAGCTTTCCTAGCATCATTAATTCTGATTTATTTTTACCAGAAAAAGCACTTGCAATACTATTAGATGTATTCCAAACCAATTTCTTTACGTTATCCGTAAAAAGTGATTTATTTTCTAAATAAAAATCTTCGAATTCGTAAAAGCTGTCTTCTGCAACAAGTTCTTTATAATCTAACCAATCAAAGACAATTTCAATCTGGAAAGCAGCATCTGCTCCAAACTCATCTTCTAAATCATCAATATCTAACCAAGCTGATTTCACTATTTTTTTTAAGGTTGTATATTCAGATTCACGTACTACTTTATCAGAAGCGGCAATAGCATAAAACAATTTGCCTAAATTTTGATAAAAACTAATTCCTATGTTTTGAGCTGCATTCATTTTACTATTTTTTTTTGTTTATTTAACAAAAGTAACATCTCACATTCACCTTTTTTATGACAAAAATCAGTTCTCAAAATGAGGCAAATTGACTATTTTTGAGAAATGAGGGTCTTTGAGAAAAACAATAATATTTTTAAGATTCTTTCTGAAGCAATTTCAGAAGGAATTGTAGTTGTCAATAAAGATCAAATAATTGTTGCTACCAATGAATCTGCGAATGATATATTCGGCTACGAAAAAGACGAGTTAGTAGGTGAAAAATTGACCATTCTTATTCCTAAAAAACATCATCACGCACATCCTAAATATGTGGAAAAATTCATAGATGATAGTGGAAAAAGAAGTATGGGTATTGGTAGAGATCTTTATGGAGTAAGAAAAGATGACAGTAAATTCCCAGTTGAAGTTGGACTTAACCCATTTGAAATCTATGAGAATTCTTATGTAATGGCTTTAGTCAGTGATATCACATTGCGTAAAGAACAAGAAGTTAGAATACAGGAATTAAATACTGAACTTGAAGAAAAAATAAGAAAAAGAACGCAAGAGCTTTCTATTACTATAAAAGAATTAGAAGAAGAAATAAAACTACGTAAAGAGGCAGAAGCAATCACCCAAGAATCTTTAAAAAAAGAGAGACAGCTAAATGAATTAAAAACAAAGTTTCTTTCCTTGGTTTCTCATGAATTTAAAACACCATTAAGTGGAATTCTTACTTCTGCAACTTTAATAGGAAAATATACTAAAGCTGAACAACAAGAAAAAAGAGATAAGCATCTTGATACTATTAAAAACAAAGTGAAATACTTGGATAATATCCTTAATGACTTTCTATCGGTAGAACGTTTAGAAAGTGGTAAAGTGAAGTATAAATTCACCACATTTCCACTTAGCAAAGTAATCAATGAAGTAATATATGACGCTAATATGTTACTAAAAGATGGTCAGCGTATAAAATACCCAAAGGATATAGATGAGTATGTCATAGATTTTGATGAAAAAATATTAGAACTAGTATTAACAAACCTCATCAGAAATGCGATAAAGTATTCTGGAGAGAACACTACTATAGATTTACAGGTTTTATTAGAAAACGACCTGCTCACCTTTTATATTATAGATCAAGGAATTGGTATCC
Source organism: Aquimarina amphilecti (assembly GCF_900109375.1). Classification (GTDB taxonomy): domain Bacteria; phylum Bacteroidota; class Bacteroidia; order Flavobacteriales; family Flavobacteriaceae; genus Aquimarina; species Aquimarina amphilecti. The sequence goes on from NZ_FOAB01000003.1 coordinate 95,925, forward strand.
CTGAAAAAGAACAAGAATTTATTTTTAAAAGATATTTTAGAGCAGAAAATGCGCTATTGGATCAAGGAACAGGAATCGGATTGAACATCGTAAAAAGTCATTTAGAAAACCTTGGAGGAAGCATTACTTTTAAAAGTAAAGAAAATCAAGGATCTACTTTTACAGTAAACATACCTATATCAAAATTATCATAATCATGAAAACTATTCTATTAATAGAAGACGATACTGCTCTAAGAGAAAATACCGCAGAACTTTTAGAATTATCCGATTATAATGTGATCACATCTCCAAATGGTAAAATAGGTATTACTAAAGCGAAAGAAGAAAAACCTGATATCATTGTTTGTGATATTATGATGCCAGAGATCGATGGTTATGGTGTTCTGGAAGCATTATCTCGTGATACTATTACTGATCAAATACCTTTTATCTTTTTATCTGCTAAAACAGAACATAAAGAGATCCGTAAAGGAATGGATTTAGGAGCGGATGATTATCTTACAAAACCTTTTGATGAAGACGATTTATTAAGTGCTATAGAGAGCCGTTTGGCAAAAGCCCATATTATTTCTAAAAGATTAAAAGAACAACCTCAAAAACCAGAAGAAGATTCAGGAGATGGGTTGAGAAGCTTACACGAACTCAAAAACTTTTTTGATGATCACGGAGATATTTCAAGTCACACCAAAGGAGACGCTATTTTTAAAGAAGGAGATCATTCTAATAAAATATACTTGATTCTGAAAGGTGTGGTCAAAACGCATAAAATGGATGAAAGTGGTAAAGAATTGATTACGGCATTGTTTAAAGAAGATGATTTTTTAGGTTTTACATCATTTACCGATCATACTCCATATCAAGAATCAGCAACTGCAGTAGAAGATGCAGAGTTGGCCGGTGTATCTAAAACAGATCTAAAAGATATATTAGAAAAAAGTAAAAACATTTCTTTAGAATTAATGGAATTGCTTAGTGATAATCTTTCCGAAATAAAAGAGCAATTATTACAGATGGCGTATAGTTCGGTCCGTAAAAAAACTGCTCAAACCATTTTACAATTCACTCAAGTATTAAATAAAAAACCTGAAGAAAGTATTAAAATATCCCGAAACGATTTAGCTAGTGTGGCGGGTATTGCCACAGAAAGTTTAATACGTACATTATCCAGTTTTAAAAAAGATGGACTTATCGAAATTGAAGGTCGTAATATTAAAATCTTAGATCTACCAAAACTTCAACTTATAGAATAAAAAACAGCTAAGCTGATTTTTGTCATATTTTTCATAGACACATCCTAATACATTTGTTGTATTAGAACGTATTAAAAATGAAGAATATTCTTATTCCAACAGATTTTTCGGAAAATTCATGGAATGCTATTACCTATGCTTTGTCATTTTTTGAAAAAGTAAGATGTAATTTCTATTTTCTACATATTTCCCCATATAAACAAGTTATCGGGAATGAATCATTTTTTGAGTCAACTCATCAAGTTGTAGAAAACGTTACTCGTAATGATCAGGAACAAATGCAATTACTATTAAAAAGGGTTCAAAAATTACCTCTTAATCCAAAACATCACTTCTTTACTATCAATGAGTATATCTTTTTTATAGATACCATTCGAAAACAGGTTGAAGAAAAGGGTATTGATTTTATCGTAATGGGAACTAAAGGAGCTTCTGGATTAAAAGAAAAAACAGTAGGTAGTAATACCGGTGATGTCATAACCAAGGTAAAATGTCCAGTTCTAGTAATTCCTGAAAAAGCCAAATATTCTAAAATTAATGAAATTGCTTTCCCTACAGATTATAATATATTCTATAAAAGTAAAATACTACAAACCATAACAGAAACTCTTACTATCAATAATGCAGCACTACGAGTGTTACATATTGCTAAAAAAGAAAAAGAACTTACAGAGTTACAAAAAAGAAACAAAAATATTCTTAATGATTTTTTAGAAGAAGATATAGATCATAGTTTTCACTCTTTATCTAATACTAATATAGAACAAGCTGTTCAATGCTTTGTAGAAAGCCGAGATATCAGTATGATCACCATGGTTGCTAAGAACCTCAACTTTTTTCAAAGGATTCTATTTCATCCAACAGTAGAAAAAATAAGTTATCATATCAATATCCCATTTCTCGTATTACACGAATAAGAATTACCTAAAAAATAATACAATGCATACTAATTTAGTGGACAAATATAATGTTCCAGGACCTAGATACACCAGTTATCCTACAGTACCCTATTGGGATCAAGAAATATTTTCATTAAATAAGTGGAAAAACTCAGTGATAACATCCTTTAAAGAAAGTAATGACTCACAAGGAATCAGTATATATATTCATTTACCTTTTTGTGAAAGCATGTGTACTTTCTGTGGATGTAACAAACGGATTACTAAACGACATACTGTAGAAATACCATATATCAATTCGGTTTTAAAAGAATGGCAGTTATATCTAAATATGCTAGAAACAAAACCAAAAATTAAAGAATTGCATTTGGGTGGAGGAACCCCCACATTCTTTTCATCAGAAAACTTAGAATACTTAATCAAGGGATTGTTTTCTTCTACAAAATCAGCTGAAGCTTGTGAATTTAGTTTTGAAGGGCATCCAAATAACACTACTCGTGAACATCTACAAACATTATACGATGTAGGTTTTAGAAGAGTAAGTTTTGGTGTTCAGGACTATAATGAAAAGGTCCAAAAAGCAATTCATCGTGTACAACCATTTGAAAAAGTAAAATATGTTACCGAAATAGCAAGAGAAATTGGATATACTTCGATTGGTCATGATATCATTTTTGGATTACCATTCCAGACTGAAGAAGCTGTAGTTCATACTATTCAGAAAACCAAAGAATTATTACCTGATCGATTAGCTTTCTACAGTTACGCGCATATTCCATGGCAAAAAGGAAATGGACAACGCGGGTATAATGAAAAAGACCTTCCTACTGGAGAACAAAAACGACGACAATACGAAACTGGTAAAAAATTATTATCCAAAGTCGGTTATGTAGAAATAGGAATGGATCATTTTGCACTTAAAAGCGATACACTATTCCTAGCTATGGAAGATCAAAACCTACATCGTAATTTTATGGGGTACACGGTATCAAAAACCAAAATGATGATCGGTTTAGGAGTATCTTCTATTAGTGATAGCTGGTATGGGTTTGCTCAAAATGTAAAAGGCATAGAATCCTATCAAAATTTAGTCAACCAAGGAATAATACCAGTATACAGAGGTCATATACTAACAAAAAAAGATGAAATCATAAGACAACATATACTAAACCTTATGTGTAATTTTAGGACCGAATGGAGTAATAACCAACTTTATTTTGATGAATTAATAGATGTATCTATACGCTTAAAAGAAATGGAACAAGACGGATTGGTAATTATGACCGATCATAGTATTGAAGTTACCGAAAAAGGGAAACCATTTGTGCGTAACATCTGCATGGCTTTTGACTTACGATTACAACAAAATAAACCTGGAACACAACTTTTCTCAATGACTGTATAAAATAGCTGTTTTAAGGTTTTTAAATACTGTATAATTACTACTAATGACATTCGAAATTGGAAGAAACAATTTCTGTAGATTGTTTTGGCGAAACATATGGAATTCCTAATCCCATTCCTCTTAAAATAAATAACAAACCCATCATCACAATAAACATAGGAATAGCTTTTTGAATATGTTTTCGTATCCACTTTCCTTTAAACATATTACCTGCATACACCACTAAAGTCATTAGTGGAATCGTACCTAAACCAAATAAAAGCACATACAGTGTACTATTCATAATATTACCTAAAGCTACCGCAGCAAAAACTGCCATATATACCAATCCACAAGGAAGAAATCCGTTTAAAAAACCAATAGTTAAAAATGTATCTGGTGTTTTCTTTTTAAGTTCTTTTCCTAATGCACTCTTGATCTTAGAAATTATCCGATATATCGGTTTAGAAAAATTATATTTCATAAGTACTGATGAAGGTATCAAAACCACTAGGATCATTACAATCCCAATGCTAATAGAAAGTCCTTGTTGCATTCCAAAAATGTTCAGACTATTTCCTATCAATCCAAAAAATAATCCTATAATACCGTATGCCAGCAAGCGGCCCAAATGATATAAAGAGATTTGAAAAACTTTCTTAAACTGATTCTTATGATCTAATGGCAACATAAACGCAATGGGGCCACACATCCCAACACAGTGAAAACTTCCTAAAAGACCTAATATGAATGCAGAAACTAACATTTAATATGTAAATGATTCTTTAAATAAATAAGAAGTATTCTCATGTTCCCAATTCACCGTAATGTTCCATCGCCCTTCTATCAACTTATTTTTCAGAACCAATAATTCTGAACTGTGTAGCTTGATCGGGACTTGGAAATCCAACTTTTTGTTAGAAGGACGATACAAGGAAATAGTTCCGGTCAGTTTTTTGGAGTTTATATCCTCCGGAAATGTAATCAGTAATCCTTCGGATACCTTTTTAATCGTAATATTACTTTTTAGTGCCTTTGCATTTTTTTCAGCATTGATCTCTTCCTGAAAAGCCAACTCTTGTTTGTAGTAATCTTCTGTTACTAAATCGTGTTCAAACTTTTTATCCGTATTCATTCGTATTACAAAGAATAGTATAAAACTTATAAATCCTATAAATACCAATACAATTGCAGTACCCCAGTTTATTTTCATAACTCATTTTTTTATTCCTGTTTAGGATTCCAGTTTAGGCCGGAATCCAAAACACATTTTTTAGAATTTTCTTTTCTCCACTACTCAGCAACTCATAGACTCACCTTCGTTACCTATAACTTCTAGGTCCTAAAAACGCTGTGGTGGTTGTTTCGATCAATTCATTATCATTCGCGTATACTCCAATTTTTACTTTATCCTTATCACCGCTTAACGCAAAAGCATTAATTTCTATAAATAATGTCCCCTCTGCCAATCCTTGTTTAGGCACCACAAAGTTTTTATGAGTTACTATTTCTATGGTACCAGTATGAGATAATAATTCGAAATGAACGTTTTCGATATCATTAATCGTTTTATTTACTAGTTTAAATGTATATACATTACTAATCATATTATTTTCTTTTCGCTCATACAATTGCCCTGGTAACCTTAAAATATTCGCTTCGACATCATTTCTCAAAAAAGACATTCCCAGAAAAACACCAATCAATATCACCAATACGGCTGTATATCCTTTTAGTCTTGGTGTAAACTTAAATTTCTCCTTTTTAGCGATATCATCTTCACTGGCATATCGGATCAATCCTTTCGGAAGGTTTACACTTTCCATCATATGATCACAGGCATCAATACAGGCAGTACAATTCACACATTCTAACTGTGTTCCATTGCGGATATCGATTCCTGTTGGACATACATGTACACATTGAAAACAATCTATACAATCGCCTTTTCCACTTTTAGATCTGTCTTCATTCTTCTTAAACTTCGCCCTGCCATCTTCTTTTTCTCCTCGTTTATAATCGTATGCAACCACAATGGATTTAGCATCCAACAATACGCCTTGTAATCGACCATATGGACAAGCAATTACACAAACCTGTTCTCTAAACCAGGCAAAGACAAAATAAAATACTGCGGTAAATATTAATAAGGAAATTAAAGTCCCCACATGCTGAAAAGGGCCATCAATAAATATATATTGGATTAACACATCACTACCGATCAAGTAAGCCAAAAACACATTCGCTATTAAAAATGAAATGATAAAAAACACCACCCATTTAAGAAGGCGTTTTTTGATTTTTTCGGCGTTCCAAGGTTGTTTATCCAATCGTATTTGTTTTCCTCTATCTCCTTCGATCCAATATTCTATTCGTCGAAAAACCATTTCCATAAATATGGTTTGCGGGCATATCCAACCACAGAATAATCTTCCAAAAGCTACTGTAAATAATATTACAAAGACTACCCCAATAATCATTGATATTACGAACAGATGAAAATCCTGTGGCCAGAAAGGAGCTCCGAAAATGTTGAAACGTCGCTCTAACACATTAAATAATAAAAATTGGTTGCCATTGATTTTAATAAAAGGAGCAGAAAACAAAAAAATCAATAACCCATAACTCACCCATTTGCGATATTCATAAAATATACCACTAGGTTTTTTAGGATATAACCAGGCACGTTTTCCTTCTTCATTAATCGTACCGATAGAATCTCTAAATGTTTCGTTTTCTGGCGTTTCCAATGGACAATAATTATTAATTATACGATATATACTATGCTAACTTTGTTATACTAATTGCTTACTACAGACGTTGAGTCTGTAACAGTTTCTGGAACTTCTTCTTCCAAAACATCTTCTTTTACAGCATCTGGATCAATCCAGATCTCACCTTGCGCCTCTTTAGGTTCTGCAGGAGTTGTACCTCCTAATGTAATCACATAACTTGCTACTTGCGCCATTTCTGCTGGTTTTAGGGTTTGCTTCCAGGCAACCATACCTTTCCCATCACGTCCACCTTCAGAAATAGTTTTGAATACATTTTTAATGCCTCCTCCCAAAATCCAATTTGGATCTGTTAGATTCGGACCGATTCCTCCTCCTCCATCTGCTTTGTGGCAAGCCACACAATTGGTCGTGAAAATTGCTTTACCAGCACTAATATCAGCAGCATCCGTTAGCAATACAACTGTATTTATATCCACAAGATCTTTGGCTGTTTTTTTATACGCTTCGATAGCGACCAAGGCCTCAGCTACTTCTGTTTCATACTCTTCCGTTTGGTTGTAATCATTAAATACATGAAAACGCACCAAATAGATCACTCCGAATAGAATGGTCGCATAAAAACCATACACCCACCAAGGCGGAAGGTTGTTATCCAGCTCCTTAATGCCATCATAATTGTGATCCAGAATAATTTCATCTTCTTCTGCTACTGGCGTACTATCCACTAATTTTAGATAGGTAGCTTTGATCCATCCAAACTGTTTGTCTTTTTTAATCTTCTGGCTTAGTACATAACGTTCTTGGGCTTCGGGTTTCAGAGATTTAAACAACACACTTCGTAATGCCTCTACACAAATCTCTATAGCGATCGCAAATAACAATACGATGCCTAACACTGCCCAACTAATTGGTACTGCAATAAATGCCGATTCTTCTCCAGAATCCACTGCCCATTCTATTAAAAAATAAGTGATCAATAGTAATGCAATGACTCTGATATAGGATACTGTACTTCTCATAGTATTAATTCGTTTTCATTTTCTGATTCGAATGGAATCTCGCTTACTTCTTTTATATGTTCCTTTTTTGCTGAAATTACCCACCAGAATAAGGCAGTAAAAAAGATGAAAAATATCAGTAGTGATATGATAGGATATATCTCTACGCCTTCGATACTTTCCATATGTCCTTTGATAAATTTAAACATGGTTTATTTCTTTAGTTTGAACTTGCAGTTTCGTTTTTAACTTTGATATCGGTTCCTAATCGCTGTATGTAGGCAATTAAGGCGATGACTTCTCTATCCCGCATCTCGATAAAATCCAATCCATTCTCCTTGGCGTATTTTTTATCCGCTTCATAAGTTTTGGCAAAATCCGGATCATCATACAGGTTTTTCTCGATCTGTGTTGCCTGTTCATCCATCCATTGTTGGGCTTTAGTAATCTCTTCTGGAGTGTAAGGAACCCCAAGAGTAACCATGGCTTCCATTTTGGTTTCTGTATCCGATCGATCGAGTTCATTTTTTAGCAACCATTTATAACTTGGCATAATAGAACCCGACGATGTACTCTGCGGATCATAGAAATGATTAAGGTGCCAATTATCCGAGTATTTGCCTCCGATACGCATTAGATCAGGTCCGGTTCGCTTACTCCCCCAAAGAAATGGGTGATCATAGACATACTCGCCAGCCTTAGAATATTCTCCATATCGTTCTACCTCACTACGGAAAGGACGAATCATCTGCGAATGACACGATACACAACTCTCTCTTATATATAGATCTCTACCTTCTAACTCTAGCGGTGTATACGGTTTTACACTCGTGATGGTAGGAATATTAGAATCGATCATTAGGGTGGGTACAATCTGTACGGCTCCTCCAATAAGTATCGCAATTGTAGCAAAAATCGTAAGCTTTACCGGTCTTCTTTCTAACCAAGTATGGTATCCTTCTTTTGCAGTTCTTTTGTTAGTTACTTTCGTTAATGGAGCAGCTTCTGCCAATTCATCTGTAACTGTATTACCAGCTTTTATTGTTTTAATCACATTATACAGCATGATAAACATCCCTAAGATGAACATACTACCACCAATTGCTCGCATCCAATACATCGGTATAATTTCGTTTACGGTTTCTAAAAAGTTACCGTATACCAAACTACCGTCTGGATTAAACTGTTTCCACATAGAAGCCTGAACAAACCCTGCCACATACATCGGCAATGCATACATAATAATACCCAAAGTACCAATCCAGAAATGTGCATTGGCCAATGCAGTAGACCACAATTTGGTTTTAAATATTTTAGGAATTAACCAATATGCCATCCCAAAGGTGAAGAAACCATTCCACGCTAATGCACCTACGTGTACGTGGGCAATCACCCAATCACTAAAATGTGCTATCGCGTTTACATTTTTTAAAGAAAGCATAGGTCCCTCGAACGTTGCCATCCCATATCCTGTGATCGCGACCACCATAAATTTTAATACTGGATCTGTACGTACTTTATCCCAGGCACCACGCAAGGTTAATAAGCCATTAATCATACCACCCCAAGATGGCGCGATTAGCATTATAGAAAAAGCAACACCTAAATTCTGCGCCCAATCCGGTAATGAAGAGTATAATAAATGGTGTGGTCCTGCCCAGATATAAATAAATATCAATGACCAAAAGTGCACAATCGATAATCGATAGGAATATACCGGCCTATTCGCCGCTTTTGGCACAAAATAATACATCAATCCTAAAAAAGGAGTGGTAAGAAAGAAGGCTACCGCATTATGTCCATACCACCATTGTACCAGCGCATCCTGTACACCTGCATAGACCGAATAACTTTTTAATGCACTTACGGGTAATTCTAAACTATTGAAAATATGAAGTACTGCCACAGTAACTACGGTGGCTAGATAAAACCATATGGCTACATATAAGTGTCGTTGTCTCCGTTTTAGAATGGTACCAATCAAATTCCAACCAAAAACTACCCAAACAATAGCGATAGCGATATCAAAAGGCCATTCTAATTCTGCATATTCCTTAGAAGTTGTATATCCTAACGGTAATGTAATTGCAGCGCCAACGATGATCAATTGCCAACACCAAAAATTAATGTTACTAAGCGTATCATTAAACATTCTGGTTTTTAGCAATCGCTGGGTAGAATAATACACTCCGGCAAAGATGGCATTACCCACAAAGGCAAAAATCACTGCATTGGTATGTAGTGGTCGTAAACGCCCAAAGCTTAACCAAGGAATCCCATCGGTAAGGTTAGGAAATAAAAACAGAAATGCCAGCAGCAATCCGACCGACATCCCTACAATACCCCAAAGCATGGTGGCGTATAAGAATTTTTTTACGATTTTATTATCGTAATAGAATTGTTCTATGTTCATATTATACGTGATTGTTATTAGTTGTTACTGAAGATTTTTCTTTGGATTCTGTAATCACCTCATCATCAAAAAGCATTCTGATCGCAGGTGTATAGGTATCATCGTATTGTCCTTTTTTTACAGAGAGAATAAAAGCCACAAAAAACACGATGGCAACGACAATACTAATGGTTAATAAAACATAAATAACACCCATAAGATTCTTATTAGGCTCCAAAAGTATGGGTGCATGTTTTCTTAAAAAATGACATTTATCAGGTTTTAGAAAGGTAGTTTATGGTAAGAACTAGAACCGTTAATAGCATCTCTTAATTTGGCACAGCAAAACAGCTATACGAACTATCTGAATTAGAATTTTGAATTTGGGGAATTTTTACTTTATTTTAGAAGCGGAAAACAAATAATTACAAATGCGTGTAATTAATTACAAACGGTACTATACGTAATAACTATACTCGCATGTTAGCTGCAAGTTAAAACAACACTATGCCAATATTTACAAAACAAGCTTTTTCATCACTGACAGAAAGACGAACGACTTCTCGAGGTAAGAATCTTTATACCGTTTTGAATGAAGCCAGAGTTGAATTAAAAACATCATCTAAAATTGGTGTTTTTTTATCTCATTCACATAAAGACAAAAGCCTTATTAAGGAGGCAATCGCTTTTTTTAAAGCAATAAATGTATCTGTATATGTTGATTGGATGGACGAAAGTATGCCTGAAAAAACAAGCGGTGTTACTGCAGTAAAAATTAAATCCAAAATTATTTCGAATGATAAATTCATTTTACTTGCAACAAATGATGCCGTAATTTCAAAATGGTGTAATTGGGAATTAGGAATAGGAGACACTTTTAAATTTTCAAAAGATAATCTAGCTATATTACCTCTTGCAGAAAATAGTGGTTCTTGGTATGGTAATGAATATCTTCAAATTTATCCACGTATCGAATCAGTAACTCAAGGAAATGATGGTATTTATGACAACATTTTTAGAATTAAATACCCAGACGGTTCACAGAAATGGTTAAGCGATTGGCTAAAAGAATAAACAATGGAGAATAAAAGAAAACATTTAGAATTTATACAATTAGTAATAACAAGAATGAATGTAAATTCATTCTTACTTAAAGGTTGGTCGGTTACATTAGTTGCCGCTTTATTTGCTTTTGCAGCCAAGGATTCAGATATAAGTTATGTAATAATCACCTATATATCTACACCAATATTTTGGTTATTGGACGCATATTATTTAAGCCTTGAAAGACAATACAGAGGACTTTACAACTCTGTGAAAAATAAAGAGGAAAAGGACATAGATTTTGATATGAACGCAAAACCGTTCGATAAAGGAAAAGACTCTTGGCTATCATCAATTTTTTCTGTAACTCAATTGTTTTTCTATGGTGGTTTGACAGCCATAACCTTAATAATAATGTATGTAATCAACTAATATGGCTAAAAGAGTATTTTTCAGTTTCCACCACGATGATGTAAAATCATTTAGAGCCAATGTAGTTAGACAACATTGGGTTACAAAGCCAAATAGAGAAGTTGCTGGATTTTTTGATGCTTCAATTTGGGAAAAAGCAAAGAAAGAAGGTTTTGCAGCCTTAAAACGTATGATTAATTCTGCTTTGAAAAATACTTCGAATACTTGCGTATTAATTGGAACAGAAACTTATAAAAGACCTTGGGTCAGGTACGAGATATTCAAATCATTTGTTCGAGGCAATCATATATTTGGTGTTCATATAAATGGAATAAAAGATAAAAATAAGGAGACTAAAAATCTTGGTAAAAACCCATTTAAATATTTAGGATATAGATACAATGATTCAGGAACACACATTACCTTTTTTGAATACTTAAACGGAAAATGGGTTGAATATAGCGCAGTGGAAAATAAATCGAAATTTAAATTAACTAAAGCCAAACCATCGAAAAAAAATGAATTTGTCCAGTTATCAGATGTACGAAAAACGTATAAATGGAATAAAGACAAAGGATATGAAAACTTCGGAACTTGGATAAAATAACCAGCAGCTAACATTATATATAGCAAATTGGGAGATTAGTGTTTAACCGAAAGGTTTTGTCTGTTTGCAAAGTCGCCAAATCTTTTGATTTGGTATTAAAAGAGAAAAATTAAAACAAAACGCAAAAGATTTGGCTTGTGGCTTAACCGAAATTAATCGCTTGTTTCCTGCCCAACTTGCCATATATTAAACGTTAGGTGCAAACAAAACTTGCAGAATGCTTTTTATTCGCCAAATCATTACTTTAATGATAATAGTTTATATCTCTATAAGTTTAACTTCTTGTAGATCGAAAAAAAGTGCTTATGAATTAAGTAATAGTGAATATTCCAGAATCTCAAATAGAAACAGTTCTATAAATATTATTGGAACATATGTATCAAAAGATACTCTCATATCAATTGACGAAAATTACAAGGACGAAATCACAACTGATCTTATAAAGTTTAATAAAAACAATACAGTTCAACTATCAAGAAGTCATAGTAATTATGAATCTAGTGAAAAAATCACTAATGATAACTTAACTGATTGGCTAGATAGTAAAGCTGAGTTTTATTATATAGCTAATAAATCTAGGGTGACAATTAAGAGATATGAAGGATCAGTTCGAAATACTCCTTTTTGGGCTTTGGGAGGACCTCCCGTTAGACCTTACAAAGCTTCCGTTGAATTTAAAATTAAAGGAGATACTCTAATTAAAAAAAAGAGAAAATTAGTGCGAGTGGATCATAAAACATATAAAATGTTCAAGTCTATGTATATCTTAAATAAAGACTTAAATAAAAATCATAAGTCAATTAAAACCGATTATAAAAAAGTCAGCTACTAACATTATATATGAAATCATAGCAAAGTTTAGTGCTAGATCTAAAGGTCATTTCTTTTTTGCAATGGCGCTAGATTTTTATAAATTGAATAAGAAATAAAAATGCGCAGATAGATCAATTGGCCCGGGTATGTTTACCTTGCTCCGATTCATAAATTTGGCGCTAACTTATCCTAAAAAAAATGAAACCACTTGAAACCGAAAGGATGATCCACTTTCTCTATCGGATGTCCATGTATGTCAGTAATGTGTCTAGAGACAATATCGTTTCCTTTATGCACGGAGCCGATTTCGGAAAATGTAGCGAACCACATTGGACCAAATTACTAAATGAATTTATCTTAATCGAATATAAAATTGAAGGACGAGCAATAGGGTGGTCATATCAAGTTGAATTGTTTAGTAAACAAGAAGGAATTGAATGGACTGAAGGATTCAAAAAACTGATGTTGGAGATGATCAATAAATCAGATAAAACACCAATAACTAATAAAACGAAAAACTGGATACACAAGTTAGAGAATAACAATACACAAACCCTTTAGTCTTCATTATAATCAAAAGACGAGCTACTATATTTAAAATTAAACTTCTTTGACATAGCTTTACATTTTATACAGCAAAATATCTATAAAATTATCTGAATTAGAATTTTGAATTTGGGGAATTTTTACTTTATTTTAGAAACGAAAAACAAATAATTACAAATGCGTGTAATTAATTACAAACAGTACTATACGTAATAACTATACTCGCATGTTGGCAAACATATACCAAAACCGATGAAAGAATGGACTGAAATTCCAGATATTGAACTCTTTTCTGATGGAGGTGCTGAACCAAACCCAGGAAAAGGTGGTTTTGGAGTAATATTATCATATAAAGGAAAACAAAAAGAATTTTTTAAAGGTTATGAATTAACTACCAATAACCGAATGGAATTAATGGGAGTGATTTTCGGACTTGAACAATTAAAGACCAAATCTAATGTTCAAGTTTTTACAGATTCCAAATATGTGATTAATGGAATAACAAAAGGTTGGGCTGAAAAGTGGAAAAAAAACGGGTGGAAAAGAAAAAAGAATGTTCCTGCAATAAATAGTGATTTATGGGACAGATTATTAAATGCAATATCCAAACATAATGTTGAATTTAATTGGGTTAAAGGTCATTCAGGACACACAGAAAATGAACGATGTGATACGCTCGCAAATAATGGAATAAATTCAAACGAACTTATCGAGGACGTTGGATATGAACCTAATGAAGTCGATACTGACCAAAGTTCATCTGCCAATACAACATTTACCCAAAAAAGCAAGGTAAAAATAGAAAACGTAGGAGATGAATGTCGAAAATGTGGAGAACCTGTAATTAAGAAATCACCGAAAAAGAAAAAAGTTAAAGCAAATCAATCATATTATTTTGAATACTATCTATTTTGTCCTTCTTGTAAAACAATGTATTTCACTGAGGATGGAAAAAGAGAAATCGAAAACGAAAATAAACTTTTTGAATAAAAAAATACGATTTGCCAACAATGGCTATAGTTAATACGGGTTTTGGTACTTAATCCAAAGTTTAGAGCTTTTAACCAAGTCCGCCAAATCTTTTGATTTGGCTTTAAAAATGAAAAAATAAAACAAAATAAAAAGTTTTGGCTAAGTGCTTAATCGAAAGTTAATTACTTTTAATTCCCGTACTAAACATAGCCGAGACGTTAGCAGTAATCGAAAAATCGACAACATATCCAAAAATCGTGAACTCTATAAAAAATTATTTTTTAGTATACGTTATTTAAAATAAAACTTTATATGCGACTAATCATTGTTATTATAGTGTGTATCTGTTGTTTCAGTTGTAAAAACCAAACAATAGTAAAAAACGAAGTACAAGACCAAGCATTAGAAAAAAGAGTTAGACCTGTGCATGATACAATTGGTTTCACAAAATATAATTGGCAATTAGACTCTATTTATAACCGTTTAGGCATTAAGGATTCTAAAAATAGTATGCAATGGAAAGCAGCGGTAAGTCCACATGACGATTACAAATACGCTGGACGTTTGTATTACGAATCACTTAAAGGAATTAATGCTAACACTATTATTCTCGTTGGTGTTGCTCATCGCGCTCGAAACTTTAATCTTCAAGACAAAATCATTTTTGGAGATTTTACACATTGGGAATCTCCTTATGGTGATTTAAAAGTGTCTGATATAAACTCTGAAATTATTGAGCAACTTCCAAAATATTCATACCTGGTTCATAACGATATGCAAGAACTAGAACATTCTTTAGAAGCAATTGTACCCTTTTTACATCGGAAAAATAAAAATCTAGAAATTATCCCAATACTTGTACCCTATATAAATTATTCATTGATTGATGTCATAGGTAATGACCTTTCTATTGTGGTGTCAAAAATTTTAAAAGAAAAGAATCTTGCCTATGGAAAAGATGTAGCAGTTGTCATTTCTAACGATGCCGTTCATTATGGTAATGAAGAATGGGGTAGAGATTTAGCCCCTTTTGGAGTTGATGATAAAGGCACTAAAAAAGCTAGAGCTATAGATATGGAGATTATCGAGAAGTGTTTAGTAAACGAAATTAGTAATGAAAAAATAAAAACGTTTACAGAATACACCGTGCAAACTAATGATTATAAAGAATACAAATGGGTTTGGTGTGGTCGTTATTCTGTACCTTTTGGAGTGAGTTTTGCAAATAAATTAAATCAGGCATTACATAATAAACCGTTACAAGGAACTTTTTTAGATTATCAATCGAGTATAGATCATGAGCTTATAACAGTAGAAGACTTAGGAATGGGAACTACAGCTATCGCAACTCAAAAACACTGGGTCGCTTATGCGAGTATCAAATATGAATAGATCTGTAATTCTTGATGGTGTTAAAATTAGAAAAGAAGTCGTAAAGAAAATTCCACAACACAATTTAATTACGACCATGAAAGAATCGTCTATTTGAGCAGACAAGTAATGCATATTAAATCGAAATAAACAATAAAAACAGCTGTATGGTACTGTTGATAATCTAGTCAAAGGTAGAAATTCAGCAGTTTTAATTGCCGTACTAACCATAGCCGAGAGCCACCCTCCATAATAACCAAAAGCCCAGCTACTACATTAAAAATTTACACTTCTTTGACATGGTTTTACATTTTATACAGCAAAAGAGCTATAAAAAGTATTTAATTTTGAATTTGGAGAAATTTTTTAAAAATGGACCGAAAATGAGAAAAAATAAAATAGTTAACATCAACCAATAAAAAATGAGCCATAGACTATTCATAATACTTTTATTTTTTATGTTTCGACTATCGTGGTCTCAACACTGTGAGTATAAAACTCGAATAATAGAAGATGAACTACAAGGTAGGTATGAGTTTATTGACAGCGCAGCTTACGAAAAACATAAAAAAATTGCAGAAAAGTTCATAGATTTCACTCCTGCCAATGAACAGAAAATAATAACCACCTATCCCAAAACATTTAAACTCAACGATTCTTGTTACACCTTTAATAAAAAGTTTACTTATAGTACTACCAATTACAGAAGAATACTAAAAGCATGTAATATAAACGGTAGTGTCCCCAAAGAATCATTAGGCTACCAGTTTAAGGGTATTTATTTTAATCATGTACTGATAGAAGTATCTGGTTATGAGCACTGGGGGTATCTTTCGGTTGACTTAGAGAATGAAGAGACCCTTTATACCTTAGGCAAACCATTAAGTTCGAAAGGAAAAACAGCCATTTCTTATTCAAACTATTATAGCGAGGAAGAAATTACGATAACTGATCTAAAAATAAACAAACAATACACTATAGGTATAGAAGATCTGGTAACAGCAGAATCTTATGTAATAAAGGATGTATATTACTTAAAACTTACATCCAACATGCGTCCTAATTGCTACAAAAAAATAAAATATTTAAAATTGCAATTAACTGATCAATAGATATAAAAATGAAAAAGTAAGGTAACATTTTACCGCGAGATGATACATACACTAAACATTGCCAAAAATATGAAAAGATATATTTCATTAATAGCTATATTGACTATCGTAAGTGCCTTTTCTCAGGAAAAAAAAACAATATTTCAACCCGAATTTGCTTCTTTCACCATCCAATGTGAAAAAATTGGACGAACTATAGTTGATAAAAATAGTATCTCTGATGTCACTGAATGGTACGAAGGTGAAAAACTACAAGAAACAATCTCCAAAATTTCTAAACTAGAGTCTGATATAAATGCCTCTCCTCTTAAAGTTACTTATTACTTAGTTCTTATAAATGAAGAACGCCCGGTGTACACATTTCATTTTTTTAATAAAGAAACTAAAGAGGAATTTGGACAATTATTCCTGCTTTTCAAGAATAGAGATAATGTTTTGATAGATGAAATACGATTAGTGGATAAAACTGGATTGGAAAAAATCAAATCTGAATCCGAAAAAGATTCTGAGTTCAAAAATATTCCTCTACCTCCTCCACCGCCACCGATTATAAAAAATTAAAACGTATGATAATAATATATATGCGATAATAGTAGATTCTTAATCAATCCAAAGGTTCGTATATATTTGCAAAGGCGCAATGATTATTAAATAAAAAACACTAATCAATACGCAGAAAACGTCTGCGGTTAGGTAACAATTTGAGCAGCTAGGACACATATATTAAACGTTAGCTAAAATTATGAAAAACACACTTTATTTTATAATCTTAATTCAACTATTAAGTTGTAAAACCGATGTAGATTTAAAAAAAAATGAGGATTCAACAACTTATGAAAAATCTACTGAAATAAAGGAATTAAATAATAACATTAAATATGTTATAGCTAAGTCAGGACTTAATTTCAGAAAAAAACCTAAAGGTAAAATCATTGGAAAATTTGAATTTGGAGAAAAAGTAGAAGTAGTAAAAAAAACTAATATATTCGAAAGTATTACTGATGAAAATAAACAGATAAAAGGAGAATGGTTAGGCGTACTAACAAAAAATCAATCAAATGTTAAATATGTTTTTGGTGGTTTTTTAGCAAATAGAAAAGAGTTTGAAATAATTGGTAAAGACTTCTTAAATCTCATCTCTTCAGATTATGAAGTAGAATATAAGACAGAAGGAGATTTAAATGGCGATAAAATAAATGATATTGCGATAGTTGTAAAAAGAAAAGTAAACTTTAACGGTAATCGAGATGTTATTATCTTATTAAAGGATAATAATAACATCTATAGACTAGATAAAATCTCTAAAACTGTTTTTCCTTCAAAATACTATTCTGACTCAAGTGAATCTTATGAAAACAGCTACGATATAGAGGATATAACTATAGCGAATAATGAACTAATAATAGAATTATATGGAGTAGGTGTAGTAGGAAATAATGTATCTAAATTTAAGTATTTTGGAAAAAAATTGCTTTTAACTAATATCGAAGTTTCCGCCAATGGTGCTGGAGAACATTACAAATCAAACTATAATGTAATTAATGGTGAAATAATTACAGAAATAACTAATCTTTTAAATGAAAATATATCTACGGAAACTACAACAAAACAAATTGAAAAAAAAGAATATAAGTTTGAAGATTCTAATCCTAGAAATATAAATTATTAAAACTATTGCCAACAATGGTTATAATTAATACGGGGTTGGCCGTTTAAGGCATATAAGCTAACTCTGTCAAATTTTTAATTTGGCTTTAAAAGCAGAAAAGGTAAATCAAAATATAAAAATTTGGCTCGGTGTTAAATCCAAAATGTAGTATCTTTTTACACGCTACGATTTTATACACTAGCCGCTAGCATTAATATAAAACTGAATGGAAAACGAATTTCTAGAAGTTATGTCCCAACAGACTGACGAACAGCTAATAAAAATATTGACTGTAGAAAGAGAAAAATACAATCCCCTCGCAATCGAGGCAGCTGAATCAGAAATAAAAAAGCGGAATATTGATACTTCGGACTTTGAACAAATTAGAGAAAAAGTTGTTGTCGAAAAAGAACAAATGGAAAAAGTTAATTCTAACGTTGTTGGTTCCGGAATTCGATTTGTAAATTTTTTAATTGACTTCATTGTATGGTTAATTCTAGCATTTATTGTAAGTTTTGTAATTGAACTTTTCATTCAACCTACTGACCAAGGAATGATTTCTCTAATTGGCTACATTTTGATTTTTGGAACATTTATCGCTTACTATGCGATAATGGAAATAAAATTCCAGAAAACTATTGGGAAATTTGTTACAAAAACAAGAGTTATAAAAATGAACGGAGAAAAACCCACGAATGGTGATATTATTATCCGAACTTTTTGCCGACTTATACCATTTGATAGACTCTCTTTTCTATTTGTAAAAAATGGAATTCATGATTATTTATCGAAAACAAATGTGATTAAAGACTCTGCAGAATAAAAGACTAATGCTAATATTATATATATGATCATAGCAGTAAAATGATCAATCGAATGGTTGTTGTATTTTTGATAAGACGCAACGCTTTCAGAAAGTAAAAGTTAGCAACCAATGCGCAGAAAATGTAGATAGTTAGGTTACACTTTGCCTTCCTACAGCACATAAATTAAACGTTAGCAATAATTAAAAATGAAGTTTGAAGAAATAATAACTGACAGATTAATTTTAAGAAAATTTACTCAAGAAAGTTTTGATTCTATCTATTCTGATATGTCTCAGGATGAACAATTAGTTATTCTTGGCTTAAATTCGATTGAAAAATTAGTGGAAGAAAAAGAAAAGTATAAAAAAGGCCTTTCTACACATAATAAGAAATTCCTTTACCATCAATTAATTGATAAAAAAACAGCTGCGATTATTGGTTGGTGTGGATTTCATACTTGGTACACTGACCACAATAGAGCAGAAATAGGATATGGACTGTTTGATGATAACTATAAAAATAAAGGCATTATGTCAGAAGCAATAGTATCAATTGTTAATTATGGGTTTAACAATATGAACTTAGAAAGAATAGAGGCATTTGTAAGCCCAAATAACACGCCTTCGATAAAGCTGCTAAAAAGAATGAAATTCGAGAAAGAAGGCTTTTTAAAACATCATTATTTTGATAATAATAAAATGGATGATTCAATAGTTTTTGCGCTATTGAAATCTGAATATAAATAACAATTACCAACTACACGCATAGTTTATTACTTGATGGTTTTTAAAATCTATCAAGAAAATTCTAGCGAATTTCTTAATCACAGTCTCTTTTTATTATCTTGGTTCTTATAGCAACTAACCATACACAAGACCGCTACCATCCATTCCAGAGCATTATTGGAATAAAAAACTAGTTTATTTTTTTGAGTTTATTTTAAACTTTAAGAATGAAAAGTCACAAAAAAGAAGTCTACACGCTATATCTCTCAATTTTATTAAAAAAAACCTCTGAACTGAATTAAAATCAAAACAGAATAGTCAGCTAAAGAAACGCTACTCATTCGATAAATATTAACAAAATCGCAACAACATTTATATAATTTATTAAATGCTTAAATTAGTCCCAAACTCAAATTGTATTGACAAATGAATAAACTTAATCCCTCCATAAAACATCACTTATTGATAGGGGTATTTATAGGAATTTGGATGTTCTGTTTTGTTTACTTTATAAAACCATTTGAGATTGAATTCTTTTCGAATACCAATTGGGTAGGCCTCGGAATTGGGTTTTCATTTCTTACATTTTTGTGTTACGGTATTGTAGCTGTGATACAAAACAGGGTCTATAAAAAGATATTGAGATGGAATGTTTTTTTTGAAATTATAACGATTCTATGTTTATGCTTGATTTTGAATATTGTTTTCTATAAGTATTCTAAAAGTTCAATTATAAATAGTGTCTATAATTTTTCTTTCTTTTCTTTTCTATTTGCTAAGACATCTATTGTATTAGTCCCGTTATTAATATTCTCTAGACTATATGTCGTAAGACTTATCCCTCCTAAAGAGATCCTACTCACTATACGAGGTGATAATAAACTAGATATTCTTAAAGTATACCCTTCAGATTTAGTAAGTGCATCTAGCTCTCAAAACTATGTAGAGATTTTCTATTTAGATAATGGAGAGTTAAGTTCAAAACTCATTCGTTCTTCATTAAAAAAGTTGCATCAAGAGATCCCTTTTTTAGTACAAGTGCATCGTTCTCACTTTATAAATCCAACACATTTTAAGTCGTGGAAAAACCAAAATACGATTTTCCTTACCCAAATGGAGGTTAGTGTTTCTAAAAATTATAAAGATAGTATTCTAGCCTTATAATTTTCGTACCTGAAAAATCATCTTTCGTACCAAGCCCATATTATTTAATGGTTTGAAGCTTTTTTAAATGTATTTTTATCCCGTTATACTATTATTAACGATTCTTCAAAAAAGCTTCATAAATGAAAAACATATCATTATTACTCGTTCTTATAAGCATACATTTTCAGAGCAATGCTCAGTTTTGTAAAAACGAAAAAAATGAAATAGTTATTGGAATCACAGATTCTTTATATTCTCATGTACTTAAAGAACAACGTGATATTTGGGTACATCTTCCTGAAGAAATAGAAGAAGGAAAAAAATATCCTATAATATATGTATTGAATTCTCCACGGCATTTTTATCCCGTTACAGGCATGTTAAAACTATTAGAAGATTTTGATATCCCAAAGTCTATTGTTGTGGGAATTACTAATACAGATAGCACTAGAGATTTTACTCCTACAAATGTTCTTGTAGGTCGTCAGGGACATTCTGTTGAAACTTCTGGTGGCGCTTCTAATTTTCTAGAATTTATGCAGTGCGAACTTGCTCCATATCTTGAAAATAAATACCCTGCAGATAAAATGAGCACCATTTTAGGGCATTCGCTAGGAGGTCTTTTTACGATATATGCCTATGTAAATCATCCAGATGTTTTTGACAATTATCTAGCTATAGACCCCAGTCTTTGGTGGGATAAAGAAAATCTAATCAAGAAATCTAAAAAGTTACTTAAAAAAGATAATTATCAAAACAAATCATTACATCTTGCTGTAGCAAATAGTTATAACGTAGACACTGTTAAAGTGAGGAGAATGGATGATGAACCCACGGAAGGGTTAAGAGCCAATCTTAAGTTTCACGATATACTGGTAGAAAATCAAAACCATCTTGAAACATCATGGAAGTATTATCCAGAAGAAGATCACGGAGGTATCGTAACACTGGGGATGTACAATGGTTTGCGATCTGTATATAAATGGTATAAGTTCAAAGAAAGATGGCGTTTTAACACTCCAAAAAGATATAGTAAAGAAGAGCTAACACAACCTTTTTATACTCACTTTAATAAACTTAGTATTCGGTTTAAACGTGATATGAAACCAAAATGGGAATTTGCAAATGATTTAGGATTTTTCATGTTAGACGTACACGATTTACCTAAAAAAGCCAAAGCCTATCTGGATATTAACCTACATTTTTATCCAGGAGAATCTAGAAGTTATGTAGCAATGGGTGATTTTTACTCAAAAACAAAGGAAAAGAAAAAAGCCATAGAACAATATCAAAAAGCTATTGAAATAGATGGCAATAAAGATGCTAAAAAAAAGCTCAAAAAATTAACTAAATGAAAATTGAGCCCTCTGGAAAATACAGTCGTCTAGGTAACTAAAAACACAAAAAATGCTAAGGTATTCTAGGATAATTTGAACTTGAAAAATCAACAAAATGGCAACACAGTATAAAATTAATTGCTAGTGCTGGTCTACTTATTAAAATTCTTACGAATTTTATATGCTGTTTGTTTTTAACTAAATTAGTTGCTGAAACACGCTACGTTTCATATACTAGAACATTTTGTATAATTAAGAAATTTAACCGACCTTAATTGGAGAAAACAATACATATAATTCGGCAACCCTATGAAGAACCATATCACATAAATTTGATTTTTAGAGCATCTAATGGCCAGAGTACTGGAGAACTTGAAATTTATGACAACGCTGAACAGCTTAAGGAATTAGCAGATGCTCTTGAAGGTTTTCCATTTAATGGGACAAAAACATTTCTTTGGGAATTAGGTTCGGAAAAACCAAAAGACAATTTCGCATTCTATTTCAAATGCGAATTTTCTTTATTAAAACACTCAAGTGACTGTATTGTCCGGATTAGATTAAACAATAATAAAAATTCTTTATCGGAATTTAATATCCAATGTTACACTACTGAACTAAACAAATTAGGACAATTATTTCGTGAGTTTTCAAAATTAAAAAAGAAGACTCTTACTTGGTATGGGTTCGATGGCGAAGTGAAATAAATAACTACATGCAACAAGGTGTAAAAAACATAGCTAATCAGTGCTAAACCGAAAGATTTGCGATTATTTACAAAGATGTTCAAATTTTTAAATTTAGCTTTTAGAATAGAAAAATTAAAAATAAACCATAATGAAAACAACTTTTAACGTGTTATTTTTATTCTTCTTAACTGTTTTTAGTACTAAATCTTTTTCACAGAAGATGATTGAATCTTACGAACCAGTAAAAAATGATAGTTTAAGAGTTGGAATAGGAGAAAATGATTTTTTGCCTTTTATTCAAAAAGGTTATACTCTAATGCTTCCTGAAAATAAGGAAATAAAAGGTGTACTTATTTTTCTCGAAGATTCAAGGTATGACAAAAAAAACCACAGCTCAAAGCAGATGTATACGCCAGCAACGAAACAAGACTTTGCGGTATTATCTGTTTCAACCGAAATTCCACTTGATTTCTATTTTTCTAAATCATCTATGAATTCTACACATAATCTAATTAAAGAAGTGTTTAATAAACATAATTTACCTAATGAAAACATTTTCTTTTTAGGAGCAAGTTTAGTTGGACATAGAGCGATGCGATATATTAAATTCGTGAAAGAGAGTGACTTCAAATTTAAACTTAAAATAGAAGGTATTGTTATCTGTAATTTCACAATGGATTTTACAAGAAAATGGTATCAACATAAACGTGATATCAGAATTAATCGAATTGATCTTTGGGAACCAAAATTTATAAATTATCTATTAGAAAAATACTTGGAAGGAACACCAAAAACTAATCCCAAAAATTATCACAACTTCTCATCTTACAGTTACTTTGATGAAAAAAATGAAAATGTTAAGATTTACAATGAATATGGAGTTCGAGCATATATAGAACCTGCAATAAAATATAAACTGACAAAACAACTAAGAACATTATACGATAATAATTCGACAGATATAGTTGGCTTTTTAGCTGAATTGAAACTAGCAGGAAATAAAAATACCGAATTAATTGTATTACAACCCGAGGACAACCCATCATCAAAAAAGAATACTCAATCAACTTGGGATGCAATAAATAAAGATGAACTTATGGATTGGATTCAAAAGCAAACGGAAAAATAACTACCTACAACAGCGTGTATAAAAGATAGCTAGTAAGTACTTAATCTAAAGGTTGAGAATAATTAACTTTCTGAAAAAATAAAATATGGCAACAATCAATACGTATTTAAGCTTTATGGGTAATACTGAAAAAGCATTTAATTTTTACAAATCAGTATTTGGTACTGAATTCGTTGGTGGAATAAGACGCTTTGGGGATATGCCTGATAATGATTTAATGTCGGAAGAGGATAAACGAAAAATAATGCATGTTGGTTTACCAATAGGGCCTGGAAATTTACTTATGGGGACTGATCTACTTGAATCCAAGGGACAATCGCTAACATTCGGGAATAATTATTATATATCTATTAGCCCAGAGAGTAAAGAAGAAGCTGTAAAATTATTTAATGGGCTTTCATCAGGAGGAACGATAATATCACCACTAGAAGATACATTTTGGGGTGCATACTTTGGGTCATTTACAGATAAATTCGGAGTGCAATGGATGGTAAATTATCTTAAACAATAAAAAACCAAGCACAACAACATCTGTAATTTATTGTGGTGAAATTTCCTGAATGGGAATTCTTATCTTGCAATAAAGAGCTTGATTATCTCGATATAGTTCTCGTAGATAATTCTGCAACGAAACAATAGCCCACCTATTAAATATACATCTTAAATAAAAATAATTTATGCCACATTTTGTAATTGACTGTTCTCAAAATATTATAAAAACAAAATCACCAAAAAAAATTATCCAAAAAGTATACGATACCGCAGAATCAACTGACCTTTTTGATAAGGGAGATATTAAAGTAAGAATCAATCCTTTTGAATATTACAATATCGGGAATACTGAAGATGATTTTATTCACATCTTCGCTAATATTATGGAAGGACGAACCATTTCTCAAAAAAAGAATTTATCGAGAAAGATTATTACTGAATTGAAATTAATGTTCCCTAACGTCCCGATTATTTCAATCAATATTAGGGATTTTGAAAAAGCAACGTACTGCAACAAATCAATGGTGTAAAACTAAAAATGTAAAACCATTAGTAACATCATATATGAAATATAGTGCTTATCCTCTGCCCTACGTTTCTTATACGAGACGTTGGCGGTCACATAAAAACTCAAATGAAAATAACAAAAGAAAAACTTGATAAAGATCTAGACATTGAAGGATCATATAAAATAATCGTAACACTCAATACTAAAAAAATCGATTTAAGACTAGATCCTGATGATGCAACAATTGAAGAAACAATAGTATTAGCAAACAAGCTTTTAGAGAATTTCGAATTCTATGAAAAAAAAGCAAAGGATGCTATTGTCAGAGATTTTTTGGACAACTATAATGAAAATTGGGCGGATGAAAAAAATGGGCATCCACAATTGGAGGAACAAGGATTTAGGAATAATTTAGAATTAAATGGAATTAATTTTTTATCAAAAGATTCTATTGATGTTTTTTACAATGAAAATGGAATGTTTGGAAATCACTCCTTGATTGCACAATCATTTGATGGAGAAAATTTTGACGACTCAACAATGTATGGATAAAAATGAACAGATAAATCAATTGGTTCAGGTATGTTTGCTTTGATTTGATTTATATATTTGGCATTGTACATAAGCTAAAAAACAAAGTAATAGATTAAAAGTTTTAATGAAAACAATAATTAACTCTTTGAAAAACTATATTAGTTTTTCAAATTTTTGGGTTAGAAATACCCTTATAATTGTATTAATTTCTATTGTATTAAACCATCTTTTTGAACCGAAAAATTTCCCTTTTAACAAAGGTTATGAATTTCCTCTATTTCCTATAACGGTTTCAATTATTGGAGGAAGTCTAATGATTATTATCGCTCGTTTCAATTTTATATATTTTAAAAACAAATACTTCACAAAACAAATTAACACACAACTACTTTTACGTTTTCTGTTTTCAACTTTAGGCTATATTACCATACTATACCTCTTCTTCTATTATGGTTTAAACGGTTTGATTAATGGAATTGAATCATACAGTATGTATCATTTACTAACAGGACTTTCACTATCTCTACTAATTTGCACTCTCGGAATTGCTCTTTTATTTTCAACTGATATTTATAAGCTTCACAAACTTATTTCCATAAAAGGCACAATTAAAGTTCAACAAGGAGGAAAAATAACCTTAGTTAACTATGCTGAAATTGCCTTTATACATAGTGAAAACAAAATAGTGTATATTGTAAAAACTGATGGAACCTCAATTATTACGGATTTTACCCTTAATGAAATTGAAAATGAAGTCAGTGAACAAAGCTTCTATAGAGCTAATAGACAAACCATACTTCATGTCCGCTCTATCGAGCAAGTGCAGTCCATAGAAAATGGCAAATTATCTGTACTAATAAAACCAATAATTTCTGATAAAAAAGCTTTTCAAATAAATATCAGTAGATATAAAAAGCAAGAATTCATGAATTGGTTTAAGGGTAAACTATAAAATACAATGATCATTTAGCTGTTATTTTGATACCATTCGGAAAAAACGAGTTGTACATCCCTCTGTAACCTACATTATCGTTCTTTGTTATATTTTATACCTATCAGGATATTTCCAAATGATTATAGCAGCTTTATTACTATTAATAGCGAGTGCAATAGAATACAAAAAAGATTTTTTTACCTCTTTAGGTTTTCAACGTAAAAGAATAAATATAAAAAGTTTATTAATCATAGCTCCTCTATTAGCAATAATTATATTCCTATTCAATGGCTATGTATTGATGCCAATCATCACCTATCTTACTGAACAATCTATAGATTATTCTGAATTCGAACGCTACAAAGGAAACTTGCCAGTTATATTAACCTTCCTTGTTTTTGTTTGGTTATCCGCAGCATTTGCTGAAGAAATTGTATTTAGAGGGTACTTAATGAAACAGTTTACTAAAAAGGATAAAGGCAAAATATGTAAATTTGATTTAGTAATAATTCAAAATCTAGTGCTTATCATCAGCTATAAGCCCCTATTAAGATAGATTTTAGCTGATTAATGAGCAATCATAATTCATGAAAGATAGCATAGAAAATATTATTTTTTCACGGTTCGTTAACCAACCTATTCCTTTTGAATTCATATCCATCGAAGAATTATATAGACGTTGTAAAGAAAGTAACTATGACTTATCAAATCCACATAGAATCAAATTTAATGCATTGATATTAATTACAGAAGGCGAAAGTTTTCATACTATTGACTTCAAAGAAGAAGTTTTATCTCCAGGTGTAATTTTACCTCTAACTAAAGACCAAGTTCATTCTTTTAATAAAGACCTGACTGTTAAAGGATATGTTATTTCTTTTGAAGAAAACTTTATTACTGAAAATATAAGTGAAAAGAATCTATTTCATTTTCTACATATTTATCACACACCAAGTATTTTGATTGGAAAAGAGAATATAGCAACCTTGAAACCTCTGCTACAACTTCTTGAAAATCTACATTTAGAATCTAATGATATTATGAAGGCAGAAATTATCAATTCCGTTTTTATAGCGTTACTATTTCAAATAAAACGTCTTTCCATTTATCAGCACAAAACATTTGAAAGTAAGCGATTCAAAGATTTTATTCAGTTTAAACATTTAATTACAAAGCACTACCACGAAAGCCATAATGTAAAAGATTATGCGAAAAAATTAACTGTGTCTTATAAATATTTAAATGATATTTGTAAACAGATTGGTCATAAAACAGCCAAAGCTTTCTTAGATAGTTGGTTATTACTTGAAGCCAAACGAAATATTTCTGAAAACAAATATACTTCTCAAGAAATAGCCTATAAAATGGGTTTTAAAGAGCCTTCGAACTTCATTCGGTTTTTTAAAAAATTCACAAATCTAACTCCGAATCAATTTCAACAGAAATTAGAAAAAACTACTCACAGTTAGATATTGACTATTTGTTTGAAAACATAGATTATCAAATTTCCAGTGTTTGACAGGATATTTGTACCAACAAAAATGGTATAAATATGACATTGCAAGAACAGCTAAAACAAATGCGGAATGCTACTATGGAAAGAATGCCGCAGTCGATAATTAAAGTCTTTACTAATAGTATTGATAATATTAGAAAAAATCACTTAAAAGAAAATGCACACCAAGTAGGAGACAATGTTACAGACATGAGTCTTCAAAATATCAATGGAGACCATTTATTACTAAGTGATTTTATAAAAAAGGAATTTCTAATTCTAAATTTTTACAGAGGTGGTTGGTGCCCTTATTGTAACATGGAATTACGGGAATATGAAAACTTACGGAAAAGTTTTAATGCATTAGGTGTTGACATTGTCGGGATAAGTGCTGAAATACCAGAATTGGCGAACCAGACAATTACTAAAAATGCACTTTCGTTTCCTGTCTTAACAGATATTGATGCCAAGTTAATGAAAGCGACCGGTATCATTTTTAAACTTGATGAGGCGTCCAAAAAGGAATTTCAAAATTTCGGAATGGATTTTACCAAAATTCACGGAAATAACAATTTCGAATTACCAGTTCCTGCAGTTTATGTAATTGATAAAAAAATGGAAGTTGTATTTGTTCATTTCGAAGAAGACTATATGACACGTCTGGAACCAATGGAACTCTTAAACATTTTAAAAACGAATATAATCCCCGAAAAACTTTAATATTATGAAAACAGATAAAATTATTTACTGGATTTCAACCGGAATACTTAGTGCATTATTTATGTTTAGTTCGATGATGTATATCTTTAATTACCCAAGAATCGAAGGTTTTTTTATAAACCTCGGATTTCCAATTTGGATTATCTACCCATTAGCAATTTTAAAAACATTTGGAGTCTTAGCCATACTTACCAAAAAAAACAACTTTTTAAAAGAACTCGCTTACGCAGGGTTTCTATTTGATGTAATACTTGCTTTAAGTGCTCATATAATGGTCAATGACAGAGAATTTATGCCCTCTGTAATTGCTATAATCGCAACTATTCTCTCATGGATTTATGATAGAAAAGTATTCGGAAAATATACTCAAACCTTTACTAAATCTTAAAAAAAATGAATACTCAAACAAAACAAGGAATAAAAAAAACGATTGAGAGTTTAATAGAAACTGCTACAACTTTCGATATTGAAAAATTAGATTCGATCTATCACGATAATATGCAAGTTATAATGATTGATGCATCTGGACAAACAATGATTTCTAATAAGCAAACGTTCAAAGATTTATTTCAATCTAAACTCGATAATGGTGATGAACCGCTAAATACTTGGGCTGAATTCTACCACATTGAGTCTAACCAAAACAATGGTCATGCAATATTAAAACGAAAAGTTAACTTAACTGGAGTTGAGCAAAAAATAGCTCTTAGTATTGATTTAATTTGGGAGGATAATCGTTGGCAAGTAACTAGAGAAGTTATTTTTACAGAATTTGAATGATAACCTAATTAATAACGGTTTAAGTAATTACTCAAACCGTTATTTTATTAAATAAAGTATATTGTGATATAGAAAGCAGTTGCAATAATTTTGCTACTACTCATATATAAAATCGTTAGTAATAATTTAAGGCAATCTGACAATCATAATTTTTCTAGTTTAGCAAAACCTACTGTCTTTCTATAATTATCCGGAGAAACACCTACCTTCTTTTTAAAAAATCTACTAAAATAAAATTCATCATCATAACCAAGATTAGCTGCAATTTGTTTCAAAGGTTTAGAGGTTAAATAGAGTTCACGTTTAGCCTCTATAACGATTCTATTAGAAATTAATTTACTAGGTGTTTGCTGCAAATATTTTTTTACAATTCCTGCCAATGTCTTAGTGCTAACGCACAAAAAATCTGCATATTCACTAGGAGAATGTAACTCAAAATAATTTTTCTCAATAGCATCAACTAAATTTTGTAATATTTCGGATTGACCATCAGAAAATTTTGGCACCGTATCTTTATCGAATTGTTTTTTCTGTCTAACTGCTTCTATTAAAAAAACCTTTAAAAAAGCGACAAGAACTTCATGTTGAGCAATAGAATCACTATCCATCTCCTTTGAAATTTGATCTATGAGATTTAAAAATAATGCTTCTTCAGAAATTTTAAAATGTGGTAATCCAAAAAAGTTATTAAAAAGAATACCCTCTGTTTCGATCTCATTTTGATGTCTATATGTGCAGAAAAAATCTGGATGAAAATTTAATAACCATCCTGAACAAGGTTCTTCAGAAGAAATCATAAAAGGTTGATAAGGCGACAAGCAAATCATCTGGTTTCCTTGTAATTCACAAATAGAAAGATCTACACTTAACTTATAATTGTTTCCTTTTAGTAAAACAATAGAATAATAATTTTTTCTCTGTAAATGATCAAATTGATTAAGATCATCAAACCTTTCTAGTCTAAAGGCTAGTTCTCCATTTTGCTTATCAATAATAATTTGAGCCATAACAGTCTATACCTTTTTTTAGTATTACTTATTAAAAAGAAAGGAGTGTTTGCTACACTCCTTTCTAAAGATAACAATTATTTCGAAGCTAAAATGTCTATTTTCTGAATTGCAGATGCTTCAAAACCATCTAAAAGAACAGGAGCATTTTCCATAAGTCCTGCTGTAACTTTCCCTGTTAAATGAGCATCTCTACCTGAATCATCTGTAAAAGTATCAAAGATTGCATATGTAGTAACATCTATTTTTATAGCATACCAAGATAAAGTCTTTGTTTCATCACTAACTAATTGTTTACCAACATTAAGGAAGTTTTCAACATCGGTTGTCTTTGTGCCTTTAGATTTCATGATAACAAGCAAACCTTTGTTTTGTAATCCAGATTTATGATTAGATGCTAATACATCTATTGTTTGAATATCTGTGCTTGGATTAAAATTCTCTAATAATTCATTTGCATTTGCTAACAATGCCTTCGCAACTTCACCTGTTAAATGTGCTTCTCTTCCTTCTTCTACTTCAAAAGTATCATAGATTCCAAAGGTGTTTTTATCAACCTGAAAGGCAAACCAAGATACTGTTTGAGGTTCTTGATTCACTAATCCTAATCCACCAAGCAAGAAATTTTTAACGTCTTGTTCTTTTCCTGGTTTTGCTTTCATAGTTACTAATAATCCGATAGTTTCATTTTTTTTGTTGTTCATAATGTTTATGATTTTAGATTTTGAAAATGTTTGAATTGTAAACCCTAGTAAAAAAACTAGGATAGAAAATTTTAATGGAACTTTAGTTTTCATTTTTTCTTGTTTTTTTGTTACAGTGCAAATTTGAGATGAAACAAGGGACTCTGGAATGGATGTTTATTACTAAAGCATGGACAATTTTCAAAAAAGCATTGTTATTGAGTCCAGTTCACATATAAAAAAGTGTATAGTTAATCGCTTATTCTCTTTGTACTCGAAAAACTCTACAGGGTTTCCTCTAGTTCGTTTTCTTTTGCTAACTTAGATCTTAACCCCAGAAACTAAGTAAACACCGAATGTATTAGTAAAAATTTAAGAGAGACTGAAAGAACAACTAACTCAAACTAAATCACGGGATAAAAATTTATGTAAAGCAATATTCAAAATAAACTTAAATTGGAACACAAAGAATCACATACTCTAATTCTTAATAATATCGCTAGGTTTATTGATTTAACCGAATTAGAAAAGCAAAAATATCTTTCGTTACTTACAGAAATAAAAGTTAAAAAGAAGGCATTTTTAATGCAGGCTGGTGATCTTACTAAATATGAGTATTTTATAATAAAAGGTTGTTTAAAGGTTTATACATTAGATGAAGATGGTGCTCCTCATATATCCATGTTTGCAGTAGAGGATTATTGGACTGGCGATATGGCTAGTTTTATGACCAAAAAACCAACACGTTATTTTATTAAAGCTACAGAGAATTCAGAATTATTAGGTATTTCTAGAGCAAATTATGATTTGCTTTTTCAGGAAATTCCAAAATTCGAAAAGTTTTATCGCATATTATATCAAAAGTCACTCATAAGTTATATACAACGTTCTAATCATGGAATATCTTTAACCGCTGAGGAAAGATATATTCAATTCAAAAAGAAATATCCAAAAATTGTCAATAGAATTACTCAGAAAGACCTAGCAGGTTATATTGGGATTACACCAGAGTTTATGAGTAAAATTATTACTAAAGTCAATAAAATGTAAAAGTCTTAAACTAGTTCATTTTTTTTCAGGTGCTTCTATCGGAATTTTGAAGCATGAAAAACATAATACTCATTACCAGCTTTTTAGTCTTTGGCTTTGAAAACTATTTGCAAGCACAATTCACACAAATAGAATTGTTTTCTGGTTTTGATAAAACAGATTTTATAGTATATACAAGTTATGCTATTAATAAGAGTGAGACTTTTAGTATTAGTACACTAGCTTTCTTTCAGAAATTTAAAGACAAGGAAAATCACAGTTTTAATGAGATAGGTGTTCAACCAACATTATTTTGGAATGTTAATACGCATATCTCATTAGGATCATCCTTATATTATAATAGTTTCTCTGGTTATTCGGAACGTTTCTCAGTAAAATTTACATTAAAAAATTCTCGAGTATTATTTATAATCATTCCTACCGTTGCTCATTCTGAACAAACGAATGACGGCTATGCTGAAGCCTTCGCACAGTTTCAATTAAACACATTAATAAATGGTAAAATTTCTCTCTGGTTAAACGGACAATTTTTAACCGTATGGGATCAATTCGAAAGGCATTCAAGAAGTTTTCAGCAACTACGCGCAGGTGTGTCATTCTACGGACATCAGTTTGGTATTGGTTTGGACTTTGACCAGTATGGACAGAAACCTATAGAAAAATCATCTTTCGGTGTGTATTACAAAAAAAAATTATAGACAATTTTAAATCTTAAATAGTATGAAACATTTAGTACAAAAACTTTTAAAAACACATCCAAATATTGGATTTAGCATTACACGATTGACACTTGGTTTAGTCATATTTCCGCATGGTGCACAAAAATTATTAGGCCTCTTTGGCGGTTATGGTTATACGGCAACAGTAGAATCATTTACAACTCAAATGGGATTGCCAAGCTTTATAGCATTCTCAATAATAATGATTGAATTTCTTGGCTCTATCTCACTAATTTTAGGCTTATTCAGCAGAGTTTGGGCATTATCACTTTCAGGAATGTTCATAGGTATCATTTATACTACACAGTTAGCGAATGGCTTTTTTATGAATTGGTTTGGTAATCAGAATGGCGAAGGCTACGAATATTCTCTTCTAGTTATCGGTCTTGCAGTATCCATAATAGTCAATGGTAGTGGAAAATGGTCATTAGATAAATTAATCTCAAAAAAATAATAATCATGAAAAAAATAATAACAATAGCAGGAAGCAATAGTCAAAAATCTATAAACAAAAGCTTACTATCCTACACCTCTAGTTTATTAGAAAACGTAGAAATTATCCCAATCGACTTAAACGATTATATTTCACCAATATATGGAGTCGATTATGAAACAGAAAATGCTATACCCACTGCAATTAAAAGGCTAGACGAATCATTTAACAAGGCGGATGGTTTTATAATATCTCTTGCCGAACATAATGGTTCCTATGCAGCGGTATTTAAAAATACAATAGACTGGCTGTCTCGGGTAAACATGAAAATATGGAGAGAGAAACCAATGCTTTTAATGGCGACTTCGCCTGGTGATAGAGGAGGCACAACAGTTTTGGAATCTGCAAAGACCTATTTCCCATACTTAGGAGCTAATGTAACTGCAGATTTTTCATTGCCAAATTTCTATGACAATTTTTTAGAAGATGGAATTTCTGATAATGGATTAAAAGAGGAATTGAATCAAAAAATACATCTTTTTGAACAGCAATTAAATAACCTGTTTCAATAGCAAAAAACTATTATCACCACCGACCGGTAACCATCTCACAAGTCCATTTTTAAGTTGTTGATTTTTCAGCATCAATTCGTTCTTTGAAATTATGAAAATTACTTGCTTTGATTAAAAACTTAGTTTTGCAACAGATTCACAGTATATAATAAATTGTTAGTTACGTAAGTGAATTCTTAGGATTTAATTATCTTTAATCCCCTGTTAGTATAAGACATTAAAAAGTTCTAAGTGTCAGTTTAGTAAGAAAAATGAAATACTTTTCTATAAGTCTATATCTCAAGATGATTAATTGTGCCATTGCAGAAGGCATGTATAGAGATGATTTTATAGATTTACCTACTTCTATAGATGAAGCAAAACATGAACAGGTTGTTGCTGCTGAAGAATTTCTAGATTTGCACGAGCTACTAGATGATAAACTTGGGCCAGGATTCGGGGTTCGGGTAGGCCAGCAAATGATTATTGAGGATTATGGTGTATTAGGACTATCATGGCGTACTTGTTCTAAAGTAGGAGAAATCTTTGAACGTAGTGATCGTTATTTTAAACTTCTCTCGAATACATTTGTATGGAAAATTAAAGAAGAAGGAAACATTTCTAATGTCATACTTAATAGAGAAGCACATCGCAGAGGTATGGAATTATCTACAGAAGCTAGCTTATCTGCTACAGTAGTGGTACTGCAAGCCATGTCGGAAAAAGATATCTCTCCGATCCAGGTTAGTTTTAAACACAGCCCGCCCCAAGACTTAACTAGCCATAATGCTGCTTTTAAATGTCCTATACTCTTTAATCAGCCT
Source organism: Aquimarina amphilecti (assembly GCF_900109375.1). Taxonomy (GTDB): domain Bacteria; phylum Bacteroidota; class Bacteroidia; order Flavobacteriales; family Flavobacteriaceae; genus Aquimarina; species Aquimarina amphilecti. The sequence goes on from NZ_FOAB01000003.1 coordinate 130,671, forward strand.
ACTTATTCTATAAGTTATAAAACGTCTGATTTAAACTTAAGAACTGCAAAGGCAGATGCCAGTATAAACAGTTACTTACTAAAACAGGTAGATGAAAACACTAAAGGTATCAAAATACCCGGTAATAAATTTGTACGCGATGTAGAATCTCTTATTAAAGATGGACTTCCAACGGGTATCCCTGCAATTCAAAATATCAGTGAACTACTAGCTATGAGTAACAGAACACTTACCAGAAGACTTTCTGAGGCAAATGTTACTTATAGGGATTTAGTTAAAGGAACTCAAGAAAAAATCGCAAAAGACATGCTACGCGATAACAATCAAAGTATTGGCGATATAGCCTTTTTAACAGGTTTCTCTGAACAAAGTGCTTTTAATCGCGCTTTTAAAAAATGGACTAACCAAACCCCTTCAGAATTTAGAAACAATAACTAAAAATTCCTTTTTGGCGTAAAATGTCAAAAGGTTGTCTTTAAGTGTCAAAAAACTCATTTGATCACTTCGCACCTTTGTATCATCAAATTAACAACTCTATATAATGATGATAACAATTGTAAAATTAATAATAGGAATTTTTACAGCACTAGCTATTAATTCGAAAAACACTTACGAATCGATTAAAGAGAATACGGAATCTACTTCGGTATACACTTTAAATTATGTAGTAAAAGATTCTAAAGCTGAAGCATTTAAAATCTTAGAAAACAAATGTAATGTTTGCCATTACAAACGAAACAAAAGACGTGTATTCACATTGGAAAACATGAATCCTTGGGCTAATGATATCTACAAACAAGTCTTCATAAAAAAAAGAATGCCTAAGGGTAAAAAAATAAAACTCAATTCTAAGGAATATCAAGAATTATTAACGTGGATAACTTCCACTAAAACGTAAAGCAATGGAATTTAAACTAAAATTTATCGTATTAATGCTCAGTTTACTATTTACTGGTCTTACAGCTGGTTTATGTTTTACGTGGTCTAATGCTGTTACGCCTGGCATTGGTCGACTAGACAACTTAACCTTCTTAAGATCCTTTCAATCAATGAATAGAGCAATTATAAATGCCCCTTTTATAATAGTCTTTTTTGGTCCTGTCATATTACTCTTTGCAAATACCTATTTATTTAAAGATAACAGTATATGTTTCTGGCTATTCCTTGCGGCCGCAGTACTATTTTTTATTGGAATCGGTCTAGTAACCATTTTTGGAAACGTTCCATTAAATGAGGTTTTAGATAGCTCTAATCTAGAAACACTTTCAAAAATTGAATTGCACGAGCTTCGAAACAAGTTTGAACAACCTTGGAATCGTTGGCATACTATAAGAACAGTATCATCATTTAGCGCTTTTACACTTTTAATCATAGGCATGCTTTACATAAAATAAGACAAGGCATTAGTTTCCAAAAAATCAATCAAAAAACGAACAATCATGAAACAATTAAGAGCCATAAGCATTGGGATTATTATCTGGATTATTGGAGTAAGTATTTACACAATTTCATTCTACATACCGATTCTAGAAGACCCAGAATTTCAGGCAAATATTTTATTGTCCTTAGGAATTCTACCTGTAGTGTGGTTAGGAGCAAAACTATATTACAGAAAAAAAAGTACTATAAAAGGATACTGGTTAGGGGTAATTTTCTTTTTAACCGCCACCATTTTAGATGCTTTAATTACGGTTCCTTATTTAATAGTTCCAAATGGAGGATCGTATTATAACTTCTTTGCTGCCGCTGGTTTTTGGCTCATTGGAATAGAGTTTATTGCAATGAGTACCACGTATTGGTATACTAAAGTTTTTAGTAAAACAAATACTGCAAATTGCATATAAAAGTAAAATCAAAAGAAATTAAATAATTAAAACACAATTAATATCAATTTAAAACGAATAGAAATGAAATCAGAAAACATTTTAGTTATCGGAGGAACTGGAAAAACTGGTCGCCGAGTTGCAGAAAATTTAACACAATTAGGTCATAATGTACGCGTTGTTGGGCGAAAAACAAACCCGGTGTTTGATTGGGAAAACACAGATACCTATGACGCGGCTTTAAAAAATATGGATAGAGCCTATATTGTGTATTATCCAGATTTGGCAGTACCTGGCTCTAGAGATGCTATCAGTACACTTACCAAAAAAGCTTTAGAGGCTGGTTTAGAAAAAGTAGTATTACTTTCTGGTAAAGGCGAAACTGAAGCCGAAGCCTGCGAAGAAATCGTAGCAAACTCTGGTTTAAACTACACTTTGGTTAGAGCATCGTGGTTCAATCAAAATTTTAGTGAAGGTGCTTTCTTAGAATTTGTACTCAATGGTACTGTTGCATTACCAATGCCAGATGCAGAAATTCCATTTGTAGATGTCAATGATATAGCAGATGTAGTTTCTAAAGTCATCGTAGATGATAGCTATAACGGACAAACCATAACTGTAACAGGTCCTCAAAAAAGAACTTTTAAGGAGGTGGTTGAAATAATGGCTGAAGCTACTAACAAGCATATTCAATTTGTACCAATTTCTATTGAAGAATTTAAGGAAGGTATGAAAAAAGCAGGATTACCTGATTCTTATGTATGGTTGTTCGGTTATTTATTCCAAGAAGTATTAGGAAATCCAGAAAACCAAGAAGTTTCTGATGATGTAGCCAAAGTTTTGGGCAAACCAGCCATAGATTTTGAAACATTTGCTAAGCAAACTGCTGCCACTGGTATTTGGAACCAAAATGTCACCGAAACAGTATAATATCGATTAATAAATAATAAAAACAATCACACAATAGGACTTTTACGGCAATTAATAATTCAATTAACAATTAAAATATAGGTCCTGTTGTTAATTACAAAAAATAATAGTTATGAACGTAACAAAAACAATGGTTTTAGAACCTAAGACAATTGAGAATGCTGATACAATTTCAAGTCAAATTTTACAAACAACACAAAAGAAGTTAGGGTTAATTCCTAATATGTATTTAGGAATGGCAAATAATACTGCTTTACTTGACGGTTACGCATATGCATATAACTCATTCAGAGCTAATTCTGGATTTAGTCCACAAGAGCAAGAAGTCATATTTCTATCCATAGCCTATGAAAATGAATGTGATTACTGTATGGCTGCTCATAGTTTTGTTGGTGATAATATGACTAAAGTTCCTACTGAGGTGACTAATGCAATAAGAAATAACACAGAAATAACACACAAAAAGTTTAAAGCCCTTAGTCTATTTTCGAGAGCTGTAACCTTAAAAAGAGGGATGCCATCTGAAACAGATATTAATGACTTCATAAATGCAGGATATACTGAAAACCATATTTTAGGGGTAATCGCTGGTGTAGGCATTAAAACAATGAGTAATTATTTCAATCACATTTTTAAAACACCCGTTGATGCTGCTTTTAAAAGTAGAATCTGGAAAAAGTAGAACTAAAAAAAATAAAACATGAAAAGATACATAACCTCTCTATTTGCATTCTTATTATTTATAAATACGAATGCACAAAATATTACCGATACTTGGTCCGGAAAAGTACATATTAGCGCCGAAAAAACTTTAGATTTTAACTTTCGAATTACAAAGGATGGTAAAAATTATATGACAATTATTGATATCCCTACAAACAGAGTAACTGGCTTAAAACCAAAGACTACAACTTTTAACAATAATACTCTTTTAGTAGATGGGACTAACTTAGGTATCAAGTATGAAGGTGTTTTTGACACAAATACTCAAAAAATCAAAGGAAATTTTTCGGAAGGTGGAAATACAATTCCATTGATTTTGGAGAGATCAAAAGATAAGCCTAAAGCAATTGCTAGAAGATCTCAAGAGCCAACAAAACCATATCCTTACCATGAACAAGAAGTACATTTTACAAGCAAGACGGCCAATGTAACATTAGCGGGAACATTTACAAGCCCAAAAACTAATGAAAAACACCCAGTTGTTATACTAATTACCGGTAGCGGACCACAAGACAGAGATCAAACATTTGTAGGACACAAGACATTCCTAGTATTAGCAGATTATTTAACTAGACAAGGTATCGCAGTGTTAAGATATGATGATAGAGGTACCAGTGCATCAACAGGAATTTTTAGCACAGCGACCACAGAAGATTTTGCAAATGATGTGGTTGCTGCAATTAATTATTTAAAAACGCGTAATGATATTGACACCAAAAATATTGGACTAATTGGTCATAGTGAAGGTGGCATTATAGCACCCTTAGCAGCTAATAAAACTAAAAATGATATTGCTTTTATAATTTCATTGGCAGGAACTGGAATTATAGGAAGTGATTTAGTATATAATCAAGTGATTAGTATGAGGGCATTTCCTGTCCCTGATGAAGAAGCCTTTAATAAAACAATGAGAAAGGCAATTGATATTGCAAGTTCTTCTAAAAAATTGTCTGAAGTTAAGTCAGAATTAAAGTTACTCTATACAAATGAAGTTGCACCAATTTTAAAACCTATGTTAGGTTCTGACAAGAAGACAGAGCAAGTTCTAAATGGATTGGTAGAGGCAAGAACAACACCTTGGATACGATATTTTTATAACTATAATCCTGCTGATGAATATGCTAAAATTAAAATACCAGTATTATCATTAAATGGAACAAAAGACACACAAGTACCTGCTAAAATCCATCAAGAAGGTATTAGAAAAGCATTAGAAAAGGCAAAAAATAAAAAGTTCGAAATAATTGAACTAGAAGGTCTAAACCATCTTTTTCAAGAAGCAGATACTGGCAAAATGGATGAATACAGTAAAATTGACCAGACGTTTTCACCACAAGCACTACAAATTATTTCTGATTGGGTTTTAAATCAGGTAAAGTGATTTTTGAAATCAAATGTTTAACAATTAAAAAAAGTAATATGAAAAAGAAATTGACATTAGGATTACTATTTGGAGCTGGAATTGGACTTTTAGCGGGAATCTTAACTGATAATATTGCGATTGGATTAGCCTTTGGAGCTGGCGTAGGTTTGGTTTTTGGAACCGTTATTAAAAAATAACAATGAAAAGATTTCTTAAATACATCTCGCTATCAGTTGTTTTGATCCTCATATGGACAGCAGTGATTTTTTTAGGTATAGACAAAGGTTGGTGGCATACACCATTCACTGAACAAAAAGAGTCTACAAAGTTTATCAAATCAGTTCAAAAAGAACTCAAAAAAGAATTTGTAGGTAGTATGGCGATGGTGATATTTAAAAATGGAGCACCAGTAATAGAATCTTTTCATTCAAAGAATACTTCAGTTGATCGAAATACCGTGTTTCAAGTAGCTTCTCTTTCGAAATTTGTCTCAGCTATTGGCGTTATGCGATTAGTTCAAGAAGGAAAATTAGAATTGGATGTTCCCGTATCTAACTACCTTAAGCGTTGGCAATTACCACCTAGTTCCTTTGATAACAATAAAGTTACGGTGAGGAGGCTTCTTAGTCATACAGCAGGATTGACCGATGGACTTGGGTATTCGGGTTTTGAAAAATTAAAAGATGTGCAGTCTTTAGAATCTTCACTTACCAAAGCAAAAGACGCTGACTTAGGTAAAAATGGCAGCACACAAGTAGGCATTTTACCAGGAAGAGAATGGCGATACTCTGGAGGCGGATTTACATTACTTCAACTCATCGTAGAGGAAGTAAGTGGACAGTCTTTTGATCAGTATATGAGAACAGAAATTTTTGCTCCCTTGAGAATGCAATCGTCTTTCTATCAATGGGATGAAAAGTTTCGAAACAAACTGTGTAATTTTTACAACGCAGACGGTTCTAAAGCACCACACTTTTATTACACTTCTCTAGCTGCAACATCGCTGTATACAACTTTAAACGATTTAGAAAAGCTTTTCACTCTTTTTGATGAAGAACAGAGCACTCTAAAACCGTTGCTACCAAAATACCAAAGAATGATGTGGCAAGTTGAGGCGAGTAAACTTGGCGCTCCTATATATGGTCTCGGCACCTTTCTTTTCGCAGAAGTTGACAAGGGACAATTTGTAATAGGACACGACGGCCAAAGCAATCCACCCATTAATACTGCTTTTCGATATAACCCAACAAATAGGGATGGTATTATCGTGTTGACCACAGGCAGCTCTGATTTTGCTACTCGAATCGCAAGTGATTGGGTATTCATAAATACAGGAAAAGTAGATACCTTGCTTTTTGCGATGCAACAAAGTAACATGACCCAGCTTGTGATCATAGGAAGTATACTAATAATACTGCTAATTATAACTTACATTCGTTTCAAGAATTTAGTAGCAAATATTATAACCCAGAACTAAATGCATATTATACGTTCACGGTGAAAGAAAATACATTGATAGCGCAGCACGTATGACTAGGCGAATTCAAAATGAAAGCTATTAAAAATGATTATTTCCTTGGTAGCAAAGGATCGTTTATAAATGCAAAAAATCCAGCTAAAGAAATATAGCATTTTTTTGATACGTTATCTAAGCAATATGGATTTGATATCATTCCTAATGAAGATTCTTTTTATTTTATTGGAAATATATTAGGCGTAGCACGTCGGTTAAAAAGCAGTAAACGCTATGCTGAATTGGTAGCGCTTTTAGAGTTAGCTGTACGTTATTATCCTAACTCTTCAATGATACACAAAAAACTCTCAGAAGCCTATAAAAGTGCTAATTATCTTGAAAAGGCAGGGCTTTCTGATAAAAAATCAAGAATACTCTCCAATGCAGCACGAATAAAAAATCACATAAAGATTCTTTAAACGCAATACTAGATTAATATTACAAGCTAAATCTTAAAGTTTTTCAATCGGGCTCTTCTATAAAAAACATAGATACTATATTCCATCTTTTTACAGATAGCTTTACATATATTCATCCAAAATACGGAGGAATCTATATTCGGAATGATTTATATAATGGTTATGTGAGGAATCAACAAAAAGGAGAATATAATGGTGAAATTACAGATATTCGAATTCTAAATAAAATTGTTGGCCTGAATGCCTTAATGGTTAAAAGAATCTACTTAGAGAAGCATGGTGATACAATTAAAGAAGGTGAATCGCGAATGACACTTTTTGAGTTAAAAAAAGGAAAAATATCTAAAATCTTTGAATATTGGTAGTTGAATAAAAAACTGTACTAAACTATGTAGATAAAGCATAATAATAAGAAAAATAAATATATAACATTAGATTTAGTTTTCTAAAATAGAAATGAAATTTGCATTGGAATATTGACAAATAGTATTGCAATCGGTTTGTCCTTAGGAGCTGGGTTAGTTCTTGGAATTTCTTTTAGAACTAGCGTTAAAGAAATGAATGAGAAATAGAAAAAATGTATAGTCTCTCTTAAATTATGGACAACAATGTCCATAATTAATAACGGTTTGAGTAATTACTTAAACCATTATTTTATTAAATAAAGTATATTGTGATATAGAAAGTAGTTGCAATAATTCTGCTACTACTCATATATAAAATCGTTAATAATAATTTAAGAGAGACTGAAAGAAAAAATTTATCATATAATCACAGAAGACAATTTGTCCATAGCTGTCTGGAAAATGGAACCGGAAAAAATATCGGACAAACATATCTTTTTAACACATGGTACATTTTCTAATAAAAAGATATGCGATGGAATTGCAAAATATATGACCGAAAAAGGATTTACCTGCTGGATAATGGAATGGAGAAATCATGGGGAAAGTAACAAAAGTAATCACAATTTCAATTTTGAAACTATTGCAAACTATGATCTCAAATCAACATTTAATTTCCTCTTCACTAACCAAAATATAGGAAACATTGATTGTTTAGCTCATAGTGGTGGTGGAATTGCATTAACTATCCTATTAATTAACAACCCTTACTATCGCTCAAAAATTAACAGCATTACTCTATTCGGAGTACAAGCTTTTGGAGCAGGAACCGAATTTAATAATCGAATGAAGATATTGGCGGGTAAAAAATTGTCTGCATTGTTAGGAATTGTACCAGCCAAAACAGCAGGTTCAACGGAACATAGCGAGAATTATTACACTATGAAACAGTGGTTTAATTGGAATTTAAGACAAAACTTTATTGGAGACAATGGATTTGACTACTTGAATAAAATGAACGAAATAAGAGTTCCTATATTATCCATTTGTGCGAAAGGTGATAGTTTTATAGCTCCAAAAATTGGTTGCGAAAAATTTCTAAATGCATTTCATAACAATTCTAATAAATTACTTTTCGTTTCAAAGGAAAACGGGAATTTGGAAGATTATAATCATAGTCGAATTTTAAAATCCCAAAACGCAAGAAAGGAATTATGGCCAATAGTAGCAAAATGGATAATGGATAGAAAAACTATTACCAACCATGTGTATAAAACATAACATACAAAAAGATAAAAAAATTGAATACTAAAACTGATGACAAATGGATTAATGTAAGTAAAACAAGACCTTTTCGTGATTTAGATATTATTACTTTCGAAAATGATAGGATTACGTATTCAGTTCTGGAAAACGTTGAAAATCAAATAAACTTAAAAGAAAAAGAAGTTGAAAATTCTTCAAAAAAAATAGCTGATCTAAACTTTGAATTCATAGATTCTGACCGAATACGATTTTATCTAAAAGGAAAAATAATTACTATGTTTAATAAAACAGAATCTAAAACCGAAGGCACTATATTTGAACAGGATTATGTTAGATTAACTCCAACAGTGTCAAAAATATCGGAAAGTAGAATTCAACTTTTAAAATATAATTTTAAATGGAATAATGAACAGGAAATTATAGAATTCAATAAAATTTTAGATCAACCTAAAATGATTAAAACTCTCAGTAAAATGAGATATTCAGGACGAAAAATTTTATTAGAAAAAATAGATCATACTTTATTAATTTCTTCATTTTATAATAATCGAAAAGGATTGGTGTTGCTTATTAAAGAAATTGATGAAACGAAAGCTGTTTTATATGGACTCCCACAAGAACCTTTTGAAATAGTAGTTAAAAGAATTGATTAAAAACACGTACTAAAAAGAGATGGAAGCTATTATTACAGTTGTTGGTTTTTTAGGAGCAGGAAAAACAACATTATTAAAATACTTGATGACCAACTATATTAATAAAGGTTGGAATCCTTTTATTATTCTTAATGATTATGAAAATGCAAATCTTGATGCCCAACAATTTATAGATCAAATAGAACCAAAACAAATCAGAGCCCTCAGTGGTAGTTGTATATGTTGTAGTGGTATAAATGAACTTAGAGATCAAGTTAATAGAATCCCTGAGCGAACCAATGGAATTACACTTATTGAAGCCAATGGTACTTCTGATGCTTGTTCACTGATGAGTTTTCTTGGTGTTGGTCTAAACGATCGTTTTCTGCCACCAATTCAAATTTCAGTTGTGGATCTTAAAAATTGGCAAAAAAGAGGCGAACATAATGAACTTGAAGCAAACCAGATTCAGGTGTCTTCTCTGATTGTATTAACTCATACTGAAAATATACCATCCAACAGACTAACTTTAGTAATTAAAGAACTAAATAAACTCAATCCATTAGCAGAAACTATGCGCATGGAAGAGATTGATATCTATCTTATTCCTAAACTATCTCCATCTAAAAATAAGGCTCAAAAGTTTGAACACCTTAAATCGCATTGGTCTTCTTGCTCTGTTGATTTACCAAAATTACCCAATTCAAATTGCATTTATGACATTTGTAGTACGCTACCTAAGACCATTTTACGTGTAAAAGGCTGCACTCGAATCGGAAATGAAGAAGAATACACTTATTTTGAACGAACTCCGGACGGAAAAGTATCTATTAGGCCATTTAATGGATTGCCAATAACAGGGGCCAAACTCTTAACTATAGGTCCTGGAAGTGACCCTAAACTACTAGAAAAAGCAATCAAAAACAGTTTGTTACAACAAGATAAAGTTCGTAATTAAACTAGTCTAAACACACCACAATAAAGTATAATCTCCATCTAAAAATCATTGGTAAGATTCTAAATACCAACTGTAACAATACTAAAACATATACATCATTACTAGACAACTCGACAAACTCAGATCTTTATTTATATCATGACATTAGAGTTAAAATGAAAAATGTAACTAGAAAATGAAAAGAATAATAGCACTAACAATCCTTACTCTGATTTTCTTCAATTTAAAAGCTCAAAGTAATAAACAGGTTTTGAATTTTGAATTTGAAGGGATAAAGTTGAACGGAGTATTGAATCTTCCAAAAGACCAAAAACCCAAAGGAATTGTGCTCATAATTCATGGATCAGGAAAAACAAATGCTGTAGCGCAGGAATGGTACTCAGATATAAGAGAGACCATCGTAAAAGCAGGTTTTGCTACATATATGTGGGATAAAATGGGGTGCGGAAAAAGTGGTGGTGCTTTCAATTATAATCAATCAGTTCAGAATAGTGCATCTGAGGTAATAGCTGCGATCAATACTTTGAAAGAAAAACAAATATCAGAATCAAATCATATTGGTCTATATGGAGTTAGTAGAGCCGGTTGGATAAACCCAATTGTGATAAACCAATATAAAGATATTTCATTTTGGATTTCGGTCAGTGGTGTTGATGATAAAGAAAACTTCGGTTATCTTCTAGAAGAAAATTTAAGAATTGAAGAGTTGCCTAAAGGTTCAATTAACTTAATTGTAGATCAATGGTTAAAAGGAATAAAAATTGCTCACTCAGGTGAAAGTTTCGAAGCTTATATGAATGCTACTAAAGATCTTCAAAACAATACGTTTTGGTTACGATTTGTTAAGGAAAATATGGGTGAGATGAATAAGAAAACATACACTAGTTTTCAAACACCTCTTATGAAACAAACCCTTGATAAAGAAACTGGCTTACCGGTTTACATAGAGGATTTTAACCAGATCTTATCAAATGTGAAAATTCCTGTTTTGGCGTTGTTTGGAGAAACAGATATGAACGTAGACTGGAAGAAAACTAAACTATTATACGAAAAAACAGTAGGTCAAAATAAAAATTTGAGAACAAAAACGTTTTCAAATTGTAATCATAATATATTCGAATGCAAGACTGGAGGTTTTTACGAATTTCAAGATCACAAATTACCTTACAAAAGATGCGATGGTTTTCTAAATACTATTGAATATTGGTTAAATAACAAATATGATTAATTGAATTAGAATTTCTTATTCTTAAAACTCATACACATTAATTATATTAGCCAGCATAGGATGTTTCTCAAAAACTATCTTTTAATGAATCATTGTTAAACCATTAGTCAACCTATGAATAAAACTATATGAAGATTATAAAAAAGGTACTTAAATGGTTTTTATTTTTTTTATTAATTCCAATAACATACATAATTACTTCCCTTATTTTAACTACAATAACAATTGATCGAAAAACAGATACTAACAGCTTAGATAAATCAATTTATTTAAGTACTAATGGAGTTCATTTAGATATCATTATACCAAAAAAAGATATAGATAGTTTAGTGCTATTTGGAATAAAGCATAATGAAAATGAAAATTATTTATCATTCGGTTGGGGAGATGAAAATTTTTATATTAACACACCAACTTGGGGTGATTTAACCTTTACCAATGCATTTAAAGCCATGTTTTTACAGAGTGCAACGTTAATGCATGTAACTCGATATCAACGAAAACGCACAGATTGGGTGGAAATAAAAGTAAATGAGTTGGAATTACAAAAATTAAATACTTACTTACTACATACTTTTGAGAGTAATGAAAATGGGATGAAAATTATACTCAAAAACAAAGGTTATTCTTCTATGGATGATTTCTACAAGTCTAATGGAAGTTACTCTTGTTTTAAAACTTGCAATAGTTGGGTAAATATAGGATTTAAAGAAAGTGGATTAAAATCTTGTCTTTGGACACCTTTTGACTTTGGATTGTTGGATAAGTATCAATAAACACATCAGAAAAATTATTCTAAAAAGATTAAAACGTAGAACTTTTTAAACAAAAAGCTCAATTTTGCAACCGACATTTTACCAAGATTTATATATACAGATAGCTAAAGAGGAAGGTTATTTTTGGGCAGTAACTAAAGAAAAAACTTAAAAACTGTGAGATTTATATGCAACACTTCAAAACACTTTCATCGTTTTTAGATTATTTGGAGCTACCTCGTCCTGAACATCCAATGCTGAGTGTCTTGTTTGCGGCTGGAGAAAGTTTTCTTCCATGCCACAGAAAGAGTTCTCCACCTATTATAAATGATTGCTATTCCATTAGTTTAAAGAAAATTGTAAAAGGAGACTTAAACTATGGACGAACAAAATATGATTTTACCAATGGAGCATTAATTTTTGTTGCACCAAGACAAGTTTTGCAATGGGATAGTCGTGTAGTTTTTGAGCAAAAAGGATTTTCAGTAAACTTTCACGAAGATTTTATTAAAGGTACTGAAATAGCACAACAGATTAAGAAATTTGGTTTTTTTTCCTATTCAGTAAATGAGGCTTTACATCTTTCGCCAAAAGAAGAAATGTTGATAGAATCTATTGCAAAAAATATTGAAATCGAATATCAAAACAACCAAGATGAATTTAGTAAAGAAATTATCATTTCTCAATTAAGTACCCTTTTAAAATATGCGAATCGTTTTTATGAAAGACAGTTTTTAAATAGAAAAGAACTATCCAACAATTTATTGGAACAATTCCACAAACAAATTACATCATATTTTGAAACTGGAAAATTACAAGAAAGAGGTATTCCAAGCATAGAACAATTAGCAAATAAAATGTCGGTTTCACAACGCTATCTCAGTGATACACTTAAAAAAGAAACTGGCATAACCACAACCGAACATTTACAATTATACTTAATTGACGAAGCCAAGAATATTTTACTAAAACCCAATAAAAGTATATCTGAAGTAGCCTATGAATTGGGATTTGAATATCCACAATATTTTTCCAGATTATTCAAAAGAAAAGAAGGCATAAGCCCATCAGAATATAGAGAAAAGTATAAAATGAATTAAAAATATCATGAATGATCATATATGCAATTATACCAGTTAAATAAATAGTTACATGATCCGCTACTTTTTGAAATACAAGAATGTGTTGGAAATAATAGTTTACAATTATTGTGAGCTAAAAACAAAAAGCTCACGCCAATATGTAACAAACATCGCTTTTCATATACATATATAATAAACCATATAAATATGAATATGAATATGAATACTAAGGTTGCTAAAAAAAACACTAATCTACAATGGGGAATTTCATTTTTGATAATTTTCTGGTTTCTAATAACTTTCTATATTCATAATTCTTATCATTAATTTTTTAGTACGCTACTCTAATAGCAAAATAAAAGTTATAAGCTTCACATAATTTCACTTTAAAAACAGGAAAAATGATAAAGATTAATTGGAAAAAAGATTTTTTTTCGTCCAAATACGCGCTATTATCAAGTAATCAAAATATAGGAGAATTTAACCAGCATTCTTTTAGTAATTTTTCGATTGGAAAATTAAATGATACTAAACTGAAATTTAAAAAGAAGGTTTTTTTTAATTCGGAAATAGATATCATAGACTTAACATTAAACAAACCTATAGGAAGTATTAAATTCAATAGTTGGAGAGGAGGAACTATTATTTCTCTTAACGGAGACAGTTATAAATGGAATCATGATAATTTCTGGAATTCAAAATGGAGTATCTCTCAAAATCAAAAAAGATTAATTCATTACAAAAGCTCAACTAAAACGGGACTGATAGAATCTTCTGTCGATAATGAGTCCTTAATATTGTGTGGCCTCTTTGTTCATAATTATTACTTACTATCATTAATTATCCTCTCTGCTTTAGTCATAATAATTTCCACGAGCTAATAAAATAATTATTGAGAACTAAGCAATAAAGAATTTAGATTTTGCACTAATATTTATTTTATTTTTATGGTGTTCCGTAATATTTAAATTCTCAGTTTAGATAAAAAACAATAGTTTGCGAAAATTTATTTTTGAAAAAAGGAAGTATGGATTCGAATTGCTGATGGATTTACACAGGTTCGAAAATAATCCAAATGTGTTTTTTGATCCTAAACCACAAACGACCGATTTTTTTGAAATCATGATTTTTGAAAAAGCAAGCGGAAGTATTGAATTAAATGGACATCTTATAGAAATTGCAGATAATAGTTTTTTCTTTATCTCCCCTTTTCAAACTAAAAGCTGTAGGGTTTCTCTAAATAAACTAAAAGGATTTCATCTTGTATTTCAGAGTGATTTTTTATCAGATTTTTTTAATGACACTCTATTTACTTACCGATTACAATATTTTTACAACACACAATATCCTCAGTATTTATGTTTGAAAAATGAAGATTTTAATATCATTAAAATAGCTTTCAACGAAATTATCACTGAGATAAATAATTATCAAAACGATAGTACTCATATATTACGTTCTCTTTTGTATTTCTCATTATCTAAGTTAAATCGATTATATTCTAATTTCTACCATATATCTCCAGACACACAATCTAACACCATAATTTACACATTTAAGGCTTTACTAGAACAGAACATTAGAAATCTACATACGGTATCAGATTACTGTAATCTACTTAATGTTACAAGACATCAGCTAAATACGTTAGCAAAAGAACATACTAAACATACTACAAAGGAAATAATTAACAATAGACTCCTTTTAGAAATAAAAACAGAATTACGTTATTCTAATAAAACTATCGCTGAGATTTCGGATGCTTTGCACTTCAGTGAACCTAATAATTTGACTCGTTTTTTTAAAACAATTACAGGAACAAATCCAACAGCATACAGGAAAAATTACCAAAACGATAGATTTTGATTGTAAATTGATACGGAATTTAGAATAATTCAATCAGATATTTGCAAATAAAAAATCATGACAAAAATTTCTTCATCACTCATCTTATCTTTATGTTTTTTAGTCTCCTTCTCACAAACTTCTAAAACAAAAATTGAAATGATAGCCGCTAACTGGAATGTAACAGAAGAAGCTACTTTCGAAAAATTCGACAATAGAGAAACCCTTTTACTAAAAAGAGGTAGAATTACTGTAAAAAATCAGAAGTTTATAAACGGTTCTATTGAAGTTGATGTATATGCCAATACTGTAAGAAGTTTTGCAGGAATCACCTTTAGAAAGAATGATAATACTATGGAAGAAGTTTATATGAGACTGCACAAAACAAATCAAGCAGATGCGGTGCAATACACTCCAATTTTTAATAATGAATCTAACTGGCAGTTATACCGAGAACATCAAGCCAACGTATTATTCAAAAATAAAGGATGGAATGCACTTCGAATAGAAATAAATAATGACCAAGCAGAAGTTTTTGTGAACAATGAAAAAGTGATGACCATCTCTAATTTAAGAACCGATAATACATCAGGTGAAATTGGTTTGTTTGCTCTGTTCTCTAACAGATTTTCTAATTTTAGAATAACTCCGAAAGAATCTAGCAAAGAATCTGAAAAGGTTAGAGAAACACCAACGGATCTGAATATTATAAGACAATGGAAAATTACTGAGGCTAAATTATTCAATCGACAACGCCTTAATTTTAAAGATTTTTTAAAGGAAAAATACATCACTGTTACAACAGAAAAATCAGGTTTATTACCTATTTCTAAATACATTAAAAAAGCTTCCTCTGGGAATTTTGAACAAAATACCGAAGATTATACTATTGCATTCACAAATATTTCTTCGGAAAAAGAAGAAACAAAACTCTTTTCATTCGATTACAGTGATACAATACTAGTCTATTTAAATGGTAAAATTATTTTTGAGGGTAAAAATGGGTTTAGAACAAAAGGAGTCCAATATATGGGACACTTGGATATTAATACCAATACATTATACTTGCCGCTTAAAAAAGGAAACAATACAATTCATTGTGTAGTTATAGATAAAGCAAATGGTTGGGGGCTTATGGCGAAATTGCAATAAAATCAATTACTAATAGTAAATAAAAATCTAAAACCGAAAAAAATAAACACTCTAAAATCTTATAAAATATGTAGCAAATAAATATAGGTGTACCGTTTTGTATGAAAAACATCTACACCATATAAGGTAAATATGAAGTAAGATTGTATTTTTATGATTTTCATCGATCAAACAATCAAACAATGACTTATATAGAAACACCACATTGGAGTTTATCCAGTAAAATTTTTCTAAGATTTATATTTCTTTATCTTTTATTCTATATATATCCTTATGGGTTCGAATATATCAGAGAACTAGACACTTCTGATATTTCTTTTTGGCGTGGGATTACCGTTTGGTTCGGAGAAACCTTTCTTAATTGGGAGTTTGATAAACAAAATCTTCTCAATGGTTTTGATTCTAAATATGACTATAGTAGGTTTCTATTGATAGCTGTATTTTCTATTCTTGGCACTACAATTTGGATGCTAATAGATACTAAATTTAAGCTTGATTATAATCAAAAATTAAAAACTCTTACCAGGACTATTCTTAGATATCATATTGGATTAACACTTATAATCTATGGACTAGCAAAGGTTTTTATGCTCCAGTTTGGTGAAATGGACCTGGATCGATTAGAAAATACTATTGGTAATCAAAATGGTATGAGTTATCTATGGACATTTATGAGTTATTCTAAATTCTACACGATGACTACTGGTTGGGTAGAAGTAATAGGCGGTGTTCTTTTATTGTTTAGAAGATCTACCTTTATTGGTGCTTTTATTTTACTAATAGCTATGATTAATGTTGTTATTATCGACATTGGTTATGATGTAAGAGTAAAAATGTTTGCTATTCATCTTTTATTTATGACCGTTTTACTAATTAGTAATGACCTAAAAAGAATGGTCAACTTTTTTATACTTAATAAGCCTGCGAACTCAATTACTGAACAGCCATTATTTACTAACCAAAAAACAAAAAAAGTAGGTTATATTCTAAAAGCTTGTATATTACTATATTTTACAATTTCTAGTTATATCAACTTCTCGGATAGGATTCAATCTCAGACAGTATATAAGTATCCTAGTATGACAGGATTTCATGAAATAGAAATTCAAATAGTAAACGGTGATACTATACCAAAGTCTACTAATATTAGATGGAAGAATATCTCTATTAATGGTAGCTCTTATAGACCCGAAACTTTAAAAATAATTCAAGAAGACAAAAAACAACTTTACTTCCTATTTGAAGCAGATACAATAAAAAGAACAATTGATTTTCATGAATTTAACGATCCAGAAAAGAAAGCACACTCATTCACTTATGATCAATTGGACGATAACATATTCATTTTTAAAGGTTCTTATAAGGATGATACTTTTTGGATTAAAACTAAGGTTAAAACATTTAAAGATTATCGATTGACAAAAAGTGGAATGCGATGGATAACCGATCTTAAAGAATAAAAAACCTCAACATCTTGATAATATAAGTCCTTAATCCTCAGAATTAATAACTCTGAAGGAAAACTACATTATACCTTTACTTATATACTTGTATAATATATGTATACAATTTGATACAACAATCATATGTTATAAACACCTTCTCACATCCAATTTCAAAGAAAATATTAGCCAAAATTCTTTTATTTTTCCCAAAAAACATCTCAAAACCTCAGTATTTTCGTTAAAAAATGTTAAAATAGTACCTTTTTATACATAGTACTGTAACAAAAATGAAACATCTGCGTCTAGTAAGTATATAACAATTTAAAACAATATAAATTATGAGAACATTAGATAGTAATCAAATCACTAAAAAATCAAGTAAAACAAACGGAAATATCTGGAACGCTAAAAGACGTTATAGATAATCTACAACAATCAAAATATTCATCATTCAATCATCAAATCAATCAA
>NZ_FOAB01000003.1:148829-579727 GCF_900109375.1 Aquimarina amphilecti
TCAATCATCAAATCAATCAAAAAACAAAAATTATGAGAACTTTAGACAACAATCAAATCACTAAAAAATTAAGTAAAACAAATGGAAACATCTGGAACGCTAAAAGACGTTATAGGTAATTAAACAATTTAATTATTCATCAATCAAAAAACTAATCATCATGAGAACTTTACAAAACATTCGAAACATATCACGAAACAGTGGTACTCCGCAATATAGCAGGTTCGTAAATTATATAACGCAATTCTACGATTATGAAGGAAATATTATTACCGGAAATAAAAGATACACCTATCAAGTTGAACGATAATACAAAAAGCTGAATTTTGACATAAACTCCAAAATTCAGCTTTATTTTTACACCTATATCAAATTACACTTCTTTTCGATACTTTATTTCTTTCCGCCAACTATGATCAACTTTAATTTTATACCTGACAATACAGGTAATTCCTGTTCGCAAATTTTGTTTCGTAAATTCTAAACAAAACGGTTTAACAATATAACCTCCCCAATGATCAGGTTTAGGAATTTCTTTATTCTGAAATTGAATTTCATATTTTTTCAAACGCTCTTCTAATACGTTTCGAGAATTGATTATTTCACTTTGGTCAGATACCCAAGCACTTAACTTACTGCCTTCTGGACGAGATTCGAAATATCCTTCTGACATATTCCTCGGAAGCTTCTCTGCCCTGCCTAAAATTAATATTTGGCGTTTAGAGTTCACCCAATTAAACAGTAAAGAAACTTTATTGTCATTTGCGATAGCTTTCCCTTTTTCACTGTTATAATTTGAGAAGAACATGAACCCTTCCCATGTAAAACGTTTTAGTAATACAATTCTACTTTTAGGGAAACCGTCTAACCCCATTGTAGATAAAAACATGGCATTAGTTTCATTTTCTGAATCTATTTTATCTACCTCATAAAACCATTTCTGGAAATGCTCTATTGGATTATGATCATAAGGTATATCCATTATTCTTCTGCATTTATTTCTCTTCCGCTCCAATTGGTTAAAATGGTTACAAAAACAACTACAGAAATAGAACTTAAAGGCATTAATATAGCTGCAATAATAGGCGATAATTGTCCGGTAACAGCGAAATATAAACCTATAGCATTATACAAAAATGATAACAGAAAACTCGACTTAACAATGCTAATTGTCTTTTTAGCAATCATAAGATACTGCGGAATTTTATCAAATCGAGAAGCATCTAAAATAGCATCACAAGCAGGAGAAAATACATTTACATTTTCTGATATAGCAATACCTACATTACTTTGAGCTAAAGCTCCAGCATCATTCAAACCATCACCAATCATAATTACTTTCTTTGTTAACTCTTGTAACGACTTGATATAATTAAGTTTGTCATCTGGCTTTTGGTTAAATAGCATCGTAGTACTTACAGGAAGTAATTGTTCCAAGTATTTTTTTTCTCCTTCGTTATCACCTGATAGAATAGATAATTCATATGCTTTATTCAAAGTATTAAAGACATACTTGATATTTTTTCTGTATTGATTACGGAAAACATATCTCCCTTTATAGATATCATTAGCACTTATATGCACATTCGTATTTTGTATTTCCAAAAATTCATCATTTCCTACGAAACTAGAAGATCCAACTTTTATGGTACGTTCTATGAATTTGGCCTCAATTCCTTTACCAATATGTTCTTGATATTCATCCAAGGTATATATATCTTGTTCATCTAAAATATTGTATAAAGCTCTACTCAACGGATGATTAGAAGCTCTTAATGTATTTTTGAGTAGAGATTCTTCATCAGGAGTCAACTCCATTCCTTGGTATTCTATCTCACTTTCGCTATTCGTTGTAATGGTTCCAGTTTTATCAAATATTATACTATTCGTTTGGGCTAACTGTTCAATTACATCTGCATTCTTTAGATAGAATTTATTTCTCCCAAAAATCCGTAGCGTATTACCCAAAGCAAAAGGTCTAGCCAATGCTAATGCACAAGGGCAAGCAATGATCAAAACGGCTGTAAAGACATTAATAGCTTTGGTAACATCAACAAACAACCAAAAGGTAGTAGCAATTATTGCTATACTCAAAATAACAACCGTAAAATATTTACTTATCGCATCTGTCAAATTAGTAAAAGACGTAGATTTATCTTTTTTAAACACATCATTACTCCATAAACGGGTAAGATAACTTTGTTCTACAGTTTTAATCGCTTCAATTTCTATAGCTCCATATAATTGCTTTCCACCTGCAAACAGCTTATCTCCTGATAGTTTAGTCACCGATTCGCTTTCTCCGGTAACAAAACTATAATCAATTCTCGCTGTACCTTTAATAAGAACAGCGTCTACTGGTATTAATTCTCCATTCCGTATGAGCAATCGATCACCTTCTTTGATCTCATATACCTGAATACTTTCTTCTGTACACGCTTTTTTGTTTTCATTAGATTTCAACCGGGTAATGGCGATTGGGAAATAAGATTTATAATCTCTTTCAAAAGACAGAAAAGAATACGTTTTCTGTTGAAAAAACTTACCTAATAGCAAGAAGAACACTAACCCAGTAAGGCTATCAAAAAAACCAGTTCCCCAATCAAATATAATTTCAGAAGTACTTCTTAAAAAAAGTACCGTAATTCCTAATGCAATAGGTATATCTATATTCAATATTTTAGATTTCATTCCCTTATATGCAGAAACAAAATAATCCTGAGTTGCATAGAAAACTACAGGTAACGAAAAAACAAACATTAACCATCGAAATACATATTTATACTGTTCTAACCAGTATTCGGATACCTCGAAATATTCTGGAAAAGACAAAAACATAACATTCCCAAAGGCAAATCCAGCTATTCCTAATTTGTATATTAAACTTCTATCATTGTGTTTTTGACCGTCAGAATAATCATCTAGACTTATATAAGGTTCATAACCAATTGAATTAAGTAATAAAACAACTTTTTTGAGCGATGTTTCTTCTTTATTAAAAGTAATTCGAACCGTTTTCTTAGGAAAATTAACCTGAGAATTAATAATTGAAGCATCTAACTTATGCAGATTTTCTAATATCCAAATACAAGAACTACAGTGTATCTGTGGAATATATAACGTACTAATACCTATAGTATCATCACTAAACTCAATCAACTTTTCTGCAATAGATAAAGTATCTAAATAATCATATTTTTTTTCAATTTCCTTAGGAATACTGCCAGGAGCAGATTGTAAATCATAGTAACAATCTAAATCATTACTAGAAAAAATATCATATACAGTTTTACACCCATTGCAGCAGAATGTTTTTTGATCAAAGGTAATTGCCGATGCATCACAATCATTTCCACAATGGTAACACGTAGATTCTATCATCCCTAATTTTATTTGTTACAAAAATGAAAAAGACAACAACTAAATAATATGATAAAAATCATAGTTTTAGCTCTAGCGAGGATTTAGTTTTGGCATATCACTTTAAAACTACTGATGATGAAACGGATTTTACTACCAACTGATTTTTCGGACAATTCTTGGAATGCAATTGATTATGCTACAGAACTCTTTAAAGATGAAAACTGTACCTTCTTTCTATTAAATGCTTATACTAAGATCATTTATGAATTAGTACATATTTCTGATGTGCCTTACAAAAGAAATGTCGAAAACACTATAAAAACGAATGCGGTAACCAATCTAGAACATCTAAAAAAAACTATTGAACACACTACTATAAACGAAAAACATCAGTTTAAAACCATAGCAGCGTTTGGAACTCTAGTTGAAGTAATGGAAGAGTTCGTGAAATCTAAAAAAATAGACCTCATCGTTATGGGAACAAAAGGCGCATCCGGAGCAAAGGGAGTTTTTATGGGTAGTAATACTGTTCGTGTTATTAACACTATTAAAAAATGTCCTGTTATAGCTGTTCCTGAAAACTTTACCTTTATATCAAAACCATCAGAGATTACATTTGCTACAGATTTCACTCATTTTTATAGTAAAGAGGAACTTCAACCGATAGTAGAATTAGCAAAATCTTTTAGAGCGACTATTAGAATTATTTACATACAAAAGCAAAAAGGCGTATTAACAGAAGAGCAAAAATTTAATTTAGGGATGCTCCAAAAATACTTTAAAGACATTACTTATTTCCAACATACATTAACACAAAGTGAGTCAATTTCAAAATCAATAAAAGTTTTTGCTGAGGAGCTTGATATATACCTACTGGCTATGCTAAATTACCCTCATAGTTTTATAGATAAACTAACTAGAGAACCCGTAATTAAAAATATGGCGTTCCATACACAAATACCTTTATTAGTAATTCCTGAACTAGGGATGAGTTCTGCTCTTTCTAAGACGATAAAAAGTCATTCTAAACTTGAAGGAATATAATAGTTTACCAAACTATTCTTAAATAATAATAGAAGTATAACAATCAACTTCGCTGTTTAGATCTTCATACTTTTTATTAAGGAACAACCAAAGCATATTAATTCTTAAGCATGATAATTGATTTCTTAAAAGTAAGTAGCTGATAAAAGTCATAGTTTCTAAACCTATTCTTCTCTAGTTTTGAGATGACAATTAATAATAGTTAGGATAATGAGAAAAATATTAATTCCCACAGATTTTTCAGAAAATGCAATGAATGCAATTCAATATGCAACAGAGTTATTCAAATATGAAAAGAGTGAATTTTTGATATTTCACGCCTATGCAGATGAAGTTTATGATAACAATGAACTAATTTCTCGAAAAACTTTAAAAAAACTAAAAGAACAGACACATAAAAACTCTGATACCGAGTTAGAAAAAATACTATCTACACTGAATACGATTTCTCCAAACCCTAGGCATGAATATAAAATCTCATCAATTTTTGGAACACTTGTGGATGAAGCTAACGATCTTGTAGATCGAGAAAATATCGATATCCTTATTATGGGCACCAAAGGTAAAACAGATGATCGTAACATCACATTTGGGAGCAATACCTTACAAGTACTTAAATATGTAAAATCTCCTGTATTAGTAATACCAGAAAATTGTAAGTATCAACAACCAAAAAACATTCTTTTTCCTACAGATTATATGTTGCCTTATAAAAGAAGAGAATTAAAATTACTCAGTACATTGACTAAAAGCTTTAGGTCTTCTATTAATTTTTTACACGTATCGAAATATGAAAAACTTTCTATTCGACAAGAAGATAATAAAGTCTTTATTCAAGAGTGTTTGCCAGATGCAGAAATATTCTTTCACACTGCAAATGAAAAAGATATTACCAAGGTTACGAATCAATTCATTGAAAAAAATGAAATCAACATGTTAGTGATGGTAAACTCCAGACATTCATATCTGGAATGTGTATTACACCAATCCACCATAGATCAGATTGGATTACACATAAAAATACCATTTCTAACTATGCAAAATTTACAACGAAATTAAACTACGAGAATTATGAAACGGATTCTATTACCAACCGATTTTTCTGACAATGCATATAACGCAATTCGATATGCAATGCAATTTTTTAGAAATGAAAAATGTACATTTTACTTTCTTCACACCTTTACACCAGTATCTTATAATGTAGGATATCTCATAGAAAATCCAATGCCATATGGATTAGAGGAGATCGCAAGGATGAATTCAGAAAAAGAGATCGAACTTATAGAGACTAAAATAAAAGAAGAGTTCAATAACTCAAAACATAGTTTTGAAAGAATTTCTGCCTTTAATATGTTAGTTAATGAGATTAAAGATACAGTAGAGCGTTATGATATAGATTTGATCGTAATGGGTACTAAAGGAACTACAGGTGCCAAAGAAATATTTATAGGAACTCATACAATGTACACCATAAAAAATGTAAAATGTCCTGTTTTGGCGGTTCCTTCCGGTTTCGATTTTGAAGAACCAAAAGAGATCTTATTCCCGACAGATTATAACCTTAGCTCAACCAATAAATACCTTCCGTTTATAAAAAACATCTGTGATAATCATACATCAAGGCTACATCTACTTAATGCATATTATGGTATCCCATTAGATAAAGATCAGGAAAAGATAAAAGATTTCGTGGATAACTATTTTAAAAACAATGCTCATATTTTTCATATTGCAGATGGCATGGATGTTATAGAAGCGATTGAAGATTTCCAAAAAATGAATATCATAAATATGCTTGTTATGGTACATAATAAACATTCTTTTTTTGAAAACCTTTTGTTTAAACCTGTTATTAATCAAATAGCACATCATACTAACATCCCATTTTTAGTAATCCCTTCAGAAAAAAGAATAGGATCAAATAAAAAAAGTGAGCACATCGACATAAATAGAAAAGAAAAAGAGAACGAAGATATAATCGCATAACAAAAGTCAGAATAGTTAGGTAAATAAGAATACCTTATAGAAAGATGAAAAAAATATTAGTAACAACAGATTTTTCTGATAAAGCCTGGAATGCTCTTGTATATGTCCTTGAATTATACAAGAACATTCCTTGTGAGCTTTATATTCTTAATACTTATGACCTAAATTCTACCCAATTAGTTACAACAGTGAGCTCTCAAAGAGTCGGTCATTTCTATACATCCATCAAGATAGTGTCAGAAGATCGATTAAAAAAAACTCTAGAAGATATACAAAACACCAAACTATTTAAAAATCATACATTTCAAACAGTTTCTAAACCTGGTTCATTAACCAAAGTTTTAAGACAAATGACTGCGCAATACAAATTTGACTTGATTCTTATGGGCTCCAAAAAAGTTTCAAATTCAAAACAACTGTTTTTAGGAAGTACTATAAAAAGAGTTTTAGAAAGTGAATTTAACCCCCCTATTCTTATAATTCCTGAAGATGTAATTTTTAAGCCAATTAAGAACATAGCATTTGCTACAAACTTCGAAAGGATTTATTATAAGTCAGAAATTAATCCAATTATTGATTTAGCCAAACACTACAATGCTACTGTAAAAATGGTTCGTGTTTACAATGGATCAAAACTAAATACAGTACAACATTATAACACTACCACTCTAGAGGATTTTTTTAGGAATGTGAAATTTAATTTTCACATGATACCAGATTCTTCTAATGTAGAAATTGGAATTCAATCTTTTATAGATGAACAAGAAATAGATCTATTAGCAATGATTACATATAAGCATAGTTTTATTGAACGTCTAACCAGAGAAGCTGTTATCAAAAAAATGACATTCCATACCAAAATTCCTTTCCTAGTAATACCCGCAGATCATATCTAATTATAGAGGTAATCAATTAATAATTATCTCCAAAAACGTATTGTTATTTTATTTCAAATATGAGAATTATCATAGTATTCATAATGTTTAAAAAATACTTTTATAGTAAATAAACAAAACAAAAAAACAATGAAAAGAATACTTGTTCCCACCGATTTTTCAGACAACGCATATAGTGCTCTTTTTTATGCTACAAGATTATTTCAAAATCAACCATGTCAATTTTATATTCTTAATACTTTCGAAGTCAATACACCAGTGCTTACTGGTAGAATTGATACAAGCAAAGGAGATGCAACATATCAAAGACTAAGTGCTACATCCGTTGACGCTTTAGCAACAACATACCATTCAATCGTTAGAGATTCAGAAGGTCTTAAACATACCTTCGAAACTATCTCTATATCAAAAGATTTAACGGAAACAATTAACAAAACTATCAAAAATAAGGATATTGATTTGGTCGTTATGGGTACAAAAGGAGTTACTGGTGCTGCCTCTCTTTTTATGGGAAGTAATACTGTAAAAGTAGTTCAAAAAATAAAACATTGTCCTGTTCTAATTGTTCCTAATGAGTTTAATTTCAATAAACCTGCAGAAATTGCATTTCCTACTGATTTTAAACGATTTTATCTAGAAGAAGAAATAAAACCGTTACTGGATGTGGCGTCTTTATTTGGTTCCAACATACACATTTTTCACATCAACGAAGACAAAAAATTAGATGATATACAAGAGTATAATTATAACTTATTAAAGAAACTTCTTAACGATTTCACACACAGTCTTCATTGGGGTTCAAAAACTGAGCAAAAAGCTGTGTTAATCAATAATTTTATAGATGAATTCAATATCAGTTTGGTCGTAATGGTTAATTATAAACATAGTTTAATAGAAACCATAACACATGAACCAGTAATTAAAAAAATAGGATTTCATCCATCCATACCTTTTTTGGTAATTCCTGATGCTACCTGATAATTGTCATAGTATTTAACTATGACCCATTATATATTTATCTCATTAATCTTTAAAAATCTATCTAATGAAAAAGAAAATTTTATTACCAACGGATTTTTCTAAAAATGCTTGGAACGCTATAAGTTATGCAATTGAATTATATAAAAATGAAGAGTGTGATTTTTATATTCTTAATGTATTTAATGCTACTGGCTATGCTTTAGAAAGTATGATGATTCCAGAACCTGGAGAAAAGATGTATGACGAAGCTAAGGAAAAATCAGAAAAAGGATTAGGAAGAATATTACAACGCCTTTCTTTTAGAGATGAATCCACAAATCACAAGTTTATTATGATTTCTCAATTCAATAGTTTACTAGAAAGCATCAAAGATATTGTAGATAAACAAGATATCGAAATGATCATCATGGGAACTAAAGGATCTACAAACGCAAGTGATATTATATACGGCAGTAATGCCATTCTGGTTATGGAGAAAATAAGAAACTGTCCAGTGATGACAATTCCTGAAAATACAATCTATAAAGAACCAAAAGAAATCGTATTCCCTACAGATTACAAAACACAAGTTAAGCGTAGAGAATTACAATATCTAATTGAAATTGCAAAAATCAGTAACGCAGCCATTCGTTTTTTACACATTTCTGAAGAAGATATTTTGGATGAAGAACAAGTAAATAATCAAAATTTACTAAAAGAATATTTTGAACATATACCCCATACATTTCATACCCTACATAATGTAGATGTAAAAGGAGGACTCAGTGCTTTTGTAGAAAGTAGAAATAGTGATCTGATTACTTTTATAAACAGAAAACATTCTTTCTTTGGAAGTATATTTTCTAGACCTATGGTCAAAAATTTAGGATACTATTCCAAAGTACCAGTATTAGCATTACACGATATTAAAAATTAAACCAAATTGATTATGAAAAACATAGGAATATGGATGGATAAGGAAAAAGCTTATATCATCAACGTAAAAGAAAACAACGAAGAAATGACTACAATTTTTTCAGAAATAGAAGATTATCGAATTCATGGAGGTTCTGGAACTAAAATGAAAGGCGGACCTCAAGATGTTGTTCAGGATAGTAAATTCTTAGAACGCGAAAAACATCAATTCAAATCTTATTTTAAAAAGATCATTCCTATTATTAAGGATTCTGATAGTATTGTGATTTATGGGCCTGCTGAAGCTGGTGAAAAATTCAAAAAAGAACTAGATGAAAATTATAATGATCTCAGCAAAAAAGTAAACGCAGTTATTAAATCTGATAGTTTAACTGAAAACCAAACGAAAGCTTTAATAAGAGATTATTTCAAAAAAAGTAAATCAAATTATAAAGCGATTAAGGAATTCTAATAACTCGTGTCTTTTCACTTAAATATAAGACCTATGAATACACTAAATAAACTATTCTTAACAATCATAACTATAATTTTAATCAGTTGCTCATCCAGTGAACTCATAGAAGTTTGGAAAAACCCTGATATTGAAAGTTTTGAGGCTAACAAAGTATTGGTAATAGGAATGACCTCTGATATTGATGGAAGAAAAGTATTCGAAAAGAAGCTCACTGCAGCACTCAAAAAAAATGGAGTCACATCAGAAAAAAGCCTTGACTTCTTCGAAAAATCATTTACCGACTCTCCAAAAACAGAAGAAGATCTAATGACTATGGAAGGTAAACTTTTGGAAGCAGGTTTTGATGCTATTTTATTATCCAAAGTATTAGCTGTAGAAGATAGAGTAACCGTAGTTCAGGCTTATCGAAATATGGATAAAGATTTCAGAAATTTTAAAGATGATTACTATAAAAACCAAGACATTTACTATGAAGATGATTACTATGAAGAGTATGAAATCTATCACGTAGAAACATCTTTGTATTGTATATGTCCCGATAAAGAAAGAGAATTAATTTGGAAAGGATCCATTGACATTACTGAGCCTGAAAACGTAAAAAAGGCTGTTGGTGATTACGTAAAAGTGTTGATTTGGGCATTAAAAGGACAGAAATTATTAATTATTGAAGAAGAAATTACCGATGAAAATATTGATCTATAGTGCTAAAGATTTTGAAATACCTTTTCTTGAAAAAGCAAACAAAGATATTCATCAGATAAAATACATCCCAGAAAGACTTACTTCTAAAACGGCTATGATGGCTCTAGGTTTTGATGCAGTCTCTATTTTTTCTGCAGATGATGCTTCTTCAAAAACACTACGGTTATTAAAAGAATTTGGAGTCAAATATATTACTTTACGATCTGCCGGTTATGATAACATACATCTAAAAATTGCGCAAGAATTAGGTTTTAAAGTTGCTAATACTCCAGATTATTCACCTCACGCAATTGCAGAGCACGCAATGGCACTATTATTAGCGTTAAATCGTAAACTAATTATATCAAATCAACAATTCAATGATTACAATTTTTCCCTTAGTAATTTAATTGGGTTTGATCTCAATAATAAAACCGTTGGTATTATAGGAACTGGTAGAATTGGAAAAGTAATTGGAAAAATATTAAGAGGATTTGGTTGTAATGTAATTGCAACTGATATTTATGAGGATATCGATTTTGCCAAAACAAACAATATTCAATATGTATCATTAGAGAATTTATGTCAACAATCTGACATTATTATGTTAAGCATGCCTCTTAACTCAAAAACTCATTATATGATTAATGCAGATCTTATACATCTAATGAAAAGAGAGGTATATATCATAAATATTTCTAGAGGGGCTGTTGTAAATACTTTAGAACTCATAGAAGCCTTACAATGGAATAGAATTGCTGCATACGGATCCGATGTATATGAATATGAACATGATTTATTTTTCTATGATCATTCTAAAGACAAACCAGATGACTCATTATTAAAACAATTAATAGATTTACCCAATGTTTTAATAACTCCGCATCAAGCATTTGCAACAACCGAAGCATTAACCAACATTGCAGAAACTACTTTTTATAACATCAATTGTTGGCAACAAAACATGGTTTCTAAAAATGAACTTATACCCTAATTAATGAGGTAACTTATCTCTAAATAACCCATACAAAAATGTCCCTAAGATGGAAGCTATGATCACTATTACAATTGGTAAATACCCTGCACCTAACAAAACGAACATTGGTCCTGGACAAGCTCCAGCTAACGCCCAACCTAGACCAAAAATAATCCCTCCTATCATATAACGATAAAAACTTTTTTCTTTTGATAGAATAACTATTTTATCTCCAAAAAAAGATCTCACTTTATATCTTTTAATAAATTGAACGATAACAATACCAAGTCCTACAGCGGATCCTATGATACCATACATATGAAACGATCCAAATTGAAACATTTCATAAATTCTAAACCACGAAGCAGCTTCTGATTTAAACAAAACAATTCCAAAAAAAACACCAATTACTAAATATACAACTGTACGCATATGCTTAAAATAATAAAGGAAAAATTAAATGAATCATCACCAAACCACCAATAAAGAAACCAACAACAGCAATAAGTGATGGTATTTGTAAATTACTTAAACCCGAAATCGCATGACCAGATGTACAACCTCCTGCATAGCGAGCACCAAAACCCACTAATATTCCACCAATCACAAGAATAATTATTGTTTTTGGAGTCATTAGAACCTGATCAGAAAATAACATACTTGGTATGTAACTTTCTCCAGCATCCGCAAAACCTTTTGCTTGAAGATCTTTTACTACATTAGCATTCAGATTTACTTTAGTATCAAAAGACAAGTAATTTTCTGCAATAAAACCACCTATAACTATCCCAAAAACTACCACAAGATTCCATCGTTGAGATTTCCAATCAAATTTAAAAAAATCAGCTGTTTTACCTGCTCCGCAAATAGCACACATTGTTCTTAGATTGGATGATACCCCAAATTTTTTACCCATCATAAGCAACAAAAACATTACCAATGATATCAATGGTCCTGACACATACCAAGGCCATGGTTCATATAACCAATTCATTCTTTTACAAATTATATTTTAGTGCAATAACTTACATTTTTTAGTTAGAATCAGTAACCTAAGTTACACAAGAGTGCTTTTGAAATAATAAATCAAAATATTCTTGGAAAGAAACGACCTGTAGTCGCTTTGTATACTTTATATTCCTCAAAAAATTCTTGTAACTTTTCTTCTTCGTATTTAGTTTTGAAATAAAAAAGCATATAAATAGTGGTAGCTATAATTAATTTAAAAAAGGAACCTATATAAAGTCCGTATCCAAATACAACACATAATATTCCTGCATATATAGGATGTCTTATAAATTTATATAGACCAGTTTTAACTAATTTTGAATTTAATTTAGGAGTAGGAAAAGGTGATAGATTTTTATTTAACTGTAATAAAGAAATGAATACAATCAAAACACCCAATACAAACGTAAATAAACCTATTCGATTTATAAATGGCAACCAACCAATACTTACTATTTTTACATCAATTACGTACACAAAAAACAGTATAAACTGTACTAAAACGAAAAGAAAATCATTGTTTTCTAATTTCATAATTTAAAAAAATAGATTCGTATCTAAAAACCTGTCATCATCTAAATGACAGGTTTATAAGCAACATCATTAATTAAGTTTAGTTCTTTACTTTACAGGTATTTAAACCTACCAGTGAGTATAAAGGGCAAAAACTAACAAAACCAGTTACAGCAAATATTCCTGCTAATCCCAATAAAACATATGCAACGGTACCGTGTATAATGTTAAAATAATAAAGTAGCGCAATTGTAATAGCGACAATCAATCTCAAAATGCGATCTGCATTTCCCATGTTCTTTTTCATAGTATATAATATAAAATTAAGTTTTAAAAAATTCAATAAGAAGAACTATTATTGTAGTAATGCTTATACATAATAAACAGACTATTAAAAATTTCATCTCCTTACGCATTTTCATCTTCAATATTTTGGGTTATTGATGAACAAATTTATCTTAGAAGAAGAATAAAAACTGTGACAAATGTTACAACTACATAAATTTTATGATGACCATTCAAAATTTAAGATCAAGACTAGGTAATATCGACATCTACTTATTAGACCAAATACTAAAAGATAGATATTCCCAAAATGATAAGATCTTAGATGCAGGATGCGGAAGTGGCAGAAATATACATTGGTTTTATGAAAATAAGTTCGACATCTATGCTGTGGATCGAGAAATTGAGCAAATAGCATTCATCAAAAGTATATACCCCAACTGGAGCGACAAGTTTAGTGTATCTTCCTTAGATAAATTAAAATATGAAAATGATTTTTTTGATCATATTATTTGCAGTGCAGTACTACACTTTGCTTCTAGTACAGATCACTTCAATTCCATGTTTTCAGAGCTTATACGTGTCTTAAAACCATCAGGAACTTTATTTATAAGAATGACTTCTGATATTGGAGTAAAAGATAAGATATCTCATATACATCAGGGTGTATACAGATTAGGAGATGAATCTGATCGATTCTTGCTAACACAAGAGTTGCTCTCTTCTATCATGCAAAATCATGGGCTATCATTTTTAGAACCCTTAAAATCCACTAACGTACATGATCTAAGATCTATGTCTACGCTAGTACTTCAGAAGGTTTAAGTTAGATCAATCAGTTCTATCTCACCTTGTTTTAAAAATATATGACCTTCTTGCTCTAATTTTTTAAGTAATCTAGATATTACTTCTCTAGAAGACCCTAGATCATGCGCAATATGTTGATGCGTCGTATTAAGAACATTTCGCCCTTTTAACTTGGCTTCTTTTTTTAAATACTCTAATAATCGCTTATCCTTATTAGAAAATGTCAATATTTCTATAACATCTAATAATTCTTCGAACTTAAGGTTAAAAAGATCATAAATAAATTCATTCCATTTCGGATACTTTTTTGCGATTACTAGTGCTTTATCTGCTGGTATGACTACCACTTCAGAGTCTTCTTCAATCACCGCTTTTACCTGACTTTCTTGATTACGAATTAAAGTAGTAACTGACATTACACAACTTTCTCCTGGCTGTATATAATACAATAAAACCTCGTTTCCATTAATCGGTTCTTCTTTAAATACTTTTGCTAAACCCGATATCAATAGTGGGATGACTTTAATATACGCGCCTTGTCTAAGTATAACCGTGCCAGCCTCAAATTTATGAATACTACTAATTGCTACAAGCTCTTTCTTTAAATCTGGCATTGTAGTCAATTTTGGAAAATAAGTGTCTAAAACTTCAGAAATCAACGGTTTTATTTTTTACTAATTTAATCAATAATTGATTCTATATTATATCATTTTTCTGAATATGAACTCCAAGCTTTATAACCACCCTTAAAATCATATACTTCATTAAAACCTAGTTTAACTAATAATTTAGCAGCGCGATGACTTCTCCAACCAGAATAGCAATAAATATATACTGGTTTTTTTTTATTTAGTTTTTGAAATTCTGAAACAAATTTTTCTCTATTCGCAATACTTATATTTATTGCATCATCTATATAACCATTCTTGTACTCCTCTGCAGTACGTATGTCAACAAATTGCACATTCTTACCAATTACTTTTTTTCCAATTACATTGACACCAACAATCTTTATTGAATTGATTTGTTTAGTAGAAGAATTTCTAAAATAATCCTGAGAAAAACCAAAAAAGATGTTTCCTAAAATTAATAAAAAAGTTATATAATATTTTAAAGATATTATTTCAAATCTTACTACATCTTTCATGAATTATTTTAAGGTGGTTGGACATACGTAATCTGTCGTTTCTAAACCAGTTTCCTTAATAGCAGCAAAACCACCAGCAACATCTATAAGATTATGAATACCTCTACTCTTTAAGATGGAAGCAGCAATAACAGATCGATATCCTCCTGCACAATGTATATAAGCCATTTTATCCTCTACAAAATAATGCATATAATCATTGATAAAATCTAATGGCGAATTTTTTGCATTCTCCAAGTGTTCGGCAGCAAATTCACTCTCTTTTCTTACATCAAAAACATGTACTTCTTCTGTTTTCATAATGTTTTTAAGCTGCATCGCTGATATTGATGATATTGTATCAACTTCTTTTTTAGCTTCTTTCCAAGCTTCAACTCCTCCTTCTAAATATCCTAAAGTACCATCAAAACCTACACGAGATAATCGAGTAATCGTTTCCTCTTCTCTACCTATTGGTGCTACTAATAAAATTGGCTGCTGCACATCTGCTATCAAAGTACCTACCCAAGGAGCAAAACTACCATCTATTCCAATAAATATAGATCTTGGGATATGAGCTTTTACATATTCGTTTTGATGTCTAACATCTAATACAATCGCACCGGTTTCATTAGCCAACATCTCGAAATCTTCTGGAGACAATGGTCTTATTCCTCTTTCTAATACCTCATCTATATCTTCATATCCTTCTTTGTTAAGTTTAACATTTAAAGGGAAATACTTTGGTGGAGGTAACAATCCTTCAGTAACTTCGTTTACAAATTCTTCTTTAGTCATATCTGCTCGCAATGCATAATTCACTTTCTTCTGATTACCTAAAGTATCAACCGTTTCTTTCATCATATTTTTACCACAAGCGGAACCTGCTCCATGTGCTGGGTATACAATTATATCATCATTTAATGGCATAATCTTATTTCGTAAACTTTCAAATAACGTTTCTGCCAATTCTTCTTGCGTAAGGTGAGCAGCTTTCTGAGCCAAATCCGGACGTCCAACATCTCCAAGAAATAAAGTATCTCCACTAAAAATGGCATGATCTTTACCGTTTTTATCCCGTAATAAATATGTAGTACTTTCCATCGTGTGGCCTGGAGTATGTAGTGCTATAATAGTTATATTTCCTAATTTAAACTCTTGTTCGTCACTAGCAATAATAGCTTCAAAAGAAGGATTCGCATTTGGTCCATAAATGATCTTCGCACCTGTTTCTTTAGCGAGTGTTACATGTCCGCTCACAAAATCCGCATGAAAATGTGTCTCAAAAACATATTTAATTATTGCTTTGTCATTTTTAGCTCTTTCTATATAAGGCTTTACTTCTCTTAACGGATCTATAATTGCAACTTCACCTTCACTTTCAATATAGTATGCTCCTTGTGCTAGACACCCAGTATATATTTGTTCTATCTTCATTTGTTCTATTTTTTATTTTTAAAAATACTACTCAGATTGTCATTTTATAGTAACAATTGTTACAGATAAAACAATCTAGCTTTTCGTTAAGTCAGTTCTTTTATAAGTATATAAATTCCCATTATTAAAACGAACCAACCAAAACCTTTTTCTAATTTTTTTCCTTCAATAAAATTGGATACATACATCCCTAGAAAAATACCTAGGATAGAAATTCCGGTAAAGGAAATTAGGAAAATCCAATCTATATCTAAATTTTCTACATCGCCCACAAACCCAATCAACGATTTGATTGCAATAATTAATAGTGATGTAGCCACTGCTTTTTTCATTGGCAATTTTGCAAATAAGACCAATGCCGGTATTATTAAAAACCCTCCTCCTGCTCCAACGATTCCGGTTAATACACCCACTATGAAACCTTCTATTATAATTAAAGGATAATTATATAAAACTTCCTCCTTTTTCTGTAATGTAGCTTTTCTATTTTTTATCATAGAAACCGAAGCCAATAACATAATCATTGCAAAAAACACCATGATTCCTATATTTTTAGTAATCATAAACTCTGCTACAGAAAAAAGATTGTCTGGTATCGCAGGAACCAAAAACTTTCTTGTACCATACACTGCTATAAAAGCCGGAATTGAAAATACTATTGCAGTACGTAAACTAACAAGGCCTTTTCTCAGATTCTTAAAAGCTCCTATTAATGCCGAAGACCCTACAACAAATAATGAGTACGCAGTAGCGGTCACAGGATTAATATGCATTAAATAAACAAAAATCGGTACTGTAAGTATGGAACCTCCTCCTCCAATTAAACCTAGCACTACTCCAATTATCAATGCGCCAAAATATCCAAGAACTTCTGCTATTTCCATCAATTTTTTTTGACAAAAATAGTTTTGGCTTATATTAGTCACAGTAACATTAGTTACACACTATTATAGACTTATGACTTTTATACTATTTCTATTTAATTCTATTCTACCATCCACCTCTAATTTTTTCAACAATCTAGAAATCACAACTCTAGAAGTATGCAAATCATAAGCAATTTCCTGATGCGTATTATGTACGATAGTATCACTATTTACTTTGATTTTATCTTTAAGATATTTTAGTAATCGTTCGTCCATATTAAGAAAAGCAATACTATCTATTGTCTCAATTGCTTCCATCAATCTTTTATGATAACTTTCGAAAACAAAACTTCTCCATGAACTATATTTTGTGGTCCACTCTTCCATTTTTTTTATTGGAATCATGATAAGCTTAGAATCCATCTCCGCAATTGCTTTTATTTCGCTTTTATGATGTCCCATACAACAGGAAAGTGTCATTGCACAAGTATCTCCTTTTTCCAAAAAATAAAGTAACAACTCATCACCTTCCTGATCTTCTCTTAATATTTTGATTGCTCCATTAATAATCAAAGGCATTGACTTAATGTAACTACCGGGCTTAATAAGTATATCACCCTCGAGTACTTCTTTAGTTACAGAAACCTTACTAATTTCTTCTAAAAGCTCTTTCTCAAAAAAATGACCATAATTATTATTCAGTTCTTCAATCATTCTGATTTATTCTATTTTTGGTTTTCAAAATATTGTTCTAATTGTTGTTTGGCTTCCTGATAACCTAACTCAAAAATTTGATCTAAATTTCCACTACTAAAGAGCCCATGATTGGTAAGTTTCTTTGGTTGAATCACCAAATCACATTCATCAAATTTTGTTTCTGAATTGGGCATAGCCCTTAAATAATATGCTCGTTGCATCACGTTATATGCATGTCTAAAATCTGTGAGTTTAGGTTTTCGGATAGGAGTAACATCAATTCCTATGATCATATCACATTGTTTTTTTATCGGCGTGATCGGAAAATTATCCAAAATTCCTCCATCAGAATATAATTGATCTCCAATCTGTATCGGAGAAAACACACCCGGAAAAGCAGCTGAAGCCAATATAGGCTTAATCAACTCTCCCTCATTAAAAACCGTCACTGTTCCTGCCAGAAGATTAGTAGCAGTTACAAAAAGTTTTTTCTCCAGACTTTCGAAAGAGTTTTCATTAAAATAATTGATTAAATCATCGTAAAATTTTTCTGAATCTAAAAACCCTGCCTTTTTTCTGGTAAACCTATTTAATTTAAACAGCGGTGTTTTACTAAAAAAACTCTTAATCTTTTCTATAGAATGTCCAGCAGCATATAACGAACCTACAATTGCTCCTGCACTGGTCCCAGAAACATAATTCGGAAACAAACCAGCTTCTTCTATTGCTTTTATTGCTCCTATATGCGCTACACCTTTAAACCCTCCGCCAGAAAGGACAAGACCAACATTTTTTAAAGTTTCCATCTTTTTATATTTTAAAGAACTGGGCTAAAAATTTTAGCTGCTCCTTCTTTTAGTTTTTCTACCCAAGGTCTATCTACAAAAGTACTATAGTTCAGCTGAACACTTTGTTTACAATCACTTAAAAAATCATTTTTCAATTCCATAGCAAAACTATCATCATATATCACCACATTTACCTCGTAATTTTGTTCAAAACTTCTAATATCTAGATTAGTAGTACCTACTGAAGAAACGGTATCATCAGCAACAATTGTTTTACTATGTAAAAAACCATTAGAAAATAAGTATATTTTAACACCGGCTTCCATCAATCCTTCGAAATAAGATCGCACACACCATCTAACAATTATGTTATCGGACACCTCAGAAAGTAATAATCTCACTTCTACCCCGCTCAACGCAGCTACTTTTAATGCTTCTAATATAGCCTCTCCAGGAATGATATATGGATTTGCTATATATACATATTTTTTAGCTTCATTTATTAAAGAAAAGTACATTTGCTGAGTAGAAGAAAAATCCTCATCTGGACCACTATGTACCGTCTGAGCAGTCATAGTTCCTATTCCTTTATAACTTGTAAAAAAAGATGTATTTAAAATATTTTCGTTATTACTTACTAGATACCAATCCATCACAAAAATAGCCTGTAAACTATGTATTATTGGTCCTTCTAATTGCAAATGCATATCGTTCCACATTCCCAAATCAGAATCTCCTGTAACATATTTATCAGAAACATTGATACCACCTGTAAACGCTATTTTATTATCAATTACAATAATTTTTCGATGATTACGGTAGTTCAATGATGAAAGAAATTTACCAAATTTGATTGGCAAAAACCCATATATCTCAACACCTATGTCCTCAAGTTTTTTGATATATTTTTTACTTAGTGATAAACTTCCGATACCATCATATAAAATGCGTATCTGAACACCTTCTTTTACTTTCTTTTCAAAAAGCTCAAAAAGCCCTTCGGCCAATATTCCATTCTCGAAAATATAATATTGTAAATGGATAAAATGCTCCGCTTTTTTTAAACTTTCGAATATTGCTCGAAAAGTAGCATTACCGTTTTTAAGAAGTTTCAATTCATTTCCTGCACTTGGTGAGAAACCACAATTCTTCGTAATAAGTTCTATTAGTTTTTGATGCTCCTGATATTCATTTTCCTGTACCGGTCGATAATAACTTTCAGCTTTTTCTAAATATGTATTAATCTCATCCGTTCTTTTTAATTGAAATAACTTGTTTTTCCTTCGATTTCTGCCAAGTAACAAATAAAACAACATCCCTCCCACAGGGATTGTAAAAATCACAAGTATCCAAGCTAACGTTTTGGTAGGACGCATACCATAAAGTATCAGTCTAATAACAATAACTAAGCCTGCTAAAAAATATATGATAAGAAAAGTAAAATATACCATTTATTTTTTTTATTAAAACATCAATTCTTCATAATGAGTAAAGGAACTCTGGTTCTATAACTGATTTTTGAAGTCTCAGAGCCATAGAAAAATCGTTCAATAAATGTTTCCTTTTGAATAAACATAGCATTCATATCGATATTCATTATTTGAACAAAACTATCAATTGCTAATGCACTAGGAACATTGGTAATTGAATGAAAGGTATGATTAATATTCTTAAAAAAATCTTTTAACTGTTTCTTATCATCAAATTCTGCAATAGTTACAGTATCATCTTCTTTTATTTTAAGGATTCTTAAGGAGGACTTATACTTTGTCACAGTATCTACTAGAGGATCCATACCTTCCGTATTAAAATGATCATTATCATCAATTGTATACAACACTGTTTTTAAATTTTCAAAAACATATCCTTGAGGAATCACAAGAACAGGGCAATCTACCTTACGAATTACATTCAGTGTGTTACTTCCAAAAACCACTTCTCTGGCCCCAGTGGCTCCATTTGATCCCATAATAACCAAATCAATTTTTTTAGATTTTACTGCCTGTTTAATCGCATCAGTAAAAACATCATAATCCGTAATTCCTTTAAAAGAATATTTCTGATTTGTAGTTTCCTTTTGGAGGTATTTTGTTAACTCATTAAGTTTTTCTTTAGATGTATTAATCACAGATTGATGAACCGAGGTATTCATAGGTGCAGCCATAAGATCATCTGTCATATAAAGAGAAGCTTTTTGAACATTTAAGATATAAAAAGTACAAAGCTCATTTTCAAAAAAACGCATTGCATAATTAATAGCATTTCTTGAATTTTCTGAAAAGTCGGTAGGAAGCAGGATATTTTTCATTTTAAAAAGATTTTATATGATAAAAATAGCCTAGATACCTATTAAGAACTATGATATTTATCAGCATAAAAAAACAACCCATTTGTTAATTTTGTTTAAACATTTCTAAAAAATATCAAACATTTTATATCTTTATAAAAAAGAAAATATGGAACTTATTAAAAAACTCTAGTGTTCGAGAGCAGAAAGATGAGTAATATGACTACTAGTGATCGGGTAGCAGCATCCAGAGAGGCTAAATCTCTAGTTCTGGCTATTAATGAAATCTATAAAAAGACACAAGAGTCTAATCTTATGGATATTATGAAACTAATTACCGCGAAGAAAAGAAAAATAGAAAAACGTCTTAAAGGCGTACCTACAGTATGATTGTTTTTAATGCACAGAAAATTAATTAAGTATGCTTTTAGAAACCACATATAGAAATAAAAAAAACAAAGCCCTCATTAATGATTTGGTAGGAAAACCATTTTCTATATTAAATGCAATTAAACTTAAGGGCATTGGATCGAAACGCATGATTATTGAAGATGTTAGCCCTAATCTAAAAAAGGTTATTAATAGTATATCTGATGTTAATTATGGTAGTATAGAACTACGACCAAATGGTATTCTAATAGCTATCAATAAAGGATTGCAAAATTTCACTTGGGCAATACCTTATTATCAGTTTTACCTTTATAATACGAATGGAATAAGTATTCATGCACAAGGAAAATTCGTTCATTTTAGAAATAATCGTACACATCAAGAAAATGCTTCTTTCTTCAAAAAATTAATGCGATTAAAAGTTGAATATGATCAACGGTTTCCACATGTTGATTCTATCTAAAGAGTTAAATTTTACAATTAAAGAATGATACACGAATTAAATGTACTTGGTACTAAGTTAGAGCCATGCTGCTATCAACCAGTAACAGGATATTTCAGAGATGGGTTTTGTAGAACTATGTCAGAAGATACAGGTACTCACGTGATATGTGCCGTAGTAACTCTAGATTTTTTAGAATATACCAAACAACAAGGAAATGATCTGTCTACACCAATACCACATTGGAATTTTCCAGGTTTACAACCCGGAGATAAATGGTGTTTATGTATTTCTAGATGGCTACAAGCTAACAAAGCTGGTAAGGCTCCTCCCGTCGTATTAGAAAGTTCTCAAAAAAGAGCCTTAGAATATACCGAT
Source organism: Aquimarina amphilecti (assembly GCF_900109375.1). Taxonomy (GTDB): domain Bacteria; phylum Bacteroidota; class Bacteroidia; order Flavobacteriales; family Flavobacteriaceae; genus Aquimarina; species Aquimarina amphilecti. The sequence continues at coordinate 171,152 of NZ_FOAB01000003.1, forward strand.
TTAGAGATTTTGTTAGAACATCGATATGAGAATAAAAACTCATAGGTTAACTGAATTCTGATGTCAATTGTTCTATAATTAAACCATCTTCCAAAGCTTTGATAATTCCTAAAGCAGCTCGCTCCCCAGATATCATAGCGGCATTTAACGATCCATTAAGCAACTGATCTCCTGCTAAAAAAATAGTACTCGTTAATTTCGTTTCTGTTTCAGACAACTCATACTGCAAGTTCTGTAATTTAGGCAGCGCCTCTTTAATAGGGTAGTGTTTTATAAATCTGCATCCAGTAATACCACAAAATACTTGTAGCTCTTCAATTACTTTTTCTATTAGCTCTTTTTCTTTAAAAGTATGATCTTTAACAATAGTAACCGACAAAAGTTCTTTATTAGGAGCTACAGAAGTTTTTAAACTAGTATGATAAAAAATATTATTTACCAAACTACTATCATCTGCAATTAGACCAATTAAAGGCTTATCTATCACTCTATAATCAACCTCAAAATATAATGTATCACAAGACTTCCAAGCAATCTCCTGATTACTAAGATTAGTTATTAACTGATGTGCATTCGCAGTAACTATAGTAAAATTACTATCTAACTTTTCTTCATTCTCTAATAGTATATTTCCATCAATAACTTGCTTGACAGGAGTATTATATCGAAACGTTGTATTATTTAATTTTGAAACTAACTGATTTACAATGGATTCAACACCATCTTTTGGTAATGCTGCAAAACCTTCTCCAAACATTTTATAAACAAATAAAAACATCCGACTAGATGTTTGCAGATAAGGTTCTAAAAAAATCCCACTAAAGAAAGGTTTAAAAAAAGAGTTTATCATTTCTTCAGAGAAACCATACTTCTTTAAATATGCCAAAGTGCTGATTTCACTTTGGTCAAAAATATCCGATACCGATAAGTTTTTCAACATCTTATTGAGTCGTAGTACTTTTAACTTGTCAGAAAAACTGCCTATATTAGAAAATAAAGTTGGAAATAGAAGCGATATATTACGAAGCGGGTCTCCAATCGTTTTGAGTTTGCCATCAATAAAAATAGATGCACCTGGCAAAAACTTTTGTAATAATAGTTTTTCTAGATCCAAATATTTTTGGACCGCAGGATATGCTGTAAGCAATACTTGAAAACCATGATCTAATTGATATCCGTCAATAATATCCGTTTTAACACGACCACCTGCTCGATCCGTAGCTTCTATAATCGTTGGTGCATATCCATAGTTTTCTAAAACTTGAGCAGCAATTAAACCGCTTACTCCCGCTCCAATGATATGAATTGTATAGTCTTTCTTATTCATTTATTACGTTCTTCTATTAAATTTCATCTAATTCCAACTATCCTAAAACCATTTTAGTTACTAAAGATACAATCGGTTAGATAATAAAATCAAAGTGTTTTGTTAATTTTTGTTTAAAAATAAATAAAAAAGATTAAACAAAATAAAATTTAATTTCAATCAAAACAAGTATTATGTATTAACCATAATACTTGTTTTAGCATATCCTAAAAAACAGTTTATATTCGTTATTTCAATTCCTTGTAAGGGATAAAAAATTATAATACCTTTTATTATTTAATTTAAGAATTAGCATATGGGGAACGCCAAACAAACATTTTATGGACATACACCAGGACTAGTTCCTGGATCTGTGGTATACGTTGGTAAAAAAAGTACCAGTGATTTGTTTATTGAAGTATTCAACTATAATAAAGAATCTTATGATGAAAAGGAATTAAAAAACATCGAAGAAGCATATTCCTTTATTGACTCCAAACCGATTACCTGGATTAACATTAATGGTCTTAATCATATAGAAACAATTGAAAAATTAGGGAATCATTGTAATCTACATCCTTTAATCCTTGAAGATATCGTAAACACTCAACAAAGGCCTAAGATAGATGAATATGATGATTATCTTTTTGTAGTTCTAAAAATGCTTTATTTTAATGAAAATGGGGAACTTTCTATAGAACATATTAGTTTCGTTTTAGGAAATGGATTTGTCATTTCCTTTCAAGAATCCGATGGAGATGTTTTTGATTCTATTAGGAATCGTATTCGCAATAACAAAGGAAGAATTCGTAGCATGGGATCTGATTACCTTCTTTATGCCTTAATGGACGCTATAGTGGATAATTATTTCAACCTAATCGAAGTGATGGGTGATAAAATAGAAGAATTAGAAGATGATCTTTTTGAAAATAAACAAAACGACAATATCACATATCAAATACAAGGGCTTAAAAAAGAGATTCTTAAGATTAGAAGAGCAGTATTTCCACTAAGAGAGGTAGTTAATAGAATAGAAAAAAGTGAACATAAATTAATCTCAAAAAAAATACGATTATACCTTCGGGATTTATATGATCATATCATTCAGGTGTCTGAAAATATTGAAATTTACCGAGATATGATTTGGGGGTTAATGGATATGTACATGACAACTATTAGCAATAAAATGAATGAAGTAATGAAAGTACTAACCATTATCGCAACCATTTTTATTCCGCTTACTTTTATTGCTGGTATATATGGAATGAATTTCGAAAATATTCCTGAACTTCAGTTTAAATATGGTTATTTTGTGCTATGGGGAGTAATGATTTTTATTTTTGTAGGTCTTATTTATTTCTTCAAAAGAAAAAAATGGCTTTAAAATATTATCAAAAAAATCAATAATCATGGTAAAGTATCAAACAGAAATTTTGCTTACTATAATACTAGTTTTCGTAATGATCATACTAATATTATTAAGTAAAAAAGCGATACAAAGATTTGGTTTTATTCGATCCATTGAGGCTAATCGCAGAAAAATTATATTTAAGTTAAGTCATCTTTTAATTTATGTAATCGCTATATCCATACTTGCTATTATTTGGGGGGTTGATCATAAACAATTTGCAGTATTTATTTCGTCTGTATTGGCTGTTTTGGGAGTAGGTTTTTTTGCTCAGTGGTCGCTACTATCCAGCTTGACTGCCAGTGTTATTTTATTTTTTAATCATCCTGTAAGAATAGGTGATCGGATCCGCATTCTTGATAAAGATTTTGATTGGACCGGAGAGATTATGGATATTACTGGTTTTTATCTATTTATGAAAACAGATGATGGCAGAAATATAACAATCCCGAACTCACTAGTAATGCAGAAAGGAATTGAAATACTTGAGAAAAAAGAACTTAATTAGTAAAGTCGCATACTATTTAACCTTATAAGCTTATTATTTAGATACTTCAAGAAAATACTATAAATATTTAAAATCTTATTGAGCACTATTAAAATCTATTTGAGTACATAGTTTAAGAACTTTATCATTTATTTTATAAACAATCCTCAGAGAATGACTGTAACCAATAGATGAAGGTGTATTAATTATGGCAAGTCAGTCTGTATAGTCCGGAATTTACAAACTGTGCCTTTGAGGATTTTTCTTAAAATTCTAACCGTAAGTCTCTTACTTTATGTTATAAATGTAGTAGGTATTAGATGAAATATAACAATCCTAAATTGTTCAATAATGCAAAAAGGTATTAAAACAGTTCATAAAATAATATCTATTCCTATTTTGTTGCCTTTTCAAATGCCTTTTTACCTCCTACTATAGGAATTACAATAGACGTTTTATCCAGATCAATAGTAAGTTCAGTTCCTGGTTTTGGTAATAATGTAAACTTATTATCGCTAGAAAAAATCATAACTCCAATTTGTTCACCTTTTTTAATTATCTGATCATCTGGTTGTAAATCAAAAGACATTTCATAGAACGAACCTGGTTTTAGCGGTTCGCTTTCTGTTAATGATTTATAATTTTGTGGATCAGCCCAACCACGAGTAATTATATTATCCGTGATTTTTTTTGCATTCTTTTCCCAAGGTAAAGAGACTAACCAAACCGAAAAATTAGCTGCAGGTTTGCTACTAGCAAGTTTTACAGTTACTTTGGCAATTCCTGATATGTGAATATCTTCTGTTAGTACCGGAGTTGAATATAGCAAACGATGGTTAGATTCTTTTAATATCGCTAACGAATCACCTGAAAAAGTATAATCATCAATTAATGTTTCCGATCCTTGTTTAATAGGTTTAGTAATACTTAAAATCCCCGACTCTAATCCTCCAATATTAGGAAAAAGGATCACATCCGATGCATCTGGATTAGGATATTCTTTATAAGCAATTGGATTATCGCGAGTATCATTTTCTCTAACAATCCAAGCACGAGGATCTTTTTCTACATCATTTTCTACTCCATGTAAGTATCTTGTAAACCATCTATTCATCATTGTAATTGGTGGAGGACCTCCATGACCATTTTGATGGTAATAAATCTGAGAAGGAATACCCATTTCCTTAGCTTTCTTATATATCCTATAACTATGTTCTGGCATTACGTTCCAATCATTAAAGCCATGAGACATCAACAACGCGGCTTTCATAGGTTTCATATCGTTTAGATAATCTCGGCCCGCCCAGAAATCGTTATAATCACCAGTAATTCTATCCATTCCATTTTTCATCTCAGTATCGCGTACTGTTTTATTATTATAAGGACGTTTGGACTCATCTCCACTATGAATAAAATCATATAGTACATCTATATCCTCTCCTAAATATCCGCCCGGAGATCTTACTAAACCGTTGGATCTATAATAATGATAATATGAAGTATTTGGTGCAATAGGAATGATAGCTTCTAAACCTTTAACTCCTGTAGTTGCAGCCGCTAATGGAATCGTTCCGTTATAAGAAGTTCCTGTCATACCTACTTTTCCTGTAGACCAGTAGGCCTTAACTACCTTAGTTCCCACTGGATCTGTATATCCATCAATACGACCACATAACCAGTCAATTACTGCTTTTGGAGCTAACGATTCATTATCACCGCCCACAGTTGGAGCGCCTTGTGATAATCCCGTACCAGGAGAAGATGAATGCACCACAATATATCCCCTAGGAACCCATTTTTTTATATGTGAGTTAGAAATGATAGGCCTTTTACCTCTACGCACTACTTCTGTATGTGTTCTTGGTTTTGGTTGTTCCCCTAATTCATGATGTACATCCCAAAACAATCCATCTATGTCGGCAGCAACACCCGCAAAATAAGGACTAGAGACATAAATAATCGGCAACTTTAATCCTTCTGTTTCCGTCTGAAAAGGACGAGTCACAGAAACATGCATTCTATCTAGTACCCCATCTCCATCCGTATCAAATTCTGTAGGCACCCATAGATCATTACGAATCCATTTATCAGGTGTATTAAAAGCTTCTACTATTTGCGCTTCGCCATTCTCAAATACTGGAACAGTATTTTCCTGAGCGTTTATTGAACTAATTGAAAATATAAATAATACTAAAAAGTGTATGGTGATTTTGTGAGTCATTGTTATAATAATTTATAAAATATCATCCAGTAGTCAAAAAACGATAGTCTATTCACTGTGTCAAACAAATATAGAATACAAATATGATTTTTTTTTATTTCCGAAAGAGAAAACAAAAAACTTTACATTATTTTAAGAGAACAGTGGAAACTTTAAAGAAAACTCAATCTATAAAACGTTTAATATACTCTTTACATTTATATTTAATCTGATAGTATAAATACACCTCTCGAAATATTGCTTTATAAATTAATGTACTTGTTTAGAGTATTCTATGAAGACTCCAAACTAAAATTTTGATACTTTATATATTACAAATAGAGAATTCTGATTTATCTTCATAACTAGCTCTATTAATTAAGTTTATCCTACAAAAATAACTCTTTTGTTTTTTTTAGGTGTTTAAACCAAAAAAATGTACCTTTGATCTAACACAATCAACTTTTTTGAATAACATAATAAGCTTAAGGTTAAAATTCATTAACAACCCCTATTAGAATTTTAAAGTTTATGAGGTTATTATGGTAGTATCTAAATTAGAAATTTCTTATCCACAAAAAATGATGAACCAGGTTGCAGGTTTCATATTTCGTTTATTTCTGGGGTTCTTTACATTTGTAATAGGCGTATTATCTATTGTTTATATTTTATTATGGGATTTTATACGAGAAAAAATACTTCGAAGAAAACCTATTGAAAGCCCATGTTTTGAAAAAGTCTTACATAACGATGAAGTTCGTATGAATAATGAAATAATAGGTTCTTCTAAATCAGAAAAAACAGTTCCAGAAGCAAAAAAAATTGATCTATAAAATTGTCTTTTACTAAAAAAGAAAAATACAATATTTTCTATATCATATAATAATTAAACAAATAACCCAGAACCTTAATTTTTAATAAAGATTCTGGGTTAATTGTTTCTAGAATATAAAACTATTCAATTTATCTTTTCACTATTCTACAGGTTTCGTTAACACCTTTTCCAATTATTCTCAGCAAGTAAATACCGGTTGGTATAGAATTGTTTTGATTAATACTATAGTATATCATATTATCGCCTTTATCGAGACTTTGATTACTCATATTCTGCCTCACACCATTTATATTATAAAGCTCTATATTCACATTCTGATCTAATTCTGAGTATAATTCAATAGTTAACTGATTATTATTTTCATCTACTATAGTCGGATATACTTTAATACTATTGTCTACAATATTATCGCAGGCCTCTACCGTAACCAGAACTTCATCAGTAGCCTGACATCCATTTTCATCTGTGATAGTTACAGAATATGTAGTAGTTTCTGTGGGAGATACACTAATAGTGGAAGTTGTTTCTTCTGTCGACCATTCATATGTCACTTCTCCATTAGAAAACACTATATCAATATCTCCTATAGTATACTCACTATCTGTTGTTTGTATCCACCCAGAGGCACCATTAGCACCAGATTCAATTTCTGTACTATTCGCTCCTATTCCAATCTGAAATGCAGGTCCTCTTCGTGTAAACGTTGTAGACCAAGATCCATCCATAGCAGATATTACTCCTGAAATAGTTGTGTAATATTCCCAACCTTCACTGTTAATTTCATTACAAATACTTGGTTTAGGGCTACCTTCTGTAGCTACTATAGTTCTATCTGAAAAAGTAGCTTCAAAATTGAATACTTCGTTTGTTACTGTATAATCTAGAATTGTTCCTTCTAAGATTGCTGTACCATTATCAAGTTCAGTCCATTCTAAATCAATATTTGAAAAATATCTATTGACCTGTCCGTTATATAACCATAATATATAATTCTGAGGATCACCTGTACAAATAGTTGTATTCAGTATATCTCCTTCAGAAATAGTACTCGTCACTACCGGAATAATATCTATATCTTCTCCAGAACATAGTGTAATATCATCTCCTAGATCTACAGATAAATCACATGCTTCCACAACTATTGTAATTGTATCAATTATTGTACAATCACCTATCGTTGTGGTAACAACATATGTTGTGGTTTCTGTTGGTGATACTATTGGAGCTTGTGATGGAGAAACTGTCGTAAAGAAAACAGTTCCATCTACAGACCATTCTCTATACTCAACATCAGAAATAGCATTTAATCGAACTGATTCACCTTCTTGAATCGTTCTATCATTTCCTGCATCAATCACAATATCATCACAAGACAGAACAGTAATTATTACTACATCCTCTGCAATACATTCTCCAAACCTAGCTTGAACCGTATAAGTAGTAGTCTCGGTTGGAGAAACAGTAGGTGATGCTGATGGAGAACCTGTGGAGAAAAATACATTTCCATCAATAGACCATTGCACTAGATCTGCTCCCGATACAGGTATCAATGTTACCGAATCTCCTTCTAAAATAGTTTGATCTTCTCCAGCTTCAATAGCCACTTCATTACTAATAACATTAATTGAATCTGTTGCCATACAACCATCTTCATTTGTAACTGTCACTGTATATTCTCCAGCTTCACTAATTTGAATACTAGCAGTATTTTCTCCTGTAGACCATTCATAAATCATGGATCCATTTACAACACAGTTCCCTAAGTTAAAATTAAAGTCTCCTATCTCATATAAATCTTCATCTGTGATGAACCAACCTGAACCTCCTGCTCTTCCGGATACTAACTCTGTATCATTAGCGCCTTTTCCAACTTGAAAAGAAGGTCCTCTTCTTGACACATTAATAATATCATTGGTTGTTAATGATGTAATCGTTCCATTAAATTCTGGATAATATTCCCAACCATCTGCATTTACATCAGAAGAACAACCATGTAGTCTAGGACTTTCTGCTGGTGGAATTGTTGTTTTCTGTGTAAATACCACAGAAATTTGATAAGTATCATTTGCATCTTGACTATTTACCGCAATTCCTTCCATTCTAGCTGTAGTATCATCAACTTCTTCCCACTGTACATTTTCGTTAACCAAATACACTCTATTCTGCTGATTACCCAGACTTACAAGATATGTATTGATACCACTACAGAAATTAGTATTCTCTACATCAAAAGTAGTACAAGCTCCTGCATCATTTCCTGAAATAATCGGTGTAATAGTAATAGGCTCGTTATTACAGATTGTTCTATCATCTCCTAAATCTATCGAGAAGTTACAAGGTTCTACTGTAATTGTTACTGTATCTTCATAAACGCACTCTCCTTTAAAGGCACGAACTGTATATGTAGTTGTTTGTTCAGGAGATACTGTTGGGGATCTGCTTGGAGAAACTGTAGTGTAAAATATAACTCCATCTACAGACCATTCTCGACGATCGATTTCAGGATCAGATATTGGATCTAAAGTCACAGAATTACCCTCTACAATTGTTTGATCTTCTCCTGCATCTATTACAAATTCCTCGATTACAACTTCAACGGAATCCATCGCATTACATCCTTTACAATCTTCAACAGAAACAGTATATGTACCACTTTCTGAAACAGTAATTGATGGTGTAGTTTCTCCATTAGACCAAAGATAATTTACTTCGTCCGTTGTCTCTGATGAATTACACGGTCCAATATTTATATTGAAATCTCCTATCTTATATACGCTATCATTAGTATCAAACCACCCAGAACCTCCTAATCTTCCTTTCTTCTTTTCTGTAATATTAGCACCTTCTCCTAATTGAAATGCTGGTCCTCTTCTAGAAAGATTAATTGACCAACTGTTATCTTCTTTAACAATAGTTCCAGAAAATTCTTTATAATATTCCCAATCTGAAGAGTTTTCTTGATTACACCAATGCTCTTTTGGGCTACCTTCTGGGGCTGTTTTAGTTCCATTTGTAAAAATAACATCCACAATATAATTATCGCGACCATCTGTTACCATACCCTTAAGCGTAGCCTCTTCATTTCCTAGTTCTCTCCATTCTAAATCTACATTAGAGAGGTATTTAACATCACCATTATCATCAGATAGCCAAACCACATATTTGTTTTCTTGTCTATCACAAAATTTCGTATTCTTTATCTTATATCCAACACACGAAGTACACTCTTTCTGATTAACAGAAGTAGCTGTTAAGGTTACCATCTGTCCGTCACAAACAACCTGATCAGTTCCTGCATCTACAGAAATCGTACAAGAAGTTCTATTTTCAATGTTCTGTGCACTAATTGAAGATATCAAAAAGAAACCTATTAGCATCATAACAGATTTTAACATGAATGCTTTTTCTCTAAAAATATCCAAGTGATATTGTTTCTTCTTTCTATTCTCTAGAAAAAAAGGTTGAGTAATCTTCGGAGCCATAATTTTATATTTTAGAATTAATTAAGTGATTTATGTAACCATAAATTAATAATATTTAAATTTTAATTTACGATCTAGCTAAAGAAATAATAACGAAAAACGTTAAAACACAATATTATATCTATAAAAAGCAAAGCACTATTAAAAATGTAGGATAAAATTGTATTTTACTCAAAAATCATTCTATTCATTTAACTGATAATCAACGGATAAACTTAAAGCACAACTTCAATCAAGGTTACATGATTAAAAGTTATAAAAACTCTTTACTTTATTTATTATTCATAATTCTCTTCTTCCACCACGGTTTTTTCTCTATTACACCATCACCATATGTATATCCATAATAATTTTTACTATGTGTCTCGACATCGTTAATTAAAACAGTCATACTAGAAAAACGTTTATTTTGATAAAGGCTATCTGCTACGGATAAAAGTCTCTTATCTGTAAAACCTGATCTTACTACATAAATGCATAGATCTACATAATCCGTGAACAATAATGCATCGGCAACTAAACTCACTGGCGGTGTATCAATAACAACATAATCATACTGAGTTTTTAATGCTATAATTAATTTTTGGAAACGTTTACTTTTTAACAACTCAATTGGATTAGGAGGAATAATTCCAGAATTTATTACATCCATATTTGGAACATTGTCTAAGCCAATAATGATATCCTCTAAAACAAGTTTTTCATCTCTTATATAGTTAGTCACTCCCACAGAATCTTCTAAATTAAGATACTCTAAGATTTTAGGTGATCTAAGATCTAATCCTAACAAAGCCACTTTCTTATCTGGGTCAGCTAAAGCAATGGCAAGGTTTGTAGAAATAAACGTTTTACCTTCTCCTGTAGCAGAAGATGTTACCAAAATAGTTTTACCTTTATCTGCATTTTCAGAAAGTAAAAACTTTAGATTACTCTCAAAAATTCTAAATGACTCAGCCACTATAGAGCGATTATCTCTAGAAATAAGAAATTGTTCCTTAGTATCTGTACCTGGTATTTCAGCAACTATCGGTATATCAATAAGTTTCTGAACTTCTTTTTTTCCTTTAACTTTTACATCCAAAAGATCATAGAAAAAAATCACTATTGAGGGCAGCAAAAAGGATAGTAGTATAGTTACTAGAAAAACAATACGTTTTTTAGGTTTAACCGGGAATTTAGAGCTATAAGCTCTTTCTATTATTTTTGCATTAGCAACGGTAGCAGCAAGTGAAATTGCAGTTTCTTCTCTTTTCTGTAATAAATAAAGATATAGTGTTTCCTTAATTTCTTGTTGTCTAACGATATCTCTTAACTCTCTTTCTTGTCTAGGTAAAGAATTGATTTTAGAATTCATCACCGCATCTTGTCGCTCTAAATTTCTTAATTTAATTTTTAAAGAAGTCTTCTGATTATTTAGACTCTGTTTTAAACTTAATTTGAGGTTTTCAAGTTTCTCATTTAGGCTAACAACAATAGGATTTTTTAGGGTAGTCCCATTAAGTACCTCATCCCTTCTAAGAGCAATTTCATTATATAGAGTAATTGTACCTGAGATAGAACCATCAGAAAAACCAAGATTTGCTGGCAATAATCCTTCACTATTCTTTTTTAAGTAATCGTTCATAAAGTTAACGAGTCCAATTTGAGTACTGGTTTCTAGAACTTCTTTTTTATTTTCGGATGAATTTTCTAAAAACAATTCCGCTTCAGAGGTTACATTCGTTAGACTATTAGAAGTTTTAAAAACTTCTACTCCTTGTTCTATATCCGATAATTCTGAATTGATAATAGTAAGTCGTTCTTTAATAAAACTTGCTGTATTTTCATAAATCAAGTTTTTGTCCCTGATAGCATCAAGATTATATTCTTCTATCAATCCATTTAATAGATCTTTAGCCTTCACTCTAGTAGTAGTATTTATGTTCAAAGAGATCACATTTGCATCTTTATTAACCAAACCGATACTCACTTTTGATTTATACTCTTCTACCACATCCATTATTGGTTGTACAGAAAGATAAATTTCATTGTCTAGAAAAAGTTCTATAAAATTATTATCTGGAACGAGAATAACATTACCTATTCTTGTTGATATTACTTCGCCAAAAACTCCTTCTTTAATAAAATCTTTTTCTTCTTCTTTAATTGTAAATGAATTTTTCGAATGAATTGTAATTGTAAAATCGGCCGATATATCCTGTAGCAATGAATCCTTTATAAACTTGGCTTCAAAAGGTTTATTCTCATATAATTCTACTAATCTTTTCGAAAACTTTGTCTTGGTAAAATATTGATGATGCGCATTAAGTTTCCTTATTACATTCTCAAACAATGGTCGAGATTTTAGAATCTCTATTTCATTTTCTACCTCTTTATTATTTGTCTCTACAATATTTAAATCTTCAAAAGCGGAGAGTTCAGATAACATTCCTGTTTTTTCTCCTTTGATCAAAATAGTTGCTGTTACCTTATATTGAACCGATGTATATTTTAGATACAGAAACGCTAATATGATGAACAAAATACCTGATACAAGAAACAGTTTCCAAAATCTCAGATATTTACTTATATGATCTTTTAAAGTAAGATTACTTGATTCTTGTTGATATTCGTAATCCATGTTTGTATTTTGCTTAGTCCCCACAGAATTAACGTGTTAATAATATTCCTAAAGATACTAGTACAGATGCGACAGATATCCAAATTGGAGTATTCTTATTGTAAGATGATGACTTTATCTGTGCTTTATTAGGCGTCACATATATTGCATCGTTTTGTTTTAAATAAAAAACTGGAGAATTAAAAATTTGATCAGAAGTAATATCTACCCTATAGTATTTATACACTCCTTCTTGTTCCCTAATTACTAAAATATCATTTCTTACTCCTGTAATAGTAAGATCCCCAGCCAAGCCTAAAGCTTCTATAATACTAATACGTTCGTTAGGAATAGTGTAGGTGCCAGGATTATTCACCTCTCCTAAAACAGTTACTTTAAAATTAACTAATTCTATATGTACAATGGGAGTCTTAATATAGGAAGATAATTTTGTTTTCAGTAATTCTGTAGCTTCTATTAATGACAATCCTGCCAATGAAACCTTTCCCAGAACTGGAAAATCAATGGTACCATCTTTTCTTAACAAATAAGTAAGTTGTTTTTGTTGTCCAACAGCACTACCAGGGATAGCGTTAAAAGAAACTGCAGGCAAATTAAAAGGCTCTAGTCCTTGCATGTCCGAAGAAGAAACTGTTATCGCTAGTAAATCATCCGCTTGAAAAGTAGTATTGTACTCTATTTTAATCTCCTTCTGTTGAGCATCTTTTATATCTTTAAAATAAACTACATCTTTACGGGAAGCGCAAGAAACTAGCAGCGATATAATCAATACGAAAAAAGGAAAATTTTTCAAAGTTTTAATAATCATGTATAAATGTTTAACAGAATAAATGTAGATTAAGTTAACAACTTCTTTTGCCGCGTAGAAGTATATTTTTCATGATTCTAATTAGATAATTGATATCTGTTTTTATCGGAGCTTTTTCATAAGCATCCAGATATTTTGTCTCTGAAGCTACAATCTCATCCAAAGTTTTTGGCATATCCGCATAAAACGGAGGAAGTAAACCTGGTTTCACTTTTGTTCTTTTTTCTTGAAGTTCTTTAGGATATAAGCTAAAGTAATGATTACTTAAAGGTCTTACTCCAATTAGTTTCATTTCATTTTTAATTAAATTAATAATCATCGGAAGTTCATCAATCCAATATTTTCTCATTATTTTTCCTTCATGAGATATTCTAAAATCATTTTTGATTTTTCCGCCTTCCTTTAGATTATTTTTTTCGAACACATATTCCTGCAAATATTCAGAAAAAGGATACATCGTTCTAAATTTATAGACCTTTATTGTTTTTCCTTTTTCGCCTAATCTATTTAATTTTATCAATGGACCATATGTTGGATCATGATCGAAAATAGGCTCCTTTATTTTTCTAGCTACAAAATAAAGCTCATTATTAATTGTTCTTTCTTCTAAAATTTCGAATCCACAAGAATATAAACGTCCAAAGGTTTCAGCTTTTGTCAGAACTCTCCCTTTTCCTTTAGTAATATGAAAATACAATCCCTTTGTCCATTTCAATTTAGGAATCACTCTAGTAAGAGCAACATCTCCTAAATAGTATATATAATTTAGAGGTTTCGGGAGTTTTTTTAGAATTCTATTTTTCCGAACCGCGTGAGTTTCTACTTTATTTATAAAAACCCCTCCTTTCGGTAGTTTAGAGTTAACCGATTGAAAGTATTTATTAATTCTTCTAAAATCATTAACTCTCTTAAGGTTAACAATTGTTCGGTATCTATCTTTTGTTATTTTTTCTATATTAAATCTCGTTCTTGTTGAGATAATATGAACGTCATTGGGTTTATATGTAGCGTACTCAGAGACAAAATCAAAGATTTCCTCTCCAACTTCTTTAATAATTAACTCTTTGATACTGACATCCCAATCTTGATCAGAGATAGCAAAAACATCCTCTAAATCTTCAGAACTCAATAACTTTTCGATTTGTGAATCGATAAATGGGGCAAATTTGGTAATCATTTTTGTGTGAGCCTTTAGTTAAGTGTGATTGACCCATATAAAGAACAATAATTATTAAAAACAATAGTATTTTGAGAACTATGTAAATAATTAATTATCAAACCTTATACTACGTATCAACGGTTTTATTTAAATAATATTATATTAATTTCAAGCAACCTGTATAAATCTAATTACAAAACTTTTAGATGTATTAAACACACAACTTGTACACATAAAACCAAAAATCAAGTTATCCAAGACTAGATGAACTATCATTTTAAATTTATAAAATCAAATTAAAAATGTTTCTAACTTACTTAATAATTTACCTGAAAAATTTGATTAGTTTTTCGATAAAACGAAATAATAACTGCTTAAATGCAATTTTTACTACAACATATTTATGATTCTTAAAAAGCTCATGTAACTACAAAAACCTTATAGCTCTGTTTTTATTTACTTACAAAAAAATACTTTTTTACAAGGTTTTTCATATTTTGTAATACAAGTTCTTTAGTCCACAACATCTTGTTATCACTCCATCGTTGGGGATGGAATGTAAACATTAATTGATCAGGCAACGAATCGGAAGCTTCTATAATTTCTGACGTTGTATGAAAAGTTCTATTAAATGATGTTTGCACCTTATCTCTGACACTAACCGCATGACCATCCCAACGACGACCTGTATCTGTGATGTAATAAACTTGTTCAAAATCTACATCGAAATAAGGCTCTGCAATAATCTCAAAATCTTTATAATTGTAAGTTTTCCAAAGATCCTTAGAGTCATACTTGGACATTGGACTACCGTGCATACAGATTGTCGTTACTGTAGCCAATTCACGAAGTGCCTTTAAGTTTTTACCAAAATCTTCTATCCCTTTTTTCAGATCTCCATTACAGGTTGTTAAGCATTCATAGTGATACCCTATTTCATGTCCTAACGAAGCTATTTGTTTGATAATATCTTCATCCCAACTTTGAGGAACCGCTCTAAAATAATATGTTCCTTTCACCCCTTTATCGGCTTGTATTTTTGCGAATTCTAAAGAGTTTTGAGGTAATAAATCAACATCATGTCTCAATACAATAGCTCTTTTATTAGGCTTGTTTATGAATTCTTCGAATGTCTGAAATGAATAGTCTTGATTAATTAATGACTGTAATAAGTCCTTATACTTTTTTACGGTAAAATCCATTAGCTAAAATTATGGTAATATTTTGGGTCGTTTTTCATAGTCTGGTGGCTTTGAGGAAAATTTTCCACAAACCATATTAAAAATGCAGTGACATCTATTTTATCTTTTAAAAGTTGTTCTCTCTTTTTTCCAAAAACCTCTTGAAGATTAGAAGTTTTTTCTAATTCTTTAATTTTCTCCATAACTCCTTCTCCTTTCTGAAAATTAAAAAGCAATCCATAATCTACCTGCTCATCAATAGTACCTGCCATAATACTATTTATATATATTGCAGGAGTACCTAAAATTGCACTTTCTGATGCCATCGTAGCACCTTCTCCAATGAACATCTCTGCAAAAGCCAATACATCATGCATTTTTTCTGGAGGTATTTTTATTTGATATTGTTTAAACTCATCAGGTAACTGACCTTCTGAAGAAATAAAAACTTTATATTTTTCATTTAAATGTTGAAGTAACTCTCTTTTCTCTGTCATAGTCAATCCAGACTGATTAACATCATGGCTTGCATTCCAAGACACAAATCGTAAAACAACGTAAGGAGCTTGTTCTGGTATACCCAAAGTGTCATAAACTTTAACATCTGAAGTGAAATAATTTGGATGTAAATATGCCAGCTCGTGATATCCTGCATATTCGATTTGCTTATCCCCCAGATCTTTATGAAAAGCTGTAGAAGTTAAAACACTTTTTGTAAACGGTAAATACAATTTAACTTGTTCCATATTCCCTGTATCCTCTAGCGATATATGAGGTTTTCTCAATATTGCTGCGGCATGAGCTGCATAAGGTGATCCATGACTCATAAACAAATCTGGTTTAAATTTGATCCCTTGTATAACCGTCAGGAAATCAAACTTTAATAATCCAAACATTTTTCCGGCTGTCGAATTATATTTTTTACCAAATGAGACAAATTCAAAACCTTCTGCTTTCATCAGTTCTATTTCGAACTCTTTTTGTCTACATGTAAATAAGAAAGTATGCCCTTTTTTCTGCATTTCTTTAGCAAAGTTCTTAAACAAATGCACATGACCTGGGTGACCTATATCGATAAGTATACGCATTTAAATACTTTTTAAAATTTTGACAGCTGTTTTTCCTACTTTATATAATAATGGTTGTGTGACATTAAGAAATCTACCGTGTTCAACCTGTTCGCCACCGAATTTAGATTTGAACTCTCTTACACCATAATCCTGATCGGGTTTTCCTGCTCCCATAAAATCAAACCGAGGGATATCATTTTTAACAGCGTAATCCATCGCTGCCCAAGTAGCTAATATACTAGGGTATATATTTTTATAAGCTCCATCTTTACCGCAGACAAACCATTCATAAATAACTTTGTTATCCAAAACGGGACATACAATTCCACCAAGTACTTCTTCTTTATATATTACCAAAAAAAACTTAGCAACCTTATCTTTCCACATTCTAATAAAATAATCCAAATTAGGTAATGGAGTTTTAACTTTGGTCTTATATAAATTCTCAAGAATCGCATAGTATGCTTCTATTTCCTTTTGATCTTGAGCTTCCTTTATCTCCGCTCCTTGTTTTAAACTCTTTTTAACTTGTCTTAGTTTACTACTGCTCATTCGTTTACGCATAACAGCCTCATCCTCACAGTCTAGATGAAAATTAAGATGTGGCACATACTCAAAACCTGCTTTTTTGAACACTTCTTTATAATCTCCATAATCATTTAAATTTCTCATCTCTACATATATTGCTTTCTTTTTAAGATAACTTACAGTATATGCCAATACTTCTAAAACATTCTTCTCTTCTGCATTTTCTGATATTATTGGGCCGCCATAAATAATCGCGCGACTGGTAAGGCCAGCTTTCACACCCTTTTCTTTTTGAATAATTCCCGAAAGAAAAACTACAATTTCCTTGTCTTTTTCTAAAGCAAAAGTAAAAACTTCAGTTCCTACAGATTCAAAAAAATGAAGTGCTACTTTAGATTGAAAAAAATTGGCCGTATTACATTTAGACAATTCTGTCCACTGTTTTTCTGATATATTATCTATATTGGATTGTATCATGTTTAGTTTCTTAAGCTTGAGCATTTTTATAAACATCAACTAATTGATGTGCAATTAGTTCCGAATCTAAATAATTAATATTCGCTCTTCCTTTGGTTTTATCCTCTAAATAGAGGGCTTCTTTTATTTTTTCTGAAATTTCATTGGGATCAAATTTTGTTACAAAACAGCCTTTAGTGGATGAAATAACTTGTTCTATATCCCCTACATTAACAGCCACGATTTTACAATTGCAAGCCATTGCTTCTTTAATCACATTTGGTGATCCCTCCCAAAGACTGGTTAATAAAATAACATCAGACGCATTAAAATAAAATGGCATTTTCTCATTAGGAATATCCACTAGTTTTTGTAATGTTACTTCATCATTTTCTATTAAGGAAAAAGCTTTCTCCGCCAATGCAAAATTTTTCTCAGGTCTATGAGGGTTCGCAGCAAATAAAATATGCTTCTTTTTAGAATCCCAACCTGTTTCTATTATTGCTTCTGATCTAGGGATCTGCTTAAACTTTTTAAAGTTTACTCCATTAGGAATAACATTGGCTTTCTTTAATCCTGAATCATCTTTCATGTCCTGAGATTTTACAATAACCTGCTTCCAAAATAACCAATTAAAAAATTTGATTACATATTTTAATATTGCTGATGCCTTTACGTCACTCCCCATTAATGAAACAATCAAGGGTTTTGCACCAGCTAAGGATGCAACAATAGCACTTAACGAGTAATGTGCGTGTACTACATCAAAATGTTTATTTTTTAGAAAACTATTTAACGTAAAAATGTTTTTAAAATACCCTATAACTCCTTTCCCTTTAATAGTAAAAAAAGTTACCTGATGGCCTAATTCCTTAATAGATTCTCCTTGATTTTTAGTCAATGAAGAAATACCGTTTTTAGAATTTCCGCTACTTACAAAAAGTATATTCATTTTGTTTACTACTTCAAAAAGGATATGATACTATCAACATATACTTTTTCGATTTCTAATTTTTCTTCCACAAAATCCCATCGCCCTCCTTTGTTAGAAAAATACCCTTTTGAGTATGGTATGCCTGCCGTTCCAAAGTACAGAGATTGAAACTCTATGATATAAAATTGTTTTCCATCATATGCTATATCAATAGAAAGGTGTGGTACATTTAATTTTCGGAAAACATCGAGTGCCACATCAAACATTCCTTCTGGTGCCTCAGCATCTAAGTCATATAAATAATTATCATATCCTCCACCACTTGCTTTAATACCTCTTCCCTTTAGTATCGGTCTTTTAAAAGTATATAGTCTATCTCCAAAAACATATACTTTCCAATCGTTTTTAAGGTTAGGAATAAAATCTTGCACAATAAACTTATCACGATAAATGGATTCTTTGATATACCCTTTATGTTTTAAAGTCCTACCATAATCTTTGGCATCTTCTAAATAGTTCCGTTTTTGACTACTTGCTTTTACTTTAGCAATTAATTCTTGCTTGCTTTTTACGAGGGCTACTCCTCTACCTGATGCTCCTTCTGATTCTTTAAAGACACATGGAAAAGAAAGTTCTTCTATCGATTTTTCAAGATCTGACATAGAACCAAAAATTCTTGATTTTAATGGAGGCCGCATATCACAGACTTCGCGCATTAACTCCATAAACACCTTGTTATTATTAGCTCTAAGGTGCTTATATTCCGGAAGTACTTTGGTTCCTACAAGTTCCAGTGCAAACACCACATCTTCTATATATGATTTATAGCGATATCCTATATCTTCTGAAGAAGTATAGATTACAGGTATATTTTTGAGATCTTCATCCTGAACAGATACCTCATTAAAGCATTTAAAAATTACCTCATAGCCTGAAGCTTTAAAATAACTTGATAATTTATTTTTATCCATACCACTGCGGTAAGGAGTATCAAAGTGCTTGGATCCAAATTTTTCTTTATAATCGGTAAGTGCTATAATTTTATTCATTAAGCAAATATTTATTTGATTGATTAGATTTTTGTTTTAGCGCACTTATAAGAGATATAGTCATCAATAAAGTATCTCTTTCTTTTTCATTTGTATAAGGGGAGAGTCTATCTAAAATATTGAGTATATATTTTTGATCTATCCATTCTGTTTCTTGGATTAGATTTTTAAAGTTATTATGTTGCGCTAAGGTTCCTGAAATAATTCCAAGGTTATCCAGGTTCGTTTGTTTAACTTTTCTTTTTAATCGCTTTTTAATAAATGGGAACAAAATATTGAATAAACCAAAAGGTTCTCTTACATCTTTTGGACGATATCCCTTTCCTGTTTTTTGATGATAAATTTGAGTATTGGTTTTTTTAATAATGTCCGCATATATGTACTGACCCTTCATCCTTTTCAAAGGGTTTTCTGTAAAAAAATCGTTGTTAGCACCTGCGTATTGTGTTTTTAGAAGTTCTTTTATGAAGGTATAATCCAAAAAAGGAGTTCTTACCTTGATATAGCTCATCTGGATATAAATCCACTGCCCAAAAAACTTCCTAAAAATCTCTTCAAACACAAACGTGTAGAATTGTTGGTTTGGTGTAAGGTCCTTCGGGATTGATTCTTTATAGTTAATTAATTCTTCTATTAATTCCTCTAATTCTTCGGCAAAATCTTCTCTATTAATAATCAATAAAGGCTTTGCTTTTAATATTCGATCTCTAATTTCATCTGCAGTAGTACTAGTGAAAATATCCACCAAAGCTTGTGAAGTTACAGCTCCGGTTAAATGTAATGCCCTGAACAATTCACTTCCTACGACTCCCGAAATAAGATATTTAGATTTTTTGGCTATTTCTTTAGTACTATACAAAAAATGTGAATAAATCAATCCGTTACCACTAGGGTATAAACTATTATATTCATTTGCATTTTCTATGTAATGTTTTTTAATATACTCCTTGCCCCCTAAGTCAAAATATTGATAAGGTATATTAATATCCTTAGCATTCTCTTTCGGTATTGCTACGTCCTCATTTTCTAGTTTTCCAAAAGAAAAAGTATTGAATTTTTTATCAAAATGTGTAGCGCAACTTACTAATGTTCGACCATCAAAACCACTAGTGAAAGCAATATCAAAAGTATCTTTCGGAAAATACTCTTTAGCAGTTTCTATGAATAATGCACTTATTTTATCCGCAGTTTTTGATCCTTTATAAGGTTCTTTAGTAAAAAGAGAAACCGTATCGAAATGTTTTTTAATCGTACTTTTTTCTTTAGTTAATTCTAAAAAACAATGACAAGGTGCTAGCTCTATTCCTTTATAAAGTGTTCTATTAAAGAATCCATAATTAAACAACAAACTCTCTAAAATGAACTTTTTGTCCATTTCGAATTTCTTATCTGATTTTTTACGGATATATTCTATTGAAGAGGATATATATTCAAAATCTGAGGTATGATAAAGAGGTAGAACATTTAGAAAACTGCTATATATTTTCAGGTGATTTTCTTCTATTACAATAGCATAAAAATTACCTTTCAATTTAGGAATTTGATTAACATCTATTGTAAACAATTGCTCTTTAGTCCCTATATAATCTCCAAAAACTAGTATTCTAACATCTCCTTCAAGATATTCTTCATACTTTTCTCCATCAATATTTAGATACCAAGCATCAGTTAATTTTAGTTGATGCTCCTTAGGCAATTTATCTTTTGATTTTGATATGATAAAATGATCCATCATTTATAAGAGTCCTCTGTTAGAAAGTTTAAATAAGTTCCACATTAAAATAGCTAGGAAAATGAAGCATAAGTATAGTTTCCAATGCATCATTTTTTTTAGATAATTTGTAAAAATCCCGTCTGCCATGAAAATGATTAAAAATGGTAATGCCAATACCTGAAATCTATCTTGAAATGAAATTCCAGAAATTGCTAGAATTAAAATATATCCTATGGAAAAGCTGGATATAAAAACAGACCCTTTATTTCTATGTTTTACAATCCTAAAAAGTCCAACAAAAACAAAAAAGTACAAACTGTTTCGTATGATCTCATTAAAAAAATGCGCATAGATTCCTAATTGAGCTTCTTCAAAATTTAATAAGGATGGAAATGGGGTAACAATTGCTCCGGCAATTAATAAAGGTGCTACAATCGCTTTAGTATAACTAATACCTCTCGATTGTGCCGCATATGACAGTTCGTTATCAAATTGATTTTGGCTAGCGGCAATAATAGTATCAACACTTTCCTTCATCCCTAATTGTTCCACAACAATATAGCTGCCATAGACCATTAAAACAGAAACACATATAGATAATATACGATAATTCTTTTTTCTAGTTTTTAGAAATATGATCTGCAGTAAAATACATATCAACAATAAAGGAGCCATTACCGTTCTAAAATATAACGTAATTGCTACCTGAAATACAATAAGTGCTAAAATAAGCCACTTAAACCTAGCATTGTGTACTAGTTTTATTATCAAATATCCAACATTGACAATAATAAACATCAAAAAGGTTTCTTTTAGCACCATACTACTAAACCACAACAGAGGCGGCATTAGCATCACTAGAATTCCAGATAATCTGGCTCGTTTTTCATCAAAAACATACTGCGTAATTTGATAAATCCTTATTGCTATCAAACTCCCTACAAGAATATTAAAGATTTTAACGACCAAAGGATACGCACCAAAAATATAATATAGAAAACCAATAATAACTGAGAAACCATAATCCGAAGCTCCTTTCCAAAACCCTGATAGTTCATTCTGAATGCTAATTCCCTTTTCAAGTGCTTGCTCTACCAATTCTCCCGAAATATGGTAATTTACAGAATCAATCGCACCAATTTCAAAAGGTAGACTATCCGCATCAAAAGACATCGTAAGCACATACATCGCAATTACCGCCAATGTTCTATATACGACACTATGTAAAAATAGTTTCTTTTTGAATTGTTTTGTAAATTCCCAACACTTTGCATATTGATATAAGGCTACAAAAAACAGAAATATAGTTCCTAATCCTCCTAATAGAATTAATAATGGCATCGTATACTCCGAAAACAACAATATGTGGAATAACAATACTACTATTGAAAATAGTATTGCAATACTTGAGTATGTTTTATTCCAGATCATAGCACTTTATAAGCTTTTAAGTAAGATTGATGAACTTGATTAATCGAATATTTCTTTGAAAAAGAATCTTTCGCATTTAATTTCAACAACTTTCTTTCCTCTTCTGATAACCGTAAAAAGGTTAAAACATTGTTACAAAATGATTCTATTGTAAAATCCTTTGTAATAAATCCATTATATCCATGATTAACTACATCCTTCATTCCTCCTGCAGGAGTAGAAATTACCGGAACTCCCAAGGATAAGGCTTCTAAAGCAACAATTGGCATTCCCTCTTCTGTAGAAACCACACATAAAGCATCTGCTTGTGTTATAAAATCAGCAGCATCATTCTGTACTCCAGAGAAAAAAATGTTTTCAGATATTCTTTTCTCTTCGCTTACGTTACCTACAATTAAACACTTGATTTGGGAGTACTTCATTTGTAAAATCTTACAGGCATCAATCAGTAATGAAACATTTTTAAATGGAGAATTATTAGCTATCATTAAAAATCTAAAATCCGTTTCCTTACATTTCAAACTTTGATTCCAATAATCTTTAACCTGCTGCTGACTTCTTAGTGGTTGATACCTTTGTATTCCGTTTTCTACATATGTAGTTTTTAATTTAGGAAAATTCAGTTTTAATTCTTCATAAATTGATCTTGACACACAAATGTGTAATACACTGTTATTTAAAAATCGTAACCTATTGCACAACCTCATAACTGGTTTCCAAATAGTAAAACTATTATGCATGGTATGCACATACTTATACTTCTTTCTTATGAATGATAATCCGTATACATAATATAGCGGATTGTGTAAATGGACATGAATTATATCGGGTTGTTCTATTTTTAAAATCCGATCTAATTCAATAAATTGAATACCGCTATACTTCTTTTTCCAATCAAGCTGAATCAACTTTATTCTAGCGTTAATTTTAGAAATATAATTATGATATGCATCTGATTGCCTAAGTACAACGACTATTATTTCATCAGTCTCAGATTGTTGGTTAGCGAATTGAACCACAAAATTCTCAGCACCACCTAAATTTAAAGTTGATATGATATGTATAACTCTCAAGATGCTTTTCCTATTTTCTTTCGGATAATAGATTTTATTTCTTCATATTCCTCAAATTTCAAAAGATGCGCGCAGACTATATATCCAATTCCTACAGTACATATTCCTAATACAAGATATAGTAATTGATCCTCTATAAAACTCCACAGAAAATAGCTCCCTGCAGTTAAAAATATACTAACAAAGGCATATTGTAACATATCTATTATTTGTTTGAAACCAGAATAACCAATATATTTTCCACTATAATAAGCATATGTAAAAAAGCCTATAAATGATACTATGACATATCCCACGGCGATTATTTCTATCCCAAAACTATAGGTGATACCCAATGTTATTACAATGAGGATATTATTAATAATTTCTAATTTTAAGAATAAATCAGAACGCCCTTTTGCATTAATAAAATTAGAGTTGATCGCATTGATAGGAAAAAATATAACTCCAATTGCCAAAATTTGAAGTAAAACAACTGTTGGCAACCATTTTTCTGTTAATAACACTAGTACTAGTGGATTTGCAAAAGCTATTAAAATAGTTATCATAGGAAAAAGAAGAAAGGAAGTTAACCGAACACTTCTTTTCATGATTTTCCTAACACGTTCATCATCTTCTATAACATCTACCAATATAGGAAATGTAACATTTTGCATGATCGTTGTTACTAATGTTGCGGGAATTTGCTTAAAAAGAGTAGCTCGGGTATAATACCCTAATTCTTCAGATTTGTATATTTTACCGATTACTACTAAATATATATTTTGAAAAGCAGCATATAATAATGTAGATGCTAAAATTTTTGATCCAAAATTAAATAGTTTTTTTAATGCGTTTATACTAAATATAAAGGATGGTCTCCAATCATTAAAAATCCAAAACAAGACTGAGGTAGCAAAATTTCTAGATAAATATTGCAACACCAATGACCATACTCCTAAGCCTGAGAGTGCACAACCAATCCCAACAAAAGCACCGATTAAGCCAGAAGTAATATTTACAATAGCTTGTGCCTTAAAATTGATTTTTTTAATCAAAATAGTTCTCTGAATGATCGCAAAAGATGAAACAATTACATTAAGGCCAACTACTTTAATAAGATCTATCAACAAAGGCTCTTCATAAAACCCAGCAATAAAAGGAGCTACTATATAAAGTATTCCATAAATACAGATACTTATCAAAAAATTAAAAAAGAAGGTTGTAGAATAATCTATCTGATTTGCTTCTTTTTTTTGGATCAGAGCTCTACTGAAACCACTTTCTACAATAGCCTGAGATACGGTTATAAAAATAGTGATCATTCCTATAAGTCCATAATCTTCAGGCAATAATAAACGGGCTAATACAATTCCAAAAACAAATTGTATCAACATCGTTGATGATTTATCTACGCCACTCCAGATTACTCCGCCAACAGCTTTTTTCTTGAGGCTGGTCACTTATCCAAATAATTTAAATGTTTAATCTATGAGATTAAACATTACTTTTTAAAAGTCCATCCTTAGTAGACTTTAGAAAAGGATGATAATCATTCTTTAATTCGGAAATAGAAGCATTTCGGATATCGTGAACAATTTCTATAGATTGTCTTGCATCTTTTAGTCCATAACCATTGCCATTTAGGATTGATTTGTAACTATTTGTATGCAATTCAGTAAATCCTCCACTAAATTCAATTTCTTCTCCATTTACGGTAATTGATCGGTAAGTTCTTTTCCCCTCTTTTTTAACCTTTTCAGGAATATTATTGTAATCAATAGATAAAAACCATCGTACTCTTGCTTTCTCAAATTCTAAATATCCTGCAGCCGTATCGTCGGTAAGTTTATGAACCACATTTTTAGTTACTTTACCAAATATCCATGATAACATGTCATAAAAATGCACTCCTATATTTGTTGCTATTCCTCCAGATTTAGAAACATCCCCTTTCCAAGAAGTATAATACCAATTTCCTCTAGAAGTTAGATATGTTAAGTCAATATCATATATTTTATCTTTTGGTCCTTGATCAACTTTCTTTTTTAAAGCAATAATACTTTCATGAATTCTAAGCTGCAAAATCGAATATACATTATGTTCTGATTCGTTTTCAATCTCTATCAGCTGATCCACATTCCAAGGATTTATAACTATTGGTTTTTCACAAATAGCATGTGCTCCTCTTCGTAATGCCATCCTTATATGAGAATCATGAAGGTAATTAGGAGTACAGATACTAACATAATCTAATGCTATATTTTTCCTCCTTTTTATTTTCTCTATATGCCTATCAAACCTTTCGAACTCCACAAAAAAATGAGCTTCCGGAAAATAACTATCCATAATTCCAACACTGTCGAATTTATCTAAGGCTGCGATTAAATTATTATTGGTATCCTTAATAGCTTTCAAATGACGGGGTGCGATATATCCTCCTACCCCTACAATAGCAAAGTTTTTGTTCATTTTTTTTGTTTTGAGACAGTTTTATTTTCTAATTTATATGTTTCGTTACTTTCTGGGCAAACAGACCATCCATTGGTATCAAAATTTAATCGATGTCCATATTCACTCATCCAACCTATTTGTTTTGCTGGATTACCAACTACTAGAGCATATGATTTAATAGTTTTTGTTACTACAGCACCTGCGCCTATAAAAGCATATGCTCCTATATCATGGCCGCATACAATGGTAGCATTCGCTCCAACAGAAGCACCTTTACCGATATGAGTTTTAGTATATTGCCCTCTCCTATTGACTGCACTTCTTGGGTTAATCACATTGGTAAATACGCAAGAAGGCCCCAGAAAAACATCATCATCACAGATCACTCCTGTATATACTGATACATTATTCTGAATTTTTACATTATTGCCAATAATCACTTCTGGAGATATCACTACATTTTGTCCTATATTACAATTTTCTCCAATTTGACTTGAAGACATTATATGAGAAAAATGCCATATTTTGGTTCCTTTACCAATGCTACAGTTATCATCCACGTAAGATGATTTATGCACAAAATATTCTTGGTCCATTTATTATTTAGTTAAAATCATCATCCTTAAGTCTTATAATAAAACCAAGGTTATATTGAATATAATTACTTCCTACTTTACTATTATCCACTGAAAAATTTCCAGTAACCTGTCCATTAAGACGTAAACTCTCAGTAATATAGTAATTAATACCTATACCAACATTAGCCGTTGTTGCCATTTCGCCATCATAAAATCCAACGCCAACGCCAGAACTCATATACCCTTCATACATTGCTCTATACTTATTAAGATATAGATTTGTTAGGTAATATTTAAACATTCCTTCTATTCCAAAAAAATTGGTATCCTCTCTTGCTATACTTCCATTTACATTTTTACCTTCCAAAAATCTATTAAAAGATCCAGCAACTTCAAAACCATAATCATTCTTAAATCTTTTCTCTATGACAATTCTAAATGGATTACTATAATTATAGTTGTCTTTAACATCAAAAACTCCATTAATTCCTTCTCCAGAATCATAAATCACATTTAATCCAAATCCAAGAATCCAAGGATTATCATCATCAAGATATGCTTGTGAGTTAACATCTATCGTCGTAAACATAAAAAAAAGACATAAGCATATGCTAACAACTTTCATCATACATTTTATTAATCATAACGTAAAGAGAACATTTATTCGTATACCTCCATAACATT
This sequence comes from Aquimarina amphilecti, assembly GCF_900109375.1. Lineage (GTDB taxonomy): Bacteria > Bacteroidota > Bacteroidia > Flavobacteriales > Flavobacteriaceae > Aquimarina > Aquimarina amphilecti. The sequence goes on from NZ_FOAB01000003.1 coordinate 198,588, forward strand.
TTACAGCTTTGGAATACACATATTTTTCATTACTCTGATAAGTTTATAGCAATTATTACAACCTAAATAGACAATCATCATCTGGTTATTTTTAATCACAATTTTTCCTATATATCACGAATTTTACAATTTTCAATCTTAATACTTCTATTGCGTATTTTAAAAAGTGCTTATTATCGATCAAAACGCAAAATTTTCGTTAACTGTAAAACAAAACTAGAATTACAAACTTCATTTTATAAAAAAACAGGTTACCAAAAGGCGACCTGTTTTCTCTATAAATGCTTTTAAAATTAATATGTTAAAAAATTCTATCTAATTTCAATTTTAGTAGTAAGGTTTTTGCCATCAATATTTAATTGAAGAATATATATCCCTGTTCCAAGTTGAGAAACATCAACTGTATTCACTGTATTCTTCTCTAAATTCTCTGAAGTCATTTGTTTTCCTATAATATCAAAAATTTGAACAGTTCCTTTATTATATAAAAAAGGAATTTGAATATTTACTTCGGATAATACAGGGTTCGGCCAAATTCGTGTATTACTTTCATTAAATTCATCTACAGAAAGTGTATTTCCTAATCCAATACCTGCACCTCCACTAGAAGTAAACACATATAACTCTAGCGCTTGATCTTCATTTCCCGATGAAGGTGTAAGCAAACCACTTGCTATAATTGTTATAGATTGCCCAATAAATCCTGATATATCCGCATTACTTTCATTAAGCACATTGGTTGTTCCTTCTTCTCTTACCTCCAAAACATAAGCTGTAGGATCTAATGTTTGGTATCCGTCAAAATCGGTATATGAAATATCATCAACTAATTCCGCTCCATTTGTAATTGCTGTTTCGAAAATATCTACTGATGGAGTATCTGGTGATCCGTGATGTACTAAAACATCTACTTTAGTATTATCATTAGCTGCTTGTCTTGCTAAATCATATATTTCGTAATTCAATGCACTAGCGCCAGAACCACTAACTAAACCATCTACCACAATAATATAATCGTTATTTTCATCTAGAGTTACTATTTCCGATAAAACTGGAATAGAAGTAGCAGCAGCATTAGCAGGTCTAACATCAATTTTGAGGTTAATTTTTGCAAACGTTTCGAAAAAAGGGCTCGCTACTCTAAAATTCACATCCTCAAATGTCAATACATTTTCTACATAAACATCTACTGGGCCAGCATCCGGACTATTATGAATCAACTGAACTGAAGCCTTAGGAACTGCAGGAATTTCTAATCCAACGCCACCTCCTCCAAGTGCACTAAACACGAATAATCCAAAATCAGCTCCATCACTATTTACCGTAGGATCTAAAAATCCACTAGCAACAAGTACAACTGCATCACCAGCTAAATTAACCCCTTCTAAATCGGTTAACGTGGCATCATAAGCTTCTATAGTTTCTACAGTAGCTTCATCAGTAACCTTTATAACATAATCAATAGAAGGCAATGATTTATATCTTCCATTAGTAGTTTCAGAATTATCTCTTCCAACAAAAGTTCCATAATCAGCACTATTAAAAATTGCTGGTGCTCCCGGCGCTGCCGCTCCATCAATAATATCAATCTCTGTTGGAGCATCCACTCCTCCGTGATGCAAAACAATATCCGTATTAGAAGCTCCATTTAATCCAGATTCTTGTCCAAAAGCATAACTAAAAACATCAAAAGGAATATTAGGTTCATATCCTGTGTCACTTACTATACCATCAGCAACCAAAATATATGTAAATCCATCTGCTAGGTTTAGTTGTTTGGTAAAAATAGGAGTACTATTATCCACTGCATCAGGAGCAGTAATATCAATTGTTAATGCCGTATCTGTTGGAACGGTTAAAAATGGAGAAGCTGTTCGAAACATTATGTTATCCAAAGAAGCATCTGGGATACTTCCATTTACATAAATATCTACCGTGGCGGCTGCCAAATCTGGTGAATTATGTATCACCTGAACTCTTGCTGTCTGAGCGATTGTGTAATTTCCTATTAACAGGAAAACAAACATAAATAGGTAAGTTGATTTTTTCATGGCTATGACGATTAATGTGTAATAATTTATTTAACACATTCAATTTAAGATATTTAAGAACCTTAAACATTCGAACATTTAATAAAATTTTACCAATGAAATGTTATAAAAAACCAAATTTTAGCAAACCTCTTTGGAGTTTACCAGTAGCGTATTTATCAGAAAAACAGGATCAAGCTAATATTATAAAATAAAAAAAAGACAAGCTAAATGCTTGTCTTTTTGAGTGACCCAGGAGGGATTCAAACCCCCAACCCTCAGAGCCGAAATCTGATGCGCTATTCAGTTGCGCCACTGGGCCTATTAAAAAATCTTAAGATAATTTAGCTTTTACAATGGTAGAGATTGTTTTCCCATCTGCTTTACCAGTTAATTGTCCTGACGCCATTCCCATTACTTTCCCCATATCTTTCATTCCTTCTGCACCAGTTTTAGCAATAATATCTACAATTACCTTTTCTATTTCTTCTTCACTCATTTGCTCAGGTAAAAATTGTTCAATTACCTTAGCTTGATCAATTTCTGGTTGTGCTAGATCATCCCTTCCTTGTTCAGTAAAAATAACAGCACTATCCTTACGTTGTTTCACTAATTTTTGCAGTAATTTCAACTCCTGATCTTCGCTTAATTCTTCTTTAGCTCCACTTTCTGTTTGAGCTAATAAAATAGCAGATTTAATAGCACGCAATGATGTTAAAGCATTAGTATCTTTAGCTTTCATTGCTTCTTTCATGGCAGTCATTACTTTCGCCTGTAAACTCATAACTAGTGGTTTTAATCTTTTGGATTGCGAAGATAAAAAATAAACCGATAATCCATTTTAGATTATCGGTTTATCTTAAGAACTATTTTGGTAATTCTTAGTCTACATTATCATGTAAAAAAGAATTATTTTTCCGTAATTGAATATCATCATTGCTATCTGTACCTAATGAAGTTCTAGACAATTCAGATGACCCAGGCTTAGAATCTACATCTAATCCAGCACGTTTATAAGCAGGTTCTTTCTCAATATCATCAATATTAGATGCATTATTCCTAAACTTATAATTAAACTCCTTCATTTTAGCTCTACGTTCTGCGGCTCTAGCTTTTAGAGTTTCTGAAATTGGTTGATCTACAGGATCGGCATTTTCAGAAGGTTCTTCTTCTGGAGTTGGAGCTAAAGTCTTCTTCTCAAAAACTACCTCTTTATCCTGTTCCATTACTTCTGATTCAGGTTTAGCATCAGTAAGTCTTTTCTCTTCTTCCATATACTCTTCAAGACTATACTTACGAACTCCTCCTGATACGGTTTCGTCCACTGGAACTACTTCTATAGGTTCATTTACCTCTACTTCTAAAATATCATCTGTAAGATCAAAAATTATTGGCTTTTCCTCTTCTTCTTGTTTCACAACAGGAGACACAGGAACAGCAGGAGTAGCATCAACCGTTTCGATATTTTGCTCTTCATTTCCGCTTACAGGCATATCAAATGCCAAAGTAAATTGATCCTCTTCTTCTTTTATCTTTTCTTGCTCTGCTATTTCATTAGCATCATTGACCTCAATTTGATTAATAATATCCTGAGCATTGATTATTACAAAATCATTTTCTACAGAAAAAGGACTTACTTCTTCATGCTCTATCACCTCTATATTCTTCAAAAACTCAGTAGTAGGTAATAGTAAAGATTCATTAATATCTTCTTCCTCTTCTTCTACCAACTCATGCTTAATAATTATTGGCTCTTCCTTGACTACTTCTTTTGGAGGTGTTGGAGTTATTTCAGGAGTAGTTTTAGAAGTTGATTTAGGTGTTAAATCCTGAGTTGTTGCTCTCTGTTCTTCTTCTAATGTGTGAATTATTCTTTTTGTTTCTGTATTAACAATTTCATCTTGTTGCTCAACATCAAAACCAGTAGCAATTACAGTTACAGAAATTGCATCTTCTAGTGACTCATCTTCTCCAACCCCCATAATGATATTGGCACCATGACCAGCTTCTTGCTGAATATGATCATTGATTTCTCCAATTTCATCAATAGTAATTTCTTCTTTTCCAGAAACAATTAATAATAACACATTTTTAGCTCCCGTGATTTTATTATCATTAAGTAACGGCGAGTCTAATGCTTTTACAATAGCATCGTGAGCACGTTTAGCACCAGAGGCATTAGCGGACCCCATTATTGCTGTACCACTATTACTAAGTACTGTTTTTGCATCACGTAAATCAATATTCTGAGTATAATGATGTGTTATTACTTCTGCTATCCCTCTAGATGCTGTAGCTAAAACTTCATCTGCTTTAGAGAAACCTGCTTTAAAACCTAAGTTACCATATACTTCTCTTAGTTTATTATTATTAATAACAACCAAAGAATCTACATGCGCACGAAGTTTTTCTACTCCTAATTGCGCTTGCTCATTACGCATTTTTCCTTCGAACTGAAATGGAATAGTAACAATCCCTACCGTTAGAATATCTAACTCTCTTGCCATTTTGGCAATAATAGGTGCTGCTCCTGTTCCAGTTCCTCCTCCCATACCTGCAGTGATAAAAATCATTTTGGTATTGGTATCCAACATTCGCTTTATCTCTTCGTAACTCTCTACAGCTGATTGCTCACCCACTTCTGGGTTGGCACCAGCTCCTAAACCTTCTGTAAGAGACACTCCCAACTGTATCTTATTTGGAATAGGACTATTTTCTAATGCTTGCGCATCTGTATTACAAATAACGAAATCAACTCCTTTGATCCCCTGCTGGAACATATGATTAATGGCATTACTACCACCTCCTCCAACTCCAATAACTTTAATTACATTTGATTGATTCTTGGGTAAATCAAAAGAAATGTTTTCGAACTCCTCGTTGTCACTCATAATTGCTAATTTTCTTGTTCTCTTACTTTTGTTTTTTTAATATTTTTTTACGTTCAAAACTGAACTATATAATTTTTCCGTCTATTCTGCATTATCTAAAAACTCTTTGAACTTTTCTGTCCATTTCTCTAGAATGTTTTTTCTTGGTCTATTATCTACAACTTGTTTTTCCTCTTCTTCAATACCTTCTCCTTCGATAGTTGTCGTTTCTTCTTTTGATTCCTCTTGCACCAAAGCCTCTTTTGTCGCTGCTTTCTCTCGTTTGCTAATATGCACAAGACTATCCATTACTAAACCAACTGCTGTAGCATACATTGGACTTGTGGTTTCTGGATCACTATTACCTGCTAAATGCTCATTTGGATATCCTATTCGAGTATCCATACCTGTAATATATTCTACTAGCTGTTTTAAATGCTTTAATTGAGATCCTCCACCTGTTAACACGATTCCCGCAATCAACTTTTTCTTTGGAGACTCGTGACCATAATTTTTTATTTCTAAGAAAACCTGCTCTATGATCTCTACCACCCGTGCATGAATAATCTTAGATAAGTTTTTTAATGTAATCTCTTTTGGTTCCCTTCCTCTTAGCCCAGGAATAGAAACAATTTCATTATCCTTATTTTCTCCAGGCCAAGCAGATCCAAATTTAATTTTAAGTAATTCAGCCTGTTTTTCTATTATAGAACAACCTTCTTTTATATCTTCAGTTATTACATTTCCTCCAAATGGTATAACTGCCGTATGGCGAATAATTCCATCTTTGAAAATTGCAAGATCTGTCGTTCCTCCTCCAATATCGATTAAAGCTACTCCTGCCTCTTTTTCTTCCTGACTTAATACTGCATTCGCAGAAGCTAAAGGTTCTAATGTAACGTCTGACAATTCTAATCCAGAACTTTTAACACATCTTCCGATATTACGAATAGAAGTTACCTGACCAACTACCACGTGGAAATTAGCTTCTAAACGTCCACCATACATTCCCACAGGCTCCTTTATTTCAGCTTGACCATCAACTTTGTATTCCTGTGGCAACACATGTAATATTTCTTCACCAGGTAACATCACAAGTTTATGTACTTGATTACAAAGTGTATCAATATCATCCTCATCAATAACCGCATCTGCATTGGGACGTGTGATATAATCACTATGCTGTAAACTTCTTATGTGTTGACCAGCTATTCCTACTGTTACTTCACTAATTTTTACTTCAGAAACACTTTCTGCTTCCTGAACTGCTTGCTGTATTGATTGTATTGTTTGTGTAATATTATTCACTACACCACGGTGTACACCAAGACTCTTGGATTTACCAACACCCAAAACCTCCATCTTTCCATACTCATTATATCTCCCCACCATAGCAACAATCTTAGTTGTTCCTATATCTAATCCTACCGCTATTTCATTTTCTTCTCTTGCCATATTGGTATCATTTTATTGTACACACAACTTGATTCCTAAACTGTAAACTAACTTTCTTATATTTTTCTAAGCTTTTATCTTTCAAAGCTTTTTGATAAAAAGCTTTGAAATTTCTAACCTTACTATCTAAAAACTCGATTTTACCAAAAACCACTTCAAAACCATAAACGCGTAATCCTAATTCATAATGTCCGTTTACGTTTCGATAAACACTTATTATGTGCTTTTTTAAAAACTCATCTTCTTGAATTTTTCGTAATAATGGAAAAACTTCCGAAACTTCTCGTTCTGAAACATTGTTTACTAGAGGAACATGAGCTGAATAATTATCCGACAATGGCATCGTATTACCCGTAACATCAACATAAAAAGGAACAACCGCGTTTACCCTAGCGACTGGTGTACGCTGTTTAATTCTCGCCTTAAGTTGTCCGTTTACAGTGAGATACACATCTGAATCCTCGATCATTTTGTGTGTATCCAGCCCCTTCTCTACAATATTCAAAACTAAAATTTCTTTACCTACATCCGTCACCCCAACCTGATTTTGTATTAACAATTTATTAACCGTCAATTCATTTATGTAAAGATTCTGTTCTTCAACGAATTCTATTTCTACTTCTTTTATCTTTCTTTTCTCATTTCGATTCCCTGTAAAAGCAAAAAGAAATATAATCAATCCTATAAGACCGATAAATTTTGTGTATGTCAAAACTTTCTTCATACAGTTAACAATGCTTCTTTTATATTATCAACTTCTTCTCCTATATCACCAGCTCCAATAGTCGTTATAACCTGAGCATTACTTTTTAGAATCTCATCTATTAAACGACTCTTTGTTACTATTTTTTTATCTTCGAGATCTATCATTTCTAACAACCACTCTGAAGTTATTCCTTCTATTGGCAATTCTCTTGCAGGATATATATCTAATAACAACAATTGATCAAATTGACCTAAACTTTCAGCAAATTCTGATCCAAAATCTTTAGTTCTAGTAAACAAATGAGGTTGAAAAATTGCCAAAACCTTTTTCCCCGGATGCATTTCTCTTATAGCCTGATGTAAAGCATTAATTTCTGTAGGATGATGTGCATAATCATCAACAAATACCAGGTCTTCAGATTTTATTTGGTAACTAAAGCGCCTTTGAACTCCTTTAAAAGAAAATAAAGCCTTTGCTAAGGCAGCGGTCGGGGAGCCGTAAAGCATTGCCATAGCAAAGGCCGTGATAGCATTTAACAAGTTATGTTTACCTGGCAGGTTTAAATGCAAATCCTTAATAACTTGAGTTGGTGTTTTTAAATCAAAAATATACGTCCCATTATCAATCCTTACGTTATAAGCACAATAATCAGCTTCATCTTCTACACCAAAGGTGCTCCCAGATAATGGCAATCCATTACAGACTAAAAGATGATCCTTTGCTCTAGAAGAGAATTCAACAAACGACTCTTCTAATGCATTTGCTTTTTTATAAATATCAAGATGATCCGCATCCATCGAAGTAATCGAAACTATATCAGGGTATAACTGCAAAAATGATCTATCAAATTCGTCAGCTTCTACCACTACAACATCATTTCCTTCAAGAATTAGATTCGAATTGTAGTTTTCACTTATCCCTCCTAGAAAAGCAGTAACTTTTGCTCCGCTCTCTTTTAACAAATGCGCTAAAATAGCTGTAGTTGTAGTTTTTCCATGAGTTCCTGCCACAGCTAGCGTATATACTCCTTGCGTAATAATCCCTAAAATTTCTGCTCTCTTTTTAACTACAAATTTATTATCCTTTAGATAATTTAATTCTGAATGAGTAACTGGAATAGCAGGAGTGTACACTACCAATGTTTCATTTGCATTTAAAAAAGATTCTGGAATTGTTTGCACATTATCTTCAAAATGAATAGAAACCCCTAAATCTTCTAAATCTGATGTTATTTGTGTTGATGTTTTGTCATAACCACCAACATTTTTACCTAAAAACTTAAAATAACGAGCAAGAGCACTCATACCGATACCACCGATACCAACAAAATATATATTCTTTATATCTTTTAGTTCTTTATTCATTTTTTAACCTCAACATTATCTTTTCTAATTAATAGTTCTATCTCATCAACTATATCTTTTGTCGCATTCGGTAATGCCATTTTCTTTATTGCATGTGTCAATTTAATTTGCATAGCTTCCGACGATAATAACTGAGAAATTGTTTTCTGAAACTTCTCATCCAGCTCATTCTCCTTTAACATCTTAGCTCCATTTTTACTTACAATCGCATCGGCATTTTTAGTTTGATGATCTTCTGCTACATTTGGAGACGGGATAAACAATGTCGGTTTTGCTACAATACATAATTCTGAAACAGAACTAGCCCCTGCTCTAGAAACAACAACATCAGCAGCTGCATATGCAAAGTCCATTGTATTCAAGAATTGATGAACCTGAATATCTTTTATATTATCATGCTTTCTATACTCATCGTAATATAGCTTCCCACACTGCCAAAGCACTTGAACTTCCTTTTTCTTAAAAAAGTCTAATTCTTTCTCTATTAGTTGATTTACCCTTCTAGCCCCAAGACTTCCTCCGATCACTAGGATTGTTTTCTTTTCAGGGTCCAAGTTATATTTAGTAATAGCATCTTCTCTCTTACTATTGATCTCTAGTAAATCTTGCCGAACAGGGTTACCTGTTTTTATAATTTTATCTTTAGGAAAAAAGCGCTCCATATTATCATAAGCAACACATATTTTATCAGCTCCTTTTGCTAACCATTTATTTGTAATCCCTGGATAAGAATTTTGTTCCTGAAGTACTGTCGGAATTCTTGCTGAATTTGCCTTTTTCAACAAAGGACCACTCGCGAATCCACCTGTACCAATTACTACATCGGGGGCAAATTTTTTAATGATCTTTTTTGATTTCCAAAGGCTACTCAATAACTTAAAAGGAAACAACAAATTGCTTAATGACAATTTACGTTGGATACCACTGATCCATAAACCCTCTATATCATAACCTGCTTCTGGAACCTTTTGCATTTCCATACGATCTTTAGCTCCTACAAATAATATAGCTGCCTCAGGATATCTAGCCTTTAATTCATTAGCTATAGAAATTGCAGGATAAATATGCCCTCCTGTTCCTCCACCTGATAATATGATTCTTGGTTGTTGTTTCATATTGCTTCGCTCAATACCTCTAATGGGTTTTGTTCTTTTGTATCTAAATTATCATTTACATTATCAGAAGTAGATTCTTCTTCTGTTATATTTCTACTACTTATACTTAATACCATACCAATTGCCATACAAGTCATCCAAATTGATGTCCCACCACTACTGACCAAAGGAAGTGTCTGACCTGTAACAGGAAATAACTCTACAGCAACAGCCATATTAATTAATGCTTGAAAGACTATAGGTAGACCTACGCCAATTACTAGTAGTTTTCCAAATACATCCAAACTTTTATGCGCAACAATGACCAACCTAAACAACAACATTAAATAAAGAAACATTAGAAAAACTCCTCCTACCAATCCCCATTCTTCAATAATAATAGCATAAATAAAATCTGAAGAAGATTGAGGTAAAAAGTTTCTTTGCACACTTTTCCCTGGACCTTGACCTATTACTCCACCTCTTGCAATAGCTATTTTTGCGCGCTCTATCTGATAATCTTCTGGTGTATCTTTATCGTTAAAAAAATTTTCTGCCCTACTAACCCAAGTATCAACTCTATTTGGAAAAGCATCCGGAAATGCCTTTGCTGTAAGGATAAAAAATGTTAATGCTAACAAACCAGTACCCAATACTACTACAATATGTTTTATTGGATAACCTCCTAAAAAAACTAGCATGATTACCATAGAAAAAATAATAGCTGCAGTAGAAAAGTTAGCTGGTAATATCAACATCAAAATGATAAAGACAGGCAACCAAAGAGGTATTAAAGATTCTTTAAATGTTATTTTTCTATCTCTTATTTTGGACAAATACCTCGCTACATAAGCCATCAAAACAACCGCCGCCAAAGTTGAAGTCTGAAAAGTAACCCCTACGAATGGCAAACGAATCCACCTACTCGCATTTGCACCTCCGATGGTATTATTCTGTGCCATAGTAAACAACAACAAGACTACTACTACAGGCAACATAATAATTGAAAGCCCCTTAAAATAATGATATGGGATCTTATGAACCCAATACATAATTCCAAATCCTAAAAGTAAATGCGCAAAATGCTTTACCAAAAACACAAAAGTATTTCCATCCCCATATAAATATGCCAAGTTACTACTAGCACTATATACAGGTAGAAATGAAAACAACGCTAATAGAGCAACAATCGCCCATATTACCTTATCTCCTTTTATATTTCTTAAAACTTTTGTCACTTTATATTCCTATTATTTTATAATTCTCTAACTGCTTCTTTAAACTGTCTACCACGTTCTTCATAGTTTTTAAAAAGATCGAAACTTGCACAAGCAGGGGACAACAGTACATTTTCGTTACGCTCAGCAATTTTATAAGCCATATTTACGGCTTCTTTCATAGATTGAGTCTCTACTATATTGTCTACACAATTACCGAAAGCATTAATTATTTTAGAATTATCCACCCCAAGACAGATAATTGCTTTTACTTTTTCGTTAACCAAAGGATATAATTCTGTATAATCATTTCCTTTATCAACCCCGCCAACGATCCAAACCGTAGCTGATTTCATAGCATCCAATGCATAAAAAGTAGCATTAACATTTGTAGCTTTAGAATCATTAACATATTGAACATTATTAATTTTCAATACATTTTCTAACCGATGTTCTACTCCGTGAAAATTTTCAAGACATTCTCGTATTGTAGTCTTCCTTATTTTCAATAATTGCGATACTGTGGCAGCAGCCATAGCATTTTTCACATTGTGATTTCCTTTTAATGCTAAATCTTTTGTTGGCATAGTTAATTCGTTGTTGTCTATTGTTATTGTTATTTTTTCTCCTTCCAAATACGCTCCATTTTCTACTTTTCTTGTTAATGAAAAGGGTAATAATCTTGAACGAATAGGATGTTCTTCTATATACTTTTTGATTATTTCATCATCTCCATCATAAATAAAATAATCCCTCTCTGTTTGATTCAGTGTAATCCTAAATTTTGAAGCGATATAATTTTCAAACTTATACTCATATCGATCCAAATGATCAGGCGTTATATTAGTCAACACTGCAATATGTGGTGCAAACTTGACAATTCCATCAAGCTGAAAACTACTTAATTCTAGCACATAATATGGAGTATCATTTTCAACCACTTGCTTAGCAAAACTATCCCCTATATTTCCTGCCATGTTTACATCAATACCGCCATTCTTAAGCACATGATGTGTAAGCATCGTAGTAGTGGTTTTTCCATTACTCCCAGTTATACCAACAACTTTTGCCGACGTAAACTCAGAAGCAAATTCTATTTCTGAGATCACCGGAATTCCATTTCGATATAGTTTTTTAACCAACTCTACTTTATCCGGAATTCCTGGACTTTTCATGACTACATCCGCATTTAGAATTTTATCTTCTGTATGCTTCTGCTCTTCCCATTCAATTTCAAAATTTATAAGAACGTTTTTATAATGATCTGTGATCGTTCCTTTATCAGAAACGAATACTTCAAAACCTTTTTTCTTACCTAGAATCGCTGTTCCAACACCACTTTCCCCTGCCCCTAATACTACCAGTTTCTTCACTCTATCTAACTTTTAAAGTAATCACTGCAATAATTGCTAGAAAGATTCCGATGATCCAAAACCTAGCTACAATTTTACTTTCATGAATTCCTTTTTTCTGATAATGATGATGTAATGGTGACATCAGAAATATTCTTCTTCCTTCTCCGTATTTTTTCCTAGTATATTTAAACCAACTTACTTGAAGCATTACAGAAACTATTTCAATAAAAAAGATTCCACATACAATTGGGATTAAAAATTCTTTTCTAATTGCAATTGCAATCACAGCTATTATCCCTCCTATTGTTAAACTACCGGTATCCCCCATAAATACTTGCGCTGGATATGTATTATACCATAAAAAACCTACCAATGCTCCTGCAAATGCGGCGATATAAATAGTCATTTCACCAGAGTTTGGTATGTACATTACATTTAAGTAATCTGAGAAAACAATATTACCAGACACCCAGGCAAACAATGCCAAGGTTAGCACAATGATAGCAGATGATCCTGCAGCCAATCCATCAATCCCATCAGTTAAATTAGCCCCATTAGAAACGGCTGTGACGATAATAATTACGATAGGTATAAAAACCAACCAAGCATACTTACCCAAATCAGGATTAATCCAAGTAATTAAACTTGAATAATCAAATTCATTATTCTTAATAAATGGCAAGGTTGTTTTTGTAGATTTTATTGCAGGATTAAAATCAGATTGCTCTTCACCTTCTGCCGACACCACTTGTTCTATATCGGCTCCAATTTTTTCTTCTTTAATCGTAATATCATCATGAAAGTACATTGTACAACCTATAAGAAGACCAAGACCTACCTGACCAATAACCTTAAACTTACCAGCTAAACCTTCCTTATCTTTCTTTTTAATTTTTAAATAATCATCTGTAAAACCAATAACTCCCATCCATAGAGTAGTTATAATTAAAAGGATGATATATATATTATCTAGTTTAGCAAAAAGTAAAGCAGGAACAAGCGTAGCTAAAATTATTATTATCCCACCCATTGTTGGCGTACCTGCTTTTTCTGCTTGTCCTTCTAAACCTAACTCTCTGATACTTTCGCCCATTTGCTTTTTTCTCAGAAAATTAATGATACGTTTACCATATATAGTAGAGATCAATAGCGATAAAATAATCGCCATAGCAGCTCTAAATGTGATAAACTGAAATAAAGACGCTCCAGGAAACTGGTACTCATTTTCTAAATATTGAAATAAATAATATAACATATGTATCTTCACCTTTCACAATAGACTCTATAGAATCTAATGGAAAGGATTTATTTATTTTCCTATTTTTTTTAGTTCTTCTTTTACTATTTCGAAATCATTAAAATCTATCCGTTCTCCATTTGTTTCCTGATAGGTTTCATGACCCTTGCCAGCTATCAAAATAATATCATTCTCTTCTGCAAACTGACATGCTGTTCTTATCGCTTGTTTTCTATCAGTAATAGATATTATCTTCTTATAATTCTGTGGCTCAACTCCTTTTTCGATATCTTCAATAATCTGTTCAGGGTTTTCGGTTCTTGGATTATCACTAGTGAAAACGACCTTATTACTTAATGTCGTAGCTATATTACCCATCACAGGTCTCTTAGCCTTATCTCTATCACCTCCACAACCTACTACAGTAATCAGAGTTTCATTATTGGTTCGGATATCATTAATCGTCTCCAAGACATTCTTAAGCGCATCAGGAGTATGAGCGTAATCCACTATAGCAGTAATTTTTTTATTAGAAATTAAATATTGAAATCTCCCGCTCACACTTTCCAGATCACTTAACAATTGTAAAATCTCCAGTGTTTCTAACCCCAATAATTCTGCTGTTCCAAAAATTGCTAGAAGATTATATGCATTAAAACTCCCTATTAACCTTGTCCAAACATCATTATCATTTATTTTTAACAATAAACCTCCTAAGCTATTCTCTAAGATTTGCCCTCTAAAATCAGCATAAGACTTAAGAGCATATGTATATTGTTTTGCTTTTGTATTCTGAAGCATAAAGCTTCCATTTTTATCATCCTTATTAGTCAAGGCAAAAGCTTTACCACCTAGTTCATCAAAAAACACTTTTTTTACATCTCTATACTCCTTAAAAGTGTTATGATAATCGAGATGATCATGCGAAAGATTTGTAAAAACCCCTCCTTCAAACACCAATCCAGATGTTCGTTTTTGGTCAATTCCGTGAGAACTCACTTCCATAAAACAATACTCAACTCCAGTATCATTCATTTCTTTTAAATATTTATTTATTGTCAAAGAATCAGGAGTAGTATGTGTAGCCTTATATTCTATATCATCTACTAATATTTTTACCGTAGAGAGCAAACCGACTTTATAACCAGCTTTTCTGAAAAGTTGATATAATAATGTTGCGATTGTTGTTTTTCCATTCGTACCTGTTATCCCAACAAGTTTTAAATTTCCTGAAGGAGATCCATAATAATTAGCAGCAATTATAGCGAGTGCTTTTTGCGCATCTTCTACCTGCACATACACCAAACCATCAACTAAAAACTCTGGCATTGTTTCGCAAATGATAGCAATCGCACCTTGATTAATTGCCTTTTCTACATAATCATGACCATCGACAATAGTCCCTTTGATCGCAACAAAAACATCATCTTGTTCGATTTTTCTGGAATCAAATTCCACCTTATTTATACTTGTTGTTGTATTTCCAACGACAGCATTCATAGGTACTTTATATAATATATCTTTTAACTCGATCACGATAATTCTATCCTAATAGTTTGATTTGTTTTCACTTTAGCACCTGGCTCAATAGACTGACTCTTCACTTTACCAGAACCTTTTACTTCTACTTTCAACCCCATATTTTCTAACAGAGAAATAACATCCATAGCTGGCATTCCTTTTAAATCTGGCATTATGGTTTTATATTTTCTTGCTTTCTGAAAGTACTCCTCATAACTTTCAGATATCTCTTTACTTTCTACTATATCGGCAGAAACCTCATCTATTACGGGTATATCATTATATACTTTTAGTGCAATCGTTTTGAATACAGGTGCTGCGACTATATTACCATAATATCCTTTTTCCTTATTAGGCTTATGAATAACAACAATACAGGAATACCTAGGATCATCTGCAGGAAAATATCCTGCGAAAGAAGATATATACTCTCTTTCTTTATCTTTTCCGTAATTACCCCAACAGGTACCTGTTTTTCCAGCAATCTGAAAACTCTCGGTATGTATATTATCAGCCGTTCCTCTCACCACAACATTCTTCATCATTTCTTGAACTATTTTTGCAGTTTCCTTAGAGCATATTGCAGAATTAATAACCTCTTTATCAAATCTTTCTTTGGTTTTATCCCAAGCTTTTACTTCTTTAATAAACCTAGGTTTCACCATTTCTCCATCATTAGCTATAGCATTATAAAAAGCTAATGTTTGCAAAGGTGTGACTGCCACTCCATATCCATGAGCCATCCAAGGCAAAGTAGTCCCGTACCAATCTTTATCACCTGGATAAGGAATCTTTGGCTTACCCTCTCCTTTAATAGACAGCCCTAATGTTTTATGCAGCCCCATATTCATTAACCGATTAACAAACTTCTTCGGATTATTTTTATAATTCTCATCAATAATCTTAGCAAACGCTGTATTCGAGGACAATTCAAATGCCTTAGCTGCAGATATCTTTCCATATCCGCCCCATTTAGAATCTTTTACAACTCTATCATAAAACTTAACACGACCATTTTCTGTATCTACTATGTAGCTAGAATCAATAACTTTATCCTCTAAAGCAGCAACCATTGCCATCAACTTAAAAGTAGATCCTGGTTCATGAGATTCTCCAACAGCGTAGTTCAACTTTTCGTAATATTTCCCAGATTTCGTTCGCCCTAGATTAGAGATTGCTTTTATCTCTCCTGTTCTTGTCTCCATGACAACTACAGTTCCGTGCTCTGCTTCAAATCTCTCCAATTGCGCCAATAAAGCATGGTGCGTAATATCCTGAACATTGACATCTATCGTCGAAATCACATCATACCCATCCTGAGGTTCCACTTCATTTGCATCACCAATAGGTTTCCATTGATTTTTTGCTATTTTTTGTTTTTTACGCTTCCCTTCTTTACCTCTTAAGAATGGCCCATAAGCACCTTCTAAACCAACTCTGGTATAATACCCTTGCGCATCTTGCCTCTCATAACCCACAGTTCTTTCTGCTATTTTCCCGATAGGATGTTCTCGAATGGTACGCTGTTCTACAATAAGTCCACCTCTATTGGACCCATATTTAAAAAGAGGAAAACTCTTTACTCTTATATATTGTGAATACCCTAAATTTCTTTTAATTAAAAAATACCTATTCTTATTATCTCTTGCTCTTCTTAATTTGTTATCATAGTGTTCTGAAGATTTCCCAAACTCTTTTGCTAATGCATTAGACAACTCCTTAATATTTTCTCTAAAATCCTTATCCGTAACCGTTACTGCATCAAACCTAATATCATATTTAGGGACTGATGTAGCTAACAAATTACCTTTACTATCATATAAGTTACCTCGATTAGCAGGTATATCGAACGTTCTAAAAACACGTTCTTCTGCTTTAGCACGATACATGTCCCCTTCTACAAATTGTGTTTTAACAAGCTTTACCAAAACCAAAATTGCGAAGATGAACATACACCCCGAAATGAAGTACAACCTATTTAATATGTTCTTATCCTTTACTGCCAAAACAACTTACTCTTTTACTATTATTTTTTGTGGGGGTTTCGTTGGTCTTTTTATCCCTTTTCTTGTCATTTTCTCAATTACCGAAGATTCCATTTTCAACTGCATCAACTCTGTTCTTCCATCTACGAATTGTGTTCTTAATTCTCGAACTTCATTATTAAGTCTTGCAATCTCGTGTACTTTACTTTCTGCATTATGCGAACTAGCAATCATAATAATTGCCAAAAACGATAAAAAGAGTAGCATACGCCAATTCTTCATCGCATCGTCTGCAATAAGAAACTTCCCTTTCAATATATCGTATACTGTTTGCTTCAAATCTTTTCTGCTATTCTTAGTTTAGCACTTCGTGCTCTATTATTTATTTTAATTTCTTCATCACTCGGAACGATCAACCCTCCAACTTTTTTAAAAGGAACCGACACATTACCGTATAAATCTTTTTCAGGCTCTCCCTCGAACAATCCACTCCTAATAAATCTCTTCACCAATCTATCTTCTAAAGAATGGTATGATATCAAACTTATTCTCCCTCCAACATCAAGCACATCCTGCGTTTGCAATAGAAATTCCTTAAGAACTTCTATTTCCTGATTTACTTCGATCCTAATAGCCTGATATATCTGTGCTAGAATTTTATGTTCCTTATGTTTAACCATAAAAGGTTTCAGAATCTCTTTTAGCTCTGCACTAGTTTTAATTGGTTTATCATTCCTAGAATTAACAATCGCTCTAGCTAGTTTAGGAGCATTTCTCAACTCTCCATATTGCAAAAACATTCTTCTTAAATCCGATTCATCATACTCATTAACCACATGATAGGCTGACAATTCTCCTTCTTGATTCATACGCATATCCAAATCCGCTTCGAATCGGGTAGAAAATCCTCTTTCTGCAACATCAAACTGATGAGACGAAACTCCAAAATCACCCAAAACTCCATCTACCTTTCTAACTCCATAAAAACGAAGAAAACGCTTGATAAATCTGAAATTCTCATTAATCAAAACAAACCTGTCATCATCAATAGCATTTAACAAAGCATCTTTATCCTGATCAAAAGCGTATAACTTACCATTTGCTCCAAGTCTTTTCAGTATTTCTTTAGAATGCCCACCTCCTCCAAAAGTTACATCTACATAAACACCATCTGGTTTTATTGCAAGACCATCAACGGTTTCTTTTAGCAAAACCGGGTTATGATATTCCATCTGTTTCATCATCTAATCCCATTACTTCTTCCGCCAGATCAGCAAAATCAACAGCAGTATCATCTATTACCTTTTCGTATTGAGTTTTGTCCCATATCTCAATAATATTAACAGCAGATGATAGCACTAGCTCCTTAGTGATTCCAGCAAAACTGACTAAATCCTTTGGTATTAAAAGGCGTCCTGTTGAATCAATCTCAACAACTTTAACGCCTGCTGTAAACCTTCGGATGAAATCGTTATTTTTCTTTTTAAAGCGATTTAACTTATTCATCTTTTGCATCAAAAGATTCCATTCTTCCATTGGATACAATTCCAAGCAAGGCTGAAAAACAGCTCTTTTCAAAACAAATCCTCCTTGTAAAACAGGCAAAAGTTGTTTTTTGAACGCTGCAGGCATCATCAGACGCCCCTTTGCGTCTGCTTTACATTCATATGTGCCTATAAGGTTTACCACTTTTAATCTCTTACTTCTATAATTAGTCAAATATATTGAAAAATTTACCACTTTTTACCACAATCTACCACATTGTTAATAAGTTGTCGTCAAAAATGAGTCGAGGAAGCATTGATAAACTTTAATATTTTGTTTATCAACAGAATATTATTTTGGGTATAAAATCTTGGTTTTGACGTATTCAGGATCAAAAAAAATGATGGATTAAAAAAATCTAAAAAAATCATATCGCACTATTGATAAAAAATCTTCAAACTAATTATGAAAATGCTATATTTGCTTTTAATTCTTGTAAGAACTGTTAATGAAGCACGAATTAAAAAAAGACGGAAAATTTAGTTACCTAGAACTCGGGGAAGGCACGCCAATAGTTATTTTACATGGACTTATGGGCGGGTTAAGTAACTTTGATGGTGTAAGTAATTATTTTCCAGAAAATGGATACAAAGTACTGATACCAGAACTTCCTTTGTATGAAATGCCGTTGATAAAAACCAGTGTTGGTACATTTGCAAAATACCTCAAAGATTTTATCGATCAACTTGGATACAAAGAAGTAATACTTCTAGGAAATTCTCTTGGAGGACATATTGGACTATTATGCACCAAAATGTTCCCTGAAAAAGTTAAAGCTCTAGTTATTACTGGAAGTTCAGGTTTATATGAAAGCGCCATGGGCGAAAGCTATCCTAAACGTGGTGACTACGAATACATCAAAGCCAAAGCTGAAAATGTTTTTTACGATCCAGCTATCGCCACTAAAGAAATCGTTGATGAAGTGTACGCTACAGTCAATGACAGAAATAAACTAATCAGAACACTGGCTATTGCAAAAAGTGCAATAAGACATAATATGGCTAAAGATCTTCCTAACATGAAGACGCCAACATGTATTATCTGGGGTAAGAATGACAATGTTACTCCTCCAGAAGTTGCAGATGATTTCAATAGACTATTACCAGACTCTGACCTGTATTGGATTGACAAATGTGGCCACGCTGCTATGATGGAGCACCCTGAAGAATTTAATACACTATTACACTCTTGGTTAAAAGAACGTAATTTCTAATCAACAAAAACTCATGAAGATTAGCAGTGCTGAATTTGTGATGAGCAACAGCGATGTAGCAAAATGTCCTAAAAACAATTTGCCGGAATATGCATTTATAGGAAGATCCAACGTTGGTAAATCTTCTTTAATCAATATGCTTACCAGTCGCAAAAGTTTAGCTAAAACTTCTGGTAGGCCAGGAAAAACTCAATTAATAAATCATTTTATAATCAATAAAAACTGGTTTTTAGTTGATTTACCAGGATACGGCTATGCCAGGGTATCCAAATCATCTAAAAAAGTATTTCAAAAATTCATTACTGCGTATTTTTCTAAAAGAACTCAACTAGTATCTGCTTTTGTATTAGTAGACTCAAGACATGAGCCGCAAAAAATTGATTTAGAGTTTATGCAATGGTTAGGAGAAAATCAAATTCCTTTTTCGATAATTTTCACTAAAGCTGATAAGCTTACAAAAACTAAATTGCCAAACCAAATTGAAGCCTATAAGAATGAAATGCTAAAATATTGGGAAGAAATGCCTAATTACTTTATAACATCTTCTTCATCTGGATTTGGCAAAGATGAAGTACTAAACTACATAGAAGAAATCAATCAAAAGATGGCCAATTCTTAAATTAGCTTAGCTTAGCTTTTAAATTTTCTATTAAATTCTCTACCGACTGTATCGATTTTAATTCTTCGGACTCAATCAAAGGATCTAGTTTATTCTTTTTCTGCTCTAAAACAATTGGGAATATAAATTCTTGGTACTGTTCATCTTTATACTTACCCAAGAATTCATCTTTATACAAAAACACCATCTTACTTGATACAGTCTCTCGAAAAGTTTTCCATATTTTCTTTTCCGAAAAATTTCCATGAGTCAAACTACAAAGACCACAAGAATAGGTAGACGGACTTATTATCTTATGAGCAAAATCCAAATATTTACTCCAATTCTCCGAATTCGCATTATAAACAAATAGAATCACCTTTTCCAACCTTACCCTTTTACTTATAACCCCAATGGATTAAGCCACACATGCCACCTACAGTTATATATCAACAAATTACTTTTGTTTAAGCTCTAACTTCTCTGCGAAATAATCACAAAAATCTTTCATTGTAGCAGTCATTTTCTCATCTTGCGTCGCTCTATTAAAAGTTTCACTCATAGACACCAGCGTCTGATGAAAAAACACTTTCATTTCATCAACAGGCATATCCTTTGTCCATAAATCAATACGAAGACTTTCTTTACTCTTATTATCCCAAACAGACAACAACATTGCCTTCGTTTCTTCATTTTCAATCCCTCCGTCTTTCGCAGTCCAATTCAACTTTTCAGGAACCTTATTCTCATCTAGTTCTATTTCAATTTTAATTTCCGATTTATGAGTATTTGCCATTATCTTGAAGGTTTATATTTTGAAGCGTTAAAAATTGTTTCAGCGTCTGTTAATAATAATTGACGCAAAGATACATTGTTATTTTTCATATATGCACTAACAATCTTCCAACCGATATACTGTCCTACTCTATCTGGTGCTTCTTGATCAATTTCCTCTAAATAAAATTTAGAAAAAGGTCCAGGATATAAAAACCTAGGGAGAAGATCTGCTTCAGTACTATACAATAATTGTCGATCGATAAAGTATCTCCAAATTTCCTCTTCATTTGCTTCTATCCACGCAAACTGATCATCTTTATAGGCCATTTTCTCACTATTCGGAAACTCCGGAAGAAATAAATCTTTTAAATACATCTCTT
Organism: Aquimarina amphilecti; assembly: GCF_900109375.1. GTDB lineage: Bacteria > Bacteroidota > Bacteroidia > Flavobacteriales > Flavobacteriaceae > Aquimarina > Aquimarina amphilecti. The sequence continues at coordinate 219,935 of NZ_FOAB01000003.1, forward strand.
TTCCATAATATATCATATTTGCCAAAAAAGTTCTGCTTCTAGGAAATTCCACCAACTGTCTTGCATAGATTGTAGCTACGTCAGGTAAAATCTGACTTCTTACGAAACGATCTTTCAAATAAGCCTGTATACCTGCATAAAAATGGTGATCTGATCCTAAATAAGTATCAAGAGAGATAATCAACAAGTTATCTGACAATATTACTTTACGTTGATAATCCACATTAGAAGTAACCGTTATCACCCTAGGAACCGTAACTTCTGGAAAATAATATTTTATATGTTGCAATAGAGATTTCAGCTCCTCTTTCTCATTGGAAAAATTGCTGAATTTTTTTTCTACTTCTTGATTAATTTCTAACTGTAGTGTATCTCTTGTCTTTTGTATCCAAATACTATCGCTATACTGCCCAGGAAACAAAAAAGGATATTGGGTCTTTACATCAGCTAAATTTTCAGGTGTTACGTCAGCAAAAACACGATCAAAACGTTCAATCCCAATTTCCACAGGAATTGCTGCTACTTCTTTTTCTATTTTGTTTTCCTTAGCACAAGAATATATAATGCAAAAAATCACTACTATTTTTAAAAATTTACTATACTTCATTCAAATATTATAATATCTATATAAATAATTACTCTTACTCTTTAACGCTGGCTTTTTTTATTAATTTTATAACCGCAAATGTACTATTATCAAATTAGGTTTTAAGTAATCGAAGTACATTAAAGATATTTTAGTCTAAGTAAAAAATTAAAAAAAATAAATATGCAAACCGAAAAAGTAATTGACCATATTGTAAATTGGCTTAAAGATTATGCTACAAATGCAAATATTAACGGTTTCGTTGTAGGAATAAGTGGTGGGATTGACAGTGCAGTTACCTCTTCTTTATGCGCCAAAACTGGCCTTAATGTATTATGTGTGGAAATGCCTATACATCAAGCCCAAAGTCAAGTAAATCGTGCACAGGAGCATATTTCTAAATTAAAAGAACGTTTTAGCAAAGTATCTGATACTCATGTTGATCTTACACCAGTTTTTGAAGGATTTAAAAAGACTGTTCCAAAAAGTGACTCTGAAACTCGCTTAAACCTATCTTTAGCTAACACCAGAGCTAGACTAAGAATGACAACATTATATTATTTAGCAGGCCTAAATAACTACTTAGTTGCAGGTACTGGAAATAAAGTTGAAGATTTTGGCGTAGGCTTTTATACTAAATATGGTGATGGTGGCGTTGATATAAGTCCAATAGCAGATTTATTAAAGAGCCAAGTTTATGAATTAGCAAAGGTACTGGAAGTACCTGAATCGATACAGACTGCTACTCCAACTGACGGATTATTTGGAGATAGTAGAAGTGATGAAGATCAGATTGGAGCAAGTTACGACGAACTGGAATGGGCTATGAAAATGAAGGATTTAGGTAAGAAAAGTGATGATTTTTCTGACCGAGAACAAGAAGTTTTCAAAATTTATTCTCGTCTAAATACGGTAAACCAGCATAAAATGGTACCGATTCCTGTGTGTGACATACCCGTTAATCTGATTTAACAAACGCTTTATCGATAAGTTCATAAAAAAAAGTTTACGACTGGTAGTTCTTATTAATTTTGCATGGAAAACAAATATCAGAATTACCCCTAGAGATGTTAACCCTTTAAATTAAAAATTAACATTTATCAATTGTAAACAAGAATGACAAACGTACTAATCGCAGATCATCATCCTATTACTAGAAAAGGGATCGTTTCTTTGCTTAGAAACTCTGAAGATTTTGAAATCATCGGAAAAGTAAGTAATGGAAACGAAATGTATGATATTTTGAAATCTAATACTCCAGATATATTAATCATGGAATTAGACTTGCCACAGATCAACGGCATTATGGCCTTGCGGACCATAAAAAAAGAATTTACAGGAATTAAAGTTATAATTTTCAGCTCTCATCCTGAAGAAATGTATGCACTTAGTGCAATTAAAGCAGGTGCTTCTGCATATTTATCTAAAACTGTAGCTACAAAAACGCTTAAAAAAGCCATCGAACGTGTTGCGCGTGGTGGTATTTATCTTAATGACAATCTAACTCAGCAGTTGGCGAATGGGAACACCAACGAAAATAACATGGTTGTTAAATACAAGAAACTTTCCTCTAGAGAAATAGAAGTTTTAAATCTACTATCCTCTGGAAAGCGGAATAAAGATATTGCTAGCACTTTATCTATAAATGAAAAAACTGTAAGCACTTATAAGACAAGATTGTTAAAAAAACTTAAAGTAGATAACTTAGCCGATTTAATCCATCAATCTAGATTATTACATATTAACTAGATTACTCTATTGAGTTTTCTATATAGTAATTTTTTTAACGTCTGATAGTCTCTTATATCTTCTAAAATATTGAGATTGTTTTCAAAATTTTGAGCTTTCACTTCTTGTGAAAGCTCATTTATTTTTTCATTAATTAAGTATCTCCGCAAATTGAGAATCGTATCCGATACATATTGCGAAACAGAGTGTTCTTTTTTCTTTACATGAATTTCCATATCAGACCATCTATGGAGCGCATGACGTTCTTCGTCCATCATTATCTCTGTAATTTCATATGCTACTTCTGGCGGTATTTGATTAATAAAGTGTTCAATCTTAAAATCCTCTTGCTGGTTTAATTGATCTATTAATATTTTATAAACTTCTTTGAAAGTATTTTGAGTAAACTCAATTTCATCATCTTGAAGATCTAAGTATATTTTCTCAAAGACTTTCGTTGTGTACAATTCAGGCTCTAAGAACAATTCTCCTTCATCATTTTCTTTCATTACCAAATCCTCAAATTCTTCTTCATGAGTTCCATACAACAACAAAATTTCAATAATTTTTTTCTCTAAACCGTTTTGCTCGTTAATCTTTGGTTGTTGTTGGACCTGTTGCTTAACAACCTCCAAAGGCTTTTCTCCTTGTTTTTGTTGTTTCCGCTGATCTTTGACATCAACGTTTCTGATTTGGGCTAACGTATCAAATAGTACATCTTCAGAAATATCCATAATACGAGAACACTCCTGCACATAAATTTCGCGTTTAATAACATCTGGGATTTTGGCGATACTAGCTACCATATCCCTAACTAATTCAGCTTTCTTTATTGGATCTGTTTTAGATTCTTCTTGAAGTAATGATGCTTTAAACCTAATGAAGTCCTGCGCATTTTCTTCCAAATACGCTGTCAACTCTTCTATTGTATTTTGTTTTGCAAAACTATCAGGGTCTTCTCCATCCGGAAAACTACAAACTTTTACATTCATTCCTTGTTCCAGAATCAAATCTATTCCTCTAATAGATGCTCGCATACCCGCAGCGTCACCATCAAATAAAACAGTAATATTTTTAGTAAGTCTATTTATTAATCTAATTTGATCCGACGTAAGGGCGGTACCTGATGAAGAAACTACATTTTTAACTCCTGTTTGATGAAACTGAATCACATCTGTATATCCTTCAACTAAAAAACAATTATCCTCTTTTGCTATGGATTGTTTTGCGTGGTAGATACCATAAAGAACTTTACTCTTATGATAAATATCACTTTCAGGAGAATTTAAGTATTTCGCAGCTTTTTTTTCATTGGTCAAAATTCTTCCTCCAAAACCTAATACCCGACCAGACATCGATTGAATAGGAAACATCACTCTTCCTTTAAAACGATCAAATTGCTTTTCTTCTTTTACTATTGTAAGTCCTGTTTTTTCTAAAAATTCAAGTTTATATCCTTTTTTTATCGCTTCAGAAGTGAAAGCATCCCAAGTATCAGGAGAATATCCTAATCCAAATTTTTGTATGGTTTCTGTAGTAAATCCTCTTTCTTTGAAATAAGATAACCCTATTGCTTTACCTTGTTCCGATTTATGTAAGATATTTTGAAAGAAAGTATTTGCAAATTCACTAACCAGATACATACTCTCTCGTTCATTAGCTTGCTCTTTCTGTTCATCAGTTTGCTCTGTTTCTTCTATTTCTATATTATATTTTTTAGCAAGATATTTTATCGCCTCTGGATAGGTAAAATGCTCATGTTCCATAAGAAACGCAACTACATTACCTCCTTTTCCACTAGAAAAATCTTTCCATATTTGCTTTACAGGAGACACCATAAAAGACGGCGTTCGTTCTTCGCTAAAAGGACTTAATCCTTTAAAATTACTACCTGATTTTTTAAGCTGGACAAAATCACCTATTACCTCCTCTAATCGAGCAGTTTCAAATACAGTATCTATGGTTGATTTATGAATCATTAAGTAAAAAACATAACATTATCTAAGCAACAAAAATAAGATAATTAATAGATTCGGTCCTCACTAATTATATAAACAAAAAGGCTGCCTTAAAAAAGACAGCCTCCTTGTGGCTAAATTATAATTTCAAAAGTTTTATTCAGCGACAACAAACTTTCTAGTTATCTCTAATTCTTCTTTATTAGAAACAAAACGAATAAAATATGTTCCAGACGCTAGATTACTTATGTCGATTTGTTTTTGAGTTCCTTGGTTCGGAATTTCTTTCACCAATTGACCGTACATAGAGAAAATCTTTACGTTATCAATAGATCTGTTACCCACAGCTACATTAAGAGTTCCTGTAGCCGGAACAGGATAAACTTTAAAAGCATCTGCATCCTCTGAACGAAGACCACTTAGCGGATACGTATCTAATCTCGCTCCAGATCCTTCTACACAGAAATCAGTAGCTTCAGAAGCTCCAAATTCTCCGCCGCTTACAATAGCTCCTGCATCACTAGATAATGTATAAGAACCATTACCAAATCCACAACAGATTCCATCACCAAATGAATCAGAAATTGTAAATGTGTACGTACCATTTCCTAAATCTGAAATAGTTTCAGTAACAGTAGATCCATCAGAATTGGCCGTAGAATAACTTTCAGAAGCAACTACACTTCCTTCCGAATCTGTTAGTGTCCAAGACGTTTCCTGTGGATAATTATCAAAAGTAATACTTAAGGTAACATCGCCAGAAACACAATCTCCACCGCCTGTTCCACCATCAGCAGTCACTTGTACATTATCTATAGCTGCATCAGCTCTCCACGTACCACCTGTTACTCTATTAAACCTTAATTGCACTCCTGTACCTACATAATCAGCTAAATCAATGCTTGCAGTTTGCCAAGAATTACCTTGGTTTCCACTTCTTGTCCATATACTTGTCCATGTTACACCTTCATCATTACTTGCATCCACACTAAGAGATCCAAAGTCATTTGCACCAAACATATGGTACTGGAATGAGAAGGAAGCCGAAGTAGCTCCTGTAAGATCAAAACAAGGAGACGTCAGAACTGCTTGCTTATTAGGGAATCCTGTACCACTACCTGAAGCTTCTACAAATATATAATTAGATCCATCCACGGCACTAGAAGGACCTGTTCTATTTGATGGTGTTCCATCAGCATCAACAGTCCAATCAAGATCATCACCTGAATCTTGTGTCCAGTCTCCAAGACCAGCCTCAAAGCTTTCTGCATACGGAGGTAACACACCACCTAAACAACCTGATGCTGCTGGAGTTGTTACGCTTGTTGCATCACTTGCTACAGATTCATTTCCTGCGGCATCTTTTGCTATAACTGTAAATTCATATGTAGTTTCAGCGGATAACCCTGTAACCACTACAGTAGTATCAGAAACTGTAGCTACTACTACACCATCTTGCAATACATCATATTCTGCTACACCTACATTATCTGTAGAAGCATCCCAACTAAGTGTAGTCTGACCTGCAGTAGTATTAGAAGCAGTAAGATTCGCTGGAGCAGTTGGAGCCTCTGTATCAGGAGCTCCTGTAGTTACTGATAGCGCTGCACTAGCTGCTGATTCATTTCCTGCAGCATCTTTTGCCACAACAGTAAAGTCATACGAAGTAGATGGGGTCAATCCAGTTATATCTGCAGAGGCCGTAGCTACCGTAGTTACTAAAACTCCATCCTGAAACACATCATATGCAGTAACTCCTACATTATCTGTAGAAGCATCCCAGCTAATTGTTGTCGAAACATCAGTAGTATTAGATGCTACTAAATTTGTTGGTACAGTAGGTGCTTCTGTATCAGGTGTATCTGATTGTAGATTAAATGCTACTACGTGACTTCTTCTTACATTAGGAGCAGGACCTTTCATATATTCACTAATATGCCAAAACGTCATGTCATCTAATGGGTCAATAGTCATTTGTCCGTAATCTCCATAACGGCCGTCACCTCTATTATTTTGAGCATCACCATCTGCAGAAACTTGCTCTGCTAAAGTCATTGTTCCAGAAGGATCACTTGACAACCTTCCTGTATATCTTAATGAGGTAAAAACACTACTGCTCACTACGGTATATGCTAAACCGATATTACCTTGTCCATCTTGCGCTATACTACCGCAAAAAGCACTTAATCCATCTGGCTGAACGTATGTACCTTCTTGAAAGATAGTCCATGGCTGTCCATCTCCAGTTTGTCTTAACTCATACCAACGAATACCTGCAAGACTATCTGTTCCATCTAAATCAACTACAAAATTTAATACAATTGAATTATGTGTACCAAAACGTCGATAATTAGTCATATACATCATTGTTGCTTGTAACGCATCAATATCAGGACCGTTTCCTGGTTCATCTAAATTCTGGAAAGATCCACCATCAAAAACACTATCAAAAGGTGTAGTGTCGATTTCTTGAGGTTGAGATATTGTAGAGTTTCCTGGATTAACCCAATCTACATCCGTAGTCCACACCTTGATATGATCTTGTGAAACTCCTGTCCAACTATCATCTTGTAAGTATAGTATTGAATGTCCAGTTCCAACAGGTGGTAAATTAGGACCTGTAGAATTGGAACCACCTGGACTATAAAATCCATTAGTTGAAACTCCTGGTAGTGGAAAACCTAAAAATCCTGCGTTAGGATCACCTACAAGCATTTTATCTCTTTCTACAGCAAATACCACATCACTAGTACTTGCACTACCCTGATCTTTGTTTGCTGTGATATAATATCCATCACTCCATATAGATAATTTCTCATAATCTGGAAACGATCCAGTATTAAATCTATAAGTAAACCATCCATCATTTACTGGATCTGGACCTTGTCCTACCGCAATTAAAATACCATTAGGAGTATTACTAAACTCCATAATGATAAATCGATCCGCATAGTTATCATATACAACGATTGGATCTCCTAAAGTTTCACCAGGAAATATCGTTCCCAAAGAAGCTTCTGGTAATAGAACATTACCTGATCTATCAAGAATACCAAACCCTGAATTAAATGCATACACATAATGATTAGGGCCTATCGCACCAGTGGCGTCATTTAATACAGTACCTACGTGCGCATCGAAGGAAGCTACTTCTGTACTAACAGCCATTCTGGTTTGATTATTCTTTTGAATCTGTAAGAGAGGATCTCCTTGGCCATATGCAGGTATCCCTTTACCAGGAACATACATATTTTGACCTTTTCTCTTTTCTGGGGCAACATGACCCTGATTTTTTGCGGATATTATATTATCCATCTTAGAAAGCGCTGGAATGTTTCGCACATAAGCAGCCTTACTAATTGTTGAGGGGCCTTTTGGTCCTACTTGGGCAAGCATACCAAAACTGAAAAGCATAAAAAATGCTACGTAATAGAATTGTGTTTTCATATCTAAAATTTGGTTAACAGTTACATAGTTATACACCAATTTTTAGCATAAGTAGTATTTCAAAAACTTGTACTTGGGCAAATACAAGCCTGACTGGACTATTAAAAAAACCTTTATAATTTGACTATCAAAAGGGGTTCTAAATATATACTATTTAGATTAAGAATAAAAAAAAATACATGTCATAAAATACTTACAATCAAATAGTTACTTTAAAACCGTAATACTTTTAAGGTATATATCCCTGTTTACTTATTTAACAGTTAACTCTTTTTTGTTTATTATTTAACATAAATAAAACAACTCTACTATTCATAGTATTTTAATAGAGTATTCTTGACACCTTACAGAATCTAGACAAAATCCAATACTCTTTTAGAAAGAAACAAAAAAGAGTTGCGTTTACACACAACTCTTTTCCCGCAAAAACGGGTTAACACTTAAAAAATAAATTATAACTAAATTAACTCTTGTTTAAATTTAAAAACAAAAAATCAAATAGAGAACCTTACCGATTATGGTTATTCTTAAAGGTCAAAACGCAACCCTAACGACACATTGTTCTGATCAACTGCCGCATTTTTGAAAATAGGTGACAAATCATACTTGACATATATAGACATATCACCAAAGCCAATATAGGTGCTTAACCCATATATTAAATCACTGGTATTATAGTCTCTTTTGATTTTATCTTTAATTCTATCTCCATCTTCCTTATATTTTAATTTTTGACGTGTACTAATATTCGTACCTACATATCCTCCTAATCCAATTCTAAATTTCCCATATGTTTCGAATCTTAGTTTTTCTTCTGTTTCTACTCTCTTAGAAGCTCCAAACTCTAAATGCACAGGTACTACTATATTATCCATTCTAAATTTAGATTTGTCCAATTCTACTCTAAATTCTTCTAGATTTGTTTGATCACCGTTTTGTACAAAATATCTATTATCTGTAGGTTTTAATCCATTAGATTGATAAGAAATACCGTATTTAACTCTCATGAAGTTTGAATTTTTAAAAACCCTTGTCTTCCAAGCTAACCCTATTTCAAAAAACCTACTACCTGCTATTTTATAGTCAGAATCATCTAATGATTGCCCATCTACGATTGCATTATTTAATCCAAAAGCCACTACTAAATCCGAATATGTACGCTTATCATATCGTACTTTAGTCTTCTTTCCATTTTTTAGATTAATACCAAACAATATATCTCCATCATCTATATCTTTTGCTCCTAAACCAATAGACAATTTGGTTTTATCATTTAAGTAATTACTATCGTTTCGTTCTAATAGTGCTATTTGATTATCAATAATTACCAATCTATTCTCGATATTTAGCGCATGTTTTTGAGCTACAGTCTCTTTTAATTTTTGAGCTTCTACTGCGGTTAACTCTCCTTTTACCAATCGTTCGTTAATAGCTTCTACTTCTTTCTTTAAACTCTCTTTTTCTGATATTACTATTTTTTGTTTTTCTTGTTTTAATAATTCAATTTCATCCGAATTATTTACATCCTGTGCACTTAAAAAATGAACACTAAGCGACATGGTCGTTAACACGACATACATTATTATTGTTCTCATAAAAATTTGATTTCTACTTACTCCTCCCTCTCACTTATGAGAGGGAGTCCATAAGAATTGATTGATGAATGTTTATTAATTATCTCTCTCTACTACAGTAGTTTTCAATTTTTCAAAACCGGTTTTAAGCGCTTCAAAAACACGATTCTTAAAAGATTCATCTAGTTCTGATTCTACGTCTAGAAGCAAAGCTGATGCATTTACTGTATTAGATTCTAAAATTTGTTGTGTAGTGATTTCCATTTGAGCTTTTCGTAGTAGCGCCTCAATTTCTTGATCAGTAACTTTTTTATTATTTTTCTCAAGTTCTTTTACCTGAGCCACTAAACTAGACACTTTACTTTCTATAAGCTCAGTAGTTATATCCAAAGGTTTTCTTTCTTCAATTAACTTACTATCTATAGTATCTATTTGTGATGTAATAGCCTCATCTATTTTTTCTTTAAAAACATTTTCAGGAGTCACTATTAAATCACTCTTTGGTATTATTTTATTAACATTTTCACGTTTTCTTATCTTCTTTGCTTTTTTCTTACTAAGATCCGTAACAACAACTTCCTCTTTCTGACTTTCAATTTCTTTTTTATTTTCTACAACATCTGATTCTGATTCTACAATCTCTACTATATTATTTAGTTTATTTTGATCAACATCATCCTCTGTAACATTAACAAATGGATTATTAGAAGGATCTATTTTATTATCAGAATTGATAATAAAAGTTGTTATAACTAAAAAACCTACTAAACTTGCTGCTATCCCAACCCACCAGTGTTTTCTAATTTTTTTTTGACCAAGTTGACTATCTAATTCTTGTTCTAATTTCCCCCAAGATCCCTGAGATGGACGTATTGAACGCTGCTCCAGCTTCTCCTTTATGCTATCTTCAAATTTTAATGGCGCCATTACTAATCTTATTTTGTTGGTTTAACTTTTGCTGTAACATTTTCCTTGCTTTAAAAAGTTGAGATTTTGAAGTACTTTCACTCACCCCTAACATTTTTGCAATCTCGCTATGTTTATATCCTTCTACAGCATATAATACAAACACCATTTTATACCCTTCTGGCAAACTATCTATTAGACCCTGAATCTGCTCTACTCCTAATTCTATATTTATATTATTCCAGGACTCTTCATTATAGTACGCTATATCTTCTGTAAAAACCACCTCTTTTTGTCGTCTTAAAAATGATATCGATTCATTCACCATTATTCTCCTAACCCATCCTTCAAAACTTCCTTCGAAATTAAATTGTTTTAAATTTGTAAACACTTTCAAAAAACCACTAAGCATTACTTCTTCTGCATGATGAATATCTCTTACATAACGACGACATACTCCCAACATTTTTGGCGAATGCTTCTCATACAGTTGATGCTGTGCATCTCTGTGCTTATTTGCAGCTTTCTTTATTAGCTGTGTTTCGTTTTTATAGAACTGAATAACTTTCAAAGTAAAATCAATTATTTAAGACCTTCTATTTACATAGACGCAATTAAAATCAAAAAGGTTGTCTGGCTATGAAAATAAATTATTATTTTTTATCAGACATCTCGATATCTTGTATAATCCACTGCAATTCTTCGTCTTTATCATTTAAAATCTTTTTTATTGGAACATCTGGTTTAATACCATAACCATCTGGTTCTATAGAGTAAGGTGCATTTATTTTCATTAACCCTACTCTCATATTAATTCTAGAATTAGGTAACTCCACTTTTGCATAAATTCCAGCTACGGTTCCATTATAAGCACCTCCAGTTTCTTCTCCAACAAATGTAGCACGTTTGGTTGCTTTTAGATGTGTGGAAAGAATACTACTTGCAGAAAAACTTTCACCATCTATCAATACATATACTTTCCCATCAAAACCATTAGGCTTGGGTTTTCTTAGCTTACTATGTTTAAACTTAAAGTAGGCTTCACCATTTTCTTTTTTAACCTTAAACATCTGATATACTCCTAATACTGGAGAAAAAATTGTCGCCATAGTTTTTGTTGGCCAAGATTTTGTGTGAAAATATGGATATAAAAAACTTAAGCGTCCAGTCATTTTGGATTTTTCTATAAATACATACTCCTTATCCGTTAAATAAGAATATAAATCATCAATCTCTGTTAGTCGTCCTCCTAAATTACCTCTTAAATCTATCACTAAATTTTTACATTTTGCAGAATCAATTTTAGCAAAACTTTCTTTATAAAACTCTTTATAACCTCCATTGGTAAAACTCTTAATATGCATATAACCAATAAGGCTATCAGACTCCAAAAAGATAAAATTTCTATTATAATCTTTTGCTTTTTTATTATAACCGTATTTATAGTTTTTCTTTCGAGTTTTCTTCCGAACCTCTTTAGCTATTTTCTTATCAAGCTTACTCTTTTTCTCATCCTTTACACCTGTAGAATCTTTTTTAGAGGAGGTTTTTATTTTATCGTAATCTGCATACACGTATTTAGAATACAAACTATCCTTCAATTTTAAATGCAACAACAAACTATCCTTTTGTTTATGTGTGTTTGAATAAAAAAAACCAAAACGACTACCTACAAACTCTGGTATAAAAGTCTTGTTAAAACCATCACTAGCGTGCAATTTTTTAAAAGAACTTAATAAATCACTTACTTTTTCATCTTCAACCCTTACAATCTCTGAACCTTCTATTATTGCAATATTATCTTTAAAGATTTTTCTAACAAATAGCTTATCCTCCGATGTTTGAAATGACAAAGATTTAAAAGGAGATGATCTTTTACCTTTTTCTTTTATTTCTTCTTTAGTTTGTTTTCTAGATGGTGTATGTATTGACAAGTGACCCTGCTTTATACTAGTGAAAACAGGAGCAAATGAATTATAAAATTCCTTTGAGGTTAATGGCTTCGTTAATTCACTCTTCAACCTATTTACTCTTTCTTCTAATTCTTCTTTAGAGATATACCAATAAATATCTGGGTGTAGTTTTCTGAGTTTTTTATATGCATAGTCAACATCGTTACGCAAATCTTCAGGACTATGAGTTTTACTTATTTGTTGGTTATATGTATCTACAGAAGCACAACTGGACAGCAATAAGACTGTGGCATATAAAAATAGTTTTCTTGTCATAGATGTTTTTATTTAAAATAAAATAAGCTTAATACTATTACTTAAAGACGCCAAAAAGAACAAAAAGGTTGTCTTCCTACGAAAAAAAGTTTATAATTAGCTATTAGCATCAAAACCAATACCATTATTTATATTTTCAATAAAAAACAATGTAATTACTACCTGTAAGGTTTTTAAAATTCGCCTAGATTATTTCTTTCGGTCAATAACATAATTAACCATTAATTCTAATGACGATTTATATTCGGATTCCGGATATTCAGAAAGGATAATCAATGCTTCTTCTTTAAACTTGTACATTATTTTTGTAGCATACTCTAATCCTCCACTGATTTTCACAAAATCAATGACTTCTTTCACTCGTTTTTTGTTCTTATTATGATTTTTAACAGAGTTAATTAACCATTTCTTTTTTTCTTTAGTACAGTGATTCAATGTATAGATTAATGGTAATGTCATTTTTTGTTCCTTAATATCTATACCTGTAGGTTTACCTATTGCTGTATCACCATAATCAAATAAATCATCTTTAATCTGAAATGCCATACCAATAAGCTCTCCGAATTTCCTCATCTTCTCTACAGAATCAGAATTTGGTTCTACAGAACAGGCTCCAAGACTGCAACAAGCAGCTATTAAGGTTGCTGTTTTCTGTCTAATTATCTCATAATAAATCTCTTCTGTAATATCAAGGTTTCTTGCTTTTTCTATTTGTAGTAACTCACCCTCTACAATCTCTTTAACAGCTACAGAAATTATTTTTAACAGATCAAAATCATCATTATCAATACAGACCAACATACCTTTCGAAAGCAGATAATCCCCTATAAGAACTGCTATCTTATTTTTCCAAAGTGCATTCACAGAAAAAAAGCCTCTTCGACGATTAGAATCATCTACTACATCGTCATGAACAAGACTTGCTGTATGTATCAATTCGATAACTGAAGCTCCGCGATAAGTTCTTTCTTTTACTTCTCCCCCAGATACCATCTTGGCAACAAGAAAAACAAACATTGGGCGCATCTGCTTGCCTTTTCTATTTACTATGTAATGAGTAATTCTATTAAGTAAAGCAACTTTGGAGTACATGGATTGAGAAAACTTTTGTTCAAAAAGTTCCATCTCATCAATGATAGGTAATTTTATTTGCTCAACAACTTTCAATCTAGAGTAGATTATTTTGTTTTCTAACTAGTTGCGAAGATAGTATAATCCATATTGAGGGTCAAAACACTTGATAAATAATTTACTTGGAAAGTATATTCTATGATTTGTTTGCCAATTGTCCACAAGCTGCATCGATATCTTTACCTCTACTTCTTCTAACATTTACAACAAAACCTCTAGACTCCAATGCACTAATATATTGCTCTATTGCAGAATCAGAAGCTTGTTGAAATTCTCCATCGTCTATCGGGTTGTATTCTATTAAATTCACCTTACAAGGAACATAAGAGCAAAACTTTAATAACGCATTTATATCTTCTTTTCTATCATTAATCCCTTTCCAAACAACATATTCATAAGTAATTCTACTCCTGGTTTTCTCATACCAATATTCCAAAGCCTCTTTTAGATCTGTAAGTGGAAAATTCTCATTAAAAGGCATAATACCAGTTCTAACTTCATCTATGGCTGAATGCAATGATACGGCTAGTTTAAATCGAACTTCATCATCTGCCATTTTCTTAATTATTTTTGGCACTCCCGATGTCGAAACAGTAATTCTTTTAGGAGACATTCCTAATCCTTCTAAAGAGGTAATTTTATCAATTGCTTTAATTACATTATTGTAGTTCATCAATGGTTCACCCATTCCCATAAAAACAATATTTGACAATGGACGGTTATGATACAATCGACTTTCATTATCTATAGCAACAACCTGATCATAAATCTCATCTGGATTTAGGTTTCGCATTCTTTTTAAACGTGAAGTCGCACAAAATCTACAATCTAAGCTACAACCAACCTGAGAAGAAACACAGGCGGTAGTTCTAGTCGGAGTTGGAATTAAAACAGATTCTACTACTAATCCATCATGAAGTCTAACGGCATTTTTAATAGTACCATCAGTACTTCGCTGCATTTGATCCACTCTAATATGGTTAATGACAAAATTATCTTCGAGTAGTTGTCTTGTAGCTTTTGAAATATTGGTCATACTCTCAAAACTATGAGCACCTTTACTCCACAACCATTCATATACTTGATTTCCGCGAAAAGCCTTATCACCGCTTTCTACAAAGAATTTTCGCAACTGCTCTTTAGTTAGAGCACGTATATCTTTCTTTTTTGATTTCATTTAAATGCAAAAATATGTAAAAGATACAGGATCTCTAACAGAACGTATAAACTATTTAAGAAATATCTCTATGGAATCTAGTTAGAATTTTACCGTGCGAAAATCTTCTCTATTATCTTTTTTGGATGATTTAATACGTTTCCATTGCTGTACTCCTCCGCCACCTCTATACTTAACATTAAGTACATCAGCATCATCTTTATCAATCCAAATCTGACAATCAGATATTTTTCCAGTTCTTATATCAGTAAACTTACCATCAATATATTTAAATCCACTTTTATTGTTTAAGTGCTTTATTATAACCAACCCTTCTACTGGTTGGTTTTTATCGTCACCTTGGCACTCATAACATACTGCATCCCTTTCTGATTGACGCAACATACGTTGTATAGAACCAAAAACCTGATTTTTGATCATATACAACTGAACTATATTAATAGCAACTCCTGTTTTTTTGTCATATGCTTTCCACTGTCCTAATATTGGATTAGCATCATATGTACCTAATAAATCTTCTTTAAGCTGTCCGTCTATTGGATTTTCACCCAACCATATCTTAAAAAGAGCTTGCTTAAACTCAAGGCTATTCGTGACAGCACCAAGTCTTTCTTTATTTTTATATAAAGTAAGCTTTTGATCTTTCGTATATATGATTTTAAAAATTTCGTACTTATTAATTGTCTTTGGAAGAAGTTTAATAAAATCTCTTATTTGGTCCTCCATCAAATAGCTGTTCCCATCAGTCGCACGCTCTAATCCATTTCTAATAATTTCTTTTAAATCATTATTAGAAATATCAGAAATTGTTTTGATAGTAAGTGCCATTGTAGCATCTTTATCAGCTACCATAAGACCATCTTCGACTCCATCAACCTCAAAATCTAGATATAATCCAATAGTGTAAAGTTTTTCTCGTTCTCCTGCTCCATTAAGCATTAGTTCAGTATTTTCAAATACGTCTATATCATTATAGTGAAGATTACCAACCTTAGTTTGAGAAAATGAAAATAAGGTCACAAAAAATAAAACAATGTGTAATATTCTATTCATAGGTTAAATTTAAATTACTTAGGGTATTCACAAGAAACGACTAATTTTTCAAAAATGTAGAACCAATAATTAGCTCTGTTCATTTTTTCGATAAAAAACCAAATTAATCGACATCCAGCTTATCTACATACTACGGTTTTACCGTAATTTTTCAAAAAGCTCCGCAAAATACTTATTTTTTATGAAATAAGCATTATAACTAATTAATTTTAAGATTTCTACAACATATATTTAAATCTACACTTTACATCTGTTATCTAAAAAATGTAGGATTTAAAACACATTTAGAAACCAAAAGCTCCACTTTAAATTAAATAAAGTGGAGCTCTTTTACTAGTATATTATAAAAACAAGTCTCTTTTAGATGATTAGCATTGCATCACCGTAAGAATAAAACTTATATTTTTCTTTCACTGCTTCTTCGTAAGCTTCTTTAATAAAATCATGACCTGCAAAAGCTGAAACCATCATTAACAATGTTGATTTTGGAGTATGAAAATTTGTAATCATACTATTAGCTATACTAAAATCATAAGGAGGAAAAATAAATTTATTTGTCCATCCTCTAAATTCATTTAAAGTATTATCCGAAGAAACAGAACTTTCCAATGCTCTCATAACTGTAGTACCAACAGCACAGATTCGTTGTTTGTTAGTAATACCATTATTAATAGTATCTGTAGCGCGCGCAGTAACATATGCTTCTTCGCTATCCATTTTATGCTTAGATAAATCCTCAACCTCTACTGGGTTAAATGTACCTAAACCAACGTGAAGTGTTATTTCTGCAAAATCTACTCCTTTTATCTCCAAACGTTTCATTAAATGTTTAGAAAAATGCAAACCAGCTGTCGGAGCTGCTACAGCACCTTCATTTTTAGCATAAATTGTTTGATATCTTTCTTCATCTTCTGGCTCTGCATCTCTTTTTATATATTTAGGTAGAGGAGTCTCTCCTAAATCTGTAAGTTTTTGTCTAAATTCATCATAAGACCCATCATATAAAAAACGAAGCGTTCTACCTCTAGAAGTAGTATTGTCAATAACCTCTGCAACTAAACTTTCGTCATCTCCAAAATATAATTTATTACCTATCCTGATCTTACGAGCTGGATCAACCAATACATCCCAAAGGCGTGTTTCTGAATTCAATTCACGTAATAAAAAAACCTCAATTCTAGCTCCAGTCTTTTCTTTGTTACCATACAATCTAGCAGGAAAAACTTTAGTATTATTTAAAACCATAACATCATTGGGCTCAAAATAATCTATAAGATCTTTAAATTGTTTATGCTCTATTGTTTGATCCTTTCTATTAAGAACCATTAGACGCGCCTCATCCCTATTTTCTGAAGGATACTCTGCTAATAAATCTTGAGGAAGGTCAAAATTGAAATGTGATAACTTCATTAGTGTCTGTTTTTTTGGAGGTGCAAATATACAATCTCGACATAGGGGTTGTCAAGTAAATCACCATTTATATTTTTATTTACAGTACTTTGAAATCTAATTTCTTTAAATCATTCCAAAAATCAGGATACGATTTTGATACCACATCTGCATCATTAATCAGTAAAGTTTCCCTCAACGCCAATGGAGCAAAAGCCATTGCCATACGATGATCATGATAGGTATCTATAGAGATATCTGAATTGATAGATTTAGACGATGCTAGTTTTAGTGAATTTTCAGTTATTAGAACCTCACCTCCTAATTTTTCTATTTCTACCTTTAGCGCTTCTAATCTATCAGTTTCTTTAATCTTTAGAGTATGTAACCCTGTAAGGTAACAAGCTTTCCCTAGGCCAAAACAGGTAACGGCGATAGTCTGAGCAATGTCGGGAGAGTTAGATAAATCTAATTCCAATTGATCTAAATCATTGGAAACAGAACTTTTAGTTAACGTTATTTGATTATCATGAAAAGTCGTTTCCACTCCAAGTTCCCTGTATATCTCAGCCAAAGCTGAATCTCCTTGATAACTATTTTGTTTATAACTCCCTAATGTAACACTCTTATTATTGGACAAAGCAACAATACTATAAAAATAAGAAGCGGAACTCCAATCTGATTCTACCACAACCCGTTTAGGTAAAGTTATTTTTAAAGGATGTATGTTGATCACATTATTTTCGAAACTTCCTTGAATTCCAACATCTTTAAGTAAACTTAGCGTCATCTTAATATAAGGTACTGAAGTTACTTTCCCTTCTAAAACAATCTCTAGTCCTTCTGGCAATGACGATGCTATCAACATTAAGGCAGAAATATATTGACTACTTACGTTAGCTGCTAAAGAAACCTTATTTGTTTCTGGATTTTTTCCTATTATTTTTATTGGTGGATATCCTTCTTCTTTCTCATAGCTAATTTCACACCCCAACTGCCTAAGCGCATCTACCAGAATTTTTATAGGGCGCTCTTGCATTCTTTTACTTCCTGTTAGAATAGTTTCTCTACCATTTTTTACAGCAAAATATGCTGTAAGAAACCTCATTGCTGTTCCCGCATGATGAATATCCACTACCTCATTGGTACTCTTCAATGCAGCTTGCATTAATGCTGAATCATCACTATTTGATACGTTCTCTATTTCAATCTTTGGATACAGTGATTGTAAAATTAATAATCTATTTGTCTCACTTTTAGACCCCGTAATTTGCAGAACATTATCCTTAATATTCGGAATGTGATTTAATTTCAAATTCATTTTATCGATTGGATTTGCGTTTTCTTAATTCAAAATAATACCCCAAAATCATCCCATAAGTTAATCCACCTATGACACGGGAAGCAACATATCTTACCCAAAGACCATCATTTATTTTCTCTTCCATAAAAATATCAAAAGCCAAACCTCCATACTGCATTAAATGTTCAATAACACTATACAACACAATAAACACAAGCCCTAAAAGAATTACAGAGCTCCAATACTTTTTTGAAGAAACAATTGATCTAAACATTATTTTAATTTTTCATTATTATGATGACGATCGTGATCTCTTTTTGTTTTGATGTCTAGTTTTTTATCAAAAGCATCCTGAAGATCAACACCTGTCTGATTAGCTAAGCATAGAACCACAAACATAACATCTGCTAATTCTTCTCCTAAATCTTTATTTTTATCACTTTCTTTTTCGCTTTGCTCACCATATCTACGTGCTATGATCCTAGCCACTTCTCCTACTTCTTCAGTAAGTTGGGCCATATTAGTTAGTTCATTAAAATATCTTACTCCATGATTCTTGATCCAATCATCTACAGCTTTTTGCGCATTTTGAATATTCATTTTTTATATTTTTTTAAGAACTACTTGTTCATTTTCCTTTTTAACCACCTGATTATAGAACTCCTTAATAGTTGGATAATAGTTTGCCGGAATCACGGGAGATGTAACCGTTTCATCCACTACAATCTGAATTACTCCATTCGAAACATTAGATCTAAACGTGAATTTACCCATATTATCTGGCAACTTAAATGCTGACGTTTTTGGACACTCTACCACCTCATAGCCTTCTGGTATCTTGATGTTCACCATATATTTATTTGAAAAACCATACCCAAAGTCAATAGGATATTTCCTGTCATCAGACTTAAAAATATTTTCTTTATCCCTCAAAAATAGTAAAGGTGAAAAGAATATCTCATCATCTATTGCTTCAATTTGATCTTCTATCGTAAAATTAAATTTTTCATTTACACCTTTCCCATACTCCTTAATACCTTTTACTGTATATTCATCTAATTCGGTAATTCCATATTTTTTTTCAAAACGCTCTGCTTTACTCGCATCATCTTTTGCTGAGTTTAGCACTCGATAATTATGAGCCAAATAATCTTTGTAACTAACACTGAGTTTACCTTTTGCTACTCCTTCTTCATCTATTTCACATTGCATTCTATAAGCTTTTACAGAGGGTTTTACCGGTCTAAAATCTACCATTTGGGAAGTACCGTTTTTAGCAACTACTCTTCCCATTCCCTTAATGATTCTATCAGGCAAAACATTTGGCACGCCGTGTTTGTCAGTAGCATCCAAATATATTAGACTACCATCTGCCAATTTCACTCTACTTATTACGTAATTAAAACCATCAATCGTCGGAAATAATGAAATTACTTTATCACTTGTACTACAGATTACTGGATTTGCATCAATACCGGCATAAACAAGCATAGAAGTAAGCATTAAGTTTATTTCAGCTACACTACCGGTATTCTCTTTATATGCTTTTTTAGTTCCTGCATTCGTGAAAACCCCTCTTCTACTGTTCCAAGACATCTTTTTCTTCAAATAATCATAAATTATTACAGTTTTGTCTAACTCACTACTAACAGTACTAACTAGCTTATCTATATCTTCTTTATAATAATTATTTCTTTTAAGTTCATCTCCAAAACTTGAATTTTCGTAAATAGTTTTTGACACATCTTCCCAAGTTGATGAACGATAATCCGCAGGTTCATTAGGATATTTAACATAAGACAACTCATAATTGATTGAAGATATATAATTCTGTATATTCCCAGAATACGGTTCATATTTAAATGCAGGAATATTTGATGAATTAATTGTATTTATATTAATTCTATAATCAACTTTACTATTGGAGTACTTAGTATTTCTGCCTTGCGTACTTACACCACTTGACCTAGACTTTGATGTCAGATTAATAACATCTTGAGCACTTGACTCCTTAAGATTTATTGGTAAATACCCACTAGTAAGTTTCTTGAAATTAAAATATTCCGGCATCTTAATTTGCACTTCAAGCTTATTTATCGGTATTATATTTTGCAAGTAAATTCTATCGATACTGTAAACAAAAGGAGACGTGATTTTATATTTAAACTCTATTACAGACCCGTCTTGTAGGGATGGCATTGTAAATTTTATCTGATCTCTATTTTCTGTGTATTCATTTTTAAATATACCGTCTTTCTTTAATTTAGTTTCTATGATTTTATCTCCTACATAAGAATAAGTAACCCCTTTAAGACCACTCACTTTCTCTTTATTCCCTCCATATTTATACAAAAAAATCTCTTCTGTTGCATGATCAGAACCGTTTTTATTATAAAGCTTAATACGCTTAAACACTTCTGTTATTAGCTGAAAACCGTTTTGTTGATTAAAGTTATAATAAACCTTCTTATTTTCATATAACACCGCAGCATTTGCTGAACTATCTAGTGGATATGATTTTTCGATTAATTCTGCTTTTGATACTTTGCCAAACTTATATTCTTGTGCAATTGTATTTACTGATACCATCAGCAATACAATTATAATTGCTTTATGTAATTTTCCCATTGATATTGATTGATTAGTTGTTATTGTTGTTTGAGTACTATTTTTGTTTTATCAGCTTTCTGGATTTTAGACATAAATTGTCTATATGCTTCATATTGTTCTTTAGGGTATCTACCATCATTTATTCTTAGCTCTCTAATGTATTTTAAGGTAGACTGATCTACTTTACTAACACTGCAAGAGTATACTCCAAAATCAGTTTCAAAAACTTTTCCCTCAGGAAGCTTATTAATTATATAGCCGGCGGGTAACTTTATTATATATTCATCAGAATCCACATAACCTCTTGAGATTACCAAAGCTGTTTTTCTGTCTTTGTATTTAGGTTTTTTTCTTATTACTCTATTAAAAACATTAGGAGTTATTAATAATCTAGTCCCTACTTTTGTAGCATAATTTGTTGCGTTAACTTTTACTTTCTCCTGATAAGTAACGTGATCTTTATCATCAATAAGATCTAAAGATAGAACGTTCAGATTATTGATATAACTCCAATATTCCTTAAAATATAGTTTTTGATCTTTAACAGGTTTTAGTTTGGTTAAATACCTCCAATCATACTGTAACCCTTTAGATTCTGATACAACTTCAGCTACCATGGAAGCATCTTCTTGCAGGAAAATTGTTGCAGTGGTATGTAATGTATTTTCTTCTGGTTTGTATTTTTTTGTTCTTTTAATTTCTCCTCCTTCTGGCTTAATGACAAGTACATTTCTATCATCTGTAAAGTC
The DNA here is from genome assembly GCF_900109375.1 of Aquimarina amphilecti. Classification (GTDB taxonomy): domain Bacteria; phylum Bacteroidota; class Bacteroidia; order Flavobacteriales; family Flavobacteriaceae; genus Aquimarina; species Aquimarina amphilecti. The sequence goes on from NZ_FOAB01000003.1 coordinate 241,774, forward strand.
ACCAATAAAATTAAAAGGTGCAGTTTGACTTGTACATTCTAACCAAATATCTTCTTCTTCGTTGGGGACATTTAATATCACATGATTCCCTTGCATAGAAGCAAAATCGTCATCTATATCTCTTCTTCTCGAATCTCCATAGACTATAGTATAGAATGAAGGAATATTTTGAGACTCTAAAAGCGCCTTAGTATAATTGGTTAGAGCTTTACAGTCTCCATAGCCTAATCTATCTACATCTGAAGCTTTCATAGGCATCCATCCACCGATCCCTAATTGGACGCTGATATACCTTGTCTTATTCTGTACATACTCATAGATTCGTTTAGTTTTTTCCTTTTTAGAATCAGCACCCTCTACTAATTCTGACATCTTTTTTATGACCTCATCCGGTAATTCGTCTCTTCCAGAAACTAAATTTTGATACTGCCATTTTCCCATAGTTTTCCAATCATCCGCAACTCCTTCTATATTTACTAAAGAAAAATTTCCCAAAGTTATTTTTCCAGAAGGCACTAGCTCTGAAAAAGGAGGACTTTGATGTTCCTTATTTAGCGCAGGAACCTTAGATAATATGTATGATATTTCATGATCTCCTTTCAAAATTTCTATAGGATACCCTACAAATGCTTTTTCTTTAGTTCTTAATGGTATTTTTTTTAAATTAATAACTTTATAAGAAGCATTCTCAACACTTAAATTATAATTGGTAATTGGAAACCAAGGTTCAATAAAAGCAGAGTTTTTAGTTTCTACTTCACTTTCATACACCATTGTATAAGGATAATCAACAGGAGTATACTCAAAATATATAAATCGATTATCTCCTATTAGTGAAAACCCATCATACATACTTCTATCACTAAAATCTTTTTTTCTAAACTCTTTAACTTCTTTCCCCAAAACATCAAAAACTGTTGCACGTACTCTTTTTATATTTGTCTGAGGATCATATGGTTCATAAGAATCTGCGTGACGATTCCCATATTTATTGAGTACTGTAACCACGCGCTTAGTTTTGATTGTAACAGAATTTATAGAATTAATCTGTATTACAATATCTTCTGACCTTACTATAGCATTCGCATTCTCAGTAAGTAAAGAATCTATAAGTATTGACTGTAAACTAAAATCTTCTTGACCACTTATTCTTGTATAAACACAAAGGAAAAGGGCAACTAAAACAAGTTGTATTCTTTTTAGCATATCAAATTTTATTCTAGGGTGCGGTTAATTATTCTTTATTTTTGGTGTCAAAAATTATAGTTACTGGACCGTCATTAATCAACGATACTTTCATATCAGCACCAAAAATTCCTGTCCCCACTTTTCTTCCGAAACTTTTTTCTAGTTGTTTTATAAACTCTTCATACAATGGGATTGCTTTTTCTGGTTTTGCAGCCTTAATAAAGCTAGGCCTATTTCCTTTTTTAGTGCTAGCGTGCAATGTAAATTGACTCACCACTATTGCATCTCCATCGACATCAAGAATACTTTTATTCATCATACCATTCTCATCACTAAAAATCCTTAGCCTGCTTATTTTTCCCGATAACCATAATACATCATCCTCAGTATCCTCTTCTTCAACTCCTAGTAAAATCAAAAGACCTAAATTGATCTCTGAAACTTTGTCCTCTTTTACTTTCACAGATGCTTCAGAAACTCTTTGAATTACAGCTCTCATTATGTATGTGTCTTTTATATAGAAAATGTTACCTTGAAAAATAAAGTTTTATTCTTCATCATAATTATTTTTACGGTAATGCTCTTCTTCTCCTTCTAGAATTTGCAAGTAACTTTTATAACGAGACCAAGCGATCTCTTCATTATCTAGTGCTTCTTTTACAGCACATTTAGGTTCATTTATATGTAAACAGTTATTAAACTTACATTGTTGTTTTAATTCGAAAAATTCAGGGAAATAATCCCCCACTTCTTCTTTTTCCATATCGACAATTCCAAAACCTTTGATACCTGGCGTATCAATAATTTTAGCACCAAAACTAAGATCATACATTTCAGCAAAAGTAGTTGTATGTTGTCCTTGTTGGTGTTGACCACTTATTTCGGCAGTTTTAAGAGATAGATTGGGTTCTATTAAATTTACCAAAGTAGATTTACCCACACCACTATGTCCGGAAAACATACTTACTTGTTCTTCCATTAAGGACTTAACCTTGCCTATATTTTTTCCCGTTTTTGCAGATATACCAATACACTCATATCCTATCTCTCTGTATAAAGCAGCTAGATATTTTATTTCTAGAAGTTCTTCTTCATCATATGTGTCTATTTTATTAAATAGCAGCACAGCTTTTATATCATAAGCTTCCGCTGTAACCAAAAAACGATCTATAAACGCAGTAAATGTTGGTGGATTATTGAGTGTAATCAATAAAAAAACCACATCAATGTTTGAAGCAATGATGTGGGTTTGCTTTGAAAGATTCACTGATTTTCTGATGATATAATTCCGGCGTTCTCTTATGTTTTCGATAACGCCAGTTTCTCTATCATTATTAGTTTCTAGTTTAAAATCCACTTGGTCACCAACTGACACAGGATTTGTACTTTTTATACCTTTTATTCTAAATTTACCTTTTATACGGCACTCATACACAGTGCCGTTATCGGTTTTAACGGTATACCAACTTCCGGTAGATTTATATACTATTCCTGTCATAAACGCAAAGATGCAAATAAATCTCTATACCTAATGAATATTGTACATAATTAAGACTTAGCAACCTTCTTCTGATGATTTATAGATTCTTGATGAATTGCCTTATATATTCTTAACATAAACTCTTCACTTAACCCCTTTTCTTCTCCTTCAAGAATCATTTTTCCTAAAATTTCATTCCAACGCTTAGATTGTAATATAGCTACATTCTGTTTTGCTTTAGCCTTACCTATCTCATCAGAAATTTTCATTCTTTTAGACAAAACATCTAGTAATTGATTATCAGCTACATCAATTTTTGCTCGTAATTCATTTAAAGTTCGCTGGTATGCCTCATCTACTCCTATTTCTTTACGAATTTTTAAATCTTTCATATGTTGTACTAAAGTTTCTGGTGTAATCTGTTGCGCAGCATCACTCCAAGCATTATCTGGATCATAATGAGTCTCTACAATTAAACCATCAAAATTAAGATCCAAAGCGGTCTGTGAAAGATCAAAAATAAGATCTCTTCTCCCTGCAATATGTGAAGGGTCTAAAATCAGAGGTAAATCCGGAAAACGATTTTGTAAATCAATTGGTATTTGCCATTCTGGAATATTACGGTACTTCGTTTTTTCATATGTAGAAAATCCTCTGTGTATCACACCTAAGTTTTTAACATCACACGTATAAAAACGCTCAACAGCTCCTAACCAAAGTGATAAATCCGGATTAATTGGATTTTTGATTAATACTGGATTATCAATACCTCTACAAGCTTCAGCAATATCTTGAACAATAAAAGGAGAAACTGTACTTCTAGCTCCAATCCATAATACATCGACACCATGTTCAAGTGCTAATTCTACGTGATGTGGGTTTGCTACCTCAGTAGCTATTTTCATTCCTGTTTCTTCTTTAGCTCGTTGCAACCATTTTAGCCCTAAAGCCCCTACACCTTCGAAATTACCCGGTCTAGTTCTTGGCTTCCAAATTCCTGCACGAAGTACTGTTGCGTCAGAATCTTTAAGTTGATGTGCTATCTTGACTACTTGTTCTTCGGTTTCTGCGCTACAAGGTCCCCCAATCACCAATGGGTGATTTAGGTTATATTCGTCTAACCAGTTTCTTAGTTCTTTCTTATTCTCCATTTTTATTTTTTATTCTCTATTAATAATCTGTTTTTAAGTGGTTATTTTATGAAATTCCTTTCAAAATTGTTTTTATATGATTGGTGTCTTCCATTTCTTTATAAATTTCTACAAAGTTATCCTCCTCCATCAACTCTTTAAACTGTGTAAGATTCGCTATATATTCAGTTAAAGTTTCGACTACATTTTCTTTATTATGCTTAAAAATAGGGGCCCACATTTCGGGGGAACTTTTTGCTAACCTTACTGTAGATGCAAATCCACTACCTGCCATATCAAAAATATCACGCTCATTTTTTTCTTTTTCAATTACCGTTTTCCCTAGCATAAAAGAGCTAATATGTGATAAGTGTGATACATATGCGATATGTTTATCGTGAGAAGCAGGATCCATATATCGTATCCTCATCCCTAATCTTGTGAAAATTTCCATTCCACGTTCTTGCAGTTTAAAAGCCGTCTTTTCTACTTCGCAAATGATATTAGTTTTACCACGATATAAATTTGCTATAGCCGCTTGTGGCCCTGAAAACTCAGTCCCCGCAATAGGGTGTGCTGCTAAATAATTTCTTCTTTTAGGATGATCATTTACAGAATTACACAACTTCTTTTTAGTAGATCCTACATCAAAAACCAAACATTCATCATTAATCTTATCTAGAATCTCTGGTAACAACTTTACAGTAATATCTACAGGGATTGATGTGATTACAACATCTGCCTTATCTAATTCTTCAAAACTTGATTTTTTATCTACAAACCCTAATGAAAGAGCTTTATCTAGATGTTCTTCATTTTTATCAACACCATAAATTTCGGCCTCATTAAAAGCTGCTTTGATATCAATAGCAAATGACCCTCCGATTAATCCAACACCTATAACAAATACTTTCATGCCTCTACTTGTAATCTTTTGATTGCTTCATTAATATTATTTTTAGTTACACACAACGAAAAACGAATATATCCTTTTCCATTACTCCCAAAAATATCACCTGGAGTTATAAAAACACTATTTTCATACAATATACTATCAATAAACTCTACTGCATTAATACCCTCTGGTAGTTTCGCCCAGACAAACATCCCCGTTGCTGTTTTATCATACGTACATCCTAAAATTGATGCTAGTTCCCAAATTCGTTCTCTTCTTTTATTATATATAGTATTCATTTCTGAATACCAACTCTCTGAAATATTTAATGCCGCAATAGCTCCTTTTTGAATACCTTGAAACATCCCACTATCCATATTACTTTTCACTTTTAGAATAGCTTCTATTTTATCATCGCTTCCACTAACCATTCCTACTCGCCAGCCAGCCATATTAAATGTCTTACTTAATGAATTTAACTCTAATGCAACTTTTTTAGCTCCAGGAATCGACAAAATACTTAATGGATTATCATTTAGGATAAAACTATATGGGTTATCATTAATCAATAAAATATCATGATCGGTTGCAAAATCTATTAACTTTTTAAACAAATCAATATTACCATTAGCTCCAGTAGGCATGTGAGGATAATTAACCCACATAATTTTCACCTTACTAAGATCTTTCTTTGACAAAATTTCAAAATTAGGTTCCCATCCATTACCAGCTACCAAATCATAGTATATAGGCTTGGCACCAACCAAATTAGTAACTGATGTATAGGTCGGATATCCAGGATTAGGAATCAAAACCTCATCTCCTTCATTAAGATATGCTAATGAAATGTGCATAATACCTTCTTTGGATCCCATTAAAGGCAAAATTTCATTTTCTGGATTTAAAATTACATTGTATTTAATTTTGTAAAAATCCGAAATAGCACTCCTCAATTCAGGAATCCCTTGATAACTCTGATATTTATGAGCGCCATCTAAAACGACAGCTCCTTGTATAGCTTCTACAACTTCTTTAGGCGGATCTAAATCAGGGCTACCTATCGCCATATTTAGAATTGGTTTTCCTGAAGCTGCAAGAGCTCTTACTTCTCTTAATTTTTTAGAGAAATAATACTCTTCAACTGTTTCTAGTCTTTTTGCAGTTTGAATACTCATCCGTTTTGATTTTTATATTCTCCTAAAATTTTAAGTTCTAATGCCATTATTTTTAATACTGAAACCGCTTTTTGATAATCCTCATATTTCGTAAACGTTACATCTACAAAAAAAGAGTATTTCCAAGGCATATCAATAACGGGCAATGATTGAATCTTAGTGAGATTCAACCCACAATCACTCATCACATTGAGAACAGTAGCTAAACTCCCTCTTTTATGATCTGTTAGAAATTTTAAGGATGCCTTGTTAATTTCTTTACTATCCACTCCAGAATCTTCTCTAGTCGTGAGTATAAAAAACCTTGTACAATTTGATTTAATTGTCTGGATTTCCTTTGCCAAAATATTTAATTGATATATGTTCGCTGCAGTTTCTCCTGCTACTGCAGCTACCCCTTTTAATCCTTGTTCTTTAATCCTTTTTGCTACATCTGCTGTATCCGAATCCTCTACCAATTTAATATGTGGTTGGTCTCTAAAAAACTCTTTGCATTGGAGCAAAGCCATTGGATGAGAATACACCTCTTTTATATCTGAAATTTCCTGTCCATTTAAAGCCATCAAACAATGATGGATTGGTTGAAAATACTCTCCACATATTGTCAAATCGTGCTCATCAATATATGCATAATTAGGTATAATTGAACCTGCAATAGAATTCTCTATTGCCATAACCGCATCAGTACTCTCTTTTTTCTCTAAACTATGAACCAGTTCCTGAAAAGACATACATTCATCAATATCTATTTGATCACCAAAATATGCTTGGGCAACCCCATGATGATACGATCCTTTTATTCCTTGTATGGCAACTTTTTTTCTCAAACGTTTTAAATTTTGATTTCAAAAAAAAATCCCGATTTTTCATCGGGATTCTAATTTTATAAATTTTGCTTATTTATTTACATAGCGATCCCGATCTTGCTTTTAAAATAAAAGAAGAAAAAATAAAATCGGTTCCAAGTAAACAAATTGCTCATTGTTGTTTCTTTAATACGTTGCTAAATTAGATAAAACTATTACCATACAAAATATTTTTTTGTTTTTTTCATTGATTCCAAGCTATTATCATCAAATATCAAATTTCTAACAAGAATCAATGAAATATTTTAAATAAACTAACCCGTATAGTAAGAATCTTTTAAGTTTTACAACACTAACAAACGTTAGTAATTATATTACTCCCAGCTCTTTACCTACTTTAGTAAATGCTTTCACTGCCTTTTCCAGATGTTGTCGATCATGTCCAGCAGACAATTGCACTCTAATTCGGGCTTTGCCTTTTGGAACCACTGGATAGAAAAACCCAATAACATAAATTCCTTCATCTAATAATTTGGCAGCGAACTCTTGCGCTAATGTAGCTTCATATAGCATTACCGGAACTATTGGGTGATCACCAGAAACTATATCAAACCCTGCTGCAGTCATTTCTGATCTAAAATATTTAGTATTTTCCTCTAGTTTATCTCTTAGAACAGTTGAAGAACTTAATAAATCCAACACTTTAATTGAAGCTCCTACAATCGAAGGAGCTACTGTATTAGAAAACAAATAAGGTCTAGATCGTTGTCTTAACATATCTACGATTTCTTTTCTTGCAGCTGTAAAACCACCAGAAGCTCCACCAAGTGCTTTACCATAGGTTCCCGTGATAATATCAATTCTACCCATTACATTTCGATACTCATGAGTACCACGACCTGTTTTTCCCAGAAAACCTGTAGAATGACATTCATCTATCATTACCATAGCTTCATACGTATCTGCCAAATCACAAATTTTATCTAATTGTGCAATGGTACCATCCATAGAAAAGGAACCATCGGTTACAATTAATATCCTTCTAGATCCTTTTGCTGACTGTAATTGTTTTTCGAGGTCAACCATATTATTATGCTCATATCTAAAACGTTTTGCTTTACATAATCGAATCCCATCAATTATAGATGCATGATTAAGTGAGTCTGAAATAATCGCATCTTCTGCTGTAAGGATAGGTTCAAAAACACCTCCATTAGCATCAAAAGCTGCCGCATATAGAATACAATCTTCCATTCCTAAAAATTCTGCAGTTTTTCGTTCTAATTCTTTATGGATATCTTGCGTACCGCAAATAAATCGAACAGAAGATAATCCATACCCATGAGAATCAATAGCATCCTTACCTGCTTTTATAACATCTGGATGAGATGAAAGCCCTAGATAATTGTTTGCACAAAAATTTAAAACATGTTTTGTATTTGTAGTATCTATTTCCGCTCCTTGTGGGGTAGTTATTATTCTTTCTGATTTATATAAACCTGCCGATTTAATCTCGTCTAGCTCTTTTTGTAAATCGTCTTTAATATTTGAAAACATTATGGTATTCTTTATTTTATTATTTACTAATTAAATTCAAATTGTAAGTCTATTAAACAAGACTACTAAAATATCAAAAGCTCTTTACTTTTAGAACCTTTCTTATACTTCTTCTGAAGTTTTTCGATCATTATCTCAGTAATATCTTTAAGATCATAACGAGGTTGCCATCCCCATTCTTTTTTAGCAGATGCATCATCAATTGATTTTGGCCATCTAGAAGCTATTTCTTGTCTGAAATCAGGTTTATAGTTTACTTTAAAATCTGGATATAATTTACGAATTTCGGAAACAACTTCTTCAGGAGAAAAACTAATTCCAGCTATATTATATGAAGTTCTTACTGTAATACTATCTTTAGGAGCTTCCATTAGTTCAATAGTAGCTCTTATAGCATCATCCATAAAAATCATAGGAAGCATTGTGTCTTGTTTCAAAAAACATTCAAACTCTTCTTCTAATACCGCTTTGTGGTATATATCCACTGCATAATCTGTAGTTCCGCCTCCAGGTAATGATTGATAGCCTATTACACCTGGATATCGAATTGATCTAACATCTAAGCCATATCTTAGAAAATAATATTGTGCCCAGTTTTCTCCAGCTGCCTTACTAATACCATACACTGTTGCCGGATTAAGGTATGCATTATCAGGTGTATTATCTAAAGGTGCTCCTTCCCCAAATACAGCAATTGAACTAGGAAAAAATACTTTATCTATATTATTTTCTCTTGATACCTCTAGAACATTAAACAGAGTTTTCATATTAATATCCCAAGTAGCCAGAGGTGTTTCTTCTCCTTTAGCCGATAAAATTGCAGCCAAATGATAAATTTGGGTAATCTTGTATCTCTCTACAACTTCCTGAATCCTATTCTTATTAGTAGCATCAATGATCTCGAATATCCCCTTATATTCCTCATTTTGTCTAAGGTCTGAAGCTATTACATTTTCTATAGTATATTTTTTTTGAAGTTCTTTTGTCAAAACAGAACCAAGTTGTCCATTTGCTCCAATCACTAAAACTTTTGTATCCATATCCCTCTTAAAATTTTAACACTTAACAAGCATTATTCACTTACTAAATTACTAATAGCAACTTTTATATCCGATTTTAATTAATATTTAAGTAATTATTCCTTTATATTTAATATTATTAAGTTTTATTTACTTTTATCACTAACATGACTAGCAATTTTGAAGTAATTTTTAATCGACATTAATGGACCAATTAGATCAAACCGATATCACAATCCTTAGAATTTTGCAAAAAGATTCTAAAAAAACAGCTAAAGAGATTGCTACTATCTTGAACTTAACACCTTCTCCCGTTTATGAAAGAGTTAGAAGACTAGAAAAGCAAGGTTTTATAAAAAAATATGTAGCAATTTTAGACAAAAAGCTCATAGATAGATCAATAACTACTATTTGTCAGGTATCAATGAGATATCACAATGAGGCATTTATTGAAAAATTCGAAGAACAAATTCAAAATCTAGATGAAGTTCAGGAGTGTTATCATATGGCTGGTCAGGTAGATTTCGTTTTAAAAATTCATACTAAAAGCTTAGAAGAATATCACGATTTTGTAAAGACCAAACTTTCTAAAATTGAAAATATTGGAGTTTTAAATAGCACATTTGTTTTAAAAGAAATCAAGCATTCATCTGAGTTTTATATCTAAACTGAATTGCTTGACAGATAATCTTTGAGCCAGAATGCTGTTTTTTTCATTTTTCGATTTAATGTCTTTTTATCCATGCTTACTATTCCGAACCTTGGAACATAACCTTCTGCCCATTCAAAATTATCAACTAGAGTCCAGAGCAAAATTCCTTTTAGATTAATTCCTTTATCAACAACCTTGTTCATACCATTAATAATCTTTTTATAATATTCAATTCGTTCAGAATCATCTTCTTTTTCTGATAATGCTATTCCACATTCTGAAAGCCACAAAGGTTTTTTCGGATCATAATTCGAAAATCTTTCTAAAAAATATTGAACTCCTTCTGGATATGTTTCCCATCCCATAACAGAAACAGGAACTTTTCTTTTTTTTGGCGTGACCAAAACACTTCCCAAATAAGGAATATACCAAGCACTTCTGACAACCTCTCTTGCATACGTTTGGATTCCCCAAAAGTCAAAATCAACTTTCATTTCCTCCATATCACCATCTTTTATAAATTTCTTAAATCTTTTTACAAGAGGTAGTTCTTTTTCAGGATATCCTAAACCAATATATGGTTCTATGCATAGACGATTCATTAATGCATCAATCCTCTTAGCGGCCTTTAGATCTTTTCTTTGATTAGAGTAGGAGTCAATTTTCGTACAGCTAACAGCAGTTCCTACTTCTAATCCTTTTCTTTCTTTTAAAATCCTATGACCTTTGGCTTGAGCTAATAACATATGATGAATACTAGCGCTAAAGTTTTTAATCCCACGTTTTCCGGGAGCATGTATTCCTAAAAAATAACCTGCTCCAACACAAACAATAGCTTCATTAAGAAGTATCCATTTTTTTACACGATCCGAAAAATGATCTTTAAGGAGTGTAATATAATTTTCATAATCAATAATTATTTCTCTATTCCTCCAACCACCTTTATCTTGTAAATTTTGTGGTAAATCCCAATGATATGTAGTAATCCAAGGTTCAATACCAACTTCTAAGCAATAATCGATTACCTTGTTATAAAATGCTATCCCTTTTTTATTTATTGACCCCGTACCTTTAGGTAAAACTCTTGACCATGAAATAGAAAAACGAAAAATTTTTAGACCTATATCAATTGACAGGTCAATATCTTCTTTATAACGATCGTAAAAATTTGTCGCTATCTGGTTATTGGATTTATCTTTAATTTTATGAGACTTCTTCGTAAATGTATCCCATATGGAAGGGCCTCTACCATCTCGGTCATGGGCTCCTTCAGTTTGAGCCGCGGCAATTGTGACACCCCAAACAAGATGATCGGTATTACTATCCATCGACAAGTAGAATACTATGAGAAAATAATCATTAATGTTTGAACAAACCCTTCTTAATAAAAAGGAATATCACAAAAAAAACAGCTTGCTGCATACCACATACCAACTTGGTAAAAAAACGCACTATGCTATTACTTAATTTATCAATTAACATATTAACTAGCTTTAGTTTATAAATTTAAAGAAATACATTACGCATAGTTTTACTTAAATATTATCTTAATGTTATTGATCAGTTTTTCATTTTTTTATTGGTTGTGTACACAATAAATATCGTTTTATGTACTTTTGAACATAACAGGTAGTTATAATACATATTTATGTCAATTTCAGTTTCAAATATTACGAAGATATATGATAATCAAAACGCCCTAAAAGAAGTTTCTTTTAAGGTAAATCAAGGTGAAATTGTTGGGTTTTTAGGCCCCAATGGTGCAGGAAAATCTACGATGATGAAAATCTTAACTACCTATTTGGATCCTACAGAAGGAGAAGCGTTGGTTAATGGTTATAACATACAGACACAATCTATAGAAGTACAGCGAAGTGTTGGATATCTTCCCGAACATAATCCGTTATATTTAGAAATGTATGTTAGAGAATATTTATTATTTAATGCACAAGTATATAAAATTCCTAAATCTAGAATAGAAGAAGTAATTATATTGACAGGCCTTCTACCTGAATCAAATAAAAAAATTAGTCAATTATCTAAAGGGTACCGGCAACGTGTTGGATTGGCTTGTGCTTTATTACATGATCCAAAAGTTTTGATACTCGATGAACCAACAACAGGTCTTGATCCTAATCAATTAGTAGAAATAAGAGAACTCATCAAATCTGTTGGAAGAGAAAAAACAGTCTTTCTATCCACACACATCATGCAAGAAGTTGAAGCGATGTGTGATAGAGTAATCATTATTGATCAAGGAGAAATAGTAGCTGATAAAAATTTAAACGAAATGACTGATCAAATGGATCAACTTATAGAAGTTGAATTTGATTATAGAGTCGAGGAAGCATTTTTATTGAAATTTGATCACATCAAAGATGTGAAGAACATTCACGGTTTTATTTATCAACTTACATTTGATACCACCACCGATATGAGATCCGCGGTTTTTGATTTTGCCCATGATAACGAATTAAAAATCCTTCAACTTTCCAGAAAAAATAAAGATTTAGAAAGTTTATTTAGAGAATTAACTAAATAATACTTTCAAAATTTAGTTTAGAGCATTTTCAAAATCGTACAAAACCTCTTTTAGTTTTGAAACAGATATAGGTTTTACAATATAATCACTAACTCCCTCATAGGACTTCGCTTTTAAAACATCTTCTGGATCAACAGATGAAGAAACAACATAAATAAGAATTTCTTTTTCGCAAGGTATCTTAATAAATTCATCCAAAAACTGCCATCCATCCAATATTGGCATATTTAAATCCAATAAAATAATATCTGGTAATTTTTCTTTTGCAGAAATAATTGCTCCTAAATTATTTAATGCCTCTTGGCCGTTTTTAAAAACCATGATTCCTTCACAAAAGTCAATTAACTGCATAACCTTTTTGATCCCAAAAACAAAAATGGGATCATCATCTATAACACAAGCAATATCAATTCTTCTCATATTTCATGTAAATTTTAAAAGTTGTTCCTTGATTAACTTTACTAGTTACCTCTATTTTACCTCCAATTGCTTCTACCTGATTCTTAGTAATAAACAATCCTATACCTCTTGAATTCTTAATATTGGAATGAAAGGTTTTATACATCCCAAATAACTTAGATCGATGTTTGGTTAAATCTATACCTAATCCATTATCCTCAATAGACAATACTACATAGTTCTTAGTTTTGACAGCACTAAGAGTTATATGACTCTTTCTTTTCTTTGATCTATACTTTATCCCATTTGTTATAAAGTTAAGTAGTATACTATCCAAATATGCAGGAATGGCCAATACATCTATTTCATCACTAACTAAGTTATTAATTTCTACCTTGGATTCTAATGCTATTGCAGAAACACCTCTTACCACTTCGTCAATAACATCTTTCAATTCCATAGATACCAGACTTTTATCTAAAGAAGTATTTATTAAGACTACTTCATTTAGATGAGCAATCGTATCAGAAAGATTACTAGAAGCTGTTTTAAAAAGCTTTATAATTTCGTTATCTTCTATTTCTGGATTCTCTTGTAAGAATAAATCCAACAACATTTCAAAATTTCCAGAATGAGACTTTAAGTTATGAGATACGATATGAGCAAAGTTTTTTAATCTTCTATTCTGATCTTCTGCTACTCTTAACAAAGACTTTAATTCTTCTTCTTTTTTAATTGTAGTAATATCTGAAACATGAATTATCAAACCTCCAATTTCTTGATCATTAGAGTACCAAGTGCGCAATTCCCATGATAACCATCTAAATTTACCGCTTTTCGTTTTTACTTTTTCCTCGTAGTTCTTTATTACTTTTCCTTTCAGACAATTGACAATATTCTTCTTTCTTCTTTCACTGATTTTAGAAAAGATTTCATAATATGATTTTCCTAAGATTTCTTTATCTTCAATTTCATAAATCTCAAACCATTTCTGAGAAGCCGCTAAATAGTCCATTTTGTTATCGAACATAGCAATGGCACTAGGTGTTTGCTCTATAAAAAGTCTATTTCTCTCAAAATCTTTTTTCTTTTTGGTTATTTCCTGATGTGATCCAACCATCCATTCGGGATTTCCGTCTTGATCCCAGCTTACTACTTTTCCTCTATCCAAAACCCATATCCACTCACCGTTTTTATGTTTCATTCTAAACTCACATTCATAAAAAGGAGTTTTTTTATTGAAATGATCTTTCAAAAGCTTATTCGATCTATCTTGATCTTCTTTAGTAGAATATTCCAACCAAGTACCTAATGAAATTGGTTCTAACTCAGCAAGTGAATATCCAATCATTTCTGCCCAACGTTCATTAAGAATCGTTTCACCTGTTTTAACATTCCACTGCCAGGTTCCTAAACCTGTACCATCTATAATATGTTCAAAGAAAGCTGACTGAAGTCTTAGTTCCTCTTCTTTATTTTTAATATCTGTAATATCCGTGTGTGCGCCTAACATTTTAATAGGCTTCCCTTTTTCATCTCTTAACATCATTCCCCTACAACGAACCCACACAGTATGACCTAATTTATGTTTAAACCTAACCACTTGATCATAAGGACAACTAGGGTCTTTTGAATGACTTGCGAAATTAGCATATACATTTTTTAGATCTTCCTTAAACACAATATCTTGCCAAGAATCTACTTTATGCGGCATCTTTTCTGGATCATATCCAAATGTAGTCCAATAACTAGAGTTCATCCATACATTTTCAGGGTCTAACAGATCCCAAAACCATAATCCATCAAGTGCTCCAACTTGTAAGAAATCAAATATTGAACTATCTGTTTTAACTAGACTGTACAATTGTTTCTTTAAATAATGTTCCCTATCATCCAAAACTGGATCTAAATCTATTGTTTTTTTAAGTTTCATTGTCTTATTCATTTTATAATAATAGAAAGAGGGGGTATTTAGATAGGAATTTACTTAAAATTAAGGAAAATTCCCCACAAAAATATGTTAATAAACCTCAATAATAATATGGCTCCAACCCAATAATCACTGCAAAACATTTAAAACACATCTTTAGAATTATTTTAATTAAAAATTACAGAATAACGGCTAGTCTAAATTAGTCGCTATCGAATTATTTATCTGAACTACTTCATTTAAATCTTTAATAGTATCTGAAAGTTTAGATGATGTAATTTTAAACATTTTAATGATTTCGGATTCTTTCGCATCAGGGTTTTCTTGTAAATATCTTTTTATGAGTGTTTCGAAATTACCCGAATGTAATTGTAACTTATGTGATACTATATGAGCGAAATCTTTTAAACGCGTATTTTGATCCTCTGTTACTTCTAAAATAGACTTGAGCTCTTTCTCTGCCTTTTTTATATCACTAATATCAGTGGCTACACCTAAATAACCAACAATACTCCCTTTTTCCTTAATAGCTGTAATAGTTAATTGTACAGGAAATTGTGTTCCATCTTTTTTGACATAAGTCCACTCTCTCGTATAATGTTTTTCTTTATTAGCTAATTCAATAAAAACTTTAAACCCTTCTTTATATTCCCCTAATTCTCTTGACAACTCAATTTCGGCAGCCTTTATTTCTTCTTTTAAATGAATAACCACTGGGGTTTCTTTTAACAAAAGTTCGTCTCTAGAATATCCTAATAAATTTTCTGCTCCTCTATTAAATATATTAATGACACCTGAAATGTTTGTCCCAATAATAGCTACTCTAGTGCTTGACTCCAAAATATCTTCTAATTTTGCTAAGGCCCTATGTAATTTCTTTCTGGTACTTATATTCTGTGTAGTGTCCGTTATTTGAGAAATGAAATAAAGTGGCTTCTGATCTTTGTCTTTTACTAAAGAAACTGATAACAATGTATAAACCTCTTGGCCATTTTTATGAAGATATCTTTTTTCTAAGTGATAATAGGGAATTTCACCTTTCAAAAGCTTGTTGAGTAACCCTAAATCTTTTTTCAAATCCTCAGGATGGGTTATATCCTGAAATGTCATTTTTGTCAACTTCTCTTTGGAATATCCGATCATATTACAAACTGCATTATTAACTTCAACCCATCTTCCATCTAAACCTATAATAGCCATACCAATTGCAGCATTTTCAAAATTACCTCTAAATGCTTCTTCGCTTATCTTAAGTTTTTCTTCGGTTATTTTTCTATCAGTAACGTCGTGCATAGCCACAACTGCTCCTTTAACCTCTCCATCTTTTCCTATTAATTGTGAGCCGTTAGTTATAACTTCTCTAGCAACTTTTGTGTTCGACATAATAACTATTTCTTCATCTTGCACTCGATTACCTCTAAGCACACTTAACAAAGGAACCTCTTCTTCTTTAAGCGGTGTCACACCATCTGACTTGTATAATCCATAATACTTAGATAAATCAGAAGGAGAAACTGGTTTTACTTGAAGACCATGCCACCGCTTTGCTGTCTTATTTAATAAAGTTAAATTACCATTCTTATCACAAGAAACTATTCCTACATCAACACTATCTAAAATAGCTTCCAAAAACACCTTGCGCTCTTCATTAATAGCTTCTGCCTTTTTCAGCTTAGAAATATCTGAAGTATGCATTAAAACTCCTGCAATTCTACCTTCTTTATTATACCAAGGTCTAAGTTCCCATGAAATCCATTGTAAACAACCTTCATTCCCCTTAAGACAATCCTCGTCTTTTCTTAGGACGTTCCCTCCTAGGCAATCTTTATAATATTTACTCCATTTTTCTTCCATTTCCGGAAAAACTTCATATTGAGTTTTTCCTATTATATTTTGACCTACGATATTATAGTCCTCAAACCATCTTCTAGATGCAGCTAAATACTTCATATTTGTATCAAACATTGCTATTGCACTTGGAGCCTGGCTAACAAACAACCTATTTTTCTCTAATGTTTTCTTATTATCTGTAATATCTACTTGGGAACCTACTAACCATTCTGGATTATCCTCTTGGTCCCAACTAATTATTTTTCCTTTGACCATAACCCATATCCATTCTCCGCTTTTATGCTTTAAACGAATTTCACATTCATAATATGGCGCACGTTTTTCATAATGCTCTTGCAACACTTTAGTTGTTTTAATATGGTCAGATGGATGCATCAAATTCACCCAAGTATCTAGAGAAACTGGTTGTAACTCTGAAAGCGAATACCCCATAATATTAGCCCACTTCTCATCAAACAAAACTTCTCCTGTTCTTAAATTCCATTCCCAAGATCCAAGATTAGGACCTTCGAGAGCATCTTCGTACTTCTCAACTAATTTTTGTAATTCATCTTCGGTTCTTTTTAATTTAGTAATATCAGTATGCATCCCGATCATTTGAACCGGTTTCCCATTATGATCTCTTATCGCCAAACCTCTGCATTGAACCCAAATAGTATGGCCCATTTTATGGGTATAGCGCACAACCTGATCATAAGGATGAGAAGGGTTTTGTAAATGTTTTTCAAGATTATCTAAAGCATTTTTCAAATCATCTTGATTTATAATGTCTTGCCAAGAAGAACCTTTTTCTGATGTTTCCTTAGGGTCATACCCTAACGTAGTCCGAAACTTTTTATTCATCCATTCATTTTCAGGATTTTCCAAATCCCAAAACCAAAGACCATCCAAGACCGAATCTTGAATAAAATCAAAGATTTTCTCATCTTTTTTAACAAGCTGATAAAGCTTTTCTTTTAGATAATTTTCATTTAAGGGAATAAAATCTCTAGACGTAGTTTCCTCGCTATAGGCCATACAATTTTGTTAAGATTAAAATGTTTGATCAGCGGGGTACTTAAATTTACGCAATATCATTAACTTTTTACGATAATTAAACCTTTTATTTTCAATGGTTTAACCATAATTTTTTTACACGCAAAAATCAATGTTTTACTATTACTCAAAAACAATAAAGCATTGATTATCAATTTATTAAAAACAATAAAAACAGCAATACGTATACTAAAAAAACTAACACTAACTCAAAAAAAGCTAATAGGGCAGTAATTACAAAAAAGGGAAAAATCCCTAAATCAAATCAAAAAGAAGTAAGAATAAGAATCAGAAATCAATTAAATATAAGTCGTCCTGTAAAAAATTCATCAACTTGTATGACCGGAGGCTTATTAATAGAAATCACATCACCTGTACTTCTTATTGCACCTTCGATCAATTGTTGAGGGTTTACAATTATCTTATTAGTCCCTCGATGGAAAATATCTATATTTTGTGCAACGAGCTCAGCCCCCTCAAATCTTCCAGTACCAGAAAAGAAACCAACATATAGATTTACAACCTCACCACTAATAAAGAATGAGGCTATATTATTTCCCACAACAGCTAATTCTTCAATATTTACTTGCATAGTAAAAGTACCTGTTATATTTCCTCCATTGTCTTCATTAAAATCTTCAGATAATAACCTTAATGATGGATATGTCAAAACCCCTTCTGAAGAAATATCAAACTGTGTTTCGCTGCGGATTTCGGTAATATTAGGGGAGGTAACAAAAATTTTAGTCTGATTAAAATCTCGAACAAAATTACAATCGTTAGTATTACTTAAAATCAAACGATCTCCTTCTACAATAGCCGAAACTTCATCCAACAAATTATCTCCAGTCTCTATGACAACCAAAACATCAGGACCTTCTTTAAGGATTAACTCAACACCTGGATTGACCAAAATTCTTTTAAAATCCGTAACCTCAACTTCTTTTCTTACTATATCACCAGTCCTCTGAAAACAATCTATGGCATTTTCTGAATCACAAGTGATCATACATAGGCCTAATATTATTATAATAGCTTTTTTCATAATCTATATCCTATTGAAAATTCTACAGCTTCGGCCTTAGCAGCATGTGATCTTACGGTAATCGATCCGAATATATTTTTATTAAAATAATATCGAGCTCCGAAACGATTATATACTTGTCCTTCGAAATCATATGGATAATAAATATAATATCCTAACTGTGTCAAAATTGATATCTTGTTAATTCGTAATTCATGTCCAAAAAATATCCCAACTCGCTTTGAATCTTCATCACCTTTAGTTCCATCTTCGAAATTACCTGTAGATCTAAAATCAATAAACTTTTCTAAAGCTTCTGAAAAAAACAGTTCTGCTCCTAAATGAACACTACTCTTCTTATTAAATCTCTTATCTGCAAATGCTGCAATCGTATAAAAAGGATATTGACCAGATCCTACAACATCACTTTCATTAATACCACTGCGGAACATAAAACCGTAACTAATCGGTTCTGAGCCTTTAACATCACCTTTCTCTTTTTCTTCATAATCTGGATATTCATTATCTAAGACATAATTAAAACCTGCATTAAAAACTAATGTATTTGTACTTTTATTCGGTGCTTTAAAATTAGCATTAGAGTAATGAATCACTCCCAAGCCCAATTGCACTCCAAGGCCACCTATTAAATTTTCTTTTTTTAGGTTTAACATTGCAAACGTAGAGCTCATAAAATGAGATCCGTATGCTACATTTCTAAAATTATCATCTTCATTATAAGGATTTGTATTATATGCTAATCCTTGTCCGAGTCTAAGCATTAAAATTCGTTTGAAAAAATAAAAATTATAATGTGCATAGACTCCAAAGTTTTCTCCTAAAAATTCATTATCCATGTTTTGATAAATAAACGAAACTCCATAATCCGGAGAATTATACAAGCGTTGCCACTCTTTATTACCAAAAGTTTTTCGATTTATAGAAAAAAGAACTCCGGAGGGATGTCCCGTTATTAAATGAGAGATATCTGGATTATGTTTAAGGATTGTTCCATAAAAATTACTGACATCAAAACTATAATATCGTTTGTCTTCCTGAGATTGTACTATATAACCAAGAAGAAAAAGCACTAAACAAAGACGTTTTACCATTCTGGCAAATGTAAGATAGCATCAGTAGGTTTCCAAAACCTTATTTAGTTTTTAAAACACATTCGCGGCTATTTTTCTAATATTATCAGATTTACCCATTGAATAATAGTGTAAAACGGGCACTCCGTATTCCATTAGCTCCTTAGATTGCTGTATAGCAAACTCAATACCAACTTCACGTACTTCCTTATTAGTTTTACAACTCTCAACAGCCCTAACTAGTTCATCTGGCATATCCAGTTTAAATACCTGCGGAAGTAATTGCAAATGTCTTTTTACAGCAACTGGTTTAATTCCTGGAATAATAGGCACATTAATACCCGCTTCTCTTGCCTTTTCCACAAAATCAAAATATCTCTTATTATCAAAAAACATTTGCGTTACAACATAATCTGCACCTGCATCAACTTTATCCTTTAACCTTCTTATGTCCGAATCCATAGAAGGAGCTTCCAAATGTTTTTCGGGATACCCCGCAACTCCAACACAAAAATCAGATTGATTATCACCCTCTATAACCTCATGAAGAAACCTACCATTATTCATATTCACAATTTGTTCTACCAACTCATTGGCGTAACAATGACCACCTTTTGTAGGATTAAAATATTTTTCCTCTTTCATTGCATCTCCACGTAATGCCATAACATTATCTATTCCCAAATAATGACAATCGACCAAGAGATATTCAGTTTCTTCTTTTGTAAAACCACCACACAATACATGCGGAATAGTATCCACACTATACTTATGTGTAATCGAAGCACAAATTCCAACAGTTCCAGGACGCATTCGAGTTAATTTTTTATCCAACAGTCCTTCTTTATCGATATAAATAAATTCTTCTCTAGAAGTCGTCACATCAATAAATGGAGGTTTAAATTCCATTAATGGATCAATATTATTATAGAGTTCCTGAATGCTTTTACCTTTTTGTGGTGGTATTAGTTCAAAAGAAAATAATGTTTTTCCTTTTGCATTTTTTATATGATCTGTAACCTTCATTTATTTTATAGTTCTTAGTTGGTAATTTCTATTTTAATCCGCAATATTGGGACTCAACCATTTTTTTGCATATTCGAAATCAATATTCTTTCTCTTAGCAAAATCTTTCACCTGATCCTCCTTTATTTTACCTAATCCAAAATATCTTGCTTCAGGGTTTGCAAAATAATATCCTGATACGGAAGCTGCAGGCCACATTGCCAATCCTTCTGTAAGCTCAACTCCTATTTTTTCCTTTACTTGCAACAGCTCCCAAATGGTCAGTTTTTCCAAATGATCAGGGCAAGCTGGATATCCTGGCGCTGGTCTGATTCCTTTGTATGATTCCTTAATTAACTCTTCATTTGTTAATTCTTCTTTACTTGCATATCCCCAATCTTCCTTACGTACTTTCTCATGTAAATACTCAGCAAAAGCTTCTGCTAAACGATCTGCCAATGCCTTAATCATAATCGAATTATAATCATCAAGATCTGCTTCAAAAGCTTCTGCCAATTCTTTTGTTCCGAACCCTGTGGCTACACAAAAACACCCCATATAATCCTGTATCCTTGATTCTTTTGGTGCTATAAAATCTGCTAATGCAAAATTAGGTTTGCCAGCATGTTTCTTTAGCTGTTGTCGAAGTGTTCTAAATTTAAAAGTATCAACACCCGAAGTAATCTCAATGTCATCATCATTTATGGTAGTCGCTTTGAACAGACCATAAATTGCTTTTGCTCCCAATAATTTTTCATCAAATACCTTTTGCAATAGCTCTTTTGCATCCTTAAACAAAGAAGTAGCTTGTTCACCAACTACCTCATCGGTTAAAATAGCAGGGTATTTACCATGTAGATCCCAAGACCTAAAGAATGGTGTCCAATCAATAAAAGGTTCTAGTTTTTGCAAATCAAGATCTTCAATAATCTGAATTCCCAACTTATTCGGCGCTATTATGTCAGATGAATTCCAATCAATCGAATATTTATTCTTTCTAGCTTCTTCAATTGCTAAATACTCTTTTTGTTTTGTTCTTTTAAGGAACCCTTCTCTAAACTTTTCATAATCTTCCTTCAGATCTCCGACATATTTTTGATTACTTCTTTTATTAAGCAAATCTCCAACAACAGTTACTGCTCTAGATGCATCATTAACATGCACTACTGCATTCTTATATTGTGGATCAATCTTGACCGCAGTATGCGCTTTGGATGTTGTTGCTCCACCAATTAACAAAGGAACTTTAAAATTTCTACGTTCCATTTCTTTAGCTAAAAACACCATTTCATCTAATGATGGTGTAATCAAACCACTTAATCCAATGATATCTACTTGCTCATCAATAGCAGTCTGAATAATTTTTTCTGGAGGGACCATTACTCCCATATCCACAATATCATAATTATTGCACCCTAATACTACGGAGACAATATTTTTACCTATATCATGGACATCTCCCTTGACTGTAGCCATCAGAATACGTCCATTTGAACCATTTCCTTCTGCAGCGTTTGGATTTTTTTTCTTTTCTTCTTCAATATATGGCAATAAATAGGCAACAGCTTTTTTCATTACCCTTGCAGATTTAACTACTTGAGGCAAAAACATTTTACCTGATCCAAAAAGATCTCCCACCACATTCATACCGGTCATTAAATTACCTTCAATTACCTCTATAGGCTTGTCTGCTTCTAATCTTGCTTCCTCTACATCTTCTACAATATATTGGTCAATACCTTTTACCAGCGCCCTTGTTATTCTGTTTTGCAAAGGTTCTTCTCTCCAAGAGAGATCTGCTGTTTTTTCCTTACTTGTACCTACTACAGTTTCCGCAAAATCCAATAATCTTTCAGTAGCATCTTCTCTTCGATCTAGAATTACATCTTCTACGTGTTCAAGTAAATCTTTGGGGATATCATCATATACTTCTAGCATTGCAGGATTCACAATACCTATATTCATACCTGCTTTAATTGCGTGGTATAAAAACACAGAATGCATTGCTTCACGAACTGGATTATTCCCCCTAAAAGAGAAAGAAACATTACTTACTCCACCACTGACACTACAATGAGGCAAATTTTCTCGAACCCATTTAGTCGCTTCAATAAAATCAATCGCATTTCTGCGATGCTCTTCCATTCCTGTAGCGACTGGAAATATATTTAGATCGAATATGATATCCTCTGGAGGGAAATTTAACCTATTTACAAGAATGTCATAGGATCTCTTAGATATTTCTATACGACGTTCGTAATTATCTGCTTGCCCAACTTCATCAAATGCCATAATGATTACAGCAGCACCATATCGCTTAATCTTTTTGGCGTGAGCAATAAACTCTTCTTCTCCTTCTTTAAGGCTAATGGAATTTACTACACATTTTCCTTGTACTACTTGTAAGCCGGCTTCGATAATATCCCATTTAGAACTATCAATCATAATAGGCACTCTCGCAATATCAGGTTCTGCCATAATTAGGTTTAAAAACCTAACCATTGCTTCTTTCCCATCAATCAGACCATCATCCATGTTGATATCGATCACCTGTGCTCCACCTTCTACCTGATGTCTCGCAATATCTAAAGCTTCATCAAATTTTTCTTCCTTTACTAAACGTAGAAATTTTCTTGATCCAGCAACATTAGTTCGCTCTCCTACATTAATAAAGTTAGTTTCTGCCGAAACAATCATAGGTTCCAGTCCAGATAATTTCAGATATTTTCTTTTTTGATCCTTACTCATAATCTATACTTCAACTGCAATTGATCTTGGTTTATAATCTTTAGCTAAATCAGCAATTGCTTTTATATGTTCTGGTGTCGTTCCACAGCATCCTCCGACAATATTTACTAAACTTTTATCCATATATTCCTTAATCTGAGATGCCATTTGTTCTGGGGTTTCATCATACTCTCCAAAAGCATTTGGTAATCCTGCATTAGGATGTGCTGAGACTCCAAAATTGGCTTTCTGGGCCAACACTTCTAAATGTGGAGTTAACTGACTTGCTCCTAATGCGCAATTAAAACCTACAGATAACATAGGAATATGTGATACGGAAATCAAAAATGCTTCTGCCGTTTGTCCAGATAGTGTTCGGCCACTTGCATCAGTAATCGTACCACTTATCATAATTGGTACTTCTATATTTCGTTCATCTTTAACCTCTTCAATTGCAAAAAGTGCTGCTTTCGCATTCAAAGTATCAAAAATAGTTTCTACTAAAAGAATATCAGAACCACCATCTATTAGTGCTTCTACCTGTTGTTTATAAGCAATTCTGAGTTCATCAAAAGTAACCGCTCTAAACCCAGGATCGTTTACATCTGGAGACATACTAGCTGTTCTATTAGTCGGGCCAATAGATCCTGCCACAAATCGAGGTTTATGAGGTTCTTTCTCCGTAAATTCATCAGCTACCTCTTTGGCTATTTTAGCAGACTGATAATTTAATTCATAAACCAATTCCTCCATCTCATAGTCTGCCATTGCAATTGTAGTCCCAGAAAAAGTATTGGTTTCTACAATATCAGCTCCTGCCTCAAAATACAATCGGTGCACTTCTTTTATTGCATCAGGTTGCGTAATACTCAACAAATCGTTATTCCCTTGTACGGGAACAGACCAATCTTTAAATCGTTCTCCTCTGAAATCTTCTTCTGTAAACTTATGACGTTGTAACATGGTACCCATCGCACCATCAAGTACAAGAATTCTTTCTTCTAATATTTTTTTTATATCCTTCATTTATTCATCGTACGGCTAAGTTCATCAAAGCCCATTTTAAAATAATAAAAACCCTTAACTGGTTTAATTTAATATTATTAAACAATATTAATTTCCCTTAGAAAAGGAATTACATTAAAATTATATCAAGAAAAATAAATGGAAATAGCGAAGGCTATGGTCATTGTTATCTATTTCGTTATAATACGAATAGAATGTAGCACCTTCTTTAAAAGATAAAGGGTTGCTAAGGTATCATAGGGTCTATTCCCTCCACCTTTCTTGATAACATTTTAATATTTATATGAACTAAACAGCTTTACTGTTCTTATACCACAAATTAAAGGCATAGCCTTTTGTTTTGCAAGTTTATTCTACTTTTTTAAGATTCAGGAGCTAATTCGACTTCCAAACCATCTAATTCTGGAGTAATTGGAATCTGACATCCTAACCTACTATTATCTTCTACATAAAAAGCTTCTGCCAACATTAGATCTTCATCTTGTCCCATTTCAGGAAGCTCGTGATCAGATAAAACATAACATTGACAAGATGCACACATCGCCATACCACCGCAAGTTCCTTCTACAGGAAGTTCATATGCCTTACATACTTCCATCAGGTTCATAGCCATATCTGTTGGAGCCTGTACTTCGTGCACTTCTCCTTCTCTATCTTTTATCTTTATGGTAACATCTGACATATTTCTTGTCTTAATTGTATAAAAATCCTCGCAAATATACCAAATCATTCAGTATATATTGCGAGGATTATACTATTCTATATTTTCTAAACTATAGCTTTTACAACTTCTTTTTTAGCTTCTTTTTTAGAACCATCAAATCCTTCAACTCCTCCAACAGTAGTATACTTCATTACATACTTCTTATCTGGGAAGATTCTTTGATAAGCGCTTTGACACATAATAGCTGCCTCGTGAAATCCTGAAAGGATCAACTTCAGCTTTCCTTTATAGGTATTAACATCACCTATAGCATAAATACCTGGTATATTTGTTTGGTAATCATAAGAATTATCAACTTTTATTGCATTCTTTTCTATCTCTAACCCCCAGTTCCCAATAGGTCCTAACTTTGGTGACAATCCAAATAAAGGAATGAAATAATCTGTATCTACATGGATATCTCCTTCTGTTTTATGCTTGATTCCTAAACCAGTTACGTGAGCATCGCCTTTAATTTCTTTTACTTCAGCTTCAGTAATTAGATTTACCTTACCTAATTTAGTTAACTCAGCAACTCTTTCTACTGAATCTAATGCTCCTCTAAATTCATTTCTTCTATGCACCAAGGTAACTTCACTTGCTACCTCTGCTAAGAAAATAGTCCAATCCAAAGCAGAATCTCCTCCACCAGCAATTACAACTCTTTTGTCCCTATACACTTCTGGATCCCTAATAATATAGGCAACTCCTTTATCTTCAAAATCTGCAATATTTGGAATAGGTGGTTTACGTGGCTCAAAAGAACCTAACCCTCCAGCGATTGCTACAACAGGTGCATTATGCTTAACACCTCGTAATGTAGTAACAACAAAAGTTCCGTCTTCTAGTTTTTCAATGGTTTCTGCTCGATCTCCTAATGTAAAACCTGGTTCAAAAGGTTTTATTTGTTCCATTAAATTATTTACCAAATCTCCTGCTAAAATCTCAGGAAACCCAGGAATATCATATATTGGTTTTTTTGGGTATATCTCTGAACATTGTCCTCCTGGTTGAGGCAATGCATCAATAAGATGTGTTTTTAATTTTAGTAATCCAGCTTCAAAAACAGTAAATAATCCTGTTGGTCCTGCTCCGATGATTAGAATATCAGTCTTGATCATGTTCAACTTCTTTTTTTCCTATTAATCCTTTGGTGAATTCATTAAGTGTTTCCACTTTTTCTTCAAAATCACCTTTTATTGTTTTTCTATATTCGTTTAAATTCTTAACTAAATCATCAATGTTTTCCGGAATTACTTCTTCAAAAAACTGACGCAGTCGTTTTGCCGTTGTAGGTGACTTTCCGTTTGTTGAAATAGCCACTTTTACGTTTCCTTTGGTTACAATACCTCCCATATAAAAATCACAATATGGAGGATTGTCTGCTACATTCACCAACTTACTTCTTTTCCTACAGTCTTTATAAACTTGTACATTAACATCAGGAACATCTGTAGTAGCTATCACAATATGTTTCCCTTTAAGAAAACGTCTGCGATATTTCTTTTTAATCATTTCTATTCCAAACTTTTTAGCTAAAGCAATTGTATCTTCTCTGTACATGGGAGAAACCATTGTTACTTTGGCATCAGGACTAGATTTTAATAAGAACGTTAGTTTTTCTTCGGCCACATTTCCTCCTCCAACTATCAGGATTTCGAGGTTTTTAACTTTCAGAAAAACCGGATATAAATTATTTCTTTCTTCCATCTTTATAGTTATCCTGAACTATCAAGATACGATTTCTTCTGTTACTTCTTGACAAATTGTAGCTAATTTCGCTCTTCGCTCAACTACTTCTCCAATCACAATAATGGCTGGCGAAGACATTTTTTTTTCTAAAACTACTTGTTCTATAGTCTGTATCGAACCATACCCAAACTTCTCATTTTCAGTTGTTCCGTTCTGAATAACAGCAACTGGAATATCTTGTTTATTTTCGGCTGCAAAGATACTAACTATTTCGTTTAACTTGCTCATCCCCATTAAAATTACCACAGTTGCATTAGATTTAGCTGCCAGGCAAACATCCTGCGATAATTTATGTGATTTAGTGGTTCCCGTAATTACCCAGAAGCTCTCTGAAGAACCTCTTTTGGTCAATGGAATTCCTTGGTAAGCAGGAACTGCTAATGACGATGATATCCCTGGAACCATATTAGTTTCTATACTAAATTGTTGTACATAATCAATTTCTTCTGCTCCTCGACCAAAAATAAATGGATCTCCTCCTTTTAATCGCACTACGTGTCCGCTACTTTTGGCTCTACTAACAATCAATTCATTAATTTGTTCTTGTTGATAAGCATAGCACCCTTTTCTTTTACCTACAAATATCTTCTCTGCATTAGACGCATATTCTAGTAAAGATTCATTGATGAGCGCATCATATAACACCACATCGGCAGACTCCAATACTTTGATTGCTTTTAATGTAATCAAATCCGGATCTCCTGGTCCTGCTCCAACTACTGTTAATTTTGGTGTTTTACTACTCATTTTTATTCACTTATTATCTTTATTACAAAGGGTTTATAGCTTTGTAAAGATATTATACATTTTCTACTTCAAGTGCTCTAAACGCTTGCACTTTTTGCAAAAATTGCCCTGCTTTTTTAATATAATCCACTGCAAAATCCTTGTTTGGTGCGTTTTTCTGAAGTTGATATATTAAATCTGTAAATGTTCCATCAAGATTAATCTTACCGCTTACTACAAACTCCTCGTCGAATTGACTTATGATTCCGGCATGTGTATTAGTCTTCTTATTTTCTGCTAACAATAATGCTTTAGCAGAATTCACTAGTGAACTATACGCATGATATACCGCATCAGAATATATTTCATTATCAAAAGACCTTTTTGCATTCTCAATTTTTTCTTCACTCTCTAAGAACAAAGTAGCAATTAAATCAATCACAACACCAGCGCATTCTCCAACTCCAATAGCTTTTACATATTCCTGTTCGGTTCCCCAATCAATAAAATCCTCTTGTGTTAAATTATCAACATTAGATAAATCCGTTAAAAAATTATAAAAATACTTTTCTCCTTTATCTTCATAATATGCTACAAAAGTTCTACCATTTGCATTTTCTTCATAATCATCCAAGATTCTACGTAATGCTTCTGGACCTCTTCTACTAGGAATTTTTACTACTTTATCTGCAAAACGTCCTTTTCCATCACCAAGATTACCTCCTCCAAGCAATACTTGTAATGCTGGTGCTACTAATTTATCTTTTGTTCTTACTGACATTCCCTGAAAACCAATATTAGCCATATTATGTTGACCACAAGCATTCATACATCCACTGATTTTAATCACTAAATCTTCTTTCTCTAAATATTGTGGGTATTCAGTTTTAATAACTCTTTCTAATTCTTCAGCGATACCTGTACTACTAGCTATTCCTAAATTACAAGTATCAGTACCTGGACACGCTGTAATATCAATTGCTTTATTATAACCAGCTTCTACAAATCCAAGTTTTTCTAATTCTTGATAGAAAAATGGAAGTAATTCTTCTTTAACAAAAGGAATTAAAATATTCTGGCGTAGTGATAATCTTATTTCTCCAGCGGCATATTTTTCAACCAACTCAGCAAGTAAACGAGCTTTATCTGTATAAAAATCACCTAATAAAACTTTAATTCCAATTGCGACAAATTCTTTTTGTTTTTGTCTGATTACATTGGTAGATTCCCATAAATCATACGCCTTTTGATCAACAACACTTACTTTTGGAACTTCTACTGACACCGGTATTGATGCTACGTAAGCTTCTACATCAATGGCAACTGTTTTTTGTACAATTGCATTTTGTTCTGCTTCTACTAGTTCTTTAAAAGCTTCTAAACCTATATCCTTTACTAAGAATTTCATTCTTGCTTTTGCTCTACTTTTTCTTTCTCCGTGACGATCAAAAACTCTCAGCACTCCTTCCATTAAAGGAATAATTTTATCTGAAGGTAAAAAGCTATATAATTCATCTGCATGTCTTGGCTGAGAACCTAATCCCCCAGCAAGCATTACTTTAAATCCTCTTACTCCATTTTCAACTTTAGCAATAAAACCAAGATCATGCATATATGACAAACCAGTATCTTCTTCAGTTCCTGAGAAAGACACTTTAAACTTACGCCCCATTTCCTGACATATCGGATTTCTTAAAAAGAAACGAAACAGCGCATCTGCATATGGAGATACATCAAAAGGTTCTTTTAGGTCAATTCCTGCAGTTTCGGAAGCAGTAACATTACGCACTGTATTACCGCAAGCTTCTCTAAGTGTTACGTCATCTCTTTCTAACTCTGCCCAAAGTTCTGGTGTTCTATTTAAGTCTACATAATGAATCTGTATATCCTGACGAGTTGTAATATGCAATCTTCCTCGTGAATATTCATCAGATACATCACAAATTCTTCGTAACTGATTACTCAAAACTTTACCATATGGTAATTTAATACGAATCATCTGTACACCTTCCTGTCTTTGCCCATAAACTCCACGTGCTAAACGAAGGCTACGAAACTTTTCTTCATCAATCTTTCCTTTATGGAATTGCTCAATTTTATTAGCTAATTCTATAATATCTTTTTGGACAATTGGGTTTTCTATTTCTGTTCTAAAACTTTGCATTTTTTTTCGTATTTCAACCTTTAAAAAAGGATATAATTATGACTTTTGTATAAAGGTTTTTAATTCTAAAAATTCTTGTTTTTTCTTATCAGGTAAAGATTTCTATTTATAGAATAAAGCCTACTCCTGAAGTATTATTGGTTTGAGAATCTATTAATATAAATGACCCAGAAGCTTTGTTCTTATCATAAGAATCAATTGCTAATGGTTTGCTTAATTGTATCTGAACTTTTCCTATTTCATTAAGTTTTAATGAGTTTTTAGCAGTATCCTCTCCAGAGAAATCAGTAGCAACCGTTCCGCTAATATTTTTCACTTTCGCTAAAATCCTACTACTTCCACTCTGAATGAAATAATTTGTCCCTGGATTTAAATCTCTACTATCCATCCAGCATACGGTAGCAGTTAGTTGTTTCTCTACACGAGGTTTTTCTGATGATTTTACTATCATATCACCTCTACTTACGTTTACATCATCTTCAAGCGTAATTGTGCACGAACTACCTCTACCTGCTGTATCAAACTTTTGATCAAAAAAGAAAATCTCTTTCACTTTAGATGTTGTTAATGAAGGTAAAATTGTTACGTCATCACCTACAGAAAGATCTCCTCCATATAATTTACCAGCATATCCTCTAAAATCATGAAACTCATCCTTTTTAGGTCTAATTACTGTTTGTATAGGAAACCGAACTTCTGCTTTTTCATAAACATCTTGCGCATCTAGTTCTTCTAAATGTTCCAATAATGTTTGACCTTTATACCAAGGAGTATTTTCAGATTTTGAAACTACATTATCTCCTTGCAAAGCACTTACTGGAATAAAGGTTATATTCTGTTCTTTGTAATCACTCTTAGCAATTAATTTTTCAAAATCAGCTTTAATCGCTTCATACGTATCCTGAGCAAAATCTACTAAATCCATTTTGTTCACCGCCACAATCACATCCTTTACTCTCAAAAGATTATTAATAAAAAAGTGTCGATATGTTTGCTCAATAACTCCTTTTCTAGCATCAACCAAAATAATGGATGCCTGAGAAGTTGAAGCTCCAGTAACCATGTTCCTAGTATATTCAATATGGCCAGGAGTATCAGCTATGATGTAACTTTTCGTTTTCGTAGAAAAATAAATATGCGCTACATCAATAGTAATACCTTGTTCTCTTTCTGCTACTAACCCATCAGTGGCTAATGAAAAATCTAGATAATCAAAGCCATTTGCTTTACTTCTAGTTTCAATTGCTTCTAGTTTATCCGTTGTTAATGATTTTGTATCATATAATATACGGCCAATCAAGGTACTTTTACCATCATCTACACTACCTGCTGTTGCTATTTTTAATACATCCATTTCTTTCTAATTGATTATTCATAGTTGATCATTGACAGATAAACTGTATAAATGAACAACTATCAACTTATTTTAAAAGTACCCTTGTTGTTTACGTTTTTCCATCGCTGCTTCAGATCTTTTATCATCTATCCGAGCTCCTCTTTCTGATATAGTAGATTCTCTAATTTCTGAAACAACTTTATCTATGGTGATTGCATCAGAGAGCACAGCTGCAGTACAAGACATATCACCAACAGTACGAAATCTAACTAATCTTTCTTCCACTAATTCATCTTCTTCTCTATGCACAACATCATCCTCTGCGGACCAGATCATTCCATCTCTGATAAATGTTTTTCGTTTATGAGCAAAATAGATCGATGGGATTTCAATGTCTTCTTTTTGGATATAACTCCAAACATCTAATTCTGTCCAATTACTAATTGGAAATACTCGAACATTCTGACCTAAATCAATCTTACCATTAAGATGATCAAAAAGTTCTGGTCGCTGGTTTTTTTCATCCCACTGGCCAAAATCATCTCTTACAGAAAAGATACGTTCTTTTGCTCTAGCTTTTTCTTCATCTCTTCTTGCTCCGCCAATAGCTGCATCAAACTTAAATTCTTCTAATGCATCAAGAAGTGTTGTAGTCTGCAAACTATTTCGGCTTGCATATTTCCCTTTCTCTTCTATTACTTTACCTTGATCAATAGAATCCTGAACATTACGAACTATTAATTCTACTCCAAGTTCTTTTACCAAACGATCTCTAAATTCAATGGTCTCAGGAAAATTATGTCCTGTATCTATATGTAAAAGAGGAAACGGAATTTTACCAGGGTAAAATGCTTTTTGTGCTAACCTTACTAAGGTAATAGAATCTTTTCCGCCTGAAAAAAGCAAGACAGGCTTTTCAAATTGAGCTACCACTTCTCTAAAAATATAAATCGCCTCACTTTCTAAAGGATTCACTTTTAGGACTTTTCTGCTCACAGTCTTTTCTTTTATCTGTTCAATTACTTCCATGTAATTTAATATTTTTTTATATATTTTCGATCTAACTAATCAACAAATTAATCTAACTCGTATGAATCCCACACTCTCTATTATCTAAGACTTTTGTTGGATCAAAATACTTAAATTCATTCGGCAAACCATGTTGCTTTAAATACACATCTAACTCCGCATCACTATAATAGTAAAAAGGGCTTACTTTTAACACCCCATCACTACCAAGACTTAAAATATCCAAAGAATCTCTCAATGCTGTTTGCCCCTTACGTAAGTTCGTAAACCATACATCTGGTTTAAAATCTGTCATTGCTCTTTTAAAAGGCTCAAGCTTTACCTGTTGTGTAAACACTTTATGCTTCGAATCATTAATATCAGGAATTCCCATCACTACATCTCTATGTGCGGATGTCTGTTTTGGAACGTATAATTGCACATTAAGATTAAGTAGATCAATTACCTCCTCTGCATGTCTGTATGTGTTTGGAGTATTGTATCCAGAGTCACACCATATAACAGGGATATCAGACAACGCTTTAGCACTCACACTAAGAATCGCGGCTTCATACGGTCTGAAATTAGTAGTTACAACTGGAGTTTTTGCATTTAAAACCGCCCATTGTGTAATCTCTAAAGGAGTTTTATCCTTTAGTGTATTATTCAAGTCCTGTATTTCTTTTTGTGTAAATTTCATTTTTTGTAATTCTTTTTCTAAAACTGCAATTATCTCCCCCATTTAATACGATTCCAAATTCTTTCATGAAAAAAATAAAGAATCATTTTTGTAATAAAATCAATTGATGCAATAGATGTAGCTAAAGCTATTTCGCCAGTTAATACATAAGAGACAATTAATGTATCAAGTGTACCAACTACTCTCCAACTTACGGCCTTAGCTATACTCCGTAATGGTTTTTCCGAAGTTCTATCAGTCTCATACGATGTTTTCTTCGTAGCTACTTTATCTAATATCATTTGATCTACAATCATTTTTTACCTCAAAACCTATTACCCTATCGGAATAGTAGATTATTAAACAAATGTATATATAAAAATCTATTTCTTAGTCTTAAAAACTTTAAAAAATTACTAGAAATGAAAGAATTATGATATTATTAATAAAAAGCCTAGTGATTTAGTAGATTATAATAATTTACTACGAAAACTAAACTTAATATCTCTAAATCGCTTCCAATGCTTCTGCAATATCAGCAATAACATCATCAATATGCTCTAACCCTACAGAACATCGTACCATTCCATTTGTAATACCAACAGCTAATTTATCTTCAACTGCTAACTTACTATGTGTTGTAGAGGCCGGATGCGTAACAATAGTTCTAGTATCTCCCAGATTCGCTGAAAGTGAACACATTTTAATATTATCAAAAAATGTTTTTCCACCTTCGACTCCATTTTGAACTTCGAAAGCCACAATATTACCTCCCAATTTCATTTGTTTCTTAGCCACATCATATTGTGGATGAGATTTTAGGAAAGGATATTTTACCCAATTCACCTTAGCGTGTGATTCTAAAAACTCAGCCAATTTTAAAGCATTCGCACAATGTCTATCCGCTCTTACAGCCAAGGTCTCCAAACTTTTTGATAACACCCAAGCATTAAACGGTGATAAAGCTGGTCCCGTATTACGTGAAAACAAATAGATTTCTCTAATTAATTCCTTCTTACCCACTGTAACACCTCCTAAGACACGCCCTTGACCATCAATCAGTTTTGTCGCAGAATGAATAACTAAATCCGCACCATAATTAATTGGATTTTGTAAATAGGGTGTTGCAAAACAATTATCAATTATCAATAACAGCTTATGTTTTTTTGCAATCTCGCCTAATAACTCTAAATCCAATACATCTACTCCTGGATTGGTTGGAGATTCTGCGTAAATGATTTTAGTATTTGGCTGTATTAAACTTTCTATCTTATCAACTTCATTAACTGGAAAATAACTTGTTT
This sequence comes from Aquimarina amphilecti, assembly GCF_900109375.1. GTDB lineage: Bacteria > Bacteroidota > Bacteroidia > Flavobacteriales > Flavobacteriaceae > Aquimarina > Aquimarina amphilecti. The sequence goes on from NZ_FOAB01000003.1 coordinate 275,978, forward strand.
CTATATTCCATTTAGGAAAGTACTTGGTAAACAACGAATGCGTTGATCCAAATATCGACCTTGCCGAAACAATATGATCTCCAGAGTTCAATATGGCTGCAAACGTAGAAAATACAGCTGCCATTCCAGTAGCAAATGCATATCCGTCCTCTGCTCCTTCCAACTTACAGATTTTATCTACAAACTCAGTTGTATTAGGATTACTAAAACGACTATATAAGTTTCTATCCTTTTCTTCAGCAAAAGATGCCCTCATTTCTTCTGAGTCTTCAAAAACAAATCCAGATGTTAAATACATCGGTGTAGAATGTTCTAAAAACTGAGTTTTATCTGTTTGAGTTCTTACTGCTTGCGTTTCAAATTTTTGGCTTTCCAAGCTCATATTTCTTCATTATTAACTATCACTTTATACGTTACAGTCGCTGTTGGCTCTAATGTTTTAGATACAGAGCAATATTTTTCAAATGACAATTGCGCAGCTCTTTTTGCTTTTTCAGGAACTATTTCTCCTTCTAAAAATACAGTAACCGAAATCTCTTTAAAAGGTTTTGCTCCATCAACCTCCACTCGTGATCCATCAACTTCTGCTCTATAATCCGTAATTTCCTGACGCTGTTTCTTTAGTATAGAAATTACATCGATTGCACTACAGCCAGCTACTCCCATCAACACATATTCCATAGGACTTGGCGCCAAATCATGACCGCCAACTTCCGCTTTACTATCAATATAGGTTAGATGCCCTCTTTCGTTTTTTAGTTCGAAATGATAATCATTATCTATTCTCTTCAGTTGTATCTTCATTTTATTTCGTTATTATTATAATTTAGCTTTTCTCTGTTAATCTAAGTATATCTCCAAAAACCCCTCTCGCAGTAACAGCTGCACCTGCACCTGCTCCCTGGATAACAATAGGTTGATCCCCGTAAGATTCTGTATAAATTTCAAATATAGAGTCGGATCCTTTCACCTGTCCTAACGCACTACTTTCTGGAACTGACACCAATTTAACATCCAAAATTCCTTTTTCTTTGAACAAATCCCCGTGTAAATCTCCAATATATCTTAATACATGATTAGGTTTTTGTTCATCTTTTATTTTTTGGTACACTGAGTCCAACTCTTTTAATCTTTTTAAAAATGTATCAGCAGCACCTTCTCTTAAATTCTCAGGAATCAAATTATGAATATTGACATCATTAAATTCATTACTTAAACCAAGCTCTCTAGCTAAAATTAACAATTTTCTCCCTACATCATTTCCACATAAATCTTCACGAGGGTCAGGCTCTGTATATCCTTTATTAATTGCTTCACCCAACACTTCACTAAACAACCTCTTTTCTTTAGAAAAAGTATTAAACAAATAACTTAATGATCCCGAAAATACTCCTTTGATTCTTGTAATATTCTCTCCAGATAAATGTAATAATTTAATAGTGTCTATTAATGGTAAACCGGCTCCTACATTTGTTTCGTACAGATATTGTTTTTGATGTTTCTCTAATTTCATTCTAAGTTCTTTATAGAAATCAAAACTTAAAGTATTCGCTACTTTATTGGAAGAAACTAAATCAAATCCATTCTCGATTAAAACACTATAATTGTCAGTAAAATCTTTACTAGCAGTATTGTCAATCGCAATTAAATTCTCTAGATGGTGCGCATCCGCAAACTTAATTACATCTTTTATTTGGTAAGAATCTCCTTCTTCAACAATTGATTTCCAATTTGTATCAACTCCATTTTCATTTAAAAGTATTTTTCTGGAATTGGCTACTGCAAAAATATTTAAATCAATTTTTTTCCTTTTTTCAATATCTTTTGCTGATTTAAGAATCTGATCGATTAATGTCCCTCCAACTAAACCATGTCCAAAAACTGCAATATTGATCTTTTTTGCAACTCCAAAAATTTCACCATGAATTACATTTAGTGCTTTATGAAGTTGAGCTTTATATACCACTAAACTTACATTTTTTCCGGAGACCGTATTATTAAAAAGTAATGGAATTACTTGATTTTTGATTAAGGCATTATAGGGCCTGTGAAACGTACTTAAATCCTGTCCGATGATTGAAATAACAGCTACCTCATTTGCTACCGTAATCTTATTTACATCTTTCTTATAAAAATCTGCCTCAAATTCTTGTTTCAGAACTTTTTTGGCTTCTATTGCCTTTTCTGACTCTACCACCAGACCTATTCCTCTTTCCGATGATCCTTGAGAAATAATACTCACACTTATATTCTTATACGCTAACGCTTTAAATATTCTTGCATCTACTCCTACTCGTCCTAAAAGCCCTCTTCCTTCTAAGTTAATTAGAGAAACATTTTCTAGAACCGAAAGAGATTTTATTCCTTTACTACTATTCTCTGCAGTGATTAAAGTTCCATTATTTTGATCATCAAAAGTATTTAAAATACGTAATGGAATATTTTTTTCTATTAATGGAATTATTGTTTTAGCATGAAGAATGTTAGCTCCGAAATATGCCAATTCATTTGCCTCCGTATAAGATAATCTTTCTATTTTTTTTGCATCAGATACTAAATCTGGATTTGCCGTGTAAATTCCACTTACATGAGTGAAGTTCTGCAATTCCTCGGCATCTAGGTAATTTGCTAACAAAGCTGCTGTATAATTACTCCCATTTCTTCCTAAGGTCGTTGTTTCGTTCTTAGTATTGGAAGCAATAAACCCAGTAACAATATTAACTGTGGTTCCATTATATTTCTTAAAATGTTTAACCACATTTTCTTTAGACAACTTATCTAACGGTTGTGCTTCTCCAAACTTACCGTCTGTTTTAATCAATTCTCTACTATCTGTAAAATTGGCATTTATTCCTTTTTCTTTCAGAATATGTGTAAGTAATTTTGCAGAGATTACTTCCCCTTGCGACAAAACTTGATCTTTAATTCTTTTACTATAGTCTCCTAATAAAGACACTCCTTCAAAAAGCTTATCCAATGTTTTAAACTCATCATCAACTTTAAAATCACCATAGCTATCTACTTGATATTGTTTAAAAGCCTGCAACTGTTCTTGGTAACTTTCATTATTAACAGCTCTATCTAATATTTCTTCTAATTGATCTGTAGATCTCCCTCTAGCAGAAAGCACTACCGTTATAGACTCACCATTACCAACTTTATTCTCTATTATATTTATTACTTTGTGAATGCCTTTGCCATTCGCAAGTGATTTTCCTCCAAACTTTAAAATCTTCATTTTATCTTCTTTAAAATACATTTTCTAACAACTTACTCAGTTGATCAAATTCTATAAGAAATGCATCATGTCCATGAACAGAATCAATCATATGATGCCAAACATTATGTTTTATTTCTTTTAGCTCTCGAAAAGTAATCTCGTCTTCAGCTGCTGTAAAAAAACCATCTGAATTAACACTAACTATATGAATATCTGATTTAATTGTTGCTGCAACATCCTTAAAGGCACCTCTACCTTCTGTAATATCAATATTAGCAAGTATATAGTTCAATTCCTTATATGCAGAAAGCTTAAATCTCCCATCTAATTTTTTCCCATGATGAAACAGCCAACTTTCTACATTATACATACTTTTTTGATCATTAAAAGTTCTATTAAACTTTTGCTTAAAAGACTCTGGTGATCTATAAATAAGCATAGCATGTAACCTAGCATCATGTACAGGGTTGCTTGAATTCAACAAAATTTGCTCTTGTATCAGACAATTTGCTTTTAACCAATCAGTCGATTTCCAATCCGTAGCTATAGGAATCAAATGATCAATCAAACTTGGTTCTATTGCCGCTAGTTCCCAAGCAATTCCTCCTCCTACTGATCCACCTATTGCTGCATAAAGACTTTCTATATTTAGTTGTTTTAATCCAGTTGCAAAAATCTTAGCTATATCCTTAGCATTAAAAAGCTTATAATCATCAATTAAATTACCTTCTTTACCATCATAGCCATTTCCAGGAATATTAAATGACAATATGGTATACTTACCGATATCAATACATTTATTCTCACCAATCAATCCATTCCACCAGCCGGTCGGACCACAAACACCCGAATTACCGGTTAATGCGTGATTGACTAAAACAATTGGAGCTGTATTAAGAGGTTTCCCAAACACTTCATAGAACAAAGGAATTCGCTTTATCTTTTGTCCTTTAGCCGTTACAAATTCTGATATTTCAATTTTTTGGAGCATATACACTAAGCCTGCTATTAAAAGAATACAACTAATCTTACTTCAATACGAAAGTCAAAAGATCAGAAACTCAATTCTTATTAATTAATTTATTTTACCCTTTCAGCTACTTTAGAAAATGCACTTTTCAAATCTGTCTTTAAATCTTCTATATTTTCCAATCCAACAGAAAGTCGAATCAAATCTTGCGTCACCCCAGTTGATTCTTGTTGTTCTTGATTTAGTTGTTGATGTGTAGTACTTGCAGGATGAATAATTAAAGACTTTGAGTCTCCAATATTTGCTAATAAAGAAAATATCTCGGTTTCATTTGCAACTGTTTTAGCAGAATCAAAACCTCCTTTTACACCAAAAGTAATAATACCACTCTGACCTTTTGGAAGATACTCTTCTGCAAGTTTATAATAAGCGTCACTTTTCAATCCAGGATATTTTACCCAAGTAACCTCATCTTGTTCTAGCAACCATTGTGCTAATGACAAAGCATTTTCACTATGTTTTTTAATTCTAATTTCTAATGTCTCCAACCCTTGTAAAATCTGAAATGCATTAAATGGGCTTAATGCTGCGCCATAATCTCTTAATCCTTCTATTCTTACTTTAGCAATAAAAGCGGCTGCACCTATTACATCGTGATACACCAATCCGTGATATCCTGGAGAAGGTTCTGTAAATTCAGGAAATTTACCACTCGACCAATCAAAAGTTCCAGCATCAATAACAACACCTCCTAAAGAAGTTCCGTTTCCACTAATGTATTTTGTTAAAGAATGAATAACAATATTAGCGCCATATTCTATTGGGTTTAATAAAGCTGGAGTAGCTACTGTATTATCAACAATCAGAGGGACTTTATAAGCTTTTGCCTCCGTAGAAATTGCTTTAAGATCTAAAACATCTAATTTTGGATTACCTAATGACTCTACAAAGAAAACTCTTGTATTCTCCTGTACAGCATTCTTAAAATTCTCAGAATCCGAAGGATCCACAAAAGTGGTTGTTATTCCAAATCTCGGCAGTGTTACATTTAATAAATTATAAGTTCCTCCATACAAACTACTGGAAGCAACAATATGATCTCCTGATTTTAACAACGTCAATAACGTGGTATTAATGGCTGCTGTTCCAGAAGCTGTAACAACAGATGCAATACCTCCTTCTATTGCAGCCAATCGTTTTTCTAAAATATCGTTTGTAGGGTTATTTAATCGAGTATAAATAAAACCTGGTTCGGATAAATTAAAAAGATTAGCAGCATGATCTGCATCATTAAAAACGTAAGATGTAGTTTGGTAAATAGGAACAGCTCTGGTTCCTCCGTTAGTTTTCACGTCATGTCCTGCGTGTAAAGCTTCTGTTGCAAATTTTTGTGCACTCATAATTTTCTATTTTAAATTTTAAATAATTGATAAAATTCAAATACATCAAACACTTTAAAAGTGTATGGTATAGAAAATTAAAAAGAAAGGAAACGACAATTACAAGTATTGTAATTTGTATCGAGTTATCTTCTTCGCCAATGACGAATAGAATTTAGCACCTTCTTTATGAATAAAGGGTTGCTAAGGTTTCATAGGGTCTATTCCCTCCACCTTTCTTAATAACTTACTAATATGTATAAGAAACTTCGTGACAAAGCTAGTAATTATTTTTAAACTAAAAACAATTTGCACAAAAATTGTTTTGATCGAAAAAATCACCCTTAAAAAGAAAAATTTATTGGAAGAAAATTAATGATACGTTAAATCCTTTCGAATATTATCATTTTTTTTACCTTTGCGGCATTATTAAAAAGGGATAGATTTGACTGATTGCAACCCTAAAGAGCTGAGACCGTAGTATTCTTAAGAAAATATAGAATCAATTCAGTAAATAAATGCTAAAGCAGTTCGATATAAATACTATGATTATCGAAAGCTTCTTTATTGCAATCTCGTCGTAATTTATTATAGTTTATTCTATAAAAACAACAAAGAATGGCGTATTTATTTACTTCAGAAAGTGTATCTGAAGGACATCCGGATAAAGTGGCAGATCAAATTAGTGATGCTTTACTAGATAACTTTTTAGCTTTTGACAAAGATTCAAAAGTAGCTTGTGAAACTTTGGTAACTACTGGACAAGTAGTTCTAGCTGGAGAGGTTAAATCAAAAACATATCTAGATGTACAGCAAATTGCAAGAGAGGTAATTAATGAAATTGGGTATACTAAAGGAGCCTATCAGTTTAGCGGAGATTCTTGTGGTGTAATTTCTCTTATCCACGAACAATCGCAAGATATCAATCAAGGTGTTGATAGAGACACTAAGGAAGAGCAAGGTGCCGGTGATCAAGGAATGATGTTTGGATATGCAACTAAAGAAACTGAAAATTACATGCCATTGGCATTAGATATTTCTCATAAAATCCTTATCGAGCTCGCTAAATTAAGAAGAGAAGGAACAGAAATTCCATATTTACGTCCTGATTCTAAAAGTCAAGTAACTATTGAATATAGTGATGACAATGTGCCTCAACGTATTGTAGCTATTGTTGTATCTACTCAACACGATGATTTTGATATTGACGATGATGTAATGCTCGCTAAAATAAAAAATGACATCGTTTCTATTTTGATACCGAGAGTTATTTCTCAATTACCAAAATATATTCAGGATTTATTTAATGATCAAATAACGTATCATATAAATCCAACTGGTAAATTTGTAATCGGAGGACCGCATGGAGATACAGGTCTTACTGGACGTAAGATTATTGTTGACACTTATGGAGGTAAAGGAGCTCACGGTGGAGGTGCTTTTTCTGGAAAAGATCCTAGTAAAGTAGACCGTTCTGCTGCATATGCATCTAGACATATAGCTAAAAACCTAGTTGCTGCTGGTGTTGCTAGTGAAGCACTCGTGCAAGTATCTTACGCTATTGGAGTTGTAGAGCCTACTTCTATTTTTGTAGATACTTATGGTACTAGTACATTAGGAATTACGGATGGAGAAATTGCAGAAAAAGTAGCTGAAATATTTGATATGAGACCAGCTGCAATTGAAGAACGTCTTAAATTACGTAACCCTATATATAAAGAAACTGCTGCATATGGACATATGGGAAAAGAGCCTAAGCTCGTAACTAAAGTTTTTGAAAGTCCATATTCTGGAAAGGTAGAAAAAGAAGTAGAATTATTTACTTGGGAAAAATTAGATTATGTAGATCACGTAAAAAAAGCTTTTCAAATATAATTTATAATTAATTTAATGTAACTTTATAATCTCCAATGCTTTATAAATATCAAGCTTAAAAATTAGTCATTTTACTAATTTGGTCGGATACTATAAGATAACCTACGAATACTAAATAATTGAATTGCCTGTTATCAATAAAAGATATATTTAAGGCGCAATGATAAAATTATCAAAAAGTACTAAAATGAGATTAAAAATTGGAATTACTTTCATTATGTTTTGTGTTTGTAGTCTATCCTTTGGACAGGACTATAAAACCAATACAAAATCTATAAAAGAAGTTGATGTAAAAATTGAAGAAGGATCTTACAATCAAGATAATTCAGTTTCTGCAGATAGACTTATCATTAAAACTTCTGAACAAGAAGGTTCAGAAAAAGATTATAACTCTTCTTCGACTTACAATGATGAAGAATGGGCTGATATTAAAAAACAAATATTGAATAACAAAAAGCGAATTAATGATGGTAAAGAAATTTTCGCTTCTAAGGTAGTTGACACCGTTTTTGTAACTATACCAAGTTTAGGAAATGAATCTCAATTATCTGGTTGGTAAATTAAATATCATCCTCTTATAAATTAAAAAAAGACTATCTAAAAAGATGGTCTTTTTTTGTACCTACTAAAATCGTAACCAAAGCTTTTTCTAGGCTAGGGAATAAACACTAATAAAAAAAGGGGTGTTTTCCCTCTAGAAACAATCTTATATATCCAGTAAATTAGCATCTGAAAATCAAGCAATTATATATAAAAAGAAAAGTTATGAAATTAAAGATGATAATGATTGTAGTTTTAATTTGGTTTGGTCAAAACTCATTTGGACAAACTAATACAGAAGAAAATAGTACTGTAGAGGATACAGTTACTACTACTGCTATAACAACTAGCAATAATAACGAAGTACTCTATAGTGATAAGGAATGGAAGAAAATAAAAAAGCAAATTCGAAGAAACAAAAAGAGAATTGCTAATAGTAAAAATGGAATCCATAGCTACAAAAAAGTAGATACTATATATTTAGAAATAAAAATCTCTAATACCAATTCCCAAATCACTGATTGGTAATATCTACTAGTGAGCTTGCAAAGGTTACACGACAAAAGGGCATTTTACCTAATTTATTCAATCAAAAATAGGGGTATTTACCTAAGACAAACATTACGGTTTTAATGTAATTTAGATTCGGATTTAATTTGTAGTTTCATACCATATTATTTATGCAATGGATTTTAGAATACAGGGTATACTAAGCCAATAAATATGTTATCGCTACCTATCTATATCTGAATTTAGTAAATCAAAAAATATCAATAACTTAAAACCATACCTGTCATGCCAAAATCAAATTATTGTTTAATTGATCCTGATGGAGGAGCCTTAAAAGTTAAGGTAACCGCTAATAACGGTATTAGGTCCGGTTCCATATTTATTCTTTGGGAATTGCAAAATGGAAAGTGGGAAAAGAAAGAAAAATTTAACGTAATTACCGGAGATGATGGTGTAGATGAGTTCATCCTTCTAGAAAAGCCTAGTGATATCGAGAATGATTCTCTAGCGTGGTCTATTAATGCTTGTTCTATGATTAATCGTGTAGAACGAGGTGAGTTTAATATTACTGTAATTCAGGATGAAGAAAAACGTTGGACAAAAGAATCTTCACGTCTTGTTCCAAAATGTTCAGATGGAAAACAGCTAAAATTTGGAAATCATGTAATTTTCAAGCATCTTATTAATGAGAATTTCTCAACATCTGACTTATGGAAAGATACAGAATAAGTTGTTCGATATATCTATTCTTGTTTATGCTTACTGGGTATTCGCAAGATTCTGATCAAGCTGGTGATAACCAGGAAGCGTATTCCTTTAAATTAGACTACAATGTTCCGGAGAGTCCAGCTTTTGCTGTATTGGATGCCAATCCAACCACCATTATGCGAGCTAGTACTCCACAAGAAATTATTACTCAATTAGCGAGTAATTTTCTTAGCGGAAATGAGGTTAGTCCAGGATTAGCATTCGATTTCAACCCCTATTTTACCTTTGGAGGAAGATTAAAAAGTGTAAAAGAATATAGAAATAGTTATGGAAAAAGGTTTCTTGCCAACCTTCAATTATCATTTGCTACAATTAATTCAATGGACTTTCCAGATGACTTGTTGTTCTCCGGAGGAATAAGAGCCACTCTTTTTGACAGCAAAGATCTCATATTTGATGAACAACTAGGACAAGATATCGATAATGCACTCCTTCCAAACGACACCGACGAACCAGGACCTATGAATTCTGATGATCAAGGTACCGTTGTAGATAATCCGGCATTAAAAGAAGCATATATAAATGCTAAAACTCGTTATATGGAAAAAGCGGGAGGTTCACTTGCCCTTGGATATGCTATTGCGGGTAGAGCTAGAGATAATTCTTTCAAAACGGACAGCATTGTTACTTACAGACACCAAGCTTGGTTGGTAGGACAATACGATTTAGGTAAAAGTGGTATGAGTATTAACGGAATGGTCATGTATCGATATGATCAAACGCCTCAGACTACGGATAACAATGGATTAATTAGTGGTATTGCTTTAAGAAAATATGGCCGAAAACTAATTCTATCTGCAGAGATTTATCACGATAGCATGAAAAAAAGTATTGATTTTGGAGGATACGCCGAAGCATATCTTATTCCTAGTATCACACTATTTGTTTCACTTAAAAAAGAAACAAATGCTATAACTGGTAATGAAGATGTCATATTAAAACCAGGAATCAAGTGGAACTTTAGTCAAGCAAAAAAGTAAAATTTTTAATAGATCATTATTTATTACAAATAGTAATATTTTAACAATGAAACCAACTGTTACCATTATTTATAATGTAGTTCTAGCAATTACTTCGGTACTATTGCTATACAGTTATTTTTATGTTCTCGTATATGACAAGGATTTTTTCACAGAAGAACACACGCATAATACACTAAATGAAAGTGCAAAAATAGTTGATAAAAGCAACCTAGATTCTTCTTCTGTTAACATACGGCCGATGCCTGCTAGCCCTATAAAAATAGATACAATCGTAAGAGACACTTCTAATGCAACACTGTCTAAAACAAAAATAAATTTGTCCGTTTCAACGGATCTAGAAAAGAAAAACTCTTTACTAAAAGAAAAAGAAACGAAAGAAAAAGAGGTTGAGCCTGTGAATTTTCTAGATATGCTGGTCGTTATGTTTTTAGCAGGCATGCTGGGAGGAGTATTAGCGAACCTTCGTGGAATTTTTGAGTTTTATAGAGAAGAAAAAATGTTTCCAGATCACTTGTTTATACCTTATCTCATAAGACCATTAACCGCTGCTATATCAGGGTTACTAATATTTTTCATATCGCATTTGATCATTTCCTCAACTGCTAATCCAACATATGATAATGAATACATATCTTTTAGAGGGATGGTTTCATTTATGAGTCTTGCTATTATTTCTGGTTTTGCATCACAAGAATTCACAGAACGGTTAAAAGCAGCTGCAGGAACATTATTTGGTATTTCTCCTTCACAACCTTTAGAAAAGGCAAGAAACATTCCTAAAGAAGCAGATTCAAATACTACAAATCCAGATCCTTCAATGAGTACAGATAGTAATGCTACCGATAGAAGCACAGAAGAATCATCTCAAACAAATATCCCTACATCCCCTCCAACCCCCCAAAGTCAACAAAAAATGGGAAAATCGAGATATATAAATCGAGATTAACATAATCCCATCTTATATGTTGAAGATTGCAACTCTTCTTTATAACAAATAAAGAAGGTGATAGGTTTTATAAAATAATAAATCATGGGAAAAACACTGCGCGTCTGCCTGGCTATGGGAGGAGGAGTTTCTTTAGGCTCTTTTTCTGGATCAGCATTAACAGAGGCTTTAAAACTATTAGTACTTTATGGTAAGGATAATGATAAAAATTCATACGATAAAGTAATCGTTGACGGAATGAGTGGAGCAAGTGCGGGCGCAATTGCTTTGACAATAATGTTAAAATGCCTTATTGATTATCAGATAATGATCCCGTTATTTAGTGATCAACTTACAGAACAAAATTTACTAGATGAAATTATAAGAGATTATTTTAACGGAGATATTTCAAAGGCAAATAAACACAAAGACAAGTTCGAAACATTAAAAGCCTTACAACTCGCTCAAAAAATTCAATATAAATTATGGGTAGAAGAAGTTAATTCTCTAAAACTTTATGGCACCAAAGCTAATGATGAATACAAGCCAAAACCTAATGAATCTTTTTCTCTATTAGATAGAAAACTTTTAGAAGATCTTACCAAAAAATACCTAATGGATTCTAATGGAATGGATATATCCAAAAGGCAGCTTTTAGATCCAAAACGTGTGATTTTTGCTTGTTCATTAACCAATCTCCTTCCCATTGAAATAGATTTTTTCAAAAATGGAAGTCCAAGCAAAGATAGACTTCAGCAAAACTTTCTGAAATCAGTTGGATCAGAAAACCATTCTGAATTGCGTGTAATCGATTTTGTTTTTGACGAAAATGCAATTCAAGAAGATCAAAAAGAATCAGACTCAAGATGGTTAAAATTTTCTAATACTCCCAATCCAAATACTCCAACTCATTTTCAGATGACGGATAAATCAGCTTGGGCGACTATTTCTGCCTCTGCGCTAGGCTGCGGAGCATTTCCAATAGCTTTTGAACCAGTAGTATTAAAAAGATATAAGCAAGAGTTTGGAGATAACGATAATAACACAAATTGGCCATCTTCTTTCATTAAAATAAAAAACGAAATTGATACTCATATTTCCAACAGTAATGATTCCTTTAAACAAAATAGTTTTTTTGCTGAGGAGGTAGATAACATCTTAAACTATGAAAGCTTTAACTTTCCATACATAGACGGAGGAACTTTTAACAACGAACCAATCCGGGAAGCCTTTAAAATAGGAACCTTTCAGGATTTTGGACGTATTACCGAAAATGAAGAAAGACTTATTTTATTTGTAGATCCCATTGTTAGAGAAGAACAATATCATTCATTTAAAGTGTCTGCTTTTTCGCCTATTAAAATGTCAGATAATGAAGTTACTTTCAAAAAAGAATTAAGTAAACTTCTAGGAAATACTTCTAGTATTTTAGGTGTATTAACAAACCAAGGAAGTATTAAAGAAGAACATAAAATCATTGATATAAAAGAAAATTTTGAACTCAGAAAAACTATTTTCAATTACCTAGATGCGAATACTGATATGAGCAGCAATTTGAGTATTGAAATTATTGCTACCGCTTTCAATAAAATTGCAAAAAACTTAAAAAACGGCATCATTTCTTTAGGCACTAGGGACCCTATGGAGTATTTCCTAGCAGAAATAAGAAAGAACTGCGAAGACACAAATAGTCATCTAACTACTTGTATTAAAATACGTCAAGAAGATTTAATGAGTCTTAAAAATCTAATTGATCAAAAAATCAGAAAATCAGAGCCTCTTAAGATTGACAAAGTATATGAGAAGTTGCAACTAACTAACAAAGGAGATAAAAATATCTTTGCGCAAACAGTTTTTAAGGTAATAGCCGATTTTGCATTAAATACAGATGGAAAAAACGAGAATGCTTACCGCGCGGCAATACTACCCATTAATAAAAACCTAAACACCATAGAATTACCTGGGAGTGAAATTGAAGCTTTTGGTGGGTTTGCATCTTTAAAAGCCAGAAAATATGCTTTTGAATTTGCTCGTTTAAGTACATTATTATCACTAAAAGAAAGTGCTGGTGGATTTAGGCCAGATCGACCTTTTATTGCTAATGAAGGTTTTTCTAGCCTAGAAAATCAGCTTACCAATAAAATTAAGAGCATCGATTTTTTTAATGATAAAAATCAATATACTCATGAACTAGAAAACAATCTTTTTAACCCATCAATTGCGCGTATAAAAGGAGTTTTATTGAGTAATAAATACTTAAAATTCATATTATTAAAAGTCCCTTTTGTAGCAACTTCATTATTAGGCGCTATAGCTATGCCATTCGTATCTATTGGATTATTGGCATCTTCTATTTTCAAGAAATCGCCATGGAGAGGTTCTAATATTCTAAAAAACCTTATTAATAAAAGTGTAGATAAAATCAATTATATGTCATTAGAATCTGTTACAATTTCAATCTTAAGTGACACGCAACTCAATAAAAAACTTTTAATAAGGTGCTCTGATGATTCAATAAAAAAACGAAAATCCATAGAACATACTTTAAAAACACCGGACAATAAAATTAGATATCAATATTACTTTCAGGTATCACTTTTAGAGTACATTAAAAAAGAGAATTCTATCCATGTTGATAGCATATCACAAAATGCAGATTCTTTAAAAATCAATTCTCAATTCATACAACGACTTGGATTATCACTATCTGATAAGGTAAAAATGCCTAATGATATTGATGGAAATCTTAACCCTGAAAACAAACGTATTGCCATTGAAAACAATTATGTTGACATTGTAACAGAAATGAGAATTGACAAATTTAATCTACCGCTTTTAAACAATTCAATTAATGATGCTTCTACGGCATTGCATTATTCGTTAAAGAATATAAATTATCATGTAAACCCATTATTAGAAATTGATTTACAAAAACTTACAGAAGGATGGTATTTTAAAGAACAAACAGAATCATTGGATAAAAAATTAATGCGTTAACATATTATGTAAGATATCGGTGCAATTTTTGAGGTAATATCAAAAAAACATCATAGTATGAAAACTGATATGTACACAAAATCTATCCTAACAATTATTGCAATTGCATTAAGCATTATTGCAATAAAAGACATTGATATTATACCAAAAGCTTATGCTAGTGGTACATCTTTATCATCCAATTACGGATTGATTCCTGTTAACAAAGATGGAACAATTACAGTTAAACTAGCAACTAATAAAGAACTTGATGTAAATATCAAAAGTATTAGTACTTACGACAAACTTAAGATTGACATTAATGAAATCAGTACAAGTAATGAATTAAACATTAACATTGATGAAATCGGCGGAAGCTATGTTTCCAGTGGTGGTCCTATCAAAGTGAAAGTCCAGAATTAGTAATAGATACATCTAAATTTTATTCTCAAAATCTTACAAAAAACTTGATCTTGCTATAATCCTGCTGCAGCCGAAGTAACTTTATCCAACGCTCCACTTATCTTATTTAGCACCTCTTCGATATCATCTATACCATGACGCTGCTGTAAGTATTTAGGATCATTATATGAAATCTTCACTACGTTAGCATCATCCTGAAAAACCAAAATTTTCTGCGGAAGATCTAATCCTGTAGTTTGAGCACTTTGCATCAGTGGAGTTCCTAATTTAGGGTTTCCAAACATAATAATTCTGGTAGGGTTCAGCTCTAATCCCACAGATGCTGCGTTTGCCTGATGATCTAATTGGGCTATAATTTTTAGATTTGGATTATTTTCAATAATAGCTACTAACCCATTATATGTTTCCACAAAACTCTTAGTACTCTCTTTTATAACAATTCCTTGTTTTGGTGTAATTTTCATTTGTTTTTCTAATTCAGGTTGCGCAATATTAGACGTATCCTTTTTAACTTGATTACAAGAAAATAGGAGTATACAAAAAACAAAGCAAAAAACTATTCTTTTCATCGTGAGTTTGGTTTAATATAGTGGTTGGTCATCATTTTTACTATAATCACAATCATTGACATTAACATACCAGATCATTTTTACGTTATCAGAAAACTCATCACTTTGATTTACATCTTTGTTATCAAGGTATACTTGTGTCATTTCTCCTGTCGTTCCTAAAATAGAATACCAAGAATGTGTTTTTATTAAGTTTAAATGAGGTAATTCTCTAGAGGGTGCTTGTCCCATGATTTTTGATAATTGTGCAAAAACATGACCTTTACTAATAGTTAAGAACTGTGCTTCCGCAGTGTGCTCAACGGTAATCACTTGTTTTAATCCATCTTTTTTGTATTCATTATAAATACCCCAACCTACTCTAATTTCGCAACCTTGGCGTACTGCTTTTTTTAAATCATTTATATCTCCGAATAAGGGATTTCCTTCGCTATCATTTCTGTAGATTTCTTGCCATCCTTTTACTTCATTTACAGGGTTTTCGTGTTGTTTTCCAATATTACAAGAACTCCATAAAACTACTATGAAGAGCATCGTTATATTTCTAACCATCCAATTACTTTTTACTCTAAAGATAGTCGAAAAGCAAAACAAATTCTAATTTCGCATGCTTATATTTGTGCTCTCAAGGGATTTTTCAACCTTTATTATGTTCGTATTTACTGAGGTATTAAGAGGAGATTTAATAGCCTAAGAAGAATACTAATTACTTATCCAATTATCAGCCTTTGAAAATTTAAAGGGTCTGTCGGTGTATAATTCTTATTACACGCGATCATTTATTTCTTGGTCCCAATTGTTATATTAGTACTTGCTTCTGGATACAAAAAATATCCATTATCTGTATAATGAATTACAAAATTAACTACTGTGGGAATAGCAGCGTTAACAGTTTTACGAGAAATACCATTCAAACCATGCTTAGGCATTCTGTCTTTCAATATTCTTGGTGTCCAACTGCCAGAATTTAAAATTAAATATTTGATATCTACAGTCTCATCAATAGCAACTGCACTGCTATTTTGGATTTTAATATTTTGAATAGTTCCCGTTGTAGAAATTACAAAACTACATAAGGAATATCCTTTTTTATTATTTGTGGTATATGTTTTCCCTAAATATGAATAAAAATCATTCCCTTTTTGTGAAGATTGATACCCAACATTTTTATAACCTACCATATGCTTAGTACAAGATTTACATTCTTCTATACTTATAGTTTTAGAAACTTCTATATTTCCATCTAACGAAATATAAGGAATTGTAGAATACGTGGTTTTAGATAAAGCCCCTAATGGATACCCTTCTCCCTTTATAAACTTCCCTTCATTATATTCTTCTTTATAGATCAATCGATTATTGGACTTGCTTTTTAAAGTCCAAATGCCATCTGGCAATCCACTCTTTACTTTTCCTTTTACAACTGCATGCCTTCTTCCTCTATCGTTTTTGAAACTTCCAAACCCATTTTCTACTTTCTTTTTACCTCTTTTTGTATAATATTCTAGTATTTTAACCTGATTATCTTCATAATTATAGGTTATGTAGGGTTTACCGCTTTTATACCAATGTTTCCAGATACCTACTTTCTTTCCATTTTCATAATTACCTTCCATTAGTTTATTACCGTTATCAAAATAAACCACAGCATTGCCTTCTAACTGACCATTTTCCATTGTAGCTTTTACTGCTATACTATTATCCATGTAGTAATCTTCAAAATAACCGTCAATAGTAAGATTCTCTGGATTCACCTTAGCTAATCTGTAGAAATAAGCACAGTCCTGAGTTATCGGTTGTTCGGCACTATCTAGATGAATTCTTACACTGTCTTTTGCTATAAATTGAAAACAAGGATCAGTTCCTTTTTGAGCGTTGATATATTGAATACAAAGTATTAAAACTATAAATATGTATTTATTCATTTTCTATTTAATTCAGATTCTATATTAATAGTGTCATGAAAGCATAAAATGTTACCTTACATTTTAAAAAATTAAAATAGTTTTTCAACCTTTAACAATATTCTAAGTAGATTCTAAACCCTTTAACCCATAATAATCTATAGCCTGTTTTTTTAATGGATTTTTATCCCAATCTTCCCAAGTGTTTTTATATCGGTCATACCCTTGTATATATGTAAGATCACGCATAACTTCAAGTAATTTTTTTAAACAGAAGTCGTAATTGATAAAAAACGAGAAGCTTTTCAGTCTATAGTTAACAATATTTTGCTTTCTACTGAAAGATTTAAATACTTTTGATCTCATCTAAAGAATAAACAATGAAATACTTGAGGCTTTTAATATTTAATCTTTTTGTCTTAATCCCAATATTTAGTTTTGGACAATCAAGTGATTCATTGTCCAAACTTCCTTACGAAGTTCTTATTAAAACCTACAAAAATTTAATTAAGACTGACTTGATAAAAGCTAAACCCTACGTACAAGCTCTTCTCAAAAAAGCTAAAGCCAACCAAAAGATAACCCCCATTACAAGTGGATATCGTGAAATGGCTTTTTACTATTATAAAACCAAGGATTTTGAAAAATACATTACTTATTTAGACAGTGCAATAGTATTTGGCAAACAGTCAAATTACAAATATTACCCTACCTCTTTTTATGTAAACAAAGGCACTTTTTATAGTGGTAAAGGCATGTTTGATCTGACATTAGATAATTACTTAAAGGGATTGGAATGGGCAGAAAAAAGAAATGATCTTAATTACAAAGCAATAATACAGCATAACATCGCTCTACTAAAAAGAAAAACCGGCAACTATGAAGAATCCATAACGCTATTTAAAGAAGCACTGGCTTACGAAGCTGTAAGAATTTCAAAAGATCAAAACGACTCTTTAAGTTATTTGGTAACACTTTCCGATTTAATAATTACTTTCAGAAAAAATAAAGAAATAGATTCTGCATTAACTTTTAACAAAAAAGGAATAAAAATGGCGGAAGGTAAAGATATTCAGAATCTTTTTCTACTGCATAAAGGAGTAATTCAATATTATACAAAGGATTATGATTCTTCTATTATTAATATAAATAACGCTTTGAACACTTATGAAAAATCGGATAAAAATTGGTTTTTTGAGAATTACAATTTAATTGATGCATACCTCCATTTAGGAAAATCTTATGAAGCAACTTCGAATAAAGAAAAATATATAGCGTATTATAAAAAAGTAGACTCTATTGCAGAACTCGACAACTATTTGATACCTGAATCAAGGAATGCATATACTTCTTTAGTAAATCATTACAAAAATACGGGAAATAAGAAGCAACAACTTCACTATATCAATAAGCTAATTCATCTGGATAGTATTTCAGACAAAAGCTTTGGCGACTTAAAGAATAAAATCACTAAGGAGTATGATACCCCACTATTACTTGAAGAAAAAGAAAAAATTATTACTGATTTAGAGAAAGAAAAAAAGAAAACATCTTTTTATAATACTATTATAACTTTTTTATTCGTCATAAGTTTAATTGGCATCGGTTATTACTATTATCGTCAAAAAGTGTTTAAAAAAAGATTTTCTAAATTACTCGATAGCACAAAAGAACAAGATGATGATAAAGAATCTAATAATCAATCGGTTTCTTCCACTATTAACAAAGAAACCCTAGCCGACTTATTAGATAAATTAGACCAATTTGAAAAAGAAAAAGGATATTTAAAAAACAATTTAAATTCAAAAGATTTAGCCAAAAGCTTCAATTCAAATTCGTCATATCTTTCGAAAGTCATAAACACAGTTAAAGAAAAAAATTTCACTAATTATATAAATGATCTTCGTGTAGATTTTGCAATAAATAAGTTAAAAGAAGATTCAATTTTTCGAAAATACACGATTAAGGCAATTGCTAAAGAAATAGGTTTCAATAATTCTGAAGCGTTTTCTAAAGCTTTCTATAAAAAAACGGGTATATATCCTTCCTATTTTATTAAAGAATTAAACAAAGAGTGCCTATAAATATTAAAAACCACCTTTATACTGTTAATTCGGCATAGATAGGATCGTTTTGTACCATTAATTTATTACCATTATCAAAATAAACCACGGCATTGCCTTCTAACTTACCATTTTCCATTGTAGCTTTTACCGCTATACGATTATCCATGTAGTAATCTTCAAAATAGCCATCATTAATAAGATTCTCTGGATTCACCTTAGCTAATCTGTAGAAATAAGCACAGTCTTGAGTTATCGGTTGTTCGGCACTGTCTAGATGAATTCTCACACTGTCTTTTGCTATAAACCGAAAACAAGGATCAGTTCCTTTTTGAGCGTTGATGTATTGAATACAAAGTACTAAAACTACAATTATATATTTATTCATTTTCTATTTAATTCAGATTCTATAATTATAGTGTCATTAAAGCATAAAATGTTACCTTACATTTTAAAAAATTAAAATAGTTTTTCAACCTAAGAAATACTCTCTGTAGGTTCTAACCCATAATAATTTATAGCTTCCTGTTTTAATGGATTTTTATCCCAATCTTCCCAAGTGTTTTCATATGGGTCATACCCACATTTTAAAGGTTTACTAAAAGTATTTTTAGGAGTCTCTACATAAGCTCTACAGTCAGTACATATGTATCTAAACTCACAATCTTTACAAGTTTCTATTTGATTCTTATTAATGCTCCAATATTCCTTATAATTTTTATTCTCTAAAACTTCTTCAAAAGTATTTTTATCAATATGACCAAAAGATTTTTTCATTGATGGACAATTTTTAATATTACCATCTATGTCTATTGAGATTTTTCCATTTAGACAAGAATTATGTTTCAATGACTCAGTAAATGTTTTAATATTTACCGAAAATAAACCTGGATCAATAAGTCCGCAACATTTTACGTTCTTTAAAACTTGATTAGAATAAATAATATACCCTCTTTTATTATCAATTGGTGGTATAAACTTTTTTTCAGGAGCGGAATAAAACCTAAAAGAAGAAACTCTAGGAAAATTATACATAAGGTCCTGCACTTTTTTCTTATCAAAATCTTTAGAAAAAGGTATCGTGAAATCTATTGACAGTACAGATGACTTTATAGTATTTAGATGCTTTACAGTAGTTTCGATTTCATCAAAGTCAATTTTTCTGAAAAATCTTAATTCTACATGTTTACAATTCATATTGGTTAAGCCATCTAATACTTTAAAAATATCATACTTATAACTTCTTCCAATATCTATAATAGCATTCGTAATTTCATTAGGTGATTGCCATTCCATAGACATTTTTGGAAATAACTCTGGAGTGGCAGTAAAAAATATAAACTCATGTTCAATTAAAAACTCAAAATATTCGTCAATTACGGTATCATATTTATGATTATACTCCTTTTTAATTTCTATAATGGTATTGCCTTCATGCTTTTTTATTAGCTCATATAAATCATTAGGGATTAGTTGTATGGATCCCCTATGAAGATCACAAATAGAGCTTCTTTTAGCCCCTTTTACAGGAATACAATTTGCAATAAGTTTAAAAGGAGTTTCTTGTTCAACTTTCATAGGGTAAAAATTTTCGAAATGGGTCTGTAAAAACTATAAGGAGTCATTGCATCTGTATCTATATAATCAATTGCAATTGTTTTATTTTGTTGTTTGAAAATCCTATTTTTTTGAATTTCTGCTTTTTGAAACGTAAGCGGTAAAACGGGTTGTAATTTCTTTATTTGGTCCATATTACTTTAGTATTGATTATTTAAAAACTAGATATTCTGCGATATTCTTTTCGATATAATAATTGCAATGTTTTGAAACCCAATCTAGTTGTCCTTGTGGATTAACTTCTAAGAATATATAATCATCCGACCTGTCTACGATAAGATCTATAGATCCTGTAGAGAGTCTAGATCTTTTTATAAAGTTTAGTACTTTTTGTTCAATATGTTTTGGTAAAAGAACAGGAACATTTCTATTTGGTTTCTCTCTATTATAATTACGGTAATCGACCGAAGTTTTGGTGTCATTTTGTGATAAGATAGCCATAGGATACAAGGTGGTTTTAAAAAAGAAAACTCGGATTTCATACTTTTTATCAATCTTTTCTTGTACCAATGTTGGAGCAAAATGCTCTTTCATAGATGTAATCATATCTTCAGATACGACAAAGGTACCTGCTGAATACATCCCAGAATCCTGAGCTTTTATCTTTATACCATATCGAATGTCTTTGGTAATAATTTGATCATAAGCATTAAAAAACGATTGTAATTCCTTTTTGGAAGTTGTTATTAATGTATCCGGGATTCGAATACCACAATCTTTTGCTTTTAGCAGATAATCAATTTTATAATTTTCAACTTCCTTATGATAGCTGCCAATATATTCTTTAGTTTCACCAAGAATATCTTCCAACGATTTTAATAAACTATCTTCCTCCTTTTTTAGATAGGTATATAAAGATGAAGTAGTATTTCTAAGTGTACTTGGTAAAAAACGCATACTTCCACGACGATGCCATATTTTTTCAACCTTACTTGTATCAATACAAGCAATTTTTGAAGTACAAGTTTGATTTGTGATTTTAAGACTATTTAACGGAGTATAACCTGAGAAGTTAATTCGTTTTACATCTTTGGTATAATGACGAATCCACTCCATAGCAATATTAGTGGTGATATCGTTAGTATCACCAATGACAAGTATCATAATAAGAATATTTTTTTTAGTTTTTAGTAACAATTTTGAGAGGTAATAATTCCTGCCGTCCTTCTAAATTCCATTTGATCAAATGATATTCTGCGGTAGTCATTCTCTTTGCTTCCAGTTCACGATGTAGCAATGGCATCAATTGATCACAATATTTATCATCCGCATGTTGGAATATTAGCCATATAGGAATTGGTTTTCCGCTACGGTTTGGATTTGGGAACCCATATTGATCAGTAAAAGTGATGAGTTTTTGTGTATTTTGATCATCTAAACGCTCTTGAATGCTCCAGAGTGAGTCCCATTCTTTTTTTGGAGGTTGTTTTCCAATTCTATATATAGAGTCTAGGGGTTTTCTATAGCGTTGGTCATTTTTTACCATTGTTGCTAGTTCCTCTTGTAGTATCACTTTATCAAGATTCTGAAAAGCGGTTTCTATCTCTTCATTTGTTTTTATATCTTGCTTACAAGAGAATAAAACAAGTAGACAAATACTATATATAGGAAATGATTTCATTTATATTGTAGCTTAAGAATTAATAAGGAAGACCTTGTCTTCCGTTCACATGCCATTTAAGCATTAAGTAAGTCATACTATCCATTCGTTTAGCCTGATATTCACGTTCGATAAGAGGTTTAATTTTTTCGTGATATTCAACAGGTGCATGGTGAAATAATATCCAGGGAGCAATAGGTTTTCCGGTTCGATCTGAATTTGGGAAACCATATTTTTCAGTAATCTCTATAATTCGTCGGGTGTTTTCTTGATCATTTAAGTATCTTCTATCTTCTAATGAATCCCTTTTTGTTTTATAGTCCTTATGATTTATATCTAGGTTACTTGTTTGATTTCTATAGTGTTGATCGTTGTAAACCATTTCTTCTAACTCTTTCCAAAGTTTTTCGTTATTAACTACCTGAAAAGCTTTTTCAATTTCTTCATTACTTGGTTGTGATTTTTTACAAGAGACGATTGTTACCATTAAAAGAAGTAGAAGATATATTGGTTTCATATTTTAGCTTTTCAAAAAAATAGGTTCTTGTAAAAGTAGTTTTTTATAAAAAGAGATAAGCAAATATCTAGAATATACTTACCTCTTTTTTTATTACACATCTCTACAGTTTTTAACGAGCATTATATGGCTCTACAAAGCAGAACATATCTCCTACTCCAAATCTTCCATCTCCATTACTATCTTCCCATACATCTGTGTATTGACCATTGGAGTTTAGACCAGTGTGTGAAGTTTCATTACCTCCTCTAATTTGATTCAAGGAAATACCATTCATTTCAGAATTTTGAAAATCTTTAATTCGTTTCATCATATTTGATTTAATAGTTAATACATTATTCACATGCAATTATTTCCATACACTCTCCTGGATCTGCTTTTCCATTATCATTAGAGTCTTCTAAGCAGTCACATTGTGCTGTATCGCCGCTTCCAAAAGAAGTATTAATATATTGTGTTCCTCCGTAAATATTACTTAATCCAATTTTCTCGATTTTTAAACTTTCAAATTTTTCCATGTTGTTTTTAATTTAAAATAATTTGCACCTACTCTATTTTATCTAAAGGCTTTTCGGTTTCCGCCTTGTCCGTTGCGCAACGGTTTTTTATTTAGATTATCTATACCGTAAGATTGTAGGGTCTTTTGGATTTATATCTTATATTATAATTATAGAGCTTTAGACCCTATACTTCGAGAACTTAAGTCCTTATATTAGTAACTAAGCTTAACAAAGCCCTACTAAACAACTGCTATGCTATTAATTCGGCATAGATAGGATCGTTTTGTACCATCTGAAATAAACGATCTTTAATCATACACTTCTTTTTTCTGGTATACCCTTCTGTATACCCAGTACTATTAGCAATGTCACGCATGCTTTTTCCTTCAAAAAATAATCCCAATACCAATCTGCTGCTATCCGTAAGTTTAGTTATATGTCTATAAAACACTTCTTCTTGATCCCTATTGGTTATCTTATCGTACAAAGACGTATCATTGTCCTCTGCTTTTTGAACAATAGGCTCGCTGTATTCTAACATCCTTTTTTTTCTTGATTGATTCTTCCAAATATTTTTACAAACTCCTATAAAATATGCATGAATCGACTGGTGCAGTTCTAGATCCCCTGTTCGTAATTTGTGGTATACTAATATCATTGCTTCCTGAAAAACATCTTCTACATCCTCGGTTGTGCCCTGGTATTTTAGAATAATCTTTCTAACAGCTGGAAAGTTTTTCTTATAAAATGATTTTAGGACATCGTTATTACCTAAGATGATTCCTTCTACGATATATTGATTTTTTGTTGAGTTCATGTGTTATTTTCCTTTACTTTTTTACTCTTTTCCTTTAAAATTTGAATGCAAAACCCTTATCGATGACAACAGACATCGTTTATAGAACTTCACAACCCTTGGTAGCAACAGCTTATTTAAAAAACTTCAATTATTGAGTTATTAGGATCGGACTAATTAGCTTAATTTTTAGACACTAAACTTTTTAAGCGCATTACGGAATCCTATAAGATTATTATTAATTTTTATAGTAGTTTTGTTACTGATCAGATTTTTGAACTACCTTTTGTCATGGCAAATATATGTACGAGAATTACGTTAATGCAAGGAAAGATGGTTTCAATTCATAAATTGAGGATTACCAATTCATAAATTGAAAGTATATTATTTAAGTATATAAATCAGTTATTCTGGTTAAAAGAGAACCTTTTAGATGAGAATATATCAACAGCAGAAAAAAAAGAACAATAATGATAGGAAACTTTTATGTCTATCTATCTCATTTTCTTGTTTAGTTTTTTTTACTAGTCTAACCGCTCAAGTAAATATTTCAATAGATTCTTTATACGATAAAACATTAGAAGAATTAGAAAAAAGTTATAATCTTTATCGGGGGGATTCATTGATGTCTAAAATATATGCTAATTCCTATTTGAAAAAAGCGAAAAAGGAGAAAGATGAATTGGTTATTGCAAATGGGTATAAATTATTATCGGAAATATCAGAAAACCCTTTAAAAATAAAGTATTTAGATAGTATAATTCACATAACAGAAGATAAACAAAATAAAAAATTCCCTAGTTTAGCTTATTTAAGAAAAGGAGTCTATTATTTTGATAATCTGGAATATAACAAGGCATTAAACTTGTATTTGGAAGCATTAAAATTCGCTAAAATTAATCGGAATAAATTTTATGAAATAGCTATAAAACATAATATAGGACTTCTAAAAAAAAATTTAGGAGAAGAAAAAGAAGCCTTAGTTTTATTTAAAGAGAATCTGAATGTAATTAAAAGTGACACAAATGATATAGATCTAAAAGGGTCACTTAACAGCACATTATTTGCTATTTCGGATTCATTTTTAAGATTAAAGTTTCCAGATTCTGCTAAGAAATATATTCATTCTGGTTTAGCTAAAAGTCATAAAAGTAATGACGAAGATTTATATACTAGTTTTTTAGCTTTAAACGGAATTCAGAATCGAATGCAAAATGATTATAAAAAAGCTCTAGACTCCTTGATCAAAGCTAAAGTACGAATTGAGCAATCCAATAATTATGAAGCGAATAAAACAATAATTTACCTTCAAATAGCCAAAGTTCTACTTAAAATCAATCGGGGAAATGAAGCAGTTTCCTATTTAAAAAAAATTGATTTTCTAACAAATGATGAAAACTTTTCCATAGACATAAGAGATAGTTATGAATTATTAATTGATTATTATAGAAGATCGAATGATAAGAATAATCAAATAAAATACTTGAATAAATTGATTCATTTTGATAGTGTTTTTAATATTAATAATAAGAATATAAAATCAAATATCGTAAGACATTATGATTATAAAGAATTAATTAATGAACGAAATACTGCTATTAATCAACTAAAGAAAAGTAAGAGAAGGTCTGATAGTGGGATCATATTGTCCTTTTTAATTATCTTCTTATTGTTAGTTTTAATTTTCTTTTACTACAGAAAAAAGAAAATTTATCAGAGTAAATTTGAAAAACTTATTGAGGAAAAGAAAATAGTAGAACCTCAAATTTCTTATCAGGAAGAAAATAATATTTCTAAGGTTTCGTCAGAACTAGATATAGATGAGGAAATAGTAAAAGATATATTATATAAATTAAAGACTTTTGAAGAAAAAAATAGATTTTTAAAATCAGGATTAAAAATGGATGCTCTAGCTAAATCATTTTGTACAAATTCAACATATTTGTCTAAAATAATCAATATAAATAAACAGAAAAACTTCAGTCAGTATATAAACGATTTAAGGATTAATTTCTGTGTAAACAAATTGAGAAATGACCCGAAATTTAGATTGTATTCGATAAAAGCTATAGCTTTTGAAGTTGGATTTACTAGTATACAATCCTTTAATCGTGCATTTTTAAAACAAACAGGAATACATGCTTCTTACTTTATAAAAAAAATTGATAATCAATAATTTAGGTGTTTTTTTTTTAAATACCATTTTATAAATTGGATCATATATAAGGCAAAATGGCAATAAAGAATGTAAAATTTTAAATAGCTTTGTGAGATAAATATTTATAAACATGAAAATAAAAAACAAGAAGAAATTAGTTTTAAAAAAAACCGTGGTATCAAATTTGGATAGGACTTCTATGCAAAGAATTAATGGAGGGGGTACTCTTACAACCTTAACAAATAATCCTACCACTGGGATTAGTATGCAGGGTACAGGAAATAATACTGCTACTAATACAGCCGGTACGGCTTAATAATTAGAATTTCAATTAAAATGGAACCATCATAGGTTCCATTTTTAAATAATTTGTACTTTGTTAGATATGTTAAGAAAGAAATTTAGGTATGTTTTCGTTTTGATATTTATTGTAAGTCTTGGTTGCAAGGATAAGCAATCAATAAACAAGAAATTTATAGGAACCACATCAAATAATTATCATGGTCAAATAATTTTTGACGAATATAGAAAACTTGAGAATTTAAAAGATTCCTCAGTAATAAAATGGTTCAAAAATCAAAGTGTAAGGAGTAATAAAATATTAGAGAATATACCTAATAGCCCCCAATTGGTTTCATTACAAAAAGAAATTTTAGGTACTCAAAATGAGTTCGTAAGTAATGTTTTAATAACGAAAAACAATAAGTTCTTTTATTTTAAAAGACTTTCAACTCAAAAATTTTCAGACCTTTATTACAAGAATGGATTAAACGGGGAAGAAACATATCTATTTGGTTCTTCGGATATAGAAAAAGATTTCTATATAAGTTATTTTCGCCCTGATTGGAACGGAAATAAAGTTATAATAGCTTTTTCAAAAAACGGAGATGAGTTTTCTGAATTGAGAGTTCTGGATGTAAAGTCGAAAACTTTATTACCTTTAAAAATTTCTAATTGTTTACCATCATATGGAGGTGCTTATTGGTCACCAAATAGCGAAGCTATATTATATAATAAGGTTAGAAATACAAAGGATAAGAAAGATGCCTATATGGATATGGAATTTATTTATCACCCTTTAAATTCATCTCCAAGAAAAATGTTTTCACGAATAAATAATCCAGATATTGAGATGAAGCCTGTGGATATTCCAATTGTATATATTGAGGATCCTGATGAGAAATTCTTTTTCGGAGCAGTAGCTGGAGCTACTATTTATCAAGATTATTATTACACTAGTATTGAAAATATTGAAAATAATAAAAAAGAATGGAAGAAACTTTTTTCCAAGAAAGATAAGGTAACATCGTTTGTAAGAGATAAAGATAGTGTGATTTATATCTCTTCTTTAAACGCTTCTAATTTTCAGATTTGTAAGACATCTTTAAGTTCTCCAGACACAAATAATCCAAGAATCATTGTTCCAATGAAAAAAAATGAGATTATTAGAAGTCTTAGGTTGATAAAGGAAGGAATAGTATATACTACAATTAAAAATGGAGTAGAAGCCAAAATTTTCCTAATAGATTCTCTTAACAAAACGAAGGAATTAACAATACCTGTTAAAGCAGGAAACATATCCGTTCAAACCAAAGGAAAAAAATATAACTATTTATCAATTATTGTTGAAGGTTGGTTAAGTGATAGAAAGAGATATGAATACGATTTTGAAGAGAAAAAATTTAAGAAAGCTGAAATTAGTAAAATAAGTAGTTATTACAATACTGATGATTTTGAAGTAAAAGAACTTGAAATCCCGTCACATGATGGGAACTCGGTTCCGTTATCTTTAATTTATAAAAAGAGTGTTGAGCTTAATAGTCACAACTCGGTTCTGATGATAGCGTATGGAGCATACGGAGTTTCTATTACTCCATCTTTTAGTGAGAAAATTTTGACTTGGGTAAGTGAAGGTGGAGTTTTTGCGGTATCTCATGTAAGAGGAGGTAGAGAAAAAGGCGATTTATGGTATAAAAATGGGTTTAAAAATACAAAGGCTAATAGTTGGAAAGATTTAATCTCAAGTGCCGAATATTTAATAGAGAAGAAATATACCTCCGAAGGTAGAATAGCTATTAATGGGGCTAGTGCGGGTGCAATAACAATTGGACGTGCTATGACTGAAAGACCAGATTTGTTTGGGGCTTCCATTATTGATGTTGGATTTCTAAATATGATAAGAGCAGAAACTGGATATAATGGAAAGAATAACACCAAGGAATTTGGAACTGTTGAAAACAAAGAAGAGTTTCAATATTTAATGGAAATGGATTCATATTATCATATTGAAAAAGGAAAAGAGTATCCTGCCTCATTAATTACATCAGGAATTAATGATTCAAGGGTTCCACCATGGCATTCTGCTAAGTTTGCTGCAAAACTTCAAGATTTTAGTGAAAATAAAACTCCTATTTTACTTAAAATAGATTTTGATACTGGCCATAGCAACACAGCAAGTGATAAACGTTTGGAAAGTGTAACTAATGTTTTATCTTTTGCATTTTGGCAAACAGGTCATCCAGATTATCAACCTAAATAGTTAAATTTTTGAAAATATCTCAGGATTGGAATTCGTTTTGTCAGTGTATTGATCTAGCCAATAAGATATACGATAGTTTTAAATTGACAGCATTAGTCAAGGCAAAAATTAAAAGCCCAAAGAGCTCAGCTGCATTATGGGCTAGAGTAGAAAATGCTGATGGAGGTATTGATTTCTTTGATGACATGACCGATAGGCGTATCCAATCGTCTCAATGGATGAAATATGTAGTTAACGGTATAATTGATATAAATTCATCTAAACTCTATTTGGGAGGATTTTGCACGAATCAAGGAGAGTTTTATTTTAAAAGCTTCAGACTTTTTTTATCAAACAAAAAAGAAACGGAGGAAGTGATAATTAATAACCCCAATTTTGATAAAGTTAAAAGTCAATTGTTAGTTCCTGGATGGACTCAAGGAATTGGTAAGAAAACACCTAATCAAATATTAGAATATAATTTTATTTCTGAAGTCTCCGAATACAATAAAGAATCTCATTTAAAAATCACTTACACTGACAATTTTAAAAACTTAAAAGATTACGATTGTGAAGTATATGAGTTACTCAGGATGTTAGAGGATGTAAGCATAAGAATGATTAGATCTATCCAAAATCTAACTATTGATCAATTGGATTATAGAATAAATCTTACATCAAACTCCATAGCCCTATTAATAATGCATATTTCCGCAGTTGAATCATTTTATCAGGTTTTTACATTTGAAAACAGGACATTCAATAATACTGAAAAAAAGAGATTTGAATCAATTTTGAAAATGGATGGTAAAGCACAAGAAACGTTTGTCAATTTGAATATTGAGTACTACATTTCTTATTTTCATGAGATTAGAAGCAAAACTCTAGAAAATTTTAAGAAAAAAAGTAATGGTTGGTTAAAAAATAGACCATCCATCTCTGATAAAAACAACCATTATCACTGGCTTCATGTATTAGAACACCAATCTTATCACATTGGGCAAATTGAATTATTGAAGAAATTAATAAATTAATAACTGGTAATCTATTTGCTTAAATATCATGATTTTCTTTGAAAGAATAAATTTGACTATACAATTCATAATCATAATAAAGGGAATTCAATACTAATAAAAGTAATATCATGGCAAAAATCACTAAGCTATTTGTACTCATTGTACTTATATATCAATATCAAGGTGTAGCACAAACCAAGAAAGTATCTAGAAATTGGGCTTCTTTCGTACAATCTATAGAGATAAAAACCGACAAGAAAACGAAATTTAAACTTCAGGGTTGGGTTAAAGTTATAGGAAATGAAAAAGACCCTAACGTAAAAGCAGGACTATGGGTTCGTGTTGATACTAAAAATAATGAAACAGCTTTTTTCGACAATATGAGCGACCGACCTATTACTGACAATATATGGCAACAATATGAAATTGTTGGTGAGCTGGATCAGAAAGCTGATAAACTAAACTTTGGAGGAATTGTTCATTACAACGGAACATTCTATTTTGATGATTTCAAATTATACTTAGAAGACGAGAATGGAAACCTTAAGCAGGTTAATATAGAAAATGGAGGATTCGAGAAAGATGATTTCTCAAACAGTTGGTATAAAGGAATAAGAATAAATAATGAGGTAGTTATTAAAGAATTTGAATATAATTTATCCGCAGATCATAAGGAAGGAGAACAATCAATTAAGATAACAGGAAGAAATATACCTAAACGACTATCCAAAGAACAACTAAAAACCTGGTATCATAAAGATTATATTAATGACTCAGTCCCCGGAATAAGTTTAGAAAAAGCATATAATAAAATTTTAAAATCTAAAAAAGGGAAAGAGATTATTGTAGCGGTTCTGGACACAAAATTAGATATACATCACGAAGATTTAAAGAATCAAATATGGTATAATAAAAACGAAATCCCTAATAACGGTATTGATGATGATAAAAATGGATATATAGACGATATCAACGGCTGGGATTTCCTCAGTAATACAAGCGGTAGCTTTGTCTCTTACGCACCTCTTGAAAGTACGCGGATTGTAAAAAAGTATATTGCTCTTTTTAGTGGTAAAAAAAATAATCAAATCCCGAATGATCAAATAAAAGCTTATCAACTATATACTTCAGCCTTTCTAAAATGGAAAAATGATATTGCAGAAAACAAAGAAACCTTAAAAAACATGAAACTATGGAAACTTGCTGTTGTTAATTGTAAATCCTTTTTAGATAGTATATCGCCAAAAAAAGAGTACAAGATTGTAGACATAGATAGTTTATTAACGGTTTATAAAAAAGACTCAGTTATCCAGCACATGTTATATGGATATAGAAATTCTATTGAGTATGAACTTACAGAAAGTTATATGGACAAGTATATCAAGGATTTGAATAAAGAAAAAGAAATTACACTTAATCTTAATTATAACGAGAGAGAAATATCGGGAGATGACATTAACAATATTGGAGATTACACTTATGGTAGTCCAATAGTTGATGGAGATGTCCCGTTTCATCATTCCACAGCAGTATCAGGAACCCTAGGCGCAAATCGTGCTAATGACATAGGAATTCAAGGTTTTTCTAATCAAATTAAGATAATGCCCGTGGTAATGGTAGCAAGTGGAGATGAACACGACAAAGATGTTGCTTTAGCCATACGCTATGCAGTGGATAATGGTGCTAAGATTATAAATATGAGTTGGGGAAAAACACTTTCATCAAACGAGGAATGGGTAAATGATGCAATAAAATATGCAGCAGACAAAGATGTTTTATTGATTAAAGCGGGAGGAAATAATAACACTAACAATGATATAATTAAGTATTACTTGAATGATTATGATGATACTGAAAAGGAATTTGTTGATAATCTTATTGTTGTTGGTGCGAGTAGTTGGAATATTCAAAATCTTAAAGCTAATTTTTCAAATTATGGTAAAAAACATATAGATGTTTTTGCTCCCGGAGTAGATATGTATACCACAGAGTATGGAACTGATAAATATACAACTACAGGAGGAACTTCTCTTGCGTCTCCTGTTGTATCAGGAATTGCAGCCTTAATAAGGTCCTATTATCCAAAATTATCGGCCAAACAAGTAAAAAAAATACTTCTGGATTCTGGAAGTTCCTTTGACGTTAAGGTTGAAATCAAACAAGAAGATGGCACAAAAAAAATAGTCGCTTTTTCAGAATTATCAAAATCCGGTAAGATTGTAAACGCTTACAACGCTTTACTACTAGCAGAAAAAATATCTAATCAAACGAATTAAACATTATGCAAACCATTCAAAAAAATAATAAGTTATTACTACTTGTATTCTTCTTTATTTGCATTTCGCTTATAAATAACACTTCTTATTTTGATCAACAGACTAAATTGTATCTGGCTATAGGTTGCGCTGTAATTGCTATCTCGTTCTTGATCTTTTATTGGTCTAAGAAGGAGAATAGAGAATCTTATAAAAACAATACATTTAAAAATAAAATAGGCATTCTTATTGGAGCTGTCGCTGTGACTTTAGTGATATATGTTTACCAGATGATATAACGTAAAACTACTACTAGTTACTTGCTCCCTTTAAATATTGCTCAATTTTGCTTATTTCTTTAGTTTGTTGTGGAGCATTATAATTCAACCAAAACTCTGCATTGTATTCGCTTGAGTGATTTTCTATACTACTATCAGAATTCATATTTCGAGTAAATGGGTATTTCTCTACATTATCTACAATGATTTTGTTTACGAACAATTCTTTTTTTGGTTCTTTTACGAATAGTAATTTACTAGGAGTTTTAGTATCATAAATATTCCAGGTATCTTCTTCCCTTTGATATTTTTAAGTACATTTTGTTCTTATATTTCTGATACTCAAAAATTACATTATAATACAGCTGTTCTCCTCCATGTGTCAATCTTCTTTTCCATGATTTTCCTTTATGTGCAGTTCGCGTAAGCTCCATTCTTACAAAGGCAAAAGATTCTGTATCTATGTATAGTGTTGCTTTCTGAAAAGGTACATCCATTCCTTTTATTTTATATACATACTTCCGATTATAAGGTAAGATATCCTCCAGTTCATATTTCCAACCATTTTTCCCTTTGATGGGTCCATAATCAAATCTTATAAAATCATCTTCTATTAAGTCTATAATTGAATTTTTTCTTTCCCACTGTTTGTTCCAAGGATTTTTTTCTGCGATGTAACTATTTCTGATAGCCACTAATTCTACTTTCGCTTCAATTTCTTTATCTGTTGGCTGATTATAGAATTTAGCCGCACATTCTAGATATTCTACATATGTACTATCTTCTTTTTGCAAATCACGAACAAAACCTTCTAGAATATAGGACTGATCAGGATAGTTATTAGCAATCTCCTGATATGCCTTTTTTACAATTTGTTTTGCCGATAGTTTTTTCTTTTTGGTCGTTGTGATCACCACCTCACTCAGCGCACTTACTTCTGCACTTAGAAATATTTGCTGATCAGAATTAAAATCATCAACGTTTTTCTCTATAGAACCATACCCCAAACTAGATATTATGATTACACCACTTTCTTTATTAGAGATATGAAAAACAAACTTTCCTTCTTCATTAGATATTGTGCCAATTGCCTGCCCTTTTAGGTAAATAGAAGCAAATGTTATTGGTTTGTTGTTTTCTTTATCTAAAACTTTCCCAGTGATAGTTTTGTTGTTACTTTGAGCCATAATAACAACTGTACACAAAAAGATACTGATCGAAATAATAAGTTTAATAATTGTATGCATAGCATGATGACGAGTCAAAACTAATTTTGTTACTTTTTATTAATCCAATTTTGAACTTCAATTTTTATTTTCTCTAATTCTAATCCGATTTCATATTCTTTATTATTTTTCTTTCTTGATCTCGCATTCTCTAGATTCAAATAGACTTCATAAAATTCCATTAAAGCTTCTAAATAAAACCTTTCTTTTAGATATATAAGCATTTTATAAACAGCTCTTTGAATTTTGTTTTCTTTTAATAAGTTCTGTATTTCATCAATTATAGTTTTAGAGATTTCAAGCTCTTTCCAATATTTAGTATTGTCCAAGAAAGATTGTGTGGATAAAACTAACCTACAAGTTTCCTGTTTTTTCAATAAAAAAGAAAGACACTTTATCTTCTGACTTAAAGACATTTCACTACTTACATCTTTCTTTAGCAAACTCCTTAATTTTTGACCTTGTTCATAACCTGTTCCAAAACCAATATAATATTCAGTCCCAGGAGATGTATAATACTCAGGGATTTCAATATTCTTCATTCCAAAAGTTAGCATATACTCTGTAATACTAATAGCACTATTTAGGCCTGTAATTCGACCTACAAGTATTTCTTTGGCTGTAGGATGCAGCATTCCCCCCATCTTATTTATAAATATTAAATTTAGTTAATTATTGATTGACATTAATAAACCTACCTATATCGTGCGATAAATTTATTCTGTAAATTAGTTATTGTACAACCTTACTAATCTGAACAATCGGTTTAATATTAGTATAGTTTGGGATATCACCTCTAATTTTTGCAGCGTTTGGTCCGAACGAGTTTTGATAATCCACAAGGTTTTCAAAATATAAATATCCAATGGCTAGATAAGGAATTGGATCATTTGATGTTCGCCCTGATAATCCCTTATCAATCTCTAACCTCTTTAACGAATCTCCGAATAGATCTATCAACATTGGCATATGTTTATTAGCGTAATAATCCATGTCAAATGTTTTTCCAGTATCATTAGGATATAGTATTGTCACTTTAATCATCCCTTTTTTAGGTTGGGACTTATCCGAAGTATTAGCATCTTCGCAACTTACAAGAAACAATGTAATCCCAAAAACCAGAAAGATTATCTTATTTTTCATATTGATATTTTTATAGCTATTCCTACTCATAATACACACCTATAACATAGTAGGTTTGCATTTTGAAAGTACTACAAATTTACCCGTATAACAAATCTCCCGGAATACTAAACTGGATTTGGGATTCGCATTAATGGATATAGCAACTATATTAAGATAACACCCATCATATTTACATTATTACAGATTATACTTTACGCTAAAAATCCAATATCTTGGCTGAACCACATAACTAGAAGTACTATTAAATAATTCATTGAAACTATCTCTATTGATACTTTCCGTATCTAATAAGTTGGTAACGGAAAATTTATATTCCCATTTACTATCTGGTTTCTGATAAAACACCTCCGCATCCCAAAAGCTATATTCGTTTAAGGTAGTTTCGGTATCTCGGTAATTATAATAACTATAGGAAGATTTCAGTAAAAATCCTTTAGCAAAGGACCAATCTAACCTAGCAAAAGGACGGCTCGTATAAAAAGTGCTTTCCGCGCCATTATTATCATAATCATTAACGGTGATACTATATCCTAGATCAAAGTTTGGTCCTTTCTTAAAATTTGTGGACCATTCAGTTTGATACGTTTGTGTAAGACTTATACTCTCACTAGGAAGTGTGTTTACTATATTATTAAAACTAGACCAACTTACATTAGCACTTAAATTTCCTTTAATCTTACCAAAAGTTCTGGTAAAATTACCACTACCTGATAGCACTTGATCTGCAAGATTAGAATTAATCGGTGTGTTTACTCGATTAATACCAGATACAATACTTGTGTTCTTAATAGGGTTACGTCTATTGGTATAACTTAATCTAGCAAAAATATTAGTGTAATTAAACATATTAAAACTAAAATAGTTCAAAGAGTAATTATCATATAAAGCATTCTCCAAACTTCTGTTCCCTTGGGATAATGAATTATAATTATTAAAAACATATCCTTCTGCTAGATTATTTATATCTGTATAATTTGCTGTGATCGAATAATTAAAACGTAAACTCTCACTCTTTTTAAACTGCACTAAAGCGAAGAAGTCCGGTAATACCTGCCACTCATTCTGGCTATTGGTAGTCCCCAATTGTTCATCCTTTAGATCATAGTTATGAATACTAACTCCAGGATTAAAAGTAAAGATTCCGGTAATAAACTTATAATGTACTCCAGCATATAGATCATTAAAATTATACTTGACATCATTAGTAAATTCTTCCGACTCAAAACTGTTTTGATCACCATCATCTAAAATTTGAAAAATATCAGAGTCAAAATTCTGCGTACTTAAGGTAGATCCTATTGTAAAATTAAGATTACTCTTTTTATTCAATACATAGTAATAATCCAATTTTGCGTCTAATTTACTGGTAGTTACATTTTTTTGTTGATTGACATTATATCGTTCTGAAGCTTCTAAAGGATCAAATGTATCTGAGTTTGGATCATCAGGATCGTTGATTTGAGTAAAAACTCCTCTAAAAGGTATTTCGGACCTAATTGCATTGTAAAACGGATCTTCTTCCTGAAATAAATGTTGTGCTTCAAAAGAGAAAATATTTTTTGAATTTAGTGTATAATATGCATTTAAATTCTGTTGTACGGAAAAGGGATCATTCTCTAACCGTTCGTTTATATCTTCAGAAATATCATCTCTTACAGAAAGAAAAGTATCATCCTCTTCTTGTTGAGAAAGTTTACCAAAAACATCATAATCCAATCGAAAATTATTATTAGGTCTATAACTAGCACTTAATTTTAGTAACCCTAAGGTGCTTCTTTGTTCTGTATTATCAAAAGTTTCCTCTATAGTATTATCCGTAGGATCAGCAGTATCATCGATATACGTTCTTCTTGTATTAGTAATTAAATCTGTTTTAGTATTACTAACAATTCCGTATCCACTAATATCTAATGTTTTACTGGCAGACATACTAAAATTAGCAGCTCCAAACTTGGTATTTATTTCATTTGCGCGATCATTCTGTAATACCGCAAATGCCAGATCATCACTCGTTATATTAAACGAAGTGCCACCTCTGCCCAAATTCCTAAAACCTCCTGTAAAATTAAAATAATCCCTTCTAGTAAATGGGACTTCTCCTATGTCATTAAAATCGGTTAAGATATTAATACTGTATTTTGGATTATAATAAAACAATTTTGGTTTTACCAAATATCGTTCTGTTTCTCCAACTCCTGCTCCAACAGTTACATCTCCAAACCAAAAATTCTTTTTACCTTCTTTTAATTTAATATTAATCGCTACCTGATCTTGATTATTTCGAAGACCTCGCATTTGACCTACATCCTCATAATTTCTCAATACTTCTACCTTATCTAGGGCATCTGCTGGAATATTTTTTGTAGCCAGTTTAGAATCTCCATCAAAAAAATCTTTCCCTTCTATCATCACTTTAGAAACTGTCTTTCCCTCTACTTCTATTTCCCCATCATCATTTACTTCTATCCCAGGTAGTTTATCTAAAACATCTCCTAATTTTTTCTCATTACCGTTAGTAAATGAATCTGTATTATAGACCAATGTATCCCCTTTTACTACGACGGGTATCTCATAAACAATTTCTACCTCATCAAGGCTATTTTCTTCGGATGTCATCTCGAAATCTACCTTTACATCTTCCACATTCACAGTAATAGTTCTATCTTTTGCAGAAAGCCCGATAAAGCTTACTTTAAGCAAGTAAGTTTCATTAGCCGGAACTGATAGACCATATTTTCCATTGCTATTGGTGATACCATAAGCTGTCATGGTATTGTCCGTTTTCTTATAGGCTATTACATTTGCCATTTCTAATGGATTACCTACGGAGTCTTTTACAAATCCAGTAATTTTAACTTTCTGTGCAGACATAGTCATCCCTACCAACAGTATGGCATATAGTATCTTTTGTTTCATTTTTTTTGATTGATTTTTTAAAAGAATTTTAATTTCTACGTCCTCCGCCTAAGCCTCCTCTTCCTCTTCGTTGGGTACTGAATTGTTCTATCATCTCTTCTACTTTCTTCTTCGTGATTTCGTCAAACTCAGCTTGTGATACATCTTTTCCTTTTTTTGGCGCTTTGATTTCTTCTTTTTCATCCGCATTTAACACTATTTTATTGCACAATAATGTTGTTCTTCCTTCTTGTACTTCCAAAATTAAACCTGGTAATCCCCAATAAGATCCTGGACCTTGGTTAACTGGAATTTCTGGTGTATACCAAGCTGTAACTTCAATTTCTTTTGGCATTTCCGGTGTATCTTGAGCATTATCAGCATTTGCCTGATCATCTGCTCCATTTTCTCTTTGTTCTCTTTGTTGTCTACCCCTTCTTCTCATGGCTCTCCAGTCCATAACTTCACTCACTTTTTTGGTCGTAGTTGCCTTAAAACAAGTGTAGTTTCCAATTTTCTTGGTCTCATTTACTAAGGTCCAATTGTATGTCTCTAATGAATCTTTAATCAAGAAGTTTTTTCCATAAAATTCACGTTGATCATAATACTGACCATCCTTTATATTTTTATAGTAGTTATTAGATGTAAAACCCGAAAGCATAGCTCCCCATCTTCCACCACCTCCTGACGCATCTAATTGTGCTTCTTCTTTATAAGTGGCAGCGCTCTTATTAAAAGTAAGTACAAACGTTTTTTCCATAGCAGATTTCATTCTGTCGGCAATAGCTTTTTTCTGGTCTTCAGACATTTGTCGTCCTCCAAAATCCATATCCATTCCTGTTTTGCTGAAATAATAGGCTTTTCCCTGAAAATCCTGTGCGATTGTTAAAGAGGTTATAAGAATAGTAACCCATGTACATATAGTCTTCATATTAGGCAGTTTTAAACTATTTAGACTCTATGATTTGCACTAGGTTTAATCAATAAAAGTTAATTATATCCCAAAAAAACAACGGTTTCCAATCAGATTAATCGTCTTAATAAAATAACTACTTTATATACCTTACCAGAAGTATCTTTTCCTTCTATTTTTACTTTTTTCTCGCTATGTTTCAAATGTTTTTTCCAAGTACTGAGTTCCTTACCATTATACTCATCTATTTTTAGCAACTCATCCCCTTCTCTAACTCCTTTCTGATAAGCTTCACTATCCTTTACTACGTAGCTTACTAGTATTTTTTCTTGTACTTTTTCAACCCCAATTCCACTCATAGGAAACTCAAATGGAGTCTTGAATTTTTCATTTGGTTTGATGTAAAACAATTTCTCTTTATAGTCTAAGACCATATCGAATCTATTAATAATTTGTGCTCCCAAAATCCCTGCATAACTAGGAGAACCTGATACTCCTTCATGACCTTCAGAAATATCGATAGGTAAATCCGTAAATTCAAAATCACTAAGTCGTAGTTTTTCTATAGTTCCTTTAGTATAGGTTGTAGATTTATTAAGACCTCTTGCCTTACCTTTTATTGTTTTTCCAGATCTATTTTTGAGATCATTTTTTAAAGCATATGGCGTATTAAATAATACACTCATATTTGCGCCACTATCAAATAAAAAATTTCCGGTAAGCGTATTTCCATCATTTAATGTAAAAGTCAGGTCTATTTGAGGAATTGGTGTCCCATCAAATTTCATAGGAATTTTAGTATATATTTCCAGCCCCGAGATTGGATCGTCCTCATTATACAATGTCATTGTTTTTTCCTTAAAATCAAATCTGGTTCGATATTGTCTTAAAACATCATATCCTATAATGCCTTGAATTTTTCTACCAGATCTCTGAGAAAGCTTTTGTAAATCTACTAGAACAAGATTGCTATTATCTAATACTATCGTTCCTATGTTCACAGTTTGATTTGTCGCGATATTATAGGTTTGCGATCCATTGGCACCTTGCGCATTTTGTGAATAATTAGATTTTATATTTAATTTTTTAGCTACGGTGCTATCCAAAACTCCAATAGAAGCTCCAGTATCAAACACAAAATCTAAATATTCTTGTTGATCATTTACTTTTACTTTGATAAAAACTAATCCATCTTCTTCAAAAGGTATCTTTGTGACCTGAGCTTTTACACTAAAAACTACAAGCATGGCTAATGCAAATAATATATTGTTCATTTTTTGATTGATTTTGATGATTATCCTCCTATTCTAATTTCCATACTATTGCCGCCATTACGATGTGATCTCCTATCGTGCATTTCATCCATTTTTTTACGCATAATTTTTTCGAATTTAGTTTCCGTCACAACTTTACCTTTTTCCGGAGCTTTAATTTCTATTTTCTTCTTAGGGTTTAGTACAATTTTATTACACAAAATACGTAAATCACCATCATTAACCTCCATAATGAGTCCCGGTAATCCCCAGTAGTTATCAGGCCCATTATTTATTGGAATTTCTGGTGTATACCAAACTACCACCTTTATCTCTTCAGTTTTTGAATTAGATTCTTCCTTATCACCATTAACATTTATATTTCTTACTATCTCCATAGTTCTAGTAGTAGTAGCCTTATAACAAGTATAGTTTCCTATTTTTTTCGTTTCATTTTCCAGCTTCCACTTATAGTGCGTTAACGTGTCCTTTACCAAAAATGCTTTTCCAAACATATCTCTTTTGGCCACAAATCTCTCTTCTTTACTATTTTTATATAACACATCAGATGCTCCTGATCCAGCCACTATTACTTGTACACCAGAAGCCGGTTGTGGAGCTCCAAGATTTTCTTCTTCCTTATAAACAGATTCTGTTTTATTAAATCGTAATGTATATTCTTTTTGGAACTGCTTACGCATCATTTCATGAATTTGCTTTTGCATTTCAGAATTCATCTGCGTACTATCTAATTGTATTTCTAATTTCCTATCTGTGCTATACGTTGCTACTCCTTGAAAATCTTGTGCAGAGATATTTCCTATAACAAATAGTGTTATTAGTATTATCAATCTTATCATATTTATTTATTTTAAAAGGGTTTCTAGTTTATTTCTTAATTCAGTTGCTTCTCCCATTTTCATTCCTCCGTTTTCATCTCTTATGTATGGTATTCCTCCTTCTATATTTTTTACTATACCATTTTTATCGAGTATAATATTATTAGGAAAAGATTTCATTTCTAATGCATCTGTATATTCTCTAGCATCTACAATGTGTCGAAAATCAAATGTATGTTTCTTTAAAAAATTTTCGACTTTTTCCTTAGATTCATAGGTTACAGCAACAAAATTTACACGATCACCAAAGTGTTGTTTCAACGAATTTAGTTCAGGCATTTCATCAATACATGGTGGGCAATTCGTGAACCAAAAATTAAGCAGTGTTGGTTTTCCTTCTAAATCACTGATATTTATTTGATCACCTTGTAATGTTACCAAAGAAGATTCTAACATTTTCCTTCCTTTAAATAACTTGAGTTTTGTTTTTGAATTCACAGAACCATTCAAATTCACATGAAAACCAAAATCATGAATTATCGAATCCTTTCTAAAATCTGTATCTTTTATTTCAATTTCGACTATAGCCTTCTTATTGATTTTTTTGATTTTATCCTTTATCTTATTTTCTGCCTCTTTTAACTCTACTTCATTTAACAAAGCCCCTTCATGATTTCTATAAAACGTGGACTGTGCATTGCCTATAAACGAAGTAAGAAGAAGAATAAATAATAGTATTGATTGTATTTTCATGTTGATGTGAGTTTTATATGGTTTGTACATTGCAAAGATGTAAACCAAATGCTAACCAAACCGTTAACCAGTGTTAACGAGTGTTAACTGATTCTTTTTATATCAGTTAAGAATCCTATTTTTGAACCATGCAAAAGAACAGTTATAGAAGTATATTGTATTTCATTGCCTTTGTAATTCTAGTTACATTGAGCATACAGGTATACTGGAATTTCAAGAATTATGAAGCTAGCAAACAACAACTAATTAATGAGGTACAAATAAGTTTGGATAATGCAGTGGATCAGTATTACACCGAATTAGCAGAAAAAAATACGATTGGTTTTTCTTCAGACTCCTCTAATATTGGTAGCTTTTTAAAGAAAAGTAGTTTTTCAAACCTTCTAAAAAAAATAGATTCGGG
Source organism: Aquimarina amphilecti (assembly GCF_900109375.1). Taxonomy (GTDB): domain Bacteria; phylum Bacteroidota; class Bacteroidia; order Flavobacteriales; family Flavobacteriaceae; genus Aquimarina; species Aquimarina amphilecti. The sequence continues at coordinate 317,766 of NZ_FOAB01000003.1, forward strand.
AACGGTTGATTTTAAAAGTTATACATTTTCTGAAGGCTTAGATCATAGTGATATAAAAATATATAGAGGTCTTTCTGTAGATAGCATAGATCGAATGGATCAGCATCCAAACTTTTGTATAGATTCATCTAAAATCATCGAATTTCCAGACGGATTAGAAGAAATAGAGAATGGTGATTCTAGAAAAAAAGCTTTTGAGCAACTTACATCAAAAATCATAATTTCGATTAATGAAGATTCGCTACAACTAGAGGTTTTAGATACTATCATAAACAATCAATTAAAGAGGAAACAGTTAACCATTAGTTATGGAATTACGTTTCAAGATCAAACCGGAACATCGTTCTTATTTAATGAAAATGTTATCAATCAATCTGATTTAAAAACTAAAACAAAATCTTACTATTTACCTAGAGGAAGTTCTTTAGAGCTATCTTTTATGAACACTACACGTGCAATTCTAAAGAAAAACTTATTCGGCATTGCCTTGTCTTTTTTATTAGTCAGTGCAGTAATTGGTAGTCTTTTATACCTTTTAAAAATCATCAATCACCAAAAACAACTAGCAGAACTAAAGAATGATTTGATTAGTAATATCACACATGAATTCAAAACTCCAATTGCTACAATTAGCGCAGCTTTGGAAGGTATTCAAAACTTTAATCGTGAAAACGATCCTAAAAAAACCAAAAAATATATTGATATGTCCTCTAATCAATTGGGGAAATTGAATACTATGGTAGAAAAAATCCTAGAAACCGCAACACTAGACAGTGATGAGTTAGAGCTAAATCTAGAAGAATTAAACCTTGTTGATCTCATACAAACTATAACTGCTAAATATCAAACAAATACTACCGAAAAAAAGATATATTTTCATCATACTCACGAAAATATTTGGAAGAAAGTAGATGCATTTCATTTTGAAAATGCTATTAATAATATCATTGACAATGCTATTAAATATGGAGGTAATAACATTGATATATATTTAAAAAATACACATCCTAATATTACACTAGAAATTAAGGATAGCGGGACATCTTTAACTAGATCACAAAAAGATAAAATATTCGAAAAATTTTATAGAGTTCCGAAAGGAAATACGCACGATGTAAAAGGATTTGGTATAGGATTATTTTACACCAAAACTATTATTGAAAAACATGAAGGAACCATAGAATTACTTCTAGATCAAGATCAAACTAATTTTAAAATCACACTGCCCAATGGATGAAATTGTTGAGATAGTATTAGCAGAAGACGAACCTTCTTTGGGTCAGATTATCAAAGAGAGCTTAGAAACAAGAAACTTTAAAGTTCATCTTGCCCAAAATGGTGAGACAGCCTATTCGTTATACAAATCTATTACTCCCAAATTACTAGTATTAGATGTTATGATGCCTAAAAAAGATGGATTTACATTGGCCAAAGAAATCCGATTAGAAGATGACACTATTCCCATAATATTTCTTACTGCAAAATCACAAACACAGGATGTAGTAGAAGGGTTTACTATTGGTGGGAATGATTATCTAAAAAAACCTTTTAGTATGGAAGAGCTTATTGTTAGAATCAACAATTTGCTTCATAGAACCAAAACACAACAAAGTTCTGAATCATTGATTGTAGGAAAATATACTTTTGATTTCCCCAAACAACTTCTTACCTCAGACAATGAAGCCTATCAACTTACACATAGAGAAGCTCATTTATTATTCCACCTAATTAAAAACAAAAATCAAGTATTAGATCGTTCTATGATTTTAAAAAAACTTTGGGGTGATGACGATTTTTTTAATGGTAGAAGTATGGATGTGTTTATTACCAAGCTAAGAAAAAAATTAAAACAAGATGATTCTATACAGATTATCAATGTTAGAGGTTTTGGGTACAAATTAGTTTGCTAAAAATGGCCTTATTTTTGTACTTTGCTATTTCATGAAACATATTGTTCTGTTTTTAATCTTACTAGGGTTTATTCACAAAAGTTATTCCCAAAGAAATGCAATAGCTCAAGATACTATATCATTAAAGGCTGATCAGTTTTTAGGTATAGATTCCTTTGGTGCTATTTACTATGCTAAAAACAATATTTTTTACAAAAAATGGAATGATCGAGAATGGCAATTTGGTGATTTTATTCTTGGTCAACTTACTCAAGCATCGGTATTAAATCCTTTAAAAATCTTATTATTCTATGAATCTTCCAACACTATAGTATTAGTTGACAAATACTTATCCGAAATAAATCGAGTAAACTTTAATACAATTTCAGAATTCAAAAGTGTTTCTCTTGTTTCTCCAGCAAATGATAATAGTAGTTGGCTTTTTGACAACAACACTCAACAATTAGAGGTGTTTAACACCAATTCTGAAAAAACATTCGTCGCTACACAACCCATTAATGAACTCCCTACATTATTACGCAGTAACTTCAATTATTGCTGGATACTTACTTCTGAGAACCTTTCTCAATTCAACATTTATGGAAGTTTGTTAAACCGAAATGAGAACGAGGGATATAATGATATCAGAATTATAAATAATGACTTAATAATTCTAAAAGATGATGGTTTATATTATCGTTACACTAAGACTGGAGAAATTGAAAAAATAAATCTTCCTGAAATTCATATAAAACAGTTTTATGTTACTAACGAAATCCTTTATATTTACGACCAAAGTAAGATTTACAGTTTTGACCTAACACTCCAAAAAAAATAATCACTTATGCATGTAGCTATTGCAGGAAATATTGGTGCCGGAAAAACAACACTAACCAAATTATTAGCCAAACATTATCGATGGGAACCTCAATTCGAAGATGTATTAGAAAACCCTTATCTAGAGGATTTCTATAATAAAATGGAGCGCTGGTCTTTTAATTTACAGATTTATTTTCTTAATAGTCGTTTTAGACAGATTCTAGAAATACGCGAAAGTGGCAAAGATATTATTCAGGACAGAACCATTTATGAGGATGCATATATTTTTGCTCCTAACCTACACGCGATGGGGCTTATGACGAATCGTGATTTTGAAAATTACAAATCACTTTTTGATCTTATGGAAAGCGTTGTCGAAGGTCCTGATTTACTAATCTATTTGCGCAGTAGTATTCCAAATCTGGTTGCACAAATCCATAAACGTGGACGTGAATATGAGAACACCATTAGCATCGACTATCTTAGTAGATTAAATGAACGATATGAAGCCTGGGCACACGGATATGACAAAGGTAATTTACTTATTGTAGATGTTGACCATCTTAATTTTGTCGATAACCCCGAAGATCTTGGTAGTATAATTAATCGTATTGATGCAGAATTAAACGGATTATTTTAAAAATAATAAAGGCCTTTCATAATGAAAGGCCTTCTTTTTAAACTTACATTAGTAAGTTTTCTACTCTAACGTCTTCTTAAGATGTTTGTTCACCACCTTCAGTTTCTGTCTCCTTGTTATCTTTTTTTACCGCTTTATCAAGAGTACTTTCTACTTCTTCTCCAGCTTCTTTTACTGCTTTTTCTGCTTCTTTTTCGATCTCTTCAGCTTCTTTTAAAGCTTCTTCTGCAGTATTTTCAACTTCTTTTTGTACTTCGCTGGTTTCTTCGGTAGTACTTTCTGTTTCCTTATTAGTTTCTCTACAAGAAACAAACATTACATTTAAAGTAAATAAAAACGCTAAGGCTAAAATTACTTTTTTCATAATTAAAAAATTTTAGTTGTTATTATATCGGTATAACGGTATTCTAATCCCACTATTTCTATTACCTTGGTAATGTTTTCACAAAAAATCTTAATTTTTTTAACAGAATGAATTTCAGCGATTTATTTCAATTTCTTTCAGAATTACAACAAAATAATAACAAAGAATGGATGGATACTAACAGAAAATGGTATCAACGAATTCGAAATTCTTTTATAGATTGGTTAGATCATCTGGAGGTAGAACTTGCCAAAATTGATCCAGAATATTATCCGACTTCGGGAAGAAAAGGAATCAATAGAATTAATAACAACTTACTTTTCCATCCTAACAAACCTGTATACAAAGATCATTTTGGAGCAGGGTTAGATCAATTATCTAAACAAGGAGACTTCTATATCGAAATAGGACTTTCTCAATGTGTCTTAGCTGGAGGATATTGGCGACCAGAAAGTAAAACTCTGCAAAGTATTAGAGAAGCTATTGATTATAATGGAGAAGAATTAAAAAAAATTCTTGCTAAAAAAAGTTTCCGAAATACCTTTGGTAATTTATATGATGACGGCAATTCTCTTAAAAAAGCACCTAAAGGGTACTCTATGGATCACGAACATATAGATTTATTGCAAAAAAGAACTTTTGCAGTAGCTTATGAATTGCAAAAAGAAGACGTATTGCACTCTGATTTCACGCAAATAGTGATTCAAGTATATCAAGAAATGCTTCCATTTAGAAGGTATCTAAGAGAAGCAATATCTGTTTAGAGCTTTGCAATCTTCTCGGTTAAATAAGCGACAATCATATCTGTTGCTCCAGTATTGCTATTGATAAAGTGTCCAGCGATCATTCCTGTTTTTTCTCTAAATTTCTGATCATCAACTAATTTATTCATAATAGCACTAAATTCTTCCGAAGATGATATGGAATATAATCCTGCTAACTTTTGCAATTGTTTAGCTTCTCTAAATTTTTCAAAATGCTGACCGATAATAATTGGGATCCCAAAAGTCGCAGGTTCTAATATATTATGTAATCCAGAGTTACCCATTGCTCCTCCTACATATGCAATATCTCCATAACTATATATGCGTGATAAATAGCCAATCGTATTCATAATAAAAACCTGATGGTCTTGTAAACTCTTTCCTTCTTTTTCTGAAAAAATAACAGTCTCTTTGGTTATTTTTTTCTGCAAAGACTGCACTCCCCTATTTTTTATTTCATGAGGAGCAATAATAAAACATAAATTTTTATTAGCCTGATTTACAAAATCTATAAATACTTCTTCATCTTCTGACCAAGAACTACCTATAACTATACAAAGTCTATTTCCTATAAATTCTGAAATAAAATCTACTTGATTATCCATTTCAATCTGATGCGACACACGATCAAATCTGGTATCTCCACTAACCGTAACATTATCGAAATTGACTTGATTTAGTAATTGCTTAGAAATCGAATCCTGCACAAAAAAATAGTCTACTGTTTTTAGAGCATTACGCATAAAACCTCCATACCATTTAAAGAATGCTTGATCTCGTCTAAATGCTGCCGAAATTATGGTAATTGGAGTATTGTTCGTTTTTAACTCTTTTAAATAATTAGGCCAAAACTCGTACTTTACAAAAACTGCAAGTTTAGGATTCACCAATTCTACAAATCTTTTAGCATTTTTCTTTGTGTCTATCGGAAGATAAACAATACTATCAGCGAGTGTACTATTCTTTTTAACCTCATATCCTGATGGTGAGAAAAAAGTGACTAATAATTTATAACTAGGATATTTCTTTTTTATCATCTCCATCACTGGAACCCCTTGCTCGTATTCTCCAAGGGAAGCGCAATGAAACCAGGCTATTTGATCATCTTTTTTTAATTGCTCCTTTAATATTTCAAAAACCGTTTTCCTTCCTTTTACGAACAAAGTAAGTTTAGGACTTAAGAGTCCTATTATAGGAAGCATACTATTGAAAACTGAAATAAGGAAATTATAGAAAAAATTCAAAAGTCTTGATTTAATACATCGCTAAAATACGGCTCTTTCCTGTAAAAACTGATAAACATACGGTGCAAAACCTGAAATTCTCAAATTATCAAAAACACATCATAATTATCATTTTATTAAAAATATATTTAAAATTTTGCGGTTTTAACAAATTTTGTTTGTTAAAATTCTTAAATTAACACCAACTATCACGCAAACTCAAATCTTATGAAATTAAAACTTACTCTAATTGCTCTACTATCCTGTGCAATACTTTTTTCTCAGAATTTTTTAGAGGTACAACTTCCTAAACCAGACAAACTAAGTCCCTTTTTTATTGGACCTCTTTTAAAATCCACTATCCATTACGGCGCTACACCATCTAATTACAACGGAAAAGTAATCCTATTTAATCATGGATATATCGACTTAAATCAAAGTCAATTTTTATTCGACAATTCTTTTTATGAAAAAACTTATAATGAAGGTTATCAAGCAGTCTTTGTTGCTACTACCAGAGGAGGTGGCATATGGGTAAATGGAGAATTACTTGCCGAATCTATTGATATCGTTACAGAAAAATATGATGTAGAAGATGTATATATCATAGCACATAGTAATGGAGGAAAAGCCGCAGAAGCTGCCATGATTCAATATGGAAAAAAGGACAAAGTACAACAGGTTTTTGCTTTGGGGACTCCATATTGGGGCACTTATTTAGCTGATATTTCTCAAATGCCTTGGTTGAATTGGGCTTGGCGCTTAACCGGATTAAATGAAGGTGCTAGAACCTCTACCACCTATTATTGTAGAGATGTAGTTCGTCCTTATTTAGATAACAACCCGAATAACGAACCTGAGAAATTTGTAGTTCTAGGAGCTTCAGGTTATTTCAATGGATCAAACCTTCTCGCCAGAGCAGCTTTTACAGTTACTGGTGGCATTTTACTTCCTGTACAAGGTGCCAATGATGGGGTTGCTTCCTATCGAAGTACGCTAAGACCTGGTGCAGAATATGTTTTCAAGAAAAATGATTATCGCGCTTTTTTCGATCACATCGATGTAAGTTTCGGGCAATTTAGTTGGCCATACGTAAAATCATATATACAAAATCGTTCCCAGAAAAATAAAAAATCTTTAGAAATCGAAAAGACTTCAGACTTCATTACAACAAGTAATTACTATATCATACACTCCGAAAATGAATATGAAGAAATAGTTCTAGACAAAAATTCCACATCAGCAGTTGCAGAAATTATACACGAAAATCCGACAGCTACATTTAAGGGTATTACCAAAGATCTAAAACAAACTATACTCGTAAAAAAGAATACCCAAGAAAATCACAAATCTGTAATCCCTCTCTCTTCTAGTAATATAAAATTACAAAGTGATTCTCGATTTGCTGCTTTCATTAAACAAAATAATGGGATTACTATGTCTTTGGAACATCAAATAAAAAATAAACACCCTTTATTAAAAGTTAACATTTCATCAACTAGAAAAAATGATGAGTTACTTTTAAACACAGAAACACGCGGGGTAATTATTAGAACTTCTACTATTAATGGAACACCTGTACAAAGTAATCCAGAAATAATCGCTTTTGATAAAATTAATAATAGCTTTTATTTTGACACTAAAGATTTAGAACAAGGTGTATACAGTTTGTTCTTAAATGCAGAAAATAAGGGTAATTTTAAAAGAAGCATCATTTCTGGTTTTGTAGTAGGAGACATTCACAAAGCTTTAGACATAAACACAGAAGTAGATGAATATCTAGACAAGACCAATAAATCTATAATAATAACTCCTAATTCAGTTAAAAACTATGCCATATTATCTCTTCAAGGATATCTGACATCTGATAAATTTTCTTTAACAATATATGATATAACTGGAAAAAAAATGATGACGTCTCAAGTCAAAACAACCCAGAATTCTCAATATAATATCTCAGAAAAATTACAACAATTATCTTCTGGAATATATCTTTTACAGGTTAACAATGAAAAAACAATAAAATTTGTTAAAGAATAGTTTTATAAATATCTAAAAGAAAGGCTGTTGCCAAAATGATACAATTTTGATTGTATTCGTTAATAAAAAACCGATCAAAACTAAGTATCACATTGGCAATGGCATCATTATTTTGTACTTTCGTCCGGTTACAAAACACATCCTATGAAGAAGATTCAAATGGTTGACTTAAAGGGTCAATATGAACAAATAAAAGAGCGTGTAGACTCATCTATCCTAGATGTTATTTCCTCTGCTGCATTTATTAATGGTCCTGAAGTACATAGTTTTCAAAAAGAATTAGAAGAATATCTAGATGTAAAACATGTAATTCCTTGTGCTAATGGAACAGATGCTCTTCAAATAGCGATGATGGGATTAGGTTTGAAACCAGGTGACGAAGTAATTACCGCAGATTTTACTTTTGCTGCTACGGTAGAGGTTATTGCGTTATTACAACTTACTCCTGTATTAGTAGATGTAGAAAAAGATTCTTTTAATATCGATCCAGATGCTATCCGTAAGGCAATAACACCTAACACAAAAGCAATTGTACCAGTTCATTTATTTGGTCAAGCTGCTAATATGGATGAAATTATGTCGATAGCTAAAGAGCATGATTTATATGTAATAGAAGATAATGCGCAAGGTATTGGTGGTAGTTATAAATTTAATAATGGAAAAGTAGCTAAGACAGGAACAATTGGTCATGTATCTTCTACTTCTTTTTTTCCATCCAAAAATTTAGGATGTTATGGTGATGGTGGAGCCATTTTCACCAATGATGATGATCTGGCACATACTATTAGAGGTATTGTAAATCATGGAATGTATAAAAGATACCATCACGATGTGGTTGGAGTAAATTCGCGATTAGATTCTATACAAGCTACAGTATTAAGAGCAAAGTTACCTAATCTTGATACATATAACGATGCAAGAAGATCAGCTGCAAGAAAATATAATAAAGCATTTGAGGGTATAAAAAATATTATCACCCCAAGAGTTAAAGGTAATAACTGCGAAACTCAAGAGAATATAATTTGTGACACGTGTAATTGTCACGTATTTCATCAATATACACTTCGGGTTGAGAATGTAGATCGAGATGCATTAGTAAAGTATCTAAATGATCAAGGAATTCCTTGTGGTGTATATTACCCAATTCCTTTACATAATCAAAAAGCTTATCAAGATGATCGTTATGATGAATCAAATTTTACTATTACCAATCAACTTGTGAAAGAAGTAATCTCATTACCGATGCATACAGAATTAGATGAGGAACAAATTAATTTCATTACAAAAAATGTTATCGATTTTGTAACAAAATAGACATAAAAGTTAGTGAAACAAGATTAGAAGATTAACTTAACTTGTTTTACAACAATATATACAACCCCGTACGTAATTAATAACTAAATACAACCAATAAATACCCACAATGGATTCACTTTGCATCTGTTATAATCTAGTTGACCATAATAATTTACCTGGAATCCCTCCATTACCAGAAGCTTATATTGTACCTGTTACAAATGAACGGCTAGGGTATGTAGAAAAACAGGCGACTCCTGCAACCCTAAAAAGTTTTGGGATACCATATTTAGAAACAGCTCATGAACAATTATTAGAAATCTGTTCTAATTTAAAAATAGCCGTTTTAGAACAACAATTTAGACCTGCTAAAAAAAGAAAAACGTTCGGTTTAGCAGATATTCTAAAAGATCCTAAAATTAAAGATGTTGCTATTAATTATATTAACAGCAAACTTTCTGATTTTTACGACTTAGTAATACAGAATGAATACTCTGTGACACATAATGCTCAAAGAAAAGACCCTTTTGAAGTACATAGATTATCAATTGGTGAAAACACCCTTAATCCTATATTAGAATTCACGAAAACTGATGAAGGTATAGATTATGCTTTTTCGCTAAAAGAAGAAGAGAAAGTAGTAATACCTCAAAATCATAGTATTCAGATTTTACTAAACGAACCATCTTGGATTGTTGTAGACAAATCTATTTATCACATCAACAATCTAAATGCCAACAAACTAAAACCATTTTTTAGTAAAGAGAAGATCACAATCGCTAAAAAACATATCAAAACATATTTAGATAAAGTAATTATTCCTGTTATCAAAAATGTAGATGTAATCGCTAATGGTTTTGAAATTATAATTAATAAAAACATAGCATCGTATCAAATAGAAATCATACAGGATTTTATAAAAGAGATCTACGTTGCTAAAGTAATTTTCAATTACGGAGAAGCCATTTTTGATTACAATAGCAATAAAAAGACTTCTTCTGATGTTAATTTTGGGGATAATGAAGAAATCCAGATCACTCAAACCAAGAGAGATCCTAATGCGGAAAAAGAGATAATTGCATTACTTGAATCTAAAGATTTAAAAGCAAACGCAAATCGTTTACTAGAAATTCAAACCTCTGAGGATCCATTGGCAATTTTTAGTTGGGTACAAAAACATCACAAAGAACTAGAAACAGAAGGGTTTGAAATTATTCTTCCGGATCTAGACAATAAAACAGTAAATCTGGACACACATGATATCCAGATAAAAAATAAAAAAAAAATGACTGGTTCGATGTCAAAGGAATAGTACAAATTGGTACACAAGAAATTCCATTTTCAAAATTTATTAAATACATAAAAGAGGATAATCGCTTTTTTCCAATGGATAATGATACCGTTTTCATTATTCCATTGGAATGGATGACTCGCTATAAGCAACTAGCAAATTTTGGAAAAGTAACAGAAGACAGTATTCTTGTTAACAAAGGAAATTACACTCTTCTTAAAGAAATAGTTAATCCAAACGAACTAGAAATAAACGACATAGTTGATGTAGAATACAAACCTTCTTCTAAACTAAAAGCAACATTGCGACCATATCAAGAAGAAGGTGTAAAGTGGTTAGTAAAACACCAACAAAATCAATTAGGAGCTTGTCTTGCAGATGATATGGGACTAGGTAAAACATTACAGACCATAGCAACTCTTGTTTTTTCTAAGGAACAATTAAAAGCAGAGCAATCAACTCCAAAAACAGTAAGACTAGATTTATTTAGTGATCCTCTAGAAATAAAAACGTATTTAAAAGCATTAATTGTTTTACCGTCCTCTCTTGTTTTTAATTGGGCCCAAGAAATCCTAAAATTCGCACCACATCTCACTATTACAAAATACATTGGTAGTGATCGAAAAAAAATTATACCCTATTTAGAAACCTATGATATTATATTAACTACTTATACAACTTTATCTAAAGACATTTCCGCGTTACAAAAAACAGCATTCACTTATTTAATAACGGATGAAAGTCAGCAGATTAAAAATAAAGAATCTAAAATATTCAAAGCTATTAATGACATTAATGCTGAACATAAAATTTCTCTAAGTGGTACTCCTATCGAAAATTCTTTATCTGATCTTTGGTCCCAAATGGAATTTATCAATCCAGGAATGTTAGGAAGCTTTCCTTTTTTTAAAGATCATTTTAAAATCCCTATAGAAAAGCACCAGAATTCTGAGCGTATCGAAGAACTAAAAACACTTATCGAACCTTTTATTTTAAGAAGAACAAAGGAACAAGTTGCTAAAGATTTGCCAGAATTGTCAGAGCAAATTATTTATACTGAAATGCTTGACTCACAGGAAAAAGAGTATGAATCTCAAAAATCAGCTGCAAGAAATCTATTACTAGGTATTGATCCTATTGCAACTAATAAAATACATGTTTTAAACACTTTAACTAAACTAAGACAGTTAGCAAATCACCCTAAATTATTCGACAATACTTCCAACGATTCTTCTGGAAAGTTTAATGATGTAAGTTCCTATTTAGAGACTCTGGCAAAAGCCAATAAAAAAGTCTTGATATTTAGTTCTTTTGTATCTCATTTAGAGGTATATCAGAATTGGTGTGCTATCCAAAACATATCCTTTGTGAGTCTTACAGGTCAAACTAAAAGCTCTGATAGAGAAAAAATTGTTAATGAGTTTCAAGAAAACGAATCAATTTCTATGTTCTTTATTTCGTTAAAGGCTGGTGGAGTTGGCCTCAATCTTACCAAAGCCTCATACGTTGTTTTATTAGATCCTTGGTGGAATCCTTTTATAGAAAAGCAAGCAATTGCAAGAGCACATCGTATTGGACAAAAAAACAATGTTATGGTGACTCGTTTTATAACAAAAAATACGATCGAAGAAAAAATTCTTCAATTACAAGAAAGAAAAAAGAACCTATCCGATGAGATTATAGATATCGATACTATGCCTGATTATATAGAAAATGATTTAGCAGAATTATTAAAGTAATATTTTGTTAGTCGTGTAGATTTATGTCATATACAGTCAATTTAAAAGTCGTTAAGAAAAAATAAAAGAATGAAACGAATTTTTATAGTTTTCCTAGTTATTACAAATCTTTATTCTTGTAAATCTCAAGAGTCTATAATTTTAGAGAAAAAGAAAATTGATTGGCAACTTTATCCTAAGGTATTTACAGATTCTTCTAAGACCAAGTTTAAAGACAGATTCAGTTATTCTAAAAATGTAGATCTGTTTGAAATCTCATATCTAAGTGATGGGTTAAAAATTGAATCTTTCGCGACGATTCCTAAAGGAGATAAAAAATATCCCGTAATTATCTATAATAGAGGTGGAAATAGAGATTTTGGTAATTTAAATTTATCCTGGGCGGCCATAAGGTTTTCAAAATTAGCAAGTGAAGGTTATATTGTAATTGGCTGTAATTACAGAGGATCAGGTAAGAGTGAAGGAATGGAAGAGTTTGGGGGTAGTGATATAAATGATGTACTAAATCTAGTTAAAGTAATTAAAGAATTACCAAAAGCTGATACTACGCGTATCGGTATGTATGGGTGGAGTCGCGGTGGAATGATGACATATATCGCATTAACCAAAATGAACACTATAAAAGCAGCTGTTACTGGAGGTGCAAGATCCGATTTAAGAACAATTGACCGACCTAATATGGAAAAAGGTGTGTATGCTGAGTTGATCCCTAATTATTATCAAAATAAACAAAAGGAACTAGAGAAAAGATCTGCAATAGTATGGGCAGATAAGTTTTCTCCTAAAGTTCCTATTTTATTATTACACGGTAGCTCTGACTGGAGAGTAAAATCTACTAATTCATTAAAACTGGCTTTAGAATTTGAAAAACATCGAATCCCATATAGGTTAAAGATCTATGAAGGAGCAGATCATGGTATCAGTCAATTTAAAGAAGAAAGAGATCAAGATGTACTCGATTGGTTTAACAAATATCTAAAAGGCAACGCAGCACTACCTAATATGGAATTTAATGGTAGATAGTCATTATTACCAACCTATATTTCTAAAAGAAATCATAATCTATTAATCAATTAGATTAATTTATTTTAAATTGTTCATCTGATAATATACACAAACAACTTCACTCAATTTATTAGCTTATGAAATTCTTTTACACTTTACTTTTTGTTTTAACGAGCATTACAATTACTGCACAAGACACATATCTGCATTGCGGAAAATTAATTGATACCAAAACTGGAAAAATTCTTCCTGAAAGAACCATTATCGTTTCTGGAAACAAAATAAGCAAGGTAGAAATCGGTTATATCGAAGGACAAAACAATGATATCATTATTGACCTTAAAGATAAGACCGTTATGCCAGGGCTTATCGACATGCATGTACATATGGAAAGCGAATCTAATCCAAAAGCCTATTTAGAGCGTTACACCCATAATGATGCAGATGTTGCCTACAATTCTGTAGGATATGCCGAAGTTACTTTGTTGGCAGGATTTACTACTGTAAGAGATCTTGGAGGAAGCGGTGTAAACATCTCTTTAAAAAAAGCAATTGCTCAGGAAAAAATAATAGGCCCACGAATTTTTACGGCCGGAAAAATCATTTCTAGTACTGGAGGACATGGAGATCCCACTAATGGAAGTAAAAAATCTATTATAGGAGATCCAGGACCTAAAGATGGTGTTGTAAACGGCATAGAAGATGCTAAAAAAGCTGTGAGACAACGTTACAAAAATGGAGCAGATCTTATTAAAATAACTGCTACGGGAGGTGTGTTAAGTGTTGCAAAAAGCGGTTCTAACCCCCAATTTAAACTAGAAGAAATAAAAGCAATTTGCGAAACCGCTAAAGACTATGGATTTCATGTTGCTGCTCACGCACATGGTGATGAGGGTATGCAACGTGCTTTGAATGGTGGAGTAACGACCATAGAACATGGGACTCTAATGAGCACTAAAACAATGGATCTAATGAAAAAAAAGAAAGCCTATTTAGTACCTACGATTACTGCTGGTAAAGAAGTATCCGAAAAAGCAACAATTGATGGGTATTATCCAGCCATTATTGTTCCTAAAGCATTAGAAATAGGTCCCAAAATTCAAAATACATTTAAAAAAGCTCATAAGCGTGGTGTTCGTATTGCCTTTGGTACAGATGCAGGAGTTTTTAAACACGGACAGAATGCTAAAGAATTTGGATATATGGTAGAAGCGGGCATGCGTCCAATAACCGCTATACAATGTGCTACTATTGTAAACGCAAAAGTATTAAACATGAGCAAAGAATTAGGGCAAATCGCTCCTGATTTTATAGCAGACATTGTAGCCGTAAATGATGACCCTACAGAAGAGATTAAGACAATGGAGAATGTAGTATTCGTTATGAAAAACGGAAAAATATATAAGCAATAAACTTTTGGATAAATTAGCCTCTTAAAAATAAGTACACCTCTATAAACGTGAAAAAAGTATCGCAATACATCATTCTGGGAATTATTGTTTCATTTGGAATATTCTATATGTATACTAAATTTTCAGCGGCAGAAAAAGGGGATTTAGCACCAGATTTTGAAACAACACTTATTGACGGGACTTCGTTTAAATTATCAAGTTTACAAGGAAAATATGTACTATTAGACTTTTGGGGTTCCTGGTGCGGCCCATGTCTTAAAGAGAGTCCGGAACTAGTAGCACTTCATAAAAAACACAATAACCAACTTACTATAGTTACTGTAGCGCTTGAAAAGAATCTAAAATCCTGGAAAAAAGTAGCTGACAAATATGGGTATACCTGGGAAAACCAAATTGTAAATCAAAATCGTTTTGTTTTACTATCCGATATTGCGAGAAAATACGGGGTTTCAGAAATTCCGGCTAAATTTCTAATTTCTCCAGAAGGTAAACTTATGGGAGCTTATACATTTAAACAAATTGACGATCTACTATCTGACTCCATCACAAATTAAAAGTTAGTTTTTTATTATCTATTAATATAAAAGTATCCTGCTCTATCTTTAGTTCCAACTATGTTTAAAACATAATAATAAGTTCCTTCAGGTAATTCAGATTTTTGGGAAACTGTTGCTCTACCCTCAGAAATACCAGCGAAATTTTGATTTTCGTGATATGCTTTCTTCTGAAAAACTAATACTCCCCATCTGTTATATATAAATAATTCATTATCAGGAAAATTTGATAATCCCTGAATTTTAAATGTATCATTCATACCATCACCATTAGGAGATACAGCAGTAAAAACTTCTAAATCTCCATCTAACAATCTATCTGAAGATCCGAAAGTTAATATCTCATAGTCATCTGGAATAATTCCTTTAGAAGAAATTTCACCTTCATTTACATCACCAAACACTGAGGTATTTCCTAAATTAACCCATTTACGTAGCTCTTTACTCCAACCAACAACTCTTAAATCTTGTACATCTTCTACAAGTGTTGGAATATTGCTATTACTATCCCAAGTTAAAGTAACTCTAGTCTCTTTGTTACCATCCAAATCCCAAAATTCGAAAATACTTATACCAAATAATAAATCTTCATACATATCAGTATCAAAGCTATCAGCAAAAAAGTTTGGCGTGTTAGGGTTTTCAAAAAAGTAAGCAGCTCTGGAACCATTACCTGCAGCTTCACTCTCTATTTTGATAGGTCTTAACCTAAAATCATCACCTACGGGAAAAGAGAAATCTAAGTTTCCATTTAAAGTAGCATACCCATCCACATATCTATCATCATTTTCTCCTAAATATGGAGCATCATTTATATAGTCCAATGAAACACTTTTTTGATCTCTATCAGTTATTACTCTACCATTTATGAACTCTTGGAAATTAGCAATCCCTACTCCAATTTCTAAAATCAAATCTTCTTTAACATCTATTTCTAAATCATAAAACACTGGCTCATTACTTCCTGAAACAGTTAAACTATTATCATTATAAAATCCGGTCTTTCCAACATTATTGTCAAATTCTCCATCATTGATAACATCAATATGAAAACCTATCTGACCTGTCGAATGAATTTGAGCATTTCCGAAATTATGAAAAGCTTCCTGAGCAAATCCTGATAAGCTTATCAATATCATTATTATGTTTCTTAAATACGACATTTTATTTAGGGGTTTTGGTATTACTAGTCGTAAATATAATTTGCCAAAATCTATAAAATTATTGGAGCCAGATAGGATAACAATTTATACCCATGAATTGAAAAATACACCCGTCAAACGGTTATTTGTTCGTTAAACGGAAATAGTATCGATCAATGGGAAGTATTGCTCGGTGAATGAAATATAGATCAAAAAGTATTGTTTTAAATTTGTGAAATAGAATTTCTTACATACGAAAAGACGTTACTTCTGTATGTTTTTAAATTAATTATGTATGAACTATAATATCATCAACTTAGCAATCATATTTATTTTATCTCCTAAATTATTATCAGCTCACGAATCCAAACTTGTCATTTTCGAAAATCTAATAAACAAAGAATGGAAAGCTGAAGGCAAATGGGGAGACGGGACTATATTTAAACAAGAAACTATATTTAAGTTTGATCTTGATAACACAATAATCATTGCAAAATCTAAAGGGTTTATAGATAAAAAACAGACTAAATATGGTTCACGGAATCATGGAATCAGAAAATTTGACGCTAAAACTAAGACCATCAAATTCTGGGAGTTCGATATTTTTGGGAATCTTACAGAAGGAACTGTAATAATAAATGGGAAAAACATTTTATATCAATATCAATACGGAGATTCAATGGTAACTGACATGTGGGAGTATGTTGATGACAATACCTATAATTTTAAAATTGGAAATTATGTAGACGGGATCTGGAAACAGATATATCTGGAAACCCAATTTAGAGCAGAAAAAATCAAAAAAAAGTAACGAAAAGCAATTTTTAAATTAAGTATTATCAATAAAAAACCTCGAAAACTATATAAATTTTCGAGGCTTTCTTATAACTCCTTTATATTAAATAGATGCAGAAATAGTTTCCATAGATCTATCTACTTTTTTTACCAATCCAGATAATACTTTACCAGGACCAACCTCAGTAAATGATGTTGCTCCATCATTCATCATATTCTGTACACTTTGTGTCCATTTTACAGGAGCTGTTAACTGAGCAATTAAATTCTTTTTGATATCTTCTGGATCAGTCACAGCAGTTGTAGTTACATTTTGATATATAGGACAATTAGGTGTATTAAATGTTGTTTCTTCTATTGCTGCAGCTAATTCTTCTCTAGCAGGTTCCATTAACGGAGAATGAAAAGCACCACCAACAGGTAACATCAATGCCCTACGTGCTCCTTTTTCTTTCATAAGTTCACAAGCCTTTTCTATAGCCTCTACTTCTCCAGAAATAACCAACTGACCAGGGCAATTATAATTTGCAGCTACGACTATACCATCAATCTCTTCACATCCTTTTTCTACTACCTCATCATCTAATCCCAGTACAGCAGCCATTGTAGAAGGTTTTAATTCACAAGCGCTTTGCATTGCCAAGGCTCTTTTAGAAACTAATCTAAGAGCGTCTTCAAAATTTAATGTTCCATTAGCAACTAAAGCAGAAAATTCTCCTAAAGAATGACCCGCTACCATATCAGGTTTAAAACTATCACCTAATACTTTACTTAGGATTACAGAATGTAAAAATATTGCTGGTTGGGTTACTTTTGTTTCCTTTAACTCATCCGCTGTACCTTCAAACATGATTTTGGTTATTTCAAAACCTAAAATATCATTGGCTTTATGAAAAAGTTCTTTTGCAATTTCTGAATTTTCATATAAGTCCAGTCCCATTCCTGAAAATTGAGCCCCTTGACCTGGAAAAACATATGCGTTCATGTACTGTGTGTTTTAAAATTTTAACAAAAGTAAGTATAAATGCCAAGAGTAATTCACTTAACAAAATGTTTTTAAATGGCCTACTTAATTTTAAAACTCTTGAAAAAATCTACTTTTCTAGTTTTAGATATTGATAGTTTTTTTCCATCATCCATTACCACAAATCCTCCATCTGACTTACTAATACGGGTTATATGATCTTTATTAATTAAACTAGAATTATGGATCCTTAAAAAACCAAAACTCTCAAGTAAGTATTCATAGTATTTCAAATTTTGTGAAGCTACAATATGTTTGTTATTATTAAGTGTTAATTGGGTATAACTTCCATCAGCTAAACAATATAAAATAGAACTTATAGAAACTATTTCATACCCGTCAAAAGTGGGAATAGAGATTTTATTAAACTTATCCTTTTCTAATTTGAGCTGTTCAATTAATTCCTTGGCATTATTGGCAAAATATCTTCGCTCTAAACCTTCTAAAAGCCGACTTATTGCTTTTTTAAAATCATCGATATCAATAGGTTTCAAAAGATAATCTAATGCCATATATCTAAAAGCTTCTAACGCATGATTATGTGCTGACATAAAAATTATTTCAAAATCTATTCTTGCAAATTTTTCTAAAAACTCAAAAATACTTCTTGTACCAATCTGTATATCTAAAAAAGCAACATCTATTGTATTCAATTCTAAAAGTGTCTGTGCTTGGTCAAAAGTTTGAGCAGTACCTACTATTTCAATTTGAGGGTAAAATGTTACAATCAAAGATTGTAAATTTTCTATCCCATTTAATTCATCGTCTACTATAATTGCATTAATTATTTTTGTCATACATATTCTTTAATGGTAGAATTAATATACTTCTAGTTCCTTTTACCTCATTACTATCATCAAAAAGATCTTCAAAATAATACCTCGCATCTTTATATCCTGATTTCACTAAAATATCTACACGCTGTTTTGTATTTATCGAAGTAATGCCAACAAAACCTTTTGGTTTAGACATCTTAATTTTTTTAGCTTCTTCCCTTCCTATGCCATTATCTTCTATAATAATTTTTAAATTATCATTATTAGGTGCTATTATTAAAGAAACAAGACCTCCTTCTGGCTTATTACTAATACCATGGATTATTGAATTTTCTATAATAGGTTGTAAAATCATTGCAGGAATATAAGGATTCTGTTCTTCTATATTATGATCTACTTTTAAAGTAAAATCTAACTTATTACGAAATCGAATTTTTTCTAAATCCACATACACTCTAATAAGATCTAACTCTTTTTGTAACCTGATAAACGAATCATTCGAATTATCAAGAATCAACCTAATGGATTGAGAAAATTTACTTAGATAATTATATGCACTAAACTTATCTGATTTTAGTATCGAGTTTTGTACTCCATTTATAGTATTAAAAATAAAATGTGGATTCATTTGTGATCGCAATGCAAATAATTTCATAGTAGAAATTTGCTTCTGTTTTTCTGCTAGATGTACTCTGTTACGATACACGTATAACACAATCATTCCAATTATAGCTATTAAAACAAGACTCACTATCCAAATAATCCTTTCTATATCTGATTCGAATTCTTTTTTATCTTCTGCTTTTTCTTTTGATAAAGAAGCGTAGGCAACATCTTTTTGTTCAATTACTTTAGAAGATTCTATTTTCGAAATTTGTTCAGAAAAATTTTCATTTAATAATTTAGATTCTAATGAAGTAAATTTCTCATAATACTCTAGCGCTTCCTTATAGTTTTCTGTTTTTTTATGATATCTACATAAATCCTTGTAAGCATCAATTACTGCAGTCTTAATTTCATATTCTTCGGCAATCGATAAGGCTTTATTAAGATTATACTCTGCTTTTTTATAGACTCCTATATCCAGGTATACATTCCCTAAAGTCCTATAGGTTTGTCCTACTCTACTATCAAACAATTTATCTGGTTTAATAGCTAAAGATTTGTTCGCATAAACCAAGCTTGAATCGTATTTTTTTACTTTGTAGTAGTTAAAAGCCAGATTGTTATAGCAAGTTCTTTTTTGATTTTGATAGGTCAGATTATCATCTATACTTTTATTTAGTATCTTTTTATATAGCGCAATAGCTTTTTCAAAATTTCCCACTTGTGTTTCTATTACTGCTAAATTTATATAACTAGTAATTTCTCTATCCTTTTCGCCAAGCAATATTGCTACATCTAAAGCTTCGGAGAAAATATCAACTGATCTATCATTTTTATTTAGTTTAGAATATAAAATTCCCAGCCTATTTAATGATTTATGTTTTTCTACAGAAGGTTTTTCATCTTTAAAAAAATAATACGCTTCCATCAGATTATTTAACGACTCTTTATAATCACTTTTTCTTTGAAACAATAGCCCAATATCTGATTGAATATCTGCTATCAAAAAATAATCCTTTTCATCATTTGCTATGCGCTTAGCCCTATTAAAATAATTATATGCCAGATCTGTGTCTTCCGAATACATATAAATAACACCTAATCGTTTTAAGCTACGCGCATATAAACCATAATCTTTATGTAATAATGAAAGTTTCTTAGCAACTTCTGCATATTGTAAGGAGGTATCCATATCTACATCCTTATAATGCAGACTAAGATGATAAGATGCTTTAGCTTGTTCTACATCTTCACAAATAGTATAAACGGTTAACAAACTATCTCTTATACTAATATTTTTCTTAGTAGGAGTCTGCGATACTGCGACTATGGTAAAAAGTATAAAAAAACAACGTATATACTTATTATTCAATCTCACCTTTATATTTTAAATGTTCCATAAATCTATATAATTTATCAAAACCATACTATAATAGATAAAGCAGATGATTTAGATCATCACCTGCTTTATTAACTTCATTTTTATTAAATGTATTGTGAATGATATTATTCTTTATAAATTTTAATTGCTTTTTGCTCCTTACTATCCTTAGAAAAAATGGTTACTAAATATACTCCTTTTGGAAGATCATTTATATCAACACTTAATTTAGTATCATTTATTTCTGATTTAAACGTTCTAAGTACTTTCCCCTCAAGATTCATAACTTTTATTGAAAGTAATTCATCTTTGTTGTTCTCAACAAAAAACGAATGTTCTACAGGGTTAGGGTATAGTATTATCGATTCCTTTGTTATCTCTCCGTTTCGATTTTGCCCACAAGACAAGTTTCCAAAATCAAAATTACCATTACAATAAAGCCATTCCGAAGAGCCACATCCTGTTCTATTGGAGTAATCTTCTGTTTGATATAAAATATCACAAATTTTAATCCAATCGATATACGCATTTAAATCACAAGTACTATTATCATCATTTATAAAAGCGACTTTTATGTTTTGACCTTCTTTATAATCACTATAGCGATAAACTTCAATATTATTAGTCAAAGTAAATTGAACTACTGGTTTGTTATCTAAAAGAATTTCTATTTGCTCGCCAGAACAGTTTCCTTTTGCCCCTACCTCTAAAACTTGAGTTATTCCTATATCCTCAGAAATACAATCAATATTAGGTTTATTAAGATTATCTAATCGATTATTCCAATTTCCTCCAACCGAAGTTATATAAACTTGAAACTGATATTCATTATTTCCTATAGGAGTGTTTTCTGGTATAGAAAGTGGCACATTAATAGTTCCTACTCCAGCTGAAACTCTGGCTCTGTTTGATTTGTATACCGTGTAAGGGCTCGAATCTAATTGAAAAACTATCGATATGTCTCTATCTTCTTTTGCTTCATACGATATTGTAATAATCGTTTCCTTTCCTGCAACAACCTGGTTGGGTACTGATGTAGAAATAATCTTATCCTCTAATGTATTTACTACTCCATCAAATTCTATAGCTCCAATATCAATCGATGTTCCTACAATATCGCCAAATCCTACATTAACTCCAGCATTAATGGCTGGACTACTCGACTGAAGGTTCACATTATGAACTGGAAAATTATTGTTTTTTGTAGGAGTAAATAATGTTGCAGAAGCTCCATTTATATTAAATGGATTCGACGAAGTAGCCAACAAATTTGTTTGAGATTCATTTAATGCTTGAATACTTTTCAATTTTGGATTTACGATGAGATCATTAGTACTTAATGATTCTGGATTCCCTGTAGCGTTCCAATGTATATTTTGATCATAACTTATATTTTCATCCTGATATCTTGATATCGTAGTTTTTGAAGCATTAGAATTATATAAAATATTATTCTTAACACGAGCATTTTTCACTCTTCCGATTGACAATTGAGAATCACCAATAGCTATTGGATATGCAGGATTAGAAATTCGAGTACTTTGTGCATTATCAAATAGAGTATTGTTATAAACATCAACATTATCACTAGAAAATACATTAATTCCTTGGCCGCCATTACCGTAACAAACATTCCCAATCAATAACGTTCTGCTATTATACGGTACACCATTTTCTTTTTGATCCTGGATATGATCATCTACAATGATCCCGTTACCATCTGTAATTCTATTACCTCCTCCTAGAAACCCTCGAAGATTCACATTGTATCTGGAAACATTATTTTTATAAATGATTCTATGGTTGGGATAATCCGGAAAACTACTGACATTTAAGTTTGCAGGTTGATATGATGAAATTCCGCTATTCCCATTCTGACTTTGAAATGCACAATGTTCTACCAAATTCCCTTCTATCAATACTACTTCTGATCCACCAATAGCAATTCCATTTCCAGGAAAATCGTGTACATAATTATTACGGATAATGATATGGTGAGAGCCATTATCAATACCAATAGCTCTTCTTGCCCTCCATAATTCCAACCCAAATGAAGGGTCATTAATCATTCCTTTTACATCCTCGTCAGCTGGAACAAATTCTAAATTTTCTATAATCAAATACGAAGATCCTAACAAATCGATTCCTTTTACCGAGGCTGAAACTATCGTAGGTAATTTTCCTTGCGCATCCGGAACTCCGGAAAAGGTTATATACTTTTCTTCTGATCCAGAGATGGACATAAATATTTCACTCCAAGGACTATCATTTTCACCTGTATATATTCCTGATAAAATTTTCACAGTATCACCTTCATTTACAGAATTTACTGCTTTCTGAATTGATTTAAAAGCAAGATTTTGCTCTAGTCCTGAGTTATTATCATTCCCGTTTTGAGAACTTACATAATACGTTTTTTGTGCACTTGCAAAAAACGTAAGTAAGACACAAAACATTATCATTAGTTTTATTTTTTTCATTACATGATGTATTGTAAACAATTAATATTCTAGAAACAAAAAGAAACACCAAGTATAAAACTATACTTGGTATTTCTTTTTTAATTAATTAACGATTGTCTATAATTATTTTTTTAGTTTCTTCGGTTTTCGTAGTACGGTCATACATTTTTAGTATATATAAACCATTTTTTAAATGTTCTGTTAGAATAGTACTCGTGCTCGATATATTATTTTCTTCATACACCTTTTTTCCTTCCATATTATAAATTGCGATCGTATATAACTCAGAACCCTTAACAGTAATTTTATTGTCGGTAACCGGATTTGGAAACACGTTAAAAGTTTTTTGAATACCACTAACTGAGATTTTATCATTACAATTAAGGCTTCCGAAATCAAAATTACCATTGCAAAATAACCACTCTGAATTTCCACAACCTGTTCTGGAAGCTACATCTTCTGTTTGATATCTTGTCTCACACACTTTAATCCAATCTATGTATACATTTTTGTCACAATTATTAATACTCCCATCATTTATAAATGAAATTTTTATGTTTTGATTATCCTTATATCCTTCATAATTGTAGACTGAAATATTATTTTCGAGTGACCATTCGGACACTTTTTTACCGTCAATTAATAACTGAATTTTTTCGCCTCCACAGTTTCCTTTTGCTCCTATTTGAATAACCCCATTTTGGCTTAAATCATTCACATTTCCAAAATTAATATGGCCGTTACAATGAATTGCTTGTGTAAAACTTCCACCACCACAAGTTACATTCCAGGCACCTGTATTTTCTTCTCTAGATTCTGCTTGGATTCTTTCCCCATCAATTTCTAACCAATCAATTTCTACATCTCGTCCGGTATCATCGTTAATAAAAGCTACTTTAAAATTGCCTGAAGTCTCAGAAACTGAAAAGCTATAATTAACAAAACTATTTGTCAGCGTGATAGCATCATCAATCCGGGTATCATTATAACGCACTTCTATTCTTGAATTATTAGTTCCTTTTGCTCTAACTATAATATTCCCAGTATTCTGTATACAATCTATATTTGTCTTAGAAATCGTATGTAATCTTTCATTCCAATCTTTGCCTTGTGGAGTAATAAAAATTTGAAATTTGTAATCATTACTAGCGACTGGAGTATTATTATCAATAGGAACTTCTATATCTATGGTATCTGTACCATCTGAAACATTTACTCTTTTTGATCCATAAACAGTATAAGGGCTTCTATTTAGTTGAAAAACGGCGACTATATCCCTATTAGAACTTGAAGAATATGTTACTTCAGTATAGGCTTTACCTCCTTTGACAACTGCATCAGGTACTATTATTGACTTAATCAAATCTTCATCATTTCCTCCTGTATCATCGCAAGAAGATGGAGAAGTATTTACTGCTCGAAAATGATCTCTGTTCCATCTTCCTTCTGCAGTTAAATCATTATTATAATTCCAATTACCATTGGAACTAGCTGATGTTTTTAGAGATGAACTAATTTCATTCTTATTACTTAATGACCACTTACAATAACTAATATCATTATTATCCATCCACTGTTCCCAACGGTTCCATTCTGCCGCGTCTAGATTATTGTTAGGCCCATAATTAGTACCAACTCTTCCGCACTCAGTCATAAACAATGCTAATCCCTTATTAATTGCATAATTTGCTTTATCTCTCAATGATTGCTTATGCGCTCCAGCATATGCATGTATTGTATAAGCAATGTTATTTACAGGTTTATTATTAATATCTACAGTTAAAGGGTTATCTGCCGCAGTATCTACTCTTTGCGAATAAAACGGAGTCCCAACTACAATAATATTATTAGGATCATTTGCTCTGATTTCTGCAATAACTTCTCTGGAATAACTTTTTATCTCGTTCCAGGTACCAATTGCATTTCCATAATCACCAATCGGTTCGTTCCATATCTCATAAATGACATTCGGATATGCTCCGTACTCCTTGGACATTTGTCTGAAAAAAGTTTTAGCTTCTTCTTTATAATTTGGATGAGCATGAAAATCTATTACAACATAAATTCCATGTTCTATTGCCGCATCAACAACCGCCCTAACCTGATTTACAGAACCAACAGGATCATCAATATAATCTCCACCTCCACCGCGAACACCCATTGCTGCTCTAACTACCTCTACTTTCCAATCATCTCTAAGCCATTTTAGGGCATTGCTATTCCAATATTCTCCTCCTTCCCATTGGTGCCAGAAATAACTCATCCCTTTTAACTGAGTAACTCTATTACATTTATCTTTTATTTTACTTCCCTCTACTCGTAACTGTCCATGCCTTTCTACAATAGTTTGTGATATTAATTGAGAGACAGCGAACAAGATCATCGCAATCATTAATAGGTTTGTTTTTCTCATAATAAAAATTGATTTGTGTTAGACTCCTAAAATAAAGTCTAAAACAACCTACAGAAATGCTCAATTTGATGAACGACCATTCTCAATCAATGATTGGTCAATATTAATTTACAATGTGTTTTTAAAAAAAGTGAAACAATACTCAATTAAGAGTTAGAGTATTTTTCAAGAATTAGTTGAATTTTTGGCAAATAGGAAGCACCAAATAAATTAAGATGTACTAATAAATAGTACAATTGCCAAATTTCAATTCTCCCTTTCCAACCTTTTGTTAATGGAAAAATCTCATTGTACACGAGAAATAGTTCTTGATCAAAACCTCCAAATAAATGCATCATAGCGATATCCATTTCTCTGGGGCCATATGCAACAGCTGGATCAATTAAACAAGGAAGACCTTTATTATCAACTATAAAATTACCATTCCATAGATCACCATGTATCAAACCAGATTCCTCCTCGGGAATTTCGGACTCAATATTTTTATAAAATCTTTCTATATTCTGGAATACAAATCCTTTTCTTAGTGCTATATCAAACTGCGGTTGTAACCGTTGATTTATATAAAACTCTAAAACCGAAGAATATTTACCATTATATTGTGGCAAACTACCAATGTAGTTATCTATATCAAGACCAAAATATGGTTTACTTCTTTGATGCAAAATAGCGAGTTGCTCACCAAATACCGACCAAAAATTTGCGGATTGGTTTCTAGGCTTAATATACTCTAATAACAGAAAAGACAAATCAGTATCATTACCAAAATGCAGTACTTTGGGGATTTTAAAAACATTTGCTTTTCCTAGTTCTTGTAGACCCCTAGCTTCTTTTTCAAACATTCCAGGAAATCTAGATGCACTATTTAATTTAACCACTAATTCTCCGTTATTTGTGGTTAAAAGAAATACTTCATTAATATCTCCGCCTGATAAAGGTTTTACAGAAAAGATTCCTTCAGAAAGAAGGTTTTCTAAATGTCTTATGAATTCTTTTGATAACAAATTAAGAACTTACTTCTTCTTATAAGTCAAATAAGTAAAACCAAAATTATGTCGCTCATCTGCCCCATGTAACTCTTTCTTATCAACAGTCCATAATTCTGTATCTATATCTGGGAAAAAAGTATCTGCTTCAAATGTTCCATGAACTCTGGTAAGCTCAATACAATCAGAATATTCCATTCCAATTTTATAGATCTCTCCTCCACCTATAATAAATGGTTGCGGATCATCTTTTGCCACCGCTAAAGCTTCTTCCATAGAATGGACTACCACAGCACCCTCTGGCTTATAATCTTGATTTCTAGTTATTACAACATGTACACGATTTGGCAATGGTTTCGGGAATGATTCAAAAGTTTTTCGACCCATAATAATATGATGCCCCGTAGTCAATTGCTTAAAACGTTTAAAATCATCAGGAAGATGCCAAACCAAATCATTATCCTTTCCTAAAGCATTATTTTCTCCGGCCGCCGCAATCATTGTAATCTTCTGGGGAAAATCAGTTACTTTTGGTTCACTGATAGCTTTTGGTTGTTTGTGTTTTATGAATTCTTCTTTCTTTTTAATCAATTCATCTTTTGGATACATTTTATCTACATCTTTTTGAATTAATTCTATTTCTAATTTTTGTTTAGCTATCAAACGCTCCATATGACTGCTTGTCCAATCAGCACCCATGAATTTGTGAAATAACCATACATTACAAAAATGCAACACGAATAAAAATGCCCAACAGATAATAGCTATCGCACACCAGTCAATCCCAAAGAAAGTAATCTCTTTACCAATCCCAATTAATAGATTGAGAATAACTAAAAATGTAGAACCAACTAAAAACACTATAAAATGCTGAAATAGTCTTTTCTTTTGAACAATCCGTTTACGAGCATGTTCATATAATTCACGCTGCACAGGATCAATTTGTGGAGTTTCTTTTCTTTTTGAAAACATTTTAATAGTACCTTAGTAATGCTTGATTAATTAACCAAGTAAATATAAAGGTTTTACCAAAAAGCCCTAAAATAACTTATGAAGAATTTAAAAAAAGAATTTCCTGTATTATCACAAAACACATATCTTAACACAGCTTCCTCTGGCTTATTATATGACTCCCTTTTAGATTATAGACAAGAACATGATTTTGATTTTCTCATTGAAGGAAGTATGTTTAGAGACCAACAAGAAAAACAATTAAATGCTGTTAGAGAATCTATTGGGACTTTTTTAGGTTGTAAATTAGAAAACACAATACTAACACCAAACTTTTCTTTGGGCTTTAATACTATTCTAAATGGATTAGATAAAAACCAAAAAATACTTCTTTTAGATGAAGATTACCCTTCTATAAACTTCTCCACAATTAGCAAAGGATTTGAAATATGTTTCGCTAGCGCAAATAGTTCACTAGAAGAAAATATTGAAAATGCAATTTCTAAACATAATCCTAATATTTTTGCTTTTAGCTTAGTCCAATATCTCAATGGAATAACAATAAATCTTGAATTTCTTAAGCAGTTAAAGCTAAAAAATCCTGATCTTCTAATTATTGCTGATGGAACACAATTTTGTGGCACTAGAGTTTTTGACTTTAACTCTTCAGGAATTGACATTCTTGGCTGTAGCGGCTACAAATGGTTATTGGGAGGCTATGGTAATGGATTCTTTTTATTTAAAGAAGGTATTCTTGAGAAAATCACACCAGATACTTATAATAAAGCAGTTTCTTCTACTAATTATGATTCTTCCTATACAAATCTAAGAGCTAGATATGAATGTGGGCATTTAGATACTTTTAATTTCAGAAGTTTACAGTTTTCCTTAGAATTTTTATCTAAAATTGGACTTCCGCGAATTGAAGAAAACATACAAGAGCTAGCTAACTATGCAAAAACAAAATTAATCGCTTCGAATTTATTAGAAACTGATGTAATAGAAAGAAGTAATCATAGCTCAATCTTCAATATAAAAGCTACTAAAGAAACTTATAATTCACTTAAAGAAAAAAATATTATTACCTCTTTAAGAGGGAATGGAATTAGAATCAGTCTACATTTTTACAATACGATCGATGATATTGATAAATTGTTAGCCAATATTTAGAAGTTTTTCATGATAATAGTGCTTTATTTCTACACAAGTTGTAGAAATAATTTGAATAAATATTGTATTAAAATATGCAATTAGCGATTCTCATTCAGATTTAAAAAATGGTATGATTTTTTAAGGTAAACTAGTAGCTGTTATTAAACTGATTTCCAACCACAAAGTTATAATAGACAACTACAAACTAGTACTAACCAAATATTACTTTAGTACATCCACATATACTAGCAAAGAGGTATCTTTCTGGTTATAACAATGTAACCAAATAGATTACCCATTTGTTCTTAAATCGTAGACACAAAATATCATGAAAAAACTCAACCTATTTCTCACACTATTATTTTTATGTTTTACTTTTTTCACTACTTCGCAGGAAGTACCAATATCAGATGATGATTCAAGTAATATCATTACTAAAGTTATCGGAAAAGAAGATAAAGTATTACATATGTCTGCTAATCTGGTAGTAGATACTCCAGAAGAACTATTCGTTCATATAGATAAAGCAAAAGCAGCTGGAGCAAATACCGTATTATACTCTGACTCTAAACTAAATTCCTATGGACTTAATGGAACTGCAGGCTCCAGATGGGATGAAAGAATCCAAGTATTAGTAGATGGTATTAAAGCTAGAGATATGAAATTGCATTTTATTACCATCTCCATGGGCTTTGCAAGTTCGTTAATAGCTTCTGACCCTAATCTAACAACTGGATATCCTATAGAACAGCAAGAATTGAAAGCCACGAATGGTGAACTAATACCTATTAAATCTTCTAATTTGGTTAATGGTGATTTTGAAAATTTTGATGGAAATAATGTTTTACAATGGAAATCTCAAGATGCAGTAGGAGAACGTACTTTTATTGACACAACTATTAAAAAAAGTGGCAATGCATCCTTTAGAGCAGAAGCTATAAATAATGAAAGTTCTAGAATTTTCACTGTTTTCGATGTAAAGCCATTTCATCAATATACATTGAAGTTTTGGATTAAAACTGAAAACCTAACCGCACGAAACTTAGCAGCACTATTAAGAGATGAGAATAATAAGGAACGTACCTTAACAAATTTACATATATCACTCCCGAATGATAATGGAGGAAGAAAATATTATAACAGCGCTAACAACTTAACTACGGACGGTTGGGAAGAAGTACGTATCGGATTTAATAGTTTAAACGCTACTGAAGTAAATTTAGCGTTAGCCGTTTTTGGAGGCCAACAAGGTACAATTTGGTGGGATGATGTAGAAGTTATAGATTCTCCTACACTTAATTGGTTAAACAGAGAAGATTTGCCAACATCGCTAAAACACGCTAATGGGCAAACACTTTCATTTGGAGGTGATGTAGCACCAATAACGGATAATCAACTTGGTATTTCGGGTTTTTCGGGAGCTTTTGACACACAACATTTATCGCCTAAAATAATTATTAACAATACTACAAATATAAAAGAAGGTGATATAGTAAGAATAAATGGGTATCACGGACTTCCAACCGCCAGTGGACAAATATCCGCTTCATGGAATAATCCTGAAATATATGCAAGAATGCGTACCATACATCAAAAGCTTTATAATGATTTTCAACCTGATGGTTTTTTATTGAACTATTCAGAAATAAGAACCGGTGGATGGGAACCCTCAGATACTCAAATCGGGAACTCTGGTGCTGCATTAGCAACTAGTATAGAACGCGCATTTAATGATCTTTTTGAAGTTGCTCCTGATGTTGAATATTATTTTTGGAGTGATATGATAGACCCAGAACACAATGCCGTAGCGGATTATTATCAAATTAACAACACCTTAGATCAGTCATGGGTAACAGTAGACCCTAATAAAGTGATACTTGCTACTTGGTGGGAAGGTCAAAAGATTATTGATAAAGGCACGAAGTCTCTTAAGTTTTTCTCTGACTTGGGTTTTAAACAGATTGTAGGAGCATTTTATGATGCCGATGTTAATTTAAATTACAATCAATGGCAAACAGCATCTCAAGGAGTAGACAATATTATTGGATCTATTTATGCTACCTGGGTCAAACCACGTAATTTTTCACAAATAGAAAACTTTGGTAATCTATGGTGGTCACCAAATCAAATTAGCGATGAAATTGTATCTATAGATGGTCCCGATACAGTTTCTCCTGGTAATTCTGAAACAATCAACCTAGAATATTCAGCATCTGTAACTAGAGACATTATTCTTTCCTTACAACTTAACAGAGCTCCCTGGACCAATTATGGTGTAACCATTACAACTGTTCCTGCAGGAGTCGATAACATAGAAATTGAAGTTACTATAAATCAAAACATACCAATAGCTGATAATGATTATAAATGGTTATCATATATAGTTCCTGAAAATGAAAACTGGAATAGTCGTTTTGATGATCTTCAAGAAATTAATATTAGTGCCATAAATAATAATGTAGAAACTGATATTAGTGGAATTTCATGGAGATTAGAAAATAAAGCTACCAAACAATGGGTTAGAACACAAGAATGTTCTAATGAGTATAACGAAACTACTCCATTAGTTGTTACCTCAACCAATAATACAGGGAACTGTACTATGTTTGAATTCATTCCTACAGATAATGGATATTATTTTTTGCAAAACAAAGCTACAAATGGAAGGTATCGACCTAAAGATTGTAGTAATGTATCTGATGATTCTGTCGAAATAGTTCAGGTGGGCTCTAGTTCCTTCGGATGGTGTGAACAATGGAAACTAATTGAAACTGATGAGCAAGGGTATTTTAGAATAGAAAACAGACAAACTAATAGTTGGATAAGATCACAAGGGTGTTCTGCCGATATAGACGAATCAGTTTCGATCACACAAGTCTCACAAGGATATACAGGAAATTGTACTAAATGGAAATTAGTAGACGTCAATAATGCAATTAATAGAGATTTCTCAGGTACAGATGAATTAGATATAAAACTATTTCCCAACCCTGTAAATAATCAATTATCAATACAGAAATCCACAAATAACACCAATGAAATAGTAACAATCAATATTTATGACCTACAAGGAAGAAAACAGATGACAATTGATTCTCAGAAACTTATTACTGATGGAAATAATATTGAAGTATCACATTTAGCCAACGGTTTGTATGTATTATCTGTAGATTATTATAAAAAAGAAACTCAAAATTTACGATTTATGGTTCGCCATTAAAAACGTTTCACAAGTTTTTGATATGATTTAACTTCCAAAAACCTTTAGCATATTAAGGGATAAGGTATAGGTTATATATACTACATCGTTATCGTTAATATCTAATTGTTAATTGTTCATTAAATTATTGAAAATCTGCAAGTTTACTCTTTTATTTTTTAATGTTTTGTGGTAATTTCCCTTAAACTTTATTAACCAAGAATAAATTTTAAACTAAAATTATGGCAATAACCAAACAATACTTAAAGTCTAAACCTATCTGTAAAGTTACTTTTTCTGTTCCAGCAAAAGAAGCAATTAATGTTTGTGTAGCTGGAGAATTTAATGAATGGAATACTGAAGCTACAGTATTGAAGAAATTAAAAAATGGCACATTTAAAGGAACTTTAGATCTTCCAAAAGATCAAAAGTTTGAATTTAAATATGTAGTGGATGGTCAATGGACTAATGAAACTGAAGCAGATGGATATCAATGGAACGATTTTGCTTCTTCAGAAAACAGTTTACTAGTTCTATAACCAGTAAATATATAATCTTTAAAGAGGTTGTAGTAACTATTCTACAACCTCAATACCTTTCCAAAATGCAACATATCCTTTAATCTGCTTAGCTAAATCACTGGTTTCTGGATAAAACCAGGCTGCATCCGTATTTTCCTTACCATTCACCGTGACCGTGTAATAAGATGCTACTCCTTTCCAAGGGCAATTAGTATGTGTTTCACTAGATGCGAAAAATTCTTTCTTTATAGCCTCAGGAGGAAAATAATGATTATTTTCAATCACCTTCGTATCATTGCTTTCTGCAATGATCTCATTATTCCATATTGCTTTCATAACTTTATATTTTTTAAAACTAAAATTATTTATTCTGTCTTTTTGAATACATAATTCTTGTAATACTTATTTTCATCTGTAAACGATTCGCTAATCTCTAATCCTGATTCTTTAGCCAACCATTTCACTGTATCATCATCATACTTTTGTGAAATCTCAGTATGTATACTTTCCCAGGCTTCAAAATGCACTTGTATGGATAAACAATCGATATCAACTGTTTGTTTTTTAGTACTTACAAGATAACTTTTAGCTGTACCACTTTCAGGATCATACACCTCCCAATGGATAAAAGCTTCTAAATCAAAATTACCTCCAAGCTCTTTATTTATCCTTGCCAAAACATTCTTATTAAATGCAGCCGTTACTCCAGATTTGTCGTTATAGGCATCTAAAACTTTCTGAGGATGTTTTTTTTGATCAAACCCCATAAAAATAAGGTCATCAGAATGCATTACTGTGTTAAGTTTTTTCAAAAATTGAATTGCTCGAGGGTGTAAAAGGTTACCTATATTAGATCCTAAGACCATAATAACTTTCTTACGATCACTAATATGTTTTAATCTATCTAAGACTTCAAAATACTCTCCTATTTGACCTTCTACATCAAGCTTCGACAATTCTTGATTAAGATTCTCAACTAATCCATCAATAGCGTGTTTACTAATATCTATTGGATGATACGTAACTGGGTGTTCTTCTTTGAGTAACTCTCTCAATAATACTTTTGTTTTTTTTCCATCACCAGCACCAAGTTCTACAAGATCAAACCCTTCTTTATCAGCATCAAAACTTTTTAAAATATCAGTTTTATGTAGCTGAAAAATATCATACTCAGCATTAGTTAGATAATATTCTGGCAGATCCATAATCTGCTGAAACAATTTATCTCCTAATTCATCATAAAAGAATTTAGAAGATAAATATTTTGGAAAACTAGTTAACCCTTCGTGTACTTCCTTACCGAAAGCGCAAACTAATACGTCTAGATTTTTTGAACTCATGTAATTGGGGAATTATTTATTTTTTACTAATCGCAATCCATTAAATTGCCATCTTAATTGTGGGTGAAAAAAATTACGGTAAGTCGGCCTTGTATGATTATTAGGAGTGGCAACAGACCCTCCTCTAAGTACTTTTTGATTAACCATAAACTTACCATTGTACTCACCAAGCGCTCCCGGAGCTTTAGCATAATTGGGATAAGGCAAATAAGCACTTTCTGTCCATTCCCATCTTAATCCCCAATCAAAAAATTGCTGCGCTGCTTCCCATTCAAA
The DNA here is from genome assembly GCF_900109375.1 of Aquimarina amphilecti. Taxonomy (GTDB): domain Bacteria; phylum Bacteroidota; class Bacteroidia; order Flavobacteriales; family Flavobacteriaceae; genus Aquimarina; species Aquimarina amphilecti. The sequence continues at coordinate 351,826 of NZ_FOAB01000003.1, forward strand.
TTCTGTAGGAAGACGCTCACCTCTCCATTGTGCATAGGCAAAAGCTTCATAATATGATATATGGGTAACCGGAGCATTTAAGTCAATTTTTTTTAATCCTCTTAATGTATACTGATAATATTCTCCATCCACTTTATGCCAATACAGTGGCATCTTAATGTTATCAGAATTAATCCAATCCCAAGCTTCTGCATGCCATAACAAACTATTCTCATATCCTCGATCACTTAAAAAATCTAAATATTCTTTATTTGTCACTAAACTTTTAGCAATACTATATTTTTCAATGAATACCTTATGCGCTCCGAGTTCGTTATCATAACAAAACCCATCTCCTTTAAAACCAATTTGATATAACCCCTCATCAATAGTAATATATTTCGAAGATAATTTTACCGTTGGATTTTCCTCAAAAGTGGCATTATACTCAGGAAGTAATGGGTTATTACCCAGAATAAACTTAATGTCTGTTAATAATAATTCTTGATGCTGTTTTTCATGATGAATACCAATCTCTACAAGAGTTCTAATTTCAATATCATCAACATCTTCTAAGAAGCTATGCAAACTATTCGTTACGTAATCTCTATACTCATAAACCTCACTTACCGTAGGCCTAGAAAGATTACCTCTATTCGTTCTTACAACCCGTTTACCTATACTTTCATAATAGCTATTAAAAACGTAAGCAAAATCATCATGAAATCTGGTATAGCCAGCTTTATATTTAGCAAGGATAAACTCTTCAAAAAACCAAGTAGTATGTCCTAAGTGCCATTTTGGTGGAGAAACGTCGACTATGGGTTGAACAACATAATCTTCTGTCTGAAGTGGGGCACAAATTTCTTCTGTATGAGATCTAGTAGTCAATAAAGAAGAAAGCAAATTATCAGTAATTACCATAAAAAAAGAGCGTATTCGATTTACGAACACACTCAAATTTAAGGATTTTTATTATTTCACTACTTGATAACAGAGTTAATCCAATGTTAAAAACTCAAATATTATTTTGGTTTAATAAAAGTAATTGGCACTTCATAAGCTATAGCAATTGGTTTCTTTCCCCATTTTCCAGGTTTCATCTTAGGAATTGCTCTAATAATTCTAACAGCTTCTCTTTGTAGATATCTATGCCCCCCTTTAACATCTATTACTTCAGCTTTACCTTTATTGTTAATTATAAAATCTACAGTTACGGTACCTTCTAATCCATCTTTTTCAGCAATTTCAGGATATCTAAAGTTTCTTATAATATGATTTCTTAAATTATTATCAAAACACTTTATAGGAGTCTGTCTTGATTTTTCACATTTAGGCCACATGGGCGTAATTCCTTTTTCATTGGCATTATCTTGTGATAGGATAACATTATCCTGAGCAAATAAAAAGGTGGAACATAAAATTGTTGCAATAAGTAGTAGTTTTTTCATAGTAATTCAGTTTAAGTTTTGGGGGGTTAAACTGCAACTGCACCTTTAATATGAGGGTGCGGATTATAGTCTTCCAGTATGAAGTCATCAAAAACGAAGCCAAAAATATTTTCCACCTTAGGATTGATCCTAATTGTTGGTAATTTTTTAGGTGTTCTGGACAACTGTAATTCTAATTGTTCTATATGATTATTATATATATGAGCATCTCCAAACGTATGTACAAACTCTCCTGCTTCATAACCACAAACTTGAGCCATCATCATTGTAAATAAAGCATAGGATGCTATATTAAATGGTACTCCTAAGAAAATATCAGCGCTTCTCTGATACAACTGACAAGACAACTTTCCATTAGCTACATAAAATTGAAAAAAAGCATGACAAGGAGGTAATGCTGCTTTACCATTAGCTACATTTTCAGAAAAAGACTTAGAAGTATCTGGTAAAACACTAGGATTCCAAGCAGACACTAACATTCGTCTACTGTCAGGATTGTTTTTTAAAGACTCAACGATTTCTTTAATCTGATCAATCTCATCTCCATTCCAATTACGCCATTGATGTCCATAAACTGGTCCTAAATCTCCATTTTCATCTGCCCATTCATTCCAAATACGAACTCCATTATCCTGCAAATATTTAACATTTGTATCTCCATTCAAAAACCATAACAATTCGTATATGATTGATTTTAAATGAAGTTTTTTAGTAGTCACCATTGGAAATCCTTCACTTAAATCAAAGCGCATTTGATGTCCAAAAACACTCTTAGTTCCTGTTCCAGTGCGGTCTTCTTTTTCATTCCCATTTTCTAGTACGTGCCGCACTAGATCCAAATATTGCTTCATACTCCCTTACTAACTTTCTTTTGAGTTTGTTAAAATTATACTAATTCTTGTCAAATATACAAAAAATAGGTTTTGAGATATCGTTTAATGTGTAGATTATGAAATACTTGTAAAACTGATTGCTTAATTATATTTTTAACAAAAAAACACATCTTATTTTATCCGATAATCATTCCAGCTATTGTTGCAGATAAAAGTGAAGCAATAGTTCCTCCAATTAAAGCTTTCATTCCAAATTCTGACAATGTTTTTCTTTGTCCAGGTGCAAGAGAACCAATTCCTCCAATCTGTATCCCTATTGATGCAAAATTTGCAAAACCACATAACATATACGTAGCCATGATAACGGATTTGTTATAGGTTAAATGCGTCGCATTTGCTATATTTTTTAGATCTGCCAATTGTATATAGCCAACAAATTCACTGGCTGCTAATTTTATCCCTAGAAGTTGCCCCATTAGAGCTATGTCTTCTTCAGCAACTCCAATCAACCACATTAATGGTGCAAAAAGATAACCTAAAATAAGCTCAAGAGATAAACTTTGGTATGCGGTGTTCGATGCTATCCATGTATTTACAGATGTAATATCTCCGAACCAACCTAATATACCATTCAGCATGGCAATAAAGGCTACAAAGACTAATAACATAGCACCTACATTAACCGCTAACTTTAAACCTTCAGTTGTTCCGTTTGCTATAGCATCCAAAATATTAGATCCTATTTTTTCCGAAGAAACATAAACATCTGTATTAATTTTTTCCGTTTGCGGAAATAGTATTTTAGAGATAACAATTGCTCCTGGAGCTGCCATCACAGAAGCTGCTAATAAATGTTTGGCAAATTGTAATCTTAAAACTGGATCGTCTCCTCCTAAAAACCCTATATAAGCTGCCAGTACCGCTCCAGCAACCGTTGCCATACCACCAATCATAACCAATAGCATTTCAGACTTATTCATCTTTTCTAAATATGCTTTAATTAGTAAAGGTGCTTCTGTTTGACCTAAAAAGATGTTACCAGCAACACTTAAACTTTCTGCCCCAGATATCTTTAGTGCTTTAGTTAACAACCAAGCCAAGCCTTTTACCACTTTTTGAATAACACCTAGATAAAATAACAAGGAAGTTAAGGCAGAAAAGAATATAATAGTTGGTAATACTTGAAAAGCGAATATAAAACCAAAGGTGTCCATATCTACAACCAAACCTTCAAACAGAAATTTACTTCCTGCCCTAGTAAAGTCTAAAACACTAACAAATAAACCTCCAACCCATTCAAATATCGTTTGAATAAATGGCACTCTTAAAACTCCAATGGCAATTATTAATTGAAACCCGATACCTAATCCAACTGTTTTCCAATTAATTGATTTTCTATTACTACTAAAAAGAAATGCTATAATCAATAACACAATCATTCCTAAAACTCCTCTCCAAAAACTAGTAAAAGAAAAACCTTGATTAGGAATCAGTTCGTTATTTGTTGTTATAGGAGTTGCTTCTGTTATTTCCTTTATTTCTTTTTTAGCAACAAGGGAATATATAACATCTTTTTTAGATAAGATCAAAGTAGAATCCGTAATACTACGAACTTTATACTTTATAATAGAATCTTCTGCGTTGTCCGGAAAAAATAACAATACATTATTTTGAGCAAGATAATCACCTTTAAGATTTTCTATCTTATTATTAAATTCATAAGAAAACAAACCTTCTCCCAAATTTAAATAATCGTTGTCTCCAACTTCAAATACACTATCTGAAGATCCTTTCACATTTTTCAGGATCCAACTTTTCTCTATAGATTGAGCTGAAAGTATGGTAAAAGCAAATAATGATAACAGGAAAGAAAATAGTCCTTTTTTCATAAAAATAGAAGTAACGTTATAATATTTCGGAATATGTGGTAAGCTTACTCAAAACTAACCTCGTTTTGAAATTTCATCTCTTATTCTAGCCGCCAATTCATAATCTTCATTACCAACTGCTTGATCAAGCATACGATTTAATTCCTCCAGAGATAAATCCTGATAACTTGTTTCTTTGCCAACCATTTCCACGTCATCAGAAACTAACTCATCTACAAGTAAACTTTCAGCATCATCTTCATCATCTTTTTTAGGATTTACTTTAAGATAAATTCCCGCTTGATCTAGGATGTTTTTATACGTAAAAATAGGGGCTTGAAAACGTAATGCAAGTGCTATGGCATCACTCGTTCTAGCATCTATAATCTCTTCGATCTTATCACGCTCGCAAATAATACTTGAATAAAAAACACCATCCACTAACTTATGAATGATTACCTGTTTAACCACTACATCAAATCTATCTGCGAAATTTTTAAATAGATCATGAGTTAATGGACGAGGTGGTTTAATCTCCTTTTCTAAAGCAATTGCTATTGATTGTGCTTCGAATGCACCAATAACAATTGGTAATTTTCTTTCTCCATCTACCTCGCTTAAAATTAATGCATAGGCCCCATTTTGGGTTTGACTGTAAGATATTCCTTTTATGTTCAGACGAACTAAACTCATAGTAATTTTCAATAAAAAAAAGGCTGTTTGAACAAATGGACTTTACCTGAGTTCAAACAGCCCTTGATTGGGCACAATTTATGAAAATTATGCGTTATTCGCCTTAAATTCCTTTAATTTTTCAATTAACTGAGGTACTACCTCAAAGGCATCACCAACAATACCATAATCTGCCGCCTTAAAGAAAGGTGCTTCAGGATCATTGTTGATTACTACTTTTACCTTACTAGAATTAATTCCTGCAAGATGCTGAATTGCTCCAGAAATCCCAACAGCAATATACAAATTGGTAGCTACAGGTTTTCCTGTCTGTCCTACGTGTTCTCCGTGAGGCCTCCATCCCATATCACTTACTGGCTTAGAACAAGCGGTAGCCGCTCCAAGCACATCAGCTAATTCTTCTATCATCCCCCAATTCTCAGGTCCTTTAAGACCTCTTCCTCCTGAAACTACAACTTCGGCATCTGCTATAGAAACTTTATCCGTTGCTTTATCAACCGACGTTACATTAACTCCGAAATCAGCATCAGACAATGATGGATCAAATCCTTCCGCTGTAGCTGCTCCTTGAGCTTCTTTTAAACCAAATGCATTATTAGATAATCCTACTATTTTTACATCAGTAGAGATCTCGGTAATGTTAAATGCTTTATTTGTAAACGCTGTTCTTTTCACAGTGAAAGGAGATGCACTTTCTGGCAATGCTACAACATTAGAAGCATATCCTGCATTAAGATTTACCGCTAACATAGAAGCTAAAAACTTGCTATCCGCACTAGAACTAACAACTACAACTTTCGATCCTTCTTTTTCTGCCGCTTGCTTTAATGAGTCAGCATATGCTTTTGCATTAAAAGTAGCTAGCTTATCGTTTTTAATTTCTAACACTTTATCTACTCCATAAGCTCCAAGATCACCACTATTCTCTGCATTAACACTAACAGCTGTAACTGTAGTACCAAGCATATTTGCTATTTCTTTTGCATAAGAGGCTACTTCAAAAGCTGCTTTCTTAAATTTCCCTCCTTCACTTTCTGTGTATACTAAAACTGACATATATACTATTTTTTATATTGAGCCTATTTTCCGCTTACTAGAAATAGGCATTCATTTAAATTATTATATTGCTTTAGCTTCGTTATGTAATAACTCAACTAATTGACCTACGTTATCTGGAGAAACCAAAGTAACTTCTCCTTTAGGAGCAGGTTTTTCGAATTTAACCGCTTTTGTTTCTTGTGCAGTTTCAACTGCTTCTACAACAGTCAGTGGCTTTTTACGTGCCATCATAATTCCTCTCATATTCGGAATACGAAGATCACTTTCTTCTACTAAACCTTTTTGACCACCAACAACAAGAGGCAACTTAGTTGTCGAAGTTTCTTTTCCTCCATCAATTTCACGAACTGCAGTAGCATTATCTCCTTCTATTTCTAATCCGATACAAGTATTTACAAAATTAGCTCCCGTTAAAGCAGCTAACATCCCTGGAACCATACCACCATTGTAATCAATAGACTCTCTTCCTGCAATTACAAGATCATATCCACCATCTTGTACTACCTTAGCTAACTGTTTTGCAACATAAAAACCATCTGTAGCTTCAGTATTCACTCTTATTGCATTATCCGCTCCGATTGCTAATGCTTTTCTTAAAGTAGGTTCAGTTTCTGCTCCTCCAACATTTACAACATCAACAGATGCACCTTGCTTTTCCTTAAACCACATAGCGCGCGTCAATCCAAACTCATCATTAGGATTAATTACAAACTGTACTCCATTTGTGTCAAACTTAGTATCTCCTTCTGTAAAATTAATTTTAGAAGTAGTGTCTGGCACATGGCTAATACAAACTAATATCTTCATTTTATATAGGTATTTTTTGAGAATTTAATAATAAAAGCGAAAGTACAAATAAAATGTCGAATTTACTATGCGTGCATAATAAATTTTTCAATTTTCAATGATTAGTAAAGGGTATTAATTGCTACTTTTGCCTTTAGTGTAGCACAAAAATAATTATTTTAAAAATGAAAACGATACAATTCAGAGAAGCAATTTGCGAAGCAATGAGCGAAGAAATGCGCCTAGATGAGTCTATTTATTTAATGGGTGAAGAAGTGGCTGAGTACAATGGAGCTTATAAAGCTAGTAAGGGTATGCTCGATGAGTTTGGCCCTGACAGAGTTATTGACACTCCTATATCTGAGCTAGGTTTTTCCGGTATAGGTGTAGGTAGCGCAATGAATGGTAATCGTCCAATCATAGAATTCATGACGTTCAATTTCTCACTAGTAGGGATTGATCAAATCATTAATAACGCAGCCAAAATGCGTCAAATGAGTGGAGGGCAATTTAACATCCCTATTGTATTTAGAGGACCAACTGCCTCTGCAGGACAATTAGGTGCTACACACTCTCAAGCTTTCGAAAACTGGTTCGCAAACACTCCAGGTTTAAAAGTAGTAATCCCTTCTAATCCTAAAGATGCGAAAGGCCTACTAAAATCAGCGATCCGTGATAATGATCCAGTTATTTTTATGGAAAGTGAGCAAATGTATGGTGATAAAGGTGAGGTGCCTGAAGGAGAATACACAATTCCCCTTGGTGTTGCAGAAATAAAAAAAGAAGGATCTGATGTAACTATTGTTTCTTTTGGTAAAATAATTAAAGAAGCTTTTAAAGCTGCTGAAGAACTTGCTAAGGAAAATATATCTTGCGAAATTATTGATCTAAGAACAGTACGCCCACTTGATTTAGATGCTATTTTCACATCTGTAAAAAAGACCAATCGACTAGTTATTCTGGAAGAAGCTTGGCCTCTAGCAAATATCGCTTCCGAAATCACTTATCAGGTTCAATCAAATATTTTTGATTATTTAGATGCTCCGATAGTAAAAATAAACACAGCGGATACTCCAACACCTTATTCTCCTGTTTTATTTGAAGAATGGTTACCAAACAGCAAAGATGTTGTTAAAGCTGTCAAAAAAGTGATGTATAAATAAAATGAACCCTTTTTCTTTGCCTTTGATAGTTTTTAAATTTTAATTTGTTTTTCTATAAAATTGGCTCGGAATTTGATGAACTATCACAAGTTTACAAACGTCAATCTTTAGAGATACTTTGAAATTTTGATTTTATATATTTAAAAATGTTTTGTGTTAAACTTTATAATCGGAAGCTTAACACAAAACATTTTTGAATTTGTATAATTCAGAGGTAGGGTTTTTATATATTGATGTGTTTTAGATAGAATAACATTTACTTGATTTTAAAAAAAAGAGGGCTTAATTGTTCTTTTTTTGATTTTAAAACATGGAATTATTTCAATCGAGTAGAAGTCAATTTAATGATGTTAACCATAATTATTTAAAAATATTAGATGAAATATTGGGTTTTAGGGTTTTTATTTTTTGCTTTTAGCAACTCCTTCGTTTTCGCACAAACTAAAGTAAGTGGTCATGTTTATGACAGCAATAAACAATCTGTTCCATTCGCTAACATTGTTTTTGTGAATTCAACAATTGGTACTATTACAGATGAAAATGGTAAGTTCTACATGGAATCTGATCAAAATCACAGTAGTATTAAAGTTTCTTTTATTGGTTTTGAAACAAAAACAATAAAACTTTCTAAACGTACAACCTATAATATGGAAGTCGTTTTAGAAGAGGAAGCCGCTTCATTAGATGAAGTTGTTATTTATAAAGGAAAAACCTCGAAAAAAAATAATCCCGCTATAGATATCCTTCGTAAAATTTGGGACAACAGAAGAGAAAATGGTGTTAAAAAGTTCAAGCAATACAACTACGATAAATACGAAAAACTCGAATTTGATCTAAACACAATTGATAGTGCTTTAGTAAACAGCAGAATTTTTAATGGAATGGAATTTATTTTCGAAGATATAGATACTTCGAGAATTACCGGTAAAACATACTTACCAATTTTTCTTAATGAAGCTATTTCCAAAGTATATGGTGACAACCAACTAAATGAACTTAAGGAAGTCTTAAAAGGTAATAAAAATGCAGGATTTAGTGACAACCAAACACTTATCGCATTTGTAAAAGATCTTTATTCTGATTATGACATTTATGATAATTACCTTAAGTTTTTTGACAAAAGCTTTACCAGTCCTTTATCAAGAACTGGAATAAATGTATATAACTATGTTTTATCAGATAGTGCGTATATAGGTAATAAATGGTGTTATAACATTATTTATTACCCTAGAAGAAAAAATGAGTTAACTTTTAAAGGAGATTTTTGGGTAAATGACACAACCTGGGCAATCAAGGAAATTAATCTTGAAGTCACTAAAAGTGCAAATATAAACTGGGTGAAAGATTTATACATCGAACAAGAATTTGATGTACTAAATGATTCAATTTTTCTTATTACAAAAGATTATTTTCAATCGGATTTCGCATTTAACAAAAAAGAAAAATCCAGAGGAGTATATGGAAAAAGAACCACGTTATACAACAACTATAAGTTTGACCAAAGGAAAGATAAAAAATTCTATCAAAGCCAAGTAGACCCTTATAATCAAGATATTTATAATAGAGATGATTCTTTTTGGTCTAACGCAAGGATGGAAGACCTTAATAAAGATGAACAAAAAGTATATAAATTACTTGATACTCTTAGAACAGTAAAAGCTTTTAAAAGACTTTATAACGTAGGTACGATACTAGCTACTGGTTATGTAGAATTTAATGGGTGGGATTTTGGTCCATTATTCTCCACAGTGGGATATAATACAATTGAAGGGTTTAGGTTAAGAGCAGGAGGTCGAACATATTTTACAGCAAATGATCGATGGAGAATCGAAGGATATGGAGCTTACGGTTTTAGAGATAATAAATTTAAATATGGAATTTCTGGAAAGTATCTGGTAGACAGAAAGTCTAGATTAATTGTTTCTGCTGGAAACCGACGAGATGTAGAACAGCTAGGAGCCAGTCTTACTAACACAAATGATGTAGAAGGTCGAAGTTTAGCATCGTCATCAATAGTTGCTACGGGGGATAATAGTAGATTAACATCTATAAATCTATCTGCTTTTTCGATGCAAATAGAACCTCGAAAGAATTTCACTATTGGAGTTACTGGATCATATAGAACTCTAAAACCTGCTGATGACGATTTATTTAGTCTTGACTTTTTTGATCCTGACACAGGAGAAATAAAATCTGAAATTAAGCAGGCAGAAATAGCAACCTCATTAGCATATTATCCGGGACGGAAAACTACTGGTTATGGAGTAGATAGAATTGTTGTAAATGATGGAGATTATGCTCAGCTATTCCTTAACTATTCAGTAGGTTTAGACCATATCCTGGAAAGTGATTTTGAATATCAAAAACTTCAATTCTTTTACAGACAACCATGGAACATAGGTGGTTTTGGTGTTCTAAATAGCTCTTTAGAAGTAGGTAAAACTTTTGGAGAAGTGCCATTAGGATTATTAAGTGTAGTTCCTGGTAACCAAACATATTTATCTATTCAAAACACATTTCCGCTACTTAACTTTTATGAATTTGTTACAGATACATATGCCGCTGTACATATTGAACATAATTTTAATGGTAGAATTTTTTCCAGAATACCGTTATTAAGGAAGTTAAATTTACGAGAACTTGTTGGTGTCCGAGGAGTTTGGGGAGAATTATCGGATGAAAATATTGCACTCGACGCCTCTGGTTTTTTACAAACTGTAGGAGCTCCTGATGAAGAAATATATTGGGAATATAGTGTTGGTGTTGGAAATATTTTTAAAGTGTTCAGAATTGACTTTCACTTTAGAGGGAATTACTTTGACAATCCTGATGCACGTGATTTCGGTGTAACCGGGTCGTTCGGGTTTTATTTCTAAACCTAACAAGTTAACATCATTATCATATTTTAATTTTTCGTGAATTTTTGTAGTAAATTATCATACATCTACATGTACGAAAAGGTTTAAGGTTACCATAACATTAAAATTTAGCACAAAAACCTGTTATTTTTGCCTATAAATTTTAACCAACCCCCTGTAATACTTATCTTTGCCGCCCATAAAAATGAGAACAAAAATATGAGCGCAGCAAATCGCGAAAGTTTCGATGTACTAATCGAAATTCCAAAAGGAAGCCGTAATAAATATGAATACGATTTTGATATAAAGAAGATTCGTTATGATCGTATGATCTTTTCTTCTATGATGTATCCAGCAGATTATGGATTCATCCCAGAAACTTTAGCATTAGATGGTGATCCACTAGATGTTCTAGTATTGGTAACAGAACCTACATTTCCTGGATGTGTAATGGAAGTAAAACCGATAGGTGTTTTTCATATGACAGATGAAAAAGGTCCTGATGAAAAAATCATTTGTGTACCTGTAGCAGACCCTATAGCTAGTCGTTTAGCAGATCTAAAAGAAATGAACCCGCACCTTATAAAAGAAATAGAACATTTCTTTCAAGTATACAAAGATTTAGAAGAGAAAAAAGTTGATGTTGGTGGTTGGGGAAATATAGATGAAGCCAGAGAAATCATTAAAGCTTGTGTAAAACGTTTTGAGGATATGCCAAACAAACCTGAAGGTTTGTTCAGTATTCATTAAAGTCCATACAAAAAATAAATAAAAGCGCAATATTCTTAACAAAATATTGCGCTTTTTCTTTTTAGCTTTATTTTACTACATTTAGCGACTAATTAACTAAAAATACATTTAATGGAATCAAATATGATTTATATGCCAATAGTTTTGGCATTACTAGGGCTTATTTATATGCTGGTTAAAAAATCTTGGGTAATGAAACAAGATGCCGGTGATGGTAAAATGAAAGAAATTTCAGATCATATCTATGAAGGAGCCTTAGCTTTCCTAAATGCAGAGTACAAATTACTTGCAATATTTGTAGTAATAGTAAGTATTTTACTTACTGTTGTATCTTTTGTAGTACCAACTACTCATTGGTTAATTGTTATAGCATTTATATTTGGAGCTGTTTTCTCTGCTTTTGCAGGTAATATAGGAATGAAAATTGCTACTAAAACTAATGTAAGAACCACTCAAGCTGCTCGTAGTAGTTTACCAAACGCTCTTAAAATTTCTTTTGGAGGAGGTACAGTAATGGGACTTGGTGTTGCTGGTTTAGCTGTTTTAGGGCTAACTGCATTTTTTATTATCTTTTTTCATTTTTTTATGGGTGGCGAATGGACCAATACCGGAGATATGACTATTGTTCTAGAAACTTTAGCTGGATTTTCTTTAGGAGCTGAGTCTATTGCTTTATTTGCTCGTGTTGGTGGTGGAATTTATACAAAAGCTGCGGATGTAGGAGCAGATTTAGTTGGAAAAGTAGAAGCTGGTATTCCGGAAGATGACCCTCGTAACCCAGCTACAATTGCGGATAACGTTGGAGATAATGTTGGAGATGTTGCTGGAATGGGTGCCGATTTATTTGGATCTTATGTAGCTACAGTACTTGCAGCTATGGTACTAGGAAACTATGTTATTAAAGATATGGGAGGAAATATTGCAGATGCGTTTGGTGGTATTGGCCCAATTTTATTACCAATGGCTATTGCCGGTGTAGGTATCATCATTTCTGTTATTGGTACTATGTTAGTAAAAATTAAAAGTAACGATGCTAAGGAATCCCAAGTAATGGGAGCACTTAATATAGGTAACTGGACATCAATTATCCTAGTAGCCGCAGCCTGCTTTGCACTATGCAAGTGGATGCTTCCAGAAACTATGAAAATGGAGTTTTTTGGAGAAGGACTATTAGAAATTTCTGCAATGCGCGTATTCTATGCCACTCTTGTTGGATTAATAGTAGGAGCTGTTATTTCATCAGTAACCGAATACTATACAGGATTAGGAAAGTCTCCTATCCTTAAAATTGTACAACAATCAAGTACAGGTGCTGGAACTAATATTATTGCTGGTTTAGCAACTGGTATGATTTCTACATTCCCTTCTGTCTTATTATTTGCTGGAGCAATTTGGGCATCTTACGCTTTTGCTGGATTTTATGGTGTCGCTTTAGCTGCTTCTGCAATGATGGCAACTACGGCTATGCAATTAGCTATAGATGCTTTTGGACCAATATCAGATAATGCTGGTGGTATTGCAGAAATGAGTGAACAGGAACCAATCGTAAGAGAGCGAACTGATATATTAGATTCCGTAGGTAATACAACCGCGGCAACGGGAAAAGGATTTGCAATTGCATCCGCTGCATTAACATCTTTGGCTTTATTTGCTGCTTATGTAACTTTTACAGGCATTGATGGTATTAATATATTTAAAGCACCCGTATTAGCAATGCTATTTGTTGGAGGTATGGTTCCCGTAGTATTTTCTGCATTAGCAATGAATGCAGTAGGAAAAGCGGCTATGGAAATGGTACAAGAAGTACGTCGCCAATTTAAAGACATTCCAGGAATTATGGAAGGTACAGGAAAACCTGAATATGATAAGTGTGTTGCTATATCAACTAAAGCATCTTTAAGAGAAATGATGTTACCTGGATTATTAACCATTGGATTCCCGTTAGCAATTGCATTTATTCCAATGATTTTTGGGATGAATCATCAAGCTATAGCAGAAATGCTAGGAGGATATATGGCTGGAGTTACTGTGTCTGGTGTTTTATGGGCAATATTTCAAAATAATGCTGGTGGTGCCTGGGATAATGCCAAGAAATCATTTGAAGCAGGTGTAGAAATAAATGGTGAAATGACTTATAAAGGTTCTGATGCACATAAAGCTGCTGTAACTGGAGACACCGTTGGAGATCCTTTTAAGGATACTTCTGGACCTTCTATGAATATTTTAATAAAGTTAACTTGTCTTATTGGTCTTGTAATTGCGCCAATTCTTGGAGGGCACACTTCCGAAACAGCAGTTGCAACTAATGAAATAGAAGTTATCCAGACCACATCTTCTTCTGACAAAACTAAAAAACAAATCCAAGTTGAAATGAATATGGATGGTGATATTGCCAACGCTAAAGTCACTATTACAAAAACTAAAAATGGTCAATCCTCTACTGAGATTAAAGAATTAAAAGGATCCGAAAACGAGGTTAAAACAAAAATTGAAGAAATAAAAGCTGCAATAAAATAATTTATTTAAAACAATCTATTAAAGAACCTCGCTATTTAGCGGGGTTTTTTATCTTTATATTTTAGCAATAATAGCTTATAATGTTCAAAAAAAAACCACTACGAATCAATTCTTATCTAGGGTATGGTACCGCAAACAGATTAAGAGCAACTGGTAGAGCGCTAGAAGATGAAAATGTCAATTTCGATGGAAATACAGGAACTTTCAAAACATTACGAAACATTTACAGGCAGTTCGAAAGTGATGAAATTAGGAAAGCGAATATTGATTTGAAGCTATCTAATGGTCAAAAACTTACCGCAATCACTGATACCGAAGGATACTATAACTTTGATGAAATTATATCAAACCCTAATGAATTGCTAAATAAAGAAGGGTATATAAATTATGTAGTCTCTTATAACACTACTGGTAACAGAAAAGTAATTCAATCCAATATCTTTAAGGGCAAAATGCTAGTCCCCTCCAATAATGCATCCTATGGCATAATAAGTGATATTGATGATACAATTTTACACACTGGCGTTGCTTCTCTTTTTAAATGGAGAGTTATTGCAAATACTTTTTTCAAAAATTTTGATAGGAGATTACCTCTAGAAGGAACAGTACAATTTTATCAAAAACTAAAACTAGGCAAAAACAACAAACCTATAAACCCCATATTTTACGTTAGTAATAGCCCTTGGAATTTATATGATTATCTAACAGCTTTTTTAAAAAAACACTATTTTCCAGAAGGTCCCATCTTATTAAGAGATTTCAGAACGCCATTTGACAAAACCCCAAAACCTACAGCTCCACATAAACAATCAGAAATTTTAAATATTTTAAAAACATATCCCAACTTAAAATTCATACTAATTGGCGATAGTGGAGAAAAAGATGCAGACATCTATACGGAAATAGCCAGAGAGTTTCCTAACCAAATATTAGCCATTTATCTAAGAAGTGTCAATCATAAAAGAAAAGAAAAACGAATTACTAGGATTATTAATTCCTTTACAACTACTCCTATTCTTTTGGTTCATTCATCCCAAGAAGCAGAGGAACACGCCAGAAGCCTGAATTTCATCAATTAGTTTTTCAAATTTCGAACTTCTGAGGTTAATACCATCATAGCATCTTGTAATTGCTTAATACTAGCTGTATCAGAATTAGCATCAATATTAAAACTAAGTTTACTATTTACCTCCCAAATCTCTACTATTTGATGTGCTTGAATTGTAAAAGGCAAGTAATCCACATTTAAAGAAATTAACGTCAATGATGATGAATCTTCATTTTTCCTTACCTTCTTTACCACTACGCTATCCTGCAGTACTATTACGTACAAAGCATTACTCCTTAATTCAGAAAGGTTATTTACAGCTTTACCAATTACCCATTCTTTGGGTTCCAAGACTGGCAACATGCTATCACCTTCAACTTGAAATCCTCTGTAAGTAGCATTTCTATATTCTGGCAATGGTATATCAAAGGCCGGTAACTGTTGATACCAATCTACATCCTGAACATTATGAGGATAACCAGCTGCCGCTTTTACATTAACGAGAACAATATTCTCATTATTTTCGGAATCTACCGTAACAACCTTAGGTGCGACGTCTCCATTTTGTAATTGAATTTTCTTCTGATCACTCTCGCCAAACAACCATAGAGGGTTAACTCCAAATTCCTGAAGTAATTTAGAAACAACTGTTCCTGAAATTTTTGTTTTTCCCCTCTCTATATCCGCAGTTGAATTCTTAATATTCAGAACCTTAGCAAAATCAGATTGTGTAAGATGATTTTCCTCACGGATTGATTTAAAGCGTTGAATGGTTTGGTTAGTTAAATTATCCATACAACTATTATTTATTTATTAGCATACATTTCTGTTACTCCGGTTTGGTATAATTATACAACAAATATACTATTTTTTGGAATATTTCCAATTTTAACACTATTTCATTTTTATTTTATTGGAATTATTCCATAAATTTGGAAAAATTACTAGTTAACTATAATCTTATGAGATCACAAATTCTATTGCACCAACCAGAATCCGAAAAAATCATCAAGTATTCGTTAAATAATTCTATTCCTGCTACAGAAGAACTTTATGAAAGATTGACTAACAAGGGATTTTATTTCCTTCGAAATCATAAGGTCAATAATTATACTTTTGATTTCTATTGTCCTGCGTTAAAAATTGCTATCGAGATAGATGGATATGCACATGAATTTTCGGAAGTATATAGTCAAGATGCTCCAAAAAAATTACATATTAATTCTTTAGGTATAACTGTACTGCGCTTTACAGATTACCAAATCCTAGTAGATATTGAAGAAATATTTAGAGCATTAAAACATGAAATAAAGATCTCTAATCAAAATTCGTATGTCGTTTGATCGAATTCGCGAAAAACTAACAATTCTAGCGGATGCTGCCAAATACGATGTATCCTGCGCCAGTAGTGGAGGAAAAAGAGCAAATACCAAAAAAGGGTTAGGTAATAATACTGGAATGGGCATATGCCATAGCTACACAGAAGATGGACGTTGTGTATCTTTATTAAAAATTTTACTTACCAATCATTGTATTTTTGACTGTGCTTACTGTGTTACAAGAAAAAGTAATGACATAAAACGAGCTGCTTTTAAAATTCAAGAAGTAGTAGACCTTACTATAAATTTTTATAGAAGAAACTATATAGAGGGGTTATTTTTAAGTTCCGGTATTTTCAAAAATTCTGATTACACAATGGAACGTCTAATTGCCGTTGCAAAAAAACTTAGATTAGAAGAAAATTTCAATGGTTACATTCATTTAAAATCTATTCCAGGTGCAAGTAATGAACTGATGCGAGAAGCTGGACTTTATGCTGATCGTCTAAGTGTTAATATAGAGATCCCCACAATATCCGGGCTAAAACTTCTAGCTCCAGACAAAAAGCATGAAGATTTCATAAAGCCTATGAAAAAAGTAAAAAATGAAATCATCCAATACAAAACGGAACGAAAATTAATAAAAAGTACACCTAAATACGCTCCTGCAGGTCAAAGTACACAAATGATTATTGGAGCTACAGGCGAAAGCGATAGAGATATAATGCGTTCTGCCACCTACTATTATAAAGAATTTAATATGCGCAGAGTATATTACTCTGGCTATATCCCGATAACAACAGATAATCGTCTTCCTTCTATTCAAACTGAAGTACCTATTTTAAGAGAAAACCGACTATATCAAACCGATTGGCTATTACGTTTTTATGGATTTTCTGTGCATGAACTATTAAATGATCAACATAAAAATCTTGAATTAGATATTGATCCTAAACTAAGTTGGGCGCTACGAAATATGGAAATGTTTCCCATTGATATTAATAGAGCGGATAAAAACATGATAGCTAGAGTGCCCGGAATAGGAATGCAATCAGTAACAAAAATATTACAAGCTAGAAGATTCAGAAAATTAGATTGGTCTCATCTCAAAGCAATTGGTATCTCTTTAAACCGGTCAAAATATTTTATAACCTGTAATTCGAATAATTTTTTTCATAAAGATATGTCTCCTTTAAATTTGAAGAATC
Organism: Aquimarina amphilecti; assembly: GCF_900109375.1. GTDB lineage: Bacteria > Bacteroidota > Bacteroidia > Flavobacteriales > Flavobacteriaceae > Aquimarina > Aquimarina amphilecti. The sequence continues at coordinate 369,358 of NZ_FOAB01000003.1, forward strand.
TAATTATGAAAACTTCTAAAAGCAAACATGACAAGTATTTTACAAATCAATTAAGCCTTTTCCCTTAAAAATAAGATATGAATCCACAAACTATTTTAATTTATGACGGAAGTTTTGATGGGTTCTTATCTAGTGTCTTTATAATCTATGAACAAAAAATTGTCTATCCTGTTATACGAAGACAACAAGAAATGAACAATCAACTATTCACTATTTCAGAAACTGTGTACACTGATAAGATTAAAGCTAAAAGAGTTTGGCGAGGTATAAAGAATAAAACAAGTAAATCGCAACAGAAAATTATTTTCAGCGCATTTTTAAGTGAAATTAAGGGAGTCGAGAATACTCTTTTTTCTTATCTAAAGAATATGTTTAAAGAAGAACATTCTAAACTAATTGATTACAGTAATAAGGATATTCTTAAAATAAGTCAAGTCGCCAAAATGGTGGGTAGAGAAAAACATCGAATGGAAGCTTTTGTAAGGTTTAAAAAAACAAAAGATGATATTTTTGTTGCAACCATAGAACCCGATTTTAATGTATTACCATTATTAATCAATCACTTCCAGGACAGATATGCAGATCAGAAATGGTTAATTTACGATGTAAAAAGAGCCTATGGAATATTTTATAATCTTCATAAAGTAGAGATAATTACTTTAGATTTTTTCTCAAAACAAAACACTACTGTTGCTAAAGAACATTATACTAGTGATGAGTTAGAGTTTCAATATTTATGGAAGACATATTTCGACAATGTTAATATAAAATCTAGAAAAAACGCAAAGCTACATATACAACATCTTCCAAGGCGGTATTGGAAATACTTGATAGAAAAAAACAATATATAAAATAAAATGTTAAATTTGGCGTTCAATAACCCAATTAACTATATCTATCAATTATGAAAAGATTATTTTTAGGAGCGATTGCTCTAACGTTAGCAGTTTCAGTAACCTCTTGTAGAGATACAAACAAAGCAGAAGATGCTGCTAATGAAGCTGTAGAAGAAGTAAAAGAAGCTGCTGAAGAAGCAAAAGAAGCTGCTGGAGAAGCAGTAGAAGAAGCAAAAGAAGCTGCTGGAGAAGTAGTAGATTCAGTAAAAGCTGCTGCTGGAGAAGCAGTAGACGGAGCGGTTGACGCTGCAAAAGATGCTGCTGGTGATGCAGTTGATGCTGCGAAAGACGCTGCTGGTGATGCAGTTGACGCTGCAAAAGATGCAGTAAAAGACGGAGCTAATAAAGCTACCGACGCGCTTAAAAAGCAATAATATATATTATATATATGAAAAAACCCTTCCATTAATTTGGAAGGGTTTTTTATTTCTTACCCAAGCCATTGTACTTTTTCATCTATAGAATTTCGTTTAGAAGTCAAATCACCTTCCGAATCATAATTCCCTAAATATAGAAACCCTAAACATCTTTCACCTTCTTCGAATTCGAAAAATTCCCCAGCAAACTTTATTAAAGCTGGACTACTCCAATAACATCCTACTTTATTGACTGTGCAAGTAAGCCACATATTTTGAACTGCCATAGCCGTTGCCGCTACTTCCTCCCATTCAGGAACTCTTTCTTTAAGATCTCGTTGCATGCATATAGCCACAATAGTACTAGAAGCATTACATTTATCTTTGATTTTTTTAGCTTTAAACGGCGAAAATTTATCATCAGGAGTGATATCCGTATACGTATCTGACAAAAAAGTCCCTAAGCGATCTTTTGCTTCTCCCTGAACAACTTTAAAACGCCACGGTTCTGTTAATCGGTGCGTAGGCGCCCAATTAGCATTTTCTAACAAAATCTTAATAAACTCTTTAGTGACAGGCTTATCGTTATATTGAGAAGGGAAAATTGATCTACGTTCCCTAATAATTTGGTTTAAATATTCATTATTCATGAATTTTATGTTTTTACTGTAAAGTTATTATTAATATTGAGACCAATAAAAAATAAAATCCCAATTAGATTTTGAATTTACGAATTCGTCTTCATACAGCTGAACAACTTGATAACCTATCCCTCTCGGGAAAAACATTATCGAAAACATTATCCAGTTTAAAATTAATCAATAAGCTATTTGGAAATCATAAACAACTCGCTAAAAGTACTCTTGATTATTGCATCAAAAATCCAAATAAAAAACAGTTCCGTATAGTTGATATAGGTTGTGGAGGTGGTGATAGTCTTTACAATATCTCTAATACACTAAACGCAAAAGGAATTGAAGCAACTTTTTTGGGAATTGACGGAAATCCGCAAAGTATTAGATATGCCAGCTCTAAATACAATCATATACAATTTAAAACAGACAATATTCTAGATCATTCATTCTCAATTCCTGATTGTGACATTATAATAAGTAGTCATTTTATGTATCACTTTGAAGACCAAGAATTAACTGAATTTATACAAAGAATTAGAGAAAAAGGAATTAAGCATATTATATTTAGTGAATTAAAAAGAAGTAAAACAGCATATTTTTTGTTTAAATATTCAAGTTATTTTTTACCTATTTCCAAATTAGCGAAACAGGATGGATTAATAGCTATACAGCGAGCTTTTACCGTTAATGAATTAAAAAGCATCTTAGATCTGAGTGATGTGAAAAATTATACTATAAATGAAAAATTTTGGTTTAGAACCATAACAAAAATAAACCTCTAATCATGAAAGAAATCCTTATTCAAAACCTCCAAGAGATAAAGGAAACTCCTAAAACAATGATCTTTACATATATCACCGTATATTTTTTATGGGGATTAGGAATGAATGAGTTTGGTGCAGAAATGGAAATTGCTCGATTCAGTTACTGGTGGCAAGTGATCACTTGTTATATTTTATATATGGTTCCGATTTCAATTGTATTAAAAAAATATAACTTTTTTAATCAATATGCATATGGATTAGTAGCTATGGGTATTCTGGAATTTTTGGGATATTGGTTACAAACTTCATATGTATACCCCAACAACATACTTGATGAATTATTTAATCCTCAGAATTTTAGCTTAGGAATGGCTTTATTTTTTGCTTTATATTTTCCGGCAGGAAACTGGTTGGTCACTAAAATTCATAATTTAATTTTCAAAAATGACCTATAATTTATAGTTTACTTTTTAACTAGAATGAATTGTTGTTTCCCTTGTTTTTTAACTCGATATTTATCCTGAATATCTTCAGCTCCTTTTAGATCCAAAGAATCTTTAACATAAGTTATCCAATCTTGTCGATGTACGATCACATTATCTAAAACAACATCTGATAAATCTGCGTCATCTAACTTAGTTCCCCATAAAGTAGCTTCTGTTAAATCTGCTTCTGTTAGATCCGCTCCATACAGTTTTGCATTGGTAAAATCACAACTTAATAATTCAGAATTGACTAGATTAGCATTGGTTAAATTGGCTCTTTTTAATATTGCATCAGAAAGATTTATCCTTTCTAAATTAGCAAACATTAATTCACCTCGTTCTAAATTGGCCGCCGGAAGATTTACCTCTGATAAATTAGAGTGGTTTAAATTGACATATTTTAAATTAACTCCTCTTCCCAAAAATATATCTTTAAAATACGTATAGCTAAAATCAGATGCATCCAGGATCTCTCTATAAGACTGGTCTGCTAGATCACTTCTTATCAAACTAAATAGTAACTGTCCTTTTTCTGGACTTATTTTTTTATCTATTAATTCACCATCTTCTTCATATCTGTATGGCTTCATTGCTCTTGATAAGCTAGCTATTCTTGCTTCTAAAACTGGACTAATATTACGCTCGCTAGATCCTTTATATTTTAGTTCTTCACTAAGGTCAGAAAGCAAGTTATCCATAATAAAAACTAAAGAAGATCTTCTCTCAGCTTCTATTAATTCATTTTGATTATCTACTAATTTATTCTGGTTGATTACCAATTTTGTCTGATACAATAAGATAACAGAAGGAATAAGTGTTACAAACAACCCAAAAAGACCTATTCTAGTTATACGCCAAATTATATTAGAAGAAACATCAGAAACAGTATCTACAGAAACAGTTTTTGTCTGTTTATATTCACTTATGGCGTTATTAATACTTTTTTTAAGTTTTATCCCTAAGAGAGGAACACTGGATTTTTTTAACAACCAAAATCCAACACTTCTTTTCTTTTCTTTTCTTTTCTTTATCTGATCTAATTGATCCTGAAGTAGCTGCTTTTCTTGCTCTAGTTGTTCTATTCGTTCTTGTTCAGTCACTTTACTCTAGAATTTGGGATTTTCAATCTCCAATATATTAAAGTTAAATGATTAATACCAAATAAAAAAAAGAAAGCCTTTTTATAAAAAAAAGGCTTTCCAAATCTAACATAATAAAATATAGTCCAAAAAAACCATACCCTTACTTTATATAATTAGAAATATCTTCTGTAATACTCTCAACTAACGAAGTTTGTTCACCTTCCTCTACCTGGTTAATGATTTTAGCTAAAAGTACTAGATAGCTTGCCACATAATCACTCTTCTTGTTTTCATTAACATACTCTTTACCTTCAACAGCTATGAAAGTAATTAGGTTACGAATAACCTCTCTTAAATCCGAAATACTTAGCTCCTCTTTCATTTTTCAACCAGATTTGTTTCTAAATTTTATAATGAAAGTAATGTTCTAACTTTCTAAAAATGAATATAAAACTTTAGAAAAATGATGATTTTCGATAAAAGGCAACTTTCATCGATTTAGAGAATAACGTAGAAGTTTAATACAAAAAAGACTATTGATGATATCCTTTAACATAAGATATCATCAAAATAACAGTAACAGTTAGAGTTTTAATCTAATAAGGTAAGTAATTCTTCTATTTCTGTTTTTTTGAAATTCAAACCACTATTTTTCAGTGATTTAAACTCTATTTTTGCTTTCCCTAATTCACCAAGTTTTAAATAGCACAATCCTAGATACCAATGTGCTTTAGATGAATCAAGTGTATTATTAGTAAGTAGTTTTGTAAAAGATTCAATCGCATCTTCGTTCTTATTTAACTCCAGTTGATTGGCACCTAAGTATAAAAGAATTTGTGAATTCGCTTCTTGATTATTTTCTGTCATATATTTTTCTATCAGGATCAATGATTCTTCATTTTTTTTATTCCTGAACAATTTTTCTATATCTGCTAATTCAGTAGCTCCATCTCTTAAAACTAATGAAGGTAGTACATTCCAATCTTTATACTCCGCATATAATTGACTATTATCAATATCTTTATTAAACTGCCCTAAAAGAAACAGTCCTGCGATAAAAATAGCTGCTATCCCTCCAACATAAAGAAAAATGCGTTTCATTTTAGATGTTTGCGGCTCTTCGAAATATGATTGTTCTGCTTTACCAATTGCGTTTTTAACAGACGCTCCTTTATCTCCCTTAAAAAACTCTTCATACTCTCTTATTTTTTTATAAGAAGGCTTTTTATCCGTTATGTTCCAATTTTCACTATCATAAATGGTATTCATTTCTTGATAGAGAGTTAGAGCTTCTTTTGCATCTGGATTTCCATCTATTTTTTCTAGAAAAATGATCGTTTCCTCCTTGGTCATTTCACCATTGAGGTATTTCTCTATTTCCTGCTCCATAGTATTCAAAACTCTTTTAATTCGTTATAACGCATATCGGCATGTATCGCTTCTTTTAATTTCGATTTACACTTAAAAATCCGTTGTCTTACCGTATTTTCTGATCCATACCCTAGCTTTTCTGCTATTTGTACATAAGGTACTTTATTAAAAAAAAATGCTAGTACTTCTCTACAATTCTGCGATATTTCTAATAATTTTTCTTGAAACAACTCCCACTTCTCCTGTTCATAGGTCGCCAAAGCTATCTCTCTTTCTTCATGAACAAGATCCATAACTCCTTCATTTGTTACCCTCATTTTAGATAATTTTGAAGCTCGCCTCCATAAATTCTTGCAGATAGTTATAAAATACCCTTCAAAACTAGAAGTAATCTTGAAATTTTCATCCTGTGCTCTGGCAGATAATTGTAACAATGCTTTTTGCATTACATCCTTTGCATCATCTTCTGATCCATCGTGACTAACTATGTAAGACTTTACTTTAGGATACAACCTATTATATATTTCCTTAATACCCTTATCATTACCGGATTTAAGGCTCTGTAACAGGTAATCATCAAGCTTTTTATTTGCCATGGAATCTCTAAGTAATTATAGAATAATTTCTATACGAAGAACACAAACATAACTATAATTCGTGAAACTTTGTTAGGGGAATAAGACTGTTTTTTTATGGGTTAACTGCTCTTATTAATTGACTTTTTAAGAAAGAAAAAGGGAAATATAATCATCTATAAAACGCATAAAAACACTACTTAAACACACTTAAAATCAAATAATTAACATCAAAAAATAATTTCAAAGCCAAATCAAATTATACTATTTAAACAAATTATCTTAAATATTTGGGTAACATTTCTACTATTTTCGAATCCGGTCTATGAATATCAACTAAAAATGTGGTTTAGTAATATATCATATGACTTTACACATTTTAAAAAACAAACTAATTATCATGAAAAAAAGTATTGTAATTGTAGCATGCGTATGCGTTTCATTAATCGGAGTATGGGGATGCTCCGTTGATGAAGATATTATAACTCAAAACACTGGTTTCGGAGAAGTTTTAGAAAAAAACACTACTAACAATCCTATAGTACCGGAAATCATTAGAAATCAAGTTGTGGTAAAATTTACGGATTCCACTTTAAACGAGACCCAAAAAAAGAACCTGCGATCTGATCTTGAGCAAACTTATGATTTTAAAATATTACAGAAGGAAGTTTGTGACTGCGATCCCCAAGGGCCAGAATTATGGACAATAGATACCATATATGCAGATTTTATGGGAGTACAACACTTAGTAGAAAATCTAGTAACTAATTACGAAGATAACTCTGGTGAAGAAGAAGTTGAAGAAGGCAGAGCTATATTTGATTATCAATTCTACATAACTATTGCCAATAAGACTTTATCTGGTCATTACAGTAGTCGTTTAGGGGACAAAATAATATCATCAACCAATCCTGATTATGTAAATATTGCAATAGTAGATACAGGAATTGACTATGATTATTTTAATGATCCTATATTATACAGTACAAGGGGTGAATCGAATGGAAGCTTTGGAGATTCTGGATGGGATTATGTAAATCACGATAAAGATATGAGAGATGATAATGGACATGGTTCTAAAGTAGCAAAAATCATTAATTCCGAATTAACAGCTAATCAAATTCCACATCAATTATTATCTATAAAAGCCTTTGATGAGAATGGGCGTGGCAGTTACTATGATATCGTTTGTAGTTTAAACTATATTTCGAAATTAAATAATATCGATATTGTAAATATGAGTTTTGGATGGTATGGTTTAAAAAAACAAAAAATTCTAAAAAACAGCATTGAATCTATGGAAAACACTGTATTATTTATTGCTTCTGCTGGTAATCGAAGGTTGAATGTTGATGAAGAAATCGCTCATTTTCCATCTGGATATGCAATAGAGAATCTTTTGGGAGTTGGCGGTTATGAAATTGAGGTCAGTGAGCAAGTGGAGATGCCAGATTTATTAGATTTCATATCTATAGTAGAATCAAATTATGGCCCATCGACTATAGACATAGCTGCTCCAATAAATGGGTATTTCTATACTATGGATACCGAATCAAACCTCACAATTAATCCTGTAGGAACCTCTTTTTCCGCAGCCTATATAACAGCTGTTGCCGGAAAACTATATGACAAAGAGCTCACTTCATTACAGCTCAATAACGCGATATTAAATAACGCATATAGGGTACAAGGATTACAAAATTTTATTCAACAAGGTAGAGTGATCATTAGAAGATAGTTTAAAAGCAAAAAAATCGTAAGTATCATTTCATTGTTTATCTAAAGTGTAATTTTCATATTTTTAAAGTATGAAAATTACACTTTTTTTCTTGCTACTAAATATTATTCCTTTCACCATATATTCGCAACAAGACAAAGATGAGTTTAATAAACTATTGAATTTATCTATAGATCTGGAACTGAAGAAGCGCAAAATAGATTCTTTCTTTGAACACACAAACGAGCAATATGATATAGTCCTTGCCGACAATTATCATGATTATGGAGTCTTTCTATTTAAAAAACGGAAAAAAACTAATGAAATAGAAAACCTTCGTAAAGCAATTTTGTTTACAAAAAAATCCTTGTCAATTAAAGATAGCCTACAAATTAAATCATCCAAATCACTAGATAAAACATTATATAATTTAGGGTTTTTCAATTCTAGAATTCAAGAATATTTTAAAGCTATTACTTACCTCATACGGTTATCTGAAACAGGGCAACTTGATAAAAAAATAGTTGCTAACTCAGAACTTTCTATAGCATATAAAAATATAGGGGACTACCACAAAGCATTAAGCACTATAGAAAAAGCTATTGGGTTGTGTCCAAATAATTCTAAATATGATAAAAAAAGAGTTAATTTCTATTTGCTCAAGGCCGACATATACTCTTCTATGGGGTATAAAAGACATTCAAATAAAATTAAGTCAAGTCTTCAAAAAGCGGATTCTATACTACAATCCGTTTCTTACAACCCTGTAAAACAAAAAAACAGCATATTCCAAATAGAAGGAAACCTACTTCTTAAAACAGAAAACTATCGTGAAGCCATTACCAATTTCTCTAACGCCATTAGTAGATTACACCCTCTGGATTCAAACTATAGAGCCATAACGCACAATAGCTTAGGGCTTGCATTTTTAAAAATAAAACAATTAGATAGTAGCAAACTGCATTTGGAAGAAGCAATTAAATATAATCCCAGTTATACGCCTGCCTACGAAAATCTTGGTGATTTTTATATCACCAAAAAAGAATTCAAAAAAGGATTACTGTTCTACCAAAAAGCTATACAATATACTTTTGATCCAACTAAGACCTATGATTACAACGACATTATTAAAGAAGAAAACTTAGAACTAATACCTAATAAATACTATACTCTAAATCACTTAATCCAAAAAGCCAATGGTTGGATGCAGTACTATCACCACGACAAAAACCACGATCATCTCATACAGGCTTTAAAAACTTTTAAAATTGCAGATAAATTAGTTGATATTATTCGTTTCGAAAGCTCTGAATATAAATCTAAGTTATATTGGAGAGAACAAGCTTCATCTTTGTACATGAAAGCTGTAGAAGTATCTTTTCTATTAAAAAAATCTGAAGACGCTTATTATTTTATGGAAAAAAACAAGGCGATACTCTTATTAGAAGATATCACCAATGAACAAGCAAAAGATAATGCCAAACTGCCTTCGGAACTAGCTAGTAGAGAATATTTTCTAAAACAAAGTATCTATCTATCAGAAAACAAATTAAATATACTAGATAATACATCAAAAGATAGTATTCTTGCAGTGAAAAAAGAAATCTATCAACATAAGCGCAGCTATGAGGTCTTTGTAGACTCTCTTAATATCAAGTATCCCGAGTACGCAATTAATAAGCAAAAAGTTAAGGTTCTACCCTACTCGAATTTTACAACGAAGTTTATTTCAGACAAAGAAGTTGTATTACAATATATTCTAAATGATGATCAAGGATATGGAATTCTTCATACGAAAGGCAAATCCATATTTTTCGAGATTTCTAATCCAAAAGAATTAATTCGGGATATCAGTATCGCAAACCATCAAGTTACTACCTGGTTTACAAATCAACAAGAATTAGCGGCGTATCAGAAAACAGCATATCGAATTTTTAATCAACTTATTCCAGAGGATGTTTATTCAGCAATTAAAGAAAAAAATGTAACAATCATTCCTGATTATGCATTGCAACAACTCTCTTTTGAGACCTTAATTACGTCAGAACATGATCATAGTTATTTAATTAAAGACACCGAAATTAGGTATGCTTATTCTATGAGTTATTTAGATCAAAATAAAAACAAAAACAGAAATCCTGAACTCAATTTTTTAGGTGTTGCGCCAATAGATTTTAAGATGGATAATTTAGGCTCTTTAATTCATAGTAAAAAGGAAGTGACCAACATATCCGATATCGTTTCTGGAGATATCTTATTAAAAGAAAAAAGCATTAAGGATAGTGTTATTAGCAATTTTGACAAATACAATATCTTACACCTATCTACACATGCTGATGTTGGAGCTATAACAAATCCTTGGATTGCTTTTAGAGATCAAAAAATGACATTACAAGAAATATACGCCACCAAAAATCAATCAGAAATGGTAGTGCTAAGTGCTTGTAAAACCTCTTTAGGAAAAATCAACAAAGGCGAGGGTGTTATGAGCCTAGCCAGAGGATTTTTCTATGCAGGTACCAATAGCGTAGTCTCTTCTTTATGGTCTGTAAATGACAAAGCAAATCAAGAATTGATGATTGACTTTTATAAAAACATCGATAAAGGGTCTACAAAATCTTCCGCTTTACGAAATGCTAAACTACACTACCTAAACACTCACGACGGTAGCGAATTATCTCCTTTTTATTGGGGTTCGTTAATACTTATTGGTAATAATACTCCTATTTCACTAGATCAAAATTCGTTTAAGCCCTATATCGTTTTCATTCTTTTGATGCTAGTAATTGGCGCTACAAGTCTTTATTTTTTTAAAAAGAAAAATAGAAAGGCTAAATAAATAGTATCATTTTAGCCTTTCTATCAAAGTAGTATGATTTCTTACTTATTACAAATTAAATATACTTCCACCAATAGGAACCTTATCAATCGCAATAGAATTATTTAAAACCTCATCATAATTATCAATATCATCACCTTCAAAGTAATCTTCAAATACCGTTAAAAAGTTAGTTGACAAATCCGGACAAGCACTACATAAAGTATTAAAGTTCCTTAACGTAATAGTGCAGCTGCAATAACTTCCTGCACCATCTAATCCTATTGAGGCCCAAAGATACGGTGGCAAATAAGCAGCCTGAAAATCATCAATCAACACTCCATCTTGAAACACATAATCTTTTGGCACATTTACTTCTGTCGGATAAGGAATATATAATACATTCACTTTTGCTTGATTCTTTCTATCATATACCTCTTGAATTAAAATAGCTCGACTATCTTCTTTATACAGAATCTCCTTAATAAAAGATATTTCCTCTCTTTCAATCGGTAATTCATTTAGATCAATAAATGATGCTACACCTTTTCCTGTTATAAATTTAGGCGTTTTCGGAGTGCCAGGTACAAATCTAAAATCTGGATCAATAGCTTTAGCATATTGTAAAGCATATAAACTTGCAATTCGTGCATCCATACTAAACATAGATGTTACCTCTTCTGCTTCTTTACTAGTATTAAATTGTAAAGCGCTAGATTCTATTTCTTCTTTGTTACAAGAAAGAATGAAGCTTGCAAAAAGCACGCATAGAATTCCTTTTAAAATATTGTGATTCATTTTCATTAGTTTTTATTTTTAATGTTTATTTCTTGTTATCAATAAGCTAATACTAGTAGTAAATCCAAGTACCTACCGTATTAGGAGTAGCAGGATACCAATGCGACCAATGTTTTGTAACCCCTGATCTTGGAGTAAATTCTGCAGGTATAAAACCAGCACTCCAATCATATACATCTATGGCTTCATAACAGTTACAATAATTATGACTAGACTTTGATTTTATTCGAGGAGATACTTCAAAAAAATCTTGCGCATACCAAGACGCTTCAAACTCTAATCTATTATCAGTTTTTACATCTTTCCAATCATTCCACCATAACACTTTTGACCATTCTTGCGTTTTTGTAACAGATCCTATCGAGCTATAAAAAGCCCAATGTCCATTCCATTGCTTAGCAATCATTCTCGCCTTTCTTCCATTAAATTCACGAATCACTTTTGTTGTAAAAGCTGATTTTTCAGTGATTTCTTCTATTTTATTTTCATGTTTAAATACTGTAAGATTTTCTCCAAAAGAGATCGTCTCACCGTCTTGGATTTTCACATCACCTTTGGCATTTGCAGCAATAAATTCATTAATTACTTTTCCAAATCCTCGTGTATAGGTGTAGACAAAATCTCCATCTATTCTAAAGATTTTATCTTCTATTCCTATTTCTCCATTCTCATTTAGTAAAAAAAGCAACATACTATCCGGAGAATCCACCTTTGCAATATTTTCCCTTTTTAGACCAAGTTGTTCAGCCTCCTCTTTTTCTAAACTATTATACACTAACAATAATGATAGTCTTCCTCGTTCTTCGAAAGCAATTCTTGCTTCATCTAAAAGGTTTTCTTTCGACTCCATTTTTTGAGCAATAAACTCTTTAAATTCATCTTGCGAATCAAAACTGAGCATAGAAGACTCTTTAGTTTCTTCTTTAGTATTAATACTAGTTTCTTCTTGCTGTAAAACAGTATCATCCTGCGTACAAGCAATCAACAACGTACTTAAAACTATTATTCTTAAAATATTTTTCATTTTTATTCTTTTATAAATATTAGTTACTTTTTAAAGTTTTTGAAACAATGCGGATATAATAAAAAACATATATCCCATCATTCAATTAAACCATTTGACAAACCATATACTTAATTCATCAAATGGTTGTTTTTAGTTTCTTAAATTTCTATTGTATTGCTAACTGTTGGGTAATTACTTCACCAGAATTTCTTATAATTCTAACAAAATACATTCCTTTAGAAACCCTAGAATCAATCTCCAAAAGGATATTTTCTTTCTGAACTGAAAAAGATAACGGGGTACTTTTTCCAGAAAGCTCAACCAGTTCTATACTTTTAATTGGATCATTAAAAGATCCCGAAATGGTAAGTGTACTTCCTGACTGTACCGGATTAGGATACATCTCTAACTTAGATAGATCGGTATTTTTATCATCTGAAGAATTCTCTCTTTCATATTCTTCATATAGTTCATAAATAGCACCCGAATTAACTAACTCATTAATTTCTTTGGTATAAGCACTATCTGGCTCAAAAGGATACTCTTTAGTTTCTAAAATAAAACCTCCAATATTATTTTCACTTTCTTGTATCTGAACTCTAAAATATTTTCTAGTTTCTTGCCATTCTTTGCAATCATTCCAGATTCCATGCTTCACATAATACCAGGTATTTATTAAAAGACCTTGAAAAGAAGCCACATCAGAATTACAGCAAAATCCACTGATTACATTATGGTTTACATCATACACCTGCCATCCATGATATACTGAAACTGGATTGCTATCTGCCTGCACATTTACACTTACCTGACCATTAAAATTAGAACTTACACTTAATGCAAAATCAGTAGTGTATCCAGCCCAACTAACAGAACTAGGAATAATTTTTCTAGTTTCTTGCCACGGATAACAATTTTCATCAGAATCTTTCCAAACTCCATGTTTGATATAATAATTTTTAGTTCTGCTTAATCCACTAAACGTTACCGTTGTTCCACCTTGGATAGGTCCTATTTGGGTACCTCCATTAGCAATAGAAGTTGGTGTTTCGAATAATCCCCACCATTGATACGCATTTGGATTTGTTGCAGTTACCTGTACTGTAATGGTTCCATTACCAGCACAGCTAGTATTCATGATAAAATTAGAATCCAATCCTACATTAGGCAATACTGTAAATCGCTTGGTTAAAGGCAACCATCCGATACAATCATTACCCAATGCTACTTTGATTTCATATTCATATCCAGCTTCAAAATTCACATTATTGCCTGCAAATAGTGTCGTTAAATTAACTGTTTGCAATTGTCCTGTAGTCCAACCTAATCCAGATACGTACTGAAAATTACCTGTACTTCCTGTAGGTCTTCTCCATGCATCTATAAAATAACGAACCTCTCCCTGAGAAGCGCTTCCGTTTAATAGAATTGTCTCTCCATCGCAAAAAGTATCTTTAGTATTGGAATCTGAATCTTCGAAATGAAAATTTACTTCAAGATTTTGTTCTTCGATCACTATATCATCAATTGCCATTTCTGCCTGCTTTACTCCTCCTGTATATAGCGGATTTATTAAAAGTCTAGCATAGTTTGCATTAGGTGTAAATGTAGTTGTAACCAAATGCCAGTTGTTTCCTAAATATGTGCCTATGGTATTAGAAAAAATAGTTTGTTCATTAAGGATGGTTCCGTTCTGAAAATTAACAGCTCTTACATTTATAGTACCGTGATCACTTATATCTTGATTACCTCTATCATTAGTTCTTACTTTAAAAGAAACTGTATAACATTTTCCGTTCTCAAATGCGATAGGAGTTTGTATACTTTCATAATGATTAGTGGAACCTCCTGACCACATCCAAGCATGTGGATTAGACGATACGCCGTGCAATGAAGGACTCCCAGAAAAGGAGTTCCAATTAGGAACGCAATTATTGCTGGTGGTAGTAAACGCAAAACTATAATCATTACAATTTGTATTGTAATTAGAAAAATCTCCGTTAGTAACTAGATTCTGTGCTACCCCCAAGTTAACTGATACTATTGTAAAAAATAGTAGTAAAATATTTTTAAAATTCATTGTATTAGTTTTAAAAGAAATGCCTACTCATACGCTTTTCGGCTGCCGCGTTTTGCTTCACAAAAAATTATACAGGTTGATCAGACCTAGAAACAATTGCTTATTTGGTAGGAAGAGTATGTTTATATCTAAATGTTACCCTGGGTTTTTATTTTTTTTTAAAATAGATGATTTTTCATAATAAATCATCAGTAATATAAATCGATGAATAAGTGAAGTAATAAAGAGAAAAAGTGTTTTGGTAATCACTAATGAAAAAAGAAGAGCGGAGATGAGTATGAATCTGAAATTAGAACGGGGAGTAGTAATAATAAATCTTAATGACTGTTTAGTTAATTATAATTAATCTATTTTAAAAATTAAAGTTCTCTAAAATGGTGACTACTAAAAACCGATATGGTATTACAGGGGTCAAATACAATATTTCTACTAAAGAAATTATTAGAACTAAAGAGGCTCAAGAATCAGAACAGCAACTCCAAATAGAAACGGTATGATCTATTATCTTAATCTTATCAAAACGATTTCGAAGTCACTACCAATTGCATTAGTAATATTATTAAGTGTTCTTTATTTTAAATGGAAAGGAGATCAAATTCTACAATCACGAATCCTAAGCGAATAGATTGTTTACAGTTGTTTTGGTACGCAAGAACGGGTTACTGAAAAAGCTTTTTAATAAATAAGCTATAAATCTATTTATTACGTCTATACAATAGAATTCCTTCAATTATAACTTAGAAGAAATTTCTTAAGTCATAAAAATTTTGGAAAAAACCTCATTTTTAGAGGTAATATATTTAAAGATTAAGACATTAACATATAAGAATCTATATTGTTGGGTATCACTAATAATCGTGATTGATAATAGAAGGGAGAAGAATTTGACCTGAACACTCCTAAAAATAAGGTAAGGCATCATTAAAAACTCTTAAGAATGAAAAATTCATTTAAAAACCTATTTTTATTAACTCTTTTCTTTTCTATACTAATTGGATGTTCTCAAGAAGAATTAACATCCGATGAGGAATTGATAATAGAATCATCTGATTTCAAAGAACTAGAAATTACTCAAGATGACATTTTAAAGATTAAAAAACTCGAATTCAATACCACTGGATTACGATTGATTGAGATAATAACATCTAAAGGTATCGCTGAGAAGTATTATATCGTAGAAGAAGATATACGGATAGCTGCTCATCAAGTAGATAAAATGATTGGCGCTGCAAGTATATCCAAACAATACAATTCTAATAATATTGTAGATAATGATAGAGAGATTACTGTTAGAGGGGTTACTCAGGGTTCTGGTGCTATTACAAATGCTCAAAAGAATGCCCTTCTTAAAGCAATAGAAAATTATAACAATGTAGGTATTGGGCTCAGATTTAGATTAACATTTGGCACAAAAGATAATTCTAAAGACATTAATGCTATACAAGTTTTCGATCCAAGGAATGGTGCGCAAGCTGATTTTCCATTTGGTGGAAATCCAGGGCCAGAAGTAAGGATGTTTACAGGAGCTAGTGGTAATAATTCTCTAGTGTTAACACATATATGGATGCACGAAATCGGTCATACATTAGGTTTACGTCATACAGATTGGAATGGTAGACAAAGTTGTCCCCCTGAACTACAAGGTGTAGAACCGGTTAACCCTAATGGATTACCTAATGTCAATGGATTAAATCATATCCCAGGAACGCCAACAGGCTTTGATGCGACTTCAGTTATGCTAGCCTGTTTTAGCACATCCGAAAATGGACAATTTGGCACTTACGATGTAGTAGCATTAAAACATTTATATCCGTGGGTAGGTTTACCAATAGTACGTACAAGAAACCCTGATCCGACAATTTGCACCAATGTGTTTGTACAGCCTGATAGGTATATGCTTCCAGTATCTCCGGGAGCGGACACATATGAACTTACTTCTAATTCATCGAATCTCATAGTTGATAGATTTGTAAGACCAAATCAAGAAATACTCATGATAGCTAGTCAGCCCGGAAACTATAGACTAACATTAAAAGTGAGTAACTCATTTGGCAGTCGTTCTGCTACAATATTCGTTACAGCCAATCAATGTAATGATGATGGAGGCGGTTTTGGTTTTTAATGAAATAGTTATCATCAATTTTTAATCGTAGAATACAAAAATAAAATCTATGACACTTTATTGTTGTCATAGATTTTTGTTTTTTCAGTATATATCAATAATTCGACTACTATTACAAAAACCAGGTAAGCCTCCTTGGAATCTATTTCGTAGAAAAAGAGCAGTAGCCGAAATCAAATTTCATAACTACGGATCACAAGCGGATAGTCTGTTTACAGTTATTTTGGATAGGAAAAAGGGAATTCTAAAAAGACTTTTTAACAAATAAAATTCTGTTCACATCTTTCTTATTGGAATATTTCCAAATTTTATACTTTTGAATAGGAATAAATCCTAGTAATGAAAAAGATCTTAGTAAAGGAAAATATCATTTTAGATAAAGAATTGTTTGACTCTTTTTATGCTGATGCCAAAAAGAAAGGGCTTCTCGTAATTTCTAATGAAAAAGGAAGAGCCGAAATGAGTACAGGCATTTTTATGCTTAATGGCATTCCTGATATGTCAAAAGACGATTATTATATCAAAAGAGTATTATTTGGATTGATCCAGAAATATGGGCGCTTCCATTTTACTTCTAAAAGATTTCAAGAAAAAATGTTGCTATATGAATACGAGGTTGAAACAAAAACTTGGAGTAGTTATAATCAGTCTGAGTGATTTTTATTTATTTCAATAAATCCATTCTATTATAACGGTGGTTTTAATGAAACTCGAATTTGAGAAGTCTGAAAAACGCACTCAAATCCGTAAGTTGAATTAATCCCGCATACTGAGCTTGCGAAAGTATCTTGCGGGATCCCATAAATTCCACCTCTAAGCCCATTAAGTTCAATAAAGCGGTTCATTTTATAAGTTTACGATTTAACACTTAAATGAACCGATATGTTATTTGGATATGCACGTATAAGTACCCCATCTCAGAAATTTGATTTACAAATCGATGCTTTGTTAAAAGCAGGTGTAAAAGAAAAAAATGTTTACAAAGATGTTTCTTCAGGAGCAAAAGCGAATCGGAAAAGTCTGGATTTACTCTTAAGTAAATTGAGAGAAGAAGATGTAGTTATCGTTTGGAAGATGGATAGAATTGCTAGGAGTGTTTCGCATATGTTAAAGCTCGTTGATCAATTTGAACAATTGGAAGTGGGCTTTAGAATTTTACAGGAGCCTTTCATAGATACAACATCTGCTCACGGAAAATTTGTACTTACCATTTTTAGTGCAGTTGCCGAAATGGAGCGCAATATCATTGTAGAAAGGACATTAGCTGGACAGGAAAGTGCCAGAAGAGGAGGCGCTGTAATTAGGGCTAAGTAAAAAAGCTGAAGCAAAAGCCATTCTAACGGAGACCTATTACCGAGACGAAAAAAATCAGCTTTCTATTACTGAAATTATGAAACTAGTCGATATTAATTCCAAAGCGATGTTTTGGGATAAAGATCAAGATGTCGATAATGCTTATTGCAAAAAACATATAAAATAATAAGCTACTTTATATGAATCAATCTCAAATGTTTTGTTTATTCAAAAAATCTAGTTGATCCAAAGAGAAAAAATATACTTATTAAATTAAAAAGCTTCATAGAGGGCATCTAAAATATCATAAAGCTACTTAAATCTTTCTAGTATTGCTTTAGTTTGCAAACAATAATAGTTTCACATATATTATGGTTGATATCGAATTCAAAGTGTATTGTGATAAATACTGTTATAATGATAAAAACTTGGTGTAAAAAAGAATTTTTATACCAAGTTTTTATTTACTGATTTTTAAAAAATATATAGCCAACGCTTTGCATTCACCTTAAAACAAAGAGGCTAAATTCTCAATTAAAAAACGAATTATTCAGCCTCTTTTTTTTCAGATCGAAATATTATGTGATTTATTTCATTACAAAAGGTCCTTCTGCTTCTTTAAGGTGTGTCCAGATAATCATAGTTTCTCCATCGGTGTCAATGCCCATATACTTTTTATCATTACCTTCCGTAAATCGAACGATTGCACCTACGCTTTTTATAAGTTGAGTATTTACGCTTTTTCTATCATCCCACCAATATCCCCTTCCTCTTTTCCTATGCCTATCAGCTCTTATTCTTCCCTCAACCATATAAAAGTTATTTATGGTGTGAGTAGGGTTCCAAGTACCCGAATAAATAGATGAGGCTGCATCAATAGCTTCTCCATTAATTTTGTCAAATCCATCCCCACTACCCAATAGGCGTTTATACGGTTGTCTTACTTCTTGGCTGTAAGTTGCCCCTATATTCTGAGGTATAGCGGTAGAGTTGATAGTAGATGGGTCAAATCTCATAGTAGCTGTAAAAGTACCAGACATATCAAAAAAGTGAATCCCCTTATATCTATAAGATTCAAAAGTTTCTAGATAAGCAGCTCTTACTCCATCTAATGGCATTACCCCCAACGGTGCATTAGGATCGTTATGATCAAAAATGCCCTCGTGTATTTTTTTACCCAGATCGATATTGTAAAATGCATATTTATCACCTGCCAGGTTGTACAACAAAATCGTTCTATATTTTAATCGTACCATAGCTCCAATACCATCTTCAAAAATATCAACCATTCCTCTATACGCTTCGGGAGGTAAAACACCCTTTACTTCACAATTTACTACATCAAATTCTGTCCCTAATTTTACGCCTACCACCCTAGATGGTTCATAAACACTGCGTACCTTGTAAGAGAGCGGTGATGCCGTTTCGATCTTGGTACCCTCTGCTAATTTTTGAGCAATTTTGTTAACTGAATTTTCTCCTGCTAATGTTATTGCTCCTGAAGCATCGCCTCCATATGCAACTACCGTGATTTTTAAATCTTTTAGAGATTGAAAAGCGCTTACATCCAAAGAACCTTGAGTACTTGTCCCAAACCCGTCATATGCAAAGTTTAACTGAGTCTGCATTTCCTGACGGCTAGAGGTAGATTCTACCAACATATAGAAAATTCTACCGTATGCTACCGACGAAATAAAAGTAGCCGGATTGTTTTGATCAATGTAGGGTTTATATTCTTCTTGGGTAACATCACTGGCAAAAATATCCTCTGGACGTGTTGGAGTATCAAAATTGATCGTATAGAACGTTTGTGTAAGTTTTACTAATGTTCTATTAAATTGCTTTTCGGTACTAAACTTAAAACTTGATTCAACTTTTGCCTTCCATCCTTCAAAAGTTAATCCCATTTCTAAAGCTAATTGCCTCTCGGATTCTATTTGCTCAATCGAAAGATTAAAATTGGCAGGTACTTCCCCAGAAGCAGAATTGATAATTTGATTGATTGCACTTTGTATTGTACTCGTTTTTACTTCGTCTACTGTAACACTCGGAGTGCCGACACCTCCATTCACATTTATAGAAATGGTACCTCCAGCGCGTTTTACCGGTATAATGCTCGGAGTAACAATTTCTGGATCCACAACGGTTTTACCCTGTAGTAAGTTTCCAGGAAAAACAACATCGCTTGTTAATCCTCCAAACAGTTGAAAATTAGTACTACCATCTTCTACACTTACCTTTTCGGTCGTACAAACTATACGTTTGGTAACCATGCTTCCATTTTCTTCTACCTCTCTATCTTCTTTAGATTGAGTCGTTTCTATGACCTTTGTCTCCCTGGATTCTGGATATACATCAAAAAAACTATCGTCTCCTGTTCCCAGATCGATCACCTTGGCACTTATCGTAGTAGGATTGGATTCGTTTATTGATTCTGTTTCATTTTCTAAAATTTCGTCCTTTGTACAAGAAACTATGGTTGTTACACCTATAGCCACGGCCAAAAGTCCCTTGGTAAATAAATGTGTTTTCATTTCGTTTTACATTTTATTGGATTTATTACTATATAAGGTCTGCAGCCCTTTTTTAGTATTTCACTTTTCTCCAATTGATTAATACTGCGACAAACTTATAACAAGAGTGTTTTATTACAAAAACAAAGGGGGTAGCAAAACCGTGACGTTTTCTTAAAAAACTGTAAGTTAGCTATTTAAAATACCGTATTATTATTCTTGCGATGAGTTCTTTTGATCGAGAAAGACGATAATATCCTCATTCGAAGCTAAGTTTAACTTCTTGCGGAGACGATATCGATTAGATCGAATGGCGGGTAAAGTCGTGCTCAGCACTTTACTTATTTGTGAACTGCTTAACCCTGCTTTCATAAGATAAATAAGCTCTTTATCTTTTGGTGTTAATTTAGGGTAATTAGCATCCAGATATATTTTAAAATCCATATGAACCTTATCCACATAGGTTTTTATATTGGATGTCGATTTTTGTGATGATTTTTCAGAAAGTAAATCGGCAGATAAAGAACGTAAGGCTACTTGTCGTTCTGTTTCATTTTGAAAAGTGATGATTTCTTTAATATCACCTAAAGTTTTATTAAGTACTTCTTCGGTGATAGAGTTTTCGATTACCACTTTTTTGAGCTCGTTTTCGCGGTTGGACAAGGCTAGGTCAGCCTTTAGTTTCTCCATTTCTTTGAGTTCCAATTTGTTTTTTGCTAATACAATTTTTTGCTGATTTCTTCTGATAATAAAGTAAATGGAAGCCAAAGCAAGTAATAGTACTACGAAAAACAATATGAAATAAAGTTGTTTTTTAGTTTTGGCATTGGCAAGTTCTATAGCAGCTAGTTTTTTTTCATTTTTAAATTGGTAAGCATACTCTAATTCTGAAAAACGTCTGGCTCTATTTTCATCCACTAAAGAATCTTTGTATTTGCTATAGGTTAAGTAAGCTTCACGAGAATCTTTATATCTTTCGGCCTTGAAATCAATTTCTGCTTTTTCTTCGTATGAATACTTTAGCAATAGATGATCATTCACTTTTTTGGCATAAAAAATAGCGTTATCAATATGTACAGTAGCCTTGTAGTACTCCTCTAGCTCATGATAAGATGTAGCCATACTCAAATGATTATTGGCTATATGTGGATATTCATCGGTGTTTTTTAAGATTTTTAAATTCTCTTCAAAGATTTTTACAGCAATATCGTTTCTTTTTTCGTTAGCATAGGTGTTGCCTATGTTAGCCTTCATTCTAATAACATTTGTTTTAATAGTGTCCAGCACTGCGCACTTTTTAAAATAATATCGTGCAGAGTCATATTTCTCTTCTTTAGCATACACTGCTCCCAAACGGCTTAATGAGATCACTTGCCCTTTGGTAGTGGTGTCTTTTTCTTGTATAACCAAAGCTCGTTTGTAGTGTAACTTTGCCTTTTCTAATTCATTTTGTCTGTGATACACAGCTCCCATACTACTAATACTTTTTCCTGCAATTCTATTGTATTGTATTGATTTGGCGAGTTCATAAGCTTGATTGGCATATTCTAGAGATTGGGCGTAATTTCCTAAATTGGAAGAGGTGCTCGACAGACTGTATAACGTTCTTGCTCTTAGTTCTAGATAGTACGGACTGGTATACCCTTTATTTTTAATGGCCTTTTCAATTTCAGTAAATATTTCTTGTGCAATTGCCCTGTCAAAAAATGCCAAGCGATTGGCTAGCTTTTCTTTAAGATTTAATCGAATAGAATCAGAAGTGGCGTTTTCAATTTCCTGTTCAATACGCCTGATTTCTTCTTTTCTTTCCTGTTCCTGGCTGAAAAAAAAATGGGTACAGAAGAGACTTATCAAAAGTATTAATCTTTGTCTATTCATTAAGATGGGGTATATATTTTGTTGGTATAATTGTAATAGCAAATATAATTATAACTATTCGAAAAAAATTCCCTAGAATACTTTCATATTTACTTCAAATTATGACTCTCAAATTGTAATGGGTGTCTGGTTTTTAATCTCAGGTATTTGGACTTATTTAACAAGTGAAGACTATATAATAGTAGATGGAGAAAAAGAAAAAATTCATATGAACAATCATTTTTTCTATATATCCATGAAATTATGGAGTTATATAATATTAGTTCTTGGGATATTGACATTAATTAGTGGAATAGTAGAAACAATTAATACATAAAGTTCAATAAAACGATAATTAACAATGAGTATTTTATTTATTTTAATCGGAGTTGTTATCGGAATAATTATTTTGGGCATAGGAATTGTTTATTTGCGATATTTTATTCCATTGCGTCCATAAGAAAATGGATTTGAATATGTATATGTAAATAGTGATGGAACTGTACGAGAATTATATGATGATGAGATTGAATATTTGAATGAGAAATTTAATCCAACTGATAGCGCAAGACCGTATATTAAAAGTAGATATAAATCATTAGCCTCAGATCAAAAAATATCAGGTTTTATACATCGGAATAGAATTCCGAGAAAAGTAGAAATAAAAAACATTGTAAGAGAAAGTATCATAAAAAAAATAGAACACGAAGTTGATGAAACGGGAGCTTCAGGTATATTTACGAAGTCACCAAATTTCTAATTTAGCTTTTAGAGTAAAAGTTCAATAAAACGATGACTAAGAGAACAATAAAAGTTACTAGTACTGCTGTCGTAATTGCTTTCTATATTGCTGTAGAACAATAATTTATTTCATGTATATCCCTGAAAGTACTACAAATTATAGATAGAAAATCAAATATGTCGACCGGCTTTTTTATATCTTTAGTTAAAAATCATTTTCGATGTCAAAACTACTAGAGGATCCATTTAAATTGCATGAAGCAAATCAACGATTATTACGTAGAATGCAATCTCTGGAAAAACATTTCGAATTTAAAAAAAATAATATTGTAGATGAACAAGATTCAAGTTATACTTTAAAATTTAAATTACATAATGAGAAAATTGATCTTGATATTGAAATAGATGATTTTGATAGAATTTTGGTTAGTAAAGATATTGATATTGAAAGTAAAAAAATTAATGTCGATATTGATATATGGATATTAGATGCTAGTCTAAACGGGTTGCATATGAACTCTCATTCCAGACATTACTATGTTAATGCAAAAGTTAATTATCGATTTAAGAAGGTATACATATCAAATAGTATGATGGACAACATACATTTTAGTAATGTTGTTGTTTCAAATCTAGTTCTACTAAATCTCAATAAACGAATTCGTATATTAACATTAGAATGCTCATTAGAGTCTTATAATATTAGACTTTGTAAGTTTGAAATCTTTACTTTATTCAATAAACTAGATAATCTTAATGCTGAGAATGTAGATGAGGCATTTATCTATAAAATAAACATTTCAAGATCCGTTAATATTTCCGAAAACACTTTGAAAAAAGTCGATATAAGGTTTTTGAATATTAGTAATGCTAGAAACACTGATATTAATGTTATAAGAAGAATTAAAAAGTCATTTGAGATTGAAGGAAATAAATATGATTATCAAAGGGCATTGGTTTGTGAACAAAAAATAATTCGAAGATCTCTTAATAGATCTAGTCTTTTAAAAAATATTCCTGAAAGATTCCTTCTATTTTTAAATGCTATTTCTAATGAATTTGGAATAAATTGGATCAGAGCCACTGTGTTTACATTCATTGTAAATATAGCGGGGTCTATTGGGGTCTTATTATTGCTTTTTGATACTTCTCTTTACAATATTAATCAGAAATTAATTCCTTTAATATTTAGCAATTTATCCCCTTTGTACAATATAAACTGGCTTCAAGAGAATAATGCGGGCATAATTGTATACTTATTACATTTATTTACTAAGATTTTAGTATTGTATGGAATTTACCAAACGGTTCAAGCATTTAGAAACCATTCGAAGTAATTAAATTGTGTCATACTTTTATTTATTACTTCATAGGAATTTAATTTATTAAAAATCAAAACTAAAGAAGTATGATGCGAACCCGATAGCGCGGAAATGTTTTCCGTGCGACACAGTAAACTAAAAGTTCAATAAAACGATAAAAAAATATCAATATGAGT
The DNA here is from genome assembly GCF_900109375.1 of Aquimarina amphilecti. Taxonomy (GTDB): domain Bacteria; phylum Bacteroidota; class Bacteroidia; order Flavobacteriales; family Flavobacteriaceae; genus Aquimarina; species Aquimarina amphilecti. Next base: position 393,965 of record NZ_FOAB01000003.1, read on the forward strand.
TGGGATTTGTACGTACAGGATTGGGGGAAATTTAATGCATTAGATGAGATTCCCGATGATTTTAAACCAAAATTTATTGGTAAGCGATCTGAAATAATCAAGCAAATTAAGATGATAGAACCAATGGTGAATTTTTCTGATCCTTCTTGGGGTTATCTGGAAAACGAGTTTTTTTCTATAGAGTTTAATATGGGGAATTCTGAAGTTATAAATGGTTTTGTAATGCATATCAGAGGAAATGAATTAGCACTACCTTGTATTGGGAATATTTTGGAAACACTTAACTTGAAAGCTGCGGATGGTTCAACTCCAAATTTTTTTAATATCAAAAAATCCAAAGACAATATTAAAAAGTGGATTGATTATAGAAATACAATACTAAAAACATAAACAAAGTTCAATAAAACTATAGAAACATACAGAATGATTAATATTCACAGTAGAAAAGAGTTTATTAATTTTCTAGAAGGTCTCTTAAAAGAGTATCCAGAGAATTGGGAAAACCATAAGATGGAAGATTTTTTAGAAGCTATGATACGATATTCCGATGCTGTTCAGCAATATTATAAAAACACAGATCAAGGTATTAATGCAGATGAAGCTCAATGGAAAGTATTTGCAGATATTATCAAAGGAGCTTCTATGTATGAATAATCAATATGTTTAAAATAAGATGTTATCAAAACTACTAAAAAAACCATACTTACTTTTCTGGGGTATTATTCCTTTATTATTACTTCTTTCCTATTATGAAGCTGATCAAACATTAGATATAAATATTCATGACACTTATTATGTTTTTTCGCGACAACAATTAATGATTTTAGTAAGTATCCTTTTTGGCCTAACTGGTTTTATATATTGGTTGTTAGAACGTTTCAATTTTAAAACTGTAACCTTATTAAATCTTTTACATTTAATTTTTACGGTTGGAATTATCTTGATAAATAACATCCAAGAATTTTTAGTAGACTATTTTTTAGGCAAAAGCTACTATACGAACTCTCATATCCCCAATTCATCTATTTGGCTCTTTATTTTGATTATCAGTATAGGACAAATCATTTTTGTAGTAAATATTTTTTTAGCTATTCTGAAAGGAAGGAGTTATACAACTAAAGTCTAGTAAACTGCCTATGTTAGGGTCTTCTATTCCTAATAACTGTACCAAGCTTACCGAAAATGCATTTCTCACAAAGTTGTAGTAATCGAACTAAGGTGTTTTTTTTCAAAAAAAGAAACGCTTAAAAACAAAAAAGCCTTCAAAATCAAAAGATTAAGAAGGCTTTAAGTACTCGGGACGGGACTTGAACCCGTACGTCCTAATGGACATTGGATTTTAAGTCCAACGTGTCTACCAATTCCACCACCCGAGCGTGGTATATTTCCTCAGAGCGAAAGACGAGATTTGAACTCGCGACCCTCACCTTGGCAAGGTGATGCTCTACCCCTGAGCTACTTTCGCAGTAATTTTATGAACTTCGCAATTCGTTATTGCGGATGCAAATTTAAAACATTTCTAGTAATACCAAAGTCTTTTCGCAAAAAAGTGTAAAAAACTTTACACTGTAGAAGCTTTCTTCCTGGTTAACATACGTTTAATCTCATTTAATTTCATCAAAGCTTCTACAGGAGTAAGCGTATCAATGTCAATATTTACAATTTCATCCTTAATTTCTTCCAATAGTGGATCATCTAGATTAAAAAAGCTTAATTGTAATTCATCCTCTTCCTGAATCCCTTTTATCTTATCCGTAAGCTCTTCGCTACTATGCGATTTTTCTAACTTTTTAAGCATCTTATTTGCTCTATGCAATACTTGTTGAGGCATTCCTGCCATTTTAGCTACATGAATTCCAAAACTATGCTCACTGCCTCCAGGAACGAGTTTACGAAGAAACAACACATTATCTTTTAACTCTTTTACAGCTACATTATAATTTTTAATCCTCTTAAAGGTTTCACACATTTCATTAAGCTCGTGATAATGTGTAGCAAATAAGGTTTTTGGTCTCGCTGGATGTTCATGAAGAAATTCACTAATTGCCCAAGCAATAGAAATCCCATCATAGGTACTTGTACCACGTCCTATTTCATCAAGCAATACCAAACTTCTGTCCGAAATATTATTTAGAATATTTGCGGTTTCATTCATCTCTACCATAAACGTGGATTCTCCCATAGAGATATTATCGCTTGCTCCTACTCTAGTAAATATTTTATCTACGGCTCCAATTTTAGCTTCATCTGCGGGAACAAAACTTCCCATTTGTGCTAATAAGACGATTAAGGCTGTTTGTCTCAATATTGCAGACTTACCACTCATATTAGGTCCCGTAATCATAATCATCTGCTGATCTTCCTTATTTAAAGAAACATCATTAGCTATGTACTGTTCTCCTGGTGGTAATTGTTTTTCAATTACTGGATGACGTCCATTTTTAATTTCTAGCGTATAGGAATCATCTATCAACGGACGTGTATAGTTGTTTTCTTCAGCTAATTGAGCATAAGAACATAAACAATCCAATTGTCCGATCAAACTAGCATTTAATTGCACCGGCTTGATATACTCATTCATCCAAATAATTAAATCACTAAACAACTGTTGTTCTAGCGTTAGAATTTTTTCTTCGGCTCCAAGAATTTTAGCTTCGTATTCTTTTAACTCTTCTGTGATATATCGTTCTGCATTAACCAGTGTTTGCTTCCGTATCCAAGTTTCAGGAACTTTATCTTTATGGGTGTTACGTACTTCGATATAATACCCAAAAACATTATTGGAGGCTATTTTTAAAGAAGTTATTCCGGTAGCTTCTGTTTCCCGCTCTAACATCTTATCTAAATAATCTTTTCCAGAAAATGCAATAGAACGTAATTCGTCTAATTCGTCTAAATAACCATCCGCTATGGAATTACCTTTAAGAATATTTACAGGAGCTTCTTCATTTAGCGTTTCTTTTATTTTGTTACGCAACAATTCGCAATCATGCAAGGTATCCCCTATTACTTTTAAGGCCTCATTATCACTATTAGTTGCTTGCGCTTTTATGGGAACTATTGCTTCTAAAGAGTTTTTTAATTGAATAATTTCTCTGGGATTGACTTTTCCTGTAGCAACTTTAGAAATCAAACGTTCAATATCTCCAATTTGTTTAATCTGATGTTGGACCTTCTGGTGTAGCGTTCCATTATCTAAAAGGTATTGAACTACTTCATGACGTTTTTGAATACTAACTACATTTTTAAGTGGTAAAGCTAACCACCGTTTTAGTGTACGTCCTCCCATCGGAGAGATTGTTTTATCAATAACATCTATTAATGTTACAGCATTGACCGCATTAGGGTTATACAATTCCAAGTTTCGAATTGTAAAACGATCCATCCATATATATTCATCCTCTGCAATACGCTGTACAGAAGTAATATGTTGTAATTTATGATGCTGTGTTTCTCCTAAATAATGAAGAATTACCCCCGCAGCTATAACACCTTCTTGTAAATGATCTACTCCAAAACCTTTTAGAGATGTCGTCTCGAAATGGGTATTTAGTGTTTCGTTAGCATAGTCTGTTTTAAAAACCCAATCTTCTAGAAAAAAAGTATGAAAATCATTTCCAAAATCATTTTGAAAAGCCTGTTTTTTAGGTTTAGGAATTAACACCTCACTTGGGCTAAAATTACGTAGTAATTTATCCATCTGTGCTACATCGCCTTGAGCAGTCAGGAACTCTCCTGTAGAAACATCTAAAAATGCAACACCTAATTCTTTTTTACCATAATGCAGTGCACACAAAAAATTATTAGTTTTACTCTGTAATACCTCATCATTTAGAGCAACTCCAGGAGTTACTAACTCAGTCACTCCTCTTTTTACAATCGTTTTTGTCTGCTTAGGATCTTCTAATTGGTCACAGATTGCTACTCTTTCTCCAGCCTTAACTAATTTAGGCAAGTATGTGTTTAGAGAATGATGCGGAAATCCTGCCAATGCAGTTTCGTGTTCACTTCCATTACCTCTCTTGGTCTGTACAATATTAAGAATCGCTGCTGCTTTAATAGCATCTTCTCCAAAAGTCTCATAAAAATCACCCACTCTAAATAGTAATAATGCATCCGGGTATTTAGCCTTAATAGCATTATACTGCTTCATTAGCGGTGTTACTTTCTTTTCTTTTTTTACTTTTTTTGGTGCCAAGAGTATCTAATTTTTCTACTGTGGCTAATGTAGGTATTCTCCATTTTTTTTTGAAACCTAACCAACAGGAGTTATTCATTTTTATTCACAATTTCTCTAAAGGAGAGGGTAGTATTAAGTTTCCAGTTGGCAGCGTAAAACCATATCTAGAGAATAAACATTCAAAAAAACCTCTTAGTAGTCCAACTAATATTATATAACATACAAAGAAGAAAATTATACCTTTGACAAAATTTCAAAACAAATATGGATTTTAAGAATCTACTAGCGTATAAAAAATCTTTTGATTTAGCCATGAAAATATTTGAGATTACAAAAAACTTCCCAAAAGAGGAAAAATACTCCCTTATTGATCAAATAAGGCGATCTTCGAGAAGTGTAACTGCAAATATTTCTGAATCATATAGAAAACGAAAATATCCTAAACACTTTATAAGTAAACTAACAGATTGCGATTCGGAAAATGCAGAGACTCAGACTTGGCTTGAATTTTCTTTAGCTTGTAAGTAAATTGATCAAAAAACTTTTGACCAACTTACTTCATTAAGTTTAGAAGTAGGGAATCTAATAAATTATATGATTAACAATCCCGGAAAGTTTGGCGTCAAAGAATAGATTAAATCATTAACACAAAACATTTACTGCATATTGCCAACTAGACACTGTAAACTTTTAGAAATGAATAGAAAACTAAAAAACAGCGAACTTGATCGTAAAACGGTTGCTGAATTCAAAGAAGCAGAAAAAACTCCTTTGATAATCATTCTAGATAATATTAGAAGTCTCAATAATATTGGATCTGTCTTTAGAACTGCAGATGCTTTTTTAGTTAAAAAGATATATTTATGCGGTATTACTGCTACTCCACCACATAAAGACATTCAGAAAACTGCATTAGGAGCTACAGAAACTGTAGATTGGGAACATGTAAAAGAGACTATAGATCTGGTTGCAAAATTACAATCAGAAAACATAAAAATTCTATCCATTGAACAAGCAGAAAATGCTACTATGTTACATGATTTTAATCCTGAATCTAATCAAACCTACGCGGTGATTTTTGGAAATGAAGTAAAAGGTGTTCAACAAGATGTAGTTTCTGCAAGTGATAGTGTTATAGAAATCCCTCAGTATGGTAGTAAACACTCTCTAAACATTTCGGTAAGTACTGGAGTAGTAGTTTGGGATTTGTTTTGTAAGTTTAAGGCTCACTAACTCAATTATTATTTCATAATGAAACACATCTCTATACTACTGGTCATCTGTTTAACTTTAATTGGTTGCAACCAAAAAAAAGAAGAACCTAAAAAAGAAGAATCCATGACAGAGGCGCAACTAATCTCCAAGGCAAAAGAAATACATAAGAATGTTATTACATTAGACACTCACTGTGATATTAACATAAAAAACTTTACCGACTCTATTAATTACACGCAAGATTTAAACTCTCAGATTACATTACCTAAAATGAAAAAAGGTGGTTTAGATGTAGCTTGGTTTATTGTATACACAGGTCAGGATTCATTAAATACAGAAGGATTTAAAAAAGCCCATGAAATCGCTATGTCAAAATTTGATGCCATCCATCGATTAGTTGACACTCTAGCTCCTGATCAAATAGCATTAGCAAGGAATTCTGATGATGTACGCAGCATTCATAAATCAGGTAAAAAAGTGGCTATGATAGGTATTGAAAACGGATATCCTGTCGGAACCGATATCAGTAATATAAAAAGGTTTTATGACCTTGGTGCAAGATATATGTCATTATCCCATAATGGTCATAGTCAACTGTGTGATTCTAATACTGGAGAAGCAGACGACGTTTGGCTACATAACGGACTAAGTGATCTTGGAAAAGAAGTTATTGTAGAAATGAACAAATGGGGTATTATGATTGATGTATCTCATCCATCAAAAGAATCTATGCGCCAGATGATCAAGCTTTCTAAAGCTCCCATTATAGCTTCTCACTCCTCGGCTAGAGCATTATGTGATCACAGTAGAAATCTAGATGATGAACAACTACAATGGTTAAAAGAAAATGGCGGTGTTGTTCAGACAGTAGCTTTTACCTCATATCTTAATACAGAAAAGTTTGAAAAGAGAGTCGTTAAAGAAGTAGAAATCGGTAAACAGATAGCCGATTCTATGGGAGTAACTTGGCTAGAACGAGAAGAAGTAATGAATCTTAGTTCTGAAGAAAAAGAGACTTACTATGACTTTTTAGGAAAAATGGCGGCGATACGAAGAGCAAAGGTTAAAAAAATGGACGACCTTCCTCCTGCCGTTGATGTTATCGATTTTGTAAATCATATTGATTATATGGTAGATAAAATTGGTATAGAACACGTAGGTATTAGCTCTGATTTTGATGGCGGTGGCGGTATAGAAGGCTGGAGTGACGCATCAGAAACTTTTAATGTGACTTTAGAACTAGTAAAACGTGGATATACTGAAGCGCAAATAGAAAAACTTTGGAGTGGTAACTTACTTCGCGTTTTAGACGAAGTTCAAAAAGTTGCTAGCGATCTTCAAAAAGGATAATTTAATCCTTCAATTGATCTAGAATCCAGATATAATCTAATCTGTTTGAAATAAAATCCCTTTCGGATATATCTATAATCTTAACATTAAGGTGTGACTGTGCTTTTATAAATCGCAAATACCCTTTATTGATTTTATCCAGATATTCGGCAGGGATTTTCTGTTCATAATCACGTCCCCTTTTTTTAATGTTTTCAAGCAAACGCTCTGTATTTTGATACAAATATAAATAGAGACCTGGCTTAGGTAAATCTCTGTACATTATATCAAAAACCTTTTTGTACAATTTATATTCATCTTCCTGAAGCGTTACTTGGGCAAAAATCAGTGATTTAAAAACATCATAATCACTTACAACAAAATCTTTAAAAAGATCAAACTGACCAATATCATCTTGCAATCGCTGATATCGATCGGCTAGAAAGGACATTTCTAAAGGAAATGCGTATCGCTCCATATCCTCATAAAACTTTGGTAAAAAAGGGTTGTCTGCAAAACGCTCTAACACCAATTTTGCATTAAACTCTTCTGAAATCAAATGAGCTAAACTTGTTTTACCCGCACCAATATTACCTTCTATGGTCAAATATTGAACTGCAGATAATGAGTATTCATCTTTTGGATTTAATATAACCTCTTTTACCCTTGTTACCTCGGATGCATCCTGAGTACTCTCTAACAATTGACTCACTGTTTGTTCTAAAATCGGATGTTTATATCCCTCTGATATTTCTTCCAGAGGTTTAAGCACAAACATCCGATCTTGCATTGATGGATGTGGAACCACGAGCTTTTGAGTTTGTATAATTCCTTCAGAGGAAAAAACAACGTCTAAGTCTATTGTTCTAGCTTCATAACCTTGTTTATCTGTTCTGTTTCTTCCTAAAGAGTTCTCAATCTCTAATAATTTATCCAAAACTTCTTCAGTTGTATAAAAAGTCTTTATTAAGACACAAGCATTATAAAAATCATCACTGCTAAAACCCCAGGCTGGAGTTTGATAAACCCCAGAAATTTTCACAACATCACCTATAGTATGATAAACAGCTCTTATAGCTTTTTGAAGATAATCTAACCGGTTTCCGATATTACTACCTAATGAAATATGTATATGATTGGGTGTTTTCAATTTCGGGTTTTTTATATTCTGATAATAACTCCGTATTTTTAAGAGCAAATTAAGGAAAACAAAACCACTTCACCTTATTTTTGCGCGAAGTATTATGAACTAATTGTATTTTGAATAACACTCCTCTGAATCTAAAAGATAAAATCCTCGCATATAGAATTTACTTAATTCTTGGAGCCTTATTTATTTCATCATTAGTAGCCTCAAACCTTATATTTCAGAAGTTTTTTTATTGGGATTTTTTCGGTGTGTATACTTTCGAGATTTCTGTTGGAATATTACCGTATCCTATTACTTTTTTAATAACAGATATTATTAGTGAAGTATATGGAAAAAGAAAAGCTAACCAAATAGTTACCGCAGGTATTTTTGCTTCTTTCTTTTCGCTACTAATTATCTATGCTTCTAAAGAAGTTCCTGCGACCAGTTGGTCACCGATCAATGATGAAACATTTACAGAGGTTTTTGGTGCAACCGCAATAGCTGTTTTTGCATCGATGATGGCATATCTTTTTGCTCAATATATAGACATTCAGGTTTTTCACTTTTGGAAAAAAGTTACAAAAGGAAAACATCTCTGGATCAGAAATAACTTCTCTACATTTTCTTCGCAATTTATAGACACACTTACTGTCCTGGTATTATTATGCTCTACAGGAATCATCGATTGGGATCGTTTTGGAATACTTTTACTTAATGGTTTTTTATTTAAAATATTAGTAGCCGCATTAGACACTCCTATTCTTTACCTAAGTGTTTTTATACTAAGAAAAAGGTTCAAATTAAAACAAGGAGGAGAATTAGCATTAGAAATTTAAAAAATCTAACAAATAGTTAACTCAAATACCGCAACATTGTACCTTTGTAAATCGTTACTTTACACAAAAAGCAATCATAATGGTTAAAAAAGCCCTCAAAATCTTCGGTATTCTTATAGTTATTCTTGTAATAGCAGTTATTTCTATTCCTTTACTTTTTGGAGGAACCATTAAAGATAAAATACGATACTTAGCAAACGAACACGTAAATGCAAAAGTCGATTTTGCAGATGTAGACATTAGTTTACTCAGAAGTTTTCCGAAAGCATCTGTAATCATTGATGAGCTTTCTATTATTAATTTCGCCCCTTTTGAAGGAGATACTTTAGCGTATGCAAAAAAAATATCTTTGGACATGTCGATAAAAGAACTATTTAAAGGCGCAGAAGAAGCTATTAGTGTTCAAAAATTCATAATCGATGAAGCTAATATTGCTATAAAAACAGATTCATTAGGAAATTCCAATTTTGATATTACTAAAGCATCAGAAGAAACAAACACAACCGACAACGAAGAAGGAGGTTCTTTTACTTTCGAATTAGATCATTACGAAATAAATAACAGTAAGTTATTGTACAAAGATGATGTAGGAAAGATTGCTTTATTAATGACCAACGTAAACCATAGTGGAGATGGATCCTTATCCGGAGAAAATATATTATTAGACACTGAATCTAGTTCTGAAGTCTCTTTTAGCTTAGATGACACTCAATACCTGAATAAAAATGCACTAAAACTTGACGCAGAATTAGAACTAGATCTAGAAAATCAACGATACGCTTTTAAAGAAAATAAAGCACTGGTAAATCAATTGCCATTAGAATTCGAGGGATTTGTACAATTATTTGAGAAGTACACCGATGTTGATCTTAGTTTTAAAACACCAACTTCAGATTTTAAAAACTTCCTAGCGGTTATACCAGAAGTCTATGCTAAAAACCTAGATGGCGTACAAACAACAGGAGATTTTTCGGTTAATGGTGTTATTAAAGGAAAAGCTGATGATGTATATATCCCAAAAATGGATATCCAAATTGCCTCGCATAATGCATCCTTTAAATATCCTGACCTACCAAAAAGTGTTCAGAATATAAATATAGATACACAAATAAAAAATGATACCGGTTTAGCTGATGATATCTATGTCAATATCGGAAATCTTACTTTTAAAATTGACCAAGATACTTTTGCTGCCAAAGGAAGTTTACGAAACATCACGACAAATATGATCGTAGACATGGCAGTAAACGGAACCTTGAATCTTGCTAATTTAGATAAAGCATACCCTTTAGAACTAGAACAACAACTTAATGGAATACTTAAAGCTAACGTAAATACGAAATTTGATATGTTATCTTTGGAAAAAGAACAATATCAAAATGTAAAAAGTACTGGTACCATTAGTTTGGATAAATTCACATATGCATCTCCAGATCTGCCGAGTGAGATAAATATAGAAAAAGCCAATGTCAATTTTAAGCCAGAAACTATTACTTTAGACAAAATGGAGGTTACTACAGGAAAATCGGATCTTGCTGCTGAGGGAACTATAAACAACTTAATGGGATTCTTATTTTCTAAACAAGATCTTAAAGGAAATTTTGATGTTACATCAGAAGTTTTTGCTGTAAATGATTTTATGGTGGCTGGAAATGAAACAACTGAAGAACAGACCCAAGACCAAACAACAAATGACGCTCTTAAAATCCCATCTTTTATTGATGCTACGTTGAATTTTGATGCAAAAAAAGTAATTTATGATAATCTAGAATTACGAAATACCAAAGGGAGTGTAAAAATAAATGACGAAACAGCGTATTTACAGAACGTAACATCTAATATTTTTGATGGTGGATTAGCGTTTAATGGGAAAGTATCTACTAAATCTGAAACTCCGAATTTTGGGATGAATCTAGATCTAAGCAAAATAAATATTGCAAAATCATTTTCAAGCCTAGAGTTATTGCAAGGTTTAGCACCTATCGCGAAAGCACTAACCGGAGCTTTAACAACACAGATCAACCTAAATGGTAACCTAAATAACGATCTAACTCCTGTTCTTAATTCTGTAAAAGGAAATGCATTAGCAGAAATATTAGATGCTAAAGTAAACACTGCGCAAACACCACTACTATCTAACTTAGATAGTCAGTTAAATTTTTTAGACCTAGACAAGCTAAACTTAAAAGACATTAAGACATCTCTTAGTTTTGATGATGGAAAAATCAATGTAAAGCCATTCGATTTCGATATAGAAGGCATTAAAATAACTGCAGGAGGAAGTCACAGTTTTGATATGAACATGGATTATAACGTATCATTGGATGTCCCTGCCAAATATTTAGGTAACGAGGTTGGTGGATTACTTTCTAAACTTAGCGATCAAGAATCTAAAGACATGAAAGTAGCACTTCCAATTGGAATATCAGGAAACTTTTCGAACCCAAAAATCAATCTTAATACTGGTACAGCAGTTAAGCAACTTACACAACAAATTATAGACAAGCAAAAAGAAAAAGCAACCGGTAAAATCGTTGATGAAGGCACAAAAGTACTGACCGATTTATTAGGAGGTTCTAAAAAAGATAAAGACTCTACAAAAACTACCACTGACAAGCCGGAAGACAAATTAAAAGACGCTGCTAAAGATATTTTAGGAGGTTTCTTAGGTAAGAAAAAGAAAAAAGATACAACAGGAACTAAGAACTAGACCTATTTTAATCTATTGTTTATTAAAGATTCTTGTCATTTTTTTAATTAAAATGAATTAATACTTCATTTTGCGCAAAAATCGCTAAAGTAACTACGCATCAATAGTATTTAATTTTTTTTACGTTTATTTCTTAGTACATTAGTACTGGGAAAACTACAAAAAAAGAACGGGATTTTAATTGGGTATATCAATATTTACAAACCTTTTAAAATCATATTATTAGAACTTCACGAACAATATCTCGTACAATAAAGTGTTATTTTACTAAAGAAATAATAGTAGTAACACAATAAATTTATTAAAACTGGATTAACTATTTAGTAAAGTTAGATCCAACACCTCTAACTCTTATAATTATAATTTTACCCTAAAATTAAACTCTGCAAAAGTTATGAAACTAGCTATATTCCCCATTGCTTTTCTTATATTTTTCCCTTCACTCTTATTGTCTCAAAACTCGATAAATGACAATCCTCTTCGATGGACGAAAGGATGGACTAATTTTGATCCTAATCACGAAGCATATCCCGAACCTGACAAGGATATTCCAAACATAATTGACAGAGATACTTATTTATCCAATGACTTGGTATACCTCCTATCTGGAAATACGTATGTTACTAATGGAGCTACGCTGACAATACAAGAAGGAACAATAATAAGATGTGATACAGAAACTTCTACAAGTTTAGTAATTAGCAAAGGATCCCAGTTAATAGCTGGAGGTCTTAAAGGACAACCTATAGTTTTTACATCTAGTAAATCTCCTAAAGCTAGAAAAAGTGGAGATTGGGGAGGAATAGTTATTGCAGGATCAGGAACTATTAATTCGCCGTCGGAAGCAGGAATTATTGAAGGAGATTTTCTTCCTCAATATTCTCTGTATGGAGGAAATGATAACAATGAGATGACTGCAATTATAACTTATGTAAGAATCGAATATGCAGGAAAAAAAATTAATCAGTCAAAAGAATTAAATGGGCTATCTCTTTATGCATTGGGGAACAAATCTATTCTTAACAACATTATGATTAGTCATTCTGCAGATGACTCTTTTGAATTTTTTGGAGGAACATTGAATACAAACAACTTAATTTCCTATAAAGCAAAAGATGATGATTATGATTTTACTTTAGGATATAGAGGAGAATTATATAATATTATAGCAATTAGACATCCCTACATATCAGATGCAAGTGGATCTTATGCAATTGAAATAGATGGATATGATAAAAAGATGGGATTAACATCTAAAAATCCATCAGCAGTAAAAATTTCAGAAGCTACCTTAATTAACTTATCTGACAATAGTAATTATCAACATACAACAGCTGCAATTTCTTCTAAAAATTTAGCTAAACTAAATTTTCTAGATTCAAAAATATCAGGATTTGCCAATGTGGTGAAATTTGACAACTCTTATAGATCTTATACAGATTTAGCAAATTCATTTTCTTTAGAAAATAGTATCTTTAACGTACATGATACAAATGTTTTAACCCGATTAGAACCAAAATCAGAAGCGCAAAAATTACTAAAATATAATATGTTTACCACACAATTCAGAAATGTCACAGATCTATTTGAAAAACCTTTAGATAACAAAAACCCTGAGTTTACATTAAAGCAATCTCGGGATAGTTACACAGTAATGCAGTAAAATTAAATTTTACTACAATAATTATTTAATAAATTAATGATGAAGTCGATTACCACAGTATTTTTTTTCCTTTTTATAGTTACAGTTAGTTTTTCTCAAACCAAAAAAAACATTCTTTTTGATCAAAGTACAATGATCAACAAGTTTCATACTATTGACGAACTAGAAGATTTAAAAAAAGGAGAACTTGTTAAATTATATATAGAACGAGCTAATGAGATTATTACCGTACTACCTTATATAGCACTAACTAATGAGGCCAATGTAAGTCTTTCTGATATTGGAATTAAAGAAAACTCTGATAATCAAAAACTATTAAAAAAGCATCATGAAACTACTACAGATGCTTTTGGTAGTACGAGTAATCTTATAACAGAGTTTGTACCCTATGCGGATACCGAAAAAATAATATGGTCTATTTTATATTATGAAGAAATGATCAAAAAAATCCGGATAGGAGTTAACGGAAACTTCTAAAAAATATTTAAAAACAGCCTTCTGGCTGTTTTTTTTATCTCTATATAATAATCTTCACAGTCCTCTGAGACTTATCAAAAAACACAGAGAATTACATCTATAGGAAACACAAACCTAATCCTTACCAGCTTATCAATTCTTACAAAAAAATGTTAATAAATCATTTTTCCTGTAATCTTTATTAGGTCTTATCGAACTAAATGGTGTTACTAGTTAACAAATCTTAATAAAGAAAACTGATCAATTACAAAAGATTCAGCAAAAGTATAACTTAAAAAAAGGAGTTATGAAGACAAGAGAATTACTAAGTTTATTTTTATTTATTACAATTTCGGTTTCGGGCTTATCTCAAAATGATTTCAATCCTACTAACATGAAATGGATGAAAGATTGGACTAATTTTTCACCGAACAACACAAATTACCCTAGTTACGAAGAACAACTACCAAACATCATTAATAAGGATACTTATCTAAAAAGTGATATTATTTATTTTATGTCTGGTGATGTATATGTAATTAATAATGCCACGTTAACCATAGAAGAAGGTACGTTAATAAAAGCAGACACCGAAAAATCCACAAACCTTATTGTTTCTAAAGGAGCTAAACTTATCGCTAACGGAACAAAAGCTTCACCAATTGTATTTACCTCAAATAAATCTAGAAATTCTAGAAAAAGCGGTGATTGGGGAGGAATAACTATTATTGGATCTGGAAAAGCTAATACTATAGAAGGAGAAGGAGTTGTAAAAGGAAAATTCAATCCTTTATACACCATATTTGGTGGAAACAAAATGGATGAAGAAACTACTATATTGAAGTATGTAAGAATCGAATATGCTGGAAAATCCACTAATGGATTATCGTTATATGCACTAGGCAACAAATCCGTTGTAGAAAACATAATGGTAAGTTATTCTGCGGATGACTCTTATGAATGGCATGGAGGAGCCTCTACCTCAAGAAATCTAATTTCTTATAAATCAAATGACGATGATTTTGATTTCACACAAGGATATAGAGGAGAGCTTATCAACATACTAGCCATTAAACACCCATATATCACAAGCAACAATGGATCATACGCTATTGAAGTAGATGGATATAATAAAAATTTAGGTTTTGACAATTCTAAAATACTTTCTAGTATAGATATTACAGGAGCCACATTAATTAGTCTCGCCGATGAAAGTAATTATAATCATACTAGAGCTGCAATTTCTATAAATAATTTAGGTGAACTTTACCTTAATAACTCCAATATATCTGGATTCTCCGATGTAGTAAAATTAGACAAGACATTTTCAACATTAAGAATGATAGAAACAGCTTTCAAATTAGACAATAGCTTTTTTAATGTACATAAGGAAGGCGTAGTCACTCAAAACAATATCCAAGACGACACATTTAATCTTTTAAAGTACAATAGGTTTACTAAAAAGTTTCAACAACCTCAAGAAATTTTTAGTGATCCGTTAGATAAGGTTAACCCTGATTTTTCTCTAAAAAATTCATTAAACAACTACATGGTAGTTCAGTAAACGATCCAACCACAAAAAATAAGACCATGAAAAAGACAACCATATTATTACTATTACTACTAACCATAGGTTCCTTAAGCGCACAAAATAACAAGAAAGGAATTCTCTATGACAATGATAAACTAATTAATAGGTTTCATACTATTGATGAATTACAAGACCTTAATAAAGGTGCATTAATAGAATTATATTTAGAACGTACAAGAGAGATTTTTATAGTCTTACCCTACCTATCATTATCCAATCAACCTGGAACTAGCTTAAGTGATATTGGAATTAAAGAAGACTCTGACAACATTAAAATAGTAGAAAAAAATAACGAAATAGCAGATAGAGCATTCGTTTATACTACAAACACAGTAAAAGAACTAGTACCTTACTCTGATACGGATAACATCATATGGGCTATTCTATACTTTGAAGAAATGATCAAAAAAATGAGATTAGGGAAGAATGGAAATATATAACATATTCTTTGGACAAAGAGCTTAAAAAAACATCGACAAAAGGCATAAAAATCACGTTTATAATTCATTTACATAAACGTGATTTCACTTTTCTTATGATATAACATTTCAATAAAAAGCAAAATTTCAATAAATCTCAAAAACTTGGAAATATTATAAATACCTAAAAAACAATTATTTATATAATTTTCTATTTTTTGTTTTAATTTAAATACCATCAAATATTTTTTTTGTTTATTTTTTTTACAAAAAAATTAAACAAATCGTAAAATACTGAAAACCAATACTGTAAAACCGTCATAAGTAGGAATAATACTCTTAAAGTTTTCATAATTATTGCTATATTAACGACGAACGTACATATTTTACGGTAAACACGTAACCAACTCTACAAAAAGTATAGTAACTTAGTGACCCTAAAGTAGAAGAGAGAATTTTCTTCTAAATTTTAACCCCAAAATTAAACTTTTATGAAACTAAGATGCGCCTTAATTACGTCTATTTTATTATGCATTACTATTTTAAATTCTAACGCACAGGATTTCAATACTAATGACAGCAAATGGACAAAAGGTTGGACCAATTTCACACCAAATACTACAAATTATCCCGAAGCAGAAGAAAAGCTTCCAAATATCATAACAGAAGACACTTACTTAAGCAATAACACAGTATACCTGATGTCTGGTAATGTATATGTTATAGGTAATGCGATACTAAGCATCCAAGAAGGAACGGTAATAAGAGGAGATCATGAAAATCCTGCAAATCTTATTATTAGTAAAGGATCTAAATTAATCGCAGTTGGAACAGAAGCATATCCAATTGTTTTCACCTCTAATAAAGCACCAAAATCAAGGGCAAGCGGAGATTGGGGTGGTATAATAATTGCTGGATCAGGAAATGTGAATTCGGTTTCTGGAAATGGTATTATCAAAGGAGATTTTAACCCTCAGTACGCTGTATACGGCGGAAACAATCCAGATGAACAAACTACTGTTCTCAGATATGTAAGAATAGAGTTTTCTGGTAGTAAATCAAAAAGTAGTAGCGGTTTATCATTATTTGGAATAGGAGCAGCATCTATTATAGATCATATAATGGTTAGCTACTCAGGACAAGATTCATTTAACTGGACTGGAGGTAATAACAATATAAGAAATATGATTTCTTACAAAGCGGAAGATGATGATTTTCAAATATCTGAAGGTTTTAAAGGAGATCTTGATCAATTAATGGCTGTACGTCATCCGTATATTAATAGTCCAAAGGGTTCATTTGCAATAGAAATAGATGGTTATAACAAAGAACAAGGATTCTTGAAACCAAACGCAATTACTGATGTAACAATTACTAATTCTACTTTTGTTAATCTATCTGATAATTCTAATTATATGCACACTGCATCTGCAATATCTGCAACAAATTCTGCTTTAGTTTATCTACATAATTCCAAGATTTCTGGATTTTCAAATGTTGTAAAATTTGATGAATCGTACACCTCTTTAGCAGTTCTTGAAAGAGCTTTCAAAATGGATAATAGTTTTTTTAATATTCATGGTGAAGGTGTAGAGGTTAGTTACAAACCAAATGCAGGAGTTTTAAATATTTTAAAATATAATAGATTTACCAAAGATTTCGTTAGTGTTGACAAATTATTTGAAGACCCAAAAAGTAAATCAGTGCCAAAATTTCAATTGAAGAAAGCCATGAATAATTATATGGTAATGCAATAAGATATTACCGCTATTTAAAAATAACACTTTTTTGTCCCAGGTTCCCCAAATCCTGTAAATGAATTTAACACGGCAATATAAATTATGCTTAAATCTAAACTATTAATGAGTTTCATCTTTTTTCTATCAATTCAATATATGAATGGTCAGCAAAAAGATGAAGCCATTTTTTTTAAACAAAAAGATCAAATTACTAAATTTCATACGATAGGTGACCTTGAAGATTTAAAAAAAGGGCAACTCATCAAACTTTATCAAGATCGTATAAAAGAAATCATAACCGTTCTTCCATTTCTATCTCTTACCAATGAACCAGGAGTTAGACTAAGTGACTTAGGAATTAAGGAAGATTCTGGTCATATAAAATCTCTTAAAAAAAGCGTAGAAACGAATAAAGAAGCTATAGATGCAACTCAAAATTCTATTGAAGAACTCGTACCCTATGCAGATACCGAGAAAATTATATTAACAATCTTATACTTCGAAGAAATCATAAAGAAAATGAGAATCGGGGTTACCAAAAACTTTTAAAACAAAAGTTTATATACAAAAAAAGAAAGGACAGTATTGATACTGTCCTTTCTTTTTTTTAAATTCATAAAATATCATATATAACTGTAAGGCTATTTTAGAAATAACTACTAATAAAGCATGATTACATTCTATCTTTTTCTTGGTATTTTAACTTCAGTCGCTGGAGCACTTCCACTTGGAGCTGTTAACATAGCTGTAATCAATACTACCATTAAAGAAGATACCCAAAAAGCATTTCGTATTGCGTTAGCTGCCGGTATTGGCGAGGTATTATTGGCACTCTTTGCACTCCATTGCAGTATGGAACTTACAGATTTTTTCGAAAACAATAAATGGATTCAAGTAGTAATCATTTCCATCTTCCTAATTATAGGAGTTTATTTTTTAGCTCGAAAAAACAAAAAAGAAAATATTAATAAAGTTAAAAAGAATAGACTTCAAAAATCTAAATTTTTAACTGGCTTCTCTTTAGCATTTTTAAACCCTCCTGTAATAATATATTGGATAGTAGCAATATCACTAACAAACAAACATCTGTTTGAACTTACTCTTTATACGCCATTAATTGCATTATTTCTTTTCTTTTCTGGTATATACTTAGGTAAAATAGGCACTTTGTATTTATACAGCAAATGGGGTAACAAAATGGCTAATAGATCTGACAATTCTAAGACCAAATTATTTAAGATTATTGGTATCGCTCTAATAGTAATTTCTGTTGTCCAAGGATTAAAATTCTTTATAGTCTAGAGACACAATTAACATATACATTTTTAAAACTGTTTTATACCTATTTTAATTTTCAAAAACAGTCTACATTTGCATACGATTTTGATAAAAAGATGCAATGAAGGAAAACTACCTAAATCCAGAATTAATATTATCCAAAGATGACATGAAACAATATGGCTATACGATTATAGATCATATAGTGGAACATTTTGACAACCAAGATTCTAAAAAACCTGTAGCCATAGCTACTCGTGAAGAAATGGATAATTTATTAACAGAAGATATTCCTAATCTTCCTACAGATGCAAATAAAGTTCTTGATTTTGTAATGAAGGAAATTATTCCGCAAAGTACTATTGTATCACATCCTAAATCATTCTCTTTTGTCCCAGGGCCGAGTAATTATATTAGCGCGATGGCAGATACAATAGCAACTGGTTTCAATATTTTCTCTGGAGGTTGGGCAGCTTCACCTGCAGCCGCAGAGTTAGAAATTCTTACAATGAATTGGCTGTTAGAAATTTTTGGATTTGGAACCAAGCAAGGAGGAGGTATTTTTACTAGTGGTGGATCTATGGCCAATTTGACCGCATTGGTCACCGCTAGAAGAATTAAATGTGGAGACGATTTCTCTAAAGCGGTGATTTATTTATCTGATCAAGCACATTCTTCTAACATTAAAGCAATTAAAGTAATTGGTTTTAAAAAGAGTCAAATAAGGATCATACCTACTGACTTAGAATTCAAAATGTCATTAAACAAATTAAAAAATGCCATTGCCAAAGATCGACTTCAAGGATTAGAACCTTTTTGTATGATCGCTTCTGCGGGAACTACTAACACAGGAACAGTAGATCCGTTAGACGAAATTGCAAAAATTTGTACCAAAGAAAAACTATGGTTCCACATAGATGGCGCCTATGGCGGTGCTGCAATATTAGCAGATAACGGAAAAGAGCTACTAAAAGGTATTGAAAAAGCGGATTCTTTGACTGTAGATCCACATAAATGGTTTTTTCAGCCTTATGAAATGGGGTGCTTACTTGTTAAAAACCACAATTGGTTAAGTGGAACATTTAGTGAAAAACCGGAATATTTAAGGGATGTAGAAGGAAATGAATCTGAAATCAATTTTTATGACCACGGAATTCAATTAACTCGTCGTTTTCGTGCCTTAAAATTTTATATGTCCTTAAAAACTTTTGGTTTGGATTCTTTTAAAAAAGCTATTCAATATAATATAGAATTAGCGGAACAAACTGAAAACACCCTTAGAGAAAGCTCTAAATGGGAAGTCATTTCTCCAGCTACGTTAGCGGTTATTAATTTTAGATATCACCCTATTGATAAAAATTTATCTGAAAAGGAGATTGATCTTATTAATCAGAAAATCTCTGAAAAAATAATGAATTCTAGAGAGGCACTATTAGTTACTACAGTACTCTTAGGACAAGTAGTATTGAGAATGTGTTTAATTAATCCAAGAACCACTATTAATCATATCACAGAAACTATTGAACAATGCCAGTCATATGGTGATGAATTACTTGCTTAGAATATACTGATTAGATCATAGTTAACTGTACCACATATCCTTCATTATTTCTGACATTAAAAACAGTATCGTCATCAAAAATTAAATATTGTCCTTTGATGCCTTTTAAAACACCTGAATATTCTGGTGTTTTCTCTAAATTTAAACTTTTCAATTTACCAGGGTAATCCAATACTGGGAAATCAAGTTCAGTTTCTTTATTATTCTCAATAAAGTACTCTTTAGCTTCTTCTGGAATGAATTCTCTAAGTTTATCGCGGTATTCTAATAAGTCCTTATCTTCAATCTCGTTTTTAAGCATTTTACGCCAATTGGTTTTGTCCGCTACGTGGTCTTTAAGAGCTACTTCTGTAATTCCGGCCAAGTATCTATTTGGAACCTCAACAATTTCTATAGCTTCATGAGCTCCTTGATCAATCCATCTCGTTGGAACTTGAGATTTTCTTGTAACACCTACTTTTATATTACTTGAGTTCGCTAAATATACAATGTGAGGCTGAAGCTGTGCCTTCTTTTCATAATCCAAATCTCTATCTTCTATACCTAAATGCGCTTTACTCAATTCTGGACGCATTACCCAGTCTCCTACTTGAGGTTGATTATAAAAATCATCATAACAATATCCCTGTCGATATATTTTTTTGTTTTCACCGCAAGCCAAACATTTATATCCTATAAATTTTATACTTAACTTTTTATTCAATAATTGATTTACATGTATAAAGTCTGAATCAAACACTAAATAGTATTGGATTGGATTCCCTATCTCCGTCTGCATTTTAGTAAGTACTCCCTGATATTGCATAAAAAGTTTAGTTATAAGTTAAATCTATAAAAAGAATATTATTTTTTTTATTATTTTAGTTTCCGATGAAAGTCAATCACACAATCATATTAATGCTAATTTCAGCTCAAAGATACATCAAAAAATGCCAATCCCTTTAGTCAATTCTATAGCTAGTTGGTTCCTAAAAAAGCGTTTTCACCAGATGGAACTCTTTCTTAAGTACCCTAATGAAGTACAGCTTGAATTATTACATGTTTTGCTGGAAACAGCTAGAAATACCGAGTTTGGCAAAACTTATGATTTTTCATCAATTCATAATTACGAAACTTTCAAAGAACGTATTCCTATAAGATCATATGAAGATTATGAAGAAATGATCGAACGTAGTAGATTAGGTGAACAAAATATTTATTGGCCAACGCCAATTAAATGGTTCGCGAAATCTAGTGGAACTACGAATGCTAAAAGTAAATTTATACCTGTTAGTCAAGAATCCTTAGAAGATTGCCATTATGCAGCTGGAAAAGATCTTTTATGTATGTATCTGAATAACAATGAGAACTCCAAGTTATTTACTGGAAAAAGCCTTCGATTAGGAGGAAGCAAAGAGCTATACAAAGAAAATGGTACATCCTTTGGCGATCTATCCGCTATAATCATTGATAATATGCCATTTTGGGCAGAGTATAGTTCTACTCCAAGTAATGAGGTTTCCTTAATGAGTGATTGGGAAACAAAAATGATGGCAATTGTACATGAAACAGTTCAAGAAAATGTAACAAGTCTAGCTGGAGTTCCTTCTTGGATGTTAGTTTTATTAAATCAAGCACTGGAAACGACAGGACAAGAGCATTTATTTGAAATATGGAATAACATCGAAGTTTATTTCCATGGAGGTGTTAGTTTTGAACCATATATAGATCAATACAAAAAAATCTTACCAGGAAATTCCTTTAAATATTATGAAATCTATAATGCATCTGAAGGTTTTTTTGCCATTCAAGATCAAAACGAATCCTCTGAACTACTATTAATGCTAGATTATGGAATCTTTTATGAATTCATACCCATGCATACATATGGCACAAAAGATGAAAAAGTAATTCCATTAAGTGATGTAGCAATCGGTATAAATTATGCGGTTATTATTACTACCAATGCAGGTTTATGGCGATATAAAATAGGAGATACTGTTCGCTTTACTTCTATCAATCCCTATAGAGTTAAAGTATCTGGAAGAACTAAGCATCATATTAATGTATTTGGAGAAGAATTGATTATAGAAAATGCTGAAGAAGCTTTAAGGAAAACCACAAAAGATACTGATTGTGAAATAGCAGATTACACTGTAGCCCCTATTTTTATGGAAGGAAAAGAGAAAGGAGCTCATGAATGGATGATCGAATTTAACAAACAACCTAAAGATCTAGTACTATTTGCTAAAGTTTTAGATCAAAACCTTCAGAATATTAATAGTGATTATGAAGCCAAAAGATACAACAATACTACTTTAAACATATTAAAAATCAACAAAGCGAGACCACACTTATTTTACGATTGGCTTAAGAAAAACAATAAATTAGGAGGCCAACATAAAATCCCTAGACTTTCTAATTCTAGAAAATATCTAGATGAATTACTACTACTAAATAAAGTAAACTCTTATACGGTTTAAGAATATCACACAACAAGTCGTTTTTAAGAAAATTTCCCTAAATGAATTAATTAAATTACGGTTTTACCATAAAAAAAATACGCAAGAAATTGTGTTTTTAATCAAAAAACAAGTAGTTCATCGGTAAAAAAAAACGATTTATCTAAAAAACAAAAAATATCTTTTGTACCCCCTGTTTTCGTATTAAATTTGTTACCAGTTAGTTACAAAACAAACGGTCCCAAATATGAAAAAGTTTTTACTAAGTATTGTTTTTATTTCTTTCTCTATTGCTATAAGTGCACAAGAAAGTAACTCTAATAAAAAAATTGAAGAGAATACTATTACTAAAGAACTCCCTTCTATAAATTCTGACGTTTCTATACAAACTAACAATACAACTAAAGAAACTAAAAACTTAGATAAGGTTTGTTATGGAGAAACTTCTAAAGTTGCTTTTTACGAAGTTTTAATCTCTAAAAACGGATTTGATATAAATCTTAAAAACAGTACGGATCTAGTAATAAAAAATACTGAAGAAATTATTTCAAGAAAAATAGAGGAGGTTTTATATTCTGAAGAAGAAGAATAATCTATCATATTTAAACCACAATATATAGTGTAAAATAAGCCGGTGTTTTTAAAAAATGTCGGTTATAATACCAAAAACAAAAAACTCCTTAAATTAAGGAGTTTTTTGTTTTTGGTATATAAAGAATCTACATTATGAAACTGCTTTAAGTTTATTGATCGTAGATTTATTTAATTTTTTCTCTGCGTAATCCTTAGTTACTCTCAATTCGGTTTCTTCACTTTCTGGCAACTCATACATTGCATCTGTAAGAATAGCTTCGCATAATGAACGTAATCCTCTAGCTCCTAACTTATACTCTACTGCCCTCTCTACAATATAATCTAAAGCTCCAGCTGTAATTGTGAATTGGATATTATCCATTTCAAAAAGCTTTTTATACTGTTTTATAATAGCATTTTTAGGCTCTGTTAAAATAGCTCTTAACGTATTATTATCTAATGGATTCATATGAGACAACACAGGAAGACGACCTATAATTTCCGGAATCAATCCAAAATCCTTTAAATCCTTAGGAATTATATATTGTAATAAATTATCCTTTTCGATAGTATCTTCAGATTTAGAAGCACTAAAGCCCATTGCCTGCATATTCAATCGTTTTTGAATAGCATTTTCTATACCATCAAAAGCTCCACCTGCAATAAAAAGGATATTCTCTGTATTTACCTCAATAAACTTTTGATCTGGATGCTTACGACCACCTTTTGGAGGAACATTAACGACTGTTCCTTCCAACAATTTTAATAAAGCCTGTTGTACTCCTTCACCAGAAACATCTCTAGTAATACTAGGATTATCACTCTTACGAGCAATTTTATCAATTTCATCAATAAAAACTATTCCTCGTTGTGCTTTCTCTAAATTATAATCAGCAGCCTGTAATAAACGAGTAAGAATACTCTCTACATCTTCACCAACATATCCGGCTTCAGTAAGAACTGTAGCATCTACAATAGCCAATGGTACATTTAACATTTTAGCTATAGTTTTAGCTATTAACGTTTTACCAGTACCAGTTTGTCCAACCATAATGATATTACTTTTCTGAATTTCAATATCATCATCTGTATTTGGCTGCAATAAACGCTTATAATGATTGTATACAGCAACAGACATCACCTTTTTAGTGAATTCCTGTCCGATTACGTATTCATCCAAAAACTTTTTGATAGCCATAGGCTTACGAAGCATTAATTCAGAGCTCAGTTCTCCTGTCTCTTCATCTCTAGCCTCTTCCACAACAATTCCGTGAGCTTGAACAATACAACGATCACATATGTGAGCGTCCAAACCTGCAATCAATAAATTGGTCTCTGGTTTTTTTCTTCCACAAAACGAGCATTCTAAATCTTCTTTCGGCATAATTATCTATTTCAAAAACTTGCTTATCGTTTAAAATTACGATAAACATTACTAGGGGCGCAAAATCTAACCTTTGCTATTATTTTTTATTATATATTATTCTCTTGTAAGTATTTCATCAATCATACCATAGTCAAGAGCTTTATCAGCTTTCATCCAATAATCTCTATCACTATCTTCATATACTTTATCATAAGTCTGACCAGAATGTTTAGCTATTATCTGATATAATTCTTCTTTTAATGTCAATATCTCTCGAGCCGTTATCTCAATATCACTAGCCTGACCTTGCGCTCCACCTAGTGGCTGATGAATCATCACTCTACTATGTGGCAGACCCGAACGCTTTCCTTTTTCTCCAGCACACAACAACACCGCTCCCATAGACGCAGCCATTCCTGTACATATAGTAGCTACATCAGGCTTAATAAACTGCATTGTATCATAAATTCCTAAACCTGCATACACGCTACCACCAGGAGAATTTATATATATCTGTATATCTTTAGTAGAATCCACACTTTCTAAAAATAAAAGTTGTGCTTGTATAATATTTGCTACTTGATCATTAATACCAGTACCCAAAAAGATAATACGGTCCATCATTAAACGCGAGAATACATCAAAAATAGCTACATTCATTTGGCGTTCTTCAATAATATTAGGAGTCATACCTACTGGATACATACTACTAATAATTTGATCATAGTAATTACTATTGATACCGTGATGTTGCGTAGCGTATTTTTCGAATTCTTTTCCGTAATTCATATGTTCTTTTTCTGAAATTTTGTTTTTATAAAAAGGGCGTTAACCAAAACTTGGTTTAACGCCCTAAATATAAGTATAAATTCCTTATTAGTATGTGTTGATTATTTGTAAACTTCTTTTACAAAATCATCAAAACTTACTTCCTTTTCTTTCAATTTAACATTCTCTTTATAGTATCCAAGTAATTTCTGGCTCATAAGTTGTTCAGAAATTCTTTTTACTTCATCCTGATTAGATAAAATTCTTGCTGCTATATCTTCTAACTCTTTATCTTCTGGAGACATTTGACCAAACTGAGCCATTTGCCCTTTTATTAAGTTTTTTGAAAACTCTTTTAACTCTTCAAAAGTAACCTGAAGATTATTATCGTTAATTAATTTCCCTTCGATCAACTGAAAACGTAATCCTTTTTCACTCTTTTCATACTCATCTTTAGCCTGATCCTCCGTCAATGGTTGCTCTCCTGTAGCTTGAATCCACTTTTGCAAGAACTCTGAAGGCAGATCAAATTTAGTGTTTTCAAGAACACTTTCGGTTACATCATTGAGTAACTGCTGATCCGATTGCTGAACAAACTGACGATCTGCATCTTCCTTAATTTTATCTTTAAGTTCAGTTACTGTTTTTACAGCATCCTTACCATAAATCTTGTCGAATAACTCTTGATCCAATTCAGCTAATTCCTGATTGTTAATTTCAGAAATAGTGAAATTCACTTCAACTTCTAAATCTTTAACATCATCTTGACTTACTTTCAAGGCATTGACTAAATCCTGATCGTCAGAAAATAAACCTTTTGTTTTTAAAGTCAGTACATCACCCACTTTAGAACCAATAAATTTATCTAAATTTCTCTTCCCTTTTATTTTATCTAAAGAAATAGTCGTTTGATTCTCAATTTCTTTTTCTTCATTCACAAAAGTACCAGCAATTAAATCATCTTTCTCCGCAGCGTCCTTAGGCACTAATTTACCATATTGCTTTTGGATAGTTTTAATCTGATTATCAATCATTTCATCACTAGCTACTATCTTATAATGCGTTATTGCTTTTTTACCATTAAGCTTTACATCAAATTTTGGTGCTAAACCTAATTCAAATTCAAAAGAATAATCATCAGAATCCCAATCAAAGTTTTCCTGTTCTTTAGGTAATGGATTCCCTAATACATCTAATTTCTCTTCTGTTAGATACTTATTAAGAGCATCTTGTAACAATTTATTTACTTCATCTACTAAAACTGCTTTCCCATATTGCTTTTTAACCAATCCCATAGGAACATGGCCTTTTCTAAAACCAGGAATATTAGCATTCTTACGATAATCCTTAAGAATGTTTTCTACCTTATCTCTATAATCTGCTTTTGCAATATCTACTGTAACTACAGCATTTAAATCGTCTAATTGCTCTTTTGAAATATTCATTATCTCTACTTTTTTGTACTAAAAATCGGGTTGCAAAAGTAATACTTTTTTACAACTCAACAAAGTTTTAACTTCCTGAAAAACAGTTAGCTTTTATCTTTCTTCAAAATAGAGTATAATATAGATTGAAACACAGATAATAAAACACTAAATATTAATGCCCATAACCAACCATTCACTCCAAAACCTGAAACAAAATGATCTGCTATTAATATTATCGCCGCGTTAATTACCAATAAAAACAATCCTAAAGTAACAATGGTAACTGGAAGCGTTAAAATAACCAACAAAGGTTTTACGACAGCATTTAGAACTGCCAAAAGTACCGCCACAATAAGAGCACTAACATAACTATCCACATTAACTCCCGGTAAAATCTCTGCCAATACCAATACAGCTATTGCACTGAGGATCATTTTTAATAAAAACTTCATCATATAAAGATTTAGATTGATTTTCAAATTACTAAAAACAACACAATAAAAAAACCTGCTATTAAAATAATAACAGGTTTCTTTTAATTTATTAAGTATACAAAGATTAATTCACCTCATTACTAAGTGTAACTGTTCCGTAATCACCAGGATTAACAGAAGGTAAAATTGCTCCATAAGTATCTTCTATTTCTTCTAACATAGCATTCGTTAAGATAGCATGTGCTCTTGGTGTAGGATGTACTCCATCTAAAGAGAATCCACCACCAGTTACAAACGTAGAAGTTACAACTCCAGAATCAAAAGGAATACCGCTACTCGCAGCCTGACTTAAGATTGATTTTACATCTACAAAAGCTAAACCATTAGCAGCCGCTAATGCTCTTATAGTAGCATTAAAAGAATCCTGAGCACTAGCTACAGCAGCTTGTTCTGCTTCTGTTAACACATCAGCATCTCCTAAAGGAACAGAAACTCCTGTAATTAAAGTACCGTTTCCCGTAAGATCAACACCGATATTGCCTGCTGATGTTAATGGAATTAAATCTGAAGAAGTAGCCTGTCTTAATTGACCTAAAAGCCCAGCTGTTTGAGCATCTAAGTTAAAAGGAGCTCCTTGTATTATTGTTGAGATATCTGTTAATGATTCATCAACTATAGTTACAAAGTTCTGACCAGCAACAAAATTAATTTGTCTACTTGCAGCCTCTTCAGCAGTTATTATACTAAGTCCAGCCAATCCAGGAAGTATTTGAGTATTATACGCAGCAAATTGAGAATTTAAAAATGCAGCAGTTTGTGCATCCAACGGCACTGCATTAGTTGGCACTGTAGTAAAAAACGGAAGTGACGTTACACTTGGTAAATTAAGAACCGCACCTTTTGCACCATTCGCTGTAAGAGCAGCCAATAGATCATTATAAACAGAAGCAAAAACATTACTATTTGTAATATCACTACTTCCATAAGTAGATGGGTCTATATTTCCAGTAACATTATGATCTTCTCCTACACCACCAGAAGTTGCATAACTTAAGATATCATTATTTCCTATCCACAAACTAAAGAAGGTTGGGCTTTGCGCAACAGCATCTGCGATAACTGTAGCGTCTGCAGAAGAAGCAAACCTTGCAAAATATGGGTTAGCTGCACCAGCAGCAACACCTGCCACATTTCCATATCCGGGAGCGGCTAAGTGAAAACTTTTAGCACCAGGAACACCCATATTATTAAAAGAACTACCTAAATTATTAGATATCTCAGTTGTTGGCATAGCTCCTGCATAAATAGAAGGACCTGGATTACCGTCAGCATCAAAAGCTAACACAAATCTATTATTTAAAATCTGTGTTCCTCCTAATAAAGCACCTCCAGTATTATCAGCCATTAAAGGTTGAGTGAATTCTCCTCCACCTGCTAAAGCAAATTGTTGAGACAATATATTTGGATAAGAATTTTCTTGTCCTGTTATATACAATGCGCTATCTGCAAAACCAGCAGTCAACGAATTCCCCAAAGCAACATAATTAGAGAAATCAGCTTCTCCACTAGAATACACACCTGCTTCATCAATTGGATTATCAAACTCTGGCTCACAAGCTACTAATCCCAATGCCAGAACTGCTAAATATTTTATATTATTTTTCATCTTCAAATTATAATTTATAAGTTAAACCAAGTCCTGGCGCAAATGCGCTTGATTTATATGTTCCTCCAAATGGAACACTTTCTCCATTTTCCTGGTAAGAATCATATGATGCATCAACCTCTTCAAACCTTAGGTAAAAGAATGAAGCATCAATCGCTAACTTAGGAGTAATTGCAAAACTTAAACCTCCTGAAAAACCTTGAGAATCATTTCTAGGTGTCTCTGGAGCAAAAAATCCAGACTGCACAGGAGATTCATCGATATAATAACCCGCTCTTAAAGAGATCTTAGAAGTCGCATCATACTGTAATCCAAAACGATACACTGAAGAATTCTTATAATTACGTGGGTTAATAGAAGTCGCTCCGTTACCAAATTGAAGATCTAAAGATTCGTATACATCCCAAAATTGTCTGTTATAATCAAATGCAAACAACCATTTTTTATGGAATTGATAAGAAAGTCCTATTGTTAATTCTGCCGGCAATGGCAATTCTGCATCAAAAGTAGTAGTCCCATTAGCTGGTACACCAGGAGCAGTAGTAACAGGGAAATTAGAAAAAGTAGCTTCTCCACCTTCAGCTTCCAGAATAATTTCGCTTCGGTAACTAAATCCTAATCTAAAATTATCAGTAGGATTAAACATAGCACTAACGCTCCAACCCCAATTATTAACTCCAGAATCATCTATAGTAATGTTAGCACGATTACCATCTATATCTGTAGTTGTTCTATTAGCATTTCTATTAAAGTTCACAGAACCTGTAACATAAATAGGACCACCTCCAATACTAAATTGATCAGATAATTTAATAGAAACTACTGGTTGGATATAAATTGCAGCTAACTCTATATTATTTACTAAATGAGAACCAGCCCAATCTGTTGGCCAAGTTACTTCACTACCATAAGGTGTATACACACCTAAACCAAGAGCTAACCAATCATTCACTTTATAAGAACCATACAAGTTAAGCGGTGTACCTACAGAACTATCAGTTTCAGAAGAAGTTCCAAATTCTGAATTTTGATAAATTACATCTGTAAAAATACCACTTGCTCCGACACTCACATTCAGTTTATTTTCTAAGTATACAAGACCTGCTGGATTAAAGAATACTAGCTCCGCACTATTCACCACGGCAACACCTGTGTGCCCCATAGCCATAGCTCTCTGTCCTTGCACACTAACTCTATATCCACCAGCATATGTGACCAACGTCACTAAGGCGAATAGAACTAATAATAGTAGTTTTTTCATAATAAATTAGAATTGTTTTTGTTTTTATTAGAATTTTGTAAGAATAAAGCACCAAATTTAGCAGAAAATACCAATTATCCAACTAAATCATTAAAATATTATGCATACATAACATTTTTTGTTCAATTTTTAAGAAATTCCAACAAAGTCATTAAAAACTCAGAAGGATTTTCCGCGTGCAACCAATGTCCAGAATTAGAAATCTCTTTTATTTTTGATTGAGGAAACTGCCTTTTAATATCAACTATATCATCCTCTATTATATAGTTAGATTTTTCTCCTCTAAGGAAAAGAGTATCTCCAGAATATATGTATTTTTCAGGTAACGCGACACCTATTTCAGAAGAATTATGAATCAAGCTTTCTAAGTTTATACGCAATCCAAGTTGACCTTTTTCTTTCCAGAATAAATTTTTCATTAAAAACATACGAACACCAACTTCTCTGACATAAAGCTCTAAAGCTTTATCAACTTCTCCTCTACTTTTTAAAACTTCAAAATCTAACGAACCTAAACCATCTAAAATATCCTGATGATGTAATGGATAATATTTAGGACCTATATCAGCCACAATTAATTTATCTATAATATCAGGGTAAGTTGCCGCAAAAAGCATTGCTGTTTTACCACCCATAGAATGGCCAAGCAATACTATCTTGTTAAGCTCTCTATCCTTACAATACTCTAACAAATCTAGAGCAAGGATTTCATAATTAAATTCATCACTATGGGGACTACGTCCGTGATTCCTTTGATCTATCAAATGCATTTGATAACCATGTTCTGAAATTTTCTTAGCCAGAGTTTTCCAATTATCGCCCATACCAAGAAAGCCGTGCAATATTACAAGTGGAGTTCCTTCTCCAAAAACGTTTGCATGTAACTTCATCGTTTATTCTATTTGAGTTTACGTAAATACATATTTACCACATTCTCTAATCCTAGGTACAAAGATTCACTTATCAAAGCATGACCAATAGAGACCTCAAGTAATCCAGGAACATTATCTTTAAAAAACTTAATGTTCTCCAATGAAAGATCATGTCCGGCATTTACGCCAATCCCTAAATCCAAAGCCAGTTCAGCACATTCAGCATATGAACGAACAATTTCATCATTTCCTTTTGCATATTCAGATGCAAAATCTTCTGTATATAACTCTATTCTATCCGCACCCGTTTCTTTAGCTCCTTCAATAATACTTTTAACGGGATCTACAAAAATCGAAGTTCTTATACCATTCCTTTTAAACTCTGATATCACTTCGGATAAAAAACTTTTATTTTTTATAGTATCCCAACCTGCATTACTTGTAATAGCGTCTATTGAATCTGGAACTAATGTTACTTGCGTAGGAACAATAGCAGTTACCAATTCGATAAATTTTGGTATTGGGTTTCCTTCAATGTTATACTCCGTATGTACAATTGATTTTAAATTATAAGCATCCTGATATCTAATATGCCTCTCATCTGGTCTTGGATGTATTGTAATTCCTTCTCCTCCAAAATCCTGAACATCAGCAGCAACTTTAAGTAAATTTGGAGTATCTCCTCCTCTAGAATTACGCAACGTTGCTATTTTATTGATATTAACACTTAACTTTGTCATAGTTTTTGATATAACTTTAATAAATAACAAAAATACGAACTTGAGAGTGCCTCGGTTACATATTTTTGATTATTTTGCATAAAAAGCCCCGGGAATATGAAGACAAGTTTATACATAGTAAATGAAATAGCACCACTCGCCGCTTCTGCCAAAGTTGGGGATGCACAGTTATTGTTTAACGAGCTCACTTATACGCATTTTCCTGTTTTGAAGGACAAAACTTACGTAGGTTGTATTTCTGAAGCGGACGTAAGATGTTTCGAAACCGAAAAAACATTAGAGTCCTATTTATATGCTTTAGAAGGTTTTTTTGTAAGAACTGACGCTAATTGGCTAGACATATTAGAATCGTTTGCTCAAAAACATTCCAATATTATGCCTGTTCTTGATGATTCCAACAATTATCAAGGATACTTCGAATTAAGGGATATTATGAATCTCTTTAATGAAACGCCTTTTCTAAGTGAACCGGGAAACATATTAATTGTGGAAAAGGGAGTTTTGGACTATTCTTTTAGTGAGGTTTCTCAAATTGTAGAATCTAACAATGCTAAATTACTTGGCCTTTTTATTTCTAACATGGAAAACGATGTGATTCAAATTACCTTAAAAATAAATGATAGTGACATCAATAATATTGTACAAACTTTTAGGAGGTATAGTTATAATATTGTCTCTAAGCATCATGAGGATTCTTTTCTAAACAATCTTAAAGAACGGTCACAATATTTAGAAAAATACCTCAACATATAAAATAAGAATTGAGTAATAATTAAAAACAAATTAAATCATAATGAAGATAGGTATTTACGGCCAATTCTATCACGAAAAGTCTGGAATATATATCCAACAATTGTTAGAAGCTCTGGACAAAAATAATATCGAAGTAGTTATCGAAAAAAACTTCCTTGAGTTAATCGACCTTCACGATGATATTGACAAAAGTTACTCCCATTTTAGCACATTTGAAGAATTAGATCACTCTTATGATCTTTTTTTTAGTATTGGAGGAGATGGAACCATACTTAGAACCATTACTTATGTAAGAGATCTAGGAATTCCAATTGCCGGTATCAATACCGGCAGATTAGGTTTTTTAGCAACTATCCAAAAAGAAGAAATTAAAGATACTATAGATCTAATTTTAGACAAAAAATATTACATATCACCTAGAACAATCGTAACCATAGACACGGTTCCTCCTTCTGAAGAATTCGGCGTATTAAATTTTGCCATGAATGAAATTGCTGTCAGTAGAAGAAATACAACCTCTATGATCACCGTACACACAAGTCTTAATGATGAATTTTTAAACTCATATTGGGCGGATGGATTAATTGTATCGTCACCAACAGGATCTACAGGATACTCTCTGAGCTGTGGTGGCCCTGTTATGATGCCTGATACCGAAAGCATGGTGCTTACACCAATAGCACCTCACAATCTTAATGCTAGACCATTAGTTATTCCTGATGACAAAGAAATAAAGTTACAAGTTTCTGGAAGAGAAGACACCTACCTGGTATCTTTAGATTCTAGAACACATACCCTACCAAATGAAACAACTGTTGTTATTAAAAAAGCTCCTTTTAAAATTAATATGGTAGTTTTGGAAGGCGATAGTTTCCTAAAAACATTAAGAAAAAAAATGCTTTGGGGTGAAGATAAACGCAATTAAACAATAAAATCTACTAAAAAGTGTTTTTTAATTCATACTATTTTACTCAAATTCTTGTGTAGTAAAGTTAATTGTTATATTTGCAAACTTTTGAAAATCTATGAGATACTTAGCATCCTTTGTATTAATTTTGTTTTTTGGACAAACTATCAACTCCCAAACCTATGAGGTTGGACTTATGCTTGGTGGTTCTAATTATATTGGTGATATAGGGTCTTCCTATTATATAGCACCAAATGCACTTGCTATTGGAGCAATTGGAAAATGGAATCGAAGTAAAAGACATGCCTTTAGAGCATCGTTTTTATACGCTAATATTAAATCTAACGATGCCAATGGAGATGACAGAAGGGTTCAGAGAGGCTTTAGTTTTAACAACTCCGTAAAAGAATTTTCTTTAGGTTTAGAATTTAATTTTTGGGATTGGTATCTATATGATTCTCAACCACAATTCACTCCATATCTATACACAGGTTTAACAGGTTTTAATTATAGCGCAAAAGCTGTTGACCCTAATAATGGGAATCAGATTAGTTCCTATAGCGAAAAATGGAATGCCTCTATTCCTATGGTAGTTGGAATAAAAAAAACAATTGGAAGGCACTGGGTATTAGGTGCAGAAATTGGAGCAAGATATACATTCACTGACAATTTGGACGGTAGTGATCCAGACAGTGCATTTGGGACAGGATTTGGTAATTTGGATAATAATGATTGGTATGTATTTACCGGAATAACATTATCCTATACATGGGGAAGAATACCATGTTATTGTGCATTTTAAAATAATGATTAATAAAGAACAACTTAACTCTAACATTCCAGAACACGTAGCCATCATTATGGATGGTAATGGAAGATGGGCTAAAAAGAAAGGACTATTTAGGGCTATAGGTCACGAAAATGGGACGAAAGCGGTTAGAGAAGCGGTAGAAGGAGCTGCGGAAATAGGCATCAAATATCTTACCTTATATGCATTTTCTACTGAAAATTGGAACAGACCAAAATTAGAAGTAGAGACTTTAATGAAGCTTTTAGTTAGTTCTTTGAAAAAAGAAATTAAAACGCTACAAAAAAATAACATCCGATTAAATGCGATCGGAAATCTCGAAGCGCTGCCTCAAAAAGCAAGAAAAGAATTACTGGAAGTTATTGAAAAGACTAAGGATAACAAGCATATGACACTTTCATTAGCACTTAGTTATGGTAGTAGAGAAGAGCTAATAAAAACTATTCAAGATATAAGTAATAAAGTTAAAAATAATGTACTTTCGCCACATCTTATAAATGAAGCAGTCATTAATGAGCATTTGTATACCAAAACACTACCAGATGTAGATTTATTAATACGTACCAGTGGAGAACAACGTATTAGTAATTTCTTATTATGGCAAATTGCGTATGCAGAATTATATTTTACTGAAATATTATGGCCTGATTTTAAAAGAACAGATTTGTTCGAGGCCATTTTAAATTATCAACAAAGAGAGAGAAGATTTGGAAAAACTAGTGAGCAGCTTAGTTAAAAAGATGACAAAAAAATTACCTTTTACGTATTTAGCATTTATTGCGCTTTTATTAAATACAGTATCAATTTCAGCACAAAATTTACCTGGAACTTCTGGAAAAGAATATATCATTGGCGATATTAAAGTAACAGGAATATCCACTTATAGTGAGAACACTATTATCACCTTCACAGGTCTTAAAAATGGTGAACGAATTGCGCTACCAGGTGACAGAATAAGTGCGGTAATAAAAAAATTATGGGATCTTGAATTATTTAGTGATATTAATTTTTACATCACTAAAGTGGAAGGAGAAAAAGCCTTTCTTGAAATAAACATTCAAGAAGTTCCAGAATTAAATCAAGCACGAATTGAAGGGGTTAGAAAACGTAAAGCAGAGGATTTAATAAGCGACAATAGTCTTAATCCCGGAGCAAAAGTTACTGAAAACCTCATTACAACAACGCGAAATTTTATTACCAACAAATATCGTAAAGACGGTTTCTTAAATACCAAAGTGCTCATTAGCACTACAGAGGTAAAAGATACGATCCCTACGAATAAAGTTAATATGTTGGTTCGTATCGACAAAGGTGATCGAGTAAAAGTTGACAAAATCAGAATTGAAGGGAACGAACAATTTTCTGATGGTAAGGTTAGATCAGCAATGAAAAACACCAAGCAGAAAAAATTCTGGAGATTCTGGAAACGCTCTAAGTATATTAAAAATGATTACCAAGATGACAAGGAAAGTATCATTAGTAAATATAAAGAGAAAGGATATAGAGATGCACGTATTACTTCTGACTCATTAATCGTAGAAGATGACAATAGCGTTTCATTAAATCTTGCGATAGAAGAAGGAAATAAATATTATTTTGGTAATATTAATTTCTTAGGAAATAGCGTTTATACTGATAATCAATTAGCCAGACAATTAGTAATTAAAAAAGGTGATGTTTACAACGGTGTTCTTCTAGAGAAACAGATTGCAGACAATACAAAGCCAGATGCTAATGATCTTACCAATCTATATCAGAACAATGGATATCTATTCTCTAACATTGATCCGGTAGAGACCAATGTAAAGAATGACACTATAGATTTTGAAATAAGAATTAGAGAAGGAAAACTGGTTCATTTTGATCACATTACGGTAACTGGGAACGACAAAACTAATGATCATGTAGTTTACAGAATCTTAAGAACAAAACCTGGACAAATTTATAGTAAAGACTTAGTTGTAAGAACAGTAAGAGAAATTGGGCAATTAGGATTTTTTGATCCAGAATCGTTAGAACCACAATTTAAAAATGCAGATCCGCAAGCTGGTACTATAGACATTAACTATCCAGTTGTTGAAAAAGGAGCGAGTCAAATAGAATTACAAGGTGGTTTTGGTGGTGGAGGTTTCGTTGGAACCTTAGGATTAGCTTTTAGTAACTTTTCTATCCGAAACATTTTTAACAAAGAAGCTTATAGCCCACTTCCTATGGGAGACGGACAAACACTTCGTGTAAGAGCTCAAGCTAGTCAATTTTTCCAAACATATAGTTTATCTTTTGTAGAACCATGGTTAGGAGGAAAAAGACCTTTTCAACTTTCTACTTCTTTTTCTCACACGATTCAATTCCTTTTTAATAATAGAACGCGTGATGTAAACAGAGACAGTAAGTTCTTAATTACTGGTGGATCTATTGGTATCGCAAAAAGACTGAACTGGCCTGATAATTATTTTACATTATCTCAAGCCGTAAGTATTCAGCACTACAATCTTAAAAATTATAACACTAGGCTATTTACTTTTGGAAATGGTTCTTCTAATAACTTAGCATATACTATTGGAATTAATAGAAATAATACTGCTGTAAATCCAATTTTCCCAACAGCCGGATCAGAGTTTAATCTAGTTGCTAAACTTTCTCTACCATATTCTTTATGGGACGGAACTGATTATGGCGCTTTAGCTGAAGAAAGAAGTGAATTACTTGAAGAACAACAGGATTTAGTAAGTAATGACCCAACAAACACCAGAATTGGGGAAATCAGTACTGAAATAGGAGAAATTGATCAAGAGCGTTTTGATTGGTTAGAATATTACAAAATTAAGTTTGATGCTACTTGGTATACAACTTTAACTAAATTAGGTAAACAACCTTTAGTATTAAGAACAAGAGCTGAGTATGGTTTTCTTGGCGCATATAATAATAATCGTGGAAATATTCCTTTTGAAAGATTCTTCTTAGGAGGAGATGGTTTAGGAGCGACAGCGCTGGACGGAAGGGAAGTTGTAGCTCTTAGAGGATACCCAAATCAATCACTTATTCCGCTTAGTAGAGCAAATGATCCAGATTTTGTTGAAGATGGGGCAACAATTTATAATAAATATTCGTTAGAACTTCGTTATCCTATAACTCTAAAACCTTCAGCATCTATATATATGCTGGCGTTTTTAGAAGGAGGAGCGTCTTATGATAGCTTTAGAGGATTCAATCCATTTCAATTAAATCGTTCCGCTGGAGCAGGTTTACGTATCTTTATGCCAGCCTTTGGATTGCTGGGTATTGATTTTGGGTACGGTTTTGACCCAATTCCGGGTACAACAGGAAATAATGGATGGGAAACTCACTTTATCATTGGACAACAATTTTAATTTTGGCACGATTATTTCTATAAACAAAACAGGATCATGAAAACAAAAGTTCTTTTAGTATTAGCAGCTATCCTTTGGTTATCTTTCTCCAATACAGCTGAAGCTCAAAAAGGTATTAGAATCGGATATATAGATATGGATTATATATTAGAAAATGTACCTGAATATAATGAAGCTTCTGCAGATTTAGAGACAAAAGTTCAGAAATGGAAAGTAGAAATTGAAGCTGAATTAAAAGAAGTAGAAGAAATGAGAAAAGATCTCAACAATGAGCGTGTTCTTCTCACTAAAGAATTAATTGAAGAAAGAGAAGAAGATATATTTTTTAAAGAAAAAGAGATTTTAGAATATCAACAAAAAAGGTTTGGGCCTAATGGTGATTTGTTTATTCAAAAAAAACGATTAGTTCAACCGGTACAAGATCAAGTTTTTATTGCTGTACAAGAAGTGGCAAAAAACAAAAAATATGATTTTATATTTGATAAAACTGCAGACTTAGTAATGCTTTATTCTGCCGATAGACACGACATAAGTGATCAAATATTATTAAGAATCAATAGAGCTTCTAAAAGGAAGCAGGTAAATAGTAAAAAAGAGAAAAAAGCATTAGAAAGAGCTGAAAAAAGAAACTCGGAACAAGAAAAAGAAGTAACAGATAGAGAAAAAGCAACTTCTCAGAAACAAGCCGATAGAGAAAGATTATTAGCAGAAAGAAAAGCGGCAAGAGATTCTATAAGAGCAGCAAAGAAAAAAGAATTTGAAGCAAGAAGAGCTAAACTCTTAGAAGCGCAGAAAAGAAAAAAAGATTCTATAAAAGCGTTAAAAGAACAATTAAATAATGAAAATCCATCAAGTGATGATGACAATAAAGATGGAGAAACAAACGATAACGACAATTAGAAAAGTTAATTTTTAAATTTATAACACACTTAATATTACTTAAAATGAAAAAGTTTAGAACCCTATTAGTAGCTTGTGCATTAATCCTTGGAGCATCAAGTTTCGTAAATGCGCAATCCAAAGTAGCTCATATTGCATCACAAGAACTTGTGGAAGCAATGCCTGCTTTTAAAGCTGCCAAGAGTGAAATTGAAAAACTTAACAAGACATACGAAGCTGAAATCAGAAATATGGTTTTGGAATTACAGAATACAATGAAAAAGTACCAAGCTGAAGCTCCTTCTAAAACAGAAGAAGAAAATGCTAAGAGAGCTCAAGAAGTTCAGGCTACAGAAAAAAGTATCGGTGATTACAGACAAAATGCTTTACAAGATCTTCAGAAAAAAGAAATTGAATTACTTAAGCCTATATACGAAAGTGCTCGTGTTTCTATCCAGAAAGTAGCTAGAGCGCAAGGATTTCAGTATGTATTAGATTCTACAACAGGAACAGGAGTTATCCTTGCTGATGGTAAAGATCTAATGGCAGATGTAAAAAAGGATTTAGGTATCTAAAACATTACCTTCAAAACATTACCTTCAAAACATAAAACAAAAAAACAGTGAGTCCTAATTCTCACTGTTTTTTTTATTTTTGGGAAGTACATTACTATAGAATGGAAAAACAAGCAATCGGTATTTTTGACTCAGGAATTGGAGGAACATCCATCTGGAAAGAAATTGCAATTGCACTTCCTAATGAAGACACGATTTATTTAGCAGACAGTAAGTACGCACCATATGGCAAACGAAGCAAGGAAGAGATTGTATCGTTAAGTATTAAAAACACGAAAAAACTCTTAGAGTTAAATTGTAAGATTATTGTTGTAGCCTGTAATACCGCAACCACAAACGCAATAAAAGTTCTTCGAAAACAATTTGATGTGCCATTTATTGGAATAGAACCAGCTATAAAACCTGCTGCTCTTAATACCAAAACTCAAAAAGTTGGCATTCTAGCTACTAAAGGCACTTTATCCAGTGAACTCTTCGCAACGACATCAGATATATATGCTAACAATATAGATGTTATAGAAGTCATCGGCACTGGTTTAGTAGAACTTATAGAAGATGGTAAAATATATACTCCAGAGATGTTTACGCTTTTATCATCCTACGTGCGGCCTCTTGTAGAAAAAGATATTGACTATCTTGTATTAGGCTGTAGTCATTACCCTTATCTAATTCCAGTTCTAGAAAAAATTCTTCCTAAAAATATCATCATAATTGATTCTGGTGAAGCCGTAGCGAGACAGACTAAAGTTGTTTTATTGAATAACAACTTACTAAAAACGGGCTCTTCAAAAGGATCACATCTATTCTTTACCAACGGAAAACTTTCCATCTTACAAGATATCCTCAAAAAGAGCAATATTTCAACAGATTCCAACCTGTTAGATTTCTAAAAATGCAGGAAATTAACTTCCTATCTAATAATTTTTGTTAAAAAAAATACATTTTAGCGATTTTTAACACTCCCGATCTTTTTTGAAAATATTTTTTTTCTTTATTTTATAATTTATTGGTTGTTAAATACTTATAAATAAAAAGATACTAATAAACCTTTTACCCCTAATTCAGTAATTATGAAGAAAAGCATTATAGCGCTTTTTGGATTATTTTGCGTAAGTATGTCTATTGCTCAAAATAATGTTAAAATCGACGGAAGACTAAAACCTCATCTAGATAAGTTCTTCGAGTATTGCAAAGAATACAACATTGAATATTATGACAAGTTATTCAAACTTAAAAATATTGATGTTGTTGACACTCTAAGTGTTTCTCCCAAAGGATCTACTTTAGGAATGCTAACAAGAGACAAAAACAATAAAGTAGAAAATATTGTAATTAACTGGATTGCAATGTTAGATCCACAAATACTAATGGTAGTAGCATTCCATGAATTTGCACATTATTTTTTGGAATACAAAAAACATATTTGTGATGATTGTGGTCAAATTATGGCAGTAATAAACACCAGTTATTTTGACATTATAAAAGATTGGGATAACCAAATAAAAACGTTATTCCTAGATTCTCCAGCTTATAAGAAAAGAAAAACAGTAGCCTATGTCAATCCATACAATTCAAAGAATAACTTATCCAATTAATTTAGTTTTATTTGAAATAATCCAGTAAGGTTCCTTTTTTAGAAGAAGAAACCATAAGTTCTTTTCCCGAAGATAACTGAACACTACCGCCTTTCCCTTTTTTATATTTAACTATAGTATTTACATTTACTAAATAGCTCTTATGAATCCTAACAAACCCATGTTCTTTTAAAGAATCTTCAAAATACTTTAATGTTTTACTTACTAGTTTTTGTCCTTGATTAAGGAATATCTTTGTGTAATTATCATCCGCTTGACAATATAAAATTTCGGCAACCTTTAACACTTCAAAACCATCCTGTTGAGGAATAGTAATCTTTCCATCTACAGTAGGGGATATTTTTGGAGTCAGCACTTTATCCTGTAATTCCTTCTCTCTCTCTTTTATATGACCTACATGATCAACCGCTTTTATAAGGTTATCAATTGCTATAGGTTTTAATAAATAATACGTGGCTTGCGCATTTAAGGCATCTACTGCATAATGATCATAAGCTGTTACAAAAACAGTTTCAAATGTTCTATCTGGTACTTGCTCTAACAAATCAAAAGCATTACCATAAGGCATTTCTACATCGAGAAATAATAGATCAGGATTATTAGACTCCAAAAGCTTCAATGTTTCCTGAACACTAGCTGCCTCCCCTAACACCTTTACAGAAGGACAATATTTATGTAAATAATTTTTCAAAATCGCTCGGCTATTTGCCTCATCATCCACTACAATCGCTGTTAAATTCACAGTTTTTAATTTATTTATTAGTTATTATAATATCCTAAAATAATTATGATATCAATTATCTTTATTAAGCACTAATTTTACCTGAGTCCCTGCTCCATCTTCCTCACTTGTTAAATCAGAAATAAAGACATCTACTTTATCTTGATACATAGTATTGAGTATATTGATTCTCTTTTTGATATTACTCATTCCTTGTGATTTTTGTTTCTTCTGATTTAGTGTTTTTAACTCTT
Organism: Aquimarina amphilecti; assembly: GCF_900109375.1. Taxonomy (GTDB): domain Bacteria; phylum Bacteroidota; class Bacteroidia; order Flavobacteriales; family Flavobacteriaceae; genus Aquimarina; species Aquimarina amphilecti. The sequence goes on from NZ_FOAB01000003.1 coordinate 435,485, forward strand.
TTGACTTTTCTCTTCCTATACCATTATCAGAAATTATTATTTCGATAGTATCGCCATCCATCTTTACAAAATTTATCGACAATAACCCTTTATCAGATTTATATCGCAATCCATGCCAAACAGCATTCTCCACATATGGTTGCAATAACATTGGAGGTATCATATATTGTTTAACATCAATTTCTGGGTCGACTTCTATTTTATATTCAAACTTATCCTGAAATCTAAAATGTTCTAATTGAACATACAACTCTAATAACTCTATTTCTTTTTCTAAGGGAATAAAATCCTCCTCACTATTTTCCAAAACAGCTCTCATTAACAATGAAAAATCAGTAAGATATCTATTTGCCGCTCTTTCATCACTGGTAGCTATAAAAGTATTAACAGAATTTAAAGCATTAAAAATAAAATGAGGATTCATCTGAGAACGAAGTGATTTTAGTGCTAATAAATTATTAGCATATCGCTGTTGCTTAATATTGCGATACATTAAATAAGCAGCAAACAATAACAAAATTGACAAACCTATCAACGAGTATATAATAATTTTCTGTTGTCCAGCTAATTCTTGAGATGCAAATGCCAATTGATACTTACTCTCATTAAGCTCTCTGTCTTTTTCTAAAGTTGCTATACGATTCGCTTTTTGCACAAGTTCTCGATTAAATCTTGTCGCCTGTGATATTTCTTGTTCTTTTTGAATATATAATTTATCAATGATAACTTCATATTCTTCAAAAGCTTCAGAAGCTTTTTCTAGTTCTCCTTTTTCTCTATATACCTCACCTAACTTCCTTGTAGCATCTTTTTGAACAACTAGATCATTTTCTGAAGCAGCTTTCTTAATACTTTCTTCTAAATAAGGTATCGCTTCATCGTATTCGGATTGGGCTGCAAATGCATTTGCTATTTTATAATTCTGGACCTGTGAAGTAATTGCCCTATCTTCAGTAGCATTAGATTCAAGCTCAACGCTATCCTTCGCTATAGGACTAAACGCTTCTTTCTGTTCTATATCCTGAATATCTTCTAAAGCTTCCTTACGTAACTGTATTTCTTTATCAAAGCTATTATTCTTATTATAAAAATCCGCAGCTTTTGCTCGTTGTCTGGCTGAAGATTTTTTGCTTCTTTTACTTGCCAACTGTACAGAATTACCTAGATACTCTTCAGCTCCATCAAGATTCCCCTGAATCTGAAACATTTCTGCCAGTTTAGAATTTAATTCAATCACACTATCTTCAGCACCATTCTTTTGTGCAAATGATAGCGCTATATTATAATTACTTATCGCGTTTTCATTATCTCCTTTTCCCTTATAACTATCACCCAATCCTTTATAAACACCAACTCTTTGTGTAGCATTTAGTCTTGATTTTTTTAACTTATTAAAAGTACTTAAGGAAGCTTCATAATTTGGAATTTGTAGTTGAGCATTTCCTAATTTAATTTCTACATCCGTATTATATTTATTACTTAAACTAGTTACATAGTTTGTTTCTGCTAAATCGGGTTGTTTCCAATGTGCATAAATATCTCCTAAAGTTTCAAAAAGTTCAGCCTTTTTTTCATCTCCAAAAGTATCATCCTCTTCTATCGTCTCAAGAGCTTTTGTTACATAATCTATACTAGTAGCAGCATCTTTCTTCATAGAACTCCTAGCAGCAGCAAGATGCACTCCATATGCCGCAGATAACTTCTTTTGTTTCCTGTCATTTCCTCTACTGGACACTTCTGGATCTTCTTGAACTTTTACATCTATTCTTTCTCCACTACTAATAGTATGATAAACAGTATTAAAATTATCGTGACTAATAATGATCTCATCTCCTATCCTAGCCTGTATCTTAAAATCTCCTAAACCATCCGTACGATATATTTTACCGCCCACGATCCTAATTTCTACATTTTTTAAAGGCCTAAGAGTTCCATCTTCCTTCACAGTACCTCTTATGGTAACTTGTTGGTTATTCTCAAGTCTTCTAGCATCATCCTGAGCTAACCCAACATTAGGGAGAAACCACATTATCAATAAAATAAAACAAAATTTATTCATCATATACGAAATAATCAAGGTAAACTTAATCCAATTTAATGGGATATTAAAATCAGAAAATAACCATATTCTGCATTTCTATTCATTTCTATATTCAAAAATAGCACTTCCCTAACTCATTAAGGTTTTTCACTCATTCGTAATGTCCATTAACTCATTCTTGATTTTTATATAAAAAAGTTGATCATAGTTTTAACCTAAATAAAAAAGCAATAATTATGAAAACAATATATGTGTGGAGCCTCTTATGTCTACTAATAGTTCCTGTATCCTGTAATGCTAACAACAATAACTCTAACCTAGCATTTAAGCCCGAAAAATCTCAGGAGATTTATACAACCAAAACAGATCCAGATACAAGAAACATACAAGTTGCTCTATTACTAGACACTAGTAATAGTATGGATGGCTTAATTGATCAAGCAAAAGCTCAACTATGGGAAATCGTAAATGAACTATCTTACGCAAAATGTGGTCATTACAACATAAAACTTCAAATTGCCTTATATGAATATGGTAATGATCGCTTGCCATCTCAAGAAGGCTATATCAGACAAGTACTTCCCTTCTCTAATGATCTGGATGAAATTTCTAAAGAACTTTTTGCATTAACTACTAACGGAGGAAATGAATACTGTGGTAAGGTTATTAATACCTCTATAAATCAATTAGACTGGAAAAAAAGTAATGATCACCTAAAACTAATTTTCATAGCAGGTAATGAACCTTTTACTCAAGGTCCAATAGACTATAAAGATGCCGCTACTGATGCAAAAGAAAAAGATATCACTGTAAATACAATATTCTGTGGTAATTACAAACAAGGTATGCAAACCAAATGGAAAGACGGAGCTAATCTTACTAATGGAGAATACAGTGCTATTGATCATAATAGAGAAACTATACATATAGCAACACCTTATGATGATATTATCTTACAACTAAATCGAAGACTAAACAACACCTATATCTACTATGGTAACGAAGGTTCTAAAAAAATTGGGTTACAGGCAGAACAAGATCGTAATGCCAGGTCTTACAGTGCTGCTAATGCAGTTAGTAGAACGATTAGCAAAAGTTCTGGATTTTATAAAAACAAAAGCTGGGATCTTGTGGATGCAGCGGAAGATAAAGATTTCGAACTAGAGGAAGTTGAAAAGGAAGAATTACCTCAAGAACTTAAAAACAAATCTAAGACAGAATTAAAACAATATGTGGCTAAAAAAAGTAATGAACGAAAAGAAATACAGAAAAAAATACAGGAGCTAAACAAGAAACGTATGGTCTATATCCAAAATAATAGCAAAAAGGATGATACAAATTTAGAAGCTGCATTAATTAAAGCAATCAAAACTCAGGGAGAAAGAAAATCTTTTAGCTGGAAAAAATAAAACATATACAACCCATGAAAAAAAGTCTTATCATTTTACTAATTCCCATAACTATGATATCTCAAAAGAAAAACGAATTACAAAATTCAAAAGTTGATTATAATTCATTTATTGCAATCACAGAAGAAGTTATGGAATACAGACAATCGAGATTAATTCATTTAGATACATTTCTGAATTTTGCTAAGGAAAACAACACTATTTTATTAGACACCAGATCCGAAGCTGCTTACAATAAAAAACACCTGAAAGGAGCTGTACATTTAAATTTTTCGGATTTCACGAAAGAAAAACTTGCAAAACTAATTCCCGATAAGAAAACTAGGATCTTAATCTATTGTAATAATAACATAGATGGAGATGGCATAAATTTTCCTACCAAAAGTCTTTCTTTAGCGTTGAATATACCAACTTATATAAACCTATATGGGTATGGTTATAAAAACGTTTATGAACTATCATCATTAGTTCCAATAAAGGATAAACGATTAAAATTTACAGGAACAAAAGTGAAATAAACAATAAATGCAAGCTTTTAAGGCTTGCATTTATTGTTTTATGTTCTAATTATATTTTCTTAATTATTAACTGCTGGGCAATGACAATTCCAACGTTCTTTTCGTTTCCCGAAATCATACCCTAAAGTCAACTGATGAAAGCCACCATTACTTAAAACAACTGAATTGGACTGATAACTATAGGTATACCCGACCATCCAATTCTTATAATTTATACCTAAGAAGGGGGTGATATATTGAAGTTTTTGGCTTTCAATCTCTGCTCCTGTCTGGGAAAACTCTGCACCATCAAAACTTCTTCTGTAAGACAACCCGCCCCATAAAGTAGCTAATTCACCAAATCTTCTATATACTTTTAGATTACCATCAATAGTACTTTCTTTTGTTTGATCTGTTGATTGATACAAAACTGAAGGTTCTAAACTCCAAGGACCATTTCCTAATCCAAATACATATCCTACCGAAAAAATATATCTTCTCTGATTATTTGATTCTTGAATAGTGTTATTAGCATTATCGAAAATTTCTCTTGTGGAAGGTAAAATATTCTTAACCGTAAAATGTGCATACCAATCAAGATAATGGTAAGACATCCCAACATCTAAATTAAAATACCCACTTTTTTGCTCCCTTCCAATAATTACTGGATCTGGATCTAAAGGGTCATCGAGTCCTCTCTCATCAACATTAGATTGAATAAAGGCACCACTTATACCAAAGGACAACATATTAAGGTCCGTTCGATCACGAGAAAAAAGCAAATGATATGCAAAGGTTGTAAATATTCCTGTCTGCGAAAAACGTCCATTTTCATCTCTATATACAATAGCTCCTAGGCCAACTTTATCACCTGTTCTAAAATTAACATTAGCAGATTGCGTACTTGGAGCATTATCTACATCAAACCATTGTTTTCTTGCTGTAAGTCTTATTTTATTCGCATTAGAGGCTCCTGCCATAGAAGGATGTACCAAATATAAATTATCAGAAAGATAATCCGCATAAACTGGAATTCCTTCCTGAGAAAAAATAAATTGTGAGGTCAGTATAGCAAACAACAAATAATATTTCTTCAAATTCATTAGAGGCTTTAGGTTTAAAAAAAAAGGAAAAACTAGGTTAATTATTTCAATATAAACTATTTAATCCAGCTTATATTGTGGGGCTTTAATATTTCTTTTCCCAAATTAAAATATTATTTCTTGCCAGCTTCAAATATATAAATTTTTACCAGAACATATCTTTAAAGCCCAGTATTAAAACATTCTTAATCTTATAAACCCTACTACCAAGTAGAATTTGTTTTTAGTAAATTTGTCAAAAATTTGATTATGGAAAAGATTTTTGAAATAAAAATAGAACCAACTTCTAATGCTAGTATTATAAAGTTTGAGGCTAATTATTTTTTAACCCAACATACAAGCTATGAATTTGAAAATATAGATCACGCCAAAAATTCTCCATTGGCGCAACAATTGTTTTATCTCCCTTTTGTAAAAAGAGTATTTATAGCGCAAAATTTTATTGCGATTGATAAATTTGATATTGTAGAATGGGGTGATGTACAGGATGAAGTTGCAGAACAAATAAAAACATATCTAAACAGTGGGCAACCAATTATTAACGAAACTTCTTCTACAAAAAAAGTACCTATCACAATATATGCAGAAAGTACTCCTAACCCTGCTGTACTTAAATTTGTGGCAAATAAAAAACTTGTAACCAGCGGGCACGAGTTTAAGAGTATTGATGACACCAAAGAAGCACCACTCGCAGAAAAATTATTTCATCTCCCCTTTGTTAAAGAAGTTTATATTGATGAGAATTATATTTCCATCAATAAATACGATATGGCAGACTGGAATGACATTACTTTAGAAATCAGGGAATTTTTAAGGGAATACCTTGAAGAAGGCAAAGAAGTATTATCGGAAAATGCTACTGCATCAAAAGATCAGGCAGAAAAAGAAGCTGATGCCGATTTCGAAAAATTAGATGATACCTCTAAAGATATCGTAAATATAATAGAAGAATACATTAAACCCGCAGTAGCAAGTGACGGAGGTAATATAATGTTTGATTCTTATGATCCGGAAAGTAAAGGAGTAAAAGTTATTTTACAAGGAGCTTGTAGCGGATGTCCTTCCTCTACATTTACATTAAAAAATGGTATAGAAAATATGCTAAAGGAGATGCTAAAAGACAAAGTAGAGTTTGTAGAAGCTATAAATGGGTAGTTCATCGGGTAATCCTTAATCATATCGAAAAAACCATAAAAATAATAGTGGTAAATATTAAAAAAAGATCAAAGTATCTTGTATATTAGAGACTCTTTTATAAAATATTAACCAAAAAATTATTAAAATGGCAATTGTTAAAGTAATAGAAGTAATAGCATCATCAGAAAAAGGTTGGGAAGACGCAGCTAGAAATGGTGTAAAAGAAGCTAGTAAAACAGTAAAAAACATTAAATCTGCATGGGTTTCTGATCAAAAAATGATTATTGATGGTAACGAAATTAAGGAGTATCGAGTAATCTTAAAGATTTCTTTCGAAATAAACTAAAAAGTTACTCTTTCTATATAAAAAGCATCCCAATAATATTGGGATGCTTTTTATATACAGTATTAAATAGTAGGAAATCTATTTTTCTAATTTTTTTATTGAAAATGTTTTTTTTGGAAAAAAGCATTATAATCTTTACATCTTTATAAGACACTATCTAACATTTGTTTAGTAAAGAAAATCAAGCTTTTAGCTTTTTAGTTGAAGATTTTTCGTACAAATTAACAACGTTTTCGTTGCTTTTTTACTGTTTAACCACAGAAAAACGATGCTAATTTTTTAATAAAACTTAATATTTCTAACTAATCAATAGTCAAAAATGTCATTATATTGATAAATCAATAAAAATATTGTATTAAAACTTATATTTTTGCATTTAATCTTCCGTTTTATTAAGTTTAATTCACCTAAATCAATATACCGTGAGAAAAATATTACAATTCTTATTTCTAATAATGTCACCGGTTTTATTTGCACAGCTACCGCAATCTTTATTAAAACCGGCCAAAAGGATAACTACTTTTGACGAATTCGATGGTACTATATTTAAGACCATGCGATACAAAGATGCAAGTGTCATAGATGAAAAGTCTGGAACTTTTGACACAAAACTCCGCTACAATGCCTATAGTGATGCTTTAGAGCTTAAAAAAGGTTCAGATTTATTTGAACTTTTAAAAAGTCCTACTGCCCACGCTAGGATAGATGGAGATTATTATTATTACTGCAATTTTAAAACACAAAGAGGTCTAAAAAGGCCGGGGTATTATGTTCTTGTTGAATTAAATGAACAATATAGAATATATAAGAAATATAACGTAAAAATTACGGAACCAGATAAAAGAGGATCTGCAAGCGGCACTGCTACTCCCGGAAAAGTTCAGATAAAAACTAAATATTTTTTAGAAGAACGTGGAGTTATTATGGAACTTCCCATGAACAAAAAGAAAGTTTTAGCAGCTCTTAGTGATAAGGAAGAAGAGTTAAAAACTTACATGAAAAAAGAAAAAATAAAGGTGAGAAAAGAAGAAGATCTTATACGTCTTGTTTCCAGATATAATGCACTAAAAAATATGGATGGGAATCCATCAAGAAGTCTTCTTAGCACTAGGAGTAGAAGAAATTAGACGGCCTATAAGTAAATGGAATACTTTTAAATTAAACGACAAAAGCTATCTTTCTAAGATGGCTTTTCTATTTATGAACAAAATTAGAATAATTAAAAAAAGATTTTAATCTAGCCTGCGACAAAGTCTTTTAAATAATAGGGCTCGAAATAACTAACATCCTCAATATCATTTTCTAAAAACTTAGCATAACCAAGTATTCCCATCTCAATAGAAGATGGCAACTTATCTGTTATAAATATAGCATTCTTGTGATTGCAAATTTCTTCAAACTTAGCAACTCCATTACCTATAAAGTATACTGGTTTTTTTTCTAAATATACACTAAAGGAGTCTTCTAATAATACTTCGGCCTCTATACTACGAACTTGTTCATTATCATTTGAGAAAACCGCAGAATATACCTCCATTCTTCTTGCATCTAGCATAGGAATAATAAAACTTTCTTCGGATTTTACCTGTAGTGCAAGTGATTTTAATGTGCTAACAGAAATTAAAGGAATATTAAGTCCAAAACAAAGACCTTTTGCCGCAGAAACACCAATCCTTAGACCTGTATATGAACCAGGTCCTTTACTTACTGCAATAGCATCGAGGTTGTTTAAAGCTATACCTGCTTCCTTAATAACAATTGTTATAAACTGATGCAGACGCTCTGCGTGAGAATATTTAGTATCGTAATCTTCTTTAAAAGCGATCACTTTACCATCTTTAGACAAAGCAACAGAACAATTAGTTGTAGAAGTTTCTAAACAAAGAATATAGGCCATCTTTTAAAAAAATTTATGCAAAGATACCCTTAATTATTATATATTACTCTTCTGCTTTCTTATCCTTCTTGTCATCCTTAGAAGTTACTTTATCTCCTGTTTTTAGTGTTTTGGTCACAACATTATAAGGCCCTATAATTACATCTTCTCCAACTTCTAAACCTTCTGTAATCTCTATATTACTATCGTCTTGAATTCCTGTTTTAATCACCCGTAATTTAGCGGCTCCTCCATCTTTTACAAATACACATTCGAACTTCTCATCAGATTCCTTCAACTTTTCTTTTGTGTAAGATCTTTTCACAGTGCTAGAAGTATCACTTTTTATAACTATTGCACTAATAGGAACACCTATAACATTCTCCCTTTTATTAGTAATAACATCTACCGTTGCCGTCATCCCTGGTCTAAAAGGAGAATAACTCTCTGGTTTATCTTTTATTAAGTCTTTATAAGATTCTTCAAGAATACGAACCTTCACTTTAAAATTAGTAACCTGATCCGCACTTAATGTACTTTCTGCAGAGTTTGCTATTTCTGTCACCAATCCTTTAAATTGTTTCTTAAGATACGCATCAACCTCAACAATAGTAGAATCACCTAAAGAAATCTTTACAATATCATTTTCATTAACATCTACTTCAACCTCCATATTGCTTAAATTAGCAACTCTCACTATTTCTGTACCAGCCATTTGCTGTGTCCCTACCACTCGTTCTCCTAATTCTACAGATAATTTAGAAATAGTTCCACTCATAGGAGCATAAATAGTTGTTCTATTAAGATTATCTTTTGCTTCATTTACCGTAGCTTGAGAACTTTTTACACTATAAAATGCTGATTGTTTTGCTGCTTCTGCAACCTCATATGCAGAAACGGAACTATCCCATTCTGCTTTAGAAATCACTCCTTTATTAAATAACTCTTTATTACGATCATAACTTAATTTTGCTTCTTTAAGACTAGCTTCTGCCTGTCGTAAACCTGCTCTAGTGTTTTCTAAAGCTGCCTGAGATCGATTTAACCCTGATTGTATAATATCTGGATTAATTCTAACCAATAGGTCTCCTTTGTCTACTTGTTGTCCTTCTTTAATTGGTAAGTCAATTATTTCACCAGAAACCTCAGAAGAAAGTTTAACTTCTACCTCTGGTTGAATTTTTCCTGTAGCAGAAACAGTTTCAATAATATCTAATTTTTCAATTGTTGATGTTTCTACTTCTTTTAAGTTTCCGTCTTTACCAAACAATCCTGCCTTTTTACCAAAGACGAGTCCTACAACTAAAACGACAACAATTATTAATATGATTAGTAAAGTTTTTCTACTCATGGCTTACTTTAAAAAATTAATTCTATTGGATGAAATTACAATCTTTTGGGTAACAGCCCAAATAGACCGTTATTTATTTACAACTTAATGTCCGCTATTTTTATTCCAAAATAAAGTTCTAACACTTTGATTTTAAAAATATAATCAAATTTTGCTTGTACCTCATTACTTTGAGCATTTTCTAATCTAAACTTTGATTGACTAAAATCAAATGCATTAGTTCTCCCTACATCATATCGGTCTTTAGCATACTCATATGCTCTTTCTTGAGCTTTTACTGCAACTAATGAAGCTTCATACGCTTCTGCAGAACCTTTAGCATCTAAATAAGCTTGATATACATTACTATCTAGATCTAACTCAGCTTGCTCTAATTGAAAAGCTGTTCGCTTCACATTTATTTTATTTCTTTTCACATTATTCCTTGTAGCGAAACCATTAAAAACAGGAACAGAAAGAGATAACCCATAAGAAAGTGCATCATTCTGATATAACTGTTTTATAAAAGGTGTTGGACCAGCTTCTCTAATAAGGAAATTAGGACTGTTTTGAAAAACTGCATCTCCCGAATTACCAACAAATCCAATTTCTTGAACACTTATTGGGTTATCAGGATCAATCCCTCCATTAACGAATGTATTATTACCAACCTCACTTGTATTATATCCAAAAGAACCACTTAATGTTGGGTAATAAGCTCCCCTAGCTATTTGCAAATCTTTTTCTGCAATTAATTTATTCTGTTCTGCTATTTGAACTTCATATCTAGCCTCTCTAGCACTAGATCTAATTTCTTCAATTGGCTTATTTAATATAGAAGCTGATGGAATCAGATATTCTTGTTCTGCAATATCAAACTTCTCATAATCTTTAATTAACAATGTTTGAGCTAATCCAACACGAGCGATTAAAACAGCGTTTTCAGCCTGTACAATACGTGTTAATTCATCCGCAGAAGTAGCTTCTATTTCTAATAAATCTCCTTGTGGTAATACCCCAGCATCAACAAGGTCTTTAGTCCTTTTAAGTTGTTCTAAAGTAATATCGTGTTGCTTCTCTATTACTTTTAATGATTCTTTATTTAAAAGTACTTGCAAATAACTATTAGCGACAAAAAGTGCAATATCATCCTTTGACTTCCCTAGATTATATTGACTAAGTAATTTGTTCAACTTTGCTCTCTGGAATTGTTTTACATTTCGTAAACCGTCAAATAAAGTGATCCCTACATTAAGCCCATAAGAAGAACTTCTAAAAGTCTGAGTACTATTGGTATTTGTAATTGGATCCGTTGCTAAACCTGATCTCCAGAAATTAGAAATAGAACCATTTAAGGAAGGTAAGAAATTACCTAAGGCATCGCTTTTATCGATAGCTGCATTTTCTACATTAAGTGCAGATTGTTTAATCGTAATATTATTCTCTAAAGCATATTCTACGCACTCTCGTAATGTCCACTTTTTATCTTGCGCTTGCGCAGTGATCATCCCAAGAAGGATACAGCAAATAATTGAAATTTTAACTTTCATCCGTTTTTCTTTATTTTAAGAGGTCAGAATGGAAGCTCACTAAAACAACAAAGTTTTATAGTTCACTTCACAATACCTATTTGTATACTATTGATTATTATTGTTACACTTTTTGTTAAAAAAAATTAATTTCCAAATTCTGGTTTCTTAATTTGATTCCAAACCTTGATCTTATCTTCTTTATCAATTCCACTTTTTACTTCTACATTAATCCCATCACTAACACCTAATTCTACATCTCTATTTTCGAACTCTTGTTCTCCTACAGCTACCTCTACAAAAGGCTTTTGAGTTTTAGGGTCATATTGGATAAGTGATTCCTTTAAAGCCATCACACTATCTACTTTTGCTAAAATTATGGATGCATTAGCACTTAATCCAGCTCTTATAAAAGTTGTATCTTTTTTATTTAAGGTTCCTTTTATTTCAAATTGGATTGCTCCATTTTCTTCTTTCCCTTTAGGTGCAATATAATCTAAAACTGCATCAAACTTTTTATTCTCTATTGCTCCAACCGTAATTTCTAAAGGTAAATTTTCCTTTATTTTTCCAACTTCACTTTCGTCTACATTACCTTCAAAAATCATTTGCCCTACATCAGCTACAGCTGCAATAGTAGTTCCATCGTTAAAATTATTAGATTCTATTACCTGATTTCCCTGCTTAACCGGAACTTCTAATACCATTCCTGTAACTGTAGAACGAATTAATGTATTTGCTGCACTTCCTAAACCTCTTGTTGTTCCTGTTCTTACAATTTGGTAATTCTGTTGAGCAGCTTCATAGTTCTGTTTTGATTGCTTGTAAGTAACATCAGCTCCATCAAATTCATTTGCTGATATCACTCCTTTATCAAATAGTTCTTTTTGACGATTAAAAACCCTTTCTTGATTGTCTAGATCTATTTTTGCAGTTTGAACAGCATTTTTAGCGCTCTGCAAGGAAGACACATTAGGAATTACTCTAATCTTAGCAATCAAATCTCCTGAATTAATTTGATCACCAGCCTCTATATATATTTCTTCAATGATTCCAGAAATATTAGGTTTTATTAAAACCTCTTCTTTAGGCACTATGCTACCCGTTGCAACCGTTTTTTTTATGATTGTTTCTGTAGTACTCTGCTCTGTTTTATAAGTAACAGGATCTTCTTGGTTTTTTTGATATAAATAATACAAGGCTCCTCCGAATATAACTACAATGAGAAGCAAAATAATGACAGTGATTGTTTTTTTCATTTTCAGTATTTATTGATTTCTTTACTTTTGTAACAGTAAATTTGATTGATTTTACACTTAATCTGCTCTTAAAGCATCTATTGGTTTAGTTCTTATAGCTACTTGAGCTGGTATTAAACCGGCTAAAAGTCCACTAGAAATTAAAATTAACAAAGCTACAAAAACCACAGTAAGGTCCACACTAGGATTAGCAAACATGGTTTCATCACTTGCAGGCATTCCTTCTAACAGTTTATTTACCAAAAATATAACACCTGTAGAAACAGCAATACCCGTCATTCCAGATATGATTGTTAAAAAAATTGATTCTAATAATATTTGCCCTCGCACTGACCAAGGAGAAGCCCCTAGTGCTCTACGAATACCTATTTCTTTAGTCCTTTCTTTTACTACAATAAGCATAATATTACTAATTCCAATAATACCAGATAACAACACTAAGGTTCCGACAAAATATGCTACCCCCCTAAGCGCTATAAAAAGCCCATTAATTTTGCTGAATTCTTCATACAAATCAAAATTTCCAACTGCTCGATTATCTTCTGGGTGAATTGTATGATTGGTTTTTACAACATCAATAATGCTTTTTTTAAGATTTGTAATTGAATTATCATCCTCCGCAGTAATTGCCATCCAACCGACATTATCTGCACGATTAAATGCTTGTGAAAAAGAAGTAAACGGAACAAATATCTCTTTTTGACCTTGCTCTCGGTCGCCATTATTGGATTTTTTCATGTAAGTGCCAATAACCATAAAACTTACTCCTTGTATTTTTATATACTCTCCTATTGGCTCTTCCCCAAATTTAAATAGCTCTTTCTTCACCCCTTCTCCAATTACCGCTACTTTTCGATTATTATCTATATCACCATAGTTAATAAATCTCCCAGAAGTTATTGTTATTGGATCTTGATTAATTATTTCTGGATAATCACCATATACATTGAATGCACCTGCATTTAGACCTCTAATAACATTGTTTGTTCCCCCAAAACCTCCTAATTGGTTTCGTGGTGATATATACCTTAATCCAGGAACTTTCTCTCTAATAGAACTAACATCTCCTATCTTAAAATTATATCTTCTTCCTTTTGGCAATCCTTTGTAAGGTTTAGAAGCTACTTGAGTCCACATAAACATGGTATTAGTAGCTATATCGCCAAAACCACGCTTAACACCATTTTCCAAACCTTTACCTGCTGCTAATAAAATAACAAGTATAAAAATACCCCAAAACACTCCAAAAGCGGTAAGTAAAGTTCTAAACCAATTAGCAGTAAGTGCCTCTATAATTTCATTCCATCGATCTCTGTTAAACATATTATTCGTCTCTAAGTGCTACAATAGGTTTAATTTTTGCTGCTCTCCAAGCCGGAAAAAAACCTGCAATTGCTCCTGCAAAAATCAATATAAATACGGTCGTCAAAGCGACATTAAAATTCACTGACGGACTAGATATAAAATCAGTTTTAATCATTGGTCCTAATAATTCTAACAAGATCAATCCAAAAATTAATCCGGTAAAGCCTGCAATTGCAGTTACAAATATTGCTTCGTGTAAGATCATACCTATTATTGAAGAAGGCATTGCTCCAATTGCTTTACGAATACCAATTTCTTTGGTTCGCTCTTTAACAATGATAAGCATGATATTACTTACACCTACTACTCCCGCGATAATCGTACATACTCCTACCCACCAAAAGAAAGCTTTAATCATAAAAATCAAGCTATAGAACCTTTTTGCCTGTTCTAAAGAATTACCTATCCCAATAGCTCTCTCATCCGTTGGAGCTATTATGTGTTTGTTTTTCAAATAAGTAGTTATTGCCGCAACGAACTCTTCTGACTTAGCAACTGCCGTTTCGAAATCTTTTTCAGGTTTTAGGGTGTAAGACAGGTTATTAATGTTCTGCCCTCTATTAAAGACTTGTTGAGCGGTTGTGGATGGAACAGAAACTTGTTCTTCTTCTCGCTCACCTCCTTTATCAATATAAACCCCAACTACTTTAAAAGGAATATCATTAAGCTTTATATATTTCCCTATTGGATCTTCGTCATTTTTGAACAAAGCTTCTTTTACTTTGTTACCAATGGCTACAATTTTACCTTTTTCATTAATATCTTGTTGATTAATGAATCTACCAGAAACCATTGATTGGTTTTCTATAAATTGAAAACCAGGAAAAATTCCTTCTATTCTATAATTTCCAGATTCCTTTTTATAAGAAATAACTGAATTCCATATTCTAACTCTAGAAGATTCATATTCTATAACATCTTCATTGGTTTTATGAATAAAATCAAAATCCTCATTAGTCATACTAAAAAACCTCCCTGGATTTAAACCTTTATACTCAACAGAAGTTGGTCTTGTCCAAACCCAAATACTATTAGATGCATCTCCCTCAAACTCTTGTGAAATTCCGTTTTGCATACCTTGACCTACTCCAAGAAGAATTACTAGGATGAATATTCCTGAAGCAACAGAAAGTCCCGTCAAAAAAGTACGCAGTTTATTCTTAGCAATTGTATCAAATATTTCTTGCCAACGCTCTATATTAAACATATGAATTTGCTCTTACTTGTTCTACTATTCCATCATCAATGATAAGACCATCTTTAAGATTAACGATACGCTTACTCATATGAGCTATATCCTCTTCATGTGTTACAATCAGAATGGTTTTTCCTTCATCATTAATACCTTGAATCAATTCCATTACCTCATAAGAGGTTTTTGTATCAAGGGCACCAGTGGGCTCATCTGCTAATAAAACTTTTGGTTCTGAGGCAAGAGCTCTCGCAATTGCCACACGTTGTTTTTGTCCTCCTGATAATTCATTAGGAAGGTGGGTGGCCCAATCTGCTAAACCAACTTTTTCCAAATAGTGAAGTGCTTTATCTGTTCTTTCTTTTCTTTTAATGCCTTGATAATACAATGGCATTGCTACATTATCTAGTGCATTTTTATAATTAATAAGATTGAATGATTGAAATATAAACCCTAAGAACTTATTTCTATACCTAGCTGCTATTTTTTCATTCAAATCTTTAATCGGTATGTTATCCAAAAAATAACTCCCAGTATCTGCTTCATCTAACATTCCAAGAATATTAAGCAATGTAGATTTTCCGGAACCCGAAGATCCCATAATAGCTACAAGCTCACCTTCTTTAACGTTGAAATTAATTCCTTTTAGGACATGAAGGGAATTGCTTCCCATTTGGTAAGATTTATGCAAGTCTTTGATTTCAATCATAACACAAGATTAAAATTTATTAGACACCTAATTGGTATCCCTGTTTTTTTTAACAAGACTTACACTGTATCGTGTAATAAATTCTAGTAGATCAATTTCTAGTTTCCCCTTAGAAATAAATTTAATTGGTTAGTGTAGTCTTATATCATAAGACTTCTCCTACATCACATTCGTTACACTTCTATATGTTATGAATATGTTAAAGATTTAAAATCACGAAAATGATTAGGATATTAGACTTTAGCAGGCTTTTTTTTATTTCGATATATAAAGTATCCTACGACCCCAATAAGTACATAAGGGACAATCATTAAATATACGATTCCATTATTAATTCCTTTGGCTGTTTTTTGCCCTTCTTCACTTTCTAAGACCGCTCGACACATAGCACATTGAGCATCAACTGGGATTGCAAAGAATAGTAACAAAATTGATATGTAGAATATTTTTGTTTTCATTTTTGTATTCTAGTCTACCTTAACAACAAACTAGATTTTTAACATTAATTATAATACGGCGAAATCATCAAGTAAACTATTACTCCTGTTATTGCAACATATAACCATATAGGAAAGGTGATTTTTGCAATTTTCCGATGTCTATCAAAACTTTTTGCCAAAGCTCTAACATATGTAATCAAAACAAATGGGATCACAATAATGGATAAAACTATATGTGTTATTAATATGAAATAGTACACATACCTTATCGCTCCTTCTCCTCCAAACTTCGTAGAATCACTTGTCATATGATAAGCAATATACATCACTAAAAACATTACCGAACAGGTAATAGCAAATTTCATTAAGTTCTCGTGTAGTTGTAACTTCTTATTCTTAACAGCCCAAAGCGCTGCCATAAGAACAACAGCCGTTAATCCATTAATACTTGCATAAATTGGTGGTAAAAAAGTAAGTGGTTCAACATCATAACCCAATTTGCGTAAGTTCACACCAAACAACGCAGCTACAGCTATTGGTATTACAATCGATAAGATAACAATCCACTTATTATATTTCTTTTCTACCTCAGAAGTACTTTTATTCATTTTCTTTTAATAACTTTTTAATATCCTCTAATAGCACTGTAACTTGTTCTTCTTCTCCGTTTTCATCCATCTTTTCTTCAACACCTATTGTACCTCTATAGTAAATAATAGGATTACCCGAAGCATCATAACGTGACCTAATATACCCTTCTTGGTCTATAAGTGCAAAATATCCATTATGCTCAAATCCTCCAGGAACCTCCGGATTTTCTGCTGCATAAATATTAAAACCAGCATTAGCCAATTCATATAAATCTTCTCGCTCTCCTGTAAGCAAGTTCCAATCTGGATTAACTATTCCATAATTTTCTGCATATTTTTTAAGAATCCGAGGTGTATCTCTTTTAGGATTAATCGTAAAAGATGCTATTCCAAAATTTTGATAATCTTTAAGTTTATTTTGTAAATAAACTAGATTACGACTCATTTTAGGGCAGATAGTAGGGCAACTAGTAAAGAAAAAATCCACTACATATACTTTCCCTTTATAATCATGATTAGTAATCAATAAACTATCTTGATTTAGAAATGCGAATTCTGGAACTTTTCTAGGTTTGCCATTAATCTTTAAGTATGAAAGTTTTTCATTAGCTACAGGATTATCAGCACTCATTCTATCATTTTTAACAATAGAAGTATCCTTTACTCTATTTACAATTTTAGGAATAAAAATAATTCCAAAAATCAGAATTACAAATGATATACCTACATATGAATATTTTTTCATCCCTTATCTTTCTTTACGATCTGCTTTATATTTTTTCAATGCTAAACGGTATTCAGCTAGGATAACTTTTACATCATCTACCATTACGTTGTTTAGATCAGCAACAGAACTAGTATCGTATCCGTAAACCTTTAGTTCATTTTTCGCTTGGTTTTCTTCCCTTCCTCTTAGATTTGCATCCTTATCAATAATAAAAACATAATTGGTAGCATTTTTATCATTTAATTCATAAGGTGTTTTAAGTCCTTTAAAAAACCGTTGTATACTCTCTGGAGTACCAAAAAGAAACTTCCAACCAGAAACATCAGTAATATCATCTAATTCTTCTAAAAGATCTTTAGCAGCACTTTCACTTCCGTATGGCAATACCATTACTAATTGAAAATCCCTAAACTCTTGATTCTTCTTATAAATTTTCTGATTTAGATTAAACGCGTTCCCTTTTTTGTTAGCTACATCTTCCCCAAAAAAACCTAAAATTGTAATCTTATCTTCTAATGTAATTCGTTCTTTTGTAAGACTTTCAAAATCATCTAAATTTCCTATAGACTTTTCTAGCACAGGAAGTTTAGAAAAATTATCAACTGCTGAAGCAAAAAACAAATACATTACTATTGGTAGTATAAATAGTATCCCAAGAACTAAAAATTTTTTCATTAAATCATTTACTTTACTTCGTTTACAAAAATAAAAAAGACGGTTGAAAACAACCGTCTTTTACTATCTTTTATTATGTTTTTAACTTAAAAACAACGATGGGCTTTAATTAAAAGTCCCAACTTTTGTGTCCAGCCTTAAATACTTCATAAATGTAATCACCTTCTGTTAATAATATAAATATTAAATAACTAATAAGGAATACTGCCGTCCATACTACTGCTCTACGTAAACCTTTAGTTTCACCTTCCATGTGCATAAAAGACCAAGTAATATAATAGGCTTTGTATATAGTAAGAATTATGAAAATCCAATTAAGTAATTTCATACTAATTACTGTAGTTTCTATTAAAAATGCAGGTTTTATAATACCTAAAATTACTTCTACTATCGTAACTACAGATAATAAAATAAATACTTTCCAGATTTTAGCCGTATTCGATTCGTGATGTGCTGTATCGTGTGCCATAATATCTATTATAAATTCTTTTAATTATTAAACTAGGTAGAAGAATGTAAATACAAATACCCATACCAAATCGACAAAGTGCCAATAAAGACCTACTTTTTCGACCATCTCATAGTTCTTCCTTCTTTCATAGGTTCCTATTATCACATTAAAAAATATGATGATATTAATTACAACACCGGATAATACGTGAAATCCGTGAAAACCAGTAATAAAGAAAAAGAAATTAGCAAACAAAGGTGTTCCATATTCATTATGAACCAAATTAGCTCCTTCTACAACACCAATAGCATCAGTATTCAATCTTCTTAAAGATTCTTCTCTAGTTAATATTGTTTTTTCTCCTTTCTCGGTAAGAATTTGAGTTCTTATCAAAAGATCGCTTCTTTTAGAAAAACCTGCTCTAATCTCATCAACAGTGTATGTAGGTAGCGTTCCTTCCTTATCGTACCAAATACCCATTTTACTTTCATGCTGTAGTCTTTCCTTGTGATTATCTACAACAGCAATATCATGTAATGCTACTCTATGACCATCTTTATCAACAAATTGTAATATCTGACCACCTTTAGTCTCTATAGCTCCATACTCTCCTTTGATGAAATTTTTCCACTCCCAAGCCTGAGAACCAACGAATATTGCACCTCCAATAATAGTAAGAAACATATAAAGAATAACTTTCTTTTGTTTCATTTGATGACCAGCATCTACAGCAAGTACCATTGTCACAGAAGAAAATATCAATATAAATGTCATTAATGCCACATAGTACATCGGTGCATCTACGCCATGAAGAAACGGGAAGTGATTAAACACTTCATCCGCTATCGGCCATGAATCAATAAATTTAAATCTCGAAAAACCGTAAGCAGCAAGAAACCCAGAGAATGTAAGCGCATCAGATAGGATAAAAAACCACATCATCATCTTACCATAACTCACCTTGAGTGGCTGATTGCCTCCGCCCCAAGTTTTACCTTCTGTACCTGTATTAGTAACAGTTGTTTCCATATAAAGAATTTGGTATTGTTAAATTTTCCACAAAAGTAATCAATTTTATTATCTCACAAAATATAAAAATAAAAAGAGATAAACCCACAAAACATCTACGAAATGCCAATACATAGCACCCAGTTCTAAACCAAGGGTTTGCCCTCTTTTATACTTTTGTTTAAAATGATTATAAATTACGACTAAAAGTACTAGTAGCCCAACAATTACGTGAACTATATGTAATACTACAATGATATACAAAAATGTTGGAACAATATTAGCAGATGGCCCTGTAAAATAATAGCCTTGTGACATAATATCTTCAAAACCCTGAAATTGCATAAAAACAAATAATACTCCTAACCCAAACGTAGTTAACAACAATAATGTTGCTAAACTTCGATTTTGATTATCAATTGCCTTTTTTGAAAGAAAAAACGATATACTACTAGCTATAATTACCAAAACACTTAAAATAAAAGCATTCGGAAAAACTAAATCTGTTAACCAATCTTCCCTTGTTTTACTAACTACATAAGCACTTGTAAGACCCGCAAACGTCATAGTCATGCTTATCATCGCAAACCACATCATGGTCTTTTTTGCTCTCTTCTGTTTTTCGTTTGTTGTTCCTTGGGTTAAATCCATGCACGAATAAATTTATCTGCTACATATATAATTTGTAACAATGTTATATAAGACACACTAGCCAACATTAATTGTTTAGCTGTTTTAGCATCTCTAACTTTATATAAACGAATTGCATATCGCAATAAAAAGACTCCTAGTATCAATATTAGAACTCCCGAAATCGGAGTAATGTATAATTTGCCAGTAACACCAAATACTGGTATTAATGACGTTGCTACAGTCCACACAGTGTATATTACAATTTGTGTAGCAGTACTTTTATCTCTTTTACCAGTAGGCAACATAAAGAAACCTCCTTTTTTATAATCGTCAAATAAAAACCAACCTATTGCCCAAAAATGAGGAAATTGCCAGAAAAACTGTATCATAAACAAGGTACCAGGCTCTATTCCAAAATCATTGGTAGCTGCAACCCATCCCAACATAAACGGAATAGCACCAGGAATAGCTCCTACAAATACAGATAAAGGTGTTTTTGTTTTTAACGGTGTATACAGGCTAACATAAATAAATATAGAAATCGCACCAAACATGGCAGTTTGAGGATTAATAAAATATAAAACAGAAATACCCGAAATAGTAAATACCGCAGCAATAATGAAGGCAGTGTTTACCGTCATTCTACCAGAAGGAATTGGCCTGTTTTTAGTACGATCCATCAAAACATCAAGATCTCGTTCTATAATTTGATTAAAAGCGTTAGATGCCCCGACCATAAAATACCCTCCTATTGCCAAAAGCACTAAAGTACTCCAAGAAATAGTGTCTACTCCTAAAAGATAACCAGCTACGGAAGAGAATACTACACTTAATGCTAAACGCATTTTAGTGATCTCTTTAAAATCCTGAATAACAGAAACTTTGGCAGTATCGACTTGGGTTATACTCAAATTTTGCACGTTAACTAAATGTCTTTTTAAAAAAGTTGTGCAAAGATATGCCTTAAATGGATTATAGACAACTTATAACTATTTATAATTCACCTTTTAACAACTGTTTTATCTTAAAACAGTCATTTAGCTATAATTAAGGGAGCAATAATGAAGTGCAATCAACTTATGGAGAAAACAAACTTTAAAAAAAACCCCGATCTATCAAAGACAGATAGGGTTTTAAAAACTTAATTTTGAATTTTAAATGTAATAGGTAAAATATATTTAACCTTCACTGATTCATCACCTATTTTACCAGGCCTCATATTTGAAAATTTCTTTACCACTCTTCTAGCTTCTTTTTCCAAAGCAGGATGTGGCGCCCTAACCTTAACGTCATTTATAACCCCATCTTTATCTACTTGAAATTGAACATAAATCCTTTGCAATCCTTTAAGACCATACTCAGCACCGAGGTCAGCATTGAACTTTCTTGAAACAATTTGTTTAATTTTACCAGAAAGACATGATATTCTCTCATCATTAGTGTCTAAATCCTCACATCCTGGATAAATAGGTGCTACGGCAACTTTATCAATATCATAAACAACTTCCTCTGTATTACCTATATCAGGAATAGAATCTACCGGAACTTCCTTGGACCTTGAATCATCGCCTCCTGTGGTTAGCACCTTTTTAAGATCTTCTAAAGCTGTATTATCATCCACCTCTTTTGGCTTTGTCCAGTCAGGTTTCTTGGTCATCTTTGTTTTAACAACCTCTTTCTTAGGCTCTTCTTCAACCTTAAACACATCCATCGTAAAACTCACTTCTTCATTTTCATTAGAAGCAATTTCAGGAGGTTCAACCACAGAAATAGAGGAATACATCTCGAACATTACAAAAGTGAATAATAGGCTAGCTATAAGCCCAATTTGAAAACTTACCAATGTACTTTTTCGTACATTAGCATCATGCTTGTTACTCATACTATTTAGTTTTAACGTTACAATTAAAATCTGGATCAACAAGCATACCAAAAAGGAATCCCGCTTACGATTATCGTAACGGGATTCTAATATTATATACTATTTCGTTTAGTTTTGAATCTTAAACACTATCGGTAATTGATATTTCACTGTTACTGGTGTCTGGCGCTGTTTACCTGGCGTCATTGTTGGGAATAGACGAATTACTCTTTCTGCTTCCTTTTTTAGTTTTGGATGCGGAGCTCGTACCTGTATATTCTGTATAGTTCCATCTGCCGCCACATCAAACAATGCATATATCCTTTGCACACCACTAAGGCCATAATCACTTCCAATACCTGTATTAAATTTTCTAGAAATGATTTTACTAATCTTCTCAGAAAAACATGCTGCTTTTTCCTTGTTAGTCTTTAAACGTTCACACCCAGGAAAAATAGGCACATCCTCTACTACTGAAAAAGGCACATTATCAGGAATTTCCTCCTCTTCTTTATCCTCTATTGCATCAGGATTAAATGAAGTAGTTTCCTCAGGTTCTTCATTTTTAAACTCTTCTGTTACATCATCTAGAACCACATCATCTTCTACAACATCAAAATCAGTTGGATCTGGAATGGGAACAGGCTTCTTTTGTGCAACTACCTTTTGTTCCGGCTCTTGATAAACCTCAAATGCGCCATCCCAAACAAATGACTCATCCTCTAAAACTACTTCTTTATCAGAAGCTTTATTAATGGGTTGTGAGGTGTACACCTCAAACATCACATAAGTGAATAATAGACTTGCTACAAGTCCAATCTGAAAGTTCACTAATGTGCCTTTTCGCACATTAGCATCATGCTTGTTACTCATATTATTTAGTTTTAACGTTACAGTTAATACTAAACACAACAAGCATACCAAAAAAGAATCCCCTTTGTATTATTACAAAGGGGATCAAAATATTTTAAAAAATACCTTACTTAATCCTGAACTTGGAAAACAATTGGTAAAGAATACAGTACACCTACCGCTTTTCCTCTTTGTTTACCTGGTGTCATTTTAGGTAACATTTTTATAACTCTTTGAGCTTCTTTTTCTAATCTTGGATGTGGCCCTCTGGCTTGAACACCAACGATTTTACCACTTCTATCAATTTTAAAACGAACATAAATCCTGTTCACTCCAGAAAGACCTAATTCACTTCCTAACTCTGTATTAAACTTACGGTTAACAAACTTCTTAACCTTATCACTCATACACTTCTTTTTTGCAGTGTTTCCAGCCTCTTTTTCACAACCAGGAAAAACCGGTACATTTTCAATTACTGCAAAAGGAACATCAGCAATTTCTTCTTCTTCTTCAACATCTTCTACCTCTTCTACCTCAACTATCTCTTCTTCCTGATTTGTTTCAGTAGATTCGATAATAGTCTCTTCTACCTCTTCCTCATCTTCTACAACATCGATAATTTCTGGTGCTGGAGGTGGAGGTGGAGGTGGAGGTGGTGTATTTAAATTCTGAGTAATAGGCACTTCCTCTTCCTCTAATTCATCAAGGTTAACTTGACCTATATCAATATTACTTCTGTCATAGGTTTTCCACTCTATACTTTGCCAAGTAACAAACAAAACTAAAATTAGTCCA
Source organism: Aquimarina amphilecti (assembly GCF_900109375.1). Classification (GTDB taxonomy): domain Bacteria; phylum Bacteroidota; class Bacteroidia; order Flavobacteriales; family Flavobacteriaceae; genus Aquimarina; species Aquimarina amphilecti. The sequence continues at coordinate 459,310 of NZ_FOAB01000003.1, forward strand.
AGTTGTAAAAACAAGGCACTTTTTTTGGTCAAATCTGCTTTAGGATTTTTCTTCGGTTCCATACTACAATGTTATTATATGATTGCTAAAATAGCTAATTTCTTTTGTAATTTCCAATTAAACGTAAAAATGTAAACCTAAAAATGCAATTTTTAACTTTTAAAACACACATTTTATCTATCTCATAAAACGTACATAGTTCCATAAATTTAATATTACGAAACTTTTATTCTAAAGCTAACTAATTTGTTTTTAAGCATTATCATCACTATTACTGCTAAAACAATGCCAGAAGTATTTGCTAAAACGTCATTCCAATCAGAATTTCTATAGCTAGTTAAGGTATCTTGACAAAATTCCATCAACAACCCAAACAAAAAGGCAAAAACAGCTGAAATTAACAAACTTTTAGAAAAACTCATTGACTGTTTTCTCGAAAAAAAGAAAAACAAAAACCAAACTATTGCAAATACAAAATATGCTAAAAAGTGTCCGATTTTATCACTTCCTTCTACCTTAATATCAACTGGAATAAGAACTTTTGCTAAAGATAACCAGGTTATCACGCAGGTATACAATACCGCTAGCCAAAGCAAATATCTACGCACCTATAAGTTCTTTGTACCCATCAGCAGATAAAAGCTCATCCACCTGAGAAGCGTCAGCAATTTTAATTTTCACCATCCATCCGTCACCGTATGGGTCTGTATTAACTAGTTCTGGATCGCTCTCTAAAGTCTCATTGAATTCAGTAATCTCTCCTGTTAATGGAAGGAATAAATCCGAAACTGTTTTTACAGCCTCCACGGTTCCAAAAACTTCTTCTTGTTCTAATTCTTCTCCAACTGTCTCAACCTCGACATAAACGATATCACCTAATTCTCCTTGCGCAAAATCAGTAATTCCTACCGTAGCTATATCTCCATCAATCTTGATCCATTCGTGATCTTTTGTATATTTTAATTCTGAAGGAATATTCATCCGAAATAGTATTTAAAATGTTGTTATTATTTTGAAGACGAAAATAAATTTATTTTATCAAATTTTAGAAAAACAGATCTAAAATTTATTAAAAATTAATCATTAACGGGTTTAATTAAAAAAAACTAACAAATCTCTTTTTTAATCAATCACACAAAACCATCACTAATTCCCAAAATTATATCTTAATGTAAAGCCTCCTCTAATCGTAGTTTGTGGAAAAGCTGTTGAAATTGAATACTTGGAAAAAGTATGATCATAAAACAACAAGGCTGTCAAATTTTTACTCAACGCATAATCGGTTGTAAACTTAATCCCATAAATATCCTGTCCAGCTGTAACTTGCGTATTATCTATATCCAGATACCTAATTATTGTCTCATTTTGACGAAGTGATAAATCAGCTCTAAAATTAAGGTCACTCTTTAAGGTGGTCTTTTTTCCCGCAATTCTAGTGACAAAAGTCAAATCCTGCACCCTATAACCAAGACCAATGATATATTCATTACCTTGAATCTCTGTTAGCAAATTATTATCAAAACTTAAGGACAAAGCCCTATCTTTTTTCCATTCCGCAAGAATTTTTATAGAGTTTTTCATCTCCATATCTAACCTAATTAATGGACTAAATTGTTCTGTAAGATTAACGTTTGCGTATAATTCTGGATTCTTAAAATTATCTCCTTGATCTAATTCATCCGGATTATTCGGATTAAATTCCAGATTTGTCTGAAATTGATTAATTGTATAATTCGCACGATACCCATGTGCCATCGAGAATCTCTTGAAACGTTTTTTAAACCATTTTAGGTTCATTAACCCAGTATATTTAATATCCCAATTAGGCAAAGGAACATCTCTAAAGGCTCCTTTTTGAACGTTTTGAGGATCTGCTCCTGTGTACGCAGCAAGAAACGCTGGTAAAAGTACTGCTTGATTTGTAGGCCCTAAACCAACAGGGAAATTATTCCCAGTTCCTGGATCTATACCTCTTTCCAAAGCTAAGCGCCTTGCAATAATTAATCTATTCTCTCGAAATTTATCAAAAGTTTCTGAATTCAATTCATCACTCTTCTTAAAAGCGGTACCTATTAAAAGAGTTGAAACAGTATAGTTTCCGAAAGTATTTCCTGTTAAGGTCGAATATGGATTGTCTAAGTTTATATTTCCATCAAAATTATCTTCTACATCCAAATTAACTCTATAATTCTCTGTATAAGTTTCAGAATAATTCCTACTAGCACTAATATCAATCTTAAGATCTTTAAGCAAGTCTACGGAAGCCTGTATATTCAATTGTCTTCCTTCTACCTCTCGATATTGCTGATTAAAATCCTGATACAAGGTTAACCATCCATTTCTTGCCGCTAAATCTCTTATTTCGGCTTGACTTCCGAAGGTAAATCCAACGGTAGGTTTTAATGTTCCAACAAATCCTGGTTCACGAACATAACCTGGCAAGAAAATACCATTATCCTGCTGGTAATTAATATTAACTTTCTTAACAGCAGTAACCAAACCTATCGCTGTATTAAGCACTTTATCACCAATAGTAAGCTTACTTGATTTCTTTTTAGTTCTCTTTTTCGAATCAGCTAAAGCAGGCTTAGCTTCTTTACCATCATCGCCCTCTTTTGCTTTTTTCTTTTTCTTAGCTTTCTTTCTTCCTGGTTTCTTCTTAGTCAAACCAACATATTTATAAAGAGTTCCCATATCCAGAGAACCATTTACCGTATGGATATTTGCATTTTGTACAGTGTTTCCTAAATCAGGTATTCCATCTAGATTCTTTAAAGCTTCACTTCCTTTGGTCCACTGAAAATCCGCAGAATAAGAATAGGTTGCTCTCATGAACTTAAATAAAGGAATCTTATTAAACGGTATTTCATAATTAACCTGTAATTGTTGACTATGAAAGTTAGGATCTCCTACATCAAACAAACCACTCCAAACACCAATAGAATCATCTACATTACCATCATCATCGATAAAATTCTTTACAATTCTATTATTAGCAGAATTAAAACTAAAATTAAGTGATTTTGTTAAGTTGTAATTAATACCGAATTGCCAATCAAACAGAAAATTACGCTGTGTTAGTGCCGGCAACCTTAAATCATTTGGCCCTAATGTTATATCCCTAAACACTTGCTCATTAAACTGCCTTGTAATATTCGAATTAACAGAAATACTTGTTGGTAATAAATTAAAATTAAAATCCTTTATCAAATCAAAATACTTACTCTTTCCTAAAAACTTCACCTTCTTAAATGGTTCAACTTCTTTAGGCTGAAAACTAAAGTCATAAGTTCCGCCCAAACGTACACTTTGATCTAATGAATTCTCTATTTCAAAATCATGATGATCTGTTTGGTTATATGTCCCAGAGAACGCTAAGTTTTCTACATCATAAGGCATAGGTTTACTATCACCTGTTCTATCTTTCCGAAGCCCAATTACATTAAAACTTTGTCTTTTTGTATAATTTACAGATTGTCTTCTTATTCTTTCTTTTTCTTCCGGATCTGTCTCATTATCCAACCTATCTTGTAATTCTAAATCTAAAAATTCTGGATCATATTGCGGTGTAATTAACTCTTCTCCTCTACTATAATTAAAAGGAACCTGTAATCCCCATTTCTTAGGTAGTAATTGACCCAAATTTACATTGGTAGTAAGATCGTACTGTTTAACATCTTCAATACTTCGTTCGTTTGGTCCTTGTTCTATACCCCCAAAACCTATTGTACTAATCCTACCAGAAGCACTAACGGTTGCAAAATCAGCTATATTAGCATCCACACTACCCACAGTAGCCCAACCTCCACGGTTTTTAAGATCACTTAAACGCATTTCATTAAACCAAACAGAACCAGATTCACTCGTATTGCTGGCGTTCTTAACTCCAACCATCATCACCTGAATATCTCCAAAATTTGGATTTCCTTTTATTCCAACTCTTAGATTATTTGGTCCATCAAAAAAGTTAAGATTTGAACTATTTAAAGAACCATCTCCTATTACTGTGGCTTTTACTTCCTGAAGAAATTCTAAAGGAAGGTTTAATCTATTCCCTTCAGGCCATACCTGATCAGGAACCCTTGTATTCAAATCAGAAACTTGAAGCGGTAATTCTATCTGATAAAAGTTATTCGTAAAGTCATTACCCATCCTTACAAAAGCGACTAACTCATCATTTGCTAATGAAGATTGACCGGGAAGATTTTCTGCGTGCAAGAATAATTCGAGATTTTCATATTGACGCATGTCTACATTAAAATTTTTATAAACACCTCTAGAGTCATCCGTTTGAAGATCATTTACTGTTAAGGCCAACGATCTTTCATCTTCTCGTATTGTAGTATTATTATTTATCAACTCTTCCCTTCTTACTCCGGGAGGAGTCACATAATTAGGAGTCTCTTCTTCACTAACCGAAGTTACCAACACTTCATTGTCTCCAAAAACATTCAATCCACTTGTTGGATCATTAGTTACATTTCCTAGCTGAACATACCTTCTATAATCTCCTCGAACCAGATCTAATGTAGCAAATCTTAATATTACCGGCTCATCAAAACCAGTTACCACCATCCTCATAAATCGGATAGACCTAAAATCACTAATGTTCCTAGCATTAGTTGGCTCATAAATCGGAACTTTAAAACGAAGCCACCTGTACGCATGATTCTGGCCATTTAAGATCGTTCTATTACCTTCTCTAATATCAGTAACATAACCAGTACCTCCATCGGTACCAACATCCATATTAGGAAAAATCGGTATTTCATACTCAAAATAACTATCTATAGTATTCATAGTATTATCACGATTCACATCCTCTGCTGTTGGAAACGTAGTATTCCCCCGATCTTCATTAGAAACACTTGTTGGCGAGTTTCCTTGCGTTCCATTATAATCATTATATCGTTGTACAATATTACCTTCTCCTTGCAAAAAATATCTATAGTTATCATTGGCAGGATCATTAGGATCAAAAGTTGGAAAAGAAGCTCCTTCTTCTGCATCACTTAATCCATCATATCCAGCATCTTGATTTACTCTTGCCTGTCCTTCTGAGTCAAATGCATAAATTAAAGATTGATTTACAGGAACTTTACCAAAATCCGTTGGAGAAGTATCTGTATCTGTACCGTCCGCTGGGAGTCCATTTTCATACTGTTTTCTTCCATCCTTAAGAACATCTTCACTTATGTTACCAAGGTTAAAAACTATTGTTCCATTTGTAGCATTTGTCAATGGAGCACCTCCACCTCCAGGATCAAAAAATGGATCCATTAACCAAAACTCTATAAACTCTACATTTGATTGCTCAAAATTAGTTGATGTCAATTGACGTGTAATCCCAGCAAAGTTATCTTCAGGGTTTGGCAATACATTATCAGCAGCAGCTTGATCATTATAATTATAAGGGCCACGTTCTGATGGTCTATAATGAAGGTCCAACGGAAATAAGGATAATGTCTGTCCAGGAGGTCTATCTGTATCAGGAAAAATTTCATCTAGAAAAATCCTTCTTGCTGGATTAAACTCTTCATCTTCATCAGAAATACCACTAGGTTTATCATTTGTATAAAATATAGGATCAACTGTATACCAAGATAAATCTGCTCTTCTAAATCCTGATTCTATTCCATCAAGAACCGCATCACTACTTCTAGAATCAAAACCTATTGGTATACTAGAAAGTTCCCAAGACAAAGCCGAACTCACATCTATTTGTGTCTGTGCGCCTTCAAAATCATCTATATATGTAGTTACTTTCCCTCCGAAATCTGCACCTTTTGGAGCTCCTGCAATCAAATAAGCACCTTCTGCCCTAACAGAAACATTAGAAGGTACATCTGTATCAATATTAGGTAATTTATTTACCATCCTGGTTAAGAAAGGAACCTCTGTAGAGTAATTAAGATTAAATCCTAACAAAGTATTATTGATTGGCTCAAAATCGTAACTAGATTTTTGAGTAATAGGCCTTTCATTAAGGTTCAAATACGTTCCACCTAGAATAAAGTTATCACTAAACTTATGTTCTATATTAACTCCTGTAAAACGTTTAGTCTGTTGACCAAATACAGCATTATTCTCCGTAGAAACTTGAATTGGTGTATTAGAAGCTAACAAAGCTTCGTCCAATATATTCACCCTTCCTAACGAATAATTCACAGTATAATCTACACCTTCTTGTAATGTTCTTCCTCCTGCGGTAACCGTAACAGATCCTTGAGGAACGTTAAATGCACCCAGTGGTATTCCATCCTGTCCAGAAGATTTATATCTTCCTTTTAACTGGAAGTATTTATTTTCTGCTGCCTGTTGATCTGCTATTACTTTTGTTTCAGTATACAACTCTCGAAATACATACTTACTTTGGTTATCATTATAATTTAATGGATTATTATAATCATTGGGATTAGTAATACCGTCGTTATCTAACTTATTAAAAAGATGCTGTCCGAAAGGCTCTACTGTGGTAAAAATTACTCTTCCGTTTTCGGGATCAATAGTTAATCCCGGAACATAATCAAAGAAACCATCTCCTGAACCATCCGCTCCTTGTACAGGATCATTATTCGGATTTAATCGATCCATATTAAAAACACTCAATAACCTTGTATCAGCAACATCGTCCGGTAATATTGTAGCAGAACCCTCTGCCTGCGTAATATAATTAACGGGAGACGGATTAGTGTATACTATATTTAACCTAAAATCTTCCGCATTTAATCTAAAGGCTCCAGTACTATAGATGTTTTTCATCATCAGGTCCCAGATTGGAAGATCTACATTAGTTATGGGGCTTTTCAACATTTTTACAACCAAACTATTACTAGAACCTGACTCAACACCCGTTCCTGAATTATCTCCGATTGTAGCATCTACTCCATCATTTGCAAACTCTCCTACTTGAAATACCTCTCCTCCTACTGTATATTGAAACGCAACGGCAAGAACCTCATCATTATTTAACTTTTGATTTAAAGATATATACCCCAACTGAGTATTTAAAGTATACTCACTTTGATTTAATTGTCTTGCATTTTCCAAAACCGCATAATCAAACCCTTCATTAAATCCTGTAATCGCTCCTGTAAACCCTTGCTGTACTGTTGGTATCTGACGTACTGCATCAGTAATTGGTCCTCCAGGTCCTATCGCAGAAGGATCTAAATCATTATTTCTATTATCAGGAAAAGATCCTGCCGGTTGATTAAACAACGAAACTGGTATGGTAAAATTACCCGCATCTGGTGATTCCCCTAAATCTTGAATTGCAACAATATTTCTTGCATCGGTTAGCGTTTGCGCACTTGTAGCTCTGTTCGTTAACCAAACTTCTATTCTAGTAATTTGAATATTATTATTAATAAAAGGATAATTGGTTAACGCCCCATCATAAGTATCTCGAAAATAATGTGATAAGAAATAATGTCTATTATCATCATACTCTAAAGCAAAAATTTCAAAATCCTCAACAGTTCCCCCTCCTTGCACATTAACTGATCTTGTTTCTGATCTTTGTTCAGAATATACAGCAGTAACACTGGTCTTCCCGAACTGTAGTCCAAGCTTTGCTCCAAAAAGACTCTGAGACCCTTGGATCAATGAATTATTGATAGGCATTGTTACATTACCAATCTCAATACTTCTAATAATATCATCTTCTGTTGGAGTATACTCTAACTTTATTTGATTTTGGAAATCAAAAGTTGATTCTGTATCATAATTTGCTGTAATCTGTAATCTTTTACCAACCTTACCCAACAAACTAAGGCTAATTCTTTGATCGAAATCAAAGGTAAAATTACTTCTATTTCTAGGAGAAAAAGCTGGATTATCCTGTTTTGTATACAAAATCCCTAGATCCATCTCAACAGATCCTTGAGGGATTATTTCAATTTCATTACCCCCAAAAATTGATTCGAAAAAATTTGAATTCACATAAAAAATTGGAAGAAGGTTTTTACGCTTCTCTTCGCTTCCATCAGTTTTCCCACTAAAGGCGCTTATTTTCTCTTTAAAATAATCTCTTCTTTGCTCTTGTTCTACTAAATCTTCAAACTCTTCTGGAGTAAGAAACAAAGGGTATCTAACATTAAATGTCCCTAACATTTCACGATATATATAGCGATTTGTTATTGGGTCATATTCATATTTATTTATGATACTGTTAGGATCAGGTAAAGAAATTTCACCTAAAGAAAATGTGGTACTTGTAGAATCACGTACTGTCTCATTTTCCTGACCAAAAAGTACTCCCCCATAAAGTACGATTAAACAAACTAGTCTTTTGAAAAATTTAAAATATAAGGAATGTAATGAACTCAATGTTTTTATAAATTTTTTAGTGCTTGTTTAATAATATTTTCTACTGTTTCGTCGGGGCTGACCTTAAGAATTTTATCTACAACTTTTTCTGATTGTTTTCTATTAAATCCAAGGGTTTCTAATGCAGATAACGCTTCATCTTTATTAGTATTGTTTTGGGACACAGAAAGTTCATCAATATTATAAACTTTAAGAATTTTATCTTTTAGATCAATAATTACACGTTGAGCGGTTTTAGCTCCAATTCCTTTAATGGATTGTATAGTTGCTACATCATTAGAAGCTATGGCATCTTTTATCTGATCAGGGTGTAACGAAGAGAGCATAGTTCTAGCTGTACTTGCTCCAATACCAGAAACAGAAATCAAAAGTCTAAAAATTTCACGTTCAGATTTTTCCGCAAAACCAAATAATGTGTGAGAGTCTTCCTTTACTTGCAGATGCGTATATAATTGTAAAACTTCTTGATCTGGTATTAACGAGAATGTATGCAATGAAACATGTAAAAGGTATCCGACACCATTGCAATCTATCACTACATCTGTTGGATTTTTTTCTACAAGTCGCCCCTTGATTTGTGTAATCATTAGTTAAATGAGTGTTAAGCATCCAAAAGTAAGAAAATTATACTACAATACGGTTTAAAAAAATAAGCTTCAAAAACTTATATTTTTTGAAGCTTATTTTACTATTAAATTTCTTTCAGGAGTATCTAATCACTACACATCACCGGAAACAAGTGAAAACATCTCTTTTTCTCTTTTTTCTTTTTCCTGAGCATCTATTACAGCAACGGCAGCAACATTAACCATCTCCTCTACACTTGCACCTAACTGAAGTATATGAACTGGTTTTTTCATCCCCATCATTATAGGCCCTATAGATTCCGAATTATTTAATTCTTTAAGCATTTTATATGTACTATTAGCAGAATCTAAATTTGGAAAAACCAATGTATTTACTTTACGACCATTAAGTTTAGAAAACGGGAATTTATCTTTTCTCATATCCCTATTTAAAGCAAAATCCATTTGTAATTCTCCATCAACAATAAGATTCGGGTAATAACGATGTAAATATGAAACTGCGTCTTTTACTTTAGAAGCATTGGGATGTTTTGAAGATCCAAAGTTAGCATAAGATATCATTGCAATAACAGGATCAACTCCAAACATCTCCACAGTTCTTGCTGTCATTTGAGCAATTTTTGCCAACTCTTTAGATGTAGGGTCAATATTAATAGAAGTATCACTTATAAACAAAGGGCCTTTATTAGTCATCATTACATTCATTGTAGCTATTCTGGTAGCTCCTTTAGCCAAACCTATAAGTTCTAGCATCGGCTTTAACACCGTAGGATAGCTTCGTGAATACCCCGACAACAAAGCATCTGCATCACCCTCATTAACCATCATTGCAGCAAAATAATTACGCTCACGCATCAATCGTTGTGCTCCATAAAGTGTTATTCCTTTTCTACTATTATCTTGCCAATATTTCTGAGCATATCTATTTTTCCTATCAATTTCCTCATCTGCTTTAGGATCAATGATAGTAACTCCTGTAGGATCAAAATCGATCTCCTTCATCAACTCAGCAATAATATCTTTTCGCCCTAATAATATTGGGAAAGCTATTCCTTCTTCTTTTACCGTCTGCGCTGCTTTTAATACATCTAGATGATCTCCTTCTGCAAAAACAACTTTTTTAGGGCTTAACTTAGCTCGATCCATTAATAATCGAACCAATTTATTATCATTCCCCATCCGGTCAAGAAGCTCACTTTCATATTTATCCCAGTCTTCTATTGGTTCTGTAGCGATACCACTCTCTATAGCAGCTTTAGCCACAGCTGGAGGAACTTTTGCAATTAATCTAGGATCAAAAGGCTTCGGTATAATATAATCTCTTCCAAAATTTAGTCTGGTTTCTCCATAAGCAATATTTACTTGCTCAGGTACTGGTTCTTTAGCTAAATCTGCTAATGCTTTTACAGCCGCCATTTTCATTTCTTCATTAATACCAGTAGCTCTTACATCTAGGGCTCCTCTAAATATAAACGGAAAACCAAGAACATTATTAACCTGATTAGGATGATCACTTCGTCCTGTAGCCATAATAATATCCTTACGTGTTTGTACAGCTAGATCATATCTTATTTCTGGATCAGGGTTCGCCATAGCAAATACTATAGGGTCATTAGCCATGGATAATAACATTTCTGGCTCCACCAAATTAGCCATAGACAAACCAATAAACACATCAGCATCTTTCATAGCATCTGCAAGAGTATCAAGATCTCGATTTGTTGCAAATTCTGCTTTTTCTGGAGTTAGAGTATCTCTATCTTTTCGAATTACACCTTTACTATCAGTCATTACTATATTTTCAGCTTTTGCTCCAAAAGCTTTATATAGCCTTGTACAAGAAACTGCTGCAGCTCCGGCTCCACTTACTACTATTTTGACTTTGCCAATATCTTTTCCAGCAATTTCTAATGCATTTAATAATGCCGCTGCAGAAATAATAGCAGTTCCATGTTGATCATCATGCATCACAGGGATATCTAACTCTTCCTTTAGGCGTCTTTCTATTTCAAAAGCTTCCGGAGCTTTAATATCTTCTAGATTAATCCCGCCAAAAGTTGGTGCTATATTTTTCACTGTTTCGATAAACGCATCCACATCTTTAGTGTCAACTTCAATATCAAATACATCTATATCTGCAAAGATTTTAAATAATAATCCTTTACCTTCCATAACGGGCTTAGAGGCTTCAGGACCAATATCTCCTAATCCTAAAACAGCTGTTCCATTAGATATTACTGCTACTAAGTTTCCTTTTGCAGTATACTTATATACGTTTGCTGTATCTTTTTCGATTTCTAAGCAAGGTTCTGCCACTCCAGGAGAATATGCCAATGACAAATCTCTTTGCGTAGCATATTTTTTGGTAGGTACTACTTTGATTTTACCAGGAGTAGGTTTCGCGTGATAAATTAACGCTTCTCTTCGTTTACTTTCGATACTCATACTATATCAATAAAATTGTGTGCTATACAAAGGTACAAGTCTATGCGAGATGCAAAAGACAAAACAAGGTAATCTTTAAAAAAATTGAAGTTTCAAAAAACTTATTGGTTTTTTATGAATTATATTGCGAATTACACAACTATTAATCTCTTTTATTAAATATATCATCAGGATCCACTAGCTGATCTAATTGAGATTGTAGTGTTTTATCTAAAATACTTAACCCTAATTGATAAGATGCATTCATCCATCCAAATCCACTTGGCGTTATATAATCAAATTCTGTCCCAACGTTACCGTATTCTGCATATACTTTATGTGTACATTTTACTACATCGTACTTTTCGGGAATAGTACCATTATAATTGACTGCGTTCTTCGTAATCATCCATAACCAACGATACACCAATTCCTGAGCCTCTTTTTCATACCCATAATTTATAAGACCTCTCCATATCATCATTTGATGTGGTGCCCAACCATTAGGATAATCCCATTGGCGTTGGGGCGCATTTGGATCTTCTTTATTAGCAATATCCATTGTTGCCGCAACACCACCCTTTTGCACTAAATTATCAAATAAATTCTTCACCAAAGAAGCTGCCTGATCTTTAGTACTTAATCCAGCCCAAAGTGGATAATAATTAGTAGCAGATTCTATCTCTTGTTTTGTTTTTGTTACAAAATTATAATCATAATAAACTTCCTTTTCTTTATCCCATAATAGATCATTCATTAGTTTATTTCTCTCTTCTGCTTTTTCTAACCAAAAAACAGAGGAGTATTCCTTAGAATCTATAACAAATTTATCATTAAACGCTTCTCTTATCAAATAAGCTATATCCTTTTCATACTTATATAAAAGACTATTAATTCCTACTGTATTAAGATGAACACAAACATCATCCAATCTATTAGAAGTATCATGTCCGCTTTCTCTCATGGACCTATCATGTGTGAAATACAAATCAAGTTCTTTATCTTTAATTTCACCTGAGTCGTACTTCTCTACAAACACATCTAAGCTAAGCTTATGTTTTTCAGCATATTTATTTAATATAAAATCAAAATGTCCTTTTTCTGTCTCTGGAGGAATTCCAATTCCTTCTGCATAAAAGCGACTTAAGCCAGTATTTGTTAAACGAACATCCTTTTCTGACCAAACATCTTTATATTCCTTTATTACCATTTTAAGGTTACTTGACAACCAATCCCTTGACACTTTTGGGTTTTGTTGATATATTTCTCTAAGTAATGAGCTAAAAAACGGGGGTTGTGTCCTGGTAAGATAATAACTTCTATTGGCATTAAGAATCTTACCGTAGTGCTCAATCTGATAACCAAAATTATCCGCCATTGACATTGCCAAATCCGCCCGTCCATCAATCAATAATCCCACAGACTCAAAATAACTATCCCAACCATACATTTCATTAAATCGCCCTCCAGGAACCACAAATGGTTTAGCTTGATAGTTTCCTTCCTCATCTACATTATGAGCTAAATTTAGAATACCAGAAACTTCATTTAATGTTTTCACATATGTTGGTGTAATATCTTCAGGTAATGTTATCACTTTTAACTTTGGAATATGCGATTTAATAGATTCAAAATAATCAATCGCTTCTTTATCATTAAATGGCACATATAGTCTAAAAGTATCTGTGTCTGATTTAGTATCTTCTAATACTTTTGCTAATCCTTTTTTATCTACTGATCTTGTTAGATTATCCCAGTATCTAGTTTTAATTAATCTTGAAATTCGGTTACTCGGAGATTCCTTGATTTTATCTAAAGAAATCGTATCGTTTTTATCAGCTATAGCTAACTCTTGAAGCAAGTTCGACAAATGATACGTTCCTTCAATCAAATTCACATTACCATTCCCATCAATAAATTCAAATTGTTTAGGCCCTTTATCGTCAATTGTTATTTTCTTATCACCATCTGTATCTTCTTGTGAAATTAATTTATCAAGTGTTTGCTGATGACCTAAATATTCAATTTTCTTATCATCATTACAATTAAAAAGAAATACAGCAAGTAAACATGTAGCTAGAAACTTAAAATTTCGCATATTTAATTATTTAATTACCAGAAAAAACCAACTACAATAGCAGTTATCACCAACAATATTACAGATAATATTCTATAATTTTTATACCAAGGTAAATCTACAAGCTCCTTAGACTCCTCCCTAAACATTTCCTTCTTATATGTATACTCTTTTATCTGTTGTTCTGATTGCGGTTTAGTCAATAGACTAACAATTATATGAAGAATAACACATAGTATGAATAACCAAGTAGCTTTTGCCAAGAAATGTAATTCATTTATAGCAGGAATCCAATCAAACGTTTGTGATAAAATCATAAACACAGCCAAAGAAAAACCTGTTAACAAACTTACAATTGAACCATTCCCATTAGCACGTTTCCAAAAAAGACCAAGAACAAAAGTTGAAACTGCCGGAGGACAGGTATATGCGATCACCAATTGTAAATATGTCCATAAAGAATCACTGACACTTTCTATAAATGGCACCCAAGAAATAGCCAAAACTACCAAAATCACTGTAGTAATTTGTCCTACTCTTACTAATTGCTTACTTGTAAGTTCTGGCTTTAACTGTTTAACAAAGTCCATAGTAACTAAAGTGGATGCAGAATTAAATGTTGCCGAAACCGATGACATCATTGCTGCCATAAGCCCAGCTACTACTAAACCTAAGACCCCTACTGGCAATAGCTGAAACAATAAAACCGGGTAGGTAAGATTTGGACAATCGGAAAGGTTATTACAAATAGTCCCATCGGTCAGTGCATAATTTAGACTTGTAATATCCAAAGTGCTAAATAGCAACAATGCTAATACCCCAGGAACTACCATAATAAAAATCACAGGTAATTTTAGGAATCCGGCGAATAATGCCCCCCAACGTCCGTGATTAAGATCTTTTGCTCCCAAAACACGTTGTACCATAAATTGATTATTTGCCCAAAAGTAAAATCCTAATAACGGAACTCCTGTTAACAATCCCCACCAAGGCATAAATTCATCATTACTAGGCCTTACTAGACTAAAAACTTCATCAGAATTAGCAGGTATATATTTTCCTTCTTCTAAGCGATTTCCAAAGTTAACATCTCCTGCAGACAACATGGTATCCAATTTTGCCATCATTCCCGACCAACCTCCTCCAAGTTGATTAAAAGCAAAATATGTTAACAAACAGGAACCTATTATAAGTAGTATCGCTTGAATAACTTCAGTTTGAATTACTGAATTTAATCCTCCAGGAATAGTATATGCTGCAGCGGCAACCGCCAAAATAACTAGAATCAATGTAGAATCCATTGAAGGAAACAACAACGTTAACACTATCTTACCCACATATAGTCCTGCTGCAGTATCCACCAAAATATTACCAACTACAGTAATAAATGAAAAATAATAACGAGATCTTTTATCATACCTTCTCTCCAAAAATTCAGGCATTGTATACACACCAGATTTTAAATAAAAAGGAAGAAAAAAGATTGCAAAGAAAATTAACACAACAACCGCGTACCATTCGTAATTATAAACATTAATATTTGTTTGATAAGCATCAGAGGCGAGTCCAACTAAAGTAGAACTAGAAATATTTGCAGAAAATAATGCAATACCCACAATTGGCCAAGTCATTGTTCTTCCTCCTAAAAAATAGTCTTCAGAGCTTCCTCGTTTTGATTTTGATATTCCGTAAATAATAATTCCAATGAGATACACTACAATTACTGTAATGTCGATATAAGATAATTCATTCATGTGTGAAATGTTTAGTGCTTGATATTATTTAGAGCCATATAGAATCTTAACACAAAGAACGAAATAAGTCAATATGCATCAATCATTTAGCCAAAAACCTGATGAATATACAAGTTTCTCTTAAAAATATTAATTTTTTGACACCAAAAACAGGTAAAACGATATATACAACCGTTTGTATTATCAAATCATCAAACAATAAAAGTATTTACTTCAAAAACTGAATGTTCCTATTCAAACCAGAAAACTTAGTTCGTTTCACTGCAGATTTTTGAAAAATTTTAGAAAACACGTCTTGAGTGATTTCCTCCCAATCTTTCTTGGTCATTTCTAATAATTCTGGATTGGGATTAAAAAGTGGTTCACTATGCGGTTTTGAAAAACGATTCCAGGGACACACATCCTGACATACGTCACAACCAAACATCCAGTTATCAAACTTCCCCTTATAATCAGCAGGAATCTCCTCTTTTAACTCTATTGTAAAATAAGAAATACATTTACTACCATCCACAACATAAGGATCAACGATCGCCTGAGTTGGACAAGCATCAATACATGCTGTACAAGTACCGCAATGATCTGTTACTGGAGTATCATAATCTAAATCTAGATCAATAATAAGCTCAGCAATAAAATAATAGGATCCAACTTTTTGAGTTAACAAATTACTATTCTTTCCTATCCATCCCAATCCACTTCTTGCCGCCCAAGCTTTATCTAAAACTGGAGCTGAATCTACAAATGCTCTACCATGAACCTCTCCTATTTGTTCCGAAATAAACTCCTGAAGTTGTTTAAGCTTTGATTTAATTACATGATGATAATCATGACCATAAGCATATTTAGAAATTTTAGGAGCTTCTGAATCTTTTTGAGTTTCTGAAGGAAAATAGTTAAGTAATAATGATATTACACTTTTCGAATCTGGAACTAACTTTGTAGGATCTAGCCGTTTGTCGAAGTGGTTCTCCATATATGACATTTGACCATTCATATTTTGATGCAACCATTTTTCCAACCTAGGAGCTTCTTCTTCTAAAAATTCTGCTCTACTAATTCCACAAGACAGAAAACCGAGGCGCTTGGCTTCGGTTTTTATTAATTGGGTATGTAAAGCTATATTACTCAAAGCCTTTATCTTTTTTCAAACTTTAATATTGCGTTCACGGGCTTTAACGTAATAAGTGGCTTAATCTCTATTTCTGATATGGATGTCGAAATTTTATATTTTCTAATTAATTCACTCACAGCATAAATCATTTCATACATAGCAAAATTACTCCCTACACACATTCTTGGCCCTGCACCAAAGGGAAAATACCAGTCCGAATACTTCTTTTTATTATCTGGATGAAATCGGTTTGGATCAAAAACTGTAGGGTTTTCCCAGAAATCTTTATGTCTATGAATTTCAAAAAACGAGATAAGCACTGTTGTGCCTTTTGACAACTCTATATTATTAAATTCATCTTTTTCAATATTTACTCTGTCAGAAAAATATGCTGGTGGATATAAGCGCATAGACTCCTCAATGCATTGAGCTACATATTTACTTTTCTCGAACTGTTCCATTAAAGACAATTCTTGATCGCCATACTTCGTTATTTCGGCATACGCTGACTCCTGAATTTCTGGATGCAATGCTAACAAACTTAAACAAAATGACAATGCATTAGAAGTAGTTTCGTGTCCCGCAACAAATAAAATCAATATTTCATCTATCAATCTTTCATTATCCATCGAACTACCATCTTCATACTTAGAACTCAATAACATATCTAAAAGATCATCATATGTGTCTTCAGACCTTCTTCTTTCTTCAATAATATCGTTCAAAATATCCCGAGCTTCTTGGGTTAAAGTGAGCGTACTTTTTATTTGACCACTCAGATAAAACCACCATCTTTTATATGGTTGTCTAATTTCTCTGATTAAGGATTTTTGAGCGGCCTCCGTTATATGTTGTAGTCTAGCCATAGTGTTACCTGTATCAGTATAACTGAATAACGATTTTGCAACTACCTTAAAAGCTAGATCATTCATCAACGGATAAATATCCATGGAAACGTCGACTTCTATTCTAGAGAGTTCTTCATTAATTGTTTCTCTAATTGTTTTTGCAATTACATCTATCTTTTTCTTATAAAAAGCAGGCTGAATAAGTCTTCTTTGTCTTAACCAGTGATCACCGTTAGAAGTTAACAGACCATTACCTATATACTTCCCCAAGTCTTTTGTCTGAAGCGGGGATTTATAATATTTCCTATGTTGATTTTGTAACATGTGTTTTGCAAAACCCGCATCTCTGGTAAAAATAACTGAATTTCCAAACCCTAAATTTACTTCAAAAACATCTCCATGCTTCTCAAAATTCTTATTATGGAATGGTAATGGATTACTAAGAATACTTTTAGCATTCTTAAGAACATTAAAAAAAGAAACCTTAGGTATTGTCATATTATTATTATTTTCAAAAAGACTAAAACAATCCTCCTTGAATGCCTCCTTTAACTCGTCCTAGGTGCTTATAGGCTGCTTCTGTAACCTCTCTCCCTCTAGGAGTTCTCATAATAAACCCTTGTTGAATCAAAAAGGGTTCATAAACTTCTTCTATAGTTTCTGCACTTTCGCTTACAGCGGTTGCCAAAGTAGTGATCCCAACTGGACCACCTTTAAATTTATCAATTAAAGTCGTAAGAATTTTATTATCCATTTCATCGAGACCATGAGCATCCACATTAAGGGCTTTAAGAGCAAATTTAGAAATCTCTATATCAATCTTACCGTTACCTTTAATTTGAGCAAAATCACGCACTCTACGTAATAAAGCATTTGCAATCCTAGGAGTTCCTCTACTTCGTCCCGCAATTTCTATAGCTGCTTCCATTGAAATCGGAACATTTAATATATGTGCACTTCTTTCTACTATCGTAGCCAGTAATTCCGTTGTATAATATTGCAACCTAGATTGAATACCAAAACGTGCTCTCATCGGAGCAGTTAACAGTCCTGATCTTGTAGTTGCTCCAACTAATGTAAATGGATTTAAATTAATCTGAACTGTACGCGCATTAGGACCACTTTCGATCATTATATCAATCTTATAATCCTCCATAGCCGAGTATAAATACTCTTCTACTATTGGGCTTAATCGATGAATCTCATCTATAAATAAAACATCTCGATCATCAAGATTGGTTAACAGACCTGCTAAATCACCTGGTTTATCCAACACTGGTCCGGATGTTACCTTTATCCCTACTCCTAATTCATTAGCTAAAATATGTGCTAACGTAGTTTTACCTAAACCTGGAGGTCCATGAAATAATGTATGATCTAATGCCTCATCTCTAAGATTAGCAGCTTGAACAAAAATCTTAAGATTTTCCAATACCTGATCCTGACCAGCAAAATCTTCAAACGCCAGTGGTCTTAAAGCTCTTTCTATATCAAGATCTTCATTAGAAAAATTCTCACTTGATGGGTTAAGGTTTTCGTTCATTATTTTAAATAAAATTAACTGAGTTTAGAAGTCATCTCTTTAGCAATAGACATCAGCGTAAACAAATATACTGGAAAAAGAAAGAGTGTCTTCATTATAATAATTCTTTAGATACTTAATTATTACTACATTCAACATATAATAATTAAACAAATATTATATCGATTATCATGCACCGCCATATTAAATAAAATTAGATCCTTTAGTTTCTTCCATAGGTTTAGTACGTATCAAAAATTTTAAATAAAATAACATCGCAATTATATCTACAGAATATATAATAGCTTCAAAAACGACATTATTATAATATAACTCTTGTACAGGGACTAAAGCATTAACCAAAATACAACTACTTGCCGCAATTAACAGATAGTAAGAATATTGATAATGATTTCTCAAATAAATTATAAAACAGCATCCCAAAAAATAAAATAAAGAAACAACTATTATTACACCATTACCAATAGAATCCTGAAAACCTGGCATTGTCATATTAAAAATAGAAATGGCAAGATAAACTACTAATAACAGGCCAATTACTACCGAAGGAGAAAGCACTTCTTTATACCTAATATTTTTTAAAGAAATAAACGGCAACAACAAGTATGAGCATAAAAAATAATACAACAATAACAATATACTTATATATTCAAAAAATAAATCAAAATCTTTTAAAACAAGAACATCATTTATCATAATAATGATGATAATCAATGGATATAGAAAACTTACCCTCTTCCTGTTTTCATAATAAATCCAAATCAGTGTAAAAGAAGAAATCGGTTTTACATAGATTAACTCTTGATTCCCAAAAAATAACCCACAAAAAAACACAATAACTATACTTATATAACAAAAGACATATGCCGGAGATAGGTAGTTCAATTTTGAATTTTGTATTAACACTCTAAAATAGCACTAAAATTCAATTTAACAAACTACTAAACTATGCTTCTATATAATATTGATCTGATAAAACCTTTTATACTATCAAAAAATAAAACCCTTTCGAGATTAACTCAAAAGGGTTTTATTTAATTTCTTATATAAAGAGATTAGTTAATGATGCATTTCCTCTTCTCCATCTTGCATTGGAGTAATTTGAGAAACATAATCCTGTCCAGGAATTACATATTCACCATCTTCTCTAGTTTTACTATAATCATATGGCCATCTATATACATGTGGAATTGCACCTGGCCAGTTACCATGCATATGCTCTACAGGAGTAGTCCATTCCATAGTATTTGATTTCCAAGGATTCTGAACAGCTTTCTTTCCATAGAAAATAGAATGTATAAAATTATAAAGAAACACCAATTGTGCAGCTGCTGTAATCAATGCAAATACAGTAATTAATATATTAGTATCAGCTAAATCATCAAAATATGGGAAATTACTATTCGTATAATAACGACGTGGTAATCCTGCCATACCAATAAAGTGCATTGGGAAAAATACTCCATAAGCTCCTATTGCCGTTACCCAGAAATGAACATATCCAAGATTTTTATTCATCATCTTTCCATACATCTTAGGGAACCAATGATATACTCCAGCAAATAATCCATATAGTGCAGAGATACCCATCACCAAGTGGAAATGCGCAACTACAAAATACGTATCGTGCACATTAATATCTAAAGTACTATCTCCAAGAATAATCCCTGTAAGACCTCCTGTAATAAAAGTGGATACTAATCCGATTGAGAACAACATTGCGGGATTGAGCTGCAGATTACCTTTCCAAAGCGTAGTTATATAATTAAATGCTTTTACCGCAGATGGTATCGCAATCAATAAAGTTGTAAACGTAAATACCGAACCTAAAAATGGATTCATCCCCGAAATAAACATATGGTGACCCCATACAATCGTAGACAAAAATGCAATTGCTAAAATTGAAGCAACCATCGCTCTATATCCAAATATAGGTTTACGTGCATTAGTAGCTATAATTTCTGATGTTATCCCTAAAGCCGGTAATAATACAATATATACTTCTGGGTGACCCAAGAACCAAAATAAATGTTCAAAAAGTACTGGTGATCCACCTTGATTATGCAAAACTTCCCCAGCAATATAAATATCACTTAAATAGAATGAAGTTCCAAAACCTCTATCCATTATTAATAGTAAAGCAGCTGACAATAAAACAGGGAAAGATACTACACCAATAATTGCCGTAACAAAGAATGCCCAAATAGTTAATGGCATACGTGTCATCGACATTCCTTTTGTTCGTAAGTTAATAACCGTTACTACATAGTTTAACGACCCCAGTAATGACGAAGCAATGAAGATTGCCATAGATGCTAACCACAATGTCATCCCAGTACCAGAACCACCTATTGCTTGTGGCAAGGCACTTAATGGCGGATAAATTGTCCATCCTGCAGATGCTGGTCCTGCTTCTGCAAACAGAGATAACACCATTATTACACTACTTAAGAAAAACAACCAATACGAAACCATATTCAAGAAACCAGAAGCCATATCTCTAGCACCAATCTGCAATGGAATCAAAAGGTTACTGAACGTACCACTTAAACCAGCAGTAAGAACGAAAAATACCATTATTGTACCATGTATTGTTACCAAAGCAAGGTACATACTAGGATCCATTACTCCATCTTCTCCAAACTTACCCAACAGTACTTCAAAAATTGTGAATTTATGGTCAGGCCATGCTAATTGCATTCTAAATAATAAAGACATTGCAATACCGATGATTCCCATAATCAATCCAGTAATTAAATACTGTTTAGAAATCATCTTATGATCCTGACTAAAAATATATTTAGTTATAAATGTCTCTTTATGATGATGTCCGTGATCGTGATCTTCTGTGTGATCATCTACGTGTGCTATTGCTGACATACAGTTATTCTTTTAATAAAAATATAATAATTTCTCTTTTTCTTTCTCTTAATTACTTGCCTGAGCTGATAGTTGCTCTTTAAACGTTTGTTGCGTTTTTAACCAAGCATTATAATCTTCCTCTGACTCCACTATAATCTTCATTTGCATATTGTAGTGAGAAGCACCACAAATTTTATTACATAATAAATAATAGTCAAATTCATAAGTCTCCAAAGCCTCATCTCCTGCAGCAACTAATTGCTTACTCTTTTCTTTTCTAATTTTATTAATAGTGGCTACTTTTTCTACCATAAACTCACTATTACGCATCTCATCGGAAGTTAATATCGGTGTATAAGAAAATTCCGTAATCATACCGGGAACTACATTCATCTGTGCTCTAAAAAACGGCATGTAAGCTGAATGCAAAACATCTTGAGAACGCATCTTAAAAATCACCTTCCTATTCACTGGTAAATGTAATTCATTTACAATCTTATCATCCATACCATAAGAATCAGACCCATCCAATCCTAGTGTATTTACACCTTCTATAAAACGAACATTTGCTTTCCCTAATACATTATCTTCTCCAGAGTATCTTGCCCTCCAATCAAATTGGTATGCATATAATTCTATAATTAACGGATCACCCTCTTCCTCATCGATATTCATGATATCAGTCCAAGTGAACAATCCATATATAATCAATCCTGCCAAAACAATCACAGGAATAATAGTCCAAATAAACTCTAACTTATCATTATCCGCAAAGAATAATGCTTTGTTATTTTTATTACCTCTGTACTTATACGAAAAAAAGTGTAATAGTCCTTGAGTAATAAATTGAACAATAAAAATTAAGATCATTGATATAATCATCAATCTATCATACTCAATACCATGCTCCGCAGCTGATTCTGGAAGGAAAAATGTATGATATTGCACAAAGCAATATATAGTTAAAAGGTACATGAATATTACAAAAGCAAGCATTAACTTACCTTGTAAGTTATTATCCTTGTCGTTAGCAACTTGAGAATTATCCGCTCCTTTAACTTGAGACAATTTCAATATTTTTGACATCTGCCATAAGGAGATCCCTATAAGTGCTATAACTACTATGGTTAAGAATACAGTCATTTTTTATCTATCTTCTTTTTTACGATCTAATTTTTAATAATGAAAGTGTTTACTTTCTTCAATATAAGGGTTCCCTTTTGCTAATAATGGTGCTTTTGTAAGAGCCTTGAATACTACTAATAGGAACAACCCTAAAAATAACAACACAGCACTAATTTCTGAAATACCAATAAACCAAGACTCACCAACTGTAGCCGGCATTACCATATTAAATACATCTATATAATGTCCGCATAAAATAATAATACCTGCCATTACCACAAACCAATTGATGCGCTTGTAATCACTATTCATTAATACCAATAGTGGGAATATAAAATTCATAATTAACATTCCAAAGAAAGGTAAATTATAATCTTCAATACGTGTTATAAAATACGTCACCTCTTCAGGTATATTAGAATACCAAATCAACATAAACTGAGAGAACCAAAGGTACGTCCAGAATATACTAACACCGAACATAAATTTTGCTAAATCATGAATATGACTATTGTTTACAAATTCCATATATCCTTTAGACTTAAGATAAATAGTAATCAAAGCAATTGTAGTTATACCAGATACAAATAAACTTGCAAAAACATACCATCCAAACAATGTACTAAACCAGTGTGGATCAAAACTCATTATCCAATCCCAAGATGCCATAGACTCCGTATAAATAAAGAACACTAAAAAACCAGCAGATATTTTAAAACTCTTTTTATACCACTTATTACCAGTAGCATCCTCATCTTGTTTTCTAGAATATTTTATTGCAAAATGACGATATAACATCCAACCTCCTAAGAAAATGGCTGCTCTAAATATAAATCCAGTTCCATTTAACCATCCTACTTTACCTTGAATTAATTCATCATGAGCAACTACTTCTGGATCAGCCCAAACAAAAAGGTGATTTATATGAAAACCTGATAACGCTAAGATCACAAACAAAATAATTCCTCCAGGAACCAAATATGCCGTAATCGCCTCCATAACTCTAAAAAGTACAGGAGACCATCCTGCCTGTGCCGCAAATTGTATTGCATAAAATGCAAGAACACCTAAAGCGATCATGAAAAAGAAAAACGCGGCTACATATAATGCTGCCCAAGGTTTATTTTGTAATTGATGTAAGGTATGCTCATAATGTGCATCACCTGCATGTGCATCCGCTTTATCATGAGTTTCAGTACCATGCCCATCAGAAGCATGTGAATCAGTTGTTGCCTGCGTATCACCATGTCCACTTCCGTGCGCATCGTGTGCTGCCATCATTTCTTTTACCTCTTCGATAGTATTAGGAGCAGAAAGGAAACCATAAGTTAACCCTATTGCACCTATAACCACAAGAATGATAGAAAATAATCTTAATTTACTTGATAGCGTATACATATTTATATAATATCGTTATTCTTAACTTTTAACAAATGCACTAGTGTGCGTTATCGTGATTCTCTTCAGTTGCGCTGTGTGCAGTCTCTTCTACTTTTACAGAAACCACATCTGTATCAATACGCGTAGGCTTACCTTCAAGATCTGCCTTTAACTTTTGTACATATTGCACAATCTGCCAGCGTTCGTTCTCATTCGTTTGAGAAGCATATGATCCCATAGAGTTTATACCGTAATACATTACGTGATAAATACTACCTTCAGTAATTGCTCTACCCACGTCGTCATAACTAGGAACTCCAAGAATTTTTTCTCTCTTTACTAAAGTACCCTTACCATCTCCCTTTTCTCCATGGCAAATAGCACAATAAATATCATATAATGCTTTACCATTCTCTTCGTTTGATTTAGTATAGCGAATAGGATTCCTTAATGAGTCCTTAGCCATATGGTAACCTTCTGGAGCATTCTTATAATCATAAGGCATCCAACCTCTTGGAACAGAACCTTCTGCAGGCAACATAGCTTCTTGACCTCCTGGAAAAACCCCATACTGGCCATAAGTTTCGTAACCCACTGGTTCATACATATTAGGCATATATTGATAATTAGGCTTTGAATCTTTTTTACAAGAAACAATACTAATCATCATTATTGCTACTACTATTATATTTAAACTATTCTTCATTATTACTAATGGTTATCTTCTTGCTTATCTATTACTTTAATCTCTACAGCTCCTGTATTGCTTAAGAAACTTGTCATTTCATCAACATCTTTATGACTAGCATCTATTTCCATTAAGAAGTGATCATCTGTAGTTCTTACATCTGGATTTTCAGCTTCTTTAAATGGCCATAATTTACTTCTCATATAAAAAGTTATAACCATTAAATGTGCTGCAAAGAACACCGTTAGTTCGAACATAATTGGAACAAATGCAGGCATGTTTTCGATATAGCTAAAACTTGGTTTACCACCAATATTTTGAGGCCAATCTTCAATCATAATGAAATTCATCATAGTAATTGCTACTGTAAGACCAACACATCCATACATAAATGATGTTATCGCTAACCTTGTAGGAGCTAATCCCATTGCTTTATCAAGACCGTGAACAGGAAAAGGTGTATAAATCTCTTCAATATGATAATGCTCTCCACGAACCTGCTTCACAGCGTCCATCAGGACATCATCATCTGTATATAATGCATGTATAACTTTAGATGCCATACTTCTAGTTGTTTTTTAATTTTTCAGCTTGTCCAGCCCAATCATCGCGTTGTGCTCTTCCTGGGAAAGACCCTGTGATACTATCTAATAAATTGTACTCTATTTCGGTCATCTTACTTACTTGATCGAAAGTATAAATCCCTATTTCATTCAATTTTTTCTCCATTACTGGTCCGATACCATTCACCTTCTTAAGATCATCCGCAGTTTGTGTAGCTGCATCAAACGTCCCTAAGTTTCCTAATAAATTATTGATATCATCTTGACTAGCTTCCTCTACATCCTTTACTTCTTCAGATGTATTTTCAGTTACCACTTCTTCTGATGTAATCTTAGTAGTTACTTTAGGCAATTCATCTCTATGATCTATACCTGCCTCTCTAAGCTTTTTATATTTTTCTCCAGAAGATTTTAATATTGTTTTCACTTCCGCTTGTGCTATAACAGGGAACGTACGCGCATACAACAAAAATAACACAAAGAAGAATCCAATTGTTCCTATAAATATTCCGATATCTACAAAAGTAGGTGAGAACATCGTCCAAGATGATGGTAAATAATCTCTATGAAGCGAAGTAACAATAATTACAAAACGTTCAAACCACATTCCTATATTTACTACGATAGATATAATGAATGAAAACATTATACTTCTTCTTAGTTTCGGGAACCACATAAACTGTGGAGAGAACACATTACAGGACATCATTGCCCAATAAGCCCACCAATAAGGTCCAGTTGCCCTATTTAAGAAAGCATATTGTTCATACTCTACTCCAGAGTACCAAGCTACAAACAGTTCGGTTATATATGCAACACCAACTATAGAACCTGTAATCATTATTACAATGTTCATTAATTCGATATGCTGTATTGTAATATAATTTTCTAAGTTAGACACCTTTCTCATTATAATAAGTAAGGTATTTACCATTGCGAATCCAGAAAAAATCGCACCTGCTACAAAATAAGGAGGGAATATCGTAGTATGCCATCCAGGAATAACCGAGGTTGCGAAGTCAAACGATACAATGGTATGTACCGAAAGTACTAATGGTGTTGCTAAACCTGCAAGAACCAAAGAAACTTCTTCAAAACGTTGCCAATCTTTTGCTCTACCACTCCATCCAAAAGATAGAATACCGTATATTTTTTTATTGAAAGGCGTAATCGCTCTATCCCTTATCATTGCAAAATCAGGCAACAATCCAGTCCACCAGAATACTAAAGAAACTGAGAGATACGTAGAGATCGCAAATACATCCCAAAGTAGTGGTGAGTTAAAGTTTACCCATAGTGACCCAAACTGATTTGGAATAGGTAGTACCCAATATGCTAGCCAAGGACGACCCATGTGAATAATAGGGAATAATCCTGCCTGAATAACCGAAAATATGGTCATCGCTTCTGCAGATCTGTTAATCGCCATTCTCCATTTCTGACGGAATAACAATAATACAGCAGAAATTAATGTTCCGGCGTGACCAATACCTACCCACCATACGAAGTTGGTAATATCCCAGGCCCATCCTACTGTTTTATTAAGTCCCCAGGTACCAATACCTGTGGAAATTGTATAAATTATACAACCTATTCCCCAAAGGAAAGCAATAAGCGCGATAGAAAAGACAATCCACCAAGATTTATTTGCTTTTCCTTCAACTGGTGCAGCCACATCCACAGTTACATCGTGGTAGGTTTTATCGCCAGTTACTAAAGGTTTTCTTATAGGTGCTTCGTAATGAGACATAATCCTTTATAATTGAATTGATTCTTTATTTAGTTAATTAGGCTTCCGTAGTATTTCTTACTTTCGTTTGATACATAACATTTGGTTTAGTACCTACGTGTTCAAGTAAATGATACATACGATTATCCTCTGTTAATTTAGCTACTTTACTACCCTTATCATTTATATCACCAAATGTCATTGCTCCAGAAGAACAAGCAGCTGAACAAGCAGTTTTAAATTCTCCATCTTTGATAGCTCTACCATCTCTTTTAGCGTCCAAAATGGTTTTTTGCGTCATTTGGATACACATAGAGCATTTTTCCATAACCCCTCTTGAACGAACAGTAACATCTGGATTCAATACCATACGACCTAAGTCATTGTTCATATGATAATCAAATTCATCATTTTCGTTATATAAGAACCAGTTAAATCTACGTACTTTATAAGGACAGTTATTTGCACAATATCTTGTACCTACACAACGGTTATAAGCCATATGATTCTGACCTTGTCTACCGTGTGATGTTGCCGCTACAGGACAAACAGTTTCACAAGGTGCATGATTACAATGCTGACACATTACTGGTTGGAATGCAACTTCTGGATTATCAGAAGGAACTTCCATTTCGCCGAATTCCGATAGAGAACTACCTAGACCAGAAATAGCATCTTTCTTTTTATTATCTCCATCAAAACTTTCTTCTGAAGAATAATAACGATCAATACGCAACCAATGCATATCACGAGATCTTCTAATTTCAGACTTACCAACAACAGGAACATTGTTCTCTGCGTGACAAGCAATAACACAAGCTCCACATCCTGTACAAGCATTTAAATCGATAGAAAGATTAAAATGATGTCCTACAGAACGATCAAACTCATCCCAAAGATCAACCTCTGGCGAAGTAACATCAAACTCTATATGATCCTTACTTACTTGAGGCATTTTATTCCAATCTTTCGGATTGCCTGTATTAAATATTTCAAGAGTCGTTTCTTTAATAATATCTCCACGACCCATCAATGTATTATGTAATTGCACACAAGCAAATTCATGTGTGCCTTCAGCTGCTGCAATAGAAACAGATTGAACCGCATTTTGATTCTGATATAAAGCAAATGCATTGATACCTACTTGCATTTCTTCTTTTACACCAACTTTCTTACCATACCCTAAAGCTAAACCTACAGTTCCTTGTGCTTGACCAGGTTGTATAATAACAGGCGCCGTCACATTAACTCCATTTACCGTTACAGTAGCATAACTACCATCCAAAGCACCATTGGCAACATTTTCATTTATCAGGCTGTTCGCTTCAGCATCTGCTCTAGAAATTGTAAGATAATTATCCCACGAAGCTCTAGTTATTGGATCAGGCATCTCTTGTAACCAAGGGTTATTAGCCTGCTGTCCATCACCTAAAGCAGTTTTTGTATATAAAGTAAGTTCTAATCCATTTGATTTTGCCGTAGATAACCTCCTAGCCGCGGCACCAACATTAGGCCCAGCAGGTACTGCCTCTACAACTTCTGCATCACCCTCTGGGGTAGCTATAGCTGTTTCTAAAGACTCCTTAGCAAGTACTGGCTTCACCAATACTCCATCGTGTAATGCCTGATTCCAAGAGGTACCTCCCAGAACACCTGTCCAAGCGTCTTTAATATAATCGTTATAAGCAGCAGTATTACCTGTCCACTTTAATAATGTTTCTTGAAATTGTCTTGTATCAAACAAAGGACGAATAGTAGGCTGCATTAAACTATAACTACCTTTCTTTAACTCTACATCTCCCCATGATTCTAAATAATGAGGTGTAGTAGCAATATAAGTACACTCAGATGCGGTAGCATCATTATGCATACTAAATGCCACAGAAACATCTACTTTCTTAAGACCTTCCTTAAATTCATTTGCATTCGGAAGAGAATATGCTGGAT
Organism: Aquimarina amphilecti; assembly: GCF_900109375.1. GTDB lineage: Bacteria > Bacteroidota > Bacteroidia > Flavobacteriales > Flavobacteriaceae > Aquimarina > Aquimarina amphilecti. Next base: position 488,282 of record NZ_FOAB01000003.1, read on the forward strand.
TAACACCTGCTATTAAAAGCGCTCCAACGCGTCCAGCATTCATATCTTTCACCAACTGAGCAACCGCCTTAGCATTACCTTGACGAATTTTTCTTGGCGTAGCTTCATTAAATGCTTTACTACTAATATATTTATTAATCGCTAAAACTAACAATTGAGCATCGACATCTTGAATTCCAGAAACTACAACTGCGTTGCTTCCTGCTTTCTGTATCTGCTTAGCTGCTTTAACAACCTCTGCATCTAATCCTGCATCCAAAGCTCCTTTAGAACCAGCACCAGTAACATACTTATACAAAGCTGCTAACACCTGCTTTTGCTGAGTTGGCGTTGCTTTTACTCTTTTATCTGCATTCGCTCCGGAAAGCGACATATTTGCCTCAAAATGAATATGTCTTGACATTTTTCCATTTTTAGGAACACGTCCTTGTGCATACCCACTATCATAACCACCTCCTTGCCAATCTCCTAAGAAATCTGCTGCAACACTAACTATTGTATTTACCTTAGAAAAATCATAATCACCTAACGCTCTTTCACCATACATCATCTCATAAGCATCTAATGCCTCGCTATAAGATATTGCATCATATACAACTTGAGAAACGTTTGAATATTTTGCTTTAAATTCTGAGATCAATTTAGATGTAGAAGGACTTGCAAAAGTTTGAGTCAACAATACAATTTGTTTTCCTCCTAAACTTTTTAGTTTTGCTCCTACTTCTTTATCCAGATCATCCCAACTAATATCTTCATCACCTCTTCTAGGACCTTGCAAACGAGTATTATCATATAAGGACAATACTGAAGCATGTACCCTTGCGTTTGCATCTCCATTAGAAGTAGCAAGATTATTATTTTCTACTTTGATCGGACGACCTTCTCTTGTTTTAATTAAAACACTTGCAAAATCAAAACCATCAGCAATAGTAGTTGCATAATAATTAGCAACACCAGGAACAATTCTTTCCGGCTGAACTACATAAGGTATTGATTTAATTACTGGTCCTTCACAAGCTGCCAAAGATGCAGCTGCTGTACTAAAACCTACATATTTAAGAAAGTCACGACGAGAAGTCGAAGAACTTTCTAGAGATTCTTTATCTCCTAAAAACTCATCCGTAGGAATCTCCTGAACGAATTCATTTTGTTGTAGCGTCTCAACAATAGAGCTATTTTCGTTCAGCTCTTCAACACTTTTCCAGTATTTCTTGTTTGATGACATATATAATTGATATTAGCTTCTTACTTATTTTTTCGCTTAAACGAACAAATCATTTTATTAATAGTGACACTTACCACATTCCAGACCACCCATCTGAGCAGCTGTTAGCTTATCCACACCATACTTCTTAGACAATTCTTTATGTATCTTATCGTAATACTCATTGCCTTCCATCTTCACATTTGTCTCTCTATGGCAATTAATACACCAACCCATTGTTAATGGAGCATGTTGATACATAATTTCCATTTCTTCTACGGGACCATGACATTTCTGACATTCTATACCAGCCACACTTACGTGCTGAGAGTGATTAAAATATGCGAAATCTGGAAGATTGTGAATACGCACCCATTTCACTGGCTCAGTTTCACCGGTATAAGATTGCGAGTTTTCATCCCAACCTACAGCTTTGTATAGCTTCTTGATTTCTCCATCATAGAACTCTTTTGAATAATCAGCAGTTGCAGTTCCTTCCGCAACTTCACTAATTGACTTATGACAGTTCATACACACATTAAGAGAAGGAATTCCCGAATGCTTAGAAACTCTAGCAGAAGAGTGACAATACTTACACTCTATCTTATTATCTCCAGCGTGAATTTTATGAGAATAATGTATTGGTTGAATCGGCATATATCCTTGATCAACTCCTACTTGCATAAAGTAACCATATACAAAGTACCCACTAGCTAGCAATACAAATATCGCTGACACCAATACTAAAAATTGGTTTTGCACAAACGCTTTCCATATTGGAGTTCTTGCTTCCGCTTCTGACAACTCTACACCATTTGCCTCTGCAAAACTTCTAAGTGTTTTATTAACCAAAAACAACACTACCACTAACATCAGAAACACTAATGCCAAAGCAGCTAATACAAGATTAGAAGACACTCCAGAATCAGAACCGCCTTTACTACCAACGTCTTCTGTTACAACCTTAGGCTCCGCTTTAGGAACCATAACATACGCCAATATATTATCTATATCAACATTAGTCAATTGAGGAAATGCATTCATTGGAGTCTTATTATACTCCTCCCAAATTGCAACGGCTGCTGCATCACCTGAAGCAATCATTGCCGCGCTATTCTTAACCCAAGAGTACAACCACTCTCTATCGTGTTTCTCTGTTACTCCAAAAAGCGCAGGGCCTGTCATTTTCTTATAACGTTTGTGACAAGCTGCACATAACGATTTAAATAACGCTTCTCCTTTTGCTACATCTCCACCTGCAGCTGTTTCTACAGCAGCAGCTTCTGTTGATACAGCTTCTTCCTGAGCAAAAACTGGATTCAATAAAGAGAATAAAAAAACAGTTCCTAAGAGTAGGAGTTTTGAGGCTGAATTTCGGTATTTCACCTGTTTCATATTATTAAGTAGAATTATCGTCTAAATTTTGGTATGGTTTTTTCATTATTCGTAAAAAATGAGACAAAAACCACGTCCATTTAATTCGACAGCAAAAGTACTATAATAAGTCGATTTTAGAAATGTTAGCGAAGTGTTAAGTGGTAATTTATAATAATTCTAAATAATATTTTTAAAGGATTTTGAGTTATTAAACTTTACCTTTGTATCAAATCTATTTGTAATGAGAATTTTAAACAAAAAAAACAACCTTTTATTATTAGGTTTTTGTTTCACAGGAATCACCTATATAAGTGCACAAGACTCAACTAATTTAGACAATCCAACAGTTTTTACCACTGTAGAAATGACTCCACCAGTCGAACCGACCATTACTATCAACCAAGATCCAAGAATTAATCAATTACTGGATATCAAAACAAAAATGGATAAAGACGGTGTTCTTAGCGAAAATTATAGAATTCAATTATACACAGGAGATCTAAACAAAGCAAACACCATTAGAAACAATGCCGAAAAAACTTTTCCGCAATGGAGAGCTGATATTGTTTACGAAACTCCTAATCATAAAGTATGGATAGGAAATTACCGAAGTAAATTAGAAACAGATCGTGCTTTAAAAGAAATCAGAAAAGAATTCCCTAATGCATTTCCTTTTAAGCCAGAAAAAAAATAAATACCATTACTTTTCAAAAACAAAAAGCCCGATCATTTATGATCGGGCTTTTTAATTATAACCTCTATAATAGCTTTATAATTTTTTCTTCACAGCCACTTCCTGGAATGATTCAATTACATCACCTATTTTAATATCATTGTAATTTTTAACCTGCAATCCACAATCATACCCTTTAGAAACCTCTTTTGCATCATCTTTAAATCTTTTCAGAGAAGCTAGCTCACCAGTATAAACAACCACACCTTCACGTATTAATCGAATTCCAGCGTTACGTATTATCTTACCAGTCTGAACCATACAACCTGCAATTGTTCCTACCTTAGATATCTTGAAAGTTTCTCTAATTTCAGCCGTTCCAGTAATCTCCTCTTTCATAACCGGAGAAAGCATACCTTCCATTGCATCCTTTAGATCATTAATTGCATCGTATATGATCGAATATGTTCTGATATCAATTTCTTCCTTATCAGCAACCTGACGAGCATTACCCGCAGGCCTCACATTAAACCCTATAATAATTGCGTCAGAAGCAGATGCTAATAACACATCACTTTCCGTTATCGCTCCTACTGCCTTGTGAATAATATTAACATGAATTTCCTCTGTCGACAACTTCTGGAACGAATCTGTTAATGCTTCCACAGAACCATCCACATCTCCTTTAAGAATAATATTCAATTCCTTAAAGTCTCCAAGTGCAATTCGACGTCCAATTTCATCCAGTGTAATATGTCTCTGTGTACGTACAGATTGTTCTCTATGCAACTGAGCTCTTTTCGAAGCTATATCTTTCGCCTCTCTTTCGTCTTCCAACACACTAAACTTATCACCAGCTTGAGGAGCACCATCTAGACCTAAAATAGATACAGGTGTAGAAGGGCCCGCTTTTTTAACGTTTTTACCACGTTCATCCTGCATAGCTTTAACCTTACCACTATTTTTACCAGCTAAGACATAATCTCCCACCTGAAGCGTACCAGTTTGCACTAAAATAGTCGACACATAACCTCTACCTTTATCTAAAAATGCTTCTACAACAGTTCCAGATGCTAATCTATCTGGATTCGCCTTAAGCTCTAATATTTCGGCTTCTAAAAGAACTTTTTCTAAAAGTTCCTTAACTCCTTGCCCTGTTTTAGCAGAAATATCGTGGGATTGAATTTTTCCTCCCCAATCTTCTACTAGTAAATTCATAGAAGCTAATTTTTCCTTAATCTTATCAGGATTAGCTTCTGGTCTATCTACTTTATTTATTGCAAAAACAATAGGAACACCAGCTGCCTGAGCATGGCTGATTGCTTCTTTTGTTTGTGGCATCACATCATCGTCTGCCGCTATCACAATAATCGCTAAATCTGTTACCTGAGCACCACGGGCACGCATTGCGGTAAACGCTTCGTGACCTGGCGTATCTAAGAAAGCAATTTTTTGACCATTATCTAACTGCACACCATAAGCACCAATATGCTGAGTAATACCCCCACTCTCACCTGCTATCACATTCTCTTCACGAATGTAATCTAACAAGGAAGTTTTACCATGATCTACATGTCCCATTACAGTAACAATTGGAGCTCTTAACACAAGATCTTCTGGAGCATCAACTATTTCTTCAATTGACTCTTCAATATCGGATGTTACAAAATCAACCTCATATCCAAATTCATCAGCAACAATAGATAGCGTTTCTGCATCCAAACGTTGATTCATTGTCACCATAATACCTAGTGACATACAAGCCGAAATTACTTGCGTAGTAGGCACATCCATCATCGTAGCTACTTCAGAAACAGTAACAAACTCAGTTACCTTAAGAACTTTACTTGCTTGTTCTTGCTGAGCCACATCATCTTCCGCTTTTTGACGGTGCTGATCACGCTTATCTCTTCGATATTTAGCTGCCTTAGATTTATTTGATTTCCCTTGAAGTTTCTCAAGAGTTTCTCTTACTTGTTTTTGTACTTCTTCTTCACTAGGCTCCTCCTTAACTACAGCAGGTCTTTTACCTTTTCCTGGACCACGATTTCCTGGGCCACGATTTCCTGGACCACGACCACGATTTCCACCTTGTCTATTACCAGGTCCTCCTGACTTAGCACCTCCATCTTTACTAATTCTTCTACGACGCTTTTTCGGATCGCTATCTGAAGATTTAGATTTATCTTCTTTCTTTTTTGGAGGTTTCTGAAACTTAGTTAAATCTATCTTTTGACCGGTAAAATTAGGTCCATCTAGCTTTTTATACTGAGTCTCCACCTTCACAGGGTCTCCTTGCGGCTCTGGCTCTTTCGGAGCAGAAGCCTCTTTTTTCGTAGGTTGCTCCACAGGCTTAGAAGCTTTCTTTTGCTCTAAATCTATCGCCGCAACTTTCGCTATTTTTATACCTTTCTTAGCAGGTCTATTAGAGACTACTTCAGGAGCTTTTTCTTTCTCCTTTTCTACCTCTTTCTCCTTTTCTTTTACCTCTTCCTTTTCAGGAGTTTCCGTTGCTGCTTTTTCTTCGGGCTTTTCAACAACTTCTTCTTTCTTATCTAATTCGATTTTACCTACTTGTTTAGGTCCAGATAATTGGGCTTTGGCTTTCACAACTTCACGAGCTTCAGCACGCTTGCGTCTCTCCTCTTGTTCCGTTTCAATTTGCACTCTTAGCGCTTCTTTCTCCTTTCTTTTTTCCTCACCCACCTCTTTAGAAGCTACCTTCTTACTCTTGTCTGTCTGGAACTCATCAAACAACAGCTGATAGATCTCCGTAGAAATCTTTGTGGTAGGACGCGAGTCTATCTCATGACCTTTTGAATTCAAAAAGTCAACAGCCCGATCTAACGAGATATTGAATTCGCGTAATACCTTATTTAATCTCATTGTTTTTGCTTCAGCCATAAATGCCTTATTATTTTATGCTCAAATATAAATTAATTGAAGTTATTAATCTTCAAATTCTGATTTTAATATTCTAATAACTTCACTAACAGTCTCTTCTTCAAGATCTGTTCTTTTTACTAAGTCCTTAATATCTTGTTCTAAAATACTCTTAGCTGTATCTAGCCCAATTTTAGCAAATTCTGCTATAATCCAAGAGTCGATTTCATCAGAAAACTCTGACAATTCAACATCTTCTTCTACTCCTTCTCTAAACACGTCAATCTCGTAACCAGTTAATTGACCTGCCAATCTAATATTGTGACCTCCACGACCAATCGCTTTAGAAACTTCTTCTGGTTTTAACATAACCTCTGCACGACTACCTTCTTCGTTAAGCTTTATAGATGTTACCCTAGCCGGACTTAACGCTCTAGTAATAAACAACTGAAGGTTATTCGTATAATTAATCACATCAATATTTTCATTCCCCAACTCTCTCACGATACCATGAATACGAGAACCTTTCATACCAACACAAGCTCCAACTGGATCAATTCTATCATCATAAGAATCTACAGCAACTTTCGCCTTCTCTCCCGGTATTCTTACCACTTTCTTAACAGTAATTAAACCATCAAAAACTTCCGGAATTTCCGACTCAAACAATTTCTCCAAGAATAACGGAGATGTTCTAGACATAATAATTGCAGGCTTGTTCCCCTTTAATTCTACAGACTCTATTACTCCTCTTACGTTTTCTCCTTTTCTAAAAAAGTCCGAAGGTATTTGTCTATCCTTTGGCAAAATTATCTCATTCCCCTCGTCATCTAATAAAATAATAGCTCTGTGACGAATATGATGTACTTCTGCCGTATATATCTCTCCTTCTAATTCTTTAAATTGCTTATATATATTAGTGTTATCGTGCTCATGAATTTTCGAAATTAAATTCTGACGCAAAGCCAAAATTGAACGTCTCCCTAAATCTATCAACTTTACTTCTTGGGAAACATCTTCTCCAATTTCAAAATCCGGTTCTATTTTTTGTGCTTCAGAAATTGATATTTCCTGATTCCCATCTTCAACCTCACCATCTGCAACAACCACACGATTTCTCCAAATCTCTAAATCCCCTTTATCAGGGTTTATAATGATATCGAAATTATCATCACTACCAAATTTCTTTTTTAATGCATTTCTAAATACATCTTCTAAGATCGCCATTAGCGTAACACGATCGATTAACTTATCATCCTTAAATTCTGAAAATGACTCTATTAATGCGATATTTTCCATATCAATTTATAATTAAAATGTTATCATAACTTTAGCTTCCTTTATTTCCTCGTAAGAAAGAGAAGCTTCCTTTGTTACTGTTATTTTTCCTTTTCCTATCGGCTTAGGCTCTCTTGCCTTCCAAACCAAATCTATACTATCATCCGACACAGAAACCAACTCTCCTTCTATAGTATCACCACCTTCGGTTTTAACCTTTAGTTTTCTACCTATATTGTTTTTATATTGACGTCGATGCACTAATCCCTCAGAGATACCTGCAGACATCACTTGCAAAGAAAAATCTTCTTCTTCTCGGTCCAAATTATGCTCAATAGCTCTACTTACAGCAATACAATCCTCTACTGTCACACCTCCATCACCATCTACAATAATCTCTATTATATTTCCTGGGTGTATTTTTTGACTAATCAAGAAAAGAGCGGGCCTTTCTTCAAGGGCTTCCGTCAACAAACTCTGAACTTTATCTTTTAATAACATAGGCAGATAAAAAGAGGGGACTTTTCGTCCCCTCAATCTGGTTTTTTAATTTCAACGGTGCAAAGATAGTAATAATATCTTAGATTCAAAATCTACTTAAGAATGAATTTATTCGTAAATTTAAATGACTATTAGCACATTACCTTTTATTGATTATTTTGAGAATCATAATTAAAACACATTTTTAACCAAAGGTTAGTCCTATTAAAACCACTAACCCAAAACAAGTCCTAATTTAGATATTAATAAAACTTCTCTTAAACACACTTAACCATGATCAAAAAAATTCTAGTACCTACTGACTTTTCTTCACAAGCAGAAAGCGCTTTAAAAGTAGCTGCTCAAATAGCAAAAAAATACGACTGCCAAATTTATCTTCTTCATATTTTAGAAATGCCCGTGCATTTAGTTGACTTAATGTCGTCTGGAGCTTCTTCACAAGCTCCAGAAGCTATATTTTTCATGAAACAGACTCATAAAAAGTTTGAAGAAATTCTAGCAAGTGATTATTTAGAAGATCTAGAAGTCATTGAAACAGTAAGTTTCGAAGATATTCTTCATGGAATTATGGATTCCTGCAAGAAAAATGACATAGACATGATTATAATGGGATCTCATGGTTCATCTGGTTTTGAAGAATTATTTATAGGATCGAATGCCGAGAAGGTTGTTAGAACCTCTGAAAAACCAGTTCTTGTTATTAAAGAAGACTGTAACATATTTAACGTAAATGATCTTGTTTACGCTACGAATTTTGATGACGAAGACAAACCATCATTAATATCTGCACACGAGTTTGCTAAACAATTAGAAGCAAAACTTCATTTAGTTTGGATAAATACGGCAAATAGTTTTAAAACAACAAGAGAAACAGAAGAAAAAATGAATTTAATGATTGCCGATTTACCTATCAACAACTACACATTAAATATTTATAACGACGTTAATGTAGAAAAAGGAATTTTAAATTTTGCTAACTCAGTTAACGCTGGTCTCATTGGAATCAGCACGCATGGAAGAAAGGGATTATCCCATTTTATCAACGGAAGTCTTGGGGAAGATGTAGTAAATCATGCAAAAAGACCTGTGTTAACCTTTAAGATTTAATACAATCGAACAACATCCAAATAAAAAAAGGAGCAACTTAAATGTTACTCCTTTTTTGTTGGCCCACTAGGGCTCGAACCTAGACTCTTCTGTACCAAAAACAGACGTGTTGCCAGTTACACCATGGGCCAATTCCGTAATGCGGATGCAAATTTAAAATTTTCTTTTAAGTATCCAAACATTTTTTTGAAAAAAATATCATATTAATTTTTAAAATTAATAATCGGCATAATTTTAAATACATATTCACCAATAATATAAACTTCTGTTAAGCGTTTGCTAAAAAAAACAATAGAGAAGTATTTTTATTACTAAATTCGCCACACGTTATATAACAGTTATATCTTATGAGCACATTCAACTTTAAAAAGTGGAATAAAATATTAGGATGGGTAGTTTTTGGAATCGCCCTTTGTGTCTACTCCTTAACCGTTGAGCCAACGGCTAGTTTTTGGGACGCTGGTGAGTATATCGCTACATCATCTAAATTACAAGTTGGACACCCACCAGGAGCACCTCTATTTCAAATGATAGGTGCTTTCGCATCCACATTTGTATCAGACCCAACCCAAATTGCTCTCGCTGTTAACATGACTTCAGCTTTCGCTAGTGCTTTTGCTATTCTTTTTATGTTTTGGTCAATCACTATTCTTGTTAAAAAATTAATTACAAGAGATGAGAAATTCACAGATGGTAAGGCTCTAGCAACCTTAGGAAGCGGATTAGTCGGATCATTAGCATTTGCTTTTACTGATAGTTTTTGGTTCAATGCAGTAGAAGCGGAAGTTTACGCAATGGCTACTTGCATTTTATCTGTACTATTTTACCTAGGACTACTATGGGAAAGAGACATGCATAAATCAAGAGGTAATCGTTGGTTAATTCTAATTGCTTTTGTTGCTGGACTTTCTTTTGGAGTTCACTTTATGGGGCTACTTTCTATACCTGCTATCGGATTACTATATTATTTTAAAAATTACAAGGTTACTGTAAAGAACTTTATTATTGCTAACATCGTAGTTGTTGCAATACTTTTATTTATTTTTAAACTTCTCCTGCCTTCTACTTTAAAATTATTTGGATGGTTTGAAGTTACTTTTGTGAATAGTTTTGGAATGCCTTTTAATTCCGGAACTATCTTTTTAGGACTCATTATAGCTACTGCGTTTTATTTCATTCTTAAATACACTCGAAAAAAGGGGTTCCCTTTGATAAACTCTGCGGTATTGTGCGTATTATTTATATTCATTGGATTCTCTTCCTGGGTTATGCTTCCTATAAGAGCAAATGCTGGTACTGTAATTAACGAAAATAATCCAAACAACGCTAGGGAATTACTAGCCTATTACAATCTAGAACAATACCCGGAAACTCATCTATTTTATGGTCCACAGTTTACCGAAATATATGCTGGGCTTGACGAAGACGAACCATATGAAGATGATAAACCTAAATATGAAAAAAATCTAAAAACCGGAAAATACGATATTGTAAATGACTGGAAAAATGCAAGACAAAACATTGACGATGATCACAAAGCATTTTTACCAAGAATGTGGAGTACTGAGCATATTTCTAATTACATGGACTTCACCGGACCTATTAGATTTACAATAAAACCGGAATACCAAGACGAATCAGAATTACTAGAAGCTGTCACACAGTTCCGAAGAGAATATGCTGTCGGCAAATTAGATAATGATGACTATAATAAATTCTTACGCTCTTTTGGTGATTATTTAAATGTTGAAAAACCATCCTTTGCGTCTAACGTACTTTATCTTATAGAATATCAAATAGGATATATGTATTGGAGGTATTTTATGTGGAATTTTGTTGGTAGACAAGATGATAATCAAGGGAAATACAATAACCTTGAAGGAAATTGGCTAAGTGGTATTAAATTTATTGATGAAATGCATTTAGGGTCCCAAGATAATTTACCTAACGATGTATTAAAAAATAAAGCTCGTAATACATATTATTTTTTACCTTTATTACTTGGACTTATTGGATTTGTATTCCAATTACAAAAAGACAAGAAGAATTTCTGGGTATTATTAGCGTTTTTCTTATTCACGGGATTAGCTCTAAAAATATATCTTAACGAAAGACCTTTCGAACCTCGAGAAAGAGATTATGCATTAGTTGGATCTTTTTATGTTTTTGCAATCTGGATAGGTTTTGGAGTATACGCCTTATTCGACCTTCTAAAAAACTCATTAAAACCAAAACTACTAGCTCCTATAATAACTGGTATATGCTTATTAGCAGTACCTGTCTTATTAGCCGCGCAAAATTGGGATGATCATGATCGCTCAAATAGATACACAGCTCAAGCAATGGCAAAAATGTACTTGCAGTCGTGTCAAAAAGATGCAATTCTTTTTACCATAGGAGACAATGACACTTTTGCGTTGTGGTATGCTCAAGATATAGAAGAATACAGAACCGATGTACGAACAGTAAATACAAGTTTATTTGCTACGGATTGGTACATTGATCAAATGAAAAAAGCAGCGTATGACGGTAAACCAATCCCTTCCCAGTTGACTCATGATTTCTATAGATTTGGAAACAATGATGCCATTTATTACAAACCAGTTACAAATGACACTATGCTCATCAAAAACTGGATGCGATGGATTGAGACAGATGACCCAAGAACTAAAGGTGATTTACAAAATGGAAAACAAGTAAATACTTTTCCTACTAAGCACATAAGAATCCCTGTAGACAAAGAAGCAGTTCTTAGAAATGGAATAGTATCTCAAAAAGATGCTGATCTTATCGTTCCTTATATAGACATACATCTAAAAGGCGACTTGCTATTTAAAAATAGATTATTAATGCTGGACATGATAGCCAATAACAATTGGGAAAGACCTGTTTACTTTACTGGTGGAAGTTTTGGAGATGATGATTACTTATGGATGAAAGACTATTTACAATTAGATGGTGTTACCTACAAATTAGTCCCTATAAGAACTCCAATAGACAAACGCAATCCTTATGATATGGGACGCATTGACACAGACCTAATGTATAACAATGTTACAAGTTGGGATTGGGGAAATAGCGAAAACCCTAACATTTATCATGATCCAGAAACTCGTAAAAATGCCATCACTTACAGAAGTAACTTAGCAAGATTAGTAGAAGCATTGATTAATGAAGGCAAAAAAGATAAAGCTAAAACAATCCTAGATCTTGGGATGGAGAAAATGCCAATAGAATACTATGAATATTATACCCTATTGGAACCATACGTAAGTGGATATTATGAAGTAGGAGAAAAAGAAAAAGCTCGTGATTTATGGAATAAAATTGCCAAAAAATATCAAGAACAGCTAACCTATTTTGGAAGCCTTACTTTGGAAAATCAATATGAATATGCTAGCGAAATAGTAAGCAACGTAGAACGTTACAGAAGTGTAGTAGATTTATTGATAATCAACCAAGATAAAGAGATGATCGAAGAGAAGGCCGAAGAATTCAATAGATATCTAAGGCTATTCACAAGACTCTATTCTGAAGATGAAGAATATGACAATGAAGATGTTTTGGAAGATCAAGAACAGGATTTACGAAAAGAACTTTTAGATAGCCAAAAACCACTTGACACTTTAGAAGATTTATCAAACTCATAACCTAATAACAGAGCCTTACAAAAATAAGGCTCTTTTTTTATATCAATTTGGATTTAATACCTAACAAGACACCGAATAGCATTAAGTTACTTTTCCCAAATTATACTTGGGATTTTTATGATAGAAAAGAAAAAAAGATCTACCTAACCTTTGATGATGGCCCTATACCTGAAGTTACAGATTTTGTACTAGATCAACTAAATCTTTATGATGCAAAAGCTACTTTTTTTTGTATTGGTGAAAACATTCAGAAAAATCCTGAAATTTTCAATAGAATTGTCCTAGAAGATCATAGTATTGGCAATCATACTATGAACCATCTAAAAGCTAGAAAAAACAGCCTTACCGAATATGTTGATAATGTTTTAAAATGTGAAAATGAAATTTTAGAACACACTAAAATTAATAATAAATTCTTTAGACCTCCATATGGACAATTAAGCAAACCTAAATTATCTGAATTAAGAAAATTAAAATATCAAATTATATTATGGGATGTCTTATCCAAAGACTGGGATAAAAGCACGTCACCTGAACAATGCACTGACATCGTAATTAATAATTCTAAAAAGGGAAGTATCATCGTTTTTCACGATAGTATTAAAGCATTTAGAAACTTAAAGATAGCTTTACCAAAAGTGTTAAAACATTTTTCCCAAAAAGGGTTTGTTTTTGAGAAAATATGATTTAAAACAACTTAAAAAAATTGTTTTAAACATATTCCTTCATAAGACCAATAAGAGTATTAGCATCTTGTTCTCCACTTTGTCTCCAAACCATTTCTCCTTCTTTATAAATCATTAAGGTAGGAAGACCTTTAATACGAAGTGCTGTAGCCAACTCTTCATTTTTATCCACATCTATCTTTATCACTTTAGCTTTATCTCCAAGAGCAGCTGCCACATCCCGCAACACAGGATGCATGGACACAGAAGGTTCATTCCATTCAGTATAAAAATCCAGCAAAACTGGAACTTCAATACCTATTAACTCTCCAAACTTTGACATGTTCTAAAAATTTTATCATCTAACTCTGCTATACTAACGAACAAAGTTGATATATAATTGTAAATATAACACTTTCTTCGAATTATGCGGGTTTAGAACCTTTTCTCAATTCTATTACAGTAATTTCTGGCCAAATACCAACTCTTCCAGGAAACGCATGAAAACCAAATCCTCTATTCACATTAAGATAACGACCCATTTCATTATACATACCAGCCCATTGCTTGTAGACATATTGAACTGGACTCCATTTCAAAAATCCAGGAATTTCTATTCCAAATTGAAACCCGTGAGTATGCCCACTAAGCGTTAAGTGGTAATGATCATCATGTTTTTTAACCTCATATTCCCAATGGGAAGGATCATGACTTAATAATATTTTAAAATCTTCTTTAACAACACCTTTTGAGGCTTTAGTCAAATCTCCAGCCTTTTTGAAATTATGACCCCAATTCTCTACTCCCACAATAGCTATACGTTCATTATCCTTTTCTATAAAAGCATTTTCATTAAGCAATAATCTAAAGTCAATTTTAGAATGCACCTCTTTTATAGCCTCAAAATTAGCTTCTTTTTCTTCTTCCGTATCCCAAGTAACGTATTCCCCATAATCATGATTACCTAATATAGAATACTTACCAAAGGAAGGTGTTTTTAGGCCTTTAAAAATTTCAATCCAATCATCCATTTCGCTCGCCATAGTATTTACAATATCCCCTGTAAAAACCAACAAATCTGTTTCTTGCTGATTAATTAAATCTACCGCATATTCTATCTTTTCTACCTCTTCAAAACTACCCGAGTGAATATCAGATATCTGAGTCAAGCGAAAACCATCAAAAGCATTTGGTAAGTCTTCATAATAAAGAACATGATTAATGACCTTAAAATTATATTTACCCCTAAATATACCATGTACTAATCCTGCAAACGGAATAGCAGCCACACCTAAAGCTAATTGGCTAATAAACTTTCTTCTATTTGGTAAATATTGCGTAGCATTCCCATCAAAAAAAGTATTGGTAAGATACGTATACCCCGCAACACAGATTCGTATAATATCTTCTCCAAACATAAACAACACTAAAATCAATTTAGGAACTAGCGTAACCAATAACAAGCCACTCGCTCTTAACGAATATTTTGAAGGACCTACACTTCTATCATAATTTGCAAAAACATAAATCACATACCCAATAACTAACAACGAAAAAATCAAATACAATACTTGAACCCATTGATTTTTTGAAATAGTTCGAATTACTTGAAAAGCATATAATTCTATTAAAACATAAAGCACTATAGGAATAATCCAACGCATATTAATTCTAAATTTTATTAATAAAACAAAACTATCCCACCTTTTGTCAACCATAAGTATATTTAAGTAAAAATTAACTGTTTACGATTGAACCATAACAAAACACCGTAATTACTAAGATACAAAGAGACTAAACACTATAAATCTTAGAATTTTCTTTCATATGTATAATTTTTATTCGTACCTTCGTTCTACTATTTAACCGTAGGGATGTACAAAAAAAATCTACTTTATTCATAAAATATTACTATCGTATTTATAGCAATTGATAACATTGTTATCAATTTTATTTTGGGGCGAAATGCCGTCATTTATTGACGGCATTTCTTATTTAGTATAATTTTGAAACCATTTGACCAATCTTCTTTTTATATTGCATTTCTAAAAAACTGAACACACACTATGTCACAAAAACGTCTTTTTCTTCTGGATGCATTCGCACTTATTTTTCGTGGATACTACGCTCTAATTAAAAATCCAAGAATCAACTCTAAAGGGCAAGATACATCTGCAATCATGGGATTTGTAAATTCACTTTTTGATGTAATCAAAAGAGAAAATCCAGATCACTTAGCAGTTGCATTTGACAAACAAGGAAGCAAAGACCGCTTGGAAATATTTCCAGAATACAAAGCGAACAGAGACGAAACTCCAGAAGCCATAAAAATTGCCGTTCCCATTATACAGGAAATACTAAAAGCTATGCATATTCCAATTATTGAAAGAGCTGGTGTAGAAGCAGATGATTTGATCGGAACTATTGCAAAACAAGCTGAAAAAGAAGGGTACCAAACATATATGGTTACACCTGATAAAGATTATGCTCAATTAGTATCTGAAAATATTTTTATGTATCGCCCAGCTCGAATGGGAAATGGTATTGAAATTTGGGGTATTCCTGAGGTACAAAAAAGATTTGAAGTTGAGCGACCAGAACAGGTGATTGATTATTTAGGGATGATGGGAGATGCTGTAGATAACATTCCTGGTCTACCAGGAGTTGGAGATAAAACAGCTAAAAAATTTATTGCCGCATATGGATCTATGGAAGGGCTTTTTCAAAATATAGACCAATTAAAAGGTAAGATGAAAGAAAAAGTAGAAGCCAATCAAGAGCTAGGACTCCTTTCTAAAAAATTGGCAACTATTATCTTGGATTGTGATGTCAATTTTGATGCGAACGATTATGAGATTTCTGAACCAGACGTAAAAAAAGTAAAAGAAATTTTTGAAGAGTTAGAATTTAGAAGATTAACTGATCAATTCACTAAAATCTTTTTCCCTTCAGATCCTACAGCACCTCAAGAAATAACCTCTTCTTCTAAAAAACAATCGGAACAAGCAGGTGCAGGCCAGTTTTCTTTGTTTGGAAATAACCAAGACGCAAGTGCTACTTCCGATTCATTTTCCAGCAGAAAAACGATTGCAAATACAGAACATTTTTACCAAAGTATTTCGCCAGGCATGGCTATGAAATTATTCATGCAAAATCTACTCAAACAAAAAAATGTATGTTTTGACACGGAAACCACTGGACTAAACCCACTTATTGCAGAATTGGTAGGTATTGCCTTTTCTTGGGAAGCTGGGAAAGGATTCTATATTCCTTTTCCAGAAAACAAAAATGAGGCTCAGGAATTAATTGAACAACTAAGACCGTTTTTCGAAGATGATAATATTTCCAAAATTGGTCAGAATTTAAAATATGACATCAAAGTATTAGCTAAATATGACATAGAGGTAAAAGGGAAACTTTTTGATACAATGCTAGCTCATTACCTTATCAATCCAGATATGAGGCATAATATGGATGTACTTTCTGAAACCTACCTTAATTACACACCCGTTTCAATAACTGAACTAATAGGAAAAAAAGGTAAAAATCAACTATCTTTTAGACAAGTTCCTCAAGAACAACAGACCGAATATGCAGTAGAAGATGCAGATATCACGTATCAGCTTAAAGAACATTTTACTCCTGAACTTAATGAAGCAAATATATTATCGCTATTTGAAGATATTGAAGTTCCATTGTTAAGAGTTCTTTCGGAAATGGAAATAGAAGGAATTAATTTAGACAAAGAATTTTTACAGTCCCTATCAGAAGAGCTAAACAATGATATTAAAACTTTAGAATCCGACATATATAAGGAAGCAGGAGAAGAATTTAATATTGCATCCCCTAAACAGTTAGGAATCATTCTTTTTGAAAAAATGAAATTGGTTGAAAAACCAAAAAAAACCAAAACAGGCCAATATTCCACCGCAGAGGATGTCTTATCCTATCTTGCTAAGGATCATAAAATTATCCAAAACATATTAGACTATCGTGGTTTATCCAAACTAAAAAGCACATATGTAGACGCACTACCAAGTCAAATCAATGAATCCACAGGTCGTGTCCATACCGATTATATGCAAACAGTAGCAGCAACTGGTAGACTAAGTTCCAATAATCCTAATTTACAAAATATACCTATTAGAACAGAAAGAGGGAGACAGGTTAGAAAAGCTTTTGTACCAAGAGATAAAGATCATACACTACTAGCGGCAGATTATTCTCAGATAGAATTAAGAATTATAGCTGCCCTAAGCGAAGAAGAAACTATGATTAACGCTTTTAAAAGCGGAGAAGATATTCATGCATCTACTGCTGCCAAAGTTTTCAATGTCGCTATAGATGAAGTCACAAGAGAGCAACGTAGTAATGCCAAAACAGTAAACTTTGGAATCATTTATGGTGTTTCTGCTTTTGGACTAAGTAATCAGACGGACTTATCTCGTAAAGAAGCTAAAGAATTAATTGACACCTATTATAAAACCTACCCTAAGCTACGTAATTATATGAGCGAGCAGGTAGATTTTGCGAGAGAAAATGGATATGTACAGACCGTTCTAGGAAGGCGTCGTTATCTTAAAGATATTAATTCTGCCAATGCTGTTGTGCGAGGAGCTGCGGAACGAAATGCAGTAAATGCCCCTATACAAGGTAGTGCTGCAGACATCATCAAAATTGCGATGATCAACATCCATACAAAATTAAAAGAGGATGATTATAAAACTAAAATGCTACTTCAGGTACATGATGAATTAGTTTTTGATGTCTATAAACCTGAATTAGAAAAAGTACAATCATTAATAAAATCAGAAATGGAGACTGCCTATACACTAGCAGTTCCTTTGGATGTAGACATGGGGTTAGGAGAAAATTGGCTAGAAGCGCACTAACTTAAAACTACATTTAGTAATTTTATAATTATCTATAACAACATAACTAATCAACACTTATTTTATGGAACAACTTTTTACCGTTGAAAGCCTTATTACCCTATTAATGCTAGTGCTGCTTCAAGCAGTTTTAGGATTTGACAACCTTCTCTACATTTCTTTAGAATCAAAAAAAGCACCTCCAGAAAAACAAAGTTTTGTTAGAAAAATGGGAGTTGGCCTAGCAATTATACTTCGTATTATTTTGCTTTTTGTACTCATGTCAGTGATACAATTTTTCCAAGAACCATTCTTTAGCCTTCATGACAATAATATCCTTGAATTCGAATTTAATGTGCATAGTATCATTGTACTCGCAGGAGGTGTGTTTATTATATACACCGCTATCAAAGAAATTTGGCACATGATGTTACTTAATGAACACGAAGAAATAGAAAAAAATGAGAAAAAAGGTTCTATCAAAAAGGTTATTTTATGGATAGTAATTATGAATCTGGTTTTTTCCTTTGATTCTATTTTGAGCGCAATGGCTCTAACTAGCGACATGGAATATGTTCCTCAACTTGTTTTAATGTCAATAGCTATTATACTAGGAGGTGTTTTAATGATAGTTTTAGCTGATAAAGTTTCCAATTTTCTTCAGAAAAATAGAATGTATGAAGTATTAGGACTTTTCATATTATTTATAGTAGGTATTATGCTACTGTCAGAAGGAGGCCATCTGGCACATCTACATATTCTTAATAACGAAGTTACGCAGATGAGTAAAACTACATTCTATTTTGTTATTGTAGTACTTGTAATTGTAGATATTGTGCAAGGACGTTATCAGAAAAAACTATTAGCAGAAAAGCAACATCAAGAAGCAGTTGTAAAAAAAGAAGAAGAAAGCTAATTTTTTTCTTCTTAGAATAAGAAAAATTAAAAAGCGGTTTCCTTACAGAAACCGCTTTTTAATTTTAACCACAATAAAAGAGTTTACTGTCTAGTAAAAACCAAATCTACTGCCCCTAAATCTTCTACTTCATCCGTAAAAGAAAGTGTTGTCTGTGTTAGCGTAATCATCACTGTTTTAGGATCCATTCCAGTTGGAGTAAATGTTAATTCTCCGCTTTCTAGACTCCATTCCCCAGTTACCTCAAGAATAAGACCTGTACAATCAGCAGTAACTACTGGAGGTAAATCTGTACTGATATTCACATCAATCTGTGTGACATTTTGATTATATGTATTATCATCACTTACTACAATTGTATCTTCAAAGCAAGGTAATTCTTCCAGTAAATTAGTAGAAGCACTCCCATCCATATTTAGATCAACTGGCAAAGCACCAGAAGCAGATGTAAGCTCCCAGGTTCCAACAAGAGAAGTCATATCAGGATTCCCAACATTGTCGTCATCTGAACTACAAGAGGTAAAAAATAGCGCAAAAGAAATAGCAAAAAGGAAAAAATTAGTTTTCATGATTTTTGAGTTTTAAATATTAATAACAATTTATTGTTCATTCTTATTACGCACAAAATAAGTGCTTATTCACTCCAAACTTCAGCAAATTAGAATTAACTTTTCTTAGTTGCAGTAAAAAAATCATAGTAATTTAAAAAAGTTGGAATTACAGGTCCATTAAAAGTATTAGGCCCATTAAACAACACACAAATACCTATCTTATTTTCCGGATCTATCATTAGTTGCGTTTTGTATTGATTTACGTTCCCTCCATGATAAACAACTTTCCTGTTTCTATAATCTAAAATTCTCCAACCTTTAGCATAATAAGAGTCCGTAACACCATCCCATAAATTAACGTAAGTATCTTTATCACTAGTGCAGATCACAGGGTTAAAAATCTCCGTTAAGCTTTCTTTCGAAATAATATCAGGACGATTTCCCAATAAAACCTTTAGATATTCCGCCATATCAGAAATAGAAGCATTAATCCCACCTGCCGCAGCAACGTTGTAATAGTTTTTATGAAGATCTGTTAAATAATATTTTTTAGAATAATGATTCCATTTATGTGGTAATGCAACATTTGAATTTTTCTTAATATCCGTATAACTACTAGATGCATTTTTCATTCCTGCAGGCATAAATAATCGCTCCTTCAATAATTCCTCAAACGACTTCCTTGTATTATTTTCCATTATCTTTTCTACTATGGAAAAAACAGCATTCTGATATTCATACTCCGTACCTTCTTTAGCCACTACACCATTTCTCTTAAAGTTTGCTACAATATTCTGTAAAGACATTCCTTTATGGATCAATTTAGAATTTGTATACTTATAAAGCCCTGATGTATGAGAAAGCAAGTGATTAACAGTAAGTCTTTCTGCCTGTGCCTTATCTCTTAAACTAAAAATATTAACCGATTTTTTGACATTTTGTTTCCATCTAAGTTCATTATTATCCACAAGATTTCCTGCAAGAACTGATGTTACTCCTTTAGACAGACTTGCTATTCTAAAAACTGTATTCACATCTACAGAATCAGTTGTATTAATTTCCTTTACCCCGAAACCCTTTTTATATATAACTGTAGAATCCTTAACAATTACAATAGCAGCACCAGGACATTCTGAAATATTAAAATTAGTCGTAAAAAACTTCTCATAGTGATTTAGAAAAAAAGACAGGGAGTCTATTTTCTGTAATACAGGCTCTGGATCGGTGACAACAACCTTTTTCTCTTCTGTTTTAGTAGTAGTAGTAGTACATCCAATAATACATATAGAAACAAAAAGTCCTAAAATTTTCTTCATATCAAAATTGCCTTAAGTATTGCAAAATACACGTAAAAAACCTTGATGTAAAAATTTTCTTAAAACCTTTTTTAAAATTTTATAGGACAAACCTATAAGTAGCCTTAATCAAAAAAGTGTTTTCAGGTTGCTGACCAAAAATTTGATTATCCAAGCTTCTAAACAGATGATCTCCAGGATCGCCTAATCCGTTAACCCCTTGAGACCACACTAGAAAAATCTCCGAACCAGGTATATACTCCCAACGCAACACCAAATTGGACCTAAACTGAACAAATGCAAAATCTGGATTATCAATTGTGTAATCAACATTTCCATCGAGATTTTCATCTACCGAATATAAATCATCAGCAAAAGAAATCTGATTATCATCATACAGGGTCACTCTCTCATTTAAATCAGAAGCAATAGGGTTATTTACATAATTAAAATCCGTGTAGGTCCCTCTAGAAATAAAAGGCTGTCCATAATACTGAATAGTTAGGTTAGGGTTGATATTATAATTAAGACGTATACTAGCGCTTAATGTTTGCTGATCAATTCTAGCTGTAATGTATCTTGGTGTTCCTGCAAAATCTACTTCGGTTACATATTGAGTTTTATTAGGGTTTCTTTCAAATTCTGGGTTTAAGGAAATACTTAATGCATTAAAAGGTTGATATCTCATTCTTAACACATATCTATGAAAGGTGAAATTATTTTGTCGCGCACCAGAATTAACATATCCCATTGTAAAGTTAAATTTCTTCCTGCTATCTGAGCCAAAAAACAAGAACGCAAAATTCTCTTCAGAAAACCTCCATCTCGGACCTCCTCTTAATACAGTGTTTGTATAAATTCTAGGCTTATGAGCCGCCCCTACTTCTGTCCACCAATTATTTTTATAATTAATAAATCCATTAAATTCGTATTGGATTCTATTAAAATTCCCTTCAAAATCAAAGGCAGAAGTTTGTTCAAAGTTCAGGTTTGCTCTTCTATAAAACTTAGTAGGTTTCAAAAATAGATATCTAATATTAGCAAATTGTCGAATATCATCAGCTTGTCTTAAAAACCCAACATCGTTTAATTCCAACTCTGGAGATCTCCAAAAAACTCCTGCTGTGTATCTCCAATTTCCACCTCCAGATTTACCTCCAGTCAACTTACCACCTGTACCAGTAAGTGAAGTTCTATTAGGATCTACCTCTACATGATCTGCATCTACTCTTTGAAAAAGATGTGTCAACTCATTTTGGGTCGCTTCGATAGCTTCTTTAGACCCTTCTACATGACTCGTCACTAAATTTCCCTCGATAAAATAATTTCTATCTTTCCAATTATGTCTAAAATCTAAACCAGCGGTATATGCTGATTTTCTTAAGAAATTCAAATTATTCTCCCTTAATCCAACCAATTCAGAAGTTTCATCAGTTTCGGGATCATCAAAATCAATATTTAGGATATCACCAAAATTACGATTTGTAGCCGTAAAAATACCTCCTAAATACGTATTACGATTATTAAAATCTTTCTGAACTCTACCTACAAAATAATTTGTTAAAGGTTCTACAATAGTTTCTCGTCTGTTACCATCAGCATCTTCTACCTTAGCTATTTCTCGTTGAGTTACACTTTCTAAAACACCAATTGACCAACCGTTTTTCGTCTTTCCGCTAAATTTAGCAGCTCCTAAAATGGTGGTATTAGTAGGTCTATCAATAAACTCTGTATTAACAGGACTAGATCCAATAGAACCTTGTGGGCTTCTTCCGATCCTTCTTGAATAAAACACATTATCTTGACCATTAGCAAAACGATAGTCAAAAATATTCTTATTCTCTACAAAAAATGGTCTTTGTTCTCTAAAAAATATCTGAAAACCATCTAAAGCAATAGCTGCAGGATCCGCTTCCACCTGCCCAAAATCAGGATTTACAGTTAAATCCATCGTAAGATCATTAGTAATACCAATTTTAGCATCTAATCCTCCATTCAATTTAAAATCATCTCCATCTCTAAAGGGATTCCCATCTTCTTCAGGAAAAGTATCATATTGCGTAACCACAAAAGGCTGAATCTCTAATTGTTTCTGAGGCTCTATATTAATCAACCCATGTAATTCTCCAAACTCGCTAACCCATCCTGGGGCATCCTGAGGAACTCGTTGCCATACCGACCTCTCTTCTTTTCTAAAAAATCTTCGGTTTACCTGTAATCCCCATATTTGCTCTTTACTTTTACCAAATTTTAATTGACTTAAAGGAATTTTAACTTCTGCAGTCCACCCTTCATCATCTATATTAGTAGCTGTATACCAGATCGGATTCCAACTACCATCCCAATTGTTACCATTGTCAGATATAAATTCGTCACCTTTGACACCCGCAGCTGTAATCGTAAAAGAAAAACCTGTTCGTTTATCATGATAACTATCTAAATTAATTTCTACCCAATCTCCAGCAAAACCATCTCTTCTAGATAATCTTTTTTCTATTTTACTAGGCTCAGAATCATAGCACCTATATGCTATGTATAAATATTTCTGATCATATAATATTTTAAATTTAGTTTGTTCGCTTGGTGGAGTATTCTCGTCCGGTTCATTTTCAATAAAATCTCCAGACCATTCTACCAGATCCCAGCTAGATTCTTCAATTAATCCATTAATTGTCGGCCCTTCTGACCCGTTAATAGGTTTTGTAGTATAGATTCTTTTTTTTACGACTGTTGAATCCTGAGCATTCAGGCATAGTGTAAAAAGAAGTAACCCTAACACTTGGATCGTGTACTTCATGATGATTAGTTTGTTGATTGATGTTTTATACAGGACTCAAATTATGAATCTTTGTCACAGTTACACCGCTTATTTAGTAAAAAATTAACACGAAAAAGATATTTTAGGCCTAAAACGAGTAAAAAATCATCAGAGAATTGATCTATCTGAAAACCAATGCATCATACATACAAAATAATATCAATTACCTGTTTGCTATATAAATATATAATTGTACATTTGCACCCCTATTTTATATAGGAAAGGAATGTTTAATTAGTAAAATTAGTTAGTGTGGACACATTAAGTTACAAGACAGTATCTGCCAATAAGGCAACCGTTTCTAAGGAATGGTTACATATAGATGCTGAAGGACAGACTTTAGGACGTCTATCTTCTGTAGTAGCAATACTATTAAGAGGAAAGCATAAGCCAAACTTTACCCCACATGTTGATTGCGGTGATAATGTAGTTATTACAAACGCCGAAAAAATCAACTTAACAGGAAAAAAGTGGACAGATAAATCATATATCCGTCACACTGGATACCCTGGAGGGCAAAGAAGTCTTACTGCTCAGGAGTTATTTGACAAAAACCCAGAGCGTTTAATCGAAAAAGCGGTAAAAGGAATGTTACCTAAAAACAAATTAGGAGCAGTTTTATTCCGTAATCTAAAGGTTTATGCAGGAGCAGATCACAATCAAGATGCTCAGAAGCCAAAAACTATTAACTTAAAAGAATTTAAGTAATGGAAGTTATTCACAAAATTGGTCGTAGAAAAACGGCTGTAGCTCGAGTTTACCTCAAAGAAGGTTCTGGAAAAGTTACGATCAACAAAAAAGATCTTAACGACTACTTTCCTACTGCTACATTACAGTACAAAGTGAACCAACCTTTTGCTCTTACAGAGAATGAGGAGAAGTTTGATGTAAATGTAAATGTATACGGAGGTGGTATTACTGGACAAGCTGAAGCAATTCGTCTAGCAATATCTAGAGCGATGTGCGAGTTAGATCAGGAAAACAGAGCAGTCCTTAAACCAGAAGGTTTATTGACTAGAGATCCTAGAATGGTAGAGCGTAAGAAATTCGGACAGAAGAAAGCTCGTAAGAAATTCCAGTTCTCTAAACGTTAATTTATTAAAACAGTATTTGTTGTTATCCCCTTATTTAGGGAGTTAGTTTAGCATCTAAATACTCAAGGCCATATCAAAATGAACGATAAGCCACTTGAGTATTGCTAATTCAACAGAACGTAAACTATTACAAAAATGGCAAACAATATCGAAGTAAAAGACTTACTTGATGCAGGTGTACATTTTGGTCACCTGACAAGAAGATGGGATCCTAATATGGCACCATATATTTATATGGAGCGCAATGGAATTCACATCATCAATTTATACAAAACAGCTGCAAAGATTGACGAAGCGAGTGAAGCTTTAAAGAAAATCGCAGCATCTGGTAGAAAAATTCTTTTTGTTGCTACCAAAAAACAAGCTAAAGAAATCGTTGCTGAAAAAGCAGCAAAAGCGAACCAACCGTACATTACAGAAAGATGGCCTGGTGGTATGCTTACCAACTTTGTTACTATCCGTAAAGCAGTAAAGAAAATGGCTGCTATCGATAGAATGAAGAAAGATGGTACTTTCAACACTTTATCTAAAAAAGAGCGTTTACAAGTAGATCGTTTAAGAGCTAAATTAGAAAAGAATTTAGGTTCTATTTCTGATATGACTCGTCTACCTGGGGCTCTATTTGTAGTAGATATTACTCGCGAGCACATCGCAGTAAAAGAAGCTCAGAAATTAAACATTCCAATTTTTGCAATGGTAGATACTAACTCTGATCCACGCCAGGTTCAGTATGTAATCCCTGCAAATGATGATGCTTCTAAATCTATCGACAAAGTAATGACTTACGTAAGTGATGCCATTATTGAAGGATTAAGTGAAAGAAAAGCTTCTAAAGAAGCTCCAAAAGCAGCAGCAGCTGCTAAAACTGAAGCACCAGCAGCAGCTGAAAAAGCTCCGGCTAAAACCGAAGCACCTGCACCCGCTGTAGAAGCTCCGGCTAAAGCAGAGGAAGCACCAGCAGTAGCTGAAGCTACCAAGCAAGAAGAAGAATAAACATTCATTGATTGCTTTCAATCATTAAAAATTACAAAATTAAAGTCTAAGTTTTAAAACTTAACTTTAAGATAAAATTAATGAGTCGTTTAGTTCTTTACTTTTATAGTAATAATAACTAAGCGACTTATTTTTTACACAAACACATTAAATATTTAAAAGATATGGCAAAGATTACAGCCGCAGAAGTAAGTAAATTACGTAAAGCTACAGGTGCCGGAATGATGGATTGTAAAAAAGCACTTGTTGAAGCTGAAGGAGATTTTGACAAAGCAATAAAAATCCTTAGAGAAAAAGGACAAAAAATAGCAGATAAAAGAGCCGACAGAGAATCTTCTGAAGGAGCTGTTATCGCAAAAGTTAATGACGCTAAGAATAAAGGTGTAATCGTTTCTCTTAATTGCGAAACTGATTTCGTAGGAAAGAATGAATCTTTCGTTTCATTAGCAAAAGAATTAGCTGAATTAGCACTTAACTCTTCTTCTAAAGAAGAATTCTTAAATGCTGATTTCAATGGAATGTCTGTTCAAGATAAGCTTATTGAGCAAACTGGAGTTATTGGAGAGAAGATAGAAATTGGTGATTTCAAAGTATTAGAAGCTCCTTTTGTAGGATCTTATATCCACGGTAACAAAATTGGTGCTCTTACAGGATTATCTAGCAGCATAGAAACTGCAGAAACTCTTGCTAAAGACATTTCTATGCAAGTAGCATCTATGGGAGCAACTACACTATCCTACAAAGATTTTGATGCAGAATATGTAGCCTCAGAAACTCAGGCTAGAATTGCAGCTATCGAAAAAGAAAACGTAGAACTTGGAAGACTAGGTAAAACATTAAAAAATGTTCCTCAATTTATTTCAAGATCACAATTATCTGACCAAGTAATAGCTGAAGCAGAAGAAAAACTTAAAGCGGAACTTAAAGCTGAAGGTAAGCCTGAGCAAATTTGGGACAGAATTCTTCCTGGTAAGTTGGAAAGATTTATTTCCGACAACACTACTCTTGACCAAGAACAATGTCTTCTTGATCAAAACTTTATTAAAGACGAAAAGAAAACTGTTGGAGATTATGTGAAGACATTAGGAGATGTTTCTGTGGTAAGTTTCGAAAGAGTTTCTTTATAATATAAAATTACAGAAAAGAGAGAGATTTAATTTTCTTCTTCAAATATCAAAAACCGCTTCGATTGAAGCGGTTTTTTTCGTCATTTTTCGAAATACTTCCTAATTAGTTTTCGAAACATTTTCTTTAACATTTTGGACCCCTCCAAAATGCTACCCCAAAAAAGACTAACTCCCCAATCAGTCTAGAATACAAATTACACTATTGTGAATTTGTAAGTTCAAAAAATGTTTCTTCACTATTTCAAAAATATCCCTCATCTCCCTCTATTTTGTTTTCCTGTGACAAACCTATAACATTCTCTAGAACCAATCAATAGGGACATCAGGGGAAAAGAACCCTTTTTTATTCGTCATACGATATTTTCAACTCTTTATTTTAAGATTTACCTTTACTTATTAAAGTATTTTCTAAATTAAGAATATCATTATATTTGCACCACAGTTCAAGCAAATGATGAAATACAATAGAATATTACTAAAATTATCAGGAGAAGCCCTGATGGGAGATCGTCAATACGGTATCGATCCTAAAAGACTAGCAGAATATGCTAACGAAATTAAGCAAATAACAAACAAAGGTGTAGAAGTTGCTATTGTTATAGGAGGTGGTAATATTTTTAGAGGTGTCGCAGGAGCCAGTAAAGGTATGGACAGAGTACAAGCAGATCATATGGGAATGCTTGCTACAGTAATTAATGGACTAGCTTTACAAAGTGCCCTAGAAGATGCTGAAATTCCTACTAGACTGCAATCAGCAATAAAAATTAATGAAGTAGCAGAGCCATTCATTAAAAGAAGAGCAATACGACACTTAGAAAAAGGAAGAGTTGTAATTTTTGGAGGAGGAACAGGTAACCCATATTTCACAACGGACTCTGCAGCTGTATTAAGAGCAATAGAAATTAATGCAGATGTTATTCTTAAGGGAACAAGAGTAGATGGAATCTACACAGCAGATCCCGAAAAGGATTCTCAAGCTACTAAATTTGATTTTATTACATTTGATGATGTTTTAAGAAAAGGACTTAAGGTTATGGATACAACTGCCTTTACATTAAGTCAAGAAAATGAATTACCTATTATAGTTTTTGATATGAATAAAACTGGAAACCTATTAAAGGTTATTTCTGGTGAGTCTATCGGAACAAAGGTAAATCTCTAACAAAACAAAAGGTGGCTCGTTTTTTGATCAACTAATTAAGAAAAGAATTATATTAAGATGAACGAAGAAGTAGATTTTATTCTGGATTCAACTAAAGAATCTATGCAGGGTGCAATAGCCCATTTAGAAAAACAATTAATTGTTATAAGAGCTGGAAAAGCTTCTCCAGCTATGCTTAGCGGTGTAATGGTTGAATATTACGGAAACCCTACACCATTAAATCAGGTAGGAAACGTAAATACGCCAGATGCTAGAACAATTACCATCCAACCATTCGAAAAATCTCTAATTCAGGAAATCGAAAAAGCTATTCAGGTAGCGAATCTTGGTTTCAATCCTATGAACAATGGAGAGAGTGTTATCATTAGCGTACCTCCCTTGACAGAAGAACGTCGTAGAGAACTAGTAAGACAAGCAAAAGCTGAAGCTGAAGATTCAAAAGTTGGTGTACGTAATGATCGGAAGAACGCTAATAATGAAATAAAAAAATTAGAAAAAGATGGTCTATCGGAAGATATGGCCAAAAACACTGAATCAGATATTCAACAATTGACAGATAGTTATATCAAAAAAATTGATGAAATGTTATCTGTTAAAGAAAAAGAAATTATGACTGTATAATACTTTTTCGAAAAACAATATTATACAAAAGTGTTTTGTTGACGAAACACTTTTGTATAACTTCAATTACTATGAATCAAATCGGATAATGCAAAACAAACTCTTCTGTTTATTATTTTTTACTCACTTTGTTGTACTATCTCAAATTAGCATTACCGGAAAAGTAATTGACCAAAGCACCAACCAACCCTTACCATTTGCTACTGTAAAAACTGATCATAATACGTATGCATTAACTTCATCAACTGGAGAATTTGTAATACGATGTGAGAGCTATCCAATAAAGCTAACTGTTAGCTACATAGGGTATAACACCAAGAATTTCTCTATTAAATCGGAAGATATCGTTAAAGTAGAAATACAGCTTTCCCCTAAATCAGAGAATCTAGAAACGGTAAAAATTGACATCCCAGGAAGCGTTGCTTCTAACATCATCAAAGAAGCTATTAACAATAAAATAAAAAATAATCCAAACAAGGCTTTAAAGAGTTATAGCTACAGAACTTATAACAAATTTAAAATTACAGAAGACAACCAAGCTAGATTTGAAACTCCTGATACCACAGGAGTAGATATGGAAAAGATTTTTAATGATGCACATTCTTTTCTCTCAGAAAAAGTAAGTTTACACGAGTTCAACAAGGGCCGTGATGAAAAAGAAACCGTTCTTGCTTCAAGAATGACAGGTTTTAACAAGCCCGTTTACAATGTTTTAGGCATCAAAATTCAGTCTAACTCGCTGTACAAAGAAAATTATGTAATATTTAATAATAGGTACGCAGGCCCACTATCTAACCGCGCTCTTAAAAATTATTACTATAAAGTTTTAGATACTACACAAGGAAAAAGGCCTGCATATGTAATTTTGTTTCAACCTAGAAGATCTAAAAAAATTGCTGGTTTAGAGGGTGTTTTATATTTAGATATGGAGACACTTGCTATCCAAAAAGCAATTGCAGAATTAAGAGGCGAACTTAATGTTTTAGTGAAACATAATTTCAAATATAATTCTGAAGAAAAATTATGGTTTCCACTGAATCAAGAAGTTACAATAAGACCTGGCATTGGAAAACAAAAAGTAACTTTGTTTGGAGGACAAATATCAGTTGGTAGATTAGGGAATGACAAGAAAAGTTTTACTGGCAATAATGATTTTCTAATTTCCAAAACAGACTTCTTTGATTACAATACAACAAAAGATATCAAAATTAAACTACAACAATCTGCTATAGAAATAGATCCCGAAGCCACTACCAGGGATGAAGATTATTGGAACCAATATCGCACAAGCGCAATTACCGCAAAGGACTTAAAATCCTTCCCTATAATAGACAGTATCGTTCAGGCACAAAACATAGAACGAAGAATTGATGTAATTCAAAGTTTCAATATTGGATATTATCCTGTTGGTTTTTTTGACTTTGACCTGACCTATCCTATAAAATATAATAATTTCGAGGGTCTACGTCTGGGAATTGGAGGTTTAACGAATAAAAAGTTTTCTAAACGATTTCGTACCGAAGGTTATTTAGTTTATGGGTTTAGAGATGGTAGGTTTAAGTTTGGACTTGGCGGAGGTGTTTTACTCAATAAAGATTCTGGGTCCTGGCTAAACGTGAATTACACAGACGATCTTAAGGAAGTAGGAAGTTTCTTTTATCTAACAGATAGGCGTGTTTATTCCTTATTCGAACCACGTCTAGTGAATATTGATTTTTATTACAAGCATAGGACTTGGAGTACAAGCTTACAACATAGAATTTTACCTAAATTATTATCTGAAACTCAATTTTCTGTAAGCAATATTGATCAAACAGGAGGCTATACGTATCTTGACAATGGTAATTCTTTCTCCCGTTACAAAACAGCAGAGTCCACAATTGCACTTAGATGGAGTCCTTTTAGTAAGTTCTTAAAAACACCAAACGGTTTTAAAGAAATACAAGACGGGTATCCAAAAATAACAGCTCAATACACTCAAGGGTACAAAGGAATATTTGACAGTGATTTTAATTATAGCAAGATCGGGGTCAAAGCGGAGTACATTATTAATCGTCTTAACCAATCTAGTACTAGCCTACTCTTAGAAGCAGACATTGCTAGTGGTGATGTCCCATTAACACATTTATATCACGCATATCCAAATGCTCCAACAAAAGAAACTGTTTTTCAGAGATTTTCTGTTGCTGGTCGTAGAAGTTTTGAAACCATGTATTTTAGTGAGTTTTTTAGCGATAGATTAGCTACTCTACAAATAAGACACAGACTAAGGCCATTTAAAATATCTAGTTGGTTTAAGCCGGAAATGGTTTTAATCACCAGGTACGCTATTGGAGATGTAAGTAATCGAGACAAGCACCAAGGTGTTGATTTCAATTCTTTACAACAAGGATATCAGGAATCTGGATTTGAAATCAATAAACTTTTTGCTGGTTTTGGATTAAGTTTTGCTTATAGATATGGTGCGTATCATCTACCAAAACTAGAAGACAACATTGCTTTCAAATTTACATTTTACTTAAAGCTTTAATACATTATTATTTATTCATTTTCTTTTGAATATTTTTTAAGTATTAAAACCTCAAATTCTTACATTTGCACAAGGAAAATAGAGAATGGCAAAGTTATTAACTTTCGGGTTTTGGAATACATTAGCTGGAATTATACTCCGTAATAGAGCAGCTATATTTATCATTATTATTGGAATAACCGTTTTTCTCGGTTTTCAATGGAAAAACATGCGGTTTTCTTTTACCGAAGCAAACCTTCTTCCGGATGATCATGAAGTAAATATTAAGTATCAGGAATTTCTAGAGAAATTTGGAGATGAAGGTAACCTTATTGTCATGGCTGTAAATGATAGCTCTCTATTTACACCAACAAAATTAAAGGCTTGGAATGACTTTAATAATTCGTTCAAACAATATAGTGAGATTGACCTAGTAATCTCTATAAGTGATCTAAAAACACTTGAAAAAAAGGATAAACCTGCCAGATTTGAGCTGGTATCTTTTATAAAAGATAGTATATATACTGATAAAAAAGTTTTAGAGTACAAAGAAGAACTGTTTAACAAACTTCCTTTTTATGAAGGTCTAATCTACAGTAATAAATCGAACACAATACAAAGTGCAATTTATTTAAATAAGGATATTGTTAATACGATTGTTAGAAAAAAGTTCATTGAAAACACCCTAAATCCCAGGATTAAAGAGTTTGAGGAAAAATTCGGTATGGATGTAAAGGTTTCTGGAATGCCGTATATCAGAACTATGAATTCTCAAAACATAATGGATGAGATTCAAATATTCATTCTAGCAGCACTACTAGTTACCTCACTAATTTTCTTTTTCTTTTTCAGATCTTTCAGAGCGACTTTCATTTCAATGACTGCAGTAATCATTGGTGTTATGTGGGCATTTGGGCTATTAGGCTTATTAGAATATGAAATTACAGTTCTTACTGCTATTATTCCTCCGCTAGTAATCGTTATCGGGATTCCAAACTGTATTTTTTTAATAAACAAATACCAACAAGAAATAAAAAAACACGGTAATAAAGCTAAATCATTACAACGTGTTATTACCAAAGTCGGGAATGCCACCTTGATGACCAACGTTACTACTGCCGCCGGTTTTGCAACCTTCGCCTTAACGGAAAGCAAACTACTAAAGGAGTTTGGTATCGTAGCAGCAATAAATATAATTGCGCTATTTATATTATGCTTATTAGTAATTACGATTATCTACAGCTACATGCCTCAACCAAAAGAAAGGCATTTAAAACATCTAGGTAAGAGATGGGTTGAGCGACTTGTAAACTGGATGGAGCACGCCGTTAAAAACCGTAGAATTACTATATATACTTCCTCTGTAATTATATTAATTGCAAGCATCATAGGTATTTATACAATTAAAGTTTCTGGAAGTTTACTAGAAGACATGCCTAAATCAGCTGGTTTTTTCCAAGATATCCAATTTTTTGAAGATGAATTTGATGGCATCATGCCCTTGGAGATATTAATTAATACCAAGCGCAAACAAGGAGTTCTAAAACTGCCTACATTACGTAGAATGGAACAACTAGGAGAATTGATTGAAGAAACACCAGAATTATCCAAACCAATATCTATAGTCAATTTAGTAAAATACGCTAAGCAGACTTATTATAATGGAAACCCAAAGTACTATCAATTACCAACAAGTCAAGAACGTAATTTCATTCTACCATATGCCAAAAGCTTCGAATCAGAGGCTGGAGCTATGAACAGTTATGTAGATTCAACAGGGCAATATGCTAGAATCACTACATTTATGAAGGATGTGGGTACCGAAGAAATGGAAAGAATAGAAGCCAATTTAGCTCCAAAGCTAGAAAAACTATTCCCAAAAGATAGATACGAAGTTACATTTACTGGTAAAGCATTAATATTTCAGAAAGGAACCACTTATTTAGTCTGGAACCTTATATTCTCTTTAGGATTAGCAATTGTACTGATTGCTCTTTTTATGGCTTGGATGTTTAGATCGTTTAAAATGATTATTATCTCATTGATTCCAAACCTTCTACCTCTCCTTATGACAGCAGGTTTAATGGGCTTTTTAGGCGTTCCAATAAAACCTTCTACTATATTAGTTTTCAGTATAGCTTTTGGTATCTCTGTAGATGATACTATTCATTTCTTAGCCAAATACAGGCAAGAATTAAAATCAAATCACTGGAGGATTCGTAAATCAGTTTTTGCTGCTCTTAAAGAAACAGGTGTCAGTATGTTTTACACCTCTACGGTTTTATTCTTTGGTTTCTCTGTATTTATGATTTCAAGTTTTGGTGGAACCAAAGCATTAGGAGGATTAGTATCAGCGACATTACTCTTCGCAATGTTAGCTAACCTTCTACTACTCCCATCCTTATTACTTTCTTTAGAACGAAGTATAGCCAACAAAAAGACTTTGAAAGAACCTGCTCTGAAAATCATAGCAAGTGATGATGAACTTCTTGAAGAAGAGGAAGAAAAAGAACAACAGCAATAATATTATTCCATACATTTTTACTTCAAAAAAGAAGTCTCACTAGTAAACTAGCGAGACTCCGTGTAAGATAGATTACCCCAAAACCTATCGAACTAAACTTAACGTAAACACAATCGTCATAATTGCATATGCAATATACATCCCCTTTTTGTATTTTGAAACCCATTCAAGGGGGGGATTTCCCCCTTTCGATAAAATAAACAAAGGTTTAACTTTTTTTTTGTAATCTAAATTTTAAATAAAAAACACCAAATCATTGATTTTAAATATTTTATGTAATATTTTTATGTAGGAATTTTTATTCATTTTCACATTAAAAGCATTAAAAAAAACTATTTTTTCCCCGAAAAAGTATTCTTTTACGGTTTTTACATAGAATTACTCTAGAAAAAACCGTCGGATTCTATAACCAGTTAAAATGACATAATTTTTGTAATCCCTAAAAAATGAAAATACCCATCAATAGAATTTAAGTTTTTTTTGAAGAGCAAGACTATGCATCAATTCGATTAAAAATTTATCTTTGCTACCTTGAATTTTTATATTGACAATACAGAAGAAATTAAAATTTAAGTAGTTCCTAATAAGCTGAAGAAACAAAAAAATGGCGCAACGTTATTATTAGTTAAATAATAACGTATGTGCATTACATCAAATAGATGTAAAATATATAAAATAAAATTGATGAAACATACCAAAGTAATAGACGTACTACAAAGTGACAAACTATTGCAGCCTGTCTGTGTAAAAGGATGGGTTCGTTCTTTTCGTAATGATCGTTTTATAGCGATAAATGACGGATCAACAATTAATAATATTCAATGTGTAATTGAAGATAACACTATAGATGCTTCGGTTACAGAAAAAATAAATATCGGAGCTGCTCTTTCTATTATTGGGACACTTACAGAAAGTGAAGGTAAAGGCCAACGTGTAGAAATAAAAGCTACAAATATTGAAATTGAGGGTGAAGCTGATTCTGAAGAATTGAAACGAACTATTCTCTCTCCCAAACGTCACAGTTTAGAAAAACTAAGAGAGCAAGCCCATCTTAGAGTTCGTACTAATACATTTGGAGCAATTATGCGTATGCGATCAAAATTATCGTTCGCTATTCATGAATATTTTCAAAAAAACGATTTTTATTATGTTCACACTCCGGTAATCACAAAAAGTGATGCAGAAGGTGCAGGGGAAGCTTTTAAAGTAACCAATCTGGATCTTAATAATGTACCAAAGGATGAAAACGGTAAAGTAGATTACAAACAAGACTTCTTTGGTGGCGAAACCAATCTTACCGTATCTGGTCAATTAGAAGCCGAAACGTATGCTATGGGATTAGGACAGGTTTATACTTTTGGACCTACTTTTAGAGCGGAGAATTCCAATACCTCACGTCATCTTGCAGAATTCTGGATGGTAGAACCAGAAGTTGCTTTTTGTGATTTAGATGGTAACATGGATTTAGCAGAGGATTTTATAAAATATGTAATCCAATTTGTTTTAGATAATTGCCAGGATGATCTTGCATTTTTAGAAGATCGTCTTGCGCAGGAAGATAAGCAAAAACCTCAAGCTGAAAGAGCAGAAATGCCACTTAGAGATAAATTAAGGTTTGTTTTAGAAAATAATTTCAAACGAGTAAGTTATACCGAAGCTATCGAAATTTTGAAAAACTCTAAGCCAAATAAGAAGAAGAAGTTTAAATTTCCAATTAACGAATGGGGTGCAGATTTACAGAGTGAACATGAACGCTTTTTAGTAGAGAAACACTTTAAGTGTCCTGTTATATTATTTGATTATCCTGCTGACATTAAATCTTTTTATATGAGACTTAATGAAGATGGTAAAACTGTTCGTGCTATGGATATTTTATTTCCAGGGATTGGAGAGATCGTAGGTGGGTCACAACGTGAAGAAAGACTTGATGTCCTTAAAGAAAAAATGGCTGCCTTAAATATTCCTGAAGAAGAGTTATGGTGGTATTTAGACACTCGTCGTTTTGGAACTTGTAAACACAGTGGTTTTGGATTAGGTTTTGAAAGACTAGTGTTATTTGTTACTGGAATGGGTAATATCAGAGATGTAATTCCTTATCCAAGAACTCCATTAAACGCTGAATTTTAAGCATAGTTAATTCCTATGTTTCTTTAATAAAATCTCAGAAATTAGATCATAAATCACTTTTTGATTAGCATCTAGTTTCTGAGATTTATTTTTTGCTTTTTGTATTTTTTCGTAATGTGGAACCTTTCCTGTTTCGGCCAATAGCCCCATCGCATCTTCAAAAAAACCATCCAAAATAGGCATTACATACTCACTCTTAGTATTGGTATCTCTAAGATGAATAAACTTTTTAGTATATGCTAAAAACATCTGAGGGTATTTAGCAAAAGTAATGATCGCCTCAATAAAGTTTTTCTTTACCTCATCCGAGTTAACTGAACTTCTAAATTTCAGCTTCGTATTATCGATATGTTTTAATGTATATAAAAGAGTACTCTCTTTAATAAAATTACCATAATCGTTTTCAGAATGGTAATATATCTCCATGCCCACATTCGTATTTATTATAAGCACCTCATCTCCTATACTATCTTTTAGAAAAGATTCAAAAGTAACCACTGTTAACGAAGACATTAGTAAACGCCTTTTTATATCCGTAGAACGTATATTAACCGATTTTATATGTTGTATAATAGAATTAATACTCACTAGATTACGTTCAATAATTCTGAGAAATCAATCCCTTGATTCTTAGCATGCATCTCCGCTGTATACCCCTTATTATCTTTTACATTTACATCTGCTCCCTTTTTAATCAATAATTTTAT
This sequence comes from Aquimarina amphilecti, assembly GCF_900109375.1. Lineage (GTDB taxonomy): Bacteria > Bacteroidota > Bacteroidia > Flavobacteriales > Flavobacteriaceae > Aquimarina > Aquimarina amphilecti. Next base: position 524,935 of record NZ_FOAB01000003.1, read on the forward strand.
AATTTCTTTCTGACCAAAAGTTGCTGCAAATATTAAAGCAGTAGCATCATTGTAACTTTTAATATCTACATCTGCACCCGAAGTAATTAATAATTCTGCGATTTCATAGTGTCCTTTAAAACACACGCCCATTAGAGCAGTATTTCCTGATGCATCTTGTTCATTTATATTAGGGTTATAACTAATAATAAGTTTGGCAATATCAAGAAACCCATAATAAGTAGATAATAAAAGAGGTGTAGATCCCCTTTGATCCTTTGTATTAACTAAACTACTATCTTTCGTAAGAAAGCTTTGAACACCTTCTAAATTACCTGATCTGATCGCATCAAAAATTGTATCCATTGAAATAAAGTTGCAATAATTTTAACATCTAAGCTTAAATCGCTTAATAACGATTGAAGATATCAAAAAAAAAATCAGCAACATTCTAATTAGGAGAAATTTATAATTTCACAGCCAGAACTTATCCAAAAACCTGTTTTCACGTATTATTGTTCAATCCATTTTCTAAAATCCGAAGTAGTAGAAGAACTAGTCATCACCTTTTCCTTAACACCTTTTAGTTGTATTAACAATCTGTTTTTAAAATGATTCTCAATTGTTTCTATGTATTCTATATGTATAATCTGACTTCTATTAATTCTAAAGAATTTTTTAGGATTCATTTGCTTAGTTAAAACTCCTATTTTCTCTAAAATTGGATGAGTTTTGCCAAATGAATCTGTAGCGACACAAAAATCCCCAGAAGCTGCTAGCAGACTTATATCAACAACATTTAACAATTGAATACCTTTACTTCGCTTGATAACAAAACGTTTTTTATATTCATCTTGTCCCTGTTGTATTGCTGATTTTAGCGCATTAATTGTCGTGTTATCTAAAGAATTATAGGTTCCTTGTTTAAATAATGATTGATATTTTTCTAGAGCTTTTTTAAAATCTTCTCGAGAGTATGGTTTCAAAATATAAGCTATTCCATTGGTGTTAAAAGCTTGAAATAAATAATCATCATGAGCTGAACAAAAAATTATTGGACTCTCTACCTTTATTCGATTAAATAGATCAAATGATATACCATCTAACAACTGAATATCAGATAATATGAAATCATATGTGTTTTCGACAAGGAATTTTTCTCCTTCCGAAACAGAGCGTGACCAATCATGTAAAACAGGCTCACCAAAAAAAGTAACTAAATGTGATACCAGTTTTTGATATGCGGGAATTTCATCCTCCAGAATTAAAATAGTCATAGTTTTATGATTCATTACTTAATTGAACTATAGGAATTGAAACTTTAAATTCGGTATCAGTACTAGTAACCTGAACTTCTACATCTGATAATAACTTATAACGAGTTTTTAGATTCTTCAATCCCGTTCCAAATGATTCTTCCACTGATTTAATTTTAGACTTAGTATTAATAACAGTTAACCAGTTTTTCTCTATAGTTACTAATACATTGATGGTTTTATCATTGTCAATTCTATTATGTTTTACAACATTCTCAAGCAATGTTTGTATAGCTCCAGTCGGAAGAAATTTATCTCTAAGTAATACTTCTTTTTTTATTCGAAAATTATAGTCATTTCCAAACCTGGTTTCTATTAAAAAAATATAGTTTTCTGCAAAAGAAATCTCTTCAGAAAGCTCCATAACCTCAGCATCTTTAGTTTGAATCAAATACCGATAAATGAGAGATAGACGATTGATATATTCTTTTGCTTTTGTTGTATCACTATCGATTAGAGCATCCAATGTATTCAAATTATTGAATAAAAAATGAGGGTCTATTTGAGATCTTAGCAGCTTCAATTCATTTTCTTTTTGCTGTTTCTGTACATTAAAAAACTGAGCCTGTCCTTCATAGAATTTTTTAGCTAATAGAATCCCAAAAACGAAACCGGCATCATCTGACAATCTAAAAAAACTTTGAAGTAAAAAATCATACCATTTTGGAAACTTATCCCAATCTCCATTACCTGTCCAATATCCCGAGACAAAATCAATAGCACCAAAAAAGCATAGAATAACAAGACCTAGAACTACAAATTGAATATATTTTTTTTGTTTTACTATAAAACTTGGAATAAGCCAGTACATAAAAATCAAAATGATAACAAAAGATAGTATTGCAGCTAAAGGAATATCAATTAGATACTCTATCAGAAGATTTTCTGAACGGTAATAATCAATACAATTAAAAAAAATCGTGACAGCATATACAATGATAATTACTAAGTAGTCCGATCTATTTAATCTAGTATCCATAGTTTAAACCTTCTGATTTTTATACTTCCTAATACGCTTAATCATTTTTCTTATTACTAGTATTACAATTAGAATGAGAAAAACTGAAATCAACATCAAAGTTATATACAATTTAGTTCTACTTGGATCGGCTGCCATATAAAAGAGCACGTCTTGTCCTAATTGCTCTCCATATTCAGAATTAGTAAATAAAACATATCCCCAATCCTTTTTGGGATCCAAAAGAAACCAACTAGTAAACCCTATATTATTTCCTCCGTGACAGTAAATATCAGTAAAAGGCAGCAATATATTTGTAAAACCAAGTGTATATCTAACATCAAAATCATCATAAGGAACTTTAGAATGGGGTTTGAGTAACTCCTCATAACTTTTCTCTGATAACACTTCCTCATTCATGACAGCAATCATCCATTTGGAAAAATCTAATGATTCTGAGTGAATAGAAGCAGGTGAAGAAAAAATTCCATCTTCTTTTTTTACCCAATAATTATTCTTCCAATCTACCCAGTCATTATTTTCGTCATATGGTTCTGCTTTATGTTTTCTGGTATAATTATTCTGAATGTAGACAGAATGTTCCAACCCTACTGATTTCCCAATTCGCTTCTGAAACTCCGCTTCCAATCCGTCATCATCAGTATTTAAAATATGTTTTAATACTTGAGTTACATATTGATAACCTTCTCCAGAGTAAAAATAATCCGTACCTGGTTCAAACTGAATTTTTAGAATCTTATCATCATCATCCTCACGCCAATTCTGAAAACCAGCCTGATGACTTAATGCCATTCGTGCCGTAATCTTTTTATACCGTTTATCATAAGCGATATCAGGATATTCTAAATATTGATACAATGGTTTATCTAAATCAAGTAATCCTTCTTCAACAAATGTCATTACAAAAAAACCAAATACTGGTTTTGACATAGAAGCTCCTTCAAAAATTGTTTGTTTTGTTACCGGTAAATTCTTTTCTACATTAGCATATCCATCAACTTTATGATACACTACTGCTCCATTATTTATTACTGCAATAGAAATCCCCGGAATTTTGTATTCATTCATTTTAGCCTTTATAAAAGCATCTAATGAATCTTTTGGTATATCAAAACCTAGGTAACTATCTATTACATCACCGTCTTTAGAAGCACAACTTATAAAAAGACAACCAATTAGAACAATAACGCTAAACTGTTTTATAAACTTTATCATACTACGTTATTTTAATTTTTATCGTCTATTCTCTGCTGTTCATCTTCAGACACATTACTTCTGTTTTTCTTTTTGCTAAACTTAGAACCAAAATTATAATTTAGCTGAAAAAATATATTTTGTCTTGGCCAATTATTTACAATAGTTGCATTCACATTGTCATAATTAATAGCACCATAAAATTTTCTATTCAGAATTTCTTCAAATTCTATACTAACCTTTAAACGGTCATTCATAAACTTCTTACTTATAGCAACATCTATTCCTGCGATCCATTCATAATCTATTTGTCCTTCTAAACCACCCGTAGAATAATATCCAGATACTTCAGAATTTATCCCCCAAGGTAATTTATACTCTGCGCTAGTATACCACGTTAAACTCCATTTTGATAAATCCAACGCAGGTGTTAACCTTTCTGACTTGTATTCATTATAATTTACAATTATTCCTGTATACCCATCTAATCCCTTTATAAAATCCAATGGTCCAAATAAGCTTGCTGTAAAATTATTGTTTTCCGCAAGGTTTATAACTGAACGAGAAGTTTCTGCCGATGTATCATTTTGAGTAATAATCTCAAATAAAGCATCTTTTGTTTGTCCATAGCTAACACTAAAAAAAGGCTGGTCTTCATAAGTAAGATTAAAACGGAAGCTATTAGTAAAGGCCGGTTTTAAGTTTGGGTTCCCTTCTTCAAAAGTAAATGGGTCATAATAATACACAAATGAATTTAAAGAACTATATGATGGTCTTTGTATTCGATAACTATACGCTACATTAGCCCCAAGTTCTTCAGTTATTTCTCTCCCTAAACTTACACTTGGAAATAATTTAGAGATCTTTCTGGATCTTGTTTCACTCTGAGTGATCGAAGTTCCTTCTGTATCACTTTCTTCCCAACGTAATCCACCTGAAAAAGACCATTTATTATATTTTGCATTAAACTTTGAATACACAGCCAAAATACTTTCATCTATTAAGAATCGATTACTTTGGTTTGCATTATCTATAAATTCTCCTTGGTCATTTTCGGTAAAAGCCTGTAGATCACTATCAGAATTTACCTGCGAATACTTTGCTCCAGCTCCCCAACTAAAATCATCATTTTGTGTTCTTTTATAATCTCCTTTATAAGTAAATATTTCATAATTAGCATCTTGAAAATATCGCTGATCATCATAATCTACTATACTTTCTTCGGTTTTAAACAGATTATTTTCGTTTTCAAAAGTATAATCAATATAATTAAAATCTAATGTTACTTTATTCTTTTCATTATCATATTCATAATAGGGGTTTACAGTATAAGTAACCCTATCTCTGTCATAACTATTATCCGTCAATAATGAAGTTGATGATAAACCATTGATAATTGTTGTATTATTTTTTGTAACTCTATCTGATAACGACTGAATTCGATTTGCATTTAAGCCAATTGTATTTTTATCATTCACATAATAATCAAAACCACCACTTACCCTAAAAGTTTCTGGATCATACGGCGAAATAGATGTTTGATTATAAGTCTCATCTAATACCTGCCTTGATATAATTAAATCTTCTCGCCAAGAAGACTTATTGTAACCTGCACTAGCCTGCCAATTTAATTTATTTTTATAGCTAGCTACAGATGCACTAGTCCCATAAGTAAAATCATCGACATATCCGATTGTACTTTTTATATTTCCATGAGTACCTAATTTTACATTCTTCTTTAAAATAACATTAATTAATGGTCCAGACCCTTCCGCATCATATTCAGCTCCTGGTTGTTGTATCAGCTCTACTCTAGCTATATTGTCAGCTGGCATTTCTCTTAAGAGAGATGAAACATCCATATAATCTGTTGTTTTTCCATTGATCAATATTCTTATATTTCCTTGTCCTCCATAATTTAAACTCCCATTGGTTACAATCACTCCTGGAATTTTTTTCATCACATCCTGTAGATTTGTATTAATCATTTCAGATTTTTCGATATCAACAATTAATTTTTCCGCAGTTTGTTTGATAATTGGTTTTTTATAAGTGATCAATACCTCATCTAGTTGTTCTGATTGTAATACAAAATTCATTGACAATTCTTTCCTTTCATCACTAAAGCTAAAGGCTTCTGACACCTTACTTTCATAACCCAACAGGGATACTTCGATTCGGTAGACACCTGCTTTAATGTTTTCGAAAAAATACGCTCCCTTTTCTCCTGTGGCCATAGCTGAAATAGCTTGATCTACTTTATCTTGATAAAGAATAACATTAGCAAATATTAAGGGCTCTTGATTTTGATCAATGATACTCCCCGCAATAGAGTTTTGAGCACTTATCGTTTTTACTATGACAAGCATAATAAAGAATAGTGTTTTTTTGATTTCCATAACTTTTCGTTTCTTGATTGATGATGGAACAAATGTAGATTCACACTATCGTATTATAAAGTAGATTCTGTCCAATCGGGTCAAAAAACAGCTGAATGCGTCTATTTTTACTACTAGGTTATAAAACAAAAAAAGAGGAGCATTCGCTCCTCTTTTTTTATATATTATGGATAAAATAATTATCCCAACTTTTCCTTCATTCTAAATAATTCTTGTTCTATCATCTGTAGTTTCCCTTCCATCCCATCTGCAAATTCAGGGATACGTTTACAAAACACATAGCGCACTCTCCACATTTCTTTAATTTCAGAAATTGGATATTCATCATCTTCGATATTTTTATGATCCGCACGTAATACAACACTATTTTTGGTAATGTACAGCCTTCTAAAGATTAGTTTAGTATCTGTTAAAGCAACCACTAGCGTTCCATTATTCAGTTTCTTAATAACATCTGATGGTACTTGCTCTCCAATCACTATATCTTTTGGATAGAATCCTTGATCATGATTAGTCATTTCTAAATTTAATACTGTATAACCTCTAAAAATTTTAGCTGGATTCACCGGTAATTGAATCGTAGGGAGTTCTTTGACAAAGTTTTCTTTACCATATAATGATATATACTCACTAGATGTACTTTCCGTAATACAAGGAATCAAGGCAAACTGTTCACGCTTTACATCTTCTGCATATGTTGTAAGATCTCCCTTAAATTTTAAAAGCTCATTTACGGTTAACTCACTAGTTAACAACTTATCTATTTCTATGCTAAAATAATTAGCTATTTTAATTATCGTATCTATCTTAGGCTCACTTCTACCCTCCTCATAAGCGCCTAAAGTCCCTCTTTTCAGGTCAAAAAGCTCAGCAAAAGCTTGCTGACTTAAACTTTTAACGCTTCTAATTTTTTTAATATTTTTTCCAAAAAATGACATTTTTGCTAATTTTATTTGCAATTATAAAAATTTATTGTACTTTTACACTAACAATATTAGCTAATATATTTATTAAATGCTAATTTTAGTAGAAATACTTTTTATAAGTATATAGATTTTGGGCAAAATCGAAACATTTACTAAAAACTTTAGCAAACAACTAATTCATTAATCCTAAAACAACAACATACCCATGATATCCTTAGTACAGTACATTGTCAATTTAGCCGTCGATATAGTAGAAAAGTTATCTTACTTTTTGTAATATTGATACTAGGTCAGAAACAAGAAATAAATTACTAATAATCAATCAAAACAACCATCACATGCAAGATCACTTCCAACTGGTGAAAGATTACTTATTGAAACTTAATTTTAACATCATTCACGAAAACAGTGGCGATGGAATTATTATGATCAGTAAAGAAAATGAAGGAATTAAAAATCTAATTATTGGTGTAGCATTACCAATATTAATTATTGAACAGCATATTTTCAATATTAAAAACAAAAACGAACTGGTATATCGCAGTTTACTGCAAAAAAACAGGGATATCGTTCATGGAGCTTTTGTTCTGGATGAAACTGGAGAAAAGGTAATCTTTAGAGATACTTTACAGTTAGAAAATCTTGATTTAAATGAATTAGAAGGAACTCTAAACTCTTTAAGTCTATTATTAAGTGAATACTCGCAACAAATTATAAATTTTTCAAAATATTAATATTATGAACTTTTTCAAAAGACTATTTAAAATAGGTGAAGCAGAAGCACATTCTGCTATCGATAAGATGGAAGATCCAATCAAAATGACTGAGCAAGGAATACGAGATATGAAAATTGATCTCGAAAAAAGCTTAGAAGCTCTAGCTCAAGTAAAAGCATTAGCTATCCGTTCTAAAAATGACACCGAAGAGTTTGCTGCAAAAGCTGAAGATTATCAGCAAAAAGCAATGCTTATTCTTAAAAAAGCACAAAATGGAGATTTAGAGAGCGTAGAAGCTGATCGATTAGCAAAAGAAGCATTGATCAAAAAAGAAGAATCCCTACAGCATGTAACTCGTGGTAAAGTTGAAACAGAAAAATTCGAAGGTTCTGTATCTCAGTTAGAAAAGAATGTAGGAGAAATCAAACAGAATATAAGCAAGTGGGAAAATGAGTTAAAAACTCTAAAAGCAAGAGTAAAAGTATCTGCAGCTACTAAAAATGTAAATAAACAAATGGCAGAAATTGATAGTTCTAGTACAGTATCTATGTTAGAAAGAATGAAGGATAAGGTCAATCAAGAAGAAGCTTTAGCAGAAGCTTATGGAGATATCGCTAATGCATCAAAATCTATAGATGATGAGCTTGACAAAGCTGTTGATATTACAAAAACGAATGCAGAAGATGATTTAGCTAAGCTAAAAGAGCAATTAGGCCTGAATAACAAAAAGAAATAAAAGCTACTAATACCCAGACACTTTTAGTCCATTCAGCAAATTATTAACAAAAAAACTAATAAATCATGGTAACATCTACGACAGAAAAGATACCTAATAAAGAAGTAATTCAAATTTTAGGAATAGCAAGAGGAAGTACAGTGAGAGCAAGAAATATTGGTAGAGATGTTTTTGCAGGACTAAAAAACATAGTTGGTGGAGAAATTGAAGAGTATACTAAACTACAAGCGCAATCCAGAGAGCAAGCGTTGCGCCGAATGAATCAGGATGCGCAACGATTAGGAGCGGATGCAGTTATTAATGTGCGATTAACAACTTCTATGGTGATGCAGGGAGCATCAGAAATTTTAGCATATGGAACTGCAGTAAAACTTAAATAATGAGGATATGGAAATTTTATTTGTAGGACTTTTTTGGGCATTTCTGATTACCTCTTTGATCTACTTAATTATTCGAAGAATTAAAGTTTACAAAACAGAAGATTTTGAAAAGAGAGATAACTAAATATTTTTTTAATTAACTAAATAACTAAGACATTGAAAGAATTGGTCGACATAGCTTTTTCGCAAGTAAACATAGTATTAACGATACTTATGATTTTATTAATCTTGTATTGGTTATTTACAATGATTTCAGGAGTTGATTTTGATCTAGATGTTGACGTAGACATTGATGTCGATGTCGATGCAGATTTAGATCTGGATATGGATACTGATAGTAATATCGAAGGTGGAAATCTAGATTTTGAAGATATTGCCAATACAGAAGTTAATAAAGAAGATGTTGTTGGAAAAAGAAGAAAACCTTTAAAATGGTGGCAAATTCTTTTGATTTACTTCAATTTTGTTGGTCTACCATTTATGTTCACATTCACATGCTGGATATTTATATGGTGGTTATGTACTACGATATCAACAAGTTTGACTCATAGCTATAATAATGATATTGGATTCATTTTCTTCCTCGGAGGAATTATTCCTTCTCTATTAATCACTAAAGTTTTTACCACTCCTTTCAAAAGTTTTTTTAAAAACCTAAATAAAGATGGAGATGCTCCAATCGATTTAATAGGTAGAAAAGGAGTAATTCAATCAACAATATCAGAAGACAAAATGGGTTCCGCAGAAGTAGTAGTAGAAGGAAATCCAATGTCTATATATGTTAAATCTTTAAACGGAGAGCAAATAAACTATAATCAGGAGATTTTGATAATAAAACGATCAGGAGACAAGAACTTCTATTATGTACAATCTTATAACGATTAAAATAGACTAATAATGCAAGAAAGCTTACTCTCATTTATGGGTATAGTAATTAGCTTCATAATATTACTTATTACGTTTTATTTTGTGCTTTTTTTAAAGTTTTACAAAAAACCAAAACAAGGGCAGGCAATTGTTAGATCAGGACTTAAAGGAGTACAAATTGGTATACATAAAGGAGTATATGCAATCCCATTTTTTCACACATTAGAATACGTAGATCTTACTACTAAACAATTAAATATTGAACACAAAGAAAATGAAGGGGTTGTTTGTAAAGATTTTATAAGGGTAGATATAAAAATCAATTTTTGGATAAGAATTTCTACTACTCCAGATGATATTTTGCGAGTTTCAAATGCTTTTGGCTGTAAAACAACTTTTGATCAAATGAAAATAAACGACATATTCCGAGCAAAATTCTCAGAAGCTATAAAAACTATTGCTTTTACATATGAATATGAAGTTTTACATGATAAAAAAGCAGAATTTAAGAACGAAATTTTACTTCTAATAGGAAAAGAGCTCAATGGGTATATACTTGATGATTGTATTATTGAATACATAAAACAAACACCGATTGTGTTTCTAAATCCTAGTAACATAATAGATTCAAAAGGAATTAAAAAAATTAATGAATTAACCGAAATTAAAAACTAATAAACACTAAACTATTATGACAAACATCTTACCATTCATTGGCATAGGAATAGGCTTAATTCTATTCTTAATCATTGTATACTTTGCGATCATCGCAATGTTTTATAAAAAAATTCCTCAAGGGCAAGCTCTTGTTCGAACAGGATTTAAAGGTACCCAGGTAGCTACTGACAAAGGGCTTTACGTAGTTCCTGTATTCCACAAGGTGGAAATTATGGATATATCCGTTAAGAAAATTCAAATAGAACGTTTAGGAGGAGATGGATTAGTCTGTAAAGATAATATGAGGGCAGATATAAAAGTAGCCTTTTTCGTAAGGGTTAATAGCGATGTAGATTCCATTAAAAAAGTAGCTCAAACAATTGGTTGCGAGAGAGCATCTGAAGTATCAACCTTAGAAGAACTATTTGAAGCCAAGTTTTCAGAAGCTCTAAAAACAGTAGGGAAGAAATTTCAATTTACTGAATTATATGAGGCAAGACGTGAATTTAGAGATGAGATTGTAAACATTATAGGTACTGATCTTAATGGATACACATTAGAAGATTGTGCTATTGACTATTTAGAGCAAACACCTGTTTCGTTCTTAAAAATGGACAACATATTAGATGCAGAAGGTATCAAAAAAATTACCGAATTAACCGCTGCACAAAACATGAAAGCTAACCTAATCAAGCGTGATGAAGAAAAAGTGATTCGTAAACAAGATGTAGAAGCGCGTGAAGCTATTTTAGAATTAGACAAGCAATTAGCAGAAAAAGAAGAACAACAAAGAAGAGAAATAGCAAACATAACTGCTCGCGAAGAAGCAGAAATACTTAAAGTCGCAGAAGAAGAAAGACTAAAATCGGAAACTGCTCGTATTGCTACACAAGAAAAAGTAAAAGTTGCAGAAGAAAATATGCAACGCCAGATCATCGTAGCAGAGAAAAACAAACAACGTACTGATGCTGTAGAAACAGAAAGAGTAGAAAAAGATAGAATGCTAGAGGCTACAGAACGTGAGCGTATTGTAACCTTGGCTCAGATCGAAAAAGAAAAAGTTGTAGAAGTTGAGAAGAAAAACATTCAAGATGTAATTCGTGATCGCGTTACTTTAGAAAAAGGTGTGGTAGAAGAGCAAGAGAATATGAAAGATATTCAGGCATTTAAGACCGCAGATCGTGATAAGCAAGTAAAAATTACTGTTGCCGAAGCAAATGCTCAAGAAGCATTAATTACAACTATCAAAGCTGCCGAAGCACAAAAAGAAGCTGCTAAACAAAAAGCGGAAGAAATAAACATTGAAGCACAAGCACAAAAAGAAGCTAGTGAAAAAGAAGCAGAAGCTCGTAAAACACTAGCGGAAGCAACTGCTAAAGAAGAAGCAACAATCGGAATGTCTGAAGCTCAAGTAATGCACGCTAAAGCTGATGCAAATGAACGTCAAGGTATTGTAGAAGCTTCTATTATTGAGAAAAAAGCCAAAGCAGAAGCTGCAGGAATCTCTGCCAAAGCAGAAGCCCTAAAAGAAGAAGGTGTAGCAGAAGCTGAAGTAATCAAAGAAAAAGCACTTGCCAAAGCAATTGGTGATAAAGAAATTGCATTAGCAGAAGCAGCTGGAATAGAAGAGAAAGCAGAAGCAATGAAAAAACTTGACGGTGTTGGTAAAGAACACGAAGAGTTTAAATTACGATTAGATAAAGAATTACAAGTAGACTTAGCTGAAATAAATATCCATAAAGAGATCGCAGATGCACAAGCAGAAGTAATCGGAGAAGCCCTAAAAGCTGCTAATATTGATATCGTAGGTGGAGAGACTATGTTCTTTGATCAAATCGTTGGTCAAATTACTAAAGCTAAAGGATTTGATAGATTAGTAAAACACTCTGATAATATTCAGGATGTAAAAGATGCCATTTTAGGAAGCGATGATATAAAAGGAAATCTTTTAGAAAAAGTAAAAGAATTTGCTACTAAATATGGGGTCTCTTCAGAAGACATCAAAAACCTAACGATAGCTAACATTCTGATGGATCTAAAACAGAAGTCTACCAATGAAGAAGAAAACACTTTATTTAGTAATCTGTTTAATCTAGCTAAAGGACTAGGGTTATCTGACAAAAAATTGAAATAACATTCATAAAAATTCTCCTCCATTATCCGGAGGAGAATTCCATCCACTCGAAGTGGAAATAAAATAATAGGAATCTGCAATACTTTATGAATACCATCATAAATACATTATTAGACCCATAAAAGTCAATCCCTGAAAGTCTTGAACTCTCTTTGGGGTAGCGAGTGATTGACTAGATGGGATTTGTTTAACTTTTAAAATACGGTTTAATATGGGAGGATTTGGCTCGGCGCAAGGAATGATAACTTCCTTGAAGAATAATAGCAGAAGGAACAAACGTGAAGCTTTTGATAGATGGACTAGTTCTGATAAAGAAAGTAATGGCATAGAAGTAGAACCTGTTTCAGAAGAAGTTCTAATAGAAATTAGAAATAAAATTCAGAAACAAAATCGAATAACCACTATAAAAATAACAGTAGTTATTGTGATTGGCATCATAGCAACAACTTGGTTGTTATTCTAATAAATCATTGAAATATCAATTGTAAACTTGAAAACGTATGAGTGCAATTTCGGGAATGAACATTTCGATGAAGAATAATAATCGAAGAGGTAAGAGAAAAGCTTTTAGTAATATTAGCGGCGAATCAGATACTGAAAGTAAAGGAATTAAAGTAGAACAGGTCTCAGAAGAACTACTGATTAAAATTAGAAAGAAAATAAAGCAACAGCAAAAAGCAACAAAAAAAAGAAATATCGTTATTGCGATTATTAGTTTGCTTTTAGTAACTCTTGTTTTTTGGGCTATAATACTCCATTTTCAAAATGATCCTGGAGTTAGTTTTGGACCTTTTAGATAAAAAAAAAGAATTATGAACAAAAAATTTTTAGGATTAATAGCAGTATTATTTATAGCTGTTGGAGTTTTAGCATTTAACACCTACCATAAAAAAGAAGGATTAATAAAAAATGGTACTAGCACAACTGCAGTAATAGAAAAAATTTCAACAAACAAAATTGATAATGAATTCTCGCCCACAGTAGAGAATATTCATATCAAATATAAGTATACAGTAAAAAGCAAAGAGTTTACAAAAACACAAGAAATTTCAAGACATGAACATGATTTATACTTTGCAAAAACTGGCAAAACAGGAGATTCTATAAAAATCCTGTATGACTCAGAAAAACCTACAAATTCTATAATTGAGAAAATTAAACAGCATAAGTAGTTTTCTCAAGTTCAATCTGAAATCAGAAATTAAGATCAAATCAAAAACTTAATAAAAAAGAAGAAATAAATGACTCCCAATATCCATTTCTCGGAGAAACAAAAATTCAGTCAATCTTGGCTATGGATATTAATACTCATTTCCGGAATAGCACCTATCCTATATCTTTTTAACTCTAAAGATATTGAAATAACTACGCTTATAATTGTTATCTGTTCTTTTGCTTTAGTCATTTTAATTTTTGCTTTAATGAAGTTAGAAACGATAATTAAAAATGACGGAATCTATATTCGTTTTTTTCCGTTTCATATTAAATTTACACAATATAATTGGGACACTGTTAAACAGCTATCTATTAGAAAATATGATCCAATTTATGAATATGGTGGATGGGGCATAAGAATGAGCTTTGGAGGAAAAGGGAAAGCATATAATGTTTCTGGAAATACTGGATTACAATTAGAATTCAGAAACAATAAGAAATTATTAATAGGAACTAATAAGCCTGATGAACTTTCTGAAGCTTTGAAAAAAATTGGCAAACTTTAATCAACTCTATCTAAAAACTAGAGGAACAACTATGGAAGAAACCAACACTAACGACATACAACTAGACGGTGGGACGTATGAGATTATTCAAAATCGCTTGCAAAAACAAAAGGGTGAACTCCAAAATCGTCTTACCCAATTAAATGATGCGAGGAAAGAAGTTTTTGGTAGTGTAGAGACCAAACTTATAGCCAATAACCGTATCAATACAGAAAACAACTGCATTGCTCGAGATATTGTAACTATTGGAAACTTTTGCCTTTTTGGATATAATGTTCATTTTGGATTACGAACAGAGATAAAACTAGATGATGTATTCAGTATTTACACCTATGCTGATGATCATTTTATAAATAAAAAGTTAGATCTTATCAATGATCCTATTTTTATTGACGACTTTACTAATCTATATAAATATTACAGAAACACTATCTTCTCAAAGTTCGCCATCGTTGGGAATTACCTACATATGGTATTTCAATTAAGCGAAAGTGTTTCTGATATAAAAACTTTTAAATGGCTCATAAACGAAGGTACACTTACCTATGTGGATAACCGTAGTGAACATGAGTTTAAATTTCCAAAACAGTATGAGTTCGAATGGACTGAAGTCTCTCGTGATATGCATCGTTATGGAACACATCCTCATATTTCCATACTAGACAAAGTTTTTGTAGAAACTGTAGGTGGTGATCTTACTATTAAAATAGAAGATAATACAGACGACGGAAAAGGAATATATGATGAAGCCGTAGAACAAGTTGATCAAACGCTTGATGATGGACAATATCGATATGCAGATCTCGGCAACCTAATTGCTTTAGAAATAAAGCCCTTTCAAGAATCACCAAGATATTTTGTATACAACCATAAAGTACAAGAAGTTAAAAAAATCGAATGCATAAAAGATGCGTGCGTATTACTACCGGATGATCAAGGAATAATTTATCCTAATGGGTATTATCTTCAATCTGGAGAAGTAAAACTATTCACTAATGACATTTCTGATGTTCAATTCCAAGAAAAAATTAGCTCTCCTAATGGAGAAGACTTCTTGTATGTATTCTATGAAAGTGAAAAAGGTTTATACACCTTAATGTCGTATAACGTCATAGAACAAGAAGTGAAAACGCCTATTATTTGTAATGGTTTTACAATTCTAGAAGGTGGTGAACTTTGTTATTTTAAAACTGAAGATGACCAGACAAAACATCATGTTATTCAAATATGGCAGACACCTTTCTTAAAAGGAAATGAGATTCCATCAGAACATACAGACACATTACTCTATAAAATTGGTAATAAAGATATTGTAAAGGCAATGGCAGAATGCCATGCATTAATCACATTACTTAATAAAGAAGATAATTATGATGGACTGTATGATGACCTAGCTAAATCATCCAGCGATATTATTGATAGTTATTATTGGATAAGAGAAGATGATACCTGTCGATTAGATGTTCCATTAGGAGAAATTACCAATGCCGCAAATGCAGCTATTGATGAATTCGAAAAAGTGGTACAACTTAGAAGAACAGCTACTACTGTAACCAAAGAAACTAAAGCAGCTGCAGAAGAAATATTTGGTAAAATAAAAAGTAGTTCATTCCGATCTATTGACGATTTCGTACAAGTCTTATCCCAACTAAGAACTTTGCGAGGGGAAGTTATTGGTTTAAACGACATACGATATATTGACAAACAATTTATCACGGATCTTGAAACTGAAATTGCAGAACAAACCGACAAAATTTCTAAACGTTGTGTACAATTTTTATTGGATGATAAAGCACTACTACCCTATCATAATCGAGTAGAAGAAAAACAACAAGCGTTAGATAGTATAAAAAAGGTAATAGAAGCTAAAAAGCTAGAGGACGAAGTAAATCAAATTGCTAAAGATCTAGAAATGCTAATTGATATTGTTTCCAATCTTCAGATTGAAGACACTTCGCACTCTACAAAAATCATTGATAATATTTCTTTAATTTTTGCAACTATCAATCAGCTTAAAGCTGGTATCAAGAATAAAATAAAATCGCTTGGGAGTAAAGAAGCAAATGCAGAATTTGCTGCACAATTAAAATTAGTAGATCAAAGTATTATCAACTACCTTGATATAGCCAATACTCCAGAAAAGACCGATGAGTTATTAAACAAAGTATCTGTTCAACTAGAAGATTTAGAAGGTAGATTTGCTGATTTCGAAGAGTTTATCACCCAGATCATTGAAAAACGCGAAGAAGTATATAATGCTTTTGAAGCTAGAAAAAACAGTTTAATCGAAGCTAGAAACAAAAAAGCTGTTGCTTTAGAAAATGCTGCCAATAGAATCTTAAAAGGCGTTACCAAAAAAGCATTAAGTTTTGACTCTAATGCTGACATTAATGGATACTTTGCTTCAGATTTAATGATTAATAAGCTTCGAGATATCATTACTGATTTAATGAAGTTGGATGATGCCGGTAAAGCAGAAACCATTGAAACGGCCTTAAAAGTAGCCAAAGAAGATGCGACTCGTAAGTTAAAAGACAAACAAGATCTTTATGAAGATGGTGAAAACATTATCAAGCTAGGAAAACACAAGTTTGGTGTTAACAAACAACCGCTGGATCTCACCATAATTTATAAAGATAAAACATTACAATATCACCTTACAGGAACTGATTTCTATCAAGAAATAAGAAACGAAGTTTTATTACAATCTAAAAAATACTGGGATCAAGAACTAATCTCAGAAAACTCTGAGATATATCGTTCTGCTTATTTAGCCTATAAGCTATTTATTACTAAAAGGGAAGAATTAACTAGTTTAGGAGAAACAGAATTATTAGAGCTTATCAAATCTGAAAGCAGTAAAAACTATGCAGAAGGATACGTAAAAGGAGTTCATGATGTAGATGCTGCAAAAATTTTAAAAACTTTAGTAAGCAAAGATCATGATCTTGGATTATTAAGATACAATTCATTATCCAGATCCTACGCACAATATTTTTGGAATAGTTTAGACAACGAAAAGAAAACGTATTGGAATGGTACCATCAAAGCTTCTGGAGAAGTTTTAGAAATTTTTTCTGACTCTACCGAGTATCAATCTGTACTTTCTGATTTAGAAAAAGAAGTTGCCGTTTTCTCTGATGAGCAAAATTTGTTTGACAAAAAATATAGTAACGCTATTAGCAGTTATCTTTTTGACGAATTACAAAGAGATGATATGTTCTGCATTAGTCAAACTGCAAATGAATTACACGATTCATTTCTAACTGAATTAGAAAAGAAAAAGGTATTGACTAAGTTTAAGAAATCGTTAAAATTAACAAATGAAAAAAATCAGAAAGATCTAATACGCTTAACACTACAATGGGTAACTGCTTTTCTAAAAACAAATTATTCTAAGAAAATTGAATATGCACATGAAGTTGTTTGTGTTCTATTATATAAAAAAGAATCCATTTCGGAGGTAGTGCATGTAAACCCTTCACAAACTATAGAAGGGTTAAAAGGCAGTCATCTTACTATCAATGAGAGTAATTTTAATTTTAATTATCATCAATTTATAACTCAATTATCAGACTTTTCTAATATAGAAGTTCCTGCATTCGAAAGGTATCGTGAAGCAAAACATACAGTAACCGAAAACCTAAAATCAGATCTTAAACTTGAGGAGTTTAAACCTAGAGTTTTATCATCTTTTGTCAGAAACAAGTTAATTGATCAGGTATATCTGCCATTGTTTGGTGATAATCTTGCTAAACAGTTAGGAAGTGTAGGGGATAACAAACGAACAGATAGAATGGGAATGCTATTGTTAATTTCTCCTCCTGGTTATGGTAAGACAACATTGATGGAATACATGGCTAATCGATTAGGACTGGTATTTATGAAAATCAATGGACCCGCAATTGGTCATGAAGTTACTTCTGTAGATCCAATGGCTGCAAATAATTCTGCAGCAAAAGAAGAACTCAAAAAATTAAATCTTGCTTTTGAAATGGGAAATAATGTTATGCTATATCTAGATGATATTCAGCATTGTAATCCCGAGTTTTTACAAAAATTCATTTCATTAGCGGATGGTACTCGTAAGATCGAAGGTGTGTACAACGGAAACCCTAAAACATACGACTTACGTAGCAAAAAATTCTGCGTAATTATGGCAGGAAACCCATACACAGAAAGCGGAGATAAATTCCAAATTCCAGATATGTTAGCCAATAGAGCTGATATTTATAATCTTGGAGATATTATTGGCGATACGGCAGATTTATTTAAGTTAAGCTTGATCGAAAATGCATTGACCTCCAATCCTGTTTTGCACCAGTTGAGCAGCAAGTATTTCGAAGATATATATGGATTAATTGAGATGGTTGAAACCAATACTCAAGAAGGTGTAGAACTAAAAGGAAATCACACCAAGCAAGAAGTACAGGATTATCTAGCAGTATTAGAAAAAGTAGTTACGATTCGTAATACCGTAATGCGAGTGAACGCCACGTACATACAATCCGCAGCAATGGAAGATTCTTATCGAACTGAACCTTCGTTTAAGCTACAAGGTTCTTATCGGGATATGAGTAAATTAGTTGCTAAAGTGGTACCAATTATGAATGAGAAAGAATTACAGACCCTACTCCTATCTCATTATGAAAATGAGTCGCAGACGTTAACCAGTGCCGCAGAAGCAAACCTTCTTAAATACAAAGAATTAACAGATACTATTGCGCAAGAAGAAGCTGTACGATGGACAGCTATTAAAGAAACCTTTATGAAAAATAATAAGCTAAAAGGTTTTGGTGATAAAAACGAAATGGCACAAGTGTTGGCGCAGATGATGCAATTCAGCGAACATTTATCTGGAATCCAAGAAGTTTTGAAGAAAGGACTAGAGAAAGGTTAAAAATTAAGGTGATATAATATCGAGTAATAATTTCAACATACAGTTATAAAAGTATTTTTCAAAAATTACTTGTTCATATAACCTAGTAAATAATTAGATTTTCAAAAACAAAACACCTTTTGTAAATTTCTAAAACAGAGTGTTCTTTTTAATTTGAACAAAACAATGGTTTAAAAAAAGAGTTATTAGATAAATCGTTTATGCTATTTACAAATAACAAATTACTTATAATTAATTCATCGTGATGAATATAAAAATAAAACACCTCTCGAATTGCACATTTATTTTCATGCTTATTTTTATTACATCTTGTAGTAATGAAAGCTTAAACTCTAATGATCAGCCCTCAGCATATGAAGCGGATCCAGAAGATTTGGATGATAATGGATTACCTATAATTGTTTTTGATATTGAATTACCTACAATACTTGATAATTCAGAATACATTATTGATTTAGATCAATGGGACATTCCTAATAATCGCACTGATGCTATTAAAACAACTACCAATTTACAGGCTGCAATTGATTGGGCTCATCAAGAAGGATATAGAAGAGTGATACTGCCAGAGGGCACCTATCTAATAGGCGAAAGTATAAATGATATTTATCAAGGAGGTATTGAAATACACGGAGATACTGAATTTGTATTTAGGCCGGGAGCAATTCTGGAAATGGCTACTAATAACAAATGGAATTATTGTGTAATTAGTCTAAATGGAGATAACATAATCATTCGCGATGGCATAATTAAAGGGGATCGAAATACGCATATTTTCACACCTCGTGATTCTGATGGAAAGACAGCTCATGATGAAGGTCACGGAATCTGCGTTTGGAATACAAATAATAAAGTACTTATCGAAAACATGGAAATCCAAGACCTAACTGGTGATGGCTCTTTAATATTGGATTCTAATGATGTGACTTTTGTGAATAACAATATCTACAACAATAGACGTCAAGGTATTTCGATAGTAGGCGGTAAACGTATTGAAATAAGAAATAATGAAATACATCATATTAACGGAACTGCTCCGCAGTTTGGTATTGATATAGAGGGGCCTGGTCGTATAGATGAAGATATACTAATTCAGAATAATTATTTTCATCATAATTCAGGTGGTGACATAGTTAATACTAGTGGTGAAAATGTATATATTCTTGACAATATCATGGAGCAAGGTGAAGGTAGTACATATCTAGATGGTCCTATTGTTAGTTGGCATAAAACCCATAATATTATTGCCAGAAACACTATTACGATGCTTTCAGGTTCTGCTAATGGCAGGTTAGGATATATTCAATATTCTGGTGGAGGCGATAAAGGACATAACAGGGCAACTTTCGTACATGATAATGTATGTAATAGTTGTGGTATGTACATGTACAAAAGTTCTCAAGCAGATGTGCGTCGTAATAAATTTTTAGGGTATTTTTTAGCCTTTAGCGATTTTGAAAACGCGATATTAATTGACAATTTAGTAACGTATTCTGAAGCTCATCCTAATCTTAGGTTTTGTTGGTCATACCGTTTTGAAAATGTTACGGGAGTAGCCGAAGGAAATTACTTAGAAGATACTTTAGAAGAAATTCCTTTATCAGATATTGAACCATACTCTTTACAATGCGTAATTGATGGTTGGTAAAGGATATTAAAGAAATAATAATATGATAAAAGTAAAAACAATAGTCGGTTCCATAATTTTATTTATTTACATTTTTTCTTTCAGCAGTTGTTCAAGAAAAAATCAAAACTTGCAATTAGTTGAGGGGTTTTACAACCAATTAAACCATAGTAACTATTCTGAATTGTCAGAATTTATTGGAGATAGTATAAAGATGATCGAAGGTGATTATACAATGAATTATTCTAAAAACGATTATTATAAATTCTTTCAATGGGACTCTGTATTCACTCCGAAGTATGAAATATTAGCAATTAAAGAAACTGATAACAAAGTAGAAATTAAAGTTTCTAAAATATGCTCTAGGATTAAATTTCTAAATCAAAAACCTATTATCTCCAAAGAAGTAATTGAAATCAAAAACCAAAAAATTTACAAAATAAGGAATGTAGAAATGGACTCTGATTTTAAGCTTTGGAACACTAAGAAAAATGAAATGGTCCCTTGGATCAAAAAAAATCATCCTCAATTAGATGGTTTTATAAATGATCAGACCAAGACAGGTGCTGAAAATTACTTAAAAGCAATAGCATTATATAAGGAATACAAGAATTAAAGAAATAGTTAATTAAAACAAATCATAAATGAAGATAAATTATAATGATTTGGTGTTAAATAAAAACATTCAATATTCTCACAATCCTTTTGGTGGTATTGATGACGAAGAATTATTAGATATTATTGACCCTAAACATTCTTTTGAAAAATTAATCCAAACATTAAATCAGGATAGTCCCATTATCATTCAATTTGTAGGTAGAAAAGGTAGAGGTAAGACTACGCATCTCAGAGCACTTCATCAATTAATTCCTGAAGCAGAAATGCATTTTTTGAATAGAAGTACTTACAAATGGATTGTAGACAACACAAACAAATACACATTCATTGACAGTGTTCATCATATCTCTTGGAGGAAGCGATTACAACTCTGGAGAAACTACAGTCTTTCTTATGTTATAACTACCCATATTCCTAGAGATTTAGAGTTTCTTTTTTGTAAAAGAAAATACAAGACTTTTTATTTTAATGGAATAACTCCTGAGAAACTAGAAATTATTATCAAAAAAAGAATTTCACAATTCTCATATATAAAGTATCAAGATATCTTATTAAACCAAACCATTTTAAATCAATTAATTCAAAAATTTGGTGATAATATAAGAGCTATTCTAAATTTTCTTTACGATCGTTTTAAAATAGAATCCTATGGCTATTAAAGATTATATTAATGTATTCTATTCATTTGGAAATAATAATGGCTTCTCCATAAACGCTATGAATAGTTTTGATATTAGTATCAATCCCCAACTAGATATGACATTTAATCGTGTTATATGTAGCTTACAATATCAAATTGTAGGTAAAGCAATTAGTAATAAAAGTAAAATATCGTCTTTAACTATTGATCAAAATGGTTCATGGAAAAAAAAGAATAATTATAATTATACCGGAAAATTTGAATTAGGAGACCTACCTCCATCATATGATGGAAGAAATCTGCAAATAATTTGGTGGTTATATTTGGATGTAGAATTTAATGAAGAATCAAAATCTAGAATCCAAAACTTACTCTTAAAAGATGTTTTCATTTTTAGCCTCATTAAATCGTTTGATGGAAAACATCAAAATAAAAACGTAATCTCTCTTACTAATCCCAACTACGAATATGCTATTAATGATTTTGATAAAGTATATAAAATTGATCCCTACTTATATTTTATTATAGGGATTTTCATAATGATCATTACAATGGTACTTTATTTTGGTGATATCCTTAAAAAATATTTCTGGATACCAGCAATTGCAGGAATAGGTATTGCTGGGTATGGTCAATACAAAATAAACAGCATTGGATTACTTAAAGAAATTAGATTTAAAGGAACTCATATTGATAACGAAAAATTTAATTTAGAAATCGCTATACTTAAAAATGAAAAGAAGATATCTTCAGCAAAAATTCGTTATAAGACAATAGAAGAAGTAATTGATGACAGAGGAACTACATCTACTACGTATAAGGAAAATATTTACAACTCAGAAACCAAAACAATCAATCATCCAGTAGCTAAAGTTTTAAGCACTGAGTTACGATATCCTTCAAGGAATATCCCTATAGATTTTTCAAGAACAAATGTTCGTTTTTATAGCCAGATTGAAGTTAGTTTTCAATTTAAAAACAACACTAGCGGAGTTATAAAACAAGTTTTTCCTTTGACTAAAATTTCATAAAAAAGGGCTGAAATTAATCATAATCTCAACCCTTTCAGAAAAATAGTTAGGTAGTTAGTTACTTCTACTGTTTTATAAATTTTAAGGTGTTTTGATTTCCTCCATCACGAATAACCATAAAATAAACACCCGAAGGAATTCTAGATATATCAATAGCGTTGTTCTCGGATTCCGAAATAGCTATAGAAGATATTACTTTTCTTCCTGTAACATCATAAATAGAAATTTTTCCTTTAGTAACACCTTGAACATTGATTAAGTTTTGTGCAGGATTAGGATATATACTAGACTTTTCAATATCAAAATCACCTACAGAAAGTGCACAATCTACCAATACTTCACCTGGTCCCGTTCCACTTGGCTTAGTGTAGGATTGAGATAATACAAACTTGTCCATTTCAACACCATCTTCTCTCATAGAAAAAGAAATAGTATGTACTCCAGCCGAAGGAACATCTATATATATTAACTCTGCTTCTCCGCAATGATTTTCATTAGTTCTTTGTTTACTTTCCCAGGTCCATTGGTTTTTTCCTGCACACCATTGCATTCGTTGTCCTGATGCTGGCCAAGTACCGTTAATTCCAACATGAATTCCATTATCTTCAGATCCTGTAGAATATAATCGCACCCATACAAAATACCTTCCAGGAGTGGTAAACTTCACTTTATAATCCAAAATACCAACTACACCAGGTGTATTCGAAAAGCTTTCTCCATTTACCAATGGATCATCGTGTGTAACTCTCGTATCTGGCAATATTTCCAGGTATCCATTACCACTGGCAGAAGCATGATGACTCGGATCTGGATCTGGGGTTGGAGTAGAAACTGTTCCATCCTGTAAATACCATTGTCTTTTATCTGTTTTTGATTGATTCTCGAAATGCTCAGCTTCAACAGCAACAATTCCATTTTCTTCTAATGCAACACAAGTATTACTTTCATCTCCTCCTCCGCCATCATCATTACAATCCAACTCTAAAACAAGTCTTGGAGCATTCGAGCCTTCTTTAGATGAAAAAGAGACATCATTCCCGCCTGTTTGCTTCACTAGTAAAGAAACAGTTTCTCCTGCACTAATCCCTGATAAATTCCATTCATATGATTGACCTTCACTATATGTAGTATTTAATGATCCTAGAAGAGCACCTTCTTCTGGTTTATTAGTATTAGACAAATTACTTTCTGTCCAATCATTTGAAGTTCCTTTATAAATTTCAACAAGTCCATTACCTCCATCTGTACTTACGGACATTTGTAATTTCACTCCAGCTATTGCTTCTGATGGCGTTGGCACAATAAATTGTAAATAGGAAACTCTATTACCACTTTCTACTCTCAAATCCGAAGTATTAAACGAAGTAGTTCCCTGTAAGTATGCATCTTGCGAAACAGAAACATTTTGTAAATTGTTACAATCTGTTCCATCAGATTCTCCTTTTATCAAAGCTACCCAATCATTAGTATCTGGCGCTGATATTACATTTGACACCGCTGTTGCACTACTTAAATTTCCACCTGATCGTGGATTATACCATTGCACTTGCCAAGTTCCCGATGGCAAGTCAATGTTTGTAGATCCTCCATCCGGAAGATATACTGCATATACTTCTCCAGCCTTGGCAAAAACATAATCATCATTATCAGAAGTAACTTCATCGGAGCTTACCATTTCCGTCATATAGGACTGTAAATAATTATTAAAGAAACTAAGAGCATATCCTCCTTCTTTATATTTATTACCGCGTTTTCTGTGGTCATTTCCATTAATATCTCCATCGTCATCCGTGTAACCACTATAATACTCTACTCCTGTTCCACCAGCCATTAAAGTGGCCCATAAAACATCTTCTCTTACTTCTTTATCAGAAACTCTTATACCCTCTCCAGCACTGCCTTGTTCATCATTAGCTACTATCCACTTTTTACCGGCATTTTTTGATTTTTCAAGCCATCTTCTTACATCATTATGAACATTACTTTTATTTGTTTGAATTGATGCGCCTGTAAGCTCAGAGCTAGATCCAAGTAATGGATCATAACGTTGATCTTGTTGGTTTGGATACGTATGTATTACTATATTATGATCATAAGGGTCTAATGCTTTTATGTAACTAGCAGTACTTTTTACAACATTATCAGTAAGTGTTGTTTCTTCTGTAAGATTCCAATTAAGTGCTAGATGATGTCCAAAACGAGCTATTAATTCTCTATAATATAATTTTCTTTCTCGACCGAAATCATTTCCATCCATCAAATTGTCATTTTCTGTTTCCATGGTTTTAAAATGTAAATAAACTCCCTTCTTATCTGCATATTCCATTACTTTTTCCCATTGCGCCATTTTAGAAACATCAAAACGATCTTTGTTCACTTTACTCCATTGCTGATTACGAGCAGTTTCACCATATTCTTGTAAGGATACTTTTAATGTATGTGGAAAAACTGCTCCACCATCTCCACTAGAATTCCAAGTTAAAAAAGATATTACATTAGCACCTTCTTCTGATAAGTAGTTCAACATTCCTAAGATCTCAGTCCCTTTCCCATTACTCCAAGTATAAGAACTTGCATCTGCAGCAATGTAATCTTGTTGGTGTGGTTGCCAAGTTTTACTTCCTATTTTATTTAAATTATTATTATAACTAGGTGTAGCATCAAAATCAATATAATTCAATGCATTTTCTGGAGAGTCAGCTCCTGCTTTAATAAACCAAGGGCCATTAGGATTTTCTGGACTAGTTCCTATATGCCTTAAGTAATGCTCTCCAACATATTTTAATCTCCCGAGGTTTTTACTTCTAAAATCTCTTCCTGACTTATCAGATTCTTCTATATCAAAGGATCCTGAATCTCCATCCATAAATCCTGCACTAGATCCTCCACCATTAATTGCCACATCAGATCCTGTCGTAAATTCTGCAGACCAATTCCAAATTCCTATTTGTTCAGGACTAAAATTGACCTGCCATATATTACCAGAATCACAGCTAGAATCTGCAGCATCATTACAGCCAGCATAAAACCCAGGAACTACATAAGAAAGGTTTCCATTAGTAAAAGTAACTTCTAACCTGTAATCCGAAAAAGGATTAGGATCTGCTGTTTCTGAAGTATTAGGCCCTGCAAAAGAAAGTGTAATCTTGTGCCATCTCTGTAATTCTCCTTCTGGAGTTTGAGCCTCTGCAAAGCAGGTAATCAACATTAGTATTAATATGTGTTTAAATTGAGTTAATTTGGTCATGTGTGGTTAATTTTAATTGTTTGTTTTTCTTCTAATCAGCTCCTAAGAATTTTAATTCGTAGATCCTTGAAGGAGTTCAGTTCAAAAAAAAGTGTATTTGCATGCAAACGAAAAAAATTATGTGATAGTACTACTCCATATATCAAAATAGTATTTGCTGGGTGTCACAAAGTATTCGTAACCAAAATGTTAGTATTCGATTATTAATTTAAACACTATTAAAAGGAAGTACTCAATGATATACCTTTGGTAAATTAACATAAATTCAATATTTTTACATAAGTGCTTATATAATTACTTATGAAAGATTCGTTACAGGAATTAGGAGAATTAGGATTAGGATCTAGATTTAAACGTCTTAGTGAATACTTAATGAAAGAAACCCAAATAGTATACGATACATTGAACATAGAATTTGACCCGTATTTATTTCCTATCTTCAGAATTATAGTTGATCAAGAAACCAGTACTACTTCTGAGATTCAAGAGCAACTACAATACACTCAACCTGCAATTACACAGGCAATAAAAAAACTCTTAACCAAAGGGCTTATTAAGTTTCGAGTAGACAAAACGGATAAAAGGAAAAAACTTTTTAAACTATCTCCTAAAGGCAAGAAAATACATATCCAACTGGTCCCGGTTTGGGATGCTATTGATAAACAAGTCAAATGGCTTACAGAAGGTTCTTCAACAAGTTTAACCCGCCATTTAACATATATGGAAAATCAGTTTAATGAGAAAGCATTAAGCAAGCGTATTCTAGAAAACCTAAAAAGATAATTATGACCGCCAAAAAACCAATAGAAATCATATCATTTAACCCTAAATATGCAAAAGATTTTGCTGATCTTAACGTTGCTTGGCTAGAAAAGTATTTCGTAGTAGAGCCTCATGACGTAGAACTTTTAGAAAGATGTGAAGAAACCATTATAAAAAAAGGCGGGCATATTTTCTTTGCCAAATCGGGCCCTGAAATTGCAGGTACATTCTCGCTCATCAAAAAGCAAGAAAGAATATATGAATTAGGAAAAATGGCAGTCTCTCCAAACTTTCAAGGACAAAGAATAGGGCAACAATTAATGTCATTCTGCATCGATTTTGCAAAAGATCAGCAATGGACAAAAATAATTTTATACTCAAATACTATTCTTGTAAATGCGATCCACATATATAAAAAATTTGGCTTTATTGAAGTTGATCTCGAAAAAGATTCACCATACCTTCGAAGCAATATAAAAATGGAACTAATACTTAAGTAAAATAAAGTCCGCCTCACAAACACACATGTTAGGCGGACTCTTTGATTAAATAAACGTCTTTATTTAATTGTTAGAATTTACATTTACCATATAATTTTCTCCATAATTATTATCCCAATATTCCTTACCGTTTACTCTATAAACTATAGCATATTCTAGTTGATCGTCTGATGCACTAAGCAATGTATACCCTTGCCATCTTTCTATACCAAAATTGTTAGGGCTTTGAATTGTATAGAATGGTCCATTTGACCAAAACTGTCTATATATTAATGGTAGATATTTTTGAGTTTTCCATCCATCCGAAGAGTAAACAACTCCAACCTCTTTGTTAGGATCGAGATTTCTAACATCCACGGTAATATTAAACCTATTCTGATCATCATAAGCAGAATAAGACAGCCCAACAAAATCAGTATCCACACTGACATTGATATTAGAATCAGCAAAGAAAAACCCTTCTGTCCTAGACATCTTATAATCAGAACCATTATTATTATCCCAATAGGTAGTGCCATTAACATCATATCGTACTACAAATGCATCAGCATATACTTGATTAACTCCATAACCACTTAAGCTATATTCACCAAACCAAATTTCATTTTGTCCGTTATCTACACTTTGATTGTATGCTAAAGGAATTTGATCCCAGTTTCCGTCTATCTTTTGATGATATATACTAACGGTCTTATCATATGCAAGATTTGCAACTTTAACCGTAAATTTTCTGACATAAGATTCATAACCTCTATAGGAACTATAGGTCGTCCAAGCCTTCGTGAGTTTTACGGGATTAGAGTTTTTAAGAAGAATATCATCTATAGCAATGTCCTCTTTCTTATCTTCAATAAAATCATCTTCTGTATTACAGGATAAAATAATTAGACTGATCAATAAATAAAAATACTTTTTCATTATAAAAAATTTGTGATTATATAGTTGTTAATAATTTACTTTATTAAGGGTGTAATTATTTCCATAATTATTATCCCAATATTCCTGTCCATTCACTTTATAAATAACAGCAAATTCTATGGCCTGTACTTCTTCCGACACTCTAATCGAAGTACTATAAATATCAACATCAAATTGGTTGGGACTCATTATATAATGTGCATATCCAACTCTAAAATACCTTTGATATGTTAGTGGAACCGTGTTTTTTGTCACCCAACTATCTGTAGTATAAACAACTTCTACAGTACCGGTAGCACCATAATCACGTTTGGCATTTACATTAATCGCAAAAGATGTTCCTGCGAATCTTGTAAAACTTTTATTAACCTCTACACTTTTATCAGGTGATAAGTAACCGCCAGCGTTTACCAACATACTATAATTCTCACCCTTATTATTGTCCCAGTATATTTCTCCGTTTACGGTATACTTTACCACAAAATCAGTATTGAAAATCTCATAATCTGGAGTAACCTCTCCAACCCATATCTCCTCATCATCCCCAATTGATTGTTCATAGCTTAGTGGAATATCCAACCAATTCCCATCATTTGTTTGATGATGAATAGCAACCTCTTTTTGATAGGCCAAATTCTTAACCTTTACTTTAAATTTCCTTTGATAGTTTATCTGCACAGGACTGCTTCTATTCGCTGTCCATGCGCTCAATAATTTCACGTTGTCTGAATCATCTTTTGAGGATAGTTCAATTGATTCCATTTCAGAATCCACAGTATCTATATCTGATGTACAAGAATACAGTCCAAGGATTACACTAAGCATTATATAAATTTTTCTCATGATTGCGGTTTTAAGTTTTTGTTGTTAAAATAATAATTGCAAAAAATACTTTTCGAAAAGTTTAGTTCTTAGCTTTTGCAGCTACTATGAAGTAAGCGAAGAAAAATTTCCTTAACAATTTCAGAAGATATTTTTAACATATTTTTTAACGAAAAACGTTTTCGGAAAAATTAAACTTTAACCTTTTTTTGTGCTTTGTTTTTTTGGAATTATGAAGTGTGATAATTTTTTCCATTTAAATGAGAAAGCCACTGTTCATATCGAAAATATTTCGTTTTAATTTCGAAAATATTTAG
This sequence comes from Aquimarina amphilecti, assembly GCF_900109375.1. Lineage (GTDB taxonomy): Bacteria > Bacteroidota > Bacteroidia > Flavobacteriales > Flavobacteriaceae > Aquimarina > Aquimarina amphilecti. The sequence goes on from NZ_FOAB01000003.1 coordinate 554,321, forward strand.
TACTCATATCCCACAAAAGTTATCAATACGAAAACAAAAAAAGATTGTAGTTGAGAGATACCTTAACGTAAGTAGGTTTTAAAAAAACCACCGTTATTCCCCTTTTTATCCGAGGGGTGTTTCCCCCTTTTTAACAAAACCATTGAGCTACTCCAATTCACCAAAAAACTTCGAAACACATTGTAATTCAATATTTTGTTCGGTTTAATCTGTAATTGTAGTCGTTCTAAATTTTTTAAAACTATTTAAAATGGTATTTTTAAATCTCAAAGCTTAACAAAAGTTAAGTCTTAACTAACTAATATTTTGGTTTTAACCAAAATCACACAAATTCTTATTAAACCTATCAAAAAATGAAACTACAAACCAACCCTATCAAAAAGTATCTGATGATTGTCTTTGCATGTTTATCAGTAATTTCTTGTAAAGATACTGTGCAAACCAACTCAGCAGAGCTAGAAAAATTTACAAACACTATCAAACAAAAAGATAGTATTATTAATGAATTACAGAAACAATTAGGCAACATCACTAATGACAAACGGACTCCTGAAAACATCATTCAGTCGGATTTCGCTAAGAAAATTTATCATTTATATAATGACAGAGAAGATTTAATCAACAAAGTTGTTGGAAAAGACGGAATAGGAGAACCATTTAAGGCAACACGATCTCTGTTTTATGACATCGATGAATTACAAAAGTACATCCGATACGTAAAAATAAAGTCTCGTAGAGCAGGAGAAAAACCATCTGGATTCCGGTTTTATTTTGCATTGTATCCAGAAGATTATATCCGTAATAAAACAAATAAACGATATGCAAAACGACAAACTTTTTTCATTGCACCTACCAAAGCAGTTAAAGATGTAGCAGGAAACATAGAACACGTAGGATATACCCTGGACAACAATTTTAAGGTAGAATTATTAACCGAAAAAATTGGACTGGATAGTAGAATGGACAAAGATGGAAATATCCAAAAAGGAAGCTTTTTTAGCTTTAATACCGCGATAGAGGATGAAGAAAATAGTTTGATTGCTAATGAATTAACTGGATCACCTCCAAAAGGAAAACAATAGTAAAACAAAAATGAGTTTAAGTAATGAGTTTTTAAATATCTTAATGAAAATCGGTATTGGAGTAGAAACAACAACCGCTATTTTTGCTACAATCTATTATTACAAATATAAAAATACGGTTTTACTAAAATATTTTATTTATTTACTATGGTACATAGTATTCAATGAATTACTAGGGTATTACATAAGGTCATTAGATCTTAAAAATGCAATTATTCATAATATTTACAACTTAGTAAATTTCACTTACTTGTTATTATTATACAGACATCATTTTAAAAACAAAAAAAACAAAAAAGCAGCAGTAATTTTTATTGTTTTGTACATTTTAACTTTTATAATTAATGGTTTTTTCGAAAATTATTTAATAGAACATCAAAGGTTTCCATACATAATTGCTGCAATATTTTTAGTAATAACTATTTTACTATACTTTTTTGAAATCTTAAATTCAGAGCAGGTTCTACATGCTAAAAAGAATCTGCTCATTTGGATAAGTTTTGGACTATTGATCTACTTTGTAGGGAATCTCCCTTTTAGAATTTTAAGAAATTATTATTTAGAATTGACCGATGCTACAATACATTTTTTAGTAATATTCACTTTAACAGTTATAATGCATTTCTGTTTTATTATTGGGTTTATATGGAGCAACAGGAAACAGCAATATTAATAGCCACTACAGTACTTGTAGTATTGGTAATATTAATTCTAACACTTTTTTGGGTGTTCCAACGAAGAAAGAACAGTTTATTGCTACAACAAAAAGAAGCTGAAAAAAAGTTTGAGCGGGCTATTGCGGAGACGCAAATAGAAATCCGAGAAGAAACTTTGCGTAATATCAGTTGGGAATTACACGATAATATTGGTCAACTCCTTACCTTAGCAAAAATACAAGTAGATGTTGCCAAAGAAGATACCGAGAAACTTCCTGAAGTTACGGAAACAATTACTAAAAGTCTCACGGAATTAAGGGCATTATCTAAGTTGATCAACCCAGATGCTATCAAAAGCTTAAGTCTAACAGAAGCAATCGCGCTAGAGGTAGAACGTTTTAATAGATTACAATTTATAGAAGCTACCTTAAGTAGCAATACCGAGGTAAGAACGCTAGATAATAAAGCAGAAATTATCATTTTTAGAATATTACAAGAGTTTTTCAGTAATACTATCAAACATTCTAAAGCCTCTAAACTTATGGTCAATGTTCGTTATAGTAAAGATAAATTAGTAATCCAAGCTAAAGATGATGGTGTAGGATTTGACATGAATGATTTAAAATCTCGACAGAATGTTGGTATCGGATTATGTAATATGCAAAATAGAGGAAAATTAATAAACGCAGAAGTAAGCCTAGATTCTGCTAAAGGAAAAGGAACAGCCATCAACTTGACCTATTATTATAAAAAATTAGTAACAGAAGAGGAAGACAACTTATAACAAAGCCAACAAATAAGCTTTTCACACAAAACACGTACCCATGAAATACTCAGTAGTTATTGTAGAAGATCATATCCTATTATCACAGGCGTTAGCCGGGTTAGTAAATGGATTTTCTAAATTCAAAATATTATATCTGTGCAAAAACGGACGAGAGCTACTCACTAGGTTAAAAGATCCTAAAAACATCCCAGACATTGTGCTCATGGACATTAACATGCCAATTATGAATGGTATTGAAACCACTATTGCATTAAAAGAAGAACATCCACAAGTAAATGTTCTGGCACTTTCTGTAGAAGAGGATGAAAAAACAATCCTTAAAATGCTTCGCGCTGGCGCCAAAGGATATTTACTAAAAGACACAGAAAAAAGTATTTTAGAAAATGCATTAGTCGAAGTACAAGAAACAGGTTTCTATCACACCAAAGATGTCACTAATTTATTACTTGGGTCTTTAAATCCAAAAAAAGAAAACAAGGTGGTACTAAAAGAGCGTGAAATGGAATTTATCAAACACGCCTGTACCGAAAAGACGTATAAAGAAATAGCCAGCGATATGTGTCTTAGTCCGAAAACCATAGAAGGCTATCGAGATTCTATTTTTGAAAAACTACATTTAAAAAACAGAACCGGCTTGGTTATCTACGCTATAAAAAATAAAATTTTTATCCCTTAATTTTTCAAATACTTTACTTTATAAGTGATAAAAAAAAACTTCTTAATTTAGGTGACAAATCGATTTTGGCGCGTTTATTGATCAATTGCATGAAACAGTTTTGTACGACATATACTAAACTAGCATCTTTTTTAATAAACTAACCATCGATTACCTACAGAAATACGCTGTATTTTGTTTATTTTTGTGAGTATAAGAACATTGATATTTTTATGCTAAAGCAACAACTAAATTTTAAACTTTCTCAAAAACTTTCTCCCCAACAAATACAGTTGATGAAGCTAATTCAGCTTCCGACTCAAGCTTTTGAACAACGTTTAAAGCAAGAAATGGAAGAAAATCCTGCTCTTGATAGTGGTAAGGAAAAAGCAGATGAATATGAAGATAACTTTAGTAATGAGAATACAGCTGAAGATGATTATGGTAATGAAAAAATAGAAACAGATATTAATGTCGATGAATACCTTAGTGATGATGAAATACCTAGTTATCGATTAAGCTCTAACAATTACAGTGTTGATGATGAAGAAAAAAATGTTCCATATGCATCAGGAACATCATTTCACCAACATCTAGTAAATCAATTGAACACCTATCGATTTGACACTGAAGAACGAGAAATTGCGGAATTTTTAGTAGGGAGTATTGATGAAAGTGGTTATATCAGAAGATCCGTAGCAGATATTTTAGATGACCTTGCTTTTACACAAAACGTATATACGACAGAGGAAAAAATCGAAAGCATTTTCAAAACGGTTCACCAATTAGATCCCGCAGGTGTTGGCGCAAGAAACCTTCAGGAATGCTTGCTAATTCAATTAAACAGAAAAGAAACCACCATACCTATCAAACTAGCAACGCTAATCTTAGAGAAATCGTTTGATCACTTTAGTAAAAAACATTACGAGAAGCTTTTGACAAAATTTGATATCACAGAAGATATATTAAAAGAAGCAATCGAAGAAATTGAAAACCTAAACCCAAAACCAGGTGGAGCATATGCAGGAAATAATAAGCTTATAGAGCATGTAGTACCTGATTTTACTATTAGAATTTCAGAAGGTGAGTTAGAACTTACGCTTAATGGTCGTAATGCCCCAGAACTGCACGTATCCAGAGAATACAACAACATGCTTCAAGGCTATAAAGCCAGTAAAGAAAAATCTAAATCTCAGAAGGATGCTGTAATGTTTATCAAACAGAAGCTCGATGCTGCCAAATGGTTTATTGAAGCTGTTAAACAGAGACAGCAAACGCTTTTTTTAACGATGAGTGCAATAATGCACTATCAACAAAGTTATTTCTTAAGTGGAGACGAGCGTAATCTTAAACCAATGATCCTAAAAGATATTGCAGATGAGATTGACATGGACGTAAGTACAGTTTCTAGAGTAGCTAACAGTAAATATGTAGACACTCCTTACGGTACTAAATTAATTAAAGAATTTTTCTCTGAGTCTATGACCAATGATCAAGGAGAAGAAGTTTCTACAAGAGAAATTAAAAAAATACTGGAAATTACAATAGGGGAAGAAGACAAGAAAAAACCACTAACCGACGAGAAGTTAGCAAAAATCCTAAAAGAAAAAGGATATCCTATTGCCAGAAGAACTGTAGCCAAGTACAGAGAACAATTAGATATTCCTGTTGCCAGGCTACGAAAAAAGATTTAATGAACTTTTTACTAAAAAGTATTTCATACATTTTTCACCCTATACTGATGCCTATAGCGGGCTCGGTGATTTATTTTATTACCGCACCTAGATTTATCCCTGAGAACATAATTCAAGCAAAAATTTTTGGTTTGGTTGTGGTCACCATACTTATTCCTATTGTACTTTATTTTTTTCTACGAACAATTGGTGTTATTACCTCTATTCATTTAGAGGATGTAAAGCAACGCAAAATTCCTTTGCTCTTACAATCGTTGATACTCCTTTTAGTAATTAAAATGATTATTGATGCCTATAATTATCCAGAATTATATTTTTTCTTCCTTGGTACTTTGCTATCCTCTTTAAGTGCCATTTTTATAGTCTTTTTTGGCATAAAAGCTAGTTTACATATGATCGGTTCAGGAGCAGTAACTATGTTCACAATCGCATTAAGTATTCATTTTGAAATAAACCTTATACTTCTTATTGCCGCTATGATTTTCGCGAATGGCTTAGTGGCCACGTCAAGATTACATTACAAAGCGCATACTAATCTCGAACTTACACTAGGGTTTCTGATAGGCGTGATTCCACAATTAACCTTAATTAATTTATGGTTATAGAATATAGAACATCAATCCTATTTTAGCAGTAGTAAGGCCAACTTCCTCATTTCCAATTCTTGCATTATTATTAAATAGAGGATTCAAGCTATAATAAAAATGAAAATTAAAAGTGTTCCAACCAAAAGTAAATGTCGCTCCTACCCTCCACCGATTTAATTCATCTATTTTGGTTTGTCTAACCTGATTACCTGGTTGTTCAAATTTGGCATCAAAATAATACAGATACCCTATTCTGAGTCCAGTATAAATTCTCCAAAATTTATGCGTATCAGGTACCGAAGTTCTCCATCTAAACTCTAATGGCGACTCTACTAAATGAGTAATAAATTTATTTTTATCATAATCAACTCCATCTAGACTGCTAAAAATACTCTGACCAGAGTCTAGATCTTCACCTATAAAAAGGTTTTGTCCGTAGGTATTTACAGAATACCCTAACCCTAATCCGATAGCAATATTTCTTTTCTTATTTATTGGCATATCTCTAGTATACCCTAAATGAAGGCCGCCAGAAAATCCAGATTGACTTACTCCTGAAGGCGTATTCCAAAGTAGATTAAAGGTGAAACCAGCATAAAACTGATCTTCTCTATACAAAGAATCTAACACCTCTTCTTTTTGCAAATTAATCAAATTTACCTCTTGCGCATAACCAGAACTTACAGCAAAGAGTGCAAACACTACTACCAATAATAGCTTAACTTGATTAACATATTTCCACATTCGACTCATATAGTTTACTAAAATAAATCTATTTCTTCAGAAATAATGATACTTTTTAAAAAAGAATAGGAATTCCATGAGTACTCATGGAATTCCCACAAAACACTTCTCTTTTATATCATTCTAAATTCTTAATTGCATCACCTGAGCGTGTCGTATAATTAATTTTGAGCATACGAACAGATCTCAACTCATTTTTAATATCTCCAACAAGACCCATTTTAGTATTCTTATCCACCTTTAATGCAGTGGTTAGATAAGGTCTTAATTCTTTTGGTTTCGATTTCATTTCTTCTAAAACAAAAGGCTTAATCTCTCTAATATCTGCAAACTTATCATTAAGCTGAACTCTTGCCTCGGTACCTACATTTTTATATCTAGAACTAGGTTTACCCGCATATATATGTATAACCATATTTTTTTTATCCAACTTCTCAATTTGATCTGCGTATGGTAATTCATTTTTAACGATCAAGGTATCTTTGCGCATTACCGTTGCAACCATAAAAAAGAATAGCAACATAAAAACTATATCTGGCAGAGATGCAGTTGAAATGACTGGTAGAGTTGCTTTTTGTTTATTTTTAAATATAGACATAATCAATAGTTTTTAAATTATTATAATGCTGCAGTAACTGGTTCAGCTTCTGAAAGTTTTTCTGGATACATCAACCTTATTTGCTTAATCTGATCCTTTAGCAACTCTTTATTACCAGAATAACTACCATCCTTCAGGTATGCTTTCATCAATTTAAAAGACATTCCGTAGATCCTAAGAGCATCTCTATCCCTCAACTCCTCATATGCACTTATGAGCTCATTCTGAACCGCTATATAAGTCTCATAATTAGTTTCCCTACTATTTACAAGAGAAATTACTGCTTTATCAGGGTTGTCCGATGATTTCGGATCCCGTGCTCCTTTACAATAGTTACAATACTCTTTTTCTACTCCTCCTCCATTATCCAAGAAAGCTATTGCGGCAGTTTTTAACTCCTTTAATGCTAAAGGTTTCTTCTCCACAAATAACTGATTCAACTGATTCAACTCTACTCTAAATAAATTTTTCTCTTTAATAAGAATATTAGTCTGTAGATCCTCAGGTGGAGGAGGTAGTCTTTTACTAATACCATAATCAGTCTCAATGGTAGTGCTTACTAAAAAAAAGATCAATAATAAAAAGGCGATATCCGCCATAGATCCCGCGTTTACTTCTGGTGCTAATCTTCTAGCCATAATAATTCATATTTAGTTAATAATTACTTACTAAATCAAAAGTGATATTATGAAAGACAAGCATTTTGCCAACCTTACTACATTGAGGTATAAAACCTAAATAGTAGTAATTCATATAAAATATTAATTAGACAATAACCGCATATTTCTATCAATTCAATATCACTATTTGGAAGGTTAGATATTGATCATATGAACAGATCACAGTTATAACAATAGCAACAATTGTTATGCCATTATGGTATACAACTAGAGAAGAAAAATAAAAAACTATAAATATGCAAATACAAATAGCTAGTAAAACCATATGCAGATCATATTGATCCTATAAGCGCAGAAGAATTAGTGTTAGTGTATTGAGAGGGAAAACAAAAAGCCTGCTCTAAGAGCAGGCTTTTTAATATATTAAAGTAAGTCTTTAACCGTTACTGTATGTTACCGGTAGCTTCACCTTGTCTTGTGGTGTAATTAATTTTCAGCGCTTGAACTTCTCTCAATTCTTTTTTAATATCGCCAACAAGACCCATATTCGTTTCTGAATCTACTTTTAAAGCAGTAATAAGAAAAGGAACCTCTTCTTCTCTTTTAGCAGCTCTTTCTGCCAAAATAAAAGGTTTGATATCACTTACCTCAGCAAATTTATCATTTAACTGAATTCTTGCCTGAGTACCTGCACTTGCAGCATATCTCGAACTAGGTTTTCCAGCATAAATATACATTACCAAGTTTTTCTTATCTAACTTTTCTGTCTGATCAGCTTGAGGTAATCTATTTTCTATTTTTAGATTATTCTCCCTCATTACTGTTGCAACCATAAAGAAAAACAGTAACATAAATACGATATCTGGTAAAGACGCTGTTGAAATAGCGGGTAATTCACCACCTTTTTTCTTTTTAAACTTAGACATAATTACGTTTTTATGTTTTACTTATTTCTTTGGTTCTGCTTCAGATAGCTTCTCAGGAAACATTAACTGTATTTGCTTAATCTGATCCTTAAGCCTATCCTTACTCCCTGAGTAATTCACATCCTTAAGTTCTGATTCCATTTGAGAAAATGACTTCCCATACAGACGTTCTGATTCTCTATTCCTTAGTTCGGTGTAGGCTGCAACCAATTCATTTTGCACAGCTATATAGGTACCATAACTAGTTTCCCTATTATTACGTAAAGAAATTACCGCTTTCTCAGGGTTATCTGAAGAACTCGGACTTTTCTCTCCTTTACAGTAGCTACACGCTTCATCACCGCTTCCACCACCATTATCTAAGAAAGCAACAGCTGCAGCACGTAAATCCTCCAATTTCATTGGAGCTTCCTCTACTAAAAGGTCATTATTCTTATTCAATTCTACTACAAAAATATTTTTTTGCTTAAGGATTGGAGGCTCAACGGTTTCATCTAAAGGCGGTGGTAACTTACGACTAATACCTCTATCCGTATCAATGGTTGTAGTAACCAAGAAGAATATAAGAAGTAAAAATGCAATATCCGCCATAGATCCAGCGTTAACCTCAGGTGCTGATCTTCTTGCCATAATTATTTACCTATTAATTTTTTAACTCCAGATAATGCCATCATACCGACAGCAATAGCTGCTAAAAAGTAGAAAGCATAAATACCTGTTCCTACTAGTTTAGATCCACTCGCAGAAAGCACTTCTCCGTCTTTCATTGGTGTTTCTACTCCTTCAGCCATAACATAACCTATAGCTATCACTACTAAAAAAGCAACGATTCCTATACCAGCCTTCTTTAAACCTGCAGGGTTTTTAGCTAATGCTGAAAAAACGGCAATTAAAGTTGCTATTACAATAATAACAAATATTACTAATGTAAGATTATACATAGGGCTAACCAATGAAGTAGCTTCTGCAAAAGCTGATGAAGAAGTATCTTTTACCAAATCTTTCGCTTCTGTAATACCATAGTTATCCATAAGTGTTGTAAAATTACCATTCATTAAGAACAATAATACCGCACCTATTGCACCTACTGCGAGAACAACATATGATAATATTTTTGAAATTTTCATGTGACTAATTTTTTACTGGGTCATCATTATTCATAATAACCATATAATTAAATAATAAATGTTTTTATACTCTATTGATTTTATTATCTGAAATAAAATCTAAAAGGCATTTATTATTTTTTGTTTTTGTAAGCTACTAACATATCGATTAAAGTAATCGATGCATCTTCCATATCATTTACTATACTATCGATCTTAGCGATAATGTAGTTATAAAAAACCTGAAGAATAATTGCAACAATAAGTCCAAATACCGTAGTAAGAAGTGCTACTTTAATACCTCCTGCCACAAGTGATGGCTGCATATCTCCTGCTGCTTCAATTTTATCAAATGCATCAATCATACCAATTACTGTACCCATAAACCCAAGCATTGGCGCAAGTGCTATAAATAAAGAAACCCAAGATACATTCTTCTCTAATTGTCCCATTTGAACACCTCCGTAAGCAACAACTGCTTTTTCCGCAGCATCAATACTTTCGTCAGCTCTATCAAGACCTTGATAGTATATAGATGCAACAGGTCCTTTTGTATTTCTACAAACTTCCTTTGCTGCTTCTACTCCACCACTATTAAGAGCGTCTTCTACATTTTGTTGAAGTTTCTTACTATTAGTAGTAGATAAATTTAAAAAGATAATTCTTTCAATTGCTATCGCAAGACCAAGAATCAAACATAAAAGAACGATTCCCATAAAGCTAGGACCTCCTTCTATAAAACGTTTTTTCAGGTTTTGGTGAAAGGATTCCTCTGCTGCAGGCTCATCTGCATCCTGAATAGTTGTTGTTACTGGAGCAATTAATAATTGCACGTTTGCCGTTAACTGGGCTGGAGCAGTGGCTGCTTGTATATTTCCAAAAGCCATTACTGTTGCGATTGCCAGAATAGAAAATAGTCTTTTCATTGCGCTGATTCTTAATTTTAATTAGTTAAAGGGTTAAAGATAAAAAAATATTACAAAATTTATTAAAAATTTAATAATAATGCAGAGAGGAAGGGATTCGAACCCTCGATACGCTTTTGACGTATACACACTTTCCAGGCGTGCGCCTTCGACCACTCGGCCACCTCTCTATTAATTTTTTGCCTAAAATGGTTGAGCAAATAACAAAAAAAATGTTAACTACTAAAATTTGGGGCGTTAATTTTCTGACATTTCACCCCGCAAAGAAGTTTCATAAATGGTTTTGAGGACTTTAAGTGGTAATTTTTCTCCTAACAAATACATCAGTTTTGCTATTGCAGCCTCTGTAGTTATATCTTTTCCGGATATAACGCCCGCTTTTTTTAGCGCTACACTCGTATCATACTTACCCATTTCTACACTACCACCTACGCATTGTGTTACATTTACAACAGGTATTCCTTTCTTTATTAGATCAGAAACAATATCTAAAAACCATGATTTAGTAGTTGTATTACCCGACCCGTAGGTCTCAATAATAGCCCCTTTTATAGATTCTGAAGAAAAAATACTTTGTAAAATAGCCTCATTTATCCCAGGAAACATTTTAATCACAACAATATTATTATCAAAATGTGTATGATACACCATTTTTTTTCTACGATTTGTTACACGCAAAAAAGAAGTATTCACTTTTAGATGAACTCCAGACTCTACCAACGTGGGATAATTAAGTGATTGAAATGCCTTAAAATGCTCAGCATTTATCTTAGTCGTTCTATTAGCTCTTAATAATTTGTATTCAAAATACAAACCAACTTCAGTTATTACCGGTTTTCCTTTCTTTTGTAAAGCAGCGATCTGAACTGCAGTTATTAAATTCTCTTTAGCATCAGTTCTTAAATCACCAATTGGTAGCTGAGAGCCTGTAAAAATAATTGGTTTCCCTAAATTTTCAAACATAAAACTAACAGCAGAAGCTGTATACGACATTGTATCACTACCATGTAATACAACAAATCCATCATATGTTTCATAATTGCTATTAATAATACCACCTAATTCTTTCCAACGCTCTACATCCATATCCGAAGAATCAATTGGTTCTTTGAAACTTTTAGTTTCAATATTACAATCCAGTTGCTTTAATTCAGGTATATTCAGCAATAACTCATCAAAATCAAAAGCCACTAAAGCCCCTGTTTCAAAATTTTTAACCATACCGATAGTACCTCCGGTATAAATCAATAATATATTAGGTGAAATCTTCATTGCAAAACTTACATTTATTAGTCTAACAAATGAACAAAATTTAAATTAAAACACATTCACTATATTCTGAATATATCCTTAGAATTTTTAGTAGTTACCCTCGCAATTTCTTCTGGGGATTTCTTGTAAATATCACAAAGTTTTTCGACAACCTGAATTAAATAGGAAGTCTCATTTCGTTTACCTCTAAAGGGAACTGGTGCTAAATAAGGAGCATCCGTTTCTAATACTATATGATCTAGAGAAAATTCATTTAAGAATTTATCTATTTTTCCATTTTTAAATGTTACAACACCTCCAATACCTAATTTCATGTTATATCCGATAGCTCGTCGGGCATCCTCAATTGTACCCGTAAAACAGTGAAATATCCCAAACAAATCTTCTCCTTTTTCAGACTCCAATACTTCGAAAACCTCTTCAAAAGCATCTCTACAATGAATTACAATAGGTAATTTATATTTTTTAGCTAGTTTAATTTGACATCTAAATGCTTCTTGCTGTTGTTTAAGAAACGTTTTATCCCAATATAAATCTATCCCAATCTCTCCTATAGCATAAAATTTAAGATCGCTTTCATTATCCAAACGTTTTTTTATTTCTTCTTCTACATGTTGAAGTTCTACATTATAATTTTCTTTAACATGAGTAGGATGTAATCCCATCATAAGAAATACATTGTTAGGATATTTTTTTTCGATGTCGTACATAGATTGTGTATACCCAGAATCAATAGCGGGAACAAAAAAACGTTCGACTCCAGCAGAAATTGCTCTTTGCATCATTTCATCTCGATCTTCTTCAAAAGATTCACTGTAAATATGAGTATGTGTATCAGTAAGTATCATGCCGCAAAAGTAACCAAAATTTGCACATTCAATTTGGCGTTTCCATATTAAAACAAACAGTTATTTCTAATGAATAAATAGCTCATCAATAATTCTAAAAAAATTATATTTTCTTAAGTAATTTTTGCGCTTGCTGATAGTCCTCAGCTTCATTAGGTAATAATTCTAATAGCACCTTACATTTATCTTTTTTTCCCTGTTTTAATTGATTTAAGGCTTCAAACCAAGTAGCTCTATATTTATAAACCGATGTCCCTTTTTGCAGTTTACCAAAAACTTCAGATGCTTTATCATATTTATTCTGCTCTACCAAAGCAATCCCTAAATAAAAACTATATTCAGAGTTATCATCATTGTTTTTCAATAACTCAGAAAGATATTTTTCAGCTTCTAAATAATTCTTAGAATTAAAAGTTTTCTCAGCTTTTTTAATCAATTCACCTCCACTACTTCTCTCTATAATTGACAGTTCTGGTATCGATGCAAAATCGTTATATGAGGCATCATTCTCATTGAAAGCCATATAAACCCCTAAAAGAATTGCTACACTAGCAGCAACAGCATATGTCCAAGAAGGAATTTTTATTACTTTGTACTCTTTTTTTAATGGCTTCTTTTCGAAAAATGAATTACTGATGTTTTTTAAATTTTTCTCTAAATCGGATCTTTCTTCCTCTACATTAAGATTAGTCTCTAGATAAGAACTCCATTCTTGATAGAGTCTAAATTCTTCAGCTATAGATTCGTCTTCTCTTAAGATTCTAGACAACACTTCTTGTTCTTTTACAGAGAGCCCACCGCTAATTTTGCGTTCAAAAAGCTCGTATTTTTCTTCTGGGGTCATAACAAGTTTTTTATTTTATTATACTTAGGAGAGCTTTGCATCATCTTTGTTAATTTACCTATACATAAGGATTTCTTTTTTCTTACATATCCATAAGATTGCCCTAATTTTTCAGCTACTTTTTCCATCGATTTTATGGCAAAAGTAGCTTTCAACAATTCTTTACAGGTATTACCTAATTGATCAAATACTTCAACAAAAAGTGCATTTCTAGCTTCAAAAACCAAAGTATCTTCAGCTTGTTGCAAACTCTCATCATCAATAGATACAACCTCTTCATTAATTGTTACCTTATTAACAGAATTCTTTTTTAACTCATTAAGCCATTTCCTCTTACAAAGCAAAAAGAAATACGCATCGAAAGGACAGGTAAGCACTAATTTTTTTTCTTTAGCTTGATTATATATTGTTATCAACGTTTCCTGAATGATATCTTGCGCTTTGGAATCATCACCACTATTCTTCTTTATATAGCTAACCACTTTTGGCGCAAATTTTCGATACATCTCATTAAGCAGTATACTATCATTATTCAATAGAGCCTGTATATATTTTTGATCTGAATGTGCTTGGTTTTTTTCCATAAACGATTTGTCCGGACAACTAAATTAAAAAAGTTTTTAAGAAAATGGGTAACAAAAAACCAATGGTGTTGATATGAAGATGTAAATAACAAAAATTAGAAAGTCCGAAAACGGATATTTAAAACTAAAAAAACATGAAAACAAATAGTACAACAATTACTTTACTGAATAATAGTAAGAAGGTAAAACAGACAATGATCAATTTTTTACTTTTAGGGTTCTCTATCCTATTACTTACCAGTTGTAGTAAAAATGATGATAACGATATTATCGTTACTCAACCAATTTTAGGAGGATTAGAATTACAAACTGAAATAACAGAAAACCGTGATGAAGCATTACAAATTTTCACACTAAACTCTGGTGGTGCTGGAGAAGTGTATGGTGAAGATGGAACCATTTTATATTTTCCTGCTAACAGTTTTTTAGACCAAAATGGAGACCCTGTAACGGGTGTAGTTACTATAGAACTAATAGAAATCTATGACAAAGCTAAAATGCTACTTACCAAAATGCCTACTAACGGAAAGCGCCCTAATGGAGATGTAGAAACACTAGTGTCGGGTGGTGAGTTTTATATAAATGCAACTCAAAATAATGAACAATTAGAGCTCGCAAATGATTTCATGCTTTTTGCTCCAGCTGATGAATTTGACGAAGACATGTCAATATTTAATGGGCAAGATAATGATTGTGACGGTGATGAATTACAATGTGATATCGTTTGGGAAGAGGATGAACAAGCAGGTTTAGAACCAATACAAAGAGAAGGCCCTAACGGCGAAGGAGTGAGCGGATATGGAGGTTTCCTTAGCAACTTTGGATGGACAAATATTGATCGTTGGTATAACGATGCAAGGCCAAAAACGTTATTACAAGTGGATGTACCAGAAGGATTCGACAACACCAATAGCAATGTGTATGTATCTTATGACGGAGAACCAACTGCTCTAGCTTTATTAGACATTTATGATCCTGAAACAGGTCTTTTCTCTGAACATTATGGTTTAATCCCTATAGGATTAGAAGTTCATATCATTTTTGTATCTGTTCAAGATGATCAATATGTCTACGCAATCCAAGGAGTTACTATTGAAGAAAATCATCTAGAAATAATTGGAACAACAAATACAGGAACCGAATCAGAATTAGTAGCATTAATAAACGATCTCCCGTAAAACATCTCACACTGGAATATGCATATTAGGTAATGGGGGTTACAGCAAATTTCAGCAAAAATTCCGGAAGGGCTTACTTTCCGGAATTTTAATTTTTAAGGCCATAATATTACACTTAAAACAATAAAAAAGAACAAACCTGAGGTAACAAAAAAACAGCATCATTTATATAATAGTATAAACCCTTAAAAAAACAGATATTATGAAAACAAAAGACACTTTAAGACACAATATTATTAACAGAGTTTTTAAAGGAACCTTAATAAAGCTTTTTACACTATTCTCCTTTTTACTTCTAACCATTTCTTGCGATACAGATAATGACCCAACAAATAATATATGTGAGGACTATTATGTCAATAACTTTATAACTACTGCTTTTTCTAATGCTAACAATTACGATGATCTACCCGAATTTATGGATTTGGAAACTCATGAATATGTAATAAAAATAAATGCAGATGGCGAAATTTGCTCTGTTGGGTACCAAAATCCAAGTACGTATAATGGAGATTATACTATAGAGGTTATAAATACCACAAGTCTTAATAGCTATTCGGGAACTCATACTTTCTCTCAAGGACAGTTAGATTACCAATCTATTACTCCTGTTATTGTATCCTCTGGTGATATAATTACAGTTAAAAGGACAATTATGCAAGGATATCCGAACCTCGACGCCACATTAGGACGTGTATTAAGACCTTCCAATTTTTCTACTGTTCCCTTTCCTATTACTCAAGGTACCGTAGAATTCTTGTCTTCTAATTTCTATGGAGCAGGTGGACCGGTAAATAACATTGCGATGCCATATATCGGATTAGGCTTTAAAGCTGATTAAAGTATTAACTTATTTAAAACAATAAATTCTGGGATGGTTTACCTTCCAGAATTTTAATTCACTAACTGATATAATTTAATCTCGTTTAACTTTTTGATTATCTTTAGTAACACTAACAACAAATCATGAATAGATTTTCGGCTTTATTTATAATGATATGCCTCCCTTTTTTCTGCATTGGACAAATACTGACCAATGACACAATCCCTAGAATAGCGCCAATATCTTATGAAATCCAAGGCAATCAAGTAATTTACGGAGCACAAATGCCTCCTCTTAATCAAATCGCAGGAGCTCCAAAGGCTTTTTACACATATTACTGGGAATTTGGAGATGGTACTTATAGTTTTAAAGAAAAACCAGCGCATTCATACAAAAAAAATGAAACCTACGCAGTTAAATTATGGGCCACAAATAATTACGACAATGGAAAACCACCTATTAGCAGGCCAAAATCTATAAAGGTTACTGACGCAGAAGACGAAGCTTCTCTTGAAAACGCATCTTCATTTAAAGAAGATGAAGATTTATTATTAAAAAGAAATCGTGAACCGATTCCGAATCAAGAAATGGTTTTTATCACTAGTTACAAAAACAACAATAATTATATTTCTAACGGAAAACTATATCTGTTCTATAACGATCGCCAATTCAAAAATGATAATTTCATAATAGAAGATACTCGATTGCATCACGAGGAACGAATTACACCGTTAGATCTTATCTCATTGAATCTTCCAGAAAATGACATTCATACCTTATTAGCCTCTAACAGTAGTTCGGTTTTGTATAAAAGAACGCTTATTGCACAAGACACTACCAAACGAAAAAACCTACCACTTACATTAGAAGAATCAAAAACTTTATATCGAAATTACCAAATAATAGAATTTGACAACATGAAACCTGGTGAAGAACGTAACATCTTCCGTACAATCAAAACGACTCCAGAAATGATTAAAGACACTAGTGCAATTGTTACTCTAAGAAGTGTTTATGTTCCAGATAACAATTTTGACAACCACACTGTAAAAGATACTGAAATGGAAATTGTAACCTCACATGATCCTAACAAAATGTCTTCTAATGGCTGGTTAATGAATTATCGATTGGTACGATTTAAAAGATTAAAATTCAAAGTACGATTTCAGAATAACGGAGAAGGCCCTGCTAACACTATTAAGCTAGAAGTTGACACTCCTGAAATGTTTGACAAATCTACTTTGGAAATCGATAGTATGTATCCCGAATGTCCAATTTGCCCAAAAGAACGAGAGGTAAACTACAGTTGCTTAGATACAATCCTAAAAAAGGATAAAATTATTTTCCAATTTAATAAAATCTATCTTCCTGGAAGTGAACAAAAAAATGTGGAAGAAATTGATTCTACTAAAGGCTTTGTAAAATACTCTATGAAATTTGGTAAACGCTTTCATAAAAAGAAGACTCGAAGTA
The DNA here is from genome assembly GCF_900109375.1 of Aquimarina amphilecti. Lineage (GTDB taxonomy): Bacteria > Bacteroidota > Bacteroidia > Flavobacteriales > Flavobacteriaceae > Aquimarina > Aquimarina amphilecti. Next base: position 571,724 of record NZ_FOAB01000003.1, read on the forward strand.
GAACTTCAATTTACTTTGACAAAAATGAGCCTATTATTACCAATTATGCCACCACCAGATTCTCCCCAGGAATTTCTATAGGAGCCAAAGCTGGGTACATTTTAGTTCCCGAACTAAACAATCAAAGAGAGTACTTTATTGGGGCAACATTATCTCCATTTAAATCCTATCGAGCTTATTATCAAGCAGAGTTACTGGTTTCTGCATCTTCATTTGATGAAATAAGAAATTTCGAAACTAGATCTACACAAGCCAATGGAATAGAAAACCTTATTGAATTCTCAGAGGCAAACAAGTACAATAATATCTCATTATATCTAATACCCGCCTCTTATCGATATAACTTCAATAATTTATTTGCTATTGGAGCAGGAATTCAGTTAAAACTAGATCTTACAAGTACAAATGATCAAGAAACAACAGGTACAGGGTTTATTATTGAAGGACAAGGTCAAGGACAAATAATCACTCCCGATCGGGATTTAGATTCCTTTACCATTCAAAAATTAGATGACACTATAACCAATTTTCAAACAGGAGTCTTTATCGGAATGAATCTGGGAGCTGTAAGAATTGGACCAAGCCTTGGTGTCAGATATGTTTATAATTTTGATACCCCAAACTCTCAAATTCAATTCTATGGAATTTGGAAATTCTAGAAGTGTTATTTTACTTTTTATTTATCTGTATTTTGGAAATCCCATCCTTTATTCACAGCAAAAAACCAATACTTCTGAGTTTTTATACAATCAATTGGACAATTTTCTTTCGGATCCTAACACTTCTAATTTAAATAGATTAACTAAAATAATTAGTACCAAAGAAAACCAACTACAGACTACCGAAGACAAATTAGCCTGGATTATCACTAATACAAATATCGGTTACTATAACACTCGGTTTAGCAATCTGCCAACGGCAATAATATATTATGAAAAAGCCTGGAAAGTTTTTCTTAACAACGACATAAAAGGTTATGATATTATTGAAAACTGTTTACAACCTTTAGGTAATTTATATCTTAAAATTGGCGACCTACAAAAAGCAAAAAACACAATAACTAGTTATTTATATCTAGCAGAGCAGCAGCAAAATTTGCCTCAAATAATTTCTGCGATTACCAACTTATCCATTGCATATAATAATCAGAGTAATTACCAACAAGCCATCAAAATACTTCAAAAGGGAGAAAAAATTGCTTCTGAAAATGTAAATATCCTAACCAATTTAGCAACAAATTATTTAGATATTGGCGCAACAGAACAAGCCAGAAATTATGCGCTAAAGGTAATATCTATTGATGCTTCGCAAACAAATGCTTATCAAATATTAGCCGCAATTGAATTAGAAAGTAAAAATTCCCAAAATGCCCAATATTATATTAATAAAGCAAAAACTCAACTATTAAAAAAACCAAATACCTCAACCAGAGACCTTGCAAAATTACAATTAGCTTATATCGACATATTACTTTCTAAATCCTCATTTATCGAAGCAATGGATATTGTAAAAGAAATTTACAGCATCCTTTTACCCTCGCATTCTCAAAAAACTGATATTCCCAAAAAGGAACATCTTATAGCTGACAAAATCCTTCTTAAAACTATAGATCTACAGGCATACATTTATAAACAACTAAACAATCCAATTTCAGCAATTCAGTCTTATGAAACTGCTTTTCTGGTAAATTCCAAATTAAACACCGCATATCCATTACAAGACACAAAAATCATTCAACACGGTCAAAATCGAAATAGAACTGAAAAATACATAGATATCTTATACTCTTTATACACAAAAACCAGAGACATAAATTATCTATATAAAGCTTTTGAAGCGGCTGACAATTCTAAAGCTCCTTTTGTAAACCAAGCACAATTATCAAAACAGTTACTATCTTCCTATAAAAATGATTCAATAGTTAAGAAAAACGCTCAACTAACGTATCAACTTGCATCTTATGAAACGAGCATTCTAAGAGAAAGACAACAAGGAGATAAGGCCGATATCAAAAAAATTCAACAATGGAATACTCTTCATAATAACAAATCCATTGAAATCAAGGAATTAACCAATGTATTAAAAGAAAAGTATCCTAAATTATTATCTACACATAAAACAGTATCTATTATAAATCTTCAGAAAAAACTAAAACAAGATGATATCACACTGATCGAATATTTCTTCGGAAAAGAAACCATTTATCAGTTTAAAATTGATGCTCACTCTATAGATTTACAAACAATAGGTATTAGTGAAAATTTAAGGAAAATTACTCAAGATTACATCGCCTACTTCAATAGCCCTTCAGTCATTAACAATGATATAAAAGAGTTTTCAGAAAGTAGTTTTAAAATATATAAAACTCTTAAAATCCCCAACGCCAAAAAGATAATGATAATCCCCGATGGGCTATTGAATTTTATTCCTTTTGAAACTTTACTTACAAAAAAAACCACTGCTTTAAATTTCCAAAACATGCCCTTTTTATTAAAATCAAGTGTTTTGATTTATGAAAATTCTGCAAGTAAATATTCAAGAGCTATTACAAAAAAAAATAATGATATAAGCATCTTAGGCATATTTCCTGTTTTTGAAAAAACCGATATCGAACTCCCTTTTTCAATCAAAGAACAACAATATATTGAACAACAATTTAGTGGTACATTTTTGAAGCAGGAAAGCGCAACATATACTAACTTTCTTAATGAATCAAAAAAACATCCTATTTTACATCTATCAACTCACGCAGAAGCCGGAAACTTTTCCAGACCCGCTTCTATACAATTTAGAGATCAAGTAATACCGGTAAATCAATTATATGGACTAAATTTAGAAACGGAGCTAGTCGTTCTTAGTGCCTGCGAAACAGGTGTAGGATCTATAATTTCTGGGGAAGGGCCTTTGAGTATAGGTAGAGGATTTCAATATGCAGGAGTTCCTAATGTACTATTTTCATTATGGATGGTAAATGACAAAACTACTTCAGAACTCATGGGATATTTTTATAAGAACTTACAGCTTTCACGTTCGAATGTCGAAGGATTGCATAAAGGAAAATTAGATTACCTCAATTCTGAAAAAATATCTAATGCCCAAAAATCTCCATATTACTGGGCAGCATTTATTTATTACGGCTCATACCAAGCACCAACCCATTACAATTATAACTGGGTCTGGATAACAGGTGTTTTCTTATTAATTATACTATTTTTGTTTGTGATTCGACAAAAAATAAAATGACAACATTACGCCAATTCCTACTTAACAAAGAATACCATCGTATTAGACTTGTATATACTAAAACCAATCATTTTGAAGTAAAAGCAATGCTTAATGGTATAGAAGGAAATTTTATTTTAGATACGGGAGCATCAAATTCTTGTGTAGGTTTTGATGCGGTAGAAAAATTCAATCTCTTTGCTCAAGATAGCGATGTAAAAGCCGCTGGTGCTGGAGCTACCGATATGCTTACTCAACTTTCTAAAAAAAACACCTTACAATTAGGGAAATGGTCGAAAAATAACGTTTCACTTGTTTTATTTGATCTAACACACGTAAACACTGCCTTAATAGCTCATAAAGCCGAACCTGTAGACGGTATAATAGGTGCTGATGTTTTAAAAAGAGGAAAAGCAGTAATTGATTACGAACGAAAGTGCGTATACTTAAAATAACCTACCATTCCACTTATTAGATCATTTTTCTCTACTACATATTTCTCTGATTGACTTAACCAATCTTCCTAAACTTTCTTAAAACAAGAGTATACCCCAAAGTATTTTCGCTACAAGCCATTACCTAATAGCATTTTTCCAAATTCAGGTGATTCTACGTATAGCATATTTTTTATTCTCCACATAACTTTGATCCAAAGGGAAAACTACAACTATATATTTATGAAAATAATTCTCATAGGAGCATTTCCAATTTGTCTCTCCGTATACAAATACCTTTCGAAAAACGAATTATTAAACGCTGTATGTTTTGAAGAATCAGCGGGACAAAACACAAACAACCTTTGGTCTTCTCTTATACAAAAAGAAGGATATGAAACATATAATATCAACAAACAAAATATCCATATCGATTTTAAAAAATGGTTAATTAAAAAAAGTCCAGATCTAGTAATCGTCTGTGGCTTCTCAATTAAGATCCCAAAAGAAGTATTATCCATACCAACCTATGGTTTCTTAAATATTCATTTCGGGAAATTACCAGAAAACAAAGGCCCAAATCCATTATTCTGGTCAATAAAACAAGGAAAGAAAGAAACAATTATTACCATTCATAAAATGGATAAAGATTGGGATACTGGTAACATTTTAATCGAACAACCAGTTCCTATTATTCCTGGAGAAACAGTAGGGATGGTAAATTCTAAAATGAGCAACATGCTTGGAGAACTATCTCAAAAAGCGATTGAATTAGTGAAAAAACCTTCGAATTACAAACCTCAGTCTGATCACAACAAAAACTACTACCATCGACCAGATGAAAAAGACACTACAATATCCTGGGAAACACAAACAGCTGATGAAATAGAACAATTAATCAATGCTTGTAATCCTAAATACGGTGGAGCAACCACTTACTACCAAGGATCACCGATAAAAATAATAGAAGTTTCTCCGGTAGATAGTCAACCCATATTTGGTAAAACCGCTGGAGAAATTGTGCATGCACATCCTCAAGAAGGACTATATGTATACTGCAAATACGGGAAAATATTAAGAATAAATATAATCAGCTCGGATGCAGGTGTTTTATCAGGAGTAAAATTCGTTCATCTCGGAGTGCAACAGGGGCATTATTTCACCAACAATATAGCATATAAACAGCGTAGTGTTGTCTCATAAACAACAACTATATAACAGACAATAATCAAACCAAATTATTAATCTTAAATCAATACAACATGGAAGGATACACTTCAGAAATACGTTTATGGGGACCAAATTGGGCTCCAAGAAACTGGGCACTTTGTAATGGTCAATTATTATCCATCGCTCAGAACACAGCATTGTTTTCCTTAATAGGAACTATCTATGGAGGGGATGGGAGAACTTCTTTTGCATTACCCGACTTGAGAGGTCGCGTACCAATTGGTCCTGGTCAAGGAATAGGATTATCTCTACGCCGAGAAGGACAAAAAGGGGGAACAGAAATTAACACATTGAATGTGACACAAATTCCATCACATACTCATGGTGTGATCATTAACAATCCTGGAGAAATCGCTATACCTATTAATACATCGTCTGGAGATGAAGATGAATCGAATCCTGGAGCAGGAGTTTTAGCAAATACTGGAGCAGACAATTATGCAAGTTCGCCAACAGCAAATGCTAGTTATGCTGGTGCTAATATCCCTGTATCCGGATCACAAATTGACATAGGAAATACCGGTGGGAATCAGTCAATTAATAACATGCAACCATATCTGGGGGTTAATTACGTCATATGTCTTCAGGGAACTTTTCCGTCTAGAAGCTAATCTTTAAAACTTTAAAAAATTATGGAAGGATACATTTCAGAAATTCGTTTATGGGGTCCCAACTGGGCTCCAAGAAGTTGGGCCTTGTGTCATGGACAACTATTACCAGTCTCGCAGAATAATGCTTTATTTTCTTTGATAGGAACTATCTATGGTGGTGATGGCAGAACTACATTCGCACTACCTGACTTAAGAGGACGAATACCGATTGGGCCAGGAAATGGCCCAGGATTATCTCCGTATAGCGAAGGACAAACGGGTGGTTCCGAAATAAACACATTGAATGTTACTCAATTACCAATTCATACGCATAATGTAATTATTAATAATGCTGGAGAGATCGCGATCCCGGTTAATACCGCGTCAGGAGATGAAGATGAATCAAATCCTGGGGCAGGAGTTTTAGCAAATACCGGAGCAGACAATTATGCAAGTTCGCCAACAACAAATGCTAGCTATGCGGGTGCTAATATCCCTGTATCCGGATCACAAATTGATATTGGAAATACCGGCGGAAGTCAACCTATTGGAAACATACAGCCCTTTTTAGGTTTAAACTATATTATCTGTCTTCAAGGAATTTACCCCTCCAGAAGCTAATCTTTAAAAAAAAAGAGAATATTCCCTTTCTCTTTTTTTTTCCTTAACTTGTTTCAAAGAATTTTTCTAAAATTATTTATGTAACAAAACTACTAACGAATGAAACTATTCAATTTTAAAACAATTACATTATTCTTCTTTATCCAATTTTTCCTTTCATCAATTTACGCACAAGTTCAAGACGGAATTATTGATGATCCGGGTGACATTGCTTTTGTAGCATTTCACGATAATGATGATGGTTTTTCATTTTTATTTCTTGATGATTGTCCGGCAGGAACCGAAATAAGATTTACTGATGAAGGGTGGAATGGATCTGCATTCAACTCTACAACCGCTGAAGGAGAAGTATTATGGATTAATGATACTGGAAATACAATTGCTGCTGGTATTGTAATAGACATTACTGATGCGGATGACAATACTGCGGGAATACAAGCCTCTCTAGGAACAGCAACCGAAGATGATTTAGGATTTACAACAGGTGTTTCAAATGAACAAATTTATGCAATAACTGGAACTAGAGCTATGCCAGGAATCTTTTTAGCCTTCGTTGGAGACACAGATGACGGGGCAACGCCTGCCTCTCTTGCAGGCACAGGTTTAGTAGCTGGCTCTACAGCACTTATTATTTTAGATAATGAAGGATATTATACCGGAAGTTTAAATTGCAATGGTACGATCGGAGAATGCTCAACTATGATTAATGATATCAACAACTGGACACTTGGAAGCTTTAATTTCCCTACAGATGTTCCTAATACCTTTGCAGGAAGTGTTTTTAGTTCAAACACCGCCCCAACAGCAACTAGTTTTACAGCATCTCCCGGTCCTGTAGAAAATGCGGTATATACATTTGCCACTGCTAATTTCGGCTACAATGATACCGATAGCGATCCTTTAAACAATCTTTTAATAGAGATAGTTCCAACAGCAGGAACGCTATATGTGGATGCTAACAACAGTGATACCTTTGATGGGGGTGAAGAACTTACAAATGGTTCCACAGTATCTTTAGCAAACTTAAATGCAGGTAACTTACAATACATCCAAAATGGATCAACCAATACTTCTTTTCAATTTGAGGTTAATGATGGCACAGAAAATAGTACTGGGAATTATGTAGCCACTTTAAACGTGACAGCTTTATCTTCAATCACTGTGAACGACCCAACTGTTTCAGAAGGAGATGCTGGAACTGCTACATTGCAATATACTGTAAGCTTAGATCAAGCCGCATCTGGTACAATTACTGTAGATGTAGCTACAAGCAATGGTACAGCAACTGCTGGATCAGATTATACAGCTTTGGGAACGACTACGGTAACTTTTAATGCGGGAGAGACCAATAAAACAGTAGATGTAACTGTAAGTGGAGATACCACTTTGGAAGTTGATGAGACCATTAACTTAAACCTTACCAATGCTACAGGAACATCAACTATTACGGATGCTACTGGAGTAGGAACTATCACCAACGATGATAGTGCTACTGTAACCATTGCAGATGTCTCTGTAAATGAAAACGATGGAACAGCTACAATAACACTTACGCTAGATAATGCAGTAGATGGTGGATTTGATGTGGATCTATCTACAGCTGATGGAACAGCAACCACTGCAGATGGTGATTATACTGCAGTAACTTCTGCAACAGAGACCTTTGCAGGAACCGCCAGTGAAACACAGACATTTACAATAACTCTTGGAGGAGATACCAAGGTAGAAGCAGATGAGACGGTTTCCATCTCTATGAGTGGACTATCTCCAGCAACGGTAGCATCTGGAGACATCGATATTACCGACGGAGCTACTTTGACAATTAATAATGATGATCAAGCTACTGTAACGATAGCCGATGTAAGCGGTAATGAAAATGATGGTGCTATTACAGTAACCGTAACTCT
>NZ_FOAB01000003.1:581127-681144 GCF_900109375.1 Aquimarina amphilecti
GATACCAAGATAGAAGCAGATGAAACGGTTTCCATCTCTATGAGTGGACTATCTCCAGCAACGGTAGCATCTGGAGACATCGATATTACCGATGGTGCCACATTAAATATTTTAAATGATGATGTTGCCCCTACTCCAACGGCAACAATTGGAGCACCAAGTGCCACAGATACAAGTACTGGAACTATTACTTATACTATAACATATACAGATGCGGATACAGTAACTTTAGCTACTAGTGATATATCTTTAAATACTACTGGTGATGCAGCAGGTTCTGTAACTATCACAGGGTCAGGAACAGTTACAAGAATAGTAACGATTAGTAGTATCACTGGTGATGGAACCATCGGAATTTCTATTGCTGCAGGAACTGCAAGTAATACTGCCGGAAATACAGCATTAGCTGCTGGACCAAGTACTACTTTTAATGTTGATAATACTGGTCCAACCGGATTTACCGTTAGCATTGATCAGACCGCTATAAACTTAACAAATGAAACAGGAATTGATTTCACTTTTGGTGCAGCTGAAGTTGGAGCTACGTATAATTATTTATTTGAAAGTGATGGTGGTGGGACCAACGTAACTGGATCGGGAGTCATTGCCACTGCTACAGATCAGATCACTGGAATTAATCTAAGCGGATTAAATGATGGACTAATTACATTAATAGTTACTCTTACTGACGCTCTTGGTAATACTGAAAGCATATCTGCTGTTGACGTTAGAACTAAGGATACTACACCGCCTACGATAAGCATTTCTTCTACGGAACCTAACCCTACTAGTAACTCTTCATTCGAAATAACTATAAATTTTAATGAAGATATTACAGGTTTTGATATCAGCGATATCATTGTTGGAAATGGTACAGCTGCTAATCTTTCTGGAGGAGGATTATCCTATACAGCTACAATAACAGCAACTACACCAGGAACGATAACCGTAGATATTAACCCAAACAGCGTAAATGATCTTTCAGGAAATGGAAATACCGTAGCAACTCAATTCAGTATCGTATATGATAATTTACTAGATGTTAACGACGAAACTCTAGCAAATGCTCTTACTGTATATCCAACTCCTTCCAATAATATTATAAATATCACAGGAGCAATTGGCTTAGAGATAGAGCGTACTGAAATTTTTGATATTCGTGGAAAATTAATTCTTTCACAAAAATTAAATTCTAGTAGCATTATAAATACTATAGATATCTCATCAATACGTTCTGGATTATATTTAATAACCATATATTCCGAAACAGGCTCAACGACGAAAAGGATAGTAAAACAGTAAATTTATTTCACTGTAATAAAAAAAGCCGAAGTTATACTTCGGCTTTTTTTATTTTCATATCTATTTTAAAAATGGATCAAAATACGACTAAAATTTATTGACAAACACAAACAAGTATTTCTACCTATTTCGTAACCTCTTAATTCATAGTACTTTTACCTTATGACAACTGCAATAATGACCCCAAACAAAAAGAGAAATACTATTATAAAACTAATACCTGTTGCCGTTTTGGTAATTATATTGATTGCCCTAGGAATGAATATTTACCTGTTGCTTCGCTTCGTATAGTATAAAAACATACTCTTCCTCTACATTCCAGTTCTAATTGCTTCTACCGGATCTAATCTAGCTGCCATCCAAGCAGGAAAAATACCTGCGATAAGACCGATCAAAGTAGACCAAAACATTCCCCAAAACATATTGGAAGTAGAAAGTATAAACTCGAAATCACCCGTCATACTAGAGGCCCCTTTAGAAATTAACCAAACTAACACTAAACCAATTAACCCACCAAATACGGCGAGGATCACGGCTTCAAACAAAAATTGAAGCAATATGAATTTTCTCTTAGCTCCTAACGCTTTCTGAATTCCAATAAGGTTCGTCCGCTCTTTTACACTAACGAACATAATATTTGCAATACCAAAACCTCCTACTAAAAGCGAAAACATACCAATAAAACCGCCTATTTGAGACATTGTTCCTGTGATATTATCTATGAAATCGGTAAAGCCTTGTAATTGATTCACGAAAAAATCATCAATTTCATCTGGCTTTAAACCTCTATAAGAACGCACTTTCTGGGTTAAGGAAGCTACAAATTCAGGCACATCGCTACCTGATTCTGGCTTTATAATAATCATTGGAAATGTAAACTTATTATTATCTCCATAAAGTCTTCTTACTATATTAACCGGTAATATTGCAGCAGTATCTTTAGAACCGCCAAAAAGACCACTCCCCTCTTTCTTTAAAACACCAATTACCGTAAATTTTCTACCATAAACACGAATCTTTTTACCAATTGGATCACTCGACCCAAAAAGACTATTGGCTATTTCATCACCAATTACAATTACTGGAGCTCCTCCTACTGATTCTTGCTCATTATAAAATCTTCCTTGGACTACTTGCAACTCTTCAATATCATAATAATCATTAGTAACCGGTACCATATCCACATTACTAATACTTTTATCATTATACTTTAAAGTTTCTTGCCCAACATTTAACAAAAAACTTGCTGCCTTCAGATCTGGCATAGTTCTTTTTACGTGCTGATATTCTTCAAAAGTTACATCAGGAAATTGTTCTCTTTTCCAATCAGGAACCTGAGTAGGTCCAAAAGAGATTCTAGTAAGATATATGGTACTATTATCTAAAGAACTTATACTTCCTTTAATTTCTTTCTCTAAGGAATCAACCGCAGCAAGAACTCCAATAATGGAGAATATACCAATAGTAACTCCTAACAAAGATAGAAAGGTTCTTAATTTATTGTTTCGAAGAGCGTTAATCGCAAAATTAAAACTCTCTTTTAGTACTCTAAGATAGATAAGCATGTGCTGTTTTTTGAACAATATAAAGATAGGACGTTTTCCTTGCAATTTTGTTACAAAATATCTAAAACAATTACGCGCAATGGGTTGTCTAATTGATAACTAAATTGCTACTTTTGCGTTTTACTAACTAAAAATTGTCATGAGCAACACAAAAACCGCTAAATCTGCCTTAATTTCTGTATTCAGTAAAGACGGGTTAGCACCTATCGTTAAAAAATTAGATGAACTTGGTATTACTATCTATTCTACTGGTGGTACTGAAAAATTTATAAAAGATCAGGGAGTGAATGTTATTCCAGTGGAGGATGTTACTTCTTACCCTTCTATTCTTGGAGGAAGAGTTAAAACTTTACACCCAAAAGTGTTTGGAGGAATTCTAAATCGTCAAAATAATGATAGTGATGTTGCAGAGCTTGAACAGTATGAAATTCCACAAATTGACATCGTGATTGTTGATTTATATCCATTTGAAAAAACAGTTGCATCAGGTGCGCCTGAACAAGATATTATTGAAAAAATTGATATCGGAGGGATTTCTTTAATTAGAGCAGCAGCTAAGAATTTTGCAGATGTAACGTGTGTAGCTTCTGTAGAAGATTACGCTGAATTTTTAGAGGTCATTTCGGAAGGAAATGGTAGTATCTCACTAAAAGATCGTAAGCGTTTTGCTGCGAAGGCATTTAATGTTTCTTCTCACTACGACAGTGCTATTTTTAATTATTTCAATAGTGATCATGAAATTGCTTCACTTAAGATTAGTGAAACCAAAGGAAAAGTTTTACGCTACGGTGAAAATCCCCATCAAAAAGGATTTTTCTTTGGGGATTTTGATGCAATGTTTGATAAATTACATGGAAAAGAATTATCATACAACAACCTTCTTGATGTAGACGCTGCAGTAAGTTTAATGAATGAATTTAAGGACGATGCACCTACTTTTGCTATCCTTAAACATAATAATGCTTGTGGATTAGCACAAAGGCCTACTATACATCAAGCATATGTAGACGCATTAGCTGGTGATCCTACTTCTGCATTTGGAGGTGTACTAGTTAGTAATACCGAAATTGATATTGCTACTGCTGAAGAAATTCATAAATTGTTCTGTGAAGTAGTGATTGCTCCATCATATAGTGATAAAGCTTTAGAAATATTAAAAGGAAAGAAAAACAGAATCATTCTGATTCAAAAAAATATCGAGTTACCAAAAACACAAGTTCGTTCTTGTCTTAATGGTGCTTTGGTTCAGGATAAAGATTTAAAAACTGATGCTAAAGAAGACTTGAATACCGTAACTAAAGTAACTCCAACGGAAACACAGATTGAAGATTTACTATTTGCTTCTAAGATTTGCAAACACACGAAATCTAATACTATTGTTTTTACCAAAGGGAAGCAATTATTAGCTAGTGGAACTGGACAAACGTCTAGAGTAGATGCGCTAAAACAATCTGTAGAAAAAGCAAAATCATTTAATTTTGATCTTAATGGGGCTGTCATGGCAAGTGACGCATTCTTCCCATTCCCTGATTGTGTGGAACTTGCAGACAATGCCGGCATTAAAGCGGTTATACAACCTGGGGGTTCTATAAAAGATCAATTAAGTATTGATTACTGTGACGCAAACGGAATTGCTATGGTAATGACCGGAACACGTCATTTTAAGCATTAATTTTAGTACATTTACTCAATTCTAACCCTTTTTATCGTTTTATATGGGATTTTTCGACTTCTTTACTGAAGAAATTGCTATAGATTTAGGTACCGCAAATACCTTAGTTATTCATAATGACAAAGTAGTGGTGGATAGTCCATCCATTGTTGCCAGGGATATTATGTCTGGAAAAATAATTGCAGCAGGTAAAGAAGCTGCAATGATGCAAGGAAAAACACACGAGAACATAAAAACCATTAGACCATTAAAAGATGGAGTAATTGCAGATTTTGATGCTAGTGAAAAAATGATAAGCATGTTTATTAAAGATATTCCTGCTTTGAAAAAAAAGATCTTTACTCCTGCACTTAGAATGGTTATCTGTATTCCTTCTGGGATTACGGAGGTAGAAATGCGTGCTGTAAAAGAAAGTGCAGAGCGAGTTAATGGAAAAGAAGTATATCTTATTCACGAACCAATGGCTGCAGCTATTGGTATTGGTGTTGATATTATGCAGCCTAAAGGAAATATGATCGTAGATATCGGTGGAGGTACTACAGAAATTGCAGTAATTGCTTTAGGAGGAATTGTATGTGACAAATCTGTAAAGATTGCAGGTGATGTTTTCACTAATGACATTATATATTACATGAGAACTCAACATAACTTATATGTTGGTGAACGAACTGCAGAAAAAATAAAAATACAGATTGGAGCTGCAACCGAAGATTTAGAATTACCTCCAGAAGAAATGAATGTACAAGGTCGTGATCTTCTTACAGGGAAGCCAAAACAGGTTCAGATATCATTCCGTGAAATTGCTAAAGCTTTAGATAAATCCATTCTTAGAATTGAAGATGCTGTAATGGAAACATTATCGCAAACACCGCCAGAACTTGCTGCAGACATCTACAACACTGGTATTTATCTTGCCGGAGGAGGTTCAATGCTAAGAGGTCTTGACAAAAGATTGTCTCAAAAAACTGATTTACCTGTTTATATCGCAGAAGACCCGTTGAGAGCAGTTGTAAGGGGAACTGGAATTACCCTTAAAAACATTAATAGATATAAGAGTGTATTGATTAAATAATAGTTTTTTATAAAAATTATAAGTAGAATATACCTAAAATTCATTTTTAACGTTATTCTGCTTTAATTGTTTTTAATCAAGTGAAAAAACACACTATAAAAACATAATATTATTAGAATTTAGTATCCCCATAAGACATGCAGCAGATTATCAATTTTTTAATACGGAACAAAAACTTCCTATTATTTTTGCTGCTTTTGTTTTTATCATTAATTCTTACAATTCAATCTCATAGTTATCACAAGAGTAAATTTATAAGTTCTACCAATTTTCTTTCAGGAGGTGTTTATGGGTGGAGATATTCGATAAATAATTATTTTGGACTCAAGAATAAAAATGAACGTCTATTAGAAGAAAACGTACAGTTACGAAATCGACTAAGTAAATTAACTAGGGATACGATAGCTACCACATATATAGACACATCATCTTTTAATCAACCTTATACTTTTATAGAAGGGAATGTTTATAAAAATGATTATAGCAAAGCTGACAACTACATTCTGATCAATAAAGGTGAAAAAGATGGTATTGAATCAGATATGGGGATAATTACAGACAAAGGAATTGTAGGTATTGTAGAGAACACCTCTAAAAACTACAGTAGAGTTATTTCTATATTAAATAGTAATTCTAGAATTAATGCGGGATTAAAAAGATCCAATCAATACGGATCTTTAGTTTGGAATGGTAAAGATCCAAACATAGTTCAACTAGAAACTGTTCCAAGACAAGCTATCTTAAAAAAAGGAGATACGATTATCACTAATGGGCGATCTACTATTTTTCCTAGAGGAATAGGAATTGGAACAATATTAAACTATGAATTAGATCAAAATCAGAGTTATTTTTTAATTGATGTCCAATTATTTAATGACATGACGGATATCGGCTTTATATATGCAATAAGAAGTAATCACGCAACAGAAATTAAATTGTTAGAAACCCCTAAAGTAGATGAATAATAATATTCTTTTATATATAGGTAGATTCCTAATTCTGGTTTTAGTTCAAGTTTTTGTGCTTAATCATATAAACTTTTTGGGGTACCTAAACCCCTATATATATATTATTTTCATTCTACTTGCTCCAATAAATATAAATAAAAGCTTATTCCTCTTTTTAAGTTTTATTTTAGGGTTAACCATAGATTTATTTGGAGATTCTGGTGGTATCCACGCTACAGCTTGTATATGCATAGCATATTTACGCCCTGTAATTCTAAGATCAGTTTTTGGATTAAGCTATGAGTTCCAAACAGTGAAGTTAAGCAAAGTAGGTTTTGGCCAGCGTTTAGCATATGTAACCTTAATAGTTTTGATACATCATATCATACTTTTCTCATTAGAAATATTTAACTTTTCTCACATACTATTAATTGCCAAAAAAACGTTATTTTCTAGTCTATTTTCAATCATAGTCATTATGGTTGTTCTAGTATTGTTCAGAAGAAAAGACTCATGAGAAAATTATTACTTTATCTTATCATCATAAGCACCGGTATTGTATTCACCGCAAGACTTTTTTATTTACAAATCTACAACACTTCTTTTGCTGCACTATCGGAAGATAATGCAATCAAAGTATTATATGATTACCCGCAACGAGGAGCTATATATGATAGAAATGGTAAGCTTTTAGTTACCAATCAACCTTCTTATGATGTAATGGTAATACCAAGAGAACTAAAACCATTCGATACTTTAGAATTTTGTTCAATACTTAAGATCACAAAAGAAAAACTCGTTAAGCAATTGAGCAAAGCAAGGGTCTACTCCCCTCGTGTTCCATCTGTAGTCATTCCTCAATTAACCAAAGATGAGTATGCATACTTACAAGAAAAAATGCGAAAATTTGATGGTTTTTACATACAAAAACGTTCTCTTAGAGATTATCATACCATAAATGCTTCAAACGTACTTGGGTATATTGCCGAAGTAAATGATGGATTAATAAAAAAGGATCCTTACTATCTCTCCGGTGATTTAATTGGAATGCAAGGAGTAGAAAAACAATATGAGAACCAACTCCGAGGAATAAAAGGAATAAAACGAATACAGAAAGACAGGTTCAACAGAGATATTGGTCCTTATAAAAATGGTAAATACGATACGCTTCCCGTTAATGGTAAAGATCTTACTATAACTATTGACGAAGAATTACAGGCATACGGTCAAAAATTAATGGAGAATAAGCGAGGTGGTATCGTGGCGTTAGATCCTGCAACAGGAGAAATTCTAACATTAATAACAGCTCCAAGTTATAAACCAGAATTATTAGTAGGAAGAAAAAGATCTCCTAATTACACTAGACTACACTATGATTCTATCTCTAGACCATTATTTGATCGTGGTGTAAAAGGAGAATATCCTCCTGGATCTCCATTTAAAGCAATAACTGCATTGATTGGACTACAAGAAGGAGTTGTAGACACTAAAGAAAGTTTTTCTTGTAATCATGGATTTCGATATGGTAAAAAGGCCAAACTGGGTTGTCATGCGCATAGAAGTCCTTTAAGCATGATACCTGGTATTGCTCAATCATGTAATGCTTACTTCGCAAATGTATATTTAAGAAGTATTAATAAATATGACACTCCTCAAGAAGGTATAGACAACTGGGAAAAACATGTAGAAAGTTTTGGACTAGGGAATTATCTAGGCAACGATTTATCAAGTGGAAGTAAAGGGTTAATACCGAATTCCAAATTTTACAATAGACAATACAACTACCCTAAATATAAATGGTACCCTACCGCTACTATATCAAATGCTATTGGACAAGGAGAAGTGTTAGCTACACCAATTCAATTAGCAAACATGACTGCAGCCATAGCGAATAGAGGATATTTTCATACTCCACATATAATCAAAGCTATTGATGGCCAACCTATAGAGATTGAAAATTTTACCAAACCTAAATACACAACAATAAATAAAGAGCATTTTGAACCAGTAATCGAAGGAATGCATCAAGTATATACTCAAGGTACTGCCGCATCATTACAAGTAAAAGATATAGAAATCTGCGGTAAAACAGGAACTGCAGAAAATTACACCGTAGTCGACGGAGAACGTATGCAATTGACTGATCATTCAGTTTTTATAGCCTTTGCGCCCAAAAACAATCCAAAAATTGCTCTTACAGTATTCATAGAAAATGGATATTGGGGATCCAGATATGCTGGTAAAATTGCCAGTTTAATGATAGAAAAATACTTAAAACAATCTATCTCCAGAACTGATCTTGAAGATTGGGTATTAACACATAGCCTCGAAGAAGAATATGCAAAACCTTATAGCGGAGAACCTTTTAAAATCAACCAATAATGGGTAGATCAGCAGTAGGAGCTATAGATTGGCTAACTATACTTTTGTTTTTATTATTGATAGGTTTTGGCTGGGGTAACATATACTCTGCATCCTATGGTGATGAAGTTTTCTCATTAACAGATTTTACAAAACCTTATATCAAACAATTATACTGGATTGCGCTAAGTATTATTATCATAGTTATAACACAAGCGATTGAAACCAAGTTTTATGAACGATTTGCTGGTTTGATTTATGTTATATCATTAGCGTCTTTATTAGGACTATTTTTATTTGGAAAAAATGTTAATGGTGCCACATCGTGGTATGCATTCGGACCTGTAGGTCTACAACCTTCAGAGTTTGCCAAAGCAGCAACCGCATTAGCCCTTGCTAAATTTTTAAGTGATATGCAGACTAATATTAATTTAGTCAACCACCAACTACGAGCATTTTTAATTATAACCTTACCTGCGTTAATAATTATACCTCAACCTGATCCTGGGAGTGCATTGGTCTATGCTGCTTTTTTCTTTCCTTTATACAGAGAAGGGCTCGCAGCGACATATCTTATCATTGGAGCCTCTGCTGCCGCTTTATTCATTTTAACTTTGTTATTCACTCCATTATGGGTCGTTCTTGGTATTGCAACAATAATGCTATTAATTCTTATTAGAAATAGGAAACACAAGCCCAAATATTCCAGATATCTATTGACAATTATTGTTATCACTGGATTTTGTTTTTCTGTCAACTACATATTTAATAACGTTTTTGAACAAAGACATCGTGATCGTTTTAATATCGTTTTAGGAAAAGAAGTTGACTCTAAAGGTATTGGATACAATACAAACCAAAGTCAAATTGCTATCGGAAGTGGTGGATGGACTGGAAAAGGCTGGAAAGAAGGAACTCAAACCAAAGGTGGTTTCGTACCAGAACAGCATACAGATTATATATTTAGTACAGTTGGAGAAGAATGGGGCTTTCTTGGAGCTACCACAGTAATCATACTGTTTATTGGATTACTCATAAGACTCTTATATCTAGCAGAAAGACAAAAATCTCAATTCAGTAGAGTATACGGATATAGCGTAGTAGGAATTCTATTCGTTCATTTTGTAGTAAATGTAGGGATGGTTACCGGTTTACTACCTACCGTAGGAATTCCGCTGCCTTTCTTTAGTTATGGAGGATCTGGTTTATGGGGGTTCACATTACTACTTTTCATTTTTGTCAAACTTGATTCTAATAGAGTCAATGAATGGTAAATAAACCGATCAAACTGTTTATACTACAGAGATTAAAACTTCCAACCGTTTTTACTAGAAGAGGCTTCTAGTTTATTTTCTAAATCATCAGATAATTTTGGAAAAAAATCAATCCCCGATAATTTCTCTATACTATCAGTAGTAACAACAAAACTAGATAATTTCTTATCTGTATTTCTATTAGGAATTAAAAACGCAATCATTTTTGGTTTTTTAGAACTGTAATCTAAAATTACTTTATAGAAATACTCAGGAACTGAAACTGCTTCATATCCAATTGTTTTAAGATCATCTGTTAATATTCCACCAGTTATTACATAAACTCCATTGTATTTTTTTGCCCAATATCTTGTTTTTTGTTCTAACTGATTCCAAATCCCAGCATTAAAATCGTGATTTTGAGGAGAAATATTTGATGTAAGAAATGTCTCTACAAATGCATCATAAGTAAATCGTCTATCTGCTGCAGGACATAAATGACCTCTGTCATACCCAGAATTTTTATAGTTTCTCCAATCTGCTGAAGACGACCTCACCTTATTGTCAACTTCAAAAAATGGTCTCTTAAATTCATTTTTGACAAGATGTTCTTTTTTTAACTCATAAGCCACCCATTCTGGTTGTTCGTGTTTTTCGGAATAAGATAAAGAGTAGTTATTATGTGAGATTACAGTCTTAGTTGTAGAAGTTGGGAGATAGAAAAAACCTAATTCTTTATTTTCTATTTTTCCGCTAGTGTACTCACCTTTTGTCTCGTCTATATGTTTTTCGACATAATAAAAACCAACGGTAACGATCAAAACCATTAACGGATATATATACTTTCTTTTCAAACTTATCTTTTTTAATTTCTTAGATTGATTGCAAAAGTATCAAAATCCAATTACACTAGAATATCATTCATTACATAGACTAGAGTTTTTGGGGAAAAAACAGATTATCAGCTACATTAACCCAGCAAATGTTTCAAAAAACCAAACTTTAACATAAATCCAAAAACATATCTTTTGAATGTTTTAAAAGAATATAAATACCTGTAAAACAGTTTTTTAGATTAAAAAATTAACATAAATAAACTATAAAATTACGGTTATTCCACCTCTATTTTATGTAATATCCTCGTTTAATAAAAGTTTTAAAATCTCTAATTTAGGAAGCTTTTAATTCTGAAAATAAATTTCGAAACTCTTAATTGTTAAAGAAAAAATATTGATGCAAGTAGATATGGGGCAATCAACTTATACTATCTTTATCAGAAGTAAGCACGCAAAACAAACATCTTAAGGATTCATGAAGAATAACATTGAAAAAATAGTTGAAACTGTTCTAATCCAAAATAGAATTAGTAATTATGATAAGAAAGATTTAGAACTACAATTACAAATTCATCCAAATTATCCTAGTTTTCAATCAATTACTGACACACTTGATTATTTCGATATAGATAACATTGCAGTAGAAGTCCCGGTCGATGCTTTAGATCAACTACCAAAAAGTTTTGTTTCTCTAGTAAAAAAAGAGAATTCTGAAGAAATTGTATCTATCATTAACAAGAATGGAAATGTTGAACTAAAACATACTGATCTCGACACCAAGAAATTCACCTATGAAGAGTTCAAAAAAATATGGGTTCCTAAGGTAATAGCTGTTGAGCATAATACGGGAAACAGCGCTATTTTCTCAAAAGAATCTCTAGTGCAAAATATTCTATTCGGAGGATTATTATTAGGTGCTTTGACAACGCTTGCTTTTAGATCTTTTGATTTATATCAAGTATTATTTTTACTACTATCAATCTCTGGTGTAGTTTTCAGTCTTTTTGCTGTTAGAGAAAGTTTAGGCATCCAATCAAATACAATGCACCAATTTTGTACTTCTGTTGGAAATTCTAATTGTGGTGATGTAATAAACAACAACACCGGTAAATTATTTAAAAACTTCTCTTTAGCAGATGCCAGCATTGCCTTTTTTGGTATTCTTATTATATACCAATTGTTTTATGGATATAATAGCACTTTATTATTACCGACGCTTATAGGAATTCCCTTCATAATTTATTCAATTTATTCGCAAGCATTTGTAATTAAAAAATGGTGTGCTATATGTATTGCTATAAGTGCCATATCTACAGGTTTGATTGCAGTATCACTATATAGTCTACCTTTTAGTTTTTCCTTAGTATCAATTGCTTCTTTTGTGATGATTTCTGCACTAGGAACATTGGCTTATATCCACATAAAACAAAATCTTGTAGAAAATAAAGATTATAAAAACGAAAATATAAAACTCAATCATTTTAAAAGAGACCGACAAATATTTGAGCACTTATTAAGTTTATCCGAAAAAGTTACAGATAATACGACGATTACTAATGAAATTATTTTAGGTAACCCAAATGCTCAATTCAAGATTATCAGCCTAACTAATCCAATGTGTGGATATTGTAAAGGTGCTTTTGAAGCATATACAAGAGTATTACGAACAATGAGCGAGCAACTTCAGATTGTCATACGATTAAAAGTATCGTTAGACGACCTTGACAATCAAGCCACGCAGATCAGTTTACGCTTAATGGAAATATATCACACTGATGGATCAGAAAGATTTGTAAAAGCATATAGCGAATGGTTTAACGACAGAACATATAGTACTTGGGTAAAAAAATATGGTGCTCCAAAAAACAATATGGAACATGTAGAAAGTTTAAGAAATCAATCTAAATGGGCAGAAAGCAACAACTTATTTTATACACCTGCCTCTCTTATGAACACATCTATTTATCCTAAAAAATATAGTTACGACGAGTTTTTTCATTTCACTAGTATGATGATTGAAAACCAACAAGAACCTGATTACAATATGCAAGAAAAGCCTGTTGGAGTTTAATTGCTCACAGATTATTTTATCAGAAACGACCTTTTCTTTTATAGAGAAGTTATTTAATAGTAAAAAGACGTATTAAAAGTTCTTTTTCTTCACACACTCACTCAGACATTTCCCCGGATGTCTTTAAACTTTCGGGGAATATTTTTTAACTCTTAAAACCAAAATTATGTTAAAAAAAATCTCAAGAATTGACAATGTTTCTGAAATTAACAAAGACTCTCAAAGCAAAATCAATGGAGGATTTGGATTTGGAACCAGTTGTTATGGAAATGACCAACAAAACTGCAGCCCCAGAAGTGGTTGCCAATGGTATGGTTGTTATTGCGGACCTAATTATCCGCATATTGCACCTTGTTAGTAACCGTATTTTAACTCTTAATAACCAGAATTATGTTAAAAAACATTTTAGCACTTGACAGTACTCAAAAACTGAGTAAATCACAACAAAAATTAATCTCCGGAGGCTACATTCCAACATTAGAACAATTCTGCTGTGGCCCTCGCTCCCAAGGATGGTGGATCCAACAATATCCATTTTTGGGTAACGATCCTTATTACACCTGTTCGGGTGACGTCTGTAATGGTGGTGGAGCTTGGTAAAACTTAATATTTAATCTTAAAACCTAAAAATTATGAAGCAAATCAAAAAATTAGAAGGAGCTAAAATTCTTTCCAAACAACAACAACAAGATGTTAATGGAGGTATTTATGTATTATCTAATCAGAGTAACAGAAGAAGACGCTGTGACCCAGCATTGAGTTGCTGTTATCACAATGGATACACTTGGGTTCAAGGACCACCATGTTTTTAAAAATTAATTTAAAGCATTTTTAAATTTAGTAAAAGGATTAAATCATTTATTTAATCCTTTTCTCTTTTTAACATTAATATTCTTTGAGAAAATTAAATGCTTGATAATAGAACCCAATCAAAAATCTATTAGCAGCAAGAAGAGTCATCATCATTATGATGACTATCGTTAAACAATCTAATAGAACATAAGTAAATTACTCCTTCACGTCCAATGCGTCTCGCAATGCGTTCCCTATTAACATAAAGGCCATCACTAAACTCATAATTCCCAAACCAGGTATGATTGCTAAATATGCCTTTCCTAAAATAATGTAGGAGTAATGATCTTTAATCATTGCCCCCCAACTAGCCATTGGAGGTTGCGCTCCAATTCCTAAAAAGCTTAATCCACTTTCTATTAAAATTGCCCCAGCAAAATTAGCTGCAGAAATTACGATTACAGGTGCTAAACTATTAGGGAGTACATGTTTCATTATTATTCTAACATGATTATAACCTAACGCTTTAGCCGCTGTAACATACTGCATTTGTTTTATACTCAAAACTTGCCCTCTAACGACTCTAGCGACTTCTACCCACATAGTAAGTCCAACAGCAATAAAAACCTGCCAAAAACCTTTCCCTAGGGCTAATGTGATAGCTATAACTAAAAGCAAGGTAGGAATAGACCAAGTAACATTAATTAACCACATAATAAAGACATCTACCTTCCCTCCAAAATACCCCGCAATAGCTCCTAAAGATATCCCCAAGATTAAGGATATAAGCACAGCTACAAAACCAATCGAAAAAGAAATACGAATTCCAATTAGCATCCTACTTAACATATCTCTACCATACTTATCAGTCCCTAAAACAAATGTCCTGTCACCAATAAATTTTTGAGCTATTTCATTTTTCCCAAACCCTTTAGGAAAACTTCTAAGTTCAATGGTCTTAGAAACTCCTATGAGTTCCCCTTCCGTATAAGGAACAACTTTTATAATGTCCTTATGAAAGCTATAAGATTCTATAGGAATCTCGGTATCCATATTTTTGGTACCAAAGAAAACTTTATTAAAATAAGATTGATCAGACACTCCATCTGATGGAATTGTTAGCATTTTTACAGAAAACCCCGGCCCTTTAGAATGAATAGATAAATGCATTTGATTTGCATTCTTAGAACTATCAGGAGCTAATAAATAGGCTAAAATAGCCACAAGTGCACAAATAAAAATAAACCAAAAACTCAAAACGCCCCAAAAATTTTTCTTAAATCTTTGGAGCGCTAACTTTGTCAGTGAATTTGATGTAGTCTGTTGCATTAAAGCAAATTAGTTCTTCAACGTAAGTGGATTTTTAGATCTACGAATATTATTAATTTTCATATCTTCTAAAACACTTAATGCCTCTTCTACATATACATCCTTACTAAGGCTTTTATGCCATCTATTTCTTTTTTCTTCAAGAATAGAATCCTTCTGCATTAAATCTTTTTCATATGGTAAAGATTCAAAAGTCAAATTAGTTTTATAATCATTCAAACGATCGAAACGTTCCGCCTGTTTTTCATTCAATTCTATATTTGCCTTATACTTACCATAGTTTAAAGAGTACTCATTAACATCTCTTTTTTCTCGTACCCATTTAGCATTTTCTTCAATTAATTTTAATTGGTCATTCGTTGCCATACGAGCTTTACTTTTATTTATAGTTTGGTCAAAATCAATATAACCATCCCATAAAGTATAATCAGCTGCAGGAATTTTATCCCAAGGCAAAGGGTTTTCTTGATCCTTTTCTCCTATATCAATATAGCTATAACGATCCGGAACAACGACATCACTTTTTACTCCTTCTAATTGAGTAGACCCACCATTAACTCGGTAAAACTTCTGAGTAGTAAGCTTTAAAGCTCCTAAATCTCCAAAATCATTACTTCGCATCCATCGATTTAGATCCATTACGTTTTGTACGGTTCCTTTTCCATAAGTTTGCTTACTTCCTATAATTATGGCTCTTTTATAATCTTGCATAGCCGCAGCTAAAATTTCTGATGCAGAAGCAGAAAGCTCATTTACCAAAATAACCAATGGCCCATCCCATAGAACATTTCTGTCTTTATCGCTTAAAACTTCTGGAGACTCTCCTTTCGTTCTCACTTGAACAATTGGTCCCTTATCAATAAACAATCCTGCAATATCAACTACGGTTTGTAAAGACCCTCCTCCATTATCTCTTAAGTCAATTACAAGACCTTCCATCTCTTCTTGCTTTAGACGAATAATTTCTTGTTTTACATCTTTTGCAGCATTACGTTGGTTATAGTCCTGCATATTGAAATAGAACTTAGGTAAATTTATAATTCCAAAATTTTTCCCGTTTTTCTTAACAACCGAAGATTTAGCGTACGTTTCTTCTAATTCAACCACATCCCTAACGATTTCAACATTTTCTATAGTTCCATCTACCTTTTTTACCGTAAGAATCACTTTAGTTCCTTTCGGCCCTTTAATAAGACTTACTGCGTCATCTAGTCTCATCCCTACAATACTAACAGGCTCAACTTCATCCTCCTGTTTTACCTTCATAATGAAATCTCCGACTTCAACCTTACTACCTCTCCAAGCTGGACCTCCAGAAATAATCTCAATGATTTTTACATTATCATTTTTCTTTTGTAGCCTTGCTCCTATTCCTTCTAATTTTCCAGACATAGCAATATCAAAACGATCTTTATCTTGTGGAGCAAAATAGTAGGTATGTGGATCAAACTCTTCTACAATTGAATTTATATAAATAGAAAACCAATCTTTTCTTTCTAAATCATCCGCAAACTCAAAATACTCTTTCAAAGAAGTTGTTGTTATATCTCGAGATTCCTCTTCTAAAACGACAGCCGATTTTCTTTTAAACTCTTTATTTTTTGTTATTGAATCTATCTGCTCATCTACTTTGTCATAATAACTAGATAAAGCATTAAATTTAAGCTGTAATCTCCAACGATTTTTCATTTCGTTTTTATCACTAGCATATGCTAATTTTTCATAATCAGTATTGATAGATTCTTCCTTTTCAAAATTAAATGGATGCTCTAAAATTTCTTTGTATAAAGATCTAGCTTCGATCATTCTTTGTTGTAGTCTTTCATAAGTAAGATTGAAAAAATCAATCTCCTTATCTCTGATCTGATCGTCAATTAAAGTTTCGAACTTTTTAAATTCTTCAATATCACTCTCATAAAAATATCGCTTTAATGGATCTAAAGCATCAATATAATCAACAAAAACATTCTTTGAGAAATCATCATTAATATCCTTTGCATCGTAATGACCCTTACTTAACACATAACTGATAAGATCAATCAATATTCGATCTTTATCAGGATCATTATCAATTTTTGTTGTAAAGCTACACGAAGCAGCTGATACAATTACGGTAAGCATCAATACCAAAAAACTCTTTTTCATACGCTCATTTTTAATTTAGGGGTGTTCAGGCAAAATACATTAAAAATCGTGCCAATAATAGGTAATATTACTAAATTTTTCTTAAAAGAACTAATAATGTACACTACTGATTACTAATAATATATTTAGAATAAAAAAAATGTATTTTTACCAGTGAAAAAAATAATCCAATGCCGCAAAGAAAACCTTTGATTTTAGTAACCAACGATGATGGCATAACAGCTCCAGGAATCCGAACTTTAATCAGCATAATGAATGAAATTGGCGATGTATTCGTTGTTGCTCCAGATAGCCCTCAGAGCGCTATGGGTCACGCAATTACAATAAACAACACTTTGTATTGTGATCCTATTACTATTGACAAAGAAGCACCGCAAAAGGAATATAGTTGTTCTGGAACGCCAGTTGATTGCGTCAAAATGGCAACAAGGCAAATTCTGGACAGAAAACCAGACTTATGTGTAAGTGGAATCAATCATGGTTCTAACTCTGCAATTAATGTTATTTATTCTGGCACTATGAGTGCTGCAGTAGAAGCAGGAATTGAAGGAATTCCTGCCATAGGATTTTCTTTACTTGACTATAGTATGAATGCAAATTTTGGCCCTTCTAAAAAATTCATAAAAAATATAGTAAAAAATGTACTTAAAAACGGATTACCAAAAGGTATTGTACTGAATGTCAATATCCCGAAATTAGAAGAAAAGAACATAAAAGGTATCAAAATATGCAGACAAGCCAATGCGCATTGGGTAGAAGAGTTTGATAAAAGAACGAATCCAATGGGAAGAGATTATTATTGGCTTTCTGGAAAATTTATTAATGAAGACAAAGGAGAAGACACAGACGAGTGGGCTCTGCACAATGGATATATATCAATTGTACCCACGAAATTTGATCTCACCGCACACCATTTTATACAAGAATTAAACAACTGGTCGTTACATGATTAAAAAAGAAATTCTATTAGGTTTTTTTACCGGAATATTTGCCAATGCTATTGGAATCGTTTTGTATATATTACTCTTTTCTGAATTAAGCATTGCAGAAACCTTAAAAGCTGCGCAACAAAACAATTTTTTAGGAAGTTTGATTGCTTTAGGGGCTATCCTAAATCTTATCATTTTCTTTCTATTTTTAAAACAAAACAAACCATATAGAGCACGTGGCGTGCTTCTTGCTACCTTAATTGCAGCAGTGAGTATTGCAATTAGTAAGTTTAGTTAATACACGACGAAAGTATATAAAAATGAAATATTATCTTATTGCAGGAGAAGCATCAGGAGATTTACACGGTGCTAACCTTATGAAATCTATTCTTAAAGAAGATCCCAATGCAGAATTTAGGTTTTGGGGAGGAGATTTAATGCAATCAGTAGGTGGTACCATGGTTCTACATTATAAAGAAAGAGCCTTTATGGGTTTTTTTGAAGTGATTAT
The DNA here is from genome assembly GCF_900109375.1 of Aquimarina amphilecti. Classification (GTDB taxonomy): domain Bacteria; phylum Bacteroidota; class Bacteroidia; order Flavobacteriales; family Flavobacteriaceae; genus Aquimarina; species Aquimarina amphilecti. The sequence continues at coordinate 599,913 of NZ_FOAB01000003.1, forward strand.
GAACCTATTTAAAATTTTAGGTTTTATAAAACAATGTAAAAAAGACATTGAACAATACAATCCAGATGCACTTGTTTTAATAGACAACTCCGGTTTTAATCTACGCATCGCCGAATGGGCTAAACCAAAAGGCTATATCACACATTATTATATAAGCCCTCAAGTATGGGCATCACGAGCTGGAAGAGTAAAAACTATTAAAGCCAATGTGGACCATATGTACGTTATACTTCCATTTGTTTCTGATTTTTATAAAAAATATAACTATGAGGTGAATTTTGTTGGACACCCACTTATCGATGCTATTGCCGATCACAATCAAGTAATCCCCGATAATTTCAAAAAACAATACCAGCTAGATGAGCGACCGATTATAGCGATATTACCAGGAAGTAGAAAGCAAGAGATCACAAAAATGTTAGAAGTGATGCTTAGCGTAGTTGATGATTTTCCATCCTATCAATTTGTAATTGCTGGCGCTCCTAGTCAAGATGAAAAATTTTATGAGCCCTTTATAAAAAAAGAAGGAGTACATTTAATAATGAATCGTACTTATGATATTTTAAGCTTAAGCAACGCAGCTTTAGTTACTTCAGGAACTGCAACGTTAGAAACTGCATTATTTAAAGTTCCACAAGTAGTATGTTATAAAGGAAATACTATTTCATATCATATTGCTAAAAAAATTATCAATTTAGAATATATTTCTTTAGTGAATTTAATAATGGATAAGCCTGTGGTTAAAGAACTAATCCAAGGTGATTTTAATACGAAACAACTAAAAGAAGAGCTAATAAAAATATTAGATGACTATAAGAGAGCAGTAATGTTTTTAGAATATTATGATCTAGAAAAGAAACTTGGTGGAAAAGGAGCCAGTGACAAAACTGCCAATCTAATTGTAGAAACTGTAAAATAAAAGATCCCCAATGAATAAACTATTTTATTTTTTACTGATACTATCCATTACTTTAGCCTCTTGCGGAGGTGCTAAAAAAAGAAGTACTGTTTCGAGAAAGACCGCAAAAACATCAAAAACTAAAAGAGCAACACCCAAAAACAAAAAAATAACCAGCATCATCAATTATGCAAAAACTTTTGAAGGTACACGATATAAATATGGAGGTACTACAAAAAAAGGAATGGATTGCTCTGGGTTAGTTTACACATCATTTAAAAAGGAAGAGGTTGTCCTCCCAAGGACTTCTAAAGCTATGTCTGTGCAAGGAAAAAAAATATCTTTAAAAAATGTTACGGTAGGTGATCTTTTATTTTTTAGAACTAACAAAAATAAAAATGCAATCAACCATGTAGGTTTAGTAGTAAAAACTGGGAATCGAGTAGAATTCATCCATGCTTCTACCTCTAAAGGAGTTACTATATCAAGTTTAGATGAAAGGTATTGGAACAATTGTTTTGCTGGAGTTCGAAGAATTTTATAATCTTAATTCTTTAATTTTCAATACTTTTTTATTTTATTGATCATAAATTCCCTTAAATATTTTAAATTAGTATACTAAAATCATTTTTTCATAATGGAATATTCTCTAGATCCTTTAGAAGTTAAAAAAGTTATAGATGCTAAAGTAAATGGTCAGGAATTTGATGAAGATCAGTTCACCTATTATCATCTTAATAGAAATCTTTTTAATGTAAAAAAAGAAATTACTACGTTAACCCATTATATGGGTAATAAATTTCGAGACAATAAGGGATATATTTGGGAAGAAGCCCCAAGATTCAAAAACTGGTTTCATACACCAAAATCCAGTTATTTTGGAAGTTTGATAGGAATGAAACCATATAGTAGAAAATTTTTACGTCCTGATAAGCAAACTGGCATAGGTGGTGAATTTGAAATGATTATTCGTCACGATGGAAAACGAATAGATGCATTAACACATGAAGGGTATCAGGAGACCTATAATTTTGGTCCTACTTCTAATTCAAAACTACATATCCTTTTAGATGTAGACCCACATGGACCACATCCTGACTATACTGTAAAAGTAGATACTGGTAAAGTTACTATTAAAGATAAAAAGAGAGAACTTTCTGGAACCATTAGGAGAAGAAATCGAATAAAGAAATAATCACTTTACTCCTTTAATCACATTTACTCTCTTCTTTCTAAAGACTCTTAAACATTGCTTTTAATTGATTAGACATTAACTAACATTTCTTTTATCAAAAAAACATTTAAACCCAAGAAAATAAAAATCTACAGGTAACATATTAAGTTTATGAGACACGATTAGTTATAGGTCTTTAAATAACCTATTAACTAATTTTTAATAGGTGCATAAATTACTTAATATCCCTTTTCTAGTTTTAACTCTTTCCCTAATCACAGGAATAATCATTGGCTACTATAGTGAAATAGAGCTAAAATTGGTTCTTACCTATCAAATAATTGCCATAACAGGTCTTCTTGTTTCTTGGTGGTATGCTAAAAAAATATTTAAAAGTACTGTTGGATTTAGTGTATTGGTTATTATGACTTTTACCTTTTTTGGAATTACCATTGTAAAGATTAATAACCCAAAACACAATTCTAATTATTACACTAATTTAATCAAAAACGACAAAAACCCTAATGTAATTAGTTTTCATATAAAAGAAAGACTAAAACCGAGTACATATTATGAAAAATACATTGTCAACATCACATCAATAAATCAAGAAACAACTCAAGGAAAACTACTAATACAAATAGCAAAGGATAGTTTAAACCAGAAATTAACAATTGGGGATTCATATGTTACTTTCGAAACATTAAAACCTATAGCTACTGCCTTAAATCCAAACCAATTTGATTACGCGGACTTTTTAAGCAAACAATATGTTTTTCATAAAATCAATCTAAAGTTCGAACAATTAAAGCCAACAGACCTACATGTATTTTCCATATATCGCATTGCACACCTTATTAGAACAGACATACATCAAAATCTAGCTTCATATAATTTTAACAAGAAGCAATTATCAATTATCAACGCATTACTTCTAGGACAAAGACAAGACATAGATTCTAATACTTTTAACGATTATCGTGATGCCGGTGCTATACATATATTAGCCGTTTCGGGATTGCATATTGGAATACTTTTACTAATTCTAAATTCTATATTAAAGCCGTTAAATCACTTTAGAAAAAATGGTAAAGTGGCTAAAACTATATTCATTATTTTAATACTATGGTGTTTTGCTGTAATTGCCGGTTTATCTCCTTCAGTTCTTAGAGCAGTTACTATGTTTTCTTTTATAGCAATTGGAATGCATATTCGTTCAAAAACTAGCATTTATAATTCCTTAATAGTATCCATGTTTGCCCTATTATGCGTACGGCCTTTATTATTATTTTCTATTGGATTTCAATTAAGTTACTTAGCAGTATTTGCAATTGTTTGGATACAACCATCTTTAGCCAAATTATACACTCCTCGATTTTACATAGATACAAAACTATGGGAGACTTTTACTGTTACTATTGCTGCACAACTTGGTTTATTACCTCTACTATTATTTTATTTTCATCAATTTCCTTTGCTATTTTTTATCTCTAATCTTATAATCATTCCAGTTTTAGGAATCATTTTAGGGTTTGGAATAATTGTTATATTCTTAGCAGAAATGCAGTTGTTAACCGATTGGATAGCTCTCATATTCGGGAACTTTATAAACGCAATGAATTTTATCGTGTATTGGGTTTCTAAACAAGAAATATTTATAATTACAAATATTTACTTTTCCTTCAGAATGCTTATTACAGGATATAGTTTTATTATTTCTCTAATATTCACACTCAAGAAAACTTGTTCCAGAAACATAATTACCGTATTAATAAGCAGTGTTCTTTTTTTATCAACTATGATATATGAACGACATCTAAATCTTACTAAAGAAGAACTTATTGTATTCCATAACTACCGAAATACCACGCTGGGCGTTTTACAAAATCAATATTTAAGATTATTCACTAAAGACTCTGTTTCAATAACTGCAAAAAATTACCTCTTAAAAAACTATCTAATCGAAAATAATTCAAAACTTCACAACACTGAAAAACTGAATAACATCTACCATTACAAAACGAAAACAATCTTAGTGATTGATAGCTCCAGTATCTATCAAATTAAAAAAATACATCCTGATATTATTATTTTGACTAATTCTCCAAAAATTCATCTAGACAGAGTGATTCAAACGCTAAAACCTAAGCTAATTGTTGCGGATGGAAGTAATTATAAAAGTTATCTTGATCAATGGGAAAAGAACTGTGTAAAACAAAACATCCCTTTTCATCGGACAGATAAAAAGGGAGCTTTTATATTGAATTAAATAGTTTTTATAAATTATTTTTAAGGTCAGATACTTCTGCTAATAATTCCTCTACAGGCATATCCATTACTTCTTTCACAATTTTATGAATATCTGGCACAACAGTTCTTGCTAGTTTCGTTGGACTATTAAAAAGAATAGTTATTCCTAGGTCTTCCTGAGGAAAAATGGCAATTTCGCTTCTATAACTATTTACGTGGCCTCCATGATGAATCATTCTACTCGATTCACCAGTTTTTTTATTCTTAAAATCATGAATACGCCATCCGTGTGCATATTGTGATTCTTGATGATTTGTCCATCTCTGATAATATTTACTTTTGCCAGGAAGATTGATCACGGGATTAAAAACATTTTTTAATCCATCGGAGCTCATCACATTAGGATTGTGTCCCAATAAAAATCGCATCCACTTAGCCATATCCGCCACACTAGCATTTACACCTCCAGCAGGGATAGCATTATAGTATTTTTGATTTAGTTTAAGAGATTTCCAACCTCTACCATATTTTCTATGAGGCATTGCGACATTAGAAGCTGTCTTTAATGAATTATGATCTGTAGATGCATTATTCATTTTTAGGGGGCCAAAAATCTTTTCTGAGATTGCTTCTCCATATGATTTCCCACTCACCTGCTCTATCATCGCTCCGCTTAAAGCAAATACCGCATTTTGATAACTATAAATATTACCAGGTTTTGCTATTGTTTTAATACTTTTAAACTGACCTGCTATAGTATTTAAAGCAATTCCATCTTCAACTAAATTAGTAAAACTATGATATGGTAAACCAGAAGAATGTGATAAAATATGTGATAGCGTCACACTATCTGTCCACTTTTTATTAGCTAACTCAAAATTGGAGACGTAATCATGTACCTTATCTTCCCAATTAAGTAAGCCTTCTTCAACATATATTCCGGATAGTACTCCTGCAAAACCTTTAGAAACAGAGCCTATTCTAAAAATAGTCTCTTCATCTATTATATCTTTACGTGAAGCTTTTCTTTTTCCAAAACCACCTAAATAGATAACAGAATCACATTTCACAATACCAACTCCGGCTCCAACAATTTTATGTTGTTTCAATGCTTTATTAAAATATTTCTCTACAGCATCAACCAATAACTCTTTCTGCCTATCTGATATTGGATTTTTAAAAAAGTTTGCAGAAGCTTGCGCCGGTTTTAATTCTTCAATTAATTTGGTTTCCTCTATTTTCTTAGCAGAGATCAGCGGAAAAAGCAATGTGATTAACAGCAACATTGAAGGGGCAATGAGGGAACGTTTTTTCATATTAGGTTAAGCTCTATTTTAAATATTTAAAATCGAAAAATCGGGGAGATTCTAAATACTCTTATGTAACGATTCGGTTTATTAATTATTTCAATTTTGACCAAATATAACGATTATATGCATATATCATCGTTGAAATACATTTTTTTATAAATTTTAACACTTTTTAACTACTTTAGAGACTTATAAAGGTTTCATATGAAAGAAAAAACTTTCAGTTTTTGTTTTTCTTATTAAGATAGCTTGATATCCTCTTTAAAAAGCATATGTATATACTCTGCATGAATATCAGCATTGTGCTTACTCTCTAAGCAATGAAATAATAAATGAATCAATCCGTAATCTCCTAAACAATCTCTATATTCATCTTGTTCTTTATTCTTTACCCAAAGAATGAAGCTACACAAATGCCCTATCTCACCTAATCTATCAGGTTTCTTAAGGCATTTTTTAAACTCTTCTAATTCCATCATCGCATACTCATTATACTTTTGCTTACAAAAGTTATAATCAAATGTGTGCTTATAGGATCTAAGTCTCCTATTTTGTATTTCATACTTAATACCACTCATAAGGTATAGTTTAAAATTAGGTACTGATGTTATGCATATAGTATATTTTATTTTATAATAACAAAACACACTCCAAGATTGCACTTTTAAGATTCTTTTAATGAAGTTTAACGAATCTATAAATAGGAATAATTCCAAAACAAAGATACAAAATTAGGAATAATTCCTAATGGTTTTTAAAATATAATTTCATTAATTTATTTTAAATCCTAACCAAAAATTCCCTTTCATCATTAAGACAAAAGGGAATCTGAACTATTTAATTTAAAACTGTATTCTACATTTTTTTAACGATAGATACAGCGATTTCAATACCTGAAGTATTTAATACTCTTAAATGAGAAGGTAAAGCAGCTATAGTATTAGAACCAAATGATTCTGCATCCAACTCTAACTGCCTATATCTAATACCTGGTTCTAGAAAAAGTGCATTCGATAATTTCAGCCTAAGTTTGGCATCTATATGAAAGCCTATATTAGATTCATATTCAATTGGATCAGCAGAGAAATCGTTTTCGGTGATTTTTAATTTCCCAGGAATGTTATAATTACCACCAACACCAATTACTATTCCTTGTAATGTATTATCCGATAATTTAAAAAACTTATTTATACCAAAGGTAAAAAACGTTCGACTAAAAGTGACAGAACTTTTATTAGAGCCTTCTGTTCCACTTTGTAATTGGAATGCTAAATTATACTGATAGCCTAATGTTCCATAGCCAGATAAACCCTTAAAAAAACTATATTCAGCACCAACTTCAAATCCCATTCCCCCACCAGGACTATATGCTAGGTTTCCTCCACTATAATCTATGGTTTCATAATTAAACCCAATACTTCCGTTTAATCTACCAATTAAACTTATTTCCTGCGCCATCCCATTATTAGCTACGGTACATAAAACAACAAGACTGAATATGATTTTTCTCATTTTATAATATTTACTTTTATTTGTTCTTATATGTGTCAAAAAAGCACCTTATGTTACCTCTATACATATAAAAATTTCAAATCAAATATTACAACTCTCAGAACCAAAAGCCTACAATCAAAAAAAACCTCTTATCAAAAAATGATAAGAGGTTTTTGTAAAGGATTAAACTATTTACTTTAATTACTAAATGTGCTCACAAAAGATTGCTCATATTGTTGCCAAGCATCTGCATTTGTTAGTTTTTTATAATCATTAGTATGAATCATCTTTAAATAAATTTCCAGCTGTTGCGGAGTTTTATATCCCACTACTGGAGCAATTAAATTGCCTTCCTCATCAAAAAAAACGATACTAGGATATCCACTTATTTTTAAAGCATTAGCAAAAAAATGTTGACTATTTCTACCTTTTCTATCAGGATTATGGTTAGGATTAGTATAGGTAAAATCATTATACTTTATTTCTTCAGTACCTTCCCCATTAAACTTCACAGCATAATAATTAGTATTTACATACTCAACTACATCTTTATTATGAAAAGTCTTTTTATCCAGTAATTTACACGGACCACACCAATCGGTATACACATCCATAAAAATCTTCTTTGGCGTTTTCTTTTGCGCCTCCAATGCTTCATTCATTGACATCCAATTGATCTCTTGCGCATGGGATTGCAAAACAAGCAAAAGTCCGAATAGTAAAAGTAGGTTTTTCATTTGTTCAAAATTTGTATTTACATATTAGTCGAAACAAAAACTGTTCCTTATTAAAAACTTTCCTCCGTTTTGGGTAACGGGGAAAGTAATATTTTAGTATTAACGAATTCCGTGCATTAACTTCTTAAGTAATGGATTTAATATCATTATTAAAGCTCCAGCAACAATAGGGACTATTGTAAATATGAGAAAAAAAGTTGATAAATTATAATTAGCTGTAACCTCATCAATCATTCCTCCCAAAGTTCCAGCAGCTTTCTGGCCGATTGCTATTGCCAAATACCAAATACCAAACATAAAAGCAATCATTCTACCAGGAACCAACTTACTTAGATAAGATAACCCAACTGGTGATAAACATAACTCTCCTAATGTATGGAAAAGATATGCCAAGATCAACCAAATCATACTAACTGAAGCTGTCTGAGCCCCTTGTGGAATTCCTGATGATCCATAAGCAAGCAATGCAAAACCAAAACCTAATAATCCAAGTCCAAAACCATATTTAAAAGCTGCACTAGGGTTATATTTACTTTCCCACCATCGAGAAAATAAGGGTGCTAGTGCTATAATAAAGAATGAATTCAAAATTCCAAACCAAGTTGCACCCACTTCTGTGGTGTCCTTACTGAACTCATTATTTAACTTCCAAATTACTATTCCCCAAATAATTACAAAAGAGATAGACAGTACTACATTAGACACTCCAATTTTAGAAAATGTCTTCTTAAATAATAAATATAAAACCCAGGAAATAATTATTAAAGGAACTACAGTTAAAATAGCATCTATACTTTTAAAAATCAACGCAGCAGAGCCCGATAAGTCTCTTGCTGTATAATCACGAGCAAAAATATTCAATGATCCAGCTGCTTGTTCAAATGCTGCCCAAAAGAATACAGTAAAGAAAGCAAAAATTGCCACAGCTATCATCTTGTCCCTGACTATAGTACTGTATCTAATAATTCTAGAGATAATTAAAAACAAAAACAACAATACCCCAAAAATGATTACTATAGTTGGGCCTTCATAATTACCTAAAGTAAAATCAAACAAATTAACACCTCCTATTTTGGACATAGGGTCATTAATCAGCCAAGTTAATCCTATAGTTGCACTTATTACAATTAAAATTTTATCTACAATAGTAAAAGGATTAAGCTTATCTCCTTTTTCTAAAATCACTTCTTTTTTTAATTCTTTATTTGGCTTTGCTCCTATCTCTCCAAATAATGGGTTTGCTAACCAGAATTGAATCATTCCAAGAAACATAAAAATTCCAGCTAATCCAAAACCCCAAGCCCAACTAAAATTTTCTCCTAAATATCCACAAAGCATGATACCAAAAAAAGCACCTGCATTAACACCCATATAAAATATGGTATAAGCACCATCCTTCTTTGAATCATTACCTTTATACATTTCAGAAATGATAGATGTAATGTTAGGTTTAAACAAACCAGTTCCTATTACTAGTAATCCTAATCCAATATATAAAGTAGTTTCTGTCTCAAATGCCATAGAAACATGCCCAAGTGTCATTACCAAACAACCAATAGTAACAGCCCATCTATACCCTGTAATTTTATCTGCAATATATCCTCCCAAAATAGGTGTAAGATATAATAGAGAGGCATAGGTACCGAATAAAGCTAAGGCATGCTCTCGAGGCCAATTAGCCCAACCCGGATTTTCTCCAAACAAGGGTTGAGTAAGAAATATAACTAAGAGAATTCTCATCCCATAGAACGAAAAGCGTTCCCACATTTCCGTAAAGAAAAGAACAAAAAGCCCCGATGGATGTCCTAAAACCTTATCCTTAAATAAATTTTCTATATCAGTATTCATATTTTTAGATAAAATTTTAATTATCTGCTAACTCATAACCTTCAGCTTCTTCATGAATTGTACCTTCTTTATCCTCAACACCATGAGTCAATACTTCTAATTTTTTTCTAAATAACATTACTAAAAGTCCAAACACCACACAAAAAACTGCTATACCAGTAAATATTGTAAATTCTCCTAAACTTTCCGCAGATTCCCCTAACAACCCTGCTAATTTATTACCAAAACCAGTCATTGCAAAGTAAACCCCCATCATTAATGCTCCATACTTAACAGGAGCCAATTTTGTTATAAACGATAAAGCTACAGGAGATATACAAAGCTCTCCAATTGTATGAAACAAATATGCCAACACTAACCAGTACATAGCAGAAGAACCATTAGATTCAAACTCCATAGAAGCCGCCGTCATAAAGAAGAAACCCGTTCCCATAATAATTAGTCCTATGATCATTTTGAACAAAGAACTAGATACTTTCCCTTTTAATTTTCTATTTGCCCAATACCAGGCAACCAATGTACCTAGAAAGATAATAAACATTGCATTTAAAGACTGAAACCATGATGCAGGAACTTCATATCCCATAAACATTCTATCTGTCTTACCACTTGCATAAAGATTCATTAATCCACCAGCTTGTTCAAAAGCTCCCCAAAAAACGATAACTAATAAAAAAGAAATAAGAAGTACAACAATTCTGTCTTTTTCTATGCTCGTAAGTGGTTTTTTCATAGCTTCTTTATCCTTCGCATCTTCAGAAGTTCCTAAAAAATTACCAACACTTTTAAGATACTTTTGACCAAGCAAATATTGTAAAAGTCCCAAAGCCATTCCAATACCAGCTAGTCCAAATCCATAATGCCATCCATGTACTTCCCCAACATATCCAACAATGATACTGGATAAAAATGCTCCTAGGTTAATTCCAATATAAAAAATCGTAAAACCTTTATCTCTTCTTATATCTCCTTGCTTATAAAGACCTCCTACCATTGTAGAAATATTTGGCTTTAACATTCCAACTCCAGCTACAATTAAACCTAACCCAGAATACCAAGCCCACATTTCTTCTATTGCCAAAATACTATGTCCAGCAACTAACAAAATTCCACCAATTAAAACAGATTTTTTTTGACCTAAAAACTTATCAGCAATCCATCCTCCTGGAATTGAAGCTACGTATACTGCCATTGTATACCATCCATATAGCGCTAGTGCTTCTCCAGATGACCACCCTAACCCTGCATTTTCATCAATTGTTTTAGCTGTAAGATATAATACGAAGATTGCTCTCATTCCATAATAAGAGAAACGCTCCCACATTTCTGTAAAAAATAAAATATATAATCCTACCGGATGCCCAAAAAGCTCTTTTTGATGAGCTGCTTTTACTGTATTTGTCATTATGTTAGTTTAATTAAATGAGTTGTTTAATGATTATAAGTTCGCTTTAATAAAATTGGTCATTTTATTATATAGATGTAATCTAGTATTACCTCCATAAATTCCATGATTCTTATCTGGATAAATAGCCCAATCAAAATCCTTGTTTTTCTGCACTAACGCTTCAATCAAACGCATCGTATTCTGCACATGTACATTATCATCTGCACTACCGTGTACTAGTAAAAATTTACCTTTTAATCCATCTACAAAATTGATAGGAGAATTATCATCATATCCCTTTGCATTCTCCTGTGGAGTCATCAAATATCGTTCCGTATAGATCGTATCATAAAATCTCCAACTAGTAACAGGAGCTACTGCAATACCCATCTTAAAAGTATCTGGTGCTTTAAACAAACAGTTACTAGACATAAAACCTCCATAACTCCATCCCCAAATACCAATTCTAGAAGCATCGATATAATCTAAAGCTCCTAGTTGTTTTGCCGCAGCTACCTGATCTTGAACTTCTAAATTCCCTAAATCATTTTGAGTAACTTTTTTAAACTTAGCTCCTTTAAAACCTGTACCTCTTCCATCTACACAAACAACAATGTATCCTTGTTGTGCTAACATCATATACCAATAGTCATTACTCCTATTCCAAGAATTACTCACTGATTGTGACCCAGGTCCAGAATACTGAAACATAAATAATGGATATTTCTTAGCAGGATCAAAATCCTTAGGTTTAATCATCCACATATTTAGCGTTTCTCCATTAATATCAATGGTAGAAAACTCCTTTGGTCTTACGTCATATTGAGATAATTTATCTTGTAACTCTTTATTATTCTTGATTTCTCTTATAACTTCTCCAGTCGATCCGCTATTTAAAGTAAACTCGTAGGGCGTAGCTGCATTAGAAAAGTAATTGATATATTGACTAAAATCCGCACTGAAATCTGCATCATTGGTTCCTTCTTTCTTACTTAATCTCTTCTTATTCTTTCCATCTAAACCTACAGCGTAAATATCTCTATTAACACTTTTATTCTCTACACTTTGATAGAAGATAGTTTTTGTTTTAGCATCATATCCATAATAATTAGTTACTTCCCACAAACCTGTAGTTATTTGATTGATTAACTCTCCAGTTTCTTTGTAATGATATATGTGGTTAAACCCATCTTTTTCACTAGTCCAAATAAAACTATTATCTTCTAAAAAAGTAAGATTATCAGTAATATCAATATAAGCTTCATCCTTCTCATTAAGCACAATTTTTGGAGCTTTCGTCTTTGCATCTACAAAAATTAAATCCAGATTATTTTGATGTCTGTTTAATACCTGCACACTCAAAATATCTGGATTTGATGACCATTTGATTCTAGGAATATAAAAATCTTTATATTCTCCTAGTTTTATCTCATCTAAAGACATGCTTGTCAAATCTGCTATGTGTAATGAAACTTTCGCATTCTTTTCTCCGGCTTTAGGATATTTAAACACATCCTGTTTTTGATATAATTCTGCACCATATACATCCATGGAAAATTCAGGAACTTCTTTTTCATCAAATCTTATAAATGCCACTTTATTACTATCAGAACTCCAATCAAAAGCTCTTACAAAGGCAAATTCTTCTTCATAAACCCAATCAGTAATACCATTAATAATCTCATTCTTTTTTCCGTCATCTGTTAACTGAATCTCTTCTCCAGTTACAAAATTCAAAACATATATATTGTTATCCAGTACATACGCTATTTTGTTTCCATCTGGTGATAAAGCTGGTGACTGTATTTTTTTATCACTAATCTTAAAACTGCTATTGGAAGCAACATCAAACAAATGATAAATCCCTCTTGAAGATCGACGAAAAATCTGTTCTAATTCACTAGCAAGTAGCACTCTCTTCTCATCTTTACTAAATTCATAACCTTGAAAATACTTCAGGTCATCTATAAAAGAAGACTTAATTAATGTTTTTGCCTTTTCTCCAGTAGCATAATCATATATCTCTATAGAAGTTTCACCAGATGTATTATCTCGTTCTAAAACTGAATACTGTGTCCCATTATTCATAGAATGTAAAGATTGCAATCTTTCTGTTCTAAACGCTCCTCCCCATATCTCTTCTAAGGTAAATGCTTTGTCCTGAGCTATAGTAACAAAACTTATAAAAAATGCTATTCCAAAAAACAATCGGGTAATCTTCATATCTTAAATTCAATAAAAAAATGTTAGCGCCAAGAATACTAAAAAATCCGTGAAAAATACAACAATTGACGTTAAATACCATAAAATGGAATACGAGAAACCAATATTTATTACCATATCATTAATAAAATCATATGAATTGACAGAATAACATACTTCTAAAATAGTACGAAATGATATTTATGAATTCATAAAAATCGTTTGAAACAAAACAGAATAGTATCTTTGAGCCCTTATAGTAAAAAAACAATATGGCTCCAGTAGTTTCTGGCTTCTCTAAGCTTTCTAAAGACGAAAAAATAAATTGGTTAGTTAAACATCATTTTAACAATGACAAAAACACGATCGATATTATTAAAACTTATTGGAATTCTGATGAAAAACTTCAGCAATTACACGATGAGTTTACTGAAAATACCATATCCAATTATTATTTACCTTTTTCCGTAGCACCAAATTTTTTAATTAACAACAAACGTTTTACCATCCCAATGGCTATAGAAGAAAGTTCTGTAGTTGCTGCCGCAAGTAAAGCGGCTAAATTTTGGCAAAGCAGAGGCGGTTTTAACGCCCAAGTATTGTCTACCACAAAAGTCGGACAGGTACATTTTACATTTTCTGGAGATATTGAAAAGTTAAATATATTCTTTAAAAACATAAAGTCTGATCTTATTTCCTCAGCTTCTCATATCACTAAAAATATGGAAAAGCGAGGTGGTGGAATCATTGATATTGAACTTAGGGATAAATCATTAGAAATCGAAAACTACTATCAACTTCATTGTACTTTTAGTACTGTTGATGCTATGGGAGCCAATTTCATAAACTCTTGTTTGGAACAGTTTGCTGATTTTTTGACCAAGGCGGCTGCCGCATACATCAAATTTTCTGAATCTGAAAAAACTATAGAAATTATTATGAGTATTCTTTCTAACTACGTTCCTGAATGCTTAGTTAGAGCTTCTGTTTCTTGTGCTATTGATGATCTACCAAGCAAAGACAACCTAACTCCTTTGCAGTACGCACAAAAATTTGTAAGAGCTGTACAAATAGCAGAAATAGAACCCTACCGAGCTGTAACACACAACAAAGGAATTATGAATGGTATTGATGCCGTTGTATTAGCTACAGGAAATGACTTTAGGGCTATTGAAGCTGGAGCGCACGCTTATGCTTCAAAAGATGGTAAATACACCAGCCTAACTGAAGCGAAAATTGAAAATAATATATTTCATTTTTCGATACAATTACCATTAGCTCTTGGAACAGTTGGAGGTTTAACTACACTACACCCTTTAGTAAAATTGGCTTTAAATTTACTAGGAAGCCCGGATGCAAAAAAGCTTATGGAAATTACAGCGGTTGCTGGACTTGCTCAAAATTTTGCTGCGATTAATTCTCTTATTACCACAGGAATTCAGCAAGGGCATATGAAAATGCATTTAATGAACATTCTTAATCAGTTTCAAGCTACTAATGAAGAAAAACAAAAGTTAGTTGAACACTTTAAGACTAATACAGTAACGCATAGTGAAGTGGTACTACAAATCGAAAAACTGAGAAATTAAGCCTCTTATTAATTTTCTTATTTTATAATAGTCTGTCATACTAAGACAATTTAACCGTTTATTATTAAAACTTGTTATTAGGTTTGGTATTACCAATAAATACCTTCCAATAGTTAAATAACACTTTTCAATTTTAGTTATGTCGACAAAATTATATCTACTTTTTCTATTCTACAAAAAACATTTTTATATACTCACCTTTATTACACTGTTACTTTTATTTAGAGAAAAAAGCACTAATCTATCTTTTATAATTCTAATAAAACTGATTTATTTCTTAGGGCTAAAAGCTTGGCATAAGTTAGCTACTTATACTAATATGGAGGTCTCCTTTACAGATCGATTCCTGTTTTATGAAAACTTAGGGCTGCATAACAGGCATCTTTTTTTATTTGGATTCTTATGCGATTGTATAACTTCTGTCATCACATTTTATACATTTCAATACGTTATAAGATGATCTTAGAAATTGACAACATAGAATTATCATACGACAATAAATTCATTTTAAATGGAGTCTATATCAAAGCTGAAAAAGGAAGAGTTACAGGAATATTAGGAAGAAATGGCTCGGGTAAAAGCAGCTTATTGAAAATAATATTTGGACACTTAAAACCCCAAAATAAACTGATTCGTATTGATAAAAAAAATAAAAAAAAACCTCTTTATCTTTCCGGAAAAATAAAGTATTTATCCCAAAAAGATACAATCCCAAAAAACATTTCACTTGAAAAGGTTTTTAAGTTATTCGATCTTAGGTGGCAATCTTTTATAAGTATATTCCATACTTTCCAAAAGTATAATAACCCAAAAATATATGATCTTTCAGGAGGTGAGAAAAGAGTCGTAGAAACCTATCTCATGTTAATGAGTCCAGGAGAAGTTGTATTACTAGACGAACCCTTTTCTAATATAGCTCCGCTATATATAGAAACCTTTATAAAACTTATTTCGCAGGAAAAGAAAAATAAAGTTATCATTCTAACTGATCATATGTATCGTCAAATTCTCGACATATCAGATGATATATACCTACTAAATAACACTACTTCTACACTAATAAAGGATCCTAGTGAACTTATTAGCTATGGCTACTTAAACAGTCTCTAATTTTTTTATAAGCAAAGGAAAACTGTATTCAATACAGTTATAATAAATATATTTATCGTATTCTTATTTATTAAATGTTGTAAAAAAGTACATTTGTTTTTGGTTAAGATAAACTCATATGTTGAAAAAATCATTTTATAGCCACGGCAAACTTCTCCTTACTTCTGAATATCTTGTTCTGGATGGTGTTAAGGCACTTGCCCTACCAACTAAAAAAGGCCAATGGTTAACAGTAGAAGAAAATGACTCTGGACATATCTTGTGGAAAAGTCTTGATAAAGATAATAATTGCTGGTTCGAAACAATTATTAAACTCCCTTTAACCATATCAGAAGTTAATTCCTCTAATACACCCTTCTTAACCGATGAAGAGGGTATAGGTATTTCTGAAACACTTTTAGAAATACTAAAGGTAGCTAAGGATTTAAACTCAGATTTTCTTTCGTATGAAAAGGGATACATTGTAGAAACTCGTTTAGAATTTAATCGCGAATGGGGATTAGGCTCTTCTTCCACACTTATTAATAACATCGCTCAATGGGCAGATGTTAATGCTTTCACTTTACTAAAAGAAAGTTTTGGAGGAAGTGGTTATGATATTGCCAGTGCGCAACATAAAACTCCTATATTTTACACACGTAAAGAAGATAAACCGATAATCGATAAAGCGGAATTTGATCCCTTATTCAAAAATAAATTATTCTTCATATATCTTAATAGAAAACAAGATAGCAAACAATCTATCAAACATTATCAGTCCTTACCGCTTAAAGAGTTTGACGATGCTGCGAGAAAAATTAAAGAAATTACCAATACACTATTAAATTGCTCTTCATTAGAAGAATTCTGTAAACTCATTGATTTACACGAACAAGTAATATCTAAAATTATCAAAACACCGACGGTAAAATCTACTTTGTTTTCGGATTACTCTGGAAGTATAAAAAGCTTAGGTGGCTGGGGCGGAGATTTTATCCTAGCTACAGGAACAGTTTCTGATATTGATTATTTTTTAAATAAAGGTTATCACACTATTATACCATATTCTGAAATGGTTCTATACTAACTATTTTTAGAAAAAAGAAGTGATTTACATTTTTTTACTAGTAAATAACATTCATTCCTCTATATAAAATATCTATAATTTAGATATTTTACACCTCTAATCTTTTTTAGAAAAACACCTATAGACTATGTGTCTGGAAGGGTTTTTACATCTTCATCATCCTTCAAAATATCGTGTTCATAAAATGTAAAGATTGTGATACAAATACATACTACTATTCTTCGTTATCTTTAATAATTGACTTGAGAATAATAATGAATCAAATAATTAACTGAAGTCTAAAAATATATTGGTAATACAAATCACAAACCGGATAGAAAGAAAAAAGTTACTTAAAACTAAGTATAAAGTTTTCGTGACTTTTTAAATTTTATCTTTTAAACAATTCCACAATAACTTAACTTATTTTAAATACAAGATCTTATAATTTTTTAAAAGTTAAAACGTAAAAAATAACCCTTAAAATTTAAAAAAAATTGTCCCAATGAAACAAAGAAATCTATTTACTATTATCTTTTCGTTCATAGTAATATTTACTGCCAATAGTCAAATTATCTATAGTGATAACTTCGACGAAAGTATACTTAGTGTAGAATCAACTTCTGCATATTCGGCTTCATTATCTAATGACAACTTGCAAATAAATGCTAATGGTACAGCAACAGCATTCAGCCCATTCAAATATACATTGCATAACAATGGTTCGGATGCATCAGTAAACATATCAAATCAGACTAAACTCTTTATTAAGGTAAAAGGTACCTCAAATCCAGATTTAAGAATCGACATACAAGATGAAGATGGTTTTGTTTCTAATTTAAGTCCTCTATCCGTTAGAATAGACAATGATTTTACTATTTATGAACTAGATTATTCTTCTAATTTACAGGATGGAGGTTATGGAGGATCTGATTGTACTCAAGCTACAGCTCCTTGTCCTGTAGACCCTTCTAAAATAGCTTTTGTTCAATTTTTCGTAAATGCTGCTCAAGGAGGATATTCAGGAACTATTGAAATCGATTGGATTTCTTTCGGAGAACCTTTAGAAACACCTCCGCCGCCATCAGCATATGAAGTTCGTTATAATCAAGTATCATACTTGATAGATAGAAATAAAACAATTAGTATTGCTGCTCAAGGCAGTTTTAGCAACCAATCGTATATGATACTGGATAGTTCTAATAACGTAATATTATCAGGAACTACTGGAGCGTCCTCTTTATGGAATGATTCCGGAGAACATATTGTAAATATTGACATCTCAGAAGTTAATACCGCTGGAACATATCGTTTTCAGATTGATCAAGAAGAGATTACTTTTAATGTAAGTACAGATGGATACGCAGAACTTAGAGAAGAAGCATTTAAATACTACTATTACAATCGTTCTTCTACCGCTCTAGAATCAGCTCACGCAGGTGTATATGCAAGACCTGCAGGAACTCCGGATAATGTTGTTCGAGTTCACTCATCAGCAGCTACATCAGCAAGACCTGAAGGAACGGTTATTTCTGCTCCAAAAGGCTGGTATGATGCTGGAGATTATAATAAATATATTGTAAACAGTGGAATTAGCACATATACTTTATTAGCTGCTTTTGAACATTATAGAACCGAATGGGAAAGTTTAGAATACAATATCCCAGAACAAGGTGGAAATCTTCCTGATATTTTGGATGAAGTTTTATGGAACTTAGATTGGATGTTAGACATGCAGGACCCTAATGACGGTGGAGTATATCACAAATTAACCGCTAAAAGCTTTTCTGGCCGAGTTATGCCAGCAACGTATAACTTAGAAAGATTTGTTGTACAGAAATCTACAGCAGCTGCCTTAAATTTTGCTGCGGTAACAGCAGTAGCATCAAGAGTTTTTTCTGATTATGAAAGCATAAGACCTGGATTTAGTGCCCAATTGGAACAAGCAGCAAAAGACGCTTACGCTTGGGCACAATCTAATCCTGCCATCTATTATAAACAAGGCAATGGAACACCTGTTGCTGATATATTTACAGGAGAATATGGAGATAGTAATGTGACCGATGAATTTCAATGGGCTGCGGTTGAATTATTTATTACAACTAGAGAAAATACATACCGAGATGATATTGATGTAAATTCTATTGGAGGAGGAACTCCAAGTTGGCCATACAGTGATCCTCTTGCTTTAATTTCAATTGCTCACTACACTACGAGTTTAGCAAGCTCAATTAATGTTACCGCAGCCAATAATACTTTGTTAAGTACAGCTGATCAATTAAAGGATCAAGTAAACACCTCACCTATGAAAATTACAATGGCTTCCAATGATTATTCTTGGGGAAGTAATGGAGCTGTAGGTAACCAATTAATTTTACTTATCAGAGCATATGAACTCACGCAAGATAAATCATATATAGATGCCGCTTACACTGCCATGGATTATATCTTTGGTAGAAATGGAACTGGATATTCTTATGTAACTGGATTCGGAGATAAACAAGTATTCGAACCTCATCATAGGATATCAGATGCAGATGGTATTTCTGCACCTATTCCAGGAATGATCGTAGGTGGACCACAAAATGAAAACAACCCAGATACAGGTGATTGTTCTGGTTCTGGAGTTAGTTTTCCATCTAATCTACCGGCCTCAAAATATGTAGATCATTGGTGCTCTTATTCTACAAACGAAATTACTATTAACTGGAACGCTCCTTTAGTATATGCGATGCATGCTTTAAATTTCTATCAAAAAGAGACAGCCACTCTATCGGTTTATGATCAAGAACAAAAGATAAGTTCTGTAAAGGTTTTCCCTAACCCTTCAAGTAATATTTTGAACATAAAATTTCCGACTACTAACACATCTTCCAACATCGAGATTTATTCTCTTCAGGGTAAAAAAGTTTTTTCTAAAGAATTAAAGAGTGAACAATCCAATCTAGATATTAGTAATTTATCAGCAGGATTATATTTAATAAAAATCAATAGTAATACTGATAGTTATACAACAAAAATTATAAAGCAGTAAAAAACTAAATTTAAACATAAAAGGTTCAAAACTAATTAGTTTTGAACCTTTTATGTTTAAACAATCGAATTTTATAATCTATTTAGCTAGTTTCCGTAAAGTAACCCATTGCTTAAGCATTTCTCGTGAATCACAAGCAGGATACCCTAAAACAGTTTTCCCTGCCGGAACATCATTCATAACACCCGAACCTGCAGCCACTGTAGCTCCAGAATGGATTGTTACATGATCCTTAATAGAAGCACTTCCTCCAATAACAACCCCATCACCTAATGTAACAGAACCTGCCAAACCACTACTACCTGCCATGATACAAAAACGCCCTAATTTACAATTATGTCCAATCTGAACTAAATTATCAATTTTACAACCATCTCCTAATATGGTGGAACTAAACTTAGCACGGTCAATACAAGAATTAGCACCTATCTCAACGCCATTACCAATGATAACATTTCCAATATGTGGAATTTTCCAAAGTCCGCGACCGTCTTCATTGGGTAAATACCCAAAACCATCCGCACCTATACTGACATTATTATGAAAAATACAATCACTACCAATTTCAGAACGCTCTCGAATTACTGTTCCAGACCAAATAACGGTGTTATTACCTATCACTGAATCATCAAAAACAGTTACATTAGGATAAAGCACAACACTATCACCCAAAACAACATCTTTACCTATATAACAACCTGCGCCAATCTTACTTCCAACTCCTACAATAGCAGATTCATGGATTACTGCTGTTGGATGAATATCAATATCAAAAACCGGATCTTCTAGGCCAAATTCTTCTAATAACTTGGACATCGCAAAATCTGCATTCTTCACCATAATAAATGCTCGATCTGGACCAGGTTCAATATCTAAAGTTTCATTCACAATGGCCACACAGGCATTAGAGGTGTCCCATAGACAAGCAAACTTCTTGCTTCTAATAAAAGTAATCTGATCTCTTTTGGCGTTTTTCAATTCATCTAATCCAGTTATTATTTGACTGGTATTACCTTTTAATTTCCCTTGTAGAATAGTCTTGATTTCTTCTATTGTAAATGATACCATTGTTTATTATTAATTGTTATTAGATTCTATGATCTATCATTTTTGAAAAATTCACAAAGTTGTTATAAACAATAATGTTATAAAAAGTAATGAAGTATTAAAAACAATACAAAACTGTTAATTTAGTTAATTTTTTAACAAAACTAAAAAAATCTTTAATTTTAGTTTCCAACAATTAATACAACCTTTGATCTGCTCCACAGATCATCATCTCCCTTTCTTAGAAAGATTTTTACATAAAAAAACCTCAATTCTTTTGAATTGAGGTTTTTTTATGTAAAACAAAGCATGTATTACATCTCCAATGCCTTGTTTATATTATTATCCATTAACAATTCTTCCGGATTTTCTAAAGCTTCTTTAACCGCTACTAGGAACCCAACAGATTCTTTACCGTCAATAATTCTATGATCATAAGATAAAGCAACATACATTATAGGCGCTACAACTATTTGTCCATCTCTTACAATTGGTCTTTCTACAATATTATGCATTCCAAGAATAGCGCTCTGTGGTGGGTTTATGATTGGAGTAGATAACATACTACCAAAAACTCCTCCATTGGTAATGGTAAAAGTTCCACCTGTCATTTCATCAACTGTTATCTGACCCTCACGAGCTCTAATAGCTAATCTTTTAACTTCAGATTCAACTCCTCTAAAACTTAAATTTTCTGCATTTCTAATTACAGGAACCATCAATCCTTTTGGCCCAGAAACAGCAATACTGATGTCTTGGAAATCATAAGAAATCATCTCTTTACCTTCAATCATCGAATTAACAGCTGGATACATTTTTAGCGCTCTTACACAAGCTAAGGTAAAAAACGACATGAACCCAAGACTAACTCCATGTTTACTTTTAAATGTTTCCTTATATTGTTTTCTTAAATCAAATATCGGCTGCATATCCACCTCATTAAAAGTAGTCAACATTGCAGTTTCATTCTTCACAGAAACCAATCTCTCCGCTACTTTACGACGTAGCATAGATAATTTTTTACGTGATTCTCCTCTACTTCCTGGTCCTGGAGTACCCATAGACGGCTTTGCATCAATTGCATCCGCTTTAGTAATACGTCCATCGCGTCCAGTTCCTTTTACTTGAGAAGCATTAATACCTTTTTCAGCTAATACTTTTTTAGCTGCCGGAGAAGCTGTTCCGGTTGCATATGTTTCAGTTTTAGCTGGAGCTGGTGTCTCTGTCTTTGCAGGCGTTGGAACGTCTTCCTTTTTTCCCTCTGTTTTCGGAGTTTCTTTAGGAGACGAAGAACCTCCTTCTGGTTTAGCTGCATCTGTATCAATAAGACACACAACTTCACCAACAGCGACAGCATCACCTTCTTCTGCTTTTAGGGTAATAATACCACTAGCTTCTGCAGGAAGCTCTAATGTTGCTTTATCACTATCTACCTCCGCTATTGCTTGGTCTTTTTCTACATAATCACCATCTTCTACAAGCCATTGAGCTATTTCTACTTCTGTAATGGATTCTCCCGGAGAAGGGACTTTCATTTCTAAAGCCATAATTCTAAATTTATACTTTATATCGCTTTCGCGAAAATATTTCGATTTATAGTTACTTTACTATTTTCTTTTTCTTCTTTGATTATCTTTTGTTTTATCAAATACAAAATCAATCACTTCTTGATGTCTTCTTTTAGATCTCGTTGCACTACCAGCTGCAGGAGCACCGTAAGGTCTTCTACTTGCAAATCTAAAAGAACTCGCATCATCATAATGCATTAAAATATGACTTAGCGCACCCATGTTACGAGGTTCTTCTTGAGCCCAAACAATATCGGTAGCCTTATATTTTTTAATTAATTTATCCATTTCCTTTGCTGGAAGTGGAAATAATTGCTCTAATCTAACTAAAGCAACATCATTTCTACCCAACTTTTCTTTTTCTTCTAATAAGTCATAATAAAACTTACCCGTACAGAAAACCAAAGTTTTAGCATCTTTTGCCTTAGCTACAGGATCATCAATTACTGTCTGAAAACTTCCATTAGCAAATTCTTCTACCGAAGAAACTACTTTAGGGTGGCGCAATAAACTTTTTGGAGTAAAAATAATTAAGGGTTTTCGATACGTAGCTTTCATTTGCCTTCTTAACAAATGAAACATATTAGCTGGTGTAGTAACATCTGCTACAAACATATTATCTTTAGCACATAATTGAAGGTAACGTTCCATTCTAGCAGAAGAATGCTCTGCTCCTTGGCCTTCATATCCATGTGGTAATAACATTACTAATCCATTCTGAAGCTTCCATTTATCCTCCGCAGAAGAAATGTACTGATCAATCATAATCTGAGCTCCATTACTAAAGTCTCCAAATTGAGCTTCCCAAATTGCCAAGGTTTTTGGACTAGCCATAGCGTATCCATAATCAAACCCAACAACTCCGTATTCTGAAAGTAATGAATTATAAATACAAAAGTCTCCCTGCTCTCCTTTCAGGTTATTCAGTAGCAAGACTTCTTCTTCACTATCCTCAACTTTAACAACTGCATGTCGATGAGAAAAAGTTCCTCTCTCAACATCCTGCCCACTCATTCTAACATCATAACCTTCTTTCAATAATGATCCATAGGCCAGTAATTCTCCCATAGCCCAGTCCAATTGATCTTTTTCGAAAAACATCTTATGTCGTTGATCAATCAAACGTTCTATTTTACGAAGAAATTTCTTATCAGAAGGTAATTTGGTAATCACTTCTGCAATTTCAGTAAGATCTGCTTTGGAAAATGTAGTATCTACAACTGCCATCATTTCATCCTCTTGAACTCGAGTAAACCCGTCCCATTCATCTTTCATGAATGGTGTAATAACAGTCTTCTCTTGCTTACGAGAATCTTCTAGTTCTTCTTCTAAAGATGCTTTATAATCCTTCTCCAGTTCTTTTACATACTCAGCCTTAATAATCCCTTCAGAAATTAATTTTTCTGCATAGATATCTCTAGGGTTATTATGCTTTGCTATTGCTTTATATAATTTAGGTTGTGTAAAACGAGGTTCATCACCTTCGTTATGACCATATTTTCGATATCCTAATAAATCAATAAATACATCACGACCAAAGTTCATTCTAAAATCTAATGCAAAATTTGTAGCGTGCACTACAGCTTCTGCATCATCCGCGTTCACATGAAGTACTGGAGATAAAGTCACCTTACCAACATCTGTACAATAAGTAGATGAACGTGCATCTAAATAATTAGTAGTAAAACCGATCTGATTATTTACTACTATATGAATAGTTCCACCTGTTTTATATCCATCTAATTGTGCCATTTGCACAATTTCATAAACTAACCCTTGTCCCGCAATAGCTGCATCTCCATGAACAACTATAGGTAAAACCTGTGATATATTTTCTTTGTAATGTTTATCTTGCTTTGCTCTGGTAATTCCTTCCACAACTGCTCCAACTGTTTCTAGGTGAGAAGGATTTGGAGCAATATTCATATTAATTGCCTTCCCAGAATCCGTTTTTCGTTTAGAAGTCCACCCCAAATGATACTTCACATCTCCATCAAAAACAGCTTCTTCATAATCTTTACCATCAAACTCGCTAAAAATATCTTTAGGGCTTTTCCCGAAGATATTAGTAAGTGTACTCAGACGACCACGATGTGCCATCCCCATAACGAATTCTTTAACCCCCATATCAGCAGCTTTTTCTACCAAAGCATCTAATGCTGGTATCAAAGACTCTCCTCCTTCCAGAGAGAAACGTTTTTGTCCAACATATTTGGTATGCAAAAAACTTTCAAAAGAAACTGCTTGATTTAGTTTTTTCAGAATGTGTTTTTTCTGATCAGTAGAAAATTTAGTCCTATTTGTATTAAAATTAACTCGATCCTGTATCCATTGTCTTTCTTCAGGGTTTCGAATATACATGTATTCAATACCGATAGCATCGCAATATATCTGCTCTAAATGAACGGTTATATTGCTCAATGTATTAGGTCCAATTCCAATAATCTCTCCAGCATTAAAAACCGTATTAAGGTCACCTTGACTTAAACCAAAATTCTCTAAAGCAAGTGAAGGATGGTATTTTCTTCTTTCTCTTACCGGATTTGTTTTGGTAAACAAATGACCTCTGGTTCTGTATGCGTCTATAAGACGCACTACCTGAAATTCTTTCTGAAGATTTTCGGGAACAGCTATCGCCTTATCTCCCGAATCTTTTTCTATATAAATTGTTTCCCCAGAGTCCTCTGCACTTTCTAATCCAAAATCAAATCCTTGAAAAAATGCTCTCCAACTAGGTTCTACACTATCTGGGTTTTGCAAATATTGATCGTATAAATCTGCAAAAAATGCGGTATTAGCCGCATTCAAAAATGAATATTTATCCATATGTAGGTATTCAACCGTCTTTTTATTATAAAACATCACAAAAATACAATAATTACAGTATATTGAGTATCGAATTATATATATTTATTGTAACATTTTTTTACAATTTTAACAATGAAAGTGTTTCTTATTCATAAAATCAAAATCATAACCTTAGTTTCCTTAATATTATTTTCCTTACAACAATGTTATTCTCAGGAAGACAATTTTTGGTCTCGAGTTAGAATTGGAGGAAATATAGGGATTGGATTTACAGACGATACTTTTAATGGAATATTAGCTCCTTCTGCCATCTATGACTTTAACAATCACTTCAGTATGGGATTCGGACTTAATTTCGGGTACACGGACTCGCGTAATTTCACCGCTACTAATTATGGAGCTAGTCTTATCACTCTTTATAACCCTCTCCCGGCGTTACAACTATCTGCAGAGTTCGAACAAATGGGAGTAAGTAGAAATTTTGAAATTGAAGGAGGAGACATAAGTGATAATTATTGGTATCCGGCTTTGTTTATTGGAGCAGGCTATAGAATAGGATTTGTGAGTGTCGGATTACGATATGATGTATTATATGATGACAACAAAAGTATTTATGCTAGTGCTTACGCCCCTTTCGTGAGAGTATTTTTCTAAAAACCACAATACTACAGAGAAAAATGCGTTTTTTATCTAGAAAAAAATACCGGTCATCTAATATATAGCAGAAGCTCTATCGTTTTCCTGTATTTTTTCTACTTTTAATATCAATTACGATTAAAACCCCAAAGTAAAATGAAAAACCATATTCTTATGTTATCCATCGCGATAGCAGTATCCTCGTGTTCTAGTAACAAAAAAGCGGTAACCACAAAATTTGATCCTAACAACAATCCTTATTACGTAAAAAAAGAAAAAAAAGGATTAAGTGAGGTAAACGATCCCAAAATACAAGGGGAAATTAATGCAATTATAGAAAAGCATCTGGGCATATCTATATCTTCTATAGCCATCTCACCTATTACACTCACAAATTCAAGATATCATTGGAAATTTATGAATGTACGAAACGGCAAGAGCTTTATAGGATCTACTGACATTAATTTTGAGTCTGTTAAAATAATAAAGAACAATAAAAAGTCGAATACCCAAGTATCCGATTTCTAAAATATATTATTTTACCAGATATGAAAAATACATCTAGGTTTTCTATTAGAATAGTTATCTAATTTCTTTTCAGCTTTTCTGAGAAGTCTATACTTATAACGTATATCTTCTACACCTTCTATACAGATACCTTTTTTAAGCGTAAGAGTATTAAAATATTGTTGATCCCAATCAGCAAGCTTCTCACTATGCTTTCTTTCGAAACATTTTGATTTCTCATTATTTTCGAAATACATTCTCTGTTCAGTAACTTCAACTACTTTTTCTGCACTTGTAGAAGATACACCTTGACTACTTTCTTTATAAAGAGTATTCATATACATTATTTCAGAAATCGAAGTCTTCAGTCTTAGCACATCTTCTTCTATAAAATAATTTTCTAAAAATGTATCATTCCCAAAACCTTGCTTATAAATATGAGTCATTAACCTTAACTCATCATCAAGATAATATAGTTCAATTCTTCCTGATAGATCCTCTGCACATTTATAATATTTTGTTCTATTTTTTATTAAAGTATCCTTAGCTGTAATTCTTTCTAAAAACGTTTCATATGAGTCATTAATTTTATCAAAACTCTCTTGAGCACACATAAAATTTAGAAAAAATAACAAAAACGCACTAACAAACACTTTCATAACAACATTTACTTATTTATAATTTATGCTTACAATATACATTTATCTAGATTTTTTCTAAAAACATATGTTCTTAATCGGAAAAAATTACAAATCATCTAATATTACACGTTTTAATTATGCTTAATCCATAAAAAAACTATGCTTAGTCAGTAATTTTGAACTGTAAAACAAACTCATTATGAAAACAAAATTACTCATTGCTATTTTAGGTCTTTCTATTATCAGCTGTTCTAGTTCCAAAAAAACAATGGAAGAAACAGACCCTACTGTATCTACTCAAAAAATAGCTGACAAAAAAAGTTCAATTACAAATTCTAAGACTAAAGAAATTAATCATAAAATTAATAGTATAATTCAAAATTACCTTGGTGTACCCATTTCTTCTATAGCAAGATCGGATATAAAAGAAACTAATGAAGGGTATCAATGGAAATTTATGAATGTAAAAACCGGAGAAAACTTTATTGCCAACACTGATTTCAACTTTAAATCAGTAAAAATTAAAAAAAATAAAAGAAGTTAATAGAGTAGTCACCTACACTACCTTTATTAATATTAATACGCAGTATTTTTTTGCCTCAACTAAGCGTAACCTGATTTAATCATAAATCAGGTTTTTTTATACATTTCTATTCATTAATTGCTCTCCAAAAGCTTGTAAAATTTTCTTCTTATCCTGTGAAATAGACAAATCATTTAGAACTTCAAAAGCTTTTTCTGTATATTTTTCAATTTCTATTCTTGTTTTCTCTTTTGCTCCTGTAGTTTCAAAAATACTTTTAACTGTCTGTATTTTTTCAGATGGATCTTCTGGATTTAAAGAAAAAAGTCCTTCTAATTGTTTTTTTACATTATCATCTGCATTTTCTATCGCTTTAAGATATAAAAAGGTTTTTTTATTTTCGATAATATCCCCACCCACTTGCTTACCAAAAGTAGCTGGATCACCAAAAGCGTCTAAGTAATCATCTTGTAGTTGAAAAGCTAAGCCTAGCAATCTTCCAAAATCATAAATAGCAGATTTACATGTATTAGAAGCTTCCGCTATAATAGCCCCCATCTGCATAGCTGCAGCAACAAGCACTGCAGTCTTATACTCAATCATTTTTAAATATTCTGGAATAGTAACATCATCTCTTGTTTCAAAATCAATGTCATATTGTTGCCCTTCGCATACTTCTATAGCAGTTTTAGTAAATAATTGTGCTAATTGCTTAAAAGTATCTCCTTCATAATTTTCAAAAAGCTGATAAGCATTAATCAACATAGCATCTCCTGAAAGAATACCTGTATTAATATCCCATTTTTCATGAACAGTTTCTTTTCCTCTTCTAAGTGGTGCATCATCCATAATATCGTCATGAACCAAAGAAAAGTTATGAAAAACTTCAATAGCTAAAGCCGCATCTAGTGCCTTTTCGTAGGAACCACCAAAAATCTCAGAAGTCATTAGCACCAAGACTGGTCTTAATCTCTTCCCCCCCAGTGTTAGGATATATGAAATAGGTTCATAAAGATTTTTAGGCTCCTTTTTTATAGTATTCTCTGATAAATAATCTAAAAAGTATTCTTGATAATTTAAAATGGTATTCACTACTTATTTTTTTTGTGCTAAGGTAAAATAAAAATTAAAAAACCGTTTAGTTAAAAACCATATCTATTATCAAAAATACTTATCAATTATATTTATCGTACTAAATAATTTATGGAAATCAATGTCCAAGTTGAATATCATTTTTCGTTATATAAAAAATGTAGCTTCTCAACAACTCAACTCATCTAAAGGACGGTTCAAGTTATTTCATTGTTAAAAAATTGTGAAACTTAGGAAACTTTTAATGTTTTTAAAGTTTCCTCATGTACATTTGCACAAAATAATTCAAACCCTAGATGAAGGAAAAAATAATCGAGAAAGCAAATGATATGTTCTTAAGCTTTGGTTTCAAAAGTGTAACTATGGACGACCTCGCTTCTGAATTAGGGATTTCTAAGAAAACGATCTATGCGCATTTTCAGAATAAAACAAAATTAGTAGAAGCTACTACGGATCATTTGTTTTGCACTATTAGTGACGGTATCGATTCCATTTTAGAAGAAAACAAAGAACCTATAGAAGAATTATATGCTATTAAGGCCTTTGTTATGTATCATTTGAAAGATGAAAAAACATCTCCTCAATACCAACTTCAAAAATATTACCCTAGAATACATAGTAGTCTTAAAGTAAGACAGTTTGAAACTATGCAAGAATGCGTAATTGAAAATCTAGAGCGAGGTATTAAAACAGGAGTTTTTAGAGAAAATATAGATATCGAAATTATTTCAAGACTATATTTTATGGGAATGACAGGAATAAAAGATCAAGAAATGTTTCCTATTCAACATTTTCCAGTATCGAAATTAATGACAGACTATTTAGAATATCATGTACGTGGTATTGCCACAGAAAAAGGATTAAAAATTTTAGACAACCTATTAAAACAACCATAAATTATGAGAAACAACCTTTGGTCGATATGTTTCTTTAGCTTATTTACAACATTTTCTTTTGCACAGGAAACTCCGGTTTCTTCTCAATATTCATTTACTTTAGATGAGGCAATCGAATTTGCACTAGAAAATAGTTATCAGTCTATAAACGCTAGACGTGATGTAGCTAAAGCTTTAAAGCAAAAATGGGAAACCACAGCAACGGGTTTACCACAAATTAATGCTGCAATTGATTATCAAAATCAATTAAAACAACCTGTTTCTTTACTGCCCGCTTCAGCTTTTGACAGTAGAGAAAGTACTATTAATACAGTTGAGGAATTTTTTGACTTAACTGCTAACGGTTCTCCCGATCCTCTTGATGGTTTTATACCAGTAGTTTTTGGAACTAAACAACAACTGACCGCAAGTGCCACATTATCTCAACTACTTTTTGACGGATCTTATCTTGTTGGCTTAGAAGCAGCTAAAAGTTTTTTACAATATACCAATGATTCTCAGGAAAAAACTCAACTTAATGTTCGTGAAAGTGTCATTAATGCCTACGGGAGTGTTTTGGTGTCAGATGAAAGCATTAAAATACTTCAGAATAACAAGGCTGCTTTAGAAAAAAACTATGAAGAAAGAAAAAAGATTTTCGAAAATGGTTTAGCAGAAGAAGAGGATGTAGAACAATTACAAATCACGTTACTCCAAATTACGAATCAATTGAACAATGCACAAAGGTTATCGAAGATTGCATTACAAATGTTTAATCTAACTATCGGAGTGGATGTAGATTCCAACACTGTTTTATCTGATAACCTTGATAATTTGACAATTAAGAATGTTGATACATCCGTTGGATTAAAACCCTTTATAATAGAAAACAATGTTGACTATAGATTAGGGTACTTATTAACGGAGCAAAGAAGACTTGAACTAAAACTAGAAAAAAGTAAAGCCTTGCCTACATTATCCGCTTTTGTCAATTATGGAACACAAGCTAATAGTGACACTTTTACATTCTTAGAAAATGAACAACGGTGGTTTCAATCTTCTATATTAGGAGTAAGTCTTAATATACCTATTTTCAGCTCTTTAGGAAGGAGTGCGAAAACTCAACAAGCAAGAATTGCTTTTGAACAAGCTAATACATCTTTCACAGAAGTACAGCAACAAATTCAGCTACAATACAACTCTACGGTAAGTGATTATCAGCTTTCTTTAGAAACCTATGAAACATCAAAACAAAATCTTGCTTTGGCAGAAAGAATAGAAAACAAAAATCAAATAAAATATACCGAAGGATTGGCTTCTAGCTTTGAACTAAGACAGGCTCAATTACAATTGTATAGTGTACAACAAGAGGTACTACAAGCAATGCTTACCATTATAAACAATAAAGCCAAGTTAGAATCAATTCAAAATACACCTAATAACTAGACATACTCATGAAAAAAATACTTACCATATTCTCTGTATTCCTTCTTCTTGTTTCTTGTGGACAAAAAGACGGCAAGTCTATTGAAAAAGTAATAGAAAATGGAGATCTAACAGCAATTAGAGCCAAAAGAAGTGAAGTTGTAGCAGAACAACAAGCTGTAGCTTATAAGCTAAAACAATTAGATGAAGCAATAGCTTCTTTAGACAGTATCAAAAAACTTCCATTAGTAACTACAATACAAGCAAAAGACACCCTGTTCACTCATTATTTAGAATTACAAGGAAGTGTAGAAACAAAAAAGAATATTGTTTTATATCCGGAAACTTCAGGAACACTTCTAAAAGTATTCGTAAAAGAAGGGCAACGCGTTTCTAAAGGACAAACATTAGCAAGAATTGATGATGGTGGTCTTAGTCAACAAGTAGCTCAAATGGAAGTGCAGGCAGAATTAGCAAAAACTACTTATGAGCGTCAGAAAAAATTATGGGAACAAAAAATAGGTTCTGAAATTCAATACTTACAGGCAAAAACGAATTATGAATCTTCAAAAAACGGAGTTGATCAGATGAAACGACAATTAGCTAGGTCTGTAGTAACCGCTCCATTTTCTGGAATTGTTGATGACGTTATAGCTGAACAAGGAAGTGTAGTAGCCCCAGGACAAACAGAATTGATCCGTATCGTTAACTTAAACGATATGTATATCGAGATAGAAGTTCCTGAAAGTTACATTTCTAGTATCGTAAAAGGAAAAGAAGCAAAAGTTCATTTTCCTATACTTGGTACCACTATCGATACAAAAATTCGACAAGTTGGTAATTACATAAACCCAAATAATCGTTCATTTACTGTTGAGGTAGCAGTACCAAATAAGGATGGTGTTATTAAGCCTAACCTTACTGCTAAAGTAAAAATCAATGATTATACTAGCGAAAAGGCAATTTTAATACCACAGAGTATTATTTCTGAAAACTCAGAAGGAGATCAATATACCTATGTTACTTCTGGAAAAAACACTAACAACATTGCCGAAGCTAAACGTACCATTGTAAAAACTGGAAAAACACAGGGAGATTTTATTGAAATCCTTGAAGGCATCAAAAATGGCGATGCTATTATAAGTGAAGGCGCCAGAAGTGTTAAAGATGGTCAAAAAGTCGAAATTATAAACTAAATCCTATGGAAGTTAAAAAGAAAAAAGTAGATAAGGAATTTAGGTTATCATCGTGGGCAATAGACAACCCTACTACAATTTATGTAATGATGGCTATTTTCTTCATTCTTGGACTGTCTGCATATTTTTCTATGCCAAGAGAGAATTTTCCAGAAATTAATGAAACAAAAATATATATCAGTGTTCCATATCCTGGAAATACCTCTGAAGATATAGAAAGACTAATTGTCGATCCTTTAGAAGATAAGTTAAAAAACCTTGGTGGGGTTGTAGAAATAGTATCCACATCACAGGAAGATTATGGGATTATAACAGTAGAGTTTGAAGAAAAATTCACTGTTGCACAAGCAAAACAAAAGGTTAAAGACGAAGTAGATTCTGAAAAATCCAATGAAGATTGGCCTACTTTTAATGGAGCCAAAGTAGAACCTAATGTTTTTGATCTCAGTATATCTGAAGAAACTCCAATTATGAATATTAATATCACTGGAGATTATCCAGTAGATAAGTTAAAACAATTTGGAGAATACCTAGAAGATGAGATTGAAGATCTTAAAGAAATTAAGGGTGTTGATATCAGAGGAGCCCAGGAAAAGGAAGTCGAAGTAGCAGTAGATATTTATAAAATGATGGCTGCTAAAGTTAGTTTTGATGACGTTCTTAATACCATAAGAAATGGAAATATAACCATGTCTGCAGGTAATATGGTTGCAAGCGGACAAAGAAGAACTATTAGAATTCTAGGTGAGATCGATCGCCCTTCTGAGTTAGATAATTTTGTAGTTAAGTCTCAAGATGGAGCTGTTTATCTTAGAGATATCGCTAAAGTAACTTTTAAAGAAGAAGACAAAACTACCTATGCCAGAGAGTTTGGTGATAATGTAGTAATGTTAGAAGTTAAAAAACGTTCTGGAAAGAACATGGTAGAAGCTGCAGATCAAATCCGCGATATTGTTACGAACGCGGAGGAAAATATATTTCCAACAGATTTAAATATTAGTATTGCCAATGATCAATCTACCAAAACGATTAATCAGGTAGATGATTTAGTAAACAATATCATTTTTGGGATTATTTTAGTTGTAGGCGTATTAATGTTTTTCTTAGGATTTAGAAATGCATTGTTCGTAGGGTTTGCAATACCAATGTCGATGTTCATATCATTTATGATCCTATCTCTATTAGGATACACTATGAATACAATGATTCTTTTTGCCTTAATTATGGGATTAGGAATGTTAGTGGATAATGGTATTGTGGTGGTAGAAAATGTTTATCGCCTGATGGAAGAAGAAGGAATGTCTAGGATAGAAGCTGCCAAAAAAGGAATTGGCGAGATAGCATTTCCAATTATTATTTCTACGCTAACCACTGTAGCAGCATTTGTTCCCTTAGGTATGTGGCCTGGTGTAATGGGGCAGTTTATGATATATTTCCCTATTACATTATCCGTTGTATTAGGTTCTTCATTATTTGTAGCCATCTTTTTTAACTCTATGTTAGTTTCTAGGTTTATGGATATTGGGGAGAAAGAGTTGACTTTAAAACAACTGATACGTTTAAGCCTAATTCTTGGTGGATTCGGAATATTTATAATGATCGTTGGCGGTCCTGCAAGAGGTCTTGGTACTTTAATGATTTTTACTGCCATTATGTTCTGGATATATAAATATCTATTAAAAAGAATGGCTACTTTTTTCCAAAGTAGAATTTTAGTTTGGTTAGAAAACAGTTATCAACGATTCCTTTCTTTTGCCTTGAGAGGTTGGAAATCCTATGGATTTGTATTTGGTACTTTTCTTTTGTTATTTGTAGTTTTTGGAATGTTTGGTGCATCGGTAGGAAGTAAACGCACAAAAATTGAATTCTTCCCTGATAATAAACCAAATCAAATAATTGTATATGTAGAATATCCTCAAGGAACTGATATAGAAAAGACCAATAAAATCACCAAAGAAATTGAAGGTCGTGTTTATGCTGTTATAAATGACAAGGAATATATTGAAGGACAAGATCACAATTTCTTAGTAGAAGCAGCTGTATCGCAAGTTGGTGAAGGTGCTGGTAATCCCCAAACAGATGGTGGTAGTAGTGCCGAAATGCCGCATCGTGCTAAAATCATTGCTGCGATGAGAGAGTATAAATTCAGAAAAGGAAAAGACTCTGAAGAACTACGATTTAAAGTACAAGAAGCATTAAAAGGGATTTATCCTGGAGTTGCTATTTCTGTAGAAAAAGATGCTGTAGGGCCACCCGCAGGATACCCTATTAATATTGAAATTGAAGGAAAAGATTATGATGAACTTATCAACGTAGCTGAGCGTATGAAAAATTTCATCAATGAAAAGAATATTCCTGGGATAGAGGAATTAAAGATTGATGTTAATAAAGGAAAACCTGCAATGCAAGTAGTTGTCGATAGGCAAAAAGCAGGAGAATTAGGTGTAGCAGCTGGTCAGGTAGGGAATCAATTACGTCGTTCTATTTTTGGAGAAAAAGCTGGGGTTTACAAGAAAGAAGGTGAAGATTATGATATTTATGTTCGTTTTGACAAAACCAATAGATATAATACAAGTGCTTTATTTAATCAAAACATCACTTTTAGAGATCAAGCAACAGGAAGACTTAAAGAAATACCAGTTTCTGCTGTAGCATCTAAAAAGAATACTTCTTCTTTTAGTGCTGTGAAACATAAAGACACTAAAAGAGTAGTAACCGTTTACTCAGGATTACAGCCAGGGTATACTGATGCAGGAGCTATTGTTGACCAAATACAAACCGAAATGGCTAGTTTTACTGGGAAGCCAAAAAATGTCGAAATTGATTACACAGGGCAAATTGAAGAGCAAAATAAGCAAATGGAATTTTTAATGGGAGCGTTTTTTGCCGGATTAGGACTTATTATGCTTATCCTTATTTTTCAATTTAGTTCTATATCTAAGCCCACCATTATTATGATCGCCATATTCTTAAGTTTTATAGGAGTATTTGGTGGGATTTTAATCACTGGTTCTGCTTTTGTAATTATGATGACCATGATGGGGATTATTTCACTAGCAGGAATTGTAGTAAATAATGGTGTAGTACTATTGGATTATACACAATTATTAATCGATCGTAAAATGGTTGAACTTGATGTTCCTGAGAATGAATTACTACCAAATGACGAAGTAATGAAATTAATAGTAAAAGGAGGTAGAGCTCGTCTTAGACCTGTGATTCTAACAGCTATTACTACAGTATTAGGTTTAATACCATTAGCGGTTGGATTTAATATTGATTTCTTCTCTTTATTCTCTTCCTTTGATCCGAAAATTTATATTGGTGGAGATAATGTAATTTTCTGGGGACCTTTAGCTTGGGCAGTGATTTACGGATTGATTATCGCTACTTTCTTAACTTTAATCATCGTACCATGTTTATTCTTTATAGTACATAAAGTAAAAGCTAGATTTCGTAGAAAGAAAAGTGCGAAAACAACTATAATTAATGATCAAGATTTTGAAAGTGATGGAAATACAGAAATTCCGGTACCTTCAACTACTTAATACTATAGACATAGTACTAAAAAACGCCGCAAACTTTGCGGCGTTTTTATTTTCTAACAATATAAAATGATTATTGATTTTCTGACAATGGTATTGGTAAAACATTGAATACTTGATCTCCTGCTCTATCAATAGGTAACGTATTAGACAAATCATATCGTCTAAGATCAAACATTCTATGATTCTCAGCCCACAAAGAATAACGTCTCTGATTTAAAAGTTCAGTTGTTAAATCATC
Source organism: Aquimarina amphilecti (assembly GCF_900109375.1). Lineage (GTDB taxonomy): Bacteria > Bacteroidota > Bacteroidia > Flavobacteriales > Flavobacteriaceae > Aquimarina > Aquimarina amphilecti. The sequence continues at coordinate 636,095 of NZ_FOAB01000003.1, forward strand.
AGCATTTTGAAGCCCTCCATAATTAACCAAGCCAGCTGCATTACGAATTATGTTAAGTGCATCTTCGGCATCTTGTAAATTACTTGCCAATATACTTGCTTCTGCATATAGGAGGATTAATTCTTCATTTCTTAGAATATCAATTGATGCTACATTAGATGCATATAATCTTGTTTCATGAGTTCCATTTAATCCATCCTGAGCACTTGGCATTGGTCTAACAGCCGATTTAGACGCAACTCTGGTGTCACCTGCCTCTGCGTCATTAATCCAACTATCATGAACAATAATCTGATCTGCATTATTTGGTTCCTCTGCAGATGTAGAAGGCGAACGGAAAACACCGTTAGGCTGATCTCCAGCTCCTAATCCAAAAACATACTTAGGACCATTAGTTAAACTACCCATAAGATCAAAATAAGAATTTGACAATTCAGAAAGTGCACCTGTTCCATCCTCTGCATATACTGCAGCAAGAGCCGCCACAGCTCTGTTAAACAAAAGAAATTCATCAATTGTAATCTGACCATCATCATCTCTTACATCATCTCCCATCTCACCAGATGTATCAATCAAATCATCAAAACCAGAAATAGGAAACAAAAATTGATCTAAAGAAGTAAATCCACTCAAATCATTTTGAGCATCATCCAATAAGTTTCTAATCTCTACAAGCGCTGCATCAAATTCTAAAAAAGGTCCCAGATTATCAGGATCAGCAACGTCAATTCTTGCTGTACCATACGATTTCAAAATTTGAATAAGTTCATATGCAATATAAGTTTTAGCAAAACCTCGATATGCATTTTTATCTGTTTCCTCTATAACTTGTGTATTATCTAAAGCCGCTAATAATACATTTGCATTTTTAATACATCTATAACTTCCTGTAAATTGAGCTGTACTATAAAAAGAATTATTATCTAATTGAATTCCGTTTTTTCCTAATAAATCTCCTGTATTTCTAGGATCCGCGTCAAATAAATATAATTCTCTCGCCAATGTACCACTAGCGGTAGTTTCAATTCCTTGACCATTTCTAGAGGTAGCTTGAACTCCTATAGTTAATTCATTCAATTGTCGTAAAGAAGCATTAGATTCTACGCCTCCAAGACTAGGTCCATTTGGATCAATCTCCTCGTCAAAAGAACACGATGCCGTTACCAAAACAAGTAAAACAAGCATCAGATGATATTTCGTTTTCATTATTAATCTATTTTTCATTATCGCTTATTTTAAAAATTAACATTTAAGTGGAAGTAAAACTGCTGTGAACTCGGGAAGGGAGTTACCTCTATCCCACTAGATAAACCTGCTCCTCCATTTACCGAAACTTCAGGGTCATAACTACTATAATCAGTAATTGTAAATAAATTTCTACCTGAAACTCCTAGCTTTATACCTTCTACTACTTCTCCAAAAAGTCCTTCTATAATATTGGAAGGGAATCTATAATAAATTGATGCTTCTCTTAATCTAACATATCCCGCATCTTCTACAAAACGTTCAGCATTGGCAGCAGTTCCTAACCTAGCTTGTCCTTCTGGAGTTTCTAAATCAGGTGAAGTTTGTCCTAAATCAGTAAGAAATCTAGATAAATTTAGATTTTCTCCTCCCTGTTTCCATTGTAACAAGAATGAAACATCAATTTGTTTAAATAATGTAAATTGATTATTAAACGCCATCTGGAAGTCTGGCTCTACATTTCCTACTTGCTTTAAACTTGCTTCTAATGGGCCATCTCCGTCAGGATCAATATTACCAACAATCTGTGTTACAGGTTGTCCTTCTTCTATAAAAAATGTACCTAAACCAGTACCAAAACCAGCACCTGGTTGCGCAAATGCAGGTACGTCTAAACGTGTAACTTCTGATCTATTAAAGTAAAACTGAATTCCAGTATTCCAAAAGAAGTTATCACTTCTATAAACATCTCCTCGTACTGCTAATTCTAAACCTTGGTTTACCAAATCCGCTAAATTCGTTGTTTCAGTAGTAAAACCAGAAGAAGCTGGTACGTTTCTAGATAATATCAAATCACTTACTTTTCTATTATAGTAGGAAGCTTCAAAAGAAATTCTACTATCTAATATCCCCAGATCTAAACCTACCTCAAATTCAGCAGATGTTTCTGGTTCTATATCTCTATCTCCTCTTGTACCAACACCAAGTCCTCCATTACCTCCAATGTTATTTGGATTTAAACTTGTAAAGGCAGAACCAAACGCTGCAGAAGAACCTGTTTCTCCATAGGCCGTTCTAATTTTTAACTGATTTATAGGTTCAAATTGCCAAAAATCAAAATTAGCTACATTTATTGCTAAAGAAGCCTTAGGAAAACCATAAAACTTGTTTACATCTCCATTTAAAGTGGATTTATCTAATCTATATCCTAATGTTCCTATAATTTGATCTTTATAATTTCCTTCTACCTGTGCAAAATATCCAAAATCCTTTTGATTAGACCTTGTTTGGTCAATTACCTGATTTACAGATTGATCAACACTAGTTTGTCCTCCAAACAAATTAGAACCTCTACTATTTACTAAGTTCGCCTGTTGCTCTAAATAACTAACCCCTCCTTGAGTGGTAAGATTTAAATTCCCATCAAATGCAGTATGATCCCATACCGCAAAAGCTAATAAGTTAAACTGAGTAAAATTATTTCGACCTTCTGCTACAAAACCTTCTTGATTACCAACTTGAGCCTGGTGTGTTTCTGGAACATATACATATGTCTCATTTGCTAAATAATCAATACCTCCATTCACTACAAACTTTACTCTATCATTTTCCTTAGTTAATAATTTAGTGGTGAACTTAACCCCTTGAATAAATCGATTATTAGAATCCTCATTTTTCGCCTGATCTCTCACAAAAATTGGGTTTCCTGGATAATTTGGGTTATTAGGGTAATTACCATCTGCATCTGGGAATAAATTATTCCACGGTCGTGTAAATGCTAAGGTATAACCAAAACTTAAACCACCTTCATTTTCATTACCCGTAAAACTTCTACTAGAATTACTTCTCACATAATTAGAAGATAAAGAAACATCAAAAATATCTGAGATTTTATGATCAATATTACTTCTAATAGAAAATCTATCAAAACCAGTTTTCTGAATAATTCCTTCTTCATCACGATAAGAACCTCCTATATAAAATCTAGTTTTATCATTACCTCCACTAGCACTTAATTTCGTTTCTGAAATGAATCCTACATTTCCATAAATTTCATCCTCATAATCAATTAATCCTCCATTCTGAATAGCATTGTTAAAAGCAGCAACTTCCGCTTCAGCGGCAGCTCGAGATCTTGCTTCAGCTGCAGGGTCATCTGGATTAGGAGTAAAAAATGCATCAAATACACTTGTAGCCGTCCAAGGACGTAATCCTAATCTATTTTGTATCACATTTATTCCTGTATCTTGACTAAATCTAATTTTAGTTTTTCCACCTTTTCCTTTTTTAGTAGTAATAATTACCACCCCAGCATTTGCTCTGGTTCCATAAATTGCCGCTGCAGAAGCACCTTTTAATATTTCAATATTTTCTATATCATTTGGATCGATATCTGCCAATCTATTTCCAGCATTTTCTTCATTACCTCTATTCGCTCCTGACGCAAAACGAAGACCAGAAGGTATTTCTACATTATTTATATATACACCATCCACGATAAATAAAGGTTGATTATTCCCGTTGATAGATGATATCCCTCTTAACCTTAATGCTGTACCTCCTCCTGGCGCACCAGAAGAAGCAGTAATATTAACTCCAGTTACCTTACCATATAAGGCACCATCTACGGTTGTTTGACCTGTATTACCAACTAATTCTTCAGAAGATACTGTAGAAACTGCATTAGCAAGATTCGCTCGTTTTATAGAAGAACCTAAACCAGTTACTACAATTTCATCAAGCGCTTCTAAAGATTCTGCCACTTGAACAGTAATTGCTCCTGCATTTTCTACAGTTACCAATTTTGTTGTAAACCCAATAGAAAAGACTCTAAGGGTTACAGGAAGGCTATTAACAGTAATAGAAAAATTACCATCAATATCACTCGCAGTTCCGTTACTTGTACCGTCTTCTACGACATTGATGAAAGATACCCCTTCCCCGGTATTTTCATTGATTACCTTACCGGTTATAGTTTCTTGTGCAAAAAGCACGACCGGAAAGAAAAACAAGAATAGCAAAAGCCCCTTGCTAATTTGTGTTTGTTTTTTCATAATGATTTGTTTATAAGTTTGGTTAAATCTATTAAAACATTCTTATAAAAAAAAGTTAAAGCTAACATATGTTAGTTTAGAATTAACTGATTATCAAGTAATTATACGTTAAAACCTCATAAAAAGTATAGTAAATACGTAACATCAATAAAAATACAAACGTTTATATTCCATCTCCTCATTTTCACAAAAACCCGATACATTTAATATTAAACTTCTTATTTTTGCAGCCTTAACAAACAACTATGTATAGAAGTCATTCTTGTGGTGAATTACGCACCTCTGATATCAATAAAGAAGTAACCTTATCCGGATGGGTTCAAAAAGTACGAGATAAAGGATTTATGATATGGGTAGATCTAAGAGATCGTTACGGAATCACTCAATTAATTTTTGATGAAGAACGCACTCCTTTGAATGTTATGGAAAATGCGAAAACTCTTGGTCGAGAATTTGTAATACAAGTCAAAGGAACCGTTATCGAACGTGAATCTAAAAATCCAAATATCCCTACTGGAGATATCGAGATTTTAGTACAAGAATTACAAGTTCTAAATAAAGCATTAGTTCCTCCATTTACGATAGAAGATGAAACAGATGGAGGTGAAGATATCAGAATGAAATATAGATATCTTGATATAAGACGAAACCCGGTAAAAGATAGCTTGATGTTTCGTCATCAAGTAGCTATGAAGGTTCGTAACTATTTATCAGAAGCAGATTTTATAGAGGTAGAAACACCATATTTAATAAAATCTACTCCAGAAGGAGCTAGAGATTTTGTTGTACCATCTCGTATGAATGAAGGTCAGTTTTATGCTTTACCTCAATCTCCACAAACTTTCAAACAATTATTGATGGTTGGTGGAATGGATAAATATTTTCAGATTGTAAAATGTTTCAGAGATGAAGATTTAAGAGCGGACAGACAACCAGAATTTACTCAGATTGACTGTGAAATGGCTTTCGTAGAACAAGAAGATATTCTAACTATTTTTGAAGGACTAACTCGTCATCTAATTAAGGATATAAAAGGGCAGGATATTACTGATTTTCCTAGAATGACTTATGATGAAGCCATGAAAACATATGGAAACGACAAGCCAGATATCCGTTTCGGAATGAGGTTCGGAGAACTAAATGAAGTTGCGAAACATAAAGAATTCAAAGTTTTTAACGATGCAGAATTAGTAGTGGCAATTGCAGTTCCTGGAGGAGCTTCTTACACTAGAAAAGAAATTGATAAACTAATTGATTGGGTAAAACGCCCACAGGTAGGAGCACTAGGAATGGTGTATGCAAAATACAATGAAGATGGAAGCTTTAAATCATCAGTAGACAAATTTTATGATCAGTCTGATTTATCAAAATGGGCGGAAATCACCGAAGCAAAACCTGGAGATCTTATCTGTGTATTATCGGGACAAGAAAATAAAGTTAGAGGTCAGCTAAGTGCTTTAAGGATGGAACTAGCCGAAAGGTTAGGATTAAGAAATCCTGAGGAGTTTGCTCCGCTATGGGTAGTTGACTTCCCTCTTTTAGAGTGGGATGAAGATACTGAACGTTATCACGCAATGCATCATCCTTTTACTTCTCCAAAACCAGAAGACATTCCTCTTTTAGATACTAAACCTGGTGATGTTAGAGCAAATGCTTATGACTTAGTATTAAATGGAAATGAAATCGGTGGTGGATCTATTCGTATTCACGATAAAGAAACGCAAGCACTTATGTTTGACCATTTAGGTTTTACTCCTGAAGAAGCAAAAGAACAGTTTGGTTTCTTAATGGATGCTTTCCAATATGGAGCTCCTCCGCATGGAGGAATTGCTTTTGGGTTTGATCGATTGGTTGCAATACTTGGAGGTCAAGAAACCATAAGGGATTTCATAGCATTTCCAAAAAACAATAGTGGTCGCGATGTAATGATAGATGCTCCCGCAAATATTGACACAGAGCAATTAAAAGAATTAAACATCAAACTAGATTTATAAAATAAAAGATCCCGCGAAAAGCGGGATTTTTTATTACCTTTAATCTAAACCAATAGTATCATCTGTATATGCCTGCTAAAAAAAAGACACTACTACATAGGTTTTTGATTTGGCGATATCGTCATATATCTACTAAAAACTTTGTTCTTATTTTAAGCGTTTTTGTTGGATTTTGTGCTGGTCTTATATCTCTTTTACTTAAAAACATTACACACTTAATCCAAGTAGTACTAGAAAGTGATATTATCTCATGGCAAACATCTTTCTATTTTATTATTCCAGTAATTGGACTTCTCATAGTTTATGTTATTACTAAATTCATAATCAAAAAGAGTCCAAAATCTGCTATCCCATTAATTTTATATTCTCTTTCTAAAAAGGATGGAAAAATAAAACCATTAAGTGGTTATTTGCCGCTTCTTCTAGCTCCAATTACCGTAGGTTTTGGAGGTTCTGTAGGATTACTGGGTCCGGCAGTTGGTTCCGGTTCCACTTTAAGTTCAAATCTTAGCACATTATTTAAACTAGATACTAAAACTCGATTTTTACTAATTGGTTGTGCTGCTGCAGGAGCTATTTCTGCTGTTTTCAAATCGCCTCTTGCCGGTTTAGTTTTTGCTGTTGAAGTTTTTAGTCTTGACTTGACATTAACATCCCTATTACCATTGTTATTTGCTTCTGTTTCCTCTATTATAACTTCTTATTTTTTCTTAGGCGATGAAGTATTATTCAGTTTCGATGTTTTAGAAAAATTTGATATTTACGACACTCCTTTTTATATGATTTTAGGAGTTGGGACGGCTGTTGCTTCTATTTATTTTACTAAAATGTATTTCGGTATTCTCCATTTTTTTGATCGATTTCCAAAGAAAATTCATCGATTATTAATTGGCGGGTTTGCAATTGGTGTTATGCTATATTTTATCCCTCCGTTGTATGGAGAAGGTTTAGGTTTTATTAATGATTTATTAAATGGGAATCACCTTGCAGCAATCGGCAATACCCCTTTTGACAATATGACTAGTAATATCTGGATGATCATCGCACTACTTATAGGTATTACTGTTTTTAAGGCAATTGCCATGACAGCTACGTTTGGAGCAGGTGGTTCGGGAGGTATTATAATCCCTACGATGGTTATGGGTAGCGCATTAGGAAATGTTGTTTCTAAAATAATCAATAATCTGGGGGTAGGGATCCAGGTCTCTGAAGCTAACTTCACTTTATTAGGAATGGCCGGCCTTATTGCTGGAGTGTTACATGCCCCTCTTACCTCTATTTTTCTTATTGCAGAAATCACTTCAAGTTATGAATTGTTTGTACCGTTAATGATCACCACAGCTATATCATTTATTATTTCAAAAAACAGCATCGAACATAATATCTATACAAGAGAACTTGCAGAACAAGGTTTATTACTTACTCACGACAAAGATCAAACTGTGCTTACACTTATGAGATTAGACGATTGTATCGAAACTAATTTTATTGCCGTTAACCCAGAACACAGCTTAAAACATCTACTTAGTGAGGCTGTTGCTAAATCAAATCGAAATTTATTCCCTGTAGTCGATGAATCCAATGCTTTATTAGGTATCGTGAAGTTAGATAATATTAGAGATATCATGTTTGATATTTCTCTATATCATAAGACCACTGTAGCCATGTTAATGACACAATTAGAAACTATGATCATCTATGAGGAAGATGATGCTAAAAAAGCAATGCAAAAATTTCAAGATACAGGTGCTTGGAATCTTCCAGTAATTAAAGATGGTCGATATTATGGTTTTATTTCTAAATCAAAATTATTAACTGCTTATCGTAGGAAACTTATTAATTTTACTAGATAACTATGTTTTCAGGTTCTTTTAACTACAAAAAACTCGCTAAGAATTTACCCTAACGAGTTTTTAAACTCTTAAAAAATCGAAATTACTTTTTGACTAATTGAACAATTTCATTCCGTCCTTCAAAAGTTATTTTCATCAAATAGATTCCTTGAATCAGATGAGCTGTTTCTATTAGAATAGTATCATCTTTAACATCTACTCCGTTATTATCCAGAACCTTTTTTCCTAAAATGTTATATACTTCAACTTCTACATCCTGTAATCTTACATTAGTTGTTGGAAAAGAAATCTTAACAGAATTTGTAAAAGGATTTGGCCAAGCTTTTACTAAAGCTAGATTCGACGCATCTATTTCCTCTACTCCTAAAATTTGAGATACCGGCTCGCCTATTAACACCAATCCAAAGTTGGTTCCAAAACTTACAGTTCCATTAGCAACTGTTCCTAAAGATCCAGAAAAGTAATCTTGTAATTCTGTCCCATCTGCCCAAAGATCAAATACGCTTAAAGCTCCTATAAAATCATTATCATTACCTGTATATACCAAAGTTTTATCATCAAAACCATTTTTATCATACTCTCTTTTAAAAGTATATGGAGCATCCTGTAATTTTATATGTTTTCCTGCCCCAACCGAGATGTGCTCTCTTCTAAACTTACCAATTTTTTGATAGTGTTTTAACGTTAATGACGCTATAGAATTTGGGTTAGTTAGCTCATCAAAATTCATATTTGACCTTAGGGTCGCATCTCCCGTTGCGCCCCCGCCTGAGGTTAATGTTCTAGCCGTTTCATCTCCATAATATATTTGTGCTGGTCCCGGTGTAAGTAACAACTTAGTACCAGCTTCAAACGTCTTTTGTCGATTTCTATCAAAAACTTCTTCTGTATCATGATTTGTTAAAAAGTTCATTGCACTTTTTCCTTCTCCTAATTGATTTTGCAATAAATTATCATATCTACTAAAAATACTTTCCAAACCTTCATCCGCATTAAACCTAAACTCGAAGTTGATTAGATTCGCAAATCCATTGTTATAATAATCCACATTGAAGCCATCTCCCGTAAAATTTCTTCCCATTGTAGGAGCGTTATAGTTAAAAACTTCACCTGTCATCCAAAAATCAAGATTATCTATTTTTTTACCCGGATTATTAGTTTTCCATTCTCTTAGCGCTATAATGCCTTCTGTTTCTAATTCTTTCCATACAGCTTCTTCTACATGTTTTACCGTATCTACTCTAAAGCCATCAACTCCATATTTTCTAACATAGTCAGTTAACCATTTGATAATATAACTTCTAGGAGATCTAGATTTACCCGTTCTTGTAAAGAAATCATTCAATTCATTTTCTTCACGTTCTCTTCTTCCTTCCTGATTCCATTTTTCTAATAACCAATCTGGCAAACTCACATTATCATTAGATTCTGTTCTAATATCCGGTAAATTATCTACTAATTCACATGGTATAGTACCATTAGGACCTTGAAAATTACAATTAGGATCTCTTCGTACCCATTCATCAGGCCAAGATTGATTTTGATCTGTACTTGTATCAGGTCCAACATGATTTAACACTACATCTAATAATACTCTAATTCCGTGCTCATGAGCAATATCTACAAAAGTTTCGAAAAGAACATTGGTTCCTAAATTGGCATCTATATTAGTCCAATCTTTCGCCCAATATCCGTGAAAACCATATCCTGCTCCTGGAACAGATCCATAAATATTTTCGATAGGTGGTGTAATCCAAAGAACATTTACTCCAAGCTCATCAAAATATCCTTCTTCTATTTTATTTATTAAACCTAATAAATCTCCACCTTCATAATTTCTTAGTGGCGGTCCATCCTGAGGTCTATTGTAAGAAATATCATTAGAAGGATCCCCGTTCTCAAAACGATCAGTTAAGACAAAATATATTGTTGCATTTTCCCATACAAAAGGTAAATCACGATTCGATTGCGCATAACTTATCCTTGAAAAATAAAATATAATGGTTATTGCAATTAATAAACTCTTTTTCATTGTGCGTTTTTTTGGTTTTTGTTTGTGTTTGATATACGTATAAGTTTAATTTGTTTAAGTCTAAGACGCAGATAGCGTACTTATTCTTATAATTCTAGAAAACGTTTCTTTTATAAAACTATTAGACCTCTTTTTTACGAAAACCTTTGATTGTTAATAAATTGCACCAAAATCATTAAAATATAGTTCTTACATGAAGTATGCTATTAGAATATTATTCACTGCTGTAGTCGCTCTTGTCGCTATTGGCTATTACTACAAAAATTCTGGAGATCATCTTACCGGTGACAAGTGGGTTGGTTTAGGAATACTAGGAGCTTCCTTTATATTAATGCCCTTATTTATATATCATAGGTGGAAGGACAAAAAGGTAAAAGATTACATGCTTACCGAGGATAACATTAAGAAAATGAGGGACTTCAACAATAAGGAAAAAACTGACAAAGATTAAAATTATGCAAATATTTACATTTTAATAACAAATCTTTTTGCATTAAAAGTTACCTTTATATTTCATAATATTATCTTATTACAATGGAAGGAACAGTAAAATTTTTCAATGAATCCAAAGGTTACGGGTTCATTACCAACGATGAAACAGGAAAAGACATCTTTGTACACGCTTCAGGATTAAATGGCGAAGCACTTAATGAAGGTGATAAAGTAGAGTATGAAGAAGAAGAAGGAAGAAAAGGAATTATCGCAGCTCAAGTTCGCGTGATTCATGATTAAGATAAAAATCTCTAAGTTTCACGGACGCTACATCTTGTAGCGTCTTTTTTATTAATCTATGTTATATTTCTTTTTAAACACCTCACTCTGATCCATTAAGAAATCCAAAATTTTCAATTCATCTTTTGTTTTAAGAATGACTTTTATTTCACTTTTTTCTTTTATAAAATCTAAAAAATTATAAAACTCTGTTTCGGGTATTTTTAATTCCTCGACAAAGAATTCTTCTCTATAAAAATCTGTTATTTCTCCTGTAGATTCAATTTGTTTAGATCTCTTTTTAAAAGCTCGAGATACCAGATTAACTAATATCCCTATATCAATTGAAATAGATGCTTGACTATTACCTCCTCCCAAAGCTATATTCCGCACTGGTGACTGGGCATCATCTTGCCAGACAATTCTCATTTTCTTAATCTGAGCTGCATTCCATAATGGTAACCTATCCTCGTATGTTGGAATTTCCTGAATATCTTTTTGTATGTCTCCTGATAAAATATATTCAGATATTCTTACCTCATCGAGTTGATTAACCTGAGGTTCTAAAAATACCAAGAAAGTATCTGATTGTAAATCTTTACTAGTAACTACATGTTTTTTTAATTGAAACTGAATGGATGAAAATGCAATTTCATCACCTGGATCTGCTTTTATTTTAAAGTATCCTAATGAATTATTAATTGTACCCGTTCCTTTAGTAAGGTTAATTATATTCACTGCTTCTAACTCCAATGTATCCACTATGATTTTTCCTTTAAGCAAAGAACTTTTCTGACCAAACCCTAAAAAAGTAATTAATAAAAATAGAAAGAGAATATTTTTTCGCATTTGTTTATTCAAATAGTATAATACATTTTCAGTTTTTCTCTTTTTGGAAATTTTTGGTGTTAAAGACTTCACTTTGATTAATTAAGTATTCTAATACTCTTAACTCATCCCCTGTTTTTAATACTTTTTTTGTTTCTACTTTTTGATTTAAATAATCAATAAAATTGTATACTTCTATTTCTGGTATTTCTAATTCATTTACTAAAAAATCACCATTATAAAAATCAGATACTTCTGGAATACGAACTACTTTTTTGGGTTTTCTTTTCTTAAAAAGACTCGCAATCATTCTACCTGTAGCTATAAAATTAAAAGCAGTTGCATTTTTTCTATGATCAACTGTTGTGTTTCTAACCGTTGCAGCGCCCATTTCGTGTACAAAAGGAGTAGTATCTAATAGTTTTGCATTAAACATCGGTAATTTATCCTCAATTGTTTCAATTTTCTTTATATCCTCCTTAGCTTCTCCTGAAAGATTATACCGAGAAATAGTAACTTCATCTAATTCATTCACCTTGATTTCTAATTGTATGGATAAACTCGCTTTTTTTAGATCATTTTTAGTAACAATATGTGATTTTTGATAATATTGGACTGAAGAAAAAACGATTGTATCCCCTTTATTAGCTCTTATTTCAAAAAAACCAACTTTATCATTTATTGTTCCTATGCCTTTGGTAATATTTATAATATTTACAGATTGCCGATGAATCGTATCTGTGACTATTTTACCTCTTAAAATCTCATTATCTTGAGAAAAGCCAACAGAGCTCATCAAAGAAATAATAACGTATAATTCTTTTCTCATTTTGATTGATTCTATAAAAAAGACTGAGATCTATAAAAACAGTTGCAAGTAAAAATTTTACATCAGAATATTAAAACAGGTTCGACACCTTATCTGTTTTATGAATTTTTAGTTTTGGTATGATTTTCAAAAAGGCTAGTGCTGTAATAAAAGCATCACCCGAAGCAGTATGTCTATCACTTTTGGAAATTTTTAAATCGTCACATAATTCATCTAAAGCATACTGAACGTGTTTTCTATTACTACGATATACAAGATGTTTAGTTTTTCGAAAAAGGACACCTGTATCCAAAAACTTATTTTTTAACGTCCCTAACCCATGTCTTTTTAAAGCACTATTTATCATTTTCTTATCAAAATCAGCATGATGTGCTATTAATATAGCGTTTCCGATATATTCTAGAAATAACTCAATCGCTTTAAATTCTAATATCGTATCAAAATTATTATTCTTTCGAATCCCGTGTATCTCTACTGTATTGGAATTAAAAACATCTTGTTCTAGATACAACTCCAATTGATCCGCTACATCAATTGCAACATTGTTAATAGCAACACATCCAATAGATAAAATTCTATCATTAGAATAATCAAAACCTGTAGTTTCTGTATCAAAAGCAACAAACCTAACCGCTTCAATAATCCTTTTTGAAGGTTGATTTTCAAAAAGCGCAAGATAATTTTTCCAGAAATCTGGAAACTCTTTATTTCTATTTAGAGACCAAAAACTCATCTACATCAATGTTTTTAACTGAAAACGTACTCTTAATACCTCTTGTATATCACGAATAGGCTTAAAACATCTTTTAAGCTTCAATTTATCACTCTTGCTTAACGTATTTAATTTTATAAACCTTCCAGAATCTTTGTGCATTAAACCTTGACGTGTTCTAAACTTAAGTAATACCCTAAAAGCCTTCGCACAACTTTCAAAAAGTTCTTTATTATTTGATTCTAATTCTGCTAACTTTTCATAGCGGAGTAATGTATTATTTACTCCTTTTAAATTATGATATAAAGATAAAATTCTTGCACCATCAATTAAAACCATCATAGCTCTAGTTTTAATATCAAAAGTGTCTTTATGTTCTCCATTTTGTTCGACTAAAAATTGTTTAAAGAAACCTAAAGGTGATGGTTTTTGTAATGCACTAACCCCTAATAAACCTAAAAATCTTTTACTCTTATTGACACCATCGAAAACTACGTCGGATAGTTGATTGACCATCCCTGAATCTCCATAAACCAATTGAAAATCAAAAAATATTGATGAAAGCAAAGTGCTTTCTTCTGTTGGAGTAGTCATCCAAGTTCTAAATTGTGTTTCCCATTCTGTAACGGACATACACCATCTTGGGTTGCTCGCCATCATTTCTGCCGGACAATACTCAAACCCTATTGTGTGCAAGTTTTTGGTAATCGCCCGAGCTAATTCTAAAAAGTAACTTTGAGTTGATTCATATGCTTCTTTACTAACATCTTCAAATACTATAGCATTATCTTGATCTGTTAATAATAACTGTTCTCTTCTTCCTTGACTCCCCAAAACTAAAAAACTAAATTTTACGTGTGGAGGCTCGGACATTTCTTTTAATGACAATTCTATCGTTTTAACCACCAATGCATCATTAACTTCCGAAATAAGATTTAGTATATGCAATGTTGGAATATCTTGCTCTAAATACGTTTTAAGCAATCTTTCTAACTGTTTTCTTATGTACCTAAGTCTTTGTATTTTTTTAGCTCTTTTTATTCCCTTAATCAATACTGAAGGATTATTCCCAAAGGATACTAGCAAATCATGATCTGAAAAAACTCCAACCAATTTTGAACTGCGTGTTCCATCTTTAGTTATACAGAGATGACTAATATTATTTTTTATCAACGCAATTTGTGCTTCTGCAATAGTTAATTTTTTACCATATGTTTTAACAGGTGTATTCATAATCTCAGGAACCATAGCCGTAGCTGGAAACAAACCTGTAGCCACTTTTGCTCTAAGATCACTATCTGTTATAATGCCTATTGGATATCTATTTTCATCAGTAACAACCACAGCATCTACCTTGCGATTATTCATCTCTAAAGCAATATCTTTTACAATAGTAGATGAGGTACAGATAAGTGGCTTTTTGCGATAAGAAATAGTTCGTAAAGTAGAAAGATCATTTGCAGTATCAATAGATATGGTATTATCAATTCTTTTCCCTTTTTCTGTCTCTGTGTAATAGTTTCTCGCATGAGTTGCAAATGTTTCTAAAAGAAATGAATTCACGTCTTTATTTTCATCAATAAAAGGTTTGAAAACTGACGAAGGAATTGCGTATACAATAGACTCTTCATTAGCTAAAGAGGCCATTCGATAATTTTTTTTAATAATCATGATACGAAGCCCAAAAAGATCTCCAGTATCACATATATCCACTAAATCTTTTTCATTCCCAATATTTCTATATAATCCAATTGCTCCCTCCCTTACTATATAAAATTCGTCGTGGCACTTTTCATCTTGTTTAAATACATATTCTCCCTTTTCTAAATACAACACTCTAATTTGACCAGAAATCATTAGCAATTCTTCCTTACCTAACATACTAAAAGGTGGAAATTGTTTTAAAAAATCCTGAATCCGTTCTGCAATTGTATTTTTCATGAAGATTTTATTAATATCAATTCAAATTACGTTTTTCAATAAAAAATCGCTTAAGTATTTCGCCACATTCTTCTTCTAATACACCACCAGTCATTTTTGTCTTAGGGTGTAATTTTGTTCCCATATTTATACATCCCCGTTGTTCATCCCTTGCTCCATATACTATCTTACCAATCTGACTCCAAAACAAAGCTCCAGCACACATTTGACAAGGTTCTATGGTAACATATAACGTACATTCTTTTAAATACTTACCTCCTAAAAAATTAGCTGCAGCCGTAATAGCCTGCATTTCAGCATGAGCCGTAACATCATTTAATAGCTCCGTTAGATTATGCGCTCTAGCAATAACTCTATCAGCAACCACTATCACTGCTCCAATAGGTATTTCTCCTTTCTCATAAGCTGCTTCAGCTTCCTGAAGTGCTTTTCTCATAAAATGTGAATCGTCGTATGGATCAAACATAAACTTATTTTAATTTAGAGTAAAACTAATAAATATAATCCTTCTTATTTTCAATGTATTCAGCTTTATAAGAAACTCTCTTAATTAATTTTATAAGCAACCATCGGAATTACTGATTAGAGATTGTTACAGCTCATTTCAAAATAGTACTTTTACTGAATGAAAGACACACTACTTTCACATATTGAATACCCTGAGGATCTTCGTAAACTTTCTTCAGATCAACTACCTGTTTTAGCAAAAGAATTACGTGATTTTGTAATTAATATAGTAGCTACAAAAGAAGGACATTTAGGTGCCAGCTTGGGGGTTATCGAACTTACAATTGCCTTACATTATACTTTTAACACCCCTAATGATTTATTAGTTTGGGACGTAGGACATCAAGCATATCCTCATAAAATATTAACCGGAAGAAAAAAATTATTTCATACTAACCGCCAGCTAGAAGGCATTAGTGGGTTTCCCAAACGTAGTGAAAGTGAATATGATACTTTTGGTGTTGGACATTCTTCTACCTCTATTTCTGCTACTCTTGGAATGGCAATTGCATCAAAATTAAAAGGCAATATTGCAAAACAACATATTGCTGTAATCGGAGATGCTTCTATTGCTAGTGGAATGGCGTTTGAAGGACTAAATCACGCAGGCGTCACTGATGCCAACATGCTAATTATTTTAAATGACAATTCCATTGGAATCGATCCAAGTGTAGGAGCTCTAAAGGAATATTTAACCAAAGCTAAAGTTGGGTATAAACCTAAAACCGATAATATTATTGAAGCATTGAATTTCAAATATTTCGGTCCTATAGACGGTCATGACTTACCCACTTTATTAAACACTCTCGAAAAATTAAAAACTATAAAAGGTCCTAAACTTTTACATATTATCACAACTAAGGGCAAAGGATTAAAACAAGCTGAAGAAAATCAGGTTACTTATCACGCACCTGGAAAATTTGATGCTCATACAGGAGAATTAATCCCGAAAAAAGATATCCAACAAGCTCCTAAATTTCAGGATGTATTTGGTTACACTATTTTAGAACTCGCAAAAAAGAATAAAAAAATCATTGGTATTACTCCAGCAATGCCAACTGGTAGCTCTCTAAAATATATGATGGAAGAAATGCCCGATAGAGCTTTTGACGTTGGTATCGCAGAACAACATGCGGTTACTTTAGCAGCAGGAATGGCAACACAAGGATTAATCCCTTTCTGTACAATCTACTCAACATTTTTACAACGCGCATATGATCAATTAATCCATGATGTAGCTTTACAAAATCTGCCTGTAATTTTCTGTATTGACCGTGCTGGGTTAGTTGGTGCAGATGGCGCAACACATCACGGTGTTTTTGATATAGCATATCTAAACTGTATTCCGAACATGATCGTAGCTGCACCAGTAAATGAGGTTGAATTAAGAAACCTTCTCTATACTGCTACATTAGGATTAGAGCATCCAATTGCTATTAGATACCCTAGAGGTAGAGGAAAAATTATAAACTGGAAAGTTCCTATGACTAAAATTTTAATAGGAAAAGGAACAAGTTTAAGAAATGAAGAATCAGAAATAGCAATCATATCAACGGGAACAATAGCAAATAATATAATTGATGCTTTAGAATCTATTGATAAAAAAGTGAATCACTATCATTTTTGTTTTATAAAACCTTTAGATTCCAATTTTCTAATAGAAATACTACAAAAACATAAAACCATCGTAACTATAGAAGATGGTGTTATAAAAGGAGGATTTGGAAGTACAATTATAGATTTTGCAAATCATAATAATTTCACAAAGAAAATAATTACTTTAGGAATTCCGGATCGTTTCATACACCAAGGAACTACCGAAGAATTACAAGAAATTTGTGGTATTTCTGCGAAAAAAATAAGAGAGACTATTTTTAATCTTTCCTAATTATTATTCTATCGCTATTTTTGTTGTAAATCTATTTCCCTCGTTCGTCATTATTTGTAATATATAAATTCCAGTTCTTAAGCTTTGCGCATTGATACTATAAGAACTGTTTAAAAGAATATCTTGTTCAAAAACAACTCTTCCGTTAATATCTACTATTCTTATATTACTTTCGCCAAAACCTTTAGAAACATTAATCACAAAATTACCACTTGATGGATTTGGTGTAATTCTAAAAATACTTTCATCAAAATCTTCTACATTTAACAAACAAGATACTTCAGAAGAAGGTGGAATATCAAATGCTTCTGTTTGATCTGTTCTATTGAGTGAATCACCTTGAGTAGCACCCCAACCTAAACCTCTTCTCGCAAAAACTTCCCAAATTAAGCAAACATTTGCTCCCGAATTTGCTATTTCATCAGCCATAAGAATAGCATCACGGCCATCAACAAAACCTGGATTACAAGATTGTAATTTTAATCCATCCATAATCAATTGCATTGCTAAATTATTCCCACCTGTTCCATTATACAAATCTGGATCAAACCCATCTCTTTCAATCAATGCCCAGGTAAGATCCCAAATCATAGATGCCCAAATAGATCCAACTCCATGAGGTGCAGAAAAACTACCTGTATTATTTGTATCCGCATATGTTACCGGATTAATCGTCATATTCGTACTATATGGAAAAGGCCTAATTCCTCCTCCAGTTGTAGGTTGACCTACAGCATAGGTTCCTATTCCCCTACTATCTTCTGCTGCATCACCAGATTCGATAGTCATCATTAATGCAAACCAATCTGACCAACCTTCTCCCATTTGCTCAGTAGCTTGAGTACAATTCCCATCGGGATCAAACTGAACGCAGGAAGTTAAGCAACCAGAGTTGTTTGCTCCACCTGTTAAACGATTGGAAATACCATGTCCATATTCGTGAACGACAATTCCATTATCAAAACTACTATCCTCTGCAAAAAAATTCCTCCCAATATCTGAAAGTGTAACATTTATTGTATTGGAAGTCATTTCTGTTATTAGGGCCTCTCCATTATCTCTTCCTATCATAACCGCCGGAATAGTGATACTACCATCATCTCCTCCCATAGCAATTGGATCTCCAGCTACATTATTTACTACCAAAACAGCAACAGCTCCTGCCGCTTGACATCTAGATACTTTATCATCAAAATTACAACCACCTCTTCTTACAACGGCTATTCTACCATTAAGAGATGATGCATTTATAATATTAGAACAAATATCATTAGCATTTACCGACGAATCATCATCAATAGCAAGTGCTAAATTAGCAGTAAGTCCACTAGGAAATTCGGGAGCATCTATGTGGCCCGGATTAAAAGAATTGTCAACAGTGACATATGCCCCTGATAATGTTCCTCCATTAACTACAAAAGTATTTACTGCTGGATCAGGTGTCGGATTCCACAAAAACATCTGCATTCTTGGATTTGCTCCATCAGGCGGTGTTCCAAAATTTGCATTATTAAATCCTGATCCATCTTGAGCATCGGCAAATACCTCATCACTAGCTGAACCACCTCTTCCATAATTATTAAATTGAAAATTACCAGCAGTTTCATCAAAACCATATTGATACCACACATCATGTGTGACATTATTTGCATAAAAAAGATTCGTAATAGATGCTTCTTCAAAGTTTTCTACTAACTCATTCTCATTAAAAGGAAAATCAAATACCAAACTTGCCCCTCCGTCTGCAAGATTTCCAATACCATTATTAGCATTCACATCTTCTGACGCTATTACATTATTACCTCTAGTGGTAGTAAATTCTGCTCCATCAATTCCATTGGTGTCATGCCAACCAAAAGGAGATGCCGTGGCCTCTGCTGGATTAGTTATAAGCACTCTATTTCCATGGTTTGGACTCTCTATAGCTGGTATTGGATATACATTATAACTTCCTTCCATCAAAAAGTTATATTTTTTCTTGAACCCAAAAGTACTTTGAGAGACATCATCTCTATGGGTATTTCGATTTTCAGTATGCTCAAAAGAACATTCTGTCATCCAATCTGTTTTATCCAACACTTCTCCTGTAACCGCATTGACTCTAGCACTATACCAATGTTTTCCATCCATCGTATAGATACTCATATCCCAACAGAGATATATCTTACCATCCCTTAAAACATACATAAGTTGAACCGGAATTTGTTCTTGAGATAAATTCTCATCAACATAAATTACTTTCCCATTGTCACTTTTATTAATGTTTTTCAGATTAATTGGAGTATTAATTCCTACATTGGAAGCCACCTGTTGAACGGCTTCAGGAGCTAAAATATTAGGTATAATAGTATTTACTTTTTTAGAAAGATCGTTGTGAAGTTTTCCACTAAACGAAAGTACTTTTCCATTTTTTACAACAAAACTCCCTACTGCATTATAAATTGGAATTTCTTTGTATTCCTGAATAACGTATATATTAGAAGCCTTTAAACTTTTAGAAAATGATTCTCTTTGAATACGAAGTTCTGAAATATCTTCTTGAGACATTCCTACTTGTGTCAAATAGTCTTTAATAATTTGAAGATTTGAAGATTGAGCAAGGACTTCTAAAGAATTGAAGATAAGAGCAAAAAACAAAACACTAAAGTAGAATCCTTTCATTCTTACACAGATTTATATCAGAAATATGATTTTTAATATATTATAAACCCTAAAAATAAGGAAAAAACAAAGGTTGAATGTTAAAAGATTAGATTTCTAACCCTTTGATTTTTTGAAACTTCAACAACGCATTTCCATCAGTTAGACTTGCTACATAATTACTTATGCTTATTAGTCTAGTATATAGATCTTCATTAGTATAATCGAAATTATTTCCTTCAGCTTTCAAAATCAGTTTATCGTAATTAGAAGCTTGTTGATTCATAAAATGATTTGTTGCAGTACAATATCTATCTAGAAGCGTGGCAAGAATCTCATATCCTGCAATCTCTTTTTCTACTACTTCAGAACTTTGATAGATCTTAGCAATGCTTATTTTAATAATATCATCAATTTGTGCCTGATATTTACTTTTATCAATAAGTGCCTCGGCAAAATCTCCCTTTAATATCTCTTCCTCATGTTCTAAAAAAGTATTAGCTGCTTCTTGTATCAATGTATTAATTGCTAATGCTCTTAAGTAACTTAGACGATCAGCTGTAGTCGTAAGGCTATTATATTTTGATGTGTTAATCGTATCCTTTACTAGTTTGATCAGATACTCCAGAGCATACTCTTCTTGTATCAATCCTAAATTAATACCATCTTCAAAATCAATAATGGTATAACAAATATCATCAGCCGCTTCTACCAAAAAAGTTAATGGGTGACGACTATACGTAATTTCATCTCCTATTTTTTGAGATAGCAACCCCATCTCTTCTGCTACTTCTTTGAAAAAAGTCCTTTCATTCTGAAAATATCCAAATTTCTTATGCGCAATATGTGAAGTAGGCTTTTTAGGTAAAGACTCTTTAGGATATTTCATAAAAGCTCCCAGCGTAGCATAGGATAATCGCAACCCTCCTTCTATACCTTGTCTTGATTCTGTTAAAATCTTAAACCCATTTGCATTTCCTTCAAAATCTATAAGATCTTGATATTGCTTTGGGGTTAAATACTCTTTATACATTTCACCTTTTCCGGTAGCAAAATACTCTCCTATTGCTTTTTCTCCGGAATGTCCAAATGGTGGATTCCCTATATCATGAGATAAAGAAGCTGCCGCGACAATGGCTCCAAAATCATTAAACTGATACCCGTGAATAGTGGCAAGATGTGGATGTTTTTCTAAAATTTTTTTTCCTACTACTCTACCCAAAGAACGACCTACCACAGATACTTCTAAACTATGAGTTAATCTGGTATGTACAAAACTAGTTTTGGATAGTGGGATTACCTGAGTTTTATCCTGTAAACTCCTGAATGCCGAAGAAAATATAATCCTATCATAATCTACCTCAAAACCTAATCTAGTTTCATCCTGTTCTTTACGCAATCTTTTATTAGTATCTCCCTGTCGTTTTAAGGACAGTAGCTGTTCCCAGTTCATCATAATTTTAAGAAAAATCGAATATACAAAAAAGGGAAGCTTCTTAACAGAAAACTTCCCTTTTGCCCTATTTAAATGGTCTTAATTAAGACCCACACATTAAACAATCATCTCCTTCAGCTTCTTTTGATTGCGCAATTAACGCTTTCAATTCTTCTGGAGTTAAGGAGGTTCCTTCTGCAGAAACCTCTACAGCTTCTGGCTGTGCTTCTGTTTTAGGAGCTGACTGAGCTTCCATCACTTGAGCTGCTGCAACCGCTACTTGTTCTGCTTGCGGTTGTTCCTTCTTCTCAGTTTTAAGTGTAAACTTAATCGCATCTACTGCAGATTTAGTTCTCAGATAATACATTCCGGTTTTTAACCCACTCTTCCAAGCATAGAAATGCATCGAAGTAAGTTTTGCCATTGTAGCACCTTCCATAAACAAGTTCAGTGACTGCGATTGATCAATAAAATATCCTCTATGGCGAGACATATCAATAATATCCTTCATACTTAATTCCCAAACTGTCTTATACAATTCTTTAAGCTCCTGAGGAATAATATCTATATTCTGGATAGATCCATTAGCACGCATAATAGCATCCTTAAGATCATCACTCCATAGATTTAATTTTACTAAATCTTCTAATAAATGTTTGTTTACTACAATAAACTCACCAGATAACACTCGTCTTGTATATATATTACTTGTATACGGTTCAAACGCTTCATTATTTCCTAAGATCTGAGAAGTTGATGCTGTTGGCATCGGAGCTACTAATAACGAATTACGAACACCATTCTTTAGCACTTCTTTTCTAAGACTAGCCCAATCCCAACGACCACTTAACTCTTCATCTTTAATCCCCCATAGATTATGTTGGAATTCTCCTTTAGATATAGGCGATCCTTCATATGTTTGGTATGCACCATCAACTATAGCTTCTTCCATAGACGCTGTTACTGCTGCAAAATATAAAGTTTCGAAAATTTCTTGATTCAGTTTCTTAGCTTCATCACTAGTAAAAGGCATACGCAACTGAATAAAAGCATCTGCAAGTCCTTGCACACCTAATCCAATAGGACGGTGACGCATATTAGAGTTTTCTGCTTCTTTTACAGGATAATAATTACGATCTATTACTTTATTTAAATTTTTTGTTACTCGTTTTGTAATTCTAAAAAGCTCTTCGTGATCAAATGCTCCATTTTTCACAAACATTGGCAATGCAATAGAAGCTAAGTTACACACTGCTACCTCATCAGGACTAGTGTACTCCATAATTTCTGTACACAAGTTAGAAGAACGAATAGTTCCCAAATTCTGTTGATTAGATTTACGATTAGCCGCATCCTTATACAACATGTATGGGGTTCCAGTTTCAATCTGAGATTCTAAAATTTTCTCCCAAAGCTCACGCGCTTTTATAGTTCTACGACCTTTTCCTTCCGACTCAAAACGCAAGTATTCTTTTTCAAACTCATCACTATGAATATCAAATAATCCTGGACATTCATTAGGACACATTAATGTCCATTCCGCATCTTCTTGTACACGCTTCATAAATAGATCTGGAATCCACATTGCATAGAATAAATCACGCGCACGCATTTCTTCTTTACCGTGGTTTTTCTTAAGATCTAAAAAGTCAAATATATCTGCATGCCATGGTTCTACATAGATCGCAAAAGAACCTTTACGTTTTCCTCCTCCTTGATCTACATAACGAGCGGTATCATTAAATACACGTAACATAGGAACTATACCGTTCGATGTTCCATTAGTCCCTGCAATATAAGACCCCGTAGCTCTCACATTATGTATAGATAATCCAATTCCCCCTGCGGATTGTGAAATCTTTGCTGTCTGCTTTAACGTGTCATAAATTCCATCAATACTATCATCTTTTGTTGCCAATAAGAAACAAGATGACATTTGTGGTTTTGGAGTCCCAGAATTAAATAACGTAGGTGTAGCGTGTGTAAAATATTTTTTAGACATTAATTCGTATGTCTCAATTGCTGCATCTAAATCATTTAGATGAATTCCAATTGAAACTCTCATTAACATATGTTGCGGACGTTCTGCAATCTGACCATTAATTTTTAATAAGTAAGAACGCTCTAAAGTTTTAAAACCAAAATAATCATAACCAAAATCCCTATTGTAGATAATCGTAGAGTCTAACTTCTCTTTATTTGCCATGATCACTTCATATACTTCGTCAGAGATCAGTGGTGCTTTTTTCTCGGTTCTTGGATTTACATACTCATATAAATCTGTAACTACCTCAGAAAATGTCTTCTTCGTATTTTTATGTAGATTAGAAACTGATATACGCGCAGCCAACTTAGCATAATCTGGATGTGCTATAGTCATAGTTGCAGCAATTTCTGCAGCCAGATTATCCAGTTCACTAGTAGTTACCCCATCATACAGCCCTTCTATCACTCGCATCGCTACCTTCACTGGATCAACCAGAGCGTTTAATCCATAACATAACTTCCTTACCCTTGCGGTAATTTTGTCAAACATAATTGGCTCCTTGTGACCGTCTCTTTTTACTACATACATACGTTTTTGGTTTTTATAGCATTCTTCTATTGAAGAACCATGATATTAATTTGTGTTTATATTCCTCTATTTACTGAAAACTAATAATTACAAATGATTTCCCCCGAAATCAGATACTAAAAAGAAACCTCTGCATTATGATAATCAGAGTTATTCTCATTAATTAAAATATAATTATATGACTTTCGCCTTCTTTTGTTTTTTTTGTAAGCTTTTAGAAAGCTTTATCAAACTGAGCTAATCGCTATTTAAATAGAAGCCCTATTCTTAATTAGCTCAGAATGAATATATTTTTATTTGAAATGATTTTTAAAGCTTAAAAATCAGCATCAAAACTTATTTTATTTTCTTCGGTATCCTTATTAAGAACTCCTGCTTTTTGATATTCTGAAACTCGCTTTTCAAAGAAATTTGTTTTCCCTTGTAATGATATCATATCCATAAAATCAAATGGATTTGAAGTTCCATACTCTTTTTCACATTCTAATTCTGACAATAATCTATCAGTAACAAACTCTAAATATTGAGTCATCAAATTAGCATTCATACCGATCAAACTTACAGGAAGAGATTCTGTAACAAATTCTCTTTCTATATTAAGAGCATCTACTATGATCTCACGAATTCTTTCTTTTGGCACTTTATTTACTAAATGTTTGTTATGTAAATGCACTGCAAAATCACAATGTACTCCTTCATCTCTAGAAATTAATTCATTAGAAAAAGTAAGTCCTGGCATTAAACCGCGTTTCTTTAACCAGAAAATCGAACAAAATGCTCCAGAAAAGAAAATACCTTCTACCGCTGCAAAAGCTATTAATCGCTCAGCAAAAGAATCTGATTCAATCCATTTCAACGCCCAATCTGCTTTTTTCTTAATTGCAGGAAAATTATCTATCGCCTTGAATAAAATATCTTTCTCTTTTTCGTCTTTCACATAAGTGTCGATCAATAAAGAATATGTTTCAGAATGAATATTCTCCATCATAATCTGAAAACCATAAAAGAATTTTGCCTCACTATACTGAACTTCGTTTACGAAATTCTCTGCTAAATTTTCATTAACAATTCCGTCAGAAGCGGCAAAAAACGCTAAAATGTGTTTAATAAAATATCTTTCGTCATTTGTCAACTTAGTAGCCCAGTCAGTAATATCTTGATGTAAGTCAATTTCTTCAGCTGTCCAGAAACTAGCTTCTGATTTTTTATACCAATCCCAAATATCATGATGTTTGATAGGAAAAATTACAAATCTGTCTTTATTTTCTTGCAAGATTGGCTCTACTGCATTCATCTTTTTTTCTTTTAGCTAGTTTTACGATTTTTTGTTTCCGCTACGGACTAACAAAGATCAAAAAATGCTCTAGAAGTTTCACAAAAAGTTAGCAAACGTTTTCAACAAAGTTTTCAACACGAAGGGAATTAACCTATAAAAACCAACAATTCACATATTTAACATAAATACCTGAAAAACAATAGCTTAAACTTACAAAAAAAGATATAAACATCATTGTTAGTAACCTCAAAAACTACTTGTTTTTCACCTGTTACCAAGGTTTTTTTACACTAAAAAAACAAAACTCGAAAACAATCTATTTTACGGCAAAACCACACCTTAATAATTGTAAATAAAATTCGCTTTTTTATTATTTATAGCTTTAAAAAAGAAAAAATCATACGTGAATTCCACGTATGATTTTTCTAAAACAATATTTTCTTATTTTATTTTCTTTTATGGCCAAGAAAAAGTTTCTCCAGTAGTATGATTTGTATATGTACCTGTTCCATTCGATAACCAAACAAAACTTTCGGTTAACACACCAGACTCAAATGCTTTTATTGACCCTGATTGATCTGCTTCATTGTAAACAAGTTCAATCCTATCATTACTCTGATCTTTTATCGTAAAATTGATAATACTTCCTGTTTTACTATATGTCATTACAAAGAACTCTCCTCCTTCTCCATTAAATCTCACTTCATAGAAAGTACCGTCTTTACTAATTTTACCTTCATAAAAAGTTCTACGAACACCGGATTCCTCTATATCGTATGTAAAATAATCATACGTAGCATCTGATGTCACCGTATAATACAATGTAACTCCACCATAACTCCAAACCCAAGTACCAGTATTCCTTCCATTCTTACCAACAACACTTTGTTGTTCTGCGTCACCCGGAATTGAAAGAAAAACAGATGAATAAGCTAATGCCTGTACTTGTAAAGTTGCCAATGTAAATGTAGCATTGGCAGCATACGTGTTCTGCTGAGCGTATTGTTCCATATCATCTGGCGCTTCTATGTTCTCTATAGATTCTTGATACTGCTCTATGCGACCTTGAATATTCTCTAATTGAGCTTCATTCTGAATATTCACTCCATCATCTTCGTTGCTACAAGATTGAAACATTATAGTAAACGCAATCATCACTATTAGACCTACACTTTTAAATTTTGTTTTCATTATTTTTCCTTTTAATTGTTAGATAATTTACTTCTTAGTATTTACATACTTACTTAGGTAAACATTTGGAAAGCTTTTTTTTTAAAAATTATAATTTTTTAAACTCTACTCTTCTATTTTTCGCTTTAGCTTCTGGCGTACTCTCCTTAGAAATAGGCTCGCTTTCTCCTTTACCATCAGTTTTTAACCTAGATACATCAATTCCAAATTCATTTACAAGTACATTTTTTACCGACATCGCTCTTCTTTTGGACAATTTTTTATTAGAAGTTTCGTCCCCGTCTTTATCTGTATGACCTGTTATTAACACTTTAATAGAAGGATTATCCGAAAGCACTTTTGCAATTTTTTTTATGGTACCGTAAGATTCAGATTTTACCGATGCTTTTCCTGTATCGAATGTAATTCCATAAGTAATTAATTTCCCTTCTGTAATTAACTTATTACGCATATCAGGCTTCCCTACAGCATATCTTATATTACCTATATAATAGAATGTATTTTCTGGCTTTGTTTGAGAAAAGAATTTTACATTTTTAAGAATTGTAGCTTTTTCAAATGCTCTTGGAATATCAAACACTTTTTTCTCATCAATATATACGCGCATTCGTTGTTTTTGCTTCCAAATAGAAACGTGCATTTTCTCCCCTCTACTATTATTTTTTTTATCTAATTGAGCTATTTGCTTATCCGAACTTAAGTTTAACTTACTATCGGAACAATATTTATGTACATCTACTTTACCACCATAACTGTTACCGCCCCGAATAGCAAACACAAAACCATTTTTACCCGGAGTATGATCTTGTAATTCATACCCAGGATTCTCTACATCAGAAAACACCACCATTAAATCACGCTGATACGCATATTCAGACACATCATAATCAAAAACTACATCATATTCTAACGTGAAATTATCAGGAAATTCATCTATAAATTCAGGAACATAAGATCCCGTACCTGCTCCTATTTGTATAAAACGTCCTTCTTCATTACTAAGTGTAACCACCTCTGCAGAATTAGAAGAATTCCAACGAGCAGGTAAATCCCCTATTTCATCTTGGCTAAAGTCTTCGAATGCAATTATATTTTCTCCAGCTATAAAATCAAACTTAGAATAAGCAGCAAAAGAAGGCTCTATATTCTCTACTGTATTTACATCATTCTTTCCTTTATTCTCTGAAGAAATAATTGCACCATTTTCCTTTTTATTTTTTTTACTTTTCTTGTTTTTCTTATTCTTTTTAGGTTTTCCATCAACCGTATCATCTATAGTTTTGCTAGTTTTTTTTGAAACTTTTTCCTCTGTTTTCTTCAAAACAGTTTTTTCAGCAGCTCTTTCAGCGGTTTTAGCTACTTTTTTCCAAAACTGCGCTTCCATATTCTGAGGTATAAACATCACAAAAAGCAACACTGCTATTCCCATTATTTGTTTTGTAGTTTTCATAATACTATTTGTTTGGTTTTATCTCTTTGTGTGCGTTTTAGAAAAAAGGTTAACTTTATCTTTGGAAAATAAGATGAACCTATTACCCTATCGTCAGGTCACAAAGTATGAAGGAAGAACTTTTAACGTTAAAAAAAGGGCATAACCAAGCTTTAGAAAAGATCTACACTGAGTATCGTAATGCTTTTTTGCAGTTCGCAAAAAAATATGATCTAGATCACGATTCTCTTGTAGATGTATATCAAGAAGCTTTCATAGCCTTACGCGAACATGCTATTAATGGTAAACTAGACACTATCAAAAGTTCTATTAAGACCTATTTATTTAGTATCGGAAAGTATATGATCTATGATCAACTTAAAAAACAAAAAAAAACAGTGTCTTATGAAAACAGTGTAGATTTTAAAGAAACATCTGATACACAAGATATTTTTGAGGAACCTCAATTAACTCCAGAACAACAACTATTACGACAACATTTTAAAAATTTAGGAAAACGTTGTCAAGAAATGTTAACCTTATTCTATTATCGGGGACTAACAATTGATGAGATTACCGAAAGTTTAGGCTACGAGAACAAAAATGTAGTAAAAAGCCAGAAATCCCGTTGTTTAAAATCCCTAAAAGAATCAATTAAAACCCCCGCATAAATGGAACGAGAAGAGTTAATAGACAAGTATTTACAATCAGAACTGACTCCCGCGGAAAAAGATCAGTTCGACAATCTTATAGAAAATGACACTACTTTTAGAAAAGAAGTTGAATTTCTTAAGGATCTTAATATAGTAGCCGGAGCTGAAGACAGAGATGGATTAAGAAATAGCTTAGCAAGTTTTGAAGAAAAAATTACAGCTAACGAAACCAAAGTGGTGCCTTTGTTTAACTACAAAAAATTATTAGTAGCTGCATCAATCTTATTGGTAGTTGCTATTGGCGGTATTACATTCCTAAAACCTTTTGGCGTAGACACTAATCAATTATATGCTGAAAATTTTGAACCCTATAAAAATGTAGTAACTCCTATTGTTCGTGGAGAAGATACTACCAACAAAGAGACTATTGCATTTACTTCATATGAAAGTAAAAATTATGAATTAGCAGCAGAGCAATTTGGAAACTTATATGAAACGACGAAAAGTGCTTACTTTCTGTTATACCAAGCAAATTCTTTATTAGCATCTAATAAAACTAAGGAGGCAATTCCATTATTAGAACAACATATCTCACTGGAAGGTCAATTATCTGAAAGAGGAAAGTGGTATTTATCTTTAGCTTATCTTAAAGAAAATAGAAAAAAAGAGGCAATTAATTTATTAGAAGAAATGTCTAAAACAGGGAGTTTTAAGAATAGTGATGTTCTGAAACTTCTAAGCCAATTAAAATAGATCTACACCATCTATTTTTTTATTTTTCTTACTACCACCAATAGGACCGGAATACCAAGCAATAATAACCACCAAAAGAAAGGAGTCTTTTTCTGGAGCGGAGTCGTATCACCAGAAATCATAAATCCGGACCAATAATATGGATGTGTTAATAGTTCATCATCTGCATTAGTAAGATAAGTCAGTTTAGCATTTCTAAGAGCTTCGTCCTTTGATAAGGATTTATTCAAATTTTTATAAAACTCCTGCATCAATTCTGATGTGGTTTGGTCATTAATTTTCCATAATGTAGTAACTAAAGATTTAGCACCAGCGTAACTAAAACCTCTTGCTAAACTAAGCATCCCTTCACCGTTCTGAAGCTTACCTAAACCTGTTTGACAAGCACTTAACGCTACTAAATCTGCATTAATACTATAACCATATAAATCTTTAACATATAATAAACTGGTTTCTCCTTTACTATCAGGAGCAAATGCCAAATAGGAATAATCTGGGTATTGATCATTGGTTGCAGCATGCGTAGCAAAATGGAGCATATTATACTTCTGAGAATTTTCTGAAAACGATTTTAAAGAAGCCTCATCACCTATGACAGCTCTTCCATTAAAAAATTTTGTTATTTGATTTACTTCATCTTTATTATATAATAATGACCCAAAATCAGGTCTATTTTGCGAAACATTTCCGCTAGCTATTTCAAAACTCGGAGCATATGCCAATAATTTATTTTCATCAATCCTTAATTTATTTTGTTGTTCTCTCAACAATGTGGATGAATTCGTATAAGAGATTTGATACTCTTTAATTAAATAATTTGCATTATCTTTTGATGTAGACAAAGCTTCAAATGGTAAATAATTTAATATCCCATCAGGAATGATTATAAGCTCTTTAGCATTTATCCCATCCAAAGGTGATTTTAAAATCTTATCATAAATAGAATACCCTGTTTCATATATCTCGGGTAGGTCATTGATATTTATTTTCGACAATAATGAATAAAAATATGTTATCCTATTTTGGGTTTTAGATCCTAAAGGGATTTTAAAAAATTCTTTCTTATTCTTTTCTATAGTAATTAAAAACAAATCCGTACTTGTCGAAAAATAACTTAGTAGTGCTTTATCTTCAATTAATTGGTTGGCGGTTTCTTCTAAACTCACCACATCAGCATTGTACTTTAAATCATAATATTTTGGATAATTTTGTTCTATATCAGAAATGAAATTATAATACTTATTCTTAAGCTGAAACAAGGAATCAAAAACTACCATATTAGATTTTTGATTAAAAAATTTCTTTTCCAAATGAATAATATTGGCCCTAAACTGTTGTTCTCTATCTACAATTTCCTCTGGAACTCCACCATAAGAACTAGCTTGTGTGCTCCTTGCTGCTTCTAACAGCAAAACACTTTTACTTTTTTCAAAGAAATAAAAAGCATCATCAATATATCTAGGTTCTTTAGTAACCTCATAAAGATCATATGCTATGGCCACCATACTATGAAAAGCTGGATACATTTCTGAGATTAGAAATTGCTTATCCACCTTACTTTCGAATTCAGGTTTCAACAAATCCAATGTTTTAATAATATCATACGATGTAGAGAAAGCTATGTTAAGCACCTCAATCTTATTATTGTTTTTATATAATAATTGTAATGCTTCCAGCTTTTCTTTTAAAACCTTTACCAACTCTAATTTCGACAAAACTTTTTTAGGATCAGGATTATTTTTAATATCATTATCATTAAAATTTGGCGCTATTTGCATCAAAGATTCTTGATAAAACTCTAGTGCTTTTTGTGGATTATTTTTAGCTACATATAGTCGCCCTAATTTAGAAAAAGCCTCTGCTACATCTTGATGCTTTTCATCTTGCCTATAAGATTTCGTTTTCATTAGATATGATTGATAAAAAGCTTCAGCCTTATCAAATTCTTTGTTTTCTATATGGATATCACCATATAACATATCCGCAGATCTTTTAAAGGGATCATTTTCAGAATAATATACTTCACTCTCCTTAAGTGTATTAATCGCTTTTACAATACTATCCTGTAATAAATAATTCTTAGATAAACGTTGATACGTAGAGAGAATATTATTCTTAAATCTTGGGTTTTCCTTTTGTGAAATGTAAACAGGCAACACTTCATTTAATAATTCATTCGCACTTAAATAATCACTTTCATTTTCATAAACTCTAGCTAATCTCATTCTAGTGTTAAGAATATGTCTACTCCAGTTTATTTCTGGATGCGCTTCGGTAATAGATAAGGTTTTATTATGATACTCTTTTGACAAACTATATTTTCCACTTTTTTCGTACACTGCTGCTATAAAAGAATACGCAGAATAAAGCTCATTTAATTCATTCATCAAATCATCTCCACTTGATTTTGATCTAGTTAAATCATTAACTAACTCATTAAAGTATCTTAGAGCCGTTTGGTAATTATTAATTTTATAAAAGTATTGTCCTTTTTCTAATAAAAACCTTCTTTGATAAACCGCTCCATACGTCAAGGTATCAACCGCTTCGTCTTTTAACACCTTTTCAAAAGTTCTTAAATTTTGATTTAGTTTTTTTAAATCAAAATGATATCCATTTGCTTGTACTAAATAAGTTAAGGTATTTAACTTACCATCTAAGTAATTACTTTCATCAGCAACTTTATAACTTTTTGATAAATACACATAAGCACTATCTTTATCCGCATATAAAAAAGTACCACCTTTATTTAAAAAGTACTCATAATCTGCTAATTGTTCTTCAGTTTGAGAATAACACGATAATCCAGTAAAAATAACTGTTAAAACAAGAATATATTTCATAAAAAAAGCTCTCAAGTGATTGAGAGCTAATTTAATTATTATTTATGAAGGTAACTAAAGGTTAATATTCCCTTCTATAGAATAGGTTGTAATATCACCAATTGGTTCAAAGAACTTAGAAATTTGAATTACTACATTCCCTTGGAAATCTATCGCTTCATTCAAAGAGATCACCTGTAATCCTGTATCTTCAAAATCTGTAAGATTACCAAATTCTGCTATTACTTCCTGATTTTCTGTAAAAACTGTTACTGCAAAACCTTCTGCATTACCAGCCAACAAGATTTGTTCTAATCTACTAAATTCTACATCTGTAAAGCATGTACAAGGAAGTGGCGGTGGCGGAACTGGAGGAAGTCTTGGTACTCTAGGCCTTACAGCAAGATCACCAACAATTTCTTCTATTTGCCCATTCAGAAAATTAATCTGCTCTGTGTTAGCTTCTCTTCTTTCTTGCAGTTCTTCTAATTGCCCTTGTAAATCCTGATTGTCAGGATCATTAACTAGCTCTTCTTCAACTGATGCAATTTCTTCTGCGATCAAATCATCTTGTCTACTTAAATATAGTACATGAAGATCTTGTTCTAAAAATGTTCCTGTTTCTTCTGCATCTGGAACAACGATGTCATCAACTATATCATCATCACTGCATCCAAAAGGAACAACAGCGAGCATAAATAGTCCGATACACACTTGAATTGTTTTCATAAAATTATTGTTTTGGTTTTAATGTTAGTACTCCTTTTCCCTATTAGGTAAACATTAATAACAATAAAAATAAGGAATTTTATTTTTTCAGGTCTTTTGCTACTTTTTCTAGCTCCATATACCAATCTTCTCCGAACTTACGAATCAATGCTTGCTTTACAAATTTGTATACGGGTACTTGAAGTTCTTTTCCCAATGTACAGGCATCGTCACATATTTCCCATTTGTGGTAATTAACCGCAGAAAACTCCGTGTAATCCTGAACTCTAACGGGATACAAATGACAAGATATTGGTTTTTTCCAATCCACTTCCCCCTGATTATAAGCTTCTTCTATTGCACATAAAGCTGTGCCTTTTTTATCAAAAATAACATATGCACAATCTGCTCCCTCTATTAACGGAGTTTCTAATTCTCCTTGTGCAGTCTTTACAAAAGCTCCTTGTTTTTCAACTGCTTCAACACCTTCTTTTCTTAAATAAGGTTTTACGACAGGGTAAATTTCCTTTAATTTTTGGGTTTCCCATTCTTCTAACGGTGCTCCCGCTTCTCCATCAATACAACAAGCGCCTTTGCAAGCAGAAAGATTGCAAACAAAATCTTTTTCGATAATTTCTTCTGAAACGATGGTTTTACCTAACTGAAACATATTGCGAAGATAGTTTTTATGAGAGATAAATTTTACTGATTATTTATCTTTTTATGCTACTTTTATACTGCGTAAGTCTATGTACTTTGGCACTAACCATAAAAATCAATTAAAATGAACTTTGACTTAAAGGAGATATTAACTGCTAGCATGGTACTTTTTGCAGTAATTGATATCGTGGGTAGCATTCCTATTATTATTGACCTTCGTAAGAAAGTAGGTCATATACAAAGTGAGAAAGCATCTCTAGTAGCAGCTATCTTAATGATATTATTTTTATTTGTAGGTAAAGAGATTCTAAATCTAATTGGTATTGATGTTAATTCTTTTGCCGTTGCTGGTGCTTTTATCATATTCTTTTTAGCTTTAGAAATGATTCTGGGTATTCAATTATACAAGGATGATGAACCGGAAACTGCAGCAGTTGTACCTTTAGCATTTCCACTTATTGCTGGAGCTGGAACCATGACTTCTATACTATCTCTTAGGGCAGAATATCAACCTATAAACATAGTAATCGCCATAGTTGTTAATATTATTTTTGTTTATATTGTTCTTAAATCTTCTGGAAGAATAGAAAAAGTACTAGGTAAACAAGGAATTAATGTTATTAGAAAAATATTTGGTGTAATTTTGCTCGCAATTGCGGTAAAATTATTTGCAACTAATATAAAAGGTCTATTTTAAATGAAGTACTTTATTTATGCTTTGATCGTAGTAGCTATTTCTTTGATTATTTACAATGCCACTGTTTTAGATTTTAACGATATTTTACAAGGAGATAGTAAAACTGCATTAATTAGCATCCTAGGTTCAGCTTGTGTCGTTATTTTACTTATGATACTTTTAATTTCTAGAGCTATACAACAGAAACAGAAGAACGGATAGCTGTTACGGTTTATGCTATAAATGTCACAAGGAAACAGGCAATGATTACTGGTGGTAATGATATTACTGCTAAAATCATAAAAAAGTTATGCAATTTCCTGAAGGTAAGAGCCCTCTTTAAGGACCTCTTTAATTTGAAATCTTCAGTACTTTCAATATGCTCTCTAATCAAATCTCCTGACACGTAAGAAGAATCCACCAAAATTTCGTTATCAAGAAATAAAGACGCACTATTATCCAACAACCTAAACCCTACTGCCACAATAAAGAAAAAAAGTGGAGAGCAAAGAGCAATTGCTAATAGATATTCTGTTAATTCTGACATATTTGGGGCCTAGATAAGATTCTAAAGTCTTTTTCTGTTTTTAAAAATATCACTTAAATGTTAATATAGCCAGAAAAATGCCACATATTAATGAAAACACTATAAATAGTTTGTGCAATTTTCTTAATACTAAAGCTTTCTTTAAAGATTTTTTAAAGGACATATCAGACGTACTTTTGATATGCTTTATTAATAATGATGTACGTGGATAAGAAGATTGTACATAAATCCCGTGATCTAATAAAATGGAAGCACTATTGTTTATAAGCGTTATAATAATTGCGATTAAAAAAAAACAAAAGCAGAAAATTGCTAGAAAATCCGTTAGTGATTCCATATTTAAATTGAATGTAAGTTTCTAATCAGAAATAGATAAAACTTTTTGAATCATTTTATCATCTTTATTAATAATTTTTTCAAATTCACTAGTCCCAAATAGTTGCTGAGCCATAATAGCTTTTAAATACTTCTTTAATTGTTCTCTATAATTTTTCAGATTAATATCAATTCCATTTTTTCTCGTATATACAAGAAATCCATCTGCAAAATCATCATCTATATTTATTTCTTCCTTGAACTGTTCTTCAGTTAATTCATTGTAAAATGCTCTCTTTTTATCCAACTCTTCGAATATGTATCCACCCATTCTTCCGGATCTTAGCATATAATCTAATGTCTCTCCAACTCTTGTGGTATCCTTACTAACAAAAATATCCGGTATTATTCCTCCACCTCCATACACTGTTTTACCGCCTGGTGTCTTAAACTTTAAAGAATCTGCAACCTGTATACTATCTGCATTCTGTAATTCACCATTTTTATATCTTTCTAAATATTCATTAAAATACTCTTTATTGCCATTCTCATAAGGTTTCTGGATTGATCGTCCTGTTGGCGTATAATACCTAGAAATTGTCAATCTAATTGCACTACCGTCTCCTAATGCCATTTCTCTTTGCACTAAACCTTTACCATATGAACGTCTACCTACAATAGTACCTCTATCATTATCTTGGATAGCACCTGCAAAAATCTCACTTGCAGAAGCAGAGTTTTCATTAATTAACACATATACATTTCCTTTTTCGAAACTACCATTACGTGTAGCATAATTATTTTCTATGGCTCCTTTTTTATTTTTAGTAAACATGATTAATTCATCATTTTGCAAAAACTCATCGGCCATTTTTAGTGCAGGAGCAATAAAACCTCCTCCATTATCTCTAAGATCTACAACTAAATTTTCTGCACCAAGATCTTGTAAAGAATCTAGTGCTTTTTTGAACTCTTTATACGTAGTTTCTGCAAAACGGTTCACTTTTATATATCCTAATCTTTCTTTTAGCATATAGCTAGCATCTACACTTCTCAATGGCACTCTACCTCGTTTTACAACTACATCAAATATACCTGTGCCTTTTCTATAAACTTTTAATTGGACTTGACTATTCAGTTCTCCCTTTAATTTATCTGCTAATCCATCTCTTCGCAGGCGTTCACCATAAAGTGTGTCTTGATCAGCCATGAGTATTCTATCTCCAGCCAAAATTCCAGATTGTTCACTAGGTCCACCTTTAATTGTATTAATAACAGAAATTGTATCTCTATACGGATAGTAACTAACACCAATTCCTATAAAATCTCCTTGCATACTTTCGGTAATACCTTCTAATTCTTCTGGAGGAATATATACAGAATGCGGATCAAGGTTTTCAAGAATTCTATTTACTGTTACATCTACAATACTATCTGTATTAATATCATCGACATATTCATAATCTATATAATCAATTAGCCGATTTAATTTTTCCTTTTTAGCATTGTAGGAAAATAATTTAGCAGACGGATTGCTAAAGTTGAGCTTACTTCCTAAAAAGACTCCCGCTCCCATCGCCAAACCAATAAATAATGGCAAATATTTTTTTGAATAACCCATTAATCGTCTAAATCAATAATGTTTTCTATTTCTACACCAGCTTTCTCTAAAAACAAAAGTCCGGAATCATCTTTATACGCTGTTTGATATACAATTCTCTTTATCCCTGCTTGATGGATTAATTTACTACACTCTTT
Source organism: Aquimarina amphilecti (assembly GCF_900109375.1). Classification (GTDB taxonomy): domain Bacteria; phylum Bacteroidota; class Bacteroidia; order Flavobacteriales; family Flavobacteriaceae; genus Aquimarina; species Aquimarina amphilecti. The sequence continues at coordinate 673,066 of NZ_FOAB01000003.1, forward strand.
ACAAGGTGAGAGTGTAATATATAATGTAGCTCCCTTACAAGATTGTGTAGAAGATGCAACCTTGGAAATCGCATTAGCTTCTGCATGAAGCACATACCATTTAGTGTATCCTTCTTCATCTTCACAAGGGTTTTCAAAACCTGTTGGAGTTCCATTAAAACCATCAGAAATAATCATTCTATCTTTGACAATAACCGCGCCAACTTTTTTTCTATCACAATGGGATAACTTCCCCCATTCTCTTGCTATTCTAAGATAGGCTTTATCATATTTCAGTTGTTTTTTTTTTGGCATATAAAAAATTGGATAGTACTTATACTTAATAAAGTACGAATATATTATGACTATGTGTCAAATACAACACTAATTGATAATTAATTACCATATTCTGTTTGAAATTATCATAGGAATTACCATCCCAATTACTATAGAAGAAACTACTAATATCCAATCTCGTTTAGAAAATCTAAAAATCATTTGAACAAGGAAACTTATAATAAGAACTATTAGAACAACAATAATTTGAGACACTTCAATACCAAGAGCAAATTCTAATATTGAAAGTGCTTTATAATCACCACCGCTACTAATCATATCAAAATAACTTGAAAAGCCTAACCCATGAATAAGTCCAAAAAAAGCTGTAGTAGCATACAACACTCCTATTTTATCTTTTTTTGTAGTATTCTTAGCCGTAAATACATTAAATACAGCGGTAATCAATATAGTGATAGGGATCAAAAACTCTACAAGTTTTGAATTTACAGTAACTATATCGTAGACAGCTAAGAATAAAGAAACCGTATGCCCTAAAGTAAATAACGTTACTAACGTTAAAATTCTTTTCCAATCGTCAAAAGCATATGCAATAATAAGGACTATAAAAAATAGAATATGATCATATGCTTGCCAATCCAAGACATGAAAAAATCCTTCTTTAAAAAAGTACAAAAACTCTGACATAAATTATTTTTTTGAGGTTGTGTAATGTACAATTAAAATGAATAATCCTGAAGTTTTGTAAGAACTCTTATAAAAAATTTAGGATTATTAACCTTTTAAAGGCATTCAATGGTCATTTATCGAATTTCTGATATTCTTATATATTGTATTACCCAATCAAAAACATAAATTATTAATTTTAAGACTTACAAATCATTAATTTTAAAAAACTTGTATATGGATATTCAAAAGTGGTTGGATAAAGGAACCGATTTTATTGTTGATTTTGGACCAAAGGTAATTGGAGCAATACTAATTTGGATTATAGGTTCTTGGATCATCAAAAAACTATTGAAAGGAATTTCTAAAGTAATGGCATTAAGAAATTATGACGAAAGTCTGCAAAAATTTCTTTCTAACCTTCTAGGTTGGATTTTAAAAATTGTATTAATTCTTGCTGTTCTTGGAACGATTGGTGTTGAAACCACATCTTTTGCTGCTATTTTAGCAGCCGCTGGTTTAGCAATTGGTTTAGCGCTACAAGGATCTTTGGCTAATTTTGCAGGAGGTGTTCTTATTATGATCTTCAAACCTTTTAAAATTGGTGATTTAATCGAAGCACAAGGAGTTCTAGGAGTGGTAAAAGAAATAGAAATTTTCACTACAAAATTATCTACTCCTGATAATAAAGAAGCAATCATTCCTAACGGAACCTTATCTAATGGAAATATTATAAATTATACTTCTCAAGGAACATTAAGAGTCGATCTTAATATAGGTATTGGTTATGGAGATGATATCAAAAAAGCGAAAGATGTTATTATGAAAGTTCTTACAGATAACCCTAAAGTTCTAAAGGACCCAGCTCCTACTGTAGCGGTTAGTGAACTTGGAGATAACGCTATTAATCTTGTAGTAAGACCAAATACTAATGTTGCTGATTATTGGGATGTTTATTTTGGTGCTTTAGAAGATTCTAAAAATGCATTGGACGCTGCAGGAATATCAATTCCTTACCCGCAAAGAGATGTTCATATCCATAATGTTAAATAATATCATTACAAATAAATTAGAAAAGGTCTCATTATATGAGGCCTTTTTTTATCAAAAACAATAAATTAGAAGATCATCTGAATTGTTTTATAAACTTTATGACTTACTAAGAATCATAATATCAGAGATATTGAACAATTCGTTACCCAAAAACAAATATTTGGATACTATACGGTAGTTATATTGCAACTATGTTCTAATTCAAATTAGTTAGAAAATATGAAAGCTACATCGTCATTTATCCACAACGACTTTTTACTACAAAACGATTTTTCCAAAATTCTTTATCATTCCTATGCTAAAGATCTACCTATTATAGATTATCATAATCACCTATCACCAAAAGATGTTTGTGATAATAGAAAATTCAATACTATTACTGAAGTATGGTTACAAGGAGATCACTATAAGTGGCGTGCTATGCGAACGTTAGGTATCAACGAAAAATTTATCACAGGCAAAGCTACTGATAATGAAAAGTTTCTAAAATGGGCGGATACAGTTCCGTATACCATAAGAAATCCCTTGTTTCATTGGACACATATGGAACTTATGAAGCATTTTTCTATCTCCGAAATACTATCTCCAGAGACGGCAAAAAAAATATATTCATCAACCAATGAACAATTACAAAGCTTAAATCATACGACTCAAGGGTTACTAAAAATGAACAATGTAACGTTAGTTTGCACCACAGATGATCCTATCGACTCACTAAAAAACCACAGCAGATACGCGGCTAAAGAGAAAGAAATGAAGCTCTTACCGACCTTCAGACCTGATAATTCCTATGCCATAGGAAATTCATCAAACTATCTAGAATATCTTAATCAGTTAGAAGCTAAATCCAACATACAAATTAAAAATTTTGAAGATCTCTTAGCTGCACTGGAAAACAGAATTGATTACTTTCACGAAACTGGTTGCAGATTATCTGATCACGGCTTAGAGAATTTATATTATTTTCAGAAAGGAACCTGTAATATAGAACAGATTTTTAAAAAAATAAAAGCACAAAGACCTCTTGAAATTAAAGAGATTAATTATTTCAAGTTTGAAGTTTTGCACTTCTTAAGTACTTGTTATCATAAACGAGGATGGGTTCAGCAATATCATCTAGGAGCAATTAGAAATAATAACAAAAGACTTTTAAAAAAACTTGGTCCTGATACTGGATTTGACTCCATTGGTGATTATTCTCAGGCTAAAAACTTAAGCAGGTTTTTGAATTCTTTAGACAAAACAGATCAACTCGCCAAAACTATCCTATACAACTTGAATCCATCAGACAATGAGGTTTTTGCTTCTATGGTTGGTAATTTTAATGACGGAAGTGTGAAAGGAAAAATTCAATATGGTGCAGCTTGGTGGTTCTTGGATCAAAAAGATGGTATGGAAAAACATTTAAACTCATTATCTAATATAGGTATACTTAGTTGTTTTGTTGGTATGTTAACTGATTCAAGAAGTTTTTTATCTTTTCCGCGACACGATTATTTTCGTCGTATCCTCTGTAACTTAATCGGAGATGATGTAAAAAATGGAATACTACCTAGAGATGAAAAATGGTTAGGTAAAATTGTTTCCGACATTTGTTACCATAATGCTAAAGCGTATTTTCCTTTTTAAAAAACAATAGAGGAGGCATCATAAGACACCTCCCCTAAAAACAATTCAAAAACTAACAAAATGTAAACTCTAACTATTATTTTGATATGGTTAAATAAGTTCCTTTAAAACTTTGATTTAACACCATCATTTCGATAGTAGAGTTTTCTTTATTTGGTATGACTTCAATTTGTGCCTTACCATTAGACATTTTAATGGATTCACTGCCCATTGGTGTGCCTAGATATTTTTTAGCTTCTCCTCCAGACAAGCATTGAAAATAGACTCTCTCTTCATAGTCTAAACATCTCAATCCTTCTTTATCTTTTGCAATAGCCGTAATTAAATAATTACCATTTTTTATTTTTTCATATGAAAGTGACAATGACTTGGCTACATCATTTTTTTGATACCTATAACTAACTTTAAGGCTATCTGTAGCTTTTTTCCCAGCTTTATATCCAATTGCTTTTAATTGGTTCGATCCTTCTTTAAAAAGCACATCCCATGTTAGTCCCGAAGCAGGAAACTTATTAATGTCTTTTTTCTTTGCCCCTAAAGATTTTCCCTCAAAAAACAACTCTACTTTATCACAATTACTAAATACATTTATAGTACGAAACGTATCTTTAGGACCTTGTCTTTCTGTCCAAGTGTGAGATTCTATATATACAAATGGGTCTTTCGCCCAATAACTTTTAAAAACGTAATATGCGTCTTTAGGGTTTCCTTCTCTATCCATAATCCCTTTTTGATTTACATAAGGGATATCATTTTCTGGTCTTAATGGTGTTCCAAAATCTTTAAATGCCCATTGTACATTGCCTACAAAAGATGGATTAGTTTCGGCTATCTTTAAATGCCAATCAAAAAGATCCACAATATAATTTTCGCTCCAATCACCTATTTTGGCAATATTAGTAATGGAAGTTTGAGTGATCGCCTCTGTCCATCCATCTTGGTCCATGGTTCCACTGCCATCAATTGGATTTTCTGTATGTCTACCATAATGACTAGACCCTCCATACTCGGCGTGAAGAAAATGAGTATATTCTTTTATATATTTTTTTAGTGCTTTTTCATAGGTAGTATAGCTACCAGAATACCAACCAGACCAGATAGATGGTGAAAATACATCTACAATATCTGATCCTGAATAATATTTACGGATAGCAGTTTTTCTTGTTGGATCTAATGTATGTGATAGTGTATTTAATTCTTCTAAAAAATCATTTAATTTCTTCTCATTATCCCCATCCTTAAAATCTGGCAACCAATAAATTTCATTTCCTAAAGACCATATGATAACACTTGGATGATTATAGTTTTGATTGATAATTTCGGATAACATGTTTTTGGTATTGGTTTTCCAATTTTCATTTCCAATTCCTCCTCTACACCAAGGTAATTCATCCCAAACTAAAATCCCTAACTCATCGCACATTTTATAAACCTCTGGGTCCTGAGGATAATGTGCTAACCTAATAAAATTAGCACCCATCTCTTTTATAGCTTTAATATCATTGCGATGCAATTCATTTGGCATTGCTGCTCCATATCCTGCATGTTCTTCGTGACGATGTGTTCCTCGTAACAATACTCTTTTCCCATTAAGATAAAATGGTCCATTTTTTTTAAACTCGAACCAGCGGAAGCCTACTTTTTCTGATAATCTATCGATTTGTTTTCCAGATTTTAATAATACAACCTCAATCGTATACAAATTAGGTGCATCGATATCCCATAGTAATGGTTTAGCTATATCTTTTAAATTTAATGTTAATTGATTGGTAAGTATTTTTTCTGTGATTTTTTGTATTTCTTTTCCATTTGGTTCAAATAAATGGGCTGTTACTTTATATTCTTCATTTTTTTGCAGACCTGATATTTCTATATCCAGCTTTAAAGATCCTTGTTCTTTGGAAACATCTGGAGTAGTTATTTTTAGATCAGAAATATTAGTTTTATGCTTATGAATTAGCCATACATCTCTGGTTATTCCACCATAAATAAAAAAGTCACTTTTTTGAGAAGGTATTATTTCGGGATCATAACTATTATCAACTTTAACCAATATTTCATTATTTCCAATTTTCAACTCCTTAGAAATATCAAATGAAAATCCAATATAACCGCCAACATGTTTTCCAACTAATTTACTATTAATAAACACTTGAGTGGTTATATTCGCTCCTTCAAAGTATAGATCATAAACAACATCTTTTGTGATCGCTTCTATCTGAATATTTTTTTTATACCAACTCGAACTTCTTCTATAACCAGGCTGAAGATCCATAGTATCATAATTATTCCAAGTATGTGGTAAATTAACCGAAACCCAATTGGTTTGTTTATGGACCTGATCCACATTTTCGAGATCCAATTCTAGATATTCCCAATTATCATTTATATTTTCTTTTAATCTACTTATTTGCGCTAAGCAATAAGAAGACAAAAAAAGAAGCACTATAAACTGTACCAATTTTAGAAAAGAAAAAATACTATTATTCATAAGATTTGTAGGCTTTACTTAAGGTTCTTTCTCCTTAAAACTGCTTCTAAAAAATAGTAATCAGCGTAACTAATTGGTCCATTAATCTCATCATTTTTAGGCCAATTTCCCGTACTATGACTTAGAATAAATGGTACATTAGTTTCTTTTTGAATTATATATTTTTTTGATGACAAACTTGCTATAATTTCATCTGCAAATTCCAGATACTTTTTGTCTTTTGTATATTCATATAATTCTATCATTCCCGAAGCAATAACTGCTGCCGCCGAAGCATCTCTAGGTTCACTAGGAATATTAGGAGCATCAAAATCCCAATATGGTATCGCATCTTCTGGGAGGTTTTTATGTTCCATTAAAAAAGAAGCAATCTTTTTAGATTGTTCTAAAAACGCTATATCTTTGGTATATCTATACGCCATAGTATAGCCATAAAGCCCCCAAGCCTGACCTCTTGCCCAAGACGATTCATTGCTAAAACCTTGGTGAGTTACCTTTGTTCTAATTTTACCAGTTATAGTATCATAATCTATTACATGATAGCTACTATTATTCTCTCTAAAATGATTTTTTAAAGTCGTGTTAGCGTGTTGCCGGGCTATATTATAATATTTAGGGTCCTCTGAGTAATTAGATGCTTCAAAAAGCAATTCTAAATTCATCATATTATCAATAATCACAGGAAATTGCCACTCTTCTTTATTAAAATCCCAAGAACGGATCGACCCGACAGTACTGTTATATCTAGTAGATAGAGTTTCTGCGCTTTCTAAAATAATGGCTCTATAAGATTCATCATTTGTCATTCTGTATCCATTTCCAAAACTACAAAACACTTTGAATCCCATATCGTGGGTTCTATCATTATACTTTTCTTTTTCAATAAAAGTTGTCCATTCTTTAGCCTTAGCTTTATATTTAGTATCACCAGTTAATTGATAAATTTTCCAAAGAGTACCTGGAAAAAAACCACTGGTCCAATCCTTTGATAGAACTTTTTTAATAATCCCATTATCATCAGCACTTCTTGGAAAAGCTAAAGAATCTACCGAATAGTCTAATAAATATGAAAACCTATCCGAATATTGAATAATCTTATCCTCTTCAGCTATCGTTTCTTCTTGTTTATTATCCGAAGAAATATCTTTACAAGCGGTAAAACATATTAGTAAAGTGATAATTAATCCGGGAAATATTTTTCTTTTTTCTTTTATCATAGATATCATCAATTAATACCCGTCATTTTGAGATAAGTTAGGATTTCTTAGTACTTCTTCATTTGGAATAGGTAATAGATAATCACGAGTTGGATCAAAGTTAGCTTTTAGACCTTCGAGTCCAGTTGATCCAAATACTTGTGTTCCCATTTCTCTTCTAGCAATATCATACCATCTTTTAAATTCGAAGGCTAGCTCTAATCTGCGTTCTTCTAATACCATAGTTCTAAAATCGTCTTGAGACAAACCAGAAGCATCAGCCGGGAAATCAGAACCATTTCTAGCTCTAGCTCTTACTCTATTTACATACTGATGAGCTTCTTCGCTTCCACCGTTAATTTCATTTAATGCCTCTGCTGCAATCAACAATACCTCTGCATATCTCATTGTGGCATAATTAGTTTCTGATGCACGACCATTTCCATTAGCCGTTGCTCCTATGAATCGAGTGTATTTAGCAATATGAGGACGGTTTACTGCTCTTGTATTAAAATCCGTAAATACCGTATAAGGTTCCACAATACCATTAAAAATTCCGGTAGCATCAAAACTCACAGTTTTTCTATAATCTCGGTCATCCCAAGTGTCAAAAACTTCTAAAGAAGGTACAGCAACAGACCAACCACCACCAAGGTCATATTGTTCATCTGATCTAATTCCTGTTAACGGTGGTGCATAATCGGTTCCATCATCACTTTGATTAATGTTTCTTATTGCTTGAAAATCAATTGCAAATAATGGTTCTTG
>NZ_FOAB01000005.1 GCF_900109375.1 Aquimarina amphilecti
TCAGATAGTACAGTTGATGATAATGGTGATGGTATTGCTGATGATGATGAGGATACTGCTGTTGTGGTTATTCAATCATCGGATTTAAGTATAACAAAGAGTATTGATAATAGCAGTCCAAATGTTGGCGATACAGTAACTTTTAGTTTAGTGGTTAGTAATGCAGGTCCAGATGCTGCTACGGGAGTTTCAGTAGAAGATGTATTACCAATAGGGTTTACGTTAGTAGCTGTTAATAACGGTGGTACTCCAGATCTTCCGAACAACACTGCGAATTGGAGTGGATTGAGTATCCCTTCTAATAATGGTAGTATTACTTTAACTTATACAGCTACAGTGAATGCACCAACCGGAGCTGCAGGAGAATATACGAATGCTGCTCAGATCACGGATAGTGATCAGTTTGATCCAGATAGTGATCCTACGGCAGATGATACCGTTGATGATAATGGCGATGGTATAGCCGATGATGATGAGGATAGTATTACGATTCCTCCAGCACAAGCTGATTTATCCTTAACCAAAGTAGTAGTAGATGGAGATACAACACCATTAATTGGTTCAGAAATAACTTTCCAAATCAGAGTATTCAATGACGGACCACAAGATGCAACAGGTGTTGAAGTAACAGATTTACTACCATCTGGGTATGACTTTATATTATTCAGTTCTACTGTCGGTGATTATGATGAAAACACCGGAGTTTGGACAGTAGGTAATATTGCTAGTGGAACATCAGAAACATTATTGATAGATGTATTAGTAAATGCCGCCGGAGATTATTTAAATATTACAGAAGTTACTGCTTCAGATGTTTTTGATATGGACTCTGTTCCGAATAATGATGATGGTGATCAAGATGAAGATGATGAAGATAATGCAATTGTTACTCCAATAGAATCAGTTTCTGATTTGTCGCTTACTAAAGTTGTGGTCGATGGAGATACAACTCCGCTAATAAGTTCTGAGATTACGTTCCAAATAACGGTAACTAATGATGGTCCACAGGATGCAACAGGTATAGAAGTAACCGACTTGCTTCCATCTGGATATGATTTTGTTTTGTTTAGTTCTACAGTAGGAGGATATGATCAAAACACTGGAATTTGGACAGTAGGTAATATTGCTAATGGAACATCAGAAACATTATTGATAGATGTATTAGTAAATGCTACAGGAGATTATCTAAATATAGCGCAAGTTACTGCATCAGATATTTTAGATCTAGATTCGAGTCCTAATAATGATGATGGAGATCAAAGCGAAGATGATGAAGACAGTGAGATTGTTATTCCAGTAGAGTCTATAGCTGATTTATCTTTAGCAAAAACTGTTGTTGATGGAGATACAATGCCGTTGGTTGGAACAGAAATTACGTTCCAAATAACGGTAACTAATGATGGTCCACAAGATGCAACAGGTGTTGAAATATTAGATCTACTACCTTCAGGATTTGATTTTGTACTCTTTAGTTCTTCAACCGGAAGTTATGATGAGAATACAGGAATTTGGAATGTAGGTAATATCGCTAGTGGAACATCAGAAACATTGTTAATTGATGTATTAGTGAATGCCACAGGAGATTATTTAAATGTAGCAGAAGTTTCTGCATCAGATGTAACAGATCCTGATTCTGGACCAGGTAACGATGATGGAGATCAGAGCGAAGATGATGAGGATAATCAATTGATTACTCCTGTAGATGCGATTGCTGATTTGTCATTAGAAAAAACAGTCGTAGACGATGATATTACACCAAATGTTGGTGATGAGATCACTTTCCAAATAACTGTAACTAATAACGGTCCAGATGTAGCTACGAATGTTGAAGTAGTAGATCAATTACCACCTGGATTTGATTTTATACTTTTTAGTGCGACGTCTGGGACATATGATGAAGTTACAGGAATCTGGAATGTTGGTACAGTGCCGAATGGAAGTACACAAACATTATTTATAGATGTATTGGTAAATACTCCTTCTGGAACTTCTGATGAATATATTAATGAGGCAGAGATTACTGCGAGTGATCAATTGGACCCTAATAGTGTGCCAGGTAATGATGATATTACAGAGGATGACCAAGATAATATTCAGGTATTTGTAGAGCAAGCAGATCTGAGTCTTACCAAGTCAGTTAGTAATGTAAACGCCAATGTTGGTGAGGTTGTTACGTTTACATTACAAATAGATAATACTGGACCCGATACAGCAACAGGAGTCGGTGCTCAGGATATATTACCTATTGGTTATAGTAATATTTCCAATATTAGTAACGGAGGTTTATTAACAGGTAATATTATTGATTGGTCAGGTTTAACTATAACAACTGCTGGATTAACATTAACATACGAGGCAACCGTTAATATGCCAACATTAGAAGATGGAGAGTATATTAATATTGCTCAGATTACCGCGAGTGATCAGTTTGATCCTAATAGTGATCCTAATAATGATGATGGAGATCAAAGCGAGGATGATGAAGACAATGCATTTATTGAGACACCTGTAGCAGATATACAAGTTATCAAAACGGTTAGTAATGGAAACCCTGCAATAGGTGATATCATAACTTTTACAATTACCGCTAATAATCTAGGTTCTTTGGATGCTACTACAGTAGAAATATTAGATCAGTTACCTACTGGATATGAGTTTGAATCGTTTACGGCTACCTCTGGAGTTTACAGTGAAGTTTCAGGGATATGGAATATTCCATTAGTTCCAGGCAATGATTCTGAGACACTCGAAATCACAGTAGAAGTGTTAGATATAGAAGACTATCTGAATATTGCTTCTTTAATCTCCTTAGATCAAGTTGATGGGGACCCTGATAATGATGAAGATCAAGTTACAATTGAAACTATTTGTTTGACTGTGTTTAATGAGTTTTCACCAAATAATGATGGTGTAAATGATCAATTCTATATCGATTGTATAGATAGATATCCAAACAATAAACTGACTATATATAATAGATGGGGGAATATCGTATATCAAAAAGATGGATATGATAATACATTTGATGGAACTTCAAACGGTAGAGCCGTTTTATATACGGAGGATAAACTTCCAGTAGGAACCTATTACTATATTCTTGATTTAGGAGATGGTAATGAGCCGAAAGCTGGATGGTTATATATCAATAGATAAAAATTCTACCGATGAAAAAGAATAGTAAAAGAGAAAATATACTTTCGAAAAATTTGATAAAGACAATGAATATTGATATCAGAAAAAATATAGGGATTCTAATAGTATTTGTATCATTAGGTATGTATGCTCAGCAAGATCCACAATTTACGCAGTATATGTATAATACGATGAGTGTGAATTCCGCTTACGCAGGATCTCGAGGAAATCTTAGTGTTACAGGGATTCATCGTTCTCAATGGGTAGGTATTGATGGGGCGCCAAGAACGCAAACCTTAACAGTAGATTCACCTATTGGAAAAAAGGTGGGCCTAGGGTTGTCTATTGTAAACGATCAAATAGGCCCTTCTGATGAGTTTTATGTTGATTTGAATTTTTCTTATACCATTCAAGCTTCTCAAACCCATAAATTATCTTTTGGAGTTAAAGGAGGAGGAAGACTCTTTAGTCTAGATTGGACAAGAGGTCAATCTCAAAACCCAGATGTATTGTTTCAACAAAACATCAATAATAGGTTTTTGCCCACTGTTGGAGCTGGATTATATCTTCATGGTGAAAAAAGTTATTTAGGAATATCTATTCCAAATTTCTTTACAGATCAACATTATGATGATATTCAACAATCATTAGCCTCAGAACGATTACATTTTTTCTTAATAGGAGGATTGGTATTTGATATCAATGCAAATACCAAATTTAAACCTGCATTTTTGTTAAAACATGTTGTAGGAGCTCCTTTAATAGTCGATTTATCAGCTAATTTTATGTTTTATGATAAATTTAGATTAGGAGCAGCCTATCGTTGGGATGATTCATTTAGTGGTCTTGCGGGGTTTCAAGTTTCCCCAGGATTGTTAATAGGGTATGCATATGATTATACTACTACCGAGTTACAACAGTTTACAACAGGTAGTCACGAGATTATGATACGTTTTGAATTGATATCAGCAGAAAAGAGATTAAAGTCACCTAGATTCTTCTAAAAAGTACTCAATAATGAAAAGAATTATTACTATACATATTTTATTGATTTTTTCAATTACAATTTCGGCTCAGAAAAAGTATAAACGAGCGGATGATTTATTTTCTAAAATGTGGTACATACAGGCCGCTAAGGAATATGAAACGGTTATTGATGAAGGAGATAATTCGATCGAAGTATTACAAAAAGCAGGAGATGCTTATTACTTTAATACTGATATGGAGAATGCTTTTAAATGGTATGATAAATTAATATCTGAGTATCCAAATGAAGTTAATCCAGAATATATTTTCAGGTATGCCCATTCTTTAGAGGGTTTAGGAGAATATAAATTAGCAAAGAAGTGGATGAAAAAATTTGCTAATAAAACGAAAACTAATGATCCTCGTGCCGCCAAATATGCACAAGAAGAAGTTACTATAGAAGATATTTTAGATATAGAACCGCAGTTTGTTCTTAGAAATCTCTCTATAAATACGGAGTATTCAGATTTTGGACCAATGTATTATAGAGATAGTTTAGTGTATGCCTCTGCAATAGATTCTTCTTATTATCATGAAAGAAAATACAGATGGAATGAGCAACCTTTTCTTAATTTGTATTTGGGTAAAATGAATACCTTAGAAAATGATGTTATAAAATCAGAGAATTTTTCTGAAACGATAAACACGAAATATCACGAAGCAACTGTTTCTTTTTCTGTAGATAATAACAAGGTTTATTTTACCCGTAACAACTTCGATGGAGATTTAGGAAGAGACGAAGAAGGTATTAATCACCTTAAACTCTATAGTGCAATTTTAGAAGAAGATAGAAAAGGAAATCAAATATGGACGGATATCAAAGAATTACCTTTTAACGGAGAGGATTATTCTGTAGGACACCCAGCAGTTAGTCCAGATGGGAAACAATTGTATTTCGTTTCTGATATGCCCGGTTCAATAGGAGCAACTGATGTATTCGTAGTTGATATATTAGATAATGATGAATATTCTAAACCTAGAAATCTAGGAAATCAGATTAATACATATGGTAGAGAAATGTTCCCTTATATAACAGAAGAGAGGTTGTATTTCGCTTCAGATGGACATTTAGGACTTGGAGGATTAGATGTTTTTGAATCTAATTATGTGGTTAACAATTATTTTGAAACCCCAGTAAATTTAGGATCTCCACTTAATAGTAAATTAGATGATTTTGGATTTATAATAAGAGAAGATAAAAATACTGGATTTGTTTGTTCTAATAGAAAACAAGGAAAAGGAGATGATGATATCTATTCATTTGAAAGGATTCCTGTAGAAAAATGTGTTCAAAACGTCTATGGGTATGTTTCCAACAATAAAACTGGTGAACGAATTACGAATGTTAAAGTAGCTTTGTTTTCTAGCGGTGGAGAACAAATACAAGAAACTATCACAGATGTAAATGGAGATTATAATTTTGTTACTCCAATTGATTGTGATGAAAAATATAAAGTCATTGCCCAGAAACAAGGTTATAGCGCGAATGATAAAGAATTTAAAACAGCTAGACAGACAGGTAAAACAGAAGTGCCATTGGGGCTTGATACTGTAAGTGAACTAATTGTAGAAGAAAATGGATTACTCAAAATTAAGATAGGAATAATATATTTTGATTTAGATAAATCTTTTATAAGAAATGATGCGGCCATAGAACTTAATAAAATTGTTTTATTAATGACTCAGTATCCTAATATGGTTATCAAAATTGAATCACATACAGATTCCAGATCACCGGATGATTATAATCTTGCTTTATCAGATCGAAGGGCTAAATCAACAAGAGAATATATTATTTCACAAGGAATTGAATCTAGTCGAATAGAAAGTGCAATTGGTTATGGAGAAACACAGTTGATTAATAATTGTGGTAATGAAAATCCTTGTTCAGAAGCAGATCATCAACTTAATAGAAGGTCAGAATTTATTATTACTAAAATGTGATTTGGTCCAAAATTACAATTGTAAAAAATAAATAAAATAAAAAGAGCCGAATCATATGATTCGGCTCTTTTGCAGTGCGGGCGGGGAGACTCGAACTCCCACACCTCACGGCACTAGATCCTAAGTCTAGCGTGTCTACCAATTCCACCACGCCCGCATTAAAACCTTTACAAAACTTAGGACTATTTGTAAAAGCGAGTGCAAATATAAACAATACTTTTAAAATAAAAAGTCTCAGTAAAAAAAATATAAACTTTTAGTACTTTTAGACAAAATTAACTCAATCCAATGCAAAACACTAAATCTTACGTTCAGGAACATAAAGAGCGTTTCATCAACGAGCTTCTTGAATTACTTAAAATACCATCTATTAGTGCAGATTCTGCATATAAAAATGATGTTATTAGGACTGCAGATGAAATTAAGAAGAGTCTGGAAAATGCAGGATGCGATCTTGTAGAAATATGTGAAACTCCAGGGTACCCAATTGTCTATGGAGAGAAGATTATAAATCCGGATCTTCCTACCGTTTTAGTATATGGTCACTATGATGTACAACCACCAGATCCAATTGATCTTTGGGATAGTCCACCATTCGAGCCAGTAATTAAAAAAACCGAATTACATCCAGAAGGTGCAATCTTTGCCAGAGGTTCTTGTGATGATAAAGGACAGATGTACATGCACGTTAAGGCAATGGAAATCATGACTAAGACAGATCAACTTCCATGTAACGTTAAGTTTATGATCGAAGGAGAAGAAGAGGTGGGAAGTAATAGTCTTGGATGGTTTGTAGAAAGAAATCAAGAAAAATTGTCGAATGATGTGATTCTTATTAGTGATACGGGTATGATCGCAAAAGATGTTCCATCGATTACTACAGGATTAAGAGGCTTAAGTTATGTCGAGGTAGAGGTTACAGGCCCCAACAGAGATTTACATAGTGGATTGTATGGAGGAGCGGTAGCAAATCCAATTAACATTTTGACTAAAATGATAGCTTCATTACACGATGAGGATAATCATATAACAATCCCAGGTTTTTATGATAAGGTAGAAAACCTTTCTACAGAAGAACGTGCAGAAATGGCAAAAGCACCTTTCTCGTTAGATGCTTATAAAAAATCATTAGATATTAATGCAGTATATGGAGAAGAAGGATATACAACTAACGAGCGTAATTCAATTCGTCCGACATTAGATGTAAATGGAATTTGGGGAGGATATACTGGAGAAGGAGCTAAGACGGTTATTGCAAGTAAAGCATACGCTAAGATCTCGATGCGTTTAGTGCCCAATCAAGATTGGAAAGAAATTACAGAGTTGTTTAAAAATCATTTCGAAAGTATTGCACCAGAATCGGTAACGGTAAAAGTTACTCCGCATCACGGAGGACAAGGATATGTAACTCCAATAGATAGTGTAGGATATCAAGCAGCTAGCAAAGCGTATCAAGATACATTTGGTAAAACTCCTATTCCACAGCGAAGTGGAGGAAGTATTCCGATTGTTTCTCTATTCGAAAAAGAATTAAAGAGTAAGACGATTCTTATGGGATTTGGTTTAGATAGTGATGCGATTCATTCACCTAATGAACATTTTGGTGTTTGGAATTACTTAAAGGGTATAGAAACCATTCCGTTGTTTTATAAATATTTTACGGAGTTAAATAAATAATTTTTTGATAATTAAAGAGAAAGAGAGTATGATAAAAAAGTTTTTTAGTTTTTTGCTATTAGTAGGATTAATGTTAAGTTTTTCATGTGGTGGTTCTGATGATAATGAAAGAGAGATAATTTCTTCAGATTGTCAGTCAGAATTTACAACAAATATTTCTTGTGATTATACTGAATATGAAGACCTTGTTTTTACTAATGCTGCATTTATTGATGTGGGGCCATCAGATTTTGCTGGCACAGATGGAGTTTCTCACTTTTTAAGAAAAATAATTCTTTCTGATGGAGAATTAAGAATTGATGATGAAGGAGATATTCTAACCCAAGATGCTACTAGTTTGGTAACATTTTTTCTTTATTCTTTTGGGACAGATGATTTCAAAACGGGGACTTACATTCCTTGGGTTTTTGTAAACCCAACATCGGATTCATTCTTATCGTTGGCAAGTGATTTTACATCAGGATGTGTTTCAAGTCAAAATGGATTAGATTGTGATGCTACAATTACTTTAGCTAGAGCAATTGTGGGAGTTTCAGAGGAGAATGCGACTACAAAAATATGTTTTGATTTTTCTTTTGTTCTGGATGTAAATAATTGTATTCAGGGTACTTTTTCAGGAGAACTTAAGGATCTAACGCCTAATTAAAAAGATATTATATTGTGATTAAACCGCTCTAAATGAGCGGTTTTTTTAGTTTTAGTCAAAAAAATATTTGGAAATATAAATTTTTATTCTACATTTGTAGAGTTAATTCTAATAATGTAGAGTAATGCAGTTATCTAAAGCCGAAGAACAATTAATGAAATACCTCTGGAAACTAGAAAAAGCTTTTATGAAAGATTTACTAGATTCATTCCCAGAACCAAAACCAGCTACAACCACAGTTGCTACCTTGTTAAAAAGAATGACGGATAAAGGTTTTATAGAGTATACGTTGTATGGAAAATCAAGAGAATATTATCCTTTAGTGAAAAAGACGGACTATTTCTCAAAACATGTTAATGGTTTGATTAAGAACTTTTTTAATGATTCTGCATCGCAGTTTGCTTCATTTTTTACCTCAGAAACTAATCTATCGACGTCAGAGTTAGAAGAGCTTAAAAAGATTGTAGATCAAGAACTTTTAAAGAAACAAAAATGATAACATACATAGTTAAATCATCTCTTTGTTTGATGCTTTTATGGGCATTCTATAAATTATTTTTAGAAAAAGAAAATATTCACTTTATAAAGAGATTTTATTTATTATTCAGTATAATTTTTGCGTTTACAATACCCCTAATTACATTAACTTATCAAGTTGAAGTGATTACCGAACAAGAAGTAGTTTCCGAAATGGTAACCCCTTTATTGACAGAGTCTAATATTGTTGTTGCAGAGGAATCTATAAATTATACATCTATTATTTTATGGAGTTTATATGGAATTGGAATGCTGATTTTTGGGATTCGATTTATCCGAAATATTGGTAGTATTTCTAAAAAAATTAGAACTAACGAAAGACTAAAAGAACAATCTCATATTAATGTATTGTTAAGTAATTCAATTGTTCCGCATACATTTCTTAGTTATATTTTCGTTCCAAAGAAAGAGTTTCGAGATAAAAAAATTCCAGAGGAAGTTTTACTTCACGAAAAAACACATGTATTACAAAAACATACATTAGACATACTGTTTGTAGAAGCTCTACAAGTTATATTTTGGTTTAACCCAGTATTTATTTTTATTAAAAAATCTATAAAGTTAAACCATGAGTTCCTTGCGGATCAAAATGTATTGAAACAACAATTTTCAATACAAAAATACTTTGAGTTACTCCTTAATTACCCCAACAGCTCTAATCAAGCTGTATTATCGAGTCCTATTAATTATTCATTAACAAAAAAACGATTACAGATGATGACAAAAGAATTTTCTAAGAAAAGAATGGTGATAAAACTAGTCACTTTAGTACCTGTTTTATCACTATGCATACTATTTTTTAATAATGAAATAGTAGCTAAAGAAGTAGTGAGATCAATTGATGAAATTACATATCCAGATATAGTAAATTCAGATCCTGAAACAGAACCGGCAATTACTGTTTTGAAAGATGAGAAGAATGAAAAAAACGCTTCCCTTAAAACTTTTGAGAATAGTTTTCAGGAAGGAGTGACTGAGGAAATGGTAAAAGAATATAATATCTGGGCAAAAGATTTAAATTCTAAGATTAAAGGTAACAAACCGATTAATATCAAGCAGAGTGATATTTATCGTATGATAAATATCTATAAGAATATGACTTCTGATCAGCGTAAAGGAGCAGAGCAATTTCCTGATATACCTCCGCCACCTCCAGTTCCAGAATCACCAAAAGTAATGAAGGGAGAAAAAAGTAATATTCCACCGCCACCACCTCCACCAGCTCCAGAAGTGAAGAAAGGGGAGAAGAGTGATATTCCACCACCACCTCCTCCTAAGGAGAAAGAATATAAGAATAACAAATCCACAAAATCAGAAAATGTAAAGACGGAGGATGGTTACGCAGAAATTTTGTTATCAGAAGATGAAGATTGGACAGAAGAGGAAAAATCGGTTTTAAAGGCGCAAGTACAAAGGGAATTGGCGAGAGAGCGAGCAGAACTTGCAAGAGAAAAAGCGGAAATTAGAAGAGAAGAAGCCATGCTTAGGGCAGAGGAATCCAGAATGGGACAAGAAATAGCAATGCTTAGTCAAGAAGAAGCTAGACAAGTAGCTGAAAATGCTCGTGTAATTGCAATGGAAGCGACCCAAGAATCAAGACTAAAAGAAGTAAAAGCCAGAAAAAAAGCTGAAATACAAGCTCGTAAAGCTGAAAAGGAAATGAGAATGGCGGAAATGGAAGCCAGAAAAAATGCTCAAAAAGCAGAACTGGAAGCAAGAAAAGCAATGCGTAAAGCAGAAATGAATGCTCGAAAAGCTGAAATGGAAGCAGAAAAAAAAATGCGTAGGGCAGAAATGAACGCTATGAGAGCAGAGCAGCGAGCAGCGAGGATGGCAGAGAACAATACGCCTAATAAGCTAATAGAAAGAATGGCAAAAAATGATGCTGATTTTTATTACAATGGGAAACAAATTTCTGCAAAGGAAGCTCTTAAATTAGTAGAGGATTCTAATAACAAGCTTTCAATTGATGCATCTACAAAAAATGGTAAATCAAAAGTGAAACTTAAAGATTGATCATAAACTTTAGTTATTAGAAATCATAATAAATTAATTAAAACCTCACCTTGGTGAGGTTTTTGCGCAACATTTAGTTAGAAATCAGCGTTATAAGTCTATTGTCAATCAAAATACACCCTTAGATTATGTTAAAAAGATTTTTTATTATGTGCTCCGGTGCAGATGCTAATATATTGGCGGATAGCTCTAATGGAGAACAAAACAAATACGCAGGTATTGGTGCAACGGTATTTTTTACAGCGCTGATGGCATTTTTAGCGGCCAGTTATGCATTATATACAGTATTTGATAATTATTTCACTGCTGTTTTCTTTGGATTGGTATGGGGGTTATTAATTTTTAATCTTGATCGATTCATAGTATCTACTATTAAGAAAAAAGATAGTTTTCTAGATGAATTTCTACAGGCATCTCCTAGAATTATTTTAGCTGTGATTATTGCGGTAGTGATTTCAAAACCTTTAGAATTAAAGATTTTTGAAAAGGAAATTGATCAAGTCCTCTTAGAGCAAAAGAATGATTTAACCTTAGCAAATCAAGAACAAATAGCGACACAGTACACTCCGATGTTAGAAGGTTTAGATACTGAAATTGCAGAACTGAAACAAGATATTAGCGACAAAGAAACAGAGGTAAATAGCTTGTACGAAACTTATATTGCAGAAGCAGAAGGTCGAAAAGGAACAGAGCTAGTTGGCAAAGGCCCTGTTTACAAAGAAAAAAGAGAAAAACACGATGCGCAATTAGCGGAATTGGTAACACTTAAGAAAACGAATACAGATAAAATTGCAAATTTAGAATTGCAAAAAATGGAGTTAGCATTGGAGTATGAAAAACAGGTACAAGACTCTCAGCCAATAATTGATAATTTTGATGGATTAATGGCTAGAGTCAATGCACTTAATGAATTGCCTTGGTTGCCTTCGTTTTTTATCTTTTTATTGTTTTTGGCTATTGAAACTTCTCCAATTTTTGCAAAGTTACTTTCCCCTAGAGGAGAATATGATTTTAAAATTGAAGATGTTGAGGGTGAAATAAAAACCTGGACAGCGCAAAAAGCAGATCAGCGCAAAATTTTATTAGCTACGGATCATACGGTTAATGACAGAGTATATGGTGATATTGCCGAAGAGGACGAATTGTATCAATATAAAAAGAAAATTGCAAGAGAGTTGATGCAGAAACAACAAGATGCCTTCTATAAAAAGCAAACGGATATATTACAATAAGAGATCTTATAGAAGTGTCCTAAACAAACCTATATGGGTTTATCTGGTGTTTCTAAAATCGTCGGTCTGGGTTAAATACGTCTAGATTTAAGGATGGCTTTTTATCAGAAATAATTTCAGAAATTAGTTTTCCTGTTGCTGGTCCCATACTCCAACCCATCATTGCATGTCCGGTTCCAATGGTTAGGTTTTTACATTTTCTAGATTTGCCAATATAAGCCATACCATCGGGAGAGACAGGTCGTAAACCACTAGCAGCATCGTTCTTTTCATCATCAGTAAGAGTAATATCTGGGTAGTATTTATGAGCAGCGTTGGCAATAGCCTCAACCCGTACTTTGTTAATGTTATGATTAATGCCAGCAATTTCCATAGTCCCAGCGAATCGAGTAAATCCTTGCATCGGAGTGACAGCAACTTTAGCCTCTGCTAGAATTGTAGGCATAGTAATACCTAAATCTCTATCAGAATTGATCCGATATCCTTTACCTGCTTCTAACAATAGTTTAATTCCTAGTTTTTTACTTAGTACTTTGGACCAAGAACCAGCTGCTAATACAAATTCATCAGCAGAATATGTTGTAGTTGTGCTTTTAATGGCAGTAATTTTTCCATTATCTA
Source organism: Aquimarina amphilecti (assembly GCF_900109375.1). Lineage (GTDB taxonomy): Bacteria > Bacteroidota > Bacteroidia > Flavobacteriales > Flavobacteriaceae > Aquimarina > Aquimarina amphilecti. The sequence continues at coordinate 12,832 of NZ_FOAB01000005.1, forward strand.
TAGTTAAGTCAGTAATTTTTTCATTTTTAGAAAAGACAACTCCTTTATTTAAAAGGAATTCTTTTATTTCTTCCATAAATAGATGAGGAGTAGTATGTCCATCACATTCGTACAAAATAGCACCTTTAGCCTGTAACTGTACATTAGGTTCTATTTGCTTTAATTCGGAAAGAGAAAGACTTTTAACTGGTAGACCTTCTTTTTTTGCAATTTCTCCTACACGGATTTCTTCTTCCAGCATTGAATCGGTTTGACAAAGCATTAATAATCCTTTTCGTTCTAAATGGAATTTAAACTGTTCTTGTTTTTTAATTTCAGAATAGAGATCTCTGCTTAATAGATTTATATCTTTAATGGCAGAAATACTACGAGCTACATTTTCTGAAGAGCAAGACTTGTTGAAAGCCCAAGACCATTTTAAAAATTCTGTATTAAATCGAGGTTTTATATATAAAGGACTGGCTGAGTTAAACATCCATTGGATTCCTTTTTTCATTACTCCTGGTGCAGCTAATGGGATAATATGGCTAGGTGTAAGATATCCAGCGTTCACATAAGAAGCTCCGAAATCCATTGAAGACTGATCTATAACGGTAACTTTATGACCTTCTTTTTGCAAATAATATGCAGAGCAAAGCCCTATAATTCCTCCCCCTATAACGACTACTTCTTTCATTTTTTCATTAAATCAGTATTAAACATCAAATTACTTGAAAACCATGTGCATATGGATCATCTTTATCATCGATACTAATTGTATTGTATCCATATATTTTAGCCCATCCTTGTATACTAGGAATAATAGCTTTTTGATTGGCAAGCTCAGTTTCCTCTTCTATTCTTCCAATAAATTTAGAACCGATATAACTTTCGTGTATAAAATCATCTCCCTTTTTTAGTTTTCCTTTTGCATATAATTGGGCCATTCTTGCGGAGGTTCCTGTGCCACAAGGAGAGCGATCTATGGCCTTGTCGCCATAAAAAACAGCATTTCTCCCTGAAGAGTTAGGGTCTAAAGGATCTCCCGTCCAAAGAATATGACTCACATTTCTGATGGTTTCGTTTTCTGGATGAATAAAAGTGTTTGGATATTTTTTATTAATTCGATCTCTAATAACCTGAGAATATTGAACTAATTTAGAAGCGGTAAAATTATGTATTCCACTAAAATTTTTCTGTGGGTCCACAATTGCATAGTAATTACCTCCGTAAGCCACATCAAAAATGATTTCTCCAAGTTCAGGGCAATCTATAGTTAAACCCTGATTAGCAAGATAGGATTTTACATTTTTTAGGCGAACCCACTCTACTTTTTTTCCAGATTGTTTATATGTTATTTCAACTAAACCGGCAGGAGCTTCCATCTTTATTTTTCCAGGAATTTTTGGATGTATAAGACCTTCTTCAATAGCAATAGTAATCGTTCCAATGGTTCCATGACCACACATAGGTAAACAACCAGATGTTTCAATAAATAATATTGCAAAATCATTTGAAGAATCGTTTGGTTCAAATAAAAAACTACCACTCATCATATCATGACCGCGAGGTTCGAACATTAATCCTGTCCTTATCCAATCATATTCTTTCAGGAAATGTTGGCGTTTTTCACTCATTGAATTTCCTTTAAGATCAGGATGTCCTGTAGTAACAACCCTAACCGGATTTCCACAAGTATGAGCGTCGATACATTTATAAATGGTTTTGGACATGATTAAACCTGGTCATGAGTTTGTTTTCCATCTACTAATCGAGAAATATGTAAAGGATTCTCGTTTTTAAGTTCGTTTGGCAACAAATTATTTGGCCAACTTTGATAACTAAATGGTCGAACCCATCTTTTTATAGAATGTATACCTACCGCAGTAAATCTACTATCCGTAGATGCTGGATATGGGCCACCATGGAGCATAGAAGGACACACTTCTACACCTGTAGGTACACCATTAAAAATTATTCTCCCTACACGATTTTGTAGTGCGTTTATTATGGGAGAATACATTCCAATTTCATCATCTTCACCAAGAATAGTTCCTGTAAGTTGTCCTTCTAGATTAGTAATTACAGTCTCTAATTCTTCTATATTCTCGCACTGTACAACCATAGAAAATGGACCGAATACTTCTTGATGCAATGTAGTGTTCTGTAAAAATGTTTTTCCTTCTACAGTAGTTATCGTTTGTTTTGCGTGATTAATAGCTACATCATTTTCATAATCAGCAGCTGTGATTAATCCGTTTTGTTGCATCGCATTTGTTTTATTCTTTTCGTAATTATCTAGTATGTTTGGATGTAGCATGCAAGAAGGTTCAATCTTTACGATTTCATCAGATAAAGTATTTATAAAATCATCAAGTGATTCACCTTTTATTCCTAGGATTAAACCTGGGTTTGTACAAAACTGCCCAGTTCCTAGTGTAATTGATTGTGCATAGGTTTTCGCAAGGTCTGCTCCTTTAGAAGTTGTTGCTTTTGGTAAAAGAATAACAGGGTTTACACTTCCCATTTCTGCAAATACAGGTATTGGTTCTGGCCGTTGTGATGCTAAGTCAAAAAGAGCTCTTCCTCCTTTTATACTTCCAGTAAAGCCTACAGCTTTTACTTTTGGATGCTCAACCAGTTTAGTACCAACCTCGATTCCAGAGCTGTTAAGATTCGAGAATATTCCATTTGGCATTCCTGTTTTTTTAGCGGCATTTACAATAGCTGAAGCTACGAGTTCTCCAGTTCCTGCGTGCATAGGATGTGATTTTACAATGACTGGGCATCCAGCTGCTAATGCAGCAGCAGTATCTCCACCGGCTGTAGAATAAGCTAGAGGAAAATTACTAGCCCCAAAAACAACTACAGGCCCAAGAGGAACTAACATTTTACGAATATCTTGTTTGGCTATAGGCTTGCGTTCTGGATTTGCTGTGTCGATTGTGGCTTCTACCCAAGAACCATTGGCAACTAATTCTGCAAACATTCTTAACTGACCTATAGTTCTACCGCGTTCGCCTTTTGCTCTACCTTCTGGTAATCCTGTTTCAGATATATATGTATCGATAAGTACTTGATCTAGTTTCAAAATTTCGTCCGCAATAGCATTAAGAAATTCTGATTTTTTAATGCCAGAGACTTTTTTAAAAGCTTCAAAGGCTTCAGAAGCTAGAGATATCGACTTTTCTATTTCTTCTGTAGAAGCTTCGTGAAAAGTAGTTGGATTTTCTATATTCAGTTTAGGATTAAAAGTTTTATATGTTTTGATACCTTCTCCCGAAAGTTGATTTCCAATGTAATTTTTACCGCTTATCATTAATGACAAATTAGTGTGTTAGTTTTATAATAATTTAATTCATTTGAGAGTATTTTATTCTCATAGAATTGGTTGCATTTTATTTAACCGACCAGTGATTTATAATCTGGTAGCATAGGTCTTGTTTTTAGTCCATTTTCAATAATCTGTAAGACATTTTTACGTTCTTCTCCAATTAATGGAAGTCTTGGAGCTCGTACATTTTCTGTTCCAATTCCAGTAGCAACTTCTGCTAGTTTAATGTTTTGTACTAATTTAGGATTTATATCTAACTCTAGCAATGGTAAAAACCAACGATAGATAGCTATTGCTTCTTTAATTCGTCCTGCTTTTTGTAGTTCATAGATTGCTACTGTTTCTTCTGGGAATGCACATACCAAACCGGCAACCCATCCATCTGCACCCATTAGTAAACTCTCCAATGCCAATGTATCAACACCACTAAGGATTTTTAATCGATCTCCAAATCTGTTTTTTATACGAGTAATATTAGAAATATCTCTAGTAGATTCTTTTACCGCCTGAATATTGTCGAGTTTAATAAGTTCTTCAAACATTTCTAAAGTTACTTCGATTTTATAATCTACTGGATTATTATAGATCATAATAGGTAAATCAGTGTTTTTGGCGACTTCTTTAAAATAGACAACTGTTTCTCTATCTCCTGCTTTATATCGCATCGGCGGGAGCATCATAAGTCCATTAGCTCCATCTTCTTCTGCTTTTTTAGCAGCTTCAATAGCACCTTTTGTACTTTGTTCGGCGATATTAATAATAACGGGAACTTTGCCTTTAACAATTTCTACGGTAGTTTTTACTAGAATACTTTTTTCAGCATTATTTAATGTGCTCGCTTCTCCTAAGGTACCACCTAAGATAATTCCATGTACACCTGCACTTAATTGTGCTTCAATATTTGTAGTAAACATGGATAAATCTAAAGTGTCTTTATCTGTAAACTTGGTAGTAACCGCTGGCATAACGCCTTTCCAATCTATAGTCATTCCTTGTAGTTTTGGTTCAAATATATTATCAATTTTATCAGGGCGATATTTTGAAATTATCTCATTATGATACTATATTACCTCGTATTGTGATATTTGGTTAATTTATGATTAATATTGAAGTAGATACTGCTATTAATGAAAGTCTTACCTTTTAAAATACCTAAATCTTCAACCGATACTTTAATTGTTCAAGAAGATAATGAAATTGTCTTATATGATAAGTTTCATCAGCACGAAGAAATACAGATTTCTATTATTATTTCGGGAGAAGGTAATTTAATAGTTGGTGATACGATTACTGATTATAAGCCAGATGATGTTTTGATTTTTGGAAGTAATGTTCCACATGTATTAAAAAGTGCAAGATCAGATCAGAAATCGTACATGATTTCTCTTTTTTTTACAAAAGAATCTTTTGGCGAACTATTTTTTGAACTACCAGAATTTGAAGATCTATCCAATTTTTTTAGAAATTCTGGATATGGAGTTAAAGTACTATCACAGAAACAAAAAATTAAGAAACAGTTCCTTAAAATTCTAAGAAAAGAAGAAAGATTGGATCGTTTTATGGTCTTTTTAAAAATATTAAAGTTATTAAAAACGGCTAGGGTTCAAACAATATCATCATTTATTTCTAAAAGGGCATATACAGATAATGAAGGAAAAAGAATGGCTACCGTATTTCAGGCTGTAATGAACGAGTTTAATAGAGATTTTTCATTAAAAGAAGCAGCAAGCTTAGCTAATATGACACCAAATGCTTTTTGTCGTTATTTTAAACAACGAACGAATAAAACATTTTTTCAATTTTTGATAGAGGTTCGAATTGAAAATGTTTGTAGACTTTTATCTAAAGAAACAGAGATTACTATATCGGAAGCTTCTTATAATAGTGGTTTTAAAAATTTATCTAATTTTAATAGAAAATTTAAAGAAATAAAAGGGGTTACTCCTTCTAAATATAAGAAGAGACTACACGATTCCCATTTTGTTTAGTAAGAAAGAAGCATTCATATTTTGACACACGCCATCTTTAAATTTATAATCAAAATATAACTCGTCATTTATAATTTGCGCATCAAAAAACCTGTTTTTAACTTGATTTAATTCTGATGCAATTTCGCATAGACTTAAATCATGTGTAGCTATTATCCCAGTAGCTTGTGCTTTAACTAATTTTTCTACAAATTTTCGTGATCCAGCAGCTTTATCTTTACTATTCGTTCCTTTAAGAATTTCATCTAAAATAATAAAGTACTCATCATCTTGTAGCGCATCCACAATTCTTTTGAGCTGTGTTAATTCAGAAAAGAAATAAGAAGCATCATCACTTAACGAATCTGAGGTTCTCATACTGGTAATTAACTTTATAGGTCGATATGTGCATGATTTGGCACAAACGGGCAAGCCAATATTAGACATTACAATCTGTAACGCTACAGTTCTAAGAAATGTACTTTTGCCAGCCATATTGGCTCCGGTAATAATAAAAAATTCTTCTTTATTAATTAGAATATCATTATCAATACGTTTTGCTGTTTTCAGCATAGGGTGTCCTAGTTCTTGAGCATTGATAATGGTACCTTCTTTAATTAATTCTGGATATACATAATCAGGATTGTTAAAGGCAAAATTGCCTAATGAGTTATAAGCATCAAAAAATGCAATGACTTCAAACCATTGATCTACTTTATGATGATGGGCCGATATCCATTTTTCAATACGATAACATTGCATCAAATCCCAAAGAAGAAGACCATTTGCAAAGACACCAAACATCATATTATTCCTTTGATCAAAAGCATTTAGAATACTGGCGAACTGTTTTAATATCAGGGATGCTTTTTCTTTATCGTTAATTACATTTTGTTGTCTTTCACGAAGTAGCGTAGATTCAAAATTGCTACTTTCAATTTTATCCACTAGTTTGTAGTATTGTTCGAAGGTATCTTTTACCTTATTTGCTTGATTGTATAAACTATTGATTTTTTTTAGTTGAGATCCTGTTATTCCTAAACCAATAAAAAACCAAATTAAGAACATTTGGAAAGTAATAATTTCCAAGAATAATAATACCAGTAATACTACAGAAATAGATGAAATAATAGTAGGAAGAACCTTCATTATTTTAGGAACAAATGGGACATAGTTTTGCAACCAATTTCGAATTGTAGATACTGAAGCAGATACATCAACAAGTGAGGCAATAGCACCAAATTCTTGTCTCCATGTTGCTAGATTAGCTAAGTTTTTTATAGCTTCTTGTTTGTCATCGATGTTATTTATGTTATTACTTCGTAATAAATTTGCTAATTTGTTCTTTCCTGCTGCAGTGGCTGTTCTATTTGTATATTGAAAGAAAGATCTATCTCCAAATAAATCAATATCATGGCTATATTTATGAGAAGGGTCTATGAATTCTTTTCCTTTAGATAATTTACTGTAATCTCCACCAAAAACATCAATTTCTAATGTATTAAGATCGATTAACTTCTGTAGTTTATTTTTTGTGTAAGATAAATTGGTATGGCGATTAACCATTACAATAAAAAGAGCAATTCCTATTACGATACTTCCAACAATAATCTGCGTATTTGGGTACCCAAAATAGATGCCGGCTATGATACCTAAGAAGACAAAAAGTCTAATTGTACTAGAAAGAGTTAGTTGTTTTTTTACCTTTTTTAGAGATAGGCTATAAGTGTTTATTTGTGTATTATAGAATTGTTGAGGATTATTCATTGTATGTTATAGAAAATAGAGACACAAAGGTTTATCTTTTATCTACTCTATTTAGTTTTAATATTAAAGATTTTCTAATTCTTGCTTAGCTTTTTTAGTTAAACCATTTATTACTAACGTATAAGAATGATCTATTAATTCGCATAACATATTAGTAGCTAAACTTCCAGAAAAGTTAACAGTATTCCAATGTTTTTTACTCATATGATACCCTGGTTCGATTTCTGAGTGATATTCTCTTAGTTCGATAGCTTTATTTGGATCGCATTTTAGATTTACGCTAAAAGGATGTCTTTCTAATCCAGTTAGGGCAAACATTTTGCCCATTACTTTAAAAACGAGTGTAGTTTTATCAAATGGAAACTCTTCGGTAACTCCTTTTTTCGATAAACAATAATCTCTAAAAGCTTCTATATTCATTATATAATATTCTTATCTGTCATTTTTACCCATAACAAGATTTGGATTTGGTAATGAATCAAATCCAAATTGTTTATACAATCCGTGAGCATCTGCTGTAGCTAGCATCCAGCGATGAACTTTTTGTAAGTCGGGATATTCCATAATTGTTTTGATTAGTATTTTCGAATACCCTTTTCCTCTATGTTTTTCGATTATAAAAACATCCATTAGATATCCAAATACGGTATAATCAGTGAGTACTCTCGCAAAACCAATTTGCTCGTCATTTATATAAACGCCAAAATTAAGACAATTTTCTATACTAGTTATCACTTCTTGTTTTGTTCTTCCCTTTGCCCAATACGCATTGGTAAGAAATTGATGAATAAAATCAATGTCCAATTTTGATTTTTCTGTAGAGATAATGAGACCCATCTTTTTTAGTTTAGGAGCTGTTGATCAACATCATTATTGAGTTCTAAGGCGGAGTAGTCTAATGTCCAGCCTATGGATTCTGCAACAGTTTCCATAAGAGAGATAACGGTAAGTAATTCCTTTCCTGCTGATTCTATTAACCCACTTTCCGGTATTTTATCAATAATGAATTGTTTAGCTTCTTGATTTATATCTGTAAGATCATTAGATGTCATTGGATTTAACCAACCTTCTTTTTTATCATAATATTTAAAATCAGTTTCTATGGTAAGGAGTTTTGGTCTTGGAAACTGTGTTAGTATAATTTGTTTGTTTTTAGTATCACTTTCCATTTTTATTTTAGAAAGGTCAAAACCTACATGTGCTTTTGCATCAATTAGAATCAAAGCTTTTTTCTTTCCTCTAATGGTTTTAAAGAATTTTTCTTTTACACTTTCATAGTGATAGATTTCTGCAAAATCACCTTCTACCGTAACAAGTTTACAGACACTTCTAATTTTTTCCATCAATATAGTGGATTGTGTTTGTATACCTGCTCTTTTTTTTATGACGTTGAATCTAGCAAAAATAAAATATGCCAAAACAGAACCCGTTAGCAATCCAATAAATAATAATTCCATACTAATTCTTTTTACCTATCTCACCGAGGTGTGTAAATTTAAAACCTTTTTCATATTTAAGACCATACCCTAGAATTCTATCAAAACAAGCATGCGAAAATAAAATAATTCCGCAAAGTTGTATGAGTTCATCTGAATAATAAATCCCAATGAAATAAATTAAAATAGCAAGACCTTTATGATGAAATATATTATACGAAAAGGCACCTATCTTATTGTTAATGATATATCCTAACATTCCTATATCTGGAATCAAAAATAAGGCCAAGAACAGCCACCAAGAAAAGGATAACAGACTAAACATATAAATTCCTAGTCCTAGCATCGCTAGCTCTTCTAATTGTAAAGTCGATTTCATGTAGATTCTATTATTTTATACAAAATTGGTTTACTAGGAGAAGCATCGTTTTCAAAAGAAGCAATCTGGAGGTTTACAATATAATTTCCATCAGTAATAGCATTATTTACAAAAACCATTTCGGTAATGGTAGCATCAAATCTTGTTGCTTTTGGATAGTTCCAAAAGGCTTTGTGAGCTAATAATTTTCCATCATCTTTCTCTTTGTCCACTGAAGGCAGATCAATTAATAGATGTTTTATTCCTAGTTCTCGAATATATATTGCGGCATCTTCTGATAGATATGGCCAATTACTATGAGAGTACTGTTTGTTAATTTTCTCATCTTGATTGGGAAGTGTTCTAATAATTAAAGCTTCTGTACTGGAATGAATTAATTCCTTTAGCAGACTTTTTGTAATTACAAAATCTTCACCTTTCTTTTCTGGATTTACACTAATAACTTCTGCAGTAAAAAAGAATTGTTTTAAGGTTTCATTGATGCTATAGAACTCTCTGGTTATATGACCAACACATTCTGTGTGTGTTCCGTGTCCGTGTGGGTTAAAATAGATGTTATTAAAATTTGTAGAAGCACCTTCAGAAACTTTACCAATCCAATCTCCATCGGTAACAGGCTCAATTTTTGGAGCGGTTATATACCAGGCATTTACGTTATTATTGGTTGCTCTCAAGGGAATTGAAATATCCAAAGGTTTAGATATATCTATTTTGTAAAGGCATTCTTTATCTTGTATGGTAGTAATCATGAAGTTGTACTTATACTAGTTTTATATTAACGAAACTAGTTACCCTAAATTTAGCAAGAAAAGATCACTTGCAATCCCATCACTTAAAAACTTTCCTTTTTTAGTAACAATTAATATATCCCCATCAAGGAATAAGAGATGTTCATCTAGATGTTTTTGAGCTTGTTTTAGAAGATATTCTTTATAAGTAAGTCCGAAATCGTCTTCAACTTTTCGGAGCGAAACTCCCCAAATAGTTCTCAATCCGGTCATAACGTACTCATTGTATCTGTCGGTAGTGGTTAGTTCTTCAATTTCTCTTGGGAGTTTGTTTTCTTGAAGTGCCTTGATGTATTTTATATTGTTTTTGATGTTCCAACTGCGTTCTTTTCCATTATAAGAATGTGCAGAAGGTCCAATTCCGAGATAATGTTTACCCTGCCAATATGCTGTATTATTTTTACTAAAATATCCGGGCCTTCCAAAATTAGAAAACTCATAATATTCGAAATCAGCTTTTTCCATTGTATCTACTAGAATTTCAAAATGTTGCTGGGCTAGTTCATCTTTTACTGGGGAGATGACTCCTTTTTCTATGAATGATGATAACGCTGTATTTGGTTCCACGGTTAATGCATAGCTTGAGATATGAGGAACGTTAGTTTCTAAAGCTATTTTTATGTTTTCTCGCCATCTTTCTGATGACATTCCTGGGATGCCATAAATTAAATCGATAGAGATATTATCAAAGTACTTACTTGCTATAGATAAACAAGTCTTAGCTTCATTGTCGTTATGAGCTCGGTTCATAAGCTTTAGATCTTCGTCAAAAAAGGACTGAATACCAATACTTAAGCGATTTACCTCTGTTGAAGCTAGTGCTTTTATATACCCTTCTGTTAGATCATCGGGATTAGCCTCTATAGTAATTTCTACAGTATCGGATATAAGATAATTTTCATAGATGGTATCAATAATGAATTTTAAAGCAGAAACAGATAATATACTGGGAGTTCCACCTCCAAAATATATTGTTTCTATAACTTCATGATCATTAATTTCTGATCTCCGTAACTTAATCTCATTACACAATGCAAAAACCATTTGATCCCTCTTTTTACCAGAAGTAGAGAAATGGAAATCACAGTAGTGACAGGCTTGCTTGCAAAATGGAATATGTATGTAAATACCGCTGATAGCTTTAGATTTTAGAATAATAGTTGAGGGGTCTAATCCTTATTTTTAAATTATTGAGTTTAATTATTTCTTTACTCGTTTCTCGTTTTGTTTTACAAAAGCAGCCCAACCGGTATAACTTTTACCAACAATATCTGCTCTGCCCATATTATAAAAATGACAAACAGCCGCTGCTAGGCCATCTGTAGAATCTAAGTTTTTAGGAAGTGTTTTTATTTTTAAAAGACTTTGGAGCATTTTTGCTACTTGTTCTTTACTAGCATTACCATTTCCAGTAATTGCCATTTTTATTTTTTTTGGAGAGTATTCTGTGATAGGCACTTCTCTACTTAATCCTGCTGCCATAGCAACTCCTTGCGCACGACCTAATTTAAGCATAGATTGTACATTTTTACCAAAGAATGGTGCCTCAATAGCTATTTCATCTGGATGATACGTCTCTATGAGTTCGATCGTACGTTCAAAGATAAGTTTTAGCTTTACGTAGTGATCGTCATATTTGCTGAGTTGCAACTCATTAAGCTGCAAAAAAGACATCTTTTTCTTAACAACTTTGATCAAGCCAAATCCCATGATGGTGGTTCCAGGATCAATACCCAATATTATTTTTTCACTTTCCAATAGCTTTTAATTTATACAAAACTAAGGAATGTACGCTTAATTAATACTAATTACTAGCGGAAGTTTATATCTAGTATTTACAGGAGTACTTCTTGTATGGGCAGGTTCTACATTGGGAAGGTTATCAATACTTTCTTCTAAGATATCTTTGAAATCTGGAATCTGAGAAGTTATAATATCTGGAACTAAAAAATCTTCAAGAACAATATCTCCATCTTTAGTAATTAGTAAAGGAACCCAGATAGTATCGTTAATAGGTTCTTTTACTGTAATCGTTTGATCTTGGAGATAGTTTCCTATTTGTTCATTTATAGTGTTATGGAAACAAAGTTCTATTTCTTCTTCAGAAACATGTTTGCAGGCCTCAAATAAAGGAGGTTCATCAACCTGATTTTTGTCAATTTCATTCCATTTTTCCTTCAAAACTTGTTTTTGATTCTCTTTTTTGAGAACTAAATTGTCGCAAGAAAAAAGTGTGAAAACTAAAATAGATATATAATAAACCCTCTTAATCATTCATTAATTTTAATAACTATAAAATACTTGGAGAGTATTTCTGTGGGCATAAAATTAAAGTTTTTTTTTAGAAGGTTAATATCAATGTGATAAGAATGCTCTTTTTGCTATCGTAAATAAATTTATTTTTTCTCAATTTCTTGTTCGAGTTGTTTGACCCTTTTATTGATGGTTTGTTTAAGAAAGTTAATAAATGTATTGTCTTCTTTACTAGCTTCTAGTTTTTTTAGACAGTTATTGTAATACTTCAACTTTACTTTAGGGTCTTTGTAATAGGCATCTGCAAAAGTTGCTAATTGGTATTGTGCGTTGTAATAATTTGGGTTTTCTCTAATAGCTAATTTCATATGTTTAATAGCATTTTCCCATTCTTCTCTATGCCTATAGGTCATGGCAATATTATATAGATCTTCATCTATAGGAACATCTTTAAGTTCTAATGCCATTTTAAAACTAGTTAGTGCTTCATCATACTTTTTGATAGAAGTATAGGCTTGAGCCAATCGAGTATATCTTAACGGGACTTGATTGTTAAAAGTTAAAGCTTGCAGGTATTGTTCAATGGCTTTTTTAAATTCATAATCTTTATGATAGCATAATGCTAATGAAGCATGAACAAATTCATTGCCGTGATTTAGTTTAATAAGTTTTTCGAAATATGGAATAGCCTCTGAGTAGTATTTTTGCAAAAGATAATTTTGTGCGAGCACGTTGATTAATTCTGGATTTTCGGAATAAGAAGCTAATCCTTTATTAGCAGTATCTTCTACGGTATTATATTTTCGTTTTTTAAGATAATACTTGGATACTTCGAAACAGCTTTTCTGATGTGTGTTATCCAATCTAAATGCTTCTTCAAAATATGTTATTGCAGTAGTGTCTTTCAATTTTTTCTTGGCGAGCCCTAAACGATATTGGAAATTTGGATTATCATTATGTTTAGCAACCAAGTCTGAGTATACACTATCTGCTTTTTTAAATTGATTAGTAGACATCAGTAATTTAGCATATTCTAATTTTGCCGAAAGTAATTCTGTGTTCATTAGAATTACTTTTTCATAATAATTTAAGGCATCCTTATAAGTGCCTTTTGCTTTATGAGCTTTAGCTATTTTTAGAAGTATATAGTCATCCTTCGGAACGATTGTTTTATAGCTTTTTATTGCTTCAGAAAAGTTGCCAATTGTATAAAGACTATCTGCAATTTTTAGTTGAGAGTCTTGAGCCTCAACTTTTATAAAAGTCAAGGCTATTAAAATGTAAAAAAAATATTTTATGCTTTTATGAATTACTACTATCATCTTTATTAATTTCCTGAAGTATAGTTTCTAGATCTTTCATGTTCATATCATTTTTCTTTACAAAAAATGACACCATATTTCTAAAAGATCCATTGAAGTAATTGTTCATTAATTTATTTAATGATTGGTTACTATATTCTTCTTTTTTAACTAAAGGAAAATAAATATATCCCTTACCTTCTTTACGATGAGAAACGAACTCTTTATTCTCAAGAATTCTAATAATTGTAGAGATAGTGTTATATGCTGGTTTAGGCTCTGGCATTTGTTCGATAATAGCAGCGACATTTCCTTCATTAAGTTGCCATAAAAACTGCATTACTTCTTCTTCTGCTTTGGTGAGTTGTTTCATTTGTTTGACTCTATTATTTATCTTTTACGTTTAGTTTATTATTGGATTTTTAATATATATAAATCTCCTGTGTATTTTCCATTCATATCAGAAGTTAACATTGCTTTGGCTTCATCTAAAGTGTCATATCTTTCTAGATATACGTATATGTACGAATCTTTTGGGTTTCTGAAGTGCTTAGGGTTAAGCCCCTGTTTTTTTAATAAAGCTACGCCTTTTTCAAAATAACTTTGACGTTTGAAAATGGTAGTTACCATATAATATCCTTTTTTGATAGTATGATTTTCATCGTCTGATAATACTTCAGTTAGAACTGTATCTTCTGTAATTACATTCTGTTTTTTAGTTTTTTTTTCAGGTTCTTGGTCGGAGGTGCCGTGTACCTGAAAAACAATAGGCAATGAATATAAAACATTTACTTTTTCTCCATTGGCCTCTCCTGGGATCATTTTAGGTAGAGAACTAATTACTCTGTTAGCTTCTTCTTCTAATTCGATAGCCGGTCCACGGGATTGAACTTCTGTGATATTTCCTAAAGTATCTATTTTAAATCTTACAAAAATTCGATTTACCCCAGTTAAACCGATAGACTCTGCAATGTCTACATTGAAATTCCTATTGACGAATTGTTTGATTTCATCAGAGACACATTTTTTTACTTCTTCATTATTTGTTAAATCCTTACAATTCTGTGTCTTTGGTACTTTTTCTACTGCTGCATAAGGGATATTTTGTTCTCTTAAAATTAAGATGTGTCTTACATCTACTCCGTCTTTTTTTATTTTATCCACAGTTAGTAAATGCCATCCAAAAGAGGTTCTAAAAGGATCAGAAATTTCACCTTCTTTTAAACTAAAAGCGATAGCTTTAAATTTTTCGTGAAAAGGAGAATCTTTTTGTACAAAATATAGTCCTCCATTACCTTTAGACCCAGGATCCTCTGAGTATAATACAGCTCTACTTGCAAAGCTTTTACCATCTTGGACAATATCGTTTTTAATTTCTAAAAGTAGATCAACTATTTTTTGATCTACTTTTGATAATGAATCTTTATTAATTGTTTTTATTGGTTCCTGAATTTTTTCTTCTTGTTTTGGTTCAGTTTCTATAATACCTGAAACCTCTTTTTCATTATTAGAAGTGTTAATTTCTGTAGAGGTTTTAGTTTCTTCCTCAGCAATTTCCGTGTTGACTGTTTCATCAGATAGTGAATTAGTCAATTCTTTAATCTCATCTGTTATTTTTTCGGATGAAATATTAGCAATAGCAACAGCTTTTTGAGAAAAAGCGGTGAATGTAAGCATAACAACTAATAAAGGTACAATAGCTAAGTATTTTAATTTAGCATTGGATTTTGATTTCGTTTTTTGAAGCATGATAATTCTTTTTTTTAATAATTTATGATTGAAGAAATTATTGGTAAACTTTACATTTTTGGTCTGGAAATTAGAGTTAAGTAATTGTTCATAATATGCTCTCTTTCCTAATTGTCTAATAGCGGATGCATCAGAGATATATTCGTGTAAAGTGATGATTCTAGAGTGATATATGTAAACCAAAGGATTAAACCAGAAAAGGATTTTGATTATTTCAAACCAAATAAGATCGAGCGTATGTTTTTGTTTAAGGTGAACAATCTCATGAATTAGAATTTTATCTTTCTCTGTTTCGGATAACTCATTGCCAATGTATATAGTGTTCCAAAAAGTGAACGCATCTTTACTATTGGATAATATTCTAACCGGAAATTTATTGACCATTCCTTTGGTTGATTTTTCTTTTAAAGAACGAATGATTACTATTTTTCTAATAAATAAGAATACAGTGATGGATACTCCAACAGTATAAAGAACTAACCACCAGTTTATATTTAGAGATGCTGAAGAAACAGTATTTGCAACTTCGATAGTGTTATTCGAAATTCTTTCCCCGATAAAAACAGTGGGTAAATTAACTACATAATCGTCTGGAATAGTTTCTTGGATACTTTTAACCTTAATAAAAGGTAGAGTCAAAGAAAGTACAGAAGTAACCAAAAGATATACTCTATTTACCGTAAAAAAAGTATCTTTTTTGTGAAACATGTCGTACGCTAATAAAAATATTAACTGAAATAATATAGTTTGAATACAATATTGAAGCATATCTGTTAGTATTAATTATTTATAGTTTACTCTATTGATGTTTATGTTCATCTAACATATCTAATGAAATAGAATATGAAGGAACATTAATACCTTGTGGTGATATAACTGTATTAAAATCAAGAATATCTTGTCCTCTTTCTTCTATTTTTTTGTTGGTAAACGAAAGTACACATTTTTCGTTCTTTTCTTCTTTTTTATAACCTTCTCCATACACAATTCTTAAGTGATACTTGCTTTCCGGAATGTTTCTAACGAAGTATTCTGTATTCTTAGGCAGGTGTATAGTTCTTACGCTTTTTAGTGTTTCTAAGTTAACAATATCGATAATTACTTCAGCATTTTTTCCATTGGTTACTTTTAGATAATTATCTAACCTATAGTCGTATCTGGATTCATCAGAATTTGCACAATATGGTTCAGCTTCTTTTTTTGAGATATCATTTGTTCTAGTCGAAGAGTTATTATTATATTTCTCTGCCAATTTTTGTGCATTTTTAAGCATTTCTTGATCAGATTGTTCTTTTTTTTCTTTACCGGTTTTATTAATGGTTTCTAACGCATAATCGTTTTCCTTTTTTAGATCTTCTGGTAATAGATCAAGAGCTAATGAATATGATGGAACGTTTTTTCCTTTTTCGCTTATTATCACATTATAATCTAGGACGTCTTCTCCAGTTTCTGAAAGAAGCTCGGTTTTAAAACTTCCTGAACATACCCCGTGTTTTTCCTGTTCTGCATATTGACTTCCATATATTGCATCTACTCGATACGAACCTTGAGGTATATTTCTAATAAAATGAGTTTGGGATTTGTAGATAATAGCTGTTCTAATAACTTCATTAGTAGTTAAAGAGATTATTTTAGCAATAATATCAGCGTTTTTTCCATTGGTAATTTTTAAGTAATTGTCTAGTGTGTTATCATATTTAGAATCTTTATTAAGACAAGATGGTTGGTTGCTGGTTGCTATTTTTTGACTAGTATCATTATTCTCCTCTTGTGTTATAGTAGCGTCTTCTGATTTAGATGCACCATCATCTTTACAAGAAGTGTAGGTGAGGATTCCTGTGATGACCGGGATTAGAAGTAGGTATTTAAATTTGGCAATAGATTTTGATTGGGACTTTTGTAACATAAGTATTCGTTTTTTGATTAATGATTGATTGAAAAATTGATTTATAAAAGTTATTTTTTCTGTTTGAAAAGCAGAATTAAGTAACTGTTCTATATAATTTCTTTGATTTACTTTATTTATAGTAACGGAGTCAGCAATATATTCGTGGAGTAGGGTGATCCTAGCTTGATAAATATATATTAAAGGATTCCACCATAATAATACTTTTAATATTTCTATACCGATTTGATCAATAGTATGTTTATGATTTACATGAACCAGTTCGTGTGAAATGATATTTTTCTTTTCTTCTTCAGTTAAAGCATCTCCTAAAAAAATGGTGTTCCAAAACGAAAATGCATGAGAGCTATTAGGAAGTATTACTATTCTTTTGTCGAAAGCTCTAGAAATATTAGAAACATTTCTTAGTATATGAAGTTTGTGAAACTTAAGTATAAGGAGTATTATATTTATTGTTATCCCCATTAAGTATATTATTAACCACCAATTAATAGATTCGGAAAAAGTATTAGAATTATCATTAATTGAATTTGGGTTTAAGATTGTACGTTCAGTAGAGGCGATAATAGTTTTCTCAATAGTAGAAACGTAAGCTTCGGTGGCGCTTGAATTAAGAAAATCAATCTCTATAAACGGCAGTGCTAGCGATAAGAATGGTACTATCAATAGATATAGACGATTCCAATTAAAGAAAGTATCTTTTTTATGTAACAGGTCATAAATCAAAAGAAATACTAACTGAAATATTAAGATTTGGAGTAGGTAATAAAACATATTTTCTTTTTTAGTAAAACTGTTAAGGCTTTGTCAATCTAGAGTCTGAATATTCATGATTAAAAAAAGAATATCAGACTCAAATTGACAACCCCAATGTTGTTTTGTAGGTAACTACATCTATTCAACTAACATTTTAGTTGAATGGCAAATATATGTATTTTTTTGTTTTAACTAAATTTTTAGTTAAAAAAAATAAAAAATTATGATTTTTAGTTGTTTTTTTGGGAGTAAGTTTTGGTGAATTCTACAGGAAATATTTCATGTGCTATATTAAAGTATTGAAAATAAATAGTTTAAAGTACAATAACGAGTTTAGAGGTAATGTAGTTTATAGATTAGTGATAGTGTTTTTAACCTCGAATTGAATTAAAATTGTATAGAATTCTTGAGAATTTAATATAGTCTTTGATTGCGGATTTGCGGGAATAATATCTGGAAATGACATCAAAGTTCTAATAGCTTCTTTTTCTAATTCCGGTGAGCCTCCTTTGACTTGTATGTTTTTGATTTGACCATCATTAGAAATATTAAATCTTGTATAAATACGATTGAATCCAGATTGAGCATAGGAAGATACGGATCTAACATTGTAATTATTTTTAGCATATTGTTCTATATCTTTACAAACACAATGCTTTCTAACACGTTCGATATTTTTGTTTTTGCACTTAACCGTGGTGGGCTTTTTTTGTGAATAAGCAAAAAAACCAATAAAAATGATCATGATAGTAGTAAGAATATACTTTTTCATTTCGGGGGCAGGATAGGTTAATAAAGTATTTTATTTTCCTACAAATTTATAGTTTGTAAGAATTTTACGTGTTAATACAACTTTAAGAATTATATTAAAAAAGTAATAGTACAGTAACAATATTGTTTTTTATTAGTCTAATAAATTACTATGGATATAGCTTTAGTCATAATAGGGTTTATTTTATGTTTAGTTGGGATTATTGGTAGTTTTCTGCCTGTACTACCGGGACCTTTTACTTCATGGATAGGTCTTTTAATATTGCATTTTACAAATGTTATTCCTCAAAATTGGACTTTTTTAGGGATTACGTTGGCTATAGCATTAGTAGTTTGGGTGCTTGATTATGTAGTCCCAGCATGGGGAACAAAACATTTTGGTGGAACAAAATATGGAATGATAGGAAGTTCTATAGGACTTATTGTAGGTTTACTTTTTTTGGGGCCATTAGGAATTGTTATAGGTCCTTTTGCTGGTGCTTTTATTGGAGAGCTCATAAAAGACAGTAAGGATTCTTCTAAAGCTTTAAAAGCAGCTTTTGGATCCTTTCTTGGGTTTCTTGCAGGTACTTTTGTGAAATTTGTTGTGTCAATTGCCTTTATTATTTTATACGTTAATAAAGTTTGGGAATACTGGGGAGAGTTATTTTAGTTATAAACAATAAAAAAGAGCGTCTCCACGCTCTTTTTCTTCACACAAATCATCTTAATTTAGGGGCTTATTCTAAAATTAAAACTCACTTTTATAAAAACTTTCATCTTGGGGATAATGAAAGCACTAACTCATTTTCACTTTGTAAAGATAGTAAAAAAATGGTAGTCACCAAATTTTTTGTGTACTTTGTCTGAATAAAACGACATTTTAACATTTTATAGTCGTTTTTTAAGTATTTTAGTAGGAATATTATTACAATTGTTAATTTAAAATCTCTTTACTTATATTCCATATGATTTTTTGCTCTAATTAAAGAGGGAGGATTACTAAGCTGTTTAACTGTCTGTAGAATTATACTAGGGTAGTTAAGGAGTTTAAAGCTTATCAGTATATGGCTTTAAATTAAAAAAAGCCTCTCCATTTTCAGGAAAAGCTTCTCATTGGTTTACTAAACCACCCACGCAAATGGCGTGGGACAACACAACTTCGTTAATTGCAAAAAAAAGCTTCAATGTTAGTTGAAGCTTTTGCAATTTGCGGTCTGGACGGGACTCGAACCCGCGACCCCCTGCGTGACAGGCAGGTATTCTAACCAACTGAACTACCAGACCATTGCCTTATTGCGGATGCAAATATACACCTCATTTTAAAATCCGCAAATGTTTTTTCAATTTTTTTTAGTTTATTTTTTCCAGTATCACACAAATTTCTGCCTTTCAACTAAATATGTCGTAAGAATTTTATCAAAATTTTTTGTGACATCGGCTTCTACGTATTTTATTTTATACTGAGAACATTTTAATTTAAGTTCATAAAAATAAGAAGCAACTGCTTTTTGGTAGTTTTCCTTGATATTGTCAGCATATAAATTCACATGTTCACCAGTCTCTACGTCTATAAATCTAGTTGGACGATTATTAAAATCAAAGTTCAATTCTTTAGTGCTATCAAAAGTATGGAACAGTACTACTTCGTGTTTATTATATTTAAGATGTCTTAAAGCCTCGAACAATTTTTCAGGACTTGATGTGGCTTGAAGCATATCTGTAAATAAAAAAATGAGTGATCTACGATGAATTTTTTCTGCAATCTGATGTAAAAATGTGTAAGTATCGGTATTTCTTGTATCAGGAGTAGAAGTAACAAGTTGACTTAATTTGCTTAAAAGCATTTGATGATGTCTCTCGCTACCTTTTTCTTGAGAATAATAATCATAAGTATCGCTGTAAATACTTAGTCCAACTGCATCACGTTGTTTTTTGAGAATATTCATTAAACAAGCCGTCGCTAATACAGAAAAACTAATTTTGTTAAGTGATCCTAAATGATGCTCCTTTGTTTCGGGGTAATGCATAGAAGAAGAGTTATCAATGATAATATGACACCTAAGATTGGTCTCTTCTTCATATCTTTTGGTAAATAATTTATCTGTTTTTGCGTATAGTTTCCAGTCTATATGCTTTGTGCTCTCTCCGTTGTTGTATACTTTGTGTTCCGCAAATTCTGCAGAGAACCCGTGAAAAGGACTTTTGTGCATTCCAGAAATAAAACCTTCTACTACTTGTTTAGCTAAAAGTTCAAGATTAGTAAAGCCTCCAGTTTTATTAATTTCATTTTGGATATTCATCGTCCTTACTATGTGTTAGGTTTCTGTATTAAAAATTGAAACAATATACGGATACTAATTTATTTTCTATAAAAAAAGGGTTGACAATCGGTCAACCCTTTTTTTATAGAATTATACTAATTTTTTAGATTAAAGAATCTAAAGCTTCTGCATATACGTTTTTAGGAGAAACACCTACTTGGCGACCAACTACTTCTCCATTTTGAAAAACTAATACAGTAGGGATATTTCTTACTCCATATTTTGCAGCAAATTCTTGATTTGCGTCTACATCTACTTTACCTACTACTGCTTTTCCATCATACTCTTCACTGATTTGTTCGATGATAGGACCTACCATTCTACAAGGACCACACCATGCCGCCCAAAAATCAACTAATACCGGTTTATCACTCTTTAGTACTACTTCATCAAAAGTAGCATCTGTTATTTCTAATGCCATAGTTATTTATTGTTTAAATTTTTATTCATTTTTAATTACACAAAATTAGTCAATAATTCTCCCAAAGCTTACAGTCATAATATTAGTTTTGACTATAGGGGTATTGAATTTGTTGATACCAAATATACTATTAAATTGTTCTGACGATAGGTAATTGCTTTTTTCTTTTGTTTACTAATGACTAGGTTTTTAGTTTTGAAGAAAGTTTAATTCAGACAAATTTATAGTTAATTGTTTTTTAGATTATAAATTCCGATAAGATGTGTTCTTACATCAACAGAGATTTCTTCACTCTCTAATAAGTGTATTTTCATTGTTTTACTTTTTACTAAAGGCATATGGCATTGGATACAATTATTGTCCATTTCTTTAATTTTATCCTTATCTCCAGAACAATTGATAGGTTTTGACATGGTTGTATGACAATCCATACATTTTTGATTAAATGAAGAAATGTTTCCTCTCTCTTTTTTGTGAGGATTATGACAAGTTGTACAATTAAGAGAATTGCTACTCGTAAAACATTTACTAGCTTTTAGTAAACCATATTGATTGCCGTGCACATCAAGATCTTTTAAGCTAGACTCATTGTAATCAGGAAATGAAAACTTTTTAAGGGTATCTCCAACAGTAAAGGAAAATGCACGTTCTGTAGTTTCTGTTCTCAAACCAGAATGGCAGAGCGCGCAGGCATCAAGTCTTTGTTGGCGTGATAAGGAGTTGTATTTTAGAATATATTTGGCAATTGTATCTTTAGGATTTTGCTTGTGATAAACCAAGTGTTTTTTTACCGGACCATGACAACGTTGACAGTCAATGCCATAAACCAAATTTTCTCGATGAAATTGATTTTTGTTTTTATTTCCGGAGATGTTTTGCGCATAGGTGGTGTGGCATTCTAAACAGCGTTCTAATACTGGTCTGGCGGGAGCCAGTTCATCTGGAGCACCTGGACTATTAATCCAGCTATCTGTTGGAGTAAAATAGGAAGCTTGTAGTTGGAACAAGTCATTATTATTCCACATTAAATAAGATTGTCCCTTCGTACCGGAACCTACTACAATATCCATTTTAGCTGAGTAAAAAGGTGTTTTTTGATTATTAAATGTGGGTTCTTGATAAAAACCTGAATCTTTTTCAATAAAATTAAAAGTAACCTTGTTGTTTAATTTCAAAGTGTTTTTACTTTTTTCAAAACTACCTTTAATTGTTTTTTTGTTTGCTAGTTGTAAAGAGTTAAAATGTGCTGTTTTATAATGATCTTCTACAATCCTGGGATGACATTCTATGCAAGTAGATGAGTCAATAAAATCCATCCCATTAGTATGAACAGCTACCGGAGTAATCGCTAAGTATTCACTTGTATCGTTAATTTCTTTTTGATACAAAGTGAAATAACAAATTATACCAATAAGAATAATTAAACCAACAATATATAATGTACGCTTTTGCATTGTGCCTAGAATCCCATACAAGATATGATAATTTTGAATCAAATGGGTTTAGAGGGTGTTCAAGAATTGATATAAATCGATTTCTTTATCTAAGTTTAGTTTTTTCTTAAGTCTATATTTTGATTTTAGAACGCTATCTGGCAATACATTTAGCATGGTTGCGATTTCTTTAGTAGTAAGATTCATTCTTAAAAAAGAAGCTAATCGTATTTCTTTTTCAGAGATTTCAGCGTAGATTGACTTGAGCTTATTGTCAAAGTTGTTATGTACATCTGCAAAATAAGACTTAAACACTTCCCAGTCTTTGTCTTCGGCGCTTTCTTTTTTTAATAGTAATACCAAACGTCTGAATTCTACTTTAAAAAGTTCTGGAGAATTTTTAATACGTTCCAGATTTTCTTTTAATTCCTGAATGAAACTATTCTTTTGTACTAAGTGTAGTGTTTGCGAAGTAAGTTCCTTCTTTTTGAACTCAATTTCTTGCTTATATATTGCTTCTTGTTTTTCTCGTTCTATTTTATTCTTTTTGATGCGCTGTTTGAATCCGAAGAATAGTAATCCAGAGACAGCTATAAAAGAGATCATTCCTCCTGCATATAGCGTTTTTCGTAGGTTGCTTATTTCTACTTGTTGACTTAGGTTTTTTATTTCTTCTTTTTGTAAAGCAATTGCAGCTTCTTTTTTTTCTGTTTCGTAAGTTATTTTAAGTTCTTCAATCTGTTTTGATTTGGTAACATTATCGAGGCTATCCGCAATTCGATTAAACTCTTTTGTATCGGATAAGGCTTTTTGATACTCTTTTAAAGATTCAAACGTGGCGGCTCTTTGTTGAAAAGCATTTTTTAATTGATAGATAGCTCCCAAAGAATCTGCTTTTCGAATAGATGTCTGCAAGTATTGCAACGCTTTTTTTTCTTCTCCTTTTTGGGTTAGCACATATCCCATAGTATTAAGAATAGAAATATGATTCAAAAAATCATTTTCAGTACTCATTTCTAGGCTTTTGTTTAGATATTCCACTGCTTTTTCATATTTTTTTTCTTCAGCATAAATTTCTCCAAGTCCTGATAATGCATTCATTATATTGTCTTTGATGTTGTATTTTTTAGCTATATCCAATCCTAAGCTGATATTTTTTTTTGCCTCTTTATAATTTTTAAGACTTTGGTAGGACTCACCTATTTTAATATATGTATTGCTTATATAGATGTTGTCATTTGTTTCTATGTATATATTTAAAGCATTATTGTAATATTTTATAGCCTGGTGTATATTATTGCGTCGAGCTTCAATATTTCCAATCTGAGAATTGATATCAGCTTTTCGATAAGGTTCTCTATCTATTGTGTCTAAAATTCTTAAGGCCAATAAACTTTGTTCTACAGCCTTTTTGAAATCACCTTTATCGTTGTAAATCATTGCTTTACTGCCGATTCCAATTCCATAATTTAGATAATCGTTAGCTTCTTTAAATTCTTGGTTGCCAAAATTCCTTAATTGTAGTGCCTTTTCAAAACTTCCTTCATCCTGTGCAATCTGTGCTAATTCAGAATACGCCTTCGATATCATAACTCGGTCTTGTGATGTTTGGGCAAGATCTAATGTTTTGTTATAATAGAACTTTGCAGAATCTAAGTCGCGAACCAGATAAAAATACACGCCTATATGAAAATGGCCTACAGTCACTCCTGATGTGTAATCAATTTTTTGAGATATCCGAATTGAATTTCTTGCGTGCTTTTCTCCTTTTTGAGGGTTGGTATATACTTCTGCATAATATAATCTGGCTGATGTCATTACTTTTTCATAATTGTCAGGAAGAGAGTTATAGACGCTTACCATACTATCGATCACCTTTTGATTTTGGCTGTGTATGTTTTGAAGACTAAAAAGAAATATGAGCAGAATAAAAGCAGAAAACTTCATAAAAGATGATCATTTAGTTTCCATCTAAGTTAGGCAATAAATACTATAATTATAAGAGTTTGTCCATTTTACAAATAAGCTTTTTTATAAGAAAACCTCTTTTTGTAATGAATTTTTCTCCTACTTAGAATCGTGTAAATCATTGAAAATACTAAGAAATGTACAACATGGGTTTACAATAAAACGAAAGATAATGAATCTGTGTAACGTATTGATTTTTAATGCTTGTCCATACTTTGTCCATACCGAAAATTAGGCAAAAGGTGAGTTTTCAAATAGTTTTGACTTGTTGAATCGAAAAAAACATAAATCATGAAAACTTCAATTTTAAAAATGCCCCAAGCGTTTATATTAGTTAGTTTAATATGTTCTTGTATCGCATGCAGTTCTTGTAGTAAGGATGAAGATCCTATTCTAGGAGAACCTACTAATCCCGAAGCGAATACTATTAATGATTTTATTAATAATCTTGATTATGATGCTAATCAGTTATTGGGTGTTGAAGAAACTGGTGGAGAAGCATTATTGAAAACACCAGGCGAAACTACTACGGATAACTCTTACGATACTGGAATAGAAACAACCTGTGTTCGTGTAGATTATAATCTTAAAGCTAATTTTGAGGATGTGGCAATTCTACGACCAACTAGAGGAATCATTTGGCCAGGAGCATTAGTGGTTGGAAATGAATCTATGAGAGATGGTTTGCCAGAAGCATTTACCTTAGGTAGGGCACCAATGACAATCCGTTTAGATCTGCCAGGTATTGGTGAAGCAGGAAATATTAGAGTAGAAGATCCAATAAATTCTAATGTACAAGCTAAAATTGATGAAGCATTAGAATATTGGAATGCCAATGCCTATGATGAAGGATACACAAACCCATCTAATTCTTCTTATGCTGCAAGTACATCTTACAGCTCTAAACAAATGAGTTTAGAAGTAGGGATGAATACGGAGTGGGCAACAGGAGATGTTTCTGCACAGTTCAATTACGAAACTACATCTACCAGAAGAGTTGCTATTATGGTGTTTAAACAAGTTTTTTATACAATAACTATGGATACACCTGATAATCCAGCAGTTGTTTTTGGAGCTGATGTGCCCTTATCAAGAATAGAAGCTGCATTTAATTCTGATACTCCACCAGCATATGTGCATTCGGTAAATTATGGTAGGATTATTATGTTTAGAATGGAAACCACTGCCGAGGCTACAGAATCAGAGTTAACAGGAGCTTTTAACTATGCAAGTGGGGTAACGAATGCATCTGGAGATGTAGAAGCAAAATATAAAGAAATATTGAATGAATCTAATATTACCACAGTAACGATTGGAGGGAACGCTGCAGTGGCTTCTGAAGCAGTTTCTGCTCAAAATTTCGGAGATTTACAATCTATTATTAAAGGAGAAAATGCGGTATATAGTAGGAATAATCCAGGAGTGCCTATAGCGTATACTATACGATTTTTAAAAGACAATAGTCTGGCTAAAATGGGGTATACTACAGATTATGTGGCATTAAATTGTACTACTGCGAAGCGTGAGCATAATCGAATAGTATTTAAGAACACAGTAGTTGATAATTTTAGAATAGGCATTGAATATAAAATAAAAGATGGAGCTAGTGTTCCTTATGCGAATATTGTTTGGGTGGAAAATAAGGTAGATGGGGAGAATACTACAATTACTCCACCAGATGGTGCTTACGATATTTATTATTATATAGATCGAGCAAAAGCGGGTACCGGTTATGAAAATAAATGGACGGATAATATAGGGGGATATGTTCACGACTATGAAGATTGTTTTGAATCTTATCGAGATTTCTTGGAAGTGAAAGTAAGAACCTGCCAATAAAAAATAGCATTATCCTTTTGTAAAGTCGGTGTCTAAAGTTGTGATTCAACAACTTGATGCCGGCTTTTTATATAAAAAGCCCAGAAGTACAATGACCTCTGAGCTTTGATAAGAATTTATTTTATTGCTTTATTAATTATTACGAGGCAATCCAATTTGAGTACCAATAACATTTGCATTGGGTTGCGTAATAACTGGACAGTTTATGATGGCTCCAGTTGCAGTTAGCAAGTCAGATAAAGAATTTGCTAATGGGCTAGGATTGGCATTGCCTCTAAAAGGAATTAAAATACCCTCTTCTAGAAGTTGATTTACTTGATCAAAACTTCTTAAGATTGGACGCTCTGATTCTGGAATTGTAAATTCAGTTACGTGTGCATCCCACATTGGTGCATATCTTACATCTCTTGGGTCAATTGGAAATGTATTTGTAGGATCCTGTACTTGTTGATCGCTTAAAGAAGCAGTATTCAAGCCTTGTACTCCAAAACCATCGGTATCTGTTGTTCTACCATTCGCTGTTGGGCTAAAAGGTAACATAGATCCTCCAGGAAACAATCCAAATGTTGGTAAATTAGCTAATCTTGGAGCAAAAACCCCTAATTCTATAGTAGCAGGTCCTGGGTCTGATGTATCTGTAACAATATGGAAATAATATGGTTTACCATTTTGCCATCCATCTAAAAGTTGCATTACAACAGATGCCTGGTCAATAGCTAGGTTAGGATTGTTTAAGTCATCCTGATCTTCGATACTATTTCCATTTGGGTTTGGAATTCTATCGTGGATACCAGTACTATTAGCTACTAATTGCGCATTGATAACTACACCACTTGGTAATACTACATAAGAAGACCATTTAGAATCCGCTATAGCACCAGGATTAGCTTCTGCTGGAGGAAAACCAAATAATAATCCATCTGGAGCTCCAGTTACTAAAGATCTTTTTGGCGAAAAGTCTACAGACCCTTCAAAAACAAGCCTTCCATTACGATTAAAATATCCCTTTTGTTCCCCACCTGATCCTACAGATGCAGCCATTCTAGGTGAGAAAATCACACCCAATTTTTTAGCCATAAATTTATCAGATGCTTCCGTAATTACATAATATCCTTTTCTAACATTTCCATCGGGCAATGTTTCCAAGCCTTGAAACATAGGGAATCGAGCTGTAGGTCCTGCAGGGACAACAGATCTATCTATTCTAAAATCAATACCTAAAACACTTGGTAGAAATACATTTTGTGACTCTGTAAATCTTAGTGCGGGATTAAATACATTAAATGGGATTCCACCATCTCTATGGATACTGCTTAAAAGGATTTTAGCTTCTTTTAATGCTTTTAACGACTGAAATAATC
This sequence comes from Aquimarina amphilecti, assembly GCF_900109375.1. GTDB lineage: Bacteria > Bacteroidota > Bacteroidia > Flavobacteriales > Flavobacteriaceae > Aquimarina > Aquimarina amphilecti. Next base: position 40,543 of record NZ_FOAB01000005.1, read on the forward strand.
CTTTGGATTGTGCTTCTTTTTCTAGAGCATCTTCCGCAGTTTCGCTTGTTGTCAATTGATCTTCTGTAACAACAGTATCATCTGTATTACAGGCCATAAATAATGAGATAGTGAAAATACCTAAAAGTATGGTTTTAAAATTTTTCATTTTTTGTGTTTTTAATAGTTATATTCTGAAAAAAATAAATAGAAAAACAATTGGCCAATCGTTTTATATAAGGGTCTTAAGATCTTACATAGTTTGAGACGACATCGATATTTTGTACTTACAGGAGGGAATGTTAAAATGAGAGGAATAATACTTGTTAAATCAAATTGATATTATTTAAGTATTTGATTGAAAGTTGCTTACAACTTATTTGGGTAAGAGCAATTATTTTTTTAAATTAAGTTTTTAACAAATAATTATTATATTTTTTCACTTTTTAAGAGTGTGTGAAATTTTTATAAGTGTTAGCTAACTAACATGTGATATAGCTATTTTTGTTTTTTTTATAGGAGGTGTTTGTGATTTCCCTTTCTTACAGAAAATCTAATAATCTTGGTTTTGTATGGTAGTTAATCTAAAATTTTAATTCAATTTATAGTATACTGAATCGTTTTCTAGAGCCATTAATAATTCTTGAGATATATTTACTTTTTGTTTTCGACTTGGCATATGTAATTTTAATTTTTCGGCCATTTCGAAGATTACAAAATTCAAAGTGTGGTTTCCAGAATGTTCTGTTAATAGTTCTTTTAGTCCATCAATTCTTTTGTCAGATAGATCATTAATATCTAATTGTATGGTCAGTTTTCTAGCGTATGTTTCCATAACATCATGTAGCAATTGAAAACTATTAAACTGTATTCTCGGATCACCTTTTTTACCAGTATCTCTATTAACCCAACCTTCTTTTATAAATGCTTTTGCATATACAAAAGTGCTTTGTACTAAGAAAGGTCTATGTTTCAGGTAATCCTCACCAAAAATTCTAAACTCATGTGCTGTATTATAATCCTCAATAGTAAAGATAGCCCAGCCTTTTCCATTTTTAGAAGTACGATGTTCTACACCTGTGATTACACCTCCAAAAGAGACTTCTCGATTCAAATTGTTTTCTAAATCTCCAAAATTCAGAAGATCTCCATTGCAGAAATATTTCATTTCATATTTAAAATCGTCTAACGGGTGTCCAGAAAGATAAATTCCTACTACTTCCTTTTCTCTGGCTAGCTTTTCCATAGTTCCCCATTCTTCGCAAGGAGGAACAATCGGCTCAGGAATCTGAACATCACTGGCTTCGCCAAATAAACTTACCTGAGAAGAATTTTCGTTTTCTTGGTATTTAGATCCATATTTCATTGCCTTTTCTAGAAACGTAACATTATCTCCTTCCTGATAAAAGTATTGACCTCTGTGCGTTTCAACAAAAGAATCAAAACCACCCGCCAGTGCTAAACTCTCAAAAGCTTTTTTATTGGCTGCACGCAAATCAATACGTTTAGCCATGTCAAAAATGGACTTGTATGGCCCATCTTCTTTTCTGTTTTCCACAATAGTGGCAACAGCTCCCGTACCAACTCCTTTAATTGCACCCATACCAAATCTAACAGCACCATCTTTATTAACTGAGAATTTTCTATAAGATTCATTAACATCAGGGCCTAATACATCTAATTTCATTCGTTTACATTCTTCCATAAAGAAAGTAACCTGTTTGATGTCGTTCATGTTATTAGAAAGTACAGCGGCCATATATTCAGCAGGGTAATGTGCTTTTAAGTAAGCTGTTTGATATGCAATCCAAGCATAACACGTAGAGTGAGATTTGTTAAAGGCATAGGCGGCAAAAGCCTCCCAATCTTTCCATATTTTTTCTAGACTCTCTTCGGCATGACCTTTAGCAGCAGCTTGTTCGATGAATTTAGGCTTCATTTTATCCAGAACCGCTTTTTGCTTTTTACCCATTGCTTTACGAAGTACATCTGCCTCACCTTTAGTGAAATCCGCAAGCTTCTGTGATAGTAGCATTACTTGCTCTTGATATACTGTAATTCCATAAGTTTCTTTTAGGTATTCTTCACAGGCTTCTAAATCGTATATAATTTCTTCTGTACCGTGCTTTCTATTAATAAAACTAGGAATATATTCTAATGGACCTGGACGATATAATGCGTTCATTGCAATAAGATCAGCAAAAACTGTAGGTTTTAATTCCTTCATATATTTTTGCATTCCAGGAGATTCATATTGGAAAACCCCAACGGTTTCTCCACGCTGGAACAATGCATATGTTTCTTCATCATCCAATGGGAAATTCTCTGGATCAAGATCTACATTGTGTTTAGCTTTTACAATCTTAACTGTATCCTTGATTAAAGTTAGTGTCTTTAATCCCAAGAAATCCATTTTTAGCAGTCCTGCGTCTTCTACAACAGAGTTGTCAAATTGTGTACAGTACATATCCGAGTCCTTAGCTAATGCCACAGGAACGAACTTGGTAATATCATCGGGAGTAATAATTACTCCACAAGCATGAATCCCTGTATTTCTCACAGAACCTTCTAGTATTCTTGCTTGATTTAAGGTTTCTGCTTCTAGATCATCACCTTCTGCAATTTTCAGAAGTTCATTTACTTTTTCTAATTCGTCACTTCTAAATTTCTTCTTTAACGTAGCTTCATCTACGCCAAATATTTTTCCTAGTTTGGACATGTTAGGAATCAATTTGGCAATACGATCTGAGTCTCCAAGAGGTAGATCAAGTACGCGAGCAGTATCTCTAATAGAAGATTTAGCTGCCATGGTACCATATGTAATGATCTGCGCTACCTGATTGGCGCCGTATTTTTCAATTACATAATCCATAACACGTCCACGTCCTTCATCATCAAAATCAATATCAATATCGGGCATACTTACACGATCCGGATTTAAAAATCTCTCAAAAAGTAAATCATACTTAATAGGGTCTAGATTGGTAATCCATAAACAATAGGCAACTGCAGATCCTGCTGCAGATCCACGTCCAGGACCAACTGATACTCCCATGTCTCTAGCTGCACGAATAAAGTCTTCTACAATCAAGAAATATCCTGGATATCCAGTTTTTTCAATTACTTTTAATTCAAAATCAAGTCGTTCATCAATAGAAGGGGTGATTTCTCCATAGCGTATTTTTGCGCCTTCATAGGTGATATGCCTTAGGTATGCATTTTCACCTCTTTTACCTCCGTCGGCTAGATCTTCTTCAAATTGAAATTTTTCAGGAATATTAAATGCAGGTAATAATACATCTCTTGCTAGTACAAAAGGTTCTATTTTATCAATGACCTCTTGTATGTTAATAATAGCTTCAGGAAGATCCTTGAATAAATTTTTCATCTCTTTAGAAGATTTAAAATAATATTCTTGATTTGGTAAGCCGTAACGATATCCTCTTCCTCTACCAATTGGCGTAGCCTGTTTTTCACCATCCTTTACACATAAAAGAATATCGTGAGCATTGGCATCTTCTTTTTCGCAATAATAAGTGTTGTTAGAGGCAATCGTTTTGATGTTATGTTTCTTAGAGAAATCTATCAAGACTTGATTTACGCGATTTTCATCTTCTTGATTGTGGCGCATAACCTCAATATACAGGTCATCTCCAAATTCTTCTTTCCACCACAACAAAGCTTCTTCTGCTTGTTTTTCGCCAATATTTAATACTTTACTAGGAACTTCTCCATAGAGGTTTCCAGTAAGTACTATGATATCCTCTTTATATTGTTTAATAACTTCTTTGTCAATTCTAGGTAAATAGTAGAATCCATCTACAAAACCTATAGAAGACATTTTTGCTAAATTGTGATATCCATTTTTGTTTTTAGCAAGTAAAACTATTTGATACCCGTTATCTTTTCTGGTTTTGTCTTTATGATTTTCGCAAACAAAGAATTCAACACCAACGATTGGTTTTATTTCTACACCTGTAGGTTCTTCACCATTTTCTATAGCTTCTTTATTTGCTGCTTTTACACTTTTGTTATGATTGGTAACTGCAGAAACGAAATGAAAAGCTCCCATCATATTCGCATGGTCTGTCATCGCTACTGCCGTCATTTTATGTTTGGCAGTTTCTTTTACTAAATCAGGAATACTAGTAGTTGATTGTAGAACAGAAAATTGAGTATGATTATGAAGATGTGCGAAATTTACAGAATCTAGAGCGGCAATATTGTCTTTAATCTCTTGTTGAGAAATATCAGAACCTCCTTGTTGATTCAGAGCTTCTTGTATCTTTTGTGAAGCTTTCTTTAGGTTTATGTGTTTAAGACCTATCAGTTGAATAGGTTCTTTATGAATTTCTTTAAAATTCTGAAAATAATCAGACTGAACATCAAGTTCTTCCTGAGTAAAAATTTGCTTACGTATTAGTTCCAGAAAACACCTAGTAGTGGCTTCTACATCGGCTGTTGCATTATGCGCTTCGCCAAATGCAGTTCCAAATAAATGCTGATGTAATTCTGTTAAAGTAGGAAGTTTAAATTTTCCTCCGCGCCCTCCAGGGATCTGACATAAGCTAGCAGTGGTCTCTGTACATGTATCCAATACAGGCAATTCTTGTAATGCATTATCAATACCAAGTCTGTAAAACTCAGCACCCATGATATTTACATCAAAACCAACATTCTGACCTACAACAAATTTGGTTTTAGATAGGGCAATATTAAATTTCTCTAAAACTTCTTCTAATGTAATACCATCTTGTTCCGCTAAAGCAGTAGAAATCCCATGTATTTTTTCTGCGTCATAGGGAATGTTAAATCCCTCTGGCTTTACTAAATAATCTTGATGCTCGATACAATTCCCCATTTCATCGTGTAATTGCCAAGCAATTTGGATACACCTTGGCCAATTATCAGTGTCACTTATAGGAGCGTCCCAGCGTTTAGGTAAACCTGTAGTTTCGGTATCAAAAATTAAATACATAAAAAGATCAGTTTCGAGAAAGTTCAAGCTTCCAAAGGAAGTGATCCACAAAAATAACCAAAATGATAGGTTACATTGACTAAAAGTTATTCAGAATTATTAACCATTGAGAATAAGCTATATTTTTAATGGGTTAAGGATTTGATTTTTTGAAATAAATAAATAAAATAATATATTTACGTAATCAGTTACGTAAATAACTTTATATATGATTTTTTTTGATACTATAGGTACAATGGCAATTGGCAGCAGGTTAAGGATGTTAAGTGAACGAATAACAGAAGATGCGAGACAGGTATATGAATTGTATGGGGTTGGTTTAAAACCAAAATGGTTTCCTGTGTTTTATGTTTTGTCTCAAAATAATGAAAAATCAATTACTGAAATAGCGAAAGAGATAGGGCACTCACACCCCTCTGTTAGTAAAATAGTGCGGGAAATGTCTAAGGATGGAATTATTTCTGAAGAGAAAGACAAAAATGATGGTAGAAAAAATAATATAAAGCTTACTTCTAAAGGAAAGAGTCTGGCATTAAAAATGGAGAATCAATGTTTTGATGTAAAGAGTGCTGTAGACGATATTTTAGTACAGACAAAGCATAATATGTGGAATGCTATCGGAGAGTTTGAGTTTTTATTGGATGATAAGTCTTTACTAAAACGAGTTATTGAACAGAAGAAAAAACGAGAATCATATAACGTTGAAATCATACCGTATGAAGAAAAATATAAACAAACATTTAGACAGCTAAATGAAGAATGGATAAATCATTATTTCAAGATGGAGGAGGCTGACCGAAAAGCATTAGAGCACCCCAAAGAATATATATTAGATAAAGGAGGTCATATTTTAATTGCGTTGTATAAAAATAAAGCCGTTGGAGTGTGCGCATTGATCAAAATGAATGAGTCTGAATATGATTTTGAATTAGCGAAGATGGCTGTCTCTTCTGAAGCTAAAGGCAAAGGTATAGGTTGGGTTTTAGGGAAAGCAATTATTGAAAAATCAAGGTCTTTAAATGCAAAGAAAATTTATCTGGAGAGCAATACTGTATTGACTCCTGCGATTAATCTATATCAAAAATTAGGGTTCAAAAAGATCGTTGGTCATCCTACTCCATATGAACGCTGTAATATTCAGATGGAACTTAATCTTGGTTAAAGTGGTGAAAAGTAAAAAGGAGTTATGTTCGGCGTTGGTTGTAGATTATACTTAATAAGTCTTTATTTGATTTGTTTATGAGTTTATAGGAGTAACTGCCGCCTCGCCGAATCATAAGTACTCTATGTATATTGTTAAGTGCTTGAAAAGAATCTTGGGCTGTTATGATGGATTCTATATATTTATATAAATCCTTTAAAAAATAAAAAGCGTTCATCAATAATTTTTGATGAACGCTTTTCGAATTATAGTTGAGTTGTGATTAATATCCGTATTCAAAACGTCCTTCGGTAACAACTACTCCACTTGTCGTGATGAACTCAAAACTTCCACTTATACATTTAGTTTCGGTATCATGAGATGTTATTGTTAGTGTTCCTGAGACTGCAGATGCTTTATCGTTATATAAACTGTATGTTGCGCTATAGGCACCAGATCCAGTTAAAGAATGTTCTCCAACCGTTACATTAATTGGGAAAACAATTGTTATTTCTTCGTCTTCATTGCTCGCTTTAATCAAAATCGACGGGTTGTTTACTCCAAATGGGATAGCATCATGATCATCAGTAATCATTTCATTACCATTAATCATTGCCACGAGAGAAGCATTAAGAAGGCAAGGGTTTATTTCAGGATCTTCTTCCTCTTCCTCTTCTTCAACATTTATGATAATTTCTTCTTCTTCCTCTTGTACTTCAGGAACAAAATTTTCAATAGGTAATCTATAAAACCATCCATTTCTAAAACTCATGGATTTACCATTCGTTCCTTTTAAATCTTCAAAATAGAAATTACCTGAAATTTGATTGTTGTAAATCTCTGTTATTATAATTTGTCCATTAGTAATTCCATTTTCTGAAATAAACTTAATATCATTTTCTTCAAAACTTACGGTGTTAATAGCTTGTTGTTCTAATCTATAGGTCCCTAAATCGGTAGATGATGTAGTAAAACTTATCGATTCGTTACCTGTGTTTCCAACAATAACTAATGTTCCATCGTCATGAATTATTGCTTTCTTAATATCTGGTCTAAATAATTTTCCGTCAATAGTAGCTTGTAAACCAGGTGTATTAACCTCGATGTCGGTCGTACAAGAATTAAAGAAAAGGCAAACAATTGCCAGTAGTGGAGTAATTTTTCTAATCATACGCTTGGGGCTTTAAAAATTTAATCACGGATAACCATAACTAAAATTTCTTATGCAAACATATCATGAAAATCTTTATAAAACAATTTTTATGGACATAAAATCATTTTTTTTAACGATTAATGTCAAATTAATATCGATGAAATACACAAAAATCATTTTTTATGATTAAAAAAGTAGGTTTTTACACTTTAAATAAAATTTAGCATATCAGTATTTGTGACGTTATTTTTTCACTAGACCTATTAGAAAAATTTAAAGATTGATTATTTTGAACCTAATTTGCTAAAAATGATTACATTTGCGCACTTAATTATAATCGGGGTCGAGTACCCAAAAATTAATTCATATGTCTGTTAAAATTAGATTACAGAGACACGGTAAAAAAGGGAAACCTTTTTACTGGATCGTAGCAGCTGATGCTAGAGCAAAAAGAGATGGTAGATTTTTAGAGAAAATCGGTACTTACAATCCAAACACTAACCCAGCAACAATTGACTTAAATGTAGATGGTGCTGTTAAGTGGTTACAAAATGGTGCGCAACCTACTGATACTGCTAGAGCTATTTTATCTTATAAAGGTGCAATGTTAAAAAATCACCTTGCAGGAGGTGTTAGAAAAGGAGCTTTAACTGAAGAGCAAGCTGAAGAGAAATTCAGTGCTTGGGTTCAGGAAAAAGAGGGTTCTGTAAGTGCTAAGAAAGATTCTTTAGCAAAAGCAGAAGCTGATGAAAAAGCGAAAGCTCTTGCTGCAGAAAAAGAAGTTAACGCTAAGAGAGAAGCTGAAGCTGCTGAAGTTGAAGCTGCTGCAAAAGCGGAAGAAGTTGCTGCAGAGGCAACAGAAGAAGTAACTGAAGAAGCTAGCAACGAAGAAGAATAGTTGTATTAATGACGATGAAGAAAGAAGATTGCTTCTATCTAGGCAAAATCGTAAGCAAATTTAGTTTTAAAGGGGAGGTATTGATAAAACTTGATACCGATGAACCTGAAAGTTATGTAAAAATGGAATCGGTTTTTATTAATTATAATAAAAACTTGGTTCCATTTTTTATAGAAAAAAGTTCACTTCATAAAAGTGATTTGCTTCGAGTTAAATTTGAAGATGTAGATTCGGAAGAAGATGCAGATGATCTGATGAAAGCAGAAATATATCTGCCATTAAGTCTTTTGCCAAAGCTAGATGGAGATAAGTTTTATTTTCACGAAGTAATAGGTTTCAAGATTGTGGATACTGCTTTTGGAGAAGTTGGTGTTATTAAACATATAAATGATAGTACTGCTCAAGCGCTTTTTGAGATTGATCGTGATGGTATTGAGGTTTTAATACCAATGAATGATGAATTCATAGATAGGGTTGATAGGAAAACGAATACTGTTTTTGTAAATACTCCAGAGGGATTGATTGATCTATATCTTTAGCGTATGTCTAAGCCATTTCGTTTTAAACAGTTTACTGTGCATCAAGATAGGTGCGCAATGAAAATCGGTACTGATGCGGTTTTATTAGGATCTTGGGTTCCTTTATCAGATGAAATTTCTTCGATATTAGATATAGGAACAGGAACAGGTGTGCTTGCTTTGATGATGGCTCAGCGTTCTTATGCTGAGGTTATTGATGCATTGGAGATTGATGCCGATGCCTATGAGCAGGCAGTAGAAAATTTTGAAGCTTCAGATTGGGGAGATCGATTATTCTGTTATCATGCTTCTTTTCAAGAATTCTTTCAAGAGATTGAGGATAAATATGATTTATTAATCAGTAATCCTCCTTTTTACACAGATACTTATAAAACAGAAGACTCAACTCGGGATATGGCTAGGTTCGAGGATGCACTACCTTTTGAGCATCTTTTTGTTGGTGTCTCAAATCTACTTTCTAGAAAAGGTAAATTTGCTGTTGTGTTGCCTTTTAAGGAAGAAGATAATGCTATAGAGATAGCCAGAAGAACAGGTTTGTTTCCTGAAAAAATTACTCGCGTTCAAGGAAACCCTTCTTCAGAAATTAAGAGAAGTCTACTTTTGTTTGGTTTTGATGAAGTCGATGTTCAAAAAGATGAATTGGTTATAGAAACTGATCGACATCAATATACCTCTAGTTACATAGATTTAACTCAAGACTTTTATCTAAAAATGTAAATAAAAAAGAGGAGTTGTTATAACTCCCCTTTTTCCAAATTCAATCACTCTACGAAGCTTAATTTATATTTCTATAAATTAACACTCTTAAAGATTTTTATTGAGATTAACTTTTGCCAACCCAATTTCCTTCAGCATCACATAGTACTTCAACTGTTTCACCATCTTCTTTGGTAAGCTCTAATTTAAACTCTGATGCATCTTCTTTTGCAGCTGCTTTACTTATAGTTGCACCAGCAAAATCTTTTGCAACAGCATCAAGTACTGGTTGAGGTAAATTTTCAACTGCTAATTCAATATATTTTTCCTGAGTAACAACTTCCGCAGTATCATCAGAAGATGTTGCTTGTGCGTTTATATTCTGAGTTCCTAATAAAAGTCCAAAGGCCAATACTGGTAATACAAATAAATTTTTCATTTTGTTTTAGGTTTTAATTATTCTTTATTTTCGATATTTAGATAATTGGAATAATTGTGCCAGATGAACTTTTATGCTCAGTATTTGATTAAGTATTTGATTATTAATATTTTAAACAAAATATTAATAATGTTAAGGGTATCTAAAATGTGTGGAAATAAGATGAAGAATGCGGAAATTAGCTACAAATAAATTGATTTTTTAAGTTTTAGACTGCTTTGTTGTCAATAGTGCTTGTATTTATATCTCAAGAATTAATTATCCTCAACATTTGGTAATAAATTTTAAGAAGTCAAAAAAAATTGGTTGCTCTTTTTTCATTAATTACATTTGTTAGTGGTTTAGTAGCCGTGATTTTGAAAATAGTATAAAATATAAATAGAAAATATAATGAAGCCCGATCTTTTTGAAGCACCAGATTATTATAATTTAGATGAACTTTTAACGGATGAACATAAATTAGTTCGTGATGCTGCTCGTAGTTGGGTGAAACGAGATGTCTCTCCTATAATAGAAGAATATGCTCAACGCGCAGAATTTCCTAATCAGATTATTAAGGGGTTAGCAGAAATTGGGGCTTTTGGTCCTTATATCCCAGAGAAATATGGAGGAGCAGGATTAGATCAAATAAGTTACGGTTTAATTATGCAAGAAATAGAAAGAGGAGATTCTGGAGTCCGTTCTACAGCTTCTGTTCAATCTTCGTTAGTAATGTATCCAATTTGGAAGTATGGTAGTGAGGAACAACGCAATAAATATCTTCCAAAACTTGCGTCTGGAGAGTTTATGGGATGTTTTGGGCTTACGGAGCCAGATCATGGATCTAATCCTGGCGGGATGACTACTAATTTTAAGGATAAAGGAGATCATTATTTGCTCAATGGGGCAAAGCTATGGATATCTAATGCTCCTTTTGCTGATATAGCCGTGGTTTGGGCAAAGAATGAAGAAGGAAGAATTCATGGGCTTGTTGTAGAAAGAGGTATGGAAGGTTTTTCTACGCCAGAAACTCATAATAAGTGGTCCTTGCGAGCTTCGGCAACAGGAGAGCTTATTTTCGATAATGTAAAAGTGCCTAAAGAAAATTTATTACCAGGAAAAAGTGGATTGGGAGCTCCGTTAGGTTGTTTAGATTCTGCTCGATTTGGGATTGCTTGGGGCGCAATTGGAGCAGCTATGGATTGTTATGATACTGCCTTGCGTTACTCTAAAGAGAGGATTCAATTCGATAAACCAATTGGAGGAACTCAATTGCAACAGAAGAAGTTGGCAGAGATGATTACCGAGATTACGAAAGCTCAGTTGCTTGCTTGGAGATTAGGAGTTTTAAGGGAAGAAGGGAAGGCTACTACTGCACAAATTTCTATGGCAAAAAGGAATAATGTAGATATGGCAATAAAAATTGCTAGAGAAGCTAGACAAATTCTTGGAGGAATGGGGATTACAGGAGAATATAGTATTATGAGGCATATGATGAACCTAGAAAGTGTAATTACCTATGAAGGAACTCATGATATTCATTTATTGATTACTGGTATGGATATTACAGGAATTGCAGCTTTTAAATAAAACAGTTTTAACCATGAATATAATTGGACATCGTGGAGCAGCCGGATTGGTTGCAGAAAATACATTGGAGTCTATAGGAGAAGCTTTAAAATATAATGTCGATGGAATAGAAATTGACGTTCATAAATGTAAATCTGGAGAGATTGTTGTCATCCATGACGAAACATTACAGAGGACAACAAATGGAAAAGGGAAAGTTTCAGGATTTACATTACAAGAATTAAAAAAGTATAGAACTAGAGGTGAGTATAGGATTCCGACACTTGATGAAGTGTTGGATTTTGTGAATGCAAAATGCACTCTTAATATAGAACTTAAAGGAATTGGCTCAGCGATACCTGTTATAGAGCTCTTAGAAGAACGAATTAAAGATTCGAAATGGGATTATGATAATTTTGTTTTATCCAGTTTTGATCATTCTCAGTTATTTCAGATAAAATCAAGAACTTCTAAATTTAGGTTGGGTGTTTTAACAGAGAAAAATATTCCTTCAATACTTAAAGTTGCAGAGACGTTAGAAGCATTTTCTCTTCATCCACCGATAAGTTCTTTGCAAAAAGAAGAAGTTACTTCTGCTAAAAATAAAGGTTATAAAGTGTATACTTGGACCGTAAATGATATATCTAAAATAGAATCATCAAAAACTTGGAAGGTAGATGGTATCATTACAGATTTCCCTAATTTTGCTTAATGCAATATGATTTTTTAATAATTGGAGGTGGCGCAGCTGGTTTTTTTACAGCTATCAATGTAGCCGAAAAGAATCCTAGCCTTAAAATAGTAATTCTAGAAAGGGGAAAAGAGGTGTTGTCTAAAGTCAGGATTTCTGGAGGAGGTCGATGTAATGTTACGCACGCAGAATTTATCCCAAATGAGTTAAGTAAGAATTATCCAAGAGGAGAAAAAGAACTTGTAGGACCTTTTCACACCTTTATGACTGGTGATACGATGGAGTGGTTTAGTAGTCGTGGTGTAGAATTGAAGATTGAAGATGATGGGAGAATTTTTCCGGTTTCGGATTCTTCACAAACTATTATAAATTGTTTTTTATCTGAAACAAAAAAACTTGGAATCGAAGTTCTAAAAAATCACGCTGTAAAAGACTTTTATAAAGAAAAAGGAATCTGGAAAGTGATTACAAACCAAGGTAGTTTTGAAGCGAAGAAAATGATGTTGGCTACTGGAAGTAATCCTAAAATTTGGGCAAAGCTTAATAAATTAGATTTCAAAACTATTAATGCGGTTCCTTCATTATTTACATTCAATATAAAAGATACAAGAATAAAAGATTTGCCTGGTATCGCAACTAACGCCTCGGTACAAGTAAAGGATTCTAAGTTAATTAGTGATGGCCCATTGCTTATTACCCATTGGGGTATGAGTGGTCCGGCCATTCTTAAATTATCTGCTTGGGGTGCTGTAGAACTAAACTCTTATCAGTATAATTTTGAAATTACTGTTAATTGGTTGCAAGATTATTCAGAGGAAGAAACTGTTGATTTACTTAAGGGACTTAAAAATAAAAACCCTAAGCAACAGGTTTTTAAGTACGCTCAATTCGAGTTGCCAAAAAGACTCTGGCAAAGTTTGGTTGTAGCTTCTGGAATTGAGAATTCTACACGATGGGCAGACACTAATAAAGTTCAGCTTTCGAAACTTTCACAAGAATTGACTAAAGGTGTTTTTATGGTTAAAGGCAAAAGTACTTTTAAAGAAGAGTTTGTGACTGCTGGTGGAATTGATCTTAAAGAGATTAATTTTAAAACTTTTGAAAGTAAGAAATACGAAAACCTATATTTTGCCGGCGAAATATTAAATATTGACGCGATAACAGGAGGGTTTAATTTTCAGAATGCTTGGACTGGTGCTTATATTGCCGCCCAGGCTATTACATCAAAGACATGAATACATACATAGTATTGCTTCGAGGAATTAATGTAGGAGGACATAAGAAAATTAAAATGGATGCTCTTAAGCAGCTCTTTCTTAGTTTGGAGTTTACAGATGTAGAAACATACATTCAGAGTGGTAATGTCGTGGTTAAACATAGATCAAAAGATATTAAATCCTTAGAGGCAATAGTTAGAGCAGGTATTGAAGATTGTTTTGGTTTTGATGTGCCTATTTTGATGATTACGCATGAAACTCTTGATACGTTACTCAATAATAATCCATTTATTAAGAGAATAGAAAATAATGAGATTGAGAGTAAAAAAATGTATTTCATGTTATTGTATAATCAAGCCGATACAAAATCTGTAGAAGAACTTTCTACAATTTCCTTTGCTCCAGAAGAATTTGTCATAACCCAAGATGTGATCTATTTATTTGCTGCTAACGGTTATGGGAAAACAAAGCTTCATAGTAATTTTTTTGAAAAAAAATTGAAGTGTGTGGCTACAACTAGAAACCTTAAAACAATGAATAAGTTGTTAGAATTAAGTTTTTTAATAAAATAAGTTGTAGACATACTTCTCGGAAATCTGTGTAAAATTTCGTATATTAAAAAGGTTTAACCATTACCTTATACACTATGAAAAAAATTACACTAGTACTTATTATTATTTTTATTTGTAATAATGCCAATGTTGCTTACGCGAATGACAAAGAGCCTATCAAGAAATTATTGATGGATTATATCAATAAGATTAATGATCTAGAGAGAGGAGCTAAAAAAAATAGTGTCTTGTATCTATTTGATGAAAAATATAGTGGGAATACGGTTTATGTAAATTTATCTGGAGCTTTGGTAAGAAAGGACTATGATAAAAAGAACATTTCTTCACAATTAGACGATATCATTAATGATGATAATTATAGTTTTAAACTTACACTAGATAAAATCGTTTTTCAAAACCAAAAGGAGAACGCTGGAATAATTTCTGCCGTGGTTAATTTTGAATCATTTATTGATAAGAAGTTAGCTGAAAAAGGGACTATGTTGATGGATTTAGTGGGAGTGAAAATTGATGAAAGGTGGAAGATTGTACAAAATAATATGGTTAGAGTTTCTGAGGCAAAGGACATCGGAGAATGTGTTTGCTATATGTACGGAAATGGAGATACAAAATTTGTTACGGAAGTGTATTTCCCTGCAGGATTAGAATATGATCAAAAATTAGAATCTTTTCAGATTACCAAAAAGGATGGGTTAAGGGTTATTAAATCTCATAGCGATGAATTTTCCTGGAAAGGAAATGGAGGTGTGTACTATAAAGGTAAAACAATAGGAAACACAAAAGACCCGAAAAAAGCTATACAAGCTGCCGTTAAAAAATTATATAAAGATTCTTGTGTAGATGTAATATTCAACTAAAGCAACTGCCTAAATTACAAATCTGCGGAATTAGAAATTAATGTATCCTTTCAAGTTAATACCAGAAAGGATACATTAATTTTAATTACCTTAAAAAAACCTAATCTCTAAGAAACCCTTTCCAAGATATTTCTATGGCTTGATTGATATGCTTATCTAATAATTTTACTTTTTCATTTTCGTGAATTTTTACTAGCGACACGACATTTCCAAAAAATAATTCTTCCATAACCATGGAATTATATGACTTGAATACTTTTTTGCGAATACCTGTTTTAAAATAATTTTCTATTTCTCCGTAATATTGTCTAGCCTTATCTTTTAAGGATTGAGGGATTTCTGGAGATCGAGCAATCTGTTCAGAAAACACAAAAGCTAATGGGTTATTCACGAAATAATGAAATAAATTTAGCCACATAATTGAAAACTGTTTTTTGATATCGTCCTCAGGGACATTACGCATAACAACAGTTCCAAAATCTTGTGTGAGCATTAAATAGAGTTCAGTTATAATTTCCTCTTTGTTCTTAAAATGATGATATACAGTTCCATTGGCAACACCAGATTCTTTAATGATTTGCGAAAGAGAAGTTGCCCGTATTCCTTGTTTTGTGATTAATTCTAAAGTTGTCTGTAAGACAATTGACTTTTTGTTCATAAAAATTTTATTCCTTCATTCTTGGTTTAGTTAAGTTGCCATATAGCAAAATTCAATGCGGTTGCAAAAGCAACCCATATCAAGTAAGGGATAAGTAGGTAAGCGGCTGTAGAGTTAACAACTTTAAACCACTTGATTGTAAACAATAATAGGATAAACAGGGCAAGTATATCCACAAGTGCGATCAATGGATCACGTAATCCAAAGAAAAAAATGGACCACGCGGCATTGAGTAAAAGTTGAAACCCAAAATGATATAACGCAGTTTTTACCCATTTATGATAAAAACCTTTACTCCAAACAATTCCGGCAGCAATTCCCATCATTATATATAGAATTGTCCAGACTGGAGCAAAAAGCCAATTTGGGGGCGTAAAGGAGGGTTTTTGCAATCCTACATACCAAGTGCTAATCGATGTTTGTGTAGCAATACTACTCAAAAAGCCAATTAACAAGCATAGTAAAACGGCAATACCAATACGCAGTATTTTTTTTTTCATTCGGATTAGTTAGTTAAATACTAAAATAGCAATTTATTTTTACTAGCTTACTCTTAAAAGCATATAACAGCTTATCTTTACCAAAATTATTTTTATATTATGGCTGATTATAGTCAATTTATCACTAAAATATCTTCTGTAGTTTCTGATCAAGGATCTATTTCTTGTACATCACCGAGTAATATCGCTCTAGTTAAATATTGGGGGAAACGACCTGTGCAATTACCAGAAAACCCGTCTATAAGTTTTACGTTAGATGTTTGCAAAACGGAGACTATATTACGATATGAAAAGCTACAAAATGTTTCTGAAGATTTTCAATTTGAACTGTTTTTTGAAGGAGAACCAAAACCAGAATTTAAACCAAAAATTCAAAGTTTTTTTCAAAGAATTATTACTTACGTCCCTTTTCTTAAACAGTATAAATTTATAATAGAAACTAGTAATACATTTCCCCATAGTAGTGGTATTGCATCTTCTGCAAGTGGTATGAGTGCTTTGGCTTATTGCCTAATGCAATTAGAAAAACAGTTAAATCCACAGATAACCGATGAAGAATTTGTTCAAAAAACCTCTTTTTTATCTAGATTAGGATCGGGAAGTGCTAGTAGAAGTATAGAAGGACCAATTACCGTATGGGGAGCACATAAAAATGTAGAAGGAAGTAATGATGCTTATGCGGTGAAATTTCCATATTTAATCCATCAAAATTTTGCAAATTATCAGGATACGATTCTACTTGTTGATAAAGGTGAAAAACAAGTAAGTAGCTCCGTTGGTCATGATTTAATGTATGGCCACCCTTTTTCTTCAGAAAGATTTAAGCAAGCAAACGAAAATATTGATAAGCTTAAAGGGGTTTTGATTTCTGGAGATTTAGATAAGTTTATTGAAGTAGTGGAAAGTGAGGCATTAACACTGCATGCGATGATGATGACTTCTTTGCCTTATTTTATTTTAATGAAACCAAATACATTATCTGTGATAAATAAAATTTGGGAATATAGAAAAGAGACAGGATCTAAAATCTGTTTTACATTAGATGCTGGAGCTAATGTTCACGTGTTATATCCTGACACGGAAAAAGAACAGGTGATGGACTTCATTAAGAATGAGTTAGTTGTTTATTGTGAGAAAGGGCAGTATATTTGCGACAAAATAGGATTAGGTGCTAAATTGTTGTAACTTTCTCCTAATTAGTTAGACAAATTGGATATAAGGAATACAAACAGATGAAGGGACCACTTTTTTACTCTAAAATATTATTGTTTGGAGAATATGGGATAATTAAAGATTCTAAAGGACTTTCTATACCCTATAATTTTTTTAAAGGTGCTTTAAAAGTATCTGATAATCCAGATGAACAAGCAACTAAATCAAACAAAAGTTTAATTGATTTCACAAATTATCTAGAAAATATTCAGGATAAAGATATCGTTGAATTCGATTTAGAAAGATTGAAAAATGACGTTACATCCGGGATGTATTTTGATAGTAGTATTCCTCAAGGATATGGAGTGGGTAGCAGCGGAGCTCTTGTTGCAGCAATTTATGATAAGTACGCTAAAGATAAGATTACGGTTTTAGAAAATCTTACTCGTGATAAATTGTTAAGATTAAAGGAGATTTTTGGATTAATGGAGTCGTTTTTTCATGGCAGTAGTTCTGGTTTAGATCCATTAAACAGTTATCTGAGCCTTCCGATTCTAATCAATTCTAAAGATAATATAGAACCAGCTGGAATTCCTTCACAAAGTGTTGATCATAAAAAGGGAGCTGTGTTTTTATTGGATAGTGGTATTGTTGGAGAAACTGCTCCAATGGTTAGCATTTTTATGGAAAGTATGAAACAAGAGGGATTTCGTTCAATGCTTAAAAACCAATTTGTGAAGCATACGGATGCTTGTGTCGATGACTTTTTGAAAGGTGATATAAAATCATTGTTTTCTAATATTAAACAATTATCTAATGTTGTGTTAGATAATTTTAAACCAATGATTCCGAAACAATTCCATGCTTTGTGGAAAAATGGAATTGAAACTAATGATTATTACCTTAAATTATGTGGCTCTGGAGGTGGAGGTTACATATTAGGGTTTACTCAAGATTTTAATAAGGCCCAAGCTGCACTAAAAGATTATAAATTAGAGGTGGTATACAATTTTTAATCAGCCTATAAAGAATGCTTTCTAGAAAAAATAAACTCATTCTTCTTAAGTTGTTGAGTCTATTTTCTATAGTGAGAGGGTATAATGTGCTTATGATCGTTTTAGCGCAATATCTTACCTCTATATTTATTCTAGCTCCAAATATTCCTTTAAGAGAAGTCCTTTTTGATACAAACTTGTTTGTTATTGTTTTAGCCTCTGCTGGGGTAATTGCAGCAGGATACATCATTAATAATTTTTACGATAGAGAGAAAGATCTAATCAATAGACCTCAGAAAACAATGTTAGATCGTTTAGTTAGTCAAAGAACTAAATTAACAGGGTATTTCGTGCTTAACTTTCTTTCGGTAATATTAGCTAGTTATGTTTCATTTAAGGCAGTATTGTTTTTTTCTTTGTATGTTTTTGGGATATGGTTTTATTCACATAAGCTGAAAAGAATGCCTTTTCTAGGTAATTTTGTTGCATCTACATTATCTATAACTCCCTTCTTCGCAGTATTTATTTATTATAAAAATTTTGATGAAGTGATTTTTGTGCACGCCACCTTTTTGTTTTTAATGTTGGTGATGAGAGAAATGGTCAAAGATCTAGGGAACCTTAGAGGAGATGTAGCTCAGAATTATAAAACGATTCCAATTATTTATGGAGAATCAGCTTCTAAAAAAATGATTAGCTTGCTAATATTAGCTTCATGTATTCCCATTTATTTGCTACTAACAAAGTATGAAGTAGGATTTATGAATCTTTATTTTTATGCTTGCTTAACTTTAATGCTGTTGTTTCTTATCGCTTTGTGGAAATCAGATGGGAGAACACATTATGTTTGGTTACACAATATTCTAAAATTAATTATTGTATCTGGTGTATTTAGTATCGTTTTAATCGATGTTAATATGATACTTGATAGAATACTTTGGTAATAAAAAAGAGCAGCTACGATATATATGTAACTGCTCTTTAATATAGGTTTTGGGTAATCCTTAAGCTTCAGGATTTAATACTTTTAGCTTAAGCTTAAATACTTTATTACCAGTTTCGATAACATTAGTGTCAACTTTTTTATAGTTAAGTCTTGACTTTACGTAATGTTCTATTGCTTGCTTTTCTGAATCTACTGTAAGGATTACGATCTCTCCTTTCGCATTTAAGATAAATTCAATATTGGCTTTAATTTCGTCACTCTCTAATTTAATTTCAGGTCTGTCTAATAAAAGAACAATTTCATTTCTAAGTTTTTGTTCTGTAGTTTCTTTAGTGTTTTTGTCATTTGCAAAAATCTGAGTTGATGCTAAAATGGCTACTGCTAATACGATTAATTTTTTCATTGTTACGTGTTTTTGATTTGAGTTATAAAATTTTATTTGTTTTAATTTTACAGGACAAATGTAGAACTGATGTATAGTTATTTTTGACTTTATATTTTATTAGAATGTGTTGCTAAGTTTACCATTACGTAAAAAAGAGAATGTTTTAACATAAATTGAACTTTGAATAATATATACTTTTTATAAGTTTACTTTAGGAGTATTTAGGGGGATTGTTTTTTTTGATGTTAAATTCTCAGATTTTAATGTTGCCGAAGTACGAATAATTGAATTTTTGAAACTATTTTAATGTTACGCGAACGTTAAGAAGCGGTTTAACCGTAAAGCTATTTTTGGATTTTAACTGTTTGAAAATCAATTTCTTAAATGTTAATTATTCGTTAACTAAATTCTTAGATATTTGTAAACAACTTCGATAAACCTGAATAAACTAAAAATAATATTATACATTTTTTATGACGGATCAATTACTTACTGTAGCCTTAGCTCAGATATCCCCAGTATGGTTGGATAAAAGTGCTACAATAGAAAAAATAAAAAATTCAATTATCGAGGCAGCTCAAAAAAAAGCAGAGCTTATTGTTTTTGGAGAAACATTATTACCAGGATATCCTTTTTGGGTATCATTAACTGACGGTGCTCAATTTGATAATAAGATTCAGAAGGAAATTCACGCGCACTATGCTCAGAATGCTGTAGTAATTGAAAAAGGAGATTTAGATGGGATTTGTAATTTGGCAAGAGTACATAACATTGCTATTTATTTAGGAATTATTGAACGCCCATTGGATAGAGGAGGTCATAGTTTATATGCATCTTTGGTTTATATAAATAATAGTGGTGAAATAAAATCAGTACATCGTAAGTTACAACCAACTTATGAAGAACGTTTGACTTGGGCACCAGGAGATGGGAATGGACTTCGGGTGCACCCTCTTAAAGCTTTTACCGTGGGAGGTTTAAATTGTTGGGAGAATTGGATGCCATTGCCGAGAGTTGCATTATATGGACAAGGAGAAAATCTTCATATAGCCGTTTGGCCTGGGAGTGATTATAATACAAAGGATATTACTCGCTTTATAGCAAGAGAGTCAAGATCTTATGTAATATCTGTATCTAGTCTAATGCGAAAAGAAGATTTTCCATCTACAACGCCACATTTAGATGAAATTTTGAAAAAATCACCTGATGTTCTAGGTAATGGAGGTTCTTGCATTGCCGGGCCAGATGGAGAATGGATTTTAGAACCTGTACTCCATAAAGAAGGGTTGTTGGTAGAGACTTTGGATTTTAATAGAGTTTTACAAGAACGTCAGAATTTTGATCCTGTTGGACATTATTCTCGTCCAGATGTTACACAACTCAGTGTCAATAGAGAACGTCAAAGTACTGTCTGGTTTGATAAAGAATAGTTGTCATTTCTAAAAACTAAACAACTATCTTTGCAAAAAATGTAAGATATGAGTCGTGGTGACAATTCCAATAAAGGAAAAGGAAGTGGAAGACAAGGTGGGAAACCTAAAAGGAAATCATACAACAAAGGTAATGCTCCAGTAAAGAATAACAATACTTCACCTAAGAAGATTTCTGACCCTGATCAAATCCGATTAAATAAATTTGTTGCTAATTCTGGGGTTTGTTCTAGAAGAGATGCTGATTTATATATCCAGACAGGTAGTGTTTGGGTTAATGGGAAACCTGTTACCGAAATGGGGTATAAGGTTAAGTTAACGGATGAGGTTAAGTTTGATGGACGATTAATTACACCGGAGAAGAAAGAATATGTTCTACTTAATAAGCCTAAGGGCTTTGTAACCTCTACAAGTCCTGAGAAAACTAGAACAGTAATGGATTTAGTCGCTAATGCTTCTAAAAGTAGATTAAAACCAGTAGGTAGATTAGAAAGAAATACGACTGGGTTGTTGCTTTTTACAAATGATGTGGATTTAGAAAAGAAATTGACGCATCACAAAACAGGAGTTCGTAAAATTTTTCACGTAGAGCTGGATCGTAACCTTAAGTTCGAGGATTTTCAGAAGATAGAAAAGGGAGTACGATTGGAAGAAGGTTTTATTTCAGTAGATGAGATATCTTATATAGAAGGAGCTGCAAAAAATGAAATAGGTGTACAATTAATGTCTTCGAAAAATGGTATTGTAACCAAACTCTTCGAACATCTTAATTATAGTGTTTTAAAATTGGATAGAGTTATTTTTGCCGGATTAACTAAAAAAGATCTTCCTAGAGGTCATTGGAGAATCCTTACAGAGCAAGAAGTTATTAATATGAAGATGATGTAATTTTTTTTATTTTTGCAGAGTATAAATTTATGAAGATATATTCTGCACTTAAAATAGGTAACTTTCACACAAATTATTGCGAAGATTTTTTAATAAAGGAACAGGTTAGTTCAAATCGATTTATGATTGCTGTAATGGACGGTTGTACGATGGGGAAAGAATCTGTATTTGCATCAATTCTTATTGGAAAAATTCTAAGAAATGTAGCTAAAGAGACATTTTACAGGGATTTCATAGAAACGGATTCTTTGGAATTGTTTCTATGCTTAAAAGAAATTCTTCAGAAACTTTTTCATCAACTTAAAGCCTCTAAAAATAATTTAGGATTAGAAATAGAAGAATTATTATCGACTTTAATTATAGGAATAGTTGATAAAAATAATTTGGATGGTGAGTTTTTAGAGATTGGTGACGGTTTGATTTGTTTTGATAATGATGTTATAGAATACGAGCAAAATGATAAACCAGATTATTTAGGATATCATTTAAATGAAAATTTTAATTCTTGGTATTTATCACAAAAACAAAGATTATCAATAAGAAGTTTTAAAGATTTGTCAATTTGTACTGACGGTATTTTTTCTTTTAAAAATTTCAAAAACAAAAAGATTCAACAAAAAGAAACTGAGATTATAAGGTTTTTGTTGAAGGATAAGACTGGAATTGAATATGATAACTTTCTTGAAAAGAAAATTCAAGATTTAGAAATGATAAATGGTCAAGTTTTAACAGATGATCTTGCTATCATTAGAGTTGTTGTATAATTAATACCTATCTAATAGTTCTTTTAATTCATCATAATATTGTTTAGAAAGATAGATACCGTTATGACCAGCTCCTTTAATTAGTGTAAGTTCAATTTTATTAGGATATAATTTCTTTAATCGTTTAGAATGTTCTTCTGGTTTAATTAGAAAATCTTTAGAACCGTGAAAAACACGAATTGGACAATCGACTTCTCCTAAGAACTTATATGATGGAATTTCATAGTTAATTAAAGCCTTTGGAACGGGTGCTATATTAGCTATAAATTCATTCCAAGCGTAATATGGAGCTTCTAAAATAAGAAGTTTAGGGTTGTTATTTGCTGCAGTATATGAAGCAAAACCTGTACCTATTGAATACCCTAATACAATAATATCTTTTTCATCATAACGAGTAAGTGCATAATCATATATTTTTTGGGCATCATTATAGAGTTCAGATTCTTCTTCATAGAAACTGTCGCTTTTGCCATACCCTCTATAGTCTACAAATAGAACATCAAATTTATTCTCTGTATATAAATAAGCTCGCTCTCCCCATTCATGAATAGCTCCTGCATTCCCATGGAAATATACTATTAGTCCTTTGCTAATAGAATCAGTTTTAAATAACAATGCATTTAAATTTATATCATCTTCTACAGCTATATTAACTTCTTCAAATGGTTGATCAAAAGAATAGGAATAGTTTTTATCTAATATTTTAGGGTTAAAAAAGAAACGCTCTTGTTTGATATATAAAAAAATATATCCACAAAGAATCAATATAATAATGAATGATATGAACCGTAATAACCTTCGCCCTATTTTTCTAAAATTAATTTTCAAGATATTGTTGTGTTTTTTTTAGTACAAAAAGAGTTGTTGTCGATTCTATAAAAAGTGCAAAACCTTCTTCTTTTTTATTAAAAAGTTTAATAGTATTTGCTCCTAATAATTCTAATATTTTATCATTCAATGAAGAATTAAAATTTATAAAAAAAGTATCATCATAATGATGTTCAATTTCAAAGTCTCCTCCATCTATTTTTTTTGAACCTTTAAATAAAGTGAATTGATTTTCTGCAATTTCGATTTTATAATCACAATCTAATATACTTGGATTAGATTCACAAAAATGTTTATCAGTTCTATATTTACATAGGTCCCAATTACTTTGTAATGATTTGATAATAGTTGTGGTTTCTTGAGAAAATGAAAAACCACTAATAAGTATTGATATAAGTAGGAAGTATAGTTTGTTATGTAGTTCAGAACTCAATTATAGAAAGATTTTAATGAAACTTTTGAGGTGTTTTTTAACACTTCAAAAATAAAAATACCAAATACAATACTATATTCTAGAGCAACAAACCATAAATTTTCTTTAAAATCAGGATGTACATATGCCGTGTAACTAAATATTATAAGAATTGACCACCAAATTGGGAACTTATAATTAGTGAACATACAAAGTGCTAAAGGAACTGCTATATACCACGGATGAACTGTGGTCGACAGAAAATAGTAACTACAAATACCAATGACCATAACTGTAATTAATTCTGTTGTATTTTTATTTTTTCTAAAGAAGGTGAGTAGCAATAGGATTCCAATAACAATTAGGGGTAATATCTTTCCCACGGTGCCAATTATATTCCAACCAATGGTTTGATAGCCGATCCAGCGTATGATATAATAAATACTAGCGTTAAACTCGAAATTCTGAAACCAAAGTCCAATAGTTTTACTAAAATTAGCGATAAATTCTGAAGACAGAAAAGGTGTGAAAAGAAGTACAGTAGTCGCAATAACTATACTATAAAAACCAACCAATTTTAAAAAACGATAGGTAAGTTTTGATTTATCAAATCCTAGTATAAATTTTTGAAAAAATAATGGTAAAAATAATAGAGGAATTAATTTTACTGATACAGAAAATGCCAGAGCAAGTGCTGACCAGTACCAATATCCTTTTTGTAATAAATATAAAGACCAAATGATAAAGAATATCATAACAGCTTCAAAGTGTAGGTTTCCAGTGAGCTCTATAATAATAAAAGGGTTCAGGATATACCAAAAGATTCTGTGTTCAGGTATATGAAGCATTTGCAATAATTTTCTTCCAAAGAAAAAAGTGCCGATATCAGCTAGGATAATTAGTAATCTCAGAACAATTACAGCGCCTAAAATATTTTTTCCAGCAAAAAAACCTGCGATTGCATAGCAAAGTTGACTTAATGGAGGGTAATTCGTATAATGACTTCCATTAAGAGTGCCCATTCCGTTATATAGTTCTTGTGCTTGTGCAATAGGAGCATTTCCTTGAGTAATCCAAGTTTCTGGTAAAGATAGATACGGGTTAAAACCTTCTAATAGCATTCTGCCATCCCAAATAAACCTATAAAAATCTTGAGAGAGATTGGGTATTGCAAAAAGGAATAATATTCTAAAAACTAAAGCCATACCTGCTAATAGTTTAATATTATTAGCATTGATTTTAATTATTCTATGAGATAGAAAAAATAAACCAATCCATAGACCAAACATTTTTATGAAATCTTCACGCTCTAATTGATAGGCAAAACTCCAATAAAATAAAACGCAAACCAGAGTAAAGATTATGGAAAATTTATTGTATTTCCATAACCTAATCATTACAGTTTAGAAGTAACTGACTTAAAGAAAACAAATCCAAACCCCAGGAAAAGCATAATATGAAATAAAAATAATCCAAAGTCTTGGAGTTTAAAAGCACTATATAGAGCGAATGCAAAATAGCACATAAGCAACGCCTCTACAATTGTAT
Organism: Aquimarina amphilecti; assembly: GCF_900109375.1. Classification (GTDB taxonomy): domain Bacteria; phylum Bacteroidota; class Bacteroidia; order Flavobacteriales; family Flavobacteriaceae; genus Aquimarina; species Aquimarina amphilecti. The sequence goes on from NZ_FOAB01000005.1 coordinate 65,757, forward strand.
TTCCAGAGATGTTCTTATTAACGTATTTATTCCCTTTCCACGAATCTTTAAGCGTGTTTATATTGAATTTTGGGGTTCTTACGAATTCACTTTTCTTTCCAAAATGACCTTCTAAGACTGCCATGGAATTATGTACAGAGAATCCCATCGCTATCGAGAAGAAGGTAAAAAACATTTTTATATATTCTATAAAATTCCAAAATCCGCCACTATGAATTTTCTTAAAGGTATGCCAGTAGCAGAAGAAAAATATCACTGTACTTAATGCGAAAAATGCAATCACGTTAAAGTACCAACTAAACATAGGGTTACTATTTTTAATGTACATTACAGGAACACTTAATACGGCAACTAGTAATACCAATAAAAACATACTACTATTGAGTAAATGAAAGAAGCTATGAAATTTAGTTTTAAATGGAACAGTTTTATCTTTAAGCATTTTCCAGTACAGTTTCTGGAAATTTTCTGCAGCACCTTTATTCCATCTAAATTGCTGCGAACGAGCGGCACTAATAACAACTGGTAACTCGGCAGGAGTTTCTACTTCTTCTAGGTATTTAAATTTCCATTTTTTTAATTGTGCCCGATAACTTAAGTCTAAATCTTCTGTTAATGTATCGCCTTGCCAGTTTCCCGCATCTTCGATACATTTTTTTCTCCATACACCTGCAGTTCCATTAAAATTAATAAAGTGATCTTTGTAATTACGACCTACTTGTTCCATCGTAAAATGAAAATCCAAAGCAAAAGCCTGAATTTTAGTCAACATAGAATAATCTCTATTAATATGTCCCCAACGTGTTTGTACTACACCTATATTTTCTTTTTTGAAATAAGGAATTGTTTGAAGTAACCATTTTTCACCAGGTAAAAAATCAGCGTCGAAAATAGCTATAAATTCACCTTTAGCAATTTTCAACCCTTCTTTTAGAGCTCCTGCTTTAAATCCAGTTCTGTCTTCACGACAGATATGCTGAATATCTAAACCTGTTTTTTGTAGTTCCTTTATATGAGTAGCAGTGGTTTGTACAGATTCATCTGTAGAATCATCTAATACCTGTATTTCTAACTTATCTTTTGGATACTCTAATAGAGCAATGTTATCCAGTAATCGCTCCATTACATATAGTTCATTATAAACAGGTAATTGAATCGTTACATAGGGAGTTTCTTCTTCTTTAGAAAGATCAAAAGTAGGAGATTTATCATCCAGTTTGCGCGATTTAAGATAGTTGAAAAGTAAATTCAACTGTGCCAAACTGTACAAGAAAATTATTAATAACGCTAATGTATAAATAACAATGATAGCAATATCCATTACGCAAAGCTATATTTAAAAATCCAACTTAAAATCTTAACGCCTGCAAAGATAGCACCTTTTATGGTTCCTGAAACTTTTGAGACACCTATTCTCTTTTTGTATCGAACTGGAACTTCTATATAGGTAAAACGTCTTTTTATTGCTTTTAGTTGCATTTCTACAGTCCACCCATAGGTTTTATCCTCCATATTCAATTCTAGAAGCTTATTATATTTGATTGCTCTAAAAGGTCCAAGATCTGTGAATTTTGCCCCAAAAAATAATCTCATTAAACTTGTAGCAAGCCAATTACCGAAAATTTGAGGGATTGTCATAGATCCCGATTCTCTTAATTTTTTATCTCTAGCACCTATTACCATATCAATATCATCCTTTATTATAGGTGCAACTATTTTTGTCAATTCTTCTGGATAATCACTAAAATCACCATCCAAAAAAACTATAATTTCAGGAGTTGGTGTTTGCGAAGCTACATAATCAAGCCCTTTTAAACATGCAAATCCATACCCCATTCTTTCTTCCCTCAGTACCATAGCACCTGCTTGTCTTGCTATTTCTTCTGTATTATCAGTAGAGTTATTATTAACCACAATGATCTCAGAAACTATATCAGGAATTTCATTAATTACGTGACCAATAGAGTCTTGCTCATTAAAAGCAGGTATGATTACTTTGATTATGGGATTCATTTATAGAGAAGCGTTGGGATTGTCTTTTTTAAAGCTAAAAACATCTGTCCATTCTCCGGTTTTCTGATCATCAACGTATTTTTCTGCTTTAAAAAGCTTATCATTTTTATATAAAAGGCAGTAGCCGTTTTTTTGATTATTTCGATATTGATACTTTCTAGTAACTCGGTTTTTCTTATTACTCGTGGCAATATCGTAAATAATCCACCATTTTTCTGCTTTATCGTTTATAAAATGCCCTTCTTTAGTTAGTTTATTGTTCGAGGAGTAGAAATACCAATATCCTTGTTTTTTATTATTCCAAAAATGGCCTTGTTCAGAAATATTGCCATTAGGATAATAGGAATACCAGTAATCTATTTTTTGATCTGCCATTTTCCAACCTTCGGCTTTGATGGATCCATCACTATAGTATTCTTTATGATATTCTTTTTCCACAGAAGTATGGAAAGAAAAGAACAAAAAGGATATAACAATATAGAACGAGTATTTCATCATTTTAAGCTTTGGTTATCTGCTTAGACGAAAACTATTTGATATACCTACAAAATATTTTGAAATTCGAAACGAATAGATTTTAACTAGACATATAAAACCTGCTTTTTTTGAATTTTTTAATCATTAAAACGCTTTTTATCGATTATTTTGGTGTATTTGTCGATATTTAAGAAAAAATGCTTTTATTTTATTTTTCTTTTTTATTAGAAAAAAATATTATCGCATCTATGAAATTGAAGCTATTGACATTTGATAGTACCTGGAAGTATGATAGCGTGTTAGCACCTTTTTTTGTGTGTGATACTTCCTGCTACTGCACTTCATGGATATGTTGAATATTTTAATACTGGATTTAGCTTATGTTTTTATAGAGATATTGCTAATATTATTGTTCTTACTTTAGGGTTACTAATATTGAAATTCGATACAATACGAAAAAGGAGTTAATTGTAATGTCTTTATATACAATTACTTGTTTTCCTACATTTTTTAAAAAAATCAGAAGTCAATAATATTTTTGATTGTATCTATAAACAATATATAATACTTGTTGTAAAACTAATAAATGGAAAAAACAGGTGATTGTTTAAAATGAATTTTATAATTTTTTTCTTACTTTTTGTAAAAAAACTAAACAAAACATGCTTTTTATCGATTTTTTTGTTAACTTTAACGATATGTCGATAATGATATTTTTTGGCATAAGTTTTAACGGGGCTAAATAAATCGATGTTAATATGAGTAGTACATCTAAAAAATTACCCGGATTCTTTCAGTTTGATAAGGTTTTGTTTACCGTAATGTTTATTGCATTACCAGGTATAATACTTGATGGTTTAGTTGAGTTTAACGAAGCTGGATTAAGCGCTTATTTTAATAGAGCTGTTATTACTTTTTCTATCGTAACTCTTGGTTTGATATTGCAGAGAAGCGGTTTTATTAGAAAATCCAAATTACTTACACTTTCTGTGTATACTATTGTTTTAGGAATGATGTCGACAATATTTTTTGGAGTAAAAGATCCAAACTTTATGTTTGAATCATTTTTCTTAAAAGTGGAAGTGATTGTATCTCTTTTATTTTTTGCCGTAGGAATGTTGGTGCATTTTAGGCACATCATTTTTTTATTAACGATTAATTTTCTTTTCATAACATTATGTATGTTTTACTATCCTAATTTTCCGTTAGAGAAGTTTGCGTTTTATTTTGTTATTGTCAGTGGTGGTGGTCTTATGGCTTACTTTTGTCAGCGTTTGCTTGTACAGTTGTCAAGAAAAGTAAAGGAAGCAAATAGATTAATAAGCATTAAGAATGAAGAACTGAAAGAAATGAATCAATCTAAAGATGATTTGTTTAGAATTATTGGTCATGATCTAAGAACTCCATTCTATCAACTTAGGTCATTAATTGATATGGTTGATGAAGTAGAGAATGACGAAGAAAGAGATGAGATACGAAACATGATAAGACAAGCTGCTGATAAAGGTAATAATTTGTTAGAGGACTTATTAGAGTGGGGAAATATCTACAAAAAACAATCGCAAGTTTTATTAGAAACAAAAGAAATTTCTGTTATTGTAGACAAAGTATTTGCATTCTCTGATTTAAAGACAAAAAACAAAGAGATTAGTCTTATAAACAATTTACCTAAAGATCTAAAAGTAACTATAAATCCAGCTATGATGGAAACCGTAATGAGGAATTTGATAGCGAATGCGATTAAATTTTCGCATCGTGGATCAGATATCATTGTGAAGTCAGAAAAAATTGGAGGGCAAGTAAGAATAGCTATAGAAGATAAAGGAATTGGAATGTGTGATGATAGTCTTTATAACCTTTTCGGAAAGGAAAGAAATAATTCTACTATAGGAACAGAAAATGAAAGAGGAACAGGATTTGGTTTAAGTATAGCTAAAAAATTGGTAGAAAAACAAAATGGTGTTTTAGAAATAGAAAGCGAATACAATAAAGGAACAACGATTAATTTATATTTTCCTAATACGATGAGTGCCTAATTTACGAACTAAACTTTTGTAAATAAAAAAACAGCCTACAATAGGCTGTTTTTTTTATGATATTGATGTTTTATAATTTATTTATTATTCACATAATCCATAAGATCGACATCATTCCCCAATAAGATCTCATTAGAATTGATTCTTCCTTCTAAGTTATCATTCTCTAGTTTTAATACACCTCTTGGGCATACAGCAGAACAAATACCACAACCTACACAACTAGATCTTACAATATTCTCTCCTTTTTGAGCATAAGATCGAACATCGATTCCCATTTCGCAATAAGTTGAGCAATTACCACAGGAAATACACTGACCTCCATTAGTTGTAATTCTAAATTTTGAAAATAATCGTTGTTGGATTCCTAATATTCCTGCCATTGGGCATCCCATACGACACCAAACTCTGTTTCCTAGGATAGGATAAAACCCAGTACCAATAACACCAGAAAAAATAGATCCAATACCGAAACCATAAAAAGCTCGTAAGGCACTATCCGCAGCATAACTTTTATTATTTAAACCAAATGAAAAGTATTTTGCTTGAATTTGTATTTGACTTAAGTCTATGAAGCTGATTAAAACAAGAAATGCAATAGTAAAAATGAAAAAACCGCTTGCTCCAGCAACCGCACTTTTGTTAAGTTGATTTCTTTTGTAATACAAAATACCTGCAAAAAGTAAAGTTAAAAATACTCCTACACTTATTAAAAATGCATTCTTTGTAAACCAGTATTTAGTGGAGTCATATCCTAAAAAGGTAGAAATTGTAGCTACAGTCATAATAACCGAAAACACCAATACAGTATGGATCATCCATCTTTCTAATTTCCATGCTTTGACACTCTTATCAGACAATTGACGAAAGGAATCTCCTGCAGTTTCTGCAAGTCCTCCACAACCACAAACCCATGAACAGTACCATCTTTTACCGTATTTATAAGTTAACCAAGGAGAGATTACAAATATCATTAATACGGCTAAGATTAAAAAGAATAAACCGATAGTTTGCGCATTAATAAATTGATCTACTCTCCACTGCTCAAACGCATAATAGTTAAGAGGCCACATGTTTTTTAGATCATTGTATGGTAATGAAAAAGTATCGGAGTTTAAACGCGCCATTAATTCCGGAATTACGAAAGCAAATGCGGTTTGAAAAAATATAACGCTCACTGTACGTAATTGTTCATAACGATTATGTTTATACTTCATGATAAACTTTATTCCAAATCCTATGATAGCTATAGTGTACAATGTTCCATAAACAAACCATTGGCTGGCTTGTTCGTTTTTAAAAGCATAACTCAACGGATCAAACAAAGCAATTAAACCTGTATTAGTTCCATCTGCTCCTTGCCCTAATCCTAGTAAATCAGCAAAAAAGTACAAAATAACATAGAACCCAGTAAGTGCTATTCCGGCAATCCAAGCAAGGACTCCTCTTGATGACATGGAATTAAACCAAACTGCATCATTTTTAATACCTTCTAATTTCTTGTCATACGCGCCTTTAGAAAATATAATAATACCTGCTGTTATGGCTGATAAAGATAAGGTAAGCCAGATAGCTTTATTAGGTAAATTTAGATTAAAGGTAGCTAGTAATAATATTAATAAACCAGTCATTCCAATTAGGACACCGATTTTTTGTTTCGTATTTAGGCTTTTAGGAGGTTGTCCCGTTAGTGCCATATTTCTTTCTACTGCCATTGTTTACGCGTTTATTGTTTGTTGCTTTTGGAAAGCATTTAAAATATCTTTTTCGAAATGTTTGAAGAACTCTGGATTAAAATTGGCTTCTATTAGATGCGCCATAACGTAATCTACATCTCTTTTTTCTGTTAGCCATTTGTCAAATATTTCATGACGCATTCGAATCCCAAAAGTGTTTATTCCAAGGAATTCTCTAGTCTCTTTATGGTAAGAAACTGTAACACATTTTGTGTCATCTTGGTGTATCCAATGAAATTGTTCTTCATATTCTTTAGGTTTACCAAATACCCATCCATATGTTTGATACTCGATGTCTAAGAATTTGGCACTATTAAACCAATGTCCTGGTTTGTACTCTAATTTATTTCCACAAATTGTTTGCGCAACTGTTTCACCCATCATTCTTCCTGTATACCATACAGCTTCTATTGGTCTTCTGTTTCCAATAGCTTCGTGTTGTTCTGCACAATCACCAATAGCATATATATTAGGAATATTTGTTTCTAAAAAACGATTTACTTTCACACCTCTTCCCAATTCAATTCCAGACTCCTTTAAGAAATCTATATTTGGAGATACACCAGCCGTTAGACCTACAACATTACAAGCTATTTCTTCTCCTGTTTCCTGAATGATTATTGACTTTACTTTTCCTTCTTCATCAGAAATGATTTCTTTTAGATTAGAGCCTAAACGAAGATCAATATGATGATTCTTTATATGTCTATTAATCATTCCACTTTCTCCAGCAGGAAGAACACCATTCCAAAAACTATCTTCTCTTACCAAAAAAGTAACTGGTACGCCTCTAGAGTTAAGCATTTCTGCTAATTCTATTCCAATTAAACCACCACCAACAATAACAGCTCTTTTACAAGTCTTATTATTAGGGGCATATTTTTCTAGATTTTCAAGATCTTGTTTATGATACATTCCCATAACACCATTTAGATCCTGACCAGGCCATCCAAATTTATTTGGCTTAGAGCCTGTGGCAATTATCAATTTGTCATATTGTAAACTTTCTCCTTCTTCAAAGATCAATTGATTCTTTTGGTGATCTATTTTCGAAACAAATCCTTTCTTTAATTCAATCCGATTTTTTTCCCAGAACCAATTTTCATAAGGTTGCGTATGCTCGAATTTCATGTGTCCCATGTATATATACATTAGGGCGGTACGAGAAAAGAAATAATCTGTTTCAGCAGATACAAGGGTGATTTTTTTATCAGACATTTTCCGGATATGCCTTGCAGCAGTAACACCCGAAATTCCGTTGCCGATAATTACAATATGTTCCATAGAGGTGTGTGTTAGTTGATTTTCAATTTTAGTTCTTAAAATGAAGCTTCTGTGCGTAAGTCGTTTATAAATATAAGAACTTAACCAGTATTAATAATTTAGAATTAATCTAAAAAGCTAGGTTTCTGTAAGTTTTAGTAAAGAATTCGAACAGTCATTTTCCTTATAAATGGATTGAAATTTCTTTTAAACAAATTGAAAATAATTTGTAAGTAGCATATCTATGCTTCGACTCAATGCCCATTACCAAGGTAAACTTAACTTGTATTCAAAACAACTTCATTATAAGAAGTTTTTAAAATTTAAACCCATGAAAAAGATAATTTTTATACTGACTTTGCTAATGGTTACTGCTGGTTTTTCACAAAGTGCGACAGAGTTTTTTACTAAATCTGATGCATTTTTTAAAAAGCACGTAGCGAATGGTAAAGTGGATTATAAAGCAATAAAAAGTAATCCTGATGAATTAAATGAACTATTAGATATGGCAGCTAGCCTAAGTGTTTCTAAGAGTGATTCTAAAACTTTTCAAGCATTTTATATTAATGGATATAATTTATCTGTTATTAAAGGAGTAATTAATAATTACCCAACAAAATCACCACTTAATATCAAAGGTTTCTTTGATAAGATTAAATATACTTTAGCGGGTAAATCAACAACATTAAATGATTTGGAAAATAAGATTCTTAGAAAGAATTTTCCAACCGAAGCACGTTTTCACTTTGCACTGGTTTGTGCTGGGTTAGGTTGCCCTCCAATAATTTCAGAAGCTTATACTCCTTCGCTTTTAGAAAAGCAATTGCAACGTCAAACAACAATAGCGCTAAACAATCCTAACTTTATTAAAGTAAAAGGGAAGAAAGTACAACTATCTCAGATTTTTGAGTGGTACAAAGGAGATTTTACTCAAAATGGTTCCGAAATCGATTATGTGAATCAATTTAGAAAAGAAAAAATTCCTGCCAACTCAAAAATATCTTATTACCCTTATAACTGGAAGTTAAACTCAGTTAAATAAATCATTAACGATAAGGAACATCTCCTTAAAACAAACCTATACTAATTTTAATAATTCATTTTAATCATGAAATCAACTAAAAATATAATAACTACACTTTTTCTATGCCTAACGATCACTTTTGGATTTGCTCAGGATGATGATGCTGATGTGTCAAATATTCAGGAGTTTACACCTTCGAAATTATTGAAAAAGGGTCAGTGGGATGTTAAATTTTTTAATAGTATTTATACACAAACAGAAAGAACTGACTCAAGATCAAAATCGGTTACGATAGATAGACAAACGTTCTTTACAAATACTACAGAAATATTTACAGGGATTAGTGAAAATTCAAGAATAAATGTTGGAGCAGTTTTTCAGGTTAGATCGAATGCTTTAGGAGGTCAGGGAGCTTTAGATGTTTTTTCTTTTGAAGATAATGGAAATGATAGAAGATCTGGATTAACTACAATAGCTCCAGCTATTAGAGTACAACCATTTAGAAGCATAGCTAATTTTTCTTTTACAACGTCTTTTATTATTCCAGTATTCGAAGACGCTCCTGATACGGTTAGTGATGATGTTTTTTCATTCTTAGATCAGCGAAGTTTTGCTTGGGAAACAAAGTTCTTTTTTGATCATACTTTTGGAGGTAATAAATGGCAGGTTTTTACAGAAGTAGATTTTAAATATAATTTTGGAGAAAAATCAAGTGAAGCAGATGGATCACAGGAAAATGTAAGTGAACGTTTTGCTAATAACAGTTTGTTTTTGCCTTTGAGCGCTTTTTTAAGTTATTTTCCAACGTCTAAATCAACCGTTTTTGTAAATACTCAACAGGCTTTTCTCCTAGATTTAGGAAATGATTTTGCTCAGAACTCTACATCGTTAGGTTTTGGAGGAAAATATCAATTAACAGATATTCTAAATATAGAGGCATCTTTTGGAAAAATCGTAAGAGGAAATAATTTTCAAGGTTTGGGGCAAACATTTAGCTTGGGTTTAAGAGCAATATTTTAAGCACTATAAAATATAAATTGTATTTTCAGCAGTATAAAAAAGTGAAACATGAAAAACCTTTTTATACTGCTGATCAGTTTAATTTTCTGTAGTTGTTCTGGACAACAACCTAAGATCAATGGGATTAGTTTTGTAGCCTCACCCAAAGAGATTAATGAGACCAATATCGATCCCGTTGTAAAAGTAAATGCGAATTGGGCAGCGGTAATGCCTTTTGGATTTGTGAAAAACTTAAAAGAACCAACAGTTGTTTTTAATACAGAAAGGCAATGGTGGGGTGAAAGGGAAGATGGAGCGGAGCGTACCATTGAGTTGCTAAATAAAAAAGGTATTAAAGTGATGCTGAAACCTCAAATCTGGGTTTGGCGAGGAGAATTTACAGGGAACATTTCGATGGATTCTGAAGCAGATTGGAAAACATTAGAAAATTCTTATGAAGAATTTATAATGTTATATGCCAGATTAGGTCATAAACTAAAAGTTCCAATATTATGCATTGGTACAGAATTACACACTTTTGTGCAGAAAAGGCCTAAGTATTGGAAACAATTAATAAAAAAAATTAGATCTGTATATAGTGGAAAATTGACTTATGCTGAGAATTGGGATCAGTTTGCAAATGCTCCTTTTTGGGACCAAATGGATTATATTGGAGTTGATGCGTATTTTCCAGTTTCCCAAAGCAAAACACCGAGTGTAGATGAGATAAAGGAAGGATGGCAGATTCATAAAAATAAAATAATAACATTACAGAGAACAATCAAAAAACCTGTTTTATTTACTGAGTATGGTTATAGAAGTGTTCATTATACAGGAAAACAACCTTGGGATTCTAATAGAGTACAAGGAAATGTAAATTTCGAAGCTCAGAATAATGCGTTAACAGCATTACATGAAGAATTCTGGAAAGAACCGTGGTTTGCAGGAGGGTTTCTTTGGAAATGGTATCATAATCATGATAAAGTAGGAGGAGAAGATAATAATAGATTTACGATACAAAATAAACCATCAGAAAAGTTAATACAAACGTTGTATAAAGATGACTAAAACTAGTTATATCATATGCTTACTATATTGTGTACTATGTGGTTGCAATAATGATGAGAGTACGATATCACCGGATACATCACTTGCCTCATTGGTGTTTTCTAATGAAATTGAAATAGATAATGTAATAGCTTGTGCTTCGGGATCTAAGTCCGATGAGAATACAATTATACCTTATCTGTATCCTAGACCGGAAGCTGAGGATATTAGATATTTTGAAACATCTGGAATTGAAGTTGATAAAAATAATTACCAAAACTATCAACAAGTAATGATAGAACCAACAGATGTTTTTAATGGATATTTAAAAAAAATTACAAGAATTACTACAGAAGAAAAATGGGTAATCGTTACATTTTTTGAAAAAGGTAAGTTGCATTTGTCAAATCCGATAAGGTTAAAACATCGAACAAAACCTACAGAGTTCATTGATGAAGTAATGATTGATATGAATCCAGAAGAGATGCCAATTTTTAGTTGGGAAGATGGTTTTTTTGATGATAATAAAATATATTTTCAAGTAATTTCCGATAGTAGTAATGAGTTTCTTTCTGGCACTTATACTTTCGAGAGACAGTTTCAATATTACAAAACTGACAATGTAGTTTTGAATATTACACAAGGAATACCACCTCAATTAGATTCTACAAGTTTGTATAATTTTACGCTAATGGGAGTTAGTGAAGATAATTGGGTGAATCTATTCATCGAAAAGGAGTTTAATCCTTAATTTTATTTAGCTTTTTATGTAAGATTGTATTTTTTTTTTCGTCTACGAGATAAAAATATGTTATGAAGAAAATCTTAACAGTATTGATTTTCTTTACTTGTTTCGTGGGCCTTTCTCAAGATGTCTTAGTGTCAGAATTACAAATTTTGGGACTTAAGAGGACAAAAGAATCTTTTATAAAAAAATTGGTAAAGGTACAACCTGGATCAGTATATGACTCGTTACGTGTAGCAACTGATATAGAAAGACTAAAAAGGCTCCCCGGTATTGCGAATGCCGAGGTTGTGGTAGAAAAAAAACAAAACTCTGATTATAGTATTATCTATACTATTGAAGAAAATTTCACCATTATTCCAGGACTTAATATAGCTACAGATAATAATGGTGAGTTCGCATATAGAGTATCTCTTTTTGAATTTAATTTATTCGGAAGGAATCAAATATTAGGAGGATTTTATCAGCGAGATGTATTTGATTCTTATGGTGGTTATTGGGAGGCTCCCTATCTTTTTACAAATAAATTTGGTTTTGGTATTAATTATAAAAACTTAGTTTCTCAGGAACCTATTTTTCTTGAAAATAGTAACACTATAAATTATAAATTCGATACTAGAGCTTTTGAAGTTAATTTATTATACGAATTCAATTTTCACCATAAAGCAGAAATTGGAGTCAACATTTCTAAAGAAGAATATAATTTTATAGAGGGTGACCTACCTTCGGAAATTCCAACTCGTCTTTCAGCAAATAAAATTGCATACAGAGGAGAGTATGAATATAATGACATTGATATTGATTATCAATATGTATCTGGGTTAAGAAGCCTTTTGGATGTTCGGTTTGTTACTGGTGGAGAAGGTCTTTTGGATGACTTTTTTATAGGTAGAAATGATTTCGAATATTTCAAAAGAGTTGGAAAACTTGGGAATTGGGCGAATCGACTTCGATTGGCATACGCTTCTAATGATGATACACCTTTCGCACCGTTTGCAGTAGATAATCAATTAAATATACGTGGAGCCGGAAATACAATCGATCGCGGTACTGCTGCGATAGTTTTAAATACTGAATATAGACATACATTGTATGAAAAAGGTTGGTTTGTGGTTCAGAGCAATGTTTTCATAGATTCTGGTACATGGAGAAATCCTGGAGGAGAACTTGTGGAATTAATTGATGGTAGTACATTAAGATTTTATCCAGGATTAGGTATACGATTAATACATAAAAGAATTTTTAATGCAGTTTTTAGGTTAGATTATGGATACGGAATTGGAAATGATGCTACGAACGGAATTACCTTTGGGATTGGGCAATATTTTTGATTTGCCCTGTAATATGGTGTACCTTTGTTATAAAATTGCTTCAAACATTTAGAATTAAATGAGAAAAAGACTCATTCTTGCCTTGTTAACCTTTTGTTTTTTGGGATATTCTCAGGAAAAATTGATTTCTGAAATAGTAATTCAAGGAAATAAAAAAACAAGAACATCTGCAATTATAAAATTGAACTCTATTAGAGAAGGGGGAGTATTAGATTCTGTTAGGATAGAGGAGGATATTAAGCGATTAAAACGATTACCAAGTATTGCGCACGCATATTACCAAGTTCATACAAAAGATAATGGCTATAAGGTTGTTTATGGGGTAGAGGAGAATTTTACTATCATCCCAAGTGCTAATGTATATACTACTAATAATGATGAATTTGCTTTTAGGGTAGGTTTATATGAGTTTAATTTTTTGGGACAAAACATAGCTTTAGGAGGATTTTATCAGGATGATATCTATAGCTCTTTTGGGGTAAATATAAGAGCTCCATATTTGTTTAATAATAGATTAGGTTTGGCTTTTAATTACCAAAATCTTACAACACAAGAACCTGTTTTTTTGGATAACGGAATAGCCGATTATAAATATAACAATACATCATATGAGATTTTAGGCTTGTATCAATTCAATTTTGAAAACCGAATGGAACTTGGTGTGAACTATTTTAATGAAGATTATGCCTATAGAAGCGGAGCTGTTGGACCTAATGTGCCATTAGATTTTGATGTAAATAAGTTGTTGTTTAAGCTAATTTATGAATATAATAATCTTGATTATGATTTTCAGTATGTATCGGGGTTTAGGAGTATAGCTAATTTTCAATATGTAATTAGCACCGAGAATGTTCTACCAGATTTTTTAATTGGATGGAATGATTTTATGTATTATCACCGAATAGGAAAAAAAGGGAATTGGGCATCTAGACTAAGAGTTGGATTAGCAACTAACGATGATTCTCCTTTTGCTCCCTTTGCTGTGGATAATAATTTAAATATTCGAGGAGTTGGTAATACGATTGATAGAGGAACTGGTGTAATAGTACTTAATACAGAATATAGGCATACCCTATATGATAAAGATTGGTTTGTGTTGCAAAGCAATGTTTTTGTTGATGGAGGTAGTTGGCGAAATCCAGGTGGGGATTTTGGGGATTTTGGTGATACTCAGAATTTTAGAGTTTATCCAGGTGTTGGATTAAGATTTATGCATAAACGTGTTTTTAATGCTATCTTTAGAATAGATTATGGTTATGGAATAACGGAGGATTCTACCAATGGTTTTGTATTTGGGATAGGGCAATATTTTTAATAATGATAAGATCATATTCTTTTTGTGTTAAAAACGAGTTAATTAATAACCGAACGTTTGGTAAAAAACTTTATATCCTTACATTTGTGCTATTATGAGACCAGTAAAAGTAGAAGACAAACAATTAATGGATGGCCTTAATAAGGTGTTTAGAGCTAAAGGCTATGAAGGAGCTAGTTTGAATGAATTAGCAGAAGGCGCTGGTTTAAAAAAAGCAAGTTTGTATCATAGATTTCCGGAAGGGAAAAAAGGAATTGGTCTTGCAGTCTTATCGTATTCTTCAGATTGGTTGCATAAGAATCTGTATGAATTATTAATAGATAAAAAATTAACAAAAGAGAAAAGGTTGGAAATGACATTAACCAGAATCAAGGATTTATATGATGATGGGAAAGAAACCTGTGTACTTCGATCGCTATCAATGGAATCAGGAATGGGAATTTTTGGAGAGCAAATAAAGGGAGAAATGAATAGATGGATAAGAAATTTTACAGAATTTGGATTAGAATTCGGACTTAGTAAAGATCAATCAACGAGAATTGCAAAACAGGGTTTAATAAGTATACAAGGAAGCCTTGTTGTGTCTAATGCAATGTCTGATAACAGCTTGTTTTTAGATACTTTAGAAGATATAAAGCTTAAGTATAAAGTATAATATTTTTTTATACTAATAATTTACCGAACGTTCGGTAATAAAATTTAAATAATGGAAAAAAAATTCCCCTTGCCACCTTTTTCAGAAGAAACGGCAAAGCAAAAGGTTCAGATGGCAGAAGATGCCTGGAACAGCAAAGATCCAATAGCTATATCAACGGCTTATAGTTTAGAAACCGAATGGCGTAATCGAAATCAATTCATCAATGGACGAGAAGAAGTACAGGGATTTCTCAGAGATAAATGGAAAAAAGAACTCAATTATAAACTTAGAAAAGAATTATGGGCATATCAAGATAATAGGATTGCAGTGCGATTTGAGTATGAATATCAAAATAAAAACAATCAATGGTACAGAGCATACGGTAATGAAAATTGGGAGTTTGATGAGAATGGTTTTATGGAAAAAAGATATGCCAGTATTAACGATTTAGAAATATCGGAGACAGAAAGAAAATTATAATCAAATTTTAAATACAGACATAAAAATGAAAAATCAAACGACAAAGCGTTTTATAGTATTACTTGTGATTACCCTTACCACAAGTGTCTTAGCGCATGGTTTACCCCTTAACAATGATTATGAAACTATTATAAAGAATACGGTTAAATATAAAAAGATCAATATACAAGGAATAGATGTTGCCTATAGAGAGGCTGGTAACCCCAAAAATCCAGCGATTGTATTATTACATGGATTTCCTTCTTCGTCTCATCAATACCGAAAAGTATTGAACGAATTATCTGATGAGTTTTACTTGATTGCCCCAGATTATCCAGGTTTTGGGAATAGTGATTTTCCAAGTGCTACCTCTTATGAGTATACTTTTGATAATTTAGCTAAGACTATTGAGGTTTTCTTGGAAAAGTTAGAAATTAGGTCTTATGCATTAATGATTCAAGACTATGGTGCTCCGATAGGACTAAGAATTGCAACTAAGCATCCAGAGAGAGTAACAGCTATTATAAATCAAAATGGAAATGCCTATAAAGAGGGTTTGGGACCTGCCTGGAAGGATGTCAAAGCATTTTGGGCAAATAGATCTCCAGAAACTGAGAAGGCTTTGTTACCTGTATTTTCTATAGAAGGATTAAAATGGCAATATACGCACGGTACCAGAAATCCAGAAAATGTGAATCCAGATACTTGGCATTTGGATTACTTACGAATGTCAAGACCGAATGCCCATAAAGTGAATTTGGATTTGTTTTATGATTATCAAAACAACATTAAGCGTTATCCAGAATGGCAAAAATACCTTAGAGATAACCAGCCTCCATTACTGATTGTTTGGGGTAAAAATGATGCCTTCTTTCCCGAAAGTGGAGCAGAAGCCTTTAAAAAAGATGTGAAGAATATTGATTACAATATTTATAATACTGGGCATTTTGCATTGGAAGAAGAAGGTGAAGCTATTGTCCAAAAAATTAGAACTTTTCTAAAAAAAAATAACATCAGATAATGCCAGTTAAATTAAACAAGGACCTAGTATTATATAGTAGGTCCTTGATTTATTTATTATTCAAATATACCTGAAAGACACATATGCGTTTCTCTAGTTCCTAAACAACAACCATTAGATAAAGGGTATCCACCACAAGCTTGACATCTTTGAGCGTCAACAGGGTTAGGGCAAGCTCCAAGATTACCTCCATTTACCGACTGCTGTTGTGATTTACTAAGAGTTTGGGCGTCTTTCAAATTTAAAATGTTCTTTAACATAATTAAGGTTTTAAGAATAATATTTCCCCCAAACATTTAGAGACACTTGAGGTTTGTGTCTATGAAATTATTAACGCTAATATGGGGAATTTGTTGCTTTTTTACAATTTATTTATGATTTCAGAAATTGTTTGCTTTGACTGTTTAAATACTTCTTCGTTCATAGTGGTTCCTTCTAATGGCAAAAAAGTTACATCAGTTATCCCAATAAGACCTAAAACTGTTTGTAAATAGGGTTGAACAAAGTCTAAGGCTTTCATTTCATTTGAGTTATACACGGCTCCAGCTGAGGTTATGATATAAGCTTTTACATTTTTGACTGTACCATAAAACTGCCCTTGCTCATTTATCCCAAAAGTACTGTTAATTCTAACTATGTGGTCAATCCAAGCTTTTAAGGCAGATGGAATACTAAAGTTATACATAGGCGTACTTATAAGTAGGATATCTGTTTCTTTTAACTCTTCAATGAGTTCATCAGATAATTTTGTAGCACTAATTAATTCGTCATTAAATTGTTCTTTAGAACTATAAAATCCTTCAATTGTTTTTTGATGTATATGAGGTATTGGAGTATTTATGATGTCTCTAGTTACGATTGAACCTTTTGGATTATTTTTTTGCCAACGTTGCTGAAATTGATCTGCTATTTTTCGACTATCTGAATTGTTGATTCTAGAACTGGAATCTATTCTTAGTAATTTCATAGTTTTATTTTTTAAGGTTTAAAAATTCATATACTGCTGTAAAATCTAGATTTCCATACCCATGCTGTTTTGCTTGTGCATAGATTTCCTTAGTAATTGTAAGATTAGGGACCGCTACATTTTGCTCATATGCGCAAATAGTGGATAGGTGTAGATCTTTTTGTATCCACTTTAAGGGGAAATTTGTTTCATAATTAGAGTTTTCAAGTTTTGAACGGATTGCTGACATTACGGGAGGAACAACGGGTGTGCTTAGTAGTACATTGAATAATGTTTCTTTTTCTAAACCCATAGCTTCACCCATCACTAATGCTTCCGAAAAAGCAACCATAGATTGTCCTAATAATTGATTAATTAGCATTTTCATAGCAGCACCCATTCCTACTTTTCCTAAATGCAATGTCTTTTTTCCCATAATATCAAGTAAGAATTTAGTTTCAGTAACAGAAGCTGAATCGCCTCCTAACAAAAAAAGTAATTCACCGCTCTCAGCAGGAGCTTTCGTACCTGCTACTGGAGCGTCGAGATAACGAATTCTATGTTTTTTTGCGATTATATCCATCTCCTTGGTAAATGATGGATTTACTGTGCTGCAATTAATCCAAATACTATTATCCTTAAGAGAAGAAAGAAAACCTTTGCTGCCAAGAGCAACTTCTTTTACAATTTCTGGAGTAGACAACATTGTGATTAAAACATCTACGTTTTGTGCAACTTCTTTAGGGTTTTCTGCCCATGTTGCTCCATTATCCAGTAGATGGTTTGCTTTTTCTTTGGTTCGGTTGTATACAATAAGTGAATGGCCGGCTTTTTGAAGATTAGAAGCCATTCTACTTCCCATTATACCTAATCCTATAAATCCTATTTTATTCATTTGTATATGTTTTAATTCTTATACAAATGTCACAGAAAGTGAAAAAAATAAGTTTTCGAAAAAACTAAAAGTTGTGTTTTTCGATCAAAAACTTAGATCATAATGTCTTTTCGGTATTTAATTTGAAATTGCTTAGGAGAAATATTGAATTTTTTTTGAAATGTCTTAATGAAATGTGGGGTGTTTTCGTATCCAACTTGTCGTGCGATACTTGTAACAGAATCGTTAGTGTCTTTTAATAAAAAAGAAGCTTTTTCTAACCGTCTTTCGATCAGCCACTTTTTAGGAGAAATACCAAATTTAGATTTAAAATCTCTTCTAAATGTGGAGATACTTCTTCCAGTAAGATAAGAGTAATCTTCAACGTCCAGTGGTTTGTCAAAGTTATTATTCATAAAAGTCCGAATGTTTTTTTTAGCTCTTTTTTTTAATTGAAAAAGCTTTGACAGAAATTCACTCCCTTGTTTCGAAATACTGATCAGATGCAGTAATTCTAGTAGTTTTGGTCTTGTGAATTGATGCTGATTTTTACCTCTGTAAAGGGTAAGAAGAGTATCTGTAAAAAGTCGCAGATTTTGATCATACTCTAGTACTAAATTTGTTGAGGTATCTTCCTTTGTAAACACTTCGAAATTATTCAAAAATTCATCTGTGATTTCTTCATCAAAAAAGAATACGACTGCTTCAAAGGTTCCATTTTTAGGAATAATATCTGATATCATATATAGCCCTCTTGGTAAAAGAATGATTTGATTTTTTTGAACTATGGTTAAATCACCTTCTGAGGTTTCGACTTGTAATCCACCATTTAATACTAAGGTTAATGCATGGGAAGCTAAATAGCGTTCATTCTGAAGATCTGCTTGTTTCACACTTTTTAGGATTACACAAGAAATGCCATCAACTAGTACTTTTTCTATATTTGGATGTTGGTAAAATACCTGAGGAACTACTTTCATAACAAACAAAAATCAAAAGAATGAATAATATTAAATAAGAGTATTTAATAAAAGTAATGATTTTCGGTCAAAAATGTTATGGAGTAAATATTAAAGTACCTTCTAATATAAATTCATCAACAATTGCATTTTCTTTCATACGTTTAAAAATACTAGGCGAATTATGATTAACTCCATATTTAGTTCTGTCAATTGTATGATTAAATGTAATAGTAATTCCAGAGTCATTGTGTTCTATGTTAACAGGAATACGTTCTAGGTTTGTTTTTCCTTTAATAGTCAGTTTACCTTGTAGAATAGTTTTATGATTTTCAATCTTTGTAGTTTTTTCTAGAGTAAATATAGCTTTTGAATATTTTTTAACCTCAAAAAAATCTTCGTTTTTAAGATGGCTTTTGAGATCATTGTTTTCATGATCTAAACTTTTCATGTCAATGGCAATATTCATAGCGGATATTACTGTATCACTTATAATCATGGCACCTTTTTTTGCGTCAATCGTGCCTTTTAGAGAATAAGAATTAAATGCAGCTTTACCTGTCCAGAAAAATGTCGATTTTTTTGTATCTAATTCGAAACTCTGGCCGTTTATACTTTGTAATCCTAATAGTAGAAAAAATACTATAGATATAATTTTTAGTGTTCTCATTTTAATTCAGAAGTTTATTGGTTGTTTCTATTTTTTCATATCCACATACGGTTTCCCCATCCTCAGAAATGCCTATAAAGTACCACATAGCCCATCCGCCAAAGAGAGAACTATCTGTTCGCCAGTTTTTTGTCCAAGTATATGGTTGAGACTGTTTCATAAGTTCTTTTTTAGTGCCAAAGTTTTTATTTAATTCTTTTAATGGATATGATTTTCTTAGGTTCCAGGTGTTATTATAAAATAGATAAGCTCCATATTCTATGATTTTAATCTCACTTTCCTTACACAGAATCGCTGTGTTGTGTTTCCAGTAATATCCATTATCAATCTTAATTGCATCAATATTTTTTGGAAAGTTATTTACTTCAATTGCCTTACGAAGTGTTTTTAACTTATCAGGTAATTCTTCATTTATGGGAGTTCCATATTGTATTTGAGCGGTCAATGAATTTAAGGTAGATGCTATTAATAGTACAATTATTATTCTCATAGCGTTATTATTTAGTTTTTTCTGCAATCCAAACTGCTAAAAAGCCTCTATCCACAGCATGAGTAGAACCGTATAATTTTCCGTTTTTATAGTAAAAGCTTGTGTTATAACTTCCGCTATTGTCACCAGATATCAGAGAAACATAAACAACATCTAATTGTGTATTAATTCTTCCTTCTTGTATTTTAACTCCTTCTCGA
Organism: Aquimarina amphilecti; assembly: GCF_900109375.1. Taxonomy (GTDB): domain Bacteria; phylum Bacteroidota; class Bacteroidia; order Flavobacteriales; family Flavobacteriaceae; genus Aquimarina; species Aquimarina amphilecti. The sequence goes on from NZ_FOAB01000005.1 coordinate 85,999, forward strand.
TAAAATGTACCGTGTACAGTTTTGGAGTTGATTTTATCAATACGCATCATAGCAAAATTAGAGTCTGTTTTATCCTGAGGACTCATATCTAATTTCCATTCACCTATTAATAATTGTAAGTCGGTATTATTTTCTTGAGAAAAGGTGGAGAAAGTAGTGATGAAAAGAACGAGTAGGCTTATTTTTTTAAAAATTGCAAAATGTTTCATTTTTATGATTTTAGAATTTGTATGAGACAAATATTGACCAAATGCAGAAAAAAATCGTTTCAATTTGCTAAATGAGACGGATTTTAGGTAAAAACAAGGTTTCAATTTTTTAATTGAAACTTTTAAGACTTTGTTTTTAGCGCGCTAGGAGGTTTTCCTGTAATTTTTTTAACGGTTCTGTTAAATGAAGCTTTAGAATTAAAACCAGCATCATAGGCTAAAGCCAGAAGTGTAAGGTTATCATTTTTAGGATTGTCAAGTAATCTCTTTACTTCTTTAAAACGAAGTTCGTTTATATAATCAGTAAACTTTTTCTGGTAGATTGTATTTAAGCATTTAGTGACTAAATACGGTTTTACGGAAAGTTGTTTTGATAATGAAGCTAGGGTAAGCTCTGGATTTTTGAAGAGCTGTTCCTCTTTCATTTTAGTTTCTAAGGTTTTACGGATATTTTGTAGCTGCTCTTTCTCTTTGTCAGAAATGATTGCAATTTGTTTGAACGCACTTTCTTTTCTTCGAGCAAAACCCTCTAAACCTAACCAATAGGTAATAATTGCCATCCCTATAAATACAGGGTGTCCGTAGAAAAAATTACTTGCAAAATTGAAGAAGAAAAAATCGATTAATATCCCAACTACATAAATGATAGAAAATATTTTCATTACTAAAACAACTCTTTTTATCCAGTCGAGTTTTTCTTCAAGAATTTTATATCCTTCTACTTGTATTGTATTACTAAGTATTTTTTCAGCTTTAATACTATAAAAAACAATTAGTGCTCCAGAAACAATAAACATAGTAGGGTAATGCATCCATACTACATATCCCCAATACCCTAACCAAGAGAGGCTCTCCCGAGTACCATCCCAGTAAAAGTTTTGCGCTTTAATAAAAAAGCTCCAAGTAAATTCTATTAGTACAGGAAGGAAGTGAATCCAATCTTTTCTTAAAAATTTGAACTTGGGATTAACGTAACTTTTTATAAAAAAATAGATAAGCGTTCCATATATCCAATTGTATTCTAATAGTATATGATACCAAAAATCATATCGTCCCAGCCCAAAAATATTTAAGGTCTCTACGATTAGGCGATAAGAGAAAAAGAATAATATAGTGGCAAGAAATCGATTAGCCAAGTAGTGTACTCCATGTTTTTGCCATAAAATAATACCAAAAATGATTCCTTGTATGGCACCAATACATAATAATATAACCAAAAGTATCTCTAACGTTTCCACTGGATTAAAGATAAAGAAGAAGATTTAAGAAACAACTTTTTCCTTATAATATCGATACAAATCTTCTGATGAAGCTCCTAGCCATCTTCTCATATGAATATTTAGAAAGTGATATTGTAATCGCCAAACACCTACTTCTCTATAGCGTCTTGCAGAAGTAATAACATATTTAGGGATGATAACAAATTTATCAATAGCAAAAAGGCGGTCTACTAAATCGTTATCTTCATAAACGATATAAGCTTCATCATATCCATCTATTTCTCTAAATAATGAAGCTGTAATGAATTGACTTTGATCTCCTCCACGACAGCGCTTACTTTCGAATTGAGTGAGCCAACCTAAGAATCGAAGCCACCAATGTTTAGAATCAAATTTCATTCTAAAACAACCGGCTTCATTGCCTCCATGAATTTGTTGGATAATATCCCTATCATAGCCATCAGGAGGAAAAGAATCTGCGTGTAGGAAATAAAGTATTTCTCCAGAAGCTGCAGCAGCTCCTGTATTCATTTGTTTAGCACGGCCTTTCTCTGAAGATACTAATTTAATAGGTGTTTTTTGTGTATTTGCGGAATCTGTAACAGCTTTTTGAGATTCATCCACGCTTCCTCCGTCAACTACTATAATTTCTTTAATGAAATTTGGAGAGGAATAAGTTTGTGTCAAATGGGAAAGCAGCTTACGAATTGTAGCTGCTTCATTTAGAATAGGAATTATTATAGATATTTTCAAAAGGGAACTATTATTTCGAATATAAAATTACTCATTTAAACTCCAATCGTATTTTTTATATCCTTTCTTTTTTTGTTTGTCAATCTTAACTGTAGAATATTTATTTATAAAAGCTTTTGCATCTTCGCCATCAACTTTGAAATCTTTTTTAAACCAGCTAAAGATTTTAGATACTTCTACTACTTCTTCAGTGATCGTATTTCTTTTAGGATCATTAATAAAATTCTTGGTCAAGGTTTCTAATGCATTATCTACATTGCTTGCGGTAAAAGCTCTGTTCCAAACTATTGGACAAGAAAAGGAAGCACAATTAATAGCAAAGTGAATTCTAGGATCTCCTAGTTTTCTTAGAATCTTGTGCTCTAATTCGTTTAGGCTATGTAAAACGCCATTAATTTTAAAAAACTGTCTTCCCCAAGGGTCTTTAATGTCTTTTATACTTTTTAGAGGATAATTATCAATAATTAGTTTAATGGTATAGGCATTATAAGCATTAATCCAATATGCTAGAGTCTCTTCTTTACTCCAAGATGCAGTAGGAGGATTATCAGAAAGATAGGTGAAATATTGGTACAACTGGGAACTATCTCTCATAAATCCTTTATAGTCAACTTTGCCATCTTCAGAAACATTTATAAGTAAAATTTGATCCCAAATGGCATGATCAAGTTTTTGCTGCGCTTTTGTTTGAAAAGAGATAAATGTTATCAATACTAATACAATGATTTTTGGGGTCTTCATTTTTTGTAATCTTTTAATATATCCAAATGTATTCGTTCTTACAAATGGTTAAAATGTGTTCGACTTTTAGTTATTTTTTTTGTTTTTTAAATAACGAACGCTTTATTAAATATTCGTTAAATACATTGTCTTAGTCCAAAGTTTATGCCACTCCTTACAAATATAGTTATAGCTAAAATTTTTTGACTTTGCAGGTTAATTTCTGATTCCGTATTATTGTAATCGAACTATTTATATATGATTAGTACAGATTTTAAACTTCCTTGTGGAGTGATATTGAGCAACAGATTGGTGAAATCTGCTATGACAGAGCGTATTAGTAATAGTAAGTTTGAACCTACCGAAGGGCATGAACGTTTATACAGAGATTGGTCTAACACTGGAGTAGGTTTATTAATTACAGGTAATGTTGTTATAGATCGGAAACATCTGGAATCAGCCGGAAATGTATGTTTTGATGATGAAAAAATGCTTCCTAAGTTAAAATCGTGGGCACAGGAAGCTAAAAGATATGGGAATCATATATGGGTGCAGATTTCTCATTCCGGAAGGCAGACGAATAGATTCGGTACGAATACGCCTTTAGCACCTTCGGAAGTACAATTAAAAAAGTTAGGGCTTTTTGGTAAACCCAGAGCAATGACTGAGAAAGATATATTAAATGTGATCGAACGTTTTGTAAAAGCTGCTATAATTTCTAAAGATGCTGGTTTTACAGGAATTCAAATTCATTCTGCACATGGATACTTATTAAGTCAATTTTTGTCACCTCATACAAATCTCAGAACTGATAGTTGGGGAGGACATATCGAAAACCGAAGTCGTTTATTATTAACTATAATAAAGGAGGTACGAAAAGCTGTAGGAGTGGATTTTCCAATTTCGGTAAAACTAAATTCTGCGGATTTTCAGAGAGGAGGATTTACTGAAGAAGAATCGTTGGAGGTAATTAAGATGTTGGATAGAGAAAAAATTGATTTACTTGAAATATCTGGAGGGACTTATGAGAAGTTAGCTTTTTTTACCATGAATGAAGAGGGTTCTGGGCTTAAAGAAAGTACAAGACAAAGGGAAGCTTATTTCATTGATTTTGCTAAAAAAATTCGAGCTATTAGTAACCTTCCTTTAATGATTACAGGAGGCTTTAGATCATATGATTTTTGTAATGAAGTTTTGATCAATAAAGAGGTGGATTTAATTGGTATGGCAAGACCCTTTATTACTAATAGAGAGGATATTCCAAAGTTTTTAAAAGGGCAATTACCATATCTTAAGAATCTAGTTTTGCGAACTGGTCTAAAACAATTTGAAGATGCAGCAGAAGGAGGTTTTTATGCTAGGCAGATTATAAGATTTTCTAAAGGTAAAAGTTTGAAAACTAATATGAATCCTTTATGGTGCTCTATGTTTTTGATACTATATGAGTTCAAAAAAGCGATGATAAAGAAATTGTTTTAAAAAAAATATCCCTAAAACAATGGTTTTAGGGATATAAATTTCTTCTCTTATTGATTTAACAACATCCGCCACCATCATAGTGATATGTAGATTCACTTATATAAATATCTTCTCTTCCTAGATCGGCAAGAGCACCAGCAGTTTTATCACAAATTGCTAATGGTTGATTTTTTAGTAGAACATGTCCCTTTTTATCATCAAAATAATCATCATCACCAAAATAAATAGCTGCTTTTCCAGTAAAAATGCAAGGTCCATCTTCTGGCATTGGATCTTTAATGGCAGCTACTTCAATAGATTCTATATAGATTAATTCATCTGTTTCGTAATTCTTTGGATCTAGAATACGATAAGGTTTACGAGCTCTAATTTCTATAGTTCCAAAACCAACATCGGTTAATGCCTTTACATATTCTGCTATCGGTAAACTTCCACTAAGACATAATGCTCTCAATCGTTCATCGTTTCTAAGTGTTTCATTCATTGGTTGCTCGCAGGTAGGATCACTCATCACCAATCTACCATGAGGCTTTAATACACGATGCATCTCCTCAATGGCTTTTTTTAGATCTTCTGCCTTAAAAATATTGAATAAACAATTTTGCGCAGCTACATCAATGCTATTATCTTCTACCGGAAGATTTAGTGCATCACCGAATCTTAGATCTACAAAATCACTGTTAAACCATTCGTTTTGCTCTTCAGCCTCTTTGAAGTTTTTATGAGAAGCATCTAACATTTCTTGTACGACATCAATGCCTATCACACCACTTTTTTGGCGCGAGAAATATGAGAACTGCAGTAATTCCATTCCTCCACCAACTCCTACATATAGAATTTTTGGATTGTTGGTTAAATCACGTGCGTTTACAGTACTCCCGCAACCATAATTCATTTCCTGCATAATTTTTGGAATCTTTAACCCAGGTAATTCCCAAATAGGATTTGTAGTACAACATAAACCTACGTCAGGTGTTAATGCTGCTTCTTTATATACATCATGTGTAGTTTCTAAATAGCTCATATCTTTTTTTGTTTTCTTATTTTGAAGAGGAATTATTTATTTTATGATAATTAAAGTTGCTTTATCAATTCTTTGAACAAAAGAATCATTTCTGGCTCCGCTTTTCCGGCCATTGCTATGATTTCATCAATATTAACAGGTTGTAAATTATCTGGATCACATTCATCAGTAAGGACAGATACTGCAGCAACGGGTAGGTTAAGATGATTAGCAACTATAATTTCAGGAACAGTACTCATTCCTACTGCATCAGCACCGATTATTTTTAAATAACGATATTCTGCACGAGTTTCTAATTGAGGTCCTACTACGGATGCATATACCCCTTTATGAAGATTAATGTTGTTTTCTTTAGCAATAGATTCTAATTTCTCATTAATTTTAGGATCATAGGGAGCACTCATGTCAGTAAAACGAGTTCCTAGTTGTTCCACACCTTTAAACGCTAAAGGAGAACCTCCCTGAAGATTTATATGATCATCGATTAACATTAATTCTCCTTTTTTGAAATTTAAATTAATGGCTCCGGATGCATTAGAAACTAGTAGTGTTTTGATTCCTAATTGCTTCATTACTCGCACTGGATATGTCACATCTTGTAGAGAATATCCTTCATATAAATGAAAACGCCCCTGCATTACTACGACATTTTTGCCTTCCAGTTTTCCGTAAATTAGTTTTCCTTTATGGAATTCTACTGTAGCTGTTGGGAAATTCGGAATATGATTATAGCTTACTTCTTTTAGAATTTCTATTTCATCTAATAGTTGGCCTAGTCCTGTTCCTAGTATAATACCTATTTCTGGATTTTCAAAACCTTTTTCTTGTAGGTATTCTGTAGTCTCTTTGATGTATTTAGTCATTTTGATAGCTTAATAAATGTTGAAAAACGGAGATGTCTTTAATGTCTTCATAATAATCTACATCATTTCGTTCTTCTAATAATTTGATGTTAGTTTGTTGTATATCGTTTAATGTATCTTTTAATACTGTATTTGTTCCCCATGATTTGTTTTGAAAAACTTTTGAGTTCAAAGACTTCAATCCGAATAAGTAATAACCACCATCTTCGGCGGGGCCAATTACATAATCGTGATTTTTCAATGCTTTAAAAGCATTTTCAATATCCAGTTGGTTGAGGTCATACATGTCACTTCCTATTACAATTATGTTGGTATATCCTGCATTAAAACCATTTCGGAAAGCACTACACATTCTAGCACCAAGATCTTCTCCTTGTTGCAGTCTTTTATTATATGTAGTCGGGTTCCAAATGTCATTTTCGCCAACTTTTGTAGAATAATATACTTCTTTTGTAACCGAAAGACTTTTGGTAATAGTTACAGTGTGATCCAACAATAGTTGATACACTTCTAGAGCAGCTTGATCTCCTATAGTAGCTGCTAATCGAGTTTTGCACTTACCCAGTTCTGGGTTTCTAGTAAAGATCATTAATAGGTTCTTTTCTATCACTTTTTATATACTTTTTTTCCTTTGTGTAACCATTCCCCCCATTGTTTGGAAAATGCGTGTACTTTATTTGTTTCTTCTCCTTTAGTATTGATTACTTTATGGTTCTCATTTTTCCATTCAAAAATTCCTCCGTATAAATTAGATATATCATTATAACCAGCTTTCTTTAATTTTTCTGAAATGTCTTCTGATCGTATTCCTAAACTACAGTAAACAACAATTTTAGATTCTTTAGAAATGCTTTGATCTGATATAACATCGATATCAAAGTGATGATATCCTACATGTATGGCGCCTTCTAAGTGACTTGTTTCATACTCAACAATTTCTCTAGCATCTAGTAAAATAACTTTATCATATATAGTACTTAGCTCCTTTACGGATATGTATGGTATACTTTCATTATTATACTTATCAAGCAATTCTTTTAATGAATCTTGACTTACAACCAAAAACGGTGATGTAATAAAAATGAATGCTAAAATTGTTGTTTTCATGTAATCTTTACTATCGATCGTAGCGCTATACTGCAATATTGAATATGGATTTGTTTGAAGAAAGTAATAACCTAGACTTTGCTAAGGGTTTATTTAACTTTCCTATAAATAGAAGGCTATAGTAAAATTGAAAATTATTAAACTTAAGCCATATAAAAGGGAGATCCTTTATTGTAAAAAGACGATAGTAGATAAGTGTCTTTTAATAGTTTGTTAAGGTTAAATATTTCTTTTTCAGTATTTATAATCTGATAGATTATAGTTTTAAGAGTTGTAGAGAACTTAGAACTGAGTCTAGATACAATTTTTAAATCTTCAAGGGAATCAATATCATGTAAAACCTCTAGTCGAGCCACTTCAATTTTTGAAGTGTTAATCATTACCGATATGCTCTTAGCTAGTTTCTTTGATTGCCATGGGAGTTCTAAAAAAGTATTTAAATTAAATTGAGATTTATGTAATCCCATTAGATAAAATCCTCCATCAGAAGATGGTCCTATAACAAATTTTTCATTTTCAAGTTGTATAGCACTATCTAATAAATGATTTTTATTTAGGTGAGGAGTATCATTTCCTATTGTAATTACATTTTCATACCCTAGATCGTAAGTATCTTGAATTGCATTTACAAATCGTTCACCAAAGTTTTTTCCATTTTGATTTTTTTCTGTGAATACAAAAAAGGGAAGTCCCGAACTCTTTACAACCTTAATTGTTTTTTTTGTAAGTTCAGTAAATAACTTTTCACCTCCAATAATAGGCTTGTTAAGAAGCTCTTCTTTAGAAGAGTTCGCGAAAACTAATATGGCGGTTCTTTTATTCATTTTTTTATGCTACCGTTCCCTGACAGCTACTTCCAGCTCCAGCAGTACAACCGTAACAGTGCTGAGAGATAATAATATTTCTATTTTGGAGTAACTCTTCATTATACTCGCTAATATGTTTTACTTTACTGGCTACTTTAAGATCAAGCATCTGATTAAAATCACAATCGTATAACCATCCATCCCAACTAATAGAAATAGTATTAGTACACATTACATTTTCTACTGCTGATGGATTATAAGCTTCTACTAATGCGTACATATAATCTTCATAATTTTCAGAAGCAATTAGGTAATCCAGAAATCTACTGATTGGTAAATTAGTAATTGCAAACAAATTATGAAAGTGAATTCCAAAATCTTCTATCAAAGCTTTTTTAAACTCTTTTTCCATAGAGGCTTGATCTCCTGGTAAAAAAGCTCCAGAAGGATTATAAACTAAATCTAGTCTAAGATCACTGTCTGGCATGCCATAACCTCTTTCATTCAGTTCTTGTAAGGCTTTTATTGATTTATCAAAAACTCCATCTCCCCGTTGTTTATCTGTTTTACCTCTAGTCCAATGTGGCATTGAAGAAACCACGTGTACATTATGTTTTTTGAAGAAATCAGGCAGATCGTAATATTTTTTATTTGCTCTTATAATAGTCAAATTACTTCGTACAATAAAATCTTTAATTCCTGCTTTACTAGCTTCTTCTACAAACCATCTAAAATTGGGATTCATTTCAGGAGCTCCACCTGTAAGATCCAGTGTATGTGCTCCCGTTTTCCTTATGACTTCTAAACATTGTAGCATAGTTTCTTTTGTCATAATTTCTTTACGATCAGGACCTGCATCTACATGACAATGCTCACAAACTTGATTGCACATATATCCCACATTGATTTGTAAGACTTCTAATTTATTAGGTCGTAGTGGGTTATGTCCTATTTCTGCGATTTTATCTGCAAATTTCGGCAATTCTCCATTCGCGAAAATCCCGTTATTCAGAATCTCTAATTGTCTATGAGAATCTGCTAGTTCGTTATTTCTATTTTTAAGCGACTTAGTAGCCATATATTATTTTTAATCATTGATTTTATCAAAGTTATTAAGGTTACTATAATTTGTAGTAATCATATTACATTGATAATTTTTCATATTTATTCATCATTTGCACACCGTGTACTAAAGTTGCACCACTTTCTATTGCTGCTCCTGCATGCACCGCTTCCATCATTTCTTCTTTTGTAATACCTTTCTGAAGTCCATCTTTTGTGTATGCATCAATACAGTACGGGCACTTTACTACATGGGATACAGCAAGGGCTATAAGAGACTTTTCTCGCGCGGATAAAGCACCTTCTTCAAAAACTTTTCCGTAATAATCAAAGAATTTTGTTCCTAGCTCTTCACTCCATTCCGTTATTTTTCCAAATTTTCTAAGATCCGCAGGATCGTAATATGTTTTAGACATGTGTTGTCAATTTTAAGTTAGAAGCATTTATTGTTAGTCGTACTACAAAGATCAAAGCTTACAATAAATCCAAATTTATTTAATAAAGACTAAAGTCAACATTATGAAGATAAAATAAAAGTTAATGTTAAATAATTATGTGTTTTTATTATAAAAATATTAGTTGTCAACTAATAAAAATATATGATTTAGAAAATAAGTGACGTTTTATTTTATTTTTAATTTTAGATATTTTTAGTTTCACTTGTTAAGATAATAGTATACTTTTTTGTTTCGCAAAAAGCTCATGATTATTGTTATAAACGATAAAGTGCATAGAGATAATATATTTATTTAATCTATATTAATTTTCATTTTATCGATCTTAGTTATTTATATTATTTTAACACTTTTTGGGTATAAATATCTGATTTTCAGTTATTTTTTTGAATATTTTGGATTTTAAAATAAACTATATTCCTTACATGTACATAGAATGTTAAGATTAATGAATTGGTTTAAATTAGGATGTATTGTTGTAGCTTTATCAATATTAATGACAAAAAATCTAAAATATTTATTTACTCTGTTGAGTGGGTTTAAGTAGATATTTATTAAGAAGATTTGAAAGATAGATTTGTAAATACATTTATTGTTTAAAAATTAAAAGGTAAGACTAGTGAAGGATTATAAAAAATATAACTTAAGGGGTGTAAGTTTAGTTATAGCGGGGCTTTTTTTATTTATACCAAAATATAGTTTCTCTCAAAACAAAGAGAGTAAAGAATCTTCTAACATAGAAAAGAAAGTAGATTCTTTAATAGCTATTATGACACTAAAAGAGAAAATTGGCCAACTGGTTTTGTATAATGGTAGTTGGGATGTAACTGGCCCACCTTCTGATGTAGGAAATAAAGAGAAATACGAAAAATTAAGAAACGGTGAAGTTGGAGCCATGCTTAATGCTACCTCTGTTGCAGGAACTAAAGAATTGCAGAAAACGGTTATTGAGAATTCACGGTTAAAAATTCCATTACTATTTGGATATGATGTAATTCACGGTTTTAAAACTATTTTTCCAATTCCTCTTGGAGAAAGTGCAAGTTGGGATCTAGAGGCAATTACTAAATCTTCATCTATAGCCGCAAAAGAAGCGACGGCATCAGGTATAAACTGGGCATTTGGACCAATGATGGATATTTCTAGAGATGCTCGTTGGGGTAGGGTTATGGAAGGAGCTGGAGAAGATCCTTTTTTAGCTTCAAAAATAGCTGTTGCACGAATTGAAGGTTTTCAAGGAGATGATTTGTCTAAAAATAATACGCTGGCTGCTTGTGCTAAGCATTTTGCTGCATATGGTTTTGCAGAAGGAGGAAGGGATTATAATACTGTGAGTATAGGTGAGTATGAGTTGCATAATACAGTGTTGCCTCCATTTAAAGCCGCAGTGGATGCAGGTGTAGCTTCCATGATGAGTTCGTTTAATGAGATTGATGGAATACCGGCGACAGGACATAAAGGACTGCAAAGAGATATTCTTAAAAATACTTGGGATTGGGATGGATTTATAGTTTCAGATTGGGCTTCTATTTCGGAGATGATATTTCATGGATATGCAAAAGATAAGACACATGCAGCAGAGTTAGCTATAAAAGCTGGTAACGACATGGATATGGAGGGTAGAGCTTATGAAGCAGGTTTAGAACAATTAGTAAAGGAAGGAAAACTTGATGAAAAATTAATTGAGGAAGCGGCTAAAAGGATACTTAGAGTTAAATTTAAATTAGGACTTTTTGCTGATCCATTTAAATATTGTGATGAGGATCGTGAGAAAAATGATATCTATACTAAGGAACATCTAGAAGTAGCAAGGGATGTGGCAAGAAAGTCTATTGTTCTGCTTAAGAATGATAAGAATGTGCTTCCGCTTAAGAAGAATATAAAAAGCCTTGCTGTAATCGGACCATTAGCAGACGATAAAGATACTCCAATTGGAAGTTGGAGGGGTATGGCAACACCAAATTCAGCTGTTTCTCTTTTAGAAGGAATCAAAGCAACTGTAGATAAAACTACTAAAATTTCATATGCAAAAGGTGTTGAGCTTGGTGTAGGTGAACGAAGTTTTGTGCGTGACTTAAAGGTAAATAGAGATGATTTTAAGGGTATAGAAGAAGCGGTAAATATAGCAAAAAACGCAGAAGTTGTTGTTTTGGCTATTGGAGAAGAAGCTTTTCAGTCAGGAGAGGCCAGAAGTCAGGTAGATATAGAATTAACAAAGCCTCAACAAAAGTTGTTCGAAGAGATCTATGCTGTAAATAAAAATATTGTAGTTGTTCTTATGAATGGCCGTCCTATGGCAATATCTAATGTTGCAGAGAAAGCGCCATCTGTAGTAGAGACGTGGCATTTGGGTTCGACATCAGGTAGCGCGATTGCAGATGTGCTATTTGGAGATTATAATCCTTCAGGTAAATTACCAGTTTCTTTTCCAAGACATGTTGGTCAACTACCATTGTATTATAATGTAAAGAATACAGGAAGACCAATAAATGCGGATGGAATGGTGTTTTGGTCCCATTATACTGATGAAAAACATGATGCCTTGTTTCCTTTTGGACATGGATTAAGCTACACTAATTTTAAGTATAAAGATTTTAAAATAAATGCCCCGTCATTTACGTCTGGAGGAAATCTATCAGTCTCAGTAACGGTTACCAATACCGGTAAAAGAAAAGGAAAAGAAGTTGTACAATTATATATCAGAGACTTATTTGGAAGTTTAACACGTCCTGTGAAAGAACTTAAAGACTTTAAATTAATTAAACTAGAGCCTAATGAAAGTAAAACAGTGACTTTTAAGATTGATGAAAAGACCATTCAGTTTTATACCGCTAATAAGAAGTGGGAAGCAGAGGATGGTGACTTTAAAGTGTTCGTAGGAGGTAGTTCAAAAACAGATTTGGAAATTGATTTTTCTTTTAAAAAATAAATGATGCAAAAATTATATATAATATTACTAGTCTTAATTGTAATAAGTTGTGACTCTAAAGAGAGCGTAGAAAATAAAAAGTCGATTTCAGAAAAACCTTCAATGAATACAGAATTAGATGATAAAGTAGCCGCCCTTCTTTCGGAAATGACTCTTGAAGAAAAAGTTGGTCAAATGACTCAGATTACGCTTGATGTTGTTACAAAAGGTGATAATCAGTTTAGTTCGGCACAACCGTATCAGTTAGATTCTGCATTAGTTCATAAGGCAATTCATACTTATAAAGTAGGATCCATACTTAATACTCCAGGAGTTCCTTTGTCAAGACAAGATTGGTATAAGACCATTAAAATATTTCAGGATGAAGCAGCTAAAACTCCAAGACAGATTCCGATAATTTATGGAATAGATGCTATTCACGGAGTTAACTATACAATTGGTGCAACATTATTTCCGCAGCAAATAGGATTGGCCGCGACTTTTAATAAAGAGTTAGTTAAGGAAGTAGCTGAAATTTCGGCTTATGAAACTAGAGCGTCATCAATTCCTTGGAATTTCTCGCCTGTATTAGGTTTGGGAAGAAATCCATTATGGCCTCGATTATGGGAAACATTTGGAGAAGATGTGTATTTAGGTAAAACAATGGGAGTAGCTATGGTAGAAGGTTATCAAGGGAATCTTGGTGATCCAAATACAGTAGCCTCTTGTATGAAACATTACTTAGGTTATAGTGTTCCTCTTTCTGGAAAAGATCGTACACCAGCGTGGATACCCGAAAGAGAATTAAGACAATATTTTTTACCAGCATTTAGAGAAGCAGTAGATGCAGGATCTGTAACTTTAATGATCAATTCTGGAGAAATAAACGGAGTTCCTGTGCACGCTAGTAAATTCTTACTCACAGATGTGTTAAGAAATGAACTTGGTTTTGATGGTATTGCGGTTACGGATTGGGCGGATATCAATTATCTGCATACAAGACATAAAGTTGCGGAGACAATTAAAGACGCGATTAGAATGTCTGTAAATGCAGGGATAGATATGAGTATGGTGCCACATGATTTTGAATTCATTGAATTACTTGTGGAGTTAGTGAAAGAAGGAAGTGTTTCTGAAGAAAGAATCAATAGTGCTGTATCGAGAATATTAAAGGTTAAGATGCAATTAGATTTGTTTGAAAATCCAGTAACAAGGTCTGAGGATTATCCAGATTTTGGTTCTGGCAAGTTTGCTCAGGTCAGTAAGAATGCGGCTTTAGAATCTTTTACATTGTTAAAAAATAAGAATAACATTTTGCCCTTAGAAAAAGGAACCAAAATATTAGTAACTGGTCCAACTGCAAATACAATGAGATCTCTTAACGGCGGATGGTCTTATAATTGGCAGGGTAGTGAAGCTGATAATTATGCAAAGGATAAAAACACGATTGCTGAAGCTTTTGTGAATTTAGGTAATGTTTTCGTGGAGGGAGTTTCTTTTAAAAAGAGTGGTATTGATAGCAACACTTCGCAAGAAATTTTATTTGAAGATAAAAATAATATCAGTGCTGCAATGAAGGCTGCTAAAAATAGTGATGTCATTTTGTTATGTTTAGGTGAAAATTCATATACGGAAACACCAGGGAATATTAATTCTATTATGATGCCTAAGGATCAAATTAAATTGGCTAAAGCATTGTCTAAAACAGGAAAAAAAATAATACTGGTTTTATTAGAAGGAAGGCCTATTATTTTTAATGAAATAGAACCATTGGTTGATGCTGTTTTTATGGGGTATCTTCCTGGTAATCATGGGGCAGATGCTTTGTCAGATTTGTTATTTGGAATAGAAAGCCCATCTGGTAGATTGCCAATTAATTATCCAAAACACCCGCATGCGTTTGTAAACTATAATCATAAGCATTCTGATAATATTGCAGTGCCAAATTATTATGAATCTGATTATGATCAGCAATACGAATTTGGTGATGGATTATCATATACTAGTTTTGAATATAGTAATTTATCATTGAGTTCTTCTGAAATGAAACAAGACGGATCTATTACTGTTTCTGTAAAGGTTACCAACACTGGAAACAGAAAAGGAAAGGAGGCCGTATTATTGTTCGTTAGTGATCTATATGCTAGTATTACTCCGGAAGTTCGTGCGTTAAAAGGATATGAGAAAATAACATTAAATGAAGGAGAGTTTAAGGAAGTTTCTTTTACAATAACCAAAGACGAATTATCTTTTGTAAATGAGAGTTTAGAAACAATTGCTGAGTCAGGGGAATTTGAAATTAGGATCGGAGATTTAAAGAAAAAATTTGAGCTTAAATAATTATCAAGATTTAATATTTGCATTTAGTTTAAAATGGATATTGATAGCTTATTAATGTTTTACAAATCGATAGTTTGTATAATGTGTTAAGATTTTAATGGTATATTTGATAAGCCTACTGATGTAAAAACTTGTCCAATGTATCGTCTTCTTATTATATTTTGCTTTTTATTTGTTTCGGTTTTCTCCCAATCGATAAGTGACAAAACACTTCCTAAAATAACACACTATGACACTAAGAATATGGGTTTTAATGCTCAATCTTGGGATGTTAAACAGGATGAGAATGGTTTAGTTTATATTGCTAATGGCAACGAGGTTTTGGTGTTTGATGGAACTGATTGGACGTCAGTAGCAACTAATCCAGAAATGGTAAATAGAAGTTTATTTGTTAAGAATAAAGATACTATTTATTTTGGGGCAGATGGACATCATGGAATGTTAATAAAGAATGGTTATGAAAACTATAAAATACAACCTTTAAGAAACAATAAAAAAGATGTTGCTGCGGACATTGAAGAGTACTGGAGAACACATTTTATCAATAAAGAAATTGTTTTTCAAACCTTTCGGAATTTATATGTTAATCAAGGTAATATAATTACAAAAATTCCTGCTCCTTATCGTTTCAAATGGAGTTATAATATAGATGATCAGATATATGTTAATGATCTTAAATATGGTGTTTTTCGGTTAGAAGAAACGAACTTAATACCTGTTATAAGCGATCCTGATATAAATGAGAATATTATCGGTGTTACAAAGGTTAATCAAGATCTGATTATTATAACCGATACAAAAGGACTTTTTAAGGTTAAAGGAGACCGCTTAATTCCGATTGATTTTACTTCCTCTGATGATGTTCAAAAAGCTCAGATTTTTTCTTTTCTAAAGCTTAGAGATAATAGAATAGCGATTGGTACAGTTTCTAATGGTTTGTATTTATTGGATCTGTCCTCTGGAGAAACTCATAATATTAATAAGCGAAATGGATTACAAAACAATACAATTCTTTCAATTTATCAAGATTATGAAGATAACCTTTGGTTGGCTTTAGATTATGGAGTGGATTATGTAGAGTTAAATTCACCACTTACTTACTACTACGATTATTATGGAGAACTTGGGACTACTTATGCAGTAGTAAATGAGATGGATTTATCTTATCTAGGAACAAATCAAGGATTGTATGTGGGTAGTGAGTTAAATTCAAATGCTAATAATGAATTAGAATTATTACTTAATGGTCAGGTTTGGAATATAGAAAAGGTAGATAATAAAATATATGTAGGTCATGATAAAGGTGCTTATTCCTTGGAGGGAAAGGTTCTGACAAGAATGGGAGAAGATTTAGGTGCATGGAATTTTAGAAAATATGAAGTTCCGGGCAAAGAAGAAGTGTTGATATCTGGGAACTATAATGGTATTTCTTTATATCAAAAGATAGATGGAGAATGGGAAGGTTATAAATTAGCTGGATTCGAAAAATCTGGGCGTTACCTAGAAATAGATGAGAATAATAATATTTGGGTGGCATTAGGAAGTAATGGTGTCTTTAAGTTTGATTTGGATTATAAGAATAAACAATTAAAAAAACTTGCTTTTTATCCAGTAGAGGATTTTGACGGAAATAGAATCTCTCTTTCAAAAGTAGGAAAGGAGATCGTAATTACATCAAATTTTCATTCGTATGTTTATTCAGATGATAAAGATATTTTTAATAAGTCTGAGATGGGTATTGATCGTGGAAATGCTCCTCGTATTTATAAAATCGGAGATGAGACTTGGTATGTTGATAATGATAAGGTTGTTGTGGAAGATAAGCAAGGCTTAACCGTACTACATGAATTAGAAGATCAATTAGTTCCAGATGTGGTTAACGTTTTTCCTTTAAATAGTGATCATAAAGTTATTCCGGTTTTTAATGGCTTTGCCATGTATTCTAAAAACAAAAAAACGATTAAAGAAGGTATTAAAAGTGATATTTTGATAAGAAACTTTGTTTCTGTTAATAGTGGTAAATCATATGATTCTGGTGATAACATAGCATTTTCTGACAATGACCTTAAAATTAATTATGCGTTACCTATTTATGGTCAGGAAATTGAATATCAAACTCGTTTAAATGATAATGAATGGAGTGAGAATACTACAGCTACCGAAAAAACATTGTTTAATCTTAAAGAGGGAGATTATACATTTAAAATAAGAGCAAAGTATAACGGAGATTATAGAGAAAGTAATTTTAATTTCACCATCAACCCCCCTATTTATAGAACTAACTGGGCGTATTTATTATATCTCTTATTGTTTTTGTTGTTGGTTATTTCAGTAATTGGAATTAATCGATATAAGATGAAAAAACAAGAAAGAATTTTGTTAGAGGAAAAAGCTAGAAAACTTAAAAAACAAGAAGAAGAACACAAAGCGCAGAAATTAGAACAAGAGCATAAGATTATTGAACTAAATAATTCTAAGCTACAAGATGAGATAAAAGCTAAGAGTAGGGAATTAACTCAAATTGCATATGTTAACCTTAATAAAAATAAGATCTTAAAGAAAATAAAGGATAAAATTGTAAAAGTACAGGATGCTTCTGATCAGAAGCTACCCACCAATAGTTATAACGAATTAGTTAGGTTAGTAGATTATTATATCACTGATAAAGAAAGTAAGCTGTTTGAAATCAATTTTGATAAATCTCATCAAGAATTTTACGAAAAACTTTCGAAAAATTATCCCAACCTTACTTCCAAAGATTTAAGGTTATGTGCATACCTAAAAATGAACCTTTCTTCAAAAGAAATCGCACCTCTATTAGGAATTAGTTCACAAAGTGTCGATGTAAGCAGGCATAGATTAAGAAAAAAGCTTAATTTAGGCTCCAAAGATAATTTGACTAATATCCTTATAAGTCTTAAGTAAGGATTTCTAATCGCTAAGGTCATGAGAAAAAAGGTTACCCTAAAACAGCTTGCAAAAGAATTGAATTTGTCTATTTCTACAGTTTCTAAATCATTAAAAAATGATTCAGAAATAAGTCAGAAAACTATTAATAGAGTTCATGAGTTAGCTAATTTCTATAATTATAAACCAAATGCTCTAGCGGTAAGCTTGAAGAGTAATAAAACGAATACGATTGGAGTTTTGTTGCCAGAGATACTGAATCATTTTTATGCTAAAGTATTATATGGTATCGAGCAAGAAGCGTCTAAAAACGGATATAAAATAGTTACCTGTATAACAAATGAGTCTTATGAAAAAGAGGTGGAGTATGTGGAGATGCTTAACTATAGTAGTGTTGATGGATTTATCTTAGCATTAAGTAAAGAGACACAAATGCTTAATAAATTAGATCACTTAAAAGAGTTAAAAAGGGATAACGTGCCATTAATTATGTTTGATCGCGTAAGCAACGAAGTAGAGTGTGATAAAGTAATAGTTGATGATAAGAATGCTTCAAAAACAGCGATTCAACATTTAATAAAAACAGGATGTAAAAATATAGCTGTTATATCAACTATTTTCGACCTTAGTGTGGGTAGGTTAAGATTAGAAGGAGCTCGTGAAGAAGTTTCCGCTAATGAAGGGGTAACATTAATAGAATTACCAGTAAAAAACATTGAAACTGAAGAAGGAGAAATAGAATCTTTTATTAAAAATAATAAAATAGATGCAGTACTTGGATTGGATGAGACTGCGGCGGCTGTAGCAATAAATATGTCCAATAAATTGGGATATAAGATACCTGAAAAAATCTCTGTAATTGGTTTTACAGATGGTATATTGTCCAAACATTCATATCCTAAATTAACTACAGTTTCTCAACACGCTCAGGATTTAGGTGCGAAGGCAGCGCAAATGTTATTAGATAGATTGTCTAATACATCATCAGAAAATAATTATAAAACGAATACTGAGGTTATAAATACTTCATTAATATTAAGAGATTCTACCAATTAATATTACTCGATTACGAATGTTTTCTTCTCTGGGCCTACTCCAGTAATCGTTAGTTTTTTCCAAGCTGATGGTAGTATTGGTTTTTTTTGAATAATTCCATCATCTGTAAGATGCAAGCCTCCGAATCCAAAAATTACAGTTTGTAACATTCCTCCAGCTCCGGTAGCAAAATATGGATTATTACTTGTAGCTGCTTCAGCTAATGCTCCAAAAGGAGGTCTTTTGTTTGGTTCATAGCTTCTTTTAAATAATCTGAATGCATTTTCAGCATCTCCTAATCTAGCATAAATAACAGCAAAAACACTTTGTGCCATAGCTGGACCTTCTTCTGCAAGTTTTGGCTCATAATAAGATAGATCTTTAAGAATTGTTTTTTGATCAGAAATAATATCGAGGGGGTAAGCTAGTAAATTTACATCCGCTTGTTTGATTTTATCTCCGTTGTATTTACTATGCTCTTTGGTTGTCCCATCATCAAATTTATGAATGATTATTTTTTCAGCAACTTCTTCCCATTTGTTATCTGGTATAAGTCCAATTTCTCTTGCGGCAAGAGAAGCGTATTTTAGACAGGTTATAGCCGATCCATTGGTAAAGGCATTATCATCAATATTCGAAGCGAATTCATTAGCTCCTACTACGTTTTTAATTGAGAAAGATCCATCATTGTTTTTTGTAGCACGACTGACCCAATAATTAGCTACTTCTTTTAATAAGGGGTATCCTCGTTCTTTAAGCCATTTTTTGTCTTTAGTAACCCTAAAATAATTCCAGAAGGCAATACCTACATCTGCGGTAATGTGGTGTTCAAAAGTTCCTGTTAATGCCCAAGGAGGGGTTGCTTCTTCTCCAGTGTCATCACTTTCCCAGGGAAACATTGCTCCTTTATATCCAAAATTAATCGCCTTTCTTTTTGCTACATCCAATCTATCGGATCTGTAGTTTACCAGAGAGCGAGCAATATCCTGATTTAATACTAATAATGGTGGATACATCCATAATTCGGTATCCCAGAAAATATGACCATTATACCCTTGTGAACTTAATCCCATTGGAGCAATACTAAGATTAGAATCACCTCTGGAGAATGCATAAAGATGATATAATGCCAATCTTACGTCTAACTGGGATTGTAGATCTCCGTCTATTATAATATCCCCTTTCCATAGGTCTTTCCATAAACCTTTGTGCTGATCTAATAGATCTTTTTGAGGAGTGAGTAGATTGAAGATCACAAAACGTTCGCTTTCATTTTGGGGGTCAAAAAAATCCTGGGTTGAACATTGAGCTGCAGTCCAAGCAAAATTATACTGTTCTCCTTTAGTGATTTTTTTTTCAAAAGATAATCGATTATCGTATTCCGAGATTTTAGTATGAGTCAGTTCAGGTCGTTGATCTTCTTTACCAGAATTGATGTTATGCCATATAAAAGTAGCAGAAGTTCCGACTGTATGTTTGCCTAATTTACTTTTGGCAACTGTTTGTAGAATTGGCATTGTTGTTTCTGCATCTTTTAAAGTTCTAAAAGTGCTTAATGGAGTTTGATACTCTTTTGGCGTATTTATTTTGCCTACTACCTTAATATCGATATTTTTTAAGGCTTTTATTTCGAAATCAATATACCCGGAGTAAGGGACATTTCTAAGGGCGTATATGGTATATGATACTTCTGCAATAGAATTGTAATTAAACGAAGTTGTGAAGCTCGCTTCTTTCATATTAAGTGTTTGTTTCCAATCACTAATATTATCGTTGTTCAATTTGGTGTTATTTATATATAGATCAAGGTTTCCGAAGTTCATTCCTGAAAGTATTCTGCTAACTCCAAGGGGAGATTCTTTGTCATAAACATTGTTGAGAATAATCTTATCTATCTCTAATATATTAGAAGAAGGTAGGATTCCAATTCTCCCATTAGCAGTAACTATACCTGTGTAATTTTTATTGCTATTGGTGGTTAAAGTCCACCCTTCCTCTTGTGCATTGGAAAGGGTAGTTATAGAAAGGAGTAGTAAAATTAAAACAAAAGTATTTCCAGAACTCTTAAATGACATAATAAGATGATTTTTGTGAAGTGAATTGTAGATGTCTAATAATAAATAGATTAATCAATTTACTAAACAAAATTTGAAAATTGAAATCAGATGCTGAGATATAAAAATACAAACGGTTGTATTGTTATATCTTTTGAGAAATACAAGATTTGCTTGAAATTCAATAACATTTTTGAGGTTTATTATACCCGTTTTTAAGTGCTTTCTCGTTCGGTTAATTTAGTTTCTAACTTAATTATCGTTTTTATATGATCAATATCTTCTGATTCATTGAGTTGCTTAATTAGGAGCTCTGCCGCTTTTTGTCCCATTTCAAAACTAGGTTGTGAAACACAAGTTAAAGTAGGAACAAATATTTCTCCGGGTCCTAAGTCTCCAAAACCTATTACAGCAACTTCATCAGGGATTTTTTTGCCAATCTTTAGTAATGTTTTCATTGTTAAGAGTCCATAATTGTCTGTGCAAGCAAAAACTGCATCTGGAGAAATATTTAGGCCTCTAAAAAAGTTAAGAATTTCTTTATCCTCAAATTCTCGATCTAATGAGTTACAATGCAAAACTAATTCATCATATAAAGGAATGTTGTGATGTGCTAAAGCTGAAATGTATCCTTTATATCTGTCTTGGAACACTTTTTTTTGTTTGATACCACCAATAAAGGCTATTTTTTTGTTTCCTTTTTTTATAAGGAACTCTACAGCTTCAAAAGAAGCTTTTTCGTCATTAATTATAACGTGATCTGCACCTGAAACTTCCTCTCTAATATTGTCAAATAATACTATTGGCATTCCTTTATTGATAAGGTCGTTTAAATGTGCTACATTTTCTGTTTCATGAGTTGGTGATAGAATAATTCCATCTACTAGTCCTTTTTCGAATGAAATTAAGTTTTCTTTTTCAAATTTGTAAGAGTTTCTAGAAGAGCTAATGAGTATCTTGTAGTTGTGATTTCTAGCATACTGATCAATTCCTCTGCATACTTCTATAAAGAAGGGTTCATCATATCGCGGAATTAAAACACCTATAATATTGGTTTTACCAGAACTAAGGCTTTTAGCAATTTGGTTTGGCATATATCCCATAACCTTTGCCATCTTAAAAACTTTTTCTTGTGTGCTCTTCTTCACTCTTGGGTTTTCATCCAAAGCGCGTGATACAGTTGCAATAGAAATGTTTAGCCTTCTTGCGATATCTTCAAGTTTTACTCTTCTTTTTTTAAAACCCATTAAAATTAGTATTAAAAAATTATCAATAAATCTCTAATTTGACTAAAAAAACAATAATACAAACGTTTGTATTATTTTTAATAGAAGATTTACTTCCCTTGGGTGTTATTTGTTATGTAACTTGTAATAACATTAAGCTTACAAATAATAGATATGTTCATTATCTATGAAATATTAAGGTTATGTGAAACTTTTCCCCAAAGTAAAATGTTTAAACTTTTACGTTCAAAACACTTATGCTAATTTATAATAAATAATATTAAGGTATACGTTTTTTAAGAAATTGAAATGTAGTTTGATAAGAAGATTAAGGATCGTTTTCTTAAGAATGTATAGAAAAATGTTAAGTATATGTCTATATAAAATCTATACTTAATCGATTACTTTCTTTATTTTTTGTTTTTGTGTGAAGATTATTTTCTTTATGTAATTAATTAATAATCAAATTATTATAAAAAAATAAACCCTAGTTTTTATTGATTGTATAGGTAATGTAAAGATTTAGATGTTTGAAATTCTATACGAATATTGTTGTAGTTTTGGTAATCAAATGGTTTAATAAATATGAATACCTAGGTATTTTAACTGTTTTTTTATTGAATCGATGAATACGCTGTATTTTTAGCGATTTTCGGAATATGAATATCTAAATCCTTTAATAAGTAAGAGTAAAGATTGTTTAAAAATTAAAAAAATATTAAGTGAAGCTTACTTGGTTTAGAAAAGGAACTATTTATCAAATATACCCTCGCAGTTTTAATGATAGTAATAATGATGGTATTGGGGACCTTAGGGGAATAATAGAAAAATTAGATTATATAAAAAGTTTGCATATAGACATCATTTGGTTGAGCCCTATTTTTAGTTCACCTAATGATGATAATGGATATGATATAAGTGATTATTGTTCGATCATGCCTGAATTTGGTACAATGGAGGATTTTGACGAATTGTTAAAAGAAACTCATAGTAGAGGTATGAGGCTAATATTAGATCTTGTAGCAAATCATTGTTCTGACGAACATATATGGTTTGAGGAAGCAAAAAAATCCAAGGATAATCCTTACAGGGATTACTTTCATTGGAGAAAACCTGGTTCAGATGGAAATGTTCCAAATAATTGGAAATCGTTTTTTGGGGGAAGTGCTTGGGAATATGATGAAGCTTCAGGAGAATATTATTTGCATCTTTTTACTAAAAAACAACCAGATCTTAATTGGGAAAACCCAAAAGTTCGAGAAGAGATTTATAATGCGATGCGATTTTGGTTGGATAAAGGAGTAGATGGTTTTAGGATGGATGTTATTCCTTTAATCTCAAAAGCAATTGGATATCCTGATGCTCCAGATGTAGGGTTTAGAAAAATTATTGAAGATGTATATGCTAATGGCCCTACTGTACACGAGTATCTTAAAGAGATGAATGAAGAAGTGATTAGTAAGTATGATGCATTTTCTTTGGCAGAAGGGGTAGGTATAAATGAGAGTAATGCGGGGCTTTATATCAATGAGGATAGGAAGGAATTAGATATGTTATATCATTTTGACATACTGGAGTGTACAATTGTGAATGGGAAATTTGAAGAAGTTTCTCCATTTAACCTAGTTGAAATGAAGAAGATCTTTAAAAATTGGAGAGATGCAGTACATCGAACTGGTTGGATAGCTAATGCAATGGGGAATCATGATTTTGCTCGAATGGTATCTAGATTTGGAGATGATAAAAAATATCATTCAGAGTCAGCAAAAATGCTTGTAACAATGTTGTCCACTCAGAATGGGACATTGAATATATATCAGGGAGATGAAATTGGGATGACTAATATTACTTTAAATGAAATTGATGAAGTTAGAGATATACAGTCTTTAAACTTTTATGAAGAAAATCAGTTGACGAAAAGATATTCAGAAGACTTGGCGCTTAAAATGATCAATAAAGAAGGACGTGATAATGCAAGAACCCCAGTTCAATGGAATGATGAGATAAATGGTGGGTTTTCATTAAATCAACCATGGCTAAAATCTAATCCTAATAGCACAGAAATAAATGTTAAAAACCAAGATGAAGATTCCTCTTCAATACTAAATTTTTATAGAGATTTATTGAAAATAAGGAAGAGGTATGATGTTTTTGTATTTGGTGATTTTGAGGAAATAGAATTCGATAATCCCAATGTATATATCTACAAAAAGAAGTTAGGTAAAGAAGAAATTATGGTGCTGCTAAATTTTAGTAGCTCTGAAGAAACGTGTTGTCATAAGAATGGTATTAGAAAGGAATCAAAGGTTCTGGTAAATAATTATGAATATGTGGGGATAGAGGATGACAGAGTTCTTTTAAAACCTTATCAAGGTTTAATACTGGATTTGAAATGAAATTAACATAACAAATATGAATCGAGTAGAAAGTGAAATTAGTTTTTGTTTGTTAGCGAAGGAGTTTTTCTGATAGAAACTCCTTTATAAGAGGTAACATAGGGGCATCTTAAAATTGTAACTTTTGTTTTCAAATGTTTATTTGTGGTTGCTATTATGTCAATTGTTCTAGTATGACTAGGATGCCCATGTTACTTAATTTTTTAAGAAAAGCTCACATTTTTAATGATAAAAGTAGTAATAATTAACAACTAAATATTTAAATTTAATCAAACTCTAAATTATGAAAAGTATGATACTTAAAAAACTCATGTTTCTTTTAGTATTTATCTCGGGGAATATGATGTTTGCACAAATCACAGTTACAGGGGTGACTTCTGATGCAAACGGTCCCATACCTGGGGTAAACGTCCTCGTAAGAGGTACTACCAATGGAGCGATTTCTGATTTCGATGGAAACTTTACTTTAAACAATGTAGCAGAAGATGCTACGTTGATTTTTAGTTATGTTGGATTCCAGACGAAAGCGGTGTCAGTTGGTGGTAAAACTGTTATCAATGTTACGATGACAGAAGACGCCGCAGAATTAGAAGCGGTAGTTGTAATCGGATACGGGACGCAATCTATTAAAGACGCTACGGGTGCAGTAGCAGTGGTAACCTCTGAAGATTTTAATCAAGGTTCCATTGTTTCTCCAGAACAACTTATTCAGGGTAAAACTGCAGGGGTACAGATTACTCAAGCAAGTGGTGAGCCTGGAGCAGGTGTTGCTTTAAGAATAAGAGGGACAACTTCAGTTCGATCTAATAATAATCCTTTGTTTGTAGTAGATGGAGTTCCGTTAGCAGGAGATGATACTGCAGCAGGAGGAAGTGATTTAGGGTTAGGAACAAGTTCTGCTAGAAACCCTTTGAACTTTATTAATCCTAATGATATAGAGAGTGTGAGTATCCTTAAAGATGCATCTGCTACTGCGATTTATGGATCAAGAGGAGCTAATGGTGTTGTTATCATTACTACTAAAGCTGGTAGAGGAGCGCCAAAAGGAGTTTTTGAATATTCTTCATCATTAAGTATTTCGAAACCTGCAGAAGAATTTGATTTATTAAACAGAGAACAGTATTTAGCTGCTATAGATCAATTTGGAGGAAATGTTTCTGCTCAGGATTTTGGTGCAAATACAGATTGGCAAGATGAAATAACTAGACAGTCGGAATCTATAAACCATAGTTTATCATATTCTCATAATTACCAAAACGGGAATGTAAGAGCTTCTTTTGGTTATGGAAAACAATTTGGAGTAGTAAAGAAAAGTTCTTTAGAGAGAATTACAGGAAGAATTAACGCCACACATAGATTCTTTAACAATAAACTGAAGTTAAATTTACAAGGTACTTTATCAAGAGTAAATGATGAGGCCCCACCAATTACTAATAATGCTGGTTTTCAAGGAGATTTATTAGGCGCTGCATATTCTGCAAACCCGACTTGGCCAGCACAAACAGGTTTTGTACCAGGTGGTTCAAATATTAATCCTTTAGCATTACTTAATTTTAGTCAGAATGAAACTAAAACAAATAGATATTTAGTTAATTTTTCTGCCGAGTATGCAATTACACCTGAGTTAAGTGCTAAGGTAAATTTAGGATATGATAATTCTGAATCAACAGCTATAAATGTATTATCTGGTAAAATAACTGGTTTTAATAATGGAGCACCTGGAAATGGAAGAGGTACTCTTAATGATATTGATGTAGAAAATAGACTTTTAGAAGTTACTTTGAATTATGAAAAAGAGTTTGGAAATTCTAAATTATCAGCGTTAGCAGGATTTTCTTATCAGGATTTTGGAAGAGAAGGTAGAACCGTACAAGGTTTTGGATTTGGAACTACGGATTTAGATCAAATGGGGCGAAGTTTAGAGGCTTCAGCTAATTTAATAGAAAGTTCAATTGAAGGATCTTATCAGCAATATGGTGTTGCTCCAAATGGATCTTTCGTAAATAGGTTATTTCCTGACATAGTGCAAGGAGAGGTTTTAAATGCACCATCAACACCAGTTACTTCTGTATTAGGAGATACATTTGATTTTACAGATGAGCTACAGTCATATTTTGTTAGAGGTATTTATACAATTGCTGATAAGTATATTTTAACTGCTACAGTAAGAGCTGATGGTTCTTCAAGATTTGGACCTAATAATAGATATGGATATTTTCCTTCTGGTGCTTTTGCTTGGAAGTTAGATCAAGAAGATTTTATTGGAGAATCTTTTTCTACTTTAAAATTAAGAGTTGGATATGGTATTACGGGTAATCAAGATGGACTTGGATTTGGTAATTTTACTATTAGACGTAGATTTAGTGCAGGAGGAATAGCTCAAGATGGGGTAATTAACGCTCCAGGAACAAGTCAAGTATCTTTTGTTAACGATGATTTGAAATGGGAAGAAACAAGTCAAGCAAATGTTGGGATTGATTTTGGATTCTTTGGAGATCGTTTAACAGGTACATTAGATTTTTATCATAAAGACACTAAGGATTTATTGTTGAGTGCTGCGAATGCTCAACCTACTCCACAACCATTTAGTTTTACTAATATTGATGGTAATGTGATTAATCAAGGGGTTGAATTTGCAATTAATTACGATATAATTCAACAAGATGAATTGAACTGGAATTTTGGTTTTAATATTGCATATAACAAAAATGAGCTTCAGAATTTTGATGGGCAAATCCA
Organism: Aquimarina amphilecti; assembly: GCF_900109375.1. Lineage (GTDB taxonomy): Bacteria > Bacteroidota > Bacteroidia > Flavobacteriales > Flavobacteriaceae > Aquimarina > Aquimarina amphilecti. The sequence goes on from NZ_FOAB01000005.1 coordinate 113,302, forward strand.
ATCAGGTCAGATTAGTGGACAAGGTTTAACAGGAGCTTTTGCACAATTGTTAGCAGAGGATCAACCATTATTCTCATACTATTTAAGAGAATTTGCAGGATTTGATGCAAATGGTCAATCGATTTATCCTAATGGGGATGTTCAAGAGTTTGTAGGTAAGAGTGCCTTACCAGACATTAATGTTGGTATATCAACTAGTTTTGAATATAAGAATTGGGATGCTTCAGTGTTTTTTGCTGGTCAATATGGACATTACATTTATAACAACACGGCTAATGCATTCTTTACAGCAGGTAGTATAAATGGAGGTAGAAACGTTACTACTGATGTTTTAACAAATGGAGAATCTGCTTCTAACGCCCCTGATGTATCAACAAGATTCTTAGAAAAAGGAGATTTCTTAAGATTACAGTCGGCATCAATCGGATATAATTGGCCATTATCAGGAGAAGGAGTTTTTAAAAGCCTTAGACTTTTTGCTAATGGACAGAACCTTTTTGTTATTACAGATTATAGCGGTTTAGATCCAGAAGTAAATGTAAGTGCGCCACTAAATGGTATACCTACAGCAGGTATTGATTATACAGCCTTTCCAAGACCGAGAACCTATACATTTGGTATTAATGCAACGTTTTAAAAAATTAAGATTATGAAAGAAAAGAAATTTAAATTTGGATTATCGGCATTAATGTCGATAATGCTATTGGTCTCCTGTACAGACTTGGAGATAGAACCTACGGATTCGGTAATTGAGAACTTAACTGGAGAGTTTTCTGGTGTAGGAGATGTAGATGCAGCCGTTACCAATGTATATAATGCATTAAATGGTCAGATCGGAAATCAAGCTGACTTATATGCTTTAAACGAAGTTACATCAGATGAGTTATTAGTGCCAACTAGAGGTACTGACTGGGGTGATAACGGATTATGGAGAAATCTTCATGAACATACTTGGAGTGCAATTCACCCTTTTGTATTAAACAACTGGAATAATCTGAATACGAATATATTTAATACCACAGAAATTATTGATCCAAGGAGTGGTGCAGATGCTTCACAATTAGCGCAGGCTAAGTTTTTGAGAGCTTTTAGTATGTTTTGGATAATGGATATGTATGGTCAAGTTCCTTTTAGAGAACCAGACGAAGGTCCAGAAATTGACCCTAGAGTATTTACAAGAGCTGAAGCTTTAGATTTTGTAGTTACGGATTTAAACGAAGCAATTCCTGATTTACCAGTAGTTGGCCCTAGTGCTTCTACGAACAGAGCTTCTAGAGCTGCAGGAAATTATTTGTTAGCTAAAGTACTTTTAAATAAGCATATTTATAATGGATCAGGAACACCTGATGCTGCAGACATGACTGCTGTTGTAAGTGCTGTAGATGCTATTACGGGAGATGGTTTTGGTTTGGTAGCAGGTTATTTCGATATTTTTAAGGAAGATGTAGATAATGAAACAATTTGGTTTGCAGAAACTGGTGTAGGAAATAGAATATGGAATGGGTTACACTATAACCAAAATGCACCAGGAAATGACGGTGGAGGATGGAATGGTTGGTCTACTTTAGCAGAGTTTTATGATCTATTTGAAGGAGACCCTAATACTAATGTTCCAGGTAGTGGGCAGGAAGAAAGAAGAGGATTTGTTCCTACTGATGGATCTAACTTAGGTATAGGATTTGGTTTCTTGGTAGGTCAACAATACGATGAAACTGGTACGCCATTAACAGATCGACCAGGACAACCTTTAATCTTTACTAGAGATTTTCCAGGTTTATTAGGGAATGATGAAAGAACGGGAATTCGTACGATAAAATATCACCCAGAAAATGGAGCGTTTACAAATCATGAAATTGTATTCAGATATGCTGATGCACATTTAATGAAGGCGGAAGCTATTTTCAGAGGCGGTGCTTCTGGAGACGATGCGTTAATGTTGATTAATGAATTAAGAACAATTAGAAATACTTCTGCTGCTTTAGCTTCTGTAACAGAACAAGATATTCTTGATGAAAGAGGAAGAGAGCTATATAAAGAATTCTGGAGACGTAATGACCAAATTCGTTTTGGTAAGTTTGCAGAAACTTGGGGGCTAAAAAGTAATACTGAAGACTTTAGAGTTTTATTTCCAATTCCTTCAGGGGCACTTATTTCTAATCCTAATTTATCACAAAACCCTGGTTACTAACATATTAAATTGCTAAGATTTGTTAGAGTAGAGCCCTTCAAAAATTGAAGGGCTCTACTAATTAATATATTTAAATTTAGACATTACAATTGGCCAATTATTTTAGAAATATTAGTTGTAGTTTACTGTTAGTAGTTGTTATAATCTCTTGCAAAAAAGATAAGGAGTTATATTTTTTTGAGTTATTGTCCGAAAAAGAAACAGGGATTTCTTTTAGAAATGATTTAAGAGATACTCCCGAACTTAATATACTTACATATCTCTATTATTATAATGGTGCAGGTATAGCAATTAGTGACTTTAATAATGATGGTTGGGAAGATGTATTTTTTGTGTCTAACCAAAATGAAAATCAATTATACCTTAATCAAAAGAATTTTCAATTTAAGGAGGTTACTTCTGATCTTTTAAAAGATAATAATGGATGGTCTACAGGCGTAATAGCGGTGGATATAAATAATGACGGATTACAGGATATATATGTTTGTAAAGTTGGAGATTATAAAAATATAAAAGGTAGAAATAAATTGTTTGTCAATCAAGGTTTAGACAATGATGGTATCCCAATTTTTAAAGAACAAGCTTCACTTTATAATCTTGATATATCTAGTTTTTCTACTCAGTCTGTCTTTTTTGATTATGATTTAGATGGAGATTTAGATATGTATTTGTTAAATCATTCTGTGTATCCTAATCGGAGCTACGGAAGAGGTTCGAAACGAAATCAGGTTGATTCTCTTTCAGGAGATAAATTGTACAGAAATGATAATGGAAAATATTACGATGTTTCTGTAGCGTCAGGAATTTTTCAAGGAGGTATAGGATATGGATTAGGAATAACCGTAGAAGACATCAATAATGATCGTTATCCCGATATTTATATAGGTAATGATTTTTTTGAAAATGACTATTTATATATTAATCAAAAGAATGGAACGTTTAAAGAGGTGATTACTTCAAATTCTTCTAAAATTCAGCATACATCACACTATTCTATGGGTACTGATATTGCTGATATTAATAATGATGGATGGTCCGATATTTTATCTTTAGACATGTTGCCTGAGGATCTTAGTACTTATAAATCATCTGGAACTGAATACGGTTTTACAATTTATAACCAATACCTTAAGAATGGATACCAACCACAATACATGCAAAATGGTTTACAGTTAAATCGAAGAGGTGAAAACTTTAGTGAAATTGCATTTTTCTCAGGAATTGCAGCTACAGAATGGAGCTGGGCACCATTAATTGCTGATTATGATAATGATGGATTAAAAGATGTCTTTATTTCTAACGGAATTAAAGGGGCTACTAATGATATGGATTTTATTAGTTTTATTGCCAACGATAATATTCAAAAACGTATCGATGAAGGTATGACTAAAGAAGATTTGGCTTTGATTGATGAATTACCTAATAAGAAAACTAGTAATTATTTCTATCGTAATAAAGGTGATTTAACTTTTGAGAATGTGTCTAATCAATGGTCTAAGAACTTGCCATCTTACAGTAACGGAGCTGTCTATGCGGATTTAGATAATGATGGAGACTTAGATATTGTTACTAATAATATTGATGAAAATGCTTTTGTTTACGAAAACCGGGCAGATACTTTAATGAATCATAATTATATAAGATTAAAATTAAAAGGAGTAGGGCAAAACTTAAAAGCTATTGGAGCGAAAGCTACTGTTTTTACAAGAAATGGCTTGCAAACTTCTAGTGTTAATCCAGTTAGAGGGTATTTGTCATCTGTTGGTTCAACATTACATTTTGGTTTAGGAGACAATCAAAAAATCGATTCCATTCAAGTTGCTTGGCCAAATGGAGATAACTCAATTTATAAAAATGTAAAAATAAACACTATAACCTCTTTAATTCAGGATAGTACGAATGTTTTATCTAGGACTTTTAAAAAGAATTCACTCGTTGTACAAAAAAAATCTCAAAATATAATATTTAAACATCAAGATTACGAAACTAAAGATTTTAGTGTAGAACCTCTGGCACCATATGCTGTATCTAATGAAGGACCTCATGTATCCGTTTTAGATATAAACAAGGACGGATTAGATGATATTTTTATTCCAGGCGGAAGATTTAAATCAGGAACATTTTTTTCACAAAAAATATCAGGAGAATTTGAAAAAATAGAGCAATCTGATTTGAAGTTTTATAAAAAATTCGAAGATATTGATCAGCATTTTTTTGATGTAGATTCGGATGGTGATTTAGATTTAATTACTGTTTATGGAGGTAATGAAAGTTATACAGGGTATGAATCAAGTCCTATTTTATTTATAAATAATATGGGTAAATTTAAAGCAATGCCTGATGCTTTCCCTAACATAAAAATGAATGCTTCAGTGGTAATTACTTCCGATATAGATGGTGATAATGATGAAGATGTTTTTATCGGTAATAATAGTATATCCGGAGCCTACGGAAAATCCCCAAAAAATTATCTGTTCCGTAATGATGGGGATGGAAATTTTACAGAAGTTACTTTAGATATGGCGCCTGATTTATATACTGTCGGACAAGTATATGATGCACAATTTGTTGATGCTAATAGTGATGGTTATGAGGACCTAATAGTAGCAGGACATTATATGCCAATTACCATTTTTTTAAATGACAGAAAAGGTAATTTTATCAAAAAGGATATCCCTTCTCTAGAAAAAACAAATGGTTTGTGGAATTGTATATCAATCCAAGACATGGATAGAGATGGGGACTTAGACATTGTTGCAGGAAATTGGGGATTGAATAGCAGATTAAAAGCTTCTAAAGAAGAACCAATTCAATTATATTTAAGTGATTTTGATGATAATGGAAAAGTAGATCCAATAGTAACCTATTTTTATCAAGGTAGAGAAACACCAATAGCTACTAAGGATGAATTAACGAAACAAATACCTGGACTTAATAAAAAGTTTTTGTCTTATAAAGCTTTTTCTGAAGCTGATTTTAATGATTATTTCCTAAAAGAAAAAATAGATCAGGCAGAAAAAAAACAGGTCTATATGCTTGAGACAACATTTTTCGAAAATAAAGGAGATCTAGATTTTATGGCACACAGTTTATCTTGGGAGACACAAATTTCATCAGTCCATGATGTGTTAGTTCATGATGTAAATGCTGATGGATATCATGATATAATTCTTGGAGGAAATACCTATGAAATCAGTACTCAATTAGGTAGATTAGATGGATCCTATGGAACCATACTTTTTAATAATAAAGATGGCGACTTTGTGAGTTCTAAAAATTCTGAATTGAAGGTGGATGGAGCAGTTAGATCTATTAAAGCTATAAAGATAAAAGAGGAAGAATATTTATTATTTGGAGTTAATAATGATAGTATCCAGTTAGTCAAAAAGATAAAAGAGTAACATGAATAAATTTTTATACAGGAGTTTTATAATTCTTATCCTTTCATCTTGTGCAAAGGAAAAGGCAGAACAGATAAAGTCAGAACAAGAAGATACTTTGTTTACTAAGCTTACTCCCGAAGAGACAAAAATTGATTTTGTAAATCAGGTCGATAACGAAAAAGACTTCAATATTTTTACATATAGAAATTTTTATAACGGAGGAGGAGTAGCGATTGGAGATATAAATAATGATGGTCTACCAGATGTATATCTAACTGCTAATAGAAAAGAGAATAAATTATATCTTAATAAAGGAGATTTTACATTTGAAGATATTTCTAAAATTTCCAACACAACAGGAAACAATTCTTGGTCAACAGGAGTTGTTATGGTAGATGTCAATGCGGATGGATTATTAGATATTTATGTGTGTAATGCCGGTAATGTAGAAGGGGATAACCAAAAAAATGAGCTCTTCATTAATAATGGTCCTTCGGAAAACTCCGGTACGATAACGTTTACAGAAAAGGCAGAGGAATACAATCTTGCAGATAGCGGATTTACAACACATGCAGCTTTTTTTGATTATGATCAAGATGGCGATCTGGATGTTTATATTCTAAACAATAGCTTTATCCCAGTAAGTAGTTTAAGTTATGTTAACAAGCGTAACCTAAGAGCAAAAGATTGGGATATTCCGGAAATCTTAAAAGGAGGGGGAGATAAATTACTTAGAAATGATGAAGGAATATTTACAGATGTTAGTGAAACTGCGGGGATATTCGGAAGTTTGATCGGTTTTGGATTAGGTGTTACTATTGGAGATGTAAATAAAGATTTGCTTCCAGATATTTATGTTTCAAATGATTTTTATGAAAGAGATTACTTGTATATAAATAAGGGTGATGGAACCTTTAGTGAAGAAATAAAAGATTGGGTAAAACATCTTAGTATTTCATCCATGGGAGCTGATATGGCGGATATTAATAATGATGGATATCCAGAGATTTTTGTAACAGATATGCTTCCAGAAGAAGATCAACGATTAAAAGAGACTAGTTCTTTCGAAAGTTATGATGTGTTTAAGTTAAAGAAGAGCAGAGATTTCTATAATCAATATATGCAGAATTCCTTACAGCTTAATAACGGTGATAATACATTCTCTGAAATAGCTTTTTATAGTGGGGTTGCCAAAACGGATTGGAGTTGGGGAGCTTTACTGTTTGATATGGATAATGATGGTTATCGCGATATATATGTTAGTAATGGAATATATCACGATCTTACAGATCAGGATTTTATGAACTTCTTTGCGAATGACATCATCCAGAAGATGACATTAACAGGCAAAAAAGAAGAGGTAGATTCTATTATTAATAAAATGCCATCTACCCCAATACCAAATTATTCTTTTAAAAATAATGGAGATCTTAGTTTTTCGGATACCACAAAAAAATGGGGTTTTGAAGAGCCAACCTTTTCTAATGGATCTGCTTATGGAGATCTTGATAATGATGGTGATTTAGATTTGGTAGTTAATAATTTTAATATGCCTGTTTCTATTTACCAGAATAATAGCGAAAAAGAGAATAATAACTATGTGAAAATTAAGGTTACCGGTGATGATAAGAATACATATGGGATAGGAAGTGTAATAGAGTTGTACATCAATGATGAAACCATGAGGCAAGAATTGATTCCTACTCGAGGTTTTCAGTCATCTATTGATTATGTAATGACTATTGGGGTCGGTAAGAATGATAAGATAGATTCGCTACGAGTTATTTATCCAGATGGGAAATCACAATTATTAAGTGATATAAAGTTAAATGGTATGATCACGGTAAATCATAAAGACGCGAATCAGAATTATCAATATATTTCACAAAAAAAACCAGTGTATTTTGAAGAGATAACACAGAATCTTGAAAAACATAAAGAAGATTCCTATGTAGATTTTGATTATGAAGGGTTAATTTATAAAATGCAATCTCGTGAAGGTCCTGCATTAGCTATAGGAGATATTAATAATGATGGGAACGATGATGTTTTTATAGGAGGTGCCTATGGTCAAAAAGGAAAATTATATACTCAGAATACTTCTGGAAAATTAAAGGTCACCTCTTTCGAAACTGAAGATTTTTTTGAAGATGTAACTGCTGTTTTTGAAGATGTTGATGGGGATAAAGATTTAGATTTAGTAATAGGATCTGGAGGAAACTTTAAAGGAGCTAGAGCGGGTGTAAGAAGTTACATCAATGATGGAAAAGGTAATTTTTCGAGAGGACGAATTATAAAACCAACTAACACCAATATTTCTGTTATAGCCACTTATGATTATGATCAGGATGGAGATGTTGATATTTTTGCAGGAAGTCATAGTATTATTGGAACATATGGAGTTTCGCCGGAAAGCTTTTTTCTAGAAAACGATGGCAATGGTAATTTTAAAGATGTTACTGCTAGTAAAGCTATTGATGCTAAAACGATAGGGATGATTACTGATGCTACCTGGAATGATATAAATGCAGATGGTAAAAAGGATCTTATTGTCGTAGGAGAATGGATGTCACCTAAGATTTTTATTAATGATGGGAAGTCTTTAAATATAATTGAAACAAATTTAGATGAGATTTCTGGATGGTTTAATACAGTAGAAGCAACAGATTTGGATAATGATGGAGATCTGGATTTAGTTCTTGGTAATAGAGGTTTGAATTCTATATATCAGTGTAGTCAGGAAACTCCTTCTAAAATGTATATCAATGATTTTGACAATAATGGAACTGTAGAGCAGATAATTACACAAACAATAAATGGTAAAGATGTTCCGATACATTTAAAGAAGGAAATTACAGCACAGATAAATATTTTGAAGAAACAAAACCTTAAATTTTCTGAATATGCTACCAAATCCATTGATGAGTTATTCTCTAAGGAAATTTTAGATAACACAACTATCAAAACGGTAAATAACTTTGCAAGTATGGTTGTTTATAATAATGGAGATAATACGTTTAACATTCAAGAGCTTCCAAAAGAAACTCAGTTGTCCTGTATCTGTGATGTAGAAACAGAAGACGTAAACAAAGATGGAAATATAGATCTTATAGTTGGAGGGAACAATTATAATTTTAAGCCACAGTTTTCTCGATTAGATGCCAGTCGAGGGAATGTTTTATTAGGAGATGGGAAAGGAAATTTTAAAAATCAAAAATCTTCTGGGTTTTTAGTCGAAGATGAAGTTAGAGCTATGCGTTGGTTAGAAAATAAATCAGGTGAGAAATATTTACTTGTAGGTATTAATAATCAAGTGCCCAAAATTTTTAAGATGAATACTAAATAATATCCAAAGAATAGAATTCATACGAATGATTAAAGATAGTATCATATTAACCTTTGGGCTGTTATTTTTAGTAGGGTGTCAAAAGCAAGAAACTAATCAAGGAGAATTATTTGATAAAATTACTTCAGAGATAACTAATGTTTCTTTTCAGAATACCTTAAACCCTACAGAAGAGCTAAATATCCTAGACTATCTGTATTACTATAATGGTGCAGGTGTAGCGGTTGGGGATATCAATAAGGATGATTTAGCAGACGTGTTTTTTACCTCTAATCAGGGAGAAAACAAACTCTATCTCAATAAAGGAAATTTTCAATTCGAAGATATAACGGTTAAAGCAGGAGTAAAAGGAAATTCTGATTGGAATACAGGAACCGTGATGGCTGATGTTAATGGAGATGGGTATCTTGATATTTATGTTTGTGCGGTAGTAGGGCTTCAAGGACTAAAAGGAAAAAACGAATTATTCATTAATAATGGTGATAATACATTTACCGAAAAAGCTTCAGACTATAAATTAGATTTTCAAAACTATAGCACGTCAGCTTCTTTTTTTGATTATGATAATGATGGAGATTTAGATATGTATTTGTTAAATCACGCAACGCATACTCAAAATTCTTTTGGTAGAGCATCTCTTAGAGAAAAAAGAAGTGTTGAAAGCGGTGATAAATTATTACGTAATGATGGGGGATTTTTTACAGATGTAAGTGTAGAAGCTAGAATTTATGGTGGAGGAAATGGATACGGTCTCGGAATAGCAACCGCAGATTTTAATAATGATGGATATACAGATATTTATGTAAGTAATGATTTTCATGAAGATGATTACTATTATATCAACAATACAGATGGTACTTTTCGTGAATCATTAAAACAACACTTTGGACATACTAGCCGTTTTTCCATGGGTAATGATGTATCAGATATTAACCATGATGGTTATGTGGATATTATAACATTGGATATGACACCAGAAGATGAAGTTGTTCTCAAAGCTTCTGCAGGAGATGAAACAGTTGATATGTTACAAATGCGAATCAATCGATTAGGGTATCACTATCAATATGCTCGCAACATGCTTCAGGTTAATCAAGGAGATTATTTTTCGGAAACAGCGTTGTTAAGTGGAGTGGCAGCTACAGATTGGAGCTGGTCAGCATTGTTTGCAGATTATGATCAAGATGGAGAACAAGATATATTTATATCTAATGGAATCCCTAAACGTCCAAATGACTTAGACTATATTAAATATATCTCTAATGAGAAAATTCAAGAAAAGCTGAATAGCTCAAAATTAGTAGATAACGAGGCATTAGATATTATGCCTTCTGGAGAAGTGCAGAATTGTATTTTTAAAGGAAATAAAGAGATTAATTTTACAAATAAATCTTCAAGCTGGCTTCCAATAGAAAGTACTGCCTCTACAGGAAGTGCATATGGGGATTTTGATAATGATGGAGATCTAGATATTGTAACCAATAATATCAATGCAGCCCCTTCTTTTTATAAGAACAAAACGAATGATAAAAAACGCTTTTTAAAACTAAAGTTTGATTTTAAAGACAAAAATAAACTAGGAATTGGAACTAAGGTGATCTCTTATCATAATGGAATTGCTCAGTATAAACAATTGTTTACTTCCAAAGGTTTTCAGTCTTCTTCTGAGCCAATAATTCATTTTGGTTATGATACTATCACGGAAATAGACTCTCTGAAAATTATATGGCCCGACAATACCGTGCAGGTGGCAGAAAATATAGCTACAAATCAAAGTTTGACGATCAAGTTATTGCACAAAAGAAATGCTATTGATTATGAAAAGTTATTTCCCAAAAACAAAAGTTGGTTTAAAAAAATAGATTCTATTTCAGGATTACAATATGTTCATAATGAGAATAATTATACAGATTTTAATCGGCAAAAGTTAATTCCGTATAAAATTTCGGACCGAGGACCTGCGACAGCAATTGGAGATCTTAACAATGATGGAAAAGAGGATGTTTTTTTTGGAAGTTCTAAGCACCAGGCATCTAAACTGTTTTTTCAAACAGATACTGGTTTTGAGCAACAAGAATTATCAATTTTAGATACTGATAAAAAGAAAGAAGATGTAGCAGCTATTATTGAAGACTTTAATAATGATTCTATAAAAGATTTACTAATTACTTCTTCTGGAGGAGAGTTTTATGGTACATCTAAGGAATTAGTGGATAGATTATACACAAACTCATTAGATGGATTAGTAAAAAGCAATTTTCCAGAATTATATAATCATGAATCCGTAATAAAAGTGAATGATGTAGATAATGATGGTGATTTAGATATTTTTATTGGAGGGTATGTCGTTTCTAATGATTTTGGAAAAACTCCAGATTCTTACTTATTGATTAATAATGAAGGTAGTTTTAGTATAAAGGAGAATAGAACACTGCAAAAAATTGGAATGGTTACAGATGCAATTTGGAGTGATTTTGATAATGATGGGATAAAAGATTTGATTGTTATTGGAGAATGGATGTCTCCACATTTTTTTAAAAATAAAGATGGAGAGTTAATAGAAGTCACTAATGAATTTTTATCAGAGAAATTGAATGGTCTTTGGCAGTCTATTGTAGATTTTGATATCGATAATGACGGAGATATTGATTACTTACTAGGTAATTTTGGTTTAAATTCTAAGTTTTCGGCGTCGTCAGATTTTCCTCTTAGGATGTACTACGCTGATTTTGATAATAACAATAAAACGGAAACAATTGTTGCAGTAGCTAAAAATGGGAAGTACTACAGCACGTTAGGATTAGATGAGTTATCTAGTCAGCTTAATTTTTTAAAGAAAAAGTTTACGACCTATACTAGTTTTGCAGGAAAAACCATTGAAGAGATATTTGACAGAGATGCATTAGAAAATGCAAAATTATTAGAGGTACATGAACTAGCTTCAGGATATTTAAAAAATGATAAAGGAACATTTTCCTTTGTTCCTTTTGATAATTCACTTCAATTGGCTCCTATAATGACTATGTTAAAGTATGATTTCGATAAGAATTCAAAAGAAGAGGTTTTGATAGCTGGAAATTATTTTGGAGTAATTCCTTATCATGGCAGGTTTGATGGTTTTTCTGGAGCTTTGATACAGCAAAACAATGCTGTGATTGAGGCTAGAGAACTAGGAATTAACCTAAGTCAGAAATCGGTTAGAGGGTTAAATATTATTAATTTTGTAAATAAGGATTATTTACTAATCACATTAAACAATGGAAAAGCAGAGATTTATAAGATACTTTGATAAAGTAATAAAACATAACTTATTTATAAGAAGTAAAAGCTTGTTTTTGCTTGCTTTATTAGTATTTGCTTTAAATGCTTGTCAAAAAGAAGAAAAGAAAATTGAGATCACCTCAGAAGATTATCATAGCGCTGTAGATAAAATTACAGAAGTAATGGTGCATGATATTTTCTCTCCTCCTGTTGCTAGTCGGATTTATAATTATTCGAATATTGCCGCTTATGAAATAATAAGACAAGAAGAAGGATATAGAACCTTGTCTAATCAATTGCATAGTTTAAAAGCGGTTCCTGAAGCAGATACAACAAAGAATATAAATCATAGACTCTCTGCTTTAGTAGCATATTTAGAAGTAGGAAAATCATTGCTTTTTTCAGAAGATCGAGTAGAGCAATATAGGGATAGTTTGTATGATTCTTGGAAATTACAAAATGAAAAAGTATTTAATGATTCTAAAATATACGGATTAGCTGTAGCCGAGCATGTAAAAAAATGGTATGCTTCTGATAATTATGCACAAACCAGAACGATGCCTAAGTTTTCTGTGAATACTGAAGATCCTTCTAGATGGCAACCAACTCCTCCGGATTATATGGATGGGATAGAGCCACATTGGAAAAAAATAAGACCTTCGATTATTGATTCTTCATCACAATTTAAACCAGCGAGATATCCAGATTTTTCTTTGGAAAAAGGAACTCCCTTTTATAAAGAATTGATGGAAACTTATGAAGTCGGAAATAAGATTAAAGAAGAGGGAGAGGAGTCAGAAAAATTAGAAATAGCACAATTCTGGGATTGTAATCCATATGTTTCTACACATAAGGGACATTTAATGTTTGCTACTAAGAAAATAACTCCAGGAGCACATTGGATTGGAATATGCAAAATTGCCTGTCAAAAAACGAATTCGGATTTTGCAAAAACTGTTTTTGCTTATACCAAGACTTCTATTGCTATTGCAGATGCATTTATTAGCTGCTGGGATGAAAAGTATAGGAGTAATTTAATACGTCCGGAGACATTAATAAATCAACATATTGATGAAAATTGGACACCTGTATTACAAACACCACCATTTCCAGAATATACTAGCGGACATTCTGTAGTGTCTGGAGCTGCGTCTACAGTTCTTACAGATATTTTTGGAGATGATTTTTCCTTTGATGATGATACCGAATTACAATATGGGTTGCCGATTCGTTCTTTTAAATCTTTTAATCAAGCAGCAGATGAAGCTGCAGTAAGTAGGTTATATGGTGGAATCCATTACAGAGCAGCTATTGATTTAGGCTTAGATCAAGGTAGAGCTTTAGGAAGCTTTGTGATACAAAAAATAAAAATGAACACTTCAAGTTCTAAAGTCACAAGTTCTAATTAGTATGAGAAAAATTGTAGCTATAATTTTAATCATCATATTGGGCATATCTGGCTGGTATTTATTTATAAAAAAATATGATTATCAAGTTTCCTTTAATGCTAAAGGTTCTCCGGGAAGCGTTTATTATCAAATTGTAAATTGGGAGTCTTGGGGAGATAATAAAAAGGTAAAAAATATTTCTACCATAGATACTACACTATTGAGTATGATATCTCAGAAAGTGAATTTAAAAGATACTGTTTTTAATTTAGAGTGGACATTAGAAAGTGTAAATGATTCTGTTACTAAAATTAAGGTAGGTGTGTTTTCTGAGAAGCATTCTATAATGAATAGACTGGGAATACTTACAGGTGATACTAATTTCACAAGATCTTTAAAAAAAGAATTCAAAACGTTTGGTAAAGGAGTAAACAATTTTGCTAATACTTTTAAAATACAGATTGAAGGAGAGTCCGAAATACCAAGATTAGAGTATTTATATGTTTCATCATCATCAAGTAGGTTAATGAAAGCCGCTATGATGATGCAGACTAATTCAGATCTATATCCAAAAATAATAGAGAATAAAGTAAAGATAGATGGGTTTCCATTTGTAAAAATTAAAGAATGGGATGTTTTGGACGATAAAATCAAATTTGATTTTGGTTTTCCAATAGAATATAAAGATTCGTTGCCTATAAACTCAGTAATAAAATATAATAAGTTACCTGTTCAGAAAGCTTTAAAAGCTACTTTTTATGGTAATTATAGGAATAGTGATCAAGCCTGGTTTGCACTAATGGAATATGCTAAAAGAAGAAATATATCTATAGATAAAAAACCGTTAGAAATTTTTTATAATAATCCAATGCAAGATGGCAATGCATCGCAATGGAAAGCCGAAATTTTCTTACCTATAAATTAGTTGTGATTTATAGGATCGAAAGGATATTAAAATCTACCTATTACTCCCAGTTGACCAGCTCCTAACGTAAGGTCCCATTTGATTTTAAATTTTCGACTATTGTAAACATATCGCTCTTTTTTATTCAGGTAGTTGTCAATACCATCAACAATAACTACACTAAGTACAACACCAAGAGTTACATCAGTCAACCAATGTGCACCTTGCCATAATCGAGATATAGGTGAGATCAGCCCTAACGCATAAATTCCTCCTTTTACATAAGGATTTTCAAATTGCTTACTAATAGCATAGGCAGTTGTAAATGATAATATAGCATGACCTGAAGGGAATGAGTGATAATCTGCTTCACTGCTGTAAAACTTAAAGGCATCTTTACCTTTTCCTGTATAAGGTCTAGCACGACCAGCTAATGTTTTACTAACAGTTTGGATAATTCCACCTGCAGTTGCAGAAGCAATCAATAAAACGCCCGTTTTACGAACTTTTTCATTTTTCGTAATTAATCCAAATGCATAAATTCCTGTAGTTAAACCATAGTTAACTAGTGGTTTTCCGAAACGAAATCCTGTTTCTTTTACGAAATCTGGAATATCTTCTTCTTGATCCGTAAAAAAATCATTAGCAGGTTCATCTATTAAGTATAAAAGGGCAGTCCCTGCTACAATTCCCCCAAAGGTTGCCCAGTCCTTGCCTTTCCATCTAAAGGGTTGTGTATAAGCATTTTTTATCCCTCCAAATGCTGAAACTCCATCATATTTGAGCATTTGCCATCTGGTCATATCACTCTGAAGTTTTTTAGACTCGTCTTCAGTATTTTCTTTTGGTTCCTCTTCTATCGATTTTGGAAGTGGTTCTTCTTTATTTTTATCAGATTTTTCTTGGGCATTCGTGTTAATTGAGAGAAGAAAAACAAATAAGAGGCTAAAATATTTCATATACTGAATTTGAGAAACAAAAGTAATAACTTATTCCTAAATAAAAATAAAATAGAGCGTATCAGTTATTTCTTCTGTAATGTAATTTAAACCTTATTATTTTTAAATTGTGTTGTAAGTTGTTTTATCTTCCGTGTAATTCCATGTTTGGAAGATCGTTAAGATCCTTTAAATAATAATCAAAAAAGCTTTTGGATTGTGTAAAATACTTGTCGCGATATTCTCTAATTCCATGATCACCTCCTTCAAATAAAATGAAACGTACAGGATGTTTATGTTCGTATAATTTATTAATTAACTCAAGTGATTCTGATGCCGTAACCCGCCAGTCTGAGCTGCCATGCATTAGTAGCATAGGGGTTGTTTTGCACATTTTATCTGCCCAAAAAACTGCAGACCTAGCTTTAAGTTCCTCTTCTTTATTTTTTTGATAATTCGGAATGTATTTAGCATAAACGTGTTCTTCAAAATCGGGACGATTTATCAGATGCGTAAATGCGTTAGCTGAACCAGCAAGAACAACAGCAGCCTTGAATTTACAGGTTTCTTTAAGTGCTAGATAGGTCATCATACCACCACGACTAGCTCCTTCTAAACCTACCCTAGAGGTATCTGCGTTATCAATTTCGTTAAGAGTTGTTACAAGGTTTAGAACATCATTTAGGTCTTTTCCACCCGCTTCTTCCTTTCCTTCACTTCCACCATTTCCGCGATATTGACTCGCCACTACTACATACCCCCAACTGGCTAGTTTTCCTAGAAAAAAGCCTACACCAGTTTCATTCCATTTACCAAATTTCCCAGTACCTCCTCGATTTGAAATAATACATGGAAAATTACCTTTCTGAATTGGTTTCGCTATAAAACCTTTAATTCTTAATGAATCAGACATATAAGTGATTCGGAAAAACTCAACGTTTTTAAGAGCCTTAACCATTGTAGAGTCGGCCTTATAAATTTTAGCAATTGTGGAATCGCTTAAAATTAACCTTTCTTTTTCTACAATCTTTCCGTTCTGAGAGTGAGAAAGAAAACATTTAAAAAAAGTTAAAACTAGAATTATTGCTAGTTTATATTTCATTATCAAGTTTTATTTAATGACTTACGATACTTATGTAATGTCAAAAGGTTTATTCACGATCTCTAAAAACTCATTTCTAACATCAGATTCAATAAATTTCCCTCCATATTCTATGGTAGTAGTAAAACTACTTTTGTCTTTAATACCTCTGGAAGAGACGCAGAGGTGTTTTGCCTGTATTACTACGATTACATCTTCTGTTCCTAAAGTGTTTTGTAAATCTTTTAGAATTTGCAAACAGAGTCTCTCTTGTACCTGAGGGCGATGTGCATAATAATCAACTAGCCTATTGATTTTGGATAATCCGATAACTTTATTTTTAGGAATATATCCAACATGAGCGTTACCAGTGATTGGAAGGAAATGATGTTCGCAAGCAGAATCAATTGTTATGTTTTGTTCCACTAACATCTTCTCATATTGGTATTTATTCTCAAAAATGGAAGTTTTAGGACGATTTTTAGGGTTTAAGCCATAAAAGAGTTCTTTTACATACATTTTAGCAACTCTGTAAGGAGTTCCCGAAAGACTATCATCGGTTAAATCAAGTCCTAATTCCTTCATGATTTCTGAAAAATGATGTTGTATACTTTTAATTTTATCCTCATCGGATTTATCAAAAGCATCTTTTCTTAAAGGGGTTTCTGTGTTGTTAGAAAAGTGAGAGTCTCCTATCAGTTCTATATTATCTTTATTACTCATAAAAACTCAAATTAGTTTTGGCAACATTTTTCATCTTCACATCTACAATATTTTTGATTATAATAATGTAGAACCACTAAGAATAATGTTATTGGATAAATGATAATTTCTGGCAAACTAAGTATTTCGAATTTTTCATTCATAATAATGATTAGTAATAGAGACCAGCTTATCCAAAAAGCATATTTTATTTTTGGTTTTGATGTAGTTTTAGTAGTTCTGTGAATCGCTAGGAAAGAGAGGACTAAAAAAACAAAATCTAAGGATTTCCACCAAAGAGGATTTATGTCTTTAAAAATCATAGATCCCGTATGAGCCATGAAAAGAAAAGGAGTTACTAAACAATGTAGTAAGCATAATCCACTCGCTACGATTCCTAAAGTATCCGATTTACTACGTAGATGTAATATATTCAAAAGAAATGTAATTATTATTAATGCGGCAAATATACTATTAATTTTATAAACGCAACTTTGTTGCATTAATAATAATTACATATTTTTGACAAAATATTATAATGATACGAACGGATTCCCTTCAGTTTACATATCAACATTCGGAAGATGAAATTTTACGTTTTCCAAACATTGATTTATCTCCCAAAGAAGATCTATTGATTTTAGGACCTTCTGGAGTAGGGAAAACAACATTATTACATATGTTAGCCGGGCTTTTACCTTTAAGAAAAGGTGATGTTTTTATAGCCAATACGCAGCTCAATAAATTAACAAGAAATCAATTAGACAATTTTAGAGGACGACATATAGGACTTATTTTTCAGCGAACATACTTTATCAGGTCATTATCAGTACTGGAAAATTTAACTATTCGTGAACGATTTTCTAAAAAGAAAAGTGATCGATATCGAAGAGAAGAATTAGTTATGCAATTAGGGCTCTCAAACTTAATGAATAAAAGGGTTTATCAATTAAGCGAAGGGCAACAGCAACGGCTTTCGATTGCGCTAGGAGTTATACATAAGCCTAAAATAATATTAGCGGATGAACCAACTTCGGATCTTGATGATGCAAATTGCGAAAAAGTGATTTCAGTGCTCAAAAGAGAAGCTCAAATTTGTAAAAGCAATTTAGTGATCGTAACTCATGATCAAAGAGTTAAATCTCATTTTAATAATCAAATATCCTTATAGAATTGTTGTATCTGGCTTACAGGAACTTGGTTTCTAAATCTTTAAATACGGTGTTAAGTATTTTGCTATTAATACTTAGTGTTTCATTAGCCATTTTTATTATACAAATAAAGAAACAGCTTTATCAGCATTTAGATAGTAATAGTAAACACTTTGATATGGTTATTGGTGCTAAAGGAAGTCCGTTACAACTTGTTTTGTCATCTATTTTACACCTTGATAATCCTACCGGTAATATATACTTAGAAGAAGCCATAGAAGTAGCTAAAAACCCAATGGTAAAAGACGTGATACCAATTTCTTACGGGGATAATTATAATGGCTATAGAATTTTAGGAGCTTCACATAAGTATTTGAACAAGTATGACGCTAGCCTAAGAAATGGACAATTATATAAAAAATCACTTGAAGTGGTAATAGGGAGTAATGTATATGAAAATAATAACTTACAAGTAGGGAGTACTTTTGCTAGTAGTCATGGTTTGGTGAAAAATGGAATAGAAATTCATAAAGAGAAACCATTTGTTGTGACTGGTGTGTTAAAGCCAACAGGATCAATTGTCGATCATCTAATTATAACTAATCTAGAAAGTATTTGGCAGTTACACGAACATGAAGACGAACACCAACACGAAAATGATCACCCCGAAGAGGAACACGAGGGAAAAAGAGAAATAACTTCATTGTTAGTTGCATTCAGAAACCCTATGGGAGCTATACAGATGTCCAGATTTGTGAATGAGAAAACTACTATGCAAGCGGCGCTTCCTAAATTCGAAATTGAGAGATTAATGAGTTTCTTAGGGCTTGGTTTTAAAACAATAAATGGAATTTCCATAGCTATACTCTTGGTAGCTTTGTTGAGTATATTTGTTAATGTAATCAAAACAGTTAGAGAAAGAAAACAAGAGTTAGCTTTGTTGCGGACGTATGGGGTAAGCATTTTTAAACTTATGCAATTGGTTTTTTTAGAGTCCATGATTTTAGCATTAATTGGTGTTGTTTTTGGATGGATTCTGGGAAGAACTGGCATTTGGTTTTTTTCGATTTTTTCAGAAGGTACCTACGGATACCATTTTGTGTTTAGTGCCCCAAGTGGCAAAGAGTTGTATATGTTAGTGTTGATCTTACTAACTACCTTTCCGGCAGCTATTCTAGCCTCTTTATCTTTACTTAAATTAAATGTTTCTAAAATATTAGCCGATGCCTAATTTCATTCTATTTTTTATAGTTCTTTTTTGTGCTAAATCTACTCTATTTTCCCAACAAGAATTATCTTGGAATGATTTAGCAGAAGTTAGTTTTCGTAATGTTTATAATGTACATTATGATGATTATTTTTTGAAACCGACATTTGGTGCTGGAATAGAATCATATAAAGGATCTAAGATAATTATAAGAGGATATTTTATAGATTTTTCTTCGGAAGATGATCAATTTTATATGGTATCTAGAAATCCTATGTCTTCCTGTTTTTTTTGTGGAGGAGGAGGTCCTGAGACTATTGTAGAAGTTATTTTTAAAAATAAACCAAACTATAAAATGGATCAGGTGGTAAAAGTGACCGGAATATTAGAACTTAATGAAGATGATGTAGATCACTGTAATTATATATTAAAGCAAGCAATAGGTGAATTAGTTAAGTAAATTGGATTAAAATTATACATTAGCTCTTAGATAAAAATTAATTAAATTTTGTAACAAATAAATACTATAACATATTATAATTGCCTTATGAAAAATATAATTTACAAAAGGTTGTTTTTATTGATATTCTTAATAGTTCTTTCATCTTGTACGGAAGAGAAACACCTTGTAAAGGTAGAAGGTGTAAGAATTGAAATAAATGATACTACTTCTAATGATGCGAATGTGGAAGCCTTTATTGAACCATATAGAACACATGTAAATAATACTTTAGATAGCACACTGGCGTATGCACCAAATACGTATTCTAAAAGTGATGGAGTTTTAAATACTGCGATTGGTAACTTGATGGCAGATATCGTGTTAGAGCAAACTAATCCATTTTTTAGATCAAAAACTAAAAATGAAATTGATATGGTGTTATTAAATCATGGAGGAATACGAGCTCCTATTCCTAAGGGTAATATTTCTGCTCGTACGGCTTATCAAGTAATGCCGTTCGAAAACAGTATTACAGTGGTAGAAATGAAAGGTGTTGATATAAAGAAACTGATTAAATATTTACAAAAGTCTAGAAAAGCCCACCCCATTTCGGGATTAAAACTTATTGTTGATAGTGATTTTGAAATAGTGAAAGCTTTAATTAATAATAAGGAAATTAAAGATGAAGAGGTGTATTTCGTTGCTACTAATGATTATCTCTATAATGGAGGTAGTGAGATGTATTTTTTTAAGCAAGCAGGCAAAGCCCATAAATTGAATTATAAAATTAGAAATGCAATGATTGACTATTTTAAAAAAGTAGATACGATCAGCCCGAAGATTGATGATAGATTTTTGCAAACCAATTAATAAGATAAAGAAATGAAACGAAGAGAATTTGTAAAACATACAGCAGTAACGGCAGGTTTGTTAACAATTGGAGGAGCTAGTTTATCATCTTTTTCTGCAAACAAAACGAAAAAGATAACAATCTTGCATACAAATGATGTGCATAGTCATATAGATCCATTTGGTCCAAATGATGGAAGGAATTCAAATAAAGGAGGTGTTGCGCGAAGAGCAACAATTATAGAAAATATAAGAAAAGAGAATCCAAATACATTGCTATTAGATGCTGGGGATATTTTTCAAGGAACTCCTTATTTTAATTTTTATGGAGGAGAATTAGAGTTCAAGCTTATGAGTATGCTTAAATATGATGTCGCAACCATAGGAAATCATGATTTTGATAATGGAATCGAAGGGTTACTTGCTCAATTTCCATATGCCAAATTTAAATTTGTTTCTGCTAATTATGATTTTTCTAATACCGTTTTGGATACGTTGGTAAAACCGTACGAAATAATAATAAAAGATGATATTAAGATAGGGATATTCGGTTTGGGAATAGAATTAGAAGGACTTGTGATGAAAGATTTATATAAGGAAACCAACTATCTTAATCCTGTAGAGATTGCTCAGGATATGAGTAGAATATTAAAAACTGAAGAAAAGTGCGATCTAGTTATTTGTTTATCACATTTGGGATACAATTATAAAAATGAACCTGATAAAATTGGAGATTTGAGCCTGGCGAAAGCTACTGAAGATATTGATCTTATTATCGGGGGGCATACACATACATTTCTAAAAAAACCAACTGTGGTGAAAAATAGGAAGGATAAAAATATACTTGTAAATCAAGTTGGTTGCTACGGTTTGTATTTGGGGAAGATAGATTTCTATTTTGATAGCGAAAAAAATAAAACTTCGGATGGTGGTTCTATTATTGTTTAAAACCCTTTTGAATATAATTCTTACGTTAAGCATATCTATTTTTATAAAGAAAAATAGATATGCTGTTACAAATACAATACAATTTGTCTGTTCTAATTGTATAAAATAACTGGATTTTTTTTTAAAAAACTTAGGTTGGGTATTAGTATTAAACCAAGTTTTAAATTATTGTTTCTTATTTTGCACCTTTCAGTTTTGGATTAATTACATTGATGATTCTTGATAATTAGGAATAGGCCAATCATCATTTGTAGAGAATTCACCCTTTTTCCATTGGTTAAGCTCCGCCTCTGTAAGCAAACAATTATCTAGTTGCTTAGTTACCAGGTTTACATTGATTTTTTGACCAATAAAAACTAGTTCAGTTTTACGATCACCAAAAGTAACGTCCCACTCCGATTCAATCATCTTTTGATTATCTATAAAAGAGGCATAGCTGATCCTATCGTTAAATGGCATTGAAGCCCACCAAACTCCTGCCGGGTCAGTTTTTAATGAACCTCCTGCGGAACCCCAAATAAGTGCTTGATTAGGTCGAGAAGCAAGCCAAAATAATCCTTTGCTACGAATAATGTTTGGCGGAAATTGATTTGTTGCAAAATCTAAGAACCTTTGTGGATGAAAAGGGCTACGTTTTCTGTAAACAAAAGAACCAATTCCGTATTCTTCGGTTTCAGGGATGTGTTCATTTTCAAGTTCTTGAATCCATCCTGCAGATGCTTCAGCCTCATCAAAATCAAATAGTCCGGTATCTATTACTTCATTCAGGTTTATTTGAGAATTTTGAGTAGGTATTACCTGAGCATTAGGGTTTAATTTATGAATAATATCATATAAATTCCTCAATTCCGATTCTGTTACCAGATCTACTTTGTTTAATAAAATTACATTGGCAAATTCTACTTGGTCGGTAAGTAAGTTAACAATGGTACGATCATCTCCCTCAATATTAGTAAGTTCTCTATCTGTTAAATACTGTGGACTAGAAAAATCCTTTAGAAAATTATAAGCATCTACTACGGTAACCATAGTATCTACATAGCTAAATCGACTTAAGTCTATATTCCCATCTTCACTAGCGAAACTAAAAGTTTGTGCTACGGGAATGGGTTCTGAGATTCCAGTACTTTCAATAATTAAATAATCAAACCGTTGTTCTTTAGCTAGTTTTTCTACTTCTATCATAAGATCTTCTCTTAAGGTACAGCAGATGCAACCATTGGACATTTCTACGAGTTTTTCTTCGGTTCTAGAGAGCGTGTTTTTATTTTCAACGAGTTGCGCATCAATATTGACTTCGCTCATGTCATTAACGATAACAGCTACTTTTAGCCCCTCTTTGTTATGCAAAATATGATTCAATAGTGTTGTTTTTCCTGCACCGAGAAATCCACTCAATACAGTTACAGGTAGTTTTTTCATTGACTTGAATATTTTTAAAAAATCTTAGTTTGTTAAAGTGATCTTACGAGTTACATTGTTAAATGGTCCAGGAATTAAGTTTCCCTCCTTATCGATCAATTCTAATTGAATTGTAACTTCTCCTATAGGAAGCCCTTTAATTATGTGTGGAGTCCATTCCGTAATAGTAAATTCTTCTCCATTGATTAAAGCACGAACTTTATGCCCATCTTTAGCAAGTGTTGTGTTTAATACGAAGAAATCCAACAAAATTTGTTCTGTGTCTTTACCCTTGTATTCACCTTTAGGCCTGCTGTAAATTAATGTTGGGGAATCCATCTTTAGCTCAGATGCGTTATTAGCATCTTCGCCAATCACTAACTTTCGTACTACAACGGAATTTTTATTTTTTACAGACTCATGATAAGATCGACTTAAAAAGGCAACTAAATGATGTACCCCATCAGGAATTTCTTTTTTAAAACTAGGCTCATAGTGTGCAGAATAAGGTTGATTATTCAAAATGAAATGAATATGTTGTCCTTTTCCAGAGTTTGCTAATTTTTGTGCATTTGGGCTTTGTGTTTGAGCTCCTAACTCATAGTTTTCTACCTGAAAAGAAAAATCCATTTCCCCAGATTTCTTAGAAACTATTTCTTTTGGAGTATCTAAAATCAATGATGCGTTGGCATAAGCAGGAGAATCTGCTAATTTTTCTAAGGTAATTCTTGGTTTTATTATTTCTTTAGTAACTTCCTCTTCAGTGTTTTCAACAGTTTCGGGAGCTTTTTTTTCTTGTTTACAAGCGGTAAAAGTAATTGCTAGTATAAACATTTTAAGATACAGATGTTTTGTGTAAAATTTCATTTTTTTGATTTTCAAGGATTATTAATGTATAATTGATCAAAGTTCCAAATAGATTCAGTTCCTTGATTAGTAATAGTTAGATTACCCAATTGGATAATACTATGGTCTTTTTCATTGAGTTCACAGGTAATCTGAGTAATTCTGCTATATTCAATTTCTCCCGAAGGCTCTATGCGTACTGTGATATCGCCTCCTTTAATGGTGAGTGTTTTTCCATTTTTCTTTAATAGTTTACATCGTAAATATCCCAATTCTTGAGTGATACGTAGATAATCTTCAGGGGTACAAGTCAAGTAAATCTCCTTTATTCCGTTAAAAAGTTTCTTGTTGGCATAGGTTGGTTTTAGAAATGCCTCTCGCGAATATGATGTATGATGCTTTCCATAAAGACTATCTAAAAAAACAGGATTATAAAATGCATACCATGTATGTAAGGCTGTTCCTGGACTTGGTGTGTAAAATGCTTTGAACCAAGTATGTTGATCCAGCCCTAATGGTATCTCTACAGTTTCTGTAGCATATAAAAACGAATCTTTAGAAGCTTTCATTTTAGGCTGTACTCCTAAATGAAAATGCTCATCTTGATTTTGAAGAGAGAAACCAATACCACTTTTCCCTACAGGTTCGTTATAACTATTTTTAGGACCTAGAATTTCAATATAGTGTTGATGTCCTCTAAGATAGCAAGTAGAGGAATGATCGTGTACTGGAGCAAAATCTGGCAAGCCCAGATCTAGTGAAGCATATGTGTTTTTCCATTGATTATCGTTTGTTAATCTTTCGTATGTAATGCTATCTACAACTACATATAAATGATCTAGGAGTAACTTAGATACATTTTTATTGAAAACTGCATCAATCTTTTTTCGATCTATAATAATATCAGAATCTTCTTTTTTCTCTCGTTCATTGCAAGAAACAAACGAAATCGAAAGAATTAAGCAAATAGCTATTCGTTTAAACATATTTGAAGCCTTTTCGTTAAGCTTTTTTTGTCAACTGATTAATTCTTTTTTTAATAATGAATGACTTATCATTGTACATCGTTCATAGCATTTAATAAAATAGTTGCAGCAATCCCAAAACCTGCTCCTGAAATGAACAGATTCCATTTTAAATGCTCTCCTCTAATAAATTGGGTATATATCCATAGGCATAGCATAAAAATCAACACAATAAATAATTGCCCGATCTCAATACCAATATTAAATGCTAGTAAAGGCATGATTATACTGTCACTAAATAGCATGAATTTAAAATTACTGGCAAACGCTAATCCGTGAATTAATCCAAAAACTAGCGCAATACTATATTTTAATTTAGTGTCTGAAAATTTACCATGTTTGTTATAGTTGATAATGTTTGCTAGCGCTGTTAACATTATAGTAAAAGGTATTAGCATATCTATAAGTTTGGAATTTGCTGGAATTATATCTAAAGCGCTAAGTATTAGAGTTCCGCTATGTCCAATAGTAAAAGCCGTAATAATAACTAATATTTGTTTCCATTGCTCCAATTTAAAAGCAGCACATAATGTCATTACAAATAATAAATGATCATATGCATTGATGTCAACTATATGATGCCATCCATTAATAAAAAAAGAATTTAAATTTTCCATTAAGTGTAAAAGTGTTATAAATTAAGAGTTATAGGTTTGTCCAGAGATGTAATTTCAAAGTAGTCTTCTGAAATAAAAGGGGGTATTCGTACGGTCATTCTATTAGATTGTAAAAAATCAAAATCTTCAAAGAAAAGTGTATTTTCTATACAAATTTGATCTCCTTCTTTTATAACCGGAATCCTATTGGAAAATTTAATTGATAAGACATTGTGTTTTTCAAAAACTTCTGATGACGCATATGTAAGAGTGTATATTTCGTCATTAATGAATATTTTATAATATCTTTCAAAATAATCTTCAATTCCTTCTATATCTTCTTTAGATAAGTTTGATGCATTAAAGTTTTTTGTGAATGTATCGTTCATACTAAAAGTGAAATCATCAATAAAAACTCTACACTCTACTCCTAAAATATTATCCTTTGGAAAGGTTTGAATTAATGATGATGTTAATTTAATAGGATGTGGAATACTAAATGATGTTGAAAAAAGTAATAGACATCCAAGAAGTAATATTTGGTAGAATTTCATAGTTAATGTGTTTTAATTATTTAAGATGCGTCATAACGGCAGTAGTTTCTAGTTAGGAGATAAATCACCATATAAAAGGACCTTGTTCTCAATTGTTTTTGGGGTGTAAAAAACTTCGTTGTTTGGATGATATACAAAACTCTGGGTAATAATTTTTTTCTGTTTTATAAGGTTGCCGAGTAAAGAAGTTTCAAGGATATGTTTTTGTTGGCTTTGCAAATGACGAGAGGCCAAAAGCATAACCCTTAAAATTGGATGACTTTGGTTCAGAAAATAATCAGGTAAAGTTTTATCTAGTTTCAATAATGTATCATAAACTGTTAAAAAAGGTTCGCTATTTGGTTCAAGAACTTCCTTGTAAAAAAGATTACTGTATTTAGTTACAAAAACAATCTGGGTGATTTTTTGTTCTTCGATTAACTGAATCAGATTTTTCTGTGTAGCAATATCCCAGCTAAAACTAGCCCCAAGGGACATATAGAAAAATGCTTTTGTACTACAAATTCGATTCAAAACATTTTCCATATAGTCCGTTGGGCATATTAGAAACAGACAGTTTCCAAATTCTAGTTTATTAAAACTCATACATTTTCTACTAGGTTGAATGGTAAGGACGAATGGTGTACATCTATTTTTAACTCTCCGTTAGAATGTTTAGAATATCCAAATGTGTATTCTACTTTAGTCTCTAATCCGTTGACATCGGTAAAAAAATAATTACCCATGGTTAATGCTCGGTTTTCTTCTAAAATGAGAGCTATATTTTCGAACCTGACTTTTGTCCAAGGTTGAAGAGCAAAACCTTTATCTTCATCGAACTTTGAATTACCACCTATAAAATAAGAGATAGCTCCATCTTTAGTAATTCTAAATTGTTGAGATGCAGCTTTAGTTGGTTTAAATAATACTTGTTTAGTGTCGAAATCATACAACTCATTAACAAAGTTATCTGTATATGTTTCGCATTCTTTTCTATTGGTTTGTAAAGCTCCTATTTTTACGACTCCTTGTCCCCAAGTATTCTGGACATTCTCTACTTCTTGTTTTGTAATCATAATGAATTTTAAGTATTTGTTATTTAGAAAAAATGAATTTTAATCATGTATGTCTAAACTTTTTATAGATAAAAAGTTTAGACAATGCTTCTTTGAAGGACTAAAGTTTGTAGAACTAGAAAAATCTGAAGAAGGTTCTCTAACTGACTAAAAAGAGCTATAAGGTTTTATTAATATTATACATTATATAAAACATACCAAAGATGGCTTAATTAGCATTCAACTAATTAAGTAAAAAAGGATTAAGTAAATAACTCTCTATATTAAAAACGTTGGAGGAGGTTTGTTGTGAACACTTTTAGGTAGTGTAATACTGTATTCTGATGTTTCATAACAAAAGATTATTTTTTGTTCTTTAAAAACAACTATAATTTTTTGTTCAGTATCAATAAATACATTTTCCGCACAAGGTGTAAGCTGATTAGTTACATTTATGATTTCGCATAACTCACAATCTGTTTGAGTTTGATCATCATCGGAAAAATGAGAAAAGGCATGCACATTAACAACTCTTAGAAAAAGAAAAGCTGTAATGAAAAACAGAGAAATTTTATGTTTATAATTGCTAAATCTCATTTGGTAAAGATAATAATTAATAAGTTTCTCTTAATCTACAAGATGTTTAAAAAGAAATTATTTTCTCCAAAGCTTAAAGAAACAAGTATTTGTTTAATTAAAAAAAGATTTAATTAAACAATATAGCATCTGTAAAACTCTATAATTCAAGAATAATAAGTTAAATTAAGTTAAAATTAAGTTAAATATTTTTGATAATTTAAATTCAGTTTTCACGTTTTGTGAAGGTAATTCGGAGTCGTTAATTACTCTTAAACTTACCATAATCACTAATGCAACAAGGTTGCATTGTGTTTTAGTTTTGAACGTTTTTTTTTCTTAAACATTAATTGTTAAGAACTTAGCTTGTGGTTTTACCACAGTAATTTTTTTCATTTGAATTAATACATTTGGGCCCTAACACAAATTTAACTCAATATGAAAAATTTAAGTAAACTCGCTTTGGGGACACTACTCTCAGCGTTAGTAATCACGTCTTGTCAAGATGAAAATTTCTCTGATGGAACTGTAGAAACAATTGTAGAACCTACTAGTACTGAAGGAAAAATAATTCCTGGTCAGTACATCGTAGTATTTAAAGATTCTAAAATTGAACCTGCATCAAAAGTTTTAGAAAAAACCCCTTTTACCAACAGGGAAGAAAAGGCAAAATCGGTCAGAGACATTTCTGAGGTATCTATTAAAAAAATGAATACTATTTTATCAGAAAATGATTTAGATCAGTCTAAAGTCTTAGGTTATTACACTACTAAGATTTCTGGAATGGCTATTAAATTGGGAGATAATGAATTTCAAAAGTTATCTAAAGATCCTAACATAGCTGCTATCGAATATGATAGAGTTGTAGAATTGCCAAAATTCGATATCGAAGAGGTAATTACAGGAAATGAGTCTCAAAGAATGGCTCAGCAAACTCCTTGTGGTATTACTAGAGCTGGAGGAGCCGCTGATGGTTCTGGTAGCGATTCTTGGATATGGGTAATTGATACTGGTATTGATTTAGATCATCCAGATCTTAATGTAGTTACAAATACCACATATGCTAAGTCATTTGTAGGAGGATCTGCTAATGACTGTAATGGTCACGGAACACACGTTGCAGGAACTGCTGGAGCGATAAACAATGGTATCGGTGTAGTAGGAGTTTCTGCAGGAGCGCCAGTTGTACCAGTAAGAGTTTTTGGATGTAGTGGTGGAACTAGTACTTCTACTATATTATCTGGAATAAATCACGTAGGTACGTATGACTTAGCCGGTGATGTAGCTAATCTAAGTTTAGGTGGTTTCTTTGGGTCAGGATGTGCAAATAACTCTTCTTACCGTAGCGCTTTATTAGCGTTAGGAAATGCAGGTACTAGAGTTGCAATTGCAGCTGGAAACAGTAGCGCTAACTCGGCTAATTATCAGCCAGCTTGTGTTAATGGGACTAACATATACACGGTAGCTTCTATGACTTGTAGCCAAGGGTTCTCATCTTTCTCAAATTATAATATGAATCCTGTTGATGTAATTGCTACAGGTAGTAGTGTAAGAAGTACATAC
Organism: Aquimarina amphilecti; assembly: GCF_900109375.1. Lineage (GTDB taxonomy): Bacteria > Bacteroidota > Bacteroidia > Flavobacteriales > Flavobacteriaceae > Aquimarina > Aquimarina amphilecti. The sequence continues at coordinate 142,685 of NZ_FOAB01000005.1, forward strand.
CTTAATGGTGGTTATGCTACATTAAGCGGTACTTCAATGGCTTCACCTCACGTAGCAGGGATTATGCATGCAAGAGGAAATGGTCCAAGAACGTCGGGTACGGTAAGTAATCGAGGAGAAAACTATCCTATAGCTGTAAGATAAAGAATACCATCTTTATTTTAAGTTGGGATGTGTAGTTACGAAACCATTAGCTGGAGAGCTGATGGTTTCATTTTTTATTTACATTTATTGCAAATACCGATTACTAAGAATTGAGTTTCTTGAATGGTAAAGCCTTCTAAATTAGGGATGTGTAATGTATTAGGTTGACAGGTCACTTCTTTGCATGTTTGACACTCAAAATGGATGTGATTATGAATTTTATGAGATGTTCCACAAGTATCACAAAGTGCATAATACGCTTTTCCGTTTTTGCCAGTTATAAAATGGACTTCTCCTTTTTCTGCAAATCGATCTAAAATCCTATAAATTGTTGTCTTGTTTACCTTTATTGGCATTGCACCCATAATATCTTCAGCAGACATGGTATGTGTGGATTTAGACAGGATTTCTTTCACAAGATTTTGTTTTTCAGTATTCCTTGTTTTTTTTAGATCCATATTAGATTCAAATATTAATATTTGATTAACAAAATTCACTTTTAATTTATGTTAGTCAAATTTGTAAACAGTAATTTTACAACATTAGAAATTTAACTAAACTTAATAAATATTATGAAAACAATCAGCAAATTAGGACTTTTTATAGCGTTACTAGCTTTTGTTTCTTGCAAACAAAACCCTGCAGAAGCTCCTGAGCATAAAGTTATGGTAGAAAAGCATCAAGAAATGGAAGCTTCTCATGAAACTATGAGCAAAGAACATAATACCATGAAAGATGATCATCAACAGATGGTGGCCGCACATAAAACTATTGAAAATGATTCTATTCATTTGATAACTGAAAAGAGTCACATTGCTTTATTAACTAAACATGGTAAACTTATTGAGGATCATAAAGGATTAATAGAGAAACATGCCGAATTAGAAACAAAGCACGCTTCGGGTGAGATTACATTGGAGCAAATGAAATCAGAACATGAGTCTATGAAAGCTGAACATGAACATATGGAGAAAGAGCATAATGGTATAACAGCTGAACATGAGCGTATTACTGATGAAGATAAAAGAATGATGAAAGAAGATCAAGAAAAAGCTGCAGAAGAAGAGTCTGATAAAAATTAAATGACAGATTAAGTCTGTAAAAGCCAAATTGTATGACATATTTCAATTTGGCTTTTTTTATGTCTTTTAGTCTTTAGGAAAGGTATAAAAATATTTTTCGCAATGCTTAGTGTATTTCTTTCGATCTTTCAATTAGTTTATAATCAAAGTTTTGCGGGAAGGCGTTGGTGTTTTAATAAAACAAAAAACCCGAACATATGTTCGGGTTTTCAAGGTGGTGCCTCCAGGAATCGAACCAGGGACACAAGGATTTTCAGTCCTTTGCTCTACCAACTGAGCTAAGGCACCTTGCTGTAAGCGGATGCAAATATAGAACGCTTTTTTTAATACTCAAAAGAAAAAATTAAAAAAATCGTTTTGTATTTTTGCAAACTTATAGATAAGAGCTTGTAATATCCTGTAATCTAGAAGTTGTGATTAACTGAAACGAGATTATAATTTTTAAAAAAAGAGGATTGACTACCTGTAAAATAAAAATAAATAAATGAATCTTATTATTGATGTAGGTAATACTTCTATAAAAATAGGTGTTTTCGAAGAAGGTTTAATTGTTTATAAAGAAACATTAAAGTCGGATAGCTTTTTTATGGTAATTCAAAAAATCCATCAAGACTACCCTTTAATTAGTAACGCAATAATTTCTTCTGTTGCTACTATTAATAAAAAGGATATGCTGCTGATTAAAGATCTTTTTGATATAATGGTTTTGGATCATACTTTACAGATGCCTTTTAAAAATTTATATGCTACACCTACTACTCTTGGTGTTGATAGATTAGGTTTAGTTGCAGGTGCAGTTGGTCAATTTCCGAAAAAAAACGTTTTGATTATCGATGCAGGAACTTGTATAACCTATGATTTTAAAAATAAACATGAAGAATATCTAGGGGGAGCAATTGCACCTGGATTAAGTTTAAGATATGCGAGTTTACATAATTACACATCAAAATTACCGTTATTAGAGCTAGAATCACCAAAAAATTACATTGGGGATACAACAAATCAAGCGATACATTCCGGAATTGTGAATGGTGTTTCGTATGAAATTGAGGGTGCAATTGCAGAATATTGCAACACTTACCCCGATTTAACAGTTATTTTAACCGGAGGAGATGCACATTTTTTGTCTAAAAGATTAAAAAATAGCATATTTGCCACCTCTAATTTTTTATTGGAGGGACTAAATCACATTTTAGCTTTTAATAACAGTCAATGATAAAGAAGATTTTAGTAGTCATTCTGGTAATAGTTACCAGCGTATCTTATGCTCAGGAAGGAACTTCTTCTCCTTATTCTTTTTATGGAATAGGATTACAGAAGTTTAAGGGAACAGTAGAAAATAGATCGATGGGGGGATTGGGTATACTTACGGATAGTATTCACTTAAATCTTCAGAATCCAGCATCGTATGGAGAATTGAAATTAACAACATATACATTAGGAGCCAATTATAATGGATTGAATCTTGATAATGCTGCGGGGGATGATTCGTATAAAGATAATGCATCTTTAGATTATCTCGCTATAGGTATTCCTGCAGGTAAATTTGGTTTTGGTTTTGGAGTACTTCCAATAAGTTCTGTTGGATATCAAACGAATTCATTTAATGCTGATGGCTCTGAAAATCAGTTCCTTGGAACTGGAGGGCTTAATAAAGTGTTTGTTGCTGCCGGATTTAAAGTTAACGAGAATTTAAGCGTTGGTCTAGATATTAATTATAACTTTGGGAATATTGAGAATAAGGCAATTCTTAAACGTTCAGAGTTAGAATTTGATACAAGAGAAATAAATAATTCTGATTTGTCAGGAGTTAGTTTATCTTTTGGCGTTGCATATAAAAAAATGTTAACAGAAAAATTAGAGTTAACTACATCACTCGTGTCCACTCCTTCTTTTAAATTGAAATCTGAAAATAGTTTGGAATTAGCAACAGTTCAGGTTTTGACTAATGGAGCAGAATTAGTTGTGGAGCGACAAGATATTACGGTAGAGGATAGAGATTTAGACCTTCCTGCCGAAGTAAAAGTTGGTGCAGGAATTGGAGAGCCTAAGAAATGGTTTGTAGGAGCTGAGTATACATATCTTGATGCTAGTAAATTCGATAATAGATCATTTACATCTGATAATGTTGTATATGAGAATGCTTCAAAAATAAAATTAGGAGGATATTATATACCTAAGTATAATTCGCTAACAAGTTACTTGAATAGAATTGTTTATAGAACAGGATTGAGGTATGAGGAGACTGGTTTAAGTATCAATGGAGAGGCGATTAACGAGTTTGGCATATCTTTTGGAGTAGGGTTACCAGTTGGCAACCTATTCTCTAATGCTAATGTCGGTTTTGAGTTCGGAACAAGAGGAACTACCAACGCAGGATTAGTGAGAGAAGAATTTTTTAATTTATCATTGAGTTTATCCTTGAATGATAGATGGTTTAGAAAAGTGAAATTTAATTAACTACAATTATACAGCTATGAATACTAAAGTGTTATATACAATAGCAGCAGGATTAGTTTTAAGCGCTACAGGAGTTAGTGCCCAAGCTACTGACTGTGCGACTACGGCTTCTATTGCCTATGAGCACGCTAAAGTAAAAAATTATGAGGCCGCAGAAGCGCCTTTGTGGAAAGTAAGAAAAGAATGTCCTTCATATAGTGTTGCAACATATCAATTCGGTCAGAAATTATTAGAGTCTAAATTGAAAAAAGCAGGCACTGATGCAGAAAAGACCCAATTTGCAAACGAACTGATTACTTTGTTAAAAGAAAGATATCAGTATTTTCCTGCAAAAACACAATTAGGAGATATGCATTCTGATATAGGTCAGCTTATGTATGCTAACAAAATTGGTACTACAGATTCTCAGTTTGCAGAATTTCATAAGGCTTATACAGAGGATAAAACTAATTTTAAAGGAGCTAAAAAATTATATACATATTTTTATTTACTTGTAGAATTACAGGATGCAGGTAAAAAGGACCTTCAAGATGTTTTTGATTTATATGATGATATTACTGAGAAAATAGAAGAAGAAGAAAGTAAAAAAGCAAAGACTATTAGTTCGCTTACAGAAAAAGAAGAATCTGGAGCAACATTAAGTTCTAAAGAAAAAAGAAGTCTTAAAAATGCTGGAATTAATTTAAGAGCTTACAGTAAAGTAAAAGCAGGAATTAATCAAAAAATAGGTGAAAGAGCAGATTGTAAAAACTTAATACCTCTGTATACTGGTCAATTCGAAAGTAAGAAGACCGATGTTAATTGGTTAAAAGGAGCTGCAGGTAGAATGTCTGCGAAAGAATGTACTGATGATCCATTGTTTTTTAAATTAGTAGAAGCTCTTCATAAAGCTGATCCTTCAGCGAAGTCAGCGAAGTACTTAGGTATATTAGCACTTAAGGATAAGAAAACATCTAAGGCGTTAGAGTATTTTAATCAATCTGCGCAATTAGAAACGAAAGCAAGTGATAAGGCTAATGTATACTACAGAATTGCTGAGGTATATAGAAAAAGAGGAAGTTATGCTAAGGCAAGATCTAATTATAAGAAAGTATTAGCAAATAAGCCTTCATTTGGTCAGGCATATCTTAAGATTGCTGCAATGGTTGCTAAAAGTGCTAATAGCTGTGGTAATGATGTATTTAGTAAGAGAGCTGTATATTGGTTAGCTGAGAGATACGCTAGAAAAGCTGGTAAAGTAGATCCAAGTTTAAAGAAAACTGCGGCAGGAACAGCGGCAAACTATAAAGCCAAAGCTCCATCTAAGACGGATATCTTTAATAATCCTGAAATTAAATCAGTAAAAATAGGATGTTGGATTGGAGAAACGGTTAAAGTGCCGAAGCTATAATGCAAAAAAAGAATTTATATATGTTATTAAACTTTGTCACAGCATTTGCTGTGACATTGTTTTTTTCGTGTCAATCAAACACATCTAAAACTAATAACTACAATATTGGAGAAGATGCTCCTATTGCAGAAGCATTTGAGGTGAATTTAAAGTATACTGATTCTGGTAGGCTTACGGCGATTCTTAAAACTGCTAAGGTAAAAGACTATACAAATAGAAGTTTTGGGTTTCAAGAATTTCCAGAAGGTATTGTGTTGGATATTATTGACAAAGATGGTAAGGTAAGCGTAGTGAGATCAGATTATGCAATATTTTATAAAGAGACAGGGCTTATTGATATGAGAGGGAATGTTGATATAAAGACTGCAGATAGTACTCATCTTATGGCACGTCAGCTATATTGGGATCAAAGTATCAATTGGATATTCACTGATCAACCTTATAAAAGTATACTTCCTGATGGCACAGTTAACGAAGCCGATGGTTTTGATGCTAATCAAGATTTTACTATATTGAATTCTCGCATCAATGAAGGAATAATGTTCATCGAAGAATAAAATTATATGATGAAAATTTTTAGATTTTTTGAGTTTGCTTACCTAGCTATAATGTGTTTTTTCTTATATGAGGCATATGAGGAATGGGGAAAAGAAGATAGTCGAAGTATTTTGTATCTATGTTTTGCGGGGGTAGCAGTTTTTATGTTTTTCTTCAAAAGAAATTTTCGGAAAAGATTTGATGCTAATAACAAGGACAATAATTAATGGAGTTACAAATTATAGTAATTGTACTTTCTGTTATTCTATCCGCTTTTTTTTCTGGGATGGAGATTGCCTATATTTCTTCTAATAAAATCCATATTGAAATAGAGAAAAAGCAAGATGGTTTTCTTGCTAATATTTTATCTCGATTAACTAAAAGACCTTCTAAGTTTATTGCTACTATGTTGGTGGGTAATAATATTGCCTTAGTAGTGTACGGGTTTTATATGGGGGAATTACTCATGGGTTTTATTCAAGGGTATTATCCGGATATGGCTGCAAGTATTAACTTATTATTGCAAACTATAATTTCTACCTTAGTTATTTTACTTACCGCAGAGTTTTTACCTAAAGTTTTTTTTCAGATTTATGCAAATACACTGTTGAAAGTTTTTGCATTACCAGCTTATTTTTTTTACATATTATTTTGGTTTATATCTTCCTTTGTTATTTGGATATCAGATTTTGTGCTTAAGAAATTTCTTAAAACAGAAGGTGATGAGGTGCAACTGGCATTTACAAAAACTGAATTAGGTGACTATATAAATGAGCAGATGGAAACTGTCGAGGAGCATGATGAAATTGATAGTGAAATTCAGATTTTTCAGAATGCACTTGATTTTTCCGATGTAAAATCCAGAGAAGTTATGGTTCCGCGCACGGAGATCATTGCTATAGAAAAATCCCAATCTTTGGAAGAAATTAGTCAACTTTTTATTGATACGGGATTGTCTAAAGTGCTAATTTTTAATGGAACAATCGATGATATCATTGGGTATGTGCATTCTTTCGAATTGTTTAAGAAACCAAAATCGATAAGATCTATTCTGCTTCCAGTGGTTTTTGTTCCAGAAACAATGTATGTTAAAGATGTTCTTAATCTTTTGACCAAAAAGCATAAAAGTATTGCGGTAGTGATTGATGAGTATGGTGGAACAAGTGGTATTATTACAGTAGAAGATATTGTAGAAGAACTTTTTGGAGAGATAGAAGACGAACACGATTCGGTAGATCTTATCGAAGAGAAATTAGATGAAAATCATTATCGTTTCTCGGCTAGAATGGAAGTGGATTATATTAATGAAACTTATAAGTTAAACCTTCCCGAAAGCGAGTATTATGAAACACTTGGAGGGATGATTGTTAATCATACAGAAGAAATTCCTCAGCAAGGTGATATCGTAAATATTGATTCGGTTACCGTTAATATTATCGAAACTTCGAATACTAAAATTGAGATTGTCGAATTAAAAAAATTGTCTGAGGATTAGTGGATTGTTTACCTACTTGTTTTTTGTTATGCTGCTTTTGATTATTCTCGATTAATGGATTTTTTTGAAAAGCCCTTGCTGTTATCTTGATAGCTTTCATAATGTTTATTATCCTTTTAATCAGCAAGATAGGTTTTATTTTTTGTTGAAATTATCTGCTAAAAGTATCTTAAGAATCTCTTCGATAATAAAATCCAAAAAAAGTTGTAAAGACTTTCTGTCTTTAATTGGTAATATTCTAATAAAATGGTATTTTCGCCCACTATATTTCAATAAATTAAACTTAAAATGGCAGTTTTAAATAAAATCAGACAACGTTCCGTTTTCTTAATTGTGATTATCGCATTAGCGCTTTTCTCATTCGTATTAGCGGATTTGATTAGAAATGGTGGGGCAATTTCTCAAAAAGCGGCAAATATAATTGCTACAATAAATGGGAAAGAAATTGATAGAACTGATTTTGCAAGAAAAGTAGAAGCAGCATCTAGAAATTTTGGAGCTAATGGTTCAAATTTACAGACTGTAAATTATGTTTGGAATCAAGAAGTTAGACAGATCGTTTTTGATGGACAATTTGAAGAATTAGGAATTAGAGCAGGAGCAGATGAGGTTAATCAATTGTTAGAAGAAGGATTAGCAAATAACCCAACGTTTCAGAATGAAGCAGGTGTTTTTGATAAAGCAAAAATGCAAGAATATGTTGCTAGTATAAAAGGAAATCCTACAGCTTATCAACAATGGACAGATTATAAAATTTCTTTAGGTAAAGGAGCTTTGGAGCAAACATACCTTAATATGATTAAAGCTGGAGTAGGAGTAACTCTTAAAGAAGGAGAATTAGCTTACAAGATGGAGAATGATGTTGTAGATATTAAGTATGTTCAACTCCCATTTTCAGGAATACAAGATACAGAGGTAACTGTATCTGATGCTGAGATCAAAGCTTATGTAGATAAACATCCTGAGTTATACCAAGCTGATGCTTCTCGAAATATGAGATATGTGTTTTTTAAGGAAGAACCTAGTCAACAAGATGAAGATGAGTTAATAGCAGAAGTGACTAAAGATGTAGCAGGTCTTAAAACTACCGAAAATATCGAGGAGTTTATCAATCTAGATAAAGGTTCTGCATTGAAATATGATGACCGTTTTGTGTTTAAGAAAGATTTACCTGCTACTGTAAGTGATACATTATACAATGTTCCAGTAGGAGAAGTTTTTGGACCTTACAAGGATGGAAAGTATATTAAGATCTCTAAAATTATTGCACAAAAACAATTGCATGATTCATTAAAAGCGAGCCATATTTTAGTGTCTTGGAAAGGTTTAGGTACAGCTGGAGATACTGAAAGAACAAAAGAGGAAGCTAAGACCCTTGCGGATAGTTTGCTAAGTGAAGTGAAAACTGATAAGACTAAGTTTGTAGCGTTAGCCAAAGATTTTTCTGCAGATACCTCTAATAAAGATAAAGGTGGAGATTTAGGTTATTTCCCTCCAGGTAGAATGGTACCTGCTTTCAATAATTATATTGTTGATAATAATGTTGGAGATATGGGAGTTGTGGAAACTGCTTTTGGATATCATATCATTACTATTGAAGATAAGAAGAACGAACAAAAAGCTGTTAAAGTTGGAACTATAGCTAGAGAAATTGAAGCTAGTGAAAAAACTATTAACGATATTTTTACCGAAACTACTAAATTTCAGATCGCTACTAAAGAGGCTGATTTTGCAGAGAAAGCAAAAGAAAGTGAATATGCTGTTCGTCCAGTAAATAAGATAAGTGAATTAGCTGAAAATATTCCAGGAATTGGTACACAACGATCGATTGTTCAATGGGCATTTAAAGAAGAAACTAAGGTTGGAGATGTAAAGCGATTTGATGTTACTGATGGATATGCCGTTGTGCAGCTTACAGCAAAAGCTTCTAAAGGAATTCAAAAAGCTGAAGACGCAAGTGCTTCAGTAAAACCTATCCTTGTTAAAGAGAAGAAAGCAGAGCTGCTTAAAAAGAAGATTTCAGGGAGTACATTAGCTGATATTGCTAAAAATCAATCTCAAACGGTTAAAACTGCGTCTGCGTTAAATATGAAAACTCCTACGATAAGTGGGGCTGGAACAGAACCTAAAGTTGTAGGTGCTGCTTTTGCTTTAGAGAGTGGTCAAGTTTCTGAACCAATTATAGGAAATAATGGAGTTTATGTGGTAGAGGTTACAAAGAAAACTCCTGCTAGTGGATTAGATACGTATATGAGTTATTCTGCTCAGGAATCTAAGACGCAAGCTAATGCAGTTAATTCTAGAGTGTTCAATGCCTTAAAAGAGGCTGCTGAGATAGAAGATAAAAGAGCTAACTTCTACTAGTAAAACTAGTAAGATATTTATATTAAAAAAGTCCTGAAGATTATTTCTTCAGGACTTTTTTAGTATAGGATTATTTTTAATGTATTATCCTCTTACTTTCTGTTCCCATTTCCAAGCAGAAGATAATGCTTCGTCCAGACTGCTTTTAGCTTTCCAGCCTAATTCATTATTGGCTTTATCTGTATTTGCATATGCAGAAGTAATGTCCCCTTCTCTTCGATCAACAATTTTATAATTTAATTTTTGATCAGATACTTTTTCAAATGATTGGATGACCTCTAGTACAGAACTACCAGTCCCAGTGCCTACATTAAATACTTCGTAATTAGAAACATTATTGTTCTCCATTAAACGTTCTAAAGCCACTACATGAGCTTTTGCTAGGTCAACGACGTGTATATAGTCTCTTATACAAGTTCCATCTTCCGTTGGATAGTCATCACCGAAAACGGAAAGTTCTTTTCTAAGTCCAATTCCTGTTTGAGTAATAAATGGAATTAAATTCTGAGGAACTCCGATTGGTAATTCTCCAATCTCAGCAGAAGGATGTGCTCCGATTGGATTAAAATAACGCAGAGCAATAGCGTTTAGGTTTGGTTGTACCTTACAAGTATCTTTAATTATTTCTTCACCTATTTGTTTTGTGTTTCCATAGGGAGATTCTGCAATTTTTACAGGAGCATTTTCAGTAATAGGTAATTCATCCGCTTGCCCATATACAGTGCAAGAAGAACTGAATATAAAATTAGTTTTGTCTTTTTTCTGTAATTCTTTAAGAATATAGACTAGGACACTTATATTGTTTTCATAGTATAATAAGGGTTTCTCTACACTTTCGCCTACAGCTTTTGAAGCAGCGAAATGAATAACGCCTTCAATGTCAGTATGACGATTAAAAAAATCTTCTACTTTGTCTCTTTCTCTGAGATCGAAGTTTTCAAAAACAAGTTCTTTTCCTGTAATAGCTTTAATTCCTTTTAGAACTTCTGTAGACGAATTTGAGCAATTATCAATAATAACCACTTCATATCCTTCATTCTGTAATTCTACTACGGTATGCGATCCGATAAACCCCAATCCACCGGTAACTAGTATTTTCATTTTTTTGTTTTCAAGAGTTCTTACTAAAGTATATTGTAAAGTTAATACAATAAGGTATATAACTAAAAATAGATGAAGATTAAGTTTTAGTAATTATTAAAAAATTAAATATGTGCTTACTACTAAAGCTGTAATAATTCCGCCAGTGATTAAGGCATATTTCCAAGGTGTCGTATCTATAACCTCTGTTGTAACAGGTGTATAAATATCTTTTTTTGGTTTTAGTGCTCCGACCACCAGCATAATAGCTACATTAATTACAAATAGGATTCCCATAATATGTAAAAAATGTGGATATGCTTCAGCTTTTATAACAGCTAATTGACTCGTATCTGTAATACCATTAATAGAAGCCTCTGCCAATGCTTCGTTTGTAAAATAAGGCCCAAGAATAAGCAAACTTATTAAGTACATAAGTACCCCAGCAATTAGAACTATTTTAGCTCCAATAGCAGGAACAGTTTTCGTTAAAATACCAATAATGACCACAGCTAAAATAGGAACGCTTAAACTACCTAGAGCTTGTTGGATATAAGAAAATAATCCTTCTGGAGCATTTGCAATGAAAGGTGCAATAGACATAGAAATCAAAGCAACTATAAGCCCAAATAATTTCCCTGCTTTTACTGTTTGAAGTTCATTAGCATCAGGTTTAAAGAATTTTTTATATAAATCAAATCCAAAAAGTGTGGCACTACTATTTAATAGACTGTTAAATGAACTTAAAACCGCACCAAAAAGTACAGCAGCAAAAAATCCAAGTAAAGCGGGAGGAAGTACTTTACGAACCAGTTCCGGATACGCTTGATCCGCAGAGTCAAGTTCTCCATTAAATACATTCCAAGCTATGATTCCAGGTAGTACTACAATTATAGGAATAAGAAATTTTACAAAAGCGGCAAGCATCATTCCCTTTTGCCCTTCTTTTAGGCTTTTAGCACCAAAAACGCGTTGCAATATGGATTGATTAGTTCCCCAATAATACATTTGAGCTATCATCATTCCTGTAAAAATAGTTCCCACAGGTATTGATGAAGTAACTCCTCCGGTGACATTAAATTTATCTTGATTTTCCGTCCATAAAGTATTTATACCATTCATCATATTACCATCACCAATCAACTTTAACCCGAAATATGGAATTAACAGTCCACCTATTAATAAACCTATGGCATTTATAAGATCTGATACGGCAACAGCTTTTAATCCTCCAAAAATTGCATAAACAACACCAATAAGTCCGATGCTCCATACACAAAGTGAAATAGACGCAGATTTAGATAAACCTAGTAGAGATGGTAAATCAAACATAGTGCTAAACGCCAAAGATCCCGAATAAAGAATAGTGGGTAATAACACAATACTAAATGCAATTAAGAATAAAACAGACAGGATAGCTTTTGTATTTTCATCAAAACGTTTTTCTATAAATTCTGGAATGGTAGTAATCCCTACTTTCATATATTTAGGAAGTAGCCATACTGCTGTGATTATCATAGCAATAGCTGCTAATGTTTCCCAGGCCATTACCAGAATACCTTCTGTGAATGCTTGACCATTTAAACCAACAATCTGTTCTGCCGATAAATTTGTAAGTAATAGCGAACCTGCAATTGTAATGGCACCCAAGCTTCTGCCTCCTAGGTAGTATCCATCAGCAGATTTTTCGTCAGTACTTCGAGTTTTCCACCAAGCATATATTGCTACAAGTAATGTGAATCCGATAAATGATAATATGCCCATGTATGTTGTGTGTTAAATTTATAAAATCAAATAATTAAGTGTTTTTAAGTTTTTAAACGATTTCGTGTTTATAATATGTAGACGCATCTTGTAGTAACAGATCCAGATATTCATTTTCTTTTACCAAACGTTGTTCATCCCAACTTAGATATTTTACAAGATCCTCTTGTACTATTGATCGATATTGACGAACACTATTGATATCAAAATACAATCTTCCAGTTCTTCTTACAAAAAAATCAGCCAAACCATTAATCATTTCGTGGTGTACACCGTACCAAACCTCGGATCTGATTAATTTTTCTTCAATAGAATCATTTAGAAAGTAATTAACTTTATTAATAATAGTATCTGCTTGTTTGCCATATGTAGTGGCAAGATACCACCCATAATGTTCATCTTGCAAATGCAAATCTTTAAGCCGTTGGTTAATTTCAAGAAGATATTTTTCTACTTCTTCAGTATTTTTTAATGGATCACTAGTAAGTGGGATATTTTGTGTAAATGATTTTGAAAATTGTTCTCTCTTTTTTGAACTCATTGTTTTCAGAACTGCATCAATAACACGTTGTGCCATTTTACGATATCCGGTTAGTTTTCCTCCGGCGATTGAAATTAATCCTGTTTTGGAAATAAATATTTCATCTTTTCTAGATAACTCTGATGGATCTTTACCATCTTCATGTATAAGTGGTCTTAGCCCTGCCCAGTTAGATTCTATGTCTTCTACCTTAAGGTGTAAAGAGGGAAACATGTTATTAACCGCGTCTAATAAATACTGCGCATCTTCTTTAGTAGCTACCACACGGTTTAAATTAGCTTTGTAGTTAGTATCCGTTGTTCCGACATATGTTGCTCGACCTCTAGGAATAGCAAAAATCATTCTTCCATCTGGTACATCAAAATAGATAGATTGTGTTAAAGGGAACTGATCTCGTGAAAAAACAATATGCACTCCTTTGGTAAGATGCAAGTGTTTGTTGTTCATGGAATGATCTTTTTCCCTTAATAAATCTACCCAAGGACCTGCCGCGGAAACATAATTTCGCGATTTGATAATAATTTTCTTATTTGAATTATGATCTAAACATTCTAAACTTTTTATTTTTCCTTCTTCATCATAATTAAAGGTTGTCATTTCACAATAATTGATGATGTTTGCCCCATAAGAGGCGGCCTTTTTTAGAAGTTCTACTGTTAGTCTCGCGTCATCTGTGCGATACTCTGCATAATAACCTCCTCCGGTTAGACCATTTTTATTTAATAAAGGTTCTTTGGTAATTGTTTCTTCAATGCTTAGCATTTTTCGTTTGTCATCTCCTTCTACATTTGCTAAAAAATCATATACTTTTAGTCCTATTGCGGTCATCATCTTGCCATAGGTTCCTCCCTCGATCAATGGTAATAACATTTTTTCTGGTACTACTAAATGAGGGGCAAGTTTGTGTACCATTGCACGTTCACTTCCAGATTCTTTTACAAGACCTATCTCCATTTGTTTTAGGTATCGCAATCCACCATGAATTAGTTTTGTGGATTTGTTACTAGTTCCAGATGCAAAATCATTCTTTTCTACTAGACATACTTTTAATCCTCTAGAAGCTGCGTCTAAAGCAATTCCTGCTCCGGTTACACCACCGCCAATAATGAATAGATCATATTTAGTTGTACGAGCTTTTTGTAATTGTATATATCGGTCTAGAATAGAAAAACGGATTGGCCCTTCTTCCTTTACGGAAAGCATTTTTGCATTGGTGGATTTTGTTCGTTCTACTGCGTCTTTCCATCCACTATATTTTCTGTTTCGATCATGTTCGGTAATCTGGGGTTTGAACTTGGTATCGACAATCCTAATTTTTGAAATATCTTTTTTTGTCCAGACCCCAGCTTTTATCCCTGCCAGGAATGCAGCACCAAGTGCTGTAACTTCTAACATTGCCGGACGGTCAACCTCCACATTGAGAATGTCCGCCTGAAATTGCATTAAATAGTTGTTCGCGGATGCTCCCCCATCTACTTTAAGTTCCCTCATAAGTTTACCACTATCTTCTACCATAGCGTCTAATACATCACGAGTTTGATAAGCTAAAGCATCTACAGTAGCTTTTATAATTTCATTTTTTCCTGAGTCTAGTGTTAGCCCATATATAGCACCTTTAGCATTCATATCCCAATAAGGAGCACCAAGACCAGCAAAGGCGGGAACAACATATAAACCTTTTGAAGCTGGCGTAGATATACAAATTTCTTCAGTTTCTGAAGCTTTAGAAATCACTTTTAATTTGTCACGTAACCATTGCACAGAGGCACCTCCTACGAAAACACTGCCTTCTAATGCATATTTTATATTATCGTCAGGTAAGCTACAACATAAAGTAGTTAGTAAACCATTTTTAGAATGATAGGCTTTTTTTCCTGTATTTAATAATAAAAAGCAACCAGTCCCATATGTGTTTTTAGCAATTCCTGATTTGTAGCCTCCTTGACCAAATAATGATGCTTGTTGATCTCCCGCAACGCCATATATTGGAATCTCTTTTTCTTGATAGGATATGCTTCCGAAATCTGATGACGAATGCTGAACTTCGGGTAGCATATTTTTGGGAATATCTAAAGCCTTTAACATGGTTTCATCCCATTCTAAGCGCATGATATTATATAACATCGTTCTGGATGCATTAGAATGATCTGTAACGTGTCTTGATCCATTTGTGAATTTCCAAATAAGCCAAGTATCAATGGTACCAAACAGCAGATCTCCTTTTTGAGCTATTTCTCTAGCGCCTTCTACATTATCCAATATCCATTTTAATTTTGTTCCTGAAAAATAGGAGTCAATTACCAAACCAGTATTTTTAGCAACATAATCTTCGAGTCCAATAGATTTAAGGTTTTTGCAAATATTTGAAGTCCTTTTATCGAGCCATACGATAGCATTGTGAATGGGTTCTCCTGTAGTTTTATCCCAAACTACAGTAGTTTCTCTTTGGTTAGTGATACCTACACCAGCAATCTGATCGATACTTATTTTAGATGTGGATAATACCTCTTCAAAAACTTCTTTCTGATGTTTAAAAATTTCTTGTGGATCATGTTCTACCCATCCAGATTGGGGATAATATTGTGTTAATTCTTTTTGAGAGATACCGCAAATAGTTCCATTATTGTCAAAAATTATAGCTCTGGTACTAGTTGTTCCTTGATCAAATGCAATTATATATTTTTTATCCATCAGCGAGTAGTTAACTTTATTTTTCGTGTGTATTTCGTTTTGTTGATTTTCTTGTGATATTCTAAAAAACCATTGTTTTTTATATAAAACTGATCAATTGATTATAAATATCTGAATTATTGAAGCAATTGAAAAGATAATTGTGAATTAAAAAAAATGTAATCGTTTGTATTATTTTTTATAAGGCATATTGATAATTTTGTTGATTTTCTTTATGCCATAATTTAAGATCCAGTATTTTTTTCTAATCTAATTAATCCGCAAATAGGGACTTTTATTTGAACAACTCCTATTAAAATCATTAAGTTACACTCATTTATCTTTTTTCCAGTACAATCATAAGTTTCGCAATGATAGGCTCCATAATTTTTATCACTACTTAATATGATTTTGGTATTTAGTTGACCATTGATAATGTCAATTTTATTTGTGTTCTCATCAAAATCAACTGTATGGCTGTCGAACAGTCCAATAATTGTATGATTACCTAAAGAAGATTTAAGTATAGGATAATTTGCTAAAGGTTTTTGCGGAGTAAATTTTCCTTTTAAGAAAATGTTAGAATGATTTTTCCAGTAATGTGTATAAAATTGTATCATGGATAACTCATCTAATGTTGCTTGTTGGAGTAAAATAGAAAGTTGAGGAACTCCGAATAAAGTATTTACCAGTTGTAACGCTTTTATCTCTAGAGGTTCTTCCCTGTGGTATGTAAACATGTCGCTGTGTACAGCGGTATCACCACAAATCATTTTTATATCAGTAATACGTACTCTATTCATTACAGAATCGCCGGGACAATCAAATGCTCTAAACATATTTCCATACTTTCGCATAGCTGGACCAGTATATTTTTGACGAAATTCGATAACAACTTTTGGATTTATTGAATGCAAGGAACTTATAATGTCTGTCATTAATCGATCTACAGCTAGATTTACAGAGGAGTAATCCCTACCATTTTCTTTGGTTAATTTGGTACTTGGATATACTTTAAACTCATCAATAAAATCTAGTTTAAAACCGTCGATTTCCCATGTTTTTAAGGCGTTTACGTATAAATTTATAAGATACTCTCTTACTTCTGGATATCTTGGATCGAATACAGGAGCCCAACGATGTTCTTCTGTAAGGAATTTACCTTTGAATTTTTTATACGCTTTTGATTTTTTACCACAGAAAGGAACAGAATACCATAAAGCTAACTTCATTCCTGTCGAATGAATTTTGCTTACGAAGTTTTTCATTTCTGGAATTCTTTCTGGATACCAATCACCAGTGTAATCATATCCTCTGTTTTCATCCTTAGTTTGCCATCCGTCATCGATTATTATTAATTCATAGCCTAACCTTGATGCAATTTTACATTCTTCAAAAAGATTTTCTACATCTAGTTTTTGATGAAACTGATACCATGTAGAATAAACAGGGACTTTAGCTAAATCGGGCACCATAACAGGGGAAAGGTTTTCGAAACTTTCCCACCAAATCCCCACATTTTTTAAAGATTCTGAAAAAGAGAGATTACTTTGATCAATCCTTAATTGTGCATCGTAATTAGTAATAGCGTGATGTCTTTCTGTGAAAAAAGAAATATGACAATATACACAGTTGTCTTCTTCCCGGTATAGTGCATTAAGTTTTTTAGTATTTATTGCATCAGAACAAGCAAAAGTGATGATGTTACTATCATCATGGCCAAATAATGAAATTACAGGAGAGTCAACAGAGATTCTTGATTCCATATGATCTAACTCCCAGTCATCCATGATTCTTTTTGCAAAATCAGTGGTAGGTTTCCAAACACCTTTGATATTAATAGCAGGAATTTTCCATTTAAAAGTTACCTTTTGTGGTTGGAATTTAGTTTCAGATGAAAAATTGATATTATATATAGTAACTCCATTTTGTTCTTCAAGTAATGTGATATTAACTTGAAAATCTTTGGATTCTCGTATTACCTCTATATTATGAGTAATTACTTCTTTCATTCGTTTTTATTCTTTAATGTGGAGCAAAATCAATTTTTTGCCAAAGCATTTCTTTTTTTGTTACGTATCCGATATACCATTGCGCTATCATTATTTTGTGTGGCAATAATCAATTTTTCGTCGTTCATATTTTGTATCGAAATAATATGATTAGATTGTTTTGGAACTATAAAACCTGTCTTGTTATTTTTAAGGGTAACAAACCCCTTTTCTGATCCTTTTAAGTAGACCCCTATCATCGCATCGTGTCTTCCATAACTTGCTTCTGCAGAATAATTATTTCCAACAATCAATACATCTTTAAAACCATCATGATCAATATCTTCTATAAGAAAATCATTGATAGGAGATTGTTGACAAGGTTCTGGTAAATAGGAAACTTTAAAAGTATTGTTTCCTATGTTTTCTGCATAAATTGATTGAAATAGGTGAGCGCTAAAGGTCTCTTTCTCTAAATTATTGATGTTTAATAATTCTTGAAAACTAGCTTTGGCAAATTCGTTATATGTTGGATATTGTTTTTTTAAGCTTACCAATTGCTTCATAATATCATCTCTAGTGTGTATGGGGCGTAGTGATAATCCATTAGGGGTCTCGAAGTACTGCGCTAATATGGGGTCAATACTACCGTTATTGTCAAAATCTTTTTTATATACATATACAGCTTGATTATACATTGGCTGTATATATCCATTGATTCCTTGATTGCCAGCAATTATATCTTGATCACCATCGTTATCAAAATCTGCAAGTTTAATACTGTTCCACCAACCTGACATGTTCAGTGTTTTTCCTTGTTTATCTATCCATTTTATAGGAACTTCTTCTACTTTTTCTTTATTAATTTCATAAATAGAAATAGGCATCCATTGCCCAACTACAATTAACTCTTTAGTTTTATTATTGTTAATGTCTGCCCAAGTTGCATCCGTAACTATTCCTGACCCAGAAAATGAAATTTTATTGTTTATTGAAAGATGGCCTTCTTGATTAGTAATTAAATAACTGGGGGAAGAAATAGGGTACTTTCCCGACAATACACCACCTCCTATAAAAATCTTTTGTGAACTTTTATTGTTTGTGTTATTAGCTGTTACACAAGTTGTGTTCGTTATGATTTTAGAAAGCAACTGATTTTCCTTAGCAGAAAAAGATCCAGTACCATCATTAATATAAATTCGATCTTTTAGTAGTTCTTTGTTATTTCCAGCATCAGTTCCTCCACTTCCGATATATAAGTCTTTATCTCCGTCATAGTCTATATCAATGAATATAGCAGCAGTATCTTCATATTTAGTATCAAATTTTTGTTTAGGTTTATAAATACCATTTTGATTCTCGATAAAAAGGGTTCCAGAATATCCTTTACTGCCGCCAATAAAGATTTCTTCGCCTTGTTCCTTGTTTATGTTTTCATTTATAATACATGGACCCAAAGAATTAAATTGATGGCTTAGTAATGATTGTTGTATGTAATCATTTAAATGATTCTCAGTATGTAGAAACGAAAGTGTGGCGTTGTTTTTTTGAAAAAACAGATCGGTTTCTTTTTTAGGTTTAGACTGAGAAGAATTTTGATAGTGAACAGTTAAAATTTGATTTGATGGAATAGCTTTTTTGTTGCTAATATTACCATCAGGCCATATGATCTGCAACGAGTCAATTTTTTCTGAAAGCACACCAAAATGAATAATGGGCTCTACCGAAGATAAATACCCTTTAATTGTGGATTGATATTGTGTTTGTTTAATACCATTTTCCCACAAAGTAATTTTTGCTCCAATTCCATTCTTATTTTTAAGAGTTCCTTTTAATTTCACTCTTAAAAATTTCTTCCCTTTTTCTGATGTATGATTTTCTAATATAAATGCTGGACTATTAATATTGTTTACTATTAAGTCTAAATCTCCATCTCGATCTAGATCCGCATAAGCAGAACCATTAGAATAGGAGTTTTGGTTGTTTATCCATTGAGAAGAAATATCGGTAAATTGAGCTTCTCCATTATTTTGATACATTACATTTGGAAGATGAATTCCTGGAAGTTGCTCAACTAGATTTTTAAATTTTTCTTTTCGTGCACTTGGAGTTCCAAAGATGTTGTTATGCTCTGAATAATTAATAAAATCAAGATCTGTGATATCTTTGACATAACCGTTAGTAATGTAAATATCTTTTTTTCCGTCATTATCATAGTCAGCAATTAGTGGTGCCCAACTCCAATCTGTACTAGCTACACCAGAGGCATATCCAATTTCTGATGCAGGTAATATTTTATCTTTGATAAGACCATTATGAATTTGAAGAGTATTATGCACATATTGCGGAGTATATCCATTTCTTTGTGATAACAAATATTTATCGTAATTATTAGAAGCTAACATTTTTTTTTGCCTCTGATAATCATTAGGTAGCATGTCTACAACCATGATATCGGGTAATAAATCATTATTAATATCAGCTACATCTACCCCCATTGCATTATAGGTTTGTTTTGATAGAACTTGCTGGTTTATTTCGTCAAATCCTAGATGTAACCCTTTATTATTTTTGCCTTTGTTTATGTATAATAGATCGTTTGTAATAAAATCATTACTAATATAGATGTCAGGTAAGTTGTCATTATTGAAATCACTTATAGCTACTCCTAATCCAAAACCTTTATGAGTAATTCCTAAGCTATCTGAAACGTTAGTAAAAAATGTTTGATTTGTATCTTCTAAAGTTTTGTTTTCTAATAGGTAATCTGATAAATGTTTAGGCTGATATTTTTTTGGTATTGGAGTGTTTCGATCTCTTTTAGTATTACCATTATGAACAATGTATGCATCTAAATCACCGTCTAGATCATAATCAAAGAAAACAGTTTGTTGGCTATAATTTCCATCATCCAATCCATACAGTGAAGCTTGCTCTTCAAAATAAGGAATCCCTTTTTCGTTTATCCCTTTGTTTATAAATAATTGATTCTCACAATCATTATTACAATCAACACCTCCAACATTAAGATAAATATCATCTAAACCATCTGTATTGATATCTAGAACACTAACTCCCGTAATCCAAGAAGTTGTTTCGAAATGAGATTCGATAGAAATATCTCTAAACTTCATTTCTCCCAGATTTAAATATAGTTTACTAGATACTTGATTACCGGTAAAAATAATATCCGATAGTCCATCATCATTAAAATCACCAATACCAACACCTCCACCATTATAACAATATTGAAAATCGATAACATTAATCGTGTCATTTTCTATAATTGTGTTTTGAAAAGTAATAGCACTGTGAGACGGACGTACAAGTGTAAATAGAAAATCTTCTGATTGTTGTTTTTTACAACCAAAAAACAATAAAATAAGTACGATATGTATTATATTTTTTTTCAAAAAGATGTTATTTAAATTTTCAAAACCAAGCAAACCCAAGGGAAGGTTTGCTTGGCTGACTAAAACAATAAAAACATTATTACAATCAAACAATTACTTTTTTCAGTTTAATACCCTGGATTTTGATTTAAATTAGGATTTGTTGATCGCTCTCCAAGGGGGATCCAGATTAATTCATCTCTACCAGTTTGAAAAGTTCCTCCAACTAATGATTTTGGATGTGGTGTTCCGTGAATGGAACTAGATCCTAAGTAGTCATCAGCGAGTTCCCATCTAACTAGATCAAAAAAACGATGACCTTCTCCAGCGAGCTCCATAGCTCTTTCATTTATAATGGCGGTTCTCATTTCTTCTTGATTCAATCCAGTAAGCGTGGATAATTGTGCACGTTCTCTGACCATATTAATATAACCTTCTGCTTCTCCAATATTAGAGTTTTCATTTAATGCTTCTGCCAACATTAATAATACATCCGAGTATCTTATTACTCTCCAATTGTTATCCATTGTATGTCCTAATTGAACCGCAATTACTTCTTCTCGTGTTCCTAAGTCTAATCCTGCATATTTTTTAGTAAAAATAGCTTCCACACCTGCATCAGTTGCTGTAGTTATATCTTCACTAAAATCAGTAAGGTAATCGACGCCACCATAACCAATGGCTCCAGGATAATCGTAGAGTAATGTTTCATTTCTGCGTACAATATCTCCATTTGCTTCAAAAAGATCTCTAAGCCAAGGGTTTATTACATGTCCTCTATCAGGTGAAACTCCGGGTGATGCGTAATCAATGAGGTAATTGGCTTGTGTACCAGTTCCTGGGATATCCTGACCCCATAAAAATGCTGCTACTGGTCTAAATTGCATCTCGAATATGGATTCGATATTGTTTTCATTTGTAGCTCCAAAATTCTCTCCATATTGTGCAGAAGGTAGTAAGTTATAGATACCAGAATCCACAACTTTTTTTAGTTCTGTTTCTGCAAGCGCCCATTCTTTTCGGTATAAATGGCTTTTTCCTTTTAACGCACTTGCTGATCCTGATGTTGGCCTTCCTAAATTTTCACCGGTCCAAGTCTCTGGTAGCATTTGTTGCGCCATTTCTAAGTCTGAAATAATTTGTTGCCATACATCTTCTGGTGGAGTTTGGTTAACTTGTAAGTTGTTTAAGTCAGGCTCTTCCACAATTAAAGGAATATTACCATATAGATTTAAAAGGTACCAATAATCGAATGCTCTAAGAAAATAAGCTTGCCCTACCAGACTATTTCTTATGTCATCATCAGGAATACCTTCTTCATTAACATTGATTATAATAGTGTTACAACGCCCAATAGATTTATAAAGTTGTTGCCACGGCTCTAAAGCCCATCGATCACCAGGGTTAGCTTTTAATCCGGCCATTGCTGTGTTAGAACCGAATTCGAATACGTTGTATTCATCGGATCTTAAAAAAGCTCCTGTATGTAATACTCTCCCCCAGAAAAAAGGTGTAGTTAAAGGGTGAAAAGCTGAATTTACTGCGGTTTCAACCTGTTCCGCTGAAGTACCAAAATTACTGCTGGAGGTGCCATTGTTATTTTGTTGATCAAGTAGGTCATCAGAACAAGCGATCACCGTACTAATCAATATAAATACTAAAGTACCTATCAATAGATGATTATTAAATAACTTTTTCATAATACTATATTGTTGTTATGTTTTAATTTAGAATGTTGCCTGAATGCTAAAAGAAAATGTACGTGCATTTGGATAAGCTCTAGCGTCTAAGCCTCTACCTAATAGTGGGTTTACGTTATCTCTTAATCCAGGGACACCAGAGTTAAGACTTGCTCTTCCACCATCCGTTGATGAAACATCTGGATCATAACCGCTATAATCAGTAATTACGAAAACGTTTTGTACGTTAAAGGCTAATCTTAAGTCTTTTATTAATTCGGTTCCTAAAGCTCCTGTGTCAAAATTATATCCTACTTCTAAAGTTTTAAGTCTGAAATAAGAACCATCTTCTACAAAAAACGAAGAGGGAGCTTTGTTTCCGGCTCCATCACTGACTGATGCTCTGGGAATGTTTGTGTCTGTATTTGTTGGTGTCCAAGAGTTTAGTACTTCTGTTAATTTACCACCATCTTGCCATAAAATATTATAATAACGACTTAGGTTATATATATCATTTCCTTGAACTCCTGAGAAATTTAGACCAAGATCAAAGTTTTTATAGGTCGCATCAAATGTAAGACCATAAGTAAAATCAGGAACAGGATTTCCAATGATGGTAATATCATCATTATCAATAGTTCCGTCGCCATTTATATCTCTTCTTACAAAATCTCCTGTAGTAGGGTTTACTCTGTCTTCTACAATAAATCCATAGAATGCTCCAATAGGTGCATTTGCCTGCGTTCTATTTACAACTCTAAGATCTTCATCGATTTGTGGTCCTAGGATTGGATTTGGAATATCACCGGCTTCGCTTTTCAAATTGAAAGAAAAGTTAGTGCCAATCGTATATTGGAAATCACCTTCTCGTTTTTTGTAGTCTAGATTAAACTCTAAACCTTTATTAATTAAATCTCCTGCATTTCTTGTTACTGGTAAACTTACACCTGTTGTAGATGGGACATTAATTCCTACTAATACATCTTCAATATCCTTAGAATAGTAGTCCATCGTAAAGTTGATGCTGTTATTTAATAAAGAAACATCAATACCAACATCAAATGTCTTTGTTGTTTCCCATATTAAATCTGGATCTGCTAATGTAGTTTGTGCTAAACCTGGAGCAGGTGCACCTCCAAATGAGGTGTTAGATTGGTTACTTATAAAGACAGCTTCTGTAGGGTAAAATACATCGGGATAAGATCCTAACTCACCATAAGAAGCTCTTAGTTTTAGATAATTAATGGTTTCACTGTTCCAAAATGATTCATTAGAAATATTCCAGGCAGCTGAAAAAGATGGGAAATACCCGACTTGATTATCCTTTGCGAATCTAGAGGAAGCATCTCTTCTTAATGTTGCTGAGAATAAATATCGGCTATTGTAATTATAATTTAGCCTTCCAAAAATAGATTCTAATCCAGCTGTATTATCTTCTCCTAATAGTACTAACTGATCGTTAGGAGGTAAGCCACTAACAACTTGTATAGAATTGGATTGTGTCCCTTGACCATATACTCCAGAGCTTTGTTGGTTTTCTAAAAAGTAAGTATATCCTAATACTCCAGATACTTTGTGTTCTCCAAAATCTTGTTGGTAACTTATTGTTGGTTCTACCAATAAGTTTAAAGTTTCTTCTCTAAAATCTGTTAAATCATTTTCTTGATTATCATTTCTAACAGCGTCAATTGAACTCATGAAAAAGGTAGGAGTAAACTCAAAAGTACGTTGATTAGTATAGTCCACTCCAAAATTTACAGATGCGGTAAAATTTTCTGTAATGTCATAATCGAATTTAGCACCACCAAAAAGAGTACGAGTAGTTACTAAGTTATTTTCTAATACTGCTCTTGCGTATTGATTAATTCCCCCAGGTCCTTGAACATCTGTTGATGGAGCTTCAAAACCACCGTCATTGTTCGGATTACTAAATGCTACTGTAGGAGCAGTAGTCCCATCAAAACCGTACCACCTATTTTCTTGTAGTTGCCCTTGTGTAATACCTAATGATTGGGTAACATGAAATTTTCCCATATCAAATTTGTTGTTGAATCTAAAATTGATTCTTTCGAAACCGGATCCAACTAATATCCCGTCTTGATTAAAATAATTTGCTGAAACAAAATGAGTGGAGTTTTCTCCACCTCCTGAGATTGAAAAACCATAATCTTGTACAATTGCGCTAGAGATGTTTTCTTTTTGCCAATCTGTATTAACCCCATTCCAATTCACTACAGTTCCTATACCATCGTTGGCAAAGCGTTGATTTATGTAATCAGTGTACTGCTGCCCATTTATAAAGTCTAACTTTTTACTTGGGGTATCTATACCTGTTCTTAAATTTACTTTTACTTCTATCTTTTCACTTTTTTTACCATGGTTAGTTTTTATTAGCACAACTCCGTTGGCGGCTCTCGCTCCGTAAATTGCCGCTGCTGCCGCATCTTTTAGAATGGATATGTCTGCGATGTCAGCAGGGTTTATGTATTCCATACTGTCTACAAATAGTCCATCTACAATAAATAGAGGGTCTGCATTGCTAAGGGAATTAACACCTCTTATGAATACATTTGCTCGACCTCCAGGTTGTCCTCCAAAGCTTTCCACTTGTATTCCAGGAACTCTACCCTGCAATGCTGTGACTGGATTACTGGCTACTGCTGTCTTAGTTACATCGTCTCCTTTAATTGAAGAAACGGATGTAGTCAAATCCCTTTTGATTGCAGAACCATATCCTACAATTACTATTTCATCAAGAGCTGCTGAATCTTCTTCGAGTGTTATGTTTATAACAGTTTGACCATTCACCGGTATTTCTGTGGTTAAAAAACCAACATAACTGAATATCAGAATTGCGTCATCGGCTACATTATTTAGTAGGTACTTGCCATCAAAATCTGTGGTGGTACCATTATCGGTTCCTTTTACTAGGATGTTAACTCCAGGTAAGGGACCGTTGGGTTCATTTACTGTTCCGGAAACAGTTTGCTGGGCACTAACAAAAGTGGTTGTTAGGCCAATGAGTAGTATCATAATACGATTAAATACTTTTCGCTCCATATGATTTGTGTTTGTTAATAGAATTTTTCTGAATTGGTGTTAGTGAGTGTATTTTTATTATGCTATGATACACTATGCTACTATGCAAATGTAGAGTATTTATTTTTATATCAAAATTTAAAATCATAATTTTTTAAATTATATGTATTTAAATGATGAAAAAAGTAAGAATATGTTACGCTAATTCTTTAAGAGGTAGTAAAGAGTTAACTTAAGAGTAAGAATTAAAAAGGTTTTGTGAAGGAAACCAATACAACTTAAAGTTTTAGAAGAGATGCGCTTACAAAGAATTACGCTGTCTTAGGTGAGTTGGAACAATTTCTTGAATGGATTTTCCTTCTTTTACAAAGAGCGCAGCTTTTTTGGCAATTTCCGTAAAATCAGTAGAGATTGTTGTAATTCCCCCAAAAGCAATTTCTTTTACAATATTGTCATCATGTGCTAGAATACCAATGTCAGCTCCTATGCGATACTCCATCTTTCTAGCGTCTTTTAATACTTTCCAAAGCTGTGTGTCGCTTATAGAGAAATAAGCAGTGCTTTTTTTAAGGGTGTTTGGTTCATAGCTAGTTAATACTTCTCCATTTATTTGAAAATCTTTGACATAACGATCGAAAGCATATAAAATTTCTGGAGGAAAATCTGAATTTTTCTTAAAGAACAATACGAATTTTTTATACTTCCTAATCTGAGGAGTAAGCTCTACTAATTTTTGATAGGTTACCTCTTCAAACTCTTGAGAGATATAAGAATAATCTTTAGGCATTTTTAAATAACGGTCAACAATTAATAGACGATCAGAAGGTATTTGTTTCATCATAGATGGAACTTCTTTTTCTTGTATGGGTGCAATGACGTACATCCCATATTTACGAGATATATTATCTATTATAGTCTTAAGTAAAGTTAGGTTGTTATGATGAAAGAAAATGTCAATATGATATTTTTTACCTAGTTCTTTTCTAAAAGTATTGTAAAAGTCTTCCTGAAAACTATGAAAAGCAAATAAGATTAACGCTACTTTTAATTTCACATTAGTCTCTTCACTAATAATATAATATCCTTTAAGGTTTTTGGACTCTACTAATCCTCGTTCTTTTAATTCTGTATATGCTTTTACAAAAGTTTTTCTAGCATATCCGATTTTTGCTACCATTTCATTGATAGAAGGAAGTTTGTCACCTACTTTTAGTATTCCAGAATCAATAGCATCTATAATCCCATTAACGATTTGTTCGTGTTTGGATAAGGAGTTTACATCCTGAAGATCCTTTATTTTTTGAAGTAAAGATGACATATTAATTTTGGATTATGACACCTATAAATTTAAGCTTAAATACTAGATTTCAAAATTATATCATAATTCTTGTACTACTTTAAGCCATGTAGTATCAAATTTAGATATACAATTTCCTCTTAGAATTTGTTTTATTTCTTCTTTGGATTTTAAATAAAAGAGTAATCAAAATAAAAAAATAGCAACTGTAAATCAAAGCGTTACCAAAACATTCCTGTTATAGTATTTTTGCAACCTCTAGATTTACAAACTCAAGAAATCTTTCATCTTTATCTGTAAAAGGATCCGGAGTTTCGGAGTCAATATCTATTTGACCAATATTTTCTCCATCTTTAAAAAGTGGAACAACAATTTCCGATTTAACCTTAAAGCTACAAGCAATATAATTATCTTGAGCCTGAACATCAGGAACGATAAAATTTTCGTTTGATACAGCCACTTGACCACAGATTCCTTTTCCAAAAGGTATAATAACATGATCAGTTTCTTCGCCAACGTAAGTTTTAAGTTTTAATTCTTCTTTGTCGCCATTTTTAAAATAAAAACCAACCCAATCGTAATATTCAATATTATCACTTAATAATTGACAAACGGCATGTAGTCTGTCTGTAATTGAGTTGCTGTTAGTATGAAGTATGTCAACAACTTTTGGTTTTAAATCTTTAAATAGCATTCCTTACAATTTTCCGGCAAAAATATTTAAAATATTTAAAATGTGCAGATTTTTGTAATGGTATTGTTTTGTTAAAAGTTTCTAAGAGAAATGTAAAAAAATAACAATTCCCTAAATATTATGTATTTTTGTTGGAGCCATGATAAAAGGTTTACAGAAAATAACATCTTTATTATTAGCGTGTCTAGTATTGTTGTCTACTTTTTCTTTCACAGTAGAAAAGCATTATTGTGGGCGTTTTTTAGTGGATGTTGCAATGTTTTCGAAAGCCAAGGATTGTGGAATGGAAATGATGGATCATATTGATGATCAAAACTTAGAAATTAAAAAAAAATCTTGCTGTAAAGATGAGGTTATTGTTTTTGATGGACAGGATGAGTTAAAAATTTCTTTTGATCAAATAGATTTTCCTCAACAAATATTTTTTGTATCATTTCTAAATTCTTATACAAATAGCCTTTCTTTAAAGAAAGAGAGACATTTGATATATGAAGACTATTCTCCTCCTGAAAGGGTACCAGATATACTTATCTTACACGAGACTTTCCTTATTTGATTTAGATGACTTTATTGATTGGTAATAATGATGCCTTCCGGTTATTATTGTTTATAAAGTTATATAGTCTATGCAATGGACTTTATTAATAATACTCTAAATCGTACTATTTATGCTCAATAAAAGCATTAAATTTTTAATAGAAAATAAGCCGATAGCAGTTTTACTGTTATTAATTTTAATTGGTTGGGGTCTTATTCACTCTCCTTTTCAATCAGATTTAGGTTTTTTACCGAGTGATCCGGTAGCAGTAGATGCTATACCTGATATTGGTGAAAATCAGCAGATTGTTTTTACGAAGTGGGAAGGAAGATCCCCTCAGGATATAGAAGATCAAATTACTTACCCTCTAACAACTTCTTTATTGGGAGTACCAGGAGTTAAAACTGTTCGTAGTTCTTCTATGTTTGGGTTTTCGAGTATTTATATCATTTTTGAAGAGGATATAGCGTTTTATTGGAGTCGTAGTAGAATTCTAGAAAAATTAAATTCTTTGCCTAGTGGTTTATTACCTAATGGAGTAAATCCTTCTTTAGGTCCAGATGCCACTGGTCTTGGACAAATATTTTGGTATACACTAGAAGGTCGGGATCAAAACGGAAAAGTGACAGGAGGTTGGGATCTTCAAGAATTAAGAAGTATTCAGGATTATTATGTGAAATACGCTTTGTCATCAGCGAGCGGAGTTTCTGAAGTAGCATCTATTGGAGGATATGTTCAGGAATATCAGGTGGATGTGAATCCGGAATTAATGAAGCAATATCATATCGGATTGCATCAGATTGTAAAAGCTGTAAAAGAAAGCAATCGTGATATTGGAGCACAAACACTGGAGATTAATCAAGCTGAATACTTGGTCCGAGGGTTGGGATATGTTAAGTCGATAGCGGATATAGAAAATGCAGTTATTGTATCTGAAAATTATACACCGATTAGAATAAAAGATATTGCCAAGGTTTCTTTGGGACCTAAAGCAAGGCGTGGAATTCTTGATAAAGAAGGAGCAGAGGTTGTTGGGGGAGTTGTAGTCGCGAGATATGGAGCGAATCCTTTAGAAGTTATTACAAATGTAAAAAGCAAGATACAAGAATTAAGTTCTGGGTTACCTTCTAAAGTACTTAATGATGGGCGTACTTCTCAATTAACTATTGTTCCTTTTTATGATAGGACTGAGCTTATTCAGGAGACTTTAGGTACGTTAAAGGAAGCATTGACATTAGAGGTGTTAATTACTGTTTTGGTCATCATTATTATGATTTTTAATCTTCGAGCTTCAATTTTAATTTCGGGATTATTGCCTGTGGCAGTTTTAATGGTTTTTATTGCAATGAAAATCTTTGATGTAGAGGCTAATATCGTGGCATTATCTGGTATAGCGATTGCTATTGGTACTATAGTGGATGTTGGGGTAATTCTTTCAGAAAATATAATAAGACATATTGATGAAAATAAAACCAACTTACCGATTAATACAGTGGTTTATAATGCCACTAGAGAGGTTTCTGGAGCTATATTAACGGCTGTTTTAACTACTATTATAAGTTTTGTCCCGGTTTTCACAATGATTGGGGCAGAAGGAAAACTTTTTAGGCCTTTAGCTTTTACTAAGACAATGGCATTGGTCTCATCAATTATTATAGCACTTTTTTTAATACCGCCTTTTGCGGCATTTTTGTTTCGACAACGATCTACAAAAAAAGTTGTAGTACACACTCTTAATATTATACTTGTTATAGCAGGTATTGTGGCGCTTTTTTATGGAGTTTTATTAGGTCTTATTCTTATTGCATTTGGTATCACCAATATATTACAAATCATTTTGAAATTTTCTACTAATAGAAAGAATGTAATCCATATTGTTACTTCTGGGGTTACTATTATTTTTCTTCTTGCAGAATATTGGAGACCATTAGGAGTAGATAAAAGCATTTTTTGGAACCTCATTTTTGTTGGTGCGATTTGTCTTGGATTATTGGGTGTATTCACTTTATTCAAGAAATATTACGTTAGAATTTTAGATTGGGCATTAGGTAATAAATTATTATTTATGTCCTTGCCAATAGCTATTATTATAGCAGGTATATTTATAATGAAAAATACTGGTAAAGAGTTTATGCCTTCTCTAAATGAAGGTTCATTTCTCTTAATGCCTACTTCATTACCACACGCAGGAGTAGAGGAAAACAAACGAGTTCTACGTCAGTTAGATATGGCTGTAGCTACAATCCCAGAAATAAAAACAGTTGTTGGTAAAGCAGGAAGAATAGAATCGGCGTTGGATCCTGCTCCTTTATCCATGTATGAAAATATGATTCTTTATAAGTCAGAATATATTTTGAATGACAATGGAGAAAGACAACGTTTTAAGGTAAATGATAAAGGTTTTTTTGAACTTAAAAATGGGGGCTTTGTTTCTAGCGCAAAAGCTAAGAAAAGCCAATTAATTCCGGATGATGATGGTTCTTATTATAGGAATTGGAGGCCACATATTACATCTCCCGACGATATATGGGAAGAGGTTATTAGAGTAACAAATCTTCCAGGAGTAACATCAGCCCCAAAATTACAGCCTATCGAAACCAGATTAATAATGCTACAGACAGGAATGAGAGCTTCGATGGGAATTAAAGTGAAGGGTCAAAACCTTAAAGAAATCGAAACGTTTGGTATCCAGTTAGAGGAAATTTTGAAACAAGTAAAAGGGGTTAAAGATGAAGCCGTTTTTGCAGATAGAATTGTAGGTAAACCTTATTTGTTGATTGATATAGATCGGGATCGGATTGCTAGGTATGGGATTTCTATTGAAGCAGTGCAACAGGTATTACAAGTTGCTTTAGGAGGAATGATGCTTACCCAAACCGTAGAAGGAAGAGAGCGTTATGGGATTAGAGTTCGATATCCTCGAGCTTTACGTTCGAATCAAGAGGATCTTAAAAACATATATATACCTGTTTCAAAGGGCAATCCAATCCCATTAAATGAGTTGGTAGATATTAGATATGAACAAGGACCTCAAGTTATAAAAAGTGAGGATACATTCCTTGTGGGATATGTGTTGTTTGATAAATTGGATATGTTCGCTGAAGTTGATGTGGTAGAAAATGCAAAAGAATTAATTAAAAGAAAAATAGATACTGGAGTATTAGTGGTCCCGAAAGGAATTAATTATCAGTTTACCGGTACTTATGAAAATCAGATGCGAGCAGAGAAGACATTATCTTTTGTTGTTCCGCTTGCACTCGTAATTATCTTCTTAATTTTATATTTTCAGTTTAGATCGGTAACTACATCACTCATGGTATTTACAGGAATTGCAGTGGCTTTTGCAGGAGGGTTTCTAATGATTTGGTTTTATGGACAAGATTGGTTTTTCAATATTAATTTCTTTGGAGATAATTTAAGAGATTTGTTTCAGATTCATACAATCAATTTAAGTGTAGCAGTTTGGGTAGGATTTATTGCTTTATTTGGTATTGCCACGGATGATGGTGTTGTTATGGCAACTTATTTAACACAAACATTTAAAAGAAATCAACCAAAAACATTAAATGAGATTAGATCTTCTGTGATTGAGGCAGGTGAAAAAAGAATACGCCCTTGTTTGATGACAACAGCTACTACTATTTTAGCATTATTGCCAATATTAACATCAACAGGACGAGGAAGTGATATTATGATTCCGATGGCAATACCTGGTTTTGGAGGCATGTTAGTAGCGTTGATTACATTATTCGTAGTACCTGTCTTATTTAGTTGGAGAGCAGAATTTTTAATGAAAAAAGAAAAATAGAATAAAGAAAATGAGTATAAGAAATATTTTAAAAATCAATATGTGTAATGTAGGTTTTTATTTTCGAGAACTGAAAAAAGGAATAATGTTAGTTTTTTTAGTTTTCTTTTTTAAAACAACAAATGCTCAAACATTACAGGAATATATAAAGGAAGCAAGGGAAAATAACCCAGAGCTTAAGGCTGCCCAGAATGTGTTAGATGTAAGTTTGGAAAGGGTAAATGAGGTAGGAGGATTGCCAAACACAACAGTTGGAACAGGGTATTTTGTGAGTGAACCTGAAACTAGAACGGGTGCTCAGAAAGTAAAGTTCACTGCGCAGCAGAGTATTCCTTGGTTCGGGACAATTAAGGCAAGAAAAGAAACTGCTTCTACAGAAAGTGAGGTGAATAAAAATGAATTAGAGATTGCTAGAAGAAAAATCACTTTGCTTGTAGAACAAACTTATTACAAGTTATATGAACTAAAAGCACGACAGAATATATTGGTAGAACAAAATAAGCTGCTAGATACCTATATTGAGATTGCGCTTAAAGAAGTGGAGAATAATAGAGCATCTGCGGTAGATGTTTTGAAATTTAATATCGCAAAAAACAATCTTCAAAATGAAGAAGAAATTCTAAAAGGAGAAATTCTTACTGTAGAAACAGCAATGAATCAATTATTACATAGAGATGGTTTTGAGCCATTAGTTGTTCCGGATAATTTATTTATTCCCGAAGAAGAACCTACTATGATACTAGATGATATCACATATCACCCAGAATTGATGACCTATGATCATTTGAATGATTTGTTAGATAAAAGAGAAGATGTTAATACGAAAGAATCTTTACCGTCTATAGGTTTAGGTTTAGATTATGTAATTGTTGAAGAACGACCAAATATTAGTTTTTCTGATAATGGAAAAGACATTGTTATGCCAACGATTTCTCTTTCTGTTCCACTTTTTTCCAAAAAGTATAAATCACGCTCTAAGCAATATGAGTTACAAAAAGAAGAAGTTTATCAAAAGAGAGAGGCTTCTCAGAATAATTTAGAAAATATGATGGAAGAAGCAATAAATAATAGAATCACTGCTCGTATTAATTATGACACACAACAAAAAAATATATTGCAAGCAAAACAAGCGGAAAAGATAATATTATCAGCATACCAAACAACTCAGCTTAATTTTGAAGATGTACTAGATGTACAACAGATGTTGTTAGATTTTGAAAACAAGAAAATCGAAGCAATAGCAATGTATTTTATGCAAACAGCAGTGCTTAATTATTTGCGTTAATATAATAGAAAAAGTATCAATAACTAAAAATATAAAACAATGAATAGAACATTTTTTAATACCATTCTCATAGGAGTTATAACTTTATTAATTTCATCTTGTGGAAAGGATAAGAAAGAATCAGAAAAAGTAGTTCCTGTAAAAGAAGAAGTTGTCGTAGAAAGCGATATAGATCTTAACCTTACAGATTCGAGAAGTGAAATTATTTTTGATGATGAAAACGTTAATAAGATATATGATCAATATTTAATGGTAAAAAGAGGATTAGTAAACTCTGATTTTAAAGTGGTACAGCAGGAAGCAAAAAAGATGGAAGATCTTATAAAAAATGAAGACGAAAGAAAGCAATTAAAGTCTACAGCAAAATTAATTGCTCTTACTAAAGATATTAAAAAGCAAAGAGATTTTTTTGTAACGCTTACAGTAGAAACTGAGAAAATGATAAACAATTCAGCAATTACTTCTGGAGAGATATATAAGCAATTTTGTCCAATGGCTTTTGATGGAAATGGCGGGTATTGGTTATCTGACTCTAAAGAGGTCAGAAATCCATATTATGGCAATAAAATGCTAAAATGCGGTAGTGTTAATGAGACAATAAAATGAATACGAGATATCATATAGAAGGGATGACTTGCGAGGGTTGTAGATCTGGAGTGGAGAATATATTAAATGCAATCCCAGAAATTTCAGGTGCTGAGGTAAGTCTCGAGAGTAAAGAAGCTATCATTGTTTTTAAACAGAAATTGACTATTGAAGCTTTAATAGAAGCAATTCCAGCTAAGTATATAATAACAGAAAAAGAAAATTATGATCTTAATACGATATATGATAATCCAGTTTTAGAAAAGAGTGAGGTGAGACAACTATTCCCACTTTTCTTAATTTTCGGATATATTACTAGTGCATCGGTTTTGATTAATTATAGCTCTTGGAATATTGATGATTTCATGATGGATTTTATGGGGTTGTTTTATGTTGTTTTCAGTTTTTTTAAAATTCTAGATTTAAAAGGTTTTTTTAAATCCTTCGCAATGTATGATCCATTGGCTAAACAATTCCCGTTTTATAGTTGGTTATATCCTTTTATAGAGGTTGGATTAGGGCTTATGTTTTTAATGAGGTTTAATGTCAATATCGCATTAATAACTACTGTATTGATTCTAGGTATAACTACCGTGGGTGTTACTAAAGTGTTAATTGATAAAAAAAGTATTCAGTGCGCTTGTTTAGGAATAGCCCTGAAGTTACCAATGACTAAGGCAACTTTTATAGAGAATGCCATTATGTTGGGAATGGCATTTTGGATGCTTGTTACTATGTATTTATAAGAGAAATATTGAGAGAATGGTTAAAAGAAAAACAGCAATATTGATAAGAAAAGCACATCGATATCTTGGGATATTCTTGGGGATACAGTTTTTAATGTGGACTATTAGTGGATTATATTTTAGTTGGACAGATATTGATGAGATTCATGGGGATCAGTTTAAGAAGGAATTAAAACCAATGATGCATACTAATTTGTTGGGGTTAGATTCAATTTCTCCGGTTCCTGTAGTTTCTTCTTTAGAATTGAGAACAATAGTCGATGAACCGTATTATTGGGTAAATGATAGTATCTTAATTCATGCCAAGTCAGGAAAAGTTAAATCAAAAATTACAGAAGAAGAAGCGTTGCAAGTAGCTTCAGCACATATGCTGACAAATTTAGAGGTAAGTTCAGTTGATTTTATCACTGAAGTCGGAAAACATCACGAATATAGAGGAAGATCATTACCCGCATTTGTAATTAGTTATAATCATCCAGAACATGTAAAAGCATATGTTTCTGCTATAGACGGTTCTTTTCAGCGAGTACGACATCAATCTTGGAGGTGGTTTGATTTTTTGTGGATGACACATACTATGGATTATGAAGGAAGAGATGACTTTAATACCATTGTGTTAAGAATATTTTCTTTGTTAGGGTTGATAACGGTATTAAGTGGCTTTTTGCTTTGGTATATTTCCTCACCAACACTAAGGAAGGTTTTTAAAAGATAATTATCATGAAGAAAAATGTTATTTATATAATCATTGCAGCCTTGATCGGGATGTTTATGGGATATCTTATTTTTGGAGGTGATACAACCAGAGAATCAATAATAGAAAAAGATAATTCAGCGGAGACTTCAGGTCAAATGTGGACATGTTCGATGCATCCGCAAATTATGCAATCAGAATCTGG
The DNA here is from genome assembly GCF_900109375.1 of Aquimarina amphilecti. GTDB lineage: Bacteria > Bacteroidota > Bacteroidia > Flavobacteriales > Flavobacteriaceae > Aquimarina > Aquimarina amphilecti. The sequence continues at coordinate 178,165 of NZ_FOAB01000005.1, forward strand.
AGATTGTCCGATATGTGGTATGGATTTAGTGCATGCTAGTACTACGCAGCAAGGGCTCTCAGTTGATCAATTTAGTATGACTGAAAATGCAATGGCTTTAGCTAATATTCAGACATCTGTAGTAGGAATGATGAGTTCTGAATCTAAGGAGGTGAAATTATCGGGTAAGATTAAAGAAAACGAAGAAACTAATACAGTTCAAGTAACCCATTTTTCTGGACGAGTAGAAAAACTCTTGGTTAATTCGGTAGGAGAGAAAATTTATAAAGGGCAAACAATCGCAATTTTGTATTCTCCAGAATTAGTTGCAGCTCAGCAAGAATTATTAACTGCTGCGAAATTAAAAAAAGAACAACCAGAGTTATATAAAGCTGTACGAAATAAGTTGAAACTTAGAAAAATTTCAGAAGATCAAATTAGTTTAATAGAATCCTCTGGAAAGATCAAAGAAACGTTCCCTATTCATTCTCATGTATCGGGAGTAGTTTCTGAAAAGATGGTAGAAGAAGGAAATCATGTTGATAGAGGGCAAATGCTTTATAAAATTACAAACTTAAATTCACTGTGGGCATCTTTTGATGCTTATGAAAATCAAATTTCTTTGTTAAAAGTTGGACAGCGTATTAAGGTTAAAACAAATGCATATCCGAATATGGATTTTGATGCTGAGGTTTCGTTTATAGACCCTATTTTAGATACGAGAACCAGAACGATTAACGTACGGGCAGTAGTCGCAAACAAAAATGATGTTTTTAAACCTGGAATGTTTATAGAAGGAACTATCGAGGTGATGAGTCAGAAATCTAATAAGACAATTACAATACCTAAAAGTGCTGTGTTATGGACAGGGAAACGTTCGATTGTATATGTGAAAACCCAATCCGATCGGCCTATTTTTGAGATGAGAGAAGTAGTTCTCGGAACTTCTAATAAAGATGAATATGTAATCTTGAATGGTGTACAAGAAGGCGAGATAATTGTGACTAATGGGACTTTTACAGTAGATGCTGCGGCTCAGTTACAAGGTAAAAAATCAATGATGAATCGATCTAAAGTAATGTTGCCAGATGACTTCCAAAGAGAATTTAATAAGGCTTTAGTTTCGTATTTTCTTCTAAAAGATGCTTTGGTAGAGAGTAATACTAGAAATGCATCTATATTTTCTGGAAAAATGCTAAGTGATCTTAGGGGAATAGATACTAAAGAGTTAAAGGGGGAAATTGTTGCCAATGTTAAGGGGGTTTCAAAATTGTTAGAAGTAATTACTGAAAAAGAAAATTTAATAGATCAGAGAAATCATTTTGTCAGTTTAAATGAAAGTTTGGAATCTTTAGTAAAAAAAATGGATTACATATCTGATAATATTTATATACAGAAATGCCCGATGGCTGACAATAATAAAGGGGCTATTTGGCTAAGTAAAGAAGAAGAAATAAGAAACCCATATTTCGGTAATGAAATGCTTACTTGTGGTAGTGTAGTTAGTATATTAGGGAAGAAATGATTTACTTAGAATAATTATATTTAAACCTTTAAATGTTAAAATATTAACATTTTTCTTTCTTCGTAGACTAAAACAACGTATCTTTAATTTAGGGAAATATTGGATTACGTTTTTTATTAGATTACAATCGCTGGTATTGTTGGGTGTTTTTTTGCTAATTCACCTGCGATACGTTTTGCCGTTATTGCAAAAGTTAGATACTAATAAATGTTGTGGTCAAAAACGAAAGGGATATGGTAAAAAAACTACTTTTTATTACATTTTTAGCCTTACTTTTTTCTTGTAAGGAAACTTCTGTCACTTCGATGACCAGTGCTAGTACATTAGCATTGTTAGAAAAATCAAAGGCCATTCAGTTAAGAGCTGAAAGGGTGGAGAAGAATATGCAAAAATGGCAAGATTCTTTAGATCGATTTGATACTAAGGAGGTCACACAAAGTCCAATTAAAGATAGCGAATTTGTAAATATCGAGGAATTATCAAATTATTTCGTGTTAGACATGAAATATGCTACTAAGGATAATTTCTTGAAAAAGGCAGTATATTCTTGTGCTAAATGCTATGTCAGAGGAGTGGTTGCAAAGGCATTAATTGCGGCCAATAAAGATTTTATGGCAAAAGGGTACAGGATTAAATTATTTGATTGCTATCGTCCTTACAGTGTGCAGAAGAAAATGTGGAAAATCTTTCCTAATCCCGGTTATGTTGCGGATCCTAAAGGAGGATCGATTCATAATAAAGGAGCTGCAGTTGATATAACATTAACTGATTTACAAGGAAATCAATTGGATATGGGAACTAAATTTGATCATTTTGGAAAAGAAGCGCATCATTCCTATAAAGCATTATCCGTTGAGGTTATTGCTAATCGTAAACTACTTAGAGAAGTTATGGAAAAACACGGTTTTTCTATTATTAGAACCGAATGGTGGCATTACAACTTCAAAAATAAGAAGTTTAAGATTTCCGACTTCAAATGGAAATGTGGTTAAAATAAGAATACACTTGTTAAATTCTAAAATTAATGACTATTATCGGTTAAAAGGGTTTTCATTGATCCAATGAAATCCTCTATTGATTAATAAAAATTCGTTTCGTTCCTTCTTTTTAGTAATTATTTTAAGATTGTCACAGTTGTAAGTCCCTTCGAAAATGTAAATGCTATCCTTTATTTTATATGAAAAACTTCTTATATCTGTACTATCACTATATGAAATAAGATTTAATGTTTGTGTTATGGAATCTGTTTTTTCTTTAAGCCGAATAAACATTTCATCCATAGTTTGAATATTACTATATCGTTTATCTACTATTAAACGTTTCCAGCGAATCGTATCTGTTGTAAGTGGCGGTAAGGTGTCATTATTTTTAATAAATTCTTTTACTTCATAAATTCCAAATAAAGCTGTTTTTGGTGCTTTTTTACCCCATTGTTTTTCGCCTTCAATAGAACCATCAATGTTTGTGTAAAACAGATATCCTATAACTATGATTTTGATCGATATTGCTGCTATTGTTAATTTTTTCTTGGCGAAGTATTTTGGGATGTTTTTTGGTTGAACTGCTTTGTTTAAAATAAAGAAATTTATGATTTTGCTAATATCCGGTGCTAATAAGAAAAGCCCCATTGTCGTTAATAGACCACTGTATAATTTTACAGGGATGTCATAACTCATATTCATCATAAATACATTGAACATTACCCCTACAACCATAAATGCGCCTAAAAGTGTAGTTTTTCTAAAAATCAATAATATTCCAGCAAAGATTTCCGCATAACCCGAAAATTTAGTGTAGGTATCGCTATATTCCATGAAGTTCCACATCAATCCCATGGGAGATTGATTTCCAAAAGTTTTGATAAGATCTATATTTCTTAATTCCAAAAATTGAAGAGTAAAAGCTTTAGAAAATCCATAAGAAAACATAGTTGCGATTAAATAATACCTTACAAGAGTTCTTGTGTAAAGTAATAACTTATTATAGTTAGATCTTTTTAAATCAATGATACTCCATATGATAGTAACAATAACTGAGATGTATAGATATACAAATTGAAAAACATAATCAGCAGTAGTATCGCCGCTACCTGAAGGTTTCATGGATATTTCATAACCGATATTTAAAATGTTTTTTCCAGACCAAATGCATAACTGTTCAAATCCATCATAATAAAAAGAAAAATATTCCCCATTCCAGGAATCAAACCGATATAATAGAAGGGAAATGGGAAAATATTTAGAAAAAGATAAACAAAAGAGAATCGAAAAATAATTTTAGTTGATAACTTCCATTTATCTTGATTATTGATATTTTGTCTGACTGGCATTTGATTGATGATTTGTGATATTACTTTTATAAGACTACAAGTGTAGTTAAAAGTTACAAAAAAAACAGCATCCGCTAAAAGCGAATGCTGTAAGAGCACAATTATAAAATCGGAAAAAATTAGAATTGTTTAACTGCAGTGTGGTAGCTTTTAAAGCTTCTCAACCATTTAATTTTAATCTACTTACTATAAGTATTTATAAGCCTGTGTTGTCAAAAACTCTTCAAATCTCTCGTTCGTAACTAAGTTGTGAAATATCTGAACTGCGTTTTGATAATTTTCGCTGTCAAATAGAGTTTTTCCAGCTTGATCTTCTATAGTCTTTAATTCATCTTCAAAAAGAATATGAAACATATTAGAATTAAGTCGTAATCCATTATCTAATTTTACCTCGTTTTTAAGCCATTGCCAGATTTGGGTCCTGCTAATTTCGGCAGTAGCGGCATCTTCCATAAGGTCATATAAAGCTACAGCTCCATTACCCCCTAGCCAAGTTGCGATATAATGAATTCCGACATTGATATTATCTCTGATCCCTTTTTCTGTTATAGTTCCTTGAGGAATTTCTAAAAGATCTTCTTCAGTTACTATAACATCATCTCTTTTTACATCTAATTGATTAGCTTCTTGCATGTGCATATCAAAAACGCGCATTGCTAGTGGTACTAATCCTGGATGTGCAACCCAAGTTCCATCATGACCATTTTTTACTTCACGTTCTTTATCTGCTTTTACTTTAGCAAAAGCTAGTTTGTTTCTTTCATCATCACTTTTGATAGGAATTTGAGCTGCCATACCGCCTATAGCTAGTATGTTTCTTTTGTGACATCTTTGTATAACTCTCTTACTATATGCATCCATAAATGGGCTTGTCATAGTTACCTGAGCCCGATCCGGAACCACAAAACCTTTGTGGTTTCTTAGTTTTTTAATATAGCTGAATATATAATCCCATCTTCCGCAATTTAATCCAACAATATGTTCCTTTAACGCATAGATGATTTCATCTAATTGGAAGCTAGCAGTAATCGTTTCTACAAGAACAGTTACTTTTATAGTAGCGTGCTCAAGACCGAGATATTCTTCAGAAAAGTCGATCACATCGTTCCACCAGATTGCTTCTGTAAAATGTTCTAATTTAGGTATGTAATAGTAAGGTGCGGTCCCATTTTCTTTTAATTGCTCGTTGTTATGGAATACATACAGAGCAAAATCAAATAAAGAAGCACTAATCTCATTATTTTCTATGAGAAGATGTTTTTCATTAAGATGTAATCCCCTAGGGCGTACAATTAATGTTGCTACTTCTTCATTTAACTGATAGGTTTTATCTTTCTTAGGGTTATAGAACGAGATAGTTTTATTAACGGCATCCATAAGGTTTTTTTGTCCTTGTAAACAGTTTTCCCATAAGGGAGCATTACTGTCTTCGAAATCTGCCATAAATGTTTTTGCACCTGAATTTAATGCGTTAATGACCATTTTTCTGTCGACAGGACCCGTTATCTCAACTCTTCGATCCTGAAGATCTGAAGGAATTGGAGCCGCTGACCATTCGCTATTGCGAATTTCCTTAGTGTTTTCCGGAAATGCGGGATAAGTTTCTAGATCAAACAGTTGTTGCTGTTGTTCTCTATTTCTTAAAAGTGCTAATCGTCTTCCGTCAAAACGATTATGCAAAGCTTCAAGAAAAGCTAAAGCACCATCCGTTAGAATCTCTGGATGATAATTTTTCACCTCTTTAGTAAAGCTAATTTTCTGACTTAGGTTTGTTTGAGTTTCCATAACTATATCGTTTGAGTGAACAATATTAAAAAAAAGTTTTTTATAAAACAAGCGAACGTTCGCTAAATGTGAATATTTTGTTTTTGAAAATATTCGCAAAAATTCCTACTTTTGGCTTTATGGCAATAGCAGAAGAATATATTAGATTAATTTTTGGTCTGAAAATCAAGCAGATACGAACAGATAAAGATTTATCGCTTTTTGGTTTATCCAAATTAAGTGGATTGTCAAAATCTTATTTGAATGAGATAGAAAAAGGAAAAAAATATCCAAAAACGGATAAAATAATTAAGCTAGCGGAGACCTTAGAGGTACCTTACGATAGCCTAGTGTCCTTAAAATTAGATAAAAACCTTGCTCCTATTGGAGAGATTTTACAGTCAGGAATTCTTGATGAAATTCCGTTAGAGTTATTCGGAATTCAGCAAAGTGATCTTATAGATATTATTGCCAATGCTCCTTCTAAAGTAAATGCTTTTATAAGTACTATCATTGAAATTGCTCAACATTATAATATGAGTAGAGAAGGTTTTTATTTAGCTTCTTTGCGATCTTATCAGGAAGCGCATAATAACTTTTTCAAAGACTTAGAAGATACTGCAATACGATTTGCTAATTCCTATCAATTAGAGTTGTCTGGCGAAATAAAGGCGGCAGAATTAGAAGAGATCTTAATTGAAGAATACGGATATACTATAAATACATCAGGAATACCTCACCACGAAGAGTTGGATAATCTGAGATCAGTATTTGTTCCTTCTACAAAAACATTGTTGTTGTCGGATAGAGTGGATGAGCCTCAGAAAACATTTATTTATGCCAAGGAATTAGGGTATCAATATATGGAGATCAAAGAACGACCTTATACTTTTTCTTGGATACGTTATGATAATTTTGAAGAGGTATTGCATAATTTTTATGCTTCCTATTTTGCAGGGGCTTTAATTATACCAAGAAATCATTTAAAGGGGCATCTAAAAGATCTTTTTGGAGCAAAACGTTTCTCAGAAAAAGCCTTTCATAAAATAATGAAGTTATATAATGCTTCGCCAGAATCTTTTTACCAACGTCTGACTAATATTTTACCGAAGGATTTTGGAATGCAGAATGTTTTCTTTTTAAGGTTTACGCATAAAAAAGGAATGGAGCGGTTTAATTTAGTTAAGGAATTACATATTACTCATCAACAGCAGCCTCATGCAAATGAGATCAATGAACATTATTGCAGAAGATGGATGGCTATCAAAACATTACAGCATAGTGCAAATGAGGATTTATCTTATTCCTTTGATATTCAGATTTCTGATTATGCAGATACTGATCAACAATACCTAGTGTTTACTTCAGCTACTAAAGATCCATTCAGAAAAGATTATTATAGGAGTATAGGTATTGGGTTTTTAATATCTTCATCTTTAGAGAAAAAGATTAGTTTTGTTAATGATGCTAAAATACCAAAGGTAAAAGTCGGAGTTACCTGTGAATCTTGTTCTATTATGGATTGTGAAGTTAGAAAAGCACCGCCAAAACGATTGTTAGCAAAAGAAAAATTTAAACGGACCTCTCGATTGGTAGCAGATATTGTAAAAGAATATTCTTGATTATAAGGATGGTTTAGGGGTTAATTAAATACGTTCCCTAATTTATTTAAATATTGAGACGTAGTTTCTTTTAAGTATACGCCCATAGCGATAGCTGTTTTGTCTAGTAGATTCATTTTGAAAAATGAATAATCAAAGTGATGTAGTTGTCCACTTGTTAAGGAAGTACGTTTTTGTACTAAAATTTCGCATTCAGAACTGGAGATATTGTTGATGCCCCCTACATCAATATATATACGCAGTCGATCTTCTGTATTGGTCAAAGCTTCTTCTAAAATGGATAAGCTGTTTGCTGCATCTGCAAGAATTTTTCGTTGTGTATTGATATGATCAATTGCTATTTCTTTATCAGACTGTACTTGTTTATCTGTCTTTTGGATGGAGTAATAATCAGTATCAATATCACGATTAAACTGTTTGATAGTTTGTAAATGAATATGCCCTAAGTCTCGCATAGGTGCTATAATAGCTGTGAATTTAGATTGAAGTACTGTGTAATACGATCGTTCGTTGGCTAATGAACCTTGATCATGTTTGTCGTTAGAAATTAAGAAAAAATCTAATACTCCTTTTTCGACTTCGTAATCTACAGCCCTGGTGCGAGTTAATAATTGAGAAAATGGTTCTGCCTTTGAATTAAATTGTTTAATTAGTGCTAGTATCTCATCCAGAGATTCTTTTCCTATCTCTTGAAAACGATCATTGTCAAAGTTTATAGGTTCAGATTTCTGATTGTTAGATTTGGTCTGCTTTCCATCTTCTTCAAATAAGTCATCATATAGACTAGGCATGCTACTATCGAAAATTAAAGTTTATTAAAATTATCTTCTTTAAATTCAAAGATACTGTTTTTAGGAAAGGGGACAATAGTGAAAAATTAGTTATAAGCTTTGTTCATCTCTTAGGATTAATACTAGTTTTAAATAAAGAAACTACTATCCTTATTTTTTTTAATAATCAGATTTTATGTCTTCATTAAAATGATCAAATATTTTCCAATATTTTGATTTAATTTTAAAATAAGAATAATGATCTTGATGTATTGTGCTGAGTTATGTGTTTAATTTTTTGTAGATAAAAAAAGAAAAAAATAATAAGCCTATAAGAAAGGCAATTGGAAAGTAGTTAATAGGTAAGTTTGGAAAATTTATAGGCTGAAGATCGCCTGTTATGATGAGAGTAGCCCAATAATATGGTGATTTTTCTGATCCTTGATGTGTTTTAATGAAATCAAGTTTTGCCTTGCGTAGAGCAGTTGATTTATCGTTACCCGCTTTTAAATAATTATAAAAATTTAAGACAATTTCATTACTTGATTTCTCATTAGTATTCCATAAAGAAGATAATACGCTTTTGGATCCAGAATAGAAGAAGCCTTTTGTTAGGCTGGATACTCCTTCACCTGGTAGAATTTCTCCAATACCTGTTTTGCATGCATCAAGAATTACTAGATCAGCTTGATTAGGTATAAAATACAATTCATTAAGGGTTAATTTAGAATCACTAAAGGCAATCCAGGGTGTTTGGGCATTCATAGAATTAGCATGCGATGATACATGAAGGATTTGGTAATTTTCACTATTATTAATAAAGTTACTTTTTGTTGCATCATCATATAAGAATGTATCAACACCTATTTCTTCTTGTATTTTTTTAAATTTTGAAGAGCTCAGATAAAGACTTGGCAAACCTAGGTATTTAAAATGAACTGGTGCAATTCCCATAATATGTTTTGAGGCTTGATTATCTTTTTTCTCGATTTGTTTATCTAATGACATTGAATACAAATAACTGATATCGAAATCATTAATTAAATACGAAAATTCAGTAGATTTCGTGTTTGGCGATTGTAATATTTCAAAAGGGAATGATTGTAGTATCCCATCTGGTATAATAACTATTTTTTCCGAATTTATATGAGTATTTGATTCTGTAAAAGCGAATAATTGATTAGAAATAGAAGTAGATAATTTGTGAAATCTATTTTGATCCTCTTCTGTTTCCCAAGATTTATTTAGTAAAGATCCAATATCTAAAATTTGATTTTGTAATAATTGAGGTTGATCTATTTTATAAAAAAATGATTCTTTAGGAGTAGTCAATAAACCATAAGCTTCTTGATCAGAAAGTATATACTGAATATATGAGGTATTAGTTTGAGCAGCTTTTTTTAAACATTCAGAGTGTTTAGCAATCGTGATATTCCTTTTGTACTTATAATAATTAGGGTATTCTTTTTCTAGAGAATTGATAAAGGCATGATATGCTTTTTTTTGTTTAGCTATCATATGTTTTTTATCAGATTCAGTTATAGAGCTATTTTTACTGGTTTGTTTACGGATTTGGAATATGTTTTTTTTAAGCTCATATTCTAATGAGATCAAACTATCTGGTAGTTTAGCTCTTTTTTTTGCTTCTTCATGAGTTAGATTTTCTAAAAGGGTAAGTGATTTGCTTTTTTCCATGAAATAAAATGCTTTTTCAGGTTGTTTTAGCTGATAAGCAATAGAAGTCGCAAGTATGTATAAATCTAGTCCTTTTTCTCTCCAGAAAAAGCGGGATTGAGATACCGTACTTTCTGAGCGTATAAGATCTACCATATAATCTGCTAATTCTATGGTAGCTAAAGCTTTCGAAAGATGAGATTGATCTCCGGATTTAGTATAGTAAGATAGCCATGCTTTAGCTTTATCTTTTAAATCATTTAGTAATTCTGTTTTGTAAGAAGAACTTGCTAGGAGTTGTCTGTTGGGTAATTGTTTATAGTTATGATTTTTAAAGATGTTAATAGTGTAATCGATTGCTTTTTGATAGTGTAGTAATGCATTTTTGTAATCTTGATAATACAAATAATAATCCCCAAGATTGTCATAGACAGCTGTATATTCAGGAAAGTAACTCAAAGCTTTTTGATAATTTTCAAAAGCGATTTTGTGCTGGCTACTTTTAAAATAATTAACACCTAAGTTATTGTAAATTTTAGCGATGTCGTATTTAGATTTAGTATGCCTTAGACCTATAGTTAGTGCTTTCTCTAAATGAAATATAGCTTTGTGGTGTTTCTTTAGTTTTGTGTATACCTGACCAAAACGATTATGAATAATGATTTGATTTTTGATACCAATTTTAGTGGTAATCATTTTTTTGTTTAGAGAATCTGCTTCTTTTAGATGTTGTAATGCTTTAGTATAGTTTTCATCTCCGCCAATATTAAGATATACACCAGAATATGCTATAGGAATTCTATAGAATTCTTTATCTAAAATGGTGTCTTTTTTAATTTGTATGATTCTTTCTGCTTCACTTATATATTCTAAAGCTTGGTAATAATCCCCTTTTTTGATTGCAATATTTTTTAACCCATTTACATACGCGGCAATAGTAAATTTGTCTTTGTGATCTAGAGTTATTAGCTTTTTTAAAGTTGAAAATGATAGTTTTTCTTTTCCTGACTTCATATAAAAAACTGATAGATTACTATAGGTATTGTTTACCTGTGATGGAAAAGTGTCAATATGTGAGATTTGTATTTCTAAAGCTTTTTTAGCATTGATAATGGCTTTTTTGTAATCTTTTTGGCGATTACAGAATTTACTATAAAGACTATATAGATTACTTAATTCAATAGAATTTATTTGATCGGCTAAAGACGTAATCAGAGACTCTATTTCTATAGTTTTATCAGAGTAATCAATATTAGAATTTTCTAAACTCTTGTAGTGTTCAATAGCGCTCTGTTGGGCGAAAGTATAATAAGGAAATAGTAATAATGAAAATAAGTATAGTAAGAGAAGATTTTTTTTATTCAAAGAAATAATATCCATGATGTTTAATTAAACGGGAATCATTTTAAAAATAACCATCTTTCTATTATAAAAAAAATAATCCGGAGTAATGTTTTATTACTTCGGATTATCTAATCGTGAGTTTTAATTATTTTGGTTATTCAATGATTCGATCATCAAAAAAAACATTAAAATTATTCGTTATTATAGTTGCATTTTCCCATATTTTAAGAGAAATTTCTTCGGGGATATGATACCCTAGATCATAATATTTTGCAGCTATTGCGGTTACAAAAGGTGCGGCATAAGAAGTACCAGCAATTGGATGATTAATTCCATTTACATCTTGGAAATAGATATCCTGTCCTTTTGATAAATAATCTACAGTATATCTTCCGTAATTTGAAAAATTAGATTTCCTAATTATAGGACCTGTTCTAGTTGTGCGTATTTCATAGCTGCCAATAGCTAATAGATTATTAACTGTTATAGAAGATGGATAGTGGAGATTACTATCATTATCCAAGTCACTATTACCAGCAGAGGTGATATGTAGTATGTGATTATTTTCACTTACATATAAATTTAATAAATGACTAGGTGCTCCAGACCAACCAAAACTCATATTGATTAGATGAATATTTTCTTTTTTTACAGTGTAAAGGTACCCACAAAGTATATTAAAAGTAGTTCCTTTACCTAAATGATTGAAAACCTTTACGGGTAAAATACTATAACTTGATACCCCTTCATTTTCTAATTTATTTTTTATTCTACTAATAACAGCTGTCCCATGTCCTAGTTCATCAAAGGGGTCATTGTCATAGTTAACAAAGTCCCATCCTGAAACCTCTGATGTGTTATTTTCAGTACAATTATTAATGTTTATGTTCGAATTATACAAAAAGCGACCTGTATCTGGAAGTATATTCAGATTTATTCCTGTATCCAAAACAGCAATGTTAACACCAGCGTTATTTAATCTAACCATATTGGTAATCAGTGTAGAGTGAGGCTCTGCAATTGATAGATTTGGAGCTATGTTTTCATTAGAGTAGAGGTATTCATAATCAACACCTTCTACATCAGTTTCCTGGGCAATATCTCCTGTTCTTTCTTCGACATCAACACCAGGGGAGAACTCCCATTTTTCAATCCTATCGTTACCGCAATTACAGGTTTCGTATCTTATTATACCATAATTTGATCGCAAAGTATCTCTGGAACTTGGTGATGTATTAGGTCTAAAAGATACAATTAACTCGTTTTTAGAACGAATAGGAGGGTTTACTTGATTATTGTTATTTTGAGATTGATTTTTACTTACTAATTCTGTTATTTCTTGAGTATCTTCAATGCCTTCCTTGGAACATCCTGTCCACAAGCAAGCTAGTAAAAGAAACAGATAAATAGGTTTTAAATTTTTCATGTACTTCTTTTTTTTAATATTTACTGTTACCTTATAGTGCACATTCCTAAAAATTATTACCCATTTTTTGATAAGTATCATTTTTTGGTTTACTATTTATAGAAATGTATTAAAAAGAAATAACAGAAAAAATTTTTTAATATCGAAGCAAAACTATTAGTATAGAGAGTATTTATGATAGATAACAAAGAGAAAATATTGTCTAAAGATTATTTTGTAGAAGCTTTATTAAAAGGAGATGATCTTATTATTTCTGAGATATATCAGCGCTTTTTTCCTAAAATATTGCAGTTTGTTTTGCTTAATAAAGGTACTCATGCTGCTGCAGAGGATATTTTTCAAGAGTCATTATTACACATTGTAATTAGAGTTCAGAAAAAAAGTATAAATATCCAATCGTTTGAGGCCTATTTATTTACAGTAGGTAAAAATATGTGGAGGAGAGAATTAGAAAATCAAAAAAAACGGGTAATAAAAGAAGAAGGATATACACTAATAGATAAGGACACAAATTTCGCGCAATTTTTAATAGAGCACGAACAAATGGAACTGTATAGGGAAAAATTCGCATTATTATCCGATAACTGTAGAGAAATACTTGCATTGTTTTTTAATAAGGTATCCTATGAGAATATTGTTGAAGAGTTATCTTATGCTACTATCAATACAGCTCGTCAGCGAATATTTAAATGCAAAAGTAAATTAGTAAAGTTTATAAAAACGGATAAACGATTTAAATTGTAAAAGGATAATGGAGTTCGAAGAAGAAGATTATAATCAGATAATAAACTACAATTTAGGTAACCTTAGTGAGGCCGAAAATATTGAAATACAGAAGAGAATGGAGGTTGATAAGGTGTTTAGAGAAGAAGTGTTGTTATATCAAAAGTTACCTTATGCTATTACGGAAAAAGGATGGCCAGATTGGGGTCATGAAAATAATGAACAAGAAATTGAAAAAATAAAAACTTTAAAAAGAAGTGAGTTAATTTCGAATATAGAATCCAAAATTAAATCAGGTGGGCGTCAATATTTTGAAAATCAAAATAAACATAGAAAAGTATGGAGAAAGTATGCAGTTGGTTTAGTTGCTGCCTTAATCATTGTTTTTGTGTCAATAAAGATCTTTAATTTTAATTCACTATCGGGAGAATCACTTTATGCAGAATATGTTGATTGGGAAAACAATTTACTTTCGACAACCGAACAGTCGAATGTTGAGAATCGTGAATTACAAGGAGAACAATTGTTTAAAAAAGAAGAGTACAAGAAAGCTAAGATTATTTTTATTGATATAATAGAAAAAGGTAAGAGGCAGGATAGCCATACTTTAATGTATTTGGGAGCATCTTATCTAGAATTAGAAGAATATAATGATGCATTACAGATTTTCGATCAATTGTTACAACAAAAAAGCCTAAATAGTAATAGAGCCTATTGGTATAAATCTATGGTTTATCTAAAGCAAGGAGATATATCTAAAGCAAAAGAAGAGTTGTTGTCTTTGATAAAGAATAAAGAAAATTTCAATTATTCAAAAGCAAGAGAATTATTGAAACAATTAGATTAATACTTTTCGTAACCTGTAGTTTTAAGGTCTAGAATTTTAGAATCTGTTACTACGATTTAATCATGCGAAAAAATTACTATTTCCAGACCTTCAAAAGAATAGCGCTATAAAGTTTCCTTTCTGAAGGGTTATTTCGTCTAAAAAGCAATAAAACCTTTAAAGGCATTTGCTCTAAATTTCAAGATTATAATTATACAATTTCAAAACACTTTACTAAAGAATGAACCTCATTCTTGACCTAAAAAAAGAGAAAATATCAATAAACTATAACGGAATAAAAAAATTAATTCACTTTTTCCTCTTTATTTGGGTAATGAAAAATTGATTTCCACACTTAATAGTAGATCGATCTAAATTAGAGCTTGAATAATATGCTGAATTCAAAAAAATAAAATTCAGTGATTATCCAGTACTAAACCAGTACTAAAGTACATTAGGTGTAACCCGAAAAACCTTTAAAAGAGTAGGGATACTATTAAAATCACAAATCATGGAAAAAAACCTTAGAAGATTAATAATCTTCAGTTTATTGTTAGTTTTTAGTTTTGGATGTGAAACAGATGACTCTGTAGTAACAACAAATTTAGAAGCTAGTGAAAGAATAGAAACTGTAAAACAGAATGAAGAAATAGTAGATATTTCTCATAGATATCATTATCAGGGAAAGGAGTTTAATGTGACTTATACTCTGAATGAAAAAGAAAGAAATGTTATTAAAACATCTGGCGATGTTGATATTGCAAAAGCCGTTTTCGGTAAAGAGGACAGCCCAAAAGCACTACTTTTTGAAAATCCAGTAATGGATAGCAAAGAGATCGCCATAAAGGTCTTCGATACAGATGAGGAGATGAATCGATATTTAGAAAGTAAAGGTCAATTACCTGATAGAAATTTCAAAAATCAAAACACTAAGGGGGCCTGTTCTAGTTTTAATTATTTAGGTTATGGAAGCTTTTATTTTTATAAGCATGCATATTATGATACTGAAATGATGGGTATGAGAAGAACTATGACCAGAGCCACTGGTAATCATTGGGTGGGTTCTAGCTATAATGATAATTTATCTTCTATAAAAATGGGGATACCCATTAATACGAAAGGATATCTAACACTTAGAGAGCATATCTGTTACGGAGGTAAGTCTCTTAATTTTTATATAGACGATTATACAACATCTATTTTTGGAGTGCCAAATTTGCAATGGTATACACTTTCTGGATGGTGGTGGTGGAGAACATCCTGGAATGATCAGGTTTCTTCCTATGGAGCTTGGTGTTGGTTTTAATGTAGTCCATATAAACTAATAAATAATTTTTTGAGAATCAGCCATAATAATAACTATGTGGTGATTTTCTCATGCTAAAGACAGAATATCTCTGACTTTAGAAAACAATAACAAATAAACAGATGAAAAATAAAATAAATTATATTATAACTACACTCTTAATACTTTCTGTAGTATTTGCCTGTGTAAAAGAAGATGAAATAATTAATGAACAAAAAGAATCAGAAATAAGACTTAAGCATTCAGGTGTTCAGGCTGCTACAGCTCCCTGGGCCTTAGCAATGGATTGGCGATTTAGCTTTGGATCTTGCGCTACCGGACCTGGAGTATGTTTTACAGATGGAGATGGAGATATTGTTATTAGCTGGGGGACTCTAAATAATTCAGGATCAGGTACAGGTTTTGTGAGTGAATTAAACCAAGCTTTTAAGCTTTTATTAAATGATAATGATGACCCAGATAATGGGGTGATCGCATTTCGTATAGAAGGAGATCGATTGCACATGGTGTTTTCAAGAAGTTTAGAGGAACGTGATTTTAATCTTACCGAAGATGTTGTATTAAGAAGTAATGTGAGCAGAAATCTAGGAATGCAGGAGATTATTATCCCAGCAGGAGTATATGAGGTAGATAGAAGTAATTTTGAGCACGGAGAAGTAAAAGTTCCTTTTGAAGGGAAAGAAATTGTTTTAGATTACCATGAGGATTATGGAAGAATACTTGCCAAAGATTATGCGGTTGGAAGAAAATCATCTTTAGAAGCTTTTTTAAAAGATTTAAATATCACCGAAAATGATTTAGAAAGATATCAAATTATCGAAGCTAAATTTACAGGGACAGCCTATGCAGAACACCTTATTGATGGTAAAACTATTCAGGTTTGGCATAAATATGAAAATGAATCAATATTTATGTTTGAAGGAGTTCTTAATGATGGAAGGCCAGTAAATTCTCAGAGAATTAGCTGGTGCGGAAATGAGTTTGGAGGGTGGAATACTTTTGACTTTTTTTGGGATTTTATTGATAATGGTTGTTCGTGGTGCTAATAATATAGTAAAAAATCAAAATAATAATTTATTGAAGTTTTATTTTTTCATAAGTAATAGAAGTAAAAATCTAATGAGAAAAGAAACAACGTACTAAATAAAACTTAAAAAATGAAAAAATTAATTTATGGAATAGTATTCCTTGCCATAGTAGGAATTGTATTTATCTCTTGTGATAAAGAAGAAGTGACTGAAGTGGATTCGATATCTAATAATGAGTTTGTTAGTATAGGAGATGATAATTCTGAAATTGGAAAAAACTACAATTTTAGTAGGGATTTAACAGTAAAAGATATGAGAGGGAATGAAGTAGATCTTGTTATTTTTACAAATACACAAGAAAATGCCAAAAGCCTGAATAATGAAAGTTTTGAAATTATATTAAATAACGCTGAAGAAGTTGAAAAAAATATAATTTCAAATCCGATTCAAGCGAAAGTTTTAGAGGAGAACCCTGATAACTCTATTGAAAACTCGGTTTTGATATATATAAAAGACAAAAGATTCATTGATAATGTTAGTTCATTTGCTATTTATCCTTCAGCTTTTGAAAATGAGGAAAAAGCAAGCTCTGGAAATTTTAAAAATTATGCTTACGCAGCTGCAGGCGTAATTGGTGCAACCGTTACTTACACATCAGAGACGCAGTCAAAAGAATATTTGGAGCTTGATATAAAAAAGAAAAACGGAACTTATGGAATTTGGTCAAGGTTATTAGGTACTAAATTATATAATGTCGGTAATTCTGCAACGTACTGTGGATCCACCGTTTATCATACAATGATGATAAAAGTTAATTTTCATAAAATTAAAACTGGAAAATGTTGCTACGGCTATAGCTACTCATTTAAAACATCATGCTAATTAATTAAAACCTTTTAATAAATAATAAACCCTTGTTTCAAAATCTTGAAACAAGGGTTTATATTCACGTCAACAAATTAATTTACAAACTTGCTGAATAATTATTTTATAGTTGGTGTTTTCCATAAACATGCTAAATGAATAGCTTGCGGTGGCTCACCGTTACATCATTCCAGGCATTCCTCCACCCATTGGTGGCATTCCGCCTCCAGCAGGAGCATCTTCTTTAATGTCTATTAATGCGCACTCCGTAGTAAGAATCATTCCTGATACAGAAGCTGCATTTTCTAGAGCGATACGAGTTACTTTTTTAGGATCGATAATACCAGCTTTTAGCATATCTACATATGCTTCAGATTTAGCATCATATCCAAAATCGTCTTTACCTTCTAAAACTTTAGAGATAACTACAGATCCTTCTCCACCTGCATTTTCTACAATAGTTCTTAATGGAGCTTCTATAGCGCGGTTTACAATTTGTATACCTGTAGCTTCATCGGCATTTTCAGTTTTTACTTTTTCTAGAACAGATTTAGCTCTAACTAAGGCAACACCTCCACCAGCAACAATACCTTCTTCTACTGCAGCACGAGTAGCGTGAAGTGCATCATCAACGCGGTCTTTCTTTTCTTTCATTTCTACTTCAGAAGCAGCACCTACATATAATACAGCAACACCACCAGCTAATTTAGCTAAACGCTCTTGTAGTTTTTCTCTATCGTAATCAGAGGTTGTCGTTTCAATCTGTGATTTGATCTGATTTACTCTGTTTTTGATTAAATCTTCTCCACCAGCACCATTAACTACAGTAGTATTATCTTTATCGATAGCAACTTTTTCTGCAGTACCTAAATGTTCGATAGTAGTATTTTCTAAAGTAAATCCTCTTTCTTCAGAAATTACAGTACCTCCCGTTAGAATAGCAATGTCTTCTAACATAGCTTTACGTCTGTCTCCAAAACCAGGAGCTTTTACAGCAGCAATTTTTAATGCACCACGAAGTTTGTTCACAACTAATGTTGCTAACGCTTCTCCATCTACATCTTCAGCAATAATTAAAAGAGGTTTTCCTGTTTGAGCAACTGGTTCAAGAACAGGTAATAAATCTTTCATTGCAGATATTTTTTTATCAAATAAAAGAATGTAAGGATTTTCTAAATCTGCAGTCATTTTTTCGCTATTTGTAACGAAATATGGAGAAAGGTATCCTCTGTCAAACTGCATTCCTTCTACTACATCTACATGAGTGTCAGTTCCCTTAGCTTCTTCTACAGTAATAACTCCTTCTTTTCCTACTTTTCCAAAAGCTTTAGCAATAAGATCACCAATTGTTTCATCATTATTGGCAGAAATTGCAGCAACTTGTTTGATTTTGTCAGAAGAACTTCCTACTTCTTTAGTTTGCTTTTCTAGATCTTTAGTAATTGCAAGAACTGCTTTGTCAATACCGCGCTTAAGATCCATTGGGTTAGCCCCAGCTGCTACATTTTTAAGACCTTCTTTTACGATAGCTTGCGCTAAAACAGTAGCGGTAGTTGTACCGTCTCCTGCAAGATCATTGGTTTTAGAAGCTACTTCTTTTACCATCTGCGCTCCCATATTTTCTAGAGCGTCTTCTAATTCTACTTCTTTAGCAACAGAAACTCCATCTTTAGTTACTTGAGGTGCTCCAAAAGATTTGCTAATGATTACATTTCGACCTTTAGGTCCTAGTGTTACTTTTACTGCATTTGCTAATGCATCCACACCACGTTTGATTCCGTCACGTGCTTCTATATCAAATTTTATGTCTTTAGCCATAATATTTTAATTTTTTTAATCTTGAATTCCTGACTTACTTCAGGAGTATCAAAAATTTAGATTTGTGTTTTGATTGAGTGTTAAACGATTGCAAGGATATCATCCTCACGCATTATTAAATAATCGTTACCGTCTAATTTTAATTCAGTACCAGAATATTTTCCATAAAGTACAGTGTCACCAACTTTTACAGTCATCTCGTGATCTTTTTTACCGCCACCTACAGCAGCTACTTTACCTTTTTGTTGCTTTTCTTGTGCTGAATCAGGGATGTATAATCCTGATGCCGTTTGCGTTTCCGCTGGAAGTGGCTCAATAACCACACGATCCGAAAGAGGTTTAATATTTACTCCCATTATTATTGGTTTTATATTTTTAAATTAAAATGAATTATTTGATGCTATGCATTTCAGAAATTATGCCAGTGACTTGATACTGACAAATTGAAACAAAAAATGCCGACTGTATGACAAGTCGGCATTGTATCTTAGTTTCATAAACTAATTTATTCTTCAGGTGTGTCATCTGTTGCAGGAGCAGCAGGTGCATCCTGAATCAATTCTACATCATTGGTGTCAACTGTTGGGTCTAGGCTTGTTCCGCCATCCATTAAGTCTACATTAGATAAAAGGATAAGCACTAATAATAGCGTTGCTAGTGCCCAGGTACTTTTATCTAAGAAATCTGTGGTTTTTTTTACACCGCCTAATTGTTGTGTTCCACCTCCACCAAAAGAAGATGATAAACCTCCTCCTTTAGGATTCTGAACCATAATTACTACAACTAGTAAAAATGATACAACTACGATTAGTATTAAAAAGATTGAAAACGTTGTCATTATATATTGTTATTTATTTTCTTGTATTTTTTTTATCGCTCGAATTTGGTCTGCAAAGAAACCACTTTTTTCGGGATTTTTCAAAATTAATATTTTATATGCCTGAATTGCTTTTTTGTATTTTTTTTGAGCTAAATAAACTCTAGCTAAAGTCTCCGTCATTAGCTCATCAGGAGTTACCGTGTGTTCATTAGCTAAGTTACGAGATGGAGCGTTTTTTTCAGCAGGTTTGATCTTTGGGTTGTTAGCAATAAAATCATCGATAAGGTTAAATTTGTGTTCTTGATCAGAAGATTTTTCGAGTTCACCATCGTTCTCTTTATTTTGAGTTTGATTTTTTTCTTCTGCTTCTCTGTTAATGGGTTGTATGGATGAAAGTTTTAACCATTCTGCAAAAGAATGAGCTTCTCTTTTGTTAAAATCAAAAGGCTTGTCTATTTCTAATTCGTTTTGAATTGTAATCTCTTCGGTTGAATTATTCTTCTCGGATTGCTCTATGATTGCTTCTGCAATCGTAATATTATTAGAGGTGTCTTCATCTTTAGATGAAAATAAAGAAGGATCTAGTACTTCTTCTGCTTCCTCCATGTTCATAGACACGGCATCGTCTATAGAAATCCTTTCAAGTACCTTAATTTCTTGAGGGTCTACAACATCGATATCACTATTAGTTTTCTTTTCCGTATTTAATGTTTCGATATTACTATTAAAAAGTTCAGAAGTAATAAAATCAAATAAAATAGCTCTGTCAGTTGTATATGCAGCTGTAGTTTTTAATTCTTGATTGTATCTGAAATTCTCATCTTCTTTTAACCCTTTTAAGAGTAAAGATCTTACTGACTGAAAGTAGGGAAACTCTTGAACGATTTTCTCTAAATTTTCTGTTTGTTCCTTGTTTATCGTTGAAGGATTTTGGAATAGATATGTAAGTTCTTTAATATTCAAAAAATGTAATTTAAAATTTTACCACTTCGCTAATGTAGCATTTAGTATATCTTGAGTAATTCTGTCATAGATAATTTGTACGGCTTCATCTCTTACTGCTGTTTCTGCTTGCGAAGCAGGGTAATCAAAAAAGAAGGAAAAACGTTGTTCTAAATCTTCTTTAGGATTTTTTATATCATAGAAACGAACATTTACAGCAATGGTAAGTCTGTTCTGTGCAGCAGTGTTTGCTGATGTAGCATTGGTTGGAGCAACATAGTATTGAACAATTTCTCCTTCGTAAGCAATATCTCCATTAGAGGTTACTAAATCTAAGTTAGTTTGATTTAGAATTAAATCTTGTAGCTGATTAGTGAAAGTTTGATCAATTCCTGGTATAATGATAGAAGCTTGGTTTTGGAAAAAGCCTACCTGAAATGTTGTTGCTGTAGTATTTATTCCACTAAAAGAATATGCTCCACATCCCTGAATTATGATAATTCCAATGATTGCTATGATGGTATATTTAATTTTGTGTACCAATTTTATATTTTTTTAATTGTGTGTTTATTCTCTTTTTTAAAGATCATATTGCTTAATCTTTCTGTATAGGGTACGCTCACTGATTCCCAATTCTTCTGCAGCAGCTTTTCGTTTTCCACGATGACGTTCTAGAGATTTTTTGATTAATTCTAGCTCTTTATCATGTAAAGAAAGAGTTTCTTCCTCTTCAATTTCTTCTGCAAAATGATATTTGTCTTCGTCTTTTTTAATCGTTTCAGAAGGAGTTATTTGTAAAACTTCTGTTGTTGGTGTAATAGGCTCTTCAAAAGGTATCGCTTCTTCCTCTTTGTCCTCTCGATAGATCTTCCTGATTAAGCCTTCGTTTTCTTTTTGTACTTGCTGAGAGTTTCCACTCTGCATTAGTTCCATGGTTAGCTTTTTGAGATCATTAAGGTCATTTTTCATATCAAAAAGCACTTTGTACAAGATCTCTCTTTCGTTACTAAAATCGCTATCTTTTTTGTCAGAAGATACTACAGCAGGCAAATTACTTCCTATATTAGGTAGATACCCTCGTAATGTATTGGCAGATATCGTCCTGTTTTGTTCAAGGACTGATATTTGCTCAGCGATGTTGCGCAATTGCCTGATATTACCGCTCCAGTGATATTTTTCTAATAGCTTGGTGGCGTCTTCTTCTAGTCTAATAGTAGGCATCTTATACTTGGTGGCAAAATCGGAAGCAAATTTCCTGAATAAAAGATGTATATCTTGCTCACGATCTCGTAAGGGAGGTAATAGGATTTCTACCGTGCTTAATCGATAATATAGGTCTTCTCGAAACCTCTCTTTTTTTATAGCTTCAAACATATTTACATTTGTCGCAGCCACAATACGTACATCTGTTTTTTGAACTTTTGAAGATCCTACTTTAATGAATTCTCCGTTTTCTAAAACCCGTAACAATCTTACTTGTGTTGTTAGCGGTAATTCCCCAACTTCATCGAGGAATATAGTTCCGCCATCCGCTACCTCAAAATACCCACTTCTAGTCGAAGTGGCTCCTGTAAAGGCTCCTTTCTCATGACCAAATAATTCACTGTCGATAGTTCCTTCTGGAATAGCACCACAGTTAACGGCAATATATTTGCCATGTTTTCTATGTGATAATGAATGAATAATTTTGGGAATACTTTCTTTACCAACACCACTTTCTCCGGTAACTAGAACTGATATGTCTGTAGGAGCTACCTGAATAGCTTTTTCTATAGAACGGTTTAGTTTAGGATCATTTCCTATAATCCCGAATCGTTGTTTTGTGGCTTGAACTGATTCCATTTAGTAGCGCTATATTAATATGTTTTGTATGTTAAATTTAATTGTTATCGGAATACCCAACGGCTTCTCCTAGTAATGTGGCACTTGTACATTCGTCAATGCGTACCATTATAAAATCCCCTATTTTATAATTCCCTTTTGGGAAAATAGCAACTATATTCTTTGTGGTTCTTCCACTCCAATGTTGATCAGATTTTTTAGATTCTTTTTCAATTAGAACTTCAAAAGTTTGTCCGATATAGGATTCGTGTCTATAGGCACAATGTATCCGTTGTAAAGCAATTACTTCTGAGAGTCTTCTTTTTTTAACTTCTTCTGGGACATCATCTTCTAGCTTTCTTTCAGCTAACGTTCCCGGTCTTTCAGAATAAGCATACATATATCCATGTTCATATTTTATATGCTCTAATAAAGATAATGTATCCTGATGGTCTTCTTCTGTCTCAGTAGGAAAACCAATAATCATATCTTGGGTTATAGAACAATCGGGGATAATACGTTTTATATTATTCACTAATTCAATGTATTCTTGACGGGTGTGTAAACGATTCATTTCTTTAAGAATACGATCACTACCACTTTGTATAGGTAGATGGATGTGTTTGCAAATATTTTTATGTCTAGCCATTACTTCAATTACATCTAATGTCATATCCTGAGGATTTGATGTAGAGAAGCGTATACGTAATTTAGGGTATTTATCTGCTACCAAATCCAAAAGCTTTGCAAAATCCGTAGCAGTAGCTTTTTGTAAATCACTAGCCTTATCAAAATCTTTTTTTAGACCGCCACCGTACCATAAATAACTATCTACATTTTGACCAAGTAGTGTAATTTCTTTAAAATTATTGGTTACTAGGTCATCTATTTCTTTTATAATACTTTGAGGATCACGGCTTCGTTCTCTACCTCGTGTAAATGGTACTACACAAAAAGTACACATGTTGTCACAACCTCTAGTAATGGATACGAAGGCGGATACTCCATTGCTTTGTAAACGTACTGGAGAAATGTCTCCATATGTTTCTTCTTTTGATAATACTACATTAACCGCATTTCGTCCTGCATCAACTTCTTCAATCAGATTAGGAAGATCTTTGTAAGCATCTGGTCCTACGACAAGATCTACAATTTTTTCTTCTTCCAAGAATTTACTTTTTAAACGTTCTGCCATACAGCCTAGAACGCCTACTTTCATTCCGGGATTTATCCTTTTTACTGCATTATATTTTTCTAAACGTTTTCTAACGGTCAATTCTGCTTTTTCACGAATAGAGCAAGTGTTTACAAGAACTAAATCCGCATCTTCAAGGTTCTGGGTGGTGTTAAATCCTTCTTTAGCTAAAATTGAAGCAACAATTTCGCTATCACTAAAGTTCATTTGACACCCATAACTTTCAATAAAAAGTTTTCTGGTGTTTCCTTCTTTATTATCTAAAGACAGTGTTTGTCCCTGAATGTTTTCATCAATAATCTTCTCCATGTAATAATAATATCCTTTCTGATTGAACTCAAATAGTGTGCAAAGATACTCTTTAAAACAATATATGACAAAGTGGCAGTGTTATATTTGTTTAAATATTTATATTTGAGATGACTAATTAACTAAATCAATTGATACTATGAATTCCAATCAGCTCTTTGAAAAAATAGAAAATAGTAATCCTGTAGATTTTGGAAATATTTTTAATAAAAGTATAGAGCTTTTTAAGAAAGTTTGGTTGCAGGGATTTATTCATTTGTTAATTTCTGTGGTTGTGTTAATTCCATTAATTATTGTAATGTATATACCGATTTTTGCGATAGCGGGATTAGCAGGATTAGAAAATAGTTACGGAGATTATGGGTATGTTCAAGAAGATCTTTCTTTAGGGATGTTGATTTTATTTGTAATATTAGTGGTAATAATATCTATGGTAGCTTCGGCATTTCAATTGGCCATTACGGCTCATTTTTATAGAGTTTGTAAGCAAGTGGACATGGGAGTTCCTGAGACTACTAATTACTTTATGTTTTTTAAAGGAAAATATTTAGGTAAAATCTTTACGCTTGCGATAGCTACATTTGGTATAGCGTTATTAGCAGCTTCATTATGTTATCTTCCTCTTTTTTATGTGATAGTTCCGTTGCAGTTGTTAGGAGCTATTTTTGCTTTTAATCCAGATATAGGTACGTCGGATTTAATCAAAGCAAGTTTTAAATTCGGGAATAAAGTTTGGTTAGTAGCGTTTGGATTAATTTTTATTTCATCAATTTTATCGCAGATTGTAGGGATGGTATTATGTTTTATTGGAATCTTCTTTACAGCTTCCTTTGTGTATTTGCCAATATATTATTTATATAAAGACGGTGTAGGTTTCGAAAATGAAAATGAATCAGAAGGCTGGAGTGCGCTTGTCGAATAAAAAGTAAAATTAAACCTGCTAATGTGCAGGTTTTTTTATTATAATTTCTGAGAAAAAATTTTGATCTCGAAAAATTGATATACTTTTGTTCTCGGAAAAAGCCTTCGTGGCTGTGTAGCTACCAACTAAAAATGTTTATTAGAGATTCCATCTGTAAACTAATAGACATTAATTATCAACAGATGAAAAAAAAGGATTATGGCTAAGAATTTAGTGATTGTGGAGTCACCAGCTAAGGCAAAGACAATAGAAAAGTTTCTGGGAAAAGATTATAAAGTGGCTTCCAGTTTCGGACATATTGCTGATTTACCAGCGAAAGAACTTGGGGTGGATGTAGAAGAAGGTTTTAAGCCTAAATATATCGTTTCTAAGGATAAGAAAGATGTAGTTAAGAAACTAAAAGATCTTTCTAAAAAAGCTGAGATGGTTTGGCTAGCTAGTGATGAGGATCGAGAGGGAGAAGCTATTGCATGGCATTTAGCGGAGGAGTTGAAATTAGACAAGGAGAGAACCCGTCGTATTGTTTTTCATGAAATTACTAAGAAAGCTATACTTAAAGCAATAGAGAACCCTAGAAGCATAGATTATAATCTGGTAAATGCGCAACAGGCCAGAAGAGTATTGGATCGATTAGTGGGGTACGAATTATCTCCCGTATTATGGAGGAAAGTAAAAGGAGGGTTATCGGCCGGTAGAGTGCAATCTGTATCTGTTCGATTAATTGTAGAAAGAGAACGCGATATAATTGGTTTTGCACCTGTAGCTTCGTATCGTATTGATGCCGAATTTTCTAATGAAAATGGAAAGTCTTTTAAAGCAAAATTGCCTAAGAATTTCAAAACTAAAGCTGAGGCTGAGGCATTTTTGCAAAAGAATTTAGGTGCAGGATTTCAGGTAGCGGATCTTACTACTAAACCAGCAAAAAAATCACCTGCTCCGCCGTTTACAACATCTACATTACAACAAGAAGCGTCTAGAAAATTATATTTTTCTGTTAGTAAAACGATGACTATGGCGCAACGTTTATATGAAGCCGGGTTAATCACATATATGAGAACAGATAGTGTTAATCTATCTACGGAAGCACAAAATAGTGCAAAGGCAGAAATTATTTCTGCTTATGGAGATGAATATAGTAATCCTAAACAGTATAAGGGTAAATCAAAAGGAGCTCAAGAAGCTCACGAAGCAATAAGGCCAACAGATTTTGCTAGACATACTGTTCCAGTTGATCATGATCAACAACGTTTGTATGAATTAATCTGGAAGAGAGCAATAGCATCTCAGATGAGTGATGCAAAATTAGAAAGAACAAATGTAAAAATAGGTTCTAACTCTCATAATGAGCAATTTGTTGCTAACGGAGAGGTAATCAAATTTGAAGGTTTCCTGAAAGTGTATCTAGAAGGAAATGATGATGAAGATGAAGAACAAAGTGGAATTCTTCCTGCAATGAAAATTGGAGAGAGCTTATTTAATAATTTTGTGACCGCTACAGAAAGGTTTACAAGACCACCAAGTAGATACTCGGAAGCAGCCTTGGTAAAAAAATTGGAGGAATTAGGTATCGGACGTCCATCTACTTATGCCCCAACAATTTCTACTATTCAGAATAGAAACTACGTGGAGAAAGGTTCTAAGGAGGGTGAAGAAAGAGGGTATGTTCAGATTACACTTTCTGGGGATGCGATTAAAGAAAAGAACCTAAAAGAAAAAGTTGGTAGCGATAAAGGAAAATTAATTCCTACTGATGTGGGTATGGTAGTTAATGACTTTTTGGTAAATCATTTCTCTTCTATTTTGGATTATAATTTTACTGCAAAAGTTGAACGTGACTTTGATGAAATTGCTGAGGGTCAAGAAGACTGGACACAGGTGATGAAGGAGTTTTATGATGAGTTTCATCCTAGGGTAGAAGATGTTGCTCAGAATGCGGAGCGTGAAGTAGGAGAAAGAATTCTGGGAGAAGATCCAGAATCAGGAAAACCTGTAAGTGTTCGTTTGGGTAAATTTGGCCCAATGGTTCAGATTGGTACAGCTGAAGATGAAGATAAGCCTAGATTTGCTAGTTTGGCTCCAGGACAGACATTGAGTAGTGTTACTTTTGAAGAGGCAATGGACTTATTTCAGTTGCCAAAGGAACTTGGAGATTATAAAGGAGAAACTGTTACTGTTAATAATGGGCGATTTGGGCCATATGTTAAATTTGGTGCTAAATTCGTTTCTTTGGATAAAGGAGAAGATCCGTTAAGCACTTCTTTAGAAAGAGCAATCGAGCTTATTGATGCTAAAGAAAAAGCAGATGCTCCTATATACACCTACGAAGATTTACCAGTGCAAAAAGGTACAGGTAGATTTGGACCATTTATCAAGTGGAAAGGCATGTTTATCAATGTGAATAAAAAATATGACTTCGACAACCTTTCTGATGAAGATATAATTCAGCTTATCGAGGAAAAGAAGCAGAAAGAAATTGATAAAGTAATCCATAATTGGGAGGAAGAAGGTATTAGAGTTGAGAAAGCAAGATGGGGACGAAGTAATATTATTAAAGGTAAAGTCAAAATTGAATTACCTAAAACTGTGGATGCTACTAAGCTTACTTTAGAAAAAGTGCAAGATCTTATCGAAAAGAATGCTCCTAAGAAAAAGACTGCTGCAAAGAAGAAAACCGCAAAAAAAACTACTAAAAAGAAATAAGCTTAGGATATGTCGTTAGAATTTCTTTCGCCAGTTAGTGAAATGGTGGCTGCGCATGTTGCTTTACTTCCTGATCAAGCACTAGGTAAACAAATTAATATTCATACCTCTGAATATGGAGTGCCAGAGTTAGATAAAATGGATATTGCAATTATCGGTGTTAGAGAAAACAGGAATGATATTAATTTTTTAGGAGAAGACCTTTATTTTGATACCATTCGTAAATCATTTTATGATCTTTTTCCAGGTAATTGGGATACTTCGATTGTAGATCTTGGAGATATTATTCCAGGAGAGGAAGTGAGTGATACTTATTTTCTGATGAAAGATGTCCTGTCAACTCTTCTTCAAAAAAATGTTATACCTCTAATCATAGGAGGAAGTCAAGATCTTGTGTATGGTCAATACCGTGCTTTTGATATTCTAGAAAGGATGGTTAATTTGGTGAATGTAGATAGTAGATTTGATTTAGGGAATACTTCTCAGCCAATAAAAAATAATTCTTTCGTTGGTAAAATTATTGTTGAGCAACCCTATAATCTTTTTAATTATAGTAATATAGGGTATCAGACTTATTTCAATTCACAAGAAGAGATAGATCTTATTGAAAAATTATATTTTGATGCATATAGGTTAGGAGAAGTTACATCCGATGTAACTATTGTAGAGCCTATTATGCGTGATGCAGATATTGTAGCTGTCGATCTTGGAGCTATGAGTTCCACATGTCTTGATTATAAATATGCTTCACCAAATGGATTTAACGGAAGAGAAATTTGTGCTATAGCAAGATATGCTGGTATTAGTGATAAAGTAAAAAGTTTTGGAGTATATGAATTTAAAAATTTTAAACACGAAGAGACTACGGCTTTATTGATTGCGCAAATATTATGGTATTTTGTTGAAGGAGTAAATTATAGGTCTAATGAACTGGATATCAAAAACCAATCAGGGACACTTCACTATAATGTGCCAATTGAAGATGAGGTTCTTTCATTTTATAAGAGTCCTAAAACGGAAAGATGGTGGATAGAAATACCATTTATTTCATCTGGAAATAATAAATTGAAAAGACACACGTTATTACCTTGCACATACAACGATTATGAGCGTGCTTGTAATCAAGAAATACCTGAAAGATGGTATAAGGCAAAACGAAAAAACGAAGTTTAACATTTTTATTAGGGAGATTTAAGGTTTTTTTTGGAAAAAAATTGTTTTTCTGGAAATAAATAAATAGGTTTACGACCTTAAATCTCAAAGATCTTAACCTAAAACACGTTATGAAGAAATTTGTATCACTCTTTGCTATTGTAGCAATGCTCTATAGTTGTGGTGGAGGAAACCGCGGAGAACTAGTAGGAGTAAAGGGTAAAAAATGGCATCCAGAGAAACCTTATGGAATGGCCCTCATCCCCGGAGGATCATTTATTATGGGTAAATCTGATGATGACAAGGCTGCATTAGCTAATGCACCAACAAAGACAGTTACCGTTCGATCTTTCTACATGGACGAAACTGAAGTTACTAACAGTGAATACAGACAATTTGTGCGCTGGGTTCGTGATTCTACTATCAGAATGAAATTGGCTATTATGGCTGATGATATGGGTAAAACCCCTGGTGATGACGGTATTGGAGAATTTGCGTTTCTAGATGCGAATACCGAAGATATGTCTGTTTACGAGAAATACGTATACGATAATTATAGTGGAACTGGAGAAACTGGTTATGAAGGTCGTAAGCTAAATAAAGATATCGACATCGAATGGGATACCGAAGATTATCCTGATGAGTTTTATACAGAGGTAATGGATTCTTTATATGTTCCTTTAGAGGAATCTTATAACGGAAGAAGAACGTTTGATGTTCAGAATTTTAAATTCAGATTTACCTGGATGGATATTCAAGCAGCAGCTCGTGCTAAGAAAGGAAGAAGAAAAGATTTTGTTAAAGAAACAGTAATCGAAGTATATCCAGATACGACTGTGTGGATTAAAGATTTTAACTATTCTTATAATGAACCAATGCATAATGATTATTTCTGGCATAGTTCATATGATGATTATCCAGTGGTAGGAGTTTCTTGGGAACAAGCTAAAGCCTTTTGTACTTGGAGAACTATCGAAAAAAATTCGTATCAGAAAAAACGTAATAAGGAATTTGTAAATTATTTTAGATTACCTACAGAAGCTGAGTGGGAATACGCAGCTAGAGGAGGTCTGGAATCAGGTACATATCCTTGGGGAGGTCCATATGCATTGAACGATAGAGGTTGTTTCTTAGCAAACTTTAAACCTTTACGTGGTAATTATGCAGCAGATAACTTCCTATATACGGTTGAAGCTAAAACATTTGAGCCTAATGATTATAATTTATATAATATGGCTGGAAATGTTTCAGAATGGGTGCAGTCTTCTTATGATCCTGCAGCCTATGAATATGTATCATCAATGAACCCGAATGTTAATGATGATCAGAACAAACGAAAAGTTGTACGTGGTGGATCTTGGAAAGATGTTGCTTATTTCCTACAGGTAAGTACCAGAGATTACGAATACGCGGATTCAGCTAGAAGTTATATTGGATTCAGAACGGTACAGGATTATATGGGTACTGACGTTACTGGAGAAGATAATACCCAAAATCAGAATTAGAATAAGTCCCAAAATTTATCTATCAACCCTAATTACTAACCTTTTTTTTAATTTAATATTTAAAAAATTTTAAAAAACTAAACACATTTATTATGGCAAATTCAAAATCAAGCAAGAAGTTAATGAACATGGTATACGGTCTCGGAGCGGCTGTAGTAATCCTTGGAGCATTATTTAAAATTATGCACTGGCCTTTTGGAAACGAGATGCTTATCATTGGACTGGTTACAGAAGCATTAGTATTTACAGTTTCTGCTTTCGAACCAGTTGATGACGAGTTAGATTGGTCTTTAGTATATCCAGAATTAGCTGGTGGAAGTAAAAGAGACAAGAAAGAAGCTCAAACTCCAGAAGGATTATTATCTAAGAAATTAGATGATATGTTAAAAGAAGCTAGACTAGATACTAGTTTAATGAATAGTCTTGGTGATAGTATTCGTAACTTTGAAGGTGCGGCGAAAGGTATTGCTCCTAGCGTTGATGCTATCCAAGGAACTAAAAAATATAGTGAAGAAATGGCCGCTGCCGCTACTCACTTAGAATCTTTAAACAGTTTGTATAAAGTACAATTAGAATCTTCTTCAAAACAAGCAGCAGCAAATCAAGCAATAGCAGAAAATGCTAAAGCACTTGAAGAGCAAATGAAGAGCTTGTCTAGTAACCTGTCTTCTCTTAATGGAGTATATGGTGGTATGTTAAGTGCTATGAACAGAAACTAGTATTTAACTTAATTTAAAAAATAACTACCAAAATATAGAAATATGGCAGGAGGAAAATTATCACCAAGGCAGAAGATGATCAATCTTATGTACTTGGTATTTATAGCGATGATGGCATTAAATATGTCAAAAGAAGTATTATCAGCTTTCGGTTTGATGAATGAAAAGCTTACTTCAGCAAATACGATCTCTACAGAACGAAATACTGCGTTTATGGCTGGATTATCTGAGAAAGTTTCAGAACAACCAGCTAAGTATACACCGCTTAAGGAAAAGGCGGATCAGATAGGTGTATTGTCTAATGATTTTAATGCCTATGTAGAGCAATTAAAATCAGAATTACTTGAAACCGCAGATGATCCATCTGATTACGAAACGATGGATAAACCAGATGCATTGGATTCGAAGTTTTTCGAAGGTGGAAAAAATACTGCTGCGGCTGCAGAGTTTATCGAAAAGATTAAAACATATCGAGAAGGTGTTGTTTCGGCTTTAAGTACTGTGAAAGAGGTTGATGGTCAGGTTTCTAATGATATCAAAACTACTTTTAATACAGAAGACGTAAAAGATAGAGATGGAGTGTCTAAGGATTGGTTGGATTATAACTTTAAAGGATTTCCTTTAGTAGCGTCAATAACGAAGCTTACACAAATGCAAGCAGATGTTAAAACAACTGAAACTAAAGTTTTATCTGCATTACTTGCAGGTGAATTGCAAAAAGATGCTTCCGCTACCAACTATAAGGCGGTTGTTGTTCCGGACAAAACTGCATTTTTTAGTGGAGAAAAGTTTAAAGGTCGTATTGTATTAGCTCGATTTGATGCTGGTTTAAAACCAACTGCTGTTGAGGTTAATGGAAAAAAGGAGTTCGAGGTTGAGAATGGACAGATTATGTTAGATTTCCCAGCAGGTAATGTAGGTGAAAGAGATATAAAAGGAGAGTTGCAATTTAAAGAAGGAGATTCTATTGTTAAAATTCCAATTGAAAGTTCTTATGCCGTAATTCCAAAACCAAATTCGGCGGTTATTTCAGCTGATAAAATGAATGTGGTTTATAGAGGAGTTCAGAATCCTATGACAATTTCTATTCCTGGAGTACCTGCGGTTAGTGCAAGTGCGCCTGGTCTTAAGAAAAGTGGAGGAGCTGGTAAATATATAATGAATGTTACTACGGTAAAAGCTAGAGAAGTTGCTATTAAAGTAAGCGGTAAACTTCCAAACGGGACTACTGTAAGTGATAGTAAGAAATTTAGAATAAAAGATATTCCAAGACCAGTAGGTACTGCAAGAGGTGAAGACGGAAGTATCAAGATGTCTAAAAGTGGTTTAGATAAAGCTTCTATTGGAGCAATATTACCAGATTTTGATTTTGATATTAAGTTAGATGTAACTAGCTTTAAATTTAAAGTAAGTGGTCAGCCTACAATTAATGTAAGAGGACGTAGATTAGATTCAAGAGCAAAATCTGCACTTAAAAAAGCTAAAAGAGGATCTACAGTTCAGGTAATGGATATCAAAGCTCAGTTAAAAACTAATAAGGGATATAAATTGAAAAAAATATCTCCAGTTATCATTGAGTTAACGAACTAAAATAAACTAATGATTATGAATTTGAAAAATTTGTTATTAACCGTTTTTAGTCTGGTGACCTTATTTTCTTTTGGTCAGGCTAATATTTTGAACGCGGATAGTCCAGAAGATATTGGAAAGAAGACAATAGAACAGATTCAAGCGGATAATGACCTTCCGTTAGAGTATGGTTATGTTGATAAGCGTGATGTACTTTGGGCTAAAACTACTTGGGAAACGATCGATCTTGATGAGCGTATAAACTTCCCATTATATTACCCAATAGATACGGTTAATATTGGTGCAGACAGACGTGCATTATATGATGTATTATTGTCTAATGTAAAGAATGGTAAAATCCAAAAAATTTATGCAGATTCATATTTTACAGAAACACGTACATTAGGTGATCTTGATGGTACTTTATCTAAAATAGATACGTTAGATTTAGGATATGAGCAATTTAACGCTGGTGAAACAGTAGATCCCCAATATATTGAGGTAACTACTATCAGTGCAGCTGATATTTCTGAATACAAGATTAGAGGATACTGGTATTTTGATAAGCGTCAGGGTGAACTAAGATATAGATTACTTGGTATTGCTCCTGTTGCACCGGATGTAAACTTCATTAATGATGATGAGCCGGATATGGTTCCATTGTTTTGGGTTTGGTATCCTGATGTGAGAGAAATACTTCATAATGCAAAGGCTTTTAATAGAAAGAATACTTCTATGCCATTTACTTATGATCACGTTCTTAATGCGAGAAGATTTAATTCTGTAATTTACAAGGAAGATAACATCCAGGGTGACCGAGAGGTAAATGATTATATAATCGATAATGCCTTGATGCAGTTATTAGAAAGTGAAAGAATTAAAGAAAGTATCAGAAATTTTGAAATGGATATGTGGAGTTACTAAACTCTATAGTTTCTAATATAATAATATATAAACGCCCAACTTATTTGTTGGGCGTTTTGTTATTTTTATCCTCATGGTAGATTATATAGTTGTAGGGTTTGGATTGGCTGGATTATCATTTGTTGATAAGTTAGAAAGTAATGATAAGTCATATTTAGTTTATGAGAATAGCTCGGAACAATCTTCTAGGGTTGCAGGAGGGTTGTATAATCCAGTAATTCTTAAAAGATTTACACTAGCATGGTTGGCTTCAGAACAGTTGGAACTAGCGATATCTGTTTATCAAAATATAGAAGATAAGCTTAAAGGATCCTTGATTTCTAAACTTCCAATATTAAGGCGTTTTAATGATGTGAAAGAACAAAATTTATGGTTTGAAGCCTATGATAAGCCTTTATTGAATAAATTTCTATCGTCGAATTTGATTAAAAATGAAAATGAAGCGCTAGATATACCTTTTTGTTTCGGAAAAGTAAAGCATACCGGAAAAATTGATGTCAAAAAAATGCTAAGCTTATATCTATCTTATATAGAAGATAAAAAATGTTTAATTAAGGAATCTTTTGAGTATGATAAATTAGTTGTCAAAGAAGGATTGGTTGAATATAAAGGAATAAAAGCGAGGAATTTAGTTTTTTCAGAAGGTTACGGTGTTCGAAATAACCCTTTTTTTAATTATCTACCACTTCAAGGGAATAAGGGAGAGTACATTATTATTAAATCAGAGCAATTAAAGTTGTCTGAAGCTGTAAAGTCGTCCATATTTATTATTCCTTTAGGAGATGATTTGTATAAAGTAGGAGCTACGTATAATAACCAAGACAAGACTTCAGGTATTACGAAGTCTGCAAGAGAAAATTTGCAAAACAAACTAGAACGATTTCTAAAAGTAGAGTATGAAGTGATTGATCAGGTAACTGGAATTAGACCTACAACTAGGGATAGAAGACCATTCGTTGGAACGCATTCACAATATAAAAACCTTCATATAATAAACGGCTTAGGTAGCAGAGGAATATTAATTGGACCATATGTAACAGAAAAACTATATGCTCATATAGAAAATGGAGAGGATTTGGATGAGGAAATTGATATTAAGAGGTATTCTAAATTAAGATAAATTTTTCTTTTTCCCATAGTGCATAAAAAGGTTGATCCAAATGTTTCTTGACAACCTAAGAATTATTGGAAAAAAGAAAATTAAGGTTCCTACTATAACAAAAAAACTATTTAATAAATTTAGTTTCAAGAATAGATTACTAATTAGAAATGCTGCAACGGCAAAGGCAATTCCAACACCATAACTTACATACATAGCTCCATAAAAGAAAGATGGTTCTATCTTATATTTTGTATTGCAATGATTACAACGTTCGTGCATTTGAAAGATTTTCCCTAGTTTATAAGGATTCTTATCCTTGTACATGCTTTCATTTTGACAAACTGGACAGGTGCCTGTAAAAATGCTGTAGATTTTTGTTCCTTTTAAGTAGCTCATAGTACTTTTATTCTATTACAAAATTAATCATCTTTGCACAAAAGATTCAAAAGCTCATGTTAAACATACACAACCTTTCAATTTCTTTTGGAGGAGAATATCTTTTCGAAGAAATAGCCTTTAGATTAAATGCAGGAGACAGAGTAGGACTAGTAGGAAAGAATGGTGCAGGAAAATCTACTATGCTCAAAATTTTATCCAAAGAACAAGAACCAGATTCTGGTCAAATTGCGATGGATAAGGAGGTGAAAATTGGTTTTTTAAAGCAGGATATTGATTTTGTTTTGGGTAGAACGGTTCTTGAAGAATCATACGAAGCCTTTACCGAGATTAAAAAGATAGAAAGAGAAATAGATAAAATTAATACGCAGCTTGCTGAGCGTACAGATTATGAAAGTGAGAGTTATAATCAATTGATAACTGATTTAAGTGACTATACGCATCAATATGAGATTCTAGGAGGGTATAACTATCAAGGAGAAACAGAAAGAGTATTACAGGGTTTAGGGTTTGTAAGAGAAGATTTTAGCAAATTAACAGATACATTTTCTGGAGGTTGGCGTATGAGAATTGAATTGGCTAAATTGTTATTACAAAATAATGATGTTCTTTTATTAGATGAGCCTACGAACCATTTAGATATTGAATCTATTATATGGTTAGAGGGTTTTCTTAAAAACTATGCAGGTGTTGTTGTTATCGTTTCTCATGATAAAATGTTCTTAGATAATGTGACGAATAGAACTATAGAGATTTCGTTAGGTAGAATCTACGACTATAATAAGCCTTATTCTAAGTATTTAGTACTTCGTAAGGAAATAAGAGATCAACAATTGGCAGCTCAGAAAAATCAATCTAAACAGATTGAGCAAACTGAAAAACTGATTGAGAAATTTAGAGCAAAAGCTACAAAAGCTTCCATGGCACAATCGCTTATTAAGAAATTAGATAAAGTTGAGCGTATTGAAGTAGATGAGGATGATAACGCAGTAATGAATATTAGTTTTCCCATAAGTGTACAGCCAGGAAAAGTAGTTATAGAGGCAGAAAAAGTTGGAAAGAATTATGGTGAGAAGGAGATTCTAAAGGATATTAATTTATTGGTGGAGCGTGGCACAAAGACAGCTTTTGTCGGTCAAAATGGACAAGGGAAATCTACTTTAGCTAAAATTATAATAGATGAGATATCACATATTGGTAATCTTAAGCTCGGTCATAATGTTCAGATTGGATATTTCGCACAGAATCAATCAGAGTATTTGGATGGTGAATTGACAGTTCATGATACTATGATTAATGCTGCTAACGAGAAAACCCGAAGTAAAGTGAGGGATATGTTAGGAGCATTTTTGTTTAGAGGGGATGAAGTAGATAAAAAAGTAAAGGTGCTTTCTGGAGGTGAGCGTAATCGATTAGCTTTGTGTAAAATGCTTCTAGAACCCTTTAACGTATTGGTGATGGATGAGCCTACGAATCATTTGGATATTAAATCTAAAAATATTTTAAAAGAAGCTTTAAAAAGTTTTGAAGGTACTTTGATTTTAGTATCTCACGATAGAGATTTTTTACAAGGGCTGACCAATACAGTATATGAATTTAAGAATAAAGAGATAAAGGAGTATTTAGGGGATATAGATTATTATTTAGAGCAGAGACGAGTAAATGATCTTCGTGATATAGAAAAGAAAGATAAACAAGTTAAATCTATTTCAGATACCAAAGAGACCGCAAAACAATCATATGAGAATCAGAAAAAACTGAAGTCATTAAATAATAAGCTAAGCAATATTGAGTCTAAGATCAATAAAATAGAAAAAGAAATCAAAGAAATAGATGTAGAATTAGCTATTAATTATGATCAGACTATCGCGCAACCTGATTTCTTTGATAAATATCAAGCTAAAAAGGACAATTTAGCTTCTTTGATGGAGAATTGGGAAACATTACAAGAAGAAATTGATAAATTATCTTAATTCCTATTTTAGGGGTATAATTTAAAGAATACTTAAAAATAAAAAGATAAAATTATAGTTCTGATAGTTTAGAGTTGCTTTTTCTGAATATACTTAAAATGATCGCATGTTATCTAAATGTTAAGATAGAATGAACCTTATAATTGATGACAATTTTTGTCGTTTGTATCAGGTACAACTGAATATTTATAGATATTTTTGTACTCGTAAATTAAAGAATACAATGTATGAATGATACAAAAGTCATTGATTTAAATGCACATGCGTTATCTTGGATAGGAAAGATTCATTATGATTTTGGATTTTTGGTTCAGAAAGCGTTTAGCGAAAATGGATTGGATTTATCAAAAGAACAGTGGAGTGTTTTAAAGCGTTTGAAAGTAAATGATGGACAATCACAAAATGATTTAGCTTTTATTACGCATCGTGATAAGACCTCTATGACTAGATTGGTAAATACAATGGAAAGTAAGGATCTTGTGGTTAGGAAGAGCGATGAGAATGATAGAAGAATTAATCGTATTTTTCTTACGGATTATGGTAAAGAAGTAATAGAAAAAGTAACTCCTATTATGTATGATTTAATACCGGCTGTACAAGAAACTCTTGACGAAAAGGAAATCGAAAACTTGATTGGCACACTTAAGAAAATAAAAGCTAAAATTGCTGAAATAGCAGATTAACATAAATTAATCTTAAAGAAAATTAAAAAAGGCATCTAAAATTATTAGATGTCTTTTGTGGTTTTATAAGGTGAGTTTTTTTATGAGTTCTTTAACTGCAACACACGTTTGTTGTTGATAGTTTTGTGCAGCTTTTCATGTTAGAAGTCTAAACAAATTATTGTATATGAGAAACGTAATACTTTCTGTTCTTGGATTATTACTAATTGCCGGATCTTTATTTGGAGCAAAAATACTTATTGATAGTAAGACTCGAGTAAAACCCAAATCGGCTAAGGTGGTTAAAACTGTGTTTGTAGATACTATTAAGAATGGTACAGTGCCGATTAAGATTACTGCTAATGGTAATCTTATTGCAAAAAGACGATTGGAGTTGTTTTCTGAAGTACAAGGAGTTTTTAAAGGAGGAACTAAACTTTTTAAAACAGGTCAGCAATATCAAAAAGGACAATCATTAATAAAAATTGATGCCTCAGAATATTATGCTTCAGTACAATCTGCTAAGAGTAATTTGTATAATTTAATTACTTCGATAATGCCAGATTTACGGTTAGATTACCCTGATATATTTGATAAATGGCAAAATTACCTCACTAACTTTGATATAAATAAGGTAACTCCAGAGCTACCAGAAACTACTTCCGAAAA
Organism: Aquimarina amphilecti; assembly: GCF_900109375.1. Classification (GTDB taxonomy): domain Bacteria; phylum Bacteroidota; class Bacteroidia; order Flavobacteriales; family Flavobacteriaceae; genus Aquimarina; species Aquimarina amphilecti. Next base: position 216,543 of record NZ_FOAB01000005.1, read on the forward strand.
AGAAAAGTATTTTATTACAGGTAGAAATATTTACACCACATATTATAATGTTAAAAATTTAGAACAGCGATTATCTAAGTATAGAATTTCGGCGCCATTTTCTGGAGTGCTTACTGAGGCATTAGTTACCGAAGGAACTTTAATTCGTCAGGGACAGAAGTTAGGTGAGTTTATTGATACTAGTGCTTATGAAATTGAAGTTGCTATCGGGAAAGAATATTCAGATCTATTAAAAATAGGAGAATCTGTAGAGCTTTCAGATCTTAATAAGTCAAAATTTTATACTGGGATTGTTAGTAGAATAAATGGAAGAGTTGATCAAGCTACGCAGACGATTACTACATTCATAGAGGTTAAAGACTCCTCGCTAAAAGAAGGGATGTATTTAGAAGCGAATCTGAATGCAAGAAAAGCAGAAAATGCGATAGAAATTGATCGCAATTTACTGCAGCAAGGAGATAAAATCTTTGTGGTTAGAGATAGTATTTTAGATATGATTGATGTGCAACCGGTTTATTTTTCTGATAAAAAAGTGATTTTAACTGGAGTGCCAAATGGAGATGTGATCCTAAATAAACCTGTTCCTGGAGCTTATGCAGGAATGTTAGTAAAAATATATAAAGGTAAAGGAAAGAATTCATCAGCTACCGATAATAAAGTGATTAGTACTAATTCAAAACAGTAGTTATGCGTAAAATAATCTCTTATTTTATTAGGTACCACGTTGCCGTTGATGTAATTGTAATTGCTTTTATTGCTTTCGGAATTTTTGGAGCAATATCACTTAAGTCTTCGTTTTTTCCACTTACTGATTCTAAAAATATTAATATAAGCGTTGTCTATCCAGGAGCTTCTCCATTAGAGATAGAAGAAGGTATTATACTTAAAGTAGAAGACAATCTTAAAGGTTTAGAAGGAGTAGAACGTGTTACTTCCACTTCTAGAGAGAATAGTGGAAATATTAATGTAGAAATCGAAAAAGGAAAAGATATCGATTTTATGTTGCTCGAAGTTAAAAATGCGGTAGATAGAGTGCCTTCATTTCCAACAGGAATGGAGCCTATTGTAACCTCTAAACAACAAGCAATTAGGCCTACAATAGATTTCGCAATAAGTGGTACAGATATACCTTTGGTTACTTTAAAACAGATTGCAAGACAAATTGAAAATGATCTTAGAGCAATAGATGGTATTTCACAGATTAGTATAAGCGGATATCCAGATGAGGAAATCGAAATTGCTGTAAATGAAAATAATCTACTAGCATTTAGGCTTAGCTTTAATGAAGTGGCTCAGGCAGTAAGTCAAGCTAATATATTAACTACCGGAGGTACTATTAAGACCAACGCAGAAGAATATCTTATACGTGCAAATAATCGATCCTATTATGCCAATGAACTCTCTAACTTAATTATACGTGCAGATGCATCAGGACGTACTATAAGACTTAAAGATGTTGCTGAAATTAGAGATCGTTTCTCGGAGTCGCCTAATGCCTCATATTTTAATGGAAATCTTTCTGTCAATGTTCAGATAACAAGTACTAATACAGAAGATTTAATTTCTTCGGCAGAGAAGACTAAAGAATATATAGAAGAATTTAATCAGAAGTATAATAATGTAGAGATTAATGTAATTAGTGATCGTTCTATTACGTTAGTGCAACGTACCAAATTGCTTACAGAAAATGCAATTATAGGGATGATCCTTGTGCTTATATTTTTGTCATTATTTCTAAATACTCGTTTAGCATTTTGGGTGGCATTTGGCTTACCAATTGCTTTTTTAGGAATGTTCGTATTAGCGGGATATTTTGATGTAACTATCAATGTTTTATCTCTTTTTGGGATGATTATTGTCATCGGTATTTTAGTAGATGATGGTATCGTAATTGCAGAAAATATCTATCAACATTATGAAAAAGGTAAAAGCCCAGTTCAGGCAGCAATTGATGGGACAATGGAGGTGATTCCTCCGATCGTTTCTGCTATTTTGACAACAATAATTGCTTTTGGTATTTTCCTATTTTTAGACGGACGTATTGGTGATTTCTTTGGAGAAGTTTCCGTTATAGTGATCCTTACTCTTGGAGTATCGTTGATAGAAGCATTGATTATTCTTCCTGCCCATTTAGCACACTCTAAAGCCCTAAAGGCAGAAGATAAAAGACCTAAAAGTGGTATTGCTAATTTGTTTTCGAAGTTACGATATGTCAATACTTTTGGGGATAAGATTATGAGATGGCTTCGTGATAACATCTATAGCCCTGCGCTTAGTTTTACATTAAAAAATAAGTTTTTCACCTTTTCTATCTTCATTGTAATACTAATATTCACCATAGGAAGTGTTGGTGGAGGAATTGTAAGAACTGCATTTTTTCCTCGAATTGCTAGTGATGTAATATCCGTAGACTTAGGGATGCCAAACGGTACCAATGAGAAGATAACGGATTCTATTATTTCTATGATAGAAGAAAAAGCGTGGCTTGTAAATAAAGAACTCAGTGAAGAGTTTTTGGTAGGAGAGGATTATGAAGGGAAACAGTTATTCGAAAATATAATCAGAAGTGTAAATTCTTCTTCTAATGCATCTTTACGTATTAATATGTTGCCAGGAGAAGAAAGACCTAACTCGGTTAACTCTGGTTTAGTAGCGAACAAAATCCGTGAGAAAGTTGGTCCTGTATTTGGTACGGAGCGTTTGATTTTTGGTTCAGGTGGAAATTTTGGAGGAAGTCCAGTTTCTGTTTCATTATTAGGAAGTAATATACAAGAATTAAAATCCGCAAAAGAGGAATTTAAAACCATATTGGAGAATGATTCTAGACTTAAGGATGTTGCTGATAATGACCCTGCAGGGATTAAAGAGATTAAATTAGAACTTAAGGAAAGTGCATATGCACTAGGACTTAATCTTAGAGATGTTATGGCGCAGGTACGAGGAGGGTTTTTCGGAATACAAGCCCAACGTTTTCAAAGAGGACAAGATGAAATAAGAGTTTGGGTGCGTTATGATAGAGAAAATAGATCCTCTATTCTGGACCTTGATAATATGAGAATTTCCACAGCTGCGGGAGAGAGAATACCTTTAAATGAAATAGTTGATTATTCGATTGAAAGAGGAGATGTAGCTGTCAATCATCTTGATGGAAGAAGAGAGGTTCAGATTTCTGCGGATCTAAAAGATGCTGAAACTACAAGTTCTACAGATATTTTAGATGAAATTAAGAACTCAATTATGCCGGAAATTATTGCAAAATACCCTACGGTGACCCCTTCTTACGAAGGACAAAATAGAGAAGCAGGAAAGTTTTTAGGTTCTTTAGGGCCTGTAGGTCTTACTGCATTAGCGTTGATATATATAACTATTGCTTTTACTTTTAGAAGTTACAGTCAACCATTGTTATTGTTATTACTAATTCCGTTGAGCCTTCCGGCAGTGGCGTTTGGACATTGGATACATGGATTTCCTATCAATATATTATCGCTTTTAGGAATTATAGCATTGATCGGTATTATGGTTAATGATGGGTTAGTACTTATAGGTAAGTTTAATAGTAATCTTAGGGCTGGAATGACTTTCGATAATGCAATTTATGAAGCCGGAAAATCTCGTTTTAGAGCAATTTTTCTTACTTCATTAACGACAATAGCAGGGTTAGCTCCTTTAATTTTTGAAGAAAGTCGTCAAGCAAAATTTCTTATTCCTATGGCAATATCTATAGCCTATGGTATTGGTTTTGCAACGGTACTTACATTGCTAGTATTACCATTGTTTTTATCATTTAGTAATACGTTGAAGGTAGGCGCCAAGTGGTTGTCAACAGGGAATAAAATCACAAAGGAAGAAGTAGAACGCGCTATAAAAGAACAAAAAGAGGAACATGAAGAGCAACATGAATTACAAGCATAGATACTTAATGAGATTCGTCTTGTTTTTGTTTCTAGTTAGTGGTAACGTTTTTGCCCAAAAATTAACAAAACAAGAAGCTATTAGATTAACATTAGAGAACAATTATGGAATTCTAATAGCAACCAATAATATAGATGCCGCAAAGAATAATAAAGGGCTATTAAATTCTGGCTATTTGCCTACGCTAGCAGCTAATGCAGGAGCAAATTATCAGGAGACCTCTTCTAATACTTCATTTCCTGGAGCAATCAATCCTGATACAGGATTGCCTAGAGAAGATATTGAAATTGATGGGGCCGAAACACAGAGATATAATGCATCACTTAATCTTAATTATACATTGTTTGATGGTTTAGGAAGATATTATAATTATAAAAGGTTAAAAGAGCAATATAACCTAACAGAATTGCAAGCTAGAGAAACGATTGAGAATACTTTATTACAGCTTTTTTCAGTCTATTATGAGATAGCTAGACTCACCGAGAATGAACAAATTCTCGAAGAAACTCTTCGGATTTCGAAGGAACGCGTAACTAGGTCAACGTATCAATTTGAGTATGGTCAAAACACCAAGTTAAATGTATTAAATGCACAAGTAGATGTAGCAAATGATAGTATTAATTTATTGAATACAAAACAACAACTATCGAATACTAAACGTGACCTGAATGTAATTGTGGATAGTGAATTAGAAAAACAATTTACGGTAGACACTATAGTAAAATTTATTTCTAGATTAGAAATAGATAGTTATTTAGAAAAATCAATAGATAATAATGTGTCTTTATTACAGAATGAAAGTAATATTAGAATTAGCGATTATGATCTAAAAGTTAGTAAATCAGGATATTTACCAACTATTGGTCTTACTGGTTCTTATGGTTGGAATGAAAATAGAAACCCCCCATCGGCTTTTTTTCCTGGCAATGTTGCTGACACCTATACTTTAGCAGGAGGACTGAGTTTGAGTTGGAATCTTTTTGATGGAGGTGGTACTATAACAAGAGTAAAGAATGCTAAAATAGCATTAGATTCACAAGAGCTAGCAAAGATTCAGGTAGAACAACAGGTTAAGAGGGATATTGCGAATGCCTTAGGGAATTATGATAACCGCCTTAAAGTTTATGAAATACAACAACAAAATGTAGTTACAAATCAAAATAATTTTGAACGCTCTAATGAGCGATTTAATTTAGGTCAGATCACTTCTATAGAGTTTAGACAAGCACAGATTAATCTGATACAAGCTCAGACTAATAAGACATTGGCTAAGTATGATGCTAAACTAGCTGAATTACAATTACTGCAGCTTACCGGGCAATTATTGAATATTGATTTTTAGAGTGACTAAAGCTGATAAGAATTCGTTGTGTTTTTAAGTAAATAGTACAAAGTTTCTAAGTTGAAATAAATAATTATATGTTCGAACATTTTTTTCAATGTCCATATTGTTGGGAACAGGTATCAATGTTATTAGATCCATCTGTTTCTTATCAGGTATATGTAGAAGATTGTGAGGTATGTTGCAACCCCATTGAATTACACCCAAGATTTGAGGATCAAATTTTGGTTTCCTTTGAAGCTCTTGATATAGAGCAGTAATAACCCTGTTTTTCCATTCGTCTACAGTAAACTACCACTCATCGATAGTTTAAATGATTCTAACGATGACCAAAGGATTACCTCCTTAAAATTATTGATTTTTACGGTATAAGAGCTACACCCGTAAGCGTAAAATTGATACCTAAATGAAAAATTTAAAAATCTTATTAATCGAAGACGATGAGATCGAAAGAATGAAGTTTACAAGAGTTCTGCAAAAGAACAACTATACATGTAAACTTCAAGAAGCAACAAACGGTGAAGAAGCCGTAGAAATTTTAGATGACGATACTAGAACTCCGGATCTTATATTATTGGATTTAAATATGCCAAAAATGAATGGTATTGAGTTCTTGAAAAGTTTAAAAAACAACAACAAATTAAAATATATTCCTGTTATAATTTTAAGTACTTCTAACAATCACCAAGATCTGAAAAGATGCTATGAAGAGGGGATTGCGGGATATTTAGTGAAACCATTGAAGTACGAAGAGTATGTAGAAAAAATAAAATCATTGATAGAATATTGGGGAAAAAATGAGTTAATTTCTGTTTGAACTACCAGAAAACCCGTAAATTAACTTACCAATTTAATACTATATTATGAAAGGAATTGTTTTTACTGAGTTTTTGCAACTTGTCGAAGATAAGTTTGGTCTAGAAATGGTAGATCAAATTATCGAAGAATCTAATTTACCATCTAATGGAGTTTATACATCAATAGGAACGTATGAGTTTTCTGAAATGTTAAGTCTTATTACTAGTTTAAGTAAAAATACTGACATAAAAACGGATGATCTTCTACTGACGTACGCGGAGCACTTTTTTAGTGTTTTAGCTTCAAATTATCCACAATTGATAGAACGCTATACAGATCCGTTGGATATGTTAGAGTCTATAGAAAATCACATTCACGTAGAGGTAAGAAAAATTTACCCTAATGCTGAACTTCCTACCTTTCAGGTATTAGAAAGAACACCTAATACCTTATCCATGATATACAAATCAAGTCGAGCAATGTATAGCTTTGGGTTAGGTCTAATGCACAAAACATTTGAACATTTTAACAAAAGGGCTGTTATATCTTATGATAAATTAAAAGATGATGGAACCGAAGTTAAATTTATGATTCAAATGAAAAATGGGTGAACTTAATGCTAATGTATTGCAAAGAGCACTTGCAAGGGAAAAAGCAGCTCGTAAACAAGCCGAGGGGATTCTAGAAGATAAATCAAGAGAGCTATACGAAGTCGCACAAGAATTAAAAGAAGTTCTAGCGAAAAAAAGTTCTGAGCTTCAGGGAATGTCTGATAATCTCGTAGACGCATATGTTCTAATGAAAGTGAACGGTGATGTAATAGAGATGAATGAGGCAGCAAAAGAATTATTCGGTTATGATATTAATCAAGAAAAACTTAATGTAATTTCCTTGATATATAAAGATGATTTTGACTATGCCTTGGAGTCTTTTCAGCAATTAGTAACTAAAGGATCTTTTACGGATTATGTAGCTAGAGCAGTAACCAAAAGTAATGGTATTAGAACAGTCCATATTAATGGAAGTGTTATCAGAGATAAAGACAATAAGGCAATAGCCGCGCAAGGAATTGTGCGAGATATTACGGATCAGATAGAGGCCGAAAAATTAAAAGAAGAATTACTCAAAAATTTAGAGCAAAGTAATAAAGAGTTAAATGATTTTGCGCACGTGGTATCCCATGATTTGAAATCACCTTTGCGTAGTATGAATGCACTTATTAATTGGTTAAAAGAAGATTATGAAGATAAGTTAGATGAAAATGCAGTAACCTCTTTTAATGCTTTACTCAATAAAATTGAAAAAATGGATCACATGATTGATGGGATTCTAAGTTATTCGAGTATTGATAGAAATGAAAAGACTGGAAAAAAAGTAAGTCTGGATAAAGTAGTATCCGATATATTAGAAATGATATATGTTCCGGAAACATTTAGTATCAATATTCATGATACGCTTCCTACGATGATGGGTGATCGATTTAGGTTTCAACAATTATTTCAAAATATCATCAGTAATGCGATAAAATATAATGATAAAGAAAAAGGAATTTTGGATATTAAATGCAATGATATCGGCAGTTTTTGGGAAATTACCCTTGCCGATAATGGCCCAGGAATTCCAGAAGCATACCACCGTAAAATCTTTGAGATTTTTCAAACAGCTCAGGATAAATCTAAATCCACCGGAATTGGACTGTCGATTGTAAAAAAGATAGTTAATATGTATGGTGGAGAGGTCGATGTGTCCTCAGAAGAAAACAAAGGCACCACTTTTTTATTCACTCTTAAAAAACCTTCTATATGAAAATTCAACAGTACGAAAGAAAGAAAAATGGCAATTGGGAACCAATTTCATCATATGATGAAAAGCTTAAAAACCCATTGGTGTTAGTATTTGGAAACCGATTTATTATAGAAAAAGAACCCATTTTAGATGAGATAAAAGCTTTATTTAATGAAAGTGAAGTGATCATAGGTTCTTCTGCCGGAGAAATTTTGGGAGCAAATGTTACTGAAGGGACTATTTCTTTAACAGCTATAGAGTTCGAAAATAGTTCTATTAAATTAGGTCATCAAAACATTTTGGATACTCAGAAGGATGCTTTGGAAACTGGAAAAAGATTGGCAGATCAATTACCTTCAGAGAATCTGAAACACATTTTTATTGTTAGCGAAGGTAGTTATGTTAATGGCTCTGCTTTAATAGATGGAATAGAAGCGATACACAAAGATATACCGTGTACAGGAGGATTATGTGGAGATGATGCTAGGTTTGAAAAAACGTTAGTAGGATATAACGAAAATCCAAAAGAAGGAGAAATTGTAGCGGTTGGGTTTTATGGAGATAGTTTACAGATTACCAGTGCTCAATATGGAGGATGGACTTCTTTTGGACCAGAACGTATCATCACAAAATCAGATAACAATGTGTTGTTTGAACTAGACAATCAACCAGCTCTAGATTTGTATAAGAAATATTTAGGCGATAAAGCCTCAGAATTACCACAGTCAGCACTTTTATATCCCTTAAGTGTAAAAACAGAAGGAAGAAAAGAAGCGATCGTAAGAACCATTCTTTCTATCGACGAAGAAAAAAATGCGATGATTTTGGCGGGAGATGTGCCAGAAGGGTCGGTTGTTCAACTAATGATGGCCAATATTGATAAGATTGCGGATGGAGCTTCTAAAGCTGCAGAAATAGCTATGGAATCCAGAGACAAGGATCCTCAATTAGCATTATTAGTAAGCTGTATAGGAAGAAAATTGGTAATGGATCAAAGAGTAGAAGAAGAAATTGAAGAAGTTATTGAAGAAGTAGGAGAAAATGCTGTGATAACTGGTTTTTATTCTTATGGAGAGTTAGCACCATTTAGTAATAGTACACGATGTGAGCTTCATAATCAAACGATGACGTTAACCTTATTGAGTGAATAAAGAATGAATTCATTACTGAAGAGGCAGATAAGAAAAAAATTATCTGATGATTTAAAAAATCATCCTGAAATCCAGGAGTTTTTGGCTGCTATTGATGGTTCGTATAGCACCTATGAAGAGCAGTTTACGATGTTGCAAAGAGCGATGTCAATAAGTTCGCAAGAATTATTTGACGCTAATATACAATTAACCGAAGAAGCGAAACGACAACGATTAGTTATAGAACGACTAAATGATGCTATAAAAACACTTCGATCGATCGATAATAAAAAAGACAAAGAAGTAACAACAAATATAGAAGATCTTACAGGTATTGAATTAGCTACATTGATTGAAGAACAGGCGGCTAAAATCTCTGATTTTGAAAAACAGAGAGCTAAAATGTTGAAGGACCTAGAAAAGAGTAATGAAGAATTAACGAGTTACGCACAAGTTGTTTCTCATGATTTAAAATCTCCATTACGAAATGTAAGTGCATTAATAAGCTGGATAAGGGAAGATGCAGATGAGTTGAGCGGAACTGTTTTAAGTCACTTTGGGCATATAGAACAAAATATAGAAAAAATGGATAGTATGATCGGAGGAATTTTGGAATATTCCTTGATCGATAAAAAAGATAAAATTGTAAATGAGGTAAATTTAAATGTATTGATATATCAAACAATAGAATCATTACATGCGCCAGATTTTATAGAGTTTAGTATAGATAATAAACTTCCGACAATAAGGAAAGATCCACATAGGGTTAAGCAATTATTTCAAAATTTGATTAGTAATGCGATCAAAGGAATGGATAAAGAAGAAGGGTATATTTATATTGGATCAAAAGAAGAAGAAGAATATTGGAAATTTTACATAAAAGATAACGGGAAGGGAATACCGGATAAATATCACGAAAAGATTTTCAAAATATTTCAAAGTATTGATTCTACAGAAGAATCAACTGGTATTGGACTATCTATAGTTAAAAAAATCATAGACTACTATGAAGGAAAAATTTGGTTGGAATCAGTCGTCGGAAAAGGGACTACCTTTTTCTTTACGATAAAAAAATGAAAAAAATATGTTTATAAGTTCTACAGACCCCCATAATGTAGCAGCTAAAATAAAGGAAAAAGCAGCTGGAAGAAAAGTAATTTTAACGGTACCAGAAAAAACAATACTGGACATACCTCAATTAGTTGAAGAATTAAATAAACTGGATGTTCAGTTTATGGGAGGAATATTTCCGAAAATTATTTATCAAAATGGCCTTTATGATGAAGGTATTGTTGTCAATTTTGTTGATCGCGTTGCTACCCTTTTTGTTACTCAAAATTTAAGAGAAAAAGATTTTACAATTCCATCTGCTCCTTTAGATAGAGAAAAAGACTATTGTGCTTTTACTATGATTGATGGTTTGACAGGTAATATTTCTAATTATTTATCAGAGTTGTATAGGGTGTTCGGTACTAACTGTCTGTATTTAGGAGGCGGTGCAGGAAGTCTCACTTTAGAACAAAAACCTTGTGTATTTAGTAATGAAGGTTTTTTTATGAATGCAGCTATTACGATTATTTATGAAACATCAGGCAGTATTGGTGTACAACACGGATGGGAAAAAATAGAAGGACCAATTATAGCTACCAAAACCGATAAAAATATAATACAAGAACTTAATTGGAGAAACGCTCTCGAGGTTTATAAAGAGATCGTTAAATCTGATTGTGGAAAAGAATTGAATGAAGATAATTTTTTCGATATAGCAAAATCGTATCCATTCGGAATTGTAAAGGATAATTCTGAATGTGTAGTTAGAGATCCAATTGCTACTAATGATAAGGGAGAATTGATCTGTGTAGGAGAAGTATTTAACAATACGATGTTGGATGTATTAAAAGGCAAAGAAGAAAATTTACTTGAATCTGCTAATAAGGCAGCTCAATTAGCCGTAGAAAGTTTCCCTAATCCAACATCAGCAGTTATAATTGACTGTATATCAAGAACATTGTTTTTAGAAGATCATTTTCAGAAAGAGTTAGATAACGTAGTAAGTCTTTTGAAAAAGGAAAATGATCAAATGTTTATTGGAGGAGCATTAACGTTAGGAGAAATATCTTCTTTTAATGGGTATTTAGAACTTTTTAACAAAACTATTGTAATAGGATTATTTGGTAGAAAATGAGTGTAAATATTAACAAACATATCGCAGATATTTTGCAGCTCCACGAGTATTCTATGTCCATAGGCAGGACTTTGGACTTTGATAAAAATTGTGATAATTTTTTAAAATTATTGCTTGCTCGTAAAAACTTGAGTGGATGCTGCGTAATTTCAAAAAAAGAAGATGAATATATAAGGTCTTATTCTTATCCTGTCGGCTTGGTGGATGATAAAATGATGGAGCATAGTGATTTTTTAAATGATTGTTTTAAAGATGAAACTATAAAGACTGGTATGTTTGTAGAAGATGAAGAAGAAATGAATTCATCCTGTAGAACCGAGGGATCTTGGTTGTTTTTTAACCTTAAGAATAATAAAGGCTTAATGCTAATTAATCATAAAGGATCCCCGTTTGACGAAGTAGAAATTAATCAATTATCTCCAATAATGGATAAATTTTCAATTTCTCTAAAAGCTTGCGAATCTTTTACCAAACAAGATAATTTATTAAAAAGATTAACATCTCAAAACAAGGAGCTTAGAGAATTCACACAGGCAATTTCACATGATTTGAAATCACCTCTAAGAAATATTGTAACCTTAATCGCTTGGACTAAAGAAGATGGTGAAAATCTACAGGAAGATGTGGTTCAAAATTTAGAAAACATTGAGTACAACATAGAAAAAATGGACAACCTTATTAAAGGTTTACATACCTACTCGACAATTGATAAGTTCGAAGAGAATGATAAAGAAATTGATTTAGAACCTTTCTTAGGAGAGATTATAGAATCATTGATAATACCAGACGAAGTGCAATTTCATATAGAAAGTAATGCGTCTAAATTATTTATGTATCCTACATTATTTCAAAATCTTTTTTATCATTTGATCAGCAATGCTGTCAACAGTATGGATAAAGAAAAAGGAGAAATTTATATTAATATTAAGGAAGAAGAATCATATTTAAAGTGTAGTGTAAGGGATAATGGAAAGGGAATCCCTGAAAAATATCGAGAACGAATTTTTCAACTATTCGAAAGTATAGATTCTAAAAAAGAGTGTATTGGTATTGGATTACCGATTGTGAAGAAAATTGTAGATTATTATAAAGGTGATATACGGTTAGAATCGGAAGTTGGTAAAGGCACTACACTTTTCTTCACCTTACAAAAAGAGTAAAAACATGATAGAAACCCCAAACTTAGACTACATTAAAGACCTTGCGGCAGGTTCTGAAGAATTTGAACAAAAGGTAATTGGAATAATAAAGAAAGAATTTCCAGAAGAAAAAAAAGAATTTTTAAAAAATTATAATGCAAAAGCCTATATTGAAGCTGCAAAAGATGTTCACAAGCTAAAACATAAAATTGGAATGTTTGGATTCGACGCTCAGTATAAAGTTACTGTTGCTTTTGAAGAAGATTTAAAAAAAGATGACACTTCGCTATATCCAAAATTTATGCTAATTTTAGAGAGTATTGAAGATTTTTTGAAGGTTATATAAAAACATTACGCTTATGAATTGTATTATTATTGATGATGAAGAAACTGCAAGATTAATTATTCGACAACTTTGTTCTCAGGTAGATCAATTGAATGTGATTGAAGAATTTCCAAACGCAATTCAGGCTATCAAATTCTTAAATAGTAATTCGATTGATTTAATATTTTTAGATATTCATATGCCTGATTTTACAGGTTTTGATTTTATACAGACTTTAAAGAATCCTCCAAAAATAGTGCTAACCACTTCTGACGAAAAATTTGCTCTAGAAGCATTTGAATATGAATGTATAGTGGATTATTTGGTAAAGCCTATAACATTACCACGTTTTGTTAAAGCCATCCAAAAAGCAGAAAGCACGCCAGATATAACACCGGTTTCTACCGCTGTACAGGATAAAAAAGAACCTTCAGGAATCTCCTCCGGAGAGAATGATCTCTATGTAAATATTGATAGAAGGTTGATAAAGATTGATATCCCAACAATTTTAATCATTGAAGCAAAGGGAGATTATATTCTTATCAAAACAGAAAGACAGAACTATACAGTACATTCTACGTTAAAAAAGATAGAGGAGAAATTACCGGATGACCTTTTCTTAAAAGTTCATAGGTCCTATATAATAAATATCAAAAGGATTATCGATATTGAAGATAACAGTGTTTTAATTGCAAAAGATGTTATTCCTGTGAGTAGATCTAATCGTCCGGAATTGATGAAACGCCTAAACTTATTATAATAAAATAGTCCAACATTAATAAAAGTATGTACTCAATGGGTCTAATTGTAGTATCCATTGAGTAAATTAATACGCATACCGTATAAAAAATGCATTAATCTTTATAATATGATTAGTGCATTTTTCTTTTTTAACTCTTTTATGAGAAACCATTCGTCGATACACCCCTTAATTTAGTGCCGTCACAGCCTCATATACCCCATCTATCGAAAATCGATGAAACGCCTGATCTTCAATAAAATACCGATTCATCGATAGATATCTACCACTCACCGAAAAATCTCGTTTAAACACCTATATCTAGGTAGCTTTAAAGTAATGAAACGGAAAAGTATGCGCGCCTAAAATTAAGTTTCTGATTATTTATAAACCCCTAATCTTCAGAAATTATGAAAAAATTGTTACCTATTATACTGATCCTCTTAACTACCTATTCATGTTCAGTAGAAGATGATTCCGCACCATTATTCATAGAACCAATATTTGTGGATAATCCAACAGCAAAGTTGCTTGTTGATATAATATATGTAGTTCCTTCAGAAAATCATGATAAGTCAATGTATCAATTGGATGAAGCTAAATATCTTGAATTTCTAAATGGTTGTTTTTTTAATAGAAACGATATCGGAATAGAAATGGGAGAATCAAGAGTCGTTATTAATAGCGAATTGTATGACCTTAAGGATAATAGAGGTAATGAATCAGCAGTATTTAGTAGAGAAACCCAAGATTCTTATAAACAAGATCGCTTGAATATATATGTAATACCTAGAACTAATACAATTGCTATCGCTGGTATTGGACTTAGACAAAGAGCTTTAATCACGGATGAGTTTTTATTTCAATCTACAAGTCCACACGAAATAGGACACGCTCTTGGACTTTTTCATTGCGATGTAGAGGGAAATATTATGACACGAGTTAGACCTTATCTAAGAAAAGATTTTGATGGAAATCAAATTAACACAATGAGAGAGCGTATTTTAAGTATTAATTCTGATGAATAAAACTAATAAACCAATGATCTCATAATATAATAAACTAATAAACCTTTTCAAGAAAACATTCTGATAAATTTAATTCGCACAGAATACAAAATAGTTTAGAGATTATGATTTGAAGATTTGAGTTTGGTTTTGTTTTTGCCCCAGAGAGCGGAATAAATGATTATTTATTCCGCTCTCTTATTTAATATTATTGCCTAATTCCCACTTATCTAACAAACTAAACCATCCAACGGGCTAGAAAGTGCACGGAACGAGTATTTTACTAATTATCTACAAGTCTTAATTAATTTTGGAGTAATCCAAACCGAAAATCTATATTGTTATGAGACGAATCTTTACTTTTTTAACCGCAATAATAAGCTTATCAATTTCTGCTCAGCAGGAGTTTGATTGTAATGATGGAACGTTTTATCAAGTAATTTCAGGATCTATGAAAGCGTACGATCCAATTACGGGATCATATTCAGAGGCGTTACATTCCTACAGCTCATATAATGCTGGAGGATATAATGCTGTAGATAATTTTTTATATGGAATAAAGAGTGGTGACGATCACTTACTACGAATAGCAAAAGACATGATTATCGATCTAGGAGCAGTAGCTCCTAATGGTACTACAGTCTTTGGAGGTGGTTATGCTGCAGATGTAGATCCTGATGGGAATTTATGGGTATTTCAGAACAATAATAAAAGAACTTTTCATAAGATAACGAATCTAAAAGATTACGATGGGAGTTATTCCCCGCAATTCGAGATTGTAGAAGCAGATGTTACCGCGCCAAGTACTTGCGCGGACATAGTATATGTTAACGGTGCTTTTTATGGAGGAAGTAGAGGTAAGTTGTTTAAATGGGATTTATCTACTGGAACTCCTGTTTTTTCAAGTAAGACTGTAGCAAACCTCCCATCTAGTACCTTTGGAGCAGCATATGCAGACACAGATAATAGATTATATGTTTCGGATAATAATGGAGGTTTATATTTAATCAATGATTATGAAGGAGCAAATCCTACAGCTACACTATTAAACTTAACAGAAACAACCAATTCCAATGATGGATTTAAATGTGCTAGCGGTATTTCTCCTTTGGATAAAGATGCTGATGGAATTTTAGATTCTATGGACGCGGATGTAGATGGAGACGGGTTATCTAATATAGTAGAATGTAATGGTACAGATCCATATGGAGATAGTGACGATGACGGGATGTTTAATTATTTAGATAACGATATAAGTGGAAATGGAGATAATGTAGTACAAGATGCTTTTGATAGAGATAGTGATGGAAATCCTGATTTCTTAGATATTGATTCTGATAATGATGGAATTTATGATATAGTAGAAGCTGGAGCAGGAAGTAATGATACGAACAATGATGGGGTTTGTAACAATCAAGATGCTGGATATCAAGATACCGATAATGATGGGATTGCTGATGCATTCGATACAGATCAGTTAGGCACAGATTTCATTCCATTAGATACAGACAATGATCAAGTTTATGATTGTTATGATATTGATTCTGATAATGACGGGATTATTGATTTAATAGAAGGGCAAGATTCGACTACATTTTTAGGACTTTCTAATACGGATGAAGATAAAGATGGGTTAGATGATAATTTTGATCCTGATTTCGGAGGGTCAACGAATGGAGATGTTGATACCGATGGAGATAACGATTATAATCATTTAGATGTAGATTCTGACAACGATGGTATTTCTGATAATACGGAAGCTTATGATAGTGATGGAGATGGAATTGCTGAGACTACTGCTTCAGGAATTGATTCTGATAATGATGGTTTAGATGATCACTATGATCAAAGAAAAACTGGTTTTGATTCAGAAAATGGAGGTCAGACTCCAGCAAGTTTTCCAATACCGGCAATCTGTGATAGATATAACTATTTAGGAGATTTCGATTCTAATGGAAAGCCATTATACCTTGATGGTCAGGATGTAGTGAATCAAGAAACTGTTGATATGATTAATAATGCATTACCAGAAGGATATCCAGTACCGGATTTTAATCCGCACTATATTTCATCTGGATACGATACAGATGTAGTTTTACAAGAAAATGCTGAAATTTGGATCACGTTTGTAGGAGAAGGAGCAGGTTATAAAAACACGTTAGGTTTTTATACATATGATGCAGACAATCCTTACGAAACAATTCCGCAGCCAGAAGATATTACTATTATTTTTCCTAATGTTTCTGCAGTAGGAAGTGGTGGAGATTTAGAAGTAGGTGATAAAGTGAGTATCGGTAGTTTTCCTCCTAATACAGGTATAGGATGGGTGTTGTTAGCGGATGCTTGGAAAGATGGATGTGTTGATACAGGTAACTGGCAATTGTATTCTAATCCAGATTATAATCCGGAAAGTGATGAAACTTTAAGATATCATAATGTATTACTTAATGATCCAGATTCTGAAAGAATAATTTTAGGATTTGAGGATATAAGAAGAGATTACGCTTCTTGTGATCAGGATTTTAATGATGCATTATTCTATATTACAGCAAGTCCAATAACGGCGATTAAAACAGATAATTATGCAGACATAAATAGTGCTACAGATGTAACTTCGGCTAATGACGGAGGATTAGAAAGTAATGGTGATTTGGCAAGTTTAATAGCGCAACGTAATTTTAACAGAACGAAGTCAAATACAATTTTTAATACAAAAAAATCGCAGAGAAAGTTTCAACCTGGTGTTGTATCCTATAAGTCGAGCAACAATGAAGATTTAAGTCTTTATTTCCCAACTACAGGAGTGGCAGGTTCAGAATCTACGTATGTATCTAGTCCAGAAGATTTACTTGGGATTACCAATGCCAATTCAGTATTCTCTGTAGACTATTATCAAAATGAAGAAAGAGTAGCTGCAGGATTAGCAACTACAACAACAGGAAATATTTATGACCATTCTAAGACGATATGTGATCGTCTTAACGGATCTAAATTATTAGACTTAAGAACCGTAGAGATCAGAAATCATACCATTATTAGTACACGAATTGAAAGAGCTACAGGAGAAATAGAATATGCTTTGACTTTTTCTATAAAAGAGGGAGAATCTGAAAATGAAATCTATAGTTTATGGAATATCGATAGTTACCCAGAAGGAGATTATACAAACTTCCAGGTTTGGGGAGGTTCTGTATCACAAGTAGCTAATATTGCAAACCATATTTTAGATACTTTTATTTCTGATAAACCGATGAGAAGTCACGAAGTAACTAATAGAATACCATCTGTATTTGTAGAAAAAGGAAGATATGATAACGGACAACTTATATTAGATATTGTTAATAAGGAAGGAGTTTCATCTATGAATTTCAATGGAAATATAAGAAATACCGAATTATCTTCTGAAGAAGGATTATCTCAGATAGTTTCTTTATCAGGAGTATATAGAGAGCAAGTTACTATCGATACTGGGTTTTTATTCGATATAGGATTTTCTATAACTGGTGATAACTCAGCTCAGATAGATGCTTTATATCTAGCAGACGGTCCTTGGGGACTTGATTATGGAAATGAAGGAGTAGTTTTAGAAACTTTTGAAGTTCTAGAACAAACAGAAGTAGCATCTGATGATAACTACACTGTGGAAAGAGGTATATCAGTAAAAGGTGAAGTGAAGGAAACAGTAAATATTTTTAGAAACATAGTAGCAGGAGATGCTACATTGAATGTGGAGGATTATGATGCACTACAGTTTGAGATGACTACTACAAGAGATATAGAAGTTATTATTGTAACTAAAGATCTAACGGATTGGAATGATAGACTTAGGTTTACAATAAATGCAAATGCTGTTAGTACATTGTATAATATTGAATTCTCGGATTTTGTGAATGCACAACAGTTGTCAATTGATGTTACAGATATAAGAAGTGTTGTATTCTCGGTTCAGGGAGATTATCAAAATTTTTCAGACTTTGACGTAGAGATTCAGAAAGTAGCTTTTACAAACAATACAGTATTAAGTACGGAGGAGCATGAAATTCAAGAGAAAGTAGCAAATGTAATGAACTACCCTAATCCTGTTCAGAGCGCTACGTTTATTAGAGTGCCAGAAACATTACAAGGAACGATCAAGATTATGGTTGTTGATATGTTAGGAAGAATTGTAAGAAACGAAGAATTACAAATGATTTCTGCTACAGAAGCAAAGTTTGATGCTAAAGAGTTACATACAGGTATCTATAAGTACATCGTATCTGATTCTAATAATAAAATATATCAAGGTAGTCTTATGAAAGAATAATTAAAGAGAAGAGTTAGGTTGAGTTTTGGGGTCAAATAGCGAGAATAAATATTTTATTCTCGCTATTTTTCATGAAAGTTAGGTTATTACAACCTTAGTTTTTCAATTTTTTTATTGAAAATAGGTTTTTTTAAGAAGTACCATTTTAGTCTAAAGCCAATTTCCGTGAATTCAAATCCAGCTGCAGTGGCTGAAGCGATATTACTGTATTTGCCATAAAAATTTGCTGTAAATCTCTTAGAAAAATGGTGCCCTATCTTACCTTCAGCTCTAAACGTAGTTGATGCAGGATCTTCTTCGACAAACTGGCGACCCAAAGCAGCACTAAGACTGTAGAACCAATCATTATTTTGATTGTTTAGTATTTCGGCAAAAATCTCTACTAAGTTAAATGATGAAGGGCTAAAATATATAGTTGGGACTTGGTTTTTAAAAGATATATATTGATAATTCAATCCAACCTTTAATACGGGTCTGTTTAATACATTATAATATAATGATGTGAAGAGTAAATTTCTACTATTATCATCAGATTGAGAGGTGTAGATAGCTTGCGTGTACCATCCTAAATTAAAATTAGTGCCTAAATTATAATTGATAGAATAATTATTCATGACTATTTCCCTATCAATAAGGTCCGCATTAAAGTTTTGGAATTCTCTTTTATATCCTATATCTAAACTCTGAAGCTTAAAAGGTTTAGTACTTAAGGTAACTTCTGCAATAATCCCTGAATAACTATCTGTTTCTGCATTAGAGTTATTTAATCCTAAAGAAGTTTTTAGACTAATTTTACCGCTAAATTTATAATCCAAACCAATTGAAGCTTCCTGTGACTCAGCTTTAATATTGGTTCTGGTATTTTCGGTTGATCGAAAAGAATAGCTGCCTTTTATCTTTAGCTTAGTAGATAAAGGTATTTCAGTATTAAAACTTGTACTAATAGCTTCATTATCTCCATTATCAAAAGTGAATGCTGTTTTGTTTTCAACAAAAGGAGTGTGAGAAATTTTTAAGTCAGAAATTAATTTTTCCGCATCTGACTGTTTCGGATAATAGGAGAGCGTTTTAAATGCAAATTCATACGCTTTCATATCCAGGCCAGAAGCTCTATAGGCATTAGCAATCCCAAGATTGCCATCAAAAGAACTTTTATCAGAATCAAGAATAGTACTGTATTGATCAAGACTCATTCCAAAATCACTGGTGTACATTCCATAAGTTGCTTGTAGGCTTGATAATTTAGAATTACCAGGGTATTTGTTTTTAAGTTCATCAATAGAAGTTTTAGCATCCTTAAATTTTCTATTCCAAAACAAGGCTTGTACGTATCTTTCGTAAGAACTAAGAAGAATTTCATTGTCCGATTCTAGGGTTTTGGCTTTTTTCAAAGATTCCTTAGCTAAATCAAGCGCTTTTTTTTCTTTATGCATTTTATGAGCAACGAGTGATAATCCTTGTAATGATATGATACTATCCTTACGGTTTTTTGCAGTTTTATAATACATCTCTTCAGCATCAGCATACTGATTAATCACTAAATAAATATTTGCTTTGTTTAGTAATGTATCTTTGTCATCAGGGAAATCTTCTAAATTTTGGTCTAAAAGAGTTAAAGCTTTATCATACTCTTTATTTTGAGACAAAGTAAAGGCATACCCGAGTCTAATATATTTTCTAGATACTAGTGCATTGTTATTACCAACTTGTATTTCTAAGGCTTTATTTACAGTTTCTAGAGCAGAAGGATACTTTTTTAAATTAGAAAGCGTATTAGCATAACCAAGAACAGCGGCAAAGCTATTTGGTTTTTCTTTTACGATACGCTCATAATATGTTTCAGCTGCATTAAAGTTTTTATCCCATAATAATGATTCAGCATAATTAAGTTTTATCTCGTAATCATCAGGATACATTGTTTTTAATTCTGTAAAAATAGCTACGGCTTTTTTGGATTCACCAAGAAGACCAATTGCCCTACCATAGCATAATTTTGCTGTTCGGTTATCTGGATATTCTTGAAGGATATTTTGAAAAAAGACTTTGGCTTTATCGTATGCACCATTCTCGAGATGATTAAATCCTTCTTTCATATCCTGTCCCATAGAGATATGGCTAATACAAAGAAAGAGCATTAAAAATAATACTTTGTTCATAGACAATTTTTCATTGTTAACAAGGTAAGAATATCTTTTCAGAATATTTTTTTATTAGTATAATCTTTACATAAAGTTTAGGTAGTTAAGGTATGTCTTTGTCTTAATAACGAAAAACATTAACGTACTTTTTTTAAGGGAATTTTCAACTTTTTATTCGGATTTATATAATTTGAAATGAAAATAAGGCTTATTAAATGTTAAAAAGAATACTTAGAGGAGGTTTTTTCTTCCTAAAAAAGTTAATTAAAAGTTAAAATAACCGATAAAAAACAAGTAAAACGGTTGTAATACACGGATTTTGATTCAGACCTTAATTTTGTTGTGGTTTTACAGTAATGTTTAGCCGGCTAATATATCTAAATTTACATAAGACTGATTAATAGTTATTTATAATCAATCTGTTATTTTTCACCATTCATCTATACTAACTTGTAGCTTATCTAAAATTAGAGTTTAGAATTAAAAAGGAAAGACATCTTTGCAGTATAACCTAAAATAAAATGATATGGCACTTAAAATAACTAATAATTATGGAGTTTATGAATTAGAAGGAAATGTTGAAGGAACAAATACAATGTCACTGAAACATCATTTTGAACAATTAATGAGCTCTTCTGAAAAGATTATTCTATCTCTAGAAAAAGTTAAGAGAATTGACGCCCATGGAATTCAGGTATTGACTAATTTATATAGAAAAGCAATCAAGAAAAATAAGATTTTCTATATGATCGGATCCGAAAACCATATGATTACGAAAGCCTTTGGTAAAGTTAATTATATGATTAGAAAAGATTTTGTTTAAAAAATAACCCCAAAATTAAAGATCATGGAATTAGAAATAAATAACGTCAATGGAAAAATAGAGGTAATAGGAGATTTTACATCTCAAAATGTCCATAAAGTAAAAGAACATTTTAATTACTTATTAGATCATTATGAAGAAGTTGTAATGTGTCTTAATAAAGTAAAGAGGATCGATGAAAAAGCGTTACCTGTTTTGAAAAAAATTTATACTAAAGCTCAAAGAAGAAGTAAAGTATTATTTATCCTAGGGATAAGTAACAAAATAGTTTTTAAATTCTTAAAAAGAAATAAACTTACACATATATATAGAAATGATTACTAGCACATTCATTCCAAAACTCACGTCGGAACAAAAATTTATGCTTAGCGTTATAGTAGTTAATGCAGGGAATTATCTCTATAACTTATTGTTAGGTAGAATTTTAGGGCCTGAAATGTTTGCGGATGCCGCACTATTGATAACATTTTTGTTGGTGTTGTCTTTCGTAGCAATGACATTTCAATTAGCCACAGCAAAGTTTTCCGTTTTATTTGAGAATACTACTTTTAAAAGTTTTATTTCTTTAGTTTATAAATATGCAGGTATTACCGGTATCATTATAGGTGCAGTGATGATTGTTTTCGCTAAACAGTTGCAAGAGCTTTTTAATACGAACTCTTCATTAATGTTCACTCTTTTTGGATTAGGAGTACCGATCTATTTTATAATGAGCGTAAATAGAGGTTTTTTTCAAGGTACTAAAAGGTTTGAGAAACTAGCTTGGACATATCAAGGAGAAATGTTTAGTCGTTTGATTATTACATTGTTATTGATTTTTACGATTTCTCAAGTAAACTCTTCGATTTTAGTGGTAACAGGGATTGTGATTTCATTCTTTTTTGGTCTATTGCCTTTTAAAAAAGAGAACTTTTCGCTGCGTGTGACAAATGTATTAAGCAAAGAACAAACGAGTCAGATTAGTAAGTTTTTTGTGCTTACAGCCTTTTATGAGTTAACCCAAATAATAATTAATAATAGTGACATCTTATTAGTTAAGCACTATTTTGCAGAATATGATGCTGGATTATATGCTTCTCTTGCACTTATAGGAAGAGTGGTATATTTTGTAACTTGGATGTTCGTAATGCTTCTATTACCAGCCGTAATAGAAAAGAAAAAATTAGGAGAAGCCACTGCCCCAATTCTAGTTAAATATGTAGGATATGTCGTAGGACTGGCTTCTGTTGTTGTTTTAGGTTGTTATCTTTTTCCAGAATTTGCAATTCATGTTTTATTCGGTGACGCTTATTTATCCATGGCTCCATTACTTTGGAAATATGCAATTGCCACAGCATTGTTCGCAGTGTCTAACATATTTGCATATTATTTCTTGTCACTAGATCAATATATACCAGTAGTAGTTTCTGGGTTATTAGGAATTTCACAAATTTTATTGATCATATTTTTTCATAGCTCTTTGTTAGAAGTAGTATTGGTACAAATAATTGCAATGGCTGTTTTATTAGTTGTTCAATTAGCGTATTTCTTTTATAAATATGGGGAAAATTCAAACTAAATTAGTATATTTTACAATCGTCGACACAAAATTGCATCTGAACGAAAACAAATGCAGTCTTAAAGAGATATAATACATCTTTGTGATATCCTTTTGGACCTCAAGTTTAATATAAATCTACAATCATGAAATTAGCAATTGTAACTGCTTATCCACCAAGTAAAGTAACATTAAATGAATATGCTTTTCATTTGGTAAAACATTTTAGGCAACAAGAAGAGATAACAGAGTTGGTGTTGTTAACTGACGTTACAGAGTCAGAAGCCAACATTGAGTTCGAAGAGGCTGGTTGTAAAGTGATTGTAAAGTCCTGTTGGAAATTTAACAGTTATAGAAATATAATATCGGTTATGAAAGCGGTTAAGCAAACAAAACCAGATGCGATTCTTTTTAATCTTCAATTTATGAAGTTTGGAGACAAGAAAATTGCAGCTGCTTTGGGTTTATTGTTGCCTTTTCTATGCAAAATGAAAAAGATTCCAACCGTTGTTTTACTGCATAATATTATGGAGCAAGTGGATTTAGGTAAAGCCGGTTTTACCAATAATATAGTATTAAAAACCGTATTTAATTGGATCGGAACTATCTTAACAAGATTTGTATTAGCGTCTGATCGAGTAGCGGTAACGATAAGTAAATATGTTGATATTCTTGAAAAGAAATATAATGCCAAAAATGTAGTACTTATTCCTCACGGTACTTTTGAGATTCCGGAAGAACCTTCTTATGATTTACCAGAGGGTCCGCTTAAGGTGATGACATTTGGAAAATTTGGAACTTATAAAAAAGTAGAAATATTAATCGATGCAGTAAAAAAAGTAAGAACTACTACTGGTGCCAATCTCGAAGTTGTGATTGCTGGTACCGATAACCCGAATACTCCGGGATACTTGGAACAGGTAAAAAAACAATATCTTGATGTGCCGCAAGTAACCTTTACTGGATATGTAGAAGAGGAGGATGTTCCTGTAATTTTTGGAGAAAGTGCAATGGTCGTATTTCCTTATACCTCTACTACAGGAAGTTCTGGTGTATTACATCAGGCCGGAAGTTATGGAAAAGCTGTAGTAATGCCTGATTTAGGTGATCTTAGTATATTAGTAAAAGAAGAAGGGTATAGAGGAGAGTTTTTTGATCCTAAAAGTACCGATAGTTTAGCTACTGCAATAGAAAAAATCGTAGTAGATACAACCTATAGAAATCAACTAGCAAAAGCAAATTACAAAGCGGCTACAGCATTCCCTATGAGTAGAATAACTAAAATGTACATTGATACATTTAAGAATATAAAGAAAGGGAAAAGCAAAAAAAAAGAAAAAGAATTACAAGGAGTATCTGTTTAAAATAGCACAGATATTATAGTTTTGTATTTAGTAATTAAGTGTTGATATGTTTTAATTAAAGATGTTTTTCAATAACTTATAAATTGAAAAGCATCTTTTTTATTTCCTTCAGAATCAATAAACCCAAAATGTTTTTGTGCATTTTTTCTCCAAGGTAATCTACCAACTACTTCCGTAGGAATATTATCAAAATCATATAATGTCCACGACATATAATGGAGTTCATTCTTTTGTATGATTTTCTGGAATTTCTCATGATAAGAAGCTTGATCTTTTTCAGAATTACCAAACGGTGCCCATAGCCCTTTATTAGAAGACAAGCCAAATTCTTGTAATACTAACGGTTTATTAATGGAGGATATCGTATTAAAAGACTCAGAAAAATTTTCTAAATCTCTATAATAATGAAAAGAGATAATATCTAATTTATCACTTAACAAGCTGGCGGATTCTATGGATGACCAACCAATCGTTATAGGATGTATACTGTCTAAAGATCTTACTTGATGAGTCATTTCCGTTAACCAAGCAAGTACGGTTTCTTTTCTTCGACTCTCAAAATCTAAATTAGGCTCATTTTTAATATCCCAAGCTAAGAGTGCCTTGTGATCTTTTATGGCATTAACAATTTGCTCTGCATGTCTATGTGTAAAAGTCCAATCATCAATAGCATAATTTCCATAAAAATCAAAAAGAGTAACAACTGCTTTTAGTTTAGTATCTTCCGCAAGGTCTAATACTTGTTTTAGTTTTTTAAGTTTTTCGGCTTTTACGTACTCTTTGCCAAACTCTTCATACGGCACAAAAATTCTAATAGTATTAAGTCCTGCATTTTTAATAATTTCTAAATCCTTTCTAATCGTAGCGATTTCAAAATCATCACCAAACATATTCCAAGGGTTTTTTTGAGGGTAATAATTGATTCCTTTTATCTGATAGGTACTACTATCAACTATAATTTTCTTTCCTTTTACATATGTGGATTTCTTTTGTAATATGGTATCTGGTTGTGATAGCGGTTTTTTAACTATATGGCGAACTCTCCAGAACCCATCTTCTAGCAACATGGCTATTTTGTAATCAGAAATATCTTTGGTTGCAAACTGTAATTCATTTTCTTTAAAAAACTGAGTATATGATGTTACGTTTTGATCCTCAAAAACTACTAATTGTCCATCGGCACTATAAAAATCCAAAGCTAGGTTATGATTTAGCGTGGTGCTAACTACTTTTACCTTATTTTCGATATTAAACTCAATACTTTTTATCAAATTTTCACGAGCACTTTCTGTATAGAAATCGAAAATCCCTAAGGAATCATAAGTTGTATATCCTACGTTTCTAACATACCAGGAATTAATATAATCTTTTTGGATATCTCCCATAGTTTGTTTCTCAATTGGTCTTGCAGGGTTTATAGTGTCTTTCCAATTGACTTTGGGTATATATGCCTGCTTGTTTTTTACACCAATATGAAGCATCATAGAACGATCTGCACCAGTATTGAGAAAGGATAATGTCTGACTTATACCAAAAAGAATAAGTCCATTTATGATTATAAATGAAATAATAATGAAAGATCTGTATATCATTTTATTTTGTTTCTTCATTCCAATACTATGTGATCGTATTTTTTAGTAATGCCCATTCCTGTAACTTCTAAAGTATATTCTCCCGCTGGAAAGAAATCATTAGATAAATAAAAGTCTACAAACCCTTTAGAAGAAAATTCAGTAAATGTATCTGTCAATGTATCATTGTTATATACGTGTAAAGAAATCATGGCGCCATCCGGTATAATTTGATTCATAAAACTTAAGATAGCTCCTACTTTAATATTTCTTTTTCCTTTATCAAAAGTAATTGTATAGTCCGTTACTGCGGGTTTAAATTCTAAAGTAAGTTGGTCACTTTCTGCCATTTCGGGTATAAAGGCCTGCGCAGTCCACGATGATGCTTTAGCTGGATGTATCATATATCCTGTTGCCACACCCTTAATAGTAGTTCCAGAAGCTCGTAATTGTTCATTATGGTTTGTTAGAATGCTAAACTCTACGATACGTCCATCACTTATAGTATTACCATATTCATCTTTAATTTCAGAAGTAAAAAATTTTACAATTTGATTTCCATCGGCATACTCGTGTTTTTTTGAAACCTTTAATTCAAAATCTTGAGCTTGTGATGGAAAAACATTAAGTGTAAATTCTTTTGAAGCTAAATTACCTGTGTTTGCACTGACAAGAATTCTTCCCGATTCTTGATAAGAGTATATATTTTTCCAAGCAATAAAATTATTTATAAATAGCTCAGAATCTTTTTCTAAATCTAAAAATTGATGTTTGATTGTAACTAAAGTACTATCCTGAATTGGATTGTCATAGTTGTCGGAAGGTATTACGGTGAACATACCATAATCTTTTCCTCCTGCAGTAATGCTTGTCGGACCTAAATAAGATTCTAGAGGTTCTTTAATCATTTTAGATGCTTTAATATGTAAACTTCCTGAGTAAATCTCTTGCAGATTATGAACTAATTTATAATTGATTACCCCTCTTTTTTGAGATAAAAAAGGAGGAATTTTAAAAACTAAATTGCCCTCTTTTTCTTGAGAATTAAGAACTGATATCCCATAAGAGCTTTTTACAATAAGAGAAATTTCACTAGATTCTTCTGCTTTAAATTTCAAAATAATTTCTTCACCTGCAGTATAAGTGTTTTTAGCTTGCAGCGTTGTAATATTTATTTTTTGAATATTCTTAATAATAGGATTGCTTGTGGTAAACCCTAGAATGAGAATCACTAAAAATAATAGATATGTATATGTTCTCAGTTTCATTAATTAGGGGCTCCTATATAATTGTTAACGTCTATTTTTATAAAACTATAACCAGTTCCGTCTACTGGTATAAAGGAATAATCCTTTTGATCTCTTCTTCTATTAGGGGTTACTTTATGACTAATATCCTTATTGGGTAATCCGTTAATAAAAATATTTTCCATATCCTGACTGATAGATTTTAAGTTGCTGATTTCTTTTAAGATATAGGTAAAAGGTCTTTTACGCTGAGGTCTGATTCCTTCTCTTATATAAGAATGATCAACCCAAATAAGTTCTTTTTGATCATTATAATACGATATAATCAATTGAGGGATAGTGATTTCTTGTAAACCAGAATTAAATAAGATACCCTGTACTTTATTTTTATCAATTTTAACTTCAGAAAGAGCAAGTCCTTTATATAAATCCGTTGTAGCTACATTACCCGCACATTGTAAGTTAAAAGTTAGAGGAATATCTGTTAGATTTATAGTAGTAAATTCATCTGGATTGAAGGTTTCAGGTTTTTGTTCGTCTTTGTTCATCCAAGCAACCCCTTCAAAA
The DNA here is from genome assembly GCF_900109375.1 of Aquimarina amphilecti. Classification (GTDB taxonomy): domain Bacteria; phylum Bacteroidota; class Bacteroidia; order Flavobacteriales; family Flavobacteriaceae; genus Aquimarina; species Aquimarina amphilecti. Next base: position 244,455 of record NZ_FOAB01000005.1, read on the forward strand.
TTAACCCTAAAACTAGTAATTTCTTTAGGTACCAGTTTATGTTTCATCTGATCCTTTGCGTTATATACGGCTAGTTCTTGATTTTTAGAATTATAAAGTGTAGCCTTTATAATAACATCTGCTGGCACGTTATCAATATTTTGTATTTCTCCAACTACCGTGTATATCGTATCATTTTTAACAAGATTTGCATTGAGAACTTCTAAAACTGGCTGTTTTAAAACATCTTCATGAAAGGTTTGTTCAGAGGATATTCTTCTTCTTCCATGATTATAAAACTGAGTTTTATTTTGTGAAAATAATTGATCAGGAGGAATATCAAGATCATAGTTAGGTGGTTTTACGAACCATTCCCTTTTATGTTTTACGAGTTCTAAGTAAAATACTTTGTCTATCCTTTCTAATGGGGTAATCCAATACGTAGTAGCTCTAGCTTTTGCTGTACTATCCGTTTGATCCAGAATAGTTACATTAATCTCGTCCATTTTTGCGTATGAACTTAATAAACCATCTGTTACCGCAATTTCTAACATGTATTGATCTTCTTCCTTATTACTTTCAGGATCTATATAACTATATGCTCTTTTAAATTCCTTGAAATCTAGTGCGTCATAATAGGCCTTTACTACATTTTGCGGACTTATTTGTGTAGCATTTTTGATGTAAAAAATATAACTACCATAGCTTATAATTAATAAAAGCAACACTATCCAGATATGCTCCAAACGAATCATATAATTTTTGAAATCTTTATATTTTATTCCATACTTAAAAAAATCTGGATGATTTTGATCTCTGGTTTTAAGCGCTTGAATCCATATAGTTTGGATATTAATTATAAAGGCTAGCAGTACTGTTATGACTGGTATTAGACCCCACATAAGTTTTAATGGTAAAGCGACATCATCTTTTGGAATAATGTTAGGTATGGGCGGAATGTTTAATTTTTCCCAAACCATGATACCGTTTTCTAATTGTCTTAGTCGCTGCCAACCACAGAAATAAAGAATTGGGTCATAAAATTTATCATTAGAAAACACGTACTTTAAATTGTATTTTTCGGGTACCGTTAGAAATTGTTGTAATGAACCAATACCTTCTACACCTCTAAATTTTGAATTTTCTAATCTTTCGACAGCTCTAGAAGTCAATTCAGGAAGTCTTCTTGCAGAGTGATAATTGCCATCTACGGTCATTGCATTCGTCTGAGCTGATAACCATGCCATTTGATCCCCAAAACCTAAGGGTAAGTACCTCCAGTGATCGTGTTGATCTTGTTTCAGGAAGTTTAAAATGGGGAGCATTTTTATTTTTTGTGGTTGTGAAGGTCTAAAGTATCCTAAACTCATGGTAAATATGCATACAAAAATATAAGCTCCAGCCAGAGAACCTCCTAATATTCGATGGTAAACACTACCAAATTTTTTCTGGAGGCTTCTTTTAATATCTCCTTCTATAAAACGATAACAAAACTCTCCAAACATTGGCAAAGACATAATAGAAGCCCACAATGTAAACCTATCGAGTGTTAGAATATTAAAAGCATTATCCCCTAGTAAGACTTTAGGAATAGGAGTTGTTCCTCCTGTACCTAATATACTTAGTAAGGTCAAGGATAAACCAAAAAACAAGTATCTTTTACTATAATACCGATAAAATAAATAAGGAAAAATAAACAAAAGTACTCCCCATGGTATTAAGAAGAAAACGAGTCCAGATGAAGTAATTTCTAAAAAATTATCTCTAGAACCATGCGGGATAGGAACCTGAGTAATCGGGTTGTTTTTTGTGTTAATCCAATAAGGTAAAATGCAAAAAATGATAAGCGTTAAAGACCCCATACCAAAACCTACAATTCTCCAAAAAAGCTTAAAGAATGTATTTAAAAAAGTTTTAAATCGAATAGCAGAATACGAACCGACTTGATCTTTAGCACTGTCCATAATTACCATTCCGATAAGCGGAAATATAAAAAAGATCATTCCGAAAATTGGAGTAACATGATGAGAGGTTACTGTAACAGCTAACAGACTAAAAGCTCGAATTAAATATTTGTATTTTCCGGTTTTGATCCACAAATAAATTTCGGGTAATGCGTGCATCAGAACTGAGATTCCAATAATACTTGGTAATTGACCAAAAATATGCAAGGTTTCTACAAAAGAAGACGAGAATACAGCAACCAATGCGGCATATCCAGCAATATTTCTCTTACCAGTCATCAGTAACGAAAATCGATAGACCCCTGTTATAAATAGGATGATAGCAATGATACCTACTGTAAAAAGACCGAATTTAAGACCTCCTATAAGAGATAGTAGTCCTATACTTTGATGTACTAACGGAGGATATCCCATAACGGTAAATCCAGTGTACCAACTATAGTTCCAAGGCTCAAACCAACTAGATGCGTAATGGTCGGCAAAAAATAGATGAATCAATGCGTCGTAAGTAGTTTCTAATGTAAAGAAGATACTAGAGCCATGGAATAGAACTCCAATAAGTAAAGCACTGATTAAATATTTGTTTGTAATTCTTTTCTCCATTCAATAACCCTAAGCGGAAACTTCCCTTTAAATATACAAGAAACTTTCTCTGGATTAAATATACAATAAAGCTTTGGGTTTCGACGAGTGGTACGTCTTTCGATGAATACCATTCATCGATAGCTTTTTTAGAATGATCGAATTACCCCAATTTTGGATACCTCCCTATCCTATTTTTAACTCGTAATCGAAAATAACGTTCATGAAGACAGGAATAATCATACCATGCTTTAACGAGGAAAAAAGACTAAATGTTACAGCTTTTAAAAATTTTGTTAGTAAAGAAAATGACTATTACTTATGTTTTGTAAATGATGGAAGTAAAGACAATACATTAAAAGTATTACAAGAAATTCGAGAGATAAATCCTTCTAAAGTAAGTATTGTAGATATGAAGAAAAATGGAGGTAAAGCAGCAGCGGTAAGAGCTGGGTCACGATACTTATACAGTTTTGTTGAAATAGATTATATCGGATTTATTGACGCTGGTCTTTCAGCAGATTTTGAAGATTTTGGAGACCTGTTAAAGACTTTAAAAACAAATAATGAATTAAACTTTGTTTTTGGTTCAAGAGCGAAAAATGCATCAGAAGCAATAGAAAAAGATAAGATAAGATCTTTATTGTCTAAAGTGATTAATATACTGATTATTTTAATGGTAGAATCATCAATAGAAGATACAGTATTTGGTGCTAACATTTATAAAGCAGATTTAGTGTCTATAGTGTTGGCAGAAAGTTTTATGAGTAACTGGTTTTTTATGTAGAGATGTTTATCAGGATGGATAGGTGTTTTGGAAACGAATAGATAATGAAAATTATAATAGAGATACTATTGAAAAAATGAGGTCATATGAATGTTATTATTTATGAATACTTAGTTGAAATTAAAAACTATTCTGAGTCCGCTATAGTGAGGTGATTAAAAGTTACCCTAAATCTTATAACCTAAACCCTAGAACTATGATTAACTATCCTATTAAATTTGAACCAATATTGAAAGAGAAAATATGGGGCGGGAATAAATTGAAAAATGTTTTATGTAAAAAGACTACTAAAAGTAATGTTGGAGAGAGTTGGGAAATTTCGGATGTAAATAAGGATGTATCTGTTATATCTAATGGTCTTGCTAAGGGCACTACTTTAAGAGAATTGATTAATTATTATCAGTGTTCTTTATTAGGTAAAAAAAATTATGAAACTTTTGGAAAGAAATTTCCATTATTGATAAAATTTATAGATGCGGATAGAGATCTTTCAATTCAGGTACATCCAGATGATGAAATGGCAAAAAGAAGACACGATTCATTTGGGAAGACAGAAATGTGGTACATAATGCAAGCTGACAATAATGCCAATCTCATTGTAGGTTTTGAAGAAAAAATCTCAAAAAGAGAATATATAAAACATCTAAATAATAATAGTTTAGAGAGTATCTTACATTATGAAAAAGTAAAGCCTGGTGACTCATTTTTTATCGATGCAGGAAAAGTACACGCAATAGGAGCAGGAGTAATGTTAGCAGAAATACAGCAAACCTCCGATATTACCTATAGGTTATACGATTGGAATAGAAAGGATGCAAATGGAAATACTAGAAAACTGCATACTGCAGAAGCGTTAGATGCAATTAAATTTAATGGGAAAAGAGATTTTAAGAAAACGTATCAAAAATTAAAGAATAGTACATCTAATATCGCAGAGTGCCCTTATTTTACAACTAATTTTACGACAGTCTCTGGGAAATTTGAAAAGAATTACACAGAATTAGATTCATTCGTGGTATATATGTGTACTAAGGGAGAAGGTAGAATAACAGTAAACAATCATACCGAAACTGTAAAACAAGGAGAAACAGTATTGTTGCCCGCAATGGTAGATCAAGTGAAGGTAACATCCAATTATTGTGAACTATTAGAAGTTTTTATTTAGTATCAGATTTAGGTAAGAAAAGGATAGTAAATAGCTTTATTTCATAAATAATTGTAGAAAAGGAAAATCCATCAGTTTGAAGAAGCTGTTAGATTTTCCTTTATTTTAATTTTATATGTTTTGAGTAAGCCAATCTCCAACTTCACTTGTCTTATATGCTTTTTGATCTCCAGCTAAATCTTCGGTAACCACTCCTTCATTTAATGATTTGTCGACTACATCTCGGATAGATTGAGCTTCTTCATTAAGTCCAAAAGCTGTTTCAAACATCATAGCTGCAGATAATACTGTTGCCAGCGGATTGGCAATGTCTTTGCCTGCTGCTTGGGGATATGAACCATGGATAGGTTCAAATAGAGCAGTTTTCTCTCCTAGAGAGGCAGAAGGCATTAATCCCATTGATCCAGATATAACAGAAGCTTCATCGGTAAGAATATCTCCAAATAAATTTTCCGTGATTAATACATCATAAGAATTCGGCCACTGCACCAATCGCATGGCTACAGCATCTACAAATTCATAACTAACCTCAACTTCTGGATATTCTTTTTCCATAGCTTGTACTGTTTCTCTCCATAAACGAGAAGATTCAAGCACATTGGCTTTATCTACACAGCATAGTTTTTTACCACGTGTCATAGCCATTTCAAATCCTTTTTTGGCTAAACGTTTTACTTCTTCTCTAGTATAAGTACACGTATCATAAGCAGTATCTCCATTATCCTCTCTACCTCTTTTTCCAAAATAAATACCGCTAGTTAATTCGCGAAGAAAAACTAGATCGGTTCCCTCAATTCTTTCTTGTTTTAAAGGAGATTTATCAATTAGAGAAGGGAATGTAAAAGTTGGTCTTACATTAGCAAATAAACCTAATTTTTGGCGCATTTTCAGTAACCCTTGCTCCGGACGCACTTTTGCAGAAGGATCATTATCAAATCTAGGGTGACCAATAGCTCCAAACAGTACAGCATCTGCGTTAACACAAATTTCGTGAGTTTCATCGGGATACGGTTCTCCAACCGCGTCAATAGCAGCGGCACCAGTTAATGCCGATGTCCAATTTATTTGGTGGTTATATTTTTTCGCAACTGCATCGCAAACCTTTACAGCTTGATCGATAACTTCGGGACCAATCCCATCACCAGCTAGTAGTGCTATGTTTAATTCCATATATTTATATTCTCAGTTCTATTTTATTATAATTCAATAATATTTAGCATTTTTTCTGTTGCTTTAATGGCAGAAACAGTTTGATCAGAATCTAGTCCCCTGGTCACGAATTCTTTTGTTTCAGTTTTCCAGGTGATCACAGTTTCACAAAGCGCATCAGAATTACTTCCTGGTGGGATCCGAACGGCATAGTCAATTAATTTTGGTAAACTCTTCTTTTTTTGAGTATATACTTTTTCTAAGGCATTTATAAATGCATCATACTGACCATCACCTTGAGCATGTTCTTCAAGAACCTCATCATCCATTTTAATAGCAAGTGTTGCAGAAGGTTTTAACCCTTTTGCATGGTTTAAGACATAAGATTTGATTTTTACTTTGTCTTGATAGAGTTTACTATCCAATACATCCGAAATGATATATGGTAGATCTTCTTGAGTTACCACTTCCTTTTTATCACCTAACTTAATGATCTTCTGAGTAACTTTTTTGATATCTTCGGCACTAAGCTTTAACCCTAATTCTTGAAGGTTTTTTTCAATGTTAGCTTTTCCTGAGGTTTTACCCAATGCATATTTACGTTTTCGTCCAAAACGCTCAGGCATCAGATCATTAAAATATAGATTATGCTTGTTATCTCCATCAGCATGGATTCCTGCTGTTTGTGTAAATACATTATCTCCAACTACAGGTTTATTAGCAGGGATTTTAAATCCAGAAAAGGTTTCTACCAGTTTACTTACTTTGTAGAGAGCGGATTCTTTTACGTTAATACGAATTTCTGGAAGGTAGTCATTAATTACAGCAACTACACTTGCTAAAGGAGCATTTCCTGCTCGCTCTCCCATACCATTCATGGTAAGATGTAAACCATTTACACCAGCCTTAACTCCTTCAATAGCGTTCGCAACGCCAAGATCATAATCATTATGAGCGTGAAAATCAAAATGTATATGAGGATATCTATTTCTTAAAGAAGATAAATATGCATACGCCTCGGAGGGAATAAGGACTCCTAATGTATCAGGGAGTAAAACTCTTTTTACAGGCTGTGTAGATAGGAAATCCAGAAACTGGTATACATATTCAGAAGAGTTACGCATACCATTACTCCAATCTTCCAAATAAACATTTGTAATAATTCCCTCTTGTGTTGCTTGTTCAAAAGCCTTTGTAATATCTCCAAAATGTTGTTCAGGAGTTTTTTTTAATTGGTATGTTAAGTGGTTTAGTGATCCTTTGGTAAGAAGATTCTGAACTTTAGCCCCAGTATCTTTCATCCATTGTATAGATTTACCACCATCTACAAAGGTTAATATTTCTATCTGGTTAATATACCCATTCTCATTTGCCCAATCAATAATATTCTTAACTGCTTCGAATTCACCTTCGGATACTCTAGCGGATGCTACTTCAATACGATCTACACCTAATTCTTCGATTAAAAGCCGAGCTATTGTTAGTTTTTCTGAAGCAGAAAATGAGATCCCAGAGGTTTGTTCACCATCTCGGAGCGTAGTGTCCATGATTTCTATTGATCGTTTACTCATACGATTTGTTTTTGCGTTAGGGATAGTAATGAAAATCCCACAGCCTGAGGAACGAAGTGCGAGGAATTGAAATGATAGCCCGCTTGAACGCCCAAAAAATTATATAGTTAGAAAGGTCGGGCTGTTGCGAATTCTTGAATTTCCGACTTCATTTTGGTTAGATAATCAATATCGTCATACCCATTGAGCATATTATCCTTTTTATAGCTATTAATATCAAAAGATTCTGATTCCCCAGTAGCTTTGATTGTAATGGTTTGTTGAGGTAGATTTACTTCAATCTCAGTATTAGGATTTGTTTCAATAGCTTTAAATATTTTTTCTAAAAATTCTGGACTTACCTGTACAGGTAAAACACCAATATTAAGGCAGTTACCTCTAAAAATATCTGCAAAAAAACTTGATACTACACACCTGAACCCATAATCATATACAGCCCAGGCGGCGTGTTCACGGGAAGATCCCGATCCAAAATTTTTACCTCCAACAAGTATTTTACCGCTATATGTAGGGTTATTTAGTATGAACTCTTCTTTTGGTGTATTATCGTTGTTATATCTCCAATCTCTAAATAGATTATCTCCAAAGCCTTTACGTTCTGTGGCTTTAAGAAAACGAGCCGGAATTATCTGATCAGTATCTACATTTTCAATTGGTAACGGTACAGCAGTAGAGGTTACTATATTAAATTTATCGTAAGCCATTTTTTTATTCTTTATAATAATTATGCTAAAAGTGTTCTTGGATCTGTTACTACTCCGGTAACAGCTGTTGCGGCTGCAACCAGAGGACTTGCGAGTAAAGTTCTCGAACCAGGTCCTTGTCTTCCTTCAAAATTTCTGTTAGATGTACTAACTGCTAACTTTCCTGCTGGAATTTTATCTGCATTCATTGCTAAACATGCAGAACATCCAGGCTCTCTCAATGTAAATCCTGCTTTGGTGATGATGTCTAACAATCCTTCTTCTTTAATAAGTCCTTCTACTTCATGAGATCCAGGAACCAACCATGCAGTAATATTTTCTGCTTTCTTTTTGCCTTTTACAATAGAGGCGAAAGCTCTAAAATCTTCAATTCTACCATTAGTACAACTTCCTAAAAAAACATAATCCACAGACTTACCTATCATAGCATCTCCTTCGTTAAAATCCATATATCCTAAAGATTTTTTATAGGTAGCAACACCACCTTCTATAGTTTCTGCATCTGGTATAGTATTGGTAATACCAATACCCATTCCTGGATTAGTACCGTAGGTAATCATAGGCTCAATATCGACTCCATTAAAAGTAAGTTCTTTGTCAAAAACTGCATCTTCTTCTGTTTTTAGGGTTTGCCAATATTCCATAGCAGTATCCCAAGCTTCTCCTTTTGGAGTTAATGGTCTTCCTTTAATGTAGTCGAATGTTTTTTGATCTGGAGCAATCATTCCTCCTCGTGCTCCCATTTCTATACTGAGATTACATACAGTCATACGACCTTCCATTGTCATATTACTAAAAACATCACCAGCATACTCTACAAAGTAACCGGTAGCACCAGAGGTTGTTAATTGAGAAATAATATATAGTGCAACATCTTTTGGCGTTACCCCAAAACCAAGTTCTCCATTAACATTGATTCTCATTTTCTTTGGCTTAGGTTGCATAATACACTGTGTAGATAATACCATCTCTACTTCTGATGTTCCAATACCAAAAGCAATAGCACCAAAAGCACCGTGCGTAGATGTATGAGAATCGCCACAAACAATAGTTGCTCCTGGTAATGTTATTCCATTTTCTGGTCCTACTACGTGAACGATACCATTTTTTTGATGCCCTAATCCCCAGTGAGAAATACCCCAAGCTGCTGCATTTTCTTCTAAGGCTTTTAGTTGATTTGCGGATAAAGGATCTTCTACAGGCAAGTGTTGATTTATAGTTGGCGTATTATGATCTGCGGTTGCAAAAGTGCGTTCTGGATATAAAACAGTATTCTTTCTACTTTTTAGACCTAGAAAAGCAACAGGACTAGTCACTTCGTGAATGAAATGGCGATCAATAAAAAACACATCAGGTCCATTCTCAATGTTTCTTACTACGTGTGAATCCCACACTTTGTCAAATAATGTCTTATTCATTTTTATGATCTTTACTACTATATAGATGATGTATTTAGCATCTTCTTATTAAAATGTTAAAAAGGAGGTAAATTTACGAGTTACGATAGATTTCAGCTAATAAAACTATAAAGAGAGGAGTAGTTTTAAGTATATCTCAATTTTAGCTAGAATTTTAGATAATTTGACAAAAAAGATATTGATTTTAATGAATACTATTATTTTTAATTAGAGTATATGATTTAAAATCAAGGCATAAGAAAATTTGGGATAAAAAAAATGTTAGTTTTTGTTAATTATCCTTTGTAAAGCTAAAAAAGGTTGTATATTTGCCGTCCGCAAGGAAAGATAAAAGTTTGTTGAGCTCATAACTCAAAGTTTTAAAGACAAGTAAGTTCTTATCTTATATCGCGGGATAGAGCAGTAGGCAGCTCGTCGGGCTCATAACCCGAAGGTCACAGGTTCGAGTCCTGTTCCCGCTACAACAAACCAGATACTTTAGTATCTGGTTTTTTTTATGGATGCAATTCTAAAGTTTACTTCCGGAATTGAAATCCATAAAAAGAATAATTTGAGTATCAAATCTGGTTTTTTGTAAAGCCCTCTCTCTACCTAGGTTCAACGACGAAACGTAGTGGAGGCAGTTCATCCTGTTCCTGGTACGCAGTAAAGCTTCAGAGAAATGTAAAGTTTTTTATTTGCTGTCTTCTTAAAACACATCTAAAAATAAGTGTTCGTTTTTTAATGCTTTTAATAAGATTACTTGATATTATGTATGCCTATGAGTATTGTATACAAATTAGCAAGATAACTCCTTTTGTGGCGTCGGAAAAGTTATATAGTTTATCCGTTTCCCCTTAATATAATGTCGGAAATCTCCGCAGATTTGTCGTGTTTTTTCTACAAGTGGATACTCTTCTTCAACTACTTTTGAAACATCAAAAATCAATAAACTTATCATAAATCATGGTCGATGTTGTATTAACAGTTTTAAAGGATAAACTCAATGAATATTTTAAGAATGTAGTGGGTACTACAGAATCTAATATTATAGACTTTATAAGCACGAATAATAACGATCCCGTTTCTTTTACTAATGATAAAATAACTCCTTTTCTTATTAATATTTCTGAAGATAGAAAATTTAGAAATGCAGATCAATATGCTGGTGTGATAAGAAATGGTATAAAAACTCAAGCAAATCCCGAAATCAGAATTGAGTTATTGATTTTGTTTGTATCTAAATTCAATAAATATGATCAAGCACTTAAATTTTTATCACATGTAATTAAGTTTTTTCAGGTCAACAGAATCTTTGACCCTTTGAATTCTCCTCAATTATCGGAAGAAAATATAGAGAAGTTGATCGTAGAATTAATATCACTCCCATTAGAAGAACAAAATCAAGTATGGCATTCTTTAAACACATCCTATCTGCCATCGGTATTATATAAAGTACGTCTATTGTCTTTTATCGATGATCAAAGTATGGAGTTCATAGGAGAACCAATATCTAATACGGGTCTCAACATTCATCAAAAAGTCTAAGCTTCTAACAACAAATATATCTATCAATAAGTCCAATATTGAATTAAATAAAGTGTAAAATGGAATATCACGAAATTTTTAACATAGAGGTTATGCACCCTGTTTTATTAGAATCTAAGGACTTAGTGCTTGTGCCAAAAAATGAAACCAATAAATATTTAAGCAACCTTGGATTTGTAGTAAAGAAAACAGGAAAAGGTGTAAAGGTTTTAGCTCCAATGTCTCAAAAAAATGGCGATTTTCAGCCTTTGAGCAAAGATGACAACTTTACTTTTTATATATATCCCACTTCTGATGTTACTCGGGAGGTTACAGATTTTTCTGAAATAGATGAAGGTCATATGATCTCATTTTCTAATCAAGGTCTTCCAGAAAACAGTCAGGAATTAGTAAGTAGCCAAGTAGTAAAGGAAGGAATTTTTGCAGGATATCCTGCATTAGGAAGTATTCAGATTATAGGTCATAAAATTAATCTTACTTCGTTAGAACAACCGATAAACTTTAAAGCTGTATTTGGGGCAAAGTCGGTAAAGTGGAAGTACTATTTTGTTTCCAATACTGAGGATATTGATGTTAGTTTAGAGTCTAGAGATAATCAAATTAGTTTCAATGAAGTGGTAGTGGATGAAAACACTACAGATCAGATCATAAATTCAATTCAATTAAATTTTCCGAATACCCAAGTTAAGATTTTCGAATCTGAAGATTTGGTTCCCTATAGTAACAAACCCATTAAGAATATAAAACTACTTCAAAACGGAGATGTTCTTATCAATCATTTACCCAATCCTCGAGTAGAACAACAAGGAATCCAAATAATTAAAATTAAATAAGAAAGGCGGATCTCGAAAATCTTATTGGTTTTTAGAAACGCCTAGTATAAACATGTAAAACTATTAGAATATGTCTAGATTTTTAACACCAGATGTGTACACTGAGGAAGTACCTTTATTACCACAATCTGTAGCAGAAGTTTCTACTGCGGTACCAGCTTTTATTGGATATACGGAAAAAGCGGTAAAAAACGGAAAAGATATCAGAAACAAAGCCATTAGAGTATCTACTTTATTGGAGTTTAAAGAAGCTTTTGGAGGTGCACAATCAGCATCGTTTAAGGTAAGCATTTCGGATGATGATGCCATAGAAAACATAGAGGTAGAAGTTCCAAAACATACTTTATATCATGCGATCGATTTATACTTTAAAAATGGTGGCGGTGACTGTTATGTTATATCCATAGGAAGTCATAATGATGATCACGATAAGGAATCATTCTTAAATGGATTAGAAGTTTTAAGTAAGGAAGACGAACCTACTTTAATAATGCTTGGTGAAGCAACAAAATTGGATGCTGCCGATTATCATGAAGTATGTCAAATTGCCTTGGCACAATGTCAGGATTTAAAAGACAGATTTTGCATTTTCGATATTAAAAAAGATGATGAAGATGGAACCTCTTTTAGAAATGGAATAGGTACAAATGATCTAAAATATGGCGCTGCTTATACCCCATATTTACAAACATCACTTACCTATCGTTACGAAGAAGACCTCGTTGAAGTATCAGGTTCCTCGGCTAGTGAAACGCTACAATTAGAAATAGCTGGTGCGATTAGAGTTGAATATAATGGATCTTCTCAGGATGCACCAAAAGTTAAGATTAACAAAGGATCAGGAAGTATACCTTCTTTTAGTATTTCTGATGCCATATTAACAATGAATGTTGGAGAAGGAACTCCTGCTAGTGAGATTATAAATGAATGGAATACATTTTCAAACAAAGGTGATTTTGATATTATTTTGTTAGATGGAGCTACTGTTGTAGAATCTTCTGCAGGAACCAATGACCTTATTACTACTGGAGGTGATAATGCATCTGTTAGTTTATCAACTTTTAAGGAGTCTCGTTCTGAGTTATACAGTAGAATTATCAGTGAGGTATCAAAACAACGTATCACATTACCGCCAAGTGCAGCAGTAGCTGGGGCATATGCGACTATAGATAGAGAAAGAGGTGTATGGAAAGCACCAGCAAACGTAAGTTTAAATGCTGTTATCAGCCCTGTCTCTAAAATTACTTCTAAAGATCAGGAAAAGCTAAATGTAGATGCTACAAGTGGTAAATCCATCAATGCTATCCGAAGTTTTGTAGGAAAAGGAACCATGATTTGGGGAGCTCGTACACTTGCCGGAAATGATAACGAATGGAGATATGTACCAGTACGAAGATTATTCAATATGATAGAAGAATCTACCAAGAAAGCATCTCAGTTTGCAGTTTTTGAATCAAACGATGCCGTGACTTGGTTGAAGATGAAGGCTATGATCGAAAGTTTTTTATATGGAGTTTGGCAACAAGGAGGATTGGCCGGAGCTACCGAAGAACAAGCATATTTTGTAAATATCGGATTGGGTAAAACTATGACGCAACAAGATATTTTGGAAGGGAAGATGATTGTAGAAATTGGATTGGCAGCTGTGCGTCCTGCAGAGTTTATCATACTGAAATTCTCTCATAAACTACAAGAAGCATAATTAGCATACAAAATTTAATGAATAAGTAAAAACTAAAACAATGGCTTTAACTAAAGAACAAATAAAGACAGATTACCCTTTAGTAACCTATAATTATAGGGTAGATATCAATGGAGTATCTATAAGTTTTTCGGAGGTATCGGGTTTAGAATTATCCTTCGAAACAACAACATACAAGGAAAGCTTTGCTACTGGAGGAAAAGTAGGACCGAATATTATGTATATGCCTGGGCAGATTCAACCCGTGAATATATCTATGAAGAAAGGATTGGTAAAAGGAAAAAGTATCCCTGTCTTTTATGATTGGATCAATGATATACAATTAAATCAGGTGGATAAAAGAGATATCGTAGTTCATCTTTTAGATGAGAAGGGTAGTACCGTAGTGAGCTGGAAAGTTATCGATGCTTTTCCAACCAAATTAACCGCTCCTTCTTTTGATGCAAGCTCTAATGATGTAGCTATAGAATCTATGGATTTAATGGCATTTAGAGTGACCATGGAAGAGGCATAGTAGGTAAGTGAACTAAGCAAGTCCTATTCTAGGAAATAAAACCAGAATTATAAGTCAATATAAATTGAAAAAACCAAAATATTGTGGCAATTGATAAACAAAAAATTAGCGAAACTTATCCGTTACCGGTGTACAATTATCAGGTAACTATTAACGGAGTTGAAATCTTGTCGTTCTCTGAGATTTCAGGTTTAGAAATTGACCATGATCATGTGTTATATCGACATGGTTTTAGTTGGGCAGTCGGTGATCATTTGATCCGTGGCCAAAGAAAGCCTATTAATATTTCTTTAAAAAGAGGGTTGATAAAACGTAGAAGTGATTTATATGACTGGATTAAGTCTGGCGAAAAGAAAGACATTAGAATAGAGCTTTGTGATGAAGCTGGGATGGGCATCGTAGTTTGGGAGGTTTCCCGAGCATTACCTTTCAAATTAGATGCTCCATCGTTTAGCGCTAGCGCCAGTGAAGTAGCCATAGAGAGTCTTGATTTAATAGCTCATGATTTACGAGTAAAATACAATTAAAGAGTAATGATATGTTAGATGTTTTAAGAGCAATCAATTTTGCAGATAAAGAGCCTTCTCTATCACATAGATTTGGAGTATTTTTTTTATCAGGAGGCGTTATTCCTAATCCAATAGATATTAGGTTTCAAAAAGTTAGTGGTATCAGTACCGAAGTACAATTGGATACGATAAATGAAGGTGGACAAAACCTGCATGCACATCGCGTACCCAAAAAGATCAACTATAACAATTTGGTGCTAGAGCGAGGTTTTGTAGCCAGTAGTTTAGCCAATGGTTTAGATAGTTTTAGTCTCCCAGGTTTCGGTCAGATGCGCTCTCCTCTGATTTCTGAATTCAATGCGACATTTTCATTTTTTAAGTTTAATCCTTCTAATGTACTAGTCACATTATTTAACGAAAAAGGGATTCCAATAGGAGGATGGCTATTTCTAAAAGCCTATCCGGTAAAATGGTCCGTATCTGATTTGGATGCACAATCAAATACTGTGTCTATCGATACTATGGAGCTGGCATATACACGATTTCAAATTTTAAGATTATAAAAATGGCAGTAGAGATCAAAGAAATTGTCATTCGAGCAATCATATCAGATGCTTCACAGACGGATGAAGGTAATCCGCCTTTGGATACCAGAAAAGAGCAATGCGATGTGGTACAGGAATGCGTGCATCAAGTGCTAAAAATATTGAAAAAGAAAAACCATAGATAGATCATGGCATTATTAAGTGAATTAAGTTTTAAACTACAAAAACTTACCATTCTTTCTTTTGATAATGAAGAAAGAACCGAGGGGAAGAAGGAATTAGAGGTGATGTTTAATCCCGAATCCGTAAGACGAAGTTTTGTGAATAAATTTACCGATAAGGCTAGTAATCCGCAAAATGAAAGTAGTACTAAGTTTATGTATAGTGGTTCGTCTACAGTAAGTATGAGTCTAATTTTTGATGGAACCGATGTAGATCAGTATGGAGCAGAGATAGCGCTTAGATTGTTAAGAGGAACCCAAAAAAGTGTTGCGGAAAGAATAGATAATTTTCGAAAAGACATTACAGAAATAAAAGGTAAAATTCATGAACCACGCTATTTAGTTCTTAGTTGGGGAAAAACATTAAAGTTTAATTGTAGACTTTCTAGCTTAGATATCAATTATACATTGTTCGAAAGAAATGGAGATCCTTTACGGGCCGAGCTCAATGTATCCTTCATTGGGGATGATACACCAAAAGCACAATTAGCTAAGTTGAATTTACAATCTCCTGATCTTACACATTATCGGATGGTAAAAGCTGGTGATCAATTACCATTGATGTGTCAAGAAATATATGGCTCTCCGATGTATTATCCATTAGTAGCAAGTGCAAATAAACTAATGGATTTTAGAAACCTTACACCAGGTCAAGAAATTTACTTTCCACCAATAGAAAAATAAAAGATGTCATCAACTGTAGTAACAAATACGATTAAAAGTAACGGCAAGATCCTGCCATTAGGATCGTATGAATTATTGTCGATAGATACGAGCAAAGAGTTTAACAAAATACCTTTGGCAGAACTTAAGTTATCCGATGGTTGTGTAGCAAATCAAAAGTTTACCACCTTAGAAAGTAATGCGTTTATACCAGGCGCTGCAATTGAAATTTTTTTGCGGTACGAAGGAAATAATACAAACGAGACGAAGGTTTTTGAAGGTATCGTGATTAATCAGGAAATCGAACGCTCACAATACCAATCAGTACTTACGATAGAGCTTTGCGATCCGTCTATAAAAATGACCACTTTACGAAAAAACAAAGTGTTTCAGAATCAAACGGATAGTAAGTTTATAAAAGATATTATCAGTACCTACAGAGATGTAAAAGCTAAGAATATTGAAAATACTTCTTTAGCACATCCACAGATGGTGCAGTACTATGTTTCGGATTGGGATTTTATAGTATCAAGGGCAGAAGCGAATGGGCAATTAGTACAAGTTGATAATGGAGAGTTTTCTGTTTTTACGCCACAAATTAGTAGTACGGACCATACCCTAACCTTTGGGATAGATCTGGCACATTTTGATCTAAAAATTAGTAGTCGTCATCAATATGAGAAAGTACATTCATTTGGTTTGGATACGAAAAAGGATCAATTAGCGCTTAGTGTTCCCAAAAAAGGCAAAGAGCAAATATTAAGTAGTATTGATTATAAAACCTCACAATTGTCGGATGCAGTTGGTGCTAAAGAAACAAACTTGGTTCATGCTGTGCCTACAGATCCATTAGAATTACAATCATGGTCAGATGCACAACTTGTAAAATCAAGACTAGCTCTTGTACAAGGAACCATTAGGGTTAATGGTAATGGAAAGATAAAAGTAGGTCAGACGCTGAAAATAGAAAACGTCAGTCGATTTAATGGAGAACATATCATTACTGGAGTTCGACATGGATTTGTAATGGGTTCAGGATGGTATACCTACCTACAAATAGGAATGGATGCCAATTGGTTTAGTTCACAATCTGATATTATAGACACAAAAGCTGCTGGTTTATTACCGGGTATAAATGGATTACAAGTAGGAACAGTGCTTGGACATGTAGAAGATTCGAAACACGGATTCCGAATAAAAGTGCACATACCAGCTTTTGATCAAGAAGCTAAAACTGTCGAAGTATTAGCTATGTATACCACATTAGATGCTGGAGTAGATCATGGAATTTTCTTTCCTCCAGAAAAAGGAGATCGCGTAGTAATTGGTTTTTTAAATGATGATCCCAGACAAGCAGTTGTATTGGGAGCAATGCATAGCCACAAAGCACCACATACAGAGAAGAAAAAAAATACATATAAAGGGGTTTTTACCAAGTCTAACTATCAATTGCTTTTTGATGAGGAAAAAGAAACAGTTACACTTTCTACGGCAGATATAGATCAGTCTAACGAGCAGCTATTAGCGATCAATCAGAAAGAAAAGACAATCAAACTAGAAGATGCTCATGGCAATAGTATTCTAATGGGCAAAGATGGTATTAAAATTATAAGCACTAAGGATTTTTCAATAGAAGCTGCTGGAGATTTTGATATCAATGCTAAAGGAAAAGTAAAAGTAAAAGGGAAAAAAGTGGATTTAATATAAGAGCTATGAATAATAAATTTTTAGGAAACGGATGGTCATTTCCTCCTGCTTTTGGAGTTGGAGGCGCTGAGGTCGAACTCACGTCGGGAGAAGAAGATATCAAACAAAGTCTTCAGATTTTGTTATCAACATCACTTAAAGAACGGATAATGCATCCGGATTTTGGGTGTGACCTTACGCAATTTTTGTTTGAAGAATTGGATCAGAAATTTGCTAATGAATTAAGTGGTATCGTATCTCGTGCTGTGTTATTATACGAACCAAGAATTGAAGTGAATAATGTTTTGATAACAGATATAGATCCCGAAAATGGTGTAGTACATATTGATATAGATTATATGGTAAGAGCAACAAATAATCGATTTAATCTCATCTATCCATTCTATATAAATGAAGCTTCTAGCGTAGCATTTGACTTATAATGTAATCGATAATTATTTAAACTAAATGAAAAATGGATCTAATAGTGATAGATGGAGATACGGTTAATTTTTTACCAGCTTTTGGAAGTGCGGTCGTTAGTGTACAACTAGGGAAAATAACAGCATCAGGAAAAACGACTGTCAAAGGTAAAAAAGTATGTGTAGCAGGAGACGAATCCAAAGTGGAAGTTAAAAATTGTTCCTATGTAGCACCTCCATTTGTGATTCCTGGTCAGGGAACATTAACAATTAAAAAATTAGGTCCAGATCAATTAACAACCAAAAGTAAAAGTGGAAACAAAAGCATTATTATAAAGGGTAGCATTTTTTTAGCGGAGTTTAAGGTTACATCTCCAGCAAAACAACCACCTCCAGCAAATACACCAGATCCTTTACCAATGTATCCTGGACAAGGAAAACTAGTTCCCTCAAATGCAAAAATTAAAGCCACTTAAAATCTAAATAACCTAAAGTTGTAAAAAGAGATGAATACTATTCAAAATATAGAAAACATACTCCTTAGAGATGGAACCAGTCAAAAAGATCGCAATTCGGATGCTCTGAGCACTGATTATGTGGCTATCGAAGGACGTAGTTTAGAAGAATTGATTATAGAAGCACAACGATTAGCCAAAGAACTTCAGTTTTTTGATGAACAAAATAGACCTACAGGTACCTGGGAATCATTTCTTATAGATGACCCCAATATTTTTAATCAAAATTCAATAGAAGGTAGAAAAATACAACAAAAACACTGGGCACAAGAACTAGCAGCATATGCAGAAAATCCAGAATTATTTTACAATAACATCGAAAAAAAGGCGAAATTATCAAAGCCTCATGTAGTGTTGTTCATCACTTTTCTTAAGTTAATGAATGATGTAAAGTCTAAAATGAATGGACTGACCGAAAGGCATCTCGATTTTTACTATAGAAAGTATCTTCAATTAGACCCAAAACAAGCAGTACCAGATGTAGTGAATGTACTTTTAGAATTAGAGGAGAATACTCAATATCTCGAAGTACAAAAAGGAACCATATTGGAAGCAGGAGAAGATGTTGATGGAAACGAATTACAGTACATTACTAATGAAGATACGGTGATTAGCAAAGCCCAAATAACACAATTAAAAAGTGTTTTTGTATCTAAGCAAGTAAGGACTATCCAAAATGTACATCAGGCGCGTAGAAAAACAAAAGATACGGCATTTGTAGACATGATGGAAATGGCATTAGGGCATCCAAATCCTGGAGATGCACTCCCAGATTTTCCAGAAGAATTGCAAATAGAAAATATTTTTCAATTAGAAGAAGCGGTAAGAAACGAGAATACTGAGGCAATTGCTTATGTAACAGAAGTATTGTTTTTAGAAAGAGATGAATTTGACCGTATTTTTTTAAAACATAAACAAGACAAAGAAGGTGTTCCTATAGATTGGGAACCTGAGTATGAGCTATTAGAAAAGGTATACGAAAGAAAAATTATTCACCAGAGACAACAAAGCTTAAAAGAATTACACAGCACCAATGGATTTGATGTCATGCTGAAGAAGGTATATGGAAATCCAAACTCAGGAGATTCCTTGCCTTTATATAATGGAGAAACAGCATCTTTAGAAAAAGTGTTTGAAGATTTGCAGTCCTCAAATGAGAATTCAGAGCAAGCCTTAGAATATGTGGAAGTAGAATTATTGTTAAGAAAACAAGATTTTATTCATCTTATGCAAACTAATAGTGATAGTGCTATTTCTGATGATGATAAAAATAAAGTATATCGTATTTTAGAATTTTCGGAGCGTCAGCTTCGTTCTGTGGTGATTCCTTCGCCAGAAACGGAACAATTATCTGATATTTATGACACTGCTAATGTCAAGGATTTTCTTTTTAGTCAGTATGATGAAGAAGAAGAAAGTAAAAGGTTCAAAACCTTTGGAGATAGACTAACTGCAATTTCAGATCATTCTTTAAAACCATCAGAGATTGGATTTGCGATTAGTTCTCCAACCTTATTACTCAAAGATGGAAAACGTACGATCGAAGTATTATTAGATCTGAATCTGAGCAACCAAAAGATTAAAGATTTAAAAGCCGTTTTTAATACAAAAGATCCTTTTCAAACCTATTTAAGTAGTACAGAACAATGGTTTACACCTGATCAGGTTCACTATTTTTTTGGGGATTATGTAGGCAGTGTGTCGGAAACCAATTTGAACATTGACATAAAGGAGCAAACCATTACAAGACTGGATACCACTAATTTTAATGTCACCGATATTGGAGACTACATCGTAGATACTACTCAAAAAATTTATGAGATTATAGCCTTGAAAGATGTAAAAATTGTAGAAGTTAAAGAGGTTGGTGTAGTAGAAACACCTATAGAAAATACACAGAAATACAGCAAGGATCAAGTATATCTAAATGCGCTGAGAATCCGAATTAAGCTTCAGGATAATGATTTGCCAATTATTTCATTTCCATCTTCGTCATCTTTTATAGCATCTGATCATCCTGTTATGGTCTGTACATTACAGTCTTCAATAGAAGGGCAAGATGATCAAAATCAGATGCGAAGTAGCTTTCAGCACCTCGTAGATGTAACATTACAAAAAGCTTATATTCGAGTAGATGTTCAGGATATGCAGCATAGTATCGTGGAGAATGACGCAGGCACTATCGATACCAATAAACCTTTTGAGCCTTTTGGTTTTCAACCCGAAATAGGAACTAGTTTTTATATCGCTAATCACGAAATATCACAGAAGCGATTGCAAGATGTACAGTTACATTTAGAATGGGTAAAACAGCCAACATCTTTTGTGGATTATTACAAAAATTATTGGCTTATTCAGGCAGATCATACCCAGGAAGAACTCGCTGCACTAAATGAAGCACAATTGACCGAACTTATAGATCAAAAGTTAGGTTTTGATGCTGCTATCATTCAGAATGACCAAGATTTTAAGGCGGATGTCTTTTTACATGATCGCAATGCAGAGCTGTTACTTTCTACCAAGATTGAAGATGAACAAGGCAATGAAGTAATAGATGGATTTCCCCTTTTTAATCAGGACAATCGAATATTTATTGATAATATACCTAAAAGAATAAAGAATAGTAGTCCGGATTATCAATATAAAGAACGTTTTGGAATACAGGCAGACGAAGAAGAAGCATTACTTTGGGATCGCTATTTTAGAATAGAATTAACTCCAACAAACTTTCAGCATTCAGTATTTAATACCTTGTCTGTCAAACAAGCAATATCAGAGAAGGCGGATATAAAAAACCTAAAGATCAATTCACCATATCGGCCTAAGCTTAAAAAATTAGGGATTTCGTATACGTCTTGTGATACTATTCTAGCAAAAACCGCGGTGGATAGTACGAATAAGATATTTCATATACATCCTTTTGGGTATGATCATATAACTCCTGGAGCAGAAACTACACTAATTCCTGCGTATAAGGATGAAGGTTCATTATATCTGGGAATCGCAGAGGCAAACACTCCACAAGTACTTTCAATTTTATTTCAAATGGCAGAAGGTAGTGCAGATCCTGAAATAGAAAAACCAGTAGTGCAATGGAGTTATCTGCAAAATAATGAATGGATAGCATTGGCACCTTCTAATCTACTACATGATGGTACGAATGGATTACTAAATACAGGGGTTGTAAAAATTAGAATGCCCGAAGATGCTACCCAAGGTGGTACGCTAATGCCATCCCATTTACATTGGATCAAGATAAGTGCCTTTAAAAATATTGAAGGAGTCTCTGATACAATTGATATTTGTAGTCAGGTGATCAGTGCTACACTGGCTAGCGAAACAGTAGCACCAGAACATTTTGAAAATCCGTTACCAATAGATACGATTACAGAAGAGCTCAATCAAATACCTGAAGTAGCAAAAATCACACAACCTTTTACTTCTAGTAAAGGAAAACCGGTAGAAAAAGGAGATGCCTTATATAAGCGAATCAGTGAACGTTTACGACACAAAAACAGAGCGTTGACTATGTGGGATTACGAACATATGATATTACATCAGTTCCCAGAGATTTATAAAACGAAATGTCTTCCAACTTCGGATCGCATTGGAGGAGTAGATGTGATCGTAGTTCCAGATATTAAAGGAAAATTACCATTTAATCCTTTTGCTCCAAAAGTAGCAGCAGATACACTTCATAGGATTAATTCATATATAGAAAACCTGGCTCCAGCTTATGCCGAGATATTAGTTTCGAACCCTTTTTATTTACAAGTTTCTACAGAATGTGTTGTGAAATTTTATCCTGGATATGACGAGATTTTTTATAAAGGCAAGTTAATAGAAGAAATCAAACGATTCATGTCTCCGTGGGCATATGGAGAGGATAGCGAAATTCAAATCGGAGGATCACTTCATGCTAGTGTGATTATCAACTTCATCGCAGAACGTCCTTATATCGATTATGTAGCAAACCTAAAATTATTTCAAAGCGAAGATGGAAAGACATTTACCGATGTACGAAGTCTGAATGATGGGAAATCTATAGTAACGCCTTCACAACCCGATATGATTATGGTAGCTGCCCAAATACACGAAGTGTATGTAGTTAACGAAAATGGATTTGAAGAAGATAGCTTTGAAGGAATTAATTACATGGAAATCAGTAAAGACTTTATTGTCAAATAAAATCTTAAAACTAAAGTAATAAATACAGTCTTATGGAAATCAATAAAAGAAACAGAACAGAACTCAAGGAATATTTTAAGATTAATGACAAACCTACTCAAGAAGAGTTTTCAGATTTTATAGAAGCTAGCATTAATCAAGCTGAAGATGGGATTGCGAAAGTACAAGGTAATCCCTTGTCTATACAGGCAGAAGGAGAACGAGTGAGCACACAAGAGATAGTTGATCTCTATGAAAATTTTACAGATGATAATCCGCAATGGTCTATAAACTTAAACCCAAGGGTAAACGCTGAAGAACCATCAAGCAATCAATCTGGATTTAATATCAAAGACGCAACAGGACAGAGTCGTTTGTTTATAAAATCTGGAGAAGGTACTGTTGGGATTGGTACCATCGAACCTGTGGCTCCTCTTACGGTTAAAGGAAATGCTACTTCTAACAAACCTATCGATGCAATGCAAATTTCTGAAAACACGCTTCTTTTTGGAGGCAATAATACGAATGAGCATAAAGATTCTGCAAAGATTGAAGTAGGAACTACCACTCTAAGATTATTTGGAAAATCAACGAATAGTGATCCTACTACTAGAAAGCTAGAGATTCTAGCAGATGGGGGAACTTCTATTAAAGGGGCAGTATCAGTTCAAGGAGATATGACAGTAAAAAAATTGAAAGCAGAGAATATTTCTACGAGTACAGATTTGGATAAAGAAGGTGCTAGCCATGATAGAATTCCAACCCAAATGGCGGTAAAAAGCTATGTAGATACAAGGATGCCAAAAGGAGTGATTGTTATGTGGTCCGGAAATATTAGTAGTATTCCTGTAGGATGGGTTTTGTGTGATGGACAGCAAGGTACCCCCAACTTATCTGGGAGATTTATTGTAGGATTTGACAAAGGAAATTCACAATATCAGATTGGAAAAACAGGAGGAAAAGAAGAAGTTACTCTAACAACAGGCCAATTACCATCCCATAGTCATTCAGGAACTACAGGAGAAGCTGGCGAACACGCACATAATTTTACGGGGGCAGCTAAAAGAGGAGATGGATCTGGTACGGGAAGTTCTAATGATTATTATAAAGCATTCACCAGAACTACCCAAGCTGCTGGTAAGCATAGACATTCCTTTAATACCAATAAGACTGGAAGCAATCAACCTCATGAAAACCGTCCACCGTATTTCGCATTGGCATATATCATGAAATTATAAATCAAAAAAAAAGATTGTAGCAATTACAGAAGATTTAACATCCTAAAAAAAATAGAAGAAGTGGAAATCAATAAAAAAAATAGAACGGAACTTAAAGGTTTTTTTAAGGTTAATGACAAGCCTACACAAGAGGAGTTTGCAGATTTTATAGAAGCTGTGTTGAATCAGGCAGAAGATGGTATTGCAAAAGTGCAAGGAAACCCATTATCCTTGCAAGCAGAAGGAGAGCGAGTGGGGGCACAAGAAGTGTTGGATCTATATGAGAGTTTTTCTGATGACAATCCGCAATGGTCTATTAACCTAAATCCCAGAGTGAATTCTGATGCGCCCAATAGTAATCAGCCAGGTTTTAATATTAAAGATACTACTGGACAAAGTAGACTATTTATTAAATCAGAAGAAGGAAATGTTGGTATAGGAACCATAGAACCAACGGCTAAACTTACAGTTGCGGGAAAAGATACAGCGCCATTAATTTCTATAACTGATACTACAATTACGCCCACTACTATTTTTGAAGTTTCTAAAAAAGAAGGAGTTGCTATAAAAGGCACTTTACAAGTACAAGGAAATCTAAAAGCATCTAATATTTCGGATAATGAAGAACTGGATAATACTGCAACTAGTCATGATAAGCTTGCCACACAGAAAGCGGTAAAGACCTATGTAGATACACGCTTGCCAAAAGGTCTCATTTCTATGTGGTCTGGACAAGATATCCCAAAAGGGTGGGTATTATGTGATGGAAGCAATAATACACCAGATTTATCGGGGAGATTTATTGTGGGAATGGAAAAGAACAATCCAGAGTACCAAATTGGTGTAAAAGGAGGTGCAAAAGAAGTAACTCTTACTCAAGCACAAATGCCAACTCATACACATTTAGATAATGGCCACTCACATGGAGTAAATGATCCCGGTCATAATCATAATCATGGAAGTTTTAATGGATTGGTTAGGTTTACTGGTAGGGATACTACTGATACAATGGATAATAATCCTGGTGCTGGTAAGGAGTTTGCCTTAAATAATTTTGGAACAATTCAGAGCAATAAAACAGGTGTTTCCATTAAAACTGCCAAATCAAATATACAACCTACTGGAGGCAATAAAGCCCATGAAAACCGACCTCCATATTTTGTGTTAGCATACATTATGAAATTATAATCATTTCAAAAGCCACATTAATAGACACATATCATTTTGGAGAATAAGAACCACAATTACCTTTTACAATGACAGATACCATCACCATACCTAAAGAAGTGCCACAAGACAGTGCGTTGAGCTATGAATTCCTAAGAGCAGAAGGAATGCAATTGATCCAAAAAATGGCGACAGATACCTGGACCGATCATAATATCCATGATCCTGGTATTACGATTTTAGAACAAGTATGCTACGCCGTTACCGACCTTGCGTATCGTATAGAATATGATATCCAGGATTTGATAGGGAATGACCATAAGAGTTTGTACAGTCCAGCAACCATTTTGACTACAAATCCGGTGACCCTTATGGACATTCGTAAGATGGTGATTGATATAGAAGGAGTTAAGAATGCATGGGTAGAAAAAGTAGTTCCCAAAAATGCTAATGAACCTGTACCTAGTATTCCCAAAGGATTGTTTCGTGTGTTTATAGAAAAAGATGGATTATTTGATATTCCAGGAAGTAAGATCATTGCTGCTGTTCGCGAAAAACTAAATAGCTGTCGTTCTATTTGTGAAGATTTTGAGGAAATCAAACTATTAGACACACAAGGTGTGCGATTACAAGGTGTGATCGAAATTGCTGATAACGTTGATGATATCCATGAACTTATAGCAAATATGTTGCATAGTGTTGGCACCCATTTTTCGCCACGTATTCCTTTTTACACTTTGCAGCAACAATTAGAAAAAGGGAAAACTACCGATGAAATTTTTGATGGCCCTCGATTACATCATGGTTTTATGGAAGATCCGGATATCGCCAAAGCCTATCGTAAAGTGGAAATCCAAACCTCGGATGTGATTAAAGAAATTATGGATCAACCGGGTATTTTGGTTATCGATAAACTAGCACTTGCTACGGGAACTAACACCGTCAAAAATTGGCTTTTACCATTAGATACTTCCAAAACGCCTATTTTGGATGTTGATGGTACCTTGTCACAAGTATCCTTTACATCCAAAGGGCTTACGGTACGTATTGATACAGAACGAATCAAACAGTTATATAATCAAAAAAGAACAGAGGAAGTCTCTAGATTAGGATCGTTGATAGAAAAAGACATCATTTTGTCTGCATCCGATGCACCATCATTAGATCAATACTACCCGATTCAGAATCAATTTCCAATGAATTATGGTATCGGAGAAATAGGATTACCTGATTCTACTTCTGCTACCAGAAAAGCACAAGCAAAACAATTGAGTGGATATTTATTGTTTTTTGAGCAAACTTTGGCTAATTATTTTTCTCAGTTAGCGAGTTTCAAAAAATTAATGAGTTTTGATGGGGAAGATACCAGTACATATTTTAATCAAAATTTGTTGGATTGTGTTCCTGGAATTTCGGAGTTACTAGGCAGTCCAGAAAGTTATACTAAGTATCTACAGGAAATGACTGCTGATACGAATAAAGCTTTATTAAGAAAAAATAAATTCTTGAATCATTTGTTGGCTCGATTTGCGGAGAAGTTTACTTCTTACGGAATGGTATTAAAAGATACTACTGATAATCAGGATACTTCGGATAAAAAATTGATTGAAGACAAAGCACGATTTTTAAAAGAATATCCTGGGGTTAGTGGTTGCAAAGCAAAAGGATATGATATCAAAAATGATCTTTGGGATACCGAAAATGTCTCTGGATTAGAAAAAAGAATTGCTTTAAAGATAGGGATTGAGGATTACAGTCGTAGAAATCTCGGAAATGGGGAAGCCGCAGGTTTACATATGGTAGAACATATTTTGTTGCGATCTAGAAAATCCTATCCCTATCCTTTTGTAGCAAGTTATGACACATCGAAAATCACAACATTTGAGGCTGCTATCACAGAAGAGTTTACACGATGTATCATCGGTGATCATGATGTACTACTAGGAGAAGAAGTAGAAATCACCAACAATGACAACTATAATGGTGTGTATACTGTATTAGCAGTTGGAGATGACTTTTTTGAGATTAAAGCACCTTTTCAGGAATCAGAATCAGGAGCGGTTTGGAAGCGTACGCACGATATACGATATTATTTACGCTCTGCTGCGGTTCAAAGTTTTAGAGCAGGTACAAACACAAACCATACTTTTTGTCATATAGGAGCACATTCTTTAAAAATTGGCGACGTCGTAGAAATTACTAAAACAACCCATTATAATGGAGTACATACCATTATTTCGATATCCAAGGATGGCTTTGAAATCGATGTGCCTTTTGCTGAGGAAGAGGAAACAGGAAGATGGATGGCTGCTGAAACTTTACAGGATCCATATTCTTTACAGCTTACATATATGCTTCCTTTATGGATAGAAAGATATCAGGATGAGGACTTCAAAAAATTCATCGCCTTAACAATTCGAGAAGAAACACCTGTACATATCAGAACCAATATCCAATGGTTGGATCAAGAGGAGATGCAAGAATTTGATCATGCTTATCATCGTTTCCTTACTGAAATTCAAAACGGATAAAAGAACGTATCATGGCACTGCAAAAACACATAGTAAATAAACAGGTATTAGAAATTCATCTATCGAAACATGCGGATACATCGAAGATACAGCATGAGTTGAGCTCGCTGTGTAGAAATCAATTATCTACTGTGATGGATCGTGTGTTTAGCCAAGCGAATGTATCAGAATCATCGCTTCAGATTGAGCGGCTCACATTAGATTTAGGAAATGTGTCTTTGCAAAATTTTGAAACCGTTTTTACCGAAAAATTACAGGAAGAACTCACAGCATATCAACGAGCAGATGTAGTTTTAGAGAAACCAAAAAGTGATAACACTCATGAAGAAACACCACTAAGAGCGATCATTCATTATCTAAAGACAGGCGTATTACCATGGTGGGCAAAACAAGGAAATAAAAGTGATTTTCAGGAGCAATTGGCACTATTGTTACAACAACCAAGTAATACATTTATGAGATTACTAAAAGAGTTGCCATGGAATCCTACATATCTACAACGCTTTGTATATGCGAGTAAGGAAGAGCAATTATTAGCTTCTTTTAGGCTTGTTACTGAACTTTCATCTGCTCAGATCCTAAAGACTAAAAACAGTATTCTCAATAGCATTCAGAAGAGATATACTTTAGAAAGGGAGAAAGCAATCAATAGTTTTTGGAAAACAGCTTTTCTAAAATATACCATTGCTAATAGAGATTCAGTATTCACAAAAGAATGTACAAAAGAGGTACTTCTAGATCTGGGGATTGATGAGAAAGAAGAACTTATAGTAGATAATAGTCGGTATGCTTATCAGATCAAAAGATTAGTGGATTCCTGTATTGCCTTGTATGCAAAAAATGCAATAGGAAAGGAATTTTTTAAGCAAGTATCATCTTTGGTAAATCATCCTTTTTTTGATCAGCTACCTCCAAAGATGTTGAAAGAGACGAAATCATTACTTACCGATATAAGCAATACTTCTAAGGAAACTATAGAAGAACTAGATGTCAATAATTTGTTGACGCCTTTAGCATTGCATTTACAAGGATTACAAAAGGAATTGAAGCATTTAGGATCAAAGCCAAAATCTATAGTAACGGAACAGTTGTCTTCACCATTTGATGATACGGATTTTATATCCATACAAAATGCAGGATTGGTATTGTTCTGGCCATTTTTAGAACGCTTTTTTGAGAATATAGGAGTTATGAAGGATAAGAATTTCATAGATGAAGCAGCTCGCAACAAAGCAATTTGTGTAGTACAGTATTTATGTAATACCAAAGAAGAAGAATTGTTTGAAGGTGATTTACTACTCAATAAAATTGTATGCGGTCTAGGTATCGATACGGTAGTATCGCCAATTAAATTATCAGCCGAAGAAAAAGAAATCGCCGAAGGTTTGGTAACTGCCGTAATAGCAAAAGGACCCAAATGGGAAAATCTATCTTCTGATGGATTTAGAGCTTCTTATTTGTGTAGACAAGGTTCTTTGAGAACTAGAGATGGGCATTGGTTATTGCAAGTAAAAAGAGAAACTCATGATATTACATTAGAAAAAATACTATGGGGATTTCATACCGTAAAATTACCATGGATGAAAGATATTCTTGTAGTAGAGTGGTTGTAAGTTAAGTATTGCAGGGTTTTTTAAATAATAGAAAAATATAGAAAGTAGAAATGTGAAATACAAAAACGAGGGCTGAGGTTCTCGAAGTCCGATTTACAAACAAGAACCCTAGTAGAGTATAAAGAAATAACAATATGGAAAAATCAACAATCATAGAAACAAAAAATCATAATAAAATTATTACAAACGTAAATGGTAGTAATGCCCAAGTTTTGCAAGCTGAACTTGCATGGTTAAGTTTAGTATTACAGACTCGCTTAGAACTGCATTTCCAACAGGAAACACTATATGAATCTGTTGAAGAATTAACTCCTCCAGATATAAAGGGTAAGGAAGGAAGTTATACCAACTTTATCCAAGAATACAAACTCAACTTTGCTGAAAGACTACTGCTAATTCTAGCATTAGTTCCACATCTAAAACCCGAAGTATTAGATATTCTATTTACTAAAAATAAGGATTATGACAGACGGTACAGTGAGTTTGGTGGAGTATTATTAGAAGGACATTTGGGCTTAATACCTACCGCAGAAACCGCAATGTTTTTATTGGCAGGAGATGACCTCCAAAAACGATTAATATATCATGGATTAATTACTCAGCATTTTATAGGCATTCGACAAGGAATGATCAGTACGACACCGACTAAAGGAAACAGTCCTTTATTGGGTAGTATATGGATGCTCGCGAATGAATATGTACCCTCCATACTAACGGGAATACCCTATCAAGCAGTATATAGCCCTGATTTCCCTGCACAACAGTTGCATACTAAGCTATCTTGGCAAGATCTTATCGTCTCTAGATCCACAGCCCGTAGCTTGCAGGAAATCAGGGATTGGGTAACTCACGGGCAAACAGTTTTAGAAACTCTAGAACTCGGTAAGCGATTAAAACCTGGGTATAAAAGTTTGTTTTATGGACCACCAGGAACTGGTAAAAGTATAGCAGCGGCATTATTAGGAAACAGCACCGGCAAACAAGTGTATAAAATCGACCTGAGTATGACCGTTTCTAAATACATTGGCGAAACTGAGAAAAATCTGGCAAAGGTGTTTGATCAGGCACAACAACACGATTGGATCTTGTTTTTTGATGAAGCCGATTCTCTGTTTGGGCAGCGCACACAGGTAAGCAGTGCTAATGATCGATACGGAAATCAGGAAATTGGATATTTACTGCAGCGTATAGAAGATTTTCCAGGAGTGGTTATTCTTGCTAGTAATTTGAAAGATAATATAGATGAGGCATTTACTCGAAGATTCCAATCCATGATCGAATTTACAATGCCAGGAGCAGAAGAACGCTATCAATTATGGAAACAATCTTTTGCAGACAAACTACCTTTAGATGCCAACGCAGACTTATGGAAAATTGCAGAACATTATAATATCTCTGGTGGATTGATGATGAACGTGATACGTAAATGTACCCTGCAAGCAGTAACTAATGAAAAAGCAACCATCTCTCAACAAAACCTTGAAATTGCTATAAAGCAAGAGTTACAGAAAGAGGGAGTGATTATTAGTTGAAAAATCTTCAGTTCGAGTGATCACCTGAAATGTAATGAAAGTTTATCGCATCGGATCTAAATGAAATAATAGGCTTTAAAGCACAAGTGTCAAGTTTATAAAACAAAAACTATGAAAACACAAACAGATAAAACTCAAGAACAGCAGAACTCGATTACCCCGAGAGTTGCTAGTCAATCTAGCAACGGAGGTACGGCACAATTAAAAGATAACCGTACCTCTTCTATGAGTCAAAGAAAACTAAGATCTGGAATGGATAGTACGGATAACAGTAACAATCCAATCCAACGAAAAACTAGTCCTGAGCGTTCCGTCCTGAGCGGAGTCCAAGGGAGTCGAAGGAATAATACAGGATTGCCTGATAACTTAAAATCTGGAATTGAAAATTTATCAGGATATAGTATGGATGATGTAAAAGTACACTATAACTCTAGTAAACCAGCTCAATTACAAGCACATGCTTATGCCCAAGGAACAGATATTCACTTAGCATCCGGGCAAGAAAAACATCTACCTCATGAAACCTGGCATGTAGTACAGCAGAAACAAGGACGAGTACAGCCGACCAGACAACTAAAAAGTAAAGTGAATATTAATGATGATGTCAGTTTGGAAAAAGAAGCAGATGTGATGGGGGAAAAGGCATTAAAATTTGATGAGAAAAAAGAACATAATGCATCTTTAGCATTATCTCCAAATGCAAATAAACCAATTATTCAAAAACGTTGTTATAAGAGAAAAAGCATATCTTATTTTTTAGAAGATGTAAGAAGGCAGCATGAGTATTTTCAATACTTTGACAATAAAATTGAATTTAAAAATGCATTAATCTTAATTTTTGATGATGTTTTTGAAAACGATGAAGCTAAAATGAGTTTATTACAACAGAGCTTTTTAGCCGAAGAATTATGGAAAAATTATGGAGATTCAGATGAAAGAAATATTGATTTGGTCTTAATAAAACAAATATGTAGAGATTTTAAAAAAGCGCACAAAAATATAATCAATACTCGGCACTTTAAAAAAGACTATCATATTAACCTTTTTAAATTTATAAATGAAGGATTAGACGTTCAACATTACAAAAAAAGATCTAAAAACAACAATATTGGGAAAAATGTTCAAGACTATATCGAGAAAGTAGGGTTTTACGAAGGTCATCAAAATGATTCAGTTCAAAACCCTGATAGCGATACTTTAGTGCTTGGAAAATATATAACTGAGAATAATGTGCCTACTGATGAATGCTATTTGAAAATTGCTCAGGACAATAATTCAATGTACTTTGATATGGGAAATACCTGGGGAGATTTGGTAAGCGATAGGAGTTTGGATTTAAATGATGAAAGATTGTTTGACCTCTTTAACACAAGAGTTCTAGATAAAGCTGTAGAAAACAAAGCGGATATATTTTTTAGTCATGACCCTCTTAAATATCCTAATAGCGCTTTAGCTAAAGAATGGAGATACCTAGAATTCGTACACGGTTATATAGGACTTATTAAATGGCATAATAAACGTTTATTATTTCAAGCAGTAAAAAGAACTTAAAATTAAGGAAGGATATGATTATTTCCACAGTTAGCCTATGGGCAGTACTAATATGATGTAAATCTATTTTAGGATTAATATAAAATATGTAAACTTTTTTTAGGACGAGACACAGTCAGAAGAAAAGAATATATCCAAGATGGCGCGGATTTGCAATCCGTGCTATTTTATAAAACAAGTAAATAAAGAGTAATGAAAGTACCACTAGGGAACACTCAAGAACAACAGAAAAAGGTAGTACAAAATATACAACAAGAATCCAGTTCTAGTGATGAAGCTATTATCACTGACAACCGACCTGCTATTGCTGTACAACGCAAACTAAAATCCGTAATAAGTAGTTCTGAAAAAATAACAACACCTATTCAGCGAAAACCAACAGGTTCCTCACGCTTTCAAAAAATAGCTTTGAAAATCGGTCGTCAATATGGTTTGGATACTTCCTCTTTAAGAGCTACTCATAATTCTCCTTTTCCAGGAACACTAAATGCTGAGGCAACTATACAAGGCAAGAACATTCATTTTGCTCCGGGAAAGGATACTACAGAGAATATGAAACATGAAGTAGCGCATGCAATTGATAATACATTGCACGGTACGCCAAAGGGAGATACAATAGTAAATGGTCATAAGATAGATACTACTAGAGAGAAAACTGTAGACCGTATGATCAGTACCAATGTTAGTATACAACGAAAAGATAGTAAGATTGTACTACCAAATAGTTTTGTTATTCAACGTAGAGTGGTGAATAATGATACCGAAAAAAATAAAGAAGCCGCAGAAAACCCAGATACTTATGTAAATGAAAATGCCGAAAATAATTGGTTTAAAGTTCTAGAGCAATTTCAGAACGGAACCCTAAAACATTATAAGGGATCCGCATTATATGAAATTAGCGGGTCACCGGAAGGATTAAAAAGCTATAGTAGAAATTCATTTTTATACTACTATGGGATGAACGTACTATTGATGTATCGAAAAATGATTACCGAACAATTGTTACAAGATGCCATAGAACCAGTTAAAGATTGGGAAAAAGGACAACGACAAAAGAACTTTTATAATATTCACGGACAGGACAACAGACTTAATAGAAAATGGGAGGTCGATGAGCCTATCAAACCTTTAAAAGGAAATGTGCCTGGAAGTATGAATCCTACCTCAGATATTGATGTGAACCTGAGTGGTGATGGTACTGAGTTTGCTGTGTACTGGCTTAATCGTGAGTTTAAAGAAAAATATGGAAACGGTAGAGAATCAGGCGTAGTTTATGATATTAATTTTTATGCTCAGGACTTTGTCCCTAAAAAGGTTTTTGGATTAAAAGGGAGAGGAGAACTAGATAAAACTGGTAACGAAAAATATTATCAGAATGATAACTGGAGAACATATCAAATCGAAGATGAAGCAGTAAAAAATGAAGATGAAGAAGAACAAGAAATAGCCTCTTTACTCATGATGCGGGTAAACATGAATCAAGCTGATTGGACAGATTATACAAATCAATTGAATCCACTTAACCAAAACAATCGATTAATATCACAACGTGTTTTACAGGAAGTTGAAAGAAAGTATACAGAGCGAAACCAGCTTTTGAATGCAAATGGTAATGCCCCTACAAATTTGTCCCCGGATTTAGCAAAAATAGCTCCAGAGAATCGAATATATGAGAAGATTTTGCTTAAAAAAGTCATTGAAGCTAGAATGGAATATCAAATAGTAAAATGGAAGCTTAAGAACAATCCAAATGATCAAGACCTAAAAAATAGAACCGATCGAGCGTATAAAAATCTTAAAAAAGCAAAATCAGAAGCCTTAGCTTATGCAAATGAAGCATATTATACCCAGGGAGCGGTGATTGGAGTCGTGGTAAATAAGCAAATGCTTGATAATATGTATAAAGATGATAGATCTACAAAGTATTTGAAATTAAAGCTTACTCCTGCCGAATATTATCATGGATTTACGGAGCAAATAGGTTTTGCATTTCATAGCTTAAATGCTGTAGAAAATATGGATAATTTAATACCAATGGGAAAATATGTGCATAGAGCGTATAACTTGTTCAAGCATTATTGTTTGGTTACAGATAAAAATTATACAAGATATTTCTCCGAAAAAGAACGAAGAGCTGCCAGTAATTGGGAAGGAGCCAAACAGGGTAAGCATTATAATTTTGTTACACGAAGTTACGAAGATTCAAACCTAAAAAAGGATACGGAATTATGGGCTGCACTAAAAAAATATTTTGGAACCAGTATATGGTATTTAGGTGTTGATAGAATAAAAGAAGAAATCAAAAAGAAGTTATTACATCTTAAAATAGAATTTGATAAAGCACGTAGAGAGCCTTAAGAATAGAAAGGTTACTCTGCTCTCCGAAGTTTGCAACTTCGGAATTGAGTAAGTAAAAAGTGTAAGAAAAGGATATGTACAATACTATAAATTAAAACCTGACAGGTCTGACTAACTAATAAAGTTGCTTTGGTAAAACGGAAATTTCTTAAATCCGTATTCATATAAATTTTCCAGTATATATCCATGTCGTAAAATTACCTTTATTTACCGTTTTTGTGATAGTTATCAGGGTTTTATGATACTACTTTTGGAGTAACAAAAATTAGTACATTATGGAAGATAAAAAATCAATGTATTCGCTTAGAAAAACAATAGGAATTCTCGGGTTAGCACTACCCATACTATTGTTAGTTTCACATCAGCAATTACTTTCTAGTATGAGTCACTATTATTATACCGCAGGAGGCGTGTTTTTTATTTTAATTCTATCTGCTTTTGGCTTGATCTTGATCAATTATGGTGGATACCCAAAACAAGAAGGAGAGCGGTTTAGCGATCGTTTTATCACCACAGTAGCAGGAATATGTATTTTGATTACAGTACTGGTTCCTACCAAATCCGAAAATCCTTTAGGTACTTTATTTTTCACGGATACTCCCTATTTGTTTGGTCATCAATCTAACAGTTTACTAGGTACAATTCATTTGCTCAGTGCAGCTTTCTTCTTCTTTTTGTTGGGATATATGAGTTTTTACAAATTTGTTTTAAATCACAATGCATCAGCCTCTAGGAATAGATTGTTTAAGAGGAGTGGTATCATCGTTTGGGCTGCTGTAGGGACACTTATTATCATTTTTGCGATAGAGAAACTACTAAATATAAATATGGATGAAGTATTTCCTGCCTATACCTTTTGGTTAGAGTGGGTAGCGGTTTATGCATTTGCAGTCGCTTGGTTAGTAAAAGGAAAAATCCATCTAGATGTCGAAAAAATGATGAAGACTTTTAGTCAAGAAAAAAGTTTGGAGAAGCATTAAGATTTTGTAAGAGCTTTTCAGAAATATGAGATTTTTTTATTTCTATAATTTTAATAAAACTTTATAAAACGAGAATTTTGCCCTGAACGAGATATAA
The DNA here is from genome assembly GCF_900109375.1 of Aquimarina amphilecti. GTDB lineage: Bacteria > Bacteroidota > Bacteroidia > Flavobacteriales > Flavobacteriaceae > Aquimarina > Aquimarina amphilecti. The sequence continues at coordinate 280,124 of NZ_FOAB01000005.1, forward strand.
GCAGAAATGGATTCTGTTCCGTTTTACAGGGTTGACTTTTTATTTGCATTCAATTTTCATTAACAAGGTATTCATAAAGATTTTTCGTTTAAACACTATTTTGCAATAATGATTGATACTTCATTTTTACCTAAAGAAATTATAGTAAAAGATTTTGTATTCTTGAACCCTGATAAGCTTATAATAACTGGTATAAAATAAATAGGAGATTAATACGTCGTTTACAAAGATTTATACTTCTCTAGAACGACCACTTCTTTTTGTTTTTTTTTGCGGTCCCACTTTTTAAGTTTTAATTCGGGTTGATTATAAAACATGTCTGTGTAACCAAAACATAAATAACCAATTAGTTGATTTTCTGATGGTGCATTTAATATTTTTTTTACTTTTTCGGGATCTAAAATACTTACCCATCCCATCCCAATATTAAGAGATCTAGCCATGAGCCACATATTTTGAATTGCACAAACCACACTGTATTTACCCATGTTTGGCATACTGGTTTGTCCCAATACAGGACCTTTTTTTGGCTTGTAGAAAACAGCTATGTTTAAAGGAGACTCTACAATCCCTTCTAACTTAAGTTTGATATATTCTTTTTGTTTTTCGTCTTTGAACAACAAAGCGGCTTCTTTCGTTTTTTCAGAGAAAGTTTTTTTTATAGCGTGTTTGGTTGTTTGATCTTTGATTATAACAAATTCCCAAGGCTGAGAAAATCCTACAGAAGGAGCTACCAATGCAGCTTCTAAAATAGTATCGATATGGCCGTCAGGAATTGGTGTATCTAAAAAATGATTTCCTCGTACATCTCTTCTGTGCATTAAGATTTCTTCTAGCAACTGTTGCTCTTCTTTGTTAAATGCTCGTTGCAATTTTTCTTTAGGATTATCCATTATTTTTGCTGTAGTTGAACTATTGGTTTAAGTTACTTATTTAAAATAAATAGGAAAAAACTATTTTTTACTTTAACTTTTAAATATAACCAGAACTGAAATTATCAATTCAAAATTAACATTTATACTTAATACAATTCTAGATTTAGAGAAGATAAAAGAGTAGGGTTAAAACACCCAATATTTTTTAAATTAAGAATTTTAATTTAATTCCATTTTAATGCTAAGGATTGTCAAGTTATGTTTGTAATCAACATCTTGTTTGTTAATGGAAAGGTATATATTGTGGGTATTCAATTTCAATTAAAATTAGAAACCAGATTGAGAATTATTATAGGAGAAAGCTTCATATTTATATGAAGCTTTATTATTTAACTATTTCTTTTGATAATACTTTCCGTCCTATTTTTTAGCAGGAATCTTACATTTAAAGATAAAGTCTTTATAATTTTTATTATTACATAATGTAACACTACACTTTTAAATTCGTTATGAGTATAATTGGTTATAATTAATTTTTACAAGGATTGGATATAAAACTATTAGACCTCGCTATTATTGTTAGTGGAATTATTGGATACTTTATAAGTATCTCATTAGTGACCACTTCTTTTTATAAAAGTCGTGCTAATAAATTTCTGGCGTTATCTCTATTCTTGTTAACAAGTTTAACCTTTTTAGGTTGGTATGAGATAGGGAATTTTGTCTTACAATTTTTAGACAATATTATGTTAGAGCTTTTGGTTGCAGTAGCTTTATTTACATATTTTTTAATTCATATCGAACATAAGTATCTTACAAAAAAATGGTATAGATTGCTTTACTTTCCTTTCATCGGTTCTGTAATTCTTGAACTTGGTGTTTCTTTTTTTGATATTGTTTTAAATATTTACAATCCTGATTTTGATGCAATAACATATGATATTAAGGATCAATTATCTTTTTTATATAATGTGTTATTAATTTTTTGGGGGAGATATTTGGTGAAAAAATCAAATACGATTTCTATAGAAAAAAAGCGTTGGTTATTAAGACTCAACCTTTTTATTATATGCATTATTATTTGTTGGCTTTTATCTAACATAGAACTTTATATATATGATTCAGAATTTATCACCAGTTTTCTATGGATACTACTTTCTTTTCTGTCGTGGTGGATATTATATTATGGGATTTTTAAACTACAGATAATAGCCCAAAAAGATGAAATACATCAGTATTTAGTTTCACAAAAAACAACTAATACTTTTGTAAAAAAGAAAATAAATGAAACTACTGTTTCTAAAATCATTACAGAATTATATACAGTAATGGAAGAGGAAGAGTTATATAAAAATCCACTTTTAAGTAGATTAGATTTAGCAAACCACTTGGGAACAAGCGAAGGATATTTATCGCAGATCATAAATCAAGAAATCAGTAAGAGTGTTATTCAGTTTGTAAATGAATATCGTATTGAAGCTGCTAAAAAACTATTACAAGATCCTGTATTTAATAAATATTCGATCGTAGCTATTGGTATGGAATCAGGTTTTAAATCTAAAAGTGCTTTCTATAAAACTTTCAATACTAGTCTAGGAATGTCTCCTGGAGCCTTCAGAAAACTTCAACAAAAGTCCTGATTCGTAATATTCCATTGTTTCAGGACTTCTCCTGACTTAAAATTACTTTTTATTTTTTTGACACTTATACTTTTACATAAGTACTTCAAAAATGTAAAAATGGAAAAACGCTACTTAATCTTATTAATAAAACCTTTCAAATTAATGTTAAGTATGAGAAAAGTAGTTTTTGTCTTGTTGTTATTTCCTAGCCCTTATTTTGGGTTTTCGCAGAATATAAAAGAAGCTTCAGTAGAAAAATCGGTTTTTGGAATTCAACTCGGAATTTTGAATTTGTGGGTTCATCATGAGCTAAAATTATCCAATCAAGTGGTCTTGCGCAGTGAAATCGGTATCGGAGGACCTAATACAGCTAATATTGCACCTGCTTTAGCATTAGAACCACGCTGGTATTACAATTTAAATGGGCGAGCTAATAGAGGTAAAAGAATAGATGGAAATAGTGGAAATTATGTCTCGTTCAGATCAAGTTATCATTTTTATAATGTTTCAGAAGATGATAAAAATTCACTGAACAATCTATTACTGGCTCCAACTTGGGGTATTAGAAGAAATATTGGTAATCATTTTAATTACGAAGCAGGGCTAGGTTTAGGACTTGGTTTTGGGAACGATAGGGAGAGAGGTATTAATACGATACCCTATGTGAGTCTCAAAATTGGATATCGCTTTTAAAAATAGCGAGTACCTTAAAAATTAGGTTCGATTTTCTTCAGTTGTAATAAATAGAACCTGATTAATCTTTTTAAAACAAATTACTTTTTATAAAAATCAAAAAACAGAATTATGATATTACGAACAATCAAAAAAGAACTCTCTTTTTCAATTAGTAAAAAATGGTATCTATATATAATGGTGTTTTTAATTTTCTCTTGTCAATCTGATGATGACGCCACCATTCTTCCTGTGGAAGATCCAATGAATGGTTTTTGGATGTCAGAAGAAAAAGGATACATTTTAGAGTTGACTGATGATAATAACATTTTTTATAATGTAAATACAATAGGATGTTCCATTCAAGATGATGATTTTATTCCAGAAGATTACTTTGGATTACAACTAGAACTGTCTAACGAAAATGAGCTTGTAGCTTCTACAGATTTATCAGACTCAGAAATAGTATTTACTCGGTTATCAAGTCAAACTCCAAACTGTTTGCCTGATCAGGTTTCCAGTACAGAAGATCCAAAAGTAAATTTTGATCATTTTTGGAATATTTTTAATGACCATTATGCTTTTTTTGATACTAGAAATGTAGACTGGTCTCAATATGAGGATTTAAGAGATCAAGTTACAGCGGATAATTTTTATGATGTTTTAGAAGAGCTTGTTGTTTTATTAGAAGATGCCCACGTAAGTGTCTATGATGAAGATAATGATATTGAAATTAACTCAGGAGAACCAAAATTACTAGAAAGATTAAATGCTAACCTAACTGGAGAGTTGATAATAGAGAGTGAAGACGATTATTTTAACCTTGTTGATCAAAAAGTAACCACAATCGTCACGGAGTATTTAAAAGGAAATTTCGAAATAGATGATAGTGAGAACATATTATGGGGATTGATCGATGATACTGTTGGATATATTGTTATTGGAACTATGGAAGGATACGGAACAAATTTCAGTAATGAGTTATCAACATTAAATACTGTATTAGACACTATAATGAACGACCTAAGAGAATCAGGAGTTTCTAAGCTGATTATTGATATACGATTTAATGATGGGGGTTATGATACTGCCGCTTTAGATATGGTATCCCGTTTTATGGATCAGGAACGGATTTCATATTTTAAGAAAGCTAGGTTAGGAGATAGCTTTACGGAGAATAAGTCTTTCTCTGTAGGACCAAAAGGGGACTTTCAGTTTACAGATGATATTATAGTACTAACGAGCCCTTATAGTGTAAGTGCAGCTGAACTCTTTGCGTTATGCGTAAAAGACTTGCCATATGTAACTATAGTAGGAGAAAATACAGCAGGTGCTTTCTCTACTATTCTTACTCATATATTACCTAATGGAGCAGAAGTAGGATTATCTAATGAAGTATATAGTGATGCGCAAGGAGAAGTTTTTGAAGCAGTTGGAATTGGTCCCGAAAATCAAGAAAACAGGATGCCATTTTTATCAACTCTAGACTTTCAAGAAGAAAAAGATGGTGGAATAGAACGCGCTTTAGAATTACTAAATAATTAATAAGACACTTAATGAAAAGATTATTTTAGATAGAAGATTATTAATAATAGTAAAGCCAGTTATCAAAATAACTGGCTTTTTTGTAGTTAAAGTAAAATACTCGATTTTATTTAAAACTACTTCGAAATCTATGTTTTACTATTTATAGATAGTAGTACTATTGATTATTGCAATTGTATACCAAATGCTTCGTCAAACCCTTGCTCAATGAAGTCATTAATCGTTTGGTCGTGGTCTCCGGAACCTGTGATTATGTTTGTGTTTTTAGACTGTAGAAGTTCAATTTCTGAAGTTGTAAGTCTACCAACTGCTTGATCTACTTCTCCGTATACGTAGGTAATGCTAGATAAGTCATCAAAAGAATCAAGAAGTTCAGTGTATCTATTCATTGCAAATCCGGCAGCTAATCGGTTTAAATTTCTATCGATAACATCCATTTCTGGTTCTTGATCCGGAATTGGATTAGTTCCGTTTTCGAAATACCCAGCCCTTCCTTCAGAAAAAGCTTCCCACATAACAGTTTCCATATCTAATCTACCTGCCATAATCAAATACTTATCTGCTACATCTATCCCTTTCTTTGCGATAAGATCTTGTGTCACGAAAGCTCCAAATGAAATTCCTAATACATAGACTGTTCTGCCTTGATTTTTAAAATAATTGACAACCTTGTACAGCATTTCCACACTTTCTGAGTTAAAGTTAATTGCTTGATTAAATGTGATATCATCATTTTCAAATGGGTTTGGGTTTAATGTTTGTGCTTGGTGCACGTTTACAGCTAAAAGGTCGGTAGTATCAAAAGTTTGAAAAATTTCGTCTACTTCATCTGTACTAAGTGCTGTATCAGGACCACTTTGCACATTGATCAGAACGATAGGAGCATCTTCATCACCTTTAAAATAAATTAAATCCTTAATTTCTTGTGATATTTCAAGAGGTTCATCAATAACGATATCATCATCAGAGTCGCAGCTTATGAAAAATAATGATAAAATAAGGACTGTTGTGTACATGCGGTAATGTTTCATAATAATTTAATTTTTGAATTGTTTGTAATAATCTGATAGGGTACACCTCCATTAAGGTAACCTCCTAAAATGTTGTAATTAATTAAAATCAAAGTATAGGATCAGGATAGGTTATTATCTTGATTTACTTATTAAAAAAGTATACTTGGTAGCTGCTTAGAAATCTATGGTAATAGGAGTTAATCCTGCTACACCAAAATTACCTAGTACCAAATCATTTGTTGTCATATTGGAGATATTACCAACTAGGTTGACAGGTAAAAACAAAGAGGATACTTCTGGTTCATTTCCTTGATTACTAATGACATTGCTATAAAACTGAAACGTAGTGAAGTTAATGTTACTGATGTTTACATTTAATGTTTCACCTTCGTTCATACCAGTTATAACAAGAATTTTTTCTTCCTCTTCATTGAAGATTCTGTCATTGGATACGATCAATTCATCAGAAATTAATGTACCATCTTTAAGGATTTCTAACTGAATTAAATAGAAATTTTGTACATCAATTGGACCGGTAAAAGTAATTCGAATGCTATCATCGGTCTTTTCCATATCCGTAATAGGAATAGGGGATCTTAAAATTTCCTCTTCTGATATAAGTACAGTTTGGTCTTGTAATATGGCTTCTATCCAATACGTATTGCCTATAATAGGAGTAATCATTTCTGAAGTAGTATACGTTCCATTATTTACTGTAAAAGAATCCGAAACCAATGATACATCATCAGATGAATCTTTCATAAATAAGGATATTTGAGCATCATTTACAGGATTAAAGGTCGTGTCGGTTACTGGAACGGTTTTTTGAACCTGAACTGAAACAAATCCCACTTCATTAGTCAATAATCCTGAGATAAATATCTGCTCTTTAAACTCAAAATCCTGACTAATATTCTCAACACAACTTATTAATGTGAATAATGAAATGAATGTTATATATATATATAGTTTCTTCATGGTTCTAAAATTTAAAATTGTAGGAGATGAATGGAATTGGCGCGGCAATAAAAGAAATTTGAGATGTTTCTAATTGGTTATTGTCAAAAACAGAATTAACTGAAAATGCGTTTTTACGACCATACACATTATATAAACCAAAATTCCAGCTTCCTTTCCAATTAGTTTTAGGGTTATCTCTAGGTGTATATGTAAACGAGATGTCCGCTCTATGTGTATTTGGGATTCTAAAAGCGTTTCTATCAGAATACGTAATGAATGCATCTCCGTCGATAATCAACCTACCATTAGGCTCGGTGATGGGTCTTCCTGTTTGATAGGTGAAAAAAGCTCCAACTTCCCACTTTTTAGATAATTTATAATTTGCCGTAAGATTGAATATATGAGGTCTATCAAAATTCGAAGGGAAATAAGTATTTCTATTAATCTGTTCTGAGGAGAAATTGCTTTTTGTTTTCCGTTTTGATACAGAATAGGTGTAGTTTACATTTCCGGTTAGTTTTCCTTTGTTTTTATGAGCAGCAAACTCTAGTCCATAAGAAAAACCTTTGGCGGCCACTAATTCAGTTTCTAAATTATCAAAGACTCCTAATCGAGCACCATTTTTATAGACTATTATATCATCAAATGTTTTGTAGTATCCCTCTATCGAAAAGTTATAATTTTGATCCTTGGTGTCATAGGCATATCCGGCAGAAAATTGATTTACTTTTAAGGGAGCAATATGCTCACCGGATGGTTTCCAACTATCGTTTGGTAATGTTATCGTTTGCCTATTGATGGAATGGATGTATTGAAAAATTCTATTATATCCTATTTTAAAAGCTTTTTGATCATTAATATCATATTTTAAAGATATGCGTGGTTCAAGTCCAAAATAAGTTTTAGATATCTCATTATTCTTTACACTTCTGTTTCCTATAATTGAGTTTTGTGTTTGCGGAAGATTAGGGTCGTAGATAGCAATGTTTTCTTCCCCAAAATTTGCAAACCAAGAATATCTTAAACCGGTCTGTAATGATAATTTATTCCATTGTTTTTGAATACTATAATAGGCTGCGAGTTCTAATGCTTTTTCTTTATCCAGAACTTGTTTACCTGCTGTACCGGTAATTTTGGGAACGAATTGATATAAGTTACCAGAAAGCCCAAATCGCATTTGGGTACTAGGGTTTAAATAATAAGTAAAATCAGGTTTAAAAATCCAATTCTCAATAGATCTCTCAACAGTTTCTTCAATGTTTTCCTCAATTTCTTCTTCCCGAAGATCTTCTCTTTGCCCTAATGAGAAATCATATTTACTGTAAATACCTGTTATATTAGAAAATAATCTATTTGAAAAAGTGTGATTCCATCGTATGGTAGCGGTAGTGTTTGTCCATCCTAGGTCCAAATCAGTATCAAATCCACCTTCTCCATTTTCTTCTTTTTGATTAAATTTTAAGACATCTGCAGCAAAAATACCTGAGACATATAACCTATTATTTTTATTGATATTCCAGCTAAGTTTTGTGTTTAAATCATAAAAATGAAATTTATCGACAGCCTCGTTACCTCTAAATAATGGGAAAAACACATCGAAATATGATCTTCTGCCAGAAGCTAAGAAACTGATTTTGTCTTTTTTAATAGGACCTTCTATTGTTAATTTAGAAAACAATAATCCCAATCCACCTTCTCCTTTAATTCTCTTTAAACTTCCATTTTTTTGTCGAATTTCTAATACTGATGATGCTCTTCCTCCAAAACGAGCAGGAATTTCACCTTTATATAATTTTAATATTTTAACTGCATCTGCATTGAAAATGGAAAATAACCCAAACAAATGAGAGGTGTTATACAAAGGTGCTTCGTCTAGTAGAATTAAATTTTGATCCACATTTCCACCTCTTACATTGAAACCACTGGTTCCTTCACCAATACTACTGATACCTGGTTGAGTTAAAACTGCTCGTGAAATATCTGGTTCTCCTAAAAGAGATGGTAATTTCTTAATCTCTGAAGCTGTTAAATTGGTAGTTCCTCCTAAAATTGGTGCTACCTGACTTTTGTTATTCTGATTTGTCTGTATTATTACCTCGTCTAATTCATTTGAGGATGGCTTAAGCTCTATCTTTATGCTCAAATCATTGTTTAACTCAACATCTAAGGTTTTAGTGGAATAGCCTAAATAAGAAATCTCCAAAAGATAGCCTCCTTTAGGTAACGTTATAGAATAAAAGCCATATTCATTGGTAAATATTCCGTTGTTATTATTTTTGATAATAATACTGGCACCTAAAAGTGTTTCGCCTGTATTTGCATCTCTAACAATCCCACTGATAGTATAATCATCATCTTGTTTTTTAGCTTTAGAAAGAATGATATGATTTTTTTTGATTTTATAAGAAACCGTAGTATCCTTAAAAAGCAAGACAAGAGTTTCGGCTATATCCTTCTTTATAACTCTGATACTGAAATTTTGATCTACATCGATTACATCATTACTAAAGATGAAGGTATAAGATGTCTGTTCTTCAATTTTATTGATAATTGATTGTAACGAACTATTTTCTTCTTCTAGTGTAACACTGTTTTGAGAGAATCCATTGAATCCCAAGAGTTGAAAACAAAAGACCAGATAAAAAAAGAAGGATAATTTCATTAAAAAAAAGAGTTTTCCATAACTATTTTTTGGCCTTGGTATGGCCCCAAAATGGTATATTTTCATACATTTGAATATTGTTAATTGATACTGATTTCGCGATTAGAATTTTTTAACTTTTATAGTGGGAAAATGCCAGTTTTCCCACTTTTTTTATTGTATTATCCACTCATTTGTTTTTGTATTTAATTGATATGTAAAGTCTTTTGAAATTTTTAATATCTCAAAGATTTCATCCATAGGAGTTGTGTTTTCAAAAGTTCCAGTGAATTTAGTAGTTGAAATATTTTCATTTTTAAAGCGTATTGGTATACCAAATTGAGCCTTTAAATCGATTGCTATTTCTCTAAAGGTTTTGTTTTCGAATTGTATTTTTCCTTCTTTCCACGCAATATTGGATTCATTAGAATCCATATTCGATTTCAATACTTCTTTAGTTTTCTTATAGAAAGTTACTTTTTGATTTGGGATTAGAATTATCCTTTTTTCAAACTGCTTGTCAGAAGTAACGGCCACTTTTCCAGTTAGTAATTTTGTTTCAGTAGTAGCACTATCTGTATATGATTTTACATTAAAACTGGTACCTAATGCTTTTACTGTAATATGATCGGCTGTAGTTACGGTAAACGGGTGTAACGTATCTTTTGCAACTTCAAAAAATGCTTCTCCTTCCAGATATAAAGTTCTTGGAGTTTCTGAATTATAAGATAAATTACTAGAACCATTTAACCATACTTTGGAACCATCTAATAGTTGAATAGTTTTTTGTTCACCAAAAGTTGTCTGCACGACTATTTGATTCTTATTGGAAGATTCGTTATTGTAGAAATAAATCCCAGAAATGAGTATTACAAAGATTGCTGCATATTTTAGCATTTCTTTCCAAACAAATCTTTTTGGTTTTACTGTGCTGAAAAAACGTTTTTTTGCTTGTTCGACAGAAGGGTATTTCTCAAAAGTATGCCCATGAATAGCAGTTATTTTAGTAAATAAGCCTTCATCAAAATCTGGAGAATCTATCCATCTTTCTACTTTTAAGATAGTATTATCATCAGCAGTTTTGGAAATATATTCCCAAAGTTCATTTTCTGTAATTTTAAATTGCTCCATACCTAACAAGGTGTTAATTACTTATAAGACGTATGTGAAGCAAGACTACCCTATTGAAAATCTATGTTTTTTTTAAAAATAATCTTTTAAGCCTTTCTTAAATGCTGTTAAGGCCTTTGAAATATGGAGTTCTACGGTTTTTATAGAAATGTCTTTTTTTTTGGAAATTTCTTTATAGGTTAACCCTTTATCTCTAGATAACTTGAAGATATCTGTTGTTTTTTTCTCTAGTGTAGTATATATATCTTCAATACGTTCTATTAATTCCCATTGTTTATCGATCTGAGTTTCAACACTTGTATTGAGGGCATATATATTTGTGTGTTTCTCTCTAGTTTGCTTTTTTCTATAAGCATCGATAATTTTATTTTTGAGTGTAGTAATTAAAAATGATTCTATAGAACGTTCCGATTGGTTAATATGCTCGAAGTTTTCCCAGAGTTTGATAAATGTTTCTTGAACTAGTTCTTCGGAAAGTTCGGTTTCTTTTAAAACTTTTAGGGCATAATTGTATAATCTCTTATAATGTCTATCAAACAAATTAGAGAATTTAGCTTCTTTGGTAGAATCAGATGTAGTTTTTTTATTCAAATAATTTAATAAAGATATATTGCTAAATTATATAAAAAAACGTTTTAAAATAATTACTGTTGCACTTTACTCTTTGTTGATGATTTTTTTTAATAATGAAAAGTATAATAGATAGTAGTTAAAAGAGTTTTATAAAGTTTTAGTGTGTGTGATTTTGATAATAAGTATTTTAGAGTGGGTGTATAGGTTGCAACCTTTGTGTTAAAAACCGTGATATATTCTTAAATAAATTTTAAAGAGATGTTATTTAAAAATTAAATAGTTGTGAAAGATCATTCGACGTCTTTTTTTATCCAAAATACGTCATAAATATACTTTTGTTTGCGTCTAAATTTGCAAAGCTTATTTAGACCAAATAAAAATAATATGCTCCTCGACACACAAGCAAACCTAGTCTTAGATCAAAAAGTTGATCATTTTTTCGATACTCAATCCAAATATACATATGAAGAATATATTCATAAAGCATTACAATATGTGATGTCTTATTTGGATAGAGATCATTTTTATCCTGGAGAAGTATGTGATTTTGAAGAAAAGAAACAATTACTAACTCCTAATCATGATGAAACACTATCGTTACATGATACTCTTGAAGAAATCAAAGAGTTGTATCTGGATCATACGATTGCATTCCATAATCCAAACTATGTAGCTCATCTTAATTGTCCTGTTTTACTTCCTGCCTTAGTCGGTGATTTGATTGCTTCATCTGTAAACACAGCAGTAGAAACTTGGGATCAAAGTATTTCTGCAACCTATATCGAGCAAGAAATGATTCGTTGGATATGTAATAAAATGAATTTGCCATCAACCGCTGACGGAGTTTTTACTAGTGGAGGAACACAATCTAATTTTATGGCATTGCTATTGGCCAGAGATGATTACGCTTTTAAACATTTTGGGTTAAACCTGAAGGAGAATGGTTGGTCAGATGTAGTATCTAAATTTCGTTTTTTCTGTTCGGATAAAGCCCATTTTAGTATTAGAAAAAATGCTGCACTTATGGGTATGGGGTACAATTCTGTAATTCCTGTGGAAACGGATGAAAAGATGAAAATGAAGGTAGGCGCATTGGTACAGGCCATAGAAAAAGAAAAACAAATCGGAAATATACCGATCGCCATTGTTGCAACTGCCGGTACCACCGATTTTGGTAGTTTCGATCCCCTAGATACCATAGCAAAAATTGCCAAAGAATATAATATCTGGTTTCATGTAGATGGGGCTTACGGAGGTAGTTATGTGTTAACGGATACGCATCGTCACCTTTTAAGTGGTATTAAAGAAGCAGACTCTGTTACTATTGATTTTCATAAAACGATGTTTCAGCCTGTTTGTTCAAGTGCTTTTCTAGTAAAAGATACGGAACACTTTAAATACATCTCCTATTATGCGGATTATCTAAATCCATTAGAACATAGGGATGAAGATTGTCCTAATCTTATTGAAAAATCAATCCAGACTACTAGAAGATTTGATGCTCTTAAACTCTGGTTTACCCTAAAGATGACTGGCGAAAAAAATATAAGCGCATTCCTGGAAAAAGTACATTACCTAGCTTTAGATCTTTATTATAATATCAAAGATGACGTCTTTTTTGAATTAGCTCATAAACCAGAATTAAGCACATTAGTTTTTCGATTTAAAGCTCCAGGAATAGTATCAGATGTACTACATGATAACATAAATCTACATATTAAAAACACTTTATTTAAATCCGGTCAAGCTTCCGTAGCTAGTACTAAATTTAATGGAAAAACCTACCTGAAATTTACGTTATTAAATCCTAAGAGTACTATTGATGATTTGTTAAATATCATCCAAATGATAAAAGAAACAGGGAAAACGTATGACACCAATAATCAGCATTAAAAAAGGAAAGTATTATGAAGAAAGAAGAAAAAATATTTGATTTTATTGGTATTGGAGTTGGTCCGATGAATTTAGGATTAGCCTGTTTGTCAGAACCAATTACGGAATTGGATGGCTTGTTTTTGGATAAGAAAGAAAAATTTGATTGGCATCCCGGAATGATGTTACAGGATACAACCTTACAGATTCCTTTTATGGCAGATTTAGTCACTTTAGCGGATCCTACAAATCCGTTTAGTTTCCTAAACTATATCAAAGAAAAAGGAAGAATCTATTCTTTTTATATACGTGAGAATTTTCTTTTACTTAGAAAGGAATACAATCAATATTGCCAATGGGCAATAAATAAGTTGTCTAATATACATTTTGAAACGGAAGTACTGGAGGTTGCTTATCAAGAAAAAGAAAGTTATTATACCATCTTTTCGAGATGTGTAAAAACGAATGAACAGAAAGTTTATAAAACGAAAAAACTTGTTTTAGGTACAGGTACTAGTCCATACATTCCTATGTGTTGCGATTCTTTGAAAAAAGAGGCCATTCATTCTAGTTCTTATTTGCCCAATAAAAAACAATTACAATCCAAAAAATCCATAACAGTATTGGGTAGTGGACAAAGTGCAGCTGAGGTTTTTTACGATCTATTGCAGGAAATAGATGATAATGGATATGAATTAAACTGGATCACAAGGTCTCCAAGATTTTTTCCTTTAGAATATGCAAAGCTTACATTGGAGATGACTTCTCCAGAGTATGTAGATTACTTTTATAATTTACCTCAAAGTAAAAGAAATCAATTAATTAAGGGTCAAAAACATCTGTATAAAGGAATTAATCAAGATTTGATTGCTGACATTTTTGATTTGATATATACTAAAAGATTAGATGGAGATATCAAAATCAACTTGAGAACTAATTCCGAGCTACGGAAAGCGACGTATGACGGAACTATAGGTACATTCTATCTCGAAATTCATCAACACGAACAGGATAAATATTATAATCATAAAACGGAAGCACTTGTTTTAGCTACTGGATATCAATATCAAAAACCAGCTTTTATTGAAGGAATTAGTGATCGAGTTAGATGGGATGAAAAAGGCATGTATGATGTACATCGTAATTATGCGATAGATCATCTCGGTAATGAAATCTTTGTGCAAAATGCAGAATTACATACGCACGGTTTTGTTACTCCTGATTTAGGGATGGCGGCTTATCGCAATTCATACATTATTAGGGAACTAACAGGGGCAGATTATTATCCTATCGAAAATAGAATTGCATTTCAACAATTTGAAGTTAGAAAGGAAGAAGAAATTGTGATAGAAACATCAATGACGTAACTATATAATCTAATGAAAAATTTCTTGATTGTAATGACCTTAGTTGCGGTAGTAAGTGATTATTTACTGCATCCATTTTATCCTCAATTTTTTGAAGCTCGATTTGGAATAACAGATCCAGAATTGGTTGGATATTATTTTGCCGCGATTTGCTTTATGGTTATGATTTCTTTTCCATTCTGGGCATACATTTCTAAAAAGGTAACAGAGCTAAATATCTTAATATATACCCAGCTCATAGCGGGAATATTAGCTTTATGTTGTTATGTAACTACATCATATCTAAACTTCTGGATCATTTCCTTACTAATGATCTTATTTAAAGGAAGTTATTTGCTGGTATATCCATATATCCTGAAAATTATTACTAAAAAAGAACATCCAAAAACAATTGGTTTATTATCTGTAGTAGTTCATCTAGGCGGGATATTAGGAGCGGTGATAGGAGGTGCTACAGTTGATTTTATCGATGCTAGTTATATTTTTTTGATCATGGCATTAGGAGATTTTATCCAAATGGGAATGAGCGCTTATCTTTTGAAAAGTAAAAAATATAATACTACTAAAGTTTCCGAACCAGAAGTGTCTTCAAAACAACCCACTAAAATGATCCCAAAAGGTTTCATTCTCAAAATAGGGTTGATAACAATGATTTTGTATTTCAGTGATTTTTTAATTAGACCATTTTTTGCAACCTATTGGGAAAGTATTTCAACTCACAATTCTAAATTAGTATCAGGTACAATATATGCAATACCAGGTTTTGTAGCGCTTATTGCTTTATGGATAAATACGAAGAGAAAACAAACAAATAATGTATGGCAACAGATGGTGTCAATATTATTAATAGGTATCACTGGATTATTTCTTCAAGGGCTTTCTACAGAAATAACAGTAATAATAGGTAGAATAATTTATGGTTGGGCAATTTTTCAAGGAGTGGTTAAATTTGATGTATTGCTCTTTAAATTTAGTACACCAGATTCTTATGCTATGGATTATAGTAAGGTACATTTTTTTCAAAACTTAGGAGTGTTGCTATCGTCTTTTTCTGTGGGGCTACTAGTAGATAATCATGGATTGAGAATTCCCTTTTTGGTTGCTTTAGGTGGTTTTAGTATCACTTTATTGCTGTATTATTTAATTTTTAAAGTTGCTCCAAAACTCACTTCTAAACAATTAGTTAAGTCATAAGAAATTCTGAATGGAAAAAACAGCCAATAACATACAGCATCAGTATCATAAAATCTATTCAAAAAGCTTTTCTGATTTTGGGACCATAGAGATACGACCTTTTAGAATATCTGAAGACAGCGAGATATTGCACAAATGGGTAAATATGGACTATGCTATTTTTTGGGGAATGCAAGGATACGATTTACAACAGGTACGACAAGAATATATAAAATTGATGGAGCCGGAACATTATGATGTTTTTGTAGGTGTTTTTAAAGGTAAACCGGTTTTTGTATTAGAAAGATATAATCCCAAAGAAGATATTATAAGTACACTCTATAGCGTGGAAAAAGGAGACTGTGGGATTCATATCATCGTTGCTCCGCCACATGTTAAGATCCCAAATTTTACTTGGTATTTATTTACAGCTATAATGGATTTTGTGTTTAAAGATTCCTCTGTAAATAGAATCCTAGTAGAACCTGATATCCGAAATAAAAAGATGTTTGCATTATGTCAGCGGATAGGTTTTCAACTGGATAAAATTATAGAACTCCCCAATAAGACTGCTCAAATAGCACTTTTAAACAGGGATCGATATCAACACCTAACATCAATTTCAAAAATTAATAAAAGAAGTGCAATGAATACGTTAGATAATGCCGTTTCGCCCCAACAGTCAATAGCCCATTTACAACCTGAAGTTTGGGTTAAAGTAAATACACTTTTTGTCGCAAAAGCCATCTGTGAATTTAGTCACGAACTTCTTATTAAGCCTGTTATTTTAGAACAACTAAAAGATGGATGGAAAAGTTATATTCTAAAAACGGATAACCATACTATACAATATCAGTTTAATGCAAAGCAATTAGCATTAAATCATTTATATATAGAACCTACTTCGATAAGAAAATATGACGAAAGTAAGTCTGCTATAATAGACGGGATATTATTTATTAAAGAGTTTAGAAAGCAATTGGGTATTAAGGATACACAAATGCCTTTATATCTAGAAGAGATTATTAGCACATTATATGGTAGTGCATTTAAGTTTTTAAAAGGGAATCCAACTTCAAAGGAGCTTACAACTGCAGATTTTCAAACTATTGAACAATCTATGACAGAGGGACATCCTGGTTTTGTCGCTAATAATGGACGTATTGGTTTTGATAGCAGTGATTATAGGTCGTATGCTCCCGAAGCGGGTAATTCTTTTTCTCTTCTATGGCTGGCAGGTCATAAAAGCAGAGCAGTATATGCTGCTACAGAATCATTATCTTATGATGTTTTGATACAACAGGAACTAGATTCCGAAACAATACAAACATTTAGAGAGCATATAAAAAATAAGGGTTTTGATCCGGATGACTATTTCTTTATTCCTATGCATCCGTGGCAATGGTTTAATAAGTTAGCCAACATCTTTTCACCAGAACTTGCTATCGGAAATTTAATATGCTTGGGATATGGTCCAGATCAGTACCTTGCTCAGCAGTCCATTAGAACCTTATTTAATAGAACTCATCCTAAAAAATTCTATACCAAAACCGCGCTATCTATTTTAAATATGGGGTTTATGCGTGGATTACCTCTGTATTATCTTGGGACTGCACCTAAAATGGCTGTTTGGTTAGAAGAATTACTTTATAATGACGCATATATTCAGGAAACAGGTTTTAGGATGTTAAGTGAAATTGCTTCTGTAAGTTATGTGAACCCTTATTTTGAAGAGTTTGGATCTCACAATGATTACAATAAGATGTTAGCTTCACTTTGGAGAGAAAGTCCTATTGCTAATGTAACAGAAAAACAACAAGCAATGACGATGGCTGCGTTCCTACACGTAGATCATAATGGAGAAGCTTTATTACCTAGAATTATCCAGAAATCAGGGTTGATTATAGAAGACTGGTTGGGTCTGTATTTAAAAGCCTATTTATGTCCGTTATTGCATTGTTTTTATCATTTTGATTTGGTGTTTATGCCACACGGAGAGAATATCATAATGGTATTAGAAGATCAGGTTCCGGTGAAATCTTTCTTAAAAGATATTACAGAAGAAGCTTGTATTCTAAATCCAGAAGTTAAATTGCCTGATCATCTAAAACGTATGTATGCTCCCGTTCCAGAAGATGTAAAATTACTTTCGATTTTTACAGATATATTCGATGGTTTCTTCAGGTTTATGTCTCATATTTTAGTTGCACATGCGAATTTTGAAGAAGAACGATTCTGGAAAATTGTTGCAGAAGTGATTCAGGAATATCAAGATCGTTATCCAGAAAAAGAAGCAAAGTTTAAACAATATGATTTGTTTGCTTCAGAATTTCAATTGTCTTGTTTAAATAGATTGCAATTAAATAATCATAAACAAATGATTGATTTAGATGACCCTGTAGCGTTACTTCAGTTTGCAGGTAAACTAAAGAATCCCATTGCCGCTTTTAGAAAAGATTTAGTAGATACAGTTTCATAATTAAACGGTTATCATGGAAAACACTGAAATCGTACAGGATATTGTTTTTTCGAGGACGATCGAAAATTTTGGAACAATACATCTACGTCATTTAGACTTTGATTATGACATTGCTACTATTCATAAATGGGTAACAAAGGAATATGCCAGGTATTGGGGAATGTTAGATGATTCAATAGAAGAAGTCCACTCAGAATATACTGCATTGGTGTCTAGAAAAGATTATGACGTTTTTATAGGAACCTACAATGGAGTTCCCATCTTTTTAATGGAAAAGTACAAAGCAGCAACAGATAGGATTTCTGACTATTATTCTGCTAAAGATACTGATTACGGCATGCATATTTTGGTAGCACCATCAGAACATAAAATAACCGGTTTTACCTGGAATGTTTTTAGTACCGTGCTCGAATATTTTTTTGAATTACCAGATGTAAAGAGAATAGTCGTAGAACCAGATGTTCGAAATGAAAAGATTCATAGGCTTAATAAAAAAGCAGGGTTTATTTATCGAAAAGAAATTGAATTACCAGAAAAAACTGCGGCACTAGCTTTTTGCGAAGCACATGATTATAGAAAAGCAAAAAATGCTTTTAGAGAAAAAATAAAACCAATGGCCAACTTAGATATATCCGATTCATTGGTGGAGACTTATAACCACCTAAACCCATCGACTTGGGCAAGAGTAAATAGAACTCTTGTAAGCAAAGCAATTAGCGAATTTTCACACGAATTACTTTTTAAACCTCAACAAGAGACAAATAACCAAAAGTGGAATAAATATGTGCTAATTGCCGATACTCCTGGAATAACGTATGAATTTAAAGCCCAAAAATATGGGCTTGATCATTGGGGTATTGATGAAACTTCCATTATTAAAAAAGTTAATGGTAGATCAGAACCAATTGATGCATTAAAGTTTATTATTGATTTTGTGTATACATTAGAAATACCAAAACACTTACTTTCGATATATTTAGAAGAAATATCTAGCACGTTATCAAGTGCTGCTTATAAAGAAGTAAATAATACATTTTCTTCAAGAGAGTTAATAGATAGCTCATTTCAGGTTATAGAGCATGCAATGAGCGAAGGCCATCCTTGTTTTGTAGCAAATAATGGAAGAATAGGTTTTGATAGCCAGGATTATCTCCAGTATGCTCCAGAAACGAATCTACCTTTTAAAATTTATTGGTTAGCAGGTCATAAAAGTAAAACTACTTTTACTTCTGTGCCTAAATTAGAATATAAAACTTTGATGCGAAAAGAGCTAGGTATTCAATTAATTGCACGATTTAATACAAAATTAGAATCTTTAGGATTAGACTCTAGCTCATATATTTTTATTCCTGTGCATCCATGGCAATGGAATAACAAGATACTTCAGGTATTTGCGGCGGATGTTGCAAATCAAAACTTGGTGTTTTTAGGCGAGGGAGAGGATTACTTTTCTGCTCAACAATCAATTAGAACGCTTTACAATAAGAGCAACCCTGAGAAAATGTATACCAAAACTGCTTTGTCAATCTTGAATATGGGCTTTATGAGAGGGCTTTCTCCTTCTTATATGAAGAGTACACCTCATATTACTAATTGGATTACTGAATTGTTGGGTAAGGATACGTATCTAAAACAAAACGGTTTTAGTATGCTTGGTGAAGTTGCTACAGTCGGTTTTCAAAATACTTTCTATGAAGTATTAGGAAAAACAAATGCTCATAATAAAATGTTATCCGCTTTGTGGAGAGAAAGTCCACATTCTAAAATAAAAAAGAATCAACAATTGATGACGATGGCTGCACTGCTTCATGTGGATACAGCAGGGAATTCATTAATAGCTGAGCATATTAAAGCTTCCACTTGTGATGTAAATTTATGGATTCGTAAATATCTGAATGCATATCTAACACCATTGTTGCATTGTTTTTACCACTATGGATTTGTCTTTATGCCTCATGGAGAGAATATTATTATGGTTTTTGAAAAACATATCCCTGTAAAAATTCTGATGAAAGACATCACAGAAGAAGTTATTGTTTTTAATGAAAAACTAGAACTGCCTGAAAAAGTAAAACGATTATATACAGAGACTTCTGATAAGATGAAAGTATTATCAATTTTTACCGATGTTTTCGATTGCTTTTTTAGGTTTATGACTCCGATTTTAGATAGAGATCTTGGGTGTTCAGAGAATGAATTTTGGCAAGAAGTAGCATCTTGTATTCACTCTTACCAATCGGAACATCCAGAGTTACAATCAGAATATGAGAAGTATGATCTTTTCGTAGAAGAATTTGATAGATGTTGTTTAAATAGATTGCAACTAAAAAATACTCAGCAAATGTTGAATCTTGCAGATCCTATGGCAAGTTTAATTCTGGAAGGAACTTTACAAAATCCTATTGCTAAGTTTAAAAAAATAGATGTAGATAACTTTAAGTCTGAACTTGTTGAAGACAACTAACATTCATAGAAAAATATTTTATGTCAACTATAAAATCAAGTAGAATTTTAGCCATAGATTTTGGAAGAGGATTTAGCGTTATTGCTATGATTATGGTTCATACATTATGGATTCATGCTAGACAGGATGTACAATCAGATACCTTTCTAGGGCATTTTATTCATTTTGTTGGAAGAGGAACACCGGTTTTTTTGATAACGATGGGAGTATCCTTTATGATATCAAGAAATCAGGATGTAAAAAGCGCAGTAAAAAGAGGGATAATGATTCTTGGAGTAGCTTATTTAATGAATTTTCTCAAGTTTTTAGTGCCTATAATTGTAGGACTAATGCCTGATAGCTTTATAGAGGCTTATGGATGGGAATTGCCTTTAGATTTTGAAAAATATGTATACTTACTATTAACCGGTGATATACTACAACTAGCAGGAATCTCTTTACTTGTGTTAGCTTTTATTAGAGCTTATGCAAAAAATAAATTTATCCTTTTAGGATTAGCAATTCTTATAGCGTTCATATCTCCAGAATTGAGAGGTATTCAATCAGGAATGTATGGATTGCACTATATAACTCAATTGTTATGGAGTGACGGGTATTGGGTGTATTTTCCTATGTTTCCTTGGATATCGTTTATATTATTAGGGATGTTTTTTGGGAAATGGTATATAGAAAATGAATATAACCAGAAGGCGTTATTTAGACGCATGTTTATCGTTGGCGTCATATTTATTGTGGTTGGTGCCCCATTGGTATTTATGAATGAAACGTATCATTTTAATGATTTTTTTCATTTAGGACCTGGAGGAGTAATTTATCTTGCGGGATGGAACTTTACAGTGTTATCAATATTCCATTGGATATTATCGAAAACTAAAAACAATTTCTTATATAAAATCTTCTATTATTGTAGTAAACATGTAACATCCCTATATGTTATCCAATGGGTTTTGATTTGTTGGGGAATGGTGATTTTTGGTTTTCAAAGTAAAAGTGAACTCGGTACTATACTATTAATGCCAATATTTATGATGTTAACATTTGTAATTCATTTCTCTGTGGTTAAAATTAGGAGTATTTCTAGATCCGATAAACCAATTCCTAAAGAAAGATTAGCATCATAGAATGAGAATACTTAAAGGAAAAACGAAGAAATTCTGTTTCAGAAAACTAACTACATTTTCAATTTTCTAGAGTACTTCGATACTTTTTTGGAGTAGTTCCTTCTATTTTCTTAAAAGCAGCTGTAAAATGAGTGGAATTTTTATAGCCAACTAATTCTGATATTTCGTAAATAGGTTTTTTACTGTATAGTAGTAGTTGTTTTGCCTTTTCCATTCGTAATTCGGTTGCAAACTCAAAAATTGTTTTCCTAAATAATATTTTGAATTCTTTTTTTAATACGAAATCATTTAATCCAATCTCTCTTGATAATTGATGAATTGAGTATTGAATAGACAGATCAGATGAAATCATATGTTGAACTTGGTATAATTTTTTTACTAAATTATCTGTTGGTAAATTACTTGTGATTTTAGTGTTTTGCGGCGGAGTCTCCAGTTTTAGTGCGATTAATTCGAGAGTTTTAGATTCTAGAAATAGTCGTTTTAATAATCCTTTACGTTTATGGGTTAAAATTTCTGAAAGTATATCTTGAGTTTTGGAGCACAAAGGTTTTAAAAAATGGCTTTGTAATTTTAGTAAAGAGTATTTCTCGGCGATATTATATTCATCGTTTAATTTGTGTCTTTTGATGAAATCCATACTCATTCTAATTTTAATTTCTTTAAGCCGTTTTCTTTTATGATATGAAATACTACCTTTTATATTTTCGAGATATAAGAGATAGCATTCCTGACTTTCATAAATTAAATCATCAGTAACTCCTTCGATTTTAATAATCTGCTCTCCCTCGATCAAAAAAGACATTTCTAAAAAATCATCTTGGAGAGTTCCTTCAATGAGTAAATCTTGTTTAAATAAGACATCGAAAATAATAATAGATAACCCTTCAAACTGATGTGTTTGGAAATTACCAATACCATATTCTGGAAGAAATTGGTGTTTTTTGGAAATAATTCCGCAGCGTTCACTTGAGGTTATTAGCTCTGAAACAGTATATAATGTATCTATCTTTTTCGTGTTGTATGTTTGAGTTATAAGTGACTTTTTTTTGCGTCTTTTTTTATCCATAATGCGTCATTTTTCTCTTCCCTTAGATACTAATTTTGCACTTTAAATTTATTTAGACTAATTATAAATAGATAAATATTAGATCGCAAAAATAAATAAAAAATTGTTACAGTCAGTGGTTATTTTAAAAAGAAAAAATAGTGTTTTTTTGATGCTTTTAATTACACTCTTTTGCCAAAGTCAAGAGGTAATACAAGGGATTGTTATGGATCAAAATTCTAATCCAATACCCGAAGCGTCTATCAAGGTTGTTGACCTAAAAAATATAGGGACCAGCAGTGATTTTGACGGTAAGTTTACACTTTCACTTCCCGAAGGAGTTTATACTCTAAAAACTAGTTTTGTAGGGTTCCAAACAAAGCTTTCTTATATTACCGTAAATGGAGTTAATGAGCGATATGTTCGGATCGTTCTCAATCAAAGTATAGAAGAGTTAAATGATGTTATAGTTAAATGGAAAACGGCTGCTCAAAAGACTAAAGAAAGAGCATTTGAAGTAGAGGTTATTGAAACCAAAGGATTAAAAAATAGTAGTGTAGATATCAATGCTGTTTTAACAACAATACCAGGAGTAAATGTTAGACAAAGAGGAGGACTAGGGGCTGCTTTTGATTTCTCTTTAAATGGATTATCAGGGAAGCAAGTGAAGTTTTTTATCGATGGTATTCCAATAGAGAATTTTGGAAGTTCTTTATCTCTAAATAATTTTCCTGCTACACTCGTAGAAAGAGCAGAAGTTTTTAAAGGTGTAGTCCCGATACATTTAGGAGCAGATGCATTAGGCGGTGCAGTTAATATTATTACGAATCAACATAAAAAAGATTTTCTAGATGTGTCTTATGATATAGGATCTTTTAATACACATCGTGCTACTATAAATGGACAACATTATAATAAAAATGGATGGATGTTTCAGTTGTCCTCATTTTATAATTATTCTGATAATAACTATACTATTGATGATATTGAAGTTAGGGATGAATTAGGAAATGATACCGGCATCCGCAGAGATAATGTAGAAAGATTTCATGATGCATATAATTCTCAGATGATACGGATACAAACTGGATTAGTTGATAAATCATACGCAGATAGATTGATTTTAGGTTTTACTGCATCTGCAAACGAAAACGAAATACAGCACCCTATTGATCCGCAGAATCCATTTGGGGAAGTATTTACTGAAAATGATATTATTTCAGGATCTATCGAGTTCGAAAAAAATAATCTTTTTAATGAAAAGCTGAAACTAAAAATTTATGGTGCTCTAACAGAAAATAATGAAAGGGTCGTAGATACTTCTTCTAGAAAATATGATTGGTTTGGAAACTTTATAGAGCGAGGAGATCAAACACTTGGAGAATTTGAAGCCAGCAAAACATTATTTAAGTTTAAAGATAACCTACATTTAATAAATGCGTTAGCCACATATACTTTTAATGAAGTACATTCTCTAAGCGCTAATTATACTAAAAATTATATTCGTCGTAGAGGAGAAGATGATGCCAGAACCGGAAGAATTGCATTTCAGGACCCTCATATAGTTAATAAAAATATACTTGGTCTTTCTTACGATATTGATCTTTTAGATACACGATGGCGTACTTCTTTTTTTTCTAAAGGATACCTTCTAAACTCAGAAGGAATTTTGGAAGACCTATTCACCAATGTAGAAGAAGATCGGTTTACCAGGTTCGAAAATACTTTTGAAGAATTGGGATATGGCTTTGCTACTACTTATAAAATCCTTGATAATTTTCAGATTAAAGGATCTTTTGAAAAAACATTTAGAATTCCTGAAGGTTATGAGGTATTTGGGGATGGATTTTTATTGAAATCTAATCCAGCGTTATTACCAGAAGAAAGTTACAACGCTAATCTAGGAGCTCTTTTTAATACAGATATTAATGGGTTAAAACTTCAGATCGACACTAACATATTTTTTAGAGAATCTGAGAATTTTATAGCCATTAGATCCGAAGGAATCTTTTCTAGATACTTTAATACTGCTGATGCTAGAAGTACAGGTGTCGAAGGGGAAATAAGAATGTTGTATGATGCATTCTTTTTGGATCTGAATGCCACCTATCAAAATATCATTGACAGAAATGCTGGAGAAAATGCAGGTGTTGATTTTTTGAAAAATCAACGAATAGCAAATATTCCATATGTATTTGGAAATGCTCGTATTGGAGGTAAATTCAATAATGTACTTGCTGTAAACGATCAATTAAACGTTTCCTGGAACACCTATTATGTGCATGATTACCCACTTACCTCTTTTGTAGAAGGAAATCCAGAAGATAGAGATATCATACCAGAACAGATTTCACATAATCTAGAGTTAGGATATTCATTTAGTGATGGTCGTTATAATATATCTGTTTTAGCTAGAAATATTATGGACGCTAAAATTTATGACAATTTCGAAATCCAACAACCTGGAAGAGCCTTTTATGTAAAACTAAGATACTATATATCAAATTAAATATTAAACATCAAAAATCATATAAAATGAAAACAATAAAATGGATAATAAATGTAATGCTACTTTTAGCAATAACCGCAATGGTTATATCATGTAGCAGTGATGATAATGGAGATACACCTATTGATCCAGATCCAATAGCAGTATCTAAATATGTTGTAGGATTTGAGGCATTTCCTGTTGGAGATGCAAGTCCTGTGGATTATATTTTAGAATTACCATCATTAGAATCTTTAACAACCGGTGAAATTTCGGTAGAAGGTCAAGGAATTCCATTAAAAGGTTGGAGATTTTTCCACGGAGCAGGTAATACGATATTTACCGCGGGATATTCTGATGATGATACTTGTATTGCTTATCATTTAAATGAAGAGGGAACATTAGAAGAAAAAGCAAATTTTGCTTTTCAATCTACACTAGATAATTATGCAGCATTAGACGAGAACACATTATTGGCTGTGGAATTAACGTATGGAGGGCTTTCTGATAAACGTTTTCATATTGTAAATGCCGAGACGGGTTTATTAGAAAAGATTGAAGAACACCCTGTAGATATCGATATGGGTGATGGAACCGTAGCGAATCCAGGATCTACTCCTTGGGTAACTGGTATGGTACTTAGGGATGGAAAATTATTTGTTTCATATCATAAATGGTTGGCTGATGGTTCTTTCATTACTCCAGATGTAGATCGTGCTTACGTGGCAGTATTTAACTATCCAGAGTTCGAATTAGAAAAAATAATTGAAGACGATAGAACCAGTCCAATTGGAGTAAACGGTCATAGTACAGGTATTGAACAAACAGAAAATGGAGATATTTATTCTTTCTCTACATCTGCATTGAGTGCTGGTTTTACAGCTGCTTCTAAGCCTTCTGGAATTTTAAGAATTAATAGTGGTGCTACAGAATTTGATTCAAGTTATTTCTTTAATGTAGAAGAAGCTATTAATGGCGGGAAGTTGTTCTGGATGGATTATGTCGGTAACGGAAAGGCAATTGCAAGAATAATTGTAGATGATACTAATGGAGCTGGAGAATGGGGCGCATTCTTTAAAAAAGATGTGTTTAAAATGGTAGTGATAGATTTAATAAACCAAACTGTTACAGATATAGCTGGAGTGCCAACTCATGGTCATCGATATACGTCTCCTATGTTTGTAGAAGATGGTAAAGCGTATATTAGTAGTTCTACTGATACAGATACGTATGTGTATATAGTAGATCCTGAAACCGCAACTGCAACACAAGGTGCTAAAGTTCTTGGACTAGGACTTAAAGGGATCTTTAAAATTAGTAATTAACTCAACTAGACTCTATGTAAATATGGGTTCTGAGAAATTTCAAAAACTTTTGTTCTGACGCTTATACCCCCATTTGAAGCTCAGAAAGATCAAAGTCAAATTAATAAGTAGTTGTGTTTTATTTAGTGACTTTGTTCAGAGTAAAAGGACTAAGTAGAGGTTTTTCAGACCCATGCATTTAATAAATCCATAAATGACAGGAAAAAAAAGAAATAATAGACGTAAAAGAATTTTACAACTTCATAAAATACTTGGATTAGTTACAGGTGTAGTGCTTTTTATTGTTTCTGTTACTGGTTGTTTATGGGTTTTTAAAGAAGAAATAGAAAGTTTCTATGATGATCATAAATATGTTACTCCTCAAGATCAAGAGTTCTTAGAAGCCTCTATGATTAAAGAATTAGCAGAAAACGTGATTCCTAAAAAGACGATTCATGGGGTTATCTATGGGAAACCAGATGAAGCGATTGAGGTTGTTTTTTATGAAGCAGAACCAGAGATATTTTACCAAAGTGTATTTTTAGACCCTTATTCTGGCGAGTTCATTAAAAGAATAGATAATGATGCGGGTTTTTTTGGATTTATATTAAAAGGACATTTACGACTATGGTTACCTGATGCTATCGGCTCTAGAGTGGTTTCTTATTCTGTATTGCTTTTTTTAATTATCATCATAAGTGGTCTTTTTCTTTGGTGGCCACGAAATAAGAAGAATTGGAAACAAAGATTAAAATTTGATTGGAATAAAAAAACCAGATGGAAAAGGAAAAATTTTGACCTCCATACGGTAACCGGATTTTATATCTCATCGTTTGGTTTGATATTAGCTTTTACTGGATGTGTGATGGCTTTTAACTGGTTTTATTTTATAGCTTATAAAGCTACAGGTGGCGATAAAGATCCTCGGTTTGTGATTCCAGAGAGCGAACAAGCAATGGTATCCAAGGAAACTACTAGTTTTGAATATGATAAGTTGATTCCTATTTTACAACGTAACTATAAGGATGCACATAGTTTTGAATTACATTATCCAGAAAATGATTCTACTTCAATTCTTGTTGAGGTTAGTAATTCAAAAGGATTGTATTATAATATGGATTATCTGTTTTTTGATCAAAATACTTTAAAAGAAATAGAAACAAATAGTATTTATGGTAAGTACGAAAACACCAATTTTGCAGATAAAGTAATCCGAATGAATTATGACATTCATATTGGAGCAATTGGTGGAATAATAGGAAAGATTCTTGCTTTTTTGGTGAGCTTAATTTGTGCGTCAATACCTGTAAGTGGAATTCTACTTTGGTATGGAAGGAAGTATAAAAGAAAGGGAAAAACTAGATCTACATTGATAAAAAATGTTCCTAATTTAGAAACGTAACCTGAAGTTAGTTTTAGATCTAGTAAAGTATTTTTTTCAAATCTATAGTACGTTAAATAATAAATCTTA
This sequence comes from Aquimarina amphilecti, assembly GCF_900109375.1. Classification (GTDB taxonomy): domain Bacteria; phylum Bacteroidota; class Bacteroidia; order Flavobacteriales; family Flavobacteriaceae; genus Aquimarina; species Aquimarina amphilecti. The sequence goes on from NZ_FOAB01000005.1 coordinate 307,943, forward strand.
GTCCATTTAACCCTGTAAAAGCTAATACGTGTACTATGTTTTAACTTTTTTATTAGTAAGAAATATTCTTTATTGAGAGGTCAGATAAAGCAAGATTTTTCTTGAATCATTTTTGTAGATAATTAAGAAATCTTGAAAGTAGATTCTCTTACAATTAAGGATGTTTTTATTTCTACAGTTTTGTTCATAGTGATATCGTTTGTATCGTCATTTTCAATTTCCCTAATTAAATATTTAATCGCAGTTTTTCCAATTGTATTGCCTGGTTGATCTACCGTAGTAAGTTTAGGCTCAATAATCGTGGAGTGCTTGGAGTTACTAAATCCAACTACTGCTATTTCTTCTGGAATTTTGATATTGGATTTATTTAATGTTTGAATTACACCTATAGCCGCACTATCTGTAATAGCAAAGATCGCGTCTGGTCTTTTTTTTATACTTAATAAAGTGTTAGTCATTCTTTTTCCTTGCTGTAATGAGATATCATCAACGCTAATAATAATTTTTTCATCAATTTCTATTTGATGCGCTTTTAGGGCTCGTAAATATCCAGCATACCTTTTTTCTGAAGTATAAGAAAACTCCCTTTCTTTAATTATAGCTATTCTCTTTTTTCCAGTATTAATAAGATGTTCAATAACATTAAAAGCAGCCTCTTCATCATTGATCGTGATCTGTGTACACGGAATTTTATCAGATACTTTATCAAATAAAATTAAAGGAAGGGTATCAATAATAGGCAATATATTGTCTATGTCTCGAGTCATTTTTGTTAAAGAAGCCAATATGCCATCCACACCAAATTGTATCATAGTATTAAGCATTTCATTTTGCTTAATAACATCATTATTAGACTCAGAAATAATGACACGATATCCTTGTTTAGATGCTTGTTCAAGTATTCCACGAACTATGGTAGCGGTAAAATAATGAGTGATATTGGGAACTATAACACCAATAATATTGGATTTGTGTTTTCTAAAACCTTTTGCAAAAATATTTGGAATATAGTTCATAGATTGTGCTAAACGTCTCACTTTGTCCTTGGTGTCAATATTTATGTCTGGGTGATCATTTAGTGCTCTGGAAACTGTAGAAATTGACAAGTTTAAGCTCTGAGCTAACATTTTTAGAGTAGTAACTTCTTTTTTCATATCATAAAATTAAATCGCAATCGTTCCCGCAAACGTTTGCATACAAATATTACAATTTTTTAGCATTTTTGTTAGTGATATAGCAATAGATTTGACTCAAACATCACATAAATCTATTCGAAATGAAAAAATATATTATTACGCTATTATATGTATTTAGCACTTTCATAGCGTTCTCGCAAACTGAGATTTCAGGAACTGTAAAGGATAATGGAGGTTTACCTATACCTGGAGCAAATATTTCTATTCTAGATAGTAACTCGGGATCAATATCAGACTTTGACGGAAATTTTAACTTCTCATCAGATCTCATAGGTTCAAAAACACTACAAGTTTCTTATGTAGGCTTTAAAACTCATATGGAGTTAATAGAACTAAATGGATCACCAATAAGTCTTCAGATTGTTTTACAAGAAGGTAATAGTTTAGACGAGGTTGTACTTACTGCCTCTTCTACTTTTAGGTCACAAAAACAGGCACCTTTATCTATTAGCTCTAAAGGAATTGAAGAAATCACTAAACTTTCGGCGAATAGTCAAGCAGATATTCTACGAGATGTACCAGGTATAACTGCCGAAGGTGGAGGTGGAGAGACGGCCACAAATTTATTTGTAAGAGGCCTTCCATCGGGTGGCCAATATGTATTTAATCCATTGCAGTACGATGGAATGCCATTAATGAGTACATTCGGCCTTAATTCTTCGGCACATGACGTGTACGCTCGTCCAGATATTGGATTCAAAGGTGTTGAATTTGTAAGAGGAGGTGCAGCTGTGCTTTATGGAGCCGGATCTGTTGCTGGGATTATAAATTATACCAGTAAAACAGGAGATACTAATAACGAAAATGTAATTAACCTTGAATATGGAAATAGAGGTAGGTTAAAAACTGATTTTTATACAGGAGGTAGATTAGGTGGTGAAGATTCTAATACCTACTACGCGTTAACTGGTTTTGTTAGAAAAGATAACGGTCCAATTGAAACTGGATTAACTACAAGAGGTGTTCAGTTTAGAGCTAATATTAAAAAGAAATTTGAGAATGGTTCTTTTACGATACATGGACAATTTATTAATGATAGAGCACAATTCTTCTTGCCATTACCACTTCAAGGAGGATCAAGAGAGCGCATTAATGGTAATGATGGTGAAGAAGTCGAACAGCTTTTATCTGGAGAGTTGGCAAATACTTCTTTCTTAACTCCTGGAGGAGTTTATGAAAGCCCGATTGATGACGGTGTTTTTACACAAGGAGGATATTTAATGGCGGATTTTAAATACAACTTGACCGATAACTTAAAATTCAAAGCGAAAACTAAATATGCCAACTACAAGCATAATTTTGCACTTTATGTTGGTGGGAATGGTGATTTTGGAAATCCTATAACATTATCAAACTACATTGCAGAAGTTGCACCAGGAAATACAGGTGTAGATGCTACATATCAAGGGGGTTCTGGAGAACAAATTAACCCTAATGATTTAGTAGTGGAGAATTTGCATGTTGATCGTTTAAGACCAATGACGGATTATTCTGGAGAGGCAAACTTAATATTTAAGCCAGCCGGAGGTAATCATACGTTTACGCTGGGAACTTATTTGGCTAGAACAGAGGCTCAAGATGTAAATTATCAATATAGAGTACTTTCAGAATTTAATAATAATCCCCGTTTAGTAAATTTAAGTTACACTGATGGTGTGGGAGGCAATGTTATTTATTCTGAAGGAGGTTTATACAATAGAATTGGTATGACATCTAATAATTTTTTGACGCAAAGCAGAACTGCATTTTATTTCACAGATGAAATGGTATTTGATAAATGGCGTTTTGATGTTGGTATCCGTATTGAAAATACACAAGGAACCTTCAGAAGAGGTGGTTTAGAAGAAACCCAAGTTTATGATAACCCAGAGCTAACGGGAGCATTACAGAATGTTAGCTTTGCAGATGGTAGTTTTACAACTGGTGAGATTGATGATACGGATTGGGCTATTTCATTGGCAGGTCTATATGAATTAACTGAATCAACTAATTTATATGCTAACTTTTCGAGAGGGTTTTTCTTTCCGCAACAAAGAGGTTTTGCACCAACACCTGGGATTAGGGAAACTAATTATGAAGCAGAAACAATTCTTCAAGGAGAATTAGGGGCTAAGTTTGGAACTTCCAATTTTTCCGGCTCAGTTGCAGGTTATTTCGTAAACTTAAGTGATCGTATCCGTATTGATCAGGCAATATCTGGTGGTCAATTAGTTGATCAAGCCAGAAGTGAACAAACTACAAGAACTTTTGGACTTGAAGCTACAGGGAAATACCGTTTGTCTGATGCATTTAATATCAACGCCACACTTACGTATCAAAATCATGAGATTACTAAAAATGAGACTACAGATTTAGTTAATAATACAACTTCTACAATTAATGAAGGAAATGAGATAGGACGACAACCAAATTTCTTAGGAAATATAGGTGTTAATTACGATGATGAAAAGTTCGATGCCAATTTTAGTGTAAACCATACAGGTGCAAAGTTTACCGATGATACGAATAATGTAGAATTAGATGCTATTACTATTGCGAGATTAGGAGGAGGTTATACTTTTAATATACAGAGTGATAACTCCGTTAGATTTGGGCTTTCTGTATTTAATTTATTTAATAGTTCAGGGCTTACCGAAGGTAATCCAAGAGCAGGTATTGCAGGACAATCAGATGATGGAGAGTTTTTCTTTGGAAGACCAATCTTACCTCGTAGAGTTTTCCTGACAGCCACGTTTAGTTTTTAAGTTGTTTTAATTAGGATTCGTCACTTACTGCTGCGTGTAGGTGATGAGTTTTATTAATTATATATAAAGATTCTATGAAATTATTAGAGAAAAAAGCAATCGAAGTTTTGAATAAAAACTGGAAAAATGGTTTTAGTATACCTTGTGCAAATTTGTATCCTTTTCAGTGGTTTTGGGATTCGGGTCTGATTGCTGTAGGTTTTGCGCACTTTGATATGGATAAAGCCGAAAAAGAAATAGAAACTCTGCTAGATGCTCAGTGGGAAAACGGGTTTATTCCTCACATTGTTTTTCGTAGTGAAACCGATTCTTATTTTCCTGGAGCAGATTTCCACCGTTCGGACTTACATCCACAATCATCTAAGAAATATAAGACTACTGGAATGACCCAGCCACCAGTTACTGGATTTGTATTAAAAGAATTATATAAAATCAGCCAAAATAAAGTAAAAACATTATCCTATATTGAAACAGTTATTGATAAAGTTTATCTTAATCACGAATACTTTTTTAATAATAGAGATCCCAAAAATGAAGGCTTAGTTTATATTTATCATAATTGGGAATCAGGCACGGATAATTCTCCTATTTGGGATGATGTTTGGGACACCATGAATCCTCCAGAGTATACTTTTGAAAGACGAGACACAACTCATGTTGACGCTTCACAACGCCCTTCAAAAAGAGAATATGATCATTATTTACATATCATAGAGATTGCTAAAAAGCATAATTATGACGACAAGAAAATTGCAGAACTGTCTCCTTTTTTAATTCAGGATCCATTGTTTAATGCAGTTCTTATAAAATCGAATAGAAGTCTTATTGAGTTATATACGCTGATCGGAAATAATAAAGATAAAATTAAGCAATTACACGATTGGCAAGAAAAGAGTATAAAGTCATTTAACAACAAATTGTTTGATGAGGAAATAGGAACTTATGTGCATTATGATTTAAGAAATGAAAAATTACTTAAATATGTTTCTTCATCTTCTTTTTCTCCATTGTTTGCAGGTATCCCGACTAAAGAAAGAGCTATGTCTATGGTTAAAATTATGATAGATAAGTTTGGCGGAAGTCATCAATATATGTGTGCTTCTTTTGATCCTGATAGCGAACGATTTAATCCGAAAAAATACTGGAGAGGACCGGTTTGGGTGAATTTAAATTGGATGCTATATAGAGGCTTGAATGAATATGGATATAGTGATCTCTCAGAACGAATAAAAAAGGATACTATAGAAATAATAGAGAAAAATGGCTTCTATGAATATTTTGATTCTAGAAAAGAAATGCATAAAAATGGAAAAGCTGGATATGGTGGAAACAATTTTTCTTGGAGTGCTGCCTTGTTAATAGATTTAATTCATTCATAAGTGTCTTTAAAATTTAAGATATGAAGGCTTTGGATTTTTCAAAAGAGTATATTTTAGAGAATGATAACGTAAGGCTCATGCCTCTTAATTTAGAGCATATAGAAAAGTTATTGAAAGTTTCTAATGACCCTAATATTTGGACTTTTTTTCTTGAAAAAGGAGAAAACCGAAAGGAGTTGTTGGCGTATTTTTTAAATGCCATAGATAATCGGAAAATAGAAAAGGAATATCCCTTTATTGTCTATGATAAAACTAGAAAAGCATATGCTGGGACGACAAGATTTTATGACTATTCGAAGGAATTGAGAGTGATTAAATTAGGACATACCTGGTATGGTAAAGATTTTAGAGGCACTCAGGTAAATAAGAACTGTAAATACCTTTTACTGGAATTCGCTTTTGAGTATTTAGGGCTGGAACGGATAGGATTCGGAGCGCATATAAAAAATAAAATTAGTATAGCAGCAATGAAAAGTATAGGTTGTAAAGAAGAAGGAGTTTTACGAAATTTTATTCCTTCATTGGATGGAAAAGGGAGAGCAAATATTATACTATTCAGTATTTTAAGGAATGAATGGCAGGCTTTTGGGCAATTTCAATTAAGTAAAAAGCTAAAAAATAAAAGCATAGAATTATGAATTATGTAGATTACACTATCATTATAGTTTATTTGCTAGTTTTCTTGGGGATTGGCTATTTCTTCAAAGAAAACAAAAATTCCAAGGATTATTTTTTGGGCGGACAATCCTTGAGTTGGTTTCCATTAAGCTTGTCCACCATGGCTACACAATTATCTGCTATTAGCTTCATCTCCGCACCTGCATTTGTTGGGCTAAAAGAAGGTGGTGGTTTACAATGGTTAACCTATGAATTTGGGGTGCCTCTTGCAATGGCTTTTTTATTAATTGCTATTATACCTACACTTTATAATTCCGGTATTGTGAGTGTTTATGAGTATTTAGAAAAACGATTTGATGCATCATCGAGATTGCTTATAAGTTTTGTATTTCAAATAAGTCGTTCTGTGGCAACAGGTGTTATGGTCTACACGATGGCACTCATTTTACAGGCGACTATTGGGATAGATTTTTGGATTTCAATAATGCTTATTGGTGCAATTACAATGATATACTCATTTCAAGGTGGAATGAAAGCTGTGATTTGGGGAGACGTTATACAAATGTGTATTCTTTTCTTTGGAATAATTATCTGTTTAATCTATGGTATTAGTGAATTAGGTGGTTTTGAAAATTTTCTAACTCATGTAGACAAGGATAGATTAACGGCTATAGATTTTTCAAAATGGGGGTTCAATAATGCTAATAAAAACGATGAGTTTGGGTTTTGGCCAATGGTTATTGGTGGATTCTTTTTGTATGCTTCTTATTACGGTACGGATCAAACGCAATCACAACGATTGTTATCGGCTAAAGGAATGCCAACAATTAAGAAATTGTTGTTAGCCAATGGGTTACTTCGTTTTCCTATAACACTTACCTATTGTATTATGGGATTAGTGCTGGGAACACTTCTTTTTCAAGATGTTGGGTTCCAAGATTTAATGGAAAGCGTATATCAAACTAATATTAGTAGTTTGGAAGGTAAAAAAGCTGATTTAATGGTGCCTGTATTTATCATAAAATATCTTCCTAATGGAATCATAGGAATTTTGATAGTAGCCATTATGTCTGCTGCAATGTCTTCATTGAGCTCTACAGTAAATTCCCTATCGGCAGTTACTTTAGAGGATTTTATTAAACGTTTTAAGCCGGGTATTTCAGATAAAAAATATGTGACCTACTCAAGGTTACTTTCAGTTTTTTGGGGTTTAGTATGCTTATTTTTTGCTTTTTTTGCGGGTAATATAGAAGGTACAGTTATAGAAGTTATTAATAAGATTAGTTCCATATTCTACGGGCCAATTTTGGCGGCATTCATTTTAGCTATTTTAACAAAGAAGACACATGCATTTGGCGCTAATATTGGTATTGTTGCTGGTGTTATTTTTAATATGTACTTATGGTTGTATGTTCCTGAAATTTTTTGGTTTTGGTGGAATGCGATAGGATGTTTGGTAACTATAATTGTGGCGTACACCATTAGTTTGATAATTAAACGAGAAAGAAAAGAAGGGTTAGAAGTGGTAGTTTATAAAGCAGGAAAAAGAGAAGTCATCATACTTTTAGGTTATTTTGTTGTTATATGTGTTTTGGCAATGTCTATATCCAAGATATTAAGTTAAATCAATTGATGTGAAAATAGTGCTAGCTCCAGATAAATTTAAAAACTCCTTAACAGGAATGGAGTTTTGTGATGTAGTCGAAATAGGTATTAAACAAGTAAAATCCAATGTTAACATCGTAAAGTTACCATTAGCAGATGGAGGAGATGGTACTATCGAGGTAGTAAACTATTATTTGAAAGGAGAAATTATAACTGTCGAAGTAAACAACCCCTTTTTTCAACCAATAAAAGCGTCTTATCTATATTCGGAATCTACTAAAACTGCTTTTATTGAAATGGCTGAAGCTTCTGGTGTAAAATTGTTAAAAACCAATGAATTGGATTGCAAAAATGCAACAACATTAGGAACAGGAGAGTTGATTGCTGATGCTTTGAAAAAAGGAGTTTCTAAAATTATTTTAGGGATTGGTGGTAGTGCTACAAATGATTGTGGTATTGGTATGGCGACTGCTTTAGGATATCAATTCTTAGATGAAAAGAATGAACAAGTAAAACCTGTTGGAGCCAATCTGTCTAACATTGTCTCGATTAACTCTAGCGCGGTACATCCAAAACTAAATGATGTTACATTTGAAATTGCCTGTGATGTTAAAAATCCGTTATATGGCAAAAACGGAGCTGCCTATGTGTATGGCCCTCAAAAAGGGGCAACACCAGATGATGTTATGATGTTAGATAAAGGCTTAGAAGATTTTTCTAAAGTACTTAATACTTTTTTTAACGTTGACGTCCAACGAGTTAAAGGCGCTGGAGCCGCTGGCGGTATGGGGATAGCTTCAAAAGTGTTTTTGAATGGGGTCTTAGAACCAGGGATTGAACTTATAAAAAATCTAGCCAATTTTAATGAACATATTCAAGGTGCAAGTTGGATTATTTCGGGAGAAGGAAAATTAGATAAACAAACACTTTCAGGAAAAACAATACAAGGTATTTTGGCTTCGATAAAAGATAAGAACATCAGATTAGCAGTGTTTTGCGGAGCCATCGATTTAAAAGAAAGTGTTATCAAAGATTTTGGTATTGCTTATGCAACTTCTATAATAGAACAAGCAGTTAGTTTAGACCATGCTATGTCTAATGCAAGTGAATATTTAAAGAATATAGCTATCTCATTTACTAAAGAAATATTATAATAAATGGAATTATATCCTTTGAAGTTTAATCCTGTTTATAGTTATCGAATATGGGGTGGAAACAAGTTAAAAACAGTACTGAATAAAAGTTATAGCCAAGAATCGATAGGAGAATCTTGGGAGATATCTGATGTTGAAAACAATGAAACACTTGTTAGTGAAGGCCATTTAGAAGGCAAATCGTTAAAAGAATTGATCAATGAATTTCAAGGGGAATTAGTTGGTCATAGAGTATTCGAAACTTTTGGGAATAATTTTCCACTATTAATTAAGTTTATTGATGCAAAAACACCTTTGTCAATTCAAGTACATCCAAGTAATAAGTTGGCAAAAGAACGACATAATTCTTTTGGTAAAAATGAAATGTGGTACATTATGCAAGCAGAAGAAGATGCAGAATTAATAGTTGGTTTCAATCAAAAAGTAAAAAAGACAACATATAGAGAGCATCTTGATAATACTAGGCTAAGTGATGTTTTAAATATTGAAAAAGTGACTAAAGGAGATACATTTTATATTCCTACGGGTAGAGTTCATGCCATTGGTGCAGGTGTATTATTAGCAGAGATTCAACAAACCTCGGACATAACCTATCGAATTTATGACTATGATAGGGTTGATAGGACTACTGGAAAGAAGAGAGAACTGCATACGAATTTGGCTATTGATGCGATTGATTTTAATTATTATACAGATTATAGAACAGTATATTCTAATAAAATTAATTTGGCTAATGAATTAGTAAACTCACCTTATTTCAAAACAAATTTTGTGAATATTAAGGGAGAAATGTTGAGAGATTTATCATCCGTTGATTCTTTTGTGATATACATATGTGTTGAAGGTAGTTTAGAAATGAAATGTAAAAATCAAAATTATGTGTTGAGTATGGGAGAAACTATATTAGTCCCAGCAACTATTTTTTCTTTAGAATTAAGTGGGATCAATACGAAATTAATAGAAGTATTTCTATAAAGTATCTTTTTGATATCGTGTATCAACATTGCACTTACAATATTATATATGTTTACGGCTTTCTATTATTTCATTTTTTTTTAAATTAAATAAGAAAGGTGACCTATAATAGGTCACCTTTCTTATTTAATTCAAATATGAGTCTTATTTATCTAAGGCCATTGCAGGTTCTTTTGTATTTGTTTTAACTTCAAACTGATTACTCGTGTTTTTCTCACCACCAGCTTTCAGAGCTTTTTCACCAGCAAAGAATGTTTTATGGTCATCTCCTAAGTCTGAGCCTGCCATACGTTGGTGTTTTACACACGATACTCCTTTTCGTATTTCCTGACGTTGAACAGAATCTACATAAGCCAACATTCCCATATCTCCAAAATACCCTTCTACAAGATCATTCATATGTAATGCGGTTGTGTGATATGTTGGTAACGTAATTAAGTGATGGAATACTCCAGCATCACGAGATGCTTCTGCCTGAAACATTCTAATCATTTCATCTGCTCTATTTGATAGCTCAGTATTATCATATTTTACATCCATTAATTCATTACGATTGTAAGCTGATGTGTCTTCTCCAGAAGCTTCCATGCGATCGAACGCTTGTTGGCGGAAATTGACAGTCCAGTTAAAAGAAGGAGAATTATTATATACTAATTTAGCATTTGGAACTTTTTCTCTAACTCGATTTACCATATGAGCAATTTGCTTCACGTTTGGAGTTGGTGTCTCGATCCATAGTAAATCTGCACCATTTTCTAAACTAGTAATACAATCTAATACAACGCGATCAATATTAGATCCTTCTTTAAATTTATATAAACCATTCGGTAATCTTACTGGACGTACTAATTTACCATCACGCTTAAATAATACATCATTCTCATTTACATCAGTAATAATAACTTCTTCTGCCTCAACAAAGTCCATATATTGTGATGCCAAATCTCCTGCTTCCATTGAAACCGGTAATTTTTGTGTTAGGCCAGCACCTTCAGAATCCGTTCTTGCTACAATTATACCTTCATCAACACCTAATTCTAAAAAAGCATATCTAAGAGCGTTTAGCTTAGCAATGAAATCTTCATGTGGAACTGTTACTTTACCATCCTGATGTCCACATTGTTTAGCATCAGATACTTGGTTTTCAATTTGAAGAGCACAAGCGCCTGCTTCAATCATTTTTTTAGCTAAAAGATATGTTGCTTCTTCGTTACCGAAACCAGCATCGATGTCTGCAATAATAGGTACAACATGTGTTTCAAAATTATCAATTTCTGCCTGAACATCTTCTCCTTTATCTAAACGACGAAAAAGATCGTTTAATTCTACTGCATCAGCCTGACGTAAGAAGGTGTAAATTTCTTCAATTAACTTAGGAACTGAAGTTTTTTCATGCATAGATTGATCTGGTAAAGGCCCTAATTCAGAACGCAATGCAGCTACCATCCAACCAGAAAGATATAGGTATGTTTTGTCAGTAGTACCTTTATGTTTTTTTACAGCGATCATTTTCTGTTGAGCAACAAAACCATGCCAGCAACCTAATGATTGTGTGTAATTAACACTGTTGGCATCATATTCAGCCATGTCTTTACGCATAATCGATGCTGTATATCTGGCAACATCTAATCCTGTTTTAAATCTATTTTGTATAGCGATACGTGCTGCGTTTTCTGGACTTATGGTAGCCCAAGTATTTCCATATTTAGCTTTTAGTGTACGTACAGTATCCAGTGCTGAATTATAAGTAGTCATAATATAATGTTTTAAATTTTATTTTAAGGTAAAGGCTTTGTTTTGAGCTGTTTTGTTTTTTGATCTGTAGACATATGTATTGTAATCAATCGTGTTATTAATAGCCCAATTGGTAACCAATGATTTAGTTTTTACTTGAGATTTCATCTTCTTAGATTTTTTTAATTAATAATGCGAATTCTAATTTCTACTTATGTAGTGTTTACCAGATTCTAGTTTGTAATAAGATTTACTAAATAGTAAATTAATTACAGGACAATATTATAAAAAAGTTTTTGATAAAAAAAGCGAACGTTCGCTAAAATAATTAATAATTCATAAAAAAATTTGTTCGCAAAAATAGTATGTTACTAATTTTTGCTATGTTCAGAAGAGTTTTTTTAAAACATATGTATTTGTTTATAAGTGTTTTAGGTTATTTTTTTTGGTTTTAAATCTGAAGAGTTTTTGCTTGTTGAATCTAATTTTATTAAGGATATAAAAAAAGTATAATATTTTGTGTTTGATGATTTTTTTATCTGTTTTTGGTGCGATATATCCAATATCCTAGTATGTAAAACTGTGAAATTTGAGAAAATAAAAACTGATTTAACAGTATTTTTATGTCAATATTTTAAGAAAATTCAGTTCTCGTTTGCTTGAATAAGAAAACAGAAATCATGATTAATGGTTAAACAGTATTCGAAATATGGCTTAAACATACTTTGGAAAGAGTTTAGAAATAATTAGTTGTTTTTATTCAATTTAAATAGTTTTTGAAGGGAAAAAGCACCTTCGTTTTTTATATATTTGAGAAGCACAATAATACTTATTAATAAACTGACGTAATGATTCCAATAACTTTTCCCCCTCCCCAAAACACATATTTAGACATTAAAAATTCTAAAATTTTTATACAAAAGATCAAGGTGTAATACTTTGATTAAGAGTTTAAGAACTATTCGTTTTTAACAATGTAGTATAAAAAGGAATCTGGTGATCTTTGCTTCAAAGTTTAGTTTTGTATGGTTTCTAAAATTTAGATTATGCAATTAATATTAATTGTAATAATCTAAATTAATACAATGTATAAACCATTTTAATCAATTGTGTTTTGCAGTTAATCACTTATAATTTAATAAATGGAATAGTTGAATTATGGCTATTATCAAGAATAATAAAATTGGGGAAATAGTATGCTTAAATACGCAGCATACATTTGGAAGAAATCAAAATACTGCCCATACGTATATTTCGCAGAAAGATATTTCTCAATCACACGCACTAATATCTTGGCGTGGGAGTAATTGGTATATACAAGATCATAGCAGAAACGGTACTATGTTAAATGGGGAGTATATAAATAATACAGCGGTAAAACTTACTAAAGGAGCAAAAATTCAGTTTGGAGAGAGTATATCAACATTATGGGAAATAATAAATTTAGATCCTCCTTCTAGTTATCTCAAATCATTAAATGATCAAAATAAAATAATAGAACTTACTACAGGTCATGCGTTTCCGAATGAAGAAGAACCTGAAGTTCTGATTTATCCCGAAGATGCAATTTGGAAATTAGAAAGAAAAGGAGATATAATTGACTTGGTTCAGAATAGTACATATACAATTGATAACGAGGAATATGTTTTTATAGAAAATCAAGTGTTAGAAGATACTATGGATAATGGATACATAGTGAATAATGCCTATTTTCAATTTGTTCTAAGTTCTGATGAGGAGCATATTCGTATTAAAATTATAACACAAAATCTAGAATTGGATTTAGGAGAAAGAGTTCATAACTATATACTTCTGGCACTTGCCCGTAAAAGATTAATGGATGTAGAAAATGGATATGTTTTTGGGGATCAAGGCTGGATGGCAATTGATGATTTATTAAATGATATGAGCAAAGAATTTGGTAAAGAGTTAGATGCGTATTACTTGAATTTAAAGATTTATCGAATCAGAAAATTATTGTTGGAAACAAAACCGTATGGATATCTTTTTGCTAATAGTGTTGAAAGGCGATATGGTGAAATTCGGTTTGCTCACAGATTTTTTCAAATTTTAAAAGAAGAACGATGCATTGGCGAAGTGCTCGCAATAGCTAATTAAAACTAAAGATTTATATAAAAAACAACTATAAAACCTAATCATGGAAAACCCCTCGACTAAAAATGCCCCAAATGTCGATATTCATTTAGAAAATTATACAATACTCGAAAAGATTGGAGAAGGAGGATATGGTATTGTGTACAAAGCGATCCAAGTAAGTACGGGTCAATCAGTAGCAATCAAAATACTTAAGTTTAAAGAAGTACTAGATCAGAAATCTATAAAACAACAGACAGCACGCTTTGATAGAGAAACTAAATTATGTGCGGAAATTAATCACCCTAATATTGTAAAGCTTTTAGATAAAGGATATACTGGGAATCAGGAACCTTTTGCTGTTTTTGAGTATATCTCAGGACAGACATTAAAAGATTTGATAACTCTTCATAATGGAATATCTGCTGAAGAAACAGGGTTTCTTATGGGGCAAGTTCTTGATGCTTTGGTGTCTGCTCATGCAAAGGGTATTATACATCGTGACTTGAAGCCACATAATATTATGGTTACTAAAACAGGAACCAGATCCCATATAAAAATATTAGATTTCGGAATAGGAATATTTACCCATGATTTTAGAACAAGTGATTATAAGGATATTACATTAACTCACGAGGTGATAGGTACTCCTGCATATAGCGCACCTGAGCAATTGAGAGGTGATCCACCTACTGTAAAATCGGATTTGTATGCGTGGGGATTAATTGTTTTGGAATGTCTTACAGGACAACCTGCTATTAAAGGATCTAGTGTTGCTGAAGTATTTCAGAAACAACTAAATCCTGCAGATGTACCTTTACCTCCTTCAATTTTTGGGCATTCTCTAGGGAAAGTATTGACTCGAGTGTTAGATAAAAATCATAATCGCCGTATAGCAACGGCAGAATTGGTTTACGAAGAATTCTCTAAGATCAATTTTAGTACTATTGTAGGAGATGTTCAACCGCAAAATGAAATACTTCTAAAATCCGAAGATGCTACAGAAGTAAATCAGCTAGTTTGGCGAAGTGCGCATAGCGAAAAAAGACAGATTACGGTACTTTGTGCTAAACTTATTTTATCAGTATCCGATCACGCGGTTATGGAAATGGAAACGATAGAGACCATTCAAAAAGATCAGTTGTATCTATGTAAAGAAGTTGGCGTTCGTTTTGGAGCTCATATCTCAGGAATTATAGCGGATACCATTGTAATGTGCTTTGGATATCCACAAGGAAGTGATAATGATGCAAGAAGAGCAGGAAGAACAGCATTAGAGCTTATTGGTCAATTGCAAAAGAGAAATACATTGCTTTTTGCAAAACACGGTGTTGGTTTAGAGATTAGAATTGCAATGAATTCTGGAACAGTCCTTATAAAACATAATACTACTCCAGAAGGATTGGTGACAAATACAGCTTTTAATTTATTGTATACTACACCTTCAGGGCAGATTTTGGCAACAGAAACTACCAGAAGATTATTGGATGCGCATTTAGAGTTTGAAGCGTTTAAGATTCCTGAGTTTTCAGGTATTACAAATACTACCAATGTGTACTTGTTAACTGGAGAACGCCAGACAGAAGCATTATCAAATCTTAGTCCTAGAAGTGCAGATCAAAAAATGATTGGCCGCGAAAAAGAACAAACCAAGATTTTTGAAACTTGGGAATCGATACATTCCAAAAATGGAAAAGCATTACTAATAAAAGGACAAGCTGGTATAGGAAAATCTAAATTGATTTATGAAACAAAAAAACAATTAATTGATAAAAGATTTAGGGTTAGAGAGTGTCGCTGTTTGCCTGAACATAGAAACAATGCCTTGCATCCTGTTTTTGAAATGCTGAAAAGAGATATAGGGGTACATGATAATGAAACTCTTATACCGCATTTAGAAGATGCTCTGAAAAAAGCAAATTGTTCTCCCGAAAAAGTTATTCCTGTTATATGTTCTTGGTTTTCAGTTCCGTTAGGAGATGCTTATCAGATTTCTGACGCTACACCAGCAGAACAAAAAGAAATTTTATATGATGGATTAGAAAAACTGATACTTCATATAGACAAGGATAAAAAATTTATACTCATTATAGAAGACCTACATTGGATAGATCCTACGAGTTTAGATTTTTTAGGAACAATAGTAACAAAAATAAGTAATGAAAAATTCTTGTTGTTATTAACTGCACGTCCAGAATTTAAAGCAGCATGGGATTTTGAAAATTTTTCAGAGATAACGCTAAAAACTCTTAATGAAACGGCAAGTGAATCTCTAATCAAAGATATTTTACAACAAAAATCAATTGAGACAGCTGCATTGGAATACATTATAGAAAAAACAGATGGAATTCCTTTGTTTATAGAAGATCTTACTCGGATGCTATTAGAAGAGCAGTATTTAGTGCTTGAAGGAGAAAACTATGCATTAGCCAAAAACTTTGATGCAGCATCAGTTCCAGTAACTTTAAAAGGATTATTAAATGCTCGCCTGGACCATATAGGTTTTGCTAAAGAAACAGCGCAACTTGCTGCTGCCATTGGAAGAGAATTTTCATATGATCTATTAGTCAAATCATCTTTACATGATGAAGCTATGGTGCAAAATAATCTAACAGCGCTTATGGATGCTAACCTTATTTATCATCATCGTCGAGTTCAAAATGAAAGCTATATTTTTCGTCACGCGTTAATTCGTGATGCTGCTTATGATAGTATGGTATCTTTATTAAAGCAAGAAGTACATGGAAGGATTGCAGAAACCATAGAAAATGATTTTGAAGATTTAGTTAGAGACAATCCTTTTGAATTGGCAGAACATTATGCGAATGCAAAGGATTATCAAAAGGCAATTGTTTATGGTTTGAAGAAAACAAACTTTTCCATACGCCGATCTTTAAATCAAGAAGCGTATAATGAATCTTTAAAATGTCTCGAATGGATTGCTGAATGTGAAGCGGGGATAACAGCATGGAAACAAGAATTGGAGGTTAATCGAATTATCATTCCTGCGTTAATGGTATTGGAAGGTTATGGAAGTGAGCAGATCGAAGTCTTTTCTAAAAAAGCAATGCAATTAGAAGAACTTCTTAAGGATGATGTTGATTTTATGGAGACCTTTCAATCCAGTGGAGCGGATCATACTAGTAATTGGGGGTTAGCTCAATATCACCATATGCGGTCTAATAGAAAAGAAGCTTTGTACTTATGTAATGCGATCATAAACAAAGCTAGGAAGACTGAAAATAGACAGAATTTATTAGATAGTTTGCCTCTTATGGGAATGTTTGTTTCGACAGATGGTTTTCTTTCTGAGGCGTCTTCTCATTTTGAAGAAGCATTATCTATATATAATAAGGATTTGGATGTAGAAATAGCTTTTCGAAATGGAATTGATCCTAAAACTCATGCACATGCCAATTACGCTTTTAATCTTGCATTACAAGGGGCAATTGAAGAAGCTAAATATCATTTAAAAGAAGGGCGTGATTGGGCTTTGCAAATAGATCATGTTCCTTCTATAGCTATTACGAATGTTTATTTTATGCAGATTGCCTGGTTGATTAGAGATGATAATTGGATCCAAGAATTAAACGATATCAATTCTGTATTTTTTGAAGAATACCCTGAGATGGGGTTTTTGGCAGAATATTCTAATGTGTATAACTATTGGAGAATTGATACTATTGATCCGCAAAAAGGTTTTTCTGATTTAAGGATTGCTTCAAAACAAACATATCTACATTCTTATCTCGAAGGTGTTTTGGTGGATACTTTGATTAATAAGGAATTATATGATCAAGCAATCATACTAGCTAATAAAGCAATAAAATGGGCTAAAGAAAATAAAGAAATGGTGTTTTTGTCACCATTATATCGAATGCTTGCGGTCGCAGTGTGCTCTAAGAATGAAAAATTATCCGATGATGAAATCGAATTTTTTGAAATCTCGATAAAAATAGCCAAAGAACAAGGAGCCAAAATTTTTGAATTACAAGCTTATGAGGAGTACAGAAATTGGATTGAAGATAAACAAAAAGAAGAAACAATAACGAAATATATACAATTGCTTAAATAAATATTCATACCTAAATTAACTAAAAATGGGAGACGTAACAACAGATCAATTGCAGAATATCATTAACAAAACTGAACCAACGATAACAAAAAAAATATCTTGGGGAGATGATCAAGAAAAGATCTTTGAAATTTGTAAAAAGTATTATGAATTATGTTTAGCCTGCGCTAAGGATAGTGATTTATATGATTCTTTTACAAATCCAAAAAATACTATTGCTTTTTTAACAGATGGGAAATTGCATGGAGAAAGTAAATATGTGTTTTATTTTGATGGTGAAGAAAAAATACCTTTCGAAGGTGTAGGTATGATTCTTCCAAAACAAGGATTAGAAATTGTCCTTGATCATCATACAGCTTGGCCAACTTTATTGATCACGCCAAAAGACAAAATAGCAGATGATGATAAGCAAAAAATTATTTCAATAAAAGAATCGCCAATGGTGGTAGAAAAAGTAGTCTTAAGCGATAGAGGAGAAAGTCAAACTGTAGCAAAAGTAAATAAAGATGCGCCAACTGCAACAATGAATCTAGGGATAGATGACTTAGATAATTATAATCAAACATTGGTAATGCCAAATTACATACCTAATACAGATATGTTATTAACTATAAAGGCTAATGAAAATGCAGAAGCAGAGATTATTATGACCTGCTGTTAATCAAAACATATGATCGATAACCCTCGGTTAAAATCCAATATTTATATCTCAAAAATTGATCAGAAATTACTATATGTAATTTCTGATCAAGATATAATTCCAATATCAGATCCCTTAGAGATTGATGTTTTGGAAGAAATAAATAAAGGCAAATTATCAACACAAGAACTTGCTCATTATTTTTTAGATAGATCAGATTTTATTGCAACGTTTAAAATTATTTCCTCTTTAGAATGGAAGGGGTTTATTCGTGAAGACGATTCCCCTTATTCGGTTCAAAAAACTGCTTATTGGGAAGAGTTAGGTTTTGATGTTAAAAAACTAAAGAAAATATTAGACCAAAAATCAATTCAGATTTATAAGGTTGGAAACGTCGATGATGCTTTTTTTAAGAATATCTGTATTGAAACAGGTATCCGAATAACTGATAATGATTCTACACTAAGTGTTGTTTTAACGGATGATTATAGTAACGAATCTTTGATTTCATTAAATCAAAACTTTATAAAGGAACAAAAAAAGTGGTTATTAATAAAGCCTATTGGGAATGAAATTTTAATAGGTCCATTTTTTATTCCTGACGCTACAGCCTGCTGGAAATGTTTGCATCATAGATTAACAATTAATCAACCATTTAAACAGTTTTGTAAATCAATCGGCTTTGTACAAGAGGATCAGATAAAAGCTGATCACCCTATTTCTGTTAGTATAGCGAGTAATATGGCTGTCTTAGAAGTTGTGAAATGGTTGTATTCAGAAGAAAAACATACTCTAAAAAAAAATATTGTGTCGTTCAATACAAGTACTATGAATAGTACATATCATGCAGTAACTAAAAGACCTCAATGTAAAGCTTGCGGAGATGAAGATATATTCAAAAAGAAAAGTGAACCAATTAATATAGATGCTAAAACTACGGTAAGTAATAAATTAGGTGGTTACAGAACAGTGTCACCAGAAGAAACATTTGAAAAATACAAAATTCATATAAGTAACATATCAGGAATAGTACCTAAAGTATCTCCATATCATAAAAAAGAAGGAATTCCTATATTTAATTTTGCATCAGGAAGAAACCGTGCTTTACAAAGCACATCGTTATTTTGGTTAAATCATCATTTGCGAAGTGGAAATGGAGGGAAAGGTAAAAATAGTATACAGGCAAGAACAGGAGCTTTGTGTGAAGCAATTGAACGTTACAGTTTAATGTATCATGGCGATGAGTATAGTTTTATAGCTTCTTATGAAGATTTAGAAGATGCCATTTTGCCTAATGAATGTATGAATTTTAGCCAGACTCAATTCGAAAAACGAGAAGAGATTAATAAAAATACTTCCAAGTTTTATGCTTTTATTCCACAACCTTTCGATATTGAAGAAAAAATGGAATGGACTTCATTTTATTCGCTAACATATCAAAAGTATAAGCACTTACCGTCATGTTTTAGTTATTCTCAGTATCCTGCTAAGGATGAACAAAAATTGTATTCTTACCCTGATTCTAATGGCTGTGCTGCTGGAAATACTGTTAAGGAAGCTATTTTGCAAGGTTTTTTGGAATTAGTAGAAAGAGATGCTGCTGCGATATGGTGGTATAATAGAATTAGAATGCCAGAAGTAGATTTGTCAACTTCACAGAACCCTTATCTTGAAACTATAGAGGAGTATTATAAAAGTATAGAACGTAAAATCTATGTTTTAGATATCACCTCAGATCTTAATATCCCAACCTTTGTCGCTATTTCTTCTTTGATTAATGATTCGTCAAAAAGTAATATTATTTATGCTTTTGGTTCACATATTGACGTCCATATTGCTATAGAAAGAGCGGTAATAGAACTGAATCAATTACTTCCGATTGTACAATCAGAAAACTATTTGACCAAAGACCAGGTTTTTATAGATTGGTTAGATATGGCAACGTTTAAAACTGATGAGTACTTAGTGCCAAAAAAAATAGAAAAGAAAAATCTTCAGACTGATTACCCGATTTTATGTGAATCTAATATAGAAAGTGCACTTGATTTTTGTGTAGAAACGACAAAAATTAATGATTTGGAAGTGTTATTCTTAGATTTAACGAAAGGCGATATTGGCTTACCTGTTGTCAAAGTGATAGCGCCAGGACTTCGTCATTTTTGGAGAAGAACGGGTCAAGGAAGATTATATGATGTCCCAGTAAAAATGGGATGGTTGGATAAAAAATTATTAGAAAACGAACTCAATCCTAAAAGTATTTTTATTTAAAATTCACTCAATTATTTATGTTATTTAAATCCTACAATAATAAATCGTTTAAGCAAACAGAGTATTATACTAGATTGCCAAAAGACGAAAAGGAAATATTCGATGTATTATCTAGTGTTTTTCACTTTAAGGTAAATAATTATGTGTTAGCGCATTTAATTAATTGGGAAGCTATTCCAGAAGATCCAATATATAAGTTAGTTTTTCCTAGAAAAGAAATGCTAAGCGCTTTTGACTACGAAAAGCTAAAACAGCTATTTAAAATAGGACTAGACGAAAAGACGAGAATTGGTTTTGTGCAATCGGTTAAGAAAAAAATGCATCCAGAAGTAAAACATGCAGAAACTGGTTTTCCTAAAATCGATGGTGAAATTATTACAGGAGGCTATAGAAATTTTCCGACAATATTAAACCTATTTCCAGATCCAATGGTAAAGACCTGCCATGCGTACTGTTCTTATTGTTTTAGATGGGTTGCATTTGATAATACGGAAGCTCAGAAAAAAACAGCTTATAGAGACCCTTATGATCCAATCCCATATTTAAAAGATAATCCCGAAATTACGGATGTACTTTTTACTGGTGCCGATCCTTTAGTTTTAAAGGCGTCTGCTATAAAAAAATATATTGATCCCGTTTTAGAAATTGAATCAGTACAAGTTATACGTATTAATTCCAAAGCTTTGGCCTGGTGGCCTTATCGTTTTACAACAGATAAGGATGCTGCAGCATTATTAGAATTGTTTCGATATATACAATCAAAAGGCAAGCATCTTAATTTTTGTGCTCATTTTACTCATGCTAAAGAATTAGAAAATGAAGTGGTAAAAGAAGCAATACAAAAAATAAGAGAAACAGGAGCTGTGATACGTTGTCAAGGGCCATTAGTAAAAGGAATTAATGATACGTCAGAAGATCTTATTGCACTCTGGAAAGAGCAAATAGCCAATGGTTTAATACCTTATTATTTATTTGTAGAGGCAGATCATAATCCAGAATCTTGTTTTCGAGTGCCATTAGCAAAAGCACTGCGCGTTTTTCAAGAAGCTCAGAAAAAAACTTCAGGTTTAGCTAGAACGGTGAGGGGTCCTGTGTTTATGAATGACCTTAATAGGGTCCTTTTAGATGGAGTAACCGAGCTCAACGGAGAAAAATATTTTGTTCTTAAAAGTCTACAGTCTCCTCCAGAAACTAATGGAGAGGGAAAAATCAAGCTAATTCCTTTTGATGAGCACACCAAAGATGCTGGCGACTTATTTGAATTATTCAAAGAGAAAGAGTTAGAGATGAATCAGATAAATTAACTTCAGGAGAGTTTTTTAATTGTAAAAATCTAGATTTATAGTCAAAAGATATTTAGTGAATTTTAAAAAAGTGGTGTCCATTTGGATTACCACTTTTTTGTAATGAAATACGATGAAATATTATTTTTTAATGACTCAATCTATATTTGTCTCATCAAACAATAGGAATTAATTATATACTTTAAAAATGATAACTAGAAACTCACAAGATTTAGATAAAAAGAGCTTGGTATTTTGGATGGTTAAAGTATTCTCATTGTTTGTTAGGTAAAATCAGAATAGTGATAAGTATTACATCAAATCAACCATAAGGGGAATTTATAAATGGGGAAATGATTTGATGTTCATAAAGCCAAGCAGATAATTTAAGATAATCGTGCTGTAGAGTCAATGGGGTAGATTCTACAGCACTTGGCATATTATAAAGTTTTTAATTGAAGGTGATGAAATATGATGAAATAGTTTTGAAACACCTTATTCTTTAGTTTTACCTCAATAATTTGATACTGTATAATTATTAACGTAAAACTTGAAAGCATGAAATATTCTGTTGTTAATACAAAGACACAAAAAGTAAAGTTCGGTAGTTTTCCATTTCAAAAGCGTTTAAAAACAACGCTTCAGCTAGTAAATCTTGGAGATGATTATTACAGAGTGTATTACTCAAGTGAATTCAATAATATAAATACAGGAGAGATAGAAAAAATTAAAGTTCCATGCAATGGGTATGTTAAAACGCAAATTAACGATGAGCCAGGTATAAAAGTTGAAATATATAATTGTAGTTCTGAAGGTAATTACATTGCTATACATGTAAAAATAAAAGCAGATATGGGAGCTTTAGGAGTTAGAACAATATATGATCAAATTTTAGATTGTTATACGGTACAATCCAAAAATTGGAATGCGCTCGATGTTACAAGTATATGGAAAAATCTTGGTAAAATTAAAAAGCAAATCAGTTATACATTCGTAGACCAATATGCCCAAATTTTTAGTTAAAATATGGTTTAATGGTTAGAACGGTGGTAAAATGAATTGCTATAAAACAGTTACTCTTTCTGCATTATCTATGCATGCGATCTAAGATCTCCATTACTTCCACCTTTTTTCTAACAGAAACCGGAACATTCTCTCCATTTTTTAGCATTAGATAACCACCATCTGCTTTGATAAAAGCACTAATACATTGTAGATTGATTAAATGACTTTGGTGTACACGTAAAAATTGATAATTTTTAAGCATGTCGGCAAAATATTTTAAAGTTTTCGTTACAAACACCTTTTGACCGTCTTGTAGGTAAAAAATAGTATTATTACTGTCGGATTCACATCTAACAATATCATCTAAGCTTACAATAATAATTTTATCTAAAGTGTGTAACGATATTTTATCAGGTTTTTGTTCTGGTGCAGACAGTGTGTCTTTAAGAATATTTAATCGTTCCTTATTAGGTTGAATTTGTTCTTTTGCTTTGGATATAGCTTGTGCTAATTCTTCATTAGAATAAGGTTTTAGAACATAATCAATGGCTGCAAATTTAAAGGCTCTTATTGCGTATTCATCACTTGCCGTTACGAAAATGATTTTTGATTTTAATTCTGGAAATATTTCTAAGACGTCAAAACCTGTTCCATCCCCTAGCATAATATCTAGAAACAAAATATCTGGCACATTAGTTCTAAGTGATTTTGCGGCTTCTACTACGCTTCGGGCTGTGTCTATAATTTTTATTTCAGGATGATTTGTTTCCAGGTCACTTTTTAAAAGTTGAAGCGCATCTGGCATATCTTCTACAATAATTGCTGTAAGCATAGTATCTTTTAATAATCGGTTAATAATGGTATTTTAAACGATATCTCCGTTCCTTCTACAGAGGAGTCTTCATTTAGAATCTCTTTTATCTGTAGTGCATCTTTTCCTGATATAGATTCTAATCTTTCTCTAGTTACCGTTAATGCCATGGATTGATGATCCGTTTTGGTTTTGGTTTTTTGGGACTGGAAAATACCCATTCCGTTATCTAATATTTTACAATGTAAGAATTCTTCATTAGTATCAAAAAATACTTTTAATTTTCCATCCCTATTTCCTTTTAGAATACCATGTCGTATTGCATTTTCAACAAATGGTTGTATAAGCATTGGAGGGATTAGTACTTCTTCCGGATCAAACTCAGAATCAATAGAAATAGTATATTCAAAAGGCTTATTTGCCATTAATTTTTCTACTTCAATATAGTGTTTCAGGGTTTTCATTTCCTGATCCAATGTGATATTGTCTTTTCTAGAATTATATAATGTTTCTCTTAGTAAGGTCGCAAAAGTGTTAATGGTGCTATTCATTTTAGCGGGATTACTGGTTCCCATAGCCTTAATACCATTAAGTACATTGAAAATAAAATGTGGATTCATTTGCAATCTTAATGCTTTTTGCTCTAAAGAAAGTAAGTGATTCTGCATTTGTAGTTTTTCTCGTTCTTCTTTATTTTTCAGCTTTACTTTTCTAATATATAGTAACGTAATTATTGTTAGCACTAGAAGAATAAGTCCGAGTGTTGCAAGCTGAAACCAGAGCTTTTTATAAATAGGACTATCTATGAATATTTTGAATGTTATTGGTTCACTTTCTTCCCATCTATAATTTCTGGATTGGGCAGAAAATGAATGAGCACCATAAGCCAATCCTGCCAGATTTTGTTTTTTCTCTGATGACCAAGGACTCCAGGCAGTGTTGTTTAATTTATATCTATATTCTATATCATTTGGATGATCCAGATCAATAGTCTTATAGTTAAATGAAAGTTCAGTTTGCTCGGGAGTAAGTTGCAATACGTTGTCGTTTTTAGCCCAGATATCAGGATTTATAGAGTCAAGCGTCTGATATGCTATTTCTATATTTTCAAAATGAATTTCTGGTTTTACACTAGTCTTATCTGTTTCACCAGGTTCATATTTGGTAAGTCCATATATGGCTCCAAACCATAAGTTTCCTTCGATGTCCTTACTTATAGCATTTAGACAAGTTTCTATACCTAAGAAACCATCATTACGCCCAAAATGGAAAACATCAGTAATTTGATTTATTAAGTTGATTTCTATTCGATCTACACCACGTTCAGTACCAACCCATAAATTATCTTCATTATCAAATATCATTTGATAGATATTGTTTGAGTATAAGTTCTTTTCTCCTTTTATCTTTTTAAAAGAGAGCTTGTCTTCTTTTAAACTTGCCCACCAAATTCCTTGTCCTGCTGTACCGAGATATAGGTTGTCGTCTTTAAAAAGAAAACAATTGATCGCAATTTTTTGATTGAGTACATTACTAAGGTGTGTAACTTTATTCTTTTTAATAAACCCAATACTTCCATTTTCTGTAGCATACCATATTTTACCTTTTCTGTCAGAGGCCATATGTTTAATCTCAAGATCTTTTATACCACGTTTTTTAGTAAATCGTCTAACTGATTTTACTTTATGTCTCTTGTAATCATATATGAATCTAGTGATTCCAGAGGAGTATGTAGCTGCCCAAACCGTGTCGCCAGAGATATGTATAGATCGAACCCAGTTAGAAGATAACCCTCTTCTTTTATTGATGATATAATTTTTGATTACTTGTTTAGTAATGGTGTCTTTAGCTTGTTTTTTAGACCTCTTATTTCTTACAATACTATCTTTAAATTTTATTTCTTTAAATAAAATTCCTTTCCCTTCTGTACCAGCCCAGATATTTCCTCGACTATCGTGAGTGATTGTTTTAATTTTAATCTCGGATAATCTTTTGTCTTGTTTGATTTGTACTATCCCTGTAGTGTCAATCTTTATTAATCCTGCTTCAGAATTGGAAGCCCAGATTTCCTCATTAAAGCCATGGACAGCATATACCCGATTACCTTTTAATCCAGTATCCTGATTGTAGTGTGTAAAGTTGTTTTGCGAATATTTATAAAACCCTCCTCCAGAAGTTGCGATCCAGATGTTGGATTGACGATCCGAAATAGTTTTTCTAATAGTAGAAACTGCTAAACCATTTTTTCGATTTATTTTTTTCTTTAATCGATAATTACTAGCATCTAATACGGTAATTCCTTCATTATTGGTGGAAAACCATAATTCGGTATCTAGAATCGAAATATTATTAACATTTAGTGGTTTTTGAATCCATTTGTTACCGTAACTTTTTGCATTTGTGTTTAAGACCAAAATCCCTTGATTGAGAGCCGCGGCAAACACTTTGGTTTTATGATATAATGCAGAAGTAAAATTGTAGGCACTATGTCGTACCATAATACTGGCATCTTTATGAATTTTATTTAGTTTCCAAAGACCTTTATTAGTAGCAATCCAGAATAACTTACCATCAAACACAATTCCATTTACGATACTGGTATTTATTTTAGGATCTAATTGTACTTTTTTTAGCCCATTGGCACTAGTATATATGTATATGCCGACGTTTGTGGCCAGATACGTTTTGTTATGGATCCTAAATATTTTATTTACCTGTAATCCCTCGAAATTATGAAATTTCTTCTTCGTTTTTATCGATAAACCTCTTCTGGTACCTATAAATAAACTATCCTTAGCAAAAAGTAGAGAGTGTATGTAATTTGATAAAAGTCCATCGTCCTCGTTCCAAGTTTCAAATTCTTCTCCATTAAATCTGCTTAACCCACCTCCACGGGTTCCTAACCATAAATAACCAATATCATCTTGTATGATATCATATACTTGAGATTGTGGTAAGCCATCTTCTAAAGTGTACGCTCGTAGGCCATTATTTTGAGCAGATACTAAGTGAATAGTACTTATCCATATAATTGAAAAGGATAGTAAATATGAAAAGCGTTTGGGGCTCATAAAAAAACTATAGTTTGATAACAAATATAATCAAACTGATTTTCTTGTTACGTGTACCCATTAAATACTTAGATGAAAATAATATTGAGTAAAACCGTATACAAGCAGGCAGTTTTTTTGGGAAAAAACAAATTGGAAATAATTGGACGCGCCTGCCGTATACAATAGTTTTATTTTAATAAAAAAGTTTAAAGCTTACCAGAATTGTGAAAAAAAATAAAGCAATACAGTACAATAAAATTATAGAATAATAAATATTATGATTCTCTACACCTAATATCTTAGTAACTGGTGATTGCTGTATTTTTTGGAGTATTAACTTTGTTGTCATTCCAGGTGAGACTTTGTTTTAGGTTTACGTATTTAATTTCTGCTGTATCTTTATATAAGGTCTCAGTTTCTAAAATATTACCTTCTATACCATATTCTTGATTTGGAAAAGTATATTGAGAATCTGTGTCCGAATTTTCGCAATAAATATTTGTTAGCTGTGGTAAAGGAACAAGCTTATTCTTGTCAGTTACCATAAAATAATGAGATTCTACCTGAGCACAACATGCCAGATATTCTACCTCCATCTTAATCACCTCAGAGATCCCTTCCAGACCAGGGTTCTCCAAGGTGGTAATAAAGATGTCCTCAAAAAGCTCAATATCATTGAGTGTGAAAGTAAATACGTTTTCCGAAATTCCCCCCAAACGAATCAGATTAACAATGCAAGTCGGTTGCTCTGAACCATTCTCTTTAATTTCGGTAACTGTTTTATACTTCCCCGTCTTCTGAAAACTTTGTGCTTTCATAAACTGAAATCCTAAAATTAGGATGAAAAAAACAATGATCTTTTTCATAACAGTATTATTTTGAGGTTGATTATTTTGGACAAATTTATGTGCTATATGCGGTTAAAATAATCCGGTTTTAGAATTCGTTAGTATTAATTTAGAATTCGTACATCTCTTTACGGTTTTAACATAATTGGAATGCATTAGTTATCTTATGAATCATTTTTTTATTGTTATTAAACATCTACTATTTATTTTTGTAATATGATTGATAATTTTGAAAATGAATTCTTTGGTATTGGGATTCAGAATGGAAAAACTCCTGAGAACTTGGGAGTTCTGTGGAGAACTGCTCAGAATATGGGGGCAAGTTATATATTTACTATAGGTAATCGATATGCTAAACAAGCAAGTGATACACATAATGCGGTAAAATCTATGCCATATTTCCATTACAATACTTTTCAGGATTTTTATCAGAATCTTCCAAAAGGAGCCATGTTAGTGGGTGTTGAGTTGACTAAAGATGCTATTGCATTAGAGACTTTTAATCACCCTAAGCGATGCGTGTATTTACTTGGGGCAGAAGATCACGGTTTGTCTAAAACTGCAATAGAAAAATCACATTTCTTAATTAAATTTAAATCAGAGTTGAGTGTTAATGTCGCAGTCGCGGGCAGTATTGTGATGTACGACAGAGGTATTGATAAACCTAGATTTATAAGAGCTACCTGATATAGTTTCAAATTGTTTTTTCGCTTTTATAGTTTTAGAAATGGAAACGGATTAATCCCAATAATTAGAAATATACCTTACCTTTATCATACTTATAAGTCCGTCCTATGTTTAAAAAGATAGAAGAAAGTATTGCTGCTTTTAGCTCCTGGATATGGGATTGGCCATTACTTGTTCTTTTGATTGGTGGAGGTCTGTTTTTTCTTATATATTCTCGTTTTACACCTTTTTTATATTTCAGACACGCCATAAATGTACTTAGAGGTAAATATGATAATGAAAATGCTCCAGGTCAATTAAGTCATTTTCAGGCTTTATCTTCTGCAATTGCAGCAACGGTAGGTATGGGGAATATAAGTGGTGTAGCCATAGCATTAGTCATGGGGGGTCCGGGGGCTATTTTCTGGATGTGGATTAGTGCATTAATAGGTATGGCGACGAAGTTTTATACCTGTACTCTTGCTATAATGTATAGATCTGAGAGTGAAGAAGGAAAGACTCTTAGTGGTCCTATGTATGTTATTATAGAAGGATTAGGGCGGCATTGGAAACCATTGGCAATTTTCTTTGCATTAGCAGGTTTGGTAGGGACGTTACCGGCTTTTACAGTGAATCAACTTACTCAGACTTTGGTTGATGTATTGGATTGGGATGAAGGGGCTAAATTGTATATAGGCATTGTTTTGGCGATAATGGCATCTTTTGTAATTCTCGGAGGAATTAGGAGAATTGGATTAGTAGCAAGTAGACTAGTCCCTTTTATGGTTGTTTTATATTTTATTACAGTCTTTACTATATTGATTTTGAAGATAGATAAGATTCCTGAAATGTTTATTTTAATTTTTTCAGATGCTTTTTCTGGGGAAGCTGCAGCAGGAGGAGCTTTAGGGTATTTGATTAAAACAGGTGTGAAACGCGCTGCTTTTTCTAATGAAGCGGGAATTGGTACTGCACCGATGATGCATGGTAATGCCAAAACTAATGAACCTGTTAGAGAAGGTTTGGTTGCTATGATTGGTCCTGCTATTGATACGCTTCTTATATGTACGTTAACTGCGCTAGCAATTTTGTCTACAGGTGTATGGAAACATTCTGACGGTAATGGGATTTCTTTGACCTTAGAGGCATTTAATTCCGTTTTGCCTTATGGTATTGGAGATGGCATAGTGATCGTTATGGTTCTTGTTTTTGCTTTATCGACTTTATTTTCATTTTCTTATTATGGAGTGACCTGTTTAGGCTTTTTAACTAAACCAAAATATGGGAAATATTATAATTACATTTATATAGGTTCTATCATTCTTTCGGCTGTAGTAAAGATAGATTTTGCTATTAATTTAATAGACAGTGCTTTTGCGTTAATGGCTATACCTACAGTAATATCTGGATTACTTCTAGCTCCTAAGGTTAATGCACAAGCTAAGATTTATTTTCAGAAAATTACTTCTAAAAAAGATAACCCCTTAACTTAATAGTTATATTCATTTATAAAAAAATAAATAAGAAAACCGGCTAGTGTTTTTTTTCGTATATATTTGGAACAACCTCAAAATACGATAAAATGAAAAAGTTTTTTTATGTAATTACCCTTTTGTTATTGACTATTAATACTTCTTGTGAAGAATTAAATCGGTTAACAGTATTTGAATTAGATTATGAGTCAAATTTTACTGTTGCATCCACTACAATAGTTGATATTCCTATTAGCCTAGAGACGCCACCAGTTCCTACAAATTCCGAATCAGAATTTGAAAGTAACAACACCAGTAGTTCTTTGATAGAAAGTATTCAGTTAAAAAAGCTTCGCTTAATTGTAGAAAATCCTAATGATGGTGATTTTAATTTTCTAAGAGAAGTGCATTTGTTTATAGATGCGGAAGGTTTAGAAGAGGCCGAGATAGCTTTTGCAGAAAATTTAGAGAATCAAGATTTGCAGATAATCGAATTAGAAACTACAGGAGTTGAATTAAAAGATTTTTTAAAGCAAGATACTTTTACATTACGAGCTTCTACGACAACAGATGAGACTATAAATGAAGATTATAATATCAAAGTAGATTGTGTATTTAGGGTAGATGCT
Organism: Aquimarina amphilecti; assembly: GCF_900109375.1. Classification (GTDB taxonomy): domain Bacteria; phylum Bacteroidota; class Bacteroidia; order Flavobacteriales; family Flavobacteriaceae; genus Aquimarina; species Aquimarina amphilecti. The sequence goes on from NZ_FOAB01000005.1 coordinate 338,192, forward strand.
AATATTTTAGGACTATAGAGAATAAGTTTTTAACGTGAGAAAACCTTAGTGTTTTTTCACGTTTCACAATGATTATTCATTTACTTCCTCACAATAAATTCACTTCTTCTGTTTTCTTGATGCTTTTCTTCGGTACATGGCGTGCCATTCGTACATTCGTTAATAAGTCTTCGTTCTCCGTAAGCTTTACCTCGAATACGTCTCCAATTTATTCCGCCATTACGAATTATGTATCTTACGGTTGCACGCATACGTTTTACGCTAAGTTTTTTATTATACCAGTAACTAGATCTACTATCGGTATGAGAACGTACTTCAATTTTTAGATTAGGGTTCTGCTTCATAACAGAAATCACCTTTTGTAAATCAGCAATAGCATCTGATCTAATATCGTCAGTATCAAGGTCAAAGAAAATAGTTCGTAATTGTAATGGAGTAACAATATCATCACCTATATTAACAGGTTCAGAAGTCATAGATAATAATTTTTCTTTCTTGAACGGTATAGGAACATTATTTAAAGTCTCAAAAGTGTTTCGTGATTTAAAAATAATATCATTTGGATTAAAGCCTTCTATAGAGACTCGTATGATATATTGTTTATCACAATCGACTTCAAAACTATAAGCTCCATCATAATCAGATTTAATTTCATTTATAATATTTCCATCAGTGTCTAATAAGGTCACATTTGCATTTGCAACGGTTTCATTTGTTTCACTATCTGTAATAATTCCGCTAAGATATTCTTTACATTCAGTAATTAATTCTTCTGTCTGCCTAAAGCTATAAATATCATCATTTCCTTTTCCGCCTTTTCTGTTACTAGCAAAGTAACCTGTATTATTATCTTCATCTAATACAAAGGAGAAATCGTCTTTAGGGCTGTTTATAGGTTTTCCTACGTTGAATATTTCGTAAGAACCATTATCTTTAGGAATAGCTACAAATATATCCAACCCACCTAGTCCAACGTGACCATCACTAGCAAAATATAACCTACCACTTTCACTGACGTAGGGAAAGGTTTCTCTACTTTCTGTATTAATGTCATCTCCTAGGTTTTTTGGGTTTCCATATTTCCCGTTAGGAAGTATATCGATTACAAATAAATCAGATTTCCCTCTGGTCCCTTTCATATCACTCGCAAAATATAATTGTTTGCCATCAGGACTTAATGCAGGATGAGAAATAGAGTAATTATCACTATTAAATGGTAATTCTTCGATATCGGACCATTTCTGATTAGAGAAAGTAGCTTTATACAGTTTTAATAAAACTACTCCTTTTCTACTTTTACCAAGTTTATTATTGGTGAAATTATTTCGTGTAAAATACATTGTATTTCCATCTTTGGAGAAACTGGTAGAAGATTCATGGAATTTAGTATTTATTTTACCTTTTAGTTTTTTTGATTCTTGTGTAGAGATATTGTTGTTATTTATTTTAGAAGAAAAAAGATCTAAGAATGGCATTTTATTCCATTCATGAAGTTTGGAGTTTTTACTTCTGGAAGAAGCGAATACAATATTACCTTTATGATCGAAACTTGGAGCGTAATCAGAATATTCAGAATTTATAGTAAGGGTATATAAATCATATTTACCAGATTGCATTTCAATAAAATCTAGATAATCACGTCTATTGATAAAAGATTTTGCTCTTTTATCATTTCCCGTAATGATATAAAACCTTTCCATTATATTATCTGAATCATCATATCGTTCTGCACTTTTAAGACTTTGTGCATACCTAAATAAATACTCGGGTTTTATTTCTTCAGAAAAATTTGATATTAACTTTTCATACCACTGTATTGATTCTTCTGGTTCTCCTGTGAAATAGTATGAGTCAGCTAATTTTCGGTAAAGATCCGCAGAAGAGTATCCCTGTTTAGCAACATCAAGATAGATATCTCGAGCATTTATATACGCTAAGGCTTCAAAACTTTGATCTGCTTTGGTGAGTAATTTATCTGTGTTTTGTCCAAAGCTTAAATGTGATAGCATTAGTAACATGATCACAGATGCATATAAATACATGGTGTGATATGTTTTCAAAGCACTTAAAAAAGAGATAGAATAGTTTCCCAAAATAATCCCAGTATTTATAAAATAAATTATCTGTTTTTGTGGGGTTTTAAAAACGTACTGGAATTAAATTTACGAAAAATTAACAAAAGGTTTACCTATGTTACGCTTTTTATGTGAAGTAGAGATTGTTTCATTTGGATGAAACCCTATCTTTAAATCTATGTATGGATGAAATATTCATGCGCTAGATTCAGTAATTTTGTGTAATAATCGACTAACTTTGCAACAAAATCATATATATATGAATCATAAAGCAGGTTTTGTAAATATTATTGGAAACCCCAATGTTGGAAAATCGACATTGATGAATGCTTTCGTTGGGGAAAGATTGTCTATCATTACCTCTAAAGCGCAAACAACAAGACATAGGATTTTGGGAATTGTAAATGGAGATGATTTTCAGGTTATCTTATCAGATACACCTGGGATTATAAAACCAGCGTATGAATTACAAGAATCTATGATGGGGTTTGTGAAATCCGCTTTTGAAGATGCTGATGTTCTCATTTATATGGTAGAAATAGGAGAAAAAGAACTTAAAGATGAAGCGTTTTTTAATAAAATTACGAATGCTAAGATTCCTGTTTTTTTATTATTAAATAAGATAGATCAATCAAACCAAGAACAATTAGAAGAACAAGTTAAGTTCTGGGCAGAAAAAGTTCCTAACGCAGAATTGTATCCAATCTCAGCTTTAGAAAACTTTAATGTTAAAGAGGTTTTTGGGAGAATTGTAGAGTTATTACCGGATTCACCTCCTTTTTATCCTAAGGATCAACTGACAGATAAACCAGAGCGTTTTTTTGTAAACGAAGCTATTCGAGAAAAAATTTTAATGCACTACAAGAAAGAAATTCCGTATTCTGTAGAAGTAGAAACTGAAGAATTTTTCGAGGACGAAAAAATTATTAGAATCAGATCTGTAATTATGGTAGAGAGAGACTCTCAAAAAGGGATCATTATAGGACATAAAGGATCTGCACTTAAAAGAGTTGGAGTAGAAGCAAGGAGGGAATTAGAAAAGTTTTTTGGAAAACAAATTCATATTGAGTTATACGTAAAGGTTAATAAGAATTGGCGAAATAATGAGCGTCAATTAAAACGTTTTGGTTATAATCGTTAGTTTTTTGTGGTAAAAATCCCCTTATCTTGTTTGTAGGATTTTTATGAGTTTGAAAATTTCATCAATTACGGGAAAACTGTATTTTGAAGATAAAACCCTGCATTTAAACGTTTTTACATCTTTTTTTATGTTTTTTTAGAGTGAAACCTATAGTTTTGCATCATTAACATATTTAAAACGCCCTAAAATATGATATGAACAATACTTTATCTTCACACACTTTTTAATACACGCTTAACTCTAAAAATCTAAATAAATCACAAGAGATTTGTCGACTCTTATGGTCAAGGATCAATATTTGATTTCACATCTCGTGTGTTTATTTTTTAAAACCCAAAATAAATTAACCAGTTTGAGTTTCTTTATCTCAAACGAAAAAAACAACTACACATGTCAAAAATTACTAACAAGCTTAACTCGTTGAGCAATAAATTTGGAGCTATTTCAATTACTTCAACTTTATTTAGTTTAACAATGATCGTCATTTTTATATTGAATTCGGGATTTAGTACCGTAACTGATAAGAATGAAGAAGATTCTTATTCGACAACATCTGCCTGTAATAACCCATTAGATAGAGCTTTGGGATATAATGCATTTGTTAGATATAACACCACAGTTAATGGTGGTGATACTGAAGGCCCTATTGCATTAGGAGGAAATTTAACTATTGATGGAATTATTACGATAGCTGCTCAAACACCTGGAGCTAATTTTTTTAATGGAGATGATCAAGCTTCATCTTTAGTTGTAAATGGAAAAGTAATCTATGTTTCTGGAGAAGGGATACATCTTAATCAGGGATATACTAAAATTGGGGATTTAAATGGATCATCAGTTTTTGATGTTGATTTTAATTTTGCTTCTGTGAATACAAGAGTTACAGCTCAGGATTATAATTCTAAGCCTAGAATTCAGATTCAAAGAAAGCAAGACCAAAGTTCAGTTGGTCAAGGTAATTTAATTGATTTTGAAACGATTTTTACATTGTTTGAATCACAGTCAATTTCTTATAGTAATATGCAACCTAATGTTGCAGTAAGTAGTGATAATAAAATTTCACTTTCTTTAAATACTGTAAATATTTTGAATATTACAGGAACCGAATTACAGAGTCTTCCGTATTTAACTTTTGAAAACACTCCTAGTCAAAATACACCATTGATCATTAATGTTGATGCTTCAGGCGATTTTGAATGGAATATCTTAAACCTAGCAGGAATTGGAGATGAACAGGGAGCATTTATTATTTGGAATTTTTATAATAATTCTAGTATTACTTTAAAAGGAGGTTCTACCATTATTGGGAGTTTGTTTGCTCCTAAATCAGATGTAATTAAAGATTCTTCAGGAAATATCAATGGGCAAGTTATAGCTGCTAATTATCATCATATTCAAGGAGAGTTGCATCATCATGTATTTGATTCTTGTACTGATGAAGAGGTGAACTGTACTTTAACAGTAGAAGCAGGAGATGACTCAGAGTTTTGTGGAGAAGGAGAGGTAACACTTACTGCTACTGTTTCTGGAGCATCTGAGTGTGTCGATTGCACAGATGAGTATGGTGTGACCAATACTAATAATTGTAAAAGAGATCAGGATTACGTAATGTGGTTAACTGATGGGAATAATCCAAGATGGTTTTCTAATGTTGATTTACAATGGAAGGAGTTAGCGGATGGAACAGCTACACTAACAGGTACTATTTTTGATCATACTTTAACACAAACATCATATGAGGTAAATGCAGTTTATTCTGGAAGAACCAATACTAAGCCTGCAAATAGTCCTAAAAGTCATGAATGTAATAACGAAGATGAATCTGCTTGGATTTATTATACAGAATTAACAGGTACCGTAACGAGCTCGGATGGATCTTGGTCGATTGATTTATCAAGAAGAGGTCCAGCTTTTCAGTTAGGAGATGGAGCTAACGTTACGGAGACTGAGGAAGGAAGATATGGAGCTTGCGGATGGTTTAATACTAACGATAGTCAATTTAATAGAGGAGATTTTAATTTCAATCTTGGAGATTGTATTACAACCTCAACTACCGAAGTAAGTTATTTGTGGTCAACAGGAGAAACTACCCCATCCATTACAGTAAATGAAGGAGGTATTTATACTGTTACAGTTTCTGATTGTGAAGATTGTGAGGTTTCAGATTCAGTTGAAGTTATAATAAATGATGTTCCAGAAGTAAATGCTGGAGATGATCAAGAAATATGTTTAGGAGATGAGGTTACTTTAACAGCAACTACTAATGGAAATGAAAGTTGTGAAAGTTGTATAGAATATGGTGTGCAGAACACGGATTATTGTCGTGGGGATCAAAATTATGTGCTGTGGTTAGATGGCGGGAGATTCTTTTCTAACGTAGATTTAGAATGGAATGAGCTTGCTGATGGAACTGCAACTTTAAAAGGGACTGTTTTTGATTATACGAATACGCAATTAAACTACGAAGTTGATGTGATCTTTACTGGAAAAACAGGAGTAGCTCCTGCAAATAGTCCAAAATCACATCTATGTAATGATGAGGATGAATCAGCTTGGCAATACTATACAGAATTTACGGGGACTATAACTAGTGAAGATGGATCTTGGTCCACAACTTTAACTAGAAGAGGGCCAGCGTTCCAAATGGGTAGTGGAGCTAACCAGACTGAAAAAGAATTAGGTAAGTTTGGAGCTTGTGGATGGTTTGATACCAATGATACTGAATATCCAGTAGGAGATTTTAATTTCAATTTTGGGGATTGTATTACTTCTGAAACAAATAACACTAGTTTTTTATGGTCTAATGGAGAAACTACTGAAAGCATTATAGTATCACCTGAAGAAGATACAATCTATTCTGTAACAGTTACGAATTGTAATGGTTGTACTGCTACAGATGAAGTAACAGTAATAGTTAAATCTGCAGTTGTTGATGCTGGAGATGATCAAAATATTTGTCTAGGAGAAACGGTTACATTGTCAGCTGTTGGAGAAGGAACATTTAGTTGGTCAACAGGAGAAACTACAGAAACAATTACAGTATCTCCAACTGAAACTACGACTTATGTTGTTACTGCAACTAGTGGGAGTTGTGAGGCTTCCGATTCAGTGACGGTTGTAATAAATGATCCGATTATAGTAGATGCTGGAGATGATCAAGAAATATGTTTAGGAGAAGAAGTTACTTTAACTGCACAGGCAACAGGTATTGATTGTGGAGATTGTGTTGAGTATGGTGTTAAAAATACAGATTACTGTAGAGGAAGACAGCATCAATTTGTTGTTTTTATAAATGATAACGGCACTAGATTGTGGTTTAGAAATGTAGATCTTGTTTGGAATGATAATACTACAGATGGAACTGCGACATTGAAAGGAGAAGTGTTTGAATATAATTCTACAAATACTTCGTTTATGGTAGATGCAACTTTCTCAGGGTTTACTAGTACACCACCTGTTGATAGCCCTAAAGATAGCTTTTGTCAATCAGAAGATGCAACTGGCTGGGTGTATTACACAGAGATTAGTGGAACTATCACTCAAATTGATGGAGCATTAAATTATGATATTTCTAGGAGAGGCGAAGCATTTCAAGTAGGAAATGGAGCTAATGTATTTGAATATACACCTCAGGTTTATGGAGCATCAGGATGGTTTAATTTAGAAGGAGATCCTGATTCTTTTGGAGATTTTAATATTAACATTGGAGAATGTATCTCTCAAGAAGAAGGACAAGTTCAGTATCTATGGTCTACAGGAGAAACTACACAAAGTATTACTGTATCACCAGAAGAGGATACAACATATTCAGTAACTGTAACAAGTTGTACAGATTGTGCTGGAGAAGATGAAGTAGTTGTGAAAGTAAATTCTGCAGAAGCAGATGCTGGAGATGATCAAGATATTTGTGAAGGAGAAACAACAACACTTACAGTAGTTGGAGAAGGTGATGTGGTGTGGTCAACAGGAGAGACGACAGCTACTATCGAGGTTTCGCCTTTAGAAACTACAACCTATACTGTAGAAATTACAAATGGAGATTGTTCCGCTACAGATGAAGTAGTTGTTATCGTAAGTTCGGTGACTGCTAATGCTGGAGATGATCAGACTATATTAGCAGGAGAAACAGCTACGCTTACTGCTGCAGGAGGAGATACTTATTTATGGTCAACTGGAGAGACCACTGCTACTATCGCGGTATCTCCAGAAGAAACAACAACGTACAGTGTTACTGTTTTTGCAAATGGGTGTTCGGCTGAAGATGAAGTTGTTGTTTTTGTAGAGGGTTGTACTCTTGTTGCGGATGCAGGTGAAGATCAAGAAATATGCTGGGGAGAAGAAGTAGTACTTACAGTAGTTGGAGAAGGAGATATTTTATGGTCTACTGGAGAAACTACTGAAAGCATAACAGTTTCACCAACAAATACAACTACATATTCTGTGATCTTAACTAGTGATGGTTGTGAAGCTATGGATGAGGTGGTAGTTGGAGTTACTATTGTAGAGGCAAATGCTGGAAGAGATAAGTTTTTATGTGAAGGTTTTGGAGAAGAAGCGACATTAACATCTTCTTTAGCAGATACTTATTTGTGGTCTACAGGAGAGACAACTAGAAGTGTTGTGGTGTCTCCAAGCGTTACTACAAGTTATACTTTAACAGTTACTGTAGGTAGTTGTAGTGCTACGGATGTTGTAGATGTTTTTGTTGAAAACTGTGATGAGTCAATAGCATCATCGACCGTATATCCAACTGTATTAAGATCAGGAGAGACATTAACTGTTGATTTGACATCTAAGAAAGATCAAAAAGTATTTATATCCTTTTATAGCTTGACCGGTTCCACAATGATTCCTCAGGCTGCTGAGAATGTAATTACAAAAGGTAAAACATCATTAACTTTTGATGTATTAGGTTCAATGCCTTCAGGAATGTATCTTGTTAAAATAGATAAAGAAGAAGGAACAGAATACAAGAAATTTATTGTAAAATAAAATAGATTTTATTCTTGAATATGTAAACTGCCTAAAGATTTTTCTTTAGGCAGTTTTTTTATGAAATTTAAGTTATTTGTAATTTATTCTTTTCATAACATTAAGGATATATACATTATTGAATTTTGGAAGCTAACGCAAATCAAATTAATAATGAAAATCTTTAACAAATTAAGTCTTGTCCTAATTGGAGTTTCAGGTGTGTTTTCTTCCTGTAATATAGATGATTATCAGGGCGGCGGTGGAACAAACGATCTTACGTTTAACAAAATTGGAAGTCTAACTAATGGAACAGGAGATGAAGGTTTTGCAGAAATTTCTGCCTTTGATCCAGAGACAGCTAAGTTATTTGTGGTGAATCCAAACGACGTAGAACTTTCTGTTTGGGATATATCTAATCCTTCTACTCCGTTAGCAGGAACAGATATCGCTTTAAATGGGGTTCCGAATAGTGTAGCTGTTCATGAAGGAATTGTGGCTGTTGCACTAGAAAATGCTGCTAACAAACAAGCAGATGGTGCCATTGTAACCTTTGATGCGGAATCACAAACTCTTTTGAATACTTATCCAGCTGGAGCGTTACCTGATATGGTAACTTTTAGTCCTGATGGGAAATATATCGTTGCTGCCAATGAAGGAGAGCCTAATGATGAATATACAGTCGATCCGGAAGGTTCAATTACGATAATTGAAGTAGCTACTGGGGAAGTAAATCAAGTGAGTTTTACTAGTTTTAATGGAAGAACTATTGGTAATGATTTTAGAGTGTTTGGTCCAGGGGCTACATTAGCTCAGGATATAGAACCAGAGTATATTGCGGTTTCAGATGATTCTAAGACTGCCTATGTCGCATTACAAGAAAATAACGGTATCGCAACTATAGACTTAAGATCTAAGACTGTTAGACATATTACAGGTTTAGGTTTTAAAAATTATGCGCTTCCAGAAAACCAAATAGATGCTAGCGATAGGGATGATGTTGTAGGTAATTTCCAAAATTGGCCTGTATTAGGATATTATCATCCTGATGCTATGGTTTTTACTAGAATACAGGGAGCTAGATTTTTAATTACAGCAAATGAAGGAGATGCAAGAGATTATGAAGGGTATTCTGAAGAAGAAAGAGTAAAGGATTTAATTTTAGACCCTACGGTATATCCAGATGCAGAATCTTTACAGTTAGATGAAAACCTTGGGAGATTAAAAACTACAACTGCAAATGGAGATACAAATGGTGATGGCTATGTAGATCAAATTTATGCTTATGGAGGAAGATCTTTTACAATTTGGTCTACAACAGGAGCCAAAGTATATGATAGTGGAGATCAAATTGCAAAAACTGTTTTTGAATTAGATCCTAGCGCTTTTAATAGTAACGAAGGTGATGGTGTGGATAATAGATCAGATGATAAAGGAGTAGAGCCTGAAGCGGTAGAAACTTTAAGTATAGGTAGAAGCACGTTATTATTTGTAGGTTTAGAGAGAACAGGAGGAGTAATGGTATATGATATTTCCAATCCAGTTAATCCCATATTTATAGAATGGTTAAGAGATGCATCCGATATTTCTCCAGAAGGATTAATTACCGTAAAGGCAGAGGATAGTCCAACAGGTAATGCTATGGTAATAGTTACTAATGAAGTGTCTAATACCGTAGCAATTTATGAAGTGAAATAATCACGTCCATAAAAAGTTTGTTGTTTTACAGTAACCAACTTATATAGAATTGTTTCTATCTTTGAAATAAGTAATTATTTCACTGACTGACTATCAATTATGAAAAAGTTCAATAGGTCGATGCGCTGACCGTTGAGCTTTTTCGTTTTTTATATTACCTCCTCTTTAATTTTTATTTACTTCATCTTACAGTTCAATAGTTTAGGAAGAATAAAAAGACTAATTTTGCACAAATTTTAAGAATTCAGGATAATGAGCAATATAGTGGCAATCGTAGGTCGACCGAATGTAGGAAAATCTACTTTTTTTAATAGACTGATCCAGAGAAGAGAGGCAATCGTAGATGCGGTTAGTGGAGTTACTCGTGATCGTCACTATGGTAAGAGTGATTGGAATGGGAAAGAGTTTTCGCTTATAGATACTGGTGGTTATGTAGTAGGGAGTGATGATATTTTTGAAGCCGAAATTGATAAACAAGTGGAGCTTGCAATAGATGAGGCGGACGCAATCATTTTTATGGTAGATGTTGAATCTGGTGTTACAGGAATGGATGAGGAAGTTGCTAACTTACTTCGTAAAGTTGATAAGCCAGTTTTTTTAGCTGTAAATAAGGTTGATAATGGTAAAAGAGCTGAAAATGCAGTAGAGTTTTATAATTTGGGACTCGGCGAATATTATACAATAGCAAGTATTAACGGAAGTGGAACGGGAGAGCTTTTGGATGCGTTGATAGAAGCGTTACCAGAAGTAGAGGAAGTGGAAGAAACTGAACTGCCTCGTTTTGCTGTTGTAGGAAGACCTAACGCAGGGAAATCATCTTTTATTAATGGATTGATTGGAGAGGATAGATATATTGTTACAGATATTGCTGGAACAACCCGGGATTCTATCGATACTAAATATAATCGTTTTGGTTTTGAGTTTAACTTGGTTGATACGGCAGGAATAAGACGTAAAGCTAAAGTTAAAGAAGATTTAGAGTTTTACTCAGTAATGAGATCGGTTAGAGCAATAGAACATAGTGATGTATGCCTTTTAGTAGTTGATGCTACTAGAGGATTTGATGCTCAAGTACAAAATATATTCTGGTTAGCAGAGCGTAATCGAAAAGGTATTGTGATTCTTGTAAATAAATGGGATTTGATAGAGAATAAAGAAAGCAATACTATGAAAGAATTTGAGAGGCATATTCGCAAGCAATTAGAACCTTTCACTGATGTACCGATTGTTTTTATTTCTGTATTGACAAAGCAACGAATTTTTAAGGCTATCGAAACAGCAGTAGAAGTATATAAGAATCGTTCAAAAAAGATCAAAACTAGTGTGATGAACGATACTATGTTGCCTATTATAGAAAGAAATCCTCCTCCTGCATATAAAGGTAAATATGTAAAGATTAAATACTGTATGCAATTACCTACACCTCAGCCTCAATTTGCGTTTTTCTGTAATTTACCTCAGTATATAAGAGAGCCATATAAAAGATACTTAGAAAATCAATTAAGAAAAGAATTTGATTTTCACGGAGTACCTGTAGCTGTATATTTTAGGAAAAAGTAAAGCCTAAGAGAATGAAAAAACCGCTTTTAATAATACTTTTATTATTAATATTTATAATATCTGGGATTAGTTTTCTTGTTATTAAAAGTAGTAGAGATGTTGTTTCTACATTTGGTAAAATGGATAAAGCTTTGCAACATAAGAATTACTCAGTTCAGAAAAATAATGATTCGTTATTAAAAGCTATAAGTAATGAAGAATTGTTGGTTAAAGCGTATCAAGTAGATTCCATAATAACTGGTTTCAGGGAATATATAGAATCTGTTAAACAAGAGATGCTGGGTAAAAAAAATCCTAAAAATTATGAGTTAATGGATAAACCTAATACCATGTTTTTTGCAGAAAATGGCCCGTCGAAAAAAGGAAAAGAGTTTGTGGCAGAGATTGATAAACTTAGGGAGAAGCTATTAGGGATTGTCGAAACGCCTAAGTTAAAGACAAGAATAAATAGCATTTTGATTACTGAAGAAGTGTATGATAGAAATGGTAGAAGGAAAAAGTGGTTAGATTATAATTTTAAAGGATTTCCACTGGTGGTGAGTATTACAAAACTTACACAAATGCAGTCTGATATTTCATCTATCGAGTCAGATATATTGCTAGATTATTTGAAAAAATCAGAAGAATGGAATTAAATTACCTTTACAGTTGTTCCTTTATTTTTAGCAATTGTGCTCTTATAGATTCTAGTTTTCTAATAATGTCAAAACTGTCTAAAGCATCTTGTTTTTGCTCTTTAAGATGAATTTTAGCACCTTCTAAGGTAAATCCACGTTCTTTTACTAAATGATAAATAAGCTCCAGGTTTTTGATGTCCTCTGGAGTGAATTTTCTATTTCCTTTGGCATTTTTTTTTGGTTTAAGAATATCAAATTCTTTTTCCCAAAAACGAATAAGAGAAGCATTCACATCAAATGCATCGGCTACTTCGCCAATACCATAGTACATTTTTTTCGGTAAGTCAACATACATAGTTAATTCTCATTTTTTTGGGAAAAACTTCCATCTTGTTCAAAAACCAAATTACTTTCAGGAAAATCTTGCTCAGTCAATTTTTTAATTTCTTTTAGAGCTCTTTTTTTATCGTCCATAAAAGGATATATCTCATCAATCTGTTTTGCAGAATGTAGTTTTCCTTTTATAAAATTACCCTTAGGATCTACTTCAATTTCAGCTATAGGCGCATATCCTTTTATTCCGGTTAAATTAAATCTAGAATAGGTGCAAAAATTACCTAAACTATAAGCTATAAATTTATTGTTATATACCTCAAAAGCTCTGGATACGTGTGGTCCGTGTCCCAAAATAATATCAGCACCAGCGTCAATCAATGTATGTGCAAAAAGATATACATTACCACGATCCTCACCGTAAAAACGTTCTGTTTTTCTTGTAACGTGGGTGTGATCAGCTCCTTCGGCTCCTCCATGGAAAGAAACAATTACAATATCAACTTTCTCTTTTAGTTCCTTTACAATCCTTTTTGCTTTGGTTAAGTTATGAATTTTTACGCAATCTTTGTTTGGGGCAAAGGCACAAAATCCATATGTGATTCCATTTTTTTCAAATATTGTAGATTCCTGTGCAAAAATACCAGCATAGGCTATATTATGTTTTTCTAAAGTTTTAGCGGTGTTCTTAATACCGATCGATCCAAAATCACCAATATGATTATTAGCTATACTCATAACATCGAAGCCTGTTTCTTCTAAGTATTTACCAAAAAACTCAGGAGAACGAAAAGAATAACATTTAGAAGGATCAGAACATCTTTTTGCATTTTCACCCTTATCAGTAAGAGTTCCTTCTAAATTTCCGAAAAGAATATCAGCTTGTTGTAAAACAATATTTACGTCGTCAAATGGACCTTTATCTTTTGGAGGCAGGTAACTTTCATTAGGAAAATTAGTGCCCATCATAATATCACCAACAGCCATTAGCTTAATGCTTTTGGGAGTCGAAAGTTTTTCCATTTCTAGTTTAAAATCCTCAACAAATGTAGTCATTGAGTCAATAGTCTCTTTTGAAAATTTCTGTGCTTGTATACTAAAATTAAGACCAATTAAAAATACAAGAAGAAGTGCTTTGCGCATATGAATTAATCTAGAGTTTCATTAATTAAAGAAGAAGCTTTTAGCATTTCATTAAATTCTTCAGAAGTTAAACTTCCATAATAAAAGTTACGTGGATTAATACGTTCCCCATCCTTAAATATTTCGTAATGAAGATGAGGGGCTACGGATCTACCTGTACTTCCTACATAACCAATAACATCACCACGCTTTACTTTTTGACCTTTTTTAACATTGTACTTGCTAAGATGTGCGTAGAGACTTACATAATTAAAGCCATGATCTATTCTAATATGTTTACCATAACCACTGGAATTTGCGTCTGCTCTAGTGACTGTACCGTTTCCAGATGCATATATTGGCGTGCCGGTTGCTGCAGAGAAATCCATCCCGTAATGAAACTTTCTAGCTTTAGTAAAAGGATCACTTCTCCATCCGTATCCAGATGCCATTCGTTTTAAATTAGAATTTTGAATAGGTTGGATGGCAGGAATTGTGGATAATAACTCTTCTTTTTGCTCTGCTAAATTTTTAATTTCATCCAGTGATATGGATTGTATCGCGATTTGTTTGGTGAGTTTGTCTATTTGTTTTTGACTTTCGATAATCATTTCGGAGTTATCATAACCTTCATATCCTTTATATCTATTAACCCCTCCATAACCAGCACCTCTTACTTCTCCTGGTATTGGTGGCGCGCCAAAGTATAACCTGTATATGTTATCATCCCTTTCAGCAATTTCAGCAAGGACAGCGTGATCCTTTTTTAATTGTTTGTTCATAAGCTCATACTGAAGTTTCATGTTGTCCAGTTCTCTTTTGTAAGCTTTTTCTTTAGGTGTTTCTAATTGAGGGATGTTTAAATAGATTAATAAAAGCACAAAACCGGCCAAAAAAGCGCCGAGAACTCCTAAAATGGCAAAGCCAAATTTACGTCCTTTCTTTTGTTCAATTCTACGATAAGATAGCGTCTCGCTATCGTAGTAATATTTAACCTTTGACATAATCTAAAATATACTATTTTTGCAGGATATTAGCCAAAAATAGGCTTATTTATACTTTGAGGCGAGAACAAATATAATAAATTGTCGCAAAGTCCAGAAAAAACAAACAAATATCGATAGGATATCTTTAGATAACTTTTGGTAATTAATTGATTATAAAGAAAATATAAAAAAATGAAATCCCAAGACATCAGAAACCAGTTTTTAGCGTTTTTTGAATCCAAAAAACATAGTATAGTGCCTTCTGCACCTATGGTGATTAAGGATGACCCTACCTTGATGTTTACCAATGCTGGGATGAATCAATTTAAAGAATACTTTCTAGGAAACGGAATTCCGAAGAATAATCGTTTGACCGATACGCAAAAATGTCTTAGAGTTAGTGGTAAGCATAATGATCTAGAAGAAGTGGGGATGGATACTTATCATCATACCATGTTCGAGATGTTAGGGAATTGGAGTTTTGGTGATTACTTTAAAAAAGAAGCAATCGAATGGGCTTGGGAATTGTTAACCGAAGTTTACGGTATAGATAAAAATATTTTATACGTTTCAGTTTTTGAAGGAGCTAAAGATGAAAACCTAGAAATGGACCAGGAAGCATACGATTTATGGAAGAAAATTGTTCCAGAAGATCGTATAATCATGGGTAATAAGAATGATAATTTCTGGGAAATGGGAGACCAAGGTCCTTGTGGACCCTGCTCAGAGATTCATGTAGATCTAAGATCAGAAGAAGAGAAAGCAAAAATACCAGGTCGTGATTTGGTAAATCAGGATGATCCATTAGTCGTAGAAATATGGAATCTTGTATTTATGCAATTTAATCGCAAAGCAGATAGCTCTTTAGAAAAATTACCAGCACAACATGTGGATACAGGAATGGGATTTGAAAGATTGTGTATGGCTTTGCAAGGGGTAAAATCTAACTATGATACTGATGTGTTTACACCTTTAATTAGAGAAATCGAAACGATTACGAATGCTACATATGACAAGGATAGTTTGCCAACAGATGAAAATGGTAAAGTAAGTGTGGCGATCCGTGTAATTGCTGATCATCTAAGAGCAGTGTCATTTTCTATTGCAGATGGACAATTACCGAGTAATACTGGAGCTGGATACGTGATTCGTAGGATTCTAAGAAGAGCAATTAGATATGGGTTTACATTCTTAAATATAAAAGAGCCTTTTATCTATAAATTGGTAGATACGCTTAGTAGTCAGATGAGCGGAGCTTTTCCTGAATTGAAATCTCAGAAAAATTTAATTATAAATGTTATTAAAGAAGAAGAAAATTCATTTCTAAGAACTTTAGATCAAGGATTGGTGTTGCTTGATAATGTTGTTAAGGGTACTAAAGGAAAGGTAGTTTCAGGAGAAAAAGTTTTCGAGTTGTATGATACTTTTGGTTTCCCTGAAGATCTTACGGCTTTGATATTGTCTGAGCAAGGGTATGAATATGAAGAAGAAGTATTTAAAACAGAATTACAGAAACAAAAGGATCGTTCAAGAGCGGCTTCTGAAGTAAAAGCTGGAGATTGGGAAATACTGATTCCTAATGCAGAAGAAGAGTTTATTGGATACGATCATACTTCGGGAGAGGCTAGAATTTCTCGTTACCGTAAAGTGGATAGTAAAAAAGATGGAGAGTTATATCAGTTAGTATTGGATAAGACTCCTTTTTATCCAGAAGGAGGAGGACAAGTTGGTGATAAAGGGTATTTAGAAGTTGCAAATGGGGATGTGGTTTATATTGTGGATACTAAAAAAGAAAACAATTTAATCATTCATTTTACCAAAACACTGCCTAAACATATAAACGAAACTCATAAGGCTGTTGTTGATGTTAAACAACGATCTAGAACAGCATCTAATCATACAGCGACACATTTGTTGCATCAGGCATTACGAACTATTCTTGGTACACATGTCGAACAAAAAGGTTCGATGGTTCATAGTGGAAATTTAAGATTTGATTTTTCGCATTTTTCAAAAGTATCTTCTGATGAATTACAACAAGTAGAAGATTTTGTAAATGCAAGGATAAGAGAAGCATTACCGTTAGAAGAAAAACGCAGTATATCTTATGATCAAGCTATTGCAGAAGGAGCTATTGCTTTATTTGGAGAAAAATACGGAGATGATGTTAGAGCAATACGATTTGGAGAGTCTATGGAGTTGTGTGGAGGAATTCATGTACAAAATACAAGTGATATATGGCATTTTAAAATAACATCCGAAAGTGCAGTTGCAGCTGGGATAAGAAGAGTTGAAGCAATAACTAGTGATGCTGCAAAGGATTATTTTACAAATCAATCTGAAGCTTTTTCAGAAGTGAAAGTGATTTTGAAAAACCCTAAAGACCCTATCAAAGCAATAACTACTTTGCAAGATGAGAATGCGAATCTTAAAAAGCAGATAGAAGCATTATTGAAGGATAAGGCTAAAAATTTAAAAGGAGATCTTAAATCAGAGTTTGAAGAAATAAATGGAATTCAATTTTTGAGTAAAAAAGTTGATCTTGATCCAGCAGGAATAAAAGATTTATCTTTTGAATTAGGAGGGGAAATAAAAAATGCTTTTATGATTTTTGGTGCAGATAATAATGGTAAAGCATTGTTGTCTTGTTATATTTCTAAAAACTTGGTAGAAGAAAAAGGATTGAATGCTGGTCAAGTAGTTCGCGAGCTTGGGAAATACATTCAAGGTGGAGGAGGTGGACAACCATTTTTTGCTACTGCAGGAGGTAAGAATCTAGCAGGAATTGAAGAAGCATTAGAGAAAGCAAAACAATATGTTTAATTAAAAACCAACACCCCTCTTACCAGTTAAGGTGAGAGTTGGGACTACGTATGAACTTACAAACCAAAATACCCTTAAAACCTCAGCAACCAAAAATTGATTATAATTCGGAGTTATTATTACTTGGGTCTTGTTTTGCTGAAAATATTGGAGAAAAATTTTCATACTTTAAATACAAATCTTTAGTAAATCCTTTCGGAATATTGTTTCATCCTAAAGCCATTGAAACCTTTCTTTGGATGGCGACCCAACAAGAAACGTATACTGAAACAGATTTGTTTTATCATAATGAACAATGGCATTGTTTTGATACCCACTCTAAACTAAGTCATCCAGATCAGAAACAACTATTGCAGTCACTTAATGGAGCATTAAATGAGACGTATAAAAAGATTAAATCAGCCACTCATATATGTATTACATTAGGTACATCTTGGGTATATCGTTTGCAAGCTCTTGATATGGTAGTGGCAAACTGCCATAAAGTACCGCAAAAGGAGTTTAGTAAAGAACTTTTATCTGTAGAAGAAGTGACTCAATGTTTATTAAATAACATTGGTTTAATCAAAAGTTTAAATCCAAATGTGAAAATTATATTTACTGTTTCTCCAGTAAGACATAGTAAGGATGGTTTTGTAGAAAATAACCAAAGTAAATCACATTTGATTGCAGGAATACATCAAGCCAGACGACAAGATAATACGACTGCTTACTTTCCTTCTTATGAGATTATGATGGATGAGTTAAGAGATTATAGGTTTTATAATGCAGATATGATTCATCCAAGTCCTGTAGCAATTGATTATATATGGGAATATTTTAAACAAACTTGGATTTCTAAAGAAGCGCTGGTTACTATGAATAAAGTGAAAGAAGTGCAGAATGCTATATCTCATAGACCTTTTAATCCTAATAGTGAACAACATCAACAATTTCTTCAAAAACTAGAGCAAAAAAAGAGTGAGATTCAAAAAGAACATGCCTTTATTACGTTCTAATTTTTAGTACCTAGGTTATTAGAGAGAAAGTGTTAATTAAAGAAACCAGATATCAATTGTAAACTACCGGCTATTATTCCTGCTCCAAATGAATCAGAATTCAAAGGATTGTCCCAAGATTGCTGTCCTAATGAAAGATTTACTACAGGATCAAATAGAGATTTATGAGTAAATGCATTGTTTGCGACTACTAAGAACGGCCGAGTTCTAGAAATCCCAAAAGACGGGTAATCAGTTATTCGGGAAACTCCAAAAAATAATCTATAATCATTATCATTATTACTGATTCCAGATAAACGATAGCTTTTAGAAACATTTACCGGAATAGAATCAATGATCAATGTCTTGGTAGTCTTTTTATTGGATAAAGATGGGGTTTTTATAGATTGAGAATATATCGTCCCAAAACATATAAAAAGTAGAACAGAAAATAAAATTTTAGAACCTCTCATGATTTAAAAATTGATTTATTTCATAGCATCAAAAAATGTTCCATAAATATACGTTTTAAAATGTTAACCTATTGATTTTTAATATCACTAATCGTTAGAATAGATGTAAATGTATATAAGTATAAAAGTCTTTATTGTGAGGTTTTTTTACGTGAGATCGGGTTATGGCTATAAAATGTTATGCCCGATCTTTATTTAATTATTCCTTCTTAATTCTTCTTCCAATAGAACAATTTTAGTTTCTAAGTCATGTAAACGGTCATAAACATCTACAGGCTCCGGCATTTGTTTAGAAGCAAACATAGTGACATACCAGGCTTCTACAACTTCTTCTGAGTTAATAGTATAAGTGGGATAATTGCCATCTTTGTTGTCCGATTTTAGAATAAGTTTACTTCGTTCTTCAATTCTATTAATAATTCGTTTTAAAACAATGCCATCATTCTTGCTAATTATTACGTAAATCCTTCCGTCCTTTATGTCGTTTAGATCTTCCACGTACTTTCCGAAAACAAGATCTCCATCAAAAAAAGTTCTGACCATGGAGTTCCCCTGTACTTCGAAGCATCTAAATGTACCATTACTAAGATGCGGCATGTTAAAAGAAGGAAGAGTTTCGATATATTCAGTATCGCCATAACCATCTAAATATCCTGCTCTTGCTTTTATCGGTACGTAAACTATATTTTCATGTCCTTCTTGGTTTACAGCGATTACTTGTGGAATTCCACCATATGTTTTAATTTCTTGTTTCTCACGCTTCAATAGATCATTACTTTTTCCAAAAAGATATTCTGGATCAATGGAAAATTCATCGATAATACGTTCTAATAAATCATATCCGGGTTTGGTTCTTTTTCTGGAGCCGTCAGGTTGTAGTCTTCCGGTAGTTATACTGTCTATAGTTGTGCTTGTTACTCCAATTTTTTTAGCAAAAGAATGATTGTTTAAACTAAAAAAATCAATTATCTCCTTAATTTTCACATCGATCGCTACCATTCTTTTTAGTTGTTTTGGTTTGTTTTTTTTCTGAAAAATAATTAAAACAAAATACAGAATAATTCTGTTATTTGTTGCTATTTTCTGTAAAATGTTGTATATTTGTGCTGTAATTAGTTGCTAAAATATGAAAAATAATTCACATTCAAACATTTGTGTTAATTCAATTGCAACATTTTCAGGTGAGATAGTATAAGACGTCGTGCTGGAATCACTTTAGACGGTTAACTGTTCAAACTTTTGTTTGAATAGGGTGGTGTTTTGTATTTAATTCTAATTAAATGATATATGCAACGAAGTAAACTGTTGTTAGAAAAGCGTAAACAGTTTGTTCATAATTATGTTGAGAATAATTCTGAAAAACAAATGAAAGTTATTGTCGAAGAGTTGATAGAACAGCTTTTTATTTCTGAAAAGACAATTTATAATATTTTAAAAAATTAAAGACAATTTATAATATTAAGAGCGGATGACACGAATTTTTTATTCGACTATTTCTAGAATTAATTGATGAATCTTCGGATATGAAGGTGACATTATTGACTTATAATATTATAATGTAAAAAGTATTTTTTGATAGTTAATCTATTGATAAAATGGGGTATTAGGCTGTAAAAAGATCTCGTATTATAACCTTTTTTTGATGTTTTTTTAACTTATCTTTATAACTATTAAAACCAATTTAACTATAGACTTCTACTTAACCAAAGTAAGTCTTACACAAATACTCTTAAAACCATGAAGAACAAACGTATGTTTGCCCTATGGATCTATCTGATTCTAGGTGTATCGCTATTTGCACAGCAAACTCAAAAAGAACAGGCTAATGAATATCTAAACCTCAAAGGAGAGGTAATATTTGATATAGTTATAAGTAGTCCCGCACAATTACAAACCTCTACAGAAGGATTGTCTATTGTTCATTATGATGAAGTAACAGGTATTGTTAAGCTAATGGCTAACAAAACTCAATTTGATCAGTTTTTGGAAAAAGATATTCCTTTTACTACAACTGAGGATGATAATATCATTGGGTATAGAACAATGACATCAGATCTTTTAGTAAAAGCTGCTACATATCCTTTAACAGCGTACCCAACATATACTGATTATGTAAGTATGATGAATGATTTTGCAACTAATAATCCAACTATATGTCAAGTTGAGAATATTGGAGCTACTACGGAGGGAGATAAAGCATTACTTTTTGTTAAGTTGTCTGACAATGTTGGTGCAAACGAACAAGAACCACGCGTTATGTATACTTCTTCTATGCATGGAGACGAGATTGCGGGATACCCAATGATGCTTAATCTTATTGATTTTTTGTTAACAGCGTATAACGACACCTCACATCCAAGGCATCTAGAGATCAAACAGCTTCTAGATAATAATGAAGTGTGGATTAATCCATTAGCTAATCCTGATGGGACCTATAGAAATAGTACTAATAACACATCGGTTGCTAATGCTACTCGAGGTAATGCTAATAATGTAGATCTTAATCGTAATTATCCAGACCCAGATGATGGTGCTAATCCAGATGGTAATAGTTATCAACTAGAAACACAGCATTTTATGAATTTTGCAGCATCAAAACATTTTGTATTATCTGCTAATTTTCATGGAGGAATTGAGTTAATTAATTATCCTTGGGATACCTACGCGGGAGCGCATCCGGATGAAGATTATTTCGTTCATGTATCCGAGGAATATAGAGATTTTTGTCAGCAAAATAGTCCAAATGGGTATTTTGATGCGTTAAACAATGGTATTACTAATGGGTACGATTGGTATGAAGTGCAAGGAGGAAGACAGGATTATCAAATACATTTTCATAAAGGAAGGGAATTAACAGTCGAACTTTCTAACGCAAAAACTCCCGCAGCGAATCAATTAGTCAATTTTTGGAACTACAATCAAGAAGCGCTTATTGGTTTCTTAAAGCAAGTAAATTATGGAATACGTGGTGTAGTTACTGATGCTAATACCAATCAACCGATTTATGCTAAAGTAACTGTTGTAGGAAAAGAAGCGTACGAAACATGGACGCCAACTGAACTGCCGGAAGGGGATTATTATAGGCCGATTAAAGCTGGTACCTATACACTTCTTTATGAAGCAGAATGTTATGAGTCAAAAACTGTAGCAGGAGTTGTGATCACCGATGATCAATCAGTAATACAAGATGTGCAATTAACTCCGATAGGAGCGGCAGCCCCTACAGGGTTAGCAGTTTCTTCTGTGCAGGCGTCTAGTGCCGATTTAAATTGGTCGGGTAGTGCGGGAGCTTCTTTTGATGTTAGGTATCGAGAAATTGGAACTGCTAATTGGACAGTAGTTTCAGTAAATACAGATACTACTAATCTTGTTGGTTTAACTACAGAAACTACTTATGAGGCTCAAGTTCGTAGTATATGTTCAGGAACAATAGTGTCTCCTTATAGTAGTTCAGTGTCTTTTACGACAACAGCTGTACCTGCTTGTGCAGGAGTTAATACATTTCCTTATGCAGAAGGTTTTGAATCTAATATTGGTGTTTGGACCAACTCTATTGATGATGATATTAATTGGGTTAGAGGTAGTAATGGAACACCTTCTAGTGGTACAGGACCATCCTCTGCTCAGGAAGGTTCGTTCTATATGTTTACCGAAGCTTCTGGTAATGGCAGCGGATACCCCGGAAAAATAGCATTATTTGATAGTCCTTGTATCGATTTGGCAGTGCTAACCGGTGCGACCTTAGAATTTGGTTATCATATGAATGGAACTAATATGGGCTCTTTAGAAGTGTTAGTTAGTGTTGATGATGGATCAAGTTATGCTTCACTTTGGAGTATAAATGGAAGTCAGGGAGATCAATGGAATCAGGCTTCGGTAGATATTTCTGCATATGCTGGTTCGGTAATGCAACTTAGGTTTAAAGGGGTTACAGGGAATGGATTTCGAAGTGATATAGCGATCGATGATTTTAAAATTATTTCTACAACACCTGACACTCAGGCTCCATCAGTGCCAACTAATCTATCAGTATCTAACATTACCGGAACAACGGTTGATTTGTCTTGGAATACATCAACAGATGATATTGGTATCTCTGAATATGAAATTTATCAAGGGACAACTTTAGTTACTACTTCAGCGGTTGCAAGTACTACCGTTAGTGGATTAAATCCTGATTCAGAATATACATTTTTTGCTGTAGCAAAAGATGCTGCAGGCAATAGCTCTTTAGCAAGTAATTCTGTGACTTTTACTACAACAGGAGTTGTAGTTACATATTGTAGTAGTCAAGGTAATAATGTGAATGATGAGTATATTGATTATGTTAATATAGGAGGGATTGATAATACATCTGCAGCTAACAGCGGATATACTGATTACACAAGTCAATCGGGTACGGTGTCTTATGGACAAAATACAATTATACTAAGTCTTAATTATACAGGAACTGTATATACTGAATATTGGAATGTTTGGATAGATTATAATCAAAATGGAACTTTTGAAGGTTCAGAATTGATAGTTTCAGAATCTACACGTAGTGACGCAAATCAATCATATGATTTTACCGTACCTTCTAGTGCTTTGTCAGGAACAACAAGAATGCGTGTAACTCTAAAATATAATGCCGCTGCTACTCCTTGTGAGATTTTTACATATGGTGAAGTAGAGGATTATACGATAAATATTGGTGGCGTAACTGCTTCAAGAGCGAGTGTTGTTAGTTTAAGCTTTAAGGAAGCAATTAGGATATACCCTAACCCTGTTAGTCAAGGGGTTTTATTCGTTAAAGGTGTTTCTGATGATGAAGCAAAAATTACCATTTATAATTATGCCGGACAGAAAGTTATAAATACTAAAATTAATAACGGCAATGTAGATGTGAGCGGTTTGTCTAGTGGATTGTATCTTTTGCAAGTAGGAAACGATAATGATAAAAAAATGAAAAGATTTGTAGTTCAGTAACTATAGTTTTTAAATAATAAAACAATTAATTTTTAGAAGGTTGAATTTAAGGTGTTTTCTCACCAAGAATTCAGCCTTTTTTACTCCCGTAGTTGCAGTAATAGACGGTTAAAAATCGTTATTAATTCCCTGTATTTTCGTATATTTATATATGCTTTTCAACGCACTTAAGTTGTTGGTTTTTATAAAGAATTAATAGGAAAAGTGCAATAACAGTTTGCTATAATTATGTGCAAAAAAAGAAGTGAATTTTTAGGCTCCTGCAGGTTTATAATTAAGCCAGAAAACTTCAACTTTTTAGTACACTTAATCAAACTCTATATGATTAATCAAATTCAGAAACAATATTAACAAGTTTAGTGACTTGGTTTATTTTTTTGGATGAAACAATTCTTGTAGAGGGAATCAAATTTTTTTAACGTATGAATATTTTAGAAATGGCGCTATCTCAGTATGGCGTTACAGAGATTAATGGTTCTAAAGATCACCCACAGATCCTTTCTTATTTTAATGAAATTGGCCTTGATGGTGCTCAATTGCATAATGAAACTGCTTGGTGTAGTGCATTTGCTAATTGGGTGGCAAAAAAAACTGGACATTCTTATTCAGGAGAACTTAATGCTCGTAGTTGGCTCAATGTAGGTGAATCTACAGATGCTCCTGATGCTGGTGATGTTGTGATTTTATGGCGAGAAAAACCGTGTAGCAGAAAAGGTCATGTGGGGTTTTTTATTAAAGAGACTAGAGGGTTTGTTTATGTTCTAGGCGGGAATCAAAATAATAGAGTGTGTATAAGAGCATACCCTAAAAATAGAGTATTGGATTATAAAAAATTAATAAAACATGGATAAAATTATAACTATGGGGTTTTGGTTGCTTACGATTCTTTCACCAGTTAACGGAGTAATGATAACAATGGTCTTCTTGATTTTGGTGGATTTTATTACAGGTTCATATGCGGCTTATAAAAATAAAATTCCAATAAGTAGTGAAAGAATTGGTAATACGATTTCTAAGTTTTTTATATATAACTTAGTAATTCTTGCATCATTTTTATTAGAGGAATTTATTGTTAATGAAGTTCCTTTTCTTAAGATAATAGCAGGTTTTATAGCTATTACAGAGATAAAATCTATTTTAGAAAACTTCAATAAAATTTATGGACTTGATCTTTTTAGAGCTTTGATTAGTTTGTTAAAATCTGGAGATCTTTCAGATACTATACTTGCTATCTCAAAAGAAGGGAAAAATAAATAGATAAATAGAATGCTATCCACTGGTTGTTTTCTCCATTAAAATTATATTATAGACCATTTAGGTAAGATTTTTGAAACCAGGTTATTGGTTACAAGAAAAATCACTCAGTAATTTTTTAAATCAGGAAAATAATCAGTGGATAGCAAATTTTATGAAAGACAATTCTCTTGTACGAATATTATTGTGAAGTTAGTTTGAAAAAAAATCAAATAGCTAAAGAATTCTGATTAATGATTTCAACTCCACTGTTAATTAAATGTTTTATACCTGGTTTTATCTTTTTAATCTGTTCTAAATGCTTCAAAATTATATTAGCGAAATCAACGTCTTTGTTATAAACTAATTCATAAATTTCAATAGGTAATAACCAATCTTCCGAATGATCTTTCTTTATGATGTCAAATACTGCTTCTAACGAAAATTTAGTATTCTCTCCGTTTCTTATATTTTTAACAGCTTGATATAATGAATGTAACTCTTGTTTTTCCGGAGAGTAAGTTTTTTTGATTGTATCCATATCTGGATTATGGGTGATCATATCAAATGAATAATCGTCAGCCGGTCCTGAGAATGCAGATACAATCTCTTTTCCGACAGCTAAATCAAAAGTCCCCCATTCAGGTTTGAATAGATATTCGTTTTTATATTTAATAGTACACTCTTTAAACTGAATGAGAATAAGTTCACCCTTTATGTTTCTCATTCCAGTAATATTTATTCCGGCAATTGTAATACCGCTTTCAAACTCGAATTCTATATACTCTCCATCATAAAAATTATAGGCCTTTAGATCTCTTGGCGACATGTTTTCTATGGCTAGATTGATACCTTTTAGCTTGCCTAAAGGTGATCTAAATCCATTCGGGTGTATGTCGATACCTTGTCCGATCAATTCCTTTTCTCTAAATGATAGTGCTGTCGGGCCTTCGGTTTCAAAATAAATTACCTCATTATCTTCGTTCTTGATCATTCTGGTAAATATTCCAGAAACCTGTAAACCAGTACTTAGCTCAATGGTTCCTAAGTTTTGAGACTCAATAAGTTTTCCGAGTCCGCGATGTCCTCCTTTTCTTAAGGCCATAGTATCTGCAAATTCTTCTAATACTTGACATAGATAAGCAAAATCAGGAGTAACAAATAGTTGAGGTTGAGGTTTGGTAATGTCAAAATCACGAAATGCAGCATCAGGAGTATAGGGTAGTTTTTCTACATTATCCGTCATACACCACTCGCTTTCTCCTATGGATGAGAGCAATCCGGCACCATAAATTTTTGGATCTTCTACGCTTCCGATGAGTCCATATTCTACAGTCCACCAATGTAAATTACGAATTAAAGCCATTTCCGAGGGTTCAGATTTTTGATTTTGTAATTCATTTACTTTGTTTTCTGCATTCTGTATAGTTATCGGATCAGTGTCTGGAGATTCTTTTAGTATTGAGAGTGTACGAACAGCGTCGTACATATCATAGTCTTTCTTAGAAGAAATAGCTTTACATCCAATTTTTCCAAAACGCCGCAAGTATTCTGCATAATCAGGATTGGCAATAATTGGTGCATGTCCCGCCGCTTCATGGATGATATCTGGAGCTGGAGTGTATTCTATGTTCTCTAATTGTCTTATGTCTGATGCAATAACTAGAATGTTATATGCTTGAAACTCCATAAAAGCATTTGGAGGAATAAATCCATCAACCGCAACAGCTGCCCATCCAATTTCTTTCAGTATTCTATTCATTCCATACATACTTGGAATTTCGTCAATAGAAATTCCTGTTTTTTCTAGACCTTTTAAATAGGATTTATGTGCCACTTTACTTAAAGAGACTATATTTTTGCGCATCACATACCTCCATACAGCTTGATCAATTGCAGTGTATTCATCATAGTTTTGAGGTTTGATAAATTGCTTTAAATGAGGAGGTAATCTGTCAAGTAAAGGATTGGATTCTATTTGTAATGGCATTTCTAAATCAAATTTTTGGTGCTAATTTCTTGATGGTGAAAAGTACTGGTTTTAATGCTAAGATTAGAATTAATTAACTAATTTTGTTTACGTAGTGTAGGGTTTTAAGCAAATATGCTGTTATTATTACAAGTGGATTATTTGATTTTTTATCTCGCCGAAAGTAATAAATTTTAAAATTAGACCAATTTAATAGATCATATGGATATTATGAAAAAACTTGTTTTTTATCTTCTAGTATTAGTTTTTAATGTTACGATCTTTGGTCAAGTAACTAATGAATTTCCTAAGAGTTCCGACCTAGATCTTAGTAAAACAATACGTGAAATTAAGGTGCCATCTGTTGTGATGCCAAATTTTGATTTCCAAAAATTAAAAGAAGAGGATGAAATCAATGATAAAGATAAATCCAAAATTTATAGATTTGGTCATGAGTTCAAAGTTGATCTAGGTATTACAAATTCAGGTCTATGGAGCGAGCTTCCTAATGGTGATAGAATCTGGAGAATAAATATTATTTCAGAAGGTGCTAATACGCTGAATTTTGTTTTTAATTCTTTTAAAATGCCTGAAGGTGGTAAGGTGTATTTGTATAACGAGGAAAAAACTTTTCACTTAGGTGCGTATACAGACAAGATGAATAATACTGATGAGACAATTGGTACTTGGCTTGCTGATGGAGAAAGTATAATAATTGAGTACTATGAGCCAAATGCGGTAAAGGGGAAAGGTAAGTTGAATATAGGTTCTGTTGTTCATGGGTACAGAAGTGTAAGTAACTTTAAAGCATTTCAAAAAGATTTAAATACATCGGGTAATTGTAATCAAGATGTTAATTGTCCTGTAGGATCAGATTTTGATAGTTTAAAAGATATTATCAAAAAAGCTGTTGGGATTACTCTCGTTGGAAATAGCGGATTTTGTACAGGAACCTTAATTAATAATACTAGTAATGATAAAGCTCCATATTTTCTTACAGCAAATCATTGCGGAACGGCAAATGCTAATTGGGCTTTTCGGTTTAATTGGATAAGTACTAATGCAGTATGTGCAACAACAGAAAACAGTACAGACAACGGTCCGTCAAATTACTTTCAAACCACTAGTGGCGCTATTTCTAGAGCTATTAATCCAGAATCCGATGTGCAGCTTGTCGAAATTACAGGTGGGTTAGATGAAGATTGGGATATTGATTGGGCTGGTTGGGATAGAACTGGTAATACTCCAAGTTTTGTTGTTGGGGTTCATCACCCAGATGGAGATATAATGAAGGTGTGTAGAGAGAATGTAAGTCCAACCATCGCTGATAATGTAAATATAGGAGGTATACCTGATCCGGTTGATACTTGGAGAGTGGATGATTGGGATTTGGGTGTTACTGAGGGAGGTTCTTCCGGTTCTGCTATTTTTGATCCTTCGGGTAGAATTGTTGGACAACTTGCTGGAGGAGGTGCTGCTTGTTCTGGAACAAATGATAATGGGGCGCCTGATTTTTATGGAAGGTTTAGTATTTCTTGGGATTTTGGAACTACAGATGGTACTAGATTGTCAAACTGGCTTGATCCAGAAAATACAGGAAGAACAACACTTAATGCACTTTCTCAAGGAGATGATCCAGGAGATGGAGGTGGAGGAACTCCAGAAGAAGTTGTTCTTTTTCCTAATCCGACAGAAGGTATTTTAATGATTTCTGATGGAGATGAAAGTGAATTCAGTTATATGGTTTTTGATATATTCGGACAATTAGTTTTAGAAGGACAAACAGGAGAGGATAGAGAGATCGATTTGTCTTCAGTGTCTTCGGGGATGTATTTTGTTTGTATGGAAAACCTTTCGGTTGGAGGTAGTTTTACTAAAAAAATAATAGTTAGATAACAGGTTTAAGAAGTTTTTTCGGCGATGAGAATTTTCTGATTATTTTGATTAGTTAAATATAGGATGTTTCCTTCCAGTTTTTGATTTTTCTCTTCCGAGAAAATCTTAAAAAAATCTTTTTCAATGTTACTAGTTTCTTCACAATATATCTTAGTACCAATTGGGAATCCAGTGGTTAGAGAATTTTCTTCTATGTTATATTCGCAAGAATAAGAATTACACCCAGCAAAACCAGAAATTGTCTTTTTAGTAGGATTAAATATTAAAGTAAGTTTGTGTTTAGAAACATCAACTCCATAAAGCGAGGTTACTAAATAAGTACCTTTAGGTTTTGATTGAACTACAGTTTCAGTGTCATTAGAGTTAACAGCATTCATAGTATTGCAGTTACCAAATAATAAAAGAGAAATTAAAAATAAACCTGCATATTTCATAATAAGTTGGATTTAATAAAGAACATTAAAGAAATGTAGTAATTTTTCGAATATAACAAATTTATCATATTTTAGTCTTTAATCTCTAAAAGAAGGGTTTTGTTAGAGATTAAGGTTTTTTATCAATATGTAAACCCCATTTTCAATGAAACCAGAAAGTAGAAAGCAAGAAATTGTAAACGCCGCGGCTATTCTTTTTAAAGAAAAGGGGTATAGTGCTGTTACAATGAGAGATTTGGCAACCGCAATGGGGATCAAAGCCGCTAGTTTGTATAATCATATTCAATCTAAACAAGAAATCTTATCTACAATTATTATTGAGCTTGCCGAGGAATTTACCACAGGAATGAATCTAATAGTTAATTCTGATCAAAGCGCAATCAGAAAGTTAGAAAATATAATAAGTCTTCATATTGATGTTACTTTACGGAATGCTGATGGGTTAGCATCACTTAATAATGATTGGATGCATTTGGAGGAAGAGAATCTCTTGTCTTTTGAGAAAATGCGAAATGATTATGAAGAAAATTTTAGACAGATTGTTCGAAAAGGAGTGGATGCTAAAGAGATCAAATCTAATAATATTGAAATCATTGTTTTCTCTACATTATCTACCTTAAGAACACTTTATTTATGGTATCCAAAACAAAAAAATATTGATGCAGGGATACTTAAAAAAGATATGATTGCGGTATTACTGCAAGGTGTAGTTTAAAATTAACACTTAATTAATTGCTTATCAAACTAACAATTGTTAGTTTTGTTCTACTATAACGTTATAGTGTAATATTTCATGAGCGATTTTCATACCATAAAAATAGCGGAAGTTCTTAAAGAAACTAAGGACTGTACTTCAATAACTTTTGATATTCCTCAAAATCTAAAAGAAGAATTCGCATATAAACAAGGTCAGTATTTAACTTTAAAAACAGTGTTGAATGGACAAGAAGTAAGGCGTAGTTATTCCTTATGTTCAAGTCCTATTGATGATAAATGGAAAGTAGCAGTTAAAAGAATAGATGGAGGGTTGTTTTCTAATTATGCTTGTAATGTATTAAAGGCTGGCGATGAATTAGAGGTGCTACCTCCTAATGGAGGTTTTTTTACAGAAGTAGATCCAACCGCATCTAAAAACTATATTGTTTTTGCTGCAGGTAGTGGGATTACTCCAATTCTTTCCATTATAAAAACCCATTTGGCTTTAGAACCTAATAGTACATTCAAGTTATTTTACTTGAATCGCACTGTTAAATCTATTATCTTTAAAGAAGAGATAGAAGCGCTTAGAAATACATATTTTGGAAGGTTTGAAATATTTTATTTCTTAACGAAAGAACACAGAGATATACCATTGTTAAATGGGAGATTTACATCAGAAAAGTTGAAGGAACTTTCTAATAAAATTATTAATGTTTCAGAGGTGGATGAGTGTTTTATTTGCGGTCCAGAAGAAATGATTTTCTTGATTAGAGATGAACTAGTTAATGCTGGATTATCTAAAGATAATATTCATTATGAGTTGTTTTTTTCTGGTGCTACCGAAGAAGATAAAAAAAGAGCTGCAATAGCTATAGAGCATAAGTTTGAAGGGACTGAAGTTACTATTATTGATGGAGGTAAAGAATTTCATTTTGGAATGGATGACGACTATGATAACATCCTAGATGGAGCTTTAGCTGCTGGAGCCGACCTTCCTTTTGCTTGTAAAGGTGGTGTCTGTAGTACTTGTAAATGTAAATTGATAGAAGGAGAAGTAGAGATGAAAATAAATTATGCACTCGAGGAAGATGAAGTAGCTAAAGGGCTAGTGCTATCTTGTCAGGCAGTGCCAACTACGGAAAAAGTAGTAGTTGATTTTGACGTGTAATCAGAATATGTTATAATTCTGAGAAGTAAGCTGAACTCCGTTTCAGAATAATAAAACTCCAATATTATGAGTGAAAAAGAAATAAAAAATCTGGAAGAACTTTTTGATCAAAGAATTGCCAGAGATGAAAAAATCGAACCTAAAGATTGGATGCCCGAAAAGTATCGAAAGACTCATATAAGACAAATATCGCAACATGCGCACTCAGAAATAGTAGGAATGTTACCAGAAGGTAATTGGATATCTAGAGCTCCATCTATGAGACGTAAAGTTGCATTGTTGGCTAAAGTACAAGATGAAGCTGGACATGGATTATACTTATATAGTGCTTGCGAAACTTTAGGGATTTCTAGAGAAGAATTATATGAACAACTACACTCTGGGAAAGCTAAATATTCTAGTATTTTTAATTATCCTACTCTAACATGGGCGGACATAGGTGCAATTGGCTGGTTGGTTGATGGAGCAGCAATAATTAATCAGGTACCTTTATGTAGTACTTCATATGGTCCTTACGCAAGAGCAATGATCCGTGTTTGTAAAGAAGAAAGTTTCCACCAACGTCAAGGGTATGAAATTATGATGACATTGGCTAAAGGGACGCCAGAGCAAAAAGAGTTGGCTCAGGATGCTTTAAATAGATGGTGGTGGCCATCCCTTATGATGCTTGGTCCTAGTGATGCAGAATCTGTGCATACAGAACAATCCATGAAATGGAAGTTGAAACGTAAAACCAATGATGAACTTCGTCAACAATTTATTGATCAAACTGTTCCTCAGGCAGATCTTATTGGTCTTACTGTTCCTGATCCAAATTTGAAATGGAATGAGGAAAAAAAGCATTATGATTTTGGGGATATCGACTGGGATGAGTTTTGGCAGGTAGTTAAGGGACATGGTCCTTGTAATAAGGAAAGGTTGTCGGCAAGAGTTAACGCTTGGGAAGAAGGAGAATGGGTACGTGATGCTGCTATGGCTTATGCCGAAAAACAACAGAATAATAAAATAAAGAAAGCAATTTAATAAATTCCTTATTACCTCATTTCTTTCTAGTAGAAGGTTTGGGAATAAGGGCATACTAATTATGAAAAAAAATTGGCCACTTTGGGAAGTCTTTGTAAGAAGTAAGAATGGTTTAGAGCACCGTCATTTTGGGAGTTTACACGCCGCAGATGAAGAAATGGCATTAGAAAATGCTAGAGATGTATATACTCGCAGAAGCGAAGGAGTAAGCATTTGGGTGGTGGAATCTAAGCATATAACTGCTTCCAATCCAGAAAATAATGGAGAATTGTTTGAGCCTGCTCAAGACAAAGTATATAGGCACCCTACTTTTTATACACTACCTGATGAGGTAAAACATATGTAGTGCGTAAAAGCATAATATATGTGTAAAATGGCAATTTGCTTAATTAATGCGATTTTTTAAAATGAAAAAAGAAAATTTAATTCAATATATCTACGGAATTGCTGATAATGCTTTAATCTTAGGACAGCGACTTTCTGAATTATGTGGGCATGGACCAAATTTAGAAACGGATATAGCATGTACTAATATAGCATTAGATTTATTAGGACAAACACGTTGTTATTATCAATATGCTGCACAACTTTCCGGGGATAAGGTAACAGAAGATGATATAGCTTTCTTGAGAACAGAAAGACAATATAAAAATGTACTATTGGTAGAACAACCAAATGTTAATTTTGGGTATGTTATTACTCGTCAGTTTTTTTATGATGTTTTTCATTTATTACTGCTAGAAGAGTTACAAAATAGTGATGATGAAATACTTTCTGCAATTGCAAAGAAATCAATAAAAGAAGTTAGTTATCATCAACGTTTTTCGTCTGATTGGATCAAAAGACTGGGAGATGGGACAGAGGTTAGTAGAAAGAAGGTTCAGGATGCTGTAAATGATCTTTGGAAGTTTACCGATGAATTATTTCATCTTACAGAAGATGATAAAAATATGCTTGAAAATGGTGTTGGAGTAGATGTTAGTCTCTTAAAAGAAAAATACTACCAAGTTATAAACGAAATTTTAGAAGAAGCGACTCTTATACCTCCTGAACTGAAATGGTTTAGAAAAGGAGGAAAAGAAGGGATCCATAGTGAACATATGGGATACCTCCTTTCAGATCTTCAATATATGCAGAGGACCTACCCAAATATGAAGTGGTGATCATATATTAGATATAATTCACGCAGTTAGTCAAAGGGTTGTTTTCAAAAGTAATTTTAAAGTAATATGACAATCACGTTAGAACAACATATTGATCCAAAATTATACGCGATTCTAGAGAAAGTAAGTGATCCTGAGATTCCCGTATTATCTATTATGGATATGGGCGTTGTACGATCTGCTAAAATCGTTGATGATACTGTGCTTGTTACTATTACTCCCACATATAGTGGGTGCCCAGCTATGGATGTTATAGGGGATGATATCGTAAGCGCTTTCCAAAAAGAAAAGATGAATGCTAAGGTTTCATTGGTGCTCTCTCCGGCTTGGACTACAGATTGGATTACACCTAGAGGAAGAAAAGCCCTTGAAGATTATGGAATCGCTGCTCCTTTAGAAGAAGAAGCTGATAAAGAAGTTTTATTAGGGAATAAGCGCATAGTAAAATGTCCTCAATGTGGATCGACAAATACAAATATGATAAGTCAGTTTGGATCTACTGCTTGTAAAGCATTATTTAAATGTGATGATTGTTTGGAACCTTTTGATTACTTCAAATGTTTAAAATAGAAATTTCAAATTTTAATTAAAGATATACTTGTGAATTCAATAGAATTAAAAATAGAAAATAATATAGCTAAGGTAACTTTAAATCGTCCTGAAACTTTTAATAGTTTCAATAGAGAAATGGCGTTAAAATTACAAAACACTTTGGATTCTTGTGAAAATAATGATGAGGTTAGAGCTATCATATTAACAGGTAATGGCAAAGCATTTTGTGCAGGTCAAGATTTAAAAGAAGTGACCTCTCCAGAACTAAATCCAGGCTTCAGAAAAATATTAGAAGAGCATTATAACCCAATAGTACAAAGGATAAGAAGTATAGAAAAACCAATTATTGCAGCTGTTAATGGAGTTGCAGCTGGTGCTGGTGCAAATATAGCTTTAGCTTGTGATATTGTTATAGCATCTGAGGCAGCAAGCTTTATTCAAGCATTTAGTAAAATTGGTTTAATTCCTGATAGTGCAGGAACTTTTTTTCTTCCAAGATTAATCGGCTTTCAGAAAGCATCAGCATTAATGATGTTAGGAGATAAGGTGACGGCTGATCAAGCCGAAGGGTTAGGAATGTTGTATAAGGTGTTTTCTGTAGATACCTTTGAAGAAGAGTCAATGAAATTAGCAATTAAAGTTGCTCAAATGCCAACAAAAGCTTTGGGACTTACTAAAAGGTTGTTAAACCAATCTATGGTAAACACATTGGATCAACAGTTAGAAATAGAATCTGATTTACAAATAGAAGCTGCAGAAAGTAACGATTATGCAGAGGGTGTAAATGCTTTTATAGAAAAAAGAAAACCTGTTTTTAAAGGAAATTAAGATATGATCGTAGGAGTAATAGGTTCTGGGACAATGGGCAGTGGAATAGCACAAGTAGCTGCTACTTCTGGATGCAAAGTAAAAGTATTTGACACAAAACAAGAAGCCCTTGATAAAAGCCAAAAAGGGTTAGAAAAAATTCTTTCTCGTCTTATAGAAAAAGGTAGAATTGATGAAGCAGAAAAGCAGCGCATACAAACTAATATTTCTTATGTCAATGAATTAAAAGACTTAGGTGATACGGATTTAACGATTGAGGCAATTATTGAAAATTTAGAAATCAAGAAAAAAGTATTTTCTGAGCTTGAAAAGTATGTTTCTGATGATGCTATTATTGCATCAAACACTTCTTCTTTGTCAATAGCTTCTATAGCATCTTCTTTACAAAAACCTGAACGTTGTATAGGAATTCATTTTTTTAATCCTGCTCCATTAATGAAATTGGTCGAAATAATACCGGCTGTACAAACCTCAGAGGAAGTAAAAAACAAAGTTGCGAACATAATAAAAGATTGGAAAAAGGTAGTTGCAATAGCAAAAGATACACCTGGTTTTATTGTCAATCGTGTAGCAAGACCTTTTTATGGAGAATCACTTCGTATATATGAAGAAGGGTTAGCAGATTTAGTAACAATTGACCATAGTTTGAAAGAATTGGGAGGTTTTAGAATGGGCCCTTTTGAACTGATGGATTTTATTGGGAATGATGTTAACTATACAGTTACAGAAACTGTATTCAAAGCGTTTTATTATGACCCTAGATATAAACCGTCATTTACTCAAAAAAGGTTATCAGAAGCTGGATATTTGGGAAGAAAATCTGGAAAAGGATATTATAATTATGACGAGCAAGGAAAAATAGTTTCCCAAAATATAAGTAGTTCGATAACTTCTAGTGGGGCAGAAAAACTATCTAAAGAAGAGCTTTCTCAGTATATTTTTAATCGTGTATTAGTAATGTTAATTAATGAGGCAGCAGATGCTTTGTTTTGGAATATCGCTTCGACAGAAGATATTGATAATGCAATGACCAAAGGAGTTAACTATCCTTATGGTTTACTAGCTTGGGCGGATAAAAAAGGAATCGATTGGTGTGTAAGTAAGTTAGATAAGTTATACAATGAATATCGAGAGGATAGATATCGTTGTAGCCCATTGTTAAGAAGAATGGATAGAGAAAATAGAACCTTTTTTCCAGCTAGTTGATTACTAAGATTATGATTGATACAAAAGAAATACCAAGTAAAATGCTAAGCCAAGACTCTTTTAGTCAATGGATGGGAATAGAGGTTTTACAAGTAGAAAAAGGAAGGTGTAAAGTAGGCATGACTATAAGAAAAGAGATGCTTAATAGTATGGGGAAAGCTCACGGAGGAATATCCTATAGTTTAGCAGATACTGCGTTTGGTTTTTCAGCTAATACACATGGTAAATATGCAGTTTCTATAGAAACTTCTATTAATCATATCGAAGCATTAGAAGAAGGTGATTATCTGACTGCTGAGGCAGTCACCGATATTGCTAAAACCAAAATCGGATTTAATATTGTTGAAGTCAAAAGAGGAGAACAGATTGTAGCTCTTTTTAAAGGAGTAGTATACAGAACCAATAAAGATTGGCAATAGTAACCAAAATTAATTAACACAAACCAATGAGAATTTTTTTAATAGCTATAATGTTTTTATCAGTTATTTCCTGTGGAAAGGAGAACAGATCAAAGAAAGAAACATTGAAAGGAACGGAACCAATTACTACGGAAACGGAAGAAAATAACTCAGAAGAACTTCAAGATGCATTAGGAGGTTTGTTTAATGATGAAATAGTGATGGAGATAGATGAAACAGTCTTTGTGGTTGATAATGGAACAAATCGCGCTAATGAAGATATGTCTGCGGGGATCATGAAAATGCTGGCACCACAACCATATGATGCATTCAAAGAGAAAATAATGAAAGAGCCAGAAGAACAAAATGGAGTAACTTCTTTAGGTGTAAAAGAGACTGAGATCGAAGGCAGAAAAGTACTTGTTCAAAAATCTATGACTTTAGACGAGACAGGTGATAAAATGATTATGATTATGTATGCTCTACCTGCAGGAGAAAAAACAATAATGATATCTTCTTATTTCATGGAAAAGGAAGAGTCTAAATATTTGCCACTTATAGAAAAATCTGTTGTAACAGCACAGCTGAAAAACTAATA
Organism: Aquimarina amphilecti; assembly: GCF_900109375.1. Lineage (GTDB taxonomy): Bacteria > Bacteroidota > Bacteroidia > Flavobacteriales > Flavobacteriaceae > Aquimarina > Aquimarina amphilecti. The sequence continues at coordinate 375,103 of NZ_FOAB01000005.1, forward strand.
ATACATGAAAGAAGCGTATATAATAGATGGAGTTAGAACTCCAATAGGAAGTTATAAAGGAACATTATCTGCGATTAGAACAGATGATTTAGGGGCTTTAGTAATTAAAGAGTTAGTAAAGAAAAATCCGAATATCCCTAAGGAAGACTATGATGATGTGATTATGGGGTGTGCAAATCAGGCGGGAGAAGATAATCGAAATGTTGCTAGGATGTGTTCATTATTAGCAGGACTTCCATTTACAGTTCCCGGAGAAACTGTAAATCGTTTATGTAGTTCTGGACTCTCAGCAATAATCCATGCTAATAGAGCTATAAAAGCAGGTGATGGAGATCTTTTTATTTCGGGAGGAGTAGAAAATATGACACGTGGTCCGTACGTAATTGCTAAGCCTTCTTCTGCATTTGGTAATGATTCTAAAATGTATGATTCTAGTTTTGGATGGAGATTTGTAAATAAAAAAATGCAGGAATTATATGGTACGGACGGAATGGGTACTACGGCAGAAAATTTAGTAGAGAAGTATAATATTTCAAGAGAAGATCAAGATGCTTTTGCGTATTGGAGTCAAATGAAGGCTTCTAAATCCCAAGAATCGGGTAGATTAGCAAAAGAGATTTCAATAGTAGAAATTCCGCAACGAAAAAAAGATCCAATTCAGTTTTCTAACGATGAATTTATAAAGTCCTCAACTAGTAAAGAAGTTTTGGCAAAGCTTCGTCCTGCGTTCAGAAAAGACGGAAGCGTAACTGCAGGAAATTCCTCTGGTTTAAATGATGGGGCTGCAGCTACTATAATTGCTTCTGAAGATGCAGTTAAAAAGTATAATCTAAAACCTTTGGCAAGAATTGTAAGTTCTGCTGTAGTAGGAGTAGAACCAAGAATTATGGGAATTGGGCCTGTTCAAGCTTCTAATAAAGCATTAGAAAAAGCAGGAATCACAATGGATGATATTGATGTTATTGAACTTAATGAGGCTTTTGCTTCACAAGCCTTAGCTTGTATTAGAGAATGGGGGTTAAAAGATGATGATCCTAGAATAAACCCTAATGGAGGTTCTATAGCTATTGGACACCCTTTAGGAGTAACAGGAACCAGAATAGCATACTCAGCTGCTTTAGAATTGCAAGAACAAAATAAGCGCTATGCACTAATTACAATGTGTGTAGGTGTAGGACAAGGATATGCTTGTGTAATAGAAAACACAAATCTCTAATTTATGAAAACACTAGAAAGTTATATAAACGGGAAATGGACAACGGGTTCAGGAGATGGATTAATAATGCACGATGCGGTAACCGGAGACCCTATTGGATTGTCGACAACGGAAGGTTTGGATATTCCTGAAGTGTTACAATATGGGAGAACCAAAGGAGGAGAAATTCTAAGAAAAATGACTTTTCAGGAACGAGGAAACATGCTTAAATCTTTGGCTTTGTTTCTAACAAAAAGAAAAGAACAGTTTTATGAATTAAGTTATAGATCTGGTGCTACTCGTATAGATAGTTGGATTGATATAGAAGGTGGTTTTGGAAATCTTTTTGCGAATGCATCACTGCGTAAATTATTCCCAAATCAATCATACCATGTAGAAGGAGATCCAATTGATCTTTCGCGTGGAGGAAGATTTATGGCACATCATATTTTAGTTCCTAAAAAAGGAGTAGCTGTACATATTAATGCATTCAATTTCCCAATATGGGGAATGTTAGAAAAATGTGCCGTAAACTGGATGGCAGGTATGCCTGCAGTAGTATTGCCAGCACCCCAAACAGCTTATTTGACAGAGGCTGTAGTTAGGGTTATTGTAGATTCGGGAATTTTACCAGAAGGATCGTTACAATTGCTAAGTGGAATGACTAAAAATATTTTAGACACTGTAGGTTCCCAAGATATCGTAACTTTTACAGGTTCTGCGCATACAGGAAGAGTGTTAAAAGCGCATCCTAGATTGATAGAAGAATCAGTTCCGTTTACTATGGAAGCAGATTCATTAAATGCATGTGTTCTTGGAGAAGATGCAGTGCCTGGAACCCCAGAATTTGATTTATTTGTTAAAGAGGTTCGAAAAGAAATGACTGTTAAAACAGGTCAGAAATGTACCGCTATTCGTAGAATCATTGTACCATCAAAACTTGTTGAAGATGTACAGATAGCTTTAGGAAAGCAATTAGATAAAGTAACCATTGGAGATCCACGATTGAAAGAGGTTCGAATGGGAGCATTAGCCAGTAAACAACAAGTAGAAAGTTTTAGAAATAACGTTACTGAAATTGCCAAAACAGCTCAAATAGTTTATGGTGATTTAGATAAAATTGAAACAGTTGGAGCGGATGCTCAAAAAGGAGCATTTGTAAGCCCTATTTTAATGAGGCAAGACAATCCATTTCAATATACTGGTGTTCATGAGATTGAAGCCTTTGGCCCAGTGTCTACCATAATGCCTTATGATACATTAGAGGATGCAATTACTTTATCTCAGATGGGTAAAGGTTCTTTAGTTTCATCTATTTTTACATATGATGATCAGATTGCTAAAGAATATGTAGTAGGAGCGGCTTCTCATCACGGACGTATTTTGGTTGGTAATAGAGAAAATGCAAAACAAAGTACAGGACATGGTTCTCCATTACCAATGCTTACGCATGGTGGCCCAGGAAGAGCTGGAGGAGGAGAAGAAATGGGAGGAATGCGTGGTATTAAACATTATATGCAACGATGTGCAATACAAGGAACTCCAACAACTTTAACGGAGGTAACTGGAATTTATCAGGCGAATGCTAAATATAAAGAATCTGATAAACATCCATTTGCGTATCATTGGGAAGATATTCAACCAGGGATGTCACTCAAAACTCATAAGAGAACAATAACAGATACCGATATTATCAATTTCGGGAATTTAACTTGGGATCACTTTTATGCCCATACAGACATAACTTCCTTAGAGGGGAGTATTTTTGAAAAACGTACAGCACATGGATATTTTATTCTAGCAGCGGCAGCTGGATTGTTCGTGTATCCAAATAAAGGACCTGTTGCAGCTAATTATGGATTAGAAGAATGTAGGTTTTTAAGACCTATCTATCATAATGATACGGTATATGTTAGATTAACTTGTAAACAAAAAATAGATCGTGATCATCGAGGTAAAGAATTACCAAGTGGAATAGCAAAGTGGTTCGTAGAGGTATTTGATCAAGATGATGAATTGACCGCAATTGCTACAATTTTAACGATGGTACAAAAAAAATCACCATTTGTACAAGTAAATCGATCAAATATTAAGGGATATTTAACTCAGTTAAATGAAGACACTAAACCTAAATGGGGTTTGATGACTGCTCAACATATGTTAGAGCACGTAGAAAAAACAATTAGGATTGCCGCAGGAGAGATACAAGATTTTGATATTGCAACACCAGAACAATATTTAGAAAAGGTACAAGAGATGGTGTATAATCATAAACCAATGCCTAGAGGACATAATCATCCTTTGATGAAGGAAGGAATATTGGAAGATTTGATTCATGATGATTTAGAAACAGCGAAATCTAAGTTGCTAGAAGCAATGGATTCATTCGATGTATATTTTAAGGAAAACCCTGATGTGATTACTAAAAATGCTGTCTTTGGTGAAATGAACAAGTTTGAATGGGACTTATTAAATGTAAAGCATCTCAATCATCACTTTGATCAATTTGGATTATTAGATTAATTAAATAAAATTAAAATTTAGTTTGACACAACCATACGTAAACATAAATGTAGAAAATGGGGTAGGGACGATAGAGTTCTTTCATCCAGCACATAATTCATTACCAGGAGATATTTTAGCGAAGTTAGCTCAAACTATTACTGATGCAGGGAATAATGATGATATCAAAGTTATTGTTCTAAAAAGCGGAGGTGATAGAACATTTTGTGCAGGAGCAAGTTTTAAAGAATTGATAAATATTAATGATGCAGAAACTGGCAAGGTGTTTTTCTCTGGCTTTGCAAATGTGATTAATGCGATGCGTAAATGTCCGAAATTTATTATTGGGCGTATACAAGGTAAAACTGTTGGTGGTGGAGTTGGAGTAGCTTCGGCAACGGATTATTGTATGGCTACAAAGTTTGCTTCAATTAAATTAAGTGAACTAAATGTTGGCATAGGTCCTTTTGTAGTAGGTCCAGCAGTAGAACGTAAAATAGGATTGTCCGCAATGACACAAATAGCAATAGATGCTAATTCTTTTTATAATGCAGAATGGGCAAGAGATAAAGGGTTGTTTACAAAAGTTTTTGAGGATACAGAAACATTAGATGCAGAAGTAAAAGCATTTGCAGAACATTTATGTACGTATAACCCAGAAGCGATGGGAGATATGAAAAAAGCATTTTGGGAAGGAACAGAACACTGGGATACTTTATTAGGCGATAGAGCAATCATCAGTGGTAGACTAGTGTTAAGTGATTTTACTAAAGAAACTTTGAAACGGTTTAAATAAGTTTTTTCTATTCAGGATTAAAGTATGATATACTCATTTAAAGGATATATACCCGTAGTTCACGAAAGTAGTTTTGTACACCCATTGGCGGCTGTAACGGGTAATGTTGTCATTGGAAAGAATTGTTATATAGGCCCTGGAGCAGCAATACGAGGAGATTGGGGAGAGATTATTCTTGAAGATGGAGTAAATGTTCAAGAAAACTGCACTGTGCATATGTTTCCCGGAAAATCTATTGTGCTAAGAGAAAGTGCACATGTTGGACACGGAGCTGTTATTCACGGGGCGAATTTAGGACGTAATTGTCTTATAGGAATGAATACAGTGATCATGGATGATGCGGAGATTGGTGATGAGTGTATTGTTGGAGCAATGTCTTTTGTAAAAGCAAATACCATTTTTCCCAAGAGAAGTTTGATAGTAGGGAATCCGGCGAAAGTAATAAAAACTGTAAACGATGAGATGATTGGATGGAAAACAAAAGGGACTAAGTTGTACCAACAATTACCTGAAGATTGCTTTGATTCTTTAGAAGAAGTGGAGCCTTTAAGAGAGATTCCGAAAGATCGTCCAACACAAGAAGCTTTCTATAAAACTTTAGAAGAATTTAAAAGATAAAAAATAGTGCCTTATTAGTTTCAAAGGTAGATGACTAAAGAAAAATTAATAATAAACTAACTAACATTAGTTAACTGAAATGTCAAGAATAGAATTAAAAATGCCCAAAATGGGTGAGAGTATATCAGAAGCAACCATTCTTAATTGGTTAAAGAATGTAGGTGATTCTGTGGAAGAAGATGAAACCATTCTTGAAGTGGCTACTGATAAAGTAGATTCTGAAGTGCCTTCTCCTTGTAATGGTATTATCTCAGAATTACTATTTCAATCTAATGATATCGTTGAAGTTGGTCAAGTAATAGCTATTATTGATGCTAATGATGAATCGAGATCAGAAAAGGATAATTCAAAATTAGAAAATAAAGAAGCATTAAATACAAAACCTGGAATAGTATCTAAATCATCTACTAAGTTAGAGTCAAAAATGACTAGTAAATCTGATTTTAAGATCGAGAATACAGGTGATAATGATGGTTTTCTTTCTCCATTGGTAATTAGTATTGCCCAAAAAGAAAAATTGACAATAGAAGAAGTGCAAAGTATTTCAGGAACTGGAGATGGCGGTAGAATTCGTAAGACCGATATTATGGGCTATCTTAAGAACAGAAAGTACTCACTACCTAGTAGACCACAGTCAGTTGTACCAAAATCATCGTATAATCCACCTCCAATTTCTTATGTAGAAGGAAAAGATCGTATGGTAGAAATGGATCGTATGAGAACTATGATTGCTGATCACATGGTGTATTCTAAGCATACTTCTCCTCATGTAACGAGTTATATAGAAGTAGATGTTACCAATATGGTGAATTGGCGGAATAAAGCGAAACTTGAATTTTTAGAAAAATATGGCGAAAAACTAACATTTACTCCAATTTTTGTGGAGGCAGTTTCTAAAGCAATTCAAGAATTCCCGATGATTAATGTATCCGTAGATGGTAAGAAAATAATTGTGCATAAAGATATAAATATAGGTATGGCAACCGCTTTGCCTAGTGGTAACTTAATAGTACCGGTGGTGCGCAATGCAGATGAAAAAAACTTGTTAGGATTAGCAAAAAATGTAAATCATTTAGCTGGTAGTGCAAGGAATAATGTATTAAAACCAGATGAAATAGGCGGAAGTACATTTACAATATCTAATGTGGGAACTTTTGGTAGTCTTATGGGAACTCCCATTATTAACCAACCAGAAGTTGCTATTCTCGCATTAGGAATTATTAAGAAACGTCCAGAAGTTATAACCACTAATAATGGAGATGAAATTGCAATAAGAAGTATGATGTATTTATCATTATCATTTGATCATCGAGTTGTAGATGGATTTTTAGGAGGATCGTTTTTGAGAAAAATAGGTGATGAACTGGAAGCCTTTGATATTAATAGAGAAATATAATAAATACACGATAGATCGATAGTTCCCAACAACAGTATCGATTTTATAGAGTGTGCGATTAAAATAAAATAAGAATGGAACAACAAATCAAAATTACAAAAACTGCAAATTCAAAACTAAAAGATATTGATTTTGATAATATTCCTTTAGGAACAACTTTTACGGATCATATGTTTATCTGTGAATATAAAAATGGATCCTGGAACAATCCCAGAGTTGAACCATTAGAATTAATACCAACGCACCCTGCGGCAATGGCATTACACTACGGACAAGCTATTTTTGAAGGAATGAAAGCCACTGTAGGGAATGAGAATACACCATTATTATTTAGACCAGAAGAAAATGCCAAACGTTTTAATCACAGTGCTGCTAGATTAGGAATGCCTTCAGTTCCGGTAGATTTATTTGTTGAAGCAGTAAAACAGATTGTTGGAGTAGAACATAATTGGATTCCTCCTCAGGATGGTAGTGCTTTATATCTTAGGCCTTTTATGTACGCAGATGAACCTTTTATAGGTATGCGAGCAGCTACAAGTTATAAGTTCATCGTAATCTGCTCACCAGCAGGACCATTTTTTACAAAAAAAATTAGATTATATGCAGAAACTGAATACATAAGAGCTGCAGATGGTGGTACAGGAGAAGCAAAAGCAGCAGGTAACTATGCCGCAGCAATTCTCCCAACGGAAAAAGCTAAAGCAAAAGGATATGATCAAGTATTATGGTTAGATGCTAATGAACATAAATATATTCAAGAAGTAGGAACAATGAATATATTTTTCAAAATAGGAGGTAAATTCATCACACCATCTACAAGTGGTTCCATCTTAAAAGGAATTACCAGAGATAGTGTTATTTCTTTGTTGAAAGATAAAGGTTTTGAAGTAGAAGAACGTCCTATCACAATTGATGAGTTAATAGGACATGCCAAGGAAGGAAAATTAGAAGAAGCTTTTGGTACAGGAACTGCAGTTGCTATAGCCATGATAGAAGCAATAGGGTATAAGGATGAGGTACTTACATTGTCTAATGATAACCCTGTGAGTCAAGATGTAAAAAATACACTTGATGGTATCAAAACTCAAAAAATAGAAGATAAGTTTAATTGGATATTACCTGTTTCTATAGAAGAGAAGGTAGGATAAAAGTTATTACGAATACTAAGTAATTCATGAATTGTAGATTAAAAAAATAAGGATACATGGTAGCCTCAACAACAATAGCAAAAGAAGTTCTCAAAAAAGCCTTTAGTACGCTTTGTACTGCTAAAAGTATGACAGAACTATATGAAGAAAATTTTAAGACAGTTTCAAAATATGTCCATGCAACATCCAGAGGTCATGAAGCAATTCAGATCGCAGTAGCTATGCAATTATTACCTCAGGATTATGCTTTTCCTTATTATAGAGATGATTCTATGTTATTGGGGATAGGGATGAAACCCTACGATCTGATGCTACAATTGTTGGCAAAGAAAGATGATCCTTTTTCTGGAGGAAGAACATATTATTCGCATCCAAGTCTAAATGATAATGACAAACCAAAAATTCCTCATCAATCGTCTGCAACTGGTATGCAAGCCATTCCTTCTACAGGTGTAGCTTTAGGAATGCAGTATAAAGAATTAGTAGGTTTAAATAATAAAAATTTAAAAGACAAGCCTTTCGTTGTATGTTCTTTAGGTGATGCTTCGGTAACAGAAGGAGAAATTGCAGAAGCTTTTCAGATGGCTGCTTTAAAACAATTACCGATATTATACTTAGTTCAAGATAATGGTTGGGATATTTCTGCTAACGAAGCAGAAACAAGAGCGCAAAGTGCTTATGAGTATGCGGCAGGATTTCATGGATTAGAGGCCATTACAATTGATGGAGCTAATTTTACAGAAAGTTATATAGCAGTAGAAAAGGCTATTCAAATTATCAGGGAGGAGAGAAGACCTATTTTAATTCACGCTAGAGTTCCGTTACTAAATCATCATACTTCAGGAGTGAGAATGGAATGGTATAGAGATGATCTTGACGAAGCTCGTTCTAGAGATCCTTATCCCGTATTACGAAATCAACTGTTAGAAGCTGGTTTTACAGAAGAAGAGGTAAATCATATTGAAGATAATGCAAAACAAACTGTTGCGAAAGATCTTCAAGAAGCTATGAAAGCCGAAGATCCAACACCAGAAGATCTGTTTACACATGATTTTGCACCAACACCAATTATCGAAGAAACCGGTGAAAGATCTCCTAAGGAAAAGGAAGAAGTAGTAATGGTAGATTGTGCTTTGTTTGCGGTAGAAGAGCTTATGAAGAAGCACAAAGAATGTTTATTATATGGTCAGGATGTAGGAGGAAGATTAGGAGGAGTATTTAGAGAAGCGGCAACATTAGCACAAAAGTTTGGTGATGAAAGAGTATTTAATACACCAATACAAGAAGCATTTATAGTTGGATCCACTGTAGGGATGTCTGCAGTAGGATTAAAACCTATTGTAGAGGTACAATTTGCAGACTATATATGGCCAGGATTGAATCAATTATTTACAGAAGTAAGTAGATCTTGTTATTTATCAAATGGAAAATGGCCTGTTTCTATGATCTTAAGAGTTCCTATTGGAGCATATGGTAGTGGGGGGCCGTATCATTCCTCGTCTGTAGAATCAGTGGTTACTAATATCAGAGGAATCAAAATTGCATATCCAAGTAATGGAGCAGATCTCAAGGGGTTAATGAAAGCGGCATATTATGACCCTAATCCAGTTGTTATTTTAGAGCATAAGGGATTGTATTGGTCCAAAGTGAAGGGTACTGATGCTGCCAGAACTATAGAACCTTCTGAAGACTATATGCTACCATTTGGTAAAGCCAATGTTGTGCAACAAATATGGCCACAAGATGAAACTGAAACACTAACCGTAGTTACATATGGAATGGGAGTGCATTGGGCGCTAAATGCTACTAAGGATATAAAAGAGGCCGTGGAGATTATAGATTTACGTACCTTATATCCGTTGGATGAGAATGCTATTATGGAATCAGTAAAGAAAACTAAGAAATGTTTGGTCGTGACAGAAGAACCTACTAACAATTCTTTTGCTAGAGCTTTGTCAGGAAAAATCCAAGAAGAATGTTTTCGCTATTTGGATGCCCCTGTGATGACTATTGGTTCTGAGAATATGCCGGCTATCCCGCTAAATAGTACACTAGAACAAACAATGATTCCATCTACAGAAAAAGTAAAAAAGAAAATAGAAGAGTTATTGAATTATTAAGAGATAACAAATGAGTTTTTATCGAATCAGTAGGCGATAGTTTTTGATTACATCGCCTACTGATTTTTAAGATCTTCTATCCTAAACCTCCTCCGCCTAAAATAAAACAGGTATTTAGATCAAAAATACAACCTACTGGATAGCAAGCTGCAATGCAGCCAGGACCTCCGGCACTTACACATTCTGAATCAGATGAACAAGAAGTAATTCCACCCTTGATTCTCCTTTGTTGATGTTTGTTTAATTTTTGAACTCCCTCTAAGTTTGAAATTTTTTTTAACATGATTATAGATTTTAAATTGATATAACTCCGAGTTTTTAAGGACATTCAGAGTATCTGTCCTTGAATATTTATAATATATTATCGGGGTGTAACTTTTATAAAAGATAGAATACCCTAAATATAGCGGAATTTTCCCTTAATTGAATTTTAAACTATGTTAATATAATACGTTATTAATATTTGTAAGTAAAAACGTACAAAATTTGATGTTTAAATCAGATTAATAAGTTTAAATACGTTTTTTTTAGACAAAACACATAAAAAATTTGGTAGATTGAAAAATAGCTGTATCTTTACGCCAGAGTTAATGAGTTAGCGTTTTCATTCCCCCCAAGATGAAAACATTTATAAAAAGTGAGTTTTAATTTTAGAATAAGCCCCTAAATTAAGATGATTTGTGTGAAGAAAAAGAGCGTGGAGACGCTCTTTTTTGTTTTTCATTATCTCTGAAATATTAATAATCTATCCTCTTTTTGTTTTTAATAAGTAATTTCCTAATCATATCGAATAATATAAATTGTAAGTTTTATACTACATTTTATTATTTTTATTTATTTTTTTATGCTTAAAAGCATTTATTTGGGGTAAAATACACAAAAAGTTTGGTAAATCGAAAAATAGCTGTATCTTTACACCAGAGTTAATAAGTTAGTACTTTCATTTTCCCCAAGATGAAAGTTTTTATAAAAGTGAGTTTTAATTTTAGAATAAGCCCCTAAATTAAGATGATTTGTGTGAAGAAAAAGAGCGTGGAGACGCTCTTTTTTGTTTTTCTAACTTTATTAGTTGAATTATCTATACTACTATTACTTCAAAGAATGTAAAACTACTTGTTTTTTAAACTTAATTAAAGTTATTTATTTTGTAAATAAATGATTACGAATTATTTATGATTTAATTTATTTTTTATTGAATGTTTTTTTAGGGTGTTTTGATAGATATATGTTTTAGGGTTGTAAAAATTTTAAAAACTTAAAAAAACAATCATGAAAAAAATCATTTTATTATTAACCGTAGCCACTTCGATTTTGTTTACATCTTGCAGTTCTGATGATGATAATTCTGGACCAGTAGATGCACAGGACAAATTTATTGGAGATTGGAAAATAACTCAGGAGTTTGAGGATGGAGTAGAAGTGACTATCGAGACCTGCGACTTACAGGATGTTCTTACAGTAACAGAAGATGAAAAATTTAGTGTTACCAGTCATGTTATGGAAAATGGTACTTGTGTATTGGAAGATACATTTACAGGTGCCTGGGAAAACTTAGGGGATAATAAATACAAGATTACTTCGGATGTGGATGGAGCTGAAGCTGTAGAAGCGACCATTACTTTTTCTGGTAATACAATGACAGCAGTAACCAATGATGAAGATGGTGAGTTTAAACAGATATTAACCAGGGTTTAATATTTAAAAAAAACAAAACTGTATATTTTTACAGTTTTGTTTTTTTATACTAAAAATTGAATCGCAATACAATATCCGGTGTAAAACGTAAAGATTCATTTTGAGAAGTTTCTAACGTTCTATTAAAATTAGAATCCGTAAATTCTTTGTAATCTTGTCCAATTATATTTTTTCTATTATAAAGATTTCTAATAGAAATTCCAATCATACCATTCCAATCCTTTTCTTTATTCAACTTAAACCGATAAACAGCAGAAGCATCTAATCGATGATAATCTCTAAATCTACTAGAATTAATACCATTTGGATCTATAGTACCTCCTAATATAGCATCGCTATCTGCCACAATTTTTGTGTAAGGCCTTCCTGTAGCATAATTCCAACCCAGAGCAATTTCAAAATTGTTTAGAATTAACGTTTGTGATAGGTTGAAAACATGCCGTTGATCAAAATTTCCATTATAGTATGTATTCTGGACCAACGGAAAAGATGTAATTGTCTTACTAAGTGAATACCCTGCCCAGAATCTATAGTTTTGAATCCTTTTTTTAACTAACAAATCAAAACCTATTCGTTCTTCTTCTCCATAAAATATATCAGTTTCAACATCATCTTGAGTGGCAATATCTAATATAATATCGCTAAGAGATGAAACGTCAGTTATTTTCTTATAGTAACCCTCTAAATCAAAATTCCAGCCGTCATATGTATATAAACCACCTACTGTAAATTGCATACTTTTTAAAACTCTAATACGTGGCGTATCAATATTATTGATAGAAGAGTTATTAGAAAGAATCCAAACATTATCGGAAACTGGTAATGTAGATAGCCTTCCGTCCTCAGTACTAATATTGGTTAGGTAATTATTAAGTTGTTGGTTTTTCAACTCAGCAGAAGTATTTATAGTAAAATTTTTGAATAACTCATAAGAGGCAAACATACGAGGCTCGATAAAAAAATCTTTCACATTACTTAATTGAGATGCTCGAAATCCTAGGTTTAGATAAGTTTTGGGCGTTTTGTATTGATATTCGGAGTATAACGTATGATTGGTCCCATTACCATCTAAAGTGTTTGGGTCATCATCTCCAAAACCTGTATCAAATAATGCTTTATAACTTGATTCATTATACGAAAATTGATATCCTGTATGAAGGGAGTGATTATTAGCCAAAGTAAACCGAACAGAATATTCAAACCCCATATCTTTTACAGCATTTTTTATACTAGTATTTTGGGTTACATTATCATCTATTCTATCTATTATAAATGAATATCTCTGATCATAGGATGAAAAGTAAAAATTGGCGTTTTGGTATATAGAGTTATTGTAGTTTTTATCCCAATTTATACTCGCACCTATATTTCTTAGTTTTAAAACGTCTTGAGTTTTATTACGTTTATCATCAATAACGATATTTTTTTTATTGTCAAGTCTATTTTCAGCAAGAATAGAACTTAACTTTATTGTTGAGGTACTGTCTGGATGCCAAACGAGTTTGAAATTAACATCAGAAAAAGAAATATCATCTTCTCTAGATTCTTCTTCCGAGGTAACCTCGTCACCCACATCAGGAATTGTTGCTCTAGTATTTTGAAAAACTTTTCTGACCAGGTTATTATAAGCAATATTCTGATAAACATCTGTTGTAGATCTTCTTCCTGCTAATAGGATACCAGCATTTTTAGAGATAGGCATTTTTAGATAAAGATCTCCATGCGTTAAATTAATACCACCACCTGCTTGTACTTCTTCTATAAGGTCATCATCAGATTCCACAACAATTACACCAGATATTCTATCCCCGTAGCGTACACTAGTACCACCTCTATAGACTTGTACATTTTTAGTAATAAAAGGGTTAAATGTGGAGATTTGATTAAAAAAATGACCATTATGATACATCTTAATTCCATCCCAAAGCACTAAATTTTGTCCGGGTGTCCCTCCACGGATATATAATCCAGCAGGATCTTCAGTAGGACTATTTATACCAGGTAATAACTGTAAACTTTGTAAAACATCTGGTTCCACAAGCCCAGGAAGAATACTAAGTTTTTTTGTCGATATGTTTACCGATGCATCCTGATTTTTTTGAATACCTCCAGTAAGGTATTCTTTTACTAAAACCTGTCCTAGGCTTTGAATTTCTGGTTGTAATCTAATAGTGTCACAAGAATTATTAGTCAATTCTGAAATATTAATCGTTTTGTTTTTATAACCAAAGTAAGATATACTAATAGAGTCAGAAGGGTGAAGTTGTAACTTAAAAATACCATTATTCTCAGTAAGACCAATAGTTTTTTTATTTAGGTGAATATCTGCTTGTGGAAGTTCAAATAGAGAGACAGCATCCACAACTATAGCACAAACATCTACAACTTTAGTATTCTTTACCAAAATAAAATCAGTTTCACTTACTTTTTGTAATAAGTAAGGCGTTTGTAACTCGATAAGTTTTTGTAAAAAAGGAATGGATAGGTTTGTTTGTAGAACTTCTAAAGACACATCTTCAACAGCTTTTACATCATAAGAAAAATTGAACTCTAGTTGATTTTCAAAAACTTTTAGTATATCTGTTAAGGGTTGATTTTTAGTGGTTATTGGTAGTTCCACTTCTTGCGAATGACCAATAATGGAACAGAAAAGTATTAATAATGGGGTTAATTTAAAGAATTTCACCGATTTCTTAGCGCTATGTTTTTTAATTTTTAAATATAACTATTATAAATGATTCTCAAAGATGTTATAGTTTTTGAATCAAGTTCTTTTGTAATATGTGAAATTTAACTGCTTGTTTAATAATATATTAAGTTTTTAAAAAAGTAGGGTGTTTTTGCTTTTGTATGTTTTAGGAGAGGTAAAACATACACTTAAAAAATATAAAAGTAATTATGAAAAAAATCATTTTATTATTTACGACAATTTCTACACTACTAGTCTCATGTAAATCAGACGATGACGCTACGGGGTCTGTAGACATTCAAGATCCGTTTGTAGGTACTTGGAGAATAACACAGGAATTCGAAAATGGAGCAGAAGTGATGCAAGAAGCTTGCGATTTTGCAGAAACCATAATTGTCATGGACGACATGACATTTAGCGGGATTTATTATATGATGGGAGCTTCTAGTTGTGAGGTAGGAGGAACTTATGCAGGGACTTGGGAGAACCTTGGAAACAATAAGTATAAAGTTACTTCTGATGATCCAGAAGCTACACAAGTAGAGGCAACAGTTACATTTTTAGGAGATACTATGACCATAGTAACGAATGATGAAGACGGAGAGTTTAAACAAATATTGACTAGACAATAGCCAATCAATAAAAAAAATAAAAGACACCATCTGTGATTATTCACAGATGGTGTCTTTTAAAACTATAGATTAAAGCGAAGAACAAAATCTGGGGTAAAACGTAAAGATTTATTTTCATAACCTTCAAGGTAAAAATTGAAATTCTCATCTTGATTTTCTCTAAATCCTTGACTAATAGTGTTTTTTCTGTTGTAGATATTTCTAAGTGAAATCCCAATCATTCCATTTGTGTTTTTTGATGTGCTTAAAGGGAATCTGTAGGTAACCGAAGCATCTAATCTGTGATACGGTTTAAATCTACTAGAATTAATACCTTTAGGATCGGTTACACCACCATCTAAGTCGTTGTCATCTCTAAATATTTTAGTAAAAGGTCTTCCTGATGAATAATTCCAACCCAAAGCAAACTCAAACTTATTAACTTCTAGAGTCTGTGAAAAATTAAATACATGACGTTGATCATAACTACCATCAAAATATGAATCTTGAACAAAAGGAAAAGATGTAATGGTTTTACTTAGTGAGTAACCTGCCCAGAATCTATAATTATGAATCCTCTTCTTTAATAAAAAATCGATCCCAATTCGTTCTTCTTTCCCATAAAAAATAAGAGTGTCATCATCATCTGGAACAGCTATATCAAGTACAAGGTCACTTAATGAAGAAATGTCGGTCACTTTTTTATAATATCCTTCTACGTCAAAATTCCAACCTTTATAACTATATAGAGCTCCCAATGTGAATTGAGCGCTCTTTACAACCTTAATAAAAGGAATGTTTACATCTTCATTATTTGAAGAATTATTAGAAAGAATCCATACATTATCAGCAACAGGAAGTGTGGGAATTGTTCCAAATGCACTACTATACGTAAGATAGTTATTAAGTTGTTGGTTTTTTAACTCTGCAGAAGTGTTAAGCGTAAAATTATCCCATAATTCATATGAAGAAAACATACGAGGTTCTATGAAAAATGCATTAGCGTTACTTACTTGTGATCCTCTCAAACCAATATTTATAAATGTTTTAGATGTTTTGTATTTATATTCGGAGTATAAAGTGTGATTGGTCCCATTTCCATCAATAATAGATCCGCTCTCTTCAAATCCAGTTTCATCGGAAAAAATATTTTTCGATTCGAATTCTGTTTGATTATAGGTGAATTGATATCCTATATCTACTGATTGTTTTTTACTAATAGGTAAGTGCAACCTATATTCACCTCCTATATCTTTTACCGTATTATTATTAACTAGACGTTCTGTTGCATCATCACCAAAAGTTCGAATTTCTATATTATTATATCGTTGATCATAAGATGAAAAATAGAAGTTTACATTTTGATGTACACCAGCAAGGTATTTTTTATCCCAATTAAAACTAAACCCAAAATTTCTAATTTTAAGTATATCTTGTACTTCTGCTTCAAGATTGACTTCTGGGACAACGACGGTTTTATTGTTATCAAGTCTATTTTCTGCAAAGATAGAACTGAACTTTATAGTATTATCATCATTAGGTTTCCAAAGAATCTTAAAATTGCTATCAGAAAAAGAAAAATCATCTTCTCGACTTCGTTCTTCTGGCGTTGATGTTTCACCATTATCCGGAATGTTAGATCGCGTATTCTGAAATACCTTTCTTATTAGATTATTGTAGGCTATATTTTGATAAACATCTGTTGTAGATCTTCGACCTGCAATCATAAATCCTATTTTTTTTGATAAAGGAATTTTTATATAAGCATCCACATGAGTAAGATTAAGACCTCCTCCGGTTTTTATTTTTTCCAAAAGATCATCGTCAGATTCTATTGCAACCACTCCAGATATTCTATCTCCATAACGCACGCTGGTACCACCTCTATATACAGTTACGTTTTTGGTTATAAATGGATTAAAAGTTGAGATTTGGTTGAAAAAATGACCATTCTGATACATTTTAATTCCATCCCAAAGTACCAAATTTTGTCCTGGTGTTCCTCCACGAATGTATAATCCAGCAGGGTCTTCTGTAGGACTGTTAATACCAGGTAATAATTGCAAACTTTGTAAGACATCAGGCTCTACAAGTCCAGGAAGGATACGAAGTTTTTTTGTGGATATATTTATTGATGCATCTTGATTTTTTTGGATACCTCCGGTAAGATATTCTTTTACCAGAACTTGTCCCAAATTTTGTATTTCCGGTTGTAATCTAATAGTGTCACAATTGGTGGTTAACTCAGAAATTTTGATTGTTTTGTTTCGGTAACCTAGATAGGAAATGGAGATAGTATCAAAAGGATGAAGCTGCAATTTAAAAACACCTTTTTTATCAGTAACACCAATGGTTTTCTTATCTAAAAGTATATCTGCGTGTGGTAGTTCGAATTTAGAAACTGCATCCATGACAATAGCGCAGATATCTATAACTCTAGTGTTTTTAATCAAAATGTAATCGTTTTCACCTACTTTCTGGAGTAGATAGGAAGTCTGAAGTTTTATTACATTTTGTAATGATGCAATAGATAGCTTTTCTTTATCTATATTTAAAAAGATATTTTTTGCTGCTTCTACATCATAGGAGAAATTTATTTGTTGTTGATTCTCAAAAGTTTTTAGTACTTCTTCTAGAGATTTATATTCAATTTCTTTTGGTTGACCCACATTTTGTGAATAACCTAAAGCAGTATAGAAGCAAATTAAAAATGTAGTTAGTTTAAATAATCTCACTTATTTTTTAACGATATATTTTGTTGATTATTGACTGTATAACTAATATTCATAGGTTCAAAACAAGTTTTCAACGCTTTATCAAGATCATTGTGTACAAAAAAACCAGAGAATAAGCGTTTGGTATCAATATCATTCGCTGTAATACGGATGTCATACTGTCTTTCTAATTCTTGGATAAGTTGTTGTAAAGTAACTTGATTAAAAGTACTTTTACCCTGCATCCAACTAGGTTTAGATCCTTTGATTTCTTGAGGAGATAATGCGCCTTCAGAATTAGATTTAATAGCTTTTCCAGGAGTTAGAATTACTGTTTCTTTAGAGTTACTTACTTGTACCTTCCCTTCAAAACATTGTACTTCTATATATTGATTTCTAGAATAGACATTGAATTCTGTTCCTAATACAGTAACATCTCCATTTTTAGTTTTTACGGTAAAACTAGAACCTTTCGCTACATCAAAAAAAGCTTCCCCTTTTAAATGGATAACCCTTGTTTCAGAAAAAGATCTTTTGTCATATTCAACAGAAGAATCAGCATTTAAGGTAACCAATGAATTATCTGGTAATGTCAAGGTTATAGTTTCTGCCATTTCCGTACGTATCTCTGTAGTTGAAAAGAATACTGTTCTTAGTCCAAACAAAACTACTATAGCTGCTGCAGCTGCATACAGCCATGGGCGTAATTTAATTACTTTCTTTCCAGAAGGTTTTTTGTATCTTTTATTATATTCTTTTTGATTTTCAAATCCTTTGTCGATATCAAAAACAGGGCGATCAAATTTGTCAACACCTTTTAAAATATCTTTATAAGCAAGATAATCTTTTGAATTTTCGAATTCTTTTTTCTCCTCTTCAGAGATATCATCTGCCAGCCATCTTCCTAGAAAATTATCTTTTTCCATAATGTTCTTATTATTACTATACCTTTAATAGGAAACTTTAATACTTTCCAATGTAAATTTATACGTTACCTATTTTTTTTCTTAAAATTACTAATGCTAAATGCATTCTTTTTTCTACAGCTTTCACAGAAATGTTGAGCATTTCTGCAATTTCCTTATATGTCTTCTTTTCAATTCGATTTAAAAGAAAAACTTCTCTTTGCCCATCTTTCAATCCTGCGATAGCTGAATTTAAGCGATGCATGAACTCCTTTTCTTCCATCTGAAACTCTGGAGACTCATTGGTGTAATTTTTTTGCTCAGTGGACTTATATTTTAAAACAGTTTTTTGATGCTTATAATCGTTGATTGAAGCGTTATTAGCTATTTTGTATAAAAAACTTTTAGCTGCTCCAAAAATAATTTTAGAACAATTAGTCCAAAGTTTTGCAAAACTATCTTGTACAATGTCTTGAGCTTTTTCCATATCACCATATTTATAATATAGATAATAACATATCTTTTCAGCATGATCTCTATACAGTTGTTCGTATACTTTCTCGTCACATACACTAATCACATTTTCTGGCATTCTGTATAAAATTTGGTCAATTATAAGATAATAATGGGTTATAAATAATATGTTAAATTAATAATATTACCAGGAATAACCTATAGAAAACTCTAATAGGAGTTCTGTAGAACTTGCTTCTCTTGGTCCAGAAAACCTATATATGCTTGCTAAACCACTTGCAGTACCTAAGGTGAATCCATTTTTAAAAATCCATTGATACCCTGATTTAACAACTCCTCCGATAATAAAACTATCATAATCACGATTTTCGGAGGTATTAGATTCTTCAAAATCTATATTCTTATAGCCACCAATAATTCCAGGACCGACAAACCAACCTTGTGGAGCTTTTTTGTGATTTAGAAGATAATACCTGCTATCAACTTCTATTCGTACGATATTTGTCCAAGGACCAGACCGTTGCGAACCAATCCTATAGATATCGGAATTATAAGATGCCCCAAAAGCCTGAATATTTAAGGACCAGTTATTTTTTATAAGACGTTCATATTCTAAACTTATTCCTCGTTCAAACAATGTTGGTAGTGGTAATAATCGAATACTGTTTTTATATGTTTTGTCTTTTATTGTGTTTAAAGTATCAGTTTTAGCCTCTTGAGCATGAATCGTAATCATAGTAAATACTATAACTATCTGAAATATAACCTTTTTACTCATCTCGTTTTATTAGTTGTTTTTTGAAATTCACAATCCTAAAACAAAGTGAAAACAATATACCCTACCAACATTGAGAATATTTTTTAAAATCAACAAAAATGAAGGAAAAAGACTACGATATGTAATTTTTATATTATTTTTTAATGTTAAAACGCACTTATTTTAGATAAAATACACAAAAAGTTTGGTAGATTGAAAAATAGCTGTATCTTTACACCAGAGTTAATGAGTTAGCGCTTACATTTCCCCCAAGATGAAAGCATTTTAAAAAAAGTGAGTTTTAATTTTAGAATAAGCCCCTAAATTAAGATGATTTGTGTGAAGAAAAAGAGCGTGGAGACGCTCTTTTTTGTTTTTCTCTATTTTTTACCTGAAAGTTTAAAATTGCTAGTTTAGATTTACTTATTAAAAATAAAAAATGCACTGATTATAGTAACCAGTGCATTCTTTTTCACACCTACCTATTCACAGAGAATATGTCTTTCAATTGTTTCACCATTCCACCATTACCTGAAACTGTGATCTCGCCAATTTTTTCAGCGATTTTTTCTACGTACTCCATTTCTTTAAGCTTGTAGAGCATTTCGTTATCTTCCATTAGTTTAGCTGTATTTAACAAACTTCTAGTAGATGCGGTTTCCTCACGTCTAGTAATGATATTAGCTTGAGCTCTCTTTTGTGCTACTAGTACTTGGTTCATGATTTCTTTCATTTCACCAGTTAAGATTATATCCCTAATACCACAATTCAATACTCTTACACCTAGTTTGTTTGTTTGATTTTTGGTAGTTTCCAATATAGCTTCTGCCATACTATCTTTACGTTCCAAAAGTTCATCTAAGGTGTAATTCCCTACGAAAGCTCTAAGAGCTAATTGCATCGCGATGTATAATTGTTTTTCGTATTCTTTATTATCAAGCAATGCTTTTTCAATATCTACAACTTTATATTGTATATAGAAATTGATACGAATTGCTGCTTTATCTTTAGTCAATAATTCTTGACCAGAGATTTCTAGCTGTAACTGTCTTAGATCGGCTTTAGCAATTTTGATAGTTGTATCATTTCTCCAGAAACGATATGTTCCGCTATCCAATATTTTTGCGAATACATCATCAATAATCAACACAGCTTTTTCATATGCAGCAACTTCAAAAACTCGGATATATTTATTGAGCATATAATTGCTGAATAAAGATTTATCGATTTTTTCGGTAATATAAATTTTACCAAGATCTATTCTTGTAAATTCATACTCTATCAATCCTTTCCAGAGTGTATATCTTCCAGCGGAGAATACGCTTTTAAAATTTCCGTTCTCATAAACTAATACAATTTCACTATCCTTTACCTCAATAACATGTAGCATATCTTCTAACGCCTTATCTTGTAGTAAGAGTTCCAGCGCTATTGGTGTTGAAAAAGGTTTAGAAAGATCATATTGTATTACCTGCTCGTTAAATCCAACCCAATGGATTCCTTGGGTTATTACACGGCTGTAATCTCCTTTTCTGAAAACCAAGCCTACTTTACCAGCGTTGATTCTTACTCTTTTCATTTTTTTTAATTTTTGAGTCTGTTTTCTAACAGACAGATTTAACATTAATTGATCTGATAACTCTGTAACAGAGGTGTTATCTATTTCCTTTTATGCCTATCAAGCATATTTAAAAGATTTTTTAGTTAAAAACGTTGAAAGCAAACCATCTTTCCAGTACGGAGAAAGTAGTATGTGATATTTTCTATAATTAGTTTTTAGTATCGAGATAGAAGAATAGGTATTAAAAAATACTATTATTCTAAAATCTGGATTCAAAAAAGTAACCACTTCTTAGCACCATCATTCTAAATATCTCAAAGAACCTTTAAGACTGTCCTTGTTCCAAGAGTAGCATAAGAACTGATCTACTAGCCAACGTTTTTGTCATTTTTACAGCGTGACAAGCCGTGGATTAGTTTTAGAAGATAACCCGAACTTCATTAAAACGGATTTTGAGTCCATTTTGGCTACATTAAAAGTGTAGTGCTCTACCTACTGAGCTACAAAGCAAATGGTGCTTTGACGGGAATCGAACCCGTGCATCCAATAAGTCTGTTGTTCTAACCACTGAACTATCTGCCTGAGGCAGAGTGGGAGTCGAACCCACGACCCACAGAGTCGAGACTATTATTTGGTTAATAGTCAAACCTTCAAGGCAAGTTGGATATGAAGTGATCATACAAATCTGCAATACTTCATACAATAGTGCTATATAGAAACACCCAACAAGACTTGCTTGATATTTTTAAAGAGTTCAATAAATTTTTCTTTTGAAGCGCAATGGTTCAAAATTGAACTACTCATAAGCTTTAAGGGGTTTGTATTTATAAATAAAATGACCTCATCTATATTGGATAGGACGTCTTTAGAATTATAAAAAGAAACAGTTTTTTCTATATGTTCTTTTGAAAAATCAAAAGCATCAATTCCACAGCATTCAGCAACACAGTATGTTTCTAAATCTCTCCAAAATTCTTTATTGTTTTCTAAGAATTGATCTATATCAATAGTTTTAGATGTTTTTTTAGTATTCATAATCATGTTTTTTATCAAAAGCCCTGCTATTTATTCCCCTTACTTAATAGCAGGGTGCTACTACAAACCTTCGTTTTTTTACCCCTTATAAAAGAAGGTTTGTTTAATTACTCTGCAAATATTTAATGTAAAAGCGCAATGTATTTGCGTAGTAATTATTTATTTATAAAAAATTCGATTTTTATCGTTTCTACTTTTTACAGTATCCGTATCAGGATATAGTGCTTTAGTCATACTATTGATATACTTAGATGCCCATTTTAAAAGTAAATTTTGTAAACCGTTTGTTGTTTTTTCTTTGATAATTGTTGGTTGTGTTTTCATGATATTAATTTTTACATCATATTATTACTTATGGATTATTTAATAGCTCATATTCGTGATCACGTCTATCGATTTCACCCAGAGGGCTTCCACGAAAAATAGAAATGTTTTTAAATCCATTTTCTTTCAGAATTAAGGATTCTTCCTTTTTAACAGCACCTCTTCTAGAATTTCCGTAATCACCGGTGATTTTTTTTGTGGCAGGATCCAGATCACCCCAAAGTTTATCTGGTTTGCCATTATCTATTGGTTCTACGAAGTAGATAATACCAGTAATTTTGGATTGAACTATGAACCTTCCTGTGTCTTCAGTTTTGCATAAAAACCTTTGTAATAGATTGTTTTTCATAGTTTAAAATTTAATTGTTAGTGGAACAGATAGGATTTGAACCTATATCTTCGGATCTTCAATCCGACGCATTGACCATCTTTGCTACTATTCCTTTTAGGGTGTACTCCGGGACTCGAACCCTGTTCTTCTCATTCACAGTGAGGCGCTTTACCAGATAAGCTAGAGACACCATTTTATTGTTTTTGTATTGTTTGATATTCAGAGTATTGATAAATAAATTTTTATATTAGTCCATAGATTAGAAAACAAAGTTTATGGATAATATCTCGACGATTATTTTAGCTGCATCTCTATTTATTATCATGTTAGGGATGGGGCTGTCTCTCGTAGTATCTGATTTTAAAAGAATTCTTATTTATCCAAAAGCTATTTTAGTTGGATTAGCGAACCAGCTTATAATTTTACCACTCGTTGGTTTTATTCTAGCTTCTGTATTTTCGCTAAAGCCAGAAATAGCTATTGGTATTATGATATTAGCAGCTTGCCCAGGTGGAGCAACTTCTAATTTAATATCCCATCTAGCTAAAGGTGACATCGCTTTGTCGGTGACGCTTACGGCATTTAGTAGTTTAATCACTATCATAACAATACCGTTCATTGTTAATTTCTCATTACTTTACTTCTTATCGGAGGATCAAACGATTCAACTAAATGTAATTGAAACTATTATTCAGATTTTAGTGATTATAATTGTACCAGTAAGCATTGGTATGATTATTAGAAAATATAATGAACCTTTTGCCTTAAGAATGGCTAAGCCCGTAAAAGTAGCTTCTGCTATAGTATTAGCTTTAGTTATCGTTGGTATTTTGATTAAAGAAAAAGATAATTTTATGTCGTATCTTCAAGAAGCCGGATTAGTTGCTTTGTTACTAAATATATTCACAATGGCTATAGGATACTACTCTGCAAAATTATTTCGAGTCCATCAAAAAGGAGCAATGTCAATTGCTATAGAATCTGGAATTCAGAATGGTACTTTAGCAATATCAGTTGCTATTGCAATACTCCATAATACTTCTTTTGCAATTGCTCCTGCCGTGTATAGTTTGTTAATGTTCTTTACAGGAGGAATTGTTATATTTTTAGGTATAAGAAAAAGCAAAAAAAATGAGAGTTAATAGTATAAAATCAACTATTCATATAAATTTTACCATTTTATATATGTAATGTCTAAGGTATTGGGAATCGAACCCAAGACTCCCGCGATACAAGCGCGGTACTCTGCCACTGAGTTATACCTTATTCTGATGACCTGAAAGGGTTCGAACCTTTACACCAAGAGTCAAAGTCTTGGATGCTACCGTTACATCACAGGTCAATTTGTAAGCTCAATAGGATTTGAACCTATACTTCAAGGATCGTAACCTTGGGTGCTTCCATTTACACCATGAGCTTGTTTTGTACTCCACCTTGGATTCGAACCAAGACTGAACTGGGCTTAAACCAGATGCCTCTGCCATTTGGGCTAGCGGAGTATGTGTACAGGAAGAGAGATTCGAACTCTCAGTATCTTGATTCTAAGTCAAGCGCGTATGCCAGTTCCGCCATTCCTGTATTAAAATTGTACTCTGTAGGAGAATCGAACTCCTAGTTTCCTCATAGAAAGTGAGGTGTACTAAAACATTATACGAACAGAGCATTTATATATCCTCCAAGATTTGAAATTAGACTTAGGGATAAAAACCCTTTGTGCTTTCAGCTACATTATGGATATAAATTTAGCCTGAGAAGCAGGATTGACCTCGTCTTCTTGCAATGTCTCAGTTTGGATTCATTTCGAGTAAACTAGAAGTAATTAATTCGTCTGAGAAGCAGGATTCGAACCTGCGACCTCTCGCGTCCAAGGCGAGTAAACAACCACCGTTATCTTCCCAGATTATATAGCGGAAGAAGTGGGAATCGAACCCACACGAGTCATTAGCTCCTAACAGTTTTCAAGACTGCGGCCACCACCTATTGGCTTGCTCTTCCGTTTTTAGCAGTACCGACGGGATTCCCTTCGACCTAGCTCAGGATAAACTTCTCATCCAGAGTCCTGCTTTGCAGTACCGACGGGATTCGAACCCGCGACCTTCCGAGAGACAGTCGGGTGCACTAGCCACTGTGCTACGATACTATGTGTTCTCAAGAAAAGAGAAACTGATTATTATTTTACGTGTCCATCAGGATTAGAACCTAGACTAAAGTTACGTGCTACCATAGCACTATAGACGCTTTACAAATTTTGTGGAAGTAGTAGGATTTGAACCTACAAGCTCCGAAGAGGCCAGATTTACAGTCTGGAGAGCCAACCAATTGCTCAATACTTCCATTTTTAGAGACAAGAACAGGAATCGAACCTGTAAAAAACGGAGTTGCAGTCCGTAGCCTTAACCATTCAGCCACCTTGTCTTAGCGATACCAGTAGGATTTGAACCCACATCTTAAGAGTTAACAGCTCTTAGCTTTACCAGTTAAGCTACAGTATCAATATTGCGGAGAACAAAGGAATTGAACCTTCACTGCAATCATGCAGACTTGTTTAGCAGACAAGCGCAACAAACCAGTATTTGCCTATTCTCCTTAAAGTTGACACAGAGGGAGTTGAACCCACATCACCTCGATTAAAAGTCGAGTGCTTTTCCAGTTAAGCTACGTGTCAATTTTGGTTTTCAGTATGTCAATGAACTATGTAAATAAAAAAAGGCGCCTTATTCGGGCGCCTTTATATATCTTGTGGTTGTATGTCGGTTTATAATCGCATACGTTTCCTTTCTATATAATAGACACCGTGTATATTCCAATCGGAACAATATTCTCTTTGTTTGCTAAAGAGACGGGTTACGTTATGTTGTAAATTATTCGGTATCATTTTAATTTATTTGTTTTATTAAATCCGTAATCATTATCGATATTATGTTGTGTTATGATTACGATGCAAAGATCAAAACTTTTTCTTAATCTCCAAATGTTTTTTGAGTTTATTTTATTGATAATCAGATAGTTAATTTAAATTTTAGACATAGGGATGACTGTTCGTTTTTCAACGAATTTTGGATATTTTTGCAATCGTCTGTCTCTCTGATGCTTACTTTCCAAATACTATTCTTTATGTTTTAATTAACTTTTATACATTTTTTTAAATTTTTTAATAAAAAAAGCGTCCAATTTCTTGGACGCTTGTACTATATCTGTTTTTTTATCTTTAAATCATATCAAAATAATAGTCAAAAATAGTTACAAAGCGTCCTTTTACCGGCTTTAGATACTTCTATCCATCGGTAATCACACTGACTAAACAGTGATTTCGGCATAATATGTAATCTATTTTTTGTCATTTCTTATACAAATATTGAATATTCTAGAAGTATAAACCAAATTTTGAGTGTATTTTTTGTGTTTAATCTCCTAGTTTAGAATCAATATAATTGATTTTTAGATAAATAGCAACTAGTATTATATAAAACTATATTTGTACTTTTATCAACAATGACAGTACAAGATTTTATCAATTGGTTTGGGAATAACCCTAATCTTATATTAAGTTATTTCGCAATAATAATTGCTTGTTCCTTAATAGGACTACTTTTTATTAAACCTTCTAACTTCAAACCACCTATTAATTATTTCTACGGTATTTTAATTTATGCTGTTACAATACCAGGTTTGCTAGCTTTAGTTTTATTATTATATAGTTTTTTCTTTCTAAAAACTAATTTACTCCAATTGGACTTAGTAACGTACTTTGTTCCTTTAGTATCTATGATAATAAGTTTGATTATTATAAATAAGACAATTCCGATGTCTCAAATTCCAGGTTTCGGAAAGTTATCAGGTCTTTTTATTATAATCATTATCACCTTTATTATAACATATATATTACAGCGAATGTTTTTTGGAGTATTCTTCGTAGGAAGATTTCAATATTTAGTAGTATTCTTCTTGGTGTTATTATTGGGACTAAAAATTGCTTGGGACCGAATTGTAAAATGAATATAGAATATTAATTGTAACATTTTGACGCTAGATGATACCTATATTATAAAGGTATACGAGGAAATACTTATCTTAGGTCCTTCTAAAAACACTTATTTTTTTAAATTTGTTTAAATTCACTAACCATGCTAAAAAATTTAAAGTCCTTATTTATAGTTGATGATTCTGAAGAAGAAAATAAAGAGACTTCTGAATCAACTGAAAAAGTTGATGTAAATTCGGATAAAAAGCCAGCTGCTTCTGCTGCTTCAATTCCACCACCACTTCCTAATAATCCTGTAAGTTCTTCTTCAGAAGGAATGTTGGATACCAAAATAGTTGAAAAACTATTACAGGCAATAGAAAAGAATAATCTGGAAGGATTTGATTATTTGGAATATAAAAAGTCTCTTAAAGCTTTAGAAAAAATGCCAATGGATGAAGCGACAAAATATCGTTCGGCTTTTGCTACAGCTTCTACCATGGGAGTAACTCTGGATAAACTTTTGCAGACCACTAATTTTTATGTAGGTGTTTTAGATAAGGAAAATGAGCAATTTATAGGAGCTTTTAAAAATCAATTTGATAGTAAAGTGTCAGGTAGAGAAAGAGAAATCGCTCAATTTGAATCAATCATTAAAGAGAAATCGGAACAGATTAAGAAATTAACAGAAGAAATTGCGAAACATCAACAACAAATAGGCGATTTAAAAGCAAAAGTTGAAGAGAGTAATAGTAAGATTAATAAAACACAAAATGATTTTAAAGTGTCTTATAGCCATCTAAAAGCTCAATTCGAAGAAGATATTGTTAAAATGCAGAAATACTTAAAATAAATGGACAACAACTCATTGAAACCAAAAACATTTTGGAAAAGACCCGAAGGTAAAACCGGGATGTTATTTATGGGACTTTTAGGAGCTGGTGGATTATACGGACTGTATAAAGTACTTCCTTTTCTAATTAATATTGTAGAAAACACGCTATATCTTGGAGTTTTATTAGCTGTATTAGGAGCACTTATATA
The DNA here is from genome assembly GCF_900109375.1 of Aquimarina amphilecti. Taxonomy (GTDB): domain Bacteria; phylum Bacteroidota; class Bacteroidia; order Flavobacteriales; family Flavobacteriaceae; genus Aquimarina; species Aquimarina amphilecti. The sequence goes on from NZ_FOAB01000005.1 coordinate 402,979, forward strand.
TATCGTATTAGATCCTAAAATGAGAAACCTTATTTTCTATATGTATAAATCTTTTATGCGTTGGTTAACAGGTCTTTTTATTCAGATTGATCCTATAGGAATTCTTAAAAGTTATATAGACGATCTTCATAGCAATTTAAAGAAGATGAATAAACAGATTGCTTCCTTAAAAGGACAAATGAAACGTTTGCAGACCATTATATATGATAATAAAAAGAATATCAATAATAATCTAAAGCTTGCTAGTGCTGCTAAAGAGAGAGATAAAAAAGGGATTATGATCCTTAAATCTAGAAAAGCAGGTAGGTTAAAGGAATCTAATATGAAACTAGATGAACTTTATAAAAAGATGGAAATCTTATATAGAGTTTTAGTCAAGATGTATGAGAATTCTGAGATTTTATTAGAAGATATAGAGGATCAAGTAATGGTTAAGGAGCAAGAAAGAAAAGCGGTAAGAGCTGGACATTCTGCAATGAAATCTGCAATGAACATTATTGCAGGAAATAATGATAAGAAAGAAATGTTTGATCGTGCATTAGAGGCAATAGCTGATGATGTTAGTATGAAGATAGGAGAGATGGAGCGTTTTATGGAAATGTCTAATAACTTCATGGATTCTATTGATTTGCAGAATGGAATATTCGAAGAAGAAGGCTTAGAATTACTAGAAAAATGGGAAAATGAAGGAGTGTCTCTTATTTTAGGGAACCAAAAAGATTTATTGGTACACGATCAACATAGTGTAGATTTAGACGCACCAATTGTAAAAAATAAAACTCAGAACAACCAATACTCAGACTTATTTAATTTTGAGGATTAAAAAATAACACTAATCAAAAATCATGGCAAAAGGAAGATTAACACCGTTTTCAAAAATTTTAATTGTAGTTCTCATCATAGGAGGATTATACTTTTTACTAAATAAATTTGTAAGAAATAATCCAGATGCAAAAGAAAAAATAGAAGAATTAACTTCTTCCTCTGATAAAGGAGAAACAAAAGAAGGTTATAAAGATGTAATCAATGTTGGAGTTGTTACTTGGGGAGGATATGCTGGAGGACAGTATTTCAATGAAGGGTTTAAAGCTAATACAGCATCAAGATTCTATAAAGACTATGGATTTAAGGTGAATTTTGAAGTTATTGATGATTTCGATGCTTCTAGAGATGCGTTTAAAAATGGTTCTATAGATTTAATGTGGGCAACTATAGATGCATTCCCTACAGAAGTAGAAGGATTATCACAATACCAACCACAAGTTGTTTTCCAAGCGGATTGGAGTCGTGGAGGAGATGCTATTGTAGCGGCTAGAGGAATTAATAAAGTAAGTGATCTTAGAGGTAAAAAAATTGCTGTAGCACCTATGACACCATCACATTCTTTTCTAATATGGCTGTTAGAGGCAAGTGATATGACTACTAAAGATGTTCAGTTGATAGAAGTACCAAGTGCAATTGATGCTGCGGATTCTTTTAAAAGTAATACGGTAGATGCTGCTGTAGTTTGGAGTCCAGATGATGCAGATTGTGTAGCGAAGGTAGCAGGTTCTAAAGTATTAGAAAGCACTAAAAATGCAACTCATATTATTGCGGATGTTTTCGTTTCTAAAAAGGAATTTATCGAAACTCATAAGGAACAATTACAAGATCTATATGAAGGATGGATGATAGGAGCTTCAGAATTAAATAATTCTGATAGTAACAAAAGAAAAGCAGCAAAAATTCTTGCGGAAGGATTATCACAGCCAGAAGATTTCTGTTATGACGCTATAAATAATGTAAGATTAGCTACTCATGGAGATAACAAAGATTTCTATGGGTTGAATTCTAATTATACAGGTGTTACTGGAGAGGATCTTTACAATAAAATGAAAGTGAAATATAATGCCCTTGGGTATAGTACTGCTGGTGCAAAAAGTTGGAGGTTACTTTCTACTAAGGATTTAGTGAATAAAACATCACTATCTGGTGCTTCTCATAATGCAGAACAACAAAAGCAGTTCACCGCAGTTGATAAAACATTAGAGAAAAAAGAATCACTTTCTTCTAAAAAAGTAAGTATTAGTTTTAGAACAGGAGAATTTCAATTAGATGAAAACTCTAAGCAATTAATAGATCTTCAGTTTACACCAATTGCAAAGGCTTTTGCTAATGCACGTATTAGAATTGAAGGAAACACTGATAATGTTGGTTCTAGAGGACCTAATGTTGCTTTGTCTAAAAAGAGAGCACAATCTGTAGCAGATTATTTGATCCAACAGCATAGTATGCCAACAAATAGATTTATTATCCTTGGAAATGGTCCAGACAAGCCAGTTCCAGGATGTGAGCGAAACCAAAATGCGGATTGTAAGTCTAAGAATAGAAGAACAGATTTTGAACTGGTAGTAGACTAATGGTAGGGATTAAAAGACTGTTTGAACTTAGGGGAAACTTAGAATCAAAGGATAAGGCAATACTTACTGTAATTGGTGCTTTGATTCTAATTGGATTATGGTTTTTGTTAGCAGAAGTTTTATCTACCTCTGTAATTACACAAGATGAATCGATAGATATTTCTAAGATCGCTCAAAGTGAGCGTAAGTACTATGAAAATGATTCTCTTTTAGTTGCTAGTTACGATACTTTAGAACAAATGAGTCTTGAAGAACTGACATCATTTGGACTAAAGAAAAATAAGGTGTACCCTTTGCTACCATCACCAATTAAGGTTATTAAAGCTTTTCCTGATCTGAATAAAAATGATGATGTAATTGGGAATACTTTTTATTCTATTAAATTAAATTTTTTAGGATATCTAGTGGCAATATTAGTATCTATACCGATTGGTTTTTTGTTAGGATTGATTCCATTATTCCGAGGATTATTTAGTCAGATTATTAATTCATATAGATTTATTCCCTTAACAGCAGTGACGGGTATTTTTATTATGTGGCTGGGATTAGGAAGTGATATGAAGGTGTCTTTTCTTGCATTTGGTATTATTGTGTATCTAATTCCTGTCGTCATTCAGCGGATCGACGAGGTCCAGAATGTTTATCTCAATACTGTTTTTACTTTAGGAGCAACATCTTGGCAAACAATCAGAACAGTTTACGTTCCGTATGTGTTTTCTAAAATTATTGATGATATCCGAGTATTGACAGCAATCTCTTGGACATATATTACGATTGTAGAGATGCTTAATAAAGGAGGAGGAATAGGAGAACTAATCTGGACAGCAAAACGACAAAGTAGAATTGATAAAGCTTTTGCGATACTTATTATCATTGTAGTTATAGGGATATTACAAGATCGACTTTTTGTAATGATTGATAGAATATTATTCCCTTTTAAACATATTAACAAAGGAAACAAACACTAAGTATGGCATTACAGTTTACAGATACTCCTCAGGCTCCTAATGTTATTGAACTTAAAGGAATATCACAATCTTATGATGGGGGTAAGACCAAAATAATAGAAAATTTAGATTTATTGGTAGAAGATAAACCCATGCAAGGACAATTTTCTGTGATATTAGGAATGTCGGGATGTGGGAAATCAACATTACTTCGTTACATAGCAGGTTTACAAGAGCCAACAGCTGGAACAGTGTTGGTAAAAGGAAAGCCAGTAAGTAAGGAAAATAGGGTAAGTATGGTGTTTCAGCAGTATTCTTCTTTACCTTGGATGACCGTATTGGATAATGTTGGGTTAGGATTACGTTTTAAAGGAATTTCTAAAAAAGAGCGTGATGAAAAGGCCATGGAGATGATTAAGCTTGTTGGATTAGATGGACATCAAAAAAAATATGCACAATACCCTACACTTTCTGGAGGACAGTTACAACGTGTAGCTATTGCTAGAAGTTTGATGTCTAATCCAGAAATTTTATTGATGGATGAACCTTTTGGTGCTTTAGATATCAAAACTAGGTTGCAAATGCAAGATTTATTAATTGGTATCTGGGAAAAATTTAGTCCTACAATTTTATTTGTTACTCATGATATCCAGGAAGCAGTGTATTTAGCTGATGACATTTATATTATGAAACATGCACCATCCCAGTTTGTAAAACATATAGACATTGATTTACCTTTTAATCGAAATCGAGAAACGAAAAGATTAGCTCATTTTGATGAATTAGTGCACGAAGTAGAAGATGCTATGATGCAGATTGATGCGGGAAGTTAGATTTTCCCTTGTCAGTACCAATACTCTTAGCTCTTTTAAGATATTATTCTGAGTAGGAATAATATAATCCTAAAATATATACATAAATGAAGAACATAATAGGTATAGCATTAATTTTAGCATCATTTGTGATTTTTGGAGTACGAATTTCAAAAAAAGTGCAGTTTAAACAGAATGTTTCAGGCTATTTAAAAAGGGCAGCGGATGCAAATACTATTGCACTTGCTAACGACGAGCTGACCAAAGTGATTGATTATTTAGAAGCTAATAATATTACAAGTGGATATACTTCTATGTTATGGGAAACTCCAAATGAAGATATTGGTTTTTGGTATAAGAATTTAAAAGCAAGTCAATTAGAGTTGCAAAACTTAAAATCAAATAGCGCTTTAGAGAGAACAAATGTATTGATAAATCTAAGGGAAACATTATTAGATACTGGAGAGAGAACAAGAGTTACGGTTCCAAAAGGCTTAGCTGTTTATCCTAAAAATGGGTTATGGGGGATTTTGATTTTAACTGCGTTATTATCCTTAATAGTTGGTTTTATTATAATTGCGATAGAAGCTGAAAAGAGAGGAAAAAAGAAAAAAGAGGCAGCATTAAAATCCTAAATCAAATTTTATAAAATTAGAATGACCAACAGAAAATATCATAAGGCCACAGATCATTTTTTTTCAAAGTTAGCTCAGGAATACAAAACTGCTTTTTTTAAAGGAAAATCAATTAATCCCCTAAAAATATTAGCGATATCATCTGCTTTTTCTACGTTGAGAATTAAAGATGAAGATTTGTTGGTATTATATTCCTTAAAGGAATCTATGGATGAATTAGATTTTATTATTACAACACAGCATATTCATATTGCAGAAAATAAGATTCCTTTAGTAAAAGAGGTATTCCAAGATGTAAAGTTCAGTGCTTTTCCAAAAGAACATATTTCTTTGTTAAATGACCTAGTGGATGATTTATTGTTGACTAAGAAGGATGAGAAGAAGAGCCTTTCAGACTTTACTAATAAGTTTAAAGATTTTGTAAATCAGAAAGAAGATACTACTCAGGAGTTTGATATCGACTATGATTTTTTACAGATCTTAAAAAATGAAGGAGAGAAGATTCAAAACTTAGCTGAAGATCTGAATAATAATAAACGATTTTCCAATACAATCAATGCAATCGTCCATAAATCAGATGATGCTATTGAGTTTAAAGCGGAACATGTAATTCTTCAGGATATTATTAGGGTATTCAATATGATATATCCACTTAGTGATGCGAAGAATACAGTGGCAGATGCGAAGGTAAAATTTCTATTGGCTTTTATGTTCGAAAAGCTTCAAGGAAATGATATTATTGCTTCATTATCTATAGAGCGTATTAACAAATTTGTACAATCGGAAAAATTTGATGAAAATATAGAAGTGATCAAAACAGCCAGTCTTTTTGATTTGGGAGAAGAATATAAAAATGAATTTTTATTACCATCACTTTTAAAGCGATTGGATAGTCAACATTTTGCTAATTCTGCCTCTTTTTTATATAGAATAGCTTCTTTAGTTACCAAAGCGGATGGTACAATATCTGAAGAGGAAACAACGCTATTGAAGAAGATCAATGGTAAATTACAACATCCAAAGGAAAAGTTAGAAGGAGTCAAGCAAACAGAGATTGATGAGAATGAAACCTTGGATGATGTGATGGACGAATTGAATGAATTGATTGGTCTTGATAATATTAAAACTTCGGTTAAAGAATTATCTAATTTTTTAAAAGTTCAGAAGTTAAGAGAAGAAAAGGGACTCAAAAATGTAAATAACTCATTGCATTCAGTTTTTATGGGACCTCCAGGAACAGGGAAAACAACTGTTGCACGTTTGGTCTCTAAAATATATAAACATTTGGGATACCTGGAGAAAGGACATCTTGTGGAAACCGATAGAACAGGAATGGTAGCAGGTTATGTCGGGCAAACTGCGCTAAAAGTAGAAGAGGTGGTAAAAACTTCATTAGATGGTGTGTTATTTATTGACGAAGCCTATTCTTTGGCTAAGGATAATAAAAAAGATTTTGGTAATGAAGCGGTTGAGGTATTACTTAAAAAGATGGAAGATCATCGAGATCAATTAGTTGTTATTGTAGCAGGATATCCCGATGAGATGGAAGAATTTATAGAATCTAATCCTGGATTGCAATCACGATTTAATAGATACTTTACGTTTGATCACTATAAGCCTAAAGAATTAATAGGGATTTTTGAGTTATTTTGTCTAAAGAATGATTTTGTTTTAGCGGATGAAGCAAAAGAGAAATTAGAATTTATATTCGACAAACTATACGAGAAAAGACATAAGAGTTTTGGTAATGCAAGAGTTGCCAGAAATTTATTCGAAAAGATTATAGAATATCAAGCCAATCGTATTGTATCTATAACACCACTTACAGAAGAATTACTAAAGACCATCATAGAAGATGATATTCCACCAGTTAATCAAACTGTAGATGATTATTTAAGATTTCAAAAAGACGAAGAAGAAGCTTAAACTTATAGAATTCTAAATGCACATAGAAAAAGTCTTATCGTATTACCAGGAGTGTTATAAACAAGAATTTAGGGATAATGATATATTAAATTTTTTAGGGACAAAGGTTCATAAACGATTCTTTCTAAATACAATTGATCAGTTATATCGTGAAGATGATTCTATCTTTATGAAAACAAACTTTGGTGAAGAATTATACAAGTATCTTGAAATTCATAGAAAAGAAAAAACATTCATTGCCTGTAGTTTTTTTATCACTGGAAAGTTAACTTTTTTAGGAAAGAAGAGAACAATTTGTGCACCTTTAATCGTAACTCCTGCGACATTAGAGATCAATAATGAAGCACTATATCATGTAAATTATAATTTTGACGAAAACAGAGCTAATGACGCTTTATTAAATGTATTGAAGTCTAATTTTAATCTAGATGATTCATTTGTGTTGGAGATAAAATCATTGATTAATGATCAAGAACCAAGTCGTCAAGATATAAGTGTTATAGCTAAAAAACTTAAGGAGTTTGTAAAAATAGATACAAATGATTTAGAAATTTTACCTGAGCTTATATCGGGAGAGAAACTTAGAAGTCATCTAAAATTACCCTCATTAAAATTACTTCCTTCGATTGCTTTAGGTATAGTAGAGAAGTCAAAATCTAGTCGTGATGTTTTGCACGAAATTGATGAGATAAAGGAAAGGCATTTGTTTAATGATACTCTTCGAGGTTTTTTCTCTAGAAGGAGAATAGAAATTAAAAAAGAGCAGAAATCAAAAGAAACTGTATATGTTCCGTCTAACCTTAGTGAGTCACAGTTGGATATTATTCAGGCGGTAAAGACAAATGATGTTACTGTAGTAATTGGTCCTCCAGGAACAGGTAAATCGTATACAATTGCTTCGTTAGCTTTAGATCAAGTATATCATAATAAAAGTGTATTGATCTGTTCTAAATCAGATCAAGCAGTCGATGTACTTCAGGATAAAATTATACATGATTTAGGGGTAAAAGGTCTTTCTATTAGAGCAGGTTCAGGAAGAAGTCATCGTGCTACGTTAAGAAAGAAAATAGAATCAATAACTAGATTTAGAAAATCTGGGGGAGATTATTTTATTCCTAAAAAGCAAAGCGAAATTGACTATGCTAAAAATAAGATTCAGGAAATAAGCGAAGAAATCAAGGAAAGAGAAAGTAGAGAAATCAAAAATGCCGAACTGTTTTTGGATTATAACCCTTCGTTTTTTAAAAAATTAAAACGCAAATATGTATCTAAACAAGTATTAAAAGAATATCCCTTTTGGCAATTAATAGAGTTATTAGATCATTATATTCATCAGAAAAACAAACTAATCAAAGAGATTATTTCTTTAAAGTATAAAGATAAAATTTCTAGTTTATTGCAAAAAGATCGAACTTTTTCTCAATTATTAAAGCTCATAAAAACAAAAGATATTGTAGAAAGAGATCGCTTATTTCAGGATATAAATTTTATATCTGTGTTGCAGTGTTTACCAATTTGGATTACAAAGTCAACAGATGTTAGTGATGTGTTCCCTTTGGAAAATAATATTTTTGACGTAGCTATTATTGATGAAGCTTCTCAATGTGATATTACTACTATGATTCCTGTGCTAGCAAGAGCTAAAAAAGTGGTGATAGTGGGTGATCCAAAACAGCTTAGACATGTTTCTTTTTTATCTAGACAGGTAATGGAAAGTACCGCTGATAATTATGGTTTAATAAAAGGTGAGGATGTGATGAATTATAGGGAAACAAGTTTCCTGGACTATGCCATGGAGCGACTACCTTCTAACACCAATGTTCATTTTCTTGATGAGCATTATCGAAGTGTTCCTAGTATTATACGTTATAGTAATCAGAAGTTCTATTTTGATAAACTAAAGGTAATGTCGGACTTACAAATACATCATAAATCTTCTGCCGTACATTGGGTGTTTTGTGAAGGAGAAAAACTAAAGGATGGTACGAACCTTAAAGAAGCAGAAAAAATATTAGAAGATGTACAAGAAGTAATTGATAATGAAATTAATGTTGCTGCAGGTGTAGCAACGACAATAGGTATTCTTTCTCCTTTTAGAGATCAGGTAAACCACTTAAAGAATAAGATAGAAGAATATGATCTTGCTGCGATAAAAAAGCATAAAATTGCTGTAGGAACTCCTTTCGAGTTTCAAGGAGAGGAACGAGATCAGATGTATATTACATTTACTATTGATAACAATATTAGTAGTTCAGTTTTTCAATATTTGGATAGGGAAGATGTATTTAATGTAAGTATAACTCGTGCTAAACAAAAACAGTTTTTGTATTATTCTTTTGATGCTAAGAATTTTAAGAATAAACATTTACTCATTGATTATTTATCAGAAACGAGAATACATCACCAGCATAATAAGACAGAAGAATATATTGATAATTTTGCCACAGAAGTGCACGAAGAATTAATTCAATTAGGGATTGATGAACAAGATATTATGGTAAATTATTCATTGGCAGGATATATAATGGATATTTTAGTAACTTTTAATCAAAAAACCATCTGTATTGATTTAGTTGGGTATCCTGGCACATTGGAAAAAACATTTTCTATAGAACAGTATAAAACACTATTTAGGACGAAAATTCCGATTATTACAATACCTTATGCGTATTGGTTGCATAATAAAGAGGCATGTTTAGATCATATTGCAAAGAAAGTTAGAATTAAGAAATGATTACCGAAAAAGAAATATCAAAGCGAATAGGTAAAACTATTAAATCACCTATTCGAGTTGGCAGTGTTGCTGATTTAAGAATAGATGTAAGTTCTTTTTTACATTTTTTCAGACCATTTTTTTCTCAATTACAAGATGATGTATATTTGGTAAGAGGTAAACAAATTGCATTTTTAAAAACTACTTTTTCTTCAGATTCCGAAGCCATAGAAAAACTTCATAAACCTTACTTTGAAGGTACAAAGTCAATAGATGTTTTAGCATATTGGATACAGCAACTCGATGAGGATCAAAAACAAGAATTCGATCGGTTATCTACTATCACAAGACAGCGTAATATAGCTACTTTTTTAATTGAAATTTGGGATGATCAGTATTTTGTAGAAAGAATAGTGGAACAAGGTTTTGAACAAGATGTTGATGATTTTAGAGTATGGAAACGTGTTTTTAAACAGGCGGATAGGGATACGGTAGAAAACAAATCCTTTTTTGAATTACTAAAAAAAATGGCAGGTTTGGTAAAAAGGATACATCCAGAAACTAGGAAGATCCAGATTACCAGTCACTTTATGCGAACGATTTCTAAGGAAAAAATAAAAGGGGAAAATTCCCCAGAAGGTGTGCACGAGGATGGTGCGCAATATATCATGTCTGCTTTAGTAATTAATAGACAAAATATAGTAGGAGCTGAGAGTCAGATTTATGAAAAAACAACTACAAAAGACAATGAGCTTATTTATACTAAGGTATTAGAACCTGGAGAATTTATTTTTCAAGCTGATACAGGTGAGGAGTTTACTTTTGGAAACGACCTCTGGCATTATGTAACGCCAATTGAACCAGAAGATATTTCAAAACCTGGCATACGTGATATCATTGGATTTGATATGGATATTTTAGAGTAATGTTTCTCCTGTTGTTTCAGTCAATTTTTTAGAAGCTAATTCAATTTGCTTTTTAATCAATTTAAAACTAGTTTTTTTATACAATCTACGTAATTCATCTTTTCCTTCTACATCAAATTTATATGCAAGTGTTTGAATACAGACAATACCTAAAGATCTAGATGTAGCACCATAATTAGTGCCTAATGTTACACCAAAAGATCGTTCTAGGATGGTTGTAATGAATTGGATGCATTTTAGATTTTTTCTATTACCAGCAATGGATACTAAACCTTTGATTATATCAATATTCTCTATGTATACATGCTCATAAGCACCATAAGTATCATCTTTAGAGTTATGCACTTTACTTCGTAATGTAACGCTTCTTAGCTTTAAATAAGCGGATTTACGAATTATGTTATATAAAAAACTGTCAAACTTATCTTCATCAATATTACTAATACATACATTGATTTGTTTTACAGTATTTTGATTTATTTCTTGACCAAGTATTTTTAGGATTTTAGAAAAATTATGTTGGTACTTTTCATTCATTCCAGAGAGGAGTTTATTTACATGTGTTCCAAATGAATCAGGTAATAATTGAAAAACGTATGAAGAAGGTACTAAGCTTATTTTACTGTTTTCTAGAATAATTCTATGAATAGTACTTTTGGCTTCCATATACTCTTTTATAGGTAAATACTGTATAGATTTAGAACGTATAAAAGAATGCAAACAAGTATTAAGTTCTGGACTTATTTTATGATCTAAGGAGTGTTTTTGTAGCTGTCGTAATAAGGGACGTAATGGGTAATAATATGGATAGGTGTTCTTCCAAAGTTGAAAAAAATGTGTAAAATCAGTATTGTTTAATCTCATTTTGGAGTTAAAAACAAGTTGACTAAGAGCGAGTTTAAAGTTTTCAGGAATCTCTGGGTTAGCTTCTACAGTTTTTTTGCGTCTTGATCGATTTTTTTTTGATACGCTTACAGAAATATAATAGATAAATTGTTTCTTGATTTCTGGGTGCGAAGTGATCAGTTTTTTATAATGTTCTAAAGAATTGAAACCAATTTTATAAAGATCGTAATCTTTGTAATTCGAAGTCATTTTAGCCTCTTCATAGATGTCAAATAACAATTCTTCAACCTGTGATATATCTGTATTAAAACTGTCTAAGTCAATAATCTCTATAATATCTTTTTCTTTAGCTAGTGTGTCAGAATTAATATATACTAACTCATCTTCTGTTATTTTTAAAGGTTTTTTTAATCCAAAGAATGATAGTATTTTCTTGATTTTATTAGACATTAGTTGTAGTAAAACTGTTTTATATTAGACCTATTCCATTATGTTCTTCTAACATTTTCGAATATTCGAGTATTTCTTTCTTAATACCTTTATAAGTAGTTTCTTGATATAGTTTTTTTAGTTCATCCTTCCCTTTTTGATCATATTGAAAAGCCAAGGTGTATATGCATAGTTTTCCCAAGGATTGAGAGGTTTCTCCTAGCCTGAGAGCATTGGCATTGGAAAAAGAACGAGTTGTAATTTTCAGAAGGTGGGGGATTGCATTTTTTTTATTATTAAAAGTTGCGATTGATAAAATCATACTTTTTAAAATACTTATATTTTCTTTTTTTATGTATTGACAATTATACCGAACTTCTCTACCGGTATTGTATGTTACTTTTTCAACTCTAAGATTGCTCATTTTGGGCTTGAAAACTGAAGCTTTTTTTATAAAGCCTACCACTTGTTTCTTATAGGTGTCCTTTCCAATAGTATCAATATGTTTTTCAACTAAAACTAGTAACTTAAAGGGATTATAAAATTCTTTATTAGTCTCAAAGATTTTTAATAGTTGACAATAAGCATCCTGTTCTTTTTGATTGCTGTTTTTTAGAAATTTATTTACGTAATCAGCAAAAGGATCGGAGACGAGCAAAAATAAAGGTTGGTTTTCATCTTTATCGACAGTATAAGTATGGAGTACTTTCTGTATAGTATTTCTCGAAGTTTTATAATAAGAATAAAAATGATTGTTAAATCTTGGACTTTTTAGAAATCTTTTTAGATAATTATAGAACGCTTCACTAATACCATCTTTTTTGGATTTTTCTCGTAACCTGGAGGTTATAGAACCTATTGTAATATAAGTTGGATATTCTATCCAAAGGCTCATAAAATATTTAAAATCTTTTTCTTCAAAGTGAAGATTCGAGCGTAATAGTAGATTTAGTATCTCCTGGAAATACTGATTCTTTAATCTATTAGGTACTACTTCAGGAGTTGTCTCTAATTCAATAATCTCATTTGTAATCCAGTAAAGAAAATCTCTTTTAAAAGATACTTGTTGTTCGGATAAAAACTTATAAGATCTTAAACTGGTATATTTTGGTGCCCAATAATTATATCTATTAATTTTAAATTTTTCTGTAGCTTCCTTAAAAATAGTATCTGATAATGTCGAAAAACTATCCTTAAATAAAGGAGTTGTATCTACGTTAATAGTATTTTGTTCTTGTTTACTTTCTTTATTAGTTGAATTGTTAGTTATATCTTCTAATTCCTTTTTCGTAATCTCAAACTTAGATTTCTTAACCCCAAAAAGAAAAGAAAGAATTTTGTCCATAATTATTATTTAAACTATTCAATAAAGTTTGGATATATTTTATGATAATACACAGCTAATGTCATCCAGAGAAGAACCATAATCAAAACTAAAATCGATATGAACTAGATCTCCAGCCTTGACTTCTTGGGTGTTGGTAGTTTTTAAAACAGTTGGTGGCATTAAACTATCAGTTCCAGTAAAATTTGAACCTTCAGTAATTTCTACATAAGATTCTAAATACAAAGCGTTTACTGTTCCTGAAAACAATACTGGAACCGAAAAACTAAGTTTTACACCTTCTTTTTTCTCTTTTAACAATTCAATTTCGTTAACCAAAAATTGTTGAGTTAAAAACATAGGCTGATGTCTCGTGAAATTAACTGGGTAATGATGAACATTAGAATCGATTTCTGCTTCACATAACCTCGCAAAATTTACAATTCGATTAGGGAATAATTTTCCGCCAGGTTTTAAAAAATTTCGCATATGCTGAAAAATCTGTACCTGAAACTCATTGGCGCAGTAAATACTCATTAATTCACCAACCACAAAATCAACTTTTTCAGGCAAATCTACAGTCAGTGCATCAGCATAGATTACTTCTACTTTCTCTGCCCAAGGATACTTAGCAATTTCTTTATTAATGAAAGGAATTAGATCAGGATTATTTTCTATTAGATATGCTTTTTTTACATAAGGCATATATAATTTAGTTAGTGGCAGTGTACCTACACCTATTTCGCAAACTGTAGCATCTTTAAAATTGTTATTAAGCTGAAAAGCTTTATGGAAAGCATCTACACGCTGTTTATCTGTTTCCATAATCTTATAGTAGATTTCCGGAAAACCAAAATGAGATTCATCAAAAGTTTGTGCTTTTAGTAAGCTATATTTTAGTGCATCGTAATTGTCTATTACCTCTTCAAATAATTTGTCTTTCATCCTTATATGATTGTTTTAGTAAATATAATAATTATGAAGTTTAAAGATATGAATAGCCAGAAAACATAAAATGAAAATATTTTAATAAAAATTTAAAAAAGGGGGTAGGGTATTTTTAAAGAGATGCGTTTTATACTTACCATCGAATTAATTAACGTAAAATTCATGATTCCGAAAGCAAATAAAATACATTTATTGGGAATGGATATTTGTTTATAAACTGATCATCAATCAACTAATTTTAATTTAGATAAAAAAGGGACGTTTTTTCTAAAAAAAATATTGGTGATCAGTATTCGGATATATTAAAATTGATGATAAAAGAATACTAATGGAATAAGGGAAATCATGCCAAGCTCATTGAGCAATTTGTGTTAGGCTATTTTATTTGGGAAATAGTCTTCAATGAGCTGTTGCATGATATAAAAATGACATTGTATTTTGGTATTTAGCGTTTTAGGGAATCATTAATTTATTATAGATTGTTAATCAATCACATCCAAGATCTATCTTAGATGCGATATCATTGTTCGGGAAACAATTCCCTGAATTTATAGATTGAGGTACATATCTGGATAGATTAGGGTCTTTTAAACTATTTCCAATAAACGATACAAGATTATCTATTTCCGTTTTGTTTAGTTTTATATCGCCAAACTGTTCTGCAAGGTTTGCTGTTGGCACTTCATTATTTTGCGGTACCCCATCAATTTTATATTCAATTACTTCTTTAATAGAGGTAAAGGTTCCTCCATGACCGTAAATACCATTATCTGTTAGGTTATAGAGAGTAGGAGTCTTGAATTTATAATTATCAGAAGTTACTTTTGTAAAACCACCTCTTCCTTTTTTTACATCTTCAAAATTTACATTTGCTAGCACAAACGCATCACTTGTGTTATCAAAATCACCCATACCAAAAGCGTAGAAATTTTTATCATTTAGAGCGGGTCCAGTATGACATTGATAACATTTTCCATCACCAAAAAATGCCTTTGCTCCTTTTTTCTCATCATTGGATAAAGCGGCATAATTTCCTTTTAGCCATTCTTGCCAAGGGGATTGATTAGGTAATACAGTTCTTTCATACGCTGCAATTGCTAAGGCAGCATTAGTAGTAGTATACCTTTCATTAACTGGAGAGTCAGGAAAAGCATCATCAAACATTTGTTGATATCCAAAGGTAGATGCAAAATTATCATCAATTAATAATCTGTGTACTCCTTGTCCTTTTATAGCTTGTACCTCTACACCTTCAAAACCAATAAAGTTTTCTGGAATATTTGTCCAATTTGCTTCAGTTCCAAGATTTGTACCGGAACCTCCAAACTGTCCATTCCATAACATTATATCTTGATACGCTACATTTAATACTGTTGGAGATTTTATGGGTTGAATATCCGAGTCACTTACCGCAATGTTAGGGTCAAAAGTTCTACCTTCTCCATTAGCGCCAAAACCTATTCCCGCTTCTCCTATACCTTGTCTTAAACCTGAACTAAAACCAGCTGCTGCGTGATGACAAGATGCACATGAATATGTAAATAAGTTAGATCCCGTTGTAGGGTTTCCTCCAGTAGCCGTTTCATGGAACAGAAGTTTTCCTAATGCCACTTTTTCTGGCGTTATAGGGTTTAATGGATCTTGTGGAATACTGTTATATTGATTGCTTTCTGGAAGTATAAAATAAGCTGCCCCAATCCCTCCAGAAATGATTTCTAACTGGTCTAGGACTTGTTTGTCTAATCCTGTAGGCCCCGAAGGTGCTTTTGAAAATGATGTTTGATCTATTTCTTTGTCGAGTAATATATAATCATCATTTTCACAGGAAAATAGACCCAAAATAACGATAAGTAAGTATATCTTTTTCATGAAAATAAGTTTAAATTAAAATGTTATATTTTTTCGTTTTAAATCTTGAATAACCATTTAAGAAATAACTTTCTAATTGTAATAAAAATTTATTACTGATTCAGAGGCTTTAGTCAGGAAATGGTATTTATTATTTATGGAGTAGAGATATCGGTTTACATATTGATATCTCTTAAGCTATTTCCTTTAAACGGCACAAGATTGTTTATTTCATTTTTAGTTAGTTTTATAGAACTAAAATGTTCTTCAAGGCTTTCTGTTAGCATTTCTGTATTTTGAGGTACATTATCGATTTTATACTCAATTATTTCTTCATCAAGCGACATAAAATCATTTTTTTCACAGGAAATCAGTGTCATAATGGCGATAAGTAGGAATATTTTTTTCACGGGGTAAATTTTTATTAATAGGTTAATTAAGATAGATTAATTGAATACGGATTACTCTGCTTTATATACTAATCCTAGAGAAAAACCTGAGGCTCGATCATAATTTTTTCCACTCATATTGGTAGTGTATCCAGATGATATTCCTATACTTTGTTTATAAATAGGAACATACAGATTAAAATAGAAATTGGTATAATCTACTTCGGTTTCGGGCAAGGCTTGGGCGCCTCCAGCCGCTGCAAATTCGGGAGTACCTATGTCTAGTCCGTCTAGAGAGTTCTGAGTTCCAACTTTTGCATGTGCATAAAACCATTTGTTATAGTATCCAAGCTTAGCGCTAAAAAGAGTAGCATTTGGAATTTCAAAATCTGAATTGTTTCTTAAACTATAAGCAGCCTGTAATTCGACAAAAAGATTGGAAGGTGTACTAAGTTGAATAAAACCACAACCATCTACAGCAGTAGCTCCATTACCTAAAGATAGTATTCCAGCTTCTTCATATCCTCCTACAGGTACAGAAACACCAGCAGCACCTCCAATTGCTACTTTTGCAGCATCCAGATTTTTTTCTAGAACTTTTGCCTTTAAGAAAAGACTTAAATCTTGAACTCCACTTACTTCATCGGTTTGGGATACAGGATCTAAAACTCCTGTTTCATTTTGAGTAGAAATATAAGGTAGCGTTACCGTAGTAGATAACCAATTAAGTATGCCATATTCGCCATATACACTTATAACAGTTGATGAGATTTCTCCCATATTCATCGGATTGGAGTTGGTTTGATCACTACCGCGAAAAAAATTGTCATAACTTTTATAGGAATAAGAGGAGGCTAAAGTAAAATCGTTTTTTTGTGGAAAAAATCCATTTATAATGGTTTGTGCAGATACCGATGAAAAAAACATTAAACAGCATATTACCGTTGTCATTTTAAGGTTGGTAATGTTAGTCATAATTAGGTGTATTTAGGTTTTAAAAGTGATTACATATTTGGTATACAATGATAATATCTTAAACCCTTATCTTGTTATAAAGATGTGTAAGTTGGATACTACCCAAAGTATTATATGAACATTATTTTTGGCTAAAAAGAATAAAAAGGTGATAAGTTAAAGAGGCTAATTATTGCTTGTTATTGGAGTTTTTTTGTCATTTTTATTAAGGCTCCAATCATAGGTAACATACTTTTTGGTTATTTGTTTATCTATAGTAATCGTTGAATATTCATTTATAAAATCGATTACATCCATATGATTACTGACAAAATCATCTTCGTACCATTCGAATAATTGGGAGATTCTAACTGTTTTAGAATTAATTTGATTTCTCTGTGGATCATTAATAAATTCTTTGGTTCTTTCCTCTAAAGCATAATCTATATTACTGCTGGTATATGCTCTATTCCATAATCTTGGTGAGGACATAGAACCACAATTAAGTAAAAAATGAATTCTAGGATCTCCAAATTTTCTTAAGATACTATGCTCAATGTCATCTAAACTATATCGAATATCATTCGATTTAAATGCTTTTCTTTTCCATGGATTTTCTATTTGATTTATGGATGCTATAGGATATTCATCAATGATCATTTTCATAACAGTAGCATTGTACACATTAAGCCAGTAAGCTAACTTTTCTTCTTTACTCCAATGATCTTCTGGAGAAATATTCTGTAGATATCTAAAGTATTTATAAAATACTAATACATCATTTGTGACACCATCATAATCAACCAATCCTTCATCAGTTACGTTGAGAACCAGAATCTGATCCCACGGATTATGATCTACAATTTCTTGTGAATTGATGTTGAAAAATGACAATGAAATTAAAAAAAAGAATAAGGTTTTAAGAGCTTTCATCTTGAAGTTATTTTAGGGGTTTTTTTGTTAGTAGTTAGATAAGTTACCTAAAAAATAGATTAAAAACAGGTTTTTAATCGAAAAAATCGATGAAATACACGTAATTTCTTACAAATTATTGTAAGATTGTAACTACATTACTGTAAAACCATTAACATAAAATTATTAAAAATTAACAATTTATGTTTGTTTGAATTTTCCCTTCTCTAATTCACCCCTTATTTTGAGTAATACACCAGCTCAAAATTTTGGCAATATTTTTAGCATCATCAATACCTCTATGATGTGTTCCATCTAATGGCATATTTAATATTCCTAATGCTCCTTTCATTCCAACTTTTTTTTGCAGCCCTTTGGTCTTAGTAAAAAGTTCTTTCACGTTGATGTGATTTTCTGATAAAGGGTAGGATATTTCTCTGAAGCTACATTGTTTTTTCATCATATTTAGATCATATTGCCCATAACTTGCCCAGGTATATTGATACCCTTGGTATTCATCTCTAAGAATTTCACAGGCTTCATTGAACGAAATCCCTTCGTTATCTAACAAATCTTGAGTGATGGTTGTTAGTTCTGTGCAAAAGGAACTTACTTCGGATCGTTCAGGTTTGATTAAGATTCCTTTATTTTTAGAAACTTCTTCGGTTTGGGTATTCAATAAACAAATTCCTATCTCTATGATTTCATGTACTTGTCCTTTTGGGATAGAACCGTTCCAACAGGTTGCCTCTAAATCTATGATTATAATTGTATTTGTTGTTATCATTTAATTTTGTGTTATATACCCCATAAGATTTTAAGACTTGTGGGGTATGATGTGTTTTATTTTTTCGGAATAGTCACTAATTCCTCTCTATCTAAAGGATCCATGTTTTGATCTAATAATTTAATCGCGGATTGTACTGCCCAGCATTTATCACTAGAATGTATATTAGAATACAGTCCTAATAAATAAGAAGGTTTCACGATTGTCCATCCTTTAACTTTTCGAGATGGGATATTAGATTTTACAAAAAAGTCAATTGTTATTCGTACTGATTTTTCATTTTCCATTAGTACTATTTTTTCATAACGTCTAAAATTCTCATCACTTGGTAACTTGTCATAACGTGTCCATACTTTTTGAAAACCATTTTCTTGTAGTATATACATTACCTGAGCTACCTTTTTAGGATCTACAAAAAGATCTATATCCTTATGATCATGAGCGTGTTTATATTCTGTATGGCCTATTGGTGATAAAAAATGCCATGCCCAACCTCCCGATAGAATAACGAAATCTTTAAGAGGTATTAATATTTCTAATGCACATTGGATTCTATAACTGGGCCATAATTCTCCATATTTTTTTTTGTTGTGTGGCGCTCCCATACTTCTTTCTTTATTTTGTCATTCCAGCCTTTATTGGGATGGCCAATCATTATTATTTCGTTTTCTTTTTTGACTTTTTAGAAGTCTTATTGGTTTTATTTTCTTTCTTCTTTTTTTTCTTCTTAGGCATTTTGTCCTTAATCCTTTTTTCATCACCTTCAATATCACTTATCAAGTAGTTGTTGTAGGTATGTACTTTGGCATTTTTTAGGACTTTAAGTGCTTTCTTATATGCTTTTTTTTGTTCGAATAGAATTCCTTTTTGCATATATAGAACAGCTTTATCTGTACCTTTTAAGGTCAATGCAAAGTCAATTAATTTTTCTGCTTCATTATAATCTTCATTCCAAAGCAATACATTGATATATTTCGGATACACGTCTAATGCGTAAATATCTTCGGCCAAAGCCTGCTGATAATATTCCTTTGCAGTTTCATAATTTCTAAGATTTTCTGCATAAATCTGACCCATTAAACAAAGAGCTACAGGGTTTTTGTCATCATATGACAAGGCATAGTTTAAAGATTCTACAGCTTCTTCTAAGTTATAAGGATATGCATCCAAAGCTTGAAATAGATATTTGTCTAGTAAATTTCCCATGATCCTAGTTTTTTAATTCGTTACGCAAATCTTTTTTTAACTGTTGTCGATTCGATGCGTATGATTGTTTTTTATATTGTTTTTTGAAATCAGCTCCTTTAAATATCTTAATTGGGTTACCCCGTTGAACACTCAAATGATTTTCCCATTGATCAGATAAAGATTTTTTAAGATTATTTAATTGACTCTGATTTACTTTTTCTTTTAATCGCTCTATTGCGATTTTTTTATTTTGATGTTGTGACCTGCTATCCATTACAACTACTTGATCTCCTGTGAGATTATAGGTAGCGCGAACTGCAGAATTCACTTTGTTTACGTTTTGGCCTCCAGGTCCTGAACTTCGCATTGTCTGAAAAGAAATATCTTTTTCCTTTAGAACTACAAGTTGAATCTGTTTGACTTCATACATTCCAATGAACCAATTTTTTCGTTTATTGTACTTCCTGAATTTAGAAGTACCAATCCACTGAATGGTTCCTAGCCATGATGATAAAAAGATGTCTATTTCTTTTCCTTTTAGCTGTATGGTTGCGGATTGCACAGTTCCATTTTCAGAGCCTTTGTCTCTCTGAATAACATTATAAGTAAATCCACTATTTTTAATTTCTTCTAGAAATAGCTTTAACACTTGCGCTACTACCCAGCTACATTCTGTAGGTCCTCTTCCAGCCGTTATTTGAATTATTTTAGTTTTCATTTTAATATTCTTTTTATGAACATTGAGGAGTTTTTGATGTATTAAACTCCTCAATATCTTACTTATCCATTCTCACGATTTTTGGTGCGAATGTTCCAACTACCTCAACCAATTCTTGTTGGTTTGCCATTACTTTAGTAATATCCTTGTACGCCATTGGTGCTTCATCAATTCCTCCGCCGATTAGGGTAACATCATTTGCTTTTAATTGTTTTTTGATGTCACTTTTGGTGAATTTCTCTTTACACTTTCTTCTAGAATGTAATCTTCCTGCTCCATGAGATGCGGATTGTAAACTTTCTGAATTACCTAATCCTCTTACTATAAATCCTGGAGCTGTCATAGATCCCGGAATAATTCCTAACTCGCCTTTGGCAGCAGGAGTAGCTCCTTTTCTATGCACTATACATTCTTCGCCGTTTACTTCTTGTTTCCAAGCAAAATTGTGATGATTTTCAATTTTTGCAACAGGTCGTGATCCTAATAACTTTCCGATTCTAGCATGAATATCATCGTGACATGCTTGCGCATAATCTCCGGCAAGATTCATAGCCAACCAATATTCTTGGCCATCATGCGTATTTAGATCCAACCATGCTAATTGTTGCACATGTTTTGGTAATGGACATTGTTTGGTTGCTAAATAGGTATAATGTTTTGCGATATTTGCTCCCAATCCTCGAGATCCGCTATGGGATAATACACCTATATAAGTTCCTATATCTAATCCCCATTCATTCGCTTTGTCTGTAATATCTACAGTTCCAAATTCTACAAAATGATTACCACCACCAGAAGTACCCAATTGTTTATATGCTTTGTCTTTCAATCTTTTTACTAGAGGTATGTTCTTAAACTCTTCTCTTTCAAAGATCTCATGATCATGCTTTATTTTATGGGTTTCATACATCCCGAATTTGGTATGCTCAGACAATATGTTTTCCAATTGATGCTTTTTCCCTTTTAAATAGGAGATAGCAATCGGATAAATTGTTAGACACATTCTACATCCGATATCTACTCCAACACCATATGGAATCACTGCATTTTTTGTGGCAAGTACTCCACCAATTGGCAAACCATATCCGCTATGTGCATCTGGCATTAAAGCTCCCGCAACTGCAACGGGTAATTTTAGTGCATCATACAATTGATATTTTGCTTGCTCATCGATTTCATTTTCGCCATAAATCTGAAATGGTGATCTGGTAGTTTTTAAAGCGTGTTTTTTTACTTCCACTGGCTTTAGTAAACTCTCAGCAATCTTACCCCATACGCCATCACCTTGATAGGCTTCTGGATTTAATAATACCTTTTTAGCTTCTATTAATATGTGTTCTTTTTTTACTCTTTTTTGATATCGATTAATCTGACCCAACGTCACATTAATACTATTGTTTTTTGGAAAGCCTAATTTGATTAAGTCTTTTCCGCTTAATTTCTTTCCCATAATATTTCTTCTTTTATAATTTCTTGGATCTTATGTTTTTTAAGATCCCTTAATTTGCTATTCGTTTTGAGCTTTTCTTTTCTTCCTTTTGAAATCTGCCAATAATCTTTCCAGTTGTATTGTTTTTGTACCTCCTCGAAGTATCCATTTTTTAACAACCTTTGGTCTAGTAATGCATCTTCACTTTCCAGTTTTGGATCTATTCGTTTGCTATGTGTTACATAAGCTTTTGTAAATTTGATCCTATATGTACCTTTCGGTAGATTGACATAAAACCGAAGCTTTAATTTCTTTTCCTTAGTATAATACCTGAAGGGAACACACATTCTTTGTGCACCATCACTAAGCTTATTAAAGGATCTACGACTTATGGTTGGCAATTCTTTGTTAATTAAATATTTTGAAGTTTCCTGAAGCCATTTTTTATCAGCTTCTTCTTTGGTTCTTCCCCAAAATGATTTTTCTAACTTTTTATGTAATTCTTCAATGTATTTTTGATTTTTATATTTTTCTACATTTTTGGTAATTACAGATTCTTTAAACCAACCATGACGAATAGGTTTTTCTAATTTTATATATCCTAGATTTCGTTGTTTTTTCCAGATTTTACGCTGCCTTTTTTGAATACGACGAATCTCTTTTTGTCTTTGGCTTTTAATATGTGCCGGTTTCATTAGACATTTTTATTTAATTCATAATTGTCTTACTAATGATTCCAGCATACCTTTGATATCTGAAATCCTAACTGTTTTGGTTATAAAATTTCATTTGATTATTGTTTAGGTTAATGTTTGTTTATTTTGTTTTTCGGACACTTCGACAAGCTCAGTGTGACAACTGGATATATCAATTGATCATTGACATTCTGAGTGCTAATTAATCCTAAGAAGAGTTATTGAAAGTAAAAAGTCCGAAACTTTTTCAGGCTTCGGACTTTAAACCAAACTGATGGGATCAGTTTATGAATTATAGAAGTCCCGAAGCATACGCATAAAAGAACCTTGTTCTCTTAGTGTATATGTGTATATGTTTTTAAATGTCATATTACTTCGGTTATTAATAGTTATTATTTTTGTTGCTGTATTGCGGTGCAAATATGAAATCTATTTTTTAAGTATGCAAATTATTTTTCAATTTAATTTATTGATTAACAGTAGTTTGCGATTGTTTTTGAACAAGGGGATTCCTGTTCGTTTAGTAACGAATATTGATCTATTTGCTAATTAACTGTAGTTCTTATGAGTATCGTTCAAACAACATTTTATTGAGTGTTCATAGTTTCTAAAAAATAATACATAAAAAAAGCGTCCAATTTTTTTGGACGCTCTTTAGAATATATGTTTTTCTAGTTTTTTATCTATGCTTTCGATTTGAAAACAGCTTTACAGCGTCCTTTTTTATGTGTACAAAATAGATTCATAGATAGTTAAAACTGATTTTAGTTCTTATTTATATTGCAAATATGAGTTTAATATTGAATAAGTTCCAAATTATAATAACAATTCATTTTGATTCTGAATAAGATAAGTGAGATTTCTAGAAACCATATTTAATCCCAATTTGTGCTCTCCATCGAGAATTTTGTAAATCTATGTTCCAAGGTTGCTCATCTGGATCTACATTAAATTGATATTGCGGTTGTTCATTTTCTATTCCAACAAAATTGAGTAAACTAAAACTAGAGTTAACTACATTAGGGACGAATACTAAACGTCCCCAATCACGATTGATAAAGTTAAATACATTTAACATATCTAAAGATACTGTGATACTATGTCCATTTTTTAGTTGTTTTCCATATTGCAACTTCATATCTAATTCGTGATTCCAAGGAGTTTTTGCTCCATTTCTTTCTACATAATTACCTCTTCTACTTCTTAAGTATGAATTGTTTTCTATATAGTTGTTTAATTGTTGCCATTGTTCATTAGCTGTACTTGTAACAATACCATTGTTATCTACAATATCAACTAGTTGTATTTCTGATTGATCTCTAGGTACATATATGAGATCATTTCGAGAAGAACCATCTCGATTAGGATCTCCTTGGTAAACAAAGGAATAGGGACTTCCGGAACGACCATTATATAAAAAAGAAATAGCGGCTGTGTTAGATTTCCCAAAATCAACATCATAAGAATGAGTGGATACCACCTTGTGTCTTAGATCAAAATTAGAAAATGAAATAGTAGGTTCATTACCGAAAACAGCCTGATTCCATTCGAAATTGGCTGCAGGAGAACTTCTAACAGTACTCGAGATATCTTTGCTTTTTCCATATGTATATCCTACAGTTCCTCTATAATTCCCTATTCTTTTAGAAACATTTGCTGTTATATTATAGCGGTATCCTTTATCTGTATTGGTTAATAGAAATACATTTGTGAAATTTGGATTAATTTTTATGTCTTGACCTGTCTGTAAAAAATAGGGACGATTATCTGCACCAGTAAAATTCCCAAGTTCATTTCTGCGATTGATGGATTGAAAAAATAATCCATTTAATACTTCAGTATAGGTTCCTTCCAGATTTACATTCCATTGACGAGGTAATTTTGCTTCAAAAGCTACATTAGTTTTCCATTCTCTTGGTAATGTAAAATCATTATCAATTAAATTGATTTCTGTAAGATTAGGTTGTGCACTGCGCAAATCTGCCAGATTTTCGGTAAGTGGGGTTGCATCTGTGGGACGTAAGTCGATGTTAAAATATTCTGTTCCAGATATATATTCTACATAAGCAAACCATAAATATGGGATTCTACCGGAAAATAATCCAGTACCTCCACGTAATTTGTACTTATTATTAGTACCTAATGAATAATTGAATCCTAATCGAGGATTGAATTGCGGTGCATTGGAAATTTTGTTATCAAACTGACTGAACTCTGGTGTGTTCAATACTTCTTGACTGATCGGTAAGTCACTTGGTAAGAATTGAGTGTCGAGTCGTATACCAGCAGTAAGGGAAAATTGATTAGAAATTCTGAATTGATCTTGTAAATAAAGCGCTGTTTCTATAACAGAAACCGTTGCAGATGGTCGACTAGTTACAAAATCAAAATCATTATTATTAATATTGTATACACCACGTACACGACTAGGGCTGTCATCTAAAAAATCTTGTACTGATCGGTATTCCCAACGCCCGTTCCAAGCAGATAAAAACCCATAATCTACATCATGAAACTGTGCTAATCCGCCTGCGGTAATTGTATGTTTTTGTGAAGTATATGATATTTTATCTGCTAATTGCAGTGTAGAGAAATCAGTGCTATATACAGAAGCTTCTCTATAGGTTCCGGCAAATATTCGATTACTAGAATTAGAAGCTATCTGGATATGTGGAAATACACGCCCATCAAAATCTCTATCTTCTTTGACCGTATTGTATCCTAATGTAAGTTGGTTTGTAATTCCATTAGTAAGATTAGATTTTAACTCTAGTGCTAGGCTATTAGCAATGCTGTTATGACGATATCCTTGATTTCCAAAGTTAAATATAGAAGAACTCCATTCTAAATTATCGGCAAAACTGTTTACATAGTTATTTCGTAATGTAATTTTATGCTGATCTGATAGATTATAATCTAGTCGAACAAATATTTTGGTACTTGCAGTTTTAATAGAGGCGTTGGTAAAAGAACCTGGATCGTAATTGTATTCTGAAATTAGACGATCCGAAATTAATTGTACATCCTCTGAAGAAATATTAGATGTAGAACTACCAGGAGCATTTAATACAGGATTGTCAGAAAGTGCTTGTTCTACATTTACATAATAAAATAATTTATCTTTTATAATCGGTCCCCCGATTCCACCTCCAAACTGAACATCATAAAAGTTAGCACTTTCTTGCTTAATACCATCCGCATAGTTTCCTAATAAAAGCTGATTGTTTCCGTATCCATATACTTCTGCTTTTGTGGTATTGGTCCCATTTTTAGTTACTAAATTAATGCTAGCACCGCTAAAATTTCCGATACTTACATCAAACGGAGCTAGTTTTACGGAAAGTTCTTTTACTGCACCTAATCCTATTGGTTGGGTTCTGGAGAGACTTCCTGGTGTTCCATTGGCAGAAGATCCAGCAGCACCACTGGCCGGTTCCTGAAAGCCAATGACATCGTTATTAGCAATACCATCGATATTAAGATTATTAAAACGATTACTGGCTCCACCAAAAGAATTAAGGTTGTTTTCTGTTAGATTTTTAGTGAGATCCTGAATACTTCTGCTTATTGTTGGAGTTGTTCTAAGTTCTCGTTTTCCTAGTAAGGTTTCATTACCGTTTTTTTGACTTTTAGAAGAACCTGTTACAACAACAGTTTCTAAGGATACGCTATCCTCCGACATGACAAAGTTTTTAATAGTGGTATTTCCCAATTGAATCGTAACATCCTCTTCTATCATGGTCTGAAAACCAACATATGAAATTTGTAACTTATAAGTGTTAGATGGAGATAGATTTGTGATATTATAAAAACCATTTTCTTCTGAAATAGTTCCGTATTTGTAATTGGTTGAAACATCAATACATTGAATAGTTGCAAATGGTATTGGGTTATTTTCAGTATCTGTAAGTGTTCCCTGAAGTGTTCCGGTGGTTTCTTGAGAAATAACTAAATAGGGGGTAATAAAAATAAAAATGACTTTAAGAAAGAGTTTCATGTATTATAATATAATTGAGCGTATCATTAACCATATAGTAAGACGTTTATCGAAACGTTAAAAATTATTTAAACGCATCAATACACGATATCAACCATAGATTGATTAGTGTTTTTTTAATTAAATAGAAGTATGCGATGTCTAAAAAACATCTTTTTACATATTAGTAGATAAGGTGCGGAGACCCTTTATTATAATATGTTTTTAATGAAATATGTAATAGAAGTATTTGTCCGGAAGAAGTTGTTTTCTTTCCTTTTTGAAATATTCTTTGTAATACACTTCGTAATTTTTTTAACAGAAACGGAAGTGTTTTATATATGTTTATGATATCTGAAAAATGATCCAGATCATGTAAAAAATCTAATTGACAAAAAGACTTATTATAAGACCCTAGATATGTATAAAGTTCCTTCCTTACATTAGAGGTGTTCCAAGAAAATTCAGCAAACTCTTTTCTGTTAAATGTTTCTTTATGAAGCCCTATGAGATAAAAACCACCATCAAATGAAGGACCAATTACTGATTGCTCTTCTTGTATAGTTTCAACTGCTTTTGATAGATGTACTTTGCTCAGATTAGGAGTGTCGTTTCCTATAGAAATTACAGCATCATAGCCTTTTTGGTAGATTTCATGAATTGCGTTGGCAAACCGTTCTCCAAAATTGGTTCCTAATTGTAGCTGTTCATTGTAGATAAAATAATCTAATCCTGTTTTTTCGACTAAAGTAATCGTTCGCGAAGTAAGATCTGATTGTAATGAACTGTTCTTTAGAAAAGGTTTTCTTTTAATTTCCTCTTCTTGCGAAAGTGCAAAAACTAGAATTGCAATATTTTTTTTATTACAGATCAAAAGGGTGCTTTAAGGTATTAATTGTCATACTCAGTCAAGATAAAGAAATAAAACTTACAAAAGAATGTGGATTATTTTTTTAATGTATTTCTTTTATGAGTTACCTAAATCGTAAAAGTAATTCCCTAAATGAAAAGGTCATCTCACTCGATACGTATTGAGAATCGTCATCTAACTAGATACTTTTGAAAAAAAACAATCATGAAGGTATACTCAATTATTTTATCCGTTTTTAGTATTTGTATTCTATTTTTTGGTTTCAAAAAGGGCGAAGTTTCAGAGAACCAAAAGATTACTAATACCCCAGGTAATGAACAGATTACAGAAGAAATTAAAATTAAGGAAGGAATACATGTTCAGAACCTTACGCTATTTATGATTACAGGTGAAGAAAAAATATCTGGTGATATTTATAAAACCTTATCCGAAGCAATGAATACAAGAGAAGTGACGGTAAAAGAAACAGGAAATGTAAATCAATTGCTATTGGATAATAATAGCGATGATTATATATTTATTCATTCTGGAGATATTGTAAAAGGAGGAAAACAGGATAGAACAATAAGTTATGATGTTATTATTCCGCCAAAAGCGAAGAATGTAGAATTACAAAGTTTTTGTGTAGAACAAGGTAGATGGAGACAACGTGGTAATGAAACTCTTTCTTCTTTTGCGTCTAATACCAAAATGTTATCATCTAGAGAATTAAAACTTGCTGCAAGACACGAAAAAAATCAGAGTAAGGTTTGGGGAAAAGTAGCGGAACAGAAGGATCGTTTAAATGATAATCTTTCCAGAAAAAATGGAAAAACGGTAAATGTAGCCAATAACGCATCCAATACGAGCTTGCAATTAGCGCTAGAGAGTGACGAATTGGATAGTGCAAAAAAAGAATACTACAATAAGTTTAAGGATCTAATAAAAACAAACAATGTCATTGGATATGCATATGCTATCAATGGAGAAATTTATGGAGTAGAGATCTATAATAATCAACATCTTTTTAAGAATTTGTGGGATAAAATATTAGAATCAGTTATAGTTGAAGCGATCAGTGAAGAAAAGGATGTTGATCATAAATCGTCTTGCTCAATAGCAGATGTACAAACATTTAAGAATGCCGTTAAAGACGAAAATGAAGAAGTAGTTAAAAGTATCAATAAAACAACGAATTTCAGAACGGTTCAAAATAGCAACGGAAATATCGTTTTTACTACGGAAGATGTGGATAAGAAAAGATGGATTCATAAAAGTTATATGAAAAATGAAAAGACAAATGCTACTCAATCTAAAGAAGATCTTCCTTATAGAAGAATACAACAGCGCAATCGTTAGATCTTTAGTTGTATTTAAGTTTGGATTGTAAAATAGCAATAGCTTTTATAAAAATTTTGTATAATTCACCGCAACCATCAGGTAAGAGTTTCATCTATGAAATAACATATAACTTTAATCATGAAAAATATACTTGTCCTTCTTTTAATCGGAATTACAATTTTGAGCTGTTCGAACGATGATGATGTTGCAAACCCAACTAATTGTGATTTTACAACTTTGGTAGATGCTTCAGAATATGCGGATGCGCCTTCAGATCAAGTAACCATTAATAGTGTAACAATAGCTGATAATTGTTTAAAAATCAATTTTGGAGCGTCAGGTTGTGATGGAAATACTTGGGAATTAAAATTAATTGATTCTGAGAATGTATTTGAATCCAATCCGCCCCAAAGAAATTTAAGATTATCATTAAGGAATGAAGAAGCTTGTCAAGCGTTTATTACACAAGAATTGGATTTCGATATTTCAAATCTACAAGTTGAAGGGAATCAAGTTTTGCTGAATATTACAAATTCTGACCAAAGTATTTTATATGAATACTAGAAGGTTTTAAAATAATTTTAGAGTTGATTGGTTTAAAACTTAAGAGATCTAATATTTACTTTTAAATCATCTACAATCAATTATGGTGATTGTATAGTTACTAGTATGTATTTTTCCCTCGTCAAGTTTTTGAATTCCTTCTTTTTCTTCGATGTTTTGTGTTGTTTCTTCTATATCAGCATATCCTAACCAGGGTTCTATGCAAACATAGGAAGCTTTGGGTTTTGCCCAAATACCAAGATCCGGAAAATCGTTAAAATCCATCGATAAAACAGGCCCCTTAGTCTTATGAGTAAGTGTTGCTTTTTTGGCGTGTATCTTTTTGAAAATTAGAGCATCCTTATCAAATAGATTTTCGGTAAGCTGAATTTTATGATCTTTAATAACAGAAATAGTATCTTTAGATATAAGACCTTCATCACTCAGTATATTACTTTCAGAATTATTAATATTATCAAGGTGGATATAGAAATCTTCATATGTTTCTGATGAATTAATAGGACAATTAAAAGCTGGATGTCCTCCTACCGAAAAAAACATAGTTTTAGAATCTTTATTCTCTATACTATGGGAAACAATAATTTGATTTTTGATAAGTTCAAAACTAATAGTGAATTTGAATTTGAATGGATAGCTATTCAATGTTTCTGAAGAAAAAGGTAAAGAAAACGAAGCTTTAGAAGGGGGTGTTTTCGTTCCAACTATGTTTTTGTTATAACGAATAAATCCGTGTTTTGGTAAAGAATAACTTTTCTTTTTATAAGTATATGTTCCATTTTTTAGTCCGCCAATAATAGGAAACAGCACAGGAGCCTGACTTGCCCATATAGTAGGATCACCTTGCCATAAAAATTCTTTATTATCTTTTTTGGTTTTGATACTTGTTAATTCTGCTCCAATACTATCAATACTAACAATTAGGTGGTCGTTTTCTATAGTGTGAATCATATACGTATTATGTTGGTTAATGGTTATTACAAAGGTAAAGAAAGAAGTTACTACAATATATGAACCTATAGAAAAGGTTCTAAAA
Organism: Aquimarina amphilecti; assembly: GCF_900109375.1. Lineage (GTDB taxonomy): Bacteria > Bacteroidota > Bacteroidia > Flavobacteriales > Flavobacteriaceae > Aquimarina > Aquimarina amphilecti. The sequence goes on from NZ_FOAB01000005.1 coordinate 433,568, forward strand.
AACCTATTAATTTTGTTCCATCCGCACTCCATCGGATTCCATGTCCGCTAGGTACTCTAATTTCGTATACATATTCGTGCTGATAATGATAAAAGATATTCCACCAGGTTTTATTTTCTATAATTTCTAGAATACGTTGTTGCACTTTTTCTTCTTTTTGAGCAGGATTACCTTTTATCTCTCCCCAAAAATTATCAGTAGATCTTCCGATATGTTTTTCCCAAGCTCTGGTAGCTATACAGATTTGATGATTAAAAGGAGTAAAACAACTAGCTAATAAGGTTTCTTTTAGAGGAGGAATTGCTTTCTCATTTTTTAAAGAGGCTGAAGTCCATCGTTGTCCAATCAAGATCAAAAGGTTTTCGAAAGGAGTGGTTTCTATAATTTTCGCCCAATTTCTTGCTTCCGTATTTTGATTGCCAAGTAAAGTTTCAAAATTTTTGAAGGCTTCGGATAGTGAAGATGTTATTTCTTCATCAAAATGGGGGAGTGGATGTTTATCTGGAACTCCAAACTGATGATAGTGTTCTAGATTTTTGGAGAAAACCTGTAGATGTTCTTCTTGTAAAAAATCAGCATAGCGTTCCCTCCAGGAATCTGAAAGGAACTGTTTGCTGTTTTGTAAAATTGAAAATAAATTCATTTCAGTTTTTAAATTCTTTTAGGCATCCCACCACATGGTTTTTTTATACAAAGGAAATTCTACTAATTCATTATTTAATTTTTTGCGTAAAACAACTTTGCTTTTAGTGCGATATTCTCGTCTCTTTTCTCTTGTATACTCGCTACCTAACTTCCACCATTTCTGAGCGTTTTGCGTTCTCTTTTTCCTTTTATGACTTGTTTTGTAATTATAAAATTTCTTGTTGTCATAAGATTTCATCTGTATTAAATTTTAAGTTAAAAACTTAATACAGGGTTCCTTTTTTAATTTGCATTTTACAATTCTTGTTTATCACACTGAGCTTTTCGAAAGGCTCAGGTTGAGATATAATTACTTATTTCTATTTCTTCTCTTTACTCTCCAAGGAGCATTGATACTAAAATCTCCCGCCATAATAGATCCGTATGGCATCACTTCGTCTATTACAGTACCCAACCCAAATTCCTCCATCTGATTTCTTACAGTTGCGGCATTTTTATAAGCACTAGGTAATTCAGAAATATCAATTTCTTTAGAGAAAAAACGCACATCTAAACCTTCTGTTTCGATGGCAAAGATTTCTTCATTAGTTTGTCCTTCTTTATTTCTCTTATGCTGCGTTCTACTCATATTTCTACCTGCTCCGTGTGGTGCAAATCCCAAATTATTTTCTGTAGTTGCTCCTTCGACAATTAATACAGGTTCAGCCATATTTAATGGAATCAATCTTGGTCCTGTGATATCTGGCATAAACTTTTTATCTAATGGTGTTGCTCCTTTTGCATGATAAAATAAGTCACCTTCTTTAAAGACAAAGTTATGTTCGTTCCAATATCTATCTTCTGCTTCTAGATCTAACGTTTTCAAAGTTGCATCATGAATCACTTCATGATTTAATTTTGTCCATTTTCTGATCGTTTGTAATGCCGACCAGTAGTTTTGACCTTCTTCGGTATCAAAAGGAATCCAAGCATTTTGCTTTAGTGTATCTGGAGATAAATCTTTTCTGAACTTATCGGCGATATGCATTCCTTTTTTATACAATCTGGCTCCGACACCTCTGGATCCGTGATGTGTGATCATCATGGTATTTCCAGTTTTGGTAGAAGTTCCTACAAACAGAAAATGATTTCCATCTCCTTGCGTTCCTAGATGTTCCCTAGCCATACTAATATCTTTATCTTCTCTAAGAAAGAAGTTAGATTTAAATTCTGCTAACAATTCATCGGTCAGCTGATATTGATGTCCTCTAGGCCTTCCGCCAGGTCCAAAATGAGTACTGGCATGTGCAGCATCTAATACTTTTTTAGGATCCATTTTACCAAAATCAGTTAACATCACAGAACAGCAAATATCTGCGCTATGCATTCCTGGATGAATTGCATTTTTAGCGACTACTACGCCGCCTACAGGAATAGTTCCTTTTGGGCCAGATGGACATGCATCCGGCATCACGGCACCGTTTATAATTGTTGGAGTTTTCATCAATTCCTTCATGGAGTCAGTTACTTTGGTAACATTATCTTGCTCTAACTCGTTCTCTGCTTTAATATTAATTTTAAAGTCTATAGCAGTTTTATGTAACTCCTGGATAGGAGGCATTTTATATTGTTCTAAATAGGTATGCATTGCTTCATCAGCTAATTGATGGGTGTTGATATGTTCAATAGCTTCTGGGAACCATTTACCAGATCTAAATCCTAAATCAATCAATGTCTTTCCGGTAATGTTAATTTTATTTTTCATTGTATTTCTAATTAATGAAGCAAAGATTAGATTGTATTGCGCAATAGTTTTGCGTAGTGTAATTAATAATCAAAAAAAATCCTCAAAAGAAATATAACCAATTGAGGATTTAGATACTATTAAACTAGATATTTTTTACTGCCTAACAAAAACCTTTAAATCATCACTTTTTTTCATCGCATACGAAAGTGATTTGTCACTAAATGATTTTTCGGGTTTGTAATTGCTTAGTGATAACACATTGGGTAGTTTCATACCCCAAGATCCAGATTTTTTGCTTTCTCCTGGAACAATCACAACTACATGGCCATATGTTTCTGCAGTGTCAATGATTAGTGCTAAACCACCTCTATTGGTATGCTCTAATGCTTGATCTATGGTTTGCTGAGTTACAGTTCCTAATTGCAACCAACTCTTAGATCGCTCTGCAATAGGACGAATACTGTCATATATCACATATCCCGATTTTTGGTCCTTAAATTCTGTTACTTCAAAGACTTTGGTAATCGTTTTGGAGATACTATTTCTGCAATCATTTCGTTCTGTAGCTGCTTTTTTGCATATGATAAAATTCTCTACCTCTTTGTCCAGATCAATATTAGCTGGTTTTACTACCGAAGAGGTTTGATAATTATTATTTTTCTTTTCTGCTTCTTTTTCTTGATTATCATCAGTGGATTCTATTTTATTCTCAGTATCCAAAGTTTTTTCTTTTTGCTCGTCTTTACAGGCGAATAGACAAATAACAAGAAGTAGTAGCGGGATTATTTTTTTCATGTTGTTTAGTTTTAGTGATGTAATGATAGGTGATTTTTTATTAGGTTCAAAGATATTTTTATGCTCAATATCCGGTTGTGTAACATTAAATAATAATTTTAAATATTAAAATGTAGGGTTTTTCTGGAGTTGGCTGTTTATAGTATAAAAAATGGCTATAAAGAAGAATATGAGTTAATTCTCGTTTTTTCATAAGCGACAAGTCAGTCGTCAGTGATTACTTTTTTAATGCAGAAAACCAGGATCCCGGCCTGGTTTTCTTTTTTTTAGCTATTCTTAAATTTTCTTAGCTATATCTTTTTAAAGTAAATAACTTTTGTAATTAGCTATGCGGTAATTCTAAGTTCACGATATAATGGATCTTTTTCGATCATCGTTAATAATTGTTTTTTGACATCAAATTTCTTTTTTCGAGTATATCCCTCCGTATACCCAGTGATTTTTGAAATTTCCTTCGCAGATTTCCCTTCAAAATATAACAGCATTAAATTTTTGTTATCACTACTTAATTTCTGGAAATGTTTTCGGTATAAATGTTCACGTTCTTGGTTTTCGATATCCTTGATTACGGATTCAGTTACATGTTCTGCACTCATAAATTTTGTCTCATCATGAACTACTTTATGTTTATTGCGCAATCGAGTTCTCCAAGTGTTTTTGCAAATCCCATAAAAATATGTTGTTAATGGAACGTTTATTTCTAAAGTTCCAGATTTTAGTTTTTGATACAATACCACTAACGCATCCTGAAAAACATCTTCTACATCCTGCATATTACCATCATTTCTAAGGATATACCCTTGGATATATCTTACATTGTCACGATAGAAAACTTTTAATGTCCGTTGATCTCCCTTAATGATTCCGGATATTATTGCCTGATTTGCATCCATTTTTCCCATTACTTTTTTGTTTATACCGTTTGTTTTTTGATTGGAATACTTAAATAAAATCTTACTTTTTTTTGATGGTACAAACATAGATTTACTAGCGCGGAAGTCCTTACAGATTTCCGTAATCAAAGGGAATTTTTTTAGAAAAAACAGTTTTTTTAGTAATTGTTATCTAACTAAATATAATTGCAAAAAGCAGATGAAAAATGTACATCGCGATTTGATCAAAAGATCTACACGTAATCCTACTAAGAAGGATTTTTTTAAAGAAAATATTTGTAGAAAAAGAGATTAGAAACAAATAGCTAAGAATATAGCTCGTAGTAGATTGCTTTTTTTACAATAACCCCAAATCTTTTACAATTGCAACTAGATGTGTGGTGTTTTTTGCTTTAAAGTCATCAAAGAGTTTACTCACTCTTTTGTCAATAGTACTTTCGCTATTAGGAGAGATTTTTTGTTTTTTTAATTTCTGTACAATTTCTTTTTTAGTGAAACCGAGTGCAAGTTCTTCTAGTAACATAATATCAAAATCATCTAAATTGATGATATTATCGGTGTTAGCATCCGTTACTTCTGATGGAAGCACGATATCACCTTTATACACACCTTGTATGCAGTTTACTAAATCTTTAATTGCATGTTGGCCTTTGCATACATAGCCATTTATATCAAGTTTTTGGAATAACATATTTATCTTATCAGGTCTGCTTTCCTGAGAGTATACGATTACATTAATGGTAGGGTCTATTTTCCGAATGTCTTGTATGAGTTCTATACCAGAAGTTCTGGTCTGCACTTTATGATCTTCTTTAAAAGAAAGATCTGTTATCAGTAATTCAAACGGGTCTTCACTTTGATGAGCTTTTCTAAATTTGATATATGCATCATCACAGTATTTAGCTTCCTTAATATCTAGAATACCTACTTCGTCATTTAGTACTTTTACGATACCTTGATTGGCAATTTCATAATCTTCTGCTACCAATACTTTTGTAAACATATTCGATCCTTTTTAACACGGGATTTTAATCTCAGCTTTAAAGCCTTTATTTTTTTCTGAGTCAAAGATAATAGTTCCGTTGATAGCTAGAATACGCTTTTCCGTATTACGGAGTCCATTTTTTGATTTTATAGCTGATTTTTGGATACCCACACCATTATCAGAGTACTTAATGATTAGGTTGTTTTTTTCATTTTTAAAGACAATAGCAACTAAATCTGCTTGACTATGTTTTTGCATATTGGTCATCAGTTCCTGTAATACTCTATAGATAGTAATTTTTAGGTTTTTATCCATAGTATTCCAAACGATTTTGTCGATACCTCTTTGTACCAATCTAATATTGTTTTTGGTATAGTTGGTCAACATATCCGTTAACTCCTCTAAGTAGGTTTCATCTACCTCGAACTCACTATTTTCTCTAGAGATATCTCTGGCTTTGGTATAGGCGGTATTGAGTTTTTTGGTAATCTGCGGATCGTGTGGATCGTTTTGATATTGCATCATTACCTGAAATATATCATTACCAATTTCATCGTGTAACCGTTTAGAAATACGGGTTTCGGTTTCATAAGCTGCCTGGAACTCTACAATTTTGTTTTGTTGCGCTAAATATTTGGTTCGCTGTCGCGAGAAATAGATGATAAACCCAATAAATGTAGCAAGTAGTAAGATCCCAAGGAGATAGATGGTGTTTTGATTTTGGATTTCTACAATTTCTTCTTTTTTCTGCTGGTTTTCTTTTTCTAGATTTTCGCTTTCGAACCGAATTCTGGCGAATTTATCTCTAAATAAATTATCTCTTTTGGTTAGGCTGTTGCTTAGTTTGATATACTCCATCGCATATTTTCTTCCTTCTTCTGGAGGAGAAACTTGTGCTAATAAATCATAGGCTTGAAGAAGTTCTACATTTTCGTTTACTAAAGGTGAAATGTCTTTCGTTTTTGTAGCATATTGTTTCGCAAGCTTATTGTTACCAATGGATTGATAATACTCTGCTAAATGCAGGTTACTAGTAGAAATACCAACTATATCATCTATACTATCTCGTATGCTATATGCTCTTTTTAATAAGTATAAAACACTGTCATTTTTTTTGTTATATAGAAATTTTGCATAGCCTAAATTGTCTAATAGTCGAGCGAATCGTTTAGGTCTAGTGCTTAAGAAATATTTATATGAGAGTGCCTTTTTGTAGTATTCTATTGCACGATCATATTTTTGTTGAGATTTATAAGTTGTACCCATGTTGTTATATGATATAACTTTATATAAAGTGTCTTTAGAAGTGCCTTTAGAGTGCTTAATGGTTTCTAAATGATATTTTATTGCATCATCAAAACGACCTAATTGTTTGGCAATTATTCCTAAGTTGATATAAGATATTGGGATATATGATGCATTTCCTGATAATTCAAATTTTTCAATAGCTTTAACCGTGAGTGCTTCACTTTCATTATAATCTTTTACTTTTCTGGATAATTTGGCTAGATCTATTAATACAGTTCCATGATCGTGTATATAATCAACTTTATTTATTTTTTTTTGATTCCCAAACGTAGCATAAATTTTGTTTGAGTTATAGAAAAAATAGTAAGCGCTATCCAGTACTTGTTTTTTTCTATAATGAATTCCTAAGTTTAAATATGATTTAGCAATACCTATTGAATCATTTGATAAAATTGATAATTGTAGCATTTCCTTATCCATATTTTTGGAAACTTCATAATTTTTTAATTCATAATGAATAGCAGAAATTTTTCGAATTTTATTTCTCTTGTAAGTATTGTTTTCTAAGGTTCTGTATATTGAATAAGCTTTTTTTAAATTGTTTTTCCTTTCATTTATTGATAAGTTTTTGTCTGAAGCTATTTTAAGATATTTTTCAATTTTATTAGATTTCGTAGGAATTTCTTGATTATTGTTAATTTCTTTAGAACAATTGTAAAACGAAATAAAAATAATAAATAAAAGATATACTACTTTTTTTCTCATAAAATTATAAAACTATTATTAATGAAATATTGATAACACAATAAGATAATGCTATAAAGTTATGGAATCTAAATAGAAAAAGGATATTCATTTGATTGAATATCCTTTAGATTATAGAAAGTTTTAATTCTTAACAGTTTCATCATCCTCATCTTCAGTAAAAGAAGTTTTCTCTACTTGCTCAACTCCAACTTCTTCATTGATAGAAGGAGGGTCGCAAGAAACGAAGTTTAGACCTAATAATACGGCTAATAGTAAAAATCTTAAAGTTTTCATGTTGTTAGTTGTTTGATATTCCAATTGTTGGGGTACGCCCATAGGTTGCAACCCCAGTTGGTATGTGCCCACATACCTAATACCTATGGGAAATGATCAATAAGGTGGGAAAGTGATCCTAGTGCAGTTGCGATACCTTACTTTCCCCTTTTCGGGTAGCGGCAAACTGCAGTTTGGATGGGTTTTGTCTTCGATGGAGTTTGTCTAAATACTTAGACATCTTTTCGGCTACGATTAGACTGATTGTTTAGCTCAGACTGATGTAGATCGATAGACAAAACGAGTTTTGTAACCTTTTTTTAATAAGCGTCATAGAAATGTATACCTAGATACGTTCGATATATGAATGTTGTTATCTAACAATAAGTGTCTGATATAATCTACCTTGTGTGTCTATTAGTTTGTCGATTAGCCATTAGCTTATCGTGAGTACTATGTGAACACTTTAAGATTTTGATACCTTTTTTGATTTGTCGATAAAGACAAATCCGCTTATCGAGAGCTTACAACATCTAAACTATATGCGAAGTAAAGCTGTCTGTTACTAGCACCTCACGAATGTGTATACTAGTTAAATTCAACTCTTTTTCCAGTACTGTTGTACCGTTTGCATTTGGCATTTTTACTGGAGTAGCATTAACAACCGAAGTGTGTAACCCTAATCCGTCGAAGCCTGCTAATGCATCGGCTAACAGATAATTTCTGATCTCCTGCTCCTTTTTAGAAAATTGATTAAACTTCATTGTTTTATTTTTTTGTTGTTAATTAATTGAAACTCTTTTTTTCGAATATACCCTGCATTATTGCAGGATTTTACTTCTAAAGTTTCTTATTGTTTTGTTATTTATAGTACAAATGTCTGTGAGTAGTACGCATTCTTTTTGCGTAGTAAAAAATATTTATTATTTTTTCTAAAATATTTTTACATGGCTTCTAATAAAAATGCTTTAATACGGTATAAAACGATTGATCAATGCTTGCGCAATACCTTTAGGCGTTGGGTGTTGGATGATCTTATCGAGGCATGTTCTGATGCATTATATGAATATGAAGGAAAAGATGTGTATGTAAGTAAGCGTACGGTACAATTAGATATACAGATGATGCGTAGTGATAAATTAGGATATAATGCTCCTATAGAAGTGTATCAACGCAAATTTTACCGATATGCAGAGGAAGATTATAGTATTATGAATATCCCGGTGACAGATCATGATATTAAAATTATGAACGAGTCTATCCAGATACTACGCCAGTTTAAAGACTTTTCGTTGTTTAAGGAGATGAATGGAGTTATCGAACGGTTAGAAGATTCTGTATATGCAAATGAAAAAGACAACATACCTATTATTCATCTCGAAAAGAATGATCAGCTTAAAGGGTTAGAACATATCGATAGATTGTATCATGCAATACAGAACAAGCAGGTTCTAAAAATGGCGTATAAATCCTTTAAAGCTAGAAGTGAGAGTGAAATTCTTATTCATCCACAATTACTAAAGGAATTTAATAATCGATGGTTTTTATTAGCGTTGGGCAATAAAAGAAAGCTCTTGACTACTTTTGCATTGGATAGGATTGTTAGTATCCATAATTCTGAAGAAGATATTGTTTATATAGATCAACATATTGATGGTGATATATATTATAAGGATGTAATAGGAGTGACGGTTTCAGAAAATGTAGTGCCAGAGCTTGTAAAGTTTAAGATAGACAATAGAAATGCCCCTTATGTAATCACCAAACCATTTCATACATCTCAAGAAACAATATCAAAAGATGAACTTGGTACGACTTTTACGATTAAGGTTCAAATTAATTTTGAGTTAGAACGAGTAATTCTTGGCTTTGGTGATACAATAGAGGTGTTAGCGCCAGAACGATTACGTACCAGAATTCATGGAAAGCTAAAAAGAGCTTTGGAGAGGTATGAATAAGCTTGTTTTAATTAAAATATCCTCCAAAAAGCAAATGGCATAGTATAAATGCAACTACAGAGAGTATAATACCAATAAGGAAAACATTAAATGATTTACGTAGTAGTTTAAATTTTCGATCAATTGTTTTGCCTAGGTGAAACGTGTCTTTGGCGATGGTTCTATATAATTCATCCCCTTGATTCATCAAGTCTGTTAACTCTTTCACGTAGGTTTCTTCTTCCATATCATGGAAATTACCGTAAAACATAAGGTTATTAGACTCTCTTTCACCATGTTTTAACTCTGGTCTAGTTGCTATTACTGCATATGTAATAGAAGCCAGATTGGTAAACAATATGAGCATTGCGGGATAAATAAGATGAGGGTCTCTATCTAATTGATCCAAAACGGTCCCCAATACAATGGAAAGAATCAATGCATTAATAGAAATCAAGATATTTGATTTCCTATCGATCATAGAGTTTAGTGTATATTGATTTTTAGAAAGTAATCTGAATAAAGTTTCTACTCCTTTTTCTGGTCTAGGTTCTATTTTAGAAAGTTTTTTCTTTAGAGCTTTTAGCTCATCTTTATCTACTTGTAACGCTTCCATAAGATGTTTGTTATGTAGCTTCTCTAATTGCTTGGTGTTCTTTTTGTCTGCTCCTTCTTCCATATGTGGCGTACTATTATGAATATAGTTTTTTAACCAATTTACCGATACTCAATCCTTGCGCAATAATAGAAAAAAATACAACTACATAGGTGATATATAATATGACCTCAGAAGAAGGATTGTCTGCTAAGCTTAGTGCTAATGCCAGTGAGATACCACCACGTAAACCTCCCCAGGTTAAGATGGTAACTGTTTTTATAGGACTCATTTCTGAATGTTTAAGTAAGGAATATGGTACAAGAACTGAAATAAATCTTGAGAAAAGCACAATAAAAATAGCAATAATACCAAGTGTTAAATATCCGGTGTCAAATTTTAATAGATGTATGGCTAAACCGATCAGAACAAACAGAATGCCATTAAAAACATCATCGAGTACTTCCCATATATCATTGATCAGTTTTCTTGTTGGACCTTGATTGGACGCCACATTTAATTTATTACCAATTAACATTCCTGCAACAACCATAGCTAGTGGTCCTGATACGTGTATTAGTGATGCCAATGCATATCCACCCATGACAATAGCAAGACTGATCATTACTGATAATTGTGGGTTTTCTTTTACAGATTTTATGCTTTGATATCCTAGAAAGCCTAAAATAGCACCATATAGAATTCCGCCAACAGCTTCTTCTAGAAATAATTTACCGATTTCTAAACCAACAGAACCTTCTCCGTGATGTTCTCCCATTCCTGAAAGAATTAGTATTCCGGAAAATACAACAACTCCGATACCATCATTAAACAAGGATTCGCCTTCAATTTTTATCCCCAGACTCTTAGCTATATTTGCTTTTTTTAGAATGGCCATTACGGCAATTGGATCTGTAGGAGAGATTAAAGCTCCAAAAAGCAACGCATCTAAAAACGGTAATTCGATACCCAGCAATTGTGCTGCCCCAAAAGTAAGTCCACCAACAATGCCTGTAGAAATCAAAACCCCTATTGTGGTAAACAATATAATAGGCCATTTTTCTTTTTTTAGCTCATCAATGTTCACGTGTAGTGCTCCGGCAAACAAAAGAAAACTTAAAATTCCATCTAATAGTAAGCTTCTAAAATCTGAACTGGCAACAATATCGCAGAAAAACTGATAGAAATCTGGTACTATATCTTTACTCAGCGTAATGATTACAACCGTAACCAAACTCATTAGCATGAGTGCAATCGTTGCAGGCATTTTTAACCACTTGTAGTTTACAAAACTAAAAAAAGCGGCAATTGCAAAAATAATACTGAAGGACTGTAACATAGTTATTTTGATTTTACATTAATGTATTTTCCAACAAAGACAGCAATAACAATAGCTAGATAAAACTGACCAATAATATTCATGACTAATGTAATGGATTGAGCTTGTGGGGTAAGAGGAGTAACATCACCATAACCTACTGTAGTGATACTAATAAAGCTAAAGTAATAAAAGACATATCCTGAATAATCTCCTCTTAGATGAAATGATCTAGGATCTATAAAATGAATGGTTTCAAAAAGGATTCCACCGATGATTCCCAAATAAATAAATCCCAATATGGGACCAAGAATAAACTGAAGATTTATTTTTTCTATTTTTCTTAATTGTTGTAGCAATAAAAAACAGAAATATGAAAACAATAGAAATGAAGACGCTAATCGAAATGCTTTTATCATTTGTATACCTGGTTTAGAAAATTCTAACCAAATAAATACTAACGCTACAGCACCTAATATATGGGTTCTGATTCTTGTTTTAGTACGCGAAGCGATTAATGAACTAGCAAGAATTACCAATGTATAATTTAGAACTACTGCATGAGCAGGATACATTTCGGATATTGTAGCGTGAATAGGAGTTAACAGGAAATTAAACACACTGATAAGTGCAATTAAATACTTATAGGTGTTCAATATTTCTGTTATTTTTTTCATAGATAAGCTGATTACGAATTCATTTTTTCATAGGCCGCATCGGCAAGGGTTCTTTTGGCTTCTGGATCTTTTATCCATTGTCTTTTGGCATCTATAATCCCAAAAAATAAACGTGTAAAAAAATAGAGCTTACCATCTCTTATTTCCCAACTTTTAGGGTTTGGGTTTACCTGTTTGTCTTCAGACATGGCAATGGCACAGAAGCCGCCATATTGCGGAGCAAAAGATTGTGGGGATTCTTCAAACCTTTTCTTGTTATCTTCCGTTGAAAAATAATAGGTTGCTTCATTATAAAAAGAACTAATACTGTTTTTTCCTTTTTTAGGCTTTTTATCGAAAAATGACACTACATCATATTCTTGAGCAGCGATTCCATCTTTTAAATTTTGAATCATTTGTTAAATTTTAATTATATAAGGTTTACGTCTGTAATTATTTCTAGTAAAGCAGGACCATTATGATCTCTTAGTTTTTCTAATGCAGGTAATAAATCTTCTTTTTTAGTAACTTTAATTCCCAAAGCACCACAGTTTTCAGCGTATTTTGCAAAACTCACATTGTGAAGGGATGTTTGCCAGACATCTACTTCTGCAGCTTTTTGTTCTTTAGAAATCTTTCCTAATTCTGAGTTATTTAGCAATACGTGTTTGATATTCATATTGTATTTAACCAAGGTCATCATTTCACCTAAATATTGACCAAAACCACCATCGCCAGATACGGACCAGATTGGTCTTTCTTTTCCTTGCGCTGCCCAAGCTCCCATCGCTGCAGGTAATGAAAAACCAATGGATCCTAAGTATCCTGACATTAAAATAGATTGGTTTTTAGGCTCGAAATAACGCCCGAATGAGTAGGTGTTGTTTCCAACATCTACTGCGATTACAGCATTTTCTGGAGTGACTGTATTCATCGCCTCGAATACTGCAATAGAACTGATTCCTTTATCGCTTTGATCCTTTAATCGATTTGCTTTTTCTTCTTTCCAAATATCCCATCGTTCTGCAATTTCTGATCTTCTATCAATAGTATTGATGTTGTTTTCTGTTTGTTCCTTTATTAGCGATAATGTTTCTGAGATTTCTCCCCAAAGCGCTGCATCTACCTTATGAAATTTACTCAATGCTGTTGGATCATAATCTACCTGAATAATTGGTTTCTTAGGAGTGATTCCGGTATGATTAGAGAATGAAGCTCCAAATACGATCAATAAATCACTTTCGTTCATAAACCAAGATGCAATAGGAGTTCCACTACGACCTAATACACCACATCCCAATTCGTGATTATCAGCAATAAGACCTTTTCCTTTGAAAGTAGTAATGACAGGGCATTTTAATTTATCGGCAAAAGCAGTAATGGCTTCCATATGAAATCTTGCTCCGTGTCCTACGATAATGGCTGGTCTTTTTGATTCTGAAATCATCGAAACTGCTTTTGTAACCATTTGTTTTGGAGGAGAAATATTCATTGGTGTTATTCTACCTTCAGGAGTTTGCGCTTGTTCACCTATTGTTTTTGGCATAAAAGCTACTTCATCCGGAAATGTAATATGTGATACATTCCTGTTTAGTAATGCACTTTTGATAGCTAAACTCATTAATTCACTATGTTTTGAGTTTTGCTGTACTGCGTGATTAAAATCTGCAACGGTTTGGAATGCTTTAACTAAATCTACTTCCTGAAACGCTCCAGTTCCCATCACTTGGGTATTTACTTGCCCAGAAAATGCTAGTAGTGGTGCTCTGTCTACTTTAGCATCCCACATACCTGTGAACATATTGGTAGAACCAGGCCCTGCAATACCAAAACACACTGCGGGTTTTCCCATTAATTTTCCATAAGCCGAAGCAGCAAAGGCGGCTGCTCCTTCATGGCGAATCCCGAAATATTGCAATTTTCCTTGTTCCTCTAATCGCATCATTGCATCGGCTACACCAAGATTGGAGTGTCCTACCATTCCAAAAACAGTATCGACATCCCAGTTAACCATGGTTTGCATCATAACATCAGAAATAGTATCCTTATGTTTAGGTTCTTCTGGAATACCAACAAAAATAGCATCTCCGTCTTCTTTTACTTCAAAAGTGGTAACCCCATCATCATAACCTCCTGGAGGTAATCCTGTACAAGGGTCAAAATCCCAACCGTGCCAAGGACATCGTAACAAACCATTCTCTATAGAGCCTTCTCCTAGAGGACCTCCTTGATGCGGACATTTATTATCTAAAGCAGAAAATTTACCATTATAATGAGTCAGACAAACACCTTGGTGACCAGCGGTCACAGTTTGTACCCTTCCTTCTGGAAGTCGGTCCTTGTTATCCAATACTTTATACCAAACGGTTTCTTTTTTTTGAGTCATGATTGTTTTTTAAGATGTTAGCATTTATTGAGATATTGGTCTTGTCTGATTTTTACAGCCCTAAATGAATACAAAATGAGAGCAATTAAGCCTAATAATGCGCTGATAATACCAGCGATGGTAATATAAATTGTAGCATTAAAATTAATTTTGAAACTTTTATAAATTCCTGAAACTAATGCGGAAATCACAAAACTGGCGACGGCAACATATAAGAAAACCATCGCGCTATTTAATAGCTTAAGTTGTCTTAGTTTTCGTTCAATCAGTTTTTCTTTTATTGGATCTTCAGTAATCAATGTTTTAATCTCTGTACTGAGATTAACCAAAAGATTAGAAGTTGATAATATCAACAGTCCAATACCTGGTATGATAGTCGCCGGTAGATACCAATTCTCCATAATTTTTACTTTTTATATATAGAAAGAGCTTCTTCAAAAAAAGTAACTCCATTGTTTTTATGCACACCGGAAACAGGTAGGATAGCACCTTTAAAGCCTTCATTTTTCCATTCTCCAAGAGATAGCGATTTAAAGTTTGCTGTATCTACACTATCGTGACCTTGGTAAGCACTTATGTAGAAGTAATATTCATTGTGAGCTGTATCAGGAATAGCTAGACCCAATCCAATAGAAAGACCTGCTTCGTCTTCTAAAGGAGCAAAAGCTCCAGTATCAAAATGATGAGGCCATATTCTAATTTCAGAATCTAGTTTATTTTTATCCAGAAATTCTCTTAAAACGGTATGTGCTAATATTCTTTGTTCTTTTAATTGCTGGAGTGCTGAGGCATCTTCTAATTTGAATACATAGTCATCGTTAATTTGATAAGGTAGTTCATAGTGAATTTCATATGAATAAGGAACAGTGATATTACTATTCGTTGCCATTCTATTAATCCATTGTAAAACTTCCGCATGGGTTGTGCCATCTAATCGTAATGTACTTTTAGAACTGGAGTCATTCCATTCTAATGTAAAAAGATCATAACTAAGAGAAAGAACAATTGGTTTATTGTCTAATTTCCTTGTATAAAGCGTTCCTTTTTCTACAGAAAATCCAAGATTCGTATGACTATCATCATCTTTTTTTTCTACAAAACTTATTCCAGCTGCTGCAAGATATTGAGCCGCTAAATGCATTTGAGTTGTCATAATGTTGGTTTTGTTAGTTTATGTTGTTTTATTAAAAAATTAATCACCTATGTTTTCTTTATGTTTAGATAAAGTAAATATGACTCCAACTGTTATGAATTCATCATTTAGTTTTCCTGTAACACCTTTGTACTCGGCAAAAGCAAATAAATCACCTATCCTATAATGAGCACCGAATCCATAGTTCCATCCTAAAGATTCGTCTTTCTTAGTTTCATCGGTTCGGTTAATTAATTGTTCTTTCTCAATTGTATAATTGACTCCTGAAAGAGGGTATATCCCAATTTTATGAGACAATTCTACGATATAGTGCGCATTAAAATTTAGATCGGTAATCGTTAGTTCATAATCACTATTAATTTCCTGATAAGGAAAAAACGTAGCTTCTGGGCCAAAACAGATTTTTTCATTTACACCATAAAATAATCTTGCGTTAACTCCAATGATTCCTTCTTCTAATTCTACCGAAGGACCGAATCCAGCCATTAGTTCTTGTTGCGCATTACTATTAATATGGATTAATAATAACCCAAGATATAGTAACAATTGTTTTGTATAACTAAAGCACACCTGCATAGTTAATGCCAGTTAATTTATGCATATCTCGATCAAAAGTTGATAAATCATCATGATTGAATTTTGAAACATCATCGTATCCACAAGCTCTTGCAACAACTTTAATTAAGTTATTAGTTGCATCAAAATAGTTATGTAGCTGCTTTGCTGATGATTCTATAATCAATCTGCTTCTTAAAGATTCTTTTTGCGTTGCGATACCTACTGGACAATTGTTACTTCCGCAAGCGCGCATCCCTAAACAACCGATAGCTTGTAAAGCTGAATTAGATACTGCGATAGCATCAGCACCGAGCATCATTGCTTTTGCAAAATCCTCTGCTATTCTTAATCCTCCAGTAATAATCAGGGTAACATCCGTAGCGCCAACTTTATCAAGATATTTTCTAGCTCTTGCTAAGGCAGGAATTGTAGGAACATTAATATTATCACGCAAAATTGTAGGCGCAGATCCTGTTCCACCACCACGTCCATCTAGGATGATATAATCTACACCAACATCTAAAGCAAACTGGATATCTTTTTCGATATGACTGGCTGCAATTTTAAAACCAATTGGGATTCCACCAGTTCGTTCACGGACTTGTTCTGCAAAAGCTTTGAAATCTTTTACACCATGAAAATCAGGAAAAGTTGCAGGTGAAATAGCTGTTTCCCCTTGATTTAAACCTCTAACTTCTGCAATTTCTTTACTTACCTTACTTCCTGGTAAGTGACCACCTGTACCGGTTTTTGCTCCTTGTCCTCCTTTAAAGTGAAAGGCTTGTACTTTATCTAATTTATCCCATGAAAAACCAAACTGAGCTGATGCCAATTCATAAAAATACTTGGTGTTGTTTTCCTGTTCTTGTGGTAACATACCACCTTCACCAGAGCAAATTCCGGTTCCAGCCATTTCGGCACCTCTAGATAAAGCAATTTTAGCTTCTCTAGATAAAGCTCCAAAACTCATATCACTTACAAACAAAGGGATATCTAGATGTAAAGGTTTTTTTGATTTAGGACCAATTACCACTTTGGTAGCTACTTCTTCATGATCCAATAAAGGTCTACTTGCTAATTGAGCAGGTAAAAACTGAATATCATTCCATTTAGGTAATGTATTTCTGTCTACACCCATAGAGGAAGAAAAACCATGATGCCCTAGATTTTTTAATCCATTTTTAGCAAGCTCCTTGATGTATCCAGTATAAGGTTCGGTATCTTCTGGATGTGTATCTGCGTACGCTCCTAGATATTCGTCTCTATTAAATGGTTGAGGTTGATTAAGAAGATAATTATCAATTTCAGTTTCATCTACATATAGGGTATCACCTTCAACCTTAGTACTGAACTTATGTAAAACCTCTTTGTTATTGTATTCAGAAACACCAGTGTCATATCGATAATCCCATCCATGTACACCACAAATTAAATTATGTCCATCCACATGTCCATCCGACATTAATGCACCTCTATGCAAACATCTACCATATAATACGGATATTTCTTCATCAAATTTGACGATAACTAAGTCTAATCCATTTACTAAAGCGTGTGCAGGCTGTTTATTTTCTAAATTACTGATCTGGGCAATTGCTACAGGTTTTTTCATGTGATATTTCAGTGTTTTGATGTTAGTTATTTTGAAATTTATTCCGTTACTAATCAGAATAAATATGTTATTTGGTCTTCAGGTTTTAACAAAACTTTCAGTATTGTTGAATTTTTAAAAAGCAAATCCAAGAACAAAAGCGATTCTTCCTCCATCGGAACTTGCATAGTATCCTAAGTTCGCTGTAAAAGAATCTAGTCCACTAATCCAGAAAGATCCTCCTGCACTGTTATGCCATTTATTAGAATTATCATTTTCTAACCAGACTCTACCATAATCAAATCCACCTGTCAGTCCATATTTAAGAGGAATAAAACTTGTCTTAAATTTACCAAGTTTTAATCGTAAATCTGTATTTTGATACAATGAATATTTACCTACAAATCGTTCATTTCTAAAACCTCGTAATCCTTTTACACCTCCAATCTGGGCACCGTGATAAAATTCGAAATCATCACCTAAAATGACTTCTCCTCCAATTTCTGTTGCTAGAACAAGGTTTCCTTTTTTATTTAATCTATGGTCTATATCAATTTTTGGCTCTAAATAACCAAAGCTGTTATCACTTCCGTCAATTGCCGTTTTATAGCCCGCAGTAAGTCCTATTTCCATTCCCAGCGTTGGAAAAGCGATATCATCTTTATTTTGAAAAGCATAGGTAACTTCTGCTCCTGCATAAGTTTGTTGATCAAAAACATCGTTCGCAATTGGTATATTGTTAACGAAACGACCATTCGTGTTTTCTAATTCAAAGGATTCTATGAGGGGCTTAAATTGGAAATATCCCCCATCTCTTCCTCTCCAAATTAGTGAGATTGCGGCGTTCCATTTTCTAAGTCGAACTCGATTGAAATCTAAATCTACAAGATCTTTGTCATAATCCGTTTCATTACCAAAACCAAAGAAGTTTTGAGCAAAGCTGGGACTAGTATATAAACCTTCTACACCAAAGTTCCAATTATGAAAAATATGAGAAAATTCACCTTTATAAGATACATCAAATCCTCCAGAACCCGTATAGAAAGAGGCGCTAATCGAATGTTTTTGGGTGAAAGGATTTCTTTGCAATCCATAATAAGTGAAATTATCCAATACACCTACTCGCAATCCATCATCTGGATTAAACGCTATTAATGGAAGTATTTGATTAAAGGAGTATTTTCTTTTTTTATAATCATAATTATTAATATCATAATCATCTACCAACCATTTTTTAGAACGCTTATTTACAATGGTGTTATTTTTGTTTTTATAATCATATAATTTTATTTTCTTAGTGTTTTTAAAGTTGTATGTATCGTTTTTCTTACCACCAATTGCTTTTATATTAATTAGGTTATCACCTTTTCCTTCCACATTAAAAGTATCATTACCATCTAATCCATATAACCAGATTTCTTTAGTTTCTTCTTTATTGAATGTTCTATTCAGAATACCAATATCCTTTCTTTGTATTTCTATATTGGTCTGGCCATTAGGTAGTCTTTTTATAGTAAAAACATCATCTTTTAGGGTGCCAGCAATTACTTCAAAGTTGTTGAGGTGTTTATAGTATTCCTGAGCAATATCAACGATATTGGATCTTCGTCCTTTCAATTTCTTTTTGATGTCATTGATAGTTTCACCTTTCATTTCTTCAGGAATGTTTTCAAAAGCTTTTTCTATTACTTCATCCGTAAGATTTTCCTGAATATACGTAGCTTGTTTTTCCCATTTAGACCAGTCCGACCCATTAATAAAGGTCATGTCTAACGGATATGGGGTTTGACTAAACCATTTGGGACTACGTAATTGCTCATCGTAGGATTGCATCTTTCGTAATCCGGGTATAGCGCAGGTCAGGAAGGAGACGATACTACCATCAAAAACTGAGAATGCTTGGTCACGATCTCTAGGTATAGGTTTACAAAATTCTGTTCCATCTTCTTTTTCGAACAATGCCCATCTCCATTGATCAGGATGTCGATCCCAATCACCAATTAACATGTCAAATAATCGTGCACGGATATAAGAAGGTTCATCGACAACAGATTTACCAGTTTTATGTACTTCTTGTAATACATCATTAGAACTAAGAATTTTTTTAGGTTTCCCAAAAGATGCCAGATCACTATGACCAGATTCTACACGTTCTTCTATTAAATAGAGTTCATCTCCAAAACTATTATTAAATTCACCTAAGGTTTCTTGCTTTGGGATGTAATATAAACTAGGGTTTGTATGGAATACATCAACAGCATCTGATAGTGTGCCGATTGTAAAAGGAGTATAGGGATGTGCTGTTGTATAGAAATCTAATAAAAATCGATCTGCGTAACTATCTTGTAAATCTTCTTCGACATATTTGTCAAGAAAAGCAGTAGATTGAATAAATTTTGTAGCACTTTTTCGTAGTGCACGCATTACATATTGTTTACCATCTTTATCGACTAATCTGAGTGAATTGGATTGATGCCCTCCTCCTTTTCTAACCGGTGTTAAACCTCCTTTAAGAGTATCCAAAAAAGCTACCTTAGCTTCTACTGGTTTACTATAATATTTTCTATAATGCTGTCCCCATAAGCCTTTGTATAATTTACTCTTTTTAGTTTCATCAGTACTATAGACAGATGAACTCTGAGTTGCAGAAAAACTAGTAGTAGGTTTTAAAGTATTTGAAGTTTCTACTTTTTCGTTGCGCAATACCGTTGTATTGAATAAGGGAAATGTATTTTCATTTTCTAAAGAATAATAATGAACAGTGGCTTTACCATCAGTATAGATGTCTAGTTTAACATATCCTTTTTGCGTACTTGTAAAATCTCCTTCGAAAGCACTTTTAACAGGTTCTGTTTTTCCAATAGAACCGCTTATGATTTGTGGAACTCCATATTTGTTAATGTATTGCAGGTTTTTGCCTTTTCCGGACACAAAAATTATATTTTCGTTTTGTCGCGCCATCGTGGTAATTCTATTTCTAAAATTACGATACTGCTTATTCTGAAAATCTTGGGTAGATGTTCCGGCTGTATTTGCTAATAAACCTTGTTTAGAATAGGTGTGTATTGGGTGGTGTATTGCGACAATCTTAATTTTGTCTTGGGATTTTTTCAAGATACTTTCTAATTCCAGAAAGAAAAGTGTTCTGTTTTTTATATCACATTCTTCATTAAGATAGATATGATTATTCCAATTTTCTAAATACCACTGGGAATCAATAGTTATTAGAACTACATTTTCACTAATCTCTTTTTTCTTTATTGGACACCCGTTATCCGGATAGAATTTGGCGTTACTATTCTTTTGAATATATTTTTCTAATTTTCTGATGCTTTTGTTACCTCTTTTAATCCAGTCATTAGCACCAGGAATATAGATGGTGTGTTCATCAAAGGTAGATAAAGTTTCTAGTTGAGTTTTTAATCTTTGTTCTGATTTTTCATTTACAAAACCATTTTCTGAAGCTGCATTTCCTACAATAAACAACTTAGCATTGGAAGTTTTTTGGGCTTCTGCAACAATTCTAGATAAGTTATTTTGACTCGTCACATTACCTGTGTTCGAGCTTATAAAAATGGAAGTTTCGATTTCTTGACCATATGTTACTAGTGTACATAAAAAAGCACATAATAACCATACGTTTTTTGTTAGTTTAATTTGCATAATATAAGTTTTAATACAATCAATTTCCTGAAGAATCACTCTTCAGTTGATATATTTTTAATACTATAAGCCCCGTAAAAAGTAACAATGAATAATAACACATAGGAATTCCTCCTCCTGTTTTAGGACATTCACCATTACCCGTAAATTGCATTATTGATGCAATTATCGCAATCATAGCAGCTAATCCCGTAAAGAAGAAATATAATTTGTTGTATTTTCCTAGGATGTGTGAAATTAAGGGAATTATAAAACAGATTAAGATAATAACACAAGCTGGAATTATCCATATTTTTGGACATCCATTACCTGTTTGTATTTCTTCTATTACTAAACTTCCTGTACCCAGAATCCCGATTACAAAAAGCAATGCTACTACTATTTTGAGAATTTTTTTCATTCTTCTATTTTTGAAATAGAATCGTTTGTTACTTTCCGTAATTCTCGTTCTTTGTAGATGTCTACAACACTATTGATTTTGGGATTTTCTAATTCGAATATAGAACCATTAGCATAATTTACCACAATTTTGCGAATGGAGGATTCCGTTCCTAATCCAAAGTTTAATAAAGCAGTTTGATCACTTGCTAATCCTTCTCCAGAAACCAGCCAATCTGTTAGTTTTTTAGTATCTGTTTCTATAGTGACTTTTGCTCCTTGGGATTCTGCATTATCTTTTAAATCTATTTGTATATAATTATTGGTTCCTCCTTGATTAATATACGCTAGTGAAGGTGTGTCTATATTTGTCCATACCATATCTAAATATCCATCTTGATTAAAATCACTCACTAAAGATGTAATACCAAAGTGAGGATTGACTACACCACTTTCTTCTTCTGTTGGGACAAATGTGTGATCTTCTTTCTGAATAAGAAATCTGCCTGGTAATCTAAATAATTTGTTGGGAGCAAGGTCTACATAATTTTCAGCTACCATAAGATCTTGTAACCCATCATTGTTCATATCTGCAAATGTGCAACCCCAGGAAAACTCATAATTAGCAATTTTAGCTTCTTCTGCAGCATCAGTAAATTTAAAATCACCTTCGTTTTTGAACAATATCCATTTTTCATTAAATCGAGAAGCGTCTTTAATATCTCCTTTAGCTAAAAATCGTGGTAATGTACTTCCTGTATTAGAAAACATAAAATCTACTAAACCATCGTTGTTGTAATCACCAACTGCTAATCCCATTGGATATGCGAATTTTTTTGTTAACGGGTTCTCCTTCATTGTAAAGGTAAGATCACCATTATTTTTATAAGTTCTGGCTTCTCCTGTGTCATGAACAACTACCAAATCTAACCAGGAATCATTATCAATATCAACTAAAACTCCTTGGAATGTATTATGAACATAGTCCAATCCCGCTTGTTTGGTAATGCTTTTAAAAGTATTATCTCCATTGTTTAGCAACAATTCGCTAGTAGATCCATAGTCATAATCTTCAAAGATTGTTTGACCTTCCATTAATTCTTTTTTCAAATAGGTCGCTAAAAATATATCTATATCTCCATCTTTATCTATATCTCCGACAGTTATACCTGCTGGATTTGACTTTTCATTTATAGGAGTATTGATCGTTTTAGCAGTAAATTTACCTTTAGTATTGTAATATAGATGTAGCCCATCTTCACGTCCGATTAATAAATCAGTATAACCGTTGTTGTCAAAATCAGCAGAAACTACACCTACAGTTGTAGTAGTGGTACCTTTATCAGGTAAATTAGTTTCTGAAGAGATATTTACAAATTTATTGTCTCGATATGCAAAAATTTCATCTTTCTGATTCATTCCTCCACCAAAAAAAAGCTCATCCACATTATCGTTATTAATGTCTATTAATGCAGATGGGGCAATAGGTAATGATTTTTCGCCATTATATTGATGTGTAAAATCAAGTGCTATCTGTTTAAACTTAGGAATCTGGTCAGCATCAATAGATACATCATATTTATCAGAAACAGCATCTCTCCAGAAGAATCCAAGCACTAGGATAATGAGAAGGAGAACTAGAATTCCTAAAATTTTTAAAATCTTTTTAATCATGAGTTGGTCTGTTTTTCTTGTTTGTAAAGATGATATAATGAAAGTGCAAAAAGAATAAAATGAGTTACGTTCATTGCAATCGGAGCTAAGTGTTTGCTTAATGGTTTAGCCCAAAAAAGTGTAGAGAAAACCAATAATAGAATTATAATTGGATTAAATATTGCCATCCATTTCTTATAATATGTACCTCCTTTAAGAATGGTCATCACGAATACGATAGAAAGTAATGCAATAACAATTCTTAAGACCTGCACTAATATTTCCATATGATTGGTATAGTGATCAAGAAGTATTTGATATGTATTTGAATCAATAGATTCTTTAAGATGAATGATGTTTCCGATAGAAGCTCTGGATCCAATCCATATTCCTCCTACAGCAAAAGCTATAAACCCTATTCCAAGTGTAATACGAGCTAAGGTTTCATTACCAGGTTTTAGCATTTGATATATGTGAAGATATCCTGCAAAATAAAAAGGTAATCCAATTACTGCTAAAAAATGACCAGTAGTCATATTTTCTAAAGGGACAAACTTGAAGAATTCATAGTTCTCCGCATGACCTAGAATATTTTCAGAATAATGTAAAAAATGTTCTCCTAAGCCTACAAGAATAGAAGCTAACAAGCCTAGGTATCCTAGGATTTTGGTGGTTTTCATTGTTGCGTTCATTAGTTAGTTTTTATTTTGACGAAAAATTGCAACGGAACTTTCAATAGCAAATACAATAGGATGAATGTCGATATTCTTTCAGTTATTATTATTAGCAATTGCCTAGGGGTTAATCCTTGTTTGAATATTATTTTTAATTTCAGCCATATGTTATTGATAAAAATCATTCTGATTTTTATTTCTTATTGATTGATATATATTGGGAATTATAATCTATAATTTTGTTTTTTCTAAGCGTACTCATTGCATTACTAACTGTTTGCCTACTTGTATTAGTTAGATGAGCAATGTCTTTATGAGATAATAAGTTTTTAGCAATGATTCTGTCGTTATTGGACTTTCCAAAATCAAGTATATAATCTAAAATGAATTCTTTAATTCTAGTGCCGCTATCTTTATATAACAAATCTTGTAGTCTTCGTTCTAATTTTTTGATTCTAAGACCATATACTTTGAAGATTTCATTTTTTAATGATTCATGTTGATTCATGAGATCGGTCATTTGGTTGGCTTCTATAGAACATATTACACAATCGTCTAAGGCTACTGCCTGTTGTTCGTTAGCAGCTTCTTGATCATAAAGAACAAGTTCTCCAAAAATATTTCCTTTGTTTACAATGTATTTTGCAATATCGCTATCTCTGTTAACGATTTTTACGGTACCGTTTTTTAAGAAATATACCTTTTCTTTGTTTTCACTGATAAATTCAATGACTTCACCTTTATTAACATATTTCATATCTAATATTTCGCAGATATGCATCATATTGTTTCGGCCTATTTTGTTAAAAAGATTGAATCCTTCCAGAACCCAGAATTTAGTTAGTGGTAGCAAATAGTTTTGTGTTTACGTTAGTGTCCCAAAAATAAAGAGTCTCTTAGGATTCTACCGGTAAATAATTTACCATACTTACTTCACGCGACAAGTGGCTTGTTTTTTTTAGGAATTGCCGAGTAATTTTTGAATTTTTGTAATAATAAAAGTAAAAGGAGCTACAAGTCCCATTACTATTTATGATCTTTCTTGTTGTTTAACGAATCAAAAAAAGAGCGAATTAATTAATAATTTGTTTATTTAATGTATGTTTATGAAGAGAAATTGTTTGGTTGTCATAATCAATAACTCCTTCTTTTCTTAGACAACTCATTACATTGCTTACCGTTTGACGAGAGGTATTGGTAAGGTTCGCAATATCTTTATGAGACAAAAGGTTTTTTGAAATAATGGAACTCCCTTCTTGTTTCCCGAATTCTGATATATGTTCTGTTAGAAAATTATAAATTCTTGTTGTACTATTTTCCGAAGATAAATCTTGTATTTTTTTTTCTAGTTTTTTAATTCTGTTTCCGTAAGCCTTTAGAATATTATTTTTTAAGAAAGGATACTTTTTCATCGTAGTTAACATTTTGTCAACTTCCATAGAGCATAATATACAATCATCCAAAGCGATTACCTGCTCCTGCATTGGAGCATCGGCATCAAATAATGCTAATTCTCCAAAAATACTGCCCTTGTTTACTATGTATTTTACTTTGCTGGTTTGAGTATCGATTATCTTAACTGTCCCACTTTTTAGAAAAAAAACATGTTTCTTTTCTTCTTTTGATAGGTTGATGGTTTGGCCTTTGTTAATAGTAAACATGTCTAAAACTTTGGCCATTCTGATCATCATCATTTTTCCAAGATTATTAAATAAAATAAAATCTTCTAGGAACCAAAGTTTTGTATAGGTATTCAATATTTAGGGGTTTTTATTTTGTTCTTTATTAGGGATAGAAATAAATTGGGTATTGTATTCTATTTTACCTTCTTTTCTCATAGTACTCAAAATATTACTTACTGTTTGTCTACAGGTATTAGTAAGGTTAGCAATGTCTTTATGAGAAATTAAATTTCTAGCAATAATCCTGTTTTCATGTACTTCTCCAAATTCTAATATATAATCATTTATAAAATCACGAATCCTTGTAGTACTATCTTTATATAATAAATCATTTAACCTTCGTTCAAGTTTTTTAATTCGGGTTCCGTATACTTTAAAGACATTGTTTTTTAATGAATTGTGTTTTTCCAGTATAGAAATCATTCTTTCTGATTCAATATAACAGACAATACAATCTTCCAGAGCGATTGCTTGTTCTTGAATTTCATTTGATTCATTGTAAAGAGCAAGCTCTCCAAAAATATTGCCTTTTTTAACAATGTATTTTACATTGTCATTTACCTGATCTACTATTTTCACGGTTCCTTTTTTAAGGAAAAAAATATTTTTTTTGTCTTTTTTGAGTAGTTCAATAGTAGTTCCTTTGTCGATATTATCCATCTCAAGGATCTCGCACATACGCATCATTGTAATTCTTCCGAGTTTATTAAAAAGATTAAAACCTTCTAGGAACCAGTATTTTGTGTAAGTATTCAATAGATGAAAGTATCAGTATTTTATTTGTTAAATTTTTCTAAAAATAACAAATTTTAGATCTACAAACTGCAAGAATCTCTTTTAAGTTACTTTAGACAACAATGAGATGAGGTTTTTGTTTTTAAATTCAAGGGATACTGAAATGAAAAATGAAACATTATGTGGGTGATATGAATGGAGGTAATAAAAAAATAGACACCTGAAGAAAATAGTAATAATCAATAGGTGTCAATTTTAAAGTATTTTTTGATATTATGGTTTTATACATTACATCTTTATTTCCCCAACATCAAAAATTCATTGCAAACTACTTCTGTTATATACCTTTTGTTACCCTCATTATCATCATAACTTCGTGATGTAAGTTTACCCTCAATGGCTACTTCTTGTCCCTTATTCACATATTTCTCAATGATTTCTGCAGTTTTCCCCCAAGCTACAATATTGTGCCATTGAGTATCGGTAATTTTATCACCAGCTTTATTATAGTAATAGTCGTTAGTAGCGATAGAGAATTTTGCAAGTTTCTTCCCTGAATCAAGATTAACGATTTCCGGTTCTTGCCCTAAGTTTCCTATTAACTGTACTTTGTTTTTTAACGTGTTCATGTTTTTAATTTTAGTTCCTGTTTTTTACAGGTAGATGAAACAATTTTTTTGGTATCGATTTTTCTTTTATTTCGACAAGGCAAACATAGATGCAGGTCCAAATAAGATTCGGTTAGGAAGTGTTTATTTTCGGTTGTAAACGTTTGTAGTCGTTTGTTTTTGACTAAAAGATGGTTTTATCGTATTGTGAAATATGATTTTAAAAAGCTATTTTTAAATAATAATTCTAAAACTAATAATGTATCACTGGTTTACTAAATAATAGTCAATGAGAACAAAACAGATAGCAAATCGATTTAGAGAAGTGATATTGGACGGTCTTTGGATAGCTAATACTAATTATAAAGATCAATTATCGAATATAACTTGGGAACAAGCCACTACTAGAGTAGAATCATTAAATACAATTGCATTGCTTACTTTTCATATTAATTATTATATAGAAGGAGTTTTGAATGTGTTAAAGGGGGGAGCTTTGGAAATAAGAGATAAATATAGTTTTGATGCTCCTAAAATAACCTCCGAGGAAGATTGGAAAATATTATTGAACAGCTTATTGGATAATGCAGAAGAATTTGCAAGCCTGATCGATACTATGCCAGACGAACAATTGGATAATTATTTTGTAGATGAAAAATATGGTACTTATCAGAGAAATATTGAAGCGATGATAGAGCATAGTTATTATCACTTAGGTCAAATTACTTTAATTAAAAAAATGTTATCTAATGAATGATTCAATCATAGAAATATTAAAAACTATATTCGATAGAGATTTAACAAAATTAAAAACGGAAATAGAATCTTATACTCAAGAAGAACATATGTGGGTTGAAACACCAGATATAAGTAATTCGGCAGGGAATCTTTGCTTACACCTTGTCGGGAATCTCAATACCTATATTGGTGCAGAATTCGGTAAAACTGGATATATAAGGCAAAGAGAGCAGGAATTTTCTTTAAAAAATGTTTCTAGAATAGAACTACTATCTATGATAGATGATACGATGAAGATTGTAATGGATTCATTAGATATGATAACTAAAGAAGACTTACAGAAAGAATATCCTAGAATACTTATGGATAAGAATCCTAGTACCCATAGATTTCTGGTGCACTTGGCAACTCATTTAACGTACCATTTAGGCCAAATCAATTATCATAGAAGAATATTAGATGTTTAAATTGATAATAATCTGACACCTGATCCAACCGGAAATGTTAAAAAAACTATTGAAAATAATACTTGTTTTGATAATCCTTGTAGGGATTGGTGCAGGGTATCTTTATTTTAGATTACATAATAATATAGATAATGTTTTAGAAGCTGAAGATGATTGGAGAAGCGAGGTTTTAGAATTTCCATTGATATTTGCTGGAGATTTAGAGTACAATGGAGAAGAGCATATACGATTTGCACCAGGTTGGGGAGATACCAATAGTGCAGATTATTTTTCATATGTTTTTTTATGGGTTTTAGAAGAAGATCCAAAATTGAATGCTACAGAACTAGAAAGCATTATGAATATCTATTTTGACGGGCTTATGAATACAGGTGCCGTCACCAATTTTAGTTTTTTTAAAGATATTCCAGAAACTCAGTCTTCAATACGGCAATTAAATGATGATACGTATAGAGGTTCTATAAAAATGTATGATGAGTTTTTTGCTAAAGATATGACTACCTTAAATGCTGATATCCAATATGAATATTGTACTACTAGAAAACAACATTTTGTATGGTTTTATTTATCACCAAAAGATATGGATCATCTAATTTGGAAACAACTTAAAGAAGTTCAATTAAATATTAACTGTAGATAATAATTAGTTTGTATGAAGATGCATTTTTACAAAAATATAATAATTACAAATACGTGAATTCAGAAAAAGAGTTAAAAAAATATTATGAATCATATCTCGAAACATTTCCTGACTTAAACTCAGAAGAATTAGAGTTTTTAGAATCATACCTTACAATAGAAACGTATGAAAAGAAAGAATTTCTTTTTAAAAGCGGAGAAGTTCAAAAAGAAGTTGCTTTTGTGTGCAAAGGTCTTTTAAGACGTTATTATATTAACGAAAAAGGAAATAAGATAACTACTGGTTTCGTAAGTGAAAATAATTATGCAACAGATTATCCAGCTTTTATTAGACAAATACCGTCTAAGTATTTTATTGAATGTCTCGAACCATCAGTAATTATAAAGTTACCGTATAATAAAATTCAGGAAGGGTATAAAAGGTATAAGACAAGTGAAATGTATGGAAGACTAATCGCAGAATATGTATTGACTTTTCAGACAGATAGAGTAGAAAGCTTTTTATTCAAAAATGCTGAAGAAAGATATTTAGATTTTATAGAACACAATAAAGATATTATCAATAGGATAAGCTTATCTCATTTATCTACCTATTTAGGAATTGAACGTCAATCATTAAGCAGAATTAGAAGTAAAATTGCGAAAAGATAGTTTTTGTCACATATGTGTCAGGTATATCATTTAATTATATCTCATTTTTACATTATAATCTTAAACACGGTAAAAATGATTTGTTATAAAGCAGTATTGAATACAACATTCCTCATAGTATTTCTTTTTTGTGGATTGGTAGCTTTTGGACAAGAAGTTTCAATTACATCTTCTATCCATAAAGGCATACAACAACGAACAGATGATATTTTTGATAGTCTTGTGAAAATTCGTAGAGATTTTCATATGAATCCTGAAGTCTCGGAACAGGAAAAAAGAACAGCGCAGAAAATCAAAGAATATTTACTTTCTATAGGATTAGAAGTTGAAACTAATGTTGGAGGAAATGGTGTAGTTGGTATTTTAAAGGGAGCTAAAGAAGGAAAGAAAATAGCTTGGAGAGCTGATATTGATGCAATGCCTTCAGAAATACCTGATGTGGTAGATTTTAAATCTAAGACAGAAGGTGTACGTCATATATGTGGGCATGATGTACATGCTACAATTGCATTAGGAATTGCTAACGTATTAGCAAGCCAAAAAGAACAATTAGAAGGAACAGTTTATTTTATTTTTCAACCCTCAGAAGAGAATTATAAAGGAGCTAAAGCAATGATAAAAGATGGTTTGTTTGATCTGATCAAACCAGATGAGATATATGGAGCGCATATTGCACCATTGCCAGCAACAATGATTTCCACTAAGCCAGAATGGTTATTTGCTGATTATAAAATGATAGAAGTGGTGTATATGAACTCAACTGATAATGATGCAATGATTGAATATACCAAAACATTGCTTAAAAGTTTTCAGAATGTTAAATCAGGTAGTGAGTTTTTTGACCCGCAAAGTTTATTAAGTCCAACTATTGGATTAGCAAACCCCAATACTATTTTTAAAGATTATACAACGGTAAGTGATAATTTCAGTGTTAAAGAAATAGATGATTTAATATCAATTAAAACGTATGTGGGATCTAGTGTTTTTAATGAATTGGATAAGATTTCACCTCTAGTGCAACAGAAAATCAAGTCATCAAAATATAAAACGAAGTTGATAAATGTATCGTATTCTGGAGACCGTGCAAACCTAATGAATGATAAAAAGTTAACGAATGAGGTTATGAATTCTATTTCTAAACTTTATGGCCAACAAAATGTAATTCGATTATATGGAGAAATGCCAGATGGAAGAGGTGATGATTTTGCGTATTTTCAAGAACGAGTACCTGGAGTATATTTTTTCTTAGGAGGGTCTAATTTTGAAAAAGGAATTATCTCGATGCCTCATGCTCCAAATTTTGCCATTGATGAGAACTGTATTAAAACCGGAGTGAATTATTTTTCATCAATGATTGTGGAAAGATTATATGATTAATTTGTTAGAATTAAGTGAAGGTTTTTTGCTATTATGAATAAAACCTAAAAAAAACAATTAAACTACCTCAATGATACGACCCTATAAATTGAAGGATAAAAAAGAATTAATTGATGTTTTTAAGCAAAATATACCAACATATTTTGACCTCAAAGAGGTAAAAGATTTTCAAGATTACTTACAAAAGTATAGTGCCTCTTATTATACAATCTTTTATAAAAAGAAAATAGTAGGAGGAGTTGGATGTTATTTAGAGGGTAAAAATAGAATAGGTAGAATAACATGGATATTTTTTCATCCAAAATATACTGGATTGGGATTAGGAAAAAAAGCAATAGAGCATTCATTATCTATCTTGAAATTAAGTTCGGAATTAGAAAAAGTAGTAGTAACTACATCTCAACTCGCGTATAAATTTTTTGAGAAGTTTGGATTTGTATTGGAAAAAATAGAGAAAGATTATTGGGGACTAGGATTGGATCTGTATCTAATGGAACTATCGTTTAACAATAATTCTTAAGTGATTAAAAGTATCAAAATTTATAATTGATTCTTTGTGGGATTGCAGGGCAGATACAGTATCTTTATCATAAGGTTTTAAAAATAGATGTCCAAGAAAATTTTTTTTCATTCACACAATGATAGATAAACTCTTAGAAGCTGAATTTTCTTTTAATCAGCCCGAAGTTAAAACGTTGAATGGCTACGATAACGTCAATTATATAGTCAAGAATAATTCCACGAAATATATTTTTAAAACATATTCTTATGATAAAGAATTGTTTTCTATTCTTCAAGCAGAAAATGAATTACTTCTTCATCTTAAGGGTAAAGATGTAGATATGTTTCCTGACCCTATTCCGTTTACGGATGGTACTTTTATAAAAGTAATAGAGGTTGATGGGGTTAAAACTATTTGTCGGATGCTTTCGTTTTTAGATGGAAAGTTTTTAGGTGATGTTGAAGCTACAGAAGAACTATTTTATAGTTTAGGAAATTTTCTTGCTGAAATGAATCTTAAGTTTCAAAAATTTGATAGTTATGTTCTAAAAGCTAGACAATGGGAATGGGATATTCAGTATGCACACTTGAACAAGAAATATCTAAATGATATCGTTGATCCGCATAATCGAAATGTAGTTCGTTATTTTTTTCAACAATTTGAAGAAAACGTAATTCCGTTACTGCCAGAATTAAGAAAGCAGGTAATACATAATGATGCAAATGAATGGAATATCCTGACGGAAAAAGGAAAAGTTTCAGCAGTTATTGATTTTGGTGATTTGGCATATTCACAACTAATAAATGAATTGGCAATTGCAATTACCTATGCGTGTTATGATAAAGAAAATCCTTTGGATTGGATACCTTTTATTTTAAAGGGATATCATAGTGTTTCTCCTTTAAAAGATAAAGAAATGAAAGTGCTGTATTACAGTATTGCAATAAGACTTTGTACTAGTGTATGTAACTCTGCGCATTCCCGAAAAATAAATCCAGATAACATATATGCTACTGTAAGTGAGAAATCTGCTTGGAAAATGCTTTATAAATGGTTGCGGATTAACCCAATTAAAGCAGAGAATACTTTTAGAAAAGCGATAGGACTTTTACCAGTTCTAAAAACACTCACCAGTGAAGAAGAAATAAAGAGAAGGCATATGTCTATAAGTTCTGTTATGTCTTTAAGCTATGAAAAGCCTATTTCTATGAGTGGTTCCGCTTTTCAGTTTATGTACGATACAGATGGGAATACTTTTTTAGATGCATATAATAACATTCCTCATGTCGGTCATTCTCATCCAAAAGTTGTGCAAGCAGGACAAAGACAAATGGCAAAACTTAATACGAATACAAGGTATTTATATGATTTGTTACCAACATATGCAGAAACGTTATTGTCAAAATTTCCTGATACTTTGAGCAAAGTGTTTTTTGTAAATTCAGGAAGTGCAGCCAGTGATTTGGCTATGCGAATGGCATACGCACATACCAAGTCTCAAAAGATAATGATTATGGAACATGGGTATCACGGGAATACTCAGGTTTCTATTGATATTAGTGATTATAAATTTAATAGCCCAAAAGGACAAGGTCAAAAAGAACATATCTTAAAAAATCAAATTCCGGATATCTATAGAGGTAAATATACAGGACAAAATGCAGGTGAGCTGTATGCAAAAGAAGCAGTGAAGCAAATAGAGGATTCTAGTAATCCTATTGCTGCATTTATTTCTGAACCTATCGTAGGATGCGGAGGACAAGTTCCTTTGGCTGAAGGGTATTTAAAAAATGTTTATCCAGCCATTAGAAGACAAGGAGGGATTTGTATTAGTGATGAGGTACAAACAGGTTTTGGTCGTTTAGGAGATTGTTTCTGGGGATATGAAGCTCAAGATGTTGTTCCTGATATGGTGATTGTCGGTAAACCCATAGCCAATGGTCATCCAATGGGAGCGGTGATAACAACCAATGAAATAGCGGAATCTTTTAGTAAAGGAGTAGAGTTTTTTAGCTCTTTTGGTGGGAATCCAGTTTCTTGTGCTATTGGATTGTCGGTTTTGGAGGTAATAGAAGAAGAACAATTACAGAATAATGCTACACAAGT
The DNA here is from genome assembly GCF_900109375.1 of Aquimarina amphilecti. Lineage (GTDB taxonomy): Bacteria > Bacteroidota > Bacteroidia > Flavobacteriales > Flavobacteriaceae > Aquimarina > Aquimarina amphilecti. The sequence goes on from NZ_FOAB01000005.1 coordinate 466,947, forward strand.
AGGAGATTATTATAAATCCCTTTTAACCGAACTTCAAAACAAATATGATTGCGTTGGAGATGTACGAGGATCAGGTCTTTTTTTAGGAGTAGAAATTGTGAACGAGAAAAATCAGGAAACTAATAGAACACTTGCGCATTATATTAAAAATGAATTAAGGAATAAATATATATTAATTAGTACAGATGGGCCGGATGATAGTGTCTTAAAAACAAAACCACCTTTATGTTTTACCAAAGAAAATGCTAAGGAAGTAGTAGATGCTATTGATGAAATATTAAAAATGTATTACAATAAAAATTGAAAGGTGCTAAAAGCTATTTTTATAAAATTTCAGAATTTTAAGTTTAACGTTTTTATAATTATTCTTTTGGTTGTAAGCGGATGTAAACAACCAAAAAGAAATGTAATTAGAATTGCTGCTGCTGCTAATATGCAATATGCAATTGAGGAGATTTCTAATGCATTTACGGAAAAAACAGGAGTATCTTGTGAGTTGGTTGTCAGTTCTTCAGGAAAATTGACAGCCCAAATAATAGAAGGCGCTCCCTATGATATTTTTGTTTCTGCAAACATGAAATACCCAAATGAAATTTATAAGAATGAATTAGCCCTTGAAGCTCCCAAAGTCTATGCATACGGTCAATTAGTATTATGGTCTATGTATCAAGAAATGGAACCTTCTTTAGAAATGTTGACGAATGATACTATTGTACATATTGCTATAGCAAATCCTAAGACAGCACCGTATGGTCAAGCGGCGATAGAGTTATTAAAAAAGAGTAATGTATATGATTTAGTGGAAGAGAAGTTGGTTTACGGGGAAAGTATTTCTCAAACGAACCAATTTATAACATCTAAATCTTCTGAAATTGGTTTTACAGCAATGTCAGTAGTTCTGTCTGCAAAAATGAAAGATAAAGGAGGTTGGATATTATTAAATAAAAAAGAATATACACCAATTGAACAAGGAGCAGTTATTATAAAAAGAGAAAATCAAGATTCTACAAATAGTAGAAAATTTTATAAGTTTCTTTTTTCTAAAGAAGCTAGAGAAATACTAGAAGATTTCGGATATTTAGTAGCTGAATAATGAATGTTTTCTCAGGTCATATATCCGATATACAGATAAGTAAAAATTTATCTATGGTTTCTGTGCAAATAGATGAGCGTATTGAACTCAAAACTATTTTAGTCGAAACTCCTAATACAGCTTCTTATCTAAAGAAAGGAAGTGCCGTAGATGTATTGTTTAAAGAAACAGAAGTGATAATTAGTAAAGGTGATCCCTCTTTTATTAGTATACAAAATAAAATTCCGGCGGTAATAAAAAAATGTGATAGTGGAGTTTTGTTAAGTAAGATTCTCTTAAATACAGCGATAGGAGATATTGTAGCAATAGTTACTACAGAAATTTTAAATGCACTGGTATTGAAAGAAAATGAAGAAGTGATTGTGATGATTAAGGCAAACGAAATAATGCTTTCTAAATGATAGATTGGGCACCAATCATATTAACCACTAAGCTAGCTTTAGTAACTACAATTGTTTTGCTAATAATTTCGATACCGTTGGCTTATTGGTTGGCTTATTCTAAATCCAGAATTAAACCAATTGTAGAAACTCTAGTAAGTATGCCTTTGGTATTACCTCCAACCGTGTTAGGGTTTTATCTGCTTATGGCATTTAGTCCAGGAAATAGTTTTGGGAGTTGGTTACAAGATGTTTTCGGAATTCGATTAATTTTTTCGTTTTCTGGATTAGTTATAGGATCTGTTATTTATAGTCTTCCTTTTATGGTTGGACCTATTCAGTCTGGTTTATCAGGATTGCCTAATTCATTACAAGAAGCTTCGTATGTTCTGGGTAAATCGAAACTAAAAACACTTTTTAGTGTTTTATTGCCTAACATAAAACCTTCATTATTAACAGGGCTTGTGTTGGCTTTTGCTCATACCGTAGGCGAATTTGGTGTTGTTCTAATGATAGGAGGAAATATTCCTGAAAAAACTAAAGTTGTTTCAATTGCTATTTATGATGAAGTTGAAGCGCTGAATTACAGCAATGCAAATATGTATTCTTTATTATTATTCATTATCACATTTATAATTTTATTATTTGTGTATTTGATTAATGGAGGGTACCTAAAACGGTTTTGGAAATGATAAAGGCTACTATTCATAAGGCGCTCAATACAGCGGTAGGAAGCATGAAACTTAATGTCCAATTAAGTATTGAAAGTGGTCAATTGGTTACTTTATATGGACCTTCTGGAGTAGGAAAAACATCAATTCTTAGAATTATAGCAGGATTGCTTTCGGCAGATAGTGGACAGATAGAAGTAGACGGTGTATTTTGGTTAGATCATGAAAAAAAGATTGATTTTAGCCCGCAACAACGTAAGATAGGATATGTTTTTCAGGACTATGCATTGTTTCCAAATATGACAGTTCGAGAAAATCTAGAATTCGCTTTAGAAAAAGGTCAAGATAAAAACATTATTGAAGAATTAATTTCTATAGTAGCTTTAGATGAGCTTCAGAATAGAAAACCAAATACCTTATCGGGAGGTCAGCAACAGCGTGTAGCATTAGCACGTGCATTGGTTCGTAAACCAAAGGTTTTATTGTTAGATGAACCACTATCTGCACTTGATATAAAAATGCGTAGCAAACTACAAGATTATATATTGAAAGTGCATCGAGAATATAAACTCACAACAATTTTAGTTAGTCACGACATAGGAGAAATTATTAAGATGTCGGATAAAGTATATTGCCTTGAAGATGGTAAGGTAACCAAAGTAGGAGATTCGTTATCCGTTTTTACGGATAATCGACTAAGTGGTAAATTTCAGTTTACAGGAGAAGTGATTAATATAGAATCGGAAGATGTTGTATTCATAGTTACAGTTCTTATAGGTAATAATGTAGTTAGGGTAATCGCTCAAGAATCAGAAATTGTAGACCTCGCTATTGGAGACAAGGTTATTGTAGCTTCAAAAGCTTTTAATCCTGTGCTTTTAAAAGTTTAAGAAACATATGAAAGTAGAAAAAGTTAATTTACCAGAGACCTCATTACTTCTTAAGAATGAGTATGATTATTCTGATAGCTTTATAAGTGAGTTTATCGATAAAGAAGACACCATAGATATCTTAGTGGTTACAAAGGCTTTTTTCTCTACCTCCCCAAAATGGATTGAAAAGTTGTTTTTATTAAGAAACAAGATAGTTGCAATTTTTGGTCTTAAAACAGGAGATAGCTTAGAAAAGAGAAAAGAAACATTGAATAATTTTAGAGGAGATATTGGGGATAAAGTAGGAATCTTTAAAGTATTTGATAAATCGGAGAATGAAATTATTCTGGGGGAAGACGATATGCATCTTAATTTTAGAGTTTCTCTACTCTTAGATTCAAAACCTAATTCGAGTAAAAATCTTACTATTTCGACAATTGTAAATTTTAATAATTGGTTCGGGAAATTGTATTTTTTACCTGTAAAGCCATTTCATAAACTCATTGTTCCAACCATGCTTAAAAGTACTATTAGAGGATCAATTGCTCCGAATCAGTAATAGAATTACCTTTATAAACTAGTTTCCATCCTAAGGAATTAGTAAGAATGTAAATCTTTTGTAGCTCACTAATTAAACGATTTTCCGCATTAGTTTTTAGTGTAGAGGCTTCTATTTTCTTGTTAAGTTGTCGTGTAACTTCTTTCTGTATTAGGTTGTGATCTTCAGGATTAAACTGATTAAAAAAATCTTCTTCAAGATCGTGATATTTTATATCTGGGTTGATATTGATTTCAGCTTCAGGAATACTAGTGATTGTAAGTGTTTTGTTATCTTGATTGATATCGTGTCTAATCTTACTTAAGTCGTAAGAAACGGTGACACTAGCATTTACCACAACAATTGCTTTTTTCTCAGCGGTTAACATGTCTAAGTAATATTTCTTAGCATCTTTATAGGTAATAACCTCAGAGAAATGCCCTTCCGTAACAACCAATTTCCCAACATTTTTTATCTGATCTAATATAAGATCAGAGGATTGTAATTCAGTTTTTTGGGATGTAGCTTGATTGATAAAATAATTAATACCTACGGCGATAAATGCGGCAATTAATGCACCAAGAAGAAAATTACGCATATTTTTATAAGTCAGGTTTTGTATAAAAATACATAAAAAAATAGCCTCTCTATTATAGAAAAGCTATTATGGTATTATTAAGGGTAAAATAATTATTCTAATTCAGGAGGGTATTTCTCTAGTATCGCAGACACAATTTGATTCATTTTCTCCTGCTTTTTATCTACTTTTTCAGTTAATGCGGCCGTACCCATCCCTTGCCAAATTAGTTCATTTTTCGAAGCGTCAATAAGATCGATATACAAAGTTCCTTCTGTTGTCCTTGATACGGTGTTAAAACCACTGTTCCAGAACCAAGGGTTCCATCCCCAACCGTAACCAAAACCAAAATTGTTTTGATAAATATTTACATTTTCTTTAGTTTTAGTAAAGATACTTACCAAAACATCCGGATTTTCAGACTTTGTAAAACCTTTAGCAGTCATATCAGATTCGATAGCTCGTAGAATACGTTTCTTGTCCAAATCGCTGATTTCAGCTTTATCTATTCCTGGTTTAAAAAAAGCATAGCTTTTGTAACCGTTAAAATTAGTTTGCTTATCATAATCAGATGCCACTCTAACAGTAGAGCAGGAACTAAGTGTTATGATAAGGATTAGTGATAAAAGAGAGAAAAATTTCATAATCCTGTGTATTAAGTGTTCAACAATATTTTTAAAAAATATGCACAACAATCATACCATGAGTAACATAGAATTACTCTTTAGTATATTTATTTGTTTTTTTATCATAGCCATAGGGACAATGCCTACAACCGCTCTCACAACAATATCCTCTTTTTAGATGATATTGTTCTGTAAAACATCGGTACCCTTCAGGAGTAAGATAATAGTCTCCTTCTTCGGGTTTTAGTATTCTTTTAGGATTGCTCATCGATACAAAAATACTATCTTGCGCTAAGATGCCAATTGTAGTTAACAAATATTTGATAGGTCGTCATTTTGTGGGAATCGCACTTTGGCCTTTTATTGTGGTGAAAAATCGCCATTTGAAAGATGATGTTGTTTTCATTAATCATGAGAAAATTCATTTAAAACAACAATTGGAACTACTGGTAATACCATTTTACTTCTTTTATCTAACGGAGTATATTGTTCGATTGTTCCAGTACAAAAACTCTAAAGAGGCTTATCGTAATATTTCTTTTGAAAGAGAAGCATACGAAATGGAAGCGGAACTTTCTTATCTAAAGAACCGAAAACTCTGGAGTTTTACCAAATACTTATAACTTACTATGAATTTTTTTTCTTCTGAAGTAAGAGAATCAAAAAATGAAGAAATAGTGCACCCTGTTTTAAAACAAGCAGGAGTGTCTATTCACATGAAAAGAGAAGATCTTATTCATGATCACATTTCCGGTAATAAATTCAGAAAGCTTAAATACAATCTTTTAGAGGCTAAAAAAAAGGGTTTTAATACGATACTTACGTTTGGGGGAGCATATAGTAACCATATTGCAGCTACAGCGGCAGCTGGAAAATTAGTTGGATTGCACGCTATTGGTGTGATCAGAGGTGATGAGTTAGGCCATGATTTAGATCATACATTATCAGGGAATGATACACTTCGTTTCGCTTCGGATAATGGTATGCGATTAAAGTTTGTTAGCAGAAAAGATTACAAAGAAAAAGCATCAGAATCTTTTTTAAAAATGTTAAAAAAAGAATTTGGTTCCTTTTATTCTATTCCAGAAGGAGGTACTAATGAGTTAGCAGTAGAAGGATGTAAAGAAATTTTAACTGGTAAGGATGAGATATATGATTATTTATGTTGTGCGGTAGGAACTGGAGGGACTATTTCTGGTATTATAAATGCTAGTCTTGAGCATCAGAATATTATTGGATTTCCTGCCTTAAAAGGAGATTTTCTTTCTGATGAAATTAATAAATATGCTAATAAAGCAAATTGGAGTTTGACAAAAGAGTATCATTTTGGGGGGTATGGTAAAATAAATCCATCATTAATTGAGTTTATTAATAGGTTTTGCAAAGAACAAAATATTGCTTTGGATCCAATCTATACAGGAAAGATGATGTATGGCCTTTTTGATAAAATACAGAAAGGGTTTTTTACAAAAAATACTCGTATTTTAGCCATCCATACTGGAGGATTGCAAGGCATTTCGGGTATGAATAAGAAGCTAAGTAAAAAAAAGCTTCCGCTTATTAGAATTTGATATGAACGTGAGGAGAATTATAACGTTGTTTTGTGTTGCTACATTCATTGTTTCCTGTGGAGGTAGTAAAAAAGCAACTACTTCTAGAAGAACCAAAACTGTTTCTAGAAAAACTGAAGTAAAAAGAGAAGTAAAAGAGGTTAAAGAAGAGGTAACAAAACCGAAAAAGCCGCTTACTACGGTTTCTTACAAAGAAAAAGTTCAGAATTATATATTTGAGTATGTAGGTATTGCCAAGCACGAGATGACCCAGTACGGTATTCCTGCAAGTATAACATTAGCTCAGGGGATTTTAGAATCAGGTGCTGGTTACGGAGATCTTACCAGTAAGGCAAAAAACCATTTTGGGATTAAATGCCATGATTGGACAGGTGATAGAGTGTATCACGATGATGATCGATCTCAGGAATGTTTTAGAAAATATGAAGAAGCAAGTCACTCCTTTAGAGATCATTCTTTGTTTTTAAAGAATAGAAAACGCTATGCGAAACTTTTCACCTACAAGCAAGATGATTATAAATCTTGGGCATATGGATTACGTGCAGCTGGTTATGCAACAGATAAGAAATATCCGGTTAAGCTTATAAGTATTATAGAGCGGTATGAATTGGATAAATACGATGCAGAGGTTTTAGGAAAATCGTATACTGTTACAGAGAAGAAGAAACCTAATGTTAGAACAGCTACTAAATCAAAAAATGGTGAGTATGTGGTTCAAAAAGGGGATACTCTATATTCAATATCTAAGAGGTATAATATGAAAGTTACTGAACTTAAGGCGTTTAATAATTTAAAAGATAATGGGATCGCTATCGGACAAGTGCTTAAGGTACAAGAACCAAGTGAGGATTCTGAAGAATTTTAATCCAATATGATTTATAAAAGAAGTAGTACTCTATTTAGAGAGGCTCAAAAAGTAATTCCGGGTGGAGTTAACTCTCCTGTTCGTGCATTTAAAGCAGTTGGAGGAGATCCAATTTTTGTAAAAGAAGCAAAAGGAGCTTATTTGTATGACGAAGATGGTAATAGATTGATAGATTATATCAATTCTTGGGGTCCAATGATTCTTGGCCACGCGCATCAGCCAGTTGTAGATGCTGTAGTCGAAAAAGCTAAGAAAGGAACCAGTTTTGGAATGCCAACAGAAATTGAAACTAAGATTGCTGAGTTGGCAGTATCGATGGTTCCTAATATAGATAAAATACGTTTTGTGAATTCTGGCACAGAGGCTTGTATGAGTGCGGTAAGATTGGCCAGAGGATTTACTAAGAAAGATAAGATTATTAAATTCGCTGGCTGTTATCACGGTCATAGTGATTCTTTTTTGATTCAGGCAGGTAGTGGTGCAGTTACTTTTGGAAGCCCAAACAGTCCTGGAGTTACAGAAGGTACGGCAAAAGATACGTTGCTTGCTAGATATAATGATCTAGGTAATGTTGAAGAAATTATTAATTCTAATAAGAATGAAATAGCATGTATCATTATAGAACCGGTAGCTGGTAATATGGGGTGTATTCCTCCAGTTAAAGGTTTTTTAGAAGGATTAAGATCCCTTTGTGATGCTCATAATATTTTGTTGATTTTTGATGAAGTAATGACCGGCTTTAGGTTGGCAAAAGGAGGCGTGCAAGAGCTATATGGAATTAAAGCTGATATTGTAACTTTTGGTAAAGTAATTGGAGGTGGACTTCCGGTTGGAGCTTTTGCTGCTAGAGAAGAAATTATGAATCATTTAGCGCCTTTGGGCCCAGTATATCAGGCAGGAACTTTAAGTGGTAATCCATTGGCTATGGCTGCAGGATTGGCTATGTTGACTGAGTTGCATGAGAATTCAAATATCTTTGATAGTATCGCAAAAAAGACTGAATACTTACATGAGGGTATTGCTAAAGCATTAATAGAAAAAAATATTGTGCATACTATTAACAGAGTAGGCTCGATGATTTCTGTTCATTTTTCTGAGAATCCTGTAATAGATTTTGAAAGCGCTGCAGAAGGTAATAATGATACGTTTAAGAAATTCTTTCATGGAATGTTAAACCAAGGGATATATATAGCACCGAGTGCATTCGAAACCTGGTTTATAACCGAGGCCTTAACTTACGAGGATTTAGATACTACTATAAAAGCAGTTTCTGCAATAGCAGAAAATTTATAAAATAAAAAGCCGATCTTATCTAGATCGGCTTTTTATTTTATAAATTATATTTTAATCTATTATTTTTTCGGATCCAATATTAGCGAGATTCTTTCGGCTGCATCCTGTAAGTGATATCTAGTCATTCTATTAGATGTTCGACCTATAGTACTATTTATATTTCTTTGTAAATTCTTTAATTCTGCTCTTACGATCGGTCTGATATCACTTTGTGATACATCCACATTAGTACGTCGCACGAAACGTCTAAAATTAGCAGGAATTGGTGTTTGCTCTTTTGTCATCAAGAATTCTAACCTTTCTAAGTATGCACGTTGTAAATTACGACGATATACATCAATTGTGGTTCCCGTTCGTAACTCTTTCCAAATACCAGATCGTAATTCTGTCATCATATCTATTAACGAATACGCATTAGTTGTATTTAAAGCTTCGTTTTCTATTAATCGTGCCATTCTACCTTGATCCAGTAAATTGTTTAATGTTCTAGTCTGAAAACTACGAACACGTTCTACACTACCTGCAGATTCTATTTTATTAAATATAGTCGCATCTAATAACCAGTTTGGAGTAGTAAATAACTGCTCTTGTAAAAATTTCATCGCACGTTTCTGATTTTCTTTAGTTACGTGTGTGTAAACAGCACCTTCTTGATCGTAGGTTTTGTAATATTCGTATACTCCACCAATATTAGAAGAAACATGCCCCATATATCTGTTGTATTGACTTAAAACTTGCCCATACATGGTTTGTAGATCATTATAATTTTTGCCATCTTCTGCTGTCCATTGGATTAGATTAGGGATAATTCTTTTTAAGTTAGCAATACCGTATGTACTTGCTTTTACAGCATCATCACCAAGATCTTCGGTTTGTGAGCTAGGGTCAATTACGCCAAATTGCTGTCTTCCAAAACGATATTTTGGATCATCAGCATGTTTTAATATCCAGCTATCTAAGGTTTTCTTTTCCTCTTTGGCAGTAGTTTCAAGAATTGGTCGGTACCCCCATTTGATAGAGTATTTGTCATAAATTCCGATTTCTGGCATTAATGCCACATCTCCATCACCTGGCTGTGCAATGTAATTAAAACGAGCATAATCCATAATGGAAGGTGCTGTTCCATACTTTTTTGTAAATGCAGGATCACGTAGTGAATCTACAGGGTATGCTACACTACTACCCATGTTATGAGGTAATCCCAACGTATGACCAACCTCATGTGAGGATACAAATCGGATTAATCGTCCCATAACTTCATCTTTAAAAGCGACTCCTTGGGCGTCTGGATTAATTGCTGCAGTTTGTACAAAAAACCAATTGCGTAGTAATGTCATTACATTATGGTACCAATTAATATCACTTTCTAAAATTTCTCCTGATCTTGGATCACTTACATGTGGTCCATTGGCGTTAGGGATAGGAGAGGCTAAATAGCGAACTACTGAGTATCTTACGTCTTCTGGACTCCAATCTGGATCTTCTTCTTTTGTTGGAGGATCTTTAGCAATAATGGCTTCTTTAAAACCAGCTTCTTCAAAAGCTATTTGCCAATCTTCAATACCTTGTTTAATATATTTCACCCATTTTTTCGGAGTAGCACGATCAATATAATAGACAATCTGTTTTTTAGGAACTACTAATTCACCTCTTTTAAATTTTTCGATATCTTCATCACGAACTTCTAATCTCCATCGATCTAAATATCGTATAGTTTTACTTTCTTGTGCATCTAGTCCATAATCAGTTTGTCCTCTTGCAAACCACCCTACTCGTTGATCAAACATTCTGCGTTTCATCTGTGTTTCTGGAAGTAAAATCATCGAATTACTCATTTCTAATGAAATAGTTCCTGTACTAGCATTAGAAGGAGGTGCTCCAGCATTATATGTTTTTACGTGTCGTGTTTCTATATTAAGAGGATAACTTCTTATTGAGTCGATATATGAAAGGCTAGCGTCTAGTCGAGTAATCTTAAATCGTTTTCTTCTTGAAGCTGGAAAACCAATGGCTTTTACATCTTTCTTAAATAAGTCTGTAACATCAATTACGGTTGCATTATTAACGGAATCTTTATGAAAAGCTTTTATTGGAAAGGAAAACAAAACAGGTTCGAAGTTAGAATTTTCGACTGCTTCATGAATTGGTAAAGAGTCCGCAGCATAAATCTGATGTGATACCACTCTTAGTAATACTTTTTTGTTCTTTCTTTGCCATCTAAGTACCTGTGTATTCTGTTTTCCGCCACCAAAACCAATCCCTGTAGCGGTTTTAGCAATTCTGGTTACCATCAACATCTCTCTGTTAAATAGTGAATCCGGGATTTCATAAAAGTATTTGTCCTCTATGTTATGAACAGTGAAAAGCCCTGGATCACTTTTAGCTTTTTTCGTGATAACCTCTTTATAAGGTTTAATAGCATTTTTGTCTTTACCAGGTTTTTTAGCTGCCGCGGTAGCAGGTTTTTTATTTTTTTTGTTTTGTAATGAAGAGCAACTGGAGAGAGTTACTGTAAATACCAATAAAAGGTATAATGTATTTTTGAGCATGAGTTAATTTTTATCGGCCGAAGATAAAGAAATAACTATGGCATAGTAGTGAAAGGAAAGTTAAAGCCTAAAATCAAGGCAATTAGTATTTTTTCGATTGCTAATTTCTACTTTTCACAATTAGAATAATTGCACTACATTTAATCCGGAATTATAAAATTGTTTATGCAGTACACTTTGCTTCATCGTTTGCTTAGAATATTTTTATATTTATTTGTTTGCATCTATGTTGTTTGGGTTGGAGTAGTTGTAGAGCCAGATACTATGAGTTATGTCGGCCTTTCTTTGATTACACCGCCGGGATATGGAACTTTTCTTTTCGTTTTTAGAAAATTATTTGGTGAAGATAATTATTACTATATCATTGTATTTGTTCAATTAATTCTGTGTTTTGTTTCCTGTGTATATGTGGTCAGAACAATCAAAAAAGTATTTGATTTAGATTATCGATTGATATTGTTGATTGAAGTTATGTTATTGGCTCCTGTGATTATTCCGGAATATTTGACTGTAAATCGTATTGTGACACAAGGATTGGCTTATCCTTGTTTTTTAATGATCTCTGCGTTTTTGATACAATATTTATTTTTGAGCGATAAAAGAATGATCACGCTATTGTTTTTAAGTGTTTTTGCGGGATTATTGATACGAACGCAGTTTTTCTTTATACTACCGATATTATTTTTAATTCTTGTTTATCGATGGTATATAAGTAAAAATTTCAGGCAATATTTAATTCCTATAATATTCTTATTACTGATGCCAATACTGGTTTCTGTAACTCAGAAAACCTTTCATTATGTGGTACACGGTAAATATATTAATATTTCTAGTACAGGACTTCAGGTAATGATTATGCCATTTTTTGTAGCTGATGAAGAGGATTATCAAATTTATGAAGATTCTAAAGTTCAGGAGTATTATAAACATATGTACTCTATAGCTTACGAACGTAAACTTTTAGATGATTTTTATATGCCTGTAAATGATAATGTATTCCATCATTTTGATTATAATTTTGTGAATATATCCTATGGTGTATTTTCAATCGAAGGTAGGAGGTTTTTAATGCCATCAGACCCGGATTCTCTTGAAGCTTTAATTGCTAATGATGTAATATTAAAGAGAATGTGGTTGCCGTTGTTATTTGATAATTTTTGGAAATGTGTTGATCTTTTTTATAAAAATGTAGCACATGCTTTTGGGGGGTTTTATATGATATGGTTATGTCTTTTATTATTGATAAGTTCATTTTATATTTGGATAAAAAGAAAAGAAAAACTTGGTTTGCTTGCTTTCGTATTCCTGTTGTTAACTTTTAGTAATGTGTTGTTGATTTGCGTTGTTCAGCATAGTATTGGTAGATATTTGATATATCATCAATGGATGTTGCCTGTACTATTTATTTTGTTGTTAGATCTAATTATTAAGCATAAAAATAAAGTTCAAGTCGAGGGTGAGTCTTTTTGAGGTTGATGCACAACTTGTAATGTAGTTTTATATAAATCTAATTGTAATACTTTTGCTTTTAACCAGGCATAAAAACTCATTACAAAAATATCCTCTTGATCTGGGTTATTTTGAATTAAAGAATGTTCTATTTTTAATAAAAACGCTTCCGTTTTTATGGTGTAACTATTGAAATAGAAGCTGGTTGCCAAAGATAAAAACTCCAAAACTCTATTTTCGTTATTGTCCATTAAGTAAGAACGGTGTTTTTTTCTAAAACTTTTCATTCTAGAAGTTACTAAATCGAGATGATCTAATTCTATGTGTAATAATATTTCTGTTAGATTTTTTCTGATAACCCAAAGGGTTCCAGCCTTTTCTGTATACCAAACATCGCTATGGTGTAGTTCGTTTAGAAGCCTTAATGATTCTTTAAATCTAGATTGTTGGAAGTAAAAAACGACTTGTGTTAGTTTTAGATCTAAAACATAAGTAGTTTGATCTTTAAATTGGTTATAATTAAAATCTTCTAAAGATATTATTGCCTTTTTTGCTTCACCTGTGTAATTATCATTCAATACTTGTAATAGTTTTAATTGGGGAAGAAATCTTTTGTAATATTTCTCTTGCTGTTTTAGCATCTGTATTTCCATTTGTTTCAAGTATGTGTAAGAAGCCGTAAAATCTTTATTTCTGAAATAAGAATTTGCAACATAATATAATATCTGAATATGGTAAAATAAGTGTTTATCTGTAAGTTGTTCTTTGGAATCAATTTGTTGGTATGTTTTCTCTACAAAAGAAAGAAGTGAGTGAAAGTTCTGAGTAACATTTGCTGCTTTATTAGTAATGTCAAGAATTTTAAATAATGATCTAAAAGTTAAATCATTTGTAACTGATATTTCAAATGCTTTTAAAGATTCTTTAATGATCAGAGATATATTGTTACTATTTTGAGAAAGTTCTTTTTGGATATTGGCGTAAAAGAGATTTAGGTTTTCTTCTTGTCGTAATAAAGTTTGGTTTTCTTTAAGATCTTGTATTAAGGATGCTAAAGTTGTGTTTGGGTCTACGTGAGCATACTGAATTTTTGTGTAATGAATTTCGTGTAATACACTAAAAAGATCAAAGGTTTTTGCTTTTAGTTCGGCTTTTTTTATCGTTTTTAAAGCAATCTTATACTGTTTTTGTTCAAAGAAAATTCTACTTGCTAGTAGTAGTTTGAAAATCTCCATCTCTTCAGAAGTTTCGGTTTCAAAACTTTTGGTAGCAATGAAGTCAATAAGATTATCGTGTAACCTTTTGCAAAGCGCATGATAAGCACCTTTAGCACTTTTTCCATATATTTTTACATCTAAATCTTTGTGATTAGTTGATGAGTCTATAGCCCTAAACAGTTCAATGTTTTTGGTGTCATTTCTCTTGTTTTTGCTTTTTAGATAGTTGATAAAACTCTTTTTTTCTTCTGTAGATAAAGTAGCGATTATAGAAGAAATAGTATTCATTATATCGTAAGTGTGTTGTGGGTGAATATACTATAAATAAAGTATAAGATAATTAGAAACAACAAATATATCGTAAGTTTTTTGTGAAATTTGAGTTTTTAAATTCATCAAGTCGTCGCAAATTTGTCCTGTTCAAAACAAATAATTGAAATAAAATTTAATCATCAAAATTAATTATTATGGATTACAAGTTTAGCAACGAAGTAACAGAAGAAATTGTAAATGATCAAATTGATAAAAATGAAATCAAAGTATATGATCAAAAACCAACATCAGCTTTTATTGGGGCTTCTTGGGTAGCACTGTTTGCAGGTATGGTATCATTCTGTACAGGTTTATGGAATGCAGATATGTTACTAAATGAGAAAGGTTATTATTTCACTATCTTACTATTTGGATTGTTTTCAGCAGTATCTGTTCAGAAAAATGTACGAGATAAATTAGAAGGCTTACAGGTAACAGAGATCTATTATGGAATTAGTTGGTTTGCAGCGTTAGCATCGATTGTTTTATTAATTATAGGATTGTGGAATGCAGATCTAGATTTGAGTGAAAAAGGCTTCTACGGAATGTCATTTACGCTAAGTTTATTTGCAGCGATTGCGGTACAGAAAAATACGAGAGATAAAAAATTCATTGAGGCAAAAGAAGTGTAATTGGAGAGTAAATCAAAAGGAGGGACTACAATATTGTAGTTCCTTGTTTTGATGATTAGAAAAGGCAGCTACGGCTGTAGCTGCCTTTTTTTAGTATAGTTCGATAATGAATTAATAAGTTAGAAATGTATAAAAATATAGTAAAAGGAATTGTGTGTTTAATGTCAATAGCAGTTTTTTCACAAGATAAAGGGACCGCTATATACTTAAAAGGGAATGAAAATTTTAAAAAGGGGAAGTATAAGAAAGCGATAAAAAATTATACTCAGTTAATTGAAAAAATTGATGTAGATCTTGTTAAGAAAACGGGATATATTAATAGGGGATTATCAAGAGATAAGTTAAAGGAATATGATCTTGCTATTCTCGATTTTACAGAGGCTATAAAACTTGATAGTACCGATATGGCTTCTTTTGTTGATAGAGGGTTGTCTAAAATGCATGCAGGATATCTAGATCAAGCCAAAGAAGATTACAAGTATGTTATTGATAAAAATAGTAATAGTAAAATGATGGAAGCATCAATTTATTGGATAGCGAGAATTAACTATTCCCAGGGAAAATATCAAGAAGTGATTAAGAACTGTGATGAATACTTTAAAGTTAATTCTACGGACCCTGAGCTTTATTTTATTAGAGGAACTGCCAATGATGTACTTGGAAATTTTGAGCAATCAATTATAGATTATACAAACGCGATAGAATTTTACCCAAATTATTTTCAGGCATATGCGAATAGGGGTACTGCTAAGATTAATTTGTTAACCGGGAACGGCAATATTCAGCCTTCAAAAGAAGAAACAAAAAGTGCTTGTGAGGATTTAAAGAAAGCCAGAGACTTAGGTGATACTTCTATTGAAGACCTGATTTATATTTATTGTAAAAAGAAATAGAGTAAAGAATAAGTCATTTTTATCGATTCATAATGCAGAACTCCAAACAGAATTTAAAGAATAAACCAACTTTGTTTTTTATGATAGGGATTATTGTTTTTGTCCTAGGAATACCTTCTGTAATTTATGGACTAACTCTTAATGGCGGTGCTAGTTTAGGAGGAGTATTAATTTTAAGTGGAGTTATTCTTTTTATTCCTTTTTTTATAATCGATCGAATTTTGGTAAAGTGGATAAAGCCTCTCAAGCTTTCAATTTTAGAATTAATCTTTAGTTTAATTATTCTACTCTGTTATAATATTCAACAGATTAGTATCTAAGTAATAAGGTCATTTTGAGGGAGGTAATTTTTTATAAAATTAATTATTCCTTTTAAATAATTACAACTTTTTAATCATCAAAATTATGAGTTCAAAATTTAATAAAGAATTAAAAGAATTGGTGAGTGATCAAGTGATCTCATCGGAAATTGCAGATAAGATATCTCGATATTATGGTCAGAAAGAAGGAACTAAACCTAACAAACTGTTTACCATATTTGGGATTTTTGGTGCATTACTAATTGGGGCAGGTATTATTTTAATGTTAGCTCATAATTGGGATGATTTTTCTAGGCTAACAAAAACTATACTGGCATTTGTTCCTTTAGTTATTGGTCAGTCTATTGTTGGTTTTTCTATTTTAAAAAATAAAAGTCGCACTTGGAAAGAGGCTTCAGGAACTTTTCTGTTTTTTGCAGTAGGAGCTAGTATTTCTTTAGTAAGCCAGATTTATAATATATCAGGTGATCTAGGTTCGTTTCTAAAGACTTGGACTATACTATGTCTTCCATTAATTTATTTGCTTAGATCACATGCAGTAACACTTCTAGTAATCTTATCAGGTACATATTATGTAGCTGAGGTTGGTATATGGAGTTATAGAAACTACAGTATTCCTTGGTGGTATTTTATTTTTATGTTGGGAATCATACCGCACTATTGGTTAAAGATCAAGAATAATATATCAAGTAATGCAACGACAATTTTTAATTGGATTATTCCTTTAAGTATTACCATAGGTTTAGGAGCATTTATTAGAGGTAATGAGGAGTTGGGTTTTGTGATGTATATGACTCTTTTTGGGATTTTCTATAATATTGGTAGATTATCAATATTCAAAGAATTAAGGACACTTAGAAATGGATTCTTAATAATAGGCTCTTTGGGGACTATCATTTTACTAATGATATTTACATTTAAATGGACCTGGAAAGAGATGTATAATATAACTATGTATCAAGCACAAGAATTCTATGTTTCATTACTTTTAGTAAGTATAGCAATTTTCACTTTGGGATATATTGTTGTCAAAAAAGGTGTTAGATCTATAAATCTATTTCAAATTTCATTTCTAATATTCTGGGGATTATTCTTCTTACTTTCTGGTGCAGAAGTAATTCCTGTGATTTTAACTAATATATTGGTTTTTACTTTAGGAATTACAGCAATTAAGATTGGAACGGATAAGTTTAATTTCGGAATCCTTAACTATGGACTATTGATTGTTTCCATACTTATTATTTGTAGGTTTTTTGATACAGATATGAGTTTTATTATAAAAGGTTTACTATTTGTGATTGTAGGGGCAGGTTTTTTCCTTACCAATTATATGATGCTAAAAAAACAACAGAAAAAATCTAATTTATAAAAATTAAACCTATGAAAATCATTTATTTATTTATCCTTTTCGTTGTGGTGGCATTGGCGCAGATTTTTGTTCCAATTCATATGATCGTAGATAATGAGGATGTATTAATTTCAGGAACAGAGTATAAATTTAAAACACGGCCTATTGATCCTACGGATCCATTTAGAGGAAAGTATATCACATTGCAGTATGAGATGAATCACTTTGATACAAACGATACTACCTATGTAGTAGGGGAAGAGATCTATGTGTATCTTAATAATGATAATGAAGGATTTGCTGAGGCTTCGGAGATAAGTAAAGTACCTGTAGAAACTGAAAAAGATTATGTGACCGCTAGAGTAACATATTATTATAATGGTCAAGTGAATTTTCAACTTCCATTCAATACTTATTATATGGAAGAAACAAAAGCATATGATGCGGAGATGGCTTATGTCGAGGCAAATAGAGATAGTTTATCTAATAATATATATGCTTTAGTGTATATCAAAGATGATCATGTAGTTCTTAAAGATGTTTTGATAGATGATATGCCTATAAAAGAATATGTAGAAAAATAAAATATAGAAATTAGATTAAACCTTTCTTCATAATCTGGGTCATATTAATGAAAAACATTAAAAGAAGATTATTATGAAGACATTATTGAAAACATTAGTAATTGGCATTATGTTATTTACATTATCAACCTCTTGTGCGACTACGGTAAAAGTTAGTCCAGTGAATAATGCGGTGGTGACTAAGGTTCATAAGCCTAGAGTTTTAGTACATAAAAATGTAAGGTATTATAGAAATAATGGTGTCTGGTATGTAAAAAAGAATAGAAGATATGTAAAAGTTACAGCTCCTGCAGGTATACGTATAAGTACTTTGCCAAATGGATATAGGACCGTTAAAATTAGAGGAGTACGATATTATAAACACAAAGGGGTGTACTACAAAAAATCGGGAAGAACTTTTGTGGTAGTAAATGTGTAGTAAGTTTTAGATTGAGTTGGTTAGTTTAGTTAAGAAAATTCCTTGAGGTTTATTAGTAAAAAACCTCGAGGTTTTTTTGTTACCAAGCTTCTTCAATTTTTATGCGTTTTCCATTCTGATATGAGGCAATAAATGCTCCTCTAAAACCTAATCCAACTAATTCTCTACGGAATTTTTTAGCTTCAGATAAAGAGGCAAAATTACCAAGTGCATATTTATTAAAGCTTCCTGATTTGATTTGTTTGAAATTAACAAACTTATCAGAATATAGTGATAAATCTTTTTCTTCAAAAGCTCCAATCTGAACAGCGTATACTAGCTCTTGTTGTAAGGATGCTTTATTTTGTTCGTCATTCGTGTCACTCCCTGTTCCATTAATCTCTTGATCCATAGATAGATTCTTAATAGTCTCTTCGAGTTCAGCAATCTTATTCTTAAGAATGTCAGATTTTGCTTTAGATTCGCTTTTAGTGATTAGATTGTCAGAGGTGTTAAATTTCATGAAGTAAATCGTTCCCGCGACTCCCAAAAGGGCAATAATTCCAAGGATTATTGTAGCAATTTTAAATTTTCGACTACTTTCTTGTTCATCTCTAAGAGCTTTATTATGAGTGTAGTTAGTGGCTCTTTTTTCTTCTTTTGCATTGTCTATTTGGACTTGAAAATCCAGTAGTTCATCATCACTAATATAAGGCATGAGTTGTGGTTTTAATGTGTTCAAATATAGTTGATTATTGTTTTACCCAAAAATTAAATTACTGATAAACCGTAATCATTAGATTACATAGATGTGTTTTATAGATTTTTATCAAAGAAATCTAATCATAATAGATCTTGCGATTGGTGTAGGATTTTTTGTCAAAAAATAATAATAAATAACACATAAATGTGCTCCTGACGGTAATTGGTTACACGATGTCGAATACTTTAAAGATGTAGAAATATTATAAGCAATAGTGCGTTATCCTTTTTTCGGTAGTCTATTTCAATGATCTTCCCACCCTACCATTGAAGTAAGTTCCGGAACTATTACTATACACTAAACTTAACCATCGTGAACACAAATTTATCCTTATGGGTAGTGCATTTATTTTCCCCCAATTTATGGTCTAAAAAATACTTGTATTCCTTAATTATTCTTAAGGAATGTAGGATAGAATTTGAAAGTATACCCAGTACCCAAATCCCTATGAATACGTTTTTTGAATCCTTTAGTTCGAAAATTTGTTGCGGATTACAGTATATCTCTGTTGATGATGCTTTTATCAAAACCAACTTAATAAATGCCAGCAACTATGATGCGTATACTATTTTCTAATTGCGTAGCCCTCTTTTTATTTACATTTAGCTATGGTCAAACTGTTACTTTTCAAACTGATGATGGTTTAACAGCAAAGACAGTCTGTAAAGGAACCGAAATTCAATTGAATTTGGATATAGATCCTCCAAGACCTTCAGGAGGAACTAGTACCTACAACGTTCAGTGGGAAAAAACAATCAACCCAACATTTATAAGAAATTGTCCATTCCCTAGTGGTGATGGTTCCTGTTCTTTTTATCGGGAGACACCTTTAGAAACAACGACATATACTGTTACTGTTAATGGAGGTTCTTCTGGCTCAGTTAGGAGTACTGTAACTGTAACAGTAGAAGAAGTACCTAATCCAGGTTTAAATACAACGATGTTTCTATGTGGTAGAACTGGTGTGATTAATTTATTTGATGAATTAGATGGGGGACCAGAAGCTGGAGGTGTTTGGAGTAATGGGACAGGAACATATGATACTGCAGATCCTAATGGAGGAGCTTTTACGTATACTATTGATAATGGAGCAGCGTGTCCTCCTGTTAGTGCTATAATAACTGTAAAGCCATGTGGAAATAATGATTCGGATAATGACGGAGTTCCTGATACAACAGATAATGATGATGACAACGATGGTATTCCTGATACAATAGAGGACGGTTTTTGTACGGCAACTACAACGACACCAATTTTTGTTTTAGAAGAAGATTTTGGTTTTGGAGGTCCAACCCGAAGCAGATATGCAGAAGGGTTAGGGTTAACTTATAATCCTGTGTTGCCACAAGATATTAATGGAAATGATGGAGAATATAACGTTGCTACTTCTACTCACTATCGAACAAATGTAGGTTTTGATGCTACATTTCTGGCCACAGATCTTGTTGGAGATATTGATGCCGATGGAAACACAGATGGTAGGTACTTAGCAATAAATATGAAATCAAGTGCTTTTGCAGATTTACCTGTTTTTGTGGCAGAAAATCTACCAGTTACTCCTGGTCTTGAATATAACTTTAGCATGTCTATTGCTAGTTTAAATAATAATGCTGGTGAGTTACCTGCGAACTTAACTATAGAAGTTTTAGATCAAGTTGCTGGGACTCCTCTTTTTAGTGAAAATTCTGGTGAAATAGCGAATGGCTCCGATGCTTGGATTCTGGTAGAAGATACTTTTATTGCTCCTGCCGGTGTTAATATTGTTACAATACGAGTAATTAACAGACAAGGAACGGATGGTAATGGTAATGACATTGGTATTGATAATATTTTTTTATCGACAAATGCTTGTGACTTTGATCGTGACGGAATCCCAAATTCTCAAGATTTGGATGCTGATAATGATGGTATTTATGATATTGTAGAATCTGGAAACGCAGCAGCTGATGTAAATGGAGATGGACGTTTTGATGGAGCGATTAATGCAGATGGTACATCTACTACTGTAGTTCATAATGTTATTAATTCTGATACAGATTCTAATCAAAACTTTCTCGATATCGATTCAGATGGCGATGGGATTATTGATAATATAGAAGGACAGTTAACAGTTGGATATATTGCACCAAGTGGTGTGGATGGAGATTTTAATGGAGTAGATGATAGTTATGATACGAATGGTACTGTAATAACTCCAGTAAATTCCAACACGAATGCAGCTCCTGATTATATAGATCTAAACTCGGATCCTATATCAGGAGATTGTTTAGAGGATACTATAGAAGCATATGATATAGATCAGGATGGAATCCCTAACACTATAGCGGATGGTTCTGATATAGATGGTGATGGTTTGGATAATGCATTTGATACAGTTGTATTAGATAGGCTAACTGTCGGAACAAATGCTAATAATGGAGGTACAGTTCCTACTGATTTTCCTAATAACCATAATCCCTTAACAGTAGAGAGAGATTGGAGAGAAGAAATAGGGGACGTTGATGTCGACCCTCTAACTATTACTATATGTGATCCTGTCAATTTATTTGATGAATTACCAGTAGGTACATTAACCACAGGAACCTGGAGTGTTCCTGCAATGGGTACAGCGCTTACAGGAGGACATTTAGGAACATTAGATCCTACTGTTACCGGTATTTTAGATGGAGTATATATATATACGCTACCTGTATTATCTGCTGGTTGTCCACCAATTAGATACTTAATAGATGTTACAATTGATGATGTTTGTCAATGTCCAGATATAGATGAACCTATTGTACCAGCTGGACCAATAACAACGTGTATAGATGCAACACCATTACCTTCTGTAACAGTTACACTTGCTCCAGGTTTAGAAGGACGTTGGTATCTTGCGGATGGAGTAACTCCTATTGCTCGAGCCCAAAATACAGATACATTTACACCAGAAATTGGCGAATTAGTATTAGGAGATAATATATTTAGAGTAGAAGCCTATGACCCTGTTGAAATGTGTACGAGTGATTTGGTAGATGTTATATTTACGGTTACAGCTCCACCAGAAGCAGGAGAACCAAATGATACACCTCCGATACCAGTTGCTTTGTGTGAAGGAGATACTACTGTTGTTAATCTGTTCGATGAATTAACTGGAGAAGATGCGGGAGGCGTATGGACTGATGCTATGATGACGGTAATTCCCGGTGGTACAATTACCGCGGATACTAATATTGAAGGTGATTATACATATACAGTAACGAGTAATGGGTGTACCGATACTGCAGTAATATCTGTAACTATCAGTACAGTGCCTACACTAGTGTTTGGATCTACAACATGTGCTACTAACCGAACGACCTATGATGTGTCATTTACTACCAATGGTACTTGGGATATTTCAATAGACCCAGTTAATGAAGGTACTATTGATGTTACTAATTCAATGATTACTGGAATTACAGATGGAGTTGATGTAATAATAACAGCAACAAATCCTAGTAATACTGATTGTGTAGCAACTTTAATGGTTACTGCTCCGGATTGTAGTTGTCCAGATATTGTGGAACCTACAAACCCGAGTAATGAAAGTATTTGTATTGGTTCTACGGCGCCAGTGTTATCGGTAGATGTATTACCGGGTCAAACGGCAAACTGGTATGATCAAGACGGAAATTCATTACTAATGAATAGTACCACTTATACTCCAACGGATACTGCAGCTGGTGATTATATATATAGGGTAGAAGCTTTTGATACAACAGAAAATTGTGCCAGTGATCGTATTGATGTTTTTTATCAGATTTTGGATATTCCGGTTATTGATCCTATTGATCCAATTGCAGCCTGTGAATCTTATGAACTACCGTCACTGATAGTTGGAAATTACTTTACACAAATGAATGGTGCAGGTGCTCAACTTAATGCTGGAGAAATAATTAGTGCGAGTCAGGTGATTTATGTATACGCAGAAACAGGAACAACGCCTAATTGCTTTGATGAGGAAACCCTTGATATTACCATAAATCCCTTACCTAATCCAGTAGCTCCAACTAATCCAGGAGATCGTTTTTGCGAAAGCTATACGTTGCCTACGTTACAAAGTGGGCAAAGTTATTATACGGGATCTAATGGGAATGGTACACAGTTAAATGCGGGAGATGTTATACAAGAAAGTCAAACAATTTTTTTACGAGAAGTTGATGGGAACAATTGCGAAAATGAAGTTCAGTTTTTTGTAGAAATTATAAATATTGAAGAGTTAGAAATTGAATCAGGAGTTATATGTGTAGGACCAGCTACGATTACTTCTTTTATAATTAATACAGAATTAAGTGAAATAGACTTTTCATTTGAATGGAGTTTTGAGGGAAGTATAATTCCCGGAGCTACTCAATCTTTTTACGAAGCTACACAACCAGGAACATATGCAGTAACCTATACAGATGTAGTATCCATGTGTACAGAAACGTCAGAGGTAATAATTATAGGTGTTAGTGATCCAGAAAGTTTAGATCTTCAATTATCTGCAGGAGCATTTTCCGACAGTACTGATATTATCGCCACAGTTGTTGGAGATAGTATTTATGAGTATGTATTAGATAATGGAAGCCCTCAAGAAAGTAACATATTTACGAATGTTTCGCTAGGGTTGCATGAAGTAACTGCAATAGATATAAATGGATGTGGTTCAATCACAGCATCCATATTTGTAGTAGGTTTTCCAAATTTCTTTACTCCTAATAATGATGGGATTAATGATCAATGGGGTGTAATAGGAAATGCGGATACACCAGAAATGGACATTTTTATTTTTGATAGGTATGGAAAACTACTTCAGCAACTAAATAGAGATAATCAATGGGATGGAACTTATGGCGGTAAGCCTCTACCAGCTAATGATTATTGGTTTGTAGCAGAATTTAGAGATGGATCAGCTACTTACAGAAGACACTTTACACTAAAACGATAATGAGAAAATTGTTTTTCTATTACAAAACAAGCAAAATGAAATTTATAAAAATATATCTAGCAGCGATGATGACATTGTTGTTTATAAGATTTGGGAATGCCCAAGAGGGGTTATCTATATATTCAGATTATCTTACAGATAATTATTATTTATTACATCCATCAATGGCTGGAGCTGCTAACTGTTCTCAGGTTCGACTAACAGGTCGAAGAAATTGGGTCGGGCAAGAAGATAGTCCAGGATTATATACGGCAGCATATAATGGAAGAATAGGTGATTCTCAATCAGGAATTGGCGCTATTGTATATAATGATAAAAATGGTTTCTCTTCTCAAACAGGAGGATACGTTACTTATGCACATCATTTGATGTTCTCTAGAAGTGAGGTAGATCTAAATCAATTATCTTTTGGATTAAGCGCAGGAGTAATTCAATATAGGTTAGATCAGACTAGATTTGATCCTAATGACCCTTTAGTCGGACCGGGATCTATAAGTGAAAGTGAATTTAATATGGATATTGGATTTTCTTATAATTTATATAATTTTTATACTCATTTTACTGTAAAGAATCTTTTGAAAAATTCTGGAGTTAATAATGATTTGCAGGTGGCAAATAACCTAAGAAACTATCTGGTGTCTGTAGGTTATGTAATTGATCGTCCAGGGAAAACCTTTTCATATGAACCGTCTATTTTATATTCTTATAGAGAAGGAATTGGACAATCTACTATTGATTTTAATATGAAAGTTTATAGTGATCTGAACTTTGGTAAACTATGGGGAGGATTATCATATAGAAGAAGTTTTGATTCTATAGATTTTATAGAAGGCGAAGAGATAAAAAGTCAAAACCTAAGTTATGTGACTCCTTTTGTTGGGGTGAATTTTGGGAAATATATGGTTGCATATACCTATTCTTATCAATCAAATCCTATAACATTCAATAGTGGTGGTTTTCATCAAATAACATTGGGGATAGATTTTTCTTGTAGAGCAAAAAAATATGCTTGTTATTGTCCTTGGGTAGAATAAAAAGAGTGTTTTCTGATAATTTTTTAGAGAAATGAATGGTAAGAATTTAGTTTCTTTCTATCAAAATATTGCTTGTCGAATTTTAGGTGATATTTTAAAACACCAAATAAGAAAGGTTGAATATTATGTTATAGTTAACTTCTTTACTTGGGATTAAAATAGTTTGATCTTTATTTAAAGAAGGGGTAACATCAAGTTTATTGTGGTAAAATATTTTTGAAGAAAAAT
Source organism: Aquimarina amphilecti (assembly GCF_900109375.1). Lineage (GTDB taxonomy): Bacteria > Bacteroidota > Bacteroidia > Flavobacteriales > Flavobacteriaceae > Aquimarina > Aquimarina amphilecti. The sequence continues at coordinate 492,110 of NZ_FOAB01000005.1, forward strand.
AAATACACACAATGAATAGAAGAAGTTTTTTTGAAAAATCTATGTTAGTTGCTGGAGGTTTTATGATTGCTCCTATGTACATCAGTTGTAATAACGATGATGATATGGAGATCAGTATTCCGGACCTTAGTACAGATAATTTTTTTGAAGGAGTAGCAAGTTTTGACCCCACAGATTCTAAAGTTATTATATGGACACGATTCACTCCGGATACTGGTAGTTCTAATATTACAATTAATTGGCAAATTGCTTTAGACCAAAATTTTGATGATGTATTAAGAAGTGGAGAGTTTGTAACTGGAGCAGATAGGGATTATACCGTAGCAATTGATGTTCAAGAATTACCCTCTAATAGTAAATTTTATTATCGATTTTTTGACTTAGGAACGCAAACAACTTCAGTAATCGGTGAAACAATTACGCTTCCTGCGTCTGGGGATACAGTGACGGATGTGAAACTAGCTGTTTGTTCATGTGCAAACTTTGCAGCAGGGTTATTTAATGTATATGGAGCGATGGCTAATTCGGAGGCGGACGTAATAGTTCATTTGGGAGATTATATCTATGAATATGGAGAAGGGGAGTATGGAACTAATGAGAATACTGTAGCCTTAGATAGAGTTCATAATCCAGCAAATGAAATTATATCACTTACAGATTATCGAGCAAGGTATAAGCAATATAGAAGTGATGCTCAACTACAATTAGTACATCAAAAAAAACCATTTATTTGTGTGTGGGATGATCACGAAGTTACCAATGATGCGTACAAGGACGGCGCAGAGAACCATCAAGATTCTGAAGGTTCTTATGAAACAAGAAAACAAACGGCAATACAGGTGTATAGCGAATTCTTACCATTACGATCTACTGATCCATCTAAGATCTATAGATCATTTGATTTTGGGAGTGTGCTAAGTTTACATATGCTAGATACACGAATTATAGGAAGAGATAAACAACTTTCTTACGATGATTTCTTTAGTCCAACTACAGGATTGGATGCTGTTGCTTTTCAAGCAGCACTTCAGGATCCAAGTAGAACGTTATTAGGATCAGAACAGTTAAGTTGGTTGTCTGGAGCAGTTTCTGCAAGTAATGCTAACTGGCAAGTTTTAGGGCAGCAGGTATTAATGGGTAAGATGTTTATGCCGGCAGAGCTTTTAATTTTAATAGGGACTCTTGTTGCAGAAATAGGCGCTCTAGGCAGTGCAACTCCAGAAACGGCTTTGGCTTTTCAAACTGCGTTAACGGATTTAACAGCTATAAAATCTAGGCTTTTAGCAGGTGATCCAACCCTAACACCAGAAGAGATTGCAAGGGTGCAAACAGTTATTCCTTATAACCTAGATGCATGGGATGGATATTTTATAGAGAGAGAGCAACTTTTTGCTATGTTAGGAGGAAAGAAAACAGTTTGTCTTGCTGGTGACACGCATAATGCTTGGTATAGTAAGTTAAAAGATGTGAGTGGTAAAGAAATAGGAGTAGAGTTCGCTACATCTTCAGTTTCTTCTCCAGGGTTTGAGGGCTTTTTAGGAGTTGATGCAAATCAAACGGTAGGTTTTCAGCAAGCGCTAGCGTTATTAATAGACGATTTACAATATATGGATGCTACGCAAAGAGGATTTTTACAAGTTACCTTTTCGTCAAGTAGCAGTGAGGCGCAATGGAATTTTATAAATACCATAGCTGCTGAAAATTATACTGTAACTGTTGGAGAAACAGTTTCGTATAGCTAAGAATGTTTTTGTTTATAAGTAAGAAGTAAAAACGCAACCTGAGTAGGTTGCGTTTTTTATAAGACTATTAGAGAAGATAGAATGTTATTCTACATTACAATTCGTTAACTCTTTGCAGAAACGAAGTAAATCTTCTTGATTGTTTTTATACTCTTTGTTAGCTATTTTTTCTTGCACTACAGTACATCCTTCAGCCAATTTGGTAAGATTTTTTTTAAATCCAAAAACATAACCAGTAGACATAGTAGATTTACCTTTTTCACTTCCCGCGGGAAGAATAACTAGTTCCTTATTATTAAATAGATATAAATTTATCTTTTCAGATTCGAATAGAACTTTACATAACTTATCAGTTGCACCACCAAGTATCATTTGACCAGCATCTACTTCACCATTCTTAATTGAAGATTCTTTAAATTTAATATTTCTGTAATGATCTCCATCTATGAATACAAGCTCTTTACATTTTTTAGCTTTTCGAACTCTAGTTCCAAAAGGTTTTCCGTTCTGATCGTATTCTACGGTTTTTAGACTGTAGGCAATTTTACTGATATCTGAGGTTTTGATGTCTACAAGGGTAGTGTCATTTTCCTTTGTAATTAGATACGCCTGATTAACCTCTATGTCTTCACTTAAGTCACTTTGTTCTTTTTGACTGCTTAGATCTTCAGTTACAACCTCAAAATGTCTAGATTTTGTTTCATTTGCCTTAAATTTCTCAATAAGTTGGTCTGCAATTCTATTAAAGTACTTACCATCACTTTTGTCATAATCATTGTCGATTATTTTCTGCGCATATTCTTTAACTTTTTCAGGCTCATCTAGGTAATAATAGATTTTTGCGATGTTGTAGTAACTTGCATATCGTACTTTACGTATTTTTCTTTTCTTACCTTGATAATTTGGAATTACACTATTAAAATAATCGATCACCGGCAGTACTTCTATTTTGAGAGAATCAATAGATGTATTGTATTTCATTTTCTCAAAAGCTGATTTTAGTGTTTGATATGCTTCCTGATGTTTTGCAAATTCTGGATGTTTTTTAGATCTTAAAATCCAGAAAAATTCTCGTTCATGAGATTCAATATCATAACCATATGTACTAGTAAGATGACCTCTAGCAGAGCTTAGAAACTGTGACTTATGACTGCTCTTATATTTGTCTCTAAGGTTGTAACGGTTATTGTTATAGTAGTCTTGTGCTTTTTTATAAGTGCTAAACTCGCCACTGCTATGAGTTTCACTTTCAGAATAGCTTTTTTCGTAAGCGTTTGCATTTGTCGCATTGTTAACTGATAACGTAGCTGACGAAGAATAATTTACATTGGCGGTATAAGTGTAACTTACAGATAATACTTTACCGTCTTTGTCCTTTTTTTCGTGTTTTTCTTTCTTAATGTCAACAGTTCCGATTTTGGTGCCATGAAATTTATAGCTGATGTCTAGAGTTCCTCCTGTTTTTACTTTAGAGAAACCTGGAATAGTAATAGAACTGGTATTAATAGAATACGTTCTTTTACTATCATCAAGAATGGGTTTAGAGGGTAGATTTACATAAGAAGTCCTGAAGTTTTCTCGATCTATATTAGCACTTTGTGCAATTGATATAGTACATACGAGTGACGCGATACAAGAAAGTAGAATTTGTTTCATTAAATAGGGGCTTTTTTTATTAAAAGCGCGAAAATAGTTAAAAAAACGTTAATAAAACTACGCGTTTGTGATTTTTAGAGTTTTCATAAAAGCAAAAAGCGTGTTTATTTTTTAATAAACACGCTTTCATATATAATTAAATGATCTATTCTGCCATCTCTACAATTAGGCTATCATCTGTTTTAGTAACTTTAGTAAGACCTAGTTTAGAAAGTCCTTTCATTCCTTTATCCCATGCTTTATTACTTAATCCAGAAGCAGTTTTTAGATCAGCTAAAGGCATGCTTTGTTCTTTCTTGATAATTTCAAAAATAGCTTTTTCATTATCATTAAGAGATTCTATAATATTTGCTTGTGCGGTTCGCACCTCTGGTCTCATCTGCGGGAAGAATAACACCTCTTGTATCGATTGATTATTGGTTAGATACATAATCAACCTGTCCATACCAATTCCCATTCCAGATGTAGGAGGCATACCATATTCTAGCGCTCTGATAAAATCATTATCTATAAACATCGCTTCATCATCTCCTTTTTCGCTTAACTTTAATTGTGCTTCAAAACGTTCTCTTTGATCAATAGGATCATTAAGCTCAGAGTATGCATTAGCTATCTCTTTACCACAAACCATTAGTTCAAAACGTTCTGTAAGATCAGGATTGTCTCTGTGTTCTTTACATAAAGGACTCATCTCTTTTGGGTAATCAGTAATAAATGTTGGTTGGATGTAATTTCCTTCACACTTTTCACCAAAAATTTCATCTATTAATTTTCCTTTACCCATGGTTTCATCTACTTCGATACCCATTCCTTTGGCTGCTTCACGAATTTCTTCTTCAGATTTTCCTGTAATATCAAATCCAGTAAAATGTTTTATAGAATCGGTCATCGTTACACGAGCATAAGGAGTCTTAAAGTTGATTTTATGTTCTCCAAATGTAGCATCTGTAGTTCCGTTTACTGCGATAGCACAATGCTCTACTAGATTTTCTGTAAACTCCATCATCCAGTTGTAATCTTTATAAGCTACATAAATTTCCATGGCGGTAAATTCTGGATTATGCGTACGATCCATTCCTTCGTTTCTAAAGTTCTTAGAAAACTCATAGACACCTTCAAAACCACCAACGATTAATCGTTTTAGATATAACTCATTAGCAATTCGCATATATAAAGGAATATCTAATGAATTGTGATGTGTTATAAATGGACGTGCAGAGGCACCACCTGGTATCGGTTGTAGGATAGGTGTTTCTACTTCAAAATATCCTTTAGTATTAAAAAACTCACGCATAGCGTTAAAAAGCTTTGTTCTTTTTACAAATACATCTTTAACGTGAGGGTTTACTACTAAATCTACATAACGCTGACGGTATCTCAATTCTGGATCTGTGAAAGCATCATGAACTTTTCCATCAGCATCGGTTCTAGGTTGAGGTAATGGTTTTAGTGTTTTACTTAATAATGTAAAGTCTTTAACCATTACAGTTTTTTCTCCTACTTGTGTAGTAAAAAGTTCTCCTTCGATACCAATAAAATCCCCTATGTCTAATAATTTTTTATAGACCTCATTATACTTAGTTTTATCATCATCGGTACAAATTTCATCTCTATTAAAATATACCTGTATACGACCATTAGAATCTTGCACTTCTGCAAAAGAAGCTTTCCCTTGTATACGTCTAGACATCAATCTACCTGCAATAACTACCTTTTTTCCTTCTTCATATTTCTGTTTGACATCTTCAGAAGTATGGTCTACCGGAAATAAAGCTGCCGGATATGGATTAATCCCTAAGTCACGTAGGGTTTGTAGTTTCTCTCTTCTTACAAGTTCTTGTTCTGATAATTGCATAATGCTGCCGTTTTAAGCGTGCAAAGATACGAAGTATGAGATAATCTTTCAATTGATTTTTAAGTATAGTATTGCTTTAGTTTTTCTATTTAAAAATATAGAGGTTCTGAATACCGAAATATAGGATTGATGTGGTTAAACAAGATTTTTTTTCAAAAAAAGTAAAAAGTAGAGGTAACATATCGATTTAGAATGACACATACTTATGGAACGGTGAATTTTATGCCTTTATAAATTTACATTTTAACATTGTAAGTTGATTGGATACAAACTTTTAATGGATAAAAAGATGTAGAATTTGTATTGTTTGTAAAAGTAAGATTCGAAAATAAAAGGGTAAAGAATTTTACGAATCTAATGAGAGCTTTTTAGTAAATTCGCCGCCGAAAAAAAAGTAAGTGATTAATTAGTAAGTATTATTTTATGAGGAAAATTGTATTATTGTTTATAATGCTGGTCAGCATTGTTGCTCTAGGGCAAGATGATTATTATGGAGGGTATAGTCCATCGGCTACTACTACACCCACAGCTGCAAAAATTAGTGGAGGAGGAAGCGCTACTGTAAGCCTAACAAGTGGAAGTGCGCAGCAGTATGTGCCTATTTACAATATCGAACAAAATGGTGTTTCTTGGAGTACAGGATTACAGTACAGTTATTCTGGACTTAGAGTTATGGAAGAACCATCACCTATTGGTTTAGGTTGGGATCTGGCAGCAACCGGAATGGTGTCTAGAGAAGTAAGAGGTTTACCAGATGATCATCCTAAAGGATATTATGGGTCAGAAAATCTACGAAGTACGATTCTGGATCCATATTATTATTTTGATCCTAATGCAAATAATGCTGCGACCAATGGCAAGCAGGTTATAAAAGAACACCATGCATATTTATTAGCGCAAGGATTAATGGATGGAGAGCCAGATGTTTTCCATGTGAATGCCGGAGGAATTAATTTCTCATTTAAATTAGGAGAAAACCTACAACCTGTTTTATTATCGCATCATAACGTAAAGGTAACTTTTACCTGGAATCAAATAACGGTTACGGATTCTGAGGGTGTACGTTATATTTTCGGAGCAAAAGAGGTTTTTACACCAGTACCGGAAGACGATATTGTACAAACGTTTGGAAATGGACAGACCACAGCGTTGTTACCTATTGAGCCTAATTATCCATATACTCGTAGTTGGTATTTAAGCAGTATACAACCACCAAATACTACACAGCAAATAAGTTTTACGTATCAGAATCACTTGTTTAAAACCAAAGCTTTTTTACCAAAAATTTATTCTTATAAAGGATTACAAGCACAGTTTTTAGAAGGATTGTTAACAAAATTTGTATTCACTCCTTTTGGACAACAATCAGGACCAGCAGAGTTACAGGATGGTCAGGATCCTAATGTGTATACCCATACACGATTAGATGTAGATGTAACGGTACCAGTGCTTAAACAAATTACGTTTGCAGATGGATCTTTGCATTTTAATACTGCTTCTGTAACTTCTGGGGCGCATCATAAATACACATCTATTGATTTAAAAGATTTTAATGGGCAATTGATTAATAGCTATGATTTCTATACCCAAGGAACTAGAGATTTATTAAAAGAAATACAAACTAATAATGAATTTGCTTTTGGTTTTGACTACTATTACGAGGATATCCCATCAGCGATTCCAGCTTTTGAATATAGTGATAAAGAGGTGAATTCTACCATGGATGCTTGGGGATATTATAATAGTTCTCAAACACCTGTTGATCAATTAAAAGAAGAAGCAAGTGTAGCACCTATTTTGAGAAGCACAGTTGCTGGAGCTTTACAAAGAATTCGTTATAAAACAGGAGGAGAAACGAATATTCAATATGAATTGAACCGAATCCCACAAGAGTATGAAAATAATAATACCACAAATGGTTCTTTTACGGTTTTTAGTAGAAATACCAATACCATTGGAACGTCTAGAAAACAAATACGTTCTGGTACATTTACTTCAGCTACACAGATAGAAATAGAGCACAAGGCTACGATTAATAAATATGGATCTCGCGTCCAGCTTAAAATTTTTAAAGAAGGATATACGGGAGATTACACTCCATATACGGATTGTAATAATAATAACGGTATAGCCCAATTATATATCAATGCGGTAGGAGAGCGAGAAGAACTTGCCGAAGGTTTGGTACAATATGATAGTTATGGAAAGTGTACGTTTACAATCCAACCAGGAACATATACATTTTTTGTAGAGACTGAGGCTAATACAGAAGCAGAAATATCAGTAAAGATCACAAGTCCGCAAAACTACAAGGAAGAAACGTATGATCAATTGTATGGTGGTATTCGTGTAGCTAGTATTCGCAGTTGTCCTATAGATACCGATCAATGTACGGAAAAAGTATATCAGTATACCAATGATCAATTAGGATCCAGTGCCAAAGTGTATACCGCTTTAAAAATGGAACCTCAGAAATATTGGTACGGCACTACAAACAGTTTTTACATTCCTTTTTATGTAAAAGGAAGAGGATTACCTATTTATTACTCTCAAGTGAGTGAATCTGTAGTTTCTGCGGATCCTTTGAGTAATGCTAATAATGGAAAAACGGTGTATAGATATGAAGATCCGTATTTTTTTAACGAACCATATGATTTTAGAACTAGAGAATACTATGATCGTGCACCCAAAGGAGTAAATGAGGGTGGTCTTAGGATAAGTACAGTAAAAACGTATAAAACAGATAATGATCAAACGATACCTAAGGATGAATTAATCTCAGAACAGTTATATGAATATGAGTCAGTTATAGCACCTTCAGATTTTTTTGGAAATGCAACTTCTAGTGCATATCCATATGGAATTAAGGTAATTGCAAAAACTCAAATCAAACGTGAGATGCATTATGATAAATTGATACCAATTGTAATGCAGCAAAATAACATGAACGTACTTCCTCTGGGGTTACAAGATTTTCAGGAATATTATGAAAATAGAACACAGGCAGAGTTCGAGGATTTTGCAGAACGTATGATTCGATATACTGGATTTAATATTAATTCTGTGGGTGGACAAGATTTGTTTAGAATGGCAAAAGGAGTAGGTAGCGTAGAATCCGATCAAGCTGAGCCAGCTGGTGATAGAAATGATATGTATGCCATTGTTAGCTATAAAGATACCAACGTGCAATACCAACGGAAAAAAGTGATTAGTAAAATCTATTCGGATATGGATTCGGATCAGTTCCAAGAAAGTATACAGGAGTTTGAGTATGATAGTAATCAACAAGTAGTTGAGCAAAGAAGTACTTCTTCTAAAGGAGCTACCAAAAAGGCAAAATACTATTATCCATATCATAGTACAGTAAACAATACCACTTTGGTATCTGGTAATCGTATTGCCTCTCCGGTAAAAACGGAAACTTTTCACGGCAGTCAAAAACAAAGCACTGCTTTGGTTAATTTCGATTCTTGGAATCCCGGGGGATATCTTCCTAGAACCATACAGTCAGCGAAAGAGAGTGCGCCTCTTCAGGATCAAACCATTTTTCATAAATATGATACTTATGGTAATCCATTGGAGACTTCTGTTAGAGAAGGTATCCATACGATCTATGTGTGGGGGTATAATAATACCACGCCTATTGCGGTGATTACCAATGCCACCTATGTAGGAATGTCATCTACAGTTCAAAATTTAATAAATGCAGCAATAACGGCATCTAATAATGATACGAATGCATCTTCAGAAAATCAATTAAGAACCGCATTGCAAAATTTAAGAAACCATAGTTATTTTTCTGCATCACAGATGGTAACCTATACATATGATCCATTAATAGGGATGACTAGTACTACAGATGTTAGAAATAGAACCGCCTATTATGAATATGATAGTTTGCATAGGTTATACCAAGTAAAAGATCAAGAAGGGAATATTCTATCAGCAAATGAATACAATTATAAAAATAATTAATACAGCACTAAGATGAAAACATTACAAAAGATAGTAGTTGTGGTTGCTGTATTAGTAACTACGATAGTAAGCGCACAGACGCAAACTGAGAATTACGTAAAAACAACTACGTATCAGACAGAAGTACAAGAAGGACAACAATCTCAGGTATTGGAGAGCGATAAGATCGTTACCGTTGGATATTCTGATGGATTGGGTAGAACCAAGCAATCCGTTGCTGTAAGAGGCGGAGGACAGAAACAAGATACCAATATCCTAGATTGGAAAGATGATTGGACAGTGGGAATAGGGCCGACTCCTTTATTTAATAGATGTGGAAAAGTTACCGAAAATGAAAGAATATTTGGGAACAATCCTTTCGGAGAACAATCCTTATTATGGAAATGTGTTAATGATGCTGATAGGGATGCCGATGGTGGATGGAACACAGACTATTTTGCTATAGATAAAAATGTGGGATATCGCTATATTGTTTGGGTAAAACGAACTGGATCACAAGATGGAACAACATATCACGGAACGCAGAATGTAAACAACCTTAATGGTACAGCTAATAACAATCCTTATTTTTGGTATGGAGATTTACCAAATTTAGACACATGGTATTTATTAGTGGGAATAGTGCATCCATACACGTATACAGGTGGTAATAGTGGAATCAGTGGTGTATATGATATTAACGGGAATAAAGTAAAAAACGCTAATGATTTTAAATGGCGAAGCAATACCACGACTTCTAGATTTAGAAGTTATTTATACTATAGTACCGATGTAAATACTAGTCAATATTTCTGGAATCCTGTTATTACAAAAATCAATGGTAACGGAGAGGCGATTAGTCAATTAATCGAGCAATCTAAGCCAAAAGATATCGTAGCACATTATGAGTATGATGAGTTTGGTAAACAGACCAAATCATATTTACCATATGCTTCTGATCAGACTGAGAATGGAGCTATACATACGGATGCATTATCAGCATTAAAATCATTTTATAACACCTCTAAATATGAAAATACATTAAATCCATATAGCGAGACGATAACAGAAGCCTCGCCTGCGAATCGAGTGTATGAACAAGCGGCGCCAGGTGGTCCGTGGGGATATGACAAGGAGAATATACAGTATAAAAACCCTGTGTATACATCGTATCCTACCAATGTTACTTTTAATAAAAGATGGGCGGCAAAAGGGATTTTTTATGTGCCTGGACAAGGAACACCACCAGATGAAACGATAATTACCAATCCATTATTATCCAATAGTTATTTGTGGTTGTATTTTGATGCGGGTAAATTAAAACTTAAAATCAAAACGAGTACCGCAGATGGACTGAAAAAATTAGCTACAGGAAAATTACGAAAATTAGATGTTGTTCCGGCAATCGAGTACCTAGATATGGGGTATATTAAGGATGCAGCTGGCAATAATACTGATTATAAGATTGCTATAGAGGATAACTATGTCGTAGTTACTGCAATCAATCAGAATCCAAGATTAATCAATGCAGGAATTAATACTAGTAGTGATCATAACTTAAATCAGTTACAGGTACTTACTGGATATGATGAGATATATTCTACGAATACCACGACAAAGGCTGCTTATGGATTAAACACCAATGCAGAGGTACATCGCTTTGATGTAGTGATGCTTAATGGGAATAGCCAGACACCTTCATTAGTATCTAATGGAACCTATGCAGCTGGTCAATTAACCAAAAACATCACAAAAAACGAAAACTGGACTGTAAACGATGGTAATGATAAAACTGCAGAAACGTTTACCGATAAAAACGGGAATGTAGTGCTTAGCCGAGGATATAATAACAGTGTAGCCCATGATACATATAACGTATATGATGACTTTGGGAATCTTACCTATGTTATCCCACCAAAAGTTACGGTAAGCAATGGAGTCTCATCTACTGAGCTTTCTGAACTATGTTACCAATACAAATATGATGATCAAAATCGATTAATCGAGAAGAAAATACCAGGAAAAGGATGGGAGTATATTGTTTATAATAAGCTCAATCAACCGGTGATGACGCAGGATGCTAACCAAAGAGCAAAATCCCCAAAAGAATGGTTGTTTACTAAATATGATGAATTCGGGAGGGTTGCTTTTACTGGAGAGCTAAAAAATAATGCCTCTAGAGTAAGTTTACAAAATAGTGCTAACTCTAATGCATATACGCAGTCTGTAAGTAAAACAACTTCACCCTTATCTCTTGCCGGAACACCTGTTTATTATACTAATGACGCTATACCACATGTATTTACACAAATCCTTACCATTCACTACTATGATGATTATACTTTTGATAGAGATGGAATGGATAAACCAACTAGTGTATTAGGTGTTGCTACTACGAATGCTACCAAAGGACTATCTACGGGTTCTAAAGTACGAGTTTTAGGAACCAATAGTTGGATAACCAGTGTGATTGCCTATGATCAAAGAGGGAGAAATATTTGGGGAGGAAGTAGAAATCGTTATCTGAATACGATCGATAAGTCTGAAACCCAATTGGATTTTGTAGGGAAACCTTTAATGGTAAAAACTACACATAACAAGGATAGTAACCTTGCTATTGTGACTACAGATACCTTCACCTATGATCATATGGGGAGATTGTTAACCCAAAAACAGATAATTAATAATCAACCAGAAGAGTTATTAGCTAAGTTAGAATATGATGATTTAGGACAATTGGTACAGAAAAAAGTAGGGAATGCAGAACAAGCTCCACTACAAACCATTGATTATACCTATAATGTACGTGGTTGGATGACCAAAATCAATGATCCTAGCGCATTGGGCCATGATTTATTTGGGTATAAAGTAAATTATAACAAACCTACGCACGGTGCTACTAGCTTGTACAATGGTAACATCTCTGAAGTAGAGTGGAAATCAGCTAGTGACAATGCATTACGCTGGTATAAGTACACTTATGATGATATGGATAGGATTACTAGTGCATTAGATAATACAAATCGCTATAATCTTAATTTTGTTGATTACGATAAGAATGGAAATATTACGGCGCTAAGACGCCAAGGGAATAAAAATACTCAAGCTACCAGCTTTGGTACGATGGATAATCTTACTTATTCATATGATGTAGGAAATAAATTAAACAAAGTAACCGACACAGGTTTTGCAGGCTTTGGTTTTAAAGACGGCACCAATACCAACAATGATTATACGTATGATGCCAATGGTAATATGAAGTTGGATCATAATAAAGGGATATCCAGTATTACGTATAATTATCTAGATTTACCTAATAAGGTGACTATTTCTAACAATCAGGGAACTGGAAATATTACCTACGTTTATGATGCAACCGGAATGAAGCAAAAGAAAATTGTTTCTGGAGGGAATTCTTTAACAACAGCATATGCTGGCAACTATATATATGAAAATGAACAATTAAAATTCTTTAATCACTCAGAAGGGTATATAGAACCAGAAAGTGATGGAACTTTTACTTATATTTACCAATATAAAGATCATCTAGGCAATAACCGATTAAATTATGCGGATAAAGATAAGGATGGTCAGATAGACGTTCTTAGAAATAACACAGATATAGATGGTGATGGAGATTATGCCCGCGAGATTTTGCAGGAAAATAACTACTATCCTTTTGGCCTGCAGCATAAGGGGTACAATAACCAAATAATTGGACAGGAACATAAGTACAAATACAACGGTACAGAGTTAACTGAAGAGTTAGGACTCAACTGGTATGAGATGCCGTTACGTTCTTACGATCCGGCAATCGCCAGATGGAACCGTATTGATCCTGTAGTACATTTTTCTTTATCTACCTATAATGCTTTTGATAATAATCCGGTGTTTTATAGTGATCCTTCTGGAGGTAATAGCCAATATTACCATATGGATGATCAGATATTTTCTGAAGGTCGCCATATGGGCGTACAAGAAAGAAGAGCTATGGGTGGTTCTGGATATGGTGGTTCTACGGCTTATGATTTTGCTGCTACTTTTAATGGATCATTTGGAAGTTTATCCGCTAGTGATAATAACAACAGATCAGGAGCAGGAAGTTTGAACATAAGTATCGATTGGGATTTTGTGCCTATTGATGGTTCTATTTCATTAGCTTTTGGCAATGGGGGTTACAATCTGAGTTTTGGATATTATAAAGGTCTTATGGTAGGAGATCCCATGATTTATGGTATTGAACATGGTAACGGTCCCATGACATTTGCTAGTGGATTATCAGAAGATAGTGCTTGGCGTGATGTACCATTTGCAGGAAGTGGTATAACTTCTTATGATTGGTTTGCAAAAGGTGATATTGGTAGAGGATCTTTCTATGCAGCGATGGCAATATCGGATGCAACAGGAATAAAATCATTAGTAACAGGAGTAGGAAAATATCTTCTAAAACAATCTCTAAAGCAAACAGCTAAAAGTTTTGCGGACAATGCGGTTAATCTTTCAAGAAGTGCGGCTTCAAATAGCTCAAAAGTTGCTGGTTCAGAAGGACTTTTACATATTTCATCAGATCTTTATGCATTAAAACCAATAAATGGTTTTACTGATGTTTTAGTTCACGGTAACGCAAGTTCATTAAAAACAAGTATAAGTGAAATAACTAATTCGTTAGCTAAACAAGGCTTATCGAATACGCCAATTAGGCTTTGTGCCTGTAATGCTGGTGCATTAAGCAATGGTATTGCTCAGAGATTATCTAATGCAACTGGTCAATTGGTCATTGCGCCAACAGGTTATTTACATACATTTAATAGTGGTAAGTATAGTATTCAGTCATTTTCTAAACCATTATTAAATTGGAGACCTTCAACTGGAAGATGGAGAGGTTTTATTCCTAAATAAATTTCTTAAATTAAACGTAATAAATATGAAAAAGCATATAGTTAAAGATATTTTGAATTACATTTTAACTGAAAATGATATAATAAAGCCAGATTTAATTAATGCAAGTAATTATAAAGATGCCAATGAAGTAATTAATTATTTAAAAAAAGGAGGTAAAATATCTACTGTCTCTAGTGAAAGACAATGTGAGTATTGTGGGGAATTAGCAGGGTCAATAAATTATTATACCGATGGAACTTGGGTTTGGCCCGAATGGTTATCTCATTATGTAATTAAGCATCAAATAAAATTACCATTTGATTTTGTAGAACAGATAATAAATAATAATTATGATGGAGAATTAGTCCAGAAAATAGTAAATCAAGAATTGGAAATACAATTTTATGAGGAGTGATTATACCCCTGTCTCGTCCTAAAAAAAGTTTACATATTTTATATTAATCCTAAAATAGATTTACAACTTGGCGGGTATGAGTAAGAACTATTAGATAATAAATAACCAGTTACGATGTATGTTGTGGCTGGTTTTTTTATTGAGCTAGTTTTTGTACTTTTCTTTTGGTTAAAAATGCATCAATAAATGTTTTGACCAGATGCTTATCTTCTTTGTCTAATAACTGTACTTCTTTAAATTGTTGTAAAAGTTCTTTGTCGGTAATCTGCTCTTCATTACCACCACTGATTAAATAATCAACTGTAGTTCCTAGAGTTGTTGCTATTTTTTGCAACCCCCGCTCCCGCTAGTTTGTAACTAGTGGCGATAAAGATTGGCTGGTAAAATTAAATAATAAAAAGATAAAGCAAAAAGCTACTACACTTATAATAGTAGCTTTTTGTATTTTGGTAAAGTGAGTAGAAACTATAAATTTCATAATAAGTCGGGGTTATATTTTGTAAGTTTTGCTACCGTTTATTGGATAGATGTTTTTACTAGAGAAAAATACCTATCTATTCTTGCACAAAGTATTGATTATTGTAGAAAAGAAAAAAGTATGGAGGTATATGCATATTGTTTTATACCCAGTCATATTCATTTAGTTTTTCGTTCTGGTAATGATGATCCTTCTGGGTTGATACGCGACTTTAAAAAATATACGGCTAAAAAAGTAATACAAGCAATAGAAAATAACCCACAAGAAAGTAGGAAAGAATGGTTGTTATGGATGTTCGAAAAAGCAGGTAAGAATAATGTTACAGTTACCAATAGGCAATTCTGGCAGCAGCATAACAAACCTATAGAGCTATGGACGGATAAGGTGATACAGCAAAAAATAGATTATATCCATACTAATCCTGTGGGGTCTGGTTTTGTAAGCGATCCTGTAGATTGGAAATATAGCAGTGCCAGAAATTATCAGGATGATCATACTATCCTAGAAATTGATAGTGATGGTTTTCTGTTAGGATTAACTAAATATGTCTCGTCCTAAAAAAATAAATAGTAAATAACCAGTTACATTGATTTGTACCTGGTTTTTTGTTTTGTGAAGGATTATTTTTATTAAAGAATATCGGACTTTGGCTGCGCTCAGCCCTCGAATTACGGTTTATTCCGAACCCTGAGCAGAGCCGAAGGGAGAAATATAAATATTCATACGAAATTCGATAATGATTTTATGGTACTAATTTTAGGGGTTAAACTTCTCTTAGCTATTGTGCCAGTCATAGAATAACTAAGATTATAAAAGGCAATTTCTTGTAGTTGTTAACAACAATATTAATATTGTAAACTATTTTCTTCTTTTTTAACATTTTATTTAATTAAGGATCAGTACATTGCATTGTGTAACACAAAAAGTGTACAACGAATGCTATGGGGATAGCAGCATTGTAATTTTTATAAAAATCAAATATTTGTTTATCGTAATACAGTAGAGAAGGACGTCTACTGGTACACAATAGTTTTATAAAAGTTGACAATATAGTTGTATTTAACCAACAAAAAAGTAATCAATGACATTGCAAAAAAACCTTTTGGGGCTGGTTTTTTTCTTTCTTTTGAATTCAACATTTTCTCAACAAAAGCAATTAGCAATCGCTAATGAAACTCAATACGAATATGCTTTTGCAGAAACAGCCAACTTAAAAAACAATAACGCTACTCCTATGGTAGCCGTATCATCAATCCGTTCAGAAAGCTCATTAGAGACTAAGGGGCATAATTTTGTATCAGAGGATTTGCCTACAGAATCTAGTACTTCGGCAAATTTTATCATAGAATCATTACCGATTAATTCTAAAAACTCGGATTATGCACCTAGTTTTTATAAAGGTGAATTAGTGTTTGCTTCTTCTCGTAATGCTAAGTCTATGTCTGTTATTCTACAGGAAAAAACGAATGAACCTTTTCTGGATTTATACAGAACCAGTAAAAACATTCCTGACAAAGGGATAGAGAAATTAAAAGGCGCTATTAATACTAAGTTTCATGAATCTTCGGCTGTTTTTAGCCCAGATGGAAAAACGGTATATTTTACTAGAAACAATTACTCTAAGAGAAAATTTAAAAGAAATACCAAAGGCTGTGTATTATTAAAAATATATAAAGCAACGTACGAAAACGGTAAATGGAAACATGTAAAAGAACTTCCATTTAACAGCGATGAATACTCTACTGCGCATCCAGCATTATCTCCAGATGGTAAATACCTTTACTTTGCCAGTGATATGCCAGGAAGTTATGGTAAATCAGATATTTATGTAGTAGCAGTTAATGAAGATGGAAGTTACGGCACTCCAGAAAACTTAGGAGGTCTTATTAATTCTGCCGGGAGAGAAACGTTTCCACACGTGAGTGACACAGGTAAATTGTTTTTTGCTAGTGATGGACACGTAGGTTTTGGTGGTCTTGATATTTTTATGGTATTACCGAATCGACAACGTTCTGGTTGGCAAGTGTATAATATGGGAGCACCAATCAATAGTGCAGCGGATGATTTTACCTTTATTATTGATGAAGAAAACAAAATGGGATATTTTGCTAGTAATCGTGGAGGTGGTAGAGGAGGAGATGATATCTATGGTTTTAGACAGATGATCTCATTAGAAAAGTATAGAGATTATATGCCTAAGGTTAAACATAAGATTAAAAGACATATGGATATCAAACCTATTTCTGAGGAGATTACATCTTTCTAATAAAAAATAATCAAAACCAACTGTTCTTTAAGAATTGTTAAACAGGGAATTTTTCTGTTAAAAAATAACAATTAACATAGATTGAAATTGTAAACATAATATATTGTTGTTATTAACCTTAACAAATATATTATGTTCAAAAAAATTTCAAAGATCGACGGCATTCAAGTATTAAACAAATCTGTACAAAAAGGGATTAATGGTGGATTCTATTTTGATGGAGAGTATGGAGAATGCCCTACTCCTAATTCCTTTTTTTGTGGAGTTCCTGATCACATTTGCTGTAACGGTCTATGCGTATTACCAGAGCATCCAGCTTGTGGTCTTTTTTAAAACAATCAAAAAGTAAAGCGAACTAAGTTCGCTTTACTTTTGTCTTAATAGGTACTTTCTTTTTTTAAGAGTGTATTTTACTATAGTGATTTTTTCAATTCTTTGACTTTATCCACAATTCTTTGGTCCTTATTAAAATCCAGAGAACGTTCATAGTTACGGATAGCATCTGGTAGTTTATTGGTTACTGCTAGTTTATTGGCGAGACTTATATACCCATCCGCCTCTTTAGGAAATAATAAAGTATTAAATTTTAGTATTTCTATAGCATCCGTTTGTTTACCAGCAAAAAACAACACATTAGCGTAGGTATTTAATTCATACATGCTTTCTGTGATATCCTTTAACTCCTTTACTACGCTTTCTGAATTCTCGGATAAAAAATCAGATCCTTTTGTAGTAATAATAGTATTCATTTTAGTTACGGAGTAGTAGTTCGGAGTATAACTTCCAGATAGGATATTTTTAATATCTTCCTCAATGGTTGTTTTAGGAGATTCTACAATACGCTGTACTTCTTTGCCATCTTTATAAAATATAAATGTTGGCACTCTATGAATGTTTAAACCTTCGTGCTCACCTCCAGCACTCTGTTTGTAATGTTCGCGATCTGCATCTACCGCGATTGTAGTTAATCTGTTTAGCGGAAAGTTAGCTGCTTGTAGAACTTTATAAAATTTAGGCACTTCTCTCTTGCTATCTCCACACCAGGTTCCCATAAATATTTTGATAGTATAGTTTGGCAAGTCTGTTTTTATAGAGTTTATTACTTGTTCATTAGGAGTATAGGACTCATAATTTTTAGAGAACCAAGTGCCATATGGAGCTGTGTTTAATTTTTCGAAATTAATTTTTCCCGTGAGATTAGAGGTTCCTTTAGCGTTCGTTATTTCTTGATTAAATGATTGCGAATAGGTATGCGTAGTGATTGATAATAAAATCAATAATTGTATGATTATTTTCATTAGAGTAGGATTATAGGATGTATTCTTTATGATAATATATGACCAACCCAAGTTTTTATAGAATTTGATTATTATCTATGATACTTGGGTTGGAGATATAGTGTTTTATTT
The DNA here is from genome assembly GCF_900109375.1 of Aquimarina amphilecti. Lineage (GTDB taxonomy): Bacteria > Bacteroidota > Bacteroidia > Flavobacteriales > Flavobacteriaceae > Aquimarina > Aquimarina amphilecti. The sequence continues at coordinate 510,766 of NZ_FOAB01000005.1, forward strand.
GCTTAAAGGGATGCCGCTAACAGCATTTTTAATTTTAGGAGTTACCATAGCTTTTATTTTTAGGATTTGTTTTCCTACAGCCGAGTTGGTTGTGATCGTTACCTGTTTATTTTGTTGATTAGGTTTACCATTCGTGTTGAATTTTACCAACATTTTTTCGGTTGCTCCAGGCGCAATTGGTTCTTTTGGCCAATTAGAAACAGTACAGCCACAACTTCCCTTTGCATTCACAATAACCAAAGGCGCATTACCTGTATTGGTAAATGAAAATGTATGCTCCAGAATATCACCTTCTGCTACAGTACCAAAATCGAATTCGGTTTCTGAGAAGGTCATCACCGCAACAGCAGTATTGCTTTTTTGCTCGTTTGGCTCAGTATGCATAGCAAGTGTTTCTGCTGTATTATCTTGGTTTGAATTACCACAAGATGATAGTGCAAAAGAGAAAATAATGGAGGCTAATACATAAGTAATCTTGGTTTTCATGTCTTTAGAATGTTTTAGTTATTACTATTTTTTTGAATTTTGATTCTGAACCAAAACTCTAGACATGTGAGCAAAAATCCAATGAAAACAAGGTGGAAATAGGGACTAGACCCCCGATGGAATTTTGAAATCTAAAAAATAAAGAAATGAGAATTACCTGTTTTTATACAGTGTTTTCGCCTCTTCTCGGCTTTCGACCTCTATTTTTTTATAAAGGTTGTTGATATGTGTTTTAATAGTGCTTACGCTTAAAAATAGTAAAGAAGCGATCTCTTTATTCGTTTTATCTTGTAGAATTAGATCTAAAATCTTCTTCTCTTGTTGGGTAAGTTTACGTTCAGCTAGTTTATAAGAACTCTGTTGTTTTTTTAACTTCTGAAATAGATAAAGGTTTAATGCTATGGACCCAATTAATAAAGATAATATAATCCATATCCAATACGAAGTAGTTTTTTCTGGGGTGATTTCTACAGAAAATTTATCAGCACCTAACTCTGTTTTATATTGTTTTACATAAGGACTATCAGGATACTTTTCTTCTAATCGTTCTAATAGTTCATCATAATAAGTATTCTGCTTCAGATCCTGTAAATAATAGGTGTATAAATTATTAGATTTATTGGATAAGAATGAATAAATGTATAACTCTGTCAATGGTTCTTGCTGGCTTTTTCCGAATTCCTGTAACGTATTAAACCATTTTCTAGAATTTACTTTTCTATTAGCTTCACTTCTATACGAACTAAAAGAATACCGCATATCCTCTACAATAGAATCTACTTTAAGAAACATATTACTCCGCTCATTAGTAGAAACAACTTCGCAGAACACTTCTTCTTCTATAGTAAATGGGAGTGAGATCGTATCTTTATTTTGTGCAATAAAAAGAATTTCTTTACTATTTAGACAAATCCCATTAAAATGAATGGATTCTTTATCTTCTTCTGAGCAATTTTCCGTGTGTATTCTATATATCCTGTTTTGAGTAGGGAGATTATTTTCTGTAAATACAAAATATCCCATAGAGTCCGGAATTACTTTTTGGATAATTTGTTCTGGATAGATACCAGACATTTTTCTGTAATCTTCTATAAGTGATAAATAGACATTACTGTCTTTATTACTGTTATCAACATACCCTGAAAATTGATATTGACTCCAAATTGTAGGAGAGGAGATTAAAAAGGAGATCCAAAGGATAATTTTGATCCATTTCATAGAATAATGTCAAACTTTTTAGAAACTAACCCAATATAAAAATAATTTTAAGATAGAGGTGTAACATAATGAGATATAAGACTACCTATAATTATATTATTTAATCTATTTTTGTTTATGAGTATTTGGAGAGTTTTATTATCGATTTTTTTTCCGCCATTGGCTGTCTTAGATAAAGGATGCGGATCAATTATAATCGTACTTTTATTAACTTTGTGTGGATGGGTTCCTGGTGTGATAGCAGCATTGGTGATCATAAATAATCCTAATAAATAACTTTTAGTTAATTTCTTAAAATTAAAAAAACGAAACATATGAAAAAAGTTTCCCTGTTAATACAGGCATTTTTGGTGACAATTCTATTGGTGGGATGCCAATTTTCTGAAGATTTACATATTAATGAAGATGGAACAGGAAAGATATCTTTCAATTTTGACGGTTCCGAAATTATGCAAATGGGAGGTGATAAAATCACTGAAGGAAAAGAAGAAGTGATCGATTCTACCTTAGTTTTTAAAGATTTTTTAGAAGAGAAAAAAGATAGTATTGCGCAATTACCAAAGGAGGAGCAGGAAAAACTCAAAAAACTAGAGAGTTTTAAGATGCATATGCTAATGAATCCACAGTCCAAGGAGATGAAATTCGATTTGTACTCAGAATTTAAAAAAGTGGAAGAATTAGGGGATGTATTTAATAGTTTTAAGACTGCATCTACCATTGGTAATCAGAAAAAAGCGAGTCCTGCAGGTGATCCATTGGCAGGTTCTAAAGGAGAAGATCCTACTGAAGTGATTTATTCCTATGGAGAAAATAAGTTTAAAAGGATTACCAAAATCTTAGATAAGGATAAACTAGAAATGAGCTTGGATAGTTTAGAGCAAATGAAAATGTTTTTAGCAAGTTCTAAGTATAAAATTAATTATCATTTTCCGAAAAAAATTAAGAAGATATCGTCAGAAAAAGCAATGTTTAGCCAGGATGGAAAGAGTTTTACACTAGAAGTTGGTTTCCTAGAATATATGGCTGACCCTACCGTATTAGATGTAGAGGTAGAGTTAGAGAAATAATTACTGTAGAATAGTAAAATATAAATACAAAAGGTGCTGTTCCGAGAACAGCACCTTTTGTATTATAAGATAAGAAACGATTATATTTTTCCTCTTTTTATAAGTTCGCGAACCATTTCTTTTATGGCTTCACTTCTTTTACTTCCCATAGATAGTTTGATATCATGATCCATAATCCCTAATTCTTTTTTGTTTCCGTATATCTTAAAAGTCATAGAATGATAAGAGGCCAATGGGAACTTTTTAGTGTTGAAGATAAAAAAGTACTCACCACTTACAGTACCTACCTCGCGAATAGCAGAACCAATTAATGTATGATCGCCTTCTTCTACATGAGGATCACCAATATAAATGTTATACTTTACCTGATCAACCATACTTTTATTTAGTTGACTATACGCTTTCTCAGAAGGAAAAGCTATTAAGTGGATATCTAGATCATTAAAATCACGTTCTACTCTATGTCCTTTTCCACTTAGCAGTTTACGTTCTTTGTCTAGTTTTTTTAGTATTCTTTCTGGTCTTTTAGGTGTTTGTTCAACAAGTTCTTCAAACTTTGTTGTCTGAAAACCTTCTGGAGTAAAAATACCCATCTCCATTGCAAGTTTAAAGATTTTCTTCTTAGATAGAAAATAGTGGTGTTTAGAATTTATTAATAGGGTATCTTTCGCTTCATCTCTAAAAAATGCATTGTAGGGATATGACTTATCAGAATGAAAAAGTAAAGACGCTACTTTTAAATCTCCGGCTCTAAATATAGGGTTTTTGTCTAAGTCACTTATCTGAAAATGTCTTAGTCCTTTTGCTTTTATTTTTTCAATGTGTGCAACTTTTACTTTGTCAATAAAGACTTCTCCTTTTTTGACTTTTATTTTTTGGCCAAAAGAAAATACGGAAATGAAAAGAAATACTAAAAGTAATGAATGCTTCATATTTTGGGGTTTATATATTAAAAAGGTGGCAAATATAGTTATAAATAAGTAGATGGTTTTTAGTGTTTTAGAATGTAGAGAAGAACTTTTTTAATCTCGTATCTTTGCATTGATGAATAAGAAGATAGAACTACAAGAATTAGGGTTAAAAGATTTTAAGGACACTTGGGAATACCAGGAGGTGCTTTTTAAAGGAATCTTGGACACAAAAATTAAGAATAGAAGGGAAGATGCTAATCTAGATACCAGTAATTATTTTCTTTTTGTAGAGCATCCACATGTATATACGTTGGGTAAAAGTGGCGATATTAGTAATTTACTATTAGATGAGGAGCAGCTAAAGCAAAAAGGAGCTACTTTTTATAAAATAAATCGTGGAGGTGATATTACATATCACGGACCTGGACAGATTGTAGGATATCCTATTCTGGATTTGGATAATTTTTTCACAGATATTCATAAATATTTACGTTTACTGGAAGAGATGGTAATCCTAACTTTAGCGGAATATGGAATTACTGGAGTGAGAAGTGATGGAGAAACAGGAGTTTGGTTAGATGTAGGTACTCCTTTTGCTCGTAAAATTTGTGCACTTGGAGTTAGAGCTAGTAGATGGGTTACTATGCATGGTTTTGCATTTAATGTAAATGCAGATCTTGGGTATTTCGATAATATTATTCCTTGTGGGATTAATGACAAAGCAGTTACATCTCTAAATGTAGAATTGGGGGTTGAAAAAGTGAATGTAGAAGAAGTGAAAGAAAAATTATTGAAACATTTTATAAAATTGTTTGAAGCAGAAATGATATACCAAAAAACCGAAGTATAAAATACCTCGGCTTTCTTTGACTAAAAACTAAACAAATCAAATAGGTTGGGGTTAATTGATTTTATATCCTTCGAACCAGCTACCAGTACCATCTACTCTAACGTCGCCAGCTCCAAAATTTCTTAGGGATACAAATACTTCTTGTCCAACATTGAGGAAATAGATACCACTTACATCTATTTTTACATCGTCTCCATCCACAATTTGAGTAAAATCGATACCTGTATCCACATTAAAGCTAATTCTAAAAAAAGAAGTTGTAACAGTATTAGATTGTCTTACTACGGCATGTAGATAATAATATCCGCTTTCTGGAACCACAAATCTTTTAGTAGTTGTATTAAAAGCGTTGCGCGTATCGTAGGTTCTGATATCCCAGATATCGGTTTCTATCGTTGTATTGGCATCTAGATCTTTTACAGCAAAACCATTACCTCTAACTTTAAAAACTACGGGTGTAGTAGTTGCAGTGGCATTATCAACGTAGGTTTTTACGGCTCTCTCTGTTGGGATGGCATTATTGCTATTGCCTCCTAAAGTTGGATCGATAGAAATTTCATTTGCAGAAGTTCCATTTTCTAATTTTAGATCTCCATTGATGTCCAGTTTTGCGGTTGGAGTTCGATCGATACCTACATTACCACTATTGATGTTTTCAATATCATTTCCGTTAGATACCCATCTAGTGTCACCGGATGTTATAGCATAAGGAACTGCCATTAATTCGTTGGTTCCAATTTCTGCTCCGTTTAAGGATACAGTTACATAAGATGCAATTCCTCCCCATTGCAGAGTGTCGAAGTCACCTGTAACAGCAGTTCCATTACCAATTAATAATGCGAATACACCATTTGTACTGGTAGTAATTGTATGGTTTTCTACATAACTCGCAGCGATATCTGGTGCTCCAAATTTGATGGCTATTTGTATATTAATAGATTCTTCGGAGAGAATATCACCACTATCGCTTTTAGCCACTCCTTGGTAGTTGATAAAGTTTTTTTGCACGGATTGTGCGGAGATTAATGTGCACAATAATAGTGTACTGATTATTATAATATTATTTATTACTTTTTTCATGATTTTAAAATTTATAAAATGAGGTTATTTTTTGATGATTTTAAATACTTTGTTTTCGTTAGTTTCGGGAATCGATAGTCTCAGTATATATGTTCCTTGAGCTAATGAACTAATGTTAATTTGATGACCAATTAGTGTTGCATTGACTTCTTTAGTAATTACTTCTTGTCCATTAAGATTGTATAAAGAAATCGTGTAATTATTAATATCTGGAATACTAATCGTAAAGAAATCTGATACAGGATTTGGGTGGATTCTAATGACTCCAATATTTGTAAGGAACTCTTCTGTAGAAAGTTGGTTTAAAGAACCAATACCTGACCAAAACCCTTGATCTATAGATTGTGAATTAGAAATCGTTTCTGTAAAGGTTTCTCCGATAGTAAAAGAAAGTATGTTTGATGTATTACTTTCTGTACCGCCAGCGTTAGATATTACACTAATGTCTATAGATTGTGCCTGAGTAGCCATAACGATCCATACCATTAGAAATGTACTGATAGTTTTCATGGTTAAAATGTTTAAAATTGTTCTTTTTCGAGATTGATTGAAAAGTAGAATGGTTATACTAATCTTCTTGAATACTCCATATTTTTCCGGTTACACCACCATCAATTCTACCACCAAATACCCACAGAGCATCGTTATAGAGTAAAGTGCTATGAGCAACTAATGGATCTAAAGGATTAACCCCATCATATTGGATCCAATTTTCTAAATCTGAGGAGGAGTAGATATTATTAGTGAATAAATCGGTAGCTGTTCGTCCCCCGATAATCCAAACCTTATTATTATATACAGTGGCAGTATGTCCATTAATACCAGGGAAGATTGAACTGTTGTTAGAAAGTAATGTCCAATCTCTTCCATTAGTACTTCTCCATATTTCATTAAGTTTTGTACTGCTAATATTTTCACCTCCGATTACATACATAGCATTGTTTAAAACAATAGCTTTATGTGATACACGACCAGAAAATGCATTGGCAGTTTCTTCTACCCAAGATGCACCATCTTCTGTAGACCATACTTTGGTATTTTCTGTAATTGGATCAGCCGCTATCACATACATTCTGTTATTAAAGACGATTGTTTGGTGGTAGGCAACAGCTCCAAAGGGTGCTGTGCTAGAAACTTCATCAGAATTTCCAATATAATTTTGCCAATCACCAGCATTGTTTTCTCCGCCAATAAGCCAAAGTTTGTTGTCAAAAACAGTAAGTGTATGCCCACAAAGTTGTTGTGTTAAATTGTCTGTCTCGGATACCCAAGCGATACCATCTGTGCTTGTCCACACGTCATCACTATAGTCCATACCGTTGGTGTAGCTATTGTCACCACCAGTTGACCAAATTTTTCCGTCATAAACGGCCATAGAATTACAAAAGAAATCCCCCATTTGGTCTTGGTTGGTTTCTAAATTAAAGGTTAATCCTGATGTAGGAGGACCGGTAAAAATACTATCATCATCAGTATCACAGGAGAACTGTAATAATGAGAGTAGAAATAAGAATAAAATTTTTGAAGTTTTCATGACATTTTAATTACGTTATTTCACATTAGTGATACGTACTATTAAAAAGTCAACATAAAATCTTTATAAAGTTTAAATAGATGTTAGTTTATCTGATAAATTAGAACACTATTTTCTTCTCCTTGAACCACAAATTCTAGATTCTTATCTTTATCTATATTACCGAGACTAATTATAGAGTTTCCATATACTGGGAAATTAGGAAACAATTCTGCGTTACTATCATATAAATATACTTTCTTGGATTGTTTATCAGTGATTGAAACATATATTTTGTTATTGATATAAAAGATCTGAGGTTCTGTATAAACTCCGAAATCTAGCTCTAACGTTTTTTCTTTAATTGATAATTTGTTTTCAGAAAAAGTAACTAAGGTTTTATTAGTAGAAACTAATGAACTATTTGCGCTTAATTCTTTATCGACTAAAGTAACTGAGCCATCAGTTTGAACCTGTATTAGTTTACCATCTTTAGCTGTTGAGGTAAATTTATTTTGATATTGTTGCCATTGATTTTTAGAAAAATCTACATTTTGTTTTACATCTACTCGAGTTCTACCTAAACGATCTAAAATGTTTAATTTTCCATTCTCTTCCGATATAAGGATATAGTCTTTACTTCCTATTCGAATATGTTTAGGAGGCAATATTAGATTCGTCTCTGTAGCTTTAAATCCAAAACCAGTTACCACTTTTCCTTCCGCATCTAGCATTGTAATTTCATTACCTTGTGTAATAAGAATACGATAGCGTTTGTTTTTATCATAATCAAATAATGATAACGGTTGTGTAATCGCTTTTTCAAACTTTTTAGGATAAGAAGTAACATCTTTTCCATCTCTGTCGACTAAATATAAAGTGTTTTCGGTATTAAACAATAACTGATATCTGCCATTTTTATAGATGTCGATTTGCTGGACATCCCCCATAATGGCTCCATTAATTTGTTTTTTCCAAAAAATAGTTCCTTTGTCAGAGATTAAATAAAGGTTGTTGTCCACATCTTGAACAGCAATATCCATCCCTTTGGTTCTATGGTTTTGTACTAATGTAGGTGTATTAAGAATTTTATTCTCTAATGTAGTAGATGTTGTTTGCGTTACCGAAGTAGCAGATCCTTTAGCAATATTTTTTTGTAAAACTCCGTGGATATGAGCAAAATTATTTTCTTTAATTATTTGCAAAGCGCCAATTTGGTATCCATTGGTTTTGGCTTCAGTCCATTGTTTTTGTTTAGATTCTTCTGCATTATTCGTGATGTAATCTTTGATATGCTTGGCAGTACCTACCATTAAAACTGATGACTCATCCGAAAGTTTTTCTAATGTATTTGAATAATATGTTTGTTCCTGTAAAACTGTTTTGTTAAGAATATTGGCTATAATCGTTTGTAGGCCATTTTTAGAAGAAGCGAATACAATTTGGTTCTCATAACTAAAGTAAAACTTAGCTTCAAATTCAGGGATTAAGGGCTTTAATAATCCAGAGAATGTAGTGGTTTCATTATAACTAAAAATATCAATGTTTCTGTATGCTCCTGATGGAGCCCCAGCAAGTTGTTCTAAAGTGTTTTCTGGTACCAAAGAAGTTAGGGTTACTACATTTTCATTTTCTGTAAAAATCATTCCGATTTCGGAAACTCCAGAGAATAATTCATCAAGGTCGTCAGGAATATTTTCTATTTCTCTATCCTGAGCTAGCGCTAAGTTCTTTTTAAGTATATAAAAATCATCATATGTATAGGAAATAAAACCATTAGCAGTAATTGGAGTTATCTTTGCAATTTGATTTTCCTGAGCAATAGTGTTATCAAAAACCCCAATAGTAGTAGATAAAGAATCTTTTTCTATTGCGATCCCATCAATATATATGGCATTCTGTTCTAGTTTAGCATCTACAGAAATCCAACCACTAAAGTTAGATAGCGCAGATAGACTATTATTAGGTAATAACGAATTCTGAATTTCTTTTAGTTCTTTTCCATTCGCTAAAACTGCTAAAGGATTCTTTGAATCCGAAACTTCATACGCTTTAATAAGATCTTCTTGTACTGGGATTTTATTTTCTCGTTGCCTGATAGCGTTTTCAATTAATATCTGAGAGGAAGAAGCAATTAATAGACTATCTTGTTTGGTAGCATAGAAAATATGTTCGCCAGAAATTACTTTATGTATAATTTTATTCGAATAATTTATAGTTTCAATTGTTCTTTGGTTTAAAGAATCTTTGCCAATTATTAATGGATCAAATTTTGAAATATAGGTGTATTCAAAATCGTTTTTACCAATAGGCGAAAAACATAATAAACCTTTAGATTGGTTAATTTGATCTAACACAGGAAGACTTTTGAAATAAGTAAATAAAGTTAAATCCTTATTTTTCTTATAAAAATCATTATCGCGTAACATGTTTTTTGTTTGCTCTAAATCGTTTATTTTTAGGATTACTTGAGCATCCTTTGGGATATAATCAATAAGAGTGTTCGGTTTTTCGGCAGTGGTGTTACAGGCTAAAACAATTGTGGATAGTAGAATTACAACTATTTTTTTCATGTGTTTGTTTTCCTTTTTATTCTTGATTTTATTCAAGTTGTCATTATGATTTAATAACTTTCTTTTTTGTAATAACAGTTTTCAAAAGCCTCTTAGAGACCAAAGATAATTATTTGAATTCTAGCGTAAGCTGTTCTGGTAATAATCTAAAACTTTTTCTATGATATTTAGTGATTCCATACTTTCGTATGGCTTCTCGATGTTCTGTAGTAGGGTATCCTTTATTTTTTTTCCAATTGTACATTGGGAATTCTTCATGAATCTTTTCCATGAATTCATCTCGATATGTTTTTGCTAATACAGATGCCGCAGCGATATTCATATACTTACCATCACCCTTAATAACGCAAGTATGTGGTATATTATGATATGGTTTGAATTTATTTCCATCTACGGAAATATGCTCAGGTTGAGGTGTTAATTGCTCTATTGATTTTTGCATACCTAATATAGAAGCATTTAAAATATTAATTGTATCGATTTCTTCCATATAAATATGTGTCACACCATAGGTGATAGAGCAGTCTTCTAATAGTGGTCTTAGTATTTTTCGTTTAGCTTCGCTAAGTTGTTTAGAATCGTTTAAGATATCATTGCTAAAATCATCCGGTAATATGATGGCTGCAGCGGTTACGGGTCCTGCCAGACAACCGCGACCAGCCTCGTCAGTACCGCATTCGATGAGATCAGGCTTTAATTTTAATTCGAGCATGATACGAAGATACTGTAAGAACAGAACAACAGAAAACTATTTTTAAGAATCAATAAAAAAACTTAGTATTAAAACGGGCAATTCATACCTATTGACTTTCGTTAAAAAAGTATATTTTTGCCATCAGTTTACTATATAGATGAAAAAGAACTTAGTATTTATAATTATACTTCTATTAGGGTCCATAACCTTTGCTCAGGAAGGAAATGAAGAGGAAATAGATGGGGGAGGTACGAATATTCAGCAAAAACCAGACTTCGCTAAAAGCAAAAGGCCTTTGACGAAAAAAAGCAAGAGTAAACCTCCTATTACAGATTATAAGATCATTGATCTAAAAAATGACACTACGTTTGTAGATACTACATTAACTATACAAAGGGATTATAATTTTAACTATCTGCGAAGAGATGATTTTGGTTTGCAACCTATTAATAATGTGGGACAGACGTATAATAGTTTAGTGAAGGTTGAAGAACGAGATCATTTGTTGCCACTTTTTGGAGCGAGAGCTAGGCATTTTAATTTTATGGAAGTTGAGGATATTAAATATTACAATGTGCCTACGCCACTTACAGAGCTATATTTTAAAACTACTTTTGAGCAAGGACAACAATTGGATGCTTTTCTCACAATAAATACTTCACCTAGATTAAATCTTTCTATTGCTTATAAGGGTAATAGATCATTGGGTAAATATCAACACGCGCTAACTAGTACTGGTAATTTTAGAGCAACGGCTAATTATAATACTAAGAATGACAGGTATAAAATAAAGACACATTTTGTTTCTCAGGATCTATTGAATGAGGAAAATGGGGGGTTGTCAGAGAATGGACTTAATCAATACCTTTCTAATACTGCAGAGTTTCAGGATGCTGATGAATTTTCTGAAAGAGCCTCTATAGAAGTTAACTTTGAAAATGCTGAAAGTATTTTATTAGGTAAAAGATTTTATTTAAATCATAGTTACTCAGTTATAAAGAAAACAGATAGTTCTAATACCGATATAGCAATCGGTCATATATTAGATATAACTGATAAGTCTTTTCAGTTTGATCAAGATGCGGCTAATGATCTTTTTGGAGTATCTTATGAGACTACAGGTGCTTTATTAGATAAAGTAGCGTTAGAGGATTTTACGAATCAGTTATTTGTAAATATTGATAATGTTTGGTTAGGTAATTTAAGGCTTAATGCTGGGTATTCGGATTATAATTATGGATATAATACCATTGTTAGTTTAGAAGATGGAACCAACATTACGAATAGGATTAAAGGAGATGTATTAACTGTTGGTGGTTCATATCAAAAAAATTATAAAGGATTTGAATTGGCTGCTAACGGAATGTCTATTGTGTCAGGAGATTTTGATGGGAACTATCTAAATGCTTCTGCTGGATATCAACTTAATGACTATGGATTGCAATTAGGAATAAGTACAAATTCTACTGCGCCTAATTATAATTTCTTATTGTATCAAAGTGATTATGTTGGGTATAACTGGCAAAATTTTAATAACGCTAATGACGATGATAATTTTAAAAATATAGAAACTCAAAAAATTCAGGCGAATGTTCAAGTAAAAAAGTTTGCTAATATTGAGGCTAGTTTTACCACAATTGATAACTATACGTACTTTACAAAAGGAACAGATTCTTTAACTGTTCCAGAACAATATGACGGTAAGGTAGAGCTTTTAAAATTGAAGCTATCTCAAAACCTAAATTTTGGATGGTTGGGTATTGATAATTCTATTTTATATCAGAACGTAGCTGGTGGAGAGGTGTATAGAATACCAAATGTAGTTACACGAAATAGTATTTATTATCAAGATCATTGGTTTAAACGTGCTCTATTCTTGCAAACGGGAGTTACTTTTAAATACTATTCTGAATATGATGCTGATGGATATGATCCGGTATTGTCTGAGTTTTATGTGCAAAGTCAGAATGAGATTGATTATTTTGATCAGTTTGATAACAGTGATCCTGATAATACCATAGATACGAGGCAAACTTTTGGTGGGTTTCCTCAGTTTGATATCTTTTTTAATGCCAAAATTAGACAAACCCGTATTTACTTTAAAGTAGAAAACTTTGGAGAAGCCTTTAGCCAGAATAACGAATTTTCTGCTCCTGGATATGCTCCTCGTGATGCTGTTATACGTTTTGGTCTGGTTTGGAACTTCTTTTTATAAGTCATTATATGTAATCAATAGAATTGTAGATAGCTGTAATTTATTTGTTGTTGGGTTTTATCTTATCTATGTAGTCATTATTACCAATCTTTCCGAACGTAAAGATTTCTTGTATAAAATCGTTACACGCTTCTTTGTAGTATTATTTATTTTGATCTAAGCTTTGTGCTTAGTACTATTTAAGTCGATAAATTATATAAGCTGTTTAGATTCTTGGGAATATTCTTCTTTTTTTAAATTACGTTTTATAAAATTATATTGTTAAATAAATATCAAGGATGTATTTTTTGATGAATTATTTAAAATATAATTAACAGTTAACAACGTTTGTGTATTGAAAAAATCTATAATACTGATGTTGTTACTTTTGATCTTTTTTTAAGGTATAGTAAAACATTTTTTAAAGATTAATTATTTGATAATCAATGTTTTAATTTGTTTTGTGATTTTTAAAAATTAAGAATGATATCTCCGTTGTATATACGTTGTTAAGATTGATATATTGCTAAATTTAGGTTAAGTTTATTGTAGCTTTGACAGAATAAATGTGAAAAAACAATTAAATGTTTATTTGTCTTTTCAGCTAATTTTTTAAACCTAATGAGGAATATATTATTATATCTATTTGTTATCACAACACATTTATGTGTTGCTCAAGAAAGCACAGTATCGGGTAAAACTGTTAATTCCAAAACGGGAGAGCCTTTACCTTTTGTTAATATTATTAATAAAAGCAAAAATGCAGGGACTACTTCTGATTTTGATGGGATTTTCTCAATCACAGCCGAAAAGGGAGAGGTATTAGAGTTTAGTTCTGTTGGGTTTAAGACAATTACTATTGTAGTTGGTGATACTAAAGTGTTAGACATTCAATTTGAAGAAGATATTGCAGAACTAGAATCTGTAGTAGTAATTGGTTATGGTACACAACGAAAGAAAGAAGTTACTGGAGCAGTTGCCACAGTACAAGCAGAAGTACTAGATCAATTACAACCTCAGAAGGCTATAGAAGGTCTAAGGGGAACGACAGCTGGAGTTCAGGTAACACAACAAGGAGGTAACCCTGGAGCTGCTTTTAATATAGCTATTAGAGGAGTTTCTTCTAATGTTAATAATGAACCACAGGTTTTTATAGATGGTGGGCTTTCAGATTTTGATAATATAAACCCAGACGACATAGAAACTTTTACAGTTTTAAAAGATGCACAAGCTGCAATTTATGGGGTTTCTGCGGGTAATGGAGTTATATTAATTACTACTAAGTCTGGAAGAAAAAATAGAAAAGCAAGCTTTTCATACAGTACATACACAGGATTCCAGAATGTGTCGAAAAAAATTAATGTGTTAAATGCTACTGAGTATGGATTAATACAAAATGAAAAATTCATCAATGGAGGAGGAGCTATTCGTTTTCCTAACATAGCTTCTTTAGGAAGAGGTACTGATTGGCAAGAAGAAATTTTTACAGAAGCTCCAGTTACTAATCATTCTATTCAAGTTACAGGAGGTGGAGAAAAGTTCTCTTATTTGTTAAGTGGGGCTCATTTAGATCAGGAAGGTGCAATAGGAGGTTCTAAAGCAAAATATATAAGAGATAATGTAAGATTGAAACTTAATGTAGATTTATATCCAACATTAAAGTTATTTACTGATGTAAATTATTTACATACGAATAACCGAGGAGTTTTTGCAAATGGCCTAGGTTCGGTTACTTTTAATGCATTAAATAGTGAACCTTATTTGGCAGTACGAGATGAAAATGGAGTGCTTACACTTGGTTCATCTGATAGTTCTAATGAGGTTTATAATCCTGTAACACAATTACAAAATTCATATAACGATTTTGATCAATCAAGATTTTCGGGAAATATTGCCTTGGATTATAAGATATTACCAAACCTTAGGTTAAAGCCTCGTTTTAATATTACTAGTCAAAACGATAAGGCTAGACAGTTTACTCCTTCATTTTTTTACGGACCTTCTAAAAGTGCGAACATAGCAGATGAAGAAAATACAGTGTCTGAGCAATTTCGAGTAAATAATAATTACGTTTTTGATTTTGTTGCAACTTATAACAAGACTTTTGCAGAAAAGCACCAAACAACATTGACAGTCGGAACGACAGCGCAAAGATTCTGGGGTTATGGAATCTCAGCTTCAGCATTTAATATACCTTTTAACTCTTGGGAGTTTGCTACGGTTGCAAATGGAACAATATTTTCGCCATCACTTGAAGATGATGAAAGACCAAATCCTGAAAATTTTAACGGGAAGTATGAGTATGAAAATACAAAATCAGCGTTCTTCGGAAGGTTCCAATATGATTTTGAAGGAAAGTATTTGTTTTCGGCACTATATAGAATTGATAAATCGTCATCTTTTGGCCCAGAATTCAACACTGGTTTTTTTCCTTCTTTTACTGCAGGGTGGGTAGTTTCAGAAGAGCGATTTTTAAATGAGAGCAATACTGTAAACTTCTTAAAATTAAGGGGGAGTTATGGTATTGTTGGAAATGATGCTGCATTAAGTCAGATTTCTGGAGCTTTTAGATCGAATATAAACGCAACTTCTGATTATGCTATTGGAGGTGGAAATCAAGTGATTTTTGGTGTGGCGCCAGGGCGTTTACCTAATCCTAGTCTAAAATGGGAAGAGGCCAAACTATTTGATGTAGGTATTGATTTAGAACTGTTTAATAATAAAGTTAGTGTAGTTGCAGATTATTTTAATAAAACTACAGAAGATTTATTGGTAGACGGATTAGAAGCCGAAGGTATATCTGGTGGTTCCGCTCCCGGCTCTTCTTTTCCAGTTCAAAATGCCGGAACTGTTGTAAATAAGGGATTTGAGTTTTCTGTTAATTATAATAAGCAGATAAACAAAAACTTAGAAGTGACTATCGGAGGTAATTTTACTACCATAGATAATGAGGTTACTAAAGTAAATCAAGGAGGTTTTATAGAGAGAAGAGGTTTTAGGTTGGATCAGGCTTCTACTCGATTCCAAGAAGGATTACCAATTGGTTCTTTTTATGGATATCAGACTGATGGGATTTTTCAAACACAAGCGGAAATTGATAACCATGCCATCTACAATTTAGGTGCGCCAGTTGCTCCTGGAGACCTAAGGTTTGTAGATATTAATAATGATGGAGAAATTACAGAAGATGATAGAACATATATAGGTGATCCTCTTCCTGATTTTACGTTGGGTATAAACCTAACGGTCGAGTACAAAGGATTTGATCTTGGAGTATATACATATGCTTCTGTAGGAAATGAATTGCTAAGATCTTATGAGCGTGATAATCCTGCAGTAAATCAATTAGATTACGTATTAGGAAGATGGACAGGTCCAGGTTCTAGTAATACAATACCAAGAGTAACAACAGAGGCAAATAATAATGGAGTGTTATCCAGTTTTTATGTTGAAGATGCTTCTTATTTCAGAATTAATAATGTGCAATTAGGTTATAATTTACCATCTGATATGTTGGATAAATTAAAAATAGAAAAAGTAAGAGTGTATGGAACGGTGAATAACCTGTACACTTTTACTGAATATAAAGGATATGATCCTGCTGCACTCGGAGGAGATGTTATATCAAGAGGTGTAGATAATGGATTTTATCCATCTGTAAGAACTATGACATTGGGGTTAAACGTAAAATTTTAAAAAAAAGCTATGATTAAATTTACAAATCACTGGAGAAAATTAAGTGTATGCTTATCTTTTTTCATGGTATCATTATCGTGTAGTGATGATTTTACTAATGTAGAACCAGAGTTTGAAGTAGGGATTGATGAATTCTTTCAAACGGAACAGGATTATTTTGAAGCGCTAATTGGAGCGTATGATTTATTGCAGGCTACTTGGCAAACTCAATTTGTTGGAGAGTTTATGTCTGATAATTCCTTAATAGCCGGAGAAATTGGATGTACCGATCAGCCGCAATATCAAGAATTAGAACGTTTTAGTCATACGCCTTCTAATACATCAGTCGGCGATAGATGGGACTCTTTTTTTGCAGGAGTATATCGATGTGATTTCTTTTTAGATAATGCAGATAGGATTGAGTTTGATGGTAAAAATGGGATGATTGCTGAGGTCGTTTTTCTGAAAGCCTTTTATTATTTTGAATTAGCTAGAAACTTTGGAGGGCTTCCATTTAAAGATTCAGCCTTTGTTGTAGGAGATGCTGAGAAATTTCCAAGAGTATCAGTAGAGGATACCTACAGTAGAATAGAAGATTGGTTAATGCAAGCTATCCCTAATCTGCCTACAACTCAGGAGCAATCAGGAAGAGCAACTAGAGGAGCAGCTCTAGCGTTATTAGGTAAAGTGTATTTGTATCAGAATGATTGGGACAATGTAATACTTTATTTAGAACAAGTTACTTCTTTAGGATATTCTTTAGTTCCAAATTACTCTGATATATTTCAACCTTCAGGAGAGAACGGTCCTGAATCAATTTTTGAAATTCAATTTTCCAGTGCTAAAGTTGGTAATTGGGGAGATTTTTCATTTCTAGATGAGGAAGGGAATATAGGAGCTTGGTTCTCCGGTCCTAGATATAGAGATGATGTTTATGCAGGTGGTTATAGTTTCAATTTACCACAGGCTGATTTAGTAGATGAATATGAATCTACTGACAGTAGGAAAGCAGCAACAATCCTTGATATTTTTGAGTTTACAGGTTTTGCAGATGAAGCAGCTTTAGAAACAGAATTCGGAGGAGTTGTAAAAGGATGTAGTACGGATGTTGGGTTTTATTTTGAAAAAATAATTACCAAAACTGTAGATTATGAAAGTGAAAATGAATTCAGTAGATCCTCACATAATTATAGATACATGAGATATGCAGATGTTTTATTAATGTTAGCAGAAGCTCATAATAAAAGAGGTGAGGATAATATTGCCAGAAGTTATTTAAGACAAGTTGTGGATAGAGCTCACGGAGCAGGAGTAGTAGATTTATCTGTATCAGGGCAATCAATGGAAGATAGAATACAGCTAGAGCGAAGATTAGAATTTGCAGGTGAAGGACATAGATATTATGATCTGGTAAGAACAGGAAATGCTCAACAAGTAATAGATGCAATATATGGTGCAGGAACGTTTCAGGAGAAGCATATGTTATTTCCAATTCCCCAAGATGAAATAGAATTTGCAAAAGGGAATTGGGTACAAAATACAGGATGGTAATTGATAACATAAGAAATAAAAACTGATGAAAAAAGTAAAAATAGCAGCAATGATGGCATTTTTGGCCGTTTTTCTAGGCTGTCAACAAGATGATAGTAATACTGCATTCATAGAAAATGCTGAAGAAGCTTCTGTTTCTGATGTATTGTTTAGTATTGCAGATGATAATTCAGGAGATGTAACTATCACCCCAATGGGTTCTAACGTATTGTCATTTGAATTGTTTTTTGGAGATCAGGATACAAACTCTGTATTTCTAACAAATGGAGAAAGTGCACAGCATACCTATGCAGAAGGAAACTACGAAGTAACAGTATTGGCCTATAACACAATTGGTCAGATAACAGAATACAAAGAGAGTTTGGATGTTTCTTTTAAGGCACCAGAAAATCTTACGTTTCAAGTAATTCCTGATAACAATGATTTTCTTACATATTCGGTACAAGCGAATGCGGATTTTGCAACATATATAGAAGTGTATTTCGGAGAGTTTACGAATGAGTTTGTTCAAATATCACCTGGAGATATTGCTACATATACATATCAAACCGAAGGAACTTATCCAATTACTATAATAGCATACAGTGGAGGAGCCGCCGTAACTCAGGATATGGGAACGGTTGATGCATTTGCTCCTCAAGAATTAGAAATTACTTTTGATGATCCAAATGAGATGGTTTCGTTTAATACGTTTGGTGGTAATCAAACGGTTACCGTAGTTGATAATCCGGATGTTTTTGGAAATCTAAGTCCAAAGGCTGTGGAATGGATAGATGGTAGTCCAAGTGAAGTATGGGCGGGAGCTGCAATGAGTTTATCAAATGGTATTAATTTTGGGTCAGGAACTACTTTTAGTATGAAGGTGTGGTCACCTAGTGCAGGAACTCTTTTTAAAGTTAAAATAGAAAGCCTTGTAGATGCTAGTTCTGCAGTAGAAGTTGATGTGCTTACTACAACTGCTAATGCATGGGAAGTTTTAACATATGATTTTTCAGGTACGGATTACGCTGCTCAGTTTGCAACTAATCCTGCCAATAATTTAGTGATATTTCCCAACTTTGGAGTAGACGGAGGTAATGTAACGTATTATATAGATAATATTATACAAGGAGAACAAACGCTAGACACAGTATTACCTATTTTACCAATTGATTTCGAAAGTAGTGCGGGAACATTTGATTTATTTGGATTTGGAGGATCAGCAACAGAAGATGCAGTTGGACAAGTAATTGATAATCCAGATATGTCGGGGATAAATACTTCTACAAAAGTGGCTTCGTTAAATAAACCTATGGGATCAGAGGTTTGGTCAGGAGTCGCAGTGCCTCTTAGAGATAGTTATGCGATAGATTTTTCTAGTTCTACCTTAATCAGTGTGGATGTTTGGTCGCCAAGAGCAGGAATACCTGTTTTGTTTAAAGTAGAAAATGCTGCTGGAGATGCTGCAGAGATTGAGGTGATGACTACGCAAGCTAATGCTTGGCATACAATTACATATGATCTTAATAATGCTCCTGGTTTTAATAGTTCTATTGAATATACACAAGTAGATTTATTCTTTGATTTTGGTACGGCCGGAATGGGTGAGGTATTCTACTTTGATAATATAAGACAATAATTTAATGCAATTTATGAATATGAAAAATTTTAAATATATATACGGAATTGGTATTCTTACTTTGTTGTTGACTATAGTTAGTTGTCAGGAAGAAGAGTTTGAGTTTGGTGATGTTAGTGCTCCAACGATAAGTTCTGTAATGACTAATGTTCCCAGTCAAGGAGATCCAGATTACGGAACTGGAAATGTGTTTTTTGACTTACAAGGTGATGATATAATAACATATATCGTTTATACAGGAGATGGTAGATCTGAATCATTTAAGTTTGATGGAGATTCACCAGCGATGATTAATTATTCGCTACCAGGAATTAATACGTATACATATACAATTATTGCTGTTGGAATAGGAGGAGCAACTTCTTCTACTACTGGTGAGTTTACAGTATTTACGGATCTAGATGATACGACTAAATCTATTTTTGGATTACTTGCAGGAAGTACAACAATTGATTCTTCGAAAACATGGAAGTTAGACGCAGGTGATGATCCAGGTTTTTACGGAGTAGGGCCAGGAGGAGTAAATGTTCCGCAGAATGATGGAGATCTTGTGTATTGGTGGGCACCAACTTCTGCTGACTTTAATGAAGATTGTTTATTTAATGATGAGTTGACCTTTAATTTTGATCTTGAAAATTTTACGTTGTCTATGTCAACTGATAATATGGGTGATACTTGGTATCATGATGATTATACACCCGGAATTCCAGGAGGTAGTAATACTGCAGAGTGTTTAGATGCTACTCCACCATCAGTTTCTGTTGCTATTACAAATGCTAATTCAGAATTATTGCCAGAGTTTACTACAGATAGAGCTATTGAGTTAGGAGGAGATGGTTTTATGGGACTTTATATAGGAAATGCAACTCGAAAATATGAAATACTATCTATAGACTGTAATCTAGTTTCTTTAAGAATATTTTTCTTTGATGATGAAGAGAATAGGGAGAATGCTTGGTATCTAAGATTTAGGGCTGTAGAAGATGCTACAGATTGTGGAATCACATTACCAAATTAATGTAATTGCTAAAAAAATAAATATGAAAAGAGTTATAAATTATATATTCGTTTTTGTCTCATTATCGTTCATGTCATGCAATGAGGATAATGAAGTTTTTCAAGTAGAAAGGCCAAGTGGTTTATCCGTAACTGTTGATGTAGTAGGAAAGACTACCGAGATGCCTAACGGTGATGGATCAGGTATAGTAATTATAGAAGCGACGGCTACCGGAGTTGTTAAATATGATTTTTATATCAATGATACTAAACGAGCATCTACATTAGATGGTAAATACACACATACTTTTGAAGCTATCGGTATTAACCAAAATGATATTAGAGTAGAAGCAGTTAGTGTTTCTGGTGGAATTTCTGAATCGACTAGGAATATCAGTATTCTTAGAGAAGACGATACTACAGATGGAGAACTTATTATATCTGGGCCGCTTCCTGGACAA
This sequence comes from Aquimarina amphilecti, assembly GCF_900109375.1. Classification (GTDB taxonomy): domain Bacteria; phylum Bacteroidota; class Bacteroidia; order Flavobacteriales; family Flavobacteriaceae; genus Aquimarina; species Aquimarina amphilecti. The sequence goes on from NZ_FOAB01000005.1 coordinate 531,653, forward strand.
GTACTTGTATGGTCAGATGAGTTTGACTCAGGCAGTTTAGATAGTTCTAATTGGGTGTTTGAAACTGGTGATTTAGGAGTGAATAATGAATTACAACGTTATACCGATAGAAGTGATAATCTAGTGGTAGAAGATGGGTTGTTAAAAATAACAGCAAAAGCAGAACAGTTAGATGGTAATGCATATACTTCGGCAAGAATAAAAACTCAAGGTAAGCGTGAATTTAGATTCGGGACTATGGAGGCAAGGATCAAATTAGCTTTAGGACAAGGTACTTGGCCAGCTTTTTGGATGTTAGGAGCTAATATAGATGAAGTTGGATGGCCAGTTTGTGGGGAAATTGATATTATGGAGTATGTTGGGAGAAATCCAATACGTACATATTCAAATGTTTTCTTTCCTGGAAATACCGGAGCTGATAATACTACATCAAGATCTTTAGATGTTGATGGCTTAGATGAAGGTTTTCATGTTTTTAGAGCTGAATGGGATACTAATAAAATAGTATTTAAAGTAGACGGTGTAGAATATAACACGTTTACAATCACTGATGGGTTGCCGTTTAGGGATGATTTCTTTTTTATCCTGAACGTTGCAATGGGAGGAGATTTTGGTGGAGCAGTTAGCGCTGACTTTACTGAGGCTACAATGGAAGTTGATTATGTGAGAGTGTATCAATAAAAATAAAGGAGTTTCACTAAATTAAGTTAGTTGTTTTTTTAGAATGCTGAAGATATTTAAATCTTCAGCATTTTTTATTTGTAATAAAAAAGATATATATGCCAATGATTTGTGAATCTCTTTTATAAAAGAGTAATATTTAAGGGTTTTGATAAAATGGATATTACTGAGAGGTTTTATTTTTAGGCTCCAATTAGAATACTTTCCGTAATTAAAAGAAAAAAATAAGAGGCGCTAGTTAATGACTGAATTAATTAGAATGGTAGGTTTTTTTTTAGTACACAAATGCTGTCATTATTTATGCTAGTTAGATAATGTTGTTGATTTTTAATAATAATCTTCTCAATATCTCTGGCTGGACCTTGAATTTCAAACAAACTCTCATTGTCTTTTGAAAAACCTCCATTCTGATCATTTATTAATAACATTCCGTGAAATGCATCAAGTCTAGATAATTGAGTGTTTAATTCATAATTATTACCAGATAACAAGATGTCGTCGTAATTGTCATTATTAAAATCATCAATATACATAGTGTTAATACATGAAATCTGAGCTTCTTTGGGCAAGAATCTTTTCTGAAAAGTACCATCGCCATTGTTTATGAAATAACAACTTTGTAGTTCGGTTACCCTTTTTTTTATGGAAGTTTTGATTTTTTCTTCTGGAAGATATTCGGAGAAGTTCGCTTTGGCGAATTTAGCATAGGATAAATGTCTTTTGTTGATAATTGGCATCTGCTTACTTAATTCATCTTTGCTATTAAAAACTGTTTCTGTTCCTTGGTAAAAATGTGTAATTATAGGGTCCATTTTTCCATTATCATCAAAATCATTTAATAAAAGAGTTATTGGTTCTTCTAAACTAGCAGTTAATCTAGTATTTAATCCCCAGTTTCCAGCAATGATATCAATGTCTCCATCATTATCAATATCATTAGCTTTTACAGAATTCCAAAAACCAAATGATTTTTTAAGATCACTACCTTTATCTAGTTTAAAAATATTGTCTTTATTAATGAAAATCTGAATTGGCATCCAATACCCAGCAACTATAATGTCAGTTTTATTATCGTTATTTGTATCTGCTAATGTTACATCCTGAACTAATCCAACTGAATTGAGTTCTGGCGCTATTTTTTTTGTAACGTCAACGTAATTTCCACTTCCATCATTTTCAAAAATGTAATTCTGAGGATTCATACCAAAAGCAGAAGGGATACTATTGGAACCGATTAGTATATCTAGATCTCCATCATTATCAAAGTCAAATGATTTTACAACAGATGCATTAATTGATATGTTTCGGAAGTTTTGATTATCTCTAATAAATGATCCTTTTTGATTTCTGAAATAATAAACAGAAAGATTTTCAGGTGCTGTTCCAATTTCGTTTCCTCCGTTGACAATAATAAGATCAAGATCATTATCATTGTCCGTATCAACTAATATGTTGTCTGTATTTTCGGAATGAAGAGTTTGGTCTATTTCAGGAATTTTTAGAGGAATAAAAGATCCATCATTTTTTTGTATGAATAGTTGAGCTGGTTTTCCTTTGGCAGCTCCTATGAAAAAATCATCATTATTGTCTCCATTTATATCACCAACAGTAATTTCAGGCCCTTGATTAGTATTCATGTATGGGATAAGAATTTCTCTATTAAATTCATTGTAATTATTATCATTATGACGATATGGAATTTTTTGAGAAACATTGGTCAATAATGACTTTTTATTATTGTTAGTAGCTGTTGTGTAAAAATTATTTTTAGCTTCTTGTTTGTTGGCCTTTAATAATTGATTCCCTTTTACGTTTTTTAATGTTTGAAAAGATCCTCCTGGCCAAATTATGGTTAAAGAATCTATTTCCTTAGATGTTCCCAGTCCTATATGCATTTTAGGAGAAACTGCAGAAATATAACCTCTAGAAGGGTAGTTTTCTTGAGTAATAGTTTGATTTTTAGTGTAAGCAATTACCTTAGTTCCTATGCCAAAGTGATTGTTTTTGGAACCATTAAAATCAATTGCTAAATAGTTGTGCTCTTTGGATATAGAATTGCTATTGTTCTCCATAATCATAGCAGGTTCATTGACATTATTTGTCACTAGATCTAAATCTCCATCATTGTCTAAATCCACATATACTGCGCCATTACTAAAAGAAGGTTTTTTTTCGAACCAAGTTTCAGTGATGTCTTCAAAATCAAAACCATTTTTATTTCGGAACAAATAATTAGGAGTATGTTTTTTAGGAAGTTTGTCGACTAATTTTAAATCATTTTCAGACATATTGGTACTGATCTGATTTGAAATAATTCCATTAGAAATAAAACTAACAAAATCTTTATCGTTGGTAGCTCCGTATATTCCATTCGTAATGTAAATATCTTTAAAACCATCATTATCTAAGTCTGCAAATAATCCGGCCCAGGACCATTCCGTTCCTGATACACCTACTTGATAAGAAATATCACTAAAGTTTAAATTTCCATTATTTAGTTGTAGCGTGTTTCTTATAAATTGAGGGTGATATCCTTTGCGCAGATATTGGTTGAAGTTTTGATAATTCATATCACTTTCTGTAGTCTTTAAACTTTGTAAACCATCAGAAAGCATATCTAGTGATAGAATATCCATACGACCATCATTGTTGAAATCTGCAATGTCATTACCCATAGAGAAATTTGTAGTATGACCAAGTTTTTTGAAATCTTGAGAAAGGATATCTTTAAAAGTTCCGTTCTTTTGATTTATGTATAAATAATCATTTTCAAAAAAATCATTTCCTACATAAATGTCGGGATAACCATCATTGTTTATATCACTTACGGATACACCAAGTCCATAGCCAATAATGCTGCTAAAAATTTTTGATTCATTGGTGACATCTTTATAAATACCGTTATCATTTATGAAAAATTTATCACCAGCTAGAGAATCTTTTATGAGACGTTTTTTGGCATCCCCATATGTTCTTTTTGGATACACCGAATAATGTAAAAGATATAAATCAAGATCACCATCAAGGTCATAGTCTAAAAAAGCTGCTTGGTTAGAGAAACCAATAATGTCTAATCCATATTTTTTTGCTTCTTCTTTAAAAACGGGAACTCCATTCTTGTCTATTCCTTGATTTACGTATAATAAATTTTTACCCTTTTTATTTCTGTGCTCTCCAAGTTTAGAAACATAGATATCCAACCATCCGTCATTATTGATGTCTAAATGAGTAACACCAGAAGACCAACCGCTACTATTATTAATTCCGGATGCCTTAGTGATATCTTCAAATTTCAGCCCCCCTTTATTTAAATATAATTTGTCACTTTCCATATTAGCAACAAAATATAAGTCTGATAAACCATCATTATTAAAATCGGCACTTGCGACCCCAGCTCCAATATAAAAATAGAGGTAGTTAAGTGCATTCCAATCTGACGTGTTGGTTAAGTTGTTGGAAAAATTGATAGAGGTTTCAGTTGGGTTTTTTAGGGTAAATAATTTGGTTTTTTTTTTCTTACCGCAGCTCAAAACGAGTAGTGCGTAAAAAGTATAAAAAATGAACTTTGGATGTGATATTTTCATTTCGTTCTTAAGCTAAGTATTGTAGCTTTAAAAATAGGGCTTTACGAAACGAATTACCATTATTTGTATAGATATTTTCGTTTTTATATGGAATCATAAAATTTAAGGTGTTTTATTGAATTTGTTTTTAATATGCTTTTATTAAGAATGTTAAGATATAATTTAGTATATTTGAGAGACTACCTTAGCTTAAAAATAGCATTTAATGAATCGTATTTGTTTTTTACTTTTTTTATTTCAATTTCTTTCCTTTTCGCAATCCATTGAAAACAAGATTTTACCTAAGATTACTCATTATGATACTAAAAATATGGGTTTTGGTGCTCAGTCTTGGGATATTGAGCAAGATGAAAATGGGATTATATATATAGCGAATAAAAATAAAGTTTTAATTTTTGATGGTAGTGAATGGAATGCTGTAGCAACTAATAATGCTATGGTCAATAGAAGTCTATTTGTTAAGAATAAGGATTCTATTTATTTTGGGGCAGATGGTCATTTTGGATTGTTAAAAAATAAACTTAATAATGCATATGAAGTTTCTTTGTTGAACAATGTTGATAAAGGTGTTTCTGATAGTGCAGAAGAGTATTGGAGGATACATGAAATTAATGGAGAAGTTGTTTTTCAAACCTTTAGCAATTTATATATAAATCAAGGTAATATTATAACCAAGATTCCTGCTCCTTGTTGTTTTAAATGGAGCTATAAAATAGAAGAAGATTTATATATTAATGATGATAAACATGGTGTTTTTAAACTTTCAGGAACAAGTTTGTTGCCGATTTATGATAATACCGATCTAAATGCAAATATCATTGGGATAACCGATGATGGAGATGATTTAATTCTTATAAGTGATACAAAAGGATTATTTAGATTAAGTAACGGTGAAATTGCTGCATTGAATTTCTCTTTGTCTGAAGAGGTGAGAAAAGCTCAAATTTTTTCTTTTCTGAAACTTAAGGATGGAAGAGTAGCGTTGGGTACTGTTTCTAATGGGCTTTACATACTGAATCTTGAAACAGGGCAAATTGAAAACATCAATAAATTAAAGGGGTTGCAAAACAATACTGTTTTGTCAATATTTCAAGATGATGAATACAACCTTTGGTTAGCATTGGATTATGGGGTTGATTACTTAAAATTAAATTCATCATTGAAGTATTTTTATGATTATTATGGTAAATTGGGTACTACGTATGCCGCTGTAAAAGAAAATGATTTTTATTATGTAGGAACAAATCAGGGGCTTTATTCTTTAGGCGTAGAGTCAGTTGATGATACAGAGGATTTTGAACAATTATTGAATGGTCAAGTTTGGAACCTTGTTTCAATTAATAATGAGGTGTTTGTTGGTCATGATACTGGAGCATATAGTCTTAGTGGGAAAGTTCTTAAGAAGATGGGTTTCAGTAAAGGAGCGTGGGATTTTAGATTGTTTAGGGAAGATGATAAAGACTTTGTTGTTTCTCCTAATTATAATGGTGTCTCCTTATATGAAAAACGAGAAGAAGAATGGAAAGAATTTCAACTTAAAGGATTTAGTAAATCAGTAAGGTATCTTGAGGTAGATGAGGATAATTATATTTGGTTGGCTTTACGATCTGAAGGCGTCTTTAAGTTCAGCTTAGATTATAGTGGAAAAAAACTCGTGCAGGAAAGCTTTTTCCCTCTAAGTGATTTTGAAGGAGCTGTATTGTCTTTATCTAAAGTAGATAAAGACATAATGATTACTTCCGGTTTTTATGTATATACATATGATTCAAAGAATGATTCTTTTCTAAAGAAAGAACTTGGTGGCAAAAAAGGATATTCCCCTAGAATTATTAAAAAAGGAAGAGAAACTTGGTATGCTGATAATGAAAGTATTGTTATAGAAAGCGACAATGGAATGTTGAATCTTAGGGAACTACAAGATCAATTAGTTCCGGATGTTTTAAATTCCTTTAAATTAGATGATAAGCATGAACTTATTCCTATATATAGCGGATTTTCGGTGTATGTTAGAGATAATTTAACTCCTCTAGAAAATATAAGGGAAAAGGTTTTAATTCGAGATTTTGTTTCTGTAGATAGTAAAGTGTCTTATAAAGAAAAATCTAAGATCCCTTTTCGCGATAATGATCTTAAGATAAGGTATGCTTTGCCTATATACGGTAAAAAAGTCACTTTTCAATCAAGAGTAAATGATCAAGAATGGAGTGATTGGACAACTTCTACCGAGCACACCCTCTATAATTTGAAAGAAGGTAATTATACGTTTGATGTAAGAGCAAGGTATGATGAGATTATAAAAGAATCTTCTTTTGATTTTACCATTAGTTCACCTTTGTATAGAACTCCTTGGGCCTATTGTTTTTATGTTTTGTTGATTGGAGCGATGCTTTTTGTTGCACGTTTTATCAATCGTTATAAAATGAAAAAGCAAAAAAAGAAATTATTGGAACTGAAGGAAGAAAAACTAAAGAAACAAGAAGAAGAATATAAAGCACAAAAATTAGAACAAGAACGTAAAATAATCGAGCTTAAGAATTCTAAATTAGAAAGTGAAATAAAAGCAAAGAGTAGAGAGCTTACTCAAATTGCTTATGTAAATCTCAATAAAAATAAAATTTTAAAAAAGATTAGAGATAAAATAGTGAAAATTCAGGATTCCCCTAATTCTAGATCTCATGATAGTAACTACATGGACCTGAAAAGACTAGTAGAATATTATATAACGGATAAGGAAAGTAAAATATTTAAAATAAATTTTGATAAATCACATCAGGAATTTTATGAGCGTTTGTCTAAACAATATCCTAGCTTGACATCAAAAGATCTTAGGTTGTGTGCTTACCTTAAAATGAATTTGTCTTCCAAAGAAATAGCACCTTTGTTAGGAATAAGTCCTCAGAGTGTAGATGTAAATAGACATAAGCTTAGAAAAAAGTTACAATTAGATCCCGAAAGTAATTTGACTAATTTTTTAATGATATTTTAGGTTTTAGAATTTGTAATATTTGTTTTTGGTGATTCACTAACTGTCCTAGGTGATATTTCGTAGATTTTATTTATGTTTTTTAATGATAATTGTTCTAGTAGAATAATCTTCGCTTACAGATGTGGTGAATGATTAATAGATGATATACATTGGTTTATTCGGGGTAATTTTTGTTGTTATTTTTTTGCTGTAATTATGTGATATAATAATAAGGACAGATGGTTCTTTGTTTTAGGTATTGTTTTTCAATTTTTTTGTTAGTGTAAACGTAATGTTTAGAGGTTGTTATAAAAAGATTAAAATTTTCTTCAAAAAAGTTGTTGTTGATTAGAAAAAGGGTTGTATGTTTGCACCCGCAAAACGGGATATTGTTTTGTTAGTTCATTGAGATTGATTTTGTTTGTTAGGTTAGGTTTTACGGGGCTTTATTGTTTTGTTTTAATTTGATTTAGGTTCTAAAAAAAACTTTAATTTTTTTTCAAAAAAGTTTTGTGGAATTAAAAAGTGGTTGTATATTTGCACCCGCTTTGAGAAACAAGCGAAGTTCATAAGAATAAAAGTTATACTGGAGTAGGGTGATTAGGTTCATTTTTGGGGTTCGATTCCTTGGTAATTTACGATTAACGACTGGCAATGAAGATTGTTTTCGGTTAGTTAAAAAAGTTCATTGATATAT
>NZ_FOAB01000006.1 GCF_900109375.1 Aquimarina amphilecti
TCCGTTTCCGCTATCCGTTACACCAGAACCTGAATAAGTTCCTCCAGCAGGACTTCCGCCAGTTAATCCAGTTTGTGTGCCTTGATCAATACATAAATCTGATGGCGCACTAAAAGTTATATTAGGTAAGTCAAATACTTCTATGGAATCACTTGAACTATCGTTACAAGTGCCTGCACTTGTGTAAGTTATTGAATGTGTTCCGACATCCGAAATAGTTGGGTTAAAGCTGTAGGTAAGTCCATTACCATCATCAGTTACACCAGGACCAGAATAAACCCCTCCAGTTGGAGTTCCGCCTCCTAAATTAGTTTGTATTCCAGCATTAATACATAAATCTGCGGGTGCTGAATAACTTGCAACATCATTTGCAGTGACATTGACCGTAAGATTTGCACACGAACCGGGAACTACACATAAACCTCCTTCACCTCTTACAAAATAAGTGGTGCTTGGTGATGAAGGGGTAACTACAAAGGATGATGTGCTGGTAGTTCCGATTTCTGTACCTCCACAAGCTCCTGTGTATATGTGCCATTCTGTTGCGTCGTTTAAGTTTCCAGAAATAGAAAGTGTAGCAGTGTCACCTTCGCAAAGAGTAGTTGGAGCATGTGTAACGGTAGGGATATCCGGATCAGTACAAGGAATCGCAGTAAGGTTTACTAAAAATAATAAATCACTGTTTGCCTGTGAGATTCCATTTTCATAACGTTGACCATCTGCATAATTAGGTGTTGGTTCATTATCATACGCTATTAGTCCACCTATATTGGAAATATCAAGCGTATACGTTTGTCCAGAGATTAGAGTAATATTTAACGCTGAAAAATCAAATTCCGAATAATCAGTAGGAGTCGAAAAAGGACTAGTAGTCTGATTCGTTAGCGTTCCTAATACCGTTCCACCATACCCTTCTCCATCATAAAGAGTTACATTTACTACATCACTAGTAAAAGTTAGAATACCAATAGAATTTAAAATGCCATTACAAGAAGCTATGAAACTCTGCCCAGATTGAAGAGAAGTTCCATTTATCAATTGGTCATCATCATTTTCAATAGAACATTGACTATTTCCAACATTTGCAATACAAAAGATTGCAATTACAAGTATAATTCTTTTCACTTTATAAGTATTTTAAATACACCTTTTCAGAGTTGTTAACACTGAATTTAAAAGTTATTAACAATGTAGATTGGGGGCTTATTTGTATAAGAGTGTCTACTGTTATGACTTTAAGTTTGTTATATGTTTATGGCGTAAAGATAGATAATTATTTTTTGTTAATAACTTTAACATTAAGAAGACCTGTCAAATAGCTGAAATTTCAAGATAGAAAATGATGTAAAACACAGATTTTTAGATGACTATTATTAATCGCGCAAAGTTTTATGAAGAGGATTGTGCTTTGTGTTTATAAATAATCATAGAGATTTATTATTTTCGTCGGATGCCATATTTTTTAATTATCGCTTTACAGGGCTTCTGCATATATCACGCTTTTAAAAATAACCGTGAGTACTATTGGTATTTTCTAATTGTGCTTTTACCAGTAATAGGATGCATTATTTATTTAGTTACGCAAGTCTTTAATAAAAGGGATTTAGATGTTGTTCAAAAGGAAATCGTAAGTGTAGTAAATCCAACTAAAAAAGTAAATGATCTTAAAAAACAAGTTGAATTCGCAGATACTTTTCAGAATAGAGTATTCCTTGGAGATGCCTTATATGAAATTAAGGATTATAATTCTGGAATTGGAGAATATGAAATAGCTTTAAATGGTAAGTACAAGTCTGATTCGGGAGTTGTCAAAAAACTACTGGAAGGTTATTATCAAACAAGTCAATTTGATAAAGTCATTTTTTGTGCTGAGCAAATAAATGAAAAAATCGATTTTAAAGGTTCCCGAAGTCAGTTTTTATATGGTTTAGCATTAGGAAAACAAGGTAGGAATGAAGAAGCTAAAGAAAATTTAAAACCTATTGATCAGCGATATTCTAATTATGAAGAACGTTATATTTTAGCTCAATTTCTTATTAATCAAGGTAAGATTATGGATGGTAAGGAAATTTTATCAGAAATAATATTAGAATCACAACACATGTCTAAACCTAATCGACATAAGTATAGAAGAGTAGTGAACGATGTAAAGAAGTTAATTGAATCTGTTTAGAATGATGATAAAATTAGTATTAATAAACCTAGTAGTGTGTCCTCTAAAAATATATTACTTTAAGAAATTAAAGGGTATTTATATTTAAACGGTAGATAATCTCTTTGCGTTTCGTAAAAACTTTCTATTTTTACAAAAATCAAAAGTCCCCGATAGCCTTGAAAATCAAACCTATTCAAATATCCTTGTTTCTAATACTCGTGTTGGGAGGGTTATTTGGTCTTATGTTTTTGAGTGAAAAAGGTGGTGTTCAAAAAGCTCAGGTAGAAGAAGATGGTTTCTCTTATGAAGGGATTTCTCTAAAATATCCTACTTACAAAACTTTTCTAGCTTTAGAAAAAGACTCGTCGCTAACTAAAAAGCAGGATATCCTAAAAGTTACCGAAACGGTTGTCCCTGTAGCGGATGAATCGGATATGGAACCTGAGTCTTTATTAGCTAATAAAGAAAAAAAGGATAGTTTACAGAGACCGGATTTTTCAAAGATTGATAGTACTAGAATTGAAAGAATACGATATCCTTTAGATAATCCAGATTTTGTAAAAGAACTACAATCTAAATTGTCCTCTAGATCTTGTAGAATATTACATTATGGTGATTCCCAAATAGAAGGAGATAGAATTACAGGCTATATTAGAAATAGATTACAAACTATGTATGGAGGCAGTGGACCTGGTTTTATACCGGTAAAACCCGTATATAATCAGATTGCAGCTATTGTAAAACCTAGTGAGAATTGGTTTAGATATGCTAGATTTGATCCAACGCAAGAGAGATTTAAACATAGAAGGTATGGAGCTTATATGTCAGTATCTCGTTTTACAGAACATAAAAAAACACTCCCAGATAGTATAGCTTTAGATTCATTACCAATAGTAAAAGCATCAGTAGTTATTGGTAAATCAAAGAAAGCATATGCTAAATTTAGAAGATTTACTAATATCGGTTTACATTACGGGAATTGTAATTTCCCAATTAAGATTTCTGTATATAATGAAGGAAAACTGATTCAACAAGAGGACCTAATTGCGGATGGTAAATATCATAAATATAAGATAAGAACCAATACAACCCCAAGTAATTTAAAAATTGAGCTTGAAGGTAAAGTAAGTGCGGATTTTTATGGGTTAACATTAGACGGAGGATCAAGAGTACAGATTGATAATGTAGCTATGCGCGGTTCTTCTGGAACGATTTTTTCTAGTACAAATGCTTCTGAATATGGTAAGATGGTTAGGGATTTAAAACCTAAAATCATCATTATGCAATATGGTGGAAATACTATGCCTTATTTAAAGGATTCAACGAAAGTCGATAATTATGCAAAATCTATCGTTAATCAAATAAATTGGTTAAGACGCAGAACAAAAAATGCAAGTTTTATATTTATCGGCCCCACTGATATGTGTCTTCCTGTAAATGGGAAAATGGAAACATACCCTTTACTACCTTATCTAAATGCTAAATTAATAGAAACTTGTTCTGATAATAATGTGGCTTATTGGAGTATGTATGATGCTATGGGAGGAAAAGGATCTATGCCTTTTTGGGTTGAAGAAAAATTAACAGCTAACGATTACATGCATTTTACCTGGAAAGGAACTAAAATTATTTCAGAATTGTTTTTTACTGCACTATACCTTGATCTCAAAAAAGAAATAGCCGATGAAACATAGTATACTTTATTTATATTTTTTTCTAGTAGGTGTTTCTGTTGTAGGTCAGGACTATGTTTTGGATACTATTCAAGATAAATACACCTTCATTAATTGGAAAGCGAATCGGATTAAATTCGTGGAGAATTCTCCTTCTTTTACTAAGTTATTTCATAAATTGGACACTATAGCTCGAGGAAATGATGAAGATGTTCATATTTTTCATATCGGAGGATCCCATATACAGGCTGATATTTATTCTAATAGATTAAGAACGTATCTTCAACAGATGAGTCCTACTGCAAAAGGACAAAGAGGATTTATTTACCCATATAAAATTGCTAGTACAAATAATCCTAGTAACTATAGTGTAGAATATGATGGGAATTGGAAGGGATATCGTTGTTCTATAAGAAAAGACAGCGTTGCTTGGGGAATGGCTGGTGTTACTGCGGTTTTTAAAGATTCAATTTCTAATATTAAGATAAAAGCAAATCATAGAGGGTATGATGCGCAGCAATATAACTTTAATAGAATTAGAATTTTTTATGACAATTGGAGTGAAGATTATGAAATCTTTTTTAAAGAGTCTGGATTAATTGCTGATACCAAGGTAAACAAAGAGGCTCATTTTATTGAATTTGTACTTACGCGAACTTTAGAAGAATTGGAATTTTGTGTTCAAAGAATTGGTAATCCCGAAACCCCTGAGTTTTTAATGATGGGGATGGAGTTAATGAATGATAATAGAGGTGTCGAATATACTACTATCGGCGTAAACGGCGCTAGTTTTAGTTATTATGATAGATGTAAATATTTTAATGATCAGTTGATGTTGTACAAGCCAGATCTATTTATTGTTTCGGTTGGTACTAATGACGCTTATCATCCGGATTTCGACCCAGAAGAATATAGAGTGTATTATGAAAATCTTATTTTAAATATACAAAAAGCCAATCCAGATTGTGCAGTTTTGCTTACAGTTCCAAATGATTCTTATTATAAAAAGAAGTATCCAAACCCTAGGACTAGATTAATGCAAAAAATAATCTATGAGTTAGCGAAAAAACATAAAATGGCAGTTTGGGATTTTTATGAAATAATGGGAGGTTATAACAGTTCTAAAGATTGGTATCAGAATAAGTTAATGCCCAGAGATAGAATACATTTTACACAATTGGGATATAGAATTAAAGCAGATTTACTATTACAAGCATTGACAAATTCATGGGAAAAAGAATTACAGTTAGCGCCTAACTCTGTTTTGAATCAAATAATTAATGAATAGACTAAAAGATATTTTTTCTTTTTCAGAGGATTACCCTCTGATATTTACACAGGCAGATTTCTGGATTTTCTTTGCAGTTATCTATTTTTTGTATGCAATATTATATAGTAAAAAGAATCTGCGTAGTGCATATCTGTTTGCGATAAGTTTATTGTTCTATTATAAGACAAGTGGATTGTTTATTGGAATTTTGCTTTTCAGTACAGTAAACGATTTCTTTTTAGGTAAAGCTATTTATAATAGTACATCCATATTGACAAAAAAGTTATTGGTAACAGTAAGTGTAATAATTAATCTAGGGACACTCTGTTATTTTAAATATGCCTATTTTTTTACAGAATCCTATAACAATCTTTTTAATACTGATTATCAGGTAATTAATTATTTAGCTCAATTCGCTAATTCTTGGGCGAGTGTTGATTATTTTACAGTCGATGCGATCATTTTGCCGGTAGGAATTTCTTTTTATACTTTTCAAACTATTAGTTATAGTGTTGATATTTATAGAAAGCAGATAAAACCGCTAAAATCTATTATTGATTTTGGTTTTTTTGTAAGTTTCTTTCCTCAATTAGTTGCAGGTCCTATTGTCCGTGCAGCAGACTTTGTTCCGCAGATTAGAAAAGAGATTAGGGTTACAAAGGAAGATTTTGGGAGTGCAACTTTTATGATTCTTAAGGGATTGATAAAGAAGATGCTTTTTGCAGATTTTATTGCAATGAATTTTATGGATCGAGTATTTGACGTCCCAGAAATGTTTTCGGGATTTACAAACATTATGGCAATGATTGGGTACTCATTACAGATTTATGGAGATTTTTCTGGATATACTGATATAGCTATTGGTTTAGCATTATTGATGGGATATAAATTACCCGTTAATTTTGATTCGCCCTATAAAGCCATACATTGTGGAGACTTTTGGAAACGATGGCATATATCTTTATCAAGTTGGTTAAAAGATTACCTATATATACCAATTGGAGGGAACCGAAATGGAAGTATATTTTCATACGTTTTTATTACTGTTTTTACCTTTTTAGGTGTATTTGCTTATGTAGATTTTGGGGTAGCAATTATTGCAACAGCTGGGATAGGTCTATTGCTTATTGTTACATTGTTTTCCTCTAAGTTGGCTTGGCATTTTAATAGGAATGTCAATATTATGATTACGATGTTGATCGGAGGATTATGGCATGGAGCATCTTGGAAATTTGTGATCTGGGGTGGGTTAAATGGATTAGGAGTTGTTGCTTATAAATATTGGCGTAAAATAAGTCCTTATGAAAATTCTAATAGTTGGTTAGCAATTACTTGGAAAATTGCATTTACTTTTATTTTTATCACATTTACCAGAATCTATTTTAGAGGTAATAGTATGGATCATATTAACCGCTTTTATCAGGCTATTATGACTAATATGGATTGGACGAATGCTTTAGTAGTTCTTTGGGAGTATAGAATCGTATTTGTTGTCATGTTATTTGGGTATATCACGCATTGGTTACCTTACAGGACTAAAGATTGGCTGTTAGATCAGTTTATTAAAAGTAATATCATTATCAAAGGGTTAATAGCCGTAATTGTTGCTATTATATGTTATCAAACGTATGCTGCCGATTTTCAACCTTTCATTTATTTCCAATTTTAGAATGTAAATACATTTGTTCTTCCTTGGTAAATTCTTTTTAACTTTGTAAATCATAAACCGCAATTAATATTGTTTAATCATATACATCCATATGCACCTTTTTTTCCAGAAGGAGCAACAAAACTTATTGTAGGTACATTACCGCCTCCACGTTTTACTTCTGGAGAATTAAAAGTGGGTGATGTAAATTTCTGTTATGGAAGTATTAGTGGATTATTATGGCCTGTTTTAGATCGTATTTTTAATTTAGAATTGGTTTTTGAAACCACACAAAAAGCAATAGATCAACGTAAAAATTTTTTAAGTTCTAGAGGAATTGGAGTATGTGATATAGTACATTGCTGTAAAAGAGATAAAATCGACGCTTCTGATCTTGGTATGCAGAATATACAACTACGAGATGTGGTGTCATATTTGTATAAGTACCCTAAGATTGATACGCTTTTATTTACAGGTGGTAATAGTAAAAACGGACCAGAATATTTCTTTAGAAAACATCTTCGAGAACACCAATTACAGTTAGAATTAGTTTCAAATGAGATTCCAAGAATACATCGTTTTAAATTAGGAGAAAGAATTATAAAAACCGTTTCATTGATTGCTCCATCAGGAGCAGCAAATAGATCTATTGGAAGTTTGCAAACCTATAAAGATTTGAAAAACCAAAATCCAAAATTCAATACAATTGATTTTAGAGTCTTACAGTATCAGGATTATTTTTGATGAGACAGAAAAATCGACATCAATGAATGATGTCGATTCTTTTCAAAAGTAACTTTATTACAATACTATATTATGCTTCTTGATAAGCTTGCGCTTGTGCATATAGAAATTTCGCTTGCTTTTCTGGCGCCATTTGAATTTGTACTAATCTCCATGTAAGATTGTAAGTACTAATATTAAAATTGGCAGGAATAGAACCAAAAAAAGGATCATTTGTGTCTAATGCAGTCGTTGCAAATGATGGTTGCCCTTTGGTGATCAGTTTAATTTCTGAAACACTTCCATCAATTGAGCCTGTAACAGAGCGATAATATTGCCAAACTAAAGAGGTGTTACCAATACTGTTGGTAAGATCTCTAAAACCATCTGCTGGTGGTCCAGATACATTATATGGCACTGTTGAGCTGGTTCCGAATTTATAGGATAATGAATTTACAATTTCTTTACCACCCATGTTTACCGAAGAATAATCAAAATCTGTTTTAACGCTTTTGATTCCATTCATCACATCCTTTACAGATGATTGAGCAGTTACATTAGGTACCTGTAGGTTTTCGAAATAACAGTAGAGCCCCACAACTCTAAAACTTACTTGTAATGACATAGTTCTTTTTTTAAGTTAATACTTGTATTATACCAAATTACATTAAGAATTCAGGGAAAATACCCCGTATTAATACTGGTTAACAATTGTTTACTTATAAAAGATAGAAGGTTTATACAAATTGATTAAAACTATACAATCGTTAAGGTTTTCTTATGAATAAAAAAGATTTTACTAAGATTTCCTTTTTCCGTTGTAGCGATAATGCCCTATAATTTTATAATCAAACAAACAATCAGATAATACTTGTCCGCCACCGATATTATGTACTATTAAGTATCGTTGTTGATCTTCAGATTTTTTATCAACCACTAGTCCAATATGAGTTAATCCACCACCTAAACTCCAACACACAATATCTCCCGGAATGTAATCTTGTGCTTTATTCGAAATAGATTTTACTTTTCCAAATCGAGAAAAGAACTTCATTAAATTTGGAACTCTTCTATGGTCAATATTTTTATCTGTTTTTGATAACCCCCAATTTTTTGGGTATAGACCAAAGTTTGCGACCATATCCTCGTGTACTTCTTTTTGAAGATCAATTCCTAGTTTTCTATAAGCTCTTATTACTACATCTGTGCATACTCCTTTGTCATTAGGAACATCACCATTTGGATATTTCATGGAGAAATATGAAGGGTCATAGGTAACATCTTGCGTGGTTAATGTTATTGTAGCGTCGGATAATCTATCATAAAAATTTTCTTGGGCAATAATAGCATTAGAAAATATAGATACTAAAATGAGTAAGATTAGTCTATGCATTTTGTTTTGTTTTTAATTTATTAACGTTATTAATTTTTTATTATTAAGAAAATTCTTGCATTATAGTATATAAATTCTTTTTTTTGAACCTTAATTAGAATATAGTTTATTTTAATTACGCATATAATTTTTTATACCCCTAATCTTCATTTTTTACTCATTCTACTTTCGCGAAGGTGACTAACTAAAGTTACTACCATATTTCGTTATGAGAATTTACTGTTTACTAGCCGCTTTTTGCTCTTTACTACAATATAGTTATGCGCAACAATTGGATGTTGATTTTTCTAGAGATGGATTACTAGTTTTTAAAGAATTAGGCGTTTTAACTTCTCATATTATTGATTTTGATGTTCTAGAAGGTGGAGAAATCAATGTTTTATACGAATCTGATGCAAAAAGAAACCTGATGCGTCTTGCTAAAAACGGGGCAAAAGATATTCGTTTTAATACAGAAATAAGCAATCTAAATAACGAATATACCATACCAGTAGCGATTAATTCTAAAGCAGATGGGAGTATCTTGGTTCTATCAAATTTTTGGAATGGGTATAGTTGGATGATTTCTGTTAATGAGTTTTATGATGATGGAACTATTAATCATGGATTTGGTAGTAGCGGAGTATACAAAAAGAATATTCTTGATAATTTAGATGATAATTACGGACAATATATTTATGCTTCATCAAAAGATGAGATAATAGTTGTCGCTAAAGTAAAAGATTTTAGAACAACAGAAAGTGAAGAAAAGATTGCTATTCTTAAGCTTTCTGATATTGGTGAAACATTATCCTCCGGTTTATATGATGATCATTACTTTACATTAAATTGCTCTGCAATGGCAGATGATTATCTATTATTGGCGTATTCTGAATCTATAGATAATGGGCAAGAACAAGCTACGTACCTGGCTGGATTAGATAGTAGAAAAATGTCTTCTAATAAATTAAACTGTATACAGATTAATGAAGATTATCAATCATTTGATCGTATTGTGTTATCCGAAGAAGAGATGTATACTTCTCAATTGAAAAGTGATTCTGAAGGTCTGTATCATATTCGTAAATATGATGTAGAAGGAAATCTGGATGCTTCTTTTTTTGATACTGGAGAAATGAGTTATAGTGCAGATATTTATAACACTGATTTTGTGGTGAATGATAAGGGGGAAGTATTTGTTATTTCTGCTAGTTTAGATAATGAATTCGAAATATTGATCAAAAAGTTATTGAACAATGGTGATGTCGATACAGATTATGGTACTAATGGGGTGGCTTCAGTTTTTCTTAAATACCCAATTTTGGAATTAAATAAAATTCGATTGAATAAAAAAAGTGAGTTATATATTTCTGGTGAAATGCGTGTTGAAGGAGATTCTTATGGTTTTATGACAAAATTAAAACTAAATATGGAGCAACTAAAAAGAGAAAAATTAGAAAAATTCTTGGATAATTTATTTACTAAAGAATAGTAAATTATTTAGATAATTCTTCTAACCTTTCCTTTTCTATTTTAGTGAGTTTATCAATACCTTGCTTGTTTATTTTATCTAATAAATCATTTAATTCTTTTTCTTTTTCTATTTTATTTGTGTTGTATCGATCGTCTATATCTAATAGCCCTTCTGGTTTTTCCTTAATACTTTTTTTGAATTGCAAAAAATCAGGTTTTAACCACTTGATGAAAACAAAAATGACAATAACGGCAATTATTAAAGGAATAGAAATAAAGGTTATCAATAAAATCGGAGATATCATAAAAATTCTAATTAATTCAGAACGAATATTATAAATATTCTTTTTTTAAATTTATGAATATTATCTAATCTTTTGAGTAAAATCTTCAATACTTTCTACACCATTTTGAGTTAAGTGTTTGATAAAAGCAGATCCAATAATTGCACCTTTTGTAGTTTTAGTCGCTTGAGTAAAGGTTTCATTATTACTAATACCAAATCCAACAATCTGTGGCGCCTTTAAATCCATATTAGCGATACGCTCAAAATATGCTTCTTGTGTATTTCCAAATCCAGATGTGGATCCTGTAACACTTGCAGAACTTACCATATAAATAAATCCATTAGAAACACTATCAATAAAACGTATGCGTTCTTCTGAAGTTTGTGGAGTAATTAAAAAGACATTGATTAATCCGTATTTTTCAAAAGTTTCTTGATATTGTTCGTGGTATTCCGCAACTGGTAAATCTGGTATTATTAACCCATCAATTCCTATTTCCTGACATTTGGCACAAAAAGCTTCTATCCCATACTGCATCATTGGGTTAAAGTATCCCATAATAATTAATGGTATGCTTACGGATTTACGGATATCTTTAAGTTGTTCAAACAATAGTTTAGTCGTCATTCCATTTTTTAACGCTATTGTAGAGCTTTCTTGTATTGTTGGTCCATCTGCCAACGGATCGCTAAAAGGTAATCCGATTTCTATCATATCAACACCGCTTTTCTCTAGATCCTGAATGATTTTTTTGGTATCATGTAATGAAGGATAGCCTGCGGTAAAATATATTGATAATAGTTTTTTATTTTGCTCAAGAGCTGTATTAATTCTGTTCATGTTTTTATTAGTACAGTAGTTTTTAGTTAGTACTTAGTGTTAACAAAGAATAGGTCAATACTAAGTACCAACTACTTTCTACTAATTTATTATAATTTGAAATAATCTATATAAGTATTAAGGTCTTTATCTCCACGTCCCGAAAGACTAATAACTACAATGTCATCAGGTTTAAATTTTTTGTCATTAAATACTGCTAAAGCATGTGATGTTTCTATTGCAGGTATGATACCTTCTAATTGAGATAATTCTAATCCAGCAGTCATGGCATCATCATCTGTTACAGAGTAAAACTCACCTCTTCCTGTTTTGTACAAGTGAGAATGTAAAGGACCTACACCTGGATAATCTAATCCAGCCGAAATAGAATATGGTTCAGTGATTTGTCCATCGCTTGTCTGCATTAGTAGTGTTTTGCATCCGTGTATAATCCCTTCTTTACCTAATTGAGATGTTGCTGCGCTTTCTCCACTGTTAACGCCTTTACCGGCTGCTTCTACAGCAATGATTCCTACGCTTGGTTCGTCTAAGAAATGATAGTACGTTCCTGCTGCATTACTTCCGCCTCCAATACAAGCTACAACGTAGTCGGGATTTTCTCTTCCCTCTTTCTCTTTTAATTGCCATTTGATTTCTTCAGATATAATGGATTGAAATCTAGTAACCATATCAGGATATGGATGTGGGCCAATAGCAGAACCGATGATATAATGAGTATCTACAGGATTATTGATCCAATCTCTAATAGCTTCATTAGTTGCGTCCTTTAATGTTTTACTTCCGGATTTAGCAGGCCTTACTTCTGCACCAAGCATTTTCATACGAGCTACATTAGGAGCTTGACGTTTAATATCAATTTCTCCCATATATACGATACACTCAATTCCCATTAATGCGCAAACCGTGGCAGTAGCTACACCGTGTTGTCCAGCACCTGTTTCTGCAATAATTCTATTTTTGCCTAATTTTTTTGCTACTAAAATTTGCCCAATGGTATTGTTTACTTTGTGTGCCCCAGTATGATTTAAGTCTTCACGCTTTAAGTATACTTTGGTTTTGTGTTTTTCAGAAAGACGTTTAGCATAATATAAAGGAGATGGTCGTCCTACATAATCCCTTAATAGTTGATCAAACTCTTCTTTAAAAGAAGGTTCATTCATAATCTCTAAATACGTAGATCTTAACTCTTCTACATTAGGATATAACATTTCTGGAATGTATGCTCCTCCAAAATCGCCATAATATCCTTTTTCGTTTACTTGATAGCTCATTTTTCTTATCTTTTTATTGATAGCATAGTAGTAAGACATAGATAACGCCTTTAACAATCTACGGTCAATAGTTTTTTAAATTTTTCTAAATCATTTATATTTTTTAATCCTGGTTCAATTTCAAATTTACTATTGATATCTATTCCATATATTGGTAAATCTGTTTCTAGGATTGTTTTTATTTTTTCAATTTCATTTAAGCCTATTCCTCCACTTAAAATAAATGGAGTAGTGGAGTTATAATTGTTTAAAACACCCCAGTCGAAAGTATATCCATTGCCTCCTTTTTCTTTTCCTTTTGTGTCAAAAAGAAAATAATCTACAATTCCTTCATAAGGTTTTAATATTTCAAAATCAAATTGGTCTTTGATAGAAAAAACCTTCCATACTTCGAAGTTATAAGACTCAAAACCAACTTCGATTCCATTTTCGATAATTGGCAATGATAATTCCACTTCTTTTAGTGCTTTGCAGTATTCCGGACTTTCATTACCATGAAGTTGTATGGCCTTTAAGCCATATTTTGCGATTTTTAAAACAACCTGATTTAAAGGCTCGTCTACAAAAACTCCTGTTTTTTTTATGGTTGCAGGTAACTTTGAAATTTCTCCATCGAAATTTCGAGGAGATTTTTCATAGAAAATGAACCCAAGATAATCTGGCTGCAATGCTGCAACAGCTTCTATGTTTTCTTGATATTTCATTCCGCATACTTTTAATTTCATCTCTGCAAGGCTTTTATAAATTCTACAGCACTAGGACCTGGGTTTTCTGTTTTCATAAAATTTTCACCAATTAAAAACCCTTTATAACCATATGGTTGTAGTTCTTTTATTGCTTCTATATTACTAATTCCACTTTCTGAAACTTTTACGAAATCATCAGGGATATGTTGACTTAATTTCTTGCTAACATCAATACTAACATCAAAAGTTTTAAGATTACGATTATTCACTCCTAACATATCTAAAGAAGGCATTATTGATTTCTCTAGCTCTTCTAGGTTGTGTACTTCTAGTAATACATCAAGAGATAATTTTTTGGCAAATTCTGATAATGTTTTTATTTCGTCTCTAGATAATACAGCGGCGATTAATAATACTACATCGGCACCATATGCTTTGGCTTCTAATAGTTGGTATTCATCTATGATGAATTCTTTACGTAATAACGGCATCTTTACAGAAGCTCGAGCCAACAATAGATCATCTAAAGATCCACCAAAATATTTTCCATCCGTTAGAACTGACATTCCACAAACTCCTGCATTTTCATATCCTACGGCTACATCTTGGACGCTAACTTTTTGATTAATCACTGATTTAGAAGGAGACCTACGTTTGTGTTCTGCAATAATACCGGTTGTACTATTTCTTAATGCCTCTGCTAATGAGTTTCCTTCTCTGTCAAATAGTACAGAGTTTTCTAGTTGTCGAACAGGTATTATGCTTTTCCTTAATGCTACTTCTTTATATTTATCTGCTATAATTCTATCTAGTATGTTCATTCTTTAATAACTGTCAACTAATTTTTACTCAATTCTTGTACTTTCTTTAATGCTTCTAATCCTTTACCTGATAGTAATGATTCTTTTGCTTTTTCGAATCCTTGAATTGGGGATAAATTTTGAACTGTTGCAATTGCCATTCCTGCATTGGCAGAAACTACGTTGTTTTGAGCCTCAGTTCCTTTTCCACTTAGAATATTCATGAAAATAGCTGCGGATTCTTCTATGGAATCTCCACCTACGATTTCTTCCATTTTTAGAGTTTTTACTCCAAAATCTTCAGGTGTTAACATTCCTTCAGTCTTATTAGATATTGTTTTTGTGCTGCCTGTGAGGGATATCTCATCATACCCGTCTAGTGCATGAATTATAGTAAAATTTTTATCTGTATTTTGATATAAATACCCATACATTCTTGCTAATTCAAGATTGAATACACCTACGATTTGATTTTTTGGAAATGCTGGATTTACCATTGGTCCTAGCATATTAAAGAATGTCTTTACTCCTAACTCTCTTCGTATTGGAGCTACATTTTTCATAGCTGGATGAAATAAAGGTGCATGCAAAACACATATTCCTGCTTCATCAATACTGCGTTTTAGAAAATCTTTATCGTTACTAAATTTAATTCCTAAATGTTCCATAACGTTAGAACTACCACATTTAGAGGAAACCCCATAATTTCCGTGTTTGGTTACTTTGATACCTGCACCTGCAGAAACAAAAGATGATAATGTAGAAATATTGAAAGTATCTTTTCCGTCTCCTCCAGTTCCACAAAGATCGATAGGATTATATTCGCTTAGGTCTACAGCAATACATAGTTCTAATAAAGCGTCTCTAAAACCTTCTAGTTCTTCGACAGTAATACTACGCATCATATATACAGTTAGAAAAGAAGCAATCTGACTTTGATTGTAGGATCCTTTAGAAATGTTGACTAAAACCTGCTTAGCTTCTTCCTTAGAAATAGTCTCGTGATTGATTAATCTATTGAGTAATTTTTTCATCGTAAGAGTTTAATTATTAATCCAGTTTTCTAACATTGTTTTTCCATCAGGAGTAAGTACAGATTCTGGATGAAACTGTACGCCTCTAACATCTAATTCTTTATGTCGTAGAGACATTATTTGCCCATTTTTATCAAAGGATGTTGCCTCTAGACAAGAAGGTAAATCTTTCTCTGATACGACCCATGAGTGATATCGTCCTACATCAAAAGTATCGTTGAGACCTTTAAAGAGAGGCTCATCTGATACGGTAAGTTTTACCTCAGTAGCAACACCGTGATATACTTCATCAAGGTTGATAATATTTCCACCAAAAACTTCTCCGATAGCTTGTTGACCAAGACATACGCCAAATATACTTTTGGTGTCTGCATATGTCTTAATGATTTCTTTTAAAAGCCCAGCTTCATCAGGAATACCTGGTCCTGGTGAAAGTAATATTTTATTAAAAGAAGCTACTTCTTCTATATTCAATTGATCATTTCGTTTTACAATTACTTCACACCCTAAGTCTTCTAGGTAATGAACCAGATTGTAAACAAATGAATCGTAGTTGTCAATTACTAATACTTTTTTCATATTATTTAGTAGGAGTTTATTAGCTCCTTATATTTCTTCGGCTAGTTTTAACGCTTTAGTTAATGCTCCTAGTTTATTGTATACTTCTTGTAGCTCGTTTTCTTCGTTAGATTCATTGACTAATCCTGCTCCGGCTTGCCAATGTAATTGATGATTTTTACTTAAAAATGTTCTAATCATAATGGCATGATTGAAATTTCCTGAGAAATCCATAAAGCCAATAGCTCCTCCATAAAAATCCCGATTTACAGTTTCATATTTTTCTATAAGTTGCATAGCCATGTGTTTTGGAGCTCCACTTAGTGTTCCTGCCGGAAATGTATCAGCAACTACTTGCATTGTTGTTGTGTCCTTGTGTTTTTTTCCAGTTACTTTACTTACTAAATGAATTACATGTGAATAGAACTGGACTTCTCTATAAGTGTCTACAGTAACATCACTTCCGTTGCGACTTAAATCATTACGTGCTAGATCTACAAGCATTACATGTTCTGCGTTCTCTTTTTCGTCCACGGACAGTTTTTTTGCTAACTCCGCATCTTGTTCATCATTTCCAGTTCGTTTAAAAGTTCCGGCTATAGGATGGATTTCTGCAATATCATCTTTAACTACTAATTGAGCTTCTGGTGAGCTTCCGAATATTTTGAAATCACCATAATCGAAATAGAATAGGTAAGGAGATGGGTTTATGCTTCTTAGTGCTCTATATACATTAAACTCATCACCTTTAAACTTTTGAGAAAAACGTTTTGATAGAACTAACTGAAAAACATCTCCCCGTTGACAGTGTTGTTTAGCTAATGCGACATGTTCTTTGTATTGTTCATCATCTAAATTAGAGGCCGTTTCATCCACAGTGGCGAAGCTATATGAAGCAAAGTTTTTTACATTGAGAAGGGATTCTATTTCTGTAATATTACTTTCAGAATCATAGCAATGGGCAAAAATATAAGCCTCATTGTTAAAGTGGTTGATTGCAATAATATTTTGGTATACATTGTATTGCATGTCAGGTATATCTAAGCCACCTTCTTTTTTTGTAACGGTTATGTTTTCAAAATATCGTACAGAATCATAAGAAATATAGCCAAATAGTCCATTGTTTATAAACTTAAAATCACTTTTAGAGGTTTTAAATTTTTGACTAAACTGCTCTATAACAAGAGGGATATTAGTATCGTTAGTTATTGGAGTTTCTTTACTTGTTTTGTCTGGAAATGATTCGTAAATAGTTTCATTTTCAATTTTAATATTAGCTATAGGATTGCAACAGATATACGAAAAACTGTTTTCGTTCCCTCTATAATCACTGCTTTCTAATAATAGACTATTAGGAAATCTATCTCTAATTTTTAGATAGACACTAACCGGTGTAATAGTATCGGCAAGAATTTGTTTGAAATGTGTGGTTAATGTATAACTCATGTTACATTTTTATATTTATAATTTATAAAACCCCTAATTTATTAGAACAAAAAAAAGGCTTGTCGTGATTTGACAAGCCTTTGATATGTTTACTTAACTATATGACAGGAGCTATCTCACGACGTTTTCGTTATAAGATGACCACCACCACGTATTTGTTAAGATTATATTCATTTTAAAATTTCTTGAGTCAAATATATAAATTTATTATAATTCAAAAAACAAAAAATTACATTTTTAAATTTACGGCTAATTCAAATTCATCGCTGATAGCTTTATCTCCTAGATTATCAAAGAAGCTTCCTGATCCATATTTGATATCATATTTAGTTCTATCAACATTCAATGTTGCGGAAGCAGTCGATCCATTTACTGCAAGTTCAAAAGCAATAGGGTTCGTTTTACCCTTGATAGTAAGGTCTCCGGCAATTTTATAACCACCATCCATTTTTGTAGCTTTTTTAATGATAAGTTTCGCGTTTTTAAAGTTCTGCACTCCAAAGAAATCATCAGAATTAAGATGTCCTTCTAGTTTTTCTTTCCCTTTTCCAGCTTCAAGATCTGTAACAGCAAGTGAACTCATGTCTACTATAAACTCTCCTCCGCTTAGATTTTTATTATCAAAGGTTAAGAATCCACTAGAAAAACTAAGCGTTCCTGTATGTTGACCTGTAACTTTTTTACCTGTCCAATTAATAGTACTTTCTGCAGTATTTATTTGTTTTTGTTGTGCATAAAAGGATGTAGTAGCAATTAAAGTTAATGCTAGCAATAATGGTTTAAGTTTAGTTTTCATAATTTTTAAAATTTAATGATTATATAAATGTGTTTACTTAATTAACTTCGAAGTTTATTCAATAGATTATTTAGGGTATTTAATTCTTGATCCGAGAGATCTGATGTGATCTTTTTTTCGAAACTATGCATTACGGGGCTTACTTTATCCAAAAAGGTATTCCCTTCTTCTGTAATAGTAATTTCTACTTTTCTTCTATTAGTTTCACAGGTAACTCGCCTTACCAAGTCTTTTTTAATGAGTTTGTCTACTAATCTAGTAGTATTACTCATTTTACTGACCATTCTTTCCTGTATAGTAGATAAGTTAGCGGGTTTTCCTTGTTGCCCTTTTAATATTCTTAATACATTAAATTGTTGAATAGAGATATCATAAACCTTTAATTCTGAACTTATCTGATCACTTATCCAGTTTTCGGTATACAATAAGTTGATAATCACTTTTCTGGAAAGTGGAAGTTCTTTTTTCGTTTGTATGATGTCTTCTATTTTCATTTGTATATACAATTATTGTATATACAAATGTATGTTGTTTACTCTTTTAAAAATTATAATTAGTTACTAATTCTTTGTTAAAGTTCTGATGATTGCTATTCATTAATATTATTATTGCTCGATTAAAGGATTGAGAAAATCCTAAAATTCTCTTTATGAAATATTTAAACCTTGTTAATTTCCTTTTAGGAAATAATGTGTTTTAATACATTAGTATAATGCAGAAACTGATCTTATATATAGGATTGACCTTTTTGGTTGTGAGTTGTAAAGGAGAACAGAGAGTTGCTTTCGAAGCTTCTAATGTTTTTTCTAGCAGAGGTGTGGAGATACCAGTATATGACTTTGAAAATTTTGAACATTTATTGAGTATTGATGATGGAAAAACTCGGGTGATTAATTTTTGGGCTACCTGGTGTAAACCTTGTGTTGCGGAATTGCCATATTTTGAATTAATTAATAGTAGATATCCAAATAAAGAGGTTGAAGTAATATTAGTAAGTCTAGATCTTCCCAATCAAGTGGAATCTAAGCTAATCCCATTTGTGAGAAAGCAACGTATACAAAGTAAAATAGTATTGTTAGATGATCCTGATGCTAATACTTGGATTCCAAAAGTAAATGAAAATTGGTCTGGTTCTATACCAGCTACCATTATATACAAAGGAAATACATCTAATTTTTATGAGAGATCCTTTACATATGATGAATTAGAAAGAGAATTAAAAAAAATATTATAAATAGCTCTTAATCTTATTTATTAAAACCTTAATTAGATAAACAGATGAAAACTTTAAAAATTTTAGTAGCGGTTGTTCTAGTAATTGCAGTAAGTGCATTTGCAATTGATAAAGTTAATTTGTCCGATAGTGATGCTGGATATATAATAGGAGATACCGCAACAGATTTTAGCCTTAAGAATATTGATGATACTACAGTTTCGTTAGCTGATTATAAAGATGCTAAAGGATTCATTGTTATTTTTACTTGTAACCATTGTCCTTATTCTGTAGCTTATGAAGATAGAATTATAGAGTTAGATAAAGCGTTTAAAACTAAGGGCTATCCTGTTGTTGCTATTAATCCTAATAACCCTAAAGCGTATCCAACGGATAGTTTTGATAATATGAAGGTAAGAGCAAAAGAGAAAGGATTTACATTTCCTTATTTATTTGATGATGGTCAAAAAATATATCCTCAATATGGAGCTACAAAAACTCCACATGTTTATATTCTAGAAAAGACCGCAAATGGTAATATAGTCCGTTATATTGGAGCAATCGATAATAATTATAAAGATGCATCATCAGCTGATGAAAAATATGTTGAAGATGCTATTAATGCTTTATTGAAGGGAGAGAAAGTTCCTGTAGAAACTACTAAAGCTATAGGTTGTAGTATAAAAGCTTAATTCATGATATTACTTTTGAAATAAATGGATGTACGATTTCGTACAATTCAGTTAGGACTCTTATATTTGTATGGAATTGCGGATTTAAAAGTTCAATTAAAAATCGAAATATAAAATGGCCGAAGATATAACTCAAGATCAATGGGAAGATCTAATTGCTAAAGATACAAGTGCAGTAATTTTAGATGTTAGAACAGAAGAAGAGGTAGAAGATGGTTTTATCCCTAACATGTTAAATCTAGATATACGCCAAGGACAAGGTTTTTTGGATGAAGTAGAGAAGCTGGATAAAACCAAAAATTATTATGTATACTGTCGTTCTGGAGCTAGAAGTGCGCAAGCATGTACGTTGATGAATCAAATGGGCTTCAAAACTACTTATAACCTAATTGGTGGTTTTATGAGTTGGGATGGCGAAGTTGCCGAATAATATTATTCAATAGTGTTTATGAAGATTAAAACAATATTAACCGTAGTTGTTCTTTCAGTTTTATTATTTAATTGTAAGAATACCAGTACAAGCGATACTGCTGTTGTAGAATTAATAACGGTAGAAGAAATGGATTCTTTGCTGGAAATGGAAAAGGTACAGCTCGTAGACGTACGTACTGCAAAAGAATACGCAGAAGGACATATAGAAGGTGCGATTAATATCGATTTTAGTGATGAAAATTTTGAAACACTTATATCTGAAGTAGATAAAACAAAACCTGTGGCTGTGTATTGTGGAAGAGGAGGAAGAAGTGGTAAATGCTCTGCTTATATGAAGAAAGCAGGATTTACAAAAATCTATGATCTAGATGGCGGTATTACTGAATGGAAATATAAAGGGAAACAGATTACAAAGTAGTTGCCTTAAAAAATATCAAAAAATAAAACCGACCAAATTTTGGTCGGTTTTATTTTTTGATATTTTTTTAAAACTTATTGTTTTAATATCCTACTATAGGATACATGATCTCCATTTTTAATTTTTATAATATAATTACCATTTGTAATGCCTTCTAGAAGAGAACTAATATTCAGGTTTTGTAGGCTGTTTTCTTTAGATGTTTTACTAATTTTATTTAAGAATTTACCTGTAATATCCCAAATTGACACTTCTATACGTTCATTTGAGACAGAATTGTAGGTCATCGTTAATGAGTTGTTTATTATTGGGTTTGGATAAATGATAGGGATGCTATTGCTTAGTTTTGTATCATCAATAATATTAGGATTCTGGCGAGAAAGAGAGCTGATTGTAACATCTAGATTTCCAGGAGAAGACCAATTTCCTGCAGCGTCTCTTACTAAACTTTTTATTTTTCCGTTTTGTCTTCTTATATCTTTAGTAACAGAAGATCCAGCCGTGATTAATTGCGTTGGGTTTGCTCTAAACTTATAAACTTTAAGATCATCAAATTCCATATTGGTTTTGTTTGTTCTTAAAGAAATTGAACTTCCATTTTTGATAGGAGTTGTATCTGTCCATCGTAGTAAAGAAGTATTATTTTTAAAAATCTCTATGACCCCAAAAGCTGGGCTATAAGTGATTTTATAATTAGCCCATTGGTTATCGAGAGATACATTTTCTATTGCTCTAAAATTTAATTGATTGTTAACTGTTTCGTATATTCTAACTTTATCATCTTCTCCACTAAACCATATTAAATAAGAGTTTCCTCTTTGACTTTGAGTTACATCATCTGCCATAATATGAATGCCAAACTTTCTTGGCCCTGTAGTAGAAATAGTCTTAGCTGAGAATTCATATAAATATGGTAAACCAGAATTTTGAGATAAAAAAGTATTTAGTTTTGTGTTATCCGAAGAAATGTTAGATTGGCTTAGATGACCATTCTGAACACTCCAACTCCCTGCTCCAGTAGTATATCCGGAATATAAAATATTGAAGTTATCATTAAAAAAACCGTTTCCACGATTAGCATACCAATTATCGCCATATTTTTCTAAAGCTTGATAAAACCTTCTAGTTACTCCTATATTATCGTTATCATTAAAGTTCGCTGTAAAATCTCCAGATTGTGAGTTTCCTCCAGTAATGCTTATGGTTGTAGTTGGTGCTTGTGTATCTCCTGTTGGAGGTGCGGTGCAGCTTCTGTTTAAATCATTCTGAAGAGCAACTAAATATGCATCTGCAAATCTATTTCTCCAAGTATCACTTAAAAGTTTTGTCGCATCTCCCGTATCAACAAATCCTATTTCACTAAGTACACCTACTGCATTATTGCCTGTTAATACGCCAAGATGAAAAATAAAGGAAGCATCTTCCACAGATCTACGGTCTCGCCATTGCCCTTTTTCTACCATTCTGTCTTGAATTTGCCTCGAGAATCTACTATTTGATGATTGAGGAGAATTACTCCGATTGCACCAAAATGTTTCGGTGCCTGTTCCGCCTCCTGCATTACAATGTATACTGATAAAGCGATCCGCTCTCCAGTTATTAGAAATAGTCCTTCGTTGGCTAAGAGTAAGCCATCCATTACGGGTACTTCGAGTTAATCGCACCGACCAACCGTTACAGTCATTTTCAATTAAGTTTTTGAGCTTTATACCAACTGATAGTGCGGTAGCGTGTTCTGTATCCGTTCTCCCATCAGGATTACTACCATTACTAGCATATCCATGTCCTGGATCTATAACAACAACTTGTGCTAGTGATGTTTTAGGAAATAAAATGATACTTATAAAGACTAACTTTATGATTAGAATTATTAGTGTATTTTTCATGGGGACTAGTTTTTAAAATTAAGATCAGCAATAAAAATTCTTCCGCTCTTTTCATCAGAAAAAGCAATTCTTTTTCCATCAGGAGATACGTCTCCCCAAGTTTCAATAATATCATTAGAATTTGTTAATTGGGTCTTTGAAACAGTTTTAGCAGAGATATAGAACAAGTCCGATGCAGAGATAGTGTGTCCATCAATACTTTTGTCTTCAAAAGTAATGACACCATTATTATTGGGTAACCATGAACTTGCTAATCCATATCCTAGGGATATACGTTCTTGTTTTTTGTAAATAGGGTATAGATATATGTTTGGCCCTTCGTGTACCACTACTTGCTTTTGATCAGGAGAAACAATAGGATGGTAATATTGTCCTTCTTCTTTGGTTATTACCCAAGGTTTTCCATTGATACCTTCTTTTGCTTCTAGTTTAAGTGTTTGTAAATTGATATAAACTATGAGATTTTTATTAGACTTTTTCTGAAGTGATAGATCCGTGTTGTCAGGATGCACATTATTTAGAGTTTTCTCAGCTTTTGTTTTTAGGTTTATACTTTTTACTAGTATGTCAGAAAAGAGTCCGTCTTTAGGTTTTTCTCTAAAAATAATGCTTTTACTATCTGTGGACCAGTTAGCGAGATATCCAATTCCTTGTCCGTTTTTAACTTTGGTAATCTTATTTTCGTGAATAAGATCTATTACAAATAATTCATCATTATGATGATCTGTAAACAAGATTTTCTGACCATCTGGTGACCATACAGGAGTGCTATATTCTCCTTCTTCAGTTATTGGTTTGCTGTTAGATATACTTTGTGATTGAATAGGTTGACTTAGCCAAGAGCAGAAAACTATGCAGGCTATTAATGTTTTAGGTTTCATATGATGTTTGTGTTTTGAGTTTATGTTTTATGAGTTATATTATAAGAAAAAGGGCTCTGACAGGTCGTTAACCAAATAAGTAGAACCCTTTTTACACACTTACAAAAAACTATCGTTTAATAATTGAGATCGTCTGAGAACCTCGATCATCATTTATTTTAATAAAATATGTGCCATCTTTTAATGAAGTAAAGTAGCTGCTAAGATTTAAGGATGTATTCCCTGCTTTTTCTGTATACTTTCTAAAAGATTTTAGAACACTACCCTTAATGTCAATTATTGATATAGAGGTATAGGACTTTTGTAGCGATTTATAGGTAAGGGTTAGGTTTGTACCATTTGTAGGGTTAGGGTATATCTTAACCTCAGTATCATTTTTTAGAAAAGTGTCATTTATAACCTCTTGATTTTGTCTTGTTATAGAACTTATAGTTACATCTAGATTTCCAGGAGAGGACCAATTTCCAGCAGCGTCTCTAACCAAGCTTTTTATCTTTCCATTTCTTCTTCTGATATCTTTAGTAATTTCTGTTCCAGCTAAAATTTCTGTAGTGTTATCAGCTCTAAACTTATAAACTTTTAGATCATCAAGTTCAATATTGGTTTTATTCGTCCTTAATGAAATAGAACTTCCATTTTTGATTGGAGATGTATCCGTCCATTTTAAAATAGAGGTGTTATTTCTAAACACTTCAATCACACCAAATCCAGGACTGTAAGTAATTTTGTAATTAGCCCATTTATCATCTAATGTTACATCATCAATTGCTCTAAAGTTTAATTGATTATTTATAGTTTCATATATTCTTACTTTATTATCCTCGCCGCTAAACCATATTAGGTAAGAATTTCCTCGTTGACTTTGATCAGGAGAGTCAGCCATAATATGTATGCCAAATTTTTTAGGGCCACTAGTAGATATTATTTTTGCAGAGAATTCATATAGATATGGTAGTCCAGAATTTTGTGATAAGAACGTGTTCAATTTGGTGTTATCCAAAGTAATGTTTGATTGACTAAGATGACCGTTATTGATAGCCCAATTTCCTGCTCCTTTGGTATAGCCAGAATAAAAAATATTAAAGTTGTCATTAAAAAAACCATTACCTCTGTTAGCATACCAGTTGTCGTTATATTTTTCTAGTACTTGATAAAACCTTCGAGTTACACCAATATTATCAGTATCCAAATAATTAACAGTGAAATCAGAGGATTGGGTGTTTCCTCCAACTGCTGTTATAGAAGTTGTTGGTGCCTGAGTATCTGATTGAGAACCAAAGGTATTCTGTGAACGATAAATATAATTTTGTCTAGGTTGTCCTGCGTCAACAAAAGATCCAGAAGTAGGAGAGTTTCCTCCCGCGGCTCTCCACTCAAAATGAATATGGTCACCAGTAGATCCTCCTGTAGTTCCTTCTAAAGCAATTACTTGTCCTTTTTGTACAGATTGTCCTTGATTTACCAATAGTGTTTTATTATGCGCATAATATGTACGAGTTCCATCACTATGTCGTATGATAACTAATCTTCCGTAACCGCTAGACAAACTTCCGCTTATTCCAGAAAAGGAAACTGTTCCTGCTGCAGAAGCTCTTACATTATCATCTCCAGATAAAGAAGTAGCAAAATCGATGGCGTGATAGCCATGATGTCCGCCAGGTGTAAAAAAACCACATTGGCCAACGGGACTATGAGAACCGGTGGGACCAGGAGTTCCGTGTCTGGATACACAATTTTCTTTGCCAAAATCCCAAGGTAAATAATAGGACAGGTTAGATTTATGATTAATACGATACTGTTTGTTTTTTTCTGAATCAATATTCCAACCAAGAACATCTATGTCTTTTCCTTTTGATTGAATTATAGTCCTAGTAGTTTTTTTTTCGATATTATATTCATAAATATGATCAGAGATATCATGTAAGTGATCAATTTTTTGTTTAGTAGATCCAGAAAATATAAAACGATCTCTTTGTGGTGATAGCAAAGGTGTTCTAGTGTATTGAAAAGAAATAGGAAGTTTTTCTATTTCGTTAGTTTGAATATTATAAATAAAGATACCTTCATGTTCTTCGGCTGCATCTAGGTAAATAGCTTCCGCAAAAAATTTATTTGGATCTTTAGTCCAAGCAATTGGTTTTAAGACTAGATCTTTTCTATTCTTATTTTTTTTATTTATTAATGTAGTCTGTTTTCCGTTTTTTAGGTTAATTTTTTGAAGCTTAAATGCGCCACCTATTTGTTCTCTTTCTAAGTAGATCCATACGTCAGGATTAAATGGGCTTTGTAAGCCTTGAAAAAAATCAAAGCTAGTAGTTAAACTTACTTCTTTAGTGATATCCTTTAGCTGTAGTACTACCAGATCGATTTCAGAAGTGATATGTAGAGATGCTTTGCTTTGACTTAATAGTGCGGTAGTTTTATTATGTGTATTTTGAGAATATAGTTGCTGGTTTTGTCCTATAATGAGTTCTTGAGCTTCTGATATTTGTACATAGAATAGTAGTAGTAATAAGGTTTTTATTGTAGTGTTTTTCATAATTATGAGTTGTGTGTGATTTGTTTATTTTGGGTATAAACAGTATCGTTAGTTTTCGGTAGGAAAATTAAAAACTCTATGAATGAAAAACATGGGTACAAGTACTCATTTTTTGTGTATGATCACTGTCAGTATAGATACTTAATGATATACATCTTTTAATTTCATTGTATATTTGAAAAGTGCGTTGCTACCAGCAATTTGTAGTTTTTTACAAATGTTTTGACGGTGATTTTTAATTGTTTTTTCACTTTTGAAAAGGTCAAGAGCTATTTCCCTATTTGTCTTTCCTAAGGCTACTTGATTTAATATTTTGATTTCTGTTTTAGATAATTGTTGATATGATTTATCCGAAACTTTAGGGATTGGATTTGATTTTTCTTTCCACCAAGATTCTCTGAAAATCTTGCTTATATATGGTTTGTTTTGGATAGCTCTACCTGCACATTTTGTGAGATTTTCTACCGTATCCGCTTTATAAAGGATCCACTTAACTTCCAGATCTTTTAATTCTTTTATTAACCATTTTTCTAAAGTAAATGCCATAATAACAATCTTAGTTCTAGAAGCGTGCAGTTTTGTGTATTTGGCTAATTCAATTCCAGAATCATTAGAGTTTAAGGTTGCGTCAATTACTATAAAATCTGGTTGGCTATCAACGATGACTTTTCGTAAGTTTTCTAAATTGCTTATATCTTCATATAAATTAAATTTCATGTCTTTTGGAGCTTCTAGCATGGCTTTTATTCCTAACCTTTTTAAGGGGTCATCATATGCCACAACAACACTATATTCTTTCATGGTTTTAGGGATTTGTTATGAAGTATCAACAATAATCTTGGTTCGGTAGCTGAAATATATTGCTGAGAAAATTATGTATTATAGGTAGTAGTAGAAAAGCTACTTTGGTTGATGATCTTCTAATAAGTAAGTATAGTGTAGGTGAGTTACGAAGTAGTTCGTTATTTTCATTAGTTTGAGGGTTTGTGTTAGCCTTATAAAGTTAATTGATATTTTACTTGATTTAGGAGAGATAGCTTTCTTTTCGATATAATGATATGTTTTTTAGCTAAAGACAAGAGTTGGTGTAACATACCTAATTAATGTAATGATAGTGTGTTAATTCAATCTCCAAAAGCGAATACCCTAGTAATTCTGTGGGTTTTAGTTAAGGAAATTTTTTATCATTGCAGCTTAGATTTGTAAGTTTTAACTTACCTGCTGTAGCAGTCTGTCTTTACTAAAAAATAAATGAATGTATCGTTTTTATTGTTTTTTACTTGTATTTTATTCATGGAAACATCTATAATCAAACTTTATAGTGTAAAATAGTTCTATTTTGTTGTCGATGTTTCTTACAACTAACCTTTAATCCTTAGAGTATTATTCGTTGTGTCATTCGAAATATTTTAAACAAAACATAAACTTTTCTAAAAAACCAGATTTTTAGATTTTTTATAAAATAGTTAACGGTTTAAATTGTTGAAAATCTGTATCTTAAAAAGAAAATAAGATATGAGAAATAAACTACTTACACTACTGTTTTTAATTGCTTGTATCTCTGGTAATGCCAGTGATGATTATGTATTAAGCAATAGATTAGATACTATTAATGATAAGACATTTTCTTTTAAACTCGAATCTACGACTGCCCAGCAGTCCATCACTATTATATCCGATGTAAGAGAGCCTATGTTAATCAAAGTGATAGATGATTCTGGTTTTATTAGAATCCAGAAAAAACTTCATGTAGATAGAGAAGTTGATATTTCTGGTTTGTTAGAAGGGACGTATGTGATTAGAATTTATGTAGGAAATCATACTGCTGTAAAAAGATTCTATAAAGGACAAGATGGTGTTGATATAAAGTAAAGCAGCGGCTTTCTCTTTAATAAATAATATTTTTCATAACGTTTCGGTTAATGATGTAATATTTACAACCATATAACCGGATATTGATCTTGTATACCTCATCTTTAGTCCTCTGATGAGATTAGTTTTCCATTTTTATAGACTTCTTTAGTTACTTCTTCAATAGTAGTGTCCTTTATGATCCAAGTACCGTCTTTTTTATCCTTTTTATATTGTCCTTTAACCTGAATACCTGACATATTATCTTCACTAGAATAAGAACCACATTTCAACCCATTTTTATAGTTGATATTTTCGTGTGTGTCATTTTCACTATGTTCCCAATAGCCATGTTTTTTACCTTTCTTATAAAACCCTTTTTTTGAAAAAGTATGGTTGTCGGATTCAAAATAGTAACCTTCCAAAACATTATCCTTGTAATTCGCTACAAAACTTAATTTTAGCCCTCCAAATAAATTACGATAAGTGATCCATTCTCCTGTTTTTTCACCCTTATCAAAGCGTTTTATTTCAATTGTAATGATGTCTCCTTTTTTACTTCTGGTGGTAATACTAAAATTACCATCCATCTTATTGGTATTTCCATTCTTAGTAAACTCCTCATATTCATAACCCGCTAGTTCCGTATACTCATAACCTTTAAAGTTCTGAGAAAAGACCAGTAGGTTATTTAAAACAAAAACTACTAAGACAATATTTTTTATAAATCTATCCTCCATGATACTGTTTTACTTCATTAGTCATAATATCCCATTGCCATTTCCAAAAACTAATTCCCTCTGAATTAGGATTATGAATAGTTTCTCCCCCTGGGACATCATAACCATTATAATCCATTACATTTTCTGTTGTAGCTTTATTAAATGGGTGTTTAGGAATAAACGTTAATCTTGAAGCTTTTTCGCTTTCTAGCTCTTTGATATAATTGTTTTTTCTTTCCCTCACATCTTTTAATGTTTTAGTACTTCCTTTAACAGGCGTGCTATCTGGATAAGTTTTATATTTCTCAAGATAGGTTTTTTGCTTTAACAATGTTTTCTCAATCGTCTCCAATCGCTTTGTATTTTCTTCTTTAGTAGCCCAAGTATGATCCAATCCTAATGTATGTCCTAATTCGTGAGCAAATGAGTTAACATTTTCACTTCCTACAGAGCCGGGAGTCATTAAAATATAATTTAATTCAGTTGGGTATAATTTTGCGTGTCCTTCTCTTCCATCCTTTTGCTGAAATGCACTTAAAAAGAATATGACACCTCCGTATTCTCCATTATTTTGCACATATTCTTTGTATAACTCTCTATCAAAACCATTGTTATATCTAGGGATACCTTTAACTCCATTTATTACCAATGTCTCAAGTACTCCTTTATTTTCATAAGATTCTACATCGATAATCATTTCTTCTAATCCACCATTTTCAGCCTTTATTAATGATTGATTGAAATATTTAGTATTGAACTTCTGAATCGTACTCTTAACCCATCCATTCGGCATTTGACCAAATGTTCTTTTATTGTAAGTGTTACCAGGTTCATTGCTCATAACTTTTATAAATTTAATCTTTACTGTGTTAACCTCATCATTTTTTACAACAATGATTTCACCTACAGGATTATCATTCTTATCCAATAGCTCAATACTTGTATCTTGACTTAATGGATTTTCACAAATAACTTTTACCTCAACTCTAGTAACTTTTGAAACATCTCCGTCATAACCTTTTGCTTTTTCTTTATTAATAGCTTCTTGTTCTTTTTGCAAATCCTTAAGAGATATTTTATTTGGTTTAAATTTTATACCATCTTTAGCAGGGAGTTTAATAATATCGTCTTTATGCGCTTTTCCTTCTAAAACATCTAGTTTAAAGTTTAGGATAACATTATCTTGATTTGGGAGCATACTCAAATAAGGAACAAAATATTCTGAACCATTAATTTGAGCATCTTTATATTCTTTTTTTAGTTCCTCATAATTTTGCGATACTGTTTGATAATTATCTCGCATCCAATCAAAACCAAACTCACCTTTATAATCTCTTTTGCGTTCGAATTGAACCGAGAATAAAATATCCTCTACAACTTCAACACTTGCGGTTTTAGTAATCCCTGCGACTTGTAATTTAAAAGTATTTGTACCCATTAGTTTTGCTGCTTAATTACTTCTAACTCTATTTTTTCAAGGTTACTGCCTATTTCATAGTCAGTTAAAGTATCGTTAACTAATATATCTCCATTATATTTAAAATCTACCGTTTGGTTATCCAGGTTAATCGTCAATTTCTCACCGATTAAGTTTCTGGAATCAATATTTAATAGAATGTTTTCACCTACTATCGTTTCCTCAATTCTCTTATTGTTAGTATCTGTAATGTAATATTCTACAATTCTAGGTTCATTGTCAGATGTTTCACTATCAGCTACTGGAGCAGTATTAGGATATGTAACCCTCCAATACTCTGAGAACTCCGCAGTACCT
The DNA here is from genome assembly GCF_900109375.1 of Aquimarina amphilecti. Classification (GTDB taxonomy): domain Bacteria; phylum Bacteroidota; class Bacteroidia; order Flavobacteriales; family Flavobacteriaceae; genus Aquimarina; species Aquimarina amphilecti. The sequence goes on from NZ_FOAB01000006.1 coordinate 30,441, forward strand.
TCTTTCATTCCTGCTGAGGTAATATTTAGATTAATGGTCATTGGATTCTCACTATCACTAGTAAATTGCTCTACATAATTTACACAACAAGAATCAATAAAATTGAGGGTTCTTCCTTTACCATTTAAGGCTCTTGGTTCTAAACGGATTTTTAGTTGCTTAGACATAAAAGGATCCGTCATCCATTCTAGTAAATCAGCATCTTTTGTAGCTTCTATAATTAGTGATAAACCTAAAAATTGAGGTTTAGAAGACGGGTTTCCATTATAATCACTCTCTTGACTAAAAGTATAAGAAAAATCAAGAATGTTTATCTCTTTATCATCAAAGAGCAGTTTTGCAGTAAAACTCATATATGCCTATGTATAAAAAAGTACAAATATAAAAGTATATCTATGATGTATGTATACGGTAAAACCTTTTATTTATTGTTTTTAGGAATGAGAATTCTATATACTTGAAAACCATCAAAGAACCTTTTGATTACAATGTTTTCCAGCAGTTTACTACAGAGTAAAAGAAAGTATAAATTAAGATGTTTGAAAGGATTATAGAAAAATGAGTTAAATGGAAAAAAATAAAATTATTAACAATAACTAATAGCTCTATTTTGTAAATCATGTGCTGATAAATTTGGAATGATTGCAGATACTCCTACATTCTTATGCAATGGATCGTGAAAAGAATTTAAGTAAAGTGGAGTCGGAGACGATCGAGCTTTAAGAAATTATCCTGTGGATGATTTTAGCGAAGAGGCGGGCTTGCCGCGCTGGCCGAATCCCCCGAAAACAGAAAATCCTGCCTAATGGCAGGATTGTAGTGGAGTCGGAGGGATTCGAACCCTCGTCCAAACAAGTAATACAATAGCTTTCTACACGCTTAGTCTTTGTTTAGATTTTCGTGGGATTGCCGGCCAAAAACCGCCAACGCACCCCTTATTCTCAATTGATTTCAAAACTATATCAAGATCCTATAGTTTCTAGGTTTACTTTTACGATACTCAAAACCAAACGCCATAAACCAAGGCTTTTGAAGAGTATCCTGCTTGCTCACCTAGTGAGCCGAGGCATTATCCTACTATAATTCGGATTATGCAGCTAGGGCGTAGTTATTCTCGCCGTTTAAAAAAGGTGAAATATGATATTTACGAGCTATATCCCAGCGCTCGACGTGCTTACCACTCTATTAATCTCGCTGTCAAAACCAGTCGACCCCGATATTCATTTAATTAGTAGTCATTTAAAGTTAATTTGACATAAATTACCTTAGTTAGAATACTAAAATGGTTGGCAAAGATAATCATATTTGTCATATCTTAGCCGCGCTTTTAAACAAACAAAATATATACCAAAATTATATGACTACATTCGGAATAATTAAAGAGCGTAAAAATCCGCCAGATCGTCGGGTAGTATTCTCTCCAAAGGGTCTTAATGACGTTATGTCTAGATTTCCTGAAGCATCTGTTAAGGTTGAAAGCTCTGATATTAGAATTTTTAATGATACTGCGTATAGAAATGTAGGTGTAGAAATAACCAATGACATATCTGATTGCGAGGTATTATTAGGTGTAAAAGAAGTTCCGATTGAAGCATTAATTCCGAATAAAAAATACTTTTTCTTTTCACATACTATAAAAAAGCAACCTTATAATAGAAAATTGCTAAAAGCGATTTTAGATAAGAACATAGAATTATATGATCATGAGGTTATCGTAAATCAAAAAGGGTGGAGACTGATAGGTTTTGGAAGATATGCAGGTATTGTAGGCGCTTATAGTGGTTTTAGAGCATTTGGACTAAAAAACGAAAGTTTTACGCTTCCTAAAGCAGAAACTTTACCAGATCAAAAAGCTCTAGAAGCTGAGTTGTCCAAAATTAACCTACCAAATATCAAAATTGTTCTTACCGGAAATGGTAAAGTTGGGAGTGGAGCTAAAGAGATTTTAGACGCAATGCGAATCAAAGAAGTTTCTGTAGATGAATACCTAAATACGGAATTTGATGAAGCTGTATACACCCAGATTGATGTATTAGATTATAACAAACGAAAAGACGGTCAGCTATTAGATAAAAAGGATTTTTATGATAATCCAGAGGAGTATGATAGCGACTTTATGAGATTTGCCAAAGTAAGTGATGTGTATATGGCAGGTCATTTTTTTGGTGATGGCGCACCTTATATTTATACTAGAGAGGATGCAAAATCCGAAGATTTTAAAATTAGGGTTGTTGCCGATATTTCTTGTGATATCGATGGGCCTGTTGCTACAACGATAAGATCATCTACCATAGCAGATCCAATTTATGGATATCATCCTCATAAGGAAGAAGAAGTAGATTTTAAAGATCCAGAAGCTATTGTGGTAATGGCAGTGGATAATTTACCTTGCGAGTTACCAAAAGATGCGAGTGAAGGTTTTGGAACGATGTTTATGGAGCACGTAATACCTGCTTTTTTTAATAATGATATTGATGGAGTATTAAAAAGAGCGAGAATGACCCAATCTGGTAAGCTTACTGATCGGTATAGTTACTTACAGGATTATGTTGATGGAAAAGAATAGTTTATATAACGCAAATTATACGAAGAATGACGACTAAGCAACTTGTTGATCAAATTTGGAAAAAGAAATCCTTTCTATGTGTAGGTCTAGATGTGGATCTAAACAAAGTACCAAAACATATACTAGAGACAGAAGATCCTATTTTCGAATTCAATAAAAAAATCATTGATGCTACACATCATTTAGCAGTTGCATATAAGCCGAACATAGCGTTTTATGAGGCCTATGGCTTAAAAGGTTGGAAGTCTTTAGAAAAAACTATCCAATATTTAAACACGAATCATCCTGAGGTGTTTACAATAGCGGATGCTAAAAGAGGTGATATTGGTAATACAAGTTCTATGTACGCCAAAGCTTTTTTTGAAGATTTAGAGTTTGATTCTGTAACTGTAGCTCCTTATATGGGTAAGGATTCTATAGAACCTTTTTTGGCTTTTGAAGACAAGCATACAATTATGCTTGCATTGACTTCTAATCAGGGAGCTTTCGATTTTCAGACTAAAATGGTTGATGGGACAGAATTGTATAAGCAAGTATTAGATACTTCTAAAGATTGGAAAAACGCAGATAATTTGATGTATGTGGTAGGAGCTACAAAAGCAGAATACCTGGCGGATATAAGAAGTATTATTCCAGATAGTTTTTTATTAGTTCCTGGTGTTGGTGCACAAGGTGGAAATCTACAAGATGTATGTAAATATGGTATCAATGATCAGATTGGTCTATTGATTAATTCATCAAGAGGGATTATATATGCTTCTGATGGATTAGATTTTGATATGGTTGCTGGTGAAAAAGCCAAAGAGCTTCAATTACAAATGGCAGAAATATTAGATGCTAAAAAATAAAAAAGGAGATTAAACTTCATGTTTAATCTCCTTTTTTATAGTTTTTAAGTAAAAACTAACGTCTATTGGCTTTAAATACTTGTTTTGCATATCCAACTAGTCCATATGTGATAAAAGTTACGAAAAATGCTAAACAAACATAAATGGTAATGTTAAGTAATATTGAATTCATAGCCCCAAAATTTTTAAATTAATATTCTTTCTAAGAAAGTAAGTGTTTTATGTAAGAATTCCTAATTTTAAAACCTTAATTATTAATTAGTTGCGACTTTTTTGTTAGAATTTTAATTTTTGATATATTCTTGATGAAAGTATGATTTATAAAGATCAATTAGATAGAAAAATTGAGTTAGATTCTACTCCTGTTAGAGTTGTATCATTGGTGCCATCTCAAACAGAGCTTTTGGTTGATTTAGGTTTGTCTGATGTTATCGTTGGAGTTACCAAATTTTGTGTACATCCTAACACTATCCGAAAGGAAAAAACTATCGTTGGTGGAACTAAAAACATTCATTTACATAGAATCAAAGAATTAAAACCGGATATTGTTTTATGTAATAAAGAAGAAAATACCAAAGAGATTGTCGAAACATTACAAGAGTATTATCCAGTACACGTTTCGGATATAGCTACTATAGAAGAGTCATTAGAATTAATAAGCCAATATGGTGAGATTTTTAACAGAAGGGATAATGCAAAAAATCTCATAGATAAAATCAAAATAGAATTTAAAGGTTTTTCTGAATTTACAAAGGATAAGCCAAAAAAGACGGTGGCTTATTTTATTTGGCGAAAACCTTGGATGGTGGCTGGAAAAGGAACATTTATTCATCATTTATTAGAAATAAATAATTTTGTAAATGTGTTTGGTGATCAAGAACGTTATCCAACCATTTTAGATGAAGGTTTAATGAAATTATCTAATCTAGATCTAATCTTATTATCATCAGAACCTTTTCCTTTTTCTGAGGAGCATCAGAAAGAAATGGACAAAGTAATATCTGGAACCAAGATAGTTTTAGTAGATGGAGAATATTTTTCTTGGTATGGATCCCGACTTGCCAAAGCCTTTTCTTATTTTAGATCACTTCATTAAAACTTGTACATTGAACAATACATTAAATACTGTTAATCCTTCTTATGCTGTATAAGAAGTAGCTATATTTACACATTCAATCACTATATGCTTAATTATTCCATATATCGTCATCCAGATAATACCAATTGGGTAACCTTTGTTCATGGAGCAGGTGGGAGTTCTTCGATATGGTTTAAGCAAGTTAGAGAGTTTAGAAAGTATTATAATGTGCTATTATTAGACTTAAGAGGTCATGGTAAATCTAAACCGGCAATTAAGGATGCTTTTAATTTTAAATACACTTTTGATTTTATAACAGATGATATTCTTGAAGTTATAGACCATGAACAGATAGGATCATCTCATTTTATAGGAATCTCGCTAGGTACCATTTTAATCAGAAATCTTGCTGAGAAATATCCAGATCGGGTGGATAGTATGATTATGGGAGGTGCAATAATGAAATTAAACTTTAGATCTCAGGTCCTTATGAAGTTAGGAGTTGTGTTTAAATCTGTAATTCCATATATGTTTTTGTATAAGTTTTTTGCATTTATTATAATGCCTAAAAAGAATCATAAGCAATCGAGATTATTATTTGCAAACGAAGCTAAAAAGTTATATCAAAAAGAGTTTATTCGTTGGTTTCGGCTGACTTCTGAAATAAATCCTTTACTACGTTTTTTTAGAGATAAGGATATAAAAATACCTACACTTTATGTAATGGGAGAAGAAGATTATCTGTTTTTACCATCTATAGAAAAAATAGTGTCTTTACATGAGTTTTCTAATCTCTTTGTGGTTAAGAACTCTGGACATGTTGTAAACGTGGAGCAGCCAGAGGTTTTTAACGAAGAATCACTATCTTTTTTACATCGACTTACCGTATAATACGATAAGATTTTATACTAGGATTGATGCTTTAGTTTTTTAATTTCGATTAAGATTTTATTTGCTTCATCGTGTATAAGATCACTCTTTTCTTTATTCTTAATCGCTAAATTATATGCGGTTTTCATTAACCTACAATATCGTTTTTGTAGTTTTTCAAGATTAGATTTGTCTCTTGGCCAATAGAACATATTCTTTCTCTTTTTCTTTTTTACAAAAGTATTAGCTAGAGTTTCAAATGATTCTTAAGGCTAAGTTAAGTTTATATAATACTATACTAAAAAAGGACAGTGCAATTGTATTCACACTATCCTTTTTTTATGGCTAATCAAATAATTTACTATGTTTAATATCCGTCGTTTTGCTCCAAGTTAGGATTTACATTTCTTTCTCTTTGCGGTATTGGTAGCACTAATCTATTGTCATCAAAAGGTAATGGTCCTACAGAAACTTCTAATCTTTTAAAATCGTGTAGTTTGTGTCCTTCAAAAGATAACTCACGTAATCTTTCTAAGATGATATCTACATAAGTTACATCTGTCAATGCAAGTGCATTGGATCTGGTACGTACTGTATTTATATCGCTTGTAGGATTTGCTCCAACCATTGTGCCTAGTACAAAGTTAGACTCAGCACGTATTAAGTGCATTTCTGGTAATCTAATAAATGGAATGTTTGAATTTCCAAATATCCATTTATAAGATGCTATTCCTGATCCTGTTTCTGAATCTACATAAAAGTAACCTGCTCTTAAGTCATTGAAGTCATCAAATATTCCAAAAAACGCATTTTCAATCGAAATATCTGGATTTCCTGGTCTCCCTCCAAACCTATCAGTAGCCCAAAATGTATTCATACTATTAGCTCCATCAGAATCTGTCACTTGCCAAGCAAAGATATCTTCTGTAGAGTTGTCATCATTGTTGTAAGCATCATCAAGAGCTTCTGTTAAAGCAAATTGTCCCGATTGTATTACTTCATTAGATAGATCTCTAGCTTCTTCATAATTTCCAATTTGTAAGTGTATTCTAGCTAATAAAGATTTAGCAACATTTACAGATGCAAAAACGCCATTGGTTTCTGGTAGTAATACAATTGCATCTTCTAGGTCATTGATAATAAAATCGTATACCTCTCCAATTGTATTTCTGGATGGATAAGTAATATCCTCATATTGGATTACTGGTGTTCTTATAATTGGTACACCCAGTTCGCCGTCATTTATTCTGTTGTTATTATGTTTAGAGAAAAAACGTAATAAATCAAAATAGGTTACTGCTCTTAAAAACTTAGCTTGACCTTCTACAGAATTTTTACTATCAAGATTTTCAAAAACATCGAGATTGTCGAGAACAATGTTAGCTTGATTGCTAATATCATATCCATTTAGCCATAGATTGGCAACGAACGTATTATTAGTGTTTATCACTTTGGTGTTAAACTCCCCAGGATCAGAAAATGTACCATTCCATTTTAATTCTTGATCATTTGCTAACAGTTCGGCAATTGTATATAATTGACCACCATAACTTGCAGCTTGTCCCGCTTGCGCATATGCTCCAATAAGAATGTTGGCTACTTTTTCTGGGGTATCGAACGCATCATCAGTTGTTAATGATTGATCTGGATCTATGTCTAGTCTGTTTTCACAACTTACGTTTATTATCGTAAGAGTAAAGAATAGTATAATTTTTATATATGTTTTCATATTTTTTGACTTTTAGGTTTTGGTATCAAATTTTAAAATTCAATATTTATTCCTAGTGTATATGTTTTTGCTGGTGGAGCTGAGTAGAAGGAAGTACCAGTTCTTACCCCTGAATTTCCGTTAAAGTCAGCTGTAGATTCTGGATCGTATCCATCATAATCAGTAATTGTAAGTAAATTGATACCACTGAAATAGAATCTTACTTTTTCTAAGAAAAACCTTTTAGAAAAGATTGGATTAATTGTATATCCTAAAGTAATATTTCTAAGTCTAATAAAATCTGCTTCGTCCAGATATCGTGTAGAGTCAGCCTGTCCGTTCTCCTGATTTAGCCTCGCTTGAGGAACATCAGTAATATCGCCAGGATTTTGCCATCTATCTAATTGGTCAATGGTTTGGTTATCAAAGAATTTACCATTTCCAGAAGTGAACTTACCGGCTTGATCAAAAATAGAAGCTCCAAATTCTCCCTGAAAAGTGAATTGAAAATCGAAATCATTTACTTTTAGAGTGTTTGTAAATCCAATTTGATATTCAGGAAATGGATTCCCAGTTACTATTTTACTTGCTTTAGATACGTTGTTTGTAGTTGTTTTATCTAGTGAACCGTCTGTGTTTATTGTGTTAGTGTAGAATAAAGCATCTCCATTAGATGGATCAACACCTGCATATTCATATAGATAAAAAGATGAAATAGTTTCACCTTTTCTTATAATATTTACACCATCTATGATATCACCACTTGGCAAGTCCGTAACCTCATTTTTATTCTTAGTGAATAATGTGCTTACGTTCCAGGTTAATGAAGGCTTAGAAATAATTCGTGCATTAACACTTACTTCGAACCCTTTATTAACTATTTCTCCAATGTTTCTAACAATAGAAGTAAAACCAGAAGTACCTGGTAATGGTTGATTGAATAATAGATCATTGGTAGTTTTGTTGTAATAATCAAACTCTCCAGTAATTGTATTATTAAATAACCCGAAATTTGCTCCTAAGTCATATTGAGTAGTCTTTTCCCAACGTAATTCATTATCTCCCAATTGGATTGGTGATACACCTAATCTTTCATTATAAGTAGTAACTCCATAAAGGTCTTTACTTGCAAAATCTCCAATTTCTGCATTTCCAGTAATACCCCAACTTCCCCTTAATTTTAAATTGCTTAAAAAATAAGAGTTATTTAAAAATCTTTCGTTGCTAACTATCCAAGCGGCAGAAGCGGCAGGGAACCATCCAAATTGAGAATCCTGACCAAACCTAGAAGAACCATCTCGACGAATACTTAGATTAAAAAGATATTTTTCGGCAATAGAAAAACGAGATCTAGCGAAATAAGATAAGAAGTTGTATTTAGTTTTGTTGGATCCTCCATTTGTAATTAATACCGCATTGTCTAAAGTTTGTAGGTCATCTGAAGGAAATCCTTGTCCTATAGTAAATTGACTTTTACGATTAGTTTCTTCAAAACTTCCACCTAATGTTGCAGAAAAATCTACTGTATCACCTAGGGTACGTTTATAGGTTAGGTAATTTGTTAATATATACCTTTCTGTAATTGCATTACTAACGGTTCCAACTCCTCCTGCAGAAGCAAACTCAGTTAAACTTCCAGAGAATCTTTCTGCATTCTGATTATTAGAGTCATAACCAATTTCAGATTTAAGTCTTAAGTAATCATTGATATAAAAATCACCGTATATATTAGCAGTTGTTCTCCATATATCTGTTACAAACCTTCCCGTTTGTTCTTGTCCTAAAAAATTTTGAAACAAAGTAGAGTTACCATCTACATTAGCTGTTCCGTCTTCTAGTAATGCAGGTGTCAGTGGAGACTGTCCTATAGATTGTAGTGGAGATATGAAGGCGTTATCATTAGATAATCTATCAATGGTAACTTTAGAGATGTTTATGTTTACTCCAACTTTAGATTTCTCAGTTATATCAGCATCTACTTTACCTCTTAGGGTATATCGATCTAATTCGTTTCCTAATATAATACCCTCTGTTTTATTGTAAGAGGTAGAAACAAAATATGTAATTTTCTCGCTTCCGCCAGAAGCTGATAGATCTATATCTTGAGTAATACCTTCTACTAAAGCAAGATCTTGCCAATCTGTATCGACTTCATTGTTTCTCCAATCTCGACCTAAAGATAATTGATCAAATTGATTTTCAATTTCGCCTAAAGAAAGTCCACTGTTAAGAGCAGCTTCAGTATAGAAATCTACATATTGTTCTGCATCTAAATATTCTCTTTTATTCGTAGCAAAACTCCATCCTGATGCGGTGTTTAAGGTAACTTTGGTTTTTTCTGTTTTGCCTTTTTTTGTGGTAATAATAATAACACCATTCGTCCCTCTAGCACCATATATAGCAGCTGCAGATGCATCTTTTAGGAAATCGATCGAATCTATGTCATTAGGGTTAAGTCCAATTAATGGGTTAATCGGAGAATTATTTATAGATTCATCATCATTAATAAGGGGTACGCCATCCAAAACATACAAAGGCTCTTGAGATGCACCAACGGTAGAGATACCTCTGATTCTAACTTTAATTCCAGATTCTACTCTTCCAGAAAGTTGAGTTATTTGAACTCCAGTAACTTTACTAGTCATTAAGGATTGAACACTTGGAGTATTTATATCTGCAATTTCGCCGGCTCTAATACTAGAGACACTTGTTGTAATTTCCTTTTTAGAGGAACTACCATATCCGATTAGTACCACTTGGTCTAACCCCTCTACATTGTCTTTTAGTATAAGGTTGATTACTGATCCCGTAACCGTAACTTCTTGAGTTTCGAAACCTACATAGGAAAATATAAGTATATCACCGGTATTGGCTTCTATAGCATAATTTCCATCAAAATCAGTTTGAACTCCGTTATTGGTATTCTTTACCAGAATATTTGTTCCTGGAAGTGGGATTCCAGATGGATCTGTAACAGTTCCAGTTATTGTTTTCTCTTGGGCTTGGATAAGTCCAGAGCATATCAGCATAGCCATAGCTATGCTAAGTTTGATTAAGTTTTTCATTGAGGGCGTTTTTAAAATCGGGCCCAAAATTACGCTAATCCCGTAATAAAAACACCCCTACAATGATGTGAACTAATGAAAATAGCTGTTTTTTTTTGAGAATATCTAATCTATAATAAGAGGGAAATTTTATTATTCTTAGTGAAAAGAAATATTGTTTGGTATTATGCTCGAAAAAAGCACAAAAAATTGATTTTTTGTAAAAAATTAAAAAATCGTTAAAACCAACAGTAGATTAGATAAAGTGTACAGGTTGTAAGTCTATTCTTTCTGTACTTTGTTATTTTCTGTCTTGTAGGGCAAATACCTTACGTAATAAATCGGTAGTCCTAGAACTAAGTTTATTTCTGATTTCACCTTCTTCAACAGCAATCATAGTATATACTCCTTCTAAAGCCTCACTCGTAACATAATCGGTAAGGTCTGGGTTCACATTGCTGGTAAATGGAATCGTATTATATTTATTAATAATATTTGACCAAACTTGATCAGCACCTACTTTGGCTAAAGAATTTTTAATAACAGGATTGAATTTAGAGTACAATGCAGATTTAGTTGTACCTTTTAGATATTGAGTAGCAGCATCTTGATTACCTAATAATATTTGCTTAGCATCGTTAAATGTTATCTGTTTTACTGCGTTTACAAAAATTGGTGTTGCTTCTTGTACAGCATCTTCTGCAGCTCGATTAAGAACTTTTAGACCTTCATCTGCAAGATTATCAAGTCCAATATCTCTTAAGGTTTTATCTACTTTTTTTAATTCTTCAGGCAATACGATTTTCACCAATTCATTTCTGAAAAAACCATCTTTTTGGGTAAGTTTAGTTACTTGTTTATCGATTCCTTTGTCTAACGCTTCTCTTAAACCGTTTCCTATATCTATATTACTAAGTCCAATCGCTCCTGTAGTTTCTTGAGGGAGGCTTTCTATTACTTGTTGTAGTTCTGCACAACTTGAAAGTTGAAATATAACTAACAGTAAAAAAATTCTTTTCATAATTTCTTATTAGATTTGAGATTATAATGATTTATATGAATTCAAAGTTAATTTTTTTCATACTATCTATTTCAATTCTTTCTTGCAAAAATAGTGAAGATTCGATGAAAGGAAGGTCTTTTGGGGTTAATGATCCAAAACAATATATAACTATTTTAGGAATTGCTCAAGATGGAGGGTACCCTCATATTAATAATACTAGTGAATTTATAGATGTAGCTGAAGGTAAGGTTACAAAAGAACTTGTAGTTTCTTTGGGGATAATTGATAAAGAGGAGGACAAAAAGTTTTTAATCGAAGCTACTCCAGATTTACCTGAACAATTGTCTATGTTGGATGCTAAACATCTAAATAAGAGCCCTATTATAGATGGAGTATTTTTAACTCATGCGCATATTGGTCATTATACAGGTCTCATGTATTTTGGTAGAGAGGCAATGGGATCTAAAAAGATTAATGTGTTTGCCATGCCTAAAATGAAATCTTTTTTAGAAAATAATGGGCCTTGGTCACAATTAGTGGATTTACAAAATATTGTTCTTCAACCATTAAAAAATGAAACTTCAGTTGCTTTAACAGAAAAAATTAAAATCACACCATTTCTTGTACCGCATCGAGATGAATTTTCTGAAACAGTCGGGTATAAGATAGATGGGAGTTCTAAGTCAGCATTATTTATTCCAGATATTAATAAATGGTCTGTATGGAAAAATAGTATTGTAGATGAGGTGAAAAAAGTGGATTATGCATTTATAGATGCTACTTTTTTTAAAGAAGGAGAAATACCTAGGCCTATGGCTGAGGTTCCGCATCCTTTTATTCAGGAGAGTATTAATTTATTTAAAAATGAATCTAAAGAGGTTAAATCAAAAATTATATTTATTCATTTCAATCATTCAAATCCTCTAATCAATCCTAGTAACAAAGAAAGAATTCAATTAGAAGAAGAAGGGTACAGGTTCGCAAATACCAAGGATGTGTTTGAATTATGAAAAAACAACAGTTTTGTTGTTATAAACCAATACTTTTCTTTCTATATGGTGCTTTATAGCCCTAGATAAGACTATCTTTTCTAAATCACGTCCTTTCAAAATAAAATCTTGCACGTTATGGATATGCGATACTCGGACCACTTCTTGTTCAATAATTGGTCCTTCATCCAAATCAGAAGTAACGTAATGGCTTGTGGCTCCAATAATTTTCACACCACGTTCATAAGCAGAATGATAAGGTTTTGCTCCAGGAAAAGCTGGTAAAAAAGAATGATGAATATTGATGATTTTATTTGGAAATTGTTTTACAAATTTTTTAGATAAAATCTGCATGTATCTGGCTAAAACAATAAAATCAACTTTTAGTTCCTTTAGTAATTCTAGTTGTTGTTCTTCTGCTTCTTTTTTATTGGATTTGCTGACAGGTATGTGCTTAAAAGAAATATTAAAATTATCCGCTATCGGTTTTAGATCTAAATGATTACTTATGATGATTGGAATTTTTACCTGAAGCTCACCAGAAGCGTGCCTTCCTAGAATATCGTATAAACAATGATCATACTTAGAAACAAAAAGTGCCATTTTAGGTTTTTTCTCGGCATTATACATTTCCCAGTGCATATTGTAATTATAGGCTACTTCTTTATTAAAAGCCTCTTTAAATAAAGCTAGCTTTTCTTCATCTTGATCAAATTCACATTCTAATCTCATAAAGAATTCGCCTAATTCCCTATCAATATGTTGTTCAATATAGACTGTGTTTCCTTTTTTTGCTAAAATAAAATTTGTTACCGTAGCTATGATTCCCTTTTTATCCGGACAGTTAATGAGTAAGGTTGTTTTTTTCATGTATCAATAGATCAGTTTCTTTCCTTTCCAGATATAAACTTACTATTTAAGAAGGTAAAGAGTATAACAATTTCTTACAAAGATGAAGGATGTGAATCGTTTTTAAATAATTGAAAGTAGATGCTTGTTTTTTCTGAATTATATATAAAAAATAAAGGCTGATTTTAATAATAATCAGCCTTTTAGAATTTGTAGTTAGATCAGAATTACTTAATGTCTTCGATTGTATTATTAATCAATGTTCTTAAATGATCTTTATGGGCCTTTGATAATTTGTTTCCGGTACCATTAGATACCATAGATCTTATTCTTTTTAGATTGTATAGAGCCATTGATTTAGAAGCATAGGTGTATTTCGGTCCTTTAGCTCCGGAGTTTTTAGCTACATTGATTAGTCTTTTAGTATATTCTAATTGTAAGTTTTGTCTAAAAGTATTTATAGAGCCTGCAACATCTGCCTGAAAAATAGCATTATTTAGATCTGTCATAAATTCTGATAATTTATATTCATTACCATATAATTCAGAATCGGTAATTCTTTGTAAAGTATTAGGGTGCAAAATATGATCTAGTACTCTTTTTTGAAACCCAAGTGTAAGATCATGAATTTTAGGATCTTCTGGACCTCCGAAGAAGTTGTACCCTCTTCGTTGCATAGCAATATAATTATAAAGATCATTTGGAGTCTTATATGCATCTGGTGCAAACACATACTTTTTTAAAGCATTCATTGCTCTTTTTTGATCTTCATAACTAACGGGTGTAAAAGGTTTGGCATTTGTGTCTTGTCCTACCATACTTCTATCTACATATACGCCACCAATGAATCTTGAAATAACATTTCCTGCTTGAGCATACTGACCGCTCAGGATGTAATAAGCTTGTCTCAGCTCTTGATAAGACTCTCCTTTTTTACTAAACTTCAGTTTGATTTCGCCCATCATATTATTCACTAATTCCATTCTGTTGATAGAATACTTTATTTGATCATTAGACATATCACCAATCATTACTCTTGGATCTATAGCCTTTCCTGGAGAGCGCATATCATCAGCATCATTTCCGAAAATCAGTTCAGGTTTAGTAGATTGACTAGCGATTTTTTCCAGCTCTTTATCCGAGCTTACTGGAGTGTATCCATATTGTATAGCCCATTTATCATAAGGTCCAACTGTCGTAGAAAAATATTGTCCTTGATTTGATTTATCATTTGTGACATTAATTGCAGTATAATCCATAACTGATCCCGTAAGGCATTTGTCTTTAATAAATTCTGGATTATTTAATTCTTCTGGAGAGAATAACTGACTTGCTTTCATGTTATGATTTAACCCTAAAGTATGACCAACTTCATGCATAATTAGTTCCTTCATAGCCTCCATCTTCATACCTTTCATTTCATTATCATTTGCGCCATATGCGATAAGAGCTGCTTGCCCGAATAAAGAATTTTCTTGCATTAAATGGCCATATGAACAGTATAAGTGTTTGTCTTTAATAATTACCGGAAAATCATTTTCCTTGTTCTCATTATTAGCAGTAAGGTTAAATAATTTGTCATACATTACTCTATTCGTATGATATACATATTCTAACATAATGTCAGCTCCCAGAATCTCTCCTGTTCTTGGGTTTACAAAACTTGGACCATACCCACCAAAAGGAGGTCTCGGCGAAGATGTCCATCTCAGTACATTATATCTAATATCTCCAGCATCCCATGTTGCATCATCAGGTTGTAATTTTACAACCATTGCATTTTTAAAACCTGCCTTTTCAAAAGCTTTGTTCCATTCTAAAACAGCTTCTTTAATGGTTTCTCTAAATTCTACTGGTGTAGAGTTTTCCATCCACCAAACAATTGGCTGTACTGGTTCGGAAATTGCTAAACTTGGATCTTTTTTAACTAAATTCCAACGATGTACTAAATCTCTATAAGGTGTTGGACTTGCAGAAGTCATATCAGTCACCTGAGTTAAGAAATAACCAATTCTAGGATCATCAAATCTTGGCTTATAATCATTTTCTGGCATTGCAATAAGACTGTGCTCTACCTTAATTGTCACATTTCTACCATCCGTAACGGCTCTAGAGCCTCCATTAAGTATGTTTGATTTAGAATATACATAATGACTGTTTACGTTCAGATTTTCTGGATAATTTTTGATCATCTTAATTTTAGTTTTCTCTTTACTAAGAGAACCTAGCTTAAAAGCAAAAGGTGATTGCCCAGGGAAATTCGGCATTTTTATTTGTTCAAAAGTCTCTTTAAGGAATAGATCATCTGATTTTATTAGATACAATCCTTTTTCTTCGTCCAAAGCTTCGATTTTTAAACTTGCCATAATTCCTTCGCTAATATTGGCATTAGCGGATTTTGATAAAGCACTGTTTTCGTCAAAATAATAAGAAGCATTTTGAGTGATAAACTCAATTTTATTATAATGTTTTTCGATTTTAAAAACTTTATTATCCATGTATGAACCTCTAAAAGCACCAGCTTCTAGTACTCCATCAGAAATTTGACTGAAATAAATAAATTCTTTGCCAATCTGGTCTTTTTTAATCACCATTTTGGTAGTTCCATCAATAGTATCTCTATAGATGGTAAACAATCCTTCTATTTTTTCACTTTTCTTGGTGAGCTCTTCAATCGATTTTTCTTTGGAATCTTTCTTAGCAGTATCTACTTGCTCCGTTTTCCCTTTTTTTGATTTTTTCTTTTTCTTACGTTGTGCTTCCATGCTTTGGATCCCTAGTCCCAAAACAAATGCAAATGATAAGAGTAATAATTTGTTTTTTGATGATGTAATTTTCATTTTAAAATGTATTTGTTTTCAATAATTTTGGAAGATATAATTTTCCAGATATAGTTAGAAAATCTTTAACAATAGTGTTAACACTTTCTTAAGTTCTATATTGACCAATGGAATGTCCTTTTGTTACAGGAATTGAAAAATAATAAACGTAAATTTGAACTATAAATAATAAAACGATAGTTAGAGTTATTGAAATTATATAATTCTAAAAAAATATCGGTTTTTGATGCGTATTTCGTAAATTAGCACCTATTAAAACACTTTTTATTGTCAATGGAACAAATTGCACCCTATAAGCCCAAGAATAAAGTTAGAATTGTAACTGCAGCATCATTATTTGATGGTCATGACGCGGCGATAAATATTATGCGTCGTATTATTCAGTCAACCGGAGTCGAAGTCATACATTTAGGACATGATAGAAGTGTTGAGGAAGTAGTGAATTGTGCAATTCAAGAAGATGCCAATGCTATTGCAATGACCTCTTATCAAGGAGGACATAATGAATACTTTAAGTATATGTATGATTTACTTAAAGAAAAAGGAGCTTCACACATTAAAATATTTGGAGGTGGAGGTGGAGTAATCTTACCCGAGGAGATTAGTGAGTTAATGGAGTATGGAATTACTAGGATTTATTCTCCTGATGATGGAAGAGAACTAGGATTGCAAGGAATGATTAATGATCTAGTGCAACAATCTGATTATCCTATTGGAGATAATTTAAATGGAGAAGGAGCGCATTTAGCAGATAAAGAAATTGGTGCGATTGCTCGTGTGATTTCTTCGGCAGAAAATTTTCCTGAAGTTGCAAAGGACACCTTAGATCAAATACACGAAAAAAATAAAACATCAAAAACACCTGTTCTGGGTATTACAGGAACTGGAGGAGCTGGAAAATCCTCTCTTGTAGATGAATTAGTTCGACGTTTCTTAATTGATTTTCCTAATAAAACAATTGGATTAATTTCTGTAGATCCATCTAAACGTAAAACTGGTGGAGCTTTATTAGGAGATCGTATTCGGATGAATGCAATAAATTCGCCTAGAGTATATATGCGTTCATTAGCTACAAGACAATCTAATTTAGCATTATCCAAATATGTGGCAGAGGCTATCGAAGTTTTAAAAGCTGCAGAATTTGATCTTATCATCTTAGAGACTTCAGGGATTGGACAATCAGATACAGAAATTCTAGAGCATAGTGATACTTCATTATACGTTATGACTCCAGAGTTTGGAGCAGCTACTCAGTTGGAGAAAATAGATATGCTAGATTTTGCGGATTTAGTTGCTATTAATAAATTTGATAAAAGAGGTTCTCTAGATGCTTTAAGAGATGTAAAAAAACAGTATATGCGTAATCATCAATTGTGGGATATTCCTCAAGATGATTTACCAGTATACGGAACTATAGCTTCGCAGTTTAATGATCCAGGAATGAATACGCTTTATAAAGCGATTATGGATAAGGTGGTGGAGAAAACAGGTGCAGATTTAAAATCAGATTTTCATATTTCTAAGGAAATGTCTGAAAAGATATTCGTAATTCCTCCAAGTAGAACGAGATATTTATCTGAGATCTCTGAAAATAATAGGGCATATGATAAAACGGCTAGTACCCAGGTAGAAGTAGCTCAGAAATTATATGGAATCTATAAAACGATATGCAGTGTAGCTAATCTAGATTTTTTAGGTTTATCTAAAAATGGTGTTGAGGAAGAACAACTTAGAAAAGTAAAGAATGATGAAAATGAAGATTTCTTAAAACTTTTATTAGCAGAATTTGACCGAGTGAAATTAAATCTAGATCCTCATAATTGGGAAACGATAACCGGTTGGGCGGCAAAAGTTCAGAAGTATAAAGATCCAATTTACTCTTTTAAGGTTCGAGACAAAGAAATAAAAATAGAGACGCATACAGAATCCTTATCTCATAGTCAGATTCCAAAAGTAGCTTTGCCTAAGTATCAAGCTTGGGGAGATATCTTAAAATGGTGTTTACAGGAGAATGTGCCTGGAGAGTTTCCTTTTGCTTCTGGTTTGTATCCTTTTAAGAGAACTGGAGAAGATCCTACGAGAATGTTTGCTGGAGAAGGTGGTCCAGAAAGAACTAATAGGCGTTTTCATTATGTAAGTTTAGGGATGCCAGCAAAACGTTTGTCTACGGCTTTTGATTCAGTAACACTTTATGGAAATGATCCAGATCATAGACCTGATATTTATGGTAAAATTGGTAACGCTGGAGTTTCTATTTGCTGCTTAGATGATGCTAAAAAACTATACTCTGGTTTTGATCTTACTCATGCAATGACATCTGTTAGTATGACTATTAATGGTCCTGCACCAATGTTATTGGGCTTTTTTATGAATGCCGCGATCGATCAAAACTGCGAGAAGTATATCAAAGAAAATAATCTAGAATCAGAGGTTGATGCCAAAATAAAGAAGATTTATAAAGATAAGGGAGTCGAACGTCCTTCTTATCAAGGAGATCTTCCAGAAGGAAATGATGGATTAGGATTAATGTTGCTTGGTGTAACGGGAGATCAAGTATTACCAGCAGATATATATGCAGAGATTAAAGCAACAACTCTGAATACAGTAAGAGGAACGGTGCAAGCAGATATTCTTAAAGAAGATCAAGCACAGAATACTTGTATCTTTTCTACAGAATTTGCATTGCGATTAATGGGAGATGTACAAGAGTATTTTATAGAAAAACAAGTGCGTAACTTTTATTCTGTTTCTATTTCAGGGTATCATATTGCAGAAGCTGGAGCAAATCCAATAACCCAATTAGCACTCACCTTAGCTAATGGATTCACGTATGTAGAATATTACTTAAGTAGAGGGATGGATATAAATAAATTTGGACCAAATTTATCTTTCTTTTTCTCCAATGGTATTGATCCAGAATACGCTGTAATTGGTAGAGTAGCTCGTAAAATTTGGGCAAAAGCTTTAAAAGATAAGTACGGAGCTAACGCTAGAGCGCAGATGCTTAAGTATCATATACAAACTTCTGGACGTTCATTACATGCGCAGGAAATAGATTTTAATGATATTCGTACAACGCTTCAAGCATTATATGCTATCTATGATAATTGTAATTCATTACATACCAATGCGTATGATGAAGCTATTACTACACCTACAGAAGAATCTGTTAGAAGAGCAATGGCAATTCAATTGATAATCAATAAAGAATTGGGATTAGCTAAAAATGAGAATCCGATTCAAGGATCTTTTATTATTGAAGAGTTAACTGATTTAGTTGAAGAAGCAGTTCTTACGGAGTTTGATAGAATTACGGAACGTGGAGGAGTGTTAGGTGCTATGGAAACAATGTATCAACGTAGTAAAATACAAGAAGAAAGTTTATATTATGAAACATTAAAACATACGGGAGAGTTTCCTATTATCGGGGTAAATACTTTCTTAAGTTCTAAAGGATCTCCAACTGTGACTCCAGGAGAAGTAATTCGTGCAACAGAAGAAGAAAAGCAATATCAAATTACAATGTTAAATGAATTACAAAAAGGAAATTCTGATGAAACTTCTGAGTTACTAAAGGATTTACAAGAAAGAGCAATTACTAACCAAAATATTTTTGAAGCTTTGATGGAAGTTAGTAAGAAATGTTCTTTAGGACAGATTACGGCTTCACTATTTGAAGTTGGTGGACAATATCGTAGAAATATGTAATCGAAGATTTTTTAAATTTTAGTAATGTCGAAACTTATAAAATCCCGCTCTGATGCGGGATTTTTCTTTTCTGTTAGTTTTTCTATCTTTAGAGAAACACAACTCATCATGAAAAGAATATTCATAATACTATCCCTTGTTTACTGTAGCGCTTTTGGACAACAAAAATTAGTGAAAGCGTTAGTCGGCGGAACATTAATTGATGGATTTGGAGCTACTCCCATAAAAAATAGTGTAATAATCATAGAGAATGATAAGATCAAAGCTATTGGTACGATAGAAACTTTAGAAGTGCCAACAAATGCACAGGTGATTTCTACAGAAGGAATGTCGGTATTGCCAGGGCTTTGGGATATGCATGTACATACGATGATTAATGGTCATGCAGATTATAAGTATTGGGATAAAACATATCCGCCATTATTAGAAAATGTAATCATGCCTTCTTCGGCAGAACAATTGTTAATGGCAGGAGTTACCAGTGCTAGAGATCTTGGAGGTCCGCTTAAAGAAAGTATCTCTGTTAGAGATCGTATTAATGAAGGAGAAATCCCAGGAGCTACCTTGTATGTTTCTGGACCATTTATCCAAAAGAAACCATATCCGGGAACAGAAGCATTTCGTTGGGGGATTAATGGGGTAGAGGATGCTAAAAAGAAAATCAAAAAATTAGCAGATGCAGGTGTCGATTGTATAAAACTCATTGATCAAGATCAAATGACTGCCACAGAATTAAAAGCTGTAGTAGAAACAGCTCATAAGTACAATTTAAAAGTAGTTGCTCACGGACATCGGCCACAGGAAATAAGAGCAGGACTTACCGCCAATGTAGATTGTTTTGAACATACTGGTTTGTCATCGGCTCCGAGATATCCAGATGATGTAATGGAAGCGATCAAGGAACGAACGGCACAAATGAATCTTGGTCCTTTATTTTGGTGTCCTACAGTCGAAGGTCTGTATAATTATGAATATGTAAGGGATAACGGAGAGCATTTAGATAATGATTCTTGGCATAGAGGATTACATGATACCATAGTAACAGACATAAAAAACAGCTTTACTCATAAAGATCGTTTACCATATTTTCAGTTAACACCATTGCGAAAACCAACTTTAGAAACTAAAATTAAGCAGTTAATGGAGGCAGGAGTAGTGTTGATGATTGGAACTGATAGCGGGATTCCGATGAAATTCCATAGCCAATCTACTTGGAATGAATTAGATGTATGGGTAAATGAATTTGGGATAGATCCTATGTATGCAATAAAAGCAGCCACGTATTGGCCATCAGTTTGGATGGGAGTTTCTGATAAAGTTGGAACTATTACAGAGGGTAAATTTGCTGATATTATAGCGGTAAAAGGAGATGTTTTAAGACATGTAAACTTGTTGCAAGATGTTGATATGGTAATTAAACATGGTAAAAGGTATAAATAAGATTAATAATGAATATAGTAATCTATAGGTTGCGGCAAGATTTTTGATCATCGCTATAGCATCAAAAAACATCTTATGAACTTTTACAAATATCGTGTAATACTCTTATGTACTCTTCTCGTTTATTCTTTTGGATCATCTCAGACGAAACAAATCATTATTGTTGATGAACTTACAAAGGAACCCATAGAAGGAGTTCATTTGTTATATGCTAGTTTAGAAGAAGGAAGTTATACGAATGCTGATGGTGCTGCAAATATTATCGTTAGAGAAGAGATATTAACTATCTCTCATCTTAATTACCAAGATGTAACTGTAACTCCTAAAGAAATAACACTCTTAAATACTATTTCTTTAAAACCTGATGATGTGCAGTTAGATGAGGTAATTGTTAATTCTTTTGATTTAAGAAAAGCACTCCAATATGTATTGGATAATTACTATAACCTATACGTAGATTATCCAACAGAAAAAGAATGCTCTTTTAAGGAAACCCTATTGGTGGATGATAAAATACATCGTCTAATTCTTTCAGATCTTAAAATTTGGACAAAAGACGCAGGTTTCAATAATAGAAAACTAGAGAAAAACATAAAGCTTAAATTAGGTACTGTTAGTCAAAACAAGAACGTTCCTATGGATTTTGATATTAATGATAAAGGTGAATCTAATCCAGAATCAAGCGGACATATTGTAACTAAAAGTCTATTACTTAATACATATTTAGATGTTGCTATAGTTGGTTTTTTAAAATATTCGGGAATGATAGAGGAAACAGTAGAAGTATCTTCATCAGATGTTATTATAGTTTCTTTTACAACTGATTGGAAGAATGTTAATGAAATAGCAAATAGAACAAAAGGTAGGTTTGTTTTTGATAAAAAAACAAAAGCAGTTATCGAGTTTGTTAAAGAGGTTGAATTGCGCAATGATATAAAGAAAAAGACTTCTACTTTTTCTAATAGAGAATATGAGTATGAAAGCAAAAGTCAAGTTATCTCGTATAATTTTACTAAGAAAATGGATAAAAAATATAGTCTAAGTAAATTTAGTATAGAAGGCAATGTGACTTTATCTTATGATAACAAAAACTATGATACTAAATTTAAAAACGATCTTTTTGTTTTAAAAGAATCCAAAAAAAGGAGGTTTGGAAATAATGGAATAGTAGATTTAGAACAACCGATTTACAAAATGTTACCGTCTAATGTGATTAATTCCAATGCTATTGTATTAACAACAAAAGAAAGAGAGTTTTTAGAATCTAAAGATTGATCTGACTGTGTTTTTTTAGTGGTTGTATTTTTATAAAACTGATTAATAATAAAATATCAAACTTTATTAAAGGATAAAATTTTATTTTTCTATCTTCAGCTAACTATACAAACCAGTAAATTATTTACGTTGTTTTCAATCAATTGGGAATGAAGTAGCCTACAAAAAGTAAGTAATTGGGTCAAAAGATATAAGTGATGTTAAGATATATCATATTGTTAAGTATTTGTGTAAATACTTTTGCTCAAACCTATGAAACAGGAAAAATTATAGATTCTATTCTTGTCTCTGACAAAAATAAAGAGACATTTGCAATGTATCTTCCTAGTGCATTTGATGCCAATGTAGCGTCGCCAATTGTATTTGTTTTTGATCCTGGAGCAGAGGGTAAAAGAGGAATACAGCAATTTGTGAAGGCTTCAGAAAGTTATGGATATATACTAGTGTGTTCTAACCATACTAAGAATGGACCGTACGATCGCAATTTTGATATTACCAATCGTTTGTTCGAATTTATGTTTGCTAATTTTAGAATTAAGCAAGATCAGATATATTTATCTGGTTTCTCTGGTGGATCTCGTTTAGCTTCTGCTATTGCAGTATTAACAAATCAAGTAGCGGGTGTTGTAGGCTGTGGAGCTGGATTTTCACAAGAATCTTCTCATATCCCAAGCACTCAAAACTTCGCATATGTAGGTGTATGCGGCGATAGAGATATGAATTATCAAGAAATGATTCGTGCAAAAGGATATTTACAAAAACTAAATTTTACAAACACATTAATAACGTATGATGGTAATCATAGTTGGACGCCTCCTGATCAAATTTTAAGAGCATTCGATTGGCTAGAAATTCAGGCGCATCTTCGAGAGGTTAGGAAAAAGGAAGCTTCAGAAATTTACAAAAGCTATAAAAAAGTTTATAACACTGGACTTGAAGCGGAAAAAGAAAGTGATTTGATAATAGCAGTAGAAAATTATGAACGCGCTCTAACTACCTATAATTCGTTTTATAACTTGGATAGTATAGTAAACAAATTAAAGATAATTCATAAGAGCAAAGCATATAAAAATTTATTGAAATCGGTATCTAAGGCATTCGATAAAGAAGTTGCTTTAACAAAGAAGTTTACTACACGTCTTTTTGAAGATTATAAAAAACCTAATAAAATTGATCTTTCCTGGTGGGAGCAAGAGCTAGGTAAATTAGAAAAATTGGATAAAAAAGAAGATATACAAACTAAAAAAATGTTAGAAAGGTTAAGGTTTCAGATTTTTGCCGTTGCATATTCAATGAACAATCCTAATTTATATGAATCTAATGAGAAACAGAAAAAACTTGCTGATAAAATTAGGAAGCTGATTTATCCTTAATAGGATTAGTTATAAGGACATCATCCAGTTACGTTGTAGCTTTTTAAACTTTTTAACTTCTTTGCGTAGTAACTTAACAAAATCTTTACCATTACTTTCGGAATGTTCTAATCGTTCACAATTGCGATAAAGTTTATTGGTCAAATTCTCTAATAAACAAGCATGTTTTAAACGATCATTTTGGAAAATTTGATTTTCCGCTTTAATAATTTCAGGAACTAAAGAATCTGAATCTTTTACGATATCTCCCGTAAAATAAATAAATGGGTTTTCGTTTCCGTTTTTTTCTAATGCAGAAAAATCATGAACTAGATATTTAGAAACACTCTTAGATAATATGAGTATTTCAAGAGCTTTTTTATAAAGTATTTTATTTTTAGGGCTCGCATTCATGGTTAAGTCAAAATTAAGGGTATTTATAAGGATATTGCTTTTTACTTTAAGGTATATTGCTTAATTTGCTTTAGAAAATAATGTAAATTCTGTTTTTTACTTAAAATCATAATGGATATCACAAATTGGAAAATTCTTCAATTATTACAGGAAAATGCAAGACTATCTAATGCAGAAATAGGAAGAAGTGTTGGATTGAGTTCTCCTGCTGTTGCAGAACGAATAAAAAAAATGGAAGACTATGGTATAATAGAAGGTTATACAACCAAAGTATCTTATGCTAAAACAGGTTACCAATTAAAAGCTATTATAACTTTGAGAGCTTTTATGGGACGTTTAAAGCCGTTTTTATCAAAAATATCTGAATTTAAAGAGGTGCTTAATTGTTATCGAATTACGGGTAATGAAAATATAATTATGGAAGTAGTTCTTGAGGATCAAGTCCATCTTCAGGGTTTTATAGATCGATTGATCACATATGGCGAAGCAAAAACTCACATTATTTTATCTAATGTAGTCGAAAATAACCCAATTCTGAATCGAAAGAATGAATAGAATATATACTATCTTTAGAATATCATGTACGTTACTTTAGAATATTATGTTACGGCAATAGTTTGCTTGATTACTGCTTTTGTAATTCATAGAATTTATTATAAAGAGAAAGTAAAGAACCAGACTTCTATATCAATTAGTGGTATTAAATGGTTTGGTTTTGCGATTTTTTTGTGGGGGTTTGGTGCTCTAATGAATATAATACTGGTTCAGTTAGTTGATATTGAAAAGACTAATAAGATTGTTATTTACCTTGGAGTATTTATTTCTTTAACTAACTCATTAAGTATATTACTTTCTTTGCCATCTATAGAGCATCAGAGAGAGCGTAATATTATGGTCAGATTAGTGCAGCGTTTTTCTGAGAAAGAGTTTGTAACTCTTTTTAGTGGAGTCTTACTAATGATTGCCTTTGTCTTTATCGTTGCTTCCTATAGTAATACAGAGATTAGTAATAATTTTATATGGCTTATAGATATTCCGATTTCACTAATCGTTGCATTTGCATTGTTAAACGAATTGAGCAAAGCTTTTGCAAATCGGGCCATGAAATTTATGGTAGTACCTTGTTTTTTATTGTTTGTACTTATAGTAATCGCAGTAACCCATAGAATCATTCCACAGGATAAAATGTTAGGGTATATCGATCAAGAATTTTGGAGTTTACTTGGAGTAATTACTGGAGTATCATTTAAGTTTTTATTTATTCTATTGTTCTCTATTTTGTTATATAGTTGGAAATTTCTTTCAGAAAAAGAATTGAAACAAACAGAATTAGAAATCCTTACAACCAAAAAGGAAGAACTATTAAATCAGAATCAAAAACTGGTAATAGCTAACGAGAGTCACTTAGATACAATAACTACATTACAAAGACGCTTGAAAGAAAATGAACTTAAAATTAGCTCATTAGAAGAATCTACAAGAATTGCATTATCCGATAGACAAAAAGAAGTATTGGGAAATCTTGGTATTTGCGGAAGTAGTAAATCGTATACAGAAATTGCGGAGGCTATGAACATAAGTTTGGATGGTTTCCAAACTCATATTTACCAGATTAAAAAAGTGCTTAAAATTAGTGGAGCAGATGGAAAAGAACAATTAATAACATTTGCCAAAACTAATGAACTACTAAAATATGCTAGCATTCAGCATAAAAGTACTGATTAAGTACATGCTTAAGCATTCTAAGTTTTTAATTTCATCACTGCGTAATCTTTTGTGATAATCTGTTTTGTGTAATCTTCGTCCGGAATCAAAATATTCGGAAAATGAAGAAAATTATAGCAGTATGTATTTCTCTTTTATCATATGCATACACTAATGCGCAAGAAAAATTAGAGAGCACTATTGATCAAAACATTAATGAAGGTTTTAAAAATGCCACAGATTGGTTTGTGGATGCAATTTTTGCTGAAATTCCAATTACTTCCCAAGTTGGAGTGCCATGGGTTCTGGTCGTTCTGTTGTTAGGAGCTTCTTATTTTACTATTTATTTTAAGGGCATTAATTTTAGAAATTTTTGGACTTCGATAAATATTGTTAGAGGCAAATATGATGATCTCGAATCCTCAGATACATTAGAAGTCTCGGAGTCCGTTCATACAAAAGATGGAGATCAACCTGATACGATTAGGGTAGAAGGTGAAATAGGGGAGGTAAGTCATTTTCAAGCCTTAACTGCCGCTTTATCTGCCACGGTTGGTTTGGGTAATGTAGCAGGTGTTGCTATTGCATTATCTATTGGAGGAGCTGGAGCAACATTTTGGATGATCTTAGTTGGTTTTTTAGGAATGGCATCCAAATTTGTAGAATGTACACTTGGGGTTGCATATAGAGAAGTTGATGAAAATGGTACTGTTTATGGCGGGCCAATGTATTATTTGAGTAAAGGTTTAAAAGAAAAGGGATTCACCAATCTCGGAAAGGTCTTAGCAGTAATTTTTGCAATTATGTGTGTAGGAGGGTCTTTTGGTGGTGGAAATATGTTTCAGGCTAATCAGGCTTTTAAGTTATTTGAACATGTAACTGGTGCGGAGAATAGTTTTATTTACGGAAAAGGATGGTTATTTGGATTGGTGATGGCTATTCTAGTGGCTATTGTAATTATTGGGGGAATAAAGAAGATAGCTAAAGTAACTGATAAGATAGTACCATCTATGGTAGTTTTGTATGTAGTAGCTGTGGTCACGGTTATATCTATTAACTATAAAGTGATACCAGAAGCTATTTATGCTATTATAAATGGAGCTTTTAGTCGAGAAGGCATTACAGGTGGAATGGTAGGGGTTATGATTCAAGGATTTAGGAGAGCTGCTTTTTCTAATGAAGCGGGAATAGGATCAGCTTCTATTGCACATTCAGCAGTTAAAACAAAGTACGCAGCGAGCGAAGGTTTAGTAGCCTTATTAGAACCTTTTATAGATACTGTAGTAATTTGTACCATGACAGCTATTGTTCTAATTATTACAGGTCAAATTCAAGTAGGAACAGAAATTTCTGATGAGCAAGGTGTTTTACTTACTGCTAACGCCTTAGAGAGCGGTATTTCGTGGTTTCCTTATGTTTTAAGTTTTGCTGTAACGTTATTTGCTTTTTCATCTATGATCTCATGGTCATATTACGGTTATCAGGCTTGGTCATATCTATTCGGAAGAAGAAAATATGTAGAATATATATATAAGAGTATATTTTGTATTTGTGTAATTATTGGTTCGGCAGCGAGTTTAACAGCCGTAACTGATTTTTCGGATGCAATGATTTTTTCTATGCTTGTACCTAATATGATAGGACTATTTTTGATGGCACCAAGAGTAGCAAAAGAGTTGAAGAAATATAAAAAAGCTATTTCCGATAATAAATTGACTTAAGACCTATGGTTTAGGTATTTTGGCATAAGATTTGATATTATATAAGTGTATAGAATTTATCAAAATCTTGTGTGAGGACATTGGTTCTGAGGAACTAAAGATAGTACGGGAAAAGGATAAGAAAAACGCTCGAGTAAAACTCTGAGCGTTTTTTTATTTTATTTTTCTATTTTAGAGATTATAAAAATCTAACCATGGAAAAATTATACGAATATTTTGAAATAGCCATTGATAAAGTTGTTTTTTTTGCTCCAAGAATTATTGGAGCCGCTTTGGTATTTTGGATAGGGTTTAAAATTATCAAAAAAATACTACAACTTTTAGATAAGACATTAGAGAAAACAGGCATTTCAGATACGATGCGTCCTTTTCTGTTATCAATTATATCAGTAATTCTAAAAATAGCGGTCATTTTTGCAATCGTTACAATTCTAGGAGTAGATCTATCCGGTTTATTAGCTATTCTTGCTGCAGTTGGATTTGCTATAGGAATGTCTTTGCAAGGTAGTTTAGGTAATTTTGCTTCAGGGATTTTAATTATGTTCCTAAAGCCGTATGAAGCTGGAGATTGGATTCAGGTTGGTGATTCCTTTGGAAAAGTAGAGGAAATAGGTATTTTTAGTACTGTAGTGATAACTCCAGGAGATAAGGTTCTAATTATTCCTAATGCTAAAATAACCGATGATGTTGTTGCGAATTATTCCAAAAAAGGAGTTGTAAGATTAGAGATTGGTGTTACGATGCCTTATAATGAAGATTTTTCAAAAGTCAAACGAGTAATTGAAAATGCAATAGCGCCAATCGATAAAATTCTGGATAACCCTAAAACAGAAATAGGGATCGAAAATTTCGATTCTCATAATATTTTAATAGCTGTTAGACCTTATGTAAAGCCTGATGATTTTTGGGAGGTAACTTTTATGACTCATCAAGAGATTAAAAAAGCTTTTAGTGAGCACGATATAAAAGTGGCATACTCAGAAGGTGTAGAATTGGGAAGCATTGGAGTATAATTTATAAACACATGTTTTATACAAAAATAGTGTAAGTGGCATTTTTTTTGTAGCTATTATTTTAGTTAAAATTTTCACCTATGAAATTCATCTCTATCCGGAGCATACTATTTTTTGTATTTATATGCTCTATAACGTGTTCTTATTCGCAAAATACTTTAAGACTTAAAAAAGGTGAGGTTATAGATTCTCTTAAAGTGCCTTCGAGTAAAGGGATTTATAGTATCTATTTACCAAAATCATTTGATCTAAATAGCGGGTGGCCAGTACTTTTTGGATTTGATAGTGCCAGGAATCAAAACGCTCTTACGAACACTTTTAAGAAATCTGCAGAAGAGTTTGGGTATATAGTAGTGGTTTCTGATTATGGAGAAAGCCTTAGTTCTGAGGATAAATCGAGTTATATATCACTTTTTATCAAACATATTGTTTCTCTTTTTCCAATTCAGAATAAAAGAATGTATGTTTTTGGGACAGGAAAAGATGCTCCGCTTAATACTTCTCTACCTTTATTATATGAGCAATTTGAAGGTGTAATAGCGATAGGTAATAGTTATAATTATAGTCAAAAGTTGAATCGAAATAATTACTTCTCTTACGTTGGAATGGTTGGAAATAAGAATTTTAGATCTTTAGATTTTGAGGATACCAATAAATATCTTAGAAAAAAAGGTGCAGTTTCAGAAGTTTATGTTTTCAATGGTAATGAAGAGCTCCCGCCTCCAAATATAATAGCAAAAGCTTTACCACATTTTACAATGGCTGCAATGGCAAAAGGAACTATTCCTAAGGATTCCATTTGGATAGAAAACAGATATCAAAAAGATCGAGAATTAGTTTCTTTATTGAAAGAAGAAAAAAAGTATCTACAGGCTTATGATGAGTTAACTAAAATGAGAAGTAGGTATCGATTATTTCTTAATGTGGATAATCTTAAAGAAGAGCAGAAGGAAATTAGAAAAGTTGATGACTACAAAAAAGAAAGAAGATTAAGATCAAAATACCAAAATCAGGAAATATTTTTAAGACAATCATTATTTTTTTCTATGGAAGAAGACATAGAGCTTAATCAATATGGCAATCTTGGATGGTGGCAATATAAGATTGGTGAACTAGAAAAGATACATAAGAATAAGGAGATATATGCCAGTAATATGGTAATAAGAATAAAAGGTTTTCTGAAAAACGTTTTGTCGGATTATAAAAAAGAAGTTATTAATTATAAAAAGGAAGAAGACAGAAAAATATTCTTAAATATATTAAGTACAATAGTTGATAAAAATGATTTTGAATCCTATCGTAATATTATTTCATTAAGCACAATAGATAATGATAACGAAACAGCGTTGTTTTATTTAGAAAAGATGCTTCAGCAAGGATATAAGGATATTGATAAGCTTTATGCTATCGAAGGAACTTTAGCATTGAGGGTTTCAAAAGAATATAATGGTATTATCAAACAATATTTGGGGACTTCAAAGTATTTCAATTTTGACTAAAACATAAGTTATTACGCACTTTAACGATAGTAATAAACACTTAATCGATATTTTGTTAATAACTTTTTTTTGAATTACGGTTTTGAAGTAAAAATTCATATATCTTTATAACACGTAAAATATGAACGGTGTGTATTGTAGAAATTAACATATCAAGAAATATGACGATATGGATTTGAAATTTTAATTTGGAATATGCATTGGGATAAATTAAGTGTGAGGACATTAGTCTAAAGACCCCGAATCTAAAAACTAAAGAGAGTACGTAATTTGCCCCGTATGAAAAAGCGATCTTGAAAAAGATCGCTTTTCTTTTTTAACAGATTTTTTTAAAAGGATAAAGGGGGAGAATTACTGTGTAAAATAAAACTTTAATCAGTTTTTATTGATGACAAAACCTTTGATAAATACATTTTTTGTGTATTTCATCGATTTTTATTGTTTTTTATCGTTAAAAATTTTGTGTTAACAATTTTTTTACAATATATTTACGTGTGCTTAAAAACATTTCGATGTATGGCCAGAATTAACATTTTAAATTGTATGACGATATGGATTTAAAATTTTAGTTTGGAATACATCAGGGCCTATTAGGTGTGAGGACATTAGTCTGAAAGACCCCAAATCTTGAAGCTAAAGAGAGTACGTAATTAGCCCTAAAATTGATGAAAGCGTTCCTTAGTAGGAGCGCTTTTATATTTTTTGTGATGATCTATAACTATTTCGAGATTATTAAATGAGGAACATCATCTAGTTTCCAGTCAATTACAAGTCCGCCCGCTAGAGATTGTGCGATCTCTGCTCCATATAAATGCTCACACAGGTATAAAGCTGCCTCAAAACTTTTGGCACCACCAGCAGAAGTAATGTATTTTCCATCATGAACAAACAAGATTTCTTTTCTAATATCTAAATCAGGAAACATTTCTCTCATTTTATCAATATCACTAGGGAAAGTTGTCGAAACTATATTATTTAACGCTCCTGCTTTCGCTAATACAAAAGCGCCATCACAATGAGAAGTCATATACAAGGCAGTTTGATTCACTTTTTTTACAAAATCTATCATTGCTGTATCTTCTAGATCTGTATCAAGATGATGTTCTGCGCTTGGTATTACAAGAATATCAATTTTAGGTAATACATCTTTTAAATAATTATAATCAGGGATTATTTTTACACCTTCAAAAGTAGTAATTGGGTCATCTGTATTAGCAACTGTAAAAACATTCATTTGCTTTATGTTTTCACGATATTGAGTGTGTTGAAAAATATCAAAAGGAGCTGTGAATTCGGTGTTGTAAGTACCATTCATCAATAAAAAAGCTACATTATAACGGTTTGGCACTAGTTTTGGAAATATTTTTTTCTTCTCTAATTTTGTTGCCTGTTCTTTCTCGTTTAGAATATTTTTTTCTTCTTTCTTTTCTTGACAACTAATTATTATTGCAGATAGAAAAACTGTGTATAATATCTTTCTCATAATTTATTTCTTAAACAGATTTTAATTCTTTTGAAGTATTCTCTTTATTGACCTTTTGCTTTACAACAAACAATAAAAATATTCCAACCATGGAAATGATAGTCATTAATACCCAAGTGTTGTTATAACCATATTGATTTATAAATTGCATTCCTGAATTATGGCCAAATATATGAGCAAAGGAAAAAGACATACTGTATAGCCCCATATAGGCACCTTGTCTTCCTTTTTTTGATCGATCTAAAGCAAAAGCATTTCCGAATGGAAACGAAATCATTTCTCCAACAGTTGCGATGATCATACCAATAATTACAATCCCCGCCCAGGGAGTTATTATTAATAATATAAAACTAACTCCGGTTAAGAGAAAACCATTAATTACATTTCCAATTTTTGATAACGAAGTAGATTCTAAATAAGCTATCAATGGCATTTCAAATATAAAAATTAGCACTCCATTCATAGCCAGTATTAAACCTATATTTCTTTCGGATAAGAAATGGACCTCTTTATAATAAAGAGGAATAGTGGAAAAATATTGGACAAAAATAAATCCAAATAGAGTAAGTGCTATTAAAAACATTATATACACACTATCACTATAAGCCGGAGTTGGGTTATCTACGATAATTTCTTTGTCAATTATTCTTGCTTTTTTAGGGTGTAAAGTCTTAATCATGATAATTCCAGCAATAATGCACGTGATTCCATCAACCCAGAACAATCCAGAGTAACCGATTGTGGCAATCATAAGACCTCCTAACGCAGGAGCCATAGAGAATCCTAAGTTTATTGCTAATCTAATAAAAGTTAAAGATCTGGTTTTGTTGGCAGGTTTGCTATAAGCACTTAGCGCAACAAAAAATGCAGGACGAGCGGCATCAGCAACTGCTATTAATACGAAAAAACTAATACAGATACTCCAGAAGCTAGTGAAATATTGAACAACAAAAAATGAGAGTCCTGTTAATAGTAAAGAACTTAAGATTACCTTGTAGTAACCTATTGTATCGCTTAATTTTCCTCCTATCCAAGCACCTAATAGAGAACCAAGTCCATAACTTGTCATTACCCAACCAATCTGACCTAAAGAAAAACATAAATTATCAGACAGGTATAAAGATAAAAAAGGAATGACCATGGCACCCATTCTATTGATCAATGTAATAAGTGCTAACCACCAAACTTCTTTTGATAACCCAGAAAAAGTGTCAATATAATTACGTAAAAGTTTTTTCACGGTAGCTATGGTTAGTTTTCTAAAAACCCATAAAAGTAACCTTTTGTCGAAAAACTAACTGCAATTTTAGAGAATATTAACTTGTTTATTGCTAATGGTTTGTACTTTTGCAAAAAATAAGGGGACAGTGCATAAATTATCTTTTTTACTAATACTATTCTTTGGTCATGTAATGGCTCAAGATTCTACGACCATAAAAAAAATATTAACTTTTCAAGAAGAGCTAAATAAAGAATTTGCCTCTGAAGAAGAATCACCCTTAACACCTAAAGATTTTAAGACATTTAAAGAGCTTGATTTTTTTGATATTGATACTACGTATAGTATTACTGCAAAGTTTATTCGAACTCCATATGAAACTCCTTTTATCATGAAAACTACAACGGATAGAGAACCCGTTTATGTGAAATATGGAGAAGCTCATTTTATGCTACAGGATAGAGAGTGGATATTGAATGTTTATCAAAACCAAGGACTAAAAACACAACCTGAGTATGAAGATTATCTTTTTCTTCCTTTTACGGATTTAACAAATGGAGAAACTAGTTACGGAGGAGGACGTTTTATAGATCTTAAGATTCCAGATGCTGATACAATTGTTATAGATTTTAATAAGGCATATAATCCTTATTGTGCATATAGTGCACGATATTCTTGCCCAATTCCTCCAGAAGAGAATCATTTAGAATTGGAAATACCAGTTGGTGTTAAAAAATATAATAAACACGAGGTAAACAAATAAATAAAAAGCGCTCTGAAAAATCAGAGCGCTTTTTGCATAAACAAACAAATATATTAAACTATAATATATTAAAACTTATAGATGGCTCCAAGCACAAAAGACGAAAGACTTTTTGTTGCTTCTCCATCATTGTCTGAGAAGAAATCCTCAGAAGTAGAATCTAATCTTAATTCAGGTTTAAGCGTAAGATCACCAATATCATAACTTCCTGTTAGTGTAGCAGCAATCACACTACCATCACCTTCAGCATCAAGACCAACGACATCAACTAATCCTCCATTAAATACAGAGAAATATTCTCCTCTTAATCCTAGGGTGAACTTTTCTGTAGTTTTGAATTGTGGATATAATGCTACACCATAAAATCCAGATGCATCAGCATCTCCTTGATCCTCTGTAGTTAAATATGTTGTATTTACTCCTAAGTAAAATTTTTCAGAAAGATCCCATCCTGTAGTAAGATCCACTTGAAAAGTAGGTCCTACCAACCCTGGCTCACCTTCATTTCCATATCTAAAGTTTAAATATGCACTACCATTATCTGCAGCATACCCAACTTGCGCACCAAAAATATAAGTGTCAAAAGGATTATTCTCTGTGTAATCTGTAGGGTTCATAATTGCTACCATAGCAGACCAACTATCATTGATAGCGAAATCAGCCTTAAGTCCTGTATGAGAAAAAGGCCCATAGGAGAACATATAAGAAGTGGAGTAATTAAAATTACCTGTTGGAGAAATTACTTCATACCCAAGAAACGTATTAAAGTTTCCAAAAGTTAGTTTGAATTTCTCAGTTACATTCCAGTATGCATATAATTGGTTTACAATTTGCGAAGAACCATCAGAAAGAAATACGGCATCTTCACCTCTTGGCCCAAATACAAGATCAGCTACAAATCCTACTTTTTCTCCCTCATAACCAAGAATTAGATTTGCCATACCTAGTGCAAACCCAGATTGATTGGCAAAAGAAGTCGCTGGTGCGGTAGAATTGTCATTTTGTGCTCCAAAATTATATCTGAAATATCCATCAACAGATCCATTAACCGAAAAGTTATCGAACCATTTTTTTTCTTCTTCCTGTGCTATGGTGGTAAAGCTGACTAGCGCAAGAGAAAGAAGGCATACTTTTTTGAAAAGTTTTGTTACGGTTTTTGTTTTCATAATAAACATTAATTGGTATTAATTTGTTTTTAATTGGAGCCGTAAAACTATGTTAAAACAATTTTACCCCAATAAAAAATGGGGGTTGATTGGTTATTTTTACATATTTTTAATTTTATGCCCTCAAAAAATTAGACATTAATGTTTAATAAGCGATTTTTTAAGAATTTTTAAAGTGATTTTTTGAATTTCAGAAGTTAAAAACAACTTTAGTGTTTATAATTTGTTAAATTATGTATCAATAAAGGTTAAGAATTGTATTAAAAATAGAAAAGGCTTATCATATTGATAAGCCTTTTTTTTAAGATATTTTTTATTTTAGTTCAAAGCTTGATTTCCATGCTCCCCTGTTCGTATTCTATAGGTGTTTTGTATTTCCGAGACAAAAATCTTTCCGTCTCCAACATCTCCAGTTTTGGCAGCATTAATAATAGTATCTACTGTCTTTTTTTCAAACTCATCAGAAACTACTATAGATAGATATCTACGCTGTATATCAGTGGTGCTGTAACTAATACCTCTATAAACATGACCTTTTTGTTCATTACCTACACCAGTAACATCCCAGTAGGTAAAGAAGTTTACTTCTATTTCATGCAATGCATCTCTAACTTCTTTAAATCTTGACTTACGAATGATTGCTTCTATTTTTTTCATTTGTTATTTATGGTATTAATCTAATGAGGATAAAGGGTTTTAAAAGAATAATATAAATTAGTAGATGCTATTATTTTACAATCCACATTCCTAAAAATACTAAAAGAAACCCTATGACAAAAGTACCTATGGCATATAATCCAAAGTTTATAAAGTCACCAGATCGTAAAAGCATATGATTTTCATAGGCAAATGTAGAGAATGTCGTAAACCCACCACAAAACCCTGTAGCAAGAAATAAAATAGTATTCTGTGATAAAACATTGTTTTTTAGAGCTAGTCCCAAAACGATACCTATCAGAAAACTACCTAGAATGTTTGCTGCAAAAGTTCCATAAGGAATTCCAGTAGCCTCATTATTCAGATATTTACTGATAAGAAACCTAGCTACACTACCTGTGCCTCCTCCTATAAATACTAGAAGTAATTGTTTCATTTAATATTAGTAACTACTATATTATTGGTATATAAATTTCCGTAATCCATTCGGCTGGATTCGGTTGTAAATCAGAACTAGATCGATATATTTCAAAAGCAGGAGATGCAGGATTAGCTTCTAATGCATTTTGTTCTATGTATTTGTAACCAGCTTCCCAGGCTTCTTTTAAGTTTATGTAGTCTCCTTTTAATGTGATTTTTACAACTCTTTGTTTAGGTAATGAGCCGCATAAAATATTACTGTCGGCTGGTGTAACTACTTCTTCTCTTACAGGAACACCAGTAGAGTAGATAGCTGTTCCTTGAGCTTCATTATATTCATTGTATATAGTAAAAGGCATGCCAGTTTGAGGAAGGCTATTCTGTTGTACATATGATACAACAGAAGGTATCATTTGCTCCATTTTTTGAGAAATTTCAGCAATAGATGATGCTGTGGCAATGTACATGTAAAAACCTCCTCTATGTTCAGTAACTCCATCAACATTGATAGAATATTCTTTCATTTTTTCAATAGAATAGGCATCTAATTTCTCTAGTCCTTCTTTATACATAGGTCTCATGCTTTCGGATGCAGTACTATCTTTTGTCATCCAAAATAATTTCTCCATAAAACCTTGTTCTCCTTTTATTCCCCAAGTAACTTTTGTTTTTTTGCTTTCAAGTTTTTCAAATTTCCAATAAACATCATTAGTAATTTCATCTACTACCGGTAAAACAATTGAAAGTTTTTGTTCAATACTCGAAAAAGGAGCAGCCTTTATGGTTTTCATTTGTCCATCTTCCTGCGTTTCACTTTTCCAGCTATAAGAAGCTCCATTACCACTAGTTTGGTTAGCGTATTCTAAAATCAAATCTTCAGAATCGTCCATCCAAGGATTCCAATTTTCCCAAGTTTTATAGTCATTAACAGTATTAAAAATAAGCTCGTCTGGAGCATCAATTACTCTACTTTCTTCTAACTGAAATTTGCCATCAGTCATAGCTACATAAGCGCCACCACCGATAACTATAATTAGTAAGAGAAAGAATAGATATTTTATGATTTTCATGTTAGTTAGTTTAGGTTTTTTCAGAAGCTAATATAATCAATTTTTAAAATGGGTTTTAGTCTAAAGACTTTCAGTGGGTTATGGTAATTTAGATTATTAGACAAAATTGCTCTTAGATGTTATAATGGTTCAAATTTGGGATTTTTTTTATTTCGTTACATTTGCTGCAAACAATAAACATAAACAAATGAAATTTAATCGTATAATATTTTTCATAGCCATTAGTGCAATGCTAATAGCTTGTAAAAAGGATCCAAGTATACAGGATCAGATTAATCAAGAAGAAACGAAACAAGAAGTAGTAGAAGAAAAATTTGATCATCTTGTAGAACAATTTTCTGATATAAAAGTTCTTAGATATCAAATTCCGGGATGGGAGAACCTTTCTCTTAAAGAACAAAAGTTAGTCTATTATCTTACACAAGCAGGACTTAGCGGAAGAGATATTATGTGGGATCAAAACTATCGTCATAATCTATCAATTAGAAAATCATTAGAAAAAGTGTATACTTCATATACAGGAGATAAAACATCTGATGATTGGAAATCTTTTGAAACATATCTAAAAAGAGTTTGGTTTTCTAATGGAATCCACCATCATTATAGCAATGATAAGATCAAACCAGAATTTAACAAAGATTACTTAACTTCTCTTTTGACGGAAACTAAAACTGAATTATCAGAAGATGCTGTTAATGTGATTTTTAATGAGGATGACACAAAAAAAGTAAATCAGGCGAAAGGAGTTGATAACGTTGCATTATCAGCAGTGAATTTTTATGGTCCTGGTGTAACCAATAAAGATGTTACTTCTTTTTATACTAACTTAAAATCTCCAGACCCTAAAAAACCTTTATCCTATGGTTTGAATTCTCAATTAGTAAAGGAGAATGGAGTATTAAAAGAAAGAGTTTATAAATCAGGAGGTTTATATGGAACTGCTATTGATGAAATCATTAAATGGTTAGAAAAAGCTCAAGGAGTTGCCGAAAATCAGGCACAAGGAGATGCATTAGCATTATTAATTCAATATTATAAGACAGGTGATTTACAGATATGGGATGATTATAATGTTGCTTGGACAGCCGCTACTGATGGTAATATTGATTACATCAATAGTTTTATCGAGGTGTATAATGATCCTCTAGGATATAGAGGTTCTTATGAGACAATTGTACAGATTAAAGATTTTGACATGTCTAAGAAAATGGCTGTACTTTCAGAAAATGCGCAATGGTTTGAGGATAACTCTCCATTAATGAAAGAGCATAAAAAAGATAGTGTAGTTGGAGTGACTTATAAAGTAGTTACAGTTGCTGGAGAAGCTGGGGATGCATCTCCTAGCACACCAATTGGAGTAAACCTTCCTAACGCTAACTGGATTAGAGCAGCGGTTGGATCTAAATCAGTTTCATTAGGAAACATTACTAATGCGTATAATAATGCTGGTGGATCAGGACGCCTTAAAGAATATGTTCACGATGATGAAGAATATGAATTGGAGGAAAAATATGGACAACTAGGTGATAAATTACATACGGCTTTACACGAAGTTGTTGGGCACGCCTCTGGACAATTAAATCCAGGAGTTGGTGAAACAAAAGAAACGTTAAAGAATTATGCATCCACAATGGAAGAAGGACGTGCTGATTTAGTTGGGTTATATTATTTAATGGACCCTAAATTACAAGAATTAGGTCTAGTAGACGATTGGGAAAAAGTTGGAAAAGCAGCTTATGATGGATATATAAGAAATGGATTAATGACCCAGTTGATTCGTCTTAATCTAGGCGACGATGTAGAAGAAGCTCATATGCGTAATCGCCAATGGGTGAGTGCATGGGCTTTCGAACAAGGTGCAAAGGAGAACGTAATTGAAAAGGTAACTAGAGAAGGTAAAACGTATTACAATATTAATGATTATACAAAATTACGAGAAATTTTTGGACGTTTATTGCGTGAAACACAACGTATTAAGTCTGAAGGGGATTTCAAAGCAGCAGAAGCATTAGTAGAGGGGTATGGTGTGAAAGTTGACCAAACTATTCATGCAGAAGTTCTAAAAAGGAATGAACAATTTACTGCTGCTCCTTATAGCGGTTTTGTAAATCCAGTATTGGTTCCTGAAATGGATGAGAATGGAGAAATTATTAAGATAAAAGTAACGCAACCAAAAGATTTTGTTACTCAAATGTTAGAGTATAGTAAGACATATGGTTTCTTACCTGAAGTGAATTAACAAGAAGATACTTTGCTATATAAATCACCTTCTAAAGAAATTCTCTTAGAAGGTGATTCTTTTATTTTTATTTTAAGAAACAATATCTAACACTCCAATCTTAGAAAGTTGTTTGGTAACTAAAATTTTGCTTTCATCATCAAGATTACAATTAATTTTGTGAATAGGTAATGCTTTATCTTCTTTTATGAGAGTACTAAGGAAAGACTTACATTGTATAGGCATGGATAGCTTTAAATCATAAAATTTTACATTTATTTTTCCGCAATTAGTGACCATTCTAAATTTACTTTTTTCTCGAATCTTTATTTTAGAATCTTTATTAATGCTATCAATATGTATGATTTGACTGAGTTGACCTTGGGCTATAGCTTTCTGCCTACTGTAAAAATCATCGATAATTTCTTCATCTCCTTGTAGTTCTTTGATAAGTGCTGTTACCACTTTAGTAACTTCTAATATTTCGTTATTTTTATCGTTTTCATCTATCGTATGAAATTTAGTAAATTTTCTTAATGGTAACATAGATTTAGATTTTTCCAAAAGAACTTCTGCTAAATGCTCTGCCCAGGTTTTACCGATAATTCCAGTTGTAATGTGCCCAGAATTTTGATTAGTACAATATGCATCATGAACAATTCCTCTAGGAATGTACAATACATCTCCTTTTTCTAAGGTAAATTCATTAATTACTTTTCCCGGTATAAATT
This sequence comes from Aquimarina amphilecti, assembly GCF_900109375.1. Lineage (GTDB taxonomy): Bacteria > Bacteroidota > Bacteroidia > Flavobacteriales > Flavobacteriaceae > Aquimarina > Aquimarina amphilecti. The sequence goes on from NZ_FOAB01000006.1 coordinate 70,089, forward strand.
CTTCTTTATTAAACGGAGTTGTTTTATCTGCTAAAGGAACGGGTTGATCGTAGATACGCCAATGTTTAGAACCTTCAAATTGAAAAATAAATACATCGTGGGTATCATAATGAGTAGAAAATCCTTGAGATTTTTTTGGAGTAAGATAGATGTTTGTTTGTATTCGATGCTTAAAAAATGTTTCTAACTCATTGGTTAATTTTCTTAAGCTATATATTTTATTTTGTAGCCCAGACATAACCAAAGTACTTCCATTTTCAAATGCATTAGAAAATTTTAAAGGATCAATAATATCAGAATCTTTTATTGTATATTCTTTAGAATCGGGTTTTTCATTTTTTGAATGATCTGCTAACCTAAAATCCGGGTGGTGATTAGTTAACGAAAATAAAATAGAATCTAGATCTTGTATTGAGAGAAGTTTGTTAAAGAAATCTCGATCTCTATTTTTTATTATTAAGTGTTTTTTTTCAAAATATTCTTTTAAAAAAGTATCTGTTGTAATAGGGTGTAATATCTCTTGTAGATTCATTTTAATGCTTTAGGAAGGAGAATGTTGTTTTTAATATTAGTTTTTGTAATTATAAGATCATAGGTTGATGAAAAGAGCAGGAGTAGCTCATAAGAATCGAAAAGAAAATAATAAGGTGGATCTTCTTTACAGGTATCTTCTTTAATTTTTTTAATGATTTGTCAGAGTGTGTAAGAATTTTAATCATAGCTTAAATGTTTAGTGTTACGTTAAAACTACAATTGAATTAAGTGAAAAAAAATACCCAAAAGAGGGTATTTTTCCAGTTACAATTTTGCCAAATAACAAAGTAACTTCTTTTGTTTTTGAAATCGGACAGTAAACTAATCTGAGTCAGCACAATTAACACCAGCCCCGACTGCATCACCACTATTACTATCAGTACAAATAGGACTGTCTGTAGTACAAGAAGTTGTCACCGCTAGAGATGACACTAATAGAGCTGAATAAAATGTCCTTCTGAAATTGTAGCTCTTAGAAACATTGTCAATTTCAAAATCTGAAAGTTTTAATTTAGTCATAATTAAAAATTTAAAAGTTTTGTTAAAATTAGAAAGTAGATCAGCATAATAAAATACCCAATTGAGGGTATTTTATTAGCTTAACGAACTCAATAAAAAATAATGATCTAGTTTTTTGTGTATGTCAATGTATTAGAATTTCCAGTACTAATAGTTCCGCTAAATGTATTTACAGTATTACCATTATCTCTTACAGTTATGGTGTATGAGGTAGAGCTTCCGCTAAAAATATTTACATAGAATTGGTATGTGCCTGATGGCCCTCCATTAGCCCAAGTGATATTCTCTGAATTACCTCCTGAACAATTCCCTGTGCAGTCTACATCTAATGCGCCTCCAGAACTGGATTGTGTATTGTTAAAAGATAAAGTCTCGCCATTTGGGTCTTGAACATATAAGTCTAAATCAGCACTTCCGGACCAAGTAAGGTTGAATCTAGGGCTTCCATCTTGTCCAGCTAATCCTCCGCAATCAGATACGTCAACTAAACCTTGACACGAAGGTTCATCACAATTACCGCAGAGCATAGCTACATCTCTGATGTTAGCTCTAGAAATATTTCCAGAAGATGTTTGTGCAAATTCATAACATTTGATGTCATGACATACTTGTGATAAGTCTGCACAGATTCCTTGATTGATTAAAAAATCAAAATTTCCAGTACCTGCAGTGGCACCGTTGGTGTTTACAGGAACAAAATAAATTGGCCCTGTTGTTCCGAATCGCATTCCTACAGCGTTGACATTTCCATTAGGTGCGTTAAATGATATAGAATTAGTCATGGATTGTCCCGATGCGATCGGTACAGTGCTAGATGACCCGTTACCTATACTAATAGATTCATCAATTTGTACTGTACTTGGATCTACAGTAAAAGAACCAGGAGGTAGTACTAGATTGTCGTTCATGATGTTAGCGATTTGCGCAGGATCAGAAATTCCAGGGTTTCCCGAATCACCATTGTCTTCGCTACAACTGTAGCAACATAGTAGTCCAATAAACGTAATAAAATAAAGATTTTTCATTTGAATGGTATTTTTTGTTTACACCAAATCTACCTTCGAAATGAGCATAAAAAAATACCCGTAACAGGGTATTTTTAGTTTGTATTAACTACATTTTAGCTTTTAAAAATCATATTTTTTTTCAATAGCATATCGCAATAATTCTCCTTTTCCTTGCAGTCCCAGTTTTCGAATAATGTTTTTACGATGCGTTTCTACTGTAGAAATAGAATTAAAACGAATCGCGGCTATTTCAGATGAGGTTTTTCCTTGTCCAATAAGTGTTAATATTTCACGTTCACTTTTTGAGAGTACCTGCTTTTTTACTCGTTGTTCTGCTTTGTCAGAAAAAAAAGAAGGATCGATTGTAGCGTCATAATATGTATTGCCTTTCATTACTTCTTGTATAGCAGTCAATACTTCTTCTAAAGGGGAGTTTTTTAGTAAATATCCAGACGCTCCTGCTGCTACCATTTGTCTTACTGCATCTTCTTGATCAAACATCGAGAAAGCAATTATCTTGGTATGTGGTAGTTCTTTTTTGATGATTTTAGTGGCTGCGATACCATCAATTTTGGGCATACGGATATCCATTAATACTACTTTTGGTTGTTTTCTTCTAACAATAGCTAACAATTCTTCGCCATCATTTGCCTTGCCGATAATGCTTATTTCTTCTTCGTATTTGAGAAGTAAATCTATTCCATCGATAAGCGATTGGTGATCTTCTGCTATAGCTACTGTGATCATATAGGTATATTTATGATAATGTTCGTTCCTTTTCCTATTGTAGAATCAATCTCAAAAGTTCCTTCGAGATGTTCGATACGTTTTTCAATACTTTTTAACCCCATTCCATCTTTTTCTGGTAATACTTTGGCATTAAACCCCTTTCCGTTATCCTCTACAATAATATTCAATAAAGAGTCGTGATTAGTTAGAGAAATGGCAATTTCTGAAGCGTTAGCATGTTTGATAGTATTGGTAATCAGTTCCTGAATAATTCTAAAAATGGAAATTTCCAGAGCATTGTCCAGCCGCTCATCTAGTCCATAATCCTGAACTTCAATTTGTAATCTATTGCCATTAGAAGCTTTTTTTGCAAGGTTTCTAACAGCAGGCAATAATCCTTGTTTGGCCATAACACCACTGTTTTTTTCGTGTGCAATGGTACGAACCTTTTGATACGCTTCATCTAGTAGGTTGTTTGTTTTACTGAATAACTCTTCTATATTTTCTATTTTGGGATTATTTCGATTGTTTTTTAGGTGATCAAAATGCAGTTTCACTGTCGCTAGTGTACTACCTAAATTGTCGTGTAAATCATTGGCTAGTCGCTGCCGTTCTTTTTCCTGGCCAGAAATCATAGCATCGATTGCTGTTAGTTCTTGTTCTTTGAGTAGTTTTTCTGTTTTCTGTACTTCAATCTCTTTTTCCTGTTCTGCGATACGTTGTTTTCGTTTGGTGTTTCTATAGATAAGAATCGCAATAACACTTCCTAAAAAAAGAGATCCACCTAATCCAATGGCTATATTTTGATTACGTTTCTTTTTTTGTTGTTCTATTAGTATTTGTTTTTCTTTTTCTGCCGTTTGAAGTTGTTTGTTAAGTTTAATATTGTCTGAAGTGTTTTTTTGATAATCCAGTTCATGTTCTAATTGAACAGATCGTGTAAATTTTGTGTAGGATTCTCGATAGCTCAAGAAAGCTTTTTGAGCCATTGAGTCAATTCTGAATAAACTTTTATCTTTTTTTAATGCATAAAAAGAATCAATATATTTTTCGGCTAAAGCTTTATAGTTTTCGGATATGTATTTTGATATAAAAACTTGACTTCTCAGTTTATCTGAAATATCAATATGTTCTTCGGCCATTTTAATATATTTCAAACCATCCTCAGTATAGTAGTTAAAATTGTATAATTCGGCTAATTTATAGCAAGTTCTGAATCTAATGTATTTTAAAAACGGAAAATCAGCAGATTCTTTTAAAGTTTTTAGATGAAATTCTTTGGACCCTTCTATTTTTCCTTGTCTTCCTAAGTTGATAGCTTTTAGCGAAAGAAAGAGTGGTCTAATTCTATGATTTTTTTTTAACAATTTGATTTGTTGTTCGAGTTTATCTATTTCATTAGATACTTCTCGTTCATTTTTGTTAGTACTTTCTAATTTGAAATAGATGTAGTGTAAATAATACCAAGAATATAAAATTGGAGTTTTTGCAACACTTTTGAGTTCTAATAAGTATTTTTCGTATTGTCTGCTAGTTAGAACAAATTCATAGTGATAATATTCAAGTATACCTAATAAGGTTAGTATTCTTAAATTAGTGTCATTTTTTTCTTTTGCCAATCGGTAAGCCTCAAAAAAGTAAGTAAAAGATGTTCCTTCATTGGGTTTGTGAAACAACTCATTATATCCGAATGCAAGATTATTAAGAATAAGAAGAAGCTTGTCTTTGGTATTTAGATTTATTTGATAACTAACCGAAGTGGAATCTTGAATCTCTTGACCTTGGTTGTATAGTATTAGATTTAAAGTTTTTAAACTTTCTTTTAATTGCCAATCTTCAATTTTTTCTATTAATCTATTTGCATTCTCATACTCTAGGTTAACAATGTTATTAATGATCAACTCTTGAGTTTGCTTGTTACTGGAAAATGAATAAACGGTTGTTGAAAGAAAACAACAACCGTAAAGGGAAATAAAGAATAATATTTTTATCATTTATAACTATCTTATTTTAACAGTGCCTCTAGGGCAAATTCCTCCTGAATGAGACATTAATAAACTAACAGGTCCATCAGATTGAGTTTTTGGTTTTGGACATACTTCTGGATATTGTTCTCCATCTAGAAGAATCCCTTCTCTATAATAAAACTCCGAATCAAAAACATTGTTTTTTAATGCTTCTCCATTCTCGTGTATTTTCTTTAATCTTCTATCAAAATGTAAAAAATTGTTTTTGTCAACTTTTATACCGTTTTCATTACCACCATTTTGATGAATAAAGTTCATGTATTGGATATCTGAATCTGCAGTTTTTAATGCTTGAACTTCTATTAGGAAAACTAGAACTTTTTGTGGTGTCGGCATTGGACTTTCTTCATTAGCATCTGGATCTTGAGGAGGTTGGTAATCTTTAGATTCAGGTCGTTTAATTTCAGAAATGTTAATATCCAATATTCCTTTATAATTAATTGTTTTGAACTCTATTTCTTTTATATAATATCCTTCATCAGCGTTTGCTGTGGTAAATTTCCCATAAATTCCAAAAAGAGTTCCGTAAAGTTGGCTTCCGTATAAAAATTGAAAGTTTTCTTTATCAGTAAGATCAACATTTCCGATGTGTAAGTTTGACATTTTATAAATATTTGGTTATTAGTTATTATTTAGGTGCAAGTGGAAGTCCAATACCATATAGATTAGAATTGTCCCATGGATCTAAAACATTTCTATTAATTGCGTTTAATAATTGTTCTGGACTAGCTCTACGTCTGTAACTATTGATTCTTCTGTTGTTATGAAATTTTGAAATTGTTAAAGCGAATATACCTGCAATAAATGGAGCGGAAGCACTTGTTCCGGTACAAGTTTTATAGTTTCTTTCTCCATTTTTAGATAACCAAGTTGAATAAATATCTACTCCTGGTGCTACAAAGCCTAAAGGGAGTCTCGGATACACCCCAACATTACTTTTGTTATATAGTTTGTAATATTCGTCAATTGCTCCTACCGCAATTACAGAATGTGAAGCAGCAGGGTTTGATATTATATGGGTCGTACCAGAAGAATGATCACTATTGTTACCAGCGGCTGCAATCATAACAATTCTTTTTTTCTCTGCTTTTTCAAATAAGTCAGAATGTACAGCATTACTAATGTCGTATAATTTGGAGGTTAAAGACATTGATATAATGTTGCATTCATTTTTTATAGCCCAGTCTATAGCGCATAGTAAGTTAGATAAAAAACCTTCCCCATTATGATCTAACACTTTTCCAACGAATAACTTAGCCTCTGGAGCAACACCATACCTTAGTCCATTGGAGTCCATTCCTCCTACAATTATACCAGCGCAATGTGTACCATGACCGTTTGTATCACAAAAATCATTTTCATTATCAACCCATGATTTTCCATCCGCAATCTTGTCTTTTAAATCTGGGTGTTTTTTATCTATTCCTGTGTCAAGTATTGCTATTGAAACTTGCTTTCCTTTAAAATGAGAATCAAGTTTAATTTCTCCCATTCTAATTCCATAAGTCATCTTGGCATTTGGGTCATCGTGAGTTAAGATTTCTTCTGAGGACTGCTGATTAGAATTTTGAATTTTTAAGTCAGGAATTATTAAGAAGTCTGAATGTTTATTGGAGGATTTAAATTCTTCATCAGATAGCTTGATGATACCGATACCTGTTTTTTTAATTACAATGACTTTTTTTTCAGAAAGAACATTATCGATACTCTTTTTTTGTCTTATAACCTTGTCATAGCTGATTGGTTCATAATTAAGATCACTACGTTTGATATTTTTTTCTATCCTATTAGCATTATGATCATTTTGTGATAAAATAATGTATCTACCATTAGGACTTGGTTCTTGAAAAGAAGAATCGTATTTTTCTTTTAGTTTTTGGAACTTCTCAGCTCTTTTTTTCCAATAATTCATAACGACTAAAAATTAAATATTAACTGCTTGAACAAAGGTTCATTTTATAATATAATTTTCCCATACCCAATACAAGGTATATTTCTTATGATATCTAAAAAACACCAATAGAATACTTAGCTAGTGATCGATTGATACTAGTGATTTTTGTAATTATTTAATTGAAAACTAGGGGTATAGTTTTTTTATTCCGGCCTTAAATACGTTTTAAGTACAAAAAGCAACAAAATAAAGATAATAAAACCGATGAGAATAAAAATACTGCCTTTGTAATATTTGCGATGTAGTTTGAGATCTTTTCGGTAGCTAATGATCATTAAAACAATAAAAGCTACAACAAAACACCCTGCAAATATCCATTGACCTGTACTAAACATATTTATGCTATTTTTACGGCAAAGATAACTTATTACAAGAAATACATGAAAGATAAAATTACTGCTGTACAGGAATTTCATACAGCATTCGAAATAGGATATAAAAACGAGCCTATTGCTGATTTAGGTGAAGCTAAAAATACGCTACGTTTTAACTTAATGAAAGAAGAAAATGAAGAGTATTTAGAGGCTGCGCAAAACAATGATCTTGTAGAAGTGGCGGATGCATTAGGTGATATGCTTTATATTTTATGCGGTACTATTATAGAACATGGAATGCAACATAAAATCGAAGAAGTGTTTGCTGAGATACAGCGAAGTAATATGAGTAAATTAGGAGAAGATGGGAAACCAATATATAGAGAAGATGGTAAAGTACTGAAAGGACCCAATTATTTTAAACCAAACATTAAGGAAATTCTAGATCGATAGATAAATAAAAAATCCGGAAAAATATTTCCGGATTTTTGTTATATGATTTTATGTTGTGTTTTGATTACACTTTAGTTCTCCAACCAAAAGAATCCTCTGCTTTATTATATTGGATATCCATTAATGATTTTTTGAAATAGGAAGCATAAGAATTTTCTTGTTTTTCTAGCTCATAATGTTCTCCCTTATATCCAAAAGCTTTAACTGGACTTACCACAGCTGCGGTTCCAGCTCCAAATATTTCTTTAAGACTACCATTATTAAAAGCATCTACAACTTCACTAACTTTAATAGGTCTTACTTCTACATTGTATCCCTGTTTCTCTGCTAGCGCAATCAAACTTTTACGAGTAATCCCATCTAAGATTCTATCACTAACTGGGGCCGTTAATAAAGTATCATTAATTCTAAAGAAAACATTCATCGTTCCAGCTTCTTCTACATATTCGTGTGTGTTAGAATCTGTCCAGATTATTTGCTGATATCCTTGCTCTTTAGCTAGTTTGGTTGGATAAAATTGACCGGCATAGTTACCGGCAGCTTTTGCATATCCAAAACCTCCACTAGCTGATCGACTAAACTTTTCTGCAACTAATACGCTAACATCACCACTGTAATAAGATTGTGCAGGAGAACAAATAATCATAAAACGATATTCATCAGCCTCTGATGCAGAAACACTTGGTTGCGTAGCAATTACAAATGGACGTATATACAATGAGTTCCCAAAACCAGATTTAATCCACTGATCATCTAGTTTTAATAAGGTGTTTAGTCCATCAAAAAAATACTCCTCAGGAAATTCTGGCATTGCCAAACGTTCTGCTGATTTGTTAATTCTTTTAAAATTTTCGTCAGGCCTAAATAGAAAAGTATCGCCTTGATCATCTTTATATGCTTTCATTCCTTCAAAAACTGCTTGTCCATAATGAAATACTCGTGCAGACGGATCTAGAGTAAGAGGTCCATATGGGACAATTTTAGGGGTTTGCCATTCTCCGTTGACATAATCACATATAAACATATGATCTGTAAAAACTTTACCAAAAGCTAAGTTTTCAAAATCTACTTGACTAATTTTTGATTCATTTATCTTGGTGATTTCGATCTCCTGCGGAACTGCATTTCTCATCCGATGATTATTTATTGGGTTATGAAAGTTTTATTAATCGTTGTATAAGTCTTAAAAAAAAACAATAAGTAAGTATACTAGTTACGATTTTGAACAAAAATACCCTTTTCTTGTAAATTAAGAATTTTAAAAATGTTTAATTTTGCGAAACATCATTAATAATAATGTATCATGAAAAAAATCACACTATTTTTTGCTGGATTATCATGTCTGGTAGCTTGTAATTCTGTTGAAAAAGAAAAAGAGTCTTTCTCAATTCAAGATATTACAATAAGTCAATACGATAATTTTGGTGAAGAAATATCATCAGAAGCAGTTTTGTACAAAGAAGCAATAGCGGAAAAATATAAAGATCTTAATGAAGGAGATACTATTGATATTGCTTTTTCTAGTACTGTAAATGATGTTTGCAAAGCTAAAGGATGTTGGATGAAAGTGGCTTTAAACGATGACCAGGAAACAATGGTGAAATTTAAGGACTACGGTTTTTTTGTGCCAAAGGATATAGAAAATGATACAATAATTGTGCAAGGAAGAGCTTATGTTTCTGAAACTTCAGTTGAAGAGTTGCGCCATTTAGCTTCTGATGCAGGAAAATCTGAAACTGAAATAGCTGCAATTACTGCTCCTAAGAAAACATATTCTTTTATGGCAGAAGGAGTTTTAGTAAAGCAATAATGAAAAAGGATCTAAAAAGGGAAATTATTACTACCTCTGATGGTTCGACAACCATACATTTCCCCGAACTAGATGAACATTACCATTCTAAACATGGAGCTATCAACGAGTCAAAACATGTTTTCATTAAGAATGGTTTTGATCATATTTTAGCATCTAAAAAAATTTCTGAATTACATATTTTAGAAATTGGTTTTGGAACAGGTTTAAATGCTTTTATAACGTATCTAAAAGCGCTTAAGATTTGTCAAAAGATCAATTATGTTGGGGTGGAAGCGTATCCTGTTTTAATGGAAGAAGTAGAATGTTTAAATTATGTAAAACAATTATCAGCTCAAGATCAATTAATGATTTTTGATCAATTTCATCAATCTTCTTGGGAGAATCAACAAGCGATAACTGACACATTTTTTCTTACTAAGCGACAACAGTTTTTCGAGGATATTGTAGATGAATCAAGGTATCATTTAATTTATTTTGATGCATTTGGAGCAAGAGTGCAGCCTGAGTTATGGGAAGTGGAGATCTTTAGAAAAATGTACGATGCGCTTTTAGATAGTGGAGTTTTAGTTACTTATTCTGCAAAAGGAAGTGTAAGAAGAGCTATGCAAGAAGTAGGTTTTATTGTAGAAAGACTTCCAGGTCCTCCAGGAAAAAGAGAAATGCTTCGCGCTACTAAAAATATATAGAATTGATAATAGATTTCTGTAAGTTAGGATTCAATTTTATTAGTTTGTTAAACCTATAATAAATGGATAGGTTATGTTAAACCCTCGTGTTATTTTGCATTAAATTACTTTATTATGAAAGTTTTAATTACTGGAGCTACCGGACTGATCGGTCAGGAGATTGTAAAGTTATGTCATCAATCAGAAATTGATGTGAACTATCTTACTACAAGTAAAAATAAACTGACATCTGAAAAGAATTATCAAGGATATTATTGGAACCCAAGTTCTGGAGAAATTGATTTAGATTGTTTTAAAGATGTAGAAGTAATTATCCATTTAGTTGGTGCAACAGTTGCTAAGCGTTGGACTAGTAGTTACAAGCAAGAAATAATCGATAGTCGTATAATTACTACTTCTCTAATTCTAGAATCTTTACGAGAAACAAAGCATTCAGTTCGTCAAATAGTATCTGCTAGTGCTATTGGAATTTATCCAGATTCTTTTCAGAATTATTATATGGAGGATTCAAGTAAGGTAGATGACGGATTTTTAGGAGAGGTAGTTGAAAAATGGGAGTCTGCTGTTGAAAAATTTAATGAACTAAATATAGATGTTAGTTTACTAAGGATTGGTTTAGTACTTTCTGATAAAGGAGGTGCGTTTCCGGAAATAGCTAAACCTATTAAGAAAGGATTTGGAGCGATTTTTGGCGATGGAAAGCAATGGCAAAGTTGGATACATGTGGAAGATTTGGCAAGAATGTTTATGTATGTCGTACAAGAAGAATTAACTGGTTTGTATAATGCAGTGGCACCTAATCCAATTTCTAATAAAAGGCTAACGCACGTTATTGCGGATCAAATGGATAAAAAAATAGTTTTACCGAACGTTCCACGTTTTGTTATGAAACTTGTTCTTGGTGAAATGCATGTACTCCTTTTTAGTAGTCAGAGGGTATGTTGTGATAAAATTTTAAAAACAGGTTTTCAATTTAAATACGATAACATTACGCAGGCGGTTGAAGATTTAATTTAATACCGTAAATTTAATATATAAAAAAGGCCAACATTATTTAATGTTGGCCTTTTTTATAAGATAATAATTTTTTGAATTAAGCTTTGTTTGCTTTTAAGCTCACTTTTAATTCAATATCATCTAATATAAATTTATCTCCTAAGTTTTCAAAAACTGATTTAGATCCATAGTTTACACCCCAATCCGTACGATTGATAGTAAAAACTTCACTATTTAAAGTCATTGTGTTTCCTTCTACAGAAGTTGACGCTGGAAAAGAAATATTTTTCTTAATACCTTTAATAGTAAGGTTACCTTCAATCATTGTTTTACCTTCTTTTTCAGAAATACTTGTCACTTCAAAAGAAGCATTTGGAAACTGAGCTACATTAAAGAAATGGTCTTCTTTGCCTTCTCCTTCTCCTTTAAGATGTCCTTCTAATCCCGCTTTTTGGTCACCTTCTAAATCCGTTACGTTGATTGAAGTCATATCAATTACAAACGATCCACTTTGGATTTTCCCATCCTGTGTTTTTACTTTACCCTTTGCAATGTTGATTGTTCCTGTGTGATTCTCGGTAGGTTTCTTTCCAACCCAGTCTATAGTACTAGCCGCATTATCCACAATAAAAGTAATTGCTTCTGCTGGTGCCTCTACTACCTCTTCCGCTGCAGTAGCTTCAGTTTCGTTTTTTTTCTCACCTTTACAAGAAGTTGCAGCTACAATAATAGCAGTTATAGCGAATAGGTTAATTAATTTGGTCTTCATAATAATGTTAGTTTAAAGTTCTAGCTTTCAAAATTATTTTTTTAGAAAATGAATACTCTTAAATATATACTAAAATATTCCTGTGACATTATGACATTAATTCAAAAATGGCAGTACTTTTGCATCTTCAAAAAAGAAACTTATAAAAGGTACTTGTTACATGAGTAAGAAAAATAAAAATACAGAAGATATAAAAGATCAAGTAGAAGAAGTGCTTGATACAACTACTGTTGAAGATACTGAGGTAGAGGAAGTAGATGTAGAAAAACAATTAAAAGAAGATCTGGAGAAAGAAAAAGATAAATTTTTAAGACTTTTTGCAGAATTTGAGAATTACAAGAAACGTACTTCTAAAGAACGAATAGAATTATTCAAGACAGCTGGTCAGGATGTAATGCAATCGATGCTGCCAGTTTTAGATGATTTTGATCGTGCGATGAAAGAGATCGAGAAGTCTGCGGATAAGGATGTACTAACAGGTGTAGAGCTTATTCATAATAAATTGAAGGAAGCTTTAAAAGGAAAAGGTTTATCTGAAGTAGAAGTAGCAGCAGGAGATTCTTTTAATGCAGATGATCACGAAGCAATAACTCAGATTCCAGCACCAACAGACGAATTAAAAGGTAAAATCGTAGACGTTATAGAAAAAGGATATAAATTAGGAGATAAAGTAATTCGTTTTCCTAAGGTAGTAACCGGACAATAAGATAAATGATGAAAGAAGATTTTTATGATATTTTAGGTGTTAGCAAAAATGCTACTGAAGCTGAAATTAAAAAAGCATATCGTAAAAAAGCGATAGAATATCATCCGGATAAAAACCCAGGAGATGCTACAGCAGAGGAGAAATTTAAAAAAGCAGCTGAGGCATACGAAGTATTAAGTGATGCTGATAAAAAAGCTCGCTACGATCAATTTGGTCATCAGGCATTCGAAGGCGGCGGCGGTTTTGGTGGCGGTTTCGGAGGTGGCGGAATGAATATGGATGACATATTTAGTCAGTTTGGTGATATCTTTGGCGGAGGTGGTTTCGGCGGAGGTTTTGGTGGCGGTGGAAGACAACGCCGCGTAAAAGGTAGTAATCTTCGTATCCGCGTAAAACTTACATTAGAAGAAATTGCTAATGGTGTAGAAAAGAAGATTAAAGTAAAACGTAAAGTTCAGGCACCAGGAACTACATATAAAACGTGTAGTACGTGTAATGGTAGTGGTCAGATGACAAGAATTACCAATACCATTTTGGGTAGAATGCAGACTTCTACTACATGTTCTACTTGTGGAGGAGCTGGACAAGTTATAGATAAAAAACCGACTGACGCTGATGGTCAAGGTTTAAAAGTTTCTGAAGAAACTGTAAGTATAAAAATACCTGCCGGAGTAGAGGATGGTATGCAACTTAAAGTTTCAGGGAAAGGAAATGAAGCTCCTGGAAATGGTGTCGCTGGAGATCTTTTAGTTGCGATAGAAGAATTAGATCATACAGAATTACAACGTGAGGGTGATAATCTTCATTACGATCTTTATATTAGTTTTTCTGAGGCTGCTTTAGGAGCATCTAGAGAAATCGATACAGTATCGGGAAAAGTTCGTATTAAAATAGAAGAAGGTGTACAGAGTGGTAAAATACTAAGATTACGTGGTAAAGGAATTCCTAGTATCAATGGTTACGGAAAAGGAGATCTTTTAGTGCATGTGAATGTTTGGACACCAAAAACATTAAATAAAGAACAACGAGAGTTTTTTGAAAGAATGGCTCAGGATGATCATTTTAAACCTAGTCCTGATAGCAAAGACAAATCATTTTTTGAAAAAGTTAAAGATATGTTTTCATAAAAAAGAGAATGATATAATATAACTATAATCATTGTCAAATGCTAATTTTTGTTTAATAAAAATTCGTATATTTGAAACATCACTAGCGCATTTAGTGATAATTTTTCTTTTTCATAGCAATTTTTTTCCCATCCTTAATACTTGTATTTAGGGTGGGTTTTGTTTTTATATAGAATAAGAATTTCTGAAGTAATTGAAATGCTAAATTAGATTGGTGTTTTGTTTCTATGGATAATCTTAGTATTGTGTAATCAGTTTAAATACTTTATTTATTTCATTTCATTAATATTTTGACTTAATTAGCATTGTTTTTAATTTTTCAATAAACCATACCTTTTTATGACCAATCTTTTAGAGGTACAACAAGCATCGAAACGATTTGGAGATTTTATCGCGTTAAATGATGTTTCTATAAAAGTACCTAAAGGAAGTATTTTTGGTTTATTAGGTCCTAACGGAGCTGGTAAAACGACTTTAATAAGAATTATCAATCAAATAACATTACCAGATACTGGAAGTGTTTTTTTAGATGGGGAACCTCTACAACCTCATCATATAAAAGATATTGGTTATTTGCCAGAAGAAAGAGGATTGTATAAGTCTATGAAAGTAGGAGAACAAGCCTTGTACTTAGCTCAATTAAAGGGGTTGAGTAAAAAAGATGCAAAAGAACGTCTTAAATATTGGTTTGATAAGTTTGATATTTCACATTGGTGGGATAAAAAAATACAGGAATTATCAAAAGGGATGGCGCAAAAAGTACAATTTATAGTAACTGTATTGCATAGACCCAAACTACTTATATTTGACGAGCCTTTTAGTGGATTTGATCCGATAAATGCAAATGTGATTAAAGATGAAATACTTCAGTTACGTGATGAAGGAGCTACGGTGATTTTCTCGACACATCGCATGGAAAGTGTAGAAGAATTATGCGATCATATTGCTTTAATAAATAAATCTAATAAAATATTAGAAGGAAAAGTAACCGATATTAAAAAGGAGTATAAATCGAACACATTTGAAGTAGGACTGTTGTCGGAGAATATATTAGAATTACAGAAAACTTTAAGTGATAAGTTTGTAACTGAACCAGCTGATTTTAAAACTATTGAAGATCAACTAAAATTAAAAATATCTTTGGATACCAATACTACTTCAAATGATTTATTAAAGTATTTGTCCGAGAAAGGGCAAGTTGTTCGGTTTAACGAGGTAATACCAAGTGTAAACGAAATATTCATTAAAACCATCACCGAAAATGAGTAATAATTTACAGTTAATTATAAAGAGAGAATTTATATCTCGTGTTCGAAATAGAACTTTTGTTGTAATGACTTTTCTGAGTCCTTTAATCGTAGTGGGGATGATTGCATTGATCGCCTGGTTAACGACTCTTAATAATGATGAGGTTAAGACAGTGGCCTTTGTAGATGAGACAAAATCATTTGCTACAGACCTTAAGAATACTGATCAAGTAGAATATATTGATTTTAGTGAATACAATCTAGAAAGGGCAAAAGATTCTGTTATTTCTAAAAAAATATATGGCTTACTATACATCCCTAAAAAATCTACGAACAAGGAACTTTCGGAATCTATACAGTTTTATGCCGAAGAGTCTCCCAATTTTTCAATATTAAATAGGATAGAGGGAATAATAGCGAATAAACTTACGAATCAAAATTATAAAGCTGAAGGTTTAAATTTAGAAGCAATAGAAAGCTCAAAAGCCAGAATAAATATTCAGATAGAGAATTTCTCTGGAGAGAAAACTTCTAAGATGTCTAATTATGTAAAAATGGCATTTGGTGGTTTTGCAGGATATTTGTTAATGATGTTTATCATTATTTATGGTAATATGGTAATGCGTTCTGTAATAGAAGAAAAAACGAATAGAATTATTGAAATTATCATTTCTTCTGTAAAACCGATGCAATTAATGATGGGTAAAATTTTGGGTACATCTTTTGCAGGAATTCTACAGTTTTTTATATGGGTTTTATTAGGAGGAGTTCTTCTTTTGGTTGCTACATCTTTGTTTGGGATTGATCCGCAGCCAGTAGGAGTAGATCCATCGATAGCCTTACAAGAAAACAATCAACAGGAAATTCAACTTCTGATTCAAGATATTCTAAAACTCCCATTACTAACGTTAGTATTATCGTTTTTTGTATACTTTATAGGAGGGTATTTTTTATATAGTTCTATATATGCAGCCATTGGAGCGGCGGTAGATAGTGAGACAGATTCTCAGCAGTTTATGTTGCCGATTATATTACCATTGATGCTAGGGATATATGTCGGTTTTTTTGCGGTAATTGAAAATCCGCATGGAACCGTTTCTACTGTGTTTTCTATGATTCCTCTTACTTCTCCGATAGTTATGCTTATGAGAATACCATTCGGAGTTCCTTGGTGGGAAATTCTAATTTCTATAACATTACTTGTAGGTAGTATCATTTTTATGATTTGGTTTGCTGGTAAAATCTATAGAATTGGTATCTTGATGTACGGTAAAAAACCTAGTTACAAAGAGTTATTTAAATGGTTGAAGTATTAATATGATTCAGGAAGAAATAACAGAACAAGTCAAAGAAGTAATCCAGGAAGATGTTTGGGGCGTTATCAAAAAGTTCTTGGATTTTGAGATTTTTCATTTGGGTCCTGATAAAGACCCTATCGTACTTACTGTAGGGCTATTATTATTTGTAGTTTTCGTTCTGTTTGTTACTTCTATATTTTTAAAATTTACTAGAAAATTAGTTACTAGAAAACTTCCAGAAGAAGATAAAGTGAAGTTCGTTTCAGTATTCTCCTTTGCCAAATACTTTGTTTATATTATAATAGTTCTTATTACATTAGATAGTATAGGTTTTAATATTACAGCAATTTTTGCTGCGTCTGCAGCTCTATTGGTAGGAGTTGGTTTAGCTTTACAGACTTTAATACAGGATATAATTTCTGGAATTTTTATTTTTATTGATCAGTCTGTACATGTTGGTGATATTATAGAATTGGATGGAAAAATAGGAAGGGTAGAAGAGATTAAATTAAGAACTACTAGAGCCGTAACAATTGATAATAAAGTGCTTGTGATTCCTAATCATAAATACCTTACATCTACACTTTATAATTGGACTCAAAATGGTTCAATTACACGAGAGTCCGTTGAGATAGGAGTTGCCTATGGTAGTGATGTAAACTTGGTAAAACAATTACTGATAAAAATAGCAAAGGATAATGACAAAATTCTGAAAACTCCAGAACCATTAGTATTGTTTACTAGTTTTGGTGATAGTTCACTAAATTTTAAACTTATTTTCACGATGAATGATAGCTTTCAGGCAGGAATTCCAAAAAGTGAAATAAGATTTGAAATTGATCGTTTGTTTAAAGAACATAAGATAAATATCCCGTTCCCTCAACGCGAAGTGACTATCTTAAAACCCAAACAGTAATATAGCCCCTAGATGTAAGAAATGAATACTAAAAGCCTACTAATAAATTGTATCATCATCTGCTGTATTCTTACTACAGTTAGATCGCAGGATACTAATTTAGCTAGGGTAGAGTACGCGTATATTCCGCAGGCTAATAGTGATAATGAATATAGTAGTTTAAGAATTTCTGGGAACTATCCAATTAAAATGAATGACAAGGGTACATATCTTGTTATGTCATTTCAGTATAGATTGAATAATTTACAATTAAATGATGATTCCATTATTGTTGATAAAAATGGTCTTGAAGAATTTCATACCATTGGATTTGAATTAGGGTATACTTATAAAATGAAAAATAATTGGAGATTTGGTGCTAAAATTGGAACGCGTCTTTCTTCTAATCTCGAAGGTTCTGGTATAGAAAGTGATGATTTTAGATATGTAGGGTCTGTATATTTTGTGAAAAGTTATGGAAAAAAGACTTCTCCAAAATCTTCAAGGTTAGTTTTAGGATTGCGATATGCATCTCCAGCAAGTATTAATTTCCCCTTACCCATAATTAATTATACTAGGCGATTTCATCCAAGTTGGTCGTATTCGATAGGAACACCAAAAACGAGTATTAAGTATTTTTTTAATGAAACAAATACTTTACAAGCGTTTATCGGATTAGATAGGTTTTATGGTAACATACAGAATAATAGAGTTTTTGTGGATGAAAATGGAGAAACCAAAACTGCGGAAAATGCTTCAATGTTATTAATAAATAGTGCTTTGGGGTATGAGTATTATTTTACGGAACACTTATTGTTATTTGCATATGGCGGATATACACTAAGTAATGAAATTCGCTTACGAGATAAGAATCAAGAAAATGTTTTAATTCTCAACGATAGAAATACATTTTATCTGAGAGGTGGAATTAAATTAAAATTATAATGGCAAAAATATTAGTAATAGAGGATGAAGCGGCAATCAGAAGAGTGCTCGTTAAGATATTATCAGAAGAAAGTGATAAATATGAAGTTTTTGAAGCAGAAGATGGATTAGTGGGGATTGAGAAAATCAAAAATGAAGACTTCGATTTAGTGCTCTGTGATATCAAAATGCCTAAAATGGATGGAGTAGAAGTATTAGAAGCCGTAAAGAAAATAAAACCAGAGGTTCCGATGGTTATGATTTCTGGTCATGGAGATTTAGATACGGCTGTTAATACCATGAGGTTAGGAGCTTTTGATTATATTTCTAAACCGCCAGACCTTAATAGATTACTGAATACAGTTCGTAATGCTTTAGATAGGAAAGAGCTAGTTGTCGAAAATAAAATGCTTAAAAAGAAAGTCTCTAAAAATTATGAGATGATCGGTGAGTCAACAGCTATTTCTGATATAAAAAACATTATTGAAAAAGTTGCTACTACAGATGCAAGAGTTCTTATCACCGGGCCGAATGGTACGGGTAAAGAGTTAGTTGCGCATTGGATACACCAAAAAAGTGAACGATCTAAAGGTCAAATGATTGAAGTGAATTGCGCAGCTATTCCTGGAGAATTAATTGAAAGTGAACTTTTTGGTCATGTGAAAGGTGCATTTACTTCTGCCAATAAGGATCGCGCAGGTAAATTCGAGGCGGCAAATGGAGGTACTATATTCCTTGATGAAATTGGAGATATGAGTCTTTCTGCTCAAGCTAAGGTGCTTAGGGCTTTACAAGAAAATAAAATACAGAGAGTCGGTAGTGATAAAGATATCAAAGTTGATGTTCGAGTAGTTGCTGCTACAAATAAAGACCTTAAAAAGGAAATAGCTGAAAATAATTTTAGAGAGGATTTATATCATAGACTTGCTGTTATTCTGATAAAAGTACCAGCATTAAATGATCGTAGAGAAGATATTCCTTTATTGGTGGATTATTTTACAAAAAAGATTTCTAATGAGCAAGGGTCGCCGTCTAAGACTTTTTCCGATAAAGCAATTAAGCAATTACAACAATATGATTGGACAGGTAATATAAGAGAGTTACGCAATGTAGTAGAACGTCTTATTATACTTGGAGGAAAAGAAGTTAGTGAGGAGGATGTTAAACTTTTTGCAGCTAAGTAAGAAGAATCATTATATTGCGACTTACCTCTAAAATATTTTCACCCCAAAATGAAGAGAATACTGTTTGTAATTATATTAGCTTGTCTTTCAACTGTGTTGAATGCGCAATATGAACCAAGTGCTATAAATTATGGAGTAGTAGCCGTTAAGAGTTTTAGTTCCATAGAAGAAGTTGGATTAGGAGTGAGAATAGAATACGCTCCTAATTGTTATACAACTTATATGGGAGAGTATAATCGCTTGTTCTCGATTGGGACTAGTGATGAAGTAGAAGGATATAATGAACTTGCTCTTGGAGTTAATCTAATTTTGTTTAACTGGTATCCTACTACTATAACTGCTGGATTTGGTTATATTGGTAATGATTCAAGTGCTTTTGAAGAAATTGAAGATGATGCATTAATAGCTTTTACAAGCGGAGACTTTAATCATGGAGCTCAGATTAAATTAAGAGCTTTACATCAGATTGCGGTTCCGGTTCATATTTTTGCTGAATTTAATATAAAAAGTTTGGGAAGACGATATGATACGTTTCTAATTGGATTTAGTTATGATTTTGATGCAAGATAATTATGCTATTTTTCTATGATGAAAATAGTGCTCTTTGTTTTTGTTCTTTTAGTTTCGACCGTGATATCTTCTCAAGATTCTTATGAAAACGGGAGTATAGATTTTGGCTTAGGAGCCGTAATAAGTGTTGGTCTACAAGAAGAAGTAGGTTTTAATATAAGATCTCAGTTTACGTCTTCGACAAAAAAATCTACATATATAGTAGAGTATAATCGTTTTTTTATTAAAGAGTTTGAAAATACAGAGGTCTACAATGATTTTGGTGTTGCTTATAATGTACGATTAATTCATTGGGAAAGTTTAAGTGTTACAGGAGGGATTGGATATGTAGGAAATGATTATGAAGTACTAAGCAAAGCAGAAGACACATCTAATCTTTTTTTTTTCTACAGAAAATTTTAATCATGGCGTAGAGCTTAAATTTAGAGGTTTATATAATGTTATTACTCCTATACATATGTTTTTGGAGTTAAATCTAAAGAGTTTTGGAAGGCGTTATGATACATTCTCCTTTGGTCTTACATATTCTTTAGGTATTTAGTCTTACTTAACATTTTTCTTTTTTCACCAATCTAAAACTTTAGTATCTTACCAGAGATAATACAAATCCAACTATGAATAAAATAGATCACGAAGATTTCAGAGTTTCTCAACCAATAGAATTGTCAAAAATTCCTACAACATATGATTTGGGAGAAAGTGAAAAAAAAGTTGAAAAAGAACTTGAAAAGGTTCGGGAGAAATTAGGAAAGTTTCAGGATACAATATATGCACATGATAAATATGCAATTCTAATTTGTTTACAAGGAATGGATACGGCCGGAAAAGATAGTCTTATCCGTGAAGTTTTTAAAGATTTTAA
Source organism: Aquimarina amphilecti (assembly GCF_900109375.1). Lineage (GTDB taxonomy): Bacteria > Bacteroidota > Bacteroidia > Flavobacteriales > Flavobacteriaceae > Aquimarina > Aquimarina amphilecti. Next base: position 90,703 of record NZ_FOAB01000006.1, read on the forward strand.
TACAAGAGGAATTGTAGTTCATAGTTTTAAAGTTCCAACAGAATTAGAGCTTGGTCATGATTACTTATGGAGACATTATATAGCCTTGCCACAACGAGGAAGATTTTCTGTCTTTAATAGAACACATTATGAAAATGTTTTAGTGACTAGAGTACACCCACAATATATTATGGGAGAAAAGCTACCGAATATTAATTCAGTAGCGGATATTGATGATGCGTTTTGGGAAAAACGTTTTGAACAGATAAGGAATTTTGAAAAACACATAGCAGAAAATGGAACACTAGTTTATAAATTTTATCTTCATTTATCTAAAGATGAACAAAAAAACAGACTACTTCGTAGGTTAGAAAAGAAAGAGAAAAATTGGAAGTTTTCTTCGGGAGACCTTAAGGAAAGAAAACTTTGGGATGATTATCAATCTTGTTATCAGGATGCAATAAATAAAACGTCTTTACCATATGCTCCTTGGTATGTAATTCCTGCGGACGATAAGCCTACGGCAAGGTATATTGTTGCAAAAACATTATACGATACCTTGATAAAGTTTGATGATATAAGAGAACCAGAATTGGATGAAAAGACCAAATCAAATATAGAACAATACAAACAACAACTAGAAAACGAATAATAGAATAATTACAATAATATTATAAAAAAAATACCTCTGTGAGAAATATAGTCCTTATCCTTTTTATAGCTTTTTCCTTTTCCTCTTATAGTCAAAGGGACAATAAAAAAGAAGATTCGATAGCAATTAGAAACTTTTACAATACTTCATTATTAGAAGGTAAAAGTTATACTTGGTTAGATTACTTGTCCAATCAGATAGGTCCAAGGTTATCAGGATCTCTAAACGCTCAAAAAGCAGTTGAATGGACGGAACAAGAGCTTAAGGATGTTGGATTGGATAAAGTATGGTTACAATCTGTAATGGTTCCTAAGTGGACAAGAGGAGTTACTGAGTTTGCTTATATAGAAACTGATCCAGGTCAAACAACTAATGTTCCGATATGTGCTCTTGGAGGGTCAGTACCTACACCTATCGGAGGAGTAAAAGCCGAAATAGTTGAGGTAAAAGGATTAGAAGACCTTCGAAAACTTGGTACAGATAATATAGAAGGAAAAATAGTATTTTATAATCGTCCAATGCAAGCTGATCTAATAAATACTTTTGAAGCCTATGGAGGATGTGTGGATCAACGATATTCCGGAGCAGCTGAAGCAGCTAAGTTTGGTGCAGTAGGTGTAATTGTTCGATCAATGAATTTAAGATTAGATGATTTTCCGCATACAGGTACCATGAGTTATGGAAACCTAACTGATTTAGAAAAAATTCCGGCAGCTGCTATAAGTACTAATGGTGCAGAATTATTACATTCTATGTTAACTCTAAATCCAAAAATAAAGTTCTTATTAAATATGAATTGTCGTAGCTGGAAAGATGTAGAATCTTTTAATGTAATTGGAGAAATTACAGGAAGTGAATTTCCTAATGAATATATGGTTGTAGGTGGACACCTCGACTCTTGGGATTTAGGTGATGGTTCACACGATGATGGGGCCGGAGTAGTTCAATCTATGGAGGTACTTAGATTGTTTAAAGAAACTGGATACAAACCTAAAAGATCTATTAGAGTAGTTTTATTTATGAATGAAGAAAATGGGTTAAGAGGTGGAAAGAAATATGCAAAAGTTGCCAAAAGCAAAAATGAGAATCATGTTTTTGCATTAGAAAGCGATGCTGGGGGGTTTACACCGAGAGGTTTCTCTTTTGATTGTGACAGTAATAATTTTGATCAGATTCAAAGTTGGAAATCACTTTTTGAGCCTTATTTAGTTCATTATTTTGCTAGAGGTGGTAGTGGAGCTGATATAGGTCCTTTAAAAAAGGATGGAATTGTATTAGCTGGACTTCGTCCAGATTCTCAACGCTATTTTGATTATCATCATGCTAAAAATGACACTTTTGATGCTATCAATAAGAGAGAATTGGAATTAGGTGCTGCTACTATGGCAAGTTTGGTATATCTCTTCGATAAATATGGAGTTAAGTAAAATTTTTGGAACGGTTCAAATAAAAATTCAGAAATCACTCGTATTTTAATAGATAAAAACCTTCGGATATTATATTAATACATTATAATTTTTTGGGGGAATTTGCGCTTTTCGTCTGATATTGTGTGAAATTGAAAAAACAATGTAAGTTGTTTCTTGTTTAAGAATTTAACTTTTTTATGAAAATTTTTATAAGAAATATTATTGAAAAATGATTTTTCGTTAAATTATGCTGTGGTTTTACCATTGGCGAAGTTTTCTTTTCTTGTAAATCGTCTTTTTTTTTGTCTTTTTTTTCATTCTTTTTTCTTAGCATCTTCTTAACAACGAAACTTTTTTCGTTTTTTAATAATTAAGAAAAACAAATTGGCTTTTCTTTTATAGCCCAAAAACAGTAAGCTTTGAGATTAATAGTTAAAAATAAAAAGTTATAGATAAAACTTGTTAAGAGTTAGTAAAGGTGATTGGTGTTACTTTTTTACCTCGGAGTTGTCATAACTTTATTCAACGATTCAAACGATATTTCTATACCAAATCAAAATTACAAGATCAAGATTTTGAAAAATAGTTTATCGATGAACGGACAAGTAAACGTAACAATCGTCATGTCAGGCATTTTCCCAATTTATGTTTGATATGGTTTTAATGACAATTAACTTAAAACTATACTACCTATGAACAAACTTACTAACAACAAAATAGCATTGTCTTCTATACTATTTTATTTAGAATCGAATTTTTATCATCATTCTAAATCAATTTGTCTTAGCCGAACCGTTTAGGACTCTTATACATACTTAACTAAAATTTTAAAGAAAGTTCGTTTTAAACAAAGGATATATAGATAAATAAATTGGTTGACCAATTTATTTATCGAATACTAATCCTTCTAATACGAATTCTCTTTAAACCAGACCATTTAATAATTTGAAGTATAGTAGTAGTTCGCATAAGACTACTTTCAATGCTTTTTTAACAACAAAATCAAAAAAAACAATTTTCAAAACACAATTCTTAAAACTACACTAACAATGAGAAATTTAATTAAAATAAGCACTATGATATTATTGTGCTTATTCTGTGCCAAATCATCCGCACAGTTTAATTATGGAGAAGCTTTGCAGAAATCTTTGCTTTTCTATGAGACACAACAATCTGGAAAATTACCCGATTGGAATAGAATAAGTTGGCGATCTGATTCAGGAGTCAATGATGGTGCCGATGTAGGACTTGATCTTACAGGAGGCTGGAACGATGCTGGAGATCATGTTAAATTTGGTTTCCCAATGGCTTTTTCTGTAACCGCACTAAATTGGGGATTCCTTGAGTACAAAGACGGTTATGATACGGCAAATCAAACGGAACATTTTAAAAGAAACATAAAATGGGTAACCGATTACTTCATAAAGTGTCACCCATCTCCTAATGTTTTTTATGCGCAAGTAGCGGATAGTAAATCACAGGACCATAATTTTTGGATGCCAGCAGAGATGGTTGATGTACATCCAATGTATGGACAACGAAAATCGTATGCGTTAACTACTAGTAATCCTGGTACAGATGTAGCTTGCGAAACAGCAGCTGCGCTAGCTTCAGCTAGTATTATTTTTAAAGATAGTGATCCTGCTTATAGTGCAACATTATTAGATCATGCTATAGAATTGTATGAGTTTGGTGATAACCATAGAGGACTTTACACTTCTGAAGGTAATATACCTGCCGTGGGAACTTATACTTCAGGTAATTTTCAAGATGAATTAACTTGGGGAGCACTTTGGTTATACAAAGCTACAGGAGATCAAAAGTACTTAGATAAGGCTGAAGCCGAATATGCACAACCGGATTTTTTATGGAGTCTTGTATGGGAAGATAAATCTTATGGGAACATGGTTTTGTTATCAATTATTACGGGAAAAGAAATCTATAAAGTTGATGCAGAACGTCATTTAGACTGGTGGCAAGAAGGAAATGGAGGCGTTAATTATTCTCCTGGAGGTCAAGCGCATTTAACACAATGGGGTTCCTTACGTCATGCAATGAATGCTTCATTAACCGCTCTTATATATAGTGATAATGTGAATACTCCTAAGAGTGCTCAATATCGTAATTTTGCTATAAATCAGGTAAACTACGCTTTAGGTGATAATCCAAATAATAGAAGTTTAGTAACTGGATTTGGAGTTAATCCACCTACAAAACCTCACCATAGAGGGCAACATTCTAGTTGGTCTAGGAGTAGTGCTAACCCTGTAGAGTCAAGACATACCATGTGGGGAGCATTGATGGGAGGTCCTGCTAAACCTGATGATTTCTTTATTGAAGACAGAGATGATTTTCAGGCAAATGAAGTAGCTACGGATTATAATGCTTGTTATCAAGGAGTATTGGCTAGAATGGTAATGGAGTTCGGAGGATCATCTTTACCTAATTTTCCTCAACCAGAAACTCCTGGATTGGAGTTTGCGAATGAGGTGAAATTAAATAATGATCAATCAAAATTTACTGAAGTAGCAATTTGGTTAAATAACCGTTCTGGATGGCCTGCAAGAGTTCCTAATACATTAACTGCACGTTATTTTGTGGATATTTCTGAAGGTATTGCAGCAGGATTTAATGTTAGCGATTATGAACTTACAGCTCGTGGAGCTGGAAATACTACTATTAATGCGTTACAAGAATGGGATGCTTCTAGTAATATTTATTATGCGGAAATAGAAGTAGATCAAGATAATATGCCTTTTCCTGGAGGACAAGGTGAGTATAGAAGTGAGATTCAATTAAGAGTTTCATTACCGACAAGTGCACCAGAAACAGCATGGGATGCATCAAACGATTTTTCTTATCAAGGATTAACTAGTGGGTTACAAATTTCTGATAATGTACCAATTTATGCAGATGGAGTATTGGTAGGAGGAAGAGAGCCAAATGGAGGAGAAGTACCTATAGCATCCTTTACAGCTACTCCAGAATCAGGAACAGCTCCGTTAGAAGTATCATTTGATGCTTCTACATCTTCAGATCCTAATGGTGATTCATTGAGTTATAATTGGGATTTTGGTAATGGTCAATCATCTTCGGTAGCCGATCCATTAATTACATATACAGAAATAGGATCTTATTTAGTAACTCTTACGGTAAATGATGGAACGAATACTTCCTCAGAATTTACAAGAACAATTACTGTACTTGATGGTAATATAGCGCCGATAGCTGATTTTTCTGCTACACCAACTACAGGAGTAGCTCCAGTAACCGTAAATTTTGACGCATCAACTTCTTCTGATGAAAATGGTGATTCGTTAACATATATATGGGACTTCGGTGATGGAGAATCAGGGTCTGGAGTAACAATTGCACATGAATATGCAGTTATAGGAGAATATGATGCTCAACTTACCGTAAGTGATGGTAGTAAAGAAGATATAAAAACAATTACGATTACGGTTACAGATGGAAGTCCAGTTGCTGCTTTTACAGTAAGCACTGATTCAGGAATTGCTCCACTAGATGTTACGTTTGATGCTTCTGGGTCCTCAGATCCAACTGGAGGAAGCCTTTCATATAGTTGGGATTTAGGAAATGGTCAAACTGCTTCTACAATAGCAACTTCTGCAACTTATACGGATATAGGAGAAATAACTATAACGTTAACCGTGACTAATGCTTTAGGCGATACGGATTCAGAAACAAAAACTATTAATGTTACAGATGGTAGCGTTAGCTGTGCTTTTGATACACCGATACCTAACGCCTTGTCTTCTATTAACGAAGAATTTCAAAATGTATTCGTCTTAGGTGATGGAGGTCCTAACTTGGATAATGTTGCTAAATTTAACATAAACTGGAGTTTAGAAAACAATGGATTATATCAGTTTTCTGTAAATACTAATAATGGTACTCCTAATTGGTGGAATGATTTCCTGCCAAATATTACTCAAAATTTTAATTCTTCACAGCCGGAAATTACAATTACAGGTTCTGGTTTTGCAGGGCTTGATGGTTCATATTATGTAACAATCGATGAAGGTAATTTTGTTTTAGTTTCTAAGACAGCTGGATTTACTATTTATTTTAGTACATCTGCTACCGCACCGGATTGTGATGGAGGAATTTCTAATCCAATAATAACCGATGGAGGTACTATAACTGGAGGTCCATTTGCGTTTACTGTAGGAGATGGTGTTGCAGATAATGTTTCAGGAATTTCTTTAGCAGGGAATATAGGTGCTAATTCTCAGTGGGTAGTAACCGATGATCAGAATGTTATTTTAGGATTACCTGGAAATATAGAGGATGTTGATTTTGATGGAGCAGGAACAGGAACTTGTCTAATTTGGCACCTGAGTTATGAAGATGGATTGCAAGGTTTGGATGCAAATGCTAATGTTTCAGACTTAGTAGGGGATTTTGACTTTTCTAATTCAATAGATGTTGTAAGAAATCCAGTAGATCAGCCTGGAACTGATGGAGGAGTTATCTCAGGAGGTCCATTTACATTTACTGTAGGAGATGGTATTGCAGATAATGTTTCGGGAATTTCTTTAACAGGGAATACAGGTGCTAATTCTCAATGGGTAGTAACCGATGATCAGAATGTTATTTTAGGATTACCAGGAAATATAGAAGATGTTGATTTTGACGGAGCAGGAACAGGAACTTGTTTAATTTGGCATCTTAGTTACGAGGATGGGTTACAAGGATTAACACCAGATACCAATGTATCCGCATTAGTGGGAGATTTTGATTTTTCTAATTCTATAACAGTTGTAAGAAACCCAGTTTCTACAGGGAGTGATTGTACTTTTGAAACTCCGGTTGTTTCGGCTTTACCATCTATAGATAATAGATATACTAACATATTTGTATTAGGTGATGGAGGTCCAGATCCTAGTAACATTAGAGAGTTTACTATCAATTGGAATTTAGAAAATAATGGATTGTATCAATTTGCTATTAATACAAATAACGGTACTCCTAACTGGTATATAGACCTTACTGGAAATCTAACGCATAATTTTAATGCTCCTCAACCAGAAGCAATTTTATCAGGAACTCAGGTTACTGGTTTGGATGGCGAGTATTGGGTTACTGTAGATGGAGATAATTTTGTAATGGTTTCTAAGAATGGTGGATTTACACTTTATTTTAGTTTAACTTCTACAGCACCTGATTGTGATAATAATGGTGGAGGTAATACAGATCCTGTAGCGGATATTTCTGCAACGCCTATTTCTGGAGAAGCTCCATTATTAGTAACTTTTGATGCAGTTGCCTCTACTGACGCGGATGGAGATGCATTAAGTTATGCTTGGGATTTTGGAGATGGTAATACTGCTAATGGAGTCACTGTAGAAAATACATTCACTTCCATAGGAGATTATTCGGTGACTCTAATCGTAGATGACGGTAATGGAGGAACTGATCAAGCAGTTATAACAATTACGGTAACTGATGGTGATATCATAATTAACCCACCTACTGGTGAAAATGCATATATCGATCGTTTTATCGAAATGAGAAATGAATTTTATGACCCTGCTAATGGATATTTTAGTGCAGATGGTTCTCCGCATCATTCAGTAGAGACATTAATCGTAGAAGCTCCTGATTACGGTCATGAGTCTACTAGTGAGTTATATTCATATTGGTTATGGTTAGAAGTGATGAATGGAAGAATCACAAAAGATTGGGCTCCATTAAATAATGTTTGGAATAAAATCGAAGAATTTATAATTCCTACTACAGCAGATCAACCTAGTAATGGAGCTTATAATGCTTCATCACCAGCAGCATTTGCTAGTGAATTCCCTTTACCAAGTGATTATCCGGCACCACTTAATTTTAGTGCTCCTGTTGGATCAGATCCAGTTTCACCGGATTTAACGGCGACATATGGTGCTGATATTTATCAGATGCACTGGTTATTGGATAATGATAATTTTTACGGATTTGGAAATAGAGGTGATGGTGTAAGTACACCTTCTTATATCAATACGTTCCAGAGAGGAGAACAGGAGTCAGTTTATGAAACTGTACCCCACCCATCTTGGGAGAGTTTCGACTGGGGAGGTACCAATGGATATCTTCCATTATTTATTGAAGATCAAAATTATGCGCAGCAGTGGAGGTATACAAGTGCCCCTGATGCAGATGCAAGAGCAGTACAGGCAATGTACTGGGCTCAAGTTTATGCAAAAGAACAAGGAGCGAGTTTAGGAAGCTTGGATTTAGATAAAGCATCTAAAATGGGAGATTTCTTAAGGCTATCAATGTTTGATAAATATTTTAAACCCATGGGAGTACAAAGTGCAACCAGTGGAGCGGGATCTGGATATGACAGTGCACATTACTTAATGTCGTGGTACATGTCTTGGGGTGGTTCGGCAGATCCTGCTTCGCAATGGGCCTTTAGAATAAGTTCTAGTCACTGCCACTTTGGATATCAAAATCCTATGGCTGCATATGCTTTAACTCAGGTAGATGAGTTAAAACCAATATCTCAAAATGGAGAAAGAGATTGGACCGAAAGTTTAAAAAGACAAATGGAATTTTATACTTGGTTGCAGTCTAAAGAAGGTGCTATCGCTGGTGGAGCAACTAATAGTTGGAACGGAGATTATAGTCCATATCCTGCTGGTAAATCTACATTCTATGATATGGCTTTTGATACAGATCCTGTATATCATGATCCGGGAAGTGGAACTTGGTTCGGATGGCAAGCATGGTCTATGGAGAGAGTGGCAGAGTATTACTATATCACAAATGATCCTATGGCAAAATCTTTAATGGACAAATGGGCTACTTGGGTAAAAAGCGAAGTAAAACTTATCGGTACGGATGATTTCGAAATACCAGCTACGTTAGAGTGGACAGGTGAACCAGATACCTGGAATCCTGATAGTCCTGGAAGTAATAATAGCCTAAGCGTAGTCGTTACAGATTATGGTAAAGATTTAGGTGTAGCAGCTTCTATGGCAAAAGCACTTATTTATTATGCGGCAGCTACTCAAAAGCATGCTACCTTAGATACAGAATCTCGTGATTTAGCGAAACAAGTATTAGATAGAATGTGGAATACCTACAGAGATGATAAAGGAGTCTCTTCTCCGGAAGATAGAGGAGATTTCAGCAGAATTTTTGAAGAAGAAGTTTATATTCCTAATGGATTCAGCGGAACAATGCCTAATGGAGATCAGATCAAACCTGGAATTACGTTCTTAGATATAAGATCTGATTATAAAAATGATCCTGATTTTGATAGGTTGGAAGCAGCGTACAATGCTGGGGAAGAATATACACAACGCTATCATAGAAGTTGGGCTCAGATTGAAGTAGCTTTAGCAAATGCAGAGTTTGGATTCTTTTTTGGAGATCAAGAACCAGGAGTTAAAGCTCCAGAAAAAGAGCTTACTGTAAGTGCGACACCAAATCCTGCTTCAGATTATATTACCGTTTCTACTAATTTTGATATGAAAAATGTTAGAATTAGAATGATAGATATTGCAGGTAATGTGATTAGGACAGAATCTATGAAAAATGAGCAAAAGTCTACTAGACTTTCTGTTAATGGATTGCCTTCTGGTATGTATATTTTAGAAATTTATGATATAACTACTGGAGATAAATTCAGAAATAAGATTATCAAAAATTAGTTTTAAAAGGAGAGAGGTTGTGAAACCTCTCTCTTTCTTTTTTAGTTCAATAAAACTAAATCTTCTTAAGATAGTTACGCGAATGAAAGTTTGCTAAAACATAGTTGTATCATATACTCTTTAGTAATCATACGTCTATGACAATTAATACCAATTACTATAACTACAATGCTAGTTATTGAAAAAAATATATACATGAAACGATTTATAAATTATATGATGATTCTGTTACTGTTTTTCGGCAGTATATCAGAAATTATAGCACAGCAACAGAATTTCCTTACCGTATCTGGAAATAAGTTATATGATACTACAGGAAAAGAAGTACGACTAACCGGCGTGAATTGGTTTGGTTTTGAAACGCAAAACTATTCTCCACATGGTATTTGGTCGAGAGATATGAAAAGCGTTTTACAACAAATTAAAGACTTAGGTTTTAATACAATACGAGTTCCTTGGTGTAATGAGATGTTAAACCCTAGTTCTACAATTGCAATAAACTCTTATGGTACTGATCCATATAGCGGAGTATCACCAATGAATGAAGAAGAAACAACGGTAAGTAAGCCCATAGAATTACTTGATATTTTTGTTAAATGGTGTCAGGAAAATGATATGAAGATCGTATTAGATAATCATTCTAGAGCTGCAGATGGGTTTTTGAATGAAGCGGTTTGGTATACTCCAGAATATTCTGAAGAACGTTGGATTAACGACTGGGTTTTTATAGCTGATCGTTATAAGAATTATTCTGCAGTGGTAGCTATGGATTTAAATAATGAACCACATGGATCTACTTGGGGTGATAGTAACCCTGCCACAGATTGGAACAAGGCAGCAGAACGTTGTGGTAATGCCGTTCTTCAAGCAAATCCGAATGTTCTAATTATAATAGAAGGTGTTGGCGAATTTGAAGGAAACTCATATTGGTGGGGTGGACAATTAATGGGAGCAAAGAAATATCCAGTTCAATTATCTGACCCAAGTAAACTTATGTATTCTGCTCATGAATATGGTCCTGAGGTATCCCAACAAGATTGGTTTACTGCTAGTGATTTTCCTCAAAATATGCCAGGTTTATGGACGGATAATTTTCATTATCTATATGAAGAAGGTACTTCTCCATTATTTTTAGGAGAATTTGGAATTAAAGATCAAGATGCTTTTGGCGGTATCTCTTATACTTGGTTTACGGAGTTTACTGATTTTATGGGAGATATTTATTCTTGGACATTTTGGAGTATGAACCCTAATTCTGGCGATACAGGAGGAATTTTACAAGATGATTGGACAAATGTTAATCAATGGAAATTAGATGTGCTAACTCCCCATTTGGCACCATTTATTCCTAATGTTGTAGGGGGAACAGGAAATCTTCCTCCTACAGCTAAATTTTCTTCAGATATAGATTCAGGTAATGCTCCCTTAACAGTTCAGTTTGATGCATCTGAATCCTCTGATCCTGATGGAGATAACTTATCATATTCTTGGAGTTTTGGGGATGGATCTACTGCTACTGGAGTAGGGATATCTCATTTGTTTACCCAACCAGGTACTTATCAAGTTAGCCTTACTGTTAGCGATGGATCATTAAGTCATACTAGTAACAAAACGATTACTGTTGTAGATGACACGGTACCTACAGTTACTGCTAATCTTGTAACAGATAACAACTCTGGAGTAGCGCCATCAATTATCAATTTTGATGCTACAGGATCGACATCGTCAGATGGAAGCACATTAGTATATAGTTGGGATTTTGGAGATGGAACTGCGGGTTCTGGAGTAACTATAAATCACGAATTTGTAGATGTAGGTAGTTATGATGTTGTTTTAACAGTCTCTAATGCAGATGGAATTTCTGATACCGCAATTACTACTATAATTATTACAGAACCAAATACTGGTGGTGATTGTAGTTTTGGGGCACCATTATCAAACCCCTTACCCACAATTTCTAATGCTTCGTACAATAATATGTATGTTCTAGGCTCAGGTGGACCTGATTTAAGTAATGTAACAAATTTCACCATCAATTGGGATTTACAGAATAGTGGTCTTTGGCAATTATCAATGAATACTAATAATGGAGTTCCAAATTGGTGGAACGATCTAAAAAGTAATATTACTATTCAAACTTTTAATACTGCGCAGCCTAGCATTACAATTACTGGCACAGGTTTTCCTAATCTAGATGGTGCTTATTATGCAACAATTGATGGGGATAATTTTGCATTGGTATCTAAAAGTGGAGCTTTTACAATCTATTTTAGTAATAGTAATGCAGCTCCTAATTGTCAAGAGCAGTTAAAAGACCCAATTGTTGATAGTGAAATAAGAATAAAAACGTACCCAAACCCTGTTGCAAATAAATTAATAATAAGCCAGGATAATAGTTTTAATAATGCGCAAATGAAAATAGTCGATATATCAGGAAAAGTAATTAAAACATTTTCTACAATTACTGATACCAATATGATTGAATTAAATGTTTCAGAACTAAAAGCGGGCGTTTATTTTATAAAAATATTTGACCAAAAGAATACTGTAACCAAACAAATCATAAAGCAATAATTTAAAAAATAGTGTGAAAGAGACTTTAATATTTATTGACAGTCTCTTTCATACTAATACTCTAAGAATTACAACGAACTTTTCTTTTTAGAAAAAGAACGGCAAAATAATTTACAAAACTCACCACTTATTATGGGACCAACACCAAACAATAAGCGTGGATGGCGTGCGTATATAAAAAATACTCGTAAAGCACTCTTTTACACAATAGCAATATCAATATCATTAGGTCTTGCGGTCATATCATTTGTAGATGTATATGATGGCACGGATGGCCCAATGATGACAACTCAAACTTGGCCAGCAGGGACATTTCTTTCTAATTTTCCTGAGGGAGATAGAATTAATACATATCATCGTAATTACTTGATGATTAATGGTCAAGCAGGAACCGGCATATGGGATGTTTCGAACCCAACAGCTCCTAAGAAAGTACAATTTAGTGACGCAGCAAACAATGGTCATAGATGGTGGAAATTAGGAGGAGATCTTTTTTATCGAGAGTATTCTGTTCCAGAAGTTCAAGGTACAGGATATAAATACCTTGATCTTTCTAATATGTTAGAAAGGAAACCTATTACTTCTTCGGATATCCTCTATACTGTTCAGGATGGACAATCTAATTACGATAACTTAGAAACTTTTCCGCATACGATAGATGGTAATAGAGTGTTTGATATGAGAACCGGAGAACAGTTAGATGATATCCCGGCTTCAGTTTCTTTACCAGACGTAGTAGTTAGAATTGGGAACTATGTTTTTTATGCTCCACAAACTGGAAATATAAGTGTATTTGATTTTGGCGATCCTAGTAATATTAAGTTCCTTGGATCATTTGGAGGAGATATTCCTCATGAACAATATAGTACCGGATTTCAATTATGGAGAAATCACTTAGTTTTTATGAGTGGTAATGAAGGCCCAGATGCATTGGTTGGATTTGATATAAGCGATCCAACAGATGTTAAACTAGGTTTTAGCTTACATTCTGATCAAGCGACATTGGGACGATATATGATATTTCAGGATGAGTTTGGTTTTTCTGGTCGTTTTGATAGAGGAGTCAAATTTAATTTTGAAACCATGGAAATTGAGCAAGAGTTTTTTCCTCCTTCAAGTGACGAAACACTTCAGTTTATAGATAATCAGTGGATGCCAATAGGTCATATTTTGATAGCTAGTGGAGATGATAAGACTTCGATTTTTGCTCATCAGGATGGACTTGATACAAATCCTCCATCGGTAGGTCATCATTTTCCTATTTCTGGGGCAATTAATCAACCGATTTCTTCCACTATAGGTTTTGTGATCAATGAAACATTAAATGATTTAACTCTTAATGATAAGACCATACAAGTAAGCCCTTTAGGAGGTACACCAATTGAGGGAGATGTAACAACTACTTCATATCAGGTTATAAATTATGCACCGAAAGAAAAATTGTTACCTAACACAACATATGAAGTAAAGCTTGTTGAAGGTGGGATTAAAGATGCAGTAGGGAATGGAATGGAGGAATATGTGTTTTATTTTACAACGGGTGGTGATACTTCGAATCAATCTCCTGAAATATCTAAAATAGATATAGATAATCCTTCTCCGGTAGAAATAGGTTCAACAATTAATTTCTCAGCGAATGCAAGTGATCCTGATGGAAATGATTTAACGTATCGATGGGATTTTGGTGATGGCTCTCCTAAAACGGAATGGATTGGAGAATCAATTAGTCATACGTATTCTGAGTCAGGGAATTATCTTGTACAGGTTCAAGTTTCTGATAATAATGGAGGTTTTGTAGTAGGGTCCCAATCAATTGTTGTTGTAGATGCTAGATATAATATTTTGCCGACACAATCAGGACCGATTACTGTAGATATTGATAACAGAGTTGTATGGTCGGTAAACCCCGATAATAATTCGGTAACGCTTATCAATTCTGATGATTTATCTATTGTAAAGGAAATCCAAGTAGGAAAAGATCCTGTAAATTTAGCACTAGATACCCAAGGAAAAGCTTGGATTACATGTCGAGATTCTGACGAGATTTATATCTTGAGAAAAGATGGATTGCTAGAGACAATAATATCATTAGACAAAGGATCACAACCCTATGGAATTGTATTTACACCTAATGGAAGTAGAGGGTTTATATCAACTTTTGGTTCAGGAAAAGTATTAGAATTCTCTACAGCTACGAATTCGATTGTTAAAGAGTTAGCAGTCGGAGAAAAACCTAGAGCAATGGCAATAGATGGAGAAGGGAATACACTTTTAGTAACAAGATTTATTTCTCCAAATCCAGAAGGGCAAATATGGAAAATAGATTTAAATACATTTACCCTAGACACAACTATTGGACTTCCGTTGGATGATTTTACTCCTGATAATGGAAACCAAGGAAGGGGATTACCTAATTATGTTTCAGGTATAACGATTCATCCAAATAATAAATTAGCTTGGTCAGTAGCTAAAAAAGATAATGTTGTTAGAGGTTTAAGTAGAGATGGAAAACCACTTTCGTTTGACAATATTGTTAGAACTGCAATATCATCTATTGATTTAACAGTAGATAAAGAAAATTTGAATAAAAGACTTGATATAGATAATCACGGTCAGCCTTCGTCTGCTTTGTATACGCCAACTGGGAATTATCTTTTTGTTACAATGCAAGGTAATAATAGAATTGTAGTAATAGATCCTAAAACAGGACTGGAGTTGCTTAAGAAGGATGTTGGAAAGGCTCCACAAGGATTGACAATAGATCCCATAAATAATAGAGTATTTGTAAAGAATTTTATGGATCGCTCTATCACAGTTTTTGATGCCGATAACATGATAAAGAATGGTAGCAGTACTTTAGAAGAGTTAACAACAATTGTGACCGTTGATAATGAATTACTATCTCTTACGGAACTTAAGGGGAAGCAAATATTCTATGATGCAGCAGATATCAGGATGGGAACAGATGGTTATGTGAGTTGTGCTACTTGTCATATAGATGGAACAGAGGATGGTAGAGTTTGGGATTTTACAGATAGAGGAGAAGGATTGAGAAATACAATTTCTTTAGTTGGTAGAGCGGGAACTGCTCATGGAAGAGTACATTGGAGCGCTAATTTTGATGAAATTCAAGATTTCGAAAATGATATTCGTTCTCATTTTAAAGGACAAGGTTTTATGAATGACCAAGATTTTAATGATGGTACAACTGCATTAACAATTGGAGATCCTAAAATTGGAAAATCAGTTGATTTAGATGCATTAACAGCTTATATCGAATCTTTAAATTCTTTTAGTCCTAGCCCTTATAGAAATAATGATGGATCCCTTACCGCAGATGGAGTTGTTGGTAAAGCTTTATTTGAAGATCTAAAATGTTATCAATGTCATAGTGGAAACAATTTTACGGATAGTAATTTTGGAAAATTACACGATGTTGGTACAATTACAAGCACTACAGGAAACCGTTTAGATAATCAGTTACTAGGGATTGATGTCCCAACGTTAAAAGATGTCTGGGCAACAGCTCCGTATCTTCATAATGGAATAGCCAAAACATTAGAGGAGGTATTTACGATTTATAATAATAATGATGCGCATGGAGCTACATCTTCTTTAAGCGCTAATCAAATAAAACAATTAGAGGCCTACATAAAACAGATTGATGGTTCTGAATTAGGTACAGTATCAGAACGGCAAATACAAATGGCCTCTCCCATCGATGGGGCTTTAATTGATAGGGCAGAGTCACAAGTTTTAAGTGTGGATACCAATATAGATGATATTACAAAGGTTCAATATTATGTAGATAATGAAATGACAGAAGAAGTATTAAGTGCTCCTTTCGAATCATCATGGACACCTGTTCTCTGGAAAAACTACACTATTAACGCTAAGGTTTTTTATAATAATGGAAATACAGCTTCAATAACTCCAGAAATCACTGTTCAATTTAAGAATGTAATAAAAGTGATGTTTGTAGTTGGGGATAAGAATGCACTTACTTTAGAAGACCAACGTATAAAATCTCGATTAGAGCAACAATTTGGATTTAAAATCACTTTATTTTCGGATGAAGAAGCAACTAGCCCACAATCTGCTAATCCATTTGATATGGCTTTAATTTCCTCCACAGTTGATCCTAGAGAACTAGGTAATGATCTGGAAGGAGCTAGAGTTCCATTAATGACCTGGAATCCGTTTATGTATAATAAATTACGGATGGTTACGGGAGAATTGAATACAGGTTTTGGTATTACAGAACAAGGGTTTTCTTCAATTACAATAACGTCCCCAGAACATCCAATGGCTGTAGATTCAGGTATGGAAACATCCATATATTCCATAAGTCAAAGTTTACCTTTTGGGAACCCTACAGATGAAGCCGTTATAATTGCAAAAGCTGGGACTAAACCCATTTTATTTGGATATGAGGCCAGTATAGATATTCCTTCAAGAAGAGTCGCTTTTCCTTTGAGAGATCAGTTTATGCATTTATTAACAGATCAAGGACTTTCTATGTTTGATGCAGCTGTTTTATGGACCTTACATGGAGGTGATGCAGATACTCCAATTGGATCATTACCAGATGTGTTTTTTAAATCACCTGTAGAAGGCGAATTGGTAAATACTCCTCTAAAAATAGATTTTAATACTGAAGGATGGGATTTACCATCCCAGCAGTATAAACTAAGATTTAAAATTGACGGCCAAGATCGTGGATTGATCACTTCAGAAGGAGAATTTACAGATGGAACAGCTCTTACTGAAGGTCCTCATGAATTATCCTTACAAATGGAACGAAGTGATAATTCCGTAACTGATCTGGGAGAAACAATAACAGTAATTGTGACCAATGATCCATTGCCTCAAGATCCAACAGCGATTATTCAATCTCCGTCGGATGGAGGATTGGTAGGACCAGATTTCGAAATAGAATTTTCTACTTATAAATGGGATATTAATCCGGGAGGGCAACATATTAAATATTTTATTGATGGAATAGAACAAGGTTCTATGTTTCAAATAACACCAATACCAATTTCAGGCTTGTCAGAAGGTGTACATACAATTGTATTGTCATTAGCCACAGAAAACGGAGAAATCACTGGAGATTCAGCAGAGATTACAATAACTGTTGATGAACGATTTAATAATCTTCCGGATACTGATTTTAGCTTAGAATATAGAGATAACAGTTCTGGAGTATCTACACCAGAATTAAAACCTGTATTTCAGATAGTGAGTGAATCATCAGAAAGTCACGAACTAAGTGATTTTGAAATTAGATATTGGTACACTCCAGAACATGCAGAAGCAATGAATTTTAATATAGATTATTCTGCTGTAGTGGGAACGGTAGGAACTTTTAAAACTAATTTAGAATATAATTATTTAGAAATTGGTTTTAGTTCATCTTCCGGAAACCTAAACCCTAATAGTAAATCTGGTCAAATTCAAACTAGATTACATCATTCAGGTTTTCAGACTCATAATCAAAGTAATGATTATTCTTATGATGCTGGGAAAACCGCTCTGAAACCACATGTATTAACAACATTGTATTATAAAGGAGAGTTAGTTTGGGGACTAGAGCCAGATGGTAGTGAAGTAACGAATAGAAAACCAAATGCAATAATAGATTCTAGTATAACATCAGGAGTATCACCATTATCTGTAAGTTTTGATGCTTCGGCATCTAGTGATCCAGATGGAGATGTTTTAAGTTATTCTTGGGATTTTGGTAACGGTGATATTGCAACTGGGATACTTAATGATTTTATATTTACAACCCCAGGTGATTATGAGGTTTTATTAACGGTAGATGATGGAAATGGTGGGTCTGATACTACATCGGTTATAATTACTGTAATTGATCAAACACCAGTGTTGACTTCTAATTTCACAGCAACTCCTGTATCAGGTGACGTGCCTTTGGTTGTAGATTTTAATTCCTCTAGTTCCATTTATCCGGATGGATCGGCCATAACATATATTTGGGATTTTGGAGATGGAAACACTAGTGATTTAGCCAACCCGTCTCATACTTATATTAGTTCCGGATCTTACGCAACTACATTAACGATTAGTGATGGTGTAAATTCGGATATTTCTGATCCAGTTACGATTAGTGTTCTTGAGGGCAACGTTGCTCCACAAGCTAATTTTGATATGTCTGTAACTTCGGGTGTCGCTCCTTTAATAGTAAGTTTTGACGCTTCAGCTTCTTTTGATGCGAATGGAGACGATTTAGAATATTTGTGGGATTTTGGTGATGGAACAACTGGAGATAGTGTAAATAGTACCCATACTTATAATCTAGCAGGAGAATATATTATTTCTCTTACAGTGAGTGATGGTGTTTTGTCAGATAATCAAACAACTACGCTTATTGTAAACGAATCAACAGGAACAACAGGTTGCACATTCGGAGCTCCTATGAGTACTCCATTGCCTACACTATCTAATTTCTCATATGATTATGTCTATGTTTTAGGAGAAGGAGGTCCTGATTTGAGTAATATGGCGAATTTTACTATCAATTGGGATTTACAAAACAATGGGTTATGGCAATTTTCTATGAACACAAATAATGGTAACCCTGCTTGGTGGATTGATCTGACAGCTAGTATTGTAAGTCAAACATTTAATCAAGAACAACCAACAGTAACTTTTTCCGGAATAGGAATATCAAATTTTGATGGTGCCTATGATGTTGTAATGGATGGAGATAACTTTGCGCTGGTTTCTAAAAGTGGAGCATTTACGATATACTTTAGTAATCAAAACAATGCTCCTAGCTGCGATAATAAATTGAGCGAACCATTAAAAGATAATTTTATAATAGTGAAGGCATTTCCTAACCCTGTTATAGATTATTTAACTATTCAAAGTGATCAAAATTTAAAAGGAACTCTGATTAGGATTGTCGATATAAATGGAAAAACCCTTTCATCTGTTGGTATTCACAGAAATATAAAAACAACTGAATTAGACATGAGTATGTTCCAATCGGGAATATACTTTATACAAATTCAGAAGAATCAAAAAACAGTAATTAAACAAATTACTAAATAAAAAAATCATTGCTAGATCCCTTTCTAAAAAAGAGATCTAGCAATGATTCTAAAATAGAAATCAAATAATAAATTTTCAAAAAAAATAATTTTTAGCACTCAAAATAGAGTGTTTTTGGAATCGGGGGATTCACAAGTAAGAGTAGTTGGAATAATGAGTATCAATTCAAATTTAAAACACACACAACTAACTCTTTTAAAAATGAAAACTAACATTAAGATTTTATTGATAGCGAGTATACTTTTTAGTATGCATGTATTCGCTCAAAAACAAAAAGCTGCTCCGATGGGATTTGTATATGCAGAAGAAGAAAAATTCATGTTGGACGGTAAGCCTTATTACTTTTCCGGAGCTAATGTATATGATTTTTTTACTTATGGGTCTTCCAGTGGCGATATTGAAACACAGTTTATGGACAAAGAGCGTATCGATGGACATATGCGCAGGTTATATAAAAATGGAATCAGAGTTGTAAGACTATGGGGCTTTAGCCATGAAGATTGGCATGGGTTTGAGCCTCAGAAAGGAGTATATAGTGAAGCTCAATTTTCTTTATTTGATTATATCATTAAATCAGCTGAAGCTAATGGGATAAAATTAATCGTCGCTTTAGAAAATTATTGGAATGATTACGGAGGTATCAAAGATCGTCTTAAATGGGAAGGAATCGATGTACAAGGTGCTGGAGAACATGATCAGGGACAATTTTTTACTAATCCATCGGCTGTACAAGGATATAAAGATTATGTGGAGTATTTTCTTACTCGTGTCAATCATTATGATAATGTAGAATATAGAAACGATCCTACGATTTTAGCTTGGGAATTAATGAATGAACCTAGATATCAAGGGTTTGGAGATGATGTAACTTCTGATGTTCTAAGGGAATGGGTTGATGATATGGGAGCCTTTATTAAAGATCTTGATCCCAATCATTTGTTAGGAACTGGTTTAGAAGCACACGGAACCAAATATAATTTTGGTGGAGACGAAGGAAATGATTTTATAAAAATACATGAATCACCATACATTGATTTTACATCTGCACATCCATATATTAGAGAAAGTTGGTCCAATTTTACATTAGAGCAAACCATGAAATTAATGGAACAATGGGCAAACGAATCTCATAATATCATAAAAAAACCTTTGTATATCGGAGAGTTTAATGTAGAGATTCAAGAGCGTTATGAGTGGTGGGAAGAAATGTATGCTTTTATTGAAGAAAATAAGATAGGAGCAAGTGGTTTTTGGTGGTTTCCTGATAATAATACACCTAGAGATAAATTTGGAGTGTTCGAAGGCGATGTAGAAGTAGCTATTTATAAAGAACATGCTTTGAGAATGGAAGAAATGTCTGGAGGAGAGGCTATTTATTTATCGTTGTTATCTCCTAAGTCCGGAGATAAATATGTAACCGGTAGTATTGTACACGTAGAGGCTAATTTGCTTAATGAAAATAATACTATTAATAAAGTAGAGTTTTTTAGCAATGGAGAATTGATAGGAGAAGACACTACAGCACCTTATGAGTTAGATGTATCAGGTTTACCAGATGGTAATTATATTATTACTTCAGTGGCTACAGGCATTAATGGGATGACTAAAAGATCAACACCTAGAAATATCCAAATAGGAGGAGAAGGTGTATTGTCGTTAGAATATAAGGATGCTTCTACAGAGGCGATAACAAACGTAATAAAACCACATTTTAGATTATTTAATAATTCTTCTCAGGATGTTGCATATTCAGATCTAAGTATTCGCTATTGGTTCGAGACAGAGGTTGATTTGCCACTTAGTTTTTTTATAGATTATGCCATGATAGGAAGTAGTAATGTTAAAGGACAAATTGTTAATACAGAAGCTAATCAACATTATCTAGAAATTACATTCGACTCAGCTGCCGGAATATTAGGAAGAAATGCAGGTTCTGGTAGAATGGAACCTAAAATAGCAAATAGTAATTGGTCGGACACGGATCAAACAAATGATTATTCATATGACGGAACCAAAAAGGAATTTGCTGCTTGGGATAAAGTAGCTTTATATCTTAATGGAAAATTAGTTAGTGGTGTTGAACCCGGAACAACAATAGATACTCCTACAGCGGTAATTCAAGCTTCTACTATCAGTGGAGATGGCCCCTTATCCGTAACATTTGATGGATCTGGATCTACAGACCCAAATGGAGATGTTTTAACGTATAGTTGGGATTTTGGAAATGGCAATACTGCTAGAGATATCATAGTATTACAAGAATTTACTGAATTTGGAGAAGCACTAGTAACTCTTACAGTAGATGATGGTAACGGAAATACAGATACGGAAACAATTATTATTACAGTGACAGATCCGAATGTAGCGCCAGTTGCTGCTTTTACCAGTGATTTCGAAACAGGTATGGCACCAATACGTATTACTTTTGATGCGTCAGAATCAACAGATGCCAACAATGACACGTTATCTTATTCTTGGGATTTTGGCAAAGGTGATACGGCTACAGGAGTGATTGCTGCTTATCAATTTGAAACGGTTGGAGAATTTGATGTAACCCTAACTGTAAGCGACGGGAAAGCTGAAGATTCAATAATAAGAAAAATCGTGATTTCTGATGGAAATCCTGTTGCAAATATTATTGCAGATGTAACTTCGGGACCTGCTCCTTTAGAAGTAACATTTGATGGTTCCGGTTCTGTAGACCCTTCTAATAATGTGTTAAGTTACTCTTGGGATTTTGGTGATGGAACAACAGAAACTGGTCAAACAGTTGTGCATAGTTTCGATACGGTTGGATTTTATACAGTAACACTTGAAGTAACTAATGGACTAGGGAGAATTGATACGAGTACGATAATAATTCAAGTACAAGAAATACTTCCAATTTCAGATATATCTGTAGCATATAAAGATGGAGGCAATGGTAATGCCACGGATAACATGATCAACCCTCACTTTAGAATTTTAAACAACAGTGATGTGGCTCTTCCTTATCAAGACGTAACTATTAGATATTGGTTCACTTCAGAAGATAATAGTGACCTTAATTTCTGGTGTGATTGGGCGCAATTGGGATCAGAGCTTGTTAATGGTATTTTTAGTAAGAAAAATACTATAGATTATCTCGAAATTTCATTTGATCCTGCTTCTGGACAGTTATTACCTGGAGAGAATTCTGGACCTATACAAACAAGGTTTGCTAAAACAAACTGGAGTGCTTTTGATGAAAATAATGACTATTCCTATAAACCATTAATTGCCGATTTTCAGTTTAATAATGAGATGACATTGTATGTGAATGGGAGTTTAGTTTGGGGTATCGAACCATCTACTTCTTTTGCTACAATGGATATACTAGAAAATATAAAAGTGTATCCAAATCCCGCCAAAAATTATATTAGTGTTTCAGGTTTTGAAATTCTAGAAAGAGCAGAAGTAAAATTAACAAACTTGGTAGGAAATGTGATTCAAAAAGCCAATCCAAAAGAAAGGCAATCTACAATTACATTTTCATTAGATAAACTAGAACAAGGGATCTATATTTTAGAGATTAAAGATGTTATTCAAAATATAACTTCAAGAAGAAAAATTATAATTAACAATAGATAATAAATATAAGATCGATATAGGTGGTTAATTATAAATAATCGCCTATATCAATCTAAAAAAAGAACAAATAAAAATAGAATTTATTGGAAAAAATAAAGAAGCTTTTTAGATCTCAAACTTGTGGTTCGATTTTACGAATTCTAGGATAATACCTGCGGTTAATAGAACAAGCGATACAGAAATAAGGGGTAATATTATTTTTGCCGAAAATAATCAAACTCAACAATTAGCAATGAAAAACAATCAAACTCTCAAGACCTTTTTTCGAAAATGTATATGGATACTTTTATTCATATTTGTGTCTTCAATACAAGCGAAAAATATCTATGTAGCAAAAAACGGAAATGATTCAAATTCAGGAACACAATCAAGTCCATATAAGACAATTGCAAAGGCATCTGCAGTAGCAGAGGCAGGTGATGTTATTATTATTGGAGAAGGAACCTATGAAGAAATTGTTAGGCCTGCTAGATCAGGACGTGCTGGTCAACCTATAACATATATTGCAAAAAATGGAGAAAAAGTAATTATCTCAGCTATGCAGGCTTTAAGTGGCTGGCAGAAGGACAATGGTGCAATCTATAAGATAAAAGTAGATTGGGATTTAGGTCAGGAAAATTTTGTTTTAAATGGCAATACTGCAATGGACCTTGCTAGATGGCCTAATAACACCGATGGTACACCTTTTACGTTAAATTCTCGCAGAAATGATGGAGGTAGTGGCGCAAATGTTGTGAATGGTGCATTTTTAACATCATCCCAAATTCCCAATATTAATTGGACAGGAGGATCTGTCTTCTTTTATGGAGATAAACCAGGTTCAGGATGGATTGCTTGGAAAGCATTTATTACTAGTAGTACTTCTGGTAGAGTAAATTTTAGTTTGGATAAAAATCCATCTTGGATACGTACATTTCACGCACCAAAGGATAAAGGAGACTTTTATTTAGAAGGAGTAAAAGGAGCATTAGATTATCAAAATGAGTGGTGGTTTAATTCCCAAACAAAAGAATTGTTTGTGCAAATGCCTGGTGGAGGAGCACCTAGTAATGGATCTGTACAAATGAGAAGAAGAAAAGTTACTGTTGATCTTAGTAGCAGAAGTTATATACATATTAAAAACCTAGCTGTATTTGGTGGGTCAATCGATATGCCGAGAAATTCGAATAATAATTTAATTTATGGAGTTTCCTCTTTTTATGGGAATCATATACTAGGTGTTCAAAAAGGATTTTCAGCCAATAAACAAAGCGTATTAATGGAGGGAAATAACAACATCGTAGAACGTTGTGAAATAGCCTTTGGAGCTGCAAATGGTATTAAAGTAGGTGGTGATAAAAATAAAATTCTAAATTCTAGAATTCACGATTTTAATTACTTAGGATCTTATGATGCCCCAATAAATGCCAGAGGAGGTAAAAACACTTTGTTTAAGAATAATACCATTTTTAGAGGAGGAAGAGATGGAATTCAATTTTTTAATAATAATAGTGAATTTTCTTATAATGATATCTATAGGGCAAATTTAATCAATGATGATTGTGCTTTATTATATACGGTAGGAGGTCCGCATAACGGTAAAATTCATCATAATTGGTTTCATGATAATGAAGGTAGAGGGAAATTAAGAAAAGCAGCTGGTATTTATCTAGATAATGATGCAGAAGCATTTTCAGTACATCATAATGTAGTATGGAATGTAGAGTGGACAGGAGTTCAAATTAACTGGAATGGTAAAGATATAGATATCTTTAATAATACTTTGGTGAAGACAAAAGGAGGAGCAATGGGTGCTTGGCATAAAGAAGGGACTGCTTTTTCTAATGTTAAGGTTTGGAATAATATTGCTGATGTTAAAACTGAAGATGACCCTTCTACACAGGAAGATGAAGGTACTTTCGAAAGAGATGCGGATAAACAAAATAATGTAATTACTCAATCTGGGTATACGAATTATAACGGAAATAAATTTACATTAAAATCTAATTCTCCTGCTGTAAATGCTGGTAGAAGAATATCGGGTATAACAGATGGTTTTGTTGGGTCAGCACCAGATGCAGGTGCATATGAATTCGGAGGCGAAAATTGGGTGCCAGGAATTAATTGGAACCCCGTTTTAGGCCCTACGGGTAATGGTTGTTATGGATTACCTGGCGAGGATTGTAATGATACAACTATTCCTGATGAGATAGCATTCGTAAACGCAGCAACATCAATTCAACCAGAAACTTCTTATGATTTTAAAGTGAATTATAGTGCTTCGGCAAATAGAGAAATTGTAGTAGAATTTTGGTCATCCACAGGTTGGTTAGGTCAGCAGATGGTAACCGTGAATGCTGGTACTGGAACAGCAAATGTTACCGTTGATTTGGCATCTGCACCAACTCCAGGTGCTGGATATATCTACAAAGCACATATAAGACCAGTGGGCACTACCTGGCAAGAAGCTATCGATAGAGACCAGGTGGATAATGTAACTGTTGCTAACCAAACATTTGCGGATAAGGTTTCCTTTAGCAATGCACCAACTACTATTGTACAAGCAACTTCGTATTCATTTGATATTAATTATGAAGCATCAACAGATAGAGAAATCATAGTAGAATTTTGGTCTTCGGCCGGTTGGATAGCTCAGCAGAATGTAACTGTTTCTGCAGGAAAAGGAATAAAAACAATTACTATTAGTCTTCCTACTGCACCGCAGCCTGGTTCAGGATATATTTATAAAACTCATATCAGACCGCTAAATACATCATGGCAAGATGCAATTGATAGAGATCAAATTGATAATGTAACTGTTACTGCAGCATTTAGACAATTAGTAATAAATGGTTCATACCAAATAGAGTCTACACAATCTAATCAAAGATTGTTATCAAGAGCTAATGAACAACATAGCGCGATTATGAGTAATCCTTATCCTTATAACGATCAAGTATGGGTTTTTGATCATAAAGGAGATAATGTGTATACGATAAGAAATTTAGGGACTAATAGGTTTTTAGAAGTTCCTTATGCACGTTGTGGTAACGGAGAAAATGTTGCTACTTGGACAGATGCTAATGAGAATCATAAAAAATGGAAAGTAGTTCAGAATGGTGGTAATGCATTTAGTTTAAAACCGATGCATTGTACATCAACTGCATTAGATAGAGCAGCTGGTGCTGTTGACGCTAACGTTCATATTTGGGGTTTTAACTCTGAAAACAATAATCAGAAATGGAAAATTATCTCATTAGGTAATCGAGAAAAACCAGATGAAGTAAAATCAGAAATTCTATCAGTCTATCCTAACCCTTCATCTAATTCTATAACAATTCACGGGGTAGAAGAGAACGATATTCTAACTATATATGATCTAATGGGTAAAATTATTAAGCGAACTAAATTGACCACTAATAATGAAACATTGATTATTTCAGATATGGCATCAGGGCTTTATATTTTATCAGTATTTGGCAAGGATAAGGTGCAGTTCGTTAAGGATTAATCGAATAACATAGTATTTTTTGAATTAGGATAATACTCGCTAGTAATTAAATATTTAATTACTAGCGGGGTATATCCCTGTTCAGTCTTTCAATAAAACAGTATATAATTACAAGTTAATCTAATTCTAATAAAGTATTTCTGATTAATAAAAAATGTAAACTTGGAAATATTTAATGTGATTAGATTTCATGATCAAACCAAATCAATACTTAACAATGAAAAATAATCAAACTTTTAAAACCTTTTTTCGAAAACATATATGGATACTTTTATTTGTATTTGTGTCTTCATTACATGCGAAAAACATTTATGTAGCACCCAGTGGTAATGACAACAATAATGGTTCTATCAATAATCCTTTTAAAACATTTGCTAAAGCAGTATCGGTAATGTCACCTGGAGATATCTGTATAATAAAGGGAGGGGTATACACAGAACCATTATTAATTAATAAAAATGGGACTAATAATAATTACTTAACATTTAAAGCTGCAGATGGAGAAAATGTAAAAATAAAAGCAACAAAGTTTATCAATGGATGGCAATTACATTCCGGTAACATTTATAAGGCATCTGTTAATATGACCTTAGAAGAAAGGTTTCGGAATGTTTACCATAATCAACAATATATGGATTTGGCTAGGTGGCCAAACAATGTTGATAACAATAGATTTACGGTAGATTGTAAGTTTATTGATAATGGTGGTAGTAATTATTTTAGTGTTTCGGGAATACCAAACTTCGATTGGACAGGTGGTTTAGTGTATTATATTGGCGGACACTCTGGTACTAGCTGGACGAGAAGAATTACTCGCAGTGCCGGAAATAGGATTGAACACGCAGGAGTGAATATAAATAAATGGCCATTTAATCCTCATAACCCAACAATTGTAAGAAATGGACATAGAGGACAATTGTATCTGTTTAATAAGTTTGAAGCCTTAGATTATGCCAGAGAATGGTATTACGATACTGCTACTAAAATGCTTTATTTTCAGCCAGCTAATGGTAAAAAACCTACTAATAATACAGTAGAGTATGCCACTCGTAAATTTATTGCGGAAGTAAAAGGAGATTATATAAAAATAGAAGGTATTGAGTTTTTTGGAGGAAGTGTAAAGATCAATGGTCGTTCTAATATCTTTGAGAATAATAAAGTAATCCATGGAAGCGAAGGTTTTGATAATATAAATAGTACGAGCGCAGGTGTAGGTGAATCATCTATCGAAGTGTTGGGGCCTAATACTATTATAAGAAATTGTACTATTAATCATAGTTCTGCAAATGGAATTTCGGTTCAGAGTTGGGCAAATGCTCATAATTCTATTATCGAGAAAAATACCATTTCCAATATCGATTATTTAGGAATTCATGCTACGCCTATAAGAACGAGAGCAAATAATGTAAAAGTCCTAAAGAATAAAATTACCAATTCAGGAAGAGATGGAATGTACGTTAGTGGAGATAACTGTGAAGTTGCTTATAATGATGTGTCAAGAGCGCAGCTAATCAATGCTGATTCTGGAGTTTTTTATACAGTTGGTGACGATAGACGAAAAGAAACGGAAATTCATCATAATTGGTTTCATGATTCTAAACCACCTTCATATGCTGGAAATAAAGCTGCTGGGATATATTTAGATAATAATAGTAAAGGATATGTTGTCCATCATAATGTGGTATGGAATGTATCTTGGACTGGTTATCAGGTAAACTGGAATAATGAACATCTAGACTTTTTTCATAACACTATCTGGAATGCAGGAGAAGCAATGGGTTCATGGGTAAATGGTTATCCACAAAGTGATAATAGAGTTTATAATAATTATTCGAATAAAGAAGGATGGCATGAAGCACCAGGGTTTGAATACAAGAATAATATTATAAGCGCAACATCTCCTTTAGAGAATGCGAATAATCAGAATTTTATGCCCAAATCTAATGGATCTGTGGTCAATAGCGGAAGAGTGATTCCGGGATTCCAAAAACCTTATAAAGGTTCTGCGCCAGATATAGGAGCTTATGAACGAGGAGGAACGAGATGGACCGCAGGGATTAATGCAATAGAAGATACAGGAGAAGGAGATGCAGCAAATGATCAAATAGTATTTATTAATCCTTCCACTACAATTGCTTCTCAAACTTCCTATGATTTTGAAATACAATACAGTGCAGATACCAATAGAGATATTGTAGTACAATTTTGGTCAGCTACCGAATGGTTAGGTCAGAAAAGAGTTACCGTGGGAAGTGGTTCAGATACTATAATTGTAACAGTCGATTTACCAACAGCACCAATCCCGGGTTCTGGATATGTTTATAAAGCAGATATTAGACCTGTAGGTACTAGTTGGCAAGAGACTATTGATACAGATCAGATTAATAATGTAACTGTGCAAGGCCAAACATTAGAAGATAAAATATCTTTTAGTAATTCTCCGAATAGTATGGCGCAGGCGACTTCTTATACTTTAGATGTAAACTATGAGGCTTCTTCTAATAGAGAAATTGTAATGTCTTTTTGGTCAGCTACCGGATGGATTGCAGCGCAAGAGGAAGTCGTAGCGGCAGGAACTGGATCTAAAGCAATTACAATCGATATTCCGAATATGCCACAACCTAGTCCAGGATATTTATTTAAGGTACATATTAGACCTGTAGGAACTGGTTGGCAAGATGCATTAGCTACTGACCAGACAAATGATATTACTATTACTAAGCTTTTTACTCAGTTAATCCCAAATGGTATTTATCATATAGAATCTCCTCAGAATAATGAGAGATTACTAGCTCGTGCCTTAGAAAGCCATAGTGCCAGAATGCATAAGCCAACAAATTTTGATGATCAGAAATGGGAGATTAAGCATGTTAGTGATAATTCATATACTATTAAAAATGTAGGAACTAATAGATATTTGGAAGTTCCTTATGCACGTTGTGAAAATGGAAGTAATGTAGGTACTTGGATCAATGATCTGGATTCGCATAAAAAATGGAAAATCGTTAAGAATGGTAACGATATTTATGGGATAAAACCAATGCATTGTATATCGAGAGGTTTGGATAGAGCAGGAGGAACCATTGGGACAAATGCCATTATCTGGAATTATAGCAGTACCAACACAAACCAAAAGTGGAAAGTTCTCTCCGTAGGAAACAGACAGAATCCTACATCAGATAATTCAGTACTGGCAGTATATCCAAATCCGTCCAAAGAATCGATTGCTATTCTAGGAGTTGAAGCGAATGATATTATTACTATTTATGATATCACTGGTAAAACGATTAAGAAAACGAAACTAACTTCTGGAGATGAGTTAATATCAATTTCGGATATAGAATCTGGAGTTTATATACTATCTGTTTTCGGAAAAAGTAAAACACAATTTGTCAAAGAATAACACATTCTAAGAATTATTTAATTAAAAAGAAAACATCCTTTATGCGTTTGTCAAGAATATAGCAAACGTATAAAGTGATGTAAACGAACAGAACCAATCGTGATAGTTTAGATCAAAGTATTTAGGGGAAATTATCTGCATGTAGGGTGAAGAGAATTTCGATATAGCCCTAATTTATGTAATGGTCTCAAAATATCTAACGAATTCTTTTTGAATCCTATCGATTAATAAAATAGAAAAATAATTTTTAAACGTATTTTATACATTTAAAAAAACACAAACTACTTAATAACCATGAAAGCTAACCAAAAACTTCAATTCATATTGCAAAAATATGTTTTGATATTGTTCTTAATCATTACATCATCGTTATGTGCCAAGAATATTTATGTTTCTAAAAACGGAAACGATAATAATCTAGGAACACAATCTAAACCATATAAGACAATCGCAAAAGCTTCTTCTGTTGCCCAAGCTGGGGATGTGGTCATCATTGGAGGCGGTACTTATGAAGAACTGTTGCGGCCTGTGCGATCTGGAACAGCAGGGAATCCAATTATATACCGATCCAAAGCTGGAGAAAAGGTAATCATAACAGCAATGCAAGCTGTTAATAATTGGAGTAAAGACCAAGGTAAGATCTATAAAGCACAAGTTACTTGGGATTTAGGA
This sequence comes from Aquimarina amphilecti, assembly GCF_900109375.1. Lineage (GTDB taxonomy): Bacteria > Bacteroidota > Bacteroidia > Flavobacteriales > Flavobacteriaceae > Aquimarina > Aquimarina amphilecti. The sequence goes on from NZ_FOAB01000006.1 coordinate 121,238, forward strand.
CAAGATAATATGACATTACATAATGATAAACTCATGGATCTTGCTAGATGGCCAAACAATGTAACGCAAAACTTATTCAAACGTGATTATTTACCAGCTTGTAATAGAGGTGCTGCAGGAGGTGGGAAAACTTGGTTAAATTATAATGGAAGCCAATCCAATGGAAATGCAACGAGTATTCCTCATGCTGGTAAATGGCAAAATGGAGGTTCAATTCATTTTTATGGTGGAGCAGGATTTTTAGCCTGGACGGATTATGTAACGAATTCCTCTTCTAATCGAATAGATTTTAAATTACAAAGAGCGCAAAACTGGATTCAATTAAGGCATAATCCAGGATATACTGGACATGGTATCAAAAAGGGTGAGTTTTTTCTACAAGGAATAAAAGAGGCTTTGGATTATAAAAATGAATGGTTTTATGATAAAAGAAATAAAACACTTTATGTTCAAATTGAAGGTGGAGGATCGCCAGCAAATAATTCTATTCGTTTTAGAAGAAGAACACAAACTATAAATCTAAATAAAAATTACATTCATATTGAAGGAATAGCTGTTTTTGGCGGTTCCATTGATATCAGTGGTAATAATAATAAGTTATATGCGGTTTCAAGTTTTTATGGTAATCACACCTTAGGTGTTATCAATGGATTTGACTCTAGACGACAAAGTGTTCTGATAACAGGTAATAAGAATCTTATTGAAAAATGTGAAATTGCTTGGGGAGCAGGAAATGGAGTTTATGATAAAGGAGATGATAATAGATTGTTGAATTCTTATGTTCATGATTTTAATTATTTAGGTAACTATGATTGTGTGCTAAATACTCGTGGGGCAAAACGAGGAAAATACAGAAATAATACTCTAACTAGAGCTGGTAAAGATGTAATTCAAGCATATGTCGATGGCGGAGAGTTTGCATATAATGATATTAGTAATAATAATTTTATCGCTGATGATGGAGGATTACTTTATACGACTAACGCAAGAGCTGCTAAATCATCTATTCATCATAATACTTTTCATGATTCTAAAGCTCGAACTGGTAGATTTAAAGGAGCAGGAATTTATTTAGATAACGATTCTAAAAATTGGGATGTCCACCATAACGTTGTATGGAACACTAAATGGACCAACATACAGATTAATTGGGATGGTACAAACCTCAATATTTTCAATAATACCTTTGCCAAAGGTTCTGCAACTATGGGGGCATGGCACAAACCAGGTACTCAATTTAGTAATGTAAAAGTTTGGAATAACATAACAGATAAAGAAGCTACAGATCAAGATGGAAATCAAGAAACTGAAAGTACTTGGGAACCGCAGTCCGATAAGCAGAATAACTTGGTAAGCAGAAATTCTTTTAAAAACTATAATAATAATGATTATACTTTAAAATCAGGAGCTCAAGCAATTGATTATGGAAGAGTTATTAGCGGATACACAGAGGGTTATCAAGGGAATAAGCCTGATGTAGGAGCTTATGAGTTTGGTGTACCACCATTTAGAACAGGAATCAATTGGAATCCTGTTTTAGGTCCTACAGGAAATGGATGTTACGGATTACCTGGCGAGGGTTGTAATGATACAACTATTCCTGATGAGATAGCATTTGTAAACGCAGCAACATCAATTCAACCACAAACTTCTTATGATTTTAAAGTGAATTATAGTGCTTCGGCAAATAGAGAAATTGTAGTTGAATTTTGGTCATCCACAGGTTGGTTAGGTCAGCAGATGGTAAACGTGAACGCTGGTACTGGAACAGCAAATGTTACCGTTGATTTGGCATCTGCACCAACTCCAGGTGCTGGATATATCTACAAAGCACATATAAGGCCAGTGGGCACTACCTGGCAAGAAGCTATCGATAGAGATCAGGTGGATAATGTAACTGTTGCTAACCAAACATTTGCGGATAAGGTTTCCTTTAACAATGCGCAAGCTACTATTGTACAAGCAACTTCGTATTCATTTGATATTAATTATGAAGCTTCTGCCGCCAGAGATATAATAGTAGAGTTTTGGTCATCAACTGGTTGGATTGCACAACAAAATGAGCAAGTTGCTAAAGGTATTGGTACAAAAACAATTACTGTTAACCTACCTAATTTGCCTCCACCTGGAAATGGATATGTTTATAAAGTTCATATCAGACCGTTAAATACATCATGGCAAGATGCCATTGATAGAGATCAAGTAAATAATGTGACAGTAAGTACTCGTTTTACCCAGCTAATCCCAAATGGTATTTATTATATAGAATCTCCTCAGAATAATGAAAGATTATTAGCTCGCGCTTTAGAAAGTCATAGTGCCAGAATGCATAAGCCAGCGAATTTTGATGATCAGAAATGGGAGATTAAGCATATTAGTGATAATTCATATACCATTAAAAATTTAGGAACGAACAGATATTTAGAAGTTCCTTATGCTCGTTGTGAAAATGGAACCAATGTCGCCACTTGGACCGATGATGTAGATTCTCATAAGAAATGGAAAATCGTTAAGAATGGTAATGATATTTATGGGGTAAAACCGATGCATTGTCTTTCTAGAGCATTAGATAGAGCCGGAGGAGGAGTTGGTGCGAATGCAACTATTTGGGACTATAATAATACAAATGCGAATCAAAAATGGAAAATTCTCTCCGTAGGAAATAGACAAGACCCTACATCAGATGATTCAGTACTAACGGTATATCCAAATCCTTCCAAAGAATCGATCACTATTCTAGGAGTTGAGGCTAATGATATTATTACTATTTATGATCTAACTGGTAAGATTGTTAAACAAACTAAATTAACCACCAATAATAAATCAGTGAATGTTTCTGATATGGCATCTGGACTTTATGTTTTATCAGTATTTGGTAAGGATAAAGTGCAGTTTATTAAAGACTAAATCAAAATTTTCAACCCTTTTTTTTAAACATGAAAAACATAAATCAAATAGTTAATTAAAAGTTAAAAAACAATAATTTTCAGTAGGACAAAAGTCCATTTGACCCAATAAGGTAGCATAAGTTACACTAACTATTTTGTTAATTAAATATCGAATTCTAAATGAATTTTAACGAATTCTATTTCCAAAAGAACACTTAATAGTTTTGATAAATTTAATAAGCTTATGAGATCTTAAATTCGAGAAATCTTTCGTTTTTAACTTCGTGTTAAAACTTGTTAACTAACTGTTTGTTAGGTGTTTTTGCTCGAAATTAAAAACAATAAAAGACGTTCTTTGAATATTTACACGAACAAAATAAATATCTTAAAACCAAACACACACAAAAAACAATTTAAATCATGAAATTAACTAAACTCAACGTTCTATTAACGTTCTTGTTTCTAGGGTTTTTGCTACAAGCTCAAACACCAGAAGGAGAATTAAAGAGATGGCACAAAGTCACTTTGACCTTTAACGGTCCTAACACCTCAGAGACCGCAAACCCAAATCCTTTTTCGGATTATCGATTGGATGTAACATTTACACATCAAGGTAGTAATACTAGTTATACTGTACCAGGATATTTTGCCGCTTGCGGAAATGCAGAAAATAATAGTTGTGATTCCGGTAATAAATGGCGAGTAAATTTTGCTCCAGATCAGACTGGTACATGGAACTGGTCGGCTTCTTTTAAATCAGGATCCAATGTAGCAATTAATGGTGGAGGATCTAATGCTGGATTTATGAATGGTGATACTGGATCTTTTAATATTGCTGAATCAAATAAATCTGGAAGAGATTACAGAAGTAAAGAACTTGGAAGGTTAAAGTATATTGGAGAACATTATTTAAAGCATGTAGGGACAAATCCTAGTAATCCTAATGGACCTTGGTTTGTAAAAGCTGGAGCAGATTCTCCAGAAAATGCTTTTAACTATGTAGATTTCGATGCTACTCCAAGTTATAATAATAATCTTAATAAAATAGGTAATAAAACTTGGCAACCACATCAAAGAGATTATGTAGCTTCTGATGCATCTTCTTATACTTGGTCGAATGGTAAAGGAACAGAAATTTTAGGTATGATCAACTACCTATCTGGTCAAGGAGCTAATGTTGTTTCTTTTTTAACCTGGAACACTTCTGGAGATGGAGGAGCTGTTTTTCCACATGTTTTAAAAGTTTCTGAACAAGAGTACGGAAATACTGCAAGAGCTCAGCAGTGGAACAAAGTTCACCATGATAGGTTCGATGTATCTAAAATGGCTCAATGGGAAAAAGTAATGCAGTATGCTGATAAAAAAGGAGTATACCTTCACTTTAAAACCATGGAAACAGAGAATGATAATAAAATGGATGGTGACAATTTCGGAAGAGAAAGAAAATTATATTACCGTGAATTAATTGCAAGATTTAGTCATCATTTAGCATTAAACTGGAATCTAACAGAAGAAACTACTTTAAAAGATCAAGTAGCGAAATCTACTGCAACTTATATCAAAAATGTAGATCCATATGATCATAACATTGTGATTCACACATATCCAAATCAACAAGATCAACGCTATAATCCATTGTTAGGAAATAACTCTGATTTAACCGGAGCTTCTATCCAAACAGGAAAGAATAATGTTCATAATGATGTACGAAGATGGTTAGAAAAATCTAGAAATTCAGGTAAGAAATGGGTAGTAGCTAATGATGAGCAAGGGCCTGCTTCTACAGGGGTTAGAATTTCTGATAAAGAAGTAAGACATAGAATCTTGTGGGCTACACTTATAGCTGGAGGAACTGGAGTTGAATATTATAGTGGATATACAAATGATGATGGTGATATAAATGGTAATGATCAACGAAAGAGAGGTAATAAATATAAAGAAGGAGGTTATGCACTTAATTTCTTTAATCGTTATCTCCAGTCGGATATGGTAAATATGGTAAGTGCTGATGGTGTAACTTCAGACAATAATGATTATGTGTTAGCAAAATCAGGGAACGTCTATGCAGTTTACAGACCAAATGGAGGTTCTACTGGATTAAGTTTACCTGCAGGTAATAATAAATATGATGTACAATGGTATAATCCACGTTCTGGAGGTAATTTATCTGCAAAACAAACTTTAGGGAGTAATTTGGTTGCCCCTGATAATAATGATTGGGTAGCACTTGTTACTAGTAAAGATGGAGATAATGGAGGTGGAGATTGTGGAACTATTTCTATGCAAGCAATTTCTGATTTCCCAACAATTGCAGTGACAGGTTTTTCACCAGCATATAAGGATAATGCAAGAAGTGCATTGGCAATTGATGCGTCTCAGTACAAAGATGAATTTGCTGCTGCAGAAGCTACATTTAATGGAGATACTGGTACTTATGATATTAGATTAGCAACACTTACAGAAACAGATGGAGAATCTACATATAGAGTTTCTATAGATGGTAAGGAAATAGGTGAATTTAAAAACCCAACTTCGAGTACTGATTATTCACCATCTGGAACTACTTTTACAGGTATACAAGTAAAAAAAGGAGATAAAATAAGAGTAGCGTTTAATTCGCATACAAATGGTACTATACCTGAAGGTAATAGTACAGCTTATTCTAGAGGAAGATGGACAGCGTTAGATTTCATTTGCACTGATGGTGGTGATGGCGATGGCGGCGGTGATGGTGATGGTGATTGTGTTGCATTAGAGCAAAACGGAGTAGCTGCGGTAGAAGCGGAACACTTTATAGATCAATCTAAAGTAACTAATAGAAAGTGGTATACACAAAATGGTAGTACCGCTACACCTACTCCAGATCCGGATCCAGCTCATGCTAGTGGAGCTAGTAGTGGAGGTTATTTAGAAATCTTACCCGATACAAGAGTAACTCATAGTGATCCATTAGTAAATGGAGTGAGCTTTTCTAATACTCCTGGTCAAGTAGCAATCATTAATTATAAAGTGAAATTTACAAACGCCGGTCGTTATTATGTATGGGTACGAGCTCATTCTACCGGAAGCGAAGATAATGGAATCCACGTAGGATTGAATGGTAATTGGCCTGCTTCTGGAGCAAGAATGCAATGGTGTGCAGGAAAAAACCAATGGACCTGGGAAAGTAAACAGCGTACGAATGCCAATCATTGTGGAGAAGCGCAAAAGATATATTTAGATATTCCTTCTGCAGGTGTGCATACAATTTCTTTTTCAATGAGAGAAGATGGATTTGAGATGGATAAATTCGTTTTGTCTAAAAGTTATACGAAGCCTTCAGGAAATGGTCCTGATGAAGTTTTAGTGGATTGTGGTAATGAAAATAAGCCTCCTCGGGTTTCAATCACTTCTCCTGCAAACGGAGGTGATTTTGAAATAGGACAAACTATTCCTTTAGTAGCGAATGCATCTGACGTAGATGGTACTGTTGCAAAAGTTGAGTTTTTCATAAATAATACATTGAGTGCTACAGAGCAATCTGCACCATATGAAACATCGACTACAATAGCAAATTCAGGTAGCTATACAATAACGGCTAAAGCAACTGATAATGATGGTACTGTAACAACATCGCAAGCTGTAAATATTACTGTTCAAGATGATTCAGTTCCACCAACAGATGCAATTGATATTCCTGGTTCTTTTGAAGCAGAAGATTTCGAGTTAAAATCAGGAAGTGTACAAATAGAAAATACTCCAAATAGTACTGGTAAAAACCTTGGGTTCATTAACAATGGAGATTTCGTATCATACAATGTAAATGTTGATGCAACTAGCGAGTACACTTTTGATTTCTATGCATCTACTAAAGGAACAGGTGGTACAGTGGATATTCTTGAAGCAGGAACAGTTGTAGGATCTGTATCAATTCCAGTTAATGGACAATGGCATGATTACAAGAAGTATTCTACCTCAGTGTCTCTTTCCTCAGGAGAAAAAGAATTGAGATTCGTATTCAAAGGAGGAACTGGATATCTGTATAATGTGGATAAAGTGGTTACAACAAAAATACAACCAGTAGAGCAAACAGTAACACTTAATCCAATACATGATGCATATATGCAAGGATCTACAGGATTTAATAACGATATGGTTCGTATAGAATTAAATAAAAGAACAGGGTACTTAATGTTTGATCTTTCATCTATTAATGGAACGATTACTAAAGCAGATCTTAAGTTTACGGTATTTTCAGATGCTGGAAATGGAAATATAAGTGTTAATAAAGGTACTAGTAATAATTGGACAGAGACTAATTTATCTAACACTAATAAACCAGGGAAAGGCACTCAGTTAGGGACTTTAAATGCTAATTTCCAAGTTGGTAGTACGAAAACAATACCATTAAAGACAGCTCAGGTTTCTGGTAACAAACTTTCATTGATTATAGATGCGCTTTCTGGTAATGATTTTGCATTTGCATCTAAAGAGAATGGATCTGTTACTCAAGCTCAATTAGTAATTACTTATGATACTAATAGAGAAGATAACCTTGATGATTCTAATGATATTACTTTTTATCCTAACCCTGTAGTAGATATAATTAATTTCTCAGGTGTTACGGCTGGTAAGACAATTAAAATATATAATACGGTCGGAGTTCTTGTAAAAGAAGTAACTTTTTCAGAAGGTCAAAATACTGTTGATATGAGTAGTTTGTCTTCAGGATATTATATCGTTAATATTTTAGAAGCTGGTAAAACGAATAAAGTTCTTTCGGCAAAGAAAGTATTGAAAAAATAAGAACCCCTTTAATCCTATTAAAATCACAAATATAATTTTAAGGGGTAAAAGTGACGAATGATCAGCTTTTAAGCGATTGTTTGTAATCCATTGCAAAAGAGATAATAGCATAATTCGGATTGATTAGAAAATCATTGTCAGGATTATGTTATTATTTCTTGTTATGGATAGCTAAAACTCCTAAAGTTTATTTGATAAAACAAACCTGTTTTAATCATGAAAAAAAATACAAATTTATTATTAGTCTTAATGTTGTGTTTCGTAGCAGTAAATGTTTTTGCGCAACCAGCAGCTCCTAATGGAAAGAAGTGGGAAAAAATAGATGTGATGTCTGATGAGTTTAATGGTTCTTCATTAAATACTAATAAATGGGCAATAAATAGCCCTCAATGGGAAGGTAGAAAACCTGCCAGATTTGAAACATCATCAGTTTCTGTTGGGAACGGAGACCTTAAAATTTCTGCTTCTAAAAAGACAAACCCATTTAATGGTTGGACTCATAACGGAGGTCTCGTTAGATCCTTAACAAAAAATACATACGGATATTACGAAACGCGAATGAAAGGTAATAAAACCTTTATGTCATCCACGTTTTGGCTTATTAATCAACGAAATGAAGGTAGTGGATGTAATCTTCGCGTTACAGAGTTAGATATTACGGAGACGGTAGGTGTTAACTCTAATGGAGCTAATTGGGTGAATAATATGATCACTAATATGAATTCCAATACGCATAGTAGAAATACAAATTGTAATAATACGCCTGTTGGGCAACAAGGAAACAAAGCTCCACTAGGAGAAGCTTCTTGGAAAAATTATCATACTTATGGAGTTTGGTGGAAAAGTAAAAGTGAAATTTTATTTTATCTAGATGGTCAGTTTGTTGGGCAAATTAAGCCACCAGCAGATTTTAATCTTCCTATGTACTTGCGTATGGTAGTGGAGACCTACGATTGGAATCCGCCAAAAGGAGGACAAGATGGGATGAATAATTCTTTAAATGAGCGTACAACTTATTATGATTGGGTTCGTTCGTATAAATTAGTTAATGATAATAACCCTAATAACCCTCCAACAGTAAAACTTACTACTCCTGTAAATGGTGCCAGTTACCAAGTTGGTCAAACAATCCCCTTAGCCGCTGACGCAGCGGATTCAGATGGGACTATTAGCAAGGTTGAATTTTTTATTAATAATAACCTTACAGCTACTGAGCAAGTGGTGCCATATCAAACTTCAACAACTATTAATAATGTTGGAAATTATACAATTACCGCTAAAGCTACAGATAATAATGGAGCAGTTACCACATCACAATCTGTAAATGTTACAATTAAAGATGATTCAACTCCACCGGGTAATGTTATTAATATTCCGGGATCATTTGAAGCAGAAGACTTTGAATCAAAATCTGGAAGTGTTCGTGTAGAAAATACACCAGGTACTTCTGGCAAAAACCTTGGGTTTATTAAAAATGGAGATTATGTGGATTATATTGTAAATGTAGATACTACAAGTGAATATACGTTAGATATATTTGCGTCAAGTCAAGGAACTGGAGGGAAAGTAGATATTTTAGAGTCGGGATCTATTGTAAGTTCTGTGAACATACCAGTTACGGGACAATGGCATAGTTATAAAAAATATTCTTCTACAATTTCTTTAACTTCAGGAGAAAAAACATTGAGATTATCCTTTAAGGGAGGTGCTGGATATTTATATAATATAGATAAAGTTGTCGCAACAAAGATCCAACAGGTAGAACAAACAGTTACTTTAACTCCAATACATGATGCTTATTTACAAGGATCAACCAGATATAATCTTGATATGATTCGAATTGAGCATAATCGACGTTCAGGGTATTTGATGTTTGATCTTTCATCAATCAATGGGACTATAACAAAAGCTGATCTTAAGTTCACTGTATATTCAGATGCTGGAAATGGAAATATTGCTGTTAGTAAAGGAAATAGTAATAATTGGACAGAAACTAATTTATCCAATTCCAATAAGCCAGGAAAAGGAACACAATTAGGATCATTAAATACGAACCTTCCAATTGGTAGTACTAAAACAATCCCTTTAAAAACAGCCCAAATTTTGGGTAATAAGATTTCATTAGTGATCGATGCACTCTCAGGGAACGATTTTGCATTCGCTTCGAAGGAGAATACATCAGCCACAAAACCTCAATTGGTGGTTACTTACACTACAAATCGAAGTGAGGAGAATACCTCAAACATTATAAAATTATATCCTAATCCAGTGATAAACACAATTAACTTTTCTTCTAATATGGAGGGTCAAATAGTTAAAGTGTTTAATGTTAATGGAGTATTGATGAAAGAAACTGTTCTAGAAGATGGCCAAAATTCTATCGATGTAACTAGCTTATCATCTGGATATTATATTATCAATGTTTTAGAAGCCGGTAAGTCAAATAAATTAATTGTTTCTAAGAAAATAGTTAAACAATAAAAATCGGTAATAACAAGAAATACTAGCGAACTACTAGTATTATTTACACAAACTCAGTATGTAGAAACTATCCCCTAAAAAGGGATAGTTTCTCTTCTTTAATTTTAGAAGAAAACTCAAAAAAAATGAAAAATTTATTTTCAAAAAAATATAAATATTCTACGCAGAAAACTATAGGAAGTATGCTATTTCTATTGATTTTTATAACCACTCAATTAGAAGCCCAATTGAGAGTAGGAGATCCAGGAGTTACTTTTGATTCGGAAAAATTTGATAACCGTTATCAACAAATGAAAGAATGGGAAAAAGCCGGTGTTAGAGGTGGTATCCCTTTTTTAAAAGACATTAAAATTGTAAAAACTCTAACTAATGGTGCGGATAGTGATGCAATTAATAGGGCAATTGAGGATGCATCTAAACAAAACGGATTGGTAGCAGTGTTTTTGAAAAATGGAACCTACAATATCAATAAACGAGTTTCCATGAAATCAAATGTCTCTTTGATAGGAGAGAGTAGAGAAGGTGTTAAATGTATCATTAGGATGAATAGTAGCAATGCCTTTAGTTTTTATAAGGTTAGTAAAAGTGGAATATATACTCTAACAATCGAAGGGAGTTGGGGAAAACCAAAATACGACTGGAATTATAGTTTAAGTGCTAACGATGAATTAAGAGGTAATGATAATATATCTGTTAAGTTTAATGATTCTCCTGACTGTTGGTTAGATAAAGTAAATATTATTAATTCTGCAAGAGATCCAGTAAGGGTTCCTTCTAACCATGTAACATTGAGGGATTTAATGGTGGATGGAGCTCATAAAAAAGCAGGTGGCGCGCAAGGATATTTTTTTATACAAGGAGCTTATAATCTTATTACAGGATGTAAGGTTACCCGTTTACGACATATATCTTTACAAGGAAGTAACGTTGAATATAATGTGGTGTATGATAATGATTTTAGGCAAGAAGTAAGTTTCCATAGTGGTGATAATGGAAATAACCTAATAGAAAATAACAGAATTACATTACCTAGAGATATGCCTAACTCAAAAGCTGATACACCAAATGCGGCTTATAACAATAGAAATGAACCCAACTACTATGCAATTATGGGACCTTGGTCCATCCAACATCAAAATTCAAAAAAACCAAACTTTATATATAAGAATAATTGCCTTGAAGAAAATCATAATAATATTAAACCATGGTCAGATCCTAATTTATTGTACAAAGGACCTCGAGAAGTAAAACCTTCGAATCCTGCAACAAATTTTCCGGCGTTATCAGCGAGTGAATCTCCAAAAGGAGGAACGCTATACCCTGTATTACTTGGTAGTGGAGGTACTAATATAAAACCAGAAGTATCTGTAACCTCACCATCTAATGGAACTAATTTTGAAGAAGGGCAATCGGTTACGATAAAAGCTAACGCTTCTGATTCTGATGGAACAGTTTCTAAAGTAGAATTTTTTGTTAATGGTAGTTTAGTAGGAACAGACACTACCTCTCCATATAATATAACTACTACGTTAAATAATGTAGGAAACTATACAATAACTGCTAAAGCAATCGATAATGATGAGGCTGTATCTACATCTGTACCCATTACTATTACTGTAGAGGATGATTCGGTTCCTCCTGGTGATATAATTAATATTCCAGGATCTTTTGAGGCCGAAGATTTGATTACAAAATCAGGTAGCGTTCGTATCGAAGATACTCCAGGAACAACCTCAGGTAAAAATTTAGGCTTTATCAAAAATGGAGACTTTGTTGATTATACTGTAAATATTGATATTAGTAGCGAATATACTTTTGATATTTATGCCTCAAGTAATGGAGCTGGTGGAAAAGTAGATATCATTGAATCGGGTACTGTTGTTGGTTCAATAAATATTCCGGTAACAGGACAATGGCATAATTACAAGAAATATTCCACTACTGTTTCTTTAACTTCAGGAGAAAAAACATTGAGATTATCTTTTAAAGGAGGTTCTGGATATTTATATAACATTGACAAAGTTGTCGCAACAAAGATCCAACAGGTAGAACAAACAGTTACTTTAACTCCAATACATGATGCTTATTTACAAGGATCAACTAGGCACAATCTTGATATGATTCGAATTGAGCATAATCGACGTTCAGGGTATTTGATGTTTGATTTATCATCAATCAACGGAACTATAACAAAAGCTGATCTTAAGTTCACTGTATATTCAGATGCTGGAAATGGGAATATTACTGTTAGTAAAGGAAATAGTAATAATTGGACAGAAACTAATCTATCCAATACTAATAAACCAGGAAAAGGGACACAATTGGGATCATTAAATACGAACCTTCCAATTGGTAGTACTAAAACAATTCCTTTAAAAACAGCACAAATTTCTGGGAATAAGATATCATTTGTTATCGATGCCCTTTCGGGAAATGATTTTGCATTCGCTTCAAAAGAGAACACCTTAGCTGCAAAACCACAATTAGTGGTTACGTATACCACCAATCGTAGTGATGATGATAATTCAAATATTATAAAATTATATCCTAATCCAGTGGTAAATACAATTAACTTTTCTTCTAATATGGAAGGTCAAATAGTTAAAGTATTCAATGTTAATGGAGTGTTGATGAAGGAAACTGTTTTAGAAGCTGGTCAAAATTCTATCGATGTAGCCAATCTGTCATCGGGTTATTATATTATCAATGTTTTAGAAGCTGGTAAATCAAATAAATTAATTGTTTCTAAGAAAATAGTTAAGCAGTAAAGCAGGTAAAACTATAAGAGTAAATACTAGTTAACTACCAGTATTATTTGCACAAACTCTGTATAGAGAAACTATCCCTTAAAAAGGATAGTTTCTCTTCTTAATTTTAGAATAACACGAAAAAGGTCTTTGTAAGAATTTTTTTCAAACAACATAAAAATATCTTATCACTCTCTTAACAATGGAAGAAAACAGCAATATGTAACCTAAAAAAAGAGTTATGAAAACCTTTAACCTCACATAAATTAAAATAATACACAAATCATTTAGACATGAAAAAAAACTTACGAAACTTATTGTTAATCTTTTTAGGATTACAAGGGACACAGGTCGTCGCACAACACAATTATGGCGAAGCTTTACAAAAATCAATATTATTTTATGAATCACAACAATCAGGAGTTCTTCCAGATTGGAATAGAATTAGCTGGCGTAGTAACGCCGGTGTAAATGATGGGCAAGATGTTGGATTAGATCTAACTGGCGGATGGTTTGATGCTGGAGATCATATAAAGTTTGGTTTCCCAATGGCATTTTCCGTAACGGCATTAAATTGGGGGTTTTTAGAATATAAAGATGGTTATGATGCTGTGAATCAAACAGAACATTACAAGAGAAACATAAAATGGGTAACAGATTATTTTATAAAATGTCACCCTTCTAAATTTGAATTTTATGCTCAAGTTTCTAAAAAGGGGCAAGATCATAATTTTTGGATGCCTGCCGAGATGATAGATGTACATCCGCAATATGGTCAAAGAGAATCTTATAAATTAGACGTAGATCACCCAGGAACAGAAGTAGTTTGTGAAACAGCTGCTGCTTTAGCTTCTGCCAGTATTATATTTAAAGATAGTGACCCTACATATAGTGCTACTTTATTACAACATGCTAAAGATCTATATGAATTTGGAGAAACGTATAAAGGAAAATATACTGAAGAAGGTGGAATTCCAGCTGTTGGGACTTATTCTTCTGGAGGGTATGAAGATGAATTAAGTTGGGGTGCTTTATGGTTGTACAAAGCAACAGGAGATAATACGTATCTTCAAAAAGCTGAAGCCGCTTATGGAGAACCAGATTATCTATGGAGTTTTGTATGGGATGATAAGCGATATGGAAATATGGTTTTATTAGCGCAGCTTACAGGAAAGCAACAATATATTGATAATACAGAAAGACATTTGCAGTTTTGGATAGACAATGGGAATGGTATAACATACTCTCCTGGAGGTCAAGCGCATCTTACGCAATGGGGATCTTTACGTCATTCTATGAATGCAGCATTAACAGCTTTAATATTTAGTGATACTGTAGATACTCCAAATAAGCAAGAATATCACGATTTTGCTGTTGATCAAGTTAATTATGCTTTAGGAGATAACCCTAATAATCGTAGTTTAGTTACTGGTTATGGAGTAAACCCTCCTACAAAACCACACCATAGAGGACAACATTCTAGTTGGATAAGAAGTGAAAGTATTCCAGAAGAATCAAGACATACACTTTGGGGCGCATTAATGGGAGGACCAGGAAATCCTGATGATGTTTTTGTGGAGAATAGATCAGATTTTCAAGCTAATGAAGTTGCTTGTGACTATAATGCCTGTTATCAAGGAGTTTTAGCTAGAATGGTAATGGAATTTGGAGGTACTGCATTGGATAATTTTCCGCAAGAAGAGCAAGCGAATACTGAATTTCTTAATGAAACAAAAATCAATAGTGAATCAGGCAGGTTTACCGAATTAGCAATTTGGCTAAATAATAGGTCAGCTTGGCCTGCAAGAATTCCGGGAAGTTTAACAGCACGTTATTTTATTGATATTACCGAAGGAATTAATGCGGGGTATACTCCGAGTGATTATGAAATTATAGCCAGAGGAAATGGTGGAGCGACTGGAGGATTACAAGCATGGGATGTAGATAATAACATATATTTTGTGGAAGTAGCAATAGATAATGATAATATGCCTTTTCCTGGTGGTCAGGGAGAACATAGAAAAGAAATTCAGGTAAGAGTTTCTGTGCCGAATAATGCTTCTGATAGTTCTTGGGATCCTACCAATGATTATTCCTATGAAGATCTGAGTAATACGCTTATTGAATCAGAGAAAGTTCCTATTTATGCTGATGGAATATTAGTTTGGGGGACTGAACCTTCAAGGTCATTATCTGTAACTGACTTTAATACTTTAGGGTTACAATTGTTCCCTAACCCAGCAAAAAATGTAGTATACATTTCTGGTGATATAACGAAGATTCAAAATTCGACTGTTGTGATCTCTGGAATAACCGGAAATATCATAAAATCTATTACAGTATCTGACGTTGCTACAGATAGGATTTCGATACCAACTTGGAATTTGTCATCTGGGATGTACTTTGTTAGTTTAACTTCTAATACTGGTGCTAAAGCGACTACCAAGTTTATGAAGAATTAATATGATCGTTTTATATCTATAAAAGAAGGTGCTTATTTGTAAGCACCTTCTTTTAATAAAGTTGTTTTAAAACAAGAAGTAATTCTGTTACTAATCTCCCTATATTTGTAGGTTCAATATGTACAGATGCTTTATCAATACACAAAAGAGTTTAGTTATAATCTGAAGTTAGCAGCACCGGTCATGTTAGGTATGTTAGGACATACTTTTGTGGGGTTAATTGATAATATAATGGTAGGGCAATTAGGTACTGCAGAATTA
The DNA here is from genome assembly GCF_900109375.1 of Aquimarina amphilecti. Classification (GTDB taxonomy): domain Bacteria; phylum Bacteroidota; class Bacteroidia; order Flavobacteriales; family Flavobacteriaceae; genus Aquimarina; species Aquimarina amphilecti. The sequence goes on from NZ_FOAB01000006.1 coordinate 136,862, forward strand.
GCTGCAGTATCCCTTGGGAATAGTTTTATGTTTATAGCAATGTCTTTAGGTATTGGTTTTTCTACAGCAATAACGCCGTTGGTGGCAGAAGCAGATGGAGAGCGTAATTTTAATAAAGGTAAATCTGCGTTTAAGCATGGATTATTTTTATGTACTAGTTTGGGTATAGTTCTATTTCTCGGAATACTATTAGCAAAGCCACTTATGTATCTTATGAGACAACCTGTAGAAGTGGTTGAATTAGCTATTCCATATTTAGATTTGGTTGCGGTTTCATTAATTCCTTTAATTATTTTTCAGGCATTTAAGCAATTCTCTGATGGCTTATCAATGACAAAATATCCAATGTATGCTACACTAGTCGCTAATATTGTGAACGTAGTGTTGAATTATTTATTGATTTTCGGAAAGTTTGGTTTTCCTCAGATGGGTATTGTTGGAGCTGCTGTAGGAACGTTGGTGTCTAGATTTGTAATGGTAATATTTTTGTGGCTTTTTCTTAAATATAAAGAAAGGTCAAAAGCATATGTGATCAATATTAAACTCTTTTCGCTTCAGAGCGATATGTTAAAAAAAATAGTGACATTGGGTTTTCCTTCTGCGTTACAAATGTTTTTCGAAGTTGCTATTTTTACTTCAGCTATTTGGATTTCGGGTATTTTAGGTAAAAACCCACAAGCAGCTAATCAAATAGCATTGAACTTGTCAGCAATGACGTTTATGGTAGCTATGGGATTAAGTGTAGCTGCAATGGTGAGGGTGGGGAATCAAAAAGGATTACAAAAATATAAAGAGCTTAGGAGAATAGCTTTTTCTATATTCTTACTAACGTTTTTTATTGAAATTGTATTTGCCTTATGTTTTGTCATTTTTAATAATGTTTTGCCAGAGATTTATTTAGATGTAAACGATACGGAGAATTTAGCTGATAATATAGAAGTAATTGGAATCGCTGCGAAGCTTTTAATTATAGCTGCTTTGTTTCAGATATCTGATGGAATTCAAGTAGTAGTTCTTGGAGCATTAAGAGGATTACAAGACGTAAAAATACCTACTGTGATTACATTTTTTGCTTATTGGATTGTAGGTTTTCCTGTTAGCTATTACTTAGGTTTATATACTGAATATAAAAGTTCAGGTATTTGGATCGGTTTATTGGCGGGGTTAACAACATCAGCAATACTGCTCTATTTTAGGTTCAATTATTTAAGTAAAGATCTAATGTTAAAAAAGGGGAATGCATAATCTTTTTTGACTTTTACAATATAGAAAGTTTTACATCGTTTCTTTTTTTGGACTAGTTTTTGTTACTTGTCAAAGTATATTTTATATTAAGAAATATTTAACTATATTTCGATTATATCTAAACCTGAAAAGAAAAGAGATGAATAGCCCAAAATCTAACCTTTACCTTTTACTTATTGTGATTTTTAGTGTTTGTTGTAGCAGCTCTATTAATGCGCAAAATTTAATTCCCAACCCAAGTTTTGAAGATACGAATGCAGCTGTTAAAAAGTTGAAGCATGAGATGCGAAACTTTGGTGTCATTTCACACTGGAAATCTTTAACCAATACACCTGATGCACACCATCCGGCAGTTAGCGAAGTAAAGTTTGATCATAAAGCACCAGGGTTTTTAAAACAGTTTGGTCCTCAGGCGCCTAGAACAGGTGAGTCAAAAGTAGGATTATATGTTACAGGTAATAACACAAAAGAGTCTATTGTTACCAAGTTGGTTAGCCCCTTAAAAGCAGGTAAGTATTATTATTTTCATATGTATGTATCCCTTGGTGAAGGAAGGGTAAGTAATTCCTGTACTTCATCGATTGGTTCTTATTTTACAGCAAGAGTTCCTAGAATTACAGAAACATCAACTTATAAATTGCACATTGAATCTTCAGAGATGATTTGTGATACGAAGGAATGGACTAAGGTCTGTGGAGTTTACAAAGCAAAAGGAACTGAAAAATATATCTCTTTAGGTTATTTTTCAGATACTCCTAATGGAAAATCATTAAAAGGAGGATCTTTTAGTGATGCATATTATTATATCGATGATGTAGAACTAAGAGAAATGCAAGATGTGCAAGGTGTAGCTGTGGATAATATTTGTAATATGGCACTTGATTTTTCTGATATAGAATACCTGATTGGAGAAAGTGAAGTCTATGAAGAGATTAAAGAAGCACTTGATTCTTATTTACAGTATCTTAAAGTATTTAAGTTTGATAGTATTAAAATAGTTGGTCACGCGAATGATTCTGAAATTCAGTTTGAGAATGAAATTCTTTCATCTGCAAGAGCTGGATTCGTTAAGGATTATTTAATAGAAAATGGAATCGACGAAACCTTGATAGAGTATGTTGGTGTTAGTAATACAGAACCAAAAGAAGGAGAAGGTATAGATAACTTAGAATTAGGGTCTAATGCTAGAGTTCAAATTATTATTGAATAAGATCTAAAAAATATAATAACAAATAAGAAGAGGTAAGTTTTAAAATAAAATTTACCTCTTTTTGTTTTTGCTACTTTGGGTTTAAACTTCGTAGCTTTGCTTAACATAATTTATATATATGAGTTTTCCAAAATTCTTATTAGGTGATAATACAGATTATCCAAATGCCATCTTCGTAGTCCATATGGAATTTCCAAGGTTCGTAATTAATTTAGAAAATGATGAGGTGGAATGGTTCGAAGAGTTTGATAAGAGCGATGAAAAAGAATTAGAAAGTGAGGCGGAGAACTTATTTCAGGCCGCAAATGATTTTTATGATCGAGAGATCGAACGCTATGAAGACTAATTCATATTCTTTTAATTAAAAATAGAATTATAAACTACTTGTAATTATGGAAGAACTTATACAATTAGATAAAGATTTGTTTTTATATCTTAACAATTTGGGAACGCCTTTATGGGATGGGTTTTGGTTATTTATGACCGAAAAATTATATCAAATTCCCTTGTATGTACTTCTGTTATACTTTTTTTATAAATATTTTGGAATAAAAGGTACTATTATAACACTTGTTATAGTAGCTGCTTTAATTACAGCATCTGATCAGTTATCCAATTTATTTAAAAATGTGTTATTTATGAGACCAAGACCTTGTAGGGCAGAAGGTGTAGAAGAATTTACTAGATTTATAGCTGAACGATGTGGGCGCCATGGATATTTTTCGGCTCACGCAGCAAGTTCTATGGCATTAGCTTTTTTTACTGGATTGGCTTTGCAAAAAAGACTAAAGTATATTTTTCCATTTATGGTCGTTTGGTCAATAGTAGTAAGTTATAGTAGAATTTATGTAGGTGTCCATTATCCTGGAGATATCATTACAGGTATGGCAATCGGAATTCTTCTAGGTGTAGGAGCGTATAAATTGCTTATGTTTTTGATGAAGAAATATGTAACATCATAAGATCTAGTAATTAAGTTTTTTATTATTGCTTAACTACTTTCATCGTCTTTTTATCTTTTAACAAAAGATAATATATACCATTACTATAAGATGACATATTTATTTCTTTAGAGGATCCTTGATCTAATGTCTTTCCAGAGCTGTTTACCAATTTCCATTTATTAGCATTTTGTGTGAGATGTATAATGCTTGATGTAGGGTTAGGGTATAGTATTGTTTTCGGGTTAATTTCTATTTCTGTTACAGAAAGTTGTTGATTGCACTCTTCTGGAGTAGAAAATTGAAGTCCAGTATCAAAATCTTCGTTTAGGTTCAACACAATATTTTCAAAAATAAGCACTTCTCCCAAAATTGAAGTTACTCTTAGATTCATTGGTGATGGAATTCCAGAGGTTTCTATAAAAAAATTAAATAGTTCTCTATTTGTGTTTTTCCAGGTATTGTCTGGTAATTGATATTCCATTTTAGAGATTGCATGGTTGATATTCCTAAATTGTATGGCTGTCCAGAATTCACTAGAACCTTCTTTGAAATTAATTTTAATAGTTTCGTTGGCGAGTATTGTTTCGCAGGGTACAAACTTCCACGATATAGGTACTCTTCCATCAACAACATCCGCAATCATTTCAAATGCCTCGATTGTCATATCTACATCACCAGAAGCACATTCAGGACAACGATCTACTACATTGACAATAACACTTCCTTTTGCTCCAGTTACTTCGATACAAGCTCCACAGCTATCGCTGCCATCGTAATCAAAATTGTTTAAGGCACAATGTAGATAATCTCCAACCGCCACTGGTAAAGAACAATTGCCAAAAGTACCTCCTGCTACACCATCATAAAATGTACCCTCACCAGTATGTACAGTATTATTGCATTCCTGAGTATAAATTTTTGCCACTGAGATGACTACTAAAAAATAGAAAATGTATATATGTGATTTCATTTTTATTTCTTTTTAAATTTCTTCTTTTTTTTCTTTTTACTAAAAAGTCTTTTTAAGAAATTATCTCTTTTTTCTGGTTTACAATCCAGGTCATCCAATACTCGATCCGGAGTTTTTTCAAAACTACTTTTGGTTATAGGGTCGAAAACAGGATTCTCATTCATTTTTTGATAAAGCTTTCCGAAGATTGGTAGTGCAGAATTGGCACCTTGTCCCTGTTTGGTAGTTTTAAATCCAATATTATAATTATCATTTCCAACCCAGGTTACCGTAACAAGTTTTGGTGTAACCCCAACAAACCAACCATCTTTATTGTCTTGAGTAGTTCCTGTTTTTCCAGCTATTTCATTTTTTAATCCATATGTATTCCTCAATCTAGTAGCTGTGCCCTTATTTACTGTAGATTTCATCATTTCTAACATCACTTGTCTTGTGTAATCGCTAAAGGCAACTTCGTTAGGTGTTTTAGGTTGAAAAGAAGCAATCAGATTACCTCGCTTATCTTCGATTTTTGTAATATAGAAAGGTTGGACTCCTTTAGAGTTATTGACATAACTTGCATAAGCACCTGCTAGTTCTTTAATTTTGATTCCAGCTGTTCCCAATGCAATAGATGGTTGTTCTGGCAATTCTTCATTTACTCCCATCTTTTTGATTTGATCAAGTACATTAGTAATTCCTACTTCGCCCATTACTTTCACAGCAATCGTATTTACAGAATTACTCAAGGCAGTTTCTAAATTGTAATTTAAATAAGGATCTTGTTCTGTAGAAGAGTTTTTAGGAGTCCAATCTTTTAAATTAGTATAAGTTACTTCTTTTAAAGGGAAGTAGGTACAGGGTTTCATACCATTTTCGATGGCTGCAGTATATACAAAAGGTTTGAACGTAGAACCTACTTGTCTTTTGCTTTGTGATACGTGATCATATTTAAAATATCTATAGTCGATACCACCTAGATAAGCTCTAACAGCGCCGTCATTAGGGTCAATTGCAATCATTCCAGCGTTTAGAAATTTGAGATAGTGCTGAACACTATCTTTTTTAGAAACTTTTTTAGTTATGTTACCTTTCCATTCAAAAAGCTCCATTTCTTGTTTTACTGATAAAGAGTCATTAATCTGGTTTTCGCTAAGACCTTGTTCTTGATATTTTCTATAAATAGGGAGTTGTTTTAAAGCATTATCCAGAAGGTTTGAGTTTTCATTCCAAGGAGCTTTTTTACCATATTCTTTTTCATATATACTTTGTAGATTTTGCAGATGTTCTTTCATTGCTTTTTCTGCCAATGATTGCATTTCATAATCTAGGGTAGTATGTATTATCAATCCATCCTTATAAATATCATAGGAACTACTATCTGCTTTTTTGTGTTTTTTTAGAATTTTATTGAGTTCTTTTTTTACTTCTTCTCTAAAATAAGGAGCTAACCCTAGATCATGATTGAAGTATTGATAGTCTAGTACAATATTTTGATTCATCACCGGATCTGCAATGTTTTGAGTGATGTACTTGTATTTCACCATCTGTCGCAAAACAACATCACGCCTTAATTGACTGCGTTCGGGAAAGAGCCTAGGGTTATAGCTATGATTAGCCTTTAGGCTACCAATTAATGTACTAGCTTCTGATAAAGTAAGTTCTTTGGTAGATTTGTTAAAGAATTTTTGAGCAGCACTCTCAATGCCATAAGTATTATCGGGAAAAGGAACAGTATTAAAGTATTGAGTTAGAATATCTTCTTTAGTATATATATCCTCAATACGTTTGGCGACAATAGATTCTTTTAGTTTATTCACTAGAATACTAAAAACTCCATAATCATTTCTACCAAAAATATTTTTAACTAATTGTAAAGTAATCGTACTCCCTCCTCCAGAGGATCTATCACTTAGTAAGATGGTTTTAAAAAAAACTCTAAGTAAACTCACATTGTCAACACCATTATGTTCGTAGAAGCGAATATCTTCTGTAGCAATTAGTGCATTTATTAGATGATTGGGTAGATCTTCAAAGGTAATTGGTTGCCTATCATATATAAAGTATTTTCCAATGAGTCGCCCATCTTTGTCTAATACTTGAGTAGCTTCTGCCTGTTTTAACGAACGTAATTCATCTTTATCTGGAATCTTTCCCCAAAAACCACAATAAACACTTCCATAGAAAATAATGAAGATGAAAAAGAACCCTCCTAAAGTTATTAATGGCCACTTAATCCATTTTTTTTGAAATAGTATTCGTATCATAGATCTGACTACTCTTAACGTTAAAAATGTAATATTATTGAAAAGTACTTCTCTTTACATTATTACTAAAATTAATTTCAGGGAAACACTTACTTTTTTTGAAGGTTAATTATCAAGTTTTTAGAGTTTTTTATTTTAAATTGTAGTAATGAATACTGCGTCATAAGTACCAGAAGAAAATTATTTGAAGCATCTAAGAAAATAAGGCTTCGAAATGGGTTGTATGTAAACATATAACATAGAATAACATTCTTTTATTTACTATTTATTAGTAAAGTAACCAACTAATCCTGCGCATTATGAAAAGAGTAATTGTTAACTACAAAAAACTGAATAAAGACATTTTAAACCTTTTAGTAGGTAAATTTCCAGATGGATACTCAGACAATGATATTATTTCTTTTAAAAATCATCAGAATGATACTATTGAGGCTGTAGAGGTAAAAACTAACGATACAACATATTTGGTTAAAATCAGTGAGCGTCTTGCTGGTGTTATTCAAAATTATGGAGATACTACATTAGATACGGACATTTCTGGAGCTGCTACAAAAGAACAAATAGGTGGTGAGGTTAGTTTTGATATTTAGAATACGTGAATGGTATTGCTAGTGTTTTAGTATATAGGTAATTATGTTATTTCAAGCTTTTATGTTGATCTAACAAATACGAGGCTGCCGCAAAAGGAGTGATTTTATGTTGTTGTACAGCTTTAATTTGATCAGATAAGGACTTTTTGATTTCTGGATGGTTGTAAAATGAGCTTTTTAGTTCTTCTTCAATAGTTTGTAATAACCAAAATTTATTTTGTCGAATTCTATTTTGCTCGAAATACCCATTTTTTGAAGAAATTTCTAAATACTTTAAAATTAATTCCCAAATTTCTTCAATACCAGTGTTTTTAAGTGCGCTACATGTCAATACTTCTGGAGACCAACTGCTTTCAGCTATTGGATATAGGTGTAAAGCCTTTTTAAATTGATTTCTAGCTTCTCTAGCACGTTTTAGGTTATCGCCGTCAGCTTTATTGATTACAATTGCATCTGCCATTTCGATAATACCTCTTTTGATTCCTTGTAGTTCATCACCCGCTCCTGCTAATTTTAATAGAAGAAAAAAATCTACCATACTATGCACAGCGGTTTCACTTTGTCCAACACCTACAGTTTCAATGATTATTACATCATATCCTGCAGCTTCACATAAAATAATAGACTCACGTGTTTTCTGTGCAACACCACCCAAGGAACTTCCAGAAGGAGAAGGTCTAATAAAAGCACCTTTGGATCGAACAAGAGATTCCATTCTTGTCTTATCACCCAATATACTTCCGCCAGAAATAGTACTGCTAGGATCTACAGCTAACACGGCTACTCTTTTTCCTTTTTTTATAAGGAGATTTCCTAAAGCTTCAATAAATGTACTTTTTCCTACTCCAGGAACTCCTGTAACTCCTATTCTTGTAGAATTATTAGCAAAAGGGAGACACTTTTCAATAAGTTGTTGAGCTTTTTGACTGTGCTTTTTTTGACTGCTTTCTACTAATGTAATTCCTTTACTTAGAGCTGCTGTGTTTTTCGAAATAATTCCATCAAAAATATCAGGTATAGACACTTCTTTTTGTTGTAACTTCTTAAAACGATCAATAACATTCTTATTGGTGTTAGAGGGGATTTTAGAAGATTGATCTTTCATATAACTTTTATTCAGAAACTACTTTAGAGCAAATTTATAAATTCATTTTAGTATACATTACTATTACGACCTAGAATACAATGCAAAATTACTCTTTATGTGTTATAGGTATAGCAATAGCTGTTTGATCCCAAGCGAGAAACATAATAGTGAAGTTGTTAGCTTCTTGAAAATAAATAGAAAATTGCTCTACGATATTTAGTAAATGTTGTACAGGAACTTCTATGGTTAATAAATCGTATTCAGGATCTCTAGAAGGAGTGCCGTCCATAAAACTGACTCCCCAATTATATTCTCGATCGTTAAAAATTACTTTCCAAGAGTCTTTTCCAGGAATTGTCCATAAGGTATAGCTACCAGCTTTTAATTCTGTACCATCTACGAGTATTGGTTTATCTGTTGTAAAAGTTGTAGCCTCATTAGCACCTGTTCTCCATACTTGATCAAATGGTACTAAGTCTCCAAAAATTTCTCTTCCATTTTTAATAGGTCTATTGTAAAAAACAGTAAAGTTCGTTTCCTTACTTGTATGTGTCACTGTCTGTTCCGGGCTATGTGTTTTGGTATTGGATTTAAGAATAGACATTCCCGCGAATCCAATAATTACAATTCCGATAATTATGATTAATGACCTTTTTAAGAGCTTTGACATGGCTTTTTTTGTTTTTTAAAGATAATCCATTTTAAAGGTGAAAATACAGATATTTATGTACTTTTGAGCACTTATTAGCGGCATATGATCGAAAAGTCCTTTAAAAAATTCACTTCAGATATTAAATTCACCGATGATACTTATGTTATTATTGGTTCAGGAGTTGGAGGATTAACTACTGCGGTTTTTTTGGCTAAAGCGGGTAAGAAAGTTGTAGTGTTAGAACAACATTATACACCTGGTGGATTTACACATACTTTTAAGAGACGAAAAGGTTTGGTTTGGGATGTAGGAGTTCATTATGTCGGAAATATGGAGAAAGATTCTGGACTGCGTAGAATTTTTAATTATTTGTCAGATAATAAATTAGAATGGGATTCTATGGGAGACCCATATGATGTGGCATATATAGGAGGGCGTAAGTTTGAATTTGTTGGTGGTAAGGAAAACTTTAGAAAGAAATTTCACGGATATTTCCCAAATGATACTGTTGCAATAGATAAGTATTTAGAGTTGCTTCAAAATTCAATTAAGAAGAATCTTTTGTATTTTGCTCAGAAGGCTTTTCCTGGTTTCTTAAGTATAGTTTTAGGTCCTTTATTCAGAAGAATACAAAGTTCCATTTCTAAGAGAACTACTTATGAAGTTTTGAAAGATATTACGGATAATCAGGAACTTATTGCAGCTTTATGTGCCCAATGCGGAAATTATGGGCTATCGCCAAAGGAGAGTAGCTTCGCTTCTCATTGTATTGTGATTAATCATTTTATGGAAGGAGGATACTATCCAAGAGGAGGAGCAAACCGTATTCATGAAACTATAATTGATAATTTGGAATCATTAGGAGTCCAAGTATACATAAAAGCCAAAGTCGAAAAAATTCTTACTAAAGGCAGCTCAGTAAGAGGAATCATGATTGATGGAAAAGAATATACTTGTAAGAAGGTGATTAGTAATGCCGGGGCGCGTAATACATTTTTACGTTTATTAAATAATTCTCGGAATAATAAAAAATATTTAGATTTTGAAAAGATTAACCCGTCTACCTCTCATTTGTGTTTGTATGTAGGGTTAAGTAAAAGTGATCAAGATCTTAATTTACCAAAGTACAATATATGGTGGTACGCAGATAAGGATACAGATCATATATTAAATGATAAAAATAATCTGATAAAAGATACTTTGTCTTTTGCTTATATATCTTTTCCTTCTGCAAAAGATAGTTTGTGGTCTTCTGATCACCCCGATCAATCAACAATTCAATTAATAGGTAGGGCATGGTATTCAGATTTTAGCGAATATGAAGATAAACCATGGTTAAATCGAGGGGAAGCGTACAACGAAATTAAAGAGAAGTTTAAAAATAAAGGTTTAGCATTACTTAAAGAGTTATATCCACAGTTGGAAGGACAAATAACCCATGCAGAAGTTTCTACTCCAGTTTCTACCAGAAAATTCAGTAATTATAGTCAAGGAGAAATTTATGGAATTACTCATGGGCCTGAGCGATATCGGACGAGGGTTTTAAAACCTAGAACGCATATTAAAGGATTGTACCTGACTGGGCAAGATATTACATTAGTTGGAGTAGGTGGTGCGATGGGAAGTGGTGTTTTAACCGCCGCCACTATTATCAAATGGAATATGAGTAAGCAGTTTAAAGAAATTGCTGCTAAGTACTAAATGTTATATTCTTTTCATTATCCTAATAGAATTCATCACATTTACCGCATAAGTATTTCTTTGAGTTGTTAATATATCTAGCATTGATTTTGGTAATACTTTCGTTTCTAAAAAAATATCAATTTGATTGATAATATCTTTAGTATTATCAACATTATTCTGCATAAGATTAATTACGTTTTTAAACTCCTTGGTATCAGCATTACTATTATTAAATGGTTTAAGCATTTTTTTTGATGATTTGTGATTAACAGAACTTGTGCGTTTGGGTAGTCTTATTTTTTATAAAAAGCTTACTATGCTTTGTGATTTTTTTTAATAGTTTGATATTCAGTGTGTTTAGTGTTTTTGTTTTTTTTTATCCTTAATTTTGCAACAAATTGATATTCCCTGTCGTCTTTAGAAGAGAATAGTAATTAGAACAGTTTTAAAGAAGTAATCACTAACCAAAATTTATAAAAGTTTGTTACAGAGCGAGCTAATAGAACAATGTAGGGCTAACGATCGTAAAGCACAGATGAAGCTTTATAATAAATACTGTGATGGTATGTATTATGTAGCATTACGATTTCTGAAAGATCCTTTTGAGGCTGAAGAAGCTATGCAAGAATCTTTTATTAAAGCCTTTTTGAAACTTCATCAGTTCACTGGTGATGTGACTTTTGGTGCGTGGCTGAAACGTATAGTGATAAACAAGAGTATTGATATGCTCAAAGCAAAGAAGATGAATATGGTTGCTATTAATGAGCAGGTGATGTCTACAGTAGAAGAACAGGATGATTGGTCTGTTGCTGATTCGACAACTGTTGACGAAGTGAAGGGGGCAATAGAAAGATTACCCGAAAAATATAAATATGCTGTAATGCTATTTTTGATTGAGGGATACGATCATAAAGAAATAAGTGAAATATTAGATATTACTCCAGTTGCTTCTAGAACTTTAGTGCATAGAGGAAAGAAACAACTTCAGGATCAATTAAAACATTTGAGAGATGGGACAGGATATTAGAGAGTTATTAAAGAAAGATAATAGGATCCCTTCAGAACTTTTGTCAGAAGGTCACCAAAATCGTTTTATGGCAAGATTAGAAGAAGAACTTCCTAAAAAAGCCAGGAAATTTAACTATGGTTGGTTAAGAATTGCCGCCAGTGTTGTGGTAATCTTATCGGTTTCTATGTTTGCTTTTAATGAGTTTGGAAATAATGGAGGTAGTAATACGCAAATTGTTGATGCAAATACTCCAGATGTAAAAAATGCGACGGTAGTTTTAAGTAAACAGACATCATCATTAGCTGAGATGTTTCCTGAGTATGAAAAAACAGAGAATTACTTACTAACCGGTATAAAGTTTCAGTTGTCTCAGATTAATGTAGATGATTCTAATAGAGAGTTAGTGGAAAGTTTTATGAAGCGATTAGAGAATTTGAATAGAGAATATCAAGATCTTAATAAAGAATTGATTGAGATTGGTCCTAATGAGCAAAGTGCAGAAGCTATGATAGAAAATTTGACACTTAGGCTATCGCTTTTAAAGAGATTAAAAGACAAACTAAAAGAACTAGAAAAAATTGAGAATGAAAATTACATTGATATACAAGCTTAATCTTGTAACACTTAGTCTGGTATGTTTTTCTGGAGTGTTTGCTCAGAATAAACAAGATAAGTTAAGTGAAAAGTTTGTAGTAAATAAAGATGTTGCAATTCATCTAAATACTAGTCATACCGAAGTTGTATTCGAAACTTGGAATAAAAATTCTGTAGAAATAGAAGCATATATAGAAGGTGATAATATTACAGATGAAAATAAAGAGCGACTATTACAAAATTGGAAAATAGAAGCCTTAGGTAATAGTAAAGAAATTACTATAAACTCTATTACAGGTAATTTTTGGTCAGGAAAAGCATCTGTTTCGAATGCAGAAAACATCAAGTCACCTGAACTTAGACGATTAGAGCCAGTTATTTCTAATATGTTAAGGCCTATTCTAAAGAATATAGAAAATAATCCAATGCCAAGTGCACTTTCTGAAAACCTAGCTAGCATGAACTTTGATGCTAACAAGTTTAAAGAAAATGAAGAAAAATATATTCAGCAATGGGGAGATCAAATTAAAGAGAAGTTTGGTGATAATTATGAGAATGTTGTAAAAAGCTGGACAAAAGAACTAAGTAAGAATGCTAAACAAATTCAACCAAATTCCGAATTGAATTCACAGAATTGGGGTGGAGAAGAGTTTGCTCGAAGAATGCAAGCCTGGGCATCACAATTCTCGGGAGATCTAGAAATAACACAAACAAATGGTTCTAATGTCACGGTGTATAGATATAGTTCTAGAATGAATAATTCAGGAACTATTCATAGAATTGTAAAAGTAAAAATGCCAAAAGAAGCGTTACTTAAATTAAATATAAGACATGGAAATGTGCAATTGGCAGAGAAGACTACTAATATGATCGCTTCTTTATCCCATACAAGTTTGCAAGCTAATATTATTGATGGGGATCGTACGTTTATTAGAACATCGTATTCTCCTGTAGTTATTAAGCAGTGGAACAATGGTAGATTAGCAGTGAATTATGTAAAGAATTGTAGAATTCAAAGTGCTAAAAACCTTAGAGTGAATGCAGATTCAAGTAATATCTTTATACAAGATTTGGAAGATAATGCTGCTGTATCTGGAAGTTTTGGAACCATTACTGTTGCTAACCTTTTAGACTCATTTTCTACATTAGACTTAGCAGTAGAGAACAGTGATTTTAAATTAAAATTGCCAGAAGTAGCATTTAATATTGCTTATAGTGGTATGCAAAGTAGAATCTCATTGCCAAAAACAGTAGAAGTAAATGCGAGACGAAATTTTGGGAATGTATTTGTAAATGGATTCAATCAAACTAGAGATACCGATAAGGTTATAACTATAAACGCCAAGTATAGCGATATCATACTACAATAATTTTATAATAATGTGTTAATTGTTTTTAAAAGCCCTGCTAATCAGTTTAGTAGGGCTTTTTTGTTAATACATTCTACTCGTGCAAAGATTTTTTTTTGTAAAAATAAGACTACATTTTTATTGGCTTAATTGTTTAATTACGCGTTTTATCGATTATATAAAAACTTAAGCTAAAAAGCTTCAGGACTCTTTTGTCTACTCTCTTTTTATGGTAAATTTAAAGTGGGAAAATACAAATCATAATTAATTTAATTTCAGTAGCTTATGAAAAAATTATTACTAATTTTTTCTTTAATGTATGCTACAGTTTTGTTTGGAAATAATGGGAATGACGAAAGCCTCATCGTCAAACGTACTGGTAATATCATAACTGTAGTCGATTTTAAAGACGGGGACAAAGTAAAATTATTTGAGTTAAGAACGGGTAGGATTATTACCTATAAAACTAAAAGAGGAATCTTCGACTTAAGTCAACTTCCTGCAGGTAAATACCTTCTAGTGGATAAGGATGGGCGAAAAGTTATCGTCGAGAAGTTATCAAATCCGGAGTTTTGTGTTAAGTGATTGTAAATCAAAAATCAAGCAAATTTATATTAGTAAATCACTTGTCTAAATGTTAATTTATTCACATTTGAAGCTAATTATTAATGTTTTTTTAAGACAATTATAATAGTATGATTACTGAAATCTGGTTTATTCGTCTAAATATTGTGTATTTGATCGTTTTTTTTGAAATCTTACAAAAAACAAAACACTGATAATCAATTGTTTAAATTTTAAAATTTTAATAAACAGCTGTTTTTGTGTCATTTGTCGAAAATCGAAAACGTTTGATCTAAAAGTTGATGTTTTTTTTCGGGGAACGATAATTTAACAATATTATTGTATGGTAATCACGTAAAAATATTACAATAAAATATCCAGACAAATGAGGGCTTTAATTTTTATTTTCAGTTTATTCTTTCTTACAAATCTAAATGCTAGATTTGAAGATGATGATCTGCAGATAGCTAGAGAAGGACTTGTTATTGTAGTTGTAGATTTTAAAGATGGAGACAAAATCAAAATGTTTGAGGTAGAGACTGGAGATCATATATTGTCTAAAACAAGAGGTCAGATAGATCTTAGTCAACTACCATCTGGAAGATATTTATTAGAAAATAATAAAGGTAAATCTGTAGTAATTGAAAAAAGCGAAGACGATATTGTAATTGAAAAAGAACTTGGTACTGAATATATAGTAGAATATGATAGCGAGTCGATGTCAGGTGATAATATTACAGTAGAAGAAGAGCTTGAAGAATACTATTTACAATCAGAATTAAATCCTTTAGCAATAACAAGAAACGGCGATGTTATTACTGTTTCAGATTTCTTAGAAGGAGATAAGATTAAGTTGTTCGAGATGATTGGTAAAATTCACGTTTTATCTAAAACAACAGAAGTTGTAGATCTTACGCAGTTGTCTACTGGTAAATATATATTAGAAAATGATAGAGGACAATCAGTAGTTGTAGAGAAGTTTGATGTTGATTTAGAATTTACTGAGACGGTAGCGTTCAACTAGAAAATTAAAATTAATTATTTATTTTTATAGAATAAGTAGAATTTGGGGGAAAGACCTATCAGAAATGATAGGTCTTTATATTTTATAAACTATTCAATGGTTTATTTATCCAAATTGCTAGTCATTTTAAAACCAGTAAATAATCCTGCCCCAGCCATTAAAAATATAGTTCCTGGGTACGCTACTTCTGCATCTACTCCTAATGTATAGTGTAGTATTCCTGCAATAAAAATACCTAAACCAATACCCATTAATAATAGGGAGAAGTTAAGAATAAAAACTTTCCAAATTGGAGTTACTCTTTTCGTCTTACTGCTGTAAAAAATAGAAGCATCTGCTCCTTTGTCAATAAGAGACATACGTTCTTTGTTACGTGCGGTAATAAATAAATAAAAAATACCAAAAATACATCCAAATATAGATAAAGGTATTAGTGCTTCAATAAAACTCATAATTTTTAGATTTAAAAAATTTAACTGTTCGTTTTTATCTATGACGCCAATTAGAACGACACGGTTACAGAATTGATGAAAAATTATTTTGTATCTTTTTAGATAAGGAATGTAACCAGAAATGAAAAAGTGTCGTCTAATGTATAAATGAACCATCAATCAGATCAATATTATATTAAACAAGTGTTAGAAGGAGATGCAAATGCTTTTTCGACCTTGGTAGAACGCTATCAAAATTTGGTATATACTGTGATATATAGAATGGTAAGAAATAAAGAAGAAGCAGAAGAGGTTGCACAAGATACTTTTATAAAGGCATATAGATCATTGTCTAACTATAGAGGAGAAGCTAAATTTTCTACTTGGTTGTATACTATTGCATATAGAAAAAGCTTAGATGCTATAAAGACTAAAAAACGATTCGTTGCCACAGAATTAATTGAGGAGATAAGTGAAGGAGAGGTTACCAATGTAAATGATGCATTAAGTTATTTACAGGATAAAGAACGAAAACAGATTATTTCTGATAGTATTCTTAAGCTTCCTGAAGAGGAAGCCGCTATTATTACATTATATTATTTTGAAGAGAAAAGTGTAAAAGAAATTAAAGATATCATTGGGCTTACAGAAGATAACATCAAAATAAAACTATATAGAAGTAGAAAAAAACTATATTCGATACTTAAGTATCACGTTTCACCAGAAATTAATACTAGCAATGGAAGAGCAATATAATGATATAAAGAAATTAGTAAGAGAAGCAGGTGTAGAAGATCTATCAGTAGATTTTTTGCAAAATGTGATGAACGAAGTACAGAATACTTCTATAGATCAATCGCTAGTATATCAACCTTTAATTTCTAGAAAGGCTTGGATGATTATTAGTTTGATAGTAACAGGGGTGTTGGTTTCTTTACCATTTTTATCAGAAGGTACTTGGGTTTTAAGTAAGTTTGATCTTTCTTTATTTAGTTTAAATGATTTTAAGAATCCTTTTTCGGGTTTTAGATTTCATACTACGACAACATATGGTATCATATTTCTTGCTATATTATTTTTGGTACAAATAACAGTAATCAAAAGAAGGATCGATAAGACATATTCGGTTTAAATTGCTCTTGTCTTTAATCTAAATCATAAAATACTTTTTAAACTTATATACATTCTTTATTTTACAAGCTACTTTGGGTAACAGAGTTTATAGTTTATGAAATCAAGAATATGTATTATAGGTGCTGGGCCAAGTGGTATTACCACTCTAAAAAATCTAAAAGATAAAAACCTAGAGGTTGTAGTCTATGATAGAAACCAAGATGTAGGTGGTAATTGGATTTTTTCAGAAGATATTAGTCACTCTAGTGTTTTTGAAACTACTCATATTATTAGTTCTAAAACATTGTCTCAGTATGAAGATTTTACTTTTGATGATTTTGATAGGACAGTAGCTGATTATCCTTCGCATGATGAATTGAGGGGGTATTTTCAAGCGTATGCTAAACACTTTGATATTTATCCTTACATCGAATTTGGAACTACTGTGAAATACTGTAAACGTGTAAATGATCGTAAATGGGAAATTACAATACTACAGAAAGGAAAAGAACGAAAAGAAGAGTTTACTGATTTAGTAGTTTGTAATGGGCATCATTCTGTTCCTAGAATCCCTAAATATATTGGTGAATTTACTGGTGAGTTCTTACACTCACACGTTTATAAAAAAGCTGCACCTTTTGCAAACAAAAAAGTATTGGTGATCGGTGGAGGTAATTCTGCTTGCGATGTAGCTGTAGAAACAAGTAGAGTAAGTGAGAAAACGGCAATTAGTTGGCGCAGAGGATATCGAATCATACCTAAATTCTTTTTTGGATTACCTTCAGATATTATAGGTGCCAGATCCGCTTGGCTACCCGTAAAGATTCGAAGCTGGTTTAATGATAAGCTGTTAGGTATTATGCTTGGTAAGAATAAATTATACGGCTTGCCAGAAGTCAAAACTAAATTTGGAGAAACACATCCAACTATCAATGATGAGCTTTTGTATAAAATTAGGCATGGAAAAGTACATCCAAAAGTTGATATAGAAAAGTTAGATGGAAAAACGGTTTATTTTAAAGATGGAACCAAAGAAGATTATGATGTAATTATTGCTTGTACGGGATATGTGTTAAAACATTCTTTTTTTGATTCTTCATTTATTGATTATAGTAATGGACCTGTACCATTATATCTAAAAATGTTTCATGAAGAATTTCATAATCTATTTTTTGTTGGAATGTTCCAACCCCTAGGATGTATTTGGCCTGGATCAGAATTACAGAGTAAGGTATTAGCAAATTATCTGACAGGAGACTGGAAAATGCCTTCCAATATTAAAAAATTATGTTTACGAGAAATTACTCATCCTCATTATAAGCAGATTAATACTCCTAGGCATACAATTACTGTTGACTATCATAAATTTAGAAGGAGCTTACTAAAACAATTGCCTAAGAATTGGATTTCTAAAACATCTAATAATATTTCAAAAAATGCCTCATGATAAATAATTCATTTTCTCAATTTATAGAGAGTTTGTCTTCTAGCTTTATTCCTGTAGTAGATTCTAAGTTTTTAAATGAAGAGTATACGTCCATTGATTTGTCGATATACAATAAAAATCTAGATAGTATAGATGTGTCTTCTTCTATGGCTTTTGAAGATTATATAAGCAAATATTTAATTACTACTAGAGCTAAAGTGGCTTTTGGTGGGTATAATGAAACTAGGGGAATCTATAGAAGAAGTAAACATTTTAATCAACAAGATCCAGAAACCGAACGTAATATTCATCTAGGATTGGATGTTTGGTGTGATGTAGGAACCGATGTATTAGCTCCATTAACTGGAAAAGTTCATAGTTTTAGAAATAATAAAAACTTTGGAGATTATGGTCCAACTATAATTTTAGAACATAATATACAGGAAGTGATTTTTTATACTTTATATGGACATCTAAGTAAAAAATCAATTGAAGGGATAGAGATAGGACAACGCTTTTATGGCGGTGATGTAATTGCTCAGTTGGGTGATGCGACTGTAAACGGTGATTATGCACCTCATTTACATTTTCAAATTATTAGAGACTTGAAAGGTAATATTGGTGATTATCCGGGAGTTTCTAATAAAAAAGAGTTACAGTTTTTCTTACAAAATTGTCCTGACCCCAATTTATTACTGAAGATTTAAACTAATCATTGTGATATTCTTGATAAGGAGAGTGAAAGTGTAAGATGTTAAAAAAGACTAATTAGTTATGAAAATACAGGAAGATGTATAGGAATTTGTGTTTTTGAGCAGGTTTAAAATGCGTTTCGTCAGTTATTTTTATTTTTTTTAAACATAAATTACTGATAATCAGTTTTTTGTAAATAAAATTAACAAAACCTTTGTAGTTGAACGAAAATCCGGGTTATTTCGTCTAAAAGTCTGATTTCTAGTTGGTGGCGTGGCTTTTTTGCAGTATCCTTGTATGGTAAAGCCGTAATAACTTAACTTTAAAGCCCCAGAAAAATGAAAGTTATAGCCCTAATATTCAGTCTATTTTTATCACTTATTATTTCAGCAAATGAAGATAACAAATTAACCGTTCATATGGATGGTTTAACTGTTGAGGTGTTGAATTTTGAAGAAGGAGATAAACTTAAGCTGTTTGAAGTTGAAACTGGTGACCATATCTTATCTAAATCTTATTCTTTAATAGATCTAAGTCAATTACCTATTGGTTCTTATTTATTAGAAAACAATGAAGGGAAATCTTTAATAATTAATCGTCAGGAAGAAGAATTAGTGATTGATGGAGCGGTTGTTTTACAAGAAGAAGATTTTATAGTTGAAGACGAAAGTTTAGTAGCTGATCTTAATGGGGAAGAAGAAGTGAATGTAGAGCAAGATTTTATCAATAATTATGTGAGTTCAAATCAAAACTTATTGAATATTGAAAGACAAGGTGATATCATTGTAGTGGTGGATTTTGAAGAAGGAGATAAGTTAAAATTATTTGAAGTTAAGGATACTATTCACGTTTTGTCTAAAACAACAAACGAAATAGATTTAAGTCAATTACCAGTAGGATTATATATTTTAGAAAATAGTAACGGAGATTCTGTGGTTGTTGAAAAATTTATAGAAACTCAAGCTACATTAACTGATTTGTAAGAAGTTTAAGGGGGATAAACAAATACAAAAGTAAAGCGGGTTCAATTTGAACCCGCTTTTATTTTTATCTATATGTTATTCGTTAATAATTTCCATTAACACGTATTTATTTTCGGATCCGTGAGTAAATATGCCTGTTATCTGTTCTCGATTATTGATTTTGTCGGATAGCTCAGGGCATAGATTTTGACAATCAATAGATATTGAAGAGTTGATTAAGGAATAGTTGTTTTCCTGATCTACTGTTACCCAGTTATTAAAAGTTCCATTAGTTAGATTCCTTGTTAGTTGTACTGTAAATTCTGTATTTGGCGAAACAGGTGTTTTGGATAGTACTTTTATCAAGTCAATTCTTATACTTGAACCGTCTTGCGGAGGGTTTGATATGTGAGTTTTACTAATTTGTAAATCATGGATAAAGCCTAATTTATATTCAAAACCATTTATCCCGTTATATGAATTTGTAAATTCTTCTTCTCCTACCTGATCTCCTTCTTGGATTAATGTAATAACACCTAGATTTCCAAAAAAAAGTGACTAATCCTGTATCCTGATAATGATTCACTCTAATGTTTGTAATTTCTATTATTTCGTCATCATCATTACACGAAATACTAATTAGTAAGATGATAAGTAATAGGAAGATTTTTTTCATGATAAACTTTATTACTAAGACGATAGATATGCAGAAAGATTGCTTGTAATATAAACTAGATGTTTAAAATATTAAATTTTAATACATAGGATTATGATGTATTGTATTTTTATGTATATTTGATCTATGTATTCAAAAGAACTTTTAAAAGGAACCTTATCTGTGATTATCCTAAACTTATTATCCGAACGAGGTAGGATGTATGGTTATGAGATTTTTCAGCAGGTAAAGGAACGGTCTGACGGTAAAATATTATTAAAAGATGGATCACTATATCCAGCTTTGCAGAAAATGAAAAAAGAAGGTTTGTTATCCTGCGAAGAAGAGTATATAGGCAAAAGAGTAAGAAAGTATTACTTGCTTACCTCAAAAGGGGAGGAAGAAAAAGTGAATTACATAGAAGAACTTAAAGATTTCATGATGACACTCAATAAAGTTATTTTTCCAAAACTAGATGTTGTATGAAATTAAATAGTGAACAAGAAGAAAAGATTAAGAGTTTTGTTGATAAACAAGGATTAAAGTTATTAGAACTACGAGATAATATAGTTGATCATTTATGCTGTGTTGTAGAGAGTGATCTAAAGACAGGTAAAACATTTGATCAATCATTACAAGATGCTATATCAGAATTAGCTCCTAATGGTTTAATTGATTTAGAACGCAAAACATTTTTTTTATTAAACTCAAAACGAATTATTATGATGAAAAAACTGATGTATTTTATTGGATTTATTGGATCGTTAACATTAACTGCTGGAATTGTGTTTAAGATGTTATGGTATCCAGGTGCGAATAATCTTTTTATAACAGGGTTTCTGTTATTGTTATTGATTTTTGTTCCAATGTTAGCTATTGATAAGTATAAAGTGGCGATTGCAAGAACGCTTTCAGAGCGCTTAAAAATTGTTTTAGGTTGTGTTTCTGGTGTTATTGTAGGTTTGTCTGGATTGTTTAAGCTGATGCATTGGATGGGCGCTGAGGTGCTACTATTGGCAGGAGCTTTTATTTTTGTCGTAGGATATCTTCCATTTTTATTTTTTACAATGTACAGGAAGTCGCTGGTTTAGCCAAAATGATATATTATAAATAAAAAACAACCCTGAAGATTACTTCAGGGTTGTTTTGTTTCGTATTAAAAGTTTTAGGGTTTACTCAGAAATAAGTACCCATTCTCCTTTTTCAATTAAAGGAATTGCTTGTTTGTATTTTACAGTTTTGTTTTCGCCACTCATTACGTGTTTAATTGTAACCTTGTCATTACGTCCAATTTTTGGTTGTTCTCTAATGATAGTTTCTGTTACTTGGGCACGTTGTTGTGTTTCTCCTGCGGCTCTATTTTGAGCAGCTCGTTCATCCATATTAGGGATTTCTTCTTTAGAAGTCTCTAGGTTATCTTTTCTACGTACTTGTCGAGCTTCAGAGATATCTTGGGTATTACCTGTTGGTAGTTCTCCTTTGAATAAGAAAGAAATAACATCCTTGTTAACTTCTTCAATCATTACTTTAAATAATTCGAAAGCTTCGAATTTATAAATAAGTAATGGATCTTTTTGTTCGTGAACTGCTAACTGTACACTTTGCTTTAATTCATCCATTTTACGAAGATGCGTTTTCCAAGCATCATCAATAATAGCTAAGGTGATATTTTTTTCAAAGTCAGTGATTAATTGTTTTCCTTCACTTTCATATGCTTTTTCAAGGTTAGTTGCAACATTTAAGCTTTTTACTCCATCTGTAAACGGAACTAAAATACGTTCGTACTTGCTAGAAGGATCTTCATAAACTTGTTTGATAACAGGATAAGCAGCTTCCGCATTGCGCTTCATTTTATCTTGATAATGTTCATAAGCAGCTTTGTAAACTTCTCCTGCAATTGTTAGTGTATCCTTTTTCTCAAATTCCTCATTAGAAATAGGACTACTCATCGAGAAATAACGAATTAACTCAAACTCGAAATTTTTAAAATCTTGAGCGTTTTTGTTTCCTTCGGTAATTACTTCTGCAGTATCATAGATCATATTTGCAAGATCCACACGAAGACGTTCTCCATACAAAGCATGATAACGACGTTTGTATACTACTTCACGTTGTGCGTTCATCACATCATCATATTCTAGTAATCGTTTACGAACACCGAAGTTATTTTCTTCAACTTTTTTCTGTGCTCTTTCGATAGATTTAGAGATCATCGAATGCTGAATTACTTCACCTTCTTTAAGTCCCATTCTATCCATCATCTTAGCGATACGCTCTGATCCAAATAAACGCATCAGATTATCTTCTAGAGATACATAGAAGTTCGAGCTTCCTGGATCTCCTTGACGACCAGCACGACCACGTAACTGTCTATCTACACGACGAGAATCATGTCGCTCTGTACCGATAATCGCTAAACCACCAGCAGCTTTTACTTCGTCCGATAATTTGATATCCGTTCCACGACCAGCCATATTCGTTGCAATAGTAACAACTCCTGGATTTCCAGCTTCTGCTACAATGTCAGCTTCTTTTTTGTGAAGTTTTGCATTCAGTACATTATGCGGCACTTTACGAATTGTAAGCATTCTACCTAGTAATTCTGAAATTTCTACCGAGGTAGTACCAATTAAAACAGGTCTTCCTGCACGTGATAATTCAGTTACTTCTTCAATAACAGCATTATATTTTTCACGCTTAGTTTTATATACTAAATCTTCTTTATCTTTTCTTGCTATTGGTCTATTTGTAGGTATTTCTACAACATCTAATTTGTAGATTTCCCAAAGCTCTCCTGCTTCTGTAACCGCAGTACCTGTCATACCGGATAACTTTCCGTACATTCTAAAGTAATTCTGAAGTGTTACCGTAGCAAATGTCTGTGTAGCATCCTCAATCTTTACATTCTCTTTTGCTTCAATTGCTTGATGTAGTCCATCGCTATAACGACGACCATCCATAATACGTCCGGTTTGCTCATCAACAATTTTCACCTTGTTGTCCATAACAACATATTCAACATCTTTTTCGAATAATGAATAGGCCTTTAATAACTGACGCAGTGTATGTATACGTTCACTCTTTACGCTATATTCTCTAAAGAGATCTTCTTTCTTTTCAGCTTCTTGTTCTTTGGCTAAACCAAGATTTTCAATCTTAGCGATTTCCATTCCAATTTGTGGTAATACAAAGAAATCTGGGTTTTCTTTACCCGAAAGATAATCTACACCTTTATCTGTAAGATCGATTTGATTGTTTTTTTCTTCTATTACATAGTACAGATCAGCATCAATCTTATGCATCTCACGATTATTATCCTGCATATAGAAATTCTCAGTTTTTTGGAGTAACATTTTTACTCCTTCTTCACTTAAGAATTTAATTAGTGCTTTATTTTTAGGGATTCCTCGATATACTTGTAATAGTTTAAAACCACCATCTTTAGTGTTTCCTTCTTTAATCAGTTTTTTTGCTTCAGCAAGAACTGTTGTCAAGTATTTTTGTTGAACTCCAACAATATCAGCGATTTTTGGTTTTAGTTCATCAAATTCATGAACATCTCCTTTAGGTATTGGTCCAGAAATTATTAATGGTGTACGTGCGTCATCAATTAATACAGAATCAACTTCATCAATAATCGCATAGTTATGAGGGCGTTGTACTAAATCTTCTGGAGCGTGAGACATATTATCACGTAAGTAATCAAAACCAAATTCATTATTAGTACCATATGTGATATCGGCATTATAAGCTGCTCTTCGTTCTGCAGAGTTAGGTCTATGGTTGTCTATACATTCTACAGTTAATCCATGGAATTGAAAAATAGGAGCCATCCATTCACTATCACGACGTGCTAAGTAATCATTAACTGTAACAAGATGAACACCGTTACCCGATAATGCATTAAGATATACTGGCAGGGTAGCTACTAAGGTTTTACCTTCTCCAGTTTGCATTTCTGCTACTTTTCCTTCGTGTAATGCGATACCACCAATCAGCTGCACGTCATAGTGTATCATATCCCATTTTACTTCTTTTCCAGCTGCATCCCAACTTGTAGACCAGATAGCTTGATCTCCATCAAGATTAATATGATCTCTTGTACCAGAAAGTTCGCGATCATAAGCTGTAGCTTCTACAGTAATAGTATCATTTTCTGCAAATCTCTTAGCAGTTTCTTTTATAACAGCAAAAGCTTCAGGTAGTATTGTGTTGAGGATTTTTTCTGTTGCTTCGTAAGCGTCTTTCTTTAATTTATCGATCTCACCATAAATATCTTCTTTTCTATCGATATCTTCTGTGGCATCAGCTTCTTCTTTAAGAGTATCAATTTTGTTGTTGATATCAGCACGAGCTTCATTTATAGTATTTTTGAATTCTAAAGTTTTAGCACGTAATTCATTATCAGAAAGAGAGGCTATACCTTGTGCGGCTTTTTTGATCAATTCAACCTTTGGTTGGATTTCTTTTATATCTTTTTTGGATTTATCTCCAACAAATACTTTTAATACAGAATCTAAAACTCCCATGGTTATGGTTATGTGTTTTTAATGAGATTTAATTTTAAAATGAAACCGACTTATTTTACCTTTAAAAAAAGATAGTTTTAAGTTTAACTCCAATTCTTCGAATCTATTGTAATCTCTGTGCCTTAAGGGCAATATTATACAATGCTTTACAGGCTATATAATAGCTTGCGAAAGTGGCGTAATTTACGCAAAAAAAAAGCCTCTTGCGAGACTTTTAATACTATTTAAATATTTTTTTAATATTCATCCTCATTCCAAAGATAATCTTCGTCAGTAGGATAATCTGGCCATATTTCTTCTATAGAATCATACGAATCTCCTTCATCTTCAATTGATTGCAGGTTTTCCACAACCTCTAGCGGTGCTCCCGTACGAATTGCATAGTCAATTAACTCATCTTTGGTTGCTGGCCAAGGTGCATCACTTAAATAAGATGCTAATTCTAAAGTCCAATACATATGCTTACTGGTTTAATTTTTTTTGCAAAAATAATTTTTTAGTTTAAAAAGTCAAGTAAAAAATTAATTATTTAAACAATAATTATAAGAACGTGATTTTTCGGGTATTACCCTTAACTTATTTTCAAGCTTTCTTGAGCACTAAGAATTTTTTTGAGGAATCCACTGTATCTCGTCTGCTTGTAAATCGTAGGACAACTTTCGTGCCAGTACAAATAGGTAGTCAGATAGTCGGTTTAAATACTGTAAAGTTGTTTCTTCAAACGGCTCTAATTCATATAACGCTGTAGCTAAACGCTCGGCCCTTCTGCATACACAGCGGGCAATGTGACAGAATGACACGGTTTGGTGCCCTCCTGGTAATACAAAATGTGTCATTGGTGGTAAAGATTCATTCATGCGATCCATTTCAGTTTCTAAAAGAGTGATGTCTTCTATAGAAATGGTAGGGATGTTCAACCTTTTTTGTCCATTCTTTAATAGTGCTTTTTCCGGATCGGTTGCTAAAACGGCGCCAACTGTAAATAATTTGTCTTGAATGTTAACCAATACTTTTTTACTTAGCTCGTCAATTTGTTGATCTCGTATTAAACCAATGTAAGAGTTCAATTCATCTACAGTACCGTAACTATCAATACGTATATGATGTTTAGGGACTCTAGTGCCACCAAATAGAGCAGTTGTGCCTTTATCTCCCGTCTTTGTGTATATCTTCATCTGTTTTTTGTTGGTTGTCTTTTTTGTAATTTGAAATGTCCTTCTGCGCTTTTTTCGTATTTAAATAAACAAAAATTGCCCCAATCAATACGGCAATCCAGAACCAAGGAAATTTCATTTTTTCTTCTTTTTTAAATAGTTCTTCCTAAAATCTCTTGTAGAGCGGTCGTATAATTTCTTTTTATTTCTACCAGAATTCCATCGCACGGCAAAAAATAGTAACGCTATTCCTATAATAACTAATACTAGTTGGGTTTCTTCAGAAAGTGCATCAAACATGATTTCTTCTTTTGTGGTAAATGTAATAAATAGCAATGAGTTTGTTAGTTTTTTGAATTTACGAGTTAATCAATTGAATAGTGAATGAATGGTTTGTTAAATACAGTAATAGGCTATTGTCTAAATACTCATTGCTATTTATTACATTTGTATCGCTATGGAATTTTCATCAAAATTATTAGAAAACGCTGTATACGAAATGTCTCAATTGCCAGGAATAGGTAAGCGGACAGCATTGCGATTGGTGTTGCATCTTTTGCGGCAACCTGAGACGCAAACACAGCATTTGGTAAAAGCGCTAGGTACTTTAAGAGAGGATGTGAAGTTTTGTAAAAAATGTCATAGTATCAGTGATGTTGAAGTATGTGATATATGCAGCAACCCAAACAGGATTCAAGATATTGTTTGTGTTGTAGAAGACATTAGGGATGTTATGGCTATTGAGAGTACTAGTCAGTATAGAGGTTTATATCACGTTTTGGGAGGAAAAATAAGTCCTATGGATGGTATAGGTCCACAAGATCTAAAAATACATACATTGGTAGAAAAAGTGAAATCCGGAACAATAAAGGAGTTAATTTTTGCGCTAAGTGCTACTATGGAAGGTGATACTACCAACTTTTATATATATAAACAGTTAGAAGGAGTGGAGGTTAAAATAGCGACTATTGCTAGAGGAATAGGGGTAAATGACGAGTTAGAATATGCAGATGAGGTAACTTTAGGAAGAAGTATTATTAATAGAATCCCTTTTGAAAACGCTTTGAAGAGTTCGTAACATGTTCCATTTTTTAAATTTAGTCTTCTGAAATTATCTGTAATCATCCTAAATTATAATGTTCGTTATTTCTTAGAACTATGTATTTTAAGTGTTCAGGAAGCTGTTAAAGTTATAGATGCCGAGATTATTGTGATTGATAATAATTCTCCCGATGATAGCTGCACTATGGTGAAGGATCGCTTTCCAGATGTATGCTTAATAGAAAATGAAGAGAATGTTGGGTTTGCAAGAGCGAATAATCAGGGAGTTGATATTGCTAAAGGAGAATATGTTTGTATTTTAAATCCAGACACGGTAGTAGCAGAAGACACTTTTTTAAATATTCTTACAGCATCAGAAAAGTTAATTCATATGGGGATGTTAGGCCCTAGACTTATTGATGGAACGGGTAATTTTCTTCCGGAAAGTAAGAGAAATGTACCTTCTCCATTAACTTCTTTTCGTCGATTATTTGGTATTAAATTAGGGCAAGTAAAAAATTATTACGCAGATCATATATCCGAAACAGGAATTGGAGATATAGATATCTTAGTGGGTGCTTTTATTTTAGTAAGAAAAGAAGAATATAATTCTGTACGAGGTTTCGATGAAGATTATTTTATGTACGGAGAAGATATTGATCTCTCTTACAAAATGAAAAAACAAGGATTGCAAAATTACTACATAGGAACAATTCCTGTGATTCATTATAAAGGCGAAAGTACTGATCGTAATTCAGAATATATCAAACGTTTTTATGGAGCAATGCGATTGTTTTATCGAAAACATTTTAAAAGTAATTGGTTTTTAGATTTGATTGTTTCTTTTGGAATACGTTTGACTTCTATTATACAATCATTTAAAAGCTATCATAAAGAAAAGCGTATAATCGATTGCTATTACTTAGTCTCTGAAAATGAAATTTTAAAGCAAAAACTTAGTAATGTACTTAAGAAAGAAGTACAGTTTATTTCCTTAGAATCTGCAAAGAATTTGGGATATAGTAATAACGAACTTATCTTTGACAATGAGTTATTAAGTTTTGGAGAGATTATAAAAGAAATGCAGGTTTTAAAGAAATCAAATATTACTTTTAAGATCAAACCAGCAAGATGTAATTTTATACTTGGGAGTAATTTCAGTGATGGAAAAGGGGAGGTAATTACTTTTTAGAGAAACTTTAGTAAATAAAAATTAATTTAAGAGCTTAACTTTTATTAATTTCGCAAAAAATATAACTAATAAATACCTTTGATTAAGAATATGGCAAAATTTGAGCTTAAACTTCCGAAGATGGGTGAGAGTGTTGCAGAGGCAACAATAACAACTTGGTTAAAAGAAGTTGGAGATACTATCGATATGGACGATGCAGTATTAGAGATTGCTACGGACAAAGTAGATAGCGAAGTACCTTGTGAAGTAGAAGGAGTATTGGTTGAAAAGCTTTTTGATGTTGACGATGTAGTAAAAGTTGGTCAAACAATTGCTATTATTGAAACAGAAGGAGAAGTTGCTGCAGATGCAGCTCCAGAAAAAATTAAAGAAGAAGTTGTAGCTGCACCTGAAACCGCAGCTCAAGTTATAGAAAACGATATTGCTGCAGTAACGGAAACGGTTACCACAAAAACAGATTTTTCAGAAAGTTCTAAGTTTTATTCACCTTTAGTAAAAAATATCGCTGCTGCAGAAGGTGTTTCTGTAGCCGAATTAGAAAATATATCTGGAACTGGAAAAGATGGTAGAGTTACCAAAAATGATATTTTACAATTTGTAGAAGATCGTAAAGCTGGCAAAATTGCTACTGCTCCTGTGGTACCAGTAGTGACAGAGCAAAAAACAGCACCAGTTAAGAAAATAGAAACCCCTAAAGCATCACCAGTAGTTGCATCAGGAGAGGACGAGATTATAGAAATGACCAGAATGGGCAAGTTGATCTCGCATCATATGGTAGAATCGGTACAAACTTCTGCGCACGTACAATCGTTTATAGAAGCGGATGTGACGAATATCTGGAACTGGAGAAAGAAGGTAAAAGGTGACTTTATGAAGAGAGAAGGGGAGAACCTAACTTTTACTCCAATTTTTATGGAAGCTGTAGCAAAAGCTATTAGAGATTTTCCAATGATCAATATTTCTGTGTCTGGAGATACTATTATCAAAAAGAAGAATATCAATTTGGGTATGGCAGCTGCCTTAGCAGATGGTAATTTGATTGTGCCAGTAATTAAAAATGCTGATCAGCTAAATTTAGTTGGTATGACTAAAGCTGTAAATGATTTAGCAAACCGAGCTCGTACTAATGCTTTAAAACCTGATGATATACAAGGTGGGACTTACACAGTAACTAATGTAGGTACTTTTGGTAGTATTATGGGAACACCAATTATCAATCAGCCACAAGTTGCTATTTTAGCTTTAGGAGCTATTCGTAAGGTGCCCGCTGTGATTGAAACTCCTGATGGAGATTTTATTGGTATTCGTTATAAAATGTTCTTATCACACTCCTATGATCACAGAGTCGTAAATGGAGCACTAGGAGGACAATTTGTGCAACGAGTAAAGGATTATCTCGAAGCGTTTGATGTAAATAGAGAGTTTTAAGAAATACTATAATTTATAAATAAAAAACCGCATATGTATTATGCGGTTTTTTATTTATAATATTTAATTACTACCAAGATGTTTTGATTAGAAGACATATAAATGTGTTAGTTCTTGAAATACTCCTATTCCCTATATTCTGTTTTTATACAATAAATGCATATAATAGGGTAACATTTTCCTTCTAAATGATACATATGTTAAACTCTAATAAATATTTAAATTTTAAAATGTATGAGATTCTCAAAAGTAAATTATTTTTTTTGTGTATTGTTAGGAACGATGTTGTTAAGTTGTTCTCCGGAAGATGGAACTGATGGTGTTCCTGGGTTAAGTAATCTTACAATATTAAATGATGAGCCTAGCGGAGCAAATTGTGAAAATGGAGGGGTTAGAATTGAAAATGGCTTAGACTTAAATTCAAATGCAATTCTTGAAACTAGCGAGGTGTTAACGACAACTTTCTTGTGTGATGGATTTAATAGTGATTATCAAGATGAAACAAGACTAGTTTTATTTAGTAACGGATCCGGTGCGTCTGGAACTAGTTCTGTAGAAGGAAGGAAAATGGGTGAAATAATAAAATTTGATAAAAGAAATTGGGAAAATGCGTCTTCAATTTATTATGTAGCTTGGATATATTCGGAAAATTCTAATAATAGTTGTTTTGTAGAATTATTTAATGAAACGGATGGGGAGGTTATAGCTAATAGTGTTCTTACTAACAATAGTACCAATTATCCTGGAATACTAATGATCTCAGAAAATATAATTTCTTCTATTCCTGAAAAAGAAATAGATATATCGTTAAGATTACGTTCAGAAAATGAAGGTACGACTGTGTATATGGGTAGAAAGGCTGAATTAGTTATAAAACGTTAATAACACAAACACTTTTTTGATCACTATGAAAAATATTATAAAATTAAGTTTCTTATTTATATCTGTTTTAATATTAAGTGGTTGCGAACCAGAGGATGGAGAGAATGGTGTTTCGGGATTAAATTCCTTAACAGTGTTTTCTAAGGAAGATTCTGGCTCAAACTGTCAATATGGAGGTATTAAAATAGAGTTAGGTTTAGATGTCAATTCGAATTTTGTTTTAGAAACAAATGAAATAGAAACAACCAAATTTGTTTGTGGGGGAATTGATGATCCAATTTCAAAAGAAACGAGAATTATACTTCATAATAATAATGGTGGAGCTTCCGGTACTTCTGGTAACTATATAAATACGTATCCAGCCATTATAAAATTTGATAAAAGAAATTGGAGTAAATTAAGATCTGTTGTTTATACAGCGAGTATTAAGTCTGACAACAGTAATAATAGTGCAATTGTTGAATTGTATGATGCTACTAATTTTAGAACGATAAGTAATTCCGTTCTTGCTACAAGAAATACTGAATACGAAAATGTGATTTCTAACAATCTTGTTGAATCATTACCGGAGGAGGAAATAAATATTTATTTAAGATTGAGGTCGGAAAATAATACAGGAGACAATGTTTGGATATCTAATAAGTCTGAACTGATTATAAAACAAGAGAATTAATTATCAAAGAACAGTTTTTGTTTAATAAAATAGTTTTGGACTAGATTATTTAGGGTAGAAGATGAGGTGAATAACGAAAACATCTTTACGGTAGAGATGAAAAGTACTCCTTATGAAGATTGCGAATTGGTAGAAAAAATAATTATAGTTATGCTTCAAAATCAGCATAGATTATGAAGGCTTGTGAAATAAAAAATGCGGTTCCTGTACACTTTTCACGTAAGTATGATGAAGATGAAATAAAAGAGTTGATAGAGCAATTTAATAGATCAAAAAAATAAGTTTTTTTGAGATGAATTTGAGGCTCTAAATAATTCTACTGTCATATCATTATCCTTTTAGAGAATTGTGAATAAAGTGCTTTATGAAGTTTAATTAGCAGAAGAAATTTAATATTTCTATATAATTTTATAGTAATAGATATACGTTAAGTCTCTTTTTAATATTGTAACAAATTAAATAGTTTCGCTACTAACTGTATAGGAGGTAAATCTTTTTAATATTAAAACGCTATACCCATGACTATTGATGAAGCATCTAAATTTTTTAAGAACTTGGTTACAGAGACTGACGATATATCCGAAATAAAGGTGTATAAGAAATTTATTAGTATTTTATCTCAGCTAGAGAATAGAGATTTATCTGAAGACCAATTACGTGCTATAGAAAGTAAATTAGATGCATTTGATATAGATATACTAAGAGAAAATAGAAAAAAATACTACAGGAAAAAACTCAGTGAGTTTACAGGGTATTTGAAAAAAGATTTTTCTCTTATATCCGAAGGTTATTATATGACGATTGGTACGAGTTTAGGAATGAGCCTGGGAATGAGTTTAGGGATGACTTTTGGAGTAGTTTTCGGAGGTTCTAATGGATTGATTTATGGAATGACTTTTGGGATGACAGTGGGCATGTCTTTTGGATTGGCAATTGGTGCAGCTATGGATGCTAATGCAAAAAAAGAAGGTAAAGTATTGACCATTAAAAGCAAGTGAAAAAATAGAGAATATTCTAGAAGCATATAAAAATATTCTTTAAGGAATTTTTTGAACTGAATAACAAAGGGTTAAATGACCGATATGATCAAAAAGATAGCTTATATTACAGATGCTCATATTGATGAAGAATACCCTAAAACTTTAGGGGTCAATGCTCGAAACAATTGGAAGACTATTTTAGAAGATATTGATTCAAAAGATATTAATGAAGTAATTTATGGAGGTGATATAGGAGAAGGATCATCTAATTCATGGTTTTTTGAAACTTTGCAAAATTATAAACTATCCGTTTCTTTAGGCAACCACGATCTTTTTTCTGAAGTAACAAAGTATTATAAAAATAGCACTAATATCGATGTTGATGGACTTTTTTATAGTAAGGAAATTGATTTTTTCAAACTTATATTTTTAGATTCTAGTACTGAGGTAATTAGTGAAAAGCAATTAGAATGGTTAAAAACTGAGTTGATTAGTACAAAAAAAATAGTATTATTTATTCATCATCCTATTTTACCAATTCCTGCTATTATAGATAAAAAATATTTTTTACAAGGAAGAGAAAAAATTCAAGCTTTATTACAAAAGATTCCAAATGAGATCATACTTTTTTCAGGACATTATCATATGGAAGATTATCGTAAATGTAATAATGTAATTCAATATATTACACCTGCAGCATCCTATCAGGTAGAAAAAGACCTGAATGAGATTAAAGTTCATAATAATTCATTTGGGTATAGAATTATAGAATTGAATAAAGATAACATTCAAACCGAAGTTGTGTTGTTTTGAACCAATAATAACGAATGCTTTTGGAATTATATTTCTATATACAATTAATGAATTTCGAGAAACATTATTTACGTTTTCCGTATGATTAAAAAAGACTTATTCTTTTCTTTCGTTCTGGTTTTTTCGTGATCTCTTCAATTAAAATGTCAAAATTTGGAATAGGGTAGTATAACTTTTTATTTTTTTTAGCAAAGGGAAGTTCAATATTCTCTCTGGTATATCCTTCTTTTAGCATTTTTCTCCAAAATAAAGGAGATAGTAAGTTGTTTTTACTGTCGATGTCTACTTCCAAAAATCTTATTT
The DNA here is from genome assembly GCF_900109375.1 of Aquimarina amphilecti. Taxonomy (GTDB): domain Bacteria; phylum Bacteroidota; class Bacteroidia; order Flavobacteriales; family Flavobacteriaceae; genus Aquimarina; species Aquimarina amphilecti. The sequence goes on from NZ_FOAB01000006.1 coordinate 170,304, forward strand.
TATTTTCTTTTAATTTTTGAATTAATGTATCACATCTATTACAATCTTGATCCGTATAAATAAAGAGTTTATAATTCGCTATAGTTTGGGATTTTATTTCTTTTGGTTTTTCTTTTTGTCTTCTGGTATTAATATTTTCTAATTGATCATTAACAATAAGATTGTATGTGTAAGAGGATTCTTTATCTGTTAACGGAATCAAGATTGACATTTGTACTTTGCTATTAGCTGGAATATTTTTAAGAACAGGGCGTTGAGCACGTCTTCGATAACCAATAGGGTCTATTTTGAGAAAAACACTTTTATCTAGGTTTGTGTCATTTTGAACGTAGATAACAGTATGTTTTTTTTGAACGTCTTCTACCAGATACACCAATTTTTCTTGACAATAAGCGGTTGCAGTATATAATAACAGTAGCGGGAATATAAAACAAGAAAGGGTTTTCAAAACTAGTTTCAGTTATTAGAAAGACAAAAGATTTACTTTTTCTAATATACAAAAAATACCTGTATATAGATATATTTACTACCCTCTAAATAAGAAAAAACGATCTTTCATTTTTTCAATTTCAGAATTCTTGTTGGTTATAATATAATCGATAGCTTCTGTAGTAAAATGTTGTCCTTTTTCTGTTAAGGATACGATATCATTATTGATTTCTATCATATTGTTTTTAAGAGCTAAATCCAATACAGATTTCGATTTTACTTTTTGCCAATTAATATGTTCATTAAGATGTTTTACGTGTCTTTCTGTTTCGTCATCTGCGTGGTTCCCTAAATGCAATAGAAAGGTGAGTAAAGAAACTTCTATTCGTTGTTGTCTGTGTCTATATATAACAGAAAAATATCCTCTATTAGGAGCAAATAAGTATACTATAAGAAATAAAATACCGAGCACACTAGTCATTGATCCCGAAATAGAAGTGTCTAATCCGTGCGCAACCCAATATCCTGCGATGGCAGAAATAACACCAAAGATACAGGCTAACAGGATCATTTTTTTTAGATCATTCGTTAATAGATATGCAGTAGCTGCGGGTGCAATCATAAAAGCGATTACTAAAATAGCCCCAACAGCATCAAAAGCGCCCACGGTTGTTATTGATGCTATGGTCATTAAACCATAGTGCATTACTACTGGTGATAGTCCCAAGGCTGCGGCAAGACCAGCATCAAATGTGCTAACTTTTAATTCCTTGAAAAAAGCAAAAAGTAAACCGCAAGTTGCTAATAAGATAGTTCCTATAATCCATAAAGATTTAGGACCAAGGTCCACAGTGTCTATAATAAGTCTATCAAATGGAGCAAAGGCAAGTTCGCCTAGTAGTACTGCATCTATATCAAGATGTACGTCATTAGCATTCTGCGCAATCATAATAACGCCGATACTAAATAGAGCAGGAAAAACAAGCCCAATTGCAGTGTCCTCTTTTACTAAACCAGTTTTTTGAATAAATTCTACCAAGACTACTGTGAGTACTCCGCTTAATGCGGCAAGAAGAATTAATAGAGGAGAGGATAGATCGTGAGTAATAAAAAAACCAATTACAATTCCAGGTAATATAGAGTGGCTAATTGCATCTGTAATCAATGCCATTTTACGCAAGACTAAAAATGTTCCTGGTATTGCGCAAGCAATAGCTACAAGACTAGCGATTAATTGTATTTCGATTTGCGCATTACTCATCTTCCATTTGTGTTAGCTGATTGTAGAGATTTGAAGCTGTCTTATATCCTGATGTGGTCAGCGACCACATGTTACCTTCGATTTTTACATAATCTTTGTCTTCTAATTTTTGCAAAGACCGTTTGGTGAACCCTTGGAAGTTATTCAATATTTTGATTGCGTGAGGATGCGAAATATCTTCATGATCTCTGGCAATATTATACATAAATGAGAGCGTTTTGTGAAGTTGCAAGTCATTTCTGTTCTTCCTAAATCGTATTTCTCTAAATAAAAGCCCGCGACCAGGAGAAAATATAAAAGAAACCAGTACGAATACCGCTGCTACTAAAACGATCACTGGGCCTGTAGATAGATTATTGTGACTAGCACTTATTGCAGTGCCAAGGACTCCGGAAAACGCACCAAAAATAGCTGCAAGGATTACCATAATGGATAGACTATTGGTCCATTGTCTTGCAGCAGCAGCAGGAGCAAGGATCATAGCACTCATTAAAACTACGCCAACTGTTTGTAAACCTAGAACAATGGCAATTACAATAAATGTGGTAATTAGTATGTCTAAAAATTTAATATTGAAACCTAATGTTTTGGTATAATCGCTATCAAACAATGATATTTTAAGCTCTTTCCAAAATAATAATAGTACGATGAGACAGACTCCTGTGACCAATGACATCATCCAAACATCACTTTCTAACAAAGTAGCAGCTTGCCCAAAAAGATAATTTTCTAATCCCGCTTGATTCGCATTTGGTAGTTTTTGTATGTATGTGAGTAATAACATTCCAAAACCAAAAAATAGAGAAAGAATTAATCCTAGCGCAGTGTCAGATTTAAGATGAGTCTTTTTGATAATTCCTCGAATCCAGAAACTACCTATTAAGCCACTAACTAGGGCTCCTAATAAAAATGCATTGCTATTTTTTGCTCCAATAATTAAGAAAGCTATTGCGATTCCTGGTAAGGCGGCGTGCGAAATAGCATCACCCAATAGACTCTGTTTTCTTAAGACAGCAAAACTCCCTAACATTCCACAAATTGCTCCAAGAATTGCAGTTCCTAAGGTGATAGTCCGCAGCGTATAATCGGTAAAAACAAGTTGTATGTACTCAAGAATATCCATAGTATTATTGTTGAACACTTACCTTATAGTTGATTCCATATGTCTTAGTAAGATTATCATCGTTAAAAATATCTTTTACAGGTCCTGTTGCGATTTTCTTAACATTCAAGAATGTTACCCAATCAAAATATTCAGGAACCGTTTGTAGATCGTGATGCACTACTATTACCGTTTTACCAGCTTTTCTTAATTCTTTTAGAATATTTATAATTGCTTTTTCTGTCGTAGCATCAACCCCTTGAAAAGGCTCATCCATAAAATATATCGATGCATTCTGCACCAATGCTCTTGCAAGAAAAATACGTTGTTGTTGTCCTCCAGAAAGTTGACTTATCTGCCTAGATTTAAAAGCCAACATCCCTACTTTTTCTAAAGCTTCAAGAGCCGCTTTTTTTTGCTTCTGTCCAGGTCTCTTTATCCAACCCAAGCTTCCATAAGTCCCCATCATAACTACATCCAATGCAGTTGTAGGAAAATCCCAATCTACACTTCCTTTTTGAGGAACGTAAGCTACAAGAGATCGTTGTTTTTTATATGGTTTATTGTAAATTTTTACGCTTCCTGCGATAGGTTTTATAATATCCAAAACAGATTTGATCAATGTAGATTTTCCAGCCCCGTTTGGTCCGACAATCGCCATTAGTACTCCTTCTGGAATAGTAAGGTCGATATCCCATAATACAGGCTTGTAGTTATAAGCTACCGTAAGGTCATCTATTTGTACAGCAATTTTGTCATTCATTATTTTAATGCATTTACAATTGTGTTTACATTGTATTCAAACATCCCTATATATGTTCCTTCTGTAGTTCCAGGGTTTCCTAAGGCATCAGAGTATAGTGTACCTCCTATTATTGCTTCATGATCTTTAGACCTTACAGCTGCTTGTAAAGCTTCAATAGTACGTTTTGGAACCGAAGTTTCAACAAAAATCGCTTTCACTTGGTTTTCTATAATAAAGGCTGCTAACTTTTGTACATCTTGTACACCAGCTTCTGTTGCCGTGGACAGCCCTTGTAATCCAACTACATTAAACCTGTATTCTTTGCCAAAATAGCTAAACGCGTCATGAGCTGTCACCAGAATTCTTTTGTTTTCTGGTAAAGTTTCTATAGTGGTTTTTAACTTATTTTCTAGTAGATTTAATTTATCTAGATATGCTTTTCCGTTGGTTTCAAAAGCGTTTGCGTTTTTAGGGTCCAATTCCTTTAATTTTTTCATGGTAAAGGAAGCTACTTGTTTCCAGTTGTCTACATTGAACCAAATATGTGGATCATAATTAGAAGCAAAATAGTCAGATCCTATAAGTGTGTTTTTGTCCAAAACTTCGCCAACTGCAATAGTTTTTATGTTTTGACTCCCCATTTTCTCAAATACTTCTACTAATTTTCCTTCGAGATGCAGTCCATTATAAAAGATAACATCTGCGTTAACTAATTTGGTAACATCACCTTCACTAGCTTTATATAGGTGAGGGTCAACACCAGATCCCATTAAGCCCTCGACAGTTATTAGATCCCCTCCAATATTTTTAACAAGATCAGTGATCATGGTAGTCGTGGTGACTACATTTAATTTTTGATTTACCTTCTTTTCTTCTTTTTTACAAGAAAAGAAAGTCATTGTTATTACTACAAGTATTACAATTTTTTTGGTCATTTGAAATTTTTGATTCAATAATGATGTTATATTTTTAAGCTAAAACTATTTATAAAAACAATATCCAAAAAAATCTAAATAAGAAGAGACAATAATCGGACCTGTTATAATTGTATTAGGTTTAGTATTTTTGTTTAATTATAATAGCAAAACTAAAAAAGTTAGCCATGACTAACAAATTAAATTTGAATAATTTAACAAAAAGCGAAGAAGATTACTTAAAAGCTCTTTTTCAATTATTAGTGGAAGATAATTCGGTGAAGGTCGGGAATAACCAATTGGCGGAGTATCTTAAGGTTTCTCCTGCTTCTACTAATAATATGATCAAAAAGTTAAAAACAAAGAATTACGTAGTAAGTGAGAAGTATGGGAAATTAGAATTAACAGATGAAGGTAGTGCTATTGCAGTTAGGCTTATTAGGAAACATAGGCTTTGGGAAACTTTTTTATATAATTATCTAAACTTTAGTTGGGATGAGGTTCATGAGGTAGCCGAGCAGTTGGAGCACATAAAATCATATAAATTAATTGATGAGTTAGATCGGTTTATGGATTTTCCAGAGAAAGATCCTCATGGAGAATTAATTCCTACTTCAAAAGGTGAGTACAAGGTAGTTCCTAAAATTACATTATCTTCTTTAGAGGAAGGAGCTATTTGTCAATTAATCTCTGTAAATGATGGTTCTGTTAATTTTTTGAGATTTGTTTCGGAAATTGGATTGGCTTTAAGTAGTGAGATCAAAGTGCTTGAAGTACGAGAATTTGACAAGTCTATTAGAATTCAATTTAATGATAGTATTGAAACGGTAACAAGAAAATTTGCTGATAATGTTTTTGTAAAAGTATTATGACTTAATAATAAATGTTAAAAAAAACAAGACTATTGCGGATTGTAGCTTATACCTATTATCTTTGAGGCACACAATCAATTTATGGAGCTTACGTTAAAAAGACCGATCTGTTTCTTTGATCTAGAAACAACCGGTATAAATATTTCTAAAGATCGAATCGTGGAAATTTCAATCCTTAAAGTTTTTCCGAATGGAAATAAGGAAAGTAAAACTTGGCTTGTTAATCCAGAGATGCCAATTCCACCAGAAACTACAGAAGTACACGGTATTACAAATGAAAAAGTAGCTAATGAGCCAACTTTTAATCAGTTAGCGAATAAAGTTAGTGATATGATAAAAGGATGTGACCTGGGAGGTTTTAACTCTAACAGATTTGATATTCCTTTATTAGCAGAAGAATTATTACGTGCTGATGTGGATTTTGATATGAAAAACACTGTTGCAGTAGATGTTCAGACTATTTTTCATAAAATGGAAAAGAGAACTTTAGAAGCTGCGTATAAATTTTACTGCGATAAAGATTTAGAAAATGCACATTCTGCAGAAGCTGATACTAATGCAACTTATGAAGTGTTAAAAGCGCAGTTAGATAGATATCCAGAATTAGAAAATGACACTAAATTTCTCGCAGAGTTTAGTTCTAGAAAACAATTTGCGGATTTCGCTGGTTTTATAGCTTATGATAAAGAAGGAAGAGAGATATTTTCTTTTGGAAAGCATAAAGGTAAGTTAGTTGAAAAAGTAATGGAAGATGAACCAGGTTATTTTGGATGGTTACAGAATGCAGATTTTCCTTTATATACTAAAAAAGTTCTTACAGCTGTTAGACTCCGAAAGTTAAACAATAGCCTTAAGCTGTAACGATTATCATTAATTTTATGAAGATTATTTGTATTGGGCGTAACTATACGGATCATATAGAAGAATTGGAAAATGAAAAACCAACAGATCCTGTTGTTTTTATGAAACCTGATACTTCAATTCTTTTAAAGAAACAACCTTTTTTTATTCCGGATTTTTCTAATGATATACATCATGAAGTAGAAGTTTTGGTGAAGATTAAAAAATTAGGTAAGTATATCGATAAAAAATTTGCCCATAAATATTATGATGAAATTGGGCTTGGAATAGATTTTACAGCTAGAGATTTACAAAGTCAACTTAAGGCCAAAGGATTGCCTTGGGAAAAAGCAAAAGCATTTGATGGTGCAGCTGTTATTGGAAAATGGGTTGATAAGAGCGATTTTTCGGATGTAAATAATATTAATTTTCGTTTAGAAAAGAATGACGCAATTGTTCAAGAAGGAAACACTAAGTTAATGCTTTGGAAAATTGATGAACTAATAGAATACGTATCGAAATACTTCACATTGAAAATTGGAGATATTATTTTTACGGGTACTCCTGCTGGTGTAGGACCTGTGCAAACAAATGATAATTTAAGTGGTTTTATAGAAGAAAAGAAAATGTTTTCTATTAAAGTAAAATAGTCTTTTTGGTTAACACCTAAAGTGCTAATAACATTTTCTTTGGGCTTAGGTATTCAAAATACCGTTTTCTAACTTTAAAATTTTCGTCTAAGAATATAGTGGCAGGTAGAGAAAAAGAATTGTTTTTCCTGGATGCCAATAAGACTGGGATTTGATGAATCGCATTTCTTGAAGTTAAGTAATTTTTATTTGTAAAAATAGCACCATCAAAAATAATCGTATCTCTACTTTCTGCATTCATTTTTACAGCATAATAATTCTTATTTATTTTTTCAATGACTTCTGATTTAGTATAAACTACTCTATCCATTTTTTTGCAATATGCACACCAATCGGCATAGAAACTAACAATTACTTTTTTTGGTTTTAGTGCAAGAGAATCGTCTAATTGCTCAAAAGTTATCCAATTGATGGTTTTATTTTCTTGAGCTTCTGTTTGCAAGGAAACGAATAAAAATAATAATAGTATGATTCTCAAATAATTCATTGTTAATGAAGCTTACCAAATTTTATACCTATAAAGAATGTTCTTGGAGATCCAGGTCCGTAAATATAGTCAGAATCGCGAAGAGGTCCGATATCAAAATCATTCTGATAGCTGTTAAATATGTTTTTAACTCCACCGCTAAAAGTGATGTGAAAATTTTCTGAAATATCTGAATGATATTCAAGTTTTAGATTCATATCAAAAAAAGAATCGGTATCCACAAGATCTAGAAACCCTGTGTCACTAATGACACGAGGTACTGTCATACCACCGGTATATGTTCCAGTAAGATCTATGTTAAATTGTTCTCCGGGAACCCAAGATGTATTAAGGTATCCATAAGTGTTAGGGTTTCTTACAAACTCATCTACGGCTACATTACTTTCTTGAGGGATTGTGCCATCTGTTTCAAAAAGTATTTGACTTTCATTATATGAAGCTTTTTGAATAGTTCCTCCTAACTGAAATTGCCATTCTTTAGAAGGAGATATACCAATTTCAAAATTAGATCCAAATACCTTTGCGCCTGATCCATTTCTAACTTCTTCAAGAATAGAACCATTTTCGAGAACTGCTCCTGTACTTACCAAAGTAAAGGGGTCTTCAAGACTTGTGTAAAACCCTTCAAGTAGAAAATCTGTTTGAATTTTGTTTATGTTTTTTGTGTAATTCAGAGATGCAGTAAAGGCATTGGAAAATTCCGTATCCAGGTTTTCTGATAAAATCACAAATTGAGGTTCTCCTCCAACTGATGAGATGTGTAAATCTTCATTAAAAGCTTGCGGAGCTCTAAATCCTCTTGCGTAACCACCTCTTAATTTTAAAGAATTAAGCAGATTGTAGGATATTGTTATTCTTGGGCTTAGTACCGTTTGATTTATAGATATCTCTCTAGAAATACCACCTATATTATATTCTCCTTTGACATTTACATGATCTAATCTAGTACCTAATAGTGCCGTGAAATCATTATTTGGTTTCCATTCATACTGTGCATAGGAACCGATAGTATGAACTTGTTGATCAATTAGTCTATTATAACCAGCAATTATATCTTCGGTATCACTGATGTTATATTCTGTACCTATAGTAATAATGTCATCGTTTTTAAGATTTTGGGTGAATTGAATCCCTGCTAGTAATGCTAAATCCTTTGTGATTCCGTAAGAGTTTAGTGCAAGAATGCTGTCTTGTCGCGTTCTCGAACCGCCTAATCCTCCGTAGTAGCTGTCTCTTTCTGTATATTGACCAGAGGTGTAGATAGATAGATTGTTAGTACCTTTTTTGTTTTCTACTTCATAAGTAATCCCTCCTAAAAAAGTATTGTGATCTAATTCTTCCGTAATGTCGGTAAAATGTGGGGCAATGTCAAGACGATCTCCCCCACGACGATATTCTTTAATAGTGGTTAGATCTAAAGATATTTTACTTCTATCATTTGGTTTTAAAAATGTTTTAATTCCAAAAGTGGTGTTTTGGAGAGTTGTTAACTCAGTAAACCCATCATCATTAGCATCAAATTCTTCTCGATCCCTATTAAGTCCGAATACGGTAATTCCAGACATTAAATCATCACTTACAAGAGATGCATTAAAGTTTAAAGAACGGTCTGGAGTATTTCCGTCAATAAGGCCAAAATAAGTGCCGATTTCCCAAGAATTAAGAATCGGGTCTTTAGTTATGATATTAATTGTTCCTGCGATAGCATTAGATCCATAAAGAGCAGAACCTCCACTTCTAACTACCTCAATACGTTCAACAATATTAGTGGGTATCTGTTCTAGTCCATAAACACTATTTAATGCACTAAAAACAGCTCTACTATTTATCAATACTTGGGTGTAGCTACCATCTAGGCCATTAAGTCTTACTTGAGTAAATCCACAATTCTGACAATTGTTTTCCACTCTAACCCCTGTAGAATAATTTAGTCCTTCAGAAATTGATATAGATTGTGTAGCTTCTAGTAGTTTAGGACTTAGTACATTCACTACCACTGGGGCGTTTTTTCGATTTACTCGATTTCTAGTTGCACTTACTACGATCTGGTCTAGATTTAATCGATCTTCTTTAAGAATGAATTTTTTGATAGAAGTATTAGGTGTTATTGAGATATTTTCTGTCAAGGTTTGGTGTCCTAACGAACTAATTTTTAAAACGTAATCTCCAATAGGGATATTCTTAATTTCAAAAAAACCATCCCCATCCGCAGATGTATATGTGTTGAAGGAAGGGTTTGATATTGCTATGTTGGCATAAGGTAATGGGAATTCATTTGTGTTAATGTTTCCTTTTATGTTTCCTGTCTGACCTGTAACTAGATAGGTGTTTAGTGCGATCAAAAAGAATAAAAATGATTTCATTATTAAACAGTGTAACTTAATTATTAGTTTTGGCAAATTTAAAAAGTTAGATTAGTCTAACAAATTATTTTAACATAATATAAACTAAATTTTAGTTAAGTTTAAATTTGTTTGTTTAAGCTAGTATGTGCCATGTTTATTATATGAATACATCTTTTATTCTCTTTATTTTGTAATTTGATTATAGAATAATCAATGAAATATTTTAGATTAAAGATTGGAGATGTTATCTTTACAGGAAGACCAGTTGGGGACGAAAGGTTAATATGTGTCGACTGGTTTGATAGAAGAATGATATTTTTTTTCAATTATAATTAAATAAATGAGCAAAAGTTACAGCTTAGAAAGTGTAAATGAATTGTCAGGTGGCGATGATGAATTTATAACAGTATTGGTACAAACATTTTTAGAAGAAATACCTCCCGATCTTGAAGGTATGGGGCAAGCAGTTAAAGATAATGATCCAAAAACTGCCTACCAATTTGCTCATAAAATGAAACCGAATCTTCAGTTATTCGGAATTGATCTTTTAAAAGAAATTAAGCAAGTTGAAGCTTGGTCGAAATCAGGTAAGGATCAATCTGAAATAGCTTTGATTCTTGATCATATCACCGCAACAGTTAATCGTGCAATTGAAGAACTGAAAGTTGATTTTCAATAATTATGCTTGCAGAAATAATTACTATTGGAGATGAAATTCTTATAGGACAGATTGTGGATTCTAATTCTGCATTCATAGGAAAAGAACTCAATAAAATTGGTATTGATGTTTATCAAATAACTTCTATTCAGGATGATAAACAGCACATTCTTAATGCTCTAGAAGAGGCGAAGAATAGGGTTGATATTGTACTTATTACAGGGGGTTTAGGTCCTACTAAGGATGATATAACCAAGCATACAATTTGTAAATTCTTTGATGATACTTTGGTGCAAGATGATAAGGTTCTGCAGCATATCGAAGCGATTTTTGCTAAATATATCCAAACTCCGGTTACTGATATTAATAGAATGCAGGCACTAGTTCCTAGTACTTCTGTAGTATTGATGAATCAATATGGTACCGCTCCTGGTATGTGGTTCGATAAAGATGAAACTGTTTTTGTTTCTATGCCTGGTGTTCCTTTTGAGATGAAAAATCTTATGAACGATGAAGTGCTGCCAAGGCTTCAAGAAAGATTTGATAGACCATTTATTGTTCATAAGACGGTGTTAACTTATGGTGTAGGAGAAAGTGCTATAGCTAAGAAGATAGAACAATGGGAAGATAATTTACCATCCTTTATAAAATTAGCGTATCTGCCAAACTTAGGAAGGGTTAGGTTGCGTCTTTCTGCACGTGGAACTGATGAGAAATTGTTGTTAGATACTATTGAAGAAAGAATTATTGGTCTTAAAGCGCTAATAGGAGATATAATTGTGGGGTATGAAGAGACGGAATCAATAGAGGTGTTAATTGGAAAAATATTAACTTCTAATGGACATTTTCTCGCTGTTGCTGAAAGTTGTACTGGAGGTAAAATAGCTCAATCTATTACTTCTTATCCAGGCACCTCGTCTTTTTTTAAGGGAGGAGCTGTAACATACGCAACCCAGTCTAAAAGTGATCTTTTAGGTGTTCCAAAAGAGACGATAGAAAAATTTACGGTTACAAGTAAAGAAGTTGCAGAAGCAATGGCGTTAGGTGTTAAGAGTAAATTTAAATCTGATTATAGTATCGCGACGACTGGTAACGCAGGTCCAACAAAAGGGGATGGTGATGTTGAGGTAGGAACCGTTTTTATTGCGGTGGCTACACCAGAAAGAGTTTTTTCTGAGAAATTTGTTTTTAGTAATCATAGAGAACGAACTATAGGTAAAGCCGTTAATAAATCTTTTGAACTTCTTCTTAAAGAGTTGAGCTAATCTTATTATATGCTTATTTGTTCTTTTGACCATTCTATTGCATCCTGTAAATTGGTGAAATTATAAAAAGGTTTTTGCGCAAAATGCTTTTCAATCTCGGTGGATTTCTCGGTTAATAGATTGTAAGTAATGACTCCATACCCTTTAAAGTTTTCCATATTTAGAAAAGGACAATCTAAATAATCCGTTGGTATTATCGAGTGAGAATTGATTCTGTTGGATAGATATGTAAAAGGTTGTCCATTGCCAAAATGTTTTTGTACAATGGGTATTAGGTCTTGAAGTTTTCCTAGTGTGATCGTTACACCTTCTTTTATTTCTGCAATAATGTATTTGTTATAAATATAATAAGTTCCTAGGTTGAGATCATATTGTCGGATTAAAGTGTCTTGTGTGTTGGTTGTCATAACTTTTGTTTTTTATTAGTTATGAGTATGTCGAATTCTTATAGAGATAATTTCGTGTTAGTGTTTGAATTTCAGTATTTTATGATAGTTTTATGAATTTCAAACGTTTTAGTAATTAGATCTGCTTATAAACCTTTAGGATAATTGAGAAGCTTTTGTTTTACTAATTTAATTATTCGTGTGTTGTTCTTTTTTTAGAAGTTGTTAGCTCTTTACTTTTTTCATTACAGAAGCTAATCTAATTTTGTTAGTGGTTTAATAAGTTCATTCACCCATAGTATTGCTTCATCCAAATTATCGAAGATTTTGGTTTTATTTTCAAGGAAAGACTGTTCTAGGGTAGCTACTTTAGTATTAATCGCGTCATATGTTATTACGCCATATCCTATGAAATTTGGAAATAACTTAGATGATTTAAAATGCCCAGTAGGAACAAAAGAATATGAATTCTTTCTGTTAGAAATATATACAAATGGAGTAGTAGTTCCGAAATGGGAATGAATTATTTCAAATAATTCGGTACAATTTTCGAATGTAAGTGTAATTCCTTCTTTTATTTCAGAAATAATATAATTCTTATAAAAGTAGAATGATCCAATAGCAAGCTCATGCTTATGGAGAAGATTTTTGTTAAAATCATGAACCATATCAAAATAAGATGTTTTCCAATTACAATGGTAATATACTATTTTTGTAATAAAAATATAATTTCAAATTATTTAAAGTAAGCAGTACTTGTTTTTATAGTTAAAAGTAATCAGAGTATGGCTAGTAACCTTAGTCTTCTCAATCAAGCATAATTAATTCATCTACCCAGAGTATAGCATCTTTTAGATTGTCAAATATTTTAGTAGGGACATTAAGAAAAGATTGCTCTAAAGCTGCTATTTTATTATTAATAGCGTCATATGTAACTACTCCATATCCTTTTAGGTTAGGGAATAATTTTGCAGATTTGAAATGAGTAGTTGGTTCAAAAGAATAGGAATTTATTCTATTCGTAATATAAACAAAAGGAATGTTAGTTCCGTAATATTCCTTTGCTAATAAAAATAATTTGGTTGCTTTATCATAATCTACAGAAGCTCCTTCACTCATTTCAGAAATCAAATAATTCTTATGGAAATGGAAAGATCCAATATCTAGTTCGTGAGTTCGGATAAAATTATTGCTGTTATTGGGTAACATAGCATTACTTTTTTTCTAATATACAATTTAGACTTTATATAATAACTATAAAGGCTATGCTATTTTATGTTTTTCTTAACAGTTCTTGAGGTGTTTTCTAGAAACTTAACTTTCTGTAATTTATAATGATAGTTGCAAAAAAAGCGGATCGTAAGATCCGCTTGTTTACTACTCAATTACCCCATATCAAGTAGCTAGTTACAGTTATGAAAACTAACTGGTGTAAAAATAATTCCAATGTTTGATTTAATATATAGGTATAAATACCTGTTTTTAAATTAGAAATAACAAACGTGTTATAGAGAACTATTGTAGTATCTTTGTCGCTCTTATTTTAAAGGATATTTTTTTGATTCATCTATTGAATATAATAGCTTTAATAATGTAAAGGTGATTTTTTTTTAAAAACAGAAAAAAATTACAAAACTATTATTGGTGGTTCGGTAAATAATTCGTTAATTTGCACCCTGTTTTGAAATAATACCAAAATTAAGAAGAGATGTCAAGAGTTTGCGAGCTTACAGGTAAAAAAGCGATGGTGGGAAATAATGTTTCTCACGCGATGAATAAAACAAAACGTAAATTCAACGCGAATTTAATTAAAAAGCGTTTTTATATTCCAGAAGAAGATCGTTGGGTAACACTTAAAGTGTCTACTGCAGCGTTAAAAAATATAAATAAAAACGGTATTGCTGCTGTTTTAAAAGAAGCAAAAGCTAAAGGTTTCTTAACAAAATAATTCAGCTTCTAAAAAGATACTATAATGGCAAAGAAAGGTAATAGAGTTCAAGTAATCTTAGAATGTACAGAGCACAAAGCTTCTGGTAAACCAGGTACATCAAGATATATTACAACAAAAAACAAAAAGAATACTCCTGATAGAATGGAAATAAAGAAATTTAATCCTATTCTAAAGAAAATGACTGTTCATAAAGAAATAAAATAAGAAAATGGCAAAGAAATCAGTAGCATCGTTACAGACAGGATCAAAGAGATTGACCAAAGCTATTAAGATGGTTAAATCTCCGAAAACGGGAGCATATACTTTTGTAGAGTCTATTATGCAGCCTGATGCAGTGAATGACTTTTTTAAGAAAAAGTAATTCGTAAGAAAATATTTTAAAAAGAAGCCGTTTCAATTTTATTGGAATGGCTCTTTCTTTTTATATTTATACGATTTTATGGATAAATCCATATTTAACTTATTAGCATTCTGAATACGACACATGAGTTTGTTTAAAAAAATATTCTCTTCCGAGAAAAAAGAAACCCTAGATAAAGGGTTAGAGAAATCTAAAACCAGCTTTTTTTCTAAATTAAGTAAGGCTGTTGCAGGTAAATCTAAAGTAGATGATGATGTACTAGATAGCCTTGAAGAGGTTTTAGTGACCAGTGATGTTGGTGTGAAAACTACAATAAAGGTTATTGAAAGGATAGAAGATCGAGTAGCAAAGGATAAATATTTGGGAACAGAAGAGTTAAATCAAATCCTTAGAGAAGAAATTGCTGGATTACTTTCTGAAACTAATTCTGGAGAAGCTACAGATTTCGATGTTCCTGTAAATAAGAAACCATATGTTTTAATGGTAGTAGGAGTCAATGGCGTTGGGAAAACTACAACCATAGGTAAACTAGCATATCAATTCAATAAAAAAGGTTTAAAAGTTGTTTTAGGAGCGGCCGATACATTTAGGGCTGCTGCAATAGATCAGCTGCAAGTTTGGGCGGATCGAGTAGATGTGCCTATTGTAAAACAAGATATGGGAAGTGATCCCGCATCTGTTGCTTTTGACACTTTAGAATCTGGAGTAAATCAGGATGCCGATGTGATTATTATTGATACGGCTGGTAGATTGCACAATAAAGTGAACTTGATGAACGAGTTAACAAAGGTGAAGCGAGTAATGCAAAAAGTGATAGGGGATGCACCTCACGATGTTTTACTGGTTTTAGATGGTTCTACTGGTCAGAATGCATTCGAACAAGCAAAGCAATTTACTGCTGCTACAGAGGTAACTTCGTTAGCTGTTACTAAACTTGATGGAACAGCAAAAGGAGGAGTAGTTATTGGTATTAGTGATCAATTTCAAATTCCTGTAAAATATATAGGAGTAGGAGAGGGTATAGAAGACCTTCAGGTATTTAATAAATATGAATTTGTAGATTCCTTTTTTAAGTAGGAAATACTGTTACGAAATAGTTAAAAAGGTGTTATGTTCTAATCATAGCACCTTTTTTTTATATTTTGAATTTTAGAAATACCTTGATAATTCCCATTTAATGAAGAAATTACTATATTTTTTAATATCGCTTTTGGTCTTTATTTCTTGTAAAGAAGAAAAGGAAGAACCAAAAAAAGCGAAAGAACCTAAAGTGGTTTGGAAGTCTTATAATGAAACTAAAGATTTAGAATCGACAAAAAAGCTTGAACAATCAAGAATGCATTTGAAACTTATAAATTCTAAAGTTTTAAATAAAAATAATATATGGAAAGATTTAGAATCTGAGTTGGATTATTTTTCCGTAAAAGATTATAATAGATTAAAAGAATATATCTTAGAGAAAGATATACCTTCTATTCAGCAGAGTGTAAAAGATGGTAAACTATCATATGAGGAATTGACCAAATTCTATATTTATCGAATTCGGAAGTTTGAGAGTAATAATGCTCTTTCTTTAAATGCTGTGATATCCCTAAATCCAAAAGTTATAAAACAAGCAAGAGCATTAGATAAAATGGATAAAAACACCATTGATGCTAATTCAGTTTTTGGAATGCCAATTATATTGAAAGATAATATTGGTGCGAAAAATATGTATACAACTGCTGGGGCTGTTGTGTTACAAAAGAATAAAACGGATAATGCTTTTATAACTAGACGTTTATTAGATCAAAATGCATTGATTTTAGGTAAAGCAAATCTTAGTGAATGGGCATATTTCCTTTGTATTGGTTGTCCTGTTGGGTATAGTGCGATTGGAGGTCAAACTCTTAATCCATATGGTAGAATGGTTTTCGAAAGTGGAGGGTCAAGTTCTGGCAGTGGTGTTGTTGTTGCTGCAAATTTTTGTGTTGCCGCAGTCGGAACAGAGACGAGTGGATCTATTTTATCACCTTCTAGTCAGAATTCTGTTGTAGGTTTGAAGCCTACAATTGGAGTATTAAGCAGATCAGGTATTGTTCCTATATCTAGTACTTTGGATACTCCAGGGCCGATGACAAAGAGTGTGATAGATAATGCTATTTTATTAGATGCAATGACGGGTAAGGATCTAAATGATTTGGCTTCTGTTTCTTCTGAAAAAGATTTTATGGAATTGATGAAAAACTCGACTGTTAAGGGAAAACGGTTTGGAGTTATTAAAACCTTTTTGAATGATTCTTTATATCTGCAGGCGATTGATAAGATTAAAATTGCAGGTGGAGAGATTATAGAAGTTGACCCGAAACAACCTCCATTACCAAGGTTTCTTAGTATTCTCAATGTAGACATGAAAAATGATCTTACAGAATATGTTGATTTATATGCAAGCAATAATATAAATATAAAGACTATAGAAGATGTAATGGCATTTAATTTAGAAGATACACTTACTAGAATTCCTTATGGGCAAGGCATATTTGAGGGAATTTTAAAAGACACTACTTCTTCAAAGGGTGTAAAAAAAATAAAAGAAGATCTTAAGGTTGCGGCTCGTGAATATTTTGATTCGCAGATTGATACATATAATCTAGATGTTATATTGTCCATAAATAACTATCATGCTGGTTATGCCGCCGTGGCTAAATATCCTGCTTTAACTGTACCTATGGGATATACGAATAAAGGCGAGCCCAAAGGGCTTACTTTTATTGCAAAACCTATGTTAGAAGATAATTTACTGCAATTGGGGTATGGGTATGAGTTAATTTCTAAAGAGCGTAATATCCCTGAAAAGTATAACTAATTGATCAGCGCATTAATTTTAATCCACAAATCATTATCAAAACTCGATGGACCAAGTAGTGATTCTCCAGAATCATCACCCATCCTTACAATTACTAGGTTTTGACTAGGAACTACATATAATTTTTGATCATTTTTCCCTAATCCAGCAATAAGATCTTCTGGTGCATCAGGCATTAATTCTCCAGGAAATTCAGTTTCAAATGCAGGTGCCCTAAAACTTGATTTACCATTTAACCACCATAAATATCCATATGATTTATTGTGGTTTTGAGAGGCAGTAGTCATTTCTGTAAAATAGTTTTGATCAGTAAGAATTTGATTGCTATCCCAAGTTCCCTTGTTAAGATTAAGAAGACCAAAACGAGCCATACTTCTTGCTGTACTATAATATATATTAGCATACCCTAGACGTATCCAAGCGCCAGTCATGCCAATTTTATTTTTTAACCTAGAATCAAAATAAGCGTTATATTCCATATTCGATGCACCTGCAACAATATCTGAAAGTAATGTGTATGCAGCATTATGATAATACCAGAAACTTCCTGCTTCATTGAGGTATAGAAGACAATCAAAATCAGTACAATTTTGATTAGAAATGTTATAATCTAAACCTGTTGTCATTGTCAGGTGATTTCTAATTGTGATATTACTTTGTTGATCATTAGTAATATCTGCCCACTCATTACCTAAGTAGGAAGCAGAATTATGATCGATTTCAAGCAAACCTTCTTGTTGTGCTAATCCTACGGTAAAAGCCGTCAATGTTTTTCCTGCAGAGTACCAGGGATTATTATCAGAAGCTGTGCCTCCATTAAAATATTTTTCAATTACAATTTTTCCGTTTTTGAGAATGATAAACGCTTTGGAGTTTTTTTCTTCAAGAAAATCATAAAGAGGTTGTTCTGCATTAACGTTCCATTCCAAGTCAATAATTGCAGTAGTATCCCATTCCTCAGAAGCAATTGGAGGAAAATATAAGTTGTCTTGATCTGGATTTGGTTCAACGCTAATAACTTCATCCGTAGCATCTGAACAAGAAAGTAAACTTATAGATAAAAAAAGTAGAAATAGAATGACTTTGTTTTTCATAGCTTGGGGATTATGAACATTAGACTATACAATATACAAAAGGTTTAGTTTCCATTTTTTTAAGGGATTGACTTAATTATTAATTATGTACTAAAACTTTAGTTATTCATTGTATCTTTGCACACCTTTATTCAGAAGATATGAGAACAAAGACTTTAAAAAAGAATAAGATCAATGTAGTTACATTGGGTTGTAGCAAGAATGTGTATGATAGTGAGGTTCTTATGGGACAACTAAAGGCCAACAATAAAGAAGTAGTTCATGAAGAAGAAGGAAATGTTGTTGTGATTAACACTTGTGGTTTTATAGCAAATGCTAAAGAAGAATCTGTTAATACTATTTTAGAGTACGTACAGAAAAAAGATCAAGGTGTTGTAGATAAAGTTTTTGTTACAGGTTGTTTATCAGAAAGATATAAGCCGGATTTACAAAAGGAAATTCCAGATGTTGATCAGTATTTTGGTACTACTGAGCTTCCCGGTTTATTAAAGGCTTTGGGAGCAGATTATAAACATGAACTTATAGGAGAAAGATTAACAACTACACCTAAAAACTATGCATATTTAAAAATTGCAGAGGGTTGTGATCGTCCTTGTTCCTTTTGTGCTATTCCATTAATGCGGGGTAAGCATAAGTCAACTCCTATAGAAGGATTAGTAACTGAAGCGGAGAAATTGGCTGCCAATGGAGTAAAAGAATTAGTATTGATTGCTCAGGATTTAACGTATTATGGGTTAGATTTATATAAGGAAAGAAAATTAGCAGATTTACTTCGCGCATTGGTAAAGGTTGATGGAATAGAATGGATTCGATTACATTATGCATTTCCTACAGGATTTCCAATGGAAGTGTTAGAAGTAATGAGAAAGGAACCTAAGATCTGTAATTACATAGATATTCCTTTACAGCATATAGCTGATCCTATTCTGAAATCAATGCGAAGAGGAACTACTAAGGCTAAAACTACAAAGCTCTTAAAAGAATTTAGAGCAGCTGTTCCGGAAATGACAATTCGTACGACTTTGATTGTCGGGTATCCTGGAGAAACACAAGAGGATTTCGAGACGTTAAGAGATTGGGTAAAAGAAATGCGTTTTGAGCGCTTAGGTTGTTTTACATATTCTCATGAAGAAAACACACATGCTTTTAATCTTGAAGATGATGTGCCAGAAGAAGTAAAAATGGACCGTGCCAATGAGATAATGGAGATACAGTCACAAATCTCTTGGGAATTAAATCAACAGAAGATAGGACAGGAGTTTAAAGTGGTTGTTGATCGTAAAGAAGGACAATACTTTGTAGGTAGAACCGAGTTTGATTCTCCTGATGTTGATAACGAGGTTTTGATAGATGCTTCTAAGTTTTATCTAAAAACAGGAGAATATACAACTGTTAAGATATATGAAGCAGAGGATTTTGATTTATATGGAGAAGTTGTTTAATTATTTATTTGTAATCGGTATCCAATATTATTTCCCTGGTTTCTCTTGATTAATCCGTTATAATTAAAGTTAGTTTAGTAGTGATATTATCTATGTCTTTTATTACGATACTTTGGCGCGTTATATGCTAATAGTAGACTCAATTTTGTTTAGTATTCAATTTGCGGTATGTTTCAATATATTTTATTGATTTGCCTAAAAGTGAAGTATATTATAGACAGTAAGAACCAATTAAATTTACAGTTTAAAACAAAAAAAAATCGAGGATACGATGATCCTCGATTTTGTTGCGTATACTCTTTAGATTTTTTGGCTAATTCTAATTTATAAGAGAACTTTATTACTTTATTTTATTAAGGGACAAAGTCTTATAGTAAACGCTATTTTTTTAATTTAATTTTATTCGGGCGCAAAAGTATTTAAAAAAGAGATACGAAATTCTTAATTTTAGTTAACGCTAACTGCGTTTTTGAAATTGAAAGAAATAGTAGTTTAAGGTTTTCGTAACTCAATAAAGGTAAGGGTTGAGGTATTAATAATATAGTTGGAAAAAGTAAGGTTTGAATGTATTATTTTTAGGTTTTTATTGAAATAAGTACATTGCTGTTTTTCTTCAAAAAACTTTAAACTTAACAATTTGATAATATTGAGGTTTAAATATTATGTTTCATTGATTTTTGTGACGTGAAAACATGAATAGTTTGATTATAATGTATTTGTTTAGGTTGTAGTAGTTATTTGAAGATTAAAAAAAATAAACTAAAAGAGATCTGATTTTTTTAGTTTCAAACCTCCACCTTATTTAAGATATACGAACCATACTTTAAATAGTTTCAAAATAGTCCCATATGTTTAGGGTTTAAAGCGTTATAGGAATTTCCATTAATAGTATTTTTGAAGATTCATTTGACGTGATTTGCAGTTGTTCAACATCCCAGATCCCTAGTCCATCCCTCTTTTCTAATAAATTGTTTTCTAGAGATATATTTCCTTCTAGTATAAAAGCGTATACACCGTTTTTTTTGTCATTTAGCGTATATGTATGTGTACTTCCTTTTTCTAATTTGCCTAAATGAAACCAAGCATTTTGATGAATCCATACACCATCATCTTCTTGATTAGGAGATAAAATCTGGTATAAGTTGTTTTTAATATCATTATCTCTAATGGTAATTTGATCATATCTAGGAGTAACGTTCTTTTGGTTTGGAGTAATCCATATTTGTAAGAATTTTACTTCCTTGTCAAGGTTCTTATTGTATTCACTATGAAATACACCGGTTCCGGCACTCATTACCTGAATATCTCCTTGTTTGATAACGGTTGTGTTTCCCATACTATCTTGATGTTCTAAATCACCTTCAAGTGGAATGGAAATGATTTCCATGTTATCATGAGGATGTTTTCCAAATCCTTTTCCTGCTGATACGGTATCGTCATTTAGTACTCTTAGAGCTCCAAAGCTCATTCTTTCTGGGTTGTAATAATTTCCAAAACTAAAAGTATGGTAAGAGTTTAACCAACCAAAATTGGCAGTTCCTCTAGTATCTGATTTATGGATGATCGTTTTCATAATGTATCCTTTCTTTATAATTCTTTTACAAAGGTGAGTTTTTATCTAAGGATTTAAAATATGAGAATACGGAGGAATGTTGTAAAAATCCGACCTTTAGTGTTTTTGCTTAAAATTAGAGGGTGAAACTCCGGTGCATTTTTTAAAGAAATTACTAAAATTAGCTGGTTCATTAAAGCCAAGATTATATCCAATTTCTTTCGTTGTTTTATCAGAAAAGCTTAATAACCTTTTAGCAGCAATAATAATTCTAGATTGTAAATATTCTTTGGCTGTTTTGCCTATAAGGGATTTTATAGTTCTGTTTAAATGGTCTGGCGTAACATGCAGCGCTTTGGCATATTCATGTACTTTATGCCATTCGGAAAAATGCTTTTCTACTAGATTCTTAAATTCTTTAAGTATCATAGATCCTGCATGTAATTGCTGTGGATCTTTTGTGTGAATATCACAAATATTATTACTGTAGATCAAAAAAAGTTTTAATAGTGCTCCTATCATTTCTGATTTAAACTTAGTAATAGAATGGTGTGTTTCGAAAATCTGAGCACTATAAGAATTCAATTGTTTTAGTTGTTCTGCATTTAAAAGGAGAGGAGGAGTGTATCCATAGTCTTGAAAAAGGTTAATATCTTCTATAAAACGATAATCGATATCATTCTTTACTAAAAATTGTCTGGAAAATGTAATTACCCAACCATCAGGTTTTTGTGTTTCTCTAATTTGATGAACTTGTCCTGGGCTTAAAAAGAAAACTTGTCGATCTTTTAATAAAAATTCATTAAAATCTATAATATGAATCCCTTGAGCTTTAGAGGTCAAAATGATAATATAAAAATCATGTCTGTGGGGTAAATCAACTTTGCCTGCTGATTTATTATAAATGTCTTCCATTTTTTTGATGTCAAAAACTATTTGATTATTTCTTTCATCAATGAGTTTGTACGTCTTAATAGAAGTCATTTTTTAATAGTAAGTAATTCTATTTGTTGTTAATATACGATCTATATAATCATAAATAGAATAATTTATAGTTAATTGGTTTTAATTATATAGAAAATACGCTAATCAAAAAGCATTAATAAAAAAAGGGAAAGCCTAATTTAGCTTTCCCTTTTTTTATTAAAACCTACTCTTTTTTACTAAAAAAGAGATCTGTTATGACTAGTTGTTACCGTCGATAATAATATCACCGTCAGTGTTTTCGTCATCTGTGTCATTTTCGTTGTCATTGTTATTGTTTTCTTCTTCATTGAAAACTTGACTTTCGATTGTTTCGTTTTCACAAGAAACGAATGTTGTAGCTAATGCGAATACTAATAAGAATGTAAATTTTTTCATTTTGATTTGTTTTATTATTTTAATTTTATTTTGAGGTATTATATTTTTAGTCTCCTAGTCCATGATTATCTTCTTCATGGATATGTACGATCTCTGGTTTATCATTTTCTTCACTAAATGTTTCTTCTTCAATTGAAGATTTTTCACAAGATGCAAGTGCGATAACTAGCATAAACAGAAATGGGATTTTTTTGATCATTTTAGTAAAAATTATTTATGTTTTTGTTCTACTTTTTCAAAATCGAGTGCAAATGTATTCAAAAAACTCAATGTAAATCATAAAATTATCTTAACAGCCCTTTGTTTACGGGCTTTATGGGGAAAACACGATGTTTAGTCTTCAACAAAAAAGAGAAAACATTCAATATTTAATATCGTATTGAAATGAATCTATAAATTATATGCAACTTTTAGATGTTTGTACTGAGAATGTAATAAAAGAGCAAAAACCCTTAAGTTAACAATATGGTAATATTGAAGCCTTAAAATGAATTTAAATTATATTATTATCAATAAAATATGTATTTTAATAATTATTTTTTAATAAAAGTTAATGTAGTTAAAGCTTTCATATGTATAAATTCCCCTTTTTTGTGTAGTTGTTAATCCTGAAATTTAGAAAACCTCGTTATTTGAATATAATCATCTCAAATTAGTTGATTATGTATGTTATTTTATAGATTGTTTTCTATCGTTTCTCTTCTAAAATCATCATAATTTCATTTCTAACACTCGCTTTAATTGGAGGAGTGTTTGATTTGAGCAAGTCAATTGTATAAAAATATCCACCATATACATAAATAGTAGCATTAATATCTGCACCTAGATCAATTAAAAATCGTGTTATTTTCGGAAGATTTCTAGGGGCTTTCTGTCTCGACATTTCTACACCATTACTAGCTGCATAAATTAATAGCGTTGCTTTATGACCGTATTTTGATCTTTTAATGGTTAATTCTGGATATAAATTTACCAGCTTTTTTAATTCTTCGAAATTTCCATTAACAATAAAATTGACAGCTTTTTCAAAATTTTGATCATAATAATCTTTTAGCTGTTCTATAGATTCTTAGTCCATATTCATTAGCAATGGTTATTCTGCAATCATTAATAGTTAGATTGAGTTGTTTTAATTGTTCTATAGGTGTACCTAGATGGTTTGGGTGGTAATTGTTTATTTCTCGAAAAATTACATATTGATTTTCTATAAAACCTTCAAAAATCTTATTAGCTATCTTATCTAAGTGATCCTTAATCACCGGATAGGGTTCTGTTTGATATAGAAGATTACCATATAAAGATGTTATTTCAATGATATTTTATTGATTTTAGCAGCAGGAAAAAAGCCTCTAGTGTCTTTTGTAGCCCTGCTGCTTCATATATTTCAGTTTGCGATATGCCACTTTTGTATTCAATACTCTTTAATAAAGTATAATAACTGTTAGAGTTATCTGCTTTTTAATTAGTTTCTGTAAGTTTAATTATTGTTTTTGCGCTTCTTTTTTTATAAGCTTAAAATTGTATTAATCTTTTACAACTTCGTTTTCTTCATTCAACAGTATCGGTGTTCCAAATCCAAGTTGTTCCAATTTTTTCAATTGAGTTTTGGCATCACCAACTACCAAATATATCATCTTGTTCGGGTCTAAGTATTGATCGGAAAGCTTTTTGATTTCTTCCACAGTCATATTATTTACAATGGCTTCACGTTTGGTAATATAATCTGTAGGGTATTGTAATGAACTAATATTGTTTAAAATATTCAGTTTAGCTCCCAAAGTTTCTGAAGCTCTAGCATTACTTTTAATTAGAGAGCTTTTTGTTATTTCTAGATCTTCATTATTATAATTCGGCCCATAGCTTTCTAATATTTCTTTTATTAAACTAGCAGATTCATAAGTAACATTAGATCTCACTCCACTGGAGATTAAAAAAGATCCAAATGTAGGGGTACCCGAAAAACCAGAACGAATACCATACGTATATCCTTTACCTTCTCTTAACTGTTGCGTAAGTTGAGATGCGAATCCGCCACCACCTAATCGGTAGTTCATGATACGTACTGGGTAATAGTTTTTATCCGTAGCGTTCATAGCAGGGTAACCAAAACGAAGCATAGATTGTTTTGCACCGGGAACATCATAGAAATATACTTTTGATCTTTCAGGTGCTTTTGGAGTTAATAGATCTGGAAATAGAACGTCTCTAGGTGCCCATTTTTTATTAAGATCTGAAAGAAATGAAATAGCATTGTTTTTAGAGATATCACCTGCAATATGTAATTTAGTTACTGATGGAGAAATATTTGCAGTATAATATAGCTTCAGATCTTCTATGGTAATCTTTTTTATAGAATTTTCGGTGCCCAAATTATTATGTGAAAGTATGTGGTCTTTTCCATAAATTAATTTAGCATACTCATTTCCGGCGATACTACGCGGACTTGCTTTTTCTTGTTGTATTTGGCTTATAACACTTTGTTTAATTAATCCAAATTCTTTTTCATCCCATCTTGGTTCTAATAGAATTTCCTGAATAAGTTTTACCGTTTTGTCATAGTTTTTAGAGAGTGTACTACCGCTAAGAACAATATTTTCATCTGTAGCATAGATATTTAAGATTGCTCCAAGACTTTCAATAGCATTTTCTAATTCTTCTGCTGTTTTGTTTTTTGTTCCTTTTAACATTAAATCAGCCAATAGGTTAGAAACTCCAACCTTATCAGCTTTTTCTAAGAGTAATCCACCTCTTATATTCATTCTGAATTGTACTAATGGAACTTCATCATTTTCGATACCATATACTTTTAGACCAGAAGTTAAATTATCCTCCCATACTTCTGGAATAGTTACTTTTGGAGTATCTCCATATATTGGTTCTACTGATCTATCAAAACTAGAAGGTGTCTTTTCATAAGTAGCTGTAATACTCGAATCAAAGTTCTCTTCAGCACCTTCTACAATTTTTTCTTCTACTACTTCCGCTAATGTAGAGTTATTAAGAATCAGCTCCGTTTGTCCTACAGGAACAAAACTGGTAGCTACAAAATGTTTCTCTTTGATATACTTATTATATACTCGCATAATATCATCTGTAGTTACAGCAAGTATGTTTTTAATATCTTGATTTATAAAACCTGGGTCACCAGCAAAGATTTCATATTGTGCTAATTGAAATCCTTTACCTAATACACTGGATAGACTATTATAAAAATTAGTTTCTAAACCTGCTTTTATTCTATCTAGGTCTTCCTGAGAAATACCTTCTGTTTCGAATTTTGTAAAAGACTCTTGTATTGCTTTGTCGATTTCATTCAGGTTTACTTTTTCGAATCCTCTTACAATTAATCGGAATTGACCCGCTAATTCGGACCCGTAATGAAACATGGTAACATTAGGTGCTAGTTGTTTATCTTCCACAATTACCTTATTGAATGGAGCTTTTTTTCCTTCCGATAAATAACTAGATAATACATCTAATGCGTAAGAATCCGGATGGTATTGGTGTACTGCAGGCCACGTCATTGTTAGTTGAGGAAGTCTTGCGAAATTATCCTCATAGTATAATTTCTTAGTTTCAGTTAATGATGCAGGTTGTTTTTTTAGAGGTTTGATATCTTCCCCTTTTTTAATCTCATCAAAATACTTGTGAACCCATTCTTTTGCCTGAGCCATATTGAAATCTCCGGCAACAGTTAGTGTTACATTATTGGGTACGTACCATTTGTTGTAAAAATCTTTTACATCCTGTAGTGTAGCATTTTGGAGGTCTTCTAGAGACCCTATTACTTGCCAATTGTACGGGTGATTTTTTGGAAACATATTTTTATCAATCACATAAGATACGTGTCCATAAGGGCGATTATCTACACTTTGACGTTTTTCATTTTTTACCACTTGTTTTTCTTTAGCTAAAACAGGGTCGGTAACGGTGTTTATAAAGAACCCCAGTTTGTCTGCTTCCGCCCAGATCATTTTTTCTAATGCATCTTTTGGTACTGTTTGAAAATAATTTGTACGGTCTCTACTAGTAGAGCCATTTGCTCCAGACCCTCCAATACGTGCACTCATTTTATCAAGTCCTCCTTTTCCAAGATTTTCTGACTCAAGGAATAATAGATGTTCAAATAGATGAGCAAAACCAGTTCTTCCTTCGATTTCTCTAGCAGAACCCACATGAGCTGTCAAAGCTACTGCAACTACAGGATCAGAGTGATCTAAATGAAAAATAACTTGTAAGCCATTATCTAAAGTGAATTTTTCGAAATCTACCTTAAATTCTTTTGTTTCTCCAGGCTGCTCAGTGTTTTCGTCGACAATAGTTGTATCTTTTTTACAGGAAGTAAAGAGTCCTAAGGATAAAAATATGATTGATAGGGTTTTGACTGTTTTCATAATTGATGAATTGTTATGATTTTTGAAATAAGGTATACTATGTGTTCAGGTTTCTAAGTCCTTCATATACTATAATACTAACAGCATTGGCAAGGTTTAAACTTCTGATATGTTTATCGAATATTGGTATTTTGTAAGTGTTATCTGAATTAGCTTCTATAATTTCAGCGGGTAAACCAGCTGATTCTTTTCCAAAAATAAGAAACATATCATCTTCATAGTCAATAGACCAATGATCAGTTTTTCCGTGGCTAGAAAAAAACGCCATTTTCTTGCCTTTATTTATGGATAAGAACTCATCTATATTTTCATATATATTTAGTGAAATGTGTTTCCAATAATCCAGACCAGCTCGTTTTAATCTCTTATCACTTAATTCGAAACCAAATGGTTTAACCAGATGTAAATTTGATCCCGATGCTAAACTTAATCGTCCAATATTTCCTGTATTGGTATGTATTTCGGGTTCTATAAGAACAATGTTATAAGCCATTTTATAGTTTACGTTTAGGGGTATTTGATTCATTTAAAATTATAAGCTTTTGCCATATTTTTCTGCTCAATCCAGTTGTAAGTATTTCGATTTCATTTGCTGCCTGTACTACATTTTCATCTGGTAAACTTTGGGAATAAAGAGCGGCTACTTTTCCTACCAATGCCATCGCTTCTGAACAATAATCTAAATACCGTTGAAGTTCAAACCTAGTAAAAGTTCGTTTAGGTGAGTTTTCTGTTGCCGATTCCGGTAGATCGGTTAGATTAGGATCTTTGGTAAGTTGATGCATGTCAATCACATGCGCTATACCTCGAAGTTCATTTAAAGCCCTAAGTGCTCGTTTAGTTTTTAGTCTGGATTCTAGAGTTACCAAAAAGAAAATTGCTGCGCCAATAAGTACTATATCATTAAATATAGCTTCCGACAAAGAAACAATATTTCCGAGTGTTGTATTTTTTATTTCTAAATCTACGTAGGTAATACTATAAATTAACCCTCCTAATCCGATAAGAATAACAAGATAAGCAAAAGCTCTCAATGCTAGATTGGGTTTAGAAATCCAATCTATATTTTGCTTACTATCTAGTGTGATCTGTAGAAAATTATGACATACTTTTTTTAAACCTGAATTAGGAAATCTATCTTCAATACGTTTTTCTAACAAAGTAATCGTATCAATTATTTTTTCAGGTTTTAACTGTACATTTTTATCCATTTACTTTGTTAAGCTGGAAGTCGTTTAATAATAAATTTTATTTGGCCACGATGGTTTGATTCATGCTCACATACGTGAAACCACTTCGCATAATTATTAGTAGGCTGATTGCCAAAAAAAGGTTCAGATTTCATAATCCACTTATCGTCTCTTTTTGCAAATTCTTTTTTGGTAATTTCTCTAACTTCATTTAATGTTTGAAGATAATAATCAACAGAGTTTCCTTTGATTATTTCCCTTCCTTTTTTACCAAGACCACTGGCGATATCCCATTCTTTTTTTATGTCATCATCCCATTTACCCCAAGAAATTTGATCAAAAGTATTAAGTTGATAGTATCTTTCTGTTGCAGCGAGATGCAATAACATAGCACCAATAGAATTAGATTGTTCATCAATCTGAAAATCTAATTGCTCCACAGTGAGATCCTTTACAGTTCTAATAACCCAAGCTCTCATCATAGTCATTGTAGATAATAGAGTACCAACTTGTGGGGAATATCCTTTTTGTGGTCCTACTAGATAGATATTATCCGATGTGTCTATATTGGATGTTTCATTTGCGAAACTTATTAAAGGAGTCGCTGCAATACCAGCTGCTAATATTGATGATCCTTTAAGAAAATTTCTCCGAGTAGTAGTGTTTGGTACTTTTTTCATCTTTCTGCGTTTTTAATATTACTAGGGATAATTAAATACTAATTTTAGTTAGCTGTAACCGGAAAACCTCTATCCTTCATTAAAGCTTCTATTTTTGCATCACGACCACGAAACAATCTATATGCCTCTGCTGGATCTATTGCATTTCTAGGAGCAAATAAATATTTAACTAACTTAGAAGCCAGCTCCTTATCATAAAAGCCTCCTGGAGCTTCGGCAAAAGCTTCCGCAGCGTCTGAAGTAAGTACATCTGCCCACATATACCCGTAATACGCTGTAGCATATCCTTCTCCGGAAAATACATGTCCAAAATGTGGAGTTCGATGACGCATTACTAATTCTTTAGGCATGTTTAAAGCTGTTAATGTTTCTCTTTCGAATTTATCAACATCGAGACCTGATGGATCCGCTAAATGAAACTTCATATCCATTAGAGCAGAAGCTAAATACTCTGTAGTGGCAAATCCTTGATTAAAAGTAGCAGCTTTCTTTACCTTATTTATCAACTCTTTTGGCATAGGTTCACCAGTTTTATAATGTACTAAATAGTTGTCAATTACCTTATCTGTAGCCAACCATCTTTCTAATAGTTGCGACTGAAATTCTGTGTAATCACGAACACCACCATTTAATGTCGGATACCTTACTTCTGAAGAGAAAAAATGTAGGGCATGACCAAATTCATGAAAAAATGTTTCTGCATCATCCCAAGATACTAAAACAGGTTCTCCAGGAGCCGGTTTTACAAAATTAGAATTATTGGACGCTAAGACTGTTTTCTTACCGTCAAATGTAGTGTGACTTCTGTAAGTTGTTGCCCAAGCACCAGAACGTTTACCTGTTCTTGCAAATGGATCTAGATACCATAATCCGATATGCTCTCCAGAGGTTTTATCATTTACTTCCCATACATTTACATCTTCATGAAATACAGGGACACTACCTTCCGTAACAGGAGTGAACTTATAATTGAATAATTCTCCTGCAACAAAAAACATAGCTTCTCTTAGTTTTCCTAGTTGCAAGTATTGTTTTACTTCATCAGAATCGAGATCATATTTCTTTTTCCGAACTTTTTCTGCATAATATCTATAATCCCAAGGCAGGATAGTGATATTATCTTTATTGGTATTAGCTACAGATTGCATATCCGCCACTTCTTCTTTTACTCGTCCGATAGCGGCTGGCCAAACTGCATTCATTAGTGTCATTGCATTCTCAGGATTTTTAGCCATTCTATTTTGTAACCGCCAATCCGCAAAATTGTTATAACCTAGTAATCCTACACGTTCTTTCCTTAGTTTAAGGATTTTAGCAATATTATCATTATTATCTTTATCATCTCCATTGTCTCCTCTAGAATAATAGTTTTTCCAGACTTTTTCTCTAAGTTCTCTTTCTGTCGAGTACTTCAAAAACGGATCCATAGAAGATCTTGTATTGGTTATTGCATATTTGCCCTCCTGTCCTTTGTCTGTAGCCGCTTTAGCATATGCTTTGATCAATGGTTCCGATAAACCTCCCAGTTGATCTTTGGTTAAATATGTTGTGTATCCTTCTTCATCTGCTAAAATATTATTCGAAAAATTCGTATACAGTTCAGATAATTCTTTATTGATCTCAGCATATCTTTTCTTTTTTTCTGGATCTAACTCTGCACCGTTCATAGCAAATTGTTCATAGGTCAATTGAACTACTCGTTGTTGATCAGCTTCTAAAGGTTGTTTTTGAGCATTGTCATAAACTGCTTTAATTCGTTGAAACAACACTTCGTTTTGAGATATTTTAGATCGAAAATCGGATAATTCAGGAGCCATTTCCTTTTGAATCTTTCTAAACTCTGGAGACGACATATTACTACTTAGAATTCCATAATATGTAAAAACTCTACTTAGTTCTTGTCCAGATTTTTCGAGTGGTATAATGGTATTGTCAAAAGTTGGAGTTTCAGAATTATTAGTGATAGCATCAATGTCTTCTAGATTTAATTCCATTCCTTTTTCTAGAGCAGGTTTAATATCTGAAATACTCATTTTGTCAAAAGCAGGAGTACCTCCATAAGATCCTGTCCATGTTTCCATTAATACATTTGGCGTATTTTTTTCTGGATTTGTGTTTTCCATGGTTTCTTTCTTTTTATTGCAACTGGTCATAAAAATTAACGAACAAACAGTTATAGCAAAAAGTATTTTAGAGATGTGTTGTGTATTCATCGAATTATTTGTTTTTGCAAGTTTTTCTATGATGTACTTATCTAGCTGATACATCAAAGTTATGTATCGATTATCTAAAGTCTAAACTTATTATTATTGGTAAAGAAGATTGCATTTACAAAAAATAATTTTCCATTTTCCCAAAAAGATCTAAATAATGGGTTGTCAACCATATAAATAATACTTCCACTACCCATTCTAGCTTCGCCAAAAACTAGTGAATTCTTAAGGCTCTTAAAAGCATTTTTACCAGAGAAACCTGAAACACTTATAGGTTCTTTCATATAAGCAACGTTATATCCATCCTGCAAAAATTGATAAGAACTGCTGCCTAATTTTAGACTGAAATAAGTGTCTTCATACCCAAATGCTAAAGGGTGGGAGGTGTCTACCTGAGTTTTGTAAATACTTCCAGTAATAAAGTCTTTAACACGTTCGCGCTCACGTTTATCATATGGTATTAGGTTACCAATAGAGTCTTTCTTCTCTTGTTTGTTTTTATTACTCTTTAGGTCAAAACCATCTTTGTTAGCAAATGCATTTACGGCATTAGCTATCGCAATTACTTTTCCTCCACTACGAATCCATCCTTTTAATTTATCTAGAGAACTTTTATCCAAGTATCCTCCATAATATCCATTAGGAAGAATTAAGACATCGTATTTGTCTAAATCGACTCTTTTAAAATAATCTGTATCAATAGAAGTAATTGGATATTGTAGCTGTTGCTCAAAGAAATGCCAGATTTCTCCATAACTTAAAGATGAAGTGTAATCTCCTTTTAAAACTGCAATTTTTTGATTATTAATAAGTTTAACATCTGGCGAGCCAAAGTCCACTCCATTTGATGCAAAACTAGAAATAGTTGTATATAATTTTCGATTATGTTTATTAGCTATCGCTATAACTGTTTTATCATAATCTTTTGTCTTTCTATTATCACTTTTGGTAATAATTAGACTTCCTTTCTTAAATTTCTCGTTGTTGTTTTCGAAATCTTTTTCACTAAATCGAACTCTAATTTTATTTTTCAGAAGGTCTGCTAGGAAATTTGCATCATCTAAACTATTCCATTTTGCTATATATCCGGCTCCAGCAGAATTAGCAGTATTACTAATCTGTTTATTTTTTTTACTTCCATTAGCAGGGATTAATGAAGTAGAAGCAATTGCATCTAGTCCATAAGCATGAGGAATACTCCAAGCCGTTATGTCATATGTAAGAGGTTCACTCAATTTAGCATCCGGTTCAAATAATACTTTTACCATTTTGCCTTTAGGTTGATCTGTGCTTACAACTAATGCTCCATTAGCATTGATACTTCCTTGTTTATTTTCTCTAAAATTAAAACCTGATATTTTAGCGTTATTGGTATATCCATATTTTATTTCATGTTTATCTAAGAGTCTGGTTAACGCATTGATTTTGTCAACTTCGCCATTTAGAACGTAGCTTTTATATTTTAACCCAGAGTTATTAAAAAATTTCTTGAATTCTGTATTGAGTTTTTCAGCATTTTTTGACGAAATCTCCACAGTAGATAAACCAGTTGTTGTATGGTGGGATGCTCGATCTTTTAATGTCAAAACATATCCTTCATCTGTTTGAATACCTAACCCAGCGCGTCCGTGCCCAGCTTGCTCGTAGGTCATCCCAATCGCTCCCATAAAAGTTGGATAAGTATCTCCATAACTTGGGTACAAAAGATCAAAACGTTCTTTGGTAAAGAATAACCATCCTTCTGCATCAAAATATCTCGCGTGATTTTTACCAATTTGTGTTTGAAAATCTCTTTGCCAAGGCGTTATAATTTCATGGAACGGTTCTGCTGCAGGAGCAAAATAATAAGGTTCATTAATACCTTGCTCATGGAAATCGACATGGACATGAGGCATCCACTTATTATATGCTGTTAGTCGGCTATAAGATTCTACCTGTGTTGCCCAAGCCCAATCTCTATTAAGATCAAAAAGGTAATGATTAGGTCTTCCGCCAGGCCAAGGTTCGTTATGTTCTGAGGCATTCTGATCTGTGCTGTATGGTGTTGCTTTTGTTTGATTATACCAGTTAGCATATCTATCTCGACCATCAGGATTTACACAAGGATCCATAATAACAACAGTATTGTTTAACCAATCTTTTTTAGTGGTAATCAATTCGTATATAGTTTTCATAGATGCTTCTGTACTAGAAGCTTCATTACCGTGTACATTATAACTAAGCCAAACTATAGCTATTTTTGGATTACTATTTCCAGCTGCAATACCTGTATTTTTAAGATGATCAAGCCTTATGTTTTCTATGTTTTTTTGATTTTCTGTGCTGGTTATAATTGCATAGGTTAAAGGCCTTCTTTCATTTGTTTTTCCATAAGTGTGATAGGTAACTAGTTCTGAGTTAGAAGCTACGTGATTAAAGTAGTTAACAACATCTGCGTGACGTGTAAATTGGTCACCTATTTCGTATCCTAAGAATTGTGCTGGAGATTTAACATTGTTTTGAGCGAATCCCCAACTTGTAGTAATTACAAATAGGGTTAAGAATATTTTTTTCATTGATGAACTTTTAATTTTGGTAAAATACCGCCTTAAATTAAGGATATAAATTGTATTAACTAAAATTTAGGATTTGATATCACCATATTTATGAATTTATGTTATTCCGAAATACTTAATATTTCTAAAGTAAAGTGACGGAATATTAAAAAAAATATAAAATAATAGATACAAAGACAATCTAATGTATATTTATCGATCAAAAAAGAAGACCCTATGCCAAGTGACTGTATTCCGTTTAGAGTAACAAATTACTTTTCATCTTTTATTTGTGATTATTTAGACGAAAATCCTGAGCTTAAAGAGTTTTATCATAGGTTTCCTAATCTTGATAATTTTGAAGATCAGATTCTGGAGAAACAACAGTCGTTTTCGGCAGAAAATCGAAAAGTTCTTAAAGCAGCTTTATTTGCTCAATATACCAAAGTAAATATTTCCGAAACTACTCAAAATAATATTGATCTGTTGGATAAGGATACTACCTTTACAGTAACTACAGGTCATCAATTAAATCTTTTTACCGGTCCTTTATATTTTTTGTATAAAATAGTTTCTGCTATTAATTTGGCTTCTGTCTTAAAGGAGGAGTATCCTACGTATAATTTTGTTCCTGTATATTGGATGGCTACAGAAGATCATGATTTTGAGGAAATCAATTATTTTAATTTTAAAGGAAAGAAAATCCAATGGAATCGAAAGGATGGAGGAGCTGTAGGGGTTTTTGATACAGAAGGATTGGATAAAGTTTTTGAAGTGTTTTCTTCGGAAATTGGATCGGGAAGAAATGCTGAACGATTAAAATCTCTTTTCCAGGAAGCTTATTTAAAGCATGAGAATCTTGCGGATGCTACTAGGTATTTGGCAAATGAATTGTTTGCAGAATACGGGTTGGTTATTGTTGATGGAGATGATAAAGATTTAAAACGTCTCTTCATTCCATATGTAGAAAGAGAGCTCGAGGAACAGATTTCATATAATAATGTATTGCCTAAAGCCGAAAAACTAGCTTCTAAGGGATATAAAATACAAGTTAATCCCAGAGAAATTAATCTGTTTTACCTTTCTGAAGGATTAAGAGAACGTATCATAGAAAAGGAAAATCGTTATTTTGTAAATGATACAGATATTGTTTGGACCAAAAGTGAGTTGTTACAAGAACTGTCGGAGTCCCCGGAGCGATTTAGTCCTAATGTTATGATGAGACCACTTTATCAAGAAGTGATTTTACCTAACCTCTGTTATATTGGGGGAGGAGGTGAGCTTGCTTATTGGTTGGAATTAAAAGACTATTTTGATACTGTGAAAATACCATTTCCGATGCTGTTATTGCGTAATTCTGTATTAATGCAAACAACAAAACAAGGGCAGAAAATTAAAAAACTAGAAGTCTCTGATGAGGAATTGTTCTTGAAGCAACACGAATTGATTAATCGTAAAGTCAGGCAGATATCTAATATTGATATTAATTTTGATCCACAAAGATTACAGTTAAAGGAACAGTTCAAAGAGATGCATGAACTAGCAAATCAAACAGACGTGACTTTTTTGAATGCAGTAAAAGCTCAGGAGGTAAAACAATTGAAGGGATTGGATATGCTAGAAAAAAGATTACTAAAAGCACAGCGATTAAAGCTGAGCGATCACGTACAGCGATTGACAAGTATACAAAACGAATTGTTTCCTAATCAAAGTTTGCAAGAGCGAAATGTTAATTTCTCCGAAATGTATCTGGAGTACGGAGAAAATCTAATTCCAGAACTTATTAAACATTTGAACCCTTTATTAGGTGAGTTTGTTGTTTTGAAGCAATAATTTTAGATCATGATTCTTGGTAACACTATTTTCTGTTATTTTTCAATACGATAGATTAGATAAAATGAGGTAAAACATCGTTGCCAAGTTCTTCAATTACTATTTCTGCTGGTCTGGAACCATATTTTAGATTAATAATTACATGATTTACACAATTGTTTTCCAGAAGTTTTAAATGCTGTATGGCATACTCACTACCTGATTTAAACCCAAGATGAATCCCCTTAGGAGTAGCATTTTTTTCTTCTATTAAATCAATGTATAATGATTGCATATAAGGCTTCCAAGACTGTTTGTTTTTTTCTAAAGCGTGTGACCAATTTGTCATTGTTTGTTTTAGGAAATTAAAGTCTCTAGGGTAATAGAGCCAACCATCCGCATGTTCAGCAATCCAATCTAGAGATTGCCCAGAATGGCCAGTTACTAGCATTGATGTGCTATATTGAGATTTTGGTAATACATCAATTCTTCCATTAGTCTTTCCATAATACTTCGATTCGTAGATAGGAAACTCTTTTTGTAATGCTTTTATATAAAAAAAACTATCCCTAAATAATTCACTTTTGTTTTCTAGATTGTAGTTAAACGCAGGATATTCAATTGGACGATCCCCAGAAGCTGTACCTAAGATTAATCGACCTTTTGAAAGTTGTTGTAAACTTTGTATAGATTTTGCAATATGTACTGGATGACGAAGTGGTAAAATAATACTTCCTGTAGCTAATGAAATTGTTTTGGTATGATTCATTATATGAGTCATATATATCCAAGGGTCATATAATTGACCAGCATCTCCAAAAGAAGGATCGTTAAAAGGTACATCTCTAAACCAGAGTGCTTTAAAGCCTAGTTCTTCTGCTCTTTTAGCAAGTTTTTCTTGATGCTCCATTTTTGGAACAGAACCGTTATAGGATTCTAAAGGAAAAACAAGTCCTAAAGTTAAGCGATCTTTTTGCGCTATTTTTTTAAGCATATTGATTTACTTAGTTAAAATTGAATTTGTGATTGAAATCAACTGATCAATTTTATTTTGATCATACGCATCTCCATGTGCTTTGGAAAAAAAACCTTTATCATTATCAAAATATTTACCAGAATCATTGGAGTATTTATCAGAAGTAGCTAAGTCAAATAGTATGTCAACACCTTTTTCTGCGGGGGACCAATGGTTTCCATAGGCTTCTTTAACCATTTTAGTGTTTAGTAATGAACCAGGGTTTACAGCTATTATATTTATATTATTGAACTCTTTTGCTAATTTAGTAGTCCACATGGTTAACGCTAATTTACTTTGAGCATATGCTTCTTGCTCCGAGAGATGACTTTTTCCTGATAGTGCATCTAAGGAAACAACAGATTGTGCTGCAGAGCTTAGGTTAATGATTCTGGGAGCTTTGCTTTTTTGGAGTAAGGTGATTAACTCCTCTGTTAATAAAAATGGAGCTAAATAATTTACTGCAAATCTAATATCTATTCCATCTTTATTATGTGTTGCAGGACTTTTAAATATTCCTGCATTATTTATAAGAACATCTATTTTAGAAACTTCTTGTTTGATTTTGGACGTCATTTCTTGTACGCTATTAAAATCAGAGAAGTCTCCTACAAAACCTATTATGTTCTCATTGTTTGTGATTTCTTTTATTTCAGTAACGGTACGTAATAGTTTTTCTGGATTTCTTCCATGTACATAAATTGAGTGCCCAGAATTAGCTAATTTTATAGCTGTAAGTTTACCTATTCCGTCGGTACTTCCTGTGATAAAAATAGTTTTCATAGTGTTATATTAAAATTCTATGTTTTTAAAGGCATGTGATTATATCCTACCGTTATTTTGTTTCTTCAATTTGGATGTTTCCATTGGTCCTCATATATAAAACAACTTCGTTGTTAGTATCGTTAGAAACTTTATGAATTGCATTATCTGTAGAACCAAAATAACTTCCAGAGTCTAAACCTTTTATTTCATTGGTTTTTGGTAAGGTGTAGTTTAATAGGCCTTTTATTATTACCGTGTGTACAATGGTCCCGTTAGTTTTTAATTCTCCATTAAAACCATTAGGTAATTTTATAAAAAGTCCTTTATGCTGATCAATAGATTTGCTTTCCCAGAGAAAACTGATTTCTGCATCACTATTGGTAGTTATCCAATTGGTTGCATAATGATCCAGCCATATAATATTAGATCCATCTATGTTGATAGGCCTCTCGCCATTATCAAAAGCTTTGTCTATAGGTTTTACTAGATATGGACCTTTGTCTATTTCTACCAAGGCTATATTTTCTGTTCCTTTTGCAGAAGTAATATGCGATTCTCCTGCAGGTTGTGTCCAAAAACTACCAGGTTTCATCCACATATTTTCAGCTTTTGGATCATCGTTATGAATGGAACCACTAATAACAATAGCTCTGTAAGTAACATTATGGATGTGTGGAGGAGAAGAAAATCCATCTATAAATTTAGCTAAAAATCCAGTTGGTACTTCTTTGTTCCGATCTCCCCAAATAGTTCCTGCTTCGGGGCTTTGATCACCACGAGCAGGATTTAATTTTTCCCACCGAATTTGTGAGCTTAGCAAAACTTTATTAGTTGGTTCTTTAATGCTTTCTGAAGTTGTTTTTTCTATTTGGTTTTCAGAATTACAACAAGAAATTACGGTACTGACAACTAAGATGACGAAAATTGTGATGATCTTTCTCATGATATTATTTTGGAAATAATTAAAGATTTCTAAATCATGTTTATGCAATGTGGCTCATTTCATTTAAGACAAATTCCTCTACAGCTCCATCAGTAGCTTTCATATAAGCTGCCAAATGATCATTGTTCATGTGTTCTTGCCATAATGCTCTACTTTCCCAGTTTTCATAAAATAAGAATAAATTTGGGTTTTCATTATCTTGATGTAAATCATAATTAATACATCCTTTTTCTGCTCTAGTAATATCAATGAGCTTCAATAATTCGGATTTTACTAGGTCTCTTTTTTCTTCTTTAGCAAGTATTCTTGCAACTATAGTAAGTTTTTTCATTGTATTAAGTTTTTTAGATAGTTTCTACGACTTGATTTATATTTCTTCTAGACTTAGGCCTTTTACTTGGTTGATTGTTATCTTCTGGATCTCTATATCCAATAGCAACTGCAACCATTGTATGATAATTTTCTAATTCTAATATAGTATTGTAATTGTCAGGTTCAATTCCTTCCATAGGTGTTGCGTCGATTTCCATTTCGGCGCAAGCACTTAAGAATACACCTAGCGAAAGATATAATTGATGCCCGAACCAAGATTTAATTTGTTCTTCGGATTGTGGTTTGATGAATTCTTTAAAATAACCAACAGCACCAGTAGGTAATTCTTCTTCTATTTGTTTTTCGAAAAGAGAAATATTGTCGATTCTACTAAAAACTACAACAGTGTCGCAGTCTATTACTTTACTCGCATTTAGCCAAGATACTTTAGAGAGTTGCTCTTTAGTTTTTTTATTGGACACAAGTGTAAATTTCCAAGGTTGACTATTAATAGATGATGGACTTAAGTTTAAAATCTCTTTTAACTCATTAATTGTTTCTGAGTTTATTTTTTTATTTGGGTTATACTTTTTTGTTGTATAACGATTTTGCATTGAATTTAGGAAGCTCATAGGTTTTAATTTATTGCTATAAAAATTATAGTAGCAAAATTAACTATAGTTCAATACCTTTGCAATAACGGTCAAAAAGGATAGTTTAAAATAATGAAGGAGTCAGAGCATAAAATGTTAAAGTTTAATGGAAAGGAATACCCTTGTTGTGCAAGTTTAACCATGGGCATGATTGGTGGTAAATGGAAGACAGTAATTTTATTTCATTTGCTAAAAAAAACACTGCGATATAGTGAGTTAAGAAAGGAGATGCCAACGGTTACGGAGAGAACATTAAGTCTGCAATTAAAAGCATTAGAAGAAGATGGGTTAATCAATAGAAAAGTGTATACTTCTAAACCTCCTTTAAAAGTAGAATATTCGTTAACAGATTTTGGAAAAACTTTAACACCAATAATTGAATCTATAGCCAATTGGGGGGATTTTGTTCTGGAAAATTATTCGGATTAGTCTTATATTTCGTTGGTTAATTCTTTTGAAAAATAGATTCTCTTATGTCCCATTGGGAAATCATTTATTTCTCCAATGGGTGTGTAATCATTTTTTAAATAAAAAGCTTCTGCCTGAAAATCAAATGTATCTAACATAGAAGTTTTTGACCCTTTTTCTCTTGCAATTTTTTCAGTGTGTTTTAAAAGTTGTGTTCCAATTCCTTTTTTTCTATATTCTTCTTTGACCCATAATATTTTAATTTCTAGGCCGTTCCAATATCCAATACCGGCTAAAATCCCTCCAATTTCATTTCCATTTTTATCTTTAATTACAAATTCTAGAGGTGTCCATATGTCTGCAATAGCAGGAACTTGATTCAAATTATAGGTGTTAATTCCATCAACTATTGTTTTTATGTTTTTTTTGTCGCAACCTTCAATAGTAAATTCTTTTTCTTTTTTCATTGTAATAATTATAAGTGGTATTCGTAATAGTTTTTCTTTATTTGTAACCTATATCTTCAGATAGTAAAATTTTACTTTTAGCAAAGTTACCTGTTCCAAAAGCAATTTCTTTTCCCGCTTCATTATAAAGAGTAGATTGTGCGGTAAATAAACTCGGAGATTTATACTTTAATCTTCCAATAGCTTTAATCACTCCTTGATTCGCAGGTCTAATCAAGTTAATATTAAAAGAGGTGGTCAATACAAAAACATCTTTTACTATCGAGTTTACAGCGAAAAAAGCGGCATCATCCAACAGTTTAAAGTAAATGGATCCGTGAATAGCTCCTAGAGCGTGAAAATATTTTTCAGAAATTGTTAACCCGATTTCTGAGTATTCTTCGGATATCTTACAAGTTGTAGTATCAAATATCATAGTATTTACATTAGCTTGCAAATACATTTTTTCAAGTTTTTCAAAATGAGATTTATCCATTGGTATTTTCAAATAAACATTCAATTTTTATAAAAATAAGCCTTCATCATCATTATAAGGATTATCATAAATGTAGCATTATCTTACCTATTTTTTATCTTCTAAATTAGAATTTTTAAACATAGGCTAAATGTGTTAAATTAAATTAATTGGCGTGTGATTAATGGATATTCTTTTTTTTATAATTTTGGAAATGTAGTGTTACTATTGATTATTGAATTAAAATATAAATTAAGAGATGATGTTTTTAGGTGAATTTTTAAAGAGAAAAATGATAGGTTTTTTATGACTTATATAATTTAAAATAGTCACAAACGTTATGAAAACAAACCTGAATCGTCATGAAAAAACAAACATTCTTAATACTCTTATTCTTTACTTCCATATTTAATTTGTCATCTCAGGATAAAGTTTTGGTGTTTACCAAAACCAATGGGTTTACCCATCCTTCTATTGGAGCTGGTGTTACTATGATCACTAATTTAGGTGCTGCAAATGGCTTGTGGTCTACAGATCAAACAGATGACGCTAATGATTTCACTACAAGTAATTTAGCTCAATATAGTGCAGTAATATGGTGTAATACTAGTGGAAATAATTTACTAAATGCTACACAAAGACAAGCTTTTGAAGATTTTATAGCTGCAGGCGGAGGTTTTTTGGGAATACATGCCGCTACCGATACCTATAGGGATCAAAGTTGGACATTCTACAATGAGTTGGTAGGAGGAATTGTACAAACCGGACCGAATCATACCAGTAATAATTTTAACGCTAACATGACTGTAGTAAATTCACATCCTTCAGTAGATTTTTTGGGTAACATTGGAGCTACTTGGAATAAATCTGAAGAATATTATTATTGGCGGAATAATGGTGGACAACTATTCGGAGGCAATATAGACTTGTTAAAGGTAGAGTCAACTGGATCAAATGATTATGATGAAGCAAGACCAATTTCTTGGTATAAAGAATATGGAGGCGGACGATCTTTCTATACAGCATTGGGACATAACGCGAATGATTATACAAATAATACTAATTTTATAAAACATGTAGAAGAGGGAATAAAATATGTGATCGGAAATACATTAAGTGTTGGTGGACCTGAAAGACAAATTTCCTTTCTGATTTCTCCGAATCCAGCAAATGAGGTGATTAGATTTTCTACTTCAGATGTAGTCAAAGCAAAATCATTAATGATTTATGATATTAATGGGCAGTTAGTATATCAAGGTAGTATACCATCAAATGTTGCTTCTACTGATATAAATATCGAAAAATTATCTAATGGTTTGTATATAGGGAATGTTGTATCCGGTAAACAACAAACTAATTTTAAATTTATTAAAAGAAATTAAGGGATGATATAATTCCCTTTCCAGTTGTTGTTTTCTTTTTTAAAGGCAACTTTAATATGATTTGGTCTGGTTAATCGGAGGTATTCAATTCGCATTGGAATAAGTTTTATGGCAGAAAAATAATGTTTCCCTTCTAGGTAATTTATATCATCGGGGTTTTTGATCTCTACTCCTGGAGATAGCTCTGTGGTATAATCGTTTCTAGATTTTGAAGGGATTTGTTTCCAAATGGTTTCTAAAGATTGTTGATCATTTATGATTTCTGCTTTAGCTTTTATTGCAATTTGTAATAGACGATTTTGATCATAAAATAAAAGACTGACTCTATTGTTTGCTTGAATATTCGCGATTTTTTTAGATCTCTCATCTGTGTATACCATTAAGTTTAATTGATCATCAATATTTCTTAGAACAACAGTTCTTAACCTAGGAGTGTTATTGAAATCAGATGTAGCTAAGGTGAAATACCTAAAAGCATGCTTATTGTTTGCCACAGCTGTCTTTAAGTCTGCGACTATAGAAGAGAATATAATATCAGTCATTGGTTATTGGTTTTAACAGATGTTTTAAAGTTAATCAATTTGTTAATGTAAGCTCAAAAAACAGAACTCTAATATTTTCTTTAATTTATTTAGTTTTCCAAACTTCTTTTTCCATCCATGAAATACTTGTGCTTAATATTTCTTTATATTCACATGCTTTTAGGTGAGTATTACCTTTGGCTTCTACGAAAGTAATATTGCATCCTAATGCTTTAGCTTCTGCAATTCGTTTTCTAACTTTTTTTATTGGAAAGAATTTGTCTTTTGTTCCTTGTATAACATAAATAGGAATATCTAGTTTTTCTTCTACTCTACAGCTTGATCCCATTAATATCATGGCAGAAAAAATATCTGGGTAGTCTTTAGCATATTGCCATCCAGCTATAGCTCCATTGCTATAACCTACAAGTACAATTTTATTTGGGTCAATTGGCCAGTTTTCTTTTGCTAGATCTATGAAATCTAAAATTCTTTTTTCAAGATAGTCTAATGTCCAGGTTCTCCAGGCGCCCGATGGACTAAAAATAAAACCTCCAGCATCCTGTAACCCTGGAGTTACAAGACAGTTATTAAATTTTGTGTAGTTTTTGCTTCCAACACCACCGTGTAGAACAATGAATAATGGAACTTTTTGTCCCTCATTAATTTGTGGAATAGTAAGGTCATATTTCCATTCTGATTCTTTGTCATTTACTTTTATTGTATTGATTAGGTTCCCGGGAGTTAGCGGGATTTTTTTAAAAGATTCAGAGTCAATACTACTAAGGTAATTAGTATTTCCTCGAGTGTCAAGTCCACTTTTACAAGAAATACTTAAAATAAAAAGGAGAAAGTAAAAAAGACGATATAAAATTGAAGATTTCATAGTTTTTCTATAAATATACTAAGTATGTCTGTATTTTTTTTGAGAATTGATAGGGTGTTTGTAAAATAACAGTCTAAGTTGAAAAATATCTCAGTTAGGATTTCGAGGGTTGTAATTTAATTTTATTTTTGCCTATGCAAAATAACAAGGTACTTA
Source organism: Aquimarina amphilecti (assembly GCF_900109375.1). Classification (GTDB taxonomy): domain Bacteria; phylum Bacteroidota; class Bacteroidia; order Flavobacteriales; family Flavobacteriaceae; genus Aquimarina; species Aquimarina amphilecti. The sequence continues at coordinate 213,650 of NZ_FOAB01000006.1, forward strand.
TTTTAGATTTCGGATCACAAGTAACACAACTTATAGGACGCCGAGTAAGAGAACTAAATATTTATTCAGAAATACATCCGTACAATAAACCTCCAGAAAATATCGCCGAATATAATGCTGTAATTTTGTCTGGTAGTCCACTTTCGGTAAGAGGAGATGATGTTGCGCATCCAGATCTATCAGAGATACAGGGTAAAAAACCATTATTAGGTATTTGTTATGGAGCTCAATATTTAGCACACTTTGGTGGTGGTCGTGTAGCAGAATCTAATACAAGAGAGTATGGTAGAGCAAACTTGTCATATATAGGCAAAAATGAATTATTTCAAAATATTTCTGAAGGGTCTCAGGTTTGGATGAGTCATAGTGATACGATTAAGGAATTACCAGCTAAAGCAACTCTTTTGGCGAGCACCCAAGATGTAGAAAATGCAGCATTTAAGATTGATGGAGAAGAAACGTATGCGATTCAATTCCATCCCGAAGTATATCATTCTAAGGATGGTACGCAACTTTTAGAGAACTTTTTAGTAAACATAGCAGGTGTTGCTCAGGATTGGACTCCTGATTCTTTTGTAGAAGAAACGGTGAAAAACCTAAAAGAACAATTAGGAAATGATAAAGTAGTTTTGGGATTAAGTGGAGGAGTGGATTCTACCGTAGCGGCAGTGTTGCTTCATAAGGCAATCGGAAGCAATCTTCATTGTATTTTTGTTAATAATGGATTACTCCGAAAAAATGAATTTACATCTGTACTAAAACAGTATGAAGGTATGGGGCTTAATGTAAAAGGAGTAGATGCTTCGGCACGCTTTTTGGAAGCTCTAGCAGGTGAAAGTGATCCAGAAGGGAAAAGAAAAATAATAGGTAGAGTATTTATAGAAGTTTTTGATGATGAAGCAAACCAAATAGAAGATGCTAAATGGTTAGCACAAGGAACTATATATCCTGATGTAATTGAGTCTGTTTCTGTTAATGGAGGTCCATCTGCTACGATTAAATCTCATCATAATGTAGGTGGTTTGCCTGATTTTATGAAATTGAAAATTGTTGAGCCTCTAAAAATGTTATTTAAGGATGAGGTAAGAAGAGTTGGAGCGTCAATGGGACTTGAATCAGATTTGTTAGGAAGGCATCCATTTCCAGGGCCTGGATTAGCAATTCGTATTTTAGGAGACATTACTCCAGAAAAAGTTAGTATTTTGCAAGAGGTTGATGCTATTTTTATAAATGGATTGAAAGACAATGGACTTTATGATAAGGTATGGCAAGCTGGAGCAATTTTGTTACCAGTACAGAGTGTCGGTGTTATGGGAGATGAGCGTACCTATGAAAAATGTGTAGCATTAAGAGCAGTAGAAAGTACTGATGGGATGACTGCTGATTGGGTAAATCTTCCATATGAATTTTTGCAAAAAACATCTAATGAAATAATAAATAAGGTAAAAGGCGTTAATAGAGTAGTATATGATATCAGTTCGAAACCGCCTGCAACTATAGAGTGGGAGTAATATATTTTATATATTGACACTTTGATTCGTGAAGAATCAGATCCATTAAAATTAAATCGAATGAAAAAAATATTGTTGTTCTTTTTTGTGCTTTTTATTACCAGTATTGGTTTTGCTCAGCAGTATAAAAGTCATAAAGTTGTTCAAGGAGAAAATGTGTATAGAATTGCGAAGCGATATAATACAACTCCAGAAGCAATTTATAAAATAAATCCAACTTCTAAAGAAGGGATTAAGGAAGGGCAAATCCTTGCTATTCCTGTAACTAATGATAATGAATATCAAATTCATGTAGTAGCGGAAGGAGATACTGTATTTAACCTTTCACAAAAGTATAATACTACTCAAGAAGCAATTTATAATTTAAACCCTGATGCAATAAACGGGATTAATCTTGGGCAGATATTAAGAGTTGCGATATTAGAGAAACCTAAGGAAGAGAATACACCGACAGAAAATGTAAGTGATCCCGTTCTGGATAGTATCAAGCCATTGGAGGAGATACGTCAAATAGTTCGTTTTAAAACTCATAAGGTTAGAAGAAAAGAAACTTTATATGGAATTGCTAAAAAATATGATATTACTATAGATGATATAAAAAAGCATAACAAAAGATTGTATTCTGAACAGGTTCGAAAAAGGGATAGAATTAGAATACCTGTATATGCCGAAAAAGCTGTAGTAGAAACAGAAGTTCCAAAAGATACTTTGAGCAGTAGAGTTTCTACAACTACTAAATATGTAGTGCAGCCAAAAGATACTAGATATAGAATTGCTAGAAGACACGGTATTACTGTTGGAGAGTTAGATCAACTAAACCCAGAAATGGATCCTAATTTTCCCATCGGAATGGAGATTGTGGTACCAACGACCATATTTGTTCCTCTAAAAGAGATTATTGATTCAGATTTTGAATTGTACGAAGTGCAACCAAAAGAGACTGTATATAGCATTCTTAAAAGAACTGAAATTTCTTCAGATTCTTTATTTAATATGAACCCATACTTGAGAGATGGTCTGAAAGCGGGTATGGTGATTACATTACCTAAGAGAGGTGAGGTAGATTCTCTTGCAATTGATTTTCCAGAGAAGAAAATAGTTCCGTTAGAGAATATGCTTTCAAATTTTAAAATGAAAAAACTTGCTGTAATGTTACCATTTGGTTTAGATACATTAAATCTGAATGAAAGACAGCAGACAGAGGATTTTTTGAAAAGCAGAAAAGCAAGAGGAACAAGGGTCGCTTTAGATTTTTATAAAGGAGTTCAGATCGCAGTAGATTCAGCTAAAAGTAGAGGGTTAAGTATTGATTTAACTGTTTTTGATACTGAAAAGAACAATAACAAGAGTCATATAAAACAATTAATTGATCAAAACAATTTTGATGAAATGGATGTTGTAATTGGACCACTTTATCAGGCTAATGTAGAAACTGTTGCTGCTGAATTAAAAAAGTATGATACTCCAGTAATTTCTCCAATTTCGAATAGAGAATCAAAGTTGTACAGTAATTTTTTCCAAACAATACCGACAGACATAATGCTTCAGGATAAACTGATTAATTATGTAGCTAAGGATTCTACCGATAAAAATATCGTTATTATTGTGCAGCAAGGGAAAAAGAAACATGAAGAAATAAAAAATAAGTTGATTGCTAAATTTCCTGAAGCAAAGATTGCAAGAATAGAAGAAGGGAATTATGTGTATGAAGTGCATCTTAATAAGGTGTTGGCAAAAAACAAACCAAATTGGGTGTTTTTAGAATCGGATGATGTAGCTATGATAAGTAACGTTACGCCTTTACTTAATGCTAAGGCAGAAAGCCATCAAATTACTTTATTCACTACTGATAAGAACAATGCTTTTGATGATGATAATATTAAAAATGAATATTTGTCTAAATTACATTTGCATTACCCCTCTATTGATAAGGAGTTTGATAATTACGATGAAACCAGAATGACTCCGTTTGTTGCGAGATATAAAAAACAATATGGAACTATCCCTAGCAAATATGCAGTGAGAGGTTTTGATATTACATATGATATCTTAATGCGTTTAGGTTCTGCAGATGATTTATACCATGCAGCAACTTTTGAAGGTACAACGGAGTATGTTGAAAATAAATTTAATTACGCTAAAAAGCTTTTAGGAGGCTATTATAACAAAGCTTCTTATATTATTAAATTTGATGATGAATTGAAGCTTACAGTGATAGAATAAAATTTATTTTATCAATAATTAATTTTAAAGCTGATTTTAAAATCATTTTTTTTATTTTTAGATTCTGAACTTTATTGTTTTTTAATATAAAAACAGTATTAGAAAGTGAATTTTAGTGAAGACTTTAAGGTGATTTAAAGTCATGGTATGGAAATTGATATACAAATTATATACAATTTTGATAGACTAAAGTAAATTCGAAATTTTGGAAAAATTGTTTCGATTGGGATAGATATAAATATGAATTGTATATCTGAAAATTAATAAAGATTATTTGAGCAAAAATTATCAATACTTAGCCCCGTATTGTATATTTTAGATACTTAAATACAAGAAAACAACAACTATTAGCCGGGCATAATTATTGCAATTATGGGTAAATTTTTTACTATTCTCTTAGTTTTAGTTTTTGCTAATCATGGATATGTAGAGCGTTTTTCTTATGCAGAAAAGAGTAAGTTAGATTGGTCAGATTTTAGGGGAGAACCTAAAGTCGATAGCAGTTTTGATGCTAGTGTCAATACAGGAATAACTTATCAATGGTCTATAAGTAAGGATTATGGGAAAATTGAATTAAAATATGAAGTGGACAGCTTTTGTTATCCCTCACTATCGTGGGTGAAAAAAGGTCAGTCCACTAAATACTTATTGCTTCACGAACAATTGCATTTTGATGTATCTGAATTGCATGCCAGAATTATGCGCAAAAAATTGAAAGAGTATAAGCCGGGTAAGAATGTCCGTAAGGATCTTAATAAGATGTACAAAAGAGTAGAGCGGATGCGGATTAATATGCAAGAACAATATGATTTAGAAACAGATCATTCAAAAAATAAAACAAATCAGAAAAAATGGGAAAAGAAGGTGAAGAATTTAATGTGGTATTATAGAGCTTACGCAAAATAAACTTACGCTTACTTAACCGTTTATGGATCTTCAATCCCAGAAAGATTTTTTAGTTAAACTTGCCAATACCAAAATGCCTTTTGGTAAATATAAAGACAGATATCTTATTGACTTGCCAGAACATTATATTGTTTGGTATCACAATAAAGGGTTTCCAAAAGGTACTCTAGGTAGACAGATGCAGACTGTTTATGAACTTAAGTTAAATGGTCTGGAGTATTTAATAAGAAATATTAGAAAACTTTAATAGAATTATAGAAAAAGCAAAAAATGCAACAAGTATATATTTTGTTGCATTTTTTGGTAAAAGATTAAATAGTTTTTTATGAAGCAGGTACTTCGACTTTATTAAATATATCTATGTCTATCTGATTTTTAGTAATGTCATCAAAAGTTTCACGTTTGCGAATCAAATGTGCCTTATTATTATGCCAAAGCACTTCTGCTGGACGAAAACGAGAGTTGTAGTTGCTTGCCATAGAAAAACAATAAGCACCTGCGTTTTTAAATGCAAGTATATCGCCTTCAGTAATTTCTAATATTCTTCTGTTAGTAGCGAAGGTGTCTGTTTCGCAAATATATCCTACAATAGAATAGAAGCGCTCTCTCCCTTTAGGGTTGGATACATTTATAATTCCATGATATGAATCATAAAACATAGGTCTTATTAAATGATTAAAACCACTGTCAATTCCTGCAAAAACTGTAGAAGTTGTTTGTTTTACTACATTAACTTTTGCAAGAAAATATCCGGCTTCACTAACTAGAAACTTTCCTGGTTCAAAACCTAAAATAAGTTCTTTTCCATATTCTTTACAAAAGGTGTTGAAACGTTTTGTTAGCTTTTCACCAAATTCTTCAATATTAGTTTCAATATCACCTTCTTTATAGGGAACTTTAAAACCACTTCCGAAATCTATAAAATCTAAGTTTTTGAAGTTTTTAGCGGTTTCAAAAAGAATTTCGCTTGCATATAGAAATACATCAACATCAAGAATATCACTACCTGTATGCATATGAATACCATTAATATTCATCCCTGTATTCTCTACAATTCTTAGGATGTGTGGGATTTGATGAATAGAAATTCCAAATTTACTGTCGATATGACCTACAGAGATTTTACTGTTTCCTCCAGCCATAACATGTGGATTGATTCTAATACAAACAGGTACATCTGGATGTTTTGTTCCGAATTGCTCTAGTATAGATAAATTGTCAATATTTATCTGTACACCCATTTCAGAAACCTTTTCAATCTCTTCTAGCGAAACTCCATTAGGAGTAAATATAATATTAGCCGGTTCTACTCCTGCTAATAATCCTAATTTAACTTCTTGAATAGATACAGTATCTAATCCAGCACCTAATGAATTCATTAGTTTTAAAATCGCAAGATTAGACAATGCCTTGACTGCGTAGTTAAGTTTTACATGTTTCACCTGTTTAAAAGCACCTGTAAGGCGTTCATATTGTGAAACAATTTTTTCGGAGTCATAAACATATATAGGACTCCCAAACTCTTCTGCGATTGCTAATAAATTTGCGTTTTCCATGGTAATTAAATTAAGCTTACGAAATTACTATTTTTACTATAAATTTCCTCTAAGCGCCGCGTAATTAGTATAAAATTATGTAAACCTAAAAAAAATGAGCTTCAAATAACGAATTTTTGATTTTTGAACAGATATCGTACATCTAGTAGTTCTTTATTTAGTATTTTTAATAAAAAAATGTTAGCACTTTTTCCTTTACAATTAGTTGTGTATCCTGGCGAACGATTACCTCTTCATATTTTTGAAAAGAGATATCAACAGTTGATATCTGATTGTGAAGAAGAAGGTATCTCGTTTGGCGTTCCAACCTTTATAGACAAAAAGCTAGAATATGGCACGGAAGTTACTTTGCAAAAAGTAGAAAAAAGATATCCAGATGGAGGAAGTGATGTAGTTTGTTTAGGGGCGAGAGTGTTTAGAATTGAAAGTTTTTATCCTCAACTTCCAGGTAAACTATATGCAGGAGGAGAGGTGCAATATTTAGAGGATGATGAAAATGGGATAGAGGAACTACAAGAAGAGTTATTAAAAAATATAGCAATTTTATATGTGGAACTGACTATAGAAAAGCCCCCGTTATTTAATATTCCATTCGTAAGTTATCAAGTGGCTCATAAAGTTGGCTTAGCATTACACCAAGAGTATCATTTATTAAAGTTAAGAAGTGAATTAGAGCGACTTAATTATCTCATCGGACACCTTAAAATTACCATTCCTGTAGTGCGAGAAATGAATAGAGCTAAAGAAGTAATTAAGATGAATGGACACTTCAAGAATTTTGACCCTTTAGATTTTGAAGATTTTAAATTATAAGCTATCGTAATTCGAATTCAGCGAATTTTTAATGCTATTTTTTGGGATAATGAGAGAGGTCTCTTGATATAACTTTTTTTACCAGAAAAGATTGGCACAGTAACTTCACTTTTCATATTTTTGAAACTCCTATTCAAAAGGCAAAAAATAAGACTATGAACTTACACGAATATCAGGGTAAAGAGATATTAAGTAGCTTTGGTGTGCGCATCCAGCGAGGTATTGTTGCACAGAATGCTAAAGAAGCAGTTGCTGCTGCAAAACAATTAACTGCAGAAACAGGTACTGGATGGCATGTAATTAAGGCCCAAGTGCACGCAGGTGGTCGAGGAAAAGGTGGTGGTGTGAAACTAGCTAAAAATCTTCAGGAAGTTGAAGATATAGCAGGACAGATCATCGGAATGAATTTGATAACTCCACAAACTTCTGCTGAAGGAAAAAAAGTACACCAAGTATTAGTTGCAGAGGATGTATATTATCCAGGTGATAGTGAACCAGACGAATTTTATATTTCTGTATTATTGAATCGTACTACTGGACGAAATATGGTTATGTATTCTACAGAAGGTGGAATGGATATCGAAACGGTTGCAGAGGAAACTCCACATTTAATATTTACAGAAGAAATTGATCCTTCTGTAGGGTTATTACCTTTTCAGGCAAGACGTGTTGCTTTTAACTTAGGATTAAGCGGTGGTGCATTTAAAGAGATGACTAAATTTGTAAAAGCATTATATACTGCTTATGTAAAATCTGATTCTTCTATGTTTGAGATCAATCCTGTTTTAAAAACAAGTGATGACAAGATCATGGCAGTTGATGCTAAGGTAACAATTGATGATAACGCATTATATCGCCATAAGAACTATGTGGATATGAGAGATATTCGTGAAGAAAATCCAATCGAGGTTGAAGCGAATGAAGTTGGACTTAATTATGTGGATCTTGATGGTAATGTTGGATGTATGGTAAATGGTGCCGGTCTTGCAATGGCGACAATGGATTTGATCAAACAAGCTGGTGGAGAACCTGCTAACTTCCTTGATGTAGGAGGTACAGCAGATGCTAAACGTGTAGAAGAAGCTTTTAGAATTATCCTTAAGGATACTAACGTAAAAGCAATTTTGATAAACATATTTGGAGGAATTGTTCGTTGTGATAGAGTAGCTCAAGGAGTAGTTGATGCCTATAAGAATATGGGGGATGCTATTAATGTACCTATCATCGTTCGTTTACAAGGGACAAATGCAGATATTGCTAAAGAATTAATAGATAATAGCGGATTAGATGTGCAGAGTGCTGTGCAATTCCAAGAAGCTGCTGATAAAGTACAAGCTGTATTAGCATAATAATATCTAAATTAATTACAAGGTATTTTGAAGCGATCCATCATTTGGATCGCTTCTTTTTTTAGCTAAAACTTATATTATGGATAAAAAAGTAGAAAAAATCGTTCTAAAGTTAGATATGAAACCACATCCTGAAGGAGGGTTTTATAAGGAGACGTACAGAAGTACAGGAGTTATTCCTAAAGATACTTTAGAAGAAGGTTTCTCAGGAGATAGGAACTATTGTACAGGTATTTATTTCTTATTGACATCAAAGAATTTTTCGGCTTTTCATAAAATAAAGCAAGATGAGATGTGGCATTATTATGTAGGGAGTTCGTTATATGTACATGTAATAACTCCTAATGGGAAGTATACCAAATATACTGTAGGGATGAATTTAGATGAAGGGGAATCACCGCAATTGGTTGTTCCTGCTAATAGTTGGTTTGCGTCAAGTGTAAAAGATGATGAAGGGTATTCTTTTGTTGGATGTACCGTATCTCCAGGATTTGATTTTGAGGATTTTGAATTGGCACAAAGGAGCTTTTTAATAAACCAATATCCGGATCATTTGGATATAATTTCGGAATACACGCGTCAATAAATTTATAAAACTATTAATAAAATCTTTTTTTAAGATTTTGATTGTTAAATAGTCTGATTTTAAATTAGAAGAAAACACTAATTAAAACTATTGAAAGGACTAATATTTATGTACTTTTATTTAATTGCGATAAAATTGGACATAACAAGTTTTTCTGGATATGAATGAAATAATTACTTGATATGTTTTTTGTAGCAATCAAAAGAATATTATAAATACAAGAAATAAAACTATGATACCTGAAATAGAGAAATCTTTAAATGACCAAGTACAATATGAAGCTAAAGCATCTGCTCAATATCTTTCAATGGCTTGTTGGGCTGATGTAAACGGTTACAATGGGATAGCAGATTTTTTTTATACTCAGTCAGAAGAGGAGCGTGTGCATATGACTAAGTTAGTTAAGTTTATTAACGAAAGAAATGGAGAAGCAGTAATTCCTGCTATCGATAAACCAAGGAATGATTTTAAGTCTTTAAGAGAATTGTTTGAAATTTTCTTAGAAAGCGAGGAGTTTGTTACTGCTCAGATTAACAATGTTATTTTTCAATGTCTAGAGCATAAAGATTATAATGTACATAATTTTATGCAATGGTATGTGGCGGAGCAATTAGAGGAGGAGGCTGTGGCAAGAACGTTATTAGATAAGTTAAAAATTATCGGTGATGATAAATCAGGGCACTATTTATTCGATAGAGATATCAATACTTTTCAGATAAGTAATTCACAACAAGAGTAGGTAACTAACTTGTTGTTAATAAGTCACTAAATAAAAATAAAAGATTCTTTTTTTGAGAGTCTTTTTTTTATATTTTTGTGCTTTATTTAGATTCAATAAAAATTAAATAATAGTGCAAAGTTCGGATATACCATCTTTATATTCTCCTTGTGCTTCATTAAATTGTGAAGTGAGTTGTGGAGGAAAAAAGAAGAAGTGTTGTAAAAAATATAAGAAAAAAGGGAAATCTAATTGTAAGAGATGCCCTAAGCTTTAAGCTGCCTTAAAGTATAAATTGAATAAATTCTATTAAGCACGCTATTGCGTGCTTTTTATTTTTTTAAAAAGCATATTCATAGTAGGTGAAATCTTATTCAAGATAAAATAGAATTAAAAATATAAAACTAAAAGATTGATAGATCCTTGGGATTTAGCTAATCTTTTTTAGATTTGTATTTCTCCCCAAGTTTAAATTTAACTAACCTGCATACAACTAGATTTTTTATGATTAGATATGTAGTATTACTCTGTATGTTTATTACCATTGTAATGAATGCACAGGAAAGTGAGTTTGATGAATTACTTGATTTATTTGAAGAACCTAATAAACAAATTCCAGTTGATCAGGCGTTGAAATATTTTGATTTTAAATCTACGGAAAGAGCAGATGCTTTATTAACGGGAGAAATAGTTGTCAAGACAAGTAACTATGTCATTTTATCAACTGTAATGAATTGTAATGTTGGAGTAAGTTGCGAGCAATCATCTATAACTTCATTTACTACCCTTGGTGATAGAATTAATACTATTGCTTTTGAGAGAAAAATAGCAGATTGTTCTTTTGATGACTCACGAACATCGGTTTTTGTGTCTAGTAACTTGTTGGTGTTTAAGGAGGTTAGAGAAAAATTGGATTGTATAGGGGATGGTAAGCAAATAGGAATAAAAATGTGGTTAGAATTTCAACCAATAAAAGGAGATGGTACGTTCTCTAAACCATATACAGATCTAAAAGCGATAGAAAGAGAGAATTATATATATTCTCATCGAATTTTTACAGTAGATGAGTTAAATGATAAAACTGAAGAAGAATTAGCAGTTATTAAAAATGAGATTTTTGCTTCTCATGGATATATGTTTACCAAAAAGAAATGGCAAGATTATTTTGAATCAAAATCTTGGTACATGCCTTCTGAAACTGATGCTGCTGATAAGTTAACAGCTATAGAAAAGAAAAATATAGAATTAATTTTAAGTCTTAAACAATGAGGGTGTTTCTGTTGTTTTCTTTCCTGTTTTGTTCTTTAACATCTTTTGGTCAGACAAGAACAATTCATGTTTTTGTTGCGCTTTGTGATAATGTAAATCAAGGAATTGTTCCTGTACCACAAAAAATAGGGAATGGTCAGGATCCTAAAAATAATCTTTATTGGGGAGCAGGATATGGTGTGAAAACATTCTTTAAAGTTAAAACAAAAGATTGGCAACTAGTTAGAACTATAGCACCTAAAGACTTTCATGTCTTAGAAAGATTACTATTTAAACACGTTAGTAAAGATGTGTATATGTTGGCTGACGCTTATGATGGAGCCGAAATTAAACAAAGTATAGAACATTTTTTGAGATCATCTAATGGTCAGATACCTGCACAAATAAAAGAAAAAGATAAGATTTTAAATTTTGGAGGAGGAGCTGATTTGTTAGCATATGTTGGACATGATGGTTTAATGGATTTTAATGTAAATATTACCTATAAAGAATCTGTTTCTAAACCTAAAGATGTTATGATCCTAGCTTGTTATAGTAAAAGTTATTTTTCTCCAGAAATAGAGAAAGCTAATGCGAATCCGGTATTATGGACAACTCATCTGATGGCTCCGGAGGCTTATACATTGAAGGCGGCAATAGACGGATGGATGAGAAATGAATCTGGCAAACAGATTGATGAAAGAGCTGCGCAATCATATCATAAATATCAAAAATGTGGTATTAGAGGAGCTAGGAATTTATTTACAACTGGTTTTTAGGTTGTATATTATTAGTTCAATTTTAATTTTTCTTTATACTATAAACCACCAAAAGTGTTTCCCTTTTTTCAGGGGATTGGTTCTTATCTATTAGTTTTATTTTTGGATATAATAGGGAGGAAGATGTTTTGATTTTTAACAATACTCTTTTTTTTGCCTATATTTCTAATGTGAATATAATTACTCTATATTCATTTTTATATCTAAACAACAATGGCTGACAATCAAAAGTATATTAATGATTTGCTTGAAAAAATAGCAATTCTATCTAATAAACAAGAGGTCTTTCGGAGAGAAATACTAAACCTTAAAAATGAAGTTCTCCGTTTTAAAAACGAAGAAGGACAAAGGGAACCTCAGGTATTAGAAGATAAGATAACTACTCCTATTATTGAACCTAATTTAGAAGAGGTAAAAGATACAGTCGAAATAAAAGAACCTCTACCCCAAAAAGAACCAGAATTATCTTTTTCCCAGTCTAAGATAAAACAGATTGTAAAACCTAAAGGAAAATCTAATTTAGAAAAGTTTATTGGAGAGAATCTTATAAGTAAAATAGGAGTTATTATTCTAATTATAGGAGTTGCAATTGGTGCAAAATATTCTATAGATAATGAGTTAATAAGTCCTTTGACAAGAATTATATTAGGATACCTTACCGGAATCGGTTTGATTGCTGTGGGAATGAAGTTAAAAAAGAAGTATGAGAATTTTAGTGCTGTTTTAGTTAGTGGAGCGATGGCTATCTTATATTTCATTACTTTTCTTGCCTATAGCTTATATGGCCTAATACCACAATTGTTTACATTTGGATTGATGGTAGTATTTACGATTTTCACTGTATTTGCAGCCGTGCAATATAATAAACAGGTTATTGCGCATATCGGATTAGTAGGTGCTTATGCGGTTCCGTTTTTATTGAGTGACGGATCAGGAAAAGTAGCTGTTTTGTTTAGTTATATGGCAATTATTAATGTCGGAATCTTAATCATATCATTTAAGAAATACTGGAAACCTTTATATTATTCATCTTTCATACTTACTTGGTTGATTTATTTTAGTTGGTATGCAATTGATTATGAAACGGATATTCATTTTGGATTGGCATTTACTTTTTTATTGGTGTTTTTTGCTACATTTTATTTCATGTTTCTTGTATATAAATTGAGTAGAAAAGAAAAATTCGGTACAGGTGATGTTATACTCCAATTGATTAATGCATTTGTTTTTTATGGAATTGGATTTTCGATGTTAAGTGATCATGATATTGGATCACAGTTATTAGGAGTTTTTACTTTAGCAAATGCTGTAATACATTTTGTAGTAAGTGTTGTTATCTATAAGCTCAAATTAGCAGATCGTAATTTGTTTTATTTTACATCTGGGATGGTATTGGTTTTTATCAGTATTTCGTTTCCAGTGCAGTTAGACGGAAATTGGGTTACCTTGCTTTGGGCAGCTGAAGCAGCTTTACTGTTTTGGATAGGAAGGACTAAAAAAGTGCCTATTTATGAAAAATTAGCTTATCCAGTTATAGCCTTAACATTTTTTAGTTTAATTCAAGATTGGTGGATGTATTATGCAGAGTATGCTTATATGTCTGGTACTGATGAAATTTCGGTAATTCCGTTTTTTAATATTTCGGTACTTACCTCATTATTATGTGCAGCTTCTTTTGGATATATTCTCTTTTTACATCGTAGCAAAAATTATCCTTTTCCATGGTTAAAATATAAGACTTGGTATCAGTTAATTTCTCTTTGGATTTCAGCTATGTTTTTATTTGTTCTGTATATGACCTTTTTCTTAGAGATTATTGATTATTGGAACGGTTTAGAGAGTAATCAAGAAGATTTTATGGGAATTTGGTTAATTAATTACACTTTAGCTTTCTTATCAATTTTATCTCTTGTGAATATTAAGAGGATTAAGAATGTGGTTTTCGGTTATATCAATATGGTGCTTAATATGTTTGCATTACTGATGTTTTTAACGACGGGATTATATATTTTAAGTGAGTTACGAGAAAGCTATTTGGATCCAATACTTTTAGAATCTGGTGAGGCAGGGTCGTATCATATCAGTATTAGATATATTTCTTTAGCTTTTTGCACTTTGTTATTGATTGCTTGCTATAGATACGTAAGAGAGAAATTTTTTAAAGGTACTTTTAAAATAGCTTTTGATGTTGTTTTACAGATTGCTGTAATCTGGTTGTTGAGTAGTGAATTAATCCATTGGTTAGATATAGCTGGTTATACATCTTCAGATAAATTAGGGCTAAGTATTCTTTGGGGAATATATTCTTTGCTATTGATCGTTTTTGGATTTTGGAAGAAAATAAAGCATATGCGAATAATAGCTTTTATACTTTTTGGAGTTACACTTATAAAATTGTTTTTATATGATATTGCACATTTAAATACAATATCTAAAACAATTGTATTTGTATCACTAGGTTTATTATTGCTTATTATTTCTTTCTTATATAATAAATACAAACATATTATTACGGATGAAGTTAAAGATTAATATTGTACAATGGCTATTGTTTTTAGTTTGTTTACAAACTTATGCACAGATTGATAAGTATGCTTACAAAAGAGAATTATTGGATGTGTCAGATGATTGGCATGCTATCGTATTGCCAGATGCGATTTTTAAAAATGTATCTTCTGATCTTTCGGATATAAGAATTTATGGTATAACCAAAGAGACGGATACTGTAGAGGCTCCATATCTTTTAGAACAAAAGAAGCCTAAAATATCAAGTAAAAATATCGGATTCAAATATGTTAATAAATCGACTACGAATAAAGGTTCATTTATCACTTTTAAAGTTACGTTAGACGCAGTTATCAATCAAGTTCAGTTATCTTTTGAACAAGATAATTTTGATAGATTAATAAAAGTCGAAGGGAGTCAAAACCTTAAAGATTGGTATACTGTAGTAGATGATTATCGTGTATTATCTGTAAAAAATGAATTGACGGAATACTCGTTTACAACGCTAAAGTTTCCTGATTCTAAATACACATATTATAGAGTTTTTGTTAAAGGGAAAGATGCACCAGATGTAAAAAAGGCTGAGATTACCTTAAAAGAAAAACAAGAAGGTAGCTACAAGAGATTTACTGTTAAAGCAATAAAAACTATAGAACAAAATAAAAGTACTATACTAACTATTGATTTAGATACACCAGTTCCTGTAAGTTATATGAAAATAAAGGCAAATAATACTTTTGATTATTACAGACCTTTTCGTGTTACCTATCTTAGAGACAGTATTCATAGAGAAAGTGGATGGAAATATGATTATCAGCATATGACTTCAGGGATTCTAAATTCTATAGAGGAAAACGAATTTAACTTTTATAGTACAATTACTAATAAGATAAAAATAGTTGTTAATAATCAGGATAATGAACCGTTAGATATTGATGAGGTTTTAATTAAAGGCTTTGATTATGAGTTAATCACCAGATTTAATACTTCCGCAAACTATTTTTTGACATATGGTAATAAGGGGATAAGTAAACCATCTTATGATCTTCAATATATGACAGAAAGAGTTCCGGAAAAATTAGTAAAACTAAAGTTAGGAGCAGAACAAATAATTCCCAAAAATGAAAAGGAAACAATAGAACCTCTGTTTGAAAATAAAATTTGGTTATGGGGTATAATGCTTGTTATTATTGGTTTGTTAGGAGGTTTTACACTAATGATGATGAAGAAAAAGTAATTCTTTCAAAATGTTTGTCCAAATATTTATAATCATTTCGTCATAGAATCATATAAACCATAAATAAATATATAGTATGAAACAATTTATGTTCCTTTTTAAAGGTGGAGACGACGTTTGGGATGCAAAATCCGAAGAAGAACAAAATGCACACATGGAAAAGTGGATGCAATGGATTGGGCAAATGGCGGAAGAAGAAAAATATGTTGGAGGAGAACGTCTTTATCCGGCTGTAAAAACAATTCATCCTGGAGGCACAAAAGTTACTGACAGATCTTTTGCTGAGGCTAAAGAATTAGTTGGAGGTTATATTACAGTATTTGCTAATACATTAGATGAAGCTACAGAAATGGCAAAAGGATGTCCAGGATTACAATGGGAATCATCGGTAGAAGTTAGAGAAGTTTGGCCAGAAGATGTTTAATTTGAAAGGTAGAAGATGAAAGAGTTTTTGATGCTAATTAGAGGTGGGCAAGAAAAATATGACTCAGTATCTCCTAGTGAAATGCAAAAGCATATGGAACACTGGCAACAATGGATGAGTGGATTAGCTAAGGAAGAGAGATTGTTAGGGGGACAGCCATTGCTAAAAGAAGGGAATACGATAACAGAAGGAGGAAACAAAGTTATAGATCGACCATTTGCAGAAGGTAAAGAATTGGTGGGAGGATATCTTCTCATAAAGGCAGATTCCTTAGATCAAGCAACTATGATGGCTAAAGGTTGTCCAAGTTTTGAATATGATTGTAGTGTAGAAATTCGTGAAATCGCTCCATTAGCATAATAATCAACATTGGAATCTGAAGATCATATAGATAATACTTTAAACCATCTTTTTAGGCAAGAATCTGGAAAGATGGTTGCTGTTTTGATTAAAATTTTTGGCACTGAGAATATTGAAATGGCAGAAGATGTAGTACAAGATGCCTTAGTAAGTGCTTTAGAAACTTGGAAGTATAGAGGTATACCGGATAACCCCAAGGCTTGGTTATATAGAACAGCAAGAAATAAAGCAATTGATATTTTAAGAAGGAATAAGCATAGTAAAACCATTGACTTCTCTGATCCCGAACGTAAATTGTTGACTTCAGAATATACATTAGTGAGCACCGTGGATAACCTATGGAAAGAACAGTATATACAAGACGATTTTTTAGCAATGATGTATGCCTCCTGTCATCCAGATATTTCTCCAGAGAATCAAATTACTTTTATCCTAAAATCTCTATGTGGTTTTAGTACGAAAGAAGTTGCTAGATCCTTTTTAACATCAGAAGATACTATTTCTAAAAGGTTATATCGCACTAAAGAGTATTTTAGAAAACATAAGATATACCCCAAAATACCATTACAGGAAGAAATTATTGATAAAACTAAAACGGTATTAAGTACTATATATTTAATTTTTAATGAAGGCTATAATGCTACACACGGTGATAAATTAGTAAGAAAAGATGTTATTTCTCAGGCTATGTGGTTGTGTAAGTCATTATTAGATAATGAACGAACACAATTATCAGAAGTATATGCACTGATGGCATTAATGTTATTTCATACAGCTCGTATCGATAGTCGTATTAGTAGTTGCGGAGATTTAATTCTTTTGTCAGATCAGGATAGAGGTTTATGGAGTAAAGAATTGATAGGTAAAGGGAATGATTATTTAAATCAATCAGCTTTTGGGGAATCCTTATCTACCTATCATCTTGAAGCGGCTATTGCATATCAACATTGTATTTCTGTTAGTTATGAAAAAACCAATTGGAAAGAAATATTAAGTTACTATGATTTGCTTTTAAAAAAGGATAATGATCCAATTGTTTTTTTAAATAGATGTTTAGTGGTTTTAGAGCTTTTTGGGGCAGAAGAAGCATTAAATACTATTAAAAAACTAGAAGATCATAAAATCGTAGGCGCTTATTACCTCTATTATGCAATCCTAGGAGAAATATACGAACGTTTGATAGACCCAAATAGAGCCGTAGGTTATTATCAGAAAGCTATAAAGCTTACGCAATCAAAACCTGAACAACGTTTGTTAAAACGAAAAATAGCTAGGGTTTTAAACTAATTAGATAGTATCTCTAATGTTTTATTGACAATTCTTCATAGATTCATAATACGCACGATACTCATCATAACTTACTTTTTTTCGACCTTTATCTAATACAATAGTGCTTTGGTTAGAGAATTCTGAGTAAAGGATTTTCTTTTTCGGAAATCCTTCTATGACTATTTCAAAATAACTGCTACCGGAAATTTTATTGGTGTCAATTTCTATATTAAATTTACCATCGTAATCCGAAAACGCATACGCACAAGAATTATCTGATAATTGTAATCTCACTACTGCAATAGGCACAACGGAACCATCAGACTTTTTTATGCTACCTTCAATTGGTTGGATACTTGCTTCATTGGTCGGAGTTGCAGAAACTTGATATGTAGTGTTAGCTTCGATTTGTTCTGTAGTGTTCCCAGACAAATCTTCAATTGTCCAATTGTCTAATTTCTTACCTTTCTTATAAGCTCCCTTTACAATAACACCTGATGCATCTTGTCTCCAATAATCACCGTGTTTTTTTCCATTTTTATAGTTAATTTTTTCCTTAGAACCACTTTTGGTAACATTCCATAGACCTACTTTTTCTCCTTTTTCATAATACCCTTCTTCAGTAAAAGTAAAACCATTATCAGAATTATAGTAATAACCATTTCTTTCATTGTCATCGTAGTTTTCTACCATAGATAGGTCTAAAACTCCCTTTTTTCTAAAAACCAAAAAATGAACCCATTCTCCATGTTTTTTGCCTTTTTTATATTGGATTTTATGTATACCAATAAGTTTTTTATCCTTAAACTCTCTTACATAATATTTGCCGTCAAGTTCATTTTCTTTATTAATTTCTAGCAATTCATCATACTCATTTTTACTAAGTTCTATATATCCACCTTGTATAGGAGTTTGTCCTTTGACCATAAAAGAAAATAATAATGCCAAAGTGAAGATAATGTGTGAATTTTTCATCTTTATTACTGATTGTATTTGTTTAATTTAATTTCCCCAAACTATTCAACTAAAGTTAAGTTATTTTTGCTGTTTTTCAAATAACGTATAGTATACGGAGCTTTTTCTTATTATAGATCAAAGACAATACCAATTTGTTACCCGTTTTTAAATAGCTTAAAAAAAAAATAAAGGTTAGAACTAACCTGATACATAATTGTTTTTTATGGCCTCAATTGATATCTAATAAACAATCAAAGGTATTACCGTAAATGAGATATGATTATTATTTGTAGCTTTACCATTGAAGACATGCCAGTTTGTAAAATTTTTATGTGGCATCATCTTTGTAATCTAATAAATAATTAATATAAATTTTTACAATGAACAAAGGAACAGTAAAGTTCTTTAATGATGCCAAAGGTTTTGGTTTCATTACAGAAGAAGGTTCGAACAAAGAACATTTTGTACACATTTCAGGATTAGTAGATGAAATTCGAGAAGGTGATGCAGTAGAGTTTGATCTACAAGAAGGAAAAAAGGGGTTAAACGCAGTAAATGTAAAAGTAATCTAATACATACTACATAACTTTTTTAATCAATAAGCCTATCAATTTTGATAGGCTTATTTATTTACGAAGTTTAAACAATGGTAAAATGTAATGTAATCATGATTCTGAAATAATGTTTGAATACTAGTCGATTACTGTTATATCCCTACTTGCTTATCTTCTTATAGCGTATCCGCAAGAAGCAGGTAGGTCTTTCATAAAGTTCATCATAAGCTTAAAATTCAATCTAAAGTGTGTTTGTAAAAATTTCATAGTTTCTTCCCTTTTATTATATAACGTTTGTTTAAAGATGATACCCTACCACCAGAATGATGATCTTGTTATAGTATTTTATAATAAGATTGGAAACATCAATGCTTATAGTGTCGATTAAGAGATGTTAATGATTATTGAAAAGTGTAATAATTTTTTATTGAGTGTAACATTTTATGACGAATTGCATCAAAGAGGAAATCAAAAACAAAACATTATGAAAAGTCTAAAAATTACGATTGCCTTTTTCTTACTCTTTAATTTTGCATTTAGTCAAGCTCCAGCAATTACTATTGACATATCCGGAAGCGGTACACCAGTTTTATTCTTACCTGGTTTTACTACACCTGGTTCAGTTTGGGATGAAACCGTCGCTAATTTAAACGGAAATCATCAAAACTATTTAGTATCCTATGCAGGATTTGATGGTAATGCACCTATTGCTATGCCTTGGTATGACACTATAAAAAAAGAATTGATAGCTTATGTTAATGAAAAAAAGTTAACAGATGTAATCATTATTGGTCATAGTATGGGAGGTAATTTAGCAATTGATATAGCAGCTTCTTTACCAGATTCAATAAAAAGTTTAATTCTTATTGATTCAATACCTTGTATGCGTGAGTTAATGATGCCTGGTGTTACAGAAGCTCAGATCCAATACGATAGCTCTTATAATAAACAAATGTTATCTATGAATAAGGAACAGTTTAATCAAACTGCTACGATGATGGCGCAAAATATGACTAATAAAAAAGAGAAGGTAAATACCTTGTTAAATTGGATACTAAAAGCGGATCGAGAGACGTATGTATACGGGTATACTGATTTGTTAAAACTAGATCTTAGAAAATCACTAGATAAAGTAACAGCAAAAACTTTAATCATAGGAGCAGCTTTCCCAACTATTGAAACCGCAAAAACCAATTATGAAAAACAATATAAAGATTTGCCTAATAAGCATATAGAAATGATATCGGATAGTAAGCATTTCATTATGTTTGATCAGCCAGAATTACTTTATGAAAAGATAAATGGATTTTTAAATAATGGGTAGAGATAAACGACAATTTTTTGAAATTATTTATACTGATTGTTATCCGATGGTATTACAGATGTGTTTAGGTTATATGAAAGGAGATCAAAATTTAGCTTATGATCTAGCACAAGATGTATTTATAAATATTTGGAATGCAATGGATAATTTCAAAGGTAAATCTGCTCATAAAACGTGGGTATATAGGATTACGGTTAATACATGTTTACAATACATTAGAAAAGAGAAAAATAAAAAAAAGATACCTATTGATGCAGTTGAGCATATGGTTGCAGAAGAAGTTAATGAAGTTAATTCTGATGAACATAAGAGTTTGTATACTGCAATAGGTAAACTAGA
Source organism: Aquimarina amphilecti (assembly GCF_900109375.1). Classification (GTDB taxonomy): domain Bacteria; phylum Bacteroidota; class Bacteroidia; order Flavobacteriales; family Flavobacteriaceae; genus Aquimarina; species Aquimarina amphilecti. Next base: position 234,308 of record NZ_FOAB01000006.1, read on the forward strand.
AGAAATAGATCGATTATTGATTATGATGGTCTTAGAAGGACAGGATTATGATAGTATTTCCGAAATAATGGGAATAAAACCAACTAATGTAAGAGTGAAGATTCATAGGGTAAAAAAGAGATTGAAAAAAATATTAGATCATGAGTAATGAGTTTGAAGCATTGCAGAGTCAATGGCAGAAGAGTAAAAATAATATAAAGGGAAATTCACCCAATTCAGAGGAAATGTTCTCTTTGATAAGTAAAAAGAAAAGTTGGAGTACCCGCTTTCATTATGGAAACATAATTATTCTATCATTGGTTTTGATTGGAATAATGTCTTTTTTCTATTTTGTGGCACCAGTTCAAGAGTTATTAAGTAGAGTAGGGGCTGGATTTATGATAGGAGGATTGTTTATAAGAATCCTAATCGAGTTTATAAGTGTATCAAAGGCGAAAAAGATTAATATGGTGGATGATGCTTTGCAAACTACTAATGATACTATTGCGTTCTATAATTTTAGAAAAAAGATTCACGGACCAATAACTATAGGGATAATAGTTTTATATACACTTGGTTTTTATATGATTACTCCAGAATTTAGTTTGTATTTCGAAACATGGCAAATGGTTTTGATTGATATATCTTATATTATTGGCGCTATAATTCCTTATTTGGCCGTTAGAAAAAACATAAAGAAAGAAATAAATGTTTTATTAGAAATTATTGAGTTAAAGAGAGCGATCATAGGAGAGGTTAGTTAATATATTAGTAGATTAATTTATTAGATAAATAAGTCGACCATCCATATGGTCGGCTACTTTTCCGTAAGCAATTAGAGAAGCTCCAATGGTCCAACGTTTGGATTTTCCAATGCTGTACCAAAATGAATATCGTTGATATAACCAATTACTCTGAATGTTTTTTGGGCGAGTTATATAAAATCCTAATTGTTGTAAGAAATAGAAACTACCAATGGAGAAATGATGCCCAGCCGTAATTGAAGATGAAAAAGCAGAATCATTAATCCCTTGTTGTGTTGCAATCTCTTGATCAGAAAAATCATACCAAAGTTCTATACCAGCATTTAACCCATTGATTCCAGATACTGGTCGTAACATTCCACCTGTAAATCCAATCAAAAGGTGATTAGAAGCTTCAGCTTCTCTGTCAGAAGACCTTAAACTGACAAATGATCCTAAATAATAATCAATAGAAGTGTCATAAGATTTTAAGGATTTTGGTTTTCTTTTTAATTCAATATTATTTATGATTTTATCGACCCCAATAGAAAAAGTCGGGAAATTCATTCCTTTGTTTGGCTGTTTTTGCCCTCCGTTAGAAATATGATTGTAACTTAAGGATGCGTTGATTGCATAATTATTATTAATATGATAGTTAAGATTAAGAGATAGTGCTAAATAGAAACTAAGATGAGTGCTGAATAATAAGTTTTCAGGATTTGTATCTTGATCGAATATTCGATCAAGATAAGTTACTCCCACCGATCCTCTTAGCGAAAATTTTAAAGGACCTTTGTATGTGAAATATGGTTCAACAAAGTATATTAGGTTATATGAATCACCAAGTATATCAGGATTCGCATAATTAAAATAAGCAAATGCAAAACCGGATTTACCATAGCAGAAACAAGTTTTCCAAGCTTTGTCGCTTGTTTTTAGCCAGCTATATTCTAATTGTAATCCATAAGGATTTGTTTGGGAAATTGATTTTAATTCAGGTGAGTGCGCTATAATGAACCCGTAATGAGATTTTGCACCAATAAAAGTAGGATTCATTTGTGCTAACATCGAAGTCTGAATCAATATTATAAATAAGATTGTATCGATCTTTTTCATTGCTAATCAGTGTGTTATTAAATTTACTGAAAATTATTTCGGGTTGAAATTGAAATATAATTTTTATTCTATTCTTAATAAGAAAACCGATATTAACTAAGAAGATTACTTACAATTATTTAGTACATTAGTAAGGAACTATAGTATATAAGATAATAACTTGAAACCAATCACAACCATTGATGATGTCATCGCTTCTTTAGATGATATTATTAAAGTATCACAGGTCGAAAATGATTCTTTAGGATATTTTGCGGCATTATATCGAAGAGTAACCATTAAAGTTAAAGAAGGAATTGAAAATGATTTTTTTGATAATGGGCCTAGAATGGCAAAGCTTGATGTAGTTTTTGCTAGTAGATATCTAGAGGCGTATTTTTCATACAAGGATGATGAGATAATAACAATTTCTTGGCAAATAGCATTTGATTTATCTACAGATTATTGGCCTATAGTATTACAACATTTATTGATTGGGATGAATGCTCATATTAACTTAGATTTAGGTATAGCAGCTGCCGAAGTTTCCCAAGGAACAAATATTGAAAATCTTAAAGGAGATTTTGATAAGATCAATGAGATTCTATCATCATTAGTAATAGAGGTTCAAAATGATTTAGCGAGTATTTGGCCAACTCTTAAAAAAATTCTTAGTTTGACTAGTGAATTTGATGATTTTTTGGTTGATTTTAGCATGGAATTGGCAAGGGATGGAGCTTGGGAATTTGCTAGAAAAATTAATAGCGCTCCAGATGATGAGTTAGTACAGTTGATTGAAGAAAGAGATCTTAAAGTAGCAAGTAAGGCTTCAATTATAACAGACCCAGGTTTAATAGCAAATATTATTTTAGGTGTTATTAGAATAGGTGAGCGTGGTTCAGTTGGGAATAAGATTAAGGATTTAATTTCATAAAATAAGAGGATTATTAAAGATAAAAGATGAGATTTTTGGTTTTAAAAATACTAATATGTCTTTTTTTGTATAAATAATTGAGGAAAAAGACTTGATTTTCAAGTTTTTTGTTTCTAAAACATCTTAAATTTTTCTTATGTTTTAATATTTTAGTTAAAAAAATGCGATAAAAGTAACGCAAACGTTTGCGTTACTTTATTTATGTAATCCCTTATTAAATCTTTGGTTAAAGGATTTTAGTTTTAGGTTATCCGTAAAAAAAGAACACATAAATAGAATATTCAATATAGTTTACTTTGTTTATTTAATAAGTTGATGAATCCATTCTTAATTTAGTAACATAATCATTAACTAAATTTAACACTATGAGAATGTTTGTCAAGTTTTTTGGAGTTTTGTTATTCATTTTTTTCTCATCGGCCTGCGAAACAGAAGAGTTGGCAATAGAGGAAGCTACTGATTTAGAAAATATAGATGAAATAGATGCCAAAGCCGGACCTTGGGTAAGGCAGTTTACTGATAATTTTAATTCCAACGGTAATTTAAACCAATGGGAAAGAACGCATAACAGAGCCGACTATAATTCAAGTATTTGTAATTACAGGAACTGGAACTCGGAAATTGCTAGTTTAGATGGTAGTAGTTGTTTACGTCTTCAAGCTTATAAAAAGAGCAACAATAATTATGAATCAGGTCATGTTAAGTCTTATTTTAACTTTCATCCCGGAAATAACGAAGAGTATAGAGTGATATCAAGAATTAAGTTGTTAGCGAAGAATGGTAATAATTATAAGGGTTTTTCAGAAACATATGGTGCTTGGCCAGCTTTCTGGACAGTTAATGAAACAAATTGGCCTACACGAGGAGAGAGCGATATTATGGAAGGATATTCTTTTGGTAACAACGCTAGATTTGCTAGTAATTTGTTTTACGGAGTAAATACTTCTCAAAATCAACTAGGTACAAGTGCAGAAAGAGGATATAATTTAGGAGAAGGTTGGCATACTTATGAACAGAGGTGGAGCAATAGAAATGGATGGGTTACTGTTCAAATATATGTAGACGGTAATAGAGTCGCTAATTATAACAATAATGTTGATAATGACTTGAAACTTCAAAATTTTAAAAATCATAATATTATACTGAATCTAAATATTGGATCTAATACTGGTATTTTCGATAATTCTAGAATTAATATTTACTGGAATACCTATATGTATGTAGATTATGTGCGTGTGGATAAAAGAACTATTTAAAGGATTACAATAGAAATTACATCTTGATTAAATCATAATTAGCTGTCTCGGTATTTTGGAGACAGCTTTTTTTATAGAAATGATTTAATTGAATTTTTATATATCAAAAAAGCCTAAAAAATATATACCACTTGGTTTCGAGTACTTCCACTATTGTCAAAAATGCATACAATTACATTTATTTAGATTCTTTTAACTCTCGGTTCTGACTGGCCCGTACTCAAATAGAGAGTTTTTGGTTTTTAGAATTTTTAGGCTTTTTGTTTAGTATTGAATTTGGCTAACTCTAATAAATTAAGAATTTCAATATTGTTTTTTCAAAAGTACTGTAAGTAATAATTCATAGAAAGAGTTAAAGGACTGGTTTTTATAGGGGTTTGTTACCCTTTGTTATTAAATATATCTTTACTTCACTCAATTAAGCATAGAATAAATAAAAACCTGTCTAATGAATCATCAGTTAATGATCAATAATCTATTAAGAAATCAAAAAGTTTTTGAAGAATTATTTATGGGTATTCCAAGTGAAGAATATCTATGGAAAGACAAGCCAAACCGTTGGTGTTTATTAGAAATAGTTTGCCATCTGTATGATGAGGAAAGAGAAGATTTTAGAAAAAGAACTAGGCATATTTTAGAAACCCCTAATAAAAGATTTGCACCAATTGACCCTGAAGGTTGGGTGATAGATAGAAGATATATAAAGCAAGAGTATGATTCTATGTTAAATGATTTTTTAAAGGAAAGAAAAGCATCCATTAACTGGTTGAATTCTTTGATAAATCCAAATTGGAATAATGTGACTATTCATAAGGACTTTGGAGAAATGAGTGCGCAACAATTCCTTGCTAATTGGTTAGCACATGATTATTTACATTTTAGACAAGTAACTAGGTTGAAATTAGATTACGTAAAGCATATGTCCCGAGAAAATTTTTCTTATGCTGAAGGATATTGAATTTAGTATCTAAAAAGATTTAGAAAAGTATAATCCAACACTGTCACCGGTAAATTGAGGAGCAAATGCAATGTCATCATCACTCTTAAAAGGGTTCCAAGAGATTAGGTGTTCATAATGATAGACTAACCTTGTTGTCAAAATTCCTATTCCAGCTCCTACAAGAACATCAGATAGATAGTGCTTGTTATTCATCATTCTTAAACTACCTGTAGTAATAGCAAAGATATATCCACTATATGCTAATAACGGGCTACTATCTATGAACTCTTCATATAACACAGCGGCAGATACAAAAGCCATCGACGTATGTCCTGATGGAAATGAATTTAATTTAGTAGGATCTCCCGGTCGCTCTTTATCCACTTCTTGTTTTAAAATTGTGGTAGCGGCACTCGTAACTACAGAAGAAATTAATAAGTTTTTTGTTTGATCAAACCAATGATTTCTAGATTTTACCCCAAAAATATCCGCAGCATACATTTGAAGAATAGGAGCATACCTGGTATAATCATCAATATTTAAATAAAAATTGTCACCTGCGTAACCTCTTATATCACTTTGTAGTGATTTTTCAAAATCACTAGTAGATAGAAGAATTCCAGATGCAATTAATGTGAATGGAATCACCCTTTTAGTGAATAAATTTCTTTTAGATTTCTTACGTTCAGTTTGTTTAGATCTCTTAAACTGAACTTTAGTAGGAGGCAGCTCCGTAAATTGAGCATTGGTAATATTTACGCATAGGCTTACCAATAGTAATAGGTTAATACTAATCTTCATAGGATATTTTTTAGGGCACTTAATAGATTTGGGATCTAAAGCAACGAAATATACTATTTTAATATTAAAAAAATGTTAAAACAAGTGAAGCTATTATTAATTTTTTGAATTGATTTTTATAAGTATAGGATTTGTAATTAATTTAAATACAGTGTTTAATGATGTTTAGAGGAGTTTTTCTAAAGTAATTATACAAGAGCTTGGCTTCAAAAAACGTAACAAATAAACAAATCATATATTACCTATTGACTTTTATAGGATTCCTTTAAAAAAGACTTATATTTGCACGCAATTAAATCTTAATTGCGATGACAGCACACGAATCCAAAATCGTTGGAGAAGGACTTACATACGACGACGTACTTTTAGTCCCTGCATTTTCTGAAATACTACCACGAGAAGTAAGCATTAAAACAAAATTTACGAGAAATATTACGATTAACGTTCCTATAGTTTCTGCAGCTATGGATACTGTTACAGAAAGTCGTATGGCAATTGCTATGGCGCAAGAAGGAGGGATAGGTGTATTGCATAAAAACATGACCATCCAGGAACAGGCGATGAAAGTCCGAAAGGTGAAAAGAGCAGAAAGCGGGATGATCATTGATCCTGTAACATTACCATTAGATGCAAAAGTAGTTGATGCTAAAAACAATATGCGTGAACATAGCATTGGGGGTATTCCTATAGTTGATGATAATAATAAGTTGTTAGGAATAGTTACGAATAGGGATTTACGTTTTGAAAAAAATAATGAAAGACCTATATCGGAAGTAATGACTAGTGAAAATCTTGTTACTGTAGGAGAAGGAACATCACTACAGGAAGCTGAAGTGATATTACAGGATAATAAGATTGAAAAGTTACCAGTTGTTAATCAGGATAATACATTAGTTGGTTTAATAACTTTTAGAGATATTACAAAGTTAACACTAAAACCAAGTGCTAATAAAGATAGTTTAGGGCGACTTCGAGTTGCAGCTGCTATTGGAGTAACAGGTGATGCAGTAGATCGAGCAGCCGCTTTAGTTGGTGCAGGAGTAGATGCAGTAGTCATTGATACAGCTCACGGACATACTAAAGGAGTAGTAGCAGTTTTAAAAGAAGTAAAAAATAAATTTCCGGAATTAGATGTAATTGTTGGGAATATAGCAACAGGAGAGGCGGCTAAATATTTAGTAGAAGCAGGAGCAGATGCAGTAAAAGTTGGGATTGGACCAGGGTCTATTTGTACAACTAGAGTTGTTGCTGGAGTAGGATTTCCACAGTTTTCCGCTGTTTTAGAGGTTGCTTCAGCAATTAAAGGATCTGGTGTTCCGGTAATAGCGGATGGCGGAATTAGATATACAGGAGATATTCCTAAAGCGATTGCTGCAGGAGCGGATACGGTTATGTTAGGTTCTCTATTAGCAGGTACAAAAGAATCTCCTGGCGAAACAATTATTTACGAAGGAAGAAAGTTTAAATCCTATCGAGGAATGGGATCTGTCGAAGCAATGAAGAAAGGATCAAAAGATCGTTATTTCCAAGATGTAGAAGATGATATTAAAAAATTGGTTCCCGAAGGAATTGTTGGACGTGTGGCATATAAAGGAGAGTTGTATGAAAGTATTCATCAATTCGTAGGTGGATTACGTGCAGGTATGGGATATTGTGGATCTAAAGATATCAGAACTCTACAGGATACAGGACGTTTTGTGAAAATTACAGCAAGTGGAATCCACGAGAGTCACCCTCATGATGTGACTATTACTAAAGAAGCTCCTAATTATAGTAGGTAAATAGCTTTTAATTTAAATAGATAAAAAAAACGCTTCAAAATTATTTGAAGCGTTTTTTTTTACGAGTACAAATATCTAAGATTACTGTACCGGGATTCCTAATTTTGTCATTACAGTTTTTGTGAGATCGAATTTTGGATCTACATAAGCTAACCCACTACTTGTAATTGTTAGTACTTGCGTGTATCCTTCAGCTTTAGCAACTTCTTCTAGTACTTTACCTATTTTAGTGTATAAAGGTTGTAGTAATTTATTCTGTTCTAATTGTACTAATTGTGAACCATTTTGACGAAATTTAGCAATGTCGTTTTCTAAATTAATAATCTCCTCTTGCTTTGTTTTCTTCATTGGTTCTGTCATTGCAGCAACACCATCTTGATAAGCTTTTACTTTTGCTTGATACTCATCTACTTTTACTTTTAGATCAGCTTCTAACTTAGTATTGTAAGCTTTAAGGTCTTCCTGTACTTTTGTGAGTTCAGGCATTTTAGATAGAATAAAATCACTATCAATAGTTCCTACTTTCGATTGTGCTATTGTTTGGGCACTTATAAATAATACTAATATTGGAAATAATATGTTTTTCATTATAACTTTTTCTTTAATTTTTGATTTAGAATTTTTGCAAATATATAAGGTCTAAGGCAATATACGTGCCAAGACAAAAAAAAATAAAAAATCTATTCTTCAAACAATTGTCCACGATGTGGTTTTAAGGCATCTCTTACTTTTTTCATTTCAGAATCAGTTACTATCATATAAGCAATACAGTGTAGTTCATTAATGTCTTGATATCCTGTAGTTTTAATAGATAGCTCTTCGGAAACAATATATTCATTAAGATGAATTACGTGATGTTGTGCTGTTTTGCTTGCGACAGGACCTCTGAAGTCCCAAATAAGTTTTAATTTTCTTTCCAAATTTTATAGTTAAGGTTATTGTAAAGTATGTGTTTTTAGGTTTTGAAAACGCTTTTTTTTAACTTAATATATTCGTATTGGTCCAATATGTTGGCAATATATGCAGAACACTAAAATTTTAAAAGCTATTTAATACTATATTACGGTTATGATTCGTTAGAATAAAGAGCTTGTAAAACGCTTTAATATTGTTATTTTTGTCCGATTTGGGACTTTATTTAGAGAGAACTATGCACAAAAAATCTATCTTATTGTTTTTAACAGTCATCTTTTGTACCATAATGTATGGTCAACAAAAAGACGCTGTATTACTTACTATTAATAACTCACCAGTATATAGGTCAGAATTTAAAAGAGTATATCTTAAAAATATTGATCTTGTAAAAGATGAATCCCAAAAAGATATTGATGAATATCTAGAGCTTTTTATTAATTATAAATTAAAGTTAGAAGAAGCTAAGGAACAAGGTCTTGATAAAAAGGAATCTTACATTAAAGAACTTGAAGGGTATAAAAAACAACTTTCTTCTGGCTATCTTACAGATATGAAGGCTTCTGATGCTTTAGTAAAAGAAGCGTACGATCGTTTACAAGAAAGAGTAAATGCTAGTCATATTTTGGTGCAAGTAAAACCTAATGCATCACCAAAAGATACGTTGGCGGCATATCAAAGAATAATAGAAGCAAGAAATAAAATTATTAAAGGAGCTGATTTTAAAGAAACTGCTATTCAGTACAGTCAGGATCCTTCTGCTAAAAAAAATGGAGGTGATTTAGGTTGGTTTTCAGCGTTTAGAATGGTGTACCCTTTTGAACAAGCAGCTTTTACTACTCCAGTAGGAGATGTTTCAGAACCTTTTAAAACTCGTTTTGGATATCACATAGTAAAGGTAAATGAGAAAGAAAAATCTTTAGGAGAAGTTACGGTTGCTCATATTATGGTTGCTTTTAATAAGGATAGAACAGAAAATCAGGCAGAAGAAAGAATTAATGAAATAAGGACACAACTTAAAACAGATGCTTCTTTTGAATCTTTAGCAAAACAATATAGTGATGATCGTAACACGGCCGTGAACGGCGGTAAAATTAATCGATTTGGACGAGGAGCATTAAATTCGGAAGATTTTGAGAAAGTAGCTTTTGCTTTACAATCTACTGGAGAATTATCAAAACCTGTAAAAACAAAGTATGGGTGGCACCTTATAAAGTTGTTAGAAAAACATCCACCAAAAACTTTTGATGAGTTAAAAGGAGAACTTACTCAGAGAATTAAAAAAGATAGTAGATCTCAGCTGATAACAAAATCATTTATAAATTCTCTTAAAGAGAAATATGGTTTAAAAAGAAATGAAGAAGCGATATCTTATTTCCAAAAGAACGTACCGGCAACAATATTTAATGAAAAATGGGAGATACCAACTGAAGATAAGAATCTTACTAAGACTGTATTTTTAATAGGAAAAGAAAGTTTTTCTTATTTAGATTTCGCAAAGTTTTTGCAACAGAAAGCAACTCGTAAGACCAGTACAAAAGATGTTTCTTTGTTTGTAGAGAATGTTTATGATAATTATGAATCGGCTAAACTACTCCAGTATTATGAGGAACATTTAGAGTCAGATAATCAGGATTTTGCCAATGTGATTTCAGAATATAGAGATGGGTTGTTATTATTCGATCTTATGGAATCCAAGATATGGAACGCTGCTAAAGATGATTCTATTGGACTTCAAAAATTTTATACATCTAGAAAAGATACCTATATAAAAGATGAAAGTTATAAGGTAATAAAGGCTTCTTCTTCGAATAAGGAGTTGATAAACAAAGTGAAAGTACAAATTGAAAAAAGTAACGCTATTGAAGATATTAAAAAAGAAGTAAATATCTCTGATACTAATATGGTGCTTTTTACAGAAGAAGAATTAACTAAAAATACAGACAAGTTAACGGATAAATTTTCTGGACAAAAAGAGCAGATTGTTGTTGTCGAGGAAGATGATTATATAACCTTGATCAAGGTCGTAGAAGTACTTCCTTCTAGAATTAAAACTTTTGAAGAAACAAAAGGTAAAGTTATCAATGATTTTCAAGAAGATTTAGAAAAGAAATGGTTGAGTGAGCTTAGGAAAAAATATTCTATAGAGTTAAATAAAAAGACTTTAAAACAAATTAAAAAAGAATTAGCTATATAGATGAGGTTTATCTTTAATATAATATTACTTTTTGTGTTAGCCTCTTGTGGGAATATAAACCGAAATGCGAACAAAGAGGTAGTCGCAAGAGTTAATGAAACATACTTATATAAAGACGATATAAAAGATCTTGTTCCAAAGGGAACAGCTATAGAGGATAGTACTAACATAGTAAATAATTATATTAATATCTGGGCAACTAGACAGTTGTTTATTGATCAATCAAAAAGAAATCTTACGGAAGCAGAACTTCAGGAATTTGATAATCTAGTAGAGGATTATAAAAGTACTTTATATATCAATGCTTATAAAGATGCTGTGATCAATAAATCCATTAACATGGAGATTACCAAAGATGATATGACATCTTATTATTCAGAAAATTTAGAAAATTTTATTCTTAATGAAGAGTTGGTAAAGCTACGTTACTTACATTTGCCACCTGATTATAAAAATATTGTTGCAACGCAAACACGTTTTAATCGTTTTAATGAAGAGGATCTTGATGAACTGCTTAGTAAAAAAATAGAGTTTGCCACGTTTTCCTTTAATGATTCTGTTTGGGTTCAGTTTGATCAAGTATTAAATAAAATACCTGTTCTTAAGAATCAAGATAGAAATAAGATTTTAAAAGATGGTAAATATGTGCAGTTGCGTGACTCTTTAGGAGTATATATGATTAAAATTAAAGAAGTGCTTAAGAAAAAAGAAACAGCACCTTTAGATTATATAAAACCGACAATAAGGCAAATCATATTGAATAAAAGAAAGCGGGAGCTGATAAAAAAATTAGAAAAGGATATCACGAAAGATGCAATTAAAAACAAACAATTTGAAATATACAATTAAGAATACTATTTGTATAGCTGTATTGCTATTATGTAGCACCGGTGCTCAGATCTATGCTCAGGAGATTATTGAAGATGTAAAAAAGGAAGTTGAGACAAAGAAAGATTCTGTAAATCCATTCCAAAGAATTAAGATTGATGGAGTTGCCGCTGTAATAGGAGAATATGTAATATTGGAAAGTGATATTACGATTGCTTACCAGCAATTGATAAGCGAAGGAGTTTCTGCGGGAGATGTTAGTCGTTGTGAATTAGCAGGAAGTTTGTTTGAAAACAAATTATATGCACACCACGCAGTACAAGATAGTGTTATCGTAACAGATGCTGAGGTGAATTCGATGGTTGATCAGCAATTGAGTTATATGACAAGAGAGCTTGGAACTCTGGATAAAGTTTTAAAATTCTATAGAAAAGAAAGTGAAGAGGATTTTAGAAAAGAACTTTTTGAAATTAATAAGGGAAATAGACTTGCAGAACAAATGCGTTCTAAAATAGTAGAAGATGTAGAGATTACACCGGAAGAAGTGAGAGAGTTTTTTGATGAAATTCCAGAAGCTGAAAGACCTCTTTTTGGAACGGAATTAGAACTTGCTCAGATAGTAATAGATCCAAAAATACCAGATGAAGAAGAGCAAAAAGTAATCGATAGGTTAAAACAGTTTAGAACGGATATTGTAGAGAATGGTAGTAGTTTTGCAACCAAAGCAGTTTTATACTCTCAAGATCCAGGATCGAAATCAAAAGGAGGAAAATATACATTAAATAGACAAACACCTTTTGCTAAAGAATTTAAAGATGTTGCTTTTAGTTTGCAGGTAGGAGAAGTTAGTGAACCTTTTAAGACAGATTTTGGTTGGCATATTATACAATTGGATAAAATTAGAGGAGAAGAAATTGATGTAAGGCATATTTTATTGATTCCGGATGTTACTAGAGAAAGTGTTGATGTAGCACAAAAACTTGTTGATTCGGTTCGTACTGCAGTAGTTTCTGGGAATATCGGTTTTAAAGAAGCTGCTAGGAAATTTAGTGACGAAAAAGAAACTAAGGAAGATGGAGGACAATTACTAAATCCTACAACAGGGGATACACGTTTTGAACTTACCAAAATTGATCCTATATTGTACGATCAAGTATCAAAATTAAAAACGAATGAAGTTTCGTTAGTAATTCCAGACCAAGATCGTCAAGGACGTAAAAAATTTAAATTGATTACTGTACTAAATCGTTTTGATGAGCATATAGCAGATTATTCTAAAGATTATTTAAAAATACAGGAGCTAGCACTTAGAAAAAAGCAAATAGAGGCAATAAGAGCTTGGCAGGAAGAAAAAATTAATGATACCTATATAAAAATTAATGGAGAGTACAGAGACTGTGAGTATAGCGGTAACTGGTTAAAAAAAGAAAAATAATATGTCTGACGTTGCAGCAGTAGAAAAACTGGTAAGCAAACATACCGAACTCAAAAAAGAAATAGCTAAAATAATCATAGGTCAGGAAGAAGTAATCGATCAGATACTAATTTCTGTATTTTCTGGAGGTCATGCCTTATTGATAGGTGTTCCTGGATTGGCAAAAACGTTAATGGTAAATACCATTTCCAAAGCTCTAGGATTGGATTTTAAGAGAATTCAGTTTACTCCTGACTTAATGCCAAGTGATATATTAGGAAGTGAAATCTTAGATGAATCTAGACATTTTAAATTTATAAAAGGCCCTATATTTTCTAACATTATTTTAGCAGATGAAATAAATAGGACTCCTCCAAAAACACAGGCAGCTTTATTAGAAGCAATGCAGGAAAGAGCAGTGACTGTTGCCGGTCATCACTATAAATTAGATTTACCATATTTTGTTTTAGCTACGCAAAACCCAATTGAGCAAGAAGGTACCTATCCTTTGCCAGAAGCACAATTAGATAGGTTTATGTTTGCCATAGAATTGAAATACCCTAGTTTCCAAGAAGAGGTAGAAGTTGTAAAAAGTACCACTGGAGATACTTCGGTAACGATTAATTCTTTATTTACAGCACAAGAAATTATAGATTTCCAACAATTAATTCGTCGTATTCCTGTAGCTGATAATGTGGTGGAATATGCTGTTTCCATGGTTTCTAAAACAAGACCTAATGGAGAATCTGCAACAGACTTAGTAAAAAGTTATATAGATTGGGGTGCAGGTCCAAGAGCATCACAAAATCTAATTCTAGCCGCAAAAGCAAATGCTGCTGTAAAAGGTAAATTTTCTCCTGATATAGAAGATGTGCAAGCGGTAGCAATGGGGATTTTACGTCATCGTATGATTAAAAACTACAAAGCAGAAGCAGAAGGAGTAAGTATAGAGGATATTATTCAAAGCTTATTTTAAGAATCAAGTTAATCTCTTGGTTTCAGAAAAGTCATTTTTACAATACTATTTATCGAAATAAAAAAGAAAAGCCCATTTAAGTAGGAAATGGGCTTTATACAATTATGAATGATTGAATTTTTTGGTAATGAATACTTGGGGAAAATCATCACCAGATATCTTCAATTTCAGTGCGCGAAAATAATAGAATAAGGGGAAATAACCCCGTTTTTAACATTTCTTTAATCCTCTTTTAAGGGTTTGTAAAGAAATCATAAAGACTGATTTGAAATATTTTAACCTTAATCAAGTCCTAGGAACTAGTTGTAAGTACTTGTGCTGTGTTTTACCTGCGTGTTGTCTATCCTTTTTTTTGATATTTTTCATCTAATAATTAAACCTTTTTGATTTATATGAGTCTTAGTATTGAACGTTCATTAAAAATATAGTTGAATAATTAAGAAAAATAGATAGATGAAAAATAGTATAACCTACATAATGATTTTGTTTCTGGGAGCTTTGACGATGTCGGCTCAATCAGAAGACATGAAAGATAGAAGAACAGATCGTAAGGAAAGAATGGAGTTAAGAAAAGAATTTAATGAAAGCTTATCGGATGATCAAAAAGCTCAATTAGATTCTCAGAGAGAATTACATAAAGAGCATAAAAAGGTTTTTAAAGAAACATATACAGAAGAACAGTTACAGATTGTGAAAAATGAGGACCTTTCTAGAAAAGGGAAGCATAAAGCTTTAAACCCTACATTAAGTGATCAGCAGAAGGCATTAAAGAAGACTCAAAAAGAGGAAATGAAAGCTGCAAAAACTAAGTTTGAAGCTTCTCTTAGTGAAGAGCAGTTAAAGAAATATGAGGAAGTAAAAAAGAAAGGTCACAGAAAAGGAAAAAGAGGACGTAAAGGACATAACGGAAAAAAAGAAGATAAAGAAGAGAATTAAATTTAGTTTATTTTGTGTAGAAAGGGTGAAGTTGATAAAACTTCACTCTTTTTGTGTTTTTATGTTAAAAATGATTGTTTTTGAATCAATAACTTAATAATTTACTACAACGTTTTCGTAATTCTTAAAGAAGGCTATTAAAATATTAGATGTTTTTTTATGTGATTGCCATTTTAGTAGTTCCAAAATTGATAATTTATACAATTACAAGTGATATTTTTTTCAAAAATGCAAAAACGGGTTATTAGGGGTATTCATTTAATAAAATCCTTTAAAATTCGTATTTTCGTCAGACTTTTCAATACGTATTATAAAGCAGTATTGCTCTCGATATAGATATAATAAAAAAGGTGTAAATCTAAGTTACAGAAGCTCAGGATGTTGTTTCTTAATGAAGAATATATCTTTACTATGATTGTATGAAATTATAGTGATATTTTTTGAAAAATTGAGTTAAATAAGAATGTTGAAAAGATGTAAGGACTACCATAATTTCACTACCTAATGTATAGCTTGTCATTATGTAATAATATAAATATAATAGGGCTTTTTCTATTATTGACAAGTAGGAGAAATTTATCGTTTTCCAAACATTTATATTAAACCAGGAAAGAATTCTATTACGTACTATGAACACTTACAATGATTATATCAGGGAGATCGAAGAAAGGAAATCCCTTGGGTTACACCCTAAGCCAATCGATGGAGCTGAGTTATTAAGCGAAATTATCGCCCAAATTAAAGATGACAATAATGCACATCGTGATGACTCCCTTAACTTTTTCATCTATAATGTTTTACCAGGAACTACAAGCGCTGCTGGTGTAAAAGCTCAGTTTTTAAAAGAAATCATTTTAGGTAAAGAAGTAGTTACAGAGATTACTCCTGCTTTTGCTTTTGAGCAATTATCCCATATGAAGGGTGGACCTTCTGTAGAGGTGTTGTTAGATTTAGCATTAGGTGATGATACAACTACAGCTAATGAAGCAGCTAAAGTATTAAAAACACAAGTTTTTTTATATGAAGCAGATACTGAGCAATTAGAAAAAGCTTATAAAGCTGGTAATGCTATTGCAAAAGAATTAATAGAAAGCTACGCTCAAGCAGAATTCTTTACAAAATTACCAGATGTAGACGAAGAAATAGAGATTGTAACTTTTGTTGCTGGTATAGGAGATATTTCTACAGATTTATTATCTCCAGGAGCGGATGCGCATTCAAGATCAGATCGTGAATTACACGGTCAGTGTATGTTTGAGCATAATAAAGATATGCAAAATGAATTATTAGCATTAAAAGAAAAGCACCCTAACAAGCGTGTGATGTTAATTGCTGATAAAGGAACGATGGGAGTAGGATCTTCAAGAATGTCAGGTGTAAATAATGTAGCGTTATGGACAGGTATTTCTTCTAGCCCATATGTGCCATTTATTAATATAGCTCCAGTAATTGCTGGTACGAATGGTATTGCTCCAATTTTCTTAACAACTGTTGGAGTAACGGGTGGTATTGGTATCGATTTAAAGAACTGGGTAAAACAAAAAGATGCTGACGGAAAAACCATTGTTGATGAAGATGGTGAAGCAATCTTAAAAGAAGAGTATTCTGTAGCTACGGGTACGGTTCTTACTATAAATACAAAAACAAAAAAATTATATAACGGAGACAAAGAATTAAAAGATATCTCTACAGCTTTAACACCACCAAAAATGGAGTTTATTAAAGCAGGAGGTTCTTATGCTGTTGTTTTTGGTAAGAAATTACAAACATTTGCTTGTAATGTTCTAGGTATAGATGTTCCTCAAGTATACGCTGCTTCAAAAGAAGTTTCATTAGAAGGGCAAGGTTTAACTGCTGTTGAGAAAATTTTCAATAGAAATGCAGTAGGAACTACACCAGGTAAAACACTACACGCAGGTTCAAATGTTAGAGTTGAAGTAAATATTGTAGGTTCTCAGGATACTACCGGTTTAATGACTTCTCAAGAATTAGAGATGATGGCTGCCACAGTTATTTCTCCAATTGTTGATACAGGGTATCAATCAGGATGTCATACGGCTTCTGTTTGGGATGATAAGTCTAAAGCCAACATTCCTAGATTAATGAAATTTATGAATGACTTTGGATTAGTTACTGCACGTCACCCTGAAGGGAAGTATCATGCAATGACAGATGTAATTCATAAAGTATTAAATGATATTGCAGTTGATGATTGGGACGTAATCATAGGTGGAGATTCACATACACGTATGGCAAAAGGTGTTGCTTTTGGAGCGGATTCGGGAACAGTTGCTTTAGCATTAGCTACAGGAGAGGCTACTATGCCAATTCCAGAGTCTGTAAAGGTTACTTTTAAAGGAGAAATGAAATCGTACATGGATTTTCGTGATGTTGTTCACGCTACTCAAGAGCAGATGTTAAATCAGTTTGAAGGTGAAAATGTTTTCCAAGGAAAAATTATAGAAGTACATATTGGAACATTAACTTCTGATCAAGCGTTTACATTTACAGATTGGACTGCTGAGATGAAAGCAAAAGCATCTATCTGTATTTCTGAAGATGATACGTTAATCGAATCCTTAGAAATCTCTAGAGATCGTATTCAAATTATGATTGATAAGGGTATGGATAACCCGAAGCAAGATCTTAAAGGATTAGTTGATAAAGCTAATAACCGTATCACTGAAATTAAAACAGGAACTAAATCGGCATTGAAACCAGATGCAGATGCTAAATATTACGCTGAAGTTGTTATTGATCTAGATAAGATTGTAGAACCAATGATAGCTGATCCAGATGTAAATAATGAAGACGTATCTAAGCGTTATACGCACGATAACATTCAACCATTATCTTTTTATGGAGGAACTAAGAAAGTAGATTTAGGTTTCATAGGTTCTTGTATGATTCATAAAGGAGATATGAAAATTTTAGCTCAAATGTTAAAGAATATTGAGAAACAACAAGGAGAAGTTGTGTTTAATGCACCTTTAGTTGTAGCACCTCCAACATATAATATCGTGGATGAGTTAAAAGCAGAAGGTGATTGGGATGTTTTAGTGAAATATTCTGGTTTTGAGTTTGATGATAATGCACCAAAAGGTTTAGCACGTACCAAGTATGAGAATATGTTATACTTAGAACGTCCTGGATGTAACTTATGTATGGGTAATCAGGAAAAAGCGGAACCAGGAGATACAGTGATGGCTACTTCTACACGTTTATTTCAAGGAAGAGTCGTTAGAGATTCTGGTGAGAAAAAAGGAGAATCTTTATTGTCTTCTACGCCAGTAGTAGTTTTGTCTACAATTTTAGGTAGAACACCAACCATGGAAGAGTATGAAGCTGCTGTTGATGGTATTGTATTGACGAAATTTAAACCGTCTCAAAAACAATTAGTAATGTAATCAAAGATATTTATATTGATTTAAAAACCTTAGTACAATTAGTACTAAGGTTTTTTTTATGTCTTAAAAGAAGTATTTCAGTTTTGTTTTGATACAAAAGATAAAAAGATTGTTTTAACATAGTGAGTAGTATCAATTAATCAGATTAAAAAAAGATCTGTTTAATATATTTTGTGAAACAATCACACTTGAGATAACATCTCTTTTTTATAATCATTCTATATTCTTTATACGTTTTTCGTAGTCATTGCATATTTCGTATCTTGGAATACTTAAAAAAGAATAACGAAAATATATAAAACACAACTATATGGCATTCGATATCGATATGATAAAAAAGGTGTATGCTCAGGTTGCAGAAAGAGTAGATGCTGCTCGCGAAGTAACAGGAAAACCTTTAACATTAGCAGAGAAAATTTTGTATTCACATCTTTGGGATGGTAAAAGCAAAGAGGCCTTTACAAGAGGGAAAGATTATGTTGATTTTGCACCAGACCGAATTGCTTGTCAAGATGCTACTGCTCAGATGGCATTATTACAGTTTATGCAAGCTGGGAAAAAGAAAGTTGCTGTTCCAACTACAGTACACTGTGATCATTTAATTCAAGCCAAAGTCGGTGCTGATAAAGATTTGCAATCGGCTATGAATACTAGTAGCGAAGTGTTTAATTTTTTAGAATCAGTATCTGATAAATATGGAATTGGTTTTTGGAAACCAGGAGCAGGTATTATACATCAGGTAGTATTAGAAAATTATGCATTTCCAGGAGGTATGATGATCGGTACAGATTCTCATACTGTAAATGCAGGAGGATTAGGAATGGTGGCAATTGGTGTTGGTGGAGCTGATGCAGTGGATGTAATGGCGGGAATGGCTTGGGAGCTAAAATTCCCTAAATTAATAGGTGTGAAATTAACCGGCAAACTATCTGGTTGGACAGCGCCAAAAGATGTTATTTTAAAAGTAGCAGAAATTCTTACTGTTAAAGGTGGGACAGACGCTATTGTAGAATATTTTGGCCCAGGAGCAACTTCAATGTCTTGTACCGGAAAAGGAACTATCTGTAATATGGGAGCTGAAATTGGAGCTACTACTTCTACATTTGGGTATGATGAATCGATGGAACGTTATTTACGTGCTACCGAAAGGGCTGAAGTAGCTGACGCTGCTAACAAAGTAAAAGAACATCTAACAGCAGACCCAGAAGTATACGCGAATCCTGAGCAATATTTTGATCAAGTTATAGAAATTAATTTATCAGAGTTGGGACCGTTACTGAATGGGCCATTTACTCCAGATCTATCAACAGAAGTTGGTACGAGTATGACAGAGAAAGCAAAAGCTAATGACTGGCCGTTGCAGGTAGAATGGGGATTAATTGGATCCTGTACAAATTCTTCTTATGAAGATTTATCGAGAGCCTCTTCTATCGCACAACAAGCACTTGATAAAGGTCTAAAAATGAAATCCGAGTTAGGAATTAATCCTGGTTCTGAACAAGTAAGATACACAGCAGAGAGAGATGGTATTCTTGGAATATTCGAAAAATTAGATGCCAAGATATTTACCAATGCTTGTGGACCCTGTATAGGGCAATGGGCAAGATATAGTGATCCTAAAAATGCTCCGAAAAATAGTATCGTTCACTCTTTTAATAGAAACTTTGCGAAACGTGCAGATGGGAACCCTAATACCCATGCTTTTGTAGCATCTCCAGAATTAACCGCTGCTATTGCTGTTTCTGGACGATTGGATTTTAATCCATTAACAGATAAGTTGCTAAATGAAGATGGGCAAGAAGTAATGTTTGATGAGCCAACTGGATGGGAATTACCTCCTAAAGGTTTTGAAGTGGAGGATGCAGGATACTTAGCGCCGGTAGAAGATGGTAGTGGAGTACAGGTTAATGTAAGTCCAACATCAGAAAGGCTTCAGTTATTAACTCCTTTTGAGCCAATAGGTGATGAAATAAAAGGAGCAAAGCTATTAATCAAAGCTTTTGGAAAATGTACTACAGATCACATTTCTATGGCAGGTCCTTGGTTGCGTTATAGAGGACATTTAGATAATATATCCAATAACTGTTTAATTGGGGCTGTTAATGCTTTTGGAAAAAAGACAAACTTTGTTAAAAATCAATTAGATGGAGAATTTGGTGGTGTGCCGGATACCGCAAGAGCATATAAAGCTGCAGGCGTGCCTACAATTGTAGTAGGGGATCATAATTATGGAGAAGGTTCTTCTCGGGAGCATGCAGCAATGGAACCAAGACATTTAGGTGTTGTTGCTGTAATTGTAAAATCATTTGCTCGGATACACGAAACGAACCTTAAGAAACAAGGGATGTTAGGATTAACGTTTGTAAATGAAGCGGATTATGATAAAATCAAGGAAGATGATACAATCAATTTCTTAGATTTAAATGCTTTTGCACCAGGAAAAACATTGAGTATCGAATTTGTTCATGCCGATGGTTCTAAAGATGTAATTGAAGTAAATCATACCTATAATGATTCTCAAATAGAATGGTTTAAGGAAGGTTCTGCTTTAAATTTAATAAAGAAACAAAATGCTTAGTTTTACCTAAATAAAATAGATTGTTATAAAACTCTCGAAGACTATTCTTCGGGAGTTTTTGTTTTATAAAGCATCTGAATTTTGTAATTTTGCGTATATGGTACGCCAAAATATTAAAGTAGCGGTAGATGCGGTAGTCTTTGGATATAAAGATAAGGCGCTGCATGTGCTTTTAATCAAAAGAGATATTGAACCGTTTAAAGATTCTTGGGCATTACCAGGTGGTTTGGTGTTGGAAAATGAAAGTTTAGAAGATGCTGTAGAACGAGAACTTAAAGAAGAAACTAATGTTACTGCTGATTATTTAGAGCAGTTGTATTCTTTTGGTAAACCTGGAAGAGATCCTAGAAACCGAGTGGTGAGTATTACGTATTTTGGTTTAGTGAAACCAGAACATCATAATATAAAAGCAGATACCGATGCTAATGATGTGGCTTGGTATGATATTAATGAACTTCCTGAGTTAGCATTTGACCATGACACTATCCTTGATATAGCTAAGAAGAGACTTAGAAATAAATTGACTTACGAACCAATAGGTTTTGATTTATTAGCAGATAAGTTTCTTTTCTCTGACTTAGAGAAATTGTATATGACGATCTTAGATAAGCAAATCGATCGAAGAAATTTTAGAAAGAAGATTCTTAGCTTTGATATTCTCGAAGAACTAACAGAAAAGGTGTCAGAAGGGAGAGGGAGACCAGCAAACCTTTTTAAATTCAATCAAAAACAATACTTCAGGCTTAAGGAAGAAGGGTTCCTCTTTGATATCAAGTAATCATTCACCTTTTTAGTAGATAATAATAACTAGAATAGCGCTTCCTTTTTCTTTTAAATGAAGACTGGTTTTCTATGATAATCTTGTTTTGGGTAGGGTGATTATGGTAAGTAATTTTATCTATCCGAATTTACTAAACTAATCTTTTATTGTATTTTTTACGCAAAATATTTTGTAAGTGTATTGATCTGTTTTATATTTGCGTAAAAATAACACAATTATGCAGTATTTACATTTAGATCAGTCATTTACTCCATTCGATAAGTCAATTGAGTTTAGCTCGTTTGTTTTTAATGGAGGTGAGCCACATATCAAAATCTCTGAGGAGTCTATAGGAAACCAAGTGACAATTACACATAGATTGAATTCATTTAATGATGTCGGTTTATTATTAGTTGCTACAGATGCATTGCGTAGAATGGATGTGAAATTAATCAGTGTACTGATTCCATATTTTCCTGCTGCCAGACAAGATAGAGTAATGATTAGTGGAGAGTCTTTAAGTGTAAAAGTATATGCAGATATTATAAATGCGCAACAATATAATAAAGTGATGGTTTTTGATCCACACTCTGAGGTGACTCCAGCTTTGTTGAATAATGTAAAGGTGATTGAGAATTATGAATTCGTAAAGCAATGCTTAGATCATATAAAAGAAGATATTGTGTTGATATCTCCTGATGGAGGTGCTTTAAAAAAAATATATAAAGTATCTGAGTATTTAGGAGGAATAGAAGTAGTAGAATGTTCTAAGAAGCGAGATGTAAAAACAGGGAAGCTTTCTGGATTTAGAGTATATGAAGAAGATCTGAAAGGAAAACATTGCGTAATTGTGGATGATATCTGCGATGGAGGTGGAACGTTTTTAGGATTGGCAACTGCATTAAAAGAAAAAAATGCTGGAAAACTAAGTTTAATAGTGAGTCATGGGATTTTTAGCAAAGGCTTTCAGGAATTAAATAAGTCATTTGATACTATTTTCACTACGAATTCTTTTAGAGATATAGAAGAGGAAAAAGTGGCGCAGTTTTCAGTAATAAAATAATTAATCAATGAATGTAATCACGGCACCATCAAAAATAGTATTAGATAAAAATATAAGTGTTTTTCTAGCCGGAAGCATAGAGATTGGTGTTGCAGAAAGATGGCAAGATAAAGTTATTAAAGATCTATCTGAAACAAACGTAACCATACTAAATCCTAGAAGAGCAAGTTGGGATGCTAGCTGGAAACAAGAAATAAGTAATCCTATTTTTAAAGAACAAGTAAATTGGGAATTAGAGGCTTTAGAAAAGGCTGAAATGATAGTAATGTACTTTGATATAAATACGAAGTCGCCAATTACACTTTTAGAATTGGGATTATTTGCAAGAAGTGGAAAATTAATTGTTTGCTGTCCTGATGGATTCTGGAGAAAAGGAAATGTAGCTATTGTTTGTGAACGATATCGAGTACAGCAAGTAGATAGTTTAGAGGAGTTGATACACGAGGTAAAGAGGGAAATAAGATGAAAGAAATATTAGAACAAATAAAAGGAGGAATATTTGGTGTAGCGGTTGGAGATGCTTTGGGAGTACCCTACGAGTTTTTAGATCGAGATCAAATGGATAAAAAACCGGCTCGCGATATAATCGGATATGGTACACATAATCAACCAGAGGGAACTTGGTCAGATGATAGTTCATTAACTTTTTGTTTAATGGATAGTTTGTGTAATGGATATAATTTAGATGATATTGCTTCCAAGTTTGCTGCTTGGTTTTATGAAAATTTATGGACACCTAGAGGGTTCGTTTTTGATATTGGGATAACAACCAAAAATGTAATTTACCAATACAAGAGAGGTATGACACCTGATTTATGTGGAGGATTGGATGAGTATTCTAATGGGAACGGTTCTCTTATGAGAATATTACCATTGGTATATTTTCTAAGAGATGAGGCTGATATTAATGTTAGATATGATACTATCAAAAGAGTTTCTTCTATTACGCATGGGCATTTGAGATCTGTTTTTTCGTGTTTTATATACGTAGAATATGCATTATTGTTACTGGAAGGCCGAGGTAAGTTTGAAGCTTATCATACTATTAAAAAACCAGTAATAGATTTTGCAAAACAAAATGATTTTAATCCAAATGAAATACAACTCTTTGGAAGAATTTTAGAAGATGATATCTCAAAACAAGATCGTTTTAATATAAAGGGTACAGGTTATGTACTAAGATCACTAGAAGCCCCTTTTTGGTGTTTGTTAAATTCTAATTCTTACGAAGAATGTGTTTTGAAGGCAGTTAATCTAGGTGAGGATACTGATACGACAGCGGCTATAACAGGTGGATTGGCAGGGTTATATTTTGGATATGATACTATTCCAGAAACTTGGAAGTTTCAACTTGCTAGATTTGAGGATATTGACGACTTGATAAAAAGATTTAATGATAGTTTGAATTAATGAAGTAAAGAAGAGAGTTAAATGAAATACACATTACAAAACATACAAGAACAGTTTAATAAAGGAAAGAGTCTGAAATATCTGTTCTTCTGGGGACATACGCCTAATAAAGACGGAAGTATTGGTAAAAGTTGCTTCAGTCAATGGTGGAATCAGTTTTTTACAGTAGAAGGCATAGTTTATAAAACTGCAGAACACTGGATGATGGCTGAAAAAGCCAGGTTGTTTAAAGACATTGAAATTTTGAATGAGATTATTGATTGTAATCAACCAATGGAAGCAAAACAACTAGGTAGAAAGGTTAGAAATTTTGATCCTAAAATATGGGATGCTCATAAATATGAAATTGTAAAACAAGGAAACTATCATAAGTTCTCTCAGTATGAAGAACAGAAGCAGTTTTTATTAAATACAAAGAAAAGAATTATTGTAGAAGCAAGTCCAAGAGATCGCATATGGGGAATCGGAATGGGGCAAGCAAATGAAAAAGCACAGAATCCTAATTTATGGAGAGGTCAAAATCTTTTAGGTTTTGCTTTGATGGAGGTAAGGGATATGCTGAGTCCATAAAAGGTTTTTTAAAGGAACATTAAAATGAAATTAGAAATAACAAATTATAAAAAACAAGAAGAGAACTGGCCACAACAAGGATATCATATTATGGCACAATATGATGATGAAAAAATAGTGGTATACCAATCATATAGACCAGCTATTGGAAATTTTGCGGTGGGAAATCAATTTTTTGGAGGCCCATTTAGTTTAGAAAGAATGACTTGGATTAAGCCTAATTTTCTTTGGATGATGTATCGCAATGGATGGGGGACAAAAGAAGGACAAGAAGTTGTGTTAGCTATACATCTAAAGCGAGAGGCTTTCGAAAATTACTTAAGTAACGCGGTGTACTCTTCATTTAAACCCGAATTATATAAATCTTATGAAGATTGGCAATTAGATGTTACAGCTTCTGATGTTAGGTTGCAATGGGATCCTGATCACGATCCCTATGGAGCTAAATTAGAAAGAAGAGCAATCCAGATTGGATTAAGAAAGGAGTTTATAAAATCATATGCGTCCGAAGATATATTGGAGATAGAAGATATTTCGAAATTTGTAAAAGAACAATATGCATTAGTACAATCTAATAACTTAGAAGCACTAGTTACACCTCTTGAAAAACCATTCATTTTTAAAAATAAGAAGCTTAATAAATATTTGAAATTAGAATAAGATTATTGATATGATTCAGGAAATACGAGCAGATTATGATAGAGAAACAATAACGGTGTATCAAGCATATGATAAATCAATTGCGATACCTGCTATCAAAAACAATAGGTTCGAAAAACCCTTTTCGTTTAATCGAATGACTTGGATCAAACCTTCCTATTTATGGTTAATGGAACGGAGTAATTGGGGAACAAAATCGAATCAAGAGTATATCTTGGGATAAAAATAAAAAGAACCAGTTGGGAAAAAGCTTTGTCATTAGGAGTGCTAACAGATCCAGATAAAACTATTTATAAAAGTGGTGCTTTATGGGATAAGGAATTCCGAAATGCAAAAGTTCATATTCAATGGGATCCAGAAAGAACCTTTAAAGGAGCAAAGATGTAAATCAGATCTATACAGGTAGGAATTGGTAGAGATTTGATACAAGAATATAATGAAGAATGGATACAGGAAATAATCGACTTAACTCCATTAACAAAGAAAATTCGATTGTTGCTAAAACAAGGAAAGTATAAAGAAGCTAAAAGAATAGTACCTAAAGAAAAGTTGTATGACGTTCCTGACGATATAAAACGAAGAATAGGAATTAGGTAAGTTAAATGAAATTTAAAATGAAACAAATAACATATATAAAAGGAGATGCCACAGTTCCACAAGCCAAAGGAACTAAATTAATTGTGCATATATGTAATAATATTGGTGGCTGGGGAAAAGGTTTTGTTGTAGCAATATCAAAAAGATGGCCAGAACCAGAAAAGGCATATAGAGAATGGCATAGAAACCGAGCTAAGAACGATTTTGAGCTTGGTTCTATTCAAGTAATACAGGTTTCTAATGATAAATATGTGGGAAATATAGTTGCTCAGCAAGGAATAAAAACCGGAAGTAAAGGCGTCCCGATTAGATATGAAGCTGTAAAAACTTGTTTAGAAAAAATAAGCATCGAAGCCAAAAAATTGAATGCAAGTATTCATATGCCTAGAATAGGTTGTGGATTAGCAGGAGGAAAATGGACTGAAATAGAGCCTTTGGTAGAACAAACTTTATTAGAGAAGGATTTGGATGTTTATGTATATGATTTTGATTAAGAATAAAATAAAAAACTATTACTATGTATACACTAGATAAAATACCTTTTTTTCAGGAAGTAAATGATAGTAAGAATGTACTACTAACTGGTATGGGTGGTGGTTTTGATATCTATGCTGCGATACCATTATATTTTAGCTTAATACAACAAGGTAAAAAAGTAACTATTGCTAATTATTCTTTTACCAGATTAAGAAATACTAATTCAGAATCTGTATTTCCTTTTTGTTATAAAATAAGATCTGGAGATCAAGTATATACAATACCATCATATTTCCCAGAGAAGTATCTTAAGTTATGGTTTCAATCTCAAGGAATTTTGGTCGATATCTACGCTTTTGAAAGAATAGCAGTTCAACCACTTAAGGATGCGTATCAGTTTTTAGTAGATCAGCATGAGATAGATACTGTAATTTTGGTAGATGGAGGAACGGATTGTTTAATGTTTGGAGATGAAGAAGGACTAGGAACACCACAAGAAGATATTTCTTCAATGGCAGCAGCTTTTCAGATCAATGTTGCTAAAAAATTATTAGTAAGTATTGGTTTCGGAGTAGATCATTTTCACGGAGTTTCTCATTATAGGTTTCTAGAAAATTTAGCGGAATTGGATAGAGAGAACGCATATTTGGGATCGTTTCAGGTCCTTAATTCGATGCCAGAAGGACAAAAGTATAAAGAAGCAATCGATTTTGTAGATAGTAAAATGAAAGGAATGGAAAGTATTGTTTCTAATTCGATTATTAGTGCTTTAGAAGGGAATTATGGAAACTATCATAAGACTAGTAGAACAAAAGGAAGTGAATTATGGATCAACCCTCTAATGACTATCTATTGGTGTTTTGAATTAGAAAAAGTTCTGAAAAAGAATAAGTACTATGATTATATAAAGAACACGAATACTATAGAGGAGTTTAATATTGGGTTATCTGAGTATAGAGAAGGGTTAGATGATATTAGACAAAAGAAACAGTTGCCAATTTAAAATGAAAACATAGTAGGAGAAATCAGGGTGATAAAAGCATGTTTCGGAAAGAAATACATGTCTCCTGAAAATGAAGAATTAAAAAGAATTATTGAAGAAAATGAAAACAAATACGAAACAAATAAGTAAATTTTTAAGCCTAATTCTAAGGCACAATCCAGGGAAGATTGAATTGCAATTAGATGAAAACGGTTGGGCGGATGTAAGTGAACTAATACGTAAAGCGAATAAACATCGTAATCAACTAACTATAGAAACGCTAAAAGAAGTGGTTGCTACCAATGACAAAAAGCGTTTTGCATTTAATGAAGATGAAACTAAAATTAGAGCAAACCAAGGGCATTCCATAAAAGTGGATTTAGAGTATACACCTGTGCAACCACCAGAATTTTTGTATCACGGTACCGTAGGGAAGTTCAGAGAAGATATACGAAGAAAAGGTCTGTTAAAAATGAGTAGGCATCATGTACATCTTAGTGAAGAATTAGAAACAGCGATGAAGGTCGGTTCCAGAAGAGGAGTACCAATAATACTGACAGTTCGATCTGGTGATATGCATCGTAACGGGATTGAGTTTTATCAATCGGATAATGGAGTATGGTTGACAGATACTGTTGCTTCAGAGTATATTGAGTTTAAAGTCTAAAAGAATGAGACCTGTCAGGTTTTCAAAATTTGATAAGTCCGAATAAACCAAAATGAATGATTAAAAATGTACTACATCCAGAAATATTTTTAATTGAAGATTTTCTGTCAAAAGAAATGTGTAATCATTTTATAGAAAAAGGAGAACAAGTTTCTTTTGAGGAAGCTAAAGTTTCTATTGATGGTAAACAAGTAATGGTAAAAGGAGTTCGTAATAATCAACGAATCTTATTTAAAGATCAATTGCTAGCAGATAAGATATGGGAAAAATTAGAACCTAATGTGATACAAAATTTTGGCATTTATAAAGCGAATGGTCTTAATGAGATGTTTCGGGTTTATAAGTATGAAGAAGGACAACGTTTTAAGATGCATCGTGATGGTAGTTATAAACGAAATGAGAAGGAATGTAGTTTCTTCTCATTTCTTATATATTTAAATGAAGATTTTGAAGGAGGAGAAACCTTTTTTGAGAATGGGGTTATAATCACTCCGAGCCTTGGAGATGCATTGTTGTTTCATCATCCATTACGTCACGAAGGAAAGCCGATAACCTCAGGAACGAAGTATGTTTTAAGAACCGATATAATGTATAAATTGACAGAATGAGAACACTTGTAATCGGAGACATACATGGAGGATACAAAGCATTAACACAAATATTAGAAAGAGCTAAAGTTACAACATCAGATACTTTAATCTTTTTAGGAGATTATGTAGATGGATGGAGCGAATCGGCAGAAACTATTCAGAAATTAATAGATCTTTCGTCGTCAAATAAATGTGTATTTGTTAGAGGAAATCATGATTTGTGGTGTGGTTTATGGCTAGATAAAGGAGCTACCAATCCAGTTTGGTTAGCTCATGGAGGAAAAGAAACCATACATAGTTATATCCAATCAGGTTTGTTAGCCAATGCTTCGCATAAACAGTTCTTTAAAGGGTTACAGAATTATCATATAGACTCAAGAAATAGACTGTTTATTCACGCTGGTTTTACTTCTATGCATGGGGTTGGAAAAGAAGAATATGAATCCAATTATTACTGGGACAGAACATTGTGGGAAGCAGCGCTTCTAGCTGATAAGGTAGAAGAAAAAACACTAGAAGAAATGCTTACTTCTCCCAAACGATTTAATCATTATAAAGAGATTTATATAGGGCATACCCCAACTACAGAATATAAAATATCGACACCAATAAAAGCATATAATCTTTGGAACATAGATACAGGAGCAGCTTTTACAGGAAAACTCACCATATTAGATATTGATTCTAAAGAATTTTGGCAAAGTGATACATTACCTTCCTTATACCCTAATGAAAAAGGGCGAAACTAAACCCTTTCTATTTTACCTGAAAACGGGGTAGTTTTTAGATTCAATAGTAACGACTTTTATTCTCTAAAATATGAAGTATGATAATTGATAAATTTCCGCTTAAACATATTGTAAGAAACAACATAAAGATCAATTTATTTTTAATAGGGTACATCTTTTTATCTAATACCATTAATTCTCAAAATATGGAAGATTTTATTGAGTACGATTCTTTTTTAATTGTTGAGAAACCGCAGAAAATATATCAAGGTTTTTATAAGGATGGTAAACCGTACAATGGATATTTCTCAAAAGGAAATGTCGAGTTTCCTAGAGTTGATTTTTATAAGGATGGGATAGCAAAATTTCAATACTCCCTTGATGTGTATCAAATGGCATTAGGAGGAGATGAAGTTTATGAATCCGAAGAAGAAGATTCATATCAAATGAATGAGGACGACTATAACGAATACGTGAAAAATAAGTATAGACCAAGGTTAAATATCAAGTCGGTTTATAAGAATGGTAAAATAGCAGATGGATATGAGTATGAAGAAATGTCTTCTGCTATCTTTTCTAAGAAAATAGAAAATAGAGAAATTAAAGAATTGCATATTGATGTATTTGCTATGCATTATTATCAGAGAACTTCTATGATTCTAAAAGAAGATACTATAATTATAGAATCTCCTTCGATAGCGGCTGAAGGAGAAAAATTTCAAACAAACCTAACGAGAAAAGACAGCTATTGGAATTTAAGATATACTTTAAATGAGGAGTATATAGGATCCAAATATTTTGTGATAGGAGAAGAAACTAATAAATTGCCCAAGAATAGTATGTTGTTTATTTATGACAAAAACGATAATACTTATGGCTATGGGACTAGTGATTTCAAAGATTTCTTACCTACACTTAACTTAATTGATCTTACAAATATATTTTTTGACAAACCAGAAATTTTCAAATCTCAAAAAATAGATATGTTTTTTAGAGATCTTGTGGAGGCGTCAATAATTGAAACTAAAAGAAAAGAAGGTACAAGTCCAAAAGAACCAGAAATATATAGGGGATATTTAATCACTGGGGATCCTGTAAATATAGTTACTGGGATACGATTTTATGAAGATGATAAGAGTTCATATTATGAGGAATATGCAAATGGTAATAGTGTTAAAAAAGAAAAGATAGATATTATTAATTTTCAAAAAGTGTTTAAAAATTACTTAAACAAGATTAGAAATGATTAGCGTACTATATTTTAAAAGAAATGTTTTCAAAAATTTTCTATATTTCAAAATAAAAACTATATTTGCGTATGATTAACGCAAAATAAATTATAAATGAATCCACTACTATTAACAGACGGTTACAAATTAGGTCATAAAGAACAATATCCAGATGGAACTACCCTGGTGTATTCTAATTGGACTCCAAGAAAGAGTAGAATAGAAGGAATTGATCATGTAGTGTTCTTTGGATTGCAGTATTTTGTAAAAGAATATTTAATTAAAAGATTTAACGAAAGTTTTTTTAATCTTCCTAAAGGAGAAGTTGTTTCAGAATATAAAAAATATGTAGATCATTATTTAGGTGTTGATTATGATACGAAACATATTTCAGCATTACACGATTTAGGATATTTACCTATTGAGATAAAAGCATTACCAGAAGGGACTGAAGTACCGATAAAAGTACCAATGTTTACGTTGGTAAATACAAAACCTGAATTCTTTTGGTTGACAAACTACCTAGAAACGTTACTTTCTAGTATTATTTGGCAACCATGTACCTCTGCAACGATAGCAAAGCAATACCAAAAGATTCTTAGTAAGTATGCAGTTGAAACTGATAAGGAGAATCTAGCATTTATAACATGGCAAGGACATGATTTCTCTATGAGAGGGATGTCTGGTACAGAATCAGCTATCCTTAGTGGTATGGGACACGCACTTTCTTTTTCAGGAAGTGATACATTACCAGTCGCAAAGGCATATGAAATGTACTATAATGCAGATGTTACAAAAGAATTAGTAATTGGTAGTGTCAATGCTACAGAGCATAGTGTGATGTGTGCTGGAAGTAAAGATGATGAAATTGGTACGTTCAGAAGGTTGTTAGAGACGTATCCAAATGGGATTTTATCTGTAGTATCTGATACTTGGGATTTATGGAAAGTACTTACGGAATACCTTCCAAAATTGAAGAAGGAAATTTTAGAACGTGATGGGAAATTAGTAATAAGGCCTGACTCGGGAGATCCAGTAGATATTATTTGTGGTTGTGATCATGAAAACCCTATAGTTGCTAAAGGTGTTATTGAATTACTTTGGGATGAATTTGGAGGAGCTATTAACGCACAAGGATATAAAGTGTTAGATCCAAAGATTGGAGCTATTTATGGTGATAGTATAACAATAGATAGAGCAACACAGATTTGTGAGCGTCTTAAGGAAAAAGGTTTTGCTTCTACTAATGTAGTATTAGGAATCGGGAGTTTTACTTATCAATATAATACTAGAGATACTTTTGGATTTGCTATGAAAGCGACTTATGTTGAGGTTAATGGAGAAGGAAGAGAAATTTTTAAAGATCCCATAACAGATGATGGAACTAAAAAATCAGCTAAAGGGTTAATGCAATTGTATAGGTTAAATGGTGAGATTATATTAAAAGATCAATGTACAGTAGAAGAAGAAACTCAAGGGTTGTTTGAGACTGTTTTTAAAGATGGTAAATTAATTAAAGATGAAAGCCTCTCAGTTATACGAAATCGAATTTTAGCATAGATTATTCATATATATATGAAAACTCCCAAAAAGCTTTTTTTGGGAGTTTTTATATATAACTATATAGGGTTTATAGTTATAAATCTGTTATAATAGTGTGTGATAATTAATTTTTTAACAAAAAAATAATTTGATCATTTTTTTGTAAGGATCATTTTAGTATTACGACAGTCCTTATGGTATCAGTCACTAGATATCTAACTAACTTATAAAACACAAACATCATGAGTACAATTTGGTTTTTTGAGGATGCCAATCTCTTCAAGGTATTATGTCCTCATAAATTTAGAAATTACAAGAAAGATCACGACTTCGACGCTTATAAGAAGAGCGATTACATTTATTTTGAAGAAGACTCAGCTAACAAGGTATATTTAATCGAAAAAGGAAAAGTGAAAATAGGCTATTATTCTGAAAATGGGAATGAAGTTGTAAAAGCAATCTTAACACGAGGGGAGCTTTTTGGAGAAAAAGCAATTTTAGGAGAAGATCGAAGAACCGAGTTTGCACAATCCGTTGACAACGCAACCTCTATATGTCCTATTGGGGTGCAAACTATGCACGATCTTATGAGGGATAATCAGACCTTTAGCTTAAAGGTTTATAAATTTATTGGACTTCGTTTTAAACGTTTAGAAAGAAGGTTGCAATTGCTCTTATTTAAAGATACTAAAACTAGATTACTAGAATTCCTAGATGAACTTAAAGAAGATTTTGGGTATTGCTGTCCTAATACTGGTGATACTGTGATACAACATCCATATACACAAAGAGATATAGCGAATCTTATTGGTACATCCCGCCCTACCTTAAATATCATTATGAACGAATTAAAGGAATCTAATAAAATTGATTTCAATAGAAGGGAGATTCGTTTAAAAATTGTTGCTTAGTGTTAGCTACCTAACATTTTAAAAAGTTTTATGAATTTACTTTTACAGTAATAATAATCATAAAATAAAAGGCAATGTTTAAAAAATTAATAATAGGAATGCTAGCGATAGGATTGATCGCAGTTTCCTGTAATGACGACGACGATAACGTACTTGTCGCTAATGCTGGTGAAATCGCTGGTGGTCCCTTCGAATTTGATGTGGATGGAGAAGCGGATATGGTTTCAGGAATTACATTGGATGACACCAATGCTTTCGGAACTAGTAGCACTTGGATAGTAACAGATGATCAAGGAAATATTCTTGGATTACCACCTACAATAACCGCAGTAGAAGGGGTTAATTTTGATGAAGCTGGTGCTGGAACTTGTTTAATATGGTACGCTAGATACAATGGAACTATTACTGGTTTAGAAATGGGGATGAATGCCAATGAAGTAACTGGTGATTTTGATCTTTCTAATTCTATTACTGTAGTAAGAAATCAAGTTGCAAACGCTGGAGTTATAGATGGAGGTCCATTTGAATTTGATGTTGATGGTGAAGCGGATATGGTTTCAGGAATTACGTTAGATGACACAAATGTATTTGGTTCTGGTAGTACTTGGATTGTAACTGATGATCAAGGTAATATACTAGGATTACCACCAACAATGACTGCTTTAGAAGGAGTTAATTTTGATAGTGCTGGAGCAGGAACTTGCTTGATTTGGTATGCTCGATACGAAGGAACGATATCAGGTTTAGAAATGGGGATGAATGCTAATGATGTTACAGGTGATTTTGATCTTTCTAATTCGATAACCGTAGTTCGTAATCAAGTTGTAAATGCTGGGACAATTTCAGGAGGTCCATTTGAATTTGACGTTGATGGAGATGCTGATATGGTATCTGGAATTACATTAGATGATACGAATGCTTTTGGTGCTAATAGTACTTGGATCATTACTGATGATCAAGGAAATATTTTAGGATTACCACCAACACTTATGGCAGTAGAAGGAGTTGATTTTGATGCTGCTGGAGTAGGTACTTGCTTAATCTGGTATGCTAGATATGATGGAACTGTAACTGGATTAGAAATGGGAATGAACGCTAATGATGTTACAGGTGATTTTGATCTTTCTAACTCAATAACTGTTGTTCGTAATCAAGTTGCTAATGCAGGAGTTATAGCCGGAGGACCATTTGAATTTGATGTAGATGGTACAGCCGATATGGTTTCAGGAATCACATTAGATGATACAAATGTATTTGGAGATAATAGTACATGGGTAATTACTGATGATCAAGGAAATATTTTAGGATTGCCACCAACAATAATGGCTGTAGAGGGTGTAGATTTTGACGCAGCAGGTCCAGGTGTTTGTTTAATATGGTATGCAAGATATACAGGAACAGTTACCGGACTAGAAATGGGTATGAATGCTAATAACGTAACTGGCGATTTTGATCTCTCTAATTCAATTACAGTAACTAGAAATTGTAATACAAGTCCAGGAGTAATATCCGGAGGTCCTTATACTTTTACTGTTGATGGAACACCAGATATGGTAAGTGGATTATCTATAGATAACTCAAATGCAGCAGGACCTAATAGTACTTGGATTATTACAGATGATCAAGGTGAAATCCTAGGATTGCCAGCTACTTTATTTGATGTACAAGGAGTGAATTTTGATGCGGCAGGTCCTGGAGTATGTCTAATCTGGTATTTGAGATACGAGAATGGGGTAGAAGGGTTAGCAATGGGAATGAATGCAAATGATCTTAAAGGTTGTTTCAGCTTATCAAACTCTATACAGGTAACAAGAAATTAAATATAGAAAAAGAGATAGTTATCATTGAAGATAATGTGAACTTAACGTAGCTTCTCTTCTCTTAGGAAGCATAACACAATAGTTCATTGTTGTTTTTTTGTTAGTTTAAAGCGCAACCTCTGGTTGCGCTTTATTAATTTATATACTTTTGTAAGGAAACTACTTTTTACTGACAAATATTAATAAAACAATACTGCAAATCGTTTATGAAGCTTACTAAAAAGAACATATCAAATTTAATTTTTGTAATTATTTTATTACTCTTTTTTATCCCTAATACTAGAGGAATGATGCAAATTTTCTTAACAAGAATATTTTCGTTTAGTCCTAGTTTAGTAGATGTAGAAGAACGAGCACAAGTGGCTTCTTATGATTGGAAACTTCATGGAGTTAATACAGAGTCAATGAATTTTAATATTGCAGAAGGTAAAGTGGTGATATTAAATTATTGGGCAACCTGGTGTCCTCCTTGTATTGCAGAAATGCCATCATTACAAAAACTGTATAATGACTATAAAGGTAAAGTGGTATTTGTTTTTCTTACTGAAGATGATGATCCAGAACTAAATAAATTTATGAGTGATAAGAGTTATAATTATCCTATTTATAGATCATTATCAAAGGAGCATCCTAAACCGTTCGTTCATAAGCCTATTCCGGGAACTTATCTTATTGATAAAAAGGGAAATATTGTGATTCATAAGATTGGCGCTGCAGATTGGAATACAGAAAAAGTAAGAAATACGCTAGACGAATTAATCTCGGAATAAAATTTAATTTTTAAAATATTTGAAAGGAACAAATAACATTCCGAAGCATTCTCCCTTGCTTTTGCCTAGATGTTTGTGATGTATCTTGTGTGCTCTGCGAACACCTTTTGCGTACCAATGATTTGCTTTTCTGAATAGCTTAAAACGTTGATGAATAAAAATATCATGTACAAGAAAGTAAGCAATGCCATAGGCTAATATTCCAAAACCGATAGATTCTCCAAACCAAAAAGTAACAGGATCATGAAGCATAATACAAGACATACTAATTACTGCATAAAACACAAAAAATAGATCATTACGTTCCCACCAACTACTGTGATCTTTATGATGATGATCTTTATGTAAAGACCATAAAAAACCGTGCATAACATATTTATGAGTAAACCACGCCATAAATTCCATAAAACAGAACGTGGCAATAAAAATTGATATCCAAATTAGTGTATTCATGTGAGATAAATCTTTTTTAATGAATCATTAAATTAAATGTAATCTGTAATCAAAATATGATTTAGCTAGTAATCCAAATTTTTGATAATTTGGAACTCGTATTCTAGTATTTTTTATTTCAACTGAAGGAGTTGATTTTAATTTGTTTAATAATTTCCTGTAGTAAATATAGGCTGTGTAAACTCCAAATTTAGCTTCTGCAGGTAGTTTCATGATTCCTTCGAAACCTTTATCGAAATCTTCTTGAATCTCCTCTATAATTCTTAATTTAGAAATCTCATCGAGTTGCGTCAAATCAGTATTCGGAAAATATGTACGACTTAAATCTTCGAAATCTGCTTTTAGATCTCTTAAGAAGTTAACTTTTTGAAAAGCAGAACCCAAATGCATAGCACTTTCTTTAAGTTCATTGTATTTTTTACTGTCTCCTTTTACAAATACTCTAAGACACATTAAACCAACCACATCAGCAGAACCATATATATATTCTTTGTATTCTGCATTGGTTAAATAGTCTGTTTTATGAAGATCTAATCGCATACTCTTCATAAAAGCTTCATATAATTCTGGTTCAATATTATATTGATGCACCGTTTCTTGAAATGAATTTAAAATAGGGTTTAAACTTATTTTATGCTCAATCGCTTTATACATTTCAATTTCAAAATCATTGAAAAGTGTTTCTTTATCATAATCATGAAAACTATCAACTATTTCATCAGCTAGCCTTACAAATCCATAAATATTATAAATATCCTGTCTAATAGAATCAGATAACATTTTAGACGCTAAAGAAAAAGAAGTGCTATAAGAGTTAGTAACAAGTTTACTACAATTATAAGAAACGGAGTCAAATAGAGCTTTCATGGATATGGTTTTAGTTAGGCTTAATTCTCATCATGTGTTGAGAATTAATAATTAGATCTTAATAGTGTTGTCGAATAATTAGATATATTTTACATAAATCAAACAGTCTGAAGTTTTGGTTTTCTTGATATATTTAACTGCGATTCTATTAATCCTGCTACTAATTTACCAGATATTAAAGAAGGTGGAACTCCAGGTCCAGGTACAGTTAGCTGACCGGTAAAAAATAAATGTTGTACTTTTTTACTTTTTAGCTTAGGTCTTAGAAATGCGGTTTGCAATAACGTGTTAGCCATTCCGTATGCATTTCCTTTGTATGAATTATATTCTTTTACAAAATCCTTAACACAAAAGGATTCTTTAAATATAATGTTATTTTGAACAGTTTGCTCAGTTAAATCCTCAAAACGAGTTATAATTTTACTAAAATAAGTTTCTCTTAACGCGGGAGTATCTTCTATCCCTGGTGCTAAGGGAATCAAGAAAAAACCATTTTCTTTACCTTCAGGAGCAGAACCGGAATCAGTCACAGAAGTGAAATTTGCATAAAAAAGAGGTTCTTCAGGCCATTTGGGATCGTCATAAATATCTTTAGCGTGCAAATCAAAGTCTGTATCAAAAAATAAATTATGGTGATGTATGTTTTTTAATTTTTTGTCAAAACCTACATAAAATAATAGTGAAGAAGGAGCAAATGTTTTGCGTTCCCAATATTTTTCTGAATATTGGCGATATTTTTGGTCTAGTAACGTTTCACTATGATGATAATCAGCACCAGATAGTATGATATCTGCATTAATTTTAGTGCCATTAACAACAATTCCATTCGCCACTCCATTATCTACATCAATTTTTTCTACAGGAGAGCTAGTGAAAAATTGAACACCTAAAGATTCTGCTAATTTTTTCATACCTAAAATTACTTGATACATTCCTCCTTTAGGATGCCAGGTTCCTAAACCAAAATCAGCATAGTTCATAAAACTATAAAATGCAGGAGTATTGCTAGGCTTTGCTCCTAGAAATAGCACCGGAAATTCAAGAATTTTAATCAATTTATCATTCTTAAACTCTTTTCTAACTTCTTTGGAAATTGTACTAAAAAACTGTCCAATTTTTTTGATTGTTTCTTTAGTAACTAATTCTATAGGTGATACACCTGGTCGATATACTAATTCATTGATAGCAATGTCATAGTTGTTTTTAGCATCATTAATAAACTTTTGAAGCTTTAATGAACTTCCTTTTTCTTCTTTTTCAAAAGCAGTGTAGATTTTTTCTAAGGTATCTTCAATAGTAATACTTTCCTTATTTTCAAAGAATACCTTGTATGCAGGGTTTAGTTTGTCTAGTGCATAAAAATCGGAAGGGGATTTATCAAAATCGTTAAAAAATTTTTCAAACACATCTGGCATCCAATACCAAGAGGGACCTATATCAAAGGTAAACCCATCTTTTTTAAGTTGTCTTGCTCTGCCGCCAATAGTTTCGTTTTTCTCATATATGGATACCTCAAATCCGGATTGTGCTAAATAACAAGAGGCAGAAAGAGATGAAAAGCCAGAACCAATGATTACTACTTTCTTTGACATAGTGGTTTGTTTATTGTAAAAAAATATATTATAGTTCTTTGATCAGGTCCGTGATAGATGAGAAATAACGGTGGTTGGGAGCGCTATTTTCAGATATGTGCATGGTTTGTTTTCCAAGCATCCAAAACTCACTTTCACGTTTGGAACATATTATATCGTTAAATTTTGCAACATAGTCTTTTATTTTGTCTTTTTCTGGCCTAACGGTAAAATAAGATAAAAATATAGTACTTTCATGGAAAGTAAGCATGTTTGGCAAACTATCAAGAGGAATACTTGGGCCTAAATAAATAGCTTTATAGCCCTGTAATAATATTTCATAGTTTATATATAATAAACCCAATTCGTGTATCTCATTTTCCGGAAGGAAAAGTATAAAAGCCTTATCAGTTTTTGTAGACTTAGAGTATTGAAGTTTCTCGATGTTTATAAGAAGTTTTTGTTTTATTAAATTCGTTATAAAATGTTCGTGAGAAGGACTTATTGTATTAGTTTGCCATAAAAGACCGATTTCTGTTAAAAGGGGTATGAAAACATCAGTAAAAATTTGTCTAAAGGTTCTTTTTTCAGCCAATTGTTCATAGGTGCCTAAAAACAATTGTAGATCATAGTTAAGCATCGATATTTTTAAAGAATTGATTGCTTGGTTTTTAGTGCTGTTATCAGAAACTATTCTCCTAACATACTCATCTATTTCTTCGTTATTAAGTTTAGAAACTCTAGATATTTTATATCCGCTATTTACTAAATATGTTACATTAAGTAATTTTTGAAGACTTTTTAAACTGTAAGTTCTTATATTGGTTTCCGTTCGATCCGGTGATAACAAATTATATCTTTTTTCCCATATTCTAATGGTATGCGCTTTTACTCCGCATAGATTTTCGAGATCTTTAATACTAAAATTCTGTTTTATATTGTTCACCTTTTCATATAAATAGTTAAACAAATTTAAACAAAAAAGTAATTAATTAAGAGATAGTTCTTGTTAAATTATCAACCTCAATTGTTAAAAAGATATTTAAAAATCAAATTTGGAGATAAGAAGATCTAATTGTTTATAGATGAAAAATCACTGATATATAGGTGATTAAAAGAAAAATCCAGAAACATTTGTTTTTAGAAAACGCAATGCTTTAGTTATATGAATCTCTACAGTTTTCGTAGAAATCCCTAAAATTTCAGCTATTTCCTTATGTTTTTTTTGTTCTAATCTGCTTAATTTAAAGACCTCTTGGCATTTTCTCGGTAATTTTGCAATTGCCTTTTCTATTTTTAACCAATCTTCTTCTTGTTGTAATTTTTCATTTTCTTGATATAACTGAAAAAGAGCTTTCCATTTTAACTCATCTAATAAATCGATTTCCTTTTTTTGTTGACGCAAATGCATTAAATACTCATTATGACAAGAACGGAAAAGGTAATTTCTTAATGAAGAAGTTATGTGTAATGTAGACTTTTTTTCCCAAAGCCGTAAGAATACATTTTGTACAAGATCTTCGGACAAGGCATTATTTTTAGAGAGCTTATAGACATAATTGCATAACCAATTATAATATTGATCAAATAAAATTTTATAACTTTTTTGATTTCCGTCTCTTAACCCTTTAATGAGTGATTTTTCTATGTTATGATTTTGGTATTTCATGATGACAATCACTTGCTAAATTATAAAAATTAAAATAAAGTAGGGGATTCATGTGATTTTTGCATCATGTATGTAGAAATGTAGTAGAATGAATAATTATTTAACAATAATTGAAAAATATTTAGAAGGGAATGCTTCGTCTTTTGAGAAAGAAAGTTTAAAACTGTGGTTGAATGAAAAGCAGGAGCATAGAGAATTTTTTGAAAAAAAAGTTGCT
The DNA here is from genome assembly GCF_900109375.1 of Aquimarina amphilecti. Taxonomy (GTDB): domain Bacteria; phylum Bacteroidota; class Bacteroidia; order Flavobacteriales; family Flavobacteriaceae; genus Aquimarina; species Aquimarina amphilecti. The sequence continues at coordinate 274,638 of NZ_FOAB01000006.1, forward strand.
GAATGGAATGAGGCACATCAAGAAATTTCTGTTAACTCAGATAAAGCTTTCAAACGTTTTTTAGATAAGACACAAGAAAATAATAAGGTTGTCGAATTTCGATCCCTAAAAAGAGTATTGCAGTATGCAGCTATGTTTTTGGGAATCTTGGGGTTGGGATATTACCTAATTGAATTGAATCCTACTAAAGCAGGAAATGAAAGAATTTTAGTCTTGAATGAAGAGATACAAGAGGATAGAATTAAAATTGTTCAAGATGATGGTACAGTAACGTATATGGATATTAATGGCTTATCAGATGTTATAACAACAAATGGTACTGTGATCGGTAAAAAGGTTAAGGATAAACTGGTGATATCAGATGATACTAAAAATGAAGAAAAACTAGAATACTTAGAAATTTCTATTCCCAAAGGGAGAATTTTTCAATTAAGTTTATCCGATGGAACTAGAATATGGATGAACGCAGATAGTAAACTAAAGTTCCCTAAAAACTTTATAGCTACTGAAAAAAATAGAATAGTATACTTGCAAGGAGAAGCATTTTTTGATGTCGCTACAAATAAGAGGCAACCATTTTTAGTAAAAACAAACGGAATGGATGTAAAAGTGTTAGGTACACAATTTAATGTGTCTTCTTATCAAGAGGATACCACCATAAAAGCAACATTGGTAGAAGGTTCTGTTACTATAAACACCGGGGATGAATTAGAAGTAATTAGTTTGAAGCCCAACGACCAAGCGATTTATTCTAAGGACAACAGAATGATAAATAAGAAGATAGTAAATACGGTTTTATTTACATCTTGGATGCAGAAAAAGATGATTATACAGAATGAATCCTTTGCTGAAGTAATTAAACGACTAGAGAGAACTTATGATGTAGAAATCATAAGTACAAATCAAAAATTAAATAATACTCGATTTACCGGAGAATTTGATATAGAAAATGTAAAACAGATTCTTAACGTATTTTCCAAAACTATAAATTTTAAATATGTAATAGAAAATAAAAGAATTGTCATCGCCCCATAACTAAGATGCAATTTTCATTCGGAGCTTATCGGAGAATTTCTAGACACTAAATATTTGATAAGCTTCGGGTGATTTTAGAAGATTAAAATCAAACCATAAAAAAAGGAAGTGCTGCAACACTTCCCTTATGGTCTGATTATTATTTAACTGAGTACTAACAACCAAACTTTTCAAAATTATGAAAAAAAAGGGTAACTGTACGCTATTTTCACACTTAGCGCACAAATCAATCGTATTAAAAATGAGGCTTACACTAGTTTTATTTAGTTTTTCCATCTTTCAGATGATGGCAACTTCCGGCTTTTCGCAGGGTAAAATAGAATTGGATTTAGAACAAACAGCAATTACTGACGTATTAGAAGAAATTAAAAATCAGACTTCGTATAAGTTCTTCTATATTAATGATGAAGTCAATTTGGATCAAAAGACTTCGATTAAAGTAAAGAAAGAAACTATTGATAAGGTTTTGTCAATACTTTTTGATACAACGGATATTTCTTATTCCATATTGGGAAAACAAGTGATATTGAAGAAAAGACCATTTACACAGGAAAAACAAAAGATAATAAGGGAAGTAAAAGGTAATGTAAAAGATTCTAATGGGAATCCACTTCCTGGAGCTAATATCTTAGTAAAAGGAACTACTATTGGAGCACAAACGGATTTTGAAGGGAATTTTATAATCAATATGCCTGATGACAATAGTATATTGGTTATCTCTTATATTGGTTTTGAAACCTTGGAAGTAGATACCACTGGAAAAGATTTTATTTCGATTGCATTAAAAGATGCATCAGCTCAATTAGATGATGTTGTGATTGTAGGATCTAGAAATCCTAGTCGTACGGCAACAGAGACAGCGGTTCCTATTGATGTAATTGATATTACTCAAATTGCTACACAAGGACCGCAAACATCTGTAAATGAGATTTTAAATTATGTAGCGCCATCTTTTACATCGCAGACGCAAACGGTTTCTGATGGAACTGATCATATTGATCCGGCATCTTTACGAGGATTGGGTCCTGATCAGGTATTGGTATTAGTTAATGGAAAGAGAAGACATAATACTGCTCTGGTAAATGTAAATGGAACAGTGGGAGCTGGTAGTGTTGGAACTGATCTAAATGCAATTCCAACAGCGGCGATTCAGCGAATCGAGGTATTAAGAGATGGAGCAGCTGCTCAGTATGGCTCTGATGCTATTGCAGGAGTAATTAATATAGTATTAAAAAAGGGAACTAATAAGTTGGATGTTACATTGACTACTGGAGCTAATTTCAGTAAGAATTCCAACCAATTCGATGGAGGTAGTGATGGAGAAAAAGTAAAGCTTGATGTTAATTATGGATTACCAATAGGTGATAATGGTGGGTTTATAAATTTCACTGGTTCTTTGTCAACACGAGAACCCGCTTTGCGTAATAGAGATTATCAAGGAGATATCTTTAGGGGTTTTCATGGAGCCGAACGCATATTTACCGCTAATGGTGGAAATGTTGCAGAAATGACATTAGGGGATTATCAAACAGCTTCGCAGGATATATCTTATTTAGATCAAACAACAAGAGATCAGATTGCGGCATTGGATGTTACAGATCCAAATGATATTGAAACATTTAGAACTTTATTAGATATTGATGTTGATGAGGATGAATTGTCAGCACGTGGTTTGACACGAACAGATTTTAGATTTAAGGTAGGAACTGCTAAACTACGAGAAGGAAAATTCTTTGCTAATATGTCTATTCCTTTAGGAGAAGATGCAGAGTTTTATAGTTTTGGAGGGATTAGTTATAGAGAAGGTTTAGCTTCTGGTTTTTATAGAAGACCTGCGCAAGGAGATGGTAGAGCGAATACTCCAGCGTTTCCAAATGGATTTTTACCTAATATAGGAACGGATATCGTAGATAAATCAGTTGCAGTAGGAATCAAAGGAAAAGTAAAGGAATGGAATGTAGATTTTTCCAATACTTATGGGATAAACAATTTTGATATTACTGTAGGAAACTCCAGTAATGGAACTTTAGGAGTATCAACACCAAGGAGTTTTGATGCGGGAGCTTTAAGTTTTATGCAGAATACTACAAATCTAGATATTGGTAGATTTTATGATGATATTTTTAAAGGATTGAATATTGCAATGGGAGCAGAGTACAAAGTAGAAAATTATACGATTACTGCAGGAGAAGAAGCATCATACACAAGTTATGATGTCAATGGTAATATTGTAACGAGTACCACTCCAGAAACTGATTTAGTACGTAATAATTTTACCGGAGCAGTCCTTGGAGGAGGTTCTCAGGTATTTAGAGGGTATGATCCCAATAATGAAACTGATGAATATAGAAATAGTATTGCAGGATATATTGATTTGGAAGCTGATTTTACAGAGAAATGGCTAGTAAGTCTTGCAGGTAGATATGAGAACTTTTCGGATTTTGGAGATACATTTAATTATAAATTAGCTACACGTTATAAGATAACAGAAAACTTCTCTGTTAGAGGGGCGAATAGTACAGGATTTAGAGCGCCATCTTTACACCAACAATTTTTTAGTCGTACGAGTACAGTTTTTGTAGATAATCAGCCTTTTGAGCAAGGAACTTTTACGAATGATAGTAGGGCTGCATCATTAATTGGAATAGCAAAGTTAAAAGAAGAAACATCTAGTAGTTTTAGTCTTGGACTTACTGCCAAAGTTCAAAATTTTACTATCACAGCGGATGCATATGTAATCAATATAGATGATAGAATCGTTTATAGTGGTAGTTTTGGTAACGGAGGAGATCCTGAGCTAACACAAATATTCGAAGATGCCGGTGCAACCAGCGCAAGATTCTTTGTGAATGCAATAGATACAAAATCACAAGGGATAGACATTGTGATTTCACATAAAATGAACCTTGGAGAAAATATGTTACTTAAAAATGATCTTTCGGGAACGTTCGCTAAGACAGAAGTAGAAGAAATAAGAGTGCCTGAGAAAATAGCAGCGGCTGGAGAAGGTGGAAGCTTTTTTGATGGACAGGAAGAAGCATTCCTGACATTAGCGCAACCAAGAACTAAATTAAGTTTAACTAACGCATTATCTTTTGGACGATATGACATTCTATTAAGAAATGTATTCTTTGGAGAAGTAACAGATCCAGATGATTTTAATGGAGATCCAAGGGTGGATGGTACTGTTGTTAGTGATGACGCTGTATATGGAGGAAAAGTAGTAACCGATCTTTCATTCTCCGCAAAACTTTTAGAAAATCTAAACATTACCATTGGAGCTAATAATCTCCTTGATGTATATCCTGATGATAACCGAGCAGGAGGAACAGCTGGTGATCAGTTCGTGTATTCTAGAAGAACCTCGCAATTTGGATATTCCGGTAGATTTTTATTTGCAAGAATTAATTTTAGCCTTTAGATAAAAACATAAACAGGCAAGGATTAAGATATCTTTGCCTGTTTTTTATATGTTTATTTTAAGTAATCCATTGGATCCATGTTTTTTCCATTAAGTCTTACTTCATAATGGAGATGAGGGCCAGTAGAAAGACCTGTATTTCCACTTTTTCCAATAATTTGTCCTTTGCTTACTTTTTGATTTTCTGTTACTTCGAAACTATCTAAATGAGCGTACCAAGTTTCATAACCGTTAGCATGGGTAATAACAATTAAGTTTCCCCAATTCCCTTTATCCTTTGCTACAGAAATTGTTCCATCTTCAGTGGCTAATATAGGAGTTCCGATTTTAGCCCGAATATCTATTCCTCTATGAATCACTTTCTTTTTTGATAGAGGGTGCTTATGAATTTTTCCATAAACCGCAGTAATGTTGTCTTTTGAACCATTTTCGATTGGAAATATAGAAGGTGGAATTTCTACTTTTACTTCTTCTTCGATAATATTTTCAACAATATTTTTATCGTCAAATTTGGGTTGCACAAAGGCTGTTAAGAGTACAATAAAGATTGGTAGTAATAAGGCGTATCTAATAATACTTGCCTGATTAGAATTGGTTTTTGTGATCATGTCTATTCGTTTTTTGATTAATGAATGATTGAAATAACTATGTAATTTTTTTGTTTGTCTGGTTTGTAACGTATTGATAAGGAGTTCTAAATAATAGGATTTTTTTATTTGGGTATTTAGAACAAAGCTATCTGCTTGGAATTCGTGAACAGATCGTATTGATTTTCTGAAAAAATAAGAGAATGGATTAAACCAAAATATAACAACATACATTTCCGTAAGTATTAAATCTGCAGTATGCCATAGTTTAATATGTGCTTTTTCATGTTCTATAATGGGCGTGGCAATTTCATTTATTTTATCTTTTGGAATAAAAATCCAGCCGAAACTTGAGAATATATGAGGAGTATCTGTTGTAACAAAACGATATCCATCTTTCGAAAATATATTGGACTTTTTCTTTATTCTATAAAGTTGTATTACAGATAGAGATAATCGAAATAGTGCTGTAAAGAAACCCAAGATGTATATTAATGAAATAAGATTAGTCAGATAATTCTTTTCTTCGGAGCGTGGCTTTTTCGGCAAAACAACTTCTGTTGCTGGTTGATCTATCGGTAGAAGTTCATTAAAAAATGGGATTGTTATAGTTTCGGTGGTTACAGTGAATTCTATTTGATTTAGTAAAGGAAGACCTAAAGAGAAAGGTATTAAAAGGAGTAATACTATTCTATTGACCTTGTGAAAGGTTAATCTTTTTAAAAATAAATAGTACGAAGTATATAACGTGGCTAAACAAATACTGGCTTGAAACAAATATGTTAAAAAATCACTCATTTTCTCTCTTTAGTTTTTCTATTTTTTCTTCTATAAATTGTTTCATGTCTTCTAGTTCAGAAACATTTAGATCTTCGTCATTTGTGAAAAACATAGCGAATTTACTTATGGAACCACTAAAGAAATTTTTCACAACTCCTTTGAAGTGGCTTTTAAAATATACTTCTTTTGATATCAATGGGTAGTATTCCTTTATTCTGCCATAGGTGTTGAAGCTTATAAACTTTTTAGTAACTAGAGTTCTTATTACTGTAGATATAGTAGTATAAGCTGGGCGAGGTTCTGGGAATTGGTCTACGATATCTTTTAGGAATGCTTTTTCAAGTTTCCATAAGTATTTCATAATCTGCTCTTCAGCTTTCGTTAAGTCTTTCATATGGTAAATATAACTATAATTTTAGTAATATTACTACAGATATAGTAATATTACTAAAATTATAGTTATAAAAATGTTGTTAATATATAAGGTATTGTTTTTTGAATACAAGTTTGTATGATTCTCGTCTTGGTTAGTAATTTTTCAAGAATTATTACTTTTAAAGAAATTGATGGGGATTAATCTCTGTAACATTACAAGAGTTTAATGAAGTAAAAAAAGTGCCCAGAGCGGGAGTCGAACCCGCACGCCCTAATGGACACATGGCCCTCAACCATGCCTGTCTACCAATTCCAGCACCTGGGCAATATAATTTGTTTTACAATATAGTATAAAACTAAAAAAGTATCACAGGGGAATTGCGATACTTTTTAGTGACCGGGCTGGGGCTCGAACCCAGGACCCTCTCCTTAAAAGGGAGATGCTCTACCAACTGAGCTACCCGGTCATTGATAAATTAATTATCGTGTATTTTAAAGAACTATAGAATAAATAATCAGCAATACTTCATAATTATTCAGTATCAGTGACCGGGCTGGGGCTCGAACCCAGGACCCTCTCCTTAAAAGGGAGATGCTCTACCAACTGAGCTACCCGGTCATACATTCTTTTTCCTTGAATGCGGGTGCAAATATACTATCAAAAATTTATTTTTCAAGAAGAATTTAATATAAATTTACATTTTATTTTAATTGCTCTTTTTTTCAGGCATAAATAACCTAAATTTTAGTTTATGAATATTATTTTATTGGGGTATATGGGTTGCGGTAAATCTTCTATTGGCAGGGATTTAGCTTCTAAATTGGAAATGCAGTGTCTCGATTTAGACGATTTTATAGAAGATCAAGAAAAAAAATCAATAGCTCAGATTTTTGCTGATAAAGGAGAGATATATTTTAGAAAAAAAGAAAATGAGTATCTAAAACAGGTATTAGAAACGAAAAATAACCATATAATTTCTTTAGGAGGAGGTACTCCATGTTTTGCTGGAAACATTGAAATAATAAAAGAAAACACAAATGTAAAAAGTGTCTATCTAAAAACATCTTTAGAGGAATTAGTGGATAGATTATATCAAGAGAAAGAAAAACGTCCTTTAATAGCTCATATATCGTCTAGGGATGATCTTAAAGATTTTGTTCGTAAACATCTTTTTGAAAGATCATTTTATTATAACCAAGCCGAGTATATTATTTCTACTGATGATCGTACTATTGGAGAAGTTACTAACGAAATACAGAATACCTTATTCTAATATAGCAAGATCTTTTTTTCCAAAAGTTACGTTTACGTGCTCATGTAGTGAGGTGGAAAGAGAAATTCCTTTGAAATCTGCTTTTATTGGATATTTTTTATGATTTCGATTTACAAGAACAGCTGTTTTAAATCTAACTAATGGAACATCTAAAAAATGCTTTACACCATAAACTAAGGCTGTACCTGAATTAAGAACGTCATCGGCAAGAACCAGTGATTTGTTAGCATATTCAGAAGAAGAAATGGAGGTATGTACAGTGTCTTGTGGAGATGATTTGTCCATAGTCACTTCACATAACGTAATATTAATATCCGAGATCTCTTCTAGAATTTTTTTTAGTCGTTGAGCAAAAACATATCCATTACTAGAAATACCAGCAATCACAATTTCTTTTTCATTTACATTGGTTTCATAGATTTGATACGCGATACGTTTAATCTTATGTTGGATTTGTTCGTGAGTAAGGATAATATTGTCTTCGGCTTGCATTTGTAACAGTTATAGTATTCTTTCAATTAACCTCAAAGATAAAAAAGAGTTCGGTATCCATGCGTGGTATAATGGAATTATAACATTTTTCTAAAATTTTAATTTTAAAATAAGGAGAAAACAACTCTAAATATTCTTTCTTGTTTCCTCCAAAAGGAGGCCCTTTTTTTTCGAACGTGATATCAAACAAGAGACCAATTAATTTTCCATTTGGTTTTAATAGAGATTTCATTTTAGTGATATAGTCAATTCTTTGAATAGGAGAAATAGCACAAAAAAATGTTTGTTCAATAATGATATCAAATTGATTTTCTAACTTAAAAAAATCCTTATATAGTATCTGTGATTCAGGGAAATCAGGAAAGTTTTTTTTAAAATTAGATAATGTGTCTTCTACAAAATCTAATATGTAAATATTTTTAAATCCTTTCCGAAATAAATAAATAGCTTCATGAGCATTTCCACATCCAGGAATTAATATTTTTAGTTTTTTGTTTTCTAATTGATTAAAATAAGAAATAATTGGAGGAGATGCATACCCAATGTCCCATCCAGTTTGATTTAATTTGTATTTATTATCCCAAAAATCTGAATCTAATTTCATTCTTCGCTATCTTTATCGGAAGGCTCTTCAAACCAGTCATCAATATCTCTTCTGTCTTTCTTGGTGGGTCTACCGCTCCCTCTCTTTCTATAATAATCCTTAGAATATTTTAAAAGATCTAATTTTTGCAACGTTTCTTTTGGAGTAACGTCTTTACGGTATATGTCGACTAGCTTAGCGCCAAGTCGACTTTTTGGTGTGTCCAGAACAACAAGTTCATAGTTAACCTGGTTTTTTCGAACTGTAATTTTATCAGTTGGGTAGATTTCTCGTGATGGTTTTATAATATCACCATTCACTCTTATTTTACCTTCTTTACAAGCTTTAGTAGCAATACTACGTGTCTTGAAGTATCTGATACACCATAAATATTTATCAACTCGCATAAAAAATGATTAAAAAATGCGTTTTATCTATAATAATAGTTGAGCAAAAGTACAAGAAAATTGTATCTTGCGCCTTCAAAAAAGCAATCAGATGAATGTAAGAAGATATATTTTTGCCGCAAGTGTTGTTGTGGCAGCCTTATATGCCTGTAATAACGATGATGATGATGGTATTATTAGTGTTCCGCCAAGAGATGAAGCAGAACAACAGGCGGATGAAGATCCAATAATACAAGATTACTTAAAAACACACTTTTTTACATTGGTAGATAATCCTGCTAATCCGGATTTTCAGACGGTACAGTTTGATACTATAGCGGGTGATAATAGTGGCCAAACTTCTATTTGGGATTCTGGTCTTTTGGAAACTAAAACAGTTACCAATCAAGATACCGAAGTGTCTTATACATTATATATGCTTAAATATGATGAAGGAGTTGTTACTGAACGTCAGACGCAATTTGCGGATTCTACATTTGTAACATATACTGGTGAGGTGTTTTATGATTATGAAGATGATGATGGAGATGGTATTCCTAATGATGGAGATGTTGATGCCGATGGTGATGGTGAGCCTGATACTGTAGATGACTCTGTTACAAAAACGGATAGTGATGATGATGGAATTGCAGATGATAGTGATATTGATAATAACCCTGGAGCATCGGATTCTGATGGCGATGGTGTAATTGATGACAATGATCCTGTGGATAATAATAATCCTAGTAGAAGAGTTTTTGATAGTGCAGTTACTCCTTTATGGTTTGATTTAGTAAATGTTGTAGAAGGTTTTAGGGAAGCTGTAGTTGATTTTAAAGGAGCTTCTGGTTTTATAGAGAATGCTGATGGTACTGTTAGTTATAATATGGATTTTGGTAATTTCACGGTCTTTATGCCTTCAGGTTTGGCATATTTTGCAGAACCGCAGAACGGAATTCCGCAATATGCTCCATTAATATTTAGTATTCAGTTATATGGAAGTGTAGAAGCTGATCATGATAATGATGGTGTTCCCTCTTATTTAGAAGATATAGATGGAGATAGGTTAGTTTTTGATACTGATGATGATACCGATGCTAATGGTTTTCCTGATTATTTAGATCCGGATGATGATGGTGATGGAACATTAACTATAGATGAAGATTTAGAGCCAGATACAGATTTAACTGTGGATAGAGATGGAGATGGAGATCCTACTAATGATATTGGAGATGGAGATCCAACAAATGATGATACTGATGGTGATGGAATTCCAAACTATCTCGATACGGATGATACAGCATCTAGAGATGATTAATTTATAAAAAAAACTCCGATAATTTTACCGGAGTTTTTTTTATAAATGAAATTATAAGTCCAATGCTAAACTTAAAATAAATTGATTAGGTCTAGAATCAACTCTAATTGTTTGTCCTGTATTTGCGTCAATAGTCTGAGCCTGGTTTTCGGTAATTCCTCTTTCATACCTAAGGTCTATGTTTAGTCGTCTTATCTGTAACCCTACACCAAATTGAACTCCTACAGTAAACTCGTTTTTAACTTCGCTTAGCCTGACATCTTCCAAGTCATTATCTACAATATACTGTAAAGAAGGTCCTCCAAAAACGTGTAACGGGCCTAGTAAATAAACTCCTGCTAGAATAGGAAGATCTATTTTCTTTACATTGTAATTTAATTTTCTGTTTTCAAATGAATAAGAGCTGCTGTTTTGGGTGTATTGTAGTTCGGGTTTTAGATAGAAGTTATCAGTAATATCTCCTCTTAAGAAGATGCCAATGTGATAACCAACACGATCATCGGCATTTTCAGAAAGTAAGTTATCACCTGCGTTGGTGACATCACTAAATTCGATTTTACCATTATCTCCATAATTTAAACCGGCTTTTACACCAAAATTTATTCCTTTTTCTTGCGATATGATTGAGCAAGAAGTGAAAAGAATTAAAAACACTAATACATTTTTCATTTTAAATGAGTTTTAAAAGATGAATAATTAACTAATTATTTTTTTGGTTGTGGTCAGTGTTTCTTCTATAACGGAAATAGAATCTGATTATTCTAATGGCTAATAAAAAAGTCTTCTGTGAAAACAGAAGACTTTTAATATAATTTGGTATAATGGAATAGTTAGTATTACTTTCTTTTTATCACTTTTTCTACTGCATTTGTAATAGCTTCAGCATTTAATCCATATTTTTCCATAAGTTGATCTGGAGTTCCACTTTCTCCGAACGTATCATTGGTTGCAATAAATTCCTGTGGTACTGGGTGGTTTTGAGATAATACCCTAGATACACTTTCTCCAAGACCTCCTAAAAAGTTATGTTCTTCTGCGGTAACTATACAACCTGTTTTTTTAACCGAATTTAAAATAGCTTCGTTGTCAAGTGGTTTGATAGTGTGTATGTTAATTACTTCAGCACTAATTCCTTTTTCTTGTAATGCTTCGGCGGCAAGTAAAGCTTCCCAAACTAAATGACCAGTAGCTACAATAGTAACATCAGTACCTTCTTGTAAATGAACCGCTTTTCCGATTTCAAATTTTTGATCTTCTGGAGTAAAATTTGCAACTTTTGGTCTTCCAAAACGTAAGTATACGGGGCCTTCATAGTCTGCAATAGCCATTGTAGCTGCTTTGGTTTGATTGTAGTCACAAGGATTAATTACAACCATTCCTGGTAACATTTTCATTAATCCAATATCCTCTAAGATTTGATGAGTAGCACCATCTTCACCTAGTGTCAATCCAGCGTGAGAAGCACAGATTTTTACATTTTTTCCACTGTAAGCAATGGATTGACGAATCTGATCATAAACTCGACCTGTAGAGAAATTAGCAAATGTTCCAGTGAAAGGTATTTTACCTCCAATAGTCAATCCAGCAGCTATTCCCATCATATTAGCTTCAGCAATTCCTATTTGAAAAAAGCGATCTGGATTATTTGCAATAAATGCATCCATTTTTAGAGAACCAATAAGATCCGCACAAAGTGCTACAACATTCTCGTTTGTTTTTCCAAGTACTTCAAGACCTGCTCCAAAACCTGAGCGAGTATCTTTTTTTCCTGTATCTATATATTTTTTCATGAATATTTTTTTTAAGTCATTTCTGTAAAACAGAAATCTCTTTTGTACGCCTTAGTAATCTCCTAAAGTCTCTGGATTTTGTGCTAAACCTATTTCTAACTGCTCATCATTTGGAGCTTTACCATGCCAAGCGTGTGTGTGCATCATAAAATCAACTCCGTTACCCATTACCGTATGCATCAAAATACAAATTGGTTTCCCTTTTCCGGTTCTACTTTTAGCTTCTTTTAAGCCTTCTATTACAGCTGTGATATTATTTCCTTCTTTGATTTCCATAACATCCCAACCAAAAGCTTCAAATTTAGCTCTAAGACTACCTAAGGATAATACATCATCAGTAGATCCATCAATTTGCTGTCCATTAAGATCTACAGTAGAAATAAGATTGTCTACTTTCTTTCCAGACGCATACATAGCTGCTTCCCAAATCTGACCTTCTTGTAGTTCTCCATCTCCGTGAAGACTATATACAAGGTGATTGTCATTGTTTAGTTTTTTTGCTTGAGCAGCTCCAATGGCTACAGACATACCTTGTCCAAGAGATCCAGAAGCAATTCGAATTCCAGGAAGTCCTTCGTGTGTTGTAGGGTGTCCCTGAAGCCTACTATTGATAAGTCTAAATGTATTTAGTTCTTCCACAGGAAAGTACCCACTTCTTGCTAATACACTATAAAAAACAGGAGAAATATGTCCGTTAGATAAAAAGAAAAGATCTTCTTCTTTTCCGTCCATATCGAAACCATCTTTTCTTTCTAGAATTTCTTGATAAAGAGCTACAAAAAATTCGGTACATCCCAGAGAACCACCTGGATGCCCTGAGTTTACTTTGTGAACCTGTCGAAGAATATCTCTACGAACTTGGGTTACAAAATCTTCTAATTGTTGTGTTTTTGGCATTGCTATGCTAATTGGCTTAATGATTAAGGCGCAAAAATAAAGGTTTTGATTACCGTGGCAAAATGTCTGATCACCTTTTAATTAAGATACTATTGTTAATAACGAAAAGTTTTCGGAAACTTCACTTTATTAAAGTAGTTTTAGTTAGTTATCTTTGCGCTCTACGAAATAAAAATTATGCAATTCGACCTATTATCTACGGACCCTGAGAGTAAGGCTAGAGCCGGAAAAATAACAACTGACCATGGAGTTATCGAAACTCCAATCTTTATGCCTGTTGGTACTGTGGCAACTGTAAAAGGTGTGCATCAAAGAGAGTTGAAAAATGATATTAATCCAGATATTATATTAGGAAACACATATCACCTGTATCTAAGACCACAAACACCAATTTTAGAAAAAGCAGGAGGGTTACATAAATTTATGAATTGGGATAGAAATATTCTAACAGATAGTGGTGGTTATCAGGTATATTCTTTATCAGCAAATCGTAAGATTAAGGAAGAAGGAGTTAAGTTTAAATCTCATATTGATGGTTCATATCACGTGTTTACTCCAGAAAATGTAATGGAAATACAACGAACAATTGGTGCTGATATCATAATGGCGTTCGATGAATGTACTCCATATCCTTGTGATTATCGATATGCGAAAAGAAGTATGCATATGACACACAGGTGGTTAGATAGGTGTATGCAACATCTTGAAAAAGTTCCAGTTAAATATGGATATGATCAGACTTTTTTTCCGATAGTGCAAGGAAGCACTTATAAGGATCTAAGAAGACAGTCTGCAGAATATATAGCCAATGCTGGAGCAGAAGGAAATGCAATCGGAGGATTGTCCGTAGGAGAACCGGCTGAAGAGATGTATGCAATGACCGAAGTAGTAACTGAAATATTACCAGAAGATAAGCCTAGATATTTGATGGGTGTTGGTACACCTATTAATATTTTGGAAAATATTGCGCTGGGGATTGATATGTTTGATTGTGTAATGCCGACAAGAAACGGTAGAAATGGAATGTTGTTTACAGCACACGGAACTATTAATATTAAGAATAAAAAATGGGAAGATGATTTTTCTCCGATTGATGAAATGGCAATCACATACGTAGACACAGAATATTCTAAAGCATATTTAAAACACCTTTTCTCTGTCAATGAAATGTTGGGTAGACAGATAGCTACAATTCATAATTTAGGTTTCTATTTATGGTTGACTAGAGAGGCGAGAAAACATATATTAGCAGGAGATTTTTATTCTTGGAAAAATATGATGGTTAAACAAATGGATAAAAGACTATAATTTGAAAATATTAGACTGGTATATACTTAAACGTTATTTGGGTACATTTTTTGCAATGATTCTTATGTTTATTCCAATAGGGATTATCGTTGATCTTTCTGAAAAAATAGATAATATATTGGAGCACGAAGCACCATTTGGAGCTGTTGTTTCTTATTATCTAGATTTTACAATATATTTTGCGAATTTATTATTTCCATTATTTGTTTTCCTTTCTGTAATTTGGTTTACTTCTAAGTTGGCTAATAAAACGGAAATCATTGCTTTTTTAAGTTCTGGAGTTTCGTTTTGGAGATTTCTTAGGCCATATATGATAGGAGCAATTTTGATTTGTGTGGGAGCCCTTGCGATGGGATTGTTTTTAGCTCCTAAAGCAAGTCAAGGATTTAATGAGTTTAAATATACCTATCTAAAAAAGGGCAAGAAAGTTCAGGAAACAAGAAATGTATACCGCCAATTAAATGATAGTATCTTTTTATATGCCAGTGATTTCAGGCCGCTTAAGAAAAAGGCAACAAATTTCACATTAGAGTATTTTGATGGGAATAAATTAGTTACTAAAATTTCTGCAAGAACTATTACTTCAAAAGATAGCGTTTATGAATTAAGAGATTTCGTAAAACGTACAGTTTTAGAGGATAAGGATATTATAGAAAAAGCTAGAAAAAAAGATACTGTTTTACCTTTTGATATAGATGAATTTACTCCGGTAACTTATGTGGCAGAGACGCTAAATTATATGGAGTTAAATAAATTTATCGAAAAAGAAAGCAAAAGAGGTTCTTCTGATATAAACCGATATAAAGTTGTGGCTTACAAGAGATGGAGTATTCCCGTTTCAGCTTTTATACTTACTGTTATTGGTGTAGCTGTTTCTTCTATGAAAAGAAGAGGGGGAATGGGGGTTAATTTAGCTGTTGGTATTTCGTTAGCCTTTGTCTTTATCTTTTTTGATAAGGTTTTGGGTACTTTAGCTAATCAATCAGATTTCCCACCTTTAGTAGCTGTATGGTTTCCGAATTTTTCTTTTGGGATATTAGCAATTTATCTATTATACAATGCCAAACGTTAAACTTCAGAACTATTTACATTTTCATTTTATTGTATTTATCTGGGGTTTTACCGCTATACTAGGAGAGCTAATCTCCATTGAAGCGTTACCTTTAGTGTGGTATAGAATGTTAATGGCTTCAGGATTTATTTACATTTACATTCGTTTTAGAAAAGTTTCTTTAAATATATCAAGGAAACTCTTATTCACGTTGTGTATAGCGGGCGGTATTATAGCGTTACATTGGATCACGTTTTTTGCCGCAATAAAAGTTTCTAACGTTTCCATAACGCTAGCTGTTTTATCTACAGGTGCATTTTTCACATCTATTTTAGAACCTATTTTCTATAAGCGGAAATTAATCTGGTATGAAGTTGTATTTGGTTTGATGGTAATCGGAGGTCTTTATATTATTTTTAACGTAGAAGGAGATTATTTTCTTGGGATTGTGTATGCATTATGTTCAGCTTTTTTATCTTCTGTTTTCTCACTAATTAATGGTAAGATTGCGCAGCAATATTCACCATCGATGATTTCTTTTTATGAATTATTAAGTGGAGTAGGTTTTGTTACCGTTTATTTGATAGGGATGTCTTTTTTAGGAGCAGAAAACGATGGTTTTACAGTTGGTTTCTTTCAATTATCAACTTCGGATTGGATATTTCTTATAATACTTGCTTCTTTCTGTACTGCGTATGCTTTTATTGGTTCTGTGCAGGTTATGAAATACTTAAGCCCTTATACAGTAATGTTAACGATAAATTTAGAACCAGTTTATGGAATTGTATTGGCATATTTAATTTTTGGAGATTCAGAAAAAATGAATCCAGGATTTTATTACGGAGCCCTTATTATACTTGGGACTGTGGTACTAAATGGGGTGTTTAAAAATCTTAAAAAAATAAAAAGACAAAGGTCTTAATACTAGTTTAACAAGTATTGTTTTATATTTGTCCGCTAACCCTAGTTAAAAAAAACAAAATATATTCTTGATATGGAATATTTAGAATTTGAACTCCCCATAAAAGAACTCGAAGAACAATTTGAAAAAGCTTGCGCTATAGGAGCGGAAAGTGATGTTGATGTCACTGATACTTGTAAGCAAATTGAAAAAAAGTTAAACGAGACTAAAAAGGAGATATATAAGAACTTGACTGCTTGGCAGCGAGTACAATTATCTAGACATCCATCTAGGCCATATACTTTGGATTATATAAATGCTATTTGTGGAGATTCTTTTTTAGAATTACACGGTGATCGTAATGTTAAAGATGATAAAGCGATGATTGGTGGTTTAGGTAAAATTGGTGATCAGAGCTTTATGTTTATTGGTCAGCAAAAAGGATATAATACCAAAACAAGACAATATCGAAATTTTGGAATGGCTAATCCTGAAGGATATAGAAAAGCACTTCGTCTTATGAAAAGTGCGGAAAAGTTCAATATCCCTGTTGTTTGTTTTGTTGATACTCCAGGAGCATATCCGGGATTAGAAGCAGAAGAAAGAGGGCAAGGAGAAGCTATTGCTAGGAATATTTTAGAAATGACACGTCTAAAGGTTCCAATCACGGTTATCATTATTGGTGAAGGTGCTAGTGGTGGAGCATTAGGAATAGGAGTTGGAGATAAAGTATTGATGTTAGAAAATGCTTGGTATTCTGTAATTTCGCCAGAAAACTGTTCTTCTATATTATGGAGAAGTTGGGAACAAAAAGAAATTGCGGCAGAAGCATTGAAATTGACGGCAAAAGATAGTGCCAGACTTAAGGTTGTAGATGAAATCGTAAGAGAACCGCTTGGAGGTGCTCATAGCGATCGCGAAAAAACTTTTAAGACCGTACGTGACAAAATTTTGTCTTCTTTCGATGAGATGAAAAACTTATCACCAGAAGAATTGGTAGAAAAGCGTATGGATAAATATGCCAATATGGGAGTCTTCAAAGGCTAACCCCTAATAAATCACTTGACATCTAAATCTGAAGTTTATGACTTCGGATTTTTTTGTGCTTATTAACAATATTATTAAGTTATCAACAGTTCATTTGTTGAAGACTGGTGGACATTGATTACCTTTGTGTAAGGCCCAGCTCTTTACAATTTTTTTACATTCGTGGTTATGGAAAAAGTACAACAAGCTCAGCAATCTAATTATGGTCGGGGGAACGTAATATCGCTGGAAAAAGGAAAAATACCTCCTCAAGCAACTGATTTAGAGGAAGTTGTGCTAGGAGCAATGATGATTGATAAAAAAGGAGTTGATGAAATCATTGATATCCTCAATGCCGATGTATTCTATAAAGAGACTCATAAATATATTTTTGAAGCTATATTTAAACTCTTCGAAAATTCAGAACCAATAGACTTATTAACGGTTTCTAGTCAACTTAAGAAAGATGCAAAATTAGAATTGGCTGGTGGGGAATTCTATCTTATACAACTGACTCAAAAGGTAGCATCTTCGGCACATATAGAGTTTCATGCTCGTATAATTTTGCAGAAATATATACAGCGTAGTTTGATTAAAATATCTAATGAAATCATTGAAGAGTCTTATGATGAGACAACAGATGTCTTTGATCTTTTGGATATGGCAGAATCTAGGTTATATGAAGTTACTCAAGGAAATATTAAAAGATCTACTGAGACTGCACAAAATCTTGTAATTCAAGCTAAGAAAAAAATTCAAGAAATATCTAATAAAGAGGGGATGAGTGGAGTTCCTTCTGGTTTTGATAAATTAGATAAGTTAACTTCTGGTTGGCAGCCTAGTGATTTGATAATCGTAGCAGCACGTCCTGGTATGGGTAAAACTGCTTTAACATTATCTATGGCAAGAAATATGGCAGTTGGAGCCAATATTCCTGTTGCGTTTTTCTCGTTAGAGATGTCATCAGTACAGCTAATTACTCGTCTAATATCTTCAGAAACTGGTCTTTCTTCCGAGAAATTACGTACTGGTAAATTAGAAAAACATGAGTGGGAGCAACTTAACGTAAAAGTAAAAGACCTAGAGAAAGCACCTCTTTTTATTGATGATACTCCTTCTCTTTCTATTTTTGATTTACGAGCAAAAGCAAGACGTCTTTCTTCGCAGCACGGTATAAGAATGATTGTTATTGATTATTTACAGTTGATGACGGCAGGAGGTAGTGGTAAAAATGGAAATCGTGAACAAGAAATTTCTACAATTTCTCGTAACCTTAAGGCATTAGCAAAAGAATTGAATATTCCTGTTATTGCATTATCACAGTTATCGCGTGCGGTAGAAACTCGTGGAGGTAGTAAAAGGCCACTATTGAGTGACTTGAGGGAATCTGGAGCAATCGAGCAGGATGCGGATATAGTTGCGTTTATATTTAGACCTGAATATTATAAAATTGATGAATGGGATGATGAGGAAAGATCTCCTACTCAGGGACAAGGAGAGTTTATCGTAGCGAAACACCGTAATGGTGGTTTAGAAAATATTAGGTTAAAGTTTATTGGTCACTTAGGTAAATTTGATAACTTAGATGACTTTAGTACTCCATTTGAATTTCATTCTAAAATGAATGACGGCAAAGAAGAAGAAGATCCTTTTAGTACAAATCATCTTCCTAGTGCCGATGAAGCTTTTGGTAGTAGCATAAACGACTCTAATGATGATGACGATGTTCCTTTCTAAAATAAAGTGCAAATTTTTAATTTGTACATTACTGTTTTTATTTACTTTTCAATCGTATGCCTCTTATGTATTAATTCCGATGGATGCTGACGGTCAGCAAAATCATTTAAAAGCATATGGAATTACTTATTGGACACTTAGTAAAGATTTAAAGGTAAAATGGTTACTTAATTATAGAGGAGGATCGTTTTTGTTACCGGATACGGATGACATTAAAAAAGAATGTACCATTCGTGGCGTTTCTTATGAAGTCTTGAGTAATACAAAAACAGAAGAAATTTTAGAAGAAATAAGCAGTCCATCTAAAAATATGGAAGCTGTTATTTTAGAAAAAGCTCCTAAAATTGCTGTATACTCTCCCAAAGGGAACCAACCTTGGGATGATGCAGTAACCATGGTTTTAACTTTTGCCGAAATTCCGTATGAAACAATATACGATAAAGAAGTTTTAGAAGATAACCTTATTCTGTATGATTGGTTACACTTACATCACGAGGACTTTACAGGACAATACGGTAAGTTTTATGCATCTTATAGAGCAGCACCTTGGTATATTAAAGAAAAAGCTAATGCAGAAAAATTAGCTTTTGAGTTAGGATATGAAAAGGTTTCTCAAGAAAAATTAGGTGTAGCACTTAAGATTAGAGATTATGTAGTAGGAGGTGGCTTTATGTTTGCTATGTGCAGTGCCACAGATAGTTTCGAGATAGCTCTGGCATCAGAAGACGTAGATATATGTGAACCAATGTTTGATGGAGATCCGAGTGAACCTGGGTATCAATCTAAAATCGATTATAATAAAACCTTTGCTTTTAAAGATTTTACCTTAGAACGTAGTCCTAATGTTTATGAGTTTTCTTCCATCGATATGACTAGAAAACGACGCATTTCTAAAACAACAGATTACTTTACTTTAATGGATTTTTCGGCAAAATGGGATCCAATCCCTACGATGCTTTGTCAGAATCATACTGCCTTAGTTAAAGGATTTATGGGGCAAACAACTGCATATGATCCTAGTGAAATTAAATCGAATGTATTAGTTCTTGGAGAAAATCGAACTAATAACGAAGCTAGATATATTCATGGAATTAAAGGGAAAGGTTTTTTTACGTTCTATGGAGGTCACGATCCAGAGGACTATCAGCATAGAGTAGGGGATCCTAAGACGGAATTAGAATTACACCCTAACTCTCCTGGATATCGTTTAATTCTTAATAATGTTCTCTTTCCAGCTGCTAAGAAAAAGAAGCAGAAAACCTAATTATTTTCTTTTTGCAATTATTAAATCACTGTTTATAGGGTGATTGGAGTATAAGACATTTTGTAGTTTTGATCTTATGGTAAAAAAGATAATAATGATAGTTGCTATTTTATTTGTATCAATTGGTGCTTTATGTATTTATGGAGTATATCGATTTTTTAATCCTTTCGGAAAAGTAATAAATGAAGAATTATCAGATTCTTATTATTACAGTAGAGATGATAAGGGTGTCGTATATAGCCCTATGGGAAATTGGTTTTCACTAGGTAAGAATGAAATGGAAGTGGATTTACCTACTTTTCAGGTTCTAGGAAGAGATTATGCTAAGGATGCTAATCATGCTTATTTTAAATCTAGAATAATAAATACTCCTGTAGATGTTGCTTCATTCGATGTGAAGTCTGGTTTTATGCCATTAGATAAAAATCATGTTTATATATTGATAGATGATCTTTATTATTTAGATGATTCAGAGGCAGAAGGTTTTAAAATTCTCGAAGATGCAGATGCTAAGACATATGAACAGCTTAGTTATGATTTTGCAAGGGATAAAAACTTTATCTATCGCAATAATGAAAAATGCATAGAAGTAGATCATGGGTCTTTTGACATTGTTAATGATCAGTTTTGTAGGGATATTCAAGGAGTTTATCACTATCAATATGGTGAACCTTTATTAAAAATTGATGATGCCAATATTTCAGAAATAGTTTCGCTCACAAGTTCTCATATAAGAGATGATAAGAATGTTTATTTCTATCTTACGTATCGAGGCGCTGATTATATACAAGAATTGGTAAAGCTTCCTTTTAAAAATAGAAATGAAATTGCTTTTTTTGAAGATGCTTCTCTTTTAAAAATAGATGATCAGATTTTTTATCAAGGCTTAATAATCGAAGAAGTTGATGCAGCAACATTTAGTGAACTTGATTATGGGTATGCAAAAGATATAAATTATGTTTTTTTTCATGGTGAAATTGTAGAAGGAGCAGATGTGAATACTTTTAAGTATAATACTAGTAACTATACTTTTTCTGATAAAAACTACATATATGAAGTTGGAAAAAAAGTAAAGAAGAAGTAATTCATTATAA
The DNA here is from genome assembly GCF_900109375.1 of Aquimarina amphilecti. Classification (GTDB taxonomy): domain Bacteria; phylum Bacteroidota; class Bacteroidia; order Flavobacteriales; family Flavobacteriaceae; genus Aquimarina; species Aquimarina amphilecti. The sequence goes on from NZ_FOAB01000006.1 coordinate 295,957, forward strand.
ATTGTAAGGTTATAAATACATTACGACTATTGTAAAGTTAAACTATAACCTAACATTCAAAAATGAAAAAAATAATATTGTCCACTTTAGTTTTAAGTGTTTTGTTTTCTTGTAAAGAAACTCCCAAAACAGAAAAAGAAGTTATTGTAGAAGAAAAAGAGGAAGTTGCTATCGTTGATCGTTCTAAAGATTTTCCGACTGATATAGCTTCCGTTTTTAAGGCTCATGGAGGGATTCAATCTTTTGATGAAAAGAATTCTCTAGTTTTTGAGCTAGCTAATCCAGAAGGTAATGAGAAGCATACTACAGATCTTAAGACTAGACATGCTCGTATAGAAACGGATAAATTTCAATTAGGGTTTGATGGGAAAGAAGCTTGGATTGAACAAGATTCTACTTATTTTAAAGGAAACCCGAGGTTTTATCATAATCTAATGTTCTATTTTTATGCAATGCCTTTTGTATTAGGAGATGATGGTATTTCTTATGATAAAGTAGAAGATCTTAAAGTGGGAGAAACGTCGTATCCTGGTTATAAAATATCTTATGGAGAGGCGATTGGTGATTCACCGAAAGATAATTATTTTGTATACTATGATAATGAGTCATATAGAATGAAATATTTAGGATATACTGTAACGTATTTTAGTAAAGAAAGTAGTGAGAAAATTAGTCTTATCGAATATTCTGATTGGAATGACGTGGATGGGTTATTATTGCCAAAAACGTTAAAATGGAGAGAGTATCAAGATGGGGTTGTAGGCGAAGTTAAAAGCGAAAGAAATTTTGTAAATGCGTCAGCAAGTTCAGAAAAAATGGATTTTACTATATTTAGTAAACCAAAAGAAGCAGAATAGATCTTAGAAACTTATAAGGTTTAAAAAACTTAAAAGAGCTCTATTAGTTACAAACTAATAGAGCTCTTTGTTTTTTTAGAAAATCGAAAACTTTTTTTGATAAAAATAGAGGTGCAATTTTATGAAATCGATAATATCCTATAATATATTTAATTCTTTATTACGAAATAATCATTGATAATGTCCTTTTTAGGAATAATACTGTAAAGTCAATTCAGATACATTTTTAGAATTAATTAATTTTATATCCTTTATCTAATTCTATTTACGAAAACGATATAGTAACACACGCAAAACTAATTTTATGTATAAAGAACTTACAACAAGTAATAGGATTTTGATGGGACCAGGACCATCAGATGCACATCCAAGAGTACTTAAAGCAATGTCTACACCATTAATAGGTCATTTAGATCCTGAATTTGTAACTATTATGGATGAGGTCAAAACGATGGTACAAAATACTTTTATGACTAAAAATAATATGACTTTTGTTGTTTCTGCTCCTGGTAGTGCGGGTATGGAAACTTGTTTGGTAAATTTGTTAGAACCAGGCGATGAGGTTATTATTTGTGTAAATGGAGTTTTTGGCGGTAGAATGGCCGATATTGCCGAAAGATGTGGAGCCAAAGTACATAAAGTTGAAGTAGCTTGGGGAACTGTGGTCTCTCCAGAAGATGTAAAAAAAGCGTTGGATATATGTAAAAAACCAAAACTAGTAGCACTAGTACACGCAGAAACCTCTACTGGTGCTTTGCAACCGATAAAAGAGATTAGTGATTTAGTTCATAATGCTGGCGGATTATTAATGGTAGATGCAGTAACATCATATTGCGGTATAGAGTTAAAAGTAGATGATTGGAATATAGATGCTATCTATACAGGTACACAGAAAAATTTAAGTGCTCCACCAGGATTATCACCAGTGAGTTTTTCTGATAATGCTCTAAAAGCATTAGAGAATAGAAAAACAAAAGTGCAAAGTTGGTTTTTAGATTTAAGTTTGGTTAAAAACTACTGGGGTGGTGCCAAACGGGCATATCATCATACTGCACCAGTTTCTTCGGTATATGCTTTAAGAGAATCTTTGAGAATAGTATTAGAAGAAGGTTTAGAAAACAGATGGAAAAGACATAAAGAAGTACATGAGGTTTTAAAAACAAAACTAGAATCCTTAGGGTTTAGGTATTTGGTTGAAAAGCAATATAGATTACCTAATCTAAATGCAGTTTTTCTACCAGAAGGAAATGATGAAGCATTACTAAGAAAAAAATTACTAAACGATTATAATATCGAAGTAGGAGGAGGATTAGGTGATTTTGCAGGGAAAATATGGAGAGTAGGTATTATGGGGGAGAGTTGTACTCTCAATCATGTAAATATGTTGGTTAGTGCTTTACACGATATGAAAGAATTTAGAAATTAGTTTACTTGGATATAAGGTGTTGAATTTCACTGAAAACAGGGTGTGATTAGAAGTTATTTTTTTTGATTTTTGTGTAAACAAAATAGTTTACAAGTTTTTAATCTCTTAATACCTTATTCAATGAGTTCTATCAGTAATGACCAAATGGTCGTAGAAATCTTAAACTTTTTTTATCCTAAAAATTCAATCTCAGAACATGATGTAACTGAGCAATTGGGTGATTTGGCAGCAGAAATGTACGCAGAAGCGTTAGAGGCGTCAGCATCGATGCATTTAGTTCCTAGACCTACATATACACCATCACTTTCTTGGCTAGTAAAAGAAGGTGTGAAAACATTTTGGAGATCAAGAGGAGAAGACGAAATATATGAATCCGTAAGAGTTACGGTAGCGCTTAAATATAAAAGCAAACATCAAATGTCCAAGCTTGGAATTTAAAATAAAAAAGAGGCGCTTATTTTAGCGCCTCTTTTTTATTTTAATGAATAAACGTTTTATTTATTTTCCATATTTACCACTATAGCGTTTCCATAATTTAGTTTGATGACTTTCTAAACTTATATCTCGTCCTTGTATAAATGCTTTTTCTAATTGATTAGTTCGCATATCTAATGCATCACCAATACTTATAAAAAGAGTAGCATCTTTTCCCACTTCTAAAGTTCCAACGATATCATCAATACCTAGTATCTTGGCACTATTACCAGTTATTAATTGAACTGCTTTTTCTTTGTCTAAACCGTGTGCTGCCACAGTTCCTGCCTGAAAAGGTAGATTACGAGCGTTTGCTCGCTCCATTTGGCCAGTATTTTGCAAACCGACTAATACACCTGCATCCATTAATAACCTTGCATTTTTATATGGTAAGTCATAATCATCATCTTCATAATTTGGTGTAGAATGCGTTCTGGTTAATAGTACAGGAATGTTTTGTTGTTTTAATTGTGAAACCGCTTTATATGCTTCATCCGCTTCTACTAAAACTACCTTTTTTAATCCTTGTTTTTTTGCAAAACTCAACACATCTAAAATGGCTTTTTCAGCACTAACATGAATAAATAGGGTTTGTGAACCATTAAAAATATTTTTCATGGAAAGATGAGGTAAGTTTTCTTTACTCACATCAGATTTTATAGTTGCTTTTGCCTGATTCATATAATCAGTAAGTGCCGTTACTTGTTCTTGATATTTTTTATTTGGCTTAAAACCAGGGTCTTCACCTAACCACCATCTTCCTCTGGTAAAAGGACTAGGCCAATTCATATGAATCCCATCATCCGTCTTAATTGCTGCATCTTCCCAATTCCAGGCATCTAATTGCACTATGGTAGAAGTCCCAGAAATCCATCCGCCACGAGGTGTTGTTTGTGCAATTAAAACACCGTTAGGTCTCATGCTTTCTACGATCTTACTTTCGGCATTATAAGCAATGATACTTCTAATATGTGGATTAAAACCACCGATCTCACTATCATCATCAGTAGCCCGTACAGCACCAATTTCTACAAGTCCTAAAGTAGAATTAGGAGCAATAAACCCTGGATAAACATGTTTTCCGGATGCGTCTATTACCTCTCCTTTACTAGGGATACTTCCATTAATGCCAACATTAGTGATTTTTCCGTTTTCGAAAATTATAATACTATTATTGATTACTTCGCCATTACCTATGTGTGCGATAGCACCTGTAATAGAGATCGCTTTAGTCTGTGATTTAGCAGGAGTCTGTTGTGCCGTTACATTTCCGAATGTAACAATTAGCAACAGAATTATATATGATATACTTTTCATTTTTTCAATTGGTGTTTAGTGGATGTGTTCTACGGTATCGCAGTGAAAATGTTGTTTTTCCTTTTTCTTTGGGGGCTGCGTTTTTAAGCCACTGTTTTTAGCCTTCAGAAGCATTGTAGACAATTGATTTCGCTCTTCAGCGATAGCTTTCCTGTTGGTTTTGTCTTTTTCCAGATCAAAATATACAGCTCCTTCTATTATTGTTTTTTCAGCTTTCGCATAAATAGAAAGCGGGTGATCTGTCCATAATACCAGATCTGCATCTTTGCCTATTTTGATACTTCCTACACGATCATCAATATGTAGCATTTTTGCTGGATTAAGTGTCACAAACTTCCAAGCTTCTTCTTCACTAATACCTCCATATTTTACTGATTTAGCAGCTTCTTGGTTTAATCTTCGTGACATTTCGCCGTCATCACTATTAATTGCAACAAGAACACCTTCATTATGCATAATAGTCGCATTGTAAGGAATTGCATCATTTACTTCATATTTATAAGCCCACCAATCCGAAAATGTAGATCCTGCAACTCCATGCGCAGCCATTTTATCTGCTACTTTATAACCTTCTAGAATATGGGTAAACGTGTTGATTCTAAAGTTGAATTTTTCAGCCACTTTCATTAACATATTAATTTCACTTTGTACATATGAATGACAGCTAATAAAACGTTTTCCGTTTAAAATTTCTACTAAGGTCTCCATTTCGATATCCTTTCTATATGGTTTTCCGCTATTTTTTTGTTGCTCATATCTTTTGGCACGTGTGAAATAGTCAATATATAGTTGTTCTACCCCCATACGAGTTTGCGGAAAACGTATTCTTTCGGCATCTCCCCAATTACTTTGTTTTACATTTTCTCCTAAAGCGAATTTGATAAACTTAGGTGAATTATCGTAAATAAGGTTCTCTGCACTTTCTCCCCATTTTAGTTTTAAGATTGCTGATCTACCACCAATAGGGTTAGCAGATCCGTGTAATATTTGGATAGAAGTTACTCCACCTGCTAGATTTCTATACATATTGATATCATCAGGAGAGACAACATCTTCTATAGTTACTTCTGCGGTAGAATTATGTCCTGCTTCATTAATTGCTGCTGCAGCAATATGAGAGTGTTCATCAATGATACCACTAGTTATATGCTTTCCTGTAGCATCAACAACGTTGGCATTCCCAGCATTGAGATTTTTTCCGATTCCAGCAATTTTTCCATTTTTAATTAATACATCTGTATCTTTTAGAATCCCATCAGATTCGTTAGTCCAAACTGTTGCATTTTTAAATAGTATGTTTTCGGATTTTGGAAGTGACCTATTACCATAAGCAATATTTGGATAGGTTACAGGAAGTACTTTAGGTACTTCTTTTTTATCCTTAGATTTCTTTTTAGCATCTTTGGTTCCTTCTTTTGGTTTTTGTTTAGCAGTAAAAGTAGTCTCTGATCCATTTGGAAGAATTGCTTTACCACTCCAAAATTTCGGATTTTTATTGATGGCTGTGACTAGCCTAGTAAATTGAGTTTTTGTGGTATCTGCATCGGTAAAAGTGAGAGATACCCAATCATTAGTATAACTAATTTTACTTCCTAATTTAGTTTCTCCCAGTTTTATTTCTGCTTTTGGTTTAGCCGGTTTGCCAGATATAGATAGATCATATGTTTTTCCTGCAAGAGTCAATTCATATTTACCATTAATATCTGTAGTATTCATGTCATTAATAATATTCTTATGCCCTTGTACCCAGTTTTCATATATAATATTATCCTTAGAGAATAATTCTTGACTGGTAATTAAGAAATTGGCATAAGCTCCTTTTTTAATAGTTCCTAATACATCACTTTTACCCAAGATTTGAGCAGGAACTGTAGTCAACGCTTCTAATGCAGTTTTTTTGTCTAATCCGTGCTTGATTGCTTTTTCGATTCTTGCATTGAGATCAGCAATCTTTTTTAGTTTGTGTGTAGTTAGTGAAAATTGAACTCCATTTTTAGCCAAAATAGATGGATTTGTCGGTGCTTGGTTCCAGTGACGCATATCACCTAAGCTTACTAGATTAGCCATATAGGGATCAGATACGTCATAAGCTTCTGGAAAATCAAGCGGAATTATATATTTGGCATTGGTAGCTTTTACTTTATTGATTCTAGCATATTCGTCACCACCACCAACGATGATGTATTGAATATTAAATTCGTCACCTACTTTATCGGCTCTAAAACCATTAATTCTACTTCCTGCTTCAAAAATTTGAGGTAAGTTTTTGTTTTTATTCAAAGCTTCTATGGATAGATCTTTATAATCTGTATTATTAGTGGTGTACCATTTAGCATCTAAATATACTTGTCTTAGCAGTGCCATCGAACCCATTAGTGATGTAGGGTACATTTGTTTGCTTTTATTACTTTTAGAAAAAGAAAGTAATTGTGATGATGCATCACTTAATAAACGATCACCTTTGGTACCATCATTATTAAGAGCGACTAATAAACCGGTTCCTCTCATAATTCCATCAGGCATATGAGTATTTAATGTTCCAAATCCAGCTTTGATAAATTCATCAGCCTTTTTCTTGTCATAAGTAAAATCATCTAATGAATTTGTTTCTGGACGGATATGGTCATTCCAATAATATCCTTCTCTAGAAGCATCATATTGAGGATTGCTTCTAAAAGAACCTCCTTGTCTTTTAGGTTTTTTAATTCCGAAGCTAGTAAAAGGATCAATAAAGGAAGCGTATACATGTTTTCCTTGTAGATCAATTACAATACTATTTTTAGGAATAGAGAGTGCAGTACCTACTTGTTTGATTTTTCCTTTTTGAATAATTAATGTACCATTCTTAATTTCAGTTTCCGGAGATGTGTGAATAATCGCATTAGTGAAAACTGTATAATTAGAATTTGACGTCTTTACGCCATCATTTTTTGGGAAATATTCTTGAGCATAAAAATTAAATCCCATAAATATCACAGAGAGTGATAAAAATAGTTTTTTCATAAGAGTTAGTGTAAAAAATGAATTGGTTTTAAAGATAACTTTTGATACAGAAAGACCTTACAAATTAGTAATTTTTTAACAACCGATAGCCGAATTAAAATAAGATAATCATAAATAGATTAGAGCTTATCTTTATAATAATTTACTAATAAAGCTACAACATAACTATAGGTTTCCATTCCTTTTGGTTGGTTGTTAGCTTTGAGATATGTGTCATAAGTACTTTTAAAAAGGGGTTCTAAAGGATTTTGATAACTCATCCAAAATTCATTTACCTCCTGATAATTTTTTCGTATTCCGGGTCTTAATTTTTCTATTAAGCAAAATGCTTTTTGTTCATCTCTAAGGTATAGATCATTAAGACAAAACTTAAGTGCAAAAGTGGTTCCGCTGTAGTTAAAATACGGATCATTATAATTCATAGTAGTTAAAGCCGCCATGAAATTAGCTTCATTTTCTTTTGCAAAGCCTAATTGGTGTGCTTCCTCGTGACAACTGGTAGTTGGTGTTTTGTAGTTTACAATTAGCCCGTTAACTTGCGCTTCATTTGTTATGGGATTCAGGTATCCACTAAAGCCCATATACGTTAAAGGAATACTTAATAAAGATTTTTTTATACTTTTTGGGTAATAGTTAATAGCAGGAAAAACTTGATTAAGTGTTTGATAAGCGGGAACTGTTTTTTTGAATATTTCTTCTTTGCTATAAGGAACTACTATAGCTAATGAATCGTTTGTTTCTAAAGTGGAATGTATAATATTTGCACGCTCAATAAGTTTCTCTGAAACTAGTAAAAGTTCTTCTTCGCTATATTGGTCTTCTATACCTAATATTTCATGCATTGGCAATCTATAATAATTCATTCCCCATAATAGATGGAAAGCAGCATAAACTATAGATAAAGTAGCCCCGATATCTAACAATACTGTTTTCCATTGTATGTTTTTTCTAAATACTTTTTTAAATAAAAAACGAATCAAAAGAATAATCAAAATGCTATAACCTATATCGCCGAAAGAAAAAGGAATCCAACCGAACGCATATCGTAATGCTTTGGACGTGTATATAAAAACTCCATTACTATAAAAACGATCTATAAATTCCGGAAAGAAAGAAAGAATTTTGATAATTATAAACTGCACCGGTAGAAGGAGCGTAAGGTATAATTTTGTTTTAGAGTGCATATAACGAAATATATCAGATTGTAAATCTACAACATTTAATATATGATTTGAATTAAGATTATCATAATGTACATTTGTCAAAAACACGATACACACATGAATTCAGAAATAAGAAATCTGGAGCCTAAAGAACTCTGGAATAAATTTGCAGATTTAAACGCCGTACCAAGACCTTCTAAAAAGGAAGAACGAGTAATTGCGTTTATGAAAAATTTTGGTGCATCTCTAGGATTACCTGTAGAAGTAGATGAAGTTGGGAATGTTTTAATTAGAAAGCCTGCTACATCAGGAATGGAGAATCGAAAAACTGTAGTGATGCAATCTCATTTAGATATGGTGCATCAAAAAAATGCTGATACAGTTTTTGATTTTGATACACAGGGAATTGAAATGCATATAGATGGTGATTGGGTGCGTGCTAAAGGAACTACTTTAGGAGCAGATAATGGATTAGGTGTGGCTACTATTATGGCTATTTTAGAATCTAATGAGTTATCACATCCAGCTATAGAAGCTTTGTTTACAATCGACGAAGAAACCGGGATGACTGGAGCAATGGGGTTAAAACCTAATTGGTTGAAAGGAGATATCTTATTAAATTTAGATACTGAGGAGGATGATGAAATAGGAGTTGGGTGCGCAGGAGGAGTAGATGTTACAGCAGAAAGAACTTATAAAGAAGAGGAGGTTTCTGAAGGAAAAACAGCATATGAAGTTTCTGTAACTGGTCTTAATGGAGGGCATTCTGGAATGGATATTCATAAAGGGTTAGGGAATGCTAATAAAATTATGAATAGATTGTTATTTGATGGTTTTGAGGATTTTGGGCTTAGAATTCATCAAATCAAAGGAGGGAGTTTACGAAATGCAATTCCTAGAGAAAGTTTTGCAACGATAGTGGTTGATACGATACAAGCTGAAGCTTTTGAATTTGAGACTTCTGAATTAATAACTACAATAAAGAAAGAACTTTCTTTGGTTGATCCAAGCTTATCAATAGAATTGAAACAAGTTGATTTACCTAGTAATGTAATGGAATTAGGTGTTCAAGAAGGTGTTTTAAAATCTTTATATGCAGCTCATAATGGTGTGTATGTTATGAGTCTATCTATTTCTGACTTAGTAGAAACGTCCAATAATATTGCAAAAGTGACTATTGGTAATGGCGATATTAAGATTGAGTGTTTAACCAGAAGCAGTGTGGATTCTACTAAATTAGATTTGGTAAATAAGTTACGAGCAACTTTTGAGTTAATTGGATGCGAGGTTACAACAGATGGAGATTATCCAGGTTGGGCGCCAAATATGAATTCTGCTATACTGAAAGTATTGGACGAATTGTATCAAAAAATAAATGGCGAAAAGGCACATATTGCTGCTTGTCATGCTGGTTTGGAATGTGGTATTCTAGGTCAGAATTATCCAGATATGGATATGATATCTTTTGGTCCTACTATTTTGGGAGCACATTCTCCAGATGAAAGAGCTAGTATTTCTTCTGCTCAAAAGTATTGGGGTTTTGTGAAAGAAATATTAGAAAATATTCCGAGTAAATAATTTTTTAATTTAGATCAAAAGAAAAAGGCATCTCAAATTTTATTTGAGATGCCTTTTTTATCCTATTTAATTGGGAAGGTTATTGTTTTCCTACTATCCCAACTAATTCTAGTTCGAAAACCATTTCTGTATTCGGAGGAATCGGAGCTCTACCTCTTTCTCCATATCCTAAATGTGGAGGAACAAATATAATTGCTTTATCTCCTACCTTCATTTGTTGAACACCTTCTTTAAAACCAGGGATCATTTTAGCCTCTGGAGAATAAGGAATTTCTAGAGGAACATATCCTTTTGGGTGGTCTGCACGACGCTGATCAAAAAGTCCCATTTCTCTTGCTTTTTCTACAAGATTGGTGTCAAACATTTTTCCATCAGTGAAGGATCCTTGGTAGTTTACTTGTACCATATCACTTTGCTTAGGCTGTTCACCATTTCCTTGTTCTAAAAATAGTATTTCCAAACCACTTTCTAGCTTAGTCGCCTTTTTTCTTAATTCAGCGAACTCAGCAGCAATTGCAGGGAATTTTTTAGCTATTTCCGCTTGTCTCTCTTTTTCAATACGTTCTTCTTCTAATTTTTCTTCTTCTAGCGCTTTTAGTTTGTCTTCAAAAGCTGCTTTAGAATCAAATGCTTTAGCATCTTTTCCTTTACGAATGATATTAACTTGTTCCATTCTTATTTCAGAAACAGGTTTGTCTCCAGGTTTAGTTTCAGTTACACCAATACTGTCTATAATATCTTGACCAGAAACGATTTCTCCAAAAACAGTATGTTTACCATCTAACCAAGGAGTTTCTTTTAGTGTAATAAAAAATTGACTTCCGTTGGTAGCTGGACCAGAGTTAGCCATAGATAAAATACCTTTAGACTTGTGTGTTAATGAATCTACGATTTCATCCGGAAATTTGTAACCAGGATCACCAGTTCCTGTACCAAGAGGATCACCAGTTTGAATCATAAAATCTTTGATTACTCTATGGAAGATAATACCGTTATAATATTTTTTACCTTTATATAGACTATCTACCATAGTGTTTGTTCCTTCTGCTAGAGAAACAAAATTTGCCACTGTCATTGGAGTTTCTTTGTAATGTAATTCAGCTATAGCAGTTCCCTTGTTGGTAATGATCTCAGCATAGATTCCATCTCCAAGTTCTGGGTATTTTTCCTCACAATTAGTAAATGTAAGAGTAATAAGTGCTAAAAATAAAAGACTTAATTTTTTCATTTTTTTAGTTAAGATTTAATTTTCTTTTGTTGATTGTTTTGTGATTTTATTGAGTTTTACTCTAGATATTAACGGAATATTTGTGCCAATCTTATGATTGTCCCCATAATATCCGTAAGCTTGATAGGAAGGGAATAGAAAAGTTACTATTTCTCCTTCTTTCATTATTTTTAATCCTTCTCTTAAACCAAAAAAAAGATCTTCTTGGTCAATAGCATAGTTTACAGTATCTAACTCTTTTTCGCTATATATGATGTCTCCGTTAAGATCTTTGATATCATAATTAAAATTAACGATATCTCCGAATTTGGCTTTGGTGGTTGCTAAGGTGTCTTTTTTCTCATAATAATACCAGAATCCACCATCAGAGGTGATGTAGTTATTAGAAGAATCTTGTTGTATTATTTTTTGAATTCTTGCTTCTTCTCTTGCACTAAGTTCTTTATTTCGATTTATCGATTCATCGATAAATGATCCTGAAGAAATACTTACTGGTCTTCTGGCTTCAGGAGCTTTACAAGAGAAAAATAACGTTAGGAAACCTATGGATAGGAGAAAATATCTCATGAATTCAGGGCATTTTTATAGGATGGTAAGATACTAATAAATTTTTCAACGGTTTCGCTTAGAGAAAGATTACTTTTTCCTCCAGCAGCATTATGATGACCTCCTCCTTCAAAATGATTTCGGGAAAATTCATTAACGGAAAATTCACCTTTGGAACGTAAAGATATTTTTATGATATTTTCACCTCTGTTTTCTATGAAAATCAGTGCAAAAAGAATTCCTTCTACCGATAATCCCATATTTACAAAACCTTCGGTATCACCTTTTTTGAAATTATGATCGTCCAATTCTTTCTGAGATAAAGTAATATAAGCAGTTTTGTATTCTGGTAACACTCTTAAGTTTTTAAGTGCTACGCCTTGTAATTGTAATCTAGAATAAGTGTTATTATCATATATGTCTTCATGAATAGCAGTATTATTAGCTCCACGATCAATAAGATCCGCAATTACCTTGTGTGTAGTGCTTGTTGTGGATCTAAATCTAAAGGAACCTGTATCTGTCATAATACCTACATAGATGCAAGTAGCTACGTCAGCTGTAATTTTGTCTAAATCATCTAGTTTTTCAATAAAATGATAAATCATTTGACATGTAGAACTCATACCAACATCACTATATGTATAGGTAGCGTAATCATCAGGTTGTTGGTGATGATCAATCATAATAAAAGTAGTGTTTGTATGTTCTAAAACACTTTCCATATTTCCAGTTCTGGAAAAATGATTAAAATCTAGGGTAAAAATAATATCCGCTCCTCTAATTTTTTTAACTGCTAATTCAGTATCACTATCGTACTTTACGATAGAAGATTCGCCAGGAATCCATTTTAGAAAACTAGGATAATCATTTGGTGTTATTACTGTAGATTCATGTCCTAAACCCGATAAATAATGATGTAATGCTAGGGTAGATCCAATTGCATCACCATCTGGATTTTTATGAGGTATAATTACTATGTTTTTAGGAGCGCTTAAAAGCGCTTTTATTTCTTTAAACTCACTTGTATTCATAGGTCAGCGAAGATACTATTAATTAATAATATGGTAATACTGGAATGATTACTTTTACCAAGATCTAATCTTTTTGAAAAATGAAACTCCAAATATATTTAGTCTTTTTTTTACTTTTTATTATTAAATATGTTTCTGCTCAAGAAACTCAGGAAAAAGAAACTGTAGATTTTGTAATTGCTTTTGGAAGTTGTAATAAGCAAAATAGTCCGCAACCATTCTGGGAAGAAATTCTAAAGAATAAACCGAATGTTTTTATTTGGGGAGGAGATAATATTTACGGAGATTCTGATGATATGTCCAAAATTGCAGATGATTATAAAATTCAGAATAGTAATTTTGGATATCAAAAATTAAAGAGTAAGATTCCCATAATGGCTACCTGGGATGATCATGATTATGGGAAAAACGATGTTGGTGTAGAGTGGCATAAGAAAAAAGAAAGCCAACAGTTGTTTCTCGATTTTATAGGAGTTGCTAAAGATGATAAAAGAAGAATTAGAGATGGAATATATACTTCTCAACTTTTTGAAACACCTAAAGGAACTATAAAAGTAATTATATTAGATACTAGATATTTTAGAGGAATTCTTCGTAAAGATATAACTGGAAAAAAGCGTTACCTACCTCATGAAAATAACAACGAGACAATATTAGGAGAAAAGCAATGGGTTTGGTTAGAGAAAGAACTAAAATCAAGTAATGCAGATTTTCATATATTAGTGAGTAGTATTCAATTTTTATCAGGAGAACACGGTTGGGAAAGTTGGGCTAATTTTCCTGATGAGGTATTGAAATTACAAGAATTAATATCAGAAACAGAGGTCAAGAATTGTTTGATTCTAAGTGGTGATCGTCATATTTCGGAATTTTCAAAGAAAGATATACCAATGATTTCTTATCCTTTAGTAGATTTTACCTCTAGTGGATTAACACATGCATATACTAAATATAGCGGAGAACCTAATCGATATAGAACTGGAAAAGTAATTGCTATTCCGAGTTTTGGTGTTTTAAGATTTGATTTTGATAGGCAATTAGTAACCATGCAGATGCGAGGAACTAATAATGCAGTACTACAAGAAATAAAACAAGAGTATTTAAAAAAATAGAATAATTAAATCTGATTTTATAAAAGACAGTACTTTCTTAGGATTTTTATTGTTTTTGATGCTTTTATATATACTTTTGCACAAAATTTTGCATTTGACATTAATAGTCAAAAGATAATTAAAAATCAATTTCCTTAATTAGGAGATAGGATAAAAACCAAACTTTAAAAATGGCAACAAATAGAACTTTTACAATGCTTAAGCCGGATGCGGTAAGAAAAGGATACATCGGTGCAATCCTTGAACAGATAACTGCTTCAGGTTTTAGAATTGTGGCAATGAAATTAACACAGTTAACTACAGATGATGCTAAAGCTTTTTATGCTGTGCATAGTGAGCGTCCTTTTTATGGAGAATTAGTAGAATATATGACTAGTGGTCCAATAGTAGCTGCTATCCTTGAAAAGGAGAATGCTGTTGAAGACTTTAGAACTTTAATCGGTGCTACTAATCCAGAAGAAGCTGCAGAAGGAACTATCCGTAAGAAGTTTGCTACTTCTATTAGTGAAAATGCTGTACACGGAAGTGATAGTGATGAAAATGCTGCTATCGAAGGAGCTTTCCATTTCTCAGGAAGAGAGCAGTTCTAAGAAAGAAAGATTCTAAAAAATATACAAAAGAGGTGTTGAATTCAATGCCTCTTTTTTTATATAAAATTAACTCATCCATATAATTTAAAAAAAAGATCTACCAAAAAACTCTAAAACTAAGATTAGGTGTAATACCTAATGCTACTATATCAGAGTTTATAAATCGGTTATCTAAAGAATTCGTTGTTCTAAACTCTCGATTTAATAAATTTTCTCTATCATATAGGTTTAATACAGAAAGCCCTAATCGATACTTAACATTAGGATTAGAACCTATTTTGAAATCGTATATGGCAGAAAAATCAAGACGATGATAAATAGGTAAGTTATTACCGTTGATTTCTCCAAAATCTAAAATTACTAAATTTCCATTTTCATCAACTCCATCAACATTGGTAAACGCTTTACCGGTATGCCACAACCAACCCAGTGAGAATTGGAAATTGTTGATTTTATAAAAATGAGACCATTTTACAGTATGTTCTATATTCCAATTACCAGGAAAAGATTGATTGTTATTGATGTCTTCAAACTTGTTTTTGGTGTTGATATAAGAATAGCTTATCCAGGTTTTATAGCGATTAAATCGTTTCTTTAAAAAGAAATCAATCCCGTAAACTCTGCTTTCACCATTATGATAGGTATTGTCAATTGGGTTTATAAACCCCGCAGTTAAGGATGTAATATTATCTATTTGCTTGTAATAAGTGTCTATGTCAAAATACCATTTGTGTTTTTTAAAGCTACTGCCTAAGGTAAATTGATAACTCGTTATCACAGGAAATTGTTCTTCATTCGCTAATGTCCATACCTGATTTTCTAGAGATAGATCACTTACTACGGATTCCCTTATTTGGCTAACAGCTTGACTTCTGTATTCTCCAGTGGCATTTAGTTGCCAAGATTTTGATAGGTTTTTTTGTATAAAAACTCTAGGTTCAATAAATGATTCATTTAATTCAGTGTAGTTATTGAATCTTAAGCCTACGGACAGGTATAAGTTTCTTGGTATTTCATATTTATACTCACCATATATAGAGTGTGTATTCAGAAAACGATCATCTTGATCCAAAATTAATTCATACGTCGGTGTAGTTGTTACAAAGGCATATTTAATATTGTTGTTAGAAAATTGATACCCACCTAAAATTTTATGACTTTGTGATAAAGAATAGCTAAGGTCCAAAGCTGCTCCAAAGTCTTTTACACTGTTTTTTTTGCTTTCCGTTTCTATAGTATTTCCCGATTCCGTAGTAATAAATTGATAGTTTAATAAATACCTTGTGTAATATCCACTAGTTTTAATTTTAAATTTATTGTTTGATTGATGTTTCCAACTAATATTATATCCTTCATTCTCTGTAATTAAGTTATCATTGAAAGATGTTAAGTTGTCACTACGTTCAAAATCTAGGTCATTTTTGCTGTAAAGAGCGTTTGCTTCTATTTTATCAAAATCAGAAATTTTTGCAATTAAATTTGCATTGTAGTCTTCATAAAAAAAATCGTTTTTGGCATCATTAAGTTCAATCGTTTCTGCTATTGTAGTGTTTTGAAAAACTCGATTAGCAAATTGCTTGTAAGTAAAGGTTTCCAGAAGATCTGTGTATGATCTTCTACCAGAAATCTGTAAAGAAACTTTATCTTTAATAATAGGAGTATGGATCACAGCATCTGCATTAATCATATTAAAACCTGCTCCACCAGAAAAACGGTCTACTATTTTATCTTCTGTTTTGATATCAATTATTCCAGAAACCCTGTCTCCATATTGAGCACTTACTCCACTTTTAGAAAAATTTACTTCTTTTACGACATAAGGATTAAAAGCAGATAACATTCCGAAAAGATGTCCTTGATGATATGTTTTGATGCCATTCCAAAGTACTAAATTTTGATTTGGAGCACTACCGCGTACATATATTCCTGATGCTGTCTCGAATGGACTATTCACACCAGGTGTTAATTGAATGCTTTGAAGGATGTCAGGTTCTGTAAGACCAGGCAGTATTTCTATATCTTTAAGGTTTATATTAACTATTCGTTTATTTTGAGTAATTCCTTTAGTAAGATATTCCTGTATAATAACTTCGTCAAGTGTTTCAATAGAATTAATTAAATATATGTTGGCACAATTGGTATTGGTAAACTCTGAAGAATTTAAAACCTTTTGTCTAAATCCTGGTGCGCTTATTAGAATTGGAGTATTAAAACGAACCTCTTTGTTTTCAAAATACCCTTGTTCATTCGTGGTAGTGTTTGTTCTAGATCCTTTAAAAAACACTCTTATTTTTTCTAGAGGTTGATTGTTTTCATCATATATATAACCACAGATTGAAATGGTATCCTTTTTTGAATATTTTCTAATAGTGATAAAATTCTTTCCGGTAATTTCGAACTTTAATTGTGTTTGTTCTTGCAATATATTAATAGCTTCTTCTAGACTGGTTTCTGAGTTTGTTTGTAATGAAACTGGTTTATTTACAATCGTCGCATCGATGTAGGAGAATTTTACATTAAATTGTTTTTCTATTGAAGGAATTATTAGAGATAACGGTTCGTTTTTGAGATCAATAATGGTTGTTTTTTCTTGTGAAAAAACAACCATCCCCCAGAAAAGCATGCAAACACATAAAAATCTTGTCATTCTCTTATCTATCTAATACCACGGTTTTTTGGTCTTGCAATAATTTATATTGCAAACCTAAGGTACTAAAAACTGTTTTAAGAGCAACTTCTATATTATCATTGGGAAAAGTTCCTGTATAGATTGTTTCAATATCAATTCCATTGGAGTTAATAGTAATGTTGTACTGATCTTCTAATTCTTTGAAAACATACTGCAGAGGTACACTTTTAAATGAACTAGTATTGCTAATCCAGGAAGGCTCTAATGCCTCAAACACCCAGTTTTCGGATGAAGTACGAGCAATTTTTCTATAACCTTTTCCTGCGGTGAGTATGGTGTTTTCTTTCCCGCTGTTAACATTCACTTTACCTTCATAGCATAGTGCTTCAAAATATGTAGATTGCGATTGTACATTAAATTCTGTTCCTAGCACAGTAACATCCCCATTTGTTGTAGTTACTGTAAATTTGCTTCCTTTTTTTACTTTAAAATATGCTTCTCCTTCTAAGGATATCACTCTATTATTTTTCCAATCGTTTTTATTAAAAATAGCTTCAGATTTAGCATTCAATATCATTTCTGAGCCGTCAGGTAATATAACAGCTAATTGTTCTCCATACGAGGTAGTAAACGAGTCATTAGATTTAAAAAAGAAAAATCCAAATAATATAGCGATTGAAGCAGCTACAGCTAAAGCAGGCCATAGTTTGATAACAGGTTTAGTGTTCTTTTTTAAAGAGTTTTTCTTGTTAGATTTTATATTGTTTAAAGCATTGTCTACATCATATGTTTTAAGTTCTAAAGCATCTGCACCAGCCATGATCTTAGCATAGTGATGATATTCTGGATGAGATTTGAACTCATTGAGTTCCTCTGGAGAAAGCCCTCCATTAATCCATCTTGATAAGAATATATCATCTTTTTTATCGTCTAACATAACTTGTCTGTATATAATAGAAACGTTTTACTATCTAATAACCCTACCCTAATATTTACTTTTTTTATTTTCATATTAATAATGATCTAATGATTTGGTTTTAGAAAATAATTACAATTAAATATTTCCGATTTTTTTTCTTAGTGTTAATAAAGCCTTATGCATTAGTTTTTCTATTGCTTTTACAGATACATTAGATAACTCAGCAATTTCTCTATATGTTTTTTTGTCAATTCTACTTAATAAAAAAACTTCTCGTTGTCTATCGGGTAAATCAGCTATAGCTTTTTTTAATTTCTCCATATACTCTTTTTCAAGCATAACAAATTCTGGAGATTCATTGGTTACATCACTTTTTCGTTGTGTAATATAATTTTGATGCTTAAACTTTACTTGTTGATGTCTTGCAATGCTAATTCCTAAATTAGTAGCAATCGTATAGACATAACTTTTTGCCTTGTCTAAAGGGACCTTTGCGCAATTATTCCATAATTTGATAAAAGAATCTTGCACGATATCTTCTGCCTGATCAAGATCTCCAAATTTATAGTATAGATAACTTCTCAAAAGTTTAGCATGACTTTTGAAAAATTGATTAAAAGCTTGTTCGTCACAAGTAGAGTTTTTACTATCAGACATTTGGGGGATTTATTTAGTGTCAAAACTAGATTTTTTTCCGATACCAAAAAAAATAAATTATAAAAAAAAATAAAAGTTGGGGTGGGGTAGCTTGATTGATTAGCGTTTTACTAGTGTTATAACACACAAAATATCTCAATTGAGTTTTACTTAATCTTTAATTAAAAAATTAAAATGAAAAATCTTAAAATTCTTAGCCTACTTATGCTGGGGCTTATGTTAGTATTTACTGCATGTGAAGAAAGCGATGACAGCGACTCAACTACAGATTGTCCTGAATTATCTTTTGAAAGAGATGGTGGGAAATTAATTGCAAATTTTGAAGAAATAAACAGTTTGGACGTTTACGAATGGTTTGTAAATGATGAATTGGTAGAAACTGAAAATCTAGAAAATCAACGTGATAATACGTTAGATATTTCCGAATATAATCCTGGAACTTATACTATTTGTATAAAAGCCGAGACTCCAGATTGTCCTGCAGGTGTAGAGTTTTGTAAAGAAATAGTTGTAGGAGAGGATATGGAAGGTTGTCCAGAATTGAAATTCACAAGAGATGGAGATTACCTAATAGCTGATTTCGAAGGCCTTGATACATTAGAGTTTTATGCTTGGCAAGTTTCTGGAGAAACTCTAGGGAATGAAACTATCATAGAAAATGAAGGAACCGATAATCAAGGGGATAATAAATTTTCTCTTGCTAATTTAGAAGAAGGGACATATACTATTTGTTTAATCTCAGAAAGTCCTACCTGTACTAGCGCTGAGTATTGCGAAGAAATTACTATCGATGGTGATGGACAGGATTCTTGCCCTGATCTTTCAGTTAGTTCAGAAGGAAATATCATTGTAGCTACAATTAGTGGGACCGATGATTTTGATTTGTTTAAATGGTATGTAAACAATCAGCTTTTAGCTGCTGAAGATTTGCAGGTTCAGGGTAATACTGTAACACTAGATTTGAGTAATTACAATCCAGGTTCTTATGAAGTTTGTGTAAAATTTAATTCTAACGATTGTTCTCAAGGGATTGAAGCTTGCGTATCTGCTCAAGTAACAGATGATAATAATGGAGGTGATGATTGTCCTGATTTATCATTTATTGAAGAAGGAACATTAATGTTTGCTAACTTTCCTGGTATTAATCAGCTAGATGTATATGAATGGTTTGTTGACGGAGTATTGGTAGAAACCGAAAGTTTACAAAGTCAGGATAGAGATAATAAACTTGATTTATCATCTTATAATCCTGGAACTTATACTGTTTGTATCAAAGCAGAAACTAATGAATGTCCTAATGGTACAGAATTTTGTAGAGATGTAGTAATTCCAGAACCACAGCCAGTAGATTGTTCAGTATTTAAGCTGGAATATATAGCAACAAATGGAGCTGAATTTGTAAATGCTAATGGAGTTATTCTATTTGGATTAGAGGATAACTCTGTAGTATGGGAAATTGATGGAACTCAAATTAATCCTACAACTACAACAGGACATTTTATCATATTAAAAAATCACCTTAGTCAAGCAGGAAAGTATGAGATTTGCTATAAGGCGGAGTCAACTGAATGTGGAGCACTACAAGAGTGTATCGAAGTTGATTTTCAAGGATTGTAATATGAATAATAAATGTTCTTAATAGATCATAGTTCATAATTTTAAAGAATGAGGTTGTATATCAATACAACCTCATTTTTTTAATTTCAAAAATGACCTTTAACATTTTTTTTGAAGGAAGGGGTAGGGTATTCTTTTTTAGCTGCGTTTCATTAGTGTGGAGCGCATAAAAAGCTTCTAAGACAATTAATTATTGACAACCCCTAAAAATTATAATGATGAAAAAACTTAGTATTTGGTATGTAATGATCTTTACACTTTTATTGGGAATTATTTCTTGTGAAGAGATTGAAGAATTAGAAAATTGCCCGGATGTTACTATTAATGTAGACAATGTTTCTGGAAGTGCAGTTTATCGATTTGCAGCTCAATTAGACGGTATTGAGGATGTAAGACTTACTTGGTCTATTGATGGCGAAGAAATAGATACTGGTAACTTAAGCGATATCGCAAATCAGATTTTTGAATATCAGTTTGAAGAAGGAACATATACCGTTTGTGTAAAAGTAGTAAGCGATACTTGTCCTATAGAAGTGTGTAAAGAAATTGAAGTAGATGTTGATGAAACAGATCCTTGTCCAGACTTATTCTTTGAAGCAAGACAGTATGAAAAACCAAATAAGTATAAGTTTATTGCAGATTTCCCTGGAATCGAAGATGTTCGTTATGAATGGTTTATTGATGGAGAAGTGATAGATAATGACAATCAGAATGATGATAACTATTTATTTTGGGAATTTAATGAGTCTGGTAGTTATGAAGTATGTATTAAAACAGAAACTCCAGATTGTCCTAACGGAACTTCTTATTGCAAGACTATCGAAATAGAAGAGACAGATATAGACGAAGAATGTCCTGAGTTATTTTTTATTGCAGAACAAGACGGAGATAATCCAGCATATTATTTTCAAGTAGAATTTGAAGGAGCTGATCAAGTAGAATGGTTAGGATGGTATATTGATGGAGAGTTTGTAGAGGATTCTAATAATGGTGATAATAATAGATTTTATTATCAGTTTGCACCAGGAAGGTATGAAGTATGTTTAAAAACAGAAACTCCAGAATGTCCAGAAGGAACTTCTTATTGTAAAATTATTGAAATTGAAGGTGATGCTAGTGTTTGCCCAGAATTGTTCTTTGAAGCAGAACAAGATGGAGATAACCTTGCGTATTACTTTTACCCAAGTGCTTTTGAAGGTATAGATGATGTAACACTAGAATGGTCCATTAATGGTGATTATGTAGGAACAAGTTCAGGTCACAATGATCCTTTCTACTATCAATTTAGTGTTGGTAGTTATGAGGTATGTCTTTCTGTAGAAACACCAGATTGCCCTGAAGGTGTAACATTTTGTAAAGTAATTGAAATCGAAGGGTCAGAAGTAGATTGTCCAGATTTATTTTTTAATATAGAACAAGAAGGAAACACTCCTGGATATAATTTCTGGGCAGAATTTGAGGGAATGAATAGTGTTTCTTATGAATGGATGATTAACGGAGATGTAGTAGATTCTGAGATGATGAACAGCAATGATAGAGATGATTATTTATATTATCAATTCGGAACAGGTACTTATGAAATCTGTATTATCACAGAAACACCGGATTGTCCAAATGGCGTAACATTTTGTAAAACATTAGTCATAGAATAGTACAGTTAGTTAGGTTAGATTAATTAGGTTGATTCCCTGGAAGCATTGTCATTCTTTCAGGGAATTTTGTTTATGCGCATAAGATATGTTAGATTGTAACCTAAAATAGATTGAATAATTTATTTTAACTCAGGGTAGGGTAGACTGATTTTCAGACGTTTTACTTATATAAAGGCAAATTATTTTGAAGAATTTCAATACATATATACGATTAAATGCATTACTAATAATGATATCATTATTTAGTAGTTGTGTGAGTGATGATTCATTTTTTCCTGAAGAAAACACAGGTAATGTGATATCAAGTGCTGCTTTGGTAACTGTCCTTAATAATTTTGATGCTACAATAACTTTTCTGTCAGAAAGTGAACAATGTTTTAGATTTGTATACCCAATTACACTTGGGTATAATACGGATTCTACTATAAGAATTGAGAATTACGATGGATTAGTAGATGTGATTTCAAGTCAAGGAACCAATTTTAACGTCACGGGATTAGAGTTTCCTGTCAATATTATATTTAGAAATACAGATGCCACAGTATCTATTGCTAATGAGGTAGCTTTGTTAAATGTTATACAAGAATGTGAGTTCGATACGATCAGAGATGATTTTGATCAGTTTTTTAATGGATGCTTTAAGTTTGACTATCCAGTAACTTTATTTAATGTTAATGGAAATGAAACTGAAATTACAACAGACGATGCGTTTCAAACATTTTATCAAGAACAAGGGACGTCATATCAACCAAATTTCAAATTTCCATTGAATTTGTTGGTATCGCCAAATTTTGAAAGTAGTACAATAGAGACTTATTTTGGCTTTTATAGACTTATAGATTCTTGCGAAAGTAGATGCCCGAACCTTGATTTCACCTCTGATCTAACAGATCAATTTAATTTGGAATATCAATTTACTGCCGATTTTTCGGAGATAGAAGAAGTAGGAACGTATGATTGGTTTGTAGATGGTCAATTTATTGAGAGTGATGGACCAAATAATCAGGGAGATAATTTATTGATACGCGATTTTGGCTCACCCGGAACTTATGAGGTTTGTATAAAAGCGGAAACTCCTAATTGTCCAGAAGGGATAGAGTTTTGTAAACAGATTGAAGTTACTGAGTTTTGTCCAGAATTGTTTTTTGATTTTGAACAAGAACAAGGAACCCTAGCGTATACTTTTACCTCTAGTTTTTCCGCGATGGAAGAGCTAAGTTATCAATGGTATATAGATAATCAGCTAATAGAGGAAGATGGAGGGGCTAATGGAGATAACATATTATTCTCTAATTTGTCGCCAGGTACACATGAAGTTTGTATAAGAACAGAAACTCCTTCTTGTCCTAATGGAGCAGAATATTGCAAAGAAATAACTGTCGAGCCAATTTGTCCTAATTTATTTTTTACTCTGGAACAGGAAGGGAATACTACAAGCTATAATTTTACAGCAGAGTTTGGAGATATTGATACAATAACATATCAATGGGAAATAGATGGAGATGTTATAGAAGAAGATGGTGGACAAAGTGGAGATAATGTATTCTTTTTTCAATTCGATCCTGGGTCATATGAGATCTGTATTAGGACTACAACCGATACTTGTCCTGATGGAACTGAATTTTGCGAACAGCTAGTGATCGAGTAAATCACATTTATTGAAGATTTAAAAGTGTTTATGTAGTAATATTTTATGTTCAATTTTTATAATTTAATAGTAATCCTTTAGTGAATTTTTGAATTAGATAATTCTTGTTGTTGAAATGCTAAATTTATAGAAAATATATACTGTTTCAGTAACTTTACAAGAAAGTAAAGGAATATGAGATACCATACTAGAAAAATTGTAAAGCCAGGAGATTTAAACCCTAATGAAACATTATTTGGAGGAAGGTTATTGGAGTGGATTGACGAAGAAGCAGCACTTTATGCAGTAATTCAACTAGAAAGTAAAAAAGTTGTAACTAAGTTTATGTCCGAAATTAATTTTATAAGCTCCGCAGTACAAGGCGATATTGTAGAGATAGGAATGGACGTTGTAAAATTTGGGAGTTCGTCTTTAATTCTAACCTGTGAAGTCCGGAATAAATTAACTCGAAAAACAATTATTAAAGTAGAAAAGATTACTATGGTTAATCTAGATGAAAAAGGCAAACCTACACCGCATGGTAAAACCAAAATAGAATTTGTAAGAGATAGACTTGCGCAAAACTAGTATTTCGCATATCGCTCTCAATATAAGTGTTTAATGTATTAGAAAGCCATACAAGAATTTATTTGCAAACAGAAGTTGTCTATCAAAGGCAACTTCTGTTTGTTTTTAGTTAGTTATGAACCACCATAATATGCCTCACATTCAGAAGACATATCATAAAACCAAGTTTCGGGATTGTCACAATTTTCATAATTAATACCTCCACTAATTACTTTTTTTTGATCTTTTTTTAATAAGGTGATTCCTTCTAAATTCAGCATGTCTTTTAACATAATAAAATGATTTGAATATTAATACTAAGTATTGATAGCATTAAAGGGGAATATGTTACTTAATAAACAGGGAAAAAATAGTAATTTAACAAAAGGTTAGCAGTATAGAATTAAGAATTATCTTAAAACTAATTTTTTAATAAGAGTACGTCCTAAGGCTTCATTAAGATTACTGATGATTTTTTCTTTACCATAACTTAATTCTTCTCTAAGCACAGAGGAAGTAAGTTCTATATATAAGGTTTCACGATCCAGTTTTATGTTTCTGGTATATTTATTAATAGCGGGGCCCATGATTTGCTCCCAAACATCACGCACTTCTACTTTGTCAAGTCCTTTTTGTAACCTGTTTTCAGTTACAAATTCTTTGAGCACATCACCTATTTTTAGATTGTCGTTTTGCCTTTTTGCCATTTATAATTCAATCTTTGTATATGGTTTGTAAAAGTATAGATTTCCAGCTTCATTCTTTATAATTAACTGTTTTTCTTTTGCAGAAATAACGGTCTCCTTCCATTTTGATAACGGAGTCACGTAGTACATTCTTAGGCTATCGTTTTCGATTTTCAATGTGAAGATCTCCCTGTCTTTTGTCGTGATAAAACTACCGTTTAGTTGAGGTTGTACTTTTTTACGAATACCTTTTTTGTCTTTCACCTGAAGGTAATCAATACTTTGATTAAAATTATATTGTTTTTCGATACCATCCGAAGTAATTACTTTTTCGATTTCCCAATAACCATTTATATACTTCTTGTACTCTTCGGGGTTTGGTTTAGAACAAGAAATTAGGCTAAAAACAAATAGGTAAATGATCTTTTTTGTCATAGAATTGTAGGTTAGATACCGAGTTTAATAATTTTATAAGATTGTGATATTTTTTTTACTACACTTTCCGTTCGATCCGCGTGCGTGTCACTAATAAAAAGCTGTCCAAAGTTTTGATCATCTACTAATTGTATGATATGTTCTACACGTTTTTCATCGAGCTTATCAAAGATATCATCTAAGAGTAGCAAAGGGTTTACTTGGCTTTGCTTTTTAATAAAATCGAATTGTGCCAGTTTTAGCGCAATTAAAAATGATTTTTGTTGTCCTTGGCTACCGAATTTTTTTATAGGATATCCTTCAATTTCAAAAGATAGGTCGTCTTTGTGAACACCAACACTGGTATATTGTAGCATTCGATCTTTAGAAATACTTTGTTCTAATAATGTTAAAAGGCTGTATTCAGATAATTTGCTTTGATAACGCAATGAAACGGATTCTTTACCAGAACTAATTGCTTCATAACGTTCAATAAATATAGGGATAAATGTTTCCAGAAAGGTGGTTCTTTTTTGATAGATAATGCTGCCAAGTTCATTTAATTGTTGATTGTATATCTCTAAAGTAGTGGCATCAAATGTATTGTTGGCGGCAAAATATTTTAAAAGTGAATTACGCTGAGAAACCACTTTAGAATATTTTAATAAGGTAGAAAGATAAGCGGTATCACTTTGAGAAATAACACCATCTATAAACTTGCGACGAGTATCACTTCCATCGGTTATAAGATCTCTATCCGCTGGAGAAATAATAACGAGCGGCAAGAAACCTATATGTTCACTAAAAGTATCGTACGCCTTACCATTTCTTTTAATTACTTTTTTTTGGCTTCTTTTAGCACTTACAATTACTTTTTCTTCTCTATCCGACTTTTCATATAATCCTTCGACCACAAAAAAATCGGTACCATGTTTTATATTTTGGCCTGTTATAGGATTAAAATAACTTTTGCCAAAAGATAAATGATAGATAGCATCTAGGATATTAGTTTTTCCTACTCCATTGTGCCCAACAAGACAATTAATCTTAACATCAAAATTGAAATTCTCGGATTCAAAATTTTTGTAATTGATTAAAGAAAGTGATTTTAGAATCATAAAATACTGATCGTCAGCAAGTAGTGACTTTTTAGAAATTCTCAAATAAGAAGTGCAAAATATTGAAAAATAACAAATATTTTCGCTTTTAATTATGAATAAAAATTTTATTTTTGCCGTTCATTAAATATAATTTATGGCAACTTATAAGAAACGAGGATACAAACCAAAAAATAAAGCAGAAGAGGTAGAGCAATTAGAAGACAATTCTACAACTGCTGAGGTATTTAATACTTTGGATGAAGGTGCTTCCCGAACTGAAGAATGGGTTGCTGCTAATCAAAAATATATATTTATCATTGTTGGTGCTATCGCTGCTGTAGTGTTAGGATATCTAGGATATCAAAAATATATTCAGGAACCTAAAGAATTAGAGGCTTCTAATGAAATGTTTAAAGCGCAACAATATTTTGATAACGCAGTAAATGGAAACACTACCATTAGTGACTCTTTATATACATTGGCTCTTAACGGAGGTGAAGGAAAATACGGATTCTTAGAAATCATAGAAAACTATGGAGGTACTAAGGCCGCCAATCTTTCTAATTACTACGCAGGTTTCTCTTACCTTAATATGAAAAAATATCAAGAAGCTATTGATTATCTTGATAAGTTTAAAAGTGATGATGAAATGTTAGGACCGCTAGCATTAGGAGGAATAGGTGATGCTTTTGCACAATTAGACCAAATGGGAGAAGCTTTATCTTATTATGAAAGAGCGGCAAAAGCTAAGAATAATGAATTTACAACTCCTAAGTTTTTATTAAAGTCTGCTATAACTGCAATATCATTAGGGAAACCAGAAATAGCAGTTACCTATTTAGAAAGAATTAAAGAAGAGTTTTCTAAAAGTGCAGAGGCGAATCAAGCGGATGTTCATTTAGGAAGAGCGCAAGGAATGCTTAAGTAGTTCATAGTTGTTAGTTTTTAGGACGCGTAATGTTTTATTACAGTAAATACTATCAGCTTTCAACAATAAACCATTAATTAACAATGGCTACAGAAAATAAAAATTTATCTCAGTACGATAAAACAACAATCCCAAATTCGAAAAACTTTCGGTTTGGGATTGTCGTTTCTGAATGGAATGATACCATAACCGAAGGTCTTTTTCAGGGAGCCTTTGATGCATTAATAGATTGTGGGGCTATCAAGGATAATATTGTAAGGTGGAATGTTCCTGGTAGTTTCGAACTTATATACGGTTGTAAGAAAATGCAAGAATCATACGATATGTTAGATGCCGTAATTGCAATCGGAAGTGTGATTCAGGGAGAAACTAAACATTTTGATTTTGTTTGCGATGGAGTTACTCAAGGAATTAAGGATCTAAATATCCAAAATGATATTCCTGTTATATTCTGTGTACTAACAGATAATAATATGCAGCAATCAATTGATAGATCTGGAGGTAAACACGGAAATAAAGGCACAGAAGCTGCTATTGCGGCTATAAAAATGGCTCAATTGCGCAAAGATGCAAAGTTTTAATTGACCTTTAGTATAGGTACTTATATCAATATATTCTTTTCTGGGTTCTAAAAACGGCATCATACTTGTTGTTCATGTTTTCAATGTTATTGTAATGCTAAAAGCTTTAGATTACTCTGCATTTTAAGTATATTTGAATAATATAAAAAGAAAGGAGCAGCACGTGAAATTAAGTATCCCTAAAAGAAAAACAAATCGAAGATATAACTATACTCCCCGATATTATAAGGGAAAGAGTGAAGGCAATATCTATGATTTTGAGAATAGAATTACTAAGTATCGCGACGCCAGAAATGCAATTGACTTTGGATCTCAATGGAGTGAAGATCGAAAATCTAGTAGAAATAGAGGTAATCGTGAAATAAATAGAAGAGTTATTTATGTTGCAATTGTATTAATCTTCATTTTTTTATATTTAATTGATTTTGATTTATCCATATTTACTGCCCGACAATAAATGTCAGATATCATACAACTATTACCGGATCACGTAGCCAATCAAATCGCTGCCGGAGAGGTAGTGCAGAGGCCTGCTTCTGTAGTTAAGGAACTGTTAGAAAATGCAATTGATGCTAAGGCTACCTATATTAAATTAATAATTAAAGAAGCTGGAAAAACTCTTATTCAAGTAATTGATGATGGAGTTGGTATGAGTGTTACGGATGCACGACTAAGTTTTGAACGTCATGCGACTTCCAAAATAAAGTCAGCAGAAGATCTTTTTCAATTAAATACGAAAGGCTTTAGAGGAGAGGCGCTTGCTTCAATAGCTGCTATTGCTCATGTAGAGCTAAAGACAAGACAGGAAGAAGATGAGGTTGGAACTGAAATAAAAATAGAAGGAAGTGAAGTAGCTTCTCAGGAAGTTTGTGTTACTCCGAAAGGAACTTCTATTAGTGTGAAAAATTTATTTTATAATATTCCGGCACGACGTAATTTTTTAAAATCAAATTCAGTAGAGCTACGCCATATTATAGATGAATTTCATCGAGTTGCTATGGTACATCCGGATATCAAATTTGACTTGTACCACAACGGAAGTGAGGTTTTTAGTCTACCGGGAGCTAATCATCGTCAAAGAATAGTACATATTTTTGGTGGAAAAACTAATGAAAAATTAGTTCCGATTGATGAAGAAACTGATTTAGTTAGTATTACAGGTTTTGTTTGCAAACCTGAATATGCAAAACGTACTAGAGGAGAACAATTTTTCTTTGTAAATAATAGGTTTATCAAAAGTGCATACCTTAATCATGGAGTGAATTCTGCCTTTGAGGGATTACTTAAAGAAAAAACACACCCTAGTTATTTTATATACCTTACAGTAGATCCAACATCTATTGATATTAATATTCATCCAACTAAAACCGAAATTAAATTTGATGATGAACACGCCTTGTACGCAATGTTACGTTCTACCATTAAACATAGCTTAGGGCAATTTAATGTAGCACCTGTTTTAGATTTCAATAGAGATTCGTCCATGGATACTCCATATGAGTATAAGAGTAAAATGGCGCAAACGCCTACTATAGAAGTGGATAGAAGTTTTAATCCTTTTAAAGAGGATAGGAAAGAGGGTTCATCTTCTTCATCTGCAAATAATTACACCAATTTTAAGAAGGAATCAGTAGGTAGTTGGGAAAATTTATATGCTGGTTTGGATACTTCAGAAGTGTCACCTAAATCAGTAGAAAATGATTTTTCGTCAATACAGTTTGAGAGTTCCGAAGTAACAGGTTCATTGTTTGATGGAGATCAACAAGCGAGTTTAGAGCATAATACCACCTATCAATTAAGAAGAAAATATATCATTACTACTATTAAGAGTGGGATGGTAATTATTCATCAAAACAGGGCTCATCAGCGAGTGCTCTATGAAGAAGTATTACGTAATATTACTATGGCCAGTGCTGTAAGTCAACAACTATTATTTCCATTAAAATTATCTTTTTCTAAACAGGAAATTTTGTTATTAAAAGAAGTTCGGGAACAATTAGAAAACACTGGTTTTGTTTTTGGGGAAATTACGGATGGAGAAGTGTCGATATCTGGTATTCCTACGGTGACTACAGAAAGTGAAGTTTCTGTGCTATTAGAAAAATTAATTAGCGATATTGAACAAGAGGTGCCTGATAGCGGTTTTTCTTTAACAGATCTTTTAGCAAGATCTATTTCGGGAAGTATTGCGGTAAGAACTGGTGTTGATTTAGCACAAGAACAATTGCAGCATATCGTAAATAGTCTTTTCGCTTGTACGGAACCAACAGTAACGCCAGATAATAAGCCAACATTCATCACGTTAACAGTAGATGATATAGATAAAAAATTTTAAGAGTACATGGGGAGAATTACAGATACAGTTAAGACCTTATTGATTATTAACGTAATCTTTTTTATTGGTGCATTGACTCTGGGAGATACAGCTTTTAGGTTATTTGCATTGTGGTTTCCACAAAATGATAATTTCCAGATATGGCAGATTATTACGCATATGTTTATGCATAGTCAGTCAACATTTACACATATACTATTTAATATGTTTATGTTATATATGTTTGGAAGTCATTTAGAAAATTCGGTTGGACAGAAGAAATTTTTGTTTTTATATTTTTCTTCTGGGCTAGGCGCAGCAGGTTTGCAAATTTTGTTTACTTATTTCCAGTTTTTACCTGGATATCAAGCATATCAGGAGGCAGGCTTTACTGTTTTAGAGATAAAAGAATTTTTGAATAATACATTAGCAACAGGAAAGTATACAGTATATCCTAATATTCCTCAAGAAGTGACGGAACAAATGATTGGGTCATATCTCACTCCCATGGTGGGAGCTTCTGGAGCTATTTCTGGAGTTATAGTTGCTTTTGCAGTATTATATCCTAATTTACCTTTATATCTTATGTTTATTCCAGTGCCAATAAAGGCTAAGTATATGGTTGCAGGATATTTTGCTTTAGATTTGTTTGGAGGAATTACTGGTCAAAGTATATATGGAGCGACCAATGTTGCTCATTGGGCACATATTGGAGGAGCGGTTATCGGGTTTATTACGATGTGGTACTGGAAAAAGAATTCGTTTAATCAAAATCGTTGGAATTAATGTCACAGATAGACGATTTAAAATTGAAGTTTAAGACCTTTTCGATAATCGAAAAACTTATTGTAATTAATGTAGTTGTATTCGTATCTTTTTATCTTATAAATACATTCGCGTACCTATTCAATTCGTCCAGTGGATTTTTAATGGATTGGTTTACTTTCCCAAAAGAGCTTGAGGATTTTTTTACGAAACCTTGGTCAATCGTTACATATGCTTTTCTTCATAGCGGATTTTTCCATATAGCGTCTAATATGATTATTTTATATTTTTCAGGAAAATATTTTGTTGCTTATCTAACAGGAAAACGAGTGCTAACTGTTTATTTTTTGGGGGCAATCATGGGAGCAATACTTTATATGTTATCGTATAATTTGTTTCCTGCGTTTTCAGAAGTTGGTAATTCTGTACTGCTTGGAGCTTCGGCTTCTGTAATGGCTATACTTATTGCTACTGCCGCTTATATACCTCATATGTCTGTTCGGTTAATGTTTATTGGGAGTGTAAAGTTCTGGTGGATAGCTGCTTTTTTTGTAATACTTGATATTATTCAAATACCTTCAGGTAATGCAGGTGGGCACATAGCACATTTAGGTGGAGCTTTGTTTGGTTATTTGTATGCAATACAGCTTAGAAAAGGGAATGATATAGGAAGTGGTTTTGAAAAACTTATGGATGCTACGGTAAGTATGTTTAAACCTAGAAAGAAGAGCCCTTTAAAGACCGTTCATAAAGCTAAGAAATCAAAAAATGCGGCTAAAAAAAGTACAAGTTCATCTAAAGTTAAAAACCCTAACCAAGCAGAAATAGATGCAATATTGGATAAAATTAGCAAAAGCGGTTATGATAGCTTAACAAAACAGGAGAAAGACTTTCTGTTTAAGGCAGGCAAAGATTAGTTATGAGAAAGCTAGTAAATAAGATCGTATTCTTTATCAATTCGTTGGTAGCTTTTGCTTTATTGATGTCTTATTTATTGCCTTATGTCTCTCCTCAAACATTTCCTTTATTATCGGTATTAAGTCTTGCTGTTCCTATATTGATAGTTATTAATGCATTGTTTTTGTTCTATTGGGCTGTACTGTTAAAGCGAAAAATGTTGTTGTCATTAATTGTGTTAATCCTAGGAATATCGCACGTAACTTCTTTGTATAAATTAAGAGGGAAATCATCAGAAAACACCAATGATACACTTTCATTGTTGAGTTATAATGTGCACGCGTTTAATCGATTTAAGTGGATTGATGCTGATGGGATACCAAAAGATATTTCAAAGTTAGTTAAAACTGAAAATCCCGATATTTTCTGTGCACAAGAGTTTTATAATAATCCTGACATAGATTTTAAACAATATAAATACAAGTATGATTATTTTCATCATCGCAGTAAAGAATTAGCATTGGTTATATTTTCTAAGTACCCATTTATAAACAAGGGTTCATTAAGTTTCGAAAAAACAGCTAATAATGTGATTTTTGCTGATATTGTTATAAAGTCTGATACGATAAGAATTTATAATGTTCACTTACAGTCGCATGGTATTAGCACTAAAACGGATGATCTCGCAAAAGCTGATTCTCAAAAATTACTAAAACGTATTCAGACTTCGTTTAAAAAACAACAAACTCAGACAGAACAACTTATTGAACATATGAAGTCATCACCATACAGAAATGTTGTAATGGGCGATTTTAATAATACAGCATACTCTTATATATATGATAAAATAAAATCAGAAGATTTACAAGACACCTTTAAAGAAGCAGGTAAAGGTTTTGGTAAAACTTTTAATTTTGAATTATTTCCTGCTAGAATTGATTTTATATTAGTTCCTGATGATACAGAGGTAGTAAGTTTTAAAAGCTATGATGTAGAGCTTTCCGATCATTACCCGATATCTTCCATTATCAAACTTTGATCTATTGATTCTCTAATCGAATAGCGTTATTACCCATCTTTTTTTCCCAGTCATCAGCAAAAAAAGCATGTCCGTTTTTTGTCATTGATTTCATTATTATTTTAACAGCTTCTTGTATTTGTGGAGGAAAATTATAAAACTTCTTATTTATTTTGGTAATTCTTCCATCAGGAATCTCACTATTTTGGTGTTTAATCGTTACTCTACTTTTTTTGTTATAGGCTATGATTCTTACTCTGCCATCTTCGTATTTACTGGGAGTAATGGTACCATAAACAATTATAGGATCTATTACACCATCTCCATCAAAATCTTCTAACTTCGAATATTGATTCCAGAAACCAATAGATGTTTCCCAATCTTGATCTATTTCACCTTTGATAGTTGATCTTTTCTTAAACTGATTTTTTTCTACTCGTAAGTTTACTCCATATATATTATCGTATAAAGTATCCTTTTTTTCGGTTATCGCTTTTTTATGATCTGTTAGTAGTAGATAATATTCACCGGATTCATCTTTATAATTATATGCCTGATATAAAGGGTAGGAAATACCTAATTGGATTTGCCTTCTGTTCGAGAAAACCGCATTCATTTCTTTTTTAGAAATTTTCCTGACTAATGCAGTGTCTATAGGTATTGATGCATGTTTTTGTATAGGTAATGCACTAATATTTTCCGATTTAGTTTTGGAATCCTCTTTTGATTCTTTGTTTTGTTTTCCACAGGAAAAAAGAGTTAAGATAGCGATAGAAAGTAGAAATTTATTCATAGAATGAGAGGATTTATAAATGATTTTTTGGAACTAGTTATGTACTAAATTTAAAAAATATTTTCTAAATGGAATATCTATATCATTAAGCAATCAATATAATCAGTAATAATATGCCAAAGTAGTGCCAATCCGATAACTCTTGTGTTTTTAGGAATTAACATAATCAGGTACATAATAATTGCAGGTACACTATGTAAAAAATGAAATCCAATACTACAACGATTTGGGTCAAAAATTGGATTTGCTAATAGGTGATCTAAATCAATAAACATTGCCCCAAGAAACACTAGATATACTTTTTTCCACTGTTTGGGAAATAATATAAAAGCAATACCTAAAGGTATAATAAAATGAAGTCCATAATGTATTACTGTGCGTAACATTAGAAAACCGATTGATTTTCTAGATAAGTAAGAGCATTTGTACCTTCGTTAAAGAGCAAGTCTAAAATAGAAAGATTAGGGATAAATCCGTGCTTGTCCGAAAAGACTTGAATATAAGGAGATAGTTCATACACTTTTTCTTTTTTGGCATTGACTAGCATTCTTAAGTCAGTTGAGTTTTCTGGATCTTTTTGATAATTTGCAGTTTTAGTGTTTGAAACATCTAACTGTAAACATTCGCAAATAATTTCTGTACATTCATAATTAAAATCTAACAAGAAGTCTTTTCTTTTTTCGAAAAGGTGGGCTATCTCATCTTCATAATATTCAAAAAAAGGAGAGGTGCGATATGCAGACTCAATCGATTTCCAGTGAAGTGGCTGCCATTTAAATTCGTTTTCGATTCTAACGTCTCTATATAATATCTTAGTGTTGTCTTTAGTTCCAGAATGTTTGATTGGTATGGTTAATAGAAGCTTTCCATTTGCTCCATAAATGTAGGTTCTGTTGCGATACGTTTGTTTTTGGTAATTATCCTCATTTTCAAAAATAATTGAATCAGATTGAGCTATTACTGCATACTGAGAAATAGATCCAAAATACATAGGATGGAGTAAGGGATTTTTCAATCTTTAAATATGTTACTTGTTTTTGAAAACCTATAAATAAGTAAATATTAAGCAGTCTTCTTTTTCTTGCGGTATTTACTAAAAATTATCCATCCTGCTAAAGCAATTAAGAAATAATAGAAATACGATACTGGTTTACCATTACCACCAACAGTAGTAAATAGGCGCTCCCATCGTATTTTATTAAATAAACCTTTAGCATTGGTGTCCCAACTCATCCATATAAAAACAGGTTTACCTACGATATGATTTGCAGGAACATATCCCCAAGCACGACTATCCTCACTATTATGACGATTATCACCCATCATCCAGTAATAATCTTGTTTAAATGTATAGCTGTCGATTGGATTTCCGTTTAATAAAACCTGTAGGCCATTAACAGATAATTTATTATCTATTCCCATTTCTGAACCTTCATAGACTTCTATAATTCTTCTGTATAGAGAAAAGCTTTGTAGATCCATTTTTACTGTCTTACCAGCTTCAGGAATATAAATTGCACCAAAATTATCAATATTCCAATTAACTTTTCCATTGTTAGGAAAAATACTAGAACCTTTAGCTCCTTTTGGAGTAATACTTCTTTGAATACTTGCTACATTAGGATGATTTTTGAATTTAGTAGCAGCTTCATTTGTTAAACCTCCTGATTGAAAGAATTCATTATTATAACCAAATTCATTAGGTTTGATTTTATAGCGATTATAAAGATTTTGCATATTAAAACCTTTTCCTTTTGTAGTTCCCGTATAAGAAAATTGTAATTGTGCTCTGTCTGGCAATTCGGTCTGTTTTCCATTGATATGCACATATCCATCTACTACTGATAACGAATCACCAGGAATACCTACGCAGCGTTTTACATAGTTCGATTTTTTATCAATAGGCTTATAGACATGAATTCCGGAAGGATCCCTAAAAAACCGCACAGTATCCACAGGCCAGCTAAATACAACAATATCATTACGTTTAATTTTTTGAAAACCAGGTAATCTAAAATATGGGTATTGTATATCACTATTGTACGATTTTGTTTTTACTAACGGAATCGTATCGTGTACCATAGGGAAAGAAACTGATGTCATTGGTGTTCTAGCTCCATAATGAAATTTGCTTACGAATAAGAAGTCTCCAACTAATAACGTTCTTTCCAAAGATCCAGTAGGTATCGTGTATGGTTGCATAAAGTATGTGTGCACTAATGTGGCTGCAACTACCGCAAAAAGAATAGAGCTAATCCATTCTCCAGTGCCTGTTTTTGGTTTAAGATCTCTATTTTTAATATGTTTTACATCTAACATATAGTTTACATAGTAGATGTAGAAACCTAATGTTACGATTACTAATATGGTATCAGTTGTTGTATTTTTTCCAAAACTTCTAATGGTTTCTACCCATATTACAGGAAGCATGATTACGTTGATTACGGGAATAAATAATAATATTACCCACCACCAAGGACGATTGATTATTTTCATTAAAACAACAGCATTGTATACCGGTATTCCTGCCTCCCAGGCTTTTCTTCCTGCTTTAACGTATAATTTCCAAGTCCCCAAGAAATGTATTACTTGTACTGCCAGGAAAAATATAAACCATTCTGATAGTGTCATCTTATATATGTTTTTAGTATAAGTGTAAGTAACATCAAAAGTGTTACACTTTTTATTTTTTTAGTTATAAACCTAAAACGTCTTTCATTCCATAAACCCCTCTTTTGCCAGATAGCCATTCTGCAGCTACAACAGCGCCTAGCGCAAAACCTTGTCTGTTATGAGCAGTATGTTTGATTTCGATATCATCTACAGCAGAGGTGTAGGTAACTGTATGTGTTCCTGGAATATTTTCAATTCTTTTAGCTATAATAGGAATTGTATCTTCATTTCCTTGGTCTAAAAGCCACCCATCTTTATTGCTGTTTTCTATAATACCTTCAGCTAAGGTAATAGCTGTTCCACTCGGAGCATCTAATTTTTGAGTATGATGAATTTCTTCCATATTGATATCATATCCTTCAATAGGGTTCATCATTTTTGCTAATTTTTTATTTAGTTCAAAGAAAAGGTTAACACCTAGACTATAGTTAGAAGCATAAATAAAACCACCTTTTTTTTCCTTACATAAAGATATGATATGATCATAATGATCTAACCAACCCGTAGTACCAGATATAATCGGTACTCCAGCATTGAAGCAGTTCGTGATATTGTTTACTGCTGCAGAAGGGATGCTGAAATCAATAGCTACATCAGCTACAGATACATCATAATCTTTATCATCCTTATCAACAATAAGTACAATAGAATGACCTCTCTCTGTTGCAATTTTTTCTATGGTTTTACCCATTCTTCCATATCCTAAAAGAGCAATATTCATATTTTTTGGTGGTTGTTGGTTATAAAATCTAAAAACTATAATTTAATGACATAACATAACTAGGTCTGGCATCAAATTCGTTGAATTTTATTTTGGGTTTAAAAGAAAGGTCTTTTGAGACATTAAATTGTTGTAAATGAGCAGTAACATTAGCATCTATAATGTTAAGAACATACAAGCCAGCAGTAATCAATAAAGATAACTCTTGATCTCTTCTAAAACGTCTTTGTAAATCAATTAATTGTTCATCGCTAAAATCAGGGAAATCTAAGTCACTTGGGTCTATACCTGCTAATCTACCTTTGTAAGCATCCCGAAGTTCATTATACGTATTGTTATTTTCTAAATAAAAGTATACTCCTGCACCTAACGCTCCATAAACAATTGGTATTTTCCAGTATTTCCCAGTATATGCTTGACCTAATCCTGGTAATATGGCAGAATAGAATGCAGCACGAGCTGGTGCTAAAGGTTCATAAGGTCTGATTTTTTTCTTTTTTTTCTTTTTCTTCTTCTTAACGGCAACTTCTTCTGTAACTACTTTTAGTTCTTCATTTTCGTTTTCTTCTTGAGAAAAGGCCGTATGAACAAAAAAGCATAGAAATAAAATAATATAAAATGACTTAGTTTTCACTATCAATAAGTTTCTTTAGGCGTTTAAAATCTTCTTCAGAAGAAAATGGGATTATTAATTTCCCTCGTCCATTACTGGAAACTTTTACATCAATCTTAGCTCCGAAATATTCCGAGAAATCTTTAATTCCTTTTAGAATATATTGAGGAGCTTTAGTTTCCGTTTTTTCAGTATCGGTTTTTTCCTCTTTATTATTTAAAGACCTAACTAATTTTTCAGTGTTACGAACAGATAAAGAATCTCCTATAATTTTTTCATAAATATCAAGTTGCTGTTGCTGATCATCGATATTAATTAATGCTCTTCCGTGACCCATAGAGATAAAGCCATCTCTAATACCAGTTTGTACAATAGGATCTAATTTTAATAATCTTAAATAATTAGCGATGGTAGATCTTTTCTTACCTACACGATCACTTAATTGTTCTTGAGTTAATTTAATTTCATCAATCAATCTTTGATAAGATAAAGAAATCTCTATAGGATCTAAATCTTGGCGTTGGATGTTTTCTACCAAAGCCATAGTTAGTGATTCTTGGTCATCAGCGATACGGATGTACGCAGGGATAGTTTTTAAACCAACTAATTTAGAAGCACGAAAACGTCTTTCTCCACTTACTAACTGATACTTATCAAAATCTAACTTACGTACAGTTATAGGTTGAATAACACCTATTTCCTTGATAGAAGTAGCAAGCTCTTGAAGTGTTTCATCATTAAAACTGGTACGTGGCTGAAAAGGATTTACTTCAATACTATTTAAATCTAATTCTATAATATTACCAACTACCTTATCAGCATTTTTATCTTCAGCTGATTTTATGTCATTTTCTGGGTCTTTCAGCAAAGCTGATAGTCCTCTACCCAAAGCTTGTTTTTTTGTTGCCTTCGCCATGAATCCTTAACTATTTTTCTTTATAATCTCGTGTGCCAAACTTAAGTAATTGCTAGCACCTTTACTAGCAGCATCATAATTAATTATACTCTCACCGTAACTAGGAGCTTCACTTAAACGTATATTTCTCTGAATGATTGTTTTAAAAACCATTTCATTAAAATGTTTTTGCACTTCTTCAACGACCTGATTAGATAATCGTAATCTAGAATCATACATTGTAAGTAATAATCCTTCTATATCTAATTGTTGGTTGTGAATTTTTTGAACACTTTTTATCGTATTAAGTAATTTTCCTAATCCTTCTAAAGCAAAATACTCGCATTGAATAGGAATAATTACCGAATCGGAAGCGGTTAATGCATTAAGTGTTAATAGGCCTAATGATGGTGCGCAGTCGATCAAAATATAATCATATGCAGACTTAAGATGTTCAATAGCCTTCTTTAGCATATATTCTCGTTCGTCTTTATCGACGAGTTCAATCTCTATAGCTACCAGATCGATATGCGCTGGTATGATATCTACATTAGGAGAAGTAGTCTCTAATATTGACTCTTCAGGTTTGATAGTATGTTCAAGTATCTGGTACGTTCCTTTTTCAATGTTTTCTACATCTAATCCTAATCCAGAAGTCGCGTTGGCTTGTGGATCAGCATCTATTAATAATACTTTCTTCTCTAATACTCCTAGAGAAGCAGCTAAATTTACAGAGGTGGTTGTTTTACCAACACCACCCTTTTGATTGGCAATCGCTATTATTTTACCCATAGGGGGAGATTTGGATTTTAAGCGATAAAAATACAATTAATTATACATTATAAAAATGAAAAGTATTAACAGTGCTTAATAAAAAAGAGACCATCAGTGTTGACGGTCTCTGAGAAGATATTATTACTATATAAAAGTTATAAATTAAAACTATAACCTAATTTTAGAGTGAATGTATTACTTGCATATGTGGCTCCAACAAAATCTAAAAAATCTCCTATTCTTTCATAACCTACCTTGGCGATTATGTCATTATTCTTATAAATATTGTAATTAAGACCTAGCTCTATCGCAAATCCCGAAGAAGACTTCAATATTGGAACATTAAAATCTTCATAAAAATATTCTTCATTTCCATCAGTATCAATCCTTAAATATGTTTTATCTGAATTAAGTAAGCGACTGTTTATATAAAATATACCTAAGTTGCTCTTTAATTTTTTCTTCGATTGACTAAAGTTATAATATATACCAACCCTAAGATTTAAAGTCTTAGGGTTTATTTTTGTTGTGACATAATCTCCTATTAAAACAGGGACGTTTCTAAAGTAGTCTGTTTCTGAGTTTATCTCATTATAGGAAGCTCCAATCGAAAGTGAAGTTTTAGAGTTGAATAGAGTAGGAGTATATATGTAATGGATTTCTATTGATGGCGTTAAAGAGTTTTCAAACCCCATTCCTCTTATCCCGTCTCCTTTTTCTTTAATTTTTGTAGAATATAGACCTGCTAGTATTACAAGGTCATGTATATCTTCTCTTTTTAATCGTTCTGAACTAAAAGAGGTACTTCCTGAACAATTGTTGTATTCTAAAAAGGCTTTAGATAAACTGGTTAGTGTTAGTTTAATATTATTTGCTTGGATTTTTAAGTTTTCACAATCATTAAATTCAAAATTTAAAATTCCAACATATCGTTTTAACTTAAATTGTCCTTTACTCAGATCTCCTTTGTCTTTTGTAATAATATCCAGTTCTTTCAAACCTGATTTTTTGGATTTCAGAAAATATCTTTTGTCACCATTTTTATCATTGTATAAAAGGAGACTTGCTTTTCCTTCAATAATTACTTCAAGAAAAACAGGAGAGAGGTTGATTAACTCAGTAATTACTTTTTTATCAACATTATCAAAAGCATAATAATCAATCTGATTTGTTGTAAACGTTTTGACCTCACTCTCTTCTAGTTTTTTAAATAGAATTGATTTATAATTTTTTTTATTAAAAAATTGAATCAATCCCTTTTGTTTTGATCCGTCTTTTAAATGGATAGTTCCTGGTTCAAATTCGTTTTGAGCAGAAGTTATCGTACTTATTAATAATGCGATTAGTAAAATAATTGTATTCTTCATTTTTGCTATTTATGTATTGCTACATTATAGTGTCACTAAATGAATAAATGTTACTGTATATAATGGGATATTTTTTTAATTTTTCTTTCGGTTTATAAATAAAAAAAGACCGTCAGTTGAAACAGACGGCCTTCAGAGTGAATACTATATTTTATTTATTTTTTTTCGGGCATTAATACACCTAAAATATATCCGGTATCTATATATTTTTTAGCTATATTTTGAACATCTTGCTTAGATAATTTTTTAATTGTTTCTGCATATGTCTCTTCACTTTCTATGGTGATCTGATTATAATCTGCATTTTGAAGATTACTTAGCCAGAAAGAATTTTGTTTACTTTTTTCCTTGTAATCTAATAATCTTGATTCTTTGATTTTAGCTAAATCCTTGTCAGTTGGCCCTTCATTTATAACTTTTTTTACTTCTGCAATAGCAGCATCAGTTAATTTTTTTACATTTTCTGGACCACAAGGGAAGGATATGGAAAAACGATATCCACTGTAACCGCCAGACGGTCCTATTTTGTACATACCTCCTCTAGCACCAACACCATAAACACCACCTTCTTCTTCTCGAAGTTTTTCTATAAGTTTTATACTTAGGATTTCTCCTAAAGCTTCTATTGCTAATTTTTCTGATTTATCATAAGCTGTTTCTCCTCTCCATACAATATTTACAGAACTTTTAGGGTCTTTACCCTTGTATACTGTTTTTTCATGAGTACCTGATAAGGGTCTGAAATTCGAAGTTTTGTATGTTTCGTCTTTACCTGTATCAGGTAAACTAGCAATATACTTTTCCGCATATTGTTTTAGTTTAGATTCGTCAATATTACCAACAAAATAGAAGTTGAAACCACCGGCTCCTGCAAATCTCTCCTTGTATTTCTGATAAGTTAACTCATAATTAACTGCATCTAATTTCTCAGGTGTAGGAAATCCAGTGTATCTAGGGTTTTTACCAAATTGAAACTTATTAAATTCTTCCCTGAAGTAGCTTTGTGGATTAGATAAATAGTTGGCTAAAAAGCCTTTCGTTTTTGCCTGATCAGATCTAAAAGCTTTTTCATCTTTATTTAGACTAGTAAAATAAAGATGTATTTGTTGGAATAAGATTTCTAAATCTTTTGGAGTAGCAGATCCATTAAATCCTTCTGATAAGTTATTTATATAAGGACGAACTCTAGCGATCTTACCTGCCATAACTTTACTCATATCATTAAGTGATAATCCTCCAAGTCCCGTTTGAGTAATGCTTCCAAGTCCAAAAGTTACTTGATTATGATCTTCTAAAGAAAATAGAGAGCTTCCTCCATAACTATATGCAGAAAATAAAATTTCGTCGTTTTTGAAATCTGTTTTCTTATAGGTGATTTTAGCACCATTACCTAATTCTAAAACTGTGACACCTAGTTTTTCATCTTTTTTTGATGAAACAATTTTTCCTGGAGTAGGCATTTTTTCAATCAAATTCTCACGAACTTTTTCATCTTTGTAGTCTTCTATTTCTGAAGTCTCCACCTCTTTTAGTAAAGAAAGGATCTCTTCTTTTGTAACCTGTTTTAATCCTTCTTTTTCTGGACCGGTCATAATTACCGCTCTATTATCATCGTGTAAAAAATCTTTAATTAACCCATTAACCTCTTCAAGAGTTATAGTTGGTAATTGAGACATTGTATATTGATATTCCCATTCGATTCCTGGAATAGGTTCTTGTTCGAGATAGTTATTAATGTACTCGCCAATAATA
This sequence comes from Aquimarina amphilecti, assembly GCF_900109375.1. GTDB lineage: Bacteria > Bacteroidota > Bacteroidia > Flavobacteriales > Flavobacteriaceae > Aquimarina > Aquimarina amphilecti. The sequence goes on from NZ_FOAB01000006.1 coordinate 338,244, forward strand.
CGAGCAGATTCTCTCTTGTCCTTATCTTTAAATTGCTTTTCCCAATTGGCAGAAATTTCCTTTTTTGCTCGATCTAATTCGCTAGATTTGAATCCATATTTCTGTACTCTTTTATTTTCTTGGAGTATTGTTTTTAGCGCATTTAACTGCCCTGTTTCTGAGGTTAGCGCAAAAGATTGATATGCTTCCCTATTACGAGCAAAAATTCCACTATGACTACTTCCTGCAAATACAAATGGTGGATTAGGTTTGTTACGTAATTCGTTTAAACGGCTATTCATCATTTGGGTAAATACTCTTTCTACAATGGCCTTTCTGTAATCTCCTACTGTAGTCATTGGTTCTGAAACCTCTCTGTCTTTATACATAAGCCTAACAACAGAGTTGGAGGCTTCTTTATCCGATACAACAGCAATAAGCGTTTCTTTATGATTAGGGGTATCGTAAGTTTCTCTTTTCTTAGGGTTTGACGGCATTTGTATGCCACTAAAGTGATCTTTAATTTTTTGTTCTAATGTAGCTACATCAAGATCACCAACTGCAACTACTGACATTAAATCTGGACGATACCAGTCTTTATAAAAACTTCTTACGTCTTCGTATTTGAAGTTCTCTAATATTTTTTTTGTTCCTATGGGTAAGCGTTCCGAATATCTAGAATTATAGGCTATAATAGGTAAATACTCTTGCAGCATACGCTCATTAGCACCTTTACCTAGGCGATATTCTTCTAATACAACACCTCTTTCTCCATCTATAGCTTCTTCGGTTAATTCTGCGTTATGCGCCCAATCTTCAATGATTTGAAATCCTTTTTCTAGCTTTTCTGGATCATCACTAGGAATAGGAAGAATATAAACAGTTTGATCAAAACTAGTATATGCGTTAAGGTCCGCTCCAAATTTAACCCCAATGGTTTGTAGGTAATCTACAAGGTCATTCTTTTTGAAGTTTTTAGTGCCATTAAAGTTCATATGCTCCATAAAATGAGCCAAACCTAGTTGGTTGTCATCCTCTAAAATAGAACCTGCGTTTACAACTAATCTTAATTCTACCTTGTCTTCAGGTTTTCCATTATTACGTATATAATAGGTGAGACCATTTTTTAATTTCCCAATCTTTACATTAGGATCTACGGGTATTTTATCTTCATTTTTTACATTAGATGCTGCGTTTAGCTCTTTAGTATCGTTAGATTGAGCTATTCCAGAAAATGGAATACTACATAAAAAAGCTCCAATGAATGTATTAAAAATTGTTTTTTTAATCATCGATGACATATTATAGTTAGTGTGAATTTGTTTTTTGATTATTTTTTTAAAAGTAGTTAAACTTTTTATTATTGAACTATTTTTTTAGTTGAATATTTGATTTTTATGTATTTTCCGTTGTATAGAAGTTCTATAGGTGGTAATCTTTTATAACTTTTTAATTAGCTATTCTATATATGTAAGTGTCGTAAAGAACGGATTTGTTACCTAGTTACTTTATAAAAAAAACGAAGACACTTTGTCTACAACTGTAAAATGACTTGTGAAGTATATTGCATTTCTAGTTTAGAGGGGGGAAGCTTAGGTATTAGTTTTTAGGAAAGAAATGAAGGATTTCATTTTTTAATCAAAAAAAATGTTTATTGACAAGATTACAAAGAAATATATACTGGGAAGTTTTGCTTCCCAGTACTATTATAACCTATTTTTTATTCCTTTTGATAGGTGTAAAAATATTTGACTATAATAATTTTAAAATGGATTAAAGGCACAATGTCCATCAATACATAAGTAGTCAGTTGCGCTACCAGTTTGACCTGTTGCCATCCAACACTCTCTAGCGGACTTACATTCGCCACCGAATTTACCTCCAAATACTTTCTTTTGTTCTAATTTATTTAAAGGTTTTCCTATGTTCAAAATTTGATTTTTCATAATAGATGTTTAAAATTATTTTACAGGGAACGTTTATAGACACTCACCATTTATGTCTATTCTTCAATAGTTTTTAGACTAGTTAGATAGAGGATCACTGCCGTCGGTACATGTGTCATTGCAGTCTACGTAAACAGGATAAAATTGTCCGAATTTTTGCATTAAACAAAAACATCTTGAAGAATCTCCTGAACCGCCTCCATTTCCTCCGCCTCCAGGAAAACCAGCAATAGGATCTGTACCTCCTTTAATGAGTTTTTGATCTACCTTAGTTAAAGCTTTTCCTAGTTTTAAAATTGATTTTTTCATGATAAATATTTAAAAATTATTCTTGTTGTTATCTTTCTAGAATTATACTAATGTTTAATAACCAGCACTATCACATCCTCTTGAATATTTACAAGTTTTGTTTATTTCTCCCCAATCGGCACAATATGTCCCATCACCTCCCCAACACCATTCACAGCAAGAAGAATGACTTAAACCACCTGAAATCTTTTTTTGTTCTACTTTAGTTAAAACTTTTCCTAGTTCTAAAATTGATTTTTTCATAATAAATATTTAAAAAATTATTTTGCAGTGAACATTTTAAGACACTCACTGTATGTGTCTATATCTTTGCGAGAGAATTTATTTAAAAAGACGTTTACCAATAATCTAAAAGCTTTTTAAAGAATTTTTTGGTTGGTAAATACTTAAAAGAAGTAGAATCTACTTCTTTTAAGTATTTTAAGTAACTGGATATTAACAAGAATGTCCACTACATGTACAATGAGAAAAATTTAAACCATATAACTCCATTTGAAGTGCTATATGATATTGTCTGTCTTCTTCTCTAATTCTGCATACATCTGAGCAGTCAAAAAATGCACGACCTCCGTTAATTTCTTTTTGTGCTGATTTGTTTAAAGTTTTCCCCAAGTTTAAAATTGATTTTTTCATAATAAATATTTAAAAATTATTTTTGCAGTGAACATTTTAAGACACTCACTTTATGTGTCTATTCTTCGCGAGAGAATATGTTTATGCAAAACCCCAAACTGGGGTTTTGCTATTGATATTAATAGGTAAGTGCCGATTCAGTATTGTGGCTTTCTTCTAAATCTTCTATGAAAAATAGTAGATCTTGTCTTTCATATTCTTTTGGATAAGCCTTTCCGTTTATTAGTATTTCTGGGGTAAAATTCATAGCATTATTAGTGCACCATTCTTTTTCAATAGTCAAAACAGTTAAACTAGCTTTTAAGTTATTAGTAACTCCCCAAGTCTGGATCCATTTTTCAACGTTCTCTCCTTGATAAATAGCGCTCATTGCTTGTCGGCATATTTCTGGGCCTTGTGTATTATATAGCTCTACTAATCTACTTGTTACTTTTATTTGATTTGATTCTAAATGGTCCACATTAGTGTTAAAACGAACTATTATTCTAACATTATTCTCGTGTCGTTTTAAAATGTCTTCAATAATTGTGTGTACTGGTTTACAATGTCCACAAAAGGGATTCGTAACAATTAGTAGTTCTAATTTGGAAGAAGCGTTTCCAAAAATTATTTCTTGCAAATTGTCTATGTTAGTATCTAATGTTGCAGACCTTTGGAGTAAACTGTCAAATAAAGTGTAATTCCTTCTAAATTTTAGATACGCTATTTTGTTTTTTTGTAGATCTTTTTGCTGTATAAAAATGGGTTTTAAATAATTCCAGATGGTGTACACGATAGTATAACTTAAAATGAATATGGCAATACTGTATACTGTAATTAAATTAGATGATTCAATACTGGAATAGCTAATGACAGATTGTACCCATAAAATGCCAACTATTGTTAAACATAGTAAACACCATTTTTTGATAATAGCATATTGGTAGTATATCGAGTATAATGTAATAATAGAAGCTAAAATGCTAATGAGATGAATCGTGTAAAAATTTGCGGTGAGTAATAAAGAAGTAAGAGTTAAGCCCGAAAAATACAGTAAACTTAGATCGCTTAGTTTATGACCTTTAAAAAGATTTGCTCCTTTAGAAGTTAAAACAGCATCACAATCTTTTTTTTCTGTATTTCCTGAGCAAAATGCATTTCCAATACTCGTTTTTTCTCCATTTTCTTGTTTTAGTATCACTAAACTAATTATAATCCCGAGTATAGATAATGAGGTATGAACAAGATTAATTAATAGGGGTCGTTGATAAAATAACGCTATAAAAAACGAGACTGTAAGTACACCAAATAATAAGATTTCTTTTGTATTAGACGTTTTTACGGTTTTACTTTCACTTTTTTCATTTTCTACAGCTACTATAATTCCCGTAAATTTTTGTAAGAATTGTTCTTGAGAGACAGTTTCCTTTTCGTTATCCTTTGAAAGGATGTTATAATCTTTTGTTTTTTTGTCTTTTTCAACAAATACTAGGTCTTTACCATTATTATCAAGATAGATCTGGGCTAAAAAATTATTAGGTAATTGTGCTAGTGTTTCTGAGTTTACGGGAACATCGGCTGCAATGTTCTCTATGTTAAAATGATCTAATACTCCAGTTATTGCATGTAAGCTTGGGTATGATGGATGACTTTGGATCTGAAAACTAAACTCTTTTTTATCAAAAGAAATTTTATTCTTTTTTAATAATCTTTGTGTAATATATATTAAACTGTCTTTCAAAATTTAGAATATTTACGAGACTGTTCAATAATGATTGAAATGTTACCCTTTTTTTTTCATAAAAAATAAAAATAAAACTAGAAGTAGTAAAAATGCGATTAGGTAATAAGCGTGAAAGCTACTATTGAAGGTTGGTTCAGTATCGCCCACTAGAATAAATGAGGCCCAGTAATAAGGTGATTTTTCTGATAAGCTGTTTTCTGATAAGTATTTTCTCTTCGCATTGTTTAATGCTGAGACTTTTGACTGTTTGTCTTTTAAGTTAGAATAAAAATCTTGCATGATTGAGGAGCTTGTACCATCATTAATTTTCCAAATGGATGAAATAACCGAATTTGCACCAGAATAAAAGAAACCTCGGGTAAGGTTGAGCACTCCTTCTCCTTTTTTAACTTCCCCAAGATTTGTTTCGCAGGCACTTAAAACAACTAAATCAGCATTGTTTTTGTATGTATAGAGTTCGTGAAGTTCTAATGAATCTTTTGCGAAATAAATTACAGGTTTTTTGCTAGCATCAGCGTGTGTTGCTAAATGAATAATTTTAGAATCAATGCTACTGCTTAAGAAGTTGTTTTTAGACGCATTAACGTGCATATAACTTTGACTTGAAGTAAACATCTCATGAATCTGATTAATTTCATTTTCTGAATATGTTAAGGAGGGGAGTTTGGATAGATTAAAATGTACAGGCGCAAAAGAGGATAGTTCTTTAGTATACTTTCTTTGAATGTCTTTATTGAAATTTAGGAACGACAAGGAATACGCATAACTTAAGTCATGATCTTCTATAAGATACTTTAGTTTATTGTTAGTCGTAGTAAAAGCTTCGAAAGGTGTGTTTTGTAATTCATCATCAAGAATAACAATAAGATGTTTTTTATGAATACCTTTTTTGATCCTATCGGTTGGCATAAGATTATTATATAAAAGGTACGATATCTTATAAAATTGGTGAAATTCCTTTTTGGTTCTTAATGGTTTTGAAATTACTTTTTTATACTTTTTTAACTGCTTTAAGGTCTCTTGTGAGTCTTCAACTTTAAAAGGAATAGTGGCAGTTTTAGAGATGAATACACCTAAAATAGTTTTTTGATTTATTTCATTCGTGTTGTTTAATATGCTATATGAAATAACAACACTTTCGTTGTCTAATTGTGCAATTGCATCTTCTAACGAAATCAGTTGTACTTTATTTTTGTTTTCGAAATAAGTGGGATACTTCTCTTGAAGAGAATCTTTAAAATTCTGATAGACAATCTTGAGGTTAAACAGAGAATCTTTTTTTTGAGATAGATTGCTATTTTTATTTTTGCTCTCTAATTCAAGGATTCTTTTTCTAAATTGTATTTGTTTGTTAATAATATGTTGAGGAAGGTTTACATTTTTAATATTAGCATTAATATCCTGAGTTAGAAGAAATGCTTTGTCTTCTTCTATAAACTGAAACATTAATTCTGAGTCCTTTAATAAATAGGAAATATAAACACCTAAATTAAAGATTTCAGAAACTTCTTCTCGCCATAGATATTTAGTTGCCGTTTCAGTGCTATAGTTTACAAGTAGTGTAACCAACTTATTGGCAAAATGAACCGTTTTAATACCTTCTAGTAAATGTTCATTATTATGCTCTTTTTCGTAAAGGCTTAATAATATTTTTGTTTTAGCTTTTAGGGCACTAATGATTGATCTTTGATCTTTAAGATCTAACAATTTTTTTATAGAAATTAAATCAAGATTAACCGATGACGTAATCCTCAAATTATGAGTTATAGATGTTTCTACTTGGGATAGTGCTTTATTGTATTCTAGTTTAGAGGTATAATAATCGGCTAAGTTTCTATAAGTTTCATAAGTGTCTGTTTTTTTTATCGAGTCATATCGTAAACTTTCTTTGAAAAAATAAAGGCAGCTATCATTTTTTCTTTTTAAATATAATTCTCCTATGTTTAAATATGTATTAGCTATTGTTAAACTATCATCTTCGGATAAAGAACTACGAAGGTTTTGGTTATAATAGTCCTTCGCTTTATTAAAATTGTACCTATGCGGCAATGCATATAGATTTGCGAAACCCGTGTTTAAACCATGAATATAACGGTTAAACCTATTAGTTTCTGGAGAGTTTTTGATGATACTATCTCCTTTTTTTAAATAATAAATTCCAAGATCAGTACTTTCTTTAGAATTCATTTTATTACAATTTTTAGAAAGCTGATTGTATTTTAAAACAAGACTTACTTCTGATCCGTGTTTCTCTAGAAGAGGTAAGCCTTTATTATAATAATTTATGGATTTATAATAATCTCCTTTTTCAAAATAACAATCCGCAATTTCACAATACGATTGGGCAACTTTTTTAGGGAATTTATTGGATTTAATCGCTTTGTTGTAGTATTCTATAGCCTTATCGTATTTTTCTTTTAAAAAAAAGAATTTGCCTAAATTATATAAACCATTGGTGTAATTACTATCATTGATGTTTAAGCTATCTAAAGTTGCTATCTCAATTCGACCATATTTTATGGCTAAATCATAATTTTTTTGATTCTTTTTAAAGAAAAAGGATAAGCTGTGTGCTGTTTTAGCATAGAGCGTATCCCTTTTTAATATCGAATTAAGTATATGGTCTGCTTTTTTTTCTGTAATATCTTCAGTTAAGCTTAAGGATTTAATCTCTTGGTAGCTATATTGAGCATTTAGTTTTTGTACTAAAAGAACTGAAAAGAATAAAAAAAAAGTAAGTATATAAAACTTAAATTTTAAATACATTCTAAAAAATAATCAGATTATCACAGTTGATTATTTCAGTAGCATCTAAAAGACCACATTCACTAGCGGCTTCTGATAGTTGATCAACAGAAATGACAATAGGATTGAATTCTAAGTATAATGGTGGTGGTTTTTGCTCGTCTTCATCATCAGCTTCAAGCGGATCTCCATTTGTAGGTCTTAAAACTGTATTTGGAAATCTTAATATTTCTGTATTCGGGTTAGTGTTGCATTGCGTCACACTTTGAATGGTTACGTCAAAGTAATCTGCAAAACATATTCTTTTAGCTTCTTTTTTAAATTCTGGAAATCCCGGTTGATGAGTAATAAGAACTTCCGCATATGGAATACCTGTAGTGGATTTATTTTCTAACAATGATTCTGTTTTAGAGTTATCATTGTTGACAAGAAGTTCCTTTTGTTCACAACTGATTATACTGAAAAGAGCAAGTACTCCTAATAAAAATTGATTTTTCATTTTTTACTTTTTTTTGATTTACTCCTCTGTTCAGAAAAATATATAATGTTACCCATGCGAAAGTATAAAATTTTACTTTTGCTTTACAAAAAAATAATAATGGGGAAGAATGTCTTGGACGCACTTATAGATGGAGATTCTAAAATCATCAATAAAGTTTACACAACAAATTTTCCTTTAGTAAAGAAATTTGTTTTACAAAACAATGGTAATGAGGAGGATGCAAAAGATGTTTTTCAAAAGGCATTACTACAAATTGCAGTGCGGCATAGAAAAGAAGGTATTACTATCGAGACTAGTTTTGGTGGATATTTGTTTAAAGTTTGTAAAAATTTATGGAGGAGAGAGTTAAATAGTTACAAAAAGAGGGTAACAAATAAGGGTATTATTGAACTGACAAGTGAGTATAGAGATTATTCATTAGCGGTTATGGAACAAAAACGACAGGAATTGTTCGTTGAAAAATTAGATAAAATTTCAGGCAATTGTAAAAATATATTGACACTTTTTTTTGCTAAAACACCTTATAAAGAAATAGTAGCAACTACTGAATATAATTCTGAATCTGCAGTTAGACAACGTGTTTTTAAATGTAAAAAGAAGCTAATAGAGTTAATTGAAAACGATGAAAGATATAAATCATTGATCGAAATATGAGTTTAGAAGAAGATATATTAATAGAACAGTTTTTAAGAGATGAACTTTCTGAAGAAGATAGAATTGATTTTCTAAACAGAATAGAAACGGATGATGAATTTAAAAAATCATACCTCTTGGAAAAACAACTTTTTGAAGGCCTTAATGATAAAGATTGGAGTTACTACACTAAAAAGCAGACCAAAGAAATAGAAGAGTATGATATTTTGTTTAATGATTCGAAGACTCAGGAAATAAAGGAAAATATAGAAAAAGCATCATTCCAATATCAAAATCGAACGAATAGAAACATTTTCACTCTTTCATCTATAGCGGCAGTTGTAGTGGTAATAATTGCATTTAGTATTTTCTTTTTTAATTCTTCTGTTACTACTGAAGAGCTTTATACAGAGTATATTATGAAAGAAAAATTGCCATCTCTTGTGAATAGGGGAGTGCATGTAGAGGAAAACAATTTAGTAGAAGCCGAAAGTGATTTTAAGAGCAAGAAATACGAAAGAGCGATCATATATTTAGATAAGGCCTTAGAAGAAGATAAAAAGAATAGTTTACTGTATTTGTATAAGGCAATATCTCATACTGAATTAAAAGAATATAACAAGGCTCAGGAAATATTAAATACTTTAATTGATAGCGATTTAGTTGACGGGGAAAAGGGGTATTGGTTTAAATCATTGGTGTTTTTGAAATCTGATAGAATAGATGAAGCAGTTAAAAATCTAGAAACTATAGTACAGGATTCTCTTTACAATCAGAGTAAAGCAAAAGAATTATTGAACAAATTAAATAAGTAATAAAAACTTCTTTTTTTAAGAAGAAAACAAGTCTTAACAAAAAAACTGAATATCAGGTTTTCTGATATTCAGTTCTATTAAAATTTTGATAAAAAAGTGTTACTTATTTATTCTTTTTAGCTCGAATTGCAGCTTCTAGCATATCCCACATTTCTTCAGGTACTTGTTCTAGCATGTTAAACTGACCAGCTCCTTTTAGCCATTCTCCTCCATCTAGTGTGATTACCTCTCCATTAACATATGCAGAAAAATCGGATACAAGGTATGCTGCCAGGTTAGCTAATTCTTGATGATCACCTACACGTTTAAGAGGTACTTTCTTAGCAAGATCAAACTTATCTTTCATATCACCTGGTAAAAGTCTATCCCAAGCTCCTTTTGTGGGGAAAGGTCCAGGTGCAATAGCATTAAAACGCATTCCATACTTAGCCCATTCTACAGCGAGAGATCTTGTCATAGCTAATACACCAGCTTTTGCAGTAGCACTTGGTACTACATATGCAGAACCTGTCCAAGCATAAGTTGTTACTATATTTAAAACATTAGTATTTTGATATTTTGTGTCAATCCAATGCTTACCAAATGCAAGTGTGCAGTTTTTGGTTCCTTTTAATACAATATCAATAATGGTATCAAAGGCGTTAGCAGATAAACGTTCTGTAGGGGAGATGAAATTTCCAGCTGCGTTATTTAATAGTATATCTACGGTTCCGAATTTCTCTAAAACCTGATCTCTCATCGCTTCTACTTGATCATAATGCCTTACATCACACTGAAGTGGTAAACAAGTACCTCCAGTTTCTGACTCTAGCTCTTTAGCCGTACCTTGTAATTTTTCGAGATTACGAGAAGTTATAGCTACTTTAGCTCCAAGTTCCATAAAATACTTAGTCATAGACTTTCCAAGTCCGCTACCACCTCCGGTAACTACAATGTTTTTTCCTTCAAGGGCTCCATCTCGAAGCATTTTATCAGTATAGCTCATATGTTATGTATTATAATGTCATTATTTTTTGTGAAAGTTACAATTTATATTTAAAATACTATGCACGCATAGTATTTTAAAATTATTCAAATGTAGAAATTAAGATATCAAGTATCGTAATTGCTGCATCACTAATTTTGGTTCCAGGACCAAATATAGCAACAGCACCTTCTTGAAATAAGAACTCATAATCATCGGGAGGAATCACTCCACCTACAATTACCATGATATCTTCTCTTCCATATTTTTTTAACTCAGCAATAATTTGCGGTACTAGTGTTTTGTGTCCTCCAGCTAATGAAGAAACTCCTACGATATGTACATCATTTTCTACGGCTTGTTTGGCAGCTTCAATAGGAGTTTGAAATAAAGGACCTATATCGACATCAAAACCTACATCAGCATAACTAGTAGCTACAACTTTAGCTCCTCGATCATGACCGTCTTGCCCCATTTTTGCAATCATTATTCTAGGTCTTCGACCTTCTAAGTCTGCAAATTGATTTGCAAGTTCTCTAGCCTTATTAAAAGACTTATCATTTTTTATTTCTTTAGCGTACACTCCAGTAAATGATTTGATTTCTGCTTTATATCTTCCGAATTCTTTTTCAAGAGCATCGCTAATTTCTCCTAAGGTAGCTCTTAATCTAGCTGCATCTACTGCTAAAGCTAATAAATTTTGATGATCATTTTTAGCTGCTTCGGATAAATTATTTAGAGCTTCTTTTACAGCTTTTTCATTTCTCGATTCCTTAACCTTTGTTAACCCTTCAATTTGCTGATTTCTAACGGCATTGTTATCTACTTTTAGCGTAGCTATATGTTCTTCTTCTTCTAGTTGAAATTTGTTTACCCCAATGATAACATCTTGTTCACTGTCTATTCTAGCTTGCTTACGAGCAGCAGCTTCTTCAATACGCATTTTAGGAATTCCAGCTTCTATTGCTTTGGTCATACCACCTAATTCCTCTACTTCTTCGAGGAGTTTCCAAGCCTTTTCTGCAATATCGTTTGTCAAAGATTCGACATAAAAACTTCCTGCCCATGGGTCAACAGTTCTGTTGATTTGTGTTTCTTCTTGAAGGTATATTTGTGTATTTCTAGCTATTCTTGCAGAAAAATCTGTAGGTAAAGCAATTGCTTCATCTAAAGCATTGGTATGTAAACTTTGAGTCCCTCCAAAAGCTGCTGCACTTGCTTCAATACATGTTCTAGCGACATTGTTAAAAGGATCCTGCGCTGTTAAACTCCATCCACTAGTTTGACAATGTGTTCTTAGCATTAAGGATTTTGGATTCTTAGGGTTAAATTGCTTGATTAATTTAGCCCAAAGCATTCGAGCTGCTCGCATTTTTGCAATTTCCATAAAATGATTCATCCCAATTGCCCAAAAGAAGGATAGGCGAGGAGCAAAAGAATCTACGTCTAAACCGGCATCAATTCCTTTTCTAATATATTCTAACCCATCGGCTAGTGTATATGCTAATTCAATATCACAAGTAGCTCCTGCTTCTTGCATATGGTATCCGGAAATACTTATTGGATTAAACTTAGGCATATTTTTAGAACAATATTTAAAAATATCACTAATAATTCTCATGGATGGAGTAGGAGGATAGATGTAGGTATTACGTACCATAAACTCCTTAAGGATATCATTTTGAATAGTACCAGATAGAAGTTTCTGATCTACCCCTTGTTCTTCTGCTGCAACAATGTAAAAAGCCATTATAGGCAAAACTGCCCCATTCATAGTCATAGAAACCGACATCTTATCTAATGGTATCTGATCGAAGAGTACTTTCATATCTTCTACAGTATCAATGGCTACTCCCGCCATTCCTACATCCCCAAATACTCTTTCGTGATCACTGTCATATCCTCGGTGTGTAGCAAGATCAAATGCAACTGATAATCCCTTTTGACCAGCCGCCAGATTTCTTCGGTAAAAAGCATTACTTTCTTCTGCTGTAGAGAAACCAGCATATTGTCTAATTGTCCATGGTCTTCTTACATACATTGTAGAATACGGCCCTCTTAAATATGGAGGAATTCCTGCTGCAAAATTAAGATGATTAAGATCCTTAATTTCGTCACTTGTATATTCTTCTTTTATTTCAATTCCTTCGGAAGTAATAAAAGTTTTGTTTTCTGAAGGAGTTTTAGGAACACTATATTCCTTTTTCAGTGTAATGTTTTGAATATTCTTTCTGGTCATTTTAAAATTTCATTTTTTCAATCCAATTCCAAGTTTCTTGCTTTATAAGTTACAAGAAGCGAGTCTATATAAGATATAAATTAGAAGATTATACCTTATTTTCATTGAAGAAAATCATTGATAAAAATGTAAAATTACGGTTTTATTAATGATCTATTTTAGAAAATATAAAATATGTTAACTGTTTATGAAAGAATATTGCAATAATGTTTAGCCAAATGCTTTTTCGATAACCATTAGAATTGAATAATATATATCAAAAGCAATAAATTTCTTTATTTCAGAAGCTTTAAATTTTTTGTCGGGGATATAGTAAATTCTTTGTGCAATCAAGGATGTACTTACATTACCATCTTCTTCTAGTGTGCTAATTATGTTTTGAAAATCATCACTAGCACTGTTGTTCTTTAAGCATTGAATCAATCCTCCTCTGTAATTAAATATAAGTATTTCTTCCTCATCTTTTTTAGATGGATTCGTATAAGGAGAGGCTTTTTTAGTTGCTTCCTGATTTTCGTAATCACTTAACTTAACCCAAATTGAATTAGGGTCACTAGATTTCTTTTTGAAAACTCGTGCTAATTGAATGGAGTTGTTAGACGGTAATTTTCTTAAATCGAGAGATAAACTTGCAACTTCTGCTAGAAAAGTACGGTATGTTTTTATGGAATCGTTTCCAAATTTGTAATGCGCAAATAAGTCTTTTTCGAATGAATTAAAGGCTTTGGAATAAAGTCCACTGCTGTCTACACTTAGACAATTGATACCACTTTGAGAGTGGCCAAATATCGTTATAAGTAAAAATGCTATTAAAGCGATTCTAGATCTAATCATTTGGGGCATCGATTAAGATTTAGTTTTGTTAATTATTTGTTAGTTAAATGTTAATATCAACGAAAGTTAACAATAAAATATTAATTATTTGCGTTATATAATGTTTTTCTCGATTTTTTCACACAATCTTCTACTAATAATTGGGTTTATTAACGTTTTTCTTACGTTCTTTTCTTTAAATAAAGCTTTTTGTAATGGAGGAATTACTTCTTCAGGGTTTTTATAAGTATTTGCACCTGTTAAAATAATTTCTTCTTTGTCGAAAAGCTCTTGTTCCTTATCGGCACTTTCTTTTATTTTTTTCTGAATCGTTCCAGCTTTCAATTGTTGTAGATAACCACCACTTTCTTCAATATTTTTAAATAACGATAGTGACTTATCTGCCAGTTGATTCGTTAAGCTTTCGATATAATAAGATCCGGATGAAGGATTGTTTACAATATCAAAATAACTTTCATTTTTTAAGATCAATAATTGATTGATCGCTATTCTAGTTCCAAAGTCATTTTCTAGATTATAAATATCATCATATCTTAAATTATGAATAATATTTGCCCCGCCTAAGATAGCGCTCATACACTCAGTAGTTGTACGAAGCATATTTACGTTATAATCTAAAATTGTTTTATTTCTGTGTGAAGGATGTGCGAATATATAACATTTTTTTAACATATTATATTCTTCCGATAAAGAATTCCATAATATTCTTAAAGCTCTTAATTTTGCAATTTCGAAAAAATAATTTCCCCCAACTGCTACCTTAAAAATAACAGGTGTTTTTGTGAAAGAAGTGTCTTTTCTGTTTTCGAAATAGTTAAGATATTCATTGATGTGCGCTAACCCATATGCTAATTGTTGAACCATGGTAGCTCCAGAATTTTGAAGTATACTAAGGTCTGCGGTGATACTAATTTTTAGATTAGAGTTTTCAGAAATAATATTTTCTAACTTTGTATGATCATCTTTTAAACTTTTGTGCCAGTTTCCTGTTGTTGCTAAGTTTCCAATGATGTCTATAAGTAAATGGATAGAAAAATCTAATTTAAGAGCACAGCTGTTTAAATTGCCGATATAATCTTTAGATAAAAATAAGGTCTCAATAAAGACAATAATATCTGGGGAAATCCCAGACAATAATATAGCAGGATCAATTTTATCGGTAGTAATTGTAAAATAAATAGTCTCTGCTCCTTTTTTTATAGCTGTTAATGCAGCATTATTTCCTGAAACTGCATCTTCGACATTGATCTGTTGGGAGTTTTTCCAAGAAGATGGATGATTCACATTTCTATGATCCGTAGTGATATCTTCTTCATTATAGAATGGTTTAACATCTATACCTTCATAAGATTTATATATAAGTGCTTCATTATAATCAGCACCTTTTAAATCAAATTGAATTTTTTGTTTCCATTCTTTTGCAGAAACTTTATCAAAATCATTAAATAAAGTTTTAGTCATCTTTCTTTTTTTTAGGGATACTGTCTTCGTATTCGATAATATAAATTTCCTCGTTATCTCTTTTCATAAAATATTCTTCTCTAGCAAATTTTTCAAGCTCACCACTATCTTTTAGAATTTTTATGTTCTTTTGATCTTTGACAATTTCTTTTTTATAATATTCTTTATTGTCCTTTAATTCGTCAATTTCTTGATCTAATTCTCTATGAATAAGCCAAGAATTGGTATCTAAAAATAGAATCCAAACTACGAATACCAAAATGATAAGCACATATTTGTTGAAAAATATGGCAAAAACCGGAATCAATGCAGGAGTATTCCTAAGCTTTTCGAAATAGCGTTGTAGCTTCAATTTAGATTAAATGATTTATTAGTTTATAAAGGTACAAAAGTTAATTCAAGCGTTCTTTTACTATAGTACGAACAATATCAATTGCCACATTATTGTAATTATTATTAGGAATAATAAGATCCGCAAACTCTTTTGTAGGATCAATGAATTGTTGGTGCATTGGTTTTAGTGTATTTTGATATCTATCTAAAACTTCTTCCATATCACGACCTCTTTCTGCTATATCACGTTTTAAACGACGGATTAGACGTTCATCACTATCAGTTTGTACGTATATTTTGATATCGAACATTTCCCGAATTTTTGGATTTGTAAGAATCAAAATACCTTCTACAATAATTACTTTACTTGGTTTGGTTAATATAGTTTCTTTAGTGCGGTTATGTTCCACAAAGGAGTAAACGGGTTGTTCAATAGTTTCTCCTTTCCTCAAGGCACTAAGATGTTCTCCTAATAATTCAAAGTCGATAGACTGAGGATGATCAAAATTAATTTTTGTTCGTTCTTCATACCTAAGATGACTAGTATCTTTGTAGTAAGAATCCTGAGATATTACACATACTTCATTTTCAGGTAATTCATTAACAATTTGATTGACTACAGTTGTTTTTCCACAACCGGTTCCTCCAGCTATACCAATAATAAGCATTCCCAATATTTTTTTTGACAAATTTAGAAATACTTATTGAGTTATTGAGTCTTTGTGTAAGAGAGTTTTTATAAGTGGGTTACTAAATAGGAAACTCTAATGTGGATAGTAGATGATTCCTGAGGAAGAATCTCTCTTAGCGCCAGTTACTGATTGTAAACAGTTTATTTCGTTTCGATCCCTTAAAACACCCATAAAAGCAAAAATTAAAGCTTCCTTATAGTCAATAACATGTTCATTAGGTATAATGACTGTTGTATGATTTTGTAATTTTTGTTGTAAAACTTCTATTAGAAAGATATTGTTGGCACCTCCTCCAGTTATTAATAGTGATGATTTTTCTTTTCTCGTTTTTTTTATTGCATTAGCAATCTGTTCAGTTATATGATGGATCGATGTATATAATAGATTTTCTGCAGATGCTTTAGTTGTTTTTATTATAGGTATAACTTCATTTAAAAACCATTCATATCCAAGTGACTTGGGATATGAGGCTCTATAATATGATAACCCATTTAGTGTATTGTATAATTCTTCAATCAATTTTCCTGTCCTGGCCAGTTTACCTCCATCATCATATTCAAGGTTAATAGAGTTACAAATTAGATTTAACAACATATTGGCAGGGGAAATGTCATATGCTATCCTTTGTCCGTTTAGGTCAAAAGAAATATTACTAATTCCTCCTAAATTAAGGCAGAAATCATATTCGTTAAATAATAGTTGATCTCCTATAGGTACTAAAGGAGCACCTTGTCCACCAAGAGCTACATCATTTGTCCTGAAATCACAGATCACTTTTAGATTAGAAGTATTGGCGATATGTTGACCAGAACCAATTTGATAAGTTAATCCGATTTCTGGTTGATGAAAAACGGTATGACCGTGACTAGAAATGAAATCCACTTCTAACGAATTTTTATCAATAAAGTTTTTCACTTTTGTGCCTAGCCAGTCTCCATAAGTATTATTAAATGCCAATAGATCAGTAGTAGGAAGATGTACAGCGTTTTTTAGTTTATTTTTAAACGCTTCTGAATATGATACATTTTCAATATTGAGAATGGAAAATGCCCAAGAATCTTCATTTTTTTTTATATGACAATAGGCAATGTCTAAACCATCTAAAGAAGTTCCAGACATTAATCCAATTACTTTATATGTTTTAGAATTAGTAGCCATATAAGAACGCAAACTACCAAAATATTTTAAACATTATCATTTTTGACTAGTTATATTTATTTATGTATTGAAGGTCAAGTTTTTCTGTGTCGATTTCTAAGATTGCTTTATTGTAGTAAAAATCTATAATTTCATTTTCTAAATAGTTCTTAATATCACTCACAGTTTTTTTTCCGTAAAGAGAAAATATATATGAAGCTTCTCCTTTTTTAAATTCTGTTATAAGATCATCTGGATTTTCTACAATATTAATACCTTTATAACCGTCAAATTTTTTCTTCATCCATCGATGACTGGCCAATCGTACTAAACTTTTTTGTTGTTCTTCACTGAGGTAGCGTATCTCTTTTATATTTGTAGAATCATTCTTTTTTAAACGATCCACAGCTGTTTTAGCTTTAATATATTGTCTTTCTAGTTTAAAATCAATACGTTTCATATCTCTTTTAAGTTTTTCAACAACTTCGTAGAGCGCACCATTATACATTATTACAAATTTCTCATAATTATATAATGCATCCAGAAATAAAATTGCCTTCTTTTTATAAATTCTCGGAAAAGCTTGCTTTTTGGCATCAATAAAAAGTTTATTAAGTTCGACCTGAATTTCTTCCGGTATTCCTGAGAATTTTGGGCTATTTTTTATAGTTCTAATTTGCGAAGTAATTTGCAACCTAGAACCTTTATATAGTATTGACTTGTATCTAAATCGATATCGATTTGGCGAAATATCATCTATTTCTTGATTATAAGCGGAATAGCTTATGAAAAGTATGACAAGAAATAAAAAGGGTTTCATAACTATTGATTTCTAAATGTAGATTAGAGATGTACTTTTCTAATTTATAAAAATAGTAACGTAAATTATGTTAAAATTGTTATGCAAAAACTTAAGAGGATTAATTTAAGTTGTTAGAAATAGGTTTCAAAACAAATTGATTGATGTTATTTTTTGATAGCTGTAACTTCTTTTACAGTAACCATCTTTTGCTGTTTGTTTCCCCAACTGTTCATAATATAATTCATTACATCAGCAATTTCTTCATCTTCTAACCCTAAGGAAGTCATAGCACTATCGTATGGTTCTCCATTAACTTTGATTGGTCCATTTAAACCATATTTAACAGAGTGAATACTTTCTTCGCGTTTATTTACGAGCCAATCAGACCCAGCTAATGGAGGGAAAACTTTTGGAGTTCCTTTTCCGTCGGGGAGATGACATTGCATGCAGAAATCAATATACACTTCTTCGCCACGGGCAATACTCTTAGATAGTTCCGTATCTTGATAGCTTAAACTATCAGTTAGAATATAAGTATTTGCAGTATTTTTTTGTTTTGCTATAATTGAAATACAAAATATCACAGAAAGTACTTCTAGTAATAAGAGATGTCTGAATCGCTTTTTCATGTTAAATAATAAGAATTATGATTTTGGAATTATTTTTATAATTCCTTTATTTTCAACAGCTAGATAAATATAACCGTCCGGACCTTGTCGAACATTTCGAACTCTACCAATACCTTCTGCTATTTTTTTTCGCCCTGTCACTTTGTTACCATCTAATTCAACCAATTCTAAATATTGAAATTTTAGAGAACCTACTAGAAGATCGTTTTTCCAATCAGGATATTTATCACTTGTTACAAAATCCATTCCGCTAGGAGCGATTGATGGTACCCAATAATAAATAGGTTGTTCCATTCCTTCTTTACTGGTGATATCTGTAATAGTAGAACCGCTATAGTTAATTCCATATGTAATAATGGGCCAGCCGTAATTTACTCCTTTGTTGATAATATTAATTTCATCACCACCTCTCGGTCCATGTTCGTGAATCCAAATTTTACCATTATTAGGATGAATAGCCATTCCCTGTGGATTTCTATGTCCGTATGAAAAGATCGCTTTCTTAGCATCATTTTCTTTTATAAAAGGGTTGTCTTTAGGAATACTTCCATCATCATTAAGTCGATAAATTTTTCCACCATCTCTAGTTATATCCTGAGGGTTTTCATCTCTATTTCCTCGATCTCCTATACTAAAATAAAGATATCCTTCTTTATCAAATTCTATTCTTGACCCAAAATGATGTCCTCTTGTAGTGTTTGGGGTACCTCTATATAGGTTTTCTATTGAAGTAAGCTTGTTGTTCTCTAATTTAGCTCTAATTAAGGCAGTATGACCTCCTTTTTCAGAACCCTCTTTGGAGGAATAGGTAATGTACAACCACCCATTTTTATCATATTCAGGGTGTATTTCAATATCTAATAAGCCTCCTTGATTACGGTTGTATACTTCTGGAACATTTTCTATGTTAGTTTTTGTTCCGTTACTGTAGTGGATTAATTCACCACTTTTCTCAGTAATTAGCATGCTCCCATCTGGAAGCCAATCCATTCCCCAAGGAATTTGTAAATCAGGAATAACAATTTCTGTAGTATAGTTTTTAGGATCATTGTCAATTGTTATGTCATTTTTTTTCTCTTGAGCACAAGAAAAGACAGTAGATAGGATGGCGGTTATGTAGAATAAAGTATTGTTCATTGTGTTACTGTAGTTTACATTTGAAAATTACAAATAAAAATTATTTATAATCTATATTTTATGTTAATCCCTCCATACATATTAAAAGGTAGTCCTGGATAAAAATATCTGGGTTGATTTCCTCCAAAACCTCTTGCGTTAATCTGTAACTGGGATGCATATTTACTATCTAAGATATTATTAGCTCCAAGAAAGAAATCAAAGGAAATATAATCCTGAATGAAGCTTATATACCCTATCTTTCCATTTAATAATTCATAACTGTTATTAAAAACAGTGTTTCCATCATTTGCAGGAATTTCACCAACTGTCTGAAAATTTAAATTCCCATAGATTCCTTTTTTAGCTATATAATCAATTCCTAAATTAATAATATGTGATGGTACACCGGTAAGATCATTACTGGAAAAATCATTGTCGAGATCTATAAATTTATCAAATTTGTAATGGTTTAATGTTCCGCTTAATGTTAGGTTTAGTTGTTTTTGTGCAGATGTAATAATACGATAGTTAATCGTTCCTTCAAATCCAGTATGAATTGTTTTTCCTGCATTAATAGCGAAGAAATTATCTTCTTCAGTTCTCCTTGCTACTAATAGATCTTTTACTCTTAAAGTATATAAAGAAAGAGAACCATATACTTGATTATTCAACAGATTGTATCTGGTTCCGACCTCATAATTCCATCCAATTTCTGGTCGTATTTCAGGATTAAACTCTCCATCTGGCAATAAGGTTTCTGAAGTGGTAGGAGTAGAGAATCCATGGGCAATGTTTCCGAAAAAAGTAAAGTGGCTATTTAAAGTATAATTGAATCCAATTTTTGGAGATATTATTGGGTCAAAATCAAATTTCCCAGAACTATCAACATTATCTTCCAAAAATTCATCTTTAATATCAAAAAATGTTTGATTAGTATGGATTCCTACATTGAACTTTAATTTATTTGTTATCATCAAATTAGATTCTAGAAAAAGATTATAATAGTTTCTTTTTTCATTAAAATCAAAAAGCTGATCTCCCAATACACTGCCTGTTCCCGTTGGAAAATCTTGATATAAATTGTCAAATGTTTTGCTGTTATAGAAATCAAAAAAAACTTCTCCGCCTGCTGTCCAATCCCATTTTTTATCAAATAATTTTGAATTATGAACGACTCTACTTCGTATGCCAATTGTATTAGATTTCTCTTCTAAAATATTAAAAGGTCTTGGTTCATAGTTTTTTCTAAATGAAGAAAATAAGCTTGTATGCTGCGAAAAAGACGGAGTATATTGATGTTTCCAGGTAACCCCTATTATTCCATAAGTAACATCTTCGAACGCCTGAGACTGTCCCCAAGTGAATGCAGCTTGTCTTGGGTTGGTATCAAAATCATCTTGATCCAGTGAACTTGGGATACCAGCTTTAAGATCAATATAACTTGCAATTATAGAGAAGTTGTTTTTCTCTCCAAGGAATAAGGAGGAGGTTATAGTCGCTGTGTTTCTGTTATATGTATTGTTATCTCGATATCCATCAGATTTATTGTTACTATATATAATATTGACACCTGCCTTCTTTCCTCCAATAGCTATTTTTGCAACATTCCTTGACAGTCCGTAGCTTCCTAAATATGTCGATAGAGAAGTTTCTATTCCTTCATTTGTAATAAACTCTGGTCTCAATAAAATAGTCCCTCCTAAACCCACTCCGTAACTACTAGATGATGGACCTTTATGAATATCAATTCTGGAAACAGCAACTAATTCAAGATCTTCTATGGATGATTCGCCGTTGCCATCTGTTAAAGGAATGTCTCCGAAATAAGTTCGGATATTCGCTGTACCGAATAAATTTCTGGCACCAATACCTCTAATAGTTATTCTATTTGTATTTAAGGTGCCATTTTGCATAAAAACTCCAGGGACTTTATTAAGAATTGGATGTAGCTCAATCGAGTTACCGCGATTAATGGCTTGTGTATTAATAATGGTTACTGCATCCGTTGCATATTTTTTTTGAGATGGAATTGATTGACCATTAATAAATACTTCTTGTAATTGATTAATTTTTAATGAAATTGGTATGATCAAAAATTCATTTTCTAAAACTGCAATTTTTTTGGTTTGATATCCTAAAAAGGAAATTTCTATTTTCCCAAAACTGATCATTTTAAATTTACCGTGCTGATTAGACAATGTTTTATTACCAGTTTGTATATCTAATATAGTAGCATTATTAATTGGAATTAAAGTTGTTTGATCTATAATCAATCCAGAAATCTCAGATTGTGCTTCAATATTATAGGTAATAAATAAGAAAAGAAATAATACTGTGTTTTTCAAAAGGTACAATTTTACCCAAATATCGGGAACTAATTATATTTTGATTCTTAAAAATAACTTATAATTGTATCGAAATCAAAAAACGAAATCAATTAAATATGTTATTAAATGTTTAGAAAAATAGTGTGCATTGTACTTATTATATCTAGTTCAGTTTCTTTTGCACAAAGAATTAAAATTGATAGGAAAAAACTCAGTTTTTTAAAAAGTGAATCAAGAATTGAAGTTCAACTTACTTTTCCAGAACAAATGACTTTTTTGAGTGATAATATGTCTGAAAAAGAATTCATCCTGTATATGAAGGAAAGGAGAAGTAAAAAAGACCCTTCCATGGGTGATAAGTGGTTAGTTGAATATAATAATGCTAAACAAACAACCTGGAAGACTGATTTTTTGTCCACTATTAATAAAGCATTAGCGGGATATAGTGATTTAAGATTTGTAGACTCTGAGGAGAAAACAAATTATTTATTGATAGTAGAAGGAAATTGGATGTATCCGGGTTATGGCGGTGGAGCAAGCGTCGGTAGAGAAGAGGCTAAGTTGGAGGTAACCTTAAAATTTGTAGATAAATCAACCCCAGAAAATGTGTTATACATGACACAGACACCAAAAATCATTGGGAACTATGCATATGGAGAATTTGGAACAATTCTTAGAGTAGGAGAATGTTATAAGAAATTAGGGTATTTATTAAACCTTCAGCTTAAAAGAATTTTAAAATAATAATAGGTTTTAACAAAAGAGTTTACTTATATTTGCACCCGCAAAAAGGATAACCTTTTCGGGGTGTAGCGTAGCCCGGTTATCGCGCCGCGTTTGGGACGCGGAGGTCGCAGGTTCGAATCCTGCCACCCCGACAACTTAAAAATAGGTTAAATTAAAACACTGTTAATTATATAATTAACAGTGTTTTTTGTTTTATATAATTTTAATAACATTGCACAGCGTTTTATCCTCTTGCTTTTCCTGCTTAGTTTCCTAAATCATTCTAGATAAAGATTTTTTCTACTGTAAATTAGTGTTATTCGAAAGTCTTGCTTTGGAAAACTATTTTTATCAATCATCGGATTCTTAACCTTTGATATTATTTTTGTATAATAGTAAGTCATAAATGAAACGGATAGAATTCACATATAACAGAACAAAGAAAAAAAGCTTTTTTTACGCTAATTTTTTATTTGGATTTTTTATATTTCTTACTGCTGTCTCACAAGAAAAAGAATCAAAAAATCTCAACTTTGAAGATTCAGATTTTATTAAATTCTCTCAAATTAAAAAAGATTTATCAGAACAATATATATCCTCAATAATTCAAGGGAAAAATGACTTTTTATGGATTGGTACTCAAGATGGCTTGTACCGATTTGATGGAAGCAACACAAAGACATATAAATATAACCCTATAACAGAATCACTGCCAGGTACATGGATTAGGACTATTGTACAAGATGATAATGGTGTTTTTTGGTTAGGAATTAATGGCTTTGGATTGGTGCGTTTTGACAGCCATAAAAATGAATATGAAATATTGTCTACGGAATTAGAATCATCAAAAGAGACTAGTGGTTTGACCGTTCTTCAAGTTTTATGCACTAAAGAAGGTGCTATATGGATACGTACAGAAAATGGAGTATTCAAGAAAGAAAAAGAAGATGAAAAATTTATAAAAATTACCAGTGCTAATTCAACAATCAATATAAACAAAACAGTCAATGGCAATGTGCTTATTAGTAAAGAAAAAGCACTATTTCATTATCAAACCGACACAAATGAACTTGTATCCATACTAGAAAATGTTTCTATTCAACAATTTGAATCTACTATTAAAGATCAAATAATTTATAGATCTAAAGGAGATCTATTTATACATGATTTAAAAAATAAAAGCTCAAAAAAAATACCGCTTCCAAAAAAGATAAGCAACATATCTAACATTCAAAAACAAACTATTTATTTTTTAGGAGAAAACAAACTATTCAGATACAATATAGAAACGGAAAGTATTGTTCCTTTAAATATAGACGATCAAAGTCTCAAAATAAAAGATATTAAGACGCTATTTATAGATAATAGTGATGTTCTATGGGTGGGTAGTCGTAAAGGATTATACAAGCAAAATGTAATTGCTGATATTTTTAAAGAGACAATTCCATTACATGGACGAGGAATCATTGTTGATGATAAGTATGTTTTCATCGCTGGTAGAAATGGTTTTCATAAATATAATAAAGAAACCAAAGTCATAACACCTATTATTAAGAATACATATTTTCTTTCTATTCATAAAACTTTAAAAGGATTTTGGTTGGGGGATATAAGAGGGAATATACATTTTGTAGACCAAAACGGAAAGATTTCTGTTTTTGATGCTATTATCGAAAAAACGAATAATCCTATTCGAGACATTTATGGAATTGTTGAAGACGCTAATGGTCATATATGGATTGGGTCTTGGATTGGACTTTACTTACTTAATGAGAAAGGTGAACTTATAAAAACATTTGCTGTAAAAACTAAAGATGAGAACAAGGGTATTAATATAACAAAACTATACATAGACAAAAAAGGGACATTATGGATTACCACTGTCGGTAATGGTGTCTACAGAATACCTGAAGCTTCAAAAATAAGTGCAGGTGTTAAAGACTTTAATTACACAAATTATCTACATGAAAAAGGAAATGTTTCAACAATAAATTCAAATGTTCTTTATGAAATAAAAGAAGAAAAAAATGGCACATTATGGTTTGGTACAAATTATGGGATCAATCAATACGTTGAAGAAACCAATTCTTTTAAGCCATTAAAAAAAGATAAAAAGTTATTTGATGATAATAGTATGTCTTTTCAAATTGATAAAGAAAATTTATTCTGGATAAGCACTATTCGTAATGGTATATTTATTCTTAACCCAGTAACGAAACAATATTTTAATCTTAATAAAAAGGATGGTTTAGTATCTAACGCATATCTGTTCAATTCTAGTGCTCATTATGATAATAAATTATATTTTGGAACTGAAGACAAAGTACAAGTAATTAATACAAAAAACTTTATCTATCCAAAAATTGAAAAGAGTCCTTTAATTACTGATTTTAATATATATGGGCAAGATGAAGTACCTTCAGTATCAACCTTAAAAAATCAAGAATTAATATTAGAGCATCATGAATCAAATTTTACAATTCGTTTTCAATTACTAGATTTTCGCTTTTCTGATAAGGTAAATTATTTTTATAAAATTAAAGAAATACAACAAGACTGGAGAAAAACTAAAGACAATAATGCTAATTTTACCAATCTACAGCCTGGTACATATCATTTTCTCTTAAGAGCAACTTATCAATCAAAATTGCCTAAAAATGCACCAGAAACTTCGATGACTATAATTATCATGCCACCATGGTATAAAACATGGTGGGCTTACACATTTTACAGCATTGCTTTTTTATCTATAATAATGTTACTGTATAAATTCAATTTAAATAGGAAAATAGCGGTTGTAGAAAAACAAAAAACACTAGAGTTAGATAGTTTGAAAACAGAAATGTATGAGAATATTTCTCATGAATTTAGAACACCTTTAACCTTAATAAACGGATTATCACAAGTATTACTCGAAGAAGATTTCAACCACGAAAATATTGAAAAACTAAAAGGCATTAACAATAATGGAAATCAATTATTGCATTTAGTAAATCAAATGTTGGAATTAGTATCATTTGAAGCAAACGAGGTAATTGTTTCTTACAAAAATGCAGATATAATTAAGTTTATATCGCAATGTGTATCTCTTTATAGGTTTTATGCCGATTCTAAAGAAATACAATTAATATTTACTTCTGAAGCGTCTTCATTAATAATGGATTTTGACGATAAAAAGCTTCAGAAAATATTAAACAATGTCCTTTCTAACGCTATAAAATTCACACAAAAAGGAGGGGCAGTTAATGTAGAAATAAGCGCTGAAGGTCAAGATTTACTTCTAACAATAAGAGATACAGGACAAGGTATAGCACCAGAACATATCCCACATATTTTTGAAAGACACTACAAAACATTTGATGTAGATAATACTTTAGGAAATGGTATAGGTATGGCACTAACTAAAGAGTTGGTAACTATTTTAGAGGGAAGTATTTCTGTGAAAAGCGTTTTAGAAAAAGGATCTGTATTTACTATTAAATTACCTATTAAGAATACGATAAAGAATTCTGAGGCTGTAATTCATCATATTCCATTTATAGAAACAATAAAAGCAGAAACTGAAATTATAGAAAACTATTCAGCTACTGCTACGATTCTATTAGTTGAAGATAACAAAGAGATTCAAAAATTCATAAAATTATTGTTAGGGAAATTGTACACAATACATATAGCAAATAATGGTGTTGAAGGTCTAGAAATAGCAAAAAACAAACCTGTAGATTTTATTATTAGCGATGTGATGATGCCAAAAATGAATGGGTTTGAGTTTTGTAAACACATAAAAGAAGATACTAAAACCTCTCATATCCCTTTTATTATGGTTACGGCAAAATCAGCAACTCAGGATAAGTTAGAAGGTTATCGATTGGGTGTAGATGCCTATTTGTTAAAACCATTTAATAAAGAAGAATTGCTGCTAATAATTAAAAACTTATTGCAAAAACAACAGGATAAAATAAAATATTTCAGCACTCTTTTAAATCTAAAAAAACAAACAACTGCGGTTGCCGATATAAATCAATTAGATATAGACTTTATAAAAGCCATTCAAGAAATAGCGCTTTTGCCCAATAAAGTTACTATTGATGAGATTACCGAAAAACTATTTATAAGTCGCAGTCAACTTCATAAAAAAATAAAAGCTTTAACAGGTAAGTCTATAACACACTATTTAAATTATGTGCGTATAGAAAAAGCCAAACAACTTTTAAAAGATAATACACTGCAAATTGGTGAAATTGCTTTTGAGTTAGGGTTTGAATCAGCAAATTACTTCACCAGAATATTTAAAAAAGAAACAGGGATTACACCTGTAGAATATCGAGAAACTCGCGTTTTGTAGCTAAAAACACAATAGTGCTATGTGTAAAAACAATGGTGCTATACTGTCTTTTCTTTTCATTTTAATTTTACTCAAAGTTTAACGCAAGTATCATTTATACATTGAGAAGTGATATTTCTTAATCGAGTACTATTATGAATGTATCATTTAAAAATGAATCGAATAAGCCAACCATAATTATAGTGATATTAATTATGATTATTGGTTTTGGTAGCTGTTCTGAAGATAACGAGCAAGAAGAAATCCTAATACCTATTGCTACACTAACAAACATGAATCCTATAAGTGGACCAAAAGCTACTGTCGTAACTATTAATGGGACTAACTTTAGTGATATTAATACTGTTCAAGTTTTTTTTAATGAAGTAGAAGCTGTAGTAGAATCAGTTTCAGTAACTCAAATTAAAGCAAAAGTTCCCTCTGGTGCAGGCACAGGATTGATAAAAGTTATAAGTAATGATGTAGCGTTAGTAGGTCAGGAATTTACATACATCTTGACTACGGCTGTAACAACTATAGCGGGTGGAAGTCTAGCAGGCATAACAGATGGAACTGGTATTGACGCTAGATTTAATAACCCAAGGGATATTACTGTAGATGCTCAAGGTAATGTATACGTAGCAGGTGGTAATGGTCATAGAATACGAAAAATAACGTCAAATGGTATTGTAACAACTTTAGCAGGAAGCATTGAAGGTTCTAATGATGGAACAGATAGTAACGCACAATTTAATCTTCCTTCTGGTGTTGCGTTAGATATACAAGGAAATCTATATGTAGCAGATACTCAAAATCGAAGTGTACGAAAAATAACACCAACTGGAGTTGTAAGCACATTGGCAGGAGGAACTTTAGGTTTAGATGATGGAACAGGAACAGATGCTGAATTTGCTTTTCCTACTGGAATAACAATAGATACTCAAGGTGATTTATATACAGTCGATGGCTCTAGAATTAGAAAAATTACACCTACAGGTGTCGTAACTACAATAGCTGGAAGTGGTGCTGGTTTTGAAGACGGTACAACTGCAACTGCAAAATTTAACAATCCAAAAGGCATAGCCATTGATGCGCAAAACAACCTCTATATAGCAGATACGCAAAACCATCGTATACGTAAAATAACACCAGATGGTACGGTAAGCACTTTAGCTGGAAGTATCCAAGGTTTTCAAGATGGAAGTGTAACTAGTGCAACCTTTAATAATCCTCGAGGAATAACTATAGATAGTCAAAATAATTTATATATCGCTGATTCCGATAATCATAAAATTAGAAAAATAACACCTAATGGTATTGTAAGTACTATCGCGGGAACCACAAATGGTTTTGCAGATGGTAACGCAAACGAATCAAATTTTAGCCAACCCAACAGTTTAGCTATAGATCTAGACGGTAGTTTATACATCGCAGACCAAAAAAACCATAGAGTACGTAAAATAGTACAAGATTAATTTTTAAGAATTACAAGAATGAAACTATATATTAAACAAACTGTTTTTTTAATAATAATTACATCCATTATCTCTTGTGCTAAAGGTGATGACGGACCTATTGAAGAAGCATCAAAAAGCAATGAAAAGCAAATTACTAGTTTTGTGTTCCTACTTACCAATAACCCCATTGATGTAAATGTGGTAGCAACTATAGATGAAGAAAACAAAACTATAACAGCTACTATGCCAGAGGGCACTCCTATTACTGGTTTATTACCAAAGATAGAAGTATCTGCGCTCGCAATCATAGACCGCACGACAGCCGAAGATTTTACACAAGCCTTGGAATACAAGGTAACTGCTGAAGACGGAAGCGAAGTAATTTATACAGTAACCGTAACTGCCTTATTAAGCCAACGGCAAATATTGCAGGCTATTTTAGATGCGAATCCTGATAATACGTTGGGTTGGGACCTTAATGCTACTGAAAATTTGGGGGATTTAAACGGAATAACATTAAATACGGAAGGTGAAATTATTGGGTTTTTCGCAAACGTTGTTAATGTTTCAATCATTCCAGCAGAAATAGGACAATTAACTAAGCTAGAAGAGTTATTCTTTATTGCGAACAAAATTCAATCAATACCGCCAGAAATTGGTCTTTTAACCAATTTGAGGAAGCTGTATTTAAATTCCAGTCATCAACTTAATGTAATTCCTGAAGAAATTGGACAATTAACTAATTTAACGTCTTTGAGCTTAAATTCTAATAAACTCACCTCTATTCCTGTAGAGATCGGGCAGTTGACTAATTTAACTTTTTTGTCTTTAGTTAGCAATCAACTCACTTCTTTACCTATAGAAATAGGACAATTAACCAATTTAATTACTTTAAGATTAAGTTCAAACCAACTTACTTCCTTGCCTGTTGAAATAGGCCAATTATCTAATTTGGAAATATTAAATATAAATAGAAACGAGCTTACCACTTTACCGATTGAAATTGAACAATTAACCAGTCTGGAAATTTTGGATCTAGGGGAGAATCAACTTACAAGCTTATCTAAAGAAATTGGGCAATTAATCCGTTTGAAAGAATTGTCTTTATTCAGGAACCAATTCATTTCTTTACCTCCAGAAATTGGATTTCTTTCTCAACTAGAAAAGTTATTCATTAATAACAATAACCTTACTGAAATACCGGCATCAATTTTACAGCTCGAACTACACAACGACCTATTAGTCGTTAAAGATCCAGAGGTGAATTACGATAGTCAATCATCTAACGATTTACTTATTGAAATATATAGTGCTAACCCAGGTAATACATTGGAGTGGAGTGTTGACGAATATCCAGGAGTGACCTTTGGGGATACAGGTGGCGTAATTGAGATTACGATGAACAACAAAAATTTAACCAGAATCCCAAGCAATGTTTTTAAACTTGGCGGTTTAAAAGTTCTAAACATAAATAATAACAAGTTCGAAACCTTAGATGCGAATTTAGGCGAAATAGGCTCCTTAGAAGTAATAACTGCAGCTAGTAATAATCTAACTACGGTTCCAGATACTTTTCGAAAATTGGAAAATTTGACTTTGTTAAGTTTAATCGATAACCCCATAACAAGTATACCGCCAGAAGTTTGCAATTTACAAACGTCAAATGGCGGTATACTTACCCTACTTACAGATCCTGGGGAAGGCTGTAATTAATTATAAAAACCCAAACTTCATCCATTTTAAAAACAGATTGAGTCTCAAAAAATTAAAAACATGAAAACAAACATAAAACAAAGAGCCTTTTTAGCATTTATGATACTATTTTTCTCTTGCGGAAATGATGATGATACAGTTATAAATCAAAACCCAGAAGACTTTAATGTTAACGTAGAAGTATCTGAAAAGGGCTTAGCTATAAGACTTACTTGGGATGCGCCTATAGAACCAGATGGAGATGCACTTACCTACGATGTTACGATAGATTCTTCTATCATCTTAGAAAATACAACAAGCCTATCACATGTGTTTAGAGCATCGGCTTACAATACAACCCAATCTGGAACTATAATTGCTAAAGACGGAAAAGGAGGAGAAAGCAGTAGTACTTTTACTTTTACCACATCTTCTTTAGTAAATATTCCTGATGCTAATTTTGAACAAGCTTTAATAAATTTTGGTACAGATACTGACAATATGATTAATGGACAAATAAGCATTCAAGACGCGTTGGCTGCAGATTTTTTAAGTATGAACAATGCAAACATAAATGATGTAACAGGCATCGAGGCGTTTACTAATCTTATCTCTTTAAGCTGTGTGGGTAACAATTTAACCACTTTAAATATTAGTAAGAACACTAATTTATTAACATTAAACTGTTCTAACAACCAACTAACGCAATTAGATCTTAGTAATAATACAGCAATAGAGGACTTCAATTCTTTTAACAATAACCTAATTCAATTGGATGTAACCAATAATACAAATTTAAAAACTTTGTATGCTGCAGACAATCAATTAACCGAAATAGATATTAGTAACAATACAAGTTTAATAGAATTGAGCTTTCAAGATAATAACCTTATAGCAATAGATTTAACAAACAATACGAACCTAGAAGAATTATTTTTAGATAATAATAATTTAACCCAATTAGATGTAAGTAACAACTCAGTACTAGAACAATTTGAGTGTGACAACAACGACCTGTCAACACTAAATCTAAAAAACGGGAATAATACTATTCTCGATGCAAGAGCCCTTAACAATCCTAATTTAACTATTATATGTGTTGATCAATTACCACCTCTATTTAATACGCTTCTTATAGACCCAGGAGTAACGTTTACAACTACCTGTAATTAAAGCGAATAACTGTAAAAAGATATATGAAATCTATTATTACATAATATTAGATTTCAGAACAAACTAATAAGGCAGAATTATGAAGTATTCAACGATTACAATATTTGGTTTAGGTATAATACTTTGCATTTCAAGCTGCAAGAACAAAAATCCAAATCCAATTTTAGCATCCATAGATCTAAAACGCGGTGAGCTTTTGCTATGTAGCACAGAACAATTTGGAGATGTTAATTTTTCATTGTCGTGCAATTATGAAACAAGAGAAACTTTTGATTTGGCGCTATCATTACTGCATTCTTTTGAATATGCAGAAGCCGAAAAAGCATTTGTAAAAGTACTTGATGCAGATCCCGAATGCGCAATGGCATATTGGGGAGTTGCTATGAGTATTTATAATAGTCTTTGGATGCAGTCTGACTTGAGCTATCTGAAAAAAGGAGAACAATTATTAGAAATAGCTAAAACATTGCCAGCTACAAAACTAGAAAAAGAGTATATAAATGCTATTAGTGTTTTTTATAAAGATTGGGATACTAAAGATAAAAAAACAAGAAAACTATTATACGAAAACAAAATGAAGGAGCTTTACAACAATAACAAAACTGACGTTGAAGTAGCTGTCTTTTATGCTTTAGCAATACGTGCTGCTGCAGACCCGAGTGATAAAACATATACTAGACAAAAAAAATCTGGAAAAATATTGGAAGAGCTTTTTATAGATAAGCCTAATCATCCGGGAATAGCACACTATATTATTCACAATTATGATTATCCCGAATTAGCACAACTAGGATTATCAACAGCCCGGAAATATGCAGAAATTGCACCTGCTTCTGCTCATGCACAACATATGCCTTCACATATTTTTACACGTTTAGGACTTTGGCAAGAATCTATAAATACTAATATTAATTCGGCCTCATCAGCCGTTTGTTATGCCGAAAGTGTAAACCCTGGAGCAAATTGGGCTCAAGAAATTCATGCTGTAGATTATCTAGTGTACGCCTATTTGCAAATGGGAAACAACCAAAAAGCACAAGAATATTTAAATGAAATGCAAAACGTGAAATCTGTTTTTCCTAAACAACATTTTGCAACTACTTATGCTTTAAGCGCAATGCCTGTGAGAATGATCTTAGAAAATAAACAATGGGAAGAAGCAACTAAACTAGATTTACCTTCAATTAATTTCACATGGGAAACATTACATTGGGAGAAAGCTATGCATCACTTCGGTAAAGCTTTAGGTTTCGCACATACTGGAGAAATTGAATTAGCAGAAAATGAATTAACAACCCTTAAAACCTTACATCAAAAACTTTTAGATGAAGAGGAACTTTATAAAGCAGGTCAAGTTAATATTCAAGTTCATGCCGCACAAGCATGGATAGAGTTAGCAAAAAGTAATGATGAAAAAGCATTAAAGCTTATGAAAAAAGCAGCTTTGTTAGAAAGTCAAACCTCTAAACATGCAGTAACACCTGGAGAGCTTTTACCTGCTGATGAATTGTTGGGTGATATGTTATTAGAATTGAATGATCCTATGGAAGCACTTAAAGCATATGAAATCAATCTTTTAAGCCACCCTAATAGGTTTAATGGTATTTATGGCGCTGCATTGGCAGCAAAAAAATCTAAAGATTTAGATAAAGCGATTAGCTATTTTAAACAGCTTATTGAACTTGCTAAGTATTCTAATAGT
Source organism: Aquimarina amphilecti (assembly GCF_900109375.1). Taxonomy (GTDB): domain Bacteria; phylum Bacteroidota; class Bacteroidia; order Flavobacteriales; family Flavobacteriaceae; genus Aquimarina; species Aquimarina amphilecti. The sequence continues at coordinate 371,140 of NZ_FOAB01000006.1, forward strand.
AATAGAGAAGAATTAATAGAAGCTAAAACATTTATAAAAAACCAAAATATTTAATTCAAGTTTTATTGATATGGAATTACTTAATAGCCTTTTAGAAATCGACCCCAGTTATATAATATTGGGTTTGCTTGCATTCTTTTTTACTCTTGAACAAGTATTAAGAACCCCTTTCAATTTTAAAAATAGAGCTAAACATTTAGTTAATAATTTACTGTTTCAAGTACTTCTTATAATTCTAAATCTTTTTTTTATAACAATATTAGTATTTAGTATTGAATTGTTAAACAGTCATCGAATAGGGCTTTTATGTTTTATAGAATTACCGTTTTTTACAAAACTAGTTTTAAGTGTATTGTTTTATGATTTAACAACTTACTGGATACATAGAGCGTCACATAAAATACCTTTGTTTTGGAGATTTCATCGTGTACATCACAGTGATACTACTATGGATTCATCTACCGTTTTTAGGTTTCATCCTTTAGAATTAATTTTAATTTATCAAACAGGAAACATTTTAACCGCCTTAATATTTGGAACAGATGGGTTATCTATGGCTCTCTATTATTTTATCCTATACATTTTTTTCTTTTTTGAACATTCAAATCTTAATTATCCTAAATGGATAGACAATATATTAGGATTAGTCTTTGTAATGCCAAATCATCACAGAGTACATCATCATCAAGATCAACAGTATACAGACTCTAATTATGCCGATATCGTTATTCTTTGGGATCGATTATTTGGTACTTTTAAAGAACTACCTATTGAAGAAATGAAATACGGCCTTAAAGAATTTGATACGGATAATAAACAAACCTTTATATATCTAATGAAAAGTCCTTTTATTAAAATTGAAAGAGAAAAAAATGATGAATAATTTCTTATACATTAAAAAGACTTTTATAATATTCTTTATTTTGATTATATTTTCTTGTAAAGAAAACTCTAACAAATCATTACCTATATACAATCCTTCAGATTTTAAACCTGAATTAGTAGACAGAAATCTTCGCCAAAAAAATAAAAATCATACTGTTGCAGATTTCAGCCTCATCAACCAGAATGGGGATACTATAACTCAAGAAAATTACAAGGACAAAATTTATATCACCGACTTCTTTTTCACACGTTGTATAAGTATTTGCCCAATTATGAGCAATAATATAGCCATATTACAAAAAGAGTTTTTAAATAATAATGATATTATGTTCTTATCACTATCTGTGACTCCCGAAATAGATAACGTATCAGTTTTAAGAGAATATGCCACAAATAAAGGAGTGATAGATAAAAAGTGGAATATTACAACAGGAAATAAAAAGCATATTTACGAATTGGCTCGTAAAAGCTATTTTGCTGTTGTAGAGCAAGGCGATGGCGGTTTACAAGATTTTATTCATACACCAAACTTCACGTTAATAGATAAGAATAAACAAATCCGTGGTATGTATGACGGTACTAATAAGGATGAAATACAACGTTTAATTAAAGATATTAAATTACTACGAAACTAATTGTAGTATTCTCCTCATGAAACATTTTTATTTTGAGAACTATTTGTATCTTTTTTAACTAATCATTTGTGCACTATTATATTTCAATAATGAAACATGATGAATAAAAAAATACAAGTAAAATGGTAGGAAGGTAAAGTGGTAGGATATGATTGCATAACACTTATGGAGATGGTACCGTAATTAGAGGAAATATCTATGAAGTAATAATAACAGAAACCAGTAAAAGTAAACGTTGCTGGTTTCCTCTCTGTGATACTGTGTTAAAAGGGATAGAAAAATACGAAGAAGACGTCTGGACAGAGATTGATATTTCTTACGGAGCTTTTGAATATGATAATCAAAAATTTGTATTTGGTCCTGGAGCCATTGGGAACGAAGGTTATATAGCTTCAATAACACTAACAGGCGAATTAAATTCGTCTATTTTTTTACTTTTTAAACCCTATTCATAAAGCTGAAGTAGAAAACGAACATCTAATTTGTTATGGGAATACAGGAGCAATTATTGATATTGATCTAAATAATATTACCAAAATAGAGGTGCTTCAGCAAAACGATTGAGCTATATCGTAATTATGTAAGTTATTTTGGTTAAACATTTATAAGATATAGAACAATTTATTACTGATTAAAAATCATAATAATTACGATTTAATTTTTTAAACTCATTTACCATCTTCTCTTTTTAGTTTATTACTCTTCTGGTTATTAATTTATTGAGTTTAAAAAGTGGTTTCTATACAATTAAAATGTTTGTTAAATAGGACACTATTTTTTCACTTTAGAGTAAGAAATATTTCAAAAAAGTAATTTTTGAGAAGAAAAAACTGAAAAAGTGGTTTTTTCCCCTAAATGTTAATTGTTAAAAAAGGGTTTTTTCCCCTAAATTATTCATTTTTTTATTGTTTATTACTTGTATTAAATGATTTTATTTGTAGTACGAAAACTTTTTTTCGTGTTAAAACATGTTAAAAAAAATGTTAAATGCATAAAAAAGCGATGAAATACACGTTTTTTTAACATAACGTAAAACTATTGCGGTTTTACCGCAGACAACTAAACCGTGATTAATTTACTTTTACAATGCGCTGGTAATCAGAGCTCAATACTAGTGCAAACGATGCGATCTTCAGGAAGCCCCAGAAGAAATACGAACCATTAAGAATAAGAAATAACGTTTTTAAAAAAAGAACAAAGAATTATTCTAGCGTACTTTAGGAAACTACTTATGATAGATTTAATAGAGTACATTCATACCTAAACATACAATGACTAAAAGGACAGGAATTATTATTCCGGCCTATAATGAATATTATAGACTGGACAAGGAGAAGTTTTGCAATTTTTTAACCAATCACGATGATTATTATTTATGTTTTGTAAACGATGGGAGTACAGACGATACTTCTAGAATGTTACATCAATTGAAAAAGACTAATGAAAAAAAGATTCACGTAATAGATTTAGAGAAAAATCAAGGTAAAGCTACCGCTGTACAAACAGGGGCAAACTACCTAAACTCTTTACCTTTTATTGATAATGTAGCATTTTTGGATGCAGATCTTTCTACCTCCTTAGAAGAATTAGATAGGTTAGTACAAAAACTTAATAGTGAGAGTAAACTATCAATGGTTTTCGGTTCTAGAAAATCTGATGATTCAGATGATATAAAGAGAAGTTTTACAAGAAAGGCTTTATCCAATTTTGTAGGATTTTTTATTCAATTTATTTTACAGTTACCCATAAAGGATACGCAGTGTGGAGCAAAAGTTTTCAAAAAGGAAATTATCAAAAACATTTATCATAGAAAGTTCATTAGCAAATGGTTGTTCGATATAGAAATTTTTCTTCGACTTAAGAAACACATTGGATTGAATGATTTATTGAATACTATAAGTGAAGAACCCTTAGATAGTTGGATAGAAGTAGAAGGGTCTAAAATTACTTTAAAAGATTCATTCCTGATTCCCCTTAATTTAATTCTTATCTGGATTAATTATGTGAATATTTTTAAAAGGAAAAGCACACCTGTTTTACAACCTATTTTTAATCAAAAAAAAGAAATGTCTATGGTTAAATAACTACTTTGTTTATTGTTAAAACCTCAATAAAAATAAGGTGCGATATTAATATTAAGAGCACTCTTGTTATAACTATGTCATAAAAAAATAAGTGTTATGTATTCATGAAGTTTGGTAGAAAATAATATGTAAGACCTTGACAAAACAACTTTATCTCCAATGAAAAAAACTTTACTATTGATACTATTACTTGTTACTGTGAAATTTTCATACGCTCAACTTCCATTTGATTGTGATGAAGCTAACTTTTATCAAGTAATTTCAGGATCATTACGATCTTATGATCCAGTGACAGGTACCTATTCCGAACCATTACATACTACTCCGAGTTATAATGCTGGAGGATATAATGTGGTCGATGATTTCTTATATGCAATCAGAAGTAATGATAAGCATTTATTGCGAATTGGTACAGATCAAGTAATTGATCTAGGAGCTGTAGCCTCTAATGGAGGTGTCAGTTTTGGTGGAGGTTATGCTGCTGACGTGGATGATCAGGGTAACTTATGGGTTTTCCAAAATGCACAAGGAAGGCAATCTTTTCATAAAATTGTTAATCTTCAGAGTTATGATGGATCAACTTCTCCAACTTTCGAAATAATAGTAGCGGATCAAGCCTCTCCTAATACGTGTGCAGATATTGTTTTTATAGATGGTAATCTCTATGGCGGTAGTAAAGGAAAAGTATATAAATGGGATTTGTCATCATCGACTCCAGTCTTTAGTTCTAAAACAGTAACAGATTTACCTAATGACACTTTTGGAGCCTGTTATACTGATACCAGTAATAGATTGTATGTATCTAGTAATAAAGGAGGTTTACATTTGGTCAATGATTATGAAGATGTCTCACCTTTTGCTACGTTATTAAATAATACAGATGTAACGAATCAGAACGATGGTTTTAAATGTGCAGCAGGTGTTTCGCCAATTGATGCTGATGGAGATGAGGTACTAGACCCTTTTGATAAAGATACTGATGGAGATGGTATACCAGATGTTGTAGAAGGAGGAGGAATAGATCCTTATGGAGATGATGATAATGATGGGATTTTTAATTACTTAGATCCTGATTTTGGTAATACATGTAATAGTGGAGTTTCTTTAGCCTTTGATATTGATAGAGATGGTATTCCTAATGCGTTAGATTTAGATAGCGATAATGACGGGATTTATGATATTGTAGAGGCAGGTCTCGGAGATTATGATACTAATGGTGATGGTTTGTATAATAGTGAAGATACCGGTTTTCAAGATTCTGATTTGGATGGTATAGCAGATGTAGTTGATGTTGATCAAACAGGAGTTGCATTTTTTCCAGATGATGCTGATGGAGATTTAATTTATGATCCTTACGATATTGATGCCGATCAAGATGGGATTATAGATCTTATTGAAGGACAAAACCGTGAAACCTTTGTTTCTTTATCCGGATTGGATCAGGATAGAGATGGAGTAGATGATGCGTTTGATCCTGATCAAGGTGGAACTCCTCAGGGATATCAAAATACCGATAATACCGATAACCCGGATTTTCTTGATACAGATTCAAACAATGATGGAGTTTTAGACACTGTAGACGCATATGATACCAATAATGATGGTATAGCAGATACCGTTCTAGCTAACAACGATTTTGATCAGGATGGACTTGATGATGGTTTTGACACAAAAGAAACTGTTTTTGATTCAGAAAATGGAAGTCAAACACCAAGCAGTTTTCCTGTTGCTAGTACTGCAGAACGTTATCGATTTTTAGGAACATATGATGTAGATGGTGTCCCGGATTATTTAGTAGGAGACGTCAGTATAGATACTGATCTTTTAACCAAAATTGATACCGCATTACCTGAAGGTAATTCAGTAGTAGGTTTAAATCCTAATTATATTTATGGAGGTTATGATACGGATATTATATTAGAACAATCTACAAATGTTGCTATTACTTTTATTAATGAAAATACATTATATGAAAATATCTTAGGGTATTATACATATGATATAAATTCGCCGTTAACAAAGGCTCCAGAACCAGAAGATATTACTGTGATCTTACCTAATTCTTCTGCTTCAGGAAGTGGTGGTGGATTGATTACAGGTAATACAGTTAATCTAGGAAGTTTTCCAGCTAATACAGGAATTGGATGGGTTTTATTAGTAGATGCATGGGATACTAATGATATAGATGAAGGAATTTGGCAATTGTATTCTCAGGCTGAGTTTAATCCAGAATGTGATGAGTCATTACGACCACATAACATATTACTAAAAGATGATGAAAAGGAAGCAGTTATATTAGGGTTTGAAGATGAAAGAAGAGATTATCCGAGCGTTGATAATGATTTTAATGATATACTATTTTATATTACCGCAGATCAATATTCTGCTATTAAAACAAGTAATATAATTGATTTGGAAGAAGAAAGCGAGGTAACTTCAGCTAATGATGGTGGATTAGAAAGTAATGGAGATTTAGCTACTTTAATAGCAAAAAGAAATTTTATTAGATCAAAGACTAATGAAGTTTACAATAAGAAAAAATTACAAAAAGAGTTTAAGCCAGGCCGTATATCCTATAAAACGAGAAATAATGATGATTTGAGTATTTATTTTCCACAAACTGGAGCTTCTGGAACAGAAACTTCTTATGTTTCTACACCAGAAGATTTAATAGGTATAACAAATGCATCTTCTGTATTCTCGATTGATTATTACAATGATGAAAGTAGAGTTGGCGCTGGTTTAGCTACAGTAACAAGTGGAACAATTTATGATCATTCTAAAACAATTTGTGACCGATTAAATGGTTCAGTTGTAGAGGATATAAGAACTCTTAGCGTTAGAGACTATGTTTTGGTAAATACCAAGATAAGAAGACCTTCGGGAGAATTAGAACAAGCGCTACATTTTTCAGTTAGAATAGATGAATTTCAAAATGAGTTATACAGCCTTTGGAATATTGATCAATATCCAGAAGGAGATTATTTAAACTTTCAAATTTGGGGTGGTTCTATTCCACAGGTAGTAAATATTGCGAATACCATTATTGATAAACTTTTAGAAGAAAAAGGTTTAGGTAAAATGTTTATTCCCTCTAATATTCCAGAAGTATTTGTACAAAAAGGTTATTACAAAGAGGGGAAATTGATTTTAGATATTATTAATAAAAATCAGATTGATTATTTTGATTTTAGAGGTAATAAAAGAGTCACAGAATTATCTGAAGAGGAACTAATTACTTCATCAATTTCATTATCTGGATCTTATCAAGAGACTATTACTATAGATACAGGATATTTGTTTGATATTGGATTTGCAGTAACAGTAAATGATAAAACAGATGCTTTGTATCTCGCAGATGGACCTTGGGGACTTGATTATAGTCCAGATGGTGTAGATGTTACTAATTTTGATATTGTAAAGGAAGAAATTACAGAAGAAAACCGTGAAAACTACTATTTGGTAGAAAGAGATGTAGTGGTTCAAGGTTCGGTAAAAGAAACATTGAATATATTTAGAAGTGTTCTAGGAGGAGATTTAACATTGAACGTTTCTGAATACAATGAATTAGAATTTAAATTAGTAGCGAATACAGAAATAGAAGTTATTCTTGTAAATAAAGAATTAACAGATTGGGAAGATCGATTACGGTATACTATTTCTGGAGATGGAAATGAGCAAGTATTTAATATACCATTTTCTGAGTTTACGAATACCGAAGGAGATAATGGAGATCAGTTAAATGATATAAGAAGTGTAGTTTTTTCTATCCAAGGAGATTATGTGGACTTTTCTTCTTTTGATGTGAATATTTCTAACCTAGCATTCACCAAAAGTCAGGAGTTAGAAGAGACTGAAGATGAAAGTGATGATGAAGTTGAAGATGTGTCTATTAGTCAATTAGTTACTTACCCAAATCCATTTAGGGAATCTACGAATATCGCATTGCCTAACTCTCATAAAAAGATAAATTTAAGAGTGATTGATGTTCTAGGGAAAGTAGTACAGGAGGAATCAGAAAATTCGATTAATCCATTTAGCACAGTGACTTTTATTCCCAAAAACTTAAGTCCAGGAATATATAGGTATATTGTTATAGGAGACCAATCAACCAAGTATGTTGGGAGTTTTATGATTTATTGATAGACCTATTTTATTTGTAATACGATTAGTCAATAAAATAAAAAAGATCACTCGTTCCAATTATTATTATATTGGAGTGAGTGATCTTTTGCATCTGTATTGATTTTAATTACTTTTGGGTCTAAACTTAGATTAACAATGAAAAATATTCTCGCAATTGCAGGTTCTAATAGCAGTACTTCTATCAATCAAAAACTTGTTGAATATGTGGCTAAAGAAATATCTGATCATAAAATTAAAATATTGAAATTAGTAAATTATCCAATGCCAATTTATAGTGAAGATGAAGAAAGGGAGAATGGATTTCCAGGAATGGCTTTAGGTTTAAAACAGGAAATATCTGAAGCAGATGCTTTGATTATTTCTGTAAATGAACATAATGGTAGCTGGAGTGCGTTTTTTAAAAATGTAATTGATTGGTTATCTCGATTAGATCGTAATTTTTTAGAAGGAAAAAAAATATTATTGATGAGCACTTCTCCTGGTCAAAGAGGAGGTTTGAGTTCTTTGGAATTTGCAAAAAACGTGTTTCCTAGGTTTGGAGGTGAGATTATAGAAAGTTTTAGTTTCCCATCGTTTCAAGCTAATTTTTCTGTAGAAAATAATGAAGTTACAGATGAAACACTTTTGTTGGGATTAAACGAAGTTCTAAGTACTTTTGCGCATCAGATTAAATAACTCGTGCGTACTACCAAGACCTATATTCTAGAAAACTCTTCAGAGTTTAAAATCAAATTATTGCAATGGGCACAACAATTTGACGAAATTGTATGGTTGGATTCTAATAGGTATTCTCAACAATATTCTAGTTATGATGTAGTTTTAGCAGTAGATGCTTTAACTGCTATAAAAACAGATTATCATACGGGTTTTGATAAATTAAAAGAATACCAAGAACAGACTGCGGATTGGATTTTCGGATATCTATCTTATGATCTAAAGAATGATACCGAGAAATTAACTTCAGAAAACTTGGATAGTTTAGATTTTCCTGACTTATATTTTTTTCAACCTAAAAAGTTGTTTTTTTTGAAAGATAATAGTTTAGAAATTAGATATCTAAATATGGTTGATGATGAGATAGAAGAAGATTATCAATTTATCCAGACATTTCCTTCTTTTATAAAAGTTCCTAAAGAAGACACCTCGTGTGGTAAGGTTAAAATAAGTTTACGGATTACTAAAGATGTCTATAAACATAAGATTCAACAAATGCTTGCCCATATTCAAAGAGGAGATATTTATGAAGCGAATTTTTGTCAAGAGTTTTTTGCTGAGAATAGTTGCATAGCTCCTTTAGAAACATATCATCATCTTAATCAAATTTCGAAACCACCATTCGCAACTTTTTTTAGAAGAGATAATCAATATCTGTTATCTGCTTCACCAGAAAGATATTTAAGAAAGGAAGGGAATAGGATTATTTCGCAACCAATAAAAGGAACGGCTAAACGTTCGCAAATAGATAAAGAGGATAAAAGACTAATTAAGGAATTAGAAAATGATCCTAAAGAACGTTCAGAAAATGTAATGATCGTAGATCTCGTAAGAAACGATCTTTCTAGAACTGCAAAAAAAGGTGCGGTGCAAGTAGAAGAGTTATGTAAAGTGTATACATTTCCGCAGGTACATCAAATGATTTCTACGGTAGTATCTGAGATCAGTCCAGAAACATCGCCTGTGGATGTTATAAGAACTACATTTCCAATGGGGAGTATGACTGGAGCTCCTAAAATTTCTGCAATGGAGATTATAGAGAATTTAGAAACTTCTAAAAGAGGTTTGTATAGTGGAGCAGTTGGATATTTTACACCAAAAGGTGATTTTGATTTTAATGTGGTTATAAGAAGTATATTATATAATGAAGACAAACGATATATATCTTATACCGTCGGTGGAGCTATTACGGCTAAATCTGACCCAGATAAAGAATACGAAGAGTGCCTGATCAAAGCAAAAGCAATGAGAGAGGTATTAGAAGGGGTGTCGTAGATTGATTAATTATCGATATTAAATAAGATTTTTTCTAAAACTTTTTCTAACATCAATAATTGTTTCTTTCACCTGTTGCGCTGTCATGTCTTTAATTCTTGCAATTTCTTCAAAGTTTAACTTTCCAAAAACAAATAGATCAATAATTTTAGAAGTTTCTAAGGGTAGCCAACTATAAAATTTACCTAATAATTGTTGTTTTTTGTTTTCAGTGGATTCTTCTGATTCAATTAACTTAAGGATGGCCGAATCTGAGTCGTCATAAATGAATAATTGTTTGTTTTCTGAGTCCTGATGATAAGAGATGTCATTTAGATCTTCGTTCATTATCAGTTCATTATCACCTTCGGTAGTGTAGTTTTCTTCTAATTTATTAAGTTCGTCTTTTAGAAAGTAATTAGTGCTAATACATCGTTGATGCCATCCTTCTTTTGTATAAAGTTCATCGATTAGATGATCAGCAATTCTAAAAAGTTTTAATTCTAGAGATAATTTATCGATATCAATATCTAAATGTTCTTCGTTATAAAGGTTTACTATAGCGTCGTCTATAATACCATTAGAACAATACATGTTTCTAGGTAAAATTCTAGTGCTTTCTGCAATATAGATTCGATGTTTTACGTAAGGATGAAGATGAGGTACTACGGATAATAACTTTTTACTGAACTCTTTTTTATGATTATCTTCATAATATCTTGGCATTTCATCTATCCTATTCATAATATCAAATTTTAAGAGTTCTTTAAAAATAGCAAAAAGTATTGAGTTTTTATGTTAAAAACCTGAATTTCAGATGTTAAAGAAGCTTAAAAGAAAGGTTTGTTTGCTTTTACAAAATCGTATATTTGATATCAGTCTAAAGACAAATTTTTTAAAATATTGAAGGAGAAGTTTAAAACCCATATCGAGAATCATTTATCGTTTCTAAAAGAAAGTAAGTTACTTATCGCTTGTAGTGGAGGGTTGGATAGCGTAGTCTTATCATACTTATGTCATCTACTTGATTTTGAAATTGGCATCGCCCATTGTAATTTTAAATTAAGAGGAATTGAAAGCAATGAGGATGAACAGTTTGTGCTAACATTGTCAAACAAAATCAAGGCTCCTTTTTTTGTAACCAATTTCGAAACGGAAGTGTATGCTAAGAATCACAAGCTTTCTATACAAATGGCGGCTAGAGAACTTAGATATGATTGGTTTACTACTATAGCTTTAGAATATCAATATGATTATGTATTAACTGCCCATCATTTAGATGATAATTTAGAGACATTTTTGATCAACCTTTCTAGAGGAACAGGTATTGACGGGCTTACGGGTATTCCAGAAATTAATGATCAATACGTGAGACCATTATTGCCTTTTTCTAGAACACAAATTTTAGAATTTGCAAAAAAAAATAACCTTTCCTGGCGAGAAGATAGTAGTAATAGGAGCACAAAATATATTAGAAATAAATTAAGACATAATGTTATTCCAGAGCTATTGGAGGTGAATCCTAAGTTTTTAAGCAATTTCGAAAACACCATAAATAACTTAAAACAAACTCAATATTTTGTTAATAGCCAGGTTGATACAATTAGAAAAGAAGTGTTTGAATATGCTGAGTCAGAAACTATAAACATATCAATTTATAAATTGCAGCAATATGATGATCCAAAAACATGCTTGTACTTTTTACTAAAAGATTATGGCTTTACAGCTTGGGATGATATTTTGCAAATTCTAACAGCACAATCGGGAAAACAAGTTTTTTCTTCTACTCATAGGTTAGTGAAAAATAGAGATTATCTACTACTTTGTCCAATAATAGAAGATGTTTCAGATCGTGTATATACAATTCCTGAAGAAGAAAATAGGATTATGATTCCTTCTGGAATGATTCATTTAAAAGAGGTTTCTGAATTATCGGAAACGGATTTTAAGACGATTTATGTAGATAAAGAAAAGTTAAAGTACCCTTTAGTTGTAAGAAAATGGAAAGAAGGCGACTATTTTTATCCTTTAGGGATGCAAGGCAAAAAGAAATTGAGTAAGTACTTTAAAGACGAAAAACTATCTTTGCTAGCAAAAGAAAGAGTCTGGCTATTATGCTCTGATAATGATATTATATGGATTATAAACTATAGAGCAGATAACAGATTTAAAATAAACCCCAGAACAAAACAATTACTAAAAGTAACGATTACCTAATGAGGAATATTCTACTATTATTAACAACATTGTTGTTTTCTACCACGTTATTTTCACAAATATTTGAACCTATTACTTGGAAAAGTAGCGTTAAGGAAGAATCAGAAAACGTTTATATTTTATCTTTTGCAGCTACTTTAGAAAAAGGGTGGCATATATATTCTCAGAAAGAAGTAGATACGGATGATATAGCACCTACCGCTACGGAGTTTACTTTTTATAATGAGGATAAAACATATGAACTTATTGGCGATACCAATGAACCAGAAGGTATTCAGAAGTTTGATAAAGTATTTGAAATGGACATCAAATATTTTGAGGACAGCGTAGTTTTTACCCAAAAAATAAAAAGAATAGATCAATCTTTAAAAACGATAAAGGCAGAGGTGTTTTTTGGAGTATGTGATGATGAAAAATGTCTAGCCCCTGATATAGTTGAGTTCAATTTGAATTTATCAGGAGGAAATAGTAATGAAACAGAAAAACCAGATGTTTCAGAATCTTCTTCTGATACTAAGAATAAAACTACTGTTTCTTCTGAAAATGAAAGTAATGATAAAGAAAAAGATAGTCAAAAAGGTTTATGGAGTACCTTTATTTTAGCTTTCTTATCTGGGTTTGCAGCGTTATTGACACCTTGCGTATTTCCAATGATTCCAATGACAGTTAGTTTTTTTACTAAACAAAGTAAAACAAGAGCTACTGGTATTAAAAATGCTATTTTTTATGGGATTTTTATTATCGTAATTTATGTTGGCTTAGGTTCTGTCGTTACAGCTATATTTGGAGCAGATGCGCTGAATGCTTTGTCGACCAATGTATGGTTCAATTTACTCTTTTTTGCATTACTTATAGTGTTCGGATTATCTTTTCTCGGTGCTTTTGAAATTATGCTGCCAAATTCTTGGGCAAACAAAGTAGATCGACAAGCTGATAAAGGCGGGATGATAGGTATATTTTTCATGGCATTAGCTCTTGCTATTGTTTCATTTAGTTGTACCGGACCGATAGTAGGTACCTTATTAGTACAGGCGGCTTCTCAAGGCGGAATGGCTCCTATAATTGGAATGCTTGGGTTTTCATTAGCAATTGCGCTACCATTTGCACTTTTTGCTATGTTCCCAGGATGGTTAAATTCACTTCCTAAAAGTGGTGGATGGTTAAACACAGTAAAGGTTGTTTTGGGTTTCTTAGAATTAGCATTTGCATTTAAGTTTTTATCAAATGCAGATTTAGTACTACAATTAGGACTATTACAAAGAGAAGTTTTTCTAGCGATCTGGATTGCTGTTTTTGGAACATTAGCATTGTATTTATTAGGTAAAATAAAACTACCACATGATTCACCTATGGAAAATATTTCTGTAGGAAGATTGTCTATGGCACTTTTGACATTAGCATTTACTATTTATTTAATTCCAGGTTTATGGGGAGCACCATTAAAATTAATTAGTGGTTTTCCTCCACCACAAACATATAGTGAATCACCTAGAGGCTTTGGAGGGTCGAGTAGCAGTCTATCAAGTTCAGAACTTCCTGAAGGAGCAAAATATGGAGAACATGATATTATATCTTTTACCGATTATGAAAAAGGATTGGATTATGCTAAAAAAATGAATAAACCCGTTTTAATTGATTTTACTGGATATGCTTGTGTTAATTGTCGTAAAATGGAAGAGTATGTTTGGTCAGTACCTTCAGTTTTAAAAACACTAAAAAATGACGTTGTTTTAATATCTCTTTATGTAGATTATAAAAAAGAACTACCAGAATCTGAGCAATATGTTTCTAAGACTACCGGTAAAAAAATAAAAACAGTAGGTAATAAGTGGAGTGATTTTCAGATTACTAGATATAAAGCTAACGCGCAACCTTATTATGTTTTAGTAGATCATAATGAAGAAAATCTTAATAAACCAGTCGGATATACTCCTAACGAGAATGAGTATTTAGGTTGGTTAAAAAAGGGGATTGATAATTTCTCGGTTAAATAAAAAGGTTGAATGTAGTATATTGGAATTATATACCGATAAACAGAGGAGCCTGTAGTGACCACTACAGGCTCCTCCGTTTTGTTAATATTTCTGATGATTGTTAAAATCTCCTTAAAATAGAGTTTGTCAGCATTCCATTTTTTTATCTTCAGCGTTCAACTAAACTCGAGCATATGCGATCAACTAGAATACTATTATTATCTTTTCTGAGTCTTTTTGTTTTTATCACATCTTGTAATGAAAAAACAGATCCGAATAGTAATATAGAAACGAAGGAAGAAGTCACAACTACAGAACAAAAAGATACGTACGATGTAAAAGAATTTTATTCTAAGAAAGAAGTCGATATCGTAATGAGAGATGGTACTAAATTACATACTACTATTTATTCTCCGAAAGACACTAGTAAAAAGTATCCTATTTTAATGCAGAGAACCCCTTATAGTTCAAGACCTTATGGGGAAGATCAGTTTCGATCTAAAATTGCTCCAAATGAATTTTTAATGAAAGAAGGTAATATTATTGTATATCAAGATGTTCGTGGTCGATGGATGAGTGAAGGAGTATATGACAATATGAGAGCATACATTCCTAATAAAAAAGATAAACAATTTGATGAAGCAAGTGATACGTACGATACTATTGATTGGTTGGTAAATAATGTAGATAATAATAATGGTAATGTAGGTGTTTGGGGAATTTCGTACCCTGGTTTTTATGCTACGTATTCCTTGTTAGACTCACATCCAGCGTTAAAAGCAGTGTCTCCTCAGGCTTGTATTGGTGATTTCTTTTTTGATGATTTCCATCATAATGGAGCATATCTTTTGAGCTATTGGAGAGCAACGGCGGTATTTGGGTATGAAAAAACCGAGCCGGTAAAAGAAAGTTGGTATACATTTCCTGAGTTAAAGGCCAAGGATCAATACCAGTTTTTTCTAGATGCTGGCCCCTTAAGTACATTGGATCAATATTATAAAGAAGATAATGTTTTTTGGACTCAACTTAAAGAACATCCTAATTATGATGAATTCTGGCAAAAAAGAGGAATTATTCAGCATCTTAAAGATATTAAGCCAGCAGTAATGGTTGTTGGTGGTTTGTTTGATGCAGAAGATTTATATGGCCCATTTGAAACGTATGAGAAAATTGAAAATAATAGTGATAACTATAATATTATGGTTTTTGGACCTTGGAGTCATGGGGATTGGGCAAGGAATAAAAAGCGTCAGGCAATAGGGAATGTGTATTTTGGAGACGATATTTCACTTAATTTTCAGCAAAATATAGAAACAAAATTCTTTAATCACTTTTTGAAAGGTGAAGGAGATAATGCTAGTGGTTTAACGGAAATTCAGATTTTTGATACTGGAAAAAAAGAGTGGAATACATTTGATAATTGGCCACCAAAAAATACAGAAAAGAAAACTATGTATTTATCTGGGAATGATTTATCGGAAACTGTTGGTAAAGGGTTTTCAGAATTTGTTAGTGATCCTAAAAAACCAGTACCATATTCAGAAGATATAAAAATGGTATTTACACCTAGGAAATATATGACGGATGATCAGCGTTTTGCTGCAAGACGTCCCGATGTATTAGTATATGAAACCCCAATTCTTTCAGAAGATATGACACTTTCTGGAGAGATTTTGGCAAAGTTAAAAGTTGCTACTACGGGAACTGCGGCCGATTGGGTGGTTAAATTAATCGATGTGTATCCGGAAGATGCAGAAGATACTGAAGAGACACAGAAGTATCTTAAAATGTCGAATTACCATATGATGGTTCGTAGTGAGGTGCTGAGAGGAAGATTTAGAAATAGTTTTAGTAAACCTGAACCTTTTACTCCTAATCAAAAAACGGATGTAAATATTAAGCTTCAGGATATACACCATACATTTCTAAAAGGACATAAAATTCAAATTCAAGTGCAGAGTACTTGGTTTCCATATATAGATCTTAACCCTCAAACTTTTGTTCCTAATATTTTTAAAGCAAAAGTGTCAGATTTTAAAAAAGAAACTCATAAAGTTTTTGATGATTCATCAATAGAGTTCTCCGTTCTAAAATAGATTAAACTAACAAAATTTAAACACCTCCTTGGAACATGATTAAAGCAAAATTAACCTTGTTACCTTTTTGCTGCTTACTATTTATTACAGGTTGTAATAAGACAAGTAAGGAGCCTGTATCCGTAATTTCAGATGAAGAACAAATTGATATACATTCCAAAAAACTCAATGATTGGTTTGAGACTCAATTTCAGGAGGAAGTTTCTGAATCGCCCATGATGCAAACCTATTTAGGTGTAAAAACTGAGGATTATGGTAAATGGGATGATGTTTCTTCCAAAAAAGAAGTAGAAGATCTGGATAAAGCAAAAAAGAGATTAAAATATCTAAATGACTCAATTGATGTTGCTAAACTTAATAAAGAAACTGCTCTGAGTTATCGATTGATGAAGGAAGATTTAAGAAATGAAATAGATGATTTTCAATATCGTTTTTATGATTATCCGGTAAATCAAATGCATGGAATGCAAGCAGAAATCCCAGCTTTTTTGATCAATATGCATAAAATAGAAAATAAGAATGATGCAGATGCTTATATTTCAAGACTGGAAGGAATGGATGAGCTATTTGCGCAGCAATCAGAAAATATTAAAATCAGGGAAAAGAATGGAATTGTTCCTCCTAAGTTTGTTTTTGCTAAGGTTCTTAATGATTGCCGTAATCTAGTAACAGGTAAACCGTTTGATGATTCGAACAACGAAAGCACATTATTATCTGATTTCAAATCTAAAATAGAGAAATTAGAGATTTCCAAGGAAGAGAAAGATAGTTTAATTTCTAAAGCTGAATTTGCTTTAAAAGGAGATGTGAAAACTGCCTATGATCAATTAATTACTTTATTAGAAGATCAACAACAAAGAGCTACAACAGAAGATGGAGCTTGGAAATTTCCAAAAGGTAATACGTTTTATAATAACGCATTAAGACGAACTACTACTACCAATATGACTGCAGAACAAATTCATCAACTTGGTTTGGATGAGGTGGCTAGAATTCATAAGGAAATGAAAGATATTATGACGGAGCTTAAGTACGAAGGCACGTTACAAGATTTTTTTAAGTTCATGAAGGAAGATGAGAGGTTTTATTATAGTAATGACCAAGTAGGTAGAGAAGAATATCTTAAAAGAGCTGTGGGGTTGATTGATAATATGAAATCTAGAATGGATGAGTTATTTATCACTAAACCCAAAGCTGATATTGTAGTAAAAGCAGTAGAACCATTTAGAGAAAAAAGTGCCGGAAAAGCATTTTATCAAAGAGGAACTCCGGATGGATCACGACCAGGAACTTATTATGCAAATCTATATGATATGGAAGCAATGCCAAAATATCAGATGGAAGCTCTTGCCTATCATGAGGGAATACCTGGACATCATATGCAAATTTCAATTGCTCAAGAATTAGAAGATGTTCCTAAGTTTAGAAAATTTGGGGGATATCAAGCTTATGTAGAAGGATGGGGATTGTACAATGAATTTTTACCAAAGGAAATTGGATTGTATAATGATCCATATTCTAATTTTGGAAGATTAGCGATGGAGTTATGGAGAGCCTGTAGATTAGTAGTAGATACTGGTATACATGCTAAGAAATGGACTAGAGAAGAAGGAATTAAATATTATACGGATAATACTCCAAATGCCGAGAGTGATGCAATAAAAATGGTAGAAAGACATATCGTAATGCCAGGTCAAGCCACTGCGTATAAGATAGGAATGAATAAAATTCTAGAATTAAGAGAAGATGCTAGATCTAAATTGGGTAATGAGTTATTCGATATAAGAGAGTTTCATGACGTAGTTTTGACAAATGGAGCGGTACCACTTACTATATTAGAGGAATTAGTGAATGAATGGGTAGCATCAAAAAGTAATACATCAGAAGCTAAAAAAACTAGTTGATATTCAATTAATACTAGATTCATAAATATAAGAAAACAGCCTTTCAGTCGATGAAAGGCTGTTTTTTTGTTCAAACTGAACTAAATTACGGGAAATCTATAATTAAATGTAAGAATATTATTACATTATTGTGTTTTTTAATGTATTTTTGTGTACTTTGCTGGTGTAATTGGTATTTAATCTGATTCTAGCCCCAAAATAGATGATATGAATAAAACAATTTTAACCATAGTAACTTTCTGTGCGATTAACTTTTTTAGTTTTTCCCAAGATCAATTTACTGCCGTTGATTTCTCTAAAATAGAAACACTAAAAGATTCTTTGTTATTTGATAACGCAACCAAAGATTTACGGCAATATGTTAATGAAGATCAGTTTGAGAGAGCAGAAGATATCGCGAATAAACTAATTAAATTAGGTCATGATATAAATTATGACAAAGGTTTAGGTTTAGTTTATAGATTGAAAGGATTTATGTACAATGAACTGAATAAGTATATTGATTCCAACGAAAGTTTTGAAAAAGCCGTACTCTATTTCCAGAAAGTTGATGATAAAGATGGTCTAGCAATGGTAAGTAATGATAGATTCATAATTGAACAAAATAAAGGAAACCTAGAAAAAGCGGCTGCTTACCTTATGGAAGCTAAACTAAATATGGAACAACTAAATGATAGTGTTGGGTTATCGGGAACCTACAATAACTTAGCAATCATTTATAAAGAGCTTAAAGATATACCAAATGCAGAAAAGTTTTATTTAAAATCTATTGATACCCGTAAAAATCTAAAAATTGATGGCGTTGGTATGGTTATGAATAATCTAGCCTTATTATATACAGAAGGAGGAAAACTTGCTCAAGCAAAAAAACTTTTACAAGAAGCCTTGAAAATTAACAAAGTAGAAGATGATTTAAAGCATACTGCTCAATCATATAGTATTATGGCAAAGGCCACAATGTATGGTAAGGAATATGAGACAGCAAAAAAATATTATGACACTACCTTATGCGTAGGAAGCCAAGCTAATTATAAGTTAATAGTGGTAAATGCTAAACAACAATTAGGAATTATTGCATTAGAAGAGGGTGAGTATCAAAAAGCAGAAAGATTATTAGAAACAGCGAGAAAAGATTTTGTTAAGGCTAATGTGATATCGCTAATATTAAAAAACTTTAAGTATTCTTTTAAATTAGATTCTACTAGAGGCAATCTACTTAATGCTATAAAATGGCAGAAAGAATATCAAGAACTTTCGGATAAGAGAATGTATGAAAATACTACACAGAAAGTTGAAAACACAAAATCTCGATACGAAGCGGAGTTGGAGCAACTTAAATTGATAGATGAAAAAGAGAAAAGAGAGTTAAAAACAAAAGAAGAACTGTTTAGATATAGATTACTAGCATTTATAAGCTTAGCGGTAATTGCTGTTATATTAGTTTTTATGGTACTCATTATTAAAACTAGGAAGGAAAGGAAAAGATATATTAAAGAACTTAATGAATCTAATCAGGTGAAAAATAAACTATTTTCTATTATTTCTCATGACTTGAAAAATGAAATACATGGTTTAGAAAGCAGTCTTAATTTAATGAAAGAAGATGTGATATCTGAGGATGAATTTAAAGAAATAGTTCCTTTGTTAGCCAATAGAACACATCAAACATCCATTTTACTTAATAATTTATTGAACTGGTCAAAATCGCAGATGAAGGAGCTAAATGCTCAACCTACAGAGTTTGATATAACAGAGGTAATTAGCAATAAGTTTACTTTTTTTAAACCAAAAGCGGAGAAAAAAGATATTAAATTAATTAATAAGTTAGATTCTACCCTAATCTTCGCGGATAAAGACATGTTTGGGATTGTGGCTCAAAACCTAATAGCAAATGCAATTAAGTTTTGTAATCCAGGTGATTCTATAGCTTTAGTATCTAAAGAAAAAGAAAATCATTATGAAATCTGTTTTGAGGATACTGGTATTGGTATAGACCCTTCTAACCTCAATAAACTATTTGCAGAAGATACATTTACCACTACGGGAACAGAAAACGAAACAGGAACTGGTCTTGGACTTAGAATATGTAAAGAGTTAATTGAACTTAATCAAGGTAAAATACAGGTGGAAAGTACACCAGGAAAAGGAAGTGTTTTTTCCGTTTCATTACCAAAAGCAGCTTGAACTTAAGTTTATTTATCCATCAAGCTTCTAAACTGATAAAAGAAACGTTCTATAAGTCTTAAGTCTTCTGTTATGATTTCTACAGAACCACGCATTTCTTGCTGAAAAGGTATTTCTTTATTATAAGTAGTGATGAGGTTTTTAGGAAGTTTTACATCGATAAGATATAATCCGTCTTTATCTGGTAACATAGATATATAATCTACTGTTCCCTGTAACATTCCGAATTCATCATCCGGAAAATTTTCTAATTTAATATTCGCTTTTTGTCCTAGTTTTATTTTCCCTGAATTCTGAGTAGGAGCTTTTATTTTGGCAACATAAGAGGAAGATTCTTGAATCGGGATTACTATAAAAACAATGTCTCCGGCAGTAACATTTTGATTTGCAAAACGATAATTAGAAAATGAAACACGTCCTTCGATATCCGATTGCAGCAAATACCTTAGTTCCCAGTCTTTAATACTTTTCTTAAGTCTATTAAAGGACTGCAGTACTTTTAGTCTAAGATTATTCTCTTCTTTTGTTTTGTTTATTTCTGTATTTACAGATGTCTTATTTGCATTACCTATTGATTCAGTAATTTGCGAAATTTGGGCATCAATTGCTTTATAATTTCTCTCTACTCCGTAGTACTCAGATTCACTTTGTTCATATTCTTGCTGAGAAATTCTACCTTTTTCAAATAACACTTTTTGTCTATTGAAATCTCTTTTCTTATTATCTAATTCTCTTTTGGAAAACTTCTTCTGATCAATTAAATTTTGCTTTCTTAAACGAAGTTCTGATAAAGAGTTCTTATTAGCTATAGCTTCATTAGAGAAAGGATTTAATCGCTTATTAAGTAAGTAATCTAAATAACTATTTTCGAATGTAGCGAAATCAGTTAATATATCTCCAAGAATTAATGTTGGTAGTTCATCTAAAGGGAAACTAAATGATTTATTACTTACAGTAATTGTATCAACAATCGCTTTAAGTTTAAATACATCTTCATAATTCGCCGTATTTCTCAAAATAGCCAATGGAGTACCTTCAGGAACTGTATCTCCTTCTTTTACTAAAATAGCTTCTATTTTTTCGCTAACATTAGCTTGTTCTTTTTGTAAAGGAGCTTCTGTAGTAACAATAGCTTGTGCAGGAATAGTATCTGGATATTTAAGCATCCATGATAGAAATAGTAATAGAAGTATTAAAACTAAAATCAACAAGTTTCCCCATCGTATCATCCAATGTGGTACTCGAGTTAAAATCTCTTGAACTTCTTCACTTCTTAATTGTATTTCCTCTAAATTATCTGGCATGTTACTTTCCTAATTCTAATTGATTTTTAACCAAATTATAATAGCTTCCTTTTTCTTTGATCAAAGACTCGTGATTTCCTACTTCTATAATTTCTCCTTTATCCAGTACAACAATCTGATCGGCATTTTTAACAGTACTTAATCTATGGGCAATAACCATTACTGTTTTATCTTTAAAAAAGGTATCTAATTTTTCCATTATTACCTTTTCATTATTTGCATCTAGAGCAGAAGTCGCTTCATCAAAGAATAAAAATTTAGGGTTTTTATATACAGCTCTAGCAATAAACAATCGTTGCTTTTGACCAGTACTTAATCCCACGCCTTCCATTCCTATTTTTGTGTTATAAGATAGTGGTAGCGATTCCACAAATTCTTTAATATTTGCTACATCTACAGCGTGAGCTAATTTTTTCTTATCTACATAATCTTCTCCAACTGCAATATTATTAGCAATTGTATCATTAAATATATACCCTTCTTGCATTACAACTCCAAATTGATCTCTCCAAGATTTTTGCGATACGTGCTGTAAATCGTGAGAACCAATAAATATTTGTCCTTCATCTGGTTCATAAAACTTTAGTAGAATTTTCATGAGGGTAGTTTTTCCACTACCACTTACACCAACTACTGCGGTTATTTTATTAGCCGGAATAGAGAGTTTTAAGTTTTGTAAAACAGGTTTGTCAGATCCTACATATCTAAAGCTAAGATTTTTAATTTCAAAACCAGAATTATCGGGAATTTCCCGAATCTTTTCTTCTCCAGATTTTTCTTCGTCTTCCTTATTATGAATTTCTCCGAGACGTTCTAATGAAATCTGAGCATCTTGCAATTCTCTTAAGAAATTAATCAATTGAGTAATTGGAGCATTTAATTGCCCTACGATAGATGTAATTGCGAGCATCATACCCAAAGTAATTTCTCCGTCAATCACCAATAAAGCAGAAAGAACAGTAATTAGTATGTTTTTTAGCTCGTTTATAAAAGCAGAACCAACACTTTGATATTGTTCTAAAGCTAGGTTTTCTATAGATATTTTGAAAAGCTTAGCTTGTACAAATTCCCAATTCCACCTTTTTCTTTTTTCGGCATTGTGGAGTTTAATTTCCTGCATACCATTTACCAACTCAATTACCTTGCTCTGTTCTTCACTGATTTGGGAAAAACGCTTATAATCTAATTTTTTACGTTTTTTGAAAAATATTAATATCCAAGCAAAGTAAAAAGCACTACCAATTGCAAAAACTGAAAAAATGGAGAAACTATAATAAATAAGAACAATACTAAAAACGATTAAGTTCACCATCGAAAATAATACGTTTAATGAGGACATAGTAAGGATCTGTTCTATCCTTTTATGGTCATTAATCCGCTGTAATAAATCTCCAGTCATTTTTACATCAAAATAGGAGATGGGTAGATTCATTAACTTAATAAAGAAATCTGATATTAGAGAAATATTTATTCTAGTACTTAAATGTAATAAAATCCAACTTCGTAGAACATCTATTAAAGTTCTTCCAATAAAGAGCGATAATTGTGCGATTAACACTAGATATACAAAATTAATATCTTCGTTTTCGATACCTACATCAACGATACTCTGAGTAAGAAAAGGAGTAATTAATTGTAATAAACTCCCTGCAGTTAATCCAAGAATAAGTTGAAAAATGAATTTTTTGTATTGGAAAACATATTTAGAAATAAATTTGAATCCAAACTCTTCATCTTTCTCATCTAAATTATCATTGTAGAATTTTGGTGTTGGTTCAACTAATAATGCAACACCTTCTTCAGTAGTTTGATCAGCATTATTACCAATCCAAGCTTTAATGAATTCTTCTTTGGTATATGTAATTAAACCATGAGCAGGGTCTGACACATAAATTGTCATACCTCCTTTTTTGGTAGTTTTGATTTTATAAACTACTACATAATGTACTTTGTTCCAGTGTACTATACAAGGCAAAGGAACTTCTAATAATTGATCTAAGGATAGTTTTACTCCTAATGATCTAAATCCAATACTTTCTACAGCTTCGCTTAAACCGAGTAAAGAACTTCCTTCTCTTGTTGTCTCACTTAGAGATCTAAGTTTCTGAGTGTTTAGTACTTTTCCGTAATGTTTAGCTATGATTTTAATACAAGTAGGTCCACAATCTTTTGATTCGGCTTGTTTGTAAAAAGGAAATTTAGGCATTAAAAGTTTTAATTTTGAGTGATGAGTTGTTCTACAAAGAAAAGTAATTCTTTTTGATTATACTATCAAACTTGATTAGATACTAAATTGTTTATATGAATTAGTTTAACTAATAAGCAATTTGTTACCCAAGAAAGATGAATTATTTTTAAATATTATTTTTTAGGTTGATAGCGAAACGCTAACATGTTCTGGTTGTAGGATTTCTAATAATAACGTTTTTTCTAGTACAAAAGAAATCATCCTAGTTTTAAAACTTGTAATGTCTTGTCCAAACTGTTTTAAGAAATCTTCATCTTTTGATAATTCATCATATAGTTCTTTTATGGAAACAGGTTCCATAAAATATAGTAAAATACTATGCCAACCAACAAGATCTTTTTTATCTACTTTTCTATTATATGGAATTGTAAATTCTATAGTGATTGGCTCTGCATTAAAATCGATAATACATTCTTTTTTTAAAACAAACTTGGTTGTTAGCAATTCTTCAATAGTTACGTTTTCTACAAAATCATAAAAATCAAATATTTTCTGTAATCTAGAAGGCTTAATTTCTTGATCAAAACCTTGATCAGGAAAAAGTTTATGGAGTTTAGTTTTTATATTCTTATAATATTCCGGGAAATGATATTGAAGTCTGGCTTCAATTTGTTCGCAAGCAAAAATTGATTTTTTAGCAAATCCAATACAATGAATGAATTTAGAAATAAGGGGTACTGTACTTAAATCAATGATTTCTGCAAAATTTGGTTGTACGTTATCAAATAAATATTGAACTTTTAAATCGTTTTTATCCGTAATAGCAAATCCCAGTTGTTGTTCGAAAATAGTATTGAATATTCCAATATCTATATGAGGGAAATGACGTTGGTTTTTTTCTATTAAGTTTTTAGCCGTAGCATACAATTCTTTAAAATAATTATTGTTTTTCCCGCCAATAAAGCCGGCATTATGAGCTTGAATTTTACCGTTTTTGTAATAGTTATTTATGAGTTCATTAGGTATAGAATCAAAATTTGCGAGCATATACTTAAATGTTTTAGCATACCCAGGAAAGTTTGTTTCAATGTTTTGAGCAATGATGTCATACTGATCGATATCGTAAGGGATTTTGTCCCAAATAAAAATATCATTATCTAAGTGAATAAAAGGTTCACTTTGTTCAGCACATGTAACGAGCTTCCCAAAAGCCCATAGTTTGGGATGATAATTATTGATTTTCTCCAGATTAGTATGAATGTTAGAATAGGGTAATTCTAGTAAATCATCAAATAGTTCTTTTCCTCTATTGTCAGTAAATAGTTCATTTGATTTGTAAAACCTATTTATGGTTAGAGCGCTTAAGGCAAAACTATAAAATGCATATTTTTGATTTGGCCATCCACCATTAAACCTAGCATTTGCATCATCCGAGTTGTGATATGTAGGTTTAGTCCAAAAACTTTGAATTATTTTCATGATACTGTGTGTTTAAAAAGAGGATGTTTAAAAAACACCCTCTATAAATTAAGATAAATAGATCTTAGTAATTAGGCTTACACCAAGTATGCAATTCAGTGTCATAATATAAATATTGACCGTTAATCCAAGACCCATGAGGAGGATACATTTTACCGGATGGGCAATTAGGGTAAGACCCATATTCGTAGCCACCAGTAATTTGCTTAGCTTCTTTTCTGTCTAAGATTTCACCTTTGATTTTCTTTAAAATTTCTGATTTTTTCATTTTTACATGATTTTAAATTAATAATGATTTGATAGTATACTATTACTATATAATACGATGAAAAGGAGAAATGTTACTAGGGAGAAATTCACTTAAACGTTGTAGTGTTGATAAGTTGTTAGAATTGTATGTTTTTTAACATAATCCTGACATAAGTATTGGTTAAAATGTTATTTTTTTATCAAAATGTGGCCCTATGCAATGTGAACTGTGGAGAAGTGGTAATTTCCTTTTGAAAGAAAATTTTAGAAGAGATATAATTATTAATGACGAACATTCTTGAGATATATAAAATAAAAAGGAGTGTTTTTATATAAAACACTCCTTTTTAAGGATACAATCAAGCTTGGCTTTTAGCGTAAACTTAACTTGGTGGAGGCTATTCCTTTTTCATTTTGGATTTGTACTAAGTACAGTCCGCGGGCTAATTCTCCTATTTCAAAATTAGTTCCCGGTTCAAAATTACCTTCAAATTTCTTGGCTAATGAACCAGTGATATTATAAACAAATACTTTCTGTACAGATTCATCAATACTAAATGTAGTTTTAGCAGGGTTCGGGTATGCGTTAAAACTATTCCCTTTAATAAAATCCTGAGTACTTAAACTACGTTGTTGATTCGCATATATTTTAAATTCACCAGGTTGTAATGAAATAACGGCGTTTACATCAGTCACTTCTATAGAAGATCCTGCTTCATCTAATAAATCATACCAAGTTCCAGTTTCTTGAAAAGTAGGATTGATAGAAATGGTACTAACTCCAAAATTTCCAATAATGGTTACATATTCTATTTCATCTCCTGTCGCAGAAGCATCCGTAAGTTGAATTTTCTTTGATGTGGTTGATGATAATGATAGTGCGAAGTCATTAGTTGCAAATATCTTCTCATTTAACTTCAGATCAATTAACTTAGTATATACATCATATACATCCGTTCTATCAGTAACGTTTAAATAATCCCAACGGATAGGTTTTGGATTTGTTCTACATCCATCATCTATACTACCATCTTCACAACGATTAATGCTAAAACCATATCCTAATTCGCCAAATTGCCAAATCATTTTTGGTCCTGGAATAGTAAAGTAAAATGCACCGGCAAGTTCTACTCGATCCAACGCAGTAGATAGTTCGGTTATATCGTAGGTTGGAGAATTGGTGTCATTTCCGAATTGAATGTTTTTATACATCAAACGTTCTTCATCATGGCTCTCCATATAACTAATATTTGATGGAGTAGTCCAACCACGAGATAAATAAGAAACGGATTGAAAATTAGAATCTCCATACCCCATTGTAGCTTGATTATAGTTGAAATTACTATTCCCCCAAACAAGCATACCTTCATTAATTAAGATGGTTTCTTCAGAATTTGGGGCGAAATGTTCAAGAATAACATATGCATCAGCATCAACAGCTTGAATCGCTGTATTCATTCTGGTAAGTATATCAATTCGGCTTTGATCAAATGATCCTCCATCGCCAATAGTGTTAGTAAATCCCTTGGTGAAGTCAAATCTAAAACCATCAATATTGTATTCTGTTAACCAATATTCGTTTAATCGATCAATATAATCTTCTGTAGCTTGTGATTCATGATCTATATCATTAAAGAATGAAAAAGTCGGATTAGAATCAGTTTCCCTAAATATTGGGTTCTCTGCAGTCGCCTGACCATTATAGCAACCATTACAATCATTCCACATTCTATAATAAGGGTTTTGACCAGTAGCATGATTGTAAACAACATCTAATATAACCGCAATCCCTCTAGCATGACATTCATCTATAAATTGTTTAAATGCAGTAGGAGTTCCATAATACTTATCCAATGCCATGTGAAATGAAGGGTTGTATCCCCAACTAATGTTTCCATCAAATTCTGATACAGGCATTAATTCGATTGCATTTACACCTAAATCTTCTAAATAATCTAGTCTTGCTTTAACGGCATCAAAAGAATGTAAATTATCAAAATCACGAATCAGCAACTCATAAATAACTAAATCGGTAACCTCCGGTCTTTGAAAACCGGTAGTTTGCCAAATGTATGGCGCTTCTCCAGTTTTAAACCAGGATACAGCATCATTAGTTTTTCCAGTTGGATAACTTGGTAAATCAGGAAAAGTTACATTGTCTATAAATGAATCATTAAATTCAGATAATATTAGGGTAGAGTAGGGGTCAGCAACTGATATAGAAGCATCCACTACATATTGATATAGAATATTTGCATTATTAGTTAGGTTATCTAAAGTAATCCAAAACCTGTCTTGTGCACTATCTTTATTTAATAGATATGTGTTGTCAAGAGTCCAGTCATTGTTATTGAAATTCCCTTTTAAATGCACATAGTTTTTTCCGGGAGCGTATAATACGAATGTCGCAGACGTTCCATCTAGATTCAATCCATCCTTCATGCCAGCAGGCACAGGAACTTCAGTAACTACAGGAGTAGTAATGGCTGAAAAAGTTTCTGATAAAGAGTTTGTTGTTCCAGTTTCTGTGGCCACTAGCTCAAAGTCAACTCCTTCTGTAATAGTATAATTAGTAGTGTAATTTGTAATATTTGCTTGCGTATCAACGGATGCACCGTTAGCAAAAAGTTCAAAATCTGCATTTACGGTAGAAGTAGCAGTAATAGTAAGATCATTTCCATTATCAATGATACTTACGGATTCGGTAGGAGCATCCAAAGTAAGTTGAAAGATACCTACGTTGACCACATTGTCTTGAGTTTTATTATCACCAGTACCATCCTGAGCTTTCGCTAACATACCTATACGATCAATCCCAGTAGTACCATAAAAAGTAGTTGGCGTTAATGTAATAGAATATGTTCCATTTCCATTATCAGTAAAAACTTGAGGTTGAGCACTATTTGATGAATCTGTCCAATCACCATTATTTGGAGAGTTGATGGCAGCTGTTGCAGTTGGGCTATCAAAATACCATGCCCATAAGTATAAGTCTGTTGTCCCCCATGCACTAAGATCTACTCCAGATACAGTAATTGTGATTTCATCATCTTCGTTAAAAGCTGAAGGAGTAATTGTAAAAGTTGCATTTTGTTGTTGGGCATTAGACATAATGAGTCCTAGAAAGAACATAAATAATAAAGTAAACTTTTTCATGACGCTATATGTTTAAAGCAAAAAGGCTGTTAATTTAATAACAGCCTTTTCTATGTTTATATTTAACTATTGAGGTGTTAAAGTATATGTATAATTATTAGGGTTACTTAGGTCTAAAGTAACTAAGTATGTTCCAGCAGTATCAACACTAAGGTTTCCACCATTAAATCCTAATTGACCATCTTCTGCTCCAGTACCTAAATTATCCTGTGGATCATCCCAGTTGTCATTAGCTCTAAATTTAAACTCATCAACAGTTAAGTCAACTACGATACTCCAAGTTTGAGCAGCGGCATCATACGTTAAATCTGTATCACTATCCCAACCTGTTGGTGTAGCAGCTCCAATAATACCCCATACTTGCTTTCTTGATGTCCAAGTGATGTTTTCTGGATCAGTAAAATCGGCATCTATTTTATAGTACCCTGCTTCAGAAACTCTCATGTTAGATTCTCCTTCTTGCACTAAAACCCCTGAAGATCCACTTCCGTCAGCATCTCCATAATCTCCTTCAAAACTAGTATTGGTAGGTAATACTTTAAACTCTGGACTAGCATTGTTTAAGAAAATATATCCTTGAAAAGCAGTTGCTCCGAACTCAGCAGCTTCAATAGTTGGTAAAGTATCTGCAGGTGTCCAATCGTCACCATATCCACCAGCGCTTAAGAAGTTTCCAATAATAAAAAACTTAGGTGCTTCCGTAGTAAATGGAGTTATAACAACAATTCTTGATTCAGAATATTGAGGTTCTCCAGCTCCAACATTTGCAGCAATTCTAACTTCTACGTTAGAAGGCTCTCCTGGAGCTAAACCTAATGCCAAAGCTGCATTATTAAAAGAATCTACAGATACAGGAATTTGTAATGAACTACCACTTCCTAGTTCTTGAGCAGAAGCGAATTCATTTCCTTCCGTATCAACTTGAACAATATAGTTTGTAGCAGCATCAAAATTGAAATCCGCATCTGTAAATGTAAACCTCTCTGCGAGCAGGTCTTTAGTTTCAAAAGTAAATACATAAGAAGTTCCAGCTTCTGGAGCAGTTAATACAGGAGCTTCGGCTAATTCAAAAATTGGTCTATCTTCTATGTTATCGTCACTTGTACATCCAATAAATAATGTACTTAGTATAGCTAATGTTAAAAATATTTTTTTCATTTTATATAATTTTTTAATAACCTGAGTTTTGATTAATGTTTGGATTTGCTACTAATTCAGTAGACGGGATTGGGAAAAGGCTTATGTGAGGAGGTAGTGGAGAACCATTGGTTGCTCCATTTTTAAATGGCCATAAATAGGTTCCTCCAGTAAATTGTTCGAATCTTATTAGATCCGTTCTTCGCTGGCCTTCCCAGTATAATTCTCTTCCTCTTTCATCAAGTAAGAAGTCTAATGTAAGATCTCCAGCATTTATATTTCCGCTAGAGTCACCATAAGCACGTTCTCTTAGTTGATTAACATATCCTACAGCATCATTAGGAGTACCTCCTGTACCACCTCTTACTACAGCTTCGGCATAGTTTAAGAAAACTTCTCCAAGTCTAAACATGTGAAAATCAGCATCTACATGTGTCCCTGTTCCATCTGATCCTGGTTCTAAATCTACTCCAACGTTTCTCCATTTTTGTATTGCATATCCATCAGAATAATTTGAAAGTGTTGCAATCTCAAGAGTTTGACCGTTTGAATAGAATTTTCCTCTTGAGTCATTCCAAAGTGGCTGAGAAGCAATCGAAACTGCCATAGTTGGTGCTGATACTTCAGTACCATTATTAGTGATAACACCAGTCAAAAAGTTATAGGTATATACCTCGTTTGAGTCAAAGTCAGGATTAATGTTATTTTCATCAGTCCCTAGATATTCAAAATCACCATCCGCATCAAATGCTTTTAATGTACCTGCGTCTTCAGCTAATAATCTTAAATCATTGTCATATTCATAGATTTCAAAGGATCCACTACTATTTCCAAATAACTCAACAAAAGATTCTGTAGTTCGTACTCCAAACCATCCACCATCTATACCAAAGGCTCTAGGTCTAATATTTCCACCAATTGGAGCATGTGTTAAGAAAGTCGTTCCTCCAAAAGATTGTGTGTTAATTCCATCAAAGGCAACACTAAAAATACTCTCGCTTTGAGAACCATTGAAATTATTATCTGCTAAGAAAAGTTTTTGATAATCATCGACTAAGGCAAAACCTGCGTTCAATATTTTATTAGTGTATTCTAAACTTTCTGTATACATTTCTACACCAGTATATACTTCTGCATTTAAGTAAAGTTTTGATAATAGCATCCATACCGCAGCTTGGTCAGCTCTTGGATATGAATTTGTTTGTGGTGCTGGCATTTCATCTTCGATAGCTAATAACTCAGATACCACAAAATCAAATGCTTCTTTTCTAGAAACTTGTGGAGGAATAAATCCAACTACTGGATCATTTTCCGTGAAGAAAGCAATATTCCCAAACATATCGATCAAATGAAAATGACTTAATGCTCTTAAGAAACGAGCCTCAGCTCTAAATCCTTGAATTTCTGTTCTTAAAGCTGCAGATACTCCTCTCGAATCTAATTTGCCATCCGTCGTTTGTCTCAAATATTCGTTTACCGATGAAACCTGAAAATTAGCTCTATCATAGAACGCTCTTACAAAAGCATTACTAGAAGTCCATTGTCCAAAATTTAATACAGGTAGATCAGGATCTCCCCAAGCAATTACAGCTTCATCTGTTGGTAATTCTTGTAGTTGCCAAAATCCTCTTAAGTATTGGCCGAAACCTGCGTCAATACCTGAAATGTCACTATCACCCGGACCTAACTGACCACTTACCGCTAGTCCAGAGTATAGCTTACCAAGTGCTTGCAAATATGCTTGATCAGAACTAAAGAATTCATCCGTAGTTTGATTCTGATCATCATTAACTTCTACATCTAAATCATCAGTACAAGACCCTACAGATAATAGGAACGTGCATATACCAATGTTTATTAAGTTTTTAAATTTTATCTTCATTGCATTAATTTTTAAAAGTCTAAATTAACTCCAAATTGGTACGTTCTTGGTCTTGGATAAATCGTACTATCAAAACCACTACTGATTTCAGGATCTATACCAGTATAATCAGTAATAATTAAAACATTATTCACCGTTCCGTACAATTTCATATCAATATTCTTATAGTTCAAGAAATTCTTAAAAGTGTATCCTAAAGAGATGTTATCTAATTTTAGGAATGAAGCATCTTGGATATAATAATCTGAAGAAAACCTATCAACTCCACCATCAAAAAAGTTAGACTGTAATAAGTCTGTAGTAGTGTTAGAAAGTGTATTCTGGAAATTCAAAATTCTTCTTCCATTACTTCCCGCATCTACAAAATTATAGTTATAATTCCCTACACTACCTCTCCAGAACATACTAAAGTTCCAATTCTTATAATCTAAGATGGTATTAAAACCGTAAAAGAAATCTGCTGCGGGTTTTCTATAAATATATTTATCTTTCTCATTTATGATGTTATCGTTATTTCTATCAACATAGGCTCCTTCTACAGGTGTTCCGTTAGCATCATATATTTGTTCAAATACCCAATAAGAATTAGGAGCGAAACCTACCGTTTGAATATTAATATTACTACCAACAAAACCGGTATTAAAGAACCCTTCGAAATTTGGATTATCTACTGCAAATAATTCTGTAACTTCTCCTTTTTGAAAAGTTATATTACCTCCAATTTGCCATCTTAAGTTTTCTGTTTGGATGGGAGTAACATTTAAAGAAAGTTCAAGCCCTTCATTAGTTAAGTTCCCTAAATTCACATCATCTTCGTTTGATAAACTACCACTAGGAAGAGCAGCTAAAAAGAGAAGATCTTCGGTTTCTTTTCTATATACATCTATGGAACCGGATACTCTACCATCAAAAAGCCCATAATCTAAACCTACGTTATACTGAGTTGTAGTTTCCCAAGTTAAATCTGGATTATAAGGAAGTGCTAGACCTGTAGAGATAAAGATTGGAGTTCCATCTGGTTCCTGACCAATCTGATATTGAGATTGTGGATCACTAGTCAATATTCTAGCAAGAGATGGCGTAGCATCACCGATACTTTGTTGTGGTGTAACACCATAACTTACTCTAAACTTTAATTGAGAAATTAAATTAGAATCTTTTAAGAAATTCTCGTTGTGTGCATTCCAAGAAAATGCTCCAGATGGACTATTTGTCCATTGATTTTCGAGACCAGAAAATCTTGAAGTCGCATCTCTTCTAAAACTTCCTGTAAAAATGTATTTATCAGCAATAGAGATAGTAGCCCTTCCAAAAAATCCTAATAAGACTTCTCTTGGATTATTAAATGGGTTATCTATTTCTACAAGATCGAATCCTCTACTAAAATTACTACCACTATCCAGAAATTTCTGATAAGAATATCCCGCTGTAACATCAAAAGTGGTATTTAGATCTTCAACATCTTTTCTGTAATTTAGATAGAAATCAAAAAGTAAATTTTCTCTTTTTTGTTGAGATCTGCTAAAACTGTCATTTCCAGTTCGAGCAGCGTTGGCTACCGAATTTGCAGACGTAACATTTTCAGTTTTTGCACTTGCTATTTCATACCCTACATTTAAGTTCGCTCTTAACTCTGGTAGGAAATGAAATTTATAATCTACTTCTAAATTACCTAGACTTCTAAAGATTAGACCACGACTATCATTCTGTTCTAAAGCAGCTACAGGGTTTTGTCCTGCAAGAGCAATGGCATTACCACTACCATCTAACCATTGAAAGTAATTTCCAAAATTATTATCTTGAAATACTGGTTGTGTGGGATCAAAACCAAGAGCAGCACCAATATTTGTAGTTGCGTAGGTGTAATCTTCAATAGCAGTTTTGATATTAGTATTAATTCTCAAGTGATTATCAAAAAATTTTGTTCTTATATTAGCGGATAAAGAGGTTCTGTCTAGCTGATCAGTCTTTATAAGTCCTTCTTCACTTAGTAAACCAAGTGATACTCTATAATTAATCCAATCCCAACCACTGGAAAGGCTAATGTTATGATTTGTAGATACAGCATTTTGAAGAATCTCGTCTTGCCAATCTGTATTTTCTGTTCCTAATAAATCAATTTGTGCTTGAGATCCATTAGCAGTAACATATTCTCTAAACTGATTCCCATCAAGAGCTTCAATTTTGTCAACTATTTCGGAAAATGTAACATTTCCGTTATAATTAAATTTTAACTTACCATCAGTATTTAATCCTTTTTTTGTTGTTATAATAATTACTCCATTAGAAGCTCTAAAACCATAGATTGCCGTTGCAGATGCATCTTTAAGTACGGTAAAGGATTCAATATCGTTTGGATTAATTGAATTTAGATTATTTCTTGTTCCTCCAGGTCCTGGATCTAATGGAACACCATCTACAATTATTAATGGATTGTTAGAAGCATTAAGAGAAGATCCTCCCCTAATTCTTATCGTTGACCCCTCACCAGGAGCACCTCCATTATCAATTACTGTAACACCGGCTGTACGTCCTTTGATCAATTGATCAGGAGAAGCATTTACACCTTGATTAAAGTCATCTGCAGTAACGGTAGTTACAGAACCAGTTAAGTCTTTCTTTCTAACTGATCCATATCCAATAACCACTACTTGTTCTAGTTCCGCAGCATCTTCTT
The DNA here is from genome assembly GCF_900109375.1 of Aquimarina amphilecti. GTDB lineage: Bacteria > Bacteroidota > Bacteroidia > Flavobacteriales > Flavobacteriaceae > Aquimarina > Aquimarina amphilecti. The sequence continues at coordinate 405,304 of NZ_FOAB01000006.1, forward strand.
GTAATGCAACATCAATTCTACTTGTTCCAGAGTATGGAAATTCTTGTGCAATAAAGCCAACATAAGAGAACTCAATTATATCCCCATTGTTAACCCCATTTAATACATAATTCCCATCAAAATCTGATGAAGTTCCATTTGTTGTTCCCTTTATGATGATGTTCACACCGGGGATCGGTTGACCATTTCCAGCATCGGTAACAGTACCACTGACCGACGACTGTGCAAAAAAGCTCATTGGTATCAACCACAATAAAAACAATGCGCTTTTAGTAAATGTTTTCATAAAAATTTAAATTAGTTTTTAATTGTTTTTAGCCTTATATTTTCACTTTCTGGAGTCCAAAGTATGTAAAATCTATGTTAAATTTGAGCTACGGTGTAGCCGTAACCTTACTCAAACGTTTGCGTGTGGATAACTTTTAAAATTCTGTTAAAATTTTAAGGGTAATTGTGATCATATCGCATATTTTCGCATTAAAATTTAACTTTTAATAAAAAATTCAAGGGAAATGAAGCAAAAAGTTACGTTAAAACAAATAGCTAAAGAACTAGATGTATCTATTTCAACAGTGTCAAAAGCTTTAAAAGATAGTGTAGAGATTAGTTTAGATACTCGACAAAAGGTAAAAGCTTTCGCTAAGTTGTATAACTATAAACCTAACAACATTGCACTTAGTCTAAAAAACAGGAAAACAAAAACAATTGGTGTTATTATTCCGGAGATAGTTCATCACTTTTTTACCACTGTAATTGGTGGTGTAGAAAAGGTAGCCAATGAAAAAGGATACAACGTAATTATATGTTCTTCTAACAATTCTTTTGATAAAGAAGTAATAAATCTAGAAATGTTGGCTAGTGGTAGTGCAGATGGTTTTATCTTATCAGTAGCGAAAGAAACACAGCAAAAAAAAGATTATCATCATATAGAAGAAACGATGAGTCAGGGAATGCCAGTGGTTCTTTTTGATAGAATTATTGATGAATTAGTATGTGATAAGGTTATTATTGATGATGGAAAAGGAGCACAAACCGCTACGAATCATCTATTGTCTTTAGGATGTAAAAAGATTGCAATTCTTACTACAGTTGATTATATCAGTGTAGGTAAGTTAAGAACCAATGGCTATCTTAGAGCATTAAGAGCTTATGATATTACGGCTAGAGAAGATTATATCTTAAAAATTGAGGATATTGATAATTGCGAAGTAGAAATATCAGAATTTCTTCAAAATAAAGATGTGGATGCAATATTTGCTGTAAATGAACTTTTTGCAGTTACCGCAGCTAGAGTTTTAAATGATCAAGGGAAAAAAGTACCAGACGATGTCTCAATAGTAGGTTTTACAGATGGTATATTATCTAAACATTTTATCCCAAGTTTAACAACAATTAGTCAACACGGAGAAGAGATGGGGATAAGGGCTGCCAAGCTACTTATAGATAAGCTTGAGGGAGAAGAAGATGTTCCTGAAGAATATAAAACAGTTATTATAGACACGAGCTTGATCCAACGACAGTCTACAAAAAAATAACATACTAAAATTATTTTATTTAAAATATTATAATATATTTGACGCCTATCAGAACTTATATTTTCACTTTCTACTAACATAAGTTTTGATAAGTGTACGCGCTTATCATAGTAATTATTAAAGATTTACTTAATGAACAAGCGTAAGCTAAGTTTCTGGGAAATTTGGAACATGAGTTTCGGTTTTCTAGGAATACAATTCGGTTTTGCATTGCAAGGCGGATTCATGTCTAGAATTTTTCAGACGTTAGGAGCAGAAATCCATGATATTCCAATCATGTGGATTGCGGCACCATTGACCGGTCTATTGGTACAACCTATTATCGGATATTTAAGTGATAGAACTTGGAATCCTAGATGGGGAAGAAGAAGACCTTATTTTCTAATTGGAGCTATTTTTAGTTCCATAGCATTATTTTTTGTGCCGCACTCTCCAGCTTTGTGGGTAGCTGCTGGTTTTTTATGGATTTTAGATGCCTCCATTAATATTTCAATGGAACCTTTTAGAGCTTTAGTAGCGGATAAGTTACCTGAATCACAAAGGTCTTATGGATTTGTAATTCAAACATTAATTATTGGTATAGGAACTTGGATAGCGAGTAATCTTCCTTGGATGGTTTCTCAATTAGGTGTAAGTGATTCTGCTGCTAATGGAGTGGTTCCCATGTCAGTTAAGGTTGCTTTTGCCATTGGAGCTTTTGTCTTTCTTATAAGTATTTTATATACAGTTTTTACAACGACAGAGTATCCTCCAGAGGATATGGAAGAGTTTAAAAGAGAAAAAGAAAAGAAAAATCAGTTTATTCCAGATATTTTGAATAACATCGGGAGTATGCCTTTAACAATGAAGAAGTTAGGTGTAGTGCAGTTTTTTAGTTGGTTTGCTTTTTTTACTATGTGGAGTCTTACCAACCCTGCTTTAACTGAGCATATTTTTGAAACTCCTGCACCAGTAGAAGCAAATTACAATATGGATTCTGAAGAATCTGTAAATGAGTTTCAAATAGCTAATACAGCATTCCAAAAATCATCAAATGAGGTAGGTAAATACATGGGTGTTTATGGATTATCATCTATGGCTTTTGCTCTAATATTAGCTTTTTATACTTCTAAAAGAAGAATTAACAGAAAACTAGTACACCTTTTTTCATTAATATTGGGAGGAGTAGGTTTTATATCTATGTATTTTATACCATCTCCTTCTTGGTTAATACTTTCTTTTACATTAATAGGTTTTTCTTGGGGTAGTATTTTGTCTATGCCATATGCAATGTTATCCAGTTCTGTTGATCCTAAAAAGATGGGAGTCATTATGGGAATTTTTAATATGTTTATTGTTATACCGCAGGTGATAGCCGCTTTGGGAGGAATAAATTATACGTATAAGCTTATAGGAGAAGAAACAATTAACGCAATGATAGTAGCAGGAATTAGTCTAATTATAGCTGGTTTTTGTAACTTGTTGATTACTAATAAAGATGCTATCACATATAACCCAAAATAAATTTAGAATGACAAAAAAAGCATTCATATTTGATCTTGATGGTGTCATAGTGGACACTGCAAAATATCATTTTCTAGCATGGCAAAATTTAGCCAATGGTCTTGATATTTCTTTTTCTGAAGAACAAAACGAACAACTAAAAGGAGTTAGCCGAGTGCGATCTTTAGAAAAAATTTTAGAATGGGGAAATAAAACCATTTCAGAACAAGAATTTACTGCCTTGATGGCTAAAAAGAATGAAGAGTATCTAAATTATATCGAAACTATGGATACTTCAGAAGTTCTTCCAGATGTGCCAAGAGTTTTAGATTATCTTTTAACCAAAGATCAAGCTGTTGCTCTGGGATCCGCTAGTAAAAATGCCAGAATTATTCTAGATAAGGTATTGCTTAAAGAAAAGTTTCAGGCTATTGTAGATGGGACAAATGTTTCTAAAGCAAAACCAGATCCAGAAGTGTTTTTAATTGGAGCGCAAAAATTAGGAATAGAACCTGAAAATTGTGTTGTTTTTGAAGATTCTGTTGCAGGTATTCAAGCTGCTAATACTGCAAATATGGTCAGTATTGGTATTGGAGATCCAAAAGTGCTGCATGAAGCAGATTATATATTTAAAGATTTTACAGAAATAAAAGAAGAATTCATTAACCAATTAGTTACAACCAGTAAAAAATAAGAATAATTTGAAATGCCTATCGAAGAATTCAATTGAATATTTAATAGGTGTTTCTATCAACTAAAAATAAAAAAAGAGAACCGATGAATCAGGATTATATTAAACCAGATAACTGGTCTATAATTGAAGAAGGATTTGATGTAGAACGAGTTAAATCCTCAGAGAGTCTTTTTAGTATAGGTAACGGAGCCATGGGGCAACGTGCGAATTTTGAAGAGACGTATACAGGACCTACTTTTCAGGGAAGTTATATTGCAGGAGTATATTATCCTGATAAAACCAGAGTTGGTTGGTGGAAGAATGGATATCCAGAATATTTTGCAAAGGTATTGAATGCGCCAAACTGGATTGGAATTGATGTAGAAATTAATGGAGAAAAATTAAATCTTCATAAGTGTAAGACAGTATCAGATTTTCGTAGAGAACTTAATATGAAAGAAGGTTGGTACCAACGTTCTTTCAAAGCAGTTTTAAGAAACAACACGGAGATATTAGTAAGATCTACAAGGTTTTTAAGTTTAGATTTAGACGAAGTTGGAGCTATTAAATATGAAGTTACTTCTCTAAATAAAGAAGCTATAGTCCATTTCACACCTTATTTGGATGCTGGAATTACTAATGAAGATACAAACTGGGATGACAAATTTTGGGATACATATGAAGTATCACATAAAGGGAACGCGGCTTACATATCTTCAAAAACAATGAAAACAGAGTTCCATGTATGTACAGGAATGCTTAATCAATTGTTTTTAGATGGTAAAAAACAAGATGTTTATCCTACTGTTGAAACTAACAAAACCTATGCAAGTCTTAAGTATGAGGTGAAAGTAGAAAAAGGTCAAACTACCGAATTACATAAATTTGGGGGATATACAGTTTCATTAAATCACAAACAAGAAGACATAGCGTCTGCTAGTGCTGCAGTTTTAAAACAAGCTTCTGAATCTGGATTCGAAGCTTTGTTAGATTTACAAAAGAAAGCCTGGTCCAAGATTTGGGAAATGGCAGATATTGTTATTGACGGAGATGTAAAAGCACAGCAAGGAATTCGTTTTAATATTTTTCAATTGAATCAAACCTATTTAGGTAAAGATGCGCGATTAAATATTGGACCTAAAGGCTTTACTGGAGAAAAATATGGAGGAAGTACCTATTGGGATACCGAAGCATATTGCATACCTTTTTATATGGCTACTAAAAATCAGAATGTAGCTAGGAGTTTATTACAGTATCGTTACAATCATTTAGATAAGGCGATTGAAAATGCTGAAAAACTTGGATTTACGAATGGAGCAGCATTATACCCAATGGTAACCATGAACGGAGAAGAATGTCATAATGAATGGGAGATTACATTCGAAGAGATTCATCGAAACGGCGCTATGACATTTGCTATTTATAACTATCTACGATATACTGGAGATTATAGTTACATTCCAGAAATGGGATTAGAGGTAATGATAGCTATTGCTCGTTTTTGGCATCAGAGAGCTACTTTTTCTACGGATAAAGAAAAATATGTGATACTAGGCGTAACTGGACCGAACGAGTATGAGAACAACATCAATAATAACTGGTATACTAATTATTTAGCAAAATGGTGTATTGAGTATTGTGTTGAAAATATTGAAAAGGTTAAGTCAGAATATGAGATTGATTATAATAGAATTATAGAAAAGACAAAACTTGGCCAAGAAGAAATAAATGCAATGCTAAAGGTAGCTGAAAAAATGTATTTTCCATATTCTGAAAAACACCAAGTATACTTGCAACAAGATGGCTTCTTAGATAAGGAACTTATTACTGTTGACAATCTGGATAAATCGCAAAGACCTATTAATCAAAAGTGGAGCTGGGATAGAATTCTAAGATCTCCTTATATAAAGCAAGCAGATACCTTGCAAGGTTTCTATATGTTCGAAGATCAATTCACAAAAGAAGAATTGAAACGCCATTTTGATTTTTATGAGCCATTTACAGTGCATGAATCTTCACTTTCACCTTGTGTACATAGTATACAAGCTGCTACTCTAGATAGAATGGATCAGGCATATACGTTCTATTTAAGAACTTCTAGATTAGATTTAGATGACTATAATAAAGAAGTTGAAGAAGGACTGCATATTACAAGTATGGCAGGAACTTGGATGAGTATTGTAGAAGGTTTTGGAGGGTTAAGAGTAAAGAATGATAGATTGTCATTTACACCTAAAATACCTAAAGAATGGAAAGGTTATGCATTCAATGTAAACTTTAGGAACAGTATATTAAAGGTAAATGTTTCTCAAGAAGGAACTACTTTTAATTTAGAAGGAGAACATGAGTTATTGATATATGTAGATGGAAAGGAATTTACAATATCTCCAAATAGTTTGATGAGCGTTTAATTCATTTATATAAATGAAATGTAAATACCCCAAAAGCAAAAGTTTTTGGGGTATTTAATTCAATTCTAGTTTTAGAATTAGGTAAAATTTACAAATCAAAATTAAATCAATGAAGAATATATTAACCGTGCTTTTTGGGTTAATCGTTTCATTAACCTTTGGGCAGATCGAAAAAATAGAACCTCCGTTTTGGTGGAGTGGTATGCAGTCTAACCAATTGCAGTTAATGTGTTATGGTAACGATATATCTAAATACAATATAGAAATAGAAGGTATAACCATAACTGATATTACAAAAACAGAAAACTCTAATTATGTTTTTATAACTATTGATACTAAAGATGTACCATCTGGTAAAGTCTTGATTAATTTCAAGGAGAATGAAAAAGTAGCTTTTTCAGAATCTTATGAATTTAAGGCTAGACGAAAAGGATCAGTAGATCGAAAAGGGTTTGATAGTAGTGATGTGATGTATTTGATTATGCCAGATCGCTTCGCGAATGGTAATCTAGATAATGATTCACATAAGGATACTGTCGAAAAGGCAAATCGTTCTAACCCTGGTGGGCGTCATGGAGGAGATATACAAGGAGTAATAGATCATTTAGATTATTTAAATGATTTAGGAGCAACTGCACTTTGGAGTACGCCTTTATTAGAAGATAATGAATCTACTTATTCTTATCATACGTATGCACAAAGTGATCTTTATAAAATTGATTCGAGATATGGAACTAATGAAGATTATAAAAGATTAGCTACTGAAGTGCATAAGTTGGATATGAAATTGATTATGGATTATGTAACGAATCATTGGGGATCTAAACATTGGATGATTCAAGATTTACCAACAAAGGATTGGATTCACCAGTGGCCCGAGGGTTTCAGAAGAAGTAATTATAGAATGACGACTCAGTTTGATACCAATGCTTCTACAGTTGATGCAAAAGGATGTATGGATGGCTGGTTTGATACTACAATGCCCGATATGAACCAAAGCAATCCATTACTTCTTAACTATATAACTCAAAATGCAATTTGGTGGATAGAATATGCCGATTTGGATGGTTTTAGAGTGGACACATATTCATATAATGATAAAGAAGGAATTGCAAAATGGACCAAAGCCATCATGGATGAGTATCCTAAATTTAATATTGTAGGAGAGGTTTGGATGCATGATCAAGCACAGATGGCGTATTGGCAAAAAGATAGTAAAATTGGAGCAATAGATAATTACAATTCACATTTACCTTCTGTTATGGATTTTACACTCCATGATGCGGTTACCGTTATGTTTGATGAAGATGGTAATTCTTGGGATAAAGGAATGATCAGGGCCTATGAAAATTTCACCAATGATTTTTTATATCCAGATATTGATAATATACTATTGTTTGCAGGTAACCATGATACGAATAGAATCAATGAGATTTATCAGAGTGATATTAATAAATATAAGATGGTAATGACCCTAATTTTTACTACTAGAGGTATTCCTCAGATCTATTACGGAGATGAAATAGGAATGTTAGGTAATAGAGATAAAAAAGGCGATGGTGATATTCGTAGAGATTTTCCTGGAGGATGGCCGGATGATAAAAGAAGTGCATTTATCTCGGAAACTTCAAAGGATAAAGTAGGAGGTAGAACACAAGATGAAGAAGCATTTCATGCGTTTACCAAAAAAGTATTAAACTGGAGAAAATCAAGTATTGCTATTCATAAAGGAAAGCTATTACAGTACATACCTTTTAATCATGTATATGTCTATTTCAGGTATACTGAAAATGAAAGAATAATGGTCGTCATTAATAATAATTCTGAAAATCAGGAACTTGATATGACCCGTTTTGAGGAAGGATTAAAAGGTTTAAAAATGGGGAAAGACATTATTACTGATACTACCATTGACGTTAGCGAAAATATAGCAATTCCGGCTAAAACATCAATGATTATAGAATTACAATAAACTTTAAAAACAAAATTATAAAATAATGAGAAAAGTAACTTTCTGTCTTGTCGTAGCAGGCATGATAATTTCCTGTGGAAAGCAAAAAAAAGAAGAAACAGTTGCAAAAGCAGAAACTGTTGTAGAAGAAGTAAGTAAAGGATTAGCTGCTGTTAGTGGCGCTATGATGGAAAATGCGGTGATATATGAAGCAAATATTCGTCAATATTCTGAAGAAGGATCTTTCAAAGCTTTTACTAAGGATATTCCTACTTTAAAAAACCTTGGAGTAAAAATACTTTGGGTTATGCCTATTTATCCAATATCTACTACCAAAAGTAAGGGATCACTAGGTAGTTATTATGCGATTTCTGATTACACCAAAGTAAATCCAGAATTTGGAACCTTAGAAGATTTTAGAGAGTTGGTAAGAACAGCACATGATAATGGGATTTATGTTGTGTTAGATTGGGTAGCAAATCATACCGGATGGGATCATGTCTGGTTAAAAGAACACCCTGAATTTTATACTAAAAATGATAAAGGAGAAATTACGCATACTGTAGGTACTGATTGGACGGATGTTGCAGATCTTGATTATGATAATGAAGAGATGAGAAAAGGAATGTTAGATGCAATGAAGTATTGGGTAGAGCAAGAAGGAGTAGATGGTTTTCGTTGTGACGTAGCTGGGATGGTGCCAGTTGATTTTTGGAATAACACAGTTGCAGAACTTAAGAAAATTAAACCTGTATTTATGCTAGCTGAAGGTTGGGAATCAGAATTAATGGAAAAAGCATTCGATATGGGTTATGGATGGGATACACATCATGTAATGAATCATATCGCTAAAGGAGAAAACACCGTAGACGCTTGGGATAAAAGAATGGTTCAAGTAGATTCTATGTATGCTAAAGACGATATCTTAATGAACTTTACCTCCAATCACGATGAGAATTCTTGGAATGGGACTGTGCAAGAAAGAATGGGTGATTCTAAAGAATTATTCGCTGCATTATCATATGTAGCTCCTGGAATGCCGTTAATTTATTCTGGACAAGAATATGATATGGATAAGCGTTTATTGTTTTTTGAAAAAGATACGATCATCAAAAAGAAAGATGTATTCTATCCACTATATGAAAAATTAGGAAAGCTTAAAAATGAAAACTCAGCATTACATGGGGGTAAAAATGCAGCTTCATATAATAGAATTAAAACTTCAGCAGATACTAAAGTGTTGGCTTTTAAAAGAGAAAAAGAAGGAGATAAAGTCGTTTTTGTTGCAAATATGACAAAAGAATCTGTGAAATTTACAGCAGAGTACGATGGTAAATTTAAAGATTATCTTTCTGGAGAATATGTGGATGGTGCTAAAGGTCAGGAATATGAGTTAGATCCTTGGCAGTATTTGATATTGATTAAACAAGAATAATCAAAGTATAGAAACAAAAATAAAGAAGCCACTTATCAAAGTGGCTTCTTTATTTTTGTTTCTATAATGAATGTAAGGCTAAAACTTAATAACTCGCTTTGTGGTTTGTTGTTCTTTGGTTTCTATATTAAATATATAAACACCAGATTCTAAGCCCGACATATCAATTGTATTTTTCGTTGTTTCTAATACCTTTTTGCCATTATAATCGAAAACTGTTACACGATCTATAGGAATACTTATATATATATTACCTTTAGTTGGGTTTGGATATATACTAAATTCATCTTGGTTAAATTCGTCCGTATTAAGTAATGCATCATAGGTAATACTAAATTCTAAAGCTGATAGATTTCCATCGCCAGAAACACTATTCGCACTATTCGCATCAATATTTAGTGTAATAACTCCCGTTGTAGTAGGCACAACCTGAACAATGTAAGTTTCATCTGAACCAGAAAAATTAAGTAGTGATCCATTTGTAATAATGATATCGTTGATATCAAAATTAAGTACGCTTTCAGAAAATGTAATAGTTATAGGAATAGGGTTAGCTGCAGTTGGAGAACTTTCGGTAGAAGTAATAATTACTGTTGGTTCGTCATTGGCACTAGTAACAGTAATCATAAATGTTTGATCGGTAGAAGTATCAACTCCTCCGTTAGCAGTTCCTCCATCATCAGATAGGTTTACAGTAACCGTTGTACTTCCAAAAGCATTTGCAGCTGGGGTATAGGTTAAATTTCCAGTTACATCTATTGCGGGTTGACTACTGAATAACATATTGTTATCATTAGTTATATTAAAAGTAAGGATTTGTGTATTTCCATCTCCATCATCAATATTAGAAACAAATCCATTTACAGTTTGTGCACCAGAATCCTCTGTAACTGTTTGGTCCGGATTAACAGGTAAAGAAAAGCTTGGAGCATCATTTACTTCATTAATAGTAATTATAAATGTTTGATCAGCAGAAGTATCGATCCCTCCATTGGCGGTTCCTCCATTATCAGATAGATTTACGGTAACAGTTGTATTTCCCGAAGCATTTGCGGTAGGTGTAAAGCTAAGGTTTCCAGTTGCATCTATTGCAGGCTGACTGCTGAAGAGAGCGTTGTTATCATTTGTTACATTAAAAGTAAGTGTTTGTGTATTTTCATCTCCATCATCAATAGCAGAAGCAAATCCATTTACGGTTTGTACACCAGAATCCTCTGTAACTGTTTGATCTGGATTAACAGGTAAAGAAAAGCTTGGAGCATCATTTACTTCATTAATGGTTATAATAAAGGTTTGATCAGCAGAAGTATCGATTCCTCCATTAGCAGTTCCTCCGTCATCAGATAAGTTTACAGTTATGGTTACATTTCCAGAAATGTTCGCAGCAGATGTGTATGCAAGGTTTCCTGTAATTTCGTCTATTGTAGGTTGACTACTGAATAATGCATTGTTGTTATTCGTTACATTAAATGTAAGTGTTTGAGTGTTTCCATCTCCATCATCAATAGCAGAGGCAAATCCATTTACAGTCTGCATTCCAGAATCTTCTATGACTGTTTGATCTGGACTAGTAGGGAGTGAAAAACTCGGAGCCGAATTAGAAGGGATAGTGTTTATAGTATAGTTGTCCGAGTCTGCAGCAACTCCTGTATTTCCAGCCGCATCTGTGTATCCCGTTCCTACGCTAATAATATTTGTGGTATCTTGTATATTTGGTGTAGGGGTAAATAATCCAGTATATATAACTGGATTCGCTGTTACCATAAATCCTGATAAAGCACCATTTTGAACTGTAACATCAGCTGATGTAAATCCTACTGGAACTTCACTAAAGGTAAAGGTAATAGTAGAGGTTTCTCCCATTGTGAGAGCAACATCCGAAAGGGAAATACTAACTGTTGGAGGTGTTAAATCTCCTAAAAAGGCACTACCTGTAAAATTACCTGTTACATTATCTGGATGTGTATAGTTTCCAAAACTCCAATTATTAACGGAGTCATATATTTGAATTAAGCAATCACCTATTGTACTGTTACAAGTAGTTGGCCCTGTGTATATACCTTGATCAGAAATTAATAGAATTTGTGCACTTGATAATCCTGTATTAGTAGTTATAAAAGGAAAACCATTATCACCATCAATGGCGGATAGAAAAACACCAGGAGTTGCTCTTGTACCAGTTACTGCTACAATATCTTCTGCAGATGCTAAATCAAATCCAGCGTTGATTTCATCTACAATACCTACAGAAGCCATTTCCGTGTTCCCATCTGCATCAGTAATATTAACTACTGTTCCAGCATCAATAGTACTACCAGTATTATTGGTCCATATTAAATCTCCTTCATTTACTGCGGATGAAAATTGCATTCCATCCCATTCTTCATCTATAAACGTTATAGTGGTTCCGTTAATGGCATCGTCTAATAAAACAAAAGAAAATCCATCTTCTTGATCTGCGCCTCCATTGTCAGTATGAAATGCTACAAAAGCAATATCACCTGGAGCGTCTATTAGATTATTTTGATTCTGAGAAAAAGCTTTGAATGAGGTTAGAATTACAATTGACAAAGCTATTATAAGTGATTTTTTTTTCATGTCAAAAATGAAATTAATTTGGGTGAATTTATGACTATTATGTGACCATAAAGATACTAAAATATGAATGAAGCTTATGATCATGCATTATGATCTTAATAATATGGTTTAATAAATCATTTTTTTTTGAGAATACTAAAATGAGGAATAAAGTATTTTGTCATAATACTTTTTTCTTAACTTATTTCATGAAAATGTGTTAAAACCATACATTTTTTGTCAGTAATTACTGAATTTATTAACCGAAAACGTTTTAGATTTTTGGTAAATTAGGTTATTGTGGTCAATAACAATAGATTTGACTTCAATGACAAAGAAAGTAAAAAATATCGCTGTACTTACTTCTGGAGGAGATGCTCCAGGAATGAATGCCGCTATAAGAGCGGTAGTTCGTGCGTGTAGTTATTATCAGATAGATTGTTTTGGTGTTTATAAAGGTTATGAGGGCCTTATTCACAATGAAATGGAGAAGCTGAACGCACGTTCGGTAAGAAATATAATAAACAAAGGAGGAACTTTTCTTAAATCTGCCCGTTCTAAGGATTTCCGAACGGAAGAAGGAAGAAGGAAAGCTCATAATAACTTGGTAAAGAATAATATTGATGCACTTATCGTAATTGGAGGAGATGGTAGTTTTACAGGTGCATTAAAGCTTTCAGAAGAATTTAATTTCCCTGTGGTCGGAATTCCAGGAACAATCGATAACGATATTAACGGTACTGATTATACGATAGGATATGATACTGCTTTAAATACGGTGGTAGAAGCTATAGATAAAATTAGAGATACTGCAAGTTCACATAATAGACTATTCTTGATCGAGGTAATGGGGAGAGATGCCGGAGATATAGCTCTCAATGCAGGAATTGGAGCAGGAGCAGAAGAGATATTGATTCCAGAAGAAGATATGGGGGTTGATAGGCTTATAGAGTCCTTGAAAAAAAGTAAAAAGACAGGAAAAACTTCTAGTATTATAGTCGTGGCTGAAGGTGATAAATCTGGAAAAAATATTTTTGAATTAGGAGAATATGTGGAGGAAAACCTAGTAGATTATGAAGTTAGAGTTTCAGTATTAGGTCATATACAAAGAGGTGGGTCACCAAGTTGTTATGATAGAGTTCTGGCAAGTAAATTAGGAGTAGGAGCTGTAGAAACATTATTAGAAGGACAAAGTGAAGTGATGATAGGGATTGTTCATAAAAAAGTAGAAATAGTTCCACTAGCAACCGCTCTTGGAAAAAGAACACACAAACACGATCGATTAATTAAAGTAGCTGATATTACTTCAGTATAAATATAACCACGTTTTAAATCAAAAACAACTAAATTATTAAGTATGAGTACGTTAAAAATTGGAATTAACGGTTTCGGTAGAATTGGAAGAATCGCATTTAGAATTGCTTCTAAACGCGAGAATGTAGAAATAGTAGCTATTAACGATTTGTTAGATGTAAATCATTTAGCTTATTTATTGGAGTACGATTCTGTACACGGAAAATATGATGGTACTATTGCTGTAGAAAATGGAAGCCTTGTAGTAGATGGTAAAGCTATTCGTGTTACTGCAGAAAGAAATCCTGAAGAATTAAAATGGGATGCAGCTGGAGTTGATGTTGTAATGGATTGTACAGGTATATTTACTACATTAGATGGAGCAGGTGCTCATTTGAAAGCAGGTGCTAAAAAAGTTGTTATTTCTGCACCATCTGCAGATGCACCAATGTTCGTTATGGGTGTAAATCATAAAGATGCTAAGGCAACAGATACTATTGTTTCTAATGCTTCTTGTACTACGAACTGTTTAGCGCCATTAGCTAAAGTAATCAATGATAATTTTGGAATAGAAGAAGGGTTAATGACTACAGTTCACGCTGCAACTGCTACACAAGCTGTTGTTGATGCTCCTTCTAAAAAGAATTATAGATTAGGACGATCTTCATTAAATAATATAATACCTTCATCTACTGGAGCTGCTAAAGCTGTTGGTAAAGTAATACCAGAATTAAATGGTAAGCTTACCGGTATGGCGTTTAGAGTACCAACGGCTGATGTTTCTGTTGTAGATCTTACAGTAAAAACTAAGAAATCCGTATCTTATGAAGACCTAAAAGCTGTTGTTAAAAAAGCATCAGAGAATGAATTGAAAGGGGTTTTAGCATATACAGATGAAGATGTAGTGTCTCAGGACTTTGTTGGAGAACATCATACATCTACTTTTGATGCAGGAGCTGGAATAGCATTAAATGATAATTTCTTTAAATTAGTTTCTTGGTATGATAATGAATATGGATACTCTTCTAAATTAGTAGACCTTTCATCTTACGTAGGAAACCTATAAAGAGGTAACAAATAATATTGCCTCGATTTGGTATATAATCGGGGCTTTTTTCATAGCAAACACACACACACAACAAATATTTTTTTAAATGATTTTAATAGCTGACGGTGGTTCTACTAAATGCGATTGGATTCTTCTTGATGATTCTGGAGAAATTGTATTTAAAACCCGTACAGAAGGATTGAATCCTGCTGTATTTGAGAAGTCTTTACTGGAAAAAAGAGTTCGTGCTAATGCGGAGTTAACCGAGCATAGCAAAACAATCGAAGCGGTTCACTTTTATGGAGCTGGATGTGGTACTGCAAAACCTGCCGCTATGTTAAAGAAAGTATTTGAAGACTTTTTTGTTAATGCTACTGATGTAGTGGTTAGAGAAGATATGGTTGCAGCTGTGTATGCAGCTACTACAGAGCCTGGAATTGTCTGTATATTAGGAACTGGATCTAACAGTTGTTATTATGATGGAGATGATATCCATATGGCAGTGGATTCTTTAGGATATATTTTAATGGATGAAGCTAGTGGTAATTACTTCGGGAAACGATTAATAAGAGACTATTATTATAAAAGAATGCCTCCAGAGGTAGCTGGAGAATTCGAGAAACGTTTTAATCTTTCTTCTGATTCTATAAAAGAAAATTTATATAAAAAAGAAAATCCAAATACGTATTTAGCTTCATTTGCAGAATTTATTTTTACCAGTGAACGTAACGGATATTTTTATAAAATCATTACAGAAGGTATACAAGAATTTGTAGAAACAAGAGTATTGTGTTTCCCTGAAGCTCAAAATGTTCCTGTACACTTTATTGGGTCAATAGCCCATTTTAGTGAGGACATTATTAGAGCAGCAGTATGGCCATATCACTTAACAGTTGGTAATATTGTTAGAAGACCTATTGATGGGATTATAGATTACTACAGAAATGATGTAATTAAAAAGAAACCAAACAAGGTTTAGAAATAATAAAATCAAGGAGAGATCAATGATAATGTTCTAATATTATCAAGTTTTCTCCTTTTTCCATTTTCCATAAACTGGCTACGAAAAAGTATCCATCTTTAAAATCTTCATAATCACATCCTACAAAATAATCATCATCGTCCTTAATGATGTTTTCGCAGATATGATTTTTCATTTTGCTGTCCCAAAAACTTTGATTTTCCTCTTTTTCAATCCAATTAATAATATCTCTTTCTGAGATAACACCAAATTGAACATCATTTTTTTGGACTAGTTCATTAACTTCTTCTTCTTTGAGATATTTTATAAACTCTTTACTAATGATTTCTTCTTTCCAAATTTTTTTGGAATCCCAATTCATTAGATATTTTGTGTTTTCCTTACTTACTTTCACTCTTTTTGTTTGGGGGGTAAATTACCTTGTAAAAGTATATAATTTTATTTATTAAAATTATAATTTAAACTAATTCTTGTGCCTTTTCCAGGAGTCGAACTAATAAAAATCCTACCATCTATATAATTCATTCTTTCTTTCATGAAAAATAACCCCATTCCACCTTCAGCATTGTTCTTAGGCTTGCTTGGAATTTTGTCTAAATCAAAACCTTTACCATTATCATCTATAATAATACTTAATATGGATTCTGAACTGTTGATAGAAATTAGAATATAATCAGATTTAGCATATTTTATTGCATTATTTACAGCTTCTTGTGTAACTCGATATAGATTGGTTTCTACTAATGAATCAAAACGTAGATCAGTATTAGATTTGTTTTCTAACATGATGTTTTTACCTGTAAGTTTAGTAAGTTCTTTCGCCATTTTTTGTAGAGCTATACTAATCCCATAATCTTTTAATTCCGGTGGAGTAAGATTAAAAGTTGCAGTTCTGATTCCGAGAATTAAGTCTTTAGATAATTGTTTAAGCCCTTCTATTTTTTGATGAGTTTTTTCAATATTATTTGTGTTGATAGATTCAATGTTAAATTTCAAGGCAGTAAGCATTTGTCCAATACTATCATGAATTTCTTTAGCAATTCGTTTTCGTTCTTCTTCCTGCGCTTCTACGATCAGACTAGCGTTAGATTTTTGTAATTCTTCTTTTTGTTGGTATTCTAAATCATTTAATCTTTCTATTTCTAATTGCGCTTCTTTTCTTTTGGATATATCAGAGCAAAGAACCAATCGTTCTGTATTACCAGGTTCTTTAAATACATTTAGAATAGAAACATCTAACCACATTTTTTTATCATCCTTAGAAACAAATTCAAATTCTTCATTAAAAACACCTCCTTTATTCTGAGATATAAGTTGAAGTAGTCTATTTGCTTGAAGCTCATTTAGTTTCATAAGTTCTGCAAGGTTTTTTTGATCAATTTTTTGATCTATATTTAAAACCTTTGTAAAACGTTCTCCTAGATTTTTAACGATACCCTGTTCATTAACTCTAGCATACAACAGAGTTTGATCTAAGGCTTTGGTAAGCGATACAAGTTCTTGTACATTCTCGTTCTGAATTTTCCTAAGTTTCTCGGCGTTAGCCGCCATATTTGTGGCATCTTTTTGAGATATTAGAAGATTTGATATTGTTTTCTTAATACTTAATGCTACGGGTCTAAATAGTAGAAAAAATTCAAAAATTAAGACTAAAATGATTAAACCAAATATGGTGTATTCTATTTTTTTAAGACTTGATATTTTTTCTTTAGCTTCTTTTTCATATCTATAAACAATGGCGTCCATTTGTTTAAGGAAAAGAGGCTCATTAAAAATCACATTGTCTAGATAAGGTTTTAGAATTTTTTGGTTAACAGAATCGTTTTTAACTAAATTAAGTACTTGTTCACTGTTTTGATATATAATTTCGAAATAAGGTTGTAAAACCAAAAACATTCTTTTTATTTCTGTACTATCATTTTTTCCTTTGGGTATAGAGTCGTTATATCTTCTTAATTGCTCATGGGAAGTTTTCCAAAGATCTATTGTAGCTTCTAATTCTTCAATGTATTTTTTTTTAAGCACATCATTGGTAGTATAACTAAGTAATAAAATCTCTTTAGTCAGTTTCTGACTAAGCATACGTTGTCTACCAGAAATATTAACGATTTTAGAATCATCTATTTGTGAGTTAAGATACCGCTGAATAAAAAACTGTCCGCCAATCGTAAATAGGGCAATGGCTCCTAAGGCAATAATATAGATTTTACTTAGGCGATTAAATGTTTGATGATCTAATGATTCCAGTTTGTTCAATATGATAAAATTATGCGATAGCTTGCTTAATCAAATCTAATCCTTTTTCTGAATATGATATATTTAGCGCAGCTTGGTGTCCTTTATCAGACATTTTTCTCCAAGTTTTTTGTAAGATATCAATAACTTTTTCTGAAACGTGTTTTTCACAGAAATCCGAATAATAGAATTCAAGAAAAACCAGACATATTACATCTTCTAATACTTGGGTATCTTCATCTTTTTTTAATTTCTTTTTTTGAATTAAAAAAGATACCCTATCTATTGTTTCCTGATCATAATCTACCTTCTCAAGTATTTCGGATGCTTTTTTTGCATGAAATTTTTTAAGTTCTTCCCTCCATTTTAAGTATCCCACACGATCCATTGGATAACTGTTTCTTGGGATTTCCCACCTGCAGATATGTTGAGCTCTAGAAGCTAATTGTAAAGCTTCTGATGCTTCTGGCGCAAAATTGTCTAAAGTATGACTCATTCGTTGACCATAGACTAATTCTTTTGCAATAGATTCTCCTTTAATTATTTCTTTATTAGGATCATTTGCATTTGACTTATCAATAAGAGAAAATGCTTCGGTTATTTTTGTGGTTGGCATAAAAGTAAGATAATTAGAATACTTGCTAAAGTAATGTTTTTAGCAATAAAATTCTTTATTCTTCAAAGCCAATAAAAACAATATCGTTTTCTATTTTCACTGGATATGTTGCGATAGGAGGTAAATCACCATTTAAGTTTTCTCCTGTTTCTAATGAAAAAGTTTTTTTATGAAGAGGACAAGCAACTTTAGGTATTCCATTGTGATCACCTATCATTCCTCTACTTAAAACCATTTCGTTTTTTTCAGGTGATAAATTTTGACAGGCGTACCAGTTGTTTAACCTATTAAAGTTGAATACCGCAATTTGTAAATCTCTATATTTAACACAAGCTCCTCCGTCTTTTGGAAAGGCATTGATTGATGCAGCTTTGAACCAAACTTTTACATCTTCTAATTTGATGGTTTTGTATTTATTTAGAATTCCTTCCATTTTTTTAGTTATAAGCGGTTTAATTATTTCCAGGGTTCAGGCATTTTTTGCTCCCTTAAAGGAACAAAAACTATATTTTCATCATCATCTTCGCTGTTTACGAAGTGGTTAAAACGCTTCATTATTTCAGGGTCATTAATGGCTTGAGTCCATTCACATTTAAATTTATTGACCAAAGTTTTCATTTCATTTTCTAAATCTTCAGCAATTCCAAGTTTATCTTCAATAATAACTTCTTTCAGATATTCTAATCCACCTTCTAAGCGTTCTTGCCAAGCAGCGGTTCTTTGTAATGGTTTTGCTGTTCTCATATAAAACATCAAATATCGGTCTAGATATTTGATTACAGTTTCGTTATCAATCTGTTCAGCAAATAATTCTGCGTGTCTTGGTGTGGCTCCACCGTTTCCACCTACATATAAATTCCATCCACCTTCTACAGCAATTAAACCGAAATCTTTTCCACGTGCCTCGGCACATTCTCTGATACATCCAGAAACTCCACCTTTAATTTTATGTGGAGCACGAATTCCTCTATACCGATTCTCGAGTTCGATACCAAAGCTGACACTTTCATCCATTCCATAACGACACCAGGTCGAACCAACACAAGTTTTTACTGTTCTTAATGATTTACCATAAGCATGACCACTTTCAAAACCGTGGTTAATTAGATCTTTCCATATTAGGGGTAATTGATTTAGAGTCGCACCAAATAAGTCAATACGTACACCTCCTGTTACTTTAGTGTATAGATCGTATTTTTTAGCTATTTCCCCTAATGCGATAAGCTTTTCAGGAGTAATTTCACCACCAGGAACTCTAGGAACTACTGAGTACGTTCCATTTCGCTGTATGTTGGCTAAAAAACGATCATTAGAATCCTGAATAGCGTATTCTTCATTTGCTGTATCTGCATTAATCGTCGCCATCAAGGAAGCAACAAGTGGTTTGCATAATTCACAACCATGTCCGCCATTTCCGTGGTTATCTAATACTTCATTAAATTTTGTATATCCTTTTACCTGAATGATTTTATATAAATCTTGTCTGCTTAAATCAAAATGTTCACAAACTCCTTCTTTAACTTCAATACCTAAAGATTTTAGAGTAGCATTTGTTAAGTCCGTTACCATAGGTTTGCAACCACCGCAACCGGTTCCGGCTTTGGTGCAACTAATTACTCCTGCAACATCTGTAGCTTCTCCGTTTTCTATTGAATTACAAATCTGCCCTTTTGTTACACTTTCGCAAGAACAAATCTGAGCTCCATTCGGTAAATCCATAACATCACCTAATAAACTACCTTCATCACCTCCACGACTGCCTAGTATAAGATCTTCAGGTTCTTCTGGAAGTTTCATTCCATTAATATAAATTTGGAATAAAGAATTATAATCAGATGAATCACCGATTAAAATCCCGCCTAAAAGTTTTTTACCATCTTTAGAAACACTTATTTTTTTATAAACTCCATTTCGTTTATTTTCATATATAATCTCATCAATGTCTTTTTTAGACTGATTAAGAGCATCTCCAAAACTAGCAACTTCAGTTCCTATTAATTTTAATTGCGTTGACATGTCGATTGATTCAGGCATTTCTGCATTACCTCCAGTGATTTGTTGTACAGCTACTTCTGCCATATCATACCCTGGAGCAACTAAACCATAAATCATGCTGTTTAATAAAGCACACTCACCAATAGCGAATATATTTTTGTCAGAAGTTTCCATTTTTTGATTGACCACGATTCCACCGCGAGTTCCTACCTCAAGGCCACACTCTCTAGCTACTTCATCACGTGGACGAATACCTGCTGAAACTACAAGCATATCAACTTTTAATTCGGTATCATCAACATATTGTAATCCTTCAATAGTTTTTTCTCCTTGAAGAAATTGTGTTTGTTTAGAAAGATGTACTTTTAATCCCATACTTTCTATTTTGGACTGAAGCATATCACTAGCGCCTTTATCAAGCTGTCTTGGCATTAAACGAGGTGCAAACTCAACTACATGAGCATTAAGCCCTAAATTTTTAACCGCGTTTGCAGCTTCAAGTCCTAATAAGCCTCCACCGAGAACAGCAGCTTCTGTTTTTCCTTGAGCTTTTAATTTTTTAGCATATGCCTCTGTAGCTTCAAGATCTTCAATAGTCCTATAAACAAAAACCCCTTCTTTATCAATACCTTCAATTGGCGGAACAAAAGCAGAGGATCCGGTTGCTAGCACTAAATAATCATAGGAATAAATATCTCCTCGATGATTAGCAATCGTTTTATCCTCTCGATTGATTTCTGTAATCATTTCTGAAATATGAAGATCAATATTATTATCCTCATACCAATTAGCAGGAGACATACTTAAATCTTCTGAAGTTTTACCATCGTAAAATTCGCTAAGATGGACTCTATCATACGCTCGCCTTGGTTCTTCACCAAAAACTATAAGTTTGTAATCTGTAAATTTTTCTGATGCTACAAACTTCTCACAGAACTTATAACTTACCATTCCGTTACCTATTACTACTATCTTCTTCATTAGTTACGTATTTATAAATCAAAATTAAGTATTAATACGTATTTAAGTAATAAGAATTACGTAATTATCAGTTGTGTAAATTAGGAATTTGAAAATAATCCATAAAAAAACCTGCGAAACTGATTTCGCAGGTTTTAGATATAATATCATTAATAAATTATTGTTGTGGTTTCGGACTCCATTTTAAGAAGTTTGGTTTTACTACTAACATTGCCCATCCCCAATTTTGTAATCCACTAGGATTGGTAACTCCTTTTAGAACTTCCATACTATCTCCTGCGAACATCTGAGAATATCCTATTTTTAAAGTAGCATACGGTAGTATTTTTTGAGTAAATACTAAGTCTAATTCGGTACCTAAATAATTATCATCAGTTCCTGCTATATCTTCTGCAGCAGAAAAATAGTGAAGCTTGGCTAATAGGCTACTACTTTTACCAGTTTTGATAACAGCTTTAGCATATATATCTTGTAATCCTACACTATTGGCGTGATTGCCTACATAGAAATAATCCATAAATCCATTAAATTTATGATTGGTTCCAAAAATAGGGAAGAAAGATGTAATCTCTCCATCAG
>NZ_FOAB01000015.1:2500-4030 GCF_900109375.1 Aquimarina amphilecti
AAGTAACTCGTAGGCTCATTATGCAAAAGGCACGCCGTCAGCCCGAAGGCCTCCGACCGCTTGTAAGCGTATGGTTTCAGGATCTATTTCACTCCCTTATTCAGGGTTCTTTTCACCTTTCCCTCACGGTACTGGTTCACTATCGGTCTCTCAGGAGTATTTAGCCTTATGGGATGGTCCCCACAGATTCATACAGGATTACACGTGTCCCGCACTACTCAGGATACCACTAAATCAATATATCTTACCTATACGGGACTATCACCCTCTTTGGTCAGTCTTTCCAAACTGTTCTAATTCAATATACATCTTATAACGTGGTCCTACAACCCCAGCATTGCCGTAACAATACTGGTTTGGGCTAATCCGCGTTCGCTCGCCACTACTAACGGAATCACTATTGTTTTCTTCTCCTCCGGGTACTTAGATGTTTCAGTTCTCCGGGTTCGCCTCCTTGCGGATACTATATCTTCAATATAGTGGGTTGCCCCATTCGGATATCTGCGGATCATAGTGTATGTGCCACTCCCCACAGCTTTTCGCAGCTTATCACGTCCTTCATCGCCTCTGAGAGCCTAGGCATTCCCCATACGCCCTTAATTAGCTTATGCGTCTTGCTTTAACTTGCTCTTTTAGTTTTTGATGATATAAATATCATCACTCTTTTAATTTGTATCACTAATAAATCTCTTGCGAGATAAATTAATGCTCGTATTCTTTAAATCAATATGTCAATGAACGTTTTTCTTAATAACAGTACAATAATGATGAATACAAAAACTATTTCAATTGAATGAATCCTGTGTTTTATAAACTATCAAAACTTATACCTAAAGAATTGTGGAGAATATCGGAGTCGAACCGATGACCTCCTGCGTGCAAGGCAGGCGCTCTAGCCAGCTGAGCTAATCCCCCATTATGAAATCCTAAATGTCGAATTCAGAATCCCGAATGATGAAGTAATGAATTCTCAACTTCTAAAATTTCCTTTCAATAATATAATTATGAACTTAGTGTATAGTCCTACGACTTTAGTAGTCTCAGGCAGACTCGAACTGCCGACCTCTACATTATCAGTGTAGCGCTCTAACCAGCTGAGCTATGAGACTTCTTCATAGTTGATAATTGATGCTTAATCGTTATTAGTAAAACTAACAACCAAAAAATACAACTATACAATAAATTAATTAACAGCTTAAGACTAAAAACACCCCAAAATAACAATTCCTGAGTATCGTCTTTCTCTAGAAAGGAGGTGTTCCAGCCGCACCTTCCGGTACGGCTACCTTGTTACGACTTAGCCCCAGTTACCAGTTTTACCCTAGGCCGCTCCTTACGGTGACGGACTTCAGGTACCCCCAGCTTCCATGGCTTGACGGGCGGTGTGTACAAGGCCCGGGAACGTATTCACCGGATCATGGCTGATATCCGATTACTAGCGATTCCAGCTTCACGGAGTCGAGTTGCAGACTCCGATCCGAACTGTGATAGGTTTTATAGATTCGCTCCTTCTCACGAAGTGGCTGCTCT
>NZ_FOAB01000013.1 GCF_900109375.1 Aquimarina amphilecti
GTTTTTGATTCCGATTCCGTTTCAACTTTTCAGATCATACTTGCGTACTATTCCATATTTATCCGATCTGATTTTTATGTATGGTAACGTTTAATATATGGCATTTAGGGCAGAGGACAAACGATTAATTATGGTTTTGTACTAAGCCAAACTTTTGCATTTTGATTTATCTTTTTTATCATAAAGCCAAATCAAAAGATTTGGCGACACCGCAAATAAAACCAAGCTTTTTGAATAAACACTAAACCGCCCTATTTGCTATATATAGTGTTATCAAATGTTTAATTTTTTCCAAGACCAGGTGGTGGCGGAGGTGGAGGAGGAATATTTGGGTATTTTTCTCTCACCTCAATCAGCTTTAGTACTTGATCATCTCTTCGTTTTATTTCGCCATTTTTCTTAAAAATTATTTTAGAAATTTTTGGTTTATTATTTTTAATTTCAAGCTCGATATAAACTTGGAAAAGGTATTTTATTTGTTTTCCTTTTTCATTATAATATGTTCTTTCGTACCATAACGTTGTATCATCATTTTTTAGATAAGAACCTGGTTGTCCATCATCATAAGGAAATTCCTTAGAAATTTCTTCACACATACTTTTTAGATGAGTCAAGTCAACATTATTATTATCCAATAAATTACTTACAATTTTTTCAGGTTTATTTTGTTCAACCCAGTCCAAAGTGGTTACTGCAAGCGCTAGTTTTTTCCAATCACCACCCCCATTATCTAGGCATCTTTTTTGTCCATAAAGAGTTGATGACAGTAAAATTACAGCTATAATTATTTTATTTTTCATATTAATATTTGATAACGTTTAATATATGTGTCGTAGCTGTGGCAAATGTTACCTAACTGTCGACGTTTTCTGCGCATTGGTTGCTATATTTTTCCTTTTGCAAGCATTGCGCCATCATAAATATACAAAGACCTTTCGATCTATCACTAAACAGCTATGATCAAATATATCTTGTTATAGCGCGTACTGTTTTTCTGCGTTTTACTCCGAAATCATTCCATTTTTCGGTTAATTTTCCGCAAAACACTTCATTTAGCCGTCCGAGTGCTGTCCGTCGCACGTTTTGATTGCGTTTTGCTTTCAAATACCAGTTAAACTTCCGCAATACATTTCATTTAATCGTCCGAGTACTGTCCGAAGTTGCGTTTTGATTCCGAAAACTCCTTCATTTTTACGTCTGAGTATTGTCAGTCGTTGCGTTTTTATTTTCAGATTCTGGTTAACTAATTAATTTTAAGAAACAGTTTTTTGTCAATTTAAGATTCCGATTCCGAACCGATTTTTGAGATCAAATTATCGCAATATTCCGTTATTTATGGAACCTGATTTTTTATGAGCTATAACGTTTAATATATGTGTCGTGGCGAAGCAAATTGTTACTGAGCCATCGATATTTCTGCGCAGATTTTATACTTTAATTAGGCTTTAAAATCTATGCGCCATCCTAAATATACAAGAACCTTTCGATTAATCACAAATCTCAGCCATGATCACATATATAGTGTTAACTACTTTTTATTTTCTTTTAATGGGTGTTTATATCCAGGATATTTCTTTTCCATTTTATTCATTACTTCAACTTCCTCATATCCAATTTCAGGGTTAGTCGTGTTAATTTTTCCAAAAAACATCTCATCTTCATGCCAATATGATAAACACCATTGATTTGATTCATCAAAGACCACTACATCATCCGCAAAAAATAATGTTTCGCAATTTTTTATGATCATTTTCCACGTCATAATTAAAGGTCCATTTCCATAATTTGGTAAAACATAAACCCATTTTGAAAATGGAATTCCTCTGTTATAAAGCCATTTTTTTATTATTTGTTCATCTTCACCTACAGATATTTTTTCAACATATTTAAAGTTCTTTTTTTGAAAAGGTTCCCACATTGGACCAGTGTGAAATTTTGAGTTTTCAAAATATTTGTATAGAAAATCAGAGGCTTTCTTATCCAAGAATTTAATTTGATCTTTATGCTCATTAGGTAATGAATCGAAATCTTCTGGTGATCCAAGACAAGTCCAGATATCTGGTCTTTCTATTTCGTGTTCTTTTATATTATTGAAATCAATCACTCTAATTGTAGTTAACGTCTCTTGTATGGTGCGTTTGCTTCCCGAAGGGAGCAAATGAACTATACAAATTGTTATAAGCTTTTTATTTTCTGTTTACAATCCAGTTAATATCAGTTTTCAAAGTATTATTTACTTCGGATTCCTTTATTCCAATAAACCCTGAAACGAAATTCATTTCTAACTCTTTGTTAGCATATTTCCATTTAAAAGGGACTATTGATAGACCAGATGGAAAATCATCTAGTTTCAATTTAGAATAATTGGAGTCAATTAATCTAGGATTTTTAATTTGTACTTTATGAATCTTATAATTGTCAAAATTCAAGTCGTTAATTCGAATAGTTTTTAAGATTTGATCTTTAGAAATAGATTGTTTACTATAGTCGATATTGCCATTCTGTTCAGTAATACTTGATTTTAAGTACGGGAAGAAATCAGCAATCCAACCAGTAATAAAAGGACCTCCAGATTCATTATTCTCTTTGTATATAGAATTCCAAAAATCAATATTACTTTCTCCTTCTAATGTTTGAATAATCTTGTTAATATTGTCAGATATTTTATCAATCCACCATTCTAAATTATACTTCCTTAATACTTCCAAAGCATTTAACATTTTAGTATAATCCGCAACAGTTCCTTTAATTTCTATTTCTGGAATTCCGCATAAAGAGACAAATTCATAATCAAAATAGTTTGACATTGAATCCATAAATGCTATTTCGAAGGCATTTATTTCTTTTTTTGTTGATGTGGAAAATTCTAAAACAATATTTGAGTATAAGTCTTCATTTATTGTTTGCGTAATTTTATTTGTGAATTCAGGAAAAATTTGTTCCCACGGATTATACTCTCCAATTACAAAGTCATCTCTTCTGACTTGGATTGTTTGTTTCTCATCAACTCCTAAGATACCTTTAAAATCATCCGAATTGAGTTTAATATGTTCAGAGAATCCTTGGCAAATTAATAGCCAAATGTCATCTGGAGATATCGCTACAGGTTTATGTTGGTTAAAAGCTAATTGAAGCATAAGCAAGAAATGATTTGTATTAATAATTTCTTCGTTTAGTTCAACATATTTAGAGTTTTTGTCTATTGATGACCCTTCAATTTCGTTGGTTAAGATAGACTCAAGAATAAAACTCCCATTTACAGAATTTAGAGCTTCTAAATTTATTTCAACATCAGCAGCTTTTATTGTTAAGCCTTTGTCTTCTATTTTATTCATCAAATGATTTTGGTATTGCTTATAACGGTCTAGTATATGAAAAGTAGCGCTGATTTGCACGCTATCCATTCGGTTATACTCAAGCCGAATTTTTAAATTTTTCTATTTATCTTTCTTTTCCCAAATAGCCAAATTTAAAAATTTGGCGACCTCAAAAAAGTGCCCGAACCTTTGTGTTTGCAACGAATTTCGCTATTTTTTATATGCGTTGTTGGCAACTGGTTTTCTTCTCAATAATTGTTGTTGATACTCTAAACTATTCCGTTTCATTGTTTTTAGTTGTAAAATAATTGCAATCAAAGGCGTGTCTCGAAATAAGTATTCAATCAATTCAGTTCTATTTCCATATCCGTCCTGTGTATCATTCATTGATAGAGCACCTTGAATTCTTTTAATATAAATTGGATGGTCAAAGTATTTTAAAATTTCGTTACCATATTCTTTAGTCAGCTTTTTGTATTTGATTGCGTTTTTAGATAGAGTGTCGCCGTTAAAAAAATAATCATTTCCTCTTTTATATCCTCTGAGCAACTTTTGGTCGTCATAGATTTTGCCATTATGATAAGTCAAATTACCATATAATTCATCGATTATTTTATCAATCTTATTAGTATAAACTTTTGTTGTACTGTCAATTTCTTTTGTTTCGTTATCTAAGCGGTTCTCTATTTCCAATTCGGATATTTCGAGTTTAATCTGTTCGTTTAGATAAAAGATATTAAAATCTAATTCGTTAATAAGCAACCCATACATTGCAAAGTCATTTTCATAGTTTTTCTCATTACTTTGTTTTCCATTGCAAGAAATCAGTAGAATCGTAAATAATAATATTGTAAATTTCTTCATTTCTTCAAACTTGTTGCCAACGTCTCGGCTATGGTTAGTACGGGAATTAAAAGTAGTGAACTTTCGATTAAGCACTTAGCCAAAACTTTTTATTTTGTTTTATCTTTTTGTCTTGAAGCCAAATCAAAAGATTTGGCGGTGATAGCTTATATTCCAGCTTTATATCTTAAACAACTAAACCCGTATTAATTATAGCCATTGTTAGCAAATGTTATTTTTCTCTTAATGCCAATCGTATGAACAAAACCTACATTGTTTTGCATTTGGTGTGCGAGCTATTTTTTTACATTTTGGACATAAATTCAGATTCAATTCGTTTCTGTGTTCTTTATAAATCCGAGTAGCTGTTTTTACTTTGAATTCCTCAAATCCGTTTTCTAATAATTTTAAAACGTTTTTATCTGTGGTAATATGTCTGTCTCTTACTTCAATTAATTTTGGATGTAGATTTTCTCGGTTTCCAAATTTTAACATCCCAATATTATGGTTTCTTGCCTTTTTTTCAAGGTTAGTATTAAATTCATAACAATATTGATGAATATATTCAATCAATTCAGGATAGATTCCGTCCACAATTTTAGTCTTTTTGATATTTGTAAATTCTGTAACCGTCTTTTTGCTCAAATCCATTTGGCATATATCCTTTTTTCAAAATTCCGTCTGCTATGATTGCCATATTTAATCCCATAGCATCATTTAACTCGTCTGAAATCATTAGTGTTTCTTCCTTGTCGTTAAATGATTCAGTTACATAATTTCGAGCATCCTCAATCGTAGTTAATACCTTTTCTTCCAATTTTGTATTTGTTTTTAGTTTATCTTTTTTATGACATTTACATTCAGAGTCTTGAAGTTTAGCCATTTCTTCACATATAGATTTAGATGCTTTCATTCCGTCTTCATCACAACTCTCATATTGTTCAATCATTTGTCCGTTTTTCAAAACTTCACATACTTCGCATTGTTTTTTGCAACTACTTAATAAAATGATTATTAATAAAATGTATAAGTGTTTCATTGTTGGTTTTTAATATTTGCTAACGCCAAATATATGAATCGGAGCGAGGCAAGTAAGCCTAAGCCAATTGATCTATCTGCGCTTTTTTATTTATTGTTTAATTTATAAAAACCTAGCGCCACTGCAAAAAGGAAAAAACCTTTTGATCTAGCACTAATCTTTGCTCTGATTTTATATATGATGTTATAGAGTGTTTTCTATTTCTTTTACCCAACTAATTTGGTCATCAGTATCAGGTACAGTTAATGTTCTAGTTTTACTTAAAAAATCAAACACAGATCCAGAATCAAAACCATTCTTTATTAAAACACTTGCAGCAACAATAGAAGTTCTTCCAATTCCCATTCTACAATGCACAACAACTTTCTTATTTTCGTTTAACCTATTGTTTATATTAGTTATTAATTCGATAAAATCGCTAATATTTTCAGGAACTCCTCTATCTTGAATAGGAAAACTTATAAATTCAATATCATATTTTTTACAAAGGGCTTTCTCTTTTTCAATTTCCAATTCTGTTTCTTCATATTTTTTTAATAATGAAATAACAGTATCAACCTCTTTAAAATTCAGGTCTCTAATTTCATCTTCTAACCAATCATTACCTTTTGGCCTAGCCATCATTCCAATTTTTCCTTTTTTTAACTTGTCAATCCAGTAAATTCTCATTTGTTAAATTTAGGGGCTATACTCTATAACGTCTCGGCTATGGTTAGTACGGGAATTAAAAGTAGTGAACTTTCAATTAAGCACTTAGCCAAAACTTTTTATTTTGTTTTATCTTTTTTGTTCTAAAGCCAAATCAAAAGATTTGGCGAACTTGGTTTAAAGCTCTTAACTTTGGGTTAAGCACCAAAACTCGTATTAACTATAGGTATTGTTGTGCTTAGTTTACTTCAATTACTTTATAGCTAAATGGGCTTTTGTGGTCTTTGTAAATAACATTTCCACAATCACATTTAACGTCCCAAGGTCGCCCTACGTTTTCCTGCGTACTGATAGTATTTTCTTTTTCACAATTTGAGCAATTCAAAGTAAAGTATACTCTTGTCCAACCGAATTTAAAATTCGACTTAACATTATATTTTTGATCAATAAAAGGTTCGTATTCAAAGTCAATTAGATAATTTACTTGAATATGATCAGATTTTTTAATTAACTCTCTACTTGTTAATTTACCAGGGAATCCATTACATTTCTTGCGCGGCGTACAAATTCCTTTTTCAGTTATATTTTCAAATACTATTGTTCTATGATCTCTTTGGCAATTAATACAAGGAATGGATATTTCCAATTCATCAGCAACACTAATAAAGCTTTCTGGGTCAACTTTAAATTCACATTTCAGTCTATATTGATATTTACCCATTATTCATTTTAATTAAGCACAACGTTCCGTGTATGGTGTCGTAGCATCCCGCAGGGTGCTATGCACTATACACATTGTTGTATGCCGTTTTTATTTTATTCATTTCGTTTTTCAGCGTTGGGGCAACCATACTCTTTGACAAGTTTTGGCTCGTGCGGTTAGCCTTTGAGCGACTTGGCAATGTGTATGGTTGCTGAGTGCTGGTCATAACTGTATTATATTGCTTGTGCTAAATTTATATTACAAAAGGTATAAAGCATATGCTCATTTCCAGGAGCACATATAAAATCAAGGTAAGCTTTGTTTATAACCACACCAGTCTTTCTCTTTGGATTTCCTAATTGATTTTTAAACGCACTTACAATGGCTCTTAAATTTGTTATATCATTACTTAATACGAACTCTGCATGGTCTGGTAAATAGTCCTCATGAAAGTCATCTTTCACTTGTTTATTGTGAGAGCTTAAGTAGCTATTAAATCGTGTCTCAATTTTAAATACTGATTTCCAAGTTTCCACTTTTTCTGCCTCAGTTGGATCCTGTTGCACTACATCAAGTTTATAGTAACCGTATGGGTATTTTTCCTTCTCTTCATCTGAAAGAGAACCAACATCAGAAAAATTATTTACCGATAATCTTACGCCTTGATTTGATTCATAAGGGTAAAATGATTCCCTTCTAGTTCCATCATCATTGTGAAGAACATCAGCAGTTCCCTTCACTCCACCTTGGTTGCATTTATCACACATTGGCACCAAATTGGAAAAGTTCACAGCATAGATCGGGTACTTAGATTTATATAGCCAATGATCATAATCGTCTTTGGCTTCACCTTCTAATAAAGCGTATTCATGTAAGCCACAAAATGGACATACACGCCCTGAATCATTTAAAGTTTTAAAACTGGTGTAATGATTTCTTAAAGTTGTTCCAAGTTTATCTTGAATGGTTTTATTTGTTCCTAGTGCTGTACCATAAAAATGATCTTTAAGAACTGTTTTTAGTGCCGCATGCAGATCTGCAGTATAATTTTCAGAGAGAATTACAGCCTTTGTCTTTTCATCACAAAGACTTTTAATATCTAGACCTGCCTCAAATTCATCAAATAATAATTGGCGATTAGCTGGGGTAAGTTTTTGATATTCTGTATGTAAGTCAATAAACTTATCCTCAAAGCTTTTATTCCCTGCTTGTGCTTTAGAATTTGCCATAACATCTCGAAACCATTCAGGGAATAGGTTTCTAGAATATGCACAAACAGGAATTGAGTTTCTTAGAAATTCAAAGACGACTTGATTTACTCTTTCAATAGCATGTGAAGGATATTTCAAAGTATAAATCATTCTTCTGTTCCTTTTTCAATGATTAGCTTATTCAGTTTTTGAAGGATCATAGCCTTCTCATGTGAATCACCATACTTTGATAAAGCATCATTTAATTCATTGATATCATCTGACTTTAGATCTTCTAACATGTCTTTCCATGAAACATCAGCAATCTGTCTCTGCTTACCAAAAAACTCATTGATTAAATTTGTTACTGATGTTCCATATGTATTAATGGTCACTTCTTCTGGTCCATTTCGTTTATCCGCTTTTAACCAAACTACATTGCTCTTTTTTGAATCAGAGATCATGAATGGCGAATGAGTGGTTAGAACAATTTCTTGTTCACGATCATCTTCCGTTGGATTCATTTTCATGCACTCATTTATCAGCCAAATAAACTTTGACCTCCATTCAGGATTAAAATGAGTTTCGGGTTCATCTAAAAGAAATAGAGTACTTGTGCTATCTAATAGAATAATACTCCCTAAGACTTGCAGTAATTGATGTTCACCATCAGAAAGATGTTTATAATAGATTGGATCAGTAACACCTTCTTTCTTAAATGAGATATTACCTAAATGAAAAAGCTGTTTCTCAATCTCATATTTAGGGATTAAGTCAGAGAGGTTTTCACTTGTTCCAGCTTTAGCAGATTTGACAGTTTTACTGATATTTCTACTAATCTTTTCAATATTAAGTGTTTGGAAAAAATAAAGCACTCTGAATAACCTATCTGCAGAATTGAATTTTTCTCTGAAACCAGTTAAAGTAGCTTCATTCATTTTGAAGTTGAAGGATAGCTTAGTGAAATCATGACGAGTGGTACTGTTATTTTCTTCATCAAAAAGAGCATCAATCGCTTTAAAGCTTTCAATTGCTTCTTCTAATTCATCTGGAAGATATTTTTCAAACGTCTTTGGCTTTTTTAATGATAATTGGATAGAAAATCCATTTAGTTCATTTACTTCAATCTCGGTTTTTAAAATAGACAAGTCTTTTGTTTCTCCCAGTGGTGAGAGTGCCTTATCGAAAATAAAGTTAGAAACGGTTATCAGTTTTGAAACATTGTAATTCAGAAATTGGAAACGATTCATTTCTAACTTAGAGTCAACCGCTTTATTCTTCTTTCTCTTTAAATCTTCATAGTATTCGAAATTCAGTTTTACAAATGGATTGCTCACTAATTCGTTTAAGCCAGAAGAATAACCAATGATGTGATTTGGAAGCACTTTACTTAAGCCATTATTGTAAAAATCCTTTACTTCAATCTCTTTTTCATTGAATGATAATTTAACCGCAGGCAATTCATCAACTGGCTTAGAAACGAGTACTAGTTGGTTTTGATCGAGGTCATCAAAAGTAAGGTCACCTAATTCGTCCCAAGTAAATCCTGCACCTGCTAGCGTAAGTTTTGGGAGGTAATAATCTAACTCAAAGCCGAAGGCAGTTTTGAAATTATCTAAATCCTTTTTTGAAGAACGATTAAAATTCTCGAGATAATAAAACATCTCTGCAACCACCTCTAAGGCATTGGATTTACCAGAACCATTTAGTCCAACAAAACAAATAGGCTCAATCTGTTCGTTTGCTATTAAAGAGCGGTTGAAGTTAATTTCATAACCAGCAGGCAAACCACGAAAACGGGATAATAATTTGATTCGCTTAAGCTTCATATATTGTACTTGAAAATTACTTGATGGGTTGAGCCGCTATATTCCGTTCTTATTTTTTCTTCAGATAAGAGATCCTTAATAAAGCCTTTTACCAATGAAGTAGTATAGTCAATACCTTGTTTGGCTAAAATCTCTTCAATTTGCGAAATGGAAAATTCTTGATAGCCAAATCGGCCTTTAATGATTTGCTCGAGTTTCTCAATAGTAACTGCCTCTGCGCTGACTTCATTTGATAAATCTTCCAAATTTGTTTCAGACATATTTAATTTATCAAATTGAGAGATATCCACCTTACTCAAATCCAATTCTCCTTTAAAGGCTGTTTGGCTTATACTTCCGTATAGATTGTTGAGCTCAGATAGGCTATCTTTAAATTGACTTTTTATTCTCAACGTGAATTTTACAATTTTTTCAAACTGATTTTGAACTTCAATTGAGGGAAGAATAAATTTATATGAAAGGAGAGCTTTTCTATTGATTTTTGGAATATTTGCTCTATCAGAATTGCTGTTGGCATGACTTAAGAAATGCTGAGATTGAAGTTTAAATTTTAAAAAGTATTTATTAAGTATATTTTTATCCATTGTTTTGATTGGATAAACATCAGCACTACAAATACCAGTAAAATTCATAATAGCAACTTTATTTAAGTACGGACGAATTTTACTGTATAATATGTATTCATCAGTAAATAGATATTTACCGCTTATTAAATTTTCTTCTTTTGCTTTTTTCAGATTTACTAAGTTGCCTGTTTCGGATTCTATATTTGCACCTCCAACATGGAACATTTCATTATATGGCGGTTCATTTGGACTAACCAATCCTGATTGAATTTCAATAACATCATTCAATGAAATCGTTTCTCCTTTAGTATGCTCAAACATCTCTGAGAAAGTAGATTTCAAAAATTCATCTAAAAGTTTAATACTTTCTTCTCTTTTCTGGATAAGATTTTCGCAATCGAATAGTACTTTAGCTATTCGTTTTTGATTGTCAAGTGATGGGAGATAAACTTGGAATTTGCTCAAATCATCCTTATTGAAACCAGCTTGTGCTGCCCTCACTCCAACACTTAAAATAAAATTTTGAAACAAGGGTGCTTTTAATAAAGCTAGGAGGTATTTTTTTGATAATACTTTTTCATTTGGGATGGTTTTCATTATTGCAACATTGTAAGCTCCTTCC
The DNA here is from genome assembly GCF_900109375.1 of Aquimarina amphilecti. GTDB lineage: Bacteria > Bacteroidota > Bacteroidia > Flavobacteriales > Flavobacteriaceae > Aquimarina > Aquimarina amphilecti. The sequence continues at coordinate 10,758 of NZ_FOAB01000013.1, forward strand.
AACCCTGTAAGGATTTTTCCAACAGAAGCCCCATATCTTCCAATCAAAACATCATCAGTTTTGCAGGTCTTTAGTCTTTTTGATACTTTGACATACTCCACATTATTTTTGTGGCTCTGAGTAAAATCACGAATTTGAAGCATTCTAACATACCCTTCTTTCTTACTTTTAGACCATTCCTTTTTAGGTGGTTGAGAACCTCCTTGGAAATCGCATATATCTGTGAGTTTATATTTTTTGATTTCCATTAAATAAACTCTTTTAATTCGTTTAATCCTTTGACTATCTCATGCTCTAATCCATTTTCTCCAATTAGCTTGTCTAATATGACATTTGGTTTTTCATAAACAATTTCTTCATAAACTTCCTCTTTGTATTTATTGTAGCTCAAGTCATAACCTTCTTCTACGATTTCGGATTTCGACACATAGAAATATTTCACTTTCCCTGTTCTATCATTTTTGTCTGAATCAAAGGGTATTTGAAATTGTTTGACAATATCCTGAAGGTCTCCATGACCACTTTCATTTTTTGAACGCTTGTCATCTAAACTGTAGCCATCCGATTCCATATCATAGAACCAAACATTTTCAGTTTCTCCACCTTTAGTAAAAATGAGTAAAGCAGTACTAACACCTGCATAGGGTTTAAATACACCGCTAGGCATACTAACTACAGCTTTCAATTGGGAATTTTCAATCATTAATTTTCGCGCAGCTTGAAACACTTTACTAGAACTGAATAGAACTCCTTGCGGTATAACAATGCCAGCAGTACCGCCCATTTTCAGCATGTTGTGGATACGTTCAATAAAAAGTAATTCCGTTTTGGTTGTTTTTAGATTTAACTCTTCATTGATGTCTCCTTTATCTATGTTACCTGTAAATGGAGGGTTCGCCAAAACGATATCATATTCAGCAGTCTCATTATAGCCTTTACTCAAAGTATCTTTATAATCTACTTTAGGACTTTCAATACCATGCATCATAAGGTTCATTAAACCCAAACGAACCATGGTTTGGTCAATGTCATAGCCTTGCAGACTATCACCTAAAATCCCTTTTACATCTTCGGTTAAAAGTGCACTTCTGCTGCTTCTAATAAAGCCATCTTCATCAGGCTCTTTGTTAGCTTTATCCTTATCTAATTGAGTTACCATATACTGATAGGCTCCTAAAAGGAAACCACCTGTACCACAGGCTGGATCCGCAACTTTTTGTCCCAGCTTTGGATTCACCAATTCCACCAATAATTTTATGATATGTCTAGGAGTTCTAAATTGACCATTTTTACCAGCAGCTGCGATTTCACTCAATAACATTTCATATACATCACCTTGTATATCTTGAAAATCTTGTCCTTTTTCACTGGCATCCTTTTCCATCTCTTCATAGATTTCATCTATGCTTTTAATTGCCTCAAGAAGTAAAGAAGGTTTTGGAATGATGAAAACAGCATTTGCCATATGCTTGGTAAAAGGGGAGTCATCCTTGTCCAGTTGCTTTAAAAACGGAAACACAAAACGCTGTATATGATTAAGCATTTTATCTGATGGCATGCGTTTAAACTCACTCCATCTTAACTTTTGCTTGTCAATACCATTTTGTTTTTTCTCTTTATCTTCCGTAGTCAGATAAAAAGTACCTGAAAACATAGATGTAAAATCATCACCCGTAAATTCAGCATTGGCCAAAGATTCTAAATCGTTTTCATCTAACTTTTTCATGAAAAGCAGATAGGTGATTTGCTCAATAGCTGTAAGTGGATTTGAAATTCCACCACTCCAGAACTTATTCCAGAGGTCGTCTATTTTTGATTTTATTTGCGAATTGTTACTTAGTAAACTCATGTTATGCTGCGAATTTTTCCGTTAATGCTAATATTTCTTTTATCTCAGAAGGAGTGAATACACCACGTATTCCTTTTGGATGTATAATCGTAAATGGAGACGAGATTAAATCTCGTTTTTCAATTTCTCCTCTTTCAATGATGTAATCTTTTAATAAGTTCAAGAACTCAATTTGTCGGGTAGATAAATTGCTGTGTTCTTTAATAAAGGCTTGAACCAGTCTGCTCACTTCAGCATCAAAGCTTTCCAAAATCTCAATTCCTAGAATGTGTTTAATAAACTGAATGAACTTTGCCTTTTGATGATTATATACTTTACGTAATAGCTGTTCTGTTATATGTGGATCTTCTTCATGAAGTTCCTCCGCAAGTTGTTCGGCTTCTTCTTCGGTAACCTTTTCGCCAGACTTAATCTTTTGAAGAATTGGATTCTTTTCGATTAACTCTGCAATTTTAGCTTCAACCATTTCACGGTATTTTGAAATACTTACCGCTTCATTTTTGGGGCCAAATTCAACCATTTCTTTAGTTTGAATTACATCTTGTAAATTCAACTTAGAAGGTCCGTCAAGAGGTCCTTTTTGCTCTCTGTATTTAATAAGGGGAGCCAAAGTTTCAGCTAATACATCAAACCCTTCATCTAGAACCGTAGACCAAAAATTGTTCGTCAAAACCTTTTTGATGTACGCTTCATTCTTTGCTACTATGTTTATCGACATAGGCAATTCACTAACAACGGTAATTATATTCTCTTTAAGCGTGTCGTATTTCTCTGATTCTTCTGATAAATGTGCAAGGGAGATTTCCAATACATCTTTATTAAAACGCATGGCTTTAAAATCCGATTGAGAAACAGTTCTGAAAAGTGGTTTTATGGTATGACGTAAAAACTCAATCTTTTCTGGTGTTAAATGATTCCAAAAAGCATCATCTTCGACTTTTGCTAAATCAGGTTTTGAATCTTGAATAACAACCGATTTTTTAGGCAATTCTGAGATTTGACTTCTTAATTTTTCAATCTCCTTTTGAGCAATTTCAGGTTTTTCCTTTTCAAGAGCTGTTTCAATTTTGTCAATTCTAATTCCAACAAAACGAACAGGTAAAGGAATTTGCCCTTTTAACTCTTTTCCTTTTGGATTCAGTTTGAAGTATTCAAAATTATCCCAGCAATCTAAGATTAGGAAAGCATCTTTTTCGGCACACCAAGGTTTCATCTTAGTTGGTTCGAGAAGCCTAGTTCCTCTTCCGATCATCTGCCAGAATTTTGTATAAGAATAAACAGGTTTTACAAAAACAAGATTTACCAATTCACGTACATCAATCCCTGTGTCGAGCATGTCTACACTAACAGCAACTCTTGGCATATCATTATGTGTGAATTGATGAAGTAAACCACCTTTGCCATATACACGTGGATCATCAGATACAATTACTTTGGCCAATTCACCTGTATATTCAGGATATAGTGAATCGAAAATCTTTTCAATTCTCCTAGCGTGGGCTTTTGTAGAACAGAAGAAAATGGTTTTCCCAGGTAACACACCATTCGGATCTTTTATAGATTCTTCCATAAATTCCTTAACAATGGTAACGTTGGTTCCTTTGTTAATTACTGACTTCTCTAAGTCTGTTCCTTCAAAGTTTATCTCTGCGACCTCCTTGCCTTGAAGAATCAAGTTTTTCTGATCTTCTAGACTTATGGTTCGTTTACTAATTCCATCCTCTTGAAACTTGGTTTGAATTTTCATTACCTGAAAATCACAGAGGTAAGGAGGGATGTTGTTTACAGCTTCCTCATAGGAATATGCGAAAGAAGGTAAGCCGTCTTCACATTCAAAAAGCTTGAAAGTGTTATGGTCAATAACATCTGTAGGAGTAGCAGTTAAACCAAGTGTAGTTGTATTAAAATAATCTAGTACTTCCTGATAGGTGTTGTAGATAGATCTATGACTTTCATCAATTACGATTAAGTCAAAAAAGTGAGGAGACAAAGAATAATCTTCATCTCTAATAATATTCAACATTGTAGGATAAGTAGATGTGTAAATCCTTCTATCCTTAGCAATTTCTTTTTCTCCAACCTTTGGCCATCTAGGTTCATTAGGGAGAAACTCTTTAAAAGCTTCTAAGGCTTGGTTTCTCAATGCAATTCGGTCAACTAAGAAAAGAACTCTTTCAGCCCATCCAGCTCTCATAAGAGCATCTACCATTGCAATAGTAGTTCTGGTTTTTCCAGTTCCTGTTGCCATTACTAAAAGAAACTTTTGTCTCTTTTTTTCGATGCCTTCCATTACAGAACGGATAGCATGGATTTGATAATCACGTCCTGCTATGTCTGTGTTTATTAGCTCTTGTGCTAGTGGTTTTCTGTTTCTTCTGATATAGGAGTATCGTTCAAGGTCATCCCTTGTTGGAAATCCAATCACTTTCTTAGGTGGATAGTTTCCTAAATCCCAATAGAATATTTCATGACCGTTGGTGTAAAAACAAAAAGGTAATTCACCACCAGATTCATTTTGGATATTTTGACAATATTGTTTGGCTTGTTCTCTTCCTAATTCTGCATTCACGGAAGTTTTCTTTGCCTCAACTACCGCAAGCACTTTTCCGTCTTTGCCGTACAAAACATAATCTGAGTATTGATGTCCTTGATAAGGTGTTTGAGGTTCGCTAACTCCATCAGGTAAACCAACATTGATATCGTATTCAATGCCAACTTGAGTTTGGTCATTAATATTCCATCCAGCTTCTTGAAGCTGCTTGTCGATTAGTTCCTTTCTTGTTTTTGCCTCATTCATATTAACTCTTATTAGAGACAATCAAATCCTTTACATCAACATCTAAGATGTTTGCGATTTCATTCAATATTTCTAGTCTCGGTTGCTGTCTGTTCTGGACATAACCGTTCACCATGTTATAACTCTTTCCCAGTTTTTCAGCCAACCAAGTCTGCTTAATGCCTTTCTCTTCGAGTACTTCCTTTATTCGGTTCATTTCCGTCTAAAATTATCAAGCCAAGATAATATTAATTGTTTAAATATCTCGTTTTTCAATATAAAAATCGTTCGAATTATTCTCGTTCTACGAGCGTGGGGGGATTTTAGCTCTTTTGGTTTTTTAGAGTTGGCAAAGAGCGTTGGCAAAAACCAAATGTGCTAAAATGTGCGGTTGGCTTTTCCTTTTTTTAATGGCATACAACGTTTAATATATGTGTCGTAGCAGGGCAAAATGTTACCCTGTTTTTCGATTTATTCGCGCATTGGTTGCTTACTTTTTCTTTTTGCAAGCATTGCGACATTGCAAAAATACACGAACCAATCGATCCATCACCTAGCTGCTATGATCACATATATCGTGTTGTACACCGTACTTATTTTTCCGTATCAATTAACCAAGGATAAGAAAATTCCGTTGATTTTGTCAATTCCTTTTTTAATTTCTCTTTCTCCAAATCCAATTCGGAATATTCAGTTCTTTGAAAGAGGACATTATATGCAGATTGATGAAAACCAAACTTCTTAAGCGTTTGAAAATTCTTTTTTTGGGTTTGATAGCTTAGTGGTAGATAATCGAACTCAACTTCTAACAAAGCAAGTAATGTATCATTCACAGAATGACCTTCAATAGACAACTTTTTATTTTTCATTCTTTGAGTTTTAAACTCATTAACTATCTCATAAATAATAGAATCATTCTTTTCGGATATTCTGCGGTTCCAAAATTCCAGATAATATTTACTAACTGTTTTTGGATTTTGATATGTTAATAACAGACTATCAAGCAATACATCTAGATTTTTTTTAATATAGATGTCATTTATTATAAATTCATCATTTAGTTCCAAAATAACACCCTCAAGTTTTTTATAGCCAAAGCGCTTAAATGTTTCGTGCACCATCTTCAGATTTTCAGGTTTTCGAATCCATTGATTTTTAGTCCAATCCGAATGTCTCAAATGAGAAAATGAAGCTTTTGTCTCGATATAAAATTCTGATTCTTGATTTTGTTTACCTAGACAAGAAATGAGTAGTATGATAAGAATATTTAATATTAGTAGTTTTTTCATTCGTATGGTGTACAACGTTTAATATATGTGTCGTAGCAGAGCAAAATGTTACCTTGCTTTTCGATTTTTCTGCGCATTGGTTGCTACTTTTACTTTCAGCAAGCATTGCGCCTTACCAAAAATACAAGAATCATTCGATTGATCCCTTTGCTGCTATGATAACATATATCATGTTACCACACGTTTTTGAGTTATACTCCGAAACTCTTCCATTTCAAGGGATATTATCCGCAAAACACTTCATTTAGCCGTCCGAGTACTGTCAGTCGCACGTTTTTATTCTATTTCTTTTAATATATAGTCTTCCTTTTTGGTTCCAATTGTCGATATTAAAATATCTTGACTATTTTTATTTTTGATTATGAAAGGAGGATAAATTTCAGTGAATAATATGTCAAATCCATTATGATTTATTCTTTCATATTTTAAAAAATCTGAATTACTAGTCGCCAAAGAATTACTAATATAAACAGAGTCATTAATAAATTTAATTGTGTCAGTTAGTTTTTTGTAATTCCGAATAAACCTCTTTCCTATAAATTTTATGTCCGATGATTTGTTTTTTAAAGAATCAGCTAGTTTTTTATATACACTATTTGAGATTCCAGATTTACCAATGAAAACAAAACTGTCTTTTTTTACCTCAAGAAAATCTTCATAATTGTTTTCACCGTTTTCAATCATCAATCTCTTTCCTTTAAGACTATACTTTTCTTGCCTTTGATCATAATACATCCAATATTTATAGCTTTTAATTTTATAAATTCCATTATCAAAAGTGATCACTTCATTAAAAGGTCTTCCATTATTCGGTTTTTTAAGACTATCATTGGGATGATATTGATATGCAGCAATCCAAGTTCCATATAGAATTTTGTCCGATTGACAGGACACTAATATTGAACTCAGAATTATTGCTAGAAATATTTTTCGCATATGTGTGGTAACGTTTAATATATGTGTCGTAGCTGTGGCAAATGTTACCAAACTGGCGACGTTTTCCGCGCATTGGTTGCTATTTTTTTTGTTTTGCAAGCATTGCGCCTTCATAAATATACAAAGACCTTTCGATCTATCACTAAACAGCTATGATCAAATATATCGTGTTATGCATTGTTTTTAAACTCCATTTACTAATAAATTTGAGTATTTTTCAGTGTCAACATTAATAGTGATTTTCCAATAGCATGAGCCTCCGTCATATACTTCGTAAAACTCATTTTTCCAATGTTCCATTTTTTGATCTTCTAAAGTTGGTATTGCTAAAACGTCACAAGATACGTTTAAGAGTATTATTCGGTTATCATTCTTATCAATGTATGGTATATATTGTTTAAATAGATTGTTATTTATGTTTTCAAGAATTGGTTTCTTTATAAAATCAATTTTTTTATCAGCAATAGCTTTTATCAAGACTTTATTTACGATTTCTAGATCATATTTTTTTGGATTCCAAACAAGGTAACCGTATTCAGATTTTAACCGTTTATTATATTCAGAATTCAAAAGTATAGTTGATTTTTCATTATTTAATTCTCCACAAGAAAATAAAATGGAGAAAATGAAGATTATAAGATTGAATTTCGAGTTCATATTTGATAATGCATAACGTCTCGGCTATGGTTAGTGCGGGAATTAAAAGTACTGAACTTTCGATTAAGCACTTAGCCAAAACTTTTTATTTTGTTTTATCTTTTTTGTTCTAAAGCCAAATCAAAAGATTTGGCGGACTTAGTTTAAAGCTCTAAACTTTGGATTAAGCACCAAAACCCGTATTAATTATAGCCATTGTTGGCGTGTCGTTTTTTATTTTACATGCTGTCCAAAGTATTCATCAACTATTTTTATATTAAACTTATCTTCACCTCTCCAATATTCAACAAAAGCCCAATCGTGCCTTCCAGTTGTTGGTCTATCATAACTTTTAGGTTCCAAAATTTCACAACATCCAAGAATTTCCATTATGGTATGTCGTTCGTTTTTGCTTCCTTTCATTACATCTTTTAGTCTATCTCTTAACTTTCCAGGATACTCTCCGTTTTCTGAATCATTTATTGATTTTAAAATGTCTTTAAAAGTCTGAATATCTAATTCCGTAGGTTCAGAAACATTTTCTTTTTCGAATAGCTTTAAATCAAGATAGTTGTATAATAAGTCTGAATGTCTAACGCCACTCCATTTAATGCGCTCGAAATTTAGAACATTTAGGTCCTCATTTTCGTATTTAAAAATTTCGGGACGATAAAACTCTCTTTTACCTTCAAGTATAAGTTTGGCATTAAAATAACTTGCAAGAGCAGAACGCCAATCGAGTCGTTTATTACTCAAACTTGATAAAAATCCATTAGTTATCTTCTCTTTTTCAATTTTGTTTAACAAACTTTTTAAATTGGATTTAACCTCCTTCATTGAGAGTGAAATTGGGTCAAACATTAATCCTTTAGATTTGGCATATTCAAAGTCTACAGGGTCAGTTTCATATTCACGTTTCCAACCTTGAGAACTCCAATATGTTTTAAATAAAATTGATTTTGCTTTTTTATCCATTACTTTTTTCAAATGCACGCCAACAATGTTATAACAGCTATTGCTGTTATATCTCTTTTATCACCTACAAATCTAGAGGATTTTTAATCATTCTAAAAGTATTTGTAGCAACGTGAGTATAAATTTCGGTTGTTTTACTAGAACTATGCCCCAATAATGATTGTATGTAACGTAGGTCGGTCCCGTTCTCTAGTAAATGCGTAGCAAAACTATGCCTTAACGTATGTGGGGTGATCCTCTTTGTTATTTTAGATTTTTTAGCGGCCTTTTCTATAATTGCTTTTACACTACTTGCACTGTATGGATTCCCTTTTGGCCCTTCAAATAGATAATGTTTAGGTTGGTATTTTTTGAAATAACTCCTTAAATCTTTTAATACATTGGTAGATAATAATGTATATCTGTCTTTGTTACCTTTTGCGTGGACAACCCTGATTACCATTCGTTTGCTATCGATATCTGATATTTTTAAATTGAGTAACTCAGCTCTTCGTAATCCGGCAGAATATAAAAGGCTAACTATACATTTGTGTTTTAGGTTATTGGTATTATTGATGATCAATAAGATTTCTTCTTTACATAATACAACAGGAAGTTTTTGCTGTTTTCTAGGTCGTTCTATGGCATAAAACCTATTTGGCATGTTAAGAACAATCTCGTAATAAAACTTTATGCTATTAATGACGAGATTGATATAGGAATTTGATTTTTTCTCGGTTATTAATTTTCTAAGATACCTTCTTATTTCTAACTCACCAATGCTTAAAAGTTCAATATTTTTGTAATAATTGATAAAAGCTTCAAAAGCATTCACATAAGATCTTACCGTATTTTGAGAATAACGCTTTAATAATAGTTTTTGTAAATATTCTTCAGGACAAACTCTATAGGTTTTTGTTAACTTTCTGTTCTTAAGTGGTTGAAGATTAGCTATTGGGTTAAAACGGTTAATAACCTTATCGCTATAAAAATAATTGCAGTTGAGCCAAGCCACACCTCTAAACTTCTCAAAAATTAGATCTATGTTTTTTTGATTATTAATGATATAAGGCATTTTAAAATGGTTACTCCACTTAGGATTAGGTAACTCTTTGATTAAAGCCTGAATAACTTTATCAGGATAGAACTGCAAACCAATCATTTTTTGTTGATCAATCATTAAGTGTTTCAAGGTTATATTTTTACTAATATGTTTCATTTGTTCCAAAGATGTATTGTTTTATAATCAATCACAATATAAGACATCGAATTAAACGTTTAATAAACGTTTAATTCGATGGATAGGTAACATTTATGGGTTTGAAGACACTATCTTACAAAGATGTGTTATGGAACGACAGTGTACTTATTGTAAAGAACAAATTGAAGGAAGGGTAGGGAAAAAATTCTGTTCTTCTTATTGCAGGTCTGCTTTTTATTATCAGAAAAATAAGGAGAAAGAATATTCTTTGTTTAGAAAAATAGATAAACAATTAAAAAAGAATCGAAAAGTACTAAAAGGATATAATAAAGCAGGTTTAGTAACTATTCGTAAAGAAAAGCTTTTAAAAGAAGGTTTTAATCCTAAGTATTTTACTCATTATTGGAAAAATAATAAAGGACAAGTATACTTATTCTGCTATGAATATGGTTTTTTGAATATTACAGAGAAGCAAAAAGAAAAATACATTTTGATCCAGTGGCAGTCTTACATGAATAAATCTTAATAGCGTCAGGGATAGGAATGACATCCTTTTTTTAGTAAAATATCATTAGGATATAGAATAGAGGTTTTACTAAAAAAAGATATAATGGATAGCCCGCTCGGACGCCCAAATCTGACTACGCTATAACCAAGTGAACAATATAATCACCGAAGTATTTATTGATCTAGCTTATGTAATTCCAAATGTTTTTATGTTTAGCTAGTTGTTGATAGGTAAACAATAATATCTTATTTTTTTCTAGAGATAAAGAGGGATCTTCTTTTAGAATTTTCATAGCATAATATCTTGCAGTCTTTAGTATATCATTATCTCTTACGATATCTGCTATTTTAAGGTTAAGAACTCCACTTTGTTGAGTGCCCATGATATCTCCTGGACCTCTTAGTTTTAGATCCACTTCTGCAATATCAAAACCATCATTGGTGCGCACCATCGTTTCTAACCTTGTTTTACTATCAGAGGATAGTTTAAAACTGGTCATTAGAATACAAAAACTTTGTTCTGCGCCACGACCTACGCGTCCACGCAATTGATGCAATTGAGATAATCCAAAACGTTCTGCACTTTCTATAATCATCACACTAGCATTAGGTACATTAACTCCAACCTCTATGACTGTAGTAGCAACCATAATATTGGTTTCTCCTTTTACAAAACGTTCCATTTCATAATCTTTGTCCGCTGGTTTCATTTTTCCATGTACAATAGATATTTGATAATCTGGAGTAGGGAAGGAGCGTGCAATACTTTCATACCCATCCATTAAATCCTTATAATCCAAAGCTTCTGATTCCTGAATTAATGGATATACCACATATACTTGTCTCCCTTTTTGGATCTCATCAGCAATAAATTTAAAAACCTTTAAACGGTTACTATCATAGCGATGTACAGTTTTAATGGATTTTCTTCCTGGTGGTAATTCATCAATAACAGAAATATCTAGATCTCCATATAAACTCATAGCTAATGTTCTGGGAATAGGTGTAGCAGTCATTACCAAAATATGAGGAGGATAGGTGTTTTTATGCCAGAGTTTAGAGCGTTGCGCTACCCCAAAACGATGTTGCTCATCTATGATAGCTAGACCTAAATTTTTAAACTTTACTTTATCTTCTAATACGGCATGGGTACCAATAAGGATATGTAATGTACCGTCTTCTAATTCTTGATGGATTTCTCTGCGTTCTTTTGCTTTAGAACTTCCCATCAATAATCTTACATTAATATTCAGATCTTTGGTTAGTTCTACTATTCCTTGATAATGTTGATTGGCTAAAATAGCAGTAGGAGCCATTAAACATGCCTGAAAATCATTGTCTATCGCTAATAGTGTAGTCATTAATGCTACAATTGTTTTTCCGGAGCCAACATCACCTTGTAATAAGCGATTCATCTGTGCGCTACTACCAATATCTTTTCGAATTTCTTTAATCACCCTTTTCTGAGCATTGGTTAGTTCAAAAGGGAGATGATTATTATAGAAATTAGTAAAATGATCACCAACCTCTGTAAAAGGAAATCCTTTGATTTTTTGTTTGCGAATTAGCTTTTTGGTAATCAATTGTAATTGTATGTAAAATAATTCTTCGAATTTTAATCGGTATTGTGCCTTAGCCAATAATTCTTGATTCTTAGGAAAGTGAATGTTAAGTATTGCTTCACTTTTATGAATCAGTTTTAGTTCAGACCGTATTTCTTCAGAAAGTGTATCATAAAATCGTGCTTTGGTATCCAGAAATAATTGCTGCATCATCTTACTTAATACGCGATTTGTAATGCCTCTATTGGATAGTTTTTCTGTAGAAGGATATACAGGTTGCATCATTACCTTCAGGTTTTTTTCGTGTTCAGAAAGTAATTCCATTTCGGGATGTGGCATACTAAAACCGTTGTAGTATTTAGTTTTACCAAAAATTACATAAGGTATATTAAGCTTTATATTTTCTTTGATCCATTTATGTCCTCTAAACCATACGAGTTCCATTTCTCCTGTATCGTCAATAAATTTGGCAACCAATCGTTTTCCGCGTTTTTGTTCTACCATTTTGATATGAACAATTTTACCAACCATTTGCACTTCTGCAGAAGTACGTTGTAATTCATTAATCTTGTAATAATTGGTTTTGTCAATATATCTGTTGGGAAATAAGTTTACTAAATCCTGATAGGTATGCACACCTAATTCTGTTCGCAATAAATCTGCCCTAGATGGTCCGACACCTTTTAGATAATCGATAGGAGTTTGTAAGATATTAGGATTCATTATAGCGAAGATACTATTAATCACAAAAATCTTCAACGTAAAATTTGCCACATAACGATACTAAAATCGTTATTTTGGCAGAACGTTTGATTATTGAATGATATGCGATTTATTTTATTTCTAATTATAGGCTTTGTTTCTTTTGGAATCAATGCACAACAAGCAGATACCGGTTTATTAATAAATAATAAAAAGGAATACCCTTCTGTAGATTTTTTAACAGGGAATATAAATGTATTCCTAGATGCAAATTATAAAAAAGTAGAAGGAAGAGTAACTTATACTTTTAAGGTAATGCAACCAACAAAATCCATTTTTATTGATGCACAGAAAATGCAAATTATGAATGTTTTATTGGATGGAAAAAAAGTAGCGATAACTTATGATAATAAAAAAATAGAAATCACTTCCGATTTTAAACCAGGTTCTGAACAAACATTAGAAATACAGTATATAGCTGTTCCCCAAAAAGCACTTTACTTTCTTAAAGACTATCAAGGAAACGATCAAGTCTGGACCCAAGGACAAGGAAAATATACATCTAACTGGTTACCAAGTTTTGATGATATGAATGAGAAAGTGATATTTGATTTAACGATTAATTATGATATAGACTATGAGGTAATAGCTAATGGTAAATTGGTTAATAAACAGGTGATAAATGATTCTATCCAGCAATGGGAGTATGATATGAAACAGCCTATGAGCAGTTATTTGTTAGCATTGGCCATAGGGAAATATGAGAAAGTTGTAGAAACCTCAGAAAGTGGTATTCCTTTAGAGATGTATTATTATCTGGAGGATAAAGATAAGTTCGAGTCTACCTATAAGCATAGTAAAAAAATGTTTGATTTTCTGGAAAAAGAGATTGGTTATGCCTTTCCTTGGCAAAATTATAAACAAATCCCTGTTAAAGATTTTTTATATGCAGGAATGGAAAATACGGGAACAACTATTTTTTCTGATGCTTTTGTAGTTGATAATATTGGTTTTAATGATCGTAATTATATTAATGTCAATGCTCATGAATTAGCACATCAATGGTTTGGTGATTTGGTGACAGAATCAGAAGGGAAACATCACTGGCTCCAAGAAGGTTTTGCTACTTATTTTGCCCTATTGGCGGAAAGAGAGATTTTTGGAGAAGAGTATTTTCAGTATAAACTATATGAAAGTGCAGAACAACTTACAGAACAAGCAAAAGCTGATGATGCTACGGCTTTATTAAATCCTAAAGCAAGCTCTCTAACATTTTATCAACGTGGTGCTTGGGCATTACACGCACTTAAAAATACTATCGGGGATGCTCATTTTAAAGTAACAATCCACAATTATTTAGAGAAGTATAAATTTGGCAATGTAACTACATCTGATTTTATTAATATTGCTGAAGAAATTAGTGGTGAGGATTTATCTGATTATCAAAAAATATGGTTAGAGGCTATAGCGTTTCCTTCTCAGGAAGCATTAGATATATTAACTACTTCTACCTTTATCAAAAAATACTTAAGTCTAGCAGCAGAACGCACGCAGCCTATAGCGGGAAAATGGGGGACATTAGCTACAGCATTAGATTTCCCTATCAATGAATATTTAGGTCAGGAAGTAATCTATCAGTTAGAAGGAGATACATCGCAAGAGGCAATGGCTTTATATACAAAAGCTTTTGAAACGAATAATATTTTTGTGAGACAAGCGATTGCAAATACGATGAGTACTATTCCAAGTGGTTTAAAAAAACAATATGAATCCCTGCTAGATGATCAATCATATGCAACTATAGAACCTGCATTATATCATTTATGGGCTAATTTCCCATCAGAACGAAGTAGGTATTTAGAGCAAACCAAAGATGTTATAGGTTTTCATGATAAAAATGTAAGAATTTTATGGCTAGTCTTGGCACTAAGTACTAAGGAATATCAAAGTGAAAAGCATCAAGAGTTTTATAAAGAATTATCAGGATATTCATCTTCAATACATCACTTTAGTACTCGTGAGAATGCATTTACATATCTGGAAAGCCTTCAGGCATTTTCTGATCAATCTCTTGTGGATTTAGTGGATGGAGCAGTACATTATAATTGGAGATTTAGAAACTTTTGTCGGAAAATTTTAGATAACCTTTTGAAGAATCCAAAGTTTCAAAAGAAATATGTAGATTTAAAGAATAATTTGCCAAAGAGGCAACAAGATTTTTTAGAAAAGAAATTAACCCCATAAATTAGCATATGCGTGCATTAGTAATTTCCGGAGGAGGAAGTAAAGGAGCTTTTGCAGGTGGTGTGGCACAATATTTAATTCAGGATTTAGAAAGGGAGTACGATTTATATGTAGGTACATCTACGGGTAGTCTTTTAATCTCACATTTAGCACTTTCTAAAATACAAGAAATAAAAAAGGTTTATACTTCGGTCAATCAATCATCCATCTTTAGAAATTGTCCATTCATTATAAAAAGAAAGAGAGGATATAATGAGATTACTATTAATCATTTTAATGTATTCCGAAATTTAATCAAAGGAAATAAATCTTTTGGTGATAGTAGAAACCTGAGAGATCTCATCAAGGAATCTGTTACAGAAACGTATTTTAATAAGATTAAAGAAATAGATAAAGATGTAGTTATTACAGTAACAAACTTATCCACTAATGAAGTAGAATATAAATCAATTAAAGAATGTTCATACCAAGAATACTGTGAATGGATATGGATTTCCTGTAATTATCCTCCATTTATGAGTTTGGTAAGAAAAAATGGTTGTGATTATGTAGATGGTGGATTAGGATCAATGGTGCCAATAGAAGAGGCTATCCGAAGAGGCGCAACAGAAGTGGATGTAATCGTATTAGAAACAGAAATTAATTATCTTAATCGAATGCCTACTAAGAACCCATTTACCTTAATTACTAGTATGGTAGATTTTATGATGGATACTATAGAACATCAAAATATTAGAATCGGTAAATTTATAGCCACAAGAAAGGATGTGGCTATGGATCTGTATTTTACACCAACGGTACTAACTACAAATTCATTGATTTTTGAAAAAGAGAAAATGAAAAAATGGTGGAAGAAAGGGTATGAGTTTGCTAAAGAAAAAAATAAATCAAATAGATTATAGAAAAGCATATGCGCGCATTAGTCATATCTGGAGGAGGAAGTAAAGGGGCATACGCAGGAGGTGTAGCTCAGTATTTAATGCAGGAAGAAGGTAGAAAATATGACCTCTTTCTAGGAACATCAACAGGAAGTCTGTTGATACCACAATTAGCATTGGGAAATGTAGATAAAGTCTATGATATCTATACTAATGTAAATCAAAATACTATTTTTAGCGTCAATCCTTTTAGAACTAGAAAAAAAGGAAATAGAGAATTTGTTTCTATTAATTTCTTTAATACGGTTGTACAATTTTTAAAACGAAAAAGGACCTTTGGAGAAAGTAAAAACCTAAGAAGAAATATACGTAGAAATTTTTCTGAAATAGAGTTTGAACTTGCTAAAAAGAAGGTTGAAGATATCGTTGTAACAGTATCTAACTTAACAAAAAATACTACAGAGTATAAATCAATTAAAGATTTCTCATATGAAGATTTTTGTGATTGGATTTGGATCTCTTGTAATTACGTTCCTTTTATGAGTTTAGTTACCAAAAACGGTTGCGAATATGCCGATGGAGGTTTTGGATCTATGGTGCCTATTAGAGAAGCGATTAAAAGAGGAGCTACAGAAGTAGATGCAGTTATTCTAGAATCTGAGAATATGGAACATAATAAGGTGTTAGGTAAAAACCCTTTTTCATTAATGGTCAACTTATTTAGTTTTATGTTTGATCAGGTAGAAGGCCATGATACTGTACTTGGTAAACTGGCTGCAAAAAATAAAGATGTAGTACTCAATTTATATTATACACCTTCTAAGTTGACGGAAAATTCATTGGTCTTTAATAAAAAATTGATGCGTAATTGGTGGCAACAAGGCTTTGAGTATGCCGCAGAAAAAGCAAAACAGGCTGAAGAAAACAAATTGAAAGATATAGATATGGCTGGATAATTGTTCAGATATATTTATACTATTACTATAAACAGTCATACAAAGCTTATTGGTTTTGGATTCACGTTATAAATCCATATAAACTGTGTATGACTGTTAGAAATGAACTATCGTATTAATAGTTTTTGTATTAATATGATCTGTATTTAATTTACTGTTTTAATAAATCGATCTACTAATTTATTATTAATTAGTAAGAAATATAATCCTTCAGGAAGAGAACTAGTATTTAATGTATCAGGGATATCAGATCGATTCATGATTGTTTGCCCTAGACTATTTACGATTTTTAGAGAATATTTATCCTCTAAATTAGATATTCCATCTATGTTCAATATTTCGCGAGTTGGGTTAGGGTATAAGGTGATTTGATTTTCTGGAGATTCGAGATCTACAGTAGATAAAGACTGAATTTCAATGTTTTCTGAAAAAGTACTACAGCCTATATTATTAAAAACTTCTAGGTTATAGGTTCCTGTTTCCTCTGCTATATAACTAGACGAAGTAGCATTTTCTATAACTTGATTATCAAAATACCATTGGTATGATGAATAGTTTTCTACGACCGAAATTTCATTTGTTTCTGCGTTCACATTCATTGTTGGTGATGCCGGAGCATCTGAGATATTTATTTCTACCACAGCACGTTCTGTAGTTTTACATCCGCCTAAAGTAGAAATCTCCCAGTTGTATAAATAGTAATAAAATCCTTCTGGAGCAGTAGTAGCAGAACTTCTCTTAATGTTAATTATATTTTCGACTATATATGGATAATTTATGCCCTGATTACTTCGAAATAGATTAGCTTCTTCTAGAAAACCTATTTCTAAATCTGATCCAGCAGGAATATTCATGTTGATATTAATAATGTTTTCTCCATCAGGAATATTTATAGTTTTAGTTTCTAAAATAGTTCCAGTTGCATCAATTAGTTGTAATGTTCTATTTCCGGAGCCTTGCGCTACCACTTTTGCTTTTTTTAGAATAATAGGTTGGTCTACATCAAATACTAGATTGAATCCTCCTTGATGAATATCTCCAGAGTTAGAAGGGATATCTTGTATACCAGTTATAGCCGATGTAATAGGTTCTGTAGTACCGGCAACATAAAATGTTTGATCTTCGGTAATGTTAGAAATATCTAAAGTAACACCGGTGGCAATAGCTGTATTACTATCCGCAGAATCATACCATATATATCCAGTACTACCTGATGCGGTTACGGTGGTAGTATCTCCAGAACATATAGATTGGTTTATGTTTTCGGGTAATGATGCTATATTTATGGTAATAAGATTTTCCTTGGTATTAGTATCTTCTCCGACAGTATTAGTAGCTGTTAATGATACAGTATATACACCATTCTGTGTATACATATGAGTTGGATTTTGCTCGACAGAAGTAGTTCCATCACCGAAATCCCAAGAGAATGAAGTTACCGTATTAATTGAGGTATTGCTAAAACTAACTTGATCACAATCTATGGATGCTTCAAAATTTGCAATAGGAGGTTGGTTATTGTTTCCAGGAGTATATGATCCTGAAATCTCATAAAAACCAACAGAGGCATAGTCAGAATATCCATTAGAAACATTTCCCTCACCAACACCATCAATTTCTATAAAATAAGTTCCACCAGCCAACGTAGTATTGATACTAGCACCAAGATTATTGGTAGTGTTAGAGATAGCTAGTTCTTCTCCTGTTCCACTAATAATTCTGGCTTGTATATTAAGGTTTGGGTAATACGGATCTACATCAAAATTAAAATTTACTTCACCACCAGAAGTAATAAAAGAAAATATATCGATATCTTCTTTTGTAGAGATCAAAGCTTCGTGTAATGCTGGATTAATTGTGTTATCTGCGCTAAGTTGAATTGGTGTAGCTTCAGATATTACATCTGCGTGATCATCTTCTTTATAACCAAAACCATTTCTATTACCTGATATTATGGCCATATCATCCTCCTGTGTGATAGCATTATCATATTCTCCTTTACTCCATTGACCTATTGGTTTACTAGCACTCCATCCCATAATTGGACTCCAATCGCTGTGACCGGCATAATATTGGTTTCCAGGAACTCCATCATGTGATAATCCTAGAGTATGACCAACTTCATGTGATCCTGTTTCTCCGGCTGATCTAGTTCCATTGTTGTATACCCAACATGGATTATCTATGCTAGTATTAGAAAAAGAATTCAGATAGGCAACTCCTCCGGATCCTGGAGCTGCATCAGTGGTAGGTGTGAAAATGCACATCATCCTCTGGTTAATCGGAGTATTTTCGAAGGTAGCTCTATCTGTAGTAATATTAATATCAAAAGGCCTGAAATCTTCGGCCATAATTCTCCATATTTCTGTGATTTTAGCATCGCTATATCCAGTTGGTTGTGCATTAATAGTACCTCCATTAACCCACCAGGTATCACTAACTACTTCGCCATCAAAATCTAAATATACGGTATATGCAGATCCAGGAAGACTAGATAATATAGGAGCTCTCGCAGAAGCATTGTTAATAGCTACTTCTTTTGAATTTATTTTTTCGAAATCTACACATAAGACTTTATGAATATCAATTTCTTGAATAAGAACGGTGTTTATATCGTCTGAATAATAACGGTACGCTATTTTTTCTTTGTATAATATAATGTGTCCTGAAATAATATTTTTTTGTTTTGTAATATGAAATGTAGAGGTGTCATCATTATTGATACTTCCAATAATGGAGTATGTGTCTAGATTTCCTTCTTTTTTTGTGATCAATCCTTTATAGGACAAATCTTTTGATACATTAAGAGTAACTTGATCTGATTTTTTATTCCAAAATGTTTGGGTAAAAGCTTTTTCATTTCCAAGATGATATGATTTGTTTTCTTGAGAAAATATTATAGTAACATAAAAGAATAAGAATACAAACGAACTTAACAGTTTTACTGAGTTGTATGCCTGCTGTTTAGTTCTACGTTGGGTTTTAGTTTTTAAGAGTGCAATTTTTTTCATTTGACTAGGTATTGAATTTGTTGATAACGGTTTGATTCACTTATACAAATGACTTGCTGATCAAGAAAACATGGTTTTCCCGATATTTATAAATACTCATGAGCTAATAGGAGGAAGAATGATGAATAGCTTCCGATAATATATTCTGGTTTGGGAACGCTTTGTTTAGAAGGTTGTCTGGAGTCTTCTACACAAATTCATCAAACACACGAGTATGTAATGTTGTTTTACTATGTAAAACATATGTTTGATAACAAAAAAAAGAATCTTTTAGTATTTATACTAGAATCAATATTATAAAAAAAGATTTTTCTTATACTAAATAGGAGAGTAAAATAAGTATGTATTGTGTTTAAAACATTGATTTTCAATGTTTTGTTTGTTGCTTAGTTTTATGAAAAAATATATTTTATTTAGTAGTAATTATTGGGATTTCACGCTCGTGAACCCAGCTTTTTAGAAGGTGTTTATTTGTGCTTAGTTCGGTTATGTAATAGATAGAATAGGAAGCAAAAACTTCTGAGTTTTCTATTTTTTCTATCTCTACTCCTTTAGAATCAATATAATTTGAATGAATTAAATATAATTGGCCTTTTATTTTTAGGATATATCCAACGTGACTAGCATCAAATCCGATAAAATGAATACCATCGTTTAAACTTGATCGAATTTTGGATATATTTTGAGCCATAGAATTTTCTGCAACTTTAATGATCTCTGTCTTTAGCGCCAGTGTTTTAGCTTCATTAATAGGGCTTTGCTGGGCTAATTTATATCGATTTAGGTTTACACCTGCATGTTTTAGTGTTGTAGAAACAAAATATCCACATGCAATTTTTCCTCTCTTAGGGATTGATGTATGTCCCTCAAAAGACCACTCTGTATCTTCCCAGAATGGTATTATTCGATTAAGTAAAGAAAGTGTAAACAAACTTGATAAAGTGTCAGTAGATAATTCTTTAGACGCTGTTTTTTGCTGCTGGATACTATTTTTTACGGTTTCATAACTTTTAGAAGAATCGGTGTTTAGCTTTAATTCTTTTAGTGTCCGTAAATAATCTGTCTTTATTTGATTAGAAATTTTAGTAGTATCGATATAATGATTTTCCTTGTTTGCAACTTTTTCTTTGTTCTGACCAACACACTCAAAATGCATTATAATTAATATTCCTAAAAGTATTTTTTTCATTACTTCTTTTTATTTAAAAATAGATGTCGAAAGAATTATTTAATTACTAATATGCCAGTTACTTCACTAATATCAAATCCCAAACTAATATTGTTACTGTTACTATCTGCCTGAATATTTAGCGAATTATGATAATCAAAATCGGCTCCCAAGGCTAATTCATTTTTATCAAAATCATTATTGTTATCAAGAATAAAGATGTTATTAAATTCATATAATACATGAATTTTTCTATCACTAAAATACGCTTTACTATGGGCACCAAGCAATCCTTTTTGTCTGTTATTATTTAACGAAGTGTTTTTAGTTTTTTCGAAATCAGAAATAGACAAAATTTTATTTGTTTTGAAGGTGTTTATATCCATGAATGAAAAGTTGTATTTATTTTTTAAAACAACTTTATTTATCTCAGTTAATTGTTGCTCGTTAGTTTCAGATTTAAATATAGTATCCCAATAGTTTTTTTGTTCGTAATAGGAATCTTCGGGAGTAGGTTCAATAACTTTAGTTTTAAATTCGATGATAGTATCTTTTGTAATAATACAAAACCCATATTGAATTTTCATTGGACTATAGGCTCCCATTTCATTTTTTGTAAAACGTGTTTTACAAAGTATTTCTCCTTTTGTATTAATTGAAATTGGTATAATTCTAGATTCAACTGAAGATGGACCCGTTATGTTTTTCATTGAATTTGATATAAAAAACAGCAATAGCATAAGAAAAAGAAACATGACTCTGTTTAGATATAATTTCAATTTCATTTATAAATTATTTTATTGTCAATCAATGTTTTAGCTAAAAAAAAGAAAATGTTATACAGCTATTCATTAATTCCGAGCGTACTTATTCTAAATACTTTGGCCAAATGTCAATAGATTATTATCTGGGTCAAGAATTGAAAATTCCTTTTGCCCCCAATGTTTAGATTCTAATTTTCCGTTTGGGTGTATACTAACATTATTATCTAATAATTTTTGATAAAACAGTTCTATTTCATTTGTTCTAATATAAACTTGCCCATAATTCTTTTTGGGTTTAAGTTTCTTAAATTCAAAGAAGTGAATTTGTATTTGATCTTTTTCTAGCATTAAATATTCAGTGTAGTCAGTATCTCCATATTCCCTAAATCCTAATTTTCTAATATAGAATTCTTTTGTAATGCCTTTATTACGCATGGGTAGTTTAGGGTTAATGTCAACCAACATAACTTTTGAATATTAATTTTAGTGATTTCTTATTTTCATTTATATCTGTATACTTAGAATTACCAACTAATCTTATATCTGGAGTTTTCCAGAAATATTAAAATAAATCTTCTACTTCCGTTTTAATAGCGGATAAAGCTTTATCACTTGGCGAACCTTTTTCTATTATCTCCGTTAGGATCATTTCTCTCATTTTAGTAGCAGAATTTATATCTTCTTGCATTACTGTTTTACGAATAACAGCAATAGTGCCATTTTTGGCTGCTTTTACTATATTCCAGCATTCATCAGAAATGTAAATCTGCTGTGTAAGATTATGATCAAACTCTTGTTCAATTGTGTTTACCAATAATGATTCGTAGCTTTTTTTATCTTCATCTACTGGAGGAGTTCTAAGTAATAATTTACCGGGAGAAATTCTCTCTAAAAATAACGCCATGCGTTCATAAGCCTGTAATCTTAGAGGGAGTGCTTGTTTTTGATTTTCTTTATGTAATAAATATCTTCTTCTTTTTTCTTCATTATCTGTATGTGTTTTAAAATAAAAAAGTGCTAATATGGTAATGAAGAGGGAAGGTATTAATGATATTAATAAAGGTATAATTTCTATATCCATGTATATTATTTTTATTATTTATGATTTGTTTCTTTGTAATGCCCGCCAAGATGAGAACAATCTTTTAAATCTTGAGTACACGTAAATTCTACAGGTGTCTTACTATATTTAAAAGAGTCTTCTAAAGTTTTGGTGAGTTCTCCATCGTCCACATTGACATCAATATCCTTCATTGTAAATTGGGAAGGGTGCTCATATCCTGAAGCATGTGTGATCTCTATGAGTTCTTTTCTAAATGATTTAAAATACTGCGCTAATCGATCAGATTTAAGCGGCACATTAATTCCTTTTTGTAACCATTTACTTTGCGTAGCAACACCGGCCGGACATTTATTGGTATGACAGATTTGTGCTTGTATACAACCAATACTCATCATCGCTTCTCTAGCAACGTTGATACAATCAACTCCCATAGCAAATGCCATCGCGGCCTTAGCAGGAAACCCTAATTTTCCACTACCAATAAAAACAACTCTATCGGTTAGATTGTGTTTTTGGAATATTTTATAAATAGCACTAAAACCATAAATCCATGGTAAGGACACATGATCGGCAAAACTTGGAGGAGCAGCACCAGTTCCTCCTTCACCACCATCTATGGTAATAAAATCAGGTCCTCGATTGGTTTTTACCATCAATTCAGCAAGTAATTCCCATTGTTCGGTTTTCCCGATTGCCGCTTTAATACCAACTGGCAAACCAGTTTCTGAAGCAATATCTTCAATGAGTTGTAATAACCCTGGTACATCTTTAAAAGCTTTATGCGTTGATGGAGATAATACATCTTTACCAATTTCTACACCTCTAATTTTTGCAATCTCAGAAGTGATTTTTGCACCAGGTAATACACCTCCTTTACCAGGTTTTGCTCCTTGAGAGAGTTTTATTTCGATAGCTTTGATAAATGGATTTTCTTCCACCAAAGTCTTCATTTTTTCCATAGAGAAATTTCCGTCTTCGCCACGAACACCAAAATAACCTGTACCAAAATGGAAAACGACATCACCTCCATTACTATGATACGGTGATAATCCACCTTCTCCTGTGTTATGATATGCACCAGCTTTTTTTACCCCAACATTAAGAGAATCAATAGCGCGAGCAGATAGAGAACCATAACTCATTGCAGAAACATTGATTGCAGAAGCAGGACGATATGGTTTTTTACGTTGATTATATACTCCCATTACTTTTGCGCAAGGCAAAAAGGTTTTATCAAGTTTATTAGGATGATCCTTCTCCATCTGAAAAGGAATCATACAGTTTTTTACAAAAATATGTTGGTGTTGATAGATATCCCTGTCAGTCCCAAATCCTTCATAATTATTTTCATTCTTAGACGATGCATATACCCACCCTCTTTCTATTCTATTAAAAGGAAGTTCCTCTCTATTATTTGCCACAAAGTATTGTCTCATTTCCGGACCAATACTTTCTAAAAGATATCTAAGATGGCCTACAATTGGAAAATTATGACTTACCGTATGTTTTTTGTTGAAAAATATATCTCTAATTGCTACGAATGCTAGTGCAATTAAAATCCACATCCACCAAGATATCGAACTAATAAAATTTAATACAGTATCCATTATAAATTAAATTATTGAGCGTTTAAATAGTCTAATGTTAATTGTGACATTACTTTTACACCTAATAACAAACCACTTTCATCTATATAAAAGTCAGGTGTATGATGCGATGCAGCTTTATTTGTATTAAGAGGCATTCCTCCTAGAAAGAAGTAAAAACCTGGAACAACTTCTTGAAAATAAGAAAAATCCTCACCTCCTGTAGTGGCTTTTGATAAAATTACATTTTCTTTTCCAGCAATTCCTTCTATAGTCGGAAGCATTTGCGCTACAAGAGTTGGATCATTATAGGTAATAGAGGTATTGTTCTGAAATGTTATGGTTGCTTCGCCTCCATAAGCTTTGGCAATTGCGGGAACCATTTCATTCATACGACGTATAATCTTTTTACGCATTTCTGTATCAAGAGTTCTTACAGTTCCTATCATCTCAGCACTTTCCGGAATGATATTAAAACGTACTCCACTTGTAATCTTACCGACAGTGATGACAGCTGCTTCGTTTACTAAAGGAGATTCTCTACTAATAATGGTTTGTAAACCATCGATGATTTTTGCCGAAATTAAAATAGGATCAACTCCCGTCCATGGTGCAGATCCGTGAGTTTGTTTTCCTTTTACATCTATTACAAAACGCTCAACTGCAGCCATTGTTCCTCCTGGCTTATAGCGTATCATCCCTACAGGTGTTCCAGAGTTTATATGAAGCCCAAAAATTGCATCTACATCTGGGTTTTTAAGAACCCCTTCTTTAATCATCAATTTTGCTCCGCCTTCTTCTCCTGGTGGAGGGCCTTCTTCTGCTGGTTGAAAAATAAATTTAACAGTACCTTTTATCTTTTCTTTGTTTTTACTTAAAACTTCTGCTACTCCCATAAGAATTGCAGTATGCGTATCGTGCCCACAAGCATGACTTACTCCAACTTCTGTACCTAAAAAAGTTGTTTTCACTGTTGATTTAAAGGGTACATCCGCTCGTTCGGTTACCGGAAGCGCATCAATATCTGCTCTTAAAGCAACTACTTTTCCTTCTTGGTCTCCTTTTAGAATGCCTACTACTCCAGTTTTAGCTACATTTTCTGTTACTTCGAAACCTAGATCTTTTAGATGCTTTGCAATCTTTTTTGCAGTTTCAAACTCTCGATTAGAGAGTTCTGGATTTTGATGAAAATCTCTTCTCCACTCTATAACTTTATTTTCTACTTGTTCTGACATAGAATTTATATCAGGATTTATTTCTTGTGCTTGTATACTGCAACATAATAAAAGTATGACGATTAGTATATTGTTTTTCATATTATACGTTGAGTTAAAAATTGATGAGTCTGTAGTTTTTATTTTGTAATTGCACTAAAGCAGTCATTGCCGATAGTGCAAATTTTATATTTGGATGCGTGTCAGATTTTGAGATATTTCTATGAGCAGCAGTTTGTCCACAGAGAATAATCTGAACTCCTTTTTCTGTTAGTGCAGATATCAAAGAAGTATTAGGGTTATTGATACCGAATTTGGATTTATATTTTTCATTATTTAAAATATCATTAGCAGCACTTCCGTGTATTACCAATGCAACTTTAAGATTCTTTTCGGACACTCCAACGCTTGCGTGCATATTAAGATATCTTGCAGCGGTATTGATAAGAGGATTTAGTTTAGTGCTATCTCCGAACGATCTTCCTACATCAAAAACAGCTTTTAAATCAGTATCTAAATCAGTCTTGAAATCTGGGTTTTTAACTTCATAAGTTTTTCCATATTCCGTGATGATAGTTCCTTTTTTGGATTCTTTTTGACAAAAAAGTATTCCTGGTAGTACAATGAGGAGAAATAAAAATGTATGTTTCAAGCTTAAAATTTTTGGTTTCTAAAGATATTCAAAAATCTATTAAAGGAAAGTTAAAATGTGTTTTTGATCTGTCTAAATAAAAAAGCATATTTCTTATTAATAGAAATATGCTTTTAAAAGAGGTTTTTATTTTATTTATAGTTTGACGAATTTTCCAACTGATTTATTATTAATAAGAAGTATATAAAGACCACTAGATAATTTAGTTAAGTCTACTTCTGGTTGTATGATCGTATTAATAACAACTTGTCCAGAAGTGTTCACAATTCTAATATCTCTTTCATTAATAGTAAGCCCATCGATTTTTAGTATATCTATTGTAGGGTTTGGATAGAAATTAAAAACACTACTTCCTTGACTTAAATTTAATTGAGATAAATCGACAGAGAATACAGAGGAAATCGCGTTACAACCAGTTTCATTAAAAACCTCTACGCTATATTCTCCAATTTGATCAGGTGTATATTGAGAATCATTAGCACCAGTAATAATTGCTCCGTTAAAATACCATTGATATTGCGAATATGCAGAATCTACTGTAAGATTTTTAGTGTCCGGAATTTCAATAGTAGGTGGTTGTGGGTTTTCTTCAACAATTACATTTATAACTGTTCTCGTATTAGTAGTACAATTATCAAACGATCCTGATACATAATATGTCTGACTTGTTTGTAATGCAGTTGCTTCGAAAGTTGTTCCTGTATATAGTGGGTTACCACCAGTCGGTGTATCATACCATTCGAATTCACTATTTCCGGTAACAGTTAATGAGGCGGATTCACCAATACAAATACTCTGGTCTTGACCAACGGGTTGTTGGGGAATATTAATAACGATGAAATCACCTCTCTGTCTAGTATCTTCACCAGCACTGTTAGCTGTGGTAAGAGAAACAGTATATGTGCCACTATTGATATAGGTATGAGTTGGATTTTGTTCTGTAGAAGTATTTCCATCTCCAAAATCCCATGTATATGCACTTACATTATTTATTGTAGTACTATTAAAATTAACTGTAGAACAATTAGTGGCTGCCTCAAAATTAGCGATAGGAGGTTGGTTATTGTCTCCTGGAATGTATTTTCCGGAAATATAATAATTACCTATAGAAGAATAATCAGAATATCCATTACTTAAATTACCTTCACCAACACCGTCAATTTCTATAAAATATGTACCAAAGGTAAGATCTAAATCGATATTAGCACTAAGACCAGAAGGATCCGAAGCAGCAATCTCTTCTCCAATACCATTAAGAATACGAGCTTGTATATTAAGGTTAGGGTGATCAGGGTTAGGGTTAAAGTTAAAAGATACATTCCCAGTTTCAATTACAAAAGAAAATATATCTTTATCATTACGATTATGTATGAAACCATAATTTTGACTAGAGCTTACATTCCCATCAGTATCCACCAGAATCGGAGTTGCTTCTGCAAGAACATCTTTATGATCATCCTCTCTAAAACCTATTCCATTTTGTGACCCCGCGATAATTTCTATGTCATCTTGTTGTTGGACAGCATCGTCATATTCCCCCATACTCCAATGACCTATAGGTTTGCTAGCACTCCATCCCATAATAGGAGACCATTGTCCGTGACCAGCATAATATTCTTCTCCAGGTCTACCATCATGACCTAACCTTAGTGTATGTCCAACTTCATGTGATCCAGTTTCTCCTGCAGCTCTTGTAGATAAATTATATATCCAACATGGATCATCCGTTCTGGTAGAAGAAAAAGAACCTAAATATGCAACACCACCTGATCCCGGAGCAGCATCATTGGTAGGAGTAAAAATACACATCATTCGTTTGTTTTGTGGAGCCGCATCATATAAATCTCTTCTAGTAGTAACATTTAAATTAAATGCTCTAAAATCTTCAGCCATTATTTTCCAAACATCCGTTATTTTTTGATCAGAAAAATTTGGAGATACTGCATTAATCGTACCACCATTAACCCAGCGAGTACCAGAAACTACTTCTCCATCAAAATCTAAATAAATAATTCCAGGTGCTCCAGGAAGACTCTCTAGTTGAGGAGGCATTCTCGAAGACGTATCGTTTTTGTTTAACTGATTTTCTTCTTTAGTTGCTTCAAAGTCTATACAAACTAGAGAATTAATATCAACTTCTTTTATGTATACTTTTCCAAGATCATTTGTGAAAATTTTATAACCAGTTTTTTTATTTCTAAGTACTAAAGTACCTTCTATTTGATTTTTTGTCTTGAATAGCGCAAAAGTTGATAGTTTTTCATTATTAATACTACCAATGTAAGTGGTTTGATCGTTTTGTGTCTTTTCTATTTTAGTAGTTAATGATAAAGAAGAGTTTTTTTTATTTAAATAAATAGAAAATCCTTTAGATTTATTAGCTGTAAGATTTTCAATAAGATCATCCGCGTTTTTAGCAATTAATTGTTGAGAATTTTCCTGGGCAGAAATAATAAAAGTGCTAATTGTAAAAAGGAATAGGATTAAATTTTTGAGGTAGATTTTAGTCATTTTTAATTTTTTATTAAATCATTGATTGATAAATGTTTATTGGTTTTTGTTTTGTCAATACTGTAACCATAGATTGATAATAATACAACATCCTAAAAATATGTTTATTGTATAAAATTTGATAAATAAAAACTCTCAATACATCATTAAGAAAATATTGAGAGCTTTCATGGCAATAACACTTAAATTTTTAAGAGATACTTATTATTCTTTCTAAAGGGATTATAGTAGCCTGTTTGAGAATTACTTCCTTATCAGTAATTCCCCAGATAGTGGTTTCTACTTTTTTTAAACCTTTATTATCGACAAATACAATTTTCACCTTTTGGCGTTCTAAATTTCCTAATGATAGTGCTCTTTGTAATTCTAGAATTCTATCTATTTGATCTTTTCTTTTATTAAGAACATCTTCTTTTGGGAATGTTAGGAATTTAATTTGTTCTTTTTCTATAGACTGGACATTTATGTTTGGGGACATAGTAAAAAAATTAGGTTAATTTTGGGGCTTAAATAATCTTTTTAGATTACTAGTTATGCTAAATATATGCATTTTGTCTTAAAAAAACAGCATTTCAACGATATTTTTACTTAAAAAGATATTAACAACATAAGAAATAGATCTCATTTCGTGTTTATCCTGAACCAATTATAATATCGTTAAAACGTTAATGATTTGTTTATAAGTATCATTAATATTAGTTCAATAAAATAGATAGTTTACTTAAATTTCGAAGCTTATAAAATAAAGAAAACTTGGAAGAATATTTAGCAGGATTGAATGATGCGCAACGTGCTCCAGTACTACAGAAGGATGGCCCAATGATTGTTATTGCTGGTGCTGGATCTGGAAAAACTAGGGTTCTTACTTTTAGGATCGCTTATTTGATGGATCAAGGAGTAGATTCATTTAACATCTTATCCCTAACTTTTACAAATAAGGCAGCGCGTGAAATGAAGAAACGTATTGCTGATATTGTTGGAGCAAGTGAAGCAAAGAATCTATGGATGGGAACATTTCATTCTATTTTTGCTAAAATTTTAAGAATAGAAGCTGATAAGTTAGGATACCCTTCTAATTTTACAATTTATGATACACAGGATTCTCAGCGATTAATTTCTTCTGTAATTAAAGAGATGGGATTAGATAAAGATATCTATAAGTATAAACAGGTACAGTCTCGTATTTCTTCATATAAAAATAGTTTAATAACAGTAAAAGCATATTTTCAGAACCCTGAATTAGTAGAAGCTGATGCCATGGCAAAAAGGCCTCGAATGGGAGAAATTTATCAACATTATGTAGATCGTTGTTTTAAAGCTGGGGCTATGGATTTTGATGATTTGTTACTGAAAACGAATGAATTATTAAATCGTTTTCCTGATGTATTAGCAAAATATCAGAATCGTTTTAGATATATATTGGTTGATGAGTACCAAGATACAAATCATTCACAATATTTAATTGTAAAGGCTTTATCTGATAAGTTTCAGAATATCTGTGTGGTTGGAGATGATGCGCAGAGTATTTATGCTTTTAGAGGTGCTAATATTAATAACATCCTTAATTTTCAAAAGGATTATGATAATGTGCAACAGTATCGATTAGAGCAAAATTATCGATCCACTAAAAATATAGTGGAGGCTGCTAACTCTATAATTGATAAAAATAAAACAAAACTTGATAAAGTTGTTTGGACGGCTAATGATCCTGGACCTAAAATTTTAGTAAACCGATTGTTAACCGATGGAGACGAAGGTCGATATGTAGCAAGTTCTATTTTTGAAAATCAAATGCAACATCAGTTGACGAATGGTCAATTTGCTATTTTGTATAGAACAAATGCGCAGTCTCGAGCAATGGAAGACGCACTTCGGAAAAGAGATATTAAATACAGAATTTACGGTGGATTATCTTTTTATCAAAGAAAAGAGATCAAAGATGTTTTGGCTTATCTCAGATTGATTATTAATCCAAAAGATGAAGAAGCCTTAAAACGAGTTATCAATTATCCAGCAAGAGGAATAGGAGCTACGACTGTGGATAAATTGGTAGTAGCTGCCAATCATTATGATCGATCTATTTTTGAAATTATCGAAAACTTAGATCGTATTAATCTTAAGATTAACAGTGGCACAAAGACCAGACTTGAAAACTTTATGAATATGATCAAGAGTTTTCAGGTAACTAATCAAACTTCTGATGCCTTTGTGTTATCCGAAATGGTAGCTAAAAATACTGGATTACTACAAGAACTTAAAAAAGATGGTACACCTGAAGGAATAGCACGAATAGAAAATATAGAAGAGCTATTAAACGGTATTCGCGATTTTGTAGAAGAACAAAAAGAATTAGCGGACGAGACAGGAACTTTAGCCGAGTTTTTGGAAGATGTGGCGTTAGCAACAGATTTAGACCAAGATACTGGAGATGATGATAGAGTAGCTTTAATGACTATCCATTTAGCAAAAGGATTAGAGTTTCCTTATGTGTACATTGTAGGTATGGAAGAGGATTTGTTTCCTTCTGGGATGAGTATGAATACCCGATCAGAGTTAGAAGAGGAACGAAGACTATTTTATGTAGCACTTACAAGAGCAGAGAAGCAGGCCTATTTGACTTATACACAATCTCGCTATCGATGGGGGAAACTAGTAGATGCAGAACCTAGCCGTTTTATAGAAGAAATTGATGATCAATACTTAGAATATATCACTCCAGTCGATACTTATCGTTATAAACCTCTAGTCGATACTGATATTTTTGGAGATGTAGATAAAAGTAAATTAAGGCTTAAAAAACCAATTTCTGGATCACCTCCTGTTTCTCATAAACCTTCGGAAGAACAATTACGTAAACTTCGAAAATTAAGACCTGTGTCTAATGGAACAACAAGTACTCCTAAAACAAATCTTTTTGATGGGGATTTAGTACCAGGAACTATTGTAGAGCATATGCGTTTTGGAAAAGGAAAAGTTCTTCAATTAGAAGGAGTAGGGCAAGACAAAAAAGCAGAAATTAACTTTGAGAATGGAGGTATCAAAAAGCTTTTACTAAGATTTGCAAAGTTAAAGGTGATAAGTTAATACTTTCAGTTTTTCTTTTATGATTATGAGCTATTTCATATGGCTTTTTATTGATTTTTAGTAGTTTGTGTGTAACCTTCTGTAATGTTTAAGCATGTATTATTTAGTACCTCTCATCGATACTACTTTTTTTAGAACTTGTTAATTGATAACTGCATAAATAGAGGAATCTTTGAAAAACCAATTTCTTTTCTAAGGAATTTTTGGAATTAGATCTTTGAGTTAACAAAGCAGGATACTTGTCAATTTATGTGCTAATTTTTTAATCATTCTTCATTTTTTTAACTCTATTGTAGTTAAATATTAACACTCAAACGTTTGCGTAACAAAAAAGATTGTCTGTTTGTGATAGCGAAGAGTTTTTTTAAACATCTTTACTATAACGTTTGAATATTTTACACAAAAAGGGATTTTTCCCTCAATCATTTTAACACAAACACAAACACTTTTAATTATGAAACAGACAATTTTATGGGGGTTGTTATTCTATCTATTACTGCCCAAATTAGGAACAGCACAATCGGATAAAGACCTTCCATTTGCTTGGGAGAATGCTAATGTATATTTTGTTTTAACAGATCGTTTTGAAAATGGAGATCCGTCTAATGATTTTTCTTATGGAAGGCAAAGAAACGGACCAGCACTAAGAAGTTTTGAAGGAGGTGATCTTCAAGGGTTGATTAATAAATTAAATGAAGGGTATTTTGATGATTTAGGAGTTAGCGCTATATGGATTACACCACCTTATGAAAATATTCATGGCTCTATAGGTGATGCCGGATATGCTTTTCATGGATACTGGGCAAAAGATTGGACTACAATAGACCAAAATTTAGGATCTGAAGATCTTTTTAGACAATTTGTTGATGTTTCTCATGAGCACGGTATAAGAGTTATTATGGATGTGGTTTTAAATCATGTTGGTCCAGATAATTCTGCAGATCAATCATGGCCTAATGAATGGGTTCGTAGGGACCCGACTTGTAATTTTCAAGGTCCAGGAGGTAATATTCCATGCGAGTTAGTTGATAATTTACCAGATATACTTACAGAATCAAATAACAATGTTGGTTTGCCGGGTTGGTTATTGGATAAATGGAGTAATGAAGGAAGAAGAGGAGAAGAAGAAGCGGAGTTGAATGATTTTTTTAATAGAACTGGAAAATCGCGCTCTCCAAGACAATATATAATTAAGTGGTTAACTGATTACGTAAGAAAATTTGGAGTAGATGGTTTTAGAGTAGATACTGTAAAACACGTAGAAGAATTTGTTTGGAAAGAATTAGAAGAAGAAGGCCGTATCGCTCTAAGAGAATGGAAGAATAATAATCCAGATAAAAAGATCGATGATAAAGATTTCTGGATGACGGGTGAGATTTTTAACTATATGGCTCCGAGCATGGGAAGAAGATTTACTGGGGATGGTTTTAATGTGGACTACTATGACAATGGATTTGATAATCTAATTAATTTCGAATTTCGATTTAATGCTAATGATGGTTTAGAAAATATTTTTAATAAATATGATAATTTACTTTTTAATCAATTAGGTAATGGAAAAAGTTCTTTAAATTTTTTAGCTAATCATGATACGGAAGAAGTTTTTGATCGCGAAAGAACAAGAACTTTTGAAGCAGGGACAAAATTATTGCTCACACCTGGTCCCGCTCAAATTTATTATGGAGATGAGACAGCAAGAACTTTAACTCCTGGTGGGGGAGCATTTGGAGATGCTACTTTACGTTCGAATATGAATTTCAATGAATTATCTAACCCTAATTCTAAGGCGTTTTTGACATTAAAACATTTTGAAAAACTAGGAAGGTTTAGAAGAGAACACCTTTCTGTAGGAGGAGGAAGACATAGTAAATTACAGGATAGCCCGTATACTTTTAAAAGAGAATATAATGGAGCAGAAGGTTCAGATAAAACGTTAGTGTATTCAGGAAATGATGGAGATTTTAATGGTTCTTTAGATGTTTTTGGCATGTGGTCGAATGGAACACAATTAAAGGATTATTTTTCAGGAAATATAGCTACAGTTTCTGGAGGGACGGTAAATTTTGGTACTGATTTTGGCTTGGTATTGATAGGAACTCCTGTTTCGACAACACAACCAGATAACGTTACATTATCTGTAAATCCAGTTTCAGGAGTTTTTACTGAGGCTGTGTCTGTTACAATGAGTGCGACATCCGCTTCAGGAGCAAATACATCTATTTTCTATACTACTGATAATTCTAATCCTACCGCGGGAAGTACTTTGTATTCTTCATCTTTTGGTATAAGTAATACGACTACTATAAAAGCGATAGCTATCGATACTGAAGGAAATGAATCAGAAGTTATTACACGTAACTATGTAATAGGTGATGGAGAACCGTTTGATGTCTATTTCAAAAAACCATCAAGTTGGTCATCCGCTAATGTTTATCTATTTAATCAAAACACTGGGGATGCACTGCCTGGATTTCCAGCTTGGCCAGGAGAAGAAATGGATAGTGTATTAGGAACTCCTTGGTTTACTTATAACATTGATCAGGATGTACAGGTTGGTATTGTTTTCAATGATAATGGAGGAGATCAAACAGATGATTTAACAAGAGTTACAGAAGGTTGGTATGATAACCAATGGTATGATAGTTGTCCGAGTGAATGTCCTACTGTTTCACAACCTCCTGTATTAACAGTTTCCCCTGGTTCTGGTACATTTAATGGAAGTGTAGATATAAGTATGAGTGCTACCAATTCTGGAGTAATATATTATACATTGGATGGATCAATTCCAGATGCTACAAGTACACAGTATTCAGGATCTTTTACAGTAGCTGCTGTAGGAGTTACAGTGTTAAATGCAATTGCGATAAATAATACAGGAAACTCTGCGGTAATTAGCAATGATTATACTATCCAAGATACGACAGGATATACGGTTAATTTCAGAAAACCTGATAGTTGGAGTGCTGCATATATTTATCTATATGATAAAAATGCAAATACTACAATTCCAGGTTTTCCTGCTTGGCCAGGAATACAAATGACTCAACTAAATGATTCTCCTTGGTATTCTTATACAATTGAAGAATCTGTTGAGGTTGGTATTGTTTTTAATGATAACGGAGGATCTCAGACTGATGATTTGTTTAGAACTACAGATGGTTGGTATAATAACAGTTGGACAGATACTTGCCCTTCGGAATGTCCAGGAGTAATTGTTGATACTTCATTTGATGTTTATTTTAAAAAACCTTCTTCTTGGAATACCGCTTTTATTTATGTGTATGATAAAAATGCAAACACTTCGATACCTGGAGCTCCTACTTGGCCTGGTATAGAGATGAATGAAATTGTTGGATCTCCTTGGTATTCTTATGTAATTGATGAATCTGTTGAGGTAGGAATCGTTTTTAATGATAATGGAGAGTCACAAAGTGATGACGTATTTAGAACTAGTGATGGTTGGTATGATAACCAATGGTTTGATAGCTGTCCAAATGAGTGTCCATCCGTAGATGATATTAAAAGATCTGTTTCTGAGAAAGTTCCAGTAAAGGATACATTACAGCTAGTAAAAGCCTGGCCGAATCCTTTTACTGAATCCTTGACATTATCTTTTACTGGAAATATGAAAGATAATCATGTTAGTATAGAAATATTTGATCTTGGAGGAAAAAATACGAATACTGCACTTGTAAAGGATAACAAAACAAATACAGTAACCATGAATACAGCAAACCTTCCTAAAGGAATTTATCTTTTAAAGATAGTTTCTGATAAGGATGTAAAGGTGATGAAAATGGTTAAATAGATTGATCAGTTTACTGAAGTAAATAGAAACCTGTTAAGGACATTCCTTAACAGGTTTTTTGTGTTAAATATCAAGAATGTTTTAAAAGAAATACTTTTTTTTAAGTTAATGTAGTAATGGCGAAATATTTTTTTTAACGATGTAATTATTTGTTTTACAGGTGTTTGTTTTTGTTGTGTTTTAGTTTTTAAAAGTTTGGCACGCGTTTTGAAAATTACTAAGCAACTGATAGGGCAATAAAAATATCAGTTTAATAATGTTTATTAATTTAAAAAAAGGAAATCATGACAAATTTTATTTCATTAAAAATCAATTGGAGTATTTTGAGAAAGTTTTTACAAGAATTACCAGCGGCTAGTAGTCATGCAATTCATAGATAGACTTTTACCAATTTAAACCCCAAAACAAAATGTATACTACATACTTTTAACAACTGGATATGAATTTATTTTATATCCAGTTTTTCTTTTCTATTGGATTGGAATCAAATAATTTCTCATTTATTTTTTTAGTCTAATTAATCTTTTTACGGATAATCCTTAATTTTTTTAGTAGCGAACCGTTGATAATCATAGTGGTTTTCAGGGGTGTATTTCCACTGAATCTCTGGTTGATCTAAGCTGTGTTATTTTCTAAATTTGGAATAACCAAAAAGAACTGTCGTTTATTTTTAAAACCTAATTTATTGTCATTGAATATATTTAGTTGAAAAGAATAACAATTTGTTTCTTTAATTGGTTACACAAATTAATCTTAAAACTCAGCAATGGCACTTCAATCTAATATCCAAATTTTTATTGGGGGAGTTTCTATAAAAGCATTTAAGAAACTTACACTTAAGCAAGAAATTGATGATCATCATTCACTAGAAATTTTATGTCGTAAAGATGTCTTAGAAAAAGTTTCTGATCTTTATGAAGATGAAAGCAATGATTTTTTAGGGCAAACTATTATTCTTTCAATTTCATCGTTAGACTCAGTTAACGTTTACAAGGAGTTAAAGTTTAATGGAGTTGTTACAGAAGTAAAAGTGACGAACGGATTTCATCAATCTATGGGAGATTCTATTTTGATAAAGGCTAAAAGCAATTCAATACTTACAGATGATGGACCTCATTATGCGTCATTTAGTGACGAAAACCTAACATCCATTCTTACGGATGTTTTTCAGAAATATGATCGTTCAAAATTAAATACTACAATAACTACAAGATTTAATAATCCATTGCATTATTGTGTGCAGCAAGGAGAAAGTAGTTTTCAATTTGCGAGTAGGCTATCCGCTCAATACGGAGAATGGTTTTATTATGATGGTGAAAATTTAATATTTGGAGAACCTCAAAATTCAGAAGAAGTTGCACTAACTTATGGGTTTGATCTTCAAGAATTTTCTAGACGTTTACAACCTAGATCTAATAGTTATTCTTTTTTTACTAATGATTATCTAAGTAATGAGAAACATGAAGTTGGCACTTCAGAAATTACAAGTTCTATCAATGGGCATAATGGATTTGCATCTAATAAGAGTAAAGAAATGTTCCCTCATAAAACACAGGTTTTTTTAAATACTTTTAATGATACTCAAACAAAGCAACGACTGGGTAATTTAGTAAAGGAACAAAAAAAAGCAGAAGAAATTAAACAAGTTATTATTACTGGTAAAAGCGATAATCCTGGTGTTAGTTTAGGAAGAATAGTAAAAATAAAGGAAAAAAATAATGATCAAGGAGTTTATAGGATTATCAAAATAACGCATACTGCAACTGAAAATGGTAAGTATATCAATCTCTTTGAAGGAATAGCCATAGATCAAGATGTGTATCCAAATACAAATATCTTTAGGACTCCCAAAAGTGAAACTCAGGTAGCTACGGTTACTGCTAATGATGATCCAGAAGGAATCGGTAGAATTAAAGTACAATTAAATTGGCAGAAACCATTAGGAGTGTATACGCCTTGGCTTAGAGTGATGACACCACATTCTGGAGGAGATAAAGGGTTTCATTTTATTCCAGAAGTAGGAGAAGAAGTATTGATAGGTTTTGAGGGAGGAAATGCCGAAAGACCTTTTGTACTAGGCGCATTGTATAATGGATCTGCGAATCCATCAGGATGGAAAACAGATAAAAACAATGTAAAAGCTATTAGAACTCGAAGTGGGCATACAATTGAATTAAATGATACTGATAAAGCGGAGTTTATTACTATAAAAGATAAGAATGAAAATCTAATTCATATTGATACTGCCAATAATAATATTACCATTACAGCATTGGAAACCATGACATTGAATGCAAAGAATTTCGAAATGAATGTTAAAGAGGATGCTTCATTTAATATTGGTAGAGATACAACAATTTATACAGAAAGGAATTTTGACACCTCTTCTTCTAATCATACAAATACAGTAGAAAGTAAAATGAAAAATACTATCGGAGGTGATTTAATTCAGAATAGTGGTAATGCAGAAATCCAGAGTAAAAGAAATATGAAGATTGCTTGTGGAGCAACAGCTTCTTTTCAAGGTGGAGGAAATGTAAAAATTAGTAAAGGATAAACGTATTTTTTAACACATAAGTCATGATCCCAAGTAAATATAGGTTTAGAACACAAGAGATACAATTAAATATTCCGAAACAAGGAATGCACAAATATTTGATAGAAAGTACAAATTTTATTAATTATTCTGGAGAAATACGTTGTTCTCGGAAGAAAGAAGTTTCTCTTTCTATGGAATACAATGAAGACCAACCATACATTCGTTTTGTAAATGTTGAGATTGAAAATGATAATTTTCAATTCTCTGACGGGTCCTTTGCAATGCAAGATATTATAAAAAGAACAGCTTCCGTTTATAACAAACTTAATTTACAAGTATCTTATAAAGGGCAAATCTTATCCATAGATAATATAGATGAATTACAGGAAAATTGGAGTAAAATAAAAATGTATTTTGAAAATAAATATAAAGGAAATCAAATACAACGCTTCATATTAAAGACAGAAATGATATTAAATTCAGAAGAAGAGATTATAAAAGATATTTCTCTGTATCATAATTTTGGAGGATTAATAAAATCGATGTATCAAAAATATAGTTCTGATTCGTGTAGTATTACATCACAGTATTTATCCACAAAATACGGAAAGGTTACTACAGAAGAAGATGTTTTATTGCAATCAGCAAAGGAAACAGAAGATGTTCAGTTACAGTTACAGTCGCATTATCCCAAAAATAAAGAGTATGTTTCGGTAAACGGAACTTATAATTTTAAAGGTATACTCGAATCTTGGTTGCAGCGGGCTGTAATTTCTAGTATAGAAAAATATGGCAGACAAGAATATCATAATACCGTTAGTATAATTCAACTATAATAATGGCTGGACAATTTGTAAAAAATGGAGCTACTTTAAAATGTCCTCTATGTTCTAGTAGCGGTACATTAATCGTATCACATACTCAAGTGCAATTACAAGACACTCCTTGTGCAACAAATGGAGATCGAACTAAGTCTAATCTTGTTTTTGGAGGGGTTTGTAAAAAATGGCGTAAAAGCCCACCGCCTTGTGCAAGTGTAATTGCTCCGACGCAATGGAAGGGAGTTGCAACAGATGTAGAAATTGACGGAGAATTTATGTTAATAGAAGATTCTACAATTACCTGTAGTACTGGTGGCGTCGATATTGGTATTGATGATACTGCTCAGATGGATGTTCCAACAGATTTACCAGATACGGAGAATGCCATACTAAAAAAGTTTTTGGTTAATATAAGAAGACCAGATGATTATAAAGGCGAGTATGGGTTTGATTGGTTACGGGATGAGCATATCTATCCAATAGAAACTATTGGGTATGATAATGCCGGATCTCCTTTTTCTGGACCTTTAAATCAACAATTAGCTGTTTGTAAAAATCCTGAAGATTTAAAAAAAGAGTACAAGACAAAGGATGTGGTAAATCCAATTACTCCTTATGGAGAAGAGTATTATCCGGCTTGGTTATCTATTTTTCCTGATACAACATATAATGGGGTTAATCAAGCCCTATTAAATATCGAAATAGAAGCAATAGAGCCGTTGGTTGGCGATGCTACTAAAATCATTTTTGAATCTCCAAATGATTCACTTATCGTTACACCATCGCAAATAAGTTTAAGTGAACTTTTGGCAGAAAAGCAAACTAAGGATTTAGGTATTACTACAAAAGAGCTTTATGTAACTGAAAAAGTAATTACTATAAAATGTGAAGGAAATCCTTTGGAAGCTCACCAAGAAATAAAAATCTATGCAGAGTTGGATGGAGAAAAAGAAGAAGTAGGTAAACTGATGGTCTATAATAATAATGCTATCGCCACTGCTAATGTTATAGCAGTTAATGTTATTATAGATGGAATGCGTGCAATTTTGAATCCTAATTATAAGACAACTATTAAATATGAGTCCACGGTTCAATCCTTAATACAGACAGAAGTTTTTGATGATGATTTTGATATAGATAGTTTACCTGATACCGATCCAGATGTAAAAAAGTTTAAAGATGATTTTGTTACTAAAAATTTGGATATAGGACCTCAATTTAATTCAGTAAATGGATTTTTAAATAATTTGGTTAGGTTATATGATAAATATGGACATTATAAACCAGTAACTGGTATAGAAGAATTTGGTCATAATAAAACATTCCTGTTTTATACAAATGTTACGGGAATTCTTGAAAGAGAAGGCCTTCCTCCTATACAATGGAGAGGGCTAGCTAGTGCTGATCTAACGGATATATCCAATGTGGAATGGGGAAATGCGTGTATTATTTTTGGAGGAGGGTTGTCAGAAATTCATAATGTTCCCCACGAAATAGGGCATTCTCTTTCATTACCGCATTCTTTTGAAGAAGAATTTAATACTCCTTTCCTTTTTTATAGAGGATTTACAGATAATTATATGGATTATCCAACTCAATTCGAACCAGATCTTAACAAAGAGCCATTAGATAATAGATTTAGAGGCAATATGCATTCTTTCTTTAAATGGCAATGGGATATTATGAGAGAAGATAAAAGTTTGGTTTATAATAATACCGATATAGAATAAGATTATGTAAAAAAATACGCTTAAAACCTATGAATCATGTCTGGACAATTTGTGAAAAACGGAGCTACCTTAAGCTGTCCGCTCTGTTCTAGTGATGGAGTACTTGTTGTGTCACATACAGAAGTGCAATT
Source organism: Aquimarina amphilecti (assembly GCF_900109375.1). GTDB lineage: Bacteria > Bacteroidota > Bacteroidia > Flavobacteriales > Flavobacteriaceae > Aquimarina > Aquimarina amphilecti. Next base: position 51,330 of record NZ_FOAB01000013.1, read on the forward strand.
ACAAGATACACCATGTGCGACCAATGGAGATCGAAACAAATCGAATCTTGTTTTTGGAGGAGTATGCAAAAAATGGAGAAAAAGTCCACCGCCCTGTGCTGGTGTAATTGCTCCTAAACAATGGCAAGGAGTTGCTAGTAATTTAGAAATCGATGGAGAGTTTATGTTGTTAGAAGACTCTACAATTGGATGTGCAACGGGAGGAGTAGATATCGTAATTAAAGATACCGCTCAGATAGACGTCCCTACGGATTTACCTGAATCAATGTTACAAGATATAGAAGTGCCTTTTTATGTAGAACGTTATAGAATACCAGGATTAAATGAAGATGGAAGTGCAATTGCCAATGATATGGCCTACGGTTCAGGAGAACCTAGTACGTTGATTTATTCAGAAGAGGAGATACAAGCTTACAAGCAAGAATATGAGCAGGATGGTTTTAATGATACAGAACATATAAAGTTCGCAAATGGAGATAGGATTACAGATAAAGCAATATATAAGACCGAAGAAATAACAGAAATAAGACCTATTTTATTTAATCTTACTAGGTTGAATTTTGATTTTATGCTTTTTGATGATTTTAGAATCATGGCTTTCCAACTTTCTTCAGGTGCATTAAGAGAAAATATAGCATCCATGATTGATAAGTTTCAAAATAATGAAGGAGGGATTTATGAGAATGCTGAACTTAATCAAGCGGCTATCGAGAGTTCTGCAACAGAAAGATTTTGTGCGGCTTTAGAAAATGACATTACACAACGAATACAGAATAGGGGAGGAAATATTGCAGCAGCAGAAGATACATCTATAAGATGGCAAAGAAGATCGGGTGCTTCTCCTTCATTTGCTAGAGGAGAAGATAACAATCTTTTTAGAGGGTTAACAATTGCCGTGAATGATGTTTGGAGTTACGAAGTAAGTGTTATTGAATATACTAAAAAAGAAAACGGTTATGATATCAAATACGAGGTGATTTATTGGGATCATTTTGGGTTGGATTTACCGGATATGCAAAAGTTTTATTCACTAGGAGCAGGATTTAGAGGATGGTTTTTCTTGCAACATGTAAGAGGTTATAAACCTTTCTTAACAAAGATAACTTTTGAAAAAGATTTTTTTGTACCTGTTTCCTAATTGGTAAACTTTCTTAGAAGGTAAATAACAAAATAGTTGATACTTTTCTAGAAATAGGAGGTGATCTTTTATAATTCTATAGATAAAGAAATATAATATTATATCATAAGAAATTATGGGTGAACATATTCAAGAAGCAATTAATGCAGCACGACAATTGATAGAGGCTCGTTCTAAAAGAATTGAGGAGATTAATCGCAATTGGGCTGATTATGCAAATCAAACAACTTTAGCTACTAATGAAGGAGAAGAAGCCCTACAGGATGCGTATTTTGCTGAGAAAAAAGAACGGGAGGTACCAGCAAATGATTCTTCAGAAACAGAACCTGAAACATATACAGTTGTAAGTGGTGATACTCTTGGTAGAATAGCGAATAGTTATGATGATGTAAGTGTGGAAGATATAGTTCAGGCCAATTCATCGTTAGATTCAGCTGATGAGATTGGTGTCGGAGATATCTTAATTATACCAAATGTAATTCCCATGATTACTGAGGTATATTACAATCCTACAAACATAGTAACTTTGGGTAGTGACACCTATATTGTAGTAAAAGGTTTTGCATTACAAGGTAAAGAAGCGACAATTCAAGTTTTTGAAAAAAGTCCTTTTTTATTAATGGAGGCTGAAGATACTCCGTTGACATTTTTAGAATATGGATCTTTGGATCCAGAAGGAGATGACTTGATCAATGAAAACCAAACAGAATTTAAAGTTCAATTTAATGATCAGGGAGAAGCAATTGTAAAAATACAACTAAGACCAAAAAAGGAAGATCCAGATACAGTTTATTTAGAATGGCAGGAGAAATTTATACCCAAAGAACCCGAAGAAGGAATGACATTGCCGCCTCCGACTCAAGAAGAAATACAAATAATTGAGCCAGAACAACCATTAACTTTCGGAAATGGTACTCCTGGAGAATATGTATTATCTCCTACGAATCAATCAGCGAATTTTCCTCTTCCTGGGGCAAAACCGTCATTACCTCCAATTATAGATTTTTTATGGTTAAAAGTAGAAGTAGCTGGAGATAATGGCACTTATGAAAGACGCTTTCCTGAAGAAAGAGGAGAATATTTTAGTTTAGAAGTTAATAAACGTGCTCCTTGGATGGAAATTGCTATTAGAGAAGCAAAAAAGGCGCGAGGCATAGTAGAAGGAATAGAACCAATGTATACTATGGCCAAAAATTACTTGCGTTTTGTAGGAAATCCTTTTGAACCAACAAGTTCGAGAAATGGACCCTGGTGTGCTGCTTTTATGAATTGGTGTATGGAAGAAAGTGGTTATAATTATGCATTAAGCGCTAGTTCTTTAGCCCCAATCCATGAAAATTTTGATAAAAATTTCAAACAAATAGAAGTGCCTATTTATGGATGCATAGTAGTATATGCGAACATTAGTCAATGGAGAGGTCATACAGGTTTTTTATTTGGAATGGCAACTAATGGCGATTACATCCTTTTAGGAGGAAATCAAGATAATTCTATAAAACTAGCTCCTTACGGAGAATCAATAGGAAGTAAAAGACTTTATGGATTTTATGTCCCAGCTGACTATGAGTTAGGGTTCAATGATCAATTAACGGATAATGACAGAAATATAGACATTTCAAGAATACATACGGAATGGGGGATAATCCCGTCTGAAGATAAACAGGAGGTAGAATGATTATGAAAAATAAATTATACTTGTTTTATTTTTTGATCATAAAATTGTTAGTTAGTTCCTGCACTAACGTAACTATTAATTCGATCATCAGTGAAAAAAGGACAATAAAAAAAGGAAGTATTAAAAATTATCAAAGCTGTATTAAATTTTCAGATAGCTTAAAGGTTAATGAATTTGTTGTTAATTATATTAATCATATTTATAGTAATGATCTAATCGCTTTATCTGAAAAGAATAGTTATCCTTTAAAATTTATAGGTTCTAAAGTTGATAGTAAAGAAGAGTTTTTATTAAAATTCAAAAACTCAAAATCTAACCTTAATTCCATATTCAATATTGAAGTGTTTAATGAAAAAGATATCTTAATAGATTCTATAAGCTCTAAAAATACCGAAATTCTTTATAAAGATGATTTAAAAAACAAAAACTGTAAGGAAGTATTTATAGGCTTTAAAACTGGGTTATACCTAAAAATTAATAAGAGTAATAGTAAATATAAAATAATGGTAATAGATTTTGCTGGGTAAATAACTTTAATAAACTTGAATTAGCGCATTTGTATGAAAGAGGAGATATTTATTAAAGAACAAAATACTAAATAAAAAAATATTTACAGTGGATTTAATGGAAGTGCTAAGAAGTTATGATCCAGTGAGAATGGAAAACAATCTTCTTTTAGTTCCTGTTAAGGCAAATGACCAAGAAATAGAATCAATGACTCTTTACAGATTTAAAGTTAATGAAAATCGTCTAGAATTGAAATCTGTAAATTGTATAGGATGATTAGAAATAAATGGCATCTAAATTTATGAATTATTACATCTATTTGTAATAAAAAGAATATTAGAATGAGTGGACATAAAGAAGGAATTAATGCAGCACAACAATTGATAGAAGCTCGTTCTAAAAGAATTGAGGAGATTAATCGTAATTGGGCTGATTATGCGAATCAAACTACTTTTGCTACCAATGAAGCTGAAGAAGGCTTACTTGACGCATACTTTGCAAAAAGAAAAATAGAAAAGAGTAGAACTGAGAATGTAGGATCTCCTTCTGAACTTTATAAATTTAGAAGTAGAATGACAATTGTTTCTGATGAAAATTATAATAGAATAGTTACAGCAATAACTAATAATTATAATGAAAATTTAGAAAGTCAAGATTTATATACTACAGAAGAACTTGTAGCTTCAGTACTTGAAAATGGTGAGTACCCAAAAGATACAGAACTTTCGGTTCCAGTGATGACAATAGAAGAAACAGAAGAGTTTATAGAAATTAAAAGTGGTGTTTTAGGTAGAGATGCTTATATTTTTGTAAAAGGGTTTGCTTTAAAAGATAAAGAAGCAACTATAGAAATTTTTGAAAGGAGCCCATTTTTATTAATGGAGGATGAAATTCCACTTACAGTTATTCAGTATGATACTATAGAAGCAGAAGAACCAAATGAGAATACAAATAAAACCGAACTAAAAGCTATTTTTAACGATCGAGGAGAAGCTGTTGTAAAAATTAAATTTCGTCCCAAAGTAGAAGATCCAGATACGATCTACAGTGAATGGAAAGAAAAATTTACACCTAAAGAACCTATTAGTCTCCCTCCTCCTTCTGTAGAAGAAATGCAACTAATTACTCCGTCTGTTCCACTAACTTTTGGATCAGATGTGCCACAAATTGGGTCAGAGGTATCTACTAATCCAGAGGATTATCCTCTACCCTCTAATCAAAAGCCGGAATTACCCCCGGTAATAGATTTTTTGTGGTTAAAAGTAAAAGTAAGTGGAGATAAACAGGATTATGATGAGGAGTTTTTAAATGAAAATAACGATTCATATTTTAAGCTTAAGGTTTGTAATTGCGGGAAAAAATATGATGGACAGTTTAGATGCACAAGATATGGTAGAACGGTTAAAGTATATGGACCAATATATAACGGTAGTTACAAATTAAAAGATTATGCTAAATGGAACGAAATAATTTCAAAAGGAATAGTTACTAGTATGGAAAAAGATATATTTATAATTATGTCTCCGAACGAAGGTAATCTTGATTCGGTTCAATCATATGATAGTGAAATAGTTACTGCTGGCGCAATGCAAAAAACAATTAATCCTACTGGACAAGGAGAGTTCCCTATTCAGGTAGCAGAATTTAAAAATTCTAACGCTGAGAAATATGTTTGTCTTTTTGAAAGTTGCGGTTGGACAGTAGAGAATAATACTATGTTCTATAAAGATCCGGATGATCCTAATGCTCAAAAAATTACAGGTAGCGATTTAAAGCGTAAAATAAGGGAGGGCTTTTATGCCTCTACTTTCGGTTCCAGAATAAAATGTAAGCCACTAGAACCTATAGTAAATGCAGTAAATGATAATGATTTTCAAGTAAAACAAATAGAAGATTTTATCTCAAGATTAAGAGATAGGGTTTTGCCAATTGTACCTAGAGGTTATTCTCATACATTAGGTGATTTTTTAATATCACGATTAGGAAGAGCGACCGCTTTAGATCATCATATAAATAGACCTGCATATGTTAGAAATGATCTTGGAGATTCCTTGAATAATTTTTTCGCAAGGAATCCTAATGTGTCTGAGAATCCATTAAATTGGGGAGATAATCATCAGACTTATGAAACTGCAATTTTAGAAGATTATGGAGTAACAAGAAGAGGTACAGATATGGCTGAAAGATTTAACAAAATGAGAAATAGGTAATGATTACTATGAATAATGTTTATAAGCCCTTTGTGATTGTTTTGATTTTGTTAGTTAGTTCATTTTTTAATTGTGCTAGTACAAATAGTTATGAAACCACTTCTAGTTCAGTTTTGAAAGGTAATCAGTATACTTTATCCTGTGAAACTAATAGGTTGTCAACAATTTTAATTCAGAAAGAAATTATAGGAGATAAATTAATTTTGAAACTGATTATAAAAAGAAAAAATAAAATTGTTGTTAAAAAAAATATAGAAATTAATAGAAGTACTTTTGGTTATGATTCCTTACCAGACATTGATCTTGAATGCTCTAGTGGTGGATTTAATATAAATTATACTTTTAGTTTTGGTAATGAGTATATATTATTTAATCATTTTATTGGGGAGGAAGACGCTGATAATTTTTATCTGAAAAAAATAGTGTTTTATGGGAGTAGTAGAAATTCTTTTAGCTTTGAAGGTTCTAAGGTACTAAAAACAATATCAATAAATAACTATGAAATACATACGTTAGCTTCATTAGAATTAAAACCAATTTATTTTAAAGATAATTTACAGACAGTAAATGAGCTAGTATTAAAACCACTTGTAGATAGTCTAAGAGAACGATCTTATTTTGATATTATTGGAAATGAAAAATTATTAACCATTATTACTCGAGAAATCCCTGTTTCAAAAAGCAATTTATTAAGTTATAATCAAATAGAGAGCAATTTAAAAAGGAGAGAACTTTATTCAGAAACAATCTTTTTATCAAAAATTGTTTTACAGAACCATGAAAACTCTCAGTCTTATTTGAATATGGGAGATGCATATTGGAGCTTAAGAAATGAAGAAGATGCAAGAAAGTCTTATGCTAAATATATAGAGTTAATGAATAGTAAAGAACAAAAAACTCAAATTCCCAAGTACATTCGAAATAGATTAAATAATTAATTCAAAATTTGATTTCGAAATTAAACTCATATAGTTTTCAAATTATCTATTTGATAGTGTTTGATTATAATTTTTGAGTGTTAAATTAATAAAAACTCAGTGGTTTTCAGGGGGTGTTTTCTATGGAAATCATGGATGTGTGCTATCATTCTATAATCTACTTTTGGTTGACATAGATGGATCACACAATTCTTCTAAAACTCATAAAACCAAAACCAATGAAGGGCTTATTAACCAATAAAAACCTACATTTAGTAATGTTTAGTTTGATCGTATTTTCTTGCTCTAAAGAAATAGATGGGTCAGATGTTATTTTACTTAATAGTGAAAAAGATATAATAGAATTTACATTTCTCTCATCAGATAATGAAGAGCTAGAGATTGATGTTAACGCTCGTATAGATCAAAATGATAAGTTGATATCTGTAGTATTACCATATGGTACTCCAATTAGTGCTTTGAAACCAAGTATTAAAATTTCAGAATCAGCATCCATTATTCAAGGCACGGATATTTTCGTAGATTTTTCTGAACCTTTAAATTATAGTGTGATAGCAGAAGATGGCACTTCTTCTGATTATACGGTGAGAGTGCGCGTTGTTGCCAGTACAGATCAAGAAATTTTGCTTACTATTTTTAATCAAAACCCCGACAATACATTAGGTTGGGATATCACTAATGATGACGTTTCCACTTGGGAAGGTGTTGTGGTTATAGATGAGAAGATAATAGGGTTAGAGTTAGATGAAAAAGGGCTTACCATATTACCGCCAGAAATCTGTGATTTGTTTTATCTTAAAACATTATCGTTAGAAGGCAATATGATTGCAGAAATACCAAGGCAGATTGAAGATTTGTCTAATAACTTACGAGTATTAAATCTCGGCGGAAATCAGATAGAAATAATTCCAGAAGAATTTTTTAGTCTCGAAAAGCTAACGGATCTAAGAGTGTATACCAATATGTTAGTAGATATACCTTCTGACATTAATAAACTTACAGAACTTAGATATTTGAGCTTATCTAATAATACTTTAGAAACACTACCATCGGAAATATTTGAGCTCTCTAAGTTGAATTCATTATTTATTAATAATATAGAGCTTTCAGAAGTTCCGGAAGAGATAACAAATTTATCTCAGTTAACCAGTTTAGGAGTTTCTTCAAATCCGTTAGGCTCAATCTCAGATTATGTTTTAGAGTTAGGAACATTAACTAGGTTAGATATTTACAATGCAGGTATAAGTACTATTCCTTCAGGAATTACAAAGCTAACCAATCTAAAAAGACTTCAATTATCCGGAAATGATTTGGCTGAGGTAAATAAAAGTGTGGGAGATTTATTTCTATTAGAAAGCCTTTTATTGAAGACTAATGCTATTGCAGAAATACCAGTAGAACTAAGTAATTTGATAAATTTAAACATCTTGGATGTTTCTGAAAACAATATCGTTTCTATGCCAAACGCAGTATGTGATTTAATTAATACGGGAACAGAAATTGTAGCTGATACTGGAGTAGGCTGTATGTAGAAAATTAGCTGACAACAGGTCTTAATCTACCAATCCTAATTTAATGGCATGTTTTGCTAACCCAACTACATTTTTTACATTCAACTTAGAAATTAGACTTGTACGATACCCTTCTATTGTGTATTTACTCAAAAATAATTGATCTGCAATTTCTTGAGTAGTATATTCCTTGGCTATTAATTGTAATATCTCTTTTTCCCGCTTACTAAGGTTAATTTCGTTGTTCTGTTTTTGCTCAAAAATACTTTTTGTATACGCTTCTTTGATGCTGTTCGAGAAATAATTGGAACCTTTTAATATGGTTTCTATTGCTTTAAGAAGTTCTTCTTTTTTTGCGTTTTTTGGAATATATCCATTTACTGCCGCTTGCGTTAATTCATAAATTTTCTGAGGTTCAGATAACATGCTAACTATAAGAGTCTTAATAGTAGGGTGGTTTTCTTTGATGTAATGATTAAGTGCTACACCATCCATTTTTGGCATATTAATATCTAATATCGCTAAATCAATTTGATCAGAACTATTAATTTCTAAGTATTTTTTAAGATCAAAACCATTATTGGCAGTGTAAACGATTTCATAATCAGATTCGTGTGATATGATACTTAAAAGACCATCTAAGAACATTTTGTGGTCATCAGCCACTACTAGTTTATATGTATTATTTTTTGTCATTTAGCACAGTAGGTATTTCAATCCGTATAGCCGTCCCGCGATTAGCAGCAGAATCAATGTCAATTTTTGCTTTTAATAACGTTAAGCGCTTTTTAATATTTTGTAAACCGATACCATTTGTTTCTTTTTTATAATCAAAACCAATACCATCATCCTCAAAAATAATTTCAACAGAATCATTATAAGCATTAAGACATATTTCTATAACTTTCGCTTTAGCATGTTTAAGCGCATTGGTCATTAGCTCTTGTATGATTCTAAAAATTTCTACTTTTTGATTATCATTAATAGTATTAATTTTTTCTACAGGATGTGGTATAAAATTGATGTCAGGTTCTGTAACTTTTTCTATAGTATCTATGTATTCTCTTATATAATTTGCAAAAGCGGTTTGATTAATTTTTTTAGGGATAAGGTTATGAGATATTTCTCGAACTTGTTGATATGTATTATCTAATTGATCGATAATCGTAGCTTGTGTTTTTTTATCTTTTTCGATGTTAATCATCTGTAATTTTATAGCAGCTAGATTTCCTCCGATACTATCGTGTAATTCTCTCGCAATTCTATTTCTTTCTTCGTTCTGAGCAATTACATAGGTGTTCGCTAGTTTTAACTCTTGTTCTTTTAGAAAAGAAGCAGTTTTCTGCCGATTAATTTCTTCTTTCTGAGCATTATATTTTGTTTTTACTTGTAGTTTCTGATAATATACTAGAAGCAAACCAATAATCGGGATTAGAACTATAATGAATCCAATCATGTAAAATCGTTTTAACAAACGTTGTCTTTTTATTTCGGCTTCATTAGAAAGTTGATCTTCTTTTAAAAGTAAAATTTCTTTTTGTTTAGTTGCAGTTTCATATTTTACTTCTAATTCAGTTATTGTTTTTTTTTGTCTATTATCACTAATAGAATCTTTTAAAGCATGAAAATTGTTTAAAGCTAGATTTGCGGATTTATAATCATCAATAGAAGCATAAATATTCGTTAGATTTTCATAAATGTTTTTTTGTATTTCTAAATTAGAAATCAGCTTTGCTGGAGCTATGCTATTATTTAGAAGATTTATAGCTTCCTTTGGTTTTCCTAATGCGGCAATAGCTTTTGATTTATGAACTATAGCATTGATACTTTTGTCTTTAAAACCATGAAGATCCGCAATCTTTTTACTATCATTAAAATATGCCAAAGCTTCTTCGTACTTTTTATTTTTATGTAAAACATCTCCAATATTTAATGCTAGCGTAGCAGAGGCTTTTGGAGACGTATTGGGAGGAATCATTTCATAAGCTTTAAGAAAGAATTTTTCAGCATTGTCATAATCTTTTTTTCTAAAATATGCGGCTCCTATATTTATGTAATTAGATGAAATGATATTTTTGTCTGTAGTGGCTGCATTACTCTCTTCAAAAAACTGAATAGATTTATCATAGTTTTCATTATTAGCGTATAAAATTCCAAAATCAGATTTAACTTTAGTTATCATATCTAAATAATCAATTTCCTCAGAAATCTTAAGACTTCTATACAACATTTCTATAGCTTCATCCATGTTACCGCTCCGTCTAAAACTAGAACCCAGTAGTCTGTATGCTTGAGCTAGATGTTTTTTGTTTCTTAAATGAATTAAGGAGGCTCTGGTGTAATACATGGATGAATCGACCACTCCTATAGAATTAAAATAACTTCCTAAATAAAGTTTAGCTTTTGATTTTATAGAATCTTGTTGTTGGTTGTCTTTTGAAATTTTGGATAAAACCTTATAAGAATAGTTAGGGTTAGCGTCTAAAGAATCAATGGCGCTGTTTAGTTGCGTCGTAGCTGATTCTTGTCCAAAACAAAGAAAAGAATAGCATAGCGTTATGCATAAAAGTATTTTTCTAATAGGTATTATGTCCATTAAGTCTGTGTAAAATAAATTGGTCTATTTACGAAGGTAAAGATTCCAATGTAAAGTATTATTAAAGATAAGAGTATTTAATAAATACTAGAGCTTATGATCAAGAAGATGTTAGATTTCCTTATAAACTATTAACGATTTTAGGCTGTATTTTTACCTATTTCTTTTGAGATAATCAACGTTTAAAATTTAATGGTAAAAAAAACAAAAGACTTATCGTTTTTCTTCTTAAAATGAGCTTTGAATCGTATCTTTATAGTGTAATTAAAATAGCATTCTTTCACTAAAAATTTTCTATGGAAAACCTTGATGCAGCAAGACTCCAGATGGCATTTACCTTGATATTTCATATTGTTTTTGCTTGTATTGGAATGGTGATGCCTTTTTTTATGGTGGTGTCACATTATAAGTGGTTAAAAACTAAAGACCAGATTTATTTAACGCTAACTAAAGCTTGGCAAAAGGGAGTAGCGATTTTTTTCGTTACCGGTGCAGTTTCGGGTACTGCTTTGTCTTTTGAATTAGGTTTGTTATGGCCAGAATTCATGAAGCATGCAGGTCCTATTATAGGAATGCCTTTTTCATTGGAAGGAGCTGCTTTTTTTGTAGAAGCCATTGCATTAGGATTTTATCTGTACGGGTGGAATAAATTACCAGAAAAATTTCATTGGTTTACTGGTGTTATTATTGGATTATCTGGGGTTGCCTCGGGAATTTTAGTAGTAGCTGCCAATGGGTGGATGAATTCTCCTAGTGGATTCGATTACATAGATGGTCAGTTTTTAAATATTGATCCAGTACAGGCGATGTTAAATCCAGCTTGGTTTACACAAGCATTACATATGACATTAGCTGCATTTACAGCTACTGGTTTTGCCGTTGCAGGAATTCATGCATTTCAAATATTTAAAGGAAGAAGAGTAGCATTACATACCAAAGCATTTAAAATAGCCTTAACATTTGGCGCAATTGCTGCGATATTACAACCAATTAGTGGAGATATATCGGCGAAGGATATTGCTGAGAGACAACCGGTAAAATTAGCAGCAATGGAAGCACATTACAACACAGAAAAAGGAGTTCCATTGTATATTGGTGGTATTGTTAATGCAGAAACTCAAGAAGTGAAATATAAAATCGCTATTCCTGGGATGTTATCATTTCTAGCGTTTGGAGATTTTAATGCAGAGGTTAAGGGATTGAATGATTTTCCTGAGGATGAACGTCCAAATGTACCTATTGTACATTATGCTTTTCAGACAATGGTTGGTATTGGTGGAGTATTAATGCTCGCAGGGTTATTGTATTTCGTTTCTTTAAAAAAGAAAAAATGGTTAAAGAGTAATAAATATTGGATACTTTTTGTCTTATTAGCTCCTCTTGGTTTTATAGCGTTAGAAGCGGGATGGATCGTCACAGAAGTAGGAAGGCAACCATGGATTATTCATAAAATTATGCGAACAAAAGATGCAGTAACTCCAATGCCAGGAATCGTTTTTAGTTTCTACACATATATAGTAGTATATCTAACACTATCTGTAGCCGTTACTTGGTTGATGATTCGCCAAATCAAAGTTCTTAATGCCCAAAAATAATTAGCTTATGTTATATGTAGTATTGTTTTTTTTGATGTTTTCTTTGTATCTATATGTTGTTTTGGGTGGTGCGGATTATGGTGCGGGTATTGTAGAAATGTTTTCTTCTGAAGAGAATCAGAAAATAACGAAAAAAACAATTTATAGGGTAATGGGCCCCGTTTGGGAGGCAAATCATATATGGATTATTATTATGATTGTGATTTTGTGGATCGCATTTCCAGCATACTACAATATATTAGTAGTTCATTTACATATTCCTTTAACTATAGTATTATTAGGAGTTACCCTACGAGGAGTTGCTTTTGTATTTAGACATTATGATGCAATAATTGATAATTCACAAAAGTTGTATGATGGAATGTTTAAAGTATCGAGTTTGGTTACACCAATATTTCTAGGAATGGTATTTGGTGGATTGATCAGTGGTGAAATTCAACTTTCTGAAAACATAAATAATTTAACTTTTTACGAAATTTTTGTAAAACCTTGGTTTAATGTGTTTAGTGTTTTAGTAGGATTGTTTTTTGCAGCTTTATGTGCATTCTTATCATCTGTATTACTTATTGGTGAATCTGAAGAAGGAAAGGAAAATATTTATATTCGAAAAGCGGCTATAGCAACTATTGTTGTTTTTGTCATGGGATTAATAACCTTTATATATGGATATATTGACAATTACTTTTTTGTAAAGAATTTTATCACAGATCCTTATGCTATCGCTGCGATGATAATTTCCGGAATATTGTTGTTACCTCTTTGGTTGACTATAAAAAAGGGTAGGAGAGTACTAAGTAGACTTTTTGCTGGATTACAAGTATTTTTGATTTTACTTGCAGCTTTAATATCACATTTTCCGAATATTATTATTAGTAAAAATGGAAGTGTAAGTTTATTAGATCAAATTGCTCCTGATAGTGTAATTAATGTATTAGGAGTATCATTAATTATTGGTGGAGCCGTTATTCTTCCGGGGTTATTTCATCTCTTGAAATCATTTAAAATGATTAAAATTTTAGAACAAAACAAGAATCCATCCGCATAGTAAAAGTATTTTTGTATTTGTCCTTCAAATTTCGGGTAGTAGCTTAGTCCGGTTAAAGTGCTGGTCTGGGGGACCAGAGATCGGAGGTTCGAATCCTCTCTACCCGACAAAAGAAATCCAATAGTCCTTAAAATAGACTATTGGATTTTTTTAGTATCACTATAGATTAAAGTGCATTATATTACTAATTTCTTAATCGATATCTATTAACAGCATCTGATATTTCGTAACCAAGACGATACCCTTCTGTACAATCGATTCTAATATGAACTCCAAGTGGGATTCTTGAGAAAGCATTTTCTTCTGCCATTTCAGTAAAAGAGTCAAATTGCCTTGGTTGACCCAAAAATTCAGTTCTACCTTCGTGTGTTCTATCTGTGAAATTAGTGTCATTTCCAAACTCATCGATGAATATCCCTGCAGCAGCAGAGGCAAAGGTAGAGTGACCAGATGGATATCCCGGAAACGTTGGGTTAGGCCAAAAAATAAATTTAAATAAATTTGTTTGATAATCAGGATTTATAAACTCTTGAATATAAACACTTGGACGCATTACTAAATATTCATACTTGTCAGCCCATGATGATACAGCAGCATCATTTAATGAAAACCCTAATTTAAGAAGCATCGCTAATGATTTATCATAATCGAGGTTATATTGATCTATTAATTGATTAGCAATAGCAATTTGCCGCCCTGGAGGACTTACCATGAGCCCTTCTACATCGTCTGACCAAAATTCTGCAATCCATAAGTCTTCATTGTTTTGCGATGCGGCCTCGGTACTTACCGTATATACTTCATTCATTTCGGCATAGTAATTACTATCAAGATCAGTACTATAGTCTATAGATGGAGGGATACTACTGGTTTCTTCGGAAGAGATTACAAAGGTTCTTACTTTTCCCCAATATGGGAACAAACCACGTTCAGGTTCCGCGCTATAGCTCCATAAACCAGGTCCAACTGGAGGTTCATAGTCAAGAGGTTGAGGTTCCAAAATTTGTGTTTCTGCTTCTGTATCTGTTTGACTGTAAGCAATTACCTGTTCTGCAACGTGTGTTCCCCATTCAATAGAATTTCTAATATCACGTCTTCTTAACCCTTTAGAAAGTTGATCCTCGTATTCAGATTGTAATAAACCTATTTTACTATCTATTGAAGGATCAATGTTATTCATAAAATGATCTATAACAATAGCATAGCAAGTATTTAGTGCTAAGTCCAAGTTGATATTTCTTTCTCTTTCGCGAGGGTTTATTTGCAGTCCATCCAATCTATTTTCTATAGACCGATACCCTCTCATATCATATACGGCAGTTTCATATGCGGCTAAGTGTATATAAGCTAAAGCTCTTGCAGTTGCATTAGGTCGCATTCCGAATGCATGTTGATCTAATTCAACCCATAAAGAGTTCCAATCCGTAATCAAATCAATTGTAGCATCAGATTCATTAGGACCTTTAGTAGTATCATCTATGGTTTCTGAGTCAAGTGATTCTGTATTTAATTCTTCATTATCATATGAACAAGATTGTATAAAAATCGCGGTGATTGAGAATACTAATAGTATTCTGAAATTTGATAGTTTCATAAATTGTATAGTTAATTGTTAGGTTAAAACCTCTTCGAATCATTTATGATAAGAGGGTAAGGTTCTTCAGATATTACGTTGGCGCCAACTAATATTTGAAAAAAGTAAGTGTCGAATTCAAAAATGATATTTACAACATCTTCACAATGTAGATTGATCTGAAATCAAAATTTCTTTAGATACTTAGCTAAGCGAATTCAAAAGAAATAACTTAACAATTAAGATTAATATTGTAAGGGAATATGGTGCTTTCAGTAGAACGTTTGTCAGTATTGTTGAATGACTTTTTACTTTCTGTGAATAGCTGTTTTCTTTCAGTAAAAGTTGTTTTTTTATTGAAAAATTAAAGATTTACGGGTTGATATTTTATTTAATATGCTAAACCCGTATTTATTTGTAACTCATAAAAAAGTTTATCCAAATATTTCTGGATATTCTAAGGATTATTGGAAGAGAAAATATCATAACCAGTACAATTATACAATATGTTGGTATTAGGTCTATGTTAAATACAAGGTGTGATAAAATAAAAGCAGTACCCGCGAATATAATACCTACAGGATAACTTACATACATAGCTCCATAAAAGAAAGAAGGTTCAATTTTGTATTTAGTATTACAAGAGCTACAACGTTCGTTCATTTTTAATGTATCTTTAAGTAAATACGGATTTTTTTCAGAATACATACTTTCGTTATGACAAACCGGACAAGTACCTTTTATGATACTATAGGCTTTTGTTCCCTTTAAAAAATTCATTTGCTTTTTATTTGTAGATTAAAGACTTTTATTACGCGCTATCTTTATTTAATCTTAAAGATATAAGTATATTTATATACAAAAGTAGTTATGCCTATGAGTTTTTTATTCATGTGTTTGTTGCATTTTTTTGTACTTTAAGGACATATATTGCGATTTTAAAATGATACCGATATTAAACATAACTCAATTTGAGAAGGAAGAATCTTTGGCCGATTTTTATAGCAATGATTTAAAAAATCATTTAATAAAAAATAAAGATATCTTTCATAAGCCACATAAACATGATTTTTTCTTGTGTGTATTTTTTTTGAAAGGTTCAGGCATACACGAGGTAGATTTTGATTCTTATATAGTAGAACCGGGAAGTGTGTTTTTTCTAATGCCAGGTCAGACACATTATTGGAAATTTGAAGATCAGCCAGAGGGATATATTTTTTTTCATTCACAAGATTTTTATGAATTTTATTTTTCTAACAAAAAACTTCAACGATTTCCTTTTTATTATTCGTACAAGAATCCACCTTATATGACTTTAACCGAAGACAAGATTCCTTTAATTAGGTTATATTTTGAACAGATAAATTCAGAGTATAATCAAACTTTGGTTTTTAATAGAGATAAAATAATAAATTTAGTTGATCTTATCTATATAGATTTATCTCGTTTATATATAAATAAAAAAGCAAAACATTCATCATCTACGCCAACGTATTTAAAAACTCTTTCTTCTTTAGAACTAGTAATAGAACAGTTTTATAAAAATGAAAAATCAGCCAAGTTTTATGCAGAGAAATTGAACATTACTCCTAAGCATTTAAATAGGATAACAAAAAGAACGCTCAATAGAACAACAACTGATTTAATTACTGAACGTATAATGTTAGAGGCAAAACGATTAATAGTGCATTCTAATAGTTCTTTGTCGATTATAGGTCAAAGTCTAGGATACGAGGATTATGCTTATTTTTCTAGGGTTTTTAAGATAAAAACAAATAAAACACCTTTAGAGTTTAGAAAGGAGTATCATAATTAAAAAAAAATCCAATCAACTAAGGATTGGATTTTAATATAAAACAAAGACTTTCTTTTTAGAGATTTTTTATCCGTGGTAATAGCGTTCTCTATAGATTTTTCCATCTTTCCATTCGGTTGCAACAGTTTGTTCAGAAAGCATAGTACTTCCATCTTTAAGTTTCAATTCCATAATAGCATCATAAAAAGAATGGTTTCCATTGATAGCATAATTTTTTACTTCATATCTGATGAATTCAGAAAGTTGATTGTTAATAAAATCGTGCTCAAATTTTAAATTAAACTCTTTTCCTTTTTTAGGTTGATCGTTACTTTCCCTTAATTCTACATCATCATGTAAATAAGTTTCCATAGCTTCTATAAAAGCTCCTTTAGCTAATAATTCGTGAACGTGTTTTAAGTTGTTTTCTATTGTAGTTTCCATATGTGTTTTTATTTTAAGATTAATTATATGAACAAATTTACGTTGAGTATGGATGTTCTGTAATGATAATTATTCCTTAAGAATGGTAGATTTTTCTTTTTTGATAAAATTTATTTGTTAATTTGAATATGAGATTAGATTATTCAAGTATAAAAGATGAGAGCTCATTTATTCTTACGAATTTTAATTGCTCTTCATCACTAGATTTACTCAGAAATAAAGGACTGTATAAGATCATATGGAGTAAAGATCATGATGTGAGTTTTCGAATTGATGGATCTCTTATAGAATTAAAAAAGGATCAAATTGTTTTTTGTACACCACTTAATGTATTAGAAATAGAAAGTAATATAGATGGAATTATTTCATTGGTATTTAATAGAGAGTTTTATTGTATAAGAGATCATGATCAAGAAGTGTCTTGTAATGGTTTTTTGTTTTTTGGCTCTTCTGTACCTCAAATATTATCTCTTGACGATAAGGAAAAAGTGAGTTTCTCCATGATGTTTGATTCTTTTAGAGAGGAATTTGAAAATAAAGATCAGATTCAAGGAGAAATGCTTCAGACACTTTTAAAAAGGTTTCTTATCAAATCAAGAAGATTGATTAAAGAAGATTTGCCTGAATCAGAAATTCCAAATAATCAATTAGACATTATAAGGAAATTCAATATTCTTATAGAACAAAATTTTCGAGAAAAGCATCAAGTATCTGAATATGCAGCGTTGTTGTTTAAATCCCCTAAAACCTTATCTAATTTGTTTAATAAGTACAGTGATAAGTCACCATTAGCAACTATTAATGAGCGTATTGTATTAGAGGCAAAAAGGCTACTATTATATTCTGATAAAACATCAGAGGAGATAGCTTATGAATTGGGGTATAAAGAAGCAGGGCATTTTTCTAAGTTTTTTAAGAAACATACAACAATGAATCCAACAGAATTTAAAAGTAGAAAACTGACGAATTCATAAAATAGAGATATTAATATCCTAATTCGAGGAATAAAAAAAGACCAACTAATATTAGTTGGTCTTTTATATATTATTAAAGTCTTTAGAAGATTAATTCTTCATATTGTCTTTAACTAAATTATAGAATTTATCAAATTTAGGATTGATTATAATTTTCGTTACCGTTTCTATACCTTCAGTACCATACTCACTTTTTCCTAAAGCTTCCATACGTTTAGGGTCAACTTTATAATCTGTTTGTAGTACTCTAACTACAGATGCAGCTTGCCTAGAACTTAAATCCCAATTATCAATTAGTTTTTTTCCATCTAGTTTTAATGCATTACTATTCCCTTCTACGGTAATAGTAAGATTAGGATTAGCGTTTAATGTAGCGGCAATTTTTTCTAAAGTGGATTTTGCTTTTTCATCTACAATGTAATTTTTATCATTTTCTCCAAAAAGTGTAGTGTTTGGTAAAATAATAAATATGGTACTTCCACCAATCTTTATATTATCACCGCCGATTGCATTCTTGAATTGACTAAATACAGCTAGATTGGTGGAGTCATTTGCTGTAATAGCGTCATTAATTACATTTAGTTGTTTATCTTTTGATTTAATAATTTCTTGAGAAGTCTGTAAGTTAGTTGCCTTTTTATTAGATAACTCAGTGAAACTATTCATGTTAGCCAGAAGTGAAGCGTTGGTGTCTTTAAGGTCAGCTACTTGAGCTTCCATAGTTTTTACTTTAGACTGACTTACTCTCTCATTCTTTTTGGCCTCGGTTAATTCACCTTGCGTACCTTTTAGCTCTGACCTAAGTTTGTCAATTTCTGCAATTAGGTCTTTCTTTTTTTGTGCGTGTACAAATGAATTGGTTAGCATTAGTACAGAGGCTAATAAAATAATTTTTCTCATTGGTTTAAGCGATTTGTTGCAGGAGCAAAAATAAAACAATTTTAGAAACTATAAATAGATACGATGGTTATGACTTTTTCAAAAGCTTTTCAGCGTTAGTAATACTTAAATTGATTTGCTGTTTCAACTTATTAACTTTGATTTCTTCTTCTTGTAACATTTTCATTTTTGCGGTAAACTTTTCCAGGTCATCAACGGTATTTTCTTCACCGTGAGGAAATTTAGAGCTAAAATCACTCATCCAATCCATCATGAAATCATAAGAATCCTTAAGATCTTTTTGTGCCTTTTCATATGATTTTCCAACAGAAGTGGTATCAATCTTGGGCTCCAACTCTTTTATCAAAGTGCTCATAGGTCCCATTTTTGGCATTACTTCATCATGTACATCAATTACTTTTTGCATTAATGCATCAAATTCTTGTTCTTCTTTTGATAGTTGATTACAGGAAAAGTTTGTTAGAAGTCCAGCAATTAATATTATAAAATATACGTTTTTAGTTTTCATTGGTATTGGTTTTTAATAGTTCAAATGTATTACTTTTTTAAGTATGTATTATTCTGACCTATTATAGATTAAGAAATTTTTCGAGATTGTTTTTTTCTTAGGTATTCTATTCCTAAAATTAATAAAAGACTTATTCCGAATAAAGGGAATACTAACGATAGTAGCATTAATAGTACTATAATCCCGTATCCAACTTTAAACGAAGAAGGAACTTTTGGGACTCCCCAATTTTTCTTTCGCTTTCTTAATGAATAAGATAGAATAGCAGATACACTCATTATGGTTAACGCAATTGCAGTCAGAAGAATTAACCACCAATTTAAGATGCCAAACTGACCTTGATGAAATGCCATAAACCACATTCTTGCTCGCATTAAAACTCCTACATCTTTCCAAGTAAGTTTTAGGATAGGTTCACCTGAGTATTGATCAAAATGTATTTTTTGTTGAGTGTTTAAATCGGAAGGGTTAAAGTTAGATACACTAAATACTCCTTTAGGTCCTTTGGGAAAACTTACTGTTACCTCACCAGGAAGTTTTATTGCTTTTGCTTTTAACACCATTTGATCTAATGTTAATGATGTTCCAGCAATATTCGATTTTAATTGATGACCTCTCCAAGTGGCTGGATATCCAGTATTTGTTAACTTTTGAACGGTTTTGAAATTTTCTCCAAAAACGTCCGTCCAAGGAAAACCTCCCATTAAGATCATTATTAATAAAATAGATATCCAAAAACCCGAAATAGAATGAATATCTCTGTATAATGTTCTACGGTCTAGATTTGTTCTCGGTATAAAATACCCCTTTAATTTCCATCCTCTTTCTGGCCACCAAACATATAAGCCAGTAAGTATCAGGACAATCATCCAACTTGCAATCAATTCTATAATTTTAGTACCAAATTTACCCATTAACAATTCTCCGTGTAATTTTCGAACCGTATGCATATCTGTTTGTTTGGCAATGATCTCACCAGAAACAGTACCCGAATATGGATTTATAAACAAACTACTTTTACCACCAAACCTTCCTGAGACAAACTCTGTAGCATGATTAAGTGATTTTGAGATAACAATTGAGTTTGGTTTTTTGATAGCTGTTTCATTAGCTATCTTCCATTGTTCCTGTAGAGAAATGGGACTATCCGTAATAACTACTTCTTTTATATGTTTCTGTCTCGGAGTCTCATAATCAGATTTAAATAAATAAATAATTCCGGTAATAGAAAGTATAAGAATAAATGGAAGAGATATTAATCCTGCAATAAAATGCCATTTCCAAAGCCATTTATTAAGTTTTGAATTTTTTTTCATGATTTTAGAATTATCAGGGATTTATGAAAAATCTACTGCCATTATTTTCTATTACCCCATAATAGAAAACAATATGTGTAAACCAATTGTAGAGATGTCGACTCTTTTAAACACATATTTACTATGACAGTAGATCATAACTATATTTTAAAAACTTTTGGTTTTAAAAATTATATCGAACTCCAAGATGAAAAGCTCTTGGGTTTCCTATGGTGAAACTATTTTCGCTTCTAAACACATTATATGAGGCTCTTGCGGCATATAATTCATCAAAAACATTTAAAGCATGTCCCCATATATCAATTCCTTTATAGTTTAATGATGCTCTAAGATTAAAAACATTATGACCATCATAAGTAGCTGTACTAAAAGAACCATCATCGTTTTCTACCTGATTCTCAAAGCTGGTATTATAACTCCCTACCAGTTCATGTTCTCCTGTTATGCTAAAGCCAATATTTCCAAAATCCTTACGATAAGTAATGGCAGAAGTACCTAATAGGCTAGGAGCAGTTTCTCTTTCTGTGTCAGAATAATCTACACCTGAATCAAAAAAGTCTATATATTCATGCTTCGCATAGCTACCATTGTGCGAAATGGATAATTCTTTAAGAATTTTATAAGTAATGCCGTATTCTATTCCATAAGATCTAGTTTTACCCGCATTGGTATTAAAGAAATTGTCATCTTCATCACGAAGTGTAATGAGTGTGTTTTTTCCTTCTAAAACATATATTGCAGCATCTAAAGTAAGTTTTGACGGAATCGTATAATATGCTCCAATTTCATAATTATTATATCTACTAGGTTTTATTCCTTGTACCTGATTACGGTTTCTATATAGAGTAGAAACTTGTGGAGGGGTAAACCCTTGAGAATAATTAGCATAGATACCCGTTTGGTTCGAAAGGTTATAGTTGATCCCCAGTTTAGGAGTAAGATTGTTAAAATTATCTACGGTATCTTCTACACCTACAATACCATCTGCCTGATTGTTATAATCATATTCGAATCCATCGTAGCGAATTGCAGCGGTTACTTTTAGAGGTGCTATAGGTGATATTTCATATTGCAGAAATCCTGCGTAATTAAAAATATCTGCTTCGTAATTTAATATAAAATCTCCTGAGTTGAGAGTAAAGTCTGTATTCCTTCCAGTTTCTGTGTCCACAATAACACTGGTTGTTTCTGCTACATATTTTTGTGGAGAAAAATCACCTGTGGCCCCTAGTATTAAAAAAGAATTAGCAAAGTTAAAATCTAGTTTATGCTGTATTAAACCTACAAAACTTTTGAATTGATTAGAGTTTATTTCTCCAGAACCAAATCCAGTTAACTGACCTTGGTCTCTAAATTGACGTACTCTATAGGATGGATTTTGATCCATCGTATTATCCCTGAAAACAAAATTAAAAGAGGTTTTGTTACGATCATTCCAGAATTTGTCTAATGTAGTTCTTAGTCTAAATGCTAGAGCTTCTCGTTCAGTAAAAGTTTGATCACTTTCGAAATTTCCTCCAAAATAATCGGACTCACTTAAAGAGCCAGTCATATCTGACCTGTAATCTACAATGTCTAGAACTGTTGTCCATTTTGTGGTTGCAGAAAAATCATATACCGTCTTAAATGTAACAGCTAGTTTTTCATAGTCACTATGTTCTATAGGACCATTTTTTCGTTGTACATAATGTCCCCCTAAATAGAACCCAAATTTATCACTAGTTCTGTCAGAAACTTCTAACTCATAACGCGTCAATCCAATGTCATTCGTCTGGAACCCTAAGCTACCGCTAAGGTTTTCTGTTGGTTTCTTGGTTATAAAATTAAAACTACCACCAATAGATTCACTACCGTAAATACTAGATGCAGGTCCTTTAAGTACTTCTATACGATCATAAGAAACATCATTCATTTCTAATAATGCATTATGATTAAATACAGAAGTAGGTCGTATTTGCAATCCATCTTCCAGATATAAAAACAATGCTTTCGTAGAAATAGGTGATCGAACGGCCATAAAATGCTGTTCATTACTGGCTGCTCTAGAAGTAGACATAAAAACTCCAGGGACTTGATTCACCAATTGATCGATACCAAAAGCTTTTGTTTCTTCTATAGTTTTTGCGGATATGGTAGCGATAGATCCAGGAACATCAGAACGTTTTTGAATTTCTCTACTCGCCGAAGTCACAAAAACTTCTTCTAAAGCAACATTATCAAGAGATAAACGGATAATATTAACACCACTAGTAAGAGAAACTTCTTTAGTCGTATATCCTACAAAGCTAATGGTAACTTGATTTGAATTTTGAAGTGTTATTGTAAAGCTCCCATTTATATCGCTCATTACTCCATTTGTAGTAGTATTAGATGCTATTATTGTTGCTCCTGGTAATGGATTATTAGAATTATCTACAACTTTTCCTTGAAAAGATTGTGCGTAGCTATTAATTCCGTAAACAAGGAATATAGCTAACATTAGTATGTTTTTCATTATATGTAATGTATAGGTAGGATCATCATTCAATAGATGATTACCTAGTTTATTAATTATTAAGTAAGTATTTATAAAGCGTATTGTAGACCTAACGTAATGGTTTCTTTATTTCTTAATTGTACACCATTCATATTCTGAAATAATGGAATAGCAGCTTCAAAACCAAGACGAAGATTTTTAAGACTTCCTTTAAAGGCATATAAATTAAAACCTAAACCTGCATTTGCATAAGTCATTCCAGAATTAGCAGTATCTGCTGTAATTACCATCATTGGATTTAGATCTGGATTAATTCCGCTTATTTTATCAATAGCTCCAAATTCGAATCTTCCGGAAAAACTTAACCAATCGGTTGCAGTTATGGCTAGCCAATTGTTTAAACTATATTTGTTTCCTAGACGATATTCATTATCGTTCTCACCAACTCTAAGTGTAGTTCTTGCTTGTGTACCAAAAGAAAGAATATTCCATTGCTTTAGATAGGTTAGCGCAATTTCGGTATCCCAAGTTCCACTACCAATTTGCATTGGATATGGTAGTATCACTTCGTTTGGAGTAGAAGCTGGAGTTACATCTTTTTCGCCAATACTACCGGTAGGTATAGATATTCCTATTTGACCGTGTAATTGTTGTTTGTTTTTGTTAAAGAATTTATATAATGCTGCAATCTTTGTGTCACCAAACCCAGAAGATTCTGTAGTAAATACTCCATTCATAGCAGTAAGATGATCCATTTCTTGGGATAGATAATTTACCATTGCTATCAAGGTTATTTTATCACTTGGCGCATACATCATTCCTAACATATGCATATTCATTGGCATACTTGTAGGCGTAACCATATATACATCATTAGGGCGTAACGCATCAGAGAAATCTACATTTTCACTGCCTCTGTTAAGGTCTTCCATATTCATATACATGTAGCGATAGCTAAACATGAATTCACCTTTTCCGTGTGTGTGATCTCCCATTACGGATATAGGAGCGTGTCCATCAGGTCTTGATCCTGACCATTTATTTTCTTTGCTTTCTTCTTGCCCAGATATAAATTGTGCTGTCATTATAATAATGACATAGATATATTTTTTCATTTGATAAATGATTTGTAGTTGTATAGCTGTTTATTCAAGAAATTATCACATACAGATATTGTAACTTGATTAAAACAACTTTAAATAAATAATATATAGAGTTGATCAACCTAGAATAATTCTTGGCCGATTTCACTAAAAAAAAGATCACTACTTAAGTGATTAAGAGAAAGAAACTTCTGGTGGGCGATCAATATTATTGGAAACATTTTTAGTGTGTAAGTGAATTGGTTTCCAATTAGAATTATCCTCAAAATAGAATTGAGAGATGTTTTTGATTTGAATTATATTGTCTTCAAAAAAGAGAGGAATAAAAGCTTCTACAATAACCGTTAAAGAACTGTTTTGAGTATCAGAAGTCGTCTTACTCATCTTCATTTGAGTCATTAGATAACATTTACCGTTACAGTTTAATTTTGGCCTTTCTTTATTAACACAATATTTTTCTACAATGGTGTCAATATTTAACTGATAGTAGAGTACATTACTTATTTCTATTGCTGGTCTTAAAGCAAAAGCAATGAATATTAATATAGAAAAAAAGACTCTCAATTAAGGGTTTTTCAAATTCGCTGCAAATATACTATTCTTCTTAAAAGTAATATAAGATCTACTCTTAAAACTTACTAAAAGTATAGTTAATATATATATAGCTAAAAAAGGTTTTGAATTATAATTAATCAACCATATTCCGGAATAGAAAATTTAGGAGGTTAATAAACAAACCGCTTGTATTCGAAGTGAGCTTTTGGCTTTATGAAATAAAAATCCCTCAAGCATTTTACCGCTTGAGGAATATATTTTGTGATAATTTAGTTATAATTATCTATGAATTGTTTGAGTTCTATCTGGTCCTACAGAAACAATAGTAATTGGTGTTTCTAATTCTTTTTCTAGGAACTCAATATATTCGTTTAGCTCTTTAGGAAACTCTGATTTGTTAGACATTTTTGTAAGATCTTCTGACCAACCTTTCATTTCTGTATAAACCGGAGTTACATTTTCTGGCTCAATATTATAGGGTAGGTGAGTGATCGTCTTTCCTTTGTAATTATATGCAGTACATACCTTAAGTGTTTTGAAACCACTTAATACATCACCTTTCATCATCATTAATTGAGTAACTCCATTAACATGAACAGCATATTTTAGGGCAACTAAATCTAACCATCCGCATCTACGTTCTCTTCCTGTAGTTGCTCCAAATTCATTACCTACACGTCCCATAGTTTCTCCATCGTCATCAAACAATTCTGTTGGGAATGGTCCACTTCCTACACGTGTTGTATATGCCTTAAAAATCCCAAAAACTTCTTTGATTTTATTGGGTGCAACTCCTAATCCAGTACATGCTCCTGCAGCAGTAGTGTTAGAAGATGTTACAAAAGGATATGTTCCAAAATCTATATCTAATAAAGATCCTTGAGCTCCTTCAGCCAATATTTTCTTACCTTCTTTTTGTGCTTGATAAAGATATTCTTCGCTATCAATAAAGGTTAAGGATTTTAAAGTTTCTATAGCTGCAAAAAACTCATTTTCCAGTTCTTCTAAATCATATTCGATTTTCGCATCATAGAAATCGATCATTGCTTCATGCTTATTGGCAAGATTTCTATAGCGTTCTTTCCAATCACTAAGTTCTAGATCACCAACACGAATACCATTTCTACCTGTCTTATCCATGTAAGTTGGGCCAATTCCTTTTAGGGTAGAACCAATTTTTGCTTTACCCTTAGAAGCTTCAGATGCAGCATCAAGAATTCTATGTGTTGGTAATATTAAGTGTGCTTTTCTTGATATAACTAGTTTTGATTTATAGTCCAAATCAAATTTAGCAAGGTTATCTAATTCTTTTTTAAATATTACTGGATCAATTACTACACCATTACCTACTAAATTGATTGCCTTATCGTGAAAAATTCCACTTGGTATAGTATGTAATACATGTTTGATACCATCAAATTCCAATGTATGTCCTGCATTAGGCCCTCCTTGAAATCTAGCAATTATATCATAATTTTTTGTAAGAACGTCTACAATTTTTCCTTTACCTTCGTCTCCCCATTGAAGACCAAGTAATAAGTTTACCGCCATTAGTTTTCTTGATTAGTGGGTTTCTTTTTGGTTCCGTAGAAATACAGTGAATGATTTGTAATATCTACATCAAAAATTTCTTCGATTGTTTTTTTTATGGATTGTATTCTTGGATCACAAAACTCCAGGACTTCACCACTATCAGTTAGTATAAGGTGATCATGTTGCCTGTCGAAATATGATTTTTCATATTGTGCTTGACTTTGACCAAATTGATGTTTACGAACAAGTTTACAATCTAGTAAAAGCTCTATTGTATTATAGAGTGTTGCCCTACTAACACGATAGTTTTTGTTTTTCATTTTGATGTAAAGTGATTCTATATCAAAATGCTCTTCACTTTCATAAATTTCCTGAAGTATAGCGTAGCGCTCCGGTGTTTTTCTATGACCATTTTCTTCTAGAAAACTAGTAAACACATTTTTAACGATGTTTTGATCGTTTTGCGTAGTTGTTTTGGTACTCATAATGTTTGAAAAAGCAAATTTACATTATTTTTTATTAGTTAGAGACCAATTTATAAATACTTATTCAGAAAAATAGAATGATTTATTCTCGTATGACTTTGTCAATTCCATTAACCTTGGATAGATTCTGAATAACCGTTTTTAAAGTGTTTTTATTTTTAACTCCTACAGTAATTTTACCAGTAAATACACCATCGTTAGTATCAAAATTCATATTGTATATAGCCAAATGCATATTGTTGGATATGATCTGAGTTACTTCGTTCACTACACCAATATTATCAATTCCATTTAGCTTAATAACTGCTTTAAATACTTCTTGACTAGAGTCTATCCACTTCGCTTGTATAATGCGATATGCATAATTACTCTGCAGCTGTAAAGCGTTCGGATAATCCTTTTTATGGATTTTAATACCTTCATTTACCGTAATAAAACCAAAAACATTGTCTCCAGCTATCGGGTTACAACAATTGGATAATTTATACTCTAATTTTTCAGAGTCTTTACCAAAAACTAGAAGATCATATTTAGATGTAATTTCATCTTTGTTTACATCTTTTGCATTTCCTCGACGAATTTTATTTTTAATAAAATTCATAAATACATTACTACGAGTAGTAGCAAATTCTTTGATCTTTTGATTGTCTATGGTACCTATACCAACTCGGTAGAAAAGATCCTGACTAGTTTTAAGTTTAAAATAGAGTACTAGTTCATTAATTACTTTTTCTCCCATTGTTATTTTTTGGGAACGCAACTTACGTTTAAGTACAACTTTTCCTTCCTCTGCAATCTGTTTCTTTTCGTCACGTAATGCAGATTTTATTTTTGATCTCGCTCTAGCGGTGGTTGCATAATCTAACCAGTTAGAAGAAGGTTTTGATTTTGCAGAAGTAATAATTTCTACTTGATCCCCATTCTTAAGCTCGTGACTCAAAGGAACCAATTTATTATTGACTCTAGCTCCTCTAGTTCTAAGTCCAACTTCGGTGTGCACACTAAAACCAAAATCTAGCGCCGTTGCTCCCTTCGGTAACGATTTTAAATCTCCTTCAGGAGTAAAGACAAAGATTTCTTTGGCATACAGATTAAGTTTGAATTCTTCTACAAAATCTACTGCATTGGCTTCAGAGTTTTCTAATGCTTCTTGTAATCTATTTAGCCAGCCATCCAAGCCTTGATCTTGTTTGTCCTCAGTATTTTTGTATTTGTAATGAGCGGCATATCCTTTTTCTGCAATTTCGTGCATACGCTCACTACGTATTTGTACTTCTACCCATCTGCTATCAGGACCAATTACGGTGATGTGTAATGCTTCATATCCTGTAGATTTTGGTTGAGAAATCCAATCTCTGAGTCTTATTGGGTTTGGTCTATAGTAATCAGTAACTATTGTATATATTTTCCAGGCAATGAATTTTTCGTTTTCTACATCATCCGCTTTATAGATGATACGTATAGCGAACTTATCATAAACTTCATCAAAAGAAATATTCTGTTTTAGGATTTTTCTTCTGATGGAAAAAATAGATTTCGGACGTCCTTTGATTTCATAATCTAACCCTTCTTTATCAAGCCCTTCTTTAATTTTGTCCGAAAAACGTTTTATATAAGCATCTTGTTCTTCCTTACTTTCTTTAATTTTTTCTAGAACGTCCCTATATACTTCTGGTTCGGTATATTTTAAACCTAAATCTTCTAATTCAGTTTTTATGTTATAAAGACCTATTCGATGTGCTAATGGAGCATAGATATATAAAGTCTCTGATGCTATTTTTACTTGTTTATCGGGACGCATAGCATCCATCGTTTGCATATTATGCAGTCGATCAGCTATTTTGATAATTATTACCCTAACATCATCATTTAGAGTTAGTAACATTTTTCTGAAATTTTCAGCTTGCAGAGAAATGTCTTTATCTTTTTTTAGGGAAGATATTTTTGTTAGCCCATCCACAATACGAGCAACAGTTTCACCAAACATTTGTTCAATGTCTACTAAAGTATATTCTGTATCCTCAACGACGTCATGAAGTAATGCAGCGGCTATAGAAGTTGCATCCAATCCTATTTCGCTTGCTACTATTTTAGCTACAGCAATAGGGTGGAAGATATAGGCCTCTCCACTTTTACGTCTTTGGTCTTTATGAGCATCTACAGCGATATCAAACGCCTGCCGTATTAGTTTTTTGTCTTCTTTACTAAGATCTCTATAACTAATACGAAGCAATTCTTTGTATTGCTTTGCAATTTGTTTGTTTTCCTGTTCTATAGCGGCTTCGGTCATACTATAAAGTTTTCTTTGAAAGCCTTTCTTTAATGTGATTGTGTGTTTTCCTAATGGTCAAAAAAAAATAATTTTAAACATCGAGTAATAGCTAAAAATACAATTAAGAATTGTAACCACCAAGCCTATATTAATTCATTTATTTCCGTATATTTTTAATCCTTTGTAAAAGAGTGGGATGTGAGTAATGTATAAATACCATAGCAGGATGAGGAGTAAGATTACTCAAGTTATTTTTTGATAATTTTTTCAAACTATTTATCAAAGCTTCACCGTCATAAGAGTTTTTTGCATAGTCATCAGCTTGGTATTCGAATGCTCTAGAAACTACATTCATGATAAGCCCAGTAATTTCAGATATTGGGCTGTACAGAATCCCAAAAGCTACCAGTCCAATATGAAAAGAAGGAATTCCAACACCTAATGCTTCCGAAAGAAGTGGGTTTGCAATAAATAGTGATAAAAACCATAAAGTTACTCCAGTAAGTAAAATTGATAAAAGCAGGTTCATAATGACATGCATTTTTTTGTAATGCCCAACTTCATGTGCCAAAACTGCTACAATTTCTTCTTTATTCAAATCTTTAATTAATGTATCGTATAGTGTAATTCTTTTTTCGCTTCCTAAGCCAGAAAAGTAAGCATTTGCTTTTGTACTTCTTTTAGATCCATCAATCACAAAAATATCTTTTAATTGAAATCCAACATTATTAGAATATTCCTGAATTGTATCTCTTAATTCTCCGGGTTCTAATGGTGTTTGTTTGTTAAATAATGGGACTATTAATTTGGCATAAAACATATTCATAGCTAAGGTGAAAACAGAAATCAAAGCCCAAGCATAAACCCAAAAGTATTTTCCTGTGATTTCATAAAACCACATAATCAGTGCTAAAAGACTACCACCTACTATGATCATCATAACAAATCCTTTTATTTTATCAATAAAAAAAGTCTTAATTGTGGTTTTATTAAATCCAAATTGCTCTTCTATAATGAAGGTTTTATAATATGCTGCAGGTGTTGATAGGATATCACTGCTAATCATTATAATCCCAAAAAATAGAAGTCCCACAATAATAGGATTGTCCGAAAAACTTCTTGCAATACCATCTACCCATGCAAAACCATCTAAAAAAAAGAATAGTAGCATAATACATAAGGAAATGAGGGAAGAAACAAGTTTGAACTTGTAATTGGCTTTTTTGTAAGCTATTGATTTTTGATATTCATCTTCTGGGTATACATCAGAAAGTTCATCAGGTATGTTGTTGTTGTAGTGCCTGGCATTTAGAATATCCAGCAAAGAATCTATTAGAAAAACTATTACAATAATAGCAATCAATAGGTAAAAGAGCGTGTTTGACGTCATTTGTATAGGTTTGTAGCTTTGGGATTTGTAGGTTTAGTAAGTTAATGATTTTTTAAGTATCAAACAACAAAATCACGCTGTCGTTTTGCTTCAAAAATTAGTATTCCTGCAGCTACTGAGACATTCATCGAATCTATAACACCACTCATGGGGATTTTAATATTTTTTGTTGTATTATTTAACCACTCATCAGTTAAGCCCTTATCTTCTGTACCAACGACAATTGCAGTAGGTTTAGTATAATCTTGGGTATAATAATTTTCTGAAGACTGTAATGCTGCTCCATATATATTGATACCTTTACTAGTAAGAAAAGAGATAATATCCGAAGTGGATCCAGTTGCGATATTATTAGTAAATACACATCCAACACTTGATCTGATGATATTAGGGTTGTAGATGTCTGTTTTTGGATTAGCAATTAGGACAGCATCTGCTTTTGCTGCATCTGCGGTACGAAGTATTGCACCAATATTCCCTGGTTTTTCAGGGGATTCTGCAACCAAAATCAAAGGGTTTTTTGTTTTAAGGTTTAGGTTTTTCAGTAGTGTTTCTTTAGATTGTATGATCGCGATAATACCTTCTGTCGTAGATCGATGAGAAAGTTTCTGATAAATTTCTATGGTGATTTCAAATAAATCAATAGTATTAACGGCGTTTCCTAGGATTACTAAAACTTCTTCGTATGAAATAATTGATGAACAGTAATATATTTGTTTTATTTGATATCCTCCAGCAATAGAAAGGGAAGTTTCTCGTCTTCCTTCAACGAAAAAACAGTTTTCTTTTCTACGAATTCTTGACTTTTCCTTAAGTTGGTTTAAGAATTTTATTTTTGGATTTTGGTTGCTTGTAATCTGTTTATGCATAGACGCAAATATACTAAGACCAGTGTGAAAAAATTTATATTCGTGTCTAAAGAACATAAATTAGGTGAAAAGATTTTGTTGGTTTTTATAGTAATGTATAGGGTAGGAGATATTGACTATTTTGTGTTGTTAAAGTATAACTCTTACTAAAATTACTTTTCGTTAGATCTTTTACAAGATGACTATTTTTTAGAAATGAAAAAACCCCATCATAATGATGAGGTTTTTACTATAAGTGAGAAAATATTTTATTTAAAAATTACTTTACTTTTTCTACAATTGCTTTAAAAGCTTCTGGGTTGTTCATAGCTAAATCAGCAAGAACCTTACGATTCAATTCGATATTATTAGCTTTTACTTTCCCCATAAATTGAGAATAAGACATACCGTGTATACGTGCACCCGCATTAATACGAGTTATCCATAAAGCACGGAAAGTTCTTTTTTTGTTTCTGCGGTCTCTATAAGCATATGACATTGCTTTATCAACTGCATTTTTTGCTACTGTCCAAACGTTTTTACGACGTCCGAAGTAACCTTTTGCTTGCTTAAGAACTCTTTTTCTTCTAGCTCTTTTTGCAACAGAATTTACTGATCTTGGCATAATTTTAAATTTTTTAGTAGTAGGCGGTCAATAAATTGACTCTTTGTCTTGTTACAATTCGAGATTTAAATATTTAATCTCAAATTTAAAAGGCCCAACTCCTGGGTTTATAATAATTCTAACCTGACTAAAAAACGATTACTTTAAACGTAATTGTTCTTTAATACTATTTTCATCGCTTTTGTGCACTAATGTAGAGTGCGTTAAAGCTAGCTTACGCTTTTTAGATTTTTTTGTCAAAATATGACTCTTAAAAGCGTGCTTTCTTTTGATTTTACCGGTACCTGTAAGCTTAAAACGCTTTTTAGCACTGGATTTTGTTTTCATTTTAGGCATTGTATCCTTGTTTTTATAATAATCTCACTTATTATCTTTAAAGCTTTTAAAGGCTTTTATTTTGTTTTTTTTGGAGCAATGAACATAATCATTCTCTTACCTTCCAATTTAGGCATTTGCTCTACTTTACCATAATCTTCTAATTCCTGTGCAAGTCTTAATAGTAAGATTTGACCTTGATCTTTATAGATTATAGAACGACCTTTAAAGAAAACGTAAGCTTTTAGCTTAGCTCCTTCACTTAAGAACTTGATAGCGTGTTTTTTCTTAAACTCATAATCGTGTTCATCAGTGTTTGGTCCAAATCTAATTTCCTTTATGGTAACTTTTGTTGCTTTGGTTTTAAGAGCCTTGTCTCTTTTCTTCTGCTCATATAAGAACTTTTTATAGTCCATTATTTTACAAACAGGAGGTACCGCTTTTGGAGAAATTTCCACAAGATCTAACTCTTGCTCTTCAGCAAGTGCCAGTGCTTTTTTAGTCGGATATACGCCAACTTCTACATTATCGCCTACAAGACGTACTTCATCAACCCTAATTTTATGATTGATTCTGTGAGCATCTTCTTTGATTACTCTTAGTGGTTTTTGAGACCTTCTTCTTCTTATTGCTATGACTTAAAAATTTAAATTAAACTTAATTATTTTAGTTATCCGTTAAATGGTTTTAACGTTCTATTTATTTCTTTAGTAATTATATCGGTGAACTCATCAATATTAATTGCTCCAATATCTTCTCCACCGTGTTTTCTAACAGATATCGTATTATTTTTTTCTTCTTGTTCCCCTACGATAACAATGTAAGGAATTTTTTTCATTTCTGCCTCTCTAATTTTCTTACCCATAGTTTCGTTTCTATGGTCAGCAAGGGCGCGAATTTCGTTATTTTCTAACAAATTTAAAACTTTTTCAGCGTATTTTTCATATTTCTCACTGATTGATAGGACAATAACTTGTTCAGGCATTAACCATAAAGGGAAGTTACCTGCCGTATGTTCTAGTAAAATAGCTATAAATCTTTCCATACTACCAAATGGTGCTCTATGGATCATTATTGGTCTGTGCATTTCGTTATCACTACCTTTATATTCAAGATCAAAACGCTCAGGTAAATTATAATCAACTTGGATTGTACCTAATTGCCAACTTCTACCTAAAGCATCTTTTACCATAAAGTCTAACTTTGGACCATAAAAAGCAGCTTCACCAGTTTCAATAACATAGTCAAGACCTTTATCTTTTGCTGCACTTATAATTGCATTTTCTGCTTTTTCCCAGTTTTCAACATCTCCAATGTACTTTTCAGGATTGTCAGGATCTCTTAATGATACTTGTGCTGTAAAGTTTTCAAAGCCCAAAGACCCAAAAACGTATAGTACAAGATCTATTACTTTTTTAAACTCTTCATCTAATTGATCAGGAGTACAGAAAATATGAGCATCATCTTGGGTAAAGCCTCTTACTCTCGTAAGACCATGAAGTTCTCCACTTTGTTCGTATCTATATACAGTACCAAACTCCGCATAACGTATAGGTAAATCCCTATAAGACCACGGAGCACTGTTATAGATCTCACAATGATGAGGACAGTTCATAGGTTTTAATAGAAATTCTTCTCCTTCGGCAGGGGTATTGATTGGCTGAAAACTATCCTCTCCATATTTTGCATAATGACCAGATGTAACATAAAGTTCCTTTTGTCCAATATGTGGAGTAACAACCATTTCATAGCCTGCTTTTTTCTGAGCTTTTTTTAAGAAATTTTCTAAGCGCTCACGTAAAGCAGCACCTTTAGGTAGCCATAAAGGTAAGCCTTGACCTACTTTTTGAGAAAAAGTAAAGAACCCTAGTTCTTTTCCTAACTTTCTATGATCTCGTTTTTTAGCTTCCTCTAATAACTCAAGATATTCTTTAAGCTCTTTTTGCTTTGGGAAAGAGGTTCCGTAAACTCGTGTAAGTTGTTTGTTTTTTTCATCTCCTCTCCAATATGCCCCTGCAACACTCATTATTTTAACAGCCTTAATCAGTCCAGTGTTAGGAATATGTCCTCCTCGACATAAATCAGTAAAAGTATCATGATCACAAAATGTAATAGTTCCATCTTCAAGATTTTCTATTAGCTCTAATTTGTATTCGTTACCTTCTTTTTTATATTTAGCTAGAGCATCAGATTTAGAAACTGATCTCATTTTAAATTCGTGTTTTCCTCTAGCAATTTCTAGCATTTTACCTTCAATTGCTTGGAAGTCTTTTTCAGAGATAGTTTGATCCCCTAAATCTACATCATAATAAAACCCATTATCTATAGCGGGTCCAATAGATAATTTCACTCCCGGATATAACTCTTCTAAAGCTTGCGCGAGAACGTGAGAAGTAGAGTGTCTAAAAGCTTGTTTACCTTCATTATCTCTCCAGGTGAATAAAACCAAATTTCCATCGGTGGTTAATTCCGTTGATGTCTCTACAATAGTATTGTTGAATTTTGCTGAAATAACATTTCGCGCAAATCCTTCACTTATGTCTTTTGCAACATCCATAACAGTGATACTTTCACTGAATTCTCTAACCGAACCATCTGGTAACGTAATCTTGATCATTATTCTTAAATTATTAAGCGGCAAAGATAATACGATAATAAAATCCTCACAATAATTAAGGAGTACATTTATTAAAATATTAATATACGTTGATTTATTCGGGGTATTTTTTGTTGTTATTTTTTTGCTGTAATTATGTGGTATAATAATAAGGACAGTAGGTTCTTTGTTTTAGGTATTGTTTTTCAATTTTTTTGTTAGTGTAAACGTAATGTTTAGAGGTTGTTATAAAAAGATTAAAATTTTCTTCAAAAAAGTTGTTGTTGATTAGAAAAAGGGTTGTATGTTTGCACCCGCAAAACGGGATATTGTTTTGTTAGTTCATTGAGATTGATTTTGTTTGTTAGGTTAGGTTTTACGGGGCTTTATTGTTTTGTTTTAATTTGATTTAGGTTCTAAAAAAAACTTTAATTTTTTTTCAAAAAAGTTTTGTGGAATTAAAAAGTGGTTGTATATTTGCACCCGCTTTGAGAAACAAGCGAAGTTCATAAGAATAAAAGTTATACTGGAGTAGGGTGATTAGGTTCATTTTTGGGGTTCGATTCCTTGGTAATTTACGATTAACGACTGGCAATGAAGATTGTTTTCGGTTAGTTAAAAAAGTTCATTGATATAT
>NZ_FOAB01000008.1:0-33964 GCF_900109375.1 Aquimarina amphilecti
GGATTTTCTTCCAAATCCGAACATCCTATTGTTGAGACTATTGTCGACAATAAGAATAAGATTTTAATTGTTTTCATATGTTTTTATTTTATTACTAATGTGTTATAATATTTTATTAATCAACTAGTTAAAAGGTTACGTTAATTCCGAAATTAACTGATCTAACGGTTGGGTAATTTCCAAAATCAAAACCTCTTGTAGTATTAGCATTTGTAGAGCCACCAGATCCACCAGATCCAAAAAAGCTGGCTTCTGGATCTAAACCAGAGTAATCTGTGAAAGTCAGCAGGTTTTGACCACTAACCGAAACTCTCACCTTATCAATGCCCATTTTTTCAGTTACAGCATTTGGTATAGTGTATCCTAAAGCTATATTTTTTAATCTCACATATGTCCCATCCTCAACAAAACGAGAAGTAAGAATTTTTTCGGTTCTTAATGCTACACGCGGTACATCTGTATTAGTGTTTGTTGGTGTCCAAGCATTCAATATATCGGTAGAAGCATTAGAATCTCCAGCGTCTAATTGAATTGCAGTAAGGTTTGCAACATCACCTCCTACAGCACCTTGAAAGAAGATATTTAAATCAATATTTTTATAGGTAAAATTATTAGTAATACCGAATGTGAAATCAGGTGTAGGATCCCCAATAATTTTCTGATCATCTGTATTGATAACACCATCAGCGGTACCATTTTCATCAGGTATATCTGTAAATAACTGATCTCCTGCTTGTGCTCCTGCAAAAGTAGCAGTTCCTTCTGGCAAGTCTCCTCCTTGATACACCCCTCTATATTCATACCCCCAGAAAACTCCAGCAGCTTCTCCTTCTCTTAAAAGGTGTGTGTTCTCAGTGTTAAAATAACCAGGAGAAGCATCTAGAAATACATCGATACCTCCTATTAACGTCTCAACAGTATTTGTATTAGTAGACCAATTAAAATCGGTAGTCCAGGTAAAATTGTCTTTAACAATATTTCTTGTATTTAAAGAAATTTCAAATCCTTTATTATTAATCTCCCCAATATTTCTAATACTAGCTGTGGTTAAAAATCCAAGATATTCTGGCTGACTCGCATCGGCTAAAAGTAAATCTTCAGTGTCTATATTATAATAATCTAAGGAGAGAGAAACTCTATTATTTATAAGTCCTAAATCAAAACCAATATTGGTTTGGTAAGAAGACTCCCATTGCAGATCTGGATTTGCAGCTTGATCCGGAACAACAGCTCCAACAACATTTCCATTTATAATTCCTAATACGGTTTGGAATCTAGCTAAAGACTGATAAGCACTAATTGCTTGATTACCCGTCACACCATAACTAGCTCTAAGCTTTAGGTTGGAGATAGTACTGTTATCTTTCAGGAAACTTTCATTAGAAATTTTCCATCCTATAGCAGCAGAAGGGAAAATAGCACTTTGATTATTTACAGCAAAATTCGACGAAGCATCTCTTCTTACTGTAGCAGTTAACAAATAACGATCATCATAGTCAAGATTTAATCTTCCAAACTGAGATTGAATTTCTATTTCAGAAAAAGATGAAGTTGGTGTCAATGCAGTAGTTCCTCCTGATAGATTGAAAAAAGAGAATGTATTTGAGACAAAGCCTTCTGCTCCTGCAGAAGAAGTTTCTGTAGTATTTTTTTGATAAGAATATCCTGCTAGTAACGTTAAATCAAACTTACCGAATTCTTTATTATAGGTCAGATAATTTTCACTGATTACACTTGTGTTTCTAACATTTGATATAATAGCTCTTCCTCCAACATCTCCAGCAGTAATTCGTAAAGTAGAAGGCCTAAAAAGCCCATTTGTTTGATTTCGAGTACTAAAACCAAATGTAGTTTTAAAACTTAGTCCATTTAGAATTTCATAATCGGCATATAAATTAGCTCTGTAATTATCGGTTTTAGTTTCATTGATCCCTTCTGTTGCTATAGCAAAAGGATTATCAACATCATCACCAACAGAGTTAATCGTATTTACCCCATTTTCATTCAATACTCCTAAATCTGGAGCAAATCTAAAGGCTAAAGAAACTACATCATCACCACCTCCATTAGCAGTTTGACCTGTAGATTGTGTTGGAACACCATCTTGAGCTCCTCTACTACCAAAAAGATTGATCCCTAACTTTAACTTATCGGTCATCTGGGCATCTATATTGGATAGGAAAGTTACTCGCTCGAATTCTGAATTAATAATAACACCTTCTTGTTTAAAATAATTTGCAGAAGCATAAAAATTTATATTATCACTTCCTCCTGAGAAAGAAAATTGATGATCTGAAGTACTACCACTTCTATATAGTAAGTCTTGCCAATCTGTATTGGCAGGCCCTTGAACATAGGCAGGATTTAATTCTTGCTGATATGCTGCAAATTGATCCGCATTTAATAAATCTAGTTCATTAGTAATATTTTGTACCGAGTAATTCGAATTAATATCAATAGATAATTTCCCTTTTCTACCTTTCTTTGTAGTGACTAGAACGACTCCATTTGACCCTCTAGAGCCATAAATAGCTGATGCAGAAGCATCTTTAAGTACTTCTATGGATTCTATGTCATTTGCCTGAGGAAAAACAGCGCCTACAAAACCATCTACAACAATAAGCGGATCACTGTTTGCGTTGATCGAGGTATTCCCTCTAACTTGAATGTTAACAGCAGATCCAGGCTCACCTCCATTATTGGATTGAACCACAACACCAGCTGCACGCCCTTGAAGTGCTTGTGCTGCATTCAACACAGGAAAAGCCGTTAATTCATCCGATTTTACAGAAGATACAGAACCTGTTACATCACTCTTGCGCTGAGATCCATAACCCACAACAACGATTTGCTCTAAAGATTCTATTGATGCAGATAAAATAACATTAATACTTTTTTGACTACCAACTAATATCTCTTGATCCGCAAACCCGATATAAGAAAATACTAAAATAGCTTTTTCATCTGGCGCCTTTATAGTATATAAACCATCAAAATCAGTAGTAGTACCAATAGGTTTGTTTTTTACGCTAACGTTAGCACCAAGAATAGGAACTCCACCTTCTGATGTAACTGTTCCTGTAATCTCAATTTGTGCAGATAACGATGACCCCATCATTAATAACAAAATTGGAATACATCTTCTTAATATTTTAAAATATGTAAACTTTTCATTCATGAGTGATTGATTTATGTTAGTGTGTGCATGTGTTTAATACAGATATATAATTAGGAGACAAAAAAATATGACACACAACGAAAAGAAGAGTTGTAAAAAAATATATCTGTTTTGTTTCCTATTCATACTCAAACCTACTTAAAACAGTATATCTAAAAGTCCTAAAAAGGGTATACTTCTGTACTAAACACTGAAAATGAATACCTAACAATAGATATTCACATTAAAACGATGTCTTTTTAAGAAAAGAATTTTGATGCGTATTCTGAAGGGGTTTGATCGAAGTGTTTTTTAAAACATTTTGTAAAATATTTTGGGTTTCTAAAACCAACTTTATAACAAACTTCTGAGATATTTATTTGACCTAACTCTAATAATTGAGATGCTCTTTTCATTCGGATAGAATGAATAAACTCATTAGGTGTCAAATTTGTCCAACCTTTTATTTTAGAAAATAACATCGTTCTACTTACACCCAGTTCTGAACTGAAATATGGAATATCAAAAGAGGTATTACTTATATTTTCTTCAACAATTTTAACGGCTTTCTTTAATAACTCCTCATCTATTGAAGTTACCGTAATATCAGATGATTTAAATTCATTTGATGAGAATTTTTCTTTTTGCTTTTTTACAGATGAAAGAAGATTACGAATAGTCAATAAAAATTCTTTTACATTAAAAGGTTTATTAATGTAAGCATCTGCTCCAGACTCTAATCCATCAAATTTATAAATCAATGAAGTCCTAGAAGTCAATAAAACAAAAGGAATATGACTCGTTCGAATATCATTTTTTATTTTAGAACATAATTCGGTCCCTTCCATTTTAGGCATAATCACATCACTTATTATTAAGTCTGGAATTTTTTGTATTGCTTTTTTAAATGCTACTTGTCCATTTTCTGCCTTAATTACCTGATAATAATCCTTAAGCATATCTCCAACAAAATTTCTCAACTCATCATTATCCTCCGCAATTAAAATCAATGGTTTTTCATCTTCCTTAAAAACCATTTCCATGTCTAGTTCCTTATTTTTCTTAGCAGTAAAAATTTGATTTTTATATTGAGTAATATCATCACTAATCTTAAAATCCTTTATAATATCTGTTTCGTTTAAATGAGATTTACCTTTTTTAAGACTTACTCTAAAAACAGTTCCTTTTTCTAATTCGGTATCCACAACTTCTATAATACCCTGATGTAATTCGACAGCTTTTTTGGCTATTGACAATCCAATTCCACTGGCTTGATTAAATTGTTTCTGATAATCCTTATCGCCAGCCACTTCATAAAAACGATCAAATACTTTATCCACAAACTCTTTATCAATCCCTTTACCTGTATCCTTTATTTCAACAATTGCATTATTATCTTCCTCAAAAATTCTAACATGAATCTCTCCTCCTTCTGGAGTATATTTAAATGCATTGGAAATTAAGTTATAAAACACCCTCTCCAATTTATATCGATCAAAGTATACTTTTATGTTTTCGGAAGAAGTTTCAAACGTGTACGTATAAAACCCCGCTTTGGCAAATTCATTAAATGATAAATAAATCTCCTTTAAATATTTCACCAAATTCCCTTCTGCAACCTGTAATTTAGAATGCTTATTTTCAAATTTTCTAAAATCTAACAACTGATTTATCAATTTCAATAATTGATCTGCATTGCGTTCTATAACTAATAAACGTTTATACATCTTATTACTACCTTGATAATTCTCTATCAACTGTTGTAAAGGTGCTATAATCAAAGCTAGCGGAGTTCTAAATTCATGAGAGATATTTGTGAAAAATTCTAACTTAGAACGATTCATTTCTTCTTTCCTAATATTTTCTAGATGTTCTAAATCCAATTCATGCTTTAGTTTGGTTTTTGCTTTATTAATTTTATTCAATCCAAACAATGCCAATATTATAGCCAAGAAATATCCAGCAAAAGCAAGCGGGCTTTTCCAAGGAGCCGGCTTCAATGATATTCTTAATTGTGTAGATTCGTTATTCCAAACATTATCATTATTTGCTCCTTTTACTTCAAAAGTGTAATCTCCAGGTTTTTGTATCGTATAATTTACTTCTGTATTTTTCGTATACTGCCATTGATCATCCAACCCTACTAATCGATACGCATATTGATTATTTGATGGATTAATAAAGTTAGGCATAGCAAAACTAATCCCAAAAGAAGCTTGATCGTGTAATAATGTTAATTCATCGGTATATGAAACACTCCTTTTTAGCACTTTCTCATTTCCATAAGTATCAATTTTTTTTCCTTGAACATTAAAATCTGTTAAAACCACTTGGGGCACAAAAGTGTTCTTTTTTATCTGATTGGGATTTAAAAAAGAAACTCCAGATGGACCTCCAAAATAGAGACCTCCATTCTTAGCTTTTAAACAGGAGTTATTATTAAACTCGTTACTGATCAACCCATCTGTTTGATTATAAAGAATTGAAGTTTGGTTATTAGGATTATATGCTACAATACCCTTATTAGAACTTATCCAAATAACATCATCATCGTATTCCACAATACTAAAGACTGTACTAATCTTTGTTCCTAATACATTAAGCTCTAATCTAGAAAACTTATTATCATCAAATTTATAAATTCCATTTGCCTTAGTTCCAACATAGAGTATCCCTCTTTTATCTTCATATATGCTTAAAATATCATCTCCTGATAATTGTTCTTCATTAAAAAAGAAACGCTTTACTCTGATTATTTCTTCGTTATTTAGTTTACTTTTTTCAATATAATTAAGCCCATTTTGAGTACCAATCCATAGATTAGAATCTTTGTCAACAAGTAAAACTCTAATTCTATCATTAGAAAGTGATTTTTGATTTATATCATTATGATCTATAAACCTAAAATCCTTGCTTATTAAATTGTATTGAATTAGACCTTTACCAAAAGTCCCTAAATACATAAAATCGCTAGATTTTTCAATTGCATATACTCCAACATCCTTAAGAAGTACTTTTAAATCTCTACTTAACCCATCTGTAACAAAACTCTTAGAATCTACATTATACAAGGCTACCCCCGCATTATAGGTTCCAATCCAAAGTTTTTGGTTATTTAGAAATAATGATTTTATACTAAGACTGGGTAGTTTGCTATCTGAAATTTTTTGAAGATCAAAAGATTGATTTTTATTTAAATCCAATATACTAATGCCTTTCCCTTCTGTTCCAAAATATAAATTATTCTTATCGTCTTGTATTATACTACTAACCACACCATATTCGATGTCATCACTATTATTTTTTCTAAGAGATATGAAATTAGAATTAGATTCATCCCAAATATTAATCCCTCCGTAATAAGTTCCGAGCCAGGTTGAACCTTTTCTATCAATAAAAATTGTTTTGATAGAATTCCTACTAAGACTTTTTATGTTATTTTGTTGATGCTTGATAGAAATAATAGAATCATCAATATTTTTTATACAAAGACCATCATAGGTTGCAATCCAAAGTGCACCCCGATTATCTATGGATAGACTTCTAACATCTTTATTGATTACTTGATTTTTGGTAGTCTTTCTTACACGACCAAAAGAATCAGAAGTTAAATCGTAATAGTTAAGACCTCCATATTTAGTTCCAATCCACAGCCTATCTTTATCATCTTGTACAATAGCTTGAATATAAGAGTCACTTAAGCTATTTGATTTTTGATTACTATAAAATCTCTTAAAAACAAAATCATTATCATTCCTTGTTTTTAACTTATTTAAACCATTTGCTGTCCCTATCCAAATATCTTTTTTATTGTCTTCATATATACTTAAAATATAATTATTCGAAAGACTCGAAGCATTAGCAGGGTTATTCTTGATTGTAATAAATGAATCTGATTCTCTATTATATACCATAAGACCGTTAGAAGAACCAAACCAAAGTTCTCCATTATCCAACATGTGAATAGACCAAATTGTATTGTCTGAGATACTTCCTTTTTTACTAGAATGAAAATATGATTTGAATATATTAAGTTTTGGATCGTATCTATTTAATCCATTATATGTTCCAATCCAGATAAAACCTTCTTGATCTTCTTGTATGGATAAAATGTCATTATTACTAATTGAAGTGGAGTCATTAAGTATATTTCTATACACCGTAAAATTATCACCATCATATTTATTCAATCCATCTCTAGTTCCTATCCACATTCGACCTAATCGATCTTGATGAATAGCAATTACTGTACTTTGTGATAATCCATCTGAGGTAAAAAGATGTAAAAATTTATTATAAAAATTATCTTGAGCAATAGATAAAGTTGAAATAAAAAATAATAGTAATGCGTATATATGCTTCATCAATTCCCTTAAAATTTCCTCCTAATAACGTTTTAAACTTCAAAATATTAAGTAAATGTTAATAATTTAACGTTTAAGACTAATTCATTTTTGCTTTCTAATTTTTTAATTCTTTAATCTTCTCTTAAGTTGATACTTATACAAGGAAGGAATTAATTTTATGTCTTCATTTACAAAACCTACATAGGCATCTGGATTGTAGTTAATTACTATCTTTTGATTTCCCCAGACACCTACTAACCTAGCATTAGGCCCATCGTTCATTCCATCTAAACTTATGAGTTCTTCATTCTTTAGAGTATTCAAAAAATTTACTCTAATATTCCAAAAAGTATTATATGATGCATGTGAAGGTTTCCAATAACCTGCTCCACCACCTGTAAAAAGAGGATATGAGTCATTTTCTAATGTATTTAAATGAACAGTTATTAAATCAAATAAATTTTGATGATTCACACCTGAGTGTTGATCTAAAATTGGATTTTTAAAAACTTCGCAGTTATGATAAACGCTTTTAGTAGAAAAAGTATTAAAGCTTAAAGGATGCATTACATCATTATGAACAGATAAATTCTTAACTAAAACATTATGTACTCCTCCCATTTGTACTGTATAATGACCTTTCTTTTTCCCGGTAGTCTTAATATCTTTAATGGTTACATTAGCAATGGCTTCTGTTAATATACCACTGTCAGAATTTTCTATAATCACATTTTGAACCCAACTATTAAAAACTCTGGTCAAGTAAATTCCATTATATCCCTGCTCTACATGATGAGCTATACGATTAGAAAAAGGAAATGTAATTTTGAAATTCTGAATCCCCACTTCTTTTAAATGATCCCATTTTATTATTCTCACCTCATATTCAGGAATAATCTCTGTTAATAATGGAGATTTAATTATGACTTGATTTCGAACTATCTCTTCAATTTGTGCCTGTTGACGAATTAATGGCAGGTTGGTATAGTTCCAATGATGAGATCCAATTTTTAAATTTTTAGTATCTCCATATAATTCTCTTAATATATTTGCCTCTTTGCCCTTTTTATTAAACCATTGTATTTCTACAACGTCTCCTTTATTTAACCCTAAATCATTATGAACTTTAAATGAGACTGAACCACGTTTTGCATTATCAATAGTTCCCAAAACTTTAGGCTCTTTATCATATTTTTTAAGGTAGGATTTTACCCTAGCACCAGGAATTCTAGTCCAAAACATACCTCCTGACCAAGAATATTGAGAAAAAGGAAGGAAAATGTTCTTTTCTTCTTCTTTTTGAATTTTATCTAGTTTAACCAGATATTCTCTAAGTTCCTTTAAATCATTAGGATCTTTTAAATACATCATTGGTCTTGGGCAGAAAATTTCAGTTCCATTACTTCCTACTCCCTGACCATTAAGTATAATGTTGCTCCTTTCGAAATATAATACT
Source organism: Aquimarina amphilecti (assembly GCF_900109375.1). Classification (GTDB taxonomy): domain Bacteria; phylum Bacteroidota; class Bacteroidia; order Flavobacteriales; family Flavobacteriaceae; genus Aquimarina; species Aquimarina amphilecti. The sequence continues at coordinate 8,960 of NZ_FOAB01000008.1, forward strand.
TCACTTAAAATTATCCTTCCTGCAGGTAATTGAATTAATACTGGTTCTTTTACCTGATGAGCTTTCTCAAAAACTCTCAATAACGCTTTAGAATCATCTTTTTCATCATTTGCAACAACCCCAAAATCAATTGCGTTCAGTACAGTAATATCATCTGATATTTTTATCTCCTTCTCTCCAAATTGATACCCAGCATAACTATAATTAGGAATATAAGGACCTTTATTAGCAACTAACTCCGACAAAGAATATTCTTCCTGAGAAGAAGCTCCGATGACCCGTAATAGCAATAAAAATAAGAAAACAGTACTTGAATTGTTTTTGTCATTTATTCGCATTCTATATTTCTTTTTATAGTCCTAGAAAAACTTATTTTATCATTATTATATGTTATCAACAGTACTCATACATTTATAAGTTAAAACTTAAAATGTACCTCTCTATTCTAAGAATAAGTTTATCGATTATAATCTATTATGAAAAATAGGTTGTCTCAAAACTATTAAAACCTACTATCCTAATAGTTCGGATTAAGGGCGCTAATTGTTCGAATAATTCAAAAATTACCTTCAAAATTTATCAAATACTTAATACAATCCTTTGAAAACAAACAACATATTCAATTTTTTAAGAAAATTTACATTTAAACCAGTGAAAAATTAATTAACTGAAAACCAGTACATTGTACTTTTTTATGCTTATTTCCGTATGATCCTTCTCTAAAATTTAAATCTTAATTGTAATAAAAGTTTCAAATTTGAAATAGATGAATTTTTTCTATTGTAAATATGGATAATAAGGTAGTAGTACTCACTGGTGGCGGTGGAGTTTTAGGGAAAACAATAGCATTAGCATTGGCTAAAAAAGGAGCACAACTCGCTATTTTGGATTTAAGAAAAGATGCAGCAGAAAAAGTTGCACAAGAGATTAAAAAACAAGGAGGTTCAGCGATTGGTATTGCTGCAGATGTACTTAGTAAAGAATCTTTATTAAAAGCACAATCCGAGATTAATTCAAAATTAGGTAGCTGCGATATTTTAATTAACGGAGCTGGTGGAAATCACCCGAAAGGAACAACTTCGAACACGCATCTTACATTAAAAGATTTAGAAAATAATCAAAATGATTTCAAAAGTTTTTTTGATTTAGATACAGAAGGAATTCAATTCGTTTTTAATCTCAATTTTATAGGGACTTTATTACCTACCCAAGTTTTTGCAAAAGAAATGGTGGGTAAAGAAAATTGTTGCATTCTCAATATATCATCCATGAATGCATTTACTCCATTAACCAAAATTCCAGCGTATAGTGGAGCAAAAGCAGCGATATCAAATTTTACACAATGGCTTGCTGTACATTTTGCGAAAGTGGGTATTAGAGTAAATGCTTTAGCACCCGGTTTTTTCTTAACAGATCAAAATAGATCGTTATTAACAGATTCTGAAGGAAATCCAACCCGAAGAGGCAAAACTATCATAGAACAAACTCCAATGGGCAGATATGGGGAGCCCGAGGATCTTATAGGAACTACAGAATGGTTATGTGGAGAAGGTTCCAAGTTTGTAACTGGTATTGTCGTCCCCATTGATGGAGGTTTTAGCGCTTTTAGCGGTGTTTAATATATAATATATGAAATTAGAAAAAACATGGCGATGGTATGGACCTAATGATCCAGTATCATTATCCGACATAAAACAAGCTGGAGCAACTGGTATTGTATCCGCTTTACATCATATCCCAAATGGAGAAGTTTGGACAATAGAAGAAATACTAAAAAGAAAGAAAATCATTGAAGCATCCGGATTGAAATGGTCTGTTGTGGAAAGCGTTCCAATTCACGAAAACATAAAAACCAGATCTGAAAACTATGTTAAATACATCGAAAATTACAAAACTACAATACAAAACCTAGGTACTTGCAAAATCAATATCATCTGCTATAACTTCATGCCTGTTCTTGATTGGACCAGAACAAATCTAGAATACAAAGTTTCGGATGGATCAACTGCATTACGTTTTGACGCTACTGAATTCGCAGTTTTTGATCTATTATTACTTAATAGACCAAATGCACTAAAAGAGTACACTAATACGCAAGTTAAAAATGCTAAGATATTAGAAAAACAAATGTCTGAAGAACAAAAGAAACTCTTAGTAAATAACATAATCGCCGGTTTACCAGGTGCCGAAGAAGGATATTCCTTAAAAGACTTTAATGCCATTTTAAATACTTATAAAGATATTGGAGCTAAGGAATTAAAAGAACATCTCTTTTCATTTTTAAAAGATATTATCCCTACAGCAGAACAATCCGGAGTACTTATGTGCATCCACCCAGACGATCCTCCATATCCAATCCTTGGTCTACCACGAGTAGTAAGCACAGAAAAAGATATTATGGATTTATATAACGCTGTAGACTCTACCAATAATGGGTTAACATTTTGTACCGGATCCTTTGGGCTTCGTCCTGATAATGATTTACCAAATATGATAGAACGTTTAGGAAGTCGAATACATTTTATTCATTTAAGAAGTACTAAAAGAGATGAAAAAGGAAACTTTTATGAAGCTAATCATCTAGAAGGTGATGTGGATATGTATGAAGTAATGAGATCTCTAATAAATGAACAAAAGAAAAGGAAGAAAGTTGGTCGATCCGATCTTAATATTCCAATGCGACCAGATCACGGTCATAAAATGTTAGATGACCAACATAAAAAAACAAATCCAGGCTATTCAGGAATCGGAAGATTAAGAGGTTTAGCAGAATTAAGAGGCCTGGAAATGGGAATTAGAAAATCAATACTATAACAACTAAAACATAAAATTATGGCTACTGCTTACGAATCCAGATATGCATCTCACCCTAAAGCTGTAAAAGCAATGGATACTACAGAATTAAGAGATGAATTTTTGATAGAAAACCTAATGCAGTTAGGACAAATAAATCTTACATATTCGCATTACGACAGGTATATCGCTGGATCGGTGGTACCAAAGGATAGTTTAAAACTAGAACCTATCGATCCCATAAAAGCGGACTATTTTTTAGAAAGAAGAGAGCTGGGAATTATTAATGTTGGAGGAAAAGGGGAAGTTATAGTAGATGGAACTTCTTATAAACTAGAATACAAAGAAGCTTTATATGTGGGAAAAGGAAATAAAGAAGTATTATTTAAAAGTCAGAGTTCATCAAATCCTGCTAAATTCTATATCAATTCTGCACCAGCACATCACAGCTATCCCACTGTAAAAGTAACTAAAGAAAAGGCCAATAAAATAGAATTAGGCTCTTTAGAAACTTCTAATCATAGAACAGTTATACAGCTTATTGTTGGTGGTGTCGTAGAAACTTGTCAATTACAAATGGGAATGACAGAATTAAAAAAAGGTAGTGTATGGAACACAATGCCAGCACATTCTCATGATAGAAGAATGGAAGTGTATTTCTATTTTGAAGTGCCAAATGATCAATCTGTCTGTCATTTTATGGGGCAAACACACGAAACCAGACATATCTGGATGCAGAATGAGCAAGCAGTAATTTCACCTCCTTGGTCTATACATTCTGGTTCAGGAACCTCTAACTACACATTCATTTGGGGAATGGCCGGAGAGAATTTGGATTATGGAGATATGGATACATGTAAAATTACGGATCTTAAATAAGTCACATTATGTCACTATCGCTATTTGATATAAAAGATAAGAATGCTCTAATTACAGGATCAACACACGGCTTAGGTATGGCTATGGCTAAAGGATTAGGACTTGCAGGAGCTAAAATTATAGTAAATGGAAATTCTTCTCAAGAAAAAATTAACAATGCAGTAGATTCATATAAAGAATTAGGAATAGATGCTCGAGGTTATAAATTCGATGTAACTAATGAAGAAGAAGTAAAAAACGCTATTAAACAAATTGAAGAAGAAGTAGGTCCTATCCATATTCTAATTAATAATGCAGGTATTATAAAACGTACTCCTCTAGAAAAAATGGAAGTTTCTGATTTTAAAGAAGTAATTAACGTAGACCTTGTTAGCCCATTTATAGTTTCTAAGCACGTAGTTCAGGGAATGATCGAAAGAAAATCAGGAAAAATAATTAATATCTGCTCTATGATGAGTGAATTAGGGCGTAATACTGTTGGTGCATACGCTGCTGCAAAGGGAGGATTAAAAATGCTAACTCAGAATATGGCTACAGAATGGGCAAAATACAATATACAAGTTAATGGAATTGGTCCAGGATATTTTGCAACAGAACAAACAGCACCAATCCGTGTAGATGGACATCCATTTAATGATTTTATAATTAATCGTACTCCAGCGGCTAAATGGGGCGATCCTAATGATTTAGCTGGTACAGCTATTTTTTTAGCTTCTAAAGCAAGTGATTTTGTAAATGGACATATTCTCTATGTAGATGGTGGTATTCTAGCAACTATTGGTAAACCTACAAACGAAAAGTAATGAAACATTTATGCATCATTATTTCCTTAGCGCTTATAGTAATAAGCTGTAAAAAGGAATCCATATCTGACCTGGATAAAAAATATATCAACTTTACGAATACTTCCAGCATAGATAGAATGGATGAAAGCATTATTATCCCTAAAGACATAATAATAAACAAGTTAGACAGCATCTCTGATAATAGAGTTCCTATAATTAAAGATTCATCTGGAAGGGTCATTCCTTTTCAATTAGATTACCTAGAAAAAAAGGGAATTTGGGATGAGTTAAGCCTAACCCTTGACTTTAAAGCAAATCAAACACAAAAACTAGAATTAACAACAATTGCTACAGAAAGTATTCCTTCGTTTACTCCAAGAACAAATATTAGATTCGGAATTGGAACTAATAAGAATACTGTAAAAGAAGTTTTAGAACAAAAACGAATAGGTGATCCACGAACCAACGATAGTATTTTTTATCAAATGGAAGGACCCGCTTGGGAGAATGATAAAGTAGGCTTTAGATTCTATTTCGATCCACGAAATGGTATTGATATTTTTGGAAAAAACACCTCCGAACTTGTATTAGATCGCGTAGGTTTAGGAGACGGAAATTATCATGAATTAGATGACTGGGGGATGGATGTCCTAAAAGTTGGAAACTCTCTAGGAGCTGGATCATTGGCTATAAAACATAATGATTCCCTGATTAGACTTACCGGAAAAGACCAAGCAGAATTTAAAACTATTACAGAAGGACCAATAAGATCAATTTTTGAGATGACCTATAAGAATTCGAAAATTGGAGATCAAAATATAGATGTCGTCCATAGAATTACCATTTGGAAAGGACAATGGGGGTACCAGAGTCAGGTGTTTTTTAAAGGTGCGACCAATCAAATGAACCTGGTTACCGGTATTGCAAATTTAAAACCTAACCATAAATATTCTAAAAAATCAAAAAACCATTTTGTTCTAGAGACTTTCGGAGCACAATCAGAAAACAATGATTTGTTAGGTATGGCGATCATAATCCCTAAAGATGATTTTATAAACGAAGGAGAAGCTCCAAAGGAAAACACAGATATTACTACAACCTACTATACTGTAATGAATGCTTCTAACAACAAACCTTCCACTTTTTACTTCCTTGCCGGATGGGAACAATCCAATGTCCAATTCAATACCTATGAAGGTTTTGATAAAATAGTTTCCGAAATGAGTGAAAAATTATCAAATCCAATATTAATAAAATGAAAAAAAGAGTTGTCACTTTAGGTGAGGTTCTAATGCGTCTTACTACTGCTACGCATGAGCGATTCGAGCAATCGAATACATATAGGGTGCATTTTGGCGGAACAGAAGCTAATGTTTCAATCTCTCTTGCACAATGGAATCTCGGCGCTACTCATATCACTTCATTTCCAAATCATTCGATAGGAAAAACTGCTTGCGACTACTTAAAAAAATCAGGAGTTGACACTAATAACATAAAATTCAATGATGGAAGAATGGGGCTTTATTTTTTAGAAAATGGTGTTATGCAGCGATCTTCTAAAATCATATATGACCGTTTTGATTCTTCCTTTTCAAAATTAAACCCTACTATTTTTAACTGGGACGAAATTTTAAAAGATGTAGATTGGTTTCATTGGACAGGAATCACACCAGCGATCTCTGAATCCGCAGCTCAACTATGTCTCGATGCTTTGACTTCGGCGCAAAAATTAGGAATAACAGTAAGTGGAGATATTAATTATAGAAGGAATCTTTGGCAATATGGAAAATCACCTTTAGAAATAATGCCTGAGCTTATTAGCAAAACTAATGTTATCGTAGGTGGGCTTACAGATTTCGAAAATTGCCTAGACATTTCAGCAAACAACTTTGAAGAAGGATGTAAAAAAGTACAGCAGAAATACACTACTGTGCATACGCTATCCAATACTCAACGAGAAATCATTTCTGCATCTCAAAATAAGTTATCAGCAATACTTTGGAGAAATAATAAATACAATATCTCTAAAACTTATACTATGGAAAACATTGTAGATCGCATTGGCGGTGGTGATGCTTTTATGGCAGGATTAATTTATGGATTGATGTACAAAGAAGAGGAGGATGCTCTTGAATTTGCCGTGGCTTCTGCAGTATTGAAACATGGAATTCTTGGAGATGCAAATTTAGTTTCTGTAGAAGAAGTAGAACAATTAGTACAAGGGGATAACATTGGAAGATTATTAAGATAAATGAAAAACTCTGCAGAACACATCGTCACAATAATGGAAAAAACCGGATTAATTCCTGTTTTTAATCATCAAGATATTGAAGTTACTAAAAAAGTATTAGATGCTTCATATGAAGCAGGTATAAGAGTTTTTGAATTCACAAATAGAAATGAAAAAGCACTCTCCGTTTTTACTGAATTACGAAAATATGCATTAAAGTACAATGATCTAATTTTAGGTATAGGAACCATTTTTACTAAAACTGAGGTTGAACAATTTCTTAACGCTCAAGCAGATTTTATAGTTTCTCCGGCATTAATCCCTGAAATCGCTAATTATTGCAATAAAAAAGAAGTGTTATGGGTCCCAGGATGTGCTACCGTTACAGAAGTTTATAGTGCTCAACAATTAGGAGCAAAATTAATTAAAGCCTTCCCTGGTAATGTTTTAGGTGTAGATTTCATCAAAGCTATTAAAACTGTTTTACCTAAAACTAAAATAATGCCTACCGGAGGTGTACAACCTTCTCTGGAAAATTTAAGATTATGGTTTGATTCTGGAGTAAGTTGTGTTGGAATGGGATCTCTACTTTTTAGTAAAAACAATATTAAGAACAAAGATTTCTTAAAACTTTCTTCGGATATAAAAGAAGTATTGGTGAGCATTAAAGAAATTAAAAACAACTAATATTATGAGAATCAAGATACTATTTCCATTTTTTATAGGACTATTAATAATAGGATCTTGTTCTACGAAAAAAGAAGTCAAAATACTAAGACTAGCGCACACATTAGACACCAAACATCCTGTGCATAAAGCAATGATTATTTTAGGTGAAAAACTTAAAAAAAAATCAAACGGAACTTTAGAAGTTAAATTATACCCAAGTGGTCAATTGGGTGCAGAACGTGAATGTCTTGAATTACTACAAATTGGAAGTCTAGACATTACCAAAGTTTCTGCAGCTGTATTAGAAAACTTTATCACAGAATACAAGGTTTTTAGTATTCCATATTTATTTAGAGATAGACAACACGCTTTTCAGGTTTTTGATGGAGCTATTGGAGATGAAATGCTTACTAAAGGAGATAAATATCGACTAAGAGGATTAACTTTTTATGATGCAGGAAGTCGTAGTTTCTATACAAAAGAGAAGCCAATAACAACTCCAGAAGATCTTAAGGGTTTGAAAATAAGAGTCCAAAAAAGTAATATGGCTGTTGCAATGGTCAATTCTTTAGGAGGATCTCCCACTCCCATTTCATGGGGAGAATTATATACAGCTCTACAACAAGGTGTTGTCGACGGCGCAGAAAACAATCTACCCAGTTTTTATACCTCTAAACATTATGAAATATGTAAATACTTTAGTCTTGATCAACATACTGCCGTTCCTGATGTTTTATTAATTGGTTTAGATACGTGGGAACGATTATCGGAGCAAGAACAAATCTGGTTAAAAGAAGCTGCTAGAGAATCTACAATAGAACAACGTAAGTTATGGGCTGCATCAGAAAAGGAATCCTTGGATATTATTACCGCATCTGGAGTCGAAATTATAACTCCTGACAAAACTTTGTTCGAACAGGAGACAGAAAGCATTCAAAAAATGTTTCAAGATAATCCTGATATGCTATCCTTAATTAAGAATATCAAAAACACAAAGCAATGAGAAAAACAATAGATACATTTTTAGAAAAAGCGCTAATTCTAATATTTTCATTGATGTTATTTAGTGTTATATGGCAGGTGTTTTCAAGGTTTTTATTAAAATCCCCCAGTACTATTACTGACGAGATTTCGAGCTTCTCCTTAATATGGCTAGGCCTATTGGGAGCGGCATACGCCACGGGAAAACGCTTACACCTTGCCATAGATCTGATACCTTCTCATATTGTAGCTAAAAGACAAAAAATATATGAAAGTATTGTGCAAGGATCTGTTTTAATTTTTGGATTTCTTGTTATGGTTATTGGAGGAGCAAGACTTTGTTGGCTAACATTTGTGTTTCAGCAAAAATCAGCTACACTAGAAATTCCTTTAGGATTTATCTATTTGGTAATTCCTATAAGCGGCATATTAATATGTTATTATTCTTTAGTCATATTATTACGTAAAAAAGATCTTGCATTATGAATTATACTGAAGTTTTAATCCTAACATTAAGTTTTCTTGTATTACTCTCAATTCGAGTTCCCGTAGCGTATGCCATTGGTCTATCCGGACTATTTACACTTATTGTAGCCATGCCATTTATGCCATCAGTTACTACGTTAGCGCAAAGGATGGCAACATCTTTGGACAGTTTTACCCTTTCTGCAATTCCTTTTTTCATATTAGCAGGTCAAATTATGAATCGAGGCGGTATTGCAGTACGACTCATAAATTTCGCAAAAGCTATTGTAGGACCTTTACCAGGAGGATTGGCTTTTGTAAATATATTTGCTTGTATGCTTTTTGGTGCAATATCCGGTTCTGCAGTTGCAGCTGCTTCAGCTATTGGTGGGTTTATGAATCCAATGATGGAAAAAGAAGGGTATGATAAATCTTTTAGTGCTGCTGTAAATATAACTAGTTCTACGACAGGTTTATTAATCCCACCAAGTAATGTTTTAATTATATATTCTCTAGCTAGTGGTGGTGTTTCTATTGCTGCTCTATTTGTAGCTGGGTATGTCCCAGGTTTATTGATTGGATTTGCTTTAATGTTAGTCGCTGGTATTTATTCGGTAATCAAAAAGTATCCTACAGAAAAACTAGTTAGTCTTAAGGTTTTTCTTAAACGATTTTTAGATGCATTACCAAGTCTTCTTTTACTTGTAGTTGTTATTGGAGGAATCGTTGCCGGAATTTTCACAGCTACAGAAGCTTCTGCAATAGCAGTTATTTACACTTTTATATTAGCTCTTGTTTATAAAGAAATTTCGCTTAAAAGCATTGCTCCGATATTATTAGAAACTATAAAAACCTCATCAATCGTGTTATTACTAATTGCAACCTCTATTGCAATGTCTTGGGTAATGTCTTATGAAAACATTCCTCAAGAAATTAGTAATGCATTACTTTCAATTAGTGATAATCCAATTATTATTTTAATACTTATCAATCTAATTTTATTATTTGTGGGAGTCTTTATGGATATGACTCCAGCAGTATTGATTTTCACTCCAATTTTTTTACCTATTGTAACAGATTTAGGAATGAATCCTATCCACTTTGGTATTGTTATGATTCTAAACCTTTGTATCGGACTATGCACGCCTCCTGTGGGTTCTGTACTTTTTGTAGGATGTAGTGTAGCAGAATTAAGTATTCAGAAAGTAATTCGCCCTTTGATGCCTTTGTTTTTAATTATGATACTCGTATTGGTTTTAATCACCTATATTCCAGAGTTAAGTTTATGGCTTCCTAGGCTATTTGATTTGTAAAAACTTATACAATATATAAACAACCTCAAGGAAAAATACCTTGAGATTGTTTATCATTCTCTTTAATTTGTTTTTACAATTTTATATATCATTAAATCTGATCGACGATTCTCTATATCTATAATTCGCACCATATAGACTCCTTTGGACAGCTGGCTAAAATCAATCTCGTTTTCTGATTCATCCAAAGATTGGCTAATCTTTTCTGCACCTAATAAATCATATACTTTAATGACTTTGGAAAAATCCGCACCAGAAACACGTAAGATATTCTTTACTGGATTTGGATAAAGAATAGGGGCGTTATCATCAACGTTGTCAGGATTTTTATTTTCTAAATAAGTAATTACCAATTTTGGAGCTCCTGTAGTTCCATTTTCCTTGGATCCAAAAGCAAAATCATTGCCTCCATTCATTTTTAAAATAAGACTGATCTTCTCATTAGTCAAAACTTTAGAAAGATCTACCGGAATTTGTATGGTAGAACCTATTGCATATGTACCTGTTCTAGAACCTATAACTTGTGCTTTTGTGGCAGGTTTATTTTGAAGAGAGAGATTGGTCTCTGTCCAACCGTTATGCGTTGCCTCTTGGACAAGTACTTCTCCATTTCCTGCATCACCAAATACTTCGAACTCTAATATCGCATCAGTAATCTCCCCACTAATTCCAGCTAGATCAAACATCAGATATCCACTACGTCTTCCATCTTCTAACCTCATCATAGTATTATTAAATCGGGTACCATTATCCAGGTAAGCATCATGTATTGGAGAAAGGCTTGCGGTTGTTTCTACTAGCGAAGGTTTTGTGACTTCAACTTTATCAAAATTAAACAGATATCCAGCTCCGCCAGTATATACCAATCGTAATGTTTGACTTCCTCCAGAAAATGAAATGGAACTAGTATATGATTGATATGAATGCCAATTACCATTTCCTGGAATCTGTATAGTTTCTTTTAATGAGTTATTCGCATAAATCTCAATGGTACCGCCATTAGTATTACTTGAAGTAAATACCGTAAAATCATAACTTCCTGAATCCTCAACATCAATCTGATACTCAGTATAATTGTTATTTAATATAAAACCAAGGTTTTGTCCTCCACCAGGTGTGTTCTCTGCACGAACACTGCCGGATATATTTGCAAATGCTTCAGCTTCAAAACCTCCTGGTATTGAAATTGCAGTTCCATTTACATCATTTACTATGATCGTTTGGATTTTGGTGACAGTTTCACCATTGGTAGTGGTTGCTATAGCCTTCAATTCATAAGTTCCAGCTGCAAGATTTAATAAAGCACTATCATCTTGGTTGGTATTTGCAGTCCCCCATTCATAAGGAGCTCCTCCTTCTTGTCGTACCAAAACATCATTTAGATAAAGTCTAATATTAGAAACACTTCCATTAGTAACAGAGACTACTACACCTAAATCATCACCTTCTTCCAACTCGTTATTTGTAGGGTTTGTAAATACAATTTCTGGTGAATTATCACAAGGATCATCCGATGCATTTGGTCCATGAATATAATCAACCCAATAATGACTAGATCCTGAAGGATTCCCAGGGAAATCTAATCGAAGTTTGGTAATGGTTTGCCCCATCCAGGTATCGAATCCACTCATATCAAAAACCAATTCTTCAAAAACATTCGTAGTTTGTGGTGTTACTGTTACGGATCGAGCAGCCGAAAAATTATTCTCATTGATTGTGGTCCAGAATAGTTGATATGACCCAGTTGCCTCAGACTTTGTCCGAATTCTTAATTGGGAAACCTGATTCCCGTCAAATTTAAATCCACTTCTTACAATATAGGGATCATTCGAGTTATCTGCTCTTATCAACCAATGTTGATCGCTACTGGTATTAGCGGCGGCAATATTGAAGCGTTCAAAATTTTCATTGGTATTACTAAATCCGAAGTTTAAATCGGATGCATTGTTTGGGTTTCCACAAGTATCTATTTCAGTGATATCGGGCCTTCCATCACCATCACTATCTAGAGCAGTAACTCCATCAAGGTCGTTTGTTGTACAAGGAAGATTAGATGGTTGAAAACCTCCATTGTTATCCCAATTTAAGGTAACATTTACTCTATCATCTCCTCCAACCGCTCTAAATTTAATATACACATCTCCATTTCCTGCTATAAAATATCCATTATTTGTAGCATTTTCTACTGCTACTCTAGAATTTAGTAGCGGAGCACCGTTTACTCTAAAATTTCCTAGTTTTCCCAAACCTTTTAAGCAAGCTAATCCTAAATCTCCCGCGTCTCCCCTATTCCATATAAGTAATATACTTTTATTTGCTGGGGCTTTATCAAAATAGTATGTATACATAAAATCTTCATTAACAATCATTGGAAATTTATAGGTTCCAGATGACGATGATCCAGATTCGTAAAAACAAACATCTTCAGTACCGGGCTTAGATCGAACTACCGACATACGAACTCCACTTGCATTGATTCTTGCCATCCATAATCCTGCAAAATAATAATCAGATCGAGCTGCATTTCTCCAAGAAGAATGTCTGTATTCATGTCCATCTCTAAGAAATGGAATATCTCGAATCAACGTACCAGGTTTTCCTAACATCGTTCCATCATAATCTTTGAAAAATTGTCCAACCTTTCTTGTACGAGTATTAGTAGTATTTGGCAGTTGAAAAAATCTAAATGGGAAAGGTTCAGAAAATCCTTTGGTAGTTCCTCTAAATGTAGGATTAAAATTCTCAGTTGCTCCACCACCTGTGATTTGCTTAATCATTTCGGCATTAGATCGGTTCCATCCTTCAAAATGGCAATCAAAATGTCTACCAGGACCATCATAAAATCTAAAGAATTCTCGTACACCATCAAAAACACCTAAATCTGTATCAACATTAAAAAGGCTATTCTCTATCGTAAGATCACCTGCAAGCATAGAAACCGTTTTATTATCACTAAAAGCACAATTATAAAAAACTGTGTTTTCATTTATTCCTCCTACACCTAATCCGCTATATAAAGCTTGATCATTTCCATAAAACAAACCATCTTTAATCAGTTGCCTAGAATTAACTTTCCATCCAAAATTCTTTTTTATTGAATGATCAGGGTTTAAATGATCAAAAACATCCCAGCCAGTCATACAAGTATGTGCTACAAAACCATCGAATCGCCCTAAGGGTTCCATTGTTGGGTTCATCCCCTGGAAATAAGCTAAATTACCAGAATCAAACATAGGTTTTTCTGGAAAAGCGAACCAAAATCCTGTTCCTTCTGTACCCGCGGCCACATTATTTTCGAAATAGTTATTTGGATTCGTAATCCAATAAGATGCTGGTGTTCTATTTTGTGCTTCATTAGCTTCATTATCCGAAGGAGTCAATTCTTCACCTGGTTTTGGCCTCCTAGTAACAAATACTACATTATTTTTGATGGTATTAAATCGTTCTCCTCCATCTTCTAAAAAAATACCGTGACCAATTTGGTCGTAAGCAAATACACCATCGACAGTGACGTAATCTGTACCATGTATAGTAACAGCTCTATTAAAGGATTTATGCACACTGCTATTTCTTAGATAACTACCATTTGATTGATCTTCATTTAAGTGCCAGTGATAAGGGTATCGACCTAACACACCTTTTTGTCCCATTTTGTATAACTCTATATTTTCTGAATGAGAAGTAGAACCTTTCATGAGCATAATATGACCTCCAAAGCCAGTTTGCTCATTATTTCCATCCATTTTACCTTGAATTTTAATATAGTGTGATAACAAACCAACTTCTCCTTGGATATTTACATCCCAAGTTTTTCCATCTCTGTCTCTAGTATATGTTTTAGATCCTCCAATATGTTTAAATTTAAGAGGTGCTGATAGTGTAAGAGTTCTTTTATTATCGCTAATAGCAGTTATTATGGCTTCATCCACATTGTTCCAAGCTTTGGATTGACCATTAGCCAATCCTGTGGCTGTAAGTGCAATCTTATCCCCTACTTCCCAATCTACCTGATCTTTTAAGGTAATTTGCGTCGCTCCTACATTTGCCGTACTTGTTAGATTGGTCCAACTTATTCTTTTCTTTCCATGCAATTCTAAGCGGCCTCCGCCCATTACCATAATTGCTTTATATGATGCTGTCGCATTAGCAATCTTGTTACCAGTAAGTGTTATTTGACATCTAATGCCTCCAGGGCCTTTATCTGCATAGTAAGGCTGATTTTCAGTTCCTACTTCCATATATCCTCCGTTAGCAACCATAATACTTTGTGCTTCTAAATCTATCCAAGCACCTGGAGATTGATAGTTTACTGCACCAAGTTTTCCTTGTACTTTGATATTCTTTGCTCTACAAGTTCCTACCATAGTTAAAGTTATTCCAGGAGGAACAACTATATCATCATTTGCTGTTGGTAGATTACCATTGGGCCAAGTTGATGCCTGTGTCCATAATCCAGATTGAACAGGTCTAATAGTAACCAAACTAATAGTAGGTGGAGCACAATCAAAAGATGAGGTAATTTTTGTAGGCGTGTCGTTAGAAGTAGCAAAAATTTTACTTACACAAAATATAAGGAACATCAATAAAATTAATGTAACGAAGCTGCTGTGTTTTAATAGGTATCGCCATTTATGGAGGTAACTTTTAGTTGTATTCATAATTTATTAGGTTTTAGTTGTGAGTTTGTGTTATGTTATTGAGCACCTATAGAGACAATAATTGATCTATAAACACTAAGCTTATTATGGTGTCTTATATCTTTTGTAAGTCTTTATTTTAATTTATTCTAAAATTGTATTTACTATCATTAATTTTATTAATAAGGTCAAATCCATTTAATGAAATAAATCACTATACTGGATATACATATCAGTAACCGAATTAAAATATTAAAGATCTAAGGGAAGAAATATTTTAAGAGTCAAATGCTAGTTATCACTTGATATTTAGAACAGTTGTTTTTGGAATGATTATTATCATAAATAAATTTTTAAAATTATAAATTAAAATTCCCAATAATATTTGTTCAATGCTTCTTAACTATGATATAAAAAATTTAACAAGAGCGTCTGGATTTTCTTATTAAATATTATCATACAATAGTATTGAATTTCGAAGAAAAATTCAAGTTTTAAACATGAATGAAAATTGATTTAAATAACTGATAAACATTTATTTACATTAAATTTTTATAGATACTTTATAGATATTATTAAGGTTTTTATTATAGATTATTCTTTCCTACTATACTCGTGTCAAAAAATATCAAGTTTTAATTCTAAATATGATCTTTAAAAAGATAATACAAAATGATTTTTATATAGTTAGGACTAATAAAACTAGGATATTTTGATCTCAAAAAATATCCTAGTTAGCTATTACCAATCTTATTTTTTTACAAACAATAAAGATTCTTTAAATCCTATCGATTTAATAGATAAGAAATAGGAACCAGATGGTAATTCTGAAACATCCACAGTTTCTATTTCTTTTTCAGTCATAAACTCTTTTACTACTTTCCCTTCAACACTAATTATCTGAAGAGTTTTTAATTCTGATGACATTCCTGAAATGGTTAAAAAAGAATCCGACAAAGGGTTAGGAAAAGCTTTAATCTGCGAAACATCAATTACTGGATTAGACCTATTACAATTTGGAGCAGATACCGAATTACTGAAATATATCGTATATCCTTCAGATTTGGAAACTAGTGCAAAATTAGCACCGTCTCTAGCTATCCAATAAGAACCATCTAATCCATCAAAATCCGTATTCATTAATGTAACTTCTGGATTAGAATTCTTCAACTGAAAAGTCATGGAATCTTTAAAATCTACGTACCAATCCGGAGATCCATTATTTGTATTAATAGCAAACTGATATAAACCATTACTATCTGGCACCCAATTAATCGTAAATTTTCTGAAGTTCCCTAATTTAGGCCCGTTATCCCCTAACACATGTACATTAGAATAGGTTACCTTATCCATAGCATTAAGACCGCTATTGATCGGAGTACCAAATGAACAATTATCACTTCCTCCACCAGGATTGCTGCTTTGCACGATCACAGTTCTTGATACTTCTTCAGACAGCCCTTCTGTATCAAAAGCTCTGGCTCCTATTGTATAGGTTCCAGCAACTGTAGGAGTCCAAGTAACACTAAAAGGCCTATTTTGATCTTGTTTAAAAAATGAACCATTTACTTTAAAATTAATATGTTTCAAATTCCCATCCGGATCAGAAGCATTTGCACTTAACGTAATGGTTTCTCCTAATGCAAACTCTTGATTATTCTGAGATGGGTTCGTTAATGAAACTGTTGGTGATTGATTACCACTAGTCCCATTTACGGTTAATGTAAATGTTTTACTAGTTGTTGCTCCATCATTATCAATTGATTCCGCTTCGATTGTGTGAGTCCCAACAGATAATCCTAATAATTCAGTCGCGTTATCACCCATTCCCCATTCATATGGAGCAATGCTCTCCTGACGAATTAAATTTCCATCTATATATAATTTCACATTACTTATTGTTCCATCAATATCCGAAGCATTTACCGTCACTTCAAAACTTGTATATCCTTCCTGAACTGAAGGGTTTCCTGAAGGGTTTGCAAAAGATACTGTAGGTGCTTCATTATCGGTAGGGTCATTATCATTTTTAGTAACTAATATCACCCAATCGCTTCCTGTGCTATTTGGTGCATTCCCTAAAGATCTGTTTCCATCTCCATTAACATTGGTTACAGAACCATTTACTAAATTACCACCAGTACGTGGATTATACCATTTAACAGTAAATTGACCACTTTGCCCATTTAAGTTAAGATTTGTAGAACCGCCATTTTTTAAATACACCACATATGCCTCTCCCTGTTTTGCATAACAGTAATCATTGTTATTAGACGATAAAGAATTATTATTCCGCATTTGTGTCAAAGGAAGATCTACAATATCAAAGAATCGAATTGCATGACGACCGTAATCCCACCACTTATCTCTACTTCTAAAATTCTGCAAAGAAAGATCAGAATCATCATGTCCATAACCAAAATACCATTCATTACCCCATCCACCAGCAAGTAGGGTTCCCCACAAGGCATTTTTTCTACCGTCTGTATGAGAGTTTCCAGGATTATTATCTGGACGAATAGCATTCTCCGCATCACCAGGTTCATCAACTGCTACTGCCCATTTTTTTCCAGCATTTCTTGATTTATCTACCCATTCCTTTACACTAGAAAATACTGTTCTAAAATCCGATTTGTTAGTTTGAATCGAATATCCTGTAAGATTGGAAGTATTTCCCAATAAGTCATCTGGTTGCAGAGGAACTGCATTGTGAATAACTATATGATGGCGATATGGATCATTGTTCCAAAAATATCTTGTCATTGCTCTTCGTTGATCCGTATTTTGATTGGTACTCCCATAAATCCCATTTTCTTCTCCAAGATTCCAATTAAGTGCCAAATTATGTCCGAATCTAGCGATTAATTCACGATAATATAATTTACGCTGAGTGCCTACATTTCCATTATCAAGTAACATTTCGTTTTCAGTTTCTTGTGTTTTAAAATGTGCAAAAATCCCGTTATGCTGCATATGTTCAATTACGATAGCCCATTGTTCTAATTTAGAAACATCCATTCGTGTACGTTGATTACTTGCTACATAAGGATATACGTTTTCATCATCACCATTAATATTCATAGTTAGGAATGACATAGCATTTAGCCCTTCACTCGCGATATAGTTTACTGCTCCAATCAATCCCTTTCCTTTACCACTTTTCCAAGTAGGATCACCAGATTCCCAATCTCCTACGTGAGGTGCATAATTCTTTCTTCTATTTCCGACATTTGGTGTGTTATCAAAATCGTTATATGCTAATAAATTTTCTGGCGAATCAGATCCTTGTTTGATCATATATTTACCAGTTTCTGCAAAGCGTAGGTAATGTTCTCCAACATACTGTAAACGCCCTTTTGCTCTAAAATCTCTTCCTACTTTATCCGATGCACTGATATCGAAAGAACCATTCTCTCCATTCATAAATCCAGCTACAGTTCCTGCATTAATATCATCGTTTACCGCTACATTTGTTCCTTTTCTAAAAGAAACTGAATAGTTCCAAGTTCCTGTTTTATCAGGAGCAAAATGCGTTCTCCATTTATTACCACTAGTTGCAGAAGTTTGCGCTGCATTTCCATCAGCAGCATAATAGCCTGGTACTACATAAGAAGGAGATCCGCTTTGATGTGTAAATGTTACATTCAATCTATAATTAAGAAATGGATTTTCTCCATCAGTTTCCGAAGTATTTGGTCCATTAAAAGTTAGTGTTACATTATGCCATTTTTTTCGTTCACCTGTAATGGATGCCGTACTATCACCACCATCATTATCATCACAAAGCGTTTCCGCTAGGGATAAGTTAGTAGCATTTGTGCTTGTACGATTTAGTGTTATTCTATCTACAATGTGATGTTTAGAACGACCAGATATCAACATCGTATATGTACCTGGTGAATCAAATTCTACAAAGACATCGTGAGGATCATTATCACTTACTTTTGATGTCCAGGTCCAGTTTGTCGTTCCTGTAGAATAAACTTTAAAATATCCTTCGCCCCCAGCTCCTTCCGGATTGGGTGTTTTCCCGGATCCTTTCGGATACACTCGTTCACTTCCTTTTTGTGCGTAAAAATCGCTAGCATCCGAGAATTTCAACCAAGTGTCATTCGCTTCTGTAGCATTATCACCTTCACCTACTTTGGATCTCCATTGGAATTTATATCGTCCTGAAGAATTAATCTTGATTTTTGTATTTATAACTCCGTTTCCAGGATCATTAAAATGATCGGGGCCTGTCCATTCTAAGTAACCTGCTCCTGTAAATCCTGATATTGCACTCTTTTTTTGCCAATTTCCTGCTATAGAAAGGTTTTCCGTTTCGATAATTACTAAGCCATTTTTCTCTTCGTAAACAGTATCACAATTATCACCTCCTCCAGAAGAGCCGTTTACTGTAAAACTTTTTGTAGCTTCATCCGTAGCTCCGTTATTGTCAGTTACTACAACTTTAACCGTATAATTTCCTGTTTGTGCATTAACTATAGGATGAGGTGTGTAATTAGTTCCATCAGTATCTACTAATATTCCATTTATATATACTTGATGTTTTGTAATACTCCCATCGGAATCGTTAGCATTAATATTTATTAATATATCTGATCCGACCGAGTATGTATTATTGATTCCAATGATAGAAACTGAAGGAGCGTTATTGTAAGTTTTATCAATTAACTCCTCTCGTGCTACGCCTGAAAAACTGACACATAGGATTAATAGTATGAATACAAGTAATCTAGGTATTTTGCTTGTGTTTTTTAAATAATTTTTCATAATGGTTTTAAGAATATTTTGAGGTTAAATTTTAATACTAAAAACTAGTCCGTTAAGCCACCTTCTTTTCACAACTAAAAATTGATGTAATATGATATACATAGACTAATAGCCTTAAAATCAATCTATGTATATCTGACTAGTTTGGTGGGATTATACCTATTCCTTATTTAATGAATAAAAAGGATTGTTTAGAGTTCTTACTTCTACTAATCAGTAAATATGGACCAGAAGGAAGTTCTGAAACATCCATGGTTTCTGAAGTGTTTGTAGAATTTAATTCTTTGATTATTCGTCCTTGGAGATCAACAATCTGTAAGATCTTAGTCTTTGTAGACAAACCACCAATGTAAATAACATTATCCTTGACAGGATTAGGATAGACAATCATCTTCTCTTCAATATTATTAATACCTGAAGATCGATTACAATCTGGAACAGATGATGAATTACTGAAATATATAGCGAAATCCTTTGTCTTAGAAACCATTACAAAACTATTTGCTTCTTGTGTTACCCAATAAGATCCATCGAGACCTTCAAATCCGGTATTATTCAAAGTAACTTCTGGATTAGAATTCTTCAACTGAAAAGTCATTGTAGTTTTAAAGTCTACATACCAATCTGGTGAACCATTATTTGTATTGATAGCAAATTGATATAATCCGTTATTAGAAGGAACCCAATTAATGGTAAACTTTCGGAAGTTACCAAGTTTGGGACCATCGCTACCTAAAACATGAACATTACTATACGTAAGCTTATCCATAGCATTAAGACCACTATTGATAGGTGTACCAAATGAACAACTATTATTACCATCTCCATCGCCCCCATTATCATCATCTCCTTCTACAGTTAAAGTAAAAACGACTTCACTTTGTTTACCATCATTATCAGTAGCTACAGCTTTAACCGTATACGTTCCTATAGATCTTCCATTTACTTCTTGTGGATTAGGAGAACTATTATGACCCCACTCATAAGGTGCTACATTTTCCTGACGAATAAGACTATTATTGATATATAATTTTACATTAGAAACGCTACCATCTGAATCAGAAGTATTAGCAACTACGGTAAGATCATATCCTTCTTGTACCGTAATATTACCCGATGGTGATGCAAATGAAACATTTGGAGCTTGATTACTAGTTTGCGCTTTAACTATTACTGTTCTTGAGACTTCTGTAGAAAGCCCTTCTTGTCCTTCTTCAAAAGCTCTCGCTCCTATAGTGTATGTACCTGCTGAAGTCGGTGTCCAAGTAACCGTATAAGGAGCCGTTTGATCTTGATCATAATAGCTACCGTTTACTTTAAAATTAACTCGATCAACATCTCCATCAGGATCCGAAGCGTTTGCTCTTAAGACAATTGTTTCTCCTAAAGTAAACTCTCGATTATTCTGAGATGGATTCGTTAAGGCTACTGTTGGTGGTTTATTAGAATCAGAAGAAGTCCCCGAAGGAGTTGCAGCTGCTAAAGTTGTAGCGACTCTCATTTCGTCATAATAAGTGCTAACATCAAAGTTGCACGCATTAGAATTATATGATCCCCATTTCGGATATACAACAGTACCATCAAATGTTTTATGATATGCTCTCTTACCATCCGAGGACAACGTTACTTTATAATCCTGAAATCCTGAATTGGTTAAAGTTTGTTTCTCTCCATTATACCAGAATTCTATATATCCTACATCTTTATTTCTAGACAGTTTTATTTTTATGACAAAACTCACCCAAGTATTTTCTGGAATAGATTTATTCCATAAAGTAGTTTTGCGTCTGCTAATAGATCCACTACAAGAATTCCACGACGGATAACAAGGACCCCAAGCACTAAGACTTAAGTTCCCATTGCCATACCCCATATTAAGAGGGTAATTTTGAGTATTATTTTGATTACCCGCATCAGTTTTCCACTGCCACACAGCGATTCCGCTAGTAATATTAGGAGTTGAATTTATTTTCCATCTCCATCCATAATATAGTACATCTCCATCCTTAGGTATATGATTATTAACAGAGCCTGTTGTTCTGGCAAATTCCCCTCTTTTCTGACCTTTCGGTTTACGAACTCTCCAAACTTTTCCATATTCCGAATCATTCGTAGTAGTAGCTGTAGATGAATTATTAGATTGATTATTACAGTAATCTCCAGCATTACCAGAATCAAATCTTCTGAAGCTGCTATTCACACTCTTATTAGGATCTCCATACCAAAGCACTTGGCTATGTGCATAAACCCCTGCTAATAGAAATATTATTATAAAAACCGTATTTCTAATTTCATTTTTTTTCATAATTCAAGATGGTATTGTTACATATTGATTCGTAATATTATTATCCCCCCAATATGTGCTTGATTAGTTGGTTAGTTATACCTATTCCTTTATTTAATGAATAAAAAGGATTGTTTCGAATTCTTACTTCTACTAATCAGTAAATATGGACCAGAAGGAAGTTCTGAAACATCCATGGTTTCTGATGTGTTTGTAGAATTTAATTCTTTGATTATTCGTCCTTGGAGATCGACAATTTGTAATACTTTGGCCTTAGAAGATAATCCTCCAATATAGATGATATTATCTTTTACAGGATTAGGGTATACCACCATCTTCTCTTCAATATTATCAATATCTGAGGATCTATTACAATCTGGAACAGATGATGAATTACTGAAATATATGGCGAAGTCCTTTGTCTTAGAAACCAATATAAAACTATTAGTATCTCTGGTAACCCAATAAGATCCATCGAGACCTTCAAATCCAGTATTATTCAAAGTAACTTCTGGATTAGAATTCTTTAATTGAAAAGTCATCGTAGCTTTAAAATCTACATACCATTCTGGAGTTCCATTATTGGTATTGATAGCAAACTGATATAATCCATTATTAGCAGGAACCCAATTAATGGTAAACTTTCGGAAACTACCTAGTTTTGGACCATCATTACCTAAGACATGTACATTAGAATACGATATCTTATCCATAGCACTAAGACCGCTATTGATAGGTGTACCAAATGAACAACTATTGCTTCCTCCGTCAGAGTTGCTACTTTTTACTATTACAGTTCTGGATACTTCTGTTGATAATCCTTCTTTGTCAAAAGCTTTAGCTCCTATGGTATATGTCCCAGATACAGTTGGTGTCCAAGTTACATTGAAAGGCCTATCTCGATCTTGTTTGAAAAAAGAACCATTTACTTTAAAATTGACATAATTTAAGTTCCCGTCTGGATCAGAGGCATTTGCTCCTAACGCAACAGTTTCTCCCAAAATGAACTCTTGATTATTCTGAGAAGGGTTCGTTAAAGAAACTGTTGGTAATTGATTGCTTGTTTCTTCTTTTACTATTACTGTTCTAGATACTTCTATAGAAAGCCCATCTTTATCAAACGCTTTAGCTCCAATAACATATGTCCCTGCTGTTGTCGGTGTCCAGGTAACATTAAAGGGGCTATCCTGATCTTGTCTAAAAAAGGAACCATTTATTTTAAAATTGACATAATCTAAATTTCCATCTGGATCCGAGGCATTTGCTCCTAGCGCAACAGTTTCTCCTAGAATAAATTCTTGATTATCTTGTGCAGGATTCGTTAAGGAAACTGTCGGTGGTTTATTTTCTTCGTTCTTAATTCCTAAATCAATAATCTGTAAGTACAATGGCTGCTTATCTCCTGATTTCTTTTCCATCAAGTAGTAGTACAATTTTCCATCATTGATATAAGGAACACCATGCCTAAATTTCTTTCCATTTGTTGGAGCATATATCCTGGTAAAATTATTTTTACCTCCGTCTGCTTTCTCTACGTAAACACGGTTATTATTAATACCAATAATATAAATATTATTATCATATGTATATAATTGGTCACCACCCGAAAAATTTGTTGAAGTAATAAAACTTGAACTACCCGCTGGCTTATACGTATGTACATTTTTGGTTACGTTATTTTTAGTGTCTCTAACTTTACCTATAATATGCACATCTCCCCTATCTGTTACGGTCCAATCAAAACCTTGGACGATATAAACCTCATCTTTACCGGTTGCTGAAACCAAATTACCAGGTTCATAAACTTTTAATAAATCTGCATTTGCAAAAGGAATACTCACCGAGCTTCCTGAGTGATCTTTCCATTGACTTCTACCACTTTGGTCATTAGAATACCCATAATAGAAACCATTCTGATATAAGTACTTATCATTTTTGTTAGCACTTCTTCTTTGGAACCCAACTCTTAGTTTACCATTTATATATTTCATACTTCCATAAAGTCCCCAATTAAATTGTTGACCATTATTTTTAGCATTTAATTTATTAAATTGAGTTAATCTATCCCATTTCGAAGTTCCTGCATTATATTTATTAAAAACATATGCACCATTGTCATTCCCTCCTCTTCGCATGTGCATTAATAAGTCTCCATCATCATTTAGGAAAAACTTAGGGTATGTAAGATCTTGAAACTGCTGAGGATCGGGAGTGCCATTTAAACTTACATGGGTGTAGTCATTAGTTCCGTCCGGAATAAAGAGACTTAATTTAAAGTCCGAGTCTGGAACTGTAGCCGCATTCTTTTCAGAGTATGCATATCTAAAATAATCATTCCTTGAAAATCCTGTATTATTATAAGAATGCATATCATAAAGCATATGGATAGTCCCATTCTTAGGACTAACACCAACTGCTATTGTGTTATGAGATTCTCCTATCCACCATTTACCATTTAATCCTGTATGAGTATGAGGAAATTCAATAGTTTTAATGACACCTGTACTGGTATTATATCTAGAAAGCATGACATGCCTATTATATTTACCTCCTTTATACCAAGTCATAAAAACAAACTGTTTATACTTCTTAATACAATCTCCATGGGCTGATATTCTATTTCCAAAAAAATAATCATATCCCGACCCATTGTTTGGAGCATTTCGATCTACTTTTTTTCCATCGAAAAACAGGCCTATATCCGTAATCTTTGTTTCTTCTTCTAATTGAACTTGAGCTGTACTATAATAATTAGCTAATAAAAAACATATTAAACAGGCAAAGACTGTTTTTGTTTTATTTGAGTTAGTAAAATAATTCATAATTATTTTCAGAATATTTTGAGGTTAAATTTTAATAATAGAAACTAGTCTACTAAGCCACCTTCTTTTGACAGCTAAAAATTGATGTAAAACAAAAAATAGCGTGTTACATCAGTAATCTTTCATTTTACCTTTTTGAAATAGTATACATAGATTGATAATCTAACTATCAACCTATGTATACTTGACTAGTTTGGTGGGATTATACCTATTCCTTATTTAATAAATAAAAAGGATTGTTTAGAGTTCTTACTTCTACTAATCAGTAAATATGGTCCAGAAGGAAGTTCTGAAACATCCATGGTTTCTGAAGTGTTTGTAGAATTTAATTCTTTGATTATTCGTCCTTGGAGATCAACAATCTGTAAGAT
>NZ_FOAB01000008.1:34519-195891 GCF_900109375.1 Aquimarina amphilecti
CGACTTCACTTTGTTTACCATCATTATCAGTAGCTACAGCTTTAACCGTATACGTTCCTGTAGATCTTCCATTTACTTCTTGTGGATTAGGAGAACTATTATGACCCCACTCATATGGTGCTACATTCTCTTGACGAACTAAACTGTTATTAATATATAATTTTACATTAGAAACACTTCCATCAGAATCAGAAGCATTTGCAACTACGGTAAGATCATATCCCTCTTGTACCGTAATATTACCGGATGGTGATGCAAATGAAACATTTGGAGCTTGATTACTAGTTGGTGACTTAACAATTACCGTTCTTGAAACTTCTGTAGAAAGCCCTTCTTGTCCTTCTTCAAAAGCTCGTGCTCCTATAGTGTATGTACCTGCTGAAGTCGGTGTCCAAGTTACAGTATAAGGAGACGTTTGATCTTGATCATAATATCCACCATTAACTTTAAAGTTAACTCGATCAACATCCCCATCGGGATCAGAGGCATTAGCTCTTAAGGTAATCGTCTCACCAAGTGTAAACTCTTGATTATTCGATGATGGATTGGTTAATGCAACTTGTGGTGGTTTGTTATCCTCGCCACCGTCTGGTGGGTTACCACATCCTGTCCAAACTTTAAAATCATCAAAAAACGTATATTCTGTTCTTGGAGAATGCCAAACAGGATCTGTTCTACTTCCTCCACGATAGGTATTCATAATTAAAGCATTGATTTTTAAGCTGCTTTTTCCTGAGTTTCGAATTTTCGCATTGTTATCACGATACGTTTCTACTCCATCAATCCACATGATTACTTTACCATTTTTTTGGCCTGGTGTATTCATTTTGATGTACTGACGGATTGTATACCATTTATCATCTTTCAGATTAGAAAAAATTCTTTTTCCGTCTCCACAATCTCCATCTTTTCTAGCACTCCCATCTTGTTTTTCGGCAAAGTAACTGTAAAGAATAAGATAAGGTGCATTGGTTTGCGCCCTATTTCTTCTCCACATCAAACGTGCAGACCATCCATTTGTATTGTATTTACATCCAGATGGAATAGTTCCACGACCAGTACTTTCACTATTAATCCCGCTGGTAGAACCTCCCAACCCTGGCAATTTTCCACCAGTAGCCCAGAAAAAATTATCATCAAATTTTACCTTATATTCTAAATACGCTTCATCTACGGCATCAAAATAAGGATCAAAGAGAAAACCACCTGATCTACCTGAGGCATCATTTTTTAAATACTGCGCTCGTAAAGTTCCATTAACAATCCTTGTTTCTTGCGGAGTGTTTTCTATCAAATTACTTGCAGCGCCGGGACCTTCTACTCCTCTATATGTAGATGCAGTCCAAGGCTTGACTTTATTATTAAAATCACTTTTGATATCTGCAATAGAGTATCGTCTGTTGTTCCAATTATTAAAATCCACATCAATAATAGTATTACATTGAGCGAAAGTGTCTTGATTATTAAAAAGAAGTGCGATCACTATCAAAAATGATAGCATAAAAACATTCTTATTTATATACCGTTTATAAACAATCTTTTCTTTCATGATTATAAAATTTCTAATTAGTTAATAAGTTGAGTTTGTATAATTAATTTTTGATCAGTTTATATCTTTTGATCTCTTTTTTCCAAGATCTCAATTCTATAAAATAAAGTCCCTTCATTAATGATGTTATGTCAATAGAGAATGTACTTTCTTTACCCGGAATTATAGATTTAACTTTCTGACTACTCATATTATAAATTACTATTTCACTAACCGACGTATCAACATTGTTTAGTAAAATTGAATTATTGGCAGGGTTTGGATAATAAGAAAAGGAATCTATCTCTTCTAAATCAGGTTGGGATTTATTACCGCAAGAAGGGGATTGACTTGTATTACTGAAATAAAGTGTGAATCCTCCTGTTTTGGAAACCATCACAAAATTATCTTCATCTATAGTAACCCAATATGATCCATCTAAACCAGGAATTCCAGAATCATTAATTGTTATCCCAGGACTTGATTGTCCTAACGTATGAGTTATTTTGTTTTTTAGATCTACATAGTAACTAGGAACTCCATTATCCGTATTGATTGCAAATTGATATAATCCATTATTAGCAGCATTCCAGTTAATCGTAATCTTTCTAAAATTTTCTAAAACAGGCACATTATCCCCTAAAACGTATACCTCCGAAAAAGATGTTTTATTAATACTAGATATCCCATTACTAACGGGAGTATTAAAAGAACAATTATCACTCTCATCCGTATCCTCCCTTTTTACAATAAGCGTAAAAGTGGTTTCTGAGGTTGCCCCTTCATTATCTGTAGCAACCGCCTTAAAAACATGTGTACCAACAGACAAGTTATTTACTTCATTTGGATTTGGTGATGAAGGATGACCCCATTCATAGGGAGCAACACTTTCTTGTCTTACAAGAGTATCATCTATATAAAGTTTTACATTACTAATACTCCCATCGGTATCAGAGGCATTAACTCTAACATCAAGACTATAACCTTCATCAACGGTAATATTATTAGAAGGTGTTGCGAATGTAACGACTGGTGGTTGATTTGTATCACCTCCATTATCTCCGTCTCCATCATTATCGCTATCATCTCCTATTCTGGTTGTCGAAACAATGAAATCATCAAAGTAAGCTTCTAGGTCTTTGGTAGGTTGAAAAGTTTCATCACTACCTCCAAAAAAGGTTGATAAATAAATAATATTAAGATGAATATCTTCTTCTCCAACTTGCCTGTAATCACCATTATCTGTAATATTTATCGCAAGCTCTCCATTTAACCAACCTCTCATGATTCCATCATTCTGCCCAGGAGTATTTAGCTTATTATACATTTCTACATGATTCCACTGCCCTTTTTTAAACTTCACCTGATCCGCCTGAGGTTCTCCATTAGGTTCTTCATAAGGATCTGTTAGACTCCAATTAATAGATGCATGCCATCCATCCCAAGTAGGTTCTGTATTATAATGCACATAGAACTCAACCAGTCCATCATATCTCCACATTAGACGTAAAGACATATTCCTTTCTGAAGTTTGATATGCTAAACCAGGTAATTTACCCCCTGCTCGAAATTCAAAATCTTCTGGAAAGTATATCCAATAACTAATATATAATTCATCATACTCTCCTTCTACATCAAATGGTACTTTAGTATGCATACCACTTTCTCCGGTTTTAACCTGTCCTTTTGGATACTTAACATCTAGTACTTTTCCTCGATTTTCAAAATCAGAAATATGTACTCTACCTTCATCTGCTCCTTTACAAAAGGAAACATTTAGTGCTTCTTTTATCTGATCTCTATTATATTGCCCAGAAGACAAATGATCAAAATCATATTGATATACATAGTTTTCTTGAGCAAATAAGAACGAAGAAAGGCTCAATAAAATAAATGTAAAACTATTTTTTACGTATTTATAATTCATGATGTATGCGTTTTGAATCATTAGAATCATCATCAGATAACTTAGTAGCTACCTGATGATGATGATTGGCTAATACTATTACTGTTTAGTAAATAGAATGGATTTTCTAAATTTTAATCCTTTAACAATAAGAACATACATACCCGATTTAAGTTTAGAAACATCTAAACCTACTTCTGTATTCTCAATATTCTCTTGAAGTACAATCTTACCTTGCATATCAGCTACTTCTAAAGTAGATTTTTCCTGAGCTATCCCTGTAACGTTAAGTATGTTATCACTAACAGGGTTTGGAAACAATTTAATATTGGTTAATTTATCATCATCTACCGGTGATTTATCATCATCACAGTTAGGAGCTGTATCAGAGTTACTGAAATAAATTGAGAAGTTTCCACTTTTAGAGACCATAACAAAATTAGTTCCGTCTTTTGCTACCCAATAAGAACCATCTAATCCACTAAAACCGGAGTTGCTTATCGTTACTTCAGGATTACTAGTATTAAAGTTAGTGCTACTAAAAGGTCTAAGATCAACATAGTAATTAGGAACACCATTGTTTGTGTTTATTGCAAACTGATATAATCCATTATACTGTGGGTTCCAGTTGATACTAAATTTTCTAAAGTTATCCAACGCAGGACCACCGCTTCCCAACACATGTACTTCTGTAAAAGATACTCCATCAAACGCTGGTAAAGCACCACTAGACGGAGTTCCAAATGAACAATCATTGCCTCCACCAGTATCTTCACCTGTTACTGTTAATGTAAAGGTGGTCTCGGAAGTAGCCCCTTCATTATCTGTTGCAACTGCTTTAAAAACATGACTACCGACTGACAAGTTGTTTACTTCATTAGGGTTTGGTGATGTTGCATGTCCCCACTCGTAAGGATCAAAACTTTCTTGTCTTACAAAATTATTATCGATATATAGTTTGACATTGGCAATACTTCCATCACTATCAGAAGCATTGACTTTTACGTATAAGCTGTATCCTTCATCAACAGTCAAGTTACCATTTGGTGTTTCGAAAGAAACTGCAGGAGGTACATTATCTCCACCAGTATCGCTGGATACTGTAACATTTACATTACCAGAAGTTGTGTTAGCACCATCATTATCAGTTGCTTTTGCAGTTAAATTATAATTACCAACTTGAGCATTATTAATATTATACTGGTATGGAGATGAAGAATCTTCTCCTAATTTTACAGAACCATTATAAAATTCAACTTTTGTTATACTTCCATCCGAATCTGATGCATTAGCTATTATTGTTATATTATCTCCTTCTTGATATGATTGTCCATTACTCGGAGATGTAATACTTACACTTGGAGCTTGATTTTCTCCACCTCCGCCACAAGGAATAATATTCCAACTTGGGCAAGATTGTGTTACAAAATTCGTAGTTCCATCACTTATAGGGAAATCTGGAGAGTTTGGATTACGTGTATTGTTCCACACATGGATTTCTGAAGGATCTCCTTGTTTTTTTCTCGCTGTTTGAATTTCGTTAGCTCTACTACCTAAATTAAAAGTATTATCAAAAATTGCATTTCTAAAACCAGTATTGAATCCAGTTCCTCTATCTAAAAAATCAACTCCAGCATTAATAATCGTAGATCCATCCAAATTAAAGGTGTTGTTATATACAAAACCATAAGCACCTTTAAGGTCAATAAAAGCATCTGCACTATTTTCTCCAGATATCCCTTGCGCAGAGAAAGTACAATTACGGATAATTGTATTTTTAGTTCCTTCTTTTACATCAACACCTTCTGCCGTTACATTAGGTCCTACAATACAACCATCAATAATATTATTATTACATTCTCTTTCGTAATCATCATGCTGTCCTTTATCAGATCCCACATATAAACCTTCTCCAATTCCTGGTTTTTTGATACCCACATTATATACTCGACAATCTTTTACAAGGTTAGAACTCGACCCATCTCTTAAATGAATTCCTTCTTCTCCTAATTCTCTAACTGTTAGATTTTCTAGGATTCCATTATTGGCATTATCCAATACAATTCCTTTAGAACCTTCTTCAAAAATTATATTTTTTATTTCCCAATAATCTCCTAGCATGTGCAATACATATCCATCATACTTTCCATTTTCACCTTTTAATATCGGTGGATTGGAAGGGTTTTGTGCTCTCATAATGATAGGTTGCGAAGCTGTACCATTTTTATCTGAAGCAAATCTAGCTGCTCTTCCTCCTATATTAATTTTATCTGGAGCCTCATAGGTTCCTGAAGCAATTATAATTTCATCTCCTGGTTGTGCATTTTGCATTGCATTTCTAATACAGTCTACTGTATTACAATTGATGGTACCACTAGGCCCATCAGGATCTCCTCCATCATCTTCTGACCAGTTTTTTATAAGGTCTTTTATGTAATTTCCTGTTGGTGTTAGTTGATTATTTTTTAATCCCTCAACCCCTTTTCCTAATTCTACTACAGAAGATCTTTCAGCTCTTGTAGGATCATTGTTACTAGGTTTATCACTAACTGACCAATTTACGTGGCTAATATTATTGTCTTTGAAAAATTGCATCCATCTTTCTGTTTCTGGAATTTCTAAAGCTCCATCACCACTAGCATCAACCGCTCCCCATTCTGTAACAAATAATGCTATACCATTGTTCATAGCTGTTGTAGCTTTTTGTCTTAAACTATTTGTATGTGTCCCTGAATAAAAATGTAAAGTGTATGCCGTATTAGCATCACTTATTGGATTATTTGATGCTACATCCACATCTTGAGACCAAGTAGGAGACCCTACTATAATAAGATTATCTGGATCTTCAGATCTAATAGCTGCAATTACCGTTTCGGAATAACTTTTTACTGTTAACCAAGATTGGTTAATCGGCTCATTATATACTTCATAAATAACATTAGGTTTATCTCCGTATAATTCTGCCATTTCCTTAAAAAAGTCAGCAGCTTCCGAAGTGTATTGTTCAGCTTCATGAGTATGCCAATCTATTATCACATAGATTCCTTCTGTTATCGCTGCATCAATTACTTTTCTAATTTTATTTTTTTGTAAATTAGGACTATCAATGTAACCTGTACCTCCATCCCAGTTTTCTTTTACTCCCATAGCTACGCGGATGATTGAACTATTCCAATCACTGGTAAGATGTGATACGGTTTCGGCATCATAAAAATCCGAAGTATCTCCCGCATTACTCCAGAATAAACTATTTCCAGCCAGACTGACCGGATCATTATTTTTATCAACAATTTGATTTCCTTGGACTCTTAATCTTCCATGTTTCTGTACAACTGTTTGAGCTACTCCTCCTGCCCAAATAAATAATAGTAGTGCTAACCATAAAAAACGGTTTGCTGAAAAATGTTTCTTGTGTGTGTAATACATTTTCATAATTACGCTTGTTTGTGTGTTATATTATTATAAAATGATCTGAAAATATAGGCCTACAGCGTTATTTATATAGGTTCCTATACATCATTATTACTTACCTAAAGAAATCGACAGCTCTATTTAAATGAAAATACAATCGAGATATTCATCGTAGACGTCTAATCTAAATCAGTATTACAACTACTGAAATAGCATATCCGAATGCACTGAAAAATGATTACAGTCATTAGTAACGAGCCAGAAATTCTTCTGGTACGATCCATTATTTAAAATGATATGTCCAAATTCCGGAAGGGTGGGAGATAGAATTTAGATATCGAACTTACTTGCAATTTTATTTAATTCTAATTAATTGGAATTTTTAGTAATTGTTTGTGGGTTCATTAAACTTTACTTAAAATTAATTTGCCAATCTCAAAATCAAACATTTTTATTAATACTCCTTTTCTAAAGGAAAAATTACATGATTTTTATTTACAAGACATCTAAGAAATCAATTTAGACGATCTTTAGTTAACTCTTTTTACTTCTTTTTAGTATTCCATTTTTCTAAAATTTCTACTAGCAAAATGAATACTAATTGCTATAACCTTTTAATTATTCTATTTATACTAAAAAACAATGCTTTTTACTCTTTCTAGCTCTTCTGGGGAAACTATACTATTCGTATTAGCATTATCTCATTTAATAAATTAATTACTTATCAAGATGTGTGTGTATCATAATAAGTCTTAAAATTAATGCATCGTAATATTAGTGTTAAATGCTATTTTAATAATACACTTTTAGGGGTAAATAAATACAAGTATCTGATTATTAGATTTTTAATTTTATAAAATTCAATATAAAAAATGGCATTAACATACCACCTTTACTTAATAAACACATCTATTAATCAATACTAATTCAATAGAATTTCACACCAAAAACCATTCTCTATAATTTACTACAGACAAAAGCTTATCTTAGAAATATAATTTATTACCGTTCAGAAGAATCTAGTATAATATTGAGGTGGTCCAGATTATAAAAGATATAATTTTAATTTATCTCTACCCCAGATCAAAATCCTTCTCCGGATTTGTATGTAAGAATAAATCCATTTGTATTATTAAATGGAGTATTTCTATCAAATGCAGTATAACTATAGGCAAAACGCCAGTTCTCCAGAAAATAAAGTCCAATAAGTCCATTAAATGATGAACTGCTTCGATAACCGCCTCCGACTTCTATTCTATTCTTATAATTAACAGATACATTAAAATCAAACTGAGCAGGCGCGTCAGCCTCAAACTTAACTAACATGCTTGGCTGTAGCCGTATTTCTTGGAATCTACTGAGATACAATCTATAACCACCATATAAATAATATGGCGTTTGAATATTTACATTTTGGTCAGAAGCAATACTATCAGAGAACAAATTTTGCACAGAAAATCCAATATAAAGTTTATTATGATTATAAAGAGCTCCAAAACCAAAAGTTGGAACAGTCACGTTAACATCATTTTCAAAGTTTGGATCTCCTTGTATATTTAATCGTGATAGATCTTCATTAAAGAAAAGTACTCCCGTAGTTAATCCAAATGATAATACATTAGGATTATAATTCCACCAACGTGCTCTATTATAATTCTCATCTAACAATATTTTGTAAGCATAAGATCCAAAAATCGTTGTTGCAGAAGTTACTCCAATTTGATCACTTATAAAACCACCACTTATCCCAACCTTATCATCAAAAACACTTGTATTTAGAATTCCTGAAAACGTTCTTGGGCTTCCTTCGAATTCATTTAAATATCCAAAATTACTTAAACTTACCTCCGTATCTGAACTATACCCTGAATGTGCAGGATTAATTAAAACTGGATTGTAATAATAGTCAGAAAACACAGGTGTTTGCTGAGCTTGTATAGCGTTTTTGCATACTAACAAAATTAATATTGTTAGTATCTTATATATATGTTTTGTCATAAAATTATCGTTTTAAAACTAAAAAGCCTTTTAGTTTTTTAAGAGAATTATTTGCTGGGATATTAATAGTAAAGAAATAAGTTCCTTCAGGCAGTTCACCACCCCCTAGATTTGTTAAACGATTAGCATCTCCCCTGAAAGCTCTAGAAGTGTTATTGTAACCAGAAATCTCATATACCATATCACCCCAACGATTATAAATAGAAACAACATTTTCAGGATAATTTTCTATACCATCAATTTCCCAGAATTCATTAATCCCATCTCCATCCGGAGAAAACCCATATTTCGTATCATCCTCTACAATAATTATCGGATTTTCTGTGATAAAATTCTCTTCAGAACATCCAATTGCATCTCCTAATATGTTGTATGGGGTAATAGTTACAAAAACTGTAGTATTCTCTGGTAAATCAATTGGCAAATCAAAAGTTGTAACATTACCAATATCCTGATTATTTATAATATCTGTAACACCAGAACTCGTCCCAACTGTTAGTCTATATCCAGTAGCATCAGAAACTGCATTCCAACTTATGTCTGTATCTACAGAAACATCTGTATCTCCACTTAAAGGATTAGATAATGTAGTACAACTCGGAATCGTTGCTAAAGTCTCCGTAGTAAAACTCTCTTCTGAACATCCTGTAGCATCTCCAACTGCATTGTACGGAATAATAGCAACAAAAATCTCAGTATTCTCTGGTAAATCAGTTGACAAATCAAAAGTAGTTACATTACCAACATCCTGATTATTTATAATATCACTTCCGCCAGAACTTGTTCCAACTATTAATCGATATCCCGCAGCATCAGAAATTGAATTCCAGCTTAAATCCGTTCCTATAGAAATATCAGTAGCGCCATCAAAAGGAATCGATAAAGTAGTACAACTTGGAATCGTTGCAACAGTTTCTGTAGTAAAACTCTCTTCTGAACATCCCGTAGCATCACCAACGGCATTGTACGGAATAATGGTAACAAAAATCTCAGTATTCTCTAGTAATTCTGCTGGCAAATCAAAAGTCGTTACATTACCTACATCCTGATTATTTATAATATCACTCCCACCAGAACTTGTTCCAACTATTAATCGATATCCTGTAGCATTAGAAACTGCATTCCAACTTAAATCCGTTCCTATAGAAATATCAGTAGCGCCATCCAAAGGAATCGATAAGGTAGTACAACTTGGAATCGTTGCAACAGTTTCGGTAGTAAAACTCTCTTCTGAACATCCAGTAGCATCACCAACCGCATTATACGGAATAATGGTAACAAAAATCTCAGTATTCTCTGGCAAATCTGCTGGCAAATCAAAAGTCGTTACATTACCAACATCCTGATTATTTATAATATCACTTCCGCCAGAACTTGTTCCAACTATTAATCGATATCCTGTAGCATCAGAAATTGAATTCCAACTTAAATCTGTTCCTATCCCAACGTTAGCAGCTCCATCTAAAGGAATTGATAAAGTAGTACAACTTGGAATCGTTGCTATAGTTTCTGTAGTAAAACTCTCTTCTGAACATCCAGTGGCATCACCAACGGCATTATACGGAATAATGGTAACAAAAATCTCAGTATTCTCCGGTAAATCAGTTGGCAAATCAAAAGTTGTTACATTACCAACATCCTGATTATTTATAATATCACTTCCGCCAGAACTTGTTCCAACTATTAATCGATATCCTGTAGCATCAGAAATTGAATTCCAACTTAAATCTGTCCCTATCAAAACGTTAGTAGCTCCATCTAAAGGAATCGATAAAGTTGTACAACTTGGAATCGTCGCTAAAGTCTCTGTTGTAAAACTTTCTTCTGAACATCCTGTAGCATCTCCAAAACTATTATAAGGAACTATTGTAACAAATATTTCTGTCCCTTCTGGCAAATCAGCTAGTAAATCAAAAGTAGTAACATTACCAACATCTTGATTATTTATAATATCCGTGGCTCCAGAACTTGTGCCTACTGTTAATCGATATCCATCCGCATTAAAACTGCTGCCCCAAGTTAAATTACTACCTATTGCAATGTCTATAGCTCCATTTAAGGGAATAGTAAGTGTGGTACATGCTGGAGGATCATTTAGTGTAGATTCTCCTGTTCTAAAACTTTCTTCCATACATCCAACTGCGTCACCAACATCATTATATGGTATAATTGTTACATAAAAAGTTCTGTTTTCAATAAGATCCGTTGGAAAATCATATATAGTTACATTTCCTACGTCAATACTATTTGCTATTTCAATGCCGCCTTGAGTAATTCCTACAGAAACCAAGTAACCTGTGGCTCCATCAACACTATTCCAACTTAAATCTGTATCGATTGCTACGTTAGTAGCTCCATTTAAAGGATCCGAAATCGTAGTACAAGAAGGTACAACGGGAATCAACTCTGTAGTAAAACTTTCTTCTGAGCATCCTGTTGCATTTCCTTCTTCGTTATACGGAGTTATAGTAACGAAGATTTCGGTATCTTCCGGTAAATCATTTGTCAAATCATAAGTGGTAACATT
Organism: Aquimarina amphilecti; assembly: GCF_900109375.1. GTDB lineage: Bacteria > Bacteroidota > Bacteroidia > Flavobacteriales > Flavobacteriaceae > Aquimarina > Aquimarina amphilecti. The sequence goes on from NZ_FOAB01000008.1 coordinate 45,890, forward strand.
ACCAACATCTTCATTATTTAAAATATCATTTCCACCTATAGATGTACCTACTGTTAAAAAATAACCATCAGCATCAGCAATTGCTTGCCAAGAAACATCCGTTGTTATAGTAACATCACTAGTTCCAGCCAAAGGAGTTACCAACGTTGTACAATCTGGCACCGTAGCAGGATTTGTTGAAAGAGAAAATGTTTCGACAACACAACCTGTGGCAATACCTTCGTCATTTCTAGGCTCTATAAGAACTGTTACGCTAGTAGAACCGACAAGTTCATTAGCCATAAATTCATAAGATTCTGTAGTAACAGTTGCATTAATTATGGTTCCACTTGGCTGAAGCGTAATCGTAAGCACATATTCAGTTGCATACAGAACTGGTTCCCAAACAAGGTTTGTATTTATTGGCACATCTACATCGCCGTTTTCAGGTGATGTTAGCTGTGTACATACTGGAATTGGACAATCCCGAATATCATCTGTAAAAATCCATCCATAGGTATCGATCATGGATTGTCTTTCATCTATACTATCACAATAAAGAAGTGATTCTGCACCTAAATTAATTCCTGTAGTCAATGCCTGTTCTGACCAAGCAATTAATGTACTATCATAATTCTCTCTTGTTAATGCAGTATTATCCAACATATCTAACATATTGCTAACACTACTTATATTCCAATCACCGAGAAACTGATCAAAGGCCGTAGCATTTTCTAACATAGATTGCATACTAACACTACCCATATTCCACATATTCATTTCTTGATTATAACTACTGGCATTTCTAAACATATAATCCATATTCTGAACTCCACTAACTCTCCAATTATTTAATAATTGATTGAAAGAAGTAGCTCCATCAAACATATATGCCATCGTATTTACTCCTCTTACATTCCAACTGCTAATAGCTTCATTAAAAGAGGTAGCACCCTGAAACATTCCTTCCATCGTAGTTACCGAAGCTACATTCCAAGAATCCATTGATTGGTTATAAGATGTAGCGTTTCTAAACATTTCTTCCATAGTCGTTACAAAAGAAACGTTCCAAGAATCAATATTTTGATTAAATGCAGTAGCTCCGCTAAACATTTCCTGCATATTCTGAACCTCTCCCGTATCCCAACTATCTAATGATTGATCAAATACAATTGCATCCTTAAACATAGAATCCATATTTGTTACCACGGAAACATCCCAAGGATTCAAATTCTGGTTAAAAGCTGAAGCTCTTTCAAACATAGAAGTCATAAGTGTTACAGAACTCACATTCCAATTATCAATAGGTTGATTGAATGCATTAGCACTTCTAAACATAGAAGTCATATTGGCAACAGCACTTACGTCCCACATATTTAATGGTTGATCGAATGCTTGGGCATTTTGGAAAGTAGAAACCATACTTACCACAGAATTTACATCCCAATTATTAAGTGGTTCATTAAATGCTAAAGCATCCTCAAACATGGACTGCATAGTGATTACATTGGTCACATTCCAAGAATTTATATCTTGATTAAATACAGAAGCTTCATGAAACATTTCTGACATATCTGTAACATTTCCAACATTCCAATTATTTAGAGGTTGATCAAATTGAGGACAATACGCAAACATTTCTCTCATATCGGTAACATTGCCTACATCCCAATCGTTTAAAGATGCATTAAACTCCATATCTAGAAAAAAACCATTAAACATCTCTGCCATATTAGTTACATTACTAACATTCCAAGCATTTAAAGATTGATTAAAGATCAATGCTCTTTTAAACATTCCTGCCATATTCGTTACGCTGCTAACATCCCATGAGTCCATAGGAGAATTATATAGTCTAGCACCCTCAAACATTGATGCCATATTTGTTACCGATGAAACATCCCAACCATTAATATTCTGAGTAAAACTTCTTGCGGATCTAAACATACTTGACATAAACTCTACATTAGATGTATTCCAAGCATCCAAAGGTTGATTAAAACTAGTAGCGGAAGAGAACATTCTCGACATATTCGTAACATTATCAACGACCCAATTGTCCAGAGGTTGATTAAAAGCAGTGGTACGATTAAAAAGACCACTCATATCTGTAACATTACTCACATCCCAATCGTTAATATTTGCATCAAATAAAACAGCTCCATCAAACATCTCGTTCATACTTGTCACCTGTGATAAATTAGGTATGTCGGTAGCGTTATAAATCATATTCTCACAATCATTACAGGCTTTTTCCATAGATAGATATTCGAATGTTCCCCATCGATCAATAGAAAGTACTTTTTCGCCATCTCCAAAAACTCCAAAATAAGGATTAGGGAACTCTCCTATAATGGCTACATTATATATTCCAGGAACATCATACGTATGGATAATATCAGAAGTTACATTATTATCATATTCTCCATCTCCCCAATCTATATTTATATTATAGGTAAAATCATTATTTGTTTCTACTTCAAATTGATTTAAAGGTGTTGTAGCAAAACCATCTATTCGGGTATCAATCTGTATTCTATATGCATTAGGGTTATTTTGCCAAGAGGATACTACTGAAAAACTTATTTCATCACAGTTTTCTGCAGGTCCTTCAGCATTATAAGGAACGACGGTAATGTATACAACATCTCCATCCAGAAATTCATTAGTAAACGTGATACGAGTAACATTTCCCAAATCTTCATTGTCATAAATCACTTGTGTAGCACCACCGTTTTCTCTTCGTAAACTCACTAAATAACCCGTTGCTTGCGGGGCAGCATTCCATACAATATCAGAATTAGCTGGCACTCCTATTGCACCATCTAAAGGAGAGATTATTTCAGTACAAAAAACATTGGTACAATTAACAATATCACCTGTAATAGTCCAGTTAAAATTATCTATTAGTTCTTGCCTAGCAATTCTACCATCACAATAACGAATATTTAAGGCTCCCAAAGAAACATTTGATTGCACTGCTTGTGATGCCCATCCTATCAAGATATTATCATAATTTTCTTGCGACAAACCCGAATTAGACAGCATATTACCCATTTGCGTAACCGAGGTAATATTCCAAGAAGCTAAATTTTGATTAAACATTTGGGCTCCACTGAACATTACATTCATATTAGTTATGTTTTGAGTATCCCAATTTATTATGTCCTGATTAAAACTTGTTGCTCCACTAAACATTGCTTGCGTATTCGTAACAGTAGATATAGCCCAATTGTCCAAAGGTTGGTCATAAACCGTGTTACTTGCAAACATTGTTGACATATTTGTAACGCTAGATACGTCCCAATCATTAATATTTTGATTAAATGCTGACCAACCAAACATACCTGAAACATTAACAACAGCAGATGTATTCCATTGATCTAAGGGTTGATTAAACGGTGTAGTAAAAGAAGTATTCCCACCAAACATTCTAGATAAAGAAGTTACAGAACTCACATCCCAATCATTTAATGGCAGATTAAATAACGCTCTATTAAACATTGAATTCATAGAAGTAACCGCACTTACATCCCATTGATCTAATGGTAAATTAAAAACTGTAAAAAAGAACATCGTATCCATATTGGTAACAGAAGATACATCCCAATTATTAATAGGTTGACTAAAATTACGATTAACAGAAAACATTGATGACATATCTGTTACAGCTGAAACATTCCAATTATCTAAAGGTTGGTTAAAATTAATACATGAGAACATCCCGGACATATCCGTAACATTATCCACTATCCAATTATTAATATTTTGATTAAATGAATTAGCGTCATCAAACATCTGAGACATATTGGTAACATTAGAAACATTCCAATTATTTAGAGGATTATTATATGCACTGGCATCAAGAAACATTCTTGACATGTCGGTAACATTTGACACATCCCAATTATTGATATTTTGATTGAAACGTTCCGCGTCATCAAACATACCTTGCATGTTAGTTACAGTTGCTGTATTCCAGTTATCTAAAGGTTCATTAAACAATTCTGCATCCCGAAAAGTTTCGGACATATTGGTTACATTTATTACATTCCAATTATCTAGAGGTCTATTAAATATTTCTGCGTCATAAAACATTCCCGAGATATCTGTAATTGTACCTACATCCCAATTATTAACAATACCGTTAAACGAAAGACACCCCCTAAACATATTTTTTAACGAGGTTGTTTGAGACAAATTTGGGGAATCTATTGCGTCGAAGTTAAGATTACTACATCCATAGAAAGCATTTTCCATTGTTCGCCACTCGATAATCCCCCATTCAAGAATTTCTATAATCTTTTCTTCATCTCCTGAATTATTAAAATAGATTGCTGGAAAATCACCACTTATTTTCACAGTATAGGTTCCTGGTGTTGTATAGGTATGGGTCATATCTCCTGTTACACCTGTATCCGTTGCCCCATCACCCCAATCTACAGTATAATTGTACGTATACGCTGGATTTGTAGGAATTGTAATTTCATTATTTGCAGAAGTCCCTGGCTGTGTTGTATCCCAAATCGAAGTAAACTCTCCTACAAAACTGGTGAACTCAGATTTTTCAATAGTATTCTCTAAAGAATGTCCGTTAAATACAGGAGCTATGAATAAACTATAACTCAATAAATACAGTATAGTACGTAGGTGTATTTTTTTTATCATATGAAATTTTTAAAATCAATTTTCCCTTGTAAATCAAATTAAAATCAACCGTTACCGGAGATGATCTAATATTTACGCATACAAAATTATGGTCTCTTGGTACCCTAGTCAACCCTGAAAACAGTGGTTCTTCATTTTGCCTTTCTCAAAACTATCGATAAATATTAGTGAAGACGTTTCAAATTATAACTTGAAACCTATAAATAGTGTTTTACATACCTCTTTCCTACATTCGAAGAGTATGATAGTCATTAAAATCAAACGGTATATAAGCAAATAAAATAATAATCTTTAAACACACTTCATTGAAGTTGATGTAATAAAAAAGACCTAACTATTAAATATAAGTTAGGTCTTTTTGTACTCAAGGCGGGAATCGAACCCGCACGTCTTGCGACATTGGATTTTGAATCCAACGTGTCTACCAATTCCACCACTTGAGCAGTTTTAAATGAATTGGACGGCAAAATTAAAAAAATATTTCATCACATCCATTAAATAAGTAATAAAATAAGGTAAAGACTAGAAATAAATTTTTAAATTTGCACCTTGTTTTTAGAAAAAAAGTTTTAACTCATTACAAAACAACATTTTACCCTATGCCTAATTCAATTCCAGAAGCAAAATTTTTTGCTTGTAACCAGAGTACAGAACTAGCAGAGAAAATTGTGTCAGCTTATGGCGCTAAATTGGGTAATGTAATTACATCTACATATAGTGATGGTGAATTTCAACCTTCTTTTGAAGAATCAGTAAGGGGATCTAGAGTTTTCATTATCGGTTCTACACATCCTAGTTCGGATCATTTAATGGAAATGTTATTGATGTTAGATGCTGCAAAAAGAGCTTCTGCCAGACATATTACTGCTGTTATGCCATATTATGGATGGGCTCGTCAGGACAGGAAAGACAAGCCAAGAGTTCCTATAGCAGCCAAGTTAGTTGCTAAAATGTTAGAAACTGCTGGAGCCACAAGAATTATTACAATGGATTTACATGCAGATCAGATTCAAGGTTTCTTTGAAAAGCCTGTAGATCATTTATTTGCATCAACTATATTTTTACCATACTTGCGATCATTAAACTTAAGTGATTTAACAATAGCTTCTCCTGATATGGGAGGTTCTAAAAGAGCTTATGCATATTCTAAAGCTTTACAAAGTGATGTGGTAATTTGTTATAAACAACGTGCTAAAGCTAATGTAATCTCTCATATGGAATTGATTGGAGATGTTACTGGTAAAAACGTAGTATTGGTGGATGATATGGTAGATACTGCTGGTACACTTACTAAAGCAGCTGATCTTATGATGGAGCGAGGAGCAAAAAGCGTTAGAGCAATATGTACACATCCTATTCTTTCTGGAACAGCTTATGAAAGATTAGAAAACTCAAAATTAGAAGAATTAATCATAACTGATTCTATTCCTCTAAAACAACAAAGTGATAAAATTAGAGTAATTACTTGTGCAAATTTATTTGCAGATGTAATGAATAGAGTTCATAACAATGAATCTATCAGTTCTAAATTTATAATGTAAATTAATAACTATTAATATATTTTAAAATGAAGTCATTAACAATCAATGCATCTCAAAGAGAAAGCGTAGGCAAGAAAGCAACAAAAGCCTTACGTAATGCTGGACAGGTACCTTGTGTTATTTACGGTGGAGACACTATAATACACTTTGCAGCGCCAGAAATTGCTTTCAAAAACTTAGTGTATACTCCAGACGTTCATACCGTGGTAATAGCGTTGGACAATGGTACAAAAGTAAATGCCATCTTACAGGATATTCAATTTCACCCTGTAACTGACAGAATTTTACACATCGATTTTATCCAGATTTTTGATGATAAGCCAATCACTGTAGAGCTTCCTTTCAAAACTACAGGAGCTGCAAAAGGAGTTCTTAACGGAGGGGTATTACGTTTTAATTTAAGACGTATTAAAGTAAAAGGTCTTGCTTCTAATTTACCTGATTTAATCGAAGGAGATATTACAAACCTAAAAATAGGTAACAAATTACTAGTAACTAGTATCGTAAGTGAAAATTATACTGTTTTACATCCAGATAATACTGTAATTTGTATGGTTAAAACTTCTCGTACTGCAGTTGAGGACGATGAAGAAGAAGAAGAAGAAGGAGCTGAAGGAGAAGCACCAGCTGCTGAAGCACCAGCTGAAGCTTAATTTTCTTAGTAAAAACAAGCAAAAAAGCATTCTGATTTTATTTTCAGAGTGCTTTTTTTATTTTTACATAAAAAGAAACACAAATGTTCTCTGTATTTAGAAAAATATTCTCTAATCAAACTCGAAATACAAAAGAAGAAACTCAAGAAGATCTTATGAAAAAATTTCTTGTTGTAGGTCTTGGTAACATAGGACCTAAGTATCATAATACCCGTCATAATATAGGTTTTAAAATTCTCGATGCTTTAGTAAAAGAAGAAAGTCTAACTTTTGAAACTGAAAAACTTGGAGACCTAACCACCTATAAGCACAAAGGGCGCACAGTTCTATTACTAAAACCAAACACTTATATGAATCTTAGCGGAAAAGCAGTTAGGTATTGGTTAACTAAAGAAAAAATTCCTGTTGAGAATCTTTTAATAATTACAGATGACATTAACCTTCCTTTTGGTACTATTAGAGTAAAAGCAAAAGGAAGCGCTGGCGGACACAATGGACTAAAAGATATAGAAGCTCAACTCAATACTTCAAAGTATTGTAGATTTAGGTTTGGTGTAGGAGCAGAATTTAACAAAGGAAGACAGGTAGATTATGTATTAGGAGAATGGAATTCTGAAGAAGAAGCTGATATGCCTGAGCGATTAGACAAAGGGATTGCACTTATAAAATCGTTTGTTGGTGCTGGTTTAGCAAACACGATGAATACCTTTAACGGAAAATAAATAGTAGATCTCACAACATTTGCTTAATTTTATAGCTAATAATTCTTAATACTAAAACATTGTATTCAGAATTACATAAATGTTGATGAACCCTTTATGGTTTTAACTAAAATAATCTTCTTGAAACAGAATACACATACCAAATCGAAAACAATTACTGCGTACGATTACGAATTCCGTCTTACTACAATAAACAAATAAAAAACAACGGATGAAACGTTATACAGACGCTAACACATATAATAACCATGTGCCATCGGTTGTTACTATTGGAACTTTTGATGGTGTACATATTGGCCATAAAAAAATTATTGAACGATTAGTAGAAGCTGCTAAACGTAATAATCTAGAATCTGTAATTCTAACCTTTTTCCCTCATCCAAGGATGGTTTTACAAAAGGACACAAGCATAAAGCTAATTAATACAATTGAAGAAAGAATACAGATTTTAGAAAAAACCGGATTAGATAGTTTAGTAATTCATCCATTTACCAAAGAATTTTCTCGTTTATCAGCTAAAGAATATGTAGAAGAAATGTTAGTGGATAAACTAAACGTTCGTCACGTTATTATTGGCTATGATCATCGTTTTGGGCGCAATCGTAATTCTAACATTATCGACCTAGCTTCTTTTGGTATTCAGAATGATTTTACGGTAGAGGAAATCACTAAACAAGATATCGACGATGTAGCGGTTAGTTCAACTAAAATTCGCGAAGCTTTACTCGAAGGAGATATCATGAAAGCAAATAAATACCTAGGGTATAACTTTATGCTAACTGGTAAAATAATAAAAGGTAAAGAATTAGGACGTAAACTAGAATATCCTACAGCTAATCTTTACATAGAAGAGGACTACAAACTAATTCCAAAAAAAGGAGTTTATGTTGTAAAATCTCATATCAACAACAAATTGTATTTTGGGATGATGAATATCGGTAATAACCCCACGGTAAATGGGCAGCATCAAACAATCGAAACTCATTTCTTTGACGCTTCATTTAACCTATATGAAAAGAAAATACAAATCGAAATGCTTATTCGTATTAGAGATGAGAAAAAATTTGAATCCATCGAAGCATTAAAAAATGCCATGCAAGATGATGAAGATTTTTCTAGAGATTATATAAATTCTACGGTATGATCAATCGGTGGTTATTTACGCAAATAGATAATAGTGCTTTAATAATTTTCAGAGTTTTTTTTGGGTTTTTAATCACTGCAGAATCTTTTGGAGCTATCCTTACTGGCTGGGTTAAAAGAACGCTTGTAGAACCTCAATTTACCTTTAATTTTATAGGATTAGATTTTCTGCAGCCACTTCCCGGGAACGGAATGTATTACTATTTTGCCCTTATGGGTATTTTCGGCATCTTCATCATGATTGGTTTTAAATACCGATGGAGTATGATTGCTTATACTATTCTATGGGCTGGTGTTTATTATATGCAAAAAGCTTCCTATAATAATCATTACTATTTACTTTTATTATTGTGCATTCTTATGAGCACATTACCAGCAGGAAATTATTTTTCTTTAGATGTCAAAAAAAATCCCACACTTAAACGAATTTCGATGCCTAGATGGTGCATCTTATTTATTATAATTCAGTTGTGGATTGTTTATACGTATGCATCCGTTGCTAAACTATATCCTGATTGGTTAGACTTTAGTGTAGCTAGAAACTTAATGCTATCTAGAGCAGACTATCCTATTGTTGGAGAAGTATTACAACAAAAATGGGCTCATGTAGCTATTGCATATTTTGGGATTTTGTTTGATTTACTGATAATTCCTTTACTACTATGGCGAAAAACACGTCTAGCTGCCTTTATTATAAGTATCTTTTTTCACCTTTTCAACTCCGTTGTATTTCAAATTGGAATATTTCCATACTTATCATTGGCGTTTACTGTCTTTTTCTTTTCTAAAGAGCGTATTCATAGTCTTTTTATGCCTAAGAAAGAGTTTTATTCTGCAAACGAACTAATTCTTCCATCATACAGAAAATTATTAATTCCAATATTGTCAATTTGGTTTGTAATTCAACTTGCATTACCAATTCGTCATTGGTTTATTCCTGGTGATGTTTTATGGACAGAAGAAGGACATAAATTAAGCTGGAGAATGATGTTACGAGGCAGATCAGGGTACACTAATTTTTATATCGAATTTAATGATAACGCCTGTAAGAGAGTTAAAATAGATAAAAATCAATATTTATCTAAAAAACAACGTCGTATTGTAAACACAAAACCAGACGCTATCTGGCAGTTTGCTCAATTTCTAAAAAAAGAACACCAAAAAGAAGGAAGAGACATAGCAGTGTATGTAAAGAGTAGAGTTTCTGTAAATCGCAAAAAGTCTAGAGTACTTATAGACCCTGATGTTGACTTAACAACTGTAAAATGGAATTATTTTGCAACTAACCCTTGGGTTATTAAATATGATAAAGAATAGATATTCCTAAATCGAAAGAATACATTCAATGTAGTATCATGGATATTTTAATTAAGAAGTTTTTTATAGTAATCATACTAATTTCATTTTCTAGCAACGCCCAGGAAAAGAAAGATTGGTATTCTTCTTTTGGAAAAATCCCAAATACGGTAGACAAACATTATTATAAGGATCTGGAAAACTCAAAAAACCTTCTTGAAAAAGTAAAGTTTATTGACACTATTGCTGCGATTCATATTCAGGCAGGAAATACGGATTCCATATTATACTATGGAGAGCTTCTAATAAATGAACTTCTTATAGAAAAGGAAAACTTTTCTAACTATACTCTTTATTTATCAAAAGCTTACAACATTCTTGGTAAGGGCAAGCTGGAAAAAGGACTATTTGATGATGCTATGAAGCATCATTTAGACGGTATTACTATTTCCTCTATTCCTGAAATGGATAGAATGCATTATACTCATCAATTAGGTTTAGGAACAGTCTACCTGCATCAAAAGGAATATGACACTGCTTTATCTGTATTTGAAAAATGTATAGAAAAAACTAAAGATAATGACCTGCTAGTTTTGGCAAAAAAATTATCCGCCGACGTATTCTTTTTCAAGAAAGATATTCCTAAGGCAAAATCTACATACCTTGAAGTTTTAGATGAATTAAAAGTCTATGAAAACAATAAAATTAGGCTAGAAACTCAATTAAAATTAGGAAGAATTGATTTTTTTGAAAAAAACTTAGCTCATGCACTTGAGTATTTCAGATCCGTTAAAGATATCGCATTAGAAAGTAGATTTTATGATCTCTACATAGATGCGGTTATAAGAATGGGGATAGTGTATTACAATCAAGGTCACGTTAAAGACGCAGAAATGATTCTATCGACTGCCTATGTAAATACTATGCAATGGAATAAACTTGAGCTACAAAGAGATGTTATCATGGTACTTAAGGACATAAAAGTTGCAGATAAGGACTATGAAAATGCATATAATTTAATGACTCAATATTTATCTATTTCCAACCAGATTCTTACAAATCAAAACAAGGCGATTGTAAAGGAGATGGAAGTTAAATATCAAACATTACAGAAAGAAAAAGAGATACTATCTCTTAAAGAAGAGCAATTACTTAAGGAAAGTGAGATTGAACGACAGCGAACAATTAAAAAAGCATTTCTAATTGGTTTCTTGGCAGTATTACTTCCCGTAATAGCATTATTATTTGTTTACTTCCAAAAATTAAAGACGCAAATAGCATTAAATAAGTCTCAAGAACAAGTTAATTCTCAAAAAGTAGAAGGATTGATGAAGGATCAAGAACTGAACTTGATCAACGCTACTATGGATGGACAAAACAAAGAACGAAAACGTCTAGCAAGAGAACTGCACGACAGTATTGGAGGAAATCTAGCAAGTATAAAACTACAACTTTCTGCCGCAAGTGATAACGAAACCTTACAAACAAAAATTATTAAACAGGTTGATGAAACTTATCATCAAGTTCGTGATTTATCTCACAACTTGGCTTCCAAAAAATTTCAAAACAATGGTGTTTCCAAACTAATAAAGGAGTATGTAAATAACATCCAACAAGGGAGTAATCAAAAAATTTCTTTTAACCCCCATCCTGAAGAAAAAATTAATGAAATAGAGAGCCCTTTAAAAGAAGAACTATTTAAGATTGTTCAGGAACTATTAACCAATACGCTTAAACACGCTAAAGCAGATCATATAGATATTTATTTAAATGAGTACCAAACTTCATTACAGCTTCTTTTTGAGGATAACGGAATTGGTTTTGACACTGCCAAAATAAAAGATGGAATTGGTTTTAAGAATATTAGAAATCGATTAAGTCCTTTATCTGGTAAAATGATGATAGATTCCACAAAGAACAGAGGTACTGTAGTTAACATAGAGATTCCTGTATCATAACACCTTGTTTCTTCAAAAAGTATAATTATTCTCTTAACCAACTATCAGGGTCTAAATAAAACATCTTTCGATTTCCTTGTACAGCTTCTGGATCTCTTAACCACCAATACGGAAATGGTGTGGTAATTGCATAATGTAAATGCGGAGGTTTTCCCGCAGCATTTCCTGTATTACCAACTGTTCCTAATTTGGTTCCGGACGCTACTGGTTGAAACGGAAAAGCATCAACCTCATCAAGATGGGCATAATAATGAAACCTCCACTTGGGTCCAAGCATCATAACTGTCTTCCCTCCTTTGCCCCCTTCATAGGTATACAAAACGATACCATATGTCGATGAAATCACATCAGTACCTTTTTCCTTAAAAATATCAATGCCCTTATGTGTTACAGAACTTCCCCATGGATATGCCCAAAAAGAATGATCATCCCAATCCTTTGTCGTGGCACCTTTTACAGGAATCACCATTTGGTGTGGCAGTAAAAATCCTAAACCAATAATCAACAACGGTATCAATGTTAATTTTCGGGTTCTTTTATTTCTATATAAAGATCCCATAAAGATTAAGAGTGAAGCTAGAAAACGACGCGTAGTACTGGTGATCATATATTAAATATACGATATATACTCTTAGCCATTGAGTCAATTAAAACTAGAAAAAAACGAGGCTCCCTTTTCAGACAACCTCGATAATCATTAATTTACAACAAACAATTACCCATAAAACAGCGAACTGGACACCATTGATTAGTGGTATGTGAATTACCTCCTGCACACCAGTAGATATTCCCTTTTCCGTTAATTTGTTGTTATTCCGATTTGCTTAACGCTTTACCGAAATGTAAAATTAATTTTACATTAAACACAGCACATTCCATTTTGCACACTACCTAAACAACGACCTCCTGGAAAAGGATCTCCCCATGCAGTACCATTTGCAGCAAATGAACACTCGCTACCATTTATGTATTCTCCTCCTTCTAAAATATAATCTGAAGAACAACCGCACGCCACAAAACCTCCTCTTCCTCCGTGAATGTCTTTTTGTTCCGATTTGCTAAGTGCTTTCCCTAAGTTTAACAATGATTTTTTCATAAGTAAATAATTTAAAATGATTAAGTCCTTGAACATTTTACGACACTCAAGGTTTGTGTCAATACATTTATAAAACCGATAGTTATTTCTGTATTTTCATTATTTCTAGTCTATAATAGCTGTGGATTCATAAAACTGCTTTAATCAAAGCATGTTTTCATATAAACCTTTGATGAAACACATAAGAAAGATGACTTTGTTTTAAAAAAACCGACGCTTCTTTATTGCAAGAGACCTTACTCTCTTTAAAATATTAACGTGATCATATGTAGTATCGAGTCTTTCAAAATGAACTTCATTTCTCCTAACTCTTCATACTTTTATGATTTGTTACCCATTTTTTTAAAAAAAATAAAAATAAAGAAGATAAAAATTAGAAATCCCATGATATAATAAGGAACGAAGTTCTTTTCAAAAGCTTGATCAGTATCACCAATCAGCACAAAAGAAGCCCAATAATATGGGGACATCTCCGATAATGAATGTTCTTTCAGGTATTTTCGTTTAGCATTACTTAAGGCTTCTACTTTAGATGAAGAAGCATTTAAATCTTCATAAAAATATTTCATAATATTAGAAGTAGAGGTATCATTAACATTCCATAAGGATGAAATAACGGTATTGGCCCCAGCATAAAAGAACCCTCTTGCTAAACTAAAGACACCCTCTCCTTTATTAATTTTCCCAAGGTTAGTTTGGCATGCACTTAACACTACGAGATCTGAATTATTTTTATAGATATATAACTCATGAAGCTTAATAGTATCTTTAAAAAAGTAAATCTCAGGCTTTTCTCCAGAATTTGCATGAGTAGCCAAATGTATAATTTTAGCATCCTCACTCATTTTTAGAAACATTTCTTTACTTGCTTGTTCAAACAAATAGGTCTCTCCATTTAAAATAGTATTAATTGAAAAAACTTCTTCTTGTGTAGTACTTAACTCTGGAAGATTAGCATTTGAAAATTGAATTGGTGCAAATCCAACAAAATCAAGATTTGCTTTTCTTTCGGTTTTACTGTTATGTTCTAAAAAGGATGCAGAATATGTATAACTAATATCATTTTGCTCAATTAGATATTTCAATGATTCCGCACTTACATTAAAAGCTTCAAAAGGGATGTTTTGCATAGCAACATCTGGAATAAACACCAAATGTTTATTCTTAATCATTTTTTTAAAATGCTCTCCAGGAAAAAGTTGTTGATAGATAGCGTAAGAAACATCTTTAAAAGACATCAATTCTTTTTTCTTTTTTAAGGGCCTCGATATTAACCTTCGATATTCATCTAAATTAACCAATAAATCATTGGCATTTTTTACTTTGAAACTGAATGTATTTTTAGAAGTGATTACGAGTCCAAAAACACTTTTCTCTTCAACATTTTGTTCATCGAGGGTGTATGAAATAATTACTGTATCCGAATCTAATTTTTCCTTTATTTGTGAAAGTGCAAACGGCTCTATTCTTAATTTTTTATCAAAGTATTTTGGATTTACCTTATAGAGGGAATCATTAAAAGCTTGATATGACTTTTTTAATTCGAACAAGGAATCTTTTTCTTTACTATAGATATCCTGATTTTGATTTATGTTATCCTCTAGACTTAAAATATTCTCTTTTAGCCGTAATCTTTTGTCCAATAATTCTTTTGGCAAGTCATATTGAATCGTATTTTCTTTAACACCTTGTATTAGCAATAAACCCTTGTTTTTTTCCATAAAACGGAATATCGAAGCATTATCTCCTAAAAGATATGCTGCTCGTACTCCCATGGTATAGGTATCAGAAACCTCTTTACGCCATAATAATTTTGTATTAATCTCGAAACTATTCTCTATAATTACAGTAACAAGTCGATCACTAATTGTTACTGTATTGATTACTTGTTCTAGATACTTAAGATTTTTAGTTTTTTCGTATAAATCAAATAGAATTATTATTTTACTTCTTAACGCTCTAAAAACATTTCTTCTATCATCCGTGTCGAACAATTGTAGTTCAGATAGCGTGCGATTAGTTAGCTCGCCATTTAGTCCAAAACTCCAACTCAATGAATTTTTAATATTTTGAAGAGCTAATTTATAATTCCCTTGTTCTCTAAAATAGTTTGCAATATTTCTATAACTTTCAGCCTTTCTGTTTTCATTATTTTTATTAAATATCAAACTACGTTTCAGATAGAATAGCGCACTATCTTTTTGATAATCAAAATACAATTCCCCTAAATTCACATATGAATTAGAAATTACCGAAGAGTCTTTTTGTTCTATTCCTCTTTCCAAATTCCTAATATAATAATATTTGGATTTGCTAAAATCATTCAGGTACGCATTAGCATATAAATTTGCATAAGTAGCGTTTAATGAATAAAAGTTTTTTTGTGAAAGTAGTCTTTCGTTTAATTGTATTAAACTATCTGCGTTTTTTAATAATTCAACACCTTGTCTAGAGGATGTTTTGGTATCTAACTCATCGCAAATAATCGTAGTATTGATATACAAAGATAAAAGACTTGACTCTAACGAACTTTTCTTACTTGAATCTGTTTCTAATAAGTAAATTCCTTTTTTGGAGTAATTTAAAGCTTTATATAATTCTCCTTTTCGTCTATAATATTTACCTAACTCTCCATATGATCTCGCTACTTTAATTCTTGTAATATTAGCTTCTATCACATTATTAAAACACCAAACTCCCTTAGTAAATTCTCTATTCTTAAAATAAAATCTCCCTAAATTATAAAGTGCATTTTCATAAGAAGTACTTTTTTTTAATTGATCATTAAAATGACTTACCTCAATCTTCGCATACTTTATCGCTAGATCATATTTTTTTTTATTGTACCACTGTACAGAAAAAAAATGAGACATTTCTAGAATATGAGTAGTATCTTTTGTTACGCCCAAAAGATGATCACTCTCTATCTCCTCAATTATCTTTTTACTTTCTTTGAGCTTTACAAATTGTTTATAATAATTTTGGCTACTTATAGGCAGAATATGCCCAATAAGTAGCCAAAAAAAGATTTTATATTTCTTAATCTTAATCTTCAATATTTAATTAATCGCAAACAATATTTGGATCATTAATTGAATATGTTCTATAATCAATTTTAAGAAGTGCAGATTTTTCTACTGGATCTTCTGCTTCAATAGGATCCGTAGCTTTATGATTCAAATCCTGATATGGGGCATCTTCCCAATTATGAATTACCAGATCTCTATAACTCCAGATTTCTCCATTAGGATTTAATGAACAGGAAGTTACGTTAACCTGGCCGTATTCAGTCGAATGCCTCGCTCTAATTTCAGATTTCTGAGATTCTGTAGTTCCTACTTCATAAATAACCACAACTTCTATATCTTCGATGGTATACTGAACAGGAGTTCCATCTACAAAAGTTAAATCATCGAATTTAGCATTTCCTTCGATTTCTATAAGTTCCTCATTTTGCTCACAAGCAAAGAAGAACAAACAACTTAGCGCCCCCAAAATAATGTTTTTCCTCATTTTTTTTACGTTTTTTATTTCCCTATTCTTCATAAAAACTTAAAATGTTACCCACGTAAAAGTATAAAATTTTATTTTTGCCTTTTAACATTTATATATGGATGGTAATTTTTTTTTAAAAGAGCTCGTAAAAGAAGATTCAAAAATAATTGCTCAAATATATAATAAAAACTTCCCTTCAATTAAAAAATTTATCCTTCTAAATAGCGGAAATACCGAAGATGCAGAAGATATATTTCAAAAATCCTTGATTCAGATAATAATTCGATACAAAAGAGAAAAATTTAGTATTTCGGGGGATTTTGATGCCTATTTAATGGCGATTTGTAAAAACTTATGGCGAAGAGAATTAAATCTTCATAAAAAAAGGGTAACAAATGTAGAAAAAGTTGAAGTACATGATGAATATATAGATAGTTCATTTGCCCTTCTAGAGCAAAAGAGACAAGAACTGTTTATTGAAAAATTTGCAGAAATTACCGGAAATTGTAAAGAGATTTTAACACTTTTTTTTGCAAAAACGCCATACGAAGAAATTGTTGCCAACACAGAATATTCCTCTGAATTGGTTGTTCGACAACGCGTGTTTAAATGCAAAAAACGTCTGGCAGAATTAATTAAAAAAGATAGTAGATATAATTCATTAAAAGAATTATGAGTTTAGAAGAAGACATATTAATTGAACGCTTTTTAAGAAATCAACTTTCTGAAAAGGAACGGAATGATTTTTTGTATACCATTGCCAATGATCAAAAGTTTAAAGAAAAATTTCTTTTAGAGAAGCAAATTTTTGAAACTCTAAATGAAGAAGAATGGAGTTATGTTTCGAAAATAGATGTAACAGAAGTAGAAGAATATACCACTTTATATCGAAATAATGCAGATAGATTAAAACAAGTAATACATAAGGCTACAACCAGTAATAAGCGTAAGAATAAAATAAGAAGATTATCCTATTTTTCTGCTATTGCAGCTGTTGCGCTATTTGCACTGCTTATTAATTTTTACTCTCAAAAAAACCAAAAGACTATTGAGGAAATTTATACTAATTACAGCACTTATGAACTACCTTCCTTAGTTACTAGAAATCCTAATGAAGTAGATCCTGATTTAGCTTTGGCGGAGAATAATTTTAAAAACGGAAACTATCAAGAAGCAATAATATATATTGATAAATTACTAAAAAAAGATAAAGACAATAGTACTTTACATTTATATAAGGCAATATCCCATTTGGAATTGGACGAATATTCGCAGGCAGAAATGAATTTAAATAGTTTAATTCGTAGCGACCTTATTGACTCCGAAAAAGGATACTGGTACAAATCACTCCTATACTTAAAAACAAAAGATTTAGATAAATGTAAAAAAATACTCCAGGTTATTATTAAAAACTCATATTCTAAGAATAAAGAAGCTAAGGAATTATTTAAAGAAATAGTTAATTATAAAACTTAATTATAGATATAGGGAAATACCGCATATTAAATAAGACAAATTTTATCTAGTCCTTATTTTTTCAAAATCGCTTTTAGAATGTAGGTAATGAAGCTTTTAATACCGCTGACTCATAATGAGTAAATTTATTTTGATCAGAAAACTCAAATTTCATAATTATAACGGATTTTTCAGCCTGCACGATATATGACTTTTCTCCATTCTTTTTTGAAATTACTCTACAACCCTCTATCATGCCTAATGTCTTATTATCGTTTTCTAAAAATTGATCAATATCATCAATAGTTTTTGTCTGCTGATGTTTTTCATCTAATAAGTCAAAAATCGTTGTGGGAGATAGATAATTATATCCTTTTGTAAAATCAATGAAAACGGCATCGTGATCATCTATATTCTGAGCAGAAATTGTGTGAATAAAAAGTACTGTAAATAAAAAGCAACATAGTTTCATAAATAGTATCTTTAATTCATTCGATACAAATGCAAGAAGAAACTTTCAATAATAAAAATATTATATAAATTAAATGCGTTTTTAGCAGCTAATGAGTATGCTTTTAAAACAAGGTTATCTTAAATAAGACAACCTCGTTTGCAATTAATTTACAAAAAACAATTACCCATAAAACAAGGAACCGGACATCTAGGAGCATTCGGCTCGCTATTGCCACCTGGGCAATAATAACCTCCGCTTTGTCCATTGATTTGTTTTAATTCCTCTCTACTTAAAGTTTTTCCGATGTTTAACAATGATTTTTTCATATGTGAAATATTTAATGATTTGTATGCCCTGAACATTTATCGACACTCAAGGTTTGTGTCGTTTGATCACATCATTTCTTATACTATTTTATGTATCACTTACTTCTTACTACTTCATTAATTAGAAAATCATCTCTAATCAGTTAATATCTTAAATCTAAAAAGTGTTACTCAAGCAAAATTCCTTTTCGTTAATAGTTGATATTAAATCGATAAACAACACAAAAAAATCTAATTTATTTTATAAAAATGGGGAGAATTCCTCAAAAAAAAACAATAACCCAAAACGTCCTCAAGGAAAATGAAACAAATCAACCTCATCACTATAATTTCCATTAGTCGATAGAAAATTAGATTTGGTCTATAGAAACTTTACTCCCACCTAATCTTAAGAAAATATTGAAAAGACCTATAGTATTTTTACATCAGAGAAAATAACAAATTAGTGTTGTTTATATGAAACATAAAATAAGTAACCGAGAGTTGCCTCTAGAAAGAAACATATAATCCGTACATAAAAATATTGCCCCCAAAACCTCACATCGTCATATTGCCCAAAAGCTATGTATTGTTGCATAGCTTTTTTTATTGTTTATCCTAAGTAATCACCAAATAATATCATTTATTTTAAGTCTAGAAATAAGTCTAAAAAATAAAAGGTTCATCTTTTTTAAAAAATTCATTCTTTCTCATTCATACAAAACCAACCTTTTCTTTAAATTTGCTGCTTTAATGCGAAAGGGATAGCAGCGACATCCTTTTGTTTTATCATCACGAACTTGTAGAAGGAAAAAACAAAAGATATAGCGGATAGCCCGACCACGAGAAAGCGAGTGGAATCGCCCAAAACAAAAATCATGTTACTTGCACAACAAATCATAGCACATAAAGAAGAATATATTGCTGCATTAGCCAAAAGGAATTTTGACGCTGCTCCAATTCTAGAAAAGGTAATCAACCTGGATGAAGAAAGACGTGCTACACAGTCCAAATTAGATAATATCAAGGCGGACTCTAATAAACTGAATAAGGAAATTGGAGTTTTGTTTAAAAATGGAGAACAACAAAAAGCAACTATATTAAAAGAAAAAGCTTCTCAAATTAAGCAAAGTATGAATACTTTAGAAGATAGACTTCCTAAAGTTAAAGCAGAGCTTATTGAATTATTATATACAATCCCAAATATTCCTCATCCTTCTGTTCCTAATGGACAAACTGATGAAGATAATGAAGAAGTTTTTAGAGAAGGTGATATACCAACTTTAGAAGAAGGTGCTTTACCCCATTGGGAGCTTGCCAAAAAATATGACATCATTGATTTTGAACTTGGAGTAAAAATCACAGGTGCTGGATTTCCTGTATATAAAGGAAAGGGAGCAAGGTTACAACGCGCATTAATTAGTTATTTTCTAGACAAAAATACAGAAGCTGGATACAAAGAATATCAAGTACCACATTTAGTAAATGAAGCTTCTGGTTATGGTACAGGTCAATTACCAGATAAAGAAGGCCAAATGTATCACGTTACAGCTGATGATTTATATCTAATACCTACGGCAGAAGTTCCAGTAACCAATATGTTTAGAGATGATTTAGTAAATGAGAATGACCTGCCTATTTGTTGCACTGGTTATACTCCATGTTTTAGAAGAGAAGCTGGATCCTATGGTGCTCATGTCCGTGGTTTAAATCGTCTACACCAATTTGATAAAGTTGAAATCGTACGTATCGAAAAACCTGAAAACTCGTATAAAGCCTTAGACGGAATGGTAGATCATGTAAAGGAAATTCTTAAAGAATTAAAATTACCATACCGAATATTACGATTATGTGGAGGAGATATTGGATTTACTGCTGCCCTAACCTATGATTTCGAAGTGTTTTCTACCGCTCAAGATCGTTGGTTAGAAATTAGTTCTGTCTCTAATTTTGAATCCTACCAAGCCAATCGCCTAAAACTAAGATATAAAGATGGTAATGGTAAAAATCAATTAGCACATACATTAAATGGAAGTTCCCTAGCCTTACCAAGAGTATTAGCGGGTATTTTAGAAAATTATCAAACTCCTAAAGGAATTAAAATCCCTGATGTTTTAGTTCCATATTGTGGGTTTGAATATATCGACTAATTCTTTTGGTGCTAGATAAACAGCTAGTTTAACAACATCTATAACATAATATCAAAGCGCATTTTGCTATATTTACAAAAAAACTTGCAGCATGCGCTTTATTTACCTTTGTATCATTTTTCTTTTTGCTACACCTATGTTTGGTCAATCCGAACAGTTAGCAAAGAACTACGTGCAACAAGGTGAATATGAAAAAGCACTTTCTGTATATAAAAAATTACATACTAAAAATCCTAATCGTATTTCTTATTTATTAGGTCTTGTAGAATCTTATCAACAATTAGAGCAGTTCGAAAAAGCTGAAAAAATTCTACAAAAACAAATCGAAAGAAAACCCAAAAATGCCCAATTATTTGTTGAGTTAGGTCATCATTATGAGGTACAAGAAAAATCTGAAAAGGCTACTACATATTACAATAAGGCTTTAAAAATTTTTAATAGTAATAATGTAAATGCTGCATACTCTCTAGCCCAAACTTTTGAAAAATACAATCTTCTGGACCAAGCGGCCTTAATTTATGAAAAAGGAATGGCTTCCAATCCTGGGGCCAATTTTAATGTGCAACTCGCCAAGATCTATGGAGAACAAGGTAAACTAGAAAAAATGTTTGATAGTTATCTTTCTTTACTTCAATTACAGCCTAATTATAAAAACATAGTTCAACGTAATTTTAGTCAATATATCACGGATGACCCTGTAAATGACGCCAATGTTATATTTAGAAAGTTATTGATAAAAAAATTACAGCAAAATCCGGATATCATTTATAATGAGATGTTAAGTTGGCTTTTTGTACAACAAAAAGATTTTAAAAAAGCTTTTGTGCAAGAAAAAGCTATCTATAAAAGAAAAGATCAAGGATTACAGGGTATTATTGGTCTTGCTAGAATTGCAATCGGTGCTAAAGACATAAAATCTGCTACCCAGATTTTAGATTATATTCTAAAAGCGCCTGCTGGTAATGACATGAAACTTACTGCTCATAAAATCATTCTAAAAGCAAAAACTGACCTCGCTGACAAAAAAGATTATAAAGAAATCCAACAGCAGTATGAAGAAGTATTTGAAACCTATGGAAAAGCATCTCAAACCATTGGTTTGCAAATAGATTATGCTCATTTCCTGGCATTTAATCAAGATAACAAACGGGATGCTATTGATTTCCTAAAACGTCTATTAGATAAAGAAAAGCTTTCTAGGTTTCAGTCTTCAAGAGCTAAAATGAAGATTGCAGACATCTTAGTTTTAGATCAAAAATTCAATCAAGCACTTATCTATTACACACAAGTACAAAACGCTTTAAAAAATAATTTTCTAGCACAAGATGCACGTTTTAAAGTTGCTAAAACCAGTTATTATAAAGGTGATTTTGCGTGGGCACAAACTCAGTTAAATGTACTAAAATCATCTACTTCTCAATTAATCGCAAATGACGCTATGGAATTAAGCCTCATCATTAGTGATAATTCTTTAGAAGATTCTACACAAACTGCTTTGAAGATTTTTGCCAGAGGAGACCTATTAGCTTTCCAGAATAAAAATCAAGAAGCAATCTCTAAATATGAAGAAATTCTAGTGAATCATAAAGGAGAAAAAATTGAAGATGAAGCTTTTCTTAGACAAGCAAAATTATTCGAAAAACAAAAAGAATTCGAAAAAGCAAAAGTAAACTATCTAAAAATCATAGAATTCTATCCAGAGGACATCTTGGTAGATGATGCTTATTACTGGTTAGCAGAATTATATGTAAATGTTTTGGGAGAACCCGAAAAAGCAAAAGAATTGTATGAGAAGTTAATCTTTAATCACGCGGATAGTATTTATTTTGTGGATGCAAGAAAGAAGTATCGTACATTACGCGGTGATGCAATTAACTGACTCTTGTTTTCTAAAACTTCTTTCCTTAAGATCTTTTAATCTCAAATAAAAATGTGATCATTATAACAGGTCTGAGCTTCTTCGTAACTTTGTCAGTTAATTACAAAAGCATTGCTTCCCTTTAATCACTAAAGACAATTACGAATATGTATATTTACAACGTTACGATCAATATAGAAGAGACAAAACACGAGGAATGGTTATCATGGATGAAAAATGAGCACATCCCTGATATGTTGGCAACGGGAAAGTTTAGCAAAGCATTGATGAGTAAAGTATTAGTGGAAGAAGAAATGGGAGGCTATACCTATTCTGTCCAATATACAACTGATAGTAAAGGTACATTACAACAATATTACAAAGTGGATGCCGAAAGATTAAGAGCTAAAACAAATCGATTTGCTGGACATTTCGTTGCATTCAGAACAGAATTAGAAATTATTAGTGAACATTAATATGAAACAATATAGACCGACATTACTATATGCTATTAAGATTTTTGGTCTTATCGTTTGTGCTGGTTTTGGTATTTTTATAATTAGCATATTTCTAAATATTGTTTCACTGTTTGTAGCAAGCTCCTTTTTTGAAAAAGTTATAGTTATATTACTAATTATTCTATTTGTTATATCAGCTTTTTTAATCATACGATCTAACAATCCTGCTATTGTTACTTATGAAGATTATATCAGAATTGGTCGTCAAGACGTTCCATATAATACCATTCAGAATTTTTATATCGCTAAGGGAGGTTCTGAACCTTATGTTGTAACAAAAGACGGAGAAAAAATAGATCTCGAAATTTCTTGGCTTTCAAAAAAAGATCGAATAGAAATCGAAAAGGTTATTTTAGAAAACATAGAATCATTAACAAAACAAGTTTAGAATGTCCTCTAAATTTAAAAAAAACAAAAAACAACTATCTAACGACAGAGTTCGAACGGAAAAAACTGCTGTACGTGCTAAAAAACATTTAGGTCAGCATTTTCTAAAAGACGAAAATATCGCTAAAAAAATTGGAGATACACTAACGATAAATGGTTATACGAATGTAATTGAGATAGGCCCAGGAATGGGAGTACTCACTAAATATATACTACAAAAAGATGTAGATCTAATAGCTATGGATTTAGATACAGAATCCATAGAATACCTCAACACCAGTTTTCCGCTAGAACATCCGGAAATTAGAAATGGAAAAGGAACATTTAAGGTCATCGAAGCAGATTTTCTTAAATATGATTTAGACACATTGTTTGATAATGAACCTTTTGCAATTACAGGTAACTTCCCATATAACATTTCCTCACAAATCGTTTTTAAAACTTTAGAAAAACGAAATCGAATTCCTGAATTCACAGGAATGTTTCAGAAAGAAGTAGCGCAACGTATTTGTGAAAAACCTGGAAGTAAAGCTTACGGTATTTTATCCGTTATAACACAAGCATTTTACGATGCCGAGTACCTATTCACAGTTCCTCCTTCAGTTTTTAACCCTCCTCCAAAAGTTGACAGTGGAGTTTTACGATTAATTAGAAAATCAAACCATACACTTCCATGTAACGAGAAACTTTTTTATAAAGTAGTGAAAACTGCTTTTGGACAACGAAGAAAAACGTTACGAAACAGCCTGAAAACGTTTCAATTGACTGATGAAATTAAAGAAATGGAAATACTATCGAAAAGACCCGAACAATTAAGCGTTAATCAATTTATAGAACTCACTTTATTAATTGAAAAATCAGGAATATAATTCATTTAACAACAATCTAAACTGCAATTCAATTCTTTGGTTATCTTTGTGAGCGTTTGTAAAGAAATCCCATAAACAAGTAGACTATGTCATTCGAGATTTCAGATGAGCTTATCGACCAAGTAAAGCATCTCATTAAAGATGTAAATGATACTCGTTTACAAGAAATACTCGATGAAATCCACTTTGCTGATATTGCAGAAATAATTGGTCAACTTAATTTACATCAAGCAACTTATTTAATTAAATTATTAGATAGCGAAAAATCTTCTGAAGCTCTAATGGAGTTAGAAGAAGATTTCCGTGAACGTATTCTGGATAACTTATCTGTAAAAGAAATTGCAGAAGAGTTAGAAGAAATGGATACTGATGATGCTGCGGATATTATTGCTGAACTTCCTGAAGATCGTGCAGAAGAAGTAATTGCGGAGATTGAAGACGAAAAACACGCAGAGGACATAAAAGAACTACTGCTATATAAAGAAGATACTGCGGGAGGATTAATGGCCAAAGAGCTTGTAAAAGTAAAAGAAACATGGACAGTTGCAGGATGTGTTCGAGAAATGCGTCGTCAAGCAGAAAAAGTCACTAGAGTACATTCAATTTATGTTATAGATAAAGAAGGAAAATTAAAAGGAAGATTATCTTTAAAGGATTTACTTACCGCTTCTGCCAAAGCATACATCAGAGATGTTTACATCCCAAAAGTGGACTATGTTAACATAGAAACTGAAGGTGAAGAAGTCGCTAGGATTATGCAAAAATATGATCTTGAAGCCATTCCAGTAGTAGATCATGAAACGGTTCTTGTCGGTCGTATCACAATTGATGATATGGTAGATTTCATTAAAGAAGAAGCTGAAAAAGATTATCAAATGGCGGCCGGTATATCTCAGGACGTAGAAGCAGATGATAATGTATGGGAACTCACTAGAGCGCGTTTACCTTGGCTAATTTTAGGTTTATTTGGAGGTTTAGGAAGTGTTTTCATAATGCAAGACTTTGAAGATGTAATGACTAATCCCAGAATACGAGATCTATTCTTTTACACACCATTGATTGCAGCGATGGCAGGTAATGTTGGAGTTCAATCTTCTGCCATTATTGTTCAGGGTTTAGCCAATGATAATGTAAAAGGTAGTCTTTGGAAGCGGTTACTAAAAGAAATCAGTTTAAGTTTAATAAATGGAGTAGCTTTAGCTCTTCTTGTAATATTATTCGGAATTGTTATGGGATATGAGATCTCATTTAGTTTAACTATCGCTACAGCCCTTATGAGTGTAATTATAGTAGCTGCATTAATAGGTACGTTTGTTCCTATCATTCTCGATAAAAGAGGTATCGATCCGGCTATTGCAACTGGACCATTTATTACTACAAGTAATGATATTTTTGGAATTTTCTTATTTTTTTACATTGCAAAATTAATACTTGGATTCTAGTCTTAGAATACTATTAATCCAATTTATTCTAAAGAATTTAGCACTATTCAAATATATATTATGAACTCTGAAGTATTTCAATCTACTATCACTGTACCAAAATCTGCAATTGATGATATGAATCATGTAAACAATGTGATATACCTTCAATGGATCCAGGATGTTGCTAAAAAACACTGGGAAACAAAAACGTCCGAAACCATAAGAAACACCTACGTTTGGGTAGTTTTAAATCATTATATAGAATACCACAGTCCGGCTGTTGAACATGATGAATTAACAATCCAAACCTGGATTGATCATCATCATGGTGCCAAAAGTGAGCGGCATACGAAAATAATAAAAACTTCGAATCAAAAAGTAATTGCCACAGCCAAAACCATGTGGTGTTTACTCTATAAAGAAACGTTAAGACCTACAAGAATCAATAAAGAAATAAGTACCTTGTTTTGACAAAATTAAGTTGAAAACATGGAAGCAATTAACATTAAAGATAAATTATCAAAATTTAACAAGCAATGGCATCCACACCGAATAGCAATGGTGGATAATAATCAGGTGTATCTTGCAAAATTAAGCGGTGATTTTATTTGGCATAAACATGAAGATGAAGATGAACTTTTTCAAGTAGTGAAAGGTACACTTTACATGAAGTTTAGAGATAATACTGTGAAAGTAGAGGCCGGTGAGATTATTGTTGTACCGAAAGGAGTAGAACACTGTCCATCAACTGAAGAGGGCGAAGAAGTTCATGTTCTATTATTTGAAAAAGCAAGTACTAAACATACGGGAGAAACAGCTAGCGAAAGAACAGTTTCTCAATATATAGATATTTAGATAGTAGTAGTATTCTTTAATACATTTTTCATTTAAAGCATATCATAAAACCACAGTTATGAGTTTAAATAGAAGATCATTTATCAGAAACATTGGGTTAATAGCTGGTTACAGTCTTATACCTTCCTCTCATTTGTTTTCTAATACTCCAAATAAAAAACTAGGAGTATGTTTGGTCGCATTAGGCAACTATAGCACTTCTATATTAGCACCAGCACTACAATTAACAAAACATTGTCGATTAACCGGAATTGTTACTGGAACACCTTCTAAAATACCTGTTTGGCAGAAAAAATATGGCATTCCGGATAAAAACGTATATAACTATGAAAACATGGGTCGCATTGCTAATAATCCTGATATTGATGTGATATATATTGTATTACCTACAGGTTTACACGCCAAATATGCTATTAAAGCAGCTAATACAGGAAAACATGTATGGTGCGAAAAACCCATGGCTAAAACTGAAAAAGAATGTCAATCCATTATTGAAGCTTGTAGAAAAAATAAAGTAAAACTTTCTATAGGATATAGAATGCAGCATGAGCCAAATACTCAACAAGTTATGAAATGGGCTACCACAAAACCTTATGGAGATATTAAAGAAGTCTATGCCGAAATAGGGTATAACGTAAGAACTCCGGAAAAAAGTTGGAGACTAGATACTGAATTAGGTGGAGGAACCATGTATGACCTAGGTGTATACGCGCTAAATGCTGCAAGATATGCAACGAAAGAAGAACCTATATCAGTTATAGCCGAACAAATAACCACTAGACCGAACATATTTACTGAAACTGACGAAACGACTCATTTTACATTAGAATTCCCATCAGGTGCAAAAGCTTATGGAAAAACAAGTGTTGGACATGATATGCATCGATTGCGAGTAAATAGTAATAATGGTTGGTATCAACTACAGCCTTTCTCCATGTATGCTGGAGTACAAGGAGAAACAAGTGATGGAAAACTATTAAATACCTATATAGAAAATCAACAAGCCAAACAAATGGATGATGATGCATTATCAATAATAAATAATACTGATGTTCTTGTTCCTGGTGAAGAAGGAATAAAAGATATTAGGATCGTTGAATCCATTTATAAATCCGCTAAAAACAAAAAGAAAATTAACCTAATTAACTATTAGCGGAAAAACTTCTGACGTTTTTTATTTATTACAATCCTTACTACAACTAGAATTTCTTAGTGAAATTTATAATTCATCTTTGCAAGACCTTATAGCTTCATAAAATAAGCGATAATCTGTAGTTGTAACAACATCTCCTTTTGTACTTAAGGTAATTGTTCCATTTTCTGCTATTTCACTATAAGGGATTTGTTTCTTCACATATCCTTTGTAAACAAATTCAAAATAGCTGTCTGCTTTTAGTTTACTAGGGTTAATTAAAAAATCATATAATCCATCTTTATCGGTGTAAGCTTTCATACAAGTATTTTCATCAACAACCAATTTTACGGCAACATACTCCATTTTTTTCTTCCTTTTGCCTAGCACCTTCCCTGTAAGCAACTCATCTTCAGTAATCGCTTCAATATCTTCATTTCCACTTAGCGCCTCTCCTTTTTGTTGAGATTTGCAGGAAACCAAAAAGGTAGCAACAAATAATAATAGTAGTAGTGATCTCATAATATCTTAATTTTGGGTTTTAATTTATTATTTACAAGCAAAGACAATTAACTCTTCTTCTTGATAATTTTCAGTCAATTTACAAAATAAAACTACTTGTTTAACATAAGTATAGTAGTGTTTTTTTATAACAGCCAATTAGAGGTTTTTTACTTTATATCAAAATCTGAACTAAATATATAAAAAAACTCCCCAAGTATCAGAGCAATTAATAGATTTATAAATCTAAACTATTAGTTTATAAACAAACTTTTTATCTATATAATTAAGATGCAACAGAATTTAATGAATAACAAGAGTTTTTAGAAAAAAAACAGGTATAAATACTATGTTTTTTTCAGCTCAAAATTTTATAGTTTTAAGATACTAAATAACTATCTACAAACTCTTAATACTATGGCAACTGCAACTAACATTAGTAAAACTTCCGATAAAACGGTAAAAACAATTTCCCCAAAACCTGAAATAGTTCCCGGAATTTCTAAAGAAATCATTCATAAGCTAAGTAATGAAATAAATAACATGCTCTCTTATGCTATTTTTAATGGTATAACTATAAATACAGAGATAAACACACTTATTCAAAACAGCACTGTAGATGATCTTATTAATTCTCATAATCTATTATGCAAAAATATTTCACCCGCAACACCAAAATCTATTGAGTACACCAAAAAACTTAGAGAGGAAGAAAAAGGAAAAACATTATTTAGCAAGCTACCTCTAGTAAGAAATCTAATCATACTATCCATAGTTTTTCTAATCGCATTTATCATTACTGGACTTTCTCCAGAAGTAAATAACGATTCATTGGACAAAGGTATTATGGATAACCAAGGTCTTTCATTACTTCTCAATTTAGGTTTTCTAACTGCTATATCAGGTTTAGGAGTACTTTTCTATTTACTAAAAAATGTAAGTACGGCAGTAAAAAATGGCACTTTGGTTCCAGAAGATACGATCTACTACGTCGCATTAATTATCTTGGGAGTTATCGCTGGGCTAATTTCTTCGGAGATTATTTCTTTTTATCAAAAAGATGCTCAGCAAATTAATTTATTCAACAAAGGACTCATGGCACTTATTGGTGGTTTTTCTTCTGATGCAATCTTTAGCATCCTACAGGGGATTATAGACAGAATCAAAACCATTTTTATTCCTTCAAATTCTGCAACTTAATCACCTAATAATTTTAAAAGACGATATCAGATATTATTATACTTTCATTAAAATTATTTTATCTTTTATTAGTTATTTTTGAAATACTAATAATATCGTTCATGAAAATACTGCACATAGATGCTAATCATCCTCTCTTAATAAATCAATTAAATGATTTAGGGTTTGAAAACGAAGAAAATTATACGTCTACAAAGCCTGAAATCGAATCAATAATAAAAGAATATGATGGAATCATAATCAGATCCCGTATTAAAATAGATAAAGATTTTTTAGATAAAGCTACAAACCTAAAGTTTATTGGTCGTGTTGGTGCAGGCCTAGAAAGTATTGACACTGATTATGCAGAAAAAAAAGGCATTAAACTCTTTTCTGCTCCCGAAGGAAATCGAAACGCTGTTGGAGAACACGCTTTAGGAATGATTTTATCACTATTCAACAAATTAAACACAGCAGATCGTCAAGTAAAGAATGGTCAATGGAATCGTGAAGAAAATCGTGGTATCGAACTAGATTTAAAAACAGTTGGAATTATTGGATATGGTAATATGGGGAGGGCTTTTGCCCGTAAACTTAGAGGTTTTGATGTAGAGACAATATGTTATGATATTAAAGAAGATGTAGAGAATAGTGATGCCACTCAGGTTAGCATGGAAGAGCTTTTTGAAAAAACCGATGTGCTAAGTTTACATACACCATGGACTCCGTTAACCAACAAAATGATAGATGCCAAGTTTATAAATAAATTCAAAAAACCTTTTTGGCTTATCAATACCGCTAGAGGAAAAAGTGTAGTTACTAAAGACTTAATAGATGGTTTACAATCAGAAAAAATTTTAGGAGCGGGATTAGACGTACTCGAATACGAAAAATCATCTTTTGAGCAATTATTTTCTTCGGAAACTGAAATGCCAGAGCCTTTAAAAAAGTTAATAAAAATGGACAATGTAATTCTTAGCCCTCATATTGCTGGTTGGACTATAGAATCTAAAGAAAAACTAGCACAAACTATTGTAGATAAAATCAAAGCTGAGTTTTGCTAAAAGAAATTTTTATAGAACTAGTTTCTAAATATTCTAACGATCAGAAAGTTTTATACTCCCTTTGGGATTATATTGCCAAAAACTACGGTAAGAAAAACCGATATTACCATAACCTATCTCACCTAGAAAATTTATATCAAAAATTACTTTTGGTACAAAAAGAAATTTTTGATTGGGATATTGTATTATTCGCATTGTTTTATCACGATTGCATTTACAACGTTTTAAAACAAGATAATGAAGAACGAAGTGCGCAAAAAGCTGAAGAAGTATTATCCTCATTATTTATTAGTTCAGAAAGAGTTGAGCTTTGTAAAGAAATAATTTTAGCAACCAAAGGCCATCAAATTTCTAAAAACAACGATGTTAATTATTTTACGGATGCTGATCTTTCAATTCTTGGAAGTAGATGGATCGATTATGAAATGTACTTTAAACAAGTTAGAAAAGAATATAAATACTACCCAGATTTTATGTACAATAAAGGTCGGATCAAAGTACTACAACACTTCATTGAAATGCCTAAGATTTATAAAACAAGGCATTTTTATAATACACTAGAAAAACAAGCTAAACAAAATCTTCAAAAAGAGATTGACTTGCTTTCTAAATAATTTGTTTAGTAACCAAAAAACAATCAATTACATCTTGTTTTAGTAAATTTATATTGTGCAGAAAACCATATTCATCTTCGGAGCATTAGTTTTAGCCTTACTTGTGCTTTTTCAATTAAGTAAATACAGTCTTGTATCTGGCAACACTTCGATAGAGTTTATTATTGCAGGGATAGCTATTGTATTTTTTGTAATTGGAATCATAATTAATAAAAAAGTGCTTTACAAAGAAAAAAACAACTCCGAGGAAATAGATCACGAAAAAATTAAAACATTAGGTTTAAGTAAACGTGAATATGAGGTGTTATGCGAAATAGCGACAGGATTATCTAATAAAGAAATAGCAGAAAAGCTTTTTGTATCCGAAAGCACCATCAAAACACATGTGTCAAACATTTTGGTCAAGTTAAATGCTAAACGCCGTACACAGGCTATACAGATCGCCAAAGAACTTCGAATTATCCAATTTTAAAGGCTTTTAGCGCAAAAGTGCTATACAATTCATACTTTAGTATGAGTGATTTTTTGATTATCGAAACTACTTTTGGGCTAAATCATAAAATAAAACACAAATGAAAAATACAGTTGTACGTTATGGAATATATGGTGCGATAACTATATGTATACTATTTACTTTAGCATTGACTCTTGGGAAAAGTTTATCCTATTCCCTACAAGAAGTTATTGGATATGCCAGTATGGTAGTATCCCTTATTTTTGTATTCTTTGGTATAAAGCATTATAGGGATACAGAAAATAATGGTGCAGTATCTTTTGGAAAAGCATTAATAATTGGACTATTGATTTCTTTATTTGCTGCGATAGCATTTGGACTATTAGATGTGATTTATATAAAGTATATCAATCCTGATTTTTCTGCAGAATATTATGGTCATATTATAGAAGAAATGCGCACAACCCTTCCTGAAGAAGAATTTAAAATAAAGCTTTCAGAACTGGAGACTCAAAAAGAATTGTTTTCAAGTCCTTTAATGAATTTTTTATTGATGTCTACAACAGTTCTTATCATTGGATTTATTATTTCACTGATTTCAGGGCTCATACTGCAAAGAAGACCTTCTCAATAATTAAAACATAAACAGTATGCAACACAAAGCAAACACACCTGATGAATATATTGAAGCTATTCCTAGAGAGCGCAAAGAAGTAATGCAAAATTTAAGAAAGGTGATTTTGGATAATCTCCCAGAAGGATTCTCTGAAGTAATGAATTACGGGTTAATAGGATATGTAATTCCTCATGAAATATATCCTAATGGATATCATTGTGACCCAAAATTACCACTTCCATTTATGAATATTGCATCTCAGAAAAATTTTATTGCTGTATATCATATGGGAATTTATGCAGATAAAAATTTAATGGATTGGTTTGTAGGAGAGTATCCTAAATATGTAAAAACTAAGTTAGATATGGGTAAAAGTTGTATTCGTTTTAAAAAAATTGATCAAATTCCTTTGCAATTAATTGGAGAATTAACTGCTAAAATGACTCCAAAAGAATGGATTAACATATATGAAACTAATATAAAAAAGAAATAAAGATAGATGAAAAGAGTAACGGGATTAGGAGGGTTCTTTTTTAAAACAAAAGATCCAAAAACAACAAAAGAATGGTACGGTAAACATTTAGGATTACCAGTAGATGATTATGGATGTACTTTCTGGTGGAAAGATAAAGACGGTAATGATTGTTCTACGCAATGGAGCCCATTTAAAGAAGACACTAACTATTTTTCTCCCAGCAAAAAAGAATTCATGATGAATTTTCGAGTGGAAAATCTAGTCGAACTTCTAAAAGTTCTAAAAGAAGAAGGGGTAAAAATAGTTGGCGAAATAGAAGAATATGAATATGGAAAATTCGGATGGATTCTAGACCCCGAAGGCAATAAGATTGAATTATGGGAACCTATAGATAAGGCATTTTTATAAACTTATTATTCAATTAGATATTTTAGAAAATTTTGTCAATTCCTATTTAAATATATTTTTTATAAAAATAAGATTAAAACGTCCTTTATCATCATGTACCTTAATTGATATATCTCTTTCTTCAAAATGGCATTTGTACTCTTAAATTATTAATTCGTTTAGAGAGCGTATATTTTATATTCCTAGCATAATCGCACATTTATAGATTGTATCACTTATTCTCTTAAGTCATATGAAAAATAGCAATCAAAATTTTAATTGTATTACCCTTTTTATAATCATTCTATATAATCATATTTTTTTGTAACTTTCTACGCACTAATCTATTGTATATAAACCATAATTATGAGTGAAGAAAACAACAATTTGGGAGACGATTTAAAAAAAGGAGCTGAAGAAGCGCTAGATGCAGCTAAAGAAACAGCTAATGAGTTTGCTGAAGAAGCCAAAGAAACTTTTAATGAAGTAACCGGAGAAAACAAAAAAGTACTAGCTGGTATTTTAGGGATACTTTTTGGATCATTGGGAATTCATAAGTTTGTTTTAGGGTACAATAAAGAAGGTATTATCCAATTAATTATATCTGTAGTTACCTGTGGAGCAGGTGGAATTGTAGGATTAATTGAAGGTATTATTTACTTGACTAAATCTGATGATGAGTTTTATCAAACCTATCAAGTAGGTAAAAAACCTTGGTTCTAAAAAAAATAAAAAAGCCAGAAAATATTGTTTTGGCTTTTTTATTTAATTTTAATATCGTAATATTGCGATATTAAAATAACATTATGGGTATTACCAAAACTCAAATATTTGATCAACGACAAAATGAGCTAGCTCAAATTTTTAAAATACTTGGGCATCCTGCACGTATCGCTATACTTCAATATATAAGCAAACAAAACGCTTGTATTTGTAATGATTTGGTGGAAGAAATAGGTTTAGCACAAGCTACTATATCACAACATCTAAAAGAATTAAAAAATATAGGCTTGATAAAAGGCGAAGTTGAAGGCAAAAGTATGTGCTATTGCATCAATATTGATAAATGGAATGAATTACAAAAGGATCTTAATTCATTTTTTAATACTACAAAACAAAACTGTTGTTAGAACTAAAAAAACTAAGAAATTATGAATACATCAGAATTTATATCATTGTTAGGAGAACATCAAGATAAACCTTTACTCTTTGAGTATGCACCAGGAATGTTAGTAGGTGCTAATTACCATATCACAGAAGTTAAACACGTTTCTATAGATTCTGTTGATTGTGGAGCAGGAACAGACTCTTGGAAAGAGACAATTATTCAATTATGGGAAAGTCCTAGTGAATTAGGGAAACGCGATTATCTTAGTTCTTATAAGGCGCTAGGTATTCTTAGAAAAGTAGGAACAATGACAGCTTATGAAATGGATGCTCCAGTAAAAATCGAATACGGAAATGCTATGTTTCACACCGCACATTTACATATTACTGGATTTAATATAAATGATGGACAACTAATCGTAAAACTTGCGGTAAATCCGACCGATTGTAAAGCAAAAGAGCTTTGTGGCGTTCCAGAAACTGCTTCTTCTGTTGAAGTTAATTCTTGTGCTCCAGGAAGTGGATGTTGCTAGATGAAATCCAAAATAGAAATACTAACTTTTAGTGAAGAAGATTGGCAAGATATTGCCAAAATCTACAAAGAAGGAATAGATACTGGTATGGCAACCTTCGAAACCAGGATCCCAAAATGGGAACAATGGAATCAAGTTCATATTGGATCCTGCAGATTAAAAGCTGTTCTAAATAATGAAATTATTGGTTGGGCAGCTTTAGCTCCTGTGTCTACAAGAGATGTTTATAGAGGCGTTGCAGAAATTAGTATTTACATAACATCAAATCGTAGGAATTTGGGTATTGGCAAGTTACTTTTGACTAAATTAATTGAAGAAAGCGAAAAAAAAGGATTTTGGACCTTACAGGCAGGAATATTTAGTAATAATAAAGCTAGCATTGATCTACACACATCTCTAGGATTTAGAGTCATTGGATATAGAGAAAAAATAGGCAAGTTATCTAATATATGGTATGACAATACCATTTTAGAACGTAGAAGTAAAACAATAATGTAACCACAAAAAACACCACAATAATGAACATTTTAGTATTATGTACAGGAAATTCCTGTAGAAGTCAAATGGCTGAAGGCTATTTAAAACATTTTGCAAAAGACAACGCTAAAATTTACAGTGCCGGAGTAGAAACTCATGGCGTAAATCCTAGAGCTATTGATATTATGAAAGAAGATGGAATTGATATCTCTAATCATACATCTAATAATCTCGAGGAATATTTGGATATAAAATTCGATTATATTCTTACCGTTTGCGATAACGCAAAAGAAAGATGTCCTTTCTTTCCAGGAAAAGCAGAACGCTTGCACTACAACTTTTTTGATCCTTCAAAAGTAGAAGGAACTGAAGAAGAAATTCACGCAGCTTTTACCAAAACAAGAAATCAAATTAAAGAATATTGCCATGATTTTGTACATAAAAGCGTTTTACAAACTACATAGATTTTAATCAAATTACTTGTCAATCTTAAATCCTGGTTTAGCATAGTTATCAGGAATATTCGAAGGCGGAACTGCCAAATTATTTCCATCTCTTACAGCATGATAGTGTGGGGATAGAATTTCTATTCCCGATTGATGTAATTCATTTTTAATATTCTCATGTAGTATCGAATAAATAGCGGCTGACTTTTCTGGATTTTTAGTATAAACATTTAATTCATAATTCACATAAAAATCATCCAAACTTTTAATCAAAACAAAGGGTACGGGTTCGCTTAAAATCTGATCCGTATTCTTTGCTCCTTGCTTTAATGCTTCTATAACGTCATTACTAGACACATCATATCCAATAGTAACAGAGGTATGTAAAATAACACCTACATCTTCTGAAGCATTCTTAGTAAAATTGATAATATGATTTCCTAAAATCGACGAGTTTGGAATTGTTACATCTAAATTTTTGATTGTACGAATTCGTGTAACTAATAGACTTCTCTCTGTCACATCACCTATAGTATTTCCTATCTCTACCCTATCTCCTACCTTAAAAGGTCTCATATACGTTATAACAACACCTGCAACTATGTTAGAAATCGCAGAAGTAGAACCTAAGGAGAATAAAATACCAAAGAAAATTGATAACCCTTTAAAAGCCGGAGAGTCCGAACCTGGGATATATGGAAATACAATTATAAGCGCAAAAGCTATTATAAAAACCCGTAATAAATTAAATGTAGGTCTTGCCCAATCCGCATGAAAACCATCTAATCGTACTGCTTCTTTTTCCAGTTCTGTGGTGACATATTTTAAAAATCTAATAAGATATTTCGTCACAAAAAAGATAACGATAATAAAAAATAAATTTGGGATGAATCCTACCAAACCTTCATACAAAAAAATCAATGGTTTCTTTATATATCCTAAAACAACATCTGCATATTCTTTTGTTTGAGGAACCAGGCTAAACAAGAAAGGAAGATAGAATATGAAAAAAATGAAGATAAACGTAATCTTTAATAATCGTATTACAAATGAAAGAATATGTTTTTCTCTTCTAGGTGTAATAAATCGAAAGAACTGAGAGAATTTTGTTCTTCCAAAAAAAATATTATTTTCTAATTTGCTTATTTTGCTTTGTAACCACTTAAAAAGCTTTTTATTAAGAAAGAGAAATAATATAACGCCTAATAACGCAATAGCAAAATAAATATATTGTACAACCACTTCAAGATATTTTAATCTTCAAATTAGTAAAATATATCAGTATTAGAAAAAAATAAAATGAGAAAAAACGGGAATTTTACGATTAACTACACAAAAAAACTATCAATTACCGATTATTTGTCAGCATTTTTAAAATACTTCTGTTCTAATTCCGCCTGAAATTCTTCCATTACCGGTTTAACCGTACTATCAGGTAAGTCCGCTATTCTTATATACATTAATCCATCTACAGCATTATTAAATAATGGATCAACATTAAAAGCTACAACCTTAGCATTTTGTTTAATGTATTTTTTAATCAAAACTGGTATACGAAGACTTCCAGGTTCA
The DNA here is from genome assembly GCF_900109375.1 of Aquimarina amphilecti. Taxonomy (GTDB): domain Bacteria; phylum Bacteroidota; class Bacteroidia; order Flavobacteriales; family Flavobacteriaceae; genus Aquimarina; species Aquimarina amphilecti. Next base: position 83,273 of record NZ_FOAB01000008.1, read on the forward strand.
ATTTCATCAATAATTTTATCAAATTTATTAAGGTCACTTCTACTCTCATCAAACACAAAATCCTTATCAGCATCCTTAAGCTTAACTTTAAACTCTTTTTTAGGTCTAACATATTGCGCTACATAAGGATCGTAGTAATGGGATTTCATAAACTCAATCATCAATGACTTAGAGAAATTACTAAACTTATTACTAATACTTACCCCACCAATTAAATATTTATGATCTGGAAAACGAAGTGTACAATGCACAATTCCTTTCCAAAGTAAAAATAATGGCATTGGACGTTGTTGATATTCTTTTATGATAAATGCTCTACCCATTTCAATAGATTCACTCATCATTTTATGTAATTCTGGTTCGAACCTAAATAGATCTTGTAGATAAAAACCATCAATTCCAAAATTCGAATAAATTTCATTCCCCATCCCCATTCTATACGCTCCAGCTAGTTTTTTAGCCTTCGTATCCCATAAAAACATATGATGATAGTAATCATCAAAAGGATCTAAATCGATAGATTGATTTGTTCCTTCTCCAATCTCTCTAAATGTGATTTCGCGTAATCGACCAATTTCGTGTACAACATTAGGAATACACTCTTTTTTAGCAAGAAAAACTTCATAATTTTTACTCGCTAATAAACGCATATCATTATCACGACAAAATGTAAGTTCTGATTCTATAGAATTGATACTACCCTCTAATGCTATTTCTTTTGGAGACTTAGGAATTTTTAAATTCTGAGGAATAGACTCCATCAGTGTTTTCTTCTCATAAGGATTAGCCAACATATAGGTTTTTTTACGCAAAAAATTTGTAAAATCTTCTATATTATCATATTCTTCCTGATCCTTTACAGATACAGGATTACCTATTCTTACTTTAATAATCTTATTTTCTTGTGAAAAAACCTCGCTTGGTAATTTAGCAGTTCTTAGTGTATCACTAATAGAGGCCAACTTATAAAAAAGTCTACTATTTCTTGCATGAAAATATATTGGAATTACAGGAACTTTAGCTTTCTTCACTAATCTCATTGCCCCTGACTCCCATGGTTTATCTACATAATGCTTGCCTTCTTTAAAAGTCGACACTTCTCCAGCAGGAAATATCCCTATTGGCATCCCTTCCTTAAGGTGCGAAATTGCTTCTCTAATTCCTTTAAGACTGGATTTAACTTCTTTCCTATTTTCGAAAGGATTAACAGGCATAATATATGGTTTCAAAGGAGTGAAATTGTGCAAGAGAAAATTAGCTATTATCTTATAATCAGAGCGGTGTTCAAACATTAACTTAAGCAACAATATTCCATCAAGTCCGCCAAGCGGATGATTAGATAATGTAATAAATGCACCATCTTTAGGGAGTCTTTTTAGATCTTCAGGTGGGATCTCGAAGGTAACACCATACATATCTAATACACTCTTAACAAACTCCTTTCCTTCTAAATGACTAATACTATCGTATTGACGATTTATTTTTGATAACCGTGTGATTTTAAGAATCATCCAGCCAACAAAAGTGCCAATAAAACCAAGTTTATCCAATTTAAGCCCTTTGGCTACTTCTTTAGAGGTGACTACCGCCATTAAATACGTTTTGTGCTAACTACAAATATAGCAAAATCATTGAATAGGGCATCTTATTGTTTTGCAACCATTTGATACGTTTCTTTTGTGCTTTGTTTAAGCAATATATCCTTGTTTTCTTCTAAAAACAGAACAGCTTCTTTATTAAAATGTCTAATTGTGAATAAAGACACATTCTTTTCATATATAACACTAAATTTTGCTTTTAAGTGTATCAACAATTCATCAAAATTATCGAATTTATCATCTAAGCAAACAGAAAAACTAATAGCAGAATTCTGTATGAGATCTACTTTTAGTTGAAATTTATGGAAAAGTCTAAATATCTCACTAACATTATCCTCTACAATAAAGGAAAAATCTAAAGAAGAAAGTGATAAAAGTATTTGATCTTTTTTTACAATATAACAAGGTAGATGTGGAATTAACCTCTGTCCTTTTTTAACCGAAGTTCCATCATTTTCAGGATAAAGAAATGATTTTACATATAAAGGAATCTCCTTTCGCTGTAATGGTTGTAATGTTTTAGGATGAATTACAGAAGCCCCATAAAATGCTAATTCTATAGCTTCTTCATATGAGATTTGAGATAACAGTTTCGTATTTTCAAAAACTCTTGGATCTCCATTCAATACACCTGGAACATCTTTCCATATAGTTACACTTATGGCGTTTGTACAATACGCAAAAATTCCTGCTGTATAATCACTTCCTTCTCTACCAAGTGTCGTTGTAAAATTATTAGAATCAGAAGCTATAAAACCTTGTGTTATCGTTAAACCTTTTTTACTAATTATACGATCGATACTTTTTTGGGTAACTTCCCAATTAACAATAGCATCACGATAAACATCATTTGTTTTTATAACATCTCTAGCATCCAATAGTTTATTTTCATAACCATTTTCGGACAAGTATTCGCTAACAATCGCAGTTGATATTAATTCTCCATAGCAAACGGTTTGATCATACACATAATCATATTGATCAGATTTATTTCGCTTCAGCATCGTTTCCATATCCAAAATAAGAGAATTTATCCTGCTGAAAATCGGATGTTTCCTATTTTCAAAAAGATCTATAAGTATGTCATAATGAAATTTTCTTACAAAATCTATGGAATCCTTAAATTTGGAACTCTTTTTCAGGTAATAATCTACCACTTTTTCTAACGCATTGGTAGTTTTTCCCATTGCAGAGACAATAATTACAATATCAGAATAGCCAACCGTTTGTAATACGTGGACTACATTTTTTACTGCCTTTGCATCTTTTACAGATGCTCCTCCAAATTTAAATACCCTCATCAACTAAAATAATTTAATGCATACAATACATTATACATCTCTGAATTACATCTTTGAAACAAATGCATTTAATCCATGTTCATCCATCTGTACTACCTGCCAACCTTCTAGAATTTTAGCACCACTTTTAAGATAAAAATTAACCGCAGGTTTATTCCAATCCAACACATTCCATTCTACCCTCTTCACTCCTTTTTCCATTCCATACTTCATGACTCTTTTATATAGCGCCATCCCAATACCAGAACCTCTCATAGATTCCCTAACAATAAGATCTTCTAAATGTACCGTTCTTCCTTTCCAAGTAGAAAACCTAAAGTAAACCAATGCTAAACCTACTAACTCATTATTAATCTCTGCTACAAAACAATGAAAGAGTGGTTTTTCTCCAAAACCTTCTTTAATCAAATCTTCTACAGTTACATCCACTGCATCAGGTTCTTTTTCAAAAAGAGCTAGCTCCTCTATTAATGTAAGTACTTGAGGCATATCCCCAACAACTGCATCTCTTATAATATAGTCCATACGTCAAAAGTTTATCAAAACTATAAAATATGTATTAGAAACCAGACAATTTTATAATCTTATGCGAATCTAATTTTGGTTTTAGTAATTCTTTAAAAAGTTTGACAAATTACAGTTACGAAAACGTTTTAGTTATTTAAAAAATAATATTTTTGCAGAAATTCAACACAACCAAAAATGGCTAGAAAAAACCAAACCTTAGGAGAATTTATTATCGAAAACCAAAAAGACTTTCCATATGCTAGTGGAGAGCTTTCTCGATTGATCAATTCAATTCGACTAGCTGCAAAAATGGTAAATCACGAAGTAAACAAAGCAGGCTTAGTTGATATTACCGGAGCTATAGGTGAAACTAATGTGCAAGGAGAAGATCAACAAAAACTTGATGTACTAGCTAATGAAACCTTTATCAATACTCTTACCAACAGAGAAATTGTTTGTGGTATTGCTTCTGAAGAAAATGATGATTTCATTACAATTAAAGGTCAAAAAAGCGATCACAGAAACAACTATGTAGTGCTTATGGACCCCTTAGATGGTAGTTCTAATATAGATGTTAATGTTTCTGTAGGAACAATTTTTTCAATTTATAGAAGAGTTACTCCAACTGGAACACCTGTTACCATGGAAGACTTCTTACAACCAGGTAATTTACAAGTTGCTGCCGGATATATTATTTATGGAACCTCTACTATGTTAGTGTATACTACAGGTCATGGTGTTAATGGATTTACATTAAATCCTGCTTTAGGCACCTATTATTTATCACATCCTAATATGACATTTCCAGATGATGGAAATATTTATTCTGTAAATGAAGGTAACTATATACATTTTCCTCAAGGAATTAAAGATTATATAAAATACTGTCAAGAAGAGAAAGAAGATCGCCCTTATACTTCTAGATACATCGGTTCCTTAGTTAGTGATATACATCGTAATATGATAAAAGGTGGGATTTATATGTACCCAAGTACATCCAAGTCTCCTAATGGAAAACTTCGTTTATTATATGAATGTAATCCTATGGCTTTTATTGCTGAGCAGGCTGGTGGTTCTGCCAGTGATGGATTTAGGAGAATTTTAGAAATAAAGCCTACTGAACTGCATGAGCGTACTCCTTTCATATGTGGTAGTAAAAATATGGTTCAGAAAGTAGAATCATTTATGAAAAATTCTGAATCTTAAAAAAACAATCGTTTTTCTTAAGGTATAATTATTTATTACTATCAGGTGAATAGCCTAACAATGTTGTATTTGTAAAAAAAGACTTATGAATAGATCGATTACAGTTAATTTTCACTATTCTTGCAATTAAATAATAAAGAGTTTCCCCTCCAACCAACCGTTATAAACTCTATAACTAAACGTATTACATTTATTGTAAAAGCAAGTAACTTTAACATTATTGTTCTGTGAACTCATTTTTTTAATGTTTTTATGTTAAATTTACCTGAAGCTCATAGAACAACAATATAAATTACCAAAAATGGCCAAAGAAAATAAAGCTGCGCAAGAACAGGTAGTAAATGATCCTTCTTCAAAAATAGAAGCAATAAAGAATCTAATATTTGGAGAAAACATTGCTGCTTATAATTCTGAATTTGACTCAGTTAAAAAAGATATTTCTTCTAAAAAAAAGGAGCTTGAAGATTTTATTGATGATACTCGAAAAGAATTAAACCAGGCAATTGACAACCTTAGTACTGATATAAATATAAGAATCACTGAATTAGAAGATAATCTCGCTGATAAAATAGAGATGTTAGATGATAAAAAGGTAGATAGAAAAACATTAGGTGATCTTTTAATCGCTATGGGAGAAAAAATCAATAAGTAGTAATCTGTTTATCCAACAATATGGAAGAACAGGATAAATTAAAAATTCTAAAAGAACTACTTCTTACAGAAGAGAAGGAGTATGCGGAATCGATTGCCAAAAAAGTTGATGAATTAAGTAAAATTGTTCATCAAAAACAGCAGTTATCGCATAAAGTAGACCCTATTATTGATGATAGATTAAAACAATTTGTTGAGGATATACCAAAAACTTTAGGACCCACAATTACTGAAACTTTAAAGGAAGAGATTAAAAACTCTCAGGATGCAGTGGTAGAAGCATTATTTCCAATAATCGGTAAAATGATTAAGAAATATATAGCTCATGAGATGAAACTGTTAAGTGAAAACATTAATCGAAAAACCAGGCAAGCATTCTCATTCAAAAACTTATTTAGAAGAACTAAGGCCAGAGCACAAGGAATTAGTGATGGCGATCTGGCTATAACAGATTATGCCAAACCTAGATTAATACAGATGTTTGTTATTGAAAAAGATTCTGGTTTACTAATAACAGATTATAGCCCGTTATCAGACAATACTGTCGATAAAGATATGATCGCAGGTATGTTAACTGCTATCAAAAGTTTTGTCGAAGATGCTTTTCAGGGAGGAAACCAAAATCTAGAAACCATAGAATACGAATTATACACTATACACGTGCAAAATTTTTATTCTTACTATATTGCCGCTGTAATTTCTGGCGCATATAATATGATGTTTAAAGAAGTATTAGAAGATCAAATTATTAACTTTGCGCAACATCACATTTCTAAAAGAGACTTAGAAAACAGTGAACTTTTTACTAAAAAATTAAAAAAACATTTTGAAGATGAAATTGTCTAAAAAAGTAGTGCTTTTAGGACACTTTGGTGTAGGAAAAACGTCTTTATTCAGACGTTTTATTGATAACGAATTTTCTGAAGATTATAAAGTTACCTTAGGTGTTCAAATTAAAAAGAAGGTAATCGAAATGCCTGATGGTCGAGAACTTTCTATGATCATTTGGGATACCGAAGGACATACAGATATAGAAGATACTAGAAAATCATACCTTTTAGGATCTAATGCCTTTATTTATGTATTTGATCTTACTCGTATCGACACCTATAAAGATCTCAACCAGGATTTAGAATATCTTTCTAAAAATCACCCGAAAGTAAAGGTCAAGGTTATAGGTAATAAATTAGATCTGGTAAATGAAAAGGAAGTAACAAAAAAATTCGAAGAACTAAATATAACTGTTGATTGTTTGACCAGTGCAAAAACCAATAAAAATGTGCAAGATTTCTTTGTAAATCTTGCAGAGGAAATAACTGCATAGTACTATGACGTATCAAGAAGAAAAGTTACTATTTAATCAAAAAACGCAATGTACAATCGTTCAATATGATGGGACGATTAAAGAAACCGATAGTAACATATTTAAATGGAAAGTAGGAGCATCTATATATGATGTTCATCCATTTTTTGAAATTATAAAAGGGTTCATTGAAGTTTTCGAAAAAGAAGAAACTTTCTATAATTTTCCTTGTATTCATTTAGAAGAAAAAAAACTTGACAAAATATGTGATGTCACGATTAAAATAAACACAGAGGAAGTTGTTATTTTACTATTTGATTACTCTACTAAGTACTATGAACTTAATAAAATAGCGCAACAAAAGAATGAATCCATTCTTAAAGCAAAAGAACTAGAACTTAAGAACCAATATTTAATTGATAAAGAAAAGTTTAAAAATAGTTTTATTGCCAATATCAACCATGAAATAAGAACACCTTTAACAGGTATTTTAGGTTTTATCGAAGTTTTAGAAAAAACAAACTTAAACTTTGAACAAGAAGAATTAGCTAGAATTATAAAAAGACAAAGTATCCACCTCAATTCCTTGATTGAAGACATGGTAGATATTTCTAAAATAGAATCTGGTAAAATAAAAATAGTAGATGAAAGATTTCTATTTATTAATCTGGTAGAAGGTTTCGAAGAAACATATGCTAAACTTGCTAAAGAAAGAGGAATAGAATTCGAAACACACATAGATCCTAATATTCAGGAATATCTAATTGGAGATAGAACACGCGTATTTCAAATTTTGAATAACATTCTTAATAATGCTTTTAAATTCACTGAAGAAGGCAAAGTAAGTTTATCAGTTACCAAGAATTATCAACGTACCAACAAGCTTAGTGTTAGCTTTAAGATAGAAGATACTGGATTAGGGATACAAGAAGAAAATCTCAACAATATTTTCGACAGATTTACCCGTTTCAATGAAGACAAACAAGTTTCAGGAACAGGACTTGGATTAGCTATAGTAAAAGATCTAGTAGATCTACTAAACGGAGAGATAAAGGTTACAAGTGAGCCAGATAAAGGGACTACCTTTGATATCAAATTACCGTTTAAGTTTGATGTAACGAAATCTACTCCAGAAAAGAAAAAGAAAAAATACACCCTTCCAGAAACTAAAAAGAAATTTAGAGTATTAGTAGTCGAAGATGAAGAAGCTACACAGTTCCTTTTAATGAAAATATTAATTAGTCATGGAAGTTTCTTTGTAGATGTAGCTATTAATGGTCAAGAAGCTATTAACTATCTCGAAAGAAGAAACTATGACCTTGTTTTAATGGATTTAAAACTATCAAAAGTAGATGGTTACCAGGCAACTCATATGATAAGGAACAATTATGGAGATAAGGTAATCTCTGAAGTACCTATTATTGGATTTACCGCAAAAGCAACCGAAGCAGAAAGAGATAAATGTTTACGTTCTGGAATGGATGATTTTATCGCAAAGCCTTTTGAACAAGAAGATTTACTTTACAAAATAGTAAAGCAAATAGCTAAAAAAGCCGCTTCATAGAAGCGGCTTTTTTTATAAACTATTAATCGAATATAATTTATCGACTCATATTTTTAATTTCATCTGCAAATGTATCTCCATCCACATTTTGATCAACTAAAGAAAGTGCTTTATCAACTACATATTTAGCGTTGTCTGATCTAAAACCTAATCCAATACAAAGTCTTTCTAATAATACAACTTGATCATCTCCTTTTATATTATCCGCATATACCATTCTAGCTAAATCAAATAATCTTCCCAATCTCACATCATAGCTTGTTGGAGGATTAATATTATGAGAAGCATAATCTTTTAATATTTCTTTATAATCATTTTCAGAAATATCAAGTTTTCGAGCTAATCGATCTAAGAAAGCTCTCTCTTCATCAGTTATAACCCCATCACTCATTGCTACCCTAACAATTGCAGCAAAATGATCTTGATTTCTCTTCTGAAACCCACTATCAAATAAATCAGATATTGACATGTATTCTTTTGTTTTATTTTGCCGCAAATATAAGTAAACTATATACCTTTTAAAATTTAATAAGCGAGATTTTTTATTCACATTTCATAACTCTTAAACAAGGATAAAAACTAACCTTTGTTATATTTATCGGTCTATTGGTTACAAATTAACTTTATATTTTAGGATAACCAAAGAAGATTAAGTTTAGTTCACAAATAAACTATAACACCTCTTTAAAATGGGCAAAAGCTATTGATGCTAGCCTACACCTTTTTCAATATACAAAAGACGTAATTATATAGAAATAGTACTACTTATTGACCCATCGTATTGTATAGAGCATAACCCCTTTTAATGAACTTTATTCATAAATTCTTTTATTATTGTCTTCCAAATGAAAATATGACAGCATTTAGGGTTTAAAATTAACAAATTCTCAATATGAGAAAACAAATCACTACGTTAAAACCACGAATAATAAAAGGTATAATGCTTTAATAATATAGACATTTGTTTTAATTAGTTTTATCGTCTTTAAGAGATTTTTATTTACAATACATTAACTTTTAAAATATCAAAAAATGATCGAAAATATATTTATTGCATTTTTTAAATAACCTAATTTTTTCAAAGAATACAAATTATAATTCGCTAACTATGAGAAATCCCAACAATTTCAATTAGTCATCGGATTAAAAACTTTTACAAAAATCTGTTTTACTAATAAACATATCTCTATCTCTCTTTGAAAAAAAAACAATTATTATCTCAAATCAAACAAAAACAAAATGAAACAACAAACTAGAACAAAACGATCCTTTTACTATTTTCTATGGTGCATGTTTTTTATGACCCAATTATCAATAGCTCAAAATATTTATGTCTCAAAATCCGGAAACAACAGTAACGATGGTTCTTCCCCCAACTCAGCATTACGCACCATACAAAATGCAGTAGATAAAGCTAACACCGGAAATACAATTCTAGTCGAAGACGGAATATATAATGAAAAAATATCTTTTTCAAACAAAACAAACTCTAATAACACAAGCAACTACTTAACACTAAAAACATCTGGAAGCAATGTTATTATATCTGGACAAGGGCTTTCACCAAATGGTAGAGAAGGACTTATTACCATAGAAAACTCCAATAATATTAAAATTATTGGTTTCGAAATTAGAGATTTTCAAACTAATGATAGTGGTCAAACACCGGTTGGTATCCTTGTCCGTGGAACATGTTCTAATATTTCAATTATCGATAACAAAGTACATGACATAAAACATTTAAGTACTTGTCATCAATCAAGTTACTGTGGAGTCGGAGCACATGGTATCGCAGTGTATGGAAATACACAAACAGGAATCAAAAACATAACCCTTGAGAATAATGAGGTCTATAACAATATACTACAAGCCAGCGAAGCCTTTGTACTAAATGCTAATGTTACTAACTTTCTAGTAAAAGGCAATTATGTGCACGATAATAATAATATAGGATTTGACTTCATAGGGTATGAGGGAGAATGCGACGAATGTGTAGAGAATGATAATGATACAGATAGAGTACGTAATGGACTGGTTACTCAAAATATCGCAGAAAACAATAGCTGTGATAGCAATCCTTGGTATAACTTACCGAATGTACCATACGATAAGCGAGAGCGAAGTGCTGGTGGTTTTTACGTAGATGGTGGAACAAATATTGTTTTTGAACGTAATATCTCTAGAGGTAATGATCTAGGGTTTGAATTTGCCAGCGAACATAATGGAAAGAAGACAGAAAATATAATTATGTCCAACAATGTTGTGTATCAAAACACAGAGGCAGGTGTAGCTATGGGAGGGTATTCTTCAAATGGAACAGGTAGTGCTGATAATATATATATTATAAATAACACTTTTTACAAGAACAAAAATGATGCCGGTTGGGGTTCAGAAATTACCTTTCAAAATAGAGTAACAAATACTAGAATAGCCAATAATATTATTTTTGGATCTTCTAGTGTTGGAGAAAACTATGAAGGAATCAACAACAATGGCAATACTAATATTACATTTAAGAAAAACCTATGGTGGGGTACTTCCACAAGTGGTCAAAATAATTTACCAGGTAACCGTGTCGTTGTTAACCCCCAATTTAATAATATTTCAGAATTTGATTTTAGCTTAAGTTCAGATTCACAATCTATAAATAATGGGTTGTCGGAAGGATTTATAACAAACTGGGTAGATCCATTTTGGGATGATATATATCCAAACGGTATCCCTTTAATTGGATTAACCGATTTTAATGGCGAAAACAGAACTGTAGGTTCAGTCGATATAGGAGCTTTTGAATTTATGGCAACTACTGTTAGTGCGCCTTTAGCACCATCAAATCTAGTAGGAGTTTCGAATACGACGAATAGTATTTCAATAAATTGGGTAGATAACGCCGATAATGAATCTGGATATAGTATAGAAAGATCGCTAAACGAAAATTCTAATTTTCAAGAAATTAGTACTGTAAACACAGATATCACTTCTTATCAGGATGAGAACCTAAACCCTAATACTACGTATTATTATAGAGTTAGAGCATATAACGATGTTGGTTTTTCTGAATATAGTAACGTACTAGAATTGACAACCGAAGCAGTTGTGGTTTCTCTGCCAGCACCTTGGGAGAATACTGATGTAGGAAATCCTCTTATCTCTGGAAATGCCTCTTATGATAATGGAACATTTACTGTAAACGGAACAGGAGCTGACATATGGGGCCAATCAGATCAATTTCATTATGTATATCAACCTTTAAATGGAAATGGAGAAATTATTGCTAAGATTGAGAGTGTTGACAATACCAATAATTGGGCTAAAGCTGGTGTAATGATTAGAGAAACATTGAACCCAGGGTCTAAACATGGTATGTTAGTAGCAAGTTATTCTGAAGGCATCGCTTTTCAAAGAAGAACAGCCACTGGTGGTGTCACTACACATACCGGAGCTGCTGGAAGTCCTTCTTTATGGCTTAAATTAGTTAGGTTAGACGCAACATTAACAGCACATCAATCAATTAATGGAAATAATTGGACAAAAGTAGGTGAAGACACTATTGATATGGCAAATGATATCTATATAGGCTTAGCAACAACCAGTCATAATGAACAAGCTATTTGTTCTGCCGTATTTAATGATGTACAAGTAAAAGGTACTATCGAAACCAACGTAGAAATTACTATTGATGGAAATGATACCGATTGGAGTAGCGTAGAACCTATTTCTACAAATGGTGCTGGTGGTTTAACCTCATTGAAAGCATACGATGATAAAGATTACATTTACCTCTTGGCTCAAGGGACAATGAACACCAACTATATTTTCTTTATTAACACTGACAATAGTACAACAACCGGGTACAAAAACGGTCTTTGGTCTCCAGAAGGAAGTGATTATAGTATAGAAAATGGAAGCCTATTCCAATACTCTGGATCTGGAACTAATTGGAGCTGGACACTAAAAGGTTCTTCTTCTGTTTCGGTAGTAAAAAATGCGAATACGATAGAACTTAGAGTTGCCAAGAGTGTATTCCCTAATCTTCAAAACGCTATAGGAATTGGATTAGATATTGAGAATAGCTCATGGAATACCGTTGCAACTTTACCTTCATCTGGCACTCCACTTGCTTATTACACATTACAAGGTAATATTAACAGAGCGGGAATAGAAAGGGATAACGTTTCTATTCTAAAAGGGTCATATCCAAATCCATTCTCTGGCAATGGTATTAATATAGATATAACAACGGATTCTCCTAAGGAAAATACAGTTACGATCTTCAGTATACAAGGTAAAAGACTGAAGCAATTAGAACCTACTCAGATATCTCAAAATGTTTATAATTACCACTGGAATGGAAAAAACGGAAATGACACGCCAGTTTCGCCAGGGATTTATCTAGCTAAAATTAAATTAAACACTACCTATAAAACGATAAAAATCATCAAAAACAAATAAATTTTTATAGGTAATAGAATTTAACAATCTTCGGAAACCCCTTAATATATTATTAAGGGGTTTTTATATCACCTTATGCTACAAATAGCATTAACTTAAAAATGCTGTCTATAATAATCTATATAATCAGAATATATTAAGCATACTTAGAAAAATTAAAGAAACCTCTTTCAACTAAGAGTTATTTAAGAGGTTGAACAACTCCTAATATTTCTATAAACACTTTCTCGTCCACATAGTATTCCGTACTTTCAATCAAGTAAATAAAATGAAGTTGTAACCATCATTTATGTCATATCGACCACTTTTAGAATTTACAGAAAAAGGAATCTATTGTGATGTTGCCAAAGTATATCTTGATCCTTGGAAACCGGTAGATAAAGCAATTATTACACACGGACACGCCGATCATAGTAGATGGGGACATAAACAATATATTACGCATCACACGAACATCCCTATTATCAAACATCGACTAGGAGATATTAACGTTAACGGAAAAGAATACGGAGAAACTTTTATAATAAACAATGTAAAATTTAGTCTACATCCCGCAGGTCATATCATCGGAAGTTCTCAAATCAGAGTAGAACATAAAGGAAAAGTTTGGGTTTTCACAGGAGATTATAAAATTGAAAATGACGGTATTTCTGTTCCTTATGAGCCTGTAAAATGTCATACATTTATTACGGAATGCACTTTTGGGTTACCCGCATTTAAATGGACACCTCAAAACGAAGTTTTTAGAGATATTAACCAATGGTGGGCAGAAAATAAATCAGAAGGCAAAACTTCTATACTCTTGGGATATTCTCTTGGAAAAGCACAACGTCTTTTGAAATATTTAAATCCTGAAATTGGAAGGATTTATACACATGGAGCCATAGAAAACATGACCAATGTTATTAGATCAATGATCGACTTCCCTAAGACTACTTTGGTAACGAGAGAAACTAAAAAAGAAGATTTTATCGGGAATATTGTAGTAGCACCGCCTAGTGCTCATGGTAGTACTTGGATACGGAAAATGGTGCCGTATGTAACAGCCTCGGCTAGTGGATGGATGACATTTAGAGGAGCTCGAAGACGAAGAGCAATTGACAAAGGGTTTGTACTCTCTGATCATTGTGATTGGGATGGTTTATTAACGGCCGTTAAAGAAACTGGAGCTACTAAAGTTATAAGTACCCACGGATATACGGAAATATTCTCGCGATATCTTAGGGAACTTGGGTATGATGCTCGTACAGAAAAAACACAATATGAAGGTGAACTTGCAGAAATAGAAACTAAAAAAGAAAGTGAGGTTATAGAATGAAACAGTTTGCAAACCTCATCAAAACTTTAGATAGCACCAATAAAACCAATGTAAAAGTAAGCGCATTGGCTTCTTATTTTAAAAATGCCCCAGAAAATGATAAAGTATGGACTATTGCTATACTCTCTCATCGAAGACCACCAAGACCTGTAAACACGACGTTACTTAGATCTTGGGCTTCAGAATTAGCGAACATTCCGCTTTGGTTATTTGAAGAATCATATCATATTGTTGGAGATTTAGCAGAAACCATAGCGCTTGTAGTCCCTACTTCAAAAGAAAGTTCCACAAAAACCCTAACGGAATATCTACAAGAAATGATCGCTCTTAAAAAGCAATCCGAAGAACATAAACGTGCATATCTTCAAAAAAATTGGGGAGTATTAAACTACTACGAACGTTTTGTGTTTACAAAACTGATCACTGGAGGTTTCCGAATTGGAGTAAGTCAAAAATTAATGACACGCTCTTTATCCAAAGCTACTGAAATAGATGAAGATATATTAGCATATAAATTGATGGGGAACTGGGATCCCAATACTATTTCATTCCAAGATTTAGTATTAGAGGAAAAAGAATCTGATTTTCTTTCAAAACCCTATCCTTTCTACCTAGCATATGCAGTAGAAAATGAAGTTTCGGATCTAGGAAATATAACAAATTGGTATGCCGAGCATAAATGGGACGGAATCAGAGCTCAAGTTATTATTAGAAACAACGAAATTTTTGTCTGGAGTCGTGGAGAAGAATTGGTAACGGATAAATATCCAGAATTTCAAGAACTCTTAAAAATCATACCCAACGGAACCGTTTTAGACGGTGAAATTCTACCATTCCCAAATGGAAAAATAGGAACTTTTAATGATCTACAAACCAGAATAGGGAGAAAAACAGTTTCTAAAAACTTATTACAAAAAACTCCTGTTATTCTAAGAGCATATGATATGCTAGAGTGGAAAGGAAATGACATCAGAAACTATCCATTTTCTGAACGTCGTGAATTATTGGAAAAACTATTTCTTAACGTCCGTCATTCTGAACTCAACCCAGAATCTGGAACACCTTTGCATCTATCAGAAAAAATGACTTTTAACTCTTGGGAAGAAGTAGCCAATGAACGCGAACGATCTCGAGATGTTAAGTCAGAAGGTTTGATGTTAAAAAAGAAAGATTCACCTTATTTAGTCGGTCGCAAAAAAGGAGATTGGTGGAAATGGAAAGTAGATCCACTAACTATCGATGCGGTTTTAACATATGCTATGCGAGGACATGGGCGTAGGTCTAATTTATTTACAGATTATACTTTTGGACTTTGGAACGAGGATAAAACTGAATTAGTCACTTTTGCAAAGGCATATTCTGGTCTTACCGACGCAGAGTTTAAGGAAGTTGATAAATTTATAAAGGCAAATACCTTAGAACGTTTTGGCCCAGTAAGAAGTGTAACTCCTCAGCTGGTTTTTGAAATAGCTTTTGAGGGAATTGCTTTATCCAAAAGACACAAAAGTGGTGTGGCAACTCGATTTCCTCGCATCTTAAGATGGCGACAGGATAAAAAAATTCAAGAAGCAAATACATTAGAGGATTTAAAAACATTGATCCCCAGTCTAACGAAGGAATCATGACCCAGAAAGAACTTTTTACCATAGCAGAATCTTGGTTCCAACAACAACAATGGAAATCTTTCCCTTTTCAAAAACAAAGTTGGAAAGCATTCTTACAGGGTAAAAATGGATTACTAAATGCCCCAACAGGAAGTGGAAAAACGTATTCTTTATGGGTTCCGATTGTTCTGAACTATATAAAAGATAATCCTGACTATCAAACCAAACATAAAAAAGGATTGAAAGCAATATGGATCACACCGCTACGAGCACTTTCGCAAGAAATTAAACAAGCGACAGAAAGATTTGCTGAGGACTTAAACACACAATTAACCATCGGTATAAGAACTGGTGACACTTCTCAAAAGGAAAGAGCTGCTCAAAAAAGATCCATGCCGGATTTACTAATTACCACACCCGAAAGTTTACAATTACTACTTGCTTCTAAAAGGTACGATAAAACTTTTAAAGACTGCACTGCGATTATTATTGATGAATGGCATGAATTGTTAGGAACAAAGAGAGGAGTTCAAATTGAATTAGCACTATCTCGATTAAAAACAGTTTCTTCTAAACTTAGAATTTGGGGAATATCAGCTACCATCGGAAACTTGGAGCAGGCACGTGAAGTTTTATTAGGACATCAATCAGATGCTTTACAAAACTCGGTATTAATCAAAGCTAACATTAAAAAGAAGATTAAGGTAAAAAGTATTATTCCCAAAGAAATGGAAACCTTTCCTTGGCGGGGTCACTTGGGAATTCATTTATTAGATGAGGTTGTACCTATTATCAAAAGAAGTAAAACAACATTGCTTTTCACTAATACTCGTAGCCAATGTGAAATCTGGTTTCAGAAAATACTACAAAAATATCCTGAATTCGCAGGAGAAATGGCTATGCATCACGGTAGTATTAATAAAGAAACAAGGCTTTGGGTAGAACAAGCAATACGGAATGAATCTTTAAAAGCAGTAGTCTGTACTTCTAGTCTTGATCTAGGTGTTGATTTTGCTCCAGTAGAAACTATTATTCAGATTGGAGGGCCAAAAGGAGTGGCACGATTCTTACAGCGAGCAGGTCGTAGCGGACATCAACCTGGAAAAACAAGTGTAATCTATTTTTTACCAACACATGCTATAGAATTAATTGAAGCATCTGCTTTACAGCAAGCTGTAAAACATAATACAGTAGAAGATCGAATTCCGTACCTAAACAGTTATGATGTCCTGATTCAATATCTTACCACACTAGCGGTTTCTGATGGATTCTATCCAAAAGAGATTTATCACGAAATTAAAAGCACTTTTTGTTACCAAGCTATTTCTGAAGATGATTGGAGATGGATCCTAAATTTTATAACTATTGGTAGTCAAAGTTTACAAAGTTATGATGAATATAAAAAAGTAGAAATTCTACAAGATGGATTATTCAAAGTAAATAATCGAGGTATTGCTATGCGTCACCGCCTACAGATAGGCACCATTGTTAGTGATGCTGTGTTAACGGTCAAATACCTTAAAGGTGGATATATTGGAAGCATTGAAGAATGGTTTATTTCAAAATTGAAACCTGGAGATGTTTTTACTTTTGCAGGACGAAACCTGGAACTTGTTAGGATAAAAGAAATGAAAGTTTTGGTAAGAAAATCTTCAAAAAAAACATCCAAGGTTCCTAGTTGGATGGGCGGTCGATTGACACTTACATCCCAAATGTCTGAATTACTTCGGAAGGAATTATATAAAGCTTCATCCAAAACTGACGAAAAAAAATCTTTGGAATTAAAAGCACTATCACACATATTTCAGAAACAACAAGAAGAAAGTATCGTTCCAGGGTCCGATGAATTCTTAATAGAAACCTTTAAAACTAGAGAAGGATATCACGCGATTTTTTATCCTTTTGAAGGTAGATTTGTCCACGAAGCTTTAGGAAGCTTGTTGGCCTATAGAATTAGTCTTTTATTTCCTATCTCTTTTTCCTTAGCATTTAATGATTATGGTTTTGAACTGTTATCAGACCAAGAAATTGATATGCAACAGGTAATTGACAACAATCTTTTTGCTACAGATCATATGCACAATGATCTTCAAAAAAGTCTGAACGCTACAGAAATGGCTAGACGAAAATTTAGAGATATAGCTGTAATATCAGGAATGGTGTTTACCGGATACCCCGATAAAATGCTAAAAAGCAAACATTTACAATCCAGCTCACAATTATTATTCAATGTGTTTAGAGATTTTGAGTCTAAAAACCTCTTATATCAACAATCTTTTATTGAAACATTTGAACATCAATTAGAAGAAGGAAGATTACAAAAGGCCTTGGAAAGAATAGAAAATCAATCTATTGTTTGGAAATCCTGTAAAAAAGCGACTCCTTTTTCATTTCCTATTATAACAGATCGATTACGAGAAAAATTATCCAGCGAAAAACTTGAAGATCGTATTAAAAAGATGGTAGCTTTGTTGTCTAAAAAATAATGAATCTTTGAAATTCCAAACCATACAAATACAAAATCAAACTTTTCTTCTGCATCCTACAGGCGCAATGTTTTGGAAAGAAAAAAACATCCTTTTGATAGCGGATTTACATCTAGGAAAAATATCCCATTTTAGAAAACACGGTAGCGCGGTACCTCAAGAAGCAATTCTCAAAAATTTTGAACGATTAGACGCAGTTCTCGAAACCTTTACCCCATCTAAAGTTTGTTTTTTGGGAGATCTTTTTCATAGTTTCATTAATAATGAATGGATATTGTTTTCAGAATGGGTATCTAGAACTAAAGTAGAGCTTCTTTTAATCGTAGGAAATCATGATATCATCTCTCCTCTTAAATATGAAGAAATAGGCATAAAACTAGGTTTAGAATTAATTTTAGATAATTTTTTACTTAGTCATCATCCTGAAGAAAGAGAAGGTCTATTTAATTTTTGTGGACATATTCATCCAGGCGTACTTTTAGAAGGTTTAGGCAAACAACGTTTACGCTTGCCTTGTTTTTACCAAAAAGAAAATCAACTTATCCTCCCCGCTTTTGGAGAGTTTACTGGTAATCATATCCTGGAATCTACAAAAAAAGTTAAAATATATGCTATCACAAAAAAGGAAGTTATTTTAATAAATTAATTACTTAAATAACAAGAATCAAAGCCCATCGATCCTAAATCTTTTCTCTAAAAAATTGAGCCTCATTAGTTATTTGATCTTAAAACTTATATTAAATTTAATTGCTAAATTATCTTCAAAATCTTCATTTGAATAAAAACCATATCTATAAAACCCGCCTAAACCAAATCCTAAATAACCTAAATTGAGGTAATTCACTTTAAATAAACTCTTTAACTCTAAACCACTTTCTAAAAACACCTCATCCATTGTGTTAAAAGGAACAAGAGCGTTATTGTTATTAATAAGATTACCCCAACCTATATTTTGATGCATTACGATATCAGGTTGAAATTTTCCAATTTTAAACAACAATCCCTCGAAATTGTGAGCAATAAAAAGGTTAGCGTATCTATCAGACACGAATTCGTATGGAGTCATTGTCTGAAAAAGATTTTTACTAAAAAAAGGGTAGTCAGTATCGTAATTACCTTTTCCTGTAAACGACAATCCATAAGGAACTGCATTATCTATATAGCCACCCTCCATCCTATAACTAGTCTTTCCAAAGCTTTTAGTGTAAAAAGAATGATCTAGAGATACTTCTATTTTATTATAATCTATATCTCCATCAAGAATATCATCAAATCCTTTAGAAAACGAAAAACCAATAACCGGGTAATCTGTTCCCGATGTGAATCTTTGATTAAACGAATTAATCATTTTTTCCTTGTATGCATATCTAAGATTAAGAGATAAACTGCTATTGATATATTCTCTAAAGTTTGTTGTTTCACGAATGAATTCATATTCGTACTTAGGATTAACTGAAGTATGATTAAAGGATAAATCAGCTGTTAAATATTTTAAACTTCTGAAATGAACATTTACCGAATGCTCTCTTATCTTATCAAAGTTAAATCCTAAATAACTTCTGAAATTTAAAAACTCTAAATCTTGTTGTTGTCTATTGTAATTACCAACTTCTCTTAAGTTTACCTGATACTGATATCCTATGGATACTTCATTCTTTTTTGACACTAAGTAATTTACTTCTCCACCATATTTCCAATCGTTATCATCAAATCCATATCCCACAAAACCACCTAAACTTAATCGATCATCAAACTTATCATTTGTATACAAGCCTGTTCCTAATCGAAAACCTTCAAATTGATTCATGATTATGGTTTTATTTATATCAATATCTACCATACCAACTGGAATTTTACCTCTAAAAAGACTCTCTGATAAGGTTAAAAATTTATCTAAATCCACCTTTTCTCCAATACTATCTAAAACTCTATACGTAATCTTTTCTTTTGGATTTAAACCTGTATTTCGATTTAGGTTCCAGAATACACTATCCTTTTTAGTAGCACCTTCTGCAATACTAACAACTTCTATTGGAAAATCTCTTTTTTGTAACAAGGTATCTAAAGAAATATTGGTAATATAACTTTTACCATTCATCACTAAATTATTTTCTTTACTTGGATACTCTGGCATTGACAATTTATAATTCAATTGTTCAGGAAACCATATAGAATCTCTTAACAACGTGTACTTTTGTTGAATTTTTAAATCAATTTTTCCTTTTTGATATGGAGAAGCTGTAACATTCTGTATTGCAAATTTATTAGTGTTTATATGGATTATTCCCTTTAACCCTTCAAAGTTTTTATTTGCCTTTGGCTGAAAAGAAATCACATGTATTGTATCTTTTTTTACTGGTATACTCTCTTCAAGAAAAAATTTATACTTTTTTAAGCTTCCTTTAGATATCGGGTTTAAGTAATTAACCTCGAACAAATTTATCATATCAGTATAAAAAGAAAAAGGTTGAATATCTGTAGCTAGTGATGCAAATTGAGGATTTCTAAAACCTGAAACTTTAGTTCCGATAACTATTTCATTACTTAAATCCGGTTCTAAAAATTTTCTTTTAGTAATACTCTCCATGATCATCATATGCCCACCTTTAAGTCTTTTTACCAACGACACCGAATCTTTATTTTTTTTTGAGCGGACATCAAAAATGATTTTATTATAAGAGTTATATGTAAAAGACTGCAACTTCTCTGGATCATTTATTTCCCTATTTTTAATCGCGTTTCTTATAATTCTATTTGCTGGATTCTCGGCTGATGAAATAACAACTTGATCTAGTTGATTTTCTTTCGGTATTAATTCAATAACTATATAAGTAGTATCTATTACATCTATATTTTTTTTATCGTACCCCAAATAACTACATACCAAACTATTAACATCTATCTCAGAATTAAAAACAAAATTTCCGTCAATATCGGTAATAGTGCCTAATGTTTTGTTGTTATTAAAAACGATAGTAGAAAACGCTAGTGGCTCTTTTGTATTAAAATCAAGCACTTTTCCTTTTAAAGATTTTTGAGAAAAAATAGAACTCCCAACTAATAAAAAGCACCAAATTACTATTCTATACATATATTATGTTTTTAGTATTTGACTCTACATATTAAATTTTGTTACAAACATTTATTTCTTATAAAAGTTAAAGAATTCTTAGTAGCTGAGTATGACTCAATTTAATATTCTAATTTGCCTAAACCTAACGCGAACCAAAAGTATAAATCACTTAATCATGCAAAACCAAAAACACCTTTTTGATCTATCTCCAGAGATAACATATTTAAACGGAGCTTATATGGCTCCACAATTAAAATCAGTTACCAAAATAGGTGTACAATCTTTACAAAAGAAATCACATCCCAATGAAATCTTACCTGAAGATTTTTTTAATGATAAAGAAATTTTAAAACAGCGTTTTGCAACATTAATTGATGCTCCAGATTATAGAAATACTGCTATTATCCCTTCCGTTTCATATGGTATTGCCAATGCTGCAAATAATATTCCTTTACAAAGTGGTGATGAAATCATCTTAGTTGATGAACAATTTCCCAGTAACGTATATATCTGGCAAGAAGTAGCTAAAATAAATAATGCCATTATCAAAGTTGTATACCCCCCAAAAGATTTTAAAGATCGTGGTAAGTTGTGGAACCAACATATTTTAGATGCTATATCACCAAATACTGCGGTTATTGCTTTGCCGCATATACATTGGGCAGATGGAACTTTGTTTGATCTAAAAGCTATCCGTGAAAAAACTAATGTGGTAAAAGCTATGTTAGTCATAGATGGTACACAAAGTGTTGGCGCATTGCCATTTTCTGTTCAGAATATTAAACCCGATGCTTTAGTTTGTGGAGGTTATAAATGGTTATTAGGTCCCTACTCTATCGGAATGGCTTATTACAGTGATGCTTTTAACAATGGAAAACCTATTGAACATAATTGGATGAATAGACACAATAGTGAGGATTTTTCTGGACTTACTAATTATGAAGATCGTTACAAAGAAAAAGCAGCTAGATATTCTGTAGGAGAATCTAGCAATTTCATATTGACGCCCATGTTGATAAACGCTATAGAGCAATTGATTGCATGGCAACCAAAAAACATTCAGGAATATGGAAAAAATATTTCTAAAGACACCGTACAAAAGCTTAGAGAATTAGGTTGTTTTATTGAAGATGACTCTTTCAGAGCACACCACCTCTTTGGCATCTACCTTCCTAATCAGATCAATTTAGAAGAACTAAAGCTTCGACTAAAAAAAGAACAAATTTTTGTTTCATTTAGAGGGAATGCTATTAGAGTTTCTTGTAATGTCTATAACTCTGAAAAAGATTTTGAAAAATTACTACTTCAATTCTCTTAATAAATCAGACGTTCTTTTTTTGGATACATTTAGATAGCTGTTATATTTGCTATAAAATCTTCGTTACGTGAGTCAAACCTTAATCACGCAAACTTTTGCACAGTCTCAGCAATTGCAGAAACTGAGAAACGCTATTGCCCAGTCCGAAAGTAAAATCCATTTGCACGGTCTTATTGGATCTTCATTATCATTTGTTATCGAAAATGCTTTTCGACAAGCGGAAAAACCTTTTTTATGTGTTTTTAACGATAAGGAAGAAGCAGCCTATTACCTAAATGATTTAGAACAATTATTGGGTGATAAAAATGTACTTTTTTATCCTGGTAGTTACCGAAGACCCTATCAAATTGAAGAAACTGACAATGCCAATGTTCTTTTAAGAGCAGAAGTATTGAATAGAATTAACTCTCGTAAAAAACCAGCACTGATCGTTACGTATCCTGATGCGTTATTCGAAAAAGTAGTGACTCGAAAAGAATTAGAAAAAAACACCTTAAAGATATCTATTGGTGACACTTTATCTTTAGATTTTGTAAATGAAGTACTATTTGAGTATCAGTTTCAGAGAGTAGATTTTGTGACTGAACCTGGTGAGTTTTCAGTACGTGGTGGAATAGTAGATGTATTCTCTTTCAGTAATGACGAGCCTTATCGTATAGAGTTTTTTGGTGATGAAGTAGATAGTATTCGGACCTTTGATGTAGAAACTCAATTATCCACGGATCAGATAAAAAAGATTACTATCATTCCTAATGTAGAGAATAAAGCTATGCAGGAAACTCGAGAAAGTTTCCTAAAATATATCGCTTCTAAAACGGTGGTTTTTGCAAAAGATATTGATCTATTGTCAACAAGAATTGATAAAAATTTTGAAAAAGCTAAAGAAGCCTTCAAAACACTTTCTGAAGACATTAAACATGGTACACCTGATGAACTATTTGCTTCTTCGGAATTAATCAAAAAACAATTATTAAATTTTACATTGGTAGAAATAGGCAATAGACCTCTTACTAAAGCTGATTATGCCATAAAATTTAACACAAAACCTCAACCCTCATTTAACAAACAGTTTGATTTACTGATTAAAAACCTTAATGAAAACCACGAAAAAGAATATAAAAACTACATCTTCTGTGTAAGCGAACAGCAAGCTAAACGATTCCACGATATTTTTGATGATGCGGACCTTGATGTTAAGCAATATGAAACAATTGTATTCTCTGTTTTTCAAGGATTTATAGACCACGATCGTAAAATAGCTTGTTACACAGACCATCAGATTTTCGAACGTTACCACAAGTTTAGTCTAAAAAGTGGATACGCCAAAAAACAAGCTATTACATTAAAAGAGCTTACTAATTTAGAAGTTGGTGATTATGTAACTCATATTGATCATGGAATAGGAAAATTCGGCGGACTCCAAAAAATAGATGTAGAAGGCAAAAAGCAGGAAGCTATCAAATTGATTTATGGAGAACGTGATGTATTATATCTAAGCATCCATTCTCTTCATAAAATTTCTAAATTCAATGGTAAAGATGGTAAACCGCCACAAATATATAAACTAGGTTCTAAGGCTTGGAAAACGTTAAAACAAAAAACAAAGGCAAGAGTAAAACATATTGCTTTCAATTTAATTCAGTTATACGCAAAAAGAAAACTTCAAAAGGGATTTCAGTACAATCCTGACAGTTATTTACAACATGAATTAGAAGCATCTTTTATATATGAAGATACACCTGATCAAAGTACTGCAACAGAAGCTGTAAAAGCTGATATGGAAAGTGAAAGACCAATGGACCGCTTAATTTGTGGTGATGTTGGTTTTGGTAAAACTGAAGTTGCCATAAGAGCTGCATTTAAAGCCGTAGATAATGGTAAACAAGTAGCCATATTAGTTCCAACTACTATTCTTGCTTTTCAGCATGCTAAAACATTTAGAGAACGACTAAAAGATTTTCCGGTAGTAGTAGATTATGTAAATCGTTTCCGTACTGCCAAACAGAAAAGAGAAACACTAGAAGATTTAGCTTCTGGAAAAGTTGATATTATTATAGGAACTCATCAATTAGTAAATAAGAATGTAAAATTTAAAGATCTTGGATTATTAGTAATCGATGAAGAACAAAAATTTGGCGTATCTGTAAAAGACAAATTGAAAACAATCAAAGAAAACGTTGATACGCTTACATTGACCGCTACACCTATCCCAAGAACATTACAATTTAGTTTAATGGCTGCAAGGGATTTATCTACGATCACTACACCTCCACCAAATCGATATCCGATTGAAACTAATGTGATTAGATTTACTGAAGAAACGATTAGAGATGCCGTGAGTTATGAAATTCAACGTGGTGGACAGGTATATTTTATTCACAACAGAATAGAAAATATTAAAGAAGTAGCTGGGATGATACAACGTCTAGTTCCTGATGCTAAAGTAGGTATTGGGCATGGACAAATGGATGGTAAAAAGCTAGAAAACTTGATGCTATCTTTTATGAATGGAGAATTTGATGTACTTGTTTCTACTACTATCGTAGAAAGTGGGTTAGATGTACCAAATGCTAATACGATTTTTATCAATAATGCTAACAATTTTGGACTTTCGGATCTACATCAGATGCGTGGCCGTGTTGGTAGAAGTAATAAAAAAGCATTTTGTTATTTTATTACTCCTCCATATTCTGCAATGACCGATGATGCAAGAAAAAGAATCACAGCATTAGAACTTAATTCGGAATTGGGTAGCGGATTTAATATCGCTATGAAAGACCTAGAAATTAGAGGTGCTGGAGATTTATTAGGAGGCGAACAAAGTGGATTTATTAATGAAATAGGTTTCGATACATACCAAAAAATACTGAATGAAGCTATAGAAGAGCTAAAGGAAAACGAGTTTGCGGAATTATACGAAGATGATAAAAAAGAAAAAGTATATCTAAAAGATACGCAGATCGATACCGATTTTGAGTTATTATTCCCTGATCATTATATCAATAATATTACAGAACGACTTAATCTCTATACTGAGCTAAATGCTATTAAAGATGAAAATGAATTACAAGCATATGAAAAACGTTTAATTGATCGATTTGGGGAATTACCTGAACAAGCAATTGATCTTTTAAACTCTGTTCGGATCAAATGGATTGCTACATCCATTGGTATCGAAAAAATCATCTTGAAACAAAACAAACTAATTGGATATTTCATAAGTGATCAGCAATCTAGTTTTTATCAAAGTCCCTCATTTACCAAAGTATTACAATTTGTGCAGAAAAATCCTGGTAAGGTTAAAATGAAGGAAAAAAATACAAGGAACGGATTAAGATTGTTACTTACTTTTGAAAATATTGATTCGGTCAATACTGGACTTAAGATTTTGCAACCTTTAAATTTTAAAACAGATGAATCAAAGGATTCTTAATTACTTCTAAAATGTAATTGTTGAAATCTGAGCTAATTCATCACAAAAGCAAAATTACCATTCATCGATATAAAAGAGTATTTCGTCGATGTTTTATTTGTGTTTGACTGTCAAAACTAATAAAAAGCCTTTTTTATTTTTAATTTCATTTCAAATTATAAGTACAAAACCAACTTAAATTATGAGACGAAAAGAGGAATTTAGTTTTTTGAAAAAGTCTTTATCAAAAGAAATAAGCATAAAAGATAAGCCGTGTATTCATAGTAGCAATGATTATAAGCTTTATGCAATTAACTATTCCAATGTAGAAATGAGGTTCGCTGAGGAATTAGAAAATTATAAAAATTATCCAGAACTCATAGACATAGACGAATTTTCTATGAATTATTCCTTTGGTTATCATTCTTATAATAACATTGATGATTTACAAAGCAAAGAAGCAATGTTTATAGAAGTTAAAAGTTATTTAAAAAACCTAAGAATGTGTGCGTAAAAAAGATTAAACCTTAAAATCTAAACGTTCTACTGATTACAAAAAGATAATTGTTTCATTGGAACAATTATTCACACCGAGAATATATCTTATTCCCAAAAAAATAGGTTTTAGCATTAGAATAATTCCTATATTTCCTATCTAAAGGAGTTTACTAAAATCCTTCGAAATCCCTATTACACTTGAAATGTCAGGTTAATGACGGGTCAAAGTCAAGTCTAAAAATTTGAGATTTTATCTCTTACAACTAATATTGCTGTATCAAATGAAAACAAGTTCTAGTAATTCTACTGCAGAGAATACTACTTCAAAAGAAACTAAAAACTTAAAAATCATGGAACAGCCAGCACTAGGTATTAAAATATCTGAATTAAGAAAATCTAAAGGACTTACCCAGGAGGAACTCGTTGAACAATGCAATATTAGTGTTAGAACTATACAACGTATTGAAGCCGGTGAAGTAACCCCAAGAAGCTATACAATAAAAACAATTCTATCTGCTCTTGACTATGACTTAGAAAAAATACAGACAGAAAATTCTAAAGTAGCCAAAGAATTTAAAAAATTATTTCTTCTTGATATCGACGATAGTAAAGAAGCTAGTTTTTTAACTCGACAATTGACTATATCTTGGATAAGTGGTATTATATATTTCATACTTGGATTTGGAGAATTTGCATTAGATTATGCAAGGTATTTTAACGATGAGATGATAGTCTCAACCACACTTTACAGTATTTTAAAATTGGTAATTCTTGCTGCAATTATTCTTTTTATGAGAGGTTTTATTCTTTCTGGTAAAATCTTTAAAAACTACTTATTAAGAATTACCGCCTTTATATTTATTTGTATGACAATTATTTTCTATACCTATGATATAATTTCTTTATATATCGGAGAACTTGATTTCACATATATTCTTGGTACCCAAGGTGTCACTTTTGGAGTTATCGGTATTCTATTAGGAATATCTATAATTAGACTTCAAAATGCTTTAGGAATGTTAGCAAAAACCACGGGTATTTTTGAAATAATCGCATATGGATGCATGGCTACGATCGTATTAGGTTTTCTTGGATATTTCTTACTCACACCTACTATCATTTTAGAAATAATTCTAGTATATAGAATTTCTGAAATGTTAAAAGCAAAACAACAAGAAACCGACCTGGAATAATATCTTTTTTATTTTAAATAGCCATTAACATCATTGAAATGATTTTCAATGACAAGATATTCTACATCTAATTCTAATCAAAAAACATGAAAAAACGTATAACAATTTGCTCAATTACTTTACTCGGGTTCGTTTTAGCATTTTATCTTTTTGAACCCATTTTTACATATATGATAGGTTGGAATAAAAGGCCCAATACTTCCAATATTATACCTATACAAACTCATAATGATCTTATACTAAACAAGGCCGATAGTCTTCTTAAAACAATCTACATAAAACTAGATGCCCCAGCCGTATCAATTGCGGTTGGTCACAATAATAAGGTCATTTGGTCTAATGCTATGGGATATCAAGATATTGAAAATAAAACCTTAGCGGATCTAACTACTAAATTTAGAATAGGAAGTACCTCAAAAGCAATTACTTCATTAGGAATAGGTGTTTTACTTCAAAAAAACAAGCTTCATTTAGATGATAAAATAAGACAATTTGTACCGTATGCAAGTGATATTCTTAAAGAATTAACTCTAAAACAATTAGCCTCCCACACGTCTGGGATTAGAAATTACGGTACTTGTTTTTGTTTTCCGATTTGGGAATATTACAACAATGATCCATACGCTAGTGTAGAAGAAAGTGTTGCTATATTTAATAATGATGAGTTATTATTTCTTCCTGGCGACAATTTTAGCTATAGCAGTTATAATTATACACTTCTTAGCGCAGTGATAGAAGAAGCTTCAGGAAAACCTTTTCCTAAATTCATGAGGGAGTCTGTTTTCGAACCATTAAATGCTACATTTATTGTAGAAGAAACTTCGGAAACTTTACAAAGTGCTGCAAAATTTTACGAAATAAATGATAATGAATACAAAAAGGTATACCCAGTAAACAACAGCAACAAATGGGCCGGAGGAGGATTTTTGGCATCTCCAACTGATCTTATTAAACTTGGGAACGCTTTTCTAAATAATAAATTATTCGATAAAAATACTACCGATCTACTAACTACACCTGTATTGGTTAACAATTCTGAAATTAACGAACAGAATTATGCTATTGGTTGGAGAAATAATACTATAGATATATTTGAAAACGGAACTGAAATAAGGGTTTGGCATCATGCAGGTATTGCTAATGGATCTATCTCCTTATTAGCATTATTTCCTGAGCATAACTTATCTATATCCATGCTAGCAAATAAAAATGGTTCATCTTCGGATTTGTTCGAAAATGTATATGCAATTGCAAAAATATTTATACCAAAAAAAATAACGAAATGAAAAACATAAAATTATAATTTTCTAAAACGACACCTTTCCTACTATTATTTTTTAATTCCTATTTCTATTCTGCCTGATACAATTGTTAATCTTATATATATTAAAAGGTCAGAATCTTAAGATTCTGACCTTTTAATATTTGAATTAGCCTTAATTTAATACCTACTGCGGACTAAAATGGTCCTCCAACAGGTCTACATAAGCATCCAGCGCAGATTAACGGATAATCACACTCGCTATCAGAATGACATTCAGAGTTTAATCCTCCTCCTCCGTTGATTGTTTGTTGTTGTTCTTTGTTTAATTGTTTTACTCCTTGCTGAGTCAAAATCGATTTTAACATGATGAATTTATTTTAAGATTAATTTGTATTGTGGGTATAAGTTACAAAATAAAAAAGAGAAAATTTCCCTGTTTCTATTTAATAATTCTAAATTAATGTTCAATACCACTTTCGATAATTCTCAAATTTTTGGTTCCAGCATCAGAAATATATAATATTTTCTGATTCTTACTAGCTAATATTCCGTTAGGGAAATTAAATGTAGCTTCAGAAACATCTCCATCCTCATTACCCAATACACTTCCTGCAAACACTTCAAAATCATTTTCTTTGTTAGGATTGATCTTATATATCTTATGTTCTCCTAATTGAGTAGCAAAAAGAAAACCTCTGGCATACGTCAAAAACCCTAAAAAATTAGCATTGGGTGCTTCTGCAGGTAACTCGGCAATAAAAGAGAGTGTACCATCTTTAAATTTGTAAATTTTTCTATCATTGAAGTTTCCAATATATGTCTCACCTCTGTTATCGAATGCAATTCCGGCTGGCCCGTTAATTGGTGATCCTTCATATAACTTAGTGATCGTATTATCTTCTGATAACAAATTGATTGTATTGGTATTATACTCTACGAACAACATATCATTGGTTCCTGGTATTCTTTTTATACCTGCCGGAGAGATTGCTGGAATACTATCTAATTGTACACCTTCTTCTGAGTATTTATAAATAGTATTCCCAAAATGATCGCAAACATAAACTTCATCATTTTTATTAATATCAATCCCATTTGGAGAAACCAAACCATCTACAAAAACGGTTACTTCTCTAGAAGGTGTCATTTTATAAACCGTATTTCCAACAAAATCGGATCCATATAAATTTCCCTTACGATCTATAGCCAATCCATCATGGAAAGAACCATCTGTCACTGTTTCTACCGTGGTTACTATATTAGGAACTTCGCCTGGCCTACAAGAAATAACCAATAGCGATAAAACAAAAAAAGAAAGAGTTACAGATGAGCATATCGCTTTCTTTACTACTGAAAAAAAATTAACTGTTCGTTTCATTTGATATAATTTTAAAGTTATACTCAAAACTGAGTCAAAAAACTTTAAAAATCGACCGAATGTATACGCTAAAACTTCTTTAAGAAGTTTGTAATGTTTTTATATAATTACTAGGCGTGTCATTCTTAATCATTTTAAAAGCCTTATTAAAAGTTGATTTCGAATTAAAACCTGAATCTAAAGACAATGCTAAAATAGTATGATTAAAATGCTCTCCTTTTTGGATTTTGGAGATAAATTCTTGAACTCTATATGTATTTACATAATCATAAAAACTACATTGATGTATATTATTAAGTAACCAAGATATATTGTTAGTAGAAGTATTAAGTTCTTTAGAAAGATCCTTTAAAGTAAGTTCATTATTTAGATATATCTTTTTATTAACCATAAGATCCTCTAAATTCTTTTTTAGTATTTCTAATTCTTCTCCATTCAACCTTTCTTTTGAAACAGTTTTTTTCTTACTAAGTGGAACCCTAAATATTTCAGGTTGCTTTAAACTAAAAAATCCAACAATATAAATAAATACGGGAATTGACATCCAAATTAGATGATAACTTATAAAATGCAACTCCTTAAATCTCATAAAATAATTAGCATAACTTATGATCCATAAAATCATAAAAACTGAAATTCCAAATAAAAAAAAACTTAGGAAGATTTGTACTTTCTGCGAATAAGAAAGGTTCGCTTTTTCTGCAGTTTTATAGATACTGAGCAAATGATATGATTTAGCAAGATATACTACATTACTTATTAAACCTACAGTCTCTACAATAAAATAAACAAAATTGAAGCCACCTTCACTTATTATAATTTGTAATTCTTCTCTAGTATAAAATAACGTCCAACTAAAAAATACTACATGAAGAAAAGCAGGAATAAAATGATACCAAGGAGTTTTATAACTCGGAGATTCATTAAAAGTCAATCTTCTTATGTATGTATATAGCAAAGGTCCAAAAATAAAAATCAATGTATCCACAAACCCTGCTATTCGGAAAAATAAAACTCCAGAAAATCTCGGATAAAATACTCTGCCTACAAGCATCAAACAGGCTATTAATAGTATAAAGGATAGGATCCTATTGGCTGGTTTATTTTTATTATGAAGTAATGAAAGAGTAATCGCAAGAAAAACTCCTTGACTAATTCCTAAGAATAATAATAAATCAACAATTCCGAATGAATCCATATAGAAGTCTAAATATTCCTTTTTTCAAATCTAATCAAATTTAAAAATTAGAAAGACCGTTTGGGTACACTCGTACTTTTTATATCAATCTATCTATGATTTTTATAAAATAATGGCTCAATAATGTTTTGAAGATAGTTAAGTTCTTCATCTGACAACTGCTCTATTTCTATAGCTTTTATACATTCTTGTAACTGATCTTTAGTTCTAAAACCAACAACAGAAGAAGTAATAGATTTATGATTTAAAACGAACTGAATTGCTATCTGTCCTATAGTCCTATCTTCTTTGGGTATTTTTCTTAATTTTTCAATAACTATTTCTAGATCAGAAGAAGTATAGCTTAAATAATTCTTTAATTGTTTCCCAGCTAATAATCCTTTTGCTAATGTACCTCTAGTCACAACACTAATCTTATTCTCTTGTAATAATTGTAAACAGGATTCTTCTGGTCTTCTATCCAAAAGACTGTACTGCATCATTACACTAGAAATTTTAGAACGCTTTACATATTCTCTTATCACGTTGGGTCTAATAGATGAAATACCATAATACCTTATTTTACCTGCTGCTTTTAACGTTTCAAAAGCATCTATCGTTTCATCAATAGGATCATCAATAGTTCCTCCGTGCAATTGATAAAGATCTATATAATCAGTTTTTAGACGAGTTAAACTCTTTTCTACAGAATTTACAATATATTTTTTACTTGGATTCCAATCCCAACCTTCTCCATTTTCTCTAGGTTGATTCCCTACTTTTGTACCGATAACAATCTTATCTCTAAAACTTTTAATTGCCTCGCCTAACATTTTTTCGTTATTACCATTTTGATATAAATCAGCAGTATCAAAATAATTGATCCCTTTATCGAAAGCCAAATGAATTAGTTCTTTTGTTTTTTCAAAATCTTCTTCAAGAGACATACAACCAAAAGATACTTCACTAATCTCTATATCTGAATTACCTAATTTTCGATACTTCATTTATTATTTATCTTATACCTGATTTTATTAAAAGTGATAAAAAGCATCTTCTAGGTGCTCAATTTTAATCCCTAATTTATTTTTTATTATTGCTACAATATCAAAACGCACCTCTTCGTTTAAATCATTTTCCTCGACGTAGTGATTAATCGCTTTTACCAATAATTGTATTTGTTTTGGTTTTACAAAATCCTGCGGATTGCCAAACTCTAGTGTGCTTCTGGTTTTCACTTCGATAACTACTATTGTATCATTTTTCTTCGCTATGATGTCAATTTCAGCCTTTAAATATCTATAATTTTGTTCTAGAATTTTATATCCATTTTTTTCTAAAAACTCAACAGCTAATTTTTCTCCTTCCTTACCAAGTAAATTATGTTCTGCCATCCTACCTACATATACTTTAAGGTTACAGATTCCTTTTTTACTTCCAAAGAAATTTCTGCTCCCATAATTAATGCTCTATTATCTTCAATGTGCCCCATAGGAAAATCAAATACTACCGGAAAACTATATTCTTGAACAATATCTAAAATAATTTCTTTAGCATTTTTCCCAAAAGAAATATTATTATCATGCATTTTTGTCATCCCTCCAACTATCAAACCAGATAACTCATCAAAATATCCATTCCGTTTTAAATTCTGCAACATTCGATCTATATGATACAAATACTCATCTAAATCCTCTATGCAAAGTATCTTCCCATTACAATCAATAGAAGATTTAGAACCACACATAGAATATAAAATTGATAAATTACCCCCGATAACCTTTCCTTTACAATTTCCTCTCTTGTTTTTTTCAAAAGAAGGAATCTTATACTCAATATCTTTACCAAATAAAGAATCATGTAAAGATTGTCTTGATTCATCAGTCCCTTTATGAATATCAACTGGCATTGCCGCATGAATTGTAGAAATTCCTAAATTATGAATATGAGCATGTAGTACCGTGATATCAGAATATCCAATAATCCACTTAGGCTTCTTTTTAAAATTAGAAAGATCCAACAAATCTATAATTCTTATAGTTCCGTAACCACCACGAGCACACCATATTGCCTTTATTTCATTATCATCTAGCATTTTCTGAAGATCCTTCCTCCTGTCTTCATCCGTTCCAGCAAACTGGTTATGTTCCAAACCAACAGTTGAGCCTATAACGGGAATCAAATTCCAGTTTTTAATAATATCTATAGCCTCTTTAATCTCTTTTTTGCTAATCTTTCTAGCGGTAGAAACGATAGCTATTTTATCTCCTTTTTTAACAAAATCAGGCTTCAACATTTCTTAAATTTTTCATTTTACGATACTAATTAACAAATGTTTTCGTTCTAAACTATTATATTACACTGAAAATCGTCCCTTAACACTAATTAAACCTATTGCCTATGATCTCTGATACTTCTTGTAACTTAGCATCGTTAGACCCCTATGTACCATCGGCGGAAAATCCTTGGAACGTAAGTAAAATAAATCACTTATACCGTAGAGTCGCTTTCGGAGCTACCAAAACACAGGTTATTGATGCCTTAAATCAAAACAATCCTTCAGCATTAGTAGATTTCTTAATTGACGAAGCAATTGCTTTAGTTCCAGGTGCCGCCCCAGAATGGGCTTTTTGGAATAGAGATCAGTTCGAAGCTGCTGAAATGGCTAATGAGGATAACGATATTAATTTTTATCAAGATGAAGGTAAAAGACAAATGATCTATGATTTCCTGCAAAATGGATTAAGAGATCGTTTAACACTATTTTGGAGCAATCATTTTGTTACAGAAGATCAATCATATAGAAGTCCCGCCTACCAATATCAATATTATAACCTTCTTCAATTTCACGCTTTAGGTGATTTCCGACAGTTTGTATATGATATAGGTATTTCTTCCGCTATGCTAGTATATCTAAATGGAGATGAAAATACCAGAGATAGACCCAATGAAAACTACGCTCGAGAATTATATGAATTATTTACTTTAGGTGTAGATAATGGATATAATGAAAATGATATTATCGAAACTGCAAAAGCCATTACTGGTTGGGTAGAAACTAATGATATCCCTTGGGGTCCTATTACATTTAATCCTGGCCAGTTTAGTAATGACACAAAAGATATTTTTGGTCAAACTGCTAATTTTGGGTATTATGGACTTGGTAGTCCTGACGATGTAATTGCACATTTATTTACTCAACGAGAAACATTGGTTGCTAATTATATTTGTGGCAAACTTTATACTTATTTCGTAAGTCCAACCTGTAATGAAGGGATTGTAGCCGAAATGGCTCAAACATTCATTACTAATAATTTTCAAATTGCCCCTGTATTAAGACAACTTTTTAAAAGTGAGCACTTTTTTGATCAAGAGGCCATTGGTGCGATTATCAAAAGTCCCATAGATTTATTTGCTACTCATTTTAAACAATTAAACTTTGAATCACCTCCTACACTTGCTTCTTTAAATTCTTTATTAGGAAGAACAACAACAATTGGCCAAGAAGTATTAAATCCAATTGATGTAGAAGGCTGGCAAGGTGATGAAGATTGGATAAGCCCTGATTATTTAATTGGTAGATGGGAAGGTGTTCAAAATATTATAAATACTTTTTATGCTCAGAATCAGACACAATTCGGGGATTTCTTAAACGGACTTCCTATTGGAACTTTAGCAGATGGGTTTGTTAATAACACATTGCAAGGAGAACAGGTTAACATCGTTGTAAAAGCGATTCTAGATTATTTTCTTCCAAGAGGATTAGAAGACCAAACTTTGTTTGATGAAGCATTAGCTATTTTCAAGGAATTCTATCCAGAGAATTATTATGAACCAGATGCAGTAGCCCCTATTCTTTGGACCTTAGATTTATCAGGAGTTCCTGATCAATTTTATGCGCTACTTAGTCATATTGATGAATTGCCTGAATTCCAACTTAAATAATAAACCTATGTGTGATACGCATCAGCCCAAAAATATAAAATCAACCTCCAAGGAAGGAGCTTGTAATCCAGACGAACATAAAAAATGGAATCGTAGATCTTTCTTACAAGCCCTTGGGCTAGTAGGTGGAGGATCTATGATGCTTGCCAATACTAATCTTACAGTTTCTAGACCTTCTCCATTATCAATGGCATTAAGTCAAGCGGAAACTGACAACATATTAATCATATGCAGATTAGGTGGAGGAAATGATGGTTATAATACCATTATCCCAGTAAACCAATATGATATTTATGCAAATGCTCGACCATTAATAAAAATTCCTCCAAGTGAATTTATTAATCTGGAAGAAAACGAATATGCAATGCCTAAACCCATGAATAAATTGGAAAATTTATGGGGTGATGGACAAATGAAGGTAGCGCATGGAGTTGGTTACGAAGATCAAACATTATCTCATTTTAGAGGAACAGATATTTGGGCAAATACCAATTTAACTGAAGAAGAACGATCAGGGTTTATGGGTAGATATTTTCAAAGATTACATCCTAGTTATATTACAGATCCACCACCAAGTCCTCCTTCTATCCAAATAGGTAGTATCGGAAATCTAATTTTTAGAGGTCCGGAAAATGATTTCTCTTTTGCTATTTCAGACCCAAGAAGATTAGAAGCTTATATTGAAAATCAAGGTTATAGTTTGGACCCTGCTCCTGATTGTACATATGGTGATCGATTAAATTTTATCAGAGAAAGTACTAACGTTACTTATACATATGCCGAGGCAATTTCTGAAGCTTTTAACAGATCTACAGATTTTGGTGGATATTTAGAAGATGATAGTTTCGCTAGACAAATGCGTATTGTTGCTCGTCTAATAAAAGGGAATCTAGGTACTAAAGTATATATGGTTACACTTGGTGGGTTTGATACTCATAACAATCAAATACAAAGACACCAGCAGTTACTAAATTCTTTTTCTGAAGGTATCAGTAATTTTTATGCAGATTTACAAGCCTCTGGATGGGATGATAAGGTATTAACCATGACTATCTCAGAGTTTGGAAGAAGATTGGTTGAGAATGGTTCTTTAGGAACTGATCACGGCACTGTTGCTCCAATGATGTTTTTTGGGACAGGACTTAACGGAAACGGTTTTATTGGAGAACATCCAGACTTACCGGATAGCCCTACAGTTGGGTTCAATGCAGAAAGCACTAATGATTTCAGGCAAATCTATTCTACTGTAATGAAAGAATGGTTATGCATAGATCCAAGTACAGTGAGTGATGCATTACTTGGAGAAGAGTTTGAATCACTAGATTTAGGCTTTACTTGTGGTGGAGTTAGTCCTAATATTCCAGGTGATGGAGAAACACTTTCTCACATTGTAACCTATGATGGAGGACAAACTTTTATAAACATAAATAATCCGGAGACCACGCATGTAGATATTACATTGTTTAATATTATTGGACAAAAAGTAGCTACTCTAAGAAATGAAATGCTTCTAGAAGGCGAACACGTGATTGATGTAAAAGAATCTTCAGGAACAAGATTAAGTACGGGTCAATATGTATACAGAATTGAAACTGGTGCAGGTGAGTTTAGTAAATCACTATTGATTTCTTAATATAGTAAAGTTATCACTTAAATATAATAAAACTCCTAAGAGGTTATATAACCTCTTAGGAGTTTTATTTTGTTCTACTATCAACTTTATATACGAAGCACTTAGCGATACAGACAAATACTAGTTAGTTAGAGACGAATACTAAAAGAGCGGGGGCAAATCTGTTTTAAATATTTAGTTTAAAATCATTTTTGTTGAAAAAAGTAATATTAATAAACAATATCAAAAATTATCATAATAATGACTAAATATTTCTTAACAAGAAACTAACTATCAGATAATTACGTTTCGATAAAAATAAATTAACGTAAATTCTTAACTAACTCAATCTATTTATGCTAACAACAAATACTTCGTGTAATGTTGCTTCATTAAACATCTATTCCCCAACTAACTCAAATCCCTGGAATAGACAAAAAGTTAATCATTTGTACAGAAGACTTGGTTTTGGTGCTACTCCAGCAATGGTAAATAGTGCACTTAATCAAAATCCTTCTGACCTAATTGATAGTCTTATTGATGAAGCTTTGAACCTAAACCCAACACCCGCGCCTGCTTGGGGTTATTGGATAAAAGATGACTTTGACGCTAGACCAGAAAACCCTTTTGAATACAGAAGAGATTGGAAAAATCAAATGGTAGCGGATATGTTTCAAAATAATCTTAGAGATCGTCTTACCCTATTTTGGAGTAATCACTTTGTAACAGAAGATAACACATATCAAAGCCCAGCATATATGTTTCAGTATTACAACTTACTACAACTCCATTCTTTAGGAAATTTTAAAGATTTCACAAGTGATATGGGGCTCTCTTCCGCTATGCTAATTTATCTAAATGGATATGAGAATACAAAAAACAGACCCAATGAAAATTACGGAAGAGAATTGTATGAACTCTTTGCACTAGGCGTAGATAATGGATATACCCAAAATGATATTGTTGAAACAGCTAGAGCATTGACTGGTTGGAACGAAAGAGAAGAGCGTTGGGGTCCAATTACCTTTGATAACAACAAATTTGACAATGATGATAAAACCATTTTTGGTCAAACGGGAAATTGGGATTATTATGATGTAATCAGAATCTTATTTGAACAAAGACCTCAACAGATAGCAGAATTTATATGTGGTAAATTCTATCGTTATTTTATTAGTCCTGCTACTAATGAAAATATTGTTAGTCAACTTGCTCAAACTCTTTTGGACAATAATTTTGAAATGGCTCCAGTATTAAGACAATTATTCAAAAGTGAACACTTTTTTGATCAAAAAAGCTTAGGTGTTCATATTAAAAGTCCAGTAGATGTACAAATCAACTTTTTTAAAGATTTAGACTTTGAATTACCTGCAGATTTTGAATTTAACAACAAAATACGCGGAGGATGTCAAGAATTAGGACAAGAATTATTAAAACCAGTTGATGTTGCTGGTTGGCAAGGAGATAAAGACTGGATAGACTCCAGCACAATCACCACACGATGGGATAGAATTGGTTGGTATGTATGGAGAGCTTGGAGACATAATGAAGAGCAATTCAGAGTAATCGGTAAGGCTATAACTGATGAAAACTCTAATGATGTTGAGTTAGTATCTCGACAGATTATGGATAATTTTTTATCCAAAGAGCTCATTAGTGCTACAGAATATAGTCAAGGTTTAGAAATTTTTAAAGATCAAGTTCCTGAAAATTATTTTGAAGATGGCACTTGGAATCTTGATTGGGAAACCGCTCCCAAACAAGTTTATAGCCTTTTACAATTTCTAATAACAATCCCTGAATTCCAACTTAAATAATAACATCATGTGCGATACTCATTATAAAAATTTCACACCAAAACCTGGTAGCTGCAATAATAAAGAACATAAAAAATGGAATCGACGTTCATTTCTACAAGCTTTAGGAATCGTTGGTGGAGGTACAATGGCATTTGCTAATACAGCTCTATCAGTATCAAAACCTTCACCCCTATCTGCTGCTTTAAACGAATCAGAAAGTGACAGAGTTCTGGTAATCGTAAGACTTAAAGGTGGAAATGACGGATTGAATACTGTAATCCCAATAAATCAATATGATACATATGCCAATGCGCGTCCTAACATAAAAATTCCTGAAAACCAGTTATTTAATCTTAATGACGATTTCGGGATGCCAAATTACGCTAATAAATTCGAGAAATTATGGGGAGATGGCCAGATGAAAATAGTTCATGGAGTTGGATATGAACAAAGTGCATTATCTCACTTTACAGGTTCCGATATTTGGGCGACTTCAGATGTAACTGATCAAGAAAGCACTGGTTGGATGGGAAGATACTTTGAAAAATTATATCCAGATTATTTATTAAGTCCGCCAGAACGTCCTGCAGCAATACAAATAGGTAGTAGTGGTAACCTTATTTTTAATGGAGACCAAAACAATTTTGCTTTTTCTGTTGCTGATCCTAGAAAACTTTATGAAATAGCTCAAAATGGATCTCTTTATGACCTAAGCAATCTTCCTGACTGCACCCACGGAGAAAAAGTAGGATACTTAAAAGGAGTAGCAAACACAACATTTACCTATGCTGGTGTAATTAACGATGCATATGAAAGTACTTCTGATTTCGGAAACTATCCTGACAATAGATTATCACAACAATTAAGTGTTGTTTCTCGCTTAATCAAAGGAAATTTAGGAACCAAAGTCTATTTTGTAACTCTTGGTGGTTTTGACACACATAATGACCAATTAAATAGACAGGAAGAATTAATGACCCAACTGTCTGAAACCATGTCATATTTCTATGACGATCTTAAAGATGCAGGATGGGATGACAAAGTAGTTTCTATGACAATCTCAGAGTTCGGAAGAAGAGTTAAAGAGAATGGATCTCGTGGAACTGATCACGGTACTGCAGCCCCTATGATGCTTTTTGGAACTGGATTGGATGGAAACGGTTTCATTGGAGATCATC
Organism: Aquimarina amphilecti; assembly: GCF_900109375.1. Classification (GTDB taxonomy): domain Bacteria; phylum Bacteroidota; class Bacteroidia; order Flavobacteriales; family Flavobacteriaceae; genus Aquimarina; species Aquimarina amphilecti. The sequence continues at coordinate 123,110 of NZ_FOAB01000008.1, forward strand.
CAGATTTATCAAATCTGAATAACAATGGAAACCTCTACAATACAAATGATTTTAGACAAGTTTATGCGTCAATTATGAAGCAATGGCTTTGTGTAGATAGTGATATTGTTGACCAAACTCTTCTAGGTCAACAATACAATTCACTAGATCTTGGTTTTAGTTGTGATACTTTAGGAACAGATGAAGATATTCCTCCTACTTTCGAAAATTTCAATCATACAGTTACGTACACTGACAACCAATCATTTCTTCATATTACTAATGCCCAAGCTGGGCATGTAAATGTAGATTTATATAGTATGAGTGGTCAAAAAATAGCGAACTTAAAAAATGAAATGCTATTAGAAGGAGAACATATCATTAATGTAAAAGAAGCAGCTCAAACCACATTATCCGAAGGATTTTATGCCTATAGAATAACTAAAGGTAAAAAACGATATAGTAAACCTGTTATGATTTTATAATAGTGTTCATACAATATATTACGTTAAACAGTATCAGGGAATAAACCTGATACTGTTTTTATTTTAAAAAGAATAGTATTAGTTCATTTACGAATTAAACATTTTCAAAGACTTAGATAAAAAATGCATAAAATAAGATTCGTATTAATTAGATAAAGCCTTCTTATTTTATATAAGTGTTTATTACCTTTGTGCCTCATTTTTACAAGCATTATGAGCGCACCGAAGAGATATACAATTACATCAGCTTTACCATATACAAATGGACCAATTCATATAGGACACCTAGCTGGGGTTTATGTTCCTGCAGATATATATTCTAGATATCTAAGAATTACAGGGAATGACGTAGCCTTTATTTGTGGTAGTGATGAACACGGTGCCGCCATACCAATGCGTGCTAAAAAAGAAGGGGTTTCTCCTCAAGTAATTATTGATAAATACCACACAATCATTAAAAAATCTTTTGAAGATTTCGGAATCACCTTTGATAATTACTCTAGAACATCTGCTCCTATTCATCACGAAACCGCTTCTGAATTTTTCAGAAAGTTATATGAAGACGGAAAATTTATTGAGGAAACTTCAGAGCAATTATATGACGCGGAAGCAGATCAATTTCTCGCCGATAGATTTGTAACTGGTACTTGTCCAAAATGTGGTCACGAAGAGGCATATGGCGATCAGTGTGAAAACTGCGGCAGTTCACTGAATGCTACAGACCTTATCAACCCAAAATCTACAATTTCTGGAGCAAAACCCACATTAAAACAAACGAAACATTGGTTTTTGCCATTAGATCAGTATGAAGATTTCTTAAGAGAATGGGTGTTAGTCGGTCATAAAAAAGATTGGAAAACTAACGTTTATGGTCAAATTAAATCTTGGGTAGATGATGGGCTAAGACCTAGAGCTGTTACCCGTGATTTAGATTGGGGAATCCCTGTTCCTGTAGAAGGTGCAGAAGGAAAAGTACTTTACGTGTGGTTTGATGCTCCAATTGGATATATATCATCTACTAAAGAATGGGCTGCTAGAGAAGGAAAAGATTGGGAACCATATTGGAAAGATAAAGATACAAAACTAGTACATTTCATAGGTAAAGATAATATTGTATTTCATTGTATTATCTTCCCGAGTATGCTAAAGGCAGAAGGAAGTTATATCCTACCAGAAAATGTACCTGCCAATGAGTTTTTGAACCTAGAAGGGAACAAACTTTCTACTTCTAAGAATTGGGCTGTTTGGTTACACGAATATTTAGAAGATTTCCCTGGCAAACAAGATGTGTTGAGATATGCACTAACGGCAAATGCCCCGGAAACAAAAGATAATGACTTTACTTGGAAAGATTTTCAAGATAGAAATAACAACGAACTAGTAGGTAATTTTGGAAACTTCATCAATCGTATTGTTGTATTAACCAATAAATATTATGATGGTATCGTTCCAGCTCCAAATGAATTTTCTGAGGTAGACCTGCAAACATTAACTGAATTAAGAGCATATCCAAATGTTATTAGCAGTTCTATCGAACGTTACCGCTTTAGAGAAGGTTCTCAAGAATTATTAAACGTCTCTAGGCTAGGGAATAAATATCTTGCCGACGAAGAACCATGGAAACTTATTAAAACAGATCCAGAGCGTGTTAAAACAATTATGTATGTTGGTTTACAAATTGCCGCTGCTCTAGCTGCATTATCAGAACCGTTTTTACCATTTACCTCTGAGAAATTAAAGAACATTCTTGCTATTAATTCTGATGAATTAAAAACAAACTGGAATGATATTTCTACAAAAGAAGTACTTCTTCCTGCAAATCATAAAATTGAAAAAGGAGAACTATTATTCTCTAAAATCGAAGACGCTGATATCCAAAAACAACTAGATAAATTAGAAGCTACTAAAAAAGCGAACGAAGCAGAAAACAAAACAATAGAACCGCAAAAAGATACAGCTACCTTCGAAGATTTTACTAAAATGGATTTGCGTGTCGGAACCATTATGTCAGCTGAAAAAATGCCAAAAGCCAAAAAGTTATTAGTATTGAAAGTAGATACTGGGATTAATACTAGAACGATCGTTTCAGGAATTGCAGAACATTTTAAACCTGAGGACTTAATTGGCAAAAAAGTGACTGTATTGGTAAATCTAGCTCCAAGAAAACTAAGAGGGGTAGAAAGCGAAGGAATGATTCTTATGACAGAAACTCCTACTGGGAAACTTGTATTTTTAAATCCAGATGAAGATGATGTGAATCCTGGTGCTATGATTAATTAATATTCAAATAACACATGAGCTACTTCAATTTTCTTCTATATCTTTTCTAAGATCTAATTTCCTAAAGGCTGGAGAAATAATAGATGTAAAAACAACTGTAAGTAATGTCATACTTCCGCCAAATACAACGGCAGTTACAGTGCCCATGTATTTGGCGGTAATACCACTTTCGAAAGCTCCTAATTCGTTTGATGACCCCACAAACATTGAATTTACAGAAGAAACCCTTCCTCGCATATGATCAGGGGTTTTAAGTTGTAATATAGTTTGTCTTATCACCATTGAAATTCCATCAGTAATTCCACTAAAAAATAATGCAATTACAGAAATCCAAAAAATAGAAGAAACACCAAAAATTATAATACTAACTCCAAACCCAAAAACAGCTAATAACAACTTTATACCTGCTTTTTTGTTAATAGGAAAATAAGCAGTGGTAAACATAATTATAAAAGCTCCTACTGCTGGAGCAGCTCTTAAAATACCAAAACCTTGTGGACCAACTTTAAGGATATCTTGAGCAAAAACTGGTAATAATGCAATAGCACCTCCAAAAAGAACAGCCACCATATCTAAGGTAAGAGCTCCTAAAACTGCTTTCGTCTTAAAAACAAACCTTAATCCTTCTTTTAAACTTTCAAATATAGGCTCACCAATATTAGGATTCATTATTGGTTTTCTAGGAATCTTAAATAAACAAATAAAAGCTAGTAAAGCCCAACCAACGATTATTAACATAGACCAATGCACATCAATCAAACCAATCATAAACCCTGCAAGTGCTGGTCCAGCAACTGCGCCTATTTGCCAAGTAGAACTACTCCACGTTGCAGCGTTCGGATAGATCTTTTTGGGAACTAACAATGCTAAAAGAGAAAATATAGTAGGACCTAAAAAAGCTCTAACAATACCTCCTAAAAAAACCAGGGAATAAATTCCATACAAAATAGTAGATTCAGCCAAAGAATGGGTAATGCTAGGCCAAGTTAATAACAACAACCCTAGACTAATTCCTAAAAAACCTAAAATGCATATAAATAATAAATTCCTTTTCTCTTTTTGATCAACAATATGACCTGCAAACAAAGCCAAAGAAACGGCTGGAACTACTTCCATTAACCCAATAATACCCAAAGAAAGAGGATCTTTTGTAATACTATAAACTTGCCATTCGATAACTATAAACTGCATAGTCCATGCCATAACAAGTGACACCCGTATTAATAAAAAAATAGTAAACTCTTTATATCGTAACGCTGAGTAAGGATCATTTTTCATTAAAAAGGTAATTAGTTGTTTAGCAAAGATAGTATCTTCGTGTTCATAATATAAATGATTCTTGGCTTATCTAAATGCTAAAAATAGCATATCACTCTATATATAAACATCCATTACCAGAAGGACATCGTTTTCCGATGATCAAGTATGAATTATTACCCCAACAATTGTTACATGAAGGCACCTGTAACCAAGAACACTTCTTTACACCAGAAATACTTAATTCTACCCCTATTTTAGCTGTTCACACCAAAGAATACTATAAAGAGCTTACAGAACTCACATTAGATCGAAAAGCAGTACGTAAAATTGGTTTCCCTTTATCGCAAGAACTCGTCGATCGAGAAGTAATCATTGCAGATGGTACTAGGAAAGCTTCAGAATATGCAATAAAAAATGGTATCGCAATGAACATAGCTGGAGGTACTCATCACGCCTATAGTAATCGCGGTGAAGCCTTTTGTTTATTAAATGATCAAGCTATTGGTGCTAGATATCTACTACAAAAACAATTCGCACAAAAGATATTAATTGTAGATCTGGATGTACATCAAGGAAATGGCACAGCGGAAATATTTGAGAATGATACGGATGTATTTACATTCTCGATGCACGGAGCAAGTAATTATCCTTTTAAAAAAGAAAAATCTGATCTCGACATACCGCTTATCAATGGAACAAAAGATCAAGATTATCTAAAAATCCTAAAAGAAACACTCCCAAAACTTATTGAAACACAAAAACCTGATTTCATATATTATTTATGCGGAGTAGATATTTTGGCCTCCGATAAATTAGGCAAACTGGGATGTACAATTGAAGGCTGTAAAGAAAGAGATCGATTTGTATTACAAACTTGTAAAGATTATTCAATTCCTATAATGTGTTCCATGGGTGGTGGATATTCTCCTGATATCAAAACTATTATTGAAGCACACGCTAATACCTTTCGATTAGCTCAGGAAATTTATTTCTAATACAACTAAAACTTTTTAAATTATAGTTTTATACTGCATACCTCCTATTGTATTTACAAATAAAAAATCTCATTTAACAAATCTCCCAAAAAAATCTATATACAGCCATTTACAAACGATTAAATCAGATTATTGTATATTGCTAATAAATACACCTTTATGCAAAAAGATTGTCCTGAATGTGGTGAAAAGATTATTGGTCGTGCAGACAAAAAGTTCTGTAGTGATTATTGTCGCAACGCCTTTAATAACAAACTAAATAAGGATAGCAAAAACTTAGTAAGAAATATCAACAACCGTCTTAGAAAAAATTATAGAATTCTAGAAGAACTCAATCCAAATGAAAAGACAAAAACTACTAAATCAAAATTAATCGCAAAGGGATTTGATTTTCAGTTTTTCACAAGTATTTACACTACAAAAGTTGGGACGGTATATTATTTCATTTACGATCAAGGATACCTCCCTTTAGAAAATGAATACTACGCTTTAGTAAAAAGAAATAGTTGATATGCACTTTTTAAAACTTCAGCTAGTAGCTATAGGAGATAGTGGATTCTTTTTTATTTTTCTATTTGGAATTATCATTTTTCTTATTCTTTCTCAAGTTTATAATAAGAAAAACAAGATGTTGCGAAAATTAAAAGAACATTCTTTTAAAAAAATTCCACTTTGTAAAGAAAATGAATATATCAAAATTAAAGGTAAAGCTTTGTCTATTGCTAAGCCCTTAATCTCTCCAATTGGGAAAAGAGAATGTTTGTATTATAAAATCCAAATAGAGGAAAAGAGAAGTAATGGAAAAAGTAGTTCTTGGAGAACAATTATTAACGAAGAAAAGTTTCAAGATTTCATTCTTGAAAGTGAAGGAAACAAAGCAATTATCAATACAGAAATTTCAAAAAAAAATAAAATTACGTATCTTAACCAAGACATTGAGTATACTTCTGGAACTTGGAAGGATGCACCGGTTTTTTTAGAAAAACTTCTACAATCGCACGGAAGAGAAAGTACAGGGTTTTTAGGTTTTAACAAAAGTATTCGATATAAGGAGGGCGCAATAGAAATTGGAGAGAAGATAACAATATTAGGCATAGGAAAATGGAAAGAATCCGATCATAATTTTGATCGATATTCTTCCAAAACTTTATATGTGTCAGGAGATAGTGAGCGTAAACTTATCATAACTGATCTTTCTAAAATAACTGAATCAAAAAGATAACTTAAACATCTCTCCAGTTTTGACCTTTCATCTCTAACGCAGCTTTCATGACATCTTTTTGACTTATTTGCCCTACCAATTTACCATTTTCTAAAATTGGAAAACGCCTTCTTTTACTTTCTAAGAATTTATTAGCAGCATCAAAAATACTAACATTACCGTCTATGGTATCTACATCTTTCGCCATAAACCTTTCCACATTAGCATCATCAATTGGCATATTATAATAACGACTTTCATTTAGTTGCTTAATACAATCTCCTTCAGAAATAACACCTAATAATTCATTTCGTTCATTAACTACTGGACCTCCAGAAATCTTATTTTTAATTAAGGTTTCCATCACCTCCATTACGGATTGTTTTGGAGAAAAAGTGATTAAGTTTCTAGTCATGTAATCCGAAACTTTAATTGGAGTATTATCCTGCTTTTTTACCTTGGTTCTAGCGCCTTGAAAACTTATAATTCCCATAATAATAGTGATTTAGTGAATCTTAAATATAGTAATTTTGAATTACTTATTCAATAGCATTTTAACATTTATGATGATAAAATCTGATTTTATTACCTTTATCAAAATTACTTAATCCACCAAAATTTAGATATTTCCTAAAAAAATATCATTCACGTAGACTATCTTAAAAGATATTAAACAAATGAGGAAAATAAGAATCAATTTGACAAAAGTGAGTTCACTCCTATTACTTTTTCAAAATACCTCTTCCTCCATTGACATCATAGACTATATATTTTCGATTAGACTAACAAAACAAACTAAACACTGATGAAAAAAATTCTTTCAGTACTCACATTTATATGTATTCTTTTCTCTGTATGGTATACCTTTTACAGTAGTATGCCTCAACAAATATCTGGTCTTGATACACCGGAGCAAGAGTTCTCTACATTAAGAGCATTAGAGCACGTTAAAAAAATCTCTGAAAAACCTCATTATTTAGGAAGTTCGGCACACGAAGAATCTAAAAATTACATTTTAGAAGAACTTAAAAAACTAGGCTTATCCGCAGAAGTTCAGGAAGGATTCTCTATTGGAGATAAAGGAACAATGAGTAAACCTCAAAATATAGTAGCTAAAATAAAAGGTACTAAATCAGGAAAAGCGTTACTCTTATTATCACATTATGACAGCAGTCAACATTCTTCTTATGGTGCTAGTGATGCTGCTAGTGGTGTTGCAACGATTTTAGAAAGCGTAAGAGCTTATTTAAGTCAAAATAAAACCCCAACTAATGATATTATCATTTGTATTACAGATGGAGAAGAATTAGGGTTAAATGGAGCAGATTTATTTGTATCTGAACATCAATGGGCAAAAGATGTAGGGCTTGTTCTTAATTTTGAAGCCAGAGGAAGTGGTGGGAATTCTTTTATGTTGATGGAGACTAATGGTAAAAATGGTAAATTGATAGAAGAATTCATTAAAGCTGATCCCGAATTTCCGGTCACAAATTCTCTAGCTTATAGTATTTACAAACTTCTCCCCAATGATACAGATTTAACCGTTTTTAGAAAACACGGAGATATTGAAGGGTATAATTTTGCTTTTATAGATGACCATTTCGACTATCATACAGAAAATGATATCTGGCAAAATCTTGACTTAAACACCTTACAACACCAAGGTAGCTACTTAATGCCACTACTAACCTATTTTTCTGATGCTGATATTACTAACCTAAAATCTGAACAAGACTTTTTATACTTTAATATTCCCATATTTAAAATCATAAAATATCCATTCCAATGGATTTATCCTTTACTAGGGATAGCAATATTTCTTTTTATTGGACTTATTATATATGGAAAAGCGAGATATAGAATTAATTTTAGTGAAGTTGGAAGTGGGTTTTTAGCATTTATTATTTCTACAGGATTAGCAGGAGTACTTGGTTTTGGACTTTGGAAGCTAGTACTGATAATATATCCTGAATATCACGATATACTACACGGTTTTCCTTACAATGGATATTATTATATAGCTGGAGCTGTATTGCTTTCGGTTGCAACATTCTTTAAAGTATATAGTATTTTTAATAATGTAGAAGAACTTCCAAGTATATTAGTAGCGCCATTGTTTTTTTGGATACTAATCTGTGGAGCTGCTGCCGTATATCTAAAAGGTGCAAGTTATTTTATCATTCCTGTACTACTCTGTCTTTTATGTCAATTTATATTGATTAATCAGAAAAGACCTTTCCCTTTTTTGATGCTTATTTTATGTTTACCATCCATTTTTATGATGGCTCCTTTTATTGCAACTTTTCCAGTCGCTTTAGGGTTAAAAATAACTTTTGCTTCCTCTGTTCTTACGGTTCTATTATGTACCCTATTATTACCAATATTTGGTTTTTATACTAAAAAAAGTATGATAGGTACTGTCGCCTTTATAATTGCTGTAGTATCTATTGGCGCTTCTCATTATAAATCAAGTTTTACCGAAGAAAGACAAAAACCAAACAGTTTGGTTTATATATTAAACGAAGACAAGAACAAAGCATACTGGGCGTCTTATGATCATACTTTAGATTCCTGGACTAAAAACTATATCGACCGTCTTAAAAATATTGCAAAAGATTGGAATCAAAATACCATCGAAAGTAAGTATAGCAACGCTTTTAACTATGTAAATGAAGCTCCTTTAAAAGACATTAAATCTTCTAGAATAGAAACTTCTTTTGATAGTATTAATGGAAATATGAGAATATTAGATCTATGTATCCGTCCTCAAAGAGATATTAATAGAATGGATTTATTTATCCGTAAATCTTTTAAATTTGAAAGCTTATCAGCTAATGGCGTTTCCACAAAAGATATTACTGGTAAAGATGGCTTTGTCAAAAATTCTTTTACCGAACGCACTGGTAATCGATTATTAACATATCACGTAAGAAATAACGAATCTCTAGAATTAAGAATGGAGTTCCATAAAGATTCTCTTCCTGAAATCGTTCTATATGAATCTTCTTATGATTTATTAGAAAGTGACTTATTTTCTATTCCAAAACGTTCTGAAACGATGATTCCAAAACCCTTTATTCTTAATGATGCCATAACTATTAAGAAAACATTGACATTGGAATATGTAGAAAAAACTATAGATTCTGCATCTTTGCAAACAAACCAATCTTCAAACTTATCAGAAGATAATGAGCAAACAAATTAGTGTATTAGGAACGGGATGGTTAGGATTACCTCTAGCAAAAGCTCTTTTAAAAGAAGAGTACATAGTAAAAGGGGCTTCTACAACAGAAAGTAAATTAGACAATCTGAAAACTGAAGGAATTGACCCATACCTCCTAGAAATTAAAGAAGATGGCCCTAAAGGAGATATTCGTTCATTCTTAGAAAAAAGTCAAATATTAATAATTAATATTCCACCTGGATTGCGCAGAAATCCGGAAAGCAATTTTGTTGCAAAAATAAATAGTTTAATTCCATCTATTGAGAATTCGACAATTGAGAAAGTCATTTTCATTAGCTCTACTTCTATTTTTGCCGATGAAGAACAATTTCCCTTAATTACTTCAGAAACCACCCCTAACGCTTCTACAAATGCTGGCAAACAATTAATAGAGGCAGAACAACTATTGCAAGAAAATCAAAAGCTTAATACTATTATTCTCCGTTTTGCAGGTTTGTTCGATAGCAGAAGACATCCTGCCACCATGCTGTCCAAAAGAAAAAATATTAAAAATCCATTAGCTCCGGTAAATCTTGTTCATCGAGAAGATTGTATTGGAATTATCAAAAAAATTATCAAAGCTAACAAGTGGAACAAAACCTTTAACGCATCTTATCCAGACCATCCTTCAAAATCAGAATATTATAGTATGATCTGCAAACAAATGGAATTACCAACTCCTGATTATAATTTTGAGACAACTTCTAAAGGAAAAATTATTGATTCCAAAAAGTTACAAAACGACTTGAAATATAGCTTTAAAAGAAATCTGTATTTATTCAGTTAACTCCGACAAGTCTAATCGTTTGATCAAGGAATCAATTAATTGTTCTTGTCTGTATGGATTGGGGAGCGTAAATCGATTACCATATTTAAGTTTATGAAACCTCTCCAAATAGAACGAAAAACTACCAGGCTTAAGGTCTTCATTTATATAAGCCTTATACAAATAGGCAAAGTTTCTTTGCCTAGACTCAATGCTTCCTGAATGATGAATAACAATCCAAGGAGTTCCAGCTGCTAGTTCTCCTAATGTATCTTTAGATGGGTGTCCATATTCTTGCAAATACAGTTCAATTTTTTGAAGATTAGCTCGATCATTTTTAATCATCTGCTGTATCGCTTTCTCTTTTTCATTACTATCATACCCGAACTCTAACTCTACTTCGTTAAGAGCCTTTCGCACTTTTTGATCTTGTCTATGTATTTTTTCTAAAAAAGCTATCTTTTGGTCATTCGTAACCAAAGATTTAACCTCAAGAATAATTTCTTCACTTATTTTGTCCTCCTTATTACAAGCAACTATCAATACAAAAAGTAAATAACATATAATCTTATTCATGATTTTTTAATCCTAAATATTATAGCCCTGTAAAGAGTTAAGGCAAATTATACTGATTATCAAATTTCGAATTATAGTATTTATTTAAAAAAATAGAAAAATTACTTGGACCTAAATCCCCGTGTTTATATGCTTTGTAAAGGTGTTCAAAATTTCGTTCTTTAGATGCTAAGTTTCCTGAATGATGAATTACTATATAAGGAGTTTTTGCTGCCAAATCTCCATGCACTGCAGCAGATGGATGGCCATACTTTCTTAAATATAATTCAATTTTTTGTAGATTAATTTTATTGGTTTGTAGCATCAATTGAAAAGCTTCTTTTCTTTCTTTACTATCATAACCATATACCATTTCAATATCATTAATCTGTTTACGCATCTTCCAATTCACTTGCTGTATTTCTTCTAAGAAAAATCTTCTTTCATCATTGGTAACCAGACCTTCTATTTCTCGCATAATATCCTGACTTACTGCATCCTTTTCCGTACAACTAGCTGATAGGATAAATAAGACAATTAAGTAAAATATAATTTTATACATTGCATTCGGGGATTATCTAAAAACTCCAAATATTAAGCTATTTGGAGTTTTAGCGTTTAACAAAATAATTTACCTATAGAGTATCATAATATGCTACCAATCTAACCAAATCCACTTCCTTCTTAAAGCTTAATTTTTCCTTATTTATATAACTTTTTAACTCACTTTGTTTACCAGGAAAAGACTTTACGATTTTTCTTTTATTCATTTTAAGATATACCATCTTTCCATCAATCTCCATATAATATTTTTCATGATCCATAAACTTAGCTGGCTCATTTTTATGATAAGAAGTTTGTGCAACTTTTGGATGTACAAATGTCTTCGTAAGTTCTTTGTACACATTGATTTTTGAATTACACCTAAGTTTTATTAGATACCCTTTTTTAGGTTTATTATTAGCATCATTATATTCCTTATAATGATACTCTTGGCTTCCAATTCGGGCAAAAACCTTATCAGCCTTTATCATAGCACTAACATTCTTACTCTCAGGATGTTTTACTAGTTCTACTTCATTAGTATAAACATTATACCTAACGAACATTCCTATTACTTTTTTCTCAAAACTTAGGTCTACTAATTCTCCTTGTCTAAATACTTTGTCTTCATAAGGTGATCCTATCGCTCCTTCAAGACTTACATTTTCAATTTCTCCAGGAGAATCTCTTTCTTTATAATCCAATGGCCTAAAAAGCTGATCAACCGGTGTTAGTCTGCTTCTATCGATTCGATTCTGCGCTTGAATATTTGAACATAGTACTGCTACTACAATAAATAAAATAGTTCTTTTCATTTTTTACGATTTTGATATTCCTTAATAAAAATAGCCAATAAAAAGTTTCTGTAATAGTCTTTTAACTTAATCAGACAAAATGCAAACTTCCTATCTTCTATTAATTAATGTCTTTCATTCGAAAAATGTTACCACAAAAAATATTCCTTTTCAAAAAAAAACTCCAAATCAATTGATTTGGAGTTTTACTAATGCTTATTATGTTTAATAAATAAACTATCCTTTCATACTTGCTTTAAGGTACTCACGATTCATACGTGCTATATTTTCTAAGGAAATCCCTTTAGGACATTCTATTTCACATGCACCTGTGTTTGTACAATTACCAAACCCTTCTTCATCCATTTGATTTACCATTGCCATTACACGATCAGTAGCTTCTACTTGACCTTGAGGTAACAATGCATATTGAGATACTTTTGCCGATGTAAACAACATCGCAGAAGCATTTTTACAAGCAGCTACACAAGCTCCACAACCAATACAAGTTGCCGCGGCAAAAGCATCATCTGCATTTTCTTTATTTACCGGAATTGCATTCGCATCTATTGTGTTTCCAGAAGTATTTACAGAAATATATCCTCCAGCATGCTGGATTCTATCAAATGCACTTCTATCTACCATTAAATCTTTTACTACAGGAAAAGCTTTTGCTCTAAAAGGTTCTATAAAAATTGTATCCCCATCATTGAACTTTCGCATATGTAATTGACAGGTAGTAACTAATCTATCTGGTCCATGAGGTTCTCCATTAATCTGTAAAGAACAAGCTCCACAAATACCTTCTCTACAATCGTGATCAAAAACCACTGGCTCTTCACCTTTAGTAATCAATTCTTCATTTAACACATCTAGCATTTCTAAAAAAGACATGTCTCCTTCAATTCCAGATATTGGATACTCTACTATCTTTCCTTTAGATTGAGCGTCTTTTTGACGCCATATTTTTAATGTAAGATTCATAGCTTTTATTTATAAGAACGTGTTTTTAATTCAATGTTTTTAAATACTAAATCTTCTTTATGAAGTACAGCATCTTTAGGTTCTCCTTTGTATTCCCAAGCAGAAACATACTTAAAGTTTTCATCATCTCTCAATGCTTCACCCTTTTGTTCTCCTGATTGTTCTACAGATTCTTCTCTAAAATGTCCTCCACAAGATTCATTTCGATCCAAAGCATCTTTTGCAAATAATTCTCCTAATTCTAAGAAATCTGCAACTCTTCCTGCTTTTTCTAGCTCAGGATTCATACTATTAGCATTTCCAGGAACTTTTACGTTTTTCCAAAAATCCTCTCGTAAAGCTGCGATTTCATCAATCGCTTCTTTTAACCCTTGCTCATTACGTGACATCCCACATTTATTCCACATAATCTTACCCAGTTTCTTATGGTAATAATCTACAGAATGTTCTCCGGATCCAGCCATTAACTTCTCAATGCGATCTTTTACATCTTTCTCTGCCTTATCAAACTCCGGAGTATCAGTAGGAATTTTTCCAGTTCTAATATCGTGTGATAAATAATCACCTATTGTATATGGTAACACGAAATATCCATCAGCCAACCCTTGCATTAAAGCAGAAGCTCCTAACCTATTTGCTCCGTGATCAGAGAAATTAGCTTCCCCAGCTGCATAACATCCAGGAACAGTAGTTTGTAAATTATAATCTACCCAAAGACCTCCCATTGTGTAATGCACTGCAGGATAAATCATCATTGGTGTTTTATATGGGTTCTCATCTACAATCTTTTCATACATCTGGAATAAGTTACCATACTTATCTTCAATAACTTTTTCACCTAATTCTAGAATTTGGTCAGAAGTTGGATTATGAATTCCAGAGGTAAGCGCTTTTTCTTTTCCATATCGTTGAATTGCCGATGCAAAATCAAGATATACAGCCTCACCTGTTTTATTTACTCCAAAACCTTCATCACAACGTTCCTTAGCAGCTCTTGATGCTACATCACGAGGAACTAAATTACCAAACGCTGGATATCTTCTTTCCAAATAATAATCTCTTTCTTCCTCCGCTAATTGAGTTGGTTTTAATTTACCCGTACGAATTGCTTCTGCATCTTCTTTTCTTTTCGGAACCCAAATTCTTCCATCATTACGCAAGGATTCTGACATAAGTGTCAGTTTTGATTGGTGATCTCCAGATACCGGAATACAGGTTGGATGAATTTGTGTATAACAAGGGTTTGCAAAAAAAGCTCCTCTTCTATGAGCTCTCCAAGCTGCCATCACATTACTTCCCATAGCATTAGTACTTAAGAAAAATACATTTCCGTATCCTCCAGTTGCAAGTACTACCGCATGTGCAGAATGACGTTCAATCTCCCCAGTAACTAAGTTTCTTGCTACTATACCTCGAGCTTTACCATCTATTTTTACAAGATCTAACATCTCATGACGGTTGAAAGCTTGAATCTTTCCTCTATTAATCTGGCGGTTCATCGCAGAATATGCTCCAAGTAATAACTGTTGTCCAGTTTGTCCTTTAGCATAAAAAGTACGTGATACCAATACTCCACCAAACGATCTATTATCTAATAATCCACCATACTCACGTGCAAAAGGCACACCTTGCGCCACACATTGATCTATTATATTTCCAGAAACCTCAGCTAATCTATAAACGTTTGCTTCTCTAGATCTATAATCTCCTCCCTTTACAGTATCATAAAAAAGACGATAATTAGAATCCCCATCTCCTTGATAGTTTTTTGCAGCATTGATTCCTCCTTGTGCCGCAATAGAGTGCGCACGTCTAGGAGAATCTTGATAACAAAATGTTTTAACGTTATAACCAAGTTCTGCTAAAGTAGCAGCAGCACTTCCACCTGCTAATCCAGTACCAACAACGATAACATCAATATTACGCTTGTTAGCTGGATTTACCAGGTTAATTGTATTTTTATGTTTTGTCCACTTATCAGCCAGTGGACCTTCTGGTATTTTAGAGTCTAAAATTGACATAATAGTGGTTTTAGTGATTATTATTAAAATGAAGTACCAAGGATACAACGATAAATCCAAGAGGAATTACAATTGCAAATACTTTAGCAAATTTAGTTGCTCCAACAGAAAATTTATTATTAAAACCAACTGATTGAAAAGAAGATGCAAAACCATGCCATAAGTGCAATGCTAAGAACACAAATGAAAGCACATATATTCCTGTTCGAACCGGACTTACAAATTTCTCTAATAGTTCGTGGTAATAACGAGTAGGGTCTTCTGGTGCGAATTCCACATATTTATGTACCATTTCAGGAATCCAGAAATCGTAAAAATGTAATCCCAAAAATGCTAAAATCACTAAACCTGAAAGAATCATGTTTCGTGACATCCACGAAGCATTAGCTCCTCCGCTATACTTTGCATATTTAACCGCTCTTGCATTTCTATTTTTTACTTCCAAAACGAATCCCATTATAAAATGAAAAACTACTCCAAAAATTAACACGGGTTGCAATGCAAACTGAACCAAAGGATTTGTCCCCATAAAATGAGACAACTCGTTAAAAGTATCCGGGCTAAAAATAGAAGTAAAATTGATGGTAAAGTGCTGTAATAAGAAAAACACTAAGAAAAGTCCCGAAAGTGCCATCGCAACCTTTCTAGCTATTGAAGATTTTATCAATCCACTCATTATTAAGAATGTTTAAAAATTTGATTAGCAAAAATAAGCTTCAAACTTGTTTTTAACAAGATTTTGATACAGTAATACAGTATTTATAATGAATTAAAATAGAATTAAAATTTTGTTGAGGATTCATTACGAAATCGTTTGAAATATAGTACCAACTTTGAACAAAAGACAATTATCATTATACCAAAATGTTAATTTATACCTTAAACTTTAATAGAAATCTCACGTACCACTATTACATCAATAAGATTAAATTGATATTTCAACTCTAATGCCGTAAAAAGAAGCCCTAAATCAGTTCATTATCGACTTCTATAAATATAAAAAAAGCAAAAACATTACTTTTGAATAATACTCAAACTTTAATACATTATTTTTTGATTAAAAAAAACCTATTAATAACTGTTCTTCTAACATCTCTATGGTGCTTCGGGAAATCAACAACAAAAACATTCACAAATCAGTTAAATGTACCTGATAGTTTACAAAGCAAATCAGCACAGGAAATAATCAAATACATAGAAGCTTCTAATACTGAGCAAAGTATTATATTAGAAGCTACTCTATCTAATCTTATTACGGATCTATCAATTTTGGCAGAGTATTACTATGATATTTCGGATACTTTTTATGAAAAAGAAAAAACAGGTCGTAGTAGGTATTATTTAAAAAAAGCCATCAATAATGCCAAAACTGCAGGAAATGATTCAATTTTAAGCAAATACTTTATCGGATTAGGTCACTCTTATCTAAAAGATTGGAAAAATCAAAAATCATTAGACCACTATAACAAAGCATTAGACATTGCCAGCAAATATAAAAACATTCGGCATCAATATTCCGCTCATTCTGGAATGGCAATAATCCTAAAGAGAATGAAAAAGCTAGATGATGCATTAGAAGTTTGTAAAGGTATACTAAAGCAAATCGAAAAATCTAAGGATAGAAATACAATAAATCATGTGAGATTTCTCACCATTCTAAGTGAAGTATACTTGGATCAAAACAATTATGATTCTGTAATATATTATGCAGATCAAGGCTTAGCCATTAGTGAACCCTTAGATTATTCGATAGGATCTATTGATTTATATACCAAAAAGGGAATTGTTGCCCTAAATAGAAAAGAACTAGCTAAGGCGCAGCAATATTTTCGCAAAGCCGAAGAAATCATTCTTACCAAAAACATCTCACAAAAAAAATCAATATTAAATATCAATTATTTCTTTGCTCATACTTTTATTGAGGAAAAAAAATACAATCAGGCTATTTCTTCTTTAAACAATAGTATATCTATTATTGAAGAAAAAGATACCAGAAACATTAGAGTTCTTGAAACTTACATTCTTCTAGCAGAGTGTTACACTAAAATTCAAAACACAAACGAAGCGACATACTGGTATCAAAAATCAAATAAATTACGAGACCAATTTCAAGAAGCAAAACATCAAACTATATCAAAGATTAATAATCAAAAAATAAATAAATTAGAAAGTCAAATTGAACAACTTAAAAATGAAGAAATAAAACAAGCATATCACAAAAAACTGATATTTTTCATTTTGATCACAGTTTGTTTGATTTTACTATTTTTTGTTTTCAAGTATTTTCAAAAACAAAAAAAGAATAACCAACAATTTAATCAATTAATAGAAAAGATAAACTCCTTAGAGTCTATAGATGTTGCTAAAAAAAAAGGTTTTGTAATTGATGATAAAAAAGTAAAGGATGTTTTAAATGGTTTAGAGAAACTAGAACAACAAAAATATTTTCTGCAAAAGGATTGCGATCTGCGATCTATAGCAAAAAAAGTAAAAACCAATACTACATATCTATCAAAGATTATTAAAACTCATAAAGCGGCTAGTTTCAATGATTACATCAATGAATTACGAATAGATTATGCTTTAAAAAGATTAAAAAATGATAAAAAATTCAGATCCTTTTCAGTTAAATCCATTGCTTTAGAGATTGGTTATAAAACGGATAATTCCTTTACCAAACATTTTAAATCCAAAACCGGATTGAACCCTTCTTATTATATAAAGAAAATAGATCATCAGAGGGAAAATTCCTAAGTATTAAAAAAATAACTTCAATTTTTCTCTTTTTCATATACACCATGAAAAGAGCATTAAACTTTACCTTAATTACTTTAAAATACGGCACGAATCTTATGAATTGATCACGAATAAAAGTACCTTGATACAAGATTCAAATTGGAATATACTTAAAACAATTAATTTTAAAAATTAAGATTATGAAAACAAAACAAGAAAACAAGATTTCGTTCAAAAAGCTTACTATTGCTAAAATTAACTTACATTCTATGACAAAAATAAAGGGCGGTGATTGTGATCCTATAAAACCAGATACTGATTCACATCATACGATGTGCGGATGTGATAATATACTTTAAATAGATAAAAAATTAATCTTTTTATTTATAACTCTTTTTTACATCCGTATTTTTCGAAAAATACGGATGTTTTGTTTTTTTGAAGATTTATTTCGGTATACCTTGAGTACAGAATCGTATTAGCTAATATCTGATTTTAAAGGGGTAAACCGAAAACCCTTAACAGAGTAGGTGACAAATAGTATAACTCAAAAAAATACCAAATTATGTTATCCAAAATTTTAGAACTAAAAGAAGTTAAGAAACTAAATAAAGCTGCAAAGCAATCTATCAATGGAGGTTATTATTGCAGAACCAATATTCCTTGTCAAACATCACAAGATTGTTGGGATTTTTCAGGTGATTTTTCCGATAAATGTAACCAAGGGTATTGCCACATATTTTAGACACTAAACTTCACATTGCAATATTATAACCCTGAAAATTTCAGGGTTTTTTTATACCTTGACTTCTTTGTTTTATCTATGAAAAATATCAACACAAAATTACCTAATGTAGCTACTACCATATTTACTGTAATGAGTAATATGGCAAATGAATACAAAGCAATTAATCTGTCTCAAGGGTTTCCAAATTTTGAAACGGATAGTAAATTGATGAATTTGGTTACTTCAGCTATGCAAAAAGGATATAATCAATATGCACCTATGCCTGGCTTGGCATCTCTTAGAGAAATCATCGCTGAAAAAACAAATGCTTTATATAATAGTAATTATCACCCCGATACTGAAGTAACCGTTACTTCAGGTGCAACCCAAGCGATCTTTACTATTATTTCTGCTTTTATAAACAAAGGAGATGAAGTTATTGTTTTTAAACCTGCATACGATTCATATGAACCTTCTATAGAACTTTTTGGAGGTAACGTTATTCCTGTACAATTATCCACTCCTAACTTTACTGTTGATTGGGAAGAAGTAGCTAATAAAATTACTTCTAAAACCAAGATGATGATTATCAACACACCTCATAATCCTACAGGAACAATTTTATCCAAAGAGGATATGCTAAAACTAGAAAACTTATTAAAAGGTACGGATATTATTTTACTTAGTGACGAGGTATATGAACATATAATTTTTGACAGTCAACCGCATCAGAGTGTTGCAAGGTTTCCGGGATTATCCGAAAGAGCATTTATCACTGCTTCTTTTGGAAAAACGTTTCATACTACCGGTTGGAAAATGGGATACTGTATAGCTCCTAAAGAGTTGATGGAAGAATTCAGAAAAGTACATCAATTTAATGTATTCTGTAGTAATCACCCTATGCAATACGCCTTAGCCGAATATTTAAAAACTCCTGATAATTATCTGTCCTTACCTAATTTTTATCAGAAAAAAAGAGACTTATTTCTTTCATTGATTAAAGATTCAAAGTTTTCCTATACTCCAGCTTCAGGAACCTATTTTCAATTGTTAGACTACACCTCAATTACTAATGAAAGTGATGTGGCTTTCGCCGAAAGATTAACAAAAGAATACAAAATCGCTTCTATTCCAGTGTCTGTCTTTAATCTTAATAGTCAAGATGACAAAGTACTAAGGTTTTGCTTTGCAAAAACAGATGAGACTTTAAAAAAAGCGGCAGAAATACTGTGTGAAATTTAGAAAACAGTTGTTTGATTTATAATCTTAAAAATCAAACCTCAATTGTATAATTTCGACTTCTTGTTTATCTGTTTTTTTTTGATCTTTCTTACCAGTATTTAGGTTGGATAATGAAATTCCTAAAAGGCGCACAGAGTTTTTCATTTCTGCCTGATATAAAAGTTCTTTCGCTGTTTCTAATAAAATATCGGCGTCATTAATAAAATACGGTAATGTCTTACTTCTTGTTTGTAATGTAAAATCGCTGTATTTAATTTTTAGAGTAACGGTTCTTCCTGCCACCTTACTACTTTTTAAACGTTTTTGTAATTCTTCAGCAATATTTTCTAAACGTTCTAGCATATATATCTCAGAAGAAATATTCTCATTGAAAGTTCTTTCGGCAGCTAGAGATTTTCTTTCTCTATTGGGTTTTACTTCACTTAAATGAATTCCTCTAACTATGTTATAATAATGTCCCCCAGACTTACCAAAATGTTCAGTAAGAAATTCTTCCGTTTTTGTTTTTAAATCCTTTCCTGTATAAATACCCATTTTATACATTTTAGCTTGGGTTACTTTTCCCACCCCATAGAATTTTTTAACATCTAGATCTTCCAAAAACTCTAAAACTTCTTCGGGATTTACAGTTTTCTGACCATTTGGCTTATTATAATCACTAGCTACTTTTGCAATAAATTTATTAATAGATATTCCGGCCGATGCTGTTAACCCAACTTCATCTAAAATACGTTGTCTTATTTCCTGAGCAATTAAAGATGCACTGGGGTTTCCTTTTTTATTCTCCGTAACATCTAAATATGCTTCATCTAAAGAAAGTGGTTCTACTAAATCCGTATAGTCAAAAAATATCTTACGAATCTGCTTAGAAATTTCTTGGTATCTATCGAACCTTGGCCTAACAAACAATAAATCAGGGCACAGCTTTCTTGCGGTAAACCCAGGCATTGCAGAACGTACACCAAATTTTCTTGCCTCATAGCTCGCTGCACTTACCACACCTCTTTTACCTCCACCACCAACAGCCAATGGTTTTCCTTTAAGTTCTGGATCGTCCATTTGCTCAACAGATGCATAAAACGCATCCATGTCGACATGTATGATTTTTCTATTACTATTCATTTTTTAAGTATCACAAAAATAGTAGTTATTAATCATTTAAATCAATCACAACATACTGGATATCAATATAAATTACACAGTTTAACAAGTAAATATTTGACTCTTAAATACTTCTAAAAAATGATATTACTATATTTGTATAGATTTTATGAGATAAAAATAATATCTTGCTTTATTGATCCCAATCAATTTGAACTAAATTATATTTAAAAAAGATGAAAAATTATATCCTACTTCTACTCTTTGCATTTATTTGTTGTAAATCCGAAAGCAAACCCGCTAATGAATTAAAGGACACTGAAATTAATGCCACACAAATGGCTGAAGATTTAAGTCCTGAAACCGAAAGTACTAATACTATTATTGCAACTAAAACGTATGTTATTGAGCAAAACAATGCTAACGGCAACTACTCTCAAAATTTGTCGATTTCATGGATTTCTGATAACACAGTAGAATATACACTTACTTGGAATAATAGTTCATGTAAAAAAACCATAAAAGGAAGAGCTAATAGTATTAAACCAGAAAAAGAACCTTTTATGAGTAGCTATAAAGGAGTTTCTTTTGAAGTTACTAAATACAAAGACAGTAAATCTGATTATAGTATCTTGCTACAGTTAGATTCTACTAGCAAAGACAAAGCGGTCGTAGAATTAACTTCAACTGCTGATGGAGATAACGAAGATTGTAGACCAGAAAGTGTAGTTATGGTCGAACAAAAATAATTTTCTGTCAAATAAATACCGATACAGCGAATAAGTTAGTACAATGTTACTACTATTACCTATGAAATATTTATTCCTTAAGGGATATTAAGCGATAACTGTAAAAGGTTCCTATTTCCGAAAAGCTAAATCAATATGCCCAAAACAGCGATCATACTTGGCGCAACAGGATTAACCGGAAGGATTCTTTTAGCATCATTGCTTAACGATAATCGCTATACTAAAATCAAACTGTTTTCCAGAAAGACAATAGGAATTACGCATTCTAAAATTGAAGAACACTTGATTAATGTACTACAACTAAAATCTATCGCCAACGATTTTAGAGGCGATGAAGTATTTTGTTGTATAGGAACCACAAATTCAAAAACTCCAGATAAAGGTCTTTATCGTTCAATTGATTACGGAATTCCTGTTACTGCAGCAGAACTTTGCCTGCAAAATAATATTGATACTTTTATAGTAATATCAGCTTTGGGTGCGGATTCAGAAAGTAAAATCTTCTATAACCGAACTAAGGGTGAAATGGAAGAGGCTGTCTTAGCATTAGAGATATCAAAAACACACATCTTACAGCCTTCATTAATTAGTGGAAAAAGAAATGAAAAAAGATCAGGAGAATATTTCTTTAAACAATTCATGAAAATTTTAAATCCTTTGCTCCTAGGACCTCTAAAAAAATACCGTTCTATACGCCCCGCAACTATCGTATCAGCAATGATTTGGTTAGCAAATAACACCTTTGAAAAGAAAAGAATAGTTTCCGATGAAATACAAACAATTCACACCAAAAACGGATATAATTAGTTCATATACCGTATACGTATCTTTCTAAGCCCCTATTATTACTGAATATCTATTTCAGCTTCTACATTTGTTTTAAAATTATAAATCATTAAAAAACAAACAATGAAGTTATTAAAAAATCTTGCTTTAGTCTTTTTAACTTGTGTAATGACGACAAGTCTTTTTGCTCAATCGGATATTAAATCTTACACCTTTAAAAAAGGTGAAATTTTAGATATTCTTTTATTAACTACAAAATCTGGAACTGAAAAAGACTTTAATAAATACAAAAAAACAATCTTTCCTTTTGGTATTAAAAAAACATACAAGCCATTACCCGGATTTGGCATTAAAAAAACTACACAAGGTAATATTCAACCTGCTAGTTTTATTTTAGGTAAATGGGATGATTTAAAGAATCGCGAAGAATTTTTAGCACAAATTGAAGGCGTTGTACCAGATTTTCATTTGCAACGTAGAAATATTTGGTCATTATTTAACCTAACATATTATGAAATGCCAAAAAACACTTCTTTCGAAATAGATAGAAACAAATACAACGTTGTCACTTCCTACTGGAAAAAGGAAACTACCTCTTTCAAAAAATTCAAAGAGCTTTGGTTACAAAAGGCTAAAGAAAATGGAGGAAAAAAAATACTTCAACTAACCAACGGAAAATCACCTCTAGGGTACTACCACAATCCTGATATACTGGTTATTACTCAATGGGATAGTAAAGAAGAATTTGACGTTTTTTATAAAGAAAACCTTAAAATGAATCACAAAGGTGTCTTGCACATAAATCAGTTTGTTTTAAACTAGTATATTAAACCCGCAAAAAACCTTGTTTGTATGCAAACATTCCTAAATCAACTTGTCTATTTCGGATATTTCCAAAGCTTGTTTTTGCTATTTATTTATGTTTTTTCTTCGGATAAAAGAAAAAATATAAATAAATATATAGCATTCTTAGTTTTAGTACTTTCCATAGGATTAACAGGTCGTGTTCTATATATTTCAGGTTTTTTCGGAGATAATTATCGATGGGTCATTTTTTCGGAATTCTCTACTTTACTATTTGGTGCCACTATTTATCTATTTACACGATCTAGTCTATTAAAAAAGCCCTTTTCGTATAGAGAATTACTTCATTATTTGCCCGCGGTGTTATACAATATTGCTGTTACCATAGCATTTATAGCTCCATCGGATCACATACTAGAATCTAGAAAAACTAGTGGAGAGCAATTTAAAATTACATTGGTTTTTATTGCGATAGGCTTACTATTTAATATCACTTATTGGATTATGAGTTTCAAAATCTTTTTGAAATTTAAAAAAGATATTCAAAATGAATTGAGTTATCATATCCAATCTCAGTTTTTCTTCAATTTTCTTATTGCTATTGGAGTTTGTCTGTTTTGTTGGTCTATGATGTTTCTCAATTGGCTTCTAGACTACGAATTATTTGATAGAATTAGTTGGCAAGTTATTTGGATTAGTATTGCGTTAATTATATTATTCATAACTTTTTATGGAATGAAAGAACCTGATTTATTTAAGATACCTTCATTACTAACTTCTAAGAAGTATGCACAATCTAAATTATCAAACGTAGAATTGGATAGCTTAAAATTTCAACTAGAGAATTTAATGGTAGAAAAAAAGCCTTATTTAAATAGAAAATTACTAAAATCACAATTAGCAGAAATGCTTGGAGTTAGCAATCCAGAGATCGCTCGTTTATTAAATGAACGAATAGGGATGAATTTTTTTGAATACATAAACTACTATCGTATTAAAGAATTTATTGCATTGGCAAAAACTGATCAGGCTAAAAACATGACTTTTTATGGTCTTGCGCAAGAAGCAGGCTTTAACTCTAAAACGACATTCAATAAATCCTTTAAAGATTTAATGGGCACTACTCCAAAAGAGTATTTCTCAAATCTATAATCTTATTAAAAACAGAATCATGTTTAAAATATTTTTTATCAGTATTATTACTGTAGCAACCGTACATGCACAACTGAAAGTTCCTGCATTGAGTCCATATTCAACAACAACTCAAACCGTAGGCTTGACAGATATCACACTTGAATACTCTAGGCCTAGTAAAAGAAATAGAATAATTTTCGGAGAAAAAGGTATTATTCCATTTGGTGAACTATGGAGAACCGGTGCCAATGCAGCTACCAAAATTTCTTTTTCTAATGATCTTACAATTTTTAATACCACTATTAAAAAAGGTTCCTATGCTATCCTCACTAAACCAGGACAGTCCACTTGGGAAATACATTTCTACCCATACGAATCCGGAACTTGGAACTCTTATGTAAACAAAAAACCTATTGCAAGTTTTAATACTAAAAGTATTCAAAAAAATGACGTTTCAGAATCATTTTTAATTTACATAGACACCATCACCTTAGATAGTGCCAAGCTATTATTTACTTGGGATACAACTAAGATTATATTACCATTAAAGCTTAAAACACACGAAAAAACAATGGCTAATATTAAGAAAATACTTTCTGGTCCATCGAATTTTGATTATTTTCAAGCGGCATTGTATTTACATGAAGCCCAACAAGATCTAGATACAGCATTAGCCTATATCCAAAAAGTTACTAATGTAGAAAACCCTCTATTTTTTCAAGTATATAGAGAGTCACTAATTCTTGCGGATCTTAATAGAAAAACTGAAGCAATTTCAGTCGCAAAAAGATCTTTAGAATTATCAAAAAAAGCAGGAAATAAAGATCTAATTAGATTAAATGAAAAAAACATTAAAAAATGGTCTAGATAAAAATCATTTTTAAACTTCTAGGTGCTAGATTTGAAAACTGTAAACTTTATAGGTTTTCAAATCTACACCCTTAAAAAGATATAATATCTATGATTGAAATCGAACGAAAATTCTTAGTGAAATCTATATCTTTTAAAGATGTAGCTCAAACAAGTACTAAAATCTCACAAGGATATCTAAATTCTGATCCGGAACGTGCAGTAAGAGTTCGTATAAAAAAAGAAAAAGGTTTTTTAACTATCAAAGGGAAAAGTAATGAATCAGGTACTTCTCGTTTTGAATGGGAAAAAGAAATAGATATTAAAGAAGCAGAAGCTCTATTGCAACTATGTGAAAAAGGTGTTATCGAAAAAACTCGATATGAGATCCCAATAGGAAATCACATTTACGAAGTAGATGAATTTTTTGGGGAAAATTTAGGATTGACCATTGCAGAAATTGAACTAAACAATGAACAAGAAGCATTTCTTAAACCTGATTGGCTAGGAAAAGAAGTGACAGGTGATCCTAAATTTTATAATTCGCAATTAAGTAAGCATCCGTTCAAAAATTGGTAAAAAAAACGTCAAAAACTGACTATTTTTCAATTAACAAATTTGTAACATTTTGTATTGTAATTAAAGGTGAATAATCCCCGTCTAAGGAGACTTATTAACCATTTAAAATATTATGTTACACAAATCTAAAAAGTCTCTTTTAGGAGCACTAGTGGTATTATGTCTTTCTACTCCTACCACAGCACAAACAGAAGTAAGTGGATTCTATCCGCAAAAAAATGAACTTACAATAGCTCCTAGTTATTCCTATAAACAATATGATAGGTTTTATCGAGGAAATGAACTTACCGATGGAAATCCAGCAGGATTGGGCGGAATTTCATCATATATTGTCAACTTATATGGTGAATATGGAATCAATAATTGGTTATCTGCTTCTCTTAATATACCTTATATTTTTATTGAAAGTGAAAATGGACAGCCAGATCCTGTTCAGGGCACGTCTAGTGTAGAAGGTATACAGGACTTAAGCTTATTTGTAAAAGGGAAAATATTAGAAAAAAATCTAAAATCTATAGGAACATTGGGATTAGGAGCAGCAATCGGAGCCAGTATTCCTCTTAGTAATTATGAAGCAGAAGGTGTATTATCTTTAGGAAATAGTGCAAACAGTCTTCAGGTAAATGGATTGGTACAATTAACTACCAAAATTAATTTATTCACAGAACTCCAGTATGGATATAGTTTAAAAGATAATAGTAATTTTGACGTACCTAATGCGCAAGTATATGGTATTAAGGTTGGATACTTTAACAACTATTTCTACACACATGTACAATTAGCTGTTCAGGATTCTATGGATGGAATTGATATTGGAACCCCAGAATTTGTAGAAGCTGGTGGTCCAAGAGCACTTCCGCAAACTGAAGTTGATTACACTAATCTAAATGTAAACCTATATATACCTGTTTACAAAAATGAGGTAGGTGTTTCTACTGCATACAATCATAATATAGATGGTCGTAATTTTAATAAAGAAACTTCTTTTTCTTTTGGGTTAGTTTATAAACCGTTATAATCAACTACTGGTCAAAAAAAATCAAAGTCTATATTCTAATCTAAAAATTAGGATATAGACTTATTCTTTAATTTCTATTTTCTTTTTTAATTCATTGCCCTTCTCATCCAAAACGGTTATAATATGTTCTCCAGGGCTTGGTTGTACAGGCATCTCATGAAACTGTTTGGTAACACCTATAAAACGATCGTCAATATACCAAAACACTCTTATCTCTGATTCCGTATGCGCAATTTTCAGAACCACTTCGTTCGTCTTCCCATCAAAACCTTTGGGCAAATAAACGCTACTATTCCCTTTAGGAAAAATAAAAGCCATACTTCCTAATAATTCCGTTCTACAATCAGATCTAAAAGGCGGCAAAGATCTATAATCCGAATGTTTATTTTTAAAATAATATGCTTGTAAAGGTGGTAATACAAACCACGGTTGATGTATTATTCTATCTACCGATTCGCAAGAAGAATTTACTCTGTATTCCTGATTAGGATCTAAATGAATCAATTGATGATAAGGACAAGGCTTTGTTTTAGTTCCATTCAGAGGAATATACGATTCTTTAGTAGGACATTCTTTAGAAGCCAAAAAACCACTTTTAGAACAGACTTTAGCCAGAACTAAATCATCATAAGGTATTGGAAACCAATTAGAGTTAGGCAACAAATTCACTACATCAAACAACAAAGGTGCTGCAGAGTTTAACCCTGTAAGTTCAGGTCTTCCTTCTCCATCTGCATTACCAATCCATACTCCAACTACATAATTCTTACTCGCTCCTATAGCCCAAGCATCCCTATTTCCATAACTAGTTCCTGTTTTCCAAGCGATTTCTCTTGATGAATCATAAAATTCCCAAGCTTCATCTCCTTGTGGACGATTAACCTTTTTCATAGATTCAAAAGTCAACCAAATACTTCCGGCTCCGAATACCGGTTTTTGTTGTACTTTTTTACCAAAATCAACTTTTTCATTTGCGAAAATAATCGGTTCCGTAAACTCATTTGTAAAATATTCACTTGAAGAATTTTCATAATGATTGAGTGTACCAGCAAAACCTGCATACGTTTTGCATAAATCCCAAAGATTTCCTTCTGCCCCACCAACAATTAGTGACAAACCATAATGATCAGCGCTATACTTTAGATCTTTAATTTTAAAGGCATTTAACTCATCCCTGAAACGTTGTAATCCATATTGTTGCAAAAGTCGTACAGCGGGTATATTTAAGGATCTTGCCAAGGCTTTACTAGCAGAAACAGCACCACTAAAAGTTTCATCATAATTCATGGGAGCATATCCCGCGATTACTGTAGGTACATCCGATACTAATTGTTCTGGCAACAATTCTCCTTTATCCATCATTGCTGCATACAACAAAGGTTTTAATGTACTTCCTGTACTTCTTGCCGCTCTAATAACATCTACATCCTTTTGATGTTCCTTATCTGTTGGTGAATTGCCAACATAACTCATTACTTCTCTTGTATTAACATCTAATACCAAAACCGATACATTATGCACTTCATTTTGACGTAATAACGTATAATGTTGTGCTACTAATTGATTCACTCTTTTCTGCAACGAGTTATTTATAGTAGTTTGTACCCTTTGCCCAGTATTATTATGAGCAACTCGATCCAACAAATGAGGAGTTTCCTGTGGAAGGCGATATGGTTTTTGCGGCAAAGATTCACTTATAGACAATTGATAAGTTAGAGAATCAATTGTCTTCTGTTCTAATAATGTTTTAAGTAATCTATTTCTTTTATGTAACAGTCGTATTTGATTTTTTCCCGGATAAATTAATGAAGGGGCATTGGGTAAAACTGCTAAGGTTGCGCTTTCGGACCAGGATAACTGATGAGAAGGCAATCCAAAATACCTCCAAGAAGCCATGTCTATTCCCACTACATTACCTCCAAACGGAGCATTAGAAGCGTATAATTTTAAAATTTCTTTTTTTGCAGCACTCAATTCTAGTCTAGTCGCTAAAATCAATTCTATCAGCTTTTCAAAATATGTTCTTTTTTTTCCTTTTCGAGCCAATCGTATGACTTGTTGAGTAATAGTACTTCCACCTCGAACTATTTTACCAGCCTTTATATTTTCACTCACCGCTTCGATCATCGAAACCGGATTAAAACCAAAGTGTTTATAGAATTGTTGATCCTCAAAGGCTAGAATACAATATTCAAACTTTTTTGGTACACTATCAGTTTCTGGAAATCTCCATTGTCCGTCCTTGGCAATTTTAGCGCCTAACAATTCTCCTGTTCTAGTTTCTAAAACGGTTGCTGTTGGATCATCAAATAAAGGTTTTGGCAAAGAAAAATAATACCAAACCAGCAATATTCCAGCAAGAACAAATTTCTTCGGATGCTTCTTTATATAATTTTGCAGTCTGTTAAACACTTTTCTTTCTGATTAATGTAAATTAATAACAACTCTGAAATTTATGTAAATGTCCTTAGATATCCGATAAAACATTGTTTAAATAAATTACAATAGAAACTTTATTAATAATTGCATTAAAAAATTCCTTAAAAACAAGCGTAAATTTCCCCATTTTATCAAAAACAATCAGTATTGAAGGCTTAGTTTTCTTTTAGATCATAATGAATAAACCCTATATTTTTACTAAATTATATCACTCTTAAAAACAATTAGTTATTGTTGTATTCACAGATTCATCAGAAATACTAGGGCTTAGAATATGAAAATGAAATTATACAATGCAATGAAGTTATCACTGCATAGAGTTTAATCATTTTTAATAAAAGTTGTTTTACGTTGAAAAGAAATACCGTATACATATTCATTTTATTTTTTTCCCTTGCTTCTTTCTCACAAGAAAAAAAATCATTTGAAAAAATTGACACCTTAGAAGTTTTATTGAGAACTTCAGAAAAACTAAGAGTTGCTAATGACATGTATTCCTCATTAGAATATGCTTTTAAAGCAGTTAACTACGCCCAAAATTTAGAAAATTATCACTATCTATCACACGGATATTTATTGATGGGGACCGTTCAGTATGAAATTATTGACTATGAAAATGCTACGAAAAACTTTCTAAAATCTTTAGAATATACGGAAAAAACAAAAGACAAAATTCTTTTACCATATATACTCCATAGCTTAGGAAACATATATTATGATGACAATAATGATTATGAAAATGCTTTAAAATACTACAAAAGAGCTGTAGAACTCGGAAAAGAAAATCCTCATATACAACAATATCAAATACCTCTACATAATCTAATTTGGACATATATGGATCTTGACAGATTCGATGAGGCATCAACATATCTTAGAGAAGCGGATAGTATTGATAGAACAATCCCAGATAGTGTGCAAATAGATAGAAGCTCTCTTTACCTCCTAAGAGCCAGAAATTATGCCCATAATAACAATATTGAAAAAGCTGAGAAGAACTTCGAGAAGTCTTTCGACTATCTAAAAGATGAAACTTACTGGCCAAAAGGAAAAAGTTATTTCTATCAATATAGATCCGAGATGTATGAAAATATAGGTGATTACACAAAAGCAATTAATGATCTAAAAATGTTAAATGAAAATGATCGTAAAGTTTTTGAAAATGCAAGAGCCAAAACAGATAAGACCACCAAAATTAGATTTAAAGTAGATCAATATGAACAAAAACTGGCTATAGCAAAAAGAGAAAAGGCTTTATTATTAGATATAGATAAAAACAACAAAATGATCATTTCGATTTCTTCTATGGCACTTCTATTATTAGCGGGAGTGGTATTTTTTTACTATAGAGGATATCAATCAAAGAAAAAAATATCCGAGATCCTAGAAGTTAAAAATGCCGAACTCTCTGAAGCTAAATCTCAAGCAGAGCAATTAAGTAAAATCAAATCTCAATTCATCTCCACAATTAGCCATGAACTGAGAACTCCTCTATATGGAGTAGTAGGTATTTCTTCTATTTTACTGGAAAATGATGCCAAATCACAGAAAGACAAAAAACTACTTAATTCACTTAAATTCTCCGCTGATTATTTACTTGATTTAGTAAATAAAGTTCTAAAGGTTAGTAAAATTGATTCAGAAGAAAAGGAACTGATTAAAACGCCAACAGATCTATTTTCCTTATCTCAAAATATAATTCAATCTTTTGAATATCAATCACATAAAAAAAATAACGTCTTGATTTTAGATCATAATCACAGCATCCCTAAATTGCTTTATGTAGATGCTTTGCGGATATCTGAAGTTTTAATCAACTTAATCGGAAATGCTATTAAGTTCACCGAAAAAGGAAAAATTTGGCTTCGGATTAAACTATTATCAACAAATACCAAAACTGCTCTGATTAGATTCGAAATAGAAGATACTGGCACCGGTATACCTGAAAGTCAAAAAGAATTTATATTCGAAGAGTTTTCTCAAGTAGGTAGTGTTTATGATAATAAACAAGGAACTGGTTTAGGACTATCCATTGTTAAAAATCTAGTTCAGGTAATGGGAAGTCAAATTCATTTTGAAAGTAAAAAAGATATCGGATCTATATTCTATTTTGATTTAGAATTGGACGTTGCAGAGAGCTTAAATGACCTAAGCAGTGATACAGAAAATAAAGAAAATGCAACTAATATCTCCGCAAAAATTCTTGTCGCAGAGGACAATAAAATCAACCAATTAGTTACTAAAAACCTTCTAAAGAATATTGGTTGTACCTGCACCATGGTAGAAAATGGAATAGATGCAGTACAAACTTTAAGAAAAGAATCTTTTGATTTAATCCTAATGGACATTAATATGCCAGTAATGGATGGTGTACAAGCTACATTAGAAATTAGGGTGTTTGACACTACTACTCCTATTATTGCTTTGACTGCTTCTGAACTTAGTGAAGTTTCGGATGAATGTAAGAAAGCTGGAATGAATGATCTTATCAATAAGCCACTAAACAAAGAAGATTTAAGGAATTGTATTATTAAACATTATAAATAAAGTGTTTTTTAGGCGAAAATTTCCCCTGAAAAACACTTTCTTCCTAAATATTAGCAATAACTTTGTCAAAACTTCTAAATTGATATTTTTACAGTAAAAAAGTTAGGGGTTTAACATAGTTAACTGTTTTAATATAAACCCCTTTATATAAGATAAAAATACCCACACAAATTACTCAATACAAAAACTCAACTCCCCTTGAAAAAAATTACATTATTGTATGCAATTATTGCACTCCCCTGCATATTGTACGCACAATCCAGACAAGAATTTAAAAGCTCTAATGATTTAACCCCTTTAAACAAAGTATCTGATAGCTCACAATTACAACAACAAGAAATAGAATTTCTTGATAACATCCAATCTAGTATTCATGAAGTCGAAGAATATAAACGTCAGCTAAAAGTTAGTCAGCGGGAAAAGGATCTTTTAGTCAGTATTGATAAAAATAACAAAACAATCATATACATAACTATTGTAGGACTTGTATTGGTATTTGGCGTATTATTCTTTTATTTTAGAGAATATCACGCAAAAAAGAAAACGAGCGATATTCTAAAATTAAAAAACATTGAACTATCTGAAGCAAAAAACCAAGCCGAAACACTAAGTAAAATAAAATCTCAATTCATTTCTACTATTAGTCATGAACTAAGAACCCCATTATACGGTGTAGCTGGGATATCATCTATGTTATTAGAAAACAAAGAAAGGTCAGAAAAAGATATTGAATTATTAAATTCTTTGAATTTCTCCGCAGATTACTTACTTAACTTAGTTAATAAGGTCCTAGATGTAAGCAAAATAGATTCAGAAAAAGTAAATTTAATACACTCTAAAATCAACCTACTTTCTCATCTAAAAAGTATTATACAAACTCTAGCATATCAGGCTTCACAAAAGAATAACGAACTTAGATTAGAGTATGATCATAATCTTCCAGAAATTATAAATATTGATGCGGTCAGAGTTTCTGAAGTATTAATTAATTTACTAGGCAATGCCATTAAATTTACGGAGAATGGAACTATTTGGTTAAGGACAAAGCTTATAGATAAAGAAGAAGGAAACGTAACTATAAGGTTTGAGATACAGGATACCGGTATAGGAATCCCAGAAGATCAAATTGCTTATATTTTTGATGAATTTGCGCAATTAGGCAGTTTATATGAAAACAAACACGGAACAGGTTTAGGGTTACATATCGTAAAAAAAATATTAAAACTTATGGATAGTGATATTCATTGTCATAGCGCAAAAGATATTGGTTCTAATTTCTTTTTTACCATTAAGGTAGGTATACAGGAAGCTTCTTTTTCAGAAGATCACAAGGAAAATATTATAGACTCCCCTTATCCGTTTCCAGCAAAAATATTAATCGCAGAAGATAACAAGATCAATCAGATAGTTACTAAAAACCTTTTAAAAAATATTCATTGCGAAAGTATCATTGCAGAAAATGGTCAAGAGGCCTTAGAAATGTTACAAAAAGAAACTTTTGATATCGTTCTTATGGATATCAATATGCCAGTTCTGGACGGTATGCAAGCAACCCTAAAGATTAGAGAATTTGACACATCTACCCCAATTATCGCCTTAACGGCTTCTGAACTTAGTGAAGTAGAAAAAGAGTGTATAAAAGCAGGTATGAATGATTTAGTAAATAAACCATTAAATAAAGACGACCTCAAGGATGTTATCTATCGAAATTTAATCGTCGACAATGCAGAGGTCAATAATTATCCCTAATAAATATTTGTTTGTATAGTAAGTGAATAAAAACAGATCTTCTATGTATCATTTTGTTAGATGTAAAATTTAAATTACCTTAAAATCTAGAATAAATAGCTCTAAAATTATTTGTGTTATTAATAATGGCAGAGAGTAAAACGTCCATAAAAGATTTGGTTCGTAGGAGCTTTTATGAAATTTTGAAACAAATTAAGCAGGCAAAAGATGAGTAATAAAACATTATCAATATTCGCGCTCACACTTCTATTAATAATTATAAGTTGTAAAAAAATTGAAACTCCTACTCCTACCCAAACCTCAGAACAAACTGTTAATATAGAAGAGGAAAAAAAAGCTATTTTAGAAGCTCTCAACAGTGAAACCAAAGCTGCTTTTGAAAGAGATTATGAAGGTTGGAAAGAAAAATGGTTACATGATCCAAATATTACAAAGACCTACATCAACTTTGCTGATAGTACATTTTCAGAATCAGTTGGTTGGGATAAAATAAGCTTATTTGTTAAAACGTTTATTGAGGAACATCCTGAACCTGAACCTATACCAAAGTTATTAAAAGAAATTGATCTACGTCTTTATGGCAAAGGTGCTTGGGTAACGTACGAACTAAAAGACTCTATACGAGGGCTCAAACGTGAAACAAGACTTATGGAAAAAATAAATGGGTCATGGAAAATTGCAGGTATGCAAACTACCATTTATGGATTCGAAACTGATAAAAACTAGTTAAAACTTAATGAATACAATTACGCTACCTGATGAATTAAATTTAACTCCTTCTGTATCCATTGCAGTATTTGATTATGAAAGTAATACAGAAATAGACAAACAACAAGTCCTACTAAACAAAAACACCTTTAGTTTTCTCCAGGAAGGTAGCAAAGAAGTATTTTCCAACAATTCCTCCTATGCAATTGACAACACTCAATTCTTATTGATGAAATCAGGACACTGTTTGATGACGGAGAAACTTTCTAATGATTCAAAATTTTATAGAAGTATTCTATTCTTTTTTTCTGAAGAAGATGTATTAAATTTCATACGAAAATTTGAACTTCAATCTTCAAAAACAAAAAAGTTTTACTCAACTTATTCGTTTCATTATGATGTGTTTATAAAACGATTTGTAAATAGTCTTTTAGATATTTCTAAACTCTCTAAAACCATTCAAACTAAAATATTGAAAACCAAGTTTGAAGAAATAATGCTATATCTTATTGAACAAAAAGGAGTAGATTTTCTGTATTCTTTAATTAATAACAATGACAATCAAACTCAAAAATTTATACAAACCATAGAGAGTAATCGATTAACAAAATTAACATTAAAAGAGCTTTCATTCTTATCTAATATGAGTATATCAACTTTTAAGAGAGAGTTTGAAAAACAATTCCATAGTTCTCCCAGCAAATGGTTTTTAGACAAAAGACTAGAGCATTCGGCATTTTTATTAAAAAACAAATCAAAACGACCTTCCGATATATTTGAAGAAGTAGGCTATGAAAGCCTGTCAAATTTTATTCAAGCGTTTAAAACAAAATTTGGTGTAACTCCAAAACAATACCAATCAAGTTGAACTTTTATCAATACTTTTTGAACTAAACCAAATACCTAGTGTCATCTTCAGATCATAAATTTGTTTTTGAAATTAAAAGACAAATATTATGAAGACATCGAATTTTACTTTAGCAATTATTATAGCTTTCACAAGTTCCATTTTTGGTCAAAATACGTTTACCTTATCAAGCACAAATTTGGGTGGTGAAGCGACTATTAAAGAAGAATTTAATGGTTTTGGTTGTACAGGAAAAAATCAATCTCCACAATTATCATGGAAAAATGCTCCAAAAGAAACTAAAAGTTTTGCGATAACTATGTATGATCCAGATGCTCCTACCGGTAGTGGATGGTGGCATTGGGTAGTGTTTGACATACCTTCAAACATAAACGAATTAGTTTCTAATGCTGGAAATACTGAATCAAAGCTAACACCTGATGGAACCATCCAAAGCATTACTGATTATGGCACGAATGGATATGGAGGGCCATGTCCTCCTGAAGGACATGGTTTACACCAGTACATCATTACTGTATATGCATTAAAAACAGATAGTCTCGGATTAAACGAGAATACTAATCCAGCTGTAGTTGGCTATTATTTATGGAATAATACACTTGCCAAAGCTAGTATAGTGGCGTATTATCAAAGAAATAGAAAGTAAAACTATTCAGGCTGTTTTGCGCAAGCCAAAAAGGCTTGCGCATAAGTTATTTTTTATAGAAATAATCTCTCTAAAACTTCTTTATACCTACTTTATCACTTCTATCCACTTTCCTCTAGTACGCACTAGATAATCATTATCATACATTGCTTCACACTGAATTCCGGGCAAATAATATTTTCCCAAATAAGAAGCGTTTAATAATAAAGTTACAGTTTTACTTTCTCTTGGCTTTAGGTCAAAATAGAAGTTAACACGATCATCACGAATATCAGTATGTGTAACTTTATTGCTTCTAAATGAACCAAAATCCGTAAAACGTGTATTCACAACTTCCCAACCAGAAGGAAAAATCTCGGTAAGCGCAATATCCTTTACTTTACTCCCGGAGGTATTTGTTATAGTTACTTCTGCTACAAAATCAGTTCCTTGTTGTAATTGAGTTACATTAATAATCTTTCCATCTCGATTCTTATAATCTACAATTGCCTTAAAATTACTTTGTATTATTTTTTCTTGACCTACTGGTAAGATTCCACTAGTTGCTAACTGTACAAAAATGGTATTGTCTTTATTATTCTTAAGTAGTAGCTTATTATTTTTGATAATAGACAACTCTCCAGATGATAGTAATGTCTTATCCGTGTTTGCATTATTAGACTGTCCATTAAGCGTGTAATTTATATCAATTCCTTTTCCTCCAACATAAGTGGCATACTTAGCCATTGCCATCAAAGCATACGCTGTGGTTTGTGTACTCATCCATTGCTTTGAAGACAATTCTTTAGCCAATTCTTCTGCTACCTTCTGCGCTTTTACTTTTTGATCTAACAACACTAATGTTTCTAGAGCCATTGCTCTATTCCTATTTGTAGATCCATAGGTGTAATAATTATTTTTCCTTGGTTGAAAATCGATATTAGCACTATTTAATAATTTATCTGCTGCGCTCTTTTGACCAATAAGTCCATAGGCAGCAGCTAATCTTAATTTTGCATCATCAGATAAATTAGATGTTTCTCTTAATCTATTCATTGAAGACAAATCAGGACTTCCTGCTAATGCTAAGCTGTACAATCGATACGCTTGCGCTAAATCACTACCTCCACTTCTCCATCTTTTAGCCTGCTGTTGCTGATAATTAATCCAATTACTTTTAAAACCAATAGGTAATACATATCCTTTTTTATTAGCTTCTAATAAAAAATGTCCTGCGTATGTTGTCCCCCAATCATTAGAATTACTATATCCGGGCCAATAAGACATTCCTCCATTGGACTGCATAAAGCTTTTTAACCTGTAAATAGCAGCCTCCATATGACGCTGTATTTTCTTCTTTTTATCAGAAGGTAATGTAAAGACATCACTTAAATATAATTGTGGAAACGCACCAGAAGTTGTTTGCTCTATACATCCATGCGGATATCGTATTAAATACTTTAATCTTCCTTCAAAATTCATAGGCGGCAAAGAAGACAGTTCAATCGTTGTACTATTGCTCCCATCTACTCCAAAAGATGCAAAATCTACTTCTTGTTGACTATTAGGTTCTAACACTATAGAAGTAATCTCAGTGGTCATAGGATTAGGATTGATAATATCAATTGGAATACTGTAAGAAGCTTTTTCTCCATTACCACTAGCAACAACTTCAATATCAGTAATAGAAGCACCCTCGATCACCTCAATATCAAAATAAACCATTTTTTCATCTGGTTGAGCAAACGTAATTTGTTTTGTAGGCTCTCCTGTTACTGTAAATCCTTTATTTGGCTTTAATGTTACATTCACATTCTTTACCTTTTTTTCCATAGCAAAAACGGTTACCGGAATCGTAACCTTTTCACCAGGAGTTATTTTTCTAGGAATAGAAGTCAAGACCATCAATGGTTTTCTTACTGGAGTCGTTTTCTCTACACTTCCGTAAGCAGCATTATCAGCATCAGAAGCAACAATCATAGTTCTAACAGAACCTATATACTTTGGAATTTTAATTTTATGAGACTTTGTTTCCCCATTTTTTAATTCAAAAGGTCCTTTATACACTACCATTGGTTTAAATCGGTTGGCTTTTTTAGCCTTTCCTCCTCCAGCTTCTGCATCCCCACCAATACTAAAAATTTGATTGATACTTCCCCCATACGCTCCGATAACATCATCATACACATCCCAGGTTTTTACACCCAATGCTTCTCTAGCATAAAATGTATTCCATGGATTTGGAGTTTTATATCTTGTAAGATCTAATAAACCTTCATCTACAATTGCTATAGAATAGGTCATTGCTTTCCCATTAGTCTCACTAATTTTTACATCAATAGTTTCTTCTGGACGCAACACATCTGGCATCTTTACTATAGGTTCTATTCTGGTTGCTGGGTTTTCTACAGAAATCGGAATAACTCCATACAATCGAATTGGCAAATCATTAGCCGTAGCATTATGTGCTTGCAATAATGTTATATGTATATATACATTTGGAGTATATATATCCTCAATAGGTAATTCGAATTTAGTTTCTCCTTTTTGTGGTATTACCCAAAGAGAAGATAACACTTCTGTCCCATTTTCTACAGTTACCAAAGCTCTTCCTCCATCACTAGAAGGAAATGTTACTGTCGCTGTTTCTCCAACATTATACGTTTTTTTATCAGCAGAAAACATAAGCATTGTAGCTGCTGATGGATCATTTTTATTTGATCTACCTGCCCAACCAGGCCAATCAACATAAATTGCTTTTCCGGTAGCATGTCCTCCATTAGGGTCTACAACTCTTACTAGATATCTACCCCATTCTGGATGTTTAATTTCAAAATTAAAATTGGCTTGTCCTTTGCTATTTGTAGAAACCTTAGTTTTAAATATTTCGCTTTGGTACGATCCACGATTGTAAGAAGAAAGGTTATCTTCCGAAGTGTCCCACCACCATCTCCAGTTTACTTTGTATACATAAACTTCTAGATCTTTTACTGATTTTGGTTTCCCTTCTTTATCAACCGAAACTACTTCAAAATTATGCTGTGTATCTGTAAGCAACATCCCACGTGCCTTGTCTCCTTTTGGAACGTTCAATCCAATATAAGTGTCATATGGTGAAAAGTCTTTGGAAATAACATCTGTACTAAAATCACCTCCATTTTCATACACTTTGGTAATAAAAGATGCTCTTAACATTCCGGCAGCTTTATTTTCTAATTTAGGCTTCATAGAAAAACTAGCTTTTCCTTCTCCAGAAACCTTCCCATTAAATACTTCTTGTTCCTCCGTACTAAACCTTCTTGAAGGATCATCAAAAATATATCCAGGAAATGTCTTAAAACTGGTTCTTTTACTATTAAATCGAACATTAATATCTGTCTGTAAATTCTTAGCTACTGCCCCATGCAACCATAACACTTCTAAATCCCCGTTGATACTTTTATTTGCTCCTAATACCTCATCATCAAAACTTGTTTTTATCTTAAGGCGATTTGGTTTTATCGTTTCAATTTTTAGAGCTTTGGAAAAACTTGCTCCCCCAACATTTACTTGAGCTTGCCAGTTTCCGGTAGGTGCTTCATCAGAAGTAGTTACTCTGAACTTATAGAAATTACCTTTTCCTTCTGTTTTAGTTTCTTGGTATATTACTTTTCCATAAGGGTCTTTCAATTTAAATTTTACTGGATGTCCTTTAGGTAATTTATTGGCATTATCATTAAGCATAAAAGAAAGAAATAATGTATCTCCGGGACGCCATACTCCACGTTCTCCATAAATATATCCTTTGATACCTTTTTGTAATCTCACTCCAGAAACATCAAATTTACTAACCGACAATGCGTTTCCGTCATTTAACTTCACATATGTCTGTTGTTTTCCAGATTTAGCAATAGCAAAAAACACAGGTTTGTCTGCATCAAAGCCAGACATCCCTTGAGCATCTGTGGTAGCAACTCCAATTTCTTGTTGTTGATAATTATAGAAAGTAACTTTTGTATTAGGAACTGGATTGGTAGTAATGATGTCATTAACTGTTACCATATAAGAATTATTCAACCCCTTTTTTATAACTACTCCTAAATTAGACGCTAATACATTAGCAGCGACTTTCTTATTTCTATAAAAAGAATTACTACACGGATTATCTCTTTCATTCCAATCATAATCATAATAATCCTCATAATAATATTGTGAACTATCCCAAAAACTAGATTCTTCTTCAGTATCATAATTATCTGATAATTCATTAATTGGAGTGTCATCTGCACTAGCCCCGTCACATTTGTAAAGAGAATATGCTTTTCTATACTTTAATTCTATTCTATAAATTGCACCGGGATCAGGTGAAATCAATTCTTTCAAATCAATTGCAAAAGCATTCCATTTACTTAAATTTAAAGATGTATTCTCTTGTAAATTGATTAATTTTTTAGCAATTGGTCTTGCAACACTTCTTAGGTTACTGGATCCCTCCAAATTATTATTCTGTAGAAACTGAAGTACATTGTTTTCGAATACTTTTACTACTTGTACCTCTACTGCCCTTAAGTTAATTGCTTCAAAATTAAATTTAAGGTTTTCTGAAGTTGGTAAAATAACTCCACTTTGTAATAATCTAACCTCTGGTTTTGGTTGTTGAAATGAAATATTCTCAGAATAGGTGTTCTTAAGTTTATAGTTATCAATGCTTTTAATTCCTTCAAAGATTGTTACACCAAGGGTTCCTTTTAATTCTTGTTTTGGATACACTTTCAGGTTCTGACCTATCACAGTGTACTTTAGTCCTTTTGCTCCTTCAATGGCAACT
Source organism: Aquimarina amphilecti (assembly GCF_900109375.1). Lineage (GTDB taxonomy): Bacteria > Bacteroidota > Bacteroidia > Flavobacteriales > Flavobacteriaceae > Aquimarina > Aquimarina amphilecti. Next base: position 163,664 of record NZ_FOAB01000008.1, read on the forward strand.
AAACCATCAAAATTCTGATTCTTTTCCAATGGATCAGAAAAATTAATCTCTACATATTGTCCCTCAAAGTTGGAAACAGAAACACTTATTACAGAAAAATTATTCTTTCCAGGAATGTTCAATGTATTTTCTCCCTCTGTGTCAATATCAAATGACTTTCCAGACCATTTTATAGCTACCTCCGAATCCTCATCGAATCGCTGTATACTGTCAATTCTAAAACTAAATTGACGACTTTTATCCAACGACTCTCCAAAAGTAACAGGAACACTTTTGCCTTTTTGAGTAGCTGTAACTAATTGTTTTGCCTTTTCAAAACTTAATTGATCACTCGCAGTAATCGTTCCATTTACATATTGCCAATCTTTACTATATGATTGAAGATTTTCTGTAAGTACAGAGAACTGCTGTTTTAATGTTTTTACACTAAATACAAACTCTTCATCTAAATCTTCATTTAGATCCTTAACCAAGTTTTCTAAATTCAGTGTAAACGTATACTCAGTGTCTTCTTTAAAACCTTCTTCCGGTTTAAAAGCTATTGTTTGATTATTAACAGCAAAAACCTTTCCTTTTACTTTTGGTGAAACAGAAAGTATTTTATCAGAAAGCTCTTGATTATCATCCCAACCTTCGACTGGTGTTTGTAATACCACATATACATTGTCTAGTACTGAAATTACGCCAGTAGACAGATCTGAAATGTAATCCTGATACTTATTAAGTTCTGAGGCATTTGCTTCCGCTATTGATTTAGCATCTTTCTTTTTACAAGAAAATATAATAGCTGTAAATAAGAATAAACCCAGAATCCGTGATAATCGCATGTTGAATGATTTTAGTTGACCTTATAAAAGTAAGACATTTTTACAAGCGATGATCCCCTGAAAATGGTGATTTTTCCATTTTTATCATAAAACAACAATTTAGGCCTACAATATCCTTACATACTTCTACCTCTATAAAAATCGATTAATGCAATTCTTGCTTGATAAAACCTAAAAGTTAAATGTACTATATTACCTTTATTATCTTCTAGGACAATTGATTTGTTTAATTCAAAATCATAGGGCTGATCTTTCCCCCCTTCGATTGCAATATTATCGGCATACACTGATAAATTCTTATCCGACTTCAATACTGGTTCTATTTTACCAGAAATTCCAGGAATTTGTCCAGATTTATTGATAATAACTGAACCTGAATTATTAGTTTTTTCGATGGTTACTTCGATATCTTCCTTAGGATTCATGCTCTTAAAAACCACTGCCGGATATTCTGAATGTGCAATAAGAACAGTATACAACTTTCTTGTTCTAATAACGAAATGAGCCAAACCGTTTTCATCGGTATACCCTTCTAGATATGTTGAATTATTCGCTACCAAAACTACTTTGGCATGTTTAACAAGTTGTGATTTTTCATCAACTACCTTAATCGTAAAAATAAACGGTTTTGGACTAATCATTGTAGAGAGTTTCGACCATCGGTTTTTAAAAAAAGTTTGATCCTTTTTTAATTTATTCTCAATTAGAACGGCTAATTCTTCGGGAGTTCTATTTTCCAGATTAATATAACCGATTGTTTTAAGAATTCCAGGAATTTCTGTATCATCAAATCTGGCAGGTAATATATATTCCCTACTTTCCTGAAAAGCTCTTGCTTGCATCGAAACTCTCTCGTGATTTGTCCATAATTTTTTATTATAAAAACTAGATACAAAAAGTACTGTATACCTAGCCTTATTTTGATAAATCTCTGATAAGTATTCATATAAATTCTTACCCCACAAATTAGCCTCTTCAAACAAATCGTAAAATACTTTAACTCCTTTGGTTTTTAAGCTATTTGCTACCCTCTCTACATACGCCCTATTCTCTCCTGCAAAAGATAAAGCCACATCATATTCATAACTTCTATTCTTCATCACTGACTATTTTTTTTAACCTAAAACTGACTACTACAAAATTAACTTCTTTATTTGGAAATATTCCATTTTTTGTTGGAAATATTCCAACAAAAGTTTTACTTTTAAACCGTAAAAATCAAAGCTTTTGGAACCAAAAAAAATTATATCAGGTAGAGGTGCACAGGAAAGAGTACATAATCGTTTCTCTTCAAATCACCATGAATTAAGAGATGATTTCCTCAACTATCTACAAAAAGAAGATGAACCAATTCAAAACTATAAAACTACTTTCATTGAAACCTTTCCTAAAACCATTATTAATAAGGTAAGTAGTCCAGATGTAGGTATGTTGTATTCTCTTAATCCATATCAAGGTTGTGAACACGGTTGCCTATATTGTTATGCCAGAAACTCGCATGAATACTGGGGGTATGGTGCTGGTATAGATTTTGAAAGTAAAATTTTAATTAAAAGAAATGCTCCAGAATTATTAGAAAAAAAACTCAAAAGCAAGCATTGGAAAGCTTATCCTATTGCTCTTTCGGGAAATACAGATTGTTATCAACCTGCAGAAAAAAAACTTAAAATTACACGAGAACTTCTCAAAGTATTTTTAAAATATAAACATCCTGTTGGCATTATTACAAAGAATGCTTTAATTCTAAGGGATGTAGATCTTCTCTCAAAACTAGCCGAAGATAATCTTGTATCCATTTTTCTTTCCATCACCTCGCTACAAGAACAAACCAGAAGAATATTAGAGCCTAGAACCGCAAGTATAAAAAAACGATTAGAAACCTTAGAAAAATTAAATCAATTAGGCATTCCTACAAATGTTATGATGGCTCCAATCATCCCTTCTGTCAATAGTCATGAAATTCTTGATCTTTCTAAAGAAGTATCCAATAGGGGAGCTAAAAGCATAGGTTATACTATTGTACGTCTAAATGGAGCTATTGGTCAAATTTTCGTTAAATGGCTAGAACATACTCTACCTGATAGAAAAGATAAAATTCTAAATCAAATTATGGAATGTCACAATGGTAACCTAAACGATAGTGAATTTGGCAGAAGAATGAAAGGAAGTGGTAAAATAGCGGATCAAATTCATCAAATGTTTCGTATAGCCAGACAAAAATACTTTGGTAAAAAAAACAATATATTTTTGAATTGTGATTTGCATGACTCGCATAAAGATGGGCAATTGAAGCTATTTTGACGCTATTTTGGTTACTTTTGGTGCTTCACCCTAAGGTTATTAGTCATTCTTTATGAGATTGCATCGTCTATTCATCCTATTCATTCTTTTATCATGGAATACTGTAATTTCTCAAGTCGAGAACATTATTATTACAAAAAATGAAGAAGATATTCGTCTTCAATTAGAAGCACTTGATGAAAGTAAAATTGATGAAATCCTTTCATTAAGTAATATTTTATATAAAATAGCTTTTGATAATGAGGATCCTAAAGGAATGATTGATGCTCTAGAACATTTAAGTATTGCAAATCTCAATTCTGGAAACAATAATTTAGCTATCGAGTATCTTGACAATGCTTCTTCTATTGCCGCACAAAACAAAATGTTTAGGGAACAAGTTCAAATTATCAATCTAAAAGGAAACCATTACTTTGATATTGAGGAATATGACAAATCGAGTTCCGCATATTCTGAAGCGCTTTCTATGGCAGAAGAGATTAACAATCCTTCTTTCATGTCCGTAATTAAAACTAATATTGCCTTTATTAAACTAAGAACAGGTAATTACAAAGCTGCTCTTAATGAGTTAAAAGACAGCGAAAAAGAACTTTTAACTAATCCATACGAAAGAAGTGAAGAGCGAGTTAATATAGGAATTATGCTATTTAACGCTAGAATTTCTGAAGCATATATACAATTGAATAAATTAGACTCTGCACTATATGCTAATAACAAAGGATTATCCTACACCAAAAAAATAAAGATTGACAACGTACATATAGATTTGTTAATGCATAGAGGTATTATCTACAAAAACAAGAAGGACCATACTAATGCTCTTAAGTTCTTAAATCAAGCAAAAGATTTATGCTATAAAGCAAATGATATTATTTTTCTAGGAAAAATTCTTAATCTACAAGCAGAATGTAAAATAGATCTAAAAGAATATAAGGGAAGTATTGATGTATTATTAGAATCTGAAGAGATTCTAACTCAAAAATATAGTAACTCCGATGAGATAAGTAGATGTTATAAGCTGCTTGGACAAGCTTATAAAATGGATGGAGATTTAAAAAAATCAAATTCCTATTACGAAAAACACATTTTAAGTCTTAGTAAACTCAATAGTAAGAAATCATTGGCATCCAGGAAAGTTCAGGACATAGCTATGAATGATTTTCAAAATGAAATAGACAATCTCGAAAACCAAAAAAAGAAACAAAAAAATAAACTTACCTATTCTCAAATTGGATTAGTTATCGTAGTTCTTGGATTAATCTTAGTTATATTATTTTTTCAGAAAACTAAGAAAAAAAATAAAGAGAAATTTGAAGCATTACTTGTCGAAATCGAAAAGAAAGAAAACGCGAATACTTCTGAAATAACCGTTAATGATCTTGCTATAAATGATCCTATTATAGACACTAAGGATAAAACCTTAGAATCTCGATCTACTGAATTGGATATAAGTGATGATTTATATGAGCAAATACTTACTGGGCTAAAAAAAATAGAATCTCAGGAATATTATCTTAAAACAGACTGTAATCTGTATAATGTCGCCAAGAAAATTAATACGAATACTTCTTATCTATCAAAAGTTATTAATTCGCACTTTAATAAGAATTTTAACACATATATAAACGATCTAAGAATAAATTATGCAATTGTAAGATTAAAAAACGATTCTAAATTTAGATCTTATTCTATTAAATCAATTGCTAAAGATGTGGGATATAAAAGCGCAGATTCTTTCTCCAAGTATTTTAAAATTCATACAGGATTACTTCCTTCTTTTTATGTGAAGCAACTAAATTCTAAAAATTAATCCGCTTCCTTTTATCCAAAAAAAATAAACAAAGCACCCTAAATTCATAAAAATAGGGCCTATCACGATTTCTTGGGTCTAAACCTCTTTTTTTAACTTAAATAACTAAAAAACAATTATTTAAGACAAAAAACAATACCCGTTTTTCTTTAAATTGGGTCTACTCCTCTTGTTATTACTGTTTTTTTAAAGGTACTTTGATCAAGCAATCAATTAAATAGTGGTTGCATCAAAATCAAATGAAAAAGCAACTTGTTTTATTTTCTATAGGAATTTTAGCTGGGATTTTAGTTTATGCTATGTATGTCGGAAATAAAGTAGAAGATAAATCAAATGCTATTCTAAAGGTATTACAATCCAATTGTGAATGTGATCAGGTAAAACAATTCTTATATGTAAAAGGCTTAGCAAGTTCGGAAAAAGGAATTTCTACAGAAACTGCAGAGTATGAACTAAAAAATTGTAAATATTCTGACTTAACCACAGAGGCAAATAGAATCAACGAATTATTAATTAAAAAAGTTGATGGATATCAAGAAATTGACAGGTTTACTCTAGAATTTGTCAATCGAAATTCATCAAAACAAGTAACAATAAGTAACGGAAACATAAATCACTAATCATGATAGCACTTACAAAACTATTAATCGACTTTATCTTAAACTATTTCCTTTTTATAGTTGAATTTGTAATCAGCATTTTCGCATAATCAAAAAACGAACAATCAAAATTCTATCAAAAAACGAACATTGGGATACAATAAGAGGGTAGACAAATTCATCAATGTCTGCCTTTTACATTTTATAAAAGTTCTTACCTCCTTACCATATGATATACGCATTCTTTACTTCACATGGAGAGAAAACTTACCCCTTAATATAGGGGCTACGATATCGTAAAAAATAAGATTGAGATTAGCTAACATTGAATTAAGAATAAATTAACTCAATTAAATTCTAATCTCATAAAAAATACATAATTTTGGTTAACCAATTTAAATTTTTATAAACTCAATATTACACCTAAAAAAACACTCCCAAAATGAAAGATTTCTACTCCTCTATTATTATCAATTATAAGACTACTTGCCTTTTGATGTTTTAAAAAACACTAGTTATTATTAAACAAATACAAATAACCTTTTAGAAAAACATCTTCAAAACCTTATACAGGTAATAAGTTACATCCTTGTACCAACATACATGTTTAGAATCAATATTATAATACTGATTTTAAACACATTACTATTTGTAATGCGTACACCCTTTAAACAAAACCAAATACACTAAAAAATCTTAAAACCAAAAACCTATGAAACGTATTTTTACATTTCTCATCATATATATGGTGACAACGCCTTTTATTGCTCAAGAGCTTTATGAGATTCTTCAAGAAGAAAATCTGAAAGTTAGCAAACTAGAACGTCTGGGTAATAAATATTATAAAAACAAAGATAAAGGCAAAGGAAGTGGATACAAGCTATATATGCGGAATTTATACTGGGCAAAAAGAAACGCAGATGCCAATGGACGTATAATAAGTGATGCGACAGTAGTAGATGAACGTAAAAAATTCCAAGCATCGATCCCAGACAATAACTCGTTACATAAACAAAATAACGAACGAAATATTGGCTGGCAAGAGCTAGGTCCCTTTAAATGGACTCGCACTTCGAGTTGGACTCCTGGTCTTGGAAGGATAACTGCCATTGCAGTAGAACCTAATCAACAAAATCTAATGTACGCTGGTTCTCCTGGAGGAGGAATCTGGAAATCAGTAAATGCTGGAAAAAAATGGATTCCTTTGGGTGATCAAATGTATAACATGTCTATATGGTCTATAGCAATTGATCCTAATAATACGAATATCGTTTATCTAGGAAATTCTGCAGGACAAATTATGCGATCTACTAACGGAGGAAACTCTTGGAAAGAAATTTACCGTGTAAGTGGTACTCCTAGAAGAATCCTTATTCACCCCAATAGTAATCGTATATTCATTGGAACAACAAAAGCATTGTATAGATCTACAAACAATGGATCTAGCTTTAGCGTAGTGCTAAATAGTTCAGCAGAAGATGTTGAATTTAAACCTGGTAATACTAGTATAGTATATGCTTGTGGAAACAGCTTTTATAGATCTAATAACGGAGGGAGTTCTTTTAACAGAATTACCAATGGAATTAACAGAAGTGAACGTATGAAAATGGCCGTTACACCAGCCAATCCTAATGCTATATATCTCGTTCAAAAGAATAGAAGTAGTTTTGGTACACTATACAGATCCTTAGATGGAGGTTCTAGTTTTACCATCCGTGCAACTTCAAGCAGCACCAACCAAGTTTATTTTACACAGGCTTCTAGAGATATGGCAATTGCAGTTTCTGACTCAAATTCGAATGAAGTACATTTAGGAGGTATGAATTATTCTCGATCTCTAGATGGAGGAATCACATTTTCTACCCTTGCAACGTGGAGTAATCCAGGAGACAGATCCTATGTACATGCCGATATCGAAGTTATGACATACATTGATGGAAATATATATGTTGGTAGTGATGGAGGTATTTTTAGAAGTAAGGATAGAGGAAATAACATGGACGATCTTACTCAAGGTGGTTTGGCAGTTAGACAATTATATCGCTTCGGAGGATCACTCACAGATGCTAATATGATTGTTGCAGGTGCTCAAGACAATGGAACAAGCATTATGAATGGATCTACTAGACAGTTCAAAGAATGGTTAGGAGCAGATGGCATGGAATGTTTTATTGATCACAAAAATAAAAATGTTGTGTATGGTACAGTTCAGTTTGGATCTCTATACAAAAGCACTAATGGAGGAAATAGCATTGGAAATATAAGTAAGCCAGGTAATTTTAGCGGAGAATGGGTAACGCCTTTTACTATAGATCCTGTTGATAACAAAAAAATCTATGTAGGATATAGCAACCTATTTCGAAGTAATAATGGCGGTTCTAATGGAAGCTGGAGAAACATAACATCAAGCATAAATATTGGAGGTAATCTTGATGAAATATCAATCGCAGCTTCAAACAACAATTATATATACATAGCAGAATCGGGAAGAGTTTGGAGAACAAAAAATGGACAGAACAATAATCCTTCATGGACTGAAATAAGTAATTTTAGAGGAAATGTAAACTTCATTACCGTCGACCCTAATAATCCAGAACGCGTCGCAATAGCAGCAACTGGATCAAGAATATATGTATCCAATAATGCTGGGAATTCCTGGACAAATGTTAGAGGTAATCTTCCTCAAATATCCGCACAATGTTTGATTTTTGATGACACCAATGCTAATGGCCTTTATGTAGGAATGCAATCAGGAGTTTATTACATCAATGATAACCTCTCCTCTTGGGTTCCTTTTTCCACCAATTTACCTGGAGTACAAACGACAGAACTTGAAATTCACTATCCTACAAGAAAAATTCGTGTATCCACATATGGTAGAGGTATATGGGAATCAGATTTATACAATGAAGGAACAAATCCCAATGATATTATACCGCCTAACGATCTTTCCGCCCAATCTGAACAAAATGAAGTTTCCTTAAAATGGAATGACAACTCAAATAATGAAAATGGTTTTACTATTCAAAGAAATGATGGAAATGGATTTGAAAGAATTGATTTTGTCGAGTCTAATATTACTACTTATACCGATCAGAATTTAACAAATGGCATATATACTTATCGTGTTAGAGCATATGATACAGATAGTTATTCCGGGTTTTCTAATACTGTTGAAGCGATTATTGGAGATGTGGATCCAAATGAAATAACTCCTCCTAGTGATTTAAAAATTCAGTTAGATCAAAACGACATTATTTTAACTTGGAAAGATAATTCCAACAATGAAAATGGTTTTACTATTCAAAGAAATGACGGAAGTGGATTTGAAAGAATTGATTTTGTAAGAACAGGAATTGAAACTTACAAAGATCAAAATCTTCAAACCGGAACATATACTTACCGCGTAAGAGCCTATGATAGTGATAGTTATTCTGAGTTTTCAAATTCTACTGAAATAACTATTAATGAAGATGTAATAGATGATTGTAATGGGTGTATTGTTTATGACACTAACAGCGAAGAAACCACAAATGCTAATCATGCAAAAGAAAAAGCAGCAGATGGTGACCCAAACACCTATTGGCACTCTAATTGGTACGATGATAACACATCTCATCCTCATTTTATTGCTATTGACCTTGGTGTATCGAGGAACTTAGTTGGATTTTCTTATCAAGGAAGACAAACAGGTACAACAGGAATGGTAAAAGATTATATACTTTTCGGTTGGGATGGTAATGCTTGGATTCAGTTATCTGCAGGAGCTTTTCAGAAATCTACTTTAAAACAAACAGTAGAGTTTGATGCCTTCAATTGTCGCTATCTTTATTTCAGAGCTCTTTCTGAAGTAGATGATAAACAATGGGCATCTGTAGCAGAATTTACGGTTAGATATAACACATCAGAACAAATCGATATAATGCCTACAATTCAAAATACTGATATTACTCCACCATTAGTAGATCTTACTGATTTTGATGGAATCAAAGTATTCCCTATACCTTTTACAGATAAGATAACTATAGATGGTATTATCTCTAAAAAAACAGCTCGTTCCATTCAACTTATCGGATCAAATGGTGCCGTTCAGAAAACCAAAGTTTCTATCAATGGAAAGCAGGCAACAATTGATACACAGAAATTAGCAAAAGGCTTATACATTCTAAAGGTGCAAAAAGATGGAGTACAGAAAAATATAAAAATTCTAAAACAATAGTAAGTTATAAGCAATCGTCATATTTATGCTTTTTAAAGTGCAGGGTCAATGCAATTTTGCTTTCGACTCTGTACTTATTTTATAGCAAGTTTATACGTAACAAATTTATTTTTTTACTGTCCTTCCCACTCTTTAAAAAACTGTTCTAAAAAGGTTTCCATAAAAAGATGTCTTTCAAGAGCCATCTTTTTACCAGTTCTTGTATTCATTCTATCTTTAAGTAATAATAATTTTTCGTAGAAATGATTAATAGTTGGAGCAGTGGAATTTTTATATTCTTCCTTGGTCATATTTAAATTAGGCGCTATTTCCGGATCGTATAGCGTTCTATTTTTAAATCCTCCATAATTAAAACAACGAGCGATTCCAATAGCTCCAATAGCGTCTAAGCGATCCGCATCTTGTATAACATTTAATTCTGGCGATGTAAATTTCTGCTCGGTATTACCTCCTTTAAAAGAGATATTTTCAATAATAAGTACTACATGATTAACAATATCCTTTTCTAATTGAAGACTTTCTAAAAAATTCCTTGCGATTTTTGGACCAACTGTTTCATCTCCATTATGAAATTTGGAATCCGCGATATCATGAAGTAATGCTCCCAGAGAAACTATAAAAACATCTACCTCTTCACTTTCGGCGATGGTTTTTGATGTTTTAAAAACCCGTTCGATGTGAAACCAATCATGCCCTCCTTCGGCATCCTTTAGCGTATTCTTTACAAAATCAACAGTTTTATGTATAATCTGCTCTTTAGTCATGTATACGCATTAATAATTTATTTCACTAAAGCAGGTTGTACCCATTTAAATTCAAAAACTTCTTCTGGAATTACCAATCTCTCACTAATACGCTGCATTCTAGCTGGTAATCTCATTACAAAATCTCGCGCTTTTTCTGCCTCATCAGTAAGATCCACAAGCTTGTCAATTTCCCATTTATCAATCAAACGTTGCATAATATCAATGTAATCCTGAGAAGTATATACTCCTATTCGCTGAGCCGCATTAGAAAACTCTTCAAAAGCGCTTCCGATAGTATTTCCAGATTCTCTTAAAAAAACCGCTGGCATTACAATTTTATGTTTCATCATATCACTAAAAGCAACCATCATTTGACTTGGGTCTACTTCGAATATGTTTTTTACAAATTCACTGTACGCGTTAAAATGACGCATCTCGTCACCAGCTATGATTTTACACATTTTAGCTAGAGACTTGTTCGAATAACCTTTCGCCAACTTTGCTACTCTAGTATGTGAAATATTAGTTGCTAACTCCTGAAAACTAGTATAAACGAAGTTTTTATAAGGATCTCTATCGGTCCCAATATCAAACCCATCATTAATTAAATGTTGTGTTGTACGTTCAACTTCGATCATATTTACTCTTCCTGACAAATATAAATACTTATTCAAAGTATCTCCATGTCGATTTTCTTCACTAGTCCAATATCGTACCCATCTAGACCAACCATTTCCACCTTCTCCTTCGTGTTGATTTACTCCTTCTACATCCATTAACCAGGATTCATAAGTAGGAAGTGCTTCTTCTGTAATGGTATCTCCCACTAAAACGACCCAAAAGTCATACGGAAGCTCTTTTGCCAACTCTCTCAACTCCTTTACCTCATCAAAAAATGTGTCTTCATTTTGAGAATCAGGTAAAAAATCTGTTGGCTGCCATACTTTATCTATCGGAATCAAAAATTTATCGATAAAAGACTCTATTTTCTTTTCCAATAATTGCATTACTTCTAATCTAATATTATCTATAGCCATGACTACTTATTTACGTTTTTATGGTAGAGATCACTCTCTTTTCTGCAATATCTAGTATTTCTTCTTTTGTAATTCCTTCTGTATTTACTGGTTCCTTAACCTCCAAATTAAGATGTATTCCTACTCCCATCGGAAAATTACCAAATCGAACCAACTTCCAACTATTATTAATTGTTACTGGAACTATTAAAGCTTCTGGAGCATTTTTCATTAATATCTTTAATCCTGTATGAGCAAAACTCTTAGGTTTTCCGTTTCTGCTTCGGGTTCCTTCTGGATAAATTACAGCTGAAAAATTATTTTTGGCGATAAACTTTCCAAAACTAGAAATCTCTGGTATCGATTGTTTTGCATTTTTTCGATCGATTAATGCATGCCCTCCATTTCTCAAATTAAAGGAAATACTTGGAATTCCTTTACCTAACTCAATTTTAGAGATAAACTTCGGTCTATGTTTATGCAAATACCACGATATAAGTGGAACATCAAACATACTTTGATGATTTGACACAATAATTAAAGAACGATTTTTAGGTAATTTATAAGAATTCTTAAAACTAATCCTTACTCCTAAAACATGCAAACAACGCAACAAACAAAGGTTCATTAAATTGATCACACCTCTATGCCCTTTTGCTCCGCCTAGTTTAACTCCTAACCATTGTAAAGGATGAAAAACCACTAATGTTAATCCAAAAAATAAATAGAAAACTATCGAAAGCGGATATGAAATTATCCTTTTTAATGCCCCCATATCTTCTCTTAGCAATTAATAATTTTAACTTGTGTTACTGCAGTGCAAGGTCTGATATTATTTTTAGTTAGCCAATTGTTTAGTCCATAAAATTAAAGAAGTATATCACTTAAAAGTTGATTAAATAATATTACAATAACAACTCACTACTTAATATTAACAAATAATTGAGGCCTCAAACAAACAAAAATCATAATTTTAGAATCATTAATATTTATTAACTTAATTATCAAAAAATGTTAAAAGAAATTTTAAATTTAAAAGGTGTTGAAGTATTAGACAAAAAAATCATGAAAAAAATTAAAGGTAATGGAGGTTGTGGTTGCGGTCCAAATGGCGGTGGAACAAATCCTTATTATGGAGGGCCACCTTGCCATATGTGCTAAGTTTAACATTAAAAAAACAGCTGTTTTATGCAGCTGTTTTTTTAATGTTAAACTCAGACTAAAAAGCCTCTATTAGCAATGCTCATTATAAGCATCTTTAAGGTTTTCTGCAATCATATCCGCAGGTCTACCTTCGATATGATGACGCTCTAACATATGAACTAACTCTCCATTTTTAAACAATGCCATTGAAGGTGAAGATGGAGGGAATGGAATCATAAATCCACGTGCTTTATCTGTAGCTTCACGATCTACTCCTGCAAAAACTGTTACTAAATTATCTGGTTTTTTATCATTTGCCAAAGAAGCTTTTGCTCCTGGTCTTGCATTAGCCGCAGCGCAACCACAAACAGAATTCACAACTACTAAAGTCGTTCCCTCTTTTGCAATCGCAGCTTCCACATCAGCTGCTGTTTGTAATTCATCAAAACCTATATTTGTTAGGTCTTCACGCATTGGCTTTACTAAATCTGCTGGATACATATTTCTTAACTATTTTTTATTTAAAACTTTGATACAAAGATACAAATAATGTACCATATCAATATGACTGCCAAGTAGTCGTAAAAGATCTTTATAACTATCTAATAAATTAATTTTTCGTAACAATTTTCATGAATATGTTACTAATTAAGTATACTCTAAATTGTGTAAATAATTCAATTATCTTTACACCCTCAAAATTGACTATGAATGATTAAATGGATTGCTGCTTTATTAGGAGGTATCTTTTTTAGGTTTCCTGGAGCCATATTAGGTTTTATACTTGGCAGTTTATTAGATACTACCACAAGCAAAGGGAGTGGTGGATTCACTCAGGTATTTACTCAAGAAAAAAAAGTAAGCCCTGGAGATTTTGAATTAAACTTACTTTCTCTTTCCTCGATTGTAATAAAGGCGGATGGTCGTATAAATCAAACCGAATTAGATTATGTACGCCAATATTTTGTAAGCGCTTATGGAAAAGAACGAGCTAATGCTACTTTTAGGACTTTTAATGAAATTATAAAAAATAGAGAGATTTCTGCTCAACGTATCTGTCTATTTCTTACTCAGCGCACTCGTTATGCAGCTAGGTTACAGATTCTTCATTTTCTATTTGGAATTGCAAATGCAGATGGCAATGTCAGTGAAGCTGAAGCAAGGGAAATTCAAAAAATGGCAGGATTTATGCGCATTAATTTTAGTGATTTTGAAAGCATTAAAGCCATGTTCTTTAAAACAGGAAATCAGGCCTATAAAATCCTTGAGGTTGAAAAAACTGCTACTGATGCCGAAGTAAAAAAAGCATATCGAACTATGGTAAAAAAATACCATCCTGATAAAGTACAACATATGGATCCTGTCCATATAAAAGGTGCTGAAGAAAAATTTAAAGAAGTTCAAAAGGCCTATGAACAGATCCAAAAAGAACGTGGATTAACATAATCGGCGGTTCTCTTTCAGAATATAACTAATAGTTGTATATTATTTGGTTTAATAATTGATGCTAAAACAACATATGCGTAAGCTAGTATTTTTTATTTTATTAAGCCTATTATCTACTTATCAGTCCTACGGTCAAGATTTTGATAGAATTGATGCTATTGTACATTTATATCCTAAAAAATATAAAAGTCCTAAAAAGCTTGCAGAGCAAATCTCTAAAGATTTTGATTCTGAACTAGATAAAGCCAAAGCCTTATATTCGTGGATTACAAAAAACATATCCTACGATTATAAAGAATCAGGAAAATACTATACTGATTATGCTAATTCTTATAAATCAGTTCAACATAACCCTTTCCCTAGTTTTCGTTCTACTAATTACATTGATTACCACAGAGATAAGTCAGGATCAAAAAAGCATTTACAAACTGAAAAAAAATATAGAGAGAAAATTTCTAAACGGGTTATTTCTAGCGGAATAGCTGTTTGCGAAGGATATACACAACTTTTTAAAGATGTCTGTGACCATCTAGGTATTATATGTTTTTATGTTTTAGGGAATGGTAAAAATCAAATTCATCATATTGGAAAAGAATATCGTTCTGATCATGCTTGGAATATTATAGAAATAAATTTTAAAAAGTACTTAATAGATGCCACTTGGGGAAGTACAGGGTATTACAATATTGAGACACAAGAATTTGTAGAAGAACCTAATTATTTCTACTTCGGAACACCAGCGGATGTTTTTATTAAGGGGCACTATCCAAATTTTTATGAGAACAGTTTACTAGTCGATATTATTAGTAAAGAAGAATTCTCTGAAGCCCCATTATTTTACCAGCACGAGAAATCAAAAGATTTTAATCTAATTTCTCCATCAACAGGTATCCTTAGAAAAAGAGATACTGTGACTCAAGAGTTCATTATAGAATATGACCAACCTGTTTATTCTATTGTCTATTTAGTTAATAATCAACAATTCAACTACAAAGGAAAAATATCATATGATGACGGGAAAATTGGTTTTAATGTGGACTTATCACACCCCAATGCCAAAGAGCTTATCATATTTATTAATGAAATACCAATGGTAGGTTTTAAGATTGAATAACTTGCTAAACAAACTATCTAACCAATCGTTTCCAAACCATTTTAAGAAACTTACTAGAAGGCATTGTTGACATTATTCTTAGGTCTTCTATCAATGAAGTTTCTTCATTTAAAAACTTCAAGATTTTATACGTATTATTTTTTCCGAATAATCTTGAAAACAAAACAGCTCCATTTTGATTTTCTTTTGATAAAAGATCAAGAAAGAATAAATCATAATACCAAAACTTAGTTCTTTTTTCGAATTTAGATAAATCTCTATGTTTTTTAAGAAACCTAATAAGCTTTTTTACTTTTTTCTCAGTATTTCTAAAAGTAAACCCAGTACTAGCTTTTGTCCACCCACCGGCAGTTCCAATTTGAATGATATTTTTAGAATTTTGTTTTCCAAATTCATACGAAGTCATAGGAATACATCCTATTTCTTTTTCTGTAATACAATATTCCTTGATTCCAGTAGCACTTAAATATGCTTCAATTTCTGTTTCATATTCTTCTTTAGATAGAAGATCTTTAGAAAACAAGGTATACTCAAACAAGGCTTCTGTTTTAGACATTGGTAATACATACATAAATCGTGTATTGCCTTTCTGATCTAAATCAAAATCCATGAAAGTAGCTGTTTCACTATCAAAAATGGGAGACTCGGTTTTTATAAACCATCCTATAAAATGTTGATTAAGTAATGGATATTTTTTTTGCGTTTTAAACTTTTTAGAAAATGGTATACTATTAAAAACTTTATCTCCTAAATACATTCTTTGATCAGTCTCTACTTCTACTATATTTCCTTCATCAACAAACCCCACTACAGTTTCCTGAACAATAGTAATATTTGATTTTTCTCTTAATAATTTAAAAACATAATTGTAAAAATCTTTACTCCTAATCACCTTATATTGATATGGAGAAATACCTATCGTATCGGAGAAATCAGGGCTTCCAAAAAAAATACGTTCCCATTTTTTGCTTACAACAGAATCCCAAGTTCCCTGTCCTTCTTCCCAAAAACACCAAGTACGATCATTATCATTTTTTTCTTCTTTATCAATTAGTAGTATTTTCTTTTTATCAAAAAAAGTATCGTGTATTAGATAATAAGCCAATATTAAACCTGATGCCCCGGTACCTGTAATTATATAATCATATTTCTGCATCTAGTAAAATAAGAATGTGGTAAAAAAGATAAATATAGCTATGAAAGTATGAACCGAAACTGTGTATTGCAAAGTTTTACATACTTTTTGAAATAAAAAAATTGCAATAAAAGCAACCACCAACCATCCTATATAGTTCTGAAGAGGAACTAACCCGCTATCAAACTCCCAAAAATCAAACCTCGGTGCAGAAACTTCGATGATAATATCTAAAGCTACCATCAATACTGCTCCAATAAAGGAAGTGACAAATAGATTCGAATGTATTTTTTTTGAAATTGCCACAGTACAATATACTAATAAAGCCCAGTTTACTCCTATAATCCATGGCACTCCTAAAATTTTACTTCCTAAATTATTTCCATATTGATAGTTTCCAAAAATCAATCCATAGTTCACCCCTAAATATTCAGTTATCATACCGATAGAAAAAGGAATTAATAATCCTAAAATCAGCGATTTGTTAACTTTAGCGTTCCATAGTATCAAGACTAAATACAACAATAAGTTAAATGGGGTTAGCGGTAAAAACCAATCATCATATCCAATAAGAATTCCGATTATTCCTGAAATATTAAATAACCAAATTAAAATTATAGATATAAATAGTTTTCTTTCTGGGCGCATAGTCTAAACTTTAAAATCTTTCTCGATTAACTCTGACACAATCTTTCCCGATAGTAAACACAATGGGATACCTCCTCCAGGATGCACACTTCCTCCACAGAAATATAGGTTTTTAATATTTTTTGAAAAATTAGGATGTCTTAAAAAAGCTGCATACTTATTATTACTACTAGATCCGTACAATGCTCCTTGATAGGATTGGGTTTTACTTTCAATACTTCTTGGATCTAAAATCTCTTCTGTTTCGATTAACTCCTCGATATTTATTTTTAATAATCTTGATAGTTTGTCAACAATATTTTTTCTAGACCGTTGTATTATCTCTTCCCAATCTTGCCCTTCATTGTTAGGCACATTTACCATAACGAACCAATTTTCACAGCCTTTAGGAGCATCACTTGGTTCATTTTTAGTAGTGATGTTAATATAAACTGTAGGATCATTATAAGCTTCTTTTTTTTCGAAAATATATTCGAACTCTTCTTTATAATTTTTAGAAAAGAAGATATTATGAAGATCTAATTCTGGGAACTCTTTTTTGACTCCCCAATAAAAAATCAAAGCAGAACTAGACCTAGGTTGTTTCAACGTTTTTTCAGGTGTTCTTTGACTTGGAAGTAATTTACGATAGGTAGGTACTATATCCATATTTGATACAATTACATCCGCTTCCTTATACAAACCGCCAACAATAACACCTGTTGCTTTTTTCTTAGTAACCACTACCTCATCTACCTTAGATTCAAAGTGAAATGTTACACCAAGATCGATTGCCAACTGATAAAGAGATTTTGTAATAGTATACATACCTCCTTTAGGAAAGAAGGTACCATAAAATTGTTCTAAATGTGGAATCATAGACATTATTCCAGGAGTAAGATAAGGTGAAGAACCATTATAAGTTGCATATCGATCAAAAAACTGAACTAACCTCGAATCCTTAAATGTCTCTTCATTGTAACTGTGTAACTTCTGATCAATTCCTAAACTATTAATTCTAATAATTGCTTTAATAGTATCTAAAGATAAATAAGTGGATAATTTATGTAATGATTTTTCAAGAAACAAAGTAGAAGTCAAGTCATATTTCAATTTACTATTCTCAAAATATTTAAAGATCTGAGCACTCTTTACATCGAACTTCTTTTCCGCCTCTTCGGCAAATTTTTTAAGATCAGCTAAAGCTGTAAACCTTGTTCCATCTTCATAAAAATAATTACATACTATTTCCTTTTTAGAATACTGAAAATAATTTGTAATAGGTTTTTTAGAAATAGTAAATAACTCCTCCAAAAACTGGGGCATCGTAAACAATGATGGTCCGCAATCAAAACGGTATCCTTCTTTGTGAATTTCGGCTAGTTTACCTCCAGGATAAGAATTAGTTTCATATACTTCGACATCGAAATTTTGATTACGTAAACGGATTGCTGATGCCAAACCGGCGATACCAGATCCAATAATTATTGCTTTCTTGTTTGACATATTCTGTGCATAAAGATATTATGAAAAATCATAAAGCGAAGACAATTACCACAATTTAGTATGGATTTTTATATATCTTTAATTTCAAACACTACATAAGTTTAGTAATATCAAATAGATTACTAGTTTGGAAAATCAAAAAATCGAAATAAGAACACTTAAATTATCTGATAAATTGCAATTAGCAAAACTAGCTAATAATAAAGATATCTGGAATAATCTTAGAGATTATATCCCTCATCCTTACTCGGAAAACGATGCCGAAACTTTCATTAATTTTACTCAAGAACAAAACCCTCAGCAAAGTTTTGCTATTGAATTTAAAAATCAGTTATGTGGAGTAATTAGTTTAATTATTCAAAACGATGTTTACAGAAAAAATGCAGAAATAGGATATTGGATAGGTCAACCATATTGGGGGAATGGAATAGCTACAAAAGCGGTAAAACTAATAACACTATATGGCTTTAAAGAACTAGATTTAACCAGAATTTATGCTGGCGTCTTTGAAAATAATATTGCTTCCATGAGAATACTAGAAAAAAACGGTTACACCAAAGAAGCAGTATTCCAAAAAGCAATAATTAAGAATGGAAAAACTCTAGATGAACATAGATATTTTATATTAACCGAGGATCAAGAATAAAAAAACTTACAATGAAACAATTCATTTATTTACTTTTAATATTCAGCTCTTTTTTATTAAAAGCTCAAGACACTAATAAAAAAGTAAAAAGCCCTCAAATAGTTACCAAGTTAAAAATCGGTAAGAAAGCTACTTTTGGAAACAAGAGTATACATTTCATAAAAGTAACAGAAGACTCTCGCTGTCCAAAGGGCGTATCGTGTGTATGGGCAGGACAAGCAAAAATTTTAATAGGCTTATATGAAAATGATACGCTTTTAGAGGAAAAGGAAATTATAATTGAGATTCCTAACAAATCAAAAGAACTACTAAAGTCAATCGAAAAAACTATCTACGGATATAATTTAACTCCATACCCTACCAATTCTGAAAAAATAGATCCTTCTACATATTATCTAGAGTTATTAGTGAAATAAATATTTCTTAAACCGTGATTACTTATTGCTATATTTAGTTTCTTTGCCAAATGATTTCCAACAAAGCCAAAGCTCATATTGCATTATTAAGCGTAAATATGATCTATGGGGCAAATTATCTTATTGCTAAAGGACTTATGCCTGATAAAATAGGGGCATCTGCTTTAGTATTTCTAAGAATTAGTGGAGCTGGATTATTATTCTTGATCCTAAAACTTTTTATAAAAGAACAGGCTCAAAAAAAAGATATTCCAAGATTAGCACTTTGTGGACTTCTAGGAGTAGCCACAAATCAATTCTTTTCTATGAATGGGTTAAGTTTGACATCTCCTGTAGATGCGGCCATCATTGTCACTGCTATGCCCATTTTTACAGTTATTATCAGTTATTTTTTATTAAAAGAACCTCTTACATTATCACGCATTCTTGGCATCTGTATCGGAGGAGGAGGCGCTATATTATTAATATATTTAGGTAACTCGGGTTTAGGAACCGGATCATTAAAAGGAAATATATTTATAGGTTTGAATGCATTATCATTTGCTTTTTACTTAGTGTTAGTAAAACCATTAATGCAAAAATATAAACCAATCACTGTTATTATTTGGACGTTCTTCTTTGGTTTCATCTTTATGTTTCCGCTTTGTATTGGCCAATTGCTAGATACTGACTTCAATTCTTATGAAACCACTAATTGGATATCATTAATTTATGTAATTATAGGTCCTACATTTTTAGCATATTTACTAAATATGTTCGCCTTGCAATTTGTAAAACCTACTGTTTCTAGTAGCTATATTTATGTCCAGCCCGCAGTAGCAATGTTGTTAGTTGCTGGAATTGCTTATTTCATTATTGACAGCCAATACAAAGGAGATAT
Source organism: Aquimarina amphilecti (assembly GCF_900109375.1). Lineage (GTDB taxonomy): Bacteria > Bacteroidota > Bacteroidia > Flavobacteriales > Flavobacteriaceae > Aquimarina > Aquimarina amphilecti. The sequence continues at coordinate 184,095 of NZ_FOAB01000008.1, forward strand.
AACAATAGCAAAATTGTTATGTTGCTCTTTAATTTTTATAGGTGTTTATTTGATTAGCAGTAATAGTTCTTTAAAATGGTTAAAGAGAAAATAAATTACTTTTTGGAAAGATGTACAATCAATAAGTAATTATAATAATTACTACTGATCATCTTATTGGTTAGTGACAACCACAACCATTATTCCCACAATTTCCAGGGATCTTTTTATTTGTAGCAACAACTTTAGGTTTCCAAACAAATTTCTTGATCAAAAACGCAATTGCTATAGCAAAAACTATAAATACTAATATGTTCTGGATAAATAAATTCATATTTTCTTAGTCGAATAAAGATACAAAAACTTAGTTATTTATTTTAAAATCTGATATGCTACCAATGCAATGACATACGCTAAAACACTCATAAATATAAGTTGCATCATTGGCCACTTCCAACTATTTGTTTCTCTTTTTACAATTGCTAGAGTACTCATACACTGCATTGCAAATGCATAAAACAGTAACAAAGATATTCCACTCGCTAGATTAAATATTGGATTTCCCGTCACAGGATGCACCTCAGAAGCCATTCTATTCTTTATTGTTTCCTCTTCATCACTTCCTACACTATAGATAGTAGCCAAAGTACCAACAAAAACTTCACGAGCTGCAAAAGAACTAATGATTCCAATTCCAATTTTCCAATCATATCCTAATGGAGCTACAATAGGTTCAATAGCCTTACCCGCATAGCCAATAAAAGAATATTCTAATTTATAAGAAGCAATTTTCTGATCTAACTCTTCTTGGGAAAGATCCACATACTCTGATGTAACTATTTCTTCTGCGTTACTAAAATTTTCATTAGGACCAAAACTTGCTAAAACCCACAAAATGATAGAAATTGCTAAAATTATTTTTCCAGCACCGAAAACAAATGCCTTTGTCTTTTCGATTACATTAATTGCAACATTTTTAAACATTGGCATTTTATACCCGGGCATCTCAATAACAAAGTAGTTATTACTTTTTATTTTTAAAATTTTATTAAGAATCCAAGCGGAACCAACTGCTGCGCCAAAACCTATAAAATATAACAGCATCAGAGTTAAGCTTTGATAACTAAATATCCATCCCACCTTTTCATCTGGAATAACTAATGTTATTATTATCAAATAAACAGGTAATCTTGCAGAACACGTTGTAAACGGAACTACCAAAATTGTTATCAAACGTTCTTTCCAACTTTCAATGTTCCGTGTAGCCATTACTGCAGGAATGGCACAAGCAGTTCCAGAAACTAAAGGAACTACACTTTTTCCGCTTAATCCAAATTTTCGCATTACTCTATCCATTAGGAATACTACACGACTCATATACCCACTTTCTTCTAAAATGGAAATAAAGAGAAACAAAAATGCTATTTGAGGTATAAAAATTACAATACCACCTAATCCTGGAATAATCCCTTCTGTTATTAAGTCTACAAAAGGCCCTGAAGGTAATACTGATTTTGTAGTTTCACTTAACCAAGCAAAGGCCTCATCTATTAAATCCATTGGATAGGAAGACCAATCATAAATAGCCTGAAAGATTAATAATAAAATTGCAAAGAAAATAAAATACCCCCAGAATTTATGAGTCAAAACTCTATCTAATCTAGCACGTAATCCCGTGGCCGCTTTTTCATCGATTATCAATCCTTTTTTAAGAACCTGATTAATAAATTGATATCTTTTAATTGTTTCCTTTTGTTGAAAACGTTTCAGTTCACTTTCAGATTTAATTTCAAAATCTGGTGGTACCGCTGGTTTCTTTTTATCAATTTTTCTAAAATTGACATCCTGTGTAATAACTAACCAAAGTTTATAAATAGATTGATTAGGAAATGCTTTCTTTAATCGATCAAAATATTCTGGAGCAAAGGTTAACGCATCAACACAAGGTTTAGCTGGTATTGATGCATATGAAAGAATTAGCTTCTTAAGTTCATCTATACCTTCATTTTTTCTGGCACTTACCAAAGCAATTTTGGTATTTAATTCCTTTTCCAATAATGGAATATCAAGAGAAATACCCTTTCTACTCATTCTGTCCGCCATATTAATGACTAGAATAGTTGGGATTTCTAAATCTTTAATTTGAGTAAATAGTAATAAATTTCTTTTAAGATTTTCTACATCACTTACTACAACTGCTACATCAGGAAAATCCTTATCCTTTTTATTCAATAGAATTTCTATAACCACATTTTCATCTAAAGATGATGCGTTAAGACTATATGTTCCTGGCAAATCTAGGATATGAGCTTTGACTCCTCGAGGTAATTTACAAACCCCTTCTTTTTTCTCTACTGTAATTCCTGGATAATTGCCGACTTGTTGGTTTAATCCCGTAAGCAAATTAAAAACAGACGTTTTACCTGTGTTTGGGTTTCCGATAAGTGAAACTTTAATCTGCTTGGCCATAAAAAGTAATCCTGTTAAATAATTTCAATCTCGATCTGTGAAGCAATTTCTTTTCGTATGGCGAGATGACTACCATTGATTGTAAGATACATTGGACATTGAAATGGTGCAGTCTGCAACAATTGCACTTCATTACCCGGCAAACACCCCATTTCTAACAACTTAAGAGGAATCGTATCCGAAGTTATTTCCTTAATCAACGCACGTTGACCTTTTTTGAGATTTGCAATAGTAACTTTCAAGTCTTTATTTAGAATAATTTTAAACAAGGCAAAAGTAATGGAAAAATATGTATTGAAAAAACTATCTAAAAGAAAAACCAACCGTAAGTTGTTAAAATATTCTACTCCTCTCCTCTTTTACATTTAATCTGTTAAAAAACAGTTAGAAGCCTAGTAATAAAAGGGGAAACAACTGAAAAACCGTCCGAGATTATTGAAGTTCAAAGTTCTCGGACACAAAACGAAAGTTCCCTTGGTAATTTCATCATATCTAAATTTAGAAGCAGGCGTAAACCGAAAAGCCTTCAATAGAGTAAGATGTAATTAAAACTTTATACAATGAAAAATTATAAAAAACTATTATTTCAAACATTAATGATCTGTTTGATCGCTATTCTTTCTTCTTGCGAAAAGAACAACTTAGAACAAGAAGATTTAGATGTATCTGGTGAAGACAAAAATGACAAAATCGAAAAATACGATGAATACACTGTTAAAAACCCAAAAAAAGATGGTGTTTATCTAGTTGCAAAAAATGTACGTACAGGCAGTCAATTATCATATAAACTGCATAATGCTTACATAACCAGTTTTCAAATTCTTCATAGAGACGGAAGTATTGTTGTCTTTGATAAGCTAGTAATTCCAACAACAGAAAATTTACCTCCTTGGAGACCAAATTGTCCAGATGGATGGAACGAAAAATTAATATGTTATGTAAATAAAGATGGTATCGCGGTTTCCTATACAAGATGTACTCCAACCTCATTCACAATTGGTCTAGAACCGGAATGGTAAAATTAAAAAAGAAATCTTTCTATAATTATAAGACAAGTGGTTAGACAATAGCAAAAAATAAACCCGCTATTAAAATCACAACTAATCCACGTAAAGCACAGCTGCTTTTAGAAATTGCATTTTGGACAAAAAAAGTAGCTGTGTTATTTTACTCCTTCTTCTTTTAGAACTTTTATGTCTTCTAGTAAACGTTCAATTTCATCCAAATCAGTTCCATCATAAAATCCTCTAATACGCTTTTTTTTATCCACCAACACAAAATTCTCGGTATGAATCATATCATAGGGACCACCATCTCCATTGGTCTTTGCAACTAGATATGACTTACGAGCAAGATCATAAATATGCTTTTTATCCCCAGTTACCAAGTTCCATCTAGTATCATCAACTCCTTTTCTAATCGCATATTCCTTTAGCTGAGGTACTCCATCTGTTTCAGGAATTACTGTATGAGATAATAACTTGACATCCGGATCATTTTTTAACCTGCTCTGAATAAGCTTCATATGATCTGTCATTATTGGACATATCGTCTGACAAGTGGTAAAGAAAAAATCTGCAACATAAATCTTATCTTTATAATTAGCTTGTGTAATCTTCTCTCCATTCTGATTTAAAAGACTAAAATCAGCTATCTTATGATATTTACGTACATGCTGCACCGTACTATCGACTAATTCTAGACTCACCATATCGGGTTCATAAACCCGTAGAACCCTTTTCGGCTTTAAAATTGAATAAATTATCGAAATAATAATCGCAGATAGTATAAATAAAACTATAGCAAAGAATTTGTACTTAGCAAAGAATCGAAGCATACTTACATTTTAGAGTTACAAAATTACAAGGTTTATCTTTTACAGAATTATGGTTTTCGCTAAAAAAATATTAAAACCCGAATCTGTAGACCAGATTTCTTTCATAAACTACTCTAAAAGGTTACTTTTGCGTGATTTAATTTTGAATAAGACCACATGAGTCCGATAATTATAAAAGCATTACAGCTATTATTAAGTTTGTCTATCTTAATCGTTTTACACGAATTAGGACACTTTATTCCAGCAAAGCTATTTAAAACACGAGTAGAGAAATTTTATTTATTCTTTGATGTAAAATACTCGTTGTTCAAGAAAAAAATCGGAGAAACGGTTTATGGTATTGGATGGCTACCTTTAGGTGGTTATGTTAAAATTTCCGGAATGATTGATGAAAGTATGGACAAAGAGCAGATGGCAGGTCCACCTCAGCCTTGGGAATTTAGATCTAAACCGGCTTGGCAACGACTAATTATTATGCTTGGAGGAGTAACGGTAAATATTATTCTTGGGTTTTTAATATATATGGCCATAATTTTCACTTGGGGAATTTCCTATGTTTCCTCCGAAGATATTCCAGATGGATATGAAATTGCAGAAATTTTTGAAGGATACGGCTTTAAAGATGGTGATAGAGTACTTAAGGTAAATGGAGAAGATTTTAAAGACGCCAGAGATGTTAATATGCATCTTTTCCTTAGAGATGTTCAAAATATTACTGTTTTATCTGCTGACGGAAACACAAAGACCATTGATATTCCTGAAGATATTGGTAAAACCATGTTTGAGGAAGGAGTTATGGAACCTTTTGGTATCAGAATAAAACCTATTCTTGATACTGTTGTTGCGGACAGACCAGCATATAAAGCCGGACTTAGAAACGGAGATGAGATTTTATCTGTTAATGGTAAAAAAATAACTTGGTGGCACCAGTTTAAGCAAGAGGTAAAACCTAAAGAAGAAGAAGAAATTGATATTACCTTTCTTAGAGATGGATCGCAACAAACTATTTCGGTAAAAACTGATGAAGAGGGTACAATTGGAGTATTACCAGTTTATTATAAGATAAACAAAGATGAATTTTCGTTTGGAGAAAGCATCAGTGCAGGATTTAACTATAGCTACTGGAAACTTCACGATTATATTGCACAATTTAAGTATGTCTTTACTAAGAAAGGAGCTACTCAGATTGGAGGATTTGCTGCGATAGGTAATTTATTTCCACCTGTATGGGATTGGGCTGCCTTTTGGAGCACAACAGCCTTTATTTCGATTATTTTAGCTTTTATGAACATTTTACCTATTCCTGCATTAGATGGAGGACACGTAATGTTTTTATTATATGAAATTATTGCCGGCAGAAAACCTAATGACAAGTTTATGGAATATGCACAACTAGTTGGCTTTATTATCCTAATTGCTTTATTACTTTTTGCAAATGGTAATGATATTTATCGCGCAATTTTCGGAAAATGATAAAAAATCAAAAAAATCTTTTTGTGTTTTAAAAAATAGTATATATTTGCACTCGCAAAAGAGAAAAACTTTCTATATTTGCAAACGTAAATTCCTCCTTAGCTCAGTTGGTTAGAGCATCTGACTGTTAATCAGAGGGTCCTTAGTTCGAGCCTAAGAGGAGGAGCAAAAGTCCAGCAGAAATGTTGGACTTTTTTGCGTTTACAATTGTTTGTCAAAGTTACATTTGGAAAAAAACTAAAGCAAGGTTGTTATAGTACACTTATCTTTTTTAAAATTTAGCTCTATAATCTTTAGGAGTTTTTCTAGTGTATTTTCTAAAAGCTCTATGAAAAGATGATTTGGAATTAAAACCTACTTCGTACAAAATCTCCAAAACATGACTGGATCTTCTATTAGGGTCTTCAAGAATTTTGATTGCCATCTCAATTCTATACTCATTAATGAAATCAAAAAAATGCTTGCCAATATAACGATTAATCAAAATTGACAACTCCTGAGTTTCCATACCAACACTATTTGCAAGCTCCTTTATGCTTAATGTAGAATTAAGAAAAGACTGATTAATTTCAATGTGTTGTCTTAATCTTACAATTTTTTCTTGAATTTCTTTCTGATCACTTACTTGATTCAAATTTATATTTTGAGAATTATTTAGATACAAATTTTTCACTAACTTATGTTTAGTATCCACCGCACGGAAAATTTCTGGAGAATACAAACTTTTTAGTATCAGCCAAGACATAAACAATACTAAATAAATAGTATGAAAAATTCTTATATTTAATATTTCCTCACGATTCCCAAAATAAATAATTGCCGTTCTGAAGAATGAAAAAATAAATAACAACACTAACAAAACAGTTAACTGATTTAACCATCTGTAATTAAAATATCTTTTATCTGAATAATTTTCTAATAATATCAATTTATATTTTTTTAATTCCAGACACATAAGTATCAAATAGAAGCTAATAGTAACCATATTTAAAAAAGCGTATAATTTTGCTTCTAAATGAGAATGATACGATTGATAAAAAACCATTCGATCTGTTTCATCTACAGAAAAAAATCTTGGAATAAAAATTATAATTACCAAAACAAATGGTATTATATGTAATAAGTGTCTCCTATTTAACTTGAAGTCAAGATACATAGATGAAATCAAGTACAAATAAAGTAGAGGTCCGGAAAAGAGCATAAATTGATCTCTTAACTGCTCAAAAATTAAAGGTGTTCTAATGTAATCGGAATAAAGAAAAACACTGATATGAATCGCCAATATCAACAAAAATAATCCCATTAACATATTGCTAACTTTATTATGTCTTTTGCTTTTAACAGTAAACAAAAATAAAGCTAACACCAATGCAATGAAAAACACAATTATTGTGGCTTTTTCCAAAATAAAATCTTGACCCATAAAAGAAACAGTAGTATAAATGCTAAAATAAGCATGTTCAAATAACTACTGTTTAAAATGGATTATAAATACAATTTTGTTAATTGTTTTCTAATTCTTTTATCTTGGCATTCATTTGGTCATTGTAGTTCCACTTATTTCCTTCATTCAACCTAATCGCACGTTTATAACCAGCTATAGCTCCTAAAGTATCTCCTTGTTTTTCGTATGTCTCAGCCAAACCTGCTTGAGGAATCCACCACTCTGGAAATGTCTTTAAAAGAATCTTGTAAACATCAAATGCCGCAAAATCACTATTATAATTCAATGTATTTCCTATCCCATTTATATTCCACTTCAAATTATAAAACTCGGTTTCCAAGTTTTCCGATATAAGTGTTTTAAATACTAACTCTGCTTTTTCATATTCTTTATTCACAACTAAGCTCATAATATCTTCTTCCAAAGTCAAATCTTTAGTTTTTAATTCTGGAATTGTCATCCTAGCAATATCATCTATTATGATATCATAAGCTGGATGTAAATAACCATTTGAAAGTAAAATAATAGTTGTATTATTATCTAAAAACTTTCTAAATCCGACACAATTCCCCCCAGAAAAACCTACAGATTTCAGGTTATTTACCGGATAAATCCCCCACCCGTGCAAAAATTTATCTGTTTTATTTTTATAATTAAAAAGTGTCCATAACATTTTTTTTGATTCACTATTAAGCAATTCATTATTATCTAATTTAGAATTCCACTTAACAAACTCATCAAGAGTAATGTTTAATCCATTACCAGAAAACCCTCTCGCCCCACTATTATTCTTGTCCTTATCAAACTCTTTAGTCTTATAATTATAGAAATACCTTGTTGCTCTTTTAGGAATATCATCTGTAGCATTGGATGAAAACAATACATCATCATAGGCACCATTAAATTGGTTCTTAAGTACAAATTCTGCAAAAGACAATCCAGAGACATTTTCGATTATTTGAGAAAGAAGCCAATAATTAGTTTGATTATATTCAAATTGATTTCCTCTTTCAAAATCCATCTCATCATTAGATAGTTTTTCCATTAACTGATCATCTGTTAAATCCCATTTATATCTAATCATATCAGGTATTCCAGATGAATGACTTAATAAATTGTTGATTCTAATATCACGCCACTTAAGTGGTAAATTGTTAAGATATTTTGAAATTTTATCATTCAAGCTAATTTTTCCTTTTTCTATAAGTTGAAAAACAGCAGTAGATGTTATTAGTTTTGTGGAAGAAAACATTCTAAACAATGTTTGTTCATCAACATTCCTGTTTTGCTCCAATGAAGATTTTCCTTTATAAGTTTGATAAATTATACTATCATTTTGTATAACAGAAATAGCCAAACCTGGGATATTATGCAACTTCATTACATTGTTAACATAGGTGTCAATATTGTTTTTCAAGTTGCAACTTGTCTCTACATTTTTTTTATTAACGCATGAGACACTAATAATTACTAGTATTAAAACATACAATAGGTTTTTTTTCATTTTTTTTCTTTTAATTGATGATGAAGTACTAATAAAGAATGTATATCCTTTATTATTGAACAATATTAATTTTAAGAAATGAATTAAAAGTCCCATTTAAAAAAAGCGAACTTATTTTTTTCAAAAATTCCATCGTCAATTTGTCTAGATCTGGACATATTATTATCAGTATAAAACATTCTGAAGAAAAACTAAGAAACAATAAGGCTTATAGATATTATCAAATTTATTTTTTAACTTTAAGTTCACTAAAATGATTTTAAAGATGGAAAGTTTAAAAAAATTTAAAAAACTATCTAGAACTGAATTAACAAAAATAAACGGTGGTTCTGATCACACTGCAGGAGAATGTATTGATTTTATTGATACATCGACAACAATAGCAATGCCTGAACCAGGAAGATATTGTTTGTCACATTAATATTTGACAATCTTTATCCTATCGTTAATTAAATTCTAAAATTTCATAAGTATAATCCGCTCTTAAAAACTTAGGGTTTCTTAAACTATCTGTCAGGTAACTTTTACGTTTGGCATTAAGTGATAAGCCCGTTTTATCTTCGTGTTTTGTATTTACGATATAACTATAGGTAGTGCCGTGATGCACCATATTACCAATAAGTTTATAAGATTTAACATCGAAATAGTACCACCAAGTATTTGAAGGAGATCCATTAGGCTTAAAATACGAAGCTTTCACAACATCAACTTCTTCATCTTCTACCGTATCAATCCCGACGTAAGATAGTGTAACAGTTTTATCTAATAATTTAAAGGGTTGCCAGATAACATAGTGCGCAGCGGTAATAGAATTATAATATTTTTTTTGTAGTTCGGGACTACTTTGTAGGACATCATCAAAATACACACTAATTTTATCATTCTCCAATATTACCTTCTTTTGAATAGTATCTTCTACCCATATCATTTCAGCCTTAAATTTTGGATTAAATGTATTTTTATGGGTTTGAACAATCTGCTTTTCAATAGCACCGAGACTATCATATAAAACAGTGGTCTTTTTATAAGAAATCTCCTTTACTCTGTTCCATTTTTCTAATCCACCATGTGCCTCTAATGATTTAAGTACTATTGTTCTAGGGTCCAATTCACTTTTACAACACTCTAGAGATAATATTACAACACAAATAACTAGTAATACTTTTACAGTTTTAATCATAATCCTACTTTTTTAAGAATATTTGAATTAATCTTTAACCTATTTCTAATTTTGGTTTAAGATAAATTATTAATATAATTTTATGTTGTTAAACAAAAACTTAATTACTAGTTTTGCCGAAAAGTAATAAAGGAAAAAATTATCTAATATCCCCTCCCCTAGATAATTACAATACTATTCTTAAAACCAAAGGTAACGAGATATAAAGATTTCTCGGGTATTTGCCTTTTTACATAATTGGTTTATTACCGATAATAGTATTATGTAAATAATTGTATAAAAAAAGCATTTAAAATTAGAGTCTATACTATATAGAACTAACCGCTACAATTGGAATAAGATGATAAAAAAAATAATCTATATTTATTTACTCCTTATTTTAGGAAATCAACTCATATTTTCACAAGCTGATTACATCAGTTGGGAGTTTAAAGGAGGTAGCCTTTTAAATAATCCTGACGGCACATCTACTGGACCAGGATCAGAACCTGCAGGATTGGATGTAGCAACAATACCTAACACATCTATCACAAGAGGTCGTTTACGATCTGCAATACTGGGAGACCTTGATAATGATGGTGATCTAGATTTTATTTCAGGTAGTCAAGGAGGAACTATACATTATTTTAAAAATGAGGGTACAATTACCTCTCCTAATTGGGTAGCAGCATCTATACCCTCTTTAGATACTATTTGGATTGATAGAAATTTAACCGTTAGAAATCAAAATAGACCTCAACTTACTGATATTGATGATGACGGAGACCTTGATTTGTTTATAGGCACTGACTACGACTACGAACGAGACCGAAATAATGATGTCCTTTTTTACAGAAATACTGGTACACCAGAAGTTCCTGTATTTGAATATGTTCCGGATGGTATACCAGGACTTAATGATCAAGAGATAGCTGAATTTCCAGGTTTAGGTTTTGTAGATCTTGATAATGATTCAGATCTGGATCTGGTTGCGCTGGGCAGTGATAAACTAACTTACTACAAAAATATCGGTACGAAAAACAACCCTATCTTCGAACGTCAGTCTGAAGCGAATAGTCCTTGGATGGATGAAAGTGCTTTTAACAACATGGATGTTCCAATACCTGTATTTGAAGATTTTGATAAAGACGGAGATCTAGATATGTTTTTCATGATTGATAACGGTTTTGTTAGATGGTTAGAAAATACAGGTACATCAACAGTTCCAAATTTTGCTTCAGTTCAAAATTTGTTCAATGGTGAATTAACCCGTGGAGAAATTGGAAGTTTTCCTACCATAGATTTTGGAGATGTTGATGGAGATGGCTTAAAAGATGCTATTTTAGGTAGTTTTAATGTTGCTCGGTTTGCCTGGTTTAAACAGATCCCAATATGTATAGCACCTGATATCCCTAATATAACTGCAACAACTGAATTATGCGAAGGTGAATCCACTACAATTACAATATCTGGTGATCTTAATATTGCTTCAACCTGGTCGATTTACACAGACTCTTGTGGAGGAAACCTGTTAGGAACTACTACAACAAATACTTCAACTTTTGAAGTAACTCCAACTGCGCCAAGTACCACCTATTACATAAGAGCAGAAGATGGTGACATCTCATGTATAGATGAAACAACAGCTAATTGTATAACAATTACTATAAATGTAAGCCCTAATGATGATCCTAGTTTTAGCTATGATCAAGCAATCTATTGCGCTAATCAATCAAATACAACTCCAGCAATAACAGGTCTAGCAGGTGGAGTATTTGCTAGTACAACGGGATTAGTGATTGATCCATCTTCAGGAGTAATAAATATCGCTGATAGTGATGCAGGAGATTATGTAGTAACTTATACTACCAATGGAACTTGTCCAAACTCTAGCCAAGTAAATGTAAATATAACTGAACTTGATGATCCTAG
>NZ_FOAB01000007.1 GCF_900109375.1 Aquimarina amphilecti
AGGAGTTCATACAATAACATATAGTTTTACGAATGCAAATGGATGTACTGATACAGCTTCAGATACTATTGAAGTATTTGGAATTCCAGACACATCTGTAGATGACACCTCATCACCAACTTTTACAGCCAACATTTCCGGAGCTTCTTACCAATGGATCGATTGTGACACCAATACTTCTATTTCTGGTGAAACAAACCAGTCTTTTACCGCAATAGAGAATGGTAGTTACTCAGTAGAAATCACTTTAAATGGATGTTCAGAAAGATCCTCCTGTTTTCTTGTTGCTACTCTTAGCGTGGAAGAGGAAGAATTAAAAGATCAAGATTTACGTATTTACCCTATTCCAACTAAAGGCCTGTTAAACATATCTGTTCCTATAAAAAAAGTGACAATATTCAATATGATAGGTGAAAAAGTTTTTGAAAGTAATACTAATACTTTTGATATTTCGGAATTAAACTCCGGTATTTACTTCGTAAATATTGAAGGAGAAAAAGGAAACACCGTAAAACGAATTCTAAAAGAATAAACTCTTATTCTGTAATCAAACAAAAAAGTCTCTAACTTTAAATTTAGAGACTTTTTTGTTTTATAAGTAAATACTCAACACCGTTACTTTAGTATAATTACCAAATCATCTGCTTCAACCATCGTTCCAGATTTCAAAACTATTTTCTTAATAGTAGCATCTTCATTAGCAGTAATTGTTGTCTCCATTTTCATAGCTTCTATAATAAACAATGGGTCATTTTTCTTTACCTCTTGACCGGTTTTCACTAATACAGAAGATAGAGATCCCTGTAAAGGTGCGCCAATTTGTTTACTATCTGCCTTATCGATTTTAGCGTGAACCACCTTATCTACTTTAATTGAATTGTCTTTAACTTCTACATTTCTTGTTTGTCCGTTTACTTTAAAGAAAACTGTTACCATCCCATCCTCATGGGGCTCTCCTATAGAAATTAATTCAATCAATAAGATTTTACCTTTATCTAGCTCTATGATAATTTCCTCTCCTGGAGTCATTCCATAAAAGAAATTCTTAGTTGGGATATTAACTACATTTCCATACTTAACGTGGTGATTATATGCTCCTGTAAATACTTTGGGATATAATTTATATGAAAGAAAATCTGTAATATCTAGTTCTCTACCCATTCCTTTCTTAAAGACTTTTACAAAATCTTTAAACTCTGTTTCAAAATCTACCGGTTCTAAATGGGCATTTGGTCTATTCGTAAATGGTTTTTGATCTTTTAAAATTGATTTCTGAAGATCTTTCGGAAAACCTCCTTCTGGTTGCCCTAATTCACCTTTAAACAAACTAACTACAGATTGCGGAAATGAAATAGTTTCTCCTCTTTCTTTTACATCTTCTATCGTTAAATTATTACTTACCAGATATTGAGCCATGTCACCTACAACCTTAGAACTTGGTGTAACTTTTACAATGTCACCAAATAGTGTATTAACCTCTCCATACATTTTGGTAATCTCATGGAAACGATCTGCCAACCCTAATCCTTGCGCTTGAGGTTTTAAATTAGAATATTGACCACCAGGAATTTCATGTTGATACACTTCTCCTGTCCCAGCCTTTAGGCCCGATTCAAAAACATAATAATACTCACGGACAGCTTCCCAATAATTAGAATATTCATTCAATTTTGTCGTATCCATAGAATTCTCGCGATCATGGAATTTCAACATCTCCATAACTGCATTAAAATTAGGTTGTGCTGTTAATCCAGAAAGTCCCCCTAATGCAACATCTACAACATCTACTCCAGCTTCTATTGCTTTTAAATACGTTGCAGATTGTACTGAAGAAGTATCGTGTGTATGTAAATGTATTGGAATATTAATTTCTGATTTTAAAGCAGATACCAATTCATATGCTGCATATGGTTTTAATAAACCGGCCATATCCTTTATTCCTAATATATGAGCTCCTGCATTTTCTATATCTTTTGCTAGTTGCACATAATACTCTAAGGTATATTTTGTTCGCTTTGGATCTAAAATATCTCCCGTATAGCATAACGAACCTTCTGCAAGTCCCTGCGTTCGTGTTCTAACATGCTCAATACAAGGAGCAATAGATTTCATCCAATTTAATGAATCAAAGATCCTAAATACATCTACTCCATTTTCCCAAGACTGCTCTACAAATTTACCAATAAGATTATCTGGATAAGCTGTATATCCAACACCATTAGACCCTCTAATCAACATCTGTAATAACAGATTAGGCATAGCTTTTCTCAAAGAACGAAGACGTTCCCAAGGATTTTCTTTTAAAAATCGAAGACAAACATCGAAGGTTGCTCCTCCCCAAACTTCCATACTAAAAACTTCTGGATGATTTTTAGCAAAACCTTCTGCAACTTTAAGCATATCATACGTTCGCATTCTTGTCGCAAGTAAACTTTGATGCGCATCTCGCATGGTTGTATCCGTAAAATGAACCTTCTTCTCATTTTTTAACCAAGAAGCGAATTTCTCAGGCCCCAGTTCTGTAAGTAAATCCTTTGTTCCTTTTTGATAATCAGCCTTCTCCTCAAATTTAGGAATTTGAGGAACTACAAAAGTTTTCGTTGGATCTATATTTTTAACATCAGAGTTACCATTTACAATAATATCACCTAAAAAATTAGCTAATTTAGTAGCACGGTTACGAGATTCCTTAATCTTGAACAGTTCCTTTGTATCTTTAATAAAGTTGACCGTTACCGCCCCTTTCCTAAAAGTATCATGATTTAAAATATTATCTAAAAAAGGCATATTCGTTTTTACACCTCGAATTCTAAATTCTGACAATGCTCTACGCATTTTTCTACAAGCGCCATCCAAAGTTCTACTATTGGCAGAAACTTTTACTAGCATAGAATCAAAGAAAGGAGAAATAGTTACTCCTTGATATACACTACCTGCATCCAATCGAATTCCAAATCCTGATGCACTTCTATACGTAGTTATGGTTCCATAATCAGGTTTAAAATCATTTTCTGGATCTTCTGTTGTGATCCTACATTGCACTGCATATCCATTTACCTTCAAACTTTCCTGACTTTCGATCTTAATCTGTTTGTCAGAAAGTTGGTATCCTCCTGCAATAAAAATCTGAGTTTTAATTAAATCAACACCCGTAACGATCTCAGTAACCGTGTGCTCAACCTGCACACGAGGGTTTACTTCAATAAAATAAATACTGTCATCATCATCCACTAAAAATTCTACTGTCCCAATATTATTATAATCTACTGCACCACAAATCGTTAATGCATACTTATATAAATTATTTAAAATTTCTTGTGAAACCCCATACGAAGGAGCATATTCTATTACTTTTTGATAACGTCTTTGTACTGAACAATCACGTTCGAAAAGATGCACCATATTCCCGTGATGATCTGCTACAATTTGTATCTCAATATGTTTTGGATTTTCAACAAATTTTTCGAGAAAAACAGTATCATCACCAAATGCATTGAGTGCTTCTCTTTGAGATTCAGGATATGCTTTTTCTAACTCCTCTACACTTCTAATAACGCGCATTCCTCTTCCTCCACCTCCAGAAGCTGCTTTTAGCATTACAGGAAAACCAATACGCTTAGCTTCCTTTATAGCAACTTTTACATCAGTAAGATCTTCTTTATTACTCTGAATAATTGGAATATCATTGGCTATAGCTACTTCTTTCGCCATAATCTTATCCCCTAAAGAACGAAGTACAGATACCTTAGGACCTATAAAAATGATGTCATTTTCCTTACAGCTTTGTGCAAAATCAGCATTTTCTGATAAAAACCCATATCCAGGATGTATTGCATCTACATTGTTCTTTTTTGCAACTTGGATAATCGCTTCAATATTTAAATAAGGTTTTAAAGGCTCATTATCAGCACCAATTTGATAAGCTTCATCTGCTTTATAACGGTGTAATGAATACCTATCCTCATAAGTATATACTCCAACCGTCTGTAGACCAATTTCTGTACACGCTCTAAAAATTCGGATGGCTATTTCACCTCGATTAGCAACTAAAACCTTTTTGATTTGCATGATTATAATTTTGTGTTTAAATAATATTTAGCGAACATTCGCTGCGAAGATATTGATTAGTAAGAATACTTGCAATACATTTTAATCAGAATAAATTAAATAATTAATTTTTATAGTAATAATTAACTGATTCACTTTTCTTGTTACGTTAAATACTTTAATTTATTATAAGGAAACTACTTCTGAATCTTATTGTAATAGGCTTTTTCAGTTACTTCAGACCATTTAGAAATTCTTTTCTGAAAAGTGGAATAACTTTCATACACTTCTTTAGACAAAGGATCATCTCCTATCATTTCTTGTATAGCTTCATCAGTAAAGCCTCTTAAAGCATCTAGAGTTTCTTTAGAAAATTCTCTAATCTCCACTCCTTCTTCATTCACCAATTTATCTAGGTAAATTCCATTCTGTTTGTCAAACTCTGATAACACCCAAACTTGTGCTCGTTTTGCTGCTGCTTGTAAAACAGCTTGTAAATGTGGTGGTAAACCATCGTGCAAGTTTTTATTGATAAAAAATTCTAATTGAGAACCAGTTTCATGCCAACCTGGCGTGTAATAATATTTTGAGATTTTATGAAATCCCATTTTATAATCATGATAAGGACCAATCCATTCTGTAGCATCAATGACTCCTCGCTCTAAGCTTGTATAAATCTCACTACCCGCAACTAAAACAGCTGCTCCTCCCGCTTTTTCAAGAACTTTACCTCCTATTCCTGGTAAGCGCATTTTTAATCCTTTAAAATCTTCTATAGAATTAATCTCACGATTAAACCATCCCCCCATTTGTACTCCAGTATTTCCCCCCATATAAGGTACCAGATTAAATTTTGCATACGTTTTTTTCCAAAGTTCATATCCTCCTCCTACCTCTAACCAGGATGTTATTTGTTGACTATTCATTCCAAAAGGGACTGCCGCAAAAAATTGCGCAGCTGGTGTTTTACCTGCCCAATAATATGCTGCCCCACAACCCATCTCAATCGTCCCTTGAGAAACCGCATCAAAAGCTTCTAAAGGAGGCACTAATTCTCCACCTCCATATACTTTAATTTTGATTTGGCCATTAGAAAGCTCATCTACCCACTGAGTGTACTTCTCCGCTACTTCTCCTACGACAGGAAAATTAGGAGGCCAAGTTGTAGTCATTTTCCAATGAAATACTTTATTAGGTTTAGTTACGTCATATGATGAAGAGTTCCTCATGCTGGCAGGCGGTTCTCCTAAACATGATAGAACTAGAGTTGTCATAACTGTTAGTATAAACCCTCTAATAACTTGTAATTTTTTTACTGAATATAAATTCATAATTTTATATTTATGAAGTAACTGAAAACATTAAACTTCGTTAAAAATAATCTCGGGAAAAAACATCACTAAACTCACAATGATTAATTGAATAATAATGAAAGGGATAATGCCTCTATATATTTGGCTAGTTTTGACCGTTTCTGGTGCAACGCCCTTTAGATAAAATAAAGCAAAACCGAATGGCGGGGTAAGAAATGAAGTTTGTAAATTTAAAGCCATTAAAATTCCAACCCAAAGCATATTCATGTCAAAAGCATTAAAAATAGGCGTTACTACTGGCACAATTATAAATACAATCTCTATAAAGTCTATAAAAAAACCTGCTACAAAAATTACAACCATTACTAGTAACAGAAACATCATTGGTGTCAACTGAGACGACATAATTAATTCTTGAAGATACCTATCCCCTCCTAATGTTCTAAAAACAAGTGTAAATGTAGTTGCTCCCAATAATATAAAAAATACCATCGATGTTAAACGAGTTGTCTCTTGAGCAACCTCTCTTAATATTTTAAGTGAAAATTTCTTCTGAATAATGGTTAAAAAAGTTGCTCCTAATGCTCCGATCCCTGAAGCTTCTGTAGGAGAAGCTATTCCTGTAAAAATAGAACCTAATACGATTACAATTAATAATACTGGTAACAATAATATTTTAATAATTTTAGAAGTAAAATTACTCCCTCGAAATGCTTTAATTTCATCTGCAGGTATACTTGGTGCGTCTTCTTTATGAACTAATGACTTTATCAATATATATACAACATACAACCCCACCAAAATTAAACCTGGTAACAAAGCAGCAGAAAATAGTGCTCCTACATCAACTGAAGCCGCTCCTCGGGATGAACTATTTATGGTATCTGCTAATAATACTAATACAATAGAAGGTGGAATAATCTGACCCAAAGTACCAGAAGAAGCGATTACTCCGACAGCAAGTTCTGTTTTATATCCTCTTTTTAGCATTGTAGGCAAACTGATCAATCCCATTGTTACTACAGTAGCTCCAACAATACCTGTCGAAGCAGCTAATAAGGCCCCTACTATAACTACAGAAATTGCCAAGCCTCCTCTAACACGACCAAACATCATTGCCATAGTTTCTAATAAACTTTGGGCAAGTCCAGATTTTTCTAGCATAATTCCCATAAAAATAAACAACGGGACCGCCATTAAAACATAATTATTTACAACTCCCATAATTCGAGAAGGCAATAAATAAAATGTAGACATTGTAAAATACTCAGGAGCAAAAATCGATACTCCAAAAGCAAAAGCTACAGAAATCCCTCCCAATGTAAAGGCTACTGGATATCCTTTTAAAATTAAAATAAAGATAACTACGAATAGAATGATTGCTAAAAACTCCATTAATTAACTCTATTAAAAATTATTTGAATTGATTTTAGCATCTGAGAAATTCCTTGTATTAGCAAGAATACAAATCCCAACGTAATACAAAACTTAAGAACATAAAGGGCCGGTAAACCTCCTACCTGAGGCGAGGATTCTCTTATCATAAAGGATGACAAACTATAATACCAAGAAGAGACAATCACTACATAACACCAAGGAATAAGTAAAAAAGCGCCACCTAGCAAATCGATCCAAGCTTTCCTCTTTTTAGAAAAATTGGTATAAAAAACATCTACTCTTACATGTTTACCATATTTAAAAGTATATCCCGAACCAACCAAAAACAGAATTCCAAATAAATAGATCTCTGTTTCTATCATCCAGATAAATGTAAATTGGAATACATACCTTATAATAACATCTAAACCTATTATAACAGCTAAAAAAACAGCAACCCAACTAACTAAGCTTCCCGTTTTTTCACCTATCCAATCAAGAAAACTTATGAATTTTTGCATCTATACATGTATCTAAATATAAGTGTTGAAGATACTAAAATTAGATACAATTGTTGTTTTCGAAAATAATTTACAGATAACTTAATTCGGTTTATCTCACAAAAACTAATTCATTTTCCTTGGTTGTATACTCTTCACTAAAGCTATATCCATCATAATTAAACCCTTTTAACTCTTCTATGGTTTCTGCTCCTGTATCAATAATGTAACGCACCATCATACCACGGGCTTTTTTCGCGAAGAAACTAATCATCTTTAATTTATCACCTTTCCAATCTTTAAACTGTGGAGTAATGATAGGAACCTTTAATACCTTCTTATCAATCACGCTGAAATATTCATTACTTGCCAGATTTACAAACAACTCATCTTCTTGTAATTCCTCATTAATTTGTTCGGTTACTTGTTTCTTCCAAAATTCGTATAAGTTATTTTTGCGTCCCACCTTTAGCTTAGTCCCCATTTCTAATCGATATGGCTGCATTAAATCTAATGGTTTTAACACTCCATATAAACCCGAAAGTATTCTTAATTTATCTTGTAAAGTATCTAATTTATCTTCTGGAATATTGTAACTATCTAATCCTATATATACATCTCCTTTAAATGCGTACACCGAAGGTCGTGCATTTTCTGTTGTAAAGGGAAGGTTCCAATCTTGATTACGTTGCCAATTTAATTGAGCCAAATTATCACTGATACTCATCAAATCTGACAATTTTTTAGGAGTTTTTTTCTGAAGAACTGAATTTAACTTTTCTGCCTCAGCTAAAAATAATGGTTCCGAATATTTTTTAGTAGGTAAAGGCGTTTCAAAATCCAAAGACTTTGCTGGAGATATTACGATTTTCATTCCGATAACTTTTGTTTTCTCAAAAATACAATAGTAAGTCGACATATAAAATCGGCCCAAGTAATTCTTGTCTATCGAAGTATTGACATGTTCTATTCTAACAAAACTAAAAGAATACTTTTTTTCAACACCAAAAACCTAATTAACTAACAAAAAGGGAATTATATTTTTTTTAACAGAAAAAATCCCTTAAATTTATAACGTTTTTAACGTAATTCACTCAAAAAAATTTACAATTGTCATATATAGTTTGATTGATATTTTTTCAATCAATAACACACCTATTTATCTTATTTAATAGCAAGCTCACATATTCTATTAAATAAACATATATGACATGAAACTACGAATTACAACCAAATGCATTTCTATTACTTTTTTAATTGTTTTATTTTATTCTTGCGAAAAGGATGAAATACTAAAAACCGAAAAAGAACAAACAATTCCTTTAACTGTTCAGGATACAACTTATACGAATGCACAACTAAAAAAAGTACTAGATGAAGAGCTAGAAATCATCAAACTAGCAAAAAACGGATATATAAGAGACGTATCTGGAATGAATGTAGAAAAAGAAAATCCTAAAAAAATTTACATGCATTATATGCCATGGTTTCAGAACAAAGATTTTGATGGATACTGGGGTCAGCATTGGACCATGATAAATCAAAATCCGGATAATATTAAAGAAAATGGCAAACGAGAAATTGCTTCCTACTTTTATCCAGTAATTGGTCCTTATTCTTCAAGCGATCCTGATTTACAAGAATATCATTTTTTAATGATGAAATTAGCAGGTATTGATGGGGTGATATTCGATTGGTATGGGAGTAAAGATCTACACGACTACCAAAAAATAAAAAATGCGACAGAAAGTTTTATAACAAGATTAGAAGATTTAGATTTTGACTTTTCAATTATGTATGAAGATAGAGTAGCGGTTCAAGCCTTTAACCAAACCCTATCCCCTAGTCCTATTGAAGCCGTACAAGAAGATTTATTATATATTAACGATACATACTTTTCTAGCCCCAATTATATAAAACATAATAATAAAAATCTATTATTTGTATTTGGGCCGCATCATATTACAACTCAACCAGAATGGGATACTATTTTTGATATATTACCAACAGATAATCGTCCAGATTTTCTAACATTATGGGCAGCAAATAATTTAGTAGGAGAAAATGCAACGGGGGAATTCCTATGGGTAGACGAAGATCACTTACTAGCACACGAACATTATTATGATTATTATCCAACCGAAAATTTAACTATAGTAGGATCATCATATCCAGGTTTTAATAGTTTTTACGAAGAAGGTGGCTGGTCTGAAGGCATCAATTCATGGAGTATAGATCATAACCAAGGTCAAATATTTGCAGAAACATTAAACTATACTCATCATGAAATTTCAGATTTTATTCAAATAATTACTTGGAATGATTTTGGAGAAGGAACTATGGTAGAACCTACAGAAGAATTTGGTTTTATGTATCTGCAGCTCCTACAACAATATACTGGTGTCGAATTCACTACGACTGACTTAAATGTTGCATTAGATCTATACTTAGCAAGAAAAGAATTTAAGAATAATATTATAGCCCAAAAATACCTCGACAGAACCTATAAATATATTAAACAGCAAAATATGGTACGTGCCGATAAAATTATTAAAGCAGTAAATCGGTTTCTCTAATTAAATTTCCTACATAACACTCATTTATAAACAAAAAAAAGCCCGTCTTGAAAGACGGGCTTATGTTTTAAAAAAGTCAAAATGTATATATTATAATACTTTCACGTTTACCGCGTTCATTCCTTTTTTACCTTCTTTAAGTTCAAACTCTACTTCATCACCTTCACGAACTTCGTCGATTAAGCCTGAAATGTGTACGAAATGGTCTTTGTTTGATCCTTCTTCTGTGATGAATCCAAATCCTTTGGAGTCATTAAAAAATTTTACTGTTCCTTTGTTCATTATAAATAATTAAAGCGCGAAGATAACATTAATAACCGAGCAATCCCTATTTATTTCAAAATAAAGTTTTTAGTAACAATTATTTAATATAAAAACTATGGAATCGCAACAGAGATTTTGCCCTTATTTTTTAATATTTAGATGTATATTCTACTTCCTTCAACATCAAATCAAGTGCTTTCCTATCCAACCATTTTCCTTTAAGCATTACTCCTTCAATGGTTTTGGTATTTTGTATATCCTCTAATGGGTTTTTACTTAATAACACCAGGTCCGCTAATTTACCTTCAGCAATAATACCACTTAATGGTCTTTCTAAATACTTGGCAGGGTTTACAGTGGCCGTTTTTAAAGTTTCGAATGGTGTAAGTCCCGATTCTTGTATCAATTCCAACTCTCTATGTAATGAAAAACCAGGTAAAAACAATCCATATGTATCACTTCCCGCTAACAATGGTACTTTTTCGTTGTTTAATATCTTAGTAAACCTTTGTTGCCATTCTAACTCGTTTTGCAATCGAATCAAGGATTCAGGAGCAGTAAACCAAGAGTTTGTGCGATAATGAATACTATCCGACATGCAATAAGCAGCATATTTTTTGGGAAGATATTTTATTTCATCATTTTTTTTCAAAATCTCGAACTTATCATCATCAGCATATCTACCAATCATCTCAAAAATACCTAAAGTGGGTGAAACATAAACACCACTCTTTTTCATTTTTATCGCTGCTTCTTTAAGATATTTGACATCTTCCTTTTCTTCAGAACTAAAAATATTCATAAACTCCTCTATGTGGGCTATTGACTTCATTTTTAAAGAATACCCTAAAGGCAATTTTCTTTGACCATGCCCAATTACAGGAATACCATATTTTGTAGTCTCTTCAAGAAGTTTCAGATATATTTCTTTTGGTAAATTATCTGCTATTTTTAGAAAATCATACCCTCTTTTTTTATGATTTTCAACTACATCTATAACATCATCTACAGTTTGTAAATTTTCTGCTTTAAGATAAGGTCCCGAAGTCACATAGTAAGGAGCTAACATTTTGTTAGTATTGGCTTCTTCTCTAATTTTTATTTGATCTTGCCCTTCATACTCCGCCATATTTCTAGCGGCAGTGACACCATTAGCTATTAATAATTTAAATTCATTCTGAATATTGTTTTCTAAGTGATAATGCATTTCTGCTAAACCAGGAATAAGATACTTACCTTTAGCATTTATAACACTATCAACGTTCTTGGTTATCTTTACTGAAACAGGTTCAATTTTAGATATTTTTCCATTTGTAATGATTACTCGTTGATTATATAATACTACTTCTCTATTCATTGGAATAATATTAACATCTTCGAAAGCAAAACTTTTTGATTGACTAAATAATGGACCCAAATTGATCACCATTAAAATACAATAAGAAATAAAGGACTTACTTAATTTAAACATTTTGTTTGATTTTATTGTTACAAAGTCAAACCTAGTAAAAGTGATTACTTACAATGTTCAGGATTGTAGGATTCTAATAAATCCGAACCTATTCTTGCTCCTTTTTGAAGGTATTAGGAGTCATTCCTGTCTCTTTTTTGAAAGCAGTATAAAAAGTTGTTTTAGATTTAAATCCAGCTTCTAATCCAATAGCTAATAAACTATATCTATTAAATTCTTTATCGAGAATCATTTGTTTTACATCTTGTATTCTATAATAATTAATAAACTCCGAAAAATTCATATCACTAAAAGTATTAATCTGCGTGGAGAGATAACCGGCGCTTATTCCTAATCGCTTAGCTACCATATCTCTATTTAGATCAGGATTATGATGAATATGTTCTTGTTGTAATAAAACCATCAATTGATCTATATATGGATTCTTGTCATCCTTTATTGATGATCTTATATTTTTCACAGAGCGATTAAGAAGTTGTCTAACTTCGTATTTATCATTAGACAATTTAAATTGATATAATCCTTTATAAATTAACCAATACATAAAAATTGAAACCGCAACCCATAAAAACGTTAAGGGGATTTTGGTGCCATACAGAAAACGTTTTCCTTCTATAACAACGCCATAAAGTTCTAAAAAAGACATGAATATCCAGATCCATTTAATCCACTTAATAGCAACTTCCTTTTTACTATTAAAAATATACTTTGCCGAAAAAAGCATTAAAATGACAGGGAAAACAATGGTTAAAATACTGACTATCTTATAGAAGTAAAATACAACTTCTTTCTTCCGTGCTAAGACAAT
Source organism: Aquimarina amphilecti (assembly GCF_900109375.1). Taxonomy (GTDB): domain Bacteria; phylum Bacteroidota; class Bacteroidia; order Flavobacteriales; family Flavobacteriaceae; genus Aquimarina; species Aquimarina amphilecti. The sequence continues at coordinate 12,357 of NZ_FOAB01000007.1, forward strand.
CTCGTATACATCAAATATTGTATCCAAAGAGATTAAAATATTAATAATACTAAGAATCAAAAATGGAATATAAAGCAGTTTGCTTTTCTTAGTCTCTATAAAAGGATGTTTAACTTTCTGTAGAAAAAAAACAAATAGTGTTACAGGGTATAAAAATTGCCATAAAAAAAGATCCGAAATTGATATAATTATCGGGTTTTTATTTAAATCCCAAAACCAATTATTTATTCCAATTAAGGATAATATTATAAGGGTATATCCAAGATAAGAGTGTTCTTTATTTTTAAAGAATCTGGAAAACAAAATGATAAACCCTAAAAGAAATCCATGAATAATTCCTATTAAGGTAAAAATTTCTAAAAAAGATATTTCCATTTCTTTATTTGAACTCTATAAGCTAGGCATCTAATTGATTCTTAGCATAATTCCTCCAGCGTTCCACACATTGTTGCATATCATCAGGAACAGAAGTCTCAAAATTCATTTTCTCTCCAGTAACTGGATGAATAAAACCTAAAGTTCTTGCATGTAGTGCTTGTCTTGGCAATACTTTAAAACAATTTTCTACGAACTGCTTATATTTAGTAAAAGTAGTCCCCTTAAGAATTTTTTCTCCTCCATAACGCTCATCATTAAATAAGGTATGGCCTATATATTTCATATGCACACGAATCTGGTGAGTTCTACCTGTCTCTAACTTACAGGAAACCAAAGTAACATACCCCAATCGTTCTATAACCTTATAATGAGTAACAGCAGGCTTTCCTTTCTCTATATCATCTCCTTCAAAAACAGTATTTTGCAACCTATTCTTAGGATGACGACCAATATTACCCTCTACAGTTCCTTCTTCTTCGGTTACATTACCCCACACAATTGCTACATATTCTCTTTCCGAAGTCTTATCAAAAAATTGCTTGGCTAAATGAGTCATAGCATCTTCCGTTTTTGCTACCACCAATAATCCACTAGTGTCTTTATCTATACGGTGTACCAAACCTGGCCGATCACTACTGTTATTTGGGAGGTTATCAAAATGATAAATAAGTGCATTAATTAAGGTACCTGAATAATTTCCGTGACCTGGATGCACAACCATTCCAGCTGGTTTATTAACTACCAACAAAGCATCATCCTCATATACAATGTCTAATGGGATATTTTCTGGAGTTAATAAATTCTCATATGGAGGGTGAGAAAACAAAACCCTAACTATATCATTAGGTTTTACCTTATGATTTGACTTTACAGAAACATCATTTACAAAAACACTCCCAGCTTTAGCAGCTTGTTGTATTTTATTTCGAGTAGCATTTTCAACAAAATTCATCAAAAATTTATCCACACGAAGTGGAACCTGTCCTGCTCCAGCAACAAATCGATGATGCTCATATAAATCATCTTCATTAGGTCCTAGCTCTTCAATATCTGGATTTTCTTCCAAAAGTATTTTATTTTTGAATTTAATTTTATTGTGGAAGTCTTAAGTTCCCACTCTCATCACCAACTACAAGATCAATCGTTGATGTTTTCATTATTCTATCTCCTGGCTTTAATCTTTTCCCTTTATACCTAAGTTCTAACACTTGATCTGATGGATCGGGTTTAAATGTTATAGATCCAATCTTAAAACCTAAAGCAACCAATCTAGGCTCTACTTGTCGCCTAGTTTTACGAATTACATCAGGAACTTCAATCTTACGATAACCTGAAGGATTTAAGGTTACATAAATTTTTCTATTCTCTTTTACCATATTTCCGGCAGGAGGATTTTGTTCTATTACAGAGTATCTAGGGAAATCAGGGTTGAAATTTGCAGAATCCTGTACTTCAAATCGTAAATCCTTAGACTCCACAAGCATCTTTACCTCATCTAATGACTTCTTACTTAAACTTGGCACCACTATCCGTTGATCGTGGTTCGTGGAGCTGTCCAACCATTTAAGAGCTATAAAGCATATAATTGCGATCATAGCCACAGCAATCACTAATTGAATAAGAAATGTTTTACTCCAAATAAATCTCAAAAGTCCTTTTAAAAATTCCATGTATCGATTGATAGTTTCGGCAAAGATATAAAAACGGAAACTTTTTAGCTTTTGTTGTTAGATAAATGATATTTTTGTTTGTAAACCTTATTCAATGAAGAAAAATATTGCCATCCTTATGGGAGGTTATTCCAGTGAATTTGATATTTCTATTAAAAGCGGAAATGTAGTATATAAACATTTGGACAAAAATATATATGAACCTTATCGTGTTCATATAACCAAAGATTCGTGGTATTACATAAATGATAATGAGGAAAAAACAATTATTGATCGAAGTGATTTTTCATTACAACTAAACGGTGCTAAGATTACTTTTGATGCTGCATTTAATATTGTTCACGGTACTCCTGGGGAAGATGGATTATTACAAGCTTATTTTGAGTTAATAGGAATTCCACAAACTGCTTGTGATTTTTATCCAGCTGCACTCACCTTTAATAAAAGAGACTGTATTAGTGCATTGAGACCTTATGGTATTCCAACTGCTACAAATTATTTTCTAAATAAAGGAGATGTTATAAATCCTAAAGCAATCATAGATAAAGTAGGATTGCCTTGTTTTGTGAAAGCAAACAAAGCAGGTAGCAGCTATGGCGTTTCTAAAGTGAAAGAAGAAAAAGAACTACTTTCTGCAATAGATATAGCTTACAAAGAAGATGATGAAATTATCATTGAATCCTTTTTAAGCGGAACTGAAGTATCCGTAGGGGTCATTACATATAAAGGAAAGGACACTGTATTACCTATTACTGAAATTGTCTCCGAAAATGACTTTTTTGATTATGAAGCTAAATATTTAGGCAAATCACAAGAAATAACACCTGCCAGGTTAAATGAAGATGATGAAAAAAAGGTGAAAGATTTAGCTTTAAAGGTATACCAAACACTTAAAATGAAAGGCTTTTCTAGAAGTGAATATATTTTTCATAATGGCGAACCTCATTTTATTGAAATGAATACCAATCCAGGTTTTAGTGAAGCAAGTATTTTACCGCAACAAGCCATCGCAGCTGGTATTAGCTTAAAAGAATTATTAACCAATACTATCCAAGAAGCAACAAAGGGAAATAGTTAAGTACATAAAAATTAAGATTAAACTAATTTTAAACTTTGTAACTTTACCTATATTTATACAAATATTCAGAAATCACTTATGAGAAGAGCTGTTTTTCCTGGTTCATTTGATCCTATAACTTTAGGACATTACGATATAATAGAAAGAGGATTAACTCTTTTTGATGAAGTTATTCTAGCTATTGGTGTAAATGCTGAAAAAAAATATATGTTTTCACTTGAAGAGCGAAAACACTTCATCGAAGAAGCATTTAAAAATGAACCCAAAATCAAAGTAATGACATATAAGGGACTTACAGTAGATTTTTGCAAACAACAAAATGCTAATTTCATTCTTCGAGGATTAAGGAACCCGGCAGATTTCGAATTTGAAAAAGCAATTGCGCATACAAATAGAAAATTAACAGAAATTGAAACTGTCTTCTTGCTAACATCCTCTGGAAAAAGCTATATATCTTCTTCTATTGTTCGCGATGTCATTAGAAATAATGGTGATTACACAGGTCTAGTACCCGATACAGTAATTGTCAAAAAAGGATAAAATTCATAAAACCCCAAAAACCCACCTACATGAAAACTACATCTAATATTGGTAGACTACTAATTCTTTCTATTATTACATTATTTTATGCTTGTAGTACTGATAATGAAACTGATGATAACGATGATAACACCATCGACCCTATAACTTGTGAGAATTCTGACAGTGCTATTATTTATGAAGAAAAAGACGGACTAGTTGCTGTTGAATTTGAAAGTATTAAGGATAATAATGATTGGGTAAAGGAAAACTCAACTAGTGGTTTTTTAGGAACACATTACTTGGTATGGAAAGAGAATCAATTCTTAGGAGCTCCTGGCAATGGTCTTCTTACTTATAAAATAAAAATTTCTAATCCAGGTGTTTATCGATTTATCTGGAGATCCAGAATAACTAATGGAACATCAGGTTCTGAACACAATGATTCATGGTTGCGATTTGCAGATGCTTCAAAGTTTTATGGAAAAAAAGGAGAAAGCTTCGTCTATCCAGCGGATACAGGTCAATCTCCTATTCCTAATGGATCTAGTAAAGATGGTTGGTTTAAAATATATAAAAGTGGGGCCGCTGATCAATGGAAATGGCAATCCTCTACTAGTGATAATGATGCTCATGATATTTTTGTAGAATTTGATGCACCTGGAACTTATACCATGGAAGTTTCGGCTAGATCTACTTTTCATGCACTTGATAGATTTGTTTTATTCTCTGAAAATATCGATCAAAATGATGCAATTGACGAAACCACAGTATTAAGCGAAATCACATGTAATTAATGAAGAAAAGAAAAATTGGGACTATTAGTGTTGTAGTAAAAGACTATGACGAAGCAATCCGATTTTATACTGATAAACTAGGTTTTAAGTTAATTGAAGACATTAAATTAGATAATAAACGCTGGGTTACTATTGCGCCAGAGCACAATTCGGAAACTTCTATTTTACTTGCAGAAGGAGTAACTCAAGAGCAGAAAAAAACAATTGGTAATCAAACTGGAGGAAGAGTTTTTCTTTTTCTACATACTGATAATTTCTGGAGAGATTACAACAATATGAAATCTAAAGGAGTTGTTTTTCTAGAAGAGCCTAGAGAAGAGAATTATGGGACTGTAGTGGTTTTTATAGACTTGTATGGAAATAAATGGGATCTTATAGAACACAAAAAATAGACTCCACATTTAAACCTTATGCCTAAATCACGGTCTTACTAAAAAGGCTGCGATTATGGATACTTCTTTAACAGATAAACAAATACAACATCTTTATTGGCGAACTGGTTTCGGAATCAGTGCTCCAGAATTACAAAAGGCAAGGGAATTCTCTAAAAAGGAAATAGTCAATAATTTATTTTCAGAAAGCAGACAAAAAACTAAACTATTACTTGATTTTGGAGCATTATTAAAAGACCCTCGTGATTTATCCAGAGAAGAGCGAAAAGAATTACGAAAGCTTCGAAATCAAAAACTGTTAGAGCTTAATATTGTTTGGTTAAAACAATTAACCGAGACCAAACAGGTTTTAAGAGAGAAAATGACATTGTTTTTTCATAATCATTTCGCTGTGCGATTAAAAAGCCCTAGAGCCGCATTACATTTAAATAACATAATTAGAAAACACGCATTAGAAAATTTTGGAGATATGCTGATGGAAGTCTCTAAGTCTCCTGCAATGCTACTATTTCTTAACAACAGACAAAATCGAAAAAACAATCCAAATGAGAACTTTGCTAGAGAAGTCATGGAACTTTTCACCCTTGGCAGAGACAATGGATATACAGAAGAAGACATAAAGGAAGCCGCAAGAGCATTCACTGGATGGAACTTTAACAAAAGTGGTTCTTTTGTGTTTAGACAAAAACATCATGATTTTGGATCTAAAACTATCTTAGGAAAAACTGGAAATTTTAAAGGAGAAGATGTTATCAAAATTCTTTTAGAACAAAAACAAACAGCTAAATACATCACAGAAAAAATATATCAATATTTTGTAAACGAAAAAATAAAACCAACTCACTTAAAAGAATTAACGGATACATTCTACAGCTCTAATTACAATTTAGAAATTCTAATGAAAAAGATATTCATGAGCAATTGGTTTTATGAATCTCATCATATAGGGATCAAGATAAAATCACCAATTGAACTAATCATTGGTTTAAGTAAACCATTCTGTATAAAATATAAAGATCCTAAAGTACTAATATACTTGCAGCGTAAAATGAATCAAACTCTATTTCTACCGCCCAATGTAGCTGGATGGCCAGGAGGAAAATCGTGGATAGACAATTCTACATTAATGCTTCGCTTAAAACTAGCATCTGTAACCTTAAATGATGGTGTAATAGAATGGCATGATATTGACAATATGGAAGCTACAACAATGATGCGCCAAAAGTTTTACGAAAAAATAAAATCCCAAATGCAAAGAAGAGTTAAGGCAACACCTAATTGGGAAAATTATCTAGTTTCTTTAAATAATAAAAAGAAAGAAGAATTAATTGATTTTATCTTACAACCTAAATTATCTTATGGTGCGAAGACAGTAACAAATACGCTTGATTCTAAAAATACCAAAAACTTTATTATTGAACTAATGAGCTTACCCGAATATCAACTTTGCTAAAACCAGAATTATGGACAGAAGAGATTTTTTAAGACAATCAGTTTTTGCATCAGGAATGGCATTGGTTCCTTCATTCCTTAAAGGGATGGAGTTTTTAACGCCTGAACAATTATCTGGATATAAAAATTTGATAATTATCCAATTATCAGGTGGTAATGATGGACTAAATAGTATCATTCCAATTAGTAATGATATCTATCATCGTCTAAGACCTACTATTTCAAAAAAAGCTACAGAAACTTTAAAAATAACAGATGATTTGGCGTTTAACAATAACTTGAAAGAATTAAGAGAGTTATATGATCTGGGGGAAGTTTCTATAATTAATAATGTAGGATATCCAAACCCTAATAGATCACACTTTAGAAGTACGGACATCTGGCAAACGGCTAGTGATACTAACCAGTATTTATCATCTGGTTGGGTAGGCAGATATCTCGATGCTAATTGCCAGCATCCGTATCAAGCGATAGAAGTAGACAACTCTTTATCATTATCTATGAAAGGAAAAAAATTAAACGGTATTGCTGTCTCTGACCCTAATCAATTACATCGCACAACAAGAGAGCCTTTTTTTAATAGCCTAGCAAATAACACTAAAGAAGAAATGTTAAATGAAGATAATCAAGGATATCTATATAAAACAATGCTAGAAACACATTCATCTGCTTCTTATATTTATAATACTTCTAAAATTTATAAAACCAATGTAGAATATCCGCAATCATCATTTGCAAGAAATTTAAAAACAATAGCTGATTTTATAATATCAGGTTTAAAAACAAGAGTATATTACAGTTCTCTTGGTGGTTTCGATAGCCACGTAAATCAACTAAATAGTCAGGATCGATTGCTTAACACATATTCTGAAGCAATTGGATCATTGGTAAAGGATCTTAAAAAGAATGATCGATTTAAAGATACATTAATCCTTACTTTTTCTGAATTCGGAAGACGTGTGAAGCAAAATGGAAGTCATGGAACTGATCATGGAGCAGCAAATAATGTAATAGCTATAGGAGGCTCATTAAAAAAGACTGGTGTCTATAATGAATTACCTAATTTATCAAATTTAGATACTAATGGAGATCTAAAATACACCGTAGATTTTAGAAGCATTTATGCTACCGTTTTAAATAATTGGTTGGAGGTTAATGACCGACAAGTCTTGGGCAACTATTTCAAAAAGCTATCTTTTGTATAAAGTATTACAAGTTTTTCCAACGAATCAAATCTTTTTGCGCACGATGTAAGTAGTTGGTTACAAAATTAAAAAACCTATGCCAAATACACGTCTTAGTACTTTTAATAAAAACGCAGTAAAACTCACTAAAAATCAATGCTTTTACGCTTTATCAAAACTAAAAACATGGAATAATGACGGAAAACACAACACATATTTTACGGTTTTACCGTAAAATATGTGTTGTTTGTCGATACAAAATAACTCTTCATCTAAAACATGTCAAATCATTTTATTACATAACTATTTGATTGTAAATTTGATACAAATCAAGTAGTAAATTCATTAAGCCCCAAATAATATGAAAACTATCATTCTTTCCATTTTTGTTTTGTTTTCTCTATTCACAATTAGTGCTCAAGAGACCTCTTCTACAGAACTTGTAAAAGTAGAATCTAATAATGTAAAGAATACGAAAGTTGATTTTTATCAGACTTTAATCGCGGTAAATAATTTTGATATTAAAATCAAGAAAGTTGAGACTACTAGTGTAGAAACCAAAACCGATTTTTATAAAGCCTTGATGATCAAAAACGGTTTTATCACTGATAGCGAAAAAACTACTCGTTTAGCTAACAACAACCTAAAAGACAAGGACTCTACAATTACCGACACCACACAAATCACTGGATTATTGCCATAATTTTTTGAATATATATACACTAACCGCACCACTATTTTCTTGCTTGATATAGTGGTGTTTTTTTTTAGTTAAGTTTAGAAAAGCTTACATTTATGTATGCAAATTCATGAAACAGCTTTTATCGTATCTACATACCGCTCATATCACGAGAATATAAGTAAGGATATCTATGCCAAATTATGGAACAATTCTAAAACAGAAGCACTGATTCCTTCTATCATGGAGTCTGTCTCAAAAAAAGAAGCCATTTTACATAGCCTTAGAAATAGATTTTTTCATGAAAGCCTACAATCTTTCTTTGACAACAATAAAGGAGGAACTCTAATTAATTTTGGAGCAGGTTTTAGCATGTACCAATTCATGCTAAACGACAATGTATCTACCATAGAAATTGACAAAAAAGATATAATTGAATATAAAAAGAGTAAAATAAACCTATGGACTAAAGAAGGCAAGTTACCTAAACGCAATATACAATATCTAAGTCTAGATTTTAATTTAGATTCTGAAGAGACAATGATCAACTCATTAAAGAAACTAATTACCAGTCAACCAACATTTATAATACTGGAAGGAGTTTTATTCTTTTTGAATCAAAAAATAACAAACAAGCTTTTTAGAGTTTTTAAAAAAATTCAGAACACCAACGATATAGTTGGAAGCGTATCTTATCTCCCAGAAATAGAAAACACAAAAGTTTATAAAAGATTATTAAATTACTTTGACAGTAATAATGACACGAATGATTCTTTTAATCACCAAACCATCCCAAATTCATATTACAGAAACTTAGATGGGTATTCTCTAAAAAAACATATTGACGAATATAATTTATCAAAAATTTATACTCCAGAACTTGATATTAAAGATAAAAATCAGATTCTTAATGAAAACATGTATTTACTAGAAAGAACAGATTAAGGATTTTATTCAAACCCTATTTCATAACTTTTGCCATCACATGATATCTTGGATCATCAATATCATGCTCTATAACATTAGCCAACCTAGGAGAAGCTTTTATCATCAATGCCTGACACTCTTCACTCAAGTGTTTTACTCGAACCGTCTTACCCGCCTCTTCATACTTCCCAACCAGATTAAAAACCGCTTCTAACGCAGAGTGATCACTAACTCTAGATTCGATAAAATCAATTTCTATGTTCTCTGGATCATTTGCTACATCAAATTTAGAATTAAATGCTTGAATACTTCCAAAAAACAAAGGGCCCCATATCTCATAAACTTTGGTTCCATCTTCTTTTATATGTTTTCTAGCTCGAATTTTCTTAGCATTCTCCCAAGCAAATGCCAATGCAGACATAATTACACCTGCAATTACCGCAACGGCTAAATCAAAAAAGACGGTTAGTAATGAAACAGAAATCAATACAATAGCATCAGTTAATGGGATTTTATTAAGTATCCTAAAGCTAGACCAAGCAAAAGTTCCAATTACCACCATAAACATCACACCTACTAATGCTGCAATCGGTACTTGCTCAATTAACCCAGATGCAAACAATATAAACATCAATAATGTCACAGCCGCAACAATACCCGATAAACGCGTACGACCACCACCTTTTATATTAATAATTGATTGTCCAATCATAGCACAACCACCCATTCCTCCGAAAAGACCTGTAACAATATTTGCTCCACCTTGCGCAAGACATTCTCTGTTAGAGTTTCCGCGTGTTTCTGTTAACTCATCAATAAGATTAAGCGTCATTAAGGATTCTATTAAACCAATTGCAGCTAAAATAATAGCGTACGGACCTATAAAATATAAGGTTTCAAGATTCATAGGAATCTTATTGAAAATATCAAATTGAAATTGAGGTAGACCACCTTTCAATCCTTTTCCTCCTCCTTGTTCAATGAAAGTACCTACTGTAGCAACATCAAGTTTTCCTAATATTACTATTGCAGAAACAACAACAATTCCGATTAAAGCTTCAGGTAGTTTTGATGTAACCTTTAACTTTGGAAGTCCCCACATAATTAGCATGGTCAAAAGAACGAGGGCCAACATCATTAAGAGTTTATTAGTTGAAATCCATTTTTTTACTTTTCCTCCTTTTTTAACACTATAAACACCGTCTTTTTCTACATTAAAAAGCACCTTTTTAGTATCTACATCAAAAACCTGATTATCATCAACTATATATTTGGTTTCCTTAGTATTAAAATCTTCAAACCTATTATTAGTTCCAAAAAGATATAGTGGCTCTTTAGTTATCAAATCATAAACTACCCCCTCCTTGATATCATATTGTTTTAACTCAGAAGATGTTTTATACTTATCATTTCCAAAAATATCCTTCACACCTTCCTTAAACATTCCCAATTGAGAAAGAAAAATTACAATCGCTAATCCATTAACAAACCCCATCATTACAGGATGTGGAATTAATCGCACGAATTTACCTAGTTTAAAAACTCCTGCTAACATTTGGATAACTCCCATTAATATGACTGTAGCGAAGAGATAATACAAGCCTAATTGTTCCCCTTCTACTCCCATAGCATTCCCTTCCGCAACTAAACTCACCATTACAACCGCAAGTGCCCCAGTAGCACCAGAAATCATTCCAGGACGTCCTCCAAATATAGAAGTAATCAATCCAATCATAAACGCAGCGTATAATCCTACTAATGGATCTACTCCAGCCACAAATGCAAAAGCAACAGCTTCAGGAACCAAAGCTAAAGCTACTGTTAAACCAGATAGAATATCATTCTTAGCATTTGCTACTCTTTTTCTTACAAACTCAGTCATAATCAGTCTATTTTGAGGGTGCAAAAATACAGTTATTTTATGTCTTGACAAGTAAAATCACTACCTATATACCTCAAGAATGAAACTAAAACGTTATAGAAGATCTTAAAAATATAAAACTTAGTATATTTATGCCTAACTCACATCATACATGCGAAACATCACTCTCATTATCAGTATTTTGACTATTATTTCCTGTAACACCAAGAAAGATAATTCAACTGAAAATTTTGATTTCACTACAATTTTTGAAAAAAGTGATGGAACGGAAACTCCGACATACCCCGAAGTAATAACATTTTATCAAAACTTATCTAAAGCATACCCAGAAATCAATATTCAAGAAATTGGAATTACAGATAGTGGCAACCCTCTTCATATTGTTACACTTAACCCTGATCAAGTATTTGATTTTGAAAAAATAAGATTAGACAAACGTATTTTACTAATCAATAATGGAATTCATCCTGGGGAAAGCGATGGTATTGATGCAACTATGCTTCTTTTTAGAGATATTGCTAACGGAACTATTGAAGCACCTAAACAAACTGTTTTAGCTACAATTCCAATTTATAATATTGGAGGTGCGCTAAATAGAAATACAGGCACCCGAACCAATCAGAACGGTCCTAAAGCATATGGTTTTAGAGGAAATGCACGGAATTATGACTTAAATCGTGATTTTATAAAAAATGACACAAAAAATGCCCAGACGTTTGCAAAGATTTTTCATTTAACAAAACCTGATGTTTTCATAGATAATCACGTTAGCAATGGTGCTGATTATCAATATACGCTAACCCATCTATTTACGCAGCATAATAAATTAAATGGTAATCTCGGCAACTATTTACATAATGAAATGCATCCACAATTGGAAAAGTCATTATCTAATAAAGACTGGGACATTACACCTTATGTAAATGTTTGGGGAACAACTCCTGATAAGGGATGGACACAATTCATGGATTCCCCTAGATATTCGACAGGATACACAACATTATGGAACACCTTAGGAATGATGGTAGAAACACACATGCTAAAACCTTATAAACCAAGAGTTTTAGGTACATATGAATTAATGAAATCCATGATTGATATTACAGAAAAAGATGGGGAACAAATAAAAAATCTTCGTCAACAAGCTTTTATTGATTTACCAAAACAAAAGACATATCCTGTAAACTGGAAAGTAGATACTACTAAAGCTACTAATTTCAGTTTTAAAGGGTACGAAGGAAGTTACATAGACAGTAAAATTACGGGTGCCAAACGGTTAAAATATGATCAAGAGAAACCCTATACGAAAGAAGTTAGATACCAAAACTATTTTCTTCCTACTTCCGAAATCACAATTCCTTCTTCCTATATTCTCCCAAAAGGTTTTTGGAATGTTTTAGAAAAACTAAGTCTTAATGAAATATCTTATAAAGCTTTAGAAAAAGACACTACCATATCTGTAGAGGTATATCATATCCAAGATTACAAAAGTAGAGAAACACCTTATGAGGGGCATTACTTACATTACTCCACTTCTATCAGAAAAAGTATAGAAACAATAACTTTTCTAAAAGGAGATTATATAATTCCTACTAACCAAAAAGGATTTAGATATTTATTAGAAACATTAGAACCAGAAGCTCCGGATTCATTTTTTAACTGGAATTTCTTTGATACCATTTTACAACAAAAAGAAGGTTTTTCGCCATACGTTTGGGAGGATAAAGCATTGGAATTATTAGAAAATGATGAGAGTCTCAGACAAAATTTTGAAAAAAAGAAAGAAGACTCTCTTTTTGCTAACAATTGGTACGCACAACTTGATTGGATCCACAAACAATCAGATAATTATGAAAAAGCCCATATGCGATATCCTGTTTATCGAATTCTGAAATAATTATTATTTCAAATTTAGATTATCAATTTTAACCTTAATACCAGATGCTTGCATCTCTTTTTCTATGCTCTCAAATTGTGTTTTATCTACACTTTTTACAATACTCCCTTTTTTTAAATAATGTAAATAATCGCACGTTTCATAAAGGGTAGAAAAAATATGAGATGATAAAACTATTATTTTATTAAGTTGTTTCAGTTTAGCAAGAATTTCAGTAATAACTGTGTTACTATAAATATCAACCCCATTAAAAGGTTCATCTAGAATAAAAATATCATTATCCTGAAGCAGAATACCGGTAAAAGCCAACTTCTTTTTCATACCAGTAGAATATCTTTCCGCATATTGTTGTAATGGTAAATCAAAAATATTCTTTTCGGCAAAATTATTAACTTTAATATTTCTTGCATTGCATAATAACTGCAGATATTCTTTACCAGTAACCTTGGATAAAAAATCGGGATCCGTTGGCAAAAAACCCATTACATTCTTAATATTACCTTTTGTATACTCTACTGTTCCATTAAAGTTTTCTATCCCAGATATCGATCTAAACAAAGTAGTTTTTCCAGCTCCATTTTCTCCAACAACACCATGAATCTCTCCAGGATTGAATGTTAGATTAATATCCTTAAGCACATGATGACTGCCATAGTATTTTTGTAAAGACTTTATTGATATCATTTTAGTAATAGATCTAAATTATTTAAAGCTTTATTATAAAAATAAGGTAATGTTATTACCATTAACGGAGGAAACAAAATGCATAATACTCCAATTACTCCTTGCATAATTTCTAATCCTTGACTCTGAAAAGCATATTTCATAAACACATACATAATCAAGTACACCCAACCTAAAATCAAAAAAAGTAATATTACATGTATCTGATCCGCATAAAAAAGAGATAAAGATATACATATCGGAATGGTTAAAATAAAACTATACCAGAGAGCAGTTACAACTTTATATTTCAAAAATTCTTTAGAATTCATTGCATATATCCAAATATAAAATTCTGGATCCTTTTTCAGGTAGTAAGTAGAACATATAAAAAAGATAGCTACTATAGAAAACAAGCCAAGATTAAAATTACCCTTAACAATAGCTACAATAACCAATGCATATATTAAAAAAAACAACCAAAAAGTTTTACGGAATCCAATTATAAACTCCCAAGGTTGTTTATTAAAAGGAGTTGGTATTATTAGAGATACTTTATTTCTCTTTCTACCCCACGAAGTTAACAAAGCTAATACAAATATCAAAAACACCTCTATGTAACATGCTTTGTACAATGAGAATACTACAAATGGCATTACTCCTATCAAACTATTAAGCAATTTAATTTTTCTGAAATTAGAAGTTGAAAAATGTTGTTTTATGAATTCATTATGCCCCGAAGTATTAAAAGCATAAATAAAAACTGTACTTAATAATACATAAACATAGGACGCATAAGGCACTTGATTAAAAAAAGATAACGACAACCAATAAAACAATCCAATGATTATAGGAAACCCAATTATAGGTTCAGTCCCAAAATCTTTAAAAGAACGATAAAGACGTTTACATTGTAATTGATAATAATACTTCAAAAATTATTGATTAAAAAAATGAATACATATCATTGGTCACATCATAACCATAAAAGTTACAATGTTAATTATTCAACTTTTAAAAGATTATTGATAGTTTTAATTTACCAAAAAAACATTCTAATGACTTTAAAAAATAATTAGAAGTAGTAAAAAAATTCTTAAACATCATATAACCCATATAATTTTTCATTAGATTTTTATCATAATCTTTAGTAATATTTTCAGATATACTTTAAATTATCACAAGTATATCTAATAATTTATTATTAAACTCTAATGATAATCAAACCACACTACAGAAGGTTTATTGAATAGTTTGATTGCAAATTTAAAAAGTGGGGTAGTTTGAAAAAGATGATTACTTTTGCAAATGATATTAACTTATCAAAATACTAGGTAACAACAATTAAGAATTAAATAGTTTTAATGCTTAAACAACTTATTGGACACTGATCGCTCTCTAGCAAAAAAGTAGATTGAAGTAAGAAGAATAGCCATATTCTACCAATGCAAAATTGCATTAAAAAAATTTAAAAAACAGTAAATGAAGGAATTATTTGATAATGTATCATTTAAGTGTAGTAAAATTGTTACACAAAACTATAGTACTTCATTCTCTATGGGTATTAAACTGTTTGATAAATCAATAAGAGACAGCATCTTTAGTATCTATGGTTTTGTACGTTTTGCAGATGAGATTGTTGATACATTCCATAATTACGATAAAGCTACTTTGTTTTCGAATTTTGAGGAAGACTACTACCGCGCCTATAATCAAGGTATAAGTCTTAATCCAATATTAAACTCGTTTCAAATAACTGTTAAGAAATATAATATTGATGATGAATTAATACAAGCCTTCTTAAAAAGTATGCGTAGTGATTTATCAAAAAAAGAGTTTGATGATGAAGAAATCAAAGCTTATATCTACGGATCAGCTGACGTAGTGGGATTAATGTGCCTTAAGGTTTTTGTTAATGGTAACGAAGAAAGGTATCAAGCATTAAAACCTGCAGCGATGCGTTTAGGTTCTGCTTTTCAGAAAGTAAATTTCCTTCGTGACATCAATGATGATATCAATCAACTACACCGCATCTACTTCCCTATTTTAAGGGATAATGAGCTAACTGAAAATATTAAGAAAAAAATCATAGAATATATAAACGAAGATTTTAAAGTTGCTTTAGAAGGAATTAAAGAACTACCGGACAATTCAAAAAATGGAGTTTATGCAGCCTATCTTTACTATACTAAACTTACGACCAAGATAGAATATACTCCTGTTGAGAAATTACTCAATGAACGAGTTCGAATACCTAATAGATCTAAAATATGGACATTAGCATCTATTTACATTAGCAACAAACTTAAACTGGCATAGAGTGCAATAAAATTACAGAACTATGTCTCTCTACTTAATTATTCTTATTATTTCACTTGCTGGACCTCTAGCTTTGAGTTTCGAAAAAAACCTTAAACTTTATAAGCGTTGGAAATATTTGCTTCCTGCCATCCTTATAACATTGGTTGTTTTTGTTACTTGGGATATAATTTTTACTCATATAGGATGCTGGTTTTTTAATCCAATGTATAATTCAGGGATTTATATAAATAAACTTCCTTTAGAAGAATACTTATTCTTTATTGCCATCCCATATGCTTGCGCATTCTCATTTTATGCAGTTAAGTTTCATTTTCCTAACTTTAAATTAAATGAAAAATGGACAAAAATTTTAACCTTTCTAATTGTAACAGCATCGATTACAACCTCGTTTTTAAACACAGATCTCACCTATACTTTTGTTAATTTTCTTGTATTACCAGTAGTCCTTTTACTAAGCTATTATTTTACCAGAGAAGTAGTACAACATTATTTAGCAATATATCCGATTTTACTCATCCCTTTTTTTATCATAAACGGAATCTTAACAGGAACAGGAATTGAACAAGCTGTTTTCGACTATAATCCAGAAGTAATATTGGGAATTCGAGTACTTTCAATTCCACTTGAAGATATGTTTTACAATTTTTCATTGCTTTTATCACCTTTAATGCTAACTCATATTTTTGAGATGAGATCTAAAAAAAACAAAAAGGTATGAAGATTGTAGTGATAGACTTTGTATTTAATGAATTGATTAATTTTTTATTAGAAAAAAACACTTTTCCTATAAACAAAAAAACACGTAAGCAATTAACGAAAGTATTCGACTACATTATGGAATATCAATCTATCCTATTAGTACGACAATTCTCGTTAATGAAATACTCCCACGATAAATGAATCGGATAATTAAATATATTATGAACGAAGGGCTTCCGATAACTTTCATAGTTTTTTACTGTGTAGGGTTGGTCTTATATTTCACCCCTTCTACTCATAATTTATTTATACTAATAACACCTTATACCTTAGTATTAGTTTCCGCAGCTGTATTTTCTCATCATAAAGGATGGAGTACAAAAACGATTGCTGTTTTAACTAGTATTTTTATACTAAGTATTATCATCGAAATTATTGGTGTAGCAACTGGCAAACTATTTGGTGTGTATGCGTATGGCGAAGGACTCGGTATTAAAATAGAAAATGTACCTGTTATTATTGGTCTTAACTGGGTTTTCCTATCGTATGCATCTAATGGAATCATTTCTAGATATACATCCAAGAACGTTCCTATTATTCTAGGTGCAGCATCATTGATGGTTATATATGATTTATTACTTGAAAAAGCAGCTCCTTTAATTGACATGTGGATGTTTTCAAAAAATGATCCTCCTATAAACAACTATATAGCTTGGTTCCTTCTTGCTTTAATATTTAATTGGGCTGTTCAGAAATTTAAGATAAACACAAACAATCGACCTGCTCGTTGGTTATTCTTTATCCAATTTAGTTTCTTCATAATCCTAGTTATTCACAATATTTACATTAAGAAATGATACGAGCTAATCATAGTAAACTCTGGGTGAAATTTTCTGGTTATTACACGAGAATACTAATAGGTTTTTTTTTCGGAAGCATTAAATACACTGGTAATTATGAAGAAAAAGGACTACCTATACTTATGATTAGTAATCATTTTTCTTTTTATGATGGCTTTATCCAAATCTTATTAAATATCAAAATTTTTAAACGAAGGTTTAATTTTATGATGTTAGAAAAGGAATTGAAAAAAAATATGCTATTAACCAAAATTGGAGCTAGTTCAATCAATAAGGGTAAAAGATCAAGTATAGCGAGCCTTGATTATGCTGTCGAAATGCTACAAAATAAGGAGAACTTATTTTTATTTTTTCCACAAGGAAAAATTCAAAGCATTTATACAAGAGAATTTACTTTTGAAAAAGGCTTACTTTCGCATATTCTAGAAAAGACAAAAAACGATTATCAATTGGTTTACAATGTCAACCTTATTAATTACGGAACCAAACTCCGACCTGATATGCATGTTCATTATGAAACACATACTATAAGTTCAACTATGAATGCCGAAGATGTAGAACGAGAATTTAATCGTTTTGCAAAATCGTGTTTCTCAAAACAAGGTGTAAGATGATTTATTTCTGTTATTTCTTAATAACTCTTCTAATTATCAGATTGCTTGTAGCATTTGTTAACTACCTTTCGTTTGCGTACCTACCAAAAACTACTCCGTTAATATCAGTACCATCTGTTTCCGTTTTAATACCTGCGCGTAATGAGGAAGAAAACATTGGAGCTTTACTTAAGCAATTATCAACGTTTGAATATAGTATGCTAGAAATCATAGTCTACAACGATCATTCTACAGATAAAACAGAAAGTATTATTAAGCATTGGGCTGCACTTAAATCTAATATTAAGCTCATCAATGGAGATGCGCTTCCAAAAGGTTGGTTAGGTAAAAATCACGCTTGTCATCAACTAGCGCAAGCTGCAACTGGTGAGATATTACTGTTTTTAGATGCAGATGTAAGTGTAAAAAAAGGCGTAATCAAACGTAGTATCAGCTACTTGCAGAAACACGAGCTTCACTTGCTATCAATATTTCCAAAGCAAATAGTAAAATCTTTTGGAGAAAAAGTTTCTGTACCTCTAATGAATTGGGTTTTATTGAGTATACTTCCAATATATCTAATTCGAAAGTCAAAAAACAAAATTTTTTCTGCTGCCAATGGTCAATTCATGATGTTTAAAGCAGCTACATATAAGGCAATATGGCCTCACGAAAAATATAAATCTCATAAAGTAGAAGACATAGCGATTATAAGGTTATTTAAACAAAAAGGCCTTGCTAGTGATACTCGCTTAGGGGATAACGATATTTCTTGCAGAATGTATGTTGGATTAGATGAAGCGATTGAGGGGTTCATAAAAAACATATTTCAATTCTTTGGAAATAGCATTTTAGTAACTATAACTTTTGGGATATTAACTACTATTGCTCCATTTGTAGTATATCTATACATGGGCTTATGGTGGTTAACTGCTTACCTAGCTGGCATAGTATGTATCCGATTTTTTGTAATGCTGGCAAGCCAACAATCAGTTATTCAAAATGTACTATTAGTCCTACCACAACACATTATATTTCTTTTAATAATAATTAAGGGACTCATAAATAACAAACAGAAAAAACTAATATGGAAAGACAGAAATATATTACAAGATCTATAATTGCGATCGTTACTTTACTGTTTTCAATACAATTAAGCTTTTCTCAAAGCCCTTATCGTGATCCTATTTACAAAGCTTATTCTAGAGGTAAAATGGATAAGTGGTTCCAGTTAATGGATTCGTGCGAAAAAAACGTAAACCCCAATAGTTTTGAGGAACAACTAGAGCTTATTAGTTATTACTATGGTTATACAGCCTGGTTAATTGGAGCCGAAAAAGATGATATTGCCGAAGAATACATCGACAAATCAGAGGAAATTATTGATCAATTATTAGAAAAATCACCCGATAACGCAACCTTGCTAGCCTACAAGGGCGCTTACATTGCATTTACCATAGGTATCTCTAATTTAAAAGCTATTTATTTAGGAAGAAAAAGCATGAGATACATAGATAAATCTATTGAACTAGATCCAGAAAATATCCAAGGGAATATTGAAAAAGGAAACTCGATGTATTATCGCCCATCTGCATTTGGCGGAGATAAAGCTGAAGCGATTAAATACTACATAAAGGCAGTTGAAAGCTTTGAGAAACAAGGACTGGTTGTCAACAATTGGATGTACATCAATACAATGACTGCATTAGGACAAGCATACGAAGCTACAGATCAAATACAGCTAGCCAAATCATGTTATGAGAAAATAATGCGAATATTTCCTAATTTCATGTGGGTTGAAGATGAACTCTATCCTGATATGTTAAAGCGTAACAATCTATAACACTTATCATCTAGTTCAATGAAATTTACAACATACAGAACAGTATTACATTGTATAAAACTCTTTATACTATTAAGCTTTATTGCAATCCCTACAAACTTAAGCGCTCAAAACACATCAGATAGTGACGTTAATCTAAGTAAAACTCCTCCTCGTATTATCAGAGCTTGTTGTGCATTTGGTTATGATTTAAAAATATGGGGAGTGCCATTTGTTTCTATTGATCAAGTAATTAGCATTGATGAATTAAGTGATCATCACTATATGGGCAAAAAGAGTGAAGGTACTGGGACTATTTACACTAATAAAGGTGGTTTTATCGACGTTGGTCACTTGCGGGATCAAATTGATTGGACTCGTTATTTATATACTACTATTCTAAATAGTAAAGGTAAAGGCGAAATAATTTTGCCTTTACGTAACGAAGCAGGACGCAAAACCTTATACTTAAATATACCCGAAGAGCTTAGCAATAGTGATTGTATTCTATTAGCCGGAAAAATAACATATGATCTTTCTCTATGGCATGAGATTTCTACTTGGTATGGAGCATCAACTATTCCATTCATCCCAGAAAAATTTTCTAGTTTTTCAGTTGAAGATGTTTATTCAAACTTACTTGGAATCCACATAGGGATGAAAACTTTGAAATCAAAACTTCCCTTTAACAAGGCAGCAACGATGATTATCGAATCGACATTAGATAGTTTAGATGTCGTAAAGACAGCAAAAGAAACGTATGACGCATATGATGCTATAAACAATAAGTGGTATACCAATAAAAAACGAATCCCTAGTTCCAAAATTACTCTAAAACGAGACCCTAATGTTCTTAGTTCGAGTCGTCCCTGGATAATACCAAATCAAACCAATAACAATAATGAATCAATTACGTTAGACGTTCCTCTTTTAAATACAAAAGGTGAGTTACTTACTAATTATTATCAATTTACTATTGACCTCAATTACAGATTTCCTGTAGAAGAAATTTTTCCAGGTCGAGAAAGTAGCCTAATCAATCAAGATGATTTTAGCGTATTATTGAATAGAATTGGTAATGAGATACAAGTCATGGAACAAAGCGTATTGACAGAAAGAAAAGAAAGTCTTCGAAAATAATAACCTTTTCAAATTAGTGGTTACTCTCTATAAAACATAATAACAAACCAAGCACATAAAGGGTTCCTTTATCAAGCAAACCTATCATCCGAAAGAAGTCTATTTTTTTAAATTATCATAAAGCCTTTCCAACTCCTTAAAAACATCATTATAGCTAACAAAAAAAGATTCCTCCTCCTCATCACTATATCTAATTTTATCACCTATCACTAAACCTCCTTCGTAATCTTCAACATTACGTCTAAAAGGATACTTTAATCTCCCCAAAACACCTGTTTCTATATTACCTACATATATGCTATCAAATATATCGGGTGCACCAGAAAATTGAATAATTAAATACTTATCAATTAAATCCACTTGTAATATAGAATCCCATCTCAATTTTTCAGGACTACCGGTTAAATTAAGATCATTTACCAAAAGCCATTTTTGTAAATCGCCTTTTACAACAAAAATTCCGTGAGAGGTTTTATATATTTTATATTCATTATCACTTACAACTAATTCTGGAGAAGACTTATTATAAAAATGACAATTCCCGCAATAGGATAAAAAAGCAGTTTTATCTTTTACACTAAACAACGAATCTTCCTCGTTCAATAATAAATTCAACGTATCATTATTTAAGACAAGAGAATAATTATCTGGGATTTTGATCTTTTCAGTATCCCAGTTAACTTCAGGATAAATAATTAAGTTAAAGTATTTATTTTCAGGTATTTTTTTCTTTGAAGAATACCCTTTGAAAATCCACTCAAGAGAAGGATCCGGTTTTTCCCTTGGTTCTGAAAATAATTTTTTCTGAATAACTGACAAGAATGGTTTGTTTTCAGGTTTACTTAATAAAGCAGGAATAGGATAAATACGTTTCATCTCACAATAACAACCAAAATCACTGAATTTATAAACTTCATTGCTCTTCCCATTCACAATTTTAATATCTGTCCCTCCAAATGTACTCCCACTTTCATAAAAAGAATACAACGTATCCAGTACATTATCATTATTAAAATCTTCAATCACAGGAGGATACTCCTTATATGATTGAGCCTGTAAGTTTATCATTAACATTAAAAAAACATATCGGATACAGGACCCCTTCATAAACATACTACATATCTTAATCATAAATAAGTAAACTTATTATTACAAATACTCATGCGAAAACAATTGTCTAATATTTGCATATGAATCCTTAAGGGCCTTTCGAGCTTTTTTTGCATCTTTCCATTTAACTTTCATAATCCCTTCATCCTTCTGAGGTATCAAGATTCCTTTATATTCAGTTTTCATTTCAAACCAATAGGTAACCTTTAACCTAAATTCTCCATTTCTTTTAAAAACATGATAGGTTCTATATAAAAACTTGGTGATTTCTAACCCAGAAACACCTGTTTCCTCCTCTACTTCTCTAATAGCAGTTGTTTCTATGTCTTCTTTTTTTTCCGCTTTTCCTTTCGGAAGATCCCATTTACCATTACGATGAATAAAAAGAACTTCTTTTTTCTTATTATACACCTTACCTCCTCCTGCTACCACCACCGGTAACTTCGTATATAAATGTTCTAATAATTTTTCTTCATTTTTATGATAAAAATGATATTTAGCTTCCTTATCCTGATTTTCTTTCTCTAAAATATCTCTGATAATTTTAGGAAAATCTATTTCTTTGATATGAATTGTCTCATAATCCTCAATAACCTCTTTTGTTGAAAGAATAATAGGCGTATTATTCACAAAAACTTTATACATTTGCAACTATGATTTTTGATAAAAATACAGCTAAAAAAACCGCTGAACTACTGTTGCAAATTAACGCAATTAAATTACAACCGCAAGAACCTTTTACATGGGCTTCTGGATGGAAGTCTCCAATTTATTGTGATAATCGAGTTACTTTGTCGTATCCTGTTATTCGTAATTTTTTACGAGAGAATCTTGCTAAATTTATTGAAGAAAAATATGGAAAACCGGATGTTATTGCCGGTGTAGCAACAGGAGCTATAGGCATTGGCATGCTAGTAGCAGAACAACTAAATCTTCCTTTTATTTATGTTAGACCTGAAGCAAAAAAACATGGAAGAAAAAACCAAATAGAAGGAATCGTTCCTTCTGGTAAAAATGTTGTTGTCGTAGAAGATCTAATTAGTACCGGAAAAAGTAGCCTCAACGCAGTTAAAGCATTGAAAGAAGCCAATGCAAATGTAAAAGGAATGGTTGCTATTTTCAACTATGGTTTTGATATTGCTTCGAAAAATTTTAAAGAAGCGGCATTATCTTTGCACACATTAAGTAATTACGAAAATCTTCTGGAACAAGCATTAGATACTAATTATATAACACAAGAGGAACAAAAAACGCTGCAAAGCTGGAGAACAAATCCTGCAGAGTGGAATCAATAAATTTTTAATCTCAATGAATTTAGAAAGCCCTACAGTTACTGTAGAAAAAACTCAACAAGAAGTATTCGAATTTTTAACAAAAGTTGAAAACTTCGAACAATTAATGCCGGAAAGCAAACAGAAATTTGAAAAGCTAAACGACTCCAGATTTCTTTTTCAATTAAAAGGAATGCCTGAGATTGTTTTGGAACAAAAAACAAGCACGGAACATACTACAGTTGTACTTGGGGCAGCTAGTGAAAAACTGCCATTTACACTTACCGCAAATATTGTGGACACACAAGACGGAAAAAGTACAACTCAACTTATTTTTGAAGGACAATTCAATGCTATGATGGGAATGATGATTAAGAATCCTATTCAAAACTTCATCAATACATTAAGTGAAAATATTGGCAAAATTTAATTTTAATCAATATAATAATTTTACTTCTTTTAGGTCAAAACTTTGAATGATTTCATCTTCTAGAAGTATTTGAAGTTTTCCTGCCGAAGTAATATTTTGAATAATACCCACAAAAGAATCACCCTTTACATCTAAAAATGTAGAGGGTTTATTTTTTCTAAACAACAAAGACTCATATTCTTTCTTTATATTTCCGAAATTAGAGCTATGAAGCATCGAAAACCTATATTCTAGTTTTGCCAACACTACTTGCAAAACCTCATCTAAATCAAAATTTCTTCCCAAAATCTGTTTTAAAGATCCAGCTAGAGGAAGATTATTAAAATCTTGTTGATTTACATTTATCCCAATACCAATAATTGCTCCACGTAATCTGCCATTATTAACAACGTTTTCAATTAAAATACCACACATCTTATACTTATCTGACAGAATGTCGTTCGGCCATTTTATAGACAACTTAGGTAACATTAACAAATCTAAAGCATCATAAACACCTAATGAAACCGTCATCGAAATATAAAACTGATCCATTACATCGAGATCAGCAATAGGCATAAACACACTAGAAGTAAGGTTTTCTCCGGGATTGCTTTGCCATATAGTTCCCATTTGCCCTTTACCTTTCAATTGTTCTCTTGCAACAACACAAATAGATTTTGTTAAATATTTTTCCCGATTCATATCCCTCAGGAAAGTATTTGTAGAGTCAATGGCATCAACTTTGATTATATCCATAAATAACGATGTGAAAGTTTTTACAAATGTCCGGAAATACAGACATTAAAACCATAAAAAGTAATAACTTTACACAAATTAAAAAAATGCATGATTAAAAAAGAAATCGGTACTGATCAATTAATAACCCAAATTATTAAAGGTATTGAAGAAGTAAAGGGTAATGACATTACTATTTTAGATTTAAGAGAGATCGAAAATACAGTTTGTAGTTATTTCGTTATTTGTAACGGAACTTCTAACACTCAAGTAAATGCCATTGTCAATTCCATCCAAAAAACTGTTAGCAAATCAATAAAAGATAAACCTTGGCACGTAGAGGGAGGTGAAAATGCTGAATGGGTACTGATCGATTATGTAAATGTAGTTGTACACGTTTTTCAAAAGCATATCAGAGAATTTTATGACATTGAAGGATTATGGGGTGATGCAAAAACAACAACTATTGAAACAAACTATTAAAAGAAGCGTAAATGGCTAAAGAGAATAAAAAAATGGAACCAAATAAAAAACCAAAGTTTAGCGCATATTGGATTTATGGTGTTATAATTGTTGGTTTTTTAGCATTGAATTTTTTAGGTGGAGGAAATATGGGATCTGCTCCCGAAACAACTCCATCGGACTTCAATAACTTTTTAAGTAACGGCGAAGTAGAGCGTGTATCAATAATCAATAGACGTAAAGCTAAAGTTTTTCTGACTCAAGAAGCAAAAAGTCAGGAAAAACATACCAAGAACAAAAAAAATTCAATCTTACCAACTAGTCCAAATGATCCGGACTATGAATTTGAATTTGGAGATTTACAAAATTTCGAAAATGAAATTGCTAGGATAAAAAGTGAAAACGGCGTATCCACTGAGGTTGGTTATGATACTGAAAGTAATATGTGGGGTGATATTTTCATCACCTTACTTCCTTTTGCACTTATCATAGGTGTATGGATTTTCATAATGCGTAGAATGAGCGGTGGCGCTGGTGGAGGTGCTGGTGGTCAAATTTTTAATATCGGAAAATCCAAAGCAAAACTTTTTGATCAAAATACAGATGTAAAGGTATCTTTTGAAAATGTAGCCGGTCTTGAAGGAGCTAAGGAAGAAGTACAAGAAATTGTAGACTTTCTTAAAAACCCTGAAAAGTACACATCATTAGGAGGAAAAATACCAAAAGGAGCCTTATTAGTAGGACCTCCAGGAACAGGTAAAACACTATTAGCAAAGGCTGTAGCTGGAGAAGCTAAAGTTCCTTTTTTCTCTCTATCAGGTTCTGATTTCGTAGAAATGTTTGTAGGTGTAGGAGCTTCTAGAGTTCGTGATCTTTTTAAACAAGCTAAAGAAAAATCTCCTGCAATCATCTTTATCGATGAAATTGACGCCATTGGTCGTGCAAGAGGTAAGAGTAACTTTTCTGGATCAAATGACGAAAGAGAAAATACGCTAAACCAGCTTTTAACAGAAATGGATGGTTTTGGCACAAATACTAATGTAATTGTTATTGCTGCAACAAACCGTGCTGATGTATTAGATAAGGCATTAATGAGAGCTGGACGTTTTGATAGACAAATTTATGTAGACCTTCCTGATGTTAGAGAACGTAAAGAAATTTTCGAAGTACACTTAAAACCTCTTAAAAAAGAAGAAGGACTAGATACTGATTTTCTATCAAAACAAACACCAGGATTCTCTGGAGCTGATATTGCTAATGTTTGTAATGAAGCTGCACTTATTGCTGCGCGAAAAGGAAACAAAGCAGTTGGAAAACAAGATTTCCTTGATGCAGTAGATAGAATTGTTGGTGGATTAGAAAAGAAAAACAAAATCGTAACGCCTGGAGAAAAACGCGCAATTGCTTTTCATGAAGCTGGACATGCAACTGTAAGTTGGATGTTGGAACACGCTGCACCGTTAGTAAAAGTAACTATTGTACCTAGAGGTCAATCTCTTGGAGCAGCTTGGTATCTTCCGGAAGAGCGACTTATTGTTCGTCCTAATCAAATGTTAGATGAAATGTGTGCTACTCTTGGAGGTCGTGCTGCAGAGAAAGTAATTTTTAATGAAATTTCTACTGGAGCATTAAGTGACCTAGAGAAAGTTACGAAGCAAGCTCGTGCTATGGTTACTATATATGGTCTTAATGATAAAATTGGAAATTTAACCTATTATGATTCTTCTGGTCAAAACGAGTATGGATTTACAAAACCGTATAGCGAACAAACCAGTGAACTTATTGATAAAGAAATTTCTAATATTATAGAACAGCAATACCAACGTGCTATAAAACTATTAGAAAACAATAAAGATAAACTTACTGAACTTGCAGAGGTTCTATTAGAAAAGGAAGTTATTTTCAAAGATAATCTTGAGAAGATATTTGGAGAACGTCCGTTTGGTAAGAAAGAAGAAACAATAATCGAACCATCGTAAACGAATATTTCGATTTTTACTAGTAAATTAAAAAAATCTTAATCTAATACTCTTTTTAGATTAAGATTTTTTTATCTTTGAAAGTATTGTTAACCCGTAAATCCCCGATCGAATCTAAAGATGAGTCTATTTAGAAGAATATTTTCCTCAAAATCTAAATCAGACCAAAAGAGTAAGGAACGACACACTGAAGATCGCAGTAAATATATGCCCGAAATCAATCTTCCGGTTGATGAAAGCTTTATGATTAATTTCAAAAGGAATGGAGGCAAATTTTTGTATTGTGATAGTGATGAAGAAGTTCTTGATTCTTTTGACAAGATACTTTTAGAGAATGATTGGTACGAAAAGGATGTTTGCTGTTTCGATATGGGGCTAGAACATAAATTTTCCGGATTCAATCTTAACTATGTAAAAAAATCACCCGCGTCTTTCTTTTTTGCTACTTGTGAATATTTGATTGCAGATAGTGGCGCCATTCTTATTTCTTCAAATCAACTAAGAGAAAAAAAATTAATTGAACTACCAGATGATTTTATTATTCTAGCATCTACTAGCCAACTAGTTAATAACATTGGCGAGGGTTTAAAAGGCATCAAAGAAAAAAACAAAAGTGCAATCCCATCGAATATTACTACGATAAAAAACTTCGAACCGCAAAAAGAAAAAGACTTCTTAAGCTACGGAAGTAGCTCAAAAAATCTATATTTGCTGCTGCTGGAAGATTTATAATATGAAGGAACTGCTGACAAGGTCTTTATCGGGATTTTTATACATCGCGATATTATTAATTTCTATATTTATTTCTAAATATACCTTTATTGGAGTATTCTTAATCTTTGGTATTATTTGCATTTATGAATTTCAAAAGCTAATTCATTTAAAGAACACTTGGCTTTATATCATATTTATTGGGTTCTTACTTTTATTTCACACTCCAAGTTTAAAGATTCCTATATCAATTATCCTAATTACCCTAGGACTTACTATCATCACTCAATTATTTTTGGTAAGAGATCTCTTGACAATTAGGATCATCCCAATGTTTGAAAAAAGAAAATATTTTACTAGTATATTTTTCCTTATCACATCTATCGTTTTCTTAACTCTTATCCCTTGTTATGATGAAGCGTACGATCCCATTATGATAGCTGGGCCTCTTCTTATGATTTGGACTAATGACACTTTTGCTTATTTAGTAGGTAAAAACTTTGGAAAATATAAATTGTTAGAACGTATATCTCCAAAAAAGACCATAGAGGGTTTTGTCGGTGGTTTTCTTTTTACTTTGTTAGCAGGATATTTAATAGCAATTTTTTCAAACTCTTTATCAATTACTCTTTGGTTGATTATAAGTATAATTATGAGTATTTTTGGCACTCTTGGAGATCTTATTCAATCCAAGTTCAAAAGACAAGCTGGAGTAAAGGATAGTGGATCAATAATGCCAGGACATGGTGGTATTTTTGATCGTTTAGATAGTATTATTTTTTCGAGTCCATTTTTATACGCGTTTTTACAAATTTTGAAATATGTTTCATAAAGAAGGTTACAAAATTATATCGGTAGCAATAGTACTTTTTCTTGGTATTAATGCAGCAGCTTATGTATCAATTCAAATAGATGAATGGATTATTGCAATATTTTCTATTACACTTATTTTTTTGATATTAATATTACAATTTTTCAGAAACCCAAAAAGACGTACCGATGTTAATGACAATACGGTAGTAGCACCGGTAGATGGAAAAGTAGTAGTAATAGAAGAGGTATTTGAAAAAGAATATTTCAAGGAAAATAGATTACAAGTTTCTATTTTTATGTCCCCCATTAATGTTCATGTTACTCGACACCCAATAAATGGCCAAGTAAAGTTCAGCAAATATCACCCAGGTAAATACCTTGTTGCTTGGCACCCTAAAGCATCAGAAGAAAACGAAAGAACGACTGTAGTTGTAAAAAATAATTTTGTCGAAGTTCTTTATCGACAAATTGCTGGAGCATTAGCAAAAAGAATTGTGAATTATGCTGAAGAAGGTGAAAAGGTTATTCAAGGTTCCGATAGTGGATTCATTAAATTTGGTTCTAGAGTAGATGTTTACTTACCAATTGGAACAGAAGTAAATGTAACTTTAAACCAGAAAGTTAGAGGTGGAGAAAGTATTATCGCTAATGTATAAGTATGACCGATGAGGATTTAAATATCGCTTTTCAAAAGGCTTTTGACAAAGCCAGCAGCACCAAAATAGAATTACCTCCTGATGTTATGCTGCATTTTTACGCATACTACAAACAAGCTATGCACACAGAAGGCTTTTACACTCCATCTGGAAACAGCGAGTTGAGAAATGCGTTTAAACTAAATGCTCTTTTCCAAGTAAAAAACCTTACTCCAGAAGAAGCTAAGCTTAAATATATTGAGATCGTAAATAAATATATAACAGATATATAAAAAAAGCCCTTTAATAGTTAATTAAAGGGTTTTTTTAAATTACAATCCTTGTTTATTAAGGAATTACTCTTGCAAACCTGAAAGACTTGATTTTAACGTTGCTATTTTAGCCTCAGCATCAGCCTCTTTCTTTCTTTCATTAGCAATGACTTGTTCTGGTGCATTATTCACAAAACGTTCATTCTGCAATTTTTTCTGCACAGATTTCAAAAAACCTTCCGTATACGTTAATTCTTCTGTAAGCTTTTTTATCTCATCTTCTACATTTACAGCTCCAGATATAGGTATAAAATACTCATTAGATTTCACTCTAAAGGAAAGCGCTCCATCCACCTTTTCCCCTACATAAACCAAAGAAGAAACATTACCTAATTTTGACACAACCGAATCAAAAGTTGTTGGAGTATTTTCGCTATTTACTATTAACAACTCAATAGTATCTTTGAACGAGATATTCTTTTCTTTACGAATCGTTCTAATTCCAGAAATAACATCACTAGCAACTTCAAATTCTTTGATCAAATTTTCATCGACAGAAGTAACCACAGGCCAACTCGACACGATCAAAGCATCCTCTGGCTTACGATCAGCAATATCTTGCCATATTTCTTCCGAGATAAAAGGAACAAAAGGATGTGAAATTTTTAAATTACCTTCCAAAATTTCGATTACTTCTTTATATGTTTTAGCATCAATCGGAGCTTGATAAGCTGGTTTAATCATTTCTAACAACCAACTACTAAAATCATCTCTAACTAACTTATAAGTAATCATTAAAGCATCGCTAATTCTATATTTCTCATAAGCATCCTCTAATTCGATTAATGCTTTCTGGAATTTAGATCTATACCATTCTATAGCTACCTTAGAAGCTTCTGGCTGTTCAATTGTAGAATCCACTTCCCAACCACCAATAAGATTATAAGAGTTGTAAATTTTATTTACAAATGACTTTCTTCCTTGATCGCATAAATCTTCATCAAACATCAAATCATTACCAGCTGGCGAACTCAATAACATTCCTACTCTTATCGCATCTGCTCCATATTTATCAATTAAATCTAATGGATCTGGAGAATTACCCAAAGATTTCGACATCTTACGTCTTTGTTTATCTCTTACAATACCCGTAAGATATACATTAGTAAAAGGTTTTTCTTTTCTATACTCATACCCCGCAATGATCATTCTTGCAACCCAAAAGAATAAAATTTCAGGAGCAGTAACCAAATCATTAGTCGGATAGTAATAATTAATCTCTTTATTATCTGGTTCTAAAATACCATTAAATACACTCATTGGCCATAACCAAGATGAAAACCAAGTATCTAAAGCATCAGGATCCTGAGTTAAATCAGCGTCAGTTAAAGAAGTATTCCCTGTTTTTTCTTTTGCCAATACAAGTGCTTCCTCCCTAGTTTCTGCAACTACGAAATCTTCTTTACCATCAGCATAAAAGTAAGCAGGTATTTGATGCCCCCACCATAATTGACGAGAGATATTCCAATCTCGTACATTCTCCATCCAATGACGGTAGGTGTTAATAAATTTCTCTGGAACTAAGTTCACATCTTTATCTATAACTGCATCCAATGCAGGTTTCGCCAAACCTTCCATTTTTAGAAACCATTGATCACTCAATTTTGGTTCAATTACAGCTTTTGTCCGCTCACTTGTACCTACTTTATTAAGGTGTGTTTCTGTTTTCTCTAGTACACCTAGAGTCTCCAGTTCTTTTAGAATTTCTTTTCTTACTACAAACCTGTCTTTACCCTCATAATGTAATCCAAAAGAGTTTAATGTAGCATCATCATTAAAAATATCTATTACTTCTAATTTATGCTTATCACCTAAAACTTTATCATTTTGATCGTGTGCAGGTGTTACTTTTAAACACCCAGTACCAAACTCCATATCTACATATTCATCCTCTATAATCGGAATAGCTCTATTGGCAATTGGTACTATAGCTTTTTTACCTTTTAGATGAGAAAAACGTTCATCATTAGGATTAATACAAATTGCAGTATCACCCATTATTGTTTCTGGACGTGTAGTAGCAATTGTTAATGTATCATTACTTCCTTCAATCTTATATTTTAAATAATAAAGATTCCCTTGCTTTTCTTCATGAATTACCTCTTCATCAGACAGAGTAGTCTTAGCTTCTGGATCCCAATTAACCATTCTATATCCTCTATAGATAAGACCTTTATTATATAAATCAACAAAAACTTTGATTACAGACGCAGACAAATTGTCATCCATGGTAAAAGCTGTGCGCTCCCAATCACAAGATGCTCCTAATTTTTTAAGTTGTTCTAAAATAATTCCACCATGCTTATGAGTCCACTCCCAAGCATGTTCCAAAAACTCTGGTCTTGTTAAGTCATTCTTATCAATCCCATCTTCCTTTAATTTTGCCACTACTTTTGCTTCCGTAGCAATAGAAGCATGATCGGTACCTGGAACCCAACAAGCGTTGTAACCCTTAAGACGAGCTCTTCTGATTAAAACATCTTGTATCGTATTGTTAAGCATATGTCCCATATGCAAAACTCCTGTAACATTTGGCGGAGGAATGACTATAGTATACGCCTCTCTTTCATCAACCTCAGAATGGAAATAATTATTTTCCATCCAATAGTTATACCACTTGTCTTCTACTGATTTTGCATCATATTTTCCTGCTAAAGCCATAGTTTGGTCCGATTTTTGGATTTTAAAGTGCAAAAGTAATTATTATATACGACAACTTGAAAGTCTTTTACAATTTTGAAGTTGAATAAAAAGTAACTACTTTTACACATTATAAAAACCTACGTTATGAAAAATGTAATGATGATTTTATTTATTGGTTTTCTAGGAATTACCCTAAACGCCCAGGATACCAAAGCGAAAATCGATTTTAAAACAGAAGTGATTGATTATGGGGAAATTTCCAAGGGTAGTGATGGTATTCGCCAATTTGAGTTCACAAATACAGGAAATGCTCCACTAATCATTTCCAGAGTATATTCTAGTTGTGGTTGTACCATACCTAAAAAACCAGAAGATCCTATTGCTCCAGGAGCAACAGGAGTCATTGAAGTAAAATATGACACAAAACGTGTTGGTCCTATCCGTAAAACAATAACAGTATACTCTAATGCAGAGGAATCTACTAAAGCGATTAAGATAAAAGGAACGGTTTTAGACGACACAAAAAGTGTTTTAGAAAAAAAGAATTAAAAAGAAATAACATATTAAGAAAAAGGGTTTTACAAATAGAATTGTAGAACCCTTTTTTATATCACTTTTTTAAGATAGAATGTAAATTTCATCTCTACTCTCAATCGTTCAACTTTTATAGTAATTTTTTTTCCTTCTTCTGAATAAAATAAATCATTCATATCAGAGAGCTTATAAAGGTGAGATTTTCGACCATTAACTTCTAAAATCCTATCCCCTTTTAACAATCCGGCCTTCGCTGCAGGTGAATCAGGCCTAACCTCTGTAATTTTATATTCCGGTTGTACTGAGTATACAAAGGAACTTACATCCGCTTTAAACACATTGATCGAAATTTTACCATCATCTTTTGTCACAAAATCTAAAGACGGACGAGAAGGACTTCTACGGATATTATAATCCTTTAAAACTCTAACTCCACTATGCTGAATAGTAAGTCCACTCATATTATAATGAAAAGGTTTATTAAAAAAACTGTTTTTCCTATAAGTTATTTTTTGATTGGGATAATCAATAATCATATTGAATCTTTTCAAAACACTACCCCCAATAGATCCTTGACGTGATTTCAAAGAGATCCCTTGTATATAAAGAGAATCTGGAAAAGAAGCTGTTACTTCTTTTATCTCGAAATCTCCAATAGTCAAACCTTCCACTTTAGTTTTCTTTCCATATATCTCTCCATTAAACCCTGTTCCCAAAAAATCATCAAAAGAATCATCAGGAGCTTTAAGATTAATTTTAGGGTTTTCAAAAAGCCATAATGCAGAACTAGACCCTGAATCTAACAAAAGATTGACGTCTAAGAATCCGGTATTTGTTTTGTACTTAGCTTTAATCAGAGGTCTTTTTCTTCCATTATTTAGATCTAAATCAGACTGATAACATCTCTTGCATTTTTTATACTTATATGATGCTGGATCATGGATTTTTATATACTCTTTTGTGTAATTAAGATTAAGTATAAACTTTCTAAAAAAATCATACCCAATAATACCATGAATAGGAAATCCCATTAGAGGAGAAAAGTTCATAGACTCATCAAAAATCATATAAACTGTATGATCATCACTGTAAGTATCTCCTATTTTTAATAAATTATTGGTGGACTTAATAGCTTCTGCTGGCGCCTCGTTTCCTAATCCTCTAAGAAAAATTTTTGAAGCATTTTTTAGTTCTAAAGATTCTCTTTTATCAATACTAAACAAAATTGTAGATCCTACTCCTGTATCTAGGATAAATGATAACTTAACCCCGTTTAGTTCAACAGGAATAATAATAAGATTATTAGCTAGCTCAAACTTTATTTTATCACTTGTTTGACCCTCTGGGAATCGAAAACCTTCTTGAGCGTTTAGCATAAAAGAAATAAGCAAGAATAGAATTAGGGCCTTCTCTTTAAGAAAATGATAAAAATCCCAGTACAAAATCTTCATTCCACTAAATATAGAAAAATACTTGAAAATTCCTGATAATAATTAACTTAAATCCTAAATAATTTAAGAAATTTACCGCTATTTTACTTTTAAAATTAAATGAAATGCCTGTAATATCAAGTAAAGGAAAAGCGATGCCCGAATCTCCAATTCGTAAGTTAGCTCCTTTTGCAGAAAAAGCGTTAAAAGAAGGAAAGCATATTTTTCATCTTAATATCGGACAACCAGACATAAAAACACCTGTGGAAGCTCTAAATGCAGTAAGAGATCATAAATTAGATGTCCTAGCATATAGTCATTCCGCTGGTTTTGAAAGTTTTAGAAAAAAACTAGCCGGTTATTACGCTAAACATGATATTACGATCTCATCTGATGACATTTTGGTTACAACTGGAGGAAGTGAAGCATTAATTTTTACGATGGGTAGTATAACAGATCCAGGTGATGAAATTATAGTTCCTGAACCGTTCTATGCCAATTATTATAGTTTTTCTACGCAATCTACAGTAAAGGTTGTACCCGTGATTTCTCAAATTGACAATGGATTTGCGCTACCACCCATAAAAGATTTCGAAAAACTAATCACTTCTAAAACGAAAGCGATTCTCATATGTAATCCAGGTAACCCGACAGGTTATCTCTACAGTAAAGAGGAAATAAAACAACTCGCTGATTTAGCAATAAAGTATGATTTGTTTTTAATTTCTGATGAAGTATATAGAGAATTTGTGTATGATGATTCAGAACATTATTCCATTTTACAGGAAAGCATTCTGGACGAACATGCCATAGTAGTTGATTCGGTTTCTAAACGTTATAGTATGTGCGGGGCTCGAATTGGTTGCATGGTAAGCAAAAACAAAAGTGTAATGGAAACCGCTATGAAATTTGCACAGGCGAGATTAAGCCCTCCTACCTTTGCTCAAATTGCAAGTGAAGCTGCACTAGAAGCACCTGAATCATATTATACTGAAACTGTAGCGAAGTATAAAATAAGAAGAGACACTCTTGTAGAAGGACTTAGGCAAATTCCTGGTATAAAAGTAGCAATACCTAATGGTGCGTTTTATTGTATCGCGGAATTGCCCATAAAAGATGCTGATCATTTTACAAAATGGCTCTTAGATGAATTTCACGTAAATAACGAAACAGTTATGCTTGCGCCAGCTGCTGGTTTTTACTCCAGCCCAAATGAAGGATTAAATCAGGTTCGTATTGCCTATGTTCTTAATAGAAGAGACTTAAAAAAAGCCATTAATATATTAAAACTAGCATTAGCAAAATATACTGATCAAGAATCTTTTAGTACAGTCAAAGAGAAAGTTACCCTATAAAATGATAAATAATCATATATTTCGCTCATAAAACCAGAAAGAAAATCCATATTCAACTAAAACTATATTTTTTTTGAAAATAGAACACAATAAATCTCTTAAGAACTATAATACATTTGGCATTGATGTCAAAGCAACAGAATTTATAACGATTAATTCTAAAAAAGAACTTGTAGAGGTCCTTTCTATTCACAAAGATAAGAACATCTTTATTCTAAGTGGAGGAAGTAACATGCTACTCACAAAAGATCTAGAATCCTTGGTGCTACATATAGCAATAAAAGGCATAACCACTTCTATTGAATCTGACAATTACGCACTAGTTTCTGCTTCTGCTGGGGAAAACTGGCATGACTTTGTTCAATTTTGTATACATAATGATTTTGGAGGTTTAGAAAATCTTTCATTGATTCCTGGATATGTAGGAAGTGCTCCTATACAAAATATTGGAGCGTATGGCGTAGAATTAAAAGATAGTTTTGTTAGCTGTGAAACTGTTAATTTAAAAACTGGAGAAAATAGACTTTTTACTAAAGAGGAGTGTAATTTTGAATATAGAAACTCTGTTTTTAAAAGTAAATTAAAAGGAAAATATATAATCACTAAAGTTACATTTAAATTATCTACAAAAGAACATATTCTAAACACTAGTTATGGAGCTATTGAAAATGCTTTAAAGGAAAAAAATATTGACACTCCGACTATTAAAGATATTTCTGAAACAGTAATAGCTATTCGAAAAAGTAAATTACCTGACCCAGCTGTTATAGGAAATAGTGGAAGTTTCTTTAAAAACCCAGTAATTTCTGTCGAAGCTTTTACCCTTTTACAAAAATCGTATGCAAATATCCCACATTACCAAATAGATACAAAAAACATAAAAGTCCCTGCAGGATGGCTTATCGAACAGTCAGGCTTTAAAGGAAAACGATGGGGAGATGCGGGCGTGCACAATAAACAAGCTTTAGTATTAGTGAATCACAGCAATGCTAGCGGTCAAGAAATCTTAGAACTTTCTTTAAAAATCAAAACAACTGTTAAGAAAAAATTTGGTATTTCTCTAGAAACAGAAGTAAATATAATTTAGGATAAAGTAATTTTAACTTCTCAACATATCTAATTTTTTAAAAATCATATTTTCAGGTGATTTTTCTTCGTATCTTTGTCAGTAAATTTCGAGAAGATAATATTATGAAATTGTTTCTACTTACGATCGCTCTTCTTTTAGCTGCTTTTGCAGGAATTGCAATTAAATTATGGGCAAAAAAAGACGGTAAATTTGCTGGAACCTGTGCAAGTCAAAGTCCATTTTTGAATAAAGAAGGTGAATCCTGTTCCATGTGTGGAAAAACTCCTGATCAATATGCTATTTGTAATGAAACAGGACATTCTAAGTAATTTTTAAAATACTTTTGTTCAAAACCTTTTCATTGGAAAAAGAACCTTTAACTCTTTCAGATCATATTAAAAAAGCCAAAGAAGGCAAACAAGCATCTTTTAATTATTTATTAGATACTTTTTGGAATGATGTTTTTAACTTCCAGCTTAAAAGAACTCAAAACGAATACGAATCAGAAGATATTACTATACAGAGTTTCTCTAAAGCATTTGATAAAATAGACACCTTTAAAGAGGAATACAATTTCAAAACTTGGATAATTCAGATTTCGAAAAATATTCATATCGATCTTTTACGAAAAAAAAATGCTTCTATACGCTCTAAAACAACTAGAGAAGTAGACGATGTGGTTTATAAAATTATTGACGACACACCTTCACCAGAAGACAAATTAATTACTGAACAAAACCTAGCTCAATTACTTAGGTATATTAAACAATTAAAACCGCACTATCAAGAAGTAATAAACCTAAGATATTTTCAGGAGTTAAGCTATAAAGAAATTTCTGAAGTACTGGATGAACCGATGAATAATGTAAAGGTTAAATTACTAAGAGCTAGAAAACTTCTTTCCGAAATAATAACAAATAAAAAAGAGAACTAATTAAGTCTACAAGACCAATCAATCCTCTTTTATTTGCTACAAATAAATCACTTGTATTATCTGAGACTAAAAGTCGCTATTCTTTTTAACACTTCGTGTAATGGGTTGATCCATTTGTCATTTATTTTTTTATCATATTTGATAAATTTTTGGACCAGTCCTTTTGGCGCAGATATTTCTTTTTCGATTCCGGTGATATTAATAAAATTTTGATTACTAATTAACCACTTTTCAACTCTTTTTCTGTTTTTCTGTAATTGTTTCTGTTGTTCTAATTCTTCTTTTGACATTTTTAATTGGTTTTTTAACTTTTTTTTAATGAATAAAAAATGGGGTTAAGCTAATTTTAACCATGATTTAAAGTATGATACTAAAAATTATGTGTTCCAAAAATAGGAAAAGAAATTTTATTAATCCTTAAAAACCTCATTAAAATTACGGTTTTACCATAATTTTAATGAGAAAAAATCCCTAAAGACTTATCTAATATCATCACAAAACACGTGTAAGAAACTGATTTACAGTCATAAAAGTTGTTTTTGTTATTTTTTTTTACAACAACTATTTAATATAAAAATTCTCTCTTTTTTTACCCAAAAATTCCCTTTTGGATAATATTTTGTAATGATCCTATCATTATCATATTATTAACACAAACAAATACATCGATTTTATATTGTGTATTATCAAATTTTAGATCATGTATATCTAATTATGGATCTTTGAAATCTCAACCGATTATTAACACAAATTCTTGTAAATCTAAGGTCTAAAATTCGGGCGCTAAATCAGAAAATCTTAAGAATATCGAAAACTATATTTTAATCTAAGCTTTCTTCGTATTTTTGCGTAAAACAATGCTGAGTATGAATAATGATGTTGCTTCAGTAGCTCCTCCCAAAGGAAAACCAAAATGGCTACGAGTAAAATTACCTACCGGAAAAAAATACACCGAACTTAGGGGTTTAGTTGACAAATACAACCTACATACTATATGTACATCTGGTAGCTGTCCAAACATGGGTGAATGTTGGAGTGAAGGGACTGCCACTTTCATGATTTTAGGTAATACTTGCACTCGTTCTTGTGGTTTTTGTGGAGTAAAAACAGGAAGACCAGATACGGTAGATTGGGAAGAACCTGAGAAAGTAGCACGTTCTATAAAATTAATGAACATAAAACACGCAGTGATTACTTCTGTGGACAGAGATGATTTAGCAGATGGAGGATCAATTGTATGGCGGGAAACAATTCAAGCTATTCGCAGGATGAACCCTGAGACTACATTAGAGACTTTAATTCCAGATTTTCAAGGGAAGACTAAAAACATAGATCGAATTGTTGCCGTAAAACCAGAAGTAGTTTCTCATAATATGGAAACGGTAAAAAGACTTACCAGAGAAGTTCGTATTCAAGCTAAATATGAACAAAGTTTGCAAGTATTGAAATACCTAAAAGATAATGGTATTGAGCGAACAAAAAGCGGAATTATGCTTGGACTTGGTGAAACAGAAGAAGAAGTTATACAGGTCTTAAAAGATCTTAGATCAGTAAATTTAGATATCGTTACCATAGGACAATATTTACAACCAAGTAAGAAACATTTACCGGTAAAACAATTCATTACTCCAGATCAATTTAAAAAATATGAAGAGATTGGATTAGAAATGGGGTTCCGACATGTAGAGAGTGGAGCATTAGTTAGATCCTCCTACAAAGCTCAAAAACACCTGACCTAATATTTTTTTGAAGAACTTATTTAATGAACACACCTATTAGAATAGCCATCAATGGTTTTGGAAGAATTGGTCGAAACCTTTTTAGATTATTGATGAATCGTTCAGATATCCAAGTTGTTGCTATAAATGATCTTGCCGATACTAAAACACTCAGTCACCTCCTTAAATATGATAGCATTCACGGAGTACTATCTCAAAATATTTCCTATACGGAAAACTACATCATAATTGAAGGTGAATCCATACCTTTATTAAACAAAAAACACCCTCTTGAATGCAACTGGAAAAAGTATGATGTTGATATTGTAGTAGAAGCAACAGGAAAATTTAAAACCAAAGAAGCTGCTCTAGATCATATTAAAGCTGGAGCAAAAAAAGTAATTCTTTCCGCTCCTCCCCTTGAAGATTCAATAAAAACAATCGTACTAGGAGTAAATGAGCATATCCTCAACGGCAAGGAAACAATTATCTCTAATGCTTCGTGTACAACAAATAATGCTGCTCCTATGATCAAAGTTATTGATGAACTTTGTGGAATTGAACAAGCATACATTACTACAATACACAGCTACACAACTGATCAAAGTTTACACGACCAACCACATCGTGATCTAAGACGAGCTAGAGCCGCTGGTCAATCAATAGTACCAACAACTACCGGAGCTGCAAAAGCATTGACCAAAATCTTCCCGGAATTAAGTAGTGTTATCGGTGGATGTGGAATTAGAGTTCCCGTTCCTGATGGATCTCTAACAGATATTACATTTAATGTAAAAAAAGAAACTTCAATTGAGGAAATAAATCAAGCTTTTAAGGAAGCTTCAGAATCTCACTTAAAAGGAATTTTATCTTATACCGAAGATCCAATCGTATCTGTTGACATAATAGGAAACCCACATTCTTGTGTTTTTGATTCTCTTATGACTTCAGTAATTGGAAAAATGGTTAAAATCATTGGCTGGTATGATAATGAAATAGGATATAGTAACAGAATAATAGATTTAATCGTCAACATTTGTAAGAAATAACTATATTAGTTGAGTTATTTCAAGGAAAATGCCAACCCGAATCAAAAAATTTATTATCATATTCATACTTGGATGTAACTTCATTGCTTATTCGCAAATTGAAGATACCAAGGATAGTATCCAGGTCAAAGATTCTATTGAAAACTATCTTATCAATGCTTCTGAAGCTATAAATACAGCTAGATTATCTACAGCTTTATATAACATTACCCAAGCAAGAGAACTAGCTCTAGCTAATCAAGACAAAACATACAGAGCAAAAACCAATCGAGTACTTGCTGAATTATACTTAGAACTAGGAGATCTTAAAAGTGCTAAAGAGCAAATAAAAAAAGCAATAGAAATCCAAAACGAACAACAAAATGAAATTGCCTTAGCAAATTCTTATAACGTTTGTGGATCAATACACACTAAGCTTAAAGAATTCACAGATGCAGAGAAACATTTACAACTTGCATCTTCGTTAATTAAAAAAAATAATTTAGAAACCCTGGAAGGCCCTGTTAAAATTAATATTGGACTTCTCGCTCTTGAGATGAATCAACCGGAAGTAGCTATTAAACATTTTAATAATGGATTGCCGAAAATTGAATCTCTAGGACAATCTTATTATAAAGCAAAGTTATATACTAATAAGGCCAAAGCTCAGATGATCTTAGGTTCACTTGATGAAGCTATAGCAACTAATGATTTAGCTATGCTAATAGGAACTGAGATGGGATATTCTGAAATACAATCAGAAAGTTTTGAGTTATATAGTAGAATTTACGAAAAGAAAGAAGACTTTAAAACCTCGCTCACTAACCTGAGATCTCATCAGCAATTTAAAGATTCTCTATTTAATATCAACAAAGAAATAATTGCTCAAGAAGCAAGAGCAAAACTAAACATAGGCGATGATAAAGTAAAA
This sequence comes from Aquimarina amphilecti, assembly GCF_900109375.1. Classification (GTDB taxonomy): domain Bacteria; phylum Bacteroidota; class Bacteroidia; order Flavobacteriales; family Flavobacteriaceae; genus Aquimarina; species Aquimarina amphilecti. The sequence goes on from NZ_FOAB01000007.1 coordinate 53,413, forward strand.
ATTGAAGAACTCACCGAAGAAAACAAACAACAACAAAAATCATTAAAACTAGGGAGGCTTACGACTATCTTAAGTATCGCTTTAATAACAATATTATCTCTTCTCACCCTTTCACTTTATAAGAACAACAATCTAAGAGCAAGAGCAAATGAGCTACTACAAAATAAGAACACAGAACTTATTTTAGCAAAAGAAAATGCAGAAAGAGCTAGTGAAGCTAAGGTACAATTCTTATCTACCATAACACACGAGCTTAGAACTCCACTATATGCCGTTACAGGGTTAACACATTTATTACTAGAAGAAAGCCCTACTCCAAATCAAAAAGAACATCTTAACTCTCTTAAATTTTCGGGAGAATACCTACTTTCTTTAATAAATAATATTCTAGATTTAAATAAACTTGAAGCTAATAAAGTAGAGATCGAAAATACTTCGTTTAACTTACAGAAGAGAATTAATGATGTATTAATCGCTCTAGGGAAATCTGCAAAAGACAGAAACAACAAACTACACTATGAATTTGACAAATCAATTCCTTCTAAACTCAAAGGAGATCCTCTAAAAATATCTCAAATCCTTATTAACCTTATTGGAAACTCCATAAAATTTACTCAAAATGGAGATATTTGGATCAAAGTCAAAATGATAAATCATATAGAAAATAAAGTTTTTCTTAATTTCGAAATTAAAGACAACGGAGTTGGTATATCTGACAAAAAGCAACAAAGCATTTTTGAGAACTTCACACAAGGATCGGTACAGATAAATAGAAAATTTGGAGGTACCGGTTTAGGATTATCTATCGTAAAGAATTTACTTTCATTAATGGATAGTGAAATCAAATTGGAAAGTGAACTTGGGCAAGGCTCTAGATTTCATTTCGATCTAAAATTTGATGTATTTGAAGATGTAGTTTCTAATTACCAAGAGGAAGCTAAGAAAATCGATTATAGTGTAATGATTGATAAAAAAGTATTGGTAGTAGAGGACAATAAAATTAATCAACTTATCACAAGAAAAATATTAGAGAAAAACAAAATGGTTTGTGATGTTGCAGACAATGGAGATATAGCTATCAATAAAACAAAGAATAATGAATTTGACTTAATCCTTATGGATATTCATATGCCTGGAATAAGTGGAATTGAAGCAACAAAACAAATCAGAGAGTTTAATACGGAAATTCCTATTGTAGCATTAACAGCAGTAACATTGGATGACAATCTTGATGAGTTTTACAATAATGGTTTTAATGACATCATTCCAAAACCCTATAAAACTGAGGAGTTCTTCACAAAACTACATAAGGCACTATCTAAAAAAACAATAACTTCTTAATAGTTTGGCACATCTATTGATAAGTATATAACTCAAAGCAATGAAAAACATTTTTTATTTATTTGAGTTAGCCAAAACACACAAAATGAGGTTTTATTATAAGACCTCATTTTTTTATATACTCTAATATCTTAGCATCAAAAGTATCCTGATCACTAATAAATTTCATTTCTATTGGTTGATACCACAACGCTCCTTCTGAAAAATTAGAAGCCAATCTTACATAATCCTTTTCTGTAGTAACTATACAACTATGTTCTTTTAATCGATTAAGTTCAACATCTGTAAAATTATGATGATCCGGATAATTCAAATGGTTAAATTTTAAACCTAAAGAAGAATAATATTCTAATAGAGGTTTTGGATTAGCAATTCCTGTTACAAGTGTAAATGAAGTATCTTTTAATGAAGATATTGATCGCTTTTTAGAACCACTAATAATATCCAAACTATAATCAATGGTAGAAAATAATAAAACCTGATTGCGTTTAATATTCAATTTTTTTTCTATGCTACTTTTCAATTCACTACTTATAGTATTAGGACATTTAGTAACTATAATTATATCTGCTCTACTAGCTCCACTTCTAGGCTCTCTTAAGTTTCCTGTTGGCAAAACAATATCATTGCAATACAAATCGTAATATGGTGTAAGCAAAATATAAAAACCTGCTTTTACTTTACGGTGCTGATAAGCATCATCTAACAAAATGACTTCTGGATTTATTTCTTGATTTCTTAAATTTAGTATCCCGTTACGTCGGTCAGCATCAACAGCAACCATAACATTTTTGAATTTGGTCTTAAATTGTAACGGTTCATCCCCTATATCCTTTGCAGCAGAATTAATCTGAACTAACTGAAAGCCTTTTGTCTCTCTTTTATAACCTCTACTCAATGTTGCTAACATCACCTTATCCTTTAACAATCTAATGAGATATTCAATCATTGGAGATTTACCCGTACCACCCACACTTAAATTCCCCACTGCTATAACAGGAAAGTCATAAGAAATAGATTTCTTAATCCCGAAATCATATAATTTATTACGCAACCAGGTTATGAAATAATAAACAGGAACAACAGGTAAAAGTATTTTTCTTAATAAATTCAAACGTACAGACTTACTTTTTATATTATGATAATGACAAATGTATAAAACGAAACTTTGATTATTGACAAAAGTTTTTTTACATTCAATTTATATTTTAAAAATAGACACCAATGCAAATTAAAGAGGTTATACAACACCTTGAAACTTTAGCTCCAATGAAATATGCTGAAGATTTTGACAATGTAGGATTATTAGTTGGAGATAAAAAAACAACAGTTACAGGGATTCTTGTAACACTAGATACTTTAGAAGTCATCATAGATGAAGCAATAGAAAAAAAATGTAACCTCATTGTAAGCTTTCATCCAATTGTTTTCAAAGGAATAAAGAAATTTAATGGTAGTAACTATGTAGAACGAGTAGTTATGAAAGCCATCAAGCATGATATTGCTATTTTTGCAATCCATACCGCTTTAGACAATTCATACCATGGTGTAAACGATATGATGTGTGAACAACTCGGATTACTTAATCGTAAAATTTTAATCCCGCAAAGCGGAAGCATTAAAAAACTTGTCACTTTTACCCCAGAAAAGGAAGCTGATTCATTATTATCCGAATTGTTTAAAGCTGGAGCTGGAACTATTGGTAATTATGAAAATTGCAGCTTTTCTTCAAATGGAATAGGAACTTTTAAAGCTACCAAAAATGCAAATCCTTCTATTGGTGAAGTTGGAAAAACAAATCATGAAAAAGAAACCAAAATACAGATTACCTTTCCGAAACATCTAGAAAGTAAAATATTAAAATCCCTTCACGTCAATCATTCATATGAAGAAGTGGCTTATGAAATCACAACTTTAGAAAACAAAAACCAGCACATTGGGATGGGAATGATTGGAGATTTACCCGAAGAAATGGAAGAAATAAAATTCCTAGAACATATAAAAAGGGTATTCAAGACAGGATGTGTGAGACATTCTCCATTATTAGGCAATTCTATTAAAAAAGTTGCCGTTTTAGGAGGTAGTGGTAGTTTTGCTATAAAAAATGCGCAAGCGGCTGGGGCAGATATATTTATAACTGCAGATTTAAAATATCATCAGTTCTATGAAGCAGAAAACAAACTAATTCTTGCAGATATTGGTCATTATGAAAGCGAACAGTACACAAAAAACCTAATTGTTAGTTATCTTAGAAAAAAAATCAGTAATTTTGCAATCATTTTATCGGATAAAAATACCAATCCCATTCAATACATATAAAATATGGCAAAGAAAGAAGTTACTGTTGAGCAAAAATTAAGAGCACTATATGATTTGCAATTAATTGACTCTAGAGTTGATGAGATCAGAAATGTACGTGGAGAGCTTCCATTAGAGGTAGAAGATCTTGAAGATGAAGTAGCCGGATTAAACAAAAGATTAGAAAAACTTAATACCGACCTTGAAACTATTGATGAAGGTATTAAAACTAAGAAAAACCTAATCGAAGAAGCTAAATCCTTGATTAAAAAATACGGAGAGCAACAAAAAAATGTGCGTAACAATCGTGAGTACAACTCTCTAAGTAAGGAAATGGAATTTCAAGAGCTTGAAATCCAACTATCCGAAAAACACATTAAGGAATTCAAGGTTCAAATAGTTCAAAAAAACGAGATTATAGACCAAACCAAAGAGCGTCTAACAGAACGAAACAAACACCTTACTCATAAAAAAGGTGAACTTGACGCTATTCTTGCTGAAACTGAAAAAGAAGAACAAGCATTAATTGCTAAGTCTGAAGATTTCCAGAACAACATCGATGAAAGATTGGTAGCTGCTTATAAAAGAATAAGAAATAATGTGAAGAATGGCCTAGCTGTTGTACCTATTGAGCGTGGAGCTTCTGGAGGTTCTTTTTTTACGATTCCTCCGCAAGTTCAAATGGAAATTGCTTCTCGCAAAAAAATCATTACAGATGAACACAGTGGACGTATCTTAGTAGATCAAGCATTAGCACAAGAAGAAAAAGAAAAAATGGAGACAATGTTTTCTAAATTGTCGTAATAAACCTATTTTTTTATATAATATTATAGCCTCAGATATTTCTGAGGCTTTTTTATTTTTACATAATTTCAAAACAAATGAATAACCTCTTAATTATAGGCAAAGTATGGCCAGAACCCAACTCCTCTGCTGCAGGAAGTAGAATGTTGCAATTAATTAAACTATTCATATCTAAAGGTTTTGAAATTACTTTTGCCAGTACTGCCGCAGAAAGTGATCACATGCACAACATAGAAATACTTGGAGTTAAGAAGATCAGCATAACAATTAACAATAATAGTTTTGATGATTTCATAAATAACCTAAGACCTGAAATCGTCATGTTTGACAGATTCATGTCTGAAGAGCAGTTTGGATGGAGAGTCACAAAACACTGCCCACAGGCTGTAAGAATTTTAAACACAGAAGATCTCCATAGCCTAAGAAAAACCAGAAAAGAAGCTTTCAAAAAAGGAATTGATTTTAAATTTTCTGATTTAAAATCCAGTGATATAACAAAAAGAGAGATAGCCAGCATCTACCGCTCTGATCTTTCTTTAATAATTTCTGACGCCGAAATAAACATACTACAAAAACATTTCAACATAAAAAAAGAACTACTACACCACCTTCCTTTTTTACTAGATCCAATTACTTCAGAAATAAAAAATAACTGGGATTCTTATGACCAAAGAAATCACTTCGTAACTATTGGAAATTTTAGACATGAACCAAATTGGAATAGTGTTTTATATCTAAAAGAAACCATTTGGCCTTTAATAAAAAAACAATTACCAGAAACAGAGCTTCACATATACGGAGCTTACCCACCTCCAAAAGCCACACAACTTCACAGCCCTAGCCAAGGCTTCTATATAAAAGGCTGGACAGAAGATGCAGAATTAGTTATGAAAAAAGCGAGAGTATGTCTTGCTCCTCTGCGTTTTGGAGCAGGAATCAAAGGCAAATTATCCGAAGCAATGCTATGCGGCACCCCAAGCGTAACAACGACAATTGGAGCAGAAGGAATGCTTGATGAAGATTCTGATTGGAATGGCTTCATTAAGGACTCACCAGAAGAGTTCGCCAATGCTGCTGTGAGATTACACAACACTAAAAACATATGGTATCAAGCGCAACAAAACGGAATAGAAATAATTAATACTAAATTTAAAAAAGAAGAACTTGGTGATCAATTTATAAAACAAGTCGTCGCACTAAAAAACAATCTTAAAGAACATCGTACCAAAAATTTTATTGGCTCCATGTTACAATATCATACTATGCGAAGTACAGAGTTCATGTCCAGATGGATCGAAGAAAAGAACAAGCAAGATTAGTGCCCTAATAGATTCACAAATAATTGATCAATACCAAAAAACAAAACCATCAGCAAAAACACATACCCTACTATTTTCAACCTATTAATTCTAGATTTCCCTTCAGCATTTGATTTAAAATCCATAATTACACTTACCACCTTAGCAATTTTATCTTTATTCAAAAAGAGCACTAACAACAATAAACAAAAATACAGAACCGCACTAGCCATTGCACCATAAGTATCAAAGAACACAGCATCAAAAACAATTATATTCAATAAAATAGGAATAAGAATAAAGACCCCTAACAACTTCGTCTTACCAAACAGTAATAATAAAGCTCCTAGCAATTGAGAAACACCAATAAATAGTATGTAAGAGTAAGAGTACCCCATAAAAGTCCAAGCCAAATCAAAACCCTCAACCTCAACTAGTGGAATATTTGAAATTTCATCAGGTAAATTTCCTCTTCTATAAAACTGCCCTCCTAATAATTTACCAGAGCCATAAATAGTAATTAAAACAAAAACATACCACCTAGCAGCAAGCTCTATATAATAAAAAATTTTCGACTTCATCTTACAGGTTTCCCTATAAGACGACACAAAATAAACACAGGTTACAAAGATTCAATAATTTCGAACAAAAAAAGCCTCTCCACATAAGTGAAGAAGCTTACTATCTTTTTTAAGAGTCTCTTTTAAATATTAAAGAGCAGCTACGTACTTAGCTAATTTTGATTTTAAATTAGCAGCTTTATTATTATGTATAATATTACGCTTTGCCAATCTATCAATCATAGAAACAACAGAAGGAAACAAAGTTTCAGCTTCTTTCTTATCAGCTTCACGTAATTTTTTGATAGCATTACGTGTGGTTTTATGCTGATATTTATTTCTAAGACGCTTAGTCTCACTATTTCTAATTCTCTTTAATGCTGACTTATGATTTGCCATCTTTTCTTTATTAAATTTCTTTACTATAAAATTTGTAGCCCGTAGGGGAATCGAACCCCTCTTACCAGGATGAAAACCTGGCGTCCTAGCCGATAGACGAACGGGCCATTTCCTTTTTCAAGGATTGCAAATTTATAGCTTTCACTCTAAACTTGCAATTAATTTTTTAATTCGTAGCCCGTAGGGGAATCGAACCCCTCTTACCAGGATGAAAACCTGGCGTCCTAGCCGATAGACGAACGGGCCATAGTTGTTTGTCTAATTGCGGATGCAAAAATACAACTATTTTTTAATGGCGCAAGTGTTATTTTATTTTTTTCTAAAATTAATATGCTTTCGCAAATAACACCCTTACTTTAGAGGGGTTTCCACTATACACACAGCTACCATTTTCTTCTTTTGCATCAAATGGAATACATCGTATTGTAGCTTTTGTCAACTCCTTGATCTTTTGCTCAGTCTCAATGGTTCCGTCCCAATGAGCTGACACAAAACCACCTTTCTTTTCTAAAACCTCCTTAAACTCATCAAATGAAGAAACCTCAGTAATATGATCATCTCTAAATTGAGTAGCTTTTTGATGTAAACTCTCTTGAATTTCTTTTAACAAGGATTCGATAGTAGCTACTACTTCATTCTTGTCTACGAATTCTTTAGAAAGTGTATCTCGTCTAGCCAACTCTACCGTACCTTTTTCCAAATCTTTAGGTCCAATAGCTATCCTCAAAGGAACTCCCTGAAGCTCATACTGAGCAAACTTAGCTCCTGGTCTATGCGTATCTCTATTATCAAACTTTACAGAAACACCTTTAGACTTCAAATCGGTTACCAATTCGTTTGCTACTTCTGAGATTTGATTCAATTGTTCCTCTCCTTTATATATAGGAACTATAACTACCTGTATTGGAGCAAGATTAGGAGGTAACACCAATCCCTTATCATCACTATGAGTCATTATTAAAGCCCCCATCAATCTAGTAGAAACACCCCAAGAAGTAGCCCATACATAATCAAGTTTACCTTCTTTAGAAGTAAATTTCACATCAAAAGCTTTTGCAAAGTTTTGACCCAAGAAATGTGAAGTTCCAGCCTGTAGTGCCTTACCATCCTGCATTAGCGCCTCAATACAATAAGTATCTTCAGCCCCTGCAAAACGCTCACTTTCTGTTTTTCTTCCTTTAATAACGGGAATAGCCATGAATTCCTCTACAAAATCCGCATACACATTATTCATTTGTTCAGTTTCAGCGATCGCCTCTTGTCTTGTCTCATGAGCTGTATGACCTTCTTGCCATAAAAACTCTGCCGTTCTTAAAAATAATCGAGTTCTCATCTCCCATCTAACAACATTAGCCCATTGATTAATTAAAATCGGCAAATCTCTATAGGATTGAACCCAACCTTTATATGTATTCCAAATAATAGCTTCTGAAGTAGGTCTAACAATTAGTTCTTCTTCTAATTTTGCTTTTGGATCAACTATTAACTTTGACGCATCTTCTGGATCAGTTTTCAATCTATAATGAGTTACTACAGCACATTCTTTAGCAAACCCTTCAGCATTTTTTTCTTCTGCCTCAAATAAACTTTTAGGTACAAAAAGTGGAAAATATGCGTTTTGGTGTCCAGTTTCCTTAAACTTTCTATCTAATTCCGCTTGCATTTTTTCCCAAATTGCATACCCATAGGGTTTAATAACCATACAACCTCTTACCGCCGAATTCTCAGCTAAATCAGCCTTTACGACCAATTCGTTATACCATTTAGAATAATCTTCACTACGTTTTGTTAGATTTTTGCTCATAACCTGCTATTTGGCACAAATGTTGTGACTTTGTTAAATAAAAAATAGTTAGGGCAAAACTAACTAAATTTGTATTGTTCAACAATAAAATAAGGAGATATGCGACTTAAAAATTATTTTCAAAAAAATGGAGCTGTTGGGACCTTCCTTGCAGCCTCTCTACTTATGTTGACATCTTGCGGTTCTTATGAGTATGCATCTTACGACGATGGTATTTATGGCGAAGCAAGAAGCCAAAGAAGTTATGAACCACAACCAACCACAACCAAAACAGAAACTAATTCTAATTATTATTCTAATTACTTTTCAGAAAAATCTGCTCAGATTGACAATGTTATAGAGCAGGAAGCTATTTTTACAGATATAGATTCTTATTCTAGTGAAAATTATAATCCTTCTGACACAACTAATGTGGCCTTAGCTTATGAATCTGGACAACCTGCATGGGGTAGTGATTATGATGAAGTATCGGTAAATATAATCAACACCGGATGGAATAACTGGGGATATAATGCCTGGGGACCTGGTATAGGCTGGGGATGGAACAACTGGGGATATAATTCTTGGGGATGGAATGCTGGATGGGGACCTGGATTCGGATGGGGATGGAATGCCGGATGGGGATGGAACGCTGGATTTGGATATGGAAATCCCTATTGGTATGGTGGTGGATTTTGGTGTCCTCCTTATTACAATTATGGATATGGCTCATTTGGAAGAAATCGAATCGCATATAATAGAGGTCTAAGAAATCGAGGATTTAGAAACGCATATGCAAGCAATTACAGAAGTAGAAGTACTTATAATTCTAGATCAAGAAACTATAGCAATAATAGATCACGAAGTCGTTCATACAATAGTAGAAGTAACTATAATAATAGAAGAAGGATTTCTGCTAATAACAATAGAAGAACAAGAACCTCAACGTATTCAGGAGGAACTAGATCATCCAATAGTGGCACATATTCTCGATCAAGACCTAATACCTCTAACAGAAGTAACACTAGATCCTACAGAGGAAGCTCTAGAAGCAGTTCAGGAACGAGAAGTTATTCTGGATCAAGAAGCGGAAGCAGCAGAAGCTCCGGATCCTACAGAAGCAGCAGTAGTAGATCTAGTAGAAGTAGTGGATCCAGATCTAGCGGTAGTCGTGGAGGAAGAAGCAGTCGTGGAGGAAGAGGTTAAAACTTTCTTTAAAATTTCAAAAAAAAATAAATTTATTCGATTTAGATAGGGATGCAACTCATTACAAAGTGGTATCCCTATTTAAACCATTAACCTGTTATGTAACAACAACAGGTTTATCAAATATTGCAACATATTATGAAAAAGATATTTTTGTTAATTGGTCTATTATCACTATCCTTCATAAATGCCCAAGATATTACAGATGCAGTAAGATACTCTCAACAAGAGATTTTAGGAACTGCACGTTTCAGAGGAATGAGTGGTGCATTTGGTGCTTTGGGTGGAGACATGTCGGCTTTACAAATAAATCCAGCAGGGTCTGCAGTGTTTTTAGGCTCCTCCGGATCTATAACCCTATCCTCATCAAACATCCAGAACGACACTAATTATTTTAACGGTTTTAGTGAAGCCTCATCTTCCAATTTTAATTTTAATCAAGTTGGTGCTGTTTTTATATATAACAATCAAAGTCAATCTTCTATTCTGAACAAGATATCACTAGGGATAGCATATGATCAAACCACTGATTTTGCAGAAGAATTATTTGCATTTGGAAGAAGTAATAATTCTATTGACAACTTTTTCCTAAGTGAAGCGCAAGGTATCCCTTTAGACCTATTAACACCTAGAGCAGGAGAAAGTCCAGATGATCTTTATGGTTTTTTAGGTGAAACACAAGGCTATGGAGCACAACAAGCATTTCTAGGTCATGAATCATTCATTATTGAAGCAAATGACCTTACTGATCCTAATAACACTGGATATTTCTCTAATGTTGCACCGGGAGTTTTTGATCAAGATTATTATTACGAAAGTACGGGTTTAAATGGAAAATTTACAATAAACGGGGGTACTCAAATACACGATAGGTTTTACATTGGTGTAAACCTAAATTCTCACTTTATCAATTATGATAAAATTACGAGATTCGAAGAATTTAATAATAATACAGGAAGCATTGTTAACGAAATTGCTTTTACCAACAGATTATCGACTATTGGAGCAGGTTTCTCAGCGCAGGTAGGAGGAATACTAAAAGTATCACACATGCTTCGAATTGGTGCTTCATTAGAATCTCCCACATGGTATTATATCGAAGAAGAAACAACACAAAGAGTAATTACAGACGGAGCAAACGGAAGAATTAACTTAGACCCTAACGTAATTAACATATTTCCAGAATATCAGTTACGTACTCCAGCAAAAGCAACCGGAAGTATTGCTGTCTTATTTGGAAAACGAGGATTAATTAGTTTAGATTATTCTTATAAAGATTATTCATCTACCGAATTTGATTCTGATGAAGGTCTTAATTTTTCAGATCTAAATAGAGAAATCGAAAACACCTTACAAGGAGCTTCTACACTTAGAATTGGAGGAGAACTAAGGAATGGGAACTGGAGTTTTAGAGGTGGTTATAGTTATGAAGAAAGTCCATATAAAAATGAACTTATCTTAGGAGATAGAACTGGATTATCAATGGGAGTAGGATATAATTTTGGTAAAGTAAAATTTGATGTTGCTTATGACTATTCAGAACAAGACCGTATAGAACAATTCTATTCCAATTCAGCTTTCACCAATTTTGCAACAGTAGAAAGCTACAGAGATAACCTAACTTTCACTTTAAGTTTAAATTTGTAAAACATATAATAAGTCGCTTTTAGATACAAAAAGGAGTTGATTATTCATCAACTCCTTTTTGTTTTATAACACAACACTATCTTATTAATGAAAAACTAGCATTAAACTCTTTCATTATACCATTTTCTGTATATCTCACTTTAAACCAATACTCACTGGACGGTAATAGATTTCCATTATAAGTTCCATCCCACGTCCCTAAAGAACCTAAATCCTTTAAAAGCTTTCCTGATCTATTAAAAATTAGAATTCCATTAATCTGAACATTATCATTCCCTACAATCCCCCAACTCTCATGAAAACCATCTCCGTTAGGTGTAAAATATCTTGGGTAATCAACCACAAATTCCACCGATAGTTCAATCTCTCCACACATAAAAACATCTCTTACATATACAAAATGCTCTCCTCTAGACACTCTGGTAAATATTGGAGAAGATTGCCAATCACCCGAATCTAATCTATATTCATACTCCCCTATCGCATCAGAACCTACCATCACCTCAATAGTGGCATTATCAGAAAAAGCACCAGAAAGCAATTCTACCGTAAAATCTTCTATTTGAGGTGGATATGACTCTACAACTGTTGTTTCTACTACAGAAACACACATTGTCCTGTTATTTGTTACTAATACAGAATATTGACCTGCAGTCGTGGGACTATAAATCGCACCAATTTCTCCAGGAATTTCATTTCCAGTTGTTGCTGTAACCCCAACATACCATTGAAAATCATAAATAGTATCATCTAAGCTTGTATCGATTACATCTGTTGGAATTAAATTGATAATCACTCCATCATTTTCTAAACAAAGCACATACTCTTCTTCCAAAGTAAAGTCAGGAAGTGCATTTACTATCAACTGAACTGGAATCACCCTAAAACAATCATTACCCATCGCTAATGGATCAACACGCACATATACCACTTGATTAAATATTTGCACGTTCTGATATGCTAAAGGAGATGAAATTGTATTCGCATTACCTAATTCAGCATCTTGCATCAACTCATAATAATCAATATTATAATCAGAGATACTCAAATCATTAGATATGTCTGCATCATTTAAATTAAGAATATCTTGTACCGCCAAAGTAAGATCAAAAACACCCACACCTTCTTGATCCGACTCACAAGTCTCCAAAGCTGTTGGAGATATATTAAAATCATCATACAACGTAGTACGCAATTGAAGTGTTACACTAGAAAAACAACTATTATCCGTATCTCTACCCACAACTATTAATTCTCTGATTAATGTAGTATTCATATAAGAAGCTGGATTAGGAATAGCATTATCCGTATCTACGTCGTTTTGAGACTCATAATATGCTAAAACAATATTTGTAGCACCTCCTGTAATCTGATCTTCTCTAAGCGTTAAATTATAAACAGTATTAACCTGATCACTACACAAATTAATAGGATCAGGATTAATTAATTCTGGATTATGAAGCACTTGTAAATCAAACGAAATTGTAGACCTAAAACACTCATCAACATCTGCAGTTCCATTATTGTTATCATCTGATTGCACTCTTACCCATATTGTTTGTGGGTTAGACTCATTCGTAAACACACCTGTAATTTGTCCTGTATTATTTACAGCCTCAATTTCTGTTCTATGATAACTAACCAGCAATGTTCCAGTTTGAGAACCAATTACTTCAGCATTTTTTTCTGTTAAATCAAAAGTTGCTCGACCAGGATCATCACTACACAATCTAAAATCGGTCACGGGATTATTTTCAGGTAAAGCCGCAACTTCTAACCGAATATGCTGTCCTAAACCTAAACATCCATTACTAGAACCATCATCAACTCTTATATATAGATTTTGAACAAAAGGAGACACTTCATTTCTGTGGTTCGAAAGATCAATGATTGCATTCTCTTCAGCCAAAGCATCTGCTAAATTTTCATAATATGTAACTATTAGAACTTGACCAGCAGGATATAATGCAGTAACCTGATTTGTAGCATCACTGAAATCAAAACTTGCAATCCCATTAGTATCATCATTATCCATATTCACATCATCACAAACCCTATACGTTAAATTAAAACTTGCTGGAATCTGAGTAGCAGACACAACTAAATCAATCTGAGCAGTTCTAAAACAACCTTTATCCGTTTCTATTCTTGAAAACACTGTACTATTTATCGGGATAGGATTAGAATACGCCGTAAAGTTGACAATTTGATTCGCTGGATCAGCATTTATAGCAGCAATCTCCGTAAGATAGTACGAGAAGAATTCATTAACAGCATTTGAAGAAATCAACGTATTAGCTTCTGACAAGTTAAACAAAGAAATACCATCCGTATCATCATCACATTGCAACAAAGACACAATCGGAGTCACAACTGGAAGAGGGTTAACTATTAACTGAAAACTTGTAGTCTCAAAACAACTTTGCTCAGATGTATTATGGATTCTTGCATATACAGTCTGAGGATTAGTTATGTTCGAATAATTATTTGGCAATTCTGTCCCTAAAACACCGGCATCCGCATCAGCTTGAGATTCATATAAAGAAACAACGAAATCCACAGAGTTCTGAGTTCCTAAAACCTCTACTGCCACATTAGAAAGATCAAACTCCACGACACCGTTAGTATCATCACCATCCAGCGCATTATCACATAATTCTATATTCATAGGAACATTCGCTACTGGATTCTCATATACCCTCAATACAAAAGAAATTATTTCGAAACATATTTGATTCGTTCCACCTATCCTAGCCCATATCACTTGATCTGCTACAGTATTTACAAAATTATCTGGATCGATAATGATATTATCACTTGCTGCACCCGTATAATTTTCTGCATCTTCCTGGGTAAAATGATAGGTCACGGTAAATTCAGTTGGATCTTGAGCACCTAAAATAATAGACGTATTCTGAGTAAGATCAAAAGCCTCAATTCCATTACCATCATCATCACATGCCGATAAATCCATAGGCGTGTTTGCAATAATAGGTGGAGTATAAAAAGTAATCAAAATTTCATCTGTCTCAGTATTCCCATCTATATCCTCTATTAACAATTGATACCTTCCAGTCGTCGTAACAGTATATGTAGGACTAGTTTCTCCTGAAATAATATCAAAAACCATTGTAGTCTCATTAAAAACAGACCATTCATAACGTATTGCTCCATCCGATGTCCCATCTAAAACAACAGGATCAGAACCACAAATATCTTGGTTAGGCCCAAGTGTCGCTTCCAATATAGAACAGTCAGTAGAGCCAGTACCACCTGTCTGCTGAAAATTAATAAAACCAGGTTGCTCCGAAAAATTAGTAATTAAAACAAGATAAAAGTCTCCGGCTGTAGCCGCAGGAATATTCATTGTCTCGACAGCATCTGGCAAATAACTACAATCTACTGTATTCCCTGCGGTTAGCTGCGCAGTACAAGGAGAAACAGGATCAGGAAATGGTCCGTAACATATAAAGTCGACATCTAACTGTGTTCCTGTTCCATCCTCATTAGTCGATTGTGAAATACGAAACGTTAATGCACCCGTATCATCTATCTGCAGGTAATACCAAGCAGGGAAAGGCTGTGTAGTTAAACACCCATAATTCGGGCCAATTTCAGAACTACTAACACAACTAGAATTAGAACTATTACAATTAGGAAAAACAATACCTGTAGTACTACAAAAAGGATCAGCGCCATCATCCCCTACAGAATCAGCACAAACAGAGCCTTGTGCGATACTAAAATTCGTATAAATAAAAAAAAACAAAAATAATATGGATGCAGGTATACTTTTACTCATTACCAATCTTTAAATAAATGATAAAACAGCTTTGTTTATTAAATTCAAGGCTTTCCTATATAAAACAATCATACCAAAAGAAACCCTAACAAATAATATCAGAAAAACTAAAAATAACTCAATGACAAAAAATTACACGTAGTTAGTTGACAAAATTTAAAAAGCACTTTTTAAAAAACTACAAATACCTAAGAAAAAGCTGAATTTAATACAGTCTACCTAATTAAAGAAAAACTACCTGCAAATACTCTTCTTCCTCTATTTGGATCACGATCTGATTGCTCATTAAACTCCACTCTAAACCAATATTGAGAAGAAGGCATTAAATTTCCATTGTAAGTTCCATCCCAACCCGCTCCAGTTGGGTTAAGTTGTTTTAACAATTTTCCCTGTCGATCAAATATGTATACTAATGCAGGAGTTGGTTGATCTTCTGGATTGATTAAATTCCAAGTTTCATGAAAACCATCTCCATTTGGTGTAAAATATTTAGGATATCCTAAAATCATAATATCTACGGATGTCCTCTCATTATCTGGACAATTAACATATCGAGCTACAATGCGATAATCACCTGGAGGAACTCCTTCAAATATTGGAGAAGACTGATAAGGTCTAGATTCTACAAAATTACCATCCATATTTACATCTCTATCTAATCGATATTCAAAATCAGTAAAGCCTTCAGCTTCAACTATTGGATCTGTAGATATTTCTGCTGTTATGGTATAACTACCCGAAAATGATTCTTCGGTAATATTATAACCAACTTGAAATGTAATTTGAGAAACATCCAAAACAGAAACTTGATCAGGAGAATCCGGCACTTCAACATCATTTACATCAAAACCTCTTAACCTATATATTCCATTAGAAGTCACATTATCATAAAAAGGAAAAGTAGCACCAGGGATATCTACAAAATTAGTATCCCCTAAATCCGCCCTAGACCATTGAAAGGTTTCTGCTGCAGGAACAGCCGGTGGTCCAGTACTTGCAGGAAATCTTCCTTCTATTGTTAAAGGGAACTCACCACAAGTAGCGATTCTATCCTGAGGAATTCCAGGCTCTAAAACACTACAATCTGTAGTTCCTGCCCCATCTTCTCCAAGATTAGTTTGTTCTAATTGTATCACTCCCGCTTCATCAGAAAAATTAGTTATCAATACTATATAAAACTCCCCTGTTTGCGCGTTAGGAATTGTGAATGTTTCTATAAAATTATCATCTGATGTCCTTGCATAACTACAATCTACAATATTGGTGTTATCTTCATCTCCAATATAAAAGTCGGGTTCATCTGCATTGTTAACACATTCAGCTGGACGAATATTATCTCCATCACCATTAAGATCGCATCCTCTAGACAGTTCATCATCACAATTAACTATAAAAGAAGTCTGAAATGGACCCCAAGCAATAAAATCAACATCAAGCTGTCTTTCGTCGCGGTCCAAACGGTTATCTCCATCAGTATCCATCCATTGCCTTATATCAAAAACCAATTCACCAGATTCATCAATAAGTAAAAAATACCAAGAAGGGTTTGGGGTAGTATTTAAACAACCAACTTCTCCTAAACCATCAATATCACCTATAGTATTAGGAAATGTTAATTCTAGAGAAGCATCAGAACAAAAGGGTTGAGCATTTCTACAGGCGACATCAAAGTCCTGCGCGTTTATTAGTGCGCTGTTCAAAAAAAACAGCACAGACAATAATAAGATTTGAGGTAGTAATTTTGTCATGTTTTATATAACGTAGGTTAGTCTATTTTCTTGTGTAGGAATTAAATTTACTAATTTTAAAAATATAGAGTGCATAAAACAATGATATTATTTATAATTGTTAACATAGCTTTCACTAAGTAAAACGACAAAATCGTATCTTTGCAGCCTGTTTATAATTGATTTTATTTGAATTTGAGAAATCCCTTGAATTTATTGATAAACATCGACATATAAATTGTAGGAAATTTAGAAAAAGAATTGCTTTGAGTTTTAAACAACCTAAGGTCTGATTTTGAAAGAAACATATATCGAAAAAACGATGCGCTATAATTTAGTCAATAGCTGTTTTTACTCATAATTCTTTTTATTTGATAATAACAAAATTTTGAACTTGTGAAGATAGACAAGGCCCTTGAAGCTATTGAAGCGCTAGGTGATAATCATGTAGCTACTAGCGCGACAACTCCTCTGAGAGAAGATGCATTTAAATTAAGTGATCAAGAAAAAATTGCTTCGATCAGAGAAGATGTAAAGCATATTATGGAAACTTTAGGATTAGACCTTAGCGATGACAGTCTTAAAGGAACTCCTCAACGAGTTGCAAAAATGTTTGTTAACGAAATTTTCTCTGGATTACATCCTGAAAGAAAACCAGACGCCTCTACATTCGACAATAACTATAAGTACGGTGAAATGCTTGTAGAAAAAAATATTACAGTTTATTCTACCTGCGAACATCATTTACTACCAATAGTAGGCCGTGCTCACGTAGCTTATATTTCTAATGGTACTGTAGTTGGATTATCTAAAATGAATCGTATTGTAGATTACTATGCAAAACGTCCACAAGTACAGGAGCGTCTAACTATGCAAATTGTACAAGATCTTCAAGTAGTTTTAAACACTAAAGATGTAGCTTGTGTTATAGATGCCAAACATCTATGTGTAAATTCTAGAGGTATTAGAGACATAGAAAGCAGTACAGTTACCAGTGAATTTGGAGGGAAATTTAAAGAAGATGCTGTACGAAGAGAATTTTTAGACTACATAAAATTAGATACTACATTTTAATTTTATCTTTAACTAATAACTATAATCACTTATCAAAATTATGGCAATAGCTCCGTTGTACAAAACTCAGGAACTAAAGATTTACAATTCCATTTCGAGTCAAAAAGAAATATTCACTCCAATTACAGAAGGTAATATCGGAATGTATGTTTGTGGTCCCACGGTTTATAGTAATGTACACTTAGGAAATTGTCGCACATTTATCTCCTTTGATTTAGTCTATAGATATCTTAAACATTTAGGATATAAAGTTCGTTATGTCCGTAATATAACGGATGCTGGACATTTGGAGAATGACGCTGAAGAGGGAGAAGATAAAGTTGCTAAAAAAGCACGATTAGAGCAACTAGAACCTATGGAGATTGTACAACGTTACACATTAGATTTCCATAATATTCTAGCTAAATTCAACAATATACCTCCGAGTATTGAACCTACTGCCACTGGCCATATTGTAGAGCAAATTGAAACCATAAAAACCATAATTGAAAATGGTTTTGCATATGAAGCTAATGGCTCTGTGTATTTTGATGTAAAGAAGTTTAATGAGACTAATGATTACGGAAAGTTAAGCGGTCGTAATCTCGAAGATATGATTGCCAATACCAGAGAATTATCTGCGCAAAGTGATAAAAAAAACCCACAGGATTTTGCTCTGTGGAAAAAAGCGGACCCAGAACATATTATGCGCTGGCCTTCTCCTTGGAGTGATGGTTTTCCTGGATGGCATTTAGAGTGTACTGTAATGAGTACTAAATATCTAGGTGAAAGATTTGATATTCACGGAGGTGGAATGGACCTTAAGTTTCCGCATCACGAATGTGAAATTGCACAAGGAGAAGCGGCCTGTGGAGTAACACCTGTAAATTACTGGATGCACGCTAACATGCTTACGCTAGATGGCAAAAAAATGTCTAAATCTACAGGAAACATATTATCACCAGCTGAAATATTCAATGGAGAAAGCGATAAATTAAATAAAGCCTTCGCTCCTAGCGTTGCTAGATTTTTTATGTTGCAAGCCCATTACAGAAGCATATTAGATTTTTCTAATGACGCCCTAGAAGCCTCAGAAAAAGGTTTTTATAGATTGATGGAATCCATCGAAACATTAGAAAATTTAAAAACTAGTAATTCTACGGAAGGATTAAATATTCATAACTGGATTAAAGAATGTTATGATGCGATGAATGATGATTTTAATAGTCCAATTCTAATTGCCAAACTTTTTGAAGCCGTAAAATTCATTAATTCTGTAAAAGAAGATAAAGCATCAATATCTAAAGACGATTATAATCAAGTTCGAAGAACAATGAACGAACTTGTTTTTGATGTTCTTGGATTAGTAAATATTAATGAAGCTTCTTCGGATATTAGTGACAAACTATCTAGCACTGTTGAATTATTAATTCAATTAAGAGCTGAGGCAAGAGCTAATAAAGATTTTGCCACTAGTGATAAAATAAGAGATGAATTATTAGATATGGGAATTCAACTTAAGGATGGTCGTGAAGGAACTACTTTTACTCTAAACTAATTTAACACTTGATTTTGGGTTCAAATTTAACCTTAAAAAAAATTTTAATAGCCCCCTTTATTGGGCTTGTAAAACTATATCAAAATCTAATTTCACCTTTGACACCAGCTACATGTCGTTATCAACCTACTTGCTCCCACTACACAGTAGAAGCACTAGAAAAACATGGGCTGTTAAAAGGAGGGAAACTGGCTATAAAGCGTATTTTTAGTTGTCATCCTTGGGGCGGCAGTGGTTATGACCCTGTTCCGGATGCCAATACCAACAAAAAAAAAGAAAGTTAACTCAACCCAATATAGGTTTACCTCATTATTGTTTTATTTATAATTTTGAGTTCAATTAAATACCTATATTTACCCTAGAAAAAATAATTTCCCACATGATATTCTCTAAAATAGTTTGGAATCCTATAGAAGGATTTGATCTTGGTTTTTTTGTTATTCGTTTTTACAGCTTAATGTTTGTCGTTGCATTCTCTTTAGGCTGGTATTTAATGAAGAAAATATATATCCGTGAAAAAATTTCTATGGAAAAACTAGATTCTGTATTTATTTATGCAGTTATCGGTACTTTACTAGGAGCGAGATTAGGTCATGTATTTTTTTATGATTGGGATTATTACAGAAATAATTTATTGGAAATCATATTACCTTTTAAATTCAATCCAACGTTTGAATTTATAGGTTTTAGAGGTCTTGCAAGTCATGGAGCTGCGATTGCATTTATTATTGCTATGTACTATTATTCTAAAAATGTTCTAAAAAAACATCCTTTATGGATTATGGACAGAGTAACCATACCAGCAGCTGTAGGAGGAATTTTTGTTCGACTAGGAAACTTTTTTAATTCTGAGATTATCGGTGAGCCATCTGGCGAATCCGCTTTTGGTGTGAAATTTATAAGAGATGGACTAAGTAAAGGAGAAGCAATACGAGAAACTGGAATTAAAAATGTTAATGAAGCGTACTCCGCTATCGTCAACAATCCAAAATTTGCTAATCTACTAGAAGCAATACCGTATCGTCATCCCGCTCAATTATATGAAGCATTCGGATATATATTCGTTTCCTTAATACTTTGGTTGTTATATTGGAAAACAGACAAACGAAATAACAGAGGGTTTTTATTTGGGATGTATATGATGCTTATATTTATTGTTCGTTTCATTGTAGAGTATGTAAAAACAAGCCAGGATGGCTTTGGAGATGGACCTAACGGAATACTCTCTACTGGTCAGTGGCTAAGCATTCCTTTTATATTAGTTGGACTCTATTTTGTAGTAACAGCTAAGAAAGTTAAAGAAGACACAAAGTCATACACCTTAAAATAAGGAACTACCTAAAAAATAAAAAGAGGATAATTTTAAAAAATTATCCTCTTTTTATTTTTTAGGTTATTATTTACAGCACTTAAAAAACCTCATTAGATTCTTTTAGTTTCTCTGTATTTTCAACCAATTGTAATTCATCTATTATTTTCTGGATATCTCCATTAATAATATTACCTAAATCATACAAAGTCAACCCTATACGGTGATCAGTCACCCTGCCTTGTGGATAATTATATGTTCTAATTTTTGCAGATCTATCACCAGAAGAAACCATGCTCTTACGCTTTTCAGAATCAGCAGCTTGTTTCTTTTCCAATTCGATATCGTATAAACGGGAACGCAGTACTTTTAATGCTTTCTCTAAATTTTTATGAGATGATTTCTGATCCTGACAACTAACAATCATACCTGTCGGCTCGTGATGTAACTTAATAGCAGAATACGTAGTATTTACAGATTGCCCACCGGGACCTGTAGAAGTAGTTCGCTCTATTCTTACCTCTGTCATATCAAGTTCTACATCAAACTCTTCTGCCTCTGGCAGCACCATTACAGTTGAGGCACTAGTATGCACTCTTCCTTGAGTCTCTGTCTGAGGAACACGCTGCACACGATGCACGCCCGCCTCGAACTTCATTGTTCCGTATGCATCTTCGCCATTTACTTCGAAAATAATTTCTTTATATCCTCCACTAGTTCCTTCACTTAGATCTACCACACTAGTACTCCATCCTTTACCTTCACAATATTTAGTATACATTCTAAATAAATCTCCAGCAAAAATACTTGCTTCATCACCACCAGTTCCAGCACGAATCTCTACTACACAGTTTTTAGCATCTTCTGGATCCTTAGGCACTAACATATACCTTATTTTCTCTTCTAAAGCCGGCAACTCTTCCTTGGCTTCTTCTAACTGCATTTTAGCCATCTCCACCATTTCTGCATCACTACCATCTGCAATAATCTCTTCTGCTTCCTTCTTATTATTAGTCAACTCCATATAATGATCTCTTTCATCCATCAATGCTTTTAGATCCTTGTATTCTTTATTGAGCTGCACATACCTCTTGCGATCAGAAATAATATCTGGTTGAATAATAAGATCAGTTACCTCATCAAATCGTTGCTTTACAATATTTAATTTATCAATCATAGTTCTATCTATCCTGTAAGTGGAATTCACAAAAGTACGTTTTTTTGTCCAAAGGTCATATTGACTTTTAATATTCTGAAGCAGAATTATTAATCTAAAAAAATTGTATTTTTACGTTTCAAATGATAAATCACTCCTATACATATAATCACAAACTGATTTTTAGTTGGTTTATCACACTCTTACTTTTCTTAGGTATTGGCGGCTATACGAATTACACTCAACCAATTTCTTATGAAAATACTATTGAATTAGTAATTTCTACAAAGGAAGACATCCCTGAAATTGCTTCTTACAACAAAGCAATAGAGAGTAACAAAAAATTCATTTACAATAACGCTGACTTACGATTCCTATCTAAGCTTCATAATACAATTTACTTCATTAAGAGTAAAGAATTCAACAATACCATTTCTTTAACTCTAAAACACAAAAAATTCTTTCCAAAAGATAATAATTATACTTCTGAGGAAAATTCTTTTCATATAGGGTAATCCCTTTTCTTTCAAGGCTTTTTAGCCATTATCAAAACAACAAACAATTCGCCACTATCATCGACTGATAGTGCATTACATTATTCTTAAAAAAATGAAAAGATTAAAAAAAATTATACGACGTATAGTTCTAGTTATGTTTATTATTATGGTCGCTATGATTCCTGTACCCATCTTTTTTCAAAAAAAAGAAGGAAAATTCAACGACGATAACAGTATAGAACTTGTAGAAACGAAACAAGAAGAAACAGAAACAAAAACAGTTCAATTCAATGATGAGTTAGGATCATAATAAGCTTATTAAAACAATGAAAGCTTCTAAACTAAAGAGTCTGGAAACAAATTTCTAGGCTCTTAAAAAATATATTCTTAATAATAATATATTGGAATTAACGTCAAGTCAAAGAACTTAAACACCATTACTGGTAGTATAATTTTATAAAATTCAATTAAGGATTCAAATTTAATTACGACTTTTAAATATAATGAGTAATTTCAAAATAGGATTAGGTGGAGGATGTCATTGGTGTACAGAGGCCGTTTTTCAATCATTAAAAGGAGTCATTTATGTAGAACAAGGCTATATTTCAAGCATTGAAAAAAACAGTTCTTTTTCTGAAGCTGTTATTGTATCCTACAACCCAAAGATAATAACTACAAAAGATTTAATTACCATTCATTTACTAACTCATAAAAGCACCATTAATCATAGTTTCAGAGAAAAATACAGAAGTGCTATTTATTATTTTAACGACAATCAAAGATCTACCATCGAAACTATTATTACTGAATTGAGTAAAGATTTCAACAACGAATTAATTACAAAAATCATGGAGTTCAACATATTCAAACCCTCCAGAAAAGAGCTTATTAATTATTACCAGAATAATCCTAAAAAACCATTCTGTAAAAAATACATAGACCCAAAACTAGTGTTACTTAGAGAAAGGTATTCTGACAAAATGCATTTATAACTACTTTTACCTTACTGTGGCTACCGTTGCATATTGAGGGAAACGAATATCTAAGTGCATAAACAATACAGGGATATTATATAAAATCGGTTTTATTGAACGGCTTTTATTAATTCCTTCATGCATTACAACAGTATACCCTTCTTCTTCATACATCCTACGAATGCTTTTTCCTGTAAAAAAACGATAATGCGTTTTATCCATTACTCCATAACTTTCATACCGCCACTCTTTCTTAAATAATACTTTCATAAAAGTATTATGATACCTCACATTAGGAATAGAGCTTATCACAACGCCTCCTTTAGAAAGCTTTGATTTTATCGTTTGCAATACTGTATATGGATCCGTAAGATGCTCTAAAACATCATTAAAAAAAATAACATCGAAATAATCATTTGGTAATTCATCCAAATAATTTTCACAAGGTCCTGCAAAAACTTTATGTAGTGTTTTCTCTGCAATTACAGCTTCATCAGGCATTAATTCAATCCCCCAAACTTCTGCTCCAGTTTTCTCCTTAACAACATTCGCAAAAGCACCATTACCACAACCAACATCCATCACTTTTTTAGCATCCAAAGGCAGATACTTGATCATTTCATGTCGTACATTATCATAGTAACCAGTAGGCTTGTTATCGTAATCCATAGTATTATTTAGTTGTAAGTATATGTTCCGAATTCGCTATTGATTGTCAGTTTCTTTTCATCTGAACTCTCAACGCGACCGACTATTTTTGCATCTACATTAAAGCTTTTAGAAATTGAAATAATTTCATCTGCAATCTCAGCAGAAACATACAATTCCATTCGATGTCCCATGTTAAAAACCTGATACATTTCTTTCCAATCAGTACCTGAATTTTCTTGAATCAATTGAAACAAAGGAGGCACATCAAATAGATTATCTTTAATAATATGTAATTTATCTACGAAATGTAAAATTTTAGTTTGAGCTCCTCCACTGCAATGAACCATTCCATGAATTGTCGAACTATCAAACTTAGATAAAATTCTTTTTATAATCGGAGCATATGTTCTTGTCGGTGATAACACCAGTTTACCTGCATCAATTGGTGAATTGCTAACCTCATCGGTAAGGTTTGTTTTTCCAGAATACACTAGTTCCGAAGGCACTGCTGCATCAAAACTTTCAGGATATTTCTCTGCTAAAACTTTATGAAATACATCGTGACGTGCAGAAGTAAGACCATTACTTCCCATACCGCCATTATACTCTTTTTCATAAGTAGCTTGACCAAAAGAAGCCAAACCTACTATCACATCTCCTTCTTTTATATTCGCATTATCAATAACATCATTACGCTTTACACGCGCAGTTACTGTAGAATCAACTATAATCGTTCGCACCAAATCTCCTACATCTGCTGTTTCTCCTCCTGTAGAATGAATAGTAACTCCAAAGCTCTTCAACTCTTCTAGCAGTTCTTCTGTTCCATTAATAATTGCAGAAATCACTTCTCCAGGGATCAAATTCTTATTTCTTCCTATGGTAGATGACAACATAATATTATCAGTAGCTCCAACACATAATAAATCATCTATATTCATTATTAAAGCATCTTGAGCTATGCCTTTCCAAACAGAAACATCTCCCGTTTCCTTCCAATACATATAGGCAAGAGAAGACTTAGTACCAGCCCCATCCGCATGCATTATCAAACAATAATCTTGATCACCTGTAAGATAATCTGGAACTATTTTGCAAAATGCCTTTGGAAAAAGACCTTTATCTATATTCTTGATAGCACTATGGACATCTTCTTTAGATGCTGAAACTCCACGCTGAGCGTAGCGTTTACTTACTTCTTGACTCATTATTACAGTATTATACGGATAGTAAACCGCAAAGATAATTGAATTTAATTCAATCGCTAAATTGAATATAAAAAATCCCAAATTCAAGTATAATATTCTTGAATTTGGGATGAATCCCACTATTCTTTAATTTTTTATTCCCAATCTGCCATAGAAGCATTCGTAATTAAATCTGCTCTATTAGCAATCTCTACGATTGACATTGTTTGTATGTTTTTTTGTGATATCCCGTCATTAGAAGTATTCACAAAAATCACAGAAGCTTCATTAGGAGAAAACCTCCCATCTAAATCATTAGTTCCTGCTGGCTTTTCTATAGAAATATCTAAACTAGAATTATCACTAAAGTCATAAATAAACATATGCGAATCTAGCTGTCTATAATCACTACTTTCAAATCCAGAAACATCTCGATTATACAAAAGCTTAGTTCCATCAACAGAAAGATTAATACTTCCTGCCGCTCCAGAAACTCCAGTTAGAATGGTCTCAAGCACCGCACCCGATGTATTTATAGTAAAAATTTCTACCTCATAACCATCGAGGTTATTTGTCTTAAGAACAATTACATTATTATCATCATTCGTATCTACTTCCGAAATAAGATCTCCATTAACTGTCTGGTAAACGAGAACCAAACCACTTCCATCAACATTAATACTATACAGTTTATCTTGATTAGGAAACAACAATTTAGCTCCATTTTCAGTCCAAGAAAAGTCAATCTCACCTAGATTAAATCCAGCAACAGAAACCTGAGAAGTAACTTGCATCATTTGAGAACCATCCTCATTCATTGTAAACAAATGAGTCTGCGAACCAACAGATTGTAAAAAAGCAATTTTACCTGTTCCTACGTGACGTCTTGGCCTAAAACTATTTTTAGTTTCTGAAGTCAATTGAATCTCAGTACTTCCTTGTTCATCAGCAGAATAAATCACTCCATTATCCCCAATTGTTCTAGCGTATATGATTCTATTATTTGGCGGATTCATAGTCTCAAAAGCAAAACTACTACTGTTTACAGGATCATTAATTTCATCATTACTACTTACTTGCCAAAAATACTTTACCTTATACGAAAGGTCAGTAAGAGTGTATGTTGTATCTGTAATATTCTCAAACACTTCTACTTCAGAATTCTCATCATTTCTTAACGTAATTGTATAAGTAAGAGTGTCATCGTCAGGATCAGATCCAGTCCAAACCAATACAACTTCTAATGGTTGATCTACAGAATTATCTGTCGGAGAATCTAGGATTGCAGCATCTGGTGGTCTATTACCTGCTGTCTCTATATCCATCTCAAAAACTATTTCCAATTCCCTATCCGCAATTATAGATATTGCTTCAAATTGTGCTAATAATCCATCCCTCTGAGCGGCAAGAGAATAATCTCCTGAAGGAACATTCTCAATAAGATACTCTCCATTAGCATCCGTAAAAACGGTACTAGAAGAAGGATTTGTAGATATCTTCACATTTTCTAAAGGTTCATTTGTTCCCACAGCCACTACTCTTCCTTTAACAGCCCCTAAACCTTCTAAATCTATAGTATCTTCACTACATGATGTGATAGCAAATACTATAAATATGATTATTATTTTTATTATGTGTTTTTTCATTTTCATCAGGGTTTTATCCTTTAGGAACTTCACCGTTTTCAATTACTTTTCTATTTCTATTTTTTAGTTTTCTAAGCTCTTTATCTTCTTTTCTTTTTTGCTTACGGAGCTCTTTATCCATTTTCAATGGGCTTTTGAAATACCAGCTTAAACCTAAAGAAAAATTAAAATATTGATCATCCCTTTTTCCTTGTGTTACATTATCTAACTTATCACCCAAAACAAGATTATGAGTAGCGTTTACCGAAACCCCTATATGATCAGAAACTAAATACTCAATACCTCCACCATACTGGAACTTAAAAAATGTTCTATCAAAATCATCACTACTTACAGTCCCCATTCCCCCAAAGAAATAAGGTGTCAGTTTCTCAAAAGGCAATAAAGTTAATTCAGCATTTACATCTATAGCATTAAAGCCTTCTGAAAATGATCCTTCATTTCTCAATTCAAACTTACTAAGACTTGCATTCACATTTAGATATGGATTAAAATACCATTTCCCTCCTACTCCAATAGAATAAGACAAATCAGCATTATTATAGTCACCACTTATTAACGCCATTCCACCATTCGCAAATACGGACTTCTCTCCCCTTCTTTCTTTAAAATATCGTTCATAGAGCCCTGTATTTTGTGCTTCATTTTTCTCGTTATTATAATCAGCTACTAACTCATTTATTTCCTCTGGTTCCGCTTTAGAACTCCACAACTTATCTTCTATCCCTTCTATTATAAGAGCTTCGACTGCTTTTTCTATTGCTTCAGAAACTGCTATTTGTCCAGGTTCATTTTTAGTAAAACCTGTTTCTGCTTCTAACAATCTACTAAATTTAACATATCTAAAAAAACTCGCATCCAACGCCTGTGATAATATTGTTTTAGAAACATATACAGTTTTTAAAATTTTACCACTAGACGTAGAAACAGCTCTTAAATACACTGTGATTCTATCTTGCCTATATTGAGTAGAACCGCCTATCCCAAAATATCTTGCTCCTAATCCTCCAGTAATAATATTAGAGTCATAAGAGACAATTCCTCCCTCTAAAATAATACCAGCATACAATAAAGGTGGTAATTGAGGTTCTTTAGAATTTTTATTCTTTCTATATTCTTTTCTAGTAGAACGAATAATATTCCGTTCATTCAATAAATTACTTAGATTTTCTCTTTCTATAGGAACAAACCATTTGGAATCTTCTAGAGCTTTAACCAAAATAGTAGTCGCTCCTTGAGTAACAGCAGTACTAAATGTACTTCCTGCCTCTGTTGGTTTATATTGACCAGTTTGATCTCTAAATTTATAGACACCAACAACTACGGGCTCTATAGGTCTAGGAAAATCCCTTAAAGTCTGGGTCAATTTTGTATCCTCACCAATCCTTGCCTGTTCTATTGTAATAGGCTGATTAAAATAAGTACCACATCCAGATAACAATATTGTACAAGAAATTACTAGAATTACTTGATAAAACTTATGATGCATTAAAAATTAATTAGGAATTATTACTTGAGATTGATCTCCGGTGCTAGTGTCCAAAATGTTTATTACCAATCCCTCTCCAGATGGGAAAATTTCGATAAACAATGTTCCGAAACTAAAAGTACCTTCAGTCAGCCCTTCTTGTCCAAACTGTTCATTAAACAAAGTTCTGGATATCTGACTTAATAATTGGTTATTTAGACTTTCTGTAAATCTTTCTAACTCTGATCTATCATCAGCATTTGGATCGTTTTCGTCTGTAAATGTATTCTGAGCTTCTGCAGAACTTAATAGCCATTGATAATTGAAAGTATCACCTCCAAAAGCAGGGTTTTTTGGCCTATACACTAAATCTTGTCCGTAGCTAAAATGAAAAGCTGAGAAAACAAGTAAAGTAGTTACTATGATTGACTTCATATATTTTAATAAGTAATTAATACTGAAAAATATCTCTTTTTTGTTTTTTAAGATCTTTAAAATATTTGTAAACCCGGCGTATAGAAATTTTAGACATTTGTTCTAAATATTCTATATCAGGTTTTCCTAGGAATTCATGAATGACTCTATCTTCTATCTTAACCTGAATAATAGTACTTCTACCAAAACTGAGTTTTTCATAAACACCGACTATCTTAGAACCATTAATTCTATTTAGTGTATAAGAATTATAAAAAAACTCATAAAAGTCCTTTCCTGGTTTTGTTTTTGTTTCTTCAATAACAATACCTTTTAATTCGATACCATCATCTTCTACATATTCTTCTTCTTTTTCTTTTTCTTTCGTTTCTTCATTAAAAGCAATTCGATCTTTACCCACAATTGTTTCCTCTTCATAAACTAACAAGAGTATCACAATTTTATCTTCTTCATCAACACCTATTGATGCAGTTGCCAGGCTTTTTTGCTCATTGGCTTCTAAAGTAAACCTACCTTCTTGATTGTTTTTAGTTACATTATTTTTGCTGTTTGTTCTAAAAACTGAAAATGTATATTTTAAACTTTTATAAACCTCTGTAGCGTTTGTTGCTTCGGCACTAACAGAAATAATATCATCTATTCTTTCTGTTTTAATCTTAGCAACAACTTCTATATTGGTATACTGACCATTAGAAAATTGAAATACTAAAAGAAACAGTATGACCAGTTTAAAATTCATAAAAAGTAATAAAAATGTCGTTTAAAAACTCCTAACAATAATTGTACGAGCATTACCTGTCATTTTAAACTTTAAATTTTTAGATAGCTCGTTGCTACCAAATCGTTCGAATGAGAGGTTATCTCCTTCTTGAAGAATTTCGAGATTTGTTGAAATATCACGATTAAATGAAAAATCGATAACTGAATTATTATTACCGTTCTGAGTTATTAATTTTTCGATTTCTCGAGAAGTTTCATTTATATCAATTAGATTTTGTTCTCCATTCTGGTTTAGGCGAATATCAGATCTCTCCGCTGTTATATTAGAAAACACTTGATTATTAGTACCTACTTGCTGGATAAATACTGCGCTGTTATTTACCATACTCTCTCTTGCAAGTTGCGCGTTGGTATTATTTTGTATTTGATTCAACGTAATGAATCTATCTTGACTCCCTACCAATGATTCATCTCGGCTCTCGTTGTTCTGAGCATAGGAATTCCCACTAAGAAATAGACCAAACGCTACGATAAAAAATGTGAAGTATTTTTTCATTAGTAAAAGGGTTTTAAAAGTAGTAAAAGAGTTACACTAACTATAGGTCAGTGTAACTCTCTCAAATATATTAAAAATATTTCTTAAAGCTCTCCTCCAGAACCACTCTGTGTTACAACAGCAGCGTTACCTGTTCCACTTTGAAGAATAATACTACTATGAGATTCACCTGTTTGAGTTACAAAAGTAGTGTTACCTGTTCCAAACTGAGTATCCTGTGCAAAGTTAGAATCTCCTAATTGGAAAATATCACTGATATTACTAGCTCCATTTTGTAAAGATTCTGCAATGTTTTCATCTCCTATTTGTCCTTGAAGTACTAAGTTTCCTTCTCCGAAAATACCAAAGTCACCTTCTTGAGAAGCAGTAGCAACATTTCCGTTACCTGATTGGAACTGACTTGCAATGTTATCACCACCAAAAAATGCTAAGTTTTGAGTTGCAGAAACAGAGTTTCCATCACCTAATTGAGTTTGAATAATAACATTGTTATCTTCTTCATGTTGAGCAAATGCTTCATTCTCATCTCCAGACTGTAATTGATCAACAAGACCTCCTCTAGAGTCAAATAAACTACTACCTTGTAATGAAGTAGCTACGTTACCTCCTCCAGTTTGTGATTGGATTAAGTTATTATTTGTTCCCCACTGCTCTCCACTTGCTAAGTTAGCTTCACCAACTTGTCTCTGATCAGCAGTATTAGCATCTCCTACTTGCGCCATAGAAGCTGTATTAAAAGAACCATCCTGAATGATTAAACTAAAGTTTTCCTCACCACCTTGAGAAGTAGTTGCTGTATTTGCATCACCAAACTGACCTTGACCAGCATAATTTAATGATCCGTTTCCAAAGAAACCAGCTCCTTCTTGAGAGATAGTAGCATTATTACCATTACCTTCTTGAAGTTGCTCAGAAAGGTTATCTCCTCCAAAATTCAATAAATTTTGAGTAGCAGAAGCAGTATTTCCGTTTCCTATTTGTACTTGATAAACTTCATTTCTATCCTCTTCATGCTGAGCGAATGCGCTATTCTTATCTCCTGTTTGCATTTGAGTAACTATTCCGTTTCTAGAAGCGAATGCATCACTACCCTGAATAGCCTCTGCATTGTTACCTGCTCCTAATTGAGTAGTAGTATTAGTATTTGCTAAACCTACTTGTGTAATGTTTGCAGCATTCATATCACCCGATTGATCGACGCTACTAGCATTTGACTGTGCAACCATCACTGACGCGCTTAATAAAGTTGCTAGACTAAAAATTACTTTTTTCATACGTAAAATATATTAAATTTGATTAATAATACAATTCTTAAAACATTTTGGGGCGTACGATTGAGTGGTAGACATTTATTAATGCCTAACGCTCATTCTTTATAAAAAATCTGGGGGAGTTGTTCTGCAAATAAAATTTATGCGCTATTGCAGTACAAAGCAAATTTATGAAAACCTTAAGGGTATTTTTACATATTCTGTAAGAATTCGACAAAATGCATTACGGAAAAGCCATAAAAACCAGAGTTTTATATGATTTTGTCAAGGGTTTAACAGATATTAATTTTTTGTTAAGAATAAAACAAAAAAAATAAATGGTCAGTAAATTCTTACCTATCTTGTAAAAAGAAGCTCTCTGTACTTAGTTAAAGGCCACAATTCATCATCTACCAATAACTCTAATTGATCACAACTATATCGAATCTGATCAAAGAGAGGTTTTACTTTCTTACAATAATCCAAAGCTTTCTTTTCTACATCATCCAACTTATTGGCTTTTCTGCGTTCTTCCGTCATTTCATTAACCTTCGTATTTATCTCTCCAATATGTTTAGAAATCTCTTCTATAATCTCCATTTGTTCTTTTGCATATTTCTTAAAATCTTTATCATATAGATTCTTTAATCCAGAAACATTGCTGATTAACATATTTTGATATTTAATAGCAGTAGGTATAACATGATTTCTTGCTATATCTCCTAATACTCGGCCTTCAATCTGAATACGCATTACATACTCTTCTATTTCTATTTCATACCGAGCTTCTGCTTCTATTTTATTCATTACTCCCATTTCTTCAAATAGATTTAATGTTTTTTTAGAAACCTTAGCTTTTAATGCTTCAGGAGTTGTTTTATTATTACTAAGCCCTCTTTTCTTTGCTTCTTTCTCCCATGCTTCACCATATCCATTACCTTCAAAAAGGATGCTTTTAGATTGTTTAATATATTCTCTCAGTACATTAAAGATAGCTTCATCCTTTTTCAGACTTTTCTTATCGATTAACACATCAACCTCTTTTTTAAATTCCACAAGTTGTTTCGCCACAATAGTATTCAATATAGTCATTGGATTAGCACAATTTGCTTTTGATCCTACTGCTCTAAATTCAAACTTATTTCCAGTAAATGCAAAAGGTGATGTTCTATTACGATCTGTATTATCCAATAAGATTTCAGGAATTTTACCAACTACATTAAGTTTTAAATCAGTTTTTTCCTTAGGAGATAACTTACCATCTGTGACTCCTTCCAGTTCTTTAAGTACGGATGTAAGTTGTTCTCCAATAAACACAGACATAATAGCAGGTGGTGCTTCATTAGCTCCTAATCTATGATCATTACTCGCAGAAGCAATCCCAGCTCTCATCAATTCTTCATGCTCATTAATAGCCTTAATTGTATTTATGAAAAATGTTAAAAATTGAAGATTACTCATTGGTGTTTTACCAGGCCCCAACAAGTTAACACCCGTATTGGTACTTAACGACCAATTATTATGTTTACCAGACCCATTCACTCCAGCAAAAGGTTTTTCGTGCAACAAAACCTTTAGATTATGCCTCGAAGCTACTTTTTCCATAATATCCATTAATAAAGAATTATGATCTACAGCTAGATTCGTTTCTTCATAAATTGGAGCAAGTTCAAATTGATTAGGGGCTACTTCATTATGTCTAGTTTTTACAGGAATACCCAACAACATACATTCCACTTCTAAATCTCTCATAAAAGCCAAGGCTCTATTAGGAATGCTTCCAAAATAATGATCATCTAACTGTTGACCTTTAGCCGAAGAATGACCTAAAAGGGTTCTACCTGTCATTACAAGATCTGGACGGGACTCTACTAACGCTCTATCTATTAAAAAATATTCTTGTTCCCATCCTAGTGAAGCGTTCACTTTTTTTACATTTTTATCAAAGTACTTAGCAATTGCAGTCGCAGCTGTATCTACTGCCTGTAATGCTCTTAATAATGGAGTTTTATAATCTAAGGCTTCTCCTGTATACGCAACAAATACTGTCGGTATACATAGAGTAGTTCCATAAATAAACGCAGGTGAGGTAGGATCCCAAGCGGTATATCCTCTTGCTTCGAATGTATTACGAATACCTCCATGGGGAAAAGAAGAAGCATCTGGTTCTTGTTGTACAAGTTGTCCTCCTCCGAATTTCTCTATACCCAAACCATTACCTATAGTTTCAAAAAACGCATCATGTTTTTCTGCTGTAGCTCCTGTAAGAGGCTGAAACCAATGTGTATAATGAGTTACACCTTTTGACAGTGACCAATCTTTCATTGCGGATGCAATCTGATCAGCAATTCTTCTATCAATCTTAGTTCCATGATCAATCGCATCCATGACACTACTATAAGCATCCTTAGTTAAATACTGAAGCATCGTTGACTGGTTAAATACATTCTCACCAAACAACGTAGATCTACGTTCTGTTTCTGTAATTACCACAGAACTACGATTTAACGCCTCTTTTAATGCTTGGAATCTAAGTGTTGACATAATCAAATAAGTTTTTTTTACAAATATAAAACAAGTTTTCATTGTTAATATTAAAAAAATGCTCTTTAAAAATTAAAATAAAACCAAAATACCCCATAAAAAAGTAGGGTGTTGATAAAAATTAATAAAAAAACTACAATTGACCCCCTATTTTTTTTCGGTTATCACAAATTAAAACTAATTTTGAAACCTTTAAGAGTTCAATTTATAAAGTGTTAATTATGAGTAAAGCTAAATTAGAATACATTTGGTTAGATGGTTATAAGCCAACTGCTAATCTAAGAAGTAAAACAAAAGTTGAAGATGATTTTAGTGGAAAGCTTGAAGATTGTCCAGTATGGTCTTTTGACGGTAGTTCTACAAAGCAAGCAGAAGGAGGATCTTCTGATTGTTTGTTAAAACCTGTTGCTATATATCCAGATCCAACAAGAAGAAATGGATACATAGTAATGACTGAGGTTCTTAACGCTGACGGAACTCCACATGAATCTAATGCAAGAGCTACGATTGATGATGATGGTGATTTCTGGTTTGGTTTCGAACAAGAATACTTTATTATGGACAAAAACACTCAATTACCTCTAGGTTTCCCTGTAGGAGGTTATCCTGGACCACAAGGTATGTACTACTGTTCTGTTGGAGGTAGAAATACACATGGTAGAGATTTCGTAGAAGAACACGCTGATTTATGTATTGATGCTGGTCTCAATTTCGAAGGTATCAATCAAGAAGTTGCAAGTGGACAATGGGAATTTCAATTATTCTCTAAAGGAGCTAAGAAAGCTGGAGACGAAATATGGGTAGCTAGATACCTACTAGATAGACTTACAGAAAAATATGGATACTATATTGAATATCACCCAAAACCAGTAAAAGGTGACTGGAATGGTTCTGGTATGCACGCTAATTTCTCTAACGAAGTATTAAGAACTTGTGGTTCTAAAGAAGTTTATGAAACTATTTGTGAAGCATTTAGACCAGTAACTAAGGAGCACATCGCTGTTTATGGTGAATTTAATGACCAAAGATTAACAGGAGAACACGAAACTCAATCTATTAATGAATTTTCTTATGGAATATCGGATAGAGGAGCTTCAATAAGAATTCCTATTATCACTGTAGAGAATGGATGGAAAGGATGGTTAGAAGATCGTCGTCCTGCATCTAATGGTGATCCTTATAAAATCGCTGCTAGAATCGTTAAAACAGTTAAAACAGCTGATATTTCAGCAGTTACAGCATAATTGATTTGATGCAAGTGTAACTAACTAAAAGTTTGTTAAACGCAATAACAGCCTTCAGAATATTCTGAAGGCTGTTTTTTTATGTTGAATAAAAAATAGTTACCTAGTATCGATTATTATTAAATCAAAAAAAAAAATATCATATAGAAAGCGTAAAATAGCATTTACAATCTCCCAATATAGAATCTGTAGAAACGATAAAAATGTTATCTCAAAAACAAGCTTGTAGGTTCTTCTTTAAAGAATAAACAGACAAAGAAAATCCTGCTATTTTAAAAATACCAAGGCGATAAAAACGCAATAACAAGTAAAAATTAAAAACCCTTTTGGTCGACCTAAAACCATCTTTTTAGGAATAAAAGCTAAAGGCAATAGAATCATTGCGAACCCTAACATCCAAAATATATCTATATTCATCAAACGAGTATCCGTTACAGCAATAGGCTGAATCAAAGAAGTAACACCTAAAACTGATGCTATATTAAAAATATTAGAACCAATAAGATTCCCTAGAGAAATTGCCTTTTCTTGCTTCAACGCGGCAATTACCGAAGCAGCCAACTCAGGCACACTAGTACCGATAGCAACCATGGTAAGTCCAATTACAGCCTCGCTAACTCCCATTTCAGTAGCTATATCTTTAGCCCCTTCTACTAGCAACTCTGAACCAAAATACAAAGCCACACCTCCTATAAGTAACCAAAGAATCATTTTAAAATTAGATATCTTTTCTAATGAATCATCAACATCCTCTGTAGTTTTATCTGCATGTTTTCTCGCTCTTCTTATCAACAAAAACATGTATACAAATAGAGACCCCAATAACACCCCTCCTTCAATTCTAGTAAGAACTCCATCGTTATCTAAGAAAAAATATAGCACTAAAGACAACAGCATCATTACTGGCCAATTAAACTTATAAAAATCTTTATCTATAGCCAAAGGACCAATTAAAGCTGTAATACCTAAAACCAACCCAATGTTAGCAACATTTGATCCAATCACATTACTCAAAGAAAGGTCAGCAGAACCTCCTAAGGCAGCTTGTAAACTTACTAACAACTCTGGCGCAGAAGTAGCAAAAGAAACCACCGTAAGCCCTATCACCATTTTCGAAAGCTTTAACCTAAAAGATAATGCTACCGAAGAACGCACTAAATATTCTCCTCCAACTACAAGAAGTACAAATCCTATAATTACAAAAAGTATACTCTGAATCATATGCTGTTAATTTGTTTGCGAATATAAAATAAGTATACCATATGTAATGAATATTACAATCATTTTTTAGTGACAATCTTTCCCGAAAACCAAACGAAAACTACTAAAATAGTTAAATAACTATAAAAATAGTTGTAAAACTAATTATGTAGTTATATATTTGAACTCACCTAAAAAAATCAAATGGAAAAACTTACTAATAAGGAAGAGGAGATCATGCAAGTTTTATGGAAATTAGAAAAAGCTTTTGCTAAAGAGGTTCAGGCAGAATTAAACAATACCGTTCATTATAATACAGTATCTACTATCATAAGAAATCTTGAAGAAAAAGGATATATTGATCATAAAGCATACGGAAAAACTCATCAATACTTCCCTATCATTACAAAAGAAATGTACCGAAATAATTTTGTTAGCAAGGCGATGAGTCAATACTTTAATGATTCATACAAGAACATGGTTTCATTTTTTGCTAAAGAAGAGAAAATTACTGCAGAAGAATTAAGAGAGATTTTAAATGTAATCGAACAAAAAAAATAAACCTATGGAAGCTTTTTTAATCTACCTAGTTAAATCCAGTATTGTATTATCCTTATTCTACATTGTTTATTTTTTTCTTTTAAGAAAGGATACATTCTTCACAGTCAATAGACACTTCTTACTTACAGGAATCATAAGTGCTCTATTACTTCCACTCTTAGAGTTCACAACGATAGAATTTATTGAACAACCTAATTTTCAAATAATAGAAGTTAACTCATCGACTGCTGATGCTTCAGAAAATCAGACAACACCGATAGATTGGAGGCTCATACTATTTAATACATACATTATTATCACCTCTATTTTATTAATAAGATTCATTTTTCAACTCATATCCTTACGAAGGATATTAAAAAAAAGTCCTAACAAACGAAATAATGGTTTTTCTTTCTTAAAAACTAAAGAAGATATTGCTCCTTTTTCCTTCTTTAAATACATCATATTCAATCCTGCATTACACGGATCAAAAGAATTAGAAATGATCATAAAACATGAAAAAATTCATGCCAAACAATATCACACATTAGATATACTGATCACTAATATTTTTGTAATATTTCAGTGGGTCAATCCATTTTCCTGGATGTATAAAAAAAGTTTACAACAAAATTTAGAATTTATCGCTGACCAAGAAGCCGTTCGAGATATTCCCTCAAAAAAGGAGTATCAATTAACACTGGTCAAAGTATCATCAAATAATTATTCATCTATCACTAATAATTTTTATCAATCATTAATCAAAAAACGAATTGTTATGCTAAACAAAAAAGAATCAAAAAATCAAAATCTATGGAAAGCAACAATCATCTTACCGCTGCTATGTTTATTTTTATGGAGCTTTAACACTAAAACAGAAAATCAATACATCCAAACGGAAGCTTCTGATCAAGTTACAACTACAATAGAAGAGAAAGCACCTAATGAAAATGATGACACCCTGGTGGAAGAGAAATTTCCTGCAAAGGAAGAAAACTTAACTAAGAAGGAATATCCTATCAATAATAATAGAGCTAAAGAAGAAAAAACAACTCTGCCAACAAAGTTTCCTAAACAAGAGAATGTCTCAAAGAACAAAACGGACACAAAAAAGGAAATATATCCGAAAAGTAAAAAAAATACAATTGAATTTATTATCAATAAAAAATCCACAAAAAAAGAGCTCGAAAAGATAAAGCGTATTTTAAAAAACGAATATGATGTAAAAGTAACTTTTAGTGATATCAAACGTGATAATAATAGCGATATTACTAGTATCAACATTGATATATCTTCTAAAAAGAGTAATACCAATTTTTCATTATCAAATGATTCTCCAATTAAACCTTTTGTTTTATCCTATGATAGTAAAGAGGACAAAATAAACATTGGACAATCTAATAATAACATTTGGATTAGTAAAAATAAAGGAAGTAAGCATAGCGATAAACATATTATAGAAATTAATTCTGACGATGATCAAGAAAGTATTTTTATGGTAGAAGGTGACAAAAAACACAATAAAAAGAAAAGTAGTAAGAACAAAATAATACTTAGAGGAGACGATAATAGCGATGGCCTTATCATTTCGCATTCTGATAATCAGAAAACACTTTTTGATTTTGATAACGATTCTGATAACGATCCTTTATTCATAATTGACGGAAAAGAAGCTAGCAAAAAAGAGGTGAAAAAGCTAAAATCTGATGAGATACAAACTATAGATGTATCTAAAGGAAAAGCTGGTATTAGGAAATATGGAAAAAAGGCAAAAGACGGTGTCATTCATATTACAACAAAAAAGAACGTAAAAAAAGAAACTGGTTTTGACATTAGAATAGACAAAAAGGATATCCAAATCGGATCATCTAACAATAACGAAATAAAGCCTTTAATTTTTATTAATGGAAAAGAATCCGATTATGACAAACTCCAAGAATTTAATCCAGATCAAATTGCATCTGTAAATGTCTATAAATCCTTAAAAGCTATAACAAAATATGGTTCTAAAGGAGAAAATGGTGTCATAGAAATTACATTAAAAAAATAATGCCAATATTATAATTACATCAAAACTCACTTAAAATTAAGTGAGTTTTTTTATTTTAGATACATGAAAAAACAGCTTTTTATCTTTTTAGCGAAACTAAACAAACTACTGCTTCCTAGTTTCACAAAACAACGACTGGATCTTAGCAATGCTTCTAAAATACAATTACTCATCTTTGGATGGAAACTGTACATCACCAAAAGAGCTTTATAATACTGATTAAGCTCAAATTACAGACCTAAAACATAAAGAATAGTATTCTGCAACATCCATTTTGATTTTTCGTATTTATATTGAATTCATTTCAATTAAAAATCGAAAAACAAAATAATATTTAGTATGAAAAAATGTATCATTTTAGGAATGGGTATACTAGGTATACTCTCGTTAACAGCATTCACCTCTCAAACGACTATAAAAATACCTCAACGTGTATCAACTGAGTTCAATGAAATTATAGCAACAATCAATAAGAATACTACGGAACAAGAGTTAGAAGACCTCAAAATGTTTTTCTCCGAAAATGGTATTGAATTAATTGTTGAGAGAATAGAGTTTAATAGTCAAAATGAAATTACTAGTTTAAACATTATTCTCAAAAAAGGAAATGCCAAAAGCAAATATGCCTCCTCATCTTCTGAGCCAATATCTGATGTAGAACTCGGCTACAAAAATGGAAATCTTTACATCACAAACTCTGGTATGTTTGACATTTCTTCTTGGAGAAATCAGATAGGTTTCAACAAACAAAACTTTGACCTAGATAGTATTTTAAAAAATCATAACTTCAGATTTAACTTTGATTTTGACAAAGAAAGTGATTCTATATTTTTTAATGGTAAACATTTTGACATCGGTAGTTTAAAAAATCAAATCATGAACTCTTTTGAGTTTAAAGAAGACGAGAACGGTAATTTAATTTTTAATAGCCAACAATTTCCTTCACATTTTAGCAAGTCTAAAAAATTCAGTTTTGTAGATGATCCAGATATCGAAAAGCTAATAATTATTGACGGAAAAGAAGCTGACTTTAAAACATTAGATAAATTAGCCAAAGCAGATCAATTAGAAGAGGTAGATTTCTTAAAAGCTACCACTGCAATCAGTTTATATGGTGATAAAGCAAAAGACGGTGCTATTATCGCAACTTCTAAAAAATGACATTATAAATCAATTCAGAAAACAGCTTTCACAATACAATGAAAGCTGTTTTTATTTATTAGTACCCCAACAAGGAAGCTACTTTATAATTCAGCTTTTTCTTACCGTTTAAAAAGCCTAATTCCATTATAAAATTACATTGCACTATATTCCCTCCTAATTTCTCTACTAATTCACACGCAGCATTTGCTGTTCCTCCAGTTGCCAAAACATCATCATGAATTAAAACAGTATCTCCTGGCTTAATAGCATCTTTATGAATTTCTAAAACATCTTCTCCATACTCTAACCCATAGCTTTTAGAGATTACAGCAGAAGGCAATTTACCTTTCTTACGAACAGGAATAAAACCCGCACCTAATCGCTGCGCAATCATACCCCCAAGAATAAAGCCTCTCGCTTCTATACCAATAACTTTATCAATTTTTACATCTATCGGACATAGTTGTGCTAACCGATCCGCACAATACACTAAAGCTTCTGAGTTCGCCAAAAGTGGTGTTATATCTTTAAAAACAATACCAGCCTTCGGAAAATCAGGAACATCTCTAATTAATTCTTCTAAATTCATGAACGCAAAATAATGAAATTAGAAAAAAGAGTGCAAAAAATAATGAAAAACGACTAGAGAAATAAAAGTGTTCAAAAAAACAGTCTTCAATTATTACAATTAACAACATAAAATTGATTTTTAATTATAATTTAAAACCAATTTTAAGAGTATTAAACTACAATCTAAAACCACCCACATCTATAAACTTACAATTTATATTCAATTTCACGGATTTTTATTAAAACATTTTTCTAATCATTCTTTGATCCATATTTTAAATAAATACTAAAACAAACTAACTATAACCATTATAAAAACCATAGAAATCATGTAATCCTAAGCATTCTTTAATTATTAAATAAGAGATTAATAAATTTTAAAACAAAATTAATATGCTAACATATCTAGGAATTACCATGGTGTTTATTGGAATCACCATTTTCATAATTAAACCTTTTTTTAAAGAATCAAAAACACTACATAAGTTTACTCGAAAAAGAAATCTCTCGATGATTATAATAGGATTAGTCATGAGCGTAATTTCGGGAATGTTCTTTTATGCTGAACCAGGTACTGCTTATGCAGTTCAATACCCTTGGGGAAGTCAAAAAGCAGTTGTTCACCAGGGGATTCACACTAAAATGTGGGGACGATTGATCCCTATTCAATTCGAATTACCAATTAAATATGTAATACCCAATAAAAAGAATGAATTGGGTGAGCAAAGTAAATATGCTAATGTAGACAAAGCTAAGTATTGGGCATTTAGCGATGCAGTAAAAGCTAGAATTGCTACTTCTGTTGTTATCAGTATAAATACAGCAGACCAAAATCAATTTTTATCGGTTGCTGATCGTAACAAAACAGAAAGAAATTTAATTCGATCTAGAATTATACCCAATATTGATCAATCTATCAAGAACACCTGTAAGCTTATGGATGCTCAAGATTATATATCTGGACAAGCTTCGGATTTTGATAGGTATTTTAAAGATCAATTAGAAAATGGAATGTATGTTCTCGAGGAGTTTATTGCTAATGAAAACAGAGAAACTATTGGAGATAGTGCCACAGTACGAACTATTGTTAATAAGGAATCTAAACAAAAACGCTTTAGAATAAAACACCGTAATGGAGAACCTGTAAGAGAAAAAGGAAATTCATTAAAAGGATATGGTTTAACTGTGGTACAAGCCGTAGTTACCGAAATCGACTGGGAACCGGAATTTGACAAACGCCTTCAGTTACAAAAGGAAGAAGTTGCTCAGACTCAACTAGAGAAACAGCAAGCAGAACGTGAATTCTATCGTGCTCAAAAAGAAACAGCAAGAGGTGAAGCCGAAAAAGCTGCTGAAAGAGCTAGATTAGAAAAAGAACAAATTCAAAAAACTATTGAAGCTGAAACAAAGGCTAAAGTAGCGGAGTTTAATCTTATTGAAGAGCGTAAAAATTATGAAGTTGCTCAGTTTAAAGCCAAAACCCAAAAAACAATGGCAGATGCACAATCATACGAAAATGCAAAACTAGTAACTGCCGGACTTACGCCACAGGAACGAGCAGAATGGGAGTTTAAAACCTCTGTTAATGTTGCTAAACAGCTTAAGGACTTGAAACTCCCTGAAATTTATATCCAAGATGGAAATAAATCAGGAACTGATGGAAACTTATTACAATCTTTGATAGGAGCAGATTTAGCTAAAAAGATGATGTCACAAAAAACATCAAAAGAGTAATATTAAAAAAATGCGGAATGAAACTTTTTCATTCCGCTAATATTTAAAACATATAACATATGAAAGAGCATATAAAAATATACACAGGCACTTCGATTATGGTAAACAGGTTGTCATTTTTATTAAATGAAATGAATATCCCTTCTATAATAAAAGATTACAAAGAATCTGGAAGGTTAGCAGGTTTTGGTGTTATTGAAGGTTCAACTGAACTATTCATTTCAGATGACAATAGGAAAAAAGCTAATGAGGTTATTAAAAATTTTGAAAAAGAAATTTAGAAATAGTTTTATATTTTCCGAAATACCCATATATTTGCACCCGCAAAAAAGGCCTCGTAGCATAACTGAATAGTGCACTTGATTACGGCTCAAGAGGTTGCAGGTTTGAATCCTGCCGAGGTCACAAAAACTAAAAAACCACATCCAAAAGATGTGGTTTTTTTATTTTATAGAATAAGTGTCTTCTGAAAATTATTAGAACGAATATTAAGTTGCAAAATTTTCACTTTCTTTCAGATTCGTTAAAAAATACAAATACACATTATTAAAAGATACTGAATTAGTTTTTTAAATAAAAACTACTAAAGGCTGTTCATAAATTATGTTCCATACCTACAGAAGACATATGACAGTTAAATTATTTTGAGTTTTATTATTTTGTTAATAATTTTGCGATTCTCTATTAGTTATAAATTAATTGTCAATATGTTAGGTTTAAAAGAAGATAGTCCATTAGAAATGTTGCGACAATTTGCTGTTTATTTTGATGCTGATTTAACTGAGAATTTTGGTGCAGCTCAGCTATTTTTAGACAACAAAGAAGGAAAAGGCAGTATCAGTCTTTACGAAATTTTCCCTGGACTAACAGCATGGATTTATGATATTAATCTTAATTCGGAATTGGTAATTGACATGACATTTTCAGAAGACAAACCATACTATTTTGGATATAATGTGA
Source organism: Aquimarina amphilecti (assembly GCF_900109375.1). Lineage (GTDB taxonomy): Bacteria > Bacteroidota > Bacteroidia > Flavobacteriales > Flavobacteriaceae > Aquimarina > Aquimarina amphilecti. The sequence continues at coordinate 96,723 of NZ_FOAB01000007.1, forward strand.
ATGGATACCAACTACAGAAATTTCCCAATGAAGACCAATATCAAAAAATACAACAAGGTCAAAATTTTGTTATAATTGGTAAACCTGGAAATAAAGCAGAATTTATAGTTCCCAGTAATATCAATTATGAATGTTGCTATTTGATTATTAATCCTATTCTTTTACAAAATAGTTTAGCAGGAAGTAAAAGAAGATTGCAACAAGATTTAAAGGAAACATTTGACCTATCAGATAGAGAAAATCCCTATAGATACTTTGGAAACATTGACACTAGAACTGGAACATATGCAAAAATTGTAGTTCGCAATAAGAGAACGGATTTAGTAGGACGATTACTTACAGAAGGTGCGGTAATGAATTTGCTTGGGACACAAATTGAAGCACACGATTATGATATCAACACTGAAAACTTTCAACCTAATTTATCTAAAAAAGAGCTATCACGAATAACAAATTTAGGAGATTATATTTTAAAAAATATTGGCGAAAAAATAACAATAGGCAAAATGAGTAATCATTTATCTCTTTCGCCTAAAAAACTTCAGATGGGTCTTCGTTTTTTATATGGTACTTCAGCAAACGAATATCTTACTAAATGTCGCTTAGAATTTGCGAAAGAAATGATGCATACAACAGATAAGAACATTTCAGAGATTTGTTACAGCGTAGGGTACCAAAACAGAAGTTATTTTTCAAAAGTCTTCGAAGAACGATATGGTATTCTACCTAGTTCATATAGACAATCTTTTAGTGGAAATAATTTTTTATTTGAAATCAGTTATCGCTCTTTAGCTGCTGAAAATGTATCAGGAAATGAAGTAGACTCTATTATAAAGACCGCTAGAAATATGAATCCCCTACATAACATAACTGGAAGTATTATATATCATCGTAAAATTTTCTTTCAAATGATTGAAGGTCCTAAAAAAGAAATTATTACTTTATTTAAAAATATAGAAAAAGATAGTAGACATAGTGACATTCAGGTTATGTGGAAGGGTTCTAAATTGAAAAGAGACTTTTCTGATTGGTCCATGGCAACAATATCTGATGAAGGTATATTAAAAGTACCGCAGCAAGGAGAAACTAAAGAATTGGCCATCAATAACTTACTTGGGAAACTAGATTACAGAGCGCTTGCCTCAGAAAATTTATGGCGAAAAGTGAGAAATATCATAAAAATCTCTTCTAAAAATTAATTTAACAATTAGTGTCTCATAAACGCTACAATTAAATTGTAATAATTAGAGATAATCATCAATTAATTTTGATGCAAATTCTAAATCATCTGTATTATTGCATTTCAATTCATTAGATATTTCCGTAATTCTATCTTGATAATCGAGTTATTATCTGCAAGAATAGAATTTAAAATAAAATAGTTATAAATTAGTAAATAAAGATTATGAAAAATAAAGATAACATACAAAGACCTGGTTTACGAAGAAAAAAGTTCGGAAGTAAAGCCTTTCTGAGAAATGTAAAAAAGAAGATAAATAAAATCTCAAAACCAAAAAAAATAGGAATACACTAATCCATTTTTTTAAATCTATTCAAATATTGTATTCAAAGAAATCCAAGATTGAAACTAATGGATTTTATATTTAAACTTTAATATTTTTTATAACATTTATACACTCTAACCTTCTATTGTTTTTCTCAGCATTAACTATTTTTTAAATGATAAGAGTTAAGGACTAAATCTATTGAGTCAAAACTTTACTTCTTCTAATTGTATCTTTAAAATAAAAAAGATTCTATGGAAGAGGCAACCAAAAAAGAACAAAATACAAAATTCGAAATACTACCTATTCTTAGAGATAGATATAGTCCGAGAACATTTTCATCAACTCCTATTTCTGAAACTGAACTTAGAACTCTTTTTGAAGCAGGACGATGGGCTCCTAGCTCTTATAACAGACAACCTTGGATAGTAATTTGGGGTATAAAAGGAAGCAAGACATATGAGAGAATTTTTAATTGTTTAAGCAATTTTAATCAATCCTGGGCCAATAATGCACCAGTGCTACTGTTAAATGCTTACAAGAAAACAACAGAAGAAGGAAAAGAGAATTTTCACGCCTTACACGATCTAGGGCTCTTTATGGGTAATATTACAGCCCAATCTCAACATTTAGGTATTGCCTTGCACCAAATGGCGGGCGTAAAATATCAAAAAGCAAAAAAAGAATTTAACTTTCCCGAAGAATATCATGTAGCTACTGCGGTAGCTTTAGGATATTATGGTGGTGATCCACAAAAATTACCTGAGGACCTAAGAGAAGAAGAAAACCCAGATAACAGAACTCGTCTTATGCAAAGAGAATTCACTTTTAATGGTGATTTTAATAATGAAACTGGGTTATACTCCTCGAACCAAGAAACCGTTTTAACCGATTAACTACTATAATCGTTTAAAAAAATCCACTCTAAAAAACACATACATAAATCACGTTTTTAACCATATAAACATCTATTAAAATTTAAAAAATATGAAAACAGTTTTTGAATACACTAATGTTTCTGCAAGTAATCGTTTAGAATCATTTGTAGAAGAAAAATTAACAAACCTATCCAATAAATATCCATTTGTCATTCGCGGAGATGTATTCTTTAAGAAAGAAAACAAAGATGATGATACTGGTCATATCTGTGGTATTCGCTTAAGTGCACCAGGCCCTAGGCTTTATGCCTCTTCCGAAAAGACTAGCTTTAAAGAAGCTATTACAGAAACTATACGTGATCTAAATAATCAATTAGAAAAGCGAAAAGACAAAATGAAAACTTTTTAATTATAAAATCTATTAAACATGAAACTATTATTTGTATTAACCTCACACGATAAATTAGGCAATACCGGTAAAAAAACAGGTTTTTGGATTGAGGAATTTGCCGCTCCATATTACTATTTAACTGAAAAAGGAGTGGAAATTACATTAGCTTCTCCAAAAGGTGGTCAACCTCCAATTGATCCAAGCAGTGACAAACCCGAAAATCAAACAGAAGCAACAAAACGATTTCATAGTGACAAACAATTACAAGAAAAATTAAGTAAAACAATTGTGCTCTCTGAAATTAATGAAAAAGACTACGATGCAATTTTTTATCCAGGTGGCCACGGACCATTATGGGATCTGGCAAATGACAAAGATTCTATAAGATTATTACAATCATTTTATAATAACCATAAGCCTACTGGCTTAGTTTGTCACGCACCAGCTGCACTTAAGAACGTTAAAATAAATACAGGAGAGTATTTAGTCAAAGGAAAAAAAGTAACTGGATTTACTAATACTGAAGAAAAAGCAGTAGAACTTATAGATGTAGTACCATTTTTGGTAGAAGATATGCTAAAGGAAAATGGAGGTATTTATAGTAAAACAGAAAATTGGAAACCATATTCTATACAAGATGGTAATTTAATAACTGGACAAAACCCTGCTTCGTCTGAAGAAGTTGCAGAAAAAATATTCAATATGTTAAAAAATTAATTGTCAAAATTTAAAAACAAATAAAAAAATGCAGGATTTAGTATCCTGCATTTTTTTATTTGATCATTTTTAGAAACTCTTTATCCAAGCTAAGAATCGTCTGCTCTTGTTGCACTTATTTAAATATCGTTTAGTTTAGTCAATCTTTTTATTTTCAATCTTTACTTCTTATTACTAATAGTAACAATATTGAATATTACAATTATAAAACCTTAAAGGTGTATAGTAAGTTTCTTGTATTTTAAAATACTAATTTCGATTCAAAAGGTTCAGACCATTTAGAAACTCGATCTATAGCAGGAATCAGAGTTGCAAAAACTTCAAATTTTCTATTATACACTGAAGTATTTTCCTGTAATTCCCCTAGTTTTAATACCATTGGAGTTTTTACCTCTAAAACTTGTTCTTTCACTTCTTCTGATCTTATTAAGATACTTTGCTTGCATAGAAAATCATCTTTACGCTCGTTTTTAACAACCCGCAAAACTTGAGTGTCATCCCAATTAGAAATCAATACTGGAACATCCTTTACTCCATGAACATCATATACAAAGAGATGTAACAAATATTCCATGTTTCCAGAAACATCCAATGGATGAAACTCTATCTTAGTTGTTATAAGGATATTGTTTTTCTTATTATCACTTACCTCCACATATTCAGGTATTTTATCTAAAATTACTTCTACTATTTTAGCCATACTTATTTTATTTAATTAACGTATTTTCCTACTTACCTAATCAAAATTTAGAGAGTTAAAAAACTTCTAAGTATAATCCAGAAGCAATTACTCCCAATATCAAAAGCACTAAAACAATTATGATAAATCTGGTTCCTACTTTGGTTTTGGTGTTATTCTGAAAAATATAATCTCTTCTTTCTTCGTCTTCGTCTTTTACAAATTTCATTCTTGTATAATTTTAATATTATTATTTTATATATACTGTTTTTTTATTCACAAACTCTAAAATCCCTTCTTTAGACAACTCTCGGCCGTATCCTGAAGCTTTTGTGCCTCCAAAAGGCAACCTAGGATCTGACTTTACCATTTCATTAATAAAAAAAGCACCATCTTCAATTTTAGTTATTTCTTTTTTGGCCTTATCAATATTTTCGGTAAAAAGCATTGTACCTAATCCGTAATTGGATTCTGAGGCCAATTGAATGGAATGTTCTTTATCTTTTGCTCTTATTATTGCCGCTACGGGACCAAAAACCTCTTCATCAAAAACTGGCATTCCTGGAGTTACATCTGTTAAAATAGTAGGTTCAAAGAAAGCTTTATCTCTTTTATTTCCAACTACTACTCTTGCTCCTTTTTTTATAGATTCGGTTACCTGATGCTCAACACCTTCTGCTAAATCAATTCTAGCTAATGTAGCTAGTTCCGTTTCCGAATGTAATGGGTCTCCTATTTTAATGTTTTTTAATGCCTTCTTAAATTTTTCTAGAAACAGATCATAAATTTCATCCTCGACTATAAAACGTTTAGCAGCTATGCAGCTTTGACCTGCATTTTGAAATCTAGCCTTTACTATTACCTGTAGATATTTGTCTAAGTCTGCATCATTCCATATAATGCAAGCATTATTTCCTCCTAATTCTAGCACTGTCTTTTTTAAACTATTACCTGCCACCTTTGCAATTGCTCTACCAGCTTTTTCACTTCCAGTTAGACTTACCGCTTTAACTAAATCGTTAGTAATAATTTCTTCTACCTGTTCATGAGTAGCCAACACATTTTGAAAACAACCTTTCGGGTAGCCTGCCTCTTTAAATAAATCCTGAATTACTAGAGCACATCCGGTAACATTGTTCGCATGTTTCAATAAAACAGTATTACCAGCTGTTATCGTTGGAACAGCAAAGCGCATAACTTGCCAAAAAGGATAATTCCAAGGCATTATAGCGAGAATACAACCCAGTGGATCATAACTAATAAAACTTTCTCTAGCATCCGTCTTAATCAATTCATCCGCTAAAAACATTTCTGCATTTTTTTCGTAAAATTCAATTAATGAAATGCACTTTTCTATTTCCGAAATACTTTCTTTGTATGGTTTTCCCATTTCTTGAGAAATCAAATTTGCATACTTAACTTTTTGATCGTGTAAGATATCTGCAAGTTTATTTAAAAGTTTAACTCGATTCTTTAGAGGTTTTTTTTTCCATTCATTAAAAACATTATCTGAAGTATGAAGAATACTTTTAATTTCTTCATCATTAAACAAAGCATATTCTTTTAAAACCTCACCTGAAAAAGGGTTTCTGGTTATTATTTTATTTGACATTGTCGAGAAATTTTAAGTGATATTCAAAGATATATTCAGGGACTCAGTACTATGAGCGCTTTTGATATAAATCTTGATTCGTTTGCCAAAAAATCATTTCCGTTAACATGCTTATGGTATGAGTCAAACTAATTATACATTTTTTTAGAAATTTGTATAAAATAAGTTTAACATTAAAAACTATAAATATGAGTAATAACAGCAATACACTTTTAGGAATTATAGCAGGAACAGCAATAGGTGCTACTTTAGGTATATTATTCGCTCCAGATAAAGGAGTAAATACTAGGAAAAAAATTGCAGAAGATACGCAAATGGCAAAAGACAGACTAACCAAGGAAGCTTCTCTTTTACAACATCGCATATCAGAAACGGTAACTAATCAAAAAGAGACCTTAGATACTAAAATGGAAGCATTAGTATCAGACGCTAGTTATAAAGCGGATGATGTAATTTCTCTATTGGAAAAAAAACTAGGTGAATTAAAAATAAAGAATAAAAAATTACAGAAATCATAATGGGCGTTTTTAATGCAATAAACGAAACATCGAATAAAGCTATTGATCACGGTGAATCCTATGTAAAATCTTCGCAAGAATATTACAAACTTAAGGTTTTTCAACAGCTAACTAAGTCCTTTTCATTTTTGAGTAAGCTAGCCATAATAGGTAGCTTACTTTTTCTTGGGCTAATTTTCTTAACGGTTGCAGGAGCAATATGGTTAGGTGAAATAGTAGGAAGTACTCCACTGGCTTGTATAATCATGGCTGCATCTCTTTTCTTGTGCACAATTATCGCATATTTAACTAGAAAAGAGATAGATAAAAATATAATCAAAAAAATATCTAAAGAATTTTTTGACTAAGATGAAAAAAACATATACATCATTTAAAGAAATAGAAAATGATTTACGAAGGCTAAATCTACAACGCCAAATTTCATTAGAGGAAATGAAATTATTAAAATCCAATCTTAAAGAAGATATACAACCATATCAATGGTTTTCTACCGTTTTGAGTGCAGTAAAAAAATACGGAATACTCTATCTTATAAAAAGAATGTTTAAATAGATTATTATAACACTCCGATCTCTTCTTCTACTGGCTGTTCAGTTTTATTTTTAAAGTCATTGGGACTAATGTCATATTTTTGTTTAAAAATTTTAGAAAAATAACTTCTACTACTGAATCCTATAGAATATACGATTTCAGAAATATTCATATCGGTAGTTCTAATTAAATCCCTGGCAGCTTCTAACCTTACGTGACGAATATACTCTGTAACTGTTCTGGCATAAAGCAATTTAAAACCTTCCTGAAGCTTTGCCTGCGGCAAACCTGTTTCTTCAGAAATTTGCTCTAACGAATAGTCCTTCGCAACATTTTTAATAATTTTTTTAGCTAAACCTCTTATTAACTTCAATTCCCTTTTCAATAAAGTCGTAGGTAATACTTCTTCTTTCATAGCACGATCATGCTGTTGAATATGCATTGATAGAATTTGATAAATCATTCCTTCAATTTGCAAAACTCTAATCATCCCTTTCTGCTTTATTTTACGTAAAGCTCCTATTTGATCGGCTAGCTTAAGATTAAAAGTTCCGAAATAAGCAAAAGATTTCTCGTGATCCTCATCCATAAAAACTTTATATAATTTTTCATTTAATTGAGAAACATTGTTTAACCTTTTCTTTAAGTATTTTTTTCTAGAAATTTGAATTACATTGATCTCTAATTTTTCTTCTTTCGGAAAATATCCATAATTGTAACCACCTTCTCTACTCGTAATGATTACAGACTGAAATTGTTCTAAACGATGAATCTCATCTTGATATCCAAAGCGATGACCACAAAAACCTGTAAGGCAATATGCAAAATGGATAGGATTATATTCTGACGCGTCCATAACCAACACAAATTCTTTATGAAAGATAATATCATATTCTAATAAATTGACACCCCAATCAAAAGTAATGAAACGTATTGTCCCATGAGCATTTAAATTATTGACAGTAAGCGTATATTCACCCCATCGTTCTTGAATCTCTCCACCAATGACTTCTTGAATCTGCCTTACGGTTCCTTCAGTATCTTTTGCAGTAATATTTATATCAATGGCGGTGGTTGGATTAGATTGCATATCAAAAGTATTAAATGGTTTAGATGGTTTGTTTAACTATATACCAAAAATAATAAACAGTTTTAGTTTTATCATAACTACGTTTATAATTTTTTGTTAAGATATATTGAAAAAGCTACTAACATATATTGATTTTATAACATCAAAAAAACTCCCAATTGGGAGTTTTATAAATCACATACTTTTCATTTAATCAATACTCACTAAATAGAATCGAATTCATCAACAAAAAAGTAATCCTTGTCTGCATTGTTTACAAAATACACTCCTTCTCCAAAAATGTATTCTACATTCTTTTTATCTACCACAACTTTAAACCCTCTTTCCGTTGGCATTAATTCAAAGCTATCATTTGCTTCTTTTGTGTATCTCAATACTATAAACTTGTCATAATCACTATATAAATCATTATCAACATATATAAGTTTTGTTACCTCTTGAGGAGAAACGTTCATATCCTGATTAACTTTTTCTTTATCTGCTTCATCTAATAAAACTCTAGCCGTTGCCGTTTTATAAACAGTAATCCTGTAAGGTATTGTCTTACCGTCTTTTTTAAAATTAAAGGTTTTAGTTGACTTTGTTTTTATAGTTTGTTCCTTAGTTTGTGCAAAAGTACTAGTCATAACAAATGCCAGTAACACTGCCGTAATTAATTTAAAAGTTTTCATTTTTAATTTGTTATATATTATTAAATTATTTAGTATTCTAAGCTTCTCTAATCATACTTGTATCCAAATGATCACTTGTACTTTTAGACCAAGCATTTAACATCCAACTTGATTTTTCTAATTCTCTAATATATGCTCCTATCATATCGATAGTTCCCTCGTCATTTGCTTCTTCCGCATGCGTTAATATCAATTTCATTTGCACCAGTAATTTTTTATGATCCCCTAAAAGTTCTTTCACCATTTCTACATCTTTCATTAAAGGCATTACTTCTTCTATAGATCCCATTTTTATATATTCCTTAAATTGGCTTACGGGATGGTGTTGTAGTGTTAAAATTCTTTCAGCTATTTCATCAATTTTAACCTTAGCTTCATTATATAAATCTTCAAATTTTATGTGTAAATCAAAAAAGTTTTTTCCTAAAATATTCCAGTGAAACCCTCTTAATTTTTGATAATATATATTGTAGTCAGCCAATAAGATATTTAGTTCTAGTACTACTGGTAAAAGCTTTTTCTCATCCATGTTCAAATAATTCATAGCGTTTTTATTTAAGATTAATAATATGTTTTGTAAACTCAAAGATGCTATCTCTTGTTTTGTTCATCACAAAGATACCTTGACACTATTCGCATCTTTTGCTCATATACTATTTATCTTAACTCAATTGTAAGAAAGAAAATTTAGTGAAAATATATATCACATATTTGAAAAGAAGAATAACTCAATCTGTAAATATATATTAGGCGATAAAATAATCTTTTTATTCAACCAAAGGCTGAAGATTAATATAGCTATAATTTACCTCACCAATATGTTTATAAGATGTTTCTCTATCATGAAGCTTTCCCCATCCAAAATTACGCTCTATAGTTGTATCTTTATATTCTGAAAGCAAACTTTCCGAAAGCAAAATATACTCATTAATCGGAATTTTGTTTTTTAACAATCTATGAGCGATAATAACATCTTCTCCCATTAACTTAATGTTTTTACCAATAGGTACGGCACTAATTTCATTCCCATAATGTAAAACAATTTTAAGACCAAGAATCTCCGGAATACTTCTACCTCCATCTATATCAATATATTGTTTATGTAAAATTTTCAGTTGTTCATAAAATTCGGTGTAAAACAATCTGCACTGATATATTAGCTCCGTAAAAGTCGGTAAAGCACCTGTTTTGTAAAACAAAATAGCATCTCCTTCAATTTCTGAAACTTTAAGATCTAATTTATTCGCATAAATTACTCTGTTAAGCAATGAGGGTATGACTTTAGAGCTCAATTCTATATTCGTTGTACTCATAAATTGAGTAAATCCACTTATATCGGGTATGCACAATAGTGTTGGAATTGCATCCATAGTTATTAAAGTAAAAAAAAATTAAAAATCTAACAATTCTAATATACGTTTTAGATTTTTATCATTTGTAATATTATCTTTTAAATCATTCATCAATGCTGTTATTTCATTTTCTATAACTGGAATATAACTTTCATATGTTTCTTTATTACGTCTAACAAAACTTAAAGCGCTTAATAGTTCATATGACACTAAATTATCTGTTTTAGCATATGCACGAATTGGTTCGATTACTATACGCATTAATTCTGAAACACTAATCTTGTTATGAATTATCGTAATATCACAATTTGGTAACCATATAACCGTTTGTGGTCTAATTCTTAAAACCTCCTGCATTAACAATCCCAATTTGGAAATCGCATTAATAGCTGTTCCTGGATCATTTATCCCTGGAGATAGTGCTTTTACTATCACTTCTGTTAATTTAATCATTCCTCCGATTGCACTATCATCCTCATGTCGATTCGATAATATATATAAGCAGACATCTAATGACTCTATTTCTTCCATAGAAATAGGATTTTTAATTTTTAGAATAGGATCTCCAGCCCAAATATGTTTTTCCGCGTATGGGATTATCTCGATGATATTTTTTCTATTCTTTATAGACTCTTGTAATAAATTAATGTCAAAAGACCGATAGTACCCACTCTTTTTACTATATATAATTTTCCAATACTCCTCTTCACTCTGCCGGTTTTCACCTTTACCTTTTTCCTGTTCTTTTTTTTCTTTTGTTATTAATTTAGAACTTAAACTATATATTTTATCTATAATATTATGTATTTGTATTGCTTGCGAGATACTATGAATAAAATAAACAAATAAACCAATACAAAACGTACCTAATAGTGCAGCTATCATAACAGAAAAACCAACAGCATTAGTAGAAGAACCATAAGCTCCAAGGGACATCAAAACAATTATGGTGTATAAAATAGTTCCTATGTAAAATCCCAAAATAACTTGATGCTTTTTATTAGAGATCAAACTAGGTAGAAGTCTCGGAGAGAAATTAGAAGATGCCTGGTTTAAAACTACCATCACCATAGTGAAGCTAAAAACAGTTAGAGATAAAATACCTCCAAATAAAGTAGAGAGAATAGTTCTTGCCGTTTCATTATCCTGTACCAAAAGATATGGTACCTCTTCTTTAAAAGAGGTTACAATTTCGATATTTTCTAAATACAAAAATGTAATAGCTAGAAAAAGAAAACCTATACTAATAAGTATGGGGTAAAATGCAATACTATGAAAAACACTGCTTTTGATTCTTTTAAAAAATTTTATTTTAGATTTCATAATTATTGATCATCTCACACTAGCGATACTCTGGATTTTCAAAACTCCATCGCGTACCATCATCCCAATCAGCTCTAGAATTACCATAATTATCATACCCGCCATTGTTTTTCAATATTCTAGCTAGATGTAATAAATTATATGTCATAAACGTAGTATTTCTATTTGTAAAAGTGTTGTTTTTTGCTTTTGACTCTTTATCTAAATAACTTGGACCAGGTCCTACCGCTCCGATCCATCCACAATCAGCCTGTGGTGGTATGCTATATCCTAAGTGCTGCAAAGCATATAAAATTCCCATAGAACAATGCTTAATACCATCTTCGTTTCCAGTAACTATACATCCTCCTACTTTCCCATAGTATGCATATTGTCCTTTATTATTCAACTTATCACTCATACCATATAAGCGTTCGATTAATTTAGTAGCTACCGATGATTTTTCTCCCAACCATATTGGAGTGCCTATTATGAGTATATCAGCATTCATTACCTTTTTATAAACCTTAGGCCAATCGTCTTTTTCTGCTCCTTCTTTCTTCATATCCAACAATAATCCATAAGCAATATTATAATCTACCAACCTAAGATATTCTACTGTCACGTTCTCTGCTTTCATAATTTCCTTTGAAACTTTTATTAAACCTTCTGTGTGACTTTTCTTATCGGATTTTTTTAAAGTACAGTTTATATAAAGAGCTTTTAAATTTGAAAAACTAGATGATTTAGAAATACTCATACTATTATTTATTAATGTGAAAATTTATAATACTAAAATTGGTGAAGTAATTTTTCAAAAGGGAGCCTGATCAAGAATTTTATTAACTCAAAGCAATTTTCTTAAAAATATCATAACAATCAAAACAGTCAATGAAAATCGTATATGCGCACAACTTATCAAGATGATGCACATAGATTTGTAGTGAGAAAATAGGGGCTACTAAAATTAACAGAAAAATTAAAAATATATTTTTAGAGCAAATGTATTATGTCGAAACTCAGTAGCCCTTATAAATATAAATCATAAAACTTTTAACAATGAAAAAATTTATAGGATTAACAATGATCATTCTTTTAATAAGTAGTTGCGATATACAACAGAAGAAAGAAGCGAAATTACCAGAAGTAGAAGTTGATATCGATACAGAAGCTGGGCAACTACCAACTTTTGATGTAGATTGGGCTAATGTAAATGTTGGAACCAAAACAAGAACTGTCTCAATTCCTAAAGTTGTTGTGGTAATGGAAGAAGAGGAAGTAGAAGTTCCTTACATCGATGTGGATATGCCAAATTCTGGAGATAAAGAAGAACTTACGTTACGAGTGGAAGCTGAAGTTGATGGTAAAGAGCACACCATCGATATTAAGGAAATTATTGCTACCGGAAACAACTTATACGTCGTGTCTAAACTTGAAGAAAAAGAACAAAGTTTAGGAGATAAAAAATTGAGAATTTCTGATCAAATTATTTTAAATGCTCCGGATCTTAATGTTAAACATATCATTTTAGGAGAGAAACCAAATAGAGTATTTAATGATGAATATAAATATGTAAAGGACATTAATTCATTTAAAAGTGAATTGAAGAACGCTAAAGTGATTTTCACTAAATAGTATATCTAATTCCAGATAGATATGGTTAGTTGACAAAATGGCCTCTTTGGATATTCTTAGAGGTCATTTTTATTTCAATAAGAATCTAACACATAACGCCTAGTGGTATGCATACAGAATTAATAACCAAAATTTTAAAAACACCTGAAACCGTTATTGACAAATTAGATCTGGTCTATGTCAATGATGAAAGGTTAAAAATAACAAGGCGTCCTTATAAAAAAGGTTTCAAATATTTCTTACGAGGAAAAGAATTATTAGAAAAGAAAAAAATTCAGAGAATTAATAAGTTAGTAATACCTCCTGGATGGAAAAAAGTAAAGATTGCAACATTAGAAAATGGTCATTTGCAGGCAGTAGGAAGAGATCTTAAAAACCGAAAACAATATCGTTATCACCCCCTATGGAACACTATTAGAAACCAAACAAAATTTTATAAAATGACTGCCTTTGCGGAGCAACTTCCAAAAATAAGAAAGCAAGTAGATAATGATTTAGAGCAAAAAGGCTGGCCAAAAAACAAAGTATTAGCCCTTATCATACGATTGATGGAAGAAACCCATATTAGAATTGGAAATGAGCAATATGCAAAACGAAATAAGACATATGGTTTATCTACAATGAGAACTAGGCACGTTCATCTGGAAAAAGATAATTTAAAATTCGAATTTGTCGGAAAAAAAGGAAAAAAACATTCGATAACTCTCCGAAATAAAAAATTAATACGTTTGGTCAACAGATGTGAAGAAATACCCGGTTGGGAATTATTTAAATATTATGACTCAGCAGGCATAAAACATAGTGTCGAAAGTAGCATGGTAAACGACTATGTTCATCAAATTTGTGGAAATCTTTATACCGCTAAAGATTTTAGAACTTGGTCAGCTACAACAATATTTTTTGAAACATTAGCTACACTAGGAATTGCCAGTACAAAAGAAGAAACAAAAAAAAATATCATAAGGGCATATGATACTACGGCAAAGAACTTAGGAAATACTAGAAATGTATGTAAAAAATATTATGTCCACCCAAGAATTGTAACTGCATATGAAGACGGATCAATAATAAAATCCTTCCATATCGTGCAAAAAAACAAAAAAAGAGATCCTTATTTATCTGCTTCAGAAAATGCTATTATTCAATTATTAGAAAACTACATTCCAACATTCATAAACGATGTTGCCTAATTTAAAAATAAAAGAAAATGAATGACAAATTTATCAATGCTTGGAATAAAATGATTAAGAAGTTAGAATCTTGGCTAGATACCCTAGTTATTAATCTACCTAATATTCTAATTGCCATTTTTGTATTTACACTGGCAATAATTGCGTCTAAGTATATAAGCAAACTAGCACTTAAAGTACTAAACAGAAGTCAACTTAGACCTTCCATGAAAAATTTGATTTCAAAAATCATATCAATATTAGTAATAGTAATTGGACTTTTTTTAATACTAGGAATTCTTAATTTAAGTAAGGCACTAAACACTATACTAGCTGGAGCTGGAGTCGCTGGTTTAGCGGTCGGACTAGCATTACAAGGTGCTTTAGCCAACACTTATTCCGGAATTGTACTTTCTTACATAAAGAACCTAAAATTTGGGGATTGGATAGAAACTAATGACTATGAAGGCGAAGTTGTAGATATAGATTTAAGAGCCGTAACTATTAAACAAGTTGATAATAATTTGGTTTATATACCAAACAAATTAGTAGTAGAAAATCCCATCAAAAATTATTCAACTACTGCGCAATCACGTGTTATTTTAGAATGTGGAGTAGGTTACGAATCTGACCTAAGATTTGTAGAAAAACTTACTAAAAACACCATAGTTTCTAATTTTGAAGCTGTACAACATAAAGAAGATGTATTATTTCTATGGAGAGAGTTTGGCGATAGTTCAATTAATTACGAATTACGTTTTTGGATAAACTCTACTTCTGCTTTAGAAGTTGCTAAAGCTAAAAGTGAAACTATGATGTTAATGAAGGAAGCCTATGATCAAAATAATATTAATATTCCATTCCCTATAAGAACATTGGATTTTCCTAAAGGCTTTGAAATGAAAGATGGTAGTGATAATAAAAAAACTACTAAGGAAACTCAATCTAAGATTAACAAGTAGTACCGTAAACTTCAAAACATATGAAAAGAATTAGTCCGATTATTATAAGACAGGTTTTTATACTGCTTCTCATTTTTGTCATTGGAGGACTTATTTTCACAGAGATTTTACCATATTTATCTGGCATTTTAGGAGCAATTACCATCTATGTTATTTTACGCAGATGGATGATTAAATTAGTTAAAAAAGGCTGGAACTCTGATCTAGCTGCCTTTACCTTAATGATAGGTTCTATTATAGGTATACTTATACCTGTAATGGGAATTATACTAATGTTAGGAAATAAAATTGGTGATGTTACTAAAAATGTAGAAAAGGTAATACGTGCCCTAAAAGGGCGTTTTGATTTTTGGGAAAATCAATTAGGTTATGACGTAAGCTCTCAAATGGATGCTGATGGAATCACTGCCTGGATCACAGAGAATCTTCAAAATTTTGCAGGCAGTACATTCAATACCATAATTTCTATAGGAATCATGTATTTTTTGTTATATTATATGTTAACTAATAGAAAAAAATTAAGAGAGTCTCTATTCGAATATATTCCTATTAACAAAGATAATCTCAAGATTATTGGTGATGAAAGTCAAAAAATGGTTCGTTCTAATGCTATTGGAATACCACTGGTAGCTATTATACAAGGAATAGTCGCACTCATAGGTTTCTTAATTTTTGGTATTGAAGACCCTTTTTTTTGGTTTATCATTGTAACCATTGGCTCTATGATACCTTTTATTGGTACTCTAATTGGTATTATCCCCATATTTGTTATAACTCATTCTATTGGTAATATCTTTCAGGCTTGGGGCATTTTGATCTATGGATTGATAGTCGTTGGCTCTTCCGATAATCTAGTACGGTTATTTGTTCTTAAAAGATTAGATAATGTACACCCTATAATTACCCTTATTGGTGTAATCGTTGGTGTTCCTCTTTTCGGATTTATAGGACTTATTTTTGGCCCTCTTTTAATAAGTCTATTTCTTATAGTAGTACAAATTTATAAATCAGAATATGGTAAAACTAGTTCAGAAAATGAACAAATACTTTAGAAAACATCATTACTATAACTACGCCTTGCATATCAAACGGTAATTATGCATATAAACTGAGTTTTTTATTATTAGGTATTATTGAAAAAAGAAAGTGAATTCAATTATTTTGACGAAAAAAATGTGTGCAAAAATATTTTTAAAACAATTTCAAGAAAACAATAATAGTTCCGTGTATGTGAAATTAATTTAGTAAAAAGAACAACATAGTAGATAGAAATTTACAATGATCTTATTTCTTATTAGAGTTACTTTTTAGAAAATAAGCTTTGTAATTTAATCTCGAATTTGTTACTTAATAACGCTATATTTTTTTAGTATATTAGTTATTATTAATAATGATTAACCCAAATCTTATGAAGAAAACAATCTTAATTTTATCGATTTTTATTTTGAATTTTTGTTACGGACAACAAAATATAGATGACTTATTGGCTGCTGGTATTAATGATGCTCAGCGTTTTACTTCCGATTATTTGAGACCTGCTTCAGATGGTTTAATGCATAGCATGAATAATGGATGGTTTAACACCGCTAAATCAAAAAAACTTTTTGGTTTTGAAATTTCTCTTATTGTTAATAGTGCTTTTGTAGGCAATGATAATAAATCATTTGTCTTAGATCCTACAAACTATGAGAACCTTGATTTTAGAGATAATCCGGGAGAAGCAAGATCAGTTGCTACCGCCTTTGGAGACATTGAAAATGTTATAGTAGTAGTAGAAGGAGAAAGTACTGTTCCTGGACTTCCTGCGCAGGATGCAGAATTTGAACTACCAACAGGCTTAGGAGGGTCTAATATCAATTTTGTGCCTACAGCTTTCTTGCAAGCTAGTTTCGGTTTGATAAAAGGAACAGAAATTAAAGCCAGATTTTTTCCTAAAGTAAAAACAAATGATGCAGAAGTAGGTTTTTATGGAATTGGGCTGCAGCATGAGGTGACTTCCTGGCTTCCTGCAGATAAACTATTCCCTGTAGCTATATCTGGACTTATCGCATACACTCATTTAGATGGAAACTATGATTTTACAAATACGAATATCGTACAAGGAGAAAACCAACGTTTTGAGAACGATACGAATACTTGGTTATTTCAGGTAATTGGCTCAACAAAATTACCTGTATTTAATGTATATGGAGGAATAGGATATCTTTCAGGAAAATCTACCACCGATCTTAAAGGAACCTATAGAGTACAATCTGGAGTTATTAGTTCAGAAACAATTGTAGACCCGTTTTCTGTAGAAAGTGAAGTTTCCGGTGTACGCGGAACATTGGGCGCTAAAGTTTCTTTGGCTTTTTTCAGAATAAATATTGATTATACATTGGCTGAATATAACGCCTTGTCTTTTGGGTTAAATTTTGGTTTCTAACAGAATCACTTTTTTGTTAGCATTCTAAATTTGAAATATCTTACATTATTTATGCTCAACTCATAAATAAAATACATTTATGAGTTGGACATAGATTAGATATAGGTCCATATTCTTATTTCATATAATTCTCTGTTTCCTTTTTCATTATTTCTGGTTACTTCAGTCCCTTTCGTAGCCTTAGTCACTTAGAAATTTAGAATTCTCTTACTACTCTATCTGCAATACTAGTATCCTATTTCGATTTTCGTTACTTTCTTTTAGAATCATCTAGATCACTTTCAGACTAAACATCTAACAAATCCATTCTTCAATTCAACAAATCAAGTTATTTATCATCTTAAAAACCTTTGAAAACTGCCTGTTTATATAAGAAAAAGTTAAAATTCAAATGAGTTAACTTTTATAGTATTTGAACAAATCGAAGCTTACCTATCCACCTATCTTTGAATAGAAATTAGAATAAATAGATGGGGCTTCATTATATTTTATTGTTTGTAAGCGCTTTTGCTTCAGGAGTTATTATAGTAGTAACTAAGGATATTATAAAGAAAAAAACGAAAAAGTAATACCCCTCTTTATAAATAAGATGTTAATCAGTAAGCATCTTTAAATAATTACTGTTCACTTAAAAATTAAAACCTATGACAACGTATTCTGAAAAAGTTGGAAACAAATTAAACGACTTATTAGAGAAAACCTATGATGCTGAGAAAGGTTTCAAAAAAGCAGCAGAGAAAGTAGACCATTCTGGTCTGAAGAACTATTTTAACCAAAAAGCTCAAGAACGTTATGATTTCGGACATGAGTTAAAAACTGAGATAAAAACATTTGGCCAGGATGTAGATAAAGGTGGAAGCATTACAGGATCTGCCCACAGAACTTGGATGGACATTAAATCTCTTTTTTCCTCTGATAACGAAGAATCCATGCTAGAAGAGGCTATCCGTGGAGAAAAAGCTTCAGTAGAAGAATACAGTGAAGTTCTTTCTGAAACCTCTTTACCATCTAGTACACAAACTATATTGATGGAACAGAAAAATAAAATAGTTAATGGACTATCTACTATAAAAAGGTTAGAAGATTTAAATTAATTAACTGTACAAAAGAAAAAGGTCATTCGAAATGCATAGTTTATAATATGGTTGTTTAGCGGGGGTTAAGAAACCTTTTTCGGATGATCTTTTCTTTTTATTAACTAACTACTATAAAAATCTTGAAGGCTATAGCTAATTTATAATACTAAAAGTTACTTTATAAAAACTTTCAAAACGGTATTCATTTCTATTTATAAGTTCTTTCTAATTTTTCATCTTATATTCTTTAGGACTATACTTATATTTTCTCTTAAAGATTTTACAAAAATAACTTCTACTTGTTAACCCTACGGAGTAAACGATTTCAGAAATAGTTAAATCTGTAGACCTTATAAGTTTTTCGGCTTTCTCTAAACGTACATTTCTAACAAAATCAGAAACTGTTCTTTCGAACATAAACTTGAAACCTTCTTGTAATTTAGCAGGAGACAAACTAGATTCATTACATAATGTTTTTATACTATGTTGTATCTCTGGTGATCTTCTAATAAAATCACTTAACTCAGAAATTATCTTCAATTCCTTTTTTAACAACCCACTAGTGTTTGAATCATTGTCCATTTCTAAACAAAATTTTTCTATTTGTTTTGCCAAAATGAGATAATATCTACCTTTTTGCGACAGTAACTCTGAGATTTTATTTGTGTATTCAATACCGATTAATAATCGTAATTGCTCTGCTATTTTAAGACTATAACTCCCAGGATGAAAATGTTTTGGTTTACTGTCTATATGCTGCAATAACTCACGAAGTTTTTTTCCGAATTGATTCGATTCTTGACTAAATTCACGGAAATACTCCCTTTTATCAATAAATATATTATTTAAAATCACTTTTTTCTTTGCAGAAATAAACACGTGATTCCGCAGCCCAGCATTACTATGTACTACAGCGGTCTGGAATTGATCTATTTGCCTTATTATACTTTCATCATCAAATCTGTGAGCGCAATCTCCTTCTAAGCAATAAAAAAATTGTAGTGATTCTTTTCCATATGAATTTATAGGCAATTCAATATCCTTAAAAACAGTGATATCAAAATCAAAAGCTTTCAACCCTTTATTTAAGCAAGTAAAACGTAATTCACCAGAACCTATTTGTTTACCTATCGTTAGTATAAATATATCCTGTTCTTGGGTAATATCCCCTTCTAGTAGTTCTTTAAGAGCATAAATCTCCGCAGGAACGGAATCAGAATTTGCTGTTAAATGCTCCATATGTTATATTTAAAAATATTAAATTTTGATTTTCAACGAGTTATAAACAAGTTCAAAACAAAATTAGGAGGTATTGGTTGTGATGTTTAACGTTTTTGAGTTTTTCTATGCCCCATTTGTAAATAGATTAAACAATTATCAACATTTAACATTTTTTAGCTCATTAAATGCGTTAGTATTTAATTGATAAGAGGTAATTTTACTACATAATTATTATTTTCTTGCGTTATGTAATATATACGTATGTACAAAAAGATTTCAAATATTGCGAAACGGGAAACCATTGAGGACGAGTTTGGTATCAGGTATAAATTTCCTAGGTTATATACTCCTCGTTCTGTCATTGATGGAACAGAGGAATCTACATTGTCTGTTATAACAACTGATCAACCAGATCATATTTCTTATGCAATTTGGGGCCTATTACCGACAAACTATATAGATGAATGGTCAGATTTTCAGAAAGTACTAAGTACTTTAAATGTTTCACAAGAACAATTACATGCTAAAGGAATTTTCCAAGAACCTTATCACCAAAGAAGATGTGTTATTGTAGCAACAGGTTTTTTTATTTATCACTTACACAAAGGAGCTTTATACCCCTATTATGTATCCCAAAAAAATAAAAAACCATTTTCCATTGCTGGCATCTATAACACTTTGGATGATGGATTTATAACTTGTTCAATGATTATGACAAAGGCATCTGGGATCGTAAATGAAATCCAAAACCTTAATGCTACCATGCCGATATTTATTGATAGTAAATACCGTAATACATGGTTAGATTCTAAAGCGGATTTAGGTGAAATTGATTATATACTAAATCTTCCTAATAGATTACAATTTACGGCACATCCTATTGCAAAAGAGTTTTTCAGAAACGAGATCTCATATAGCTCTATGTTAGAGCCTGCTAACTACAAAGGCATACCTATACCTTAACAATCACTATATATTCTTTCCTTGTATTTCATCCTTTAATGAAGCTACATCAATTTTTAAAGTCATCGGTATCACACCATATTTTGGACCAAGACCATCCGTTAAAAATTGTTTCAAATATGTTCGCGCCAATTGCAAATTTTTAAAAATATAAGTTCCACCAATGGTATTGGTTTCTTCATTTATATATAAAAATAGAGAAACTAATCCTTTGGTATTTTTTAATAGGTTTTTACGAGTGTTAGATATTTCGCAAACTTTTTCGATAGTTAAGTTTGATTTAAATCTAAGATTAATTATTGCTTTTTCGTTTTGCATATAAGTAATGAAAATATAGGTTAAGGTGAATTTTATTATTCATCAATTAATAGCTTTCTAAGAACTATCGAGTTTAAATTCTGAGTAAAGTTAAGATAAGAAATACTTGCAAGTTTACTTCACAAAGATAAATTATTAATACTATCCTTTTTCTTTGATTTTTTTTCTATAATCCATAGGAAGTATTCCATACTGTTCGAAAAAAATTTTTGAAAAATAGCTTCTACTTTTGAAACCTATATTATATACAATTTCTGAAATAGAATCATTAGTATTTTTAATATAGTCTCTAGAAATTTCTAGTTTTAGCTGTCTTGTATACTCATTAACTGATTTGGAGTACAAAACTCTAAATCCAAGTTGTAATTTCTTAGGACTCAATCCTGCTTTTGTCGCTAGGAATACTACTGATAATGGTTCAGATATGTTATCGATAATATACGCAGATAGATTATGAATTTTTTTAATATCTTCTTTTGAAAGTGATTCAGGAAAAGATTTACCGTTTTGATAATTACTATGCTCTAACAATTGCATCGCCAAGATCAGATTTAACTGTCCTTCTATAGAAAGAGTTCTTACGATACCTGTTTTATGACTATCTTGTAATTGTTTGATTTGATCTGCTATTTTCAAATTATAATTACCATAATGTTTATAAGGAGATTTATTCTTTTCTTCCTTAAAGACAGCAAACAAATCCTTACTTAAATAAGAAAGATTATTATTTTTCTTCTTAGCATATTCTACTGGTAAAATATAAATAAAATTCACCTTAACAGTTGTCATTTGCGGAAAAACATAAGTCTCTTCAGGTTTTTTTTTAGGGGATATAATAATATTCTGATAGCGTTCAAACGTATAAGGTTTGTCCTCGATATCGTTAGTATAATCTAATTTCCCTTCTGATATAAAAATGAACTCAATTGGGTTTGATTTTCCAACATTAAAAACAATTTTCGTATCCTGAGTAAAGTTAACATCATAATCTAGTAAAGAAACGCCCCAATCAAAAGAAATACTCCTTACTAATCCCTTTCCTAGTTCATTGTCAAATTCTAAAACGTGTTCACCCCATTGAGAAACTATAGTACCTTTTAAATACGAGTTTAACTGTTCTAAAATTTTAGTTCCATCAATGCTATTAATTTTAATCTTTTGCATTCTCCTCTTAGATTCTCTGCTATATTTAAAGTTTTAAGCAAAGGAATTAGATTTAGATCAAAAAGATTAACAATTTTGAAACATATACTAACACTTTTGGTCAGTTTGCATCTAAGAAAATGACTGTTTTATATATAAAAACTGTGTTTTAAAAAGTATTTTATTGATTCTATTAGGTTTATGTTATGCAGATTTAGAATCGTCTTTTTTATTCCTTACCTGATTTAAATATTGTTTTGGGTTTACACCAAATCGATTTTTAAAAAGTTTTGAGAAATAACTCCTTGAATTAATTCCTACTTTATAAGTGATCTCTGTAATATTAAGCTCAGAAGTTTCTAGTAGTTCCTTGGCGCTATCAATCCTAAAATTTCTAATATACTCGTTTACTGATGTTTTGTAAAGCTGTTTAAAACCATTTTGTAGTGTATTTTGATTCAAACCTACTCTTTTTGCTAGATTGACCACATTATCTACACTTTCTAATTCTTCTTTTATAATAGTAACCGCCTCTTCGATACTTTCTATTGTTGCCTGACGTAAAATTAACCTTCGATCAGGTTCATTTAAATCATCCAAATATTGCTGTAACTGATGAGTTAATATTTCGTATGCTTTTCCTTCGAGATATACTTGACGCATAAAACCTGAAAGTTCACATTCTGTAAACTCAGAAATAAACTTAGAAATTTCAAGGCTATAATAATTTTTATAATAAAACTCATTGAT
The DNA here is from genome assembly GCF_900109375.1 of Aquimarina amphilecti. GTDB lineage: Bacteria > Bacteroidota > Bacteroidia > Flavobacteriales > Flavobacteriaceae > Aquimarina > Aquimarina amphilecti. Next base: position 119,631 of record NZ_FOAB01000007.1, read on the forward strand.
TCCATTTACATCCCTAAATAGTTCTACGAGATCCTCATTCATATTTGCCAAAAAAGATTCTATTTTCCCTTCAAATAATTTTCTATTAATCTCAATGCTAAAAATACAAATTGGAGTATTTGCAGGAATTTTAAAAACATGGTTATTTTTAGGAGTACTAGAAACAATTACGTTTTCTAATCGCTTTATTTCTCTAGATTCTTCATTTTTTTCTAATTTATGATAAAAACCAGATTCTCTATTAAATATAATCTTCAATGGATGAATTATTCCTTTCTCTAATTCGAAATGAAAATCCTTTTTTAACAAATAATCTGTTTCGACAACTCCTATTCCAAAATCAAATTGATATGATTTAACATAACCTGAACCAAATTCTTCTGGCAATCGTACACAATGTTCATGATTAGCGTCCTCATAAGAAACCCCTAAACTTTTAGCCAAATCAATTACAACGTCTTTTACATCGCGATCCTGGATATGTATTTTTTTCTTCATTTAACCTAATTCTCATATAAAGGTACTTTTAAATTAATTAATTTCTTAAAAAAAATCTTAATAAAGTAATGGAGTCAATAATAGTACTGATACAGTTAAGGTTTTATATACTATTTAAAGAGATTTGTAACACAACGATTTGACTATCAAATCACTCTGATTGCAGAGTTTTTAATAATTAAAAACAAACTATTATGTTACGTTACACTATCATTTTTGTCATTTTGGCTATAGTCGCTGGAATATTTGGGTTTGGAGGTATTGCAGCTGGGGCTGCCAGTATAGCTAAAATCTTATTTTTTATATTCATTGTACTCTTTATTTTATCACTCCTATTTGGCAAAAGATTTAAAGCATAACCACCTAAAACGAACAATCATGAAAAAATTATTTATCTCATTTGCTGCATTATGTCTAATTATTGTGACAGTTACCAGCTGTAGAGAAAAGAAAACTACAGGAGAAAAAATTGAAGACGCAGTAGAAGAAACAGGAGAAGCAATAGAAGAGGGAGCAGATGAAGTTAAAGATGCAGTTGAAGATGCAACAGACGACAACTAAATATTATTATCTTGAAGATCAACTTCTATTAGTGATCAAAAGCGGGTATTTTGGGTAGGCCATAACCCGCTTTTTATTAATCTTTATAACCTTTACTTTTTTGAAAAAAATAAAGAACCGTGAAAAAAATAAGAACTACTGTTAGGTTAGCTATTTTTCTTTTTATAACATTGTTTCTTTCAATGTGTCTATTTTATTTAAGTTTATTGTTGTAAATCTCAACTGTAATTTTAAGTATACATATTTCATTTATTTTTATCTGGGTTTCTTGAAATCCCAGCACTATCTGACTGAATGAATTTGAGAAATTCAGAAGGCGTGTTCATTTGATAAAAACTTCCTTCAATTATAATTATTGGTAATCCAACTACCTCTGGATGTTTTTGAATAATTTTTAACCAATCTTGTTGATCTAATTTTGCCTTAGGATCATATAATGCTTTATAATTAGGTAATTCTTTTTGTACTAAATCAGAAATTGATAAATCTAAACCATCAGCTATTTCACTCCATTGTGTACCTGGAATATCTGTTTTCGATGTATCAATAGCTAAAAGCTTCTTTTCTGAAGCACTCACGTAACTTAAAGTTTGTGAACCTAGAAAAGTATTAGAGTTATAAATTAAAGTAATTTTATTTTTATCTTTTGATATGATTCCCATATTGCATTTTTTACAGTAAAAATAATATCGAATACCTTATTTTAGTAATCCAAAACAGTTAATTAATAACTCATTTACTATTATTGAATACCATTTTATCTCTTTAGAAATATGATTATCGCTATTAGTATTTATTGTATTTTAACTGCACTATCCATAGTGCACATTATTCTATATGGCTCTAGGCCTACGAAATCCTTAAGTTGGCTTCTTGTTGTTCTTATTTTTCCTATTCTAGGAATTCTGTTATACGTTATTTTCGGTATCAATCGAAGAAGATTTAAATTTTTCAAGTTAAAACAAACCATAAGGAGAAGATTATATGATGAAAATTTTAAAGAACACTTAGTAAAAAAACAACAAATAGATTTTAACGATGAAAGTCGAATAAAGTTATCGAAATTAATGCGCAATAGTTCTAATTTTTCCACCTTACCAGGAAATGAAGTTCGTGTCTTACAAAATGGCAAAGAAACTTTTGATACTATTTTCAAAGAACTAGAAAAGGCAGAAAAATTTATCCACTTACAATATTATATTTTTGAAGAAGGTGAATTGGTTAATAGACTTTATAAATTAGTAAAAAACAAGCTAAATAATAATGTAGAAGTTCGTATTTTATATGATGCGATTGGCAGTTATTCTTTACGAAAAAAGATCATCAAAAAGTTTAAAGATATTGGAGCAAAAGTATATCCCATTATGCCTTTAAATTATGGAAGTTTTTTGTTTACATTAAATTATCGAAATCATAGAAAAATAATTATTATAGATGGTAAAATAGGATTCACCGGAGGTGTTAATATATCTGATAAATACATCAAACCTAATTCAGAATTAGGCATATGGGATGACACTCATTTATACCTAAATGGTCCTGCCGTAGATCATTTACATCGAGTGTTTATAAAAGACTATTATTTTGCTAGTAATCAAGAACTTCTTTTAACGGATAAATATCTCCCTGAAATCAAAAATCAAGGAAACGTAGCAGTACAAATTATAGCAGGTGGCCCAGATTCTGATCACCCTTCTATAATGCAGCAATACATTACTATGATTAATCTAGCTAAAAAATACATCTACATATCTAATCCTTATTTCATTCCTAATAGCGCTATGTTAGAGGCACTAAGAATAGCTGCCCTGAGCGGAGTTTCTATAAAACTTCTTGTGCCCAAAAAATCAGATTCTTGGTTAGCTAAATATAGTATGCTTTCTTTTTTTGAAGAGTTATTATTTTTAGGAATTGAAGTATACCAGCAAAACAATGATTTTTTACATAGTAAAGTGATCATAATGGATGGTGATATAGCATCTGTTGGTTCTGGTAATTTTGATCATAGAAGTTTTGAACATAATTTTGAAACAAACGCTTTAATCTATGATAGAAAAATCTCGCAAAACATTTGTGATGATTTTATTAGTGATTGTAATAAAAGTATTTTGTTAAATTTCGAAGACTATAAGAGAAGATCTTTAAAAAGAAAACTATCAGAAGGAATTGCTAGATTCTTTAGTCCATTATTATAGAATAATCTCCAAAAAGATTAACACTTTAAAACATGAACCATCATACGTGTTTTAAACAATCATAAACTTGATATACAGCTTATAATTTTTATAATAAAAGATGCTTTTTAAACCTTCACTCTACCAGTATTTAAGGTGAAAATGAAACTCAAAAAATATTTTTTAAACTGTTGAACATAAACATATTAAAAATCACATATGGCTACCGACATTAGTGTTATATTTTAGTAAATATACAAATCACTAATTATAAAGACCTACCTAAAATGGTAGGTCTTGTTTATAAATCAAGTTTCATTAAAGCTCTAGAATTTTTCATAAGAGTTAACTAAAAAGATGAATTAAAATTATCTTGATTTCTTAAAAAGTCTTTTACTATGATTAAAAAAAAATGCTTATTTCTTATATTAATAATTTCAGTACTAACAAATATACAAGCGCAGGGCAATCCACTAAAATCTGCCACTTTAGGGCTTAAATCTGGGATTAACTTTGCGACCGTAATAGAAAACAATGATAACAATATCGATTTTAGAACTGACTTTTACTTAGGATTAGCAGTAGAGGCTATGATAACTGATAAGTTTGGTTTCCAAATAGAGAGCTTTTATTCTAGACAAGGATTCAACTACGAAGATCCAATTGATTCAAAAAAAGAGGCAGTCAAAATCGATTACATTCAGGTACCAATTCTAGCAAAAGCCTATTTAGTAAATGGACTTAATATTCAAGCAGGATTACAAATGGGATTTAAAGTTAATGAAAATATAAACTCTAACTCGTTTTTAAATAGTCATAATACGTCTACTAAAAGTATTAAAAAATTTGATCTTCAGTTAAGTTCGGGAATAGAATATAAATTTAAAACGGGTTTCTTTACCCAAATCAGATATAACTATGGCTTATCCGAGGTCATAGAAAATTCTGAACTTCACAATTCTATATTCTCTTTAGGAATTGGTTATATGTTCTATTAAACTTATATCTTAAATTTTAATCCTCCACGAATGTAAAAGGTGTTCTGATCATTTATTGTTAAAACATTTTCTTGATCATCATTCCGTAATCTTATATCATTCAACAATGTATATCCAAAATAGCTATAAAAAACTAGGTGTTTAGTAAATAGATGTTCGTAACCTAATCCCCCTAAAGCTATAGTCATGGATATATTTTCTGCTACTTGATTTCCTGAACCAGTAGAATCATCAGTAACTAATCGGTCGTTTTGAAGGTTTGCATAAAAACCATCTAAGGTAGCAAATGCCTGTAATTTATTTTTACTATTAATCGTGTACTTTAGGTTACTTTTTGGGACTCCCAAAGAATATGACCAAGAAGGATGAAACTCCTTATAATAATTAACAAATGGTAGTGGAAATGGCCTTCCCGCCGTAGTAGAATATTGAAGTCCTAAAATCAATCGCCATGGTTTTTTTAAACCTTCATTTTTTTTGTCTTTAATAAAGAAAATTGCACCAGAGTATAATAAATCATCACTTGTAATTTTATTGTTTTCAAAATTGGAAGCAACCATGGCACCAGACTTTATGGCAAAACGCCAATCATTCTTTAATTTAAACGTATATCCTATAGTAAATTCTGCAGAACGTAAGCGATCAAATCCTGACACATCAAATGAAGTAAGATCTTCATAGTCAAAATTAACTTCTCTATATTCTAATCCAGTTACTAGATAACTTCCTTTATCATTTAATTTTATTGGATAATTTAACAATGCTCTAAACCGTTTAAAGGAGTTGTCACTTCCTCTTTGAGGAAAATAAGTATACTCTACTCGGGCCAGATCACTTACCTGACCTAATAGGGTAAGCGAACAGAAAAAAACAAAAATGGATATTAAAAAACAGATTTTATTCATTGATATATAAATAAATAATTAAACAAAACACCAAAAACATCATCATTTAGAATCGATAAGAAACTCTAATGCTTTGTTGATTAAATCCAATACCTGGCATAATACTTAAATTCTTGTTTTTCTTTTTATGAAGTTCTGGAACTAATATACCTGTAGTAGCTCCAATTGCGTATCCTAGTAATACATCTGTAAGAAAATGATTTCCTGACTGAACACGAAAGTAACTTACTACAGCTGGCAATACAGCTGCACCTGCCCAAACATATGGTTTAGCTTTAGAATTCGGAAAGTAGTCACTAAAAACCTTAGCTGCAAAAAAGGTTGCTGCCGCAGATGCTGCAGCGTGTCCACTAAAAAATGAACGTTGTGAATCTTTTGATAATCTATCTTTTAAAGGAGCATCTTCTGCGTATACTAGAGGTCGTGGTCTATTCACTAAACCTGCCGTAATGGTGAATAAAGCTCCAGCTGTTGCCATACTCTCGACTAACATTACCGATAATTTGCCAGAATCACGTCTTGTGTTTTTATTTAACAACAATAAAAAAGGAGTTGCAAAAGAAGTGTAGAAAGGAATGTCACTAATCTGACTTGCTCGCTCCGAATAATTTCCAGCTGCCCAGCGATCAATAAAAAAAATATCTTCTTTATTAAGGTTTCCTAATTCCTGCTCGCTAATTCCATCTTTATTCAAAAGTAATGTAAAGCCATATACAGAACCTCCTACCGCTCCAGTAACCCATGCACCATCTATCCAAGGATTAGTTTCGTAAGGAGATTCTACTTGTGAAAAAATATTAGTTACTATAAATATTAATGTTAGTAATATTATATATTTAATTCTCATATTATAAAATTTTTGATTTTAGTTTTTTAAAATTTAAAAGCAAATGCGAATGAAAACCTAGCACCGTCTTCTCCTGCAAAAAGATTTAAAGTTGCTTTCATAGCATTAGTACTGTTTATCCATAGACCTCCTCCGTAATCACTATGCCATTTATCTGATCTATCATTATCAGCAATCCAGACTCTTCCAGTGTCAACGCCTGTAAATACTCCTATTTGAAGTGGTAAAATTTTAGTTTTAAATTGTTTGAAACTATATCTTATATCAGCACTACCAGCCAACGAGGATTGACCTGTAAATCGTTCTGTTCTGTAACCGCGTAATAGATTATCCGCTCCAAGTTGAGCAGCTTGATAGAATTCATAATTCTCCCCGATATTAAATTGACCTTGTACAGCTGTTTTTAAAACCAATTTACGGTTACGACTCAATGAATTATAAAATCCCAAATGTGGTTTTATATACCCAAAAGTTCTTTCCGTATTATCTAAATTCATTCTTCCGCCAACATTAATCTCAAATTTCATCCCTCTTGTAGGATTTATAACAACATCATAACTCTCATATCGATAAGTTCCGTCCAACCCTGCGAACCATTTACGCTCAAAAAAATCTGAATTATCCAAACCTGCTTCTTGAGTAATAAATCTATTTGCGGTGTCATCAACTTTGATTCCTTCCAGAGATCCTTTATATTCAAAATAACTCCCTAAACGACCATTTTTAACAGCACCTATTGATACAGCGTACGTACTTAGTTTAACTCGATTATAATCAAAATCAAGTTCATCCTGATTGTTTTCAGTTTCATTTCCAAAGCCAAAAAAGTTAGCAGCAAAATTTGGACTTGTATACGTAGCTCCCACAAACAAGTTATAATCATCTAAAATCCCTGCAAACTCTCCACGATATCCTAAATCAAAACCTTGTGTTGCGAAATAATATCCACCAGAAAAACTATGACTACTAGAAAAAGGATTACGATGAAATCCATTTATTGTATAGATTAACATCGGTCCAATACGAACCCCATCATCAGGGTTAAAACCAATAACAGGTACTATAGAAGAAACCGTTCTTACTTTTTCATCTTTGTCAAAACTATTAATGTGGTAATTATCAGTAAATCTAATTTTTGCACCTCCTTTTTTCTCTATGGTATTAGGTTTGCTTTTATGATCATACACAGAGATTTTACGCCCTTTGATGAATTTATAAACATCATTATTCTGTCCTCCGATTATATTTATACGAATTGGATCCTGAGGTTTTCCACTTGACTCAAAAACATCATCATCATCTAGCCCATAGATCCAGATTTCTTTAGTTTCTTTTTTATCAAAAAGTTTATTACTTACAACAACTCCTTTATTTCCATCTTTTATTCTAGAAACAAGAATTCTTGTTTTTCCTTTTCCTGTGCGTATGATCTCTATCAAATCATCTTTATCAGTTCCCATAACGATAGCTAAGCTTGCTAGATTATCATAATATCTATTAGCGATATCCACTAAGTTTTCTCTTCTACCTTTTAGGTTTTTCTTAATACGATCAAGGTCTTCTCCTTTTGCTTCTGGAGGGATATTTTTAAAAGCATTTTCAATTTCGACATCTGTAAGATTTTCCTGAATATACTTTGCTTGTTTTACCCATTCCTCTCTTCCACTATTTTGGATCAAGGTTCGATCTAATCTGGTTGCAGATGCATTAATCCATTTTACGTCTTTCAATTCTTCGTCATAAATCTGAAATTGATTTGCAAACCCAAGTAACCCCTTTAATGTTCCCAAAAAACCACCATCGAAATTAGAAAATGCCTGATCTCTATCTCTTGGAATTGGCTTAAAAATATGATCCCCATTCTCTAATTTATATTCAGCCCAACGCCATTGATCTTGATGACGATCCCAATCTCCTATGAGCATATCAAACATTCTTGCCCTAATAAAAGCCGGTTCATCAATTTTATATTTTTCATCTCTTCGTAGACGCTCATATACATCAGAAGTACTCTCAATATCATCAGGCTTACCAAACGATTCTAAATCTTTATGATTTTCTTCTGGACGCTCTTCGATCATATATAATTCATCTCCATGAGTCTCATTATGCTTACCCAAAGCTTTCTGCTTAGGGACGTAATATACCTTTGGATTTGTATGATAAACTCCAACCGCATCAGACAAACCAGGAATCACAGTAAATATATATGGGTGTGATGCTGTATAGAAGTCTAATAAGATATCCTCAGAAATCGTATTCTCTAGAGATTCTTCTATATAATTACTTTGAAAAACAGTAGATTGAAGAAACTTAACTCCACTTTTTTTAAGTGCACGCATATTATATTCCTTATCATCTTTACTTTTTAGCCTTAAGGAACGTGTTTGATGTCCTCCTCCTTTTCTTACTACTTCTAAACCTCCATAGAGCGTGTCTAAAATAGCGACCTTGGTTTTAATTTTTTTTCCATATAAATCTCGATAATGATCTCCCCAGATACTCTCATAAAAATCAGTACGATCCGTACCTTCTTTTTTATAGACTGAAGCCATTACAGTTTGATCTCTACTCTCAGGTATGCTAGAGATATCATATTCTTTTACTTTTTTATAAATTTCTTTTCTAAAAAGCAGTTTTGGTTCGCTATTCTCAACTCCAAAAAAAGAAGCCCAAGAAGACCCGTCTTTATGGATATCTAACCTAACAAAACCCTGACCTCCATAAGCAAAAAGTCCATCGTTATTAAGCTTCGCGTAAGAGCTTTTGGCTCCTGCACCAGATACAATTTGCTTGATCCCTTTGTGCTCGATGTATTGTAAAGAATGCTCATGTCCAGAAGTGAAAATAATTCGCTCTGCTCCTTTTGCTAATGTTTCTAATCTCCTAACTAGTGATTTATACTGCTTATTTTGATTATCCTGAGTTGAAATGGCTCCAGATGTACGTATTTGCATTGCTAGAGATCCAAGAACAGGTAATGGTATCTTTTTTTGAGAAGGATATAAGTGTTTTACTGGTGCATATTTACCTCCGTGAACTCCGTTTGTATACAAAGGATGATGTAATGCAAATACAATTGTCTTATCTTGATTTTTCTTAAATTCACTTTCCACTTCGAGAAACATGGCTTCTCTTGTTTTAATTTCAGGACAATTATCATTAATTGTAGGATGTTTATCCCAATCTTCTAAGTACCATTGAGAGTCTAAAATAATTAATTGAATATCGTCTGTGATCTCTATACTCTCTAAAGCACAGCCCTTTGATGGACGAAAAACTTTCTTATCTTTTAACTTTTTCTCAAAATACTTTTCTTCTCTTTCTAGTCCTTTTAATCCTTCGTTATACCAATCATGGTTTCCTGGAATAAAAAATACTTGTCCTTCAAATTTTTTAACCGATTCTATCTGAGCATCCAATCGATGTTCTGCTATTTTTCGGTCTTTTTTGTCTTCTTTAGGCATTCCATCTGGATAAATATTATCTCCTAAAAAAATAGTATAGTTTCCTTTTTGTTTATGGTTATCAAGATATTTCTCTAAGGCTAATAATGCAGGTGTACTCTTATTAGGCTTCGCATATCCTGCATCACCTATTAAATAAAAAGTCTTTTCAATTTCTTTTCCATCAGCAGTAATAGATTCATCAAAAGGTTCTCTATACTTAGGCTCGTAAAGTGCACAACTAGAAACCAGTATCGTGAGAGTAAGAAGAATTGTATGTTTTAATTTTATCATTATTGTTTCATTTAGGGTCGTTTTCAGAAATAAAGGCTTCCCAGGTAGCAAACTTCTCTTCTGACATTACTCGTTCCATTTTTACTTGTCCTCCTTTTTTCTTTTGGGCTCCACTCCATTCTGAAAAAACAATAGGAAGTACTGTGGTTACTTTTACGCCTTTTAGGGCTTTACTTCTAGCCACTTTATAGTTTTTATTAGCTTTTTTTAATACCTCATCAAGCTCTTTGGCCAACATTTCATTATCAATCGTTGTCTCCGAGCCCAAATACCAATGATGATAGAACTCATCATGTATTCTAGTTGCAGCTAAGGTGAATTCTGGGATTTCTATATTAAATTTCTCCTCTATTACTCGTAAAGCTGCATTCATCTTATTTACTGATAATTGAGATCCTACTACATTCAAAAAGAATTTAGTTCTACCAGTTATTCTAATCTCGGCTCTTTCTACATCTGTAAACTCAATAGTGTCACCTATGATGTAACGCCAAGCTCCAGAAACCGTAGTTATCAAGAGTACATAATCCTGATCAGTTTCCACTTCTTTTAAAGTAATAGAAGGTGCTTCTTGCTTTAGTGATCCATCTTGATTTATATATTCTGGCTGAAAAGGGACAAACTCGAAATAAATTCCATTGTTGGTAATTAATTTCATTGCATCTGTTTCAGGTCGATCCTGACAAGCAATGAATCCCTCAGAAGCTAAATACGTATCTATTATTGTAATAGGCTGCTTCAACAAACTATTAAAACTTTTCTCATAAGGACTAAATGCAACTCCTCCTGAAGTATACACCTGTAGGTTAGGCCAAATATCATGAATGGTTTCTACTCCATGATATTCAATCACTTTTTGTAACATTAGTTCCATCCATGAGGGAATTCCACTTAACGCTCCTATGTCCCATTTTTTTGCATTTTCAGCAATTTTTTGAACTCTTTTATCCCAGTCATCAATCTTTGCTATTTCCTTACCGGGTTTATAAAAACCTTCGAACCAAAAAGGAATATTACTTGCACTTATCCCACTAATCTCTCCTTCTAAATGCCCTTCTCTTTCTTGTAAATCAGTAGAGCTACCTAGCATCATAATATCTTTTTCAAAAAAAGATGCAGGAAGATCAAAATTAGATAAGGCCTCAACCTGTTTAATCCCCGCGCTACGAATAGATTCTATCATTTCATTAGTTACAGGGATACGTTTACTTTTCTTACCTGTGGTTCCTGAACTCAAAGCAAAATAATCTGGGCTTCCAGGCCAAGTTACATTTGGCTCCCCATCGATAACTCGTCCCCACCATTTTTCTAGTAATTGATGATAATCGAAATATGGAACTTTGTTTGCAAACTCTTCCTGAATATTTTTAGATTCTAATATATTATCAAAGTCGTATTCTTTTCCAAATTCTGTCCCTGAAGCTATCGTTAGTAATTCTTGCAATACTTTTTGTTGCGATTCTTCATGATTTGGTTCTGGAGACAATGCATCTTTTAGGTTGATCGCTCCTTTGATTAATGATCCTATAATTGCCATATCTAGTTTGTAATTTTCTCTATAATTTCTGGATTACTTACTTCTTGTACCAAATCAATTCCTGTAAAAGCTACTATAAAAGCAACAACAGATAAAATGATTCCAATCGTAAACACTATGTAAGTTATTTTAAGAAGAGCGTATTTTTTTTTGAGTACTAAACCTAATAAATAGAGGTCTTTAGTAAGCATTTTGTAAACGTATTCTTTGTCCCCAATAACCTCATCAATTGCCTCCTGATATCTATCATAAGACATTTTAAAAAAGTTCCCGAAGAACAAAAGATTTACTTTTCTATTTTTTACCTGCTCTCTTGTGAATTCTCCACCAGTAACCTTTGGTTGGGTGGACATTATCGAAAGAATAATCGCTGCTACGCTAAACAATACTAGTACTAAACTAGGTATCATTAAATGTCTGTTTGATGGAGCATCCAACTTTGGGATTAGATTTGCTAATGCCAAAGAAATAATTATTGCATTTACCGAAAGAAGAATGTTGGCTTTGGTATCTGCTATATCACTAAGTTTTATGTGGTTTCTTAGAGAAACACGATATAAAGTTTGTATACCTCTTTCAGGACTTTCCTCTTTATATTTCGCTTTCAATTTTGCTTTTGTAACTTCTCTTTTTTTCTTTCTTTTATTTTTGTTTTGTTTTTTAAGAAGCTTGAGTAAATTTTTGCTTTTTTCGGACTCCCAATTTTCTACAGCATATTTGGTATAGTATTGATGTTTTTCAGAAAACAACTTAATGTTTTCTATTCTCCATTCTTTAGTTGAATAAGCAATTTCATTGTGTAAGATCAATTCTTGATGTAGAAGTGCACTTATCTCTTTAAAATAACCTTTTGCTAAATGTGAACTATCAGCATCTTTAATAATCTCTTCGAGGAAGCTATTTGGTTGTTTACCTAATTCTGTCGCCAGTATACAATTATTTATTTCTTCCTTTATTTTATCATTTACTTGATAATTAGATAAAAATTGAGATGCAATTTTTACACTTTCCTTTTCGTGATTTTCAGCTCCCTTAATATACCCTGCATCATGAAACCAACAAGCAAGTAAAACGATTTCCGCATCTTCTTCATTTACATTAGAACTTTCAATAATCTCTTGCGCGCTATCTACTACTCGTTGAGTGTGTAAAAAATTATGATATAGATACGTTTTTGGTAATCTCTCTTTGAAAAGATTGAATATATATATTTCAGCATTTTCCAGTATAGCTTTCATCTGTATTCTTTTTTAGTTAAACAATAGTTAGTCTTAAGAGTTTTAGTCCTACAACTAATTAACTATTTCCTGTTCTTTAACCAGTAGTAATATTTCATCCGGAGATAGATATAATCGTTTGATACGAGCTTTATATTTTTCTGATAAGGAACTGTGATTAAGAATAAAATTTTTAGTTTCCAGTATATAATCTTTCATAGAATGTGTTATCGCGTATGTATCTGCTATACGCTCTGCTTTTCTTATATATTTAGGAGATATCAAATATTTTATCCCAAAAAAAATAAGATTTAAGGTGCTTCTTCTTTCATAATCCATAATATGTCCCAATTCATGACCTAACCAACCTATTAAAACATTCTCTGGGATATCTTTTATATTAAGATTAAAACCGTCAATGCTAAAAATCTCACTCATTAAAACCACATATGATCTTTTATTTTTTGATTTGAAAAGTGAAGATAATTTTGGTTGTGCTTTCATAAACGATTTGTTAAGAGAGGACCTAAATTTAAACTCAATAGAAACTTCATCCAATTCCGGATAATAGGATAATGCGGTCCCAGCCTCATTGATTATGATTTCTGGAATTACTTTATTTTTAAATTGTATAGAATCTGATAAAGCCATAGTGAAATTTGACACTCCCAAATGGAAGCCAATGAATAAAATAATTTTTAAAAATTGTGAATATTTCATTTTCTAACTGCAAGATACCGCCGAAGAGTTGGAAACATTAATGCATATGATAGAAAGGGTAACTCTTTTGATGAAGAGACTTATTTTTCTATGTGAAAATGTTTTGTAGAAATTTATTTTTAATGGATGTATTATAGTTTTTCAAAATATGAATCCAAAAAAACTAGTCGATCTTCTAACCAAGATTCCATATATCTATAATGATCTAAAATAGAAACTTCTGAAGGCCATACTATTCTTTCTCGTTCATATATTTTATTACTTTTAAAATAATCAAGATTCGTTTTTAATCCTCCAAATAAAGAACTATCGCTAAACTCTTTTTTTCTTAAGGATTCCCATCTCTTTTTAAGTCGATTACGATAGTTTTCAGGATTTAACTTAAGCAATCTATCAAATAACCCGTTACTCAAAATATCGTCTGTCGTAGAAATCCTTTTTCCATCCTGAATGACACCTAAAACTCCGTCTAAATCCCAAGGCACATTAAAGTATGGCATATTTTTATCATAACGAGCCACATAAAAATTCTTACCTAGATTATCGGTTGCACGAACAAGGTTGATAAATAAGAAATAATCAATCGCATTATCCAAATCGAACCTTCTAACTACTTTTTTCTTAAAAACAGAGTCTTTGGATTTAAGAACAAACTTAGTATACCGATACAAATTTTTCCATTGCGCTTTGTAGTTGATAAAAGGGTATTCTATTTCATAACCGGCCCAATGTGGGAAGATATTTTTATACTTTGTAACTTTCTTGTAGGAAGGAGCACCTTTATAACTTGAAGCTTTAAATAATTCACCTCGAACTTTCCTTTTTTTGTATTTTTTTAATTTTAAAAGCTTTCTATCAACCTGCTCCGTCAGCGCATGAATTCCTATATATCTTGAATTAAAAAAAACTTCAGTATACTTAAGATCTATACCACTCTTAGCTCCAGGTTCTTTATCTAGATAGTGTGGTTGATGGATAGATAACCACAATTTATTACAAAAAAATGAACGTAATCGAAGTGGTTCATTATACATGCCATCCAAAATCCAATCATCATCTTCCCTCAAGTTATCAAATTTAACATCTGTGGAGATTTCTTCTTCTGGATTTTCCCAGAATTCTAAATCGTACGATTTTTTAGGAAATTGTAACGAAATATTGCCTCTATATTCTATTCCTGCTGTAGCTTTTATAATACTATCATTATCAGCATAAGTAAATAAAGATTGTACTTTAGGATCATCTTTTACAGATTTATCCGATAGTATCTTTATTATTGGTAATGCTGTAAAATATAAAGTGTAATCTTCTCCTTGATAGTTTACATTAAAACCTTTGGCGTATGATATTTTCTTTAACTCTATAGAAAATTCAAATCCTTTTTCGAAAATAATGTTTAATAAATTTGTGTCAGACCTAGAAGTGTTACTTATTTTATGATTTAATAAAATTATCTTATGCTTTTTATCGATTCCAAATTCTTCATTTTGAAGATTAACATTCATTATATTTTGAGATTGTAATTCACAAAAACAAAAAAGCGGTATAAATAAAAATAAGATATTTACTTTAAACTTCATTTTAATGATTTAACGCTATATAAGGCATAATACAAATATTAAAAGTAACTACTTCAAAATGTAACTCAATCCCTAGAAGTTTTACCTCTATCCATAAATCAAGGTTAAATGATCTACTTTTTAATTACCTTGAAATCGATGAAGAAATTTCTGCCTATGCTTTATAAATTAATTCTCGTGTTATTTGCTTCTTGTACTATTAATGCGCAACAAAAAACAAATAATAAGAAAAAAGAAAAACCTAGACTAATTGTGGGTATCGTGGTAGATCAAATGCGTTATGATTATCTAACTCGATTTGACAAACAATTTGGCGACGGAGGTTTTAAAAGGATCATCAATCAAGGTTTTTCTTTTAAAAACCATCATATCGATTATATTCCAACGACTACTGCTCCCGGACACGCCTCTATTTTTACAGGGACTACTCCTGAAAACCATGGAATCATTGGGAATAGTTGGTTTGACAAAAACAAAAAACAAAAAGTTTATTGTGTCCAAGACGGGAGTGTTTCGCCTGTTGGAACTAGTAGTTCTGATGGAAGAATGTCGCCCTCTAAATTAATAGTAACTACAATAGCCGACCAAAATCGTTTGCATACACAGATGCGAGGAAAAACTATAAGTATTGGTATCAAAGATAGGGGCGCTATATTATCTGGAGGTCATACCGCTAACGCAGCTTATTGGTTTCGAGGGAAAAATCAAGGAAATTGGATTTCATCTTCTTTTTATATGGAAAAATTACCCCAATGGGTAATAACTTTTAATGAGTCAAATATCGTGGACAACTATTTTAAAAATTGGAATACTTATTACGATATAGATACATATTTAGAAAGTGGACCAGATGACACCAAATTTGAACGAGGATTTAAAGAAAAAGAAAAGCCAACATTTCCGTATAATCTTGAACAATTAAAAGCATTTAATGGTAATTATGATATACTTAAGCATACACCCTATGGAAATAGTTTAACTATTGATTTTGCAATAGCTGCAATAAAAGCGGAAAAACTAGGAAATGATAATCACACTGATTTTCTAAATATCAGTTTTTCTAGCACTGATTACATCGGTCATAATTTTGGAGTAAATTCTAAAGAAGTTCAAGATACCTATATAAGATTAGATAAAGATTTAGAAAAATTACTAAATATCTTAGATATCCAAGTTGGGAAAAATAAATATTCGTTATTCTTAACTTCTGATCACGGAGCAACCCATGTACCACAATTTTTAAATTCTAAAAAAATTCCTGCAAGCTATTTTAAGCAAGCCACAACACATTTAGCTCTCAAAAATCATATCGTTCAGGTTTATAAAACTGATAGTGTTATAGCAAATATATCTAACGATCAGATCTACATGAACAATCAATTCATAGAAAAAAACAATCTAAATTCATTTGAAATTCAAAACAAAATTGCAAGTTACCTCTTACAGGAAAAAGGAATTAATAGAGTATTTACCAGAAGACAACTAGAAATGGATAATTTTGAACAAGGAACTCTTGGATCATCTGTAAAAAAAGGATTTAACGCTAAAAGAAGTGGAGATATTTGTTATGTACTTTCTCCGGCTACTATAGCTTACTCTAAAACGGGATCTAGTCACGGAAGTGGCTACTCCTATGACACACATGTTCCTCTACTGTTTTATGGCCTTGGCATTAATCAAGGTTTTAGTATCAACAAATCATCGGTATCTGACATCGCTCCTACTATTTCCGAATTATTAGATATAGCGATGCCCAATGGAACCACAGGGAATATTCTTAAAAAAGTTCTCTATTAATTTGGTTATTATCTTATGAAATATAAAGCTATTAATATCAAATCATTTTTAAAAATTCTTATCACTACTTACAAAAATTGGAATGCTAATGAACCATTTCAGATGAGTGCGGCGGTTAGTTATTATGCATTGTTTTCTTTCCCTGCGCTTCTTATTATTATAATTCAAAGTACAGGTATATTTTATAAAAAAAATGAGATTAAAGGCAAGATTATTAGAGAAATATCAGAAGTTTTAGGTAAAGATACAGCTGAAACAATAGAGGTAATGCTAAAAAACGGAATAGACCAAGAACAACCTGCGTTAGTAATTCTTATTGGTATAATAACTTTATTATACGGAGCAACAGGTATGTTTATTGCTTTACAAAAATCTCTAAATACCATATGGGGAGTTAGACCAAAACCAAAAAACGAAATCCTTAAAATGATAAAAGATCGAATTTTTTCTCTAGGTCTCATTCTTATGATTGGTTTTCTTTTATTAACATCATTAGTATTAACTGCTTTAATTACGGCAACTACAGATTGGATCAGTCTACATTTTCCGGATTTCATGATTTATGTAATACAAACTTTTAATTTTATATTATCATTAGTATTAATTACTGTATTATTTGCAATGATATTCAAAATTCTACCAGATGTAAAAATGAAATGGAAAGATGTATGGTTAGGTGCATTCATTACAACTATCTTATTCAGCATAGGTAAGTCTGCGTTAGGTATTTATTTTGGAACTGTGAATCCTGGTTCTACATTTGGAGCTGCTGGATCCGTAATACTGATATTGTTATGGGTTTCTTATTCTAGTTTAATTTTATTTTTTGGAGCAGAATTCACTAAAGTATTAGCATCGAAATTTGGTTCAGGAATACACCCTGCTACATATGCCGAAAAAATTATTTAGAGTCTAGATGACTTTTTGAAACCTCTCTTTTAAAAACTAATAATTACGGCTCAAGAGATTATAGTTATGAATCCTGCCGAGGTCACAAAAACTAAAAAAATCATATCCAAAAGATGTGGTTTTTTTAGTTTATAGAAAAATGAAACAGAACTGTAAATCTCATAATAATTTAATTTTTTGTTAAAAAAACAGAATTTCGTTTCAGAATTCTTAACCTTGCATTAATGTACCAACGTGTACTCACACATATCATCACTCTCCTATTTGCAGCTGCTTTCCTTATTCCTAGGGTAGCCAACCTGCATGCACTTAGTCATTTATCAGATGATGATTCTTCTTTTTCATGCGAATTATGTGATATTCTTGCTGATTCTTATCAACTTGATCTCGCTGATAATACTCAAAATTATGCAGAAAATGAATTGAAAAGCATCCCAAATTCTTCGGTTGTATTTTTAAAATATAACTCTCCACAAGAAAAGATTGCTTCTCCTTCTTCTGTTTATAATAAACCTCCCCCTTTTATATAAAGGATATATCTCTTTAATTAAAGTCTTTTTATGACACGGATTAGTATTCGTGCGTCGATTATTTGTTCCTTATTTGTTTTTCAAACTAACACGCTTTTATAAGCACCTATAAAACAGACAATAACAAATCACACATCTATAATAGAATAAGCTTTACATAAGAAGGTACTTCCTCTACTACTAGATTAATATCAGTTTTTAATTGAGTTTAGAAACACACATCGTCAATATTATTTTTATCACACACATATGCTTAAAGCAATAAATCTTACCAAAACATACGGTAAGCACCAGGCACTTAGTCAATTGAATTTATCAGTTGATAAAGGTGAAATATTTTGTTTACTTGGTCAAAATGGTGCAGGAAAAACAACAACAATCAATCTATTTTTGGGACTCATAGAATCCACAAGTGGAGAAGCTTTAGTCGATGGAATTACCGTAAAACCAAATAGTAATAAAACAACTAAAATGATTGCCTACATCCCAGAGGTCGTTCAACTATACGGCAATCTTTCAGGAGTAGAAAATCTCAACTTTTTTAGCCGGTTAGCTGGATTTAAATATACGAATACTGATTTATCAAATTTCCTTTCAAAAGCTGGACTTCAAAAGGAAGCACATCAAAAAAAATTATCTTCTTACTCAAAGGGAATGCGACAAAAAGTTGGTATTGCCATTGCGCTATCTAAAAATGCCGAGTACATATTTATGGATGAACCTATTTCTGGTTTAGATCCAAAAGCAACCATAGAATTTACCAAAATTTGCAAGGAGCTAAGTAGTGAAGGTAAGGCTATTTTTATGGCCACCCACGATATTTTTAACGCAGTAAATGTGGGTACCAAAATTGGTATCATGAAAGAAGGAAAACTCGTTCATACATCTAATACAAATGCAATCAATGCAACAGAATTACAAGATTTATACTTAAAAACTATCTAAACTTAAAACAAATCAATTAACACACAATGAAACTTTTTAAATTATTACCCACCCTTTTATTTCTATTATTTGGTTGTGCCACATTCGCACAAGTAAAAGTAACAGGAACCATCGTCGACAGTGAAAACACTCCAATAGTAGGAGCTACAATTTTATTAAGGAATGCTGAAAATAATTTCGGAAAATTAACTGACAAATCTGGACAATTTGAAATAGATGCTCCTTCTGGGAACTACAAATTGGAAATAAGATATTTGGGCTTTCAGTCCTTCAAAAATAATATTGAAGTTAGCGAAGGCACACCACTAGATATTGGTACCGTTCAATTAAAAGAAGGTACCGAACAACTACAAAGTGTAGAAATATTAGGTCGTGTACGAAAAGATTATAATAGTGACTATTCTTTTTCTGCAACCAAAATAGCTATAAAAAATAAAGAGTTGCCACAATCGGTAGCTACAGTAACCAAAGAGCTTATCGATGATCGTTTATCATTTCAGTTACCAGATGCTGTAAAAACAGTTAGTAGTGTATCAGCTACGGGTTTATATAATCATTATAACATTAGAGGTATCACTCAAGCCGATGATGGACAAATGCTTAATGGAATGCGTACGCGTCAATATTACTTTTTGCAACCTATCACTTCGCATTTAGAACGAGTAGAGGTTATTAAAGGTCCATCTTCTGTAACATTTTCTAGTGCAGATCCGGGTGGAACTGTAAATATGGTAACTAAAAAACCGTTAACCGAAAAAAGAAGTTCAGTAGGTTTAACTACAGGAAGTTTTGGAACCTTAAGAGCTACAGCAGATTTTACAGGACCATTAAACGAATCTAAAACTTTATTATATCGCTTTAATGCAGCATTTCAAGAAGCGGATTCTTTTAGAGATGTTGTAAATAACAATGCCATTTTAATTACTCCTTCTTTAAGTTATGTACCTAATGATAAGACATCTCTTAATGTAGAAATGATTTATAATAACGCTGAAGGTAATTTAGATAGAGGTCAGCCAATTTTTGGTGCAATTAATGGTGAATTTGATTTAAATAGTACTCCAATTACTAGGAATGTTGGCGCATCCAATGACCACTACAAAACTAAAGAGCTCATATTTATGGCTAATTTCAGTCAAAAGTTTACTAAAAACTTTGGTTTTAATGCGCAGTTCATGAAACAAACTTGGGATGAAGATTTAGCCGAGCATCGAGTTGATGGTACTGCAGTTGATATTGACGGTAATGTGATTCCTACACTTGCTAGAATGCGATATGATAAAAGACAACAGTTTTGGGAAACGGATAACTTTAGTGCCTATTTTAATTATGACATTAAAAAAGGTAACATTACCAATAAATTATTAGTTGGATATGATGCAACCCGATGGGAAAGAAAAATTGGAGCTGGATTCCTTCGTGCGAGAAGGTATTTAACAATTGATGGCGGTCAGTCTAATTACGACCCAACTAATCCAGATAATTTTCAACAAATGGTCGTAGATGGTGTAACTATGCCAGTGCCTGCGGTTCCTCATTTTAATTTAGAAAACCCTTTTAACGGAGCCAGAAACACAAATAGTTACAATCTTGCTGAATTAACAATTCCCGCAAATTTAAACACTTCAAACGGTATCTATGTTCAAAACCAATTTAAGATTGGAAAATTATCGGCATTAGTAAACTTAAGATATGAGTGGTTTACAGATATCTTTGATTATAAAGGTGATGAAGAAGAGTTTAAAACTAGTGCTTTTGTACCGAGGCTTGGGGTAACTTATGAAATTACAGATGATATTAGTGCGTATACAACATATTTAGAAGGATTTCAACCGCATACAAATACGGTTTCATTATCTCCAACAGCAGAAGGTTTCTTCTGGTCAGCATCACCAAGTAGATTCGACCCTTTAGAAAGTAGCTTAATAGAAATAGGTGCTAAAGGAGAATTTTTAAATGGGAAAATATTTGCCAACTTCGCAATTTTTAATGTCACCCAAAAAAACATCTTACTTGGAGACACCTATGATTTAGACAACTTAACCACAAGAGGAGAGCAAAGAAGTAGAGGTTTTGAAGCAGATATTTCAGGTTATATATTACCTAATTTACAATTAACAGCCTCCTATTCTTATACAGATGCCACAATTGAAGAAGATGCTGTTGCAGAATTTATAGGTGCCCGAATAGGTGGAGCCCCAAAGCATAATGCAAATTTTTGGGGGAGATACGATTTTAATTCAATCTCTTTCTTAAAAGGAATTGGAATTGGTTTAGGTGCTCAATATGTAGATGAGAGATTTACTTGGTACAACCCGACATATGATACTAATAGAGTATTATTACCAGACTACACAATATTTGATGCGGCTATATATTATAAACCAAGTTACATCAATATGCAGTTAACACTAAAAGTAAACAACTTATTTAATGACACGTATTGGCTAGGTGGTCTTAATCCTTCTAGACTAGGACCAGGTGCGCCAAGAAATATTTTATTAAATGCAACTTATACATTCTAAAACTAAGTAGTAACAAATGAAATGGACTAACGTTAGATTATTCGCATTGAACTTTTGGAACAATACAACAAAACCAAAAACTTTTTATCTATTATACTTAGTCTTTATACTACTAACGGCTTATGCGGCTGTTAGTAGTATAAAAAATCATACCACTCAAAATAATATTCGACAAGAACATCAAACCAAAGCTAGGCAAAGCTGGGAAGCAAATCCTGATAAACATCCACACCGAATGGCTCATTTTGGGACTTTTGCATTTCGAATAAATCCATCTTTAGGAATATTTGATCACGGATTAGAAAGTTTTACTGGTAATACCGTTTTTTTAGAAGCACATCGCCAGAATAGTGTCAACTTTTCTGAGGCTACATTTTCTACGGGAATGCTAAGATTTGGAGAATTAAGCTTATCGCTATTGCTGCAGTTAGTATTACCTTTAATTCTATTTTTTGTTGGTTTTTCTAGTATTGCAGCAGATAGACAAAATGGAACCTTAAAAATACTCTTATCCCAAGGCGCCAGTTGGAAAGAGATACTCTTTGGCAAATCAATAGGGCTTTTCGCTATTTCTATGCTTTTTCTTATCCCTATTTTTTTGGTCGTAATTATAGCACTTATAATATTCAATGACCAATCAGCAAACAATTTTCAATGGCTGCGCCTATTATTAATAGGCTGGAGTTATTTAGCATTTCTATTTATTATATCGTGTTTGACTATTATAATTTCGGCAAGTAGTAAAAGTTCAAAAAATGCACTATTACGATTATTAGGTGTTTGGCTATTATTAGTAGTTCTTTTACCAAAAACTACTCAAGCTATTGGTAATTACTGGTTCCCTACTCCTAGTAAATTAGCTTTTCAATCAGGCATTGAAAAAGAAGTAATTCAAAAAGGAGACAGTCATAATCCTGATGACCCTCACTACAACAACTTAAAAGACTCTGTATTAACGGCTCATAATGTAAGTAAGGTAACTGATTTGCCTTTTAACTATTCAGGTTTTGTGATGCGAGAAGGAGAAAAAATTACATCTTCTCTATATAGAAAACATCACTCGAAATTGATAAATATCTATAAAAGTCAAAATGATGTAACTCGATTTTCATCTTTCATCAATCCTTTTACGGCTATTAAACAGTTATCGATGACAATGGCGGGAACAGATTTTTCATCCTATATAGATTTTCAGAACCAAGCGGACACATATCGTTATGAATTAGCACAAACCATGAATGAACTGCAAATGGAATACATCAGCCCAAAGAAAGCGAGTGGTTCCGAAGGAAAAACCCACGTTGTTGGTCAAGAACATTGGGAAGAATTTCAAGATTTTAACCATAAATCGGTCTCATTTTCTAAATCCATCAAAGAAGCATTTCCAGCATTGATTTCAATATTATTATGGATACTAGGTACTTTTTGGTTATTGCAATTCACCTCTAAAAAAGCAAAAGCAATATGACAACATTTAAATTATTTTTACAACAATGTATTCGCTCAAAAGAGGTTTGGATAAGTTTACTCCTGATTATGCTATTGGGAGTCGTTGGAATTATTATTGGAAATAAACACCTTGAAAGACGACAAGAAGCAATTTCAGAAGTAAATACGTATCAAGAACTACATCTTGATCGACAAACGGAACTACATAATGAAGACTTAGGCTTGTTATTATATTATGCAAAATTTGCTTACATAAATACTATGAATCCGTTAGCAGGATTATCCGTAGGGCAGACAGATGTAAACCCAACTGTAAAGCGAATTACAATTAAGACCTTTGAGGCGCAAAAATATGATACTGATTTAGTCAATCCAATGAATTTGCAATCTGGTAACCTAGACCTTTCTTTTGTTATCATTTATCTATTTCCTTTATTAGTTATTGTATTGACTTTCAATGTACTTTCCGAAGAAACAGAAACGGGTACTTGGCGACTTGTAGCCATTCAGGCAAAGTCTAAGTTAAGATTCATTATTTACAAACTTTTGATTCGGTTAATACTATTATATGGAATACTAATATTTCTTTTTTTTATTGCAAAACTACTTCTCAACCTACCTTTAAACATTAACTTTTTCTGGATGTTGGGATTATCTATGCTTTACGTTCTATTCTGGTTTACTTTAACCTTTTTCATCATTACTTTCAAGAAATCCTCTGGTTTCAATGCATTATTACTTTTATCCGTTTGGTTAGTTTTAATTATTCTTTTACCTGCTGGAATAAATGCATATGTATCGTCTAAATACCCTGTTCCTGAAGCATTAAGTTCAGCCATAGCACAACGAGATGGATATCATACTAAATGGGATACTGACAAATTAGCCACCATAGAGAAGTTCTATAATCATTACCCGCAATTCAAAAAATATGGGTATCCTACAGATGGCTTCAATTGGTTATGGTATTATGCCATGCAGCAAATGGGAGATGATGATTCTAAAAAACAACGGGAAGCACTTAGTGAAAAGATAAAGTTACGGGAACAAACTAGTAGGCAAGTCGCATCTATACTTCCCAACATGCACTTACAGCTCATTTTTAATCAATTGGCAGGAACTAGTATGAGTCAACAAATGGATTATTTAGAAGCTACTGATAAATTTCATGAAAAACTAAGATTGTTTTTTTATCCGAAAATATTCGAACAACAACAAGCTAATACAATTGATTGGAATCAATTTACTCCAGAATATTATGAAACGAATACCAATTTACAACCTTTTAAAGGCATATTACCCCTAATTATAGCCTCAATATGTATGCTATTGTTTTCTATTCCGAAAGTAAAACGTTTGTGAGATTTATTTAATTATGAGGCCAACATTCATCTTTGTTAAAGCGAAAAGTACGGGTAGTATATCAGATCATTCTACTTCGTGGTGTTCTCCTATTTTCTATTCTTAATATAGCGATGCTCCGCATAACTTCAAGTTTTATATAAAATTCTAATTGATTTCATTATTTACTAGTAAAAGTTTATGGGGTATTACTATTTCAATCTTTATTCCAATTAGTTTTACGGGGAACTAAATAATTCTTTAAACTATTAATTAGGATGAAAAAAAATAGAAAACTAAAACAGCTAAAACTAAACAAAAAGATTATTTCTAATCTTCAATTTAAGCAAATTTCTGGTGGACATAGGATTGCCACTTATTATCACACTGAATGTGGTCCCTCCAAAGATCGTGGGTGTGAACTTTTAACTATATCCAAATAGTTAAAATTGATTTCATTTTATACAATTAGATGTTCATAAGATTCAATTTTTCAATTTCAAGTAATTTGTTAATTGAAAAGTTTAAATTCCGAATGCTTGGGGGCATAAATAAAAAGTCTGCATTTTCAAGCAGGCTTTTTATTTTTAATAACTATTGCATTTATTACATCAATAATTGTATATTAAATTTTATTAATCCCTTCTTTACTATAGATGAGTACTTCCAAAAGAAAAATTTCTGCAACAGGATCAACAGCGTTTTCTAAGTTAATACTAAAGGAACCTTCAACATATGCCGCAGGAACCAAAGCAGTTACAGTAGCGCTAAAGCATGCTTTTAAAGAAATGGGAGTAGTAAAATCTTTAACTGGGCTTGCTCAAATGAATCAAAAAGAAGGCTTTGACTGTCCAGGTTGCGCCTGGCCAGATCCAGATAAACCTTCTAAGATAGCGGAATATTGCGAAAATGGTGCAAAAGCACTAGCAGAAGAAGCTACCAATAAAAAAGTAGATGCTGCTTTTTTTTCAAAACATTCTGTAGAAGAAATTTCAGAATGGACAGATTATCAAATTGGAAAAAGTGGACGCATTACGGAACCAATGGTTTTATACCCAAATAGCATCCATTATCAACCCATAAGTTGGAATAATGCTTATGGATTAATTGCAGATCAATTACATCAGTTAGAAGACCCTAATGAAGCTG
This sequence comes from Aquimarina amphilecti, assembly GCF_900109375.1. Classification (GTDB taxonomy): domain Bacteria; phylum Bacteroidota; class Bacteroidia; order Flavobacteriales; family Flavobacteriaceae; genus Aquimarina; species Aquimarina amphilecti. Next base: position 145,053 of record NZ_FOAB01000007.1, read on the forward strand.
TATTTTATACTTCTGGTAGATCCAGTAATGAAGCTGCTTTTTTATACGGACTTTTTATAAGAGCTTTTGGCACCAACAATATGCCAGATTGTTCTAATATGTGTCATGAATCCAGTGGTGTTGCCCTAAAAGAAACTCTAGGAATTGGCAAAGGGTCTGTTACTTTAGATGATTTTGAAAAAGCAGAAGTTATTATGGTACTGGGTCAAAATCCAGGCACGAATCATCCTCGTATGCTATCGGCATTACAAAAATGTAAAGAACAGGGTGGAAAAATTATAAGTATAAATCCACTTGCAGAGGCAGGACTTATAAGGTTTAAAAATCCTCAGGAGATGAAAGGTGTAATTGCGGGTGGTGAAGCGCTAACTGATATTCATCTACAGGTAAAAATTAATCAAGATGTTGCATTGCTGAAAGCAATCTTAATAAAGCTTTCTGCGCTAGATCAACAACGAAAAGATATCTTTGATCATGATTTTATTCAAACATACACTCAAGGATATGAATCATTTTTAGAACACCTGCAAGATTTTGATGAAAATGAACTGATTAAACAATCTGGAGTTTCATCTTCATTAATAGATGAAGCAGTAAACCTATTAGCAAATAAGCAAAAAATCATTATTTGTTGGGCCATGGGGCTCACACAACATAAAAATGGAGTAGAAAACATTAAAGAATGTGTAAACTTATTATTACTAAAAGGAAGCCTAGGAAAACCTGGAGCTGGAACATGCCCGGTTAGAGGACACAGTAATGTACAAGGAGATCGATCTGTTGGCATTGTACATCACGCATCTATAGCATTTAATACTGCAGTAGAAAAAGTTTTTGGTTTTACTCCTCCAACTAAAGAAGGTTTGGATACTGTACACTCCATAAAAGCTATGCATGAAGGGAAAGCCAAGGTGTTTTTTGCATTAGGAGGTAATTTTGTATCTGCTGTATCCGACACGCAATATGCTGCTGATGCTTTACAAAATTGTGAATTAACGGTACAGGTAAGTACTAAATTAAATCGTACACATACAACAGCTGGTAAAACATCATTAATATTACCAACCTTAGGTAGATCCGAATTTGACACTAAAAATGGAAAGTCACGATTTTTTACTGTCGAAAATAGTATGGGTAAAGTACATAGATCAAAAGGAATGCTAAAACCAGCTTCAGAAAACCTTCGGAGTGAACCTGAAATTATTGGAAATATTGCTAATTCATATTTTAAAGGAAACCATCCAGTTGATTGGTTGAATTTAAGTACAGATTATACATCTATTAGAGCAAAGCTACAAGAAGTAATTAATGACTTCAAGGGATTGGAAGAAAAATCAAAAGGATCTGGTTTTTATCTCCCGAACAATGTTCGCAAATTAGATTTCAGCAAATTACCTAATGGAAAAGCTCAGTTTAGCAATTGCTCCCTACCCACCCATCATCTACAAAAAGATGAATTTTTAATGATGACTATACGATCTCATGATCAGTTTAATACTACCATCTACGGAATGAATGATCGTTACCGAGGTATATTTAATGAACGAAGAGTGGTACTTATGAATCCAGATGACATAATAGAATTTGGATTTACTCCATTAGAAATTGTTGATCTTACCAGCACATATGACGGCACTACAAGGAAAGCAGAGAATTTTAAAATAATTTCTTACAATATCCCAGAAGGAAATATTGCTACTTATTTTCCGGAGACTAATATCTTAGTTCCTTATAACCATTACGCGGATAAAAGTAACACTCCTATTAGTAAATCTGTTGTCATAAAAATACTGAAGAAACCAACCTAATAATCACATTTAAATTATTTTAGTCTTCACAAAATAACCTAATTATAAAACACTTTTACTTTTAGACAGAAGTATGTAAGAAATATTCTTTATGAGTCTTCTAAAAAATACTTCAATACTAATTACTACTGAAATGTTTAGTTGACAAAGACCTTAGGGTTTCTGCTGCTTGTTCTGCAGTTATATCACGTTGCGGATCTGCAAACATTTCATATCCTACCATAAATTTCTTTACAGTTGCTGATCTCAATAATGGTGGATAAAATGACATATGAAGATGCCACTCAGAATGGTCTTTCTGGTCAGTAGGAGATTGATGAATACCAGCTGAATATGGAAAACTTACATTAAATAAATTATCATATCTAGTCGTTAAGTCTTTGATCATATTTGCAAAAGATACAATCTCTTCTTCGGTTAATTGATCTAAGCTTTGTACGTGCCTTTTAGGCAACACTAATGTTTCATAAGGCCACACTGCCCAATAAGGAACTAAAGAGACAAAATATTCATTTTCTGAAATTACTCTTTCTTTCATCTCCAGTTCTTGCTCTAGATAAGAAAACAATAAACTCTTCTGATTCTTACCCCAATATTCAGCCTGTTGTTTTGTCTTTTTTGAAGTTTCTAATGGAATTGATTCCTGAGCCCATATCTGACCATGCGGGTGAGGATTACTACATCCCATTACGTCACCTTTATTTTCGAATATCTGGACATGATTAATGTATGGTAATTTCCCCAACTCTACATACTCTTTTTTCCATAATCTAATTACCTTTTGAATATTTTCCTCTTTCATTAAAGGTAATGTCAATGAATGATCAGGTGAAAAGCAAACAACTTTACAAACACCTCTTTCAGAACTCCCTTGCAAAAGACCGTTTGTATAATTTTCATCCGGAGTATTGGACAATAATGCAGAAAAGTCATTTACAAAAGAAAAAGGATCTTTGTAATTTGGATTTTTATCACCACTCATCCTTATATTAGTTGGACATAAATAGCAAGTTTCATCATAAGAGTCTACTTTTTTCACAATGGCAGTTTCTTGTTTTCCTTGCCATGGTCTTTTAGTCCTATGCGGAGATACTAGTACCCAATCTCCTGTCAATACATTATACCTTCTATGCGGATTATTATTCATCACTTCTTTTATTTTTTTGTTTGAATTGCATGTACTTGATGGCTTGTTCCCTTACTAGGTTTAACTTGAAAAGCATCTAATTTTATATTAAAACTGTCTTCATAAGCCTTAGTTATTTCTGGGATATAATTATCTATAAAATCCTTATGTATAATATTCACTGTACACCCACCAAAACCCCCGCCCATCATTCTAGAACCAATAATAAATTCTTTGTCTTTTGAAAAATCAACCAAAAAATCCAATTCATCACAACTAACCTCATATTGCGATCTTAATCCTTCGTGACACTGGTATAGTAATTGTCCAAATTTTTTAAGATCATGATTTTTTAGATATTCTGCTGCTCTTTGTACTCGTTCATTTTCCTCTATAACATAGAGGCATCTTTGAAATATAATAGGAGACATAAGTTCTTTAACCTCGTCTAACATTTTTAAAGTTACACCTCTTAAAGACGAAACTGAGTTGTATTTTTTGCTAACAATTTTCACTCCTTCTTCACATTGCTCCCTTCTGGTATTATAATTACTCGTAGAAAGGTTGTGTTCCACATTGGTATTGATAATTAATACTTTATAATCAGTTAGTTCCATAGGAATCAATCTATATTCTAAAGAGAGACAATCTAAAAACAAAACCTTATTTTTCTCTCCGAAAACAGAAGCATATTGATCCATAATCCCGCATTTAGTTCCTACGTATTCATGTTCAGCATCCCTACTTAACTTTGCTATTTCTAATCTAGATAAGTCAAGATCAAATAATTCATTAATTCCATACGCCAATCCACATTCTAAAGCAGCAGAAGAACTTAATCCTGAACCTATAGCCAGTTCACTACTTATAACACAATCAAATCCCTTAACACGATCCGATCGATGTAATAGTTGTTTTAAAACCCCTAAAATATAATTCTCCCAACCTTCTCTACTAGGTTTGATTTCATTGAGATCAACAGTTAAAAACTTATTATAATTCTGACTATGAACATTACAAATATTTACTGTTCCATTCTTTCTAAGTTCAAGTTTTATTTTTTTATCAATTGCCGCAGGAAGCACAAATCCGTTGTTATAGTCAGTATGTCCGCCAATGAAGTTTATCCTTCCTGGAGAGGCAACTATGATCTCAGGATTAAAATTGTTTTCTTTGTCCATAATAGCGATGTAAATTTCAAGTAACAAATATAATAAACGTATTTTTTACATTTATTATATTTATCAAAAATATTTTTATGGATTTTGCTAAAAATCAACAGAATCGATGGTATCAGAATAAAGAAAAAATGTTTGTAGCAATCGACTGTATCATTTTTGGTTTTGACAATGGAGTCTTAAAACTTTTAGTTTTTAAGAGAGAAATTGAACCTTTAAAAGGGTCTTGGTCCTTAATTGGTAGTTTTGTTAGATTCGATGAAAACTCAGGCGAAGCAGCTAATAGAATTTTAAAAGATATTACAGGTTTAGAACAAATTTTTACCGAAGAACTGAAAACATATTCTAACATAAACCGCGATCCAGGAGCTCGATGCATTTCTATAGCCCAATACGCTTTAATCCCAATAGATAAACATAATAAAGATTTAGTTGAAAAGCATGGAGCATTCTGGTTTCCATTAAATGAACTACCGAATCTAGCATTAGATCACGATACTATGGTTGCAGATGCGCTGGAGCGATTACGTAATAAAGCTAAATTTTTCCCTCTAGGATTTGAACTACTTCCTAAGAGTTTTACTTTACCACAGATACAATTATTGTATGAAGAAATTTTTCAAAAGAAACTAGATGCTCGTAATTTCAGAAAAAAGATATTATCCTTAGAATTATTAACAAACACAAAGAAGAAAGATAAAACCTCCTCTAAAAAAGGTGCATTTTTATATCAGTTTGATCCAGAAAAATATAAAAAATTTAAATCGATTGGTTTTGACTTCCCTATATTAAAAAACAATATTTAATAAATTAAAGATATTAGATTCAGACAAAAAGAATTCCACAATTTATTCTTTGACGAAAACTACTACTACAATTCACAAAACATTCAATAATATACTGAATACTCCCTAACCTATATTATAATGATTAGAAGTATATATCATTTTTACAATCAAAAAGACTACTAGATAATATCACCTAGTAGTCTTTGTAAAATGTCGTAACAATATTTAGAAATTCTATTTTCTAAAACGTTAGTGTGTGTATTTTTTAGTTTTTAATAAGTTTCATTGTTTCTTCTACACCATTTAAATTTACATTCAAGAAATACATCCCTTTAGCAAAATTGGACAAATTAATTTGTGCGGTATTTTCAGAAGAATTAACATCTTTTCTGGAAGCAATTAATTTTCCTGCTAAATCAGTAACTGTATATGATACGTTATTAGCGTTTCTCCATTGGATATTAAATATATCGCTTGAAGGGTTTGGAAATAAACTAAGTACTGGGGCATTTTCAAATTCGTCAACACTAAGAAGATTACCTTCAATACTAAGATCATCAATTATCACTCCTTCTTTGTTTACAGCTTGATCAGACACAAAATTAAACCTAAAGATAAAACTTTCTTCATTTGTAAAATTAGACAAATCATAACTATACTCTTTCATCGTACTATCTGTACCTGTCCACTGTGCACCTGGACAATTATTACAATTCACATTATTTGGTAAAGTATTACTATTATACCAATTAGAATCACTTGCAGAACCCAGAATAACCCAACTTTCTCCTCCATTAAGAGAATATTCTACATTAATGAAATCCCAGTCTAATTCTATATCAAATGCCATATTAAATTTTAACATCGGGGATTCAATTATACTTAAATCATAACAATTAGAAATCAAGTAACTAATTGAACTATCCGTGTAATTACCTGCTAAATTAGTACCATACACATTTTGACCTGATGCTGCGTTATTAAGCAAAGTACCAGATGGAACTCCTCGTTCCCATAATGTCCCTAGAGTTAATAGGTTATCATTATTTGATTCAAACTCGTTAACACCTACTGTATCACTATTATTCTTACTAATAGCTAGAGAACCGACATTATTTACTTCGAACGCATCTCCCGATAATAAAACCTCAAAACTAAGATTATGCTCCCCTAAACCAGTAATATTCGTTTCTGGAAACTCTACTTCTGTTGTACCTCCCGAATCTAAATTTCCTGTCCAAGATTGACTTACAGGGCTTCCATTATCTACAACAAATTCAATATTAAAAGAAGTTACTGCATCCGTACCATTATTTTTAACTATAACTTTTGGAGAAACACTACTACATACAATTTGACTATTATTATCTACTCGAACAGATTCTAATTGTAGATCACTAGCCACAGAAACAACAGGAATATCAGAACGCCATACTCCTCTTCCGTAGGTAGCGGCTGTAATGTTGCCATCATTCTCATTAATTTCTATATCTCTTACTGCAACATTTGGAAGGTTAATCAAAAATGTCTCCCATGTATTAGAAGTATCATCTAACCTGTAAACTCCTAAACTTGTTCCTAAATAAATTGGATTATCAGGATGAAAAGCTTGATGTTTTACAACCAATTTGGCATCGCCAGGAAGATTGAAAGAGATATTCTCAAAATCAACTCCTCCATTCATAGATTTGTATACACCATTTGAAGTTGTTAAATATATAATATCATTATTTGTACTATTTACAGCAACACTGGTAATAAAACTACTAGTGAATGTTTCTACATTCGTAAAATTAACACCACGATCTTCACTTTTATAAAGTTGCCCTCCAACAAACGTATAAATGATATCGGTATTTAACGGATCTATTTCTATTCCATCAAGAGAAGATGAAAAAGGTTGAGAAATTTTATTGAAACTACCGCTTTCTAATCTATACAAGCTCACGTAACCAGCATATAACTCACCTTCTTTACTCATTTTCAGCGGAGTTATCCAGTTTCCACTCTCTGAAGCTGGAGCACCTATAGAACCTCCTAACGTTGCTCCCGCATCATTAGAAAAGTATAAACCTCCCCCATTTTGAATAAATCCGTAATACTTATTAGGATTATTAGGATCAATAGCAGTGTCCATTCCATCCGCACCATAATAATTTTTCCAATTATTATCACTGTATGCATATCCTCCGTTATCTTGTAAACCTCCTACCATATTACTAGAAGTTTGTGGAGAAACAGCAATTCGATAAAATTGACCAATTGCAAGACCCTCAGTTAAATCTTCTGTAGAAGTACCGTTAGTAGATCTATATATACCTCCATCTGTCCCAAAAAATATAATACCGTTAATATCTCTGATCATATGAATATCTGCGTGGGTATAAGTGGCTGTGCCTGGAGCACTCCAACTATTCCATTGAGAAAAGCTAGCTCCTTCATCAGTAGATTTATAAACATCCAGTACTCCTACATAGATATCATTTCTATCACCATCAGAAACCTCAAAAGCCAAATCATACCATGCCTGAGTGGATCCCCCAAATAAATCTTCTGTACCATCATCAAGTCGAGTAAAGCTATCCGCAGAATCCTGAGATCTGTATATCCCTTGGAAAGCAAAATTAGTATCTGCACTTAACACGTACAAATTATCAGAAGCATCCGAGGTTACAGCTAACACAATCCTTCCTCCAGTAGAAGGCAATCCACTTGAAGCTAATATAAAAGAGTCACCGTTATTACTGGATTTATACACCTGATTTCTCGTGGCTGCATAAATGATATTAGAATTCCCAGGTTTTAATTTCACATCATCTAAATCTTGATTAAGTGTTCTTGTAAAAGAAACACCATTATCCGTTGATTTATAGAATCCTTTATTGGAAGACACGAATATCTTATCATTATCAATCGGATCTATATATATCTCGTTAATTGATGACCTAGTATCAGAAAAAGAAAGACCCGTTGAATCCCAAGTCTGCCCTCCATCGATTGACTTAAGAACTCCTAAACTATATGTATCACCAGCATCATCATCACCAGTTCCTATATAAATAATATTTGAATCTCTAGGATCAATTGCTATTGCCGAGACTCCTATCTGTAATAAATTATCAGATAAAGGACTCCAAGTTGCTCCAGAATCGGTAGATTTCCATATTCCTCCAGCTGGAGCTCCAATATAATATGTTGTTGGACTATTTGGATCAACTGCAATAACATTTACACGCCCTTGTCCTGATGACCAAGAACCTGTATTGGTATGAATATATGGCCCTAATGATTGCCAATTACTGACATCTGCTCTACTACTTTTTAGTTCTTGTTTTTGGTTAAAAACTTCCAACATTTCTTCAGGTGTTGGCAAAGCACCATCATTTTTAACTAAATGTTTCCAGTAATTCTCCCAACGTTTAAATGGTTTGTATCCCGAACCTTTTTTAGTGTGATCTTTATCTTTCCAATATTGATTAAATGCTTCAACAATCTCCTGAAACTTTAAAGGTTCATTTAATTCAGAGGATTTTTTCGTTGCATTAAGGTTTTTCATCCAAGGTGCATCAGAATTAAACTGTGAGTATCCATAAGAGAAAAAAACGAGTGCGATTAAAAGAGTAATATTTTTTTTCATTAGTTGAGTAATAGGTTTATTTTAAAATAAACAAGTAAAAAGACAAAAACCCTACTTTTACAAACAATTTTTATGTTTGCATTCATTACTACACAAATTTGGATTACAATCCTGAAATAGCTTAATTTAAATTGACAAAAAAAATCTAATCTTTTATGAAGATAAAGTCAATCAATATTATAACAAGATTTACTTTTTTTAGTTAAGATATTAAGTAATATCACATCTGGCTAAACATTTAATATTTAACCTAATTAAATAAACGAAAAATGAGTGTTGTTTTTTTGATATCTCAGTAAAATAAATATCTTCGAAAAATATATGGAAAAGAAATCTGTTTGTGATGAGAAAAATTTTGAATCAATCTTTGACGATTGTTCTGAATCACTGCGGAATCTTATTTATTATAAATGCGGAGATATTGATCTAGCAGAAGATATCATACAAGATGCATTCATAAAATTATGGAACAATTGTAAAAAAGTAGTTTTTTACAAGGCTAAATCTTATCTGTACACAGTAGCAAATAATAATTTACTAAATCATATTGCTCATAAAAAGGTGGTATTAAGATACGAACAAAGACCCCATTCAGACCTTAACAATCAGGATCCTCAATTTATTATTGAAGAAAAAGAATTTATGTCTAAACTAAATAATGCAATTGACAGCCTTCCTGAAAAACAACGAGAAACATTTTTATTATCACGAATTGACAAAAAATCTTATAAGGAGATTGCAGAAATTACCGGGGTTTCTGTTAAGGCAATAGAAAAGCGAATACATTATGCCTTATTAAGCTTAAGGCAAAAATTAGGAGATATTTTGTAATCACATGTAGGGTAATATAGTATAAGCCTGTTATTAATAAGGAAGCATAAACGAAGTAGAAGAAAAAATTAATGAAAAATCCATATTCAGACGAAACATTTTTGGCAAGGTGGTTAAATAACGACCTAAATGATAGGGAAAGAACGGAATTTGAAAAATCTGATGATTATCAAAAATATATAACTATTCTTAATAAAATAGAAAAATTAGAATCTCCTGACTACAACAAAAAGAAAGTTTTTAATATTATAAGAAGTGAAATACAAGAAAAGTCCAAAGTAAGAACTTTCATTCCAAAGTGGACTTATGGTATCGCAGCTACGCTACTTGTACTTATAGGGTTTTTCTTTTTCTTTGATAACTCTACATCTTACTCAACAGACTATGGAGAGCAAATCTCATTTAAACTTTTAGATGGGTCTGAAGTAGTTTTAAATTCAAAATCAGAATTAAAATTCAAAAAGTCAAATTGGAATAACGATAGAAAAGTAAAACTAGTAGGAGAAGCTTTTTTCAAGGTAAAAAAAGGGTCTGATTTCGTTGTAGAAACCGAATCAGGAAGGGTAAAAGTACTAGGAACTCAATTTAATGTAAACACCCAAAAAGATTTTTTTGAAGTAACATGTGTAGAAGGCAAAGTAAAAGCTATGGATAATTATGCTTCTAATGAAGCTATCCTGACTAAAGGAAAGGCTTTTAGAATAGCTAACAACATCGTTGAAAATTGGGAGACCGAAACAGCTGAACCTGGTTGGATTTCTGGAGAAACAACATTTACCAACACTCCATTAAAACAAGTTATACATTCTTTAGAAAATCAATTCAATCTTACCTTCGATAAGAAAAATATTGATCAAAATATGCGTTTTACAGGTAGTTATAATCACACTGATATTAAACTAGCTTTAAAAACAATCTTTGTTCCTATGGAAATTTCATATACTTTTAACAACGAAAACCACATAGTTCTCGTTAAAGAATAAATGAAATCTTTTTTTTTCTCTTTTTTTATACTTATTTATATCAACTGTTTTTCTCAAAATACAGTTAACAAAAGGTATGAAAATATCTCACTTGAAGAGTTTTTAAAAGTATTGGAAGAATCCTATGAAATTAAATTCTCCTTCAATCCTGAAATTGTTAAAGATGAAATAATTAATATTTCTGAAATCACATCACTAGAGAATGTACTTCAAGCAGTACAATCTCAGACTTCTGTTCTTTTCGAAAAAATTAATAACAGATATTATGTGATAAGAAAAAAAAAGCAAAAAGGAAAGGTCACAATTTGCGGATACTTACTAGATAACTTAACCAAAAAACCTTTATCTGAAGCTTTTATAAATAACAAAAAGCAATCTAAATCTACAACATCGGATAGTAATGGTTTTTTCCAATTATATCTATCAGAACCAAATGACACTATAAACATTCAATTTCTAGGGTACAAAAACAGACAATTTCTCGCCAAAGAATTAGAAAATAATTCTTGTAATAAAATATTTCTATCGGAAGATGATTTCGAATTAGGCGAAGTAGTAATCACAGAATATGTTACATCTGGTATATCAAGACAAGGAGCAAGCAGTGCAGTAAATATAGATCCAAGCAAACTAGGCATTCTCCCCAGATTAGTAGAACCAGATGTACTACAAACGCTTCAGTTTCTTCCTGGAATTCAAAGTCCAACCGAAACCGCCTCTGGGTTGCACATAAGAGGTGGTACACCTGACCACAACTTAATCTTGTGGGATGGTATAAAAATGTATAGTTCAGGACATTTTTTTGATTTATTGTCTATTTTCAACCCATATATAACAGAGAACATCAAACTTTTCAGAAGCAGTACTGAAGCTAAATATGGGAATAGAATTTCTGGAGTTGTAGATATAGAGTCCAAAAATGAAATTCCAGAAGATTTAGGTTTTGGTGTCGGTTTTAATATGACAAATGTAGATGCCTATCTAGAAGCCCCTATTGATGAAGGCTTTGGAGTAGTTATATCAGCGAGAAGAGCATTTACTGATTTTATTAAAACATCAACTTTTCGTAGTTATTCTGATCGTGCTTTTCAAAGCATTAGATTTTTTGTAGATAATCAAAAATTAGATCAAGAAACTGTAGAAAATGAAAATGTATTTTATTTTACAGACCTAACGATAAAGGCTATTCTAGATTTATCAAAAGACGACAAGCTAATAGTAAGTTCAATTTTCACCAATAACGATCTTAATTACACACTTAATATTAAGAACATTCAGGGATTTAGCGAACCATTTGATGAAAACCAAAAAGACAATTTAGAATTCATTAATCAAGGAGCCAACATAAGGTGGGACAAAAAGTGGAATCGTTATTTTTCGCACTCTGCTAACATTTATTTTTCAAATTACGATTTTAATTATAATGGATTAAGAGAATCTAGAGCAAGTAGTGATGGGTTCTTATTTTTTGACAACAATATCATAGAAGAAAACACAATTAGAGATGCTGGTGTTTCTATTCACACCAATCTAACAATAAACCCTAAACATAGCTTCTCTTCTGGTTATGATTTTTCAACTAACGATGTAACATACAAAGCTGATTATTCAGCTAACAATGTTTCTTTCAACGAAAGTAACAGCAATATCACTCATGCAGTATTTGGAGAATATAAATTTAACACTAATGAAAAACTTAAAATAAGTGCAGGAATTAGAGGGAACTATTTCTCCGTCCTTGATAAAACATATTGGGAACCTAGGGTAAATTTAGAAGTCAATCTATCCAAAAATATCATAACAAAATTATCCGCCGAAAGAAAAAACCAAGTAATTAGTCAGATATCTAATTATCTACCTAACGATTTTAATCTAGATAATCAAATATGGTTGTTAGCAGATTCGGAATTCGTATCAATGCTTAGTAGTGATCAAATATCTGGTGGATTTACTATTAATAAAAACAACTGGTATATTGATATTGAAGGGTATCATAAATCAACAAGCGGACTCACCTCATTTGCTAATGGTTTTAATGGTGTCTTAGACTTAGAAACAGGAGAAAGTAAAGTTTTTGGAATTGACCTATTAATTAAAAAAAGAATAAAAGATTATAGAACTTGGATTGGATATTCATACACAGACCAGGATTTTAAATTTGAAAACGTAAATGATCGACAATATTTTCCGGGTAACTTTGATATTAGTCACTATTTATCCTGGATACATAGTTATCAATGGAATAACTTCGAATTCTCGCTGGGATGGACTGTAAGAACAGGGCGACCTTATACTCCTGCACTAGGCATTACAGAAACCGAAGAATTTATTCTTATTGACTACGGAGAAGTCAATAGTGACCGACTGGACACTTATCATCGTTTAGACTTTTCTGCTTCTTATAAATTTAACTTATCAAAAAGCGATACTTGGCGTAGTAAGATTGGTTTCTCACTATTTAACCTTTATGACAGGGAAAACACTCTAAATCGAACATATAGTATTAGATTTGATAATAGCACCTACTTACTACAAGAAGTAAATACTTTTTCTGCTGGGATTACTCCTAATATATCTTTTAGGGTAGATTTTTAAACCAAAAAAAAGCCACCCCAAACAAAAAGTTTGGAATGGCTTAATAAAAAGTTCAAAGCTTTACACTATAATTTATTTATTATTAATATAGAAATTCTAAAGCTACGATATCAAAGTTACTAAATTCTCCATCTTCACTACCGTCAAAACAAGAGATCATTAATGAACCTGAATCTAAACCGCTCTGACCCCACTGGTTTGCAGTAGGTGTACCAGGGATATTAATCGCTCCAATACTACCAGCAGTTCCTTCATTACTATTATCACATCTTCTACGAGCATAATCAGTATGCCTGAAACCAAGTGCATGACCTATTTCATGTCCAATTACGTGCTCATTTACATTATTCACATTACTTCCACCGAAAGTTCCTGTTCCATTTAAGATTTGGATAAACTTTCCTGGTCTTCCTCCTTCAGGAAATTCCGCTTGACCACCAGCTCCACTACCGTTGTTGTTATATACAACCATATCAGCAGCTTGGAAGTTGGTTCCAAAAGTTAATCTAAAGTTTAAAGTAGTACTAATTCTGTTATAGTTATTAACAGCCCACTGTAAACCTGTCTGCATATTACTTGTTAATGCATTACCAGATCCTGTAAACCCTAAAATATCGATGGTTCTGTTAGAAGAAGAAACTAAATTATTCGTTCTGTATTGCTTAGTAAGTCCATCTTCAGCTACTCCTAAATCATAACTTCCTTTTTCAATTTCAGCAAGTTTCATCATAATATCTCCAGAAACTAGATATTGCTCTTCAATTCCATTAAGAAGAGTAACATTCTCAATTGTAGCATTACCAGGATTAACTCCCGCAGCCCATATTTTATCCTGTAAATCTTTACTTAATTCTAATGAAACTGGTTGTTCATCGTTGGTGATTTCGTCTTTTTGGCAAGATGTAACGACACCTGCAGCCATAGCGCAAAGCGCTAAAAATTTTAATTTTTTCATTTAAATCGTTGAGTTTGTGTATTATTACAGAATAGATCCGTTTTAAAACCTATTCTGTACGCAAATATTTTTGTGAAAGCTTTGAACTTTTTGAAAAATTTTGCAGATGGAAAGATATACATTTATTTCAACGAAACAACAAAAACCTTGAATAATTTATTGCGAATATGGGAAAACCGTAAAATAAATTCATTAAAAAACCTTAAAAAGACACAAAAATATCAATCCCATAATTCATAAAACAGATCTATAACAATCTTATTTACAATATCGTTCATAAAAAAACCATCTCGAAATTTAATCAAGATGGTTTTATAAAAAGATTCAAAGCTTTTATATTTTTATTCTATTACTTATACTTAGTTTTAGTATAAAGCATTTAAAGCGGTAACGTCTGTACTTGTAAATTCTCCGTCTTCACCAGAACCAAAACAAGCTAACATAATAGAATCCGCTCTATCAGAACTCGGTGTACCATTAATTAAGATTGCTCCTACTCCAGCAGTACCTTCATTTTGATTTTGTCCACAACTCTGACGAGATCTCCAGTCTTGGTGACGGAATCCTACAGAGTGACCAATTTCGTGAGTCATTACGTGCTCTACAACATTTGTACTAAAAGAATCAGTACCTGCGTTAATTTGTACTCTTTTAAAAGCTTGACCACCAGAAGGGAATCCTGCAGATCCACCTCCACCAGAAGCTCCGTTGTTGTAAACAACCATATCGTTGTTATTGAAATTACTTTGGAAAACAAGTGATAAGTTAAGAGAAGTATTTAATCTGTTATAATTATTAACAGCCCATTGTAATGCAGTTCTCATTTTACTTGTTAATGCACAACAAGATCCTGTATATCCAACAACTCTAAAGCTACGGTTTGATCCAGTTACAAGATTGTTTGTTCTATATTGCTTGTTAACTCCATCATCAGCAACACCTAATTTATGAACACCAGAAGTTAATTCCGATAATGAAACAAAAATATCTCCAGATTTAACACCTTGTACAGCTGCATCTCCAGGAAGTCCTTCCATTGTATAATATTCAGCATCATCTTTACTAATCCCCGCATCAACAAGTGCATCTGCATGTGCTTTTGTCAGCGCTGCAGTTTCAGGTTGTGCGTCATTTGTGATTTCGTCTTTTTGGCAAGATGTGATTACACCGGCCGCGATAGCGCAAAGCGCTAATACTTTGATTTTCTTCATTTTTAAAAAGTTGAGTTTGTGTAGTTACTATTAACAAAATAAATCTTCAACAGAATCTATTTTGATTGCATTTAATTTAATAAAGCTTTGAACCTTTTTAAATTTTAAGCGGGTTGAAGATATGATAATTTTTTTGAAATATCAGTTAAATATTTAAACAATCCTCTAATAATAAGGTAAATACATATATTAAATTTAATAAAGCAACGTAATCATTAACAAAATCATATCCTCAAATTACACGATAAAACCGATTAAATGCATCACCAAAATCCACATCCATTGTTGCTGCTAAGCAAAAAATTATGGCAACAAGGGAGATGTTAAAGAAATCCTAAGTAACTATATTTTTATAAGAAATATAATACTTTTCCTACAATTCATAAATTTTTAACTAAAAAGTGTTAAAAAAATATTAATCCTCATTTTGAAGCATGTTTTTTCGAAAAAAGTATTTAAAATTTTAAATCACAAACAACTTTAAGAAATCATCAATAACAATAAAACCCAACAAAAAGTTGGGCTTTATTATCTATGTACAAATAATTATAATAGCTATCTTCTAATAAAGATAGTTTAATGCTGTTATATCGTTTCCGTTAAATTCGCCTGTAGCACTAGTACTAAAGCAAGCTAACATAATAGACGTAGAACCATAACCTGTAGGTGTTCCTGGGATATGAATTGCACTATGGAACCTGCACTTTCTCCAGATCGCCCACAGCTTTGACGACTAAACCAATCAGTATGACGAAAACCTATTGAGTGACCTATTTCATGAGTTATTACATGCTCATTTACATTATTAGAATATCCTCCTAACCCGTAAATAGCTATCCCAAAAATAGGCCTACCTTGCGCATCAGGAAACCCTGCTACTCCTCCTTACTCTCCAGCTGCTTCTTCATTAGGATCATGATATACAACCACATACTTTGATTGGTAATCCGTGCCAAAAGTCAATCTAAAGCTAACAGACAAGTTTAATCTATTATAATTGTTTACAGCCCATTGTAAACCAGTTCTTTCTTTACTATTGAGACCAAAACCTCATTTCCAGTATACCCAATAACGTCTATTGTCTTGCTAGAACCTGTAACCAAATTATTTGTTCTATACTGCTTAGTATCACCTTTTGTAGTTCCTAATACTGGAGTTTTCATCAAATTTTCTATGGTAGAAAAATAATCTCCAGATCTAACACCTGTAACTTCAGAAGCATCAATAAATGTTCTTGTTTGTATAATTGCATCAGTAGGATTTACACCAATTGCTTCCAATTGCAATTTTACTTCTTTAGAAACTTCTTTGTTTGGAGTTTCAACTTCATTTGTAAGGTCTTCTTTCTGACAAGATGTAACAAGACCAACTACTATAGCACAAAATGCTAAAAGTTTAATTGTTTTCATTGTAAAAATGTGTTGAGTTTCTATAAACTATTTTGGGAAAGTACATTCAAAACCAACGAACTACGCTAGCTTAAAAATCAATAAGAAAGTTTTGGGGTTTACAATTTTTTCCAATCCAGAGATATCATATTTTTTTGTCAAAAAAGTTAATCCCTTGAATTATCTCTCGCGAAATGATTTAAACACCTAATATTTAATAATAAAAATGTTTTTCTCGACGTATAACACAATTACAAAAATCTCAAAAAGCTTTACAATTATTACGTTAAAATCATAAATTAATTTTTTTTACAAAAAAAATCGCTCAATAAATATTTTTATTAAGCGATTATTCCTACATATATTTTATTTTCATACAATTTCAGCGCTTAAACCCGCTTGAAGTAATTTAGAACATCTAGGTACCAATTCTTCGTAAACTCCTGTTTTCACAGTACATTTACCTTTATAATGCACTAGCATTGCACATTGTTCTGCTTGAACTGGTGTATGTTCACAAGTATATATTAATGTTTCAATAACATGATCAAAAGTATTTACATCGTCGTTATATAAAACAATTTCATTATTATTTTGTTCTACTGTTTTTTCTAAAACTTCCTCTAAAACCTTTTCTTGAGTGCTCATCTCATTAATTTTATACAAATATACTATTTCGAATATAATAAATTATCGTCTATCACATTATTTTAACCTGTAACCAGCTGCTATCCAATTATTTCTCTCAAAAAACTCCAAAAATTCAAGATTATTATCTCTACATTCTTTAGTAATTAACCCTAAATCTTCTTTATAAAAACCACTTAATAAAAGAACTCCTCCAGTATTTAAGGTTTTTACATAGGTAGGAATATCATTTAATAATATATTTCTATTGATATTAGCAATTACCACATCATACCTCTTGTCGATCAACAATGATGCATCTCCCTCATAAGCAGTAATATGCCTACACTTATTACGTTCTACATTTTCTATTGTATTTAAAAAGCACCAATTATCAATATCAATTGCATCAATAGGTTGTGCTCCTTTCATTTCAGATAAAATAGCTAAAACTCCTGTTCCACATCCCATATCCAAGACTTTTTTATTTCGCAAATTTTGTTGAAGCAAGTGCTGAATCATCATATGAGTAGTTTCGTGATGACCAGTACCAAAAGACATTTTTGGTTCTATTACGATATCATAAAGTAACTCTGGTTTTTCATGAAAAGGAGCTCTAACACCGCAAGTATTATCTACAATAATAGGAGTGAAATTTTTTTCCCATTCTTTATTCCAATTCACTTGCTCTATCTCCTTAGTCGAATACGTTATTTCGAACTCATCCGAGTTTAGAATATAAATATCTTTTAACATATCCTCATTCCACTCTTCTTTTTGGATAAAAGCTTCTACTCCATTTTCAGTTTCTACAAAGCTTTCAAAACCGACATATCCTAATTCTGCTATCAAAATCTCTGTAGCTGGTTTCAGCGGCACAATATTAAAATAATATCCTATATATATAGGTGTTGTCATCTTTAATTAAATTAGAACACAAAGTTAACCTTTTGACCAACAAAAAAAGATATTCGTTATTACGAATACCTCTTATTCTGTTTAAAAAAAATATTTAAAATGAATTTGCTATTGCTGCAAAACTTTCCGGATCTAAAGCAGCTCCTCCAATCAATCCTCCATCAACATCTGGTTTCGCAAAAATCTCTTTAGCATTAGTAGGTTTTACACTTCCTCCATAAAGAATAGAAACTTGTTCTGAAACCTCCGTATTAAATGCATCTCCAATAGTTTTACGTATAAATGCATGCATTTCTTGAGCTTGTTCTGGACTTGCTGTCTCTCCTGTTCCTATTGCCCAAACTGGTTCATATGCCAAGACAATATTATCCCAAGCTTTATTATCTAATTTAAATAATGCATTTTTTAATTGACTTTCTACTACATTAAAGTGATTACCACTTTTTCTATCTTCTAATTCTTCACCAAAACAAAAAATAACAGTCATGTCATGTTTTAATGCTGTATTTACTTTTTCTTCTAACAATTCGTCTGTTTCTCCAAAATAAGCTCTACGTTCACTATGTCCTAATATCACTACATTTACACCAACACTCTTTAGCATATCTACAGAAATCTCTCCTGTAAATGCTCCACTTTCAGATTGATGCATATTTTGAGCAGCTACGTCAATATCAACATCTCTAAGTTCTTCAAAAGCATAATAGAGATTTGTAAATGTCGGAGCTACAATTATTTTAGCTTCTGACGACTCCTTAAATTTTGTTTTTAGTTCTGAAAGTAAAACTCCTGTCTCGGCAAGATTTTTATTCATTTTCCAGTTTCCTGCTACAATTTTTGTTCTCATTAATTTTAATTTATGTGTGTGGTTTTTACTTGGTTACATTTTAAAGAAAATCACTAAACTCTTATCCTAGGGTCTAGCCATCTATAAATAACATCTACAAATATATTGATTAAGATAAACACAGAAGAAATTACTATAACCGCCCCCATAATAATAGGAAGATCTGATGTATTCAATGCATCTACAATCTCTTTACCTAACCCATTCCATCCAAAAATATATTCTACAAAAACAGCTCCTGCCAACATAGAGGCAAACCATCCAGAAATAGCTGTTACGACAGGATTTAGCGCATTTTTCAAGGCATGTCGCTTAATTACCTGAAATAATGATAAGCCCTTTGCTTTAGCTGTACGTATATAATCTTGACTCATTACTTCCAATAGAGAATTCCTCATTAATTGAGTAACCACTGCTAATGGTCTTACTCCCAAAACAATCGCAGGCAATATTAAGTTTTTCCACTGGATATAAGTTCCTTCTCCAAAATCATCTACCTCATATAAACTTCCAGTCATATTCAGATTGGTATATTCATGCAAAACATAACCAAACAACCAAGCGAAAATAATTGCACTAAAAAAAGACGGAACACTCATCCCAATAGTGCTTACTAGTTGAATTAACCGATCTGCCCATTGGTCCTTCATCAAAGCACTGATAATACCCATAGAAATCCCTAAAAATATAGCGATCAAAATAGCAGATATAGCTAGTACTGCAGTATTAGGCAATGTTTCTTTAATAACTTGACTTACTTTTTTACCATTTTTCTGAAAAGACTCTCTTAAATAAGGATATTTAAACACTGTTTTTACGTTACCAATAGTAAACAATGAAACTCCAGTATACTTATTACTATCAAAAAACGAAAAATCAACTTCCTTCGTACTGTGAAAAGAAATTGGTGAAAGATCATTTAGATAATATCTATACTGAGTACTTAGAGGGAGATCAAAACCATATTTTTTCTTGATAATATCTAACTGCTCCTTATTTTCATTCTGTCCCATCATCATTTGAGCTGGATCTCCAGGAAGAATTGTAAATAATAGAAATATAACAGTAATTACTCCTAATAAAGTAAGTAATGCATACCCAAATTTATAGAAGTACTTAATCATTACTAATTCGCCTTTTCTTTGAGCTTTTCAACTTCTTCTAATGTATAGGCTTTGTATTCAAAAGTATCTCCATATAATCTTTTAGCATACTCTTCTACTGTAGTATCATATCCAGCATTTTCTCGCCGTTGATTAACATTTTCGACATCTTTTATAGGCCATATAATCTTTATCGGTGCATTTGTATTATGGTTCAATGTCATTCCCTGAGTACCATATACTTGTTCTTTACCTATACTCATTAGATGTCTATCTTCCATCATAGCCACTAACCTAAAAGGAATTTCATCATCTTCTCCCGCCTTCTTAATCAATGGAAGGTATTCATTTATTTTATTAGAATGCTGAATCACAAACCAAGCAGTTTTATTAGCTGGTTCTCCCACTAAGCTTTTACCAGGATATCCATACTTCTTAAAAACCTGTTCAATAAATACTGTATTCGAAGAATCTATTGCACTTTGTTGCAACCATAAATCGGTAGTTGCTTCTTTTTCTGTAGCTCCTACTAACTTAGCAATACTATCTCTCTCTTCTATAGTCTGAGCTTGCATTAATTTTCTGAATTTTTGATCTAGCTTAGCAACACTATCTAATTGAGATTTTAATTGCTCATTAATTAAAGGTTTAGACGGTTCTACTTTATCTAAAATTAATTTATCTACATCATTCCAGTGTAACTTTTCTGTTATAGTACCTTTATTCAGTTTTACGATTCCTGGATTTGATCGTAATATAGTTTTAAGCGCAGTTTCATCAGTACTATAAAAATCAAAACTTAGATTGTATTGTTCTTTTTTCTGAGAAACTTCTTGAGGAGAAGATGCAGTAAGACCTATTACATCATAACCTTGCGACATAGCCTTATCTGTAATACCCTTGAGCGTATTCATCCCTTCTCCTTCACTTTTAGATAAATTATACATCACAATAAGAACTACATTTTCTTTATTCAAAAATTCAGAAGTGTAGTCCCGACCGCCTTTCTCTATAGCAAAATCATGAATCGGTGGTATATATCCTTCATTAATCATTTCGGTTTCTACACCAATATATTTACCATCTACCTGAGGATATTCTCCACTAGTCGTTACAATCTCTTCTTTACCATCCACATCAAACTTCCAAAAATATTTAAACTCTGCTTCCGGCGCTCCTTCAGGCACCGACATCCCTTCTTCTATATTTGTTCCAATTTTATAAGCTCTAAAATCAAAAGTTGGCAAATGCATTAACACTTGATATGCAAATGCAAGGCAAATTGAGAAACTTACAAACACAATCCATTTATGGGAGGTTTCTGGAAGAATAGGTGTTATGTATTTTCTTCCGAAAAATAATATCAAAATAAAGACTAATAAAATAACATCCTTCGTAAAAGACTCCCAAGGTGTTAATGGCAATGCATCACCAAAACACCCACAATCGGTAACTTTATTAAAATATGCCGAATAAAAAGTAAGAAATGTAAAAAAGACAATCATACCTAATAAAGACCATATAGTAAATTTAGGCAGATAGCCCAACAACAATGTAATTCCAACAATTATTTCAAAAACACATAGAAATACTGCCATAAGCAATGCAAATGGAATCAAAAATTCCATATTCAAAACACCTTCACTAAAATATTCCTGTAGTTTATAGGAAAATCCCAATGGGTCATTAAGCTTAATAAATCCTGAAAATAAAAAAAGAGCTGCTACAAATATTCTGGAAAAACCAACAAGTATTTTCATCATTAGAATGGTAATTATTATTTATTTTGAACAAGATAATAGGTTTACATCTTGTTACTTTTAGTTTAACAGTATTTTATAAAATCAGAAATCATTTGGCTTCACCTAGATGTATCATAGCGAAAACTGCATAATTAACCATATCCTGATAATTAGCATCAATCCCTTCACTTACCAACGTCTTTCCTTTATTATCTTCGATTTGCTTTACTCTTAACAGTTTTTGAATAATCAAATCCGTCAATGAACTTACTCTCATATCACGCCAAGCCTCTCCATAATCATGATTTTTGTTCATCATTAGCGTTTTCGTAATATCAATATGGTTATCATACAATTTTGTAGCCGCATCTGTAGACAAATCAGGCTGTTCCGCAATTCCTTTTTCCAATTGTATTAAGGCCATTAGACTATAATTTATAATACCAATAAACTCAGAAACTTCACCTTCATCTACTTTTCTCTCCGCATTCTCTTGCAATCCTCTAATGCGTTGCGCTTTTATAAAAATCTGATCCGTAAGAGATGGCAACCTAAGGATTCTCCATGCACTTCCATAATCTTTCATTTTATTAATGAATAGATCACGACATTTCTTAATTACCGCGTCATATTGTGTAGACGTATCTTGCATATTAATGTTGAATTTTGCGTAAATTTCGCTTTAATATGGCAATTATACCAAATAAACATTAAAAATATAGTATAAACTCTTCTATGACTATTAATTGCAAAGGCTCTTTAATCGATCTCTCTACCCCAAAAGTAATGGGTATCTTAAATCTAACACCAGATTCTTTTTATGATGGAGGCAAGTATAAAGACGAATCACAGATTTTATATCAAACCGAAAAAATGCTTCAAGAAGGAGCAACCTTTATCGATCTTGGAGCATATTCCTCAAGACCAGGTGCTGATCATATCTCAATCGAAGAAGAAGAAAATAGAATTTTACCTATAGTCACATTAATTCTTTCTAAGTTCCCTAATACTATTCTGTCTATTGACACTTTTAGAAGCAAGATTGCAAAACAATGTATTGAAGCTGGAGCTGCAATTATTAATGATATTTCCGCAGGTAGTTTAGACAAAGAGATGATTAAAATTGTCGGAGCTCTCAAAGTACCCTATATAATGATGCATATGAAAGGTACTCCGCAAACCATGAAATCTTTAAATCAATATGATAATTTAATAGAGGATATACAGCTTTATTTTTCCCAAAAAATAATTGAAGCTATAAAAGAAGGTATTAATGATCTCATCATTGATCCTGGTTTTGGTTTTGCCAAAAACATCGATCAAAATTTTGAGCTACTAAACAAGTTAGATTTATTAAATATTCAAGAATATCCAATTTTAGCTGGAATTTCACGAAAATCTATGATTTACAAATCACTAAACATTAACCCTTCTGAATCTTTGAATGGAACAACCTCCTTAAACACTATTGCTTTACTAAAAGGTGCTTCGATTTTAAGAGTACACGATGTAAAAGAGGCGATGGAATGCGTTACTCTCTTCCACAGATATAAAGGGCAGGCCTAAAGTTTTATTTAAAAAGATGCTTTTTCAAGCTTTTCAAATCAGAGTTTCGCTAATTTTTCTATTTTTACAAAAAGACCACATTTGGATTTAATCAACCTTAGAATATTAGATGTCTTAGATATCGTACTTGTAGCACTCTTGCTATACTACATCTATAAGTTGGTTAAAGGAACAGCAGCAATTAACATTTTTATAGGTATCGTAATGATTTATCTAGTCTGGAAACTTACTCAGTTTCTAGCTATGGAAATGTTAAGTAGTGTGTTAGGTGAATTTATCGGCGTAGGAATGTTTGCTTTAATTGTTGTTTTCCAACAAGAGATAAGAAAGTTTCTTTTAATGATTGGATCCACAAATTTTGGGAGGAGAAGAAAATTCCTCAGACAGCTAAAATTTATTAGAGATACTCCTGAAGATAGCCTCACTGATGTTGCTGCTATTGTTAAAGCGTGTACAAAAATGGGGGATACATTCACTGGTGCATTAATAGTAATTAAGCGAAATACATCGTTAGATTTTGTAAAAACATCTGGAGACGAACTTGATATTTTGGTAAAAACACCAATAATAGAAAGCATTTTTTATAAAAATAGCCCTTTACACGATGGAGCTATGATTATCGAAGACAATAGAATTGTTGCTACACGAGTGATTCTTCCCGTAACTAATGACAGAAATATTCCTTTACGTTTTGGACTAAGACATCGCGCAGCTATTGGAATTACAGAAAAAACAGATGCGCTAGCATTAATTGTAAGTGAAGAAACTGGTCAGATCTCATATATAAGAAATGGAGAGTTTGTAATTTTCAAAACTCCGGAAGAATTGATTGAAAAAATAACAAGGGATTTACAATAATGAGCAAACATCTTACTAATATAAACCATTGTAAAAACTGTGGTTTTCAGATTGATCACTATTCATTTTGTCCTGATT
The DNA here is from genome assembly GCF_900109375.1 of Aquimarina amphilecti. GTDB lineage: Bacteria > Bacteroidota > Bacteroidia > Flavobacteriales > Flavobacteriaceae > Aquimarina > Aquimarina amphilecti. The sequence goes on from NZ_FOAB01000007.1 coordinate 169,292, forward strand.
GCGGAGCTAAAAAAATAACCAAACGCATCACATTTAAAAACTTGACTCAAGAATTTAGTGATCGTTTTCTTAATCTTGACAATTCATTTATAAGAACATTTATACACTTATTTACAAAACCGAATATTGTAATTGACGGATTCATTAATGGTCTTAGAAAAAGATATGTAAATGTTTTCAGCTACTTTGCTATTTCTCTTACTATAGCAAGTTTATATAGTTTTATTCTTGCTAAGTACAAAGATGTGATTTTCTCAAATGTATTTACAGATGCAAACCAAATTAAAGCCTCAAAAGTAGCTTCGGATTTTTCTTTTGAATATCAATCTTTGATATCATTTTTAACCATTCCGGTTTTAGCCCTGATATCAAGACTTGTATTTCTAAACTATAAAAAATACAATCTTACTGAGCATTTTGTGATCTATTTATATGCATACTCACATATTACTATGGTCATAAGTTTTATCACTTTACCACTAATTCTAACAGTAAAAAACCTATCCTTAATTCTATGGATTCAGTTCCCCGTCTCCATTATTTATAGTGCGTACGTACTTAAAAAACTATATGAAATAAGCATAAAGAAAATACTACTCAAGACCTTGTTGTTTTCAATAATAATGGCAGTTTTATTTGTGATTTTCAGTATCATTGTAGCAATTATAATGATGAAAACAGGTGTTATGAACGGAGAAGCAACCTCTTCTATTTAATTGTTTAATTAATATTTTCAAAAAAATCTCAGTATATAATGGATAAGACTGTTACAATTAATAATTGTAAAAATTGTGGTGACAATATAAAAGATGTTAATTTCTGCTCTAACTGTGGTGCTAAAAAAATCACGAAACGTATTACATTTAAAAACTTACTTACAGAAATAAGCGAAGTTTATCTTAATGTAGATAACACTTTTATAAAAACTATTAGAGATCTTACCATAAAACCGCACATTGTTATTGATGATTATATTAATGGTGTTAGAAAAAAACACCTTAATTTACCTTCTTACTTCTTATTATCACTTACATTATCGACTATATTAACCTTCTTAAAGGAAAAAGCTTTTAATATCGCGTCAGAATCTGAAAAATTAGATGATCAATCAGAAGCTTTAAAGTTTTTTATTGAAGTAATGGAAAAATACCCAACACTTGGTTATTTTTTATTCATACCTTTTTACTCACTTATATCTCGATTTATTTTTAGAAAATATAGAAAATATAATTTCACAGAACATATCGTAATAAACACCTATCTAATAGCACACCTTACAATATTAACTTTTATCCCTTATATAATTTCGTTTGGTTTTGGTGATTACATAGAAGAAAGTAGTTTTGTTTTCTTAGCAATTCAAGCTATTTACGCTACATTTTTGTTCAAAAATCTTTACAACATTAGTTATATAAGAGTCATTATAAGAGGGTTTATCGGATTACTACTAGCTCTGTTAATCATTATCGGTTTAGTAGTAGTTATGGCTCTATCTACTAAATTTCTTAAAGAATACGGATTTCTCAATTAAACATCTCGAACTTCTGCAAACTGCACATCATAAAGATTTTTGTAGTAACCGTTTTCAACCTCCAACAGCTCATTATGGTTTCCTTGTTCTACAATCTTACCGCTATCCATAACTATAATTTTATCAGCATTTTTAATGGTTGCCAATCGATGTGCTATTACAATAGAAGTTCTTCCTTCCGTAATTTTATCAGTAGCATCTTGGATAAGTTGCTCACTATGAGAATCTACAGAAGACGTAGCTTCATCTAGGACTAAAATACCAGGATTAGACACATAAGCTCTAAGAAAAGATATTAATTGCCTTTGCCCAGAAGAGAGCATTACTCCTCTTTCTTTTACATTATAATGATAGCCTCCAGGAAGGCTGCATATAAAATCATGAATTCCAATTTCTCTAGCTGCCTTCACAACTTGATCTTCTGTTATAGTAGGATCATTAAGAGTTATATTATTAAAAATAGTATCTGCAAACAAAAACACATCCTGCAATACCACTGCAATATGACTTCTTAAAGATTTTAGGTCAATGGTATCAATTCGTTTCTTGTCAATAGAGATAATTCCTCCATTAATTTCGTAAAACCTGTTAAGCAAATTAATAATTGTTGATTTTCCTGCACCAGTAGCTCCTACAATAGCAACTGTTTCTCCCGCATTAACAGAAAATGAAATTCCTTTTAACACTTCTTCTCCTTCTATATAACTAAAAAGAACATCCTCAAAATCAATATTTCCTTGTATATTTTGAAGTTCTATTTTCCCTGAATCATTTATCTTAGAATGAGTATCCAACACTGCAAATACTCGATTCGCTGCAACCATCCCCATTTGCAAAGTATTAAACTTATCTGCAATCTGTCGCAATGGCCTAAAAAGCATCTGAGACAACTCGATAAACGCAATTACAACACCTAATGTAATCACATCACCTTGCGCGGCTCTTAACCCTCCATACCAAACTATTAAACCTATGGTTATAGAACTTGACATTTCTGCAATGGGAAAAAATATAGAATTATACCAAACAGTTTTTATCCACCCTTTTTTATGCTTTTCATTTATCTCCTTAAAACTAGCATATTCTATCTCCTCCCTAGTAAAAAGCTGAACAATCTTCATTCCTGTTATACGCTCCTGAACAAAAGAATTTAAATTAGAAACCTGAGTTCTTACTTCTTCAAAAGCAGTTTTCATTTTTTTTTGAAAAACCCTAGTAGCAAAAACTATAAAAGGCAGTACTGCCAAAACAATCAAAGTTAGTTGCCAACTATAATAGAGCATAAAACAGAGAATAACTACCATTTTTAACAAATCACTTATGATCATAAAAAGTCCTTGACTAAAAATACTAGCGATTGTTTCTATATCGCTCACTGCTCTAGTTACCAATCTACCCACTGCGGATTGATCATAATATTGTTTTTTAAAACCCAACATATGATCAAAAAGCTTAACTCTTACATCCCTAATTACTTCTTGACCTAGCCAATTAGCAAAATATATAAATAGAAATTGAAAAATAACTTCTAACAATAATACTCCAAGTATTAAACTGATATAAAACACTATCAGTTTTTCATCCTTAGGTATAAAACTCTCATCTATGGTTTTTTGTAACAAAAGTGGTCTCAATACAGCAAAAGCTGATAATAGTATAGCAGACAAAGCCACAAAATAAAATGTGAACCGATAGGGATTAGTATAGCTAATCAACCTTCTAAACAATTTAAAATCAAATGCCTTTCCGCTTTTTTCAGCCATTACTTTGTAAGATATATAGTTTTTGGGTATTGTACTTCTGTTAAATATAAACCATGAGCTGGCACAGAATACCCAGCTTCACTCCTATTTTCACTTTTAATTATTTTTTTTAAATCTTCTAAATCTAATTTATGTTCTCCTATTTCTATTAAAGTTCCCACAATAGCTCTGACCATGTTTCTTAAGAAACGGTTAGCAGAAATTTTAAAAATTAGCTTGTCACCATTTATTTCCCAATTAGCATTGGTAATATTACAATTATACGTTTTTACATCGGTTTTAGACTTACTAAAACATTTAAAACTCGTGTAGTTTAACAGTAATTTAGCAGCTTTATTCATCAGATCTAAATCCAATTCTTTCTTAAGGTAATATGAACTATTTATACTAAAAGGATCTTTAAACAACGTTACAAAATACTCATAAGACCTGCTTACAGCATCAAATCTAGCATGAGCATCATCCCTCACCAAACTCACTTTTTTTACCGCAATTTCTTTTGGAAGAAGAGAATTAAGCTTATATTTAAATTGAGTGGCATCCACCTCGCATTCACTATCAAAATGAGCCATTATTTGTTTTGCATGAACTCCTGCATCTGTTCTACCAGCTCCTACTACATCTATTTTAGATTTTAACAATAATGACAAGGAATCTTCCAAAACTTCTTGTACGGAAATTGCATTAGGCTGTCGTTGCCATCCATGATAAGGTGTTCCATTATATGAAAGTTCTAAAAAATATCTCAAAGCTTTATTATATTTTTGTTCTAAATTTAATCGCAAATATACTTTATAATATAGAGATGAATTATACAGTATCACTTCGGTTTATTTATTACATTATAAATCTTTCTTATTCAATAATTTGAAAAAAATACTTTTACTAAGCGACACACATAGTTATATTGACGATCGTATTTTACATTACGTCCATGAAGCAGACGAAGTTTGGCATGCTGGAGACATTGGTGATTTAAAAGTTACTGATAAAATCGAAGCAATTAAACCACTTCGTGCTGTATATGGCAACATAGATGATGATAAAGCTAGAGTTTGTTTTCCTTTGCACCAACGGTTCTCTTGCGAAGAAGTTTCTGTCTGGATTACTCACATAGGAGGATATCCTCCAAAATATAATCGCAACACGATCGAGGAAATAAAAACTAATCCCCCACAATTATTTATTTGTGGACATTCACATATTTTAAAAGTAATTCCTGATAAAAATAATAATGTATTACATATGAATCCAGGAGCTGCAGGAAAACATGGATTTCACAAAGTAAGAACAATGCTAAGATTTACATTAAGTAAAGGAAAAATAGAAAACTTAGAAGTAATTGAACTTGGTAAAAAATAAGACCCGAAGTTGGCATACTCCGGGTCTTAACGCACTAATACTACTAAGATTTTAGGTTTATCGTAATCGATCTACAGATTTTACGAGATTTTCATCCTTTTTTATAGCCTTATTGGCTATAACTAATAAAACGATAGAAATAACAGGAATCAACATCCCAATACCTTTCTCCGAAACCAAAGTTTCTCCAGATAATGTTAGTGACCAATAAACAAATACTCCTAGTAAAATAAAGTTTAATAAGATATTGATACGCCCCAAAACGAATTGAAGCTGTCTATTTTTAAACAAAAAAATACTCACTAAAGCCAAGATAGCGGATCCACTGAACATTCCCAAAACCAAAAAATTATCTTGAGGCAATAAATCGTCTCCATTTTGATTAAGTCCATATGGCAGTACATTAGATAAACCACCGGATATCAAAACTACTAAAAACAAATAAATTGATTGGATTCTTTGTATCATTCCCCCTTGTTCTTTTGGAAAAGCAAAAATAGGAGTTTCTTTTTATAATTATATGTAAAAATCAAAAATAAAGTCGTATACTTGCATCACAATTTATGTAACCCATTCTATTTAGGTTACTTACCTTCAAAATAAAATTTTCCTAGAATTCTTCTTTAGAAAATTTAATACCAGAACCTTAAATTATATAACAAATTTAAATGTTAGAGATTTCTGAATTAAAAGCGAAAAAGCTTCCTGAGCTACAGGAAATTGCGAAAAGTTTAAACGTACCTAAATTTCGCACCATGAAAAAATTAGACTTGGTATACCAAATACTTGATTACCAAGCTGCAAACCCTAACAAGGTGAAAGAGGTTATTATAGAAGATTCTTCTGCTAAGACAGAAAAGAAAACTGAAAAACCTCAGTCAAAACAAGCGCCAAGACAAAGAAGACCGCGCAAAACAACTAACACTCAAAACCCTCAGGCTAAAAAAGACACAAATCCTCCTGCAGAAAAAAGCAACCCTGCCAAACAAGAACCAAAGGAGAATACTCAACCTGTAAAAGAGGTCAAAGAAAATAAGAGACCTCAAAAAAAGCAAGAGGACAAAAAAGAGGATCGTAAGGACGATAGAAAAGAAAATCGTAATAGAAACAACGATAAACCCCAGAACAAAAACCGTAATAACAACAATAAAAAAGATAATAACGGAAACAGGGATAACGGAAACAGAGACAATAGAAATCGATACAAAGAACCTGATTACGAATTTGATGCAATTATCCAAAGTGAAGGAGTACTTGACATCATGCAAGATGGTTATGGATTTTTAAGATCAAGTGACTATAATTACCTTTCTTCTCCTGATGACATATATGTTTCACAATCGCAAATAAGATTATTTGGACTTAAAACAGGAGATACAGTTCTTGGACAAGTAAGACCTCCAAAAGAAGGAGAAAAATATTTTCCTTTAATAAAAGTAAATAAGATCAACGGTCTAGATCCCCAAGTAGTAAGAGACAGGGTTTCTTTTGAACACCTTACACCACTTTTCCCTCAAGAAAAATTTAAGTTAGCAGAAAGACAAAGCACTATATCCACAAGAATAATGGACTTGTTTTCTCCTATCGGTAAAGGACAACGTGGTATGATTGTGTCTCAACCAAAAACAGGAAAGACAATGTTACTTAAGGATGTAGCAAACGCAATCGCCGCTAATCATCCCGAAGTATACCAAATGATCCTCTTAATTGACGAACGTCCTGAAGAGGTTACGGATATGCAACGTAATGTTCGAGGAGAAGTTATTGCTTCCACATTTGACAAAGAAGCTCATGAGCACGTTAAAATAGCCAATATAGTTTTAGAAAAAGCAAAAAGATTAGTAGAATGCGGTCATGATGTAGTAATATTACTAGACTCTATTACCCGTCTAGCAAGAGCATACAACACCGTACAACCTGCTTCTGGTAAAATTCTTAGTGGTGGTGTTGATGCAAATGCATTACACAAACCAAAACGTTTCTTTGGAGCAGCACGTAATATAGAAAATGGAGGATCCCTTACTATTATCGCTACAGCCTTAACAGAAACCGGCTCTAAGATGGACGAAGTTATTTTTGAAGAGTTCAAAGGAACAGGTAACATGGAATTACAATTAGATCGTAAAATATCCAATCGTAGAATTTTCCCTGCAATCGACCTTACATCTTCAAGTACACGTCGTGATGATATCTTATTGGACGAAAACACAATACAAAGAATGTGGGTAATGAGAAAATACCTAGCAGATATGAATCCTGTTGAAGCTATGGAGTTTATCAACGAACGTTTCAAACAAACAAGAAATAATGATGAATTCTTGATTTCTATGAACGGATAACCAAACACCTTATATATAAGGACTAACAAAAAGGCTGTCAAAAAAATGACAGCCTTTTTGTTATTTAAAGTTTTTTTAAGAATCGTCTTTATAATATCTAAGTAATTTTGAAATAAAAACCACACCGTGAAAGGTTTAACAACAAACAAAGACTACTACAAAAAAACTTTTTTTATGAAAACCATTATATACAGCTTACTTATCATTCTTATTTCACTAACAAGTTGTCAAGGAAATAGTCAAACTAACAACAAAAAAAACGAAACCTCCCAAAACCAAAATATAACTCCAATCCAGACTGAACCAATTAACGGAATGGAACGAGCATATTTTGCCAGTGGTTGTTTTTGGTGTGTAGAAGCTGTATATGAGAGTGTAACAGGAGTGCAAGAAGTAATCTCTGGATACTCGGGAGGCCACACAGAAAACCCAACCTATGAATCAAGCAATACAGGTCGTACAGGTCACGCAGAAGCGGTAGAAGTTTTATACGATCCGAAAACAATCTCCTTTGCCTCATTAGTTGACGTATATTTCGGATCACAAAACCCTACACAAATAAATGGACAAGGACCTGATCAAGGGTCACAATACAGATCTATTATATTTTATCAAAATGAAAATCAAAAAAACATTATTCTAAAAAAGAAAGATTTTCTTAGTAAAAGTTTAAACAGAAGAATTGCTGCAGAGGTAACTCCATTTCAAAAATTCTGGAAAGCAGAAGACTATCATCAAGATTACGAAAAAAGAAACCCTTATAACAGATATATTCAAAATGTATCAATCCCAAGATTAAAGCGTTTTCAGAAAAAATTCCCTGAACTAATCAAAAACAATCACTAAATCGTTTTCTCGATACCCACGAACAGATTCTCTCAAATAATAATCATATTCTCAATATAATCTTACACTAAAAAAACGGTCAGCTATTTCTGACGGAAGTAAAAACCACACTCAAAACTCAAGAAAAAAAAGAGAACCTTATCTTAAATATCTAACTTATTTTAAGAAAAAAACACTCCACAAAACACTTAAGCAAATATTCCTATTTTCAAAAAATACAGAAAACACAAAAAATATAAACACCTTAATATCAAAAGAATATACAAGAACTTGTAAGAAGCAATCTATTGAAAGATTAAAAAAATACTATGCATGCATAATTAAAAATGTTAAAGTATTGTGAAAAATAAGAGGTTACAATAAAAATTTAGTCTTGACAAAATGCCAAATTTAAATCCATTACAACTTAAAAAATTCACACCGACTTAAAGCCCAATAAACACAGTGTAAATCAGTTGTAATACACAAAATAATCGTTGAAAAACACAAATTGATTAAAAAAAAAGTAGATTTTTATACAAATAAAGTCGAAACAAGTTGTGTTTTTCATATTAATAACTTACTTTTGTTTATAGTTTAAGAGTTTTCAACTCAGCTGATTAATAAATAAGTTTAAACTTGTACTCAAGGAAAACATGTTTAAAAAGCTGAAAAACAACGAATTAAGCTTAAAAAAAGTTCTTTAAAAATCTGAATTCTTAACAATAAATAAACTTTTGTTAATAATTTAAAAACGTCAACAGAAATAGTTTGGCATGTTTTTTGAGAACGACATTTTGAACAATAACTTTTAAAAATTATTTAAAAGAGTATAAAAAAAGCAACTAAAGATTAACATCTTAGATTAAAGAACCCTAATCTGCTTTATTTTTGAATTTTAATTATGTAAACACAGAAAGATTATGAAATCAATTTTTACATTTATTTTGCTATTGGTGATGACTTCCTCGACTTTCGCTCAAATAAAGTCGCTGGATCGTTATTTAATGTCCACCGCCAAATTAGAACTAAGAACTGGACCAGGAGCTAACTTTGATATTATCGGTGAAATCCCACAAGGAACACAAGTATATGTTATTAGTTCTGGTTATGGAGACTGGAGTACAGTTCAATACAAAAACGGAAACGGTTTTGTACTAACAAAATTACTAGCAGAAGATAGTAGTATTGCAGAAGCTGAAAGAGCTGCAAAAGCTGCTGAAGCTAGAAGAAACGCTGCTAGACTTGCTGCTGAAGAAGCTATCAGGAAAGCTGAACAAGCAAAAATTGCTGCTGCTGAGGCTGCAAGAAAAGCAATTGCTGAGGCAGAAAGATTAACAAGACAAGCTGAAGCTGATGCTGCTGCTGCAGAAGCTGCTGCTGCTGCTGCGAAACAAAATCAGACCGCTGCAGAAAGAAGAAGATTAGCTGAATTAGCTGAAACTCAAAAAGCAGTGGAAGCAGCTAACAGAAGAACATTAGGTAGCACAGAAACCGCATACACACCAATAGAGTCAAAAACGGCTTCTGGTGGCAGTAATGCAAGTACCTCAAGAACTGCTGCTGCTCCAACAAAGGTAACAAGAGAAAATAAATACTCTAGTTGGGAAAAGAAGACTTATAAATCAGGTGCTACTCCTAAGTCATTTAACTTCAAAGGGAAATTTGAATATAAGTTAGATAATTACTTAAAAGTAGAAGTGGGTAAAAACACTGAAGTTGTAGTTAAGCTTGTGAAAATGGGTAAAACTGCTAATGATGATGAAACAATTAGAATTGTATACATCAACAGTAATCAAACTCAGTTCATTAGAAATATTCCTGAAGGAGAATACTACTGTGTTATCGCTTACGGAAAAGAATGGAAAGAATCTCCTAGTAAGAACGGAAAGAAACAAGGTACTTTTACTAAAAATGCTTTGTATGAAAAAGGACAAGATATCTTAGATTTTAACACAATCAAGACTGATGAAGGAATTAATGTACCATCTTATAGTCTTTCTTTAGACCTTCAAGCTAATGGAACATTATACAATGATGTAGAGGATCAAGACAATATTGATTCTGGTGCATTCAACTCTTTTTAATAGAAAAGTAAACTATTAAAATAAACAAAATACATATTTTATTATCACCAATAATAAATGTAAAATAATAAAAGCGCCTTATTCAAGGCGCTTTTGTTGTATTTATACTAACCAAAGAATCATCAAGCATATTCACTCAACTCCAAGTACAAAGTAGATAAAATAGATCCCGCTTTTTTTGCTTTAGAAAAACATTTCTCCACAAATAAAAGCATCAACTCACACATACACACCTAACACATCAGTTATACAACAAAAAAACCTTGGATTTTAGTCCAAGGCTTCAATATATATATGATTATACTATAAATTAAATTTCACTTACAAAATAGAGATGAAACCTAGCCATTATTGCGATGTCTCTCTCTAGCAAGTAATGTATTTTTAAGAAGCATAGCAATCGTCATTGGACCAACTCCACCTGGAACTGGTGTAATAAATGAAGCTTTCTTACTAACATTTTCAAAATCTACATCTCCTACAATCCTATATCCCCTTTCTCTAGAGTCATCAACTACTCTAGTAATACCAACATCAATAATAACCGCATCATCTTTTACCATTTCAGCTTTAAGAAAATTAGGTACACCCAAAGCGGATATAACGATATCAGCTTGAGAAATAATTTGCGTAATATTTTTTGTATGGCTATGCGTTAATGTTACTGTAGAGTTACCTGGCCACCCTTTTCTACCCATCAAAATACTCATTGGTCTACCAACTATATGACTTCTTCCTATAACTACAGTATGTTTCCCCTTTGTATCAACATTATACCGCTCTAAAAGCTCTAAAATCCCAAATGGTGTTGCAGGAATAAAGGTAGACATATCCAAAGCCATTTTTCCAAAATTCATTGGATGAAACCCATCTACATCCTTATCTGGATCCACAGCCAATAAAACTTTTTGGGTATCAATTTGTGGAGGTAAGGGTAATTGAACTATAAATCCATCAATATTAGAATCTTCGTTCAACTCTTTAATTTTAGCTAACAGCTCAACTTCGCTGGTAGTACTTGGCATTTTTACCAAGGTAGATTCGAAACCTATTCTTTCGCACGCTTTTACTTTACTACCAACATAAGTAAGACTTGCTCCATCATTACCAACTAATACAGCTGCTAGGTGTGGAACTTTCTCGCCACGATCTTTCATTTTTTGAACCTCGTCAGCGATTTCATTTTTAATGTCGTTACTTACTTTTTTTCCGTCTAAAACTTCCATATTGAGCCCCTACTCTATTTTTTATTATATATTAGTAATACAAATTTATTTCATTTTACCCATCATTTGCATCATACGCTTTCCACCGCCACCTTGCATCATTTTCATCATCTTGCTCATCTGATCAAATTGTTTAAGCAATTGATTAACCTGCTGCACCGAAGTACCAGATCCTTTACCAATACGCTTTTTTCGACTTGCATTTATAATTTGCGGTTTTGTGCGCTCTGCGGGTGTCATAGAATGAATTATCGCTTCTATATGTTTAAAAGCATCATCATCTATATCTACGTTCTTCATCATTTTACCAGCTCCAGGAATCATCCCCACTAAATCCTTCATATTACCCATCTTCTTAACCTGCTGAATTTGCTTTAAGAAGTCATCAAAACCAAATTGATTTTTGGCAATTTTTTTCTGTAATTTTCGTGCTTCTTCTTCATCAAACTGTTCCTGAGCTCTCTCCACAAGGGATACTACATCTCCCATTCCCAAAATACGATCCGCCATACGAGATGGATAGAAAACGTCAATCGCTTCCATCTTCTCTCCAGTACCAATAAATTTTATTGGTTTATTGACAACAGATTTTATAGATATTGCAGCTCCACCTCTAGTATCTCCATCTAATTTAGTTAGAATAACACCGTCAAAATTCAACACATCGTTAAATGCCTTAGCAGTATTAACCGCATCCTGACCTGTCATAGAATCTACAACAAATAATGTTTCACTCGGAGTAACTGCCTTATGGATATTGGCTATCTCAGTCATCATTACCTCATCAACTGCTAAACGACCGGCTGTATCTATAATAACTACATTAAATCCATTCGCTTTAGCATGAGCAACACCTGCCTTAGCAATAGCAACCGGATCATTATTTCCTCTATCACTAAAAACTTCAACGCTAATTTGCTCTCCAACTACGTGCAACTGATCTATCGCAGCAGGTCTATAAACATCACAAGCTACTAATAGAGGTTTTTTAGTCTTTTTATTCTTTAGAAAGTTTGCTAATTTTCCAGAAAAAGTAGTTTTACCCGAACCCTGTAGTCCTGACATTAGTACAACTGAAGGGTTCCCAGATAAATTAACTCCAGCAACCTCTCCACCCATCAATTCTGTTAACTCGTCTTTTACAAGTTTAACCATTAATTGACCAGGCTTAAGACTCTTAAGTACATTTTGACCTAATGCTTTTTCTTTTACAGTAGCCGTAAAATCTTTAGCAATTTTATAATTAACATCGGCATCAACTAATGCTCTACGAACTTCCTTAAGTGTCTCAGCGACATTTACTTCAGTAATCTGGCCATGGCCTTTTAGAATATGTAACGCTTTATCTAACTTATCACTTAAATTATCAAACATATGCTTTCTTCAGGTTTTGAAAAAATCTGCTTTTTTAGCAGATAAGTGCAAATTTAATGATTTGAAGTGTATTAATAAAGAATGGCTAAGACAGAATTCTAAATATTGTAAGAGAAATTTATTTTAAATAAAAAAGCTATTAGAAAGAGCATACATTATCTTACTAATAGCTTTTTTAGACATCATAATCTTGGCTAATTCAAATCGATGTCCGTTATAGTGATGGAGGTATTAATACCCCATTAATTACATGAATGATACCATTAGATGCTTCAATATTTGCAATATCCACTCTAATAATTTCATTTATAAATACTTGCCCGTCAATCATTTCAATAGTTATCTCATCTCCCTGAACAGTTGTAACTGTTTGACCAGCTAATAAATCATCCGCTGTAAATTTCCCTGAAGCCACATGATATAGGAGTACTTCTGTTAATGCGTTTCCACCGGGTATAGCATCCAAAGCAGCAAATGCATCGTTTGTAGGAGCAAATACTGTAAAAGGACCTTCTCCATTTAAAGTTTCTACTAAATCAGCTGCTTGTAATGCTCCTACCAATGTAGAAAGCTCTGGAGTTCCAACCGCTATCTCAACAATTGATTGTAAATCGGCAGGTGGAAGCAAAACCCCATCAATTACGTGAACAATACCATTAGATGCTTCAATATCGGCTAACAATACTTTTATAGAACCATTTAATAAAACTTCGCCATCAATCATTTCTACAGTTACCTCATCTCCTTGAACTGTAGTGACTGTCTGACCTGCTATCAAATCTTCTGCTGTAAATTTACCAACTGCAACATGGTATAAAAGCACTTCTTTTAATGCGTCTCCACCAGGGATAGCATCCAAAGCAGCAAATGCATCATTTGTAGGAGCAAATACTGTAAAAGGACCTTCTCCATTTAAAGTTTCTACTAAATCAGCTGCTTGTAATGCCCCTACCAATGTAGAAAGCTCTGGGGTTGCAACAGCTATCTCAACAATTGATTGTAAATCGGCAGGTGGAAGCAAAACTCCATCAATTACGTGAACAATACCATTAGATGCTTCAATATCCGCTATTAACACTTTTATAGAACCATTTAATAAAACTTCGCCATCAATCATTTCTACAGTTACCTCATCTCCTTGAACTGTAGTGACTGTCTGACCTGCTATCAAATCTTCTGCTGTAAATTTACCAGCTGCAACATGGTATAAAAGCACTTCAGTTAATGCATCTCCACTAGGGATAGCATCCAAAGCAGCAAATGCATCATTTGTAGGAGCAAATACTGTAAAAGGACCTTCACCACTTAGAGTTTCTACTAAATCAGCTGCTTGTAATGCTCCTACCAATGTAGAAAGTTCTGGGGTTGCAACAGCTATTTCAACTATGGATGGTAATGGCTGAAAAGATGGTGGTATTAGCACTGCATCTATAATTTGGATTACTCCATTAGAACCTCCAATATTTGCTGAAAGCAACTTAACCATATCATTAATGACAATTTCATTATTCTCATCAAGACTCACTTTGATATCTTCGCCTTGTAATGTTTCTATCATTTCCTCTCTCAACAATCTTGGTGTATTAAATCTTCCGCTTGCTACATGATATAACAAAACTTGTTTCAATACTTCTAACTCGGGAACCTCATCCAAAGCTGCGAAAGCTTCATCTGTAGGAGCAAAAACTGTAAATGGTCCTTCTCCAGACAAAGGAGCTACTAAATCAGTTGCTTGTAATGCTCCTACTAAAGATGTAAATCTTTCATCTTCAACAATTAAATCTACGACAGTTTTATCAGGAAAAATAGTTTTAACCAATTCGGCATTCCAATCTCCAAGTCCTATTCCATTACCAAAAATTCTAAAATGTCCTTGCAAATCACCATTTTCATCTACTCTTCCAATTCCAAAAATCAAATTCCTACCTGGAGGATTGATTATCAAATAGACGATTCCATCACTTATGATAGCTCCTCTAGTTCTAGCTTTAGTTCCATCGGGCAACACTAAGTTTCCTCTAACAATTGTAAAACTTGCATGATACAAGGTGAAATTTAATCGAAGTTTTCCAGTAATATCGGTACCTGCTCCTGATCCACTATTTACTGTAGCGGAAAAATCGTATACTCTTCGTTCTCTACTAATATCAAGCCTAGAATCCTTCGAGCTACCAAAGGCTCCATCTTCATTCACTGGCTCTAACAGCTCACCATCAATAATATTCTGAGTCATTTCTTCAACTTCATCAAAGCTTATAATCTTTGACTCTTCGAATTCAATTTGTTCAGGGTTTTCAGGGTCTAATTCATTATTATCATTTTGACAAGAGATAATAAAATTCGTTAAAAAAAGGCACAAAAATGGCACCGTTAATCTTTTGATTAGCGTTTTCATGAGTTTTAATTTAAATTAGTTAATACTTAAGATATGTGTAAGAAAAAAGGGCATTTAGTCCTGAATTAATAGGGGGATTCAATATCTAAATGCCCTTTCGGGGGAATTATTATCTAGGCGAAAGAGATTATATTTCTTAATCTATTGCAGCCCAATTTATTTATTATAGTTCAGGAAGAATTACTTTATCAATTGCGTGGATCACACCATTCGCAGCTTGGACATTGGTAACAATAATATTACTTACTCTATCATTAGCATCTGTTAATGTTGCATTTGTTGCATCTGCAGTAATATCTCCTCCAAGTGTTGTTACCGTACCTGTCATTAAATTTTCTTCTCTAACATTTGCTTCTGCTACCACGTGAAGATTCAATGTAGCTGTTAATGTTGCTTCTGCTATATCTGCCAACGAGGCTGCTCCAAGTTCAGTTAAGAGACTTGCAAAAGCATCATCTGTAGGAGCAAATACAGTAAAAGGTGCCGGAGATGTTCCATTTTCCGTACTTAAGGTAGCTACATAATTTTCATCTAATTGATCATCTCTAGTAAGGGCAGCAACAAGGTTACTAAAAGTTGCATCAGCTGTGGCAAAAGTAACAACTGTTGGTAAAGTAATTACAGCGTTCACCTTATGAATCACTCCATTAGAGGCCACAATATCTGCTTCGCTAACTTCAGATATGCCATTGAAAGAAACCCCGCTATCAGTGTTAATGTAAATACTTAAGTTATCCATTGTATCTCCGTAAGTAGCTAGTGTGTTATTATAACTGGTAGTAAGGGAAGTAGAAATATTAGTTCCAGCGATTACATGATTTAACAATACTTGTTCCAACGCAGCCGTTGATAATCCAGAAATATCTCCTAAAGCAGTAAACGCATCATTATCAGGAGCCAATAATGTTAAGTTACTGTCTTCTCCACTCAAAACCGCTACAAAATCTGTATCAAAACCAGAAGTGGTTGCAGCTCCAGCAAGAGAAGAAAAATTACTATCAGCAGTAACAAAAGTTAGCATAGTCGGTAACGGAATTACTTTATCAACTGCATGAATAATACCATTATCTGTCATTATATCTGGAGTTGTTACAGTTGCTTCTCCATTAATTACTACACCATTAGTTGTATTAATATACATACTGATATTAGTACTAGAATTGGACTCTGTAGCCAAATTTTTCACATAACCTGTTGTCAGACTAGTGGATGCTTGCGTAGTTCCTAAAACGTGATTTAATAAAATTTGTTCTAGTGTTTCTACTGGAACATCCTCTAATGGAGTTCCACCTAAAAACTCTGTAAACGCTGCATTATTGGGTGCGAATACGGTAAAAGTACCGTTTCCATTTAATGTTACATCTAAATTTGTTCTTTCTAATGCTGCTAATAAAGAACTATAATCAGCATTATCTGCAACAAAATCAGCTATTGTCATTGCATCGGGAATAAATGTAGTATCGTCATCATCACTACAAGAAGCGATCGAAATAATACATAATGCTAAAAAGGCTTTTTTGAAGAAATTTTTCATGTTATTGGTTTTTATTTTTAATTTATTGTTCGTTGATGAAACAACTGATAAAGTAAAAGTGCTACCTCAAAAAATGATTTTAATATTTTTTTAACTTTTTGTTTAACGTTTTAACATTAACAATAAACAAAAAATTATCCATCATTCTCATCACAGGATGTTTCAAACGTAAGTATTTCGGACAACAACTCATTATTATGTGTTACTTCTATACTTGTTCCGTCACTCAGTAATAACCTTAGAGGATAATTGATGGCAACTAATGTAGTTTCGTCAAGATCATCCATAAACCCATATACCTGCGCATCATGAATTACTTCAACGGTGTTAATTATATTGTTAGATGAATTATATGTTGCAAATCTAAAAGGATATACAAAATCAATACACTCTATATCCTCATCTTGTAACTCGCAACTATTAGCCAAAACTTCTAATTCCGAATCACTTTCAATCATTTCTTCAATATGATCATCCTTTGTAATTGTAATTGGAAATTGAATCTGTATAATATCTGATTCACTTAATAGATCGTAATCCGATATTTGATCAATAACTATTTCATCTATACCATTGCGAAGTATGGTATAAGGAAAATTTATGCTATAACAATTACCTCCATCGACCAGATCATCAAAGGATCCATCATGAGTAACAATCCCCCTCATTAATTGAGCAAGCTGAGAACCTTGAGGGATAGTATTATCTAATGTAGGGTCAATAAGTTCTCGTTCTTCTTCTTGACAAGAAATAGTCAATAAAACAAAACTAAACAACAAGATGATTGTACAATTTCTCGTTTTTTTCATAATACTTTTCTTCATTTATTCACTATTATAACAATTTAAGTACTCAAATTCCCACTAGCTTAAGTTTTTTTTTAATTTTGAAAAAAACTAAAAATGCCAAAAACCCTCTTCAAAGATATTTGTGAAGAAAGATTGTTTTCAGAATTATTTAAGAAACATTCTAAAAATCTTCACGACTTCATCTATTATAAATACGGTTCGCATATAAATCCTAAAGATCAAGTTCAGGAAGCTTTTATAAAACTATGGGATAATTGTAATAAAGTTTCAATAGAAAAAGCAAAAAGTTTTTTGTTCACTGTTGCTAATAATCTTACTCTAAATCAAATAAAACATGATAAAGTAAAATTAAACTATAAATTAACAGAAACAAAAAGTAGCACTAATGAAAGTCCTCAATTCATTCTAGAGGAAAAAGAATATCTTATAAAATACCAAAATGCACTTTCTAATCTGACAGAATCTCAACGAGTAGCATTTCTTATGAACAGAACGGAAGGTAAAAAACATAAAGAAATTGCAGATTTATTAGGGATTTCTAGAAAAGCTGTGGAGAAAAGAATTTATGGTGCTTTGGAGAAATTAAGAAAAGATATTGATGGAATTTAAAAAAAATAAAAATGAAGGTAGGAATTTAATCCTATCAGTTGTTATAATATTAAGAAACTTGTTATGAAAAAGGAGGATCTTATTAATAAGTGGTTGAACAATGATCAACTCACTAAGCAGGAATCAGAGGCGTTTGAGAAATTAGACGTCTATGATTCTTATGTAAAGATATCTGAAACTGCCAAAAAATTTAGCGCTGCTGATTACGACACTGCAAGTAATCTAAAAAACCTTACTAAAGTATTATCTAATAGAAAAAAGATGCCACAAAATAAATCGTATATAAAAATATTAACAAGTGTTGCCGCAGTCTTTGTAATTGGGATTGGACTATATTTTTCATTCTTTAAAGATTATGATACTACGATTAAAACAATCAGTGATAAATCAACTTTTAATTTACCTGATAGTTCTATGGTACGATTGAATGCAACTTCAACTTTGACGTACAACAAGAAAAATTGGGAAAATGAACGTAAGGTTTCATTACAAGGTGAAGCATATTTTAAAGTAGCTAAAGGTAAAAAGTTTGATGTCCATACCCCATCTGGATTGATAAGTGTAATAGGCACTAGATTTAATATCAAACAAAGAGAAAATTTATTTGAAGTAGTTTGTTATGAAGGAGTTGTTAGTGTCACTATTGGAGATGAAATAAAATATTTGAGAGCAGGAGACGCATTAGAATATAACTCGAATACAATTAAAGATAAAACAGTTGCGGACAAGGAACCTAAATGGTATTATAACAAAAGTTACTTTTTCAAAACGCCATTTTCTAGAGTTATTAAAGAATTAGAATGGCAATATGGGGTTACGTTAGAAACAAAAAATATAGATCCTGCTATTCTTTTTACAGGTAATTTTGTACATTCAGATATTGAAATTGCACTAAAATCTATTACGATTCCCATGCGATTGAAATATGTAATTAATGACAAAACCGTAACGTTATATAAAGAGTGATTAAACCCAAAATCCTCGTTTCCACTATATTAATATTATTTTTTCTTTTTAAGGTAAACTCTCAAACTCAAAAAGATAAGTCTTCTCTTATAACTATTTTAAACACTATTCAGAAGAAATTCGGTTATGACTTTTCTTATATAAATACGGAATTAGAAGGTATATATATTACCAAGCCTTCTAACTCTGTTACGTTTGAAGAAACTATTACCTATTTAGAAAACAACACACCTTTTGATTATACCATATTAAAGAACAATTCTGTAGCCGTCAGTTTTGAATTTTCGGAGATTTGCGGTGTTTTATATGATGTTAATAGTCAAATTATACCTGATGCATCTATCCTAGGAGTAAGCAATGCTACAATTAGTAATAGGTCAGGTAAATTTGTACTTAAAGTAAATTCACCTAATGAAAAAATAAAAATCAGTTATTTAGGCTACCTACCTATTACGGTTTCAGCGATTGACTTCTTTAATAAGCCTTGCAAAAAAATAATCTTAACACAACAACTTGAATATATTAATGAAATCATTCTGAATGACTATCTAATTAAAGGAATAGACAAACAGCTTGATGGTTCTATTCAAATTGATTATAATAACTTCGGAATATTACCTGGTCTTACAGAACCTGATTTATTACAGACAATACAGGCGCTCCCTGGTGTTCTTAGTGTGAATGAAACTGTTTCGGATATTAATGTAAGAGGTGGTACTAATGATCAAAACCTAATTCTTTGGGACGGCATTAAAATGTATCAATCCAGCCATTTTTTTGGACTTATTTCTGCATTTAATCCTTATCTAATCAAAAATGTACAGGTATATAAAAATGGTTCTAGTGCAAAATATGGTGATGGAGTTTCAAGCGTAATCGCAATGAATACTACCAACAAAATTAATAATGAATTAGATGCTAGTATTGGCTTAAATTTAATTAGTGCGGATACTTATATAGATTCCCCTATCAGCAAAAAATCATCTATCCAATTAGCAATAAGGCATTCTATTAATGATATTTTAGAAACCCCCACTTACAACCAATATTTTGATAAAGCATTTCAGAATTCTGAAGTATCAAGTATCGATAATTCAGGAGAACGATTTTCTTTCTACGATATAAGTTTGAGATGGCTATATCAATTATCTCCAAAAGATCTTATAAAAGTCAATGCACTTTTAATGCGAAACAATCTTGTTTTCCAAGAGAATTCATTGGATAACCAAATTAACAGTTCTAGAGAAAGTAGTGCTAAACAAAATAATATCGTGGGAGGTATTCTCTACCAGAGAAATTGGAATAAACTTTTTCAGAGTGAATTACTATTATACGGAACAAATTACGCACTTGAAACAAATAATTCAGATATTCCTAACAACCAAAGACTTTTGCAAAAAAATGACGTCTTAGAAAATGGTTTAAAATTAAACACAATTCTTAAAACTGATTTAAATATAAACTTAAAAAATGGTTATCAATTTAATGAAACTGGCATATCGTATTTACAAGAGCTAAACAATCCAACATTCCGAGATCTTACAAAAGAAGTAATCCGCACACATAGCATATTTTCTGAAATAGAATATAATTCTCATAACAGTTCTATTTATGCCAATTTAGGAGGTCGTCTCAATTATTTAGAAAAGTTTAATACTTATATTCTTGAGCCAAGAATTAATTTTTATAAAAGATTTAATAACCATTTTACTTTAGAGGTTTTAGGAGAAGTTAAAAGCCAAACAACTTCACAAGTTATAGATCTCCAAAATGATTTTTTAGGTATTGAAAACAGAAGATGGGTTTTATCTAATGATGAAAACATTCCTATTTTAAAGAGTAAACAAGCTTCTGTCGGCCTTAGTTACAATCATAATAATTGGCTTATAACCACCGATATTTATTATAAAGACGTAAAAGGGATTATTACCAGAAGTCAAGGATTTCAGAATCAATTCGAATTTATAAATGATCACGGTTCATATTCAGTACTGGGTATCGATTTTTTGATTAATAAAAGGTTCAAAAACTTCAGCACCTGGCTTAGTTATTCTTATGCTGATAATGAATACACCTTTTCTAATTTGGCCCCATCTAATTTCGCTAACAACATCGATATTAAACACAACTTAAACTTTGCAGCTGCATATAATAATAAAGACTTAAAAATATCCGCAGGTATTAATTGGCACAGTGGAAAACCAACTACACTTCCTAATACTATAAATAGTATTGCAAACGATGCCGTAAACTATCAAAATCCTAATAGCACTAGATTAAATAATTATATGAGAATTGATCTTTCTTCTACCTACACCTTTAAAATTACAAAAAACATAAAAGGACTTGCAGGATTTTCTATTTGGAACCTCTTAGATGAAGAGAATATTTTTAATCAATATTTTACAATAAAAGATCAAACTGAAATTGAAACTGTACAAGAGTTTGGTTTAGGGATTACTCCTAATGTTGTTCTACGTTTAAATTTTTAACGAAGGTTCTTTATACCATTATAACCAATTACATCTTCTCCCCCTGCAACTTTTTCTATATTTTTAATTATTTCAAAATCATTTTTTTTAAAAAAACTCTTTGTATTAGAATTAATCTGAGTGCTTAGTGTTAAGATATTTGCATCCTTTGCTACTTCCTCTAGCGTCTGATAGAGTTTTTTTGCTATACCCCTGCCTTGATAATTCTGATGCACAAAAATATATTCTATTTCACCATTCTTACTAAGGGAGAATGAACCTATAACCTCTCCATTAAGTTTTGCATTATATACATAGTCATCAACAAACTTTGTTTTCCAATGGTTTTTGTCTAATGCCAATCTAGAAAATATTTTCACTTCTTCTTTGGTAAAAATCTTGGCACCATAAATAGTAACCGTTTGATAAAATAGTCGTTGCATTAATGGTAAGTCACTGTCAGTAGCTTTGGATATTTGATAATTCATTTAGTAAGGCAGAAGAACACTTCTTTTGTTATGGGGTAAAACAACATTTCCTATAAAAATAAAAAAAATGATGTAAGAATGAAATTTTTAGTTAAAAAAAACATAAAACTAGCTAGAAATATCGTAATTTTTAAGGGCCCTAAATTATTTTTATGAAACATACCTATTATTACTTCACTCTTTTACTGCTATTTACTAGTAGTATTGGATTATCTCAACAAAAAAAACTGGATAGTATTATTCAGGCAACAAAATCCATATCGGATTCCTTAAATATTAATCTTGCTGCAGATTTAATCTATGAATTAAACTTAAATGAACAATTTAAAGAAGGTTTAAAATACTCTGATAGTATTATACGAATCTCGAAAAAAATCAAGTACGATAAAGGTGTAGGGCAAATACATAACGAAAAAGCGGCAATTTATAATCATACTGATGACTTATATGAAGCTTTAAAATGTTTTGATCAAGCAGCTTTATACTATGGAAGGATAAATTATACAAGAGGGCTAGCAATAATTCAAAACAATAAAGCGGTAATCGAACAACGTTTAGGAAATCCTGAAAAAAGTATCACCCATCTTTTGGAGGCCAATCAATATTATGAGAAACTAAAAGATAGCGCTAGTTTATCTACTACTATTAACAACATTGGAAATGTTTATGGGGATATAAATGAGTTTGAATCTGCTAAAAAATATTATTATCAATCACTAAAACTAAAACAAAATACAGATTCAAAAACAATAGGCTCCACCCTTAATAACCTAGCTTTAATTTACATAAAAGAAAAAAAATTAGATAGCGCGCTAGTGTTATTAAATAAATCGTTAACAATCAATAAGGAAGAGAGTGATAGTCACGGGATTGCAGAGGCCTATAGTGCTCTTGGTAGAATATCTTACATTAAACAAGAGTATCAACAGGCTAAGAAATACTATGAATCTGCTCTTTTTATAGGCGGTAAGATAGCATATAAGGAAAGACTAATACGTACCAAGCTTTCTCTAGGAGAAGTAGCTATAAAGACCAAAAAATTTGAAGATGCTGAAAACTATATCACCGCAGCTACTAACGAATCAGAAAAGCTTAATTCCACTCCTCTATTGCTTAATTGCTATGATTTATCTTCAACTCTAGATTCTGCAAAAGGCCAGTACTATGATGCATATACTTGGCAAAAAAAATACAATAACCTATTCAATGCGCATACACTTAAAGAAACTAGTCAAAAAATAGAGCTTATTAAAAGAAGACTTGAAGACGAAAAAAAGCAACAGATAATTATAGACGAGCAAAAAAGAAGCGAGCAATTAGCTAAAGAAGAGTTATTCAAACAAAAAATCTATACTTATGTAGCAATCGCTGCTTTCGCAGTTGCATTTATTTTTATTATTGGAATAGTAAAAAGTAGATTAGAAAGAGCAAAATATATAAAAGAATTAAATGAATCCAATCAAGTAAAAAATAAATTATTTTCCATTGTATCTCATGATTTAAAAAATGAAATACACGGTTTAGACAACACTCTTAACTTATTAAGAGATGATGTAATTTCCGAAAAAGAATTTAAAGAAATTATTCCTTTGCTTTCCAACAGTGCTCATCAAACATCATTATTATTAACTAATCTATTAAACTGGTCTAAGTCTCAGATGAATGAGCTTAAAGCAAATCCTAATATCTTTGATTTTACAGAAATTATACGAGAAAAAATCATCTTTTTTTCATCAAAAGCTTCTCAAAAAGAAATTAAAATCATTAATAATTTAAGGGATACTACACAAATATATGCCGACAAAGATATGTGCACAATTGTGACTCAAAATCTCATTGCTAATGCTATAAAATTTTGTAATCCTGGAGATACAATTACCTTATTTAAAGAGGAAGAAAGTAATACTATAAAAATTTATTTTAATGATACCGGAATTGGAATTTCTGAAGAGAATTTAAAGAAAATCTTTTCTGAAGAAACTTTAACTACAAAAGGAACCAATAATGAAGTTGGAACAGGGTTAGGCTTAAATATCTGTAAAGAATTGATCAATCTTAATCAAGGAACTTTAACTGTTAAAAGCACACTTGGAAAAGGAAGTTCTTTTTGTATTAGCTATCCCAAACCTTAAATTTTTATAATAATTACATACGCTCCGGAACCTGAATCCCCAGTAAACTAAATGCGGATTTTATAGTTTTTCCTACTATTCCAGAAAGTTGAACTCTAAAAACCTTTTCGTTTTCTGAATTCGCTCCAAATATTGATACATTCTGAAAAAACGAATTGTACGCCTTCACTAAATCATATGTGTAATTAGCAATAACTGCTGGACTTAAATCCTTAGCCGCACTCTGTATAATATCAGGATATAACTCTAGTAATTTAATCAACTCCTTTTCTTTCCCGTCCAATGCAATGTCATTTACAGAAGTACTCCAATCAAAATCTGCTTTGCGCAAAATAGCTTGAATTCTCGCATATGTATATTGAATAAAAGGTCCTGTGTTTCCCTGAAAATCAACTGATTCTGAAGGGTTAAAAAGTATCCTTTTCTTAGGATCTACCTTTAATATAAAGTATTTTAATGCTCCTAAACCTATAGTTTTATATACTGAATTCTTTTCTTCTTCAGAATATCCGTCTAATTTCCCTAATTCTTTTGAAATTTCTCCTGCAGTTGTTGCCATTTCAACAATAAGATCATCAGCATCAACAACAGTTCCTTCTCTACTCTTCATCTTACCGCTTGGTAAATCTACCATTCCATAACTTAAATGATTTAGATTTTTAGACCAATCATAACCTAACTTTTTAAGTATCAGAAAAAGAACTTTAAAATGATAATCTTGCTCATTACCTACAGTATAGATCATCCCACCAATATCAGGATTATCCTTCACACGCTGGATAGCAGTACCTATATCTTGAGTCATATATACTGCTGTACCATCACTACGTAGTACCAGTTTTTCATCTAAACCTTCATCAGTAAGATCGCACCAAACAGATCCATCTTCTTTTTTGAAAAACACACCATTCGTCAGACCTTCTTCAATAATATCTTTTCCTAAAAGGTATGTATTACTTTCATAAAGGCAACTATCAAAATCTACACCTAACGATTTGTATGTTTGATCAAATCCAGCATAAACCCAATTGTTCATAGTTTTCCACAGATTTACAACATCTGTATCTCCTGCTTCCCAACTTCTAAGCATCTCTTGAGCTTCAATCAAAATAGGAGCTTCTTTCTTTGCTTCGTCTTCTGTTTTTCCTGATGCTATTAATTCTGATATCTGACTTTTATATTCTTTATCAAATCTCACATAATAATTACCTACTAATTTATCTCCTTTAAGACCAGTAGATTCAGGTGTTTCTCCCTTTCCAAATTTTTGCCAAGCAACCATACTTTTACAAATATGTATTCCTCTATCATTAATTATCTGAGTCTTATATACTTTTTTACCACTTGCCTTTATTATTTCCGCTACAGCATATCCTAATAAGTTATTTCGGATATGTCCTAAATGCAAAGGCTTATTTGTATTCGGAGAAGAATATTCTACCATAACTGCTTTATCATCTTCTGATGAATCCGCAAAACCATAATTCTCGGTATCTTTTACTTTTGCAAAAAAATCTAAGTAATACTGATCTTCTATTACCAGATTAAGAAACCCCTTAACTACATTAAAAGAAGTAACTTCTTTCATCCGCTCTTCTAAATATGCTCCTATAGCCTCTCCTATCTGAACTGGATTTCCTTTTATCGTTCGCAACATTGGAAAAACCACTACAGTAATATCTCCTTCAAACTCCTTACGAGTACCTTGCAACTCTACAGATTCTAAATCCGCACTATATAATTCTTTTATTGCCGCTTTTACCTGTTCTGTAATGGTTTGCTGTAATGTCATTTTATGAATTGTATTTGATATAAAAATCAGGCAGCAAAGATAATAGAAATATAATCTTTCGCCACCTCTATTGACATCAATTCGTATCTTGTGATAAAAGAAAAAGATGCTTGTTAATAATACATATAGAGACCCAGAACTCAAAAAGAAACTTATAGAACAAGTAGGGAAACCACTTACTTTAATGGAACGAATAAAATTAGGAAGAATTGGCTCTCCCAAACTTCATATTGTAGGATCTAGTGTAGAAATCAACAATTTATTGATGCTAGATAATAAAACACATACTTGTAATATAGAGTTGAGACCAAAAGGTATTTTAATTGGTTTTAGTGTTCGCTTAAAAACATATCTTTTAGTTATTCCTTTTTATAAGTTAATCATTTATAAAGGAAAAGCAGAAGAGTATTGTATTTATAAGGATAATTATTAAATTAAAATAAAAGCTAAAAACACGGATGTTCCTATACATAAATACATTAAGAAAATACTTAATTATAAAGCAGATAATAGCCCTACAAGTATCGAAGATTTATAAATTATGATTTTAGTTACTAAAAAGCTTAAGTAATCTTTTTTTTGACAAAATACAATTAATTTCTTCGTATCTTATACCTAAAAAGATGCGGATATTACTCACAGGTGCTAATGGCTATATTGGCATGAGGCTACTTCCATTATTACTAGATGCAGGCCACGATATCATTTGCTGTGTAAGAGACAAAGACAGGCTTTCTATAGATCATGAAATGATTAAAAAAGTATCTATCATAGAAATAGACTTTTTAGAAGATCCTAATACCACAATACTACCTAATGATATTGATATAGCATACTATCTTATACATTCTATGAGTTCCTCTACTTCTGATTTTGATAAAAAAGAAGAGGTTTCCGCTCAAAATTTCAATGTTTATGTAGCTCAAACTAATATAAAACAGGTAATCTATTTGAGCGGTATTGTAAACGAGAAAAATTTATCTAAGCACTTATGGTCTAGAAAAAATGTCGAAGAAACATTATATAAAGGAGATTTTAATCTTACCGTTTTACGCTCAGGAATTATTGTTGGATCTGGGAGCTCCTCTTTCGAAATAATTAGAGACTTATGCGAAAAACTACCCGTTATGCTGACGCCAAGATGGGTAAATACTAAAACTCACCCTATAGCTATTCGAGATGTCTTAAGTTTTATGACGGGAGTATTAGGTAATGCTAAATGTTACAATCAATCATTTGATATCAGCGGACCAAATGTTATTACTTACAAACAAATGCTTTTATTATATGCTAAAGTGCGCGGAATTAGGCTACTTATTCTAACACTTCCAGTTATGACTCCTAAACTTTCTTCATACTGGTTATATTTTGTAACCTCTACATCATATAAACTTGCGTTGAATCTGGTAGATAGTATGAGTATTCCAGTAATTGCTAATGATAATCGATTACAAAAACTATTGGGTATTGAACCTATGACGTATACAAAAGCATTAGAATTAGCTTTTATCAAAATAGAACAAAATCAAGTAGTATCAAGCTGGAAAGATTCTATGATTAGTGGTCGTTTTGACAAGGATATTCAAAAATATGTGACAGTACCTAAAAAGGGATGTCTTAGAGATAATAAAAAAATTAAAATAGACGACCCTAATCGAGTAATTGAAAAAATATGGGCCATAGGAGGTGAAACCGGCTGGTACTATGGAGATTGGATGTGGAAAATACGAGGCCATATTGATAAATTCTTTGGAGGTGTTGGGTTAAGAAGAGGAAGAACTAATCCTGATAAAATTAACTCAGGAGATGCTTTGGATTTTTGGAGAGTTCTAGTCGCGGATAAAAATGAAAAGCGTCTACTCTTATTTGCAGAAATGAAGGTTCCTGGTGAAGCTTGGCTAGAATTTGACATCGACAAAAACAACATACTTCATCAAACTGCGACATTCAGACCAAGAGGTCTTTGGGGTAGGTTGTATTGGTATCTCATGGTACCTTTTCACTATTTCATATTTGGAGGAATGATACGTAACATCACATCTGATAAAATCAAAAAAGTCAGACAAAAAGCAAATTAAATCGATAAATAACGCTTTTTTGATCTAATATTAGTATTTTTACCAAAAAAATAAATGCCGAAAGTTTTTCTGCTTATTATTCTATTAATACTCACTTATGGTTGCGACACCAAAAAAAGCAGTGATCCTGAATTAGATAATTTCGCGCAGCTATTAACGGGGAAATTTTCTTCAAAAAAACAATCCAAACAAGAATTAGATTATTCTGCAGTAAGCCTTGTTAATGCTCCAATCTGGAAAAACAGAGCTGAACACTGGTTCTATCAAGAATTATATGACGAAAAAAACAACGCTGCTATATATAACCAAAGAATTTTAAGAATCCGAAGAGTAGATAGCCTTACAATTAGTAGTACAAGCTACGTTATTCCTAATCGAAAAAAGTATGTAAATGCTTGGAAAGATGTCTCTATTTTTAATCTTTTATCTATTGATAGCTTAAAGATTAGAGAAGGCTGTGATGTTTTTTTTAAGAAAAAAACCTCCACTATTTATCAAGGAAAAACAAAAAAAGGAACTTGTTCTAGTAGTTTTAGCAAAAAAATATCTTTTACAACTAGTAATATCGTAATTAGTAGAAATAAAATTTCTTCTTGGGATCGGGGTTACGATAATAAAGGGAAACAGGTATGGGGTAAAATTCAGGGACCTTATAATTTCATAAGGGTTTTAGAAGACTAAACTTAATCCATAAAATCTCCTAAAGTCTTATTTTCTAGGACTTTTAAGGTATTATCTCTAACCTCTATCATTAATTCATGTACTGTACAGGCATCCTCATCGGGGCAATCATCACATTTCTCATAAAAATTAAGACTGACACAAGGTAGCATAGCTATTGGTCCTTCTAACACTCTGATTACTGATGCCATTGAAATTTCTTTAGGTTCTTTTATTAAATAATAACCTCCACCTTTTCCTTTTTTAGATCCTAAGAAGCCATTTTTACGAAGCGTAAGTAATATACTTTCTAAGAATTTTTGAGAAATATTTTCGCTTTTAGCGATCTCCGATATCAAAACGGGGTGTTCACATTTTTTTCTTGCGATATAAGTAAGCGCTTTTAATCCGTATTTTGTTTTCTTCGAAAGCATTTTTTAAAATTGAATATAATCAAAAATAGTTAAAAGATATAACTTGGTGTTTCAATCATACCTTTTAACTATTTCCATACTTAGAGAAATTCCGAAAACCAACTATTTTCTAGGAAGAAAAACCTCTGCCATCATACATCTAGCACTTCCACCACCTAATTTTTCTATAGTACCTAAATCACTATGAAGAATATCACAATGCTTTTTTATTTTCGATATTTGATCTTGATTCAAACTATTGTATGCTGCAGATGACATTACCAAATATCTTTTCTCATCTGCTCCAATAACCTGAAGCATATTCCCTGCAAAATTATTTACTTGGGCTTCTGTAATAGAAATGATTTCTTTACCATCCTTTTTTAAGTGATTCAAAAGATTTTTACGTTCTTTTTTGTCATCAATACAATCTACACATACCACTGCAAAAGTTTCTCCTAACCCCATCATAACGTTTGTATGGTAAATTGCTAATCGTTCTCCTTTCACCGTTTGGTAGGCTGTAAAAATTACCGGAGTATATTCAAAATCCTCACAAAATTCGATTAGTAGTTCCTCATCAGCACGTGGAGATAATGCGCAATATGCCTTCCTATTCACTCTATCTAATACAAGACTACCAGTACCTTCAAGAAAAACATCATCTTCTTCAGCAGCTGTATAATCAACGACATTTTTTATTTCAAAACCAGCATTCTCTACAATATCCAATACTTCTGGCCTACGTTCTCTTCTCCTATTAACTGCAAACATGGGATACAAACCAATATCTCCATTTTCATGAAAGGAAACCCAATTATTTGGAAAGATAGAATCCGGAGTGTCATTTTCTTCTTTATCATCAATAATTACGACATTCACTCCAATAGATTTTAGTTTATCAATAAAACCATCGAATTCATTTTGTGCTTTGATATTTACATCTTCTGCACTACTCTTTGCACTGTTCTGATAATAGTTATTTACAGCCGTTTGTTCATTCATCCTAAACTGAACAGGACGAATCATCACTATAGTGTTTGTAATTTGTTTCATTATTTAATCTCTTATCAATGGCATTGTAGAACAACGCAATAAACCTTCTTGCTTTGCGATTTCAGTATAAGGAACTTCTTCTACCGTTATATTTAAATTACGTAACCAAACATTTAATCTAGTAAACCCTTTTTCAGAAATTACAACGTCTTCAGATATTGAAAATATATTTGAATTCATGTAGTACATTTCATCCCTATCAATATGAAATAAGTTTTCGTTTCCAAAAAAATCAACTAAGTACTTATAATCATCTAAATTCCTAAATCCTTCTTTATGAATTATAGCTTTATTTTTTCCTACAGGTTGAAAACAACAATCCAAATGCAAAGCATTATCCTTAGGATCTTGCATTGATTTACGCAAATCAAATTCTTTAACGGTCTTATTAGGGAAAAGAGATTTAATATATGCTACTCCCTTCATATTAGTCCTAGCAACAATGCAATCACTATAATCATCACCTTTATAGGTACCTATAAAAATATGATCATTATGAACAATAATATCACCACCTTCAAAATGAATATCTTCTGAAGGTGCTTTATTAACTTTTTTAGGCTCAATCTGATCAATTACATATTGAATAGCTTTAATTTCTTTTTCTCTATCAGGAAGTATATTTGATTTAATAAAAACATCATCTATTACCAACGCTATATCCCTAGCGAAAATTTGATTATAATTTTCTATTATTTCGGGTCTGTAAACTTTTACATTATATTTTTCAAATATACTAGCAACAGCTTGCATTTCAGCAACCATATCTTCCTCTTTAGGGTAAGTCCCAGCTTTAATATGCTCTATAGATTTTGGATCATAAGCTTCTTCAATTTTAGGCACTGGACCATTACTGGTGGCTGTACCTAAAACTACTGCTCTAAGTCTAGAAGTTTCATTTTTAATATTTAATTTCAATGGTCTGATTTTAAGATAAAACTATTGTTTACAACTAACTTTTCTTCTTGAACAAATATAGTAAGAGGTATTATGTAGATGCTAATTTTATTCAAAAAAAATATCGACTTTTTATCAAATTCTAAAATTCAACCTCTAATTGATCACTATATTATTAATTCCATAAAAAAAGGGATGTAGTTTTACTTCTACATCCCTTTTTAATATTTTGAGTTTTTTTATCTTTCAGAAACCGACTTAAAAGCTCTAAAATTTTCGCCAGTATATATCTGTCTTGGTCTTCCTATTGGTTCTTTACGAAGTCTCATTTCTCTCCATTGCGCAATCCAACCAGGAAGTCTTCCTAAAGCAAACATTACAGTGAACATTTCAGTAGGGATACCTAGAGCTCTATATATAATTCCTGAATAAAAATCTACATTAGGATATAACTTTCTCTTTACGAAATACTCATCTTCTAAAGCAACTTTAGCAAGGCCTTTGGCAATATCAAGAACTGGATCTTCTATTCCTAAATCTCCTAAAACTTCTTCTGCTGATACTTTTATAATCTTAGCTCTTGGGTCGAAGTTTTTATATACTCTATGTCCGAATCCCATTAAACGGAAAGGATCTTCTTTATCTTTAGCTTTATCAATATATTTTGCTGTATCTCCTCCATCCGCTTTTATTGCTTCAAGCATTTCAATTACTGCTTGATTTGCACCTCCATGCAATGGACCCCACAGAGCCGAAATTCCCGCCGATAAAGATGCGAAAAGACCTGCATGTGAAGAACCAACAATTCGTACAGTAGATGTAGAACAATTTTGCTCATGATCAGCGTGTAATATTAATAGCTTATCCAGAGCTTCATTTACAATTTTATTAGCTTCATAAGATTTGTTTGGTCTAGAGAACATCATTTTATGTAAATTCTCTACATATCCCAATGAACTATCACCATAATCTAAAGGAAGGCTTTTACGCTTTCTCATGGTCCAAGCAGCAAGAACAGGAAACTTAGCCATTATTTTCACAATAGCATTGTACATAGCTTCTTCAGAATCTACATCTACAGAACCAGGATTAAAAGCTATTAATGCACTTGTTAGAGACGAAAGTACTCCCATTGGATGAGCACTTTTAGGGAACCCATCAAGGATTCTCTTCATATCTTCATCTACGTGAGACTCTTCTTTAATATCTTTATCAAACTTATCTAGTTGCTCAGCAGTTGGTAGTTCGCCAAAAATTAATAAGTAAGCTACCTCTAAAAAATCAGCTTTTTCTGCTAACTCTTCTATAGAATATCCTCGGTATCTTAGAATTCCTTTTTCTCCATCTAGAAAAGTGATTCCACTCTCACAACTTCCTGTGTTTTTAAATCCTGGATCAATAGTTGTTATACCACCAGTGACACCTCTGAGAGTCTTGATATCAATTCCTAATTCTTTTTCAGTTCCTTCTATTATGGGGAACTCATATTTGTTACCGTCTATTTCTAAAGTAGCTTTTTTTGACATTGTGATTATTTAGAATTTTGCTGTTATAATAAGGGTTGCTAAATTACAAAATATAGTGTTAATATATTATTAATCGCACCATCTATTTTAGAATAGGAACATCACTTTATGGTTATAGCTAAAAAAAGAGGATTCGTTATGAATCCTCTTTTAAAAACGTATCTTTTTCGAAAAGCCTAGCCAATTAAATATAACTCCAATTTTGTCATATTAAACTGTAAAGCTCTTCTCTTAGTAAAAAACTTATTATATCAAAAGTTTTTACTATTCTATCTTAATTTACTTTTTGATCTTAAAAGCTTTTTCTTTTGGATAATAAGCAACAATACCTAATTCTTCTTCTATACGAAGAAGCTGGTTATACTTAGCCATTCTATCACTACGAGATGCAGAACCTGTTTTTATTTGACCAGTATTTAAGGCTACTGCTAAATCAGCGATCGTATTATCTTCAGTTTCACCAGAACGATGAGACATCACAGATGTATAACCTGCATTGTGAGCCATATTAACTGCTGCAATAGTTTCTGTTAAGGTTCCTATCTGATTAACCTTAATTAGAATTGAATTCGCAATTCCATTTTCAATTCCTCTAGATAATCTTTCTACATTAGTAACAAATAAATCATCCCCTACCAATTGCACTTTATGACCAACTTTATCTGTTAAATATTTCCAACCATCCCAATCATTTTCGTCCATTCCATCTTCAATAGATATGATAGGATATTTAGACGCCAATTCAGCTAGATAATCTGCTTGTTCTTCACTAGTTCTGATTACACCAGTATCGCCTTCGAATTTCGTATAATCATATTTACCATCTACAAAAAACTCAGCAGCAGCACAATCTAAAGCTACCATAACTTCATCTCCAAACTTATATCCTGCTTTTTCTACTGCCAAAGCAATAGAATCTAACGCGTCTTCTGTTCCATCTAATGTAGGTGCAAAACCACCTTCATCACCAACAGCTGTACTTAAACCCCTATCGTGAAGTACTTTCTTTAAATTATGAAAAATTTCAGTTCCCATTTGCATTGCATGAGTAAAATCTTTTGCCTTAACTGGCATAACCATAAACTCTTGAAACGCTATTGGAGCATCACTATGAGATCCTCCATTAATAATATTCATCATTGGAACAGGAAGTGTATTTGCACTTACTCCTCCAACATACCTATATAGCGGCATATTAAGTTCATTTGCCGCTGCTTTTGCAGCTGCTAATGAAACTCCCAATATGGCATTTGCTCCTAATTTTGATTTATTAGGGGTCCCATCTATTTCTATCATAGTTTGATCTAATAAATTTTGATCAAACACAGAATATCCTAATAACTCTTCTGCGATTATCGTATTTACATTTTCAACCGCTTTTTTAACCCCTTTACCCATATAATCACTACCACCATCTCTTAGCTCTACTGCTTCGTGTTCTCCTGTAGAAGCTCCTGAAGGAACAGCAGCTCTTCCTAAAACACCATTTTCGGTAATCACGTCAACTTCTACTGTTGGGTTACCACGTGAATCTAAAATTTGTCTGGCGTGAATATTTATAATTACACTCATTTTGATTTGTTTTTGTTGGATAATTTTAATTCTTCGCAATATACAAAACCGGTAAATTTAAATACCTCATAAAATATCTTAATTTATTGCTTAAACCCTAGTAAACACAACAAGTTATCAACTATAACGTTATAGATCAACCTATTATTTAAACAATAGAATATTTACAATAAATTTCGCATTCTAAGCTTCTACCTTTGTATTTTTAATATTATTTATAAATTCATCAAATAGATAAATTGAGTCATTTGGACCAGGACTAGCTTCTGGGTGATATTGTACCGAAAAACAGTTCTTACTTTTCATCCTCATACCGGCAACCGTATTATCATTTAGATGAACATGTGTTATTTCAACATCTGGATTACTTTCTGCATCTTCTCTATTTATAGCAAACCCATGGTTTTGTGATGTTATCTCTCCTTTTCCTGTAATTAAGTTTTTAACAGGATGATTTATACCTCTATGACCATGATGCATCTTGTACGTACTAATACCATTAGCTAATGCAATTACTTGATGACCTAAACAGATTCCGAATAGCGGTAAATCATTTTTAATAATCTCTTTAGCTGTTTCTATAGCTTGAGATAATGGTTCAGGATCTCCAGGGCCATTTGATAAAAAATAACCATCTGGGTTCCATTCACTCATCTCATCAAAGGTAGCATTGTAAGGAAACACTTTTACATAGGCATCTCTTTCTGCAAGATTACGCAGTATATTCTTTTTTACTCCAATATCCAACGCAGAAATTTTATAAGTTGCATTTGGATTACCATAAAAATAAGGTTCTTTAGTAGACACTTTGGATGCTAGCTCTAATCCATTCATATCAGGAACAGCCGCCAGTTGTTTTTTCAATAAATCGATATCATCAATATCTGTAGAAATCAAGGCATTCATAGCTCCGTTATCCCTAATATAACTTACTAACGCTCTAGTATCCACATCAGATATCGCTAACAAATTATTCTTTTCTAAAAAATCCTGCAAAGAACTATCAGCAAGATCACGAGAAAATTCATAACTAAAATTTTTCACAATCAACCCAGCTATTTTTATTGAATCGGATTCTACCTCTTCACTATTAGTCCCATAATTACCAATATGTGCATTAGTAGCCACCATCAATTGTCCAAAATAAGATGGATCTGTAAAAATCTCTTGATATCCTGTCATTCCAGTATTAAAACACACTTCACCAAATGCGGTCCCTTCCTTTCCTACAGCTTTGCCATAAAAAATAGTACCGTCTGCTAATAAAACAATTGCTTTCTTTCGAGATTGATATTTCATCCTTTATACTTTTTAATATTAAAATTCCCTTTCAAGGATCTAGACTTTTTTATATAAAAATTCAAAAAAAAAGGATAAACGACGAACGTTTATCCTTTATAATTATGTGTAAATCACATTTTTCATTTATTCTTCTTCAGAACTAGGAGTTTCAACTACTGGTGCAGTTTCTGTTTTCTTAGTTCGACCTCTACGAGTAGATTTCTTTTTAGCTGGCTTACCTGCATTATAAAGTTCGTTATAATCAACCAACTCTATCATTGCCATATCAGCGTTATCACCAAGACGATTACCTAATTTGATAATTCTTGTATAACCACCAGGTCTATCACCTACTTTAGCAGCAACATCTCTAAACAATTCTGCAACCGCATATTTGTTTCGTAGTTTACTAAAAACGATACGTCTGTTATGCGTTGTATCTTCTTTAGACTTTGTTACTAATGGTTCAACAAATTGCTTAAGCGCTTTTGCTTTTGCTACTGTGGTATTTATTCTCTTATGTTCTATAAGGGAACAAGCCATATTAGCTAGCATAGCTTTACGATGTGCTGTTTTTCTACCTAAGTGGTTTACTTTTTTTCCGTGTCTCATGACATTAAAATTTAAACACCATCTTGCTCAATCTACCCCGTGTAGAGAGCAAAATATGATGTGTTAGTCTTTATCTAATTTGTATTTAGAAAGATCCATACCGAAATTAAGACCTTTAACATTTACAAGCTCTTCTAGCTCAGTTAAAGATTTCTTACCAAAGTTACGGAACTTCATTAAATCGTTTTTGTTGTATGATACTAAATCTCCTAATGTATCTACCTCCGCAGCCTTTAAACAATTAAGTGCTCTTACAGAAAGATCCATATCGATCAATTTAGTTTTCAATAACTGTCTCATATGTAATGATTCCTCATCATATGTTTCTGTCTGCGCTATCTCATCTGCTTCTAATGTAATACGCTCATCAGAGAATAACATAAAGTGGTGAATTAGAATTTTAGCAGCTTCAGTTAATGCATCTTTAGGATGAATTGAACCATCTGTAACAATTTCAAAAACTAATTTTTCATAATCAGTCTTTTGTTCCACACGATAATTCTCTATACTATACTTAACGTTTTTGATAGGTGTATAAATAGAATCTGTAAAGATTGTACCTATCGGAGCATTGGCTTTCTTATTTTCTTCTGCAGGAACGTATCCTCTTCCTTTTTCAATAGTAATCTCTAAATTAAGAGCTACTTTTTTATCCATATTACAGATAACCAAATCCGGGTTAAGAACCTGAAAACCTGAAATGAATTTTTGGAAGTCTCCAGCAGTTAATTGCTCTTGACCAGAAATTGAAATTGTAACAGATTCATTATCGATATCTTCAATCTGACGTTTAAAACGTACTTGTTTCAGATTAAGAATAATCTCTGTTACATCTTCTACAACTCCAGAAATAGTAGAAAATTCGTGATCTACTCCTTCAATTCTTAAGGAAGTTATAGCGAATCCCTCTAAAGAAGATAGCAAAACTCTTCGCAAAGCGTTACCAACTGTCAATCCGTACCCAGGTTCTAATGGTCTAAATTCAAATTTACCATCAAACTCACTGGAGTCGATCATGATAACTTTATCGGGCTTCTGAAAATTTAATATTGCCATATTATTGTTTCTTCTAAGAGTTATTACTTCGAATATAATTCGACGATGAATTGTTCGTTGATGTTTTCCGGAATCTGAATTCTTCCCGGAACCGATACGAAAGTACCTTCTTTTGTATCGTTATTAAAAGTAATCCACTCATAAACCTTACTATTATTAGCAAGAGAGTTTTGGATAACCTCTAATGATTTTGATTTTTCTCTTACTCCTACTACATCTCCAGGTTTCAATTGGTAAGATGGAATATTAACCAATTCTCCATTAACAGTTATATGTCTGTGAGAAACTAATTGTCTAGCACCTCTACGAGAATTTGATAGTCCCATTCTAAAAGCTACATTATCCAAACGTGATTCACATAATTGAAGTAAAACCTCACCTGTAATTCCAGTAGATCTTGTTGCTTTTTCGAACATATTTCTGAACTGACGTTCTAATACTCCGTATGTATATTTAGCTTTTTGCTTCTCCATTAATTGGATTGCATACTCACTCTTCTTTCCTCTTCGTCTGTTGTTTCCATGTTGACCAGGAGGATAATTTCTCTTATCGAATGACTTATCGTCACCGAATATCGCTTCACCAAACTTACGAGCGATTTTAGTTTTTGGACCAGTATATCTTGCCATTTTCTTATTAATTTAATTGTTGAGGAGGATATGAATTAAGGTCACTGTCCTTCGAAAATCCTTTATTCCCCATTTGACTTACTTTATTATAAATTTAAAACATAAAAGATCCCGAAAACATTCGGGATACAATTACTTATACTCTACGTCTTTTTGGAGGACGGCATCCGTTATGAGGCATTGGAGTTACATCAATAATTTCTGAAACTTCAATTCCTGAATTATGAAGGGAACGTATTGCAGATTCTCTTCCATTTCCAGGTCCTTTTACATATACCTTTACTTTCTTAAGACCAGCTTCGATAGCTACTTTAGAAGCATCTTCTGCAGCTAATTGTGCAGCATATGGTGTGTTCTTTTTAGAACCTCTGAATCCCATTTTTCCAGCTGAAGACCAAGAAATTACGTCTCCTTTTTTATTTGTTAACGATACAATAATGTTGTTAAAAGATGCTGTTACGTGTGCTTCTCCTACTGACTCAACAATTACTTTACGTTTTTTTGAAGTTGACTTTGCCATACTACTTATTATTTAGTTGCTTTTTTCTTGTTAGC
Organism: Aquimarina amphilecti; assembly: GCF_900109375.1. GTDB lineage: Bacteria > Bacteroidota > Bacteroidia > Flavobacteriales > Flavobacteriaceae > Aquimarina > Aquimarina amphilecti. The sequence goes on from NZ_FOAB01000007.1 coordinate 207,330, forward strand.
AACTGTTTTTCTTCTTCCTTTACGCGTTCTAGAATTATTCTTAGTACGTTGACCTCTAAGTGGTAAACCTGCTCTGTGACGAATACCTCTGTAACATCCTATATCCATAAGACGTTTGATATTCAACTGTACTTCAGAACGTAATTCTCCTTCAATGGTATAGGCCCCTACAGCTTCACGAATACGACCGATCTGGTCATCATCCCAATCAGAAACTTTAATACTTTCATCTACTTTGGCAATGTCTAAAACTTCTTTAGCTCTACTTCTACCAATTCCGAAGATATAGGTTAATGCTATAACTCCTCGCTTTTGTTTAGGTATATCTACCCCTGCAATTCTTGCCATAATTACCCTTGTCTTTGTTTAAATCTAGGATTCTTTTTATTAATTACGTAAAGTCGGCCTTTTCTACGCACAATCTTGCACTCGGCACTTCTCTTTTTTATTGATGCTCTAACTTTCATCTCTTTGTGTTTAAATCCTGAAAATACATATTAAGCATTTCAGAAGGTCTCGTTAACAAGATTTTCAGCCCGCAAAAGTACGCAAAAAATCTTAATTAACTAATATTCTTAAAATTATTAGTATCTGTATGTTATACGAGCCTTAGATAAATCATAAGGACTCATTTCTAACTTCACCTTATCTCCAGGTAACAACTTGATATAATGCATACGCATTTTACCTGAGATATGAGCCGTCACTACGTGACCATTTTCTAGTTCTACTCGAAACATAGCATTAGACAATGCTTCGATTATACTTCCATCCTGTTCTATTGCCGGTTGTTTTGCCATTTTATGCTACTGCTTTTCGGTTTTTACCAGTTTTCATCAATCCATCATAATGTCTATTCAATAAATATGAATTGACTTGCTGCATTGTATCTATAGCAACCCCTACCATAATAAGTAATGAAGTTCCTCCGAAAAACAATGCCCAACCTTGTTGAACACCAAGAAGCTTTACAGCAATAGCTGGGAAAACAGCAATTAATGCTAAGAAAATAGAACCCGGTAACGTTATCTGCGACATGATCTTATCTAAATATTCTGCTGTCTCACTACCAGGTCTGATTCCTGGAATAAAACCACCACTTCTTTTTAAGTCATCAGCCATTTTATTAGTTGGAACTGTAATAGCCGTGTAGAAGTAAGTAAATATTATGATTAATAACCCAAATAATAAATTATACCATAATCCAAAAATATCACTAAATGCCGCAGCTATACCTTGCGAAGTTTCAGACTCTGAAAGACCTGCTACAGCAGCTGGTATAAACATAATAGCTTGAGCAAATATAATTGGCATTACTCCAGAAGCATTTAACTTCAATGGAATATATTGACGGGAACCAAAAACATTCTTTTCATATCCTCCACTAGCGGTTCTTCTAGCATACTGTACTGGAATTTGACGAACCGCCATAACCAATAACACAGAAGCTAATATAATTACAAACCAAATAACCAGTTCAATCAATACCATTATGATATCTCCACCTTCTCCAGAAGTTCTAGAAATAAAATTCTGTACAAAAGATTGCGGTAACGTAGCTATAATTCCTACCATAATTAATAATGAAATACCATTACCAATACCTTTATCAGTAATCTTTTCACCTAACCACATAGCAAAAATACATCCGGTGGTTAATATAATTACAGATGATACAACGAAAACAGTTTGACTTATCTCTGTACTAAAAGCAGCTGGAGGAAGCGTTGCGAACAAATTATAAATATAACCAGGTCCTTGAACCAAAGTGATAGCAATTGTCAACCAACGCGTAATCTGATTAATTTTCTTTCTTCCACTTTCTCCTTCTTTTTGTAGTTTTTGAAGATAAGGTATAGCTATCCCCATCAACTGAACAACAATCGAAGCGGATATATAAGGCATGATTCCTAAGGCAAAAACAGAAGCATTAGCAAACGCTCCTCCCGTAAATGCATTAAGTAGTCCTAACAAACCATCTTGGGTTTGAGTACCCAAATTAGCTAATTCTGCCGCATCAACTCCAGGTAATACAACCTGTGCTCCAAATCGATAAACTAAAAGTAATCCTAGTGTAACTAGAATTCTATTTTTCAATTCTTCGATTTTCCAAATGTTTTTTATTGTATCAATAAATTTCATGAAATGTCTTTTATAAGGTTACTGCTTCACCACCTGCTGCTTCTATAGCTGCCTTTGCAGTGGCTGTAAATTTATGAGCTGTGACTTTTAATTTCGCCTTTAACTCACCTCTTCCCAGTATCTTAACTAAATCATTCTTTCCTGCAAGACGTGTACTTAATAACACGTCAAGATCAACCGTATCAGTTATTTTACCAGCATCCACTAAATTCTGTAGCGTATCTAGATTGATCCCCTGATACTCTTTTCTATTGATATTAGTGAAACCAAATTTTGGAACACGTCTTTGAAGAGGCATCTGCCCTCCTTCAAATCCTATCTTTCTAGAATATCCAGAACGAGATTTTGCTCCTTTATGACCACGAGCAGCTGTTCCACCTTTTCCGGAACCCTGACCACGACCTAATCGCTTACTGTTATTTTTTACTGAACCTGCAGCAGGTTTTAAGTTACTTAAATCCATGTGCTTATATTATTTTGTTTCTAAAGAAACTAAATGTTTAACTTTATTTACCATCCCAAGGATATTAGGAGTGTCATCATGCTCAACAACCTGACCGATCTTTTTAAGACCTAAAGCCTCCAGAGTTCTTTTTTGTCTCTGTGTACGGTTAATCGCGCTTTTTACTTTAGTTATTTTAATCTTTGCCATCGTTCCTATATTTATCCTTTAAACACTTTCTCTAGTGAAACACCACGTTGTTTTGCTACTTGCTCTGCACTACGCATTTGCAATAAGGCATCAAACGTTGCTTTCACCACATTGTGTGGGTTAGACGATCCTTGATTTTTAGAAAGTACATCATGAACTCCTACAGCTTCTAGTACTGCACGGATAGCTCCACCAGCAATAACTCCTGTACCAGTTGCAGCAGGCATTAATAATACTCTTGCTCCACCATACTTTCCTTTTTGTTCATGTGGTAATGTTCCTTTAGTTAACGGTATACGAACTAAATTCTTCTTAGCGTCTTCTACTGCTTTTGCAATAGCTTCAGCAACTTCCTTAGACTTACCTAAACCTTGGCCTACAACACCGTTTTCATCTCCTACAACTACAATAGCAGAGAATCCAAATGCTCTACCACCCTTGGTTACTTTAGTAACACGCTGTACTCCAACTAAACGATCCTTTAATTCAAGTCCACTTGGTTTTACTAATTCTGCGTTTTTATATTTTTGATACATAATTTCTTAGAATTTAAGTCCTGCTTCTCTAGCTCCTTCAGCTAATGATTTTACTCTACCATGATATAAATATCCACCCCTATCAAATGACACAGTATCTATACCAGCCTTCTTAGCCTTATCAGCAAGGGCTTTACCAACCAAGCTTGCCTTTTCTGCCTTATTACCTGATGCAGCAGCAATATCTTTATCTCTTGAAGAAGCTGAACCAATAGTCTTACCGGTAACATCATCTATGATTTGTGCATAGATTTCTTTATTACTTCTATAAACAGATAATCTAGGACGTTGTTCTGTTCCGCTTACTTTACCGCGGATTCGCTTTCTGATTTTTAATCTTCTTAAATCTTTTGAGAATGCCATAACTTCGTTATTATGCAGATTTACCTGCTTTTCTTCTTAATTGTTCTCCTACGAATTTAACTCCTTTACCTTTGTAAGGTTCTGGCTTACGGAAACCTCTAATTTTAGCTGCAACCTGTCCCACTAATTGTTTGTCGTGAGAAGTTAATTTTACGATCGGGTTTTTACCTTTTTCTGATATAGTCTCTACTTTAACCTCTGGAGCAATATCTAAAACGATATTGTGAGAGAAACCTAAAGCTAAATCTAATTTTTGTCCTTGATTAGAAGCTCTATAACCAACTCCTACCAATTCTAATTCTTTAGTAAAACCTTCAGAAACACCTTGAACCATATTATTAATCAAAGCCCTATATAATCCATGCTTTGCTTTATGATCTTTAGCTTCACTAGGTCTTTCTAGAACAACCTGACCTTCCTCTACTTTCACATTGATAGCATCTAGCTCCTGTGTAAGCTCTCCTAATTTTCCTTTAACAGTAACAACATTACCTGTCACTTCTACAGTGACACCAGACGGAATAGTTACTGGATTTTTTCCTATTCTTGACATTTCTTTTGTCTTTTATACTGTTAATATACGTAACAAAGTACTTCTCCACCTACGTTCTCTTGCTTTGCCTGTTTTCCAGTCATTACGCCATGAGAAGTAGAAACAATTGCGATACCTAATCCGTTAAGAATCCTTGGTATTTCGCTTGAACCTGCATATTTACGTAAACCAGGCTTACTGATTCTTTGTAATTCCTTAATTACAGGCTCTTTTGTCAACTTGTTGTACTTAAGAGCTATCTTAATACTACCTTGCGTTGTATTATCTTCAAATTTATAACTCAAAATATATCCTTGATCGAATAATATTTTAGTGATCTCTTTTTTAACCTTAGATGCAGGGATCTCAACAACTCTGTGTTGAGCACTATTTGCATTACGAATTCTGGTTAAATAATCTGCTATAGGATCTGTATTCATTATATTTAATTTATGACCTTGGTTTTCAACTAATATAGTCGAACCTTAGACCAATTAATTTTTATTATTACCAACTAGCTTTAGTTACTCCTGGAATTAACCCTTGATTAGCCATCTCTCTAAATGTAACACGTGAAATCCCAAACTGACGCATATATCCTTTTGGTCTTCCTGTTAGTTTACAACGATTATGCATACGGATTGGAGATGCATTTTTTGGCAGTTTCTGTAATGCCTCATAGTCTCCAGCCTCTTTTAAAGCTTTACGTTTTTCAGCATATTTAGCAACTGTTTTTGCTCTCTTCACCTCACGGGCTTTCATTGATTCTTTAGCCATAATTAATTCTTTTTAAAAGGTAACCCTAGTTCTGTTAACAATGATTTTGCTTCTTTATCTGTTCCTGCAGAAGTTTCAAAAGTAATATTCATTCCTGAAATCTTATTCACTTTATCAATATCTATTTCAGGAAATATAATTTGCTCAGTAATTCCTAATGAGTAATTACCTCTACCATCGAAACCAGTAGCATTAATTCCATTAAAATCTCGTACACGAGGTAACGCTGAAGTAATCAAACGATCTAAAAACTCATACATTCTTTCTCCTCTTAACGTAACTTTCGCACCTATTGGCATTCCTTTACGTAACTTGAAAGTTGCAACATCCTTTTTAGATATCGTAGCAACAGCCTTTTGACCTGTTATCATTGTTAATTCGTCCACAGCGTAGTCAATTAACTTCTTATCTGCCACAGCTGCACCAACACCTCTACTTAAAACAATTTTTTTAAGCCTAGGCACTTCCATTACATTACTATAACTGAATTCTTCTGTAAGAGTAGACATTACTCTGTCCTTATACTCTTGTTTTAGTCTTGGGATATAAGCCATAACTATATTACTTCATTAGATTTTTTAGAAAATCTCACTTTCTTATCTCCTTCTACTCTATATCCAACTCTTGTCTCATCTCCATTAGAAGTTAACAATGTTAAGTTAGAAATATGAATAGCCGCTTCTTGCTTCACTATACCACCTTGTGGATTAGCAGCACTAGGCTTTTGGTGTTTAGACACAAGGTTAACACCTTCTACAATTGCCTTGTTCTTATCCTTCAATACTTTCTGTACGGTTCCCTGTTGACCTTTATTGTCTCCAGCGATAACCTTTACAGTATCTCCTGATTTAATTTTTAGCTTTGTCATCTTTGCTATACTATTAAAGCACTTCTGGCGCTAGTGATACAATCTTCATGAACTGCTTGTCACGAAGCTCTCTTGCAACAGGACCAAAAACACGAGTTCCTCTCATTTCTCCTGCAGGGTTCAAAAGAACACATGCATTATCATCAAAACGAATATAAGAACCATCTGGTCTGCGCACTTCTTTTTTGGTACGAACTACAACTGCAGTTGAAACTGCTCCCTTTTTAATGTTTCCATTAGGAGTTGCTTCTTTAACACTGACAACGATCTTGTCTCCTACAGAGGCGTATCTTCTTTTTGTACCACCTAAAACACGGATAACTAAAACTTCTTTACCACCTGTGTTGTCTGCTACTTTTAATCTAGACTCTTGTTGTACCATAATTACTTCGCTCTTTCAATTACTTCTACTAATCTCCAGCATTTGGTTCTACTCATAGGTCTTGTTTCCATGATCTTTACAGTATCACCAATATTGCAGTCATTTTTCTCGTCGTGTGCAACGTATTTTTTCGTTTTTAACACGAACTTTCCGTACATCGGGTGTTTTACTTTTTTCACTTCAGCAACAACAATTGATTTCTGCATCTTGTTACTAGTAACTACACCTATACGCTCTTTTCTTAAGTTTCTTTTTTCCATCTTTCAGCAGAATTAACCGTTTAATTCTCTTTTAGTTAGCTCAGTTGCCATTCTTGCAATAGATCTTCTCACTTTACGTAATTGTAAAGGATTTTCTAATGGAGACATAGCGTGAGCCATTTTTAAATCTGAATACTCTTTACGAGATTTACCAAGTTCTTCTTGTAATTCAGCTGTAGACGATTCTTTTACTTGTGATTGTTTCATAGTCTCTTTTGAATTTTAACCTTGATAGGTTCTTGATACAATAAACTTAGTTCTTACCGGAAGCTTCTGTGCAGCAAGACGTAAAGCCTCTTTTGCTACATCATATGGCACACCGCTAATCTCAAATAATATTCTTCCTGGTTTTACCACTGCCGCCCAATATTCTACAGCTCCTTTTCCTTTACCCATACGTACTTCAAGAGGTTTCTTTGTAATAGGCTTGTCTGGGAAAATTTTAATCCACAGAGCACCTTCTCTTTTCATATAACGAGTAGCAGAAATACGTGCTGCTTCTATTTGTCTAGCAGTAACAAAACTTGAATCCAATGATTTTATTCCGAAAGTACCGTTAGAAAGTGTGTGTCCTCTTTGAGAAAGACCTTTCATACGTCCTTTTTGTTGTTTACGGAATTTTGTTCTTTTAGGCTGTAACATTGTTAATTTACTTTAAAAAATTACTTTCTACGACGTGATTTATTGTTTCCACCTCGTCCGGCTCTATCGCCTCCTTTTCCTTGTTTCTTAGAAAGACCAACTAAAGGAGAAAGCTCTCTCTTACCATATACTTCGCCTTTCATAATCCATACTTTTACACCTAATCTACCATAAGTAGTATGTGCCTCAACTAAAGCATAATCTATGTCAGCTCTAAACGTTGATAAAGGAATACGACCATCTTTATAAGACTCTGAACGTGCCATCTCTGCACCATTCAAACGTCCTGAAATCTGAATCTTGATACCCTCAGCATTCATTCTCATTGCAGCCGCAATAGCCATCTTAATCGCACGACGGTAAGAGATACGACTCTCAATTTGTCTTGCAACACTAGATCCAACTAAAAATGCATCAAGCTCAGGTCTCTTAATTTCAAAGATATTTATCTGAACCTCTTTATCTGTAATTTTCTTAAGCTCTTCTTTTAACTTGTCTACCTCTTGACCACCTTTTCCGATAATAATACCAGGTCTAGCAGTAGTGATAGTAACGGTTACAAGTTTAAGCGTGCGCTCAATAATTACTCTAGATACACTAGCTTTAGATAAACGTGCGTGTACGTACTTTCTAATCTTATCGTCTTCGGCAAGTTTATCACCGTAGTCATTACCTCCATACCAGTTGGATTCCCATCCTCTGATGATACCAAGGCGATTTCCGATTGGATTTGTCTTCTGTCCCATACTATTTATATTAGCTTTGTGTATTATTTTTTGCTGCAACCACGATTGTTACGTGATTAGAGCGTTTTCTTATTCTGTGTGCGCGACCTTGTGGAGCAGGACGTAGTCTTTTCAACATACTTCCTCCATCTACACGAATCTCTTTTACAAAAAGATCTGCATCTTCAATATTCGCCTCTTCATTCTTCGCTTGCCAGTTAGCTATTGCAGAAAGCAATAACTTTTCTAAACGACGCGATGCTTCTTTAGGGTTAAATCTAAGAATATGAAGCGCTCTTTCCACTTTCTCACCACGAACTAAATCCGCTACTAAGCGCATCTTACGAGGTGAAGTAGGACAGTTATTAAGCTTAGCAAAAGCAATCTGCTTTTTCTCCTCCTTAATCCTATCTGCCATTTCTCTTTTACGAACTCCCATAGCTTAAATTATTTTTTACCTTTATTTTTAGCACCAGCGTGCCCTCTAAAAGAACGTGTTGGCGAAAATTCTCCTAACTTATGACCTACCATGTTTTCTGTAATATATACAGGAACAAATTGGCGACCATTATGCACTGCTATTGTTTGACCAACAAAATCTGGTGATATCATTGATGCTCTAGACCAAGTCTTTATAACAGTCTTTTTATTAGCCTCTACATTCGCTGCAACTTTTTTCTCTAACTTATAATGAATGTAAGGTCCTTTTTTTAATGAACGTGCCATATCTTATTATTTCTTTCTACGTTCTACAATATACTTATTACTCGCTTTCGTCTTAGAACGGGTTCTGTATCCTTTAGCAGGAAGACCTTTTCTAGAACGTGGATGACCTCCTGAAGACTTACCTTCACCACCACCCATTGGGTGATCGACTGGATTCATCACTACAGGACGTGTACGTGGACGACGACCTAACCAACGACTTCTACCAGCTTTACCACCAACTAGTAATTGATGATCACTATTAGAAACAGCACCTATAGTTGCCATACAATTCATCAATATCAATCTTACTTCTCCAGAAGGTAATTTTACCGTAGCAAATTTACCATCACGAGCCATAAGTTGCGCAAATGAACCTGCACTACGCGCCATAACAGCACCTTGACCAGGACGTAATTCAATACAAGATATGATTGTACCTAAAGGGATATCACTTAGTGGCATTGCATTTCCAATTTCTGGAGCAACATTACTACCAGAAACTATGTTCTGACCCACTTGCAGACCGTTTTGAGCTATAACATAACGCTTCTCACCATCTTGATAGTTTAGAAGCGCAATAAAAGCAGTTCTATTCGGATCGTATTCTATTGTTGCAACGGTAGCAGGAATCCCTTGCTTATCACGTTTAAAATCAATAATACGATATCTTTTCTTATGACCACCACCTTTGTAGCGCATGGTCATTTTTCCTTGATTGTTTCTACCTCCAGATCTTTTTTTCGGAGCTAATAAACTCTTCTCCGGCTTATCAGTAGTAATGGCATCATATCCATTAACTACTCTAAAACGCTGACCTGGGGTAATTGGTTTCAATTTTCTTACTGACATTTCTTAGTCTTAAAGATTACTATATAAATCAATTACTTCACCTTCCGCCACCTGTACAATTGCCTTTTTAACAGCTTTTGTTTTACCAGTGACCATTCCCGTTTTTGTATAACGAGTTTTACGATCTGGACGGACATTAATTGTACGAACTTTAGTAACAGATACTCCATAAGCAGCTTCAACTGCTTTTTTGATCTCCACCTTATTCGCTTTCTTATCTACTACAAAACCATAGCGGTTATACACCTCACTATCAGCAGTAGCCTTTTCCGTAATAATAGGTTTTATTAAGATACTCATGGCTTCTATTTACTTAAATTCGTTTCAATTCCTTTCAAAGAACCTTCTAAAAGCACAACACTCTTTGCATTAAGTATTTTATAAGTACTTAATTCTGAGGATGTTACAACTTCAGAGCTTTTTAAATTGCGTGACGACAAATATACATTTTTATTCGACTCTCCCAACACAAATAAAGATTTTTTATCCTCCAGCCCTAAAGACTTTAAAACTGCAGTAAAATTCTTTGTTTTAATTGTATCAAAAGTAAAGTCTTCTACAACCGTAATTGCTTTGTCATTTGCCTTAATACTTAGCGCAGATTTACGTGCTAATCTTTTCAAATTCTTATTTAATTTAAAAGAATAACTACGTGGTCTAGGTCCAAATATTCTACCTCCACCTTTAAAGATTGGAGATTTAATACTACCCGCTCTCGCTGTACCAGTTCCTTTTTGTTTCTTTATTTTTCTTGTACTACCAACAATCTCCGCACGCTCCTTAGCCTTGTGAGTTCCTTGGCGTTGATTAGCCAAATACTGCTTCACATCTAAGTACACAGCATGATCATTAGGCTCTATACCAAAAACAGCGTCAGAAAGGTCTACCTTTCTTCCTGTTTCTTTTCCGTTAATATCGATTACTGCTACCTTCATTACTTCTGAATCGTTACGTAAGCATTTTTATGTCCAGGAACACACCCTTTCACAACAAGTAAGTTCTTTTCAGTAACCACTTTTAACACTTTTAAGTTTTGAATTTTTACTTGATCTCCACCCATTCTTCCGGCCATTCGCATTCCTTTGAATACTCTAGCAGGGTAAGATGCTGCACCTATCGAACCTGGAGCTCTTAAACGGTTGTGCTGACCGTGAGTTGCTTGTCCAACACCACCAAAGCCGTGTCTTTTAACAACTCCCTGAAAACCTTTACCTTTAGAAGTTGCTGAAACATCAACAAATTCTCCTTCAGCAAAATGCTCTACAGTTACTGTATCTCCTAATTTGTACTCCTCCTCAAAACCTTGAAATTCGACAACTTTACGTTTAGCAACAGTTCCTGCTTTCTTAAAGTGACCTAAAGCCGCTTTAGTAGCATTTTTGTCTGCTTTGTCATCGAAACCTAGCTGAATAGCTTTATAACCATCAACTTCTTCAGTTCTGACTTGGGTAACCACACATGGGCCAGCTTCTATTACCGTACATGGAATATTCTTTCCATTTTCGTCGAAGATGCTAGTCATGCCGATCTTTTTTCCTATTAACCCAGACATATTTATTAATTATTAATTAGTATTCTACTTATTATTTTGCAAAAAAACAGGGTCAAAATACTTCAACCCTGAATGTATTTTTTTTGCCGTTTTTCCCTTGCACGCAGCTTGGGACATTTATCGTAAGACTTTCTTACTTAGAAGCTCTATCAAACTTTGATTTCAACCTCTACTCCACTCGGTAATTCTAGCTTCATCAACGCATCAATCGTTTTTGAAGATGAGCTATAAATATCCAAAAGTCTTTTATAAGAACTTAATTGAAATTGCTCTCTAGATTTTTTATTAACGTGCGGAGAACGTAATACTGTAAAAATCTTCTTATGTGTTGGTAATGGAATTGGGCCAGTAACCACAGCTCCAGTACTCTTAACGGTCTTAACAATCTTCTCAGCAGATTTATCTACCAAGTTATGATCGTAAGATTTTAGTTTTATTCTAATTTTTTGACTCATTTCTGTAAGATTAAGCGTTAACTCCTTTTGCTGCTGCAATTACTTCTTCTGAAATATTAGAAGGAGTTTCAGCATAGTGAGAAAATTCCATAGTAGATGTTGCTCTACCAGATGACAATGTTCTTAATGTAGTAACATATCCAAACATCTCAGAAAGTGGCACAGTAGCTTTCACAGTTTTTGCACCTGCTCTATCTCCCATATCACTAACCTGTCCTCTACGTCTATTAAGGTCACCTACGATATCACCCATATTTTCTTCTGGAGTAATAACTTCTAGTTTCATAATAGGCTCCATAATAACAGCTTTCGCAGCTTTTGCTGAATTCTTAAATCCTAACTTAGCTGCCAATTCGAATGATAATTGATCCGAATCCACATCATGATAAGAACCATCTTTCAATGTTACTTTCATAGCATCTACTTCATAACCTGCTAATGGACCATTTACCATAGCCATTTTAAATCCTTTTTCAATTGAAGGGATAAATTCTTTAGGAACGTTACCACCCTTAATAGTAGACTCAAACTGAAGACCAACTTCACCCTCTGCAGCTGGTTCAATTGTAAACACAATATCCGCAAATTTACCACGACCACCAGATTGTTTCTTATAAACCTCTCTATGATCAGCCGCCTGAGTAATAGCTTCTTTATATTCTACCTGAGGTTGACCCTGATTAACCTCTACTTTGAATTCGCGCTTTAAACGATCTACAATCACATCCAAGTGAAGTTCACCCATTCCTGAAATTATAGTCTGTCCTGAAGCTTCATCTGAACGCACAGTAAATGTAGGATCCTCTTCCGCTAACTTAGCTAATCCCATACCTAATTTATCAACATCAGCTTTCGTTTTAGGCTCAACAGCAATACCAATTACTGGATCTGGAAAGTCCATAGATTCTAAAACTATAGGATGCTTCTCTGCTGTAAGTGTATCTCCTGTCTTAATGGATTTAAATCCAACAGCTGCTCCTATATCTCCAGCTTCTATGTATTCAATAGCATTTTGCTTATTCGCATGCATTTGGTAGATACGTGAAATACGTTCTTTTTTACCAGAACGATTATTTAACACATAAGAACCAGCATCTAAACGACCTGAATATGCACGGAAAAATGCTAAACGTCCCACAAATGGATCCGTAGCAATTTTAAATGCTAAAGCCGCAAACGGCTCCTTTACATCTGGCTTACGAATCTCCTCTTCATCAGTATTAGGATTCATCCCTACAATACCTTCTTTATCTGTTGGAGAAGGTAAGTAACGACACACAGCATCTAATAAAAACTGAACACCTTTATTCTTAAACGCAGATCCACAGATCATCGGAATGATAGACATATCCATCACAGCAGCCCTAAGTGCAGCGTGCACTTCTTCTTCCGTAATAGAATCCTCATCTTCCATAAATTTCTCTAGGAGGTCTTCGTCATAAGCAGCAACCTCTTCTATAAGCTTACCACGAAGTATTTTTGCTTCTTCTTTAAGATCTTCAGGAATATCTACAACATCAAACGTAGAACCCATTCCTTCTTCATGCCATATGATAGCACGATTCTTAACTAAATCTACAATACCTTTAAAATCTTCTTCGTCACCAATATTCAATACAATAGGAACTGCATTAGATCCTAACATATCTTTCACTTGCTGACAAACTTCCATAAAATTAGATCCTTGACGATCCATTTTATTCACAAACCCTATTCTTGGAACTTTGTAATTATCCGCAAGCCTCCAGTTAGTTTCTGACTGTGGCTCAACACCATCAACAGCACTAAACAAGAACACTAACCCATCAAGTACACGCAACGAACGATTCACTTCTACCGTAAAATCTACGTGACCCGGAGTATCAATAATATTAAAGTGATATCCCTTGGTATCATCCAAAGGTTGACCATTTTCTGTTGGAAAACTCCACTCACATGTTGTTGCAGCTGAAGTAATAGTAATACCTCTTTCTTGCTCTTGCTCCATCCAGTCCATAGTAGCAGCACCATCATGAACCTCACCAATCTTGTGACTTACACCGGTATAATAAAGAATACGCTCTGTTGTCGTTGTCTTTCCTGCGTCAATATGCGCAGCAATACCTATATTTCTTGTATATTTTAAATCTCTAGCCATTTCTGTTTATTGATTAAAATCTAAAGTGTGAGAATGCCTTATTTGCTTCAGCCATCTTATGAGTATCCACTCTCTTCTTAACCGCTGCTCCTTCTTCTTTTTCTGCAGCAATAATCTCTGCAGCAAGTTTTTGAGCCATAGACTTCTCGTTTCTTTTACGTGAAAAAGTAATCAACCACTTCATAGCGGTAGATATTTTTCTATCAGGTCTAATTGGGTTAGGTATCTGGAAGGTAGCCCCTCCAACACGACGGCTTCTTACTTCTACGTGCGGCATTACGTTAGACAACGCATCTTTCCACATTTCCAAAGCAGTTTTTTCTTCGTTTTGTTTTTTCTCTTCTACGATATCAATAGCATCATAGAAAATTTTGAAAGCAACCGATTTCTTTCCGTCCCACATCATCATATTTACAAAACGAGTCACTAATTGATCGTTAAAACGAGGATCCGGCAAAATAGGTCTTTTTTTAGCCTTTCTTTTTCTCATGTCTTCTTCTTAAAGTTTTTTAATTACTTCTTAGGGCGTTTTGCACCATACTTAGATCTACGTTGCGTTCTACCTTCTACACCTGCGGTGTCTAAAGCTCCACGTACAATGTGATATCTAACTCCTGGTAAATCTTTTACCCTTCCACCTCTAACTAATACTATCGAGTGCTCCTGTAGATTGTGACCCTCACCTCCGATGTATGCGTTTACTTCCTTACCATTTGTTAACCTAACACGAGCTACTTTACGCATAGCTGAATTTGGTTTTTTTGGTGTAGTAGTATAAACACGCGTACAAACACCGCGGCGTTGCGGGCAAGAATCTAAAGCAGCCGATTTACTCTTCTTAGTTATTTTGGCTCTACCTTTTCTTACTAATTGTGAAATTGTTGGCATAATTTGCTTTACACTATTATTAAAATAATTTTTAATTACCTCTTTTATGAGGGCTGCAAAGGTATAAATATTTTTCGTCAATTCAAATCCTAACGCATTAATTTTCAAATAGATTTAAAATGATATTATTTAACCGTAACAAATCCCTGTATTTTCCGTTATTTTAGCACTATTAAAAACAAAATTGAAAACTCCTACATCATACATCTTTCTCCTTTTCATAGCTATACATTCATTTTGCAATGCGCAAAACACCATTCTTAATCTAACCATCCAAGGAATAGACTCTACCGAAACTAGCAAAATAGATAGTACCGAATACACAAAAACCTTTAAAAATTTTATAGACTTAAAAACTGAGGTAGTAAAAACCCAAAAAACACTACTTCAATTAGGATATCTCGACTCACAACTACTGGAGCTAAAAAAAACATCCGACTCTTCCTTTGTAAGCACCTTTGAGCTTAACAAAAAATACAAAAACATAACAATCCACTACAACAAAAACTCAATTCCAATTAGAGCACTAAAACAAATATCCACAAAAGTAACTGACAAGCACTTTTCTATACCATTAAAAAGAACCGAAGAAGTATTACAATTTCTAACAAACTTCTTTGTCGACCAAGGAAACACATTCAGCAATTTATCGCTAACAGATATTAAAAAAGATAATGATAACATTATTGCTAAGCTCATAAACTCAACAAGCAACAAAAGAACAATTGATGACATTATTATAAAAGGATACAGTAAATTCCCATACTCTTATCTCAAATACAATAGCAGAATACGAAAAGGAGCTACGTTTAACAAGAATGACATTTTAAAAAAATCACTCACCATTGACAATTTAGGTTTTGCAAAAAGCATCAAAGCTCCTGAGGTTTTGTTTGGAAAAGACTCAACCAAAGTATATTTATACCTTAAAAAGAAAACAGCAAATAGCTTTGATGGTTTTCTTGGATTTTCCACAGATACAGAATCTGGAAATCTAGAACTTAACGGATATCTAGACCTTAAACTTATAAATAATTTGAATTTTGGAGAAAAACTAAACCTAATCTACAAAAGCGATGGCAATGAGCAACAAAGATTTCAAGCTAATATTTCGTTACCTTATATTTTAAAGACCCCCATTGGTATTGAAGCAGGTATAGAGATATTCAAAAAGGACTCTAGCTTCTTAATTACAGAACAAAACATCGACATTAACTACTTAATTAATAACAAAGATAAAATCTCAGTAGGATACTCTTCAATCTCTTCTAACAACCTTCTAGACAACCCCCAACCCCTACTTAACATTAACGATTACAATTCATCATTCTTTACACTAAGCTTCAACCACACTTTAAGGCAAAACAAAAACCTGTTCCCAATAAAAAATTCTTATTCCCTTAGAACAGAATTAGGCTCAAGAAACACTGAAAACAACAAAACAACTCAAATAAAAAGCAATTTAAGCTTAAGCTACATATTTGAACTAAATCAAAGAAATTCTATATCACTTAAAAACAGTGCTGCTATTATTTTTTCCGACGACTTATTTGTCAACGAACTTTTTCGATTTGGCGGAATCAACTCAATTCGCGGTTTTGAAGAAAATAGCATCAACGCATCACTATTCAACGTGCTAAATACAGAATACCAATACACACTATCACCTAATTTATATATTCACTCCATAATAGATTACTCCTATTTTGAAGACGAAACCAACAAAATATCAGACAATCTCACCAGTTTCGGCATAGGCATCGGACTAAACACTCAAACAGGCCTATTTCGAATTATTTTTGCAAATGGAAAAAACAGTGATTCTAACTTCAAGTTCTCCAACACAAAGGTTCATATAAGTCTAAATGCAATATTTTGACCCACCTGTTCAACTCAAACAACAACAAAACAACAACAAAACAACAACAAAACAACAACAAAAACAAAGGCTGTAAAACAGCTAATTTCGCAAAATCAAAACTCCAATCAGTTTTACCATTAAACAAGTAACAAAACCAACAAAACAACAAAACCCTTGCCATCAACAACAATTACTAAGCAGCCTTAATATTCTCAAAACAAAAGAATTACATCTAAACAAAAAAAACAAGCCGATATTTCTTACAATCAAAAAGCAAACCTTAAAACATTGTTAAAAAACAAGCGTAAAAAAGCACAACCATAGCACTATAACGTTATAGTAGGTTTTCACATTATATTAACCAGAGGTGAACAATAATTTAATTTTTAACTAAATAAAAGTTGTTTAATTAAGATATTATTATGATTTTTGGCATTGGCTAATTCAAATAAATTATAAAATGAGAACAAAGTTTAGAGGAATTCTAACGCTATTGCTGGCGTTTGTAGTGCAACTAACGTTTGCACAAGAAAAAACGATCTCAGGTAATGTGACCGACAATAGTGGGTTACCTCTACCAGGGGTAAATATCGTTGTAAAGGGTACTAGTAAGGGTACGCAATCTGATTTCGATGGTAATTATACCATTCAAGTAAACAGAGGAGCAGTACTTTCATTTAGTTATCTTGGATTTACAACAAAAGAAGTTGTTGTTGGAGACAACGACGCTATAAGTGTTCAGCTGACAGAAGATGCTGCTACCTTAGAAGAGGTTGTTGTAACTGCTCAGGGTATTAAAAGAGAGAGAAAATCACTTGGTTATGCAATATCTACAGTAGCTTCTGATGATATTCAAGAACAATCTAGTGCTGATCTTGGTAGAATTTTATCTGGTGAAGCTGCTGGTTTAAATATCACAGCAACCAACGGTACTGCAGGTTCAGGTACTAATATTATTATTCGTGGTTTATCTACAGTATCTGGTAGTAACCAGCCTTTATTCATTGTAGACGGTGTTCCTTTTAGTAACAACACAAACCAACAGAACGCATTTTTTGATAACGTAACAGAGTCAAGTAGATTTTTGGATATAGATCCAAACAACATCGAAAGCGTAAATGTTCTTAAAGGTCTTAGTGCTTCTGTACTTTATGGACAAGAAGGTAGAAATGGAGTAATCCTTATTACTACTAAAACTGGTTCAGGTAAAACATCAAACAAAAAGTTTGAAGTTACTTTTTCACAATCACTTTTTGCTGAAGAAGCTGTTTTACCAGATTATCAAGATGAATATGGTGGTGGTTTCCACCAGAACTTCGGATTCTTTTTTAGTAACTGGGGACCTAGTTTTAACAGAGACATAAGTGGTAATTCCTTATATAGAAGTGGAGGTCCTGGAAATACTTTTGTTGCCAATCCATTATCTCAGCTAGCTGATCAAACGTTAGTTACTGGATTTGAAGATCTTGCAGCTTCAGAATATGCTTACAGACCATACGATAGTGTAGATCAATTTTTCAAAACTGGATTTATCTCTAACACTTCTATAGGAATGACTGGAGGTAACGAAAATGCTTCTTTTAGTGCTAACTATAGTTATTTTGACCAAGATAGTTTCACTCCAGGAAATCAATTAACTAGAAACAATATTGGATTTGGTGGTAAAGCAAAATTAAGTAACAAACTTACTTTTCAAGGAACGGCAAATTATACTATTTCTCGTTTAAAAACCCCTCCTATTTCTGCATCAGCAGGTAGTGGTACTATAGGTGGTGGTAGTTCTGTATTTGGTGATGTCCTTTACACGCCAAGAAGTGTTGATTTATTTGGACTTCCTTTCCAAGCTCAAGATGGAAGAAGTGTATACTATAGATCTGGTAACGATATACAGAATCCATTATGGACTATAGCTAATGCAAAAGTTACTCAAGAGACAGATAATATATTTGGGTCTGCAAGTTTAACTTATAATTTTAACGACAATTATTCATTAACTTATAGAGCAGGTTTGAATACCTATACTGAATTTAACACTAACGGTCAAAACAAAGGTGGTGTTGATGGTGATGTAACAGGTTTTTACAGAACTATTCAAGTAAGAAACAGTATTTTTGACAATAGTTTAATTCTTAATGGATATGAGCAGTTAAGTGAAAGTTTAGGGTTAACATTTATTGGAGGTCTTAATACGAGGAGAAATACTTACCAGCAAGAGGGTACTTATAGTACTCAACAGTTGGCTTTTGGTGTACTTAGACATTATAACTTTGTTAATCAATCTACCGTTGATGTTAACGGACAAAATATTGATTTCGAGACAGAGGATAATACTATCGGTGTTTACGCTGACCTAAGCTTGGATTATAAAAATTATTTATTCTTTAATGGTACAGTAAGAAATGATTGGTTCTCTACGTTAGAACAAGAGAACAATTCTATTTTCTATCCAGGAGCAAGTGTTTCTTTAATCGCTACTGATGCGATCCCTGGTTTGCAAGGCGATATGTTTAATTATTTAAAAGCTAGAGTTGCTTACGGAGAATCAGCTGGTGCTCCAGGTGCTTTTAGTACTAGAAACTCTTTAGCATTAAACTCAAGAGCTTTTGTAGATGCACAAGGAAATGTTATTTCTAGTAATTCTGTATCAAACAGATTAGGTAACCAAGATTTAAAACCAGAAAGATTCCAAGAATTTGAAGTTGGTATCGAAACTCGTTTCATAAATAACAGAGTTGGTCTTAACGTGAGTTTATTTAAAAGAAATACTGAAGATTTAATTACTGATCAAGCATTAGATCCTGGGAATGGTTTTACTGTTAAACGTGTAAATGCTGGTAAATCTGAAAACGAAGGTATTGAAGTTGATTTTGATATCACTCCTTGGAAAACTGAAAATTTCAAATGGTTAATTAACGGTAACTTTTACGCTGACGAAAACGTAATAACTGAACTTCCTACTGATCAAATTGCTCTTACAGCTTCAATTGGTGGTAGACCTGCTAACTACGCAATAGCTGGTGAAGCTTTTGGTATTCTTCAAGGTACCGCTGTGCAAAGAGATGCTGATGGAAATCCTATTGTAGGTAGTGATGGTTTATACTTAGCTACTACTGACATCGAAATTATAGGAGACCCTAATCCAGACTGGACAGGTACAATTAAAAACACCTTCTCTTACAAAGGACTTAAGTTCTCTTTTGATTTCCAATATAGACATGGAGGTGATATCTTCTCTCAAACTGCTGCTACATTAGTAGGAAGAGGAGTAGTAGATTCGGATAATCCTATCGATCGTCGTGGTACTTATATTTTACCAGGTGTATTGCAGGATGGAACTCCTAACAATATTCCAATTACTTCAACTAATGTATTCTTTAATAATTTTGGTTTTGGACCAAATGAACCACAAGTATTTGATGGTACTACTTTAAGGTTAAATGAAGTTAGTCTTAGTTATGATTTCAAAAAGGAATTTTTAAGTAACACTCCTTTTGGTTCTCTATCAATAACTTTACTTGGATCTAATCTATGGTATAAAGCGTTTAACTTTCCAGATGACGTGAATTTTGACACTAACACTCTTAGTACAGGAGTTGGAAATGGACAAGGTATTGACTTTATAACAGGTCCTAGTTCTAGAAGATATGGTCTTAGCTTTAGAGCTACGTTCTAATTTTATTTAATACAAAAATGATAAATATGAAAAATAATATATACAAAATTTTATTCCTTTTCGCTTTAGCCTTAGGATTAAATTCTTGTGAAACAAAAGAACTAGAGATTCTGGAAAGTCCTAATGCACTTACACCAGATCAAGCAGATATAGATTTTTTCCTCAATGCTATTCAAATTAGTGGTTCCACTTTCTTTGAAGGTATTACGGAAGAAGGAATGGAAGTAACACGTATACTTCATCAATTTGGACCTACTTACGATAATGGATATGGTCCTGGACAATTAAATGCACCTTATACTACAGCTTATGCCGGTATTGTAGCTGATAATAGAGCTATGGAACCTTTAGCAACTGAATTAGGCCTTTATACTCATATTGCTATTGGTCAAATTATGGAAGCATATGCTATAACGACGTTAGTAGATTATTTAGGAGATGTTCCTTATAGTGAAGCAGGTTTAGGTTTAGAAAATGAAAACCCTAACCTTGATGATGGTCAAGCAGTTTATGAAGCTATGCAAACCTTATTAGATAGTGCAATCGCAAATCTTAATTTAACTGCTTCTGCTGAACCATCAATTGATCTTTATTATAATGGAGATAAGGATAATTGGATTCGTTTTGCAAACACTTTAAAACTTAAGTTGTACCTACAAACACGTTTGGTAAGTGCTGCAGCATCTACAGTAGGAATTAATAATATTCTTGCTAGTGGTGATTATATACAATCTGCAGATCAAGATTTTGTATTTAGATACTCTTCTGTAGACGCTAATCCAGATAGTAGACATCCAATTTTCGCAAGAAACTTTGATAATGGAGTAACTGATTATCAATCGAACTCATATATGGATTTATTACTTAATGACAAATCACTTACTGATCCAAGAATTAGATATTATTTCTATAGAAATAGAGCAAATAGAACTACAGATGCAAATGCACTACAATGTATAACAGAAACAGCACCTACACATTACCCTGCCGGTGAAGTGTTCTGTACAGCAGATCAAGGATACAATGGTAGAGATCATCATGATAATGCAGGTATTCCACCAGATGAAAATGACAGATGTGACTGGGGTGTATATCCTATTGGAGCAAGATTTGATGATAATAGTTTTGATGGTACAAACGATAGAACCGTTGGTGCCCAAGGAGCTGGTATATCCCCAATCATGTTAAGTTCTTACGTCGATTTTATGCTTGCTGAATCTGCTTTAGAATTAGGAACAACTGGTGATGCTAGAACATACCTTGCTAATGGAATGACTAAATCATTTGATAAAGTAATAAACTTTAGAGCCGATTTAACGGATGCTTCCGTAGCTCCAACAGCAGCTGATGTTACAGATTATATCGATGAAGTACTTGCTAATTATGATGCTGCAGCTGACAATGATGCTCGATTAGAAATCATTGTTACAGAATATTTCATTGCATTATTTGGTAACGGTGTAGAAGCTTATAATACATATAGAAGAACTGGGAAACCAGAAAATTTACAACCTTCTTTATTAGCTAATCCTGGAGTTTTCATTAGATCTTTCTTATATCCAAGTAATTTAGTTGACAGAAATTCTAACGTTGAGCAAAAACCTAATCAAGCCATCCCTGTTTTTTGGGACACGAACCCAGAAGGATTTGTTGATTAATAAAAAATTAAAATTTTTATAAAATGAAAAATTTATTTAAAATATTCCTAGTAGTTCTAACTACTACGATGTTTCTCTCTTGTGAAGATGATGAGAAAAATCAAATAACAGATACTATTGAGGCTCCTTTCGCTTATTTCGGTGAAATAAGTTCTCCAGTTATTAACGTAACAGATCTAGAAGGATCAGCATTTGAAGCAGAAGTTGTCGCTCCTTTTGGTAATATTACGTCTTATGACATAAGAGTAAATAGAAATAATGTAGAAGATGCAGATGGGAATTTAGTATATGTACCTCTTACTAATATAACGGAACAATTTCCTCTTGATTTAAGAATAAGTGCCACTGATCTTGCTGCAGCTTTTGGTATTACATTAGCAGATTTACAAGCTGGTGATCAATATAACTTTTTAGCTACTACAACTGGATCTGATGGTATCACCATTGACCCAGGAGATGGTACACAGTTTTTAGGAGCAATCACAAATCCTGGTTTAGAACAAGCATTAAGTTTCACTACTTTCATTTCTTGTCCTTTTAATCAGTCAGATGCAATTGGTACATACACAAAACAGACTGATGCTTTTGGACTTGCTGCTTCTACATTTGAAGTTATTGCTGGACCTGATGAAAATTCATTAACTGTTGTTGATTTATTCTCAGCTGGAGCAAATTTTGATATTCAAATAAATCCTGATACTGGTATAGCAACGATAGCTAGACAACCTGTTGCACCATCGTTCTTTGGATATTCTGGTGGAAATATTAATACATCAGGAACTAGTTTTGTCTTTTCATGTACAGGAGCTTTTGTATTCAATCTTCAATATACGGTTGATTTAGGAAGTTTTGGTAGCTTTGATTTTTCCGCTGTGAAAAACTAAAACGTTATTTAAACTTCACAACTAATTAAATAAAGCCATCAATAGTATTGATGGCTTTATCTATAAAATATACTATAATGAATCTTCGTAACAAACAAAATTTTCAATTATTAAAATTTATCTTATGTTTCTTTTTCTTATTATCGTCTTGTAATAATGATGATACCGTTATAACTGAAGAAGAAAATCAAGAAGAAAATGAGGATGAAAACCCAGTATCAGAAAACAATCCAATAATAGGAGAAACTGGGAAAATAACTATCCTTGATAGTTCCAAAGTTGAAAAAGGTTATATTTTAGTAAATGACGTAACTGAAGCTAAAGTATATTTAATGGATAAATTAAATGCCGATATAGTACAGGAGTGGGTTTTAGATTCTAGGTTAGGTAATGATGTATTTCTACTTAATAATGGAAAACTTTTAGCTTCTCTAAAAGCAGATAACCCATCTTTTGATATCGGTGGATATGGAGGAAAAGTTCAAATCATAAACCCAGATAATTCAATTTTTTGGGAGTTTACCTATTCAAATGAAAGTCATTTATCTCATCATGATATCGAAATGCTCCCGAATGGAAATATCTTGATATTAGCTTGGAAAGCTAAAAATATTCAAGAAGCAGAAAATGCCGGATACAATATTAATCTTCCAAACGAAAAACTACTTATAGAAGCCCTAATAGAAGTAAACCCTGTAACTAATCAAATTGTATGGGAATGGAGTTCTTGGGATCACTTAATTCAGGATTTTGATTCTACCAAGGACAACTATGGTAATGTAAACGAGAACCCACAATTAATAGATCTAAATTATAATTATGATGATCGAGGAGATATCATGCACGCTAATGGTATTGATTATGATCCTGAAAACGACCTAATTTATATCAGCGTTAACTTTTTTAGCGAAATATGGGTAATTGATCATAGTACTACAACAAATCAAGCGTCGTCTCATTTAGGCGGTAATTTCAGCAAAGGAGGAGACTTAATTTATAGGTTTGGAAATCCCGAGACATACCAAAACTCTAATGGAATTAGACTGTTTTATAATAATCACTTTCCTAACGTTTTACTTAACAATGAAATTGGAGCTGGAAATATTTTAATGTATATGAATGGAAATATCCCGAATCAAGAACAATCTATCGTATATGAATTAAATTTACCAGACGAACTCACTTTGTTATCTAATGCGAATAATGAACCAAATGTTGTTTGGGATTTCACATCACCGGATTTGTACTCTCCTTTAGTTTCAGGAGCTGTAAGACTCCCTAATGGCAATACACTTATCACAGAAGGTTCATTTGGATTTTGGGAAGTCAATAATGAAAAAGAAGTTGTATGGAAATTTGATGCTAATAGTAGTTTACATTGGAGAGGTTATCATTATAATATTGATGATGAAGCTATTATTAATTTAGGTTTGTAAATAAAAATAGACAGAATATTAAGTACCGGAGATTTCAGATTTAATTAATATTAAATATAGTATATAAAAAACATCCCGATGAAATTTCATCGGGATGTTTTTTATATACTATATTTGTTCCTTATGAAAAATGAATCCCAAATCTTTGGTATAAGAACAGTTATAGAGGCCATAAATTCTGGAAAAACAATTGATAAACTTTTTATTCAGAAAGGTCTGAAAGGGGACTTATCTAAGGAGTTGATGAGTTTACTCAAAGAAGAAAACCTTAATTTCTCTTTTGTTCCTATTGAAAAACTTAATCGGTTAACTCGCAAAAATCATCAAGGAGTGGTGGCACATATAGCACCTATTGAGTTTCAAAATTTAGAAAACTTGGTTCTACAGGTTATTGAATCTGGGGAAACTCCTTTATTTTTGATTCTCGATCAATTATCAGATGTTCGTAATTTTGGAGCAATAATTAGAACTGCGGAATGCACAGGAGTTCATGGTATTATTATTCAGAAAAAAGGAGGAGCACCTGTAAGCGCAGATACGGTAAAAACTTCTGCAGGAGCAATTTTCAAAATTCCTATCTGTAAAGTTGATCACATTAAAGACGCTATGTTTTACCTACAATCTTCTGGCATACAAATAATTGCTGCAACAGAAAAAGCAAATTCTACTATTTATGACAAAGATCTTACAAATCCCACTGCAATAGTAATGGGGAGTGAGGGGAAAGGCATATCCAACTCTGTTTTAAAAATTGTAGATCATTCAGCTAAACTTCCTATGTATGGCGAAATAGCTTCACTTAATGTATCTGTTGCCTGTGGCGTCTTTCTTTATGAGTCTATCCGACAAAGATTATAAAACCCGTAAAACACATTTTTAATCACTTTTTTTTTCATCTTTTGGATTATACTCATACATTATTTCAATACCCTCATTCAACTCTTGATCCGGTAAAACTTCTATAAAATTTCCATTTTCATCAAAATGCTTTAAAAAAGCATCATCTTCTGGATTAAAATCTTTTGTTTCCCAATGATACTTTTTTTGCTTAGCAATACCTTTTTTTACAATAAAAGCTAATAACACACCTACTATCAAACCTGATAAATGCCCTTCCCAAGAAATCTTTGGATCTACTGGCAATGTATACCAAATCATACTTCCATATATAAAAACAACTACGAATGAAAGCGCAATTAGCCTAAAATGCTTTGCCACTATCCCTTTAAAAAACAAAAAACCAAACAACATATAAATTACTCCACTCACTCCAATATGATTAGCAGATCTTCCAAGAAACCAAGTTAAAACACCCGTGAAAATAGCTCCATAAAGTAACACTCTCCATGAGTTCTTAGGATAAAAGAAAAAAAGTGCCATTGATAAAATTAAAAGTGGCAAAGTATTATGCCATAAATGTGATAAATCGCCATGAATAAAAGGAGAAAACAACACTCCCCTAACCCCTATTAAAGTTCTTGGATATATCCCATAACTATTAAAATCAAAACCAAACCGAACTTCAAACCAAAAAACTACCCAAATTACTAACACAAATAATAATGGATACCCTATAACTCCTGTACTAAACCTAAAATCACTATTTCCTTCCATAAGTGTATAATAATAAGCAAAAAACCATCCAAAATTCAAATCCAGTTAAATTGTCAGTAATACAAATTTTCGGAATAATGAAACATAGAATAAAGTTAACAATTATGTTTTTCTACTAAACACTTGTTACCTTTGTCAATATGAACAAACCACTGGCTGAAAGAATACGTCCAAAATCCTTAGAAGAATATTTAAGCCAAGAACATTTAATTGGTAACAATGGTTCTCTAACAAAACAGGTGAAAAGAGGAATCATTCCTTCTTTAATTCTTTGGGGCCCTCCTGGAGTTGGAAAAACCACTTTAGCTAATATAATCGCCAATGAATCTGATAGGCCATTTTATACACTAAGTGCTATTAATAGTGGAGTCAAAGAAGTACGAGAAGTTATCGACAAAGCCAAACAAAGTGGCGGTCTATTTACTTCTAAAAATCCAATATTATTTATAGATGAGATTCATCGTTTTAGCAAATCTCAACAAGACTCTTTATTGGGAGCTGTTGAAAAAGGATGGATTACATTAATTGGCGCAACCACAGAGAACCCTAGTTTTGAGGTAATCCCTGCCCTATTATCCCGCTGTCAGGTCTATGTTCTGAATCCTTTTGGGAAAGAAGAATTAGAAGCACTCTTAGAAAGGGCAATGAAGCAAGACGAATATCTTTTATCTAAAAACATAAAGTTAAATGAAAGCGAGGCTTTATTAAGGCTAAGTGGAGGAGATGCTAGAAAATTACTGAACATTTTTGAGCTTATAATTTCAAGTCAAGATCAAGATGAAATCACAATAACAAATGATCTAGTATTAAAACTTGTACAACAGAACACCGTTAGATATGATAAAACAGGAGAACAACATTATGATATTATCTCTGCTTTTATCAAATCGGTTCGAGGCAGTGACCCTAACGCAGCGGTATATTGGTTAGCTAGAATGATCGAAGGAGGAGAAGATCTAAAGTTTCTTGCTCGCAGAATGATCATATTAGCATCGGAAGATATAGGGAATGCTAATCCAACAGCGTTAATAATGGCTAATAATACTTTTCAGGCAGTTACTACGGTTGGATATCCAGAAGCAAGAATCATTTTAAGTCAATGCGCAGTTTACCTTGCTACTTCCGCAAAAAGTAATGCTTCTTATATGGCAATTAACAAAGCGCAACAGTTAGTACGGCAAACTGGAGATTTATCTGTGCCATTACACATTAGAAACGCTCCTACAAAATTAATGAAAGAATTAGGATATGGTGAAGACTATAAATATTCCCACAATCATGCGAATAACTTCATTAATCAAGAGTTTCTTCCTGAATCAATAGAAAACACCAAGCTATATGAACCTGGAGACAATCAACGTGAAAATGCATTTAGATCTTTTCTTAAATCACGTTGGGGAGAAAAATATAACTATTAAAATTACTGACGAGCAAAAGTATCAGTTATTAATCTACTAGTCGCGGGATTAATCCTATCCAGCATGAAATTTCCATAGGAATCAAAATAACCAACTCCACTTAATTCTCCAGCTTGAATAATATAATTATTATCCCTACTGGATTTAAATATTTTACCAACAGAAACAGGTGTATCATTATTATTTTTCAATAGCTCAAAACCAAAAATTCTTTTTTCAAAAATATATTTGTCACCATTATAAACATATGACAATGATTTTATTTTAGAAACATCTTCTTTAGAGATATTACTTTCGGCTTTATCTAAAGGCACAACTTTATTAGCTGCAGGTGATTTTTCAGAAACAACTATATCTTTTTTAATAGAAGTGTTTTCCTTTTTACCATTATACTTATAGTTTAGTCTTTCAATATCCTTAAAAGCATCTCTAAGGGCCTCATGATATGATTTTTTAAACTCTTTTTCTCTGCTGACTCCTTCTTTTGTGCTAAATACAACTATACCATTACAATCGATTAAATCAATGATAAGTTTAGTTTTTAATAATCCAGAGTTTTTCTTCACATCGGCTCTTAAACCTTTGCATCCATTCACCTTCAAATCTTCAGGTAAATCTTCTCCTCGAATAAATGCCGTGAATCCGTATTTTTCAAACAAAAATTTAGTTAAAGAATTTAACTGATAATCATCGTTCTCCCTTAAAAAGACATAGCCTTCAGGAACAATGACATATTTATAATCATTCACAGTACTCTGCGCTGAGAAATTAATTGTAAACAAAAAAGAAAGCCCAAAAAATAAAATACGTATTATATTCATTACATTATTACATTAAATCCTAACTGAATAGATGCCCCCCTGGCTTCTGCAAGATTAGAATATTCTAAAAGATTATTTGCCGAAATATAGAAATTAATTTTGTTAATATGGGTAGACATTAAAAAACCAATGTTTTTATATGAATAATCATCAACGGTATATGTCAATTTTGCTTTTAAAAAATTAGACAATCGCTTATAATAAAACAAAGATGCAGCATATTGTGGTCTTTTTGGTCTAAACTGAGAAAACACTTGTAAACCAAAAGCATCTTGATAAGGAGGATCCTCCCCTTCTACAAAACAGTTACACGTGCCATCATCATAACGGTTAAACGAATATTTAATAGAACCATTTAGTTTAAGAGGGCGTAAAGCGGCATAACTAGTATTCAATGTATCAATCGGTATAGCTTCTTCTAACTCATCCAAAATATCCTGACCATTATCATCGGTAATAGGAGTTTCGAATCCTTCAAAAACAAAATTCCCTCTCGCTTGATAGGTTTCAACATCTTTAGTATAAAAAATCACACCCAAATCCGTTGCACTACCAGTAATTGTCCATTGATCTTCTAATTTATATGTAAACCCAACATCAAAACCAACTCCTAGGTTACCTCCAAGAAATGCTCTACCCAAAAACTTATTAAGTACTTGTTTCGAACCATCTGAGTTATCTTCAGATTCTATATCCCGCAAGGAAGCATATCCTGCAGTTTGAAGACTTACATCCGCATTACTAATTACGTGTTGATATATGTTATTTCCTTGTGGAGTTTCTATAGTTGTAAAAGTACCTCTGTTTTTAGTACTCCGAAAATTAAACATACTGGAATACAATTTAGCCCTTGCCCCAAAAGTGAGTTTTTTACTTACTTTTTTATTATAACCAAAATGATACACCGTTAGTAACTCTCCTGTAGCACTGATATTCGAAAATCGAAATGGGACATTTATAAAATCTTGATTCCCTTGATAAGCTAACACTGCAAAGTCTTTAGGAAAATATACAATCAAGTCCAACTCTTGATATAAACCCGCAGAATAATATAAATCTTTATTATTCTTACTTCTCCAACCAAAATTTATAATATCTAATTGCTGAGTAAGTGTAAAATAATCTTTACTAGTTAGTGTATTTATTGTATTTTCTATCTTATCATTAATATCTCTTCCATCATCAGCAAAAATATCATAAATGGAAGTTCCTCTAAATCCTACATTTAAATGAATTTGTGATAAAAATGGTACTCCTGCATGATATTTAAAGTTTACATCTGCACCGGGATTAAGCATTAATGATTGTGGCAGATCTGTAAAGTCGTATAAGGTTTCTTTGTTCTGAGAATATCCTGAGTATCCCAATAAACCTAAATAAAGGCATAGCAAGATTCTCATAATTCGTAATTTACATAATAACTAGCTTTAGATCTTATATTCAAAACGCCTCTCAAATCTGTATTGAGAGTTGGAACGATAATCTCGGTTGCAATTTTTTGAGCTGACGATAATTGATTTAATGTGGCATTATCCAACACTATCGGATTAGGAACAGAAAACGACACTACCGGTTCAGTCCCCGCTCCCATTCCAGCCTGCACAGGAACACTGTACAATTGTCCTAATGGTTGTTCACTTTCAGTCAAAAACTGAAATTGTATTGTAAAAGATCTTTCTATTATATTACGAACTTCTATAGTTAACTCTACTCTATCCAAGTTATCTATTGCAAAATCAGTCCCTACCAAATCATAATTTATAGTATCTCGTAAGACATCCGGAGGAATTGTAAAATCTGTATCCGGAGGAAGCCCATCAGGAATATATTCGGACACATCAAACTCCGAATAAATAAAATCTGCTTCAATTACAGGCGTTAAAACAACATCATCAAGTTGTTCAAAATCTAGTTCCTTTACGCAAGAAACTGTTGTTAAAACTGCGCTAAAAAACAGCAGTAATAAACTGGCTTTTTTTGTTTTCATCTGGGGGGAGTTGTTTAGTATTAACGAAAATATACAAATAATTATTACTAAATATATTTTTTTATTTCATATAATTCAGAAACTTGTATTGTGGTTTCTGGTAACTTCTCTTTATGATAATTAAAACATATCGTTTTAATTCCCAATGATTCTGCACCAACAATATCAGCTTCATAATTATCTCCAATCATTAAACTATTAACAATATTAGCGCCAGAAACCCTAATTGCATGTTCAAATATTATTGGATTTGGTTTCTTTGCCCCCACATCTTCACTACTAGTAACCGTTTTAAAATAATGATTGATTTCAGAGTTTGAAAGCTTTGTGTTTTGTACCTCTCTAAATCCATTCGTAATGATATGAAGTTGATATTTTGGCATTAGATACGTCAACAATTCTCTTGCTCCAGTAATAAGATAATTATTTAATGGCAAAAAATTAATATAATCATCTGATAAAGCATCAATGATTTCTAAAGGAAATTTCTTATCAAAAAAGGCAAAAGCCTCTATCAAACGGCCTCTTCGAAGTTCCTCTTTAGTAACTTGTTCTTCTCTAAACAACTTCCAATAACGCAAGTTAATAGACTGATAAACAGTTAAAAAATTATCAATTGGAATTGAAATTTGGAATTTATCAAACATCAACTGAAAAGCTAAAGTAGAATTTTTATCAAAATCCCAAAGAGTATGATCTAAATCAAAAAATATGTGCTCAATTTTTTCTGTTTTCATCTTCATTCCATATAAACTCAAATACTGATTTCCAAAAACTTTGCTCAGTAAGCTCACTGAACAAACCGTTACTAAAAACGGGAATAAATAATCCGTTTACTTTTTTTATTTTTTCAATATAATTTTGTAATTCTTGTTTTACTGCAAATTCGTTTTCTGCCTTATCAAAACTTTTAGGAGTACAGCAGAAAGAATATATAACTAAAGGTGTTTGTACCTCATAATCCAAATCATAAAACATAAAAGGAGTACAAGTACCGGCTCTAAATCCTGCATGCTCGGGATATCCCATAGAGAAATCTTCTTTTATCTCTAACTCAATAAAATTTCTATAAGCTTCTGGTAATTTTATTTTATAAAAAGAACACAAGGAATACACTAATTGTCTATTCACTATGTTCTCTATTCTCTTTTTTTCTTCTTTTAATATTCCCAAATCTGATATAGCATCATAAGATACTTTAAGCCCTATATCAACATAATCAGAAACATGTTTAATTGTCTTTATGTGTTCTGGATTACTATGACTAATATTCTTTTCGTAATTCGTGTAATCGCCTAAACCAAAAAATATGAGACAATCCCTTATTTTATTCTTTTGTAGA
The DNA here is from genome assembly GCF_900109375.1 of Aquimarina amphilecti. Taxonomy (GTDB): domain Bacteria; phylum Bacteroidota; class Bacteroidia; order Flavobacteriales; family Flavobacteriaceae; genus Aquimarina; species Aquimarina amphilecti. The sequence goes on from NZ_FOAB01000007.1 coordinate 238,492, forward strand.
TTAATAACAAAATCAAAGGTATTATAAGGATCTTTTTTGATTCCTAACATTACTTTAATCCTATCAGTAACCTCACTTATTTTTAACTGCCATAAATCCCGTACACCTCCACCTATTGATCGTAAAATTCCTTTTTGCCAATATGCAAAGGTTTGATTAATATAGAGAATAGGATATATTCTAAATTCTTTTTCTTGAAACTCTATATCTGGATACTTCTCTCGTAAAATGTTTTTAAATTTAAATGCCCAGATATCAACCACCGGTTCTTGCAAAAAATCATTCTGATAGGCTATGCTTTCTGTAGCCGTAAATCGACCAAGTTCATCTTTTACGTGCGGAAGATATTCTTCATATCTAGTTAACAAATAAAAAGTAGCTGCAAAAATATCAAAAGGCAACGCTGTATCTGGATGTTTAACTTGAAAGAAACATTGAGTATCTTCCCAAGAAATTACCTGAACATCAACTTCATTAAATCCATGCTCAAAAAGTAAATCTACACTTTGAAAATAGAGTTCTTTACCTAAAGGTTGTTTACCATAAGATAGTTTAGGTCCGTCATGTGCTATAAAAGATTCTATTTTAGAAGTGAAGTCTACTTCCAATCCCATAATTCGTTTACAAATATGCTTAAAAGTATAAGATACTCTAGGAGTTATTTTCTGAACATAAACTAATAACATATTTTCAATTATAGTATTGCTTCGTCTGCAAAGCTAAAATACTCCTTTTCTGTTATTATCAAATGGTCTAATAACTTAATCTCTAAACTAAGCCCAGCTTGTTTTAATTTTTGTGTTAATAATTTGTCCGATGAACTAGGTGTTAATGATCCACTAGGATGATTATGAGTTAATATTATAGCCGTTGCATTAAACTCTAACGCATATCGAAATACAATTCTAGGATCTACTAATGTTCCTGTTTTTCCTCCTATACTTATTTGTTTTTTCTGCAAAATTTTATTTGAATTATTCAGATATAACACCCAGAACTCTTCATGTTCTAAATCTCCAATATGAGGACTAAGTACATCAAACACATCTTTACTTCTAGTAATTTTGGGAATAGATGGGACACCTTCTTCCTTTCTCCTTCTTCCTAATTCTAAACCTGCAATTATAGATATAGCTTTAGCTTCTCCTATGCCCTTAAAACTCATCAATTGTTTTATCGACAGCTTTCCTAATGAATTAATTTGATGATCAACACTTGCTAAAATTCGTTTACTTAGAGCCACAGCACTTTCATCTCTATTACCCGAACCTATTAAAATTGCAATTAGTTCTGAATCACTCAACGAATTCTTCCCTTTAACCAACAATTTCTCTCTTGGTCGATCATTTTCGTTCCATTCCCTAATAGAAAACGACGAATTATATTCACTCATATATGTTTTTTATATAATTTAATTCCCTAAATCTTTCAATCTATAAGTATAAACTATTTATCTCAAAAACAAGATATTATTACTTAAAAAACACAAATAAACATAGATCATCGTGTCGATCTTTAAATATTCATGCTGGATATATTTGTTTGAAAATGAAAGTTTTACTATATTTGACCACCCATAATCTAAAAACATAGAATTTAACAACTTCAAATTAACCTATTTATGAAGAACATTTTTACTTTCGTATTACTATTGGCCACTATTAGTTTTTATGGACAAGACAGGAAACGTATTAGTTTTCTAAACCTAGTAGGAAATCACATACAAGTTCCCCGAGGATGTCAAGCACAATCAGAATATGAACTACAAGCTTGTAATGGAACATCTATTAAATGGGATTACTATAGTGATGATATGTTAACTGCAGTTTTTGATGCTACTATAGATGCCTTTGGAGCAGAAAATACATCGAAGACAGCTGTGACTTTTACATCTTTTGGATCTCAACTTACAGGTTTCAAATTTAAATCAGGAACTACCTTTCAATTTTTCCTAATGGGAAAAATTAAAGAACAGCCCTTAATGATTAATTTAGGAACTCCTGCAGATATTTCTGCCAATGCAGATTTAGAAGGTATTCTTAAGCTAGTTTTTGAAAAAGTCGGATAGATAATAAATTATTTTATCGATTAATATCTCACAAAAAGTTATTTAGTAACACTAGCATTGTATAGCTATACCTTATTTTTAAAATAATTCTATTATTTTTGGGTATTGGATACTAAATATTATTGATATGAAATCTCTTTTTGATGAAACTACAAAAAACGAAATAGAAGAACGTATTCATAAATTATCTACTGAAAGTACTCCTTCATGGGGTAAAATGGATATTTCACAAATGTTTTATCATTGTCAGTTTCCTCTTAAGATTGCTCTTAAAAAAGATTATCCGTCGATGAAACCTAGTTTACTAGCTAAAATATTCTTTAAGAAATCATTGTACAATGACAAACCTTGGAGAAAGAGTCTACCTACACATCCAAAACTAAAAGTTGTAGATACCAAAGTTTTTAACGAAGAAAAAAAACATCTTATAAATTTGGTTAACGAGTTCTCTGAAAAAAGAACCATTTCAGAATGGGATCCGCATCCTATGTTTGGAAAATTCACAAAAGATCAATGGGGAAAAATGCAATACAAGCATTTAGATCATCATTTACAACAATTTAACGTATAGTCTCTGTGTATCCACCTAAACATCATCAAGACTATAACAATGAGAACATCAAAAGCGTAGCAATTAACTACCCTTTTGCTATCCTAATTTCTGCTCAAGAAACAAAACCCTTTGTTACACACGCACCTCTTATATTTCACGGAGATAAACTTGTAGGACACATAGATGCTAATAATCCCCACGTACACTTACTAAAAGGTAAGCATCCTATTACAGTTGTTTTTCAGGGACCTCAGACATATATCTCACCATCTATATATACAACAAACCAACTACCTACTTGGAACTATATTATAGCGCACGCTACAGGAACTGTAGAAGAAATAAAAGACCCTGAAGTGATAAAAAAATCTATGGTTATTATGACCGATTTTTTAGAAAATCCTAATCAAGCTTTCAATTTATCCATTGAAGATCCAAGAATGGATCGTTTGATTCCCTATATACACTGTTTCGAGATTGAAGTACAACAATGGGAAGGGAAATTTAAACTAAGTCAGGACAAGGTACCTGCAGATATCGAAAATGCAAAACAAGAATTGATTAAAAATAATCAAAAAAGTGTTGCTGATTTTGTAAATGGATTATTTAAAAAGCATTTTTAATTACATCATCTCTTTTACCTCATCAAAATCTAGTCCTCCATAGTTACCACTACTCATCAGTAACAAAGCAGCATTAGTAAAATCTTTCTGACGCAAGTATGTTTTAAACTCTTCGGGATTTGTATAAATAATAAGATCTTTTCTATTAAATGCTTTTGCTATTTGATCCGCAGATACCTCTTCCAGTTGTTTTATTTTTACCGCATTAGGCGAATAAAAAACTACTGCTTCATCTGCAAAATCTAATGCGCCTTCATATTCTTTTAAAAACTCTGCATTAAGACTACTATACGTATGCAACTCCAAACAAGCGACAACCTTTCTATCTTTATATTGTTCTTTAACCGCTTTAGTTGTTGCACTGACTTTAGATGGACTATGCGCAAAATCTTTATAAGCAACAGCACTATTACTTTCGGCTATTTTTTCTAATCTTTTAGAAGCTCCCGTAAAAGAAGCTATGGCTTCATAGAACTCATCTTCGTCAACACCCATATGCTGACAAATCCATTTAGCACCTGCTAAATTACTTAGATTATGAGCCCCAAAAACTTCAATAGGCATCTCCCCTTCTGGAGTTTGCAAAAGGGTTTCTCCGTTTTCCACTCTATATTCCGGTGTATTATAAGGTATTTTTCGTATTTGATTTTCTGAATTCTCTACGACTTTAGCCACTTCAGAATCCTCCTCATTATAATTTATACTCCCACCACGAACTATACTATCCACAAAAATCCGAAACTGTTCAATATAATTTTCAAATGTTGGAAACACATTAATATGATCCCAAGCAATTCCACTAAGCAATGCAATATTAGGCTTGTACAAATGAAATTTAGGTCTTCTATCAATTGGAGAAGAAAGATACTCGTCTCCTTCTAAAACCATAAAATCATTCTCTTCCGTTAGATGAACCATAGTATCAAACCCTTCTAATTGAGCTCCAACCATATAATCCACCTCTTTATCATGATAGTGTAACACATGAAGAATCATAGAAGTTATTGTAGTTTTCCCGTGAGAACCTCCTATTACCACTCGTGTCTTATTCTTAGACTGTTCATACAGAAATTCAGGGTACGAGTATATAGTCAAACCCAATTCTTGTGCTTTATGCAACTCTGGATTATCTTTTTTAGCGTGCATTCCTAGTATGATTGCATCTATGTCTGAAGTGATTTTCTGTGGATACCAACCAAAATTTTCTGGCAATAAGCCAAACCTATCTAATCTCGATTTCGAAGGTTCGAAAATCACATCATCACTTCCTGTTACTTTATATCCTTTTTGATGCAGTGCCATAGCTAGGTTGTGCATCGCACTACCTCCTATAGCAATAAAATGTACACGCATAATTATATCCTTGATTCTAAAAAGTAAAGATACAACCTACAATGAATAATAAAAGTATGTAGAAATGAAAAAATAAAGAACAGCTTTATTTAACCGTATATTTAGTTCATTACAAGATCATTTTCCTCATTAAAATAATATAGTAACTAATCAAAACAAGGTTTTCCCTAATTTATCGTTGCAATTATGTAGCTTTATATAGTTATTTACTTTCTACAAGTTTATACCTAAAAATATGTGGTATACGACTTGTATTATTGTTTTAACAAACACAAAAAAAATCAAACAGATGAAAAAATATATCATTCTTGTTTTCATACTCTTTATTACTAACCTAAATTATATGATGGCTCAGAACAACTATAATTATCAAGATGATTGGAAAAAAGTAGAAGATTTCGACCAACAAGGACTACCAAAATCCGCTTTAGAAATCGTGGAAACTATCCATACAAAAGCCAAAAAAAATAATAATACTAATCAAATTACAAAAGCATTAATATATAAGGCTAAGTACAACTTAGTTCTAGAAGAGAATGCTCAGTTAAATATCATTCAAGAATTTAAAAGTGAGATTTCTAGCAGTAAATTCCCTAGTAGAAATATCCTAGAAAGTATTCTAGCTAATATGTATTGGCAATATTTCCAAGAACATAGATGGCAATTTTATAATCGTACTAAAACTTCTGAGAAAGTAGACAAAGAAGATTTTAGAACTTGGGATTTAGAAACTTTATTCGCCGAAATCCATTTATATTATCAGAAATCATTGGAAAACGGCTTATTAGCGCAGCAAACAGATCTAACACAATTCAATGATATCTTATCACAGTCTACAGATTCTAAAAAATACCGCCCTACACTCTTTGATTTTCTATCACATAATGCTTTAGCTTTTTATAAAACGTCGGAGACCAGTATTACTAAACCAGCATATGCTTTTGAGATTGATTCTCCGGACTATTTAAATGACCACGAACCTTTTTCAGTAATTAAACTGAATACAAAAGATTCTTTGTCACTACAATTTCATGCTTTAAAAATATACCAAAGTCTTATCAATCTTCATAAGAGAGATAAAAAACCTGATGCATTAATCGAAGTAAATATTGAACGTTTAAAATTCATTCATGACCACGCAATTTTTAATGACAAACAAGAACTTTTATTAGCAACTCTTCTTTCGGAAAAAGAAAAACATAAAAACAGCCCATCCTCCACCCTATATGACTATGAGATCGTAACACTCTATCAGACACAGGCCGCTACTTATATTCCTGAAGAAAATGAAACCCATCGTTGGGCGCTTCAAAAAGCGCTGAAAGTTTGTGAAGCAGCTATCGCGCAATATCCTAAATCCAGAGGAGCTATTAATTGTGCATATCAAAAAGAACAGATTCTTGATGCTCAAGTTAATTCTATAAAGTTAGAAAGTTATATCCCTATTAACAAACCATCTAGGCTTCTGGTAAACTATAAAAACCTTGAACTTCTACATTTTAAAGTATTAAAGGCTAATCAAAATCAAATACAATCTTTACAGAAAATATATGAACCAAAAAAGAAGGTAGCATTTCTAAACAAATTATCAGAAGTTCATTCGTGGGAGTCAAAATTTATTGACAAAAAAGATTACCAAAACCATAACATGGAAATTGCCGTTCCTTCATTAGAGCAAGGATCGTATATTATTGTTGGATCAATTACCAAAGAATTAAACGTAGATCATACATTCACTTTTGGAGATCTACAAGTCACTAATCTTACTCTTTTAGAAAACAAAACAACAAAAGAAACTAAGTTTCAGGTTATCGATAGAAATAATGGAATACCAATCCCTAATGCTTCGATTAAACTCTTCGCAGATAGTAGAAGAAATAGTTTAAATAAAACGCTAACCACTAATGAAAAAGGAGAAGCGTTCTTTTCTCAAGAAGGTTATTACTACAATGTATTAGCAACTGTTACTAAGGGTACGGATAAAGCAAATTTTAAAGGAATATATCTTAATCAATATGGAGGTGATAGTCAACCAGACAATAGCACGAGATATTCTACTTTTCTTTTTACAGACCGAAGTATTTACAGACCTGGACAAACTGTATATTTCAAGGGAATTATGATGGCTACCAAAGGAAAAGAAGATCCTAAAGTAGTAGCTAATAGACCAACCTTTGCCAAACTTATTGATGTAAATGGACAAGAAATTACGCTTCTTAACTTTACCACAAATGAATATGGATCATTTGCTGGAGAATTTATTTTACCTTCTTCTGGATTAACTGGTAATTATTCCATTCAAACAGATAATTACAATAGCATCTATATTTCTGTAGAAGAATACAAGCGCCCTAAATTTGAAACAACATTTAATCCAGTTACAGAAACCTATAGAGTTAATGATAGCATTAAACTTACGGCTACTGCTACCGCTTATGCTGGTAGCAATATTACAGACGCTAAAGTAGTATACCGAGTATATAGACAAATACAGTATCCTCGTTGGTGTTATTGGTATCCTAGAAATAGCGAAGAACAAGAAATCACACACGGTGAGACCACAACCAATGATATAGGAGAATACAACATTACATTCGCTGCTTTACCAGACAAAAGTGTTTCAAAAGATAATCAACCTACTTTTACGTATAAAGTAATAGCGGATGTTACCGATATTAATGGAGAAACCAGAAGCGCTACGACTTATGTAAATGTAGGGTATCATGCATTAACGGCATCTATTAATATTGATTCCGAAATTGATAAAACCAAAAAAGACAATATCTTAAATATTACTACTCAAAACCTGAACAATGAATTTATAGCAAATACAGGAAGTCTAAAAATTTACAGACTACAAGCACCTGAATGCCCTTTACGCGTTCGCCCTTGGAAAGCTCCTGATTATAGTAATGTAACCAAAGAAGAATTCAAGAAATTATTCCCGCACGATGCCTATAAAAATGAAGATGATTATAGGAACTGGGAAAAAGGAAATCTAATTTTGGAAAAAGTCTATGATACTAAAGAAACTAAAGACAATACCAAAGGAACTAAGGATATATTGCTAAAAACCATTAAAAAATGGGAAACTGGTAAGTATGTAATAGAACTTCAAACTAAAGATCGATTTGGGCAAGAAGTAAAGGATATAAAATATATAAATATCTATGACCAATCTGATAAAACTATAGCCGATAGCAAGCTGTTCGAAATTACAACGGACAAAGGTGAATACGCAATTGGAGATGAAGTTATACTAAAACTAAGTTCTGCCTCAGAAGATATTACAATCACTTTAGATATTGAAAAAAATCAAAAGGTAATTGAAACTAAACTGATTAAATTATCTAACAATAGTAAGACTATCAAAATACCCGTAAATAAAGAAGATCTAGGTGGTTTTGCTGTTACATATAGTTTTGCAAATTATAATGCCTATCAAAGCGGTACTGTCCCGATTGCAGTTCCGTATGAACCGACAGCGCTTACTATAGAAACTAACACCTTTAGAGATAAGTTACAACCAGGACAACAAGAAACATGGAGTTTTACTGTAAAAGGACCTAAAGGAGATAAAGTAACTGCAGAGTTACTAGCCAGTATGTATGATGCCTCTTTAGATCAATTTAAGCCGCATCAATGGTATTTTAATCCTATCAATAGACCTATTTACTATTCGTACTCACAACGAAATGCAACCAAAAGTTTTGCTAAAGGGAATTTTAATATCTATGATCAACAACTATGGATCGCTAGTTTTCAACACCAGGGATATGATCAATTAAATTGGTTTGGATTGTATTTTGGAAATTCATACAATTACCGAATGGACTCTTTCGCCTCTGGTGTACGAGGTAAAAAAAGCAGAAAATTAGCTTCTGCTCCCATGGCATCTATGGAAATGGTCGCTGATGATGCAGAGATGGAAGAAGTAGCCGAAGTTGAAGAAAAATCTTCTAAAGAAATTTTGGGAGGTACTTTTGAAAAGAATGAACAAGATGAAGAGAAAAAAGAACCATCCCTAGAAGGAGTTAAGATTCGTAAAAATCTTCAGGAAACTGCATTTTTCTTTCCGAAGTTAACTACGGATGCAGAAGGTAACATACGTTTTAATTTTACTGCTCCAGAGGCATTGACTAAATGGAAAGTGCAACTATTGGCACATACTAAAAAGCTAAATACTGGAACACAATTATTAGAAACTATTACCCAAAAGGAACTAATGATTTTACCAAATCCTCCAAGATTTCTTAGAGAAGGTGATAAGATTATCCTGAGTTCTAAGGTTTCTAATATTTCTTCTAAAGATCTTAGTGGAGTTATCGAGTTACAATTAACAGATGCTTTGACCGGTAAATCAATTGATACCGATTTACAGAACACTAGTATTCGCAAAGATTTTTCTGTAAAAGCAGCTGGAAATACTAATGTATCGTGGGAACTTTCGATTCCCTCTACTGTACAAACGGTACAATATAAAATTATAGCGAAAGCTGGTGAATTTTCTGATGGAGAACAGAATGTATTACCTGTATTATCAAACCGAATGCTGGTTACAGAAACATTACCTATGTGGATCCGTTCTAATCAGACCAAGACATTTACATTAGATAAATTAAAAAACAACACATCTACTACATTAAAAAATCATAAGCTCACATTAGAGATGACATCTAATCCAGCTTGGTATGCTGTACAGGCACTACCCTACTTAATGGAGTATCCATACGAATGTGCCGAACAAACATTCTCTAGATATTATGCAAATTCTTTAGCAAGCCATATTGCTAATTCTAACCCAAGAATTCAGGAAGTATTCAATCAGTGGAAAAACACGGATGCTTTACTTAGCAATCTAGAGAAAAATCAAGAATTAAAATCGCTAATCATACAAGAGACACCTTGGTTAAGAGATGCACAAAGTGAAACAGAACAAAAGAAACGCATTGCATTACTTTTCGATCTTAATAAGATGAATAATGAATTGCAAAATGCTATTAATAAATTACAGCAAATGCAGTATGGTTCTGGAGCTTTCCCTTGGTTTAAAGAAGGAAGAGAAAATCGTTATATCACTCAGCACATTGCTTCAGGATTTGGACATCTTAAAAAACTAGGTGTTACAAAATATGACAGCAAAACTCAGAATATGCTTCAAAAAGCAGTTCGTTATCTAGACAAAGAATTTATAAAAGAATACGAAGAGCTTAAAAAATATTGCAAGCGTAACAAGGTAGATATTAATAAAGATCACCTTAGTTATACACAAATGCATTATCTATATATGCGTAGCTTCTTTACGGATATCAAAAGAGCAAATAACACTAATGAAGCTTGGGATTATTATTTAGGACAATCCAAAAAATATTGGTTAAAAAGAGGTTTGTATCCTCAAGGTTTATTAGCGCTAATATTACATCGAAATAACGACACCAATACTGCCACTAAAATCATTAGATCATTAGATGAAAAAAGCATCACTAGCGAAGAACTAGGTATGTACTGGAAATCTAATACTGCTAGTTGGTATTGGTATCAGGCTCCTATAGAAACACAAGCCTTGATGATTGAAGTTTTTGCAGAAATCGAACAAGAACCCAAAAAGACTGAAATTGTAGACAATCTTAAAGTTTGGTTACTTAAAAATAAACAAACTAATCAATGGAAAACTACCAAAGCTACTACAGAGGCAGTGTATGCATTATTATTACAAGGTAGCGACTGGTTATCTGTAACTGATATGGTCGAAATCGTATTAGGAAATCAAAAAATTGATCCTAGTACCATGGAAGATGTAAAAGTAGAAGCAGGAACAGGATATTTCAAAACATCCTGGAATGGGAATGAGATACAGAAAGATATGGCAACTGCCAAAATCACCAAAGAAGGAAAAGGGATCGCTTGGGGAGCATTGTACTGGCAATATTTTGAGAATCTGGATAAAATTACCTCAGCAGAAACCCCTTTAAAACTTAAGAAAAAATTATTCTTAAAAAAGAATACGGATACAGGAGAAGAAATTACTGAAGTAACCGATAAAACAGAACTAAATTTAGGTGATTTAGTGAGAGTTCGTATTGAGTTACGATCTGATCGCGCTATGGAATTTGTACACATGAAAGATATGCGTGCATCAGGATTAGAACCTATTAATGTTATCTCACGATACAAATACCAAGACGGATTAGGTTATTATGAAAGCACTAAAGATGCTTCTACCAACTTTTTCTTTGACTATTTACCAAAAGGAGTTTATGTGTTTGAATATGATCTACGTGTAAATAACAAAGGTGATTTCTCTAATGGAATTACAACTATCCAAAGTATGTATGCACCAGAGTTTAGCAGCCATTCTGAAGGAGTACGAGTAAAAGTAAAATAGACTTTAAGCTAGAATCTAATTAATTTGATTACTAAAATATAATGATAAAAAATAGTTTAATAATTACACTTTTAATTTGTGTACTAGCAAGTTGTACTGATGGTAAAAAGCCAAAAATAGTATATGATAACAGCGGTAAAAACAAAGAAACAACAGAATTAAAAAAAGATACTACCTTAATCGAGGCGGCAGATCTGCCGATTCGGATGGACAGCACCGATTATTTAATACACCCGATTGGTTTTTTAAAAATTAGCAAATCTTGGTCTAAAACATCTTACAGATCTTCGGATTATAAGAATACCAATTTTTCTGTATCCAATCAATCTAAATATCAGATTACTGGAAACTTAACAAATTTAAAGTTTCAACATATCGATTCTGAAAAACTAGTTCCATTAACAGAAAAGACAATTAATATTCAATCGGTAACTTTTCTAAAGGAAGTGTTTGATCGAACTAAATCAAAATATTTACTCTATAAGATAATTGATAAAGACACTAATCAAGATCAAATTCTAGATTATCAAGATCTAAAATCTTTATACATCAGCAATATCGATGGATCAAATTTCACTAAGATAACCCCAGATTATCAAGAATTAGTTAATTGGAAAATATTAATATCTAACAATAGATTGTATTTTAAAACTGTTGAAGACATTAATAAGGATGGAGAATTTGACAAAACGGATGTCATACATTATCAGTATTTGGATTTAGATAATAAAAATTGGAAGGCTAAAGAGTACAATCCTCTCTAATAAATAATTGAAACTATTTAAACTAAGTAGCTAAAACAAAATCTTTACAAAACTAATTGTTTTTTAAGTGTTTTGTTTTAGCTCTTTTTCAATAATAATCTTCAAAACTTTTAGATCATTTTCACTTATAACATTAGATAAAGAAAAGGGATCAAATTCACTTGATTGCGGGTAGATAAAAACTTCAAACTCATTAATAATTATATTTTTTATTTTATCAAATGCACATGCCTCAGAAGATTTAAGAAAAAACTGAATCTCTTCGTTATTGACATTAACAGAAAACTTTTGATTATATATCAATTGTCGTATTTCTAGATATACACCTTGTCTAGATCTATCTTTTTCAAGAACTGATCTCAAAATTATTAAATCATAAATATTGATGATATCCATTAAATCATATGGTAAAAAGGTATCTGACTTTGGATATATACAAATCCTCTTTTTATCAATTAAAACATCTTGTATTTTATGGCTTTCGAATTTTTCGGAAGTAGCATTACAAAACATTATTTCAGAATCTGTTTTGGGATAAATTAAACGTTTATCATCGTATTTTCGATACAAAGAAGCGAACTCATTTATTTCTGAATAAAGTTCATCTCTAAGTTGATCAATCTTTTTGATAAAATATTCTTGCGTTTTCATAATTCCTAAGCCGTTATAATTACACATACATTTTAGATCGCAAAAGGCGTATCTTTACATTAAAGATCATCTAAAAGACAATTTGTAACACTTACATCTAAAAAAATGTTATCCAGTATAGTTCGCGAAACTTAAAACCAATGAAAAAAGATTCTCTAAAAAAATCCATCTTACTACTATTAATCACCTCATTAATTAACTGTTACTCACAAGACAACATCAAAAACCTAAAAGGTTTTGACATTTCGTCTGATTCCATTAATACGTTCCTTAAGACACGTATGGATTCTTTACATATTCCTGGACTTTCCATAGCGGTAATAAATAATAGTAACGTTGTTTATCATAAAACATTAGGGTACGCCAATCTCGAAAAAAAACTACCGGTTACCAACAAAACAATTTTTGAAGGAGCCTCTATGTCTAAATCGGTTTTTTCAACATTTGTAATGAAGTTTGTCGAAGAAGGAAAATTAGATTTGGATAAACCTATGTATGAATACCTACCTTACGAAGATATTGCATACGATGAACGTTATAAGAGAATAACTGCCAGAATGATTTTGAGTCATAGGTCAGGATTTCCTAATTGGAGAGAAAATGAAGATGACAAAAAATTAAAAATCAAATTTGATCCTGATACAGATTACGGATATTCTGGAGAAGGGTATCAATATTTAGCAATGGTATTAAAACATATCTTAGGGACTGATTGGAATGGTTTAGAAACTTATTTCCAGAAAGAAATAGCAAAACCTCTAGGATTAGAACATACTACTTTTATTGAAGATTCTTACGCCCTAAAACATAAAGCAGAACCTTATAATAAAGAAGGTGATTGGATTGATTGGAAAAATGAGTATTGGTACAAAAAGGACAAAGGCATATTCGTTTCTTCTTCATCTATTCGTTCCGAACCTATTGATTTTTCTAAGTGGATGATTGGTGTAATGAATAAGAAAATCTTATCAGAATCTAGTTATAAAGAACTATTTAAACATCATTCCAAAATAACAACATTATCTACGGGAGTTAATGTTTATTATAGCTTAGGATTTATCACAGCGGATTCCCCTTATCACAATACTTATTTCCATGGTGGATCTAATGATGGTTTTACATGTTGGTACATGATGGATATCGAAAAAAAATGGGGATATGTAGTATTTACTAATTCCATGTACGGTGAAAAATTAGGGAACGAACTGTGGGATTATTTCGAAAAAGAATACGAATAAAACAAGCATTGTAATTAAGTGAAAGAAAAAATTAAACACGTAAAATTTGATAATAAGACAAATCCAAAATCTTACTTTGAAGTAGTACAGCTTGAAGAGTTACTAAATAGAAAGTTAGATCATGACATTTGCAAAAATCACATTGTCAAATTTTATATCATAATTTTTATTACAGAAGGAAATGGCTACCATACTATTGATTTTGTAGACTATAAATACCAAAAAGGTTCTGTTCTATTAGTTAGAAAAGATCAAATTCAAAAATTTTCGAAAAGCGCTACTGCAAAAGGACATCTACTGATCTTTACTGAAGAATTTATAGTCAGCCATATCAATAAATTAGAAGCATTAAAATCGTTTCAATTGTTTAATGAGTTGATAAGCTTCCCTAAGATTGAATTAGATATCGAAGAGAATGATTTTTCCAATTTTCACTCTCTAATCGGGCAAATAGTATCAGAGTACAATCTAAAAGATGAATATTCTATTGGTATAACACGCAGTGCGCTACATATACTAATTACCAAATTATTTCGTATCAAGTTTACTAAGAAACAGCTGCCAAACAAGAAAAAATATTTAACGGAATTCTTATTACTTCAGGATATGGTAGAAAAAAATTGCTTTGTCAATAAAAAAGTGATGTTTTATGCTGAAAACATGGGTTGTTCCACCAAAACACTGAACAATATTGTACAAGCAATAGTTAATAAACCTGCCAAAAATTTTATAGACGAAATAGCTATTACGCAAATAAAGAGATTACTTATTGGTACAAATGAATCGGTTAAGGAAATAGCCTATACTTCCGGATTTGATGATCCTGCGAATTTTTTCAAATATTTCAAAAAATATGTCGGAAGTTCTCCAGAAGTCTTTAGAAAATCGCATCGATAACATTTTCCTATTTTGACACTATTTAGGATAATATCAACCACCTTATTATACTGATTGTAAATTACTTTTGGTGATAAATTTCTATTATTATCAAATACAGTAAAATGAAACACGCAATCAAACTTACCCTCATTTTGATGACTTTATCTCTAAGTCATTGCGCCGACAAAAAAGAAACATCTACAGAAAGTAAAACTATTATGGAAGTAACCACTTTCGAAATTAATGGAGATGTCGATCCACTAGATTTTAAAAAAAGAGATACACAGATAGAAACAGACTTCACTAGTAGGCAACCAGGTTTTATCAAAAGACAAAGTGCTATTGATGAAAACGGAGCCTATGTTGTAATTGTTTACTGGGAGAATACAGCAAACGCCAAAGCATCTATGGATAAGTTTATGAGTGATACATCCGTTGCTGATTATGCACAAATGATAAACGGATCAACCATGAAAATGGAACGTTATGCAATGGACAAAACGTTCAATGCAGATAAAAGCAAGTTTGTAGAGGTGATGACATTTGATTTAAAACCAGCTACAGATTTAGAAAAATTCCATAAACTTAATCAAAAGGTAGAAACTGATTTCACAGGAAAAAGAGATGGGTTCTTACAAAGACTTACCGGTGTAAATGAAAAAGGTACACAAGCAGTTGCTGTTTATTGGACTAACAAAGCGGCTTCTGATGCTTCTTTGGATGGTTTTATGGCAAATTCAACAGCAAAGGAATTTATGGCAAAAATGGATCAATCCAGTATGTTCATGGGTCGTTATGAATCCTTACTGGCGCACGTAACCAAAAAAGAAAAAGTAGTTGCATTGCTAAATAGTTTTAACACAGGTGATCAAACTCCAATTTCATATATCAATCCACAAAAATACATTCAACACAACTTAGATGTTGGAGATGGATTAGCAGGTTTTGGAGAAGTCATGAAAAACGCTCCAGAAGGTGGATTCAAAGCAAATGTAGTCAGAGCTTTTGAAGATGATGAATATGTGTTTACGCATACAGAATATGACTTTTTTGGGCCAAAAGCCGGGTTTGACGTTTTCCGTTTCGAGAATGGAAAAATTGTAGAGCATTGGGATAATTTATTAGAAGTACAAAAACCAAATCCAAGTGGACACACCCAATTCGACGGTGCTACTAAAATTACCGATTTAGATAAAACAGAAGAAAACAAAGCCAAAGTAAAAGATTTCATTGAAAAAATACTTCTAAACGGTGAAATGGATAAGATCACTAATTATATAAACCCCAAAGAATATACGCAACACAATCCTGCTGTTGCAGATGGATTAGAGGGCTTTGGAGAAGCGATGAAGTACTTTGCCATGAACGGGTTGGTTATGGAATATACTGCACTGCATAAAGTCTTGGGACAAGGAAACTTTGTTCTTACACTTAGTGAAGGAAAATTTGGCAAAGGAGATCAAACTGCATTTTATGATCTATTTAGGCTAGAAAATGGGTTGATCGTAGAGCATTGGGATGTAATTACAATAATTCCGCCTAAATCCAAATGGAAGAATGAAAACGGAAAGTTCTAGTCCAATTCTTTCTTTACCCTTACAATATCTTAAATCAAACGTAAACTTTTTTAAAACCCTTACTATGAAAACTCTAAAATCAATTAGTTGCTACCTAATACTATCCTTGGCATTAAGTTTATTTACCTCTTGTGACAGTGATGATGATAACACCACTCCTCCAATAACATCCGGAGTCAGTGTAACTGTAGCTAATACATTTCAATCAACTACAATCACGAGCGGAGTTGAAACCGCCATAGAAGATTTATTTATGCAACCTGCCGGATCATTAGAAGCAACAGCAACTATTGAAAATGCTGTTGAATTCCCTGCCTACCTATTAGGATTATATGATATTGATATCGATCAAAACACGATTTCTTTTGAATTGGTGGCACAAGCTGGGGATGCAACCTATGGAGATTTATTCAGAACATTAGAAACAGGAACTACAGATCGATATTATTTTACATTCGATGAACCGCAAAATGTAAGTGGGTTTTCTACAGATAATGATTCCGTAGGTCTCAGAATAGATGCAAATAATGTTTTAGTGGTAGAGATTGGTGAGGGATTCGAGTTTCAACCCGGAGCTAGTTTTACTATCACACTAAATTAATTTAGAACATACACTTAACTAACTGTATGTACTATCAATGGGCACATACAGTTTTCTCTAAAAAAACAGTCTTATTCTTTTAATCAAATTTTATATATAAGAAAAACACTATGAATAAAGAAAAAATCAACACGGTTATAGATGAATTGTTTCGTGATTCTAAAGGTGATTTTTTTAAAATGATTAAGACTGTTTCTAAAAGTGTAGTCCGACCATTAACGCCTGTCGACTTCAAAGATTTGTACCTATCAATATCTAAAGAACAAGGAGAAGATCTAACAAAATTAGTTGTAGAAAAAAACTATAAGAACATTGTAGAATTCGGAACCTCATTTGGGATATCAACCTTATACTTAGCCTTAGGTGCGATGGAAACTAATGGGCACATTATCACAACTGAGTTAATTACCTCTAAAGCTAATAAAGCAAAAGAAACGTTCAAAAAAGCAGGAGTAGACAATCTTATTGATCTAAGAATTGGTGATGCTATGAAAACATTACAACATCATAAAGATCCAATAGATCTTTTGTTTTTAGATGGTTGGAAAGATGTGTATCTCCCATTATTCCAGATGTTAGAAACTAATTTTCATCCCAATACTACCATTTATGTGGATAATGCTAATATGAAAGAGACGCAACAATTTCTAGACGTTATTAGTCAACAACCAACATACAGATTACAACCTCTATATAATGGTAAGGTGTTCTTAATTAGTATTCTATAATTGCAATGCAGCAGCCATCTATAACATATAGCAAACGTACTATTTGGATTCATTGGGTTTCTACAGTACTAATTTTTGGATTAATCTATACAGGAATTAATATGGAGCATCAAGCTGTCAGTGAGCGTAAATTTATACTGTATCAAATACACTTCTCATTAGGAATTTTAGTATTTCTATTAACGATCATTAGGATCATTGGTTTATGTAAAGATAGAAAACCCAAGAATTTATACCCCAAAAAATCCATAAGAGAAAGGGTTAGAAAATGCGTTTACTATGGTTTCTATATTAGTATTATCTGGATGTGTGTGTCTGGATTGGCATCTCTTTTTTTAGAAGGAATTATTCACTCAGTACAATCTAGTAATTGGCAAGATTTACCAGAAATAAGTGTAGATGGTTTTCATCCCATTATGTTATCGCATCACATAATGGCCAAAATGATATTCCTTTTATTATTATTTCATATTTCTGGATTTGTATTGCACTTGATACAGAAAAAAGAAAACACATTAAAGAGAATTTGGTTTAATTAATATATATATAAATGAAAGAAAAAGAGATTATAAGAAACGGACAAGGTGACAACTACAATTATTCTCAGGATCATTGCTTTATCAAACTTTCTTCCGATAGCACACAAGGTGAGTTATGTTTTGTAGAGGACACCTTAAAACCTGGATTCTATCTAGCCAGACATCATCATAAAATCATGACCGAAGTATTTTATATATTAGAAGGAGAAGTAGAACTAATTTTTGATGATGAAACGATTATCGCAAAACCAGGAGACACGGTTACTGTGCCACCAAACGTATGGCACGCTGCAGGTTGTGCAGAGGGCGGAAAAATGCTTAGTATATTTAAAAATGGTCAATTTGATTTATACCTAGAAAAGTTATCAAAGATGTCTGATAGCGATTTTGAAGATACCGAATTAATGAAAGCGATATCTGCAGAATTTGATATTTACGAAGAGTAAGAAATACTACATAGCAATGTACCTAGACCACATATGAATTCATATGTGGTTTTGTTTTAGGGGGAATTTTACACTATTTTTAGATCCATAAAACAAAAGTGCCTGTAAAGTTAACGAGGTATAATACGTTTGTAAACGTTTACAAGCAATTACAAACGGTACTATATGCAATAACTATACACGCAAGTTGGGCGTCATTAAAAAAAACCGAGAATGAAATTTGAAATTATCGTAAATAACATATTTGATGACGTTAAATTAGATAACTCTTTAAGTCCGTCTGACAACAAATCAGTTCTTGGAATAATCAATGATTTTGAAAATGGAGAATGGAGATATGAAAAGTTTCAAAACTATATTTGGGATAATATCAAAGAAACTGCTTTAAGTCATAACGAAAGACAAGCTTTGTTAAATGATGGAGCAGGTACAATTCTTTCTGAATCAGCAAAGAAATTAAGATTAATTGAATCTGTAGATGCAATTGGTAGAGGTAGTGAAATTGCAGAAATTGTTCTTTATGGAATAATGAAAGACCACTATTCTGCACTTCCAATTGTACCTAAAATATTTTACAAACAAAATACCAAGGATGAAGCCAAAGGTTCTGACAGTGTTCACATTGTTGTAGAATCAGAAGACTCTTTTTCACTATGGTTTGGAGAATCTAAATTTTACAATAGTATTGAAAATGCTCGTTTAGACACAATTATTACTTCAGTGAAAGATTCTATTAGCTTAGAAAAAATTAAAAAAGAAAATAGTATTATTACCAATTTAAGCGACATCAACGATTTTGATGAGATTTCAGATGTATTAAAAATCAAAATAAAAGAAAGTCTTTCTCAAGATGTATCAATTGATAAAATAAAACCAATTTTAAATATTCCTATTTTACTTTTATACGAATGTGAACAAACAAAAACAGGAACAGGTTTAACAACAGAATATAAACAAGGGATTATAGATTATCACAAAGACAGAGCAACACAATATTTTAAAAAACAAATTCAAAAATGTACAGATGTACATTTATACGAGAAAATTAATTTTCATATTATCCTGTTTCCTATTGCTGACAAAGATAAAATCGTAGATAAATTTATTCAAATAGCAAAAGTTTATAGAGATTAGATATGCAAGAACAAGTTTTTGACAAATGCCATATAATTAATGAGCTTCTAATTGGTAAACAAGAAAATGAAGCTAGACAAGAACTAATTAAGTTATTAGACTACCACAATACTAATGAATTACAATATAATCCGTTGGTTAATCATTTAATAAGGGAAACAGGGCTTTTTCCTTATTTAGAACCCGAAACCTCAAATTGGGAAGAACGATTTATCTACAATGCTTTTAAGGTAGATGTTGGAGAAGAAAAACCCCTAACGCTTCATAGAGAACAATCATTATTACTAAAAAGTCTTTTAGAGGGTAGAAATATTGCTGTTAGTGCACCGACAAGTTTTGGAAAGAGTTTTGTAATTGATGCTTATATCAAAATCAAAAAACCTAACAACGTATTAATTATTGTACCAACATTAGCTCTAACAGATGAAACTAGAAGAAGACTCTATAAAAAATTTGCTCACGATTATAAAATCATAACAACTTCTGATGTTAAATTATCAGATAAAAATATTTTTATATTCCCTCAAGAAAGAGCAATGAATTACATCAATATTGTAGAATCATTTGATATAATGATTGTTGATGAATTCTATAAAGCTAGTAGCAAGTTTGATAAAGAAAGGTCGCCAAGCCTAATCAGAGCAATGATAAAACTTGGTTCTAAATCTAACCAAAAATATTATCTCGCACCAAACATCACGTCTATAGATAGCAATCCATTTACAGAAGATATGGAATTTATCAGGCTTGATTTTAATACAGTATTTTTAGAAAAACACAGATTATATAATCAAATAAAAAACAACGAAGAAAAGAGCGAAAAGCTATTAGAAATTTTATCGAAAAACAGAGGGAAATCTTTGATTTATGCAGGCACATATTCTAACATTGATAGCTTAACTAATCTTTTTCTTGATACATACGAACCCGTAAAAAATAGACTGCTTGAAATGTTTGCGGATTGGCTTTCTAAAAACTATGATGTCAATTGGAGTTTAACAAAATTAATTAGTCGTGAAATTGGTGTTCATAATGGTCGTTTACACCGTTCGTTAAGTCAAATTCAAGTAAAATTATTTGAAGAAGAAATTGGGATTCGTAATTTGATTTCAACGTCCTCAATCATAGAAGGAGTAAATACATCAGCAGAAAATGTAATAATATGGAGGAATAGAAAAGGAAGTGCTAAACTAGATGACTTCACTTACAAAAATATTATTGGAAGAGGCGGTAGAATGTTTAAACATTTTATTGGTAAAATATACATTTTGGAAGAGCCACCAATTGAAGGTCAAACACAATTAGATATTCCATTCCCAGACGAAATACTAGGAGATTTAAACGACACTAAATATGAAGGATTACTAACGAAAGAACAAGTTGCAAAGTTAAAAATCTATAATGATGAAATGGGCGAACTTATAGGCGTCCAAGCATATGACGAACTAAAAGCAGAATCTGCATTTCAATCCAGTAATTCCGAATTAATCAAAACAATAGCTATTGACCTATCTACAAATGCAGAAGAGTGGAATGGTCTATACTATTTAAATGAATTCAAACCTGAAAACTGGGATAGATTATTATATAAAGTTATAAAACTACAACCTGGAAATTGGGACACAGCTTATAAAACTTTTGTAGAGTTTATTAAGATTATGGCGTACAATTGGAGTAAATCCATTCCCGAATTACTGAAAGAGCTCGAAGATTATGACGTTGGCATTGATAAATTTTTCCTGTTAGAAAGAAACGTAACATATAAGTTTTCTGCTCTATTAAATGATTTAAACACATTACAAAAAAGAATTTTAAAGGATAAGCAATATGATATTTCTAAATTTATAAAGTGGTGTTCTCACGCATTCCTTCCGAAAGTGGTGTTTCAATTAGAGGAATATGGTTTACCTCGAATGATTTCAAAAAAATTACACGAATCAGAAATTATCAATTTCTATGATGATGAATTGACAATTCATAGTGTAGTTCAAAAACTTAATGAAATTGGAAAAGAAATGACTATTGAAAGGACAAATAATTTAGACGAATTTGATAAATATATATTGAACTATTTCTTTGACGGAATAAAAATAACGAACGCCCAACAAGGTGTATAAGTAATAAGGGTTAAGTGCTAAACCCTAAGTTAGTGCATATTTACAAAGTCCGCCAAATTTAAAATTTGACGGTTAAATGAGAAAAAGGTAACAGTAAAATTTTAAATTTGGCTAAGTGCTAAACCGAAAAGTTAATGCTTTCTATTCCCTTACTACTCATACACAAACCGTTACCCAACATTGACAAAAACATACTAGAATTGAAAGGAAAAAATTGGAAAAAATATAGTTTTGAGTTCTTATCTATTTTTATTGCAGTGATTTCTGCATTTGCACTAAACAATTGGAATGATAATAGAAAAGACAAAAAAGCTGAACAAAAAATACTGATTGAAATAAAAAATGGCTTAGAGAAAGATCTTGAAGATCTAAAAATCAACAATAAAGGACACAAAAGAGGAATTAAAGCTTGTCAATTCTGGAGAGATGTAATACAAAATAAAGAGGTAATTATTGACTCCGTGCAATTAAGATTTGTTGAACTAACTCGAGATTTTACATCATTACAGAATAATTCTGGTTATGAAACATTGAAATCAAAAGGCCTTGAAATTATTGAAAATGATTCTTTAAGATCAAAATTAATCTCACTCTATGAGTATGATTACTATACATTGAGAAAACTTGAAGAGGAGTATGAAGAAATGCAATATCAAAAGAATTATTTTAAAGACATTAATAAAATATTAGCACCAAACTTTGTTTTTGATAAAAAAGGGAACTTAATAAATATAGAAACACCAATCAAACTCAATAAAAGCGATAAGAATATTTTAATGAGCTACCTTATGAAGATTGAGTTAAACAGAAGAATGGTGTTAACTTTCTATAAAAAAACAGAGAAAAAAATAAACAATTTAGAATCTCTAATTGAAAAGAACATAAAACGGTAGCTAACACGATGTATAGTTCATTGCTAATGATTTTCTTATTGGAAAATCTGCCATGGCGGAACAATGGGCGTTTCTTTTTTGCTATCGTAGTATTCGCAACAACGAAACTATACACTAACCGTTAGGTGCAATTCAAAAAAATGATAAATAAATTATTTCTTACTTTCTTATTATTATCTATCGAAATAACTTTCGGACAAATAAACAAACCTGATTCTTCTATTTTAAATGAAAGTGGAATAAATTATACTCCTATTACTAAATCTTCTACCATAAATTCAACTGAAGGAGCATCTTTTTGTAAAGGTATTTTTGAAAAACATCCTAAAGTTTTAACTGATATTGGAATATCTATTTTAATTTTAAAGGAAGAATGTAATTGTACTGTTGGAGATTTTGATAATAATGGATATTTGGATTTTGCTTTTTGGGGGATTGACAAATCTGAACCGATAAAGCACGGAGTTAATCATTTAGATTATGAAAACTATGTTGTATTATTCTTTGAAAAATCCAATATAATAAATACAAAAAAAATTAAGACAGAACCTGGGTTACCTTTAGTTTATTACCCTAAAAGAAGCCAGATAGGAGACAATAACGAACCTATAAGTAACAAAGAATCTCTTTGGGTTTGGGGAACTACAGAAGATGGTTATGATGATTATTCACAAGGGACAGTTTACATCTACAATAATTATACAAAAGAATTCGAAAAAGTAAAATACCCTTATGAAAACTTAAACTTATCACAAACAGAAAAAACAACTTTAACAAACGATTATCTCTATAGTGCTACTGTAAATTCAAATACTTCTTTAAATGTAAGAAGTTCTCCTGATTTAAAAGGAACAAAAATTGGCAACATAAGATATCGTAAAGAAGTAAAGGTACTTAAGCATACTAATATTTATTTTTCTTTAAAACTAGAAAATAGAACGGCATATGGGCAATGGGTTTATATATCATATATTGATTCATACAAAAAGGTGAAAAAAGGTTATGTATTTGACTACTTTTTAGAAATGAATTTTGATACCAAGAAGCTTGGTATTAATATAACTGATGCTATAAAAAAGTTTAAAGAGCATAAAGATTGTCTTATTGAAAATGTTTCTACTGACTTTTTATTTAGTATTCAAGGGTTATCTTATTCAAAGGAAGATTCTAATAGAGTGGAACGAATACGAATTGAAATACAAGGTATAACAGACTCGAATACTACTTTCCAAAGAATTGATTATAAACCTAATAATTGGATAATGTACAATGAAGTTGATTGTGATGCAAGAAGTAATTTTGAAGAAAAAAACACTTCTATTGAAATCGGCAACTTAGGACACCTTATAATATGGGATTATAATATTGATGGATTACAAGATTTTGCCATTATGAGCGACCAAGGTATGAATGCTGGTTCATATTATGATTTTTATATGCAACAAAAGGATGGTAGCTTTAAAATCGAAGAATACCCTTTTTCACTATTTCCTACTAACATAGATTATGAAAACAAAACAATCACTGAAATACATCCTTTAGGCTGTTGTAAATTAAGTGGAGCAACATACAAAAAAGAAAAAAATAAATGGAAATTAATTAAAACGATAAATGAGGATATGTAATACTGAAAAACTGCATACAACAATGGCTAAAATTAATACGGGTTTAGTGCTTAATCCAAAAATTTAAATTGTTTTTACTAAGTCCGACAAATCTTTTGATTTGGCTTTAGAACAGAAAAAGATAAAACGAAATAAAAAGTTTTGGCTAATCGCTTAATCCAAAATTAAATGCTAATTTAATTCCGTACTAACCTTAGCCGAGACGTTAGCGGTAGCGGCAACCATCAGTAACGTTAACGAAAATAATCAACTTCCAAATAAAGATATAAAAGCTAAAATGAAACTATGATTAAATATCTCTTTAACAGACAAATTATATATAGTTTACTAATACTTGCATTTTATATTTCTTGTAATGGGCAAGTTGAAACTAAATCAACAAATGATTTAAAAAACACAGATACAATTACTATTGGGACACCTAAACTTTTAAAAACACAAGATTCTGGCTTTGGTGATAATATTCATTGTAGTCTTATAGATAAACAAGGAAATCTTTGGTTTGGTACGACTGGAGAAGGTGTTTATTATTATGATGGTAAATTATTCACTCAATTTACTATTAAAGACGGTCTAAGTAATAATTCTGTTTGGTCTATTTTAGAAGATACTATAGGAAATATTTGGTTTGGAACCAGTGATGGTATATCTAAGTTTGATGGGAAAGAGATAGTTAGAGTTTCCTTGGAAAAAACAAATTCAAATAATACGTTAACTAGTAATTCAGATTCAAGAATTACCATAGGGGCTATGATGCAGAGTAAAGATGGTAGACTTTGGTTTGGCACTAATAAAGGAGTTTATATTTATAAAGAGAACTTGTTTTCTGCTTTTCTAAATAATGAGCACATTGTAAATAAGAACGGCCTGCAACTTAAATCGGTTGAAAGAATCTTAGAAGATAAAAACGGAAACATATGGTTCTGTTCGGGAATGGGAGGCGGAGAAGGTGTTAGCCGTTACGATGGAAAATTAATAACCAATTATAAACCGAATGGTGATGTTTGGGTGCCCTATATTTTAGAAGATAAATCAGGAAATATTTGGTTCTCAGGAAGAACTAATGGTTATTTTCGTTATGATGGAAAAACATTTACCGATTTTACAGAGAATCTTCCCTTTAGTCCAATTGTAGAAGATACAACAGAAACAATTTGTCTTAAAGAAAAAGTTGATTTTGGTCCAATATTAGAAGATAAAACAGGTAATATTTGGTTCACTGGAAAGATGAGCCGGTTTGGAGGTACAGGAGGTATATGGCGTTATGATGGGGAATCCTGTACAAATTTTACCCAAGATGGGTTAGAAGATTATCAGGTTTGGTCTATGGTAGAGGATAAAGCAGGGAATATTTGGATAGGAACAAACAATACAGGCTTGTATCGTTTCGATGGAAAAACCTTTACTGATTTTTCGGAGAAAGCGTCTAAGTAATAATTATGTGTTTTGTATTGTTGTAGATAACGATGGAAACCTTTGGTTCGGGACTAGAAACACAAGTTTAAGTAAATACGATGGGGGAAACTTCACAACATTTTCCGAATAGAAAAAAACTAAGAATTTGAATAATCAAAACTTTCAAAAAAAATAGGGCAGCCGCTAACAATGTATAAAAAACATAGGGCGTTTGTGTTAAATCGAAAGGTCTGTGCATATTAATAAAGTCCGCTAAATATAAAATTTGGCGTTTATAGTAGAAAAGAAAAAAGCAAAATATTTATATTTAGCTAAGTAATAAACCGAAACGAAAGTGCTTATCACCTGCCCTACGTTTCTTATACTGAACGTAGTAAATATAGAATTCAAAATTATGATAAGAAAAATAGTAACCTTTACACTTATTTTAATATCATTAACTTCTACGTATAGTCAAAATAATTCGCTCTTTGAAAGACTTCGAGCTATTAAAACTAGTGGTTCTTTAACTTTTTATAATGTAGATGGTATAGCCATCACTTCTGAATCAATGATATATAGTTATAATGATATCAACCTTAAAATGGCATATAATTTATATAATGTGAGTTCAGAAAAAAAAGAAAAAAACATTACGTTAAGATGTGAGAATTTATTTACCAGAACAAAAAATGTTAGAAGCGATAAAATCACCCAATACAACTCATATTTTTTCGTAAAAAATAAAAACAATAAAGTAATTGTGTTTCATTTTGGATCAATCAATAAAACAAATAAAGATTTTGAAATTGATTTTATAAATCTCGTCATAGATAATAAAATACCTAAAAGCTGTTTTTCAGATAGACCTATCAATAAGATAAATTTTGCCTCTCGAATAATCGAAATTGAGGATAATTGTAATTACGCAAATGTCAATTCCATTCAATGCCCGTTTAATGGACAAATGAGCTGGTCATTACACGAGAATTTATCCGATGCAAAAAAGCAAGTCGAATATGAATTTGAAATTACCAAATCAAAAAAGCTCGGGCAATTAGTAAAAGAAGAAATGATTAATTTGAACTTTGAAGGAATTAATACCATAGCCAAAAGAGTCACTTTTGTAGTTGAAAATAATGATACAATTAATATTGATTTAAAATCAATCGAAGGAAAAAAACTGATTATATATTATATCGCTGAAAAAGTCAGAAGTTATAATATAAGTTGTGTTCTAAGTCATTGGGAAGATGACAAAATAGCATCAAATGGATTGCCTACCTTGTTAAGTAAAATAATCCAATTATAATAAAATACATTTGCTACCAATATATATGTGATCATAGCAGCTCAGTTATGAATGCAATGGTTGTCGTACTTTTGGTAAGTCGTAATGCTTGCAGAAAGTAAAAGTTAGCAACCAATGCGCAGAAAAACCTAAAAGCAAGGTAACATTTTGCTCTGCTATGATACATATATTAAACGTTATCATTAATTTACACAAAACAGTAAATAAAAAATGATGTAGAATATAAAACATCGATATATGATCGCTGGAATATCAATAATATCAAATTTGACTGAAGAAGTACAATTGAGAATTAAAATAAAGTTGAATACTTCAATGTAGTCTTTGTAATACATTACGGTATTAAACTTACTGCGTCTTATCGTAAATTTTGAAAATGATTAATTTATATTTTTTTAACAACTTAAGAGCTAACAACTATCTTTAGTTAAAATTATAAAAGTGAGAAATAATATTTTAAGATGGGGGAATACACTACAGAGTACATAAACGAAATTGCTAATCATTATATTTTAATAAGTGCTCTTTTAGGTGGTTTTTCGATAACTTTTATAGCAAATATTATCGTTAACAAAATTGAAAAGAATATTCAAAAAGCACTTTTAATTGTTGCTACAATAACTGCAAGTTCCTTTTTGATTAGCGTATTTGCGTTGACGAAAATCTTAGCTATAACATCAAAAAATTATCCATTTGAAATAAATTTGGTAACTCTATTAACAATCAACAAAGCTTCGGAAATATCTTTCGGGATAGGAATGATATGTATTTCAATATTAATATCATTATCAGGCTGGACAAAATCAAGAGCTGTTGGAATTATAACAACAATAATTGGTCTTTTGACTTTTGTAACAGCCCAAATTTTGTCTCGAATGTAGTTTTAAGGGATCTTATTAAGATTGGTGAAAAACAAAAATCGTAACAACAAAGTCTATAAAACATAGCTAATACGTGTTAACCCAAAAGGTTTGGGCTTATCTACGAAGACCATCAAATTTTATATTTGGCTTTAAAACTGAAAAGTTAAAAGAAAATAAAAAATTGGCTGATTGCTAAACTCAAAATATAGTATCTTTTTAAACGCTACGTTTCATACCTGAGACCGTTGTGCATAATGCGAAAAAAAATCTCGATTGATTGAAAATAAGTAAACAAATACGACAACTTTACAAACCAATTCAGCCGACAATTAAACAGTCGGAGAAAAATGTAACTTATCAAGAAATTGTACCGAATCAATCACTTCAAGAATTTATTTATTGCTATTGGCAACTAAAAACCGAGAAACCACTTTCTGACCAATTTAATTATAAGGTAGTTGCGGACGGTTGCATCGACATTTTTTTTGAACTCACTAATCCCAAAGAAAGTTTTGCAATGGGTTTTTGTAAAAGATACACGGAATTTCCTCTGGAAAACTCATTCAATTATATAGGAATTCGGTTTTTGCCAACAATGTTTCCACAAATATTCAATTTTAACGCTTCAGAATTGAGTAACCGATTTGAAAATCTGAATATAATCGAACCGAAAACCGCAGAATTTATTGCAAAGAGAATTAACGAAAGCCAAAACTTAAAAGACATTAAAATAATATTTGACGAGTATTTTCAGCAGAAAATTACGGAAACCAATTTTACCATTGACAAAAGACTTTACCGAGCAATTGAGATAATTCTTGAGAATTTTGGAGTTGTGAATATCAAAACTGACTTGAATACGGGAATTAGCCAAAGGCAACTACAACGATTGTTCAAGTATTATATTGGTGACACCGCAAAAACTTTTAGCAAAGTGGTTCAGTTCCAAAATATTTTAAGGGCAAAACCTTCAAATCAAAGTTTAAAATCAAACAAATTATTCTACGATATTGGTTATTACGACCAAGCTCATTTCATAAAAGATTTCAAAAACTTCTACGGTGTAACACCATCAAAAGCATTCGAGAAATGATTATGTCCATTTTTTACAATCCTTGACTGTAAATTCGTGATAGCTTTGGACTATAAATCAAAATCCGAAGAGTATGAAAAAGACGATCACATTATTAATTGCAATATGTCTATCTACAAACATATTTTCACAATCAAGTATTAACGACAAAAAAAATCTACAAATGAAACTGAACGCAGGAATTACAACAGAAAAAATAACTGAAAGCAAAGAATTCTATACTAAAGTTCTGAATTTTGGAGTAACGTTTGAAAATGAATTTTATCTATTATTACATACGCCAGACGGGAATACGAATTTGGCATTTTTATTGCCAAATCATCCTTCACAACAGGAATTATTTCATGAACCTTTCGATGGAAAAGGAATGTTTTTAACCATAGAAGTGGATGACGTGGACAAAATTTATAACGAAATAAGGAAAATGGGAATTGAGATAAAAATCAGCATCAAGGACGAACCTTGGGGAGACAAACATTTTGCAATTCAAGATCCAAACGGAATTGGAATAGATATAGTTAAGTACACCGAACCAACAGCGGAATAAGCACTACGGACGACAATGTAAATAAAAAAAGGGCAGAAATTGCTCAATCAAAGACTTGGGTATATTTGCTAAGTCCGTCATTTTTGTTAATTTGTATTTTTATGACACTATAAGGTAAAAAGAAAATGAAAGATCAGATTAAACGAATGCGAGTGGGTGAAGGAAGAATTAGCGGAGCTATTTCAATATTCCTTGGTACGCTATCTTTGGTTGGAATATTATGTTTTAAATTTCCAGAACAATTAACAACTAAGGAATTTCGTGAAGTATATACAGCGGAAATGGTTGAAAACCTTATGTTGGGTGGAATAATTGCTACATTTCTTTTTGCACTAGTTAGTATATTACTCAATAAAAACAAACAAAATGCAATAATTGGGATTTGTTTAGGAGTTCTAACAATAGTATTTGGAGGAATTACAGTTAAAGGTAGAGCTGTGGAAGAAATTAGCTGGAGTATTGGTCTTGACTGGCTTATTTTAGATTTATTAATAATGGTCGTATTATTTGTACCTATAGAGTTATTTTTTCCAAAAAATAAGTTACAGTCTAAATTTCATGAGGAATGGAAAACTGATCTTATTTATTTTGGTATAAGTCATTTAGCAATTCAATTGTTTGGAGTTATAACCAAAAAACCCGCGGTAGCGTTTTTTGGTTGGATGAATTTAGAAGAAGTTCATGTTTGGATTTCAGAATTACCTTTTCTAGTTGAATTATTTCTAGCTTTATTTATAACTGATCTATTTCAATATTGGGCGCATAGGTTTTTTCATTCACACCATTATCTTTGGAGATTTCATTCAATTCATCATTCAACTCAAAACATGGACTGGCTTGCTGGTTCTCGAACTCATTTTATGGATATATTTTTCACACGCAGTGTATCATATATGCCTCTTTATATATTAGGTTTTTCTACCCTAACATTCAATGTGTATATTTTATTTATTGCTATTCATGCAGTTCTAATCCATGCGAATACAAGGATTAATTTTGGGTTTTTGAAATACATTATAACAACTCCTCAATACCATCACTGGCATCATTGTGAAGAACCTGAACATTATGGGAATAATTTTGCGGTTGTCTTTCCATTTATAGATAAAATTTTTGGAACCTACTACCTTCCAGGAAAGGAATGGCCAAAAGGAACAGGATTAGTTGATGCTTCATTTCCAAAGGGTTTTGTAAAACAACTTTTCTTTCCTTTTACGAAAAATCCTTTCAAAAATGATTTACTACCAGAAGAAAAGAGTAAAAGATAAATAAAATCATCTTTTATATTAACCGTTATCAAACATTTGAAAAAAAATGAAATTTCTGAATTACATATCGATTTTGTTTTTATTTTTTGTCTTTACTTCATTTCAGATTACTGAACCTAAAACACCTGATTTTTTATATCAAAAATGGATTTATAACTATTATCAAAACGGAAACTTGATTTATAAAAGTAAACGTAAATTTAAAAAAGACAAATCTGGGATTGAATTTAAAGAAAACGGAACTATT
The DNA here is from genome assembly GCF_900109375.1 of Aquimarina amphilecti. Classification (GTDB taxonomy): domain Bacteria; phylum Bacteroidota; class Bacteroidia; order Flavobacteriales; family Flavobacteriaceae; genus Aquimarina; species Aquimarina amphilecti. Next base: position 269,391 of record NZ_FOAB01000007.1, read on the forward strand.
ATACGCAAACAGAATTCTGGTTGGTGTGGAACTCCTCCTATTAATTTTGAAATAGTGTCCGGAACTTGGAAAAATGTCTCTGACTCTTTAATCAAAATTGAATATAAAGATTGGAGTGGAATAAGAAATGACACATTACAGATAATTGAATTATCTAAATCTAAATTGATTTTAAAACCGATTTACACATTAAAAAAACAATAAAAAAGTGTCACAACAACGTGTATAAAACATAGCTGTTATTTTTTACTTAAATACAAAGGTCTCAATGTTGGTTATCTTAGTCTAAATAAAAAATCTGATTTTTTACTACTCGATAAGTTATATTTTTTAGAAGAATACAGGGGCAAAAAAATTGGGATACAGTCTTCTAGACATCGTTCCTAATCATTTTTGAGACTGGTCAAATCATAGAAAATTATGAAATGGAGAAAATATTACTAACATTATAAAACGATTTACAATACCGTGTATAGTTAATTGCTAAAGTATCTCTTTGTCCATCCGAAAATTCGGAAAATTTTCCTCAAACTCGTCCCCTTTTGCTATCTTAGTTCCTACACGCAACGAACCATACACAAACATGTTCTACATCATAAAAGCCTAAACTATTGAAAATAATTACAACAATTATCTATAAAGTAAAATTACTATTGATTATCGGCTTATGCTTCTCATTATTATCCTGTAATGGGCAAAACAAAACAAGCAATTATAAGGAAGATTCAAACTTAATTATTCCCCAAACAAATAAACAAAAAGTCCATCGCACAAGTGTCTTTGCAAACTTTGAAGACCAAATAGATAACGTTATCAGAACTGTATTTCAGGATAGTAACGGGAACTTTTGGTTTGGTGGAGAAGGTGCTGTTTATAAGTTTGATGGAGATGTACTTAGTAGCATTGATGGAATTATGAGCGAAGATGGAAAAGGTATTACCATAAAAGATATTGCGGAAGACAAGGATGGGAAGATCTGGTTTGGACACACAGATGGTATAAGTGTATACGACGGCACTTCTATAACAAACTATTATGAGAGTGACGGTTTGTTAAGCAATGATGTTTGGTGTATCACTATTGATAGAAATAATCAAGTTTGGATTGGGACAATAGATGGAGTTTGTAAATTTGATGGAATGAACTTCACTCCTTTTGAAATACCAAAAGGAAAGATTGATCCTAGCCGTGGGGTATCAAGTAAAGAGATCGTGCATCATATTATGGAGGATAGCAACGGGAGAATATTATTTAGTACTAACGGAGGCGTCTACATAAAAGATGGAAACTTACTTACCAATTTATCCGAAAAGGATGGGCTCAAATCCGGTTTTGTAAATAAAGTACTTCAGGATAAAGATGGAAGTTTTTGGATTTGTACGTCGGATGGACTCTACCATTATGTCGATGATGTCCTAACAAATATTACAAAAGACATTATACTAAGTGGAAAAGGAATAGGAACAGTACTTCAAGATTTCGAAGGGAATATTTGGTTCAATTCTAACTTACGGGATATATATTTCTATGATGGAGCTAGTTTTACTAAATATCGAATAAATGAAGATGAGTATGGTCCAGCTCCATTTCACATCTATGAAGATAAACAAAGACGGTTATGGTTTGTAGGATATGGTGGAGCATATCGTTATGAGAAGAACCAATTTATCAATGTTACAAGAAATGGACCGTGGTAAGAAATAATACTTCAAATTCAAAATAATGAATGCGACAATCCGAATATGGTGAATACTATCTCCAAGAAAATTAAAAAGTAAACACAACAAAATGTCAAAATGTATTAAAACGCATTTTAGACACGACATTAGCAAACATTTAAATGGAAATTATATTATATATCTCTGTAACATTTTTAGTTTTACTTCTTTTTGTCCTATTGAGATATAGATTAGTTTACTCTAAGACAATCGAAGGTGAATCAGAAGTAAAATATAAAATGGTTGACATAGGGCAGAATGATTTTTTAAGAAACTCAATTGAATCTTTGTTTGGCAAAAAAAGAGTATTCTTAAAGAACAACCTTAAAAACATTCAATGGATATATGTTAACAAAATAGATTTCAAGAATCTTCATCCAGCAAGCCCAATGAAAATGAAAGAGGATAACTGTACTATTAGATTCAAATTTGAAACAAAACTTTTGATTTTTGGAGGCCTCGGTGTAACTAGAATTATTTCTTATGAAAAGCTTAATAAAAGTCCTGAAGTTCTAAAATCCTAAAAACGATTTGGCAATACGATTTATTAAACATAATAATTACCTAACATTAGATGAAAAGGACTAAATCAATATTGATAATCCTGCTTTTAACATTCTGTTTTACTCAGTGTTACTCACAGTTATCGAAAACCGAATATGAAGATTTGGTTGAGTATTTTGTAAACTGCATAAAGTACTCAGATATTGATAGATTGGACTCGATCATGTCTTACCCAATTGAAAGGCCTTATCCAATTCCTTCAATAAATAACAAACAAGAGTTAAAGAAACGATATTTAGAAATATTTGACGATAGTTTGACTTCTGTTATTTCTAATTCAAATATTAAAGAAGATTGGACTGATATGGGTTGGCGCGGAATTATGCTCAAGAATGGAATCGTATGGTTGGACTATGATGGTAAGTTTCTAACAACAAACTATACTTCTGAAAAAGAAAAAGCAATTGAAGAAAAATGGATCGAATCAGAAAGAGATTTGCTCTATACAGACTTAAAAAACTTTAAAAAACCCATTCATACTATTGAAACTGAAAAGTTTATTGTACGAATTGATCTTTTAGAAAATAAAAAATATCGATATGCATCTTGGTCAAAGGAATCTGACATATCAAACAAACCTGATTTAGTAATTAACAATGGAGAATGGACTCCTGATGGAAGTGGAGGAAATCACTATTTCACATTTACAAATGGAGTGTATAGCTATGTCATTTATGTAAATGTTTTGGGAACTGATGAAACACCTCCATTCAACTTAGAAGTAAACAAAAGAGATAAAGTGATATTAAATCAACCAGCCCAATTGAAAAAATTAAAATAACACATGCTAACAATCCATATAATGTATAGCGCGCTTCAGGATGCTATAGCACCAGACTATTGCCAAAAATACTCCAAGGATACTCTTTATAGCACCTTTTTACCTAATCAAGCATTTCTTTTCCTACAATTTCATAACAAAATTTGATTAGGTTTAATGAATAACATTCGATATTCTTAGCAAAGGTTCTATGGAGAAATTATTCTTTACTTTTGAATCTTACAAAAAAAGAATTTCTAATTCATGAGTACTACCCAACCGACCAAGAATATAGTAAAAACAGTATGGTATATATGTATCAGTAGTTCTGCATGGCGTTGGGTTAAGAAAGCAATCATATTAACAATTTTCTCATTAGTCGCAAATCATTTAGCAGCGAGTGATAATTTTCTAGATAGCGAAACGTATAGGTTTCCCATAGAAGGTTTTCTATCGACTATTGTTTTGTCTATTCTCATTGGAATCATAGCGGAACTTAATTTTAAATTTTACAAGAAAAAACATTTCTCTAAAAAAGTAGAAACTGTTACTATAGTAAGATTCATGCTTTCTACGCTAGGATATATTACACTCATGTATATTCCTATAAACGTTATTATTGATAAAGTTGTAGGGGGACAAACACTGTTCTATTATTTATTAATTGGTTTGCTAATTACCTTATTGTTGTGTTTTATTCTAATAGGTTTATTGTATGCTCAAGACATATACAATTTATATAAGTTATCTATAAGAGATGCTCAAATTACTATTGACAACGGTACGAAAATGACTAAGCTTACCTACCAAAATATTGCGTGTTTTTATAGTGAAAACAAAATTGTGTATACCATTAAAAATGATGGTACGACAATCAACACCGATTTTACATTAAATGAGCTCGAAGAAAAAATAAACGATCAATTGTTTTTTAGAGCCAATCGGCAAATTATCATCCACAAAGATACCGTAGACCTAATTGAAAAGATTGAAAATGGCAAGTTGCGTATTCGATTAAAAGCTTTCATTAAAAAGGATACGATTGCTGAAATCAATATAAGTCGTTACAAGCGAAAAGCATTTGTGGATTGGTTTCAATAAAAGATGTCAAAAACTATCGACTATTCAGTTATTAATTTCGACCATTCAGTAAAAACATAGATATTTAAAGGGGTTTTCAGCGATTTTGTTCATTATTTCGCTTAGAATTTAAAATCAAAAAACAATGAACAAAATCACTTTACGACAAACATTAATTCCATTAATTACCATTGCAATCATCTGCTTTTTATGGTTTGGACCAATTAATTTAGGTTTCCTTCCAAATATTATAGCTTCCTTAGTAATCATTATAGCAAATTACCTAGAATACAAAGGAAAAGCATTTTTAGAACTTGGGTTTCAACGCGAAAAATTTACAACCAAAAACATTTTCGTACTTGCTCCGTTAGTCGCATTAGGGCTCTTTATTTTTTACTTCTTTGCATTGGTACCTGTAATTACAAAACTAACCGGAGTTCCTATAGATTACTCAAGTTTTGATGAATTAAAAGGAAATCTTCCTGCCTCATTAGTTACTTTATTAATAGTATGGGCTACAGCCGGATTTGGAGAAGAAATAATCTTTCGCGGTTATTTTATGCGTCAATTTGTAAAATTCTTTGGAGAAAGCAAAATCAGTATAGTGCTTAATATTGTCCTAGTTACTGGTTTTTTTGGCTTCATGCACAGTCAACAAGGCATTACAGGACAACTTGTTACTTGGATTACTGGAGCACTTATAGCTTTGATATTCTATCTGCGCAAATACGATCTGTGGTTTGTTATTGCCGTGCATGGTTTTTTTAATACTATAGCTTTATCTTGTATTTACCTTGGTTTGGCGTAACGACACCAAGTAATAAAATGTATATTTTGGCACCATGCTTTTGTTATAAAATAAAGCAGAAGTATGGGGTATGCCAGATTAGTTTTCGAAATATAGATAAAATTACTGCTGAATTTGATTCGAAAAAATAATTGAGTTGATTACAGTTTGAGTGTTTAGTACTTTAGGTAACACCGAATATACTTTATATATGATGTCCAAAAGAGACCTGAATTTCATCACTATTTACACTTGTTTTACATTTATGTGACACTTTTTTATTGAATGTTGATTTAGTTTTACTCAAAATAAAATCAATATGAAGAAATCAATTATAATATCACTAGTATTACTTAACTCCTTTATCACTTTTGGGCAAGAACTTAAAGAAATAAATTTATTAAAAGCTGACAGTACTTGGGGTAAAGAAATTATTAAAGTGCCATTTTGGTTCGCTCCAGAAATAGATTATCAAGGGTATGAAGATATTAGATTTGCCAAGGGTTGGGAGGACGTTAACAGCTCTGGGTTTTGGACTCTTGTTTTTGCGTGGGATATTAATTTAAAGACTAAACCAACAACGAAGTTTTTTGAAGATAATATTAAACTTTATCTTGACGGATTAATGAAAGTAGTAAACGACATTGAAACATTAATTATTCCAAAAACCGTAGCAAACTTTAGAATAGATAAAACAGATTCGGAGAAAGTAACTTTTAAAGGAACAATAGAGACATACGATGCATTTACTACCAAAAAAACAATAGCTCTTAACGTTATCATTGAAAGCTTTTACTGCAAAAAATCTGACAAATACGTTCCTTTTTTCAGGATTTCTCCTCGAAACTTCGATCATCAAATCTGGGAGGAACTGAACAGAATATATCTTAACGATGATATTTGTAATAACTAATTATGAATATTACAGAGTTGTGAAATTACAAAAAGATACCAGATGCAACAATACGTATACTTAATTGCTTGTGACTTTCACTTCGGTAAATCTTAGCTCTTTTATTATCTTAGTTTGCTAATCCGGAAATCCTCATAAGTTTTCGCCCCAACAAATCATACAAAGAAATGTAACACATAAAATTGATGATAATTAATTAAGGACTCAAATGAAAAACAGATTTACTTTTTTAATCGGAATACTTGCAGTTAGCATCTTTGTTATTTCTTCTGTCATAGGCGGGTTTCTAATTGAAAACTATAACATATTGAGTCAATATATAAGTGAGACCTATGCAATAGATACGGAATATGGAGTCATTTTGAGAATCTTTGGATTTATCCCAAGTGGAATTCTTCTCACTTTATTCTGTTTTTTGGGGATTACATATTTTCAATTTTCTAAATTAACCAAAATCGGATTTTTAGGACTCGGAATATTTTATGGGTTGGCAACTGTAATCGTTGGAATATTCCCTTGTGATAGCGGATGTAATAAACTATCAATTGATCCTAGTATTTCTCAAGTAATTCATAATCTAATAGGTTTATCGACCTATATATTTGTTCCCATTTGTATCATCCTAATTGGTGTGGGATTAAAAAAAACGCCGAATTACAATAACTTCTCCATACAATCAATCATATATGGAGTAATAAGTATGCTATTTATCTTTTTATTCTTTTCTAACTCCAATCCGGAATACATAGGGTTATATCAACGAATGGTAGAAGCTGTATTTATTATTTGGATAATTACTTGTGCTATTACAATAAAAAACAAAAAACATACAAATAGCAATCCATAAAAAAGATAAAACTTTTGAGTTTAATCGAAAGATCTATGTATATTTTACAAAGTCATCAAATATAAAAATTGTCGTTTCTAAGAAAAAAGATAAAAGCTAAATATTTATATTTGACTTAGTACCAATACAAAACATATTGCTAGCTTCTAACACGAAAAATGTTTGTGTGCAATTAAAAAACTCAGATGATTAAGATTATTTATTATACTATTTTTCTCTTATTAATTGACTCTTGTAGTGCATATCAAAAAAAAGAAACTTTAGAAATAATTGTATCTAATAAATTTCTTAATCCACAAAAAGAGTATGATGTCCTAATAGATGATTTTACAGCAACAGATTTAATCGATAGTTTAAAAATCATTGGGAGACCGATTAAGATTCCCTCTCTACAATATAAAATAGATACATTACGCGCAGTCAAATTGGGAATCCAATTAAATGTATTGGAAGAAAATTTTAAAAAAATAAATCAATTAAAAAATATTGATGACATATTACGTCAAAATATAATTAATGAATCGGGGCAAAAAATTCCAATAAGTTCAATTTGCAAAATTTATAAAACATTTGAATATTATAAACCTAACGTTTTTATACCAAAACCTGAAATCTATAATTATAAAAATGATACTGTTGTAAAAATTGAATTCTATTTAAAAAATGGAAATAGAAAGAAACTTATTAAATTTTCAAAGAAGTATTTAAACAATAAATGGAATATTGAAATTTTAGATTAGAATAAACAAACACACAACAATGTATAGAAATACAAATGACTCTTTGGGTGAATCAAAAATCAGAATTTATTTGGTCTAGCACCAGTTCTAAACCTATCTTATTATAACATCCCCTATGTATATCTCATACGAAACGTTGTAAATAAACTAAAAAATGAAACATACCCTTTTATTCTTATTTATTATTTCATTTTTAAATTGTTGTACAAGTAGTACAAAAGAAGAAAAACAGCACCTAGTTAAAAAACAAAACAAACTAGAGTCTGAGAAAATCAATACTTCTCCAAAAACATTGATCAAAAGTGGTGATACAATTGTAATTAAACAAGTTCATCAAATAGAAAACTATGATCGTTTTACCATAAAGTCATCTTCTTACTTATGGGTTACAAAAAAAGATACTCTTGATTTTAAAATTCATGTTAGAGAATATATAACAGATAGTTCTAAAACGCATGTCCATATAGATATTAGACACTCAGAAACAGTATTTTTTTCTACCGCTTTAAAACACCTTAAAAATTGTATTCCAATTATTCAAAAAGATTTTGCATTAAAAAACTTAGGCTCCATACAATTTGAGGGACCCAACGCTTACAAAGATTTTAGCACTTACTTACCAAAAGAATACGAAAGTAAATATGGTAATGAGAAAATAAACTATCTACAAGTAAATGATTTCCTTATGCAATCTAGTATGAATCCCGAATTTAAAAAAATTCTATTTTCTTTAAAAAAGGAAACCTATGAATACAGTATAGAAAAATTTCAGATTCGTGATTCAATCATTTCAGGAATAACAATTTTAGTTCGAATTAAAAATGATAAATAACTCTATTTACAATATCGCATAAGTGATCATAGTTAATTAGTAATTGATCCATTGTTTTTTTATACGTATGAATGCTTCCCTTTAATTATATAGTCAATACTATACTCACTCACCAAAACAAACAGTTCACTCCTTATAAAGATACGTTACCTAACTCTATATTTTATTTACAGTATTGATGATCTAAGTTTGATGTATTAACTATAAAAAACAATACTATGAAAAATCAATTTAACTTAAACATCAAAAACCCATGTACTGAGAATTTCAATACCTTTTCTACAACAAAAAAAGGTGGATTTTGTAACTCTTGCACAAAAGAAGTCATTGATTTCTCTAGGATGGATTCTAAGGAAATTATTAAATACTTTAAAACTAATTCTACAAAAAACACTTGTGGTAGATTTAATAATAATCAACTAAGAACCTATAACTATGCATCAAGGAGAAAAAGTGTTAGTTATATCAGTGGAATCGCATTTGCTTTTTTAAGCTTGTTTTCTTTTTCCAAAACACAAGCACAAGATCTAAAAAATGAAACCAACATCTCTAATAAAGAGATTACAAAGTTTCAGACTGTTAATACTAAAAATAACATAACCGTAAAGGGAGTAGTATCCGAAAGCGGAGTTCCTTTACCTGGAGCTAATATAGTTCTACAAGGAACAAACATAGGTACATCAACCGATTTTGATGGAAATTTCGAATTTCCTGTAGAACTTAAAAAGGGAGATGTTTTAGTATTTAGTTATATCGGATTTACTTCTAAAAAAGTAATGATTCAGGATCAAAAATCCGCTAATGATGTTGCGTTAAAAGTAAACTTAAAAATGGATGGTTGTGTATTAATGGGTAAAGTAGCCGTAAAGAAAGTATATAGCTCAAAAAGGAATTAATCAAATCACATTGTTATGAAAACTAGTCTTTATTCTTTTTTATTCCTCTTTTTTGGCAATTACTTGTATGCTCAAGTCTCTGATTTTAAGCATATCGATTTTACCAGAGCGGATAATATAGCCAAACTAAACAATGGTGCTTCGTTAGAAAACCTGCCATTATTAGCACATGAGCTTACAAGCTCACTACCTACAGAAGTAGAAAAGTTTAGAGCTATTTATGTATGGGTTTGTCAAAACATCAAAGGTGATAATACGCAGTTTAGCAAAGTGAATAAAAAAAGAAAAAAACTAAAACATGATTCCATTTCTTTTATGAGGTGGAATCATGAATATAAAAAGATCGCTTTTAAAAAGTTATTAAAGCGCAAAAAGACAATGTGTACCGGATATGCTTATTTGATTAAAGAATTGTGCTATTTATCTAATATAACCTCAGAAAGTGTAGATGGGTATGGCAGATCCGTAGAATCTAACATAAAAGCGTTAGACATGGCAAACCACTCTTGGAATGCAGTATTACTAAATAACAAATGGTACTTATGCGATGCTACTTGGTCTAGCGGATATCTAAATGAATATAACGTTTTTGTAAGAGCGTATAATGATGGTTATTTTTTAGCAGACCCTCTACTATTTGGAAAAAATCATTTTCCCATAAAACAAAAATGGTTATTGAATGAAAACATTACCGCTGTTAGTTTTGTAAACGCTCCACTAGTATACGGAGAAACTTTCGAAAATCACATCACTCCTATTTACCCAAAGAATATGGATCTATCTATTAATAGAGATGAAGAGGTTACATTTAGTTTTAAGTCAAATAAAAATGTCTTAGATAAAAACATTGCTCTAATCTATTATATAGGAATTGAAGAAAAAACATTAAAAATCCACAACAAACAAAACGCAGACAATATCATATCTTTTAAACACGCATTTAAAAACAAAGGTATTTATGATACTCATTTAAAAATCAATGGTGATATTGTAGCAACATACACCATTAAAGTTACTAAAAGCTAAATACTAGAATAGTAAACTATATTCAATCAAAATTTAATATCTTTTATTATCTAAAAAATCATCAGACTCTTAATACCAAAAAAAGGCAAGAAGAAGTATGACCAATCAATCCTTTTCATTTATTGAATCCTTAAGAAAACAACCAAAACTACTTTTTCTTATTGATGGATTAGGTGCATTGGTTACGTTATTTTTTCTAACTGTAGTATTAACTACGTTTCAGGAGTATATTGGAATGCCGAAAGAAGAACTTTATTTTTTATCCGTCTTCGCAATGGCTTTTTCTATATACTCTATAACTTGTTATATCGTAAACCCTACCAATTGGAATATTTTCCTAAGAATAATAGCGTTCGCTAATCTTATATATTGTTTTATTACTATTGGATATATATGCTACTTCTATCAAAACTTAACGCTTATAGGATTACTTTACTTTATCATAGAAATATTGATCATATTTGTATTGACAAATTTGGAACTAACGGTTGCTAAACCTTAAAAAAGATATTCTATGAAACCTCAAAAGAATCTTTGTATATCATCACTCGTACTCGCTACACTAATTTCGATATTGTACGGTTGTAAAAATCCAGAAAAGAAGACTTCAGAAATTATAGATAATCAAAATGTAACAATCCCATTTGAACTAACTCCGTATAACAATATCAAAATAAAAACAGTACTTAACAAACGAGACACGTTATTCTTAAAATTTGATTCAGGAACAACTGGCCTGCTACTTACTCATGACGCGATAAAAGAAAAAACGAATCTATTAGATGATAAAAAAGAAATAACCCCAACCAAAAACTACGTAAAGCTTAAAACTCCTGCCTCTTTACAAATAGGAGAATTAATATGGAACGATTTAGAGATATATCCGGTAAAACATTCTGGCCAAGGAACTGATGGACGATTCGGTTGGGATTTATTTAAAGACAAAATAATATCATTGGATTATGACAAAAACCTTTTGACCATCCATGATGAATTGCCAGATGTAAAAGGTTACTCAAAATCTAAACTAGAACCTGTAAAAACAATACTATGTATTAATGGTGTAATTAATGTTCAAAATAAAAATTATACAAGTCGTTTTTTATTCGATACTGGATATCAAAAATCCTTACTATTAGACAGTATAATAGTAAAAGAACAATCATTTCCTAAAGATTTAAAAGTTATTAAAATCAATCAATTAAGAAATGGAGCTGGTGATATTTTCATAACCAAGGTAGTCGAGATTCCTACTTTAAACATTGCCGGACAAGATATACACAAATTACCGACACAGCTTTTAAACAGAGAAAATCCAGCAGGAATTAAAACTCATATTTTAGGAAATGAGTTACTAAAAAGGTTTAATACTATTCTTGATTTTAGAAACAATACTATTTATCTTATTAAAAACACGTTATTCGAAATGCCTTATAGCGATGCTTCTTGAAATAAGAAACAACCATCAATGAATTTAAACAATTATATACTTTAGTTAACTAGATGTAATAATGTACAAAACAAAACTCCAAAAACAAGGTTTTGCAACCATTCCAAATATATATTCAAATCAGGAAATTAATAAGCTAGCTAATGCACTAGAATCTTTACAAACTGAAAACGAGAATTTCAGAAAAACGAAAGATTTATTTGCAATTAGGAAATTCTTAAAGGAAGTACCTCAGCTTAAAGACACAATCTTAAACAATAATCTTAAACAACTAGTTCAGGAATATTTTGGTAAGAACTATTTCCTTGTAAAATCCATATATTTTGATAAACCACCTTCTTCTAATTGGTTTGTTTCTTATCATCAAGATCTATCAATTTCAGTAAATAAAAAAGAAATGATCCCCGGATATACGAATTGGACCGTAAAACAACAACAATTTGGTGTGCAACCTCCTTTAGAAATTCTAGAAAATATATATACCATACGAATACATCTAGATGATACGGATAAAAACAACGGTGCGTTAAAAGTGATTCCTAAATCTCATACTAAAGGGATTTATAGACCCGAAACCATCGATTGGAATATTGAAAAAGAAGTAATCTGTAATGTTCTAAAAGGAGGAGTTATGCTTATGAAGCCTCTTTTATTACACAGCTCCAATCGTACAACAAATACGCAAAGAAGAAGAGTTATTCATTTAGAGTTTAGTAACAAAAATTTAATTGAAAAACTAAGCTGGGCAGAAAAAGCTAAAATTTAAATAAAAAAAAACCTCACAACTCTATCTCTTGTGAGGTTTTCCAGTTTGAAACAAACACATTAAATTATGCTTTTCTATTTCTTTGGTAACATTACAGTTTCTAAAGTATGAATAATACCATTTGAAGCTTCGATATCAGTTTTCATCAACCTACCAGCATTACCATTTTTATCGATCAAATAGATTTTTCCTCTTTTTCTACTTGCTATCAATCGAGTTCCTCCTAAGGTTCTTAATTTCACACTTCCTCCTCCTTCATTAATGGCTTTTATAATATCCTGCTCATTTATGGCTCCTGGAATAATATGACAATTTATTATTGCAGAAAGCTTTTCTTCATTTTTTTCTTCCACAAGCTTTTCTATTATTCCTTTAGGTAATTTTTTAAAAGCGCCATTTAATGGAGCAAAAATAGTATACGATTTAGTCCCGCTAAATTTAGTAGCATACTCAGAAGATTGTACTATTTTATTCAACTCTTCAAATGCGATATCATATGATATCAATTCATTAATCGTTGAAGTATTCGTTTCTGCAGTAGGAATATCTGCCTGTGCAATTAACTTATCGTTATTTAAAGATTTAGATTCTTTCTTTACCACAAGACCTTCACAAGATACGAATGTGATAATTAAGATGAGTAAAAAAACGTTAAATAGACTTTTAATCTTCATGTTCTAACTTGATTTTAATGGAGTAATTATTAGTTATTAATAACAATTTTATAATCAAAGTATTACTTGATAACGGGTTAAAACTATTGTAATTAACGTTAACAAATGTTAATAAATGAGTATTCGTAAGTAGCCAATTAGTATGCGTTTTTACACCCATGTGGTTGTACCGTAATTGATATAAAACCGAATGTTTTTTGATTAAACCTAACATTAAGAAGTAGGCGCTATAATGCTATTGTCATCATAAAAAATGTTATTTTTATCATTATCATCTCAAGCAAACTCATTTAATTCAGTCTATTATGAAATTGAATACCATTTTAAGTGTTCTTATATGCTCAGTACTATTTCTTCCGGTTTATGGTCAAAAAAAAATCTCCGACAATAAACAAGCAATTATAAAATCTATTGAAAAGCATCAATCAGAGCTTATCAAAATAAGTGATAAAATCTGGGCACTAGCAGAAACCGCTTTTGAAGAAAACCAATCTTCAAAATTATTAGCAGATTATGCCGAGAAACAAGGTTTTATAGTAGAACGAGGAGTTACAGGCATGCCTACAGCCTTTGTTGCCTCCTATGGATCAGGAAAACCTGTAATCAGTGTATTAGGTGAATTTGATGCCTTACCCGGCATTTCGCAAAAAGCACAACCTACTAAGTCTCCACTTAATGAAGGTGCTGGAGGACATGGTTGTGGACATAACCTTTTCGGAGCAGGAAGTTTAGGTGCCGCTATCGCTGTAAAAGAATTGATCCAAAATGGTAAAATTAAAGGAACTGTTAAGTTTTTTGGTACTCCAAGCGAAGAAAAGTACTTTGGTAAGATCTGGATGGTAAGAGAAGGGCTATGGAATGATGTAGATGCTAATATTAGCTGGCATCCATCGGCTTCTACAAAAGCAGATGTACAAAGTTCATTAGCACTAGTAGATTTTAAAATTGAATTTTTTGGACAAGCTGCTCACGCATCCGCAGATCCTTGGAACGGTAGAAGCGCATCGGACGCTTTAGAATTATACACTACAGGAATCAATTATTATAGAGAACATGTAAAACCAACAGTTCGTATGCATTATCATATTCAGGATGGTGGACAAGTAGTGAATGTTGTTCCTGATTATTCGAGATTATGGATGCGAGTACGTGACACCAAACGTTCTGGAATGATGCCTGTATATGAGCGTGTAAAGAAAATGGCAGAAGGCGCAGCAATTATGGCAAATGTAGATTATAAAATCTCTCTGATATCTGGTATTTATGAAGTGTTAGTTAATCGCGAAGGTGGAAAATTAATGCAAAGCAACCTAGAGCTTCTAGGACCTATTAGCTATACTAATGAAGAAATTGCATTTGGTAAAAAGATTCAGGAAGTTACTAAAAAAGAACAGGTAGGAATGGATAGTACTATCAATCCACTCGAAGAAACTAAAGAGCATCCAGGTGGCGGTTCCACAGATGTGGGAGATGTAAGTTGGAATGTCCCTAACATTAACCTAGGAGTTACCACAGCACCAAAGGATACTCCTTGGCATTCCTGGGCAGTTGTAGCCTGCGGCGGAATGAGTATTGGCCATAAAGGAATGCTTTATGCATCTAAAGCAATGGCAATGACAATGACAGATCTTTATGAGAATCCTGAAGCCTTAGCAAAAGTAAAAGCAGAATATAAAGAACGTAAAGGAGATGAAGTTTATGAAGCAATTGTTCCTGAAGGTCCTCCACCAATCCCTAGCAACACTAAAAAACAATAAGATTTAGTAACATATGAAACGTTTGACAAAAAGAATTGTCCTTTTTCTTTTACTTATAATTATAATCTTTGTTGCTCATACCTTAATCTCAACTGGTTTTTTTCGGTCAGTGCAAAATAATTTTGAAGGAACAGTTTTAAAAGAAATCCCTATTCCTGGTGCCGAGGATATTACCATAAATACATTGGAGGGCTTTGCACTAATTTCTTCTACAAATAGAGAAATCTATCCTCCCGTTAAAGAAGAAAAGGGAGCATTATATTTTATGGATCTCAAAGACAAGGATTTTCCTGTAACTAATCTTACCACTTCATTTAATAAGCCTTTTGCTCCGCACGGTATATCGATGATTAAAAAAGATAGCACCTCTACAATCATGGCTATCAACCATACTCCAAAAGGTCATTCAATAGAGGTTTTTTCCATGCGTGATAAAAATTTGATTCATAAAAAAACTCTTAAACATCCTTCATTGGTTAGTCCAAACGATATAGTTCTTATTGATGAAAACAGATTTTATGTAACAAATGATCATAAGTATACTAATGGATTTGGTAAAGTACTAGAAGAATATCTTGGACTTTCTGTTTCTAATGTCTTATACTATGATGGAGAAAACTACATAGAAGTTGCTGATGGAATTGCTTACGCCAACGGGATCAACTTTGATCGCAAACGAAGTTTATTATTTGTGGCATCTCCGAGAGCATTTTTGGTCAAAGTGTATACTAGAAATGATGACGGTTCATTAGAGTTTATTGAAAATATTTCTTGTAATACCGGAGTAGATAACATTGAGATTGATTCAGAAGGAAATCTATGGATCGGGGCACACCCTAATTTACTACGATTTGGATCTTACGCTAAAAGAGAAAAAGAAACTTCTCCTTCAGAAATCATAAAGATCATCTACAACGGGAAAAATGACTATGTGATAGAACAAAAATACACAAACGATGGAAAAACAATGTCTGGATCAACAGTAGCTGCACCTTACAACGATCTTATTCTTATGGGAAACGTTATGGATGATCATTTTTTAATTTTAAAAGCAACGAAATAATCAATATTTAATAGCGAGCTAATTTTTCTTTATTCGTCACAATGATAACTTCTTTAAAAAATCACATCCAAAGATTTGTAAACCCATCAGAAAAGGAAATGAATCATTTCATAAATATGGTCGAACTTGAAAATATTAAAAACAAACAATTCATTTTAAAAGAAGGTCACTACTGTAATTATAATCATTTTATTATAAATGGTTGTTTCAGGTCTTTTTTTATAAACAAGAAAGGAGTTGAAAAGACAGTTAATTTTGGAATCGAAGATTGGTGGCTAACCGATTTTGATAGTTTTATAAATAAGACTCAAACAAAACTTAACATCCAAGCAACCGAGGATGCTATAATTTTAAAGATTAGTAAATTTAATTTCGATACGATTCTACAAAACTCTTTAGAAATCAATAAATATTTTAGAATTATTCTCGAACGGGTTCGAATTGCTGATCAAAGAAGAATACAATATATGTTCAACCTATCAGGAGAAGAACTATATACTACTTTCTATAAGTACAATCCAGAGTTCGTACAACGCATTCCTCAATACATGTTAGCATCTTATTTAGGCTTTACTCCGGAATTTTTAAGTAAAATAAGAGCAAAAAAACATTCTTAATATATTTCTTAATCTAGATTAAGTTTTTCATCATTTCATATGTTGAATTTTGTCTTGAACAAATAATAACATACTTATGAAAACAGATAGAATCGATATCAGTAAAGTTAAACCAAGTGCATACCAACCATTATTTGATTTACATAATGATTGCAAAAAAAGTACATTAACAGATTTAGAATTTTTATTGATAGAAATTAGAGCTTCGCAAATCAATAGCTGTGCGTATTGTATACAAATGCATGTAAAAGAAGCTATTGAAAAAGGGGAAAAGCAATACCGCATCCATGCGTTACCTGTATGGCGAGATACTCCATTTTTTACATCCGAAGAACAAATCATTTTAGCAATGACTGAAGAAATTACTCTTATATCTAATAACGGATTACCCGAGATTTTATATAAAAAAGCTATAAATACATTTGGAGAAGAGAAGGTAGCAGATATCATTATGGCTATCTGCGGAATTAATTCTTGGAATAGAATTGGAGTAGCTACATTACTAATTCCCTCACCATCACAAGAATAAATATTATTAATAATATCTAATGAGAATTATTTATATAAAACTCTTTCTAAGAGTAAGTATTGCTATTGGGTTTATATCAGCTGTCGCTGACAGATTTGGATTTTGGTCAATAGAAAAATCGGCTTGGGGAACCTGGGATAGTTTTCTGGAATATACCAAGCTATTGAACCCTTGGGCTCCTCAATCCATTATTAACAGTCTTGGTCTGATAGCCACACTATTAGAAATAGTACTTGCTTTTTTCCTAATCATTGGTTTTAAGACAGCATTGTTTGCCCGAATCAGTGGGGTTTTATTATTGATCTTTGGTATTGCTATGACTAGCACTTTGGGTATAAAAGCACCCTTAGATTATTCCGTATTCTCTGCTTCTGCTGCCGCATTTAGTTTAAGTCTTATTAAAGAACAATATCTGGAAATCGATCAACTACTTAAGAAATAGATATATTAAAATTTACCTAAATGAGTTTTTACCCATTTCTTAAGTAATTGATTTCCTTTTATGTTATAATTTTAAGATATAACTTCAGTAGTTAATTATACAAAAGAACGATTGGTCTTAATTGGTACTAACGAATAATACAGATTGTCCTAAAAAAGATTTGAACTAAAAGTAGAAAACGAAATCATATTTATAGAGTATACACTTACCAATGATAATTCTTTATACCTTACGCATATAGAAGTACCAACAGTAATGGAAGGAAAGAGACTAGGAAGCACTTTTGTAAAAAGGTATTAGAATTTATCAAAGACAAGGAATATAAAATGATACCATTTTGTCCATTTGTAGCTGCTTATTTAAAAAAACATCCAGCAGCAGACGGTATTCTTAAAGAAGGATATTCTATTAAATGATAAACATTAAACATTAAGCATTTCCCAAAGCTTATCCTTAAGTTCCTGCAATCCTTGTTGCGCTACTGAAGAAATAAATAAATAAGGAACATTTAGCTGTGCATCTAACTCTGTCTTCAGTTCTGCACTAAGTTCATCATCCAGCATATCACATTTAGAGATCGCTATTAATCGTTCTTTATCTAATAAATCCGGATTATATCTGCGTAACTCATCTAGTAAGATTTCATACTGTTCCTTTATGTCGGGAGCATCAGCAGGCACTAAAAATAATAAAGTAGAGTTTCGTTCTATATGCCTCAAGAAGCGATGACCAATACCTTTACCTTCAGCTGCACCTTCAATAATACCTGGTATATCGGCCATTACAAAGGTTTGAAAATCTCTATATTCTACAATTCCCAAATTTGGTTTAAGTGTAGTAAACTCATAGTCCGCAATCTTGGGTTTTGCTGAAGTGATCACAGAAAGCAAAGTAGATTTTCCTGCATTAGGAAAACCTACTAAACCTACATCTGCTAATATTTTTAATTCTAACGTTATATCAAATTGCTGTCCTTCTATGCCAGGTTGTGCATATCTAGGCGTTTGGTTGACTGAATTTTTAAAATGCCAATTTCCACGTCCACCCTTTCCTCCTTCTGCAAGTATCGTTTGTTGCCCGTCTTCTGTAATTTCATGAAGGATTTCCTGAGTTTCAGTATCTCGAATTACGGTTCCTAAAGGTACATCTACATATACATCTTCTCCATCTGCTCCAGTACTTCTACTTTTACTTCCGTGCCCTCCGTGTTCCGCTCTAAAGTGACGCTTGAATTTAAGGTGGAGTAAGGTCCACATATTTGGGTTACCTCTAACAATGACGTGACCTCCACGTCCTCCATCACCTCCATCTGGACCACCTTTGGTAATATATTTCTCTCTATGTAAATGCACAGATCCTTTACCTCCATTTCCTGAAGTAACATGTAATTTTACATAATCTACAAAATTCCCTTCTGTCATAATACGCTACCTAATTATTCTAGCCTAAGGACTAGAATATTTTGAATTTGAAATCTTTTATTTAAAAAAACAGAAACCTGTCACTCTGTTAAAATAGATCTATAACTTATCTATTACATTACTTAATCTATCCGTAATTTCGTCAATACCTCCCACTCCATCAACTCCGAAATACTTATCTTGTTTTTGATAATAATTTTTTAGAATTGCTGTTTCGTTATAATATACTTTAATACGATTTCTGATCACACCTTCATCTGCATCGTCAGGACGACCCGATGTTTTTCCTCTTTCTAACAAACGCTCAACCAGTACCTCATCATCTACTTCTAAAGCAACCATAGCACTAACTTCTGATCCTTTAGAAGATAATAGCTCTGCTAATGATTCTGCCTGAGCCTCCGTTCTTGGAAAACCATCAAAAATAAAACCTTTAGCATCTGAATTTTTATCAACTTCAGCATTCAACATATTAATTGTCACTTCGTCTGGCACTAATTGCCCTTTGTCAATATATGATTTTGCTAAGGTTCCTAAATCAGTAGCATTTTTTATATTATATCTAAATACATCTCCGGTAGAAATATGTATTAGATTATATTTTTCTTTTAAAACTTCAGCTTGTGTTCCTTTTCCTGCTCCCGGAGGTCCGAATAACACTAAATTTGTCATGTTGTTTTGTTTTAATTGGTAAACTTCTGTAAGATTGCGACCTAAACCATCATAATCTAGTCCGTATCCCACAATAAATCTATTTGGGATCTCAATCCCTATGTAATCTATAGTATGTTTTTTAGTATATGCTTCAGGCTTAAAAAATAAAGTAGCAATTTTCACCTCTTTACACCCTTTATCTCTGAATATTTTCAATAACTCTACAACCGTATTTCCAGTATCTACAATATCTTCTAGAATTATAACTGTTCTATTGGTAACATCTTCCTTTAATCCAATAAGTTCTTGAACAGAAGAAGTAGTTTCGATCCCTTCATAAGAAGCTAATTTCACAAAGCTTACTTCACAATCATGATCAAATCTTTTCAACACTTCGGACACAAACATAAATGCACCATTAAGAACCCCAACAAAAAGAGGCCTTTTATCAAACAAATCTTTATTAAGTTCATTAGATAATTGATCTATTGCTTTAGTTATTTTATCCTCTGCAATAAATGGCGTAAACTGTAAATCATGTAGTGTAATCATTGCTTTATAAGATTATCACAGTAACCGTTTCGTTTTCAAAGGCGCAAAGATAGTGATTACAAACAACACTTATAACAGATATCTACTGCATTTGCCATACAATATTGAGGTTTTTACTTATTAAAAATTTATTTTTGTCCTTTAAGGCAAAATAAGATACTCCAAAAAATGACAAACTATTTTTCGTCAGACTTTAAGTTAGGTATCCTGGGTGGTGGTCAATTGGGCAAAATGATGCTCTACGAAACTCGGAAATATGATATCTGTACATATGTTCTGGACCCCAACCCCGATGCTCCATGTAGAATTGCATGTGATCACTTTCAACAAGGTGATCTAATGGATTATGACACTGTATATAACTTTGGCAAGAAAGTAGACGTACTCACTTTTGAAATCGAAACGGTCAATACGAAAGCATTAGCCAGACTAGAACGAGAAGGTAAAAAAGTGTATCCTGATTCTAAAACATTAGAAAAAATTCAAAATAAAGGCAAGCAGAAGTTATTCTATAAAGAACAAGAAATACCTACTGCTCCTTTCGTTCAGTTTTCTAACAAAGCACATTTAACGGAAGGGATTACTAGTGGAAAAGTAAAACTTCCTTTTGTTTGGAAAAGTACACAAGGTGGATATGATGGTAAGGGAGTTTCTATTATTAGAACAGGCGCAGACATTGCAAAATTACCAGACACAGAATGTATTGCAGAAAAACTGATTGATTTTAAAAATGAACTAGCAGTAATCGTAGTTCGCAATCCTCAGAATGAGATTAAAACTTATCCTGTAGTAGAAATGGAATTTCATCCAGAAGCTAATCAAGTAGAGTATGTTATTTGTCCTGCAAGAATAGATGATGAAATTGCCGATAAAGCAAGAACAATTGCGGAAAATGTTTCTAAAGCTTTTACACACGTTGGTTTATTAGCTGTCGAAATGTTTCAAACAAAAGATGATGAAATTTTAGTTAATGAAGTAGCCCCAAGACCTCATAATAGTGGACACTACAGTATTGAAGCTAGTTATACAAATCAATTCGAACAGCATATACGAGCAATTCTTGATTTGCCTCTTGGGAACACAGAAAGCAAGGTGGCTGGAATTATGGTAAACCTAGTAGGAGCCGAAGGATATACTGGGAATGTGGTGTACGAAAACATAGATACCATTATGAAGATGAAAGGAGTTACTCCTCATATCTATGGTAAAAAACAAACACGCCCATTTAGAAAAATGGGGCACGTAACCATTATCAATGAGGACATTTCTGAAGCCAGAAAGATTGCTGAAAAAGTAAAAGAAACAATAAAAGTAGTCAGCAAATAGATTGGTACGAAAACCAAGTGTCTTGTATAAAATAACTGGATAAATACTAATCAAATATTTACAAATAAAACAATAACAAGAAGAAATAAACATAAGCAATGAGCAAAGTAGGAATCATCATGGGAAGTACAAGTGATATGCCAGTGATGGAAAAGGCAATCGAAATTCTTCAAGGTTTTGATATTGAAGTAGAAGTTGATATTGTATCAGCACATCGTACTCCTGAAAAATTATTTGATTATAGTAAAAATGCTCATACCAGAGGGATTTCTGTTATTATCGCTGGAGCTGGTGGCGCTGCTCACCTTCCTGGAATGGTGGCTTCTTTGTCTCCACTACCTGTTATAGGTGTTCCTGTAAAATCAAGAAATTCAATTGATGGATGGGACTCTGTTCTTTCCATATTACAAATGCCTGGAGGAGTACCTGTGGCTACTGTAGCACTAGATGGCGCGATGAATGCAGGTATTCTCGCTGCACAGATCATCGGAGTCTCAGACACTTGTGTATTGGATAAAATCTTAGTTTATAAAGAAGGGTTAAAACAAAAGGTAATAGAAGGAGCTAAACAGATAAAAAAGTAAAAAATATAAGGACACAAAAAAAAGAGTCGCTCCTCAGCGACTCTTTCCAATATCAGGTCTTACAATAGAATATAACAATATTTATTAACCAACTTAAATATATTACACAAAAAATTCATCGTAAGACCATACTCTTAAAACCTGATACAAAGGTAATCCCTTACTTTAATTACGCAATAATTATCTGTCAAAACTTATTAACATTTTCGATAAATTACATATTTTACCGTTAAAACGCTTAAAAACTGCTTTTATTGCATGGTTTTTTTAGAAAAAACATACATTTTTCAATATTCTCTATCTAAATAGTAGGTTGTAAACCAAAAATCAACAAAAAAGAGCTACAATAATTGTAGCTCTTTCAATATATTTGGTCTTCACAAAGCATATTATTGATATCCATACCCCTGATTACAATAATGCGTTTATTACTTTGTTTAGACCATTACTAATAAACCTAGACAAATGTAATTGTATCACAGATGTGGATATCAAAAAATTAAACAAATAGAACAGCATTTATCGACAACGAACACAGTTTTTCGACAAAAGCACACATTATTCATAAAAAATATAGATAAATAATGAAAAACCCATTATTAGAATTATTCGACCTAGCTCCTTTTTCTAAAATAAAATCTGAACATTTTTTACCAGCTATTAAAAATGCAATTTCAATTGCTAAGGAAGAAGTAAACACCTTAGTTAAAAACCCTGAGACCCCTTCTTTTTCTAATACAATCGAAAAATTAGAATATAGTGGCGAATTATTAGACAGGGTTACTAGCATATTTTTTAACCTAAATAGCGCGGAAACTAATGACGAGATTCAACAGATTGCGCAACAAGCTTCTCCATTACTTTCTGAATTTAGAAATGATATTGCGTTAAATGAAGATCTTTTCAAAAAAATTGAAGCTGTATATAATACTAAAGGTAAATTAGATCTTTCTTCTGAGCAAACTACTTTACTCGAAAAAAGATATAAGTCCTTTTCTAGAAACGGAGCAAACCTTCCAACTGATAAAAAAGAACAATTAAGAGAAATTGATAAAGAACTCTCTCAGTTAAGTTTAAAGTTTGGAGAAAATGTACTAGCCGAGACGAACAGGTTCGAAATGTTATTAACCAAAGAGTCTGATCTCTCTGGTTTACCAGAAGGAGCAAAAGAAGCAGCAAAAGCTCTTGCAGAATCAAAAGAAAAGCAAGGATGGATGGTCACTCTTGACTACCCTAGCTACATCCCTTTTATGACATATGCCGATAATAGAGAATTACGAAAAAAATTATCATTAGCATTTGCTTCTAAAGGATTTAATAATGATGAATTTGATAATCAAAGTACTGTTCTTAGAATAGCTCAATTGAGGCATGATCGTGCGCAAGTTTTGGGATACTCCTCTCACGCTAATTATGTTTTAGAAGAACGCATGGCAGAAACTCCAGAAAGAGTGTTCTCTTTCCTAAATGAAATTCTTGATAAAGCTAAACCAGCTGCAGAAAGAGAATTTAAGCAATTAGAGAACTTCGCCAAAGAATTAGACGAAATAGATAAATTACAAAAATGGGATGGAGCTTACTATTCAGAAAAATTAAAACAAAAACTTTTTGATTTAGATGATGAAAAGCTAAAACCGTATTTTAAACTAGAGAATGTTATTGATGGTGTTTTTCAAGTGGCTTCGAATTTATTCGGTCTACAATTTGAAGAAACAGATCAGGTAGATACATATCACGAAGAAGTAAAGACCTATAATGTAACTGACAATCAAGGTAATTTTATTTCTGTTTTTTATGCAGATTTCCATCCTAGATCTGGAAAACGAAATGGAGCTTGGATGACTTCTTATAAACCGCAAATGAAAAAAGATGGTAATAATGTAAGACCACATATCTCTATCGTTTGTAATTTCACAAAACCTACCCCGAGTAAACCATCTTTATTAACCTTTAATGAAGTTACCACTTTATTTCATGAATTTGGACACGCGTTACACGGAATGTTAGCTGACACTACATATCCTGGTTTATCAGGAACTAGTGTATACTGGGATTTTGTAGAATTACCAAGTCAAGTTTTAGAAAACTGGTGTTATGAAAAAGAAGCTCTAGAATTATTTGCTAAACATTACGAAACAGGAGAAGTGATTCCGATGGAGCTAGTACAGAAAATAAAAGAATCCTCTACTTTTATGGAAGGAATGGCTACGATGAGACAATTGAGTTTTGGGCTATTAGATATGTCATGGCATTCGCAAGATCCTAGTAATATCAAAGAAGTAAAAGCACACGAAAAGAAAGCCTTTGAAGGAACTTCATTATATCCGGATGTAAAAGAAAACTGCATGAGCACTTCTTTTTCGCATATTTTTCAAGGAGGTTATTCAGCCGGATATTATTCTTATAAATGGGCAGAAGTTTTAGATGCAGATGCTTTTGAATATTTTAAAGAAAATGGAATATTTAATACAGAAGTAGCTACTAAATTTAAAAATCATGTATTATCACAAGGAGGCACAGAAAACCCAATGACCTTATACAAACGCTTCCGAGGACAAGAACCAAAACCTGAAGCTTTATTAAAGCGTGCTGGTTTAATTAAATAACAATTTTTTCGCAAATTAATCATAAAAAAGGTGCTTCAAAATTCATAGAAGCACCTTTTTTGGATTAAGGTTCTGAGGGTATATATCTCTTTATTTTATACTTATTGAATTACTAGTTTACGAACAGCTAACTTCTCTCCTGCACCTTCTACTTTAATCAAATATATTCCGGAGCCTAAAGATAGATTACTAGCAGAAATTGTATTCACTCCGTGATTTAACTGGATGCTAGATGCTTTTTTCCCTAAAATCGTATATATAGTAGCTGTTATATTTTTATTAGTAGCACCAATAACATTTAAGGTAAAACTATCCTTGGTAGGATTAGGAGTTATTGTAACCATTGATGTCCCTAATTCATCTTCATCACCTAAAACTGGAGTTTTAGTACCAAAAGCTATTACTGAACTAGCCGCTCTATTACATGACCCTTCATAAATTTTTACATTAGAAAAAATAGAAGTATTTCCGCTACCGGCATCATTGTCGTTAACAAATACTAGTCGATCCATAGCTCCGGTATAAAAATCTCCAACTGGGATTACATAAGATGCTGTACCTCCAGAGTAATTATCATAATTAGTCACTCCATAATTCTGAGTACCGTGTACTTTAAAATACCTACTAGAAGTTAACGTATTATCATTTTCAAAACCAATTCCGTGAATCTCACCTTCTGAACTACTACTAAAATCAAATTCTAAAACTGTAGAAGATGTTACCGTATAATCTAATAGTATATATTTCCAAGTATTATTTTCCATAGAAACTCCAGCTCCTGAATTTACAACAGTAAAATCACCAACTGAATCTTGATTAGAAAAAGCAGTAATAGCATATGTATTAAAGTCTAAAGCTACACATACATCTGGATTAGGATCCGAACCAGTTTCTCCTATTATAAAATCATCTATCGCCACATCTCCCTGCCAACTAGAGCCTGTTACTGTATTAAATCTGATTTGTATCCCTATTCCATTATAAGCTCCCAAATCTATATCTGCGGTATTCCAATCACTACCTTGAGATCCAGATTTACTAAAAAGACTTGTCCAATTAGCACCATTATCTGTACTGAGATCTAATGATAAGTTACCGATGGCACTTCCTTCCATATGATATTTAAAACTGATTCCTGGATTTGTCAATCCACCTAAATCATAACAAGGAGAATTTAATATTGCTCTTTTATTTGGAAACCCTGTTCCATTTCCCGAAGCTTCTACAAAAATATAAGACGACCCTGCTGCTGCTGCTGCTGGCCCAGTACCATTAGAAGGTGTACCATTAGAATCAACTGTCCAATTAAGATCTTCAGTTGTAGATTGTGTCCAAGCCCCAATAGATCCTTCAAAACTTTCTGTATTAGGGAAACTAGTAATACTGATATTACATTCATCTCCGCCACCTCCAGTGTTTACTCCATTACCTATCTCAATTAAGTATTCTAAAGCTAGCTTACAAAACTTAGCCGCGTGTGTAGCATTTGGTGTCGGTGATCGATCAAAAGTATCTCTGGTAGTATGAATATTAGGGTTGCTTTGATTAAAAGTTGCTTCAAACGGAAAAGTTACATCATATCCTTCCTGTGCCCAACTATAATGATCTGAACAACCATAATTACATCTCGATGTCCCATAAGTAATTTGATGAGCTCCCGAAGCATTGTAATAATCCATTAGCTCAATTAAGAAATCATTTAATGTCTCATCATTATATGAATCGGTAGAAACATATACATCATTAGTAGATCCTTTATAATTAGTCATATCTAATTGCATGTAACTTACTACGTTCACATTTCGGCTACGATAATCTTCTGCAATTTCTTTCGAACCTCTTAGTCCAACTTCTTCTGCAGCAAATGCCATAAACTCCATGGTTCTTTTAGGTCTAAAATTCATCTCAAATAATACTCTTGCGGCTTCCGTAATCGTAGCAATACCGGATGCATTATCATCTGCACCGGGAGCATCGTCATTGTTTCCTCCAGAGGTAGAATCTATATGTCCTCCGATAATAACAAATTCATCTGGATTATCTGTTCCGGTAATAGTCATAACCACAGAAGGCATATTTGTACTAGTATGATTTACTATTCTTACAGATACATCGCTTCTGCCGGCCGCAAGATTCTCCCATTTTGTTTGCAGGTCTAAAACCGCTTGTGTAGCGTTGCTCTTGGTATGATATCTAGTACCATAATTTTCTAGCTCTTGGATTTGATTTGCAATATTAAGATTATTCACCAAATCAAGACTTTGTAGTACCAATTGATCCTGAGTAATAGAAAATCCTCCTGCAAGTTTCTGAGACAACCTTCTTTGTTGAATTGAAGACAATGCCTTCTTTTTAGAACTCTGATAAATAAAACCAGGACCGTGAACTAATACTTTATGATGAAGTTCGTGCGCAGCTTCATCACTTAACATTACGGCACTATACCCGTTTTTTGATTCGATAATTTGTATATCTTCTGGATGATCTTTTTGCAACTCAAAAGCATCTTTTGTTTCCATTGTGGCATAAAACATATCGGATGTTTCTTGTGCATTAACGATATTTATAAAAAGACATAAGAATACCGATGAAATGATTAGGTTAATTTTTTTCATTTTTAAGAGTTTGTGTTAGTGATATAACTTACACAAAATCATATCATTATAAAAGCGGCTTCTCCGCAAAAAAATAACTGTACTAACATCTGTTAGTTTATGGTTTTAGCATAATGAAAAAATTAAACTTTCAAAAATTACTGAAAGTTTAAAATTTATTATATATTTGCTATATGAATTATACAGAAGCAAAAGATAAGTTTATATCCACTTGGGGATCCTTAGGAACTTTGTGGGGCATTAATAAAGCAATGGCGCAAATCCATGCATTATTATGGATCTCACCAGAACCTCTTTCTATGGAAGATATTATGGAAGAATTACATATTTCTAGAGGAAACACAAGTATGAATCTACGTCAGCTTATGGATTGGGGTATTGTTTTTAAAGAAAGTAAACCTGGTGAAAGAAAAGAATATTTTGCTTCAGAAAAAGATGTACAAGAACTTGCAAGACAGGTAGCAAAAGAACGAAGCAGACGAGAAATAAAACCTGTAATAAAGGTATTAAGAGAAGTATCAGCCATTGAAGGTGATGGAACCAAAAAAACTGAAGAGCTTATCAAGCAAACCAAAGCTTTATATGAATTAGCAGATAGCGCAGATACGATGATGAATAAGATAGTAAATCAAGAATCTAATTGGATTACTAAGACCCTAATGAAACTGATCAAATAAAAATAAAAAAGCACTGACTAAGATGAAGGAAGAAATTCCTTTTCTTTTTCAAATTATATTTCAAAAATTATTGAAACTTTAAAACTATTAGAATTATGAAAACAATACATAACATTAACAAATGGAGTTTTATTATCACGTTAGTTCTATACATAACAATTATAGGCGGCTTATTGGCTCAGATAGCGCTTGGTGCTATTCAAATTGTCCTAGGAATAATAATATTATTTCATTGGAAAAAACTTAATATCAAAACAAAACGACACCTTCTACTGTATTGGTTCATAGTTTTGATGTATGGGCTTTTATGGGCGACTGATACATTTAATACTTGGAAAACTAGTTCTATGGTTTTGGATCCTTATATTTTATTTATCTGTATTACACCTATGTTAATTGCCTCATACTCTGTATACATTACTCACCAAAGCAAAACAATCATTTATGAACTTAAACCTAGTTACTTATAGCATATACATATTGATAACTGTTTTTATCATTATAAAAGTAGGATTAATTTGCTATCGAAACGGAAACATTTTTGTAACCCATTTGGTTCCTAATGATGAAGATTTTTGTTTACGAGTAAACAATATACTATTAATGGGATACTATCTGATAAACATAGGATATACAATAATTACTTTATCAGATTGGACCACTATTAATTCCATCCCTCAAATGATAGAAAGCTTATCTAGAAACACAGCTACTATAGTTTGCATATTAGCAATTTTGCACTATTTCAATCTATTTTGGATTACAAAATTTATCAAAAACATTAAATAATTATAAATATAACTTTATGGAAACTTCTAAAATTTTTATTGGATATATCATCTACCTACCTATTGTAATTGCTCTTACTTATTTTGTATCAAAAACGCTTTTTAGAAACGGAAAAACTTTTATGATTGATATTTTTAAAGGTAAAGATGATATAGCAATTGCTACCAATCGCCTTTTTGAAGTTGGATTCTATCTTTTAAATATTGGTTGGGCACTACTAATTCTAAAAATTGATGGCTACCATTTTAATGATACCTATCAGAATCTAGTAGAAATATTGAGCTCTAAAATCGGTGGATTCTCAATTTATTTAGGCCTAATGTTATTCTTAAATATGTATTTGTTTTTTAGAGGAAGAAAAAAATCTAAACAAAAGCCACAAGTTGTAACTCAAGTTATAAGACCTCAAGGTCCACAAGTCTAACAATTAAATCAAATCGTTATGAGTACTACATTTCCATTATTACATAAAATTAGATTTCAAAAATCAAACAAAGAAAACCTGATTGAACTTTATGATGAAGCTACAGAAGATTATGAATTCTGGAGCAAGGATTTCAATATGCATTTTGGATATTACATTCCTTTTAAAACAACACTGTTTAAAAGAGATACTATGCTTAATGAAATGAATAATCAAATATTTAATCGATTAAGCTTTAACAAAAAGAATGGTCTTATAGCAGATTTAGGTTGTGGAATTGGTGGTACAATGAGATATGGTTTACGTAAGTATCCAAGAGTTAATATCCTGGGCATAACACTTTCTTCTTTTCAAGTAACCCAAGGGAACAAAAGACTTGAAAACATGAATGGTTTAATTCTAAAAGAAAACTATAATCATACTTCTTTTGCTTCTAACAGCTTTGACAGCGCATATGCTATAGAAAGTTACTGCCATTCTGGTCATAGTAAAAAAGTATTGAACGAAGCTTACAGAATAATAAAACCTGGAGGTAAACTTGTTATCGCAGATGCTTTTCTAAAAAAAGATGAAGACCAATTATGCCCAGGAAGTCATTATTGTTATGATCAATTATGTAAAGGATGGAGTTTAGAAGGCTTAGGAAGTATACATCGAGTAAAAAAGTCTCTAGAAGAAGTTGGCTTTAAAAATATAACTATAAAAGATGTATCTTTTAGAGTTGCTCCCTCTGTATTACATGTTCCATTCGCTATCACCGGTTTCATCTTAAAAAAATTATTTAAAAGAGAAACCCTAAAGCCACAAAGTTGGAAAAACCTTAAAGGCTCTTTATTTGCATTATTATCAGGACTGCATATGAAAAGTTTTGGATACTATATAATAACAGCAGAGAAATAGAACTATGAAAAAATCTATACTATATCAATGGACATATATTCTTTTTGCTACGGCAATATCAACATTAGTATTATATCAATATGCAAAAGAACTTCCTGAGCTAATCTCTAATGATAATTTAACGAAAGAAATAGCTATGTGCTCTGGTCAATTATTATGGCAAGGAAGTATCATTATGATTTTTATAAAGAAAAAAATTCATACTTATTTATATAATATGATTTCAGTTTCTTTATTAGGATCTTTAGCATTGATTCCATTGATATTAGTATATAAACAAGAAGTAATTATTCCAGAAATTAAAATCTTACTTTTTCTATTTGTTGTCTGCCTTATGATATTAGATCATACTAGAAGAGTAAAGAAACTTAAACTACCTGGGTATCTAACCATTACTTGGATAACGTATCGACTATTATGGTTGCCCATATTATTATTTTAAACAGAAAAACATGAAAAAAATAGTTATAGCTGCAGGAACCGGTTTCTTAGGAAACGTATTGGTTAATCATTTTAAAACTAAAGTGGAAACCATAGTAATCTTAACCCGTGGAGAAAGCAAATTGATTGACAACATTAAATATGAGCACTGGGATGCTCAAACCATCGGAGCTTGGAAAAACGAATTAGATGGATCAGATGTTTTAATTAATATGACAGGAAAATCTGTCGATTGTAGATATCATCAAAAAAATAAAGATCTTATTCTTTCTTCAAGAGTAGATTCTACAAATATTTTAGGCCAAGCAATATTGAAGTGTGAACATCCACCAAAAGTTTGGCTTAACTCATCCACCGCCACTATTTACAGACATTCTTTAGACAAAGAAATGGATGAAATAAATGGAGAGATTGGAACAGGTTTTTCTGTAAATGTGGCAACTAATTGGGAAGATGCTTTCTTCTCTCATAAAACAAAAAAAACTAGAAAAGTAGCACTGAGAACTTCAATTGTTTTGGGAAAAGACGGTGGAGCGTTACAACCTATCCTTAGTCTAGTAAAAATTGGTTTTGGAGGAAAACAAGGAAAAGGAAATCAAAAATTTAGTTGGATTCATGAAACTGATTTTGCAAGAAGCATAGAGTTTGTTATAAAAAATGAAGAAGTTGAAGGCCCTATTAATATCGTTGCCCCTAAACCAACAGACAACAACAATCTCATGAAAACATTACGAGAAATGACAAAGGCTCCATTCGGAATTCCATTACCCAAACCACTTTTGGAAATTGGTGCACGAATCATCAATACCGAAACGGAATTAATTTTAAAAAGTAGAAATGTAATTCCAAGAAAACTACAACAAGCTGGTTTTCAATTTACATATTCAGATTTGACCACGGCTATTGTTCAATTAACTTCTAAATCATGACTATAATTCAATTGCACACTTTCATTCACGCGCCAATTGTAACCGTGTTTGATAACGCTAGAAATATTAATTTACATATGGATTCTGCATACAAAACAAAGGAGATCGCCATTGCAGGGAAAACTTCTGGATTGATAGATATATATGAAACTGTTACATGGAGAGGAAAACATTTTGGAATTTATCTAAAACACCAGAGTAAAATAACATCTTTAAGACACCCTACATTCTTCATTGATGAAATGATAAATGGTCATTTTAAGAGTTTTAAACATCAGCACATTTTTAAAGAGACGTCAAATGGAACAGAAATGATCGATCTTTTATCATATGAAACTCCGTATAGCTTATTTGGAAAAATATTTGATCGAATGATTTTAAAAAATCACTTAACCAAATTTCTCTTGACACGAAATAAATTCATAAAAATGAAAACAGAACAATCCTCGGTAAAATAAATAAGAGTTTACCCAAAAAGTAGCACTATAATATACTGAACTCACCATCATGGGCAGTTTTGGTAGAGTCTAATTATGAACGTCATTAATCACAAATAGTTTTTACTCATTCAGATATATAGATACTAACTTCTCAGGCAAACAACTCCCAATTCAATTTCTATTCATCGATACCAAAACAATAAATACGAACTTCACCAGATGTCCCCATAATATTATTAGCTTCAGTACCTTTATATATAGGTTGAAATGCATATTCACCAGGAGCTAATGACGGCATCATAACTTCATAAAGATTTTTGTTTATTTTTTTAAGTTCTGGAATAATCAGGTGTTGACTTATATCCTTGCTACCGCCTCCCATAGAATTTCCTTTCTGTATAAATCTCCTGTACTTTTTTCGTTTCTTCACAACATCTGCCTTAGAGATGATTATGATATCAAATGGATCGATACCTTCGTCTAGAGACATAACGAATTTAGGAACTGCATTAGATTGAAATCTAACACTAGAATATTTGCTATTAAAAATAGTTAAGTATTGATTTACGCCTCCATAACCAAAACCTATAGCTTTAGCCTCAATTTTAGCACCTTTGCGCTCAAATAATGCCACCTCTCCATCTTTCATATAATATGGAACAAAGTTTTTTTCGACGTCTTGTGCTTTTACTCCACTTAACAACATAAATTGAATAATTAAAAGAAATGTAATTTTTTTCATCTGTTTTTTGTTTAATTGCACGAAATAATGAACTATCATATCTGATTATTTCATGTGATTGTTTTTAAAAAATGATCTAAGCAAACATAGAATCATATTCATATCAAAAAAATACCCAGTTACTGGTATATTGTTAGCTTTCTAAAACAACTTTCCGTTAATTCAATGGTTTAAACTTATTTAAGATTCAACTTTTTATCCTATTTTTGGAGAAAAGAGCAGATAAACTATGCCTACAAACACGATAGACCCTAATACGTGGATTGACAAATACAGTGATTATTTATTTAATTACACCATAGTAAGAGTCGACGACAGAGAAATTGCACAGGATTTGGTGCAAGAGACCTTTTTTGCAGGTCTTAAATCAATGAAAAATTTTAAAGGAGAGGCTAGTGAACGTACTTGGCTAATTTCGATTTTGAAAAGGAAAATCATTGATCATTACAGAAAAATAAACAGTAACAAAGGAAAGGCAGAAGTACGCATCAATTATACTAATGATGGTGAAACGGAAGGAGATTGGCTAGAAGAAAGAGTAGCTGACCCTTTTGACCAGAATGCTGAAGGCAAAATTGAAAATACCGAATTAGGAGTTGCTATACATAATTGCATTGGTAAATTACCTGAAAAACAAGCTCGTATTTTCTCTATGAAAACGATTCAAGGATTTGATACAGAAGCGATCTGTAATGAATTTGATATTACTGCGTCTAATCTATGGGTTATCATTCATCGCGCTCGTACAGCGATGGCTGAGTGCCTTGAAAAAAACTGGTTTTAATACACATGAGTAAGGAAAACAAAATATTTGTAAGTTGTGAGAATGCAAATCACATTTGCGATAAAAATCAATATAAAGAAGCCTCTTTTTGGGAAAAAGTAAAATTAAATATTCACTTAATTTATTGTAAGGCTTGTAGAAAATATTCGGCTAAGAATACGAAACTAACTAATTTATTTAAAGATCCTAAGGTCATAAGTATCAATCAATCGGCTAAGGATGTAATGAAAGAACAATTAAAGAAAAAAATGTCCGAACAAAAATAAAAAGAGTTAAGTAACCCCCGAATAATAGTATTTTAAAAATGTAATGAAAACAAATAATAGTTTATTAGTATCCTGCGAACAGGCAAAATTTATCTGTGATAAAAATCAGTATGGAGAAGCGTCTATACTAGAAATTATCAAATTAAATATTAGATTAATTTATTGTAAAGTAACAAGAGCATATTCTAAAAGGAATACCAAACTTACGAAGGCAATGAAAAAATCTAATGTACAAATAATGGATTCTTCTATAAAAGAGGAAATGAAGGAACAACTGAGAAAAAAATTAGCCAAATAGGCTTTGCATCAGAACCAATATAAACAACCACATAATCGGAATACTTTCAACCCAAAAGGAACAAAAGTATTCCGATTGTTTTTTTTCAGTACCCCATAAAAACAATAAACTAATAATTGTAATCAATACGGTAGTTAAAATTTCTGTAAAAGAAAGAGCATCTTTAAATACAGTTAGTGATAAAAAAAAGACTAACAAAATACTACCAAAAACCTTTGTCCTGGTAATTCCAATTTTTTGAGGAATGGTTTCTAATTCTTTATTATCATATTGCAAATCTCTTATCTCAAAAGGTAGCATTATAACTACTATAAATAAAAAACGCTGGATGATTTCTATAATCATATCAGAACCCAAATTTCCTTCAGCATAAAGGATCGGTATCAAAACTGTAATTCCAGTCCAGGTAACTCCAATAATAAAAATCTTTATCCCAGCAACACTTCTTAAATTCTTTTTATTCGGAAAAACTGGAACTGTATACAGAACAGTTAGTGATATAAAAGGGATCATATACATTAATGTATCAATAGATACCTGAAACGCAAAATATACAAACACTATAAGACAAGCTCCAGTTAAAATTTTGATTCCTGTCATTGATTTTGTCAATCGCTTATGGTATAATTTGGAAATAGTAGCATACTTCACAAAATTATATGCTACAATAGCACCAACAAAGCTGAAATAAACATATGTATTGTCCTCTAAAATTTCAAACTTCAAAAAGGTGAGTTTTACTAACGCAGCTACAGCTAACGCTACATGAATACTACCGTTTAAATAAAAATTAAATATACTTTGTATGGTTTTCACGCTGCTAATTTAGGGGAATCTGTTAATAACACTCTAAGTTGGTTAAAAACTTGCTAGTGTTAGGTTAATTTATTGTGAAAATTTTATGGATTAAATATGTACTTTTGCGCTTTCAATCTCAACTGTTTTTTCGCTATGAAAACTGACTCATTTAAACTACGTCATATTGGACCTTCAGAAAAAGATCTAAATGACATGTTAAGTACCATCAAAGCTGATTCTATAGATCAACTTATCTTCGAAACGGTCCCAGATGACATTTTATTAAAAGCACCATTAAAGCTAGACAAAGCTATGAGCGAACAGGAATATTCTGCTCATATACAACTGCTAGCTGCTAAAAACAAAGTTTTTAAAACCTATATAGGTTTAGGATATCACGAAGCAAGTTTACCAGCAGTAATACAACGTAATATTCTGGAAAATCCAGGTTGGTATACTGCTTATACTCCTTATCAAGCAGAAATTGCACAAGGTAGATTAGAAGCTTTGTTAAATTACCAAACGATGGTTTGTGATCTTACAGGAATGGAACTGGCTAACGCTTCATTGCTTGATGAAAGTACTGCTGCTGCAGAAGCTATGACGATGCTATTTGCTGTTAGATCTAGAACACAGAAAAAAGAAAACATTCATAAGTTTTTTGTTTCTGAAGAAATTCTACCACAAACTCTTTCCTTATTAAAAACAAGGGCGATTCCACTAGGAATAGAATTAGTGATAGGTGATCATACTACATTTGATTTCTCTACGGATTTTTATGGTGCAATTTTACAATACCCAGGAGTATCTGGTCAAGTATATGACTATGCCTCTTTTGTAGATAAAGCACATCAATCGGAAATTAAAGTAGCCGTAGCTGCAGACATTCTTAGTTTAGTTAGTCTTAAATCTCCGGGTAGTTTTGATGTAGATGTAGTTGTTGGTACTACGCAAAGATTTGGAATTCCACTAGGATACGGAGGACCTCACGCAGCATATTTCGCAACTAGAGAAGCCTATAAAAGAAATATTCCCGGAAGGATTATTGGTGTTACTCAAGATACGAACGGAAATAGAGCGTTACGTATGGCGTTACAAACACGTGAACAACATATTAAACGAGACAAAGCAACCTCTAATATTTGTACTGCACAAGTGCTACTTGCCGTAATGGCTGGGATGTACGCTGTATATCATGGTAAAGATGGACTGCAGTATATCGCAAATAAAGTAAATAGCTCAACAGATAGTTTAGCAAACACCATAGAGTCACTAGGATACCAACAGCTGAATACTGTATTTTTTGATACTATAAGAATCAAAGCTGACGCAAACAAGATTAAAGAAATCGCTGAAGCTGCAGAAGTAAACTTCTTTTATCCTGATTCTGAAACAGTATCAATCTCTTTAAACGAAGCTACTACAACAGTAGATCTAAATGCTATCATATCTATTTTTGCAAAAGCCGCTGGAAAAGAAAACGCTGAAATTGGTTCAATCAATCCTTCTACAAATATTCCTGATAACTTAAGACGAAATACCGAATTCTTAACGAATGAAGTATTTAACACTTATCATTCTGAAACGGAACTGATGCGTTATATCAAGAAGTTAGAACGTAAAGATCTTTCTTTAAATCATTCTATGATTCCTTTAGGATCTTGTACAATGAAACTAAATGCAGCTTCAGAAATGCTTCCATTAAGTAATCCGCAATGGGGGAATATACATCCATTAGTACCTATAACACAAGCTACAGGTTACCAAGAAGTATTAAAAAAACTAGAAGATCAATTAACAGAAATTACCGGTTTTGCAGCAACTTCTTTACAACCTAACTCAGGTGCTCAAGGAGAATTTGCTGGATTAATGGTAATACGCGCTTATCACGAATCAAGGAATGATCATCACAGAAACATCTGTTTAATCCCTTCCTCTGCTCATGGAACTAATCCTGCATCTGCAGTAATGGCTGGAATGAAAGTAGTAGTAACAAAAGCTACAGAAGAAGGAAATATAGACATAGAGGATCTGAGAGAAAAAGCAGAAAAATATAAAGACAATCTTTCCGCATTGATGGTTACCTATCCTTCTACTCATGGGGTGTATGAATCAGCTATTAAAGAAATTACTCAAATCATCCACGATAATGGTGGACAAGTATATATGGATGGTGCCAATATGAATGCTCAAGTTGGATTAACACATCCTGGCGCAATTGGCGCAGATGTATGTCACCTGAATTTACATAAAACATTTGCTATTCCTCACGGTGGTGGTGGACCAGGTGTTGGTCCTATTTGTGTAGCAAAACAGTTAGTACCATTTTTACCCGGAAATCCTGTAATCACCACAGGAGGAGATCAAGCAATTACTGCTATTTCGGCAGCTCCTTGGGGATCTGCGTTAGCTTGTTTAATATCCTATGGTTATATAACAATGTTAGGAACAGAAGGTCTTAAAGAATCGACAGAATATGCAATTCTTAATGCTAATTATATCAAAGAGCGATTAGATGGTCATTATAGTACACTATATTCTGGAGAACGCGGTCGCGCAGCTCATGAAATGATTGTAGATTGTCGTCCTTTTAAAGCACATGGAATCGAAGTGACTGATATCGCAAAGCGATTAATGGATTACGGATTCCACGCGCCAACAGTTTCTTTTCCTGTTGCAGGAACTATAATGATTGAGCCAACGGAAAGTGAAAGCAAAGCAGAGTTAGATCGTTTTTGTGATGCAATGATCAGCATACGTCAGGAAATTGCAGAAGCAACTGCTGACAATCCTAACAATGTGATGAAAAACGCTCCTCATACAATGGCAATGTTGACAGCAGATACTTGGGATTTCCCTTATACAAGAGAACAAGCAGCTTATCCACTATCATATGTTGCAGAAAATAAATTCTGGCCAACAGTTAGACGTGTAGATGATGCTTATGGTGATAGAAATCTAATTTGTACTTGTGCTCCTATTGAAGAATATATGGAAGAAGTATAAATCATAATATCCTAACCGACAATTAGTTGCCTGATACTTAACCGTAGTATCAGGCAATTTTATTTTAAATCGTTTTTAAAAAACTTTTTACTGCTTTCCAATAACTGTCATTATCAGAAAATCTATCCCAAAGCGCTCTAGATCCATGATTACCTTTAGTTTCCGGAAGAAAGAATTGTTTTTTTTCGGTGGTAATAGCATCATATATTCCTATCCAATTATTTTTCTCCTTTTTAGCAGAAGTAATAAAAACCGGAACCTTTATATTAGCAGCACTAGCAGTAATGAAGTTCTTTTTACCAAAGTATTCTCCAGGGGAAAAAGATAATACTCCATTCACAGCATCCGTATACTCTCCAGCATATTTTAGCACTAAAGATGAAGAGTAAGAACTCCCCCAGATTATAATCTTCTCTGGATTATATGTCTTTTTTACATATGCTACAGCTGCTTCTACATCCTGATATGCATCAATAAAATCGGTTTTTTTACCTTTCTTTTCAGCCTCTCTAGCCGTATTATTAACTCTTTCATTTACTGTTGCACCAGAT
Source organism: Aquimarina amphilecti (assembly GCF_900109375.1). GTDB lineage: Bacteria > Bacteroidota > Bacteroidia > Flavobacteriales > Flavobacteriaceae > Aquimarina > Aquimarina amphilecti. Next base: position 307,655 of record NZ_FOAB01000007.1, read on the forward strand.
CGTTGATCAACTGCAAAACAATTATATCCTATTTCATTTAGTTTTGGAGCTATCTCCATATATTCTCCTCTACTCCATCCAGCCTGATGAAAAAGAATAATAAACTGATTACTTTCTTTAGCTTCATATAAGTCTGCAGTCATCATTAATTCATCTTTAGATGGAAAATCAATAGTTTTTTGAGCATATATAGATACTGTTAAAAATACGATTACTGAGGTAAGAATACTTTTCATAGAAAACGAATAATTAGTTAAAACAATAAGGTCGTTAAAATACTAAATTACTTACTTTATTGATCTTATTGTTTTGTTATAGTTTCTAGTGATATTATATCGGGACAATATTTCTATCTCCATTTTTACGGAGATAACTTTTGATTATTTTGGTAGTATGATAAGTATGCTTCTGAAGATTCAAAAAATTATCAAAATCTTCTACAGAAACAATTTGTTCATCTTCTTGGATGTACCCAAACCCTTTATACACTCCATCTTGTATCATCACAAAACTTTGCTCACTAAAGGTTCTTCCTTTTTCTTTAATAAAATAACTCTTTTGATCTCTTTTCAGAGTAGATAATGCTTTTTGTACTCTCATGTTATACAATGCGACAGACTCATCTCCTATACAAATACCCTTACAATTCTTAATTTTATAATGAGAGCAACGCTCTGTAGTACTCTGTAAACTGCAGTATCTAGGACATAATTGAAACATTTCGCAAAGCTGTTCTAATCTCTCTATTGCTTCTGGTCTACTATAAAAAATCTCCACGGAGTGATCAAACGTTTGTGATCTATCTATAGCTAATTGAACAACACCTTTTCTATTCGTATAAAACATAATACAATATGGAGCTACTGGCTTTTTTTGAGCTCTATTAAACTTTGGATAATGCTTTTGAATTTTTTCAGACTCTAGCAATAAAGCCACTAATTCACTACCTGTAACCTCATAATCTATGGTATATGTTTCCTGACCTAAGGCATATTCCTTATTTTTTTTGTCATAAAAATGACTAATTACACGTTGTTTAATATTTTTAGCTTTACCAGCATATATCACCTTCCCTTTTTGATCCTTAAACAAATAGATACCTGTTTCTTCAGGTAGTACTTCTATGTTTTCTGCTTTTAGATGTGGAGGCAATGTTGCTTCTTTAGATCGTACATTCAAAAATTTATTAATAATTTTAAATTCCGGATCAAGATTAAGAATTCGCTGAAACAATATAACGGTTGCATCAGTATCACCTTCTGCTCTATGTCGACCTTCTAATGGAATATTAAGTGATGAACATAACTTACCTAAACTATAGGAGAACATTCCTGGAATTAACTTTCTGGATAAACGAACAGTGCACAATTTCTTTCGAACAAAAGAATATCCTAAGTTTTTAAACTCTCCTTTGATAACATTATAATCAAAATTTACATTATGAGCTACAAAAACAGCACCTGTTGTCATTTCTATAATTCGTTCTGCGATCTGATGAAATCTTGGTGCATTTCTCACCATATCATTATCTATACCTGTTAATCCAGTTATAAAAGGAGTAATATGACATTCAGGATTCACTAAAGAGGTAAATTTATCTACAATCGTATTACCTTGTAACAATACAATACAGATTTCTGTAATGCGATTACCATTAATGCCCTTACCTGTGGTTTCGACATCAATAACAGCATATAATTTTTCTGACATTACATTTCTTTTGGAATACAAATCTAAAAGAAATATTTGATATTTGGAATTTTTCCTGTTAAGATGGAATTTTTCCTAAAACAACCGTAGCTCTAGTTACATCCTTTAATAACAAATAATAATTATTACCTAAGAAGGTATGCAGCTAGTCGGGTTGCATTTTCTTGATATGCATTATCATAAACAATAGGAAGTTCATTCTTTTTATAATAAGCAGTCAATGTTTGCTTAGAAACAAAACTCATTGGAGTCTTAGAGTAACACTGAATCAGTGCTTCTAGTTTAAAAGAAACTGCAGCTGCGGCGAACTTACCTTTAGTTTGTCTAGTAATAATTGCAATATGATCAGGCTGTATACTATCAAAAAAATCATGAATCTTCTCTGCAAAAACCTGGATATCATGATTATTTTGATCATCCTTAATTTCCACATATTTGTTGGTACCTGTAAGATTTACATAATTATTCTGTTCATCCTTAGACAATACCATACAGATAGCTCTTTTTTTATCTATTTCGATCCCGATTACTTTCATTTTACCAAAGTTACTGTATAATTTCTAAAAAAAATCAGTTATCGAACTACTAATATTTCCTCAGCTAATTAACAAAATCTATACAACTATACTATTTAAAACTATACAAGATTAATATATCAATAAAAAACATTAAATTGGTCAACCAATTTAATTTAACATTATAAAAACTAATCCTCGCTTTTAAAACCTAAACATAAGAATCAAACCAGAACGCGAAGACTAGCTCATTTCGAAACTAACTATTTAACACATTTTATATGAAAAATCTTCACGAATTTTGGCGTTTTAAAAAACATAATTCACACGTTTTACCTTATAAAAAACAATCAAAAAAAAAGAGGTTAAAAGAATTATTCCTTATTTTCTTTCTTTTTTCCACTCACATTTTCGCTACAGAATACACGGTTAATTCAATAGAAAGTTTTAATAACTTGAATTTGTTACCAGGTGATGTGGTTATATGGGAAAATGGTACTTACAGCGAGGACGAAAGACTCGTATTCAATGCCAACGGGACCTCATCAAACCCTATTATCTTAAAAGCCCAAACTCCTGGGGGTGTAGTTTTTAATAATGGGCTACAAATGAATATTGCAGGAAACCATCTAATAGTCGAAGGGTTTCATTGGAAAGGAGGCTATGGCGCTAGTAATTTTATCCAATTTAGAAATGGGACTACCTACGCGCAAAATTCAACAATTCAGAATTGTGTAATTGATGGTTTAGGAGTTGAACCTGGAGATGCTGCAGAGGCTGAACAGGATGGTGCAATTGTGAAACATCGATGGATTGTATTATATGGAAATAATAACAATGTATTAAATTGTTCTTTTTTGAATAAATCTACTGCCGGAGCCTTAGTTTTGGTTGAATTAGAATACAATGCAGAAGATAACCGATGCGCCATTGTTGGACACACTATAAACAACAATTATTTCTATAAATACGAAAAAATGGATCCTTCACTATCAAACTCTGGTGATAGCGAAACAATCCGAGTAGGAACTAGTGAATTTCAAAACGTAGATTGTAGAACAACAGTTAGCAATAATTATTTTGTTGAAGCCGACGGAGAAAATGAAATTATAACTAATAAAAGTGACAATAATGTATATCAAAATAACACTTTTAGAAGATGTAGAGGATCATTAACTCTACGCCACGGTTCTGGTGCAACCGTCGAAGGGAATTATTTTTTAGGAGAAAACGTTGATGGAACGGGAGGAATTCGAATAGTAGATAGTGATCATACAATAAGTAATAATTACATTCAAGATTGTATCACCGTTATTAATCAAGCAAAATGGAATAACGGGATTACATTTATGGGAGGTTCTACCAATTCTCAAGATAATTGCACTTCTGCAAGTGTTTCTAATGGCTATCAAGAATCAGAGGACATTACCGTTTCAAACAATACTTTAATTAATACCAATGCTCCATTATTCTTTAACGGAGATAAAGGTACTAATAACAACACTGGTAACGTTTCTGATAATGTTATTTTCTTTTCGAGTAATTCATCCAATATCACTAATGTTATTACAGAAGATGATAATGGAGATTTCTCAGATATTGGATCATCATTATCTTATTCAGGAAATATATATGATAATACAAATTTAGGCGAAACAATAAGTGGTTTCTCTTCAACAAATTTAACAACAACGACTAATGGCGAAATCTTCGATATTTCGGGGACTACTGCGGGGGCTAACATTTCTCAATCTCCTTACTCTGATAGCGATGTAGCTATAATCGTTGGAGCCTGTTTCGTTAATTATATTGGGAATTCTTTGAATTCTTGCAGTAATACACCTCCAACAGACATATTAAACGTATCCACTCTTAGTGATTTTAGCGCAAGCGCAAGCAGTAAAACACTGAACATTACATCTAATGTAAACTGGGCTGTATCAGATAATAGCTCATGGATTTCAGTAAATCCTACATCCGGAGTTAATAATGGTAATACAATTATTACAGTCACTGCTAATACACAAACCTCAACAAGAACTGGTATCATAACGATAACTGGAGGTTCGATAACCAGAACAATCGATATCACTCAATTAGGCATTACACAGGATATTTCAGTAAATTCAGTAATTCTTACGCCCAATGATACTTCTCTAGAGATTGGAAACACACAACAATTAACAGCTACCATATCACCTACTAACGCTACCAATCAAAATGTAGTTTATAGTAGTAATGATAGTACTATCGTTACCGTTGATGCTAATGGATTGATCAATGCCGTAAACATTGGAGAAGCTATTATAACAGTTACTACAGATGATGGAGGGTTTACAGATACAACGACCGTAGTTATAACTCCTTCTTCTACAGGAAATAATCTAGCCTTAAACAAACCTGTAACAGGTATGGGGACTCCTGACGGAAACAATATTGTCTCTAATCTAGTTGATGGATCCACCAATTCTCGTTGGTCTGTTAATGGTTTTCCAAAATCCTTTACAGTAGATCTTGGAGATATTTTTGACATTAATAAAACAGAACTAATTTTTTATCAAGATCGAGCATATCAATATAAAATAGCAATAGCTACTGAATCTAATGGTACTTACACCGAAATAATTGATAGAAGCAATAACGCTACACCTGGAACTGCTACAAATCCAGTAACCGATAACTTCTCACCTATAAATGCTCGTTATATTAGAGTAACTGTATCAGGCGCGTCAGTTTATTCTGGATCTTGGGTAAGCGTATCAGAGTTTAGAGTTTTCGGTAACACTGTTGATATTTCAAATTGTGCTACAGGAAGCAACCTATCTTTAAATGCAAATCTTTCTTCTTATAGCGATCAACAAACTACAAATCCCGCAAGTAATCTAATAGATAACAACACAGATAGTAGATGGTCTGCTGAAGGTTTTCCTCAAAATGCAATAATAGACCTTGGAGATGAATATACTATTAACGAAATAAATTTATATCCATATAACAATAGAGCATATCAGTTTACCATAGAAGGTTCTAATACTTCTGCTAGTTCTGGATTTTCGATGTTAAATGATGCTTCCAATAATACTTCTGGCGGTTCAGCAATTAACAGAAGTTTTTCCGCACAATCTGTCAGATATATCAAACTAACAATTACAGGTGCATCTGGATATTCGGGCAACTGGTCTTCTATTAACGAATTTGAAGTGATTTGTTCTGGCGCTCAAAATTTATCCAATAGAACTGGAAATAAAGAATTTGCAAATATTTTGATCTATCCAAACCCTTTCACCACAAGTTTAACAATAGAGTTACCTAAAAACAATACAGAAATCACTAGCGCACAACTTATAGATGTATTTGGTAGAGAAGTTTATAATACAACTGTTTTGAAATCATCTAACAGCATCAATTTTTCTACAAATCTACCCAAAGGTATTTATTTCCTTAGGCTATTAAACTCTGCTAACAAGGTAATTAAAACGACTAAAGTCATTAGCAATACTGATTAAAATTTTGGTTTTATAAATTCTATAAACTAAGGTTGAATTTAAAGTAAAAACTAAAAATTCAACCTTAGTTATTTCTAATGAGATGGTAAGAATTATAGGTTTTTTTCTTCATGAGATAACAACCATTTTTTTCGTTCTATTCCGCCGCTATATCCGGTCATACTCCCATCTTTTCCGATCACCCTATGGCAAGGAATTAATATAGCGATCCTATTACATCCATTGGCAGAAGCTACAGCTCTGATCGCAGTCGGCTTATATATTCTTTCTGCCTGTTTTTTATATGTACTTTTTTCTCCATATTGGATTTCCAGTAAACTATTCCAAACTATATTCTGAAACTCGGTTCCTGGGGTTTCTAGCAATACATCAAAGACTTTTCTTTTCCCTTCAAAATACTCAGTAACTTCCTTTTTTGCTCGCTTAATATGTTTATTACTTCCAGCTAATATCGTTGCATTTAACCTCTTTTGTAAATCCTCAAATTCGGCTTCTAACATTCTTCTATCCACGAATTCTAAAAGACAAACTCCATTTTCGGTTGCGCAAATAAACATTGGCCCCAAAGGAGTTGTTAATCTACTTATGAGTATCACAGTATTATCTGTACTTTTTTTCGGAGAACTTCCAATCACCTTTTTAAAGGTATACCCAAAGCCACTCAAAGATTCATACCCCATATCAAAGGCAGTATGTGTAGCATTTTTACCCTTCTTTAACTCCTGAAAAGCATTATTAATCCGGTACATCCTTTGATAACTTTGAAATGTCATCCCATAGTTTTTATTAAACCACCTTCTTACAAGTTCTGGACTAATTGCTAGTTCACGTAATTGATCATCTGTAATTTTCTCTTTTGGATTTTGCTGAACTAAAGCTATTGCTTTTTCTACCTGATCAGGAGCTTCATTAGCATTCTCAGTTGGCTTACAAATTTTACAAGGTCTATACCCATTATCTAGTGCTTCTTTAAATGAAGTATAAAACTCTACATTTTGTAGTTTAGGTTTCCTTGCTCTGCACGTAGCTATACAAAAAACAGATGTTGTTTTTACACCTACAAAAAAAATACCTACAAAGCTTTCTTTACGCTCTAACAAAGCTTCATAATACAGTTCTATCGTTGAGTTTTCTGTAATTAACATATCTAAAAAATAGATTGGAATGATCGCTGATCTATAATATCTTTAGTGATTCTTTCTAATTGACTATACATTGTATCAAACAGAAAATTACCCATACTAATTCGTTGTACTCCTAAGCTACTCAATGTATTAAAATCAGGTAAGTTAGGCATACACATCACATTGATTGGTAAGGAGGTACAATTTACAATTTCCCTGATATCTGATTCATTTTCAATACAAGGTGTAAAAATCCCATTAGCACCTGCATTTTCATATAATTTAATACGTTTTTTGGTTTCTTCTATAACATCAGAATGTTTTAGCAAAAAAGTATCTGTTCGCACATTTATAAAAACATCAATATTTTCTTTCGATAAAACATTTATTACATCAATCAAGGTACTAGCAAACTTTTCTCCATTTAATAATATTCTTTCATCTTTTACAATACTATCTTCTATATTTATCCCTACTACTCCCAAAGCTACCAATTCTTTAATATGCTCTGCAATGATTATTGGGTCTCTGCTATAACCTGATTCTAAATCAACTGATAATGGAAGATTGGTATTTGTGACTATTTGTTTTACAAAATAAATTAATTCAGAAAAACCCATTTGCTCTCCATCTTGATATCCTAACAAGGCAGCAATAGCAGAACTAGAGGTCCCTATAGCCTGGAAACCTAATTTTTCTGCAGTTTTAGCACTAGGAACATCCCAAACATTCCCCAAAAGTAAAGGTGTTTTTTGATTATGTAACTCTTTAAAATTCATTGTCTTTTGTTTTACACAAAAGTACCGCTGATGATACTTAGTGAACAACCGAAAATTGGACAAGTATTTTTATTCTGAAGAATTTATTTTTCGGAAAACTGAAGAATCATATCCAAATTAGACTGTAATTCATTAAGTTGCCATTGTCTTACCTTAGCTTTATTAGCCAATACAATAGCACGGCGGATTGCCTCTTCAGCTTCTTTTATTTTTTTTCTAGCAGTATATATTTTTGATAAACCATCATAAGCACGAAATGAATTAGGGTGCTTTTCGAGACTCTTTCTAAAAGTTACTTCCGCTTCATTATACTTTTTGTCTTCCAACTGATATCCTCCTAATACACTATAAAAAATATCTAAAGAATTTGGAAAATGAGAGGTGATTTCAGATTCTAATATTGTAATATCTGCTTTTAAATTATTGCGATAATAATAGTTCATCATATTACCAAAGTTATAAGCTGGTAAAGAGAACTGCGTAGTAAATTCTGTGTTCAATTTTTTATAATAATCTATCAAATCTTGTGAAGATGAAAATGAATAAAATGTATCTCGATCAACTTCCCAGTCTTTAAATATTTGAAATAATGCTTCTTTTAATGCTGTCATATGTACCGACCCATGATTCTCATTCTTATAATAGGTAAAACTCCATCTACTATCATAAGGAAAATATTTATCTAACACTCCTACAAATCCTCTGACACCCATTCCTGGTGAATTAGCTAGTGATAAAAATAAGTTAGAACTTAGTGCTTCTTTATCTTTAAAAACAGTATCTGCTGTTTTGGTAAGCGCATAGTCATTCCACCATAAAGAAGGATCAATAGCTATAAAACTATCAAAAACAGTAGGTTTTTTTATATAATAATTAGCTACAAACAAACCTCCCATAGAATGTCCTACCAAAATATCATAAGAGGATGTTCTATATTTCTTATTTACTAAAGGCTTTAATTCTTTTTCTAAAAAAGACATAAATTTATTGGCGCTTCCGCCTTCTGATCCTCCTGAATTGGGGCGACAATATTCTCGATACTTGGTGCTGCCTTTATCAGAAATTCCAACTACAATCATTTCTGGAATTTTATCCGCTACGCTCGACAAAAATTCAATCAATCCAGAATCATGATAAAAATTATAATCTCCATCCATTAAATAAATAACTGGAAAATTACCTTGGTCACTATTAAAATAACTAGGTGGCAAATACACCTGAAAACTTCTTTCTTCCTGTAAAATACTGGAATCGAAGGAATGTCTTTCTACAGGAATCAATGCGTTGTTTGTATGCTGACCAAACGTACTAGCTGTAACAATTAATAGAAGTAAGAATATATAATGTTTCATAATTGTTATTTAAAAACCCAGAGAAGAGTCTTTGTATTGCAAAATAAGAAACATCAGTTATGATACTTTAAAAATTATGGTAAATTTAAATCAAACTATTATGAATTAACCAACCAAGATGAGTAATAAAAAGACTCTAAGTATTGTTAAAATAATTATTCTATGGATGCTATATATTCTAAAAACAACTTACAACCTGCTATAGCCCAAGCATAAGTTTCGGATAATTGTTTTTCGTTATTAGCTTGAGAACGTTCTCCTTCTTCTAAACAGATATTGGTAATACGATGTATTGCAGCTTCCATTAAATTATAAAGTCGATCATCAGATTGTTTGATAACAGGAGATTGATTAGCTATCTCTAATTTATTCTTTATGTCTGCAATCTCACTTCCTACACCGATCTTCATGACCTGCATCATAGACACTAAACGTATTAATTCTGATAAAAAATCTCTTGGCTTACACAAATAACCAGATCGCGCAGGATTAGGAATTGCATCCGTACCGCCCTCACTTATAATTTGCTTAACCATCAAAGAAAACGTGGTTGACATCTTGATAGTCTTTAAATTTGTTGGTTATCAGATTGTTATAAAGTTCCAAAACTACAGAACTAAGCGCTCATAAAAAATGGGTAAAATCCCCCGTTTTTTAAATATGCAATAATAGGGAATTTTCCCTATTATTGGTTGATTTAAAAATTACAAGTAGTTTACTCCTTCCTTACCGAAATGAGTTTAGTAGAGTTACGTTAAAAAAAGGAGTTTAGGAACACTTGGATATCAGCAGAATACGGTATCACATATTAATATTAGTAATTAAGCAACTATTAACTTAGTTAAGATAGCGTTTAATTTGGGTTTTTATCGCTGTAACAACTTTACAATAAAACCAAAGCTTATAAACTTTCTGGATTTAAAGCTAAGTTTTTGAATAATTTAGCTTTTGTATCAAAATATTTGTTTTGTAGTTTATTTCGTTTTAATTGAGCATCTATGAGCTTACTTTCTCTAGAATTAATCAAAAACAAAGAACTTTCTCCAAAACTAAACTTTCGTTCTTCAGCTCTTAATAATGTGGTATAATCGCTAACAATATCTGCTATCAATTTGTTTTGAACTTTAAAAGAATCCAGTTCGTTGTTAATAGCATTTACCTTATTTTCAATTTGCAATTGTACGCTTGCCAGCTCATATTGACTATCTTGGATTTTATACTTAGCTAATTTTACGGCACCACGTTCTTTTCGTAAAAACAATGGAAACTGAAATGCTACTCCACCTTTATAGTCAGCGGTATTAAAGGAGTTCGCTACTTCTGGTGAAGGAGTTAGAAAATTATATTCTAAATTGATTTTAGGCAATAACTTATTTGCTTTTAATTTACGGTCTACTTCTAAACCTTCTATTTTATAGTTTAAAGATCTTAATTTAGGATGATTTACCAAATCTACTTCTGTAAACAATGCTTGCTGTATTTGCAAAGTTTCATCAATTACTACATCAACCTCATTATCCGGAATTACATTAGGTTGCAACTCTACCGGAATACTATTTCCGATCCATAGATAATTAGATAACTCTAGACTTGATTTCATGAATTTTACTTTAGCTTGCTCTAAACTTAATAGACGATTCTGAACAGTAATCTGCGCTTCTACTGTATCTATTATTGCTTTATCTCCTGCCAAAGCACTCTTTTTAACACCGTCAAAACGTGTTCTAGCATTAATCAAAAAACTCTGATAAATCTCTTTTTCGTTATAAGCTTCTAACCAATTAAAATAAGCTAGAGATGCATTATACAATATTGTATTTACCAAAATATCACGATCCACTTTCGTTTGCTCTCTAAATAATTTCGCTTTTTTAAGTGCAGCCATACGATCATTAATCAATAACCCTTGTGCAATTGGGACAGATATCCCAGCACTATATAAGCCTTCATCTGGAACTGTTCTTTCTGGATTTAGAAATATTCCTTCATTCTGTTCAAAATTAGCTTTCAATTCTATTCCGTACCAAGTGGGTACTTTAAAAGTAGCGTTCAGCAAATCATAATATTCTGAACCTTTGAATTTTTTTCGATCATAATCAACTTCGATCTTAGGGTCAAAACCTCCTCTAGATTTTAATAGATTTGCCTCTCCTACACTTATATTTAATTCTGCTTGTTTTGCAACAGGATGATGTTTCTTTACAAAACCTAAATATTCTCTAAAATTTAGTGTAACCGAGTCTTGTTCCTGAGCATACAAAACAGTAGTCAAAAAAAGAAAACTGTACAACAAAAGTTTGTTCATAGGTTATTTCTTTTTGGTAGTTGCTATTTTATCTTCGGGTTGATAATAATTAGGTGGAAAACCATTTAACTGTCTCCACAATTCGAACCAAATTGGTACGTCTTCGAGTAATGCAATTGTATTAGCTCCTGATCCCACACGCACACCATCTGGCCAAGGATGATCTTTAGTATCTGGCGAAATTAATACTCTATATTTCCCATTCGGACTAATAAATGTTTCAACAGCAACTATTTTTCCTCCATATGTCCCATATGACACATTAGGCCAACCGCTGAAAATGATCGCTGGCCAACCATCAAATTGTACCCTCACCTCTTCACCAATATGCACTAATGGCATATCAATAGGTTTTACAAATGTTTCTACTGCCATATCATAATCCGAAGGCATAATTCCTACTAACCTATCTCCTTCTTTGAACGTCTCTCCAATACCAGATTGAATAGCTTTGTTAATATATCCATTTTGAGGTGCAGTGATGAAATACAAGCCATTTCTTATTTCATAATTGGTATATTGATTTTCTAATTTAGTCACTTGCGCCTCTGCATCAAATTGACTGGACTGAGCAGTAAATCGATCACTCTGAGATTTAGATATCTTCTCCGCATATTCCGCTTTGATTCTATTCATTTCGATCTGAGCGTTAATTACATCATTTTTACTCGCTAGTAACTTATTTTCTTGTGAGATTAATTTTGCCTGAGTTTCTTGTAATTTTAAGCGTTTTGTCTCTACATCAGTCAATGATTTTAATCCTTCACTTTCTAATTGCTCTGTTCGTTTAAATTGTCTTTCTGCTATTGATATATTAGTCCTTGCAGCTTCGAGGTCAATACTATCACTTTTTACTTTCAATCTAGATTGCAATAGTTTATTATCCGCTTGCTTTAATTTTAGAATACGTTCCCTAACTAATGCATCAGCTTGATTACCTAGGGCTTTTACCTTTTCTCCATAAGAGGTAACAGCCATAGATTTTGCTTTAATTTGTTGTCCAGTTCTAGCAACTAGATTAGGATCAAAGTATTCATTTTTAATCTCTGAAATTCTTAAAATAGTATCTCCTTTTTTCACAAAATCTCCTTCTCTTACATACCATTGTTCAATTCTTCCAGGTATTGGAGATTGTATTGTCTGGGGGCGCTGATCTGGTGTTAACGTAGTTACAAAACCTGTCCCAGAGATATTTTGAGTCCAAGGAAAAAATAAAATAATGAAAGTGATAATAGTAAATGCTAATAAAAAACGATTAAAATATTTATAATGGTCTTTACCAAACACTTTCTGTGATGCTTTATACCCTAAAATATCCACAGTTTTATTCAGTTTATTATTTGAAATATTTAGCATACTTTCTATTTTTCACTTATTATTTTACCATTATCAACAGTAATAATTCTACCGCAGCGAGATGTCCACTTAGTATTTTCACTAACAACTACCAATGCCCATGGATTTGCAGGTTCTACTAGAAAATCCATAATTCTTGTTGCCTCAGTTTCATTAAACTGATCTAACGGATCTTTCAAAATCAATAGTTTTGGTTTTGTTACAATTCCTCTAGCCAATACGATTTTTTTAGAAATTGTATATGGTATTTGTTTCCCCTCTGGATATAACATTGTTAATAATCCTTTTGGTTGCTCTTTTACGAATTGTAATAGCCCCACTTTCCCTAAAGCCCAATACACTTGTTCACTTGTAATACTGTCATCTCCAAAAGTGATATTCTCTAGAATTGTTCCTTCAAAAGGGGATTCTTCTGTAAGGGATTGCCCTATATATCCTCTGTAATAATTAAGATTTACACCTTTTAATGAAACATTATTAATGTATATACTTCCAGTATCAGGTTCTAATAAACCTGCAATTAATCTTAAAAGAGTAGACTTCCCGGAACCATTAGGTCCTTGTATTAGAATAGTGCAACTCTCCGAAATATTAAGAGAAACATTGTCGATAATCTTTTTGTCTCTATCTGGTACAGCATAAGAAACCTGATCAAGTTCTATAACGAATCCTTCATCTTTTTTAAAAGGTTTTTCTCCCTCTTGTGGTTCTAATTGTTTATCTACTACTTGTCCAATTTTTTCTAATGATGTTAGTACATCATAAAAAGACTCTAATCCAACGATAAGTTTTTCTACAGAAGTAATCACTAATAAAATAATAATTTCTGCTGCTACAAACTGACCTATATTCATTTGTTGATTTAACACCAACACTCCTCCTATTAATAAAAGACCGGCAGTAACTAATACCTTAAAACCAATCATTTGAATGAATTGCAATACAAGTACTCTAAAATGACTCTCTCTAGAATCTAAATAATCTGCTACCAACGCATCATTTTTACTAAGTGCCAGACTAGTTCTTCCTGATAATTTAAAACTTACTATAGATCTAGCTACTTCTTGAATCCAGTGTGCTACCTTATACTTACTTTTTGATTCACTAAGACTAGTTTCCAAACCTTTGGTTGCTGTATACTTAAACACTATGTATATCAAAACCAATAATAAAAGACCGTAAATAATAAAAAATGGATGGTAAAAGGATAATAGCAATAATCCAAATATTATTTGTACCAAAGCCGTTGGAAAATCCACAAGTATCTTTGATAATCCTTTTTGTATAGTTAATGTATCAAAAAAACGATTTGCTAATTCTGGCGGATAATAGTTACGTAATTCACTCATTTTTATCTTTGGAAATCTATAAGTAAATTCAAAAGAAGCTCTAGTAAAAATCTTTTGTTGCACGTTTTCGATGATTCTAATTTGCATAAACTGCAGAATACCCACGAATAGAACACCCGCTGTTACTAAAATTACCAGAATCACCCAAGAAGTACTTACCTGCGCACCTTGTAATAAATTGATAATAGCCTGTATCCCCAAAGGAAGAGACAAACTTACTAGTCCTGCAAAAATTGCATAATAAAATATCTGTAGGATATCTCTTTTATCAAGTTTTAAGAGGCCCATAAGACGCTGCCAAGCGGTCAGTATGTTTTTAGACATTCTTTTTATAGTTTAAAGAATTAAATACTAAGTCAATAAAATAAGTAGTTGGGGTAATTTTATCATCGCAATCCGTTAAAGAAGAAAAATGATCCCTTAAGAAATGTTGATGTAAAGTACCTTCTGTAACAGTGCTTGCCAAACTGGTTGGAAAACGATATGCACTATCTACTTCAATAATTATATCTTTAATTCGGTTCACCAATCTTTTGTATATCGAAAAATAGCCTTCTTTATTCTCATTATCAACCTCTTTAGTTAAATATGATTTCGAATATTCATTAATAACAATTTTGTTTAATAATACTTCATTGATATGAGAAAAAGAAGAATCTTCCTTTGTTGTTCTAGTAATAATTTCAACAGCTTTAGTCAACTTTTCTTTAGAATCAGAAATACTATTAGTAGTAAATACTAACTGGTATTCTAACCATCCCCAATACCAAGAAGTAAGATATAATAGGAGTTTATGTTTATTCTCGAAATACCTATATATAGAACTCTCATTAGACCCTATTTTTGCCCCTAATTTTTTGAATGTAAAACTATCAAAACCAATTTCATCAATTAATAAAATACTATGCTCTACAATCTTCTTACCCAAAGTAGAAGATTCTGGATCCTTTAGATATATATTATTGTTGATATTAACTTTTAAGTCTTGAAGTAAATATTTCATAACTAAAACTATTTTGCTCAAAAATAATAGTATTACTATTAATGTGTAATACATTAACTATTATTTAACCAAAATTTATGTTTTTCTGTTAATCAAATAAATGTAAATTTAGTCCATCATCTCACTCAATTAACTAAATATACGAACACATGAAAAACTTATTATTCATTGCATTTTTATCAGTATTAACAATAAATGCTCAAGAGACCATAGTATTATCTCCCAATACAATTACAATTGGAGATATTCTAACTTTAGGAAAACCTTCAGGAAAAACTTATAAGCATATTATATTTCCGCGATCCAATTTTATTATTAAAAAGGGAGGAACTACTAACTTTAAAAATTTAGAAGGATTGCCAGTTATCATAACCAGTACAGAAGTTAGAGACGAAAAAACAATTATTTCTATTAAAAGAAAAGACGGAAAGCAATTCCTAAACAGTATTCGTATTGTAAACGTAGATTTTAAAGCTGCGTTAAACGCAAAAGAAATTTTTCAGTAAAGCAAAGCGAGTAATAGTCAAATAGCTTATGGTAACAATATTATTTATTAACTATTTCCAGAAGTTTATCTTTGATATCCTGATCATCTAAATATTGTAGTAAAACCTGTTTAAAATGATCTTTTTTACCGTAGGTAACTCCAGATTCTTGAACGAGAAGCTCATCTTTTAACATATCCCCTTCTCCAGTTACTAACCAAACAGGATTAATTTCTGTATACAATTGTATAATCTTTTCTATAAAATCACCTCCAATATTGCTATTAGCGGACTGTAATCGATGTAAATACCCAGCACTTGCTCCGATAGAAAGACTAAAGCTCCTAAGACTTATGCCTAAATGAGCGGCAAAAACAATAACTCTATCTAAAATTTTATCTTTTTTATCCAAAATATTGATTGTTATTTGCGTATATCTAATATTTTATATAATATTGTATACCAAAACGATAACATTACATTCACAAAGATACTTATACCTAAAACATTAGCCAACTTATTTATGATAACACCTGAAGAACGTACAGCGATCTTAAAGGTTATTGGAAGCAAACACGTAAAGAAAATACAAGCTTATCTAAACCAACACAAGATTTATAGTTCCCCTGAAAAACCATATTCGAAAACAAGTATATCCTACATTCTTTCGGGTGAAAGAGAAAATGAAATTGTAGAGAATGCCATCTTTGCCTATGCACATCAAAAAATGATAGAAAAAGAAAAACAACAAGAATTACGAGATCTGATTGTTTCAAAACAAAAATTATAACTCAAAACCAGAATACTTGTCTAGATACCTTGTAATTTTGCATCTATACTCACGTAAACCAAGGTATTTTGGACAAGGATAATTTAAGAGACATAAAGGATCGAAAAGATATCGAACAAATTCTATGGGCTTTTTATAAAAAAGCATTGAAAGATTCTAACATTGGTGTATTCTTTACAGAAATAGTAAAGGTTAACTTAGAAACTCATATGCCTCATATTTCAGACTTTTGGGAACAACAATTATTTTACTCAGGAAACTACAAAAAAAATGTATTACAAATCCATCAAAATCTACACCTAAAAAAGGCAATGGAGAAAATTCATTTTGACATTTGGCTAGCTCTATTTACTACAGTAGTAGATAATAACTTTAACGGCGAAAAAGCTGAACTTATGAAAACACGTGCCTTATCTATTGCAACAGTAATTCAATTAAAAAGCAAATAATACTCAACATATTGTATATTAGGCATCGTATAATTTATTATGCTTGCATAGTAAATTTCGTTTTTAATAATTATCTTCTATAAACACAAGCTAAAAGAAGAAGGATGCACATCAAAATAACAGGCTCAGGAAGCTATATTCCTACAGAGGTTATATTAAATGAAGATTTCAAAAACCATCATTTTTTTAACTCGGGAGGTACTCAAATCAATAATTCTAACACTGTAATCATTGATAAATTTAAAAAGATTACAGGCATTGAAGAGCGTAGATATGCATCCAAAGAATTAAATACATCAGATATTGCTTTTCTAGCAGCAGAAAAAGCTATTAAAGATGCTGATATAGATAAAGAAACTCTAGATTACATTATAGTTGCTCATAATTTCGGTGATGTTGATAAAAACTCTTCCCAAGCGGATACGGTTCCAAGTCTTGCGGCAAGGGTAAAACACCTTTTAAAAATTAAAAATCCTTATTGTGTTGCGTATGATGTTTTATTCGGATGTCCTGGTTGGATAGAAGGGGTAATACAAGCTGTTTCCTTTATAAAAAGTGGTATGGCGAGAAAGTGTTTAGTAATAGGAGCAGAAACATTATCACGTGTTATAGATAAGTATGATAGAGATTCTATGATTTACTCAGATGGATCGGGCGCAACTGTTATTGAAGTAACTGATAAACCTGGCGGAATATTATCTTCAGTTAGTGCTTCGCACACCCTAGAAGAGGCTAATTTTTTGTTTTTTGGAGACACTTACAACAATACAATGAATGATCCAACAAAATACATTAAAATGCACGGTCGTAAGATTTATGAGTTCGCCTTGACTCATGTGCCGTTAGCAATGAAAAAATGCATAGACAACACTAAAATTGACATCTCCGAAGTTGATAAAATTCTTATTCATCAAGCCAACGAAAAAATGGATGAAGCGATTATAAAAAGATTCTATGAATTATATGAAAAAGAAGTTCCGGATAACATAATGCCGATGAGTATTCAGAAACTTGGAAACAGTAGTGTAGCTACTATTCCAACATTATATGATATGATCCTAAAAGACAAAATTAAAGATCAGTCCATACATCACGGAGACTTGTTATTATTTGCCAGTGTTGGTGCAGGCATGAATATTAATGCATTTCTTTATCAATTCTAATCTCTTTTACAAAATTCTCTAAAGGAACCCAAGGTAATGTCTGTAATTGTCTATTTTTACAACTTATAATTATTAGACAGTAACTATTTACAGATGTACGAAGGGACTTTTCCTCACAAAAGGTATAAAGAAACATTAGAATTTTTAAGAGAGCACATTGCTGCTCCAGCAACAATACTGGACTTAGGTGTACATAATCCATTTGTAGACTTTATGCAAAAAGAAGGATATACTGTAAGCAATACATCTGGCGAAGATCTCGATCTACATACCGAAGCTGTACAACAAAGTGAAGCTGAAATTGTTACCGCATTTGAAATTTTTGAACATCTGATTGCTCCGTTTAATGTATTACGTGATATGAAGGCAACTAAATTAGTTACTTCTATTCCATTAAAATTATGGTTTGCACCAGCTTACAGAAGTAAAACAGATCCTTGGGATCGTCATTATCACGAATTTGAAGATTGGCAATTCGATTGGTTATTGGAAAAAGCTGGATGGGAGATAAAAGCCAAAAAGAAATGGACACATCCAATCAAAAAAATTGGTTTTAGACCTTTGCTTCGATATTTTACCCCCAGATACTACATTGTGTATGCAGAGAGAAAATAGATTATATTAATTACTATACTTTTGAACATCTATATCGTCATACCGGCTCATAATGAGGAATTATTAATTTCTAAAACCTTAGAATCTTTAGTATTTCAAACATTTCTTCCAAAAAAAATAGTTGTAGTTAATGATAACTCTACTGACAATACAGAAAATGTAGTCCAAGAATTCATTAACCAATATTCATATATCTCAGTAGTGAATACAAATTCTTCTCAAGATCATATGCCCGGAAGCAAAGTTATTAATGCTTTCTATCAAGGATATAAAACTCTAGATGACCAGTATGATGTGATTTGTAAGTTTGACGCAGATCTTATTTTCCCAAAAAACTATCTAGAAACTCTAAAAAAACACTTCCAAGAAAACCCAAAAACAGGAATGTTTGGTGGTTTCTGTTATATTCAAAAAAATGATAGCTGGATCTTAGAAAATTTAACTAATAAAGATCATATAAGAGGTGCACTAAAAGCTTATAAAAAAATTTGTTTCCAAGACATTGGAGGACTAAAACCTGCAATGGGATGGGATACTGTGGATGAATTATTAGCGCAATATCATAACTGGAAAATCAAAACTGATGAGTCTTTAAAGGTTAAACACTTAAAACCAACAGGAAACACCTATAATCCAAAAGCCAAATACAAACAAGGGGAAGCATTCTATAAAATGCGTTATGGTTTTATTATTACGCTAATCGCATCCATCAAACTAGCTTTACTTAAAAAACAACCTAAATTAATCATTGATTATTTAGCAGGTTTTTTTAAAGCAAAAAAAGCTCAACAACCATATATAGTCTCTCAACCAGAAGGAGATTTCATTCGCAAACTAAGATGGGGAAAAATCCTCCAAAAGTTATTTAAATCTTAAAAAACACCTCCTATACTTATTCTAAATAATCCTTTTTTTAAATTAAGTAATTATTAATTTAAAAACATAAGAATATGTTACACAAAATCTTAAGCCTAAAAGGAGTAGAAATCTTAAAAAAAGAGCAGCAAAAAACTCTTAAAGGTGGTTATCAATGCGATTATTGGACCTGTCTGCATTGGGATCAACTTATTTTAGCACCTGCTTGTGACTGTGACTCATAAACAAATTATTAAAAAAGCTACAATGTTTAAAACACTGTAGCTTTTAATTTACTATTTAATTTTATGCATTGTTTAAGACTTGGTTATTATAAAAAATAGGACTAAATTGCTCCCACACACAACTTACCGGTATTCACTTCTAATGAAGCATTAAACGATTTAGTAGTTTAATGGGAAATGTTTAGTACAAATATTTCAAAACAAACTAATGAAGAAAAGTAGGCTCTTTAGCTACCTAATAGCTTTGCTATTTACTGTAAGTTCTTGCTCAGAAGCAAGTAAGACAAAACAACAAGATAACGACTCTCTTGTTACCACAACTCAAGAATTTCAAAACGCAATTACTAATGCAAAACCTGGAGATGAAATTATACTTCGTAATGGAACTTGGAAGGACACACAATTAATAATTGACGCCACAGGAACAGAAGAAAAACCAATTACCATAAAAGCTGAAGAAAAAGGTAAAGTTATATTTTCTGGTAATACTTCTTTAAAAATTGGAGGTAAACATTTATTGATACAAGGGTTCGTGTTTACCAATGGTTTTACTGAAGAAAATGCGTTAATTATATTTAAAACCGATGAAGGAAAACTGGCTGAAAACTGTAGACTTACAGAAATAGCTATTGATCACTTTAATCCAACGAATAGGTTTGACAAATCTGAATGGATTCATTTACACGGAAAAAATAATCGTGTAGATCACAATTATTTTGGTGGAAAATTAAATGCTGGTGTTACACTAGTAGTTAGATTGAATAATAAAAATAGCCTAGAGAATCATCATAGGATTGATCATAACTATTTTGGTTATAGGCCAAATCTTGGATCTAATGGAGGAGAAACACTAAGAGTCGGTGTCTCCACCTATTCCCTAAGTCCATCGAGAACACTAATTGAGAATAATTACTTTGAGCAGTGTGATGGTGAAGTAGAAATTGTTTCGTTAAAATCAAGTGACAATATCGTTCGTAATAATGTTTTTTATGAATCTGCAGGAGTGTTAGCGTTAAGACATGGAAACAGAAATTTAATTGAAAACAATTTCTTTATTGGAAATAATAAACCAGGAACTGGTGGTGTAAGAGTTATTAATGAAGGGCACACCATTAAGAATAACCATTTTCAAGAATTAAAAGGGAAACGTTTTTTCGGAGCTCTTCCTGTAATGAATGGAGTTCCTAACTCACTCATCAATCGATATCACAGAGCCGAGAATACAGATATTACCGGAAATAAATTTTTAAAATGTGATCATGTCCAATTTGGAGTTGGGGCTGATAACGAACGAACTGATCCTCCTCAAAATATACGATTTACAAACAATATGTTTTACCATCCAGAAAGGGAACAAGTTTTTGAAGCAATTTCAGATTATAGTACCTTCTCCTTTTCAGAAAATCAAGTAGTATCGAAAGATTCAAAATTCAATCATAAAGGATTTAAAGTCACTAATACCACTTTTGCTGAAGACCCCAAAGATGGTTTACTAAAGAGTGAAGACTACCAACCTAAACTTCCTTTTGCCAAAAATGAAATAGGACCAAACTGGTATACTCCCCAACAGAAATATTTTGAAATCACAAATAAAAATTCAAACGCAACCCAAGTCTCAGGAAATGAAAATGATGCTTTATTTAATACAATAAAAAGCGCAGTTTCTGGTGATACCATATTATTAAAACCAGGAACATATACATTTACTGAGCCTTTGATTATAAATAAAACACTAACACTAACAACACCCAAGAATAGTAACCCAATTATTTTTAAATATGATCAAAATGAATCCCAAAAACCATTAGTTATTATTGAAAATGGAGGAAGTCTCTCTATTCAAGGTGTTCAATTCGACGGCTCCTCGGAAAATGGAATTGCACAATCTGCCATCGCAACCTCATCAAAACCAATGATAGCACATTACAAATTAAAAGTAATGTCTTGCGAATTCAAAAATTTTGACGCCAGTCGTAAAACAGCTTTTAGGGCATATAAAAACACATATGCGGATACCATAGTATTCAAAAATTCTACTTTTCATAATATTTCTGGAAACGCTATTAGTCTAGATGGAGAAAATGAAAACAGAGGGCGTTATAATGCTGAATACGTCAAAATAGATAATTGTCATTTTAGCAAAGTAATGGGTAATGCGATCTCTTTATTGAGAATGGGTAATGATGAAAGTACTACAGGCCCTTATTTAGAGCTAAAAAATTCCACTTTTATAAACGTGAATAATAAAGATTTAGGAAGTGTAGTCTTACTATGGGGAGTCCAAAAATTAAATGTTGACAATTTATTGTTTATTAATTCCGGCAAAGGGGGACGAACATTAAAATATGAAGATCCTGGATGGGCTATTAGTTCAATAGACCGTATCAGTTTGATCAATTCTGGACGGATTGAATCCTTTGGGAAACGTACAGGTCCAAATATTCAAATCATAAATACTCAAGATCCAATCCAATATCCAGCAAAATATAGTGGATACAAACAAGTAAAATAAAATTCTTTGGGTTAAAAAAATCAAAAAACAGACAAGTCTGTCTGTTTTTTGATTTTTTTTTATATCTTTGTCATATGAAACACTCGAAGATAAGAGATCATATCATACAAACTGCTTCTAGCCTGTTCTACCATAAAGGATATAACTTAACCGGAATTAACGAAATTATTAAAGAAGCTGGAATAGCAAAAGCAACACTGTACAATCATTTTCCATCTAAGGAAGATATTTGTATTGCTTATCTTCAATTTAAGAATGATACTTTTACTAAAGACATAAGAGAATTTGTATACAACGCTCCAGTTGGAAAAAAAAGAATATATGCTTTATTTGATTTTCTAAAGTTATTCTTTGATCAAAAAGATTTTAATGGATGCTGGTGCTTAAACACTTATGCGGAAATGCCAAAAGAAAATGAAACAGTGCGATTCGAAATTCAACAACAAAAGCACGATTTCATAAGTTTTATACAAGAAGTAGTTGCAGAAAATTACAATCAGGACACTGAGAACGAAAACAAAATGCTAGCAAGAAAAATTTACTTATTGTACGAAGGAGCAATTTCTGAAAGCAAATTACATCAAAATACTTGGCCTATCGAGGCTTCATTATCGCTTTGCGAAAATATTATAGAATAAAAAAATTTATTTCAACAAAGACAGACTTGTCTGTCTATATTTATTAATTAAACATAAAAATAAAATGACACAATTTAAAAACAAAACAGCTTTAGTTATTGGCGGAACTAGTGGAATTGGCAAAGCAACAGTAACATCTTTAATTAATGGTGGTGCAACAGTTCACGTAGTAGGGAGAAATACATCTAAAATTGAAGATGGCGAGAACATCATTAAACATCAAGTTGATATAACCGACAAAAATAGTGTTGATCAACTTCGAAATACTATTTCCAATTTAGACAGCTTAGATTATTTAGTAAATGCATCTGGGATTTTTGGCCCAAAAGCATTTCTAGACCACACTGTAGAAGATTATGATTCCTATCAAGACCTAAATAGAGGTTTCTTTTTTATTACACAATCAGCAGCTAAGAAAATGAAGGAAAACAATACTGGAGCTATTGTTAATGTAGGTTCTATGTGGGCAAAACAAGCAGTAAAAGCAACCCCTTCTTCTGCCTACTCTATGCAAAAAGCAGGATTACACTCACTAACACAACATCTAGCTATGGAATTAGCAGATCATGGGATTAGAGTAAATGCAGTATCACCAGCTGTAGTCGAAACTCCTGTATATGATGGGGTCTTTGGAGGAGCCGATGAAGCTAAAAAAGCACTTGTTGGATTCAATAATTTTCATCCAATAGGAAGAAATGGAACTGCACAAGATGTTGCAAATAGTATTACATTTTTACTATCTGATCAAGCATCGTGGGTTACTGGAGCTATCTGGGATACTGATGGTGGTGTAATTGCCGGAAGAAATTAATATAAAAAGTTTGAATATGTATGATATGAACCACCTAAAAAAATTAGGTACGCTTAGTAAAAACGCCTCCGAAGCTATGAAAGCTTTCCAGGCTTTTGATAGTATTGCTTTACAAGAAGGCGTTATTCCTGTAAAGTATAAAGAATTAATGGCCGTTGCTGTAGCATTGACTACTCAATGCCCATACTGTTTAGAAATTCACAAGAAAAATGCAATTAAAGCAGGAGCTACCCAAGAAGAGTTAGCAGAAGTTACATTTGTTTCAGCTGCTCTTAGAGCAGGAGCTGCTGTAGTACACGGAACTCACTTAATGGATGAATAAACTTTTTTTAATACCGTAAAACTCCTATTAATTTAGGAGTTTTACTTTTTATATTTACTTATTATATGAAATCAGAGGTACTTATCATTGGAGCTGGTTTAACCGGTTTACTAATCGCTTATAAACTAAAAAAAGCCGGCATATCTATAAAAGTTATTGAATCTAGAAATAGGATCGGAGGAAGAATTCATACAATCCGCTCTGCAAAAGAGACTCCAATTGAAATGGGCGCAACTTGGTTAAGTCTTCATCATCAAGAATTGATTAAACTACTAAAGGAATTAAATCTTCCTGTTTTTGAACAATTTATGCAGGGAATAGCACTTTTTGAACCTTTATCAACCGCTCCTCCTCAACAAATTCAATTACCGAAAAATCAACAATCAAGCTATAGAATACAACATGGAACTATCTCTATTATACATAAACTTGCTGAATTTCTGGATTCCAAAGATTTAATTCTTAACGAAAAAATAGAACATATTGACTATATCGATAATGGTTTTAAAATTCAATCTTCTGAAAATCTATATCAAGCAGAAAAAGTAGTTTCTACTATACCACCTGCACTCTTAGTAAATTCCATAAAACTACATCCAGCATTACCTACAACTGTAGTTAAAATCGCAAGTAAAACTCACACCTGGATGGGAGATTCTATTAAATTTGGAGTATCTTATAATAAGCCTTTCTGGAAAAATAAGAATTACTCTGGAACTGTTTTTAGTAACGTAGGTCCTATTACAGAACTGTACGACCATTCTAATTCAGAGAACACTTGTTTTGCGCTTAAAGGCTTTTTACAAAGTGGGATGAATAGTTACACTAATGAACAACGAAAATCTAAAGTTTTCAGTCAACTCCATAAGCTGTTTGGAGATGATGCGCTAGCATATTTATCTTATGAAGAATTAGTATGGAAACATGAGTCCTACACTACCTTACCATCAGAAGAATTTATATTCCCTCATCAAAATAATGGGCATAAAATATACCAACAAGGGTATTATGATAATCGTTTTTTTATAGGAGGAACGGAAACAGCTTCTCAACAAGGAGGATATATGGAAGGCGCCGTACTTAGCGCACAATCTATATATCAAAAATTATTAAGTGATTGATTAATCTAAAATAAAAGACAATACATCACCAGTAGCGCCATTAGGAAAAGTAATTCCTAATAATGCTGAAATTGTCGGTGCGATATCTGGAATTGTCGTTTTCTCTGTAGTACTTCCTTGCTTGATTCCTTTACCCATAAATAACAAAGGAGCGTGTGTATCATAGTTTAAACCACTACCATGTGTAGAACCTGTTTTAGAATACACAATTGTTGCTGGATCCATTACCATCACAACATCACCACTTCTTTTCTGATTATATCCTTTTTGAATCAGCGCCGCTAATCCAGATGAATATTCTGCACCTTCTAATTGAGTTCTTGTAAATACTTTATCAATACTTTTTTCTTGCAATGCGAAATGAGCAATTGCAGATTCTAGTTCTTTTGCATTTATTTTATTTTTCTTCAAAATATCATAAGCAAAAAACACTTGACCATTAGAGATATTCTCTATTAAGCCATTAACGCTAAATGTATCTTTTACAAATTTTTCAATAGTATCTACAAAAGCATCTCTATTAAAATAACCTGCTGGGATTTTTACTTCTTCTAAATATGATGGCACGTGAACAGCTCCATGATCGGCTGTTAAGAAAACTGTATAATTACCTTTTCCAACCTTAGTGTCTAAAACTTTAAAAAAACGCTCCAGATCCTTATCTAATCTCAAATATGTATCTTCTATTTCTTTAGAATTAACACCAAAATTATGACCTACGTAATCTGTACTTGAAAAACTGACAGTAAGTACATCAGTAATATCATCTTCTCCTAGAGATTCACCGTCTATAGAAGCTATTGCAAAATCTGTAGTTAAACTATTTCCATAAGCGGATCCTTTAATAATATCATATCCTGCATTTTGCTCTTTCAATTCCGCTAAATTGTAAGGAAAAGTAGCCTTTTCTTTTCCTGTAAAACCACGTTCGAAATTATTTTCATCGTTACCACTTTCCGTATATGTACTGATATCATACAAAGTATTCCATTCCTTAAAATAAGATGCCGCCTTATCAGAATCATTAAATTTTTGTACCCAATCTGGTAATTCATTTCTGTAATATGTACTTGTAATCCATTTACCTTCCTCTTTACCTCTAAACCAATAAGCACCATTAGCAGAATGTCCTGCTGGCAATATTGCTCCCCTATCTTTTATAGCAATACCAATACTCTTACCTTTTAACTGGGTGTGCAATCTGTTCTGGTCAGCAAAAGTTGTAGTCTTCATTCGACGTGGAGACATTCTTTCTAATTCACTATCAGAGCCAACAGCACGTACTAATGAATCACTTGCACAATACACCATATCTTTACCAAATTTATCATACCAATTATTAGAAATAATCCCATGATTCTTTGGTGTTGTCCCTGTAAATACTGAAGCATGGCCTGGTCCAGTATATGTTGGGATATAATTAAAATGATTGTTTTTACAATTAAAACCTTCATTAACCATTCTTTTAAATCCTCCTTGACCAAAACGATCATAGAATCTGGTCAAATAATCATATCGCATTTGGTCTACAACAATACCTACCACTAACTTTGGCCTTACAGAAATTGTCTCTTCAGAATTAATCTTTATCGATGATGAATCTTTCGTAGTACATTGAATAGCACTTACAATTAAAATAATTGCTAAAAATATCTTCTTTATCATTATCTGTTTAAATTTTAATTGGCTAAAATACCATTTATGCAAATGTAAAACTTTAATAGAAGGTTAAATGCTGTCCCTATTTTTTTTTCTATTTTAGCCCTTCTAATGTAGAACATATGTTTTATCTCGACGATATCGGTCGCTATTTTTTAATGCTTAAAAAAGTTTTTAGTCGAATGACTAAAGGATCAGTCCTTAGAAGCTTAATATTCAAAGAAATAGACGACCTTATTATTGGTTCTTTAGGAATTACCGTATTTCTTGCTTTCTTTATTGGAGCGGTAATCGCGATTCAAACGGCCTTAAACTTGACAAACCCATTAATTCCTAAACAATTAATTGGTTTTGCGTCTAGACAATCTATGATTCTCGAGTTTGCTCCAACTTTTCTTTCCGTTATTATGGCTGGAAAAGTAGGATCCTTTATTACATCAAGTATCGGAACGATGAGAGTTACAGAACAAATCGATGCTCTGGAAGTAATGGGGATAAATTCACTAAACTATCTAGTATTCCCTAAGATTGTTGCTATGTTCATGTATCCATTCGTAATAGCGATTGCAATGTTTGTAGGTGTATTCGGAGCTTATATTGCTGGTGTATATGGAGGATTTGTTTCGGGCTCAGAATTCTTAACAGGTTTGCGAGAAGAATTTATACCATATCATTTAACATATGCATTTATTAAAACGTTCATTTTCGCCTTTCTATTGGCAACAATTCCATCATTTCATGGATATTATATGACAGGTGGTGCCTTAGGAGTGGGTAAAGCGAGTACTTCTGCTTTTGTTTGGACAACAGTAGTTATAGTAACTTCTAATTACATATTAACTCAATTATTGTTAAGCTAATGATAGAAGTAAAAGATATACATAAAGGTTTTAATGGTGAACAAATTCTTAAAGGAATCACTACTACATTTGAACGAGGAAAGACAAATTTAATCATCGGAACAAGTGGTAGTGGTAAGACTGTTTTTCTTAAATGCATGTTAGGCTTGTTTACACCAGAAAAAGGTTCTATTTGCTATGACGGAGCAACTTACTCGGATCTTTCTACGGAAGAGCAAAGAGATTTAAGAGAACAAATGGGTATGGTGTTTCAGGGGAGTGCTCTATTTGATTCTATGACCGTAGAAGAAAATGTAATGTTTCCTCTTATGATGTTTACAAAACAAAAAAAAGAAGAAATGCTCGTGAGAGTAAATGAAGTTTTAGCTCGTGTTAATCTTGAAAACTCTAACAATAAACTTCCTTCAGAAATTAGTGGTGGTATGCAAAAACGTGTTGCTATAGCAAGGGCTATTGTAACCAGACCAAAATACCTTTTTTGTGATGAACCTAATTCTGGATTAGATCCAAGAACTGCTATAGTAATTGATAATCTGATTAAAGAAATTACTGAAGAATATGATATTACTACCATCATTAATACTCATGACATGAACTCCGTTATGGAGATTGGTGAAAAAATCGTTTTTCTAAAATTTGGTAATTTAGAATGGGAAGGAGATAAATCACAAATTTTTAAAACTGATAATGAAGCAGTAACTGAGTTTGTCTATTCTTCTAACTTATTCAAAAAAGTGCGTGATGCACAATTAAAAGGGTTATAATATTTATAACCCCATAAAACTTATAATATACTCATACATCAATTTTCTTTTGATTGAAACAAAGGATAAAATGGTTCGATCATTTTTGTCGGATGATTATCCCCAACATGACTTACCATAAAAGATCCTCCCCAAATAACATTGGGATATTTCATGATTTGTTGTGTAATTTCTTTTATTGAAGTTACAGAGTTTTTCTCAATAGCTTGATCAATTGGAATCCACTTTGCATCATCCATACGATTCGGAGTTTTTAATTCTCCGCTATCATATGTAGCGACAAAATAATTTCTTAAGGTAGCATATGGATGGTAATCATACTTATAACTAAATTGCCCTCTTAATTCTAGGTTCTTTATTTTTACTCCATATTCGTTTAACAAACTATCAAGTCCCTCTTTTAAATATTGACGTTTATTATAAACTAATGAAGGAGTTGCCCAAACATTCTCCTCTCTACTCATTAATATTTCATTTTTTTCGTTTAAAATAATAATACGTTGTACCACAAAATTGTGTGTTGGATCTTGATGACCATCATTGTTACAAGATAAGAGACACAGCATTACCACGCATAATGTTACTATTGTTTTCATAAATAATTTGTTTATAATGATAGGCTAAATTGTGGTTAAAAGGAGTAAAAACCTACCAACATCATAATCTTGGCAATACTATTTTATAAAAAATCACCTTACTATTGATTTACGATATTCAATAGGAGTCATTTTAGTATGCTTTTTGAAGGAACTATTAAAAGAAGAAATACTATTAAAGCCACTATCATATGCTATTGCGCCAATAGTCATATCGACATACGTAGACATACTCATCAGGTTCTGCGCTTCGCGAACTCTATATTTAGATATAAATTGTGAATAATTAAGTGATTCTGTTTGATTGATGATTTGTGATAATTCATTTGTAGACATCTTAAATTGCCGACTCAATTTTGGCAATGTCATTTCTGGGTTGAGGAATGGTTTTTCTTCCTCCATAAACACCTTTAATTTCTCCATCAGCATATAAGCTTCATCATGATTAAATGTTGACTGTTTATATTTTTCAATTGGATTTGTAAATAAAAATGGGCTGTTCAAGGCCCAAAAAGATAAACAAATAATAACTAGAGAAAATAAAAATGAAATACCAATATAAAATGGGATGATTAATTCCGAAATCAAAAAATACATCACCACAAATATCAAATTGATGAATAAGAAGTAAAATAACCAAGCTATAATTTTCGCCTTTCCTTCTGCTCTACCTTTAATTTGCTTATTCCTTAACCATAATAAAGAAAATACAATATAACCTGCCATATGGACTATTAAAAAGTCATAAAACACACCAAATAGCCGAGATCCATTATTAGGAATCAACCAACATATACTTAGTAACACAAAAAAAAGTAAAAAGTGAAAAAGATTTCTACTTTTTTGTTTAGTTTCTGGACCTATAAGATATAAGACATACAACCAAATAGATGGACCTATACAGAGTAAAACTGTTAAAAAAGCCGTTCGTAATGTTGCATTGATTTCAAAATAATTATGAAAAAGAGATTTTCCAATTCGGAGACAAAATGCCACTAAATAGATAACAAGAAAAACATTTGCGACAGGAATATTTTTTGAATTTACAATCAAAAATATGGCAAAAAACATACCTAAAATAACTCCAATACTTCCTACAAGCAATTCTATATGTTGAACTATTTCAGTATCCATATTTTTATCAAAACCTAGACATTTTCATCTTTCTTTAGTCTACGTAAACACCTTTTAAAAAACTAAAAAACAGCAAGTTATATTTACGTTAATTAATAATTTTAATTTAGAATTAAAAAACTTATAATCGGTAAAATGAAAAGCTCAAAAAGATTTAAAAACAATGTTTAAAATTAAAGGTGGTAACAATCAAAGTCGAGGAACCGTATCCTAAAATACAACCAATAATATCTGGTTAGGAAACTTTACAGAAGATTAACATATCATTTGATTATTAAAAAAATCTTACTGTACTAGTAAAGTATCAGCCTTCAATTCACCGGTAATCCACTCGCGGAGATCTTTGTTTCTAACATCATTAAGGCTGTCCGATACCTGAAACTTCCATTGAGGAAAAATCACTTTTACTGTATCCACTTTTAAGAAATTAGATTGCAAAACCTCTCCATATCCTAATAGTGACAAATCAGGGAAACGGATTTTAGCATCCTTGGCAATGTTATTATAAGGCAATATATCTATAGGAATAACCTTCTGAGCTTCTGCTAACTGGGTTTCTATCAATGCCAATCTAATCTTTAGATCTTCGACCTTATCTAATAGTGCTTCATTTTCTGTTTCTAATCGATTTAACTCCACAATATACCTGTCGTTCGCTTTAGAAATTTGATCTATTCCTCTAGCCTTATTACCTCTTATGATAAGATTAAAATCACTTATATTTTCGTATTTGAGAATTTCATTTTCGAGATCACTTTTAGTAGCTTCGGTTATCTCTCCATCAAAGAAAAGTTTAATTGTTTTTTTATCATAATCAGGTATAGGTTTCCTAAGATATAGATCTGGGTTTTCATCAATTTCTTCCGCTATAAAACGATCATAATCTCCTTCCATCTTACTTTGATTAAGCGTAATAACAAAAGTGTAAATAGCAGGTATCATTACTAATACTGCAGTAAAAGAAACTAATCTAGCAATTAGTTTACGTTTTGCAGAATTCGCATACCGAAGCATCGGGAACCTTAATAGTTTTAATACAATAAATGTAGCTAAAGCGATAAAAATAGTATTAATTGTAAATAAAAACATCGCTCCCAAGGCATATTCATATTTACCTACCGCAAGCCCAAAACCAACAGTACATAGTGGCGGCATTAAAGCTGTCGCAATTGCTACACCAAATATCACACTGGCAATAGTTCCTTTTTTTGTTCTAGCGATAATCAATGCTAATCCTCCAAAAAATGCAATTAACACATCTCTAATATCTGGTTTTGTTCTAGCTAATAATTCCGAAGACTCAACTTTTAATGGAAATAAAAAGAAAAACAACCAGGCTGTAAGAATACTTAGAACCACCATTACAGTGAAATTAACTAAAGACTTTCTTAAAGTATCTATATCATTAACCGCGATAGACATACCTATTCCTAAGATAGGCCCCATTAATGGCGATATTAACATCGCTCCTATTACTACAGGAATTGAATTAGCATTTAAACCAATAGAAGCAATAAATATAGAACATATCAAAATCCAAGCAGTAGCACCTTTAAATGGTATATCCGCTTTTATTAATTCAATAGTACTCTCTCTATCAGTATCGTGACGGAAATCCAACAACTCTTTCAAAAAAGTAGAACCACTACGAAACAATCCTTTGGCATCTTTTTTTACTGCCTTTTTTTGTTCTTCTACTTTTTCATCTTGAGACTTCCCTAGAGGGTTTTGTGTATTTTCTTCCATCAATCTTATCCGTATTTTTCTCCGTAAGTATCTTTTACTTTTTTAAGTACTTGCTTAATATCCTGTTCTTTCTTCTTAGGATATATCAGTAATACTTCTTCTTTATCTACTATAATATAATCTTCTAACCCATCGACAACAACAATTTTATCTCCAGAAGTTCTAATCATATTTCCAGAAGCGTCTTCAGATAAAACTCTAGCATTTACAATAGCATTTTTGGCTTCTGTTTTATCCAATTTATCATAAAGTGATCCCCAAGTACCTAAATCATTCCAATCAAAAGTTGCCGGAAGTACATATACATTTTCTGCATTTTCCAAAATAGCATAATCTATAGAAATATTCTCAGCCAAAGGGTAGTTTGCTTCTATAAAATCACTCTCTTTTGTGGTATTATACATTTCTAAACCTTTATCGAATAAAGCTGTCATCTCTTTTTGAAATTCAGAAAAAGCTTTCACAATACTTTTTGTACTCCAAATAAAAATCCCTGCATTCCAAAGGTAATTACCTTGATCTAAGAATTGTTTAGCGGTTTCGTAATTAGGCTTTTCTGTAAATTGAGCTACTTTTTTTATTGCATCAGTTTCTTTATTATATTGTATATACCCATAGCCCGTATTCGGGAAAGTGGGTTGTATCCCTAAAGTCATCAATATATCTTTTTGCGAACAAGCTTCAAAACTTTGCCTTAAATTCCGGATAAATGCATCTTCATCTTCAATCCAATGATCACTTGGTGCTACTACCATGACCGCATCTGGATTTTCTTTTTGTATTTTTAAAGAAGCATACAGTATACAAGGAGCTGTATTACGCATCGCCGGTTCTGTCACAACTTGTCTCTGTTTTGCTTCTGGTAATTGCTCTAGTACTAAATCATTATATCTCTCATTAGTTAAAATAAAGATATTTCCCTTCGGGATTATCTTTGATAATCGACTAAACGTTCTTTGGATCAGTGTCTCTCCAGTTCCTAACATATCGTGAAATTGTTTTGGAAACTCTGTTGTACTAACAGGCCAAAATCTAGATCCAACTCCCCCAGCCATTAAAATAGCGTAATAATTTTTTTCCATAATTAATTTAATAATTCGACTTCTGCATTGGGGTTAAACAGGTACACCCTGCCTGTGCTTATTTCGATACATTCATAACGTTTTACTCTTTTATTTCCTCTCTGGAAAATCTTTCCATTATATAATCTAAATCGACCTCCTAATGGTATTTCAAAGATATAATTTTTATCATTCTCTGGATCATATTGTTTTAATGCAAGTGATAATTTTGCATCGGTATCACTACTCGCTCTCGGATTCTTAAAGTGATTTGCAATTACTGGCAATAATTTAGATGGAAAAACATCTGGATTGATGTAGGGCAACATTAACTGCTGAAACGTTCTCTTCCACTCTATACCGTGAGGTTTGATATAACGTCCATACTTTTCAAAAGCTACTAAATGAGCAATCTCATGAATTAAGGTTATTAAAAAACGATAAGCATTTAAAGATGAATTTACCGTAATTAGATGCCTCCCATCAGGCATTTTACGATAATCTCCGTGACGCGTAGCACGCTCATTCACAATTTTAAGATGAACATTACATCTAACAATCAAATCGAATGCTGGTTCTATAGCTCTTTCAGGGATATATCTTGCCAAGATTTCCTTCATTACCGCAAAATACAAAAATAAGCGCACCAGAAGGATGCGCTTATTAAAGAATTCTCTTCAAATAGTTTTAATTCACTTTATCGTAACTTTTCATTAATCGCACAAATTCTGCTCGATATCCTTCTTCATCATCCCCTCTGCTATTTTTTGCTAAGGCGATAACATTTTCAATATCTTGATTTTGTATGTATTTTGATTCTCTTAGTATCATTCCATACCAAGCTACGGAAGACGCAAATCTAAAATCACTTGACACTTGCTCATTATCATCTGTATTATGTATATGAACCATTTCTATACTTTCATATTCTTTTGGTTTCTTATATCTAAATTTCACCGTGAGTAGTTCATCGCCAAATTCCGTATTATTAATTTTATTAGAATATTTTAGATCTGAAACATTTTTAAGATATTTACTTTTTACTCCAATCGGTATCACTTCATATAAGGCTGTAACTGTATGTCCGCTACCTAGTTCTCCTGCATCTTTAGTGTCATCTACAAAATCTTCATCATTTAGCAATCGATTTTCATAACCAATCAAACGATAAGCCTGCACTTTAGTTGGATTAAATTCTACTTGGATTTTTACATCTTTTGCAATTGTATATAATGTTCCGCCTAACTCAGTTCCTAAAACTCTTTGAGCTTCTTGCATCGAATCAATATATGCATGATTACCATTACCCGTATCCGCAAGGGTTTCTAGTTTACTATCTTTATAATTACCCATTCCGAAACCTAAACAAGTTAAAAATACTCCGGACTCTCGTTTTTCCTCGATTAATTCCTTCATCCCTTTATCACTTCGTATACCAACATTAAAATCACCATCAGTTGCTAAAATAACTCTATTGTTCCCGTTCTTTATAAAATGTTTTTCTGCAATTGTATAGGCAAGTTTAATACCTTCTCCTCCTGCTGTAGAGCCTCCTGCTTCTAAATTCTTCAGTGCGCCCAGTATTTTTTCACTATT
Organism: Aquimarina amphilecti; assembly: GCF_900109375.1. Taxonomy (GTDB): domain Bacteria; phylum Bacteroidota; class Bacteroidia; order Flavobacteriales; family Flavobacteriaceae; genus Aquimarina; species Aquimarina amphilecti. Next base: position 342,076 of record NZ_FOAB01000007.1, read on the forward strand.
GTTACCAGAAGTAGGTTTTAAAACAACTCCGGCTGCACCGGCATATACCACTATAGAAACTTTATCTTTTTCTCTTAATTGATTTACTAATAATTTAAACGCTTTTTTAAGCAATGGAAGCTTATTAGCATCATTCATGGATCCCGAAACATCTATTAAAAAGACTAAATTGGAAGCAGGAAAACTTTCTACAGGTATTTCTTTGCCCTTTAATCCAATTTTAACTAATTGCGTGTTTTCATTCCAAGGAGTACTACCTGATTCTGTATGGATAGCAAAAGGATGTTGATCCTGCGGTTGTTTATAATGATATTTAAAATAATTTATCATTTCTTCTATCTTAACCGCATCTTTTGGGATTTCCTGACCATTATTAATCATTCTACGAATATTACTATAAGAAGCTTTATCTACATCAATAGAAAATGTAGACAGCGGAGCCAAACTTGTTCTTTTAAATGTATTCTCCACTACCTCTGCATATGATTCATTATTGGTTTCTTTAATAAAACTACTAGGACTTGCCATAATAACCTCATCAGTTTCCACTTCCATCATAAACGCCACTGGTTCCTCAACTTCTTCAATTTCTAGAACTTCTATATCTTCAACCACAAGCTCTTCTTCAAAAACTTTCTCTTTCAAAATAGGCGGAGCATTATCTTCTTTAACAACTGCATCCGTTTCCTCTACAATATCCGGTAATGCAGCAGGTGTTTTTGTTTTAGGATCACAAGAAATGATCAATAATATGGATAACCCTGCCATCCATAATCTGCTTTTTTTAATACTCATTGTTTTCATACTATTTAGTTTTGTTACACTGAATACTGAAACAAACATAATACCACAATGGAGTCTTGATACTGCCAATATCATTCCACTAGTACTACTATCTAATGTCTTAGCATATTGTTAATTGGTATTTTAAAATATTCTGAAAAGTTTATTACTATTTCCTAATCCATTTAAAGTAAATAAGAATTAACACTCCTAATAGTAATAATGGCCAAACATAAAACAGTACCAAAAACAAATGTTGTAGCAGATTCCAACCAAAGGATAATCCATCCTTAGCTCTATCTATAAAGCTTTCAACATACTTTTCTGGTTCATCTTTAGGACTTACTGTTTCATACATATCCAATTGAATAGTACTGAACGATATTTTATTAGACATATACTTCAATTTGCCCTGAGCAGCTTCAATTTCTTCCTGAAGTTCCCTCAATTTATCTTCTGCTAATAAAATATCTTCTACATTCTTAGCCTTTGTCCTAAGAATTGTTTCATAACGCTGCTTTACTTCTAGTTTTGTTTTTAACCTAGAACTTACATCTATATACTCTTCCGTAACATCAATAGTAGATATGTTTTTATGATCAACAAACTCGGCTAAAGCACAAATACTGTCCAATACTTGATCGAATTTATTCTGAGGAATTCTAATAGTAAACCTATTTTCTTTAGAGTAATTAGTGTTTGTAAAACGCTCATCGGAAACATATCCTTTATATGCTGAAGCTATATTTTTAGAAAGTATGGTCGCTTCTTCTACATTTCTTACCTTGATACGGCAACTCGCATTTTTAATAATTTTAAGCCTATCATTGACACTTCCTTTTTCACTTATTATATCGGTATCACTTTCTATTTCAACAGCATTTAAAACTGGTGTCTCTCCAGTATCTTCCATTATGATGTTTTCTGTCGATAATTCATAATTTTTTTCTGCACGTGAGCAAGAAAAACTAATTACCAAACAACTTATACCAATTAATTTTAAAATATTTGTTTTCATGTTTATTGTTTTTACCTTGTTAAACTCAAAACAAACATAGTGTCGCTTCAAAGAGTATTCTTGTATTACCTTTGTAAAACGATTGTAAACTATTTTACAAAGCATAACTAACTAAAAATCAAAATAATAAATTATTACTCCTGAAGAATACATAGCATTTTCTCACCTAAAAAAAGCAGTTGCTCAGCAGTTTCTAAAGGAGAATACTGCTTCAAATGATGATATTTCTTTATGGAAAGGACAAGATATTATATTGTTTCAGGAGGATTTACAGAAGCAAGTAAAAAGTAGTATTAGTGAAAAATCCTTTTATAACTATTTTAAAAATACAAGTAACAAATTACCCCGTGTAGATGTTCTAAATATGTTATCTGAATATAGTGGTTATAAGAATTGGGTGCATTTTAAAACCTCAATTCCGCAGAATAAAATTCAAGAAAAGAAAAAACTAAAACCAAAATGGTTTGTTTTTTTATTGCTAGGAGTTTTATTTGTTACTTCCGCTTATTTCCTTATTCCTAGAACCCATACTTTTACTTTCTGTTTCATTGATCAAGATAGAAATGAACCGATTGTTAAAACACCTATTGATATTATTGTGCTAAATAATGAACAATCACCTTTCTATGCTAAGAGCGATAGTTTAGGATGTTTTAGATGGAGCACAAAAGATGATTTTATTCGTTTTGTAATTAGATCACCATATCATAAGACAGATACCATTTTTAGAAATATATCTACAATTACTAATGAGAACATCAAAGTAAGCACAGATGATTACGCGTTAATGCTACATTATTATGCTAACGGAAAACTCGAAGACTGGAAAAACAGAAAAAATGAATTATCAAGAATGATTGCCGATAATGCAATTATATTTCAGGTTTTACCATCCGGTTTAGGAATCGAAGTATATTCTAAACATGAATTTATCGCTAAACTCACAACACCAACAAAAAGTTTAAAAAGCATTGAAATTATAGAATCTAAAAGATCAAAAGGGCAAATTGTTAAACTAAAATTTAGGGTAAAATCATGAAACAGTTTGTATATATTTTATTGTTGATTCTAATTTCAGGTTGTGCAAACAATTCATATAAAAACATGGAAGCCATTAGTACTGATGAATCAGATGTCTATATTGAAGAAGAAACTTCATTTACTTCCTTAGAAAATTCATATCTAATTTTAGTTGAAGAAAAACTACAGGATTATATAGATAAGCAAAAATTGATTAAAAAACATCCTGAGTTCAAAATAGAAACAGATACTAAACCATTATTTGAATTAAAAAATCAAGAAGAAATACAACAAATTAAATTCTTGAAACAACCAGAGATACTTTCTGATTCTACTACTAAAATAATAACTCAAATACGCTTTAACAACGATAAAACTGACACAATTATATCCTACATAACAACCTCTACTACAATAATTGACGGTGTACAGTTTAAAACATCCAAAGCCAGTTTTAAAAGAAAAAACAATTCAAAAAACTAGAATAAAACTATTTTTTACGTTCAAATTACGGTTTACCCCCTTTAAAACAACCTAAAAACCATTGAGTTTTGCGTTTTTGATCGAAAAAAAATTAACATTTATCGAGTTTTCACTACTTTTAACTTGTTGTTAATCAATAATTAATATTTTTGACACCCTGTTTTTAACATTTCCTATGGAAAATTTAAAGGTGAGAATTATGAGAGTTTTTACAATTTTAATACTATTTTTTATCAGTGCCTCAAGCATAGCGCAAACGCAAATTGAAGATCAAACCCAAGATCAACAAGAGGTTACTGAACCAACAAAAGAAGAATTAAAAGCTGAAAAAAAACGATTTGCGGATCTAGCTGAACAAAGAACAATTTTATTACAACAAGAACTTAATCTTAGTAATTACACCAGTGACCGAATTAAGAGAGTTATAATAAAATATTCTATGCAAGCAAGCAAAGTAATTCAATCAAATGCTTCCGAAAAAGAAAAAACAAAGGACTTAAGCAATATAGTTTACTTCCAAAATGAGGAATTTAAAAAGGTGCTAACCGTTCATCAATTCTACAAATATCTTAAACTGACTAATATTTAATTTGTCGAAAGCATCTATTTTAAAAGATCTTTAATCTTTATAATCTTATTATAATCTAATATAGCTAGTTTGGTTTCATCAAAAAAACGACTACTATTCATAGAGATTTTAGGATACCCTATTACCTGCTTAAGTGAAGTGGCAGAAAAATGAATTTCTTTAAAACCTGCTTTTTTAAATACTAAGACATTTTCTGGATTAATTCCTCCACCTGGCATTATAGTCAAATTTGATTTTGATATTCGTGATGCATTTTTGAGCAACTCAATTCCTTTTACTGCTGTCACTTCTTGTCCTGAAGTCAATACTCTTTCTGCTCCAATATTCATTAATTGTTTTAAGGATTCTAATGGATTGTGTACCCAATCAAAAGCTCGATGAAAAGTAAATGGCAGAGGCTTAGTAAGCGTTATCAATTCTTTTGTTCTAATAATGTCAATAGTATTATCATCCATTAAAATGCCAGAAACAATACCTTTACAACCTATATTTTTACAGAACTTGATATTCTTCTTCATCACATCAAACTCATCTGATGTATAGGTGAAGTTCCCACTTCTAGGTCTAATTAAAACAAAGACTGGTATGGATAGTTTTTGAATTACTTTTTCTATCAATCCATGTGATGGTGTAATTCCCCCAACGGCTAATTCCACACATAATTCTATACGATCCGCCCCTGCTCTTTCTGCGTTTACAGCTGATTCATATGAGTTTGCACAAATTTCTATCTTCATTCTACAACTATTTCATCTATAAAAGTCCAAGCTTGATTTCCAGAACCTTGTAATCCATCTGGTATTAATCCATATTTTTTTATAGTCAGCTTGATATATCTAGCTTTTTCTCCTCCATAATTCTGAACAACTTGAATTGTTAATTCAGAATCTTTTTGAAACATTGGTGATACTGAGGTTTTTTTCAAAACATACTCCTTTTTTTCATTCAATAAAGAAATTTCAACTTTTTCAGGAACATAAATCCATTGACCATTTGCTTCAAAGAAACGAGTTGACACTTTTTCTATTTCAATTGGTTTACCCAGATCAATCATAACTTCTAGATCATCACCCCAGAACCCTAACCATTCTTTATCACCAAAACGATTATTACTTCCATTAACACTATTAATCAACGCTTCCTTACCTCCTGCGCTATATGCTTTATGAGGCGCTACATTAAGCATCACTTTTGCCCCAACTGCTTTGTGATAATTCAGTTTTTGAGCAAACACTTTTCCTTCTATTTTACTATTATCAAATACAGCTGCTTTAATATTAATACTTCGATCAACGGATATAGGTTTATCGTATAATTCAGATGAATTTACAGGATCATTACCATCTAATGTATATCGAATTGTTTTATCATCCATTAAGGTTTCTAAACTATAAAGTAATTGTTCATTTTCATTTTTTAATTCTCCATTAACTTCATAGAGATGATTTGCATAATTTACATCCAGAGCATCTAATCGATTATGAAAATGAGCCAATCTAGATACAAAATCTCCATAATCCTTATTTTCATCAACCGTCCATACTACTTCACTTAATGCTATTGCCCTCGGAAAAGCCATATATTCAACTTTCTCATATGTAGGCATATATTCTGTCCACACATTACCTTGTGCTCCTAAGACATGCTTTTCTTCTGTAGCATTCATTCCTTTTGGAATTGGATTAAAACTGTATACTTTTTCAAGTGGTAAAAATCCACCAATAGCTAGTGGTTCATCTTCATTATCACTTTGGTAATAATCAAAATAGCAATTAGACGTTGGAGAAAGTATCAAATCATGACCTTCTTTTGCAGCCTTAATAGCCCCATCCGTACCTCTCCAAAACATCACAGTTGCATTTGGAGCAAGTCCGCCTTCCAGTATTTCATCCCAACCAATGATCTGCTTTCCTTTATTATTAATATATTTCTCCATTCTAGCTATAAAATAGCTTTGTAAACCATGTTCATCTTTAAGCCCTTTTTCTTTTATCAATTGTTGACAATGATCACAGGATTTCCATTTTGTTTTAGGTGCTTCATCTCCTCCGATGTGGATATATTTCCCTGGAAACAAACCAACTATTTCATCTAATACATCTTCTAAAAAAGCAAAGGTTCTTTGATTAGGGCAATACACCTCATCAAAAACTCCCCATTTAGTAGCTACTTTAATTCCTTCACCAGAACATCCCAATTCGGGATATGCTGCAATTGCGGCCTGAGAATGTCCAGGCATCTCAATTTCCGGTATAATTGTAATATTTCTTGAGGTAGCAAACGCTACAATTTCTTTAACTTCTTCTTGTGTATAAAACCCGCCATAAACTTCGCCATCAAACTGATGTGGTTGATCATTATAATGGCCTACTAATGTTTCTTCGCGATATCCACCAATTTCAGTCAGTCTGGGATATTTCTTAATCTCAATACGCCAGCCTTGATCTTCCGTAAGATGCCAATGAAATGTATTCATCTTAAGCATCGCAAGCATCTCTATATATTTCTTGATCTCGGTTACACTAAAAAAATGTCTCCCAACATCCAGATGCATTCCACGATACGAAAATCGAGGAGCATCTAAAACTGTCAATGCTTTAATTGTAAACTCTTTTTCTATACAAGAACTATCTTCAAAACATTCTGGCAATAATTGTCGTAATGTTTGTATTGCGTAAAAAGCTCCTTTTTCTGTACTGGATTGTATTTTTATATTTTTTTTTGAGATAAAAAGACGATAGGCTTCTTCGTTTACCATAGTATCATCTTTCTCTAAAATGATACTATTTTTTTCTGCTTCCTTACTGATTTGCAAAGAAACTCCTAACCCTTTTTTTAAATAGGTTTCAAGATATTTTGCAGTTCCTTCTAAATCATCATCATATCGAAGTACCGTCTCTTTATTAAGAACAAAAACACCATCTTCCAATTCTTGATGAAAAGGAACGGGAATAATTTGCGGTGTAATCGTTACTATTTTCTCTTTTTTGCATCCCAAACATAAAAGCAACAACAGTATTCCGCAAACCCTTATAGTATTATTACATAATTTAAGTGTCATTTTTACTACATTAGAAGCTTAAAAGTAACTATCTATTTTTAAATGAGAGCATTCTACACGGTATTTACGATTTTAATTATTACAGGTTTCTACTCTTGCAAAAAGGAAAACAAAGTAAAAATAGCGCAAAGTAACACTCCTCTTATTTCATATGTAAATCCTTTTATAGGAACTGGGGGTCACGGACATACGTATCCTGGTGCTAGTATGCCTTTTGGTATGATGCAATTAAGTCCTGATACTCGATTAGATGGTTGGGACGGATGTTCAGGATATCATTATAGTGACAATTATATATATGGCTTTTCACATACCCATTTGAGTGGCACAGGAGTTTCTGATTATGGAGATATTCTTCTAATGCCGACAAATGAAATGAATTTTAATAATGGAGCAAATGGTAACAAAGGCTATCGTGCTCATTTCTCACATAATAATGAGAAAGCTTCTCCCGGTTATTATAAAGTGCATCTCGACTCTACTAACATCGATGTAGCACTAACTGTAACCCAAAGAGCCGGAATACATAAGTACACTTTTCCTTCTAATGAAAAACAAATTATAATACTTGATTTAGCGCATAGAGATCAGGTATTAGATCATCAAATACAGGTCATTTCTAATAAAGAGATTAATGGATATCGACACTCTAAGGCTTGGGCGGAGAAACAACTGCTGTTTTATCACATTAAATTCTCTAAGACCATTAAAAATAAACAACCTTCTGAAGATGGAAAAAAAATGGCTTTTGAATTTGACAATACAACAAACGAGCCCATCTTTGTCTCTATTGGAATTTCTGCAGTTGATAAGCAAGGAGCATTAAAAAACCTTGAAGAAGAAATAGGTTCTAAAACATTCGATCAAGTAAAAGATAACGCACAGGATACTTGGGAAAAGCAACTACGTAAAATTGTAATTGAAACTTCTAACGAAGATTATAAAACTAATTTTTACACCTCGCTGTATCATACTATGCTTGCTCCCAATCTTTATCAGGATATAGATGGTAGGTATAGAGGAATGGATTTAGAAATTCATCAAAATTCTAATTTTGACTATTATTCTGTATTCTCGCTTTGGGATACCTATAGAGCCACACATCCATTATATACAATCATAGAACAAGATCGGACTAATGACTTTATCAATACATTTCTTGCTAAATATGATGAAGGTGGTATTATGCCTATCTGGGATTTAGCTGGTAATTATACACATTGTATGATTGGATATCATTCAGTTCCTGTAATTGCAGATGCATACTTAAAAGGAATTACCGATTATGATTCAGAAAAGGCGTTTGAAGCGATGAAACATAGTGCTACAAGAGATAAGTTAGGCTTGCAATCATATAAAAAACTTGGATATATTCCTGTAGAAGAAGAAAGTGAATCTGTTTCCAAAACTCTAGAATACGCCTATGACGATTGGACAATTGCACAAATGGCAAAAGCAATGAATAAATCAAAAGATGTGGCAGAGTTTACAAAGCGAGCACAGAATTATAAAAATGTATTTGATCCTTCTACAAAATTTATGCGTGGCAGATATAGAAATACTTGGTTTGCTCCTTTTGATCCTTATGAGGTGAATTTTAATTATACAGAAGCCAATTCTTGGCAATATAGTTTTTATGTCCCCCAAGATATCAATGGGTTTATAAATTTATTAGGAGGCAAAAAAGAATTAGACAAACAATTAGACACTTTATTTTCTGCAAATAGTAATACCTCTGGATCGCATCAAGTGGATATTACAGGACTTATAGGTCAGTATGCTCATGGAAATGAACCAAGTCATCATATGGCTTATTTGTATAACTATGTCAACAAACCTTATAAGACTCAAGAAAGAGTCCATCAAATTCTTACGGAATTATATACTAATTCTCCAGACGGAATCTCTGGAAATGAGGATTGCGGGCAGATGAGTGCTTGGTATGTTTTTAGTAGTCTTGGTTTTTATCCTGTAACACCTGGATCGAATGATTATATTATAGGAACGCCTCTTTTTGATAAATCTACAATACATCTTGAAAACGGAAAGAATTTTACCATTGTTGCCAATAATCTTTCCTCAGAAAACAAATACATCGCTTCTGCTCAATTAAATGATGAACAACATTCTTTTTCTTACGTAAAACATGAAGATATTATGAAAGGAGGAAGCTTGATTTTTGAAATGACCAATATACCTTCTGAATGGGCTACGAATAATCGACATATTCCTAGTACCGAAATTAAAGAGCACATCATCACTACACCTCCTTTTATTGCTACTGGTGACATTGCCTTTAAAGAAAAAACAACAATAGCATTACAAAGTATTGACTCAAATGCAACCATTCACTATAGCCTGAATAATTCAGTATTCAAAAAATACAATCAACCTATTGAAATTTCATCTCCAACAATTCTAAAAACATATGCATCGCTAAATGAAATAAAAAGCGCTGTTATTTCTACAGAATTTTTTAAGATCGATGCTAATCTTTCTATTGAATTAAAAAATGAATATGCGAATAGATATAATGGTGGCGGTCCCAATGCACTTATAAATGGCATCAAAGGAACTACAGATTATCGATCTGGATCATGGCAGGGTTTCCACAATAAAGATTTAATTGCTACTATAGACTTAGGAAAAAGTAAGGAGGTTAGTAAGGTCTCAATAGGTTTTTTAGAAGACCAAAGAAGCTGGATATTTTACCCTAAAAAAATTCAAATATGGATTTCTGAAGATGGTCAAACCTGGAAATTAGTATCAAAAAATGAAATAGAAAAAGAACCAATTAGTAATACCGTAGCCAGCATCCAAGTTGTAGAAAGGAAATTCACCAAACAGCAAGCACGTTATGTGAAAATTCAAGCCAACAATGTTGGAACTCTTCCTAAATGGCACATAGGAAGTAATTATGATGGAAAAGCTTGGGTTTTTGCTGATGAAATAATTATCGAATAGTTATGAAAAGACGTCAATTTATTCAAAACACTGCACTGACCAGTGTTGGCATTACTGTGGGATCCACCATTATAGGTTGTAGTGAAAATCCGAATGAGTCAAACGAACAAGAAAAAAACACATCCATGAGCGTATCTAATAATTCTCCCATCGCCATCTGCACTTGGCGTTTTACCAAAGCAAATGCTACAGCCGGAGCGGCATTAGCAGCCGGAAAACCTGCTCTTGATGCAGTCATCGAAGGAGTTGCTATTGAGGAAGAAAATATAAAGAATACGACCGTTGGAAAAGGCGGATCACCTGATCGAGAAGGCAATGTAACACTAGACGCTTGTGTTATGAATTCTGATGGTGATTGTGGTGCTGTTGTCTGTGTAGAGAATATCACTAACGTTGCTGCATTAGCTAGAAAAGTCATGGAAGACACTCCACATGTAATATTAGCTGGTGATGGAGCTGAAGAATTTGGTTATCGTAATGGTTTCAAAAAAGAAAACCTACTTACTGATGAATCAAAATTAGCATGGCAAGAATGGAAAAAATCTCCTGAATATAAACCTCTAATTAATATTGAAAACCATGATACCATAGGCATGTTGGCTATGGATAGCAAAGGAGATATTGCCGGTGCTTGTACAACCTCTGGATTATCATATAAGATGAAAGGTCGTGTTGGTGATTCACCGATTATAGGATCAGGATTATTTATTGATAATGAAGTTGGTGGCGCTGTTGCTACCGGTATGGGTGAAGAGGTTCTAAAGACGGTTGGCAGCTTTTTAATCGTAGAACTGATGCGAAATGGAATGAGCCCTCAGAAAGCTTGTGAAGAAGCTATCCGTAGAATCGTTACTAAAAATGATCGTTACAAAGGTTTTCAGATTGCCTATATCGCTATGAATAAATCAGGAGAAGTAGGTCATTATTGTATCCATGAAGGGTTTACTATGATGAAATATCAAGATGGTAATAATGAAAATATTCCAACAAATTTTTATAATAAAGCATAAACTATTTTACAATGAATCAATCAAAATCTTATCGAAGTGCTTTTATCATTATTACCATATTATTCTTTTTATGGGGATTTATAACCGTATTAGTAGATTCTTTAATTCCTAGATTACGAGATGTATTCGAACTCTCTTATTTTCAGGCTGGATTGGTTCAATTTGCTTTTTTTACAGCATTCTTTGTATTATCTGTTCCTGCAGGGTTTATTCTATCCAAAATAGGATATAAAAGAGGGATTATTTTAGGACTAAGTACAATGGCTGTTGGATGCTTACTTTTTTACCCTGCATCATCTTATCGTTTTTTCGGTGTATTCTTATTAGGGTATTTTACACTTGCTGGAGGTATTACTATTCTACAAGTAGCAGCTAATCCATATGTTGCATTATTGGGTAGTGAAGATGGAGCGGCAAGTCGTCTAAATCTATCCCAAGCATTTAATTCTCTCGGAACCGCTATTGCGCCTGTGGTGGGAGCCATATTTTTGCTAAGTGATTCCGTAAAATCTTCTGATGAAATCTTAGCTTTAACAGATACTCAAAAAGATGCTTATTATGCAGCCGAAGCAGCTACCGTGCAAACTCCTTTTATAATGATTGCAGGTTTTATATTATTACTTGTGATTCTGTTTAGGTTCATTAAACTACCAACACTTATGAAAGAAAGTCCAAAAGATGGATACGGTAGACTTTTGCGAAACAAAGTAATGCTTCTTGGTGCTCTTGGGATATTTGTATATGTAGGAGCTGAAGTTGCTATTGGTAGTTATTTAGTTAATTATTTCTTGGATATGAATTTAGTTGCGGTAATTAAAGATACTCCCTTTATGAGAAATCTATGCGAACGTATTCTAAATTCTGACCTATCTGCTATGGATGGTAAAGCAATTGTAGGAGCCTTTGTTGTTTTCTACTGGTCCGGAGCGATGATTGGCCGATTTATTGGAGCATACCTTACTAGGGTTATGTCTCCAGGAAAAGTATTAAGTATTTTTGCAGGACTTGCCATCACCATGCTTTTGATATCCATGAATACTACTGGACTCGTAGCTATGTGGTCCATACTAGCGGTAGGCTTATTCAATTCTATTATGTTTCCAACTATATTTACTCTTGCATTAGATGGTTTAGGTGATTTAAAACCGCAAGCTTCAGGTTTATTATGTATGGCAATTGTAGGTGGAGCATTAATACCTCCTTTCTATGGATTTTTAACAGATAATATTGGTTTTAAAATGGCACTACTTTTAGTAATAGTATGCTATGGATATATTTTATTTTATGGATGGTTAAAGAGTAAAAAGACTCTTGTTTAAAACTAAACTTTCCTTAATCAGTGAACATATTTAATGTTTTGATTAAAACATGAATCCCTGAAGTTGTGGAAGTTTTGAACAGAAGTACTTTTTCTTCATTCGGAAGTAAATCAAAAAAGTTATCGCTAAAATGACCTTTGTTATTAGAATATAGGAACACATCTTTTTGTAAGACCGGTGATGATAATTTAATCTCATAACCATGATCAACCTTAATAACTTTCTTAGTAATATTCTGTGTTGGTAGTTTTAAGTCTTTTGGTTTATTAAAATAAAAATTAGTACTTGATTCTTTAAAATCTGATACTAATACCACAGCATCTTTCGAAAAATTCAAATCTTTTATTGGTATTCTAAAAACCACTTGAGAAGCATTTTCTTTCACAGAAATTTGCTGATTATATTTCCAAACCATCTTACCATTAAAATCCTTAATTTTTAATTTCAAGGCACCGTTCTGTTCTTCTAATTCATCATTAACAACATATACATTCAATGTATCATTCTCTACTTTTGGAGAAATAAGTACATTCTCAAAACTCTTTTTTACTTTATAATGTAATGCTTTCCAATTTCCTAAACCATCAATTCCAGACCAAGAAACAACTGGCCAACAATCATTCAATTGCCAATAAAGTGTTCCCATATTATATGGCTTGGCACGACGATGTGCTTCAATACCTTTTGTCATACCATATGCTTGTAGCAACTGACTAACATATACATAATCTTCGCCTTTATCGGGAACCGGAAAATCACGTTCCATATATTCTTTTATCAGAGCGAATCCTCGATTATGTTTTTGATGTGTAGCAAAACTTGAATGATCAATATCAACACTATCTTTCTCTGTAAAATATTGAATGGCTTGATAACTTGGAAATGATTGGAATCCAAATTCACTCATAAAACGTGGTACTTTTTCTTCGAATCGTTCGAATGGATATCCATCGTGCCATACTCCCCAATCATGAGCATTTCCCTCTGTTCGGAATTTTGGGTTTCCTCTTCCATATTTAGGAGAACTCTCCCAATAAGAGGTGTTTGTTAAATCAGAAACGGTATTGAGTAGAATATCATTAAATAGTTTCTGATAATTACCCCATATCTCTGCTTTCTCTTCCTCACTTCTATTGGCTTGCCATCCCCAATTATGCCAAGCTTCGTTATTTTCATTATTACCGCACCAGAGCGCAATACTTGCGTGATTACGCAAACGTGTAACATTATCTATCGCTTCTTGTTTTACATTTTCCAAAAAAGCGACATCACCAGGATACATAGCGCAAGCAAACATAAAATCCTGCCATACAAGAATTCCTTTCTCATCTGCTAAATCATAAAAGATATCGTTTTCATATATTCCTCCACCCCAAACTCTTAACATATTCATATTAGCATCAATCACATCTTCGAAAAGTTTTTTATAATCTCGATCTGTTACTTCTGGTTGAAAAATATTCTGAGGAATATAATTAGCGCCTTTCATAAAAACTGGTACCCCATTCAGTTTAAAATAAAAAGATTCTCCTTTTGCATCTTTATCTGCAATTAACTCTATTGTCCGCAATCCTTTTTTAACTTCTCTTGAAGCCACGACCTCATCCCCGTATTGTATCTGAATATCGATATCGTATAAAAAAGGTTCTCCAAGGTTATGTATCCACCACCATTTTGGATTTTCAATCAAAAAATCTATACTATATTTTCTATTTCCCTTTTCTAGTATTATTTTTTTGGATTCGACTATTTCTTTATTAACCAATACATTTACAACCACATTTTCATCGAGGTCTTCTTGGGTTGTATTCAACAATATATCGGCTTGTAATTTGGCTTGTTTTTTATCTAGAAAATTTTGTTTAATGTATACATCTTGTAGCTGTATATCATCCCAAGATTTAAGAACAACTGGCTTCCAAACACCAGCTGTGATAAAAGTAGGACCCCAGTCCCATCCGTAATGAAATTGAGCTTTACGAGAGAAAATACGATTTCCAGCTGGTAATTCATAAGACAATTTTCCTTTTTCAATTGCTTCAATTTCTGTTGGATTTTTTAACAGAATCCTTAGTTCGTTTTCCTTCTGAAGTTTTCCACTTACATCTACATTCCAGGTTCTAAAAGCATTCTTAGTTTTCAAAAGTAAACTATCATTCAAAAATATTTCAGCATAGGTATCGATACCTTCGAAACTAAGCTGATGATGTTTTCTTCCTAACTGCTCCTCTTCTAGCCTTAAAATAGTTTTGTATTCCCAATCTTCAGAGGTGATCCATTGTAATTTCTCTTCATTAACCCCTACAAAAGGGTCTTCAATCTTTTTATTTTTTAGCAAATCCGTATGCACTGTACCAGGAACATATGCAGGTAACCAAGATGTATCTTTCACTGATCTGAATTGCCATTCACTATCAATCTCGGTAAATAAATTTTTCTTTTTTTTACCACACGATAGAGTTATGAGTACTAACAATAATATCCCTACTTTTTTATACATATTAAAGAAAAGTGTTGTAAAACTATGGAGTGCTGCTTGATACTTGCAATACTTTACCATTATAGAACTTATTGGCGGTAAGCGAAAAATCCTTAATGTAATTTGCCATTTCAATTGCAGTTAGCGGTGCTTGATATCCCGGAAATGCTTCTTCCAACATCTCTGTTTGTACGGCTCCTAATGCCAATACATTAAAAGCAATACCACTTTCTTTATATTCTTCTGCTAACAATTCACTTAAAGTAATAACAGCTCCTTTACTAGAACTGTAAGCTGCCAAACCGGGAAACTTCATACTTCCTTGAATTCCTCCCATACTACTTACTGTAACTACATGACTTCCTTTTGTCATATAAGGCAACATAAGACGCGTAATTTCTGCCACACCAAAAACATTAACTTTATACACTTCTTCGAATTCCTGAGTAGAAATTTCGCCAAAAGGTTTATTTAATAATTTACCGGCATTGTTAATTAAAATATCTACTTGATTCCAAGAATCATTGACATAGTTTTTCAATTTTTGTAAATCAGATGGACTACACAAGTCAAAAGAAAATGTATGGATATTTTTATGGTTTAGCACAGCAATAGGTTTTTCATTCCTAGATAATGCCAAGACTTGATGCCCTTCATCTGCGAACAACTTAGCCATCTCATATCCAATCCCTCTGCTTGCCCCGGTAATTATAATGTTTTTCATATTTTATATAAAAAACCTACCAGACTTTGGAAATCTGATAGGTATGGTAATATTAATTTAACTTAATTTCTTTAGTTTGTGTATTTAGAATTTTAGTGATTGCTGGTACACAGTCATTTATTAGCTCTGCCATAAATTCAAAATTCATTTCCGAAACCTCATCATCTACATGGTGATAATAATCATAATTAGTAAAATCAAAAGTAGAAATGGTTTGACACGGTACTTCGAATTGTTCGTAAAAAGGATAATTATCACTTCTTCTGAACAATTGAAACTCTTTTGCTTTAGGCAAAAAACCTATTAGTTCTTTTCCTGAATACTCATTCATTTTATCCGCCATATTGGATATCTCATAACCAGTAATGTAAGCCTTATAACTTTTATCATTTAATGGTACCCCTATCATTTCAAAATTCACCATAGTATAAAGGTCGAGGTTTTTTTCCTTTAAAACTTTTGCCAAATGGCTAGAACCTAATAAACCTCTTTCCTCTGCACCAAATAAAACAAACAGAACACTACGTTTGTTACTTTTTGTTTTCGCAAAATGTTTCGCCAATGAAATTACAGCGGTACTTCCTGCTGCATTATCATTAGCTCCATTAGCAATCGTATCTCCATTTACATCCTTTCCTGTACCAATATGATCAAAATGCGCTCCAATTACCACAAATTCTTTTTTTAAATCAGGATCATGTCCTTCTAAATAACCTACTACATTATATGTTTCAGTTCCTTTGGCATCAAACGTATTTAAATACGAATCAAAATAAGAATCAACACCATACTTCTTAAATTCCTCTTTAATAAAATTCGCAGCTTTTTTTAATCCTTCAGAACCAGTATCTCTACCTTCCAATTCGTCACTAGCTAAAAAATTCATAATACTTCCAACATCAGAAGCTTTAATATTTGATGTCTGAGACTGTGCTATAGTTACCTCCTTACAGGTTATAAATAAAAGTGCAATAATAAAAAGTGATATCTGTTTCATGTTTTTCGTTTTCTGATATAAATGAATATTTTTTGATAAAGATACTTAAAAAGTGTACTCTTAGATCTTCAATTAAGATTCCATTGTATCTTTTATTTTTAGAAATTGCAATAACATAACTGTTCTAGCGTCTTTGATTTCACCTGTTTGTATCATATTAAATGCTTTTCTAAATTCTATTTCTAGTACATCAATATATTCTTCTTCTTCATCTAACCCACCTCCATTTTCGACTTTCATCTCATCTGTATACTCAGCAATAAATAAATGTGCTATTTCAGTCATTGTAGCTGGAGAGGCATATACTGAGAATACTTTTTCCACTGAATTAACGGCATAACCTGTTTCCTCAAGCGCTTCTTTTTTTGCACAAACCTCGGGAGTATCACCATCTAAAGATCCAGCACAAACTTCAATACTCATTCCTGATGTATTACCATTTAAAAAAGTTGGCAACCTAAATTGTCGAGTCAACACGACAGTTTTTTTTATCAGATTATATAATAAAACAGAAGCCCCATCTCCATGATCATACACTTCTCGAAGATGTTTTTCGGAAGGATGCGTATCTGTATGCCTATACTCAAAAGTATATTCCTTCAATAAAAATGTCTTATTGGACAATATATTAGCCTCTAATTTTTCAATTCTTTTATTCATATTTTAAATATAAAAAAATCCCACTTCTTACGAAGCGGGATTTTAAGTATAATGAATATTCCTTTTTTTAACTATGCCAACATAGTTACAGGGTTTTCTAAGTATTGCTTTAAAGTCTGCAAAAACTGTGCACCTGAAGCTCCATCAACTGTTCTATGATCACAAGCCAATGTTACTTTCATTGTATTACCAACAACAATCTGACCGTCTCTTACTACTGGTTTTTCTACTATAGTACCTACGGATAATATTGCAGAATTGGGTTGATTAATTATGGAAGTAAATTCTTGAATACCAAACATACCCAAATTAGAAACTGTGAATGTACTTCCACTCATTTCTTGAGGTGTAAGTTTTTTATTTCTAGCTTTAACCGCTAACTCTTTTACATTTGCTCCAATCTGCGTAAGCGACATCTGATCTGTAAAAGGCAATACAGGAACAACTAATCCATCTGGTACAGCAACAGCAACTCCGATACTTATATGCTTAGCATATTTAGTAACATCATCAGACCATTGTGTATTTACTTGTGGATGCTTTCTTAATGCCATAGCACACGATTTAACTACCATATCATTAAATGACACTTTAGTATCTGGTAATCCGTTTATATGCTTTCTAGAAGCCATCGCATTCTGCATATCAACTTCAATAGTAAGGTAATAATGTGGTGCCGTAAATTTTGATCCAGAAAGACCTCTAGCAATTGCCTTACGCATTTGAGAATTCTTAACTTCTTCGAAACTTTCTTCGCCTGCTGGAGTATAAGTTTTTATCGCCGGAGTGGAAGCAGTAGCTGTTGCTGAAGTATTCACCGCAGCTGAAGGTGTAAATGTCTCTACATCTTTCTTTACAATTCTACCATTCTCACCAGTACCTTTTACTTGCGCTAAATCAATTCCTTTATCTGCTGCTATTTTTTTAGCCAATGGCGAAGCAAAAATTCTCCCTCCCGATGACTCACTACCTACCGAAGCAGTTGCAGTTACTTTTTCTTCTTTTTTCTGAGTAGGAGTGTCAGCTGTTTTTGCTGGTGCAGAAGCTGCTGTAACATTGCCATTCTTAATAGCCGAAACATCAGTTCCAGCTGGGCCAATAATTGCTAATAATTGATCAACAGGAGCAGTTTGTCCTTCTTCTATACCTATATGTAATAAGGTGCCATTATAGAAAGATTCAAACTCCATTGTAGCTTTATCAGTTTCAATTTCAGCAAGTATATCTCCTTCTTCTACAGAATCTCCAACCTTTTTAAGCCAAGTAGCTACAGTACCTTCTTCCATAGTATCACTAAGGCGAGGCATTGTAATTATTTCTACTCCTTCAGGAATTGATGGAGCAGTAGCAGTAACTGAAGCTGTGTCTTCTGCTTTATCTTCTTTTACTGCTTCGGTTTGTGATTCTTGATTTCCATTTAGTAAACCAGAGATATCTTCTCCTTCTTCTCCAATGATTGCGAGAAGTTGATCCACTGGTGCAGTTTCTCCTTCTTCAATCCCTACATGAAGTAACACTCCTTCATAAAAGGATTCAAATTCCATGGTTGCCTTATCGGTCTCAATCTCAGCAAGAATATCTCCTTCGCTAATTTTGTCTCCCTTCTTAACAAGCCACTTCGCGACTACTCCCTCTTCCATAGTATCGCTCAATCGCGGCATATTAATTACTGTAGCCATAATTTATTGTGGTTTGTGTGATAAAAACGGATAATCTTCTTGTTCGTATACTACATCGTACATCAAGTTCTTTTCTGGAAATGGAGATTCCTCAGCAAAATTTTGACATTCTGCGACCTTAGCTTTCACTCCTTTGTCAATTGCCGCAATCTCTTCTTCAGTTGCATAATTCTTATCTTTTATAACATCCAATATCTGAGTAATCGGATCTATTTTTTGATATTCTGCAACCTCTTCTTTTGTACGATATTTCTGAGCATCACTCATAGAGTGTCCTCTATAACGGTATGTTTTTAGTTCTAAGAAAGTTGGTCCTCCTCCAGTTCTTGCTCTTGTAATTGCTTCATCCATTGCTTCTGCAACTTTAATAGGATTCATAGCATCTACAGGTCCGCAAGGCATTTCATATCCAAGTCCAAGTTTCCATATATCAGTATGATTTGCAGTTCTTTCTACAGAAGTACCCATAGCATACCCATTATTTTCAACACAAAAGACAACAGGTAAATTCCATAACATAGCTAAATTAAAAGCCTCATGAAGTGATCCCTGACGCGTAGCTCCATCACCCATAAAAGTTAAAGTAACTGCATCTCTTTTGTGATATTTATCTGCAAAAGCTAAACCAGCTCCTAAAGGAATTTGTCCTCCAACGATACCATGTCCTCCATAGAATCTATGTTCTTTAGAAAAGATATGCATTGATCCTCCCATTCCTTGCGATGTACCTGTTCCCTTACCATACAATTCAGCCATTACTCTTTTGGGATCAACACCCATTCCGATTGGCTGAACATGATTACGGTAAGCAGTAATCATTCTATCTTTAGTAAGATCCATTGCATGTAAGGCACCAGCTAATATAGCTTCTTGACCATTATATAAATGCAAAAATCCTCTTACTTTCTGTTGGATATAAACTTGAGCAAGTTTGTCTTCAAACTTTCTCCAGAAAAGCATATCCTCATACCACTTCAGGTAAACTTCTTTGGTTACTTTTTTCATCTAAAATGTAATGATATTTCAAAATTAAGTTAGCTTTATTGCTAACCCCTCTAACAATTACAGAGTTTTTATGCTTATTTTTCAATTAAGCGAAAAACAAAAATAATATATTCATTACTAAGGAGAAAGCAGTTTTTGGATAAAAATCAACGAAAACGTTATAAATACGAATTATCAAAAATAAGAGGTAATAAATTAGCTAAAGAATAAGATTTAACTACTTTTCCTGTTTCTCCCATAAAATATATCTCAATTGACTTCTTCTGATTTAATTCATATTCCGCTATAGATTGCCTACAAGCACCACAAGGAGGCGTAGGTGTAATCAATTGATGCTTTAACGACTTTGCCGAAAGTGCCATCTTTAGAATAGGAACTCCAGGAAAATTTGCTCCTGCCGAAAATATAGCTACGCGCTCTGCACATAAACCGGATGGATAACATGCATTTTCTTGATTATTACCTAACACGACTTCTCCATTCTCTAGTAATAAAGCAGCACCCACTAAAAACTCAGAATATGGAGCGTACGCTTTATCTCTTATTTTAAAGGATTGTTGCATCAATTCTTGAATATCCTTTGGCAACTCTTCTAAGTCATCATATACCTGCAACGTTGATTTAATTTCTATTTCTTTCACACTCAAAATTTTATAGTAGTATTCCTAGCAACACTACTTTCTAATAAAGTATTTACAATGTACTACAAACAAAAAAAGTATCAAACATTAAAGCTTGATACTTTTTTTAAGGTATGAATATCGTTGACTACCTATCGTAAAAATCTTCTCCAAAATTAAATGAAAGACCGAAACGAAGTGTCCCTTCTAAAGGACTCTGTACTGATGAAGCATTAAATAAATACGATACATCTAAATTTACTATAGTATATTTAAATCCAAGTCCAAGAGATACGAATTTACGCGCTCCCTTTTCTTCTGCTTCATTGAAATAACCTCCTCTAAAAGAAAATACATCTTTATATACATACTCTGCTCCTAAAGACCAAGTAAATTCTTCTAATTCCTCACTAAAACCTCCATCTGCATCTCCCCAAGAAGAAAAGATAGCTCCAAATGAACTTATATCTTGATACTCTGCATTATCTTCTGCATCAATATCGCCATCTCCGTCAAAATCCTGTGGACTAGGCACTAGTAATTTTGCAAATTCCAAAGATGGTGTAATTCTATTATACTCATCTAATAAAAAGTCAAATCCTGCACCTAATCTAAACGTGGTAGGAATAAAGTTTTCCTGACCAGCATCGTCATATTTAATTTTAGGTCCAATATTAGATATATTTAGTCCTGCTCTCCATCTACCATTAAAAGAACTATAAGCTATCTCTTCACTACGATAAAAAGCTGCAACATCTACACCAAAACTTCCTGCAGCGCTTGCATCGGCTCCCAAACCTTGCAATCTCAAATCAGAACGTAAATATCGTCCAGCAATACCCATAGAAAATGTAGGACTCAGTTGTAATGCGTATGAAACATCTAATGTTAATTCATTAGGTTTCTGTATATTAGGCTCATCATTAGGCCCCTGTCTAAATTCAATATCTCCTAGACTGAAATACCTGAAACTAGCAGCAACAGCACTTCTACCGTCCTGTCCAAAGCGATTGTAATAATTTACACTTCCCAAAAATATATCATCTACTAGATTACTTAAATAAGGTGTATAGTTAATACCTACCCCTTGTTGTTTTCCTATAAAAGCATATTTAGCCGGATTCCATTGTTGTGAAAATGCATCCGCTGAAGTCGCAACTCCCTGATCAGCTAAACCTGCCGCTCTTGCATCCGCAGCTATTAATAAAAAAGGTGTAGCAGTAGTTATTGCTCGGTTCTGGTCTTGAGCCTTCAATTTAAAATTTGATAGTGTTAAAAACACAAACCCAAGGATTATGATTTTTCTCATGTGAAAATTGATTTTGACAAATATATAGTTATTTAGTTATTATAATATTACGAGTTTTTCAAATTTCTCAACCCGTTGATTTGTTAACGTTGATTTTACAGATATCTTATATACATATACTCCTTTTCCTAATTTATCCCCAAAATCATCTCTTCCGTTCCATTGAATATCTTCTCTGTAGCTTGTTTTTCCGGATAAGGTCTGGTTGTTAGTCCAGATCACTTTTCCCGAAACAGTAAACACCTGAATCTGAACTTCTAAAACATCATTAATAGCGCTAGAATGCTCAAACCAAAATTCTGTATGACTTATAAATGGATTTGGGTAATTAAGAACATTATTAAGTGTAAAACCCGAAGCATCAGCCACTACAAATTGAATTTCTTGAGTAGAAGAATTATTATAAACATCCCACCCCTTAAATGTTAGTGTATGCAATCCTGGTTCTAAATCTCTAAATTTAAAATTAACAATTCCTTTTGTAAAATCATCAATTTCTGTTTCATAAAAATCATTAAGAATAAATGGATTTGATTCGTCACCATCTAATATAGCAGAAATATCGTGACCAATACCGCTTGCTGTATTTATCCCATTATCATCCTGCAATATTGCAATAAGGATTGGAGAATCATTAGTTACTCCTCCAGAAACAAAACTCTCATCATTCATAAATAACTGAATCTGCGGTCCCACATTGTCTTCAGGTGCATTTTCATTTAGCCCACCCACTAAAATTGTCTGATCAACTCCAGTTTGGTTTTCTAACACTCCATTTCTAGAAGCATAAAAACTTACTCTTCCTGTATCCACAGGAATCCCAATGTCTCTAGGAACTATAAACTCAAAATCAAAAAGACCATTCGTAACTGAGGCTTTCCCTCTGAATATAATTTCTCCTAACGTTTCATAATTTAATTTAATTATTTCACCTGCACTGTTTCGAACATTATCATTAGCGAGCGTAACTCTATCTATTTCTTTATCATATATTGTAGTAGATAATACTCCATTGTAATCAGACAACAAAGCTCCAGATTCATTTACTACTTCTCCCGAAATTTTTATTCTACTTAACGCTTTAAGTGTATCTACTTCTTGAGTTATAGGAACATCATTAATAGTAGTCAACCGAACGTTTGGTTGTGGAATAGCCATTTTCATTGCAGGATCTCCGAAAAAGAAAACTACTCGTCTACTATTCGTAGTATAAGAATTTTTTAATTGTCTTACAGCTTCCGCTATCGTGGGATACTCAGAACTATCTGGAAACAAAAATCCTGACAACCTATCATTTACCGAAATCCCGAATGTCACAATCACATCCCTCGTAGTACTAATTAACCCAACAGCACCTCCATTTGTATTCCAATAAGTCAACTCTCCTGCAGAATCTCGGCAAGGATTATCAAACTTAGTAAACTCGCAAGTAACAGTAATAAAAACCGGATATTTATTCGTATTTACCAATTCGCTAGCATCTGATTTATTAAATATAAACTCTTTTGCTAATCCATCTTCTCCTCCATGCCCAAAATAATCAATAGCAACAGCTCCTTTTTCTATTGCATTAGAAATAGCTTCATTTACTTTCGGATATCTACTTCCTGAAGCAGAAGATTCTTGTTCAAAAGCATCTGCATATATTTTAGTTAGATTTAGATAGGGTTTTCTTTGAACTAGATCATCACCAAGCTCATCTAAATTTCTCTGAATAGTTTCTTCCCAGTCGACATCAACATCATCAGCTATTAACAATACAGAATTTCTCCACCTACCAAAAGATTGTTCTTTATTATAATCAATAATTTTAGTAACCATAGCATCGGCTAATTGAGGTGTATCTGCTAATACTCTACCAACTGCAATATCTAATTGATCACTAGACAACATCTGTCCTTCTGTAGGATCCATGGATCCAAAAAAATCGTCTGTCGCAAATGAACTCACTAGTGAAAAACTACTTAAACTCTGAAAAGTTGGAACTATATTACTATCCGCACAATTCTCTCGTAACAATAAACTTTTATAATCAACGGATGCATCTCCAAAAAGACATAAATACTTTAATCGTTCATTTGGATCTGAAGCATTATCATAGACATATTTAACTAAGTTTCTTATTGCTGCTATATCTTGTTTACCACTTCCGAATTCATGATAGATTTCATCAAGTGTTATTACCTTTACATTATAGTCATTTAACGCTATATGATGATCAGCCAACCTATTTGCTGACTGCAACAATGCATTATTTGAAATTATCAAATAATCAACATCCGCAAACTGTCCTTGACTATTAAGAAATATATTTCCTTTTATATCTTGATTATTAACTCTTGCTGTTTGATCTGATAGTGGATCAAAATAGTTTGTTGGCACTATAGCTATATATCGGCGTGTTTCGCCCATTGTCGCCTTAAAATTCAACGTAGATGCTCCAGTTTGATTATCAATACTACTTATTAACTCAGGATTTGTTACATCCCATACTTGAGATATATTAGAAGCATTGGAAATATTATACTGTCCAATTCCGGTAAGTGTCGGGGCTTCTTCGTAAAAAAACGGCATTTGAGAATTCGTTCCTGTTAATGCTCTTTTAGCTTCAAGACTTATAAAATCAAGATATCCTATCGCAGAAGGGTTACCATTATTATTATAATTTAAACCAACCGTAACTTGATCAGAACTAGAAGTAACGTCTTGAGTAACATTCCTAGGAGATCCTAAGGACGTACCAGAAATTTGCCCAAAACTTAAGATACCAACCTGACCTCCATTGACTGTTATATTCATACTAGACACAGAACTAGAAGTAGCCGCTCCATAAACCTTCAATTCTATAGGTTCTGAAGTAATTAAATTAGGAAAACTAAAATCATAACTTCTATTATTCTGAACATCAAAACGATCTCCAAACCAACGTCTACCAACTTTTACTATATTATATTCATCTACTTCATAAAATTGATAATCCGTAAATGAATTAATTTGAACATCTGCTATTGCTGTAGGTTCATTATAATTAGATACTTTCCTACTATTAGCACCCCCAGATGTAACATAATAATATGATTTATCGGCATACAAATTTAGATTTGTTATATTCTCTTCGCTATACCCTTCAGTATTTTCTCCATAAAACAGAATATAATCATCCCCAGAAAAATTACCATCTTCTCCACCAACTATTTGTATTGCATTTTCTCTTAGATCAAATTCGGTATTCTCTTCATTAAGTAGTGGTAACATTCTTCCTCCATTACCATAGATTTTTATTGTATTTGGATTAACCGAAGAAACATCCATACCTAAACTGCTCAAAAAAGCTGGAGTCACCTTAAAAATTCCTGTTTTATCCACATAAAATCGAAACCAATCCCCAGTTGCCAAAACAGAATTACTTATTGGTGCTCTTTTAAAGCTTGCTTTATTTGTTGTCGTCTGATAAATTATATCGAAAGAAACAACTTTCTTAAATGTATTACCACTTTTAACAATTGGTAAAAGACTCATAAAACCAGTTTTCTTATTTCTGGCTTTTATAGACCTTATATTGTATGTAAGCTCTTTCGGTATTAAATTAATTCTAAGATCTTTTAAATCTGTTCTAGATATATTCTGATAAACAACATTTTCGATTCTTGCTGTTCGCGAATTAATTTCTGCTGATTCTTCCCATTGAGTAGTATATCTAACTCCAATATCGTCTTGATACTCAAAATTTTTATCATCAAATCCAGGAACTGTAAATGAAGTACTAGAAGTATTCATCTCGATATTTTTCCAAACAATATCCACATGTACTGTCCGCTGCGCCGAAATAAATGCAGAAATAAATAAGGTGCAAAAAAATATAATTTTCTTCATCATAGCGTATAACGGGTTTAACACAGTTTTAGTGTTTCCCAAATTATGGTTTTTCTTCAAAAATAATAATAAACACTAAAATATTACGTTAAACCAAAGTCAATCGTAAAAACATATTTTTTTCGCGATTTGATATTATTTTAAAAATATTAGGGTAAATTTAACGTTAATTATTATATTGCAAGCCCTAATTTCTACTTTAACGAACTTAAAATTATGAAAAACGCGTTAGTTTTTAAGTCGCTAATGGTACTTACCATTAGTATCTTACTGTTCAGCTGTAACAAAACAGATTATGGCAACAGTTCTAGAGCCACTGGCTGGAAATACAACTCCAAAGATGGTGGTTTCCAAGTAAACACTAATTATAAAGAACAAGAAACAGGTCCAGGATTAGTTTTTGTCGAAGGAGGAACCTTCACGATGGGACGAGTTCAGGATGATGTGATGCATGATTGGAACAACACTCCAACACAACAACATGTACAATCTTTTTACATGGATGAAACGGAGGTTACCAATGTTATGTATTTAGAATATCTTGATTGGTTAAAAGGTGTATACCCTCCTACCGAACCAAAATATAAAAACATATATCACGGAGCACTACCTGACACATTAGTTTGGAGAAACCGTTTAGGTTTTAACGAAATGATGACAAATAATTATCTACGTCACCCAGCATATGCAAACTACCCTGTAGTTGGTGTTAACTGGATTCAGGCTGTAGAATTCAGTAAATGGAGAACTGATCGTGTTAATGAGAGAATTCTTGAAGAAGAAAGAGTAATTAAAGAAAATGCTCCTTTTGAAGATGTTTCTGCAGAAAGCACATTTAACACCGACACATACTTGAATGCACCATCTCAAACATATGGTGGAAATGATGAAGCTACAAGAGGTGGTAAAAAATCAGAAGATTACGAAAAAAGAAATGACTCTACTGGTCTATACATCCAACGTAAAGATGGATTACTTTTACCTAAGTACAGACTACCAACAGAAGCTGAGTGGGAATATGCTGCTTTAGGATTAGTAGAATTAAGAAGTTATAATATCTATAGAGGTAGAAAAAAATATCCTTGGGATGGTCAATACACACGTTCTGGAAAAAGAAGAACTCGTGGAGATCAATTGGCTAACTTTAAGCAAGGAGATGGTGATTACGGTGGTATTGCTGGATGGAGTGATGATGGCGCGGATATTACAGCTCCTGTAGCTTCTTATGATCCTAATGATTACGGTCTTTATGATATGGCTGGTAACGTTGCAGAATGGGTAGCAGATGTATATAGACCAATTGTTGATGATGAGTACAATGACTTCAACTATTATAGAGGTAATGTTTATACCAAAAATGCAATCAACCCTGATGGAACTGTTAAGATTGTAACTACTGACTCTATTATTTATGACACTTTAAGTAATGGTAAAATTGTAGCTAGAGTATTACCAGGTGGTATATTACAAACTCCTGTTGATGAAAATGAAACATACTTAAGAACTAATTTTACAAAAAGTGACAACCGTAACTTTAGAGATGGAGACAAAAGTTCTTCTAGATACTATGAAGGGTTCCAAGATGAGAACACTCCTAACAGAAGAATGTACAACTCTCCGATCCATAGTGTTGAACCAAGTGCTGCTGATAGCACTAAATTAGACAGAAGATACGATGAGTCTAGTAAGAGAACTACAATTGTTAGTGAAGAAGTAAGAGTTTACAAAGGTGGTTCTTGGAAAGATAGAGCATACTGGCTAGATCCTGCACAGAGAAGATTCTTCCCTCAGGATATGGCAACCGATTATATAGGATTTAGAAATGCTATGTCACGTGTAGGTGAAAAAGCCAAAAACAAAAAAACACCAAAACATAGAGCACCTAGATAAAACAAAACTTATCAGTTCGTTATAAAACAAAGCCCTGTCCATTAGTACAGGGCTTTTTAATACACCTATAATACATGGATATCACTGACCTACATAAATTATTTTTAAAAAGTAATGGTATTTGTACAGACACTAGGAAAATCAAAAACAATAATCTGTTTTTTGCCCTAAAAGGAGATAACTTTAATGGTAATACCTATGCTAAACAAGCAATTGAAAAAGGTGCATTATACGCTATAATTGACGATGAAAAGTTTGCCGTTTCAGAACAATATATTCTGGTAAACGACACTCTTAAAACATTACAAAACCTTGCCAAACATCATAGAGAATATTTAAATATACCAATTATAGCCCTTACAGGCAGTAATGGAAAAACCACAACCAAAGAGTTAATCAACTGCGTTCTATCTTCCAGTTACCAAACAACCGCAACTTCAGGAAATCTAAATAATCATATCGGCGTTCCATTAACGCTATTATCGATGAATAAGAATACTGAAATTGGAATTGTAGAAATGGGAGCAAATCATCAAAAAGAAATTGAATTCTTATGTAAGATAGCTTGCCCAGATTTCGGGTATATAACAAATATTGGAAAAGCACACCTTGAGGGGTTCGGAAGCTTAGAAGGTGTATTAAAAGGAAAAACCGAGCTTTATCGACATCTAAAAAAACACAACAAACTTATTTTTCTCAACACAGAAGACACCAAACTTTCTAAAGCTGCAGAAGGAATTAAAACATACACATTTTCACAAACGCAAGAAAGCGATATAACAATCCAGCTAAAAGATGTTAACCCTATGGTTAGTGTGCTGTTAGAGAATAAGGACATTCATAGTCATTTAATAGGATCTTATAATTTCACAAATATTTCGGCAGCTATCGCTATTGGCTTTTATTTTAAAATCAATACTGAAAAAATTAAAACCGCTATTGAATCTTACATCCCCTCTAACAATAGATCCCAAATAATTCAGAAAAAAGAATCAACAATTATACTAGATGCTTACAACGCAAATCCTTCAAGTATGAGCGTTGCAATAGACAACTTCCATAGTTTAGATTACAAAAATAAAACTGTATTTCTTGGTGATATGTTTGAATTAGGAGATACCGCTTCAGACGAGCATCAAAAAATTGCAGAAAAGACGATCCAAACATCTTTTAACACTATTTATTTAATTGGTCATAATTTTTTCGAAACCTCCATAACAGATCCACGTATAATAAAATATCGATCTTTTGAAGCTCTAAAAGAAAATGAACCTTTCTCCAATATCAAAGATGCAATTCTAATCAAAGGTTCCCGTGGAATGAAACTAGAACGTATTTTAGACCTAATTAAATAGGAAAGCAAAGCCTTATCACTTACTATCTATATAATTCTCAAGATTATCTAGGGATTCTTTTATAGATTTTCGGAATGATCTCTTCATTACAAAATGTAACATAATTTTTTTGAAAATTGATTTAGCCTCAGGATACAATTCCATAATCAATCTGCAAGAACCATCAGAAACAGGAATAAGTACATAAAACTGATACATACCATCAATAACAGGAATATCAGTCGTATGTTCGCCATATATCAGCCTATTTGATTCTACCGCTTTTGTTACCGTTGTGAAATTTAATCGTTTCCCATCTATCACACACACATGTTCTGTTCCTAAACGAGTTACTTCATCCGGATTGTATTCAAATTCATTAACTCCATTTACCCAGTGATGACGATAACTATAATTTGTAATGTACTCTAACAACTCCTGAGCAGAAACATTATACTCTTTTTGAATGACCAATACTGGAGGTTTATCAAAATGCACTTCATAGGGAGTTTCATAAGAAGTAAGTTTTAAATTTTTCTTATCTATTTCAGAAAACAAGTATTTAATACTTTTCCCATCGTAAACATCTTCATATTTCGAAAAATTAAATAATTGACTTTTATAATCATCAGAAATCCCAATTACTTCAGACAAATCCTCACTTAATAGAGCATAATTATTACTAGAAATTGAATTCTTAAGCAATCTATGTGCTTCTATCACAATCTGTCCGAAGGGCTTTCGTTTACCCTGAACAGTAATGAATTGCAATTCTCCAGAATGAGCGATAATTTTCAGTTGAAGATCAGGTGCTGTCGCACACGCATTACAAGGACAGACTCTATTTTTCTCTAACAATTTAAGATGACTATAAAAAGTCGTAAACATTGTTTCTATCTGAGCCAGCAACTTTTCTTGAGAAAGAACTACTCCTTCTTTATAAAAAAACAACGCATCTCCCTCCACCTCTGCTAACCTTAGACCCTGAGTATTGGCTTTAATCAAAATTTCCAATAACTCCGAAATCACATGCTGACTGTGCTCTATTTCTGTATTTTGAACAAATTTTGTGTATCCAGATATATCTGGTATAAATAATAGAGATGCAGACATTAAGCAAGGTTTTACGCTAGTGAATACTAAATCTAGCAATTTCCATCCAACACGTAGCAGTTTTATAAATTATTTAGGAAAATAAAACTTCGTATAATATTCAACTGAATATCAAATACCTAAAAATAATCAACTCTTTATTTTAATTCTTTAGAATACACATGCACATCACTTTGTGGAAATGGTATCGAAATCCCATGTGATTCTAGACGTTTTTTAGCCTCTTCAATAGTATAAAAGTGAACTCCCCAAAAATCATCATTAAGAGCCCAAAAACGTAAAGATAACGTCACAGCACTATCTCCTAGTTCAGAAACATATATCTCGGGAGCCGGATCTTTAATGACCTTATCCTGACCATTAATCAGATCCAATATAATCTCTTTAGCTTCTTTGATATTACTATCATAAGAAATCCCTATCTCTATTTTACCTCTTCTCTGATCTTCTGCAGAGTAATTAATAATATTACCATTGGATATCTTACCATTTGGAATTACCGCCAATTGATTACCAAAAGTATTCAACTTGGTAGTGAAAATTGAAATTTCCTTTACTGTTCCAGAGATACCTTGCGCTTCAATATAGTCTCCTATTTTAAAAGGTTTAAAAAACAAAATCAAAACTCCACCTGCAAAATTTGACAACGATCCCTGCAATGCTAAACCAATAGCTAATCCAGCCGCTCCAAGTATCGCAACAAGAGAAGAAGTCTGAACACCCAATTGAGTAACAACCAACACAACAAGTAAAATTTTAAGACCTATATTTATTAGATCATATAAAAACTTTTCTAATGTTTCATCATAATCTTTCTTTTGAAAGAACTTACGAAGTGCTTTACTAAATATATTAATAACCCATATACCTACAAGAAATATAATTATTGCCGATACTAACCCTGGTAAAAAATCCCAAATCCAAGTTACAAATTGATCCCAATTTTCCTTTGTAAGTCCTAACTTTTCCATTTTATTTTAAAGTAATTTATTTCGATTATTAAAAAATAATTCTTCTTTATAATAAGTCTATTATAAACATAAAAAAATCCATTCAAATTTGAATGGATTTTTATGGTGGGCAATGAGGGATTCGAACCCCCGACCCCCTCGGTGTAAACGAGGTGCTCTGAACCAACTGAGCTAATTGCCCTCTATGTTTTCGCAACCATTATTCGTGATTGCGGATGCAAATATAAGACAGTTTTACAGTCTACCAAAAGAATTTGAAAGAAAAATTAAATTATTTCTGCAACTACGAATGTACTGCCTCCAACATAAATCAAATCTTCTGTGTTAGCTTCCTCTAAAGCAGCTTTATAGGCTAACAAAACAGAATTATAACAGCTTCCTTTTAAACCAAATTGCAATCCTTCTTTTTGTAATATTTCTGCTTTCAAGCCTCTTCCTATTTCAGGTTTTGCAAAATAATAGGTAGCATTTATCGGAAATAAAGGTAAGATACTCTGTAAATCTTTATCATTTACAACACCCAAAACAACGTGTAGTCCCTCATATCTTTCATCAGACAACTGTTTCATTACACATACTAACCCATCTTCATTATGAGCTGTATCACATATAACTTTGGGATTTTCTCCTAATATCTGCCATCTACCTAATAAACTAGTGTTTTTCACAACATTTGCTAATCCTAACTCCAAACTCTTATCACTAAAACTCCATCCTTTTTCTTTTAGAATAAGAACAGTCTGCAACACTGTTTTCATATTTTCTTGCTGATACCTTCCTTTTAGATCTGTACTAAAACTAATATCATCATAATCTGAAGCAAAATAAATATCACTTTTGTTCTCTAATGCCTTTTCTAAAAATACTTTTTTAGTTTCTACAGTTGTTCTACCCACAACAACTGGTATATTATGTTTAATAATACCTGCCTTTTCTCTTGCTATATCTTCTAATGTATTCCCTAAAAATTGAGTATGATCCAACCCTATATTAGTAATAACAGAAACCTCTGGTTTAATAATATTTGTAGAATCCAACCTGCCTCCTAAACCAACTTCGATTATTGCAATATCCACACTAGATTCTGCAAAATATTGAAATGCTAACCCAACAGTCATCTCAAAAAATGACAATTGATTTATTTCAAAAAAAGACCTGTGCTCTGAAACAAAATCCACTACATACTCCTTACTTATAACCTCTCCATCAACACGAATGCGTTCTCTGAAATCTTTAAGATGAGGAGAGGTATACAAACCAACTTTATATCCTGATTCTTGCAAAACAGAAGCTAGCATATGACTAGTAGAACCTTTTCCATTTGTTCCTGCCACATGAACACTCCTGAAATGATTTTCAGGATTATTAAGATAAGACACTAAATTGATTGTATTTGATAAATCAATTTTATACGCGCTTGCACCTTGACGTTGATACATTGGCAATTGCGCAAACATCCATTCTAAAGTTGCTTGATAATCGATATTATTAATTTTTAGGTTATTGATTTATAAGATCAATAATGTTCTATTTTTTAAAACTAAAAAAAGAATCAATTAAAAATGAAGAAAAGCTTAAAAAATTACAATTACTATAGGTGCCAATTTCAACTATTCACCTAGACCAAAAGTTACTTCTACAAAACCAATTTGCTTAACAGGAGCCTTAGGATCAGCTTTCCATTTAAAAGTAAGCGCAGTTTTCCTAGCTGGGTCTAAAAGACATTTAGCACTATTCGTCGTACCTTTAACTCCTGGAATAGCTTGAACAACCTTACCCGATCTATTTACAATGATTTTTACTACTACCCGTCCTGCCTCATTACATTCTTGTACCACTTTAGAATTAGTAGGTCTTCCTCGTCCATTAAGACCATATCCAACTCCTCCTGTTCCGCCTGGACCAGGCTGCCCATAATAACTAGTAGCATAGGGATTTCCATTAGGATTACCTTTATCCCCTGGCTTACCATCATCCCCTTCTCCTCCTTTTGCCTTACCATCACTTTTAGGTCCATTAGAAAAACTATCTAGTATATCTAAAGTTGATTTATCTGGCTTAGGATCAGGTTTCTTTTCTTCAACTTTTTCTATTGGTTTTTCTACCACTTTTTGTTCTGCAGGTTTATTTTTTGGCTTTTCCTTAGGCTTCTCTACTTTTTTTTGAGGTTCTTTTTTTGGTTTTTCTTCTACAACCGGAGCATCATCAAGATCCTGAGTTACTACCTCTTCAGTAATTTCAGGAGTTTCAGGCTCTGGTTCTGGAACATCTGAAGCAGATTCTGGAGTAGTTTGTTTAGGCGATGATTTTATCGCCTCTGTTGGCTGAATATCTCCAGACCCGGTAAGCGTTGTTCCAAAATTAACAGCAATACCACCTTCAGGATCCGGATCTAATTGACTTAATCCCAGATAAAACAACAAAAAGATAATAGCTACATGTAATATTGTAGTAATTATAAAAGACTTTTTTTTATGTTTTGTATCTAGTTTAATCATCAATTATTCTGGTTTTACAGCTAAGATTACTTTAAATTTATTTCTATTTGCTATATCCATTACACCAACAGCTTTTTCTATAGGAACTCCTTCTTCTGCTCTTAGTATAATAGTAGGTTCATTTTTACCCGACAACTTAGTTAACAAAATAGATTCTAATCTACTCTGACTTACTCGTTCATTATCCACATAGTACTGCAACTTATTGGTAATACTAACCGATATATTTTGTACATTAGAACTCTTACCTTTTGCCTTTGGTAATATCAAGTCTAGTGCTTCAGGGGTGATTGTTGGCGATGTTAACAAAAAGAACACCAGTAACAAAAACACTATAT
This sequence comes from Aquimarina amphilecti, assembly GCF_900109375.1. Lineage (GTDB taxonomy): Bacteria > Bacteroidota > Bacteroidia > Flavobacteriales > Flavobacteriaceae > Aquimarina > Aquimarina amphilecti. Next base: position 375,813 of record NZ_FOAB01000007.1, read on the forward strand.
CCGTCATAGACGACATACTGAATTCTGGACTAACTTTATTTCTTCCTCTTAAATTCATATTAAGCAGGTTCGTTTAATAAATCAAGGAAATCAACTGTCGTTGCTTCCATTTGATGAATTACCTTATCAGTTCTTACCACTAGGTGATTATAACCAATATAAGCAACAATACCCACTACTAATCCAGCAACCGTAGTAGTCATTGCGGTATAAATACCTTCCGCTAGAGATCCCATATCAGCACTCCCAGAACTTGATGCCAAATTATGAAAAGCTAAAATCATACCAATTACAGTACCTAAAAACCCTATCATCGGAGCCGCACCTGCAACGGTAGCTAATATACTTACGTTTTTCTCTAATTTATAAACTTCTAATCGTCCTGCGTTCTCTATAGCTTTATTAATATCCTCTAAAGGATTCCCTATTCTGGAAATTCCTTTTTCAGTCAATCTAGCTACCGGATTATTGGTCTGCGCACATAAGATTTTTGCAGCTTCAATTTTACCACTTGCAACGTTATCTCTAATTTGATGCATAAAGCTTTCATCATATTTAGATGCAGCTTTAATTGCAAAAATCCTTTCGAAATAAATATAGACTGCTACAAATAATAAAACAAAGAGTATTGCTATAATAACTACTCCTCCTGTCCCTCCACTAAGTAATAAATCAATAATGGATAATGTTTTTTCTTCTGCTTCCGGATCAATTTCTTTGGTATTTTGGGCTAACATACCAAGCATCAATAAATGGGTCATATTTGTTATTGTTAATTTAGTGTTAGTATACTAACGTTATTTCTATAGGTTAAGTATATTCTTAATGATTGTTATAATACATAAATTATTCCTAAAAGACCTACTCCTCCTAATACAATAGTATACGGTAAAGCCATTTTAACCATTCTTCCATAAGACAAACCAATAAGAGGAGCCAAAGAGGAAGTTAGTAAGAATAAGAACGCTGCTTGACCATTAGGCGTTGCAACACTAGGCAAATTTGTTCCTGTATTTATAGCAATAGCTAGTTTCTCGAACTGTTCTCTAGTAATTACTCCATTATCAAATGCCTGTTTTACTTCTCCAATATATACTGTAGCAACAAACACATTGTCACTAATCATAGAAAGTAGTCCATTCGCTACGTAAAACATCGAAGGCTGTTTAGAAGGATCTAGAGACAATGCCCAATCAATGATAGGAGAAAAAAGATGTTGATCATGAATCATAGCCACAATAACAAAGAAAACGACTAATAATCCTGTAAATGGAAGTGCTTCTTCGAATGCCTTTCCTAATTGATGCTCTTCTGTAATCCCCATAAAAGCAGTTTGCACAATAATCAATGCTAATCCTATAAAACCTACTGGTGCTAGATGCAATGCCAAACCAATAATAAGAAGAATCGCAGATACTCCCTGTACAATTAATCCATATTTTGCTTTATCCGATCTATTTGCATCCTCTTGATCAGTATAGTTCTCAATAATTCTCCTTGCCACTTCAGGTAGTTTTGTTCCAAAACCAAATGAACCTGTTATTTCTAAAATCACTGTAGTTAGCAATCCCGCTGCCAGTACAGGCAATGTTATCGGCGCCATTTTAATAAAGAATTCTATAAAATCCCATCCCATTCTTTCACCTATCAACAAGTTTTGAGGCTCTCCAACTAAAGTACAAACCCCTCCAAGTGCGGTTCCAACAACTCCGTGCATCACTAAACTTCTTAGAAAACTTCTAAACTGTTCTAACGTCTCACCACTAAGCTCCTTTCTATCCAACGACCCGTCTTGATCAAAATCAGAGGCAGGCATGGAATGAATTTTATGATAAACTCCATAAAAACCAACTGCAACACTAATTAATACTGCTGTTACTGTTAATGCATCTAAAAAAGCTGAAAGAACTGCCGCCAGAAAAACAAACAACATTGATAATATCATTTTAGATTTTATCTTAGTAAATACCTTACTAAAAATATACATCAATAATGGCTTCATAAAATAAATCCCTGCCACCATGAACACCAAAAGCAGCACTACTTCTAAATTCTGATCCACTTCATGATATGCATTCTTAGGAGTAGTAAGGTTAAGTGCTAAAATTTCTATCGCCAACAACCCTCCCGATTGTAATGGATAGCATTTTAAAGCCATCGCTAATGTAAAAATGAATTCACCAATAAATATCCAAGATGTAACTGTCTTACCAAGGAAAAAAAACGAAAACACGTTAAAGATTAAAAATCCTATCATTACGGTTTTAAACCATTTAGGACTATTACCTAGAAAATATTTAAACATAGTATATGTAATTAATTTGTATTATAATTAAACTAGCTGTTTGAAAGCTATCTCAAACGCCGTTCTGCTTATGTTTTTTTTAGAATTATTCTTTTCAAAAATTCTTTGTATTGCATCCTTAATCGTTAGAGAGGTATCATTAAAAATTGCTTCATCTGTCATTAAAACTCTTCTCTCCATAAAATAAGCAAACACTCTTGCCATTCCACAATTTGAAATAAAATCAGGAATTAAGCTTACTTGCTCATCCGTATATTCCATTATAGAACCAAAAAATATTTCCTTATCCGCAAACGGAACATTTGCCCCACAAGAAATCACTTCTAATCCGGAATTTATCATTTGAGTAATTTGATCCTTTGTAATTAATCTAGATGCTGCACAAGGAGCAAAAATCTCTGTCTGTAAAGACCAAATCCTATTATTCAATTCTTCAAAAGGAATTAGTGTTTCACTATATAGTTTATTCCCTTTTTTATTAAGATAAAGTTCTTTAATTTCTTCAAAAGTAAAACCATCCTCATTAATTAATCCACCAGCATGGTCAATAATTCCAACAACCTTAGCTCCCATCTCAGAAAGATAATACGCTGCTGCAGAACCTACATTTCCAAAACCTTGGACAACAGCTTTTTTCCCTTTTACCTTTCCACCATAGATTTCATAATAATGACGTACTGCTTCCGCTACTCCATATCCAGTAATCATATCGGCTACTGTATATTTCCTAGATACATCTGGTGAAAAAGTTGTATTCTCTAGAACTTTTATTACACCTTGGCGTAATTGCCCAATTCTATTTATTTTATCTGCTTCGGTTGGTTGGAAATGTCCATTAAACACTCCTTCTTGTGGGTGCCAAACTCCACAATTTTCTGTTATTGGAATAACTTCATGAATTTCATCAACATTTAAATCACCACCTGTACCATAATAACTTTTAAGTAACGGAGAAACCGCTTTATACCATCTCTCTAAAACTCCTTTTTTTCTAGGATCAGTAGGATCAAAATTAATTCCTGATTTAGCTCCTCCTATTTCCGGCCCCGAAACTGTAAATTTAACTTCCATAGTTTTTGCCAAGGAAAGAACTTCATTCATATCCAATCCCGATCTCATTCTCGTTCCACCACCAGCAGCACCTCCTCTTAATGAATTAATAACCGTCCAACCTTCAGCTTCTGTTTCAGAGTCCTTCCAGTTAAAAACAATTTCAGGAGCTTTATTTTCGTATTTTTTTAATAATTCTTTCATTTCTAAACTTCAATTTATATAAATGCACTTTACTAAAAGATTTAACCTATCCTAAATTCTAATTAAATTATCACCCCATTACGGAGTTAGTGCTGTCTCATAAAAAATCTTTTTAAATAAATTGAAAAAAATCCATCACTATAAAGTGACTTCACAAATATAAAAAACTAAACAGGGAGAATGCTTAATTTAAATAAAATAATAACCCAAAAATAATTCTCCTTTAAACCGTTAAATATTTAACTAAAAATAAGAAATGTTACATGTTAAATAGTATAAAATATCAATCTCTAAAAGAAATTACCAAAAAACGAAAAAAACACCAAAACTATTGTATTATAGCTTATATTTGTAGGATTAATAAAAATATCGAGCTTATCTCGATTTATTTTCATCAAAAAGTTGAATTTGCGTGTTATGCGCGCACAGTAAATTAGGATCAAATATGGACTTTAAACTATCCGAAGAACAATTAATGATACGCGATGCTGCTCGTGATTTTGCAAAAGCAGAGTTATTACCAGGAGTGATAGAAAGAGATAATAAGCAAGAATTTCCTACTGAGCAAGTTAAAAAAATGGGTGAGCTCGGATTTCTAGGAATGATGGCATCTCCAGAATATGGTGGTGGTGGAATGGATACTCTTTCATATGTATTAGTTATGGAAGAATTATCTAAAATAGATGCTTCTTGTTCAGTAATCGTATCTGTAAATAATTCTTTGGTATGTTGGGGACTTGATACTTATGGAACTCCTGAACAAAAAGAAAAATATTTAAATAAACTAACTACTGGAGAATCTATTGGTGCTTTCTGTCTATCTGAACCTGAAGCTGGTAGTGATGCGACTTCCCAAAGAACCACAGCAATAGATAAAGGAGATCATTATATTCTTAATGGAACCAAAAACTGGATTACTAATGGTGGTACTTCCGATTATTACTTGGTAATTGCCCAAACAGATAAAGAAAAGAAGCACAAAGGCATCAACGCTTTCATTGTAGAAAAAGGATGGGAAGGTTTTGAAATCGGTCCTAAAGAAGATAAACTAGGGATTAGAGGTAGTGATACACATTCTCTTATATTTAACGATGTAAAAGTTCCTAAAGAGAACCGAATTGGTGAAGATGGTTTTGGATTCAAATTTGCTATGAAAACATTAGCGGGTGGTCGTATTGGTATTGCTGCACAGGCATTAGGTATCGCCCAAGGAGCATATGAATTAGCAAAAGAATATTCTAAAGTACGTAAAGCATTCGGTACAGAAATAATGAATCACCAAGCAATTGCGTTTAAACTTGCAGACATGCACGTACAAATAGAATCCGCAAGAATGTTAGTCTACAAGGCTGCTATGGATAAAGATAATCATGAGAATTACGATCTATCTGGAGCAATGGCTAAGTTAGCAGCATCACAAGCAGCAATGGATGTTACTATTGAAGCAGTGCAAGTTCACGGTGGTAATGGTTTTGTAAAAGAATATCACGTAGAGCGTTTAATGAGAGATGCGAAAATCACTCAGATATATGAAGGTACTAGTGAAATACAGAAAATTGTAATTTCAAGAAGTATTCTTAGAGATTAATTAGTTAAATACTCTCTATCAAAAACCCCAAATCATAGACATGATTTGGGGTTTTTATTATCCATAAGCTAAGGAAAGGATGACACCTTATAATATCTTTGTCAGGTAAGTATATTAATATTAACACTAATAACCCTACGAATCTAACCCCTTTATATTAATCATTTTGCAAAAATATCATCATCTATTATTACGAATTAACAGTCGACACATTAACCCTTATTTATATATTCGGTTAAATTAAATAGTCTGTGTTCAATCATACTATTCTTATTACTTAAGACATATCTACATTTACTAAAAACCTTCTGTGTTGTAAACTGATATTCAACCAATAGCTGTATAGAATAACAAAATACAGTTAGGATTTCTTTAGATTTTGGATATAAAAAAACCCTTCATTATAATAATGAAGGGTTTTCAAGGAAGGCGGCGACCTACTCTCCCACGATTGTAGTACCATTGGCGCTAACGGGCTTAACTTCTCTGTTCGGAATGGTAAGAGGTGAGCCCCGATGCTATAACCACCTTAAGCTGTTTGCTGAATCTTGTTAATCACAAGAGTTCAACTAATATTGTTGACATATTGATTTAAATTATAAAATACGATCTAAAAAAGTAACTAAAAAGAAGCTATCAAAGCAATTCTCCGTCCTGCTAATTGCTTAGCAGGACGTGCGCATAAGCCTATGGGTTATTAGTACTACTCGGCTATGACATTACTGCCTTTA
>NZ_FOAB01000009.1 GCF_900109375.1 Aquimarina amphilecti
TAAAGGCAGTAATGTCATAGCCGAGTAGTACTAATAACCCATAGGCTTATGCGCACGTCCTGCTAAGCAATTAGCAGGACGGAGAATTGCTTTGATAGCTTCTTTTTAGTTACTTTTTTAGATCGTATTTTATAATTTAAATCAATATGTCAACAATATTAGTTGAACTCTTGTGATTAACAAGATTCAGCAAACAGCTTAAGGTGGTTATAGCATCGGGGCTCACCTCTTACCATTCCGAACAGAGAAGTTAAGCCCGTTAGCGCCAATGGTACTACAATCGTGGGAGAGTAGGTCGCCGCCTTCCTTGAAAACCCTTCATTATTATAATGAAGGGTTTTTTTATATCCAAAATCTAAAGAAATCCTAACTGTGTTTTATTATTCTATACAACTATCCATAGATATTATGAATATCTTGGATCTTGAATATAATCTTGTTTAATTATTTTAATTACTTCAATACTTAGAAATCCAAATTCTTCTACAACTTTGCCATATATACGATAAACACCCTTATGCCTAAGTTTGTATTTTTCCTGTACAGATGGAAATAGTACGGTATCAAAGATATCTCCAAATTGGTCCAAAAAAGTTCCAAAAGCCATACGTTTACCATTTGAAGTTTTAGTGTTTTTCATAGCTATTAAATACCCATAAATATCAATTTTTTTATTTAAATATTCTTTTAGTTGATTAGCCCTATTTTGATTCATAGGTTTAGAAGTCATTATTTCGTAATATCCACAGATAGGGAATCCAAAGGCTTCAATTTGTTCAAAAGCATTTTCTAATTTTGATGTATTAAATTTTGGTAATTGATATTCAGTTCGTTTTTCTTTAAATAAAAGAGGTTGATGATAATTTGGAGGAGTATCGTTCAATTTAAAATGTGCTTCCCATAATAGTTCGTGTTTGTTTTTTTGTGTAAATGAAAATGCATCTATTTTTATGAGTATACTTATTTGGTCGATACTTATGTGTACTCTGTCAATAAAATTGTCAAGTGATAAAAAAGTTCCGTATTGTTTGCGGTCTGATAATATAAGTTCTATTGTTTTATGATCTAGATTACGCAATATATTTAATCCAAGATATATACAGTCATTTATAAGGATATGCTCGTATTTACTAGTGTTTATGCATGGAGTCAAGATTTTTGCTCCAAGTAATTTTGCTTCATGTAAATATATTTCTGGGCGATAAAACCCACCTCCATTATTTAATGTAGCTACAAGATATTCTAGAGGAAAATATGCTTTTAGGAATAAACTTTGATAGCTTTCTACTGCATAAGAAGCAGAATGTCCTTTTGGAAAAGCATAACCAGCGAAACTTGCTACTTGATCCCATATTTCAAAAATTAATTGTTCTTCATATCCTTCATTTCTGCAATTTTGAATAAATTTTTTTTGTACTTCTTTGAATTCTTTACGAGATCTGAATTTACCACTCATTCCTCTGCGTAATACATCAGCTTCATCAAGAGTCAGTTTTGCAAAAAGATGTGCAACCTTAATTACATCTTCTTGGTATACCATAATCCCGTAAGTTTCTTTCATTAAATCTAGCATAATAGGATGTGAATTCTTTCGTCTTTCGACATCATGTTCTCGTAGGATATATTCGCGCATCATTCCACTTTTAGCAACTCCAGGTCTTATAATAGAGCTAGCTGCGACTAAACCTAAATAATTATCTGTTTTAAGTTTACTTAATAACATGCGCATGGCGGGAGATTCTACATAAAAGCAGGCTAAACATTTTGCTTCTCTGATCAAACCATTAATATTAGGGTCTTTTTTAAAACTATCTATATCGTGGATATCAAAGTTTGCCTTTTCGGGTTGATTATACTCGATAATCTTTATAGCTTCTTTAATTTTAGCTAGTCCACGTTGTCCCAAAATATCAAATTTATATAGCCCAAGATCTTCTGCAATAATCATATCAAACTGTACAGTAGGAAAACCCTTGGGAGGTAGATCTGTAGCAGCATACTCATGAAGTGCTTTTTCACTAATTAATATACCACTAGCATGAATACTTATATAATTAGGCATTCCTTGTATAAGTTGACTATAAACAATTACTAGTTTATGGATATGGTCTAAAGAATTGTAATCGTAGTTACCTTCACTGAGTTTATCTATTTCGAATTTAGGTAAGCCAAACACTTTGCCTAACTCTCTTACAGCTCCTTTATAATGGAAAGTTACATATGCTCCAAGCAATGCAACATTGTCAAATTCTGAAAATATAAATTGTGTGATATCTTGTCTGTCTCTCCAAGAAAAATCAATATCAAAGTCTGGAGGACTAGTACGATGTGAATTTATAAATCTTTCGAAATATAAGTCTAATTCGATAGGATCTACATCTGTAATTTTTAATAGATAAGCTACTATACTATTTGCACCACTACCACGCCCGACATAATAATATCCTTTTTCTTGGGCATATGAAATAATTCTCCAGTTAATTAAAAAATAGGATACGAAATTCATTTTAGTGATCAATGCGAGTTCTTTTTTTAACCTATCGAGTACTTTTTTTGTAGGTTCTTTATATCGATAGGGGAGCCCTTTTTTACATAATTTTTTTAATAGTGCATTATCTTCTTGGATATTATCTGTATAGGTTTTTTGATTTAATGAAGGTTTGTTTTTAGAAAATTCAAAACTTATTATACATTTATTTAGTATGTTTTCAGTATTTCTGATAATGAAATCAAAGTCAATAAATTGTTTTTTGATGTCATCATTTGGTATCATTTTTTCTGAAAAGCATGCTTGTTGTTGTTCGGGTAATCTACTAAGTAATGTATTATTGTCTATGGCTCTTAATAAGCGATGGGCATTAAAATCTTTTTTAGTTCTAAAAGTTACGGGCTGTAGCGTAACAAGTTTATTTTCTAGCTGTAGATATTTTGAAAATTTAAGTTTGGGTAGTTCTTTTATAGAAATACCTATAAATTCATTAGATAAAAAATTATTTTTTTTTGTTTCTATAATTTGTTTGAAAGGGTATATGATAAAAACATTACTGAATGATGGAGCTTTTTTAGGGAACTCAATTTTATTATGAGAGTGGTAGGATAAAAAATCATTCAATTCTTTATACCCTTTATTATTTTTTGCAATACCTACATATAGTTGTTGACAATCATTTCTAAAATCAATACCTACTATAGGTTTAATTTTGTATTCTTTTGCTTTTCTAATAAAGTTTAAGCAAGCTGATGTATTATTGATATCTGTTAAAGCTACACAATCTACTTCATTTTCTTTTGCAAGTTCTAATAGTGCTATTTCAGAAAAAGTCCCGAATCTTAAACTATAATATGAATGGCAATTAAGGTACATATTTATTGTTTTCTATGTGCTAATACAATTGGTGGTTGACCATTAAATGGATTTTGCATTCTGCCAATAGTTTTAGATCCCATGGCTACAGCTCTAATTACGCTTCGATCTCCATATTGGTTTCTAATATGATCTAAAGCCTTGTACAGATTAAGTTGTTTTTCATTGTCTTCAAAAAGGTTTATTTGATAATTCCCGGTTACTAGATGACTAAACCTGATACCTATTAATCGTACTAACAATCTTTTCTGATATAATTTTTCGAATAGTTCTAAAATTTTAGGAATTAGAATGTGATCAGCACTAGTGTAAGGGACCTTAATTTGTTTGGAGTATGTATTAAAATCAGAATACCTGATTTTTACTGCTATGCATGCGGATAGTTTATTTCCTCTACGCAATTGATATGATAAATTTTCTGTCATTGCTACAAGAATGTTACGTAGTTTATGAATATCTATAGTATCTCTATCAAATGTTCTTTCTGTTGATATAGATTTACGTTCAGAAAAACTAATAACCGGCGTATTATCTATTCCATTGGCTCTTTTCCATATAGTTAATCCATTTACTCCTAAAACTCTTTTCATAACATCTACAGGCATATCTTGTACTGTTTTTACTTGTCTTATTCCTAAGTTTCTTAATGTTTGAAAAGTTTTATCACCAACCATAGGGATTTTCTTGATAGATAAAGGGGCTAGAAAAGGTTTTTCTGTACCAAAATCAATTTTTAATTGATTATTAGGCTTAGCTTCATTAGTAGCTACTTTAGATACTATTTTATTTTGCGCAAACCCTAAAGAAATTGGTAGACCGGTTTCTGATATGATTGTTTGCCTAAGTTCTGACGCATACTTATAAGCACCAAAAAACTTGTCCATTCCTGATAAATCTGCATAAAATTCATCAATACTAGATTTTTCAAAGACAGGAACTTTATCTTTAATAATGTCTGTAACTAAATCTGAGTATTTACTATATGTACCGGCATTACCTTTTATAATTGTAGCTTCAGGACATAGTTCTCTAGCTATTTTCATAGACATTCCTGAATGTATACCAAATGCTCGAGTTTCATAACTACAAGCAGCTACAACACCACGATCACTAACACCACCTACTAATAAAGGTTTTTTTTGTAATGAACTATCAATAAGACGCTCTACTGATACATAAAATGTATCAAGATCAAGATGTAATATGGTTCTCAATTTTATATGTTTATGGAATTTTTCCAAATTTATGGAATATTTCCAAAAATGTGATTATAAAATTTTATATTTTATTCACATTTGATCAAAAAAAAACGACACCTTAAATTAAGATGTCGCTTCTAAAAAATTTTATTTTGGGGCTACAAAATAAAATTCAATTATATTAATTTTCTGTATATCCTGCGAATTGTTGCATAGCACTTTTAGTAAGTTCTTTAGCTCTATTCACATAAAAACTTTTAGTGTCATTCAAAGTTTCATTTTGCAAATCGTTTTCGCTTCTTAAATAATCCTTTTGAGATTCAAATATTGATTCATCATCAAAAGCTATACTTAATTCTTGTAAAGCACTTTCTAATTTTTGTAATGCTTGCTCTGCTTTTGCTTTTACTACTGTTTGTTCCTTTAATTCTGCAGCACGTTGTGCTTCAAATTCTGCTTTAGCTTTTTGTTGCTCTGCAATCTGTTGTTGTAGTTTTTGTTGTTCAATTTCTAATTGACGTCTTTGCTCTGCTAATTCTCTTTGTTTTTGTGCAACTTCTTCAGATGCAACCGCTATTGCTTCCTCTTCTTCATCACTAGCAGCATCTACAACATAAGATTCACTACTCCCATTATTAGCTTGGCAATCTGTTAATTGTTCTAATAATTTAGGACCAAGATCTTTAGCTTGCTTTGCATAATATCGACTTCGCTCATAAGTATCTTGATCTAAGGAACTCACCATATTAGTCTTAGCCTCATATGCAGTTTCGTTAGCATCTGTACAACCACATTTATCAGCAAGTTCTTCTACTTTTTCGAGAGCTTCTATAGCTTTATCTGCATATTCTTGAGTATGGAATACATTATTAGCTCCGTGCGCTTTTTTAGAATGCGAATATGCATAACTAGCAGCAGTTAAAGCATCTTCATAAAGGTTTTGGGCATTGGCCTGGGGGATAAAACAAAGTAAAAATAAGATGGATGCTATTCTTTTCATTTTTATGGGGGCTTTTTAATGAACAGTACAAGTATACAATATTTTATAAGTAACATCCAAAAATAAATGTCATTAATCGATGAAATGCGCACTTTATCTTAATATTTATGGGTTACCCATAAACAAAGTGATAGATATCCTACTGTTTGATAAGTGTTTTCATCATTTGATTCAGTCATAACGAGGTTAACTGTACCGTATTGTATTCTTATCTATGTAAATCATAAATTTAACGTTTTGCAAAAGTTATTATGTAAGTTTATTGTGTATATTACGTCCATAATTCCCTATGAAAGAACTTATCATATCTTCAATAAATCATAATCTCAATAATGCTATCGCATTATTAGACGAAATAACTTTAGAAACTTACTGTAACAATTCTGTAGGACCATACTACTCAAGTATTGGTTCCCATATGAGGCATACATTAGATTTTTTTGATTGCATCATTAATGGATTAGATACTAATGATATAGATCTTACTGCACGCAAGAGGGATGAAATTTTGTCTACAAATATAGAAGCTACAAAGGATCATATATATACACTCCAAGAAACGTTACTTTCTTATGTTGATGTGAATACTGATTATTTGATTCATGTTACTGATAATATGGGACAAGGAAAAGTTACAGTCAATTATACTTTAGAAAGTATTCTTGCACATGCGAATAGTCATGCGATTCATCATTATGCTACAATAGGGTATATTCTTAATCAACTTAATGTAGAACTAAAAATTTCTGGTTTTGGTTACAATCCTACCACTCCTGTAAATAAGCGAGAAGGAATCTAATCTAATATGGATTAGTAAAGTTTGTCTGATTTATTCTATTTGACTTATTTATAATTTACACTGTTTTTTGTACAACATATTTTTATTTATATAATGTATATGGTAGTCGGTATATTTTGTATTATATGAACTGATTTAATGAATATATTTAGATGTGTTTTTTAATGTTTATCATTAAATTACTTTTAAAAACTATGATGATAAGGCTTCATGTTCTTTAAAAAGTATTCTTTAGAGGTCTTGTATAATATTACTGAAATAGGTTTTGAGAGTTTATCTTTGATGTAATTAATAATATGTAAGTGTAAAGAATATTTACCAATGGTTAAACTAGAATACATATTTATTGCTTTTTTCACTAGTGTTGTTATTTATGCTCAGAATTTAGATGATGATTGTGAATCATGGCGAAAACAGATGAAGACTATATCAAGTTCTGAAGATTTGTTTAAGCTTAATAACTTGATGATACATAAAGTAAATGCTATTTGTAAAGCTGAAATTTATATGGCATCAGCACATATGTATCAGCAATTGGGAAAAAAGGATTCTGCTTTGTATAGCTATGATAAATCTATAGAATTAGCAAAAAAAGAAAATGCAGAGGAAATTCTTTCTGGTGGATATACAGGAAAAGCATATTTATGGATTGAGGAATATAATGATGAAAAAGAATCATTAAAATGGTTAGAGAAGGCAAAAAGGATACTGGACAAAAATGAGAATAGTAGAATCTGGGGTTCATATTATATTAGTAATATTAAAATTGCGGTTAAAAAATCAGATTATCATTTAGCTTTAAAATATAATGACTCATTTATAAGTACATTAAATAGAGTTAATAATAAACAAGGCATAGCTAGTAGGTATATGCAAAAAGGATTGCTTTACTTTAATTTATCAAACTACCAGAAAGCAGCTGAGAATTTATTATATGCAATCGAGTTAAAAGAAAAAGAAAATAACAACTTAGATATTGAAAATATGTATTTTCATTTAGGACATAGTTATCTTAAATGGGGAGAATATAAAACCGCAGAAAAATACTTTAGAAAAAGTATTCCAATATCTAAAGCTAAGTCAGATACTAACATTCTTTTATCTAGTTATTCAAAATTAATAAGGTGTTATCAGGAATTGGGTGAGGATGAGAAAGCATTAAGTATAATCGATTCTACATTTACTTTATCAAAAAAAAAAAATAATGAAATTAAAATAGCTGAAGTTTTAATTGAAAAGGGAAGACTTTTTTATAAAAACTTTGATAGGTATACAAAAGCCGAAAAGTATTTTAAAGAAGCATATGATATAGCTATAAGAAACGATGTTGCCTTAACTTTATATGAATCTATAGAAGGACTAATGGATATATATATAAATCAAAAAGATTTTGAAAAAATAAAACCATATATAAAAGTTTTTGTAGATGTAACAGAGAGAATTAGCATCATGGCCTATGAACAGCAAATGCATAAAATTTTTAGTGAGTACTATGAACAAACAAATAATTCTTTTTTAGCAATTAAACATCTTAGGAAGTATTATTCTATAAAAGATTCTATATCAAATCAGCAAGTCCAGACAAAAGTAGTAGACCTAGAAAAAAAATATGATACTAAAAAGAAAGAACTAGCTATAGTTACTCTTAATCAACAAAAAAAAGAGCAAGAACAAATTGCCAAACAAGCCAAAGCTCAACAATATTTATATTTATTAGTAGCTATTTTTTTATTATTGTTGTTAGGAATTGGAGCTTGGGCTTTTAGAAAATTAAAGAAGCAACAAGAAGAATTGATTTCTGTAAATCAAGTTAAGAATCGTCTTTTTTCTATTATAGCGCATGATCTTAGAGGCATGATAATTCCGTTCCAGCGATCAGGTAAAATATTGAAATATCATATAGAGAAAGGTAATAATGAAAAGACAATAGATCTTTCTCGGGCATTAGAACAGAACTCAGAGAGTTTATCCAATATGCTAGATAATTTATTGAATTGGTCATTAGAACAGATGAATGGTTATAAAATGACCCCCCAAACAATATCTATAAAAAAAGAGTTAACCGAAATCATAACGTCATATAAACAACAAGCTATATATAAGAATACCAACATAGAACTAAAATACGGGAAAGATTTTTCCGTTAATTTTGATAAAGGAGCTTTTCATGTGATCTTTAGAAATTTAATAGGGAATGCCTTAAAGTATACTGAGGAAGGAAATATTCGAATAGAATTTAAAAATGAAAATGAAGAGTTTTTATGTTCAGTGATTGATACCGGAGTTGGTATGTCTTCGGAACAATTGGAGAATATTTTTAATTTAGAAGAAAAGAAATCGACTATTGGTACACAAGGAGAAAAGGGAACGGGACTGGGACTTAACCTGATTTATCGCTTTATTAAAATGAACGAAGGAAACATTAGTGTTTCCTCAGAAAAAAGAATTGGCACTCGATTTGATTTGAATCTTCCTATTAGAAACTATAAATTCTATAAAAAAACAGATAGCAAAGCTCTTTCGGCATAAAAACAAGAGAATACTTAATGTAAAATAACTAGCCATGACTCTACAAAAATCATTATTGCAATTGTTTGTTTTCTTGATATTTTCCTCTATTTATTCTCAAACTAAAGAAGAGTACTGTAAAAAATGGCATGAAGCTATGGATACCATCCAGAGTTATGAAGTAGCTTTTAAATTGAGTAGAGCGATGATCGACAAAGTCGATGAAACTTGTAAAGCTGAAATACAAATATCTAGAGGTTATATGTTTCTGAACCAAAGAAGTATTGATTCATCTATTTATTATTTAGATAAAGGTATTAAACTGGCTAAGAGGATTGATGATTCAGAATTGTTATCATCTGCATATGGAAAAAAAGCATATAATTTAGCATTACAAAACAATAAAACAGAGGCAGAATTACTATTAAAACAAACTAGAAAACTTCTTACTAAATATCCTGAGAGTGAACATTGGATTTTATACCATCAAACGCATGCTTATTTAGCTGATATAGAAGCAGATTATGAAAAAGCTCTAAAACATACCGATAGTACAGTAATTATATCAGAGAAAAATAACTTTACCAGTTATTTACCATCTTGTTATGGGAATAGAGGAACGTATTCTATAAGATTGTCTAAGTATGAAAAGGCAGTGGATAGTTTTTTAAAGGCTATTGAGGTATTAGAACAAGATAGTAAACCATCTGGTTTGGATATGTATTACTGTATGCTCGCAACTTCATATAAGAGACTGAAACAATATGATATTGCCATAAAATATTTTAAGAAAGCAATAGAAGAATCAGATAAAACTCATAACCGGTATGTCCGAATGATTACTTATTCTAGGATGGCGGATGCGCAAAGAAAATTGAATCTAGCAGAAGATGCTCTAAGTTCAGTAGATTCTACTCTAGTGATAGCAAGAAAATTAAATGATAATGGATTCGTATCAGATGCGCTGCATACTAAAGCAACTATCTATTTTGAAAATATAGAGGATTACGATAAAGCAGAAGTTTATTTTAAAGAAGCTTATCAAAATATACTGAATGCTAATGCTGTAAAAAAAATGGATGATATGATGTTAATATCGGCAATAGACGGCATGGCGAAAATTAATCTCAAAAAACAGAATTTTCCAAGTGCAAAGAAATATATAGATTTATTAGAAATAGAAACAGATAAATCAAAAATATTGACATTCGAAAAGAGCCTTCATTATTACAAAAGTGATTATTTTGAGAATATAGGGGAATCTAAAAAGGCGTTAATGTATCTTAAAAAATTCCATTTCATAAAAGATTCTATTGAAAATGAAGAAGTTAAAACCAAAGTCGCTGATCTAGAAAAAAAATATGATACCAAAAAGAAAGAGCTTGCTATTGTAAATTTGAACAAAGAAAAAGATGAACAAAAGCAAATAACTAAACAAGCACAGGCTCAACAAAATTTGTACTTGTTAGCAGCTGGGTTTTTATTACTGTTGCTAGGGGTAGGAGCTTGGGCTTTTAGAAAATTGAAGAAACAACAAAAAGAATTGGTTTCTACAAACCAAGTTAAGAATCGTCTTTTTTCTATTATAGCGCATGATCTTAGAGGAATGATAATTCCGTTCCAGCGATCGGGTAAAATATTAAAGTATCATATAGAGAAAGGTAATAATGAGAAGACAATAGAGCTTTCGCAGGCATTAGAACAAAACTCGGAGAGTTTATCCAATATGCTTGATAATTTATTGAATTGGTCGTTAGAACAAATGAATGGCTATAAAATGAATCCTCAGACGATATCTGTAAATAAAGAGTTAACCGAAATCATAACATCATATAAACAACAAGCTTTATATAAGAGTACCAACATAGAACTAAAATACGAGAAAGATTTTTCTGTTAATTTTGATAAAGGAGCTTTTCATGTGATTTTTAGAAACCTAATCGGTAATGCTTTAAAGTATACTGAAGATGGAAATATTCGAATAGAATTTAAAAACGAAAATGAAGAGTTTTTATGTTCAGTGATTGATACCGGAGTAGGTATGTCTTCGGAACAATTGGAGAATATTTTTAATTTAGAAGAAAAGAAATCGACTATTGGTACACAAGGTGAAAAGGGAACAGGACTGGGGCTTAATCTGGTTTATCGATTTATAAAAATGCATAAAGGAACAATTAGTGTCTCTTCAGAAAAAAGAATTGGCACGCGTTTTGACTTAAGCATTCCCATAACCATATCGTTGACCAAAGAAGAAGGGGCAATTTCTAAACCTTTATCAGCGTAAATAAAGCATACAGATCATGAATATTTATATAGTAGAAGATGATATATTTCATTTAGAAGATATTAAAATCTCTCTAGAAGAGTTAGGGTATTTTTGTATTGGTAGTTCAGATGATCCGTTCGAAGCTCAAGAACAAATTGGAGAATTAAAACCAGATGCAGTTATTTTAGATATTCATCTTAAAGGGAAAGAATCTGGTATCGAATTGGGAAATAAAATTAAAACGCTTTATGAAATTCCAGTGTTTTTTGCTACTTCTGATAATGATAAGGACGTAATGAGTAAAGCAGCAAATATAAATCCAGCTGCTTATTTAACAAAACCAATTAATAAAGATGATTTACAGGCTGCATTGATATTGGCTCAGAAACAAGAGATTAATTCAGGGAAAAATGCAACTAGTGAACCGGAGAATATATTTGTAAAGAGTGGAAATAAACTAATAAAAGTAAATTTAAACTCTATACTTTTTGCGCATACTGATTCTAAAAATTATTGTTCTATTGTTACTACAGACCATAAGAAATTATCTGTACGATACTCTATTTTAAAACTAAGTAAGAAACTTCAAAGTTTAGAATTTGTACAAACACATAGATCTTATATCATAAATTGGAATAAGATAGACTCATTACATGAGTATGATCAAACAATAGAAATACAAGGTCATCATATTCCTATAGGGAGAACATTTAAGGAATATATATATAAGCGGTTAAAGGTGATCTAAGAATATTCCTTTTTCTGTTAGGCTAGATTGTTAGACAACCTAAATCACCAGTTAAAGCAAGAGTTTTAGTCGAAACATTACAATCTCCCTGAGTCTTACAAATGATTGGTTTAGTAAAACAATTTTCTGCATTAGTAGATTGATCTTTAGTGTCTTGTGATCCTCCATTAAGTTTATCAAGATGATCTAATCTAGCTATCTTTATTTTATCCAGACTTATTTTTTTTCTTTGACTATTTTTCATTTTCCCCAAAAAGTTAAAGTATTATTATATTATCTAAATCAATGGATACTGATATTTTATTTAAATATTAGTTTCAATTGCAGTAGTATTTATACTGCCAGCGCCTGTCTTTGTAGAAGTCATTTTTGTATCTCCAGCTGTTATTAAATCAGTTGGTTCAATAGGTGCTGTACCTTCTTCTATAAAAGATAATGATCCTCCAACAATGTATCGTAGGTTATTTAGTTTAGCGATTTTAATTTTATCTAGGCTTAATTTGGTCTTATTTTTCATAGTATAGATTTTGTAGTATTGATGTGAATATTTTACTCGACACAGATAGCAACACTACTAAGAGGAACCGTTTTAGTAGAAGTATGTGTTCCAATATCATCGCAGATTTTGGTATGAGTTCCAGTAAGCTCTGTAATCGTAGGAATGTCAGTTGAAGTCGGATGAATTGAACCGCCCATAATTGCCTGTGCGTTGTTTAATTTTGCAATTTTTATTTTATCTAGACTTAATTTCTTTAATTTTCCCCTTTTCATATTATTATAATTTGTGTTTAGACAATCTACAATTTTAGTTATAAAATTACACGTAAAGATTCTTGAAATTTATAAATTTCAAGATAATAAAAAGAGTTTTTATGTTTAAATATCAGGGTTTTATGTGCTTTATAAAATAAGAAGGATATATTCCTGTTTTTTTATGAAAAGCTGAAGAAAATGATTGAGCATTTTTAAAACCTACTTCTTCTGCAATAGCTTGTATGGTATATGATCTTAATGATTTATTAGAACTAAGTTGATCAATGGCGTAATCTATTCTTAAGTTATTCAAGTAATTTGCAAAATTTACATTTTTATAGACATTGATGATTTTTGATAAATATGCACTATTCGTTTGTAATTCTTTTGCCAAAGAATTTAATGTATAATGCTTTTTAGCAAATTGTTTTTTATCTTCAAAATTGTGAAGGTTTTTTAGAATTGTTTCTATTACATCTGCAGGAATATCTATATCAGGTCTTTTAGTTAATCCTTCATTAACATTTTTAATAAGCTCTGATTTATCTGTTTTAGGTTGTTTTAGTAACTTCTGAAAACGTATTTTATTTAAATAACTTTTTCTAAATCCATAAATGGCGATCAATACTAAAATAATAGATAATACTATTAAAAAATTAATTGTATTATTTTTTAAGAAAGTATCTTTTTCAAATTGTTTTATAAGTTTTTCTTTTTCAGACTTTAGTTCAGCGGCATCGTATTTTTTGGTAATATTTCTTGTTAAGTTTACTTGATTTGCGTGTTTAATACTATCAAGTTCTAACTGCGTATTAATGTATTCTAGCTGTAACTCATAATTGTTTTCAGATTTTGCAAATGCCCTTAAATAATCATAAACACTAATAATATCTGGTATTACATCTTTTGTTTTTCTTAGTATGGTATCGGTTTTTTTAAAATAAAAAATACTTTTTTCTTCATTTCCAATATCTTTATAGCTTCTACCTATATAGTAATCACAGGTTGCTATTCTTGTTTCTAAATCATCAAATTGTTCAATTAGTTTTTTTCCTTTTTGCAGACTATCAATAGCTTTCTGATAATTGTTTAGTAAATATTGATGTATTCCCGAAGTTACTAAAATATAAGAATAGACTGTAGAGTCATTTGTTTTTAAGGTTTCATTTATTCCTTTATCAATGGCCGTTTTTGCAAGCTCTAAATCTTTAATATGAATGTAAGAATCTGCAAGTGCAAATAAAGCACGATTGTAATTAAATTGATCTTGGTACTCCGGGTTTTGTTCGATAAAATTTATGTATTCAGAAAAAATAGTTAGTGCTTCTTCTCGATCACCTGACATGTTTTTTAATAACCCAATATTAAATTTTGCTAATAAGTATATTCTATCATTACCACTTTTTTTAGCGGCTTCAGATGCTTTTATATATAATTCTAGAGCTTCTATATATTGTCCTGTTTCATAGTTGACAACACCTTTTTGTAAGTAGCTTACGGATGGGAATCTGAAGTAATTTTTATTTTTTGTAATATTAATTACACTATCTATATAATTGATTTTTTTATTAGGTTGGTATAGAGATAAGAATAGGTATGCATTGGCCATATTTAGTGTGTCAGATTTACTAATGGCATTGTTAAGATGTGTTTGTATAATTTTTATTTTTAAAGAATCTACTTTTTCTTTTCTTATAAGTTGTACTAGCTCGGTATAATTATCCTGTGCAATCACAAATTCACTAGCCAATAATAGTAGGATTAAATAAATTATCGATAGATTTTTAATCTTCATCAGTAAAGCACTTTTTTAACAGTAATTTTTTAAGATAAACTATATCATACGAATGTAAAGATTTAATAGCTATCTAAAGAAACAATTAGAGTAATTTATAAGGAGTTGAAATTTATAAATTTCAACTCTCAATTTATAAATACCAATAATAAGTCCTTGTATTATAGAGTATATCCTGATTAGCTTTGATAAAGTGAACATCAAAAAAGCAGGTACTATGAAAACTTATAATATAGAGTCAGATGATTCTTATTTAAAAGAATTAGATATTGATCTTAATGATTTAAAAAACACATCGCTAAGTAATTTGAATGCATCACTTACTATACAAAAACAGATAATCAAACATACTTCAGATGGTATTATTGTTGGATTTTATATCAAATCAAAACATGCTAGCTTAGGGTTAACTAAAAAGGTAAACTCTTTGTATAAAAATTCAGTATTGTCTCCTGAGCCTTTAGAAACCAAAAAAGTAGAAGAACAGGGTACGGAACAATCTACTTACTTGTTTATTAAATGTGGAAATAAGCTAATTAAAGTTGCAATAGATACTATTATTTTTGCTCATACAGATTCTAAAAATTATTGTTCTATTATCACTTCTGATGGTAAAAAATTATCAGTGCGTCACTCCATAACTAGTTTACTAAAAGCATTAAACCGCAAATTTTTTGTTCAAACTCATAGATCTTATATTATAAACTGGAATATGATAGATTCATTTTATGAGCAAGATCAGACAATAGAAATTCAAAATTATCATATTCCGATTGGTAGAACGTATAAAGAAGAACTCTACAAAAGAATAAGAATAATATAACGCTATAAAAAGATTCGTCGAACACATGATTTTAGTTCGGCGAATCTTTTTTCAATACACAAACAAGAGTTTCGTTATTAATTTCTCTTTCCATCAAATGATACACGTAGAATTTCTCCGTCGATTTCTAGGTCATTAAATGTCATATCAATTTCTATTGCTGAAGAATATTCACCTTCTACTATAACCGAGGTATACTCATCAAAATCGTTTTTTCTTCCGAATTGTATATCGTGAATGGAAGGTATGCCATTACTAAAGTCCAAACGATATGTTTTACAACCTGTCTCTATGATGGTACATATTCCTTTTCGTGTTTGGGTGGCGAAAGCTTCGAGTTTTCCCTTATAGATGCCAATAGTTTTTCTAGGAAGATTACTAATTTCCGAAGAATTACAGTTTAATAGCATACCATAACTATGATTATGCTCTAAAATACAACTAGTAACATCACTGTTTCCATTAGAACTTGTATTGATGCTTACATTTCCAGTTTCTAAAGAAACATTTCCATTTGTTATTGAAACTCCTGTATTTCCAGTACTTAGTGATAAGTTACCATTGCTGTTCGTTATTTCTGATCCTCCGGTGTTTAAATGAATGTTATTACCAGTTAAAATATCAGTATCATCATATATGTCATTATCTTCGTTAATACTACTTCCGGAAAAAGCTATTGTATTAGTAGCTGTAGATCCTATAACAAGATCTCCTTCTTCATCAACTGTAATAGCTAGGCTTTTACCATTATAAATAACTGTGGATGTATAGGTGTCATCATTTTTAATAAACTTGATACCTGATATAGAAGGAACTCCATTACTAAAATAAAAAGCGTATGTTCTATATCCTTTTGTTTTTATAATACAAGTACCTTGAATATTAACTTTTGTCCGTTTACCACTAGTAGAAAGAATACCGGTATATTCAGTAATTAATCGTTCTGGTAGTTTTGTTTTTGTCTGTGCGGACATAGTAAATGATTGATTAATCAATAAAAAAAATAGTACAATAGGTAGTGTGTTTTTAATTGATTTCCCGTAATATGATTTTTCCATTATTTTATGTTTTATTTAGTAAGAAATATGCCCGATTTTTTATTTAGAAAAGTTGAATTCCACTTCTTATTTTAGAATTAACTTTACTCCTAAACCTGCATAAGGTGTAAACTCACCAATTTCGCTATTGATATGATAGATTTCATTTAATTTTATGTTTAAAGTGATTACCGGCGAAAGAAAAATATCGGCATCTATACCGGCATATGCTCCGTAAACAATATTTTTTGTTTCTATAGTTAGTATTTGATTATTTTCTATAGAGCTATCATCTTCATTGATGATTTCATATCCTACGGTACCTCCAGCTCCTAGAGAAAGCGCGAAGGTTCTTGAATTATTTCTTAGGATATCGAAAAAGAAACCTGTATTAAATGAATATGTATTTACAGGGATATCTATATTATTTTGTTCTAAAGTTGCAAAACTACCTTGTAAATTAAATTGCAGGTAATCAAAGTCATTAACTTTATAATCTCCGGTAATCATTCCGCCAAAGCCATTCTGAACAATACCTCCATTTATAGAAAATGCCACTTTATGACTCTGAGCTGACAATGAAGGCGAATATGACCAAAACATAAGGGATGTTAATAATGTATATAGAAATTGTTTTTTAATTCTCCTCTTATTATTCATTCGTGATATTTTGTTTTTCAAAGTTTTAGAAAGCATTATAAAAACGAATTAAAAACTTATTGTAATGTCATATATTATTTTGAGGATTTTGGTTTGGATTTTATGGATTAATGTTCAGTTTTCGGGGTTTTGTGTTTATGATATTTTTCTGTGAGATATCGATATTTCTAACTTTTAAAAAAGAGGAATCGTTCATCCACAAAATCGTGTCATTAGACCACTGGGCAAATTAAATGATCAATTTTTCAAACATATTTGTACTAATAGACGTAGTCTTTAATCTAAATATTGATTTATGAAAAATTTGTATTTGAGAGTTTTTGCAATATGTGCATGTTTAATTCTTTCGTGTACTAAAGAAATTGAAGCGGATCTGATTACCACTGTAATAGAAGATGATTTCGAGGATGTAAATAATGTGTTGTTAAAAATATTAAAAGATAATCCTGATAACACCCTTAATTGGAGTGATAGTTTAGACAATATTAATAACTGGGAAGGACTTGTTATTGAGAATGATAAACTAATTGGGTTGGATATAGAGAACAAAGGAATTAAGGTACTTACTCCGACAATTAATCTGTTAGAAGATTTAATAGTTTTAAAACTTAAAAATAATGAGTTAAGCAATATTCCAAATGAATTATTTGATTTAAAAAAGTTAGAAAATTTGTCACTATCAGGAGGAACCAATCTAACGATACAAATAGATGATTTTTTACCAGGCCTATTTTCTTTATCAAATTTAAAAGAACTTGATTTAGATCATTTTGAAATTAATGAAATAGAAGGAGTTGGGGCTTTGAATCAGTTAGAAAATTTAATTTTAGAAGACATTCCATTGGATGTTATTCCTAGTGATATAGGACAGCTTATACTTTTAGAAGAAATAAATTTTACGAATAATAATTTTTTCGAAATCCCTGAAGGTTTTTTTAGATTAACAAATTTGGGAAGTATTACTCTTATCAATAATAAGAACCTGACTACTATACCCGAAGGGTTTGGAGTTTTTACAAGATTAGATTCTTTGACCATAACTGGAAGTGAAGGAATACAGAAGTTTGTCAATAGTATTTCTGAAGCTGTTATACTTAAGAAATTAGATTTGTCTAATAATAATATAGGTTTTTTAACAAGCGAAGATGGTATTATTCCTGATGAAATAGGTATGTTATCTCAACTAACAGATTTAAATTTAGAGAATAATCATATTAGTTCTATAAGTTCTAGAATCGGTGAACTAGTAAATCTAAAAACAATTAATCTTCGTAATAATGTAGTTACAGATATCCCTAAAGAATTAGGTGCATTAACAATTCTAGATGTATTAGATCTATCAGGAAATCTAATGCTTAATGAAATCCCTGAAGAAGTATGCAAATTAGAAGATCTAGGAGCTATTATTATTAGTGAAGGAGAATGTGGAGACTTAAGAGTAAGTTCTGAATACGGTTTTAATACGACAGAAGTAGGCGTTAGTTCTCTGTTTTTTATAGATGTTGTTTTAGATGCTGTTATAGATCCTGTTTTTGTTGATGGTGATGGTCCCTTTGATTTAGATTTTGGGGAAATAGGTTTTGAAATCCATGAAGTGAATATTGAAGATGTTTTAACGAGAGAAGATACACTAGATCAGGTTCTTGTTAACCAGACTGCGACACAGCAATTCATTAATGGAACTAATAATTTATCTTATGAGCTTATATCACCTTCGGTACCAAATAAAGATTTGCCAGAAGGAAGAACATATCGTGTAAGATTATTTAACACAGAGTTTAGTAATGTAAAAACATATTTGCCTGCATATGAGTTAACGGTTTTAGAATAGTATATTATTTAATTTGATATCATCAGTCAATTATAAAAAACCTTCATCAATTTTTAAATTGATGAAGGTTTTACATTTTTATTTGATAATAGAGTTATTAGCCACAATTTCTGTGTGGACAAAAGAAAGGCATATTAGTGACAACTCCACAATCACATCCATCATATCCTCCATTTACTGTTTTCTGAGCTTCTTTATTTAGGATTTTCACTCCTTCTAAATTTAACATGTGTTTTTTCATTGTATAAAAATTTAAGTTATTAATAGTGTTTAGTGATTATCTTAAGACACATAGTTTACCAAAAGGAGAACTAGGAAAAGAAACACAATGATAATTATAACTAGCAGTAAGATCTATACAATCATTATTATTATGGCATGGTAATAATCCTCCGTTAATTGTTTTTTGCTGTTCTTTAGTTAAGGAAGTTCCTAAATTTGATAAGTTATTTATCATGATGTAAATATTTAAGTTAGTTTATTACACGATGTAATAAGTGTATTTAAGATATTAGTTAGAAAAGTGATACGATCTTAATAGAGGATTTTTAGTTCGAACTTGTGGATGAACTACAGTTTGATGTGGAGTTTTTTTAAAGAATGGAGCAGTAGTTATTTGTTTAATGAGTGTATCTGAAAACTTTAAGTAACTGTAGAATAGAAAAAGAGAATTATTATTAGCTTTTAAAAATATAATTTGAATAGGATACATAAACCTGCTTAGATACTAAATAGGCTATTGTCATTATTTGTTGATTTGTTTTTATTAACCGTATTGGGTTTTGTTTTTACTTTGGGTGAAGTAGGAGGGTTAGGGTATTTTTGATCCTTGCCAAGTTTTTCCCCCATAACCAAAGAGGTTTTAATATCTTTTTTAGGTTTTGTAGTTTTCTCTAAATTTAGAAGGCTGTTGTCTTCAGATTTATCTTGAATAGGTGTAGGTTTATTTGCCTTTTTTAAAATAGGTTTAGTAGAAGTTTTAGCTATACTAGATTGTTTATTTTCCTTCTCTAATTGTTCTGTAGATTCCTTAAACTGTTTTAGAGGTGATGTTTTTTTCTTTTTTTTAGTAGAAACCTTAGTAATAGATTTGGTTCTGAGTTCTTCTTTTGGAACTGTAATATCTCCGAGGATTCTAGATGATTTAGTGGTTTTTTTAAGTGTTGGTGTTGTGCTTTTTGAAATAATTATTTTTCTAGTAGGTGGTTCTTCTTCCCTTAGTAGATAGTCATCCTCTTCTCTAAAGGCTATCATCTCGTCTAGGGTAAATTCTCCTATAGGTACATCCTCAAACCCTTGAAAATGAAAAATATCATCTTCATTGTATACTTTTTTTATAAAAACAGAACACTCTTCTTTAGTTGCATAACGTTGTCGATGTAATGTGTCAGGTACAACAGGATGATCAATAATCCATTTATTTTTTGCTAACCATTTGAAAATAATTACGTCATCATAGACATTCAAAAAACCGATATAGGATTCCAAATGATCTGATAATGCGTGGAAATAGTCTATAACATCATGCGCAATTATTGATTTGTTTTCAAAAGTTACTTTTCTAAGAGTATCATTATAATAGGTTTTCATAACTACTTCTTATACTTTTTATTTTAAAATTTAGTTTTAAAACATATAACCATTATTCTAGCTTGAATGGTTTAAAACTTTGAGGGTATGGATTTATGCTAAATGGGAGTATTTTTTTAAAATTTGTTTCTGAGGTAATTTTACTGAAGAATTCATATAAATTATTTGCAACTTTAGTAAATCCTAGACCTCTGAAATCAGTTATGTATATATCAAATTCATTTAAATTACCATTTTCAATATCCCAAAATAGGTAATGCCCATTTTCGCTCATTGCAAAAGGAACTAAATTCTTTAACATATTATAAGATATATCTGGTTCTAGATCAAACCATAATTCATCTTCATCGTCTAAAACATCTTGATATGTTTCACGAATTTCTTCAGTTCTGACAAAAAAAGAGTCACCAAAATCATCCATAGGAATATAGATGATAAATAGATTGCTCGATAGTCCATATCCAAATTCCTCAACAAATTTTATATATGAATCTGGGAATTTCTTTCCATTTTTAAATTTGTAAGAATATAAAGATTTTAAATCTCCATTTTCAACATTTTCATTATTTTTCTTTAAATCAAATTTCATTTTATCTCGGTTTACAACAGCTTGTATTTTGTCTTAATCCATTAGGTATAGTTGTATCAGCTACTACATCACCATTTTGATCTATTGCATACATGCTGATTGAATTAGGAACAGGATTATCTCCTGTATAATTCGGTGTAACCTCTACAAGAATGGTATCTCCATTTTTAGCAAGCTTCGTTATTTTATTTTCTACTTTTGTCATTCCTAATTTGGAGTGATTTGTACCATCTGTAATAGTAACTATATTCCCAGGATGGGATCCACTTCCTCCGTGATTATTAGATATTAAATGTCCTCTTTGTTGGTGATAGGGGTGTCCACCTCCTTGCCATCCTGGAGGATCATATGAACCTGCGTCCGTTCCAGTTCCAAGTACCGAAGCGTCCACTTCAGTAAACCCTCCTGTAGATCTTCCTAATTCATCTAGAGGGAAATATTCAGGATCTAATCCAAATTTATCTAACCAACTATTTACATCCTTTACATATGCATATTGGTTAGGATTTTTACCTGCTAGACCAATGGGATCTTTGGATATATATATACCTTCTACAGGAGAATAATATCTATACCTGTTATAATATAACCCTGTTTCTATATCTTCATATTGACCTTGATATCTAAATGGACAATCTTCCAAAGAACCAATAGCAAGGTTACGAACTTTTCCATAGATATCATATTCTGCTTGCCAGGTTTTTTTACCAGCTTTATTATATATTTCTATTGGAGTACCTATATGATCCGTTATTATAGAGAAGGTGTCTTGTGATGTTATTTTTGCAGCAGGTCTAAGAGTATTTTGATCAAATATCCAAGTAATCAAATTTTCTATAGGTTCTTTTTTATCTTTAGTAATATTACCGGAGACATCAACTATAGACTTTGGTTTATTTTGCAAATCATATTTCCATTCGTGTAAAGGAGCATTACCATCCCAGATCCATCTTACAATTACACCACCTCTCGACTCCGCTCGAGGAGATAATATTTTTTTTGCAGTACGACGACCTAGTGCATCGTATTCAAATTCTATTGTAGTTTTATCTGGTTTGGTAAGACTTTGTAACATTCCCCCAGCTTCCCAATTATATTTCCAAGAACCTTCAGGACCGCTTTTTTCTATCAGGTTACCTTCATTATCATATACGTAATTGGTAAAACCAGACCTATGGAGTTTGCCGTTTTTACCATATTCACGATCTTTTTTGTTTTTTGTTCGATATAAATTACCCACTTCATCTGGAAGTTTATAATCATAACTCCCATCTTCATATTGAGCAGAAGCTAAACTATTAAAAGCGTCATAACTAAAATTTGTAGCTTTATTTGTAAGGTTATTAGTGATTCGTTGTAATTTAGAATTTACATCCCAGGCATATAGGCGATTACGTTGCTCACTACCATTACTGGTGGTTCTATGTTGTTTAAGGCTTCCTGATCCATTATATTCGGAACTATTTCTTATTCCTCCAGGAAGCACTCTTTCAGTTTCCATACCCAAGCTATTGTATGAAAAGTTAGCTTCCCAAGGATTATCCTGTTTGATATGAGCAGTCATTCTAGTTACTTCTCCTGTAACTGAATGCTCAAAATTAATGTTAGCACCTAAACTACTTTTGATACTTGTACGTATTCCCAATTCTCCATATTGACTAGTTACAATATAACCATCTTGATTTTCAGATAGAATTTTCCCTACTTCATTTCTATTAAATTTTATATGACTGTTTTGGTTTACCGCTTCAATTAGCATTCCATCTTTATTATAAGAATAGGTAGTCCAATTGCCATCCTGATGTTCTACACGTGATATTCGACCACACAAATCATATTTAAAGTTACTGTACTTACTATCTGAACGTTCTACTTTAATAACTTTGCCTACTTTATCTCTCTTAAATTTTTGGATGCTATTATCATAGTTTTCTTCTTGAATGATATTTCCTTTAGCGTCCCGAATAAAGTTAAAGGATTCTCCTACATGATTAATTACACCTATTAATTGGTCCTCATTGTTATATCTGAAATACATTTTTTCACCATTTTCTTCTCTTGTTTTTAGACTTCCTATTGGTGTGTATTCAAAGCTAACCGTACGATGTTTGTCAATAGTTTTTATAATTTGATCATACCCATCATACTTTAATTGTATTTCATTGTTATCCGGTAATTTTATATTGATGATCCTCCCTAATAAATCGTATGAAAAATGTTGTTTTTGTTTTTTATGATTAATTGCAGTGACACATTTACCCCATTCATCATATTCCCAAGTGGATATGCTTTTATTAGCTAATTCTAGTTTAATTAGATTATGATCTTCATCATAAAATAATTTGGTTTGATTGTCTTGATCATCAAAAATTTTAGAAATCATTCCTTTTTCATTATATGAAAAAGTAGTCATTAAACCATCTGGTGATATTATAGAATCTAATTGGTCTCTCTTATAGTCCTGTATTAAAGTTCCTCCTTCTGGTTGAATGAACAATTGTAAACGTCCTTTTTCATCAAAAGTGTAATCGGTGGTACTACTGTCTGGTTTTTTTATAGTAGAAATATTACCTTTTTCATCATAAGAATAAGTAGTTTCATTTTTTTCTTCATCAATGAATCTGATTAGGTTTTGATCTTTATCATACTCGTTTGTAACTTCTCCTCCCAAAGGGTCTATAATTTTAGTGGCGATATTACCTTTATAATAATATAGTGACGAATAACCAAGAGAATCTGTAACAATATTATATCCTTTTTTATATTCTATATAGTAATCTAGAACACCTCCATCTCCCCAGTTATGTATACATTTAGATCCCGAAGTCACTCCATCATATTCCCAATAAAAAGTATGGCCATTACGATCAGTTTTAGAAATCATTAAATGGTTTTTATATGTTATTAGTGTTGGTTTGCCCAGAGTGTCAGTTATTGAGACCATATCTCCAGAATCATTATAATCATAATTAACAAGTGTTTTTTCTTTTGATTTGTGATGTATAGATATCTTAATAATATGATTACGCTTATTTGAATAAATTTTGATTACTCTTCCTGCAGTATCTATAATTCTATGCAATCGTGAATCTATATATTGGAATTGAATAAAGACACCTTTCAAATTAGTAAGTCTAATTGGACGATATATGTTTGATCTATTTTCTAAAGTATAAATTAGTTGTTTTACATGATCAAATAATTCATATTTTCGATTTGCTAATAAAGTAAGAGTTAGTTTTTCTGAACGATTATAATTTTGTTTTTTTTCATTAGTGAGATTGTGGAAAAATGCAACTCGACCGTCTGGTAATGTGAGCATTAATTCATCATTTTTCTTTTTTAGTTGTATATCATAACTATGGTGACAACCATGTCCAAGAGGTCCAAAATATGTAGAATCTGAATACCAATTTCGTTTCCATTGAATAGGGATAATGCCAGGAATATTGAAATCAATATAATCGTAAATCACAGTTCCTGTAACGACATCAATTGGGTCTCCCGCTTCACATCGATTATTCGAGTTAGCGACATTGGTTTCTTCTGTTTCTTGTGAATCTGATCTATCATTATTTTCAGAATTCGATCCATCAGTATTTGAATTTCCGTTCTGAGTTTGTTGATTTGGTTTACTGTCTACATTAAGGTTTCCATCCCCTTTTTTCTTAAATACGGTTTTAGCTTTTAATACCGCACTTCTGGCACTTGTTATGCCGCCCGCGACCATAGTGCCTTTCTCAACAGCATACATAACTGCAGGGGCAGCGCCATCGATCATACCAGTAGTTCTCTCTTCTTGAGATAATGATGTATCATTAAATGTTTCAATACCATCAGTCAACCCCGATCTAACATCCCAATATCCTTGTAACATATAATCCATAGGAGCTTCTTTAAATTTATCAACCTCCTTACTAAAATGTTCAATTCCTTCACTCGCACTTTGTATAGCTTCCTGACGCTCTTCTTCAGCAATATCTAATATGGTTTCTAATTTATCATCTGAGGTTTCTATTCGTTCACCGTAGTTCACTAGTTCTTGTGCGGTGTTATAAGCATTGCTAGCTCCTTCATCCACAGATTCAATTACAAAATTCATGGCTTTTGATCCATAATGAGTTGCTTGATAGGTTAAATTATTGGCAACATCAACAAAAAACCGGGTGCCATTTTCTACTCCCCAATCGGCTCCTTTTTTTATGATGGCTTCTTGTGCATCTCCAGCTATTTTAGAAGCCCCTTTGAATAGCCCTATTGCTTTTTTCCCCAACCATGAATTACCGGCAGCCTTAGCAAGACCGCTAGCAGGTGCTGTAAGCATAGATTCGACATTGTTTAAACCATTTTCTATAGATCCGAAAAAGCTATTCTCATCAGGGATAGGAGGTTTTGGGGGGGCTATTTTAATAGAAATCATTCCTGGCCCAGTTTTACAAGCTAATATACTATCGCCTGTCAATAACCTTTTACCACTAGATCTTTTTTTAGAATCTGACAAATAGTCCCAAGCTTCAACATCAGGTTTACAAGCTTGACCTTTTACGCTACAGGTTCCAAAACCAAGGAAATCCATATCTGTTTCAATACCTAATGGCTGTGTTTTTAATTTTACTTTTAAATCCTTAATCATTAAAGCACAGGTGCTTCCTGGAGGAGCGCCAGTGCACATAAGTTTGGTTGTACTTGGAATACATTTATGTCTAGCCATGATACTTTTTTATTTTTGCATTACTGCATTTGTAAATTGATTAAAACTATACACTTCACCTATTGAGACATTCAATACTTGATAACTACTATTAATATTATTTTCCTGATTTATATAAAACATTTCAGAACAATCGCAATTAATACTTGCATTCATAGAAGGGGAACTGTAAATCTCTCTATACATTTGTTGTATAGCAATTCTTTCAAAAAGAGATTCTTTAATAAACCCGGATCTGCCAATTATTCTTTCACTATTTTTAGATTGGTCTTTTAAATATTTTGTAAGCATATTAAGTGGGGCAGAAAAGACACCAAACAAATATGGAATTACTTTAAATTGAAGTGTTCCAGTAGTTAATAATTCTAATTCATCAATATAGATGGGAGGGAATAATAAAGAACTAATTTCTGATTTAATATATAATGTCAAGAAATTATCTTGTTTAGACATTATGAGGGACATTTTTTCCATAATTTGATCAATATCTTTAGTTTTCTTAAATGTTTTTCTAAAATTCCTTTTAATATCTTCCCATATTTCAACGATCTCACCAAAGTTTACTATTGAAATAATTTGACCAATTTCATTTGTATATAAAATAATTTTTTCTTGAAGTTTAGATAAGTAATCATCCATTTCTTGATTACAATCTGTTGTTTTTCTTTCCCTTGTGTTCACTAAAACCTCGAATAAATATCCGAATTCATCTCTTTTTAGAAACCGTTTAGAAACCTCATAAGCAATTATGTTCTCTTTATTAGCACCCATAGAATTAATGGTCTGTTTTGTTTCTATTCTGTACTTAAAGGAATTAGTATTTATAGGCAAAGAAA
This sequence comes from Aquimarina amphilecti, assembly GCF_900109375.1. Lineage (GTDB taxonomy): Bacteria > Bacteroidota > Bacteroidia > Flavobacteriales > Flavobacteriaceae > Aquimarina > Aquimarina amphilecti. The sequence continues at coordinate 26,510 of NZ_FOAB01000009.1, forward strand.
ATTTTTGCTTTTTATTTTTAACTAGATTCATTTTAGGGTTGATTCTGGATTAATTAATATCTACTTCTCCACCATCTAATTTGACCGTTTTACCTTTAAATTTAGCCATACCAATTGCGGCTACTGCCACACCAACTGCTGCAATGGATATAGCAACCCCGGCCTGTATATTGGCCATCACGGATGCGCTAATCGAAACTCTTTTTCCTTTAATAGAAGTCGTTTTTCCTTCTAAGGATGCTCTAGAACTGCCTTTTGCACTAAAACTACTGCCTGCATCCAAACTCATATTACTAGCTGCATTAGCACTAAAATTACTACCGGCACTAGCAGCAACATTACTACCTGCATTCATCGTTAAATTATTACTCGCCTCGATAGCAATATCAGTAGAGGAGAAGGTGATTTTATTTGGTGCATTGATAGTGATTTCTCCATTACCACCCATTATTATTGTATTACCACTAGGGTCTGCGATGGTAACACTACCATCTGCGTCATTAAGGGTTACTTGATTACCACTTCTTGTTTTGATGGCTTTTAGATGATTATTTCCACTTTTAAAACTTTCAGGAACAGATGATGCGTTAGTTACGCTTCCTTTTACAATAGGTAATTCCGCATTGTCACCTTCATGATCCACAATAACTTCATCTCCTTTTTCAGGAACAAAATACATTCCTTGGCCTGCACCACCAGCTAGACTTGCCTGTCTAATCCAAGGAGACGTTTCTCCTGTTTCTTTTTGCCAAGCATATTGTATTTTAACACGCCCCATTCCTTCTGGGTCTACATTATCTACTACAACCGCTGTCTGCGATTTACTTTTTGGATATGCTTTAATAGAAGCTTTTGGATAAACATCTGTTTCTGCAGTAATAGCTTCAAAGGTGTTCTCGTATCTGCCGTTTTCACTGCAATTATGTGTTATTTTGGTAATTCTGTAACCTCCATAAGATGAGGTCTCTCCGTCTATTATTATTTTACTCCCAAGGGCAATACTGGGATTACTACTTTTTCCGGAGACTTTTATTTGATTTACTTCATTAGCTTGTTTTTGATGTAATATTTGATCATCTATTCTTGATTTCATTTGTGGATCATCATGAGCACTCACAAAAACCTGTGTTTCTTTCTGAAATAACTTGTTACTCTTTTGATTGAGGGTAGAAATAAAACCTTTAGAATTAGAATTCAACTCGTTGGTTTTTACTTCGTGAAAATTATCTGTTAGATAATCATTGGTAAAATATTTAAAGTTATTAGGTATAGCTTCTAACTTCATAGATAACTCTAATAAATCATAACCATACCGAAGTTTTATAGGATCATTGTTTTCATGTTTCCCAAATACCAATTTAGATCCATCATAATAAAACCATTCTCCGTATTGTGCTGCCAGTCTACTCGCGTATTGGAAAGCGCTTTCTTCTTTTTGAACACTATAATGTATGGGAGTAACTTTTTTGGGAGAGATATTACATTGTAAAATTCCTTTGTCATATCCCGTAAACGTTTTTTCTAAAATCTCTGAAATTCCTATATCCTGATGCGAAGCATAATGTGGTCCATCATCAGCAATTATACTACAACTTTTGCCTAATATGTGTATTAAATCTCCTGTTTTATGATAAAAACCTTTTACTGTATTAATAGATGTTACAATACCTTTAAATTCGAGTATTTCATTTTCAGAAAACCCATTGACGGATTGTATTTTTAATAGAAAAATAGCCCCCAGAAAGTTAATACTTTCTCCAGAAATATGATCAGTAACTTCTTCTAGTACATCTTTTCTACAAACTAATTCGAAATTATGATGTGCATCTATTTCTTGAGAAAGAGAGAGTTTTTTAAAAGCAGGGATGGGATCACCATCTATGAATATTTGTACTTGTGTGTCAGTTGCCATAATTATATTGATATCGGAATTATCCAGTTTACTAGTTTAATTTATAATTATTAGAGGGAAATAATTTCGAAATGAGGATGAATGGTTACTAAAGCAGGACGTTTGTAGTAAATTTTGTGGTTTTAAAGAAATGCTTTGTAATTATCTCATAGATAATAAATAATGATGTGTTTTTAAATACTATACTGAACACTTAGAATAAAGTCTATAGTGAGATAACAATGTTCCTTTAGGATTTACTGTTGGTCAACAAAATCTCTTCAAATGTCCACAGCTTAATTTTATTGGATGAGAATAAAATTAAGTTTACCTCAGGTTTAATAATTTATTTAAAATTAAAAGCAATGAAAACTCAAAACAATTTTTTTAAAAACTTAAGTAAAGTAGTATTAGTGTTATCTGTTTTATTTATTTCGTCATGTGGTAGTGATGATGATGGAACACCAGCCGAAGCATTTGTTACACTTCCTACACAAGTACTAACATCTTATACAGGTAATTTAGTATATACTCCTGGTGATGGTTCAGGTCCAACTATTAATACGAGTGGTACTGCTACTGTTGCAGTATCTGGTAATACATATACGATTAGTTTTAGTGATGGAGTACCCTCGCTTAGCGGACTTGTCTTCTTAGCTGGTTCTAGTGATAATTTTGTATCTGCTTCTGCAGGTCAATCTACAACTGGTATTTCGGTAGAAGACGGAGATTTAGCTGTTGGAGCAACTATTAGTGGAAATACGTGGGCATTTTCTACTAATTAATTTTTTTATTCAAATATCTCTAGGGAAAGGGTGGTTTTGGGGAAAACCATCCTTTTCATTTTTGTATTTCAAAATGATGTTATATAGCTAACTAGTAATTTACATAAAAATGAAAAACATATTCACATATAAAACTCTTGTCTCTGCTATGGTTGTTCTTATTGCTGTTGGTTGTGGTAGTAAAAAATCATTAAGGACAGAAGTTATAAAACCTCCGATTGTTACATTGGATTCATCCGTTAAAAAAATAGGTATCCTTAATAGAAGTATACCTTCTGATGAAAATGTAGGATTGGACCAAGTAGATAAAATATTATCTATAGAAGGTGCTAAACTTGATGAAGATGGTGCTAGGCAAGCTATGATTGCATTAAAAACAGCATTGCTTCAAAATCCTAGATTTACTGAAGTTACTATATTGTCTAATTCATTAAAAGAAAACCCTGGAGGAGGTATTTTTCCTTCACCTATAAGCTGGGATCAAATTAATGACCTTTGTAAAACTAATAATATAGATGCTGTTTTTACTTTAGCTTTATATGATACAGATGCTAAAGCTTCATACACAGTTGAGAACAAGAAAATAGAGGGGCCTTTAGGAATAGAGCTTCCGGCTGTAGAACACAAAGTAAGCATAGATACTAAGATAAAAACCGGATGGAGGATATATGATCCTATTCGAAAAAAAATTAGTGATCAATTATCTGTTAATGAAAAGACTAAATCTGTAGGAAAAGGAATTAATCCAATAAAAGCAATTGAAGCTGCTACGAATAGAAAACAATCCGTTTTGCAAATTAGTCAGAAAATAGGTAGTGATTATGCATCGAGATTATTACCCTACAAGGATAATGTATATAGAGATTATTATGTAAAAGCAACACCAAATTTCGAAGTTGCAAAAAGAAAAGTAGAAACAGGGCAATGGGAAGGAGCTGCTGAGTTATGGGAAAAAGAAACTAATAACTCTGATCCAGAAATTGCAGGACAAGCTTGTTTTAATATGGCTTTTTATAATGAAATAAAAGGAGATTATACCAAAGCTATCGAATGGGCTACAAAAGCTTATACAGATTATGAAAACAAAAATGCATTAAGGTATATTAATGATTTGAAAGAAAGAATTGAGGATAATAAAATTGTGGGAGATTACTAGCTATAGCATACTCACTGATATTTAGTAAATATTTACAAAGAAATTAAAATTGTATTGTCCGAATTCTATTTCTTTCCGAATATAGAATCCATTATTGTTTTTAACCCTCTAAATGCCATGAATATAGCAAAAGCAGCTCCGATTAATCCCAAAATTAATATGGGATAGTAATAGGAATGATCTTGATTTTTAAAAGCAGAATGTATAATTACAGGACTAATAAACATAAAAATCAGCGCAATTGCCATACGCTGTATACCTTTACCTAACAATTCTTTATCTGTTCTTTTAGGCTCCATAATTATCTATTGCGTTTCTGACACTTCCATACTTTTCTAATAATTCAGCGGCCAAGGTTCTTTCTATTTTTAGCTCATCCATAATCATTCGAGTACCACGATCTACTAGCTTATTATTACTAAGTTGCATATCTACCATTTTATTCCCTTTCACTTTTCCGAGTTGTATCATGGTAGATGTTGATATCATATTTAACACTAATTTTTGGGCAGTTCCAGCTTTCATTCTGGAACTTCCGGTAACAAATTCTGGACCAACAGTTACTACAATTGGATATTGAGCTGTCTTGTCTAAAGGACTTCCTTCATTACAAGTAATGCAACCAGTAATAATATTTGATGCATTACATTTTTCTAGGGCTCCTATCACATAAGGAGTAGTTCCTGATGCTGCAATACCAATAACAACATCTTTTTCTGAGATTTTATGTGCTTCTAGATCTTTCCATCCTTGTTCCGTACTATCTTCTGCAAATTCTACAGCTTTTCTGATAGCCGGATCTCCACCAGCAATTAAACCAATAACCAGATCATAAGAGACCCCAAAAGTAGGAGGGCACTCGCTCGCATCTACGACACCCAATCGACCACTGGTACCAGCTCCCATATAAAAGAGTCTTCCTCCGTTTCTTAGTTTTTCCACAATCTGAGATACTAATTGTTCAATCTGTGGGATAGCTTTTTCTACAGCATTTGGTACTGTTTTATCTTCCTTGTTAATGTTAGATAATAATTCAGAAAGATTCATCTTTTCTAGATGATTGTAGTTGGAAGCTTGTTCGGTTATTTTGGTAAAACTCATGCCTCAAAAATACTGATTTTCCTGATTATTCTTCTATTGTAAACTGAAAACGATTAGCTGCAGATAGATTAAAATACCCCAAAGCGTAATTGTCCGGGTTGGTTGTATTAATAATATTTCCTCTTATTTGCGCAGGAGGCGTTTGGAAAGGGTTTCCACCTTCTTGTTCACTTTGTTCAATTAATATATTAGAGTAGTTATAGTATCGCTGGTCAATTCCAAGAATTTTTATGGTTACTTCTTCCCCGCCAACCATATCTTCATAGAAGTAAGAAAAATTAAAAGACTCTCCCTGATAGAAGCGATCTTCACTAGGAAGGTATAAGTTAAAATCAAAATCAAAAAGATAGAAATCTTCCCTAGTCCCTTCATCAGTAAAGAAAACAATTACTTCAGTTTCATCACCATCAAATAAAGTTCCATCGCCTTGCTCTACATTATCAATTGCAACAGTAGGAATTAATTGAGTTGTAGCTTTATAGGTTTCTTGATCATAAATCACCGTAAGTTCATAATCAATATCAAACTCAGGGATTATATTTGGATCTTCTGGAATAAAGTATCCAGGTTCGTTTAATGATTCTATGAAATTAATAATAGAATTGTCTGAGAGATTGGTGACAAATACAGTTGCATTACTTACTTTAGGTACATCATCATCAAAAAAAGGAGCTGATAACGTTAGTCTTACACCACCTAATGAATTTATTGGAGTCTCATCTAGGTAGATTTCAAAGGAAGCATCTATAACTAACTTTGGTTCTCCATTAGGAACATCAACATCAATAACATCTTCACAACTTGTGATTATAGAAAGTCCGATTATAATATATAATAGCTTTTTCATTGTGTTAAAATTTAAAATTATAGGTGATAGCTGGAACAATCCCAAATATAGAGGTTCTTACAGCTTCGTTTACTCGTGTTTCTGTATTTTGGCTAAAGGCAATGGATGCGGCATTTCTACGATTGTATAGGTTATAAATACTAAAAACCCATTCTCCTTGCCACTTCCTGTTTTTATTTTTTCGCGGAGTCAATGTAGCCGAAACATCCATACGGTGATAAGACGGTAAACGTTGATCGTTTCTTAAACCATCATATATTGGTACTACCAATCCTTGAAATTCAAATTGTCCTGATGGATAATTAGTAGGTTGCCCAGTTTGGAATAAAAAATTAGCATTAAATTTCCATTTTTTATTCAGTTCATAACTTCCATTAAAAGAAATATCGTGGGTTTTATCAAAAGGAGTATTATACCATTCCCCATTGTTGATACCTGTCTCTGTTGGAGTTCTACCAGGTGTGCGTTGTTCTGATTTAGACAATGTATAAGCTAGCCATCCTTTGAACTTACCTTCATTTTTTCTGATCAAAAGTTCTAAACCATATGCTCTTGCTTCTCCATTAAGTATTTCTTGTTCGATTGCATCGTTAGCAATAAGTTCAGCACCGTCAATATAATCTATTCTATTTTTAATGTCTTTATAGAATACTTCTGTTTCGATCGAATATGCATCGTCTTTAATACTTTTAAAGAACCCTAACGCATATTGATTTAATAATTGTGGTTTTACATATTTTCCACTTGGCGTCCATACATCTAAAGGAGTAGGGGAGCTAGTGTTAGATAACAGATGTAGGTATTGAGCCATTCGATTATAACTAGCTTTTACAGAAGTATTGTCATTGAAAATATATGCTAACGCTACTCTTGGTTCTAGATTAGTGAAGTTCTTGATTTGAGCACTTCTACTAATTCTTTCTGTACCAATTGGATTGGCAGCTTCATAAATCTGTAATTCCTCATTGAATAAAAGAGGATTGTCATTTTCATAAATATTTAATTCGTCTTGACCTAATCTAGTAAAATTGCTAAGTCGTATACCATATTGTAATGATAGCTTATTGGAAATTTTGTGTTCTGCATCAATGTATACTCCTAATTCATTGGCGTATTTATCAATTAACTTATCTCTGATAATTCCAGAGTCTTCTCTGTTTGGTTTTATCTCACCAGGATTAAATCGATAGTATATATTATTGATACCATAGTTAAGTTGAAAATTATCACTTAAATAATGCTTTAGGTCGTACTTTAAATTAAAGTTTCTAATACCAGAATCCCATTCGAAACCTACAAAATCAAGTTCTAAACCGTAAAAATAATCCGAGTATATTAAGGATAAATTGGAGAATAACTTATCTGAGAATAAATGATTCCATCTTAAATTTAAAACTGTGTTTCCATACGTATTTCTAAAACTTTCACTTATAGAAAAAACATCTCTACCAAAATATCCTGACAAAAAGATGTTATTGTTTTCATTGATTTTGTAGTTTAATTTAGTGTTGAGGTCATAAAAGTATGCGACATTATCATTACCATCATCTACAATTGGCAAAAATAGATGAGCATACGATGCTCTTCCTCCAACAAGAAAAGCTCCTTTGTTCTTTACAATTGGGCCTTCTGCTAATAACCTACTGGAAACGAGTCCAAGTCCACCATTAATATGATATTCCTTGCTATTTCCTTCTTTTTGATAAATATCCAATACAGAAGATACACGTCCTCCATATTTTGCAGGAATTCCTCCCTTATAGAGTTTAATATCTTTGATTGCATCCGGATTGAAAACAGAAAAGAATCCAAATAAATGTGATGAATTAAAAATAGTGGCTTCATCTAATAAAATTAAGTTTTGATCAGCCGCACCGCCACGAACATTAAATCCTGATGCACCTTCACCACCACTAGTTACACCCGGTAAGAGTACAATAGATTTAATAACATCTGCTTCACCAAGTACTACGGGAATTTGTTTGATCGTTCCAGCGGTTAGTTTATTAAGACTCATCTGCGGATTTTTAATATCCACTTTTTCAATATTCTCTGTAATAACAACTTCGTCTAACATTTCTGAAGCCTCAGTTAATTGAAAGTTTAATTTTTTATCTTCATTAAGTATAATTTCCTGTACAATGTCTTTAAAACCTAAGTAACTTATCTGTAGTTTATAAGTGCCTTCTGGTAAAGTAATAGAATAAAATCCATATTCATTGGTTACTACACCTTTTCCCATTTCTGGAAAGAGCACATTAACACCAATTAATGTTTCGTTACTAGATTGTTCTGAAATAGTACCATTGATCGTAAATTTTTCTTGACCTATTATGGCGCTATTAGCTAGTAAACATAGTAGTACTAGCCATATATTGTGAGTGAGATGTTTTTTCAAAAGAAAGTTTTTTCAGTAGCATTAATAGAATAGACGCCCTAATCTAAAATATGTTACGTATTTAGAGTATATAAATATATTGCAATATGTTGCTTCTAATTAAGATTTCCAGCAAAAACTAATGGGAAACCATTCTTCGGTGTATAAAGTATTACTATTTGTGGGTTTAATACTTGATTTGCGTTTAAGATATACTTGGTTGTTTTCTGAAAATACATAGTTAGTATCTATTTTTTTGGTTCTTAGAATAACTTTAGTTTTCATTTGGGGCTTTGGTAACATTTCTTTCTTATATAAAATCATTGTATCAATTTTTGTGCCTAATTATATCTGAACTATTTTTTTTAAACTTTGAATGGTTGTTTTTGTTAGATGTTTTCAGTTTTATTATTTTGATTTCTAGTTTTTTGGAGCCTTTTTCTTATATCTGTTTTTACCCAGATTAAAAACTCCAACTTTTACTCCTATTCCTGCAGAAAATCCATTTATTCGATCAATTCCACTAGGGTGGATATCAAATTTACTTGAGAATCTATATTTCACACCTGCTTCTAATTGCAGAAATCTAGATACATTAAATAGTAGATTTATTCCTGGTTCAGCAACAAAAACGGCATCCCAGTCATAATCATCTTCATTGAATTCTTCATCTTCATTGAATTGACCATCTATATAACCTACACCACCAAATCCAATTAGTAAAGGAAATGATAGGTTTACTCTCGATTTACTGAAGAATATGGGTTCTAAGTGCATTCCTGCATATCCTCCAATTAAATCTTCGTTATTAGAAATTGATATTCCGGGTAGGTTTTGTTGGGAGTAAAACCCTTTCATTCCAAAACCTACTTCGAACTGTCTATTAGCTACATATGCCAGTTTAAGACCAATTAATCCTGTATCTTCCCCATCAATTTCTCCATAACTTGCACTAAAACCAAGGTAAACTCCGTGAACAATGTTTTTACGGTCATTAAACTCTATATAATTATCATCGCTTCCTTCTTGAGAATGCGTATTGTATATATTAATCAATAGAAAAATGATTAAGAATTTGATTGATTTTTTCATGAGTATTGATTTGTTTTATAATTGGATTGATAAAATATTTTTGATTATTCTTTTAGTATAATTACTCCTTTTCTACCCGTTATATGAAACGTTCCTTTGTTTGTTTCTATTCCATATGTGGCTCGAATATCACGTAATCTTTTTTTGCTATCTAACACCTTGTTTTTGATGTTTTTAAAGGTTTTAGGTATTCTTAATAACCCTTGCTCCAGTGATGCACTAAAATCAAAGTTAAGTTCTGAAATGTTGATGTTTACTTCCGAGGATTTTTGATTGATATTAATATCTGCATTCTGCTTTAGTATTTTCTCTACTCTAAAGTCAGCAACATCCATTGTGAGATTAATAGTGTTTTTTAATTTTTCAATGATGATATTAGTAAACTCAAGTTCTCCTTTAATCTCATCGATAGTCTCTATTGAAACTTTGTCTTTACTGGAGTAAATTTCTAGATTATCCACTTGTTTTATGGTAATTGTTGATCCACTACTTATTACCCTGAGGTTTTTAGAGGTTTCGTGGTCAAATTCACTGTTTTTTAATTCAATTTTACCATAGGTAATGGATTTTGTGTGTAGTTTTCCAAACTTCAGTTCGATATTTGCGTTCATAATTTCATTATTAATCCACATATCACCATGTTGTAAATTAGTTTTTAATTTCCCATTCCAATCATTAATAATAATATCACCAAATTTATTAGTAAGTTGAATTTCTGCATTTACGGGAAGATAGATGTGATAATCTATTTGTATGTTTCCTTTATCAAAATCGAATGGATTAACGCGATTAAATACTTTAGAAAAGAAGCTGTCACTTTTTTCTTCAATATTTAAAAATATACTTAAGAAATCATCTGAAGTATTTAAGATTGGCTGTATACGCCCTAAAAGATCTTTTGCATCATCTTTATCTTTTTTAGAGACTGTGATATCAATAGTTACTTTTGCTTTATTTTGATCCCACCCGTTGATGATAATGTTCCCGTATTTATTTTCTAATTGTAGTTCTCCGGCATTTGAAAAATCATAAATCTTTTGTATTGATTTAGATAATTTTTCCTGACCATTAGTATAATGTCCGGTAAAAAGTATCAAGACTAAGATTATTAGTTTTTTATAAAATATATCCTTCATTTTCATCGGATTTTCTCGAATCTTTAATTTGTTCCAAAAGATTCTCTATTAATTCAATTCTTTTTTTATAATTCTGAACTATGGCTTCTAGGATATACTCATTATTTAGATTAGCAGTCATTTCTTCCTTTAGCAATAGATATTCTTGATCGAGTTCATCCATAAAAGAGAGGAAATCTTCTTTATCATCTTCTGTGAGTTTAGCGTTCTTTTTTACCAATTCTACCTGAAATGAAACAAGTCCTTTATAATAAGTGTCAATATCTTGTAACTCTTGATTCATTGCTATATGTTGTTCAGTTAAATTATTTGTTGAACCCATAAATAAATTAATTAAAGAAAACGCTCCAAAAATTATAAGAATACTCGCAGCTATTTTTGCATAAGGAGACTTCCATAGTTTTATAGTCTTTACCTTTTTAATTTGCGGCGTAATATCGAGCTCTGATTCAATACGCTCCCAAAGCTTTGCTTTGTCAGCTTTATATTCATCAAATAGAAGCTTGTTTTCTTTTATGTTTTTTTCAAAATCATCCATCTTATTCTAATGTGTTTACAATCTCAATCAGTTTTTTCTTTGCTCTATGATATTGTGATTTAGATGTAGAACTAGAAATCTCTAGTATCTCTGAAATCTCAATGTGATCATACCCTTCTATTAAGTACAGATTAATAATCTGCTTATATCCACTTGGTAATTTTGTAATTCCTTTTTTTATTTTGTCTATATCACTGGTGTTAATAGATTCTATAATTTCTTCACTAATATGATATTCATGTTGGTCTAATGGTGTAATTGGTATTTTTTTTACTTTTAAGTGATTAATACTTTTATTAATCACTATCCTTTTTAACCAGGAACCGAACGTACTTTCATATCTGAAAGAGGTTAGGTTTTTAAAGGCATCAACAAAACTATCTTGAATAATATCTTCAGCATCTTCTCTAATACCTAATATTCTCATGCTTACATTATACATAGCATCTACGTATAACTCATATAGCTTATACTGAGAATTGCGATCACCAGATTTACTTTTTTCTATTAGATCTTTATGTGTATAAAGAATATTAGTTTTCAATTAATTATGGTTGATTGTAAGTTTCTTTAAAGTTACTTTTCTTTTCTAGTTATTACTATTGACAACACAAAAAGTAAAGGGTTGCATATGATTTACTTTTTTTATGTAAAACCATAAAAAAACCTGTAAAACAATATGTTTTACAGGTTTTTTTAAATGATAATAATAAATTATTATTATCCTATGATTTTATTTAGTGTTTCACTAGGTCTCATTGCATTAGCAACTTTAGTAACATCAGGCCAATAATAACCACCCATATCTACTGCGCTCCCTTGAGCATCATTTAATTCTGTGATTATTGTTGTTTCATTTTCTCCTAATTCTTTTGCGATAGAAGAGAATTCTTCTTGTAAATCTTTATCTTTTGTTTGCTCAGCAAGTGCTTGCGCCCAATACAAAGCAAGATAGAAGTGACTCCCTCTGTTATCAAGTTCATTCACTTTTCTTGATGGAGATTTTTTATTCTCTAAAAATTCTTCTGTCGCTTTGTCTAAGGCTTCTGCAATTATAAGAGATTTTGGATTATTGTTAACTTCTCCTAAATGCTCTAAAGAAACAGCTAGCGCTAAAAACTCACCAAGAGAATCCCAACGTAAGTGACCTTCTTTATTAAACTGTTGTACGTGTTTTGGAGCAGAACCACCCGCACCGGTTTCAAATAATCCACCACCATTCATTAATGGAACAATAGAAAGCATTTTTGCGCTAGTTCCTAATTCTAAAATAGGGAAGAGGTCCGTGTTATAATCACGTAATACATTTCCTGTTACTGAAATAGTGTCTTTACCTTCTTTTATTCTTTCTAACGAGAACTTTGTAGCTTCTACCGGAGACATAATTCTTATATCTAATCCTTCGGTATTATGTTCTGGTAAGTAAGTATTTACTTTTTTTATCAAGCTAGCATCGTGAGCTCTCGTCTTATCCAACCAGAATATTGCAGGAGTATTTGTTGCACGAGCTCTGCTTACAGCTAATTTAACCCAATCTTTTACAGGAGCATCTTTAGTTTGACACATTCTCCAGATATCTCCTTGCTCTACAGTGTGTTCTATTAAAACAGTTCCGGTTGCGTCTATTACACGAACAGTACCGGTACCTTTAATTTCGAAAGTTTTATCGTGAGAACCATACTCTTCAGCTTTTTTAGCCATTAAACCAACATTAGGAACTGTTCCCATAGTCGTTGGATCAAAAGCGCCATGTTTTTTACAGAAATCGATTGTTTCTTGATATATTCCTGCATAGCTACTATCAGGAATCACAGCTTTCGTGTCTTGAGTATTACCTTTTGCATCCCACATTTGACCTGAATTACGAATCATAGCGGGCATAGAGGCATCAATAATAACATCACTTGGTACATGAAGATTGGTAATCCCTTGATCAGAGTTTACCATCGCTAATTGAGGACCATTCTCATAACAAGCTTTGATATCAGCTTCTATTTCAGCTTTTTTAGTTGCATCTGGTATTTTCTTTAGTTTGTTAACAAGATCTCCAAAACCATTGTTTACTTCAACACCTATTCCTTCAAGAGTTTCACTATGCTTTTCGAAGACATCTTTAAAGAATACTTCTACAGCATGACCAAAAATAATAGGATCCGATACCTTCATCATCGTTGCTTTCATGTGTAATGAAAACAAAACATTCTTATCTTTAGCGTCTGCAATTTGTTCTTCTAGAAAAGAAATCAATGCTTTTTTACTCATTACAGTAGCATCAATTATTTCCCCTGTAAGTAGTGCCGTCTTTTCTTTTAATACCGTTGTAGTACCATTATCATCAACAAATTCAATTTTTACATCTCCAGCTTCAGAAATTGTAATTGATTTTTCATTAGAACGAAAATCACCACTAGACATGGTTGATACATGTGTTTTAGAATCACCATTCCATGCTCCCATAGAATGTGGATTCTTTCGTGCATATTGTTTTACAGGTTTAGGAGCTCTACGATCAGAATTACCTTCTCTTAATACTGGATTTACAGCACTTCCTTTAATTTTATCGTACTTACTTTTTATTTCCTTCTCGGCATCATTTTCTGGCTCTTCAGGATAATTAGGAATATTGAAACCTTGCAATTGTAGCTCTGCTATAGCAGCTTTTAATTGAGGAACTGATGCACTAATATTAGGAAGCTTAATAATGTTTGCTTCTGGCTTTAAAGCTAATTCACCGAGTTCCGCTAATGCATTTACCTGTTTTTGCTTATCCGAAAGGTTTTCCGGAAAAACGGATAGAATTCTTGCCGCAAGGGATATGTCCTTAGTTTCAACTTCTATATTTGCAGCTTTTGTAAACTTTTTTACAATAGGCAAAAAAGAATAGGTAGCTAACGCAGGTGCTTCATCAGTTTTAGTGTAAACAATTTTTGAGGATTCAATTCCCATATTTTTTGATTTTAAATAAGGTATTTATTTAGCCTTTAGGTTTAATACCTTATGTATTATACTATCTATTAAGGAAACAATTAGTCGTTTAATTTTTCTTGGACAAATAATATTTACCTTTCTTAAAATATTTGAGGAACACTAGGTGTTATAAAAATATTATTCGCTGTAAGATTTTCCGAGCGCGAAGATACAAATATAGGGTAGCAAATGCAACCGGTAGATTGTTAGTTTTGAGTTAAAGAGAGTGAATTAGAAATCTTTGAAAAAGAAAGGGCGTAAAAAACAGTAGTCGTAAAAAAAGTAATCCAATTTGAGAATAATTTGAAAAATAAAAAGCCATATCATAATACGAATATCTTGACATGGCTTTTGTTTAGAAACAATAATCTTGTCAGCTGTTTTACCCGCTATTAAATAATAACTTTCGTTAACTTATACCAAAACTGTTATTTCTATTTTGAGCAGTTTTAATTTATGAAAGAAAATACAATAATAAATTAAAATACTACTCTGGTGACTATTGCGAACGCTGTTGTATCTAAATTACTTATGTAATTTTTTAGTTTCTCATCCGAATAGTCTAATGCCACTTAAAATTAAAAAGGTGTCAAAACTTAATTTTTTCTTTTAAATTTCATTCTGAAATGATTTTAAAGAGAATCCTTAAAGTGATTTCAACGATGTACTCAAAAAAATAACTTTCGTTTTATATTTATCCCAATCTTAAGATGGTTTATGTAAAATGTTCAAAGAACGAGTTTAGAAAAAATACATATAGGAATCCTTGTGTCATCTTTTTGCTCTATATTCTTTCTATATCCTAAAGATAAGAAAAAAGAACTGAGAGATCGATTTCATGTATGGTTTTAGTTATCAACTGGTTATGAACCTGTGTTGTTAACTTTTGTTCATAAAAAAAAGGTTGCCATATGACAACCTTTTTTATTATATGTGCTATAAGAATTAGCTTCTTTTTTCTTTAATACGAGCTTTCTTACCTGTAAGTTCTCTAAAGTAAAAGATACGTGCTCTACGTACTTTACCTCTTTTGTTAATTTCAATTTTCTGTAGTGCAGGTAAATTAACTGGGAAAATACGTTCTACACCTACTGTACCAGACATTTTTCTGATAGTAAAAGTTTCACTTGAACCAGAACCTCTTCTTTGGATTACAACACCTCTAAAAAACTGAGTACGTGTTTTGTTTCCTTCTTTAATTTCGTAATATACTGTAATTGTATCACCTGCTGCGAATTCAGGTAATTCTTTTCTTGTAACAAACTCGTCTTGTACGAATTTTACTAAATCTTCCATTTTTGAAGTAGTTTACTTGTTTTGTGTCAAAGCAACATTCACGATTTTCGCCAGAGGTTATTTCAATCAGGGTGCAAAAATAACTAATATTTAATTATTTGCAAGTATTTTTAGTATTATTGTTGGTAAAGATGATTGCAGTTTATATGCTTATTTATCAATAAGATAAGATTTGTGTTTGGTTCGTATATCTTATTGGTAAACTAGAGTTTAATAAACGGCGTTTAATCATCTAATAAATCTGGTCTTCTTTCTTTAGTTCTTTGATATGCTTGTTCTTCTCTCCAAGCTTCAATTTTAGGAAAATTTCCTGATGTAAGTACTTCTGGAACTTTCCATCCTTTATAATCTGCAGGTCTTGTGTATATAGGAGGCGCTAATAGGTCATCCTGAAATGAATCTGTTAAAGCAGAAGTTTCGTTACCTAAAACTCCTGGTATTAGCCTGATGATTGAATCACATAAAATTAAAGCTCCTAATTCTCCTCCAGATAATACATAGTCACCAATGGATATTTCTTTCGTGATAAAATGTTCTCTAACTCTCTGGTCTACACCTTTATAATGACCGCATAGGATAATTATGTTTCCTTTTAGAGATAATTGATTGGCTATTCCTTGGTTTAGTGTATCTCCATCTGGAGTCATATAAATGACTTCGTCATATGTTCTTTCAGCTTTTAGTTTAGAAATACATTTGTCAATAGGTTCTACCATCATTACCATTCCGGCACCACCACCAAATTGATAATCATCAACTTGTTTATAGTTGTCAGTCGTATAATCTCTAAGGTTATGTAGTTGTACATCTACTAATCCCTTTTCTATTGATCGTTTCATAATTGAAGCTTCAAAAGGACTTTTAAGAAGATCAGGTACAACCGTTATTATATCTATTCGCATTTGTCGTTGTTAGGATTGCAAAGATGCAAAACAAATATGGTAAAATCCAGAGATTTCGACTACTTAGCTCCGGTTTTACGTTGTTTGTTAATTTCGTCTTGAAGTTTGCGCATAACCTTTTGTTCTCTTTCTAAAGCTCTACGTCTATGCTCTTCAAACTCAGCTTCTGTTTCTGCTAAAGCTTTTTTAGCTTGTACAGTAACAGAATTACTATTTTTAAATCTAAAAACAAAGAAAGCAAGAAGAGCTATAAGCCCTCCAACAATAGCCCACATCATAGTTTTGTAACTACCTTTTGTGAATGGGATGCCTAAAAAAGTCATACTGTCTTTTTCTTCGGTGACCGATGTAAGGTTTTCATTTGTCTTTGCAAGAGAAGCTTCGAGGTTAGAAATAGAAGCTAGTTGTTCGGTGATTTTTTGATTAGAACTGTTTAATTTAGACTCTAATGTTTTAATAGAATCAATTGTATTTCCTTTTAGTTTATCTAACCAAACACGTTTTACAACTTTATATTCTTGATATCTTCCAGATTTTTTAATTACTACATCAAATTGAGTCTTAATGTTTTCATTCTGTAATGCTTGTTCTGCAGTAAGGTTGTCTTCTTGTGCCTGAATGGTTTCAAAGATGGGGAATAGAGCTATGAAAACTAATAGGTACTTTGGTAATTTCATGTGTGAGTTTTAATTATTTTTTAATGGTTGATTAAAACCTTGATTATATTAGTTGAACTTCATTTTACTTGCTTAATAAAGTTGACGTTATAGTGCTCAAGATTTCATTCTTTTTTTACGTTAATCTTTAATTAATTGTAACGGTAATAAATATACGATATTGTAGATAATTTAAAAGATTTAAAAGGGTGTATAATTACTGGTAATTCTTATTGTTTTGAAATTTACGAAAACTTTTGTTTTTTTTGACCAATCATCTTCATTGAGTTTACTGCAATAAAAAAGTCGCTATTTAAAATAACGACTTTAATATTTATATAATAAGAGGAGTTACTAGTAATATGTAAAACGTCTTACTTTTGCTATGTATTTTGATAATCTGATTACTTGATGGCTATAACCATATTCGTTGTCATACCAAACATAAAGAACTGCATTGTTACCTTTAGCATCTACAATCGTTGCGTTGCTGTCGTATATTGAAGGTGCTGATGACCCAACAATATCACTTGAAACCAATTCATTGTCTAAAGAGTATTTAATTTGCTCAACAAGGTTGCCTTCTAAAGCATATTTTTTGATAATAGCATTCATACTTTCTTTAGAAGTGTTTTTTTCTAAATTAAGATTAAGAATTGCTAGGGATCCATTAGGTACTGGTACTCGAATAGCATTAGAAGTTAATTTACCTTCAAAACTTGGCAATGCTTTAGAAACTGCTTTTCCAGCTCCAGTTTCCGTAATAACCATGTTTAATGCTGCCGCGCGTCCTCTTCTATATTTTTTATGCATATTATCTACCAAATTTTGGTCATTAGTATATGCATGGATGGTTTCTAAATGTCCATTGATTACTCCAAAACTTTCGTCTACTGCTTGTAAAATTGGTGTAATTGCATTGGTAGTACAAGAAGCGGCAGAGAATATATTTACTTTGTCTGGATTGTGTTCTTTGTGATTTACTCCGTGAACAATATTTGGAACTCCTTTACCTGGGGCAGTAAGTAATACTTTATCAATTCCTTTTGCGATTAAGTGTCTGCTTAAAGCTTCCTTATCTCTAAATACTCCTGTATTGTCAATTAATAAGGCATTGTCTATTCCATAAGAAGTGTAGTCAATGTCTTCTGGATTATTAGCACTAATAATTTTTACTGTAGTACCATTTATGATTAGAGAACTGTTTGCTATATCTGTTTCTACCAATCCAGCAAATTCTCCGTGAACCGAATCATTTCTTAATAAAGAAGCTCTTTTTTCTAAAACTTCTTCTGTAATAGATCCTCTAGTTACAATAGCTCTTAATCTTAATTGACTTCCTTTTCCAGTAATAGTCATAAGTTCTCTAGCAACTAAACGCCCAATTCGTCCAAAACCATAAAGCACTACATCTTTTGGAGATATATTTTTGAATTTTTTAGCATCCTTTAGTTTGTTCATTACAAAACTAGTTGCAGAATCATACTCATTACCAGCAAGGTGATACTCATAAGTAAGTTTACCAATATCTAACTTTGCAGGAGGCAAGTCCATTAATTTAATAGCTTGCGCGATTTCTACAGAATCAAAAATCGAAATTGGTTTTTGAACAAACTCACCAGCGTATTCATGTAAATTAAGAATCTCGCTTACATTTTTATCAATTAATTGGTTGCGAAATAGCACTAATTCAATTGAATTATCGTACCAAAGGTCGCTCACAGTTTTAATAAATGCTACCGTTGCACGGCGTCTGTCTGCCTGAAAGGCAAGTTCTTTCTCATAAACTTCGTTAGAACTCATAATGTGTTGTGTTTTACAATCTTGAAATTTCGCGCAAAAGTATGAATTTCAAACGTTTTCGTAAAGCTTTTTGAATAAAAAAATCCCATTACTCACAAAGAGTAATGGGATCATTCATTTTATCTAGTCTCTGACTTAGTTTTGGAAAACAAATTCTCTTTTTTCACCATCACGATCAATTAAACTAATAGTGATATCGTCTTCAGGATATTTACTTTCTATAATTTGTTTTACTTGTAATACATTTTTTACCTTTTTGCTATCGATTTCACTTATGATTAAACCTTCTAAGTTGTATCGTTGCATTTTTGGGCTTAGTGCTTTGCTGATTATTACTCCATGATCTAAGTTAAATTTTTTCAAATACTCAGGATTTGGATTAGCCACTTCTACACCCACATCTTCAATATTATATCTTTGGATAACATATTTAGATAGCGTAACAGGTAAATTAAGTTCTCTATCTTCTCTTATTATTTTTACATTAATAATGTCATTAGGGCTTTTGCTATTTACATAACCTGTTAGGTCTGCAAATTTCTTTATTCTCAATCCATCTATTTCTTTAATAACATCACCCTCTTTTAATCCAGCTTTTTTAGCTCCACTATCTTCTCCAACATTAGTAATCACAACACCTTGAGTTTCATCGATATCATATTTCTCCATTACTTGTTTGGTCAGGTTATCACCATTTATGCCTAATATTCCTCTTTGTACATCTCCGAACTCTAGTATGTCTTCAACAATTTTTCGAGCATTGTTAGAAGGTACAGCAAAAGCATACCCAACATAACTTCCTGTTTGTGATGTAATTGCGGTATTTATTCCTATTAATTCTCCACGGATATTCACTAATGCTCCACCGCTATTTCCAGGATTGATAGCTGCGTCTGTTTGTATAAATGATTGAAAATTACCATCGTATTCATTTAAATCTCTTGATTTAGCACTGATTATTCCGGCAGTAACCGTAGATGTAAGATTAAAAGGATTACCAACTGCTAAAACCCACTCACCAATTTTTGCTGAGTTTGAATTTCCAAACGGTATGTAAGATAGTTTTTCATCAGAATCGATTTTAATTAAAGCAATATCTGATTGAGGTGCAGTACCTATAATTTCGGCCTTATACGATTTGTTATTATTTAATGTAACTTCTAAGTCAGTAGCTCCATCTATCACGTGATTATTTGTAACTATGTATCCATCTTCTGTAATAATAACTCCAGATCCAGCACCTTGAATCTTTCTTTCAGTAGTTCCTCCATTTCTAAAGTATTCCATCAGATTCCTTGGTGTCTTGGAAATTCCATATTGTTTAACATGAACAACGGCATTTACTGTTTTTTCTGCAGCTACAGTAAAATCAACATTGGTACCTGCTGTATTTATGTTAGTTGCAGTATACGCTGTTGGGATTAAATTTGTTTTTTGTGTGGTCTCATTTTTGGTAACAACAACCGCTTCAGGTTCGAGAAACATTTTATATGCTCCTAATGTCATTACTCCTGCTAAAATAGCTACAACCAATAAGCTAAAAAATCTTTTCATCTTCTTTTCTTTTTTCGTTTAATTTGACTAGTACTATAATATAGACTCTTAATAACTATTAAAATTACAACTATAGTATATTTTTTTTAGATATTTAACGCACCATTAACAACGATTATATGTTTACTTTCTTTGTACCTTTGCTCTTTATAATTGAATAAATAATGAACCTTACTTTTTATAAATATCAAGGTACTGGTAATGATTTCGTAATCATTGATAATAGAAAATCAACTTTGTCCAAAAATAATACCAAATTATTCGCAAGACTTTGTGACAGAAAATTTGGGATAGGAGCTGATGGTTTGATGTTGTTGGAGCTTCCGCAAAATGAAGATGATGATTTTACTATGGTGTATTTTAATGCAGATGGTAATGAGAGTACTATGTGTGGTAATGGAGGAAGATGTCTTGTAGCTTTTGCTGCGTTTCTTGGGGTAATTGATAATACGGCTGTTTTTACAGCTATCGACGGAAAACATAAGGCTGAAATTAAAAATGGTTTAGTTCATTTACAAATGCAGAATGTTTCGAAGATTGAGCAGTACGATTCCCATTTGTTTCTGGATACCGGTTCTCCGCATCATGTAACTATGGTGAATAATTTGGTTTCTTTCGATGTAACTAATGTTGGTCGTGAAATTAGAAATGGAGCTCCTTATTTTGATAAAGGAAGTAATGTTAATTTTGTAGAGAAAGAATCAGATGGTTTGTTTTCCGTTCGTACATATGAAAGAGGGGTGGAAGATGAGACCTTATCATGTGGTACTGGAGTGACTGCTGTAGCATTGTCTATGCATAAGACAAAGATGACAGATAAAGAAGAAGTTAGTGTTAAGACTCCTGGAGGATCGTTAAAAGTGACTTTTAAAGAAACCGAAAGTGGTTATGAGGATATATTTCTTATAGGTCCAGCAGAACAGGTTTTTAAAGGAGAGATTACATGTTAACGCTAAAGGGTGAACATATTTATCTCAGAGCATTGGAACCCGAAGATTTGGATTTTGTTTATCTAATTGAAAATGATGAGCGAATATGGGAGATGAGTACAACGCAAACTCCTTATTCTAGATTTTTGATCAAACAATACTTAGAGAATGCTCATCAAGATATTTATGATGCGAAACAGTTGCGTCTCGTTATCTGTTCGTATGATGATGCAACATTAGGGTTGATTGACTTATTCGATTTTAGTCCTACGCATAATAGGGCAGGAGTAGGTATTCTTATTGCAGAAGAAGAGTATCGTGGTAAAGGGTATGGAAAAGAAGCCTTGAAACTTATAAAGAACTATGGTAAAACACATCTAAGGTTACACCAATTATATGCTAATATTGCCGAGGATAATTTAGCAAGTATTCAGTTGTTCGAGAAAGAAGGGTTTGTAAACATTGGAATAAAAAAAGAATGGAACCTTGTTGCTGGCAAGTACAAGGATGAATTATTATATCAGCATATATATGTACATTAAAAGAATATTATTAATAATAGCCTTAATTGGTTTGATAGGTGGTGGATTGTTTGCATATTACGTGTATCAGGCAGTTTTTTCTCCAAACACTAATTTTGATTCAGAAACAACTACACTGTTTATATCTTCAGGAACAACGTATCCAGAATTTAGAAAGATTATACATCCTTTATTAAAAGATCCTTCCAGTTTTGATAAAATAGCTGCCAAAAAAGGGTATACTAATAAAGTGAAAGCAGGAAGGTATATTCTTAAAAAGGGATTAAACAATAATGAACTTGTAGATTTACTACGAAGTAAAAATAGACCTATTCAATTAAGTTTTAATAATCAAGAAAGATTGGAAAACCTAGCGGGTAGAGTTGCGCAACAGATAGAGGCTGATAGTTTGTCTTTATTAAAAGCTTTTAAAGATGCAGATTTTATAGTTGAACAAGGCTTTACAATTGATAATGCACTAGCAATGTATGTTCCGAATAAGTATGAGTTTTTTTGGAATACATCTGCTGAGCAGTTTAGGAGTCGAATGTTGAAAGAGTATAACCGATTTTGGAATGATAATAGAAAGAGTAAAGCAAAGAAAATTGGTTTGACTTTTAATGAGGTTACTACCATCGCTTCTATTGTTCAAAAGGAAACAGCTAAGGTTGATGAGCGACCAAGAGTTGCGGGAGTATATATGAATAGGCATAAGAATGGATGGAAACTGGATGCAGACCCTACGGTTATATTCGCTTTAAAGAAACATAGAGATGATTGGGATATGGTTATTAAAAGAGTGCTTTATAAAGATTTAGAGTTAGACAGTCCTTATAATACTTATAAGTATAGCACCTTACCTCCAGGTCCTATTACTATGCCAGATATTTCTTCTATTGATGCAGTTCTTAATTATG
Organism: Aquimarina amphilecti; assembly: GCF_900109375.1. Taxonomy (GTDB): domain Bacteria; phylum Bacteroidota; class Bacteroidia; order Flavobacteriales; family Flavobacteriaceae; genus Aquimarina; species Aquimarina amphilecti. The sequence goes on from NZ_FOAB01000009.1 coordinate 48,978, forward strand.
AAAATCATGAGTACTACTTCTTTGTGGCTAATGTAGAAAACTTTGGATATCATAAGTTTGCTAAAACGATGGCTCAACACAATAGAAATAAAAAGCAATACATCAATTGGATTAATAAACAAGGAGTAAATAGATAGAATTTCTAAGGTACTTTTTGTAGGAAAAAATCATTCCGGAACGTAGTTAAAAACGCTTTCTGGTGTTAACTTATCAACATTTTCTTTTTGAATCCTGTTAATTACCTAACAAACTTGTTGTGTAGTTTTAATCGATCAAAACTCTTACTTTGACGTTTAAGTGCAATATTTAAGAGTTTTTTGGACTTTTTAGTGCTTTTTTTAACTCTTTTTTATATGTAAACACCTGTTTTTCAGTATTATAATAAATTTAACATGTGGCAGTGGTTTATTTCAAATAAAATCGTATATTTGCACCGCAAAAATTTAAGTAGAGGGGAACATCTTTTTGATGTCTGCTTAGAAATTTTTTATATGATAAAAAGGATAATTGGACTTTTTTTAATTCTTACAATCGGGGGAATCGTTTTAGTAAGTTTTACACCAAAAAATAAAATAGATTTAAGTTCGTACAGTACTGCTGGATTAGATCTTTATTACATCGCTCCTAACTTTAACGAGATAGAAGATGATCTTAACTATAACGAGATAGAGGATGATCTTATAAGTAATTTTGTTTATCCAGAGTTAGGTAAGTCGTATGTTGGTTTTAAAGAAGCGGTTGCTTTTAAAGAGTCTCGTGGTGATTACGGTGTTGTGAACCAATTTGGATACATGGGAAAGTATCAGTTTGGTATAGGTACTCTTCAGTTAATTGGAATAAAAAATAAAAATACTTTTCTTGCTAGTCCAGAATTACAGGAGAGAGCATTTTATGCAAATCTTTCTAGAAATAAATGGATTTTACGTAGAGACCTTAAGTGGTTTGTTGGTAAGCGAATGAATGGTATTGTTATTACAGAGTCTGGTGTACTTGCTGCAGCCCATCTTTCAGGACCGGGTGCGGTAAAAAAATACCTTCGTAGTGGAGGAGTGGATGGTTTCGCAGATGCATTTGGTACTACTATTCGTTATTATATGAAGCGTTTTTCAGGGTTTGATACTTCTTTCGTTGTTCCTGAGAGAAAAGCAAAAGCTTAAAACTTTCTTTTATAGTGTCGTCTCCGATTTGTTTAGAGGTCTCTTTGGATAATAAATATCGTAGGCTTTTTGTGTAATTCGACTTGCTCATTTTTCCATTCTCCTACAGTTTTTGTTTTTATATACTCTGTAGTTAGGGTGATATCACTTGCAATACATAATCTAGTGTTTTGATTTAGAATTGCTAGGAGATCTGCTAGCATTTTGTCGTTTCTATATGGGGTTTCTATGAATATTTGTGCTTGATTTTTCTCTAAAGAATTTTTTTCTAGAAATTTAATGGTAGATTTTCTTTCGTTTTTATCAATTGGAAGATATCCGTTAAAACTGAAATTTTGCCCATTCATTCCGCTACTCATCATCGCAAGAAAAATAGATGATGGGCCAACCAAAGGAGTAACTTGAATTCCTTTTTCGTGCGCTAGTCTTACCACTTCTGCTCCTGGATCAGCAATACCAGGGCATCCTGCATCGGATAACAATCCAATAGATTCGCCATTTAGACAAGGAGCTAAATAATTAGGGATTTCGGAAGCATCAGTGTATTTGTTTACCGAATGAATAATTAAAGAGCGTTGTGATTTACTAGGGCTTACTTTTTTTATAAAACGTCTAGCAGGTTTTTCATTTTCAACAATATAGTGGTTTACTTGTTCTAATACCTTTTTTATAGATATAGGAAGTACTTCTAATGGTACATCGTCTCCTAATCTAGTAGGGATAAGGTATAATTTTCCTTTAGGATCTAGGGGTTTTGATTCCATAGTTTATTTAGTAACTAGTTGTTGATTAATTGAATTTGAATTGATGTATACATTAATCTTAAGACTAATGATCCGCGTGATGAATTTGGATACGCTTTTGTAGGGGTGTTTATGAAAAGTTATTTTTTTTCTCAAAGAGTAATATATTTAAATTAGGTTAACTGATTCTAAATATACAAAAACTTTGTTTTCTAGACTAGACCTCTTTTTATAGCTTTGTTACAATGTGATTACAAGCTTTATCTAGCATCTGATAAACATTTTCAAAACCTTGATCTCCTCCATAATATGGGTCAGGAACATCTAAATTTTGATTTGGTTGTAATTCATTTAAAATTAGTTTTACTTTTTTACGGTCTCCTTCGTTTCGAGAAAGCTTTATAATGTTTTGGTAGTTAGAAGTGTCCATAGGATAGATGAAATCATATATGTCAAAATCACTTGCTTTAAATTGAGCAGCTCTTTGATTCGTGATGTCTATTCCGTGTTTTTTTGCAGTCTCAATAGATCTTCTGTCAGGTTTCTCTCCAATATGGTAATTACTAGTGCCGCTAGATGCTACTTGAAATTTATCAGGATCTAATTTAGAAGCTAGAATACCTTCTGCTAATGGGGATCTGCATATGTTCCCAAGACATACCATTAGAATTTTAACCTTCATGTAATTGGAATTTAAAGCGTAAGCTTCTTGCCTAGATCCTCTACGTATTTTCTAAATTGCTTATCTGTAGAAGATAGGTTGTCAACTGTCTTACAGGCGTGAAGTACAGTAGCATGGTCTCTTTTTCCTATTTGTGTCCCTATACTTGCTAAAGAGGCTTTTGTTAATTTCTTAGCAAAGAACATAGCTAATTGTCTAGCTTGTACTATATGGCGCTTACGAGTTTTTGATTGTAGTGTTTCTACATCCATTTGGAAATAATCACTTACTACTTTTTGGATATAGTCAATTGATACTTCACGCTTGGTATTTTTTACGTAATTATCTACTATCGCTTTTGCAAGATCAATTGTGATGTCCTTTTTGTTGAAGGAAGAATGAGCAATTAGTGAAATGATTGCGCCTTCTAATTCACGAATATTAGTTTTGATATTGTTTGCTAAAAACTCTACAATATCTTCCGGCATTTCTACTCCATCACGATATAGTTTATTTTTAATAATAGAAATTCTTGTTTCGAAATCTGGTTGATGTAATTCTGCTGATAATCCCCATTTAAAACGTGAAAGTAAGCGTTGTTCAATATCCTGCATGTCCACAGGAGCTTTATCACTGGTAAGGATTACTTGTTTTCCATTTTGGTGTAAATGGTTGAATATATGAAAGAATACATCTTGTGTTCCAGCTTTTCCTGATAATAACTGAATATCATCTACTATCAATACGTCAATGATTTGATAAAAATGAATAAAGTCGTTTCTGTTATTCTTTTTTACAGACTCAATATATTGCTGAGTAAATTTCTCAGCAGAAATATATAAAACTGTTTTTTCAGGATAATTATCTTTTATATTAACTCCAATAGCGTGTGCTAGATGTGTTTTACCTAGTCCTACTCCTCCAAAGATTAATAAAGGATTAAAAGAAGTACCTCCTGGTTTATTAGCAACAGCCATTCCTGCTGATCTTGCTAATCTGTTAGAGTCTCCTTCTAGGAAATTATCAAAATTATAACTTGGATTTAATTGAGATTCGATTTTTACATTTCTAATTCCAGGAATTACAAATGGGTTTTTTAACTCTGGGTTCTTGCTTTTGATTGGCACATCAACCTCTTGAGAGCTTACTGATTTTCTATTAGCACTAGGAATTTTTTCAGTAAATGGCTTTTTGTTACCATATGTGTTTTCCATTTTAATAATGTACACCAATTTAGCAGTTTCACCAAGTTCTCTAGTTAAAGACACTTTAAGAAGATTTACATAGTGCTCTTCTAGCCACTCGTAGAAAAATTTACTGGGTACTTGAATACTCAAAGCGCTATCCGTAAGCTTTACAGCTTTAATAGGTTCAAACCAGGTTTTAAAAGCTTGAGGGGTAATGTTATCCTCTATAAAAGACAGACAATTATCCCAAACTGATTGCGCAGTTATATTCATTAGAGTGGTTAGATTACTTTTATTAGGTTATTAACGGAAAATTGTTGAAAAAGTTCCTTCTTTTTTTGCAAGACAAATATGTGAACAAAAAATGTAAAAAAAAAACGATTTTGGGGTTGAATTTTAATTATTTTTTTCGCATACTTAGATAATTGTAATTTTGTATTAATCATATTTTTTTAATAAAATAAATGTCAATCAGTTCAGAAACTTTGCTAAAAGTTAGATATTCAGAAACCGATCAAATGGGTGTGGTACATCACGGCAATTACGCACAATATTTAGAGTTAGCCCGTATTGATTGGTTGTCTCGACTAGGTGTTTCATATAAATCGATGGAAGAAAGCGGTATTATGCTCCCTGTTTTTACATTAGATTTTAAATTTAAGAAATCTGCATTCTTTGACGATGAATTAACTGTTAAAACTTTTTTAAAGAAAATTCCTACAGCTCGTATCGTTTTTGACTACAAAATTTACAATCAAGATAAGGAATTATTAACAATTGCTTCCTCAACATTGGTTTTTGTAGATGCCAAAACGCGAAAACCAATTTTATGCCCATCATATTTGTTAGATATTATAGAAAAAGAGTTTAATCGCTTACTTGTTTGATTTCTACTTCGTACAACGCAGAGAAAAGATCATTTATTTCATTAGCGATTGTTTTTCTTACCGAAATAAATATTTTGCAGTCTAATTCTAGTTTTTGATCTGTAATTCTAAGTTGACGTTCTTTTATAATTCGCATCACTTTGTTCATGTTTTTATACTCAAAAGTGATGCAAAACTTAACATCGATTGTTTTTTCTATAATTTTAGAAGATTCAAGTGATAATTGCGCGGCAGTTCTGTAGGCATTAATTAATCCTCCTACACCTAATTTGACACCACCGAAATATCGAACTACTATTATTAGGATATTGGTAACTTGAAAAGATTGGATTTGTCCATAAATTGGTTGACCTGCAGAATTAGAAGGTTCTCCGTCATCGTTGCTTCTGTATTTAATTTTTTCTGTTCCAATCTGCCAAGCATAACACCAATGTCTGGCAGCATGATGTTGTTTTTTTAATGATTCTATAATTGGTTTTACATCCTCTTCAGAAATAACAGGAAAGGAGTATCCAAAGAACTTACTATTTTTGTCTTTGAATAAGACTTCTTCTCCTGGATGATCAATTGTTTTATAGGTATCTGTGGTGTTCAATTCTTTGTTGTTAAATGGAAAAAGTAACTAATAAAATACTTATTACTGCAAGTATAATCCCTATCCAGTTTTTTGGAATTAATTTTTCTTTGAAAAAGAAAATTCCTGCAAACGTAGATACTAGTAAAATGGCAACATTGTTAATTATAAAAGTAGTGGAGCTATCCATACTTGGGTTTCGTAATGCTTGAATTAAAAAATATATTGAAAAGTAATTAGGTATACCTAAACAAATTCCTGCTATAATATTTTTAATCGATATTTTTAATTTAGTGGTAATCGCTTTGTAGATTAATATAAGAATACCTATAACAGCTGCAAAGCCAAAAATAGAAGAAGAAAAAATAGCTGTATCTATTTCTGATACATAATTTTTTTCCATAAACTTTAGACTGGTGTCTATGATTCCACTTCCTATAAAGACTAAAAACGGGTAAATTAAATTTTCTTTTTTAATAGAGATCCCTTCAGTTGTTTTTACAGAGGTCATATAAACGGCAACTAAAGCTAGTGTAATTCCTATAATCTTTATGATTCCAGTACTTTCTTTATAGATCATTATTCCAAATATAACAGGAATAGCAACGCTCATTTTAGTTGCTACAGCTGCTACAGATATTCCGTTTTTTTGTGTAGTAATCGCCATTAAATTAAAAATTAATATAAAAATTAACCCTAAGGCAATGGTTCCGTAAAACCAATCATATTTTGCTATAGTTACTATGTTTATTGGTTTAGAATATGCAATTAACCCGGATAATGAGGCAACAATATAATTTATGATGATGGCCTGTAATGTGTCTACATTATATTTAGAAAATAGTTTAAAGGTTATCAAAATCCAACTAGAGGCCAGTATACTAAGTAAAAGATATATCAAAACAAATTAGATTTTATGGTAAATAGATTGGTGATATCTTCCTTCTTTGGATCATTGTTCCAGATATTAATACCTAATTCTTGCGCAGTGTTTGTATTAACAAAGGTATCGTCAATAAAAAGAGTTTCTACAGGGTTTAATTGGTGATTGTCTAAAACGAAGCGAAAGATATCATGATTAGGTTTTCTTAAATTGATTTCGTGAGAAAGGTAAAAAAAGTTAAAACAAGATTTGAAATTATTATAAAATGGAACATTTTCTTTGATCCAGTCTATGTGCAGTTCATTTGTATTGCTAAGTAGAATCAATAGATATGTTTTATTCTCTGATAGTTTTTGAATAAACTTTAATCGATGTTTTGGAAAATCTTTTAAAATAGAATTCCAAGCATCGATTATTTTTTTCTCGGAAACATCAGGAAGTAATTTTTGGTAATAATTAATAAAATCTATTGTTGTGATTTTTCCAGTCTCATAGGATTCATTTATATATTCCAGATCTTCTGTTATGGAAGGTAAACCAAGTTTTAAAAGTTCTTTTTCTGTTGCATGTTTATCTAGATTTATAAAGACATCACCAAAATCAAAAATAATAGTTTTAATCATTATGGTATATTTTTAAGGTGTCGTCGATAATTTTTTTCTCAGAAACTGATTTAGATTCAAGTATAGGAGCTTTTATTCCTTTTTTAAAATTATTAATTCCTGTAAATACTCTTGCTTCATCCCATAATTTTTCTGCTATGAATGATTGAATAGTATAACTACCTCCTTCAATTATTACAGATTGAATTTCATGATTATGAAGGATGTTGCAAATTTGTTTAGGAACACTGTTTTCAGGATTAATCATTTCATATTTTAAAAACTCCTGTATATTTTTTTCTTTATAATCATTGGCTGTGATTACTATTGTTTTTACGGTTTTATCTAAAATTGAAGAATCTTTTGGGATTTTATCATAAAGATCAATTAAAATTCTAATCGGATTGGCACCAGACCAATCTCTAATAGTAAGCTTTGGATTGTCTTTAATTACTGTTTTATTTCCCACCAAGATTGCTTGTTCTTCTGCTCTCCATTTATGAACAAGTTGTCTGGAATAAGAATTTGTGATCCAAACAGGTGTTCTTTCAGTTGTTTTTTCTGGAGCAATAAACCCATCTGCTGTTTGCGCCCATTTCAGAATGATATAGGGCCGTCTTTTATTGTGAAATGTAAAAAAACGTTTATGATGCTTTCTGCATTCATCTTTCAAAATGCCAAGAGTTACATTGCATCCAGCATTTTTTAGTTTTTCGATACCTTTTCCAGAAACTTTACTGTGAGTATCTATTGTCCCTATAATTACGTTTGGTATTTTATGTCGTATAATAAGATCACTACAAGGAGGTGTTTTTCCGAAATGAGAACAAGGTTCTAAGGTTACATAAAGAGAAGATTTTTTTAGTAATGAAATGTCTTTCACTGATCGTATTGCATTCACTTCAGCGTGATTACCGCCATACGGACTAGTGTAGCCTTCCCCAATAATCATATTATTATGGACAATAACACATCCAACCATAGGATTTGGTCTCGCATTGCCTAATGCATTTTTTCCAATTTGAATGCAGCGTTTTATGTATTTTTCGTGTAATGTACTCACATGATTATTTTAAACTTACTTCTTGTTCTTTATCAATCTTGTATGGATAAGAAAAATTGCCATAATGATATCGGATGTTTCCTTCATAACGAATAAGAAGCGAATCTGTTTGAACCATTTTTAGTACACTATTTAGAAGATTGTTTTTGTTTTCTTTATAGATCTTAGAAAGAGAAAATGTTCCTTCTAAAGGAATGGTGAATTCTTTTCTAGAAGGGACGTCAAATTCTTTAGAAGATATAGTGCCAACATCTATGTTATCAACAAAAACGTTAATGTCATCTACAGAAAGTTTCCCGTTTAAGTTATTAGGGTTGTTAAAAACAGCATCTGCTTGTATCGTTATATTGCGCATACTGACATTTTTAACATCGATATTCGTAACATATTTAAACTCGGGTTTTTTAGATACAGAACAGCCGAAAATAGTTAAAAATATTGTTGATAATAATAAAAGCTTCTTCATTGATTACTGTATAGATTTCTTGTATATTTCATCTAAATAAAAAGATGATAGTCATTAGTTTTTAGATTAACAAAAGTAGTATTTAATTATTATAATGAGTACGATAAAAATTCGTTCAGTTGCTCCAGAAGACAATAAGGCTTTGGCTCAGGTGATTAGAGATGTTTTGATCGAAATGGGAGTTCCTAAGGTGGGAACAGCTTATGAGGATGAGGCATTAGATATAATGTATGAGACCTATGATGTTCCGCGAAAAAGATATTTTGTTGTAGAGGAAGATGGTAAGATTATTGGTGGAGCTGGAATAGCTCAATTAGAAAAGGAAGACTCCGAAATATGTGAGCTTCAAAAAATGTATTTTCTTCCAGAGGCAAGAGGAAAAGGCTTAGGTTCTCAAATGATGAGTACTTGTCTTAATTTTGCAAAGGAACAAGGATTCACAAAATGTTATTTAGAAACAATGCCTTACATGAAAGAAGCAAGAAAATTATACGGTAGAGTAGGTTTTAAAGCTTTAGATAAACCAATGGGGGATACCGGACATTATAGTTGTCAGGCTTGGATGATAAAAGATTTATAGGTTTGAAAATCAAAGATCTTAGGGAGGATTTTATAAGCTCTTTATCGGAATTATATGAAGTAGAAGAAGTACATTCTTTTTTTTATATGCTTTTGGATAGTTATTTAGGTATGAGACGTGTGGATATTGCTTTAGCTTTAGACAATGTTGTGGATGAGAAAACGATGTCTTGTTTCGCTATAGCAAAAAAGAGACTGCAGAATCAAGATCCAATTCAGTATATTTTAGGAGATACAGAGTTTTATGGATTGGTATTTAGAGTTAATAAGAATGTTTTAATCCCTCGACCAGAAACGGAAGAATTGGTAGATTGGATTGTAAAGGAACAGAACAATATAAATGGAACTCGAAAATTAAAAATTCTAGATATAGGCACTGGTAGCGGTTGTATAGCAATTTCTTTGGCTAAAAACATACCAAATTCTGATGTATATGCTATTGATGTTTCAGAAGAAGCATTAGAGATTGCTAAGTCAAATGCAGTGGATAATAATGTTAAAGTGAATTTTATAAACGCAGATGTACTGCAGTTGGATGGTTTGGGGAATAATTTTGATGTTATAGTTTCAAATCCTCCGTATGTTCGAGAACTCGAAAAAAAAGAAATACAACCTAATGTGTTGGAAAATGAACCTCATTTAGCCCTTTTTGTATCAGATCAAAACCCCTTAATTTTTTATAAAAAAATCGCTGAACTAGCAAAAAACAGTCTGATTTCAGGTGGTTTGTTATATTTTGAGATTAATCAATATCTTGGAACAGAAACCCAGGTTATGCTTAAAAAAGAGGGATATGAGTTTGTTGATCTCCGTAAAGATTTATACGGAAATGAACGAATGATACAGGCGGGTTTAATCAGAAAAAATAAAAACGATCTATGAATAATTTAACTTCTATTTGTGTCTTCTGTGGAAGTAGTGAAGGGAATGATACTCAAGTTGTGCAGCAAGCGTTACAATTAGGACAAAAACTAGCTCAACAGAATATTGCACTAGTGTATGGTGCTGCCAAAATTGGTATTATGGGCAAAGTAGCTGAAGGGGCAATTGCTAATAAAGGTAAAGTAGTTGGTGTTATTCCAGACTTTCTTAAGTTAAAAGAAGTTGTTCATCTTGGGTTGACTGAATTGATAACTACTGATAATATGCATGAGCGTAAAATGAAAATGCATAAACTTAGTGATGGATTTATTACATTACCTGGAGGTTTTGGAACATTAGAAGAATTATTTGAAATTATTACTTGGTCTCAGCTAGGTTTGCATCAAAAACCAATAGGTCTTTTGAATATTAATGGTTTTTATGATCATTTATTACAAATGTTAGAGAATATGGTTCGAAGTGGTTTTCTGAAACAGGATAATTATGAGTTATTGATTGTAGAAGATGATATTGATCGCTTATTACAAAAAATGAAAGAATTTGAACCTGTTCAGGTACCAAAATGGTTAAAACCGGATAGAACATAAAATAAAGTAAAATACTGATAGCAGCATAATGAATACAGAGCAGCAAATCAATAAAATAAGAGAAGAACTAAGACAGCATAACTATAGTTATTACGTGCTTGACGCGGCGACTATAAGTGATTATGAATTTGATATGAAGCTAAAAGAGCTTCAGGAGATGGAAGAAAAACATCCTGAATTTTATGATCCTAATTCTCCAACATTAAGAGTTGGGGGAGAGGTTACCAAGAATTTTAGTACAGTAGTTCATGACCAACGAATGTATTCATTGGATAATTCTTATTCTAAGGAAGATTTATTGGATTGGGAGACTAGAATTAAGAAGTTGGTAGATGGTGATGTAAATTACACCTGCGAACTAAAATATGATGGGGCTTCCATTAGTTTAACCTATGAAAATGGAGAATTAATTAGAGCTGTAACTAGGGGTGATGGAATTCAGGGAGATGATGTTACTACTAATGTTAAGACTATTAAGTCAGTGCCATTAAAATTGAAAGGTGATTATCCTGCTAAGTTTGATATAAGAGGAGAGATCGTATTGCCTTATGAGGGTTTTGCAAAAATGAATCAAGAACGTATTTCTGCAGGAGAAGAGCCTTATGCTAATCCTAGAAATACTGCTTCTGGTAGTTTAAAACTTCAAGACAGTAGTGAAACAGCTAAGCGTCCATTAGATTGTTTGTTATATAATCTTTCAGGAGATCGATTAGGTATTTCTTCACAGTATGAAAGCTTAGATAAAGCTAGACAATGGGGGTTTAAGGTGCCTCAAGAATCTCGTTTAGTTAATTCTATAGATGGAGTTTTGGAATTTATAAATCTCTGGGATGAAAAAAGAAGAGATTTGCCTTACGAGACCGATGGTGTTGTAATTAAAGTGAATAACCTCCAGCAACAAGAAGAATTAGGGTTTACATCCAAAGCACCGAGATGGGCTATGGCGTATAAATTTAAAGCAGAACAGGCTATAACTAAGCTTAACGAGATAACGTATCAAGTTGGTAGAACCGGAGCAATTACACCTGTAGCTAATTTATCACCTGTTCAATTAGCGGGAACTACTGTAAAAAGAGCTTCATTGCATAATGCAGATCAAATTCAGAAATTGGATATAAGAGAAAATGACACTGTGTTTGTAGAAAAAGGAGGTGAGATCATTCCAAAAATAGTTAGTGTTGATTTTACTAAAAGAGATGACAATTCAGTTGCTACTCAGTATATATCATCTTGTCCAGAATGTGATACAGAATTAATAAGAAAAGAAGGTGAAGCGCAACACTATTGTCCCAATGTTTATGGTTGTCCACCTCAGATTATAGGTAGAATACAACATTACATTTCTCGTAAAGCTCTTGATATAGAGGGATTGGGAGGTGAAACAGTAGCTCTTTTAGTAAAAGAAGGTTTGATTACTAACTATGCTGATTTATATGAGTTAAAAAAAGAACAAGTCATCCCTTTAGAAAGAATGGCGGAGAAAAGCGCAGATAATTTAATCGAAGGGATTTTGAAATCTAAAGAAATTCCTTTTGAAAGAGTTCTGTTTGGTTTAGGGATTAGATATGTTGGGGAGACTGTAGCAAAAAAATTGGCTAAACATTATAAGTCGATAGATGCTATTATGGCTGCGACAGAAGAGGAATTAGTAAATGTAGATGAAATAGGAATTAAAATTGCGCAAAGTGTACAAGAGTTTTTTAGTGCAGATGCCAATAGAGTTTTAATAGAAAGGCTTTTGGGGTATGGTGTTCAATTGCAAATTTCTGCGGATAAACTGGCAAATCAAACTGAAACTTTAAAAGGTCAAACTTTTGTGGTTTCTGGTGTATTTGAAAAAGTATCTCGTAATGAACTTAAAAAGTTAATAGAGGATAATGGTGGTAAGGTTTCTAGTTCGATCTCTTCAAAGACTTCATATGTAGTGGCTGGAGCGAATATGGGGCCAAGTAAACTAGAAAAAGCAAATAAGCTAGAAATTGTCATCATAAGTGAAGATGATTTTCTAAACTTAATCGAATAATGAAAATAAGAACCCTCATAAAAATATTGTTACTGATTACTGGTGGTTTGTGTGTTTTGAGTACAATACTACAAAACCCTGCTATTGAATTGTATTCTAAACCAATGACAGTGCCTTTGTTTTTTATGTTGTATTGGTTTAATGTGAAAAAGGTAGATACCTTGTTTGTAATAGTGCTGTTTCTATGTTTTATGGGAGACATATTTTTATTGACTGGTATAGAGAACGGTTTTCGGTATGTTTTGTTAAGTTACACCTTGTGTTATTTTATTCTTTTTTACTTCTTGTTTAAAAACCATAAACCTTTAGATTATGGTAAAATAGATTTAATTTATCTGGGTGTTTTTTTTATAGTTTGGACTATTATTGTTTACGAAATTTATGCTGTTACTAATGAGGCAATGGGGGATATAAGGCCTTTTGGAATCGTTTATATAATCATTCTGTATTTTTTGTTAATTGGTGCAGTATTTCAGTATGTAAATATAAGATCACCTAAATCTCTCTGGTTTGCTATTGCTGTTCTAAATTTTATAATCAGTGATACCTGTTTCGCATTAGATAAGTTTTATGTTCCTTCTTTAGAGCTTAAGATTATTAATTCTATATATCAACTGTTAGCTGTGTTTTTCTTAGTGAAGTTTAAAATTTCTAGTGCCAACTCTTTGAAAATTAAAACACAGCAATTCGTGTAGTTTTAATCATTTGATTGAAATTTAGTATATTAACAAAAGGAAAAATTGTTTAATATAGTGTGTAAAAGGGAATTATCCCTAGTTTATACCGTTTAAATCGAATGAATGAGGGAAAATTACTAAAATTTATAATTTCTTTTTTGGTTTTGTTACAGGTTTTGGGATTTGTGTTTCAGGTCTCTTCGTTGTATAAGATTAGTGTTCCATTATTATTTATAGCAATTGCTTCTAAGTATATATTGGAAAGTAAAAAAATAAAACCAATAAATATTCTTGTGCTGTTTTTGTTTTTTGCTTCAGAGTTAACGCAATCAATAAGTGGAATAATATCAATAAAACATCGAATGCTTATCAGTATAGTTGGATATCTAATGTTGTTTTATTTTCTGTATAATAATCATAAGTCTTTTAGATACAATCGTAGAGATGTCTTTACTTTAGTCTTAGGAAGTTCATTATATACAGTTATTTTTTTTATTACATATTCTGTTATTCGAGAACCAATGCAAGATTTAAATGTAATAGGTTTTGTTCATTTATTATTATTATATGTTTTACTCATCGTAGGAGCAATGCACTATATAAACATAAGGTCAGAAAAATCATTGTGGTTTTTTCTGGCAATGTTAAATTTTTCATTTAGTGATTTTATTTTGTTGATTGATGAGTTTTATCTTCAATCTATGGAGTTAAAAGCTATTCGGTTGATTTGTGAACCTTTGGCGCTTATTTTTTTAGTGAATTATATGATTACTAAATACGAATATTTAAAATCCGAAGAATTTGAAGGTTTTTAGTAAGTAAACAACATTGTAATTGGATAAAACAAAATTAGCATATAAGTTATTATATATTTCTGGAGCTATATTATTGCTTACATCTATCTTTAATGAACCTTTGTTGGTTTATTCTAAGACTCTAGTGATTTTTTCGATTTCTTTTTTTTACTTCGTCAAAGTAAAAAGGGTAAATTACCTGGTAATAGTAGCTTTGCTTTTGGTTTTAGCGGCAGAGGTTTTATCTGTAATAGACTTTAAAAAATATTTTAGGATAATTAATATTCTTATGTCATTTTATTATTGTCTTAATATGATGCTTCTGTGGAAAAGTTTAAAAAAAGTCAAAATACAATTTAAAAGAATTTTTACGGCCCAATTGGCTATTACTATGGGGTTGATTACATATGTCGTTTATTCTGTAGCGGATATGATTTCGCTTAATGTAGGCGAAGATCAATTGTATCTTAATATTCTAATTATCTTATTTATATTTTTTATAGGTTTTTGTTACTATATATATCTAAACAGTAAAACAGTTGTTAGTTCGTCTCTAATGATAGCGGCATCTTGTTTTCTAATTGTGAATATTCTAACGATACTTAATAAGATGTACGTGTATCTGGATATATTTGTTGTTATCACAAATGTTTTGCAATTATTCGGACATTACTTTTTGGTGAAGTTTTTTGTAGAACAAGAAGACTTAAAGCCAGATGATGTAGAGTTTTTTTAATTTAATCGTTGATAATTAGTATTTTAAATGCATATTAAGATTGACTAAAAACTTTTGAAGACATTGAGATTTGTTAAGTTATCATACGCATTATTCTATTTTTCTTATATAGTCGTTATTATTGTAGCTTTGTTTTTCGACAGAATTCACCTGATATATGTAAAGCCATTAGTTCCAATTTCTCTCATATTTATATATGTAATCAATAGTAAGTCTGTGAATTTTTTTTTCATTATAAGCATGATAGTTATTGCTGTTAATGATACATTGGTTTATATTGATTTTGATAAATATTTTGACATAGTGGGGCTTCTTATTGTATCATTTTATTTAATAAATGTATTTTTATTGAGAAATTATATTTCTTTAAAAGATATTAAATTCAAGGAATTTGTTTCTTTTCCTATCATTATAAGCTTTGTTTTGATATCATATCTTATTTTTTCAGTGTCTCAGTTAGTAATTCCTGTTCTTGTAGATTCAATTTTTACTTTTTTCATGATTCTTTTGGTGCTTCTTTTTTTTGTTGGCACTTGTTTTTTTATCTATATAATAGATAAGTATAAAGGTAATTTTAAACTTTTTGTGTCTGCTAGTTGTTGTTTGTTTGTAAATGCTTTGTTGTTAATAAGTCATTTTTACTATTATGCTAGAGAATTTACGATACTTGCAAACTTAGCTGAGATTGCTGGGTTGTATTTTTTCTTGAAATTTTTAATTGATGCAAGGTTGATAGATGAGGATGATAGGAAGATTAATTATTTAAAGGATGTCTAAGGATGTGATGCAATCTAATAATAAAACAGATCTAGAACTATTGTTAATTATATAACTAAAAGTTAAATTATTTGGTTTTTTTCTATTTTTCTTATGCTCTTCTACATGATTTTAAGATGTAAAATGGCTACATTTGTCACTTAATCTTTTTTATAAATGATTTTAAAGGGTCTTAAGCGAAATGCACTAAAAAAAAGCATTGAATCTCATATCAAGACTAGAAAATCTCGAGCAAAAGAGGTTTCTAGTATCAAAAGTTTAGCAGTTCTAATTGATGCTTCTCAATCTGTTAATGTTTTGTCATTAGTTAAATTAGCTAATGAACTAGGGGTTAAGTCTGATAGGTTAAAAGTAATGGGGTATAAAGAAGATCAGAAAGAAATTTCTGATGATAAAGATGCTGCATATTATAATGATAAGAGTTTTGGTGTTGGTGGTGCTATTAAAAGTAATTCTTTAAAAGATTTTATAAATGAGGATTATGATGTTTTGATTAATTTTTATTCGGAAAGCAAACAAGAACTTGATTATATAGCAGCGGCTTCTAAGGCTAAATTTAAAGTTGGTTTTGCAGAAATAGATAACCGTATCAATGATTTGGTTATTGGTTCTTCTGATCAAAACACAAATCTTTTTATTTCCGAACTAAAAAAATATTTAAAAATTTTACAGATTATATAATATGAGTGCTTTTCTGAAAGGAACTGGTGTCGCATTAGCTACGCCTTTTAAAAATGATGGTTCAATTGATTTTGATGGAGTTGAGTCTTTAGTTGAATTTTGTGTTAACGGTGGAGTAGAGTACTTGGTTGTTTTAGGTACTACTGCAGAATCGGTTACATTATCTAAAGAAGAAAAAAAGAGTTTAGTTGAGCATATTGTTGCAGTTAATGATAAGAGATTGCCTTTAGTGATCGGTATAGGAGGAAATAATACTGCTGCGATACTTCAGGAAATTGAAAACACAGAGTTGTCTGCTTTTGATGCAATATTATCAGTTGTTCCGATGTATAATAGACCTAGTCAAGAAGGTATTTATCAGCATTTCAAGATTATTAATGATCAATCACCGTTACCGGTTTTATTGTATAATGTTCCTTCTAGAACAGGGACCAATATGACGGCAGAAACTACTTTGAAATTAGCGCAGTTAGATAAGATAGTGGGAATCAAAGAAGCGACAGGAGATTTTACGCAAGTATTAAAAATTCTAAAAGATCGCCCAAAGGATTTTCTTGTTATTTCGGGAGATGATGCTTTAGCTTTGCCTGCAGTAGTTGCTGGAGGAGATGGTGTTATCAGTGTCATAGGTCAAGGATTTCCTGAAGAGTTTTCTAAAATGATTCGTTTTGGACTTTCTGGAGAAACAAAACAAGCATTCGAGATTTTATATAAGTTATTACCGATTTTAGACTATGCTTTTGAGGAAGGAAACCCTGCTGGAATCAAGAATATTTTAAAAAACAAAGGTGTTTGTGGTGATCATTTACGCTTGCCTTTAATTTCAGTTTCTACTAGTTTAGCGAATAAAATAAAAGATTATATAAAGAATAACGAGTAAGCTTTTATGGCTAAGAAAATAAAAGACCCTGGTATTGGTCTTTCGTCTAATAAAAGAGCGAAACGATTTATTAATAAAGATGGTTCTTTTAATATTAAGCACGTTAATAGGCGTACATCAATTTCTAGGAGTTACAACTATTTGATAAGTATATCTTGGTTTAAGTTCTTTTGTTGGGTGTTTTTAGGCTATGTTTTTATAAATTCCTTGTTTGCAATTATCTATGTGACAGTCGGAATCTCTGCAATAACAGTTCCAACCGGCAGTATTGTTGGAGATTTTATGAAAGCATTCTTTTTTTCTGCTCAAACAGTTACTACAGTGGGATATGGTGCAATGGCACCGAAAGGAATTGTTTTTGGGGTTATTTCTTCTATTGAAGCTTTAATAGGGTTGTTAAGTTTCTCCTTTATTACAGGATTGCTGTATGGAAGGTTTTCTAAACCTAAATCCAGTATTAGATTTAGTAATATAATGGTTTTGAGAGAGCATAACGATGTGGATTGTATCATGTTTAGATTGATGAGTAGAAGTACCAACGTTATGATTCGTCCAAAAGTTGAAGTCACTTTAGCATTATCTCAAAAAACCAAGGATAAAAAATATGTGAACAATTTTTACAATTTAAAATTGGAAAGGAATGAAATTACGTATTTACCAACAACTTGGACTGTAGTTCATCCAATTAATGAATCAAGCCCTTTGTCAGAATTTAAGAAAAAAGATTTACCTCAGCTACATGGAGAGATTTTAATATTAGTAACTTATTATGATGAATCTTTTGCGCAAGAAGTTCATCAGGTTCATTCTTATATGTTGCATAATCTAAAAATTGATGAAGCTTTTATTTCAGCATTTCATTATGATGAAGATGGATTTACTATTTTGGATCATGATAAAATTGGTAAAACAAAATCCTTATAATAAAAGAATTAAATAGTTGTATTTTTTTCTTTTTTCTTTTGCAACAACTCCTACTTTTTTTAGTTATTTAATAGATGAATTAAAGTTTTTGTAATACGGCAGAAATATCTATTTTTGCCAGATGTTTTTTAAGATATGAAGAGATTTTTGTTTTTGCTGATTTTAGTGATAGCTTTTGGTTCCTGTAGTGAGTATCAAAAAGTACTCAAAGCAGAAGAAGTTGGACCTAAGTATAAATTAGCGGAAAAGTTATATAAAGAAGGGAAATATAAAAAAGCATTGCGTCTTTTTGAACAGATTGTACCTCAGTTTAGAGGGAAGCCTCAAGCAGAAAGAGTAATGTATTATTATTCTGATACTTATTATAATTTGGAGGATTATTATCTAGCAGGTTATCAATTCGAAAGATTTGCTAAATCTTATCCTAACAGTGATAAAAGAGAAGAAGCTGCGTATAAAGGAGCTAAAAGTTATTATTCCTTATCGCCAAGATATAGTTTGGATCAAACCGAAACTGATGAAGCTTTAGAGAAACTACAAGCGTATATTAATACTTTTCCGGAGAGTGAAAACCTTGAGGAAGCAAATAAATTAGTAGCAGAACTAAGAAACAAAAAAGAGAAAAAAGCTTTTGAAATAGCAAAACGCTATCATCATAGAGAAAATTATAAGGTAGCGATAAAAGCCTTTGATAATTATTTAATAGATTACCCTGGCTCTACTTTTAGAGAAAAAGCACTATATTACAAGCTAGAATCTCAATATTTATTAGCAATAGGTAGTTATGATGTTTTAGTAAAGGAAAGACTAGAAACAGCTAATGCTTTTTATAATAATTATAATAAATATTATAAAGAAGGAGAATTTACTGCTGATGCAGAAGAAATATCAGAAGATATAAAGACAAGATTAGAACAATATAAATAGAAAATTTAGGAGAAGATGGATTTGAAAAAAAGTAATGCACCTGTAAATACTACTACAATTGATAAAAATTTAGTAGATCAACCTACAGGTAATATTTATGAGGCGATTTCTGTAATATCTAAAAGAGCCAATCAAATTAATACCGATATAAAGAAGGAGCTTTTAGAAAAATTAGATGAATTTGCTACTTATAATGATAGTTTAGAAGAAATCTTCGAAAACAAAGAGCAGATAGAAGTTTCTAAATTTTATGAAAGATTACCAAAACCTCACTCTCTTGCAGCGCAAGAATGGTTAGACGGTAAAATATACTTCAGAAATACAAAGACAGATTCTGAATCTATATAAGTATGTCATCAATATTAGGCGGTAAAAAAATTCTTATAGGTGTTACCGCTGGTATTGCTGCTTATAAAACAGCTTCATTGGTGCGTCTTTTTATTAAATCAGGCGCACAAGTAAAGGTTGTAATGACTCCTGCAGCAAAAGATTTCGTAACGCCACTGACACTTTCTACATTATCAAAAAATCCAGTACATTCATCTTTTTATGATGATGAAGACGAGAATGCGGAATGGAATAACCACGTAGAATTAGGGTTGTGGGCGGATATCATGCTTATAGCACCAGCAACAGCAAATACTTTATCTAAGATGTCAAATGGAGGTAGTAATAACCTGCTTTTGGCAACATATCTATCAGCAAAATGCCCTGTGTATTTTGCTCCAGCAATGGATTTAGATATGTACAATCATCCTTCTACACACGAAACATTCAAAAAGCTTCAGTCTTTTGGTAATATAATGATTCCTGCCGAGTCAGGAGAGTTAGCAAGTGGATTAGTGGGGCAAGGTAGAATGGCGGAACCTTCTACTATAGTTAGGTTTATAGAGGATGATATTTTAGGAAAACTACCTTTAAAAGGACAAAAAGTTTTAATAACGGCAGGTCCAACGTATGAGGCGATTGATCCTGTTCGTTTTATTGGAAATCATTCGAGCGGAAGAATGGGAATAGAACTGGCAACTACAGCGGCTAATCTTGGAGCTGAAGTTTCACTAATTCTGGGCCCTTCTTCACTTAAAGTTTCTCATGATTTTATTAACGTAATACCAGTTGTAAGTGCTGCCTCTATGTACGAAGCAGTCACTAAAGAATTTGATAACTGTAATATAGCCATTGCTTCTGCTGCGGTTGCTGATTATAGGCCTAAGAATGTGTCTGATCAGAAAATTAAAAAATCTGATAGTAGTTTTTCTATTGAATTAGAACGTACAACAGATATCCTTAAATGGATGGGTTCTGTTAAGAAAGAACAGTTTTTAGTAGGGTTTGCTTTAGAAACAGAGAACGAAGAACAAAATGCAAAAGGTAAGTTAGAAAAGAAGAATTTAGATTTAATTGTGCTTAATTCTCTTAATGATAAAGGAGCTGGTTTTAAGGGGCAAACTAATAAAGTAACACTGATTAATCATAAATTAGAAATTAAAGCGTTTGAATTAAAAACCAAAGCTGAGGTTGCACAGGATATTTTTAATGAAATCAATGAACAACGTAATGCATAAAATTTTTCTATTTGTTATACTGTTATTCGGTATTGTTCTTAATGCTCAAGAGTTTAATGCTACAGTAGTTGTTAATGCTGAGCAAACTGGTAACCCGAATTTACAGGTTTATAAGACGTTAGAAAGATCTGTTACAGAGTTTATTAATAATACAAAATGGACTGAATTAGATTATCGAACTGAGGAACGAATTGATTGTAGTTTTTTTATAACTATTAATGGAAATAATAATGATAGTTTTAATGCTACAGTTCAAGTTCAGGCTTCAAGACCAGTATATGGTTCTAATTACAAAACTACTATATTGAATATTAATGATAAGCAATTTAATTTTCAATACTTGGAATTTCAACCTTTAAATTATAATCCTAATAATTTTGAATCGAATCTTATTTCTGTAGTTTCTTTTTACTTATATACTATATTAGGAGTCGATGCAGATTCTTTTGAGTTAAATTCCGGAACAGAGTATTATCAGGAAGCTAAAAATATCGTAGGAAATGCTCAAGGAAGTAATACAATTGGTTGGAATGGGCAAGATGGTCCACAAACAAGATTTAGATTAAATGATGATTTGTTGTCAGGTACTTTTGACGGATACAGATCAGCATTATATTCCTATCATAGAGATGGACTTGATATTATGAGCAATGATCTTAAGAAAGGTAAAGAATCCGTTTTAGAATCAATGAAAACACTGGAAGGGTTACATCGAACTAGACCTAATTCTTATATAATGAGAGTGTTCTTTGATGCAAAAGCAGATGAAGTAGCAAAAATCCTTTCTGGAGGACCTTCTCTTAATATTGCTGAGACTATGTCAATACTTAGTAGAATAGCTCCAACATATGCAAATAATTGGGCAGAGATAAAACTTTAAGTTTTTCTTTTTGAAATTGAAATCTTTTTAAAACTATAGTATCTTTACTTCCTTTTAATAAACAATAAAATATTATTATCCTTTGTTAAGAAGTCTTTCGATAAAAAACTTCGCTTTAATTGAACAGCTACAGGTTTCTTTTGATTCCGGTTTGATTACGATTACAGGAGAAACTGGAGCAGGTAAGTCATTACTTTTAGGTGCCTTAGGACTTTTGTTAGGAAAAAGAGCGGATCTAACTAGTATTAAAGATAACTCCCTAAAATGTAGTATAGAAGGTGTTTTTGATATAGAGAAATATAACCTTAGGACGTTTTTCGAAGAAGAAGATTTAGATTATGAATCGGAAACTATTATAAGAAGAGAGATTCTTCCGTCTGGTAAATCAAGAGCTTTTATTAATGATACGCCTGTTACGTTAAATTCTTTAAATAAGCTAGGAGTTCGGTTAATTGATATTCATAGTCAACATCAAACATTGGAAGTAACTACTAATGATTTTCAGTTTAATGTACTAGATGCATTATCAGATTCTAGTAGAGAAATAGAGTCTTATAAACGTGGATTGTCGTTATTGAAAATTAAGGAAAAAGAAGAAAAAGAATTAGTCGATAGCCAACATGAATTAACTAGAGAACATGATTATAATACTTTTTTATTAAATGAGTTAGAAGAGGCAAAGCTTAAACCAGGTGAGTTGTCTGAGTTAGAAGAAAGTTATGAAACCTTAAATAATATTGAAGAAATACAAGAGCGCTTATCCTCTTCCATTTCATTGGTTTCTTCAGAAGAAGTTGGAGTTTCAGATCTTTTAAATACGATAAAAACTAGTCTTTCTAAAGTGGCACCGTTTTCTAGTAGTTTAAAAGAGTTGTCGGATAGAATTCAAAGTATTTCCATTGAATTAGAGGATATAAATGATTCTTTACAGAATGAATTAGAGAGTCTAGATGCGGATCCTACTAAATTAGAAGAAATTGGTCAACGATTGCAGATAATACATAATCTACAAACAAAACATGCTGTTTCTTCAATAGAAGAATTAATTAAAATAAGAGAAGATTTACAGGAAAAAGTAGCAAAAACAGAATCACTTTCCGATACTATAGAACATGTAAGAAAAGATATTGCAAAGACAAAAGCACAGTTAGATGCAGTTGCTATTAAGATTCATAATAAGAGAGTAAAAGCGCTACCGAAATTAATATCAGAATTAGAAGGTATTTTAAATGCTTTGGGTATGCCTAATGCTACTTTTAAAACAGCTTTAACTTTACAAGAAAAATATCTTTCTAATGGTAAGGAAGTTCTGGAGTTCCTGTTTTCTGCCAATAAAGGTGGTGTTTATGGAGAACTAAAGAAAGTAGCTTCAGGAGGAGAATTGTCAAGAATTATGATAGCTATAAAAGGAATACTTTCTAGATATACACAATTACCAACAATAATTTTTGATGAAATAGATACCGGTGTTTCTGGAGAAATTGCTCATAAAATGGCTGATTTGATGATGACTATGAGTAAAAATCTTCAGGTTTTTAGTATTACTCATTTACCTCAAATAGCGGCAAATGGACAGAGTCAATATAAAGTCTATAAAGAGGACGTAAATGACACAACAGTTACTAGACTTAGATTATTAAATGAAGAAGATAGAATTCGTGAAATTGCGGAAATGATAGGCGGTAAAGATATTTCTGATTCAGCTTTAACTCATGCAAAATCATTGTTGCATAATTAAACTAAAGTTTACTTAGCATAGTTTAGATTTAGGTCGTTTTGTTATCTTTACCATTCATAAATCATTTTATAATTTAGTATTAAATGTCTTACAATTTATTAAAAGGTAAAAGAGGGATAATTTTTGGAGCACTTGATGAAAATTCAATCGCTTGGAAAACAGCAGAACGTGTTTTTGAAGAAGGCGGGACCTTTGTACTTACAAATGCTCCAGTCGCTATGCGTATGGGAGCTATTAAGGAGCTAGCAGAGAAAACAAACTCTCAAATTATACCAGCAGATGCTACTTCATTAGAAGATTTAGAAAATCTTGTAGAGAAGTCCACAGAGATTTTAGGAGGTAAATTGGATTTTGTTTTACACTCTATCGGAATGTCAGTTAATGTTAGAAAAGGTCGTCATTACACAGATCTAAATTATGACTGGAGTGAAAAAGGATGGGATGTATCTGCATTGTCATTTCATAAAACAATGCAAACATTGTATAAAAAGGAAGCAATGAATGAGTGGGGTAGTATTGTAGCACTTACTTATATAGCTGCTCAGCGAGTTTTTCCCGATTATAATGATATGGCTGATAATAAAGCGTATTTAGAATCTATTGCACGAAGTTTCGGTTATTTCTTTGGTAGAGATAAAAAAGTTAGAGTGAACACAATTTCACAATCACCGACTCCAACTACAGCAGGAAAAGGAGTAAAGGGATTCGATGGCTTTATAGAATATGCAGATAAAATGTCACCACTAGGTAATGCTTCAGCAGATGAATGTGCTGACTATACAATTACGTTGTTTTCTGATTTAACGAAGAAGGTAACATTACAGAATTTATATCACGATGGAGGGTTTTCTAATATGGGAGTAAGTCAGATGGTGATGGAGAAATTTGTAGATGAAGAATAGAGGTTATTTAACCTAGATATAACAAAAAGCTTAATTCTTAATGAATCAAGCTTTTTTTAATTTCAGTTTGTTTTTTTAGAACCTAAAATCCTAATTTCTATATATAATAGGATGTTTTGTTTACTTACCTTTGCCTAATGAATATTTCCTTTTCTTTTATTATACCAGTATATAATAGACCTAATGAAATAGATGAGTTACTTAGTAGTATGATTGCATTAGACTATGATCATGCATATGAAGTGGTGATTATAGAAGATGGTTCTTCGGAAACTTCTGAAGAAGTAATTAAATCCTACAGTAATCAATTACAAATTAGTTACTATCAAAAAACAAATACAGGTCCTGGTGATTCCCGTAACTTTGGGATGCGTAAAGCTAAAGGGAATTATTTTCTTATATTGGATAGTGATGTGATTTTGCCAAAGAACTATTTGAGTAAAGTAGATGATTTTTTATCTCAGAATTACGTACATTGTTTTGGAGGTCCTGACGACGCTCATAAAAACTTTTCGAATTTACAGAAAGCAATAAGTTTTAGCATGACTTCTTATCTAACTACTGGGGGTATTAGAGGTAAAAAGAATACGCTAGGAAAGTTTCAACCTAGAAGCTTTAATATGGGGATATCTAAAGAAGCTTTTGAAACTTCACAGGGTTTTGGTAATATTCATCCGGGAGAAGATCCAGATCTTACGATCAGGCTTTGGAAACTGGGATATGAGACCGCTCTTATACCTGATGCAAAAGTGTTTCATAAGAGAAGGATTTCATGGAATAAATTTTATATTCAGGTTAATAAATTTGGATTAGTAAGGCCAATTTTAAATCTATGGCATCCCGAAACTTCTAAAATAACATATTGGTTTCCTACATTATTTGTTGTCTATTCTGTGTTTTCACTTATTATGACTTTGGTAGGGTACTGGTACTTTATTGCATTTTGGATCTTATATTTTGTAATTATTTTCGTGAATGCTACGATAAATTACAAAAATTTTTCTATTGGTATTCAGTCAGTTGTAGCAGTATGGATTCAATTTTATGGTTATGGAAAAGGATTCCTAAAATCTTATTATTATATTCATATATTGAAAAAAGTTCCTGAACAGAAATTTAAGAAGCTATTTTTTTCAAAGTAATATCTTATGCCTAAAACTAAATTAAATAGATTTTCTTTAAAAAGGAACAATGTCAAAACATTCCTGTTTTTTTTGGGATTCACTTCTGTTTTGTGGCTTTTTATACAATTTTCTAAGAATTATACACAGGAGGTAGAAGTAGATATTCAATATGTAAATATTCCACAGGATAGAATTTTAAATGAAGAAAGCGATCAAACATTAAAGTTAACGCTTAATGGTAATGGCTTTAGATTAATAAATCATACTTGGAGCAAGCCTACACTAGAATTAGATATTGCAAACGCAACAGAAACGGAAACGAGTGATTATTATTATTTCTATGTGGATAAAGCAAATCAATCTTTAAAAAATAAATTAAATTTTAAAGGCAGGATACTTTCTGCACAGAAGGATACACTAAAAGTTAAACTAGATGTTAATTTGGAAAAGAAAATTCCAATAAGGATATCTAAAAAGTTATTATACGCTCCAGGTTATGGAAGTGATAAGGGTGTTGTTATTTCTCCGGATTCAATTACTATTAGTGGTCCAAAAAGAATAATAGATACTATTAATTATGTAGTAACAGAAAACCTAAAGTTAGAAGGTTTAAATAAGAATTATAATACAACGTTATCTATTAAGATTGATAGTTTACCTCCTACAATAGGAGTGGTTCCGATGGAGATAGAAGCAAACATTGCAGTTAGTAAATTTACAGAAGGAAGTCAAGAAATACCAATTACATTAATGAATATTCCTGATGGTAAAGAAGTTAAAATATTCCCTAAAGAAGTAAAAGTTGTATATCGAGTTGGTTTGGATAAATATAATGAGATTAGTTTAAGAGATTTTAAAGTAATAGCTGACTATAATAAGGTTTCTTCAGATAGTCCGTTTTTAATATTAGAATTGGTTGATATGCCTATATCTATTCACGATGTTCGATTACAAGATAAACAAGTTCAATTTGTGATTTTAAATTAGATTATGCTAGTAATAGGGCTAACAGGGGGTATAGGAAGTGGGAAATCAACAGTGGCAAAGATGTTTGCTGACCTCGGAGTCCCAATTTATATTGCTGATGATGAAGCTAAAAAATTGATGCACGATGATCTTAGTGTTAAGAACCAAATAATAGAGCTACTAGGAGTTGAGTCCTATATTGAGGAAGAACTAAATCGACCATTTATTGCTGATAAAGTGTTTAATAATAAAGAACTTTTAGAAAAGCTTAATAGTATTGTGCACCCGGCTGTAGCTGATCATTTTGTGAAGTGGAAAAATAAACAGAAATCAGAGTATGTTATAAAAGAAGCAGCAATATTGTTTGAAAATGGCGGATACCAACAATGCGATTTTACAATCTTAGTAACAGCTCCTGAAGAAACAAGAATTAAAAGGGTTTTAAAACGCGATAATACTACAAAATCGCAAGTTCTTGCACGTCTTAAAAACCAGTGGAAAGATTCAAAAAAGATTCCATTGGCAAATTTCGTGATAATTAATACGAAATTAGAAGAAACTTGGCTTCAAGTTAAAAAAATCCATAATAAAGTTATCCTTTAATTGTGTTATTTTCCTAATCTTTCATTTTGTTAACATTTGGTTAAACCCTAAAGTAGCTAAATGTTAAAGTCTTACTTTTGACCTATGAATAAAAGGTTATTCGCATTGCTGATCCTATTGATGAGTTTGTCTTTAATTGGGATTATTTTTGTTCAGGGATATTGGATACAGAATACAGTAGAGAATAATAGAGAACAATTTTCTTTTAATGCTAAGCAAATATTGATCTCTGTTTCTAATAAGATTGAGTATAGGGAGTTTGAGGAAATGTATTATCCTTTACAGGAGATTTTAGATAGTATAAAACAGCCGGATAACAAAACGATACAACAGCTCTTAAACATAGGTTTTGATAAAGGATCGTTTGCTTTTGGTGATGGTGTTTTAGAAGAAGATTCTAAACTATTTTCTTCTTTTATCGACTTTAATATAGATACAGTAAGGCTGAAGGATATATTGAATAGGAATGCTGAATTGATAGATGATGAGAAAGAAAAATATCAGACAAGACATAGGTCTAAGTCAAAGTTAGATAGATTGAGTACGCTCACTGATCTGCAGAGAAGGGATTATGAAATAGTGATAGATCAACTGGCGAACTTTATTCCGATTCATCGAAGGGTGAAGAAGGAAGAGGTTAAAAGATTGCTTAAAAAAGAATTAGCTGAGCGCGACATGAAGGTGGATTTTGAGTATGCTATATACAGTAATGCATTAGCTACAAAAGTACGTTCTGATGATTTTAGTGCAAATGAAAGTGATGGAAATACCTTTGCGGTACCTCTATTTGTAAATAATGAAGATGGTTCAAGTCTGTATCAATTATATGTGAATTTTACAGGTAAGAATAGATATATATTATCGACTATAAAAGGAATGGCGATTTTGTCAATTATTTTTACGTTAGTAATTGTAGTAGCATATTCAAGTGCGTTATCTCAACTTTTACAGCAAAGACAAATATCGCAGATAAAGACTGATTTTATAAATAATATGACTCATGAGCTTAAAACGCCTATAGCAACAATTAATCTAGCATTAGATGCAATTAAAAATCCGAAAATTGCAGATGATGAAGATAAGCGTAAGAGATATATGAAAATGATTCGTGAGGAAAATAAGAGAATGTTGACGCAGGTAGAGAATGTTTTACGAATATCACAATTAGAAAAGAACGAATTAAATATAAAGAAAGAACCACTTGAATTACATGATATTATCGAAGATGCAATTACACATGTATCTTTAATAGTTGAGAATAGAGAAGGTTATATAAAGACACATTTAGGAGCATTAAAATCTTCTATTTTGGCGAATGATAGTCATATGACCAATGTAGTGGTGAATGTTTTAGATAATGCAATTAAGTATTCCGAAGGAGCACCGAAGATTGATATCTATACAGAGAATGTAAAAAACAGTATTGTTCTTAAAATACGAGATCAAGGAGTTGGAATGAGTAAAGTGGCTCAGAAAAAAATCTTTGAGAAATTCTTTAGAGAACATACAGGTGACCTTCATAATGTAAAAGGTCACGGACTTGGATTAACCTATGTAAAACGAATTATAGATGACCATCATGGTCAAATATGGGTGGAGAGCGAACGGGGAAAAGGCTCCACATTTATAACTAAATTACCGTTAATATCTTAAAATATGGAAACAGAAAACAAAAAGATTTTGCTTGTAGAAGATGATCCTAATTTTGGAACAGTACTAAAGGATTACCTTGTAATGAATGATTATGATGTCGTACATGCTAAAAATGGTATGGAAGGCTTCGAAAAGTTTAAAAAGGATGATTACGATATGTGTATCCTTGATGTAATGATGCCTTATAAGGATGGTTTTACATTAGCAAAAGAGATTAGAGATAAGAATGAAGAAGTTCCTATCATTTTCTTAACAGCAAAAGCTATGAAAGAAGATGTATTAAAGGGATACAAAGTTGGAGCTGATGATTATTTAAATAAGCCGTTTGATAGCGAGGTCTTATTGATGAAAATACAAGCGATCATGCAACGCAAAAGTACAGAGTCTGTTGCAGATAGTAAGCAATTTGAATTTAAAATAGGAGGATTCCATTTAAATTCAAAACTAAGGTTTTTAACTTTTAGAGAAGAGGATCCTATAAAATTATCTCCTAAAGAGAATGAATTACTACGTTTGTTAGCATTGCATCTTAATGATTTGATGCCAAGGGAACTAGCGCTTACTAAGATATGGAGAGATGATAATTATTTTACATCTCGAAGTATGGATGTATATATCGCTAAACTTAGAAAGTATTTAAAGAAAGATGAAAATGTGGAAATTTTAAATATCCACGGAGAAGGATTCAGACTTGTTGTACGTAGTGATGAATCTTAGATAACGGTAATATTATATTATAAAATCGCTACAAGCCCTGCTCTGTGGCGATTTTTTTTATATATGATAATATATCATCAAAATTATATAGATAATCAAACCATTTTATTTCCTGATCTTTTCTGAACCAAGTTAACTGTCTTTTAGCAAAACGTCTGGTGTTTTTTTTGATTTCGGATATAGCAAAATCCAATTCAGAATTACCATTCATATATTCAAATATTTCTTTATACCCTACAGTGTTTAATGCATTTAAAGATGTATAAGGATATAGACTTTTTACTTCTTCAAGTAGTCCTTCGTCAACCATTATATCAACTCTTTGGTTTATTCTATTATATATGGTTTGTCTTTCAGCGGTAATACCAATTTTAATAATATTGAAAGGTCTTTTTTTAGCAGTTTTAGTAATAAATGAAGAATAAGGCTTTCCACTACTAATACAAATCTCTAATGCTCTCATTACTCGATGCGTATTGTTAACATCTACTTTTTCATAATAGGAAGGATCTAATAGTTTTAGCTTTTGTTGTAAACTTTCGATTCCTTCATCATTGTATTCTTTTTTCAATGTTTCTCTAACATCATTAGTAACTTCGGGAAAACTATCTAAGCCCTTCGTTACGGCATCTACATATAGTCCAGATCCACCTACCAAAATAGCATATTCATTTTTGTTAAAAAGCTCCGTTAGTTTATCTAAAGCATCTTTTTCAAAATCTCCTACAGAATACTTTTCGTGTATACTTTTGTGTTGTATGAAATGATGTTTTGCTTGTTGTAGCTCATCAATATTAGGAACTGCTGTCCCGATATGCATTTCTTTATAAAACTGTCTGCTATCCGCAGAAACGATTTCACAATTAAGATTTTGAGCTAGTTTAATACTTAAACTTGTTTTTCCTATGGCTGTTGGGCCAACAACTACAATTAAGGTTTTAGTCATTGAATAAGGTATGTCCGCAGTTATGACAGAATTTAGCCCCATCTTGATGCTTGCTGGCATTACAATTAGAGCAGGATTGTGAATTTATATTAACTATAGCTGCTTTTTGACTCGCTGAATATTCGGCACTAACAATACCAGTAGGAACCGCAATAATTCCATACCCCATAATCATAATAAGTGCCGCAAGAAGTTGACCAACAGGTGTGACAGGTGCAATATCACCATAGCCAACTGTTGTTAATGTTACAATACACCAGTAGACGCTTATTGGAATACTCTTAAATCCACTTTCTTCACCCTCAATAATATACATCAAAGTTCCTGTAATGATACAGACAACAACAACAGCAAATAAAAACACTAAGATTTTGGCCCTACTATCTTTAATTGCTTTTGCCAACTTATTAGATTCTCCAATATATCTTGAGATTTTTAATATTCTAAATATTCGCAATAACCTTAGAGCACGTACCGTA
Organism: Aquimarina amphilecti; assembly: GCF_900109375.1. Classification (GTDB taxonomy): domain Bacteria; phylum Bacteroidota; class Bacteroidia; order Flavobacteriales; family Flavobacteriaceae; genus Aquimarina; species Aquimarina amphilecti. The sequence continues at coordinate 79,241 of NZ_FOAB01000009.1, forward strand.
AGTAAAGCACTAGAGCCAATAAAAAAGAAAGACAAGTATAAAGGGATGGTTGATAAAAAATCAATAATACCATAAAAACTAAAGATATATTTAGCAGGTTTTTTTATAGAAATAATTCTTGCTATATATTCAAATGTAAAAAATATCGTAATGATCCATTCTGAGTAATACAAAAAGTCATAGGTCTTTTCAGACAATCCTTTGACACTTTCCATCATCACGAAAATGATACTCAGAAGAATAAGTATTAAAAGAACTACATCAAATATTCTACCCATAGGGGTATCAGCCTCATAGATGACTTCGTGTAATTTTTGTTTCCAGTTTCTGGTTTGTAATTTCTGATTCAAAATTGATTGTTTTAACTAAAGTACTAAAAAAATATCTAGTTTTTTTATTGTTAATATCGTGCTGATTTTAATGCTATTAGATTTTAATGAAGAAATGTTACTCAGTAGAATTTATTTTATTTTTATCTAATAATACAGTTTTTAACCTTTTATGTTGTCTTACATAACTTTGGATAATATGTTGAGCATCTCGATTATGGTGCATAGGAGTTATAATAGATCTTAAGATATCAATATTATTTATCTGATGGTTTAGATTGAAATAGCCGATGCCAATAAATTTACCTTCTTCGATTAGTATTACGCTTTGCTCATCAATATCTCGACCACGATCAATTATCATCATGCTCTTATCTTCAAAAGAATTGACAGTTATAAGTTCTTCGACTTTGATATTATAATCTTCGGTTGATTCTTCTAAGATACAAGCACCATTACATTTCTCAATACCATAATTAAAACAATTTCCCTTACTATTATCTAGATCCATTAATCTAAGACATAGTTTGAATTCTTCGGTCCAACGATGCATGAATGACTTGGCTTGCTGCCTATTGGTAAATGTGGTAATACTTTTCTTATTTTTATCTACTTTTTTTACTACTAAATTTTTATACCCGTTTTTATCAGTGAATTGATATAATGCGTGATCAAATTTACTTCTTTTTAAAGCTCGATTATACTTCGGTCTATTAAGTTTGATTTCTTCATTTTCCTTTAAAAGGGCAAGTAATTCACTTCCGGTAATCTCGTAAGTTACATTACTTACTTCATCTTGGATATTTTTAGACTTTCTATTATCGTTCGTAAAATGTTGTGTAACTCGTTTTTTAATATTTTTACTTTTCCCTATGTATATAATAGTTCCATCTTCACGATGCATGTAATAAACTCCCGTTGAAGAGGGGACACTTTCTATAAGTTTAAGCAGTTTATCGTCGACCTTTTTTTTGGTTTCTAATTTAACTGTTTCTTTAAGAATGTTTTTTTCTACGTCTTTTGATAATAATAGTTTAAAAAGTTTTACCGTAGCCTGTGCATCACCATTAGCTCTATGTCTATCAGAAATTGCAATACCAAGACTACGAACTAGTTTTCCTAAACTGTATGATTTTTGATCCGGAATGAGTTTTTGAGATAATTCTACTGTACAGAGTGATTGACGTTCAAAATCAAAACTAAGTCTTTTAAACTCTGTTTTAAGAATTCTATAATCAAAAGACGCATTATGAGCGACAATAATACAATCTGTAGTTATTTCAACAATTCTTTTAGCGACCTCATAAAATTTAGGAGCGCTTCTAAGCATTTTATTGTTTATTCCTGTGAGGTTAACAACAAAGGGCTGGATAGGTCTTTCTGGATTGATCAAACTGATAAATTGATCAACAACTTTATGTCCGTCAAACTTGTAGATTGCAATTTCCGTAATTCCTTCTTCATTATACTTTCCTCCGGTAGTCTCTATATCTAAAATTGCATACATCATAGGTTTCTGTGGGGTAGTCTTAATAAATTGATTTATTTTAATCTAAAGTACTATTTTTTAATGACTATAATTTCTGGCTCCAAAAATAGAACTTCCAATACGAACCATAGTGCTGCCGCAATCAATAGCTAGTTTATAATCACCACTCATCCCAATTGATAATATTTTAAACTCTGGATTATCTACTGTAAGCTGGTTATAAAGAGATTGTATTTTTTTGAATTCTTTTATGATTTGTTCTGTGTTATCAGTAAAAGTTGCCATTCCCATTAAGCCTTTTATTTTCACATTAGCTAATGACTTTATTTCTTCAGAGTTTAATAATGCTATCGCATCTGTTTCACTAAGTCCAAATTTACTATCCTCTTTGGCTATTTTGATTTGCAAAAAGCAATTAATTATTCTGTCATTTTTAGCAGCTTGTTTATTAATTTCTTTTAGAAGTTTTAGGCTGTCTACAGCATGAATAGTGTCGACATAAGGTGCCATATATTTTACCTTATTAGTCTGAACATGACCAATCATGTGCCAAATAATATCTTTAGGCAACTCTTCCCATTTTTGGGTCATTTCCTGAATTTTATTTTCTCCAAAAACTCGTTGTCCTGCTTGGTAAGCTTCCATTAAGTCAGATACAGGTTTGGTTTTAGATACGGCAACAAGTGTTACCTTTTCAGGAATTGTATTTTGTATTTCTTTTAGGTTTTCCTCAATAGAATTCATAAGGACCAAAGATACCTAAAATTACAAAATTAAATCGCTAATCATATGTAAGTAATTATACCTTTTGGACGAATTTTAGAATTCGTAAATAGTAATACCACTTCTTAGTTTAGGTTCTATGTAGGTACTTTTTGGAGGCATTTTTAATCCTTGATCTGCTATTTTTTTCATTTGATCTACAGTAGCAGGAAATAATCCAAATCCTACTTCAAATTCTTCCTGATCAATTTTACTTTTTACGTAAACAATACCATTTTTCCCGTGAGAATACTCTATTCGAGTATCTGTTCTAAGGTTTTTAATACCTAAGATTGGATCTAATACTGTTTTAAATAAAATCTGAGCATCTAGTTCTTCTAATGCATCTGTAAATTTATAAATAGTTTTTCTGAGATAAAGTGAATAAAATTCACCATCCAGATACATACTAAAATGATGAGGCTTAGAAGGCTTGTAGACCTCGATTCCTCGATTTTCTATTCTGAACCATTCGTCCAAGCGAATTAAAAATTCTTCCTTGGATAATCCATTTAAGTCTTTAATTAATCTATTGAATTCATAAATTCTTAGATCAGATTCGGGAATTAGATAACTCATAAAGAAGTTATAAGATTCCTTACCAGAATGTGTATTGTTATTTGAGGCTAAATCTTTTGCCAATAGAAAAGAAGAGGCCGATCGATGGTGGCCGTCAGCAATATAAATCGTTTCCATGGTCTGGAAAGCAGATTGTATTTGTTCGATATAATCTTTGCTATCTACTTTCCATAGATAATGTGTGTCTCGGTAGGTAGTTGTAAATTCATATTCAGCTCTTTCAGTACTTACTTTTTTAATTATCCTAGCGATTGAATCATTATCGGGATAGGTTAGAAGTACTGGTTCTGCATTAAACCCTACGGTTTTTAAATATTGTTTAAAAGTACTTTCTCGATCAGTCAGTGTATCCTCATGCTTTTTGATGATATCATTTTCATAATCTTCGGCACTTGCTGCAGCAATTATACCACAGAAAGATTCTTGTTCTCGATTCACGATTTTATAGACATAGAAACAAGGGGTTTCATCTTGCTTGAAAATCTCATCTTCTTTAAATTCCAAATATCTATTGCGCACTAGTTTGTATCGTTCATCTCCTGAGATTTCTTTATGATATTTATAACCAGGATTCACAATGTGCAAAAAAGAATATGGGTTATAATCCATTCTAGAATCTCTTTCCTCTGGAGTATAACTTTGGTAAGATCGTGATGCAATCAAGCTTACTTTATCTCTTGTAGGACGAACTGCTTTAAATGGATGTATTTTAGCCATTAGTTTTCTTTTATAAATTTTGTAGGATCTATATATCCTTTTACATCTTCAGAATATCCGCCACCAATGTCCATAAAGATATCATCTCTTATCTCTAGATGCAAATGTGCATAATAAATACCATCGGCATTTCCGATAGTAGCAATTAATTCTCCTTTTTTAATAAAATGACCTTCTTTTACTTTTATGGTCTGACAATGCGCATATACGGATTCATAATAATTGCCTTTGTATTGATGAATAATGCGTATCACATTTCCCCAACCACCACCAATATCATCTGCAAACGAAACATATCCATTTGCTATAGAGAATATAGCATCTCCAAGATCAGAATTACCACCACCAACGCCATTCCAATCATCTCCTAAATGATTATTTTCCGTAAACTTCTGAGCATTGTAATATCCCTTTGTATTAGGTTTTCCTACAGGGAAATCAAAATCTTTAGCAATGAATTCTTTGTGCTTTTTGAAAAGCGAGTCGTACTTGGTATATTTATTTTGAACTTGAATTTTAGTTTTTAAATCATTTACATCTGAAACATCATTAGAAACTACAATAAATTCTTTTTTACATGATAAAAACAGTAATAGCGTTAAAGTAATTGGCAGATATATCTTCATAATACAATCATATCTTTTACTTCCAATTAATTATTGACTATACAAACTGTTTAGCTACATTTTCTGCTTTTCGACTTTCTGAGTAATCATAAAAACCTTCACCGCTTTTTACTCCAAGCTTTCCAGCCATTACCATATTTACTAACAATGGACAAGGAGCGTATTTGGGGTTTTTGAAACCATCATACATTACATTAAGAATAGAAAGACATACATCTAATCCAATAAAATCTGCCAATTGTAAAGGTCCCATTGGATGCGCCATTCCTAATTTCATAACGGTATCTATCTCAGAAACTCCAGCAACACCGTTATATAAAGTTTCGATGGATTCATTAATCATAGGCATTAGTATTCTGTTAGCTACAAAACCTGGATAATCGTTAACCTCTACTGGAACTTTACCCAATGTCTTAGACATTTCCATAATAGTATTAGTAACTTCATCTGATGTATTGTATCCTCTAATAATCTCCACCAATTTCATGATAGGTACTGGATTCATAAAATGCATTCCGATAACCATATCTGGTTTCTTTGTAACTGCCGCAATTTGAGTAATTGATATAGAAGAAGTATTTGTAGCTAGAATAGTATCTTCTGAACAAGCTTCACTAAGTTCTCTGAAAATTTTTAATTTTAAATCAATATTTTCAGTAGCAGCTTCAACAACCAGACCTGCATATTCTACACCTTCTTTAATGTTAGTATATGTAGATATATTACTAAGAGTAGTCTCTTTGTCGGCTTCAGAAATTTTCTCTTTAGCAATCATTCTATCAAGATTCTTAGTGATAGTTGCTAATCCCTTATCTAAAGACTGTTGAGAAATATCAATTAGTTGAACTTTAAAACCTTTTTGTGCAAAAGTATGGGCAATTCCATTCCCCATCGTTCCGGCACCAATTACTGCTACGTTTTTCATGAATTATAGTTATTGTGATTCACCTCTATGGTGTATTTATGTTTGTTTATGCTTTCTTGTTGTTAGTGTTTAAAACACCCGATAATCTGTAAAGCTACTTCTAATGCTTTTTTACCTTGCGTCAAGGATACAATAGGAGTAGTGTTATTATTAATAGCTTCTGCAAAAGTGTCTAATTCGTCCAATATTGCATTATTGGAGGGAACTTCTGGGTTATCAAAATAGATTTGTTTTTTTACACCTTCTGCATTTTGTAGAATCATATCGAAATCACCAGGTTTTTCTGGAGCATCTTTCATTTTAACGACTTCACATTTCTTCTCAAAGAAATCTATAGATATATAGGCATCTTTTTGAAAAAATCTTGCTTTTCTCATATTTTTTAAGGAAATACGACTAGCCGTAAGATTGGCAACACATCCATTTTCAAATTCAATACGGGCATTTGCGATATCAGGAGTCTCACTAATTACGGATACTCCACTAGCACTTATATGTTTTACATCAGAATGTACCACACTTAATATAGCATCTATGTCATGAATCATTAAATCCAGAACAACTGGAACATCAGTTCCTCTAGGATTAAACTCAGCTAATCTGTGTGCTTCGATGAACATTGGATTATCGATTTTTTTCGAAACAGAAGTGTATGCTGGGTTAAAACGTTCCACATGACCAACTTGACCTTTTATATTGTGAGTCTTGGCTAGTTCTATTAACTTTTCCGCCTCTTCAACTGTATTGGTAATTGGTTTTTCTATAAAAACATGTTTTCCTGCTTCGATAGCTTGTTTTGCAACTTCAAAATGAGCGAAAGTTGGTGTTACGATATCTACGACATCAACAGCTGCGATCAATTCTTCTACAGAGCTGAATAATTGATAACCAAATTCTTCTGCAATGGCTTTTGCTTGTTTCTCACTGGCGTCATAAAAACCAACCAGTTCGTAATTTTTAGATTGTTTCAGGAGACGTAGATGAATTTTTCCAAGGTGTCCTGCGCCAAGTACTCCGGCTTTGAGCATAATTCAAGATTTTACACAAAAATAGTATTATTTATAATTTATAAATCTTAATTCTGTCTAAAATATAAAATAATCATTTTAATGCTCAAATTGTTCGTTATTCTTTAAAATCTTTATGTAATTTTAGCCTGTTAATCTACCCTAATGAAATCTAGAGATACATTAAAACACGCTGGAAAAAGAAAACAGTTAGTCGATGTGCTAATCGACAAAGGAATTAAAGATGAATATGTTCTTACTGCTATACGTAAGATACCTAGACATTTATTTATGGATTCGGGTTTTGGTGATCATGCGTATCAAGATAAAGCATTTCCAATAGGCGCTGATCAAACTATTTCTCAGCCTTATACTGTTGCTTTTCAGTCAGAATTATTGGAGGTTGAACGTGGTGATAAAGTATTAGAAATAGGTACAGGATCTGGTTATCAGACTGCCGTTTTGTGTGAACTGGGCTGTAAGGTATATAGTATAGAAAGACAACAAGAATTGTTTAAAAAGACAAAATTGTTCTTACCTAAATTAGGATATCGACCTAAACATCTATCTTTTGGAGATGGATATAAAGGTTTAGAAGAATTTGCTCCTTATAAAGGTATTATAGTTACTGCAGGTGCTCCTTATGTACCAAAACCTTTGCTGGCACAATTGGAAATAGGAGGCAGGTTAGTAATTCCGGTAGGAAATGATCCTCAAGTAATGACTTTATTTATTCGCAAAAGTGAAACCAAGTTTGAAAAACATGAATTTGGAGAGTTTCGCTTTGTACCTTTATTAGAGGATAAGAATTAGATTTATTGTAATGAGGAAATTAGAACTTTGTATCTTTCCAATTGTTACTGTAATTGGAATATTTATTTACCTCCTTGATTGGCCTTTCGGAAATGAATTGATCATTTTATCACTATTTGGACTTTCTTGTTTATACTTTTATTTTGGTTTTGCTCTTTTTAATAATGTTTCTTTTCGAGAAATTTTCAAAAAAGAATCTTATAAAAATGTTTCTACAAAAAGAATTATTGGTGCAATAGCTGCGGGATTTTCGATATCAATTGTATTGTTAGGAATGTTGTTTCGGGTATTCCGTTGGCCGTTTGGAAATCAACTATTAATTATTGGAGTCAACTTTCTGAATATTGTTTTTATCATTGGATTCGTGAAGATCATAAAGGAGAATAGAACTTTTTACAAAAGATTACTTATAAGGGTAGTTTTTTATGCTATTTTAGGGTATGTATTTCTATTGCTACCTTCTTATGCCTTTTTGACATTAAAGTATAAAAACCATCCTGATTATATTGAAGCGGTTAAACAATTAGATCAAGATCCAGAAAATCTAGAATTACAGAAAAAAGAACAGATAGAATATGATAAAATGATAGGAGAATAATCTCTATTACGGGAGTATTACTTATAGTCCTTTTTAATTCGATCTAGAGCACGCTTATTGTCTCGATCTTTTATGGTTTCACGCTTGTCATAAAGTTTTTTACCTCTAGCAAGGGCAATATCTAATTTAGCTAAACCTTTATCATTTACAAACAATCGAGTAGGGATAATCGTAAGACCAGAATTTTTAACTTCTTTCTCTAATTTTTTTAATTCTTGTTTGTTTAGTAATAACTTTCGTTCACTTTTAGGGTTGTGGTTAAAATAGGTAGCGTGAGAATACTCTTCAATGTTCATATTAATAACAAATAGTTCCCCATTGTTATGAAACTCACAGAAACTTTCTGCAATACCAGCCTTTCCTTCTCTAATTGCCTTTATTTCTGTTCCTACAAGTTTAATTCCAGCGGTATATTTATCCAAAAATTCGTATTCGAATTTGGCTTTCCTATTAAGTATGTTGATTTTGTTTTTATTCATAATTTGTGCTCATCAAAAATAGACGAGGAGTACAAAAATACAAAAAGCTTTCCCTAAAGAAAGCTTTGTCATTTATATTGTAGTAAAATTTTTTAAGGTTCCTGAAATTGTATAGTAGCAATTTTACCATCAGGGTTTAGTTTTAGTTCCATTACTAGACTGATATTGTCAAAAGCGGCAGTATAACTATTAATCCCTTCTGCAGATTCGATAAAAGTGAGGTTGTTTAAGTTTCCGAATTGAGAATGACATCCTTTAATAAAACGAGTAACTCCCTCTTTTGTCATTTCTTCCTGCATTTCAGGAGCATACAAATCAAAAACAGCATCGATATCCTGTGCATTAAAGTTTTCTTGAAAAGCTTTTGTTGTTGTTTCGTAAGCAGCGGCATCCTGCGCTAATATTGATTGTGTAGTGATACAAACCAAAAGGAGTAATGTATATTTCATAATATTTATAGAATTTAGGGATTGCAAAATAATTATCTTTTGGAAAATTCAAAAAAAAATAAACTTAAAATTAGATAACTTTATGAAAGTTTTACTTATCAGACTCGGCTAAAGGTGAAAGAAATAAACATTATTACACTTGATAATAATACAGTGTTTTAGTTTAACAAAATAATTAGAATTATTGATAGTGTAACAGCTATTTTAGACCTTAAGTTAATAAATAATTTATGAAAAAGTTTTTATTTTTAGTTGGATTATTGTTTTTAGTATCCTCTGCTACCGTTGCTGTACAAGATAATGTACAACAGATCGTGGATAAAACCATAGAGAATGCAGGAGGAACAAAATTTGACAATAGTAGTATTCGTTTTTCTTTTAGAGGAAAGGAGTATAGAAGTGTACGAAGTAATGGAAAATATCAATTAGAGAGAGTAGTTTTTGGAGATAATGGTATGACTCACGATATACTGAATAATCAAGGTCTTTCGAGATCTATTGAAAGTTGCAGAGTTAAAGTTGTAGATTCAATGGTAACTAAAATAAGTGATGGAGTAAATTCAGTTCATTATTTTGCTAATTTGCCTTATGGATTGAATGCACCTGCTGTTAATAAAGAATTAGTTGGGGAATCTAAGATTAATGGTTCGTCTTATTATGAGATCAAAGTTACGTTTGATCAAGAAGGAGGAGGTACTGATTATGAAGACCAATTTATGTACTGGATTCATAAAGAAAATTTTACTATTGATTATCTAGCTTATAAATATGCTGTCGATGGAGGAGGAATTCGTTTTAGAGAAGCATACAACGCAAGAGTGGTAAACGGAATCAGGTTCGTTGATTATAATAATTACAAAGCAAGTAACTTGTCTACTCCTTTATCTAATTTAGATTCAATGTTTGTAAATGATCAATTAAAATTATTGTCTAAAATAGAACTTGATGATATTTATGTTTATGAAGAGCATAATTGTTGTTAATCAATATTAAGAACAGTGTCCGTTATAACATCTCCGGTAACTTTAATAATAAAAAGCTTAGTATAATCTTTTTCATCAATAGCTTTGTGCTTCTCCATTCCCATAATTTTATTGACGAATGTTGGAGTAGTATTACTATGTCCCACAATTACTGAAGTTTTTCCAACGGTTTCTTTTTGAAATTGATTATCATATAATTTTCTTGGATCATAAATAGATACTTTGATATTTCTATCTTTTGCTATTGGAGAAGCTGTTTGTTTCGTTCTCAAGTAATCAGTACTATATACAAGATCTATGTTAATGTTTTTTAATATGCGTACTAGATTTTCTGAACGTGTCTTACCTTCTTCTGTTAGATTAGGGTTTCTATTACTTGGGTCACTAGTATCTTTTTCAGAATGTCTAACTAAGATATATGTCGTTGTATCTTTATTATCTTTAGTTTCCTGAGCAAAACTGGAAAAAGAAACAATAACGAATAATATAATGGCAGAAATATATGTAGTCTTCATAACTATTTTGTTTTAAGTAGTTCTAGTAGTATCAATTGATTGATTTGTTCAGAAATTGGATTAAAATTATTATCAGAAATTAATAATAACGATTGATTTCCATTAGCTAATATAGGGCCAAAAGTAATACCTTCTATATTATCAACAATTTGATCCGTCAATTGGTCTCGAACTGTTTCGAAATCAAAAAGTAATTTTTTAGTAGCTAATTGATACTTCTTATTTTGTAGAAATTCAAATTTTAGAGTGTTAGTTGCTTCTTTTATATCAGCTAAATAAATTCTTACTGTATTTCCTTGTGTTCTATAACCAGCAGAATATCCTCTTTCTATGACAAGAAATTGTGATTTGTTAAGCTGTAATATCCCTGTGATTCCATTTACGCCGAATTTTCCTTTAGGGTCTTTAGCGAGTTTATCAAGTGGATAGGTAAATTGAAAATCAGCTGTTTTTATTTTTGTATTAAAATGAGTAATTCTAACTGGAGCTCCAGGTCTATCAAAGGAGGGTTCTTCTCCATCAAGTTTTAAAGGTAACTCCATAGCAGCCCAATATCCTTTGTTGTCGATATCATTTACTAATCCTTCAAAAACACCATTATGTCGCGGTTTGTTTTTTGAATCTGTATTGGTTAGGAAATAGGAGGGAAGTAGAAGTTTATTCTTATAATTTCCCATTGCATCAGTAATAAAAATTGCTGGATCATAATTGTTTTTTATGGAGCCTTCACTACTAAATATGAATTCATTTTCATTATACATTCTAATATCTTCTAAATCTGCAATATTGCTATGTAAGAATTGGCTGTTTGGATCTTTAATTTTAATTAGTTGATCTATTACTATTTTATTAAATTTATTTTTTTCAAAAGAAATTTTTGCCTTATAAAACCTAGGGTTTTTTGCATCATCACAGACCAAATAATACATGTTTTGTTCTTCTTGATATTCAATACCGGAAAGACCTCCAATCTTACTCTCTTCGAAAATAGAATCATTGTAAATTACATATTCATCTAGATACTTTATTTTAAATGAGCTACTAATAGTGTTATTAGAAATACTTGCGCAAGAAACTAAAGTCTCAATGATTAATATTGCAAAAATGGAACGTAAAATAATATACTTCATATAAATAATAAAGCCTCTAATATAGTTCTTAGAGGCTTTACTGGTAAAATTTTATAATATTTTTATGAACCTAATGTTTTACAAATTTAGTAGTTGTAGTGGTATTATTAGAACTTACTTTTAAAATGTAATTACCAGAATTTAAATTGTTTATATTGACTTCTGGATTGTTCTTATTTACATCTTTATGAAAAACAGATCTTCCGTTCATATCAAAAACTGTAAGGTCATCAATGATAATGTTAGAATTAATTGATAGAATATCTTTAACAGGGTTTTGATTCAATGATAATTTTTCATTATTAATAGTAAAATCATCAATACTTAATGTTGCTGCTCGCGATAGTAAATGATTTCTGATAAAAATACCAGATGTAGTTAGATTACCATTTGTCAATCCTTGTACTCCCATGCCAGGGCTCACAACGCAAGAATCTTCTGGTTTATGAGAAACTGTCCAATTTACATAACTGATATGATTATCAATCATAAAGTCTAACCAAACTTGTGATTCTTGTGGATTGTATCCTCCGTTTCCGCTGGCATCCGTTGTGCCCCATTCAGTTACAAATAGAGCAATTCCACTATTCATAGCTGCTAACGCGCGATCTCTTAAAAATTGTTTATGTGTATTAGCATAAAAATGTAAGGTATACGCTAAATTAGGGTCCCCAGTAATTGGGTTTGCAGCTGCTTGGTCAACATCTTGCGACCAAGTAGGGCTTCCCACAATGATTAAGTTGTCTGGATCTTTAGAACGAATACCTGCTATTACATCAGCAGCATAACTCTTAACATCACTCCAAGATTGATTTATAGGTTCATTATAAATTTCATAGATAACGTGATCATTATTCCCATATAACTCTGCCATTTCGGTAAAGAAAGCTACAGCCTCATCTTTATATACTTCTGCTGCATGGGTGTGCCAATCGATGATAACATAAACACCTTTCGCTATGGCTGCGTCTATAACAGTTCTAATTTTAGCTTTTTGCACCGCGGTATTATCTATATAACCAGTTCCACCATCCCAATCTTCTTTAACACCAAGGGCGGCTCTAATGATTGGATTTTTCCAATCATCAGCTAAATGATTTATAGTTTGACTATTATAAAAGTCACCACCATCTCCTGCATTACTCCAAAATAGACTCATTCCTGCTAGACTTATCTTATCACCATTTTCTGCAGTAACGTGGCTTCCATTTACTTGTAATCTTCCATATCTTTCTACAACCGTTTGAGCGTAGCTAAAAGAATTGAAAATTAGAAAAAAGGAAAGTATTGATATTGATAATGAAAATTGTTTTTTACGTGTAAATTTGAGTTTCATAATTTTTGATTTGGGAGATTAATAAACCTGAAAAACACTAGTTAATCAGATTTTACGGGAACGAAGGAAATAACCGTTTAGTATTGAAAAGTGTAGCTTTTCGATAAAATAATAATTAATTAGGTTGAAAAAATAAAACTGAATCGGATGGGAGAGAATTTTCTGCTATGCCAAAATACAACATTGTAGATATTAAAAAGAGCTCTGTTATAGAAAACAAAGCCCTTTTTAATTATATAATCTACAAATTATATAATTAATATTTTGTAAGGAGTGAAAAATAAAATTATTCAAATACTCCTAATTTCCAGGCAACTATTGCCATGGATAATACTGCGATTACAAAAAAGGCAATAAAAAAATATGAACTCCTCTTCTTTTGAGAGGAGCCAAGATCATCAGAAGTCTTCATAATGGTTAGATTTTGTTGATTGATGTATTTATAAGACTCCATTAGAAACTATATGTTACACTTTTTGTGGTTTTAGTTCGGAAATTCTTTGATTAAAAGTGTTAGCCTCTATTGGATTTAATACAGAATTAAACAATTCCATTAGTTCAGGAGTATGATTCCATCTTTTTTGTTTTAATAAATTGAAATGAACAAAAGAGCTCCACATAACAGCTTTTAACTCTTTTTTATTGTGATTCCACATTCGTATTTCTACGTGTAGTTCATTTTCTGAAAATGATATAAGTTGAGAATCAATAATGACGTCTTCCATTAAGAGTGCAGGTCGCAAATATGCAATTTGATTACTACCTACAACCCAGCTTACACCTTGTGTTTGAGCCATTTTGAATAGATCTAAATCGTAATGGTTAATTATTTGGTCTTCTCTTGCGTTAATCATGTAATTAATGTATTCTGCATTATTAAGGTGATTGAATGGATCGCAATGCTGAAACCTTATTTTTGCTTTACTTTCTAGTGTTTTTGGTAATATTGTCATAATATTTTTTATTTTATACCAATTGGTATATTTTTGTTTAAAAAAAAGTTTATAGTTTTAATTCATTTTGAATCATAGTGTCTATCTGATCCATTGTTTGTAATAAATAACTGTTATCCTCCATAGTATGTGTCATAAATATTGCACCAATAATCATAGTATATAGCCTTTTGGCATATAGCACAGAATCAATATCTTGTTTTATTTCTTTAGATTGTTTTCCTTCATTAATAAGTAGAGCAACATTATTTTGAATTTTATCAATGGTGTATTGAACATATTTAAAAAGGGGACTGTTTTGGTGTTTAGCATCAACTCCCATATTAAGAATTGGGCATCCTCCTAGTTCTTGACTGTAATTATAATAGTTTCGATAAAAATCCGTAATAAGAAATAATTTTTCAATTGAAGAATTACTAAGTGTTTGATGGTCTGTTATACGCCTTAACATACTTTTTACAGTCATAGTAAATGCTGCAATAGCTAATTCTTCCTTGTTTTTAAAGTTTCCATAAATTGCGCCTTTAGTTAAACCAGTTGCCTTAGTAATGTCGCTCAGACTTGTTGCTGCATATCCATTCTTATTAAAAATAGGAGCAACGGTTTGAACGATAAATTCAGTTGTTTTTTCGGCTTTAGTAAGCATTTATAAAAAGTTATGCATCAAATATATATAAAATATACCAAATGGTATATTTTAAAATTTGTTTTTAACATTATATTTTAATTTTTTTCATAAGATCTAACTTTTTAATATAAAGATAACCTAGTGGGCTAAGTATTATACCTATATTGTAATGCTAATTTTTATGGTTATGAAAAATCTCTACATTTTTGTTTTTATATTACTTTTTGTACAATTTTCTTTTGGTCAGCTTGTAATTAATGAATTAGATGCTGATACACCTAGTACAGATACTCAAGAATTTATAGAATTGAAATCCGATGCTCCAAATTTTTCTTTAAATGGGTTTGTTGTTGTTTTATTCAATGGTTCGACAAGTGGAGGAGATGCAAGTTATTTTACATTGGATCTTGATGGATATACCACAGATGCTAACGGGGTTTTTTTAATTGGTGGCCCTGAAGTTTCTCCAGTACCTGATGTTTTGTTATCAGAGAATATTATACAGAATGGGGCAGATGCAGTAGCTATTTATATAGGAAATGATACAGATTTTCCCGAAGGAACTATTGCAACGACTACTAATTTGTTAGATGCACTAATTCATGACACGGATGATGCTGATGATACAGGCCTTATGACTTTATTGGGGGTTATGGAACAAATCAATGAGGATGAGAATAATAATAAAACTACAGAATCCATCCAACGTAAGGATGATGGCACATACGAGGTAAAAACTCCTACTCCAGGAGCACTTAATGATGGAAGTGGTACTCAATTTAATGGTATTTTGATAACTACTTCTTTTGATCAATATAATGAAGGAGACAATGTAGATATCGTATTTACGACAGAAACAAATGTAACGAGTGACCTTACCTTTGATGTTACACTAGCGAATGAAAGCTTTACAATGGCAGATTATTCAGGAAACACTTCGGTAACTATTACCGCGGGAACGAATACGGTGACTAATACAATTCAACTGATTGATGATGTGGATGATGAAGGAGATGAAGTTTTGAAAATTACTTTTGGTACGATTCCATCAGGTTTTATTCGTCTTAATGATAATAAAGAACTACGAGTTATAGATAACGATTTCACTGTAGCTTCTTGGGGAACACCTTTAAATCCAACTTTTGGTAATGTAGCCAGTACGGCACCAGTAGATTATTATAATTCTTTAGAAGGTTTAGCAGATGCGGCTTTGGTTCAAGCTATTCAGGATATTGTAGCTGATCCAACTACAGTAAGAACACATTCGTATGCAGATATTGTAGAGATTCTAGGTAGTGCAGATCAAAGTCCAGAAAACAGTAATCAAGTTTGGCTATTATATACAGAACAACAACGCCCTAAATTAGATTTTGCAGGATTAACTGATATAAATGAAACTTGGAACCGGGAACATACGTATCCTAGATCTAGAGGTGAGTTTCAAGATTTCAGAGATTTTGATGATATAGCTGATGGTATTTCTGGTTTTGTCACAACAAATGCAGATTCATTACGTCATGCTAATTCTGATGCACATGGTTTAAGAGCTACAGATTCTAATGAGAATAGCTCTAGAGGAAATCAGCATTATGGAGAATACAATGGCCCAACAGGCAATCTAGGTAGTTGGAAAGGTGATGTAGCTCGAGGTATTTTTTTCCTTGTAACTAGGTATAAAGCACTACAAGTTGTTAATGGTTTTCCGGACGATACGGATAGTACAATATCTGAACTTGGAGATTTGGCTACGTTATTAGATTGGCATAGAAACGATCCTCCGGATGATTTTGAAATGAATCGTAATAATGTTATTTATAATTGGCAATTCAATCGTAATCCTTTTATAGATCAACCAGATCTAGCAGAATATATATGGGGTAATAATGCAGGACAAGTATGGTCCAATACTTTGTCTATAGATGATAATGAAATAAATAGATTCTCATTATATCCTAATCCTGCTAATAGTTATATTATGATATCTGCAAAAGGAAAACGCGGAGATTTAGAAGTGTTAGATACCTTAGGTAATGTTTTGGTTGAACAGCCTTTTGAAGAAATAACAAAAGTTAATCTAAATCTATCCGCAGGGGTTTACTTGGTAAGATTTTATTATGATGATACTTCTGTAATCAAAAGAATTATTTTAAGATAATTCTTGTTAGTTTTTACCTAAACTGCTATAAATAATATCATCAGATACTATTTTTGCAATGCTTCTTGGCAGTTCGCAGGCATCTACTATATCTAAATCTTGATATTCTAAAAGAATGTAATATTTTTCTATTATTCTACCGGATTGATCACAATCTGTAGTTTGATTTCGTACATAGTTGGTTCGAGGGTTTTTAGTTCGATTACTTCTGGTTTCGAAATCCTTGAATTGACATTTGATAGGCTCAAAATTATCAAAATAAAATCGTTCTTCTAAGGTTAATACAACATCTATTTTTTCAATTCTCTTTTTTCTGTTCTTTTCGTAGTCTTTGTATTTTACTTTATGAGTTGAGAATTCAAAAAATAGTTGATCGTCCCAAATGTAATATTCATCTTTATAAGAGACATGCCCTTGTGTGTATTGATGAATAATATGCTTTAATTCGCGACTATTATAATAGAAAGTGATCATACCCTTTTCTAAAGATTCTTCACAAGTATAATCTGTATGATATTGCCTAAGCGTATTACTGTCTACAAGTTCTCTTATAAGAGAATACTTACTCTTAATATCAGCAAGATTCCCCTTTTGATTTTGACCAAAAGTGAAGGTGAAAGAAAGTATGCAAAAGTATAATACTAAAGTTGGTTTCATTAAGAAGCAATTTACTCAAAAGTTTATCTTTTGTAAGAAATACTTATCAACCATGTAAGAATATGCTTGTTGATAACTACGGTAAAACCATAAATTATTGATTTAATGATAGGTTATGCTATGTTATTTTTTTCTTAATGAATAGAAAAAGAGCTTGTTTTTAACAAAAAACAAGCTCTTTTTTTTAAGATTTAATTAACACTAGTAGCGTTATAGGACTAGGTCGGTTTGATTTCTAAACACTAAATTGTTGTCAAACTCGTCTAGTAATATAATACTTTCTGTGGATATTTTCCCTGCGAGGATTTCTTTAGATAACGAATTCAACACTTCTTTTTGTATAGTACGTTTTACCGGTCTGGCACCAAACTCCGGCTGGAATCCTTTTTTCGATAAAAAATTAATAGCTTCATCTGTAGCATCAAGAGTTATGTTTTGTTCCTTTAACATCTGAGATACATTTCTTAATTGCAATTTTACAATTTCTTTGATATGTGTTTCACTTAATGGAGTAAACATTATGATATCATCTATTCTATTTAAAAACTCAGGACGAACTGATTGTTTTAATAACCCTAGAACTTCAATTTTAGCACTTTCCATAGCAGTATCTACATCTTTCACTGCTTCAAACTTTTGCTGAATAATATGACTTCCCATGTTACTAGTCATAATAATAATAGTATTTCTAAAATCAGCCGTTCTCCCTTTATTGTCTGTTAAACGACCTTCATCCAATACTTGTAATAATATATTGAAGGTGTCAGGATGTGCTTTTTCAATTTCATCTAACAATATTACAGAATATGGTTTTCTTCTAACTGCTTCTGTTAATTGTCCACCTTCGTCATATCCAACATATCCAGGAGGAGCTCCTACTAATCTACTTACTGCGTGACGTTCTTGGTATTCACTCATATCAATTCTGGTCATTGCACTTTCATCATTAAAGAGGTAATCAGCCAAAGCTTTTGCTAATTCTGTTTTACCCACTCCTGTTGTTCCTAGAAAAAGGAAAGATCCAATTGGTCTTTTCTGATCTTGTAACCCTGCACGACTTCTTCTTACGGCATCACTTACAGCTTGTATGGCTTCAGTTTGTCCGACTACTCTATTTTGCAATTCTTTTTCTAAAACTAAAAGTTTTTCGCGATCACTTTGTAACATTCTTGTTACCGGAATCCCCGTCCATTTAGCAACTACTTCGGCTATATCATCATTGGTAACTTCTTCTTTTATCAATGAAGATTTACTTTGTTGTTGATTAAGTTGTTCTTGTAGTATTTCTAATTTCTCCTGAGAATCTTTAATTTTTCCATAGCGTAGTTCTGCAACTTTTCCATAGTCTCCATTTCTTTCAGCTCTTTCTGCTTCAGATTTATATTCTTCTATATTTGTTTTAGTATTTTGAATAGCATCTACAACTTCTTTTTCGCTCTGCCATTTAGAAAAAATCTCATTTCTTTCTTCTTTGAAATTTGCAAGATCGGCATTTAGTGATTTCAATTTAGACTCATCATTTTCACGTTTGATAGCTTCTATTTCTATTTCTAATTGCATAATCTTACGATCTAACGCATCCAATTCTTCTGGTTTAGAATTAATTTCCATTCGAAGTTTAGAGGCAGCTTCATCCATAAGGTCAATCGCTTTGTCGGGTAAAAACCTATTGGTGATGTATCTTTGAGAAAGTTCTACAGCAGCAATAATAGCTTCGTCTTTGATTCTTACTTTATGATGAGCTTCATATTTTTCCTTTATTCCTCTAAGAATAGAAATCGCACTTTCAGTATCTGGTTCGTCAACAATTACTTTCTGAAATCTTCTTTCTAGGGCTTTATCTTTTTCGAAATACTTTTGATATTCATCAAGTGTAGTCGCTCCAATAGCTCTTAATTCTCCTCGTGCTAAAGCTGGTTTCAAAATATTTGCAGCATCCATGGCTCCTTGACCACCTCCAGCACCGACTAGTGTATGAATTTCATCAATGAATAATACAATATTCCCATCACTAGAGGTTACTTCTTTTACAACAGCTTTTAGTCGTTCTTCAAACTCTCCTTTAAATTTTGCTCCGGCAATTAGAGCTCCCATATCTAATGAATATATCTGCTTTTCTTTTAAGTTGTCTGGTATATCACCAGCAACAATTCGATGTGCTAATCCTTCTGCAATAGCTGTTTTACCTGTACCAGGTTCTCCAACTAACATAGGATTGTTTTTTGTTCTTCTTGATAGAATCTGTAAAATTCTACGGATTTCTTCATCTCTACCTATTACAGGATCTAGTTTGCCATTCTCTGCTAAATCATTGAGATTTTTCGCATATTTACTCAAAGATTGGTAGGTTTCCTCAGCACTTTGGGAAGTTACACGTTCTCCTTTTCTGATTTCATTAATGGCTTCTTTTAGATGTTTTTCGGTGACGCCTTGGTCTTTTAGGATTTGACCAATTTTACTTTTAGATTTAAAGATTGCAATTACTAAATGTTCAATGGATACATATTCATCTTCCATAGATTTAGCAATAATACTAGCTTCATTTAAAGATTTTCCAGCCTCACGTGATAATTGAATATCTCCGCCACTTACTTTAGGGAAACTTTCTAACGTACTATCTAATACTTGTTGTAATATGTTGATATTAACATTCAATTTTTTCAAAAGAAAAGGGAGTACATTTTCATCTACATTAAATATGCCTTTAAAAATGTGTTCATTCTCAATTTGTTGATGGCCATAACCTTGAGCAAGTTGTTGAGCTTGCTGGATAGCCTCTTGTGATTTTATAGTGAAATTATTAAAATTCATCTTTTATTTTTTTTGTGTTCAGATCTACCTTAGTCGACGGTTAGGTAGGATTAACTATTAAACTTTTAGTCATAATAAACTAATAAGTTTAGCTTATTTCATATCTGTTTGTTTTCATCTTTTGAGAGGATAAATCAAATAATATTCCCATTCTGAAAACAGGTCAAAATGTCTGCAACAGGGCTATTTTTACTGACTTTTTGACTTATTGTAAAGTTACAGATTCTATTACGACAAAGAATGATAAATGTCAATTATTAAAAATCATTTAATTAAGTTTGTAATGATTTTAAGAAATTAAGTATATGGGATTATTTGGAAAAATTTTTGGATCAGAAGATAAAGAGCCTAAAGAAGAAAAACAGGCTTTACCTTGGCAAGAATTGAAATCGATAGATCAGTTAGATAAAATAGCTGAAGCTTCTGTTAGTAAAACACAGGCTATTTTTAAACATTCTACTCGCTGTGGTATTAGTAGAATGGTGATTAGAAATTTTGAAAGTAGTTTTGATCTTTTGGAAAATCAAGTAGACTTGTATTATCTGGATTTATTAAATCATAGAGATATTTCTTCAGAAATATCTGCAAAGTTTCAGGTATATCATGAATCTCCTCAATTTATTGTTATCAGAAATAAAGAAGCGGTTCATCATGCCTCTCATAGCGCTATTACTCCGCAAGTTTTGCATCAGTTTGTTTAAAAAACGTTATTGTTATTTTCGTTAAGAAAAGGACATGTAGTTTTTTGTGATATTCTAGATTCATACATTTTTATGAATAGGTGTGTAGACATCTTTCTTGCTCTTCTTTTAGCAGTTTGGGCTTTTTCTCCTGTATATAATTCATCAATTGTTGCAAACCATAAATTTAGCCAGATACCAAAATGTTTTTCGGTTATTTTACCATGAAAAGCTGCATCAACTTTTTGATGTAATTGGATAGGGTTCCCTTTATACTTGGCAACAAATAATAGATTGGTTTCCCAGAAGTCAGTTAATCTATCAAGGTGTTCATCCCAATTGCTTATTGTTTGATTAAAAATGGGGCCTAATATGTTCTCCTTTCTTATTTTAGTATAGAACTGTGATACTAGGTCATAAATATCTTTTCTGGTTTCTATATCTCTTTTTTTTATTGGTTTCATAACACTTTTTATTATGAATAATATCCAAAGTTTAATAGCACTAAGAGTGCATTAATTGTTAGGCTCGCTATCAATAAATTAAAAACAAATTTCGGCTTCATTTGTGCTAGAATAGAGGCATTAAATGTCATGCAAATAATAACACAAACGGTTAATTGAATTACTTGCATTGAAGATCGTTCTTGCATTAATATATACATCGCAGCTACCGATCCTAAACAGCTAGACAAAATGATCATTAATGGGATATATGCCATATACATTTCTCTAAAATCTTTTAATAATTTGGAGTACATAACGTTTTGTTTTGAAGTTATGTTCAAAGATATTTCAGGAAATAGTGTTCAGTTTATGACCTTGATCATAAAGAAAAAAGTTATCGGTATATTTTTCTGTCTTTAATTAATAATTCTCCTTTTTGTTCTAGTTTTTTAACGGCTCTAATGACGGTTTCAACCCTTAAACCTGTTAAGTCTGCTAATTGTTGGCGAGTGAGTTCTATTTTATAAAGCGAAGAGGCCGTAGTAGTATTTTGATTATTTTTCTTGAAGTAATCTAAAATTCGGAGAATTCTATGTTCAGGTTCTTGTGTTGAAATTTCAGAAACCATCATAGCTTTGTAATATAATCGCAATGCTAATGTACTTGTAAACTTATGATGAATTAAAGGGTTCTTTTCTAATACTTTCAGAAATTTGTCTTTCGGTAACAACCATATTCTTGCATCGGTAATTGCTTCGGCATTAGCGGGGTATTTAAAATCGGCAAAGAGCGGTGGCTCTCCAAAGCTTTTTCCACTATCGAAAATACCCTGTATATATTCTTTACCATCGTCATTATGATTATTCATCTTAATTTCTCCAGAATATACTTGATAATAATAACGAGGAGTATCACCTTCTTTAAAAAGCTGTTCACCGCGCTTATATTCTTTTAGAACTGCTTCAGCTTCTAGTAAGATGTCTTTAGAGATCATTAAAGATATAATTTTTATAAGTCAAGTAATTAATTGAAACGATATCTTGTTATAATACCTTTTAACTTGTTTTTTAAATCTTGTCCAGAATCATAAACCATTTGTTCATTAGTAGGAAATTGAACTGCTTGTAATCCTAAATAGCGAACTAAATCATCATCCAAAGCTCTTTTATCTCCATTGTAGTTTGCATATACATGTTCAAAAACATATGTGCTCGAAAGAGGGAATGCGTCTAGTAATTGTTTGGTATTAAGGTTTTTATATTGAACGTTACCAACTACTTGTGCTTCTTTAAACTGTATGAACTCATAATATTCACATCGCACAGTTACCATTTTGTCAATTTTAATTTTATTACCTTCTTCATCACGCACAAATTCATCATTTTCGTCTAAAAGATATTCCCACCCATCCTTAATTAGTTTTTCTTTTTCTAATTGTCTTTCTCTAATTTGCTCTGGAGAAATATTTATTTGTCTAAAAGCAACTTCCATTAAATAATCATATTTTATCGATCGCTGAGGTTCATTATGGTATACGGTCCAAAGATCATTTAAACCATAGGTACTAAAATTAAGTAGATCGTCTTCTAATCTTCTAGGTATGATAACATTTGTATTGTTCTTCATAGATACTTTAACGAAATCAGTCCCTTTAAAATGTGCTTCTTCAATTAAGTCGTCTGTGTTTTTATAATTTGGACTTATTTTATTTAGATATACTAAATCATTGTAAACATTACGAAAATCCGATTTTCTTCTTGCTTTAGATAACAATGATTTTGCACTATCATATAGATATGTAGATAATTTTTCTTTAGTATTTATTATTTTTTGATCGTAATTGTCAAAAGTAAAGTTTGCATTACGTGCTTGTTCTACGTGATAAAGAGGTAACAAAGGACGAATTCGTTCTTGTCTATTCTTTAATGTATTATAACAATTATAGATTTTTTCTAGATTAGCAGGATTACCTTCTTTTTCAAGAAAGGTAATAGCATTTATATCGCGATCAACAGCTCTTACGAATGCTTCTTCTAGTATAATAACGTAGTCTTGCCTTCCTTTTTTATTTTTATTTCCTCTCAGTTTTTTTATAGAAGTATTAATTGCTTGATCATAATTACCAGAGTCAAGGTTTTCAAAAGCACCTTTCTTAACTCCGCAAGAAAATGTAAAAACAATAACTAATAATAAAAGTAGAATTCGTTTCATAATGTAATACGTTTGGGGGACACCTATTCAATTTTGATGCCAAAAGGTAATAAAAAAACCTCAAAGTAAATTTTGAGGTTTTTTTATAATATTAGTTTTATTCTATTTTTTGAATACAGGAAGCAATTTTGTGGATACCTCGCCAAATCCAATTCTTACACCACCTTTTTCACAATGGCCTCTCATAATAACGGTATCATTATCTTCAATAAATTTACGGCTGCCACCATCTTTAAGCGGTACAGGTTTTTCTCCTCTCCAGCTTAATTCTAACATAGAACCATAAGAATCAGGAGTTGGCCCAGATATAGTTCCGCTTCCCATCATATCTCCAGAATTTACTGGACATCCATTGATAGTGTGATGAGCTAGTTGTTGAGACATATTCCAATACATATGTTTAAAATTACTTTTAGAAACAATTGTTTCTTTAGCTTTTTCTGGTTGTATTGCAACTTCTAGATTGATGTCAAAACTTTTATCTCCTTTATATTGTAAATAAGGAAGCTGTTCTTTTAGTGGTTTTGGTCCTGCAACACGATATGGTTCTAGCGCATCTAGGGTAACAATCCAAGGTGATATAGAGGATGCAAAGTTTTTGGCTAGAAATGGACCTAAAGGAACATATTCCCATTTCTGAATATCTCTAGCACTCCAATCATTAAATAATACTAAACCAAAAATATAATCCTCCGCTTCGTCAATCGGAATAGGTTCACCAAGATGATTAGCATCTGTAGTAATAAATGCCATTTCCAATTCGAAATCTACTAATCTTGATGGACCGAAAATTGGCTTATCTGTTCCATTGATTAATTTTTGACCTTGAGGGCGGTGTACAGGAATTCCTGATGGAATAATTGAGCTACTACGTCCATGATATCCTACAGGTATATGTAACCAATTAGGAAGTAGAGCATTATCAGGATCTCTAAACATTGTCCCTACATTGGTAGCGTGTTCAATACTACTGTAGAAGTCTGTATAATCTCCTACAGTTACTGGCAATTGCATTTCTATTTCATCTAAAGTAAAAAGTACAATTTTACAATGTTCTTTATTGGTTTTTAATGTGTCATTTTCAGTATCAAAAATTTCAGCAATTCTATTACGAACTAATCTCCAAGTTTTTTTTCCGTCGGAGATAAAGTCATTTAGGGAATCTTGTAAAAATATGTCATCAGTTAATGGAATTTCATCAAAATAACCAAGTTGATGAAGAGCACCAAGATCAATAGCAGTATCTCCGATTCTGGTTCCTATAGTTATCACATCGTCTCTGGTAAGAAACACTCCAAAAGGAATATTTTGAATAGGGAAATCCGTATTCGTTGGAGTTTTTATCCAGGTTTTTCTATTTGGGTTATTTGCAGTTATGGGCATTGTCGTTTTTTTAATAAGTTGTTGGTACTTCTTATGATCAAATATATAATTTTAGAATGTTTTAGATATGTTATTTATGTGAAAGTTAATTAAAAAATGTGATATTTCTAATTGTGAAGAAAATGTTCATATTTATTAATATTCCATTAACTTATTTTAAGGAATGTTCCTATTTTTGGACATCTATTTTATAAAAGAATAAACATGCAACGCGACGAACAAATTTTTGATTTAATACAGGACGAAAAAGAGCGTCAGATTAATGGATTAGAATTGATTGCTTCAGAGAATTTTGTAAGTGAACAAGTTATGGAGGCTGCCGGTTCGGTATTAACAAACAAATATGCAGAAGGGTACCCTGGAAAACGATATTATGGAGGATGTTCCGTAGTAGATGTAGTAGAACAAATTGCAATCGATCGTGCTAAGGAATTGTTCGGAGCCGAATATGCAAACGTACAACCACATTCTGGATCACAGGCAAATACAGCTGTATATCATGCTTGTTTAAAACCAGGAGATAAAATATTAGGGTTTGATCTTTCTCATGGAGGGCACCTTACTCATGGATCTCCAGTAAACTTCTCGGGTAAATTATACAATCCTGTTTTTTACGGAGTAGAGAAGGAGACAGGAAGATTAAACTATGATAAAATTCAGGAAATTGCTACTGCAGAGAAGCCTCAGTTAATTATCGCTGGAGCCTCAGCATATTCTAGAGAGATTGATTATAAGAGATTTAGAGAGATTGCAGATAGTGTAGGAGCAATTCTATTAGCAGATATTGCACATCCAGCAGGTATGATTGCAAAAGGAGTTATTGCAGATCCTATTCCTCACTGTCATGTTGTAACAACTACAACACATAAGACTTTAAGAGGTCCTAGAGGAGGATTGATTTTAATGGGGAAAGATTTTGAAAACCCATTTGGATTAACCCTAAAAAGTGGTAAGAAACGAATGATGTCTTCTTTAATGAATAGTGCAGTGTTTCCCGGAAACCAAGGAGGTCCATTAGAGCATATTATTGCTGCTAAAGCTATCGCTTTTGGAGAAGCATTGACTGACGAGTTTTTACATTATATTATCCAGGTAAAGAAAAATGCAGCTACGATGGCAGATGCATTTGTGAAAAAAGGATATGAGGTAATCTCAGCAGGTACTGATAATCACATGATGTTGATTGATCTTAGAAATAAGGATGTAACAGGAAAACAGGCAGAAGAAGCATTAGGAGTTGCAGAGATTACTGTGAACAAGAATATGGTTCCATTTGATGATAAATCACCATTTGTAACTTCTGGTATCCGTATTGGAGTTGCCGCAGTTACAACCCGTGGATTAAAAGAAGATGACATGCTAACAATCGTTGAATTGATTGATAGAGTAATCAACAATGTAGAGAATGAAGAAGAATTGCATAATATTGCGAATGATGTAAATGCTATGATGGCTGATAAACCGTTATTTGTGGTGTAATATAATTCTTAAAGAGATATATTTATAAAATGCGTGGCCGGATGTCACGCATTTTTTTATAATAGTGATTTTAAGTTTCTTCTTCCTGCAGGAACAGACATATAACCTAGGAAGTGAAAGTATTCTTAAATTTTAAGGTGTCCAGGAGATCCTTAATACTTATTTTGTAATTTCAGATCCGCTTCTTTTCAGCAGCATATTTTATTCAACTAATAAAACCAAAATAACTCACACAAATGAATCTTTTTTTTAAATTCATTATGCTTTTTGTAGTGACATTTAGCATAACTTTCAATGTACATTCTCAAGAAAAACTTAAAGAGAAATCCAAAAATCCATTTAGTGGATTAGCATTTAGAAATATTGGCCCAGCAATGACTTCAGGAAGAATAGCAGATATAGCTATTCATCCAGAAAATGAAAACATATGGTATGTTGCTGTAGGATCAGGAGGTGTCTGGAAGACTTCTAACTCAGGAACAACTTGGACTCCTTTATTTGATAAACAAAAGGTATACTCTATAGGGTGTGTAACTATTGATGCTAATAATCCTAATACGATTTGGGTTGGTACTGGAGAAAATGTTGGTGGACGTCATGTAGGTTTTGGTGATGGTATTTATGTAAGTCATAATGACGGTAAAACTTGGAAAAACATGGGGTTAGAAAACTCTGAACATATTTCTAAAATCATTATTCATCCTGAAAATTCTGATATTATATGGGTAGCTTCCCAAGGTCCACTTTGGAGTAAGGGTGGTGATCGAGGTGTTTTTAAAACAAGTGATGGTGGAAAAACTTGGAAACGTACACTTGGAGATCAAGAATGGGTTGGTGGGACTGATATGCTTATAGATCCAAATAATCCAGATGTTTTGTATGCAGCAACTTGGCAAAGACATAGAACAGTCGCTGGTTATTTAGGAGGTGGTCCTGGATCGGGACTTCATAAAAGTACCGATGGAGGAGAAACTTGGCAACCACTCAAGAATGGTATTCCTAAATCAAATCTTGGTAAAATAGGATTAGCAATGTCTCCATTTAATGCTGAAGTTATTTATGCAGCTATCGAATTAGATAGAAGAAAAGGAGGCGTATATATGTCTGCTAATGGAGGTACAACTTGGCGTAAACAATCAGATGCTGTTTCTGGAGGTACTGGACCTCATTATTATCAAGAATTAATTGCATCTCCTCATCAGGAAGGAACACTTTTTATGATGAATAATAGTGCTTTGATTTCAACAGATCACGGGAAAACATTCACGAATATGCCTAGATCTAATCAGCATAGTGATAGTCATGCTTTGGTTTTTAAAAAATCTGACCCTAATTATTTATTAATCGGAACTGATGGTGGTTTATATGAAAGTTTTGATCATACCAAAAGTTGGAAATATGTTAGAAATTTACCAATTACACAATATTTTAAAATAGCGGTAGATGATGCTCTAC
Source organism: Aquimarina amphilecti (assembly GCF_900109375.1). Taxonomy (GTDB): domain Bacteria; phylum Bacteroidota; class Bacteroidia; order Flavobacteriales; family Flavobacteriaceae; genus Aquimarina; species Aquimarina amphilecti. The sequence continues at coordinate 106,836 of NZ_FOAB01000009.1, forward strand.
CTTTCTATAATGTTTATGGCGGTACTCAGGACAACGGATCTCATGGAGGACCATCTAGAACTATTATTTCTAATGGTATCGCAAGTGCAGATTGGTGGAAAACATTAGGAGCAGATGGAGCGCAGACTGCTACGGAACCTGGAAATCCAGATATAACGTATGGAGAATTCCAACAGGGTGCTTTGTGGCGAATAGATAGTAAGACAAGAGAGACTGTCTTTATCCAACCTCAAGCAAGAGAAGGTGATCCATATGAACGTTTTAATTGGGATGCTCCTATCGTAGTGAGTACACATAACCCCAAAAGACTTTATTTTGCTTCTCAACGTGTCTGGAAATCAGAAAATAGAGGAGATGGATGGGAACCTATATCCGAAGATTTAACGCTGAATCAAGAACGTGTTACTTTTCCTTATTATGACAAACCACAGAGTTGGGATAATGCCTGGGATGTTTATGCAATGTCTAATTATAATACAATTACCTCATTAGCAGAATCTCCAAAACAAGAAGGATTGTTGTATGCAGGTACAGATGATGGTTTAATTCAGGTAACGGAAGATGGAGGTGCTTCTTGGAGAAAAATTACACTAAATACAATTAAAGGGTTGCCTACGACTCCTTTTGTTAATGATGTACGGGCAGACCTTTTTGATGCTAATGTAGTTTATGCTGCGTTGGATAATCATAAATATGGTGACTATAAACCTTATATTATAAAAAGTAGTGATAAAGGAAAAACTTGGACATTAATTAATGGGAACTTGCCAAATAAATTACTGATTTGGCGATTAGTTCAGGATCATGTTAAGAAAGATTTATTGTTCGCTGCGACCGAGCTCGGAGTTTACTTTACTTCTAATGGCGGTGTTAGTTGGACTAAATTAGAAGGGGGAATGCCTACAATTCCAATTAGAGATATCACTATCCAAAGACGCGAAAACGACTTGGTAGTAGGTTCATTTGGTAGAGGAATATTCATTTTGGATGATATTACGCCATTACGTAATTTTAATAAAAGTATGAATACCACAGAAGCTACTTTATTCCCTGTTAAGAAAGTAGATTGGTATCGACAAGCAAGTAGAGTTGGTAGTCAAGGTGATGCAGAATGGATTGCTAAAAACCCACCCTTTGGGGCTAATTTTACGTATTATATGCCTGCTAAAATCAAGTCTAAAAAAGAGATAAGAAAACAAAAAGAAAAAAAAGGAAATGCTAAGTTTCCTGGATGGAAAGCTCTTGAAGATGAAGAAAGACAGGATGGTCCCTTATTGCAATTGGTTATCAAAGATAAAAATGGAAAGATAGTAAATACTGTAAAAGGTACGAACAAAAAAGGTTTTAACCGTGTTAACTGGAATTTAACCTATCCTCGTAAAAATGGAGAACGTTTGAGAGCACCACGAAATACTCGTGGTGGATTTCGTAGAGGAGGAATTATGGTTACACCAGGAAATTATACCGTGACATTATTAAAGAGAATTGATGGTGTCACTACCGTATTACAAGGTCCGGAATCGTTTAATGTAACTCCTTTGTTTGAAGGGGCATTACCTAGACAACCATATGAAGAAATGGATAAATTTAGAGAGGCTACCTTTGCATTCCAACAGGATTTAACAGCAACCAATATCTCATTATCAAGAAGTCAACAAAAAGTTGCTGCTATGTTAAGAGCTTTCAACAAAGCATCTACTTCATCTGATGATTTGTATAAGAGATTAAATGAAACTAAAATAGCTTTACTAAACATTGATAAAGAACTTAACGGTGATAAAATAAAGGATCAAATAGGAGAACGATCTAATCCTACGGCTAGTAATGGCGGTTCGTTAGGAAGATTTTCGGGTAATACATATGGTCCAACAGAAGAGCATAAGACTTTCTTGAAAACAGTGCAAAGTCAGTTAAAGAAAGTGAAAACTAAATTACAACCCATTATAGATTCTACGTTACCAGCTCTTGAGAATGAGTTAAAAATTGCTGGTGCGCCTTGGATAGAAGGCCAAGGATTAATTAAGAATTAAGTAATAGTTGCTTACATTTCAAAAACTTGGACTTATTTCCATTTTGTTGATGTAATTAAATTTTTAAATAAGAATATCCCCCTTTATTTTTTCAATTTAGGGGGTTTTTGATTAGAAGAATTACCCATTAACAAAAAACTATAATTACACAATGACCAATGGATAAGGTTAGATATATAGGTTAAATATCCGTAATATTACATTTACAAAGCTATTATGCATATTGTTAGAACTTGATAAACACTAACTAGATTATCTAATAATGATTATTGTACCATTTCAGTTTAAAGAAGCGAACAAATATTTACTACACATTGTATTTGTCGGTTTGGGTATTGGGACAGCTAATTATATCATGAATGGTAATTTAAATTGGATTCAATGGAGTATTCAAGCTTTAGCGACAAGTTTTATAGTAGGATATACATTAGTAGTTATCATATTGAATAAATCTTGGTTTAAGTACTATTTTAAATCAAAAAGTAAATTATACATATTTATACTTCTAGCGTTTTTTTTAGTGGGTGTTTTAGCTACAGAGATAGAGCATATTATCAGATCATTAGTTTTCCAAAGTCAACAATTTCTACTCTTTTCTTCGGGTAAAATGTATTTGTATAATGGAATTATCTCTTTGGTTTTGGGTGTTAGTTTTTTTAAAAATAATTTAGTAAAAAATAAAAGCTCCAATTTTGTTGAAAATCAAGAACCTTTAGATGCTTTGAAAAAGAAGGAAACTGAATTTTTAGATTCTGATAATTGTATTACTAGTATTCCCGTAAAACAAGGCGATAATATCCTTTTATTTCCAATCGAGGATGTGGTTTATTTTGAAGCTTCTGATAATTACTCTTTTGTGCATATCTCAACAGGAGAAAAAAAGCTTTGTGATTATTCATTACTTTTTCTTGAAAACAGATTAAGTAAAAATTTTTCTAGAGTGCATAGAAAATATATTGTTAATGAAAGTCATATTAGAAAAATAAAACCTTATTTAAATGGTCGGTATATGATCATATTTGAGAATAAGGTAACTTCCATTATTAGTAGTAAAGGATATTCGACAACAATTCGAAAGTTAATTAAAATTGAATAATAAGATTAAAAGTAAAAAAAACTCTTTGGTGAGATATTATTAATTTTATTAAAACCGTCCACCCAATTTTATATATCACTCACCAATAATTTCGACCATTCACCATATTTAACTTTTACAACTATTTATATTTTAGTTGTTTAGACTCAGTTTAACATTGAAGACGAATTAGTCTAATTAAATAAGTTTAAGATATGGATATATTACACAGGTCAAACATTCTGCTTCATATCATAGCAGGCTCAATAGCGTTGTTACTGGGGATTATTGCTTTAGTAACGATCAAAGGAGGTAAGAGGCACAATATAAGTGGGAAGTATTTTTTAGGATTTATTTCTATAGTTATTTTTACTGGTTTGATTGGAGTCTTCGTTTTTGGGAGAAACACATTCTTACTTGTTGTAACGATATTAAGCGGCTATGTTTCTTTTTCTGGATATAGGGTATTGCTATTAAAGTCAAATACTCCTAAAATAATTGATGTTATAGTTGCTATAGTTAGTGTTTTGGTTTTGGCTTATTTTCTATATTATTTTAAGTCAATTGGAATGATTTGGTCTCCAATCATAATTTATAGTACAGTAGGAGCATTATTATTTATCGTTACTTATGATTTCTTACGGTATTTAATTCCTAAGAAAAAATATAAGAAACATCGAATTTGGGTATATGAACATATTTATAAAATGACAAGCGCTTTTGCAGGGATTTTATCAGCGTTTATCGGAACGGTATTCGAAAAATATCAACCACATAGTCAGTATATTCCATCAGCTTTGGGAATGTTAATAATAATTGGGTTTATAGTGTATGTTTATAAATATGGTTTAAAAAGACTACCTAAACAATGAGATTATAATGAAATAGTAAACTAAAATAGATGTTAATAGCCTAAATAACTTCATTTAACTCTATGTTGTAGTTTCCTGTTAGAAAATCACGTATAAACACTCATAGCTTCTCTTAAGCCCTTTTATTACCTTGGATATCACTAAAAAAAGTATAACTACTGATTACCATAATTTGTAAAATATAAAACTGACTTTATGAATCATCAAAATCTATATAAGATATTGATAGTACTATTTTCTTCGGGTATCATTGCTCAGAACACTCTTCCATCTAAAACCACAGCATATGTAAATTTTAATATTGGTGCTTCGGAAATAATACCACAAGAAAAATATAAACAACAAGGAGTAACCTTATTAGGATGTAATACTATTATTTCAAATGAAGATATTGAATATTGGAGTGGTGCTCCAAGCGGTTTGGAGTGGAATAAGAAAGATCAAGTATTTACGAACTTACCTTATGGGTATCAAATAGATGAAAAAACAAATGCACCCTATTATGTTTCTAAATATTACATTGCTTCACCACCAGTTTTTCATAGAGGTGAAAATGGAAAACCTACAAAAAACACAGAATACGACATTGGTATTGTGACACCAGATCAATTTGTTTTTGAAGGAGAGAAACCCGTACAGCAGGTATATCTGGATTATGATATTCTAAAACCTGTAAAAATAGCATATATTCCTGTAGTTTTCGATACTTCTTTTGACCTTTGGAAGATAGATGTTATACCATTTACAGTGGCGTGTAAGGATTTTCCTTGGTTAGATAAGAATCTTTATGATGACGCCAGGAGTGCTTCGGGAATTGGTTCTCTAAATAGAAAAATCCCTGAGTTAACAAGTTTATTTTTGCCTTATTACCAGGATGAGGATAGTACCAATCAAAAGAAACACTTTTTAGATTTTGAAGTGACAATTTTAAATGATATTCTTTTTCATCATGAAATATACTTTAAAGTTGATGGAGAAAAAAAGTATTCTATTAACCTAAAAGAGTTTTATGAAAAACATCGGCAAGGTGAAAAAATGGAGATCACCTTGTACTGTGATTACCGTGATGAATTGCCATGCGGGTGTAAAGAGCCTAGCTCAAGTAAACTAGATAAAAAGACAGAATAGATAGATGGTTAAGATAAATCTAGTTAATAGGCGATAAATGTTTTTTTGTAGTTAAATGGAGGAACCTTTCAAAACATGCTATCTTTTTAAGAATGCCCCCAATTTTCTGGGTCATCGTTATTATTAGGAGATAATCCAATAATATCTCCTTTTGTATTAACTCCAAGTCCTACTACGGTTCTATTTACATAATTAAAATAGCTTACTACTTGATTAATTTCTAATATCTCTCCATCTGTTAGCTTATACTTTCTAAGATTCTCAATATCAGATTGTGTGATAGTACTGTGCGATAGTGTTAATTTATGAGCATATCGTATTCCTTCTAGATACTGATCACTAAATACAAGATCCATTTGGTTCTTTTTAATAGAATCAATCACCATATCGTATTTAGCATTATCCTTTAACAAACGTTTTAAACCTGCAGCATGATGCTCTATACAGTACTCGCATTGATTTAAGTTACTTACATAAACGCCTAATGTTTCTAAATACCACTTAGGTAAGGTGTTATTGGCATTGTGTAGTACATTTTTGTATAATCCCATATGACCAACAAGTGTGTGAGGTCTTAGACTATGAATTGATAATACATTATCAATATTATTATTAGGTCCTTTGACACGCTCATATAGTCGTTTTAACTGACCAGTAGCATTTTCGAACGAGATTTCTTTAATCCAACTCATATTAATTGTTTGCTTCTTTAAAGAAAGATTCTTTTTTACTAAATAACGTAGTAATTATAATTATGAAAGATCCAATCATAATAGAGACATCCGCCATATTGAATATTTCAGTTTTTATAATGCCTAAATCCATAATCATAAAATCAGTAACTGATCCATATACGATGCGATCGTACAGATTACCAATACCACCACCAATAATAAAGGTGAAGCCCAATATAGTCTCTTTAGAATAGGTAGTCTTGATTAGTATTAATCGTAATAAAAAAACTAAAACAAGTATTGGCAATAGTTGTAATAGAATGACTTTTAAAAAAGGAGCTAAGTCGGATCCAAGACTATAGGCAGCGCCACTGTTTTCTACTTTAGTCAAAATAAAATTATCTTTAAACACTTCAATTTTTTGATCAGGAGCAATGGTTTGTCTTACCACGGTTTTAGAAATTTGATCACAACCGATGTTAAGCATTACTAATGATAGTATAAGTAGGATTCTTATTTTTCGAGTAATATTTTTCATATTATAAATAACGATATAAATTATTACATGTATCAACAAGAAAACATCAATCCTTGATTTTCCAGTATTTTTGATAATCTGAAAGAGAAAAAGCAGCATCGTAGGATTGCTTGTTTATAGTACCTTTTTCATCAGAATCATAATCAACTAATATCTTCCAAGTATTATTTTCTAGTCGTAGTAATACATGAAACTTTCCATAGAAAAATTTTGTTTCATTTTTGTCATTTGTATATGAACCTCTATATATTCCGCGATCAGAAACTAAAGTATCTGAAGTGATCCTTTCTAATAATTTAAAACTTATAAGAGAAATGGTTGTTTTTGGATTGCTCCAACGTTTTTGATAACCATTTAGGTAATCTTGCCCCTTTTTAATTTCTCCTCCATTTCCTGATATCCTTATCATCTCTTTACTATGAATAGAAGCGAATAAAGGATAATCTAAATGTTTAAAGGCTTCAGAAAAATTACCATACATATCTTGATTAATCTTTTGATGGAATAGTTCTTCTTGTCCATGAGAATAAAACGTTAGGAATAGAAAGGTAAAATAACTTATTACGTATTTCGTTTTAAGCATAACTCTATTTCTTAATCAATTAAACCATATTTAAGGAATAGCATAAAGCTTTCTTTTATAATATCACCAAAATTATCTATAGGACGATTAGCTAACATTACATAGGTGATTCCTTTTTCTGGAAAAGAAATATAGAAAGCCCTAAAACCTCCTTGAGATCCTGTATGTGAAACAACAGGAGTGACAATCTTTTGATTATTATTAGATCTTAGAATTCCATCTATGCCTAAAAACCAACTATAACCAAGATTTGGATTTTTACTATCATTCCAATTGGTAGGATTAAAAACGGTTCTAGATTGTTTCACTGTTTTTGCAGATAAAAAAACTTGTGTCCGTAGTGCTTCTTCATAACTAACCAATTCATTAATAGTACTCCATATTCCACCATTACCAGATGCGGCAAAAGTAGGAACCTCTCCATAATCAGATTCTTGATAAACTCCTTTTTGGTCTTTGTAATAAGCGTGAGCAACTCCTGTTTTGGGATGATCTCCATCAGTAATCTTACTAGTATGCATTCCTGAAGGAATAAAGATATTGTCAATTATAAATTGTTGCCATTTTTGCTTAGTTACCTGTTCAATAATTAATGCTAGTCCATTATATGAAGGATTGGAATACATGAATTTTTCGCCTGGTTCAAATAATAAGTTATCTGTGCGTTTTATAGGTTCAAAATTAGCAGTGTCTTTTGCAGTAATATAATACTCTTGATTTTCTCTAACATTTCTAAGGTCTGGTAATCCCGAAGTATGCGATAACAAATGTTTTATTGTTATTTTTTTCGCAATTTCTGGTGTGTCAAAATCAGGAAAATATTTATATATAGGATCTTCAATAGACAATAATCCCCTTTCTTGGAGAATTAAGATTCCATTAGCTACAAATGTTTTAGAAATAGAACCTGTATTAAAAACTGTATTAGGAGTAATTTTTTCCTTTGTAGTTATATCAGAAATACCATATGCTTTCTCAAATAGTTTTCTATTTCCTTTTGTTAAAACTATTGCAGCTCCTGGTTGGTCTAATGGAAATTCTTTAGAAAAAATAGCATCTAATTCGTTGCTAATATTTTTTTCGCTATCTAATGATTGTTGACCATAGGATTGGAGTATAGTTGTTAAAAAGAGAGTAATGAAAAATGATGAAGTGTTTTTAAGAATCATGAGTAATGATTTACACAGTTATAGAAAATAAAACACAAGATACTAAATTAGGAGAATTGACTAATTTAGGATGATTAAATGTTTTAATCTGTTGCATACCAATTTTCTTCATTACAGCAATAGAATTAATATTTATTTCGGATGCTACTGAATATATTTTTTTTAACTCTAAATGTTCAAAACCATATTTTAAACAGGCATTGGCACCTTCGGTAGCATATCCTTTTTTCCAAACGGATTTTTTAAGTCTCCAACCAATATCAACAAAAGTCCCTAGTTCTTTTATATATGATTGTTCGCTAAGACCTATGAAACCAATTAATTCATTCGTATCTAGTAAGTCTACGGCAAAATAACAGAATTTAGTTTTATTATACATTTGCTGCATACGTAAAATAAAATTTTCTGTTTGTGTTCTGGATGGTTTGAAAGGGAAAAACTCCATAACATCATCATCATCATTAATTTCAGTAAAAAAAACATCTACATCATTAATAGTCCAATTACGGAACCCAAGTCTTTCTGATTTAAATAAGTAAGAATTCATGTGATTAAGAATAAAGAGCAATAATATGCTTGTAATCTACAACAATGGTAAATAAAAGCAATTATATTTGATTGTAAATACAAAAGATAACATTTACATTACTTATTGTTTTTTTTAAATAATCACAATGAAAAAATTAATATTTCTCATTTGCTTAATATTTTATCAACTAACTATTTATTCTCAGGTTAACAAAAGGTTGTCAGTTGAAGAAGTAATAAACTCAGCGGAGAAAGTAGTTTCACTATATCTTAGATGTAATGAATTTCGAATTTTTTCTGAAAAAATAGAAGAATTATTACATTTAGAATCATTGTATTTAAGAGATTGTAGTATTAGTCAAATTCCAAGTGATATTACTAGATTATCAAAATTGAAACTTCTCAATTTAGAAGGTAATACATTTACTTCAATACCATCAGAATGTAAGAGATTACATCAATTATCGGTGTTAAATGTAAGAGGGAATAAATTAGAAAAACTACCAGATTTCTTAGCTAAAATCCCGAATCTTAGAGAAATTGATTTAAGTGGTAATCCCGATCTAGATTTTTCTTCAGCTAGTAAGGTTTTAATACAAATTAAGAATCTTGATTTCTTATATTTAAGTAACAATAAGCTTAAAACAATTCCAGATAGTCTTATTAATCTCGATAAACTCGAAGAATTACATCTTAAGAATAATCCGAATATGGATTTAAAACAGGTATTTGATCTTTTGTCTGAAATTAAGACACTTAAAATTTTGGCCTTGTCTGATAATAAATTGGTTACAATTCCAGAAAATTTAAATTCATTAAAAAACCTTCAAGGTTTAATGTTAGATAACAATCCAACTATTGTAATTCCAAAATTAGTTTCAGTAATTGCAAGTTGTCCGAGTATTAAGGTTGTATTACTGAGAGATAGTAATCTAAAGTTTTTTCCAAACGATTTAAAAGGTTTTTCTTCACTTAAGATTTTGGAGCTAAGTAACAACAGTTTTTCTGAAAAAGAAAAAGAACGTATTCAAAATCAGTTACCAAATACTAAAGTGATTTTTTAATACGACTTTACTATTCGAAAAAAGATTAACATTAATTCTCATCCACCTCAAAAGTAATACTTTCGTAAGCACCAATGTCTGGAGCTGTCATACTTCTTGGGATTCCTAGAATATCTGTTCCCATAGTAGGAGTGGAGCCTTGCCCATTAGCGGCCGAGTCTTCACCAATATTTAATAGATTATCAAATGGATCTTTAAAATCAGGGTTTTCGTTAAAAATTACGTTTTCATATAAACTATTATCGGTAAAGTCGTATAATGGATTGTCTAAAAACTGCCCGTTAAAATCTTCAAAACGAATAAGAGAATTCGTGAATTTGTAATTAAAGACAGTCCCTTCCGCTCTGGTAATTCCAAGTTCTAGATTTTCATTTCCATAAATAATACAATTAGTAAAGTTCGCCTCCAAAAGATCTTCAGTAAGAATTTCGGTAATAGCACCATTCTCATCGGTTACTACGAATACATTATCGAATGCTATAGCTGGAGTATCTCTAAAACTGGTATTCCAATAGTTGGTAAATGTACAATGGTTAAAATTGTAAGTTCCACCAAAAGACGCATACAATGAATTAATTCCCGAGTTGTTGATGACAAGATTTTCTCCAAAAATATTAGCCGTTCGTGCTAATATTCCATAGGCAGAATTGTTATAAATCTGGGAATTAGTAATCGTTAATGTAGGATCTATTCCTCCATCATTAGAGTCCATAATAATACCAGCAGAACCATTTTTTATTGTAGCATGATTAATTACATGCCCCGTACTTCCTGCTGTAAGCCATATAAATGCCCATTGACCAGGAATATCACTAAAGCCAGGTTCTAATCGATCACTTTCGAAAATCACTTCGTTCTCTAATAAATCTGGATCATTACTTACATCTCCATTTACGAGTAATGTAGAATTATTGGCAGCTATGATACCAGATTGATCATGAAAATGTATTCTTGCTCCTGCGTCTATAGTTAAAGTCCGATCCGGCGGTATAGCTGCAAAACCATAGATTACATAAGGCTTTTCATTAGTGAAATTTAATTGATCATCCTCTAGGAAAAAGCCTTCTATCCTTATTTCTTCCATATTATCATCTTCTCCCAAAAGCAATGTCTCCACAATTCCATTTTCATCCCTAGAAGGAAATAAAAACACCGCATCTTTTACTAAAGTCACTAGATCCACATCTTGTTGACTTCCACTAGGATCAAAAAGAATACGATCAGTATATATAAATTCTAAATCACCTGTTTGTTGTGTGATATCGGTGGTTGTTTCTACAAAAACAAAAATACTGTCCTTAGCTAAAACTTGAATGTCTTCAAAAGATTTGCCAGGAATTCCATCTACATTTAATCTATAACTGGAGGTTTCTCCTCGTTCTAGAGCAATACTTGGTATTGTAAAATCGTCATTTGTTCTATTATATACTTTGAAGCTGTAAGTACTAGATCCTATGTTGGTAAATATGGTGTCTAGATATAATGTATCTGTAGAGAATTGTAAATTTCCAGTACTCGGTCCGGATTCAAAATCCTTACGACAAGAACTCCATAAGATAATAATGGCAAGAAGAAAAAGAGAGGATAAATAACGCATTATTTAGTAACTGTTTTTATTAAAATATAATTGATAAACCTGTTTAAAAAAAGTGCTAATTTCCTATAAGTTTATCAATGGACTAAATGTATAACTTTTTAATCACTACTAATATTGCTTTTTTAATAAAAATTTGACAAGATCTTCCCTTCTGTAAGAAGCAAAACATTTGTACATTTGTTATTAGAATTTAATATGCCAACATAAAAATCTCTTATGAGTACATATGATGTAGCCGTAATTGGCTCTGGACCTGGTGGGTATGTTGCAGCTATCCGTTGCGCACAACTAGGTATGAAAACTGCGATAATCGAAAAATATTCAACACTTGGTGGAACTTGTCTTAATGTGGGATGCATCCCTAGTAAAGCATTACTAGATTCTTCTCATCACTATGAGCATGCAGTAAAGCATTTTGCGGATCATGGAATTGAAATACCAGGAGATGTAAAGATCAATTTAGAAAAAATGATCGCTCGTAAGCAAGCCGTTGTGGATCAAACAACTGGAGGAGTTGATTTCTTAATGAAAAAGAATAAAATAGAACGATATGAAGGTATTGGTTCTTTTAAGGATTCGACACATGTGAATATCACTAAGTCCGATAATTCTGTAGAAACAATTGAAGCTAAAAATATTATAATAGCTACCGGTTCTAAACCATCTTCTTTACCATTTATAACCATAGATAAGAAACGTGTTATTACTTCTACGCAAGCATTAAAGCTTAAAGAAGTGCCAAAACATCTAGTAATTATTGGTGGTGGGGTGATCGGCCTAGAGTTAGGACAGGTTTATCGTCGTTTAGGAGCTGAGGTTTCTGTGGTAGAATATATGGATAGAATTATACCAGGAATGGATAAGGCTTTATCCAGAGAGTTACAGAAAGTAATGAAAAAACAAGGAGTGAAGTTTTACACTTCTCATAAAGTTACTGGTGTAAAAGCAACTGCAAAACAAGTAACTATTACTGCGGATGACAAAAAAGGAAACCCGGTAGAGTTTAAAGGAGACTACTGTTTAGTTTCTGTAGGTAGACATCCTTATACGGATGGATTAAATACAGAAGCAGCGGGAGTAAAACTTACAGATAGAGGACAGGTAGAAGTAAATGATCATTTACAAACTTCTGTTAGTAATATATATGCGATTGGAGATGTAGTGAAAGGAGCTATGCTAGCTCATAAAGCTGAAGAAGAAGGAGTTTTTGTTGCAGAAACATTAGCTGGACAGAAACCGCATATCGATTATAATTTGATTCCTGGTGTAGTATATACTTGGCCAGAAGTTGCTGCAGTTGGTAAAACGGAAGAAGAATTAAAAGAAGCTGGAGTTAAGTACAAATCAGGACAATTTCCTTTTAGAGCATTAGGTAGATCAAGAGCAAGTGCCGATTTAGATGGATTTGTTAAAATTCTTGCGGACGAAACTACAGATGAGGTTTTAGGAGTTCATATGGTTGGTGCTCGTTGTGCAGATTTAATTGCTGAAGCAGTAACTGCTATGGAGTTCAGAGCTTCTGCAGAAGATATCAGTAGAATGTCACATGCACATCCAACATTTACAGAAGCGATCAAAGAAGCAGCATTAGCTGCAACAGACAATAGACCATTGCACGTATAACTATACGGAATTTGTAAAAACTAAAAAAGCGAGCCTATAGGCTCGCTTTTTTAGTTTTTACAATATGATTTTATGGCGCATTACTACCTATATTACCTTCAGCAACTACAATAGATGGATCATCTTCATTAAAAATTTTAATATGGCCATCAAAACCAATTAATTCTTGATAATTTAAAACTTCATCTTCAATAATTATTTGATTTGATGAGTGGTGAGTAGTTGAACTTACCATTAAATTGGAGTTGCCCAAATTATAAAAATTATCAAGTGGGAACGCAATATCACCGCCATTTGATAATGAATTATTATAGATATTGGCTGTGTAAGAAGCTTCTAATTCTGCACCAGTAAGCTGCACACTAATTATAAAGATATCATCTGAGAGTGAAGCTGCAGATTTTGTAAAAAAAATAGAACCACTAATTCCAGAGTTATTAGATTCTTCAATAGTAAATTCTTTAATAGTAGTTTGGTTATCATCATCATTATTACAAGATGAACAAAAGAGAACAACAGTAAATAAAAGTAAAATTAGATTTTTCATGTAAATAAGTTTGAAATTTCCCTAAAGACTCGGCTCTTTTTCTGATGTTACAAAAAAAACTAAACAATCCATATTACTATATTATTCCCTATGATCTCTTCTTAAAATAAGTATTAGATGATTAAATATTCTCTAGTCTATCTAGAACTTCAGCTTTATAATTTCTACTAATAGGAATTGATTTATTATTAAGAACTAACTCTTCATTAGAGAAAGAATCTATTTTTTTAATTGAAATAATAAATGACCTGTGAGTTCTCATAAATTGTTTTACAGGTAGTTTAGCTTCTATATTACTAATAGTTTCTCTGGTAACAATCGTTGCATTATCGCAATGAATTTTTAGATAATCATTATAACTTTCTACATAAATTATTTCCGAAAAATCTACTTTTTTCATTCTTCTATCTGATCTTACAAAAATAAAATCGTTGGATATGTCTTCTTGAGTTGTAACTGGTAAAATTTTCTGGTGTATTTCAAAGTAGTTATTTACTGCATTCAATAATCTTTCAAATGAAATAGGTTTTAATAAGTAATCCACAGCGTGTAAATCAAAACCATCAATAGCATATTCTCTATATGCAGTAGTAAAAATGATTTTAATCTCTTTATTGATAGATTTGGCAAATGAAATGCCAGATATTTCAGGCATATTAATGTCTAGAAATATAAGATCTACTTGTTTCGAGTTAATATGGTTAAAAGCTTCTAAAGCATTATTACATATGGCCACAACTTCGATACGATCAATTTTGGCTAAATGATCAGAAATAATACTTCTAGCAGTAGGTTCATCATCTACTATGATACAGGATATTTTAGAATTCATTAGTAGGTGTTTTTAGGTTTTTTAGTATCAATTGAACCGTATACCAGTTCTGATCTTTCGAAATTGTAAGTTCATGATTATCTTTATATACTAATGATAATCGTTTTATAATATTACTTAATCCAATTCCGTTTTTATCTTTTTCTGTAAAAGTATGGGCAGAATTTTTTATAGAAAAATGAATTTCATTATCGATACATTTTAGAGACATATGTATGGATAGTTTTTGATTGATAATTTGCCCGTGTTTAAAACTATTTTCTACAAAAGGAATTAGTAACATTGGTGCTACTTCTGTAGTGATCTTTATATTTTCAAAATCTAAAGAAATATCCAACACATCACTAAATCGCATTTTTTCTAAAGCCACATAATCTTCAATATGATTTATTTCTTCTTGTAAGGATACTAATGGTTTATCCGATTGATAGAGCAGATAATCCAATAGATTTGATAGTTTCAATATCATTTCAGGAGTATCCTCGGATTTCTTTAAAGCAAAACCATATAAAGTATTTAATGTATTAAATAAGAAATGTGGATGTATTTGCATCTTTAGATAATTCAATTCCTGCTCTTTAAGCTTTAATTGAGCTTCTAAAATCCTATTTTTAAGTTCTTGGTTAACTGAAGTAGATTTATAATTATGTTGTGCTAAACTCAGAGCACTGGCTATAAAAACAACAAAATAAACCGCAATAAAAGGGAACAAAGGAGTTCTGGTCATTGGAGCCATTCCTTCATACTTAAGAGATGATAAAAAGATTAATCCATAGAAAAATGAAATAACTATAAAGAAAGCGGAAATGATGATCATATATATACAATAGAGTATAAATAGGAGATATTTTTCTTTGATTAAATATTTTGGTATTAAAACTTCAGTAACTGTATACGTAGTGCCAATGGTTACAGGCATTAGAAATAAGGAGAAGGAAAAAACATAATTGAGATTTTCTGTATTATGCCCAAAAAAATAGCTATAACTTAATAACACAGTAATCCAAAAGATAACGTGTAATAGTAGTTTGACAATTTTTTTAAGGATAAAATCTCTAGAAATCATATTAGCGTACAATATCCGTAATTTTTGTTTTTCAAACCTTATTTTTGGATGAATAACTAGATTAGAGCTCTTTTTAGCAATGTCTGCAGTATATTTCCATAAACAGCATAGATTAAGTTAAAAGTTCCTTGAATCTTGTCAATGAGCGAAAAAAAAATATTTTGAAAACTTTAGATACTAGTTTTGAGTATGTTTAATTCATAAAATATACACTATGATATCATTAATTATTGGTCAATCAGAAGAAAGTCATTCAGCTATTGCTCATATAATTCATCTATTATACGATGGAGGATTATTTTTTATGTTACCTATTTTAGCAACGCTTTTTTTGGTGTTTTTCTTAATCATTAGGAATGCTTTAATTTTAAAAAAAGGAAAAAACCTTCCAATTAAGAATATTAGAATTATTAATTCTATCGGTCTAATGATACTGGTATGGGGTGTTCTCGGTCAGTTACTTGGTTTAGTGGAAGCATTAGATAAGATTGAGTTTTTAGGAGAAGTTTCTACAGCACGATTAGCGGGAGGTCTTAAAATTTCAGCATTACCTACTATGTTTGGTTGCCTTGTTTTTGTAATATCAAGAATTGCAACAATTATCTTCACCTGGATAGGTAACGAAGTAGAATAGATCATGATCAAGAAATACATTTTTAGAATTCTTTTAGGAATTCTTGTGTTTGTTGCGCTGGTGGTTGGTTCTATGTTTTTACTATTAGAGACTCAAATTATTTATCATTTTTCTGCTCTAAACTGGATTCCGATATTGATATGTAGTATCGGAATGTATGTAAGCGGAATTATAAATAAAAACACGCCTGTTAAGTTACTTCCATTTTTGGGTGTTTCATTGATAGTTTTTCAACCATTTAGATTTTTATATTTCCCATTTGTATTAATATTACTATTTTTTGTAATAGGATCATTAGTCCTTTCTAGAAAAGAGATTCAAAAAAAATATAAAGCAATATCGACTATTATAATGATAGTTACATTTGGATATTATTTGTTTTCTCAACCACTGATAATTCAGCAAAAAGGATTTGTAGAAACTCCGGAAGGTGATTTGATAAACGCATTAGTATTATGGGATTTTAGTAAACCATCAGACAATCGGTTGCCTGACCTAAGTTTTGTTGATAAGGATAAGAATTTGGTTTCTTTAAGTAATTATGAAGGTAAAACATTATATGTTAGTTTTTGGGCTACTTGGTGTGCACCATGCATTATCCAAAAACCATTGTTAAAACAAATGCAGGATAAATTCAAGGATATGGATACTATTATGTTTATCGATATTTCTATAGATGAAGATGAAAATTCGTGGTTATCATACCTGGAAAATAAGAACCCTTCCAGAATGCAACTACATACCAATGGTAATGAAATAACGATACGAGAAAAACTGGGCTTTACCGGAATTCCTTTTCATATTATAATAAGTCCTGATGGGTTTTATAAACAAAGCAATGACTTAGAATATTCTACAACACTATTACTAGATCCGGATAAATTACGATTATTTATTGAACAATAGAAAACACCACTATAACCTACTTATTAGATAATTTTTTAAAACAATTTAATACAACACAAAGAGTAATCAGCACTATAAATTATTCTTTGGTTTGATAATGATTCCTATGTTAATTTAAAAAAATAAAATATTATGATAAAAAATATAACATGTATAGCTTTCTTAATAAGCTATACGATTACTGCGCAAACTTTTAATACAGCCAAATTAGATAGCTTATTTAATTTATTAGATACTCATAATCAGGGTATGGGAAGTATTTCTATTTATAAAAAGGGGAAAGAAATTTACAAAAACTCTATAGGCTATCTTGATTTAGAAAATAAAGTAAAAGCAAATTCAGAAACAAAATATAGGATAGGTTCTATCACTAAAACTTTTACGGCTACCATCATTATGCAATTGGTGGAAGAGAAGAAATTAAAATTAGAAACTTTGTTAAGTGACTATTTTCCAAAAGTTTCTAATTCAGATAAAATAACAATTGAGCATATGTTGCGACATCGAAGTGGTTTGTTTAATCTAACGGAAGATGAAGATTTTATGACATGGATGGTTGTATCCAATACAAGAAAGCAAATGATCGATAGATTGTTAAAAAAAGGGCCGAAGTTTCAACCAGATGAAAAAACAGCGTATTCTAACACGAATTACTTGTTGCTTTCTTATATAGCAGAAGAAATTGAAGGAAAAACATATGCGGAAATTTTGGAATCTAAAATTATAAAACCTTTGCATCTAAAAAGAACGGCTTACGGAAAAAAAATTAATACCAATAACAATGAGGCCATTTCATATGTTATGAATGATGATAAGTGGGTTAAAATAGAAAAACATACAGATATGAGTGTTCCAATAGGTGCTGGAGCAATAGTTTCGACTCCAACTGAGGTTAATATTTTTTATAATAGTTTATTTTCCGAGAAACTAGTGTCAAAAACTTCATTGGAAAAAATGATGGACACTTCTACAGGAATGGGAATTGGGTTAGGAGGAGAAACCTTTTTTAACAAACAAGCTTATGGACATAATGGAGGTATCGATGGATTTCAATCGCTCACAATGTATTTACCAGAGGAAGAGATAGTTGTTTCGTATATTGGCAATGGGGTTGTAATGTCCCCTAATAATTGTATAGTTAATGTATTAAAAAGTTATTATGATCAGGATTATAAACTTCCGGTATTTAGAGCACCATTAGAATTTACTACGGGAGAATTGGATGTTTATCTAGGAGTGTACGTCAGTGAATCCTTTCCTTTTCAGATTACTTTTACTAAGGACAATACAACATTGATTGCCAGTGCTAAAGATGGCCCTACATTTCCATTAGTTGGGTATCAGAAGAATGGTTTTAAATCTGATAGAGCAGGAGCCACTGCTAATTTTGATCCAGGTAACAATACAATGATACTAGAACTAAATGGTAATGAAGTATATTTTAAAAGAAAATAGATAATACAAAGTACCCTCTCTGTTTTTTTAGTTATTGTTTAAGAAATAGAGAGGTTATTATTTATTATGTGATCCATCGCAGTATGGAGGGTTACTCGTTAACTTACACGTGCATAAATATGCTTCTTTGCTTTCTTCTGTACTGAAAATTAATGGATTACTTGCCTTTTCTTTTTTGTGATTCCCATTGCAGAACGGTTGGTTTATACTATGACCACAAGTACACCAAGCATAATTTTTATTAGCTTCTAACTCACAAGCTATTGGCGCATTGCCTCCTCTTATGTTATTCTCCATAATCTTAATTATTTTGATACTAAAATTATTAATTCCTAAGTTAAGATTGACTTTAAATTAAGAATATCTAAATAATCTTCTTTTAGTACTGTTTTAGGAGTATCATCAGATTATTTAAATTACTTTTATGGGAAATAAAGTTCTTTACATAAAATTTTATATCAACCAATATAGGTTTTACTTAATTGTAAATTAATAGGGAATCGTGTGAGAATCACGAGCTGTCGCGCAACTGTAAGTAACCATATAGTTTTTATCAATTTATATCCACTGTTTTTATTATTGTAAAATGGGAAGGATGATAAAAATGTTATAAGTCAGGAGACCTGCCTATCATTGAATTGACTTTGCTTTCGCGAATTGAAGTTTTGGTTAAGTTTGATGCATTCTGAGAAGGTTTTTGGCTTTTTTGGTAACATAATGATGCATTATTTTAATTCTTCTTCATTTCTATTAGCACACTGATTTATTCAAAAGAGCTTTAAAAATTAATATTAATCTTTTAAAGTTTAAAAGTTATGCTTACACACAATCTAGGCTATCCGCGTATTGGTAGTAAAAGAGAGTTAAAAATAGTTTCAGAACAATATTGGTCTGGAAAAACTAGCCGGAAGAACTTACTACAGGTAGGAAAAAACATCCGAAAAGAGAATTGGTTATTACAAAAAGAATCCGGTATAGATTTAATACCATCTAATGATTTTTCATTTTATGATCAAGTTTTAGATATGTCATTGATGGTTGGAGCGATCCCCAAAAGATATCAGGGCCTATTAACTAATAAGCTTAGTTATTTAGATCTGTATTTTGCAATGGCTAGAGGATATCAAAAGGATAGCTATGATATTACAGCGATGGAAATGACAAAATGGTTTGATACTAACTATCATTATATTGTTCCAGAATTTTATAAAAATCAAGAGTTTACCTTGTTTTCTACGAAAGTAATTGATGAGTTTTATGAAGCAAAAGAAATTGGTATACAAACAAAACCAGTATTAATTGGTCCTGTGTCTTATCTGTTATTAGGAAAAGCGAAAGGAGAAAGTTTTCAAACAATTGATCTAGTAAATAAGTTAATACCAGTGTATATAGATTTAATAAAGAAATTGGTTTCTTTAGGGGCAGAATGGATACAATTCGATGAGCCTTTTTTAGCACTTGATCTAACCAAAAAAGAGAAAGAAGTATATAAACAAGTATATCTTAAATTAAAAAGCTCTTTTCCGGATTTAAAAATAATGATAGTAACCTATTTTGAGAGTATCCAAGATAATTTAGAATTAATCGCTGATGGGTTGCTTATTGATGCTATTCATATTGATTTAGTAAGATGCCCGGAACAGCTTGATGTGGTATTAGAAAATATTCCGGAGCGAATACATCTTTCGTTAGGAATTGTAGATGGAAGAAATATATGGAAGAATAATTATCAAAAATCGTTAGAGTATATTCAGGAAGCTAAAGCAAGGAGGAAAGAGAATACTATTTTGATAGCGCCTTCATGTTCTTTACTTCATTCTCCTTGTGACTTGGATTTAGAAGAAGATAATCAGAACTTGTCGACAGAGATTAAAGATTGGCTATCTTTTGCTAAGCAAAAACTGAGAGAATTATCTACATTAAAAGCACTTACTCTTTCTGAAAAAGGAGATAAAGTATTCGAGAACTTAGAAAGAAATATTAGATCTCACGAGAATAGAAGTAATTCAGAAAGAATTCATAATTCAGAGGTAGATGAAAAAGTCAAAGCAATTTCGAAGCAGGATATAGTAAGAGAAAATTCTTTTAACCTTCGTAAAGAAGTGCAACATAAAAATTTAAACCTACCTGTTTTTCCAACGACTACTATTGGATCTTTTCCGCAAACAAAAAAAGTAAGGAGTTGGAGGTACCAATATAAAAAAGGAAATATTTCTTTAACGCAATATGAAGAATACATAAAAGAAGAGATCATAAAAGTAATTCATTGGCAAGAAGAAATAGGATTAGATGTTTTAGTTCATGGGGAGTTTGAGCGTAATGATATGGTAGAATATTTTGGAGAAAAGTTAAATGGTTTTGCTTTTACCAAATTTGGCTGGGTCCAGAGTTATGGATCTCGTTGTGTTAAACCTCCTATTATTTATGGTAGTGTAAAGAGACCGAATCCAATGACGGTAGATTGGACTTTATTTGCACAATCATTAACTTCAAAACCAGTAAAAGGAATGCTTACAGGACCTGTAACTATTTTGCAATGGTCTTTTGTAAGAGATGATCAACCTAAATCTGTTACTTGTAATGAAATAGCATTAGCAATAAGAGATGAGGTTCAGGATTTAGAAGATAACGGTATTAAAATTATTCAAATTGATGAACCTGCATTGCGAGAAGGACTTCCTTTAAAGCAAGTAGATCATAAAAGTTATTTTGAATGGGCAATTCAGTCGTTTAAAATTGCCTCTTCAGCTGTATCTAATGGAACACAAATACATACTCATATGTGTTATTCTGAATTTAATGATATTATTGACGAGATAGCAAATTTGGATGCAGATGTAATA
The DNA here is from genome assembly GCF_900109375.1 of Aquimarina amphilecti. Lineage (GTDB taxonomy): Bacteria > Bacteroidota > Bacteroidia > Flavobacteriales > Flavobacteriaceae > Aquimarina > Aquimarina amphilecti. The sequence continues at coordinate 128,000 of NZ_FOAB01000009.1, forward strand.
ACTATTGAATGTTCTAGATCTCAAATGGAATTATTGAATGCTTTTGCAGATTATAAATATCCTAATGAAATTGGACCAGGCGTTTATGACATTCATGCACCAAGAGTTCCTCAGGACGAAGAAATCATTGAGTTAATTCGTAAAGCACAAAAGTATATTCCGATAGATCAATTGTGGATTAATCCAGATTGTGGATTAAAAACCCGTGGTTGGGAAGAAACAGAGAAAGCTCTTAAAACTATGGTAGGCGCTGCTAAACAATTGAGGAAAGAAACTTTACAAACCGTTTAATTATTTTAACCAACTTAATTATGTTAGTAATGTAAACCAAAATGACCTCCTAAAATGGAGGTCATTTACTTATAGTAGTATTTTTACTGTTTTATGAATCGTTTTTGAACTTTACCTTGATCAGAATTAATTATAGCGTTATAAGTTCCTGCTGATAGATTAGTAATATCCAATGTTATTGTATTGTCTATTAAGTTATTTAGGTCTGTTTCTTGAATTATTCTTCCGGTCATGTCACTAAACTTTATATCCTTTAGTCCAATGTCATTTTTATCTAATATTGTTAAATTTTTGCTTGTAGGGTTTGGATAAATCTGAATTGAATTATCCAAAACATTATAATCGTTAATACTCAATGTAGCATCTTGGACTGTAATATTACCTAGAATAGACCATCCTCCAACTAATGCGTTATTAGAGTTCCATTTTCCATCGATTACTGGAATGTCATTGGCTAGCAAGATATAAGCGTTTCTCGCATCTAATTTCCAAGCAGTATTCTTACTTTCATCTGCATCAGGTTGAATGAATCGCACGCCTAGTCTATAATCTCCGATGTCTGTAGTTATAAGATCAGATAAGGTAATAGTTTTTGAATCGTTGTCTAATATGGTTGTTAAATCAAATGTAGTATCAAATATCTGTACGGGTATATCATTTTGATTTATTAACCCAAATTGTACTTCCCAATCATAATAAATTGGAGCGACACCTACATTAGATATAGTAAGATCCACACTTAAATTATCTGAATTATTTATGTTTTCTGGAAATAAAGCAGATTCAATCTGAAAATTATATCCCATTTTACGATGTAACTTCATGAAACCTAAACATCTTTGACTATCAGGGTTATTAGTACAAGGTCTTTCTTCACTACTAATTTTCATGGTAGAATAATGCCCTGTCTCAATCATACTTAATCCCTTTGGAGTTTCATATAGCGCTGTCATAAATTCTTCATTATCATCATCATCAATTGGAGGCACTTCTCCTCCTACAGGACCTTCGAGCCATTTGTTTCCTTGTTTGATAGCTTCATCAAACTCATCACTATGACCATTATTAGGTACAAAAAATCGTTATGAAACCCTATATTGCCAGTAGTAGATAAAGGATCTCTCCAAGGATATCGACCCATTATTTTTTTATTAGAAAAATTACTTTTATAAGAAGTAATTATTTGATTTTTGGCTGTCTCAGAAATATTAAAATTTGGATCATCATAGCTAAAGGTATGCCACTCTCCCCAATATCCTAAAATACCTATTTGAATATTATATACTCTAGGATCATTATTATAACGAGTAGCCAAAGCTTCTATCGCTTCAATGGCCTGATTTATGTAATTAGGGTTATTATAGTCCGTAATGTATTTATTACCAGATTGCAGTCTAGACACACCAAAATCAGTATAAAGCCATTGAGGCCCTGCATCAGAATCTTGTTCAGTCCCAAACCAATCTGTATATAATCTTAAAATAACATGTTTTCCTGCTGATCCGGGTCTATTTATAACATCTTCTACAGCATTAAAATCGAAGTTCCCATTAGTAGGTTCAAAATCTTTCCATTTTATATATTGAAAACCGACAGATGCTATATCATAGTTATCCCACCATCCAGAATTCCAGCCTTTTAGTGGGTTTTTATCTGGTCCTTCCGTTTTGGGGTAGGTATGGTTGATTTGATTTTGACTAAAAGCTTTAATTTGAAATAGAAAAGCAAAAAGTAATAGGGTAATTAGCTTTTCACAGGGTTAAAGAGTTTACGATTATCTGTGTCTGTTAAGAATTATTTATAAAATCCACAAAGAGATAACGATCAACCTTTAGTAAAAGGATAAAGAATAATCATTATAACAGATTAGTTTATTTATAACTAACGATATAATACAGCTAATATTTTAAATTCTAGCTTGATAGGTGTATAAATCAAAATACCTTCCTTCAGCCTGGATAAGTTCTTCGTGAGTTCCTCTTTCTGCGATACCTCCTGATTCAATAACTAAAATTTGATCAGCTTTTTTGATAGTACTTAATCGATGAGCTATGACGAATGTCGTACGACCTTTCATTAATTCGTTTAAACTTTTTTGAATTAGTGCTTCACTTTCTGTATCTAAATTAGAGGTAGCTTCATCTAAAATGATAATCTTAGGATCTGCTAGAATTGCTCGTGCTATTGCTATTCTTTGGCGTTGTCCACCAGATAGTTTTACTCCACGTTCTCCAATTAAGGTATCCAGACCATCATCAAACCGATCCGTAAATTCATTTACATATGCCGCTTTTACAGCTCGTTGTAATTGATCTTCGTTTGCATCAGGTCTAGGGAATAAAATATTCTCTTTGATGGTACCTTCAAACAAAAATTCATCCTGTAATACAACACCTAAATTGCGACGATAACTGCTAAGGTTAACTTTTGAAATATCGTGACTATCTATTGTAATAAGACCAGATTCCGGATTAAGGAAAGTAGCAGATAAACCGGCTATTGTTGATTTACCAGAACCGGAGCTTCCGACTAAAGCAGTAACGGTTCCTGAGGATGCTCTAAAGCTAATATTATGTAATACTTCTTTTCCTTCTTCGTATGAAAAGGATACATTATCGAAAATAATATCTCCCCTCATATTTTCGAGTTTAATCGTTCGATTTTTTTGATCTTCTTCAGGTTCCATGTTCATTAACTCTTCCGTTCTATCTAAACCTGCTAATGCCTCCGTAAGTTGAGATCCTATGTTACTCATTTGCACGATAGGAGCAATCATAAATGCTAAATACATAGTGAAAGATAGAAATTGACCAGCGGTCATGGTTCCTTCCATCATATAATAACCACCGATACCCATAATTCCTGTAGAAGCAATACCTGCTAATAGAAAAGTGGAAGAGCTTGTCATAAGTGCAGTAGCAGTTAAACTCTTTTTTACATTTTGAAATAAACGATCTACACCTTCTTCAAAAACTTTACTTTCTTGTTCTTCTGCACCAAAACCTTTAATTACTCGTACTCCGGCAAGTGTTTCCGTTAATCTTCCTTTTACTTCAGCATTAATAACACCTCTTTTTCTAAAAATTGGGCGGATATATTTAAACGCTTTTAAAGCTACAATACCAAATAAAGTTATAGGAATAAGAACAAACAGAGTCATCCATCCGTTGATATCAATAAGTAATACTACAGATACAATGGCTGTAAATATACCACCAACTAATTGAACTAAACCAGTTCCTATTAAATTACGAACACCTTCTACATCACTCATAATCCTGGATACTAAAGCACCCGATTTTGTGTTGTCGAAAAAACTGATAGGCAAGGAGAGTACTTTTTTCTGAACTTGTGCTCTAAGTTCAGAAATTAAAAATTGAGCCTGTACACTTAGAACTCGAGTTAATAAAAATGATGTAGTCGCCTGGATTAATATTGCAGATCCGACAATGATTAATAGTTCATACAATTGTCCCATATCTTTGCTTGGTACAACATCATCTAATAAAGTTTTACTTTTCCAGGGTAATATTAAACCAGCAACTCTATTAAAAAAAATTAAAATTAACCCTACAAAAACTAAACCACGTCTTGGCCAAATAATTGTTTTAAAAGCCTGTAAAATGGTAACTTTTGGTTTCTTTTTGTCTTTTGAAATGTGACTGTTTTGGAATTCTCTCATAAGTTAGTTTTCGGCATTAAAAAGGGAAATAGTATAGTTCAATAGGCTTTGATCTCCATAAGAACCATGTCCGGGAATTACAACTTCTAGATCAGGGTATGCTTTTTTTATTTTGCGCACAGTATTTGACCATTCCAAAACGTTAGCATCCAGAAGGTTTCCTTTCGAAGCTTTTAAGCTTTTTATCATACATCCACCAAAAAGAATTTGATCTTCAGGAAAATAGGAAACGATATTATCTTTGCTATGCGCTTCACCAAAAAAGGTGTTTACAATTTTTTTGTCACCAAGATTAATCACGAATTCGTTTTCAAAAATTTCATCTGGCCGATCATACTTTTTTTCTTGCATTAAATGGGCGGTCTTTTGCGAAGCGATAGATGGGATATTATACTTCTTAAAAATATCCATCCCTTCATTACAATCTCTATGAAAGTGATTAAAGACAACTCCCTTTATTGTTGTGTTTTTTTCTTTTTGTAGCCAGTTTATTAATTGTTTAGAAGCAACGTCATTAGCAGGAGTATCAAATACGTATGCTTCGTCATCATTTATGAATATAAAGCCATTGCTATCATATTGCTTGCCATTATCTAGAAAAATTTTAGAAATATGAACATAGCTATGGTCGTTTATTTTAGCAAGCTTTAAGTTATCAGAAACTTTTATTAGATCCCCTTCTTCTTTAGGCTTACAGGACATAATAAATACAAGTAATATATAAGTGATCGATTTTATATGCTGTCTAGTCATATATTTAAAAGGACTTTTTTCTTTTTAAAAAACGCATAGCTAATATATAAATACCTGACGGAATTCCGATCCATACTAATTCACTTAACAATACTTTAATGCCCCAAGTACTAAAGAATTTACTAGCTCCAATGGGTGACACTTGTATCGGTTTCCATGGAAAAAAGTATCTTGTATTATTAAAAGGTGAAAAGAAAGCTATACCTAAACCACCAGAGGTCATAGCATCCAAAATTCCATGTGAAGCAGTACAAATAGTAAAATAGAGTATAAGAAATATTCCAGTTCTGGAGTTTAGTTTTTTATTATAAAATAGTACTGTTATTAAAATGCCAAGGATTAATGCAAATACAAGTGAATGGGAAAACCCTCGATGCCCCCAAAAATCTTCATAGGCTATTCCGAATTTAAAACCAACTACATCAGCGTCCGGGAGTATAGCGCAGAGCATACCTAATCCCCAAAGCTTAAATGTTCCTAATTCTTTATTGAAACTTTTTCCAAAAGCATAGGCTGTTAATGCATGTCCAAATACTGAAGCCATTAATCTAATTATTCTAAATTATGAATTGTTTTTATGTTTCCAGAAATAGGTGAAATAGATACTTTTTTTTCGTTTTCTAATACATAAAAAACATATAGACTATTTAATTCAATCAATTTTACTTTTTGCATATTTCCGTCAGTAAATTCAATTAATTTATTGACTTTAAAATCACCATTTTTTATTTTGTTATTGATTTTATATCCCCCTCCTAGAGCATATCCTATATAAAATCCTAAAGTACCAATAATGATTATTAAAAATTTTATGTATTGTAAAGAAGCATATCGTTTCTTTAGATTCAACTCTTTTTCTTTAGTGACTTCCTTTTTTAGGTTTTTTTTTATTCGTTTTTGCGACCACCATATAAATATTAGTATGAGTAAAATATAACTACCCATAAATAAAGGAATCTTAATATTTTCTGTTAGGATGACTATAGGGCTTAATAAAATATCAAATAGTGTAGAATATTTAATGATGTTTATTCCTAAAAAAGCATAGTAAATAGAATAACTTAATGTGCCTACTATTAATAAATATAGATAAGATAGGTATATGTATTCTTGGATGCTTCCTTTAAGAAAGGCGGTTTTTTTTAAGTTTTCCATAAATTTATGTTATCTTAAAATTTATTATTTTTTCTTTTTTTTATGTTTTAGGTTAAAAGTTTTATCTCCCTTAGTTTTTGGTTTTTTGTATTTCTTTTTGATTTCTCTTTTATACTTTCCTCCTAAATTGACTTTACTGTTTTTTGCGGATTTTTCATGAAATGCAGCGCCAGCTTCATCATCATTAGGACGTTTGTGAGGATTGTATATTTCTTTAACCTTAGGTTGCTCTTCTGGAGTTAGTTGATCGGATATTTCTATCGAATCAGGAAGAGGTAGTTGTGCTATTTGCATCTCCATTAACCCTTCAATTGCATCTAAGAACTCTTCTTCTTTTTCTGTAGTAAGAACAAAGGAAACTCCTTCTTTTTCTGCTCTACCAGTTCTACCAATTCTATGCATATAGTTTTCTGGATATTCAGGCGTATCTAGGTTGATTACTTGGCTCACGTTTTCAATATCCAATCCTCTGGCCATTACATCCGTAGCAATAAGAATTCTGTTTTCACCTTTTCTAAATTGCTCAATACTTCTCAATCGGTAATTCTGAGTTTTATTAGAGTGTATGATACAAATTTCTTCTTTGTATTTTTTCTCTAATGCTTCGAATAAACGATCAGCTATCTTCTTGTAACCAACAAATATCAATGTTTTATGATAAGTTTCTTTATCAGCTAATAAGTGTTCTAGTAGGTTTACTTTAGTGTAAAAATTGGGAACTTTATAACCAAATTGTTGGATGTTTTCTAAAGGAGTACCACTTTTAGCTACAGATATTCTGTTCGGGTTTCTAAATATTTCAGAAATCATTTTATCTACTTCCTCTGTCATAGTAGCAGAGAACATGATATTTTGACGTTGTTGAGGTAGAATGTCGAAAATATTCATTAATTGATGTCTAAAACCAAGATCTAGCATAACATCTACTTCATCAATCACGATTTTTTGAATTGATTTGAGTTGAAGTGCTCTACTAACTGCTAAGTCATATAAACGACCTGGTGTTGCTACTACTATATCTAACCCTTCTGATACCGCTTGTTTTTGAGTATTAATATTTGTTCCTCCATAAACTCCAGTAACTCGTAAATTAATATATGTAGAAAGTTTTTCAATTTCATCAACTACCTGTACTACTAATTCTCTGGTTGGAACTAATACTAGAACTCTGGGGTTTTGTTGTACCGAATATTTGAGCATTCTCAGAATTGGTAACATATAGGCATACGTTTTACCAGTTCCTGTTTGTGCAATTCCCACAACATCTTTTCCAGACATCACTACAGAAAAAGCTTGTTCCTGAATCGGAGTGGGTGTTTTAAACTCCAAGTCGTCAAGCGCATTGAGGAGTTGTGTACTTAAATTTAGATCTCTAAAAGTCACTATTATACTAATTTTATATGCGAAAGTAATTTATTTGATATCAATAAATAAGAATACCTGAATAATATAATATTTTAAATATTAAAATTAGACTTAAAAATAAAGATTTTCGTACAAGAAGAATTAATGGATAGGTTAATAAATACAAGTATTCTGAAGTAATGATTTCTTTTAAAACCGTATCTTTAGCTACTTTTCTATAACATGGCGGAACTAATAAAATTATATAACGAGAATCCTAATCCTCGTGAAGTGCAAAAGGTTGTTGATAGCCTAAGAAGTGGTGGATTGGTAATTTATCCTACGGATACAGTATATGGTTTAGGTTGTGATATTACGAATAATAGAGCTTTAGAGCGTATTGCAAAAATTAAAGGAGTTAAGCTGGCTAAAGCGAACTTTTCATTTATTTGTAGTGATCTTAGCAATTTATCGGATTATGTAAAACAAATAGATAATAGCACATTTAAATTGTTAAAGCGAACACTTCCAGGTCCTTATACATATATACTTCCCGGAAGTAATAACTTGCCTACAGTTTTTAAAAAGAAAAGAACCGTTGGGATTAGAGTTCCAGATAATAATATTTGTAAAGCTATAGTAGAAAATTTGGGGAATCCTATAGTTTCGACTTCCATTTATGATGAAGATGAGGTTATAGAGTATACTACTGATCCAGAATTAATTCTAGAAAAATGGGATAACCTTGTGGATGTTGTAATAGATGGAGGATATGGTGGTAATTTGGCTTCTACCGTTATAGATCTTACCAGTGGGGAGCCTGTTCTTGTCCGTGAAGGAAAAGGAGCAATTGATATTATTTAAGAAACTACATATTTTAATTCGTTTCTATAGGTACTAGGAGTTTTTCCAGAGAATTGTTTAAAAAGTTTATTGAAGTGTGAAAAATTACTAAATCCACTTTCATAGCAGATATCAGTAATACTGGTTTGTTTTTCGTGTAATAATTTTGCTGCATGTACTAACCTATATTCATTTACAAATTGAATAAAGGTTTTCCCTGTGTTTTTTTTAAAGTATCTACAGAATCCAGGAACACTCATACTTACTTTATCGGCAATTTCTTCTAATGGAATTGGTCTAGTGAATTCTTCTTGAACAAAATTAAAAATAAGATTGATCCGATTATTATCCTGTAACGAGGTTTCAATCACAAAACCTTCTGCGTTCAGGATAGAATAATCCTTTGTCTGCTGCATTTCTTTAAAAACTTTCAATATTCCTAATAACCTATCAAATGGGTCTAACATTCCTAACGCTTCAATACGAGCTCCAATTCTACGTTTAGTATCACCATGAAATACAATACCCTTTTTTGCTTGCTCTAATAATTGATTAACCCCAGTCATTTCCGGAATATTGAAAAAAGAATTACCTAAAAAATCAGGTAACATCTGTATAATAGTTTCACTTTTATTTAAAGTGAGGCTATCCGTAAAACCACAATGGGGTAAATTGGAACCAATAAGCATTAATGCTCCATTTCTGTAATACGACATATGACTACCTATTTGACGTTTTCCTGTACCTCCATTAACGTATACAATTTCTATCTCTGGATGGTAATGCCAAATAGGAGCTTTATTCATTTTTTCTTGAGAGAAATTTTCATAAAAAAATGAGCTGCCAAATTCAGGAACAATTTTTTCTAAAGAAGGTTTAATACTTTTTTTCATTTTGAGGGAATTTTCTCTATATAATATAATTGTAAATATAAGATATTTAAACTATTAATTAAATGTTAAATTGATTGAATCGTATGTTAAATTATCTTCCGTAAGGTTTCTGAGTAGCTTTACATGTTAATATAGAACATATATATGCAAATATAGATGTATTTATACACATAATCTCTGTGCTATATTTGCAGTGTAAAATATTAACAACAACAAAAACCTTAAGTTATGAAAAGAGTTATTAACCTATGTTTGATTGCATTAGTAATCATTACAAGCAGCATCGCTAACGCGGCAGGAAGAGTTTCAGTTGAGATCACTAATTCGTCTATGGTTAATGTATCATTGACAGAAGTTGTAAAAGGAGAGAAGTTATTCCTTAAGGATTATCACGGTGAAGTATTATTCAATGTTACTTTAGAGGCAACTCCAAGTTATCAGAAATATTTTAACCTAGGTAATGTGCCAGACGGAATATATTTTGTAGAAACAGAAGCTGAATATGAGATAAAAGTGACCCCTTTATTAAAAAATAAACAAGGAGTTTCATTAGTCAATACTTCTGCAGTAACCGTATTTAAACCATTAGTACAAGCAGAAAACAGATTTATCAAAGTAATGTTTAATAATACTGAAAAATCACCAGTTAATCTTACTATTTACGATAATGATTTTAGAGTATTAGAAGAAGTAATAGGAAATGAAGAAGATGTATTAAAAAGAACGTATGATTTTTCTAAAATGCCTAAAGGAGAGTATCAGTTTTATTTCTCACTAAAGGACAGAACATTTATAAAGAAAGTTAGTATTTAATTGTTTTATTATTAACTCAACCACTTGAAAAGCAGCACTAACCACGCTGCTTTTTTTATTTTATAGATATTTTTTGGTTAAAATAGAACAGATATTAATCAATTTAGATGTTTTTATCTGGCAGTTTTAGGAATACCTTTAGTATATATAAATGAATCAATAAAAATGAATAATTATGAATAAAGTAGTAGAAGTTTATTTGGTCGTGGTAGCAATTTTTATAGTTTCTTTTTCTAATGCGGTTAATGATTTTTCAGTTAAAATAGAAGATTTTTCGATAGAAACGGATGAGTTTTTAAATGGATAACATTTAGTTTCCTTTTTTTTAAAAGTACCCAAGAGTTTCTTTAACAGATTCTCTGTAGTTTCTTCCTACGGGAATTTTGATTCCTTTGATTTCAATTTCTGTAGTAGAAAAAGCTTGGATATTATCAATTGCAACGATAAAAGATCTATGTACTCTCAGAAATTTTTTGCTAGGAAGTGTACTTTCTATGCTACTAATGCCTTTGTAAGCAATAATTTCTCGATCGGAGGTTTTAATTTTAATGTAGTTCTTTAGACTTTCGATAAAAAAAATATCTTTTAAAAAAATTTTTTGCATTTTCTTCTCAACCTTAAGGTATATAAAAACGTCTTGATAATCTATTTCTTCAGTATTGGTAGTTACGGGTGGAATACTATTAGTTGTATCTAAAAGTTTTAAAACTTTATTAATTGATTTTAGGAATCGTGAAAATTCTATAGGTTTAAGTAAGTAATCAATGGCTTCTAGATTAAAAGCATCTACCGCATAATCGCTATATGCTGTTGTAAAAATGACTTGTGTAGAAGGGGATAGGTCTTTTAAAAAATCTATTCCATTTAATTCTGGCATTTGGATATCTAGAAAAATTAAATCTATATTTTTATTAGTTATTATATTAAAAGCTTCCAATGCATTAGCACAAGAATCAATAAGTTCTAGATGATTAATTCTAGAAATATAATTTTCAATGATTTCTCTAGCTAATGGTTCATCATCAACAATAAGGCATTTTATTCTGTTATTCATCCTGATTTGTTTTAGCAAGATTTAATTTTAAAATAACTTCATAAGACAATTCGTTATCTTCTATTTTTAATGAATGTTTATTAGGGTATAACAACTGCAATCTTTTTTTTACATTATTAAAACCGATGCCTCCAATTGAGTCATGCTGTGTATTCGTGCTGCTAAATTTAGAATTTTCTACTCTTAGGATAAGTTCTTTTTTCTTAGTAAATATATTAATGACAATCCATGATTTATTAGAAGAAGATGTACCGTGTTTAAATGCATTTTCTACAAATGGAATTAATAAAAAAGGAGATATTTTATAATCTTTATCGGATTCGGAATTAAAACTAATATCTATTGAATTATCAAACCTTAGTTTTTCTAGGTCCACATAATTTTTTAGATATTCTATTTCTTTTTTCAAAGATACTTTGGGTGTGTTGGCTTCATATAACATATATCGCATTAGCTTGGATAACTTTAATACAGCAGTTTCAGCTGTATTAGATTTTTTTATGATCAAGCCGTATAAAGTATTAAGCGTATTAAATAAAAAATGAGGATGTACTTGATTACGTAATTGTATAAGTTCAGTTTCAATTTTTTCTTTTTCTAGAGTTAAAGTTCTTTGTTGAGCATTATAATAGAATTTAAAAAAGCTAAAACTTAATGGTATAATAGCAGCAATATTTACATCTAGAATTGTATTCATCAATTCTGTTATTGTAAAATAACCTTCGCTTTTCCAGTCCGGAAAATAAATAGGCTCTACATAAAAATAAATTATAGGTCTTTGGATACAGACGCTTGTAATTATTAATAAAACGATATAAGAAATTATAAAAGAAATAAATCTTTTTTTTAATAGAAACCCTGGTAATAGAACATATATGGATATGTAAACAAGGATCATTCTCGCTGGTAAGCCAAAAGTTTGAATGGTAAATGAACGGACATAATCATTGTCGTAGGTACCCCATGTAATTCCAAAAAATATAATTAAACCTATCCAATAAAGAATGTGCTTAGTAAGTCTATTAGAAAATATATTTTTAAAAGGTGTGTTTGTCATTAAGTTATTTAATAGAAACTAAAAGTCTTAAAAATTTCAATGAAATAACAAAGTTAAGGACGAACTACTTCCAATGTATTACGTACGGCATAAATTATTTTTTAAATACTCGAAAATTCGAAATTTTAGTAATCTACTTATTTTTCAACTGTTTATATGTGAAATAATGTTTTCTGTATAATGATGTTGTCAATTTTTTTTGGACTTAGTAATTAGCTGTCAAATAATTAAAAATGATATTTATGATAACGTACTCGAGAAAAGTGTTTTTGCTTTTATTCATTATGTGTTTAGTTTCTTTTTTAGGACAAGCGCAAAAATCAGAATTATTAACTCATGTGGAACCACCGTTTTGGTGGGTAGGAATGGAAAACCCAGATTTACAGTTATTATTACATGGGAAAAACATTAGTTCCTATACCATTAAAATAGAATACCCTGGAGTTCAACTAAAAAAAATTAACAAAGTAGAAAATGAAAATTACTTGTTTATAGACCTTAGTATTGCTAAAAATACAGAACCAGGAACCATATCCATAGAATTTAAAAATAAAGATCAGTTTTTTAACTACAATTATCAATTAAAAAGTAAAAATAAAAGTAGAGATGTAGGGCAGGCGATTACATCTTCTGATGTAATTTATTTAATTACTCCAGATCGTTTTGCTAATGGAGATACTTCGAATGATTCTACAAAAGATACTGTAGAAAAAGTAAATAGAGAAAATGAAGATGGAAGGCATGGAGGTGATCTAAAAGGTATACTAAATAATTTTAATTATTTCGAGGAACTTGGTATTACTACCTTATGGTTAAATCCATTTTTGGAAAATGATCAACGAGCATATTCATATCACGGATATGCCATTTCTGATTTTTATAAAACAGATACTCGCTTTGGAACTAATAAAGATTACAAAATGTTGGTTGATAAGGCTCATAAAACGGGAATGAAAGTGATTATGGATCTAGTTTTTAATCATTGTGGTTCTGGACATTGGTGGATGAAAGACCTGCCGTCAAAAGATTGGATAAACCAGTGGGACACTTATACTAAAAGTAATTTTACAAATATTGCAGCTTCTGATCCATATGTTTCCAACCATGATTTTGACTTGCTTACAAAAGGATGGTTTGATATTAATATGCCAGATTTAAATCTAGAAAATGATTTTCTTACTACTTATATGATTCAAAATTCCATTTGGTGGGTTGGATATTCTGAAATAGATGGTATTCGTTTAGACACGTATCCATACCCAAATAAGCATGCAATGTCTAATTGGATGAAAGCACTTACAACAGAATATCCAGATTTTTATGTGGTTGCAGAAACTTGGGCAGAAAGAGCTTCTTATTTATCTTATTGGAATAATAGTAAGGCTAGTAGAGATGGATATATTTCTAATATTAAAAGTATTAGTGATTATGCGTTGTACTATTCCATGGTAAGAGCTTTTGGAAAAAACGGAGATATCTCGGAATTATATAAAACACTAGCAGAGGATTTTGTGTATGGAAATCCAGAAAACAATAAGGTTTTTAATGGGAATCATGATGTAGATCGTTTATTAGCTTTATTAGATGATGATGTAAATAAACTAAAATTAAGTATGGTGTTTACGCTTACTACGAGAGGAATTCCTCAGATATATTATGGGGATGAGATTCTTATGAAGAATAGAAGACCAGATGGTAGAGTAAGACAAGATTTTCCAGGTGGATGGAAAAATGATAATAGAAATGCGTTTACTAAAGAAGGAAGAACAAAAGAAGAAAATGATCTATTTGAATATGTGAAAACAATTCTTAATTGGAGAAAAAAAGCATTAGCTATTCATAATGGAAAGCTAGTACATTATCAACCTATCAACAACGTATATGTATATTTTAGATATACGAATAAGGAAAACACAATGATCATTATTAATAATAGTGATAAGGACTATATAAATTTTGAATTAAATCGATTTAAGAAATCATTAGAAGGATATAGTAAAGGAAAAGATATTGTGTCAGGAAAAGAATTACAAAACTTAAAAAAGGTGAATTTAGCTAAGAATACCGCTATGATTATAGACTTAGTTAAATAATATAGAATTTAGTTGTAGAAGATCTTTATAGATAGATTATTCAGATTCGATTTCTTCGAGATCTCCTTCGATCTCTTCAAGTTCGCTTTCTATCTCCTTAAGTTCTTCTATAGCTTCTTCTTTACTTTGTTCTTCTTTTTGTTGAAATTCTGTGTCAACTGCAATTTCATCTTTTACCCATAAAGATTTAGATCCACTGGCTACAATTATTAAAACTCCTATGGTTAGAAACATAAGTGATAATTTTTGTGGCTTTTGTTTTTTCTTAGATATATAAAATGCTCCAAAGCCAGCCAATAAAGCAACAATACCAGGCAACACACCAATAGTCCCAAAAGGGAGTATAGCCATTATAATTCCTAAAAGTGATGCTAATGCAGCTATAGATATTAATACAATTCTCATATAATTTAATTTTTTAGCCCAGACGCTTGAGTTAAACTTAGTTGTCCAGTACCAGCAGGAATACTAAATTTAATTAATACAGGTACTTTATTACCATCTGCAGTAAGGTAAACAATGTTTTTATTAGTTCCTTTTAGAGAATTATTATTGACTGCTATTTTATAACATTCTTTATTCCCCATTGCTTTGGTGCTAATGGTTTCTTTGCCTAGTAGTTTTAGATATACAGTTTGTGGTTTTCTATCAAATAAAATGGTTATTTTTTGATTCGTGCCAACTGGTGCTTTTTGGATATCCATATTACGAATATGATATAAAGTAGAGACCACATCATACGTGTTATTGTTCATTTTTAGAACCTTAGTGTTAGGTTCTTTTTTCTTTTGCATAGTAGCCTTTATCGTCTTTTTTTTATAACTATACACATATTTTTCTTTCTTAATATATCCACCTTCATTAATATCTCTTTTGTATAAATAAGGTGTAAGATTTGATGGATTTACATATGCCTCATATACATCTCTAATTTTAAAAAAAGAATCCCATTTAGAATAAGTAGCTGCATTACATTTTAATCTAAGATAGTTGCTTTTTCCGGTATTAACACGAGTAGTTTGCATTGTAACTTGTGCAAGATTTGTTAACAAACCAGACATGTTATAAGAAACAGTGTATACCAGTTTTTCGTTTTCGCCAATAGAAGTGTTTGCAGTCTTCTGAGCTATTATAGATGAAAAAGAAAGAAGAAGCGTAACTATAAATAATTTTCTCATTATTTTTGTAAATATTAATAAAGCCTAAGTTTTTTGTTCATTGAAAGCCAATTTTTATACCATATCCTAAAACAAAGAATAAAAAAAGGGTTAATAGTACTATTAACCCTTTTTCAAAAATACTTTATATTTTTTTAATTACCGCCTTCGGTTGCTTTTTTCATTCCATCTTCGATCATATTGTAGAATTGATCTAATTTAGGAAGTACAACGATTCTGGTACGTCTGTTTTTAGCTTTATTAGCTGCACTATTATTATCAGCTATTGGCACATAATAACTTCTTCCAGCAGCCGTCATACGCTTTGGATCTACTCCAAAATCTTTTTGTAAAACTCTTACAACAGAAGTAGCTCTTTTTACACTTAAATCCCAGTTGTCAAGTAAAACTTTATTTTTAATTGGTACATTGTCTGTATGTCCTTCTACTAAGAATTCGATATCCGGCTTATCGTTAACTACTTTTGCCACTTTACCTAAAACTTCTTTAGCTCTTGTAGATACATTGTAACTACCACTCTTAAATAATAACTTATCAGAAATGGATACATAAACAACACCTTTCTCTACATTAACCTCAATATCTTCATCAGCAAGGTTTCCTAAAGCTCCTTTTAAACTAGTCACTAATGCTAATGTCACAGAATCTTTTTTGTTCAGTGCATCATTCATAGTTTTTATTTGTAGATCTTTTTCTTTAATACTTTCCAAAGATCTCTCTAGGTTTTCTGCTTCTTTAGTAGATAACGTAGCTAAATTACCGACGTTATTTAAAAGGGCAGAATTTTGATTTTTAAGATTACTTACTTGATCTCTTAAAACCTTTAATTCAGAGCTTTCACTCGCTTTTTCTTCTAAACAAGTATTTAATTTAACTGTTGCCGTATTTAATAAATCTTGGGTCTCTTTTTGCTTGGCTTCAAGATCTGTAAATTTCTTCTGTGATACACAAGAAGATAATAGTACAGCCATAGAAGCTCCGATAATCATTACTTTTTTCATTAGAAAATCTGTTTTTAGTCTTATTCTGGTTATATAACTCAAAATTATTAAAATTGTGACGCATTATCGAGCCATTAACAATAATTTAATGAATATAACCCTACAAATGGTTAAATAGTTTTTTGTTCAAAATATAATACTGCCATACAACGGAAGAAACGGAATAATATTTCCTTGTATCCCTTGATTTTTTACGTTTTTTAACAAAAGTTGGCAAATTTTTGTAAAAGCTGAAATGAGCTTTAAGAATTGCTAAACAATGAGAAGGTTTTCCTTCTAATATAAATTTAATACCAGCAATTCCATCTAATAGTAATCTAATTAATATTATATACCAAGTAAAAACTCCAGAAGTGTTCTTTACTATCATAAGTAAGCTATTTCTGAAATTAAGAAATGTTTTTTTCGGATTCATAGCATTTAGAGTAGCACCTCCGAGGTGGTATACTTTTGATGTTCCTATATATTTGATATCATAACCGCTATTTTGTATACGCCAACAAAGATCGATTTCTTCTTGATGCGCAAAGAAATCTTCATCTAGTTTGTCAACTTCTTCAAAAACTGATTTCCTGATAAATAAACAAGCACCACTTGCCCAAAAAATATCTAAAGTATCATCATACTGGCCTTTATCTTCTTCTAATGTGTCAAAAATTCTGCCTCGACAATATGGATATCCTAGCTTATCAATAAAACCTCCAGCAGCTCCAGCATATTCAAAATACTTTTTGTTTTTGTAATCAAGAATCTTAGGTTGAATTACTCCAAGTTTTTCTGAATTTTTAAAAGCTTTTATAATAGGCTCAAGCCAATTTTCAGTTACTTCTACATCGCTATTTAGTAAACAATAAATATCAGCGTCAATTTTACTTAAAGCATCATTGTATCCTTTAGAATAACCTCCGTTTATTTCATTTTCAACAATTTGTACTTTAGGGAATGATGTCTTGATATAATCAATAGAGTCGTCGGTAGAGGCATTATCAGCAACATATACCATAGCCTGTTCAGAATACTTCACAACAGAAGGCAAGAATTGTTCTAATAATGAACGCCCATTCCAATTTAATATGACGATAGCTATATTCACTATTGCAAATAAAAAGTAAATAATAATAAATAACTACTTATAATCGGGAATATCTTTTAGAAAAGTATATTGCTTTTCTTGATAATTCATCTGACAATAATAATGATCTAGACCATTTGTGATCATTAGGTATTCCGAGTTTAAAGCTAGGTTATATCTAGCGATCTGATCAAATACTTCTTGAGTGATTTTTACAGAATGTGATTTGCACTCTATGATTAGGTATATACTGCCATCTGGATTAAAAATAATAATGTCATAACGTTTGTTTAGATCATTTACTTTGATGAGTTTTTCTACATTAATAAGGCTTTCGGGATATTTTTTCTCCTCTATTAAGTAGTGAACTGTATGTTGCCTTACCCATTCTTCAGGAGTAAGAATGATGAATTTTTTGCGGATTCTGTCAAAAATAGAAACTTTATTTTCGCTATTTTTGAACCTGAACTGATATGCTGGGAAGTTAAGGTTTTGCATAGCACAAATTTGATGATTTTTTCTGAATGGATGAAGTAAAACAAATAGTAAGCGATATTAAGAATGGTAATATTAAGCCTATTTATTTTTTAATGGGTGAAGAACCGTATTATATTGATAGAATTTCGGAATATATTGATAAAAATGTGTTAGCTGAAGAGGAGAAGGGATTTAATCAGATGGTTTTATATGGTCGTGATGTAAGTGTTGAAGACATAGTTTCTAATGCAAAACGGTATCCAATGATGGCCGAACGTCAGGTAGTGATTGTAAAAGAAGCGCAAGATCTCTCTAGAACTATTGAAAAACTAGCAGATTATGCAGAAAACCCTCAACCAACAACAGTTTTAGTAGTTTGCTATAAATATAAAAAGATTGATAAACGAAAGAAACTATATAAAATAGTTGCTAAGAATGGTATTATCTATGAAAGTAAAAAGTTATATGAAAATCAAGTAGCCGATTGGATAAGGAGAGTTTTAGCAGGATCAAAATATACGATTGAGCCAAAAGCTTGTCAGATGCTGGTAGAATTTTTGGGAACAGATTTAAATAAGATTAATAATGAGTTAAATAAACTTAAATTGATTATACCCAAGGGCCAACCAATTACGGCAGATAAAATAGAGGAGAATATTGGAATAAGTAAAGAGTTTAATAATTTTGAACTAAGAAAAGCAATTGGTACAAGAGATATCGTAAAAGCATTTAGAATTATCAATTACTTTGCTCAGAATCCTAAAGACAACCCGTTAGTTGTTACAATCTCTTTGCTTTATAGTTTTTTCTCTCAAGTTTTGCAATATCATGGATTATCAGATAAATCTCAACGCAATGTAGCCAGCGCCTTAAGAATCAATCCATATTTTGTAAGTGATTATTCTGATGCAGGCCGTAATTACCCTATGAAAAAGGTAAGTCAAATTATTGCTTTATTGAGAGACGCAGATGTAAAAAGTAAAGGAGTAGGGGCTGCAGGTCTTCCTCCTGGAGATATTCTAAAAGAACTGCTCGTAAAAATAATGAATTAAATTTTTCAGAGTGATTAACTAGAAACGGTACGCTACATTAAACGTTCCATAACCGTGATTTTCGGTACTATTTAATACTCCTGTAGACCATAGGTAAATAAAATTAATTGATAATCTATTTATCGAATAATACAACCCACTACTTAGATGCCAAGAAATATTATTTAGGTCATCTATGCCATAAGCTTTTTCATCGAATAAGTTACCTTGTATAGTTGCATTGTATGTAATAAAACGTGTTTCTGCGTTAAATTTGAAGAAAAATTCAGAATGTTTTTTTGGTAATAATAGTGAGTTTTCAAAACCACTAGATTTAGTAATACTTTCAAATTTTCCAATTCTAAAACCAGCTTTAGGTGCAGCTCTAATATACAGGTTTCCTAGATGAACGTTGCCACCTATGTAAGTGCTAAACCATTTATATTTAGGATGCAAGTCATAGGTAAAAGAGCTTTTAAAATTAATTATGAATTGATCTTCTAATTGAAACTGCCAACCATCATAAACGGGATCACCAGTTATATTTTCATGAAACCAAGTTTGTATTTCCCCAGCTTGTGATGATGGCCCAATGATACCCGTCAAAATTTCAGATTTTAAGAAAGATCTTTCAAATGCATACGTTGTTCCTAATGATACATATAACAGTCCGGCAAATGGACGGTCAAAGTCATCTCTATCTTCTATTTCTGGAGTGGTAGCAAATACTCTTACTAAAGATGGAGTGTATCCTTCAATTTTTGCACCAAGTGAATAAAATACTTCTTTTTTATTTTTAAACAGTTTTTGTAGTCCTAATAGTTTAGAGGTTTTAAAACTATATTCTATTCCCATGCCATAAGAATAGTATCGATCAGAATCACGAAAAACTGCAAAAATATCATTATCCGTAATCACCTTTAATTCTGAATTAAAAGTTTCTTCCTGAGTCTGACATAGCACGCTAGGAATAGCTAGTAAAGAAATTAAAAATAAGGTAAAAGTAATTTTTGAATTCATTTACACCGACTTTTATGTTTTAGGTTACAAAAATAAAAAATCGACCTTTTCGAATATGTGCTTTTTAACTTTTAAAATTATCTCAAATGACTTTTTGTTTCTTAGGGTGTTGTTTTCTAGTGCATTATAAAGAGTTTTGAGAAGATGAATTAATGGTATTTTAACTAAATTAGAAATAGAATCTATTAAATTTAAAGAATGAAAATATTCAAGTTCTTTTCTAAAAAGATTTTCCCAATACTCTTGGTTAATTTTATTGGAATTTTAGGGTATAGTATCGTTATTCCAATTCTTATATTTATAGTTACTGATCTAGGAGGTAATGGATTTATCTATGGTATTTTGGGAGCTATGTATCCGTTTTTTCAATTTATTGGAGCTCCAATTTTAGGAAGACTTTCAGATCGAATTGGAAGAAAAAAAGTCTTGGTTATTAGTCAAACAGGAACTTTTATTGCTTGGTGTCTATTTTTAATCGCATTAATACTACCTGAGACTAAGTTGTGGTCATCTAATTCAGAATTTACGGGTAATTATATTATGACACTTCCTTTGATATTACTCTTTCTAGCTAGAATTTTTGATGGTTTTACAGGAGGAAATGTTTCCGTGGCGAATGCTTATTTATCTGATATTTCTACCGATGAAGATAGGGATAAGAATTTTGGGATGATGGGTGCTTCTACAAGTTTAGGTTTTGTTTTGGGACCTGCTGTTGCAGGAATATTAGCTTCAACAATTTTAGGAGAAATATTACCAATTCTTCTGGCCGCAATCATTTCATTAATAGCAATTTTAGTGATTGTTGTTAGATTACCAGAGAGCAACCCTTGTATGGTAGATACAGGGAGTTTAAATCTTAAATCTTTTAGAAGGTTTTTTCAAGTAGAACATAAAGATTGCTTTTCTGACGAGACTGTTGTTAATGATGCTTCAAAAAACATAAATACTTTTAGAGGTGTATTGAAACAAAAAGGAGTTTCGTTATTATTCTCAATTTATTTTTTGACTTTTTTAGCTTTTAGCCTGTTTTATGCTGGTTTACCGATATATGCTTCTACTATGTTAGAATGGACCGCTGTTGATTTGGGGATTTTTCTAGCATATTCTAGTTT
Organism: Aquimarina amphilecti; assembly: GCF_900109375.1. Classification (GTDB taxonomy): domain Bacteria; phylum Bacteroidota; class Bacteroidia; order Flavobacteriales; family Flavobacteriaceae; genus Aquimarina; species Aquimarina amphilecti. The sequence goes on from NZ_FOAB01000009.1 coordinate 148,872, forward strand.
TATAATGATTCTTGTACAAGGACCATTATTATCCTTTTTATCGGGTAAGGTTTCCAATATTATGTTAATTACATTAGGTGTATTATTGTTGTCATTAAGTTTTTTCTTACTTTCTTTTAATGACCTTATTGTACTCTATATAGCGAATACAATACTATCACTAGGTAATGGATTAATGTGGCCAAGTTTTTTGTCACTTTTATCGAGAGCAGGAAATCGATCTATACAAGGAACAATTCAAGGATATGGGAATAGTATGGGAAGTTTAGCAAGTATATTTGGACTTGTTCTTGGAGGAATTATGTTTGAAAGTATGGGAGTGAAAATTTTTATAATTGGATCTGGAATATTTTTAGTTATTCTTATTCTTTTATTCATAAATTATATCCGAATGAAGAATACGGAAACGAAAACAGACCAAACTGTAGAAATAGTTTAGTTTTATAGTAATGTTATTAACTAAGGAATAGGTAAAAATGAAAAGTCTTTTACTTCAGTCATAACGAATGAACTTTGTACTTTAGAAATATTTTCTAATGAAGCTAATTTATTAGAAAGAAAATGCTGATAACTCTCCATATCTTCCGCATATATTTTAATTAGATAATCAAACATTCCGGCTACGTGATAGCATTCTACAACTTCTGGAAACTGTTGAATGTCTTTTTCGAACTTTTTTAAATAATCAGTTTGGTGAAGATTTAAGGTTACATTACAAAATACCATCAGTTGTAATCCTGCTTTTTTTCTGTCTAGAATAGCTTTATAGGATTTTATATAGCCTTCACGCTCCAATTTCTTTACTCTTTCAAAAATAGGAGTAGTAGTAAGATTCAATCGTTCTGCAATCTCCTTGATAGTTATTTTACCATTTTTTTGTAATAAATTTAGAATAGATCGATCAATTTTATCCATAATATTTTTCTTTTTTGATTATACTGTCTAATCAAAAATAGAATAAAATTCTTTTTAAATTATAATTTTATGTTTTAATTCTAATTTTAGATTGTAAAACAGTTTTTATTTCTTAATACTTAATTTTATATAGTTATAAATACTAATTATTTCCTCTATAGAAAGTGATTAGAATAATTAATAAATACAGTAAACCAAAGAAATGAAAGATCACAATTTTAATCCAGAGAGTTTAATGATGACCTATGGTTATAAGCCTGAGTTATCTGAAGGAGCGATAAAATGTCCAATATTTCAAACTTCTACGTTTGTTTTTAAAACAGCTGAAGAAGGTAAAGCATTTTTCGAATTAGCATATGGCTTAAGGGAAAAGTCAGAAAAAGAAGAATTAGGATTAATCTATAGTAGGATTAATAATCCTAATCTCGAAATTTTGGAAAACAGATTATGTCTTTGGGATAAAGCTGATGATTGTGCTGTATTCGAGAGTGGGATGTCTGCAATTAGTACTGTATTATTAGAATTCTTGAAACCAGGTGACTTATTAGTATATAGTAATCCAGTATATGGAGGAACTGATCATTTTATTCATCATTTTTTGGACAAAATAGGAGTAGATACGATAGGAGTGATGCCTAATCAAACTATCGAAGAGGTAGAAGAGATGATAGAGGCTTCTGGTAAATCAGATAAATTAGCAATGATTTATTTAGAAACTCCTGCAAACCCTACTAATGATATTGTAGATATCGAGAAGTTTAGTCAGATTGCAGTAAAGTATAGTTCTGAAGAACGAAAAACTTTGGTAGCTGTAGATAACACATATATGGGACCTTTATGGCAACATCCATTACAATGCGGTGCTGATCTTGTTTTATATTCTGCTACTAAATATATAGGAGGACATAGTGATCTTATTGCTGGTGCAGTATTAGGTAATGCAGAGTTAATGATCCGAGTTAAAACTTTACGTACTTTTCTGGGTAATATGGTAAGCCCTCATACAGCTTGGTTATTATTAAGAAGTTTAGAAACATTAAAGGTACGTATGGATCAGCAAACTCAAAATGCACAGTTGGTCGCTGATTACTTAGAGAAGCATCCTAAAATTGAGAAAGTACATTATCTAGGATTGCTTGAAGAAGGAACAGAATCTTATGAGATATATAAGAAACAATGTTCAGCTCCGGGAGCGATGGTTTCTTTTGATATTGTTGGAGGAGAAAAAGAGGCATTTATGTTTCTTAACAACTTAAAACTTATGAAACTCGCAGTAAGTTTAGGAGGTACAGAAAGCTTGTCAGAACATCCAAAAACAATGACGCATGCAGGAGTAGATGAAGCACAAAGACAACAAATGAATATTACAGATCAATTGGTGAGATTATCTATTGGAGTTGAAAGTGCAAAGGACTTGATTTGGGATCTAGAACAAGCATTAGAAAAGGTTGATATAGCCAATGCTTTAGAAGTAGAAACTGTTTAAAAATAGTTATCCAAAGTTAAAAAGCCCAGGTACAAAGTATTTGGGTTTTTATATTTTATTGTTATTCTGAAAATTTCTCATTTAATAAATCCCATAATTCCGTATAACCATCATCATATCCTAGTGCCCAAATTCCGACTCCTCCTATTTTATTGCTTTTTATCCAATCATATTTAATCGATAGCGATGTAGTGTCTTCGAAAAATAATTGTCTGTATTTTTTGCTGCTATCTTCAATAACCAGGTAACTTGAAGAACTTTTTTTATCAAACTGAACTGGTATTTTTAGTGAGTCCATATATATATCCTTTATCGTATGATATCTTGGATGGGATTTAAATTTATTAACTATTGCACCTATTTCAGAACTATTAGTATACCACTCAGCTCCGTAGTAAGGCAATCCAATAATTAGTTTACTAAGGAGTATCCCCTTCTTGTTATAATAATCAACAGATGTTTCTAAGCCATTTCCAAATAGTTGACTTGTTTTAAAAGGAGTTACAGGTCCTGTCGTTTTACTAAAACTACCGTAATAATCATATCCCATTAATGTATAAAAATCTATATATGGATCAATAGCTTGTATGTCAAAAACATCATTCCAGTCAATTGCATAAAGACATAGAGATATCATATAATTAGGATTATCTTGTTTTAGGCTTTTAGAAATTTCGATAATAAAATTAGTATAGTTTTCTTTATCTTCTTTTGATACTCCTTCAAAATCAATATTTATACCATCCGCAGATCTAAAAGCGAGTAAACTTGATATACTATCTATTAGTGTTTTTTGAGCTTTTAGATTTTTTAAAAATGTACTGTTGTTTTTACCACCAAAATTAGAAACTGATAAGAACACTTTACAGCCTTTTGTTTTAGCACTATCAATTAGCGGTGTAGTTTTCCATTGATGAATACTTTTGTAGCAGCCCGTTTCTGGTTGTATCTCATAAGAAAAATAGGAGAGTCCCCATAACATGGAAAAATTATAATTTTTATAGGAGGAACCGTTAGCGTATATATGCCAACCAAATGTTTTTATACCTGGATGTACCTTTCCTTTTTTGTGTTTTATTTTTTTGTGTACTCTTTTATGAAAACTATCCCATTGTGATTCTCTTTTAAAGTTATAATTTTCGAATTTTTGATTTTGTAATTGACGATCGCTGGTGTAACTACTATTATTAGATTCTATTAGATTTCTATTCTTTTGCTCAGGTTCATTATAGGTATTACAGTTGATTATAAGAACAAGTAGGCTAAAAGTAAATAGGAGTTTCTTCATAATATTTTAGAATTACTTACATAATAAGTAAAGATAGCTTTATGTTTTCCATTTAATTATCCGAAATCATAATAGATTTTATAAAAGATATGTCATTTAGAATATTTTTCTAACACACAAAAAAAATATAAAAGACTGTTTTTTAGACGATTAATTGTTTTTAGGGGGTATCCCACTATGCATTTCGGGTGTTTTCCCCCATTGCGTTGTGTGTATTCCTGAAGTATATTTGTACCAGAATTATAAATAAAAGATATATTAATCATTTTTACACATACAGCATTATGAACTTACTGGGCATTAACTTTCGTTTTATTTTAGATTTTTTACAAGAATTACCTAAAGCAAGTAGTCACGCTATTCATAGATAATAGACGACAAAACTAAAGTATAAAATTTTGGATACTTTCATGATTTTATATAATTAATAGAGATCACTTAAATTTATTGTAAATAAAAATTCAGATTATATAAAACAACTTTACACAAGATATTATGAAACCATTTCGTATTAATTTCAAATTTTTGAAAAAATTTTTAAAAGAACTTCCGAAGGCTTGTAGCCATGCGATACACAGATAGGATGTAATTGTAAATTGGAAGAAACAACATATTAGAATTTTGGGGGAAATTCTAATACTTAGTTATAATAATGGGGACAAAAAACCGGATGTTTATACATCCGGTTTTTTATTGTTCCCTTTGTAAAGTTTAAAAAGATACTATTTTTATCACTTACATTATCGAACAATAAATTTACTAATAGCCTTATCTGATTTAAGGATGTATAGTCCACTAGAAAGCCCTGAAATATCTATTGTGTAATTTGCAGACTTTACATTTAGGTCCATTACTTTTTTACCTAGAAGATTATATAGTGTTAAGTACTGATTTCCTCTTTGCGATATACTGATAATAGATCCGTTGGTAGGATTGGGTGAAACAATAATCCTTTGGTCTTCATTGTTTTCTAATCTAGAGCCTCTAAATTCAGATGGTTTTACTTTTAATACAATAACTTTTCTTGTTCTGGCACCTTCATTATCGATGGCTACAATTCTTAATCGATAGGTGCCAACACTTATATTTTGTAGTTTAGCGTTGCCACCCCATACATATGGAGATTCTGTATCTATACGGATAAGTTCATTATTTAAGTATAGGCGAACTTCTTTAATAGAGCCATCAGGATCATTTGCTTCTGCTCTTACAGAAATTGTGTTTCCTTCGGAGAAAACACTAGTTTCAGTAGGGTGTAATACGATTAATTCTGGAGGAAGGTTGTTATCTATAGTCTCATCTTTTACATATATCGTAACAGATTTAGTTGTAGTTGCACCTAGGTTATCTTCAGCAATGGCTTTAAGAACATAAGTACCAGTTTCCAAATTTTTTAAAATTTCATTACCATTAGGACCTCCCCAAATGTATGGAGCAGCAACATCTTTTCTCAAGAAAACATCGTTAACATAAAGAGTAACATTAGCAATACCATCATCATCAGAAGCTTCTGTATGTACGCTAACTGTACTTCTTGTATTGAGCGTGATATTGTTTACAGGAGTTAAAAAGCTTAATGAAGGAGGAGTATTTGTTATAGTTTCTTTTCGTTTATAATGTACTACATACATCGAATAAGGTCTTAAACTGTATATTTCTCCTTGTGGATTGATATTTGAAATATCTTTTTTCAATCGAGCGTTTTCAGAAGTATCATTAATAGCTGTTATGAGATTTTGACTTTTATCAGGTGTGATTTCTTTGAATTCTATAATTTCTCCATCAATATTATTTTCGAAAGAAGTTTTGTTTAGTTTATAATTATTTCCTTTTTTATTGAAAATAAATGTGTATCCTTCTTTGGTTTCAGGGTTGTAAAAAGTACCTGCGTCTACTTCGTTGTATTTGCCTTCGAACTCCCCGAGACCATCATACTTTTTAGAATTATTGATGTTGGTTTTTATAAATTTAGTTGATTTTTTTACGGGGTCTTTGAACATTTTGAAGAAAGAGTAGTTGATTAATTCCTGGTATTCAAAATCATTAGGTACTAACTCATAGCCCCTTGATCTAAAATCTAACCATTGCTGAAAAGAATGCCAGCTACTTAATTCGATTTGAGGATTACTAAAGAGTTTCATCATAAAATTAGCATTAAATAATCCACCTAAATAAGAAAGGCGAAGTTTGTACTTTCTTAAATTTCCTCTAAAACCACCTGTATGATATTCTGTTAGCCATATTTTTTTTGTAGGAAAATCGCTTTTTAACCTGTCGAAAGTACTTTGTAATCTGTTGTCGTTATGGGAAATGCCATAAGTATATGATTTTTCGTATGGGAAGAAATTATTTATAGAAATGTTACTATTCATTCCATTTTCTGCATATAAATGAACAGCCAAAGCATCATACCAACCTTCTTTCATAACATCTTGATACCAATTCTCTAATCTATTGCCAGAAGGAGCAGGGCCATCTAAGAACGATTCTTCCGTATAGAATTTAGCAGGTAGTACTACAGCAACTTTTGCATTAGGGAATATGGTTTTAATCATCTCTGAAGCTTCTTTTGCTTTTCTAAGATAAAACTGACTATTAGGGAATGGAGTCTTATATGCGGAAAAGAAAACCTCATTACCTATTTCGAAATGATTAATTTTGGCTCCCATATCTTTGATTCCCTCTAACACTTCTCTATTTTCTTCCAAAGTCATCGTAGATAGGTTAATGATATACGTAACTTCTGGTTTTTCGCTAGCTATAAATTTTGCAAATTCTCGCCAATCTTGTCCATTTTCACCTTTTCCATTTCTTCGTAGTCCTTCATTACTATCCGTAACATGTCTTTGGAAATCTGCTGGTGTCATCGTTCCGGTAACATAATCATTAGCGAATCCTGTTTTTAGATTTAGATAATTAGATCCTGTGCCAGCAGGGTATCTTACGGTTGGTTTACCTAGATCATTGTACACTTTTTTAAAAGTACTATTCGTTGAATAATAAGGTTTATTCATATGTTCATCATTATAACCATATACTTTTTTTTGTAAAGTGGTATTATTGCTATAATTTAAGGATACTTCAATTGTGTTTTGAGACCATCCTCGTATTGTAAAAAAGATCGTTATAAGACATATTAATGCAAAATTTGATTTTACATTATAATTTGTTTTTGTGTTCATTAGTTTGTATAATTAATTTGAGATTTTTTTTTGTTTATTAGCTGTAAACTTTTTCTATTTGTATGATTTTTGTTATACAATATTAAATTTGCTAAGTGCAGTATTCTTGCGTTTTATTTCTGTTAATGTCCTATTAGAGTATCCAGAAAGTGTTACCTGCATAAGCGTTACCAATAGATATAAGTATCTACTTGAGATAAAATTTTTCATAAAGTTTGTGTTATAGTATTAATAATAGAGTCATTGAGAATGACAGAATTATTATAAAAGGAATAATCATTCACCTTAAAAAAGAAAGGTGATTGCTTAGATTTAGCAATAGGATTATTCTGAGCTATTTTAATACTTGGGAAGTGAAAGATTGTATTTGTAAGCTGTTTTGAAAAGTTTTTTTACATAAGTTTTGTTTTAAGGTTAATATGATCTGGAAAAAATTTTCAGTTAAAACTAATTCTGGATTTGATAATAAATGATCTTCTTTGGTTCAATATTATCTGTATTTATACAAATATTAAGTATGTGGAAATTGATTTTATGTAAGCATAATATCTTGTAAATGTAGATGAAAGGTAAACCTAACAAGTTTTTTTTAGTTTCAGTTTCAGTTTTTTTTGGTAACTAAATTATTGGTAATGCGTATCGCGTATAGTTATACGCATTACCAAATTTCATGTGTATGGAATACTACTATTATTGAATAATAAATTTACTGCTAGCGGTATCCGATTTAAGGATATAGAGTCCACTAGAGAGTTCAGATGCATTTATGTTTAATTCATTAGAATTAACATCTAATTTCATGACCTCTTTTCCAGTTATATCGTATAATTTTAGATAAAGATTTCCTTTTTGATATACAGTAATATTTGATCCTTTTTTAACAGGATTGGGAGTTACCATAATTGCACTAGTATTTTCTTTATCAAAACCAGCATTTCGCAGGGTAGATGGCAAAGCTGTTAATGTTATAATTTTTTTGCTTCTTTGACCTGTATTATCTATGGCAACTACCTTAATTCTATAACGGCCTTCTGCAACATTTTGTAACAGAGGGTTTCCTCCCCAACCATATGGAGCTTCAGTATCTATTCTAATTAATTCTTGATTTAGATATAATCTAACTTCCCTTATACCATCAGGATCATTGGCATCAGCTCTAACTATTAGATCATCTCCAGCGAATAGGGCCATTGTTTCCGTAGGTTGCAGGACGGTTAATTCTGGTTCATCACCTGTTTGATAGTCTTCGGCATTAAGTCCTATAATGTAAATTCTAATATCGATACCAAAAGTTTCCCCGGTTGCTCTATCCGATATAAATTCTGTTATTGTAGTGTAAGTACCGCTAGCATCTTCTTCTATACCGTATCTTCTGATATGCTCTTCTAAAGTTTCTAGATCTTCAAAATCATATGTTCTTTTTCTAATGGTAGGAAAACGACGAAAATAGCTATGACCAAACGGGTATGCTCCTAAGCGATCCGTTATAGTTCCGCTGACTGCCGCTACAAAATCTCCTCTATTCACATTAATTTGAGTATCCATTTGTGCATTAGGTTCTAAGTCTATACTCGTGTCGGTGTCGAACACATCTGAGCTATATATTGCTTCATTAGTGTTATCTAATTTCCTGTATATTTTATTTCTTGTAAACCCTGGGATTTTTACATTAACAAAATTTAATTGATGATCTGGAGTCGATTGAGTTCCAGAACCATCAGTAAAACCATCATTTCCCCAATCATAGTAGGTTGTATTTACTACGCATAAATTATCTGTAGAACCGCCTAGAAGACCAGCTGCATTACCACCCCAAAATTTTCCATTTCGAATCATATATCCAAAATTAGTTGTAATATATAAAGCTCTATTTGTGTTCCAGACTCTATGATTATCTATTATTGATAAATTATGATGATATGCCTGTTCAGCTCTAAATTTGGATCTAAATCCACTACTACAACCATATGCTTCATTATCCCTAAACTCTAATAATGGAACTGCAGCTCGATCTACATATTCTTGCAAAGGAAACATATCTACTGGATAGACATTAGTTCTTACTTTATCTCTTAACCCTACAACGGTACCAGCAGCATCGTATGCATATGCTTCTCTAGAGGAAGCGGCTATATTATTAATCATTCTTACGGCTCTCCCAACAAGTGCATAAGCCTCACCACCTCTGAAATCATCATCTAAAATCCTTTCTACTGCTGCATTAATAGTGCTGGGTTCATCTCTATGTAATTCTGCAAAATAATAATTGGGATGATCGGCCCTAGCTGTCGTAACGAGGTTATCTTCCCAAATACCTGTTTCAGAACCACTTTCTGCTACCATACCCGCTCCATTAATAAAATAAACCACATTATCTTTAAATGATGCGTGACTATCGTGGTGTACCATACCCCATCCCGGAGAACCCCAAACGGCTAATCCATGTGCTTCTGCCATTCTGGTTTGAGAATCTTTCATTCTATGAAAATGCATTGCATATCTTCCTCTTTGATTCTCGATGTTTTGGGGTAGTGCTTTTTCTTCTATAAAATTTTCTATTTCAACAATAGGTTTATTATAGTCATTTCCGTCAGTTCCTCTTCTTCTTAAGTCAAATTTAAAATCATCAAGAATATTCGATTTATTTGATCTTCCTAGGTCTTTAAATGATGCGTTGTGTATTTTTACATCCGTTGTTCTCATAAACATGGTGTGACCGCGACGCGTAACATCATCATTTTTATTGTTATTTCCGTCTGTGAAATTTATAGATTTAAAGGTAATATTTCTTGTTAAATTTGATAAATGACAAAAAAGGTTTTCTTCGACAATACCAGTATGTGCATAAATAGTTTGGTCATCAAAAGTAATATTAGCACCATCGATAGATGTGATTATAAATTCCTCATCTTGGGTTCTAGTAGGATTAGCTGTAGAGTTCCTGAAAATCGATTGAGTCCCAGATAAAACAACTTGATCGCCTACTTCCCAGTTTTCTGGTATGGACTCTAATGTTACGTTGTTTTTTCTTCGAAGAGTTGCCTCTGTAGTTCTTAAAAAACCAGTTTTTTCTTGCCCTAAAATTGTTACTTTTCCCATGGTCATTAAACCTAAACTAGCTTGTTCGGGATCCCATTCGTATCTTCCTAAAACACCAGGACCATCACTAAACAGTCGATTATTAAAATGATCATTCATAAGTTTTCCATCCGAATAATGACTTCTTGCTTGATTGTTCCAGCGTGTACCTGTAATATCTCCTCGTTTTTTACTTTCTATATCAAAAGGTTTGAAATGAATATCAATTGTACCGGCATTTGGTAGGTTAGCTTTTATATCTAACTCAGACATCATACCACAGAAAAATGTATCTACAATTAGTTTTCTTGGAGTATTAGAAGGTGCTCTAAATATCATTTTACCTTCATTTCTTATAGCAAATATGTGGGCATTACTATTTACATTGTATGTTATGGTGTGTTCCTTTTTGATTACTACAATGGCTGATAAACCAGGTATAGATCCTGTATTCCAGGTGTCTGGGTCATTCCAGTTGCCAGTTTTCATAGAAGTATGAGTTGCAGTATTGTCAGGAATGATATCCGACATATTGATCATTTGTGCATATCCCGAAGGTGAGAAGTAAATTAGGGAAAGTAATAGATATAAATATCTATTGAGATTAGTTTTTTTCATGATTTTGTAAACGTTAGTATTAATGTTAAGATCCTTATAGAAAAGGACTAATGAATTTTGAAAAGAACAATCATATTAAATGAATAAAAACATAGCAATTATTTAAGTTTAACTATATTCAGATTGTTCAATACTTTTTAATACTAGAGGGAGAAAAGATTGTATTTGTAAGCTTTAAAATTTTTTTACATAGGCATTATTTTATAGTTAAATGATGTAGAAGAAATTAACTAAAATTAATTCTGGTTTTAATAATAGATAATTACTTGAATTGTAAAACTATTTGTATTTAAAAGAAAATCAATTATTAAAAGGTTGATTTTGTGTAATCAGAATGATTCATTGGAGTTGATAAAAGGTAAACAAAAGATTGTTTTTTGGCATGTAAAATACTGTTTGTTAGCGTGTTGTTAATTGTTGGTTTTGTTTTGGTATTTTTTTGAAAATAAAAATGACTTTTTTGCTTTATTAATATAGAACAAGGAATATCTTCATAAAAAGATAATTCGAAAACTAACATACTATCAAAAAGAAATATCATTTAAATAAAAAAACAGAAGATAGTGGAAGATTGAGAGTGATTTTCTTTCTGTTTTTTTATGCCACTTTTTCGTTTGCACAAACAGGAAATAATATCATTAAAACTAATGAAATTGATAGTTTGATATCTGTACTAGATAAAAATTATAATGAACCAAAAAAGTTATACAATATTCTTGATGCTAGTACTAAAATAGATTACCCTAGGGGAATTAGTAAAATGCATCTAATACTAAGTTTTTATTATAGAAAGTTGAATAAAATTGATAGTGCTTTTTACCATATCAATAATTCTATAAGAATCAGCAAAAAAAATAACTTAGATAAACAACTGTACAATTCCTATTTATCATTGGGAAGTATATATGGTAGAATTAAAAATTATAAAAAATCATTAGAGTTTTATCTTAAATCATATAATTATTATAAGAAACAGGGTAATGATAAACATAATGTCATACTACGTGCATTACAAATAAATATTGCCTCTACTTATAGTTTGTTAGGAGATTATGAGCTAGCTAACAATTATTATATGCAAAATCTTATGGATCCAGATTTTGAAAAAAGTTCTATTCATTATTGTCAATTACATCAAAATATAGCTTTGAATTTAAAGAGACAAAAAAAATATGAAGAAGCTTTAATCTGGTTAAATAAAGGTTTAGTGATTTCAGAAACGTATCAGCATCATCTAATTAAGAATAATATTTTAATTAGCCTTTGTGATGTTTATTTACTTATGAATAAAAGTGAAGAGGCAGAAAGAGTTTATTATTTAGTTGATAATGATTTTAATTGGGACAAAGATTTCTATTTAGGTATGATTTACTTAGGTATGAATAGATTGAAAGAATCGGAGATACTATTTTTAAAGAGTATAGAAAGAGAAAAAGATGACCGGAAAAGCATGGAGAGCTATCTAAAGCTTTCAGAAGTTTATTCTAAAGAAAATTTGTGGAAAAAAGCTAAAGAAAACAAAGATAGATATTATGCTATTAAGGATAGTTTAACTTCATTAAATAATAAAACTGTTATTAAGAATAATGAGATCGGTTTTAAACTTATTGAAGAGGAATTGTTAAACAAACAACTGGATATAGAGAATAAGCTTTTAATTTCAAAAAATAAAAGGCAGAGTAATATAATTATAGGAGTAGCAATTATATCATTAATAGGAGTTTTATGTTTTTTCTTATTACTCAAAAATATTAAAGTTAATAGAGAATTGAAGGAGGCAAAAAAGAACGAGAAACAACTTTTAGAAGATAAGATTGAATTAAGAGAAAATGAGTTGCATATGACTTTAGTCGCAATAGCTAACCGTCAAAAGATGTTTGCAGAGATCAAAAAAGAAATTGATAAGTTTGATAAATTTGACCCAAATACAAAAATTTTAAAAAAGAAAGTAAAGGACTTAATGGTGTCTGGAGATAACTTATCTGCTATTAGTGATAGAATAGAATCGAGATATCCAGGTATGGTTACTCGTCTTAAAAGTGTTCATCCTCAGCTTTCAAATACAGAGATTAAATATTGCATATTCACAAAACTTAATTTAACCACCAAAGAAACAGCAAGTATTCTTGGCGTATCTGCTGATACAGTAAAGACTTCTCGAAGCAGGATTAAGAAGAAAATGAACGTGTCAGAATCTTTAAGCCTGAAAGAATATTTAGATCAGTTAACCAGTACTTAGTAAGCCGATTAAAAAAAATGATATTTATTTTTTCTGAATCTTTATACTAGTATCTCCAATATTTAAAAAGTAAATCGTCGATGATACAAGATGCGAAACATCAATGGTGTTATTTGTAATTGATATAGTTCCTTTAGAAGTTAATTTTCCTTCAATTGTAAAAATAGAATAATCTAAAGGTTCCTGTACTTTAAAATCTACTGTAATTATAGAGCCTACGGGATTAGGATGAATACGTAATGTTCTATTATCACCATTAACTTCATCAATGCTCAATGTTGTAATTTGACCATTAATATCATATTTCGAAAAGAAATCCCAAATTAAAGCAGAAGCATCAATGTCGTAATTAGTTCCGGATGAGTTGAAATTAGAACCGGGCCATTTGTGTCCGCCATTGTTTATTTTATAATGTTCAACACGTGCTCCATTATCTCCATTTTTAAATACTTGATATTCTACAGTAGAACCATCATTAGGAGCACTATCAGGAAGGTTAGTAATTTCTGCTGAAGTTTCGCAATTATTAAAATTTGCCCAGAAACTCATTACATCCGGAGTAGATTCTATCCAATTTGCTCCTTCATAAGGTACAGTTGTATCAGATGTTCCATGGATTTCCATTACTGGAATCTGATGTGATGGATTACAAGTATTTGGTTGGTTTTTATTCATTGTCCCCGTAACCGAAGCTATAGCTGCAATACGCTCACTAAGCTCGCAAGCTAATTTATAACTCATAAAACCTCCATTAGACATTCCGGTACTATAAATTCTACTAGCATCGATAGTGTAATTTGAAGATATTTCATCAATTAATGCTTCCGTAAAACCAACATCATCAATAGTACTAGTACCCCAACCTACATTAAAATGAGTATTTCCGGAGTTATCGACAGTACCCATGGGATGAACAATTAAGAAACCTTCTGTATCTGCAATAGGTCTAAAATCTCCATAAAACATCTGATCATTAGCGTTAGATGTGTATCCATGAAAATTAAAGACTAAAGGAGCTGAAGATCCATTACTATATGATGCGGGAACATATAAAATGTATTCTCTTGTTATTCCGTCATGTTCTAAAGTACTGTTTATAGTTTGTTGAGCAATTCCACCAATAAAAAAACCAAATATGAAAAGGAAATTGGTAGTTTTTTTTTGAATTAGATTATTTTTTTTGGTTTTAAAAGAGAACATATTATTTTTTGATTTTGTGTGAACTTAGATTTACAAGTTAGTTGATTTCTAGAATAACGAATATTTTACGATAGTTAGTATGATGTTTTTTTTTTTAATTAGAAAAAACAAAAAAGCCAGATTTTATTGATAATCTGGCTTTATTTTATGATGTGAAATTTATTATTTCAGTGCACCAACCATATCTTCTGGTTTAACCCATTGATCAAACTCTTCTTCCGTAACATAACCTAATGCAACAGCTTCTTGTTTTAAAGTAGTTCCATTTTGGTGAGCAGTATTAGCAATTTCTGCAGCTTTGTAATATCCTATTTTTGTGTTAAGAGCAGTAACTAACATTAATGAATTATTCAATAACTCTGTAATCCTTGCTTGATTTGGTTCTATTCCTTGCGCACAATGAACATCAAAAGAAACACAAGAATCACCTATTAACTGGGCACTCTGTAATAAGTTTGCAGCCATAACGGGTTTAAAAACATTTAGTTCAAAATGCCCTTGCATTCCACCAACATTGATAGCTACATCATTACCCATAACCTGCGCACAAACCATAGTTAATGCTTCACATTGAGTAGGATTTACCTTTCCAGGCATAATAGAGCTTCCGGGTTCATTAGCAGGAATGATAAGTTCACCAATTCCACTTCTTGGTCCAGAAGCTAACATACGAATATCATTTCCTATTTTATTTAAAGAAACAGCTATTTGTTTTAATGCCCCATGTGTTTCTACAAATGCATCATGAGCGGCTAGTGCTTCGAATTTATTCTCTGCAGTTATGAATGGTAATCCTGTAAACTGAGCAATAAACTCAGATACTCTTTTAGCATAACCCTTAGGAGTGTTTAAACCGGTACCAACAGCAGTTCCACCTAAAGCGATTTCTGCTAAATGTGGTAATGTGTTTTCCAGTGCTTTAAGTCCGTGATCTAACTGAGAGACATAACCAGATAATTCTTGTCCTATTGTAAGTGGAGTAGCATCCATAAAATGAGTACGCCCAATTTTCACAACATTTTTATAAATTTCTGATTTCTTTTTAAGTGTATCTCTTAATTGAGTGATACCAGGTATAGTAACTTCTAGAATTTTTTTGTAGGCAGCAATATGCATACCAGTAGGAAACGTGTCATTAGAAGATTGAGATTTGTTTACATCATCATTAGGTTGAATAGTTTTTTCACCTTCTCCAATTGTTTTTCCAGTAATTTGATGAGCTCGATTTGCAATAACTTCATTTACATTCATATTACTTTGCGTACCAGAACCAGTTTGCCAAATAACTAATGGAAATTGATCATCATGTTTTCCCTCTAGAATTTCATCACATACTTGTGCAATAAGATCTCTTTTTTCAATAGGAAGAACACCTAGTTCACAATTAGTAAAGGCAGCGGCTTTTTTTAGATATGCAAAACCATATACAATTTCTAACGGCATTGATGAAGGTGCCCCGATTTTAAAATTATTTCTGGAACGTTCCGTCTGTGCTCCCCAAAGTTTATCAGCAGGCACTTTTACTTCGCCCATTGTATCTTTTTCTATTCTATATTCCATAGCTCTGATGATTTGTTTTTCGAACGGCAAATTTAAGAATTTGTAGAGCTTTTTCTGAATAAAGAATGTACTTTTTAAATGGCAAACTAATTAAAAATTTAGTTTTAAAAATTATTCATATTTATGCTATGAGATCAAAAGAAGAGTTATTATCTTTGGCAAAAATTGAAATTAGATTACTATTATGTTTGAATTTGATCAATACCTTGGTTTCTTAGCATTTTTAACAATCCTTACTATTGGATTCTGGTTAATGATATTTTTGTTAACTTTTGTTGTTCCTTATTGGATTTTTGGTGCTACTATTGAAAACTTTAAGTTAAAGCAAGAAGCTAAACGCAAGGCAAGAGGAGAAGCGTAAATAATAGTCTTAGTTATATATTAAAAAAGGGAAATGATTAAATCATTTCCCTTTTTTAATATCTTCAAATCTAATATTTATAATTTGATAATCGTTTTTAATGTTTATGGTTTTCCTTCAAATTCTTCACCACCGCCATTAAAGTTATTTCTAGAACGTTGTCTTTTCTTTTTCTGGTTAAATCTATATGTAAATGACAATGTAAAGCTTCGTTCTCTCCATTGAAATTCGCTATCTGTAATAAATGTTTCTGTGGTAGATACACTTTGACGTTTTCTACTATTAAATAGATCACTTACGTTAAAAGTTAAAGAAGCTTTTTCCTTAAAAAGGTCTTTGCTAAAGGCTAAATTTACACTTAATAATCCTTCACTTTTAGTTTGTGCATTTTCATTTGGGCCGGCATAAAAAGCCGTAGTCTGCCAATCTATTTTTGCCGGTAAAGTAATTTTATTGTTTAATCTCGCAAACCAACTAAAATTATCTGCATCAAAATTTTCACCATTAAAATCTCCTTTAATACTATTTTGGAAAGCATTAAAATTACCATTAATACGCCATTTTTTAGTAGGACTATAGGTAAGTGTAAATTCAAAACCGTAACGATCAGAACTGGATAAGTTTATTGGTGTTCTTCTGATGATAGGGACTATAGTTCCATCACCTATAATTGCTGTATCACCAGTGTTCTCCGCTATAAATGTAAATATTTGTGTAGAACGATTATAATATATAGAAGAGTTTAAGGTTAATTTACCCATTCTATTCAGATACCCGAGGTCAAATACATTAGAATAACTTGGATTTAGATCAGAATTTCCTTGAAATATATTGGTAGCACTGGATCTAGATGGGAAAGGATTGATAAATCTAGAACGAGGTCTTCTTATTCTACGGTTGTAACCAAGTGTTAAACTTTGTTTTTCTGATAATTTATATCCTAAATTTATAGTAGGGAATATATCGGTATATATTTTTTTATTAAAGTCACCACTTGTTTGTTGATCGATAGTTATTCTTGTGCTTTCTAATCGAAGACCTAATAAATAAGAAAATTTACCAGCTTTACTTCCAAACTGAGAGTAAGCTGCATTTACTTGCTCTTTGAAAATTAAATTGTTAGATAGATTTGTATCAGTAGTCACAACACCACTATCGTCAAATTGAACCAAAAACTCAGTATCTAGTTCATTGAAGTTTCCTCTATACCCTAATTCAAATTGACTTTTCTTTCCTATAGGTAATACATAATCAGACTGTATAAGAATACGATCTTGTTTTTCTAAAGTATTTACTAATTCTATTGTAGAAACATTTTCTTGAGTAATTCTAGAGCTCTCATCTTCTTCACTGTTTTCTATTTGAAAATCAAATGTTAGCTTGTGGCCACTATCATCAAAGTTTTTATTATAATTAATAGCATATTGTTTGGTAATATCATCTTCTACTTCAGGGTCAAAACGTAAATTACTACTTAAAATATTTCCATTAACGTCAGGCTCTGTTATTAAATTCGAAGTATTACTTTCATTATCACTAGAACGATATAAAAAAGATCCTGTAATCGAGGAACTATCATTTATATACCATTCTAAACCTACATTGGTGTTAAGCCCTTTTCGTATTCTATCGAAATCTCTTTTTTCATTTAGAAAAGTATCTGGTTCATCAATTTGAGTATCTGTATCAAAATTGAAGAATTGTGTTTCTGATAATGAATTTCCAGGAACTTCACGATAGTTATATCCAGAAGTAGTGAAAAAATTTAAATCACCTGTTCTATAATTTATGTTTCCAGAAACTCCGACCTGTAACGGATATCCAGTATTGAATGTCAAGGCACCATTTAATCCTTGCAATTTACTACGTCTTAAGATAATATTTAAAATACCTGCTGTTCCTTCTGCATCATATCGTGCAGAGGGAGATGTAATAACTTCTACACGTTCAATAGACTCTGCCGGTAATTGACGTAAAGCATCGGTACTATTCAATCCAACCAAACCAGAAGGTTTTCCATTGATCAATATTCTTACATTGTCGTTCCCTCTAAGAGCAACATTTCCTTCTACGTCTACGGAAACAGAAGGAACATTATCTAATACATCGCTTACAGTTCCGCCACTAACAGTAAGGTCTTTACCAACATTATATATTTTTTTATCTAATTTTATTTCTACTGTAGTTTTTTCTGCAATAATGACTACATCATCCAATGCTTCTGTATCAAGCCCTAGACCAATAGTCCCAAGATTAGTGTTTTTAAATAGCTTTTGTTTTGATAAGTTTTCCGTTTTGAAAGAAATAAATTCTATAGAAATATTATATATACCGGCCGGTACTGGTATATTAAAATCTCCATTAGCTTGAGTAATACCTCCTGTTACAATTTTATTTTCTTTAATACTAGAAAAAGTAATTGTAGCATATTCTAAAGGTTCATTAGTTTCTTTATCAATAACTTTTCCAGTTATTCTTACGTCGCTTTGTTGAGCAAAAGATGAAAATCCTATAAATACGACTAATAACACTAAAATATTTTTCTTCATACTCTTTTTTGTATTGGGTGCTCAAAAATATAATTAGGCTATAAGTATGACGGTTAAAGGGGTGTTAAATAATGTATTGTATTTATAATCATAGCATTATGAGTTAGAATTATTAGGATATTTTAACAAATTTATGATTATTACTATTGTTTATTATGATTTGAAAGAATTTAGTTACAAGAATGAGACAATAAATATAGTGTGAAATACGTTAGCGTTTTTTAGTTTTGTAACCGAATTTTGCGGAAAAAAGCTTAATTAAAATAGTAACACAAATTAATAAAATGGGGTTTATGAAAAAACTTTTAGCGAATAAGTCTTTGTTAGTAGTAGCATTTATTCTTTGTTCTTCAGTATCAATGTTTGCACAAAGTCATAAAATGGCATTGTCATTAACCGGAGGTTATGTTGATGGAGGTTTTGGAGGTTTGGTAAATTTGGATTATAAGGTAAATGAATTCGATTATTTACAATTTGGAATTCAAACCAATTTTACAAATTTAGATTTTAAAGAAATAGAGATACCGGTAAATCTATATGCTTTTAATGCTGGTTTCTTTTTCGATGTTCTAAGGAATAATAAAAGAACTTTTGCACTTTCTTTAGGAGCAGGAGGTACAGTAGGAAGTGAGGTTATTAATAATGGTGATGAAGACTTGGAAACAGGAGAACAATTAAATTTTGAGCCAAGTACTATTGTCTTTGGAGCATACGCAGGTTTAGATGCCGATATATTTTTAATTCCTACAATAGCAATAAATATAAAAATTCAGGAAACATATCATTTTAATAGTGAAATAGGTGAGCTTACTCCTTATTTCGGAGCTGGAGTGAAATTAATATTAAAATAACCTTATCCGAGAATCATTTTAATAGAGTTGTTTAAAATTATAATATAAATAGATGAAAAAATCTTTTCAATATATAGTAGCTGGTCTAACCTTTATATTTTTAGTAATTGCCTGTACAAAAGAGATTACTGAAGATTTAGTGGTTTTTTTCAAAGTAGAATTTAGTGAAACCACTATTGATGCATTTGTTGATAACAAAGAAGAATCAAGTTTTACCATTCTAGGGGCGGGCGATATAGCTGCTGGAGATTATCAAATAAAATATAATGTAACTGAAGGTGCTGGTTCGTATTTTTTAAATGATACTGAAGTTACCGAAAATGAGTTTGTAGATTTACCTGAAGGACCTCAATATACGATTGAATATGTTGCCACAGAAATTGGTGCAAATACGGTTACTATCACAATCAAAGATGAATTAAATAGAGAGGAAGAATTTATTTTAACGTATAATGTAAATGATACTGATTTTACATTTGATGTAGTTCCTTCTTCTATAGGAACGTATGTAAATGGAGAGATTGATTTAGATTTAAGTATTACAGAAATTAGTGAAGCTACTTATGATGTGCAATATATTTTTAAAGCTCCGGTAGATATAAGTACTCAAGGAACAGGTACTGTAAATATTGATGGGACATTACTAGACCCTGAAACTTTGGTTGAAATTCCAGTAGGTGATACCACTTGGCAATTTGAGGGTGTAACAATTGGAATGGTGGAAATAGAATTTATTGCTACTAGTAGTTTAGGCGTTTCTAAAACCAAAACTCTCCAAATAGAGGTTGGGGATACTCCGGATTTTACGTTTACAGCAACATTAGACAGTGATTCTATATTTACAACGAATTCCGGAGCGGTTATAAATTTTGATATAACAGAAACTGTTGGAGCGTCTACTTATGTAATGAATTATAGAACCTCTAATACTGGTAATGTAGTCTATAATGGAGAAACTTATCAAGCAGGAGATAATATTCCGATCCAAGCTGGTACTAGTATCGGGACTTACGTTGGAACTGCAGAAGGTACTCATAATTTAGATTTTAGAGTAGACAATTCAAATACTGTTACAGTATCAAGAGAAGCATCTTTGGTATTAAATTTCAGGGATCCTGATGGCACTCCTCCAGTTATAGAACTAATAGGAGATAGTGAAATTACAATTAATGTCGGTGATTCTTTTACTGATCCAGGTGCTACTGCAAGTGATGATATTGATGGAGATATCTCTACTAGCATCACAGTTTCTGGTACTGTCGATACTAATGTTCCTGGTGTTTATACCTTAGTATATAGTATAGAAGATTCTTCGGGAAATACATCATCAATTGAACGTATAGTAAATGTAGTAGATAATATTCCTCCTGTAATTATAATTACGGGTGATAATCCTTTAATAGTGCAGTTAGGCAGTGCTTTTACTGATCCTGGTGCTACTGCAACAGATAATGTTGATGGAAATATAAGTTCGCAAATAGAAGTAACAGGTTCTGTTAATGTAAATGTTGTAGGGGATTATGTGTTAACTTATACTGTAAGCGATGCAGCTGGTAATGGAGCTTCAGAAACTAGAACAGTAAATGTTATTAGTGATAATCCACCAGTAATTACGATATTAGGAGATAATCCTTTTCAATTAGATTTCGGAGAAGTTTTTGCTGATCCTGGAGCTACTGCTTCAGATGATATCGATGGTGATATTTCTAGTCAAATACAAGCTTCAGGAACTGTTGATGTGAATACATTAGGGGAATACATAATAACATATAGCGTAAGTGATTCTTCTGGTAATACAACAGAAGTAACCAGAACGGTCAATGTAGTAGATAATACTAGTCCTGTTATTACATTAGAAGGGACTAATCCTTTTCTAGTAAATGTAGGTAATGTGTTTAATGATCCGGGAGCAAATGCAAGTGATAATGTGGATGGTAATTTGACATCAGAAATTAATACTTCTGGTACTGTAGATGTAAATACTCCAGGAGATTATATATTAACTTATACTGTTGAGGATTCCTCAGGAAATACAGCAACAATAACAAGAACAGTGAGAGTAATTGATAATGTTGCTCCAGTAATTACGTTAATTGGATCATCTAGTATTACAATTCCACAAGGAGGAAGTTTTACAGACCCTGGCGCTACTGCATCAGATAATATTGATGGAAACCTTACTTCTCAAATAGCTACAACCAGTAATGTGAATTTAAATATTCCAGGGACATATACAATTAGGTATAATGTACAAGATGCGGCAGGAAATAGCGCAACAGAAGTGGTGCGAACCATAATAGTAGAATCTAATATCAATTTTAATAGAGCTACAGGAGTACTTACAGCGCCGGCTAATGCTACTGTGGTAGTTTCAATGAATTCTGGAGGAACAGGAAGTGGTAACGCTGTAATAGATGCCCGTAGTCAAGCTAATACTAATTTAGGTATTGGAATTACTTGTTGGGGGCTTACTGGAGGAGTACAATGTTTGGATTCTGATGGAGATGGGGTTGATGAAACAAGTGGCTTCACATTTTCAATGCCAGCAGATGGTATAGCTAATTTTACAGGATCGCATACTCCCGATGGAACGAGTATTAATAGTGGTACAAGTTTTAGTATTCAAGTATCTGGAGAAACGTTTAATGGAAATATGGGACCTGGAGATGGGATACCACAGTAAAATATTTAAGACATAACAATAAAAAAAGCTGAAACAATCGTTTCAGCTTTTTTTATTGTTATAAAATATCAATTACTTTTTCAGGGGGCCTTCCAATAATAGCTTTGTTATTTTTTATTACAATTGGTCTTTCTATTAGTTTAGGATACTCACACATGATTTTAATCAATGCTGAATCTGTAATATCTTTGTTTTTAAATTCTTGTTTCCAAATAGTTTCATTTTTTCTTACTAAATCAATTGGCTTTATTGCTAAAAGATTTATGATTTCTGTAAGTTTTTCTTCGCTTAATGGGGTTTCTAAATATTTGATGATTTCTAAATCTTCTTTTCTTTCTTCAAGTATAGTAAGGCATTGTCTAGACTTACTGCATCTTGGGTTATGATAAATTGTTGTCATGTTTTTCAGTAGTTATTATTCTTCATTTTTTTGCCCCATCATCATAAGGAATGCTTTTAAGAAAACATCAATATTTCCATCCATAACGGCATCAACATTACCTGTTTCTTCAGCTGTCCTAACATCTTTCACTAGCTTATAGGGGTGCATTACATAATTACGAATTTGAGATCCCCATTCTATTTTCATTTTAGAAGCTTCAATTTCATCACGTTGTGCTTGTTGCTTCTTTAGTTCAAGTTCGAAAAGCTGTGATTTAAGCATCTGTAATGCTTTTAGTCTATTTTCTTGTTGTGATCTAGTGTCCGAGCAGGAAATTTGAATTCCCGTGGGAAAGTGTGTAAGTTGCACTTTTGTTTCTACTTTGTTTACATTTTGTCCTCCAGCACCACTTGATCTAGATGTTATAATTTCATAATCTGAAGGATTGATGTCAATTTCAATACTATCGTCCGCTAAAGGATATACGTATATAGAAGCAAATGAGGTATGCCTTTTTGCGTTACTATCAAAAGGAGAAATACGAACCAATCTATGCACACCATTTTCACCTTTCAACCATCCAAAAGCATATTCACCATCAATTTCTAATGTTACCGTTTTGATTCCAGCAACATCTCCACCTTGATAATTGAGTTCTCTAATCTTGTATCCTTGTTTTTCTGCCCACATTAGATACATTCTCATTAGCATATTTGCCCAATCACAGCTTTCAGTTCCACCTGCACCTGCTGTGATCTGAAGAACAGCACTCATGCTATCTCCTTCTTCACTTAACATGTTTTTAAACTCTAGACTCTCTATAAGTTCTAAAGCTAGCGTTTGGCGTTCATTCACTTCATCCTCAGTAGCATCTCCCTCTTTATAAAATTCATAAAGAATTTCAAGATCATCTACTAATGTAACGCTTTTTTCATATTCCGAAACCCATTTTTTTTCGGCATTTAACGCTCGCATTAATTTTTCAGCTTCTTGTGCATTGTCCCAAAAATCAGGAGCATATGTTTTTTCTTCCTCGTTAGCTATTTCAATTAGTTTGGCATCAATGTCAAAGATACCTCCTTAACGCAACCAGGCGCTCCCTAAGATCCTGTAAAGTCTCAGTATTAATCATATTTTAATTATTTTTGACAAAAATAGGATTTAACGGTTCAGTAGGAAATAATTTTGCTATTATTTTATAGTTTTAGTGCCTTAGTAAATCTAATAAACCATTTTTCAATGAAAATATATATCACCTGCTTGTTTTTTATCGTTTCTCACTTTCTTTCCGGACAGTTTTTAGAAAAACAAAAAGATTTAGAATCCTATAAAGGTTATTTTAATTTTTATTATACTCAAAGTAAGGATGAGATATATTTAGAGGTTAAAAAACTGGATTCCGATTTTTTATATGTTCATTCATTAGCAACTGGTATAGGCTCTAACGATATTGGCTTGGATAGAGGGCAAATTGGTGATGGTGTTATAGTCAGGTTTAAGAAAGCTGGAAATAAATTGTTATTGGTACAACCAAATCAAAGATATAGAGCTATTACTGAGAATAAATTAGAGAAAAAAAGTGTCGAACAAGCATTTGCTAAATCTGTTTTATTTGGTTTTCCAATAAAAGAAAAAATAGGAGATAGTTATATTATTAATTTAACTCCTTTTTTGTTGCAAGATACCCATGGAGTTATAAATCGATTAAAAAACCAAAACGAAGGTTCTTATAGTATAGATAAATCAAAGAGCGCTCTAAGTTTAGAAAGAACTAAGGCATTTCCAAAAAATGTAGAATTTGAGGCATTAATAACGTATAAAGGTTCTCCAAAGCGCGGCAACATTTGGTCGGTAGCACCCGATTCAAAACTTCTTACGGTAACTCAACACCATTCTTTTGTACAGTTGCCTGACGATAATTATAAAAAACGAGAATTTGATCCTAGAAGTGGGGCTTTATCAATTACATATTTGGATTATGCAACTCCTATACAAGAGCCTATTGTTAAAAGGTATATTACAAGGCATAGGTTAGAAAAGAAGAACCCGCAACTAACTATAAGTGAAGCAAAAGAGCCTATTGTATATTACTTGGATCCTGGAACACCAGAACCTGTGAGATCTGCTTTATTAGATGGTGCTAAATGGTGGAATCAAGCGTATGAAGCAATTGGGTTTAAAGATGCTTTTCAGGTAAAAATGCTCCCAGAACATGCGGATCCAATGGATTTAAGGTATAATGTGATTCAGTGGGTGCATAGGTCTACTAGAGGATGGAGTTATGGAGCAAGTGTTGTAGACCCTAGGACGGGAGAAATACTCAAAGGTCATGTGAGTTTAGGTAGTTTGAGAATTCGTCAAGATTTCCTAATTGCTCAGGCTTTATCAGATAAACCTTATGCGAATGGAAATAACAGTTACCAACCAATGTTAGAGATGGCTTTAGCCAGAATTAGACAGTTGTCTGCACATGAAGTAGGGCATACGATAGGATTTGCTCATAATTTTGCTGCGAGTACAAATGATAGAGCTTCTGTAATGGATTACCCACACCCTTTAATAAGATTGAAAGATGAAAAGATAGATTTCTCGGATGCTTATGATACTAAAATAGGTTCCTGGGATAAGGTCACAGTTGCCTATAGTTATTCTGAATTTGATACAAGTTTAGATGAAAAAACAGCATTAAATAAAATTTTAAGTGATGCCTATACTAAGGGATTACGTTTTATATCCGATAGTGATGCTAGACCCCAAGGAGGAGCGCATGGTTTAGCACATTTATGGGACAATGGAGAGAATGCTTCTACAGAATTAAAAAATGTATTAGCGATAAGAACTAAGGCGATAGATAATTTTTCTAAAGATAACATTAAAGCGGGTCAACCATATTCAGTTTTAGAAGATGTATTCGTTCCTTTATATTTTTTTCATAGATATCAAACGGAAGCGACGGTAAAATTAATAGGAGGTCTTAATTATAATTATGCCACAAAAGGAGATCAACAAATAATTGTTGAAACAATTTCTGCAAAAGAACAGAAAGAAGCTTTAGAGCAAATATTGAAAACTTTATCACCAGAGGTATTAGCTATTCCAGAAGATAAACTCAAGTTATTTCCTCCCAGAGCTTTTGGTTATAATCGTAGTAGAGAATCTTTCAGAGGTAAAACAGGAGTTGGGTTTGATGCATTAAGCGCAGCTTCTACAGCAAGTGATATGAGTTTATCACTTTTACTTCATCCGGAAAGAGTTTCAAGATTGGTGCAGCAAAGTAGTTTGAACTCGAAACAGATTGGGGGAGAAGAAATGTTGAATAGAGTAGTTAATACAGTTTTTCTAACTAAATCTAAAAATGATTACCATAATGAAATTCAGCAAATTGTTAAAAGTAATGTACTAAAACATTTAATGAATCTTACGAATAATAATAATACATACCCTCAGGCGAAAGCTTTGGCTTTTGGGGCTTTAAAGAAAGTAAGATCTATACTTAATACTGAAAAACAAAAAGGAGTAAATCAAACATATAATGATTATTATATAAAGCAAATTGATGATTTTATATCAAGACCTGAAGAATTTAAGGTGTTACCTTCCCCAAAAATTCCAGATGGTTCGCCGATTGGAAGTTTTCAATGTAGCTTTTGAAAAAGAACATTTTTTTTTAAATATTAATAAATTATATAACAGAAAATAATACATGATAATAGATCTTAGAAGTGATACC
Organism: Aquimarina amphilecti; assembly: GCF_900109375.1. Taxonomy (GTDB): domain Bacteria; phylum Bacteroidota; class Bacteroidia; order Flavobacteriales; family Flavobacteriaceae; genus Aquimarina; species Aquimarina amphilecti. The sequence goes on from NZ_FOAB01000009.1 coordinate 174,994, forward strand.
GTCACTAAACCAACACGAGAAATGCTTAATGAAATGATAACAGCCGAGGTTGGAGATGATGTGTATAAAGAAGATCCAACAGTTAATGCTTTAGAGGAAAGAATAGCAACTATGTTTGGTAAGGATAATGCGTTGTTTTTTCCGAGTGGAAGCATGGCTAACCAAGCGGCAATTAAATTGCACACACAACCAGGAGAACAATTAATTGCAGATAAATACGCACACGTATATAATTACGAAGGAGGCGGAGTATCTTTTAATAGTGGAGTTTCTTGTAAACTGATTGATGGATATAGAGGAATGATAACTTCTAATCAGGTGATGGAATCAATTAATCCACCAGATTTTTATCATAGCCCTTTAACAAGTCTAGTTTGTATAGAGAATACTACAAACAAAGGAGGTGGAGCTTGTTATGATTTTGATGAGATTGTAAAAATCAAGAAAGTTTGTGATGATCATAACTTGGGATACCATTTAGATGGTGCAAGATTATGGAATGCTTTGGTTGCTAAAAATGAAACTCCTAAAGATTATGGACAAGTATTTGATACTATTTCAGTATGCTTAAGTAAAGGGCTTGGGTCTCCAATGGGTTCTGTATTGATTGGTAATTCGGAAATTATGGAAAAAGCAATTCGAGTTAGAAAAGTATTGGGTGGTGGTATGCGTCAATTAGGATATATGGCAGGAGCAGGATTGTATGCGGTGAATAATCATTTAGATCGTTTAAAGGATGATCATAAAAAAGCAAAGGAGATAGGTGAGGTATTAGAGAAATTGTCTTTTGTAACAAATGTAGAACCAATAGATACAAATATTATCATATTTACTATTGATGGTGATGAGGAAGGCTTTATAGCAAAAATGGCTAATAAAAACATTCATTTTTATGGAATGGGCCAAGGTAAATTAAGGTTTGTTACTCATTTAGATTATACTCAGGAAATGCATGAGTATTTTCTAGAACTGTTAGAAGCTATTTAAAAAAAGCCGTTCATTAATTATGAACGGCTTTTTTAATATAATACTTTATTAATTTTAGACTTCTTTTGTATCTGCACTTGGTGCATTTTCTTTTACCGAATTGATGCCGTTTTCCATTCCAGACTCAGAAGAATACATCTGACTACTTCCTATAACTTGACCATTGGTAGCTTTGAGGTTAAAAAAGAATCTACCATCTTTCGCGGTTTTTCTTTCATATCTACCATCTTCAGCAGAGTTTTTTTGTACAGATGCTACTCCATTTACAGCGGCGGCTTTACTATTATACACCTCACTACTTAAAATTACTTGTCCATTTTTTGCTTTTAAAGTAAAATGGTAACTAGATCCCTCTTTATTTTTGAGTTCAAACATATTGTCGAGTTTTAAAGAATTTTAGAATGATTTTGATAAAAATATAGAATAATACGCAGAAAGAAAAATTGAATAAAATGCAAATATGTTTTTTTGAGCCTTTTATCGAATAAAAAAACAGTACGTCGAAAATTCGATAGTTTTTCTAAAAGTTAGTTTTAACATTTCCTTTTGATATATATAATTTCGTAACTTTAAGTGTAACATAATAATAACCACAAAAATCATCAAAACATGAAAAATCGTTTTTTATTAGTACTTCTTGCAATTGCAGGAATTTCTGCCCAGGCTCAAGACCTGCCTGCTAATCCTGAACCAGGGAAGTGCTACGTACGTTGTACGACACCTGATGTTTATGAAAATCAGACTGTTCAAGTGCAAATTACACCTGAGTATAGAAAATTGAAAACTTATCCTGCTACTTTCGAAACAGTAACAGAAAAAGTATTAGTTAAAGAAGAATCTAAAAAGTTAACAGTTATACCTGCAAAGTATAAAACTGAAACAGTAACTTTTATTAAAAAGCAAAAAGCTTCTGCTTTAAAAGTAATTCCTGCTAAATTTGGTACAGGAGCAGAAACAGTAGAGATTAAGCCAGCATATGCGCAATGGGAACTTGGTTCTCCAGCGCCTGATTGTGCATCAAGTAATCCTGATGACTGTCGTTATTGGTGTTATAAAGGATATCCAGCGGAATTTACTACAGTACCAATCAAAACATTAAGCAGTGATGCTTCTACTACTAGTAATGCTTTAGCAGAAAAATCTAGTACATATACAAAAAGAGTAGTTTCTGAACCAGCTAGAACAGTTGAAGCAGTTATTCCAGCGGAATATGCTACGATAACTAAAACTGTTATGGTTAAAGATGCGTACTCAGAAGAGGTTGTAGTGCCTGCTACTTTTAAGACAGTAAGTAAAGAAGTATTAACACAAAAAGGAGGATTAACTACTTGGAAAGAAGTAGAGTGTTCTTTGGTTGAGTATTCTGCATTACCGATTAATTGGAATACAGGTAGTTCTACACTTACATCACAAGCTAAAAGTATTATCGATACTAGATTAATGCCAGTTTTAGCTAGTAACCCTGGAGCTAAAATGGAAATTGCCTCTCATACAGATGCAAGAGGTTCTAAATCTAGTAATAAAAGCCTTTCTGAAAGAAGAGCACAATCTGTAGTTACTTATTTGCTTTCTAAAGGAGTTAATGGAAGTCGTTTAGTAGCTAATGGTTACGGAGAGAACAGACTAAAAAATAGATGTGCGGATGGAGTTTCTTGCACAGAACGTCAGCACGCTGCTAACCGTAGAACAGAATTTAGATTAATTAATAACTAATTAGTTGTTGATTAATGTATACAAAAAAAGGAAGCAAATTGCTTCCTTTTTTTGTATACAATATATTTGTTATTTAAACATATCTAAACCAGGTATATCTGGCATTCCTTCTTTAGCTACTGCTGCTAATTCGGCTTCGTTTACTGCTGTTGCTTTAGCAATAGCCTTGTTTAGTGTTAGAATTAAATAATCTTCTAACTGCTCCTTATCGTTTAATAATTCATCAGCAATAGAAATACTTTTAATTTCTCTATTAGTTGTTATTGTAACTTTAAGAAGATTATCTGCACTATTTTCATCTACTAAAACAGTGTCCAGTCTTTTTTTTGTTTCTTCTACTTTTTTCTGGGTTTCTTTCAATTTACCCATCATTCCCATCATATCTCCAAACATTGATATTTTTTTTAATGATTTATTAAGAACAAAATTAGTGCTTTAACTGTTAATAAACTAAGAGATTATTGTGAAAACGCTATGAATTATATCGTTATGAACTCTTATTTTTGCAACTTTGCTTAACTATAATAAACTAAGAACATTGGAGATAGAAGTTCAAAACCCAACTGCAGATAGGAAAGCTACACATCTCGAAAAGCATGGAGATATTCGTATCGATGATTACTTTTGGCTTAATGATAAAGATAATCCAGAAGTAATTAATTATTTAGAACGTGAAAACAGTTATAATGATAGCGTGATGGGGCATACTAAAGACTTTCAAAAAAGTCTTTTTGAAGAAATGAAAGGTCGTATTAAAGAGGATGATGCTTCAGTACCATATAAGTTAAATGGATATTGGTACATAACTAGATATGAAAAAGGAAAGGATTACCCTATTTATTCTAGGAAAAAAGATACGTTAGAAGCAAAAGAAGAAATTTTATTTGACTGTAATGAGGAAGCAAAAGGACAGGCTTATTTTAAGATGGTTGGATTAAACATAAGTCCTGATAATACATTAATTGCTTTTGGTGTCGATACTTTAAGTAGAAGAAAATATACAATTCGTATAAAAAATTTAGTGACTGGAGAGGTATATCCAGAAGTAATTGAAACCACTACAGGAGGGAGTACTTGGGCAGGAGATAGTAAAACTTTGTTTTATACTAAAAAAGATGAAGCAACTTTAAGGTCGCATAAGATTTTTAGACATAATCTTGGAACAAATGCATCACAGGATATAGAGGTATATGAGGAAAAGGATGACACATTTAATACATTTGTTTATAAAACAAAGTCCAAAGAATATATAGTGATTGGGTCTAGTAGTACACTAACATCTGAATACCATATTTTAAAGGCTAATAATCCAACTGGAGATTTTGTAATTTTTCAGCCAAGAATTAGAGGTTTAGAGTATGGTATTGCACATTACAGTGGAGATTTTTATGTATTGACCAATGCAGATGAAGCCAAGAATTTTAAACTAATGAAGGTTTCAGAAGAAAATACTTTAAAGGAAAATTGGACAGATGTTATTCCACATCGTAAAGATGTTTTATTAGAAGATGTAGATATTTTTAAAGAGTATCTAGTTATAAGTGAAAGGAGTGATGGTTTAAATAAAATAAATATTAAAAAATGGGATGGTACAGAGGATTACTATCTGCCTTTTGATAATGAAACATATACTTCCTATGTAAGTACAAACGTAGATTTTGACACTAAAACGCTTAGGTATGCTTATAATTCTTTAACAACTCCGAATTCTGTTATTGATTTCGATATGGAAACTAAGAAAAAAGAAGTCAAAAAAGAACAAGAGGTATTGGGAGGTAAGTTTGATAAAAGTAACTATATATCAGAACGTGTATGGGCAACTGCAGTTGATGGTACTAAAATACCAATATCTCTAGTTTATAAAAAAGGAATTGAAAAGGATGGCACCAATCCTTTATTGCAATATGCTTATGGATCTTATGGATCTACTATTGATCCATATTTTTCTAGTGTTCGATTAAGTTTGTTAGATCGAGGATTTATTTATGCAATTTCTCATGTAAGAGGTGGCGAATATCTTGGACGTTCTTGGTATGAAGAGGGTAAACTTTTTAAAAAGAAAAATACATTTACTGATTTTGTAGATTGTTCTAGGTTTTTAGTCAACGAAGGATATACTAGTACAAATCATTTGTATGCCATGGGAGGTTCTGCAGGAGGTTTGTTAATGGGAGTTATTGTAAATATAGCACCAGAATTATATAATGGAGTCGTTGCGGCGGTTCCGTTTGTCGATGTAGTGACAACAATGTTAGATGATAGTATTCCATTAACGACTGGTGAGTATGACGAATGGGGTAACCCAAATGAAAAGGAATATTATGATTATATGAAATCATATTCTCCTTATGATAATGTTGTAGCTCAGAACTATCCAAATATGCTAATCACAACTGGATTACATGATTCTCAAGTTCAGTATTGGGAACCTGCAAAGTGGGTTGCTAAATTAAGAGAATTAAAGACCGATAAGAATCTATTATTATTACATACTAATATGGATGCTGGTCACGGTGGAGCTTCAGGAAGGTTTGCTGCTTTGAAGGAAGTTGCAGAGGAATATGCTTTTTTGTTAGATTTAGAAGGGATAAAGAATTAATTAAAAAAATTAACGTAACTTCGTAGCGTTTTTTGTAGCGGTTTATAGACTCCCCTTTTTCAGTTCTATAGATTTGTTTAAAACACAACCTTATGAGAGAAGATATACAGGCTTATAATAATGTTTTGGAGCTTATAGGTGATACACCACTTGTAAAATTAAACAGAATTATGAAAGGCTTTCCAGGAAATTTCTATGCAAAAATAGAATCATTTAATCCTGGACATTCCACTAAAGATAGAATTGCACTTTATATTATAGAAGAAGCTGAAAGAAAAGGTATTCTAAAACCTGGTAGTACTATTATAGAAACTACCAGTGGTAATACTGGTTTTAGTTTGGCTATGGTAAGTGTTATTAAAGGATACGAATGTATATTAGCGGTTAGTTCTAAATCATCTAAGGATAAGATAGCCATGCTTAAAAACATGGGTGCAAAAGTTTATGTATGTCCAGCGCATGTGAGTGCAGATGATCCTAGGTCCTATTATCAGGTGGCAAAAAGACTTCATGAAGAAACACAAGGTTCAGTTTATATAAATCAATATTTTAATGAATTAAATATTGATGCACATTATAATACAACTGGTCCTGAAGTATGGAACCAAACAAATGGTAATGTTACCCATTTTGTTGCTTGTTGTGGTACAGGAGGAACAATTTCTGGAACAGCAAAATATTTAAAAGAAAAGAATAGTAAAATCCGAGTACTCGGAATTGATGCTTACGGTTCTGTTTTAAAAAAATATCACGAGACTAGAGAATTTGATGAAGAAGAAATTTACCCTTATCGAATTGAAGGTTTGGGTAAGAATTTAATACCTACAGCAACAGATTTTGATGTTATTGATAAATTTGAAAAAGTAAGTGATGAAGATAGTGCACATACAGCAAGAGAATTAGTTAAGGCAGAAGGTATGTTTCTTGGATATACAAGTGGAGCAGCTATCCAAGGAGTTAAACAATTAGCAGAAGATGGTGAGTTTGACGAAAATAGTAATGTGGTAATTATTTTACCGGATCATGGTTCTCGTTATATGAGTAAGGTATTTAGTGATGAGTGGATGACAGAACAAGGATTTTTTGATAGCATACATGAAAAAGATGCTACGAAAGTCCAGTTTATTAAGTAAAGTTATTTAATGTAAAAATATGAGCATCTGACATTTTACAGGTGCTTTTTTTGTGAAAAAATAGTTTGAGTTAGTGATTTAGAATATAATTATGCAATCACATCAATTTTCTGTATTTTCGCAGACTTAAAAAGAAATCAAATTAGCGGTAGATGAGAGATTTATTTGATAAAATATACGAGGACAAAGGACCTTTAGGGAAATGGGCAGATCAGGCGGAAGGATATTTTGTTTTTCCTAAGTTAGAAGGACCAATATCAAATAGAATGAAGTTTCAGGGTAGAGAAGTAGTTACCTGGAGTATCAATGATTATTTGGGGCTTGCTAATATGGAAGAAGTTCGCAAGGTAGATGCAGAAGCAGCTGCTGCATATGGTTCGGCATATCCTATGGGAGCAAGAATGATGAGTGGTCATACCGACTTACATGAGCAATTGCAGAATGAACTAGCTGAATTTGTAGATAAAGAAGCTTCATATTTATTAAATTTTGGATATCAAGGAATGGTATCTACTATAGATGCTTTAGTAAGTAAAGATGATATTATTGTATATGATGTAGATGCACATGCATGTATTATTGATGGAGTTAGATTGCATCAAGGACAGCGATATACATATCGTCATAATGATATAGAAAGCATAGAAAAAAACTTAATGAGAGCTACGAGAATGGCTCAAAAAACTGGAGGAGGAATTTTATTAATTTCTGAAGGTGTTTTTGGAATGCGAGGTGAACAAGGAAGATTGAAAGAAATTGTTGCGCTTAAAGAAAAATACAATTTTAGATTATTTGTAGATGACGCTCACGGTTTTGGTACTCTTGGAACTACAGGCGCTGGAACAGGAGAGGAGCAAGGAGTACAAGATGATATCGATGTATACTTTGCTACATTTGCTAAATCTATGGCTAGTACAGGTGCTTTTATAGCCGCTGATCAAGAGATTATCGATTATCTTAAATACAATTTGCGTTCTCAGATGTTTGCAAAATCATTACAAATGCAATTAGTAGTAGGCGCACTTAAACGTTTAGATATGTTGCGTACGATGCCGGAATTGAAAGCTAAGCTTTGGAAAAATGTAAATGCTTTACAAAATGGTTTACGCAATAGAGGTTTTGATTTAGGAACTACTCAAAGTTGTGTTACTCCGGTATATTTAAAAGGAAGTATTCCAGAAGCAATGGCCTTGGTTAAGGATCTAAGAGAAAATCACGGAATTTTCTGTTCAATAGTAGTGTATCCAGTAATTCCTAAAGGAATGATTCTTTTAAGATTGATTCCAACCGCATCGCATACTATGCAGGATATTGAAGATACATTAAATGCTTTTTCTGCAATAAGAGAAACATTAGAAAACGGTACTTATAAAAAGATGTCTGCTGCTCTTGCTGAAGCGATGGGAGAATAAAGGACACTTATAAATAGAATAAAGAAATCCGCTACTTTCCTTAAAATAGCGGATTTTTTATTGCTTATCTACAATGAAATTCTGGACCTTTTACACACCTGCCGTTTACGCAAGTACATCGTCCATCAATATTTGTAGAACAATCTAATGTCAACGGCCCAAAATTGCAAAAAGGACTACTGCCTCCATTAATAGATAGTTTTTGTTGTTTTTTAAGTTCGCTAACTCCCTGTAAGTTTAGAATGGTTTTTAACATGATATCGGTTTTAAGATGTTATTTTGGTTATTGGTTAAGCGCAGCTTAATACTGCAAAATTTGGATCTGTGCACCCTGCTTGTCCGCAACAAATATATCTTCTGGGGCATAAAGTGCCATTACATACAACTTCACCGTCCCCTCCCTTTATTTTCTTTAGTTCTTGTTTTTGTAAGTGTCGTACCTGATCAATCTTTAAAATCTTTTTAATCATAATGTTATTGTTTTAAGAGTATAAAATATTTATCTAAAAATAACAGTATAACGGGGAAATAATAGTTTTTCTTGTATTAAATATTTGCTAAAAAAGATTTAAAATAATATTAGATTTATCTTATCTATAGGCTTTTTCGGTAAGTTCTTCGAATTTTATGTTGTTCATGATCATAATCATTCCATAACGCTTGTATGGCTTTGTTTTCTTCTAATTCAGGATTAGTTTCCACCATTTCTATACCGTTGCGTATAAACGTTTCATTCATTTCTTTAAATATAAGGGCCGTAACTCCTTTATTTTGGTATTCAGGATCTACTCCAATAAGATAAAAAGCAGCAGTATCATTTCTTCGTTGCGCTTTAAGAATATGTAAGAATTTTAATGGATAAATTTTACCATTCATTTTTTTCAAAGCTTTAGAAAATGAAGGCATCACAATTGAAAAGGCAATTAATTTTCCGCTTTTATCAGCAATACACGTAATGTATTCAGGATTCAAATACGGTAAGTATTTTTTCTTATACATTTCGATTTGATATTGCTGTATAGGAACAAATGTTTGTAAGCTACTATATGTTTTGTTAAGTAAATCAAACATGTCATCAGCATACTGCAAAAGTTCTTTACTTTTTTTGAATTTAAGTAATTGAAGTTGATAGCGTTCTTTTATAATTTTTGCGAACTTGATTACTTTGTCTTTGGTTTCTTTAGGGACTTTGATTTTATATTCTACCCAAGTGGCAGCATCTTCAAACCCTAATTTCTCCATATGTTGCTGATAATATGGGTAATTATACCAAGTAATCATGGTATTAAGTTCTTCAAACCCTTTTATTAAAATTCCAGCTTTATCCATATTAGAAAAACCAACAGGCCCTTCCATGTATTCTAAAGAATGTTGTTTGCCAAAATCAACAACTTTTGCGAGAAGAGCTTTTGTAACTTCAATATCATCTATAACATCAAACCATCCGAAACGGATTTTTGGTTTTTTTTGTTCTTTTACTTCAATCCAATTAATAATTGCCGCTATTCTTCCTACAATCTTTTCGTTTTTATATGCTAAAAAATATTTAGCCACAGCATTTTTAAAAACAGGATTTTTAGCTGGGTTCATTACATCTAACTCTTCTTTAATAATAGAAGGAACGTAATAGGGAGAGTCTTTATATAATTTAAAAGGAAACTTAACAAATGTAGTCAAATCTGCTTTAGAGGTAATTTCTTTAATCGTAATCATACATCTTCACTAGTTCGTAACAAATATATAACCCTTTTGTCAAACATCTTAACGTAAACGGGTCATTTTAATAAATCAATCGATAACTTGAGCATTATGATAGTTGACTGTAATGTTTTTGTAAAAAAAAATACTCCACTGATCAAACTAATGACCAATGGAGTAAAGGATACATAACAAACAATAATTTTACTTATCATTTATACACACACACAACTTTAGTATCCAGGATTTTTATTAATTTTTAATTAGTTGCATTTACTTCGCTAATTGAAGTTTAATTATACTAAACCGTTGATGATTTTAAAAAGGCTAATTCAACTCATCTTTCGGTTTTCTTATGTTTCTCATAGCGATTATATATTTAAAATGAGGTAACCAATTAATACCCGTCATTTTGAGATAAGTTAGGATTTCTTAGTACTTCTTCATTTGGAATAGGTAATAGATAATCACGAGTTGGATCAAAGTTAG
>NZ_FOAB01000010.1 GCF_900109375.1 Aquimarina amphilecti
CCAGCACTAATATTTCCACTAGTATCCGCATCTGTAGTCAACACTGCACTCTTTGAAATACTTAAATCACTTGATGGCGGTATAGTGGTACAAAAATCAAATCCACCAATTCCAGCACCATGAACCACATTTGCACTACAACCATCGCAGTTTTGCCAAACAATAGTAATACTTGCGATTCCATCTAAGTCTTCAAAATTAACTCCTATTTGATCATTATCATTTGCTGTTGAACTACTCTCAGCATTAATTTCTCCATTAGCCTCATCAGAATCATAAGAAGGTGTTCCTGAATCTGTGAATGTTGGAAAAATTGTATTTCCTAAACCATCAGTCGCAGTAACCGTAAATAAATCTCCATTCGTTCCATTAGAATTTATATGATAAAGATCAAATCCTATAGAGTATATATCTGTACTAAACGATATTGTTTGTGTAATTCCAGTTGCTCCAAATCCATTCGTAAAATATTCTAAAACTTCATCTTCTAAATTCTCGGAAGCATTACTAGCAACACTTGGCGTATCAAGAGAAGTCGTTACAGGCCAACCATTTAAAGTACTTGTTTCTCCAGAAAACGTATGGGTTATATCTATTCCTGATCCATCTACATTAGAAAACGTATTAGTAAGAGCGCCATCCGGAGTCCAATCAAATTCATCTATACCATTAGGGACAAAACCATCCCAAACTAAATTATAAATTGTACTACTACAAGCTGGATTTTGATGTAACACGTTTACAACTGGTGCATCACAAATATTCGTAGTAGCATCATTTGTAACCCTAGGATTTGTTCCTAGAGTATAATCTACTCCTGTTTCTGTAACTAAACCTGAACCATCTACTGTTGCCGGATCTGTCATTCCAAACTGTCCTCCATCTCCACCATCCGCATTACTATCATTATAAGCTTCATTGGCATCACTACAGCCATCATCATCAGAATCCAAATCTAGATGATTCGGAATATCATCTCCATCTGTATCCTCATATGTACAATAGGTAACATTAGAAAGTAAAAAAGTTATTAATCCATTATTCGCTACATCACCATCTTGCCTTGCTTTCCCTGTAGTAATTTGAAAAGATGATACTAATCCCTCTATAACAATATCTGAATAATTAAGTGTCGTATCGCCCGAACCATTAGTATAAGAAGTTATGGACGGGGATGTACTATCGTTATTTACAATAACATGAGAACTCCCAGATGAAGTAGTTGTATAACTCCCACTAGGAAAAGTCGTTGGACTCATCAAGGATCCCAAATTAATAATTTGACTTCCCGGACCGGTAGCATTTACAGTTACTTTATCGCCGCTATCTATTCCAGACCACCTAAACTTAACACCAGTAACCGGCTCACTGAATGTAAAAGTATACACTAAGCTTTCAGATAATCCGTCATCTATTTCTTCACCTTGAATTCTAATAGTAGTTGGATCATCAACCTGTAATATGTTTAAAGTTCCTCCATCTACTTGATTTATCGTTGTAGTAATATCAACATCTACTCCATCAAAGTCGAAGATATCATTTATAGCACCTACTCCATTCTGATTTCCTGAAGGAGCCGTTCCAACACTAATTGATGAAGATGCACAATTCAACCCTTCATCAGTGTCTAATATCCCGTCATTATCATCATCACTATCACAAAGATTACCAACATTATCAGAATCTTGGTCAGCTTGACCTGCATTAGCAATCGTAGGACAATTATCTAATGGATCACCTGTACCATCTCCATCAGTATCCACTACAAAACCATCTGGAGTTGAAGCAGTATTAATACCTGCAACAACCGTTATAGATGTTGGATCATCCCCTTGCGTCTGAACAGCGTTAATAGGTAAATCTGTATCAGAATCCAAAATATCAATAATAGCATTACCAGGAGGTAAAGTAGCACTATATGTTCCATCAGGATTTGTTTGTATGGTCTGAGTATTTCCATTTACATCTGTAATAGTAATTGTTACACTTCCTATACCGGACTCACCACTCTGAACACTATCACCATTTGCGTCATTATATACTACCCCACTTATTGTTCCAGGATTCGAACAAGTAACTGCTCCATTGCTTATTCCTGTTATTGACTCACCACTTCCTCCACTTGTAGCACCATTAGACGGAAATTCTGTTACAGCACCACTATTAGTAATACCATTAGAACCTCCATTTATATTAATCGTAGGCGAACCTGCAGAAACCGCTACAAAACCAGCACCTCCACCTCCTCCAGGACCTTCACTTTCATTATTAGTAATTAATTGATCTCCACCATCTCCACCATTTACACTAAGTGTTAAAGTATTATCTATAGAAGAAGCTCTTAAAACGATACTTCCTCCTCCTCCTCCTCCTCCAGGTGCGTCATTATGGTTTGGAACTGTTGGTAAAGCATCAGCTCCATTAGCAATTATGTTACCAGAACCTGTAATAGAATTTGCTCCAAGCAGTATTATACCACCTCCATTAGCAGCATCTTGACTTGCGCTATTATTTCTATCACCGGCTCCTCCTCCTCCTCCAAGGAAAATTCTATTTTGTTCATTTGCTATAAGAGGTCTTCCTCCTAAGCCTCCAACTGGATCTCTATCATCCCCTCCCCAAGCATCACTACCAGGAGCAAGAGTTAACGCATTTTGATTGCTAGAACCATAAGAATAACCACCTCTTCCTCCACCGGAAGAATTAGTTAATGCGTTACCATTTGCTATATAATCGGGATCTAAGGTCCATGCAGAAGTTCCGATACACCCAGAACACATTACACCAGAACCATTAAACCAAGTATTACCGTTATTACCATTAGATCCACCACCACCACCAGAGTTGTGAGAGTTTCCTCCTCCACCTCCATTAGCTGGCGCTCCTCTACCATATCTTCCGCCTAATGTATCATAATCCGTTTGATACCCAACAATACTTTCTCCTTTTTCTGCTCCTCGTCCATTTGCATTAGTTACAAAATCATTAACAACCGTAGTTCCATTCGTGGAAGTTGTATTATCAACAACTCCACCTCTAAATCCAAGTCCAGAACCATCTATATCACCTTCAATATCTATTATGTTTGCTGTAATAACTACAAGACCACCACGTCTACTTCCTGCAAAATCCTCCCAAGCTAAAGGAACTACCGAAGCACCAGCATCTATAGTAAGAGTGTTATATTGTGGGACCTTAATTACTTGTGTTTTACCCGCCACAAAATAACTATTAGCAATCTCACAGGTTAATGTTATCGTATTCGCACTTATACTAGCAACATAACCGTACTCATACACTCCTGAACTTCCATAATCAGTTATATCACCATAACTAACAGTGTTAGTTGTATTGATAGTTGCTCCTTGAGCCTGATAAATCAAAATCAAATCTCCACTAGAAAGACCTCCAAGATCGGTTGCGACACTATTCACATCCAGCGTAATATCACCAGCAGATATATCTGAGGTAACAGGACTATAGGTATTAAGAACAGTATTTGCAGCCGTTACGGTAAGATCACCATCTTTGGCTTCCTGACCGGAAGCGCTGTAGGTAACTAAAAAGATAAAGGTCAAAAGAGACATAAACGCACTTTGACCCAACAAGACTTGGGTAATTTTTTTCATATGACGATGGTTTACAACAGTATATAAAAGTTTGGGTATAACCTTTATTTACCATTCATAAATATCTTAAATAATATTTATATTTTAAAAACATATAATATCTTTACGGTAAAACCGTAATTCATTATATATACAAATATGGCATACATTAGAACAATTAACACTTAATTCCCCAAATTTTTTTCTTTTTTTCGACGAAATACACTTTTCGAACGGCGAAAAACGACTGAAATTTATAACATTTCAAAATAACGTAGTTTTTAAGTCTCTTATCTTCATTGTACATTTATATAGTATATTTGCAAACTTTAGCAATAGAACTACAATGAAATTCTCAGAAGAAATAAAGAGACGAAGAACATTTGGAATCATATCGCATCCAGATGCTGGTAAAACAACATTAACAGAAAAGCTACTTCTATTCGGAGGAGCAATCCAAGAAGCGGGAGCTGTTAAATCCAATAAAATTAAAAAAGGTGCGACCAGTGATTTCATGGAAATCGAACGCCAAAGAGGAATTTCGGTAGCCACTTCTGTATTAGCCTTTGAATACCAAGGAGTTAAAATAAACATTTTAGATACTCCTGGACATAAGGATTTTGCTGAAGATACTTTTAGAACTTTAACGGCCGTTGACAGTGTAATTGTAGTTATTGATGTTGCTAAAGGTGTAGAGGAACAAACTGAAAAATTAGTTTCTGTCTGCAGAATGAGAAATATTCCAATGATTGTATTTATAAACAAACTAGATCGAGAAGGAAAAGATGCCTTCGAACTTTTAGATGAAGTGGAACAAAAATTGGGATTAAAAGTAACACCTTTGAGCTTTCCTATTGGTATGGGATATGATTTTAAAGGAATTTATAATATCTGGGAAAAAAACATCAATCTTTTTAGCGGAGATAGCAGAAAAAATATTGAAGAAACCATTGAAGTATCTGATTTATCATCACCTGAGCTTAACACTTTGATTGGCGACACAGCAGCAGACACTCTGAGAGAAGAAATAGAATTAGTCGAAGGTATTTATCCATCATTCGATAAAGAATTATATCAAAAAGGAGATTTACAACCTGTATTTTTTGGTTCTGCTTTAAATAATTTTGGTGTGCGTGAATTACTTGATTGTTTTATATCCATAGCACCTACTCCAAGAGCTAAAGAAAGTGATACCAGAGTAGTACAACCTGATGAGAAAGATTTTACAGGTTTTGTATTTAAAATCCATGCGAATATGGACCCTAAACACCGAGACAGATTAGCTTTTATTAAAATAGTTTCTGGAACTTTCGAACGGAATGTACCATATTTACATACAAGGCACAATAAAAAACTTAAATTCTCTAGTCCAAATGCATTTTTTGCCGAAAAGAAAGAAATTGTAGATATCTCATATCCCGGAGATATTGTAGGTTTACACGATACTGGTAATTTTAAAATCGGTGATACCTTAACAACTGGAGAACAATTAAACTACAAAGGTATTCCCAGTTTTTCTCCTGAACATTTTAGATACATTAACAATGCTGACCCACTAAAATCCAAACAATTAGCAAAAGGTATTGATCAGTTAATGGATGAAGGAGTAGCCCAGCTATTTACCTTAGAATTAAATGGAAGAAAAGTGATTGGTACAGTTGGTGCACTTCAATATGAAGTAATACAATATAGACTAGAACATGAATACGGAGCAAAATGTACTTATGAAAATTTAAATGTACATAAAGCTTGTTGGATATATGTAGAGGATGAAAATAATGATGAGTTTAAAGATTTTAAACGAGTTAAAAGTAAATTTCTTGCAAAGGATAAACAAGGCCAATTAGTATTTTTAGCAGATTCTTCGTTTAGCTTACAAATGACGCAACAAAAATATCCTTCTATCACTTTTCATTTCACATCCGAATTCTAAACTCATTTTAAAACTATTTTTAAACACTTTTACAAAGAAAACAACTATTTATACGTCTTTAAAATTAAAAGACATTAAACAAGTTACATTTAACCTGTTTATTTTTTAGTCATTATAAAAAACTATCAATTCAATAATTGTTATAATTAAATCCTATATCAATCTTTTGAACTATCAAACCCACGTTTTCCTGCGAGAATTTCAAAAAACAATTTAAAATCTGAAATCAAACTCCAAAAAGGATATTTAAATGTAGCAGGCTTATTCTTTTCAAAAAAAGCATGACCAACCCATGCAAAACCATAACCGACTAAAGGCACCAAAAACCACTTCCAACTCCACCCATAAAATATAGCAAATCCTATAATAACAAAAACCAAAAAGGTTCCTACGAAATGTAAAGTCCTACTAGTCTTATTTTGATGTTCCATTAGGTAGAATCTATAAAATTCTGAATATGTTTTAATTCTATCCGACATATTTTAATATATTAAATAAAGAATGTTTAAGATAACAAATTATATATCCTTATCAAATTCAAAATTCTGATATAAAAAAAATCCGCTCTTTTTACAAGAAGCGGATTTTTATATAATAAAAAGTTATATATACTTTATGCTTGACCTGTAGGGCCAAAATTCAATGGAATCGGTGGCTGATCATAATCCTTAATCTCCCCATGTGCAGCTTCAAACCTTGACACATTATCACCTAAAGCTTTTAATAACCTTTTAGCATGTTGAGGAGTTAAAATAATCCTACTCTTTACTTTACTTTTAGGTCTACCTGGCATAATATTAACAAAGTCAACCACAAACTCAGATACCGAGTGATTAATAATTGCCAAGTTACTATATACTCCATCAGCTATTGCATCATCTAATTCTATATTTAACTGATTTTGTTTTTGTTTCTTTTCCTCTGCCATTTTATACTATTTTATGAAAGCTAATAGCTTCTTAAAAACAGAAAGCCTGCCAATTGGCAGGCTTTAACTGATTAATTATAATTTACTTCTTGTCTTTGTTCCATTCGATCTTCGAATTCTTCCTTGGAACCAACTATGATACTTTCGTAATCTCTCATACCTGTTCCAGCTGGAATTCTATGTCCAACGATTACATTCTCTTTTAATCCTTCTAAGTCATCAACTTTACCACTTACAGCAGCTTCATTTAATACTTTTGTAGTTTCCTGGAATGAAGCAGCAGAAATAAATGACTTAGTCTGAAGCGAAGCTCTTGTAATACCCTGAAGTATCGGAGTCGCTGTAGCAGGAGTAACATCTCTTGCTTCTACTAAGTTTTTATCTTCCCTTCTCAAAATAGAATTCTCATCTCTAAGATCTCTTGGAGAAATAATCTGACCAGCTTTTAAGTTTTCACTATCACCAGCTTCTTCTACAACCTTCATTCCGAAGATAGCATCATTTTCCTGAATGAAATCAGACTTATGAACTAATTGATTTTCTAAGAAAATAGTATCACCTGGATCTTGAATTCTAACTTTACGCATCATCTGACGTACTACTACTTCAAAATGCTTATCGTTAATCTTCACACCCTGTAATCTATATACCTCCTGTACCTCATTAACTAAATACTGTTGTACAGCTGAAGGTCCTTTGATTTTCAAAATATCTTCTGGAGTTACAGAACCATCAGATAATGGCATACCTGCACGTACAAAATCATTCTCTTGAACAAGAATCTGATTAGATAACTTCACAAGGTATTTCTTGATTTCTCCAATTCTAGATTCTACAATAATCTCACGATTACCACGCTTAATCTTACCAAATGACACTACACCATCAATCTCACTCACAACAGCTGGGTTAGATGGATTACGCGCTTCGAATAATTCCGTTACACGTGGAAGACCTCCTGTAATATCACCAGCTTTCGCTGACTTACGAGGAATCTTCACTAAAATCTTACCAACATTAATCTTATCATTATCATCTACCATAAGATGGGCTCCTACCGGAAGGTTATAAGAACGAAGAACTTCGTCATCTTTACCCATTATTAATAACGTAGGTATCTTTTTCTTATCACGAGATTCTGAGATTACTTTTTCCTGGAATCCAGTTTGTTCATCTATTTCTACTTGATAAGTAATACCTTGCTCAACATTTTCATAACTTACTTTTCCAGCAAATTCTGAAATAATCACACCGTTATATGGATCCCATTGACAGATACTCTGATCTTTCTTAACAGTATCTCCACTATTAATAAATAGCTGAGAACCGTATGGTATTAAATTTGTACTAAGTACTATCTTAGTTTTAGGGTCTACGACCTTAACCTCAGAAGTACGAGAGATTACTACATCAATATCATTTCCGTCTGAATCTTGACCTTTAACAGTTTTCAATTCATCTATCTCTGCTTTACCTGCAAATTTAGATTTCAATTGATTTTCTTCAGAAATGTTACTTGCAATACCTCCCACGTGGAATGTACGTAATGTA
The DNA here is from genome assembly GCF_900109375.1 of Aquimarina amphilecti. GTDB lineage: Bacteria > Bacteroidota > Bacteroidia > Flavobacteriales > Flavobacteriaceae > Aquimarina > Aquimarina amphilecti. Next base: position 8,021 of record NZ_FOAB01000010.1, read on the forward strand.
AGCTGTGTACCTGGTTCTCCAATTGATTGTGCTGCCACAACACCAACTGCTTCACCACGCTGAACTGTTTTACCAGTTGCTAGGTTACGACCATAACATTTTACACAAATACCTTTCTTAGCTTCACAAGTTAACGCAGAACGAACTTCTACCGATTCTACTGGAGAATTCTCTATATTTTTAGCTATAACATCATCAATCTCAACTCCTGCTTCTACCAGAACTTCTTGAGTCAATGGGTTAATAACATCAACTAATGAAGTTCTACCGGTAATTCTAGCAGCAAGACCTTCAATAATTTCTTCATTTTTCTTTAGCGGGGTAACCTCTACACCTCTTAATGTTCCACAATCTTCTATATTAACAATAACATCTTGTGCTACATCAACTAAACGACGTGTAAGGTATCCTGCATCTGCAGTTTTAAGTGCAGTATCGGCAAGACCTTTACGAGCACCGTGAGTAGATATAAAATATTCAAGAATTGATAGACCTTCCTTAAAGTTAGAAAGAATTGGATTCTCAATAATTTCTCCACCAGCTGAATTAGATTTCTTTGGTTTAGCCATCAATCCACGCATACCTGTAAGCTGACGAATCTGTTCTTTAGATCCCCTTGCTCCAGAGTCAAGCATCATATATACTGAGTTAAACCCTTGTTGATCTTCTCTAATACGCTTCATTGACAATTCTGTCAATTCAGCATTAGTTGAAGTCCAAATATCAATCACCTGATTATAACGCTCATTATTAGTAATAAGACCCATGTTATAATTCCCTACAATATCGTCTACTTTAGCATTAGCATCGGCAATCATTGTATGCTTTTCTTTAGGAATAATGATATCCCCTAAACTAAAAGATAATCCTCCTCTAAATGCGAAGTTATATCCTAATGTTTTGATTTCATCTAGGAACGCCGCAGTTTCAGGAACACTAGTTACTTTCAAAATATCTCCAATAATATCTCTAAGAGATTTTTTGGTTAATACTTCGTTGATATAACCTGCTTTTTCTGGTACTTTTTCATTAAATAAAACTCTACCAGTAGTAGTTTCTATAATTTTAGTAACTAACTCCCCGTCTTCAATATCTTGTGTTCTAACTTTTATATTAGCATTGATATCAAGTCTTTTCTCATTATACGCAATAACAACCTCTTCTGGAGAATAAAAAGTAAGATCTTCACCTTTAATTACTAAATCCTTAGTTGATCTACGTGATTTAGTCATGTAATAAAGTCCTAATACCATATCCTGAGAAGGTACTGTAACTGGTGAACCATTCGCAGGATTCAAAATGTTATGTGATGCTAACATCAATAACTGTGATTCTAATATTGCTTCTGGTCCTAGTGGTAAATGCACCGCCATCTGATCTCCATCAAAATCGGCGTTAAATGCCGTACACACTAATGGGTGTAACTGTATCGCTTTACCTTCAATAAGTTTTGGCTGGAATGCCTGAATACCCAAACGGTGAAGCGTAGGAGCACGGTTTAGTAATACTGGATGTCCTTTAAGAACATTCTCTAAGATATCCCAAACTACAGGCTCTTTTCTATCTATAATTTTCTTAGCTGACTTTACTGTCTTTACAATACCACGTTCAATCAATTTTCTAATCACGAATGGTTTGTATAGCTCAGCCGCCATATTCTTTGGAAGACCACATTCGAATAATTTCAATTCTGGTCCTACAACAATTACCGAACGAGCAGAATAATCCACACGTTTACCTAGTAAGTTCTGACGGAAACGTCCTTGCTTACCTTTTAAAGAATCTGAAAGTGATTTTAATGGTCTATTAGAATCAGTTTTAACTGCAGAAGCTTTACGAGTATTATCGAATAAAGAATCTACCGATTCTTGTAACATACGCTTTTCATTACGTAAAATTACTTCTGGAGCTTTGATTTCCATCAAACGCTTCAAACGATTGTTACGAATAATTACACGACGATACAAATCATTCAAATCAGAGGTAGCAAAACGACCTCCATCTAACGGCACTAAAGGACGTAATTCTGGTGGAATTACCGGAACCACTTTAAGTATCATCCATTCTGGACGATTTTCTCTATTCTTATTAGCATCACGTAAAGATTCTACAACCTGAAGACGTTTTAAAGCTTCAGTTTTACGTTGCTTAGATGTTTCATTATTTGCCTTATGTCTTAATTCATATGACAACTCATCAAGATCAATTCTTTTTAGAATTTCGATAAGACACTCTGCTCCCATCTTAGCGATGAACTTATTAGGGTCTGTGTCATCAAGATATAGATTCTCTTGAGGAAGACTATCTAAGATATTAAGATACTCTTCTTCTGTAAGGAAGTCCATTTTCTGAACCGGCTCACCTTCTTCATTCTTTGCGATACCTGGCTGAATTACTACATATCTTTCGTAGTAAATAATCATATCCAATTTCTTCGAAGGAAGACCTAATAAATATCCTATTTTGTTAGGTAAAGAACGGAAATACCAAATATGCGCAACTGGCACAACTAAATTAATATGTCCTACACGATCTCTACGAACTTTCTTTTCCGTTACTTCTACACCACATCGATCACATACGATCCCCTTGTAACGAATTCTTTTATATTTACCACAAGCACACTCAAAGTCCTTAACAGGTCCAAAAATACGCTCACAGAACAAACCATCACGTTCTGGTTTGTGAGTACGATAATTAATAGTTTCAGGCTTAAGAACCTCTCCTTTCGATGCTGCTAAAACAGACTCAGGAGATGCTAAACCTATCGAGATTTTATTAAACCTCTTTACTGCATTCTTATCATTATTTCTTGCCATAATATATGGTTACTTAAGAATTATTGTAATTTAATTTTGAATAATAGTATAGTATAATCGTACCCTTTGTATACACTCGGGGTACGATTTCATATATATTATTCTTCTAATCTGATATCCAGACCAAGACCTTTCAATTCGTGCATCAATACGTTGAATGATTCCGGTAATCCAGGTTCTGGCATAGGCTCACCTTTTACAATACTCTCGTATGTTTTAGCTCTTCCTATAACATCATCAGATTTAACAGTCAATATTTCACGAAGGGTAGCAGAAGCTCCATATGCCTCTAATGCCCATACTTCCATCTCTCCAAAACGCTGACCACCAAACTGAGCCTTACCACCAAGTGGTTGCTGCGTAATCAATGAATAAGGACCAATAGAACGTGCGTGCATTTTATCATCAACCATATGACCTAACTTAAGCATGTAAATCACACCTACCGTTGCTGGTTGATCAAAACGATCTCCTGTACCACCATCATATAAATATGTATGTCCAAACCTTGGAATACCCGCTTCATCAGTAAATTCATTGATCTGATCTAAGGAAGCTCCATCAAAAATTGGAGTAGCATATTTTCTACCTAATTTCTGACCTGCCCAACCCAATACGGTTTCATAGATCTGACCAATATTCATACGAGAAGGTACCCCTAGTGGATTTAATACAATATCTACCGGTGTTCCATCTTCTAAGAACGGCATATCTTCTTCTCTTACGATACGTGCAACAATACCTTTGTTACCGTGACGACCTGCCATCTTATCACCTACTTTTAATTTACGTTTTTTAGCAATGTAAACTTTAGCAAGTTTTATAATTCCAGAAGGTAATTCATCTCCCACAGAGATTGTAAACTTCTCTCTACGCAAGTTACCTTGTAAATCATTTTCTTTAATCTTGAAGTTGTGGATAAGGTCCGCAACCATCTTATTAAGACTATCATCAGTAGTCCAAGTACCCTTTGTAAGGTGAGCATAATCATCAACACTATTAAGCATTTTCTGAGTAAACTTCTTACCTTTAGGAAGTACTTCTTCTCCTAAGTCATTAATAACTCCTTGTGAAGTTTTACCTCCTACAATAACAAATAACTTATCTACTAATTCTGCTTTTAATAAAGCAAATTTCGCATCATATGATCTCTCTAAGATAGAAATATCCTCTTTATCCTGAGAACGTTTACGTTTATCTTTGATAGCACGGGCAAATAACTTCTTGTCTATAACAACACCATGTAATGATGGCGAAGCTTTTAAAGAAGCATCTTTAACATCTCCTGCTTTATCACCAAAAATGGCTCTTAGTAGCTTCTCTTCTGGTGTAGGATCACTTTCTCCTTTTGGAGTAATCTTACCAATAAGAATATCTCCTGGTTTAATTTCAGCACCTACACGGATCATTCCGTTTTCATCAAGATCTTTTGTAGCTTCTTCTGAAACATTAGGAATATCATTCGTTAACTCTTCATTACCTAATTTAGTATCTCTTACTTCTAAAGAGTACTCGTCGATATGAATAGAAGTAAAGATATCATCTCTAACTACTTTTTCAGAAATTACAATTGCATCCTCAAAGTTATATCCTTTCCAAGGCATGAAGGCAACCTTCATGTTTCTACCTAAAGCAAGTTCTCCATTTTCGGTTGCATAACCCTGACATAAAACTTGTCCTTTATTTACTCTATCACCAACTCTTACAATCGGTTTAAGATTTATAGAAGTACCTTGGTTCGTTTTACGGAATTTAATCAGGTTATAAGTTTTAGAATCACTATCAAAACTTACCATTCTCTGTTCTTCCGTTCTATCGTACTTGATAGTTATCTTTTGTGCATCTACATACTCAACAACTCCTGCTCCTTCTGAGTTAATTAATACTCGAGAGTCTGAAGCTACCTGACGTTCTAATCCTGTACCTACGATTGGTGCATCAACTCTTAATAATGGTACTGCCTGACGCATCATATTTGATCCCATCAATGCACGGTTCGCATCATCATGTTCTAAGAAAGGAATCAAAGATGCAGAAATAGAAGCTATCTGATTAGGAGCGACATCGGCATAATTTACAGATGTTGGCTCTATCACTGGGAAGTCACCTTCCATACGTGCAATAACCTTATCACTTTGAATTTTACCATCTTCTTCTAATGGTAAATTGGCTTGCATTATTAATTTTTCTTCTTCCTCTTCAGCACTTAAATATCTAAACTCACTTAAATCTACTTTTCCATCCTCAACCTTACGATAAGGAGTTTCTAAGAATCCCATTGAATTCACCTTTGCGAATACCGCTAGTGAAGATATTAATCCAATATTCGGACCTTCCGGAGTTTCAATTGGACATAATCGACCATAATGCGTATAATGTACATCTCGAACCTCAAAACCAGCTCGCTCTCTTGACAGACCACCTGGCCCTAATGCAGAAAGCCTACGCTTATGAGTAATCTCTGCTAATGGATTTGTTTGATCCATAAACTGAGATAACTGATTCGTTCCAAAGAATGAATTAATTACGGAAGACAAAGTCTTTGCATTAATTAAATCAATTGGTGTAAACACTTCATTATCTCTAACATTCATACGCTCACGAATTGTACGTGCCATACGTGCTAGACCAACTCCAAACTGTTGCGATAATTGCTCACCAACAGTTCTTACACGACGGTTAGATAAGTGATCAATATCATCAATCTCAGCTTTTGAATTGATTAATTCAATTAAGTATTTTATAATAGTAATAATATCTTCTTTGGTAAGAACTTGCTTATCCATTTCGATATTAAGACCTAACTTCTTATTCATTCTGTAACGACCTACCTCACCAAGGTTGTAACGTTGATCAGAGAAGAATAATTTATCAATAATACCTCTTGCAGTTTCTTCATCAGGCGGTTCTGCATTACGTAATTGACGGTATATGTGTTCTACGGCTTCTTTTTCTGAGTTCGTAGGATCTTTTTGTAATGTATTATGGATTATCGCATAATCACCTTTTTGATTATCTTCTTTGTGAAGTAAAATGGTTTTAGCTCCAGAATCCACGATCTCATCTAAGTGATCTTTATCTAAAACAGTATCACGATCTAATACAATTTCGTTACGTTCGATAGAAACAACCTCTCCTGTATCTTCATCAACAAAATCTTCGTGCCATGTATTCAATACACGAGCAGCTAACTTACGACCTAATACTTTTTTTAATCCAGACTTAGAAACTTTTACTTCCTCTGCAAGGTCGAAAATTTCTAATATATCTTTATCTCTTTCAAATCCGATAGCACGGAAAAGAGTAGTAACTGGTAATTTTTTCTTTCTATCAATATATGCGTACATAACGCTATTGATATCTGTAGCAAATTCTATCCAAGAACCTTTAAAAGGAATTACTCTCGCAGAATATAGCTTAGTTCCATTCGCGTGGAATGATTGTCCAAAGAAAACACCTGGTGAACGGTGTAATTGAGATACAACAACACGTTCTGCTCCATTAATACAAAATGTACCACTAGGAGTCATATAAGGGATTGTTCCTAAATATACGTCCTGTACAATCGTTTCAAAATCTTCGTGTTCTGGATCAGTACAGAAAAGTTTTAGACGTGCTTTAAGAGGAACACTATAAGTAAGTCCTCTCTCTATACATTCTTGTAAATCATATCTTGGTGGATCTACAAAGTAGTCTAAAAATTCTAGTACAAATTGATTACGTGTATCCGTAATCGGGAAATTTTCCATGAAGGTATTATAAAGACCCTCATTTCCTCTTTCTTCTGACTTTGTTTCTAATTGAAAAAAGTCTTGAAAGGATTTGATCTGGATATCCAAAAAATCTGGATAGTCAGGTCTATTCTTTACGGAAGAAAAATTCAATCTTTCAGTTTGCGTTGCTAACATCAATGGACGGAATTAAATTAAAATTTAAAAAACAGCGTATTTTAATACATCATATTTATATACGCAAAATGGTTTAGACCTTAGAGAAAATTCTCCAGGTCTAAACCTCTATGTCAATATATGGTAAGCTTACTTAAGCTCAACCTCTGCTCCAGCCTCTTCTAATTGAGCTTTAAGAGCTTCTGCTTCATCTTTTGCTACTCCTTCTTTGATTGCACTTGGAGCACCATCAACTAATCCTTTAGCATCCTTAAGACCTAGACCAGTTAATTCTTTTACTAATTTTACAACTGCTAATTTAGCACCTCCTGGAGCTTTAAGAATTACATCAAATTCTGATTTTTCTTCTGCAGCTTCACCACCACCAGCACCACCAGCAGCAACAGCTACTGCAGCAGCAGCAGGCTCAATACCATACTCTTCTTTTAGTATATCTGCTAATTCATTAACTTCTTTTACTGTTAAGTTAACTAATTGTTCTGCGAAATCTTTTAAATCTGCCATTTTCTATCGTTTTAAATAATTTTTTTTAATTGAAATATAATTTGTTAAAAAGTGCGTACACGCTTGATTATCCTTCTTTCTCGGATAATGTTTTAAGGATACCAGCTATAGTACCACCGCTAGATTTTAATGCTGAAATAACATTCTTAGCAGGCGATTGTAATAAGCCAATAATATCTCCAATAACTTCTTCCTTAGACTTGATCTCTACAAGTTTATCTAAGTTTTCGTCACCTACAAAAATTGCAGATTCAACAAAAGCTCCTTTTAATACAGGTTTCTCAGATTTCTTACGAAATTCCTTGATAACTTTTGCCGGTGCATTTCCTGTTTCGGAAAACATAATAGAGGTATTACCTTTCAATACGTCAGGCAATTCTCCAAACTCCTTATCTGATTTCTCCATTGCTTTCGCAAGGAGCGTATTCTTAATTACTTTTAATGATACGTTAGCTTTAAAACAAGCTCTACGTAAATTTGAAGTTGTTCCTGCATCCAAACCTGAAATATCAGCTAAATAGATATTAGAGTTTTCAGCTAACTGAGCAGTTAAGTCTTCAATTACTTGTGATTTTTCTTCTCTTGTCATAATCGTTTATCTTAATTACCAGCATAGTTCTTGGAATCAATCTCCAGACTAGGGCTCATTGTAGAAGACATATATATTGACTTAATATACACACCTTTAGCAGCCACAGGTTTTAACTTCACTAACGTTGTTAATAATTCTTTTGCATTTCCTGCAATCTTATCAGCAGAAAAAGATGACTTTCCAATTGCAGCATGTACAATACCAGTTTTATCAACTTTGAAGTCAATTTTACCAGCTTTAACATCAGAGACAGCTTTTGCTATATCCATTGTCACTGTACCTGTCTTAGGGTTAGGCATTAAACCACGAGGTCCTAATACTCGACCTAATGGACCTAATTTACCCATAACACTAGGCATTGTAATGATCACATCTACATCAGTCCATCCACCTTTAATCTTGTCTAGATATTCATCAAGACCTACAAAATCAGCCCCAGCTTCTTTAGCCTCTGCTTCTTTATCTGGTGTTACCAATGCAAGAACTTTAACATCCTTTCCTGTTCCGTGTGGTAATGTTACCACACCACGTACCATTTGATTTGCTTTACGAGGATCTACGTTCAAACGAACAGCTAGATCTACCGATGCATCAAAATTTACGTTTGTTATTTCTTTTACTAAAGCAGAAGCTTCGTCTACAGAATATGCTTTATTCTTTTCGACTTTAGCTCTAACTTCCTTTTGCTTTTTAGTTACTTTTGCCATTTTCTACACGTTTTTGGATTAAAAAGGAGCTTGTCCTTTTACAGTTACACCCATTGAACGAGCGGTACCGGCAATCATTTTCATAGCAGATTCTACAGTAAATGCATTTAAATCTTGCATTTTATCTTCTGCGATTGTACGAACTTGATCCCAAGTAACACTAGCCACTTTTTTACGATTTGGCTCTCCTGAACCTTTTTTCGTTTTTGCTGCTTCCAGTATTTGAACTGCTGCAGGTGGAGTTTTGATTACAAAGTCAAAAGATTTGTCCTTGTAAACATTAATAACAACTGGCAATACTTTACCAGCCTTATCTTGTGTTCTACCATTGAATTGCTTACAGAATTCCATGATATTCACTCCGGCAGCACCTAAAGCAGGTCCAACTGGTGGGGATGGGTTAGCCGCTCCTCCACGTACTTGAAGTTTTACAACCTTACTTATCTCTTTAGCCATTTTTCTAATTTTAAATTAGAATTGTTCCATAAAGTGGAAGCAATAAGAACAATTCAGGATATATAATGTAACAATTATTATACTTTTTCTACTTGCATATAACTTAATTCTAATGGTGTTTTTCTTCCAAAAATCTTAACCATTACTTCTAGCTTACGCTTTTCTTCATTTACCTTCTCTACAGTACCATTAAATCCATTAAATGGACCATCAATTACTTTTACCGTTTCACCAACAGTATAAGGGATGGCTACATTGTCTGTTTTAACAGCTAGCTCATCTACTTTTCCAAGCATTCGATTAATTTCCGCTTTTCTTAAAGGTACAGGATCACCACCTTTTACTTCTCCAAGAAAACCTATAACTCCGTTAATAGATTTTATTATATGAGGAATTTCTCCAGAAAGGTTTGCTTCTATCATCACATACCCTGGAAAATAAACTCTCTCCTTATTTATTTTTTTTCCATTACGAATTTGTACCACCTTTTCAGTTGGAACCAAAATCTGAGAAACATAGTCTTCCATACCCATATGAGCAATTTCTCGCTCTATGTAATCCTTAACCTTGTTCTCTTGACCACTTACAGCACGTACTACGTACCATTTTTTTGTATTACTAACCTCAGCCATATCTAATTATGATTTAACTAAAGTGAAATAATACTCTATCATATTACTGAATACAGTATCAACTCCCCAGATAGCTAAGGAAAAAATTACAGAAAACACAATTGTAACTAAAGTAAGTCTCTGCGCTTCTGCCCAAGGAGTCCAAGTAACGTGATTTTTCAACTCGCTATATGATTCCGAAATATAATTTATTAATCCAGCCATCTTTCTATTCTTTTTAATGACAAATTTGTCATTTGAAATTTATCTTAAAATTACTATGCTATTAAAACATAACAACTTAAACTTTCTATGCACGGGTTGAGAGACTCGAACTCCCGACACCTGGTTTTGGAGACCAGTGCTCTACCAACTGAGCTAAACCCGTATACATAAGTCAAGGTATTCGCCGTAACGAATACCTTTCCTTATATTATCTATATTATTAGTCTAAAATTTCAGTTACCTGACCGGCACCTACTGTTCTACCACCTTCACGGATAGCAAAACGAAGACCTACATTCATTGCAATTGGCTGAATAAGCTCAACAGTAATAGTTAAGTTATCTCCAGGCATTACCATCTCAACTCCATCAGGAAGCGCAATGTTTCCAGTTACGTCAGTCGTACGAACGTAGAACTGAGGACGGTAGTTATTATGGAATGGAGTGTGACGTCCACCTTCTTCTTTCTTAAGGATATAAACCTCAGCTTTGAATTTAGCATGTGGAGTTACAGATCCAGGCTTAGTAATTACCATACCACGAGAAATCTGAGTTTTCTCAATACCTCTTAATAAGATACCAGCGTTATCTCCAGCTTCTCCTCTATCAAGGATTTGACGGAACATCTCAATACCAGTGATTGTAGAAGTTAATTTCTCAGCTCCCATACCGATGATCTCAACAGGATCCCCAGTATTAGCGATACCAGTCTCTATACGTCCAGTTGCTACTGTCCCACGACCAGTAATAGAGAATACATCTTCAATCGGCATTAAGAAATCTTTGTCGATCTCACGTAATGGCTCTTCAATCCAAGCATCCACTTCTTTCATTAATTCTAAAACCGTATCAACCCACTTTTGTTCTCCGTTAAGAGCTCCTAGTGCAGATCCAGCAACTACAGGTCCATTATCTCCGTCATACTCATAGAAAGAAAGAAGATCTCTTACTTCCATCTCTACTAACTCTAAAAGCTCCTCATCATCAACCATATCCACTTTGTTAAGGAATACAACGATTCTTGGAATACCTACCTGACGTCCTAAAAGGATATGCTCACGAGTTTGTGGCATAGGTCCATCGGTAGCAGCTACTACTAATATAGCTCCATCCATCTGAGCAGCACCAGTTACCATGTTCTTAACATAATCGGCGTGACCTGGACAGTCAACGTGCGCATAATGACGGTTAGCTGTTTGGTATTCTACGTGAGATGTATTAATTGTAATACCTCTTTCTTTTTCTTCTGGAGCGTTATCGATAGTATCGAAATCTCTAGCCTCAGAAAGACCAGCATCTGCCAATACCTTAGTAATAGCAGCCGTTAAAGTTGTTTTACCGTGATCAACGTGTCCAATAGTACCAATATTTAAGTGCGGTTTGGAACGATCAAAAGTTTCCTTTGCCATAATTAATTTATTTAATCTTAGTTATATATTAGTGTTCAATTAATGCTTCTGAACCAAGAGCCAATGACGAGATTTGAACTCGTGACCTCTTCCTTACCAAGGAAACGCTCTACCCCTGAGCTACACCGGCTTTTTAAAGTACACAATGATAAACCAGAGTCCTTTAATTTACTTAAAAAGAAAACCGATTCATCACATTCTATTTTAAAAATCCAATGCTAATAATGCATCAAGATTAGCTCTGTATTTTTTAAGAGCGGGAGACCAGGTTCGAACTGGCGACATTCAGCTTGGAAGGCTGACGCTCTACCAACTGAGCTACTCCCGCGTTTACAATTTTGAAAACAAAATTGAAGGTTGTGGGGAGAGCAGGATTCGAACCTGCGAAGACGTAGTCAGCAGATTTACAGTCTGCCCTCGTTGGCCGCTTGAGTATCTCCCCAATAAAATCATTATTTCAGAATGAACTTCTAAATTTCGAAGCGCAAAAGTAATCAAATATTTTACAATTCAAAATTTTACAAAAAAAAAGGTTTATTTTTTTCAAAATCTTAACCTTTTTTGAGCCGATGGAGGGACTCGAACCCACGACCTGCTGATTACAAATCAGCTGCTCTAGCCAGCTGAGCTACATCGGCTTTTGATTACTTTTTTAAGCATAAAAAAGTCCGCTATTTCTAACGGACTGCAAATGTATAGAATTTATTTCTTACACAAAACATTTTTTAAAAAAAATGTTCAAACATGTGTATTTAATTTTTCCTTACGTTTTCTCAACTGTCTTTCTAACGAACTAACACACTCATCCACACCTCCTTCAAAACTTTTGTTTATTTTCTTAATTATAAACTCATCTCCCGGCACACTCAACAAAATTTCGGTAATCTTATTCTCCTTACCACTTGTATTCATAACTTTTAGAAAAACATCAGCATAAATAATACGACTAAAATGATTTTCTAATTTATCCAATTTTGCTTGAGTAAAATCTATCAACTTTTGATCAACATTAAAATTTACGGATTGCAAGTTCACTTTCATAGGTGTTATATTAATTGGTTAAACAAATATTTAAAGCCTAAAAGAAATTAAAAAAAAGCAGCTTACAATTTATTTTTTATTCCTTGGATGGGATTGTTTATATACTTTTGCCAGCTGAGCTATACTTTGATGTGTATACACCTGAGTAGCTGCTAAACTAGAATGACCTAGTAACTCTTTTACAGCATTTAAGTTAGCACCCTCATTAAGTAGATGTGTCGCAAATGAATGTCTCAATATATGCGGGCTTCTTTTAACTTTTGAAGATACCTTACTAAAATAGCCATTTATCACTCGATAAACAAGTGTTTCATATATTTTAACTCCTTTTTCTGTAAGTAACAAAGAAGAATCATCAGACACCCTAACAACCTCTTTACGTAATTCTAAATACTGTTTTACAGTCTCAAGAACAGAAGGTATTAAAGGAACATACCTTTCCTTATTGCGCTTACCAAGAACTTTAACTTGCTTAGAAGAAATATCCACATCCATTATCCTAAGGTTTACTAACTCAATTCTACGCATTCCAGTAGCATAAAACAACTCAACAATTAATCGATCTCTTACACTTTTAAAATCCGATCCGCTTAACAATTCTTTTAACACTTGATCAACCTCTACATCAGAAAACGGAATTTGCAGCTTTTTTGAAGCTTTCAATGCTTTATGCTTAGCTAATGGATTCTTTTCTATCTGCTCTGATTTAAGCAAAAATTTAAAATAAGTCTTAAGAGAAGACACCTTCCTATTAATTGTTCTATTAGAAACTTCTTTATCCACCAAACTAACTATCCAAGAACGAATTTGAGTATAATTTGATTTTGAAATATCCTTCACTTCATACTCATCTTCATAAAACTCAATAAAAGACAATAAATCTGCCTTATAAGCAGCGACAGTATTAGCAGAGTACTTTTTCTCTAAAAACAAATAATCTACAAATTCTTGAATAAACATAAAAAAGCCATTAGATAGCAAAAATATAAAACTTTTGCTTCTAATGGCTTAATTTATATATACTGAAAAACGAAGTTTGATCTCAATACATAGAAATCAAAACATACAACGCCTCAACATTTTTTTTTTAAATTTCTTCTTGGTCTCTCAAGTGCTGAATGTACTGCGCTTTTTGAACCTGAGCTCTACGCTCTACAGAAGGCTTTGTGAACGCCTGACGCTTGCGCAACTGACGCATTGTTCCTGTTCTGTCGAATTTACGTTTAAAACGTTTTAACGCTCTATCTATATTTTCTCCGTCTTTAACTGGTATAATTAACATAGTGTTACCTCCTTTCTTTAAAAATTAGGATGCAAATATAACACAAAAGTATTATCTACAAAGCTTTTTTTACACGAAGTTTATATTTCATCATTTTTAATTTTAGGCGCTACACTATCTGTACAATAAAAACAGTTATTGGACGCACTCAAATGCACCATTAAACCAATAACACTTTCCTAATATATTACTCAAAATCAAATAACTACTTAAGAGACCATACCGTATATCCTTTTGGCGGGGCTTGTATCTTAACCCATTTTCCTCCCTGAGTTACTGGCTCCCAACTAGAATTACCCGTATAATCTTTTATTCTTTTACTGGACCAATTTGTCTGAATCCATCTTTCTTTCCAAGAATTAGAATTATTGATATACACAATTAAACCATTCTTTCCTCCACCACCATTTCTTCTTGCAATATACTCATCATTATCTGTCCATAAGTTTGATGTATTACCTCCAGCTAAATTATTATGAATCCAAATCAAATTATTCAACTTACTCTTACTCAACCAATCCTCATAATCTCTATAAAAAAGTGCAGGATATCCCTCATGAGTTAAAATGTAAGCGTATGCCAATAACTTATTAGTATAAATCTCATCGGTATCATGATTTGCCACAAACGTAACTGCTCTACTTGCATTTCTCTTCCAAAGCATATCACCACTAAGTGCATTCAAATTATTACCCACAAATGCATCTCTCATTTTATAATAACAAGCAAAATCAAATGCTGACATCTCTGCCTGATCTGTCCACCACTTAAGAGTATTTACATTTCCATCCCAATACTCTCCTACTCCAAATACTCCTGTAGACTTACGGAATTCTTTCGCTACCCAAGGTTCAAAACCTTTTACATAATCAAATCGATACCCATCGAATCCCATTGTATTTTTATAATACTTCGCTACGGAATTACTTCTTTTCCATAACCAATCCTGAACATAGGCTTTATTGTGGCTTAAATCAGGAAATCCTCCAAAAATACCGCTATCAGAATTATATGCTTCATTAGGGTGAAAATCATATTTAGTTCTATTGAACTTATTAGACATTGGGTCAAACTTTGTGTATGTATTTTTACCCGCAAATTCATTCCATTCTAAATCACCACCACTATTATGATTAATTACTATATCGGCAATTACATTCAGTCCTTTATTATGGGCATTAGAAATTAAAGATTCTAATTCTGATTTAGATCCAAACCTTGTCTCTGTACTTCCCATTTGATTGTATTGGCCAAAATCATAATAATCAAAAGGATCATATCCCATAGAAAATGTTCCATTTTGAGCTTTACTCACAGGTGGTAACCATATTGCATCAACACCTGCATTACTCCAGGCATTAACTTTTCCTTTCACAACATTCCACCAAGTACCACCAGCAGGAACATCCCAATAAAAAGCTTGCATCATTACCCCAGATCCTATAGTTTTAAGACCCGCTCTAGTAGAAACCGATTCTTCTGGTTTGATTGATTCGGGCTCTACAGAATCTAGAATTTCGTCTTTACCACACGAAACGATAAAAAACATCGCTAACAGAAAATAAACGAATTTAAAAGTTTTCATAAAAAAGTGTTTTTTGTGTTAAATTTTCAACAATGTAATATTTTTACCCACAACGAAAACGTTTGAAAGTTTACTCAAACGTTTTCGTGTTGATAAAATTTTAGTATTTATCTAAAAACAGCTGCTGAAAAATATTGATTCATCACTTTTTTATGCCAATAAAAAGAAAATCCGCAGTAAGAATTGATTCCTCAACTCAAGACTGCAGATTTTGTATAATTTTTAAAAAATAGTATTGTTCATTACCATTTTGGCGAATTGAAAACAATTTTCGCCAAAACATTAATCTATTTTACGCTTTCACCGCTGGTTTGTATTCCTTTTTATCAATTACCATTTTGGCGATAATCTCTCTTAAGATTTCAGAGGTGCCTCCTCCTATTGGTCCTAATCGACTATCTCTAAACAGTCTTGCCAATGGATATTCCTCCATATAGCCATACCCACCTAACAACTGAAGACACTTATAAATGACTTCATCTGCTATTTTCGTAGACATTAGTTTAGACATACTTGCCTCTTTTACCACATATTGTCCATCATTCAACCTTTTAGCTATTGAATAATTAAATTCTTTACACATTTCTAATTCACTAGCCATATCAGCTACTGAATGACGAAGTGCTTGAAACTTATCTATTGTTCTCCCAAAAGCTTCTCGTTCTCCCATATACTTAATAGCATAATCCAAGGCAAATTCAGCTCTAGCGTGCGCATTGATACCCATTATCAACCTTTCTAATGCAAAATGCTGCATTATATATGAGAATCCTTTATCCTCTTCTCCCATTAAATTCTCTGCCGGAATTACAACATTATCAAAAGCTATCTCACCTGTGTCAGATGCCTTCCATCCAAGTTTATCTAATTTGGTTGCTGAAATACCAGGGGTTTCTCTATCCATTATAAAAATACTAATCCCTTTGTTTCCAAGATCAGGAGTAGTTTTTGCGGCTACTACAAGATAATCGCTGTAAACACCATTAGTAATAAATGTCTTTGAACCATTTATAACATAAGAATCTCCTTCTTTTACGGCAGTAGTTCTCATACCTGCTACATCAGAACCTCCAAAAGGTTCAGAAATACAGAGACATCCTATTTTCTCTCCAGTAATACTAGACTTAAGGTATTTTTCCTTAATTCTATGATCTCCTTCTTTATTCACGTGAGTCATAGCTAAATAAACATGAGCCCACATTGCTGCGGCAAAACCTCCAGAATTTATTTTTTGTAGTTCTTCTAAAAATATTACCGTATAAAAAAGATCTAAACCTAATCCTCCATATTCCTCCGGATAAGCTATTCCAAAATATCCCATTTCACCGAATTTCTCCCAAATGAAACGTTCTATATCACCAGTCTTTTCCCACTTATCTATATGTGGAACTACCTCCTTTTGTAAAAAATCTTTTAGACTTTTTCTAAATAATTCGTGCTCTTCTGTAAAATACATGTTGTTTAAATGATAACTTTTGATTTATATAGCTAACATATTACCGTAAATAAAACACATAAAAACCTTTTTAAGAATTTACATATTATCAAAAATTACGATAATTTTCTCCGATTTTTAATTTAATTCCAAATATAACGCTATTCTATCTATTTTTTCTAAAGAAAAACCCTCAATTTTTCCTAATTCTTCAAAACTAGACACCCCTTCATGCTCGTCAATAAAATCTTTAATTTCCAATGCAGTCTCAAAATCAAAATATGGCACCTCCATTAGTTCTTTTACCGAAGCATTATTAATATTAATTTTTTTGAATTTAGTATTAGTCTTGACCGTGTAGAAAGACAGAATTTTTTTTCGTTGATTTTCATACAAACCTACAACATCTTTAAGCTGTAAATCACTTATAAAGCCATTTAATCTATCTCTTCGTTTTACAATCCTATCTGCAATGAAATCCGGCACACCAATAATCTCTTGAAATTCCTTAGAAGTAACACCATTAAGATCTTCTTTCTGAGCAAAAGATTTTACAGGATATTGTACTTTTTTATAAGGTTTTGATTTTTTAGAATTTTGTACCCAATCCGGAAATTTAAATAAAGGCGAAATTACTGCTAATAATGAATCAGAAACCCCAGTAACTTTTTTAAAATCCCACACAGAATTTATCCACTTCTCTTTTTTACGATATACATAAAGTCTATCTAACTCGTCGGTGGACATCCCTAAAACATAACCTTTATATTCTGTTATAAAGTTTGGATTAAATGGCCTTAGATTATACTCTTTCTTCTTATTAAAAGCTTCATTTTTCAATGAATCTATCTGCGATTGATATTTTGTAAGTGCTACAAGATTATTTGAGCTATTTGTCGAATTGGGAAAAAAACACAAAACCAGTATCAATAAGAACATTAATATGGTTAAAAGAAGAATCCCATTTCGGAAACGTCTATGTATCTCGAAATGGGATTTATTTAATTTCATATTTTTAAGAATTATTTAGAAGCCTTTATTGCTTCAAAATATCTAGCAAGTTGCTTTTTAACTACAGGGAAAAGGAAAAACAGCCCTACCATATTAGGAAATACCATTGCAAAAATCATCGCATCTGAGAATGCCCAAATAGAACCCATACTTGCTGCTGCACCTATAACTACAAAAGTTAAGAATAAAAGTTTATAAACTAAATCCGCTGCTTTACCTCTACCGAATAAAAACTTCCAAGATTGTAATCCATAGTAAGACCAAGATATCATTGTAGAAACTGCAAATAAAACTACCGCTATCGTTAAAAATATATTAGAGTATGGTATAAACTTTCCAAACGCTTGTGCAGTAATTCCAGCTCCTTCATATGATACTCCATCAATCAAAACAGCACCACTACCATCTCCTCCATATTGAAACGCTCCTCCAGAGTTAAAAATAATAATTACTAAAGCAGTCATTGTACATATCACTACTGTGTCAATAAAAGGCTCTAACAAAGCCACAAGACCTTCTGAAGCAGAATATTTAGTTTTTACAGCAGAGTGTGCAATCGATGCTGATCCTGCCCCAGCCTCATTTGAAAATGCTGCTCTTTTAAAACCAACTAATAAAACTCCTATAAAACCTCCTACACCAATCGCTTTCGGATTAAATGCTTCAGTAATAATCATACCAAGAGCATCATCAATAAATGAAAAGTTACTAAAGATTATATACAAACAAGCTAAAATGTACATCACTGCCATTAAAGGAACCACTTTTTCCGTAACCGAAGCAATTCTCTTAATTCCTCCAATAATAATAATTCCCACAAGGATTGCTAATATAACACCAATAACAGTTCCAGCACCAGCGCTCTCTAACCCCATAAGTTCTTTTAAAACTATTGTTGCTTGATTAGACTGTGCCGCGTTTCCTCCACCGAAAGATCCTCCAATACAAAATATTGCAAAAATTACTGCTGCAATTTTACCTAATGTAGCAAAACCTCTTTCTTTAAGACCTTTACTTAAGTAATACATTGGACCTCCATAAACAGTTCCATCTTCTCCAACATCTCTATACTGCACTCCCAGTGTACATTCCACAAACTTAGTAGACATTCCTAAAAGCCCACAAATAATCATCCAAAATGTAGCTCCAGGTCCTCCTAAAGCAATTGCCAAAGCAACACCAGCTATATTACCATTACCAACAGTTCCCGAAACTGCTGTAGCTAATGCTTGGAAATGCGAAACTTCTCCTTCTTTACTCTCATCTCTTATAGTATCTGGAATATCTCCGTCTACCCCAGCATCAGGGTCTCCCAAACTGTGACCTTCCACGTCGTCATATTTTCCACGTACCACATTAATTGCTTTTGCAAAATATCTAATATTAGGAAAGCCAAAATATATTGTAAAGAAAATTGCACTTAGAACCAATAATATAATTACGAACGGAGCGCCCGCAAAAACTTCAAAAAAGATAACTTTTGAGAAAAAATTAGAAATTGGTTGAAAGGCTTCATCTATTTTTTGATCCAGACCTTTTTCTGTGGTCTCTTGTGCGAATGTTATAAATGGAATTGTGAGAGCTAAAATTGAAAGAAGAATTCTCTTCATAATGTGTGAGTTAATTGAATTTAGTTTTTTAGAAGTGAGCAAGATGCTAAAAAAAACCATTGTTTACAATAATTTAACGATTAAATCTTTTGTGCTAATCTAAATATTAAACTCTTTATTCAATTGGTTTACCTGTTCAGGTCTTCCTAGCACAACAACTTTAGATCTTGGTTTTAAAATAGTATCTGCTTCAGGATTTACTATATACTCTCCTTCTGGAGACTTATATCCAATTATAGTACATCCTGTTCTTGATCTCATGGCTATTTCACGAATGGTTCTCTCTTGTTGATCATCAAATAAATCTTCGAAAGAAACTTCTTCTATATTTATAGATCTCTTACCCACAATTGATAAATTGTCTAAAAACTCAATTAAATCTGGCACCACTACCAAAGAAGCCATATGATCTCCTCCTATCCTATCTGGCATAATTACATTATCAGCTCCTGCTAATCTTATCTTTTTATAGGAAGCATCCTGTGATGCCCTACTAATAATTTTAAGATTCTTATTAATCTGTCTTGCAGATAAAACAATAAACAAATTATCCGCATCTTCTGGTAAGGTGCATATTAAACAAAAAGCATCTTTGATTTTAGCATCTATTAGTACGTTATCCTCAGTAGCGTTTCCTTCGAGAAAAAAAAGCTCATCGCTTTGATATTTCTCAATCACTGTTTTATCATTTTCTATAATAATAAAAGGCTTATTGTATGCCAATAGCTTATCTGCAGCTTGTTTACCATTTCGGCCGTAGCCAACAATAATGATATGATTTTCTAATTTATTTATCATTTTTTGCAGTTTTCTATGTTGTACTCTTTGAGGATCACTTTTCCCTACGATATATTCTGTAATTACCGATAAAGAATATCCTAAAATTATTGCGCTTGTTGTTATTAAAAAGACCGTAAATAACTTTGCATTATCATCTAACGGTTCTACTTCTCCAAACCCTACAGTAGACATTGTAATAACGGTCATATATAAGGCATCTATCCAAGAATACTCAGAAAAAAATCGAAAACCTATTACCCCTACTGCAACAACAGTTATTAGCAAAGCTAAGGCTATATATATTTTAGACCCAAATCGCTTTAACATATTTATAAATCAAAAACTGAAGTTCTTTTAGTATATACCAAATCCTTTAATTTTAACCAAAAAGCCATATTAAGATAAATCACAAAACCTAAGCCCGCTGTAGCAAAGGTTAAATAAATAAAAAATAAGCGTACATTTTTAGCACGCATTCCTAACCTATCTGCAAGCCTACTGGACACATAAAACCCATTACGCTCCAAAAAATGTCTAAGATTATATAGCATAATGCAAAATAATTATATTATCCTAAACTACCCTCTCTATTCAATAAATAATTACCTATCGAACATTTTAAACAAGCTTTTTGATTACAATAATTATTTTTAAGTTCGATCATAGATTGCGAATGTAAGGCATCATCCATTCCTATTCCTAAATCAATAAAACGATTAGTAATACTATTTTTTTCGCAAGGTAATTGTGACATTAATCCAAATATTTCTTCTTCTATGTCTTTCCCAAGATCCTTGGCATATAAAAATTTCAAAGGGATAATAGTATTTATCAAGATCAAATGCACAAATGACTTTGTCATTTTTTTATCTCTCGCAGTAGACTTCTTATCAAAAGTATAATGTGTTTTCCAGAACTCGCTAGCACTTACATCGAATAGTTTATAAAATTTCTCAAGATTATTCGTTTCAATGACTTCTCTAAAGAGTTGTTTATTTTTAATATAAAGACTTGCAAATTGAGATATTCGAATTGTTGGGAAATTAGGAGGTCTCAATCTAAAAAACTGAAATGGAATCACTCCCTTATTTTTTAATTCAAATTTAATTTTTAAAAAATCATATTGTTTTAAAAGCTTTAAAACATATGGAGTTTCAGAGTTTATATCTAGTAAATTTGCTTGTCCATAAAGCAAAGCCTCTAATTGCTCAATATTTATACTACATTTTCTAAAGCACGAGAAATCGAAAGAATTAGCAACACTCAAAAATGCATCGCCATTAACCTTTAACCCAAAATTCTTTGCTAATAATTTAAAAAGTACAGCTTCCCAATCATTTGAAGATTGTTTTAATAACTCTCTAATTAATGATGATTTATGTTCTAATCGTTCTATATATAATCTTTCTTGCCAATTAGAAATTGTAAAACTAGGTACTTCAGAAAGCTGCTTTTCACATTGAATCCAACTAACTGTTTTATTCTGAAAAATCTTTTGATACTGAATAAGTAAAGAGGTATCCACGTAATCTTTAAGTTGTAAGGTAGGTATCCGAGAATTATCTCTTCTAAAAACATCAATATCATCTTCCCACACTACGTGTAATATAACATTATCATATGCAAAATTAGTCTCATGATGATGTACATACCAATCACTTGACTTTATATGAATCTCTACATTTCCAGCCCATTTCTGATCATTAATTATCAATTGTGCATTAAAGAAATCAGGGCCTGAATTCAATTGATTATGATCTCCAATCCGCAGAAGTATGACAGATTGTTGATTGGTAGTTTTTAAATTTGAAAAATTGATTTTCTTGTATTTCCATATATAATGCAGAAAGTCTTCATTCATAAACAATCACTATTTAAGATTATCGCAATACATATAAACAAAATAAATTGTTCACATACTTTGATGTGTCCTTAAATGGTAAAATGTTACCTAATAAGTATTTATTTTTAAAAAGAATATCATACACTTTCTTTAGTCGTGATAATTTTTATTCTTTTATTGTAAGTGAGTTTATACTATAAAGACTACTTAGAAAACAATTTCATGAACAGCATACTAAAATCAGTTTTTATTGCATTTTTACCGTTGATAGGGCTTTATTATACTATAATGAGTACTACATCTATTATAGCGCATGGATTATCAGCTCCAATATACTTTGGACAAATTTTAATTGCTTTAAGCATTACACTATTTTTTGTTTTACTCTTTTTAAAACCTGTTGCTCGAACAGATGAGAATTTAAAAGTCTATACGACACCAATTATAATAGGGCTTTTAATTAGCTTATGGTTTGGTGGTTTTAAAGAAAGTAATATTAATAGAATCTTACCGAGCTTAGGTTTATTT
This sequence comes from Aquimarina amphilecti, assembly GCF_900109375.1. Taxonomy (GTDB): domain Bacteria; phylum Bacteroidota; class Bacteroidia; order Flavobacteriales; family Flavobacteriaceae; genus Aquimarina; species Aquimarina amphilecti. The sequence goes on from NZ_FOAB01000010.1 coordinate 30,366, forward strand.
TTAGGTTGGGTTTTATATCTAAAATGGTATTCTATTTTTAGTAATCGCTCCGAAAATGTAATACTAAAAAAGGGATTCAAATTTCCAAAACTGGAATTTCTAGATATTAATAAAAATGAAGTTACAACTAATGAATTTCACGGAAACCCAACCATATATTTATTTTATCGAGGAAATTGGTGTCCTCTTTGCATGATGCAAATCAATGAAATAGCATCTCAATATAAAGAATTAGAAAAAAGAAAAGTAAATATTGTATTAATCAGTCCTCAACCTCATAAGCACTCTAAATCCTTAGCAGAAAAATATGGACTAAACTTTCATTTCTTACAAGATTACAAAAACAAAGCAGCTAAGAAAATAAAGATTTTAGCAAAGAATGGATTGCCAATGGGGCTTCAGGTATTTGGTTATGAAAGTGATACTGTTTTACCAACAGTCATCATTACAGATTCTAACCACACCATTATCTTTGCTGATCTAACTGATAACTATAGAGTCCGGCCTGAACCAAGCACATTTATCAATGTCATAGATAGTATTAGCTAAAAAAACTATCAAAACATCCAGTAGTATGAGTATCTTATGTTAACAAAATGAGCTGTTTCATGAATACTTTAGCATATCAAATAAGTCACCTTAAGGATTGATTAGAAATCAATTACAGAATATCTTCATCCAAAAACTAAAAAAAACCTTAAAAAACCACACTATTTACTTACAAATAGTACGGTTTAACCTCTTTTTTTCTTAAAAAAGACTTAAATATGGCAAAAATGTACTATTGGTAAGATTTTATGTATTAATGGAAATTATTACAACACTATCATTTCTTTTCTTTGTTCACGAAATAGGGAAGATAATTTCAAAAAAACATATATAAAGATTATAAAATCCTAAGCTTAGTTGAGTTTGTGTTAGGTTATAGATGGTTGTCATTTTTGACGACCATCTTTATTTTACACACATTAAAACTTATCGAATTTGTATATCAGGGTAAACATCAAATTTATTGAAGAATGCTTTTTTAAATTTCGATGAATTCGAATAATTAAGATTATCCATCACTTCTTTAATAGATAACCCTTCTGTAAATATCATATTATAAGAACTTTCTAGTTTTTTATTATTAAAAAATTCCAAAGGTGTTTGATCGTGAATCTCTTTAAACATATTAAAGAAGTTAGTTCGACTCATATGAGCCATCGATGCTAGATAATCCACTCCAACAAATGGTTCGTGGAGGTTATGCTCTAAATAACTACTAACCTTATAAATGTTACCTACCTGAGCACTATTGATATTAAATGGGTTACTCTCTGTCTCCCACATTAAAACATCTTTCCAGAATGTTTCTAATAAACGGATTCCTCTAGCAATAAAAAACAAATAATTTTCAACTTTTTTAATATCAGGAGATACTATTTGATCAAATAAAAGGGATTGTTTATATGAAAGGTAAAACTTATTAATATGTTGATGTGAGTATCTAATGTACTGATCTACCTTATCAGCCATATTACTATTTTTCAGGAAATAAGGTTTTGTATATTTACTTTTCAATACAATCATAATAGATTTAACCTCTGCACCTTTGCTTATATAAACTCTTTCTCCTTGTTGAGCATCCATGCACCTCATATTTCCCGGAGTATATCCATCAGAATATGAACTTATTATTTCATTTTTCTCTATCTGATGATCTAATGAGTATTTCCTAAAATGTAAGATAATATCTTTTTCTCCAATAGGCTCTCGCACATATTCGATATCAACGTAGGCTTTATAGTTATTGATAAAAAGAAAAACTTCTGGAGATATTTTGTAATAACTAAGGTACCCTTTTCCAATTTCTGGAGGAAAATAAATTCTATCCGTAGTTCCATCAGGATCCAATTGGGATCTAAAATAGGTCCTCAATATATCTATATCAGAAAAGTCGAATGAATATTTTTGCATAAATCCACGATTTTATACGAATCTTTTCTTTATAGATTGATTTTTTCACATAAAGTTGCGCACAAAAATAAAGAAGTTCTGATTTTGGTATAAAAACAACCCCTAAATCAGTTTAAATACTAATAAAGGGGATACCTTATATGATATAAATATAAATAATTTATTTTATATGACTTATAACATCATATTTTGTAATGATATGATGCTTTCCATTCTCCAGTGCAACTAGAACAGCAGGATTACCATTTTTGATTAAACTTGATATCTCATCTAGTGATGTATTTGCTTCTACAATTGGGAAAGGGTCATTCATAATTTCTCTGATTGGAGTATCCGCAGTGTTTTTATCATCCAAAAATGCAGAAAACAAAGCACTTTCATCTACTGAACCTACAAAACCTTCACTATCTAAAACAGGTATTTGCGAAATTTGAAATTTACGCATACGTTCTATTGCATGAGAAACTAATTCCTCTGTTTTTACCGTTACCAAAGGCTTTTCTTCATGATTTTTCACCAGATCTACTGCAGTAGAAACTTCTTCTTCAAGAAACCCGCGTTCTCTCATCCAATCATCATTAAACATCTTCCCTACATATCTACTACCGTGATCATGAAATAACACAACAACTACATCATCCTTTTTAAAATGATCTTTTAATTGCAATAATCCTTTAATAGCAGCTCCTGCACTATTACCAAGAAACATCCCTTCTTCTTTAGCAAGTCTCTGCGTATACACTGCAGCGTCTTTATCGGTCACTTTCGTAAATCCATCTATAATAGAAAAGTTTACATTTTCTGGCAAGATATCTTCACCAATACCTTCAGTGATATAAGAGTACACCTCATTTTCATCAAATATTCCGGTTTCGTGATACTTTTTAAACACTGAACCATAAGTATCTATACCCCAGATTTTAACATTTGGGTTTTTCTCTTTTAAATATTTACCTACGCCAGAAATTGTTCCTCCTGTTCCAACTCCAACTATAAAGTGAGTTATTTTTCCTTCGGTTTGTTCCCATATTTCTGGACCAGTACTTTCATAATGAGCCTTTGCGTTAGAAGGGTTATCATATTGATTAACATACCAAGAATTAGGAGTTTCTTCTGCCAATCTTTTAGAAACAGAATAATAAGATCTAGGATCATCTGGCTCCACATTTGTTGGACATACCATCACCTTAGCTCCAACAGCACGCAGAATATCCATCTTTTCTTTAGACTGTTTATCTGCCATAACACAGATTAACTTATATCCTTTTACAATTGCGACAAGAGCAAGTCCCATTCCAGTATTTCCCGAGGTTCCTTCAATAATTGTACCTCCAGGCTTCAATCTTCCATCTGCTTCGGCATCTTCAATCATCTTTAAAGCCATTCGGTCTTTCACAGAATTCCCAGGATTAAATGTCTCATATTTAGCTAACACTAAGGCTTCGACATCTTTTACCAGAGCATTCATTTTTACCATAGGTGTATCCCCAATGGTTTCCAAAATATTATTTGCGTACTTCACAAGCTTACTAATTTATTAGAGTCTCTTTAATTGTTTTTTTATGCGCTGCAAAGATACGAATACAAAGCTATTAAGTAAGAGGAAGATGCACTAATTCAAACTACTGAAACCTAATCGCTTTAGAAGGTGATATTTTAGCGATTACATAGGATGGTATGAGCAGCATTACAAGACATAATAACATAGTTCCTACATTAAGTAGAATTATATATCCTATATCAATATAAATCGGTGCTGTACTCACATAATATGTAGCTGGATTAAGGCCAATTATACCATAATATTTCTGAACAAATAACAAGCCTATCCCTATAATATTCCCCCAAAGCAAACCAATCAATATCAAATATCCAGCATTATATAAAAATATTTTTCGGATACTCCAATCATTTGTGCCTAATGATTTCAGAATACCAATCATAGGGGTTCTTTCTAAAATTAAAACAAGTAATGCCGTAATCATATTGATCCCTGCTACTAATATAATTATACTAATAATACCGATAATATTGAGATCAAACAGTTTTAACCATTCAAAAATACTTCCATACTTTAAAGTAATTGTTACTGCTTCTAAATCAGAAGGGATATTTTCATAAATCTGTCTCCCTTTTTTATCAATCTCATCAAAGTCATCAATAAACACCTCGAAACCACCCACCTGATCTTCATTCCATTTATTCATTTTCTGAATATGCCTAATATCCGCAAAAATAAATTTCTCATCAAACTCTAAGAAACCAGAATCATAAATCCCAACTATTTTAAATGCTCGAATATTAGCAGGTATATTAGAGCTAGAGTTTTTCTTTAAAAAAACAGTATTAGCATTATCTCCTAATCCTAATCCTAGTCTAGACGCAGTATATGCTGATATCAGTATCTGATTATTTCGAGGATCTGTAAAATCAGGTAATATTCCTTCTACTAGATACTCTTCAAAATATGACCAATTATAATCTGCCCCTACTCCTTTAACTACTATCCCTTCAAAATCATCTTCAGTTCTAATGAGTCCTCCTTTAGTAGCATATCCCTGAACATGTTTAATTCCAGTTACATCCGTAAAATTGGGATAAAAGTGTTGATCCTTTTTAATAGGAATCATAGATTCTAAACTGTTATTATTATCATAACTAGTAATAATAACATGACCATTAAATGCGGCAACTTTTTCTCTAATTTTGCGTTGTAACCCTATACCAGTAGCTACAGTTATCAACATCATAACCATACCAACGGTTATAGCCAAAATGGCGATTTTTATGATTGCTGATGATATGCTACTTTTATGTTCCTTACCTTTGATAAGGCGTTTGGCAATAAAATATTCGAAATTCAAGGTTACTTATGGTTTTTATAAGAAATGCATTCAAAAATACGTTTTTATTCTTTTTCACGCTGCTTATTTCTTGCGGAAGCGGAACAAAAACATCATCTCAGACAACTTCTGCTACTGAAAAGCCTAAAATAAATCAACAAAGTGTTATTTCAGAAAACCAACAACAAGACTCTTTAAATGTTTTAGAACCTGTTATTACTGGAGCAAATCAAACTGAATTATACCTACCGATGTTACAAAATAAAAAAGTAGCAATTGTCGGTAATCAGACTTCTGTAATTTTTAAGTTCCCTAATCTTGACCCATTATTGCAAAGAGAAAAAATTAATCCGAATACTTTAGAACAATATACACATCTAGTAGATTCTTTATTGTCTCAAAACATTAATATCCAAAAAGTATTTGCCCCTGAACATGGTTTTAGAGGAAAAGCAGATGCAGGAGAACTAGTTGCTGATGAAAAAGATATCAAAACAGGATTACAGATCGTATCATTGCATGGTAAGAATAAAAAACCATCCAGTGAATCGCTTTCTGATATTGATATTGTAGTTTTTGATATTCAAGATGTTGGAGCACGGTTTTATACCTATATTTCTACATTACATTATGTAATGCAAGCTTGTGCCGAAAATAATATTCCTTTATTAGTTCTGGATCGTCCTAATCCAAATGGGCATTATATAGATGGACCTACCTTAGAAATAGAACATAGTAGTTTTGTGGGAGTTCATCCAATTCCATTAGTTCACGGGATGACGATAGGAGAATATGCAAAAATGGTAAATGGAGAAGGCTGGTTAGGAAATAACCTAAAATGCGAAATCCAGATTATCCCTGTCAAAAATTACACGCACGAAACATACTATAGTTTAGCAATACGACCTTCCCCAAACTTGCCAAATGATAGATCGATAAATCTATATCCCAGTCTCGGTTTTTTCGAAGGTACTACGATTAATGCTGGACGAGGTACAGAAATGCAATTTCAGATTTTCGGATCTCCAGATTTCCCAATAGATCAATACGATTTTGCTTACACGCCACAACCTAATTTTGGGGCCAAGTATCCTAAACACAAAGGAGAAGTTTGTTACGGAAAAGATCTTAGAAAAACTGAAAGATTAAGTAGCATTAATATACAATGGATTCTTAACGCTTATAACAACTCTCAAAATAAAGATGGTTTTTTTAACTCTAAATCATTTACTATACATGCAGGAACAAAAAAACTACAACAACAAATAGAACAAGGTTATACTGCTCGTGAAATAAAAAAGACTTGGACAGAAGGTCTAGAAAAATTTAAAAAAATAAGAGCTCAATATCTTCTCTACAAATAACCCTAAAATAGAGATCTAAAGATCCCTGTTTTCAGGGATATTCATGGTTTTTGAAATTAATATCTTTGACTATCTAAAGTATAAAACATCGTAAAACAGATATTTCAACATAATTTTAACTTTAAAAGTTATTTATCATAATGAAATAGAAAAATATTCTCCCCAGAATAATTAAAGTAAAAATGAAGTTAGTCAACTACCATATATTATCTTATCTAAAAAACAGTATTACACTAGTACTACTATTATTTTCTTTGAGTATTCTAGGGCAGATTGATGGGAGAAACATATCCATTTCTAAAAAAAGATTGAATTCCTATTCTGATGAGAGAAAATATCTTGATGAAGCTTATAAACTTCTTGGAACAGAAAAAGAAATAGACGCCTACAATACATCTCATCGTTTATTAAAAAAAACGAGACATAAAAAAAATAAAATCTACGCTAATATTATTATTGGTATATATCACAATGACAGAAACTTGGCCGATTCTGCATTGTTTTATGGAAAAAACATCATAAAGTTACTAGGAAAACAAAAAGATTCATTATCAATGCTAAACCTATCTTCTGCCTACAATATTATTGCTAATGCCTATGGTGATAAAAGTTTATTAGAAGAAAGTAAGAAATGGCAACTTAAAGGTATTGAAATAGCACGTAAATATAATTCTAAAGAAATATATTATAGAAAAATACACAATTTAGCGTCTATATATATACGTTTAAAGAATTATGATTATGCTATTGAACTTTTAGAATCCTGTTTGGAATTTAAAAAAAATGAAAAATTTACTTTCACAGTTTATATAAGCTTAGCAACTGCTTACTCATATTCTAACAATTATGAATTAGCCCTTTCTTATTTAAAGAAAACTCTTGAATATTTTAAGAATGATAATGGTTCTAGAAATCAGGTAGTAATATTACAAAACATAGGAGCTCAATATCATCTTCTAAAAAACTACAAAGAAGCATTAGCTTACTATAACAAGGCACTTATTTTAGGTAAGAAAAAAAAATATCACAGACCAACACTTGATGCAATGAATAACATTGGTTTGGTCTTTCAGGACAAAGGGAAGTATGAAGAAGCGAAAAAAGCATATCAGGAATCATTATTATTTTCCGAAGAGTTAGGTTTTCTAGACAAACAAATCACCATATACAACCATTTAGAAGAAACTTCAAAAGCTCAAGAAAATTATAAGGATGCATATCTTTTTTATAAGAAAAAAAACAAAATAAAAGATTCTGTTAGAGAGCTTCAGAAAGATAGTGAGGTTCGAGAATTAGAAGTAAAGTTTAATACACTACAAAAAGAAAAAGAAATAAAATTTTTACAAGTTGAGAACACCAATAGGAGCTTAGAACTCGCAAATCGAGAAGAAGCAATCAGAAATTTAAAACTGGAACAAGAGATAGAAAAAAAAGAAAATGAAATTGTAAGAAAAGAAAATGAAAATAAACTTTTGTCTTTTCAGAATGAAACTGAAAAAACGCTAAAAGACAACATCATCCTAAAGAAAAACCAAGAACTTAATGATGCGCAATTAAAAATCCAACAAGACGAAACTGCCAAACAAAAAGTTTTTAAAAATATCATACTATATTCTTTTTTAATACTACTAGTTCCAGTAATTGGTTTATTAGTTACTTATTATCAAAAAATCAGAGTACAAAGTGAACTTAATCAAAAACAAAAAGAAATAAACGAAACAAAAATTTCGTCCTTATTAAAGGATCAAGAATTAAAAGTAATTAAAGCTTCCGTAGAAGGACAAGATAAAGAAAGAAAACGTATAGCTCAAGAATTACATGATAGTATCGGCGGAAATCTTGCTGCTATTAAACTTCAATTGAACAACTCTGATCAAAAAAACCAAAGCACATTAAAAGCTGTTAATACTCAAATTGATGATACTTATGAATTAGTTCGTGATCTTTCTCACAACTTAATTCCTAAAAAGTTTAGTAAAAACAATTTTTCTGATGTACTCGAAGAATATTTTAGTAATATTGGAGGAGCAAGCAATCTAAAAACGGGGTTTAGTGTGTACCCAAGAAGAAGAGTCGATCTCTTAGAAGAAACTTTACAAGTGGAAACTTTTAAAATCATACAAGAATTAGTAACTAATAGTATTAAGCATGCGAAAGCATCGTCTATTTCGCTTCAAATTAACTTATTAGACAATGAATTGAATATTCTTTTTGAAGATGATGGGGTAGGTTTTGATGTAAATAAAAATACCGAAGGTATTGGATTCAGAAATATAAGAAGTAGATTAGACAAGATTGACGGAACAATAGATATCGATTCTAGAATAAAAAGAGGTACAATAATTAATATAGCAATAACCAGCTTAACAACAACCACAGATGAAGTACAACCTAATTATAGCTGATGACCATAAAATGTTTTTAGATGGATTACTAAGTATCCTAAATTCTGAAAATGATTATAATATTCTTTTAACAGCAAAAAACGGCAAACACATAGCTAAATACTTAGAGATCAATCCTGATGAAAAAATAGATTTGATCATCACAGATATAACCATGCCAGAAATGGATGGAATCGCTCTTAATAAAATTGTGAAGAAGCGAAGTTCTAATATTAAAACATTGGTCGTAAGTATGCATAACAACCCTGATATGATTGATAATCTTATCGAACATGACGTAGATGGTTATGTGCCAAAAAATGCTGAGAAAGAAGAACTTCTAAAAGCCATACAGACTATATTAAGTGGAGAAAAGTATTTTTCACGTGAGATAAAAGATATTTATATGGAAAATAAGTTTTCCAAAAAGAAAGATGAAGAAATAAAACTAACACAACGAGAAATTGATGTTATTACATTGATTGCTCAAGAATTTACTACTCAGGAAATTGCAGACAAACTATTCTTAAGTAAACATACCATTGAAAGTTACCGAAAGAATTTAATTGCCAAACTTAACGTAAGAAATTTAGCAGGACTCACTAAGTATGCTATAAAAATGAATTACGTAGAACATTAATCTTCCTTTAAAACAAGTGGTTAAGCCACTTGTTTACTATTCTTTATTTTATTCAAAGTAGTATTCACCAACTTATATTTAGAGTATTGGTGATTATAATGGTGTATTCACTATCGAAATCATTTTACATCATTTTTTCTTCATATCTGTACTTAAAAAAACATGACATCCCTGTTTTCAGGGTACTCATTTTCACCAGAAACTGTGTTACTTTCGGCTTATATAAATCACATCTTTGTACTGTAGTTATTGATAAACAAAATATCAAAACGTACAGCATTAAACTAATACTAACCCTATAAAACCATAAAGATATGATCTGGGGAATCTCATTAATTTTATTAAGCATTTTAGCAGTACCATCATTATTGCTTTCAAAAAAACCAAACGCAAAAGAACTTTTAGAAAAAATAGAACCTTACCAAGGATGGATTGGTCTCGTATTCTGTTTCTGGGGTGTTTGGGGAATTATTTCGGCAATCTTAAATCTAGGATGGCTTACCACATATCCAATTTGGTGGGTAACTTTATTAGCAGGTAATATCATTTCTGCAGTGCTTGGATTTATGTTAGGTTTTGGACTTATCAATAAATTCTTTTTATCCAAAAATGAAGCTGCAAAAGAAAAAGCAAACGAATTAAGAGCAAAGCTAGCTCCTAAACAAGGAAAACTGGGAGTTTTTGGATTAATCGTTGGCGGATGGATGATCGTGGCATCATTCCTTTTCTTTACATAATATGTTAGTTAGTTGAAGAATGGGGAGAGAACATCGTGTTTAGAGATATCATTCTCTCCTCAATTCTGAACAACCAAAATTCATAAAAATAAATATCAAACTTATACTCGTACCATGATAATCTTCGGAACAAGTTCTTCTACAATTCATCCAGCGAAGCTTGATGGAGGTTGTTGCCCTTTTTGTAAAACAGAAAATCAAATGTGGATCCAAGGGTATCGAAAATACTTTCACGTATTCTGGATTCCGTTCTTCCCACTATGGAAAAAAGTGTACTCTGTATGTAGTCACTGCAAAGGAGCTTTTGAAAAACAAGAATTCAACAACGAAAAACTAATTACCAGTTTTGAAAATTTTGAAAAAAACAGAATCAAAATTCCTTGGTATCATTTTACAGGTATAATTATCTTTTTATTACTAATTACACTGATCGCAGTGTTACCATTACTTACTAATTAAACAAATTTAAATTACACAAATTATTACATTATGAAAACAAAAATTTTATTTCTATTAAGCATTATTGTTCTTGGAACTACAACCACTTTACAAGCTCAGAAGTTAAAAAAATTCGGAAGCTCCATTGAGAAAAAAATAGGTCCAAAAACAATAAAAGTACCTTACACTGATGTTGTATCCTATCTTGGATATGCTGCTCCGGGAAATGAGGATGAAGTAAAAGATGGAAAAAAGTTCTATTATATTTATGTATGGGTTCCTGCTGTAGCGCCAGAACTTGGAGTAAGAATGATGTCTCCTGTAGGTAAAGCTAAAGTAAAAAAGGCAATTAAATCTGAAGCATATACTAAAAATGCAAAATCTGCAGATTATTTTGACACATATATCACTTTAGAAAGATCTGACATTATCAGTACTGCTAACATCAGTCAAGATGCTGTAGACGGTGCAAACTGGACGATCTTAGAAAGAAATGATGATAGTGGTGAAATGCCAAAACAACCAAGTGGTAGTTCTTACAACTCTTTGTTAAGATACAAAAGTGATGTTAATGATCCTTTAAAAGCATTAACTGTTGGATTATACCGTATTGGGTTTACTACCTATAAAACTGGAGAAGTAAAAGGTACATTCTTAGCGGAAGTTGCGGCTCCTGTAAAATTACCAGGTGTAGTAATGGCTAAAACCATTAAAGACCTAAAAGCAGGACTTAGCAAGTAACATATTGCTAACAATCAAAACTTAGAAGGTTATTCTTATGTTTAAAAAACATAAGAATAACCTTCTTTCACTCATTCTTTCTAAAAATAACCTCAACTAAATTACTGACGGTATGCAGGACGACGCAGGAAAAAAACAAAAAGAAAAAAAAAGTGTTCTTGATGACATATTAGGTAATGCTATTTCTTCAACCAAAAAATATGAAGAAACAAAAACAGGTCTTGAGACTAAAAGCTGTAAAAGTTGTGGTGCAGCGAGACCTAGCGATACAAATCTTAAATACTGTGATTTCTGCGACAATCAATTTTATTAAAACCTAACAAATTCAGATAATGTCTTTTATTTCTACGCAAAACAGATGGGATACTTTTCTTTTAAAAATAAAAGATAGATTTCACGAAGTACTTAGTAAAACAGAAAAAGCATTACCATTACTATTTGAAGCTACAGATTTTGAAACTATCACATTTCAAAATGCATGGCAAGGAATATACTCGCAGGCATCTGATTTGATATCAAAAATAGATGATACCTGGTTTGATAAAGTAGAACAAACATTTTTAGATTCAGATTTAGAATATGGTTCAACTAAATTTATCAATGAACGAAATAAAGGGTTTCAACTACAGCACGATTTAAATCAAGAGCTAAAATCATATGAAGTACGAATTTTTGAAAAAGCTGCAAAAAAACTATTGTCATCTGTAAAAGAAACATTATCAGAAGATTTTTCGTGTACTCAATGTCAGGCGAAACTTCCTGTAAAAAACAATTTTTTCAGATCTTATTATAGCACCTGTGATTATTGTCAAACTGTAAACACCTTCGAACCAGGAACCAAAGCAAGAAACATAGAACATTTTGCTGTTGATGCATTAGGACAAGCAGCAGCGCTTAAACATCACCTAACTTACGAAGATCTTAAGTTTCAAAACTACCTAAGCGATCGAGATATAATTAGTAAAGACGAATTAATCACTCAATATCGAAAATACACCGAAACTTTTCTAAAAAAAAGGATAGAAATCATTCCTGATTATCAAGATAGGTATGAAAAAGATCTCTCGGCAAAAATGTCATTTCTAATCGATTATATATAATTCAAAAACAAAAAACATGTCAAACTCTTTTAGTAATCAACTACGCTCAGTTATTGAATGGAATAATCCAAAATCTGATATACTTTTTGAAAAGTGGACACAAAGCGGAGATGAGATTAAAAATGCTTCAAAACTTATTGTCGGACCAGGGCAAGGATGTCTTTTTGTATACGAAGGTAAAGTCGAAGGCTTTTTTGAAAAAGAGGGGCTTTATGATCTTAAAACAGGTAATATCCCATTTTGGACTACCATAAAAAATCTTATGTATAAATTTGAATCTGCGCATAAAGTAGGCATCTATTTTTACCGAAAAGCAGAAATGCAAAATATACGTTGGGGTACACCTTCTCCAATAACCTATAAAGATCCTGTATATAATTTCCCTGTTGGTTTGGGCGCATTTGGAAATTTCTCATTTAGAATAACTAAAGCTGTTGATTTTTTCATCAATGTGATTGCTGGTGATGACTACTACCCTGTTAAAGCTATACAAAAAGTAATCTTATCAAGAATCACGCAACCTATCAGTGATTTTCTTGCCAAAGCATCTTTTAGCTATGTGGATATCGATAAACATCGAAATGAAATTGCTGAGTTTTCTAAAAATTCATGTAGAAATATCTTTAATGAGTTAGGTTTCGAACTCTTAGACTTTAGAATAGAAGGAACCAGTTTTGATCAAGAAACAAAAACCAGAATTGGTAGAATCTCTGATATGAGTGCTGAGGCACAGGCAATGAAGGAACTTGGAGTAAGCTACCAAGATTACCAGCAACTCGAAGCACTTAAAAACATGGCTAAAAATGAAGGTGGAGGAAACCTAGGTATGCAAATGGGTGCTGGTCTCGGGATGGGGCAAATGATGGGTAATATGATAAATGAGCAGAATCAACAACAAAATACTGCTCCACCATCACAATCAAACCCAAATGATCCCATGCAAAAATTGCAAAAACTAAAACAAATGTTTGAAGCAGAATTTATTGACGAGCAAGAATACAAACAAAAAAAACAGGAGATCTTATCTCAATTTTAATAAAAAACTAATCACAAAATTTAATAAAATGAGTAACATACACAAATTCACAGATCACGATAAAACAGAACAAGGTCAAAAAGCAATAGCATTAGGTATAAAAAATAAACAATCCTCATCAGAAGTTGATTATGATTACACTGTACAAGATGCTGCAGATTTTAGTTGGCCAGACATAAACCCTGATCTTATTGGACATATAGAGCCTTGGTTATGCTATGACAAAAAAAATGATGGAACTACTGGAGGATGGGTGGATCTTAATCAGTTCGCTAATGGACAAGAAAGGAAACTTAACGCTTGTTTACAAACGCTAGGTTTTCCAGAAGTTTTAAACACAGATTCCGATAGCGCAAGAAATATATTAAATGAAATTAAAAATAGTGAAAATTTTGAAGTTGTTGCACAGCGATATGGATTTAAAAATAATCAACACTTTTCTTCCGAGGATCATGTAGCGTCAGTTCTTATAAAAATAGAAAAAGCAGAAGGAAAAGCCTTTGATGCTGCGGATGACTTTTTAAAAGAACAAAAAGTAAAACTTGATGCACAAATGGACTCACATATCGAGGCCGCCTCAGAAGGAGGTTTATTAGATCCAATAAACGGAATTGATATGGAAACCTGGGCTGCTGCAAATTCAAAAATTGCGGGAGGTATGGATTCAGAAGAGGTACTAAAAGTTGTAGGAACAGAAAAACCTATATGGGATGAAGTTTCTGCAGAGTGGACCGCAAGAATGTCTCAAGATACTACATTTGCTATCTCAAAGGTATATAGCGATGCATTTTTGAATTCTAATATTGGTAAGTTTGCTATAGTAGAAACTAATGAGACATCTGAAACAAATACTAAAACAAACGGAAGTGCATTAGAAAAAGTTTCTGAGGATTTTGAACTTTATATAAAAATCATGTGCCATCAAAATATGGGTGCAGCACAAGGAAAAGATGCTGCTTCTATACTTAATGAATACGGGCTTAATGTTACTGACTGGAGTTCTGTTGGAGCACAATGGTCTACAAAAATGGCTACAGATACTCGTATGGCAATGAAAATGGGAGAACTGATGGAAAAATATAATGCAGAATTTGCTACCGCAGGTGCAGGAGATGATATAGATTTCTAGGGTTATTAGTTTCTAGATGACAATGACCTGATGGAAGTCAATACATTCTTTGACATTAGATATAGTTAACACTTGATGAAATCAGGTCATTTGCTTTATGAAATAGCAGTATATTTCTAAGCCTTATGATCACACCAGAAAATTATTTTAGATAATCATTACAAAAAGTTCCAAAAAGATGAAATTAGTCCTTTTTCTAATATTACTATCCATACAAATGACGTATTCCCAAAACATGAAACCAAATGAAGAAGTAAAACGACTAGTAGAATTAGGAAAGGACTATATTATTAAGCAAGCACTGAAAAAATTAAATGAATTAGAAACATCAAAAATCAAAAAAGAAGACTTTCATTTCATTACTATAAAAGCAAGTGATCAAAGAATATTGATAGAATTTGGCTATAATGTATTATACCTTCCAAAAAATAGTAGCTACTATTCTGATATCCTTGTAGAGTTACCTTCAAGAAATGCTTCTAAAGGCACAGTTAGTAACGGTAGCGCAAACACCACCTTCTATAAACCAACGTCAGAACACCTAAAAGTCATTAATTTCCTATTAAATCCAAATAAAACAAACACGGATATTTTTAATAAAGGAATACGTTATTCACAAACGATTATTTATGAAGAAGAACAACAATATGTTGTAGATTTTTCTTCACGAGATCCATATGAAGGAGGAAGCTTCTCTAAAGAAGAAATAGATAAAGAAACTGGAGAAGTACTTTCTACCATCAGTGGACATTATGAACCTGCTCCAATATTTCCAGAAGACGCAATCGATCAAGAAAAGTTTATAGAAATAAAAGATTAGCATATTTCTTAGTCATGAAATTACAACTCAGAACCTATAAATTTATTCTCCTTATTTCGGCTAGTATTATTCTTTATGGATTTGACAACTCTCCATATGAGAACACTAATACATATATAAAATCAACTGCCACCTTGGACAAAAAATATCAAAATAAGGTTTTCTATGTTGAAGGTTCTGGAGAAGGCGCTGCTGCAGAGATACGTCTAAATGATATTCCGATTGGATATCTTTCATCTGGAGGTGATTCTGAAATGAAGCACATTCAGGTTGAATTAAATCTGATAACTGGAAAAAACAAATTATCCGTATACCCGACATCGAATAAAGGAACTACCGTAGTACGACTAGTTAGACATACAGAAGGAGATTGGATAGATGGCGTAGGAGGAGAAACTTTGTTAGTAATTAGAACAGAGAATGATAATTCTCCGGTTCATAAAGAAGTAACATTATTAAAAAAGAAACCTCACTGGTCTTGGTTAGATACTGATATCATATCTGATTCTGAAAGTCATAAAGAAGCAATTTCTTTCGCAAAATCTTTCTATAACGACTTAAAAGACCTAAAAAACTTAGATGAAATCATTACTGCGTTGAATCCGATATATTCTGATATGTCAACTATTGATCCAGAAATAACTCTAGCAATTAGAAATAAAGAACTGAGACAAGATCTTCTTAAGAACTCTAAAAAAGAAATCTGGCAGTTTGATAATATCGACACCTTATCATTTACTGCAGTTCTTGTGGGTAATGGAAGGTTGTATGATCTACGTCGAGCTGATGGATCTCCGTTAATCCGTACTTGTCAAAATAGCAAATGGGATCGCATCACTTATAGGAACATAATAGGACGAAAAAATGGAGTTTGGCAATTCTATCGATAGTAAAATTTCAATCAATATTTTAAAATTAAATATGAAGAATACATGGGAATATTATGTTGAGATACTAAAAAAAAATCTATTTATCTATGCATTACTATTTACTTGTTTTTCATACACACAACATCAACCAATGGACACTAAACAAACAAAAATCAAATACGGATCAATTATCGAAATAAAACTTCAAGAAAAAATAACCTTAGAAGACGATCTATGTATCTCTTTAAGGTCATTCTCTCATAAAAACTCGGTAGATGGTACTTTAACGAAAGCATCTGCGTATCTTATTCTATCCATCCACGGTGATAAAAAAGAAGCACTATTATCCACATATAGTAATGATCACTTAAAATCTGAGGAAGAATTAAATTCTTTCGAATATACCAAAACAATAGAACAAGAAAATGGAATGATAGTATCGATGACTTCACAAAATAATGATCGATTTATTTTTTGGAAAAATTATCAAATTCAACTAAAGGAATTTGAATATGATGAATTTCTTAAAATACTAGTCTCCAAAAAAACTTTATAAGGAACCTTGCAAAGTCATACTATCATTATACACGCCTATTACTTTTATGTTCTAGCGGCATTACTTCCTTCATCTTTTCTACTATATTATATGCAGCTGGACAAACAGCCATATTTTGCATCGTTAAATCAGAAATTTGATGAAACTTTTTTCGATCTGTATGTGGAAACTCTTTGCATGCCTTTGGTCTAACATCATAAATCAAACAATAGTTATCCGATGCTAAAAAAGCGCAAGGCACTTCTTTTAAAACAAAATCACCATCTTCATCTTTTTTTAGATATTGATTTTCAAATTGAATAGATTTCATTTTTAAATGTTTAGCTATTCGATCCACATCAATATCTGTAAATAATGGACCCGTAGTTTTACAACAATTAGCGCATTCCAAACAATCTGTTTTCTGAAACTCCTTAGTATGCAATTCCTGCATAAACCTATCCAAATTTTTAGGCGGCTTCTTTTTAAGCTTTGCAAAATACTTTTTATTCTCGTTCTGTGTATCTTTGGCCAGTTTCGGTAATTGATCTATAAATTCTTGCATATTGCAAAGTTAACTCATAATGAGGTTCTAAAAAATTTCTATTCCCGATTAAAAAAGAAATGTGATGAGTAAAGATATTTTCGGAGAAGCTATTAAAGATTTTTATAATAAAAATTCTACTGAAGATATCATAGTCCAAGCTCCGGATTTTGATGACGATATAATACCTGTTTCCTATTTGTTTAGAGACCATCTGGGAATGCCCAAAATTGAGCAAAAAGCATTAGAAATAGCTTTTGGAGATGTATTAGATGTCGGATGTGGAGCTGGTAGTCATAGTCTTTTTTTATTAAAAGAAAAAAAGCTACCGGTACACGCTATTGACATTTCTGAAGGAGCAATAGAAATATGTAAAAAAAGAGGGATTACAAATGCAAATGTTCAGGATATTTTTGATCTTAAACAAGTACAATATGATACACTTTTATTTTTAATGAATGGAAGTGGGATTATTGGAAAACTAGGAAACATTGATCGCTTTTTTGTTCATATCAAAAGTTTATTAAAACCTAATGGTCAAATCCTTATTGATTCTTCTGATATCTCCTATTTATTTACAGAAGATGATGGTACTTTTTGGGTAGATGCTTCTGCAGGATATTATGGAGAAATGCAATATAGACTTAAATACAAAAATTTAAAATCTGATTGGTTTGATTGGTTATATCTCGATTATAACACCTTGCAAAATGCCGCCAATGCTAATGGATTCATTTGCGAACTTTTGCTCGAAGGAGAAAATAATGATTATTTAGCCAAATTAACTAAGGTACCTGATAGCCTTTAGTCTTTAATTTCTGGATGGTCTCATTATACAAATCTCTGCTCCATAATTCACTAACCTCAGCAACCATAGTTCTTAAGGAATCTCCTTGATTTTGAACCTTTTGACCAACCTCAGAATTAAAAAAATTAGATAGTTCTACTTTTTGAGTATCACTAAGTTGCGTTCTGTCTTTAACCATCTGCTTCCCCGTTTCGGATTCATAGAAAACAATAAGTTCTTTAATATCCTTATGAGAAAAATTACTGCGATATGCAGATACTAATAATGATTTAATATTTGTTAATGGCTCCTTTTTATCTCCTTTTAATTCATTCCAAATACTATCGGGAATATCTTGAGCACTATACTGTTGCTTTAACAACGTAAACATTTGGTCAATGGCTACATTATATTGTTGCTCAGTTCCGTTTAAAGAAAAGTATCGCATTGCATCTTCATGGTACGATCTTTGTGCAAAATTTGCAGTAACTGTTAAAAATAACGTTAAAACAAAAACTAAATTTCTCATAAATTCGTTTATTTACTAACCCACACCCCTGGAAAATTAAATTTTATGCAAATTACAAAATTCTTAAGTATTCTTTTGTTCGCATCTTTCATACTCGTTGGATGTTCTGATGACGACGAAAATACTATTATTCCTGATGGTCAATCGGCTAATACACAACCTTTGGGAACATCTGCTAATGATCTATTAAGCGACACAAATTTTAGAGGGTTAACTGTAGAGATTGTATCTGTTCAAGGGTTTGCTCCAACAACGACGGCAGTAAATATGTTTAGAACATTTCTAGAGGAACGTCTTTTTAAACCTGATGGAATAACTATAAATCAGCGTACAGTTTCTTCTTCTGGGTTGTCTCCATTTAATATAGATAAAATAAAAGAGATTGAAACTACTGCAAGAACTGCATTTAACGAAGGAGATGAGATTACTGTTTATATTTATTTTGCAGATGGAACTAATGATAATGATGATGGTTCTAGAGTTACCTTAGGCACCGCTTATTTAAATACTTCTATTGTTATTTATGAAAGTACACTTCGTAATCTAAGTAGTAATCCTAGTGCACCTATGCTATCTACAATAGAAGCAGCTACCCTTAATCATGAATTTGCCCATTTACTAGGACTTGTTAATATCGGAACACCTTTACAATCACAACACGAAAATACCGTATCAAGAGGACATTGTAATGTACAAAATTGTCTTATGGAAGCCGCTATCGAGTTTGAAAGTGGTATGATGAATATGATGGGGGATGGAGTACCGGAACTAGATGCGCAATGCATTGCCGACCTCCAAGCTAATGGAGGTCGATAATAAGTTATATTCCTATTTTATAACTAAAATTAATACACCTTTTCGCCACCAACATAGGTTGAATTCACTTTAATGTTAGGAATTTTATCCTCGTCGATTTCCATGATGTTTTGTTCTAGGATCACAAAATCAGCGAATTTACCTGCTGTAATACTTCCTTTTTCTGATTCTTCAAAATTACTATAGGCCGCCCAAATAGTCATTCCTTTTAGCGTTTCTTCTCTAGTTAAAGCATCTTCCTTTTGGAAACCGTTTGCAGGATATTGCTTTAGATCTTTACGAGCTACTGCTGCATAAAACGTATAAAATGGACTAACATTTTCTACAGGATAATCAGTTCCTAAAGCTAGTTTACCTGTTTTATTTAGAAGTTGTTTATAAGCATACGCTCCTTTTATGCGTTCTTCTCCCAGTCGCTCATCTGCCCAATACATATCACTAGTTGCATGTGTAGGCTGCACGCTCATTACCAAATTATCATTCAGAATATCAAACTCTTCTGGAGATACCACTTGCGCATGCTCTACACGCCATCTTCTATTCGACTTATCTTTTAACACATCATAATACGTATTGATCACCACTGCATTGGCAGAATCTCCAATTGCATGTGTATTCATCTGAAAAGGAGAACCAGCTAATCTTTTTGCCAATTCTTTAAATTCTTTTGTGCCGATTACCATTGCTCCATGATGATCTTCTTTATCACTATATGGTTTCTTTAATACTGCACCCCTAGATCCCAGGGCTCCATCTGCATATACCTTAAAAGAAGAAACATTAAGCTTATCTGTTTTAAGAACACCTTGCTTTAGGTAATAATCCACATATTTTGGAACATTACTAACCATAGCATACATTCTGATTTTTAATTGTTCTGCTTTCTGCAAACTATCAATAACTCTAATCACTTCTGGGCTTAATCCAGCATCATCTACAGTTGTCAATCCATAACTAAAGTTAATAGCTTGTGCATCTTTTAATGCTGCTACTTGTTCTGCAACTGTAGGTTGTGGAAAAATTGCTTCTATCAACTCCATAGGATTATCTATCAATACTCCTGTTAGCTTTCCATCTTTTTGCAAAATCTCTCCTCCGGGAACCTTTGTTTCTATCGTTATTTTAGCAAGATCTAATGCTGCCTGATTTGCCAACATCGCGTGGCCATCTACTCTGGTGACTGCCACAGGAGTTTCAGGAAACAAGCTATCTAACTTTTCTTTAGTTGGAAATTCTTTAATTTCCCAATCATTTTGATCCCAACCACGACCAGTGATAAAAGGCACCTTTTTTTTATTTTGAAAATCTATAATACGTGCCACTACTTCTTCATAACTAGTTGTACCGACTAGGTTCACTTTTTGTTGCTGTAATCCTAATCCATAAAAATGACAATGAGCATCTATCAAACCAGGCACAATCGTTTTGCCTTTTGCATCTACAGAATCTGTAAAAGTATATGTCTGACTTACCTCTGCTAAACTACCTACTGCAATAAACTTATCATTCTTAATGACAAAAGCTTCTACTTTTGGCTGACTATCATCCACTGTATATACATTAGCATTAAAAACAAGCAGATCTGCTGTTTCTTTAGGTTGCTGACAAGAAATAAAAAGAAGTGTACTAAGCGTACCTAAAAGTACTTTTTTCATGATATGTTGAGTTTGAAATGTGTTAAGAGATAAAAATAAAGATAAAAATGATGATATAGCCTTTTTATTAAATTCTTAACTTTTGTACAGCTATCTATAAGATGATTTTGGTAGATTATTTTATAAACTAATAACACGTTTATAGATAATTCCTTCTGATCTATAAACTACCATCAAAACATTATCTCCCGGACGACTATATATTTCTGGTTCGGTGAACGTTTGCCATTCCAATTCTGTTTTTTCAATTATTTTTTTCATCCACGCATCTTCATGGTACTGGGATATCGCCTCCACCATTCCAACTGTCCATTTATCAACGTCTGATGGATTGATTTTAATTACAAATTTATAATCCCATGAGGATGCTCCTGGAAGGGTGGTTCTACTATTTGAAAACCCGTTTACATTAAACAGTTCGAATGCTGCATTCTCAAAATCACTGAAGGATTTAATTTCATTTTTCAAAATTGTTACACGTTCGGACTTGGAATTATAATCATCACTGTCTAGCTTATTAGAATTTGACATAGAACTAGAAGAATCAAAACAACTGCTATACCCTAAAGTCAATAATAACGATATGAGGATTAATCTCTTCACAAAATACTTATAATAAGTTATTTATAATTAGCTCTAAGAAAGAATAATATACTTGAAATTATAGTTAATATAGATAAGATCACGAAAATCGTCACAAATTATACTCGTTTCAAAATATCTTTTCTAAGAGATTTTATTTCCATATTATCATCAGCAAGCTCTAAAAACTGAGTCTTGTTCATAATTACCAAATTAATATCCGTTAATCCATTGGGACCATAATTATTCTCAGTGATGAACTTTCCGTTATCTAATTCGAGTATAGCGCTTGAGTCTATTACCTGTTCGTTATCCGAAAATCTAAAATGTATATCTTTTATCTGCTTATTTCTAAACATCAATCTTGATGTCAATCCATACCTTTGAGCCTTTTCAAAAGGTGTATTTTTATTATTTGAATAATCTTCTACTAAATCAATATCATCATCTGGATGCTTAGGTAATAATACAACTTGACCATTAGACAATCTTATTTGCGATTGAAATTCTTGCATCCCATGTTCATTTTCGAGTGTATAATTAAATCGAATTTTCGAGATTTTCTCATCAATTAAATCAGATATTTTCATAGCTTATGATGTTGTTTATAAACAATTTGTGTGTAAACGTAGTAGGTTTAAATATAACAAATTTTTATATGAACGCATAACTCATTTTTTCTATGAATTCGATTTTAACATATTCTTTTTAAATACCAAAATAGGATAGTATGCATTATCCCACTATCCTATTGATTACTCGTCATAACACATATGTACTATTTCATTCTTTCTAATTGAGTTTTCGCTTCTTGAATGCAGTAACATATTGTTGAGGAGGGATTATTGACAATCATATATAATTACTTGATATATCAAGCATATACAAATATTTGATATATCAAGTAAATTCATTATTAAGTTTTAAATCTATATCTAAAACCACACTCTGAGTAATAGTTATATGAAATATCGGTAAAATAAACCTGTAATGATGATGGTCTATGTAGAATATATCGGTATAAAACGCCTATCATCACTAAACTCAAACCTTCAATAACGGGAAATCCCTTTGTTAAAAAGGCTCCCTTCTTCTTCTATTAAATGTTTCTTGCTAATTATTAATTAATCTCTTGTAAATCAATTAACATGCTTTCCCAATTCTTTTGATTATTATGATCAAATTGAGCTCCATTTTCATCTGCAATTGTAAAGCGCTTGATTGCAGGTGTTTTACTTGTCGCCTGGAATAATTGATACGCTTCTTCTTTCAATGCTTCTGCTATTGGCAAATCAACAGACGCATAAACAGCTTGTTTACAAGCTTCGATAGATTCTGCTGGGAATTTAGAAATACGCTTTGCTAAGGCATCTACATACGGTCCAATTTCATCGGCATCTAGGGCTTTGTTAATCGTTCCAAATTTTTCAGCCTCGTTTGCATCCCAATCTCTCGCTCCTAAAATAATTTCTAAAGCTTTACCAAGTCCAGCTTGTCTAGCCATACGTGAAGCACCACCTCCACAAGGTAAAATCCCCATTCCGACTTCCATCTGCATAAATTTTGCTTTTCCTATTGCCGCAAAACGCATATCCAAAGCTAAAGCCATTTCATGTCCACCACCACGTGCAAATCCTTCTATTTTAGCAATGGTTGCCTGTGGCACATTACTCAACCTTTCTAATACAGATTGTAAATCTAATAATTTCACTTCTTGTCTAGAAACAGCTTCTTGAGACATATCTCTTAACAAATTAGTATCGTAATGACATACCCAATAACCAGGATTAGATGACTGAAAAATCACGACTTTAACACTTCTATCGCGTTCTAAACGTAAACAAAGGCTGCTTAAATCTGCTAGCATTTCTTGTCCTTGTACATTAACAGGTCCAAAATTAATGTCCACTGTTAAAATTCCGTCTTTTTGTTCTGCTGTGAATGTTTGAAAATTTTTGTAATCCATTAGTATCAATATTAAAGAGTTAATTATTAATTGAAGCAAACGTGTGTTGCTTTATTTTTCCGTTTTCGATAATGTACGTATCTGTTGCAAGTTGTATATCTATATGATTATTTCTTCCGCACCATACGAAATACACCATATTATCGTGGGTTTCTTGTTTGATAGTTTTAAATTTAAAATCCTCAAATCGTGGTAAGAATTCTTTATAAAAATTGAATATTTCGATTTGCCCCTTATAAGTTTTTTCTGGTGTAATGAATATTGCATCATCTGCATAATCCTTTGCTACATCAGCTGGGCTTAGTGTATCAACAGCCTTCATATGACTTTCAAATACATTCTGTGAATTTTTCATTATAATTATATTCCGTTAAAATTATAATGCAAATTTACCTTAGGACCTAAGGCTATATCTTGTAAGAAAAAAAGAGGTTTTAGTAAAAAAAGAGGAATATATACTTATTAAGAACTTTGTAAGCTTGTTTTATATGATCCAGCCGTTATCCCTTTATAAGTAATAAAGGTTTTATCTAAATGACTACTATCGGTAAAACCTAATTCTTGAGCAATTTCAGAAACGGTTAAATCTGTATATCTAAGGCGTGTTTCTGCTAATTTAATTTTGTAATTAAGGATGTATTTCTTTAGGCCAATATCCATTTTACTTTTAAAATATTGACTAATATAATTTTCTGAAATATGAAATTGATTTGCTAACTCCTTTTTTGTTAGTCTTTCAGGATCATGGATGTAAAAGTGAATATAATTAATGATATCCTGAATTTTAGAATCAATAAGCTTTGAATGAACAAACCTCATATTTCTGGATATGATATGAAGAATCGTATGTAACGTAGATTTCAAAACAACCTCACTTTTTAAATTTTCATCGTTATATTCATTACACAACACGCTGAATAAAGAGAATATATTATTTTCTTCTGTTTTAGATTTTAATTCTATATGAGAAGTTCTATTCGCACTGTGTAAAATAGTTTCTATTTTTTTAAACCATTCTTTTCGTTGTGTGTGATCTCCATTAACGGATGAATTATTAAAAAAGCTATTCAGAAATTTTATTGCAGTTATCGTTACAGGTGTTTTGATTTCTAAATTATATCTATCATTTGGGATTAAAATAAAAACTTGATTATCATTAAAAGGTATTTTATGGTTATTAATAACTAAAGTTCCAGAACCTTTTTCAATAAATAATATCTCAAAAAATCGAATAGGTGTGTATTGACAAAAAGCTATTGAAGAAACTTTGTCAAAATGTTGAATTACGATATTTTCGAATATAGTTCTTGGCATTTTTAATTATCTCCAGTAGTTTATATAAAATCTATTTTTACACCTAGTTAACAATAGCTTTTGTTATATTGATTTAGTAAATAATCTTCACTATCATCTTTTCCATAAGCATCAGCTTCGGTAATATGCCCATCAATTCCACTTATTCGAGTTACCATTTTACCTTGTCTAAACACTATTTGAAGCCCATGCTCTTCTTCCCATTCACAATTACATTTAATACTAACATAAATATCTTTGTCTGACCATATTCTTCTCTCTACATGAATCTCATTAAAAGACACATAGTTCCATATATCTGTTTTACTTTTTATGTCAAGAAACTCTTGAAATTCATCTCGATATTCTTCTTCAATTTTATTTACAAAATCAATACAACTTTTATGTACTAAATACGTGATGGTTTCGTGATCATCTATTTTTGTTAAGTTTTCTAATGCGTTATCAGCCTCTTTTATAAAACTCAAATCTTTTTCGGGAATGAATCCCGTAAATGTAACGGGCAATTCTTCATTTTTTAAAACAGATACTTTTAAATTCCCACCATACCACCATTCATCAAATTCTTCATCTTGTTCCAGTGTTCCTACAATTCTTGAGTTTATCGAATTCATTTTAAAATATTAATAACTTCTCTTATACCACAGATATAGAGCAGTAGATAAGTAAAACACTTCAAATTAATACTAAAATCAAATATAAATATTTTGCTTTTTTTACCTTTTACAAATATCTAATTTTATATTGATGACTTTATAATAAAACATAGGCCTTTCGATTCAACTCAAAAAAAAGCCTATGTCTTTTTCCACATTATTGTGCTATATCTTTATTATTTAGAATTGATATCCAATTCGTAAGTGCAGATTTATTGCAACTTCTCCTTCATCTTTTTCGAATCCAGAATTTTCAGAAAAATAATGAATATAACCAACTCCAACACCAGTCTCATAGTTAAAATACTTACCAATATTCCTTCTAATTCCCCACGTCGGAATGATTGATAAATCATTAACTATTTTAACATCACTATCATTTCCAAATTTAATAAGTAAATCATCTGAATGAAAACTCGTTTTTAGAGCAAAAAAATTACCGCTATTATTATCTATCCGTTTTGATTTATTCTTGCGCTTTTTAAGATTATAATACCAACGAGGTTCTAGCGAAATAACCGTTGCTAATAGAAAACCCGCATCAGGATAAAAATCATCATTATCATATGCTTCTAAACCAAATTCAGTTCGCAATGCAACTTGTCTTGATAATTTAAATTCATTGTAAACCCATAATCCAGCAAATCCTGTTTGAATACCGAAAATTGATTTTTCTACACTCGGTTTTTGTACTTGTTCAGTTAAATTTTGTGATTTTACTATTAGTGTAAATCCACAAAAAAATAAAGTCAATGCGATTTTTTTCATCATTTTTTATGTTTATAAATTTAATCGCAAATCAATGAATTTATAGGGATTCGGATTGACCAATAGAAGCATTGGTATGTTATAATATGTTAAAAAAAACAGAATGACTTTTCTAATACACTTTTTTATACCCAGAAGGAGAAAGTCCTGTTTCTTTTTTAAAAATTCTATTAAAACTAGTTCTTGATTTGAAACCACATTCACAAGCAATTCCAAAAAGGTTGTAACTTTTATATTCTTCTAAGTCTAACTTTTCTTTTACAGCTTGCACGCGATATTTATTTATTAAATCATAGAATGTAGTACTCATATATTGATTTAACATTGTGGAAAGTATTTTATCCGTAGTAGAAATTTTTTGCGCCAATTTACCTAATGTCAAATCCTGATCTAAATAAGGTTGATCTGTACCTAAAAGAAGTTCTAGTCTATTTTTCAATGCTTCAAACTCTGCTCTTTTTACTGGCGAAATTGTTTTGTTTTCTAATTTATTGACTTTATGTTTTATCTCACTATCAAATAAAAAAGAGGGTAATAACACTTTAGATTGATTTACACCGTAATACCCTAAATAAATCACTAAAATTATCATAGCTATGACAGAAACATAATCAGTATTCCAATGAAAATTTCCAAAAAAGTATTCAAATACTATAATCCCCATATCCAAGCATAAAATGCAGATTGCTGAGATTAGCATAATCTTAATCCAATTAAAATCATAACGTGTTAGGTTCGAGTATTTATGTTTTGTTAGTTTTCTGTATTTCGATAATAATCTTAATGAAAGAAATAGATATAGTAAGAAGTATAAACTATCAATTCTAATGATTAAGCGAATAAAGTCCGTATGCGTATAAGCTAGTGCATCTATCCTGGAATTATTGAAGATTATCGTTGGGATTGTTATAACACAGGCAAATAGCAAAGCAGGTATAAAATGAACTAAAGAATTATTTACTAAGCTATCTTCTTTTAAAAATAAAGATTTTACATATAAAAATAATAATGGCCCTAAAATAGTCTTGGTAATATCGTTAGGCAAAAACAAAAATTGTATCAACCAAATAATATCGTGCAGCAAAGCATAAAAATAGGTATTAACACACCAAAGAAGAGCAAACAGTACAATTAGTATTTTTTGAGGTAGTTCTTTATCTTTTATTTTTAATAGCTGTATTAAAACTATTGCAATAATAAAAACGCCTCCTACTAAAAAGAAGTCTAAGATTAAATTCATTAATATTTTACTCTTTTTAATGTTTGAAAATTCATATAGATAATTATTATGGTTTCCGCAAAAACTGTATCTAATGAGTCACAACGTAAATATCAGATTAATTAGTTGATTGATATAATTGTTTTTACAGCGTTTTCTTAAAAAAATCTAATGCCAATACTACTGTTTTTTCGTGCACTTCTTTTCTATCCACATTTGGATTATCTATGGTTATAGCAGGAGCAACCTTTTTTCCAAATTCTGTAGACTCATTCAAAAAAACATAATGTTCAACATCTTTATTAAAAAGATAAATCTTACTAGTCTTAATTAAACTATGGTACTTTTCGGCATTCCTTTTTATTGGTGCAACCAAATCTCCTTCTCCTGCTACAATAAAAATAGGTGCAGTAATTTTGTCCGTTTGTTCTTTTGAGTGGAATCCAAATCCAATTGCTGGTGCCATCACGAAGAATGATTTAATTCTATCATCTTTTACGTGATCTTTGTATTTGTTATATGATGAAACGATGAGGCTGTCGTTTTCGAAATCTATAATTTCATCTGTTTCTGGAAATTCTGCAGGCATTTCTCTGTCTTCTGCTTTTTCGCTTTCCCTTATAGTTCTATCTACATAACCACCAGCCAACGCAATGTTAGTATAACCTCCTAAAGAAAAACCAACTCCTCCAATTCTTGAAGAATCTATTTTAGTTCCAATTTCTTCGTCTTTTAGAACTCGAGTAAGAACATATTGAACATCAATAGCTCTTTCCCACCATTTTACAAACTCCCTTGGCAATTTATTGAACGTAGAATTCCCATAATGATCCAGTGAAACAACAATAAAACCTTCTCTTACCATTTTTTCTATAAACCAAGTTAACGAAAACCTATTTCCACCAGTTCCATGTGAAACTATTAACAAAGGGAATTTTTCATTGGCAATAGTTGCACTCTTAATTGTTTCTATAGTTTTAAAAAGTTGTTTTTGGCTTTTTTTCGTTTCTTTATTGGTTAAAGTATCCGAAGTTGGATACCATATTTCAACCGGCAATGGTCGGTTTCTAGAATCATCAACATATGTTACTGATTTTTGACCAATTCTAAAGCTTTTTTTTTCTGGTTCACTACAAGAAATAAATAGAAATGTTGCAATTAAAATAATTGATGCGTTTTTCATTTATTGGTTTTTAATCTAACCTAAAGACAACCGAAAAAATTAATTGTTACAATGTTTATTTAAATTACTTCTAAGGTTTATTATAAGAATATTTGCAGATTAAACTCACCAATAACTCGCTCAATGTATAATAGCGATCGACTAATACACTAAACGGATATTTTGTTTATGCATTCTTGTCTATTGTTTTCATTTCATATCGTTGGAACTTTTATGTTAATCAAATTATTTATTTTCTAATTTAGATGTATTTCTGTTTTTTTATGATCTGTTTTGTACAGAAGGATGTTTATCAAAATCTATTGGATTGATTTATGGAAATTGCTTTTCTAGCTTTCTTCGTTCTAAAAACTCTTCAAGAGTTTCCCAAATAGCAGGTAAATATTCAAAGCTTGTGCCGTATTCGAACTCTATAATTTCACCCGAATCGAGTTTTTCATTACCTAACAAATAATAACTATCTCCCACGTGATTGCTAAAAAATCCTTTTGCCGAAGTGAAGAATATAGTATCACCAACTTTATACTTTTTAAGTATCGTTTTATCATTTTTAAAGGCCTCCTCAGAAGAAACATCAATATAGTAATCACTAAATCTATTTAAGTTTTCAATACTTCGTTTTAATGCCGATGGCTGTTTAACTAAAAGAGGTTTATTTAAATAATCTTTAAAACGTACATCTTGAGAAAGATCTGTAGTTGATGAGTAAGCTATATACCAGAAAAATAGACCAATCAATATAAGTGCTACAACTAATATCCCCAGTAAAAACATCATAGATTTCTTCATTTGTTATTACGTTAATTTACTATTTAAGCAAGTTCATCTTTTCACCTTAATCAATTCCAAAATCATTGCATCATCATAAATATACAAGAACCAATCGATTATTTCTTAATTAGAGATTATCAGATATTTTATGTTTGTTTAGAAATTTAGTATTCAATCTTCAAATATTGCCACGGCTCTTACTGGCGAACCTGTTCCTCCTTTGATTTTCAAAGGAAAACCAATAAATCTAAATCTACCTTTTCCAATTAATAGATGAAGATTAATCATATTCTCATAATGCGTGAAATTTAATTCTCCGCAAATATGATGAACTTCTTTATTTGATACGCCAGAAACACCAGGTGACATTGTTTCAACTCCGAATGCAGCTATTTGTTTTTCACCAAGCCATCGAGCTGTTTTTGTCGAAATCCCAGGGCCATTACTCCAGTCTTTTCCGTTAAAACACTTTCGATAATGGTCCGTATAAATTAATAAGGTATCTCCTTTTTTTATTTTCAAATCAGCTTTTTTACAAGCATTTTCTATTTCATCAGGTTCAATTAATTCTTTTAGCTCTTTATGGGAAAAATCCAAACAGATTCCTTCGGTATAGAACATAGACAAAGGCATCTTATCAATTGATTTTCCTTCATATTGAATTGCCATGTGATTTATAGCATCAACGTGTGTTCCTGTATGTTCTCCTAATTCTAATTTATGAACAGCAGGAGTTTTGGTTTCGGGGTTTTTTATTCCATTCCATTCTTCGTGAGAATTATGAACTGTCATTTTAACTTGAGGAAGGTCTTTATACACCGGCATTCCTTCATAAATTTCTTGACTTAAATCAATAATTTCTATCATTCAGTATCGTATTTTTCAAATTTCCGGTAATATTTTGGCTGTTATTAGTAGTGTTTTTTAAAGCATCTAATTTAGCAAATACTAACTTAATAGAAAATCCTCGGAAACTTTAGTAAGGAGTTTTATAGTAGCAATTAATTCTA
The DNA here is from genome assembly GCF_900109375.1 of Aquimarina amphilecti. Lineage (GTDB taxonomy): Bacteria > Bacteroidota > Bacteroidia > Flavobacteriales > Flavobacteriaceae > Aquimarina > Aquimarina amphilecti. The sequence continues at coordinate 60,761 of NZ_FOAB01000010.1, forward strand.
TACAGGTATAGTTAGCATTTTTTAATTTCACCAACAATAAAGCAAGAAGATTTAACTGTATTAAATATCGTCCCGAACTTTTCGATATTCTTTTTCAGTAAACTAATATTTAAATTATTATCTTGACTATAAATTGTTAATTCATAATTTATTTTGTCTAATCTTGGAGGCTTTTCAAGACGTGTTGTACTAACTATTATTTCTGCATTTGAATAATTAAAATTCATTAAAATTGAAAAACGTTCAACATTTTTAAGGATACAAGCTGAAAAAGACCCTAAAAATAATTCTGCTGGGTTTGGTAAACTATCGTTTGATTCAGGAGTAGTTCCAAAAATAATTTGTGAATCTTTAATTTTTATTGAAGCATTATTCTTTGAAGAAGAACTGGCTTTACTAAAATATTTCATTATTTATGTTTTATGTATATTGTTATACATTTTTTATCCAATAAGTTTCTCTAAATGTTTCTCAACCTTCATTTCTAGACTCACTAAATCACCTTTATAGAAAACACTATTTATAATCCAAGGAATCGGCATTTTCTGTCCTATTTCTTTACTAGAAATATGATTTATTGTTAATGGAATTTTCTTTTTTTCTGCATATTTTCGAAGGAGTTGATTTGTGTAATAATCTGTAAAAGGACAAGTGTTTGAATAGTATGCTGTAATTCCTTTTTTGTCTGGACAAGTTCCTAATTTAGCAGATATCATTATTTTTGGAAATTCAGCTTTTGGATTTATCTTCAATCCCCATAATTTGAAAAATGGTGGTGCTTCGTCAACAATTTCAAATCCTTGATATTTAAGAAATTTTGGATCAGTCATAAAAGGTCTTTTTTTATCGCTCGAAATTGCAATAACTCCATCCATTCCATTTTTTTCTGCATCTCTAATGCACTGATCAAGTAGGTTTTTTCCATTTCCATGACCTTTAAATTGTCCCGAAACCCAAAAACAATTAATTATCATAAAGTTTTTTCCAACAATCGGTAGCCAAGAACTTTCTATTGGTACATATTCAATAAATACTTTTCCGCGAACATCAACTTTTTGAAAAGTATATCCATTTTCAAATTCAGTTTTAAGCCAATCCTTTTTCTTTTGGTATCCATCCTTACATTTTTTGTCGCTTATCGCACAACAAATATGCTCATCTTGGATATTTCTGCCCGTTAGTTTTAGAACTTCCATAGCTTTATGTTTTTCTCAAAAGTAAAATTCTACTATATTTCTTTCTATGACAATTATCACCCTCCCAGAACTTTTCTTGATCGTTTAGATACTTCTTTTAAATATATTCCAGTATTGCCTAGATTTGTACTTGCAATTAATTTATTCTGTAGTGCAGTCAGTTTTTATTAACTCGCAATTCCATTTAGATTTTAAAGACAAGAGATAATTAGTTTTCTCCTATATGGTTCAACATTACTTTTATAAAAGCTTAATTCTTTTCAATTATTAATGCAGGGATATTTAATGATTTGTATAGATTGTTATAGGTTTTCATTTCAGTATCAATAATAGAATCTCTCTCATTTTTATATACTTGCCAATCATTCATAAGGTCACTAAAACGTTCTTTGGCGCCTTTGGTGATTTTTGGATCAGCTTGGTCTATGTAGTTTAAAAGTTGTATAAGCTGTGCATTGAGTTTATTGTTAAAATTGATGACATCTTGAAATGTTTTCTGTTTCTCTTGTACTAAGTTCTCTTCCCAACTATTAATACGTTTCTGTAGATCTTCTCCTTTTTCAATCAGTGTCTTTGCTTTATCATTCTCTTTCAAAAGTTTGGAATAATTCGTTAATTGTGATTTCGCAGAGCGCATTTGAATGACAGATTCATGTATATCCTTTAAAGTGTTTTCTATACTTACAAGGATATTTTGTTGTTCCGTAAAATCCTTTGGAGTTGATTGAATTGAAGGATTCGGAAGAATAATTGCCAGTGTTTCTACAGTTTCTTCATCAAGAGATAATCTCAATGTATAATTTCCAGGAGCAACACGAGATCCAGAAAGTCCTCCAAAAACAAAAACTTTACTGATCGCAGGAATAGCTTCTCGATTAAAATCCCAAGTAAACCTATTATATCCTTTCTTAGATGGTAAGATCTCAGGTTTAGAAGGACCACCTGGCCAAGTTTTAAAATCTTCTGGCTTTTTGTTAGTATAAGACCTGACTATTTTTGTTCCTTGTAAAACATCTAATTTCAGATTTAATGAGTCTACATCTTTGTCTAAATAGTAATCGAATGTAACTCCACTTTTAGGATTCAGACCTTGACCTGTAGCTTTAGAAATACCTCCAAAAATACGATAACTGTCTTTTGGTTTAAATAATTGAACAGTTTTTTTCTCTTTTGTCATACTTTGAAGAACGCTTAAGTCGTTTAATATCCAGAACCCACGTCCAGATGTCGCAGCAACTAAATCATTATCTTGAATGATTAGATCATTAATAGCAACTACTGGTAAATTTAATATAAGACGTTGCCAATGTAAACCATCGTCATTGGATACATACAAGCCTGTTTCAGTACCAGCGTACAACAACCCTTTTCGTTTTTTATCTGCTCTAACTACTCTAGCGAAACCATTGGGATCGTCTAACCCATTCACAATTTTCACCCAAGTTTTACCGTAATCATTTGTTTTAAAAATATAGGAATTTAGATCTAATGATTTGTATCTCATAACCACTACATAAGCAACCGCAGGATCATGTTCAGAGATTTCAATACTGTTTATAATACCATCCGAAATACCTAGAGGTGTTACCTTCTCCCAACTTACACCCCCATTTTTAGTGATATGCAATAAACCATCATCACTTCCTGCATAAAGCAGCCCTTCTTGATGCTGAGATTCGACCAAAGCTGTAAGCGTGTTGTAATTTTCTCCACCAGCTGCTTCATTAGTATAAGGGCCTCCTCCAGGACCATGCTTAGCTTTTTCATTTTTTGTTAAATCAGAGCTAATTGCTGTCCAACTTATACCACCATCCGTTGTTTTAAAAACTACATTCCCTCCGTGATAAATAGTTTTTCTATTATGAAGAGATGAAATAATAGGAGCATTCCAATTGTAACGATATTTCGAATCCTTAGGAGCTATACTCAAACCCAATTCGGGATACTCTTTGATAGATTTTTGTTCTCTAGATGATTTTGTCCATTTGCTAATATTACCTTGGTACGTTCCGCCGTATACTATTTCAGGATTGTCTGGATCTAATGCAATAAAAGCACTTTCTCCTCCAGCAACAGAGTACCAATCCTTCCAATCAATTCCTTGATCATTTGTACGGCTCGCAATCGCAATTGCTGAATTATCTTGTTGGCCTCCATACACATTATAAGGCACCAAATTATCAGTAATCACTCGATAAAATTGAGCTGTAGATTGATTTTGCTGAGTACTCCAGCTCTTCCCACTGTTAAAAGAAATATTAGCACCTCCATCATTAGAATTGATCAAATTGCTATTATCATATGGGTTGATCCATAAATGATGATTATCTCCATGAGGCACAGGAATATCAAAAAAACTTTTACCGCCATCGATAGATTTCATTACAGGAGCATTTAAAACATATACTACGTTTTCATTTTGTGGATCCGCAAAAATCTCCATGTAATACCAAGAACGAGCGATATTCACACGATCACTGTTTACTTGTTCCCATTTTTTACCTGCATCATCAGAACGATAAACACCTCCTTTTTCACCTTCTGCTTCTATAACCGAAAAAACACGATCTGGATTTGCTCTAGAAACGGATATTCCAGATTTACCGAAGTCTGTTGGCAGACCATCTTTCATTTTATTCCAAGTATCTCCTCCATCAGTGGATTTATATAACCCAGAATACGCTCCTCCAGATTCCATAATCCAAGGATAACGACGATGTTCCCACATTGAAGCATATAAGATACGTGGGTTTGTCATATCCATAGACAAAGAAGATGCTCCTGTATTTGTATTTATAAATAAAACTTGCTCCCAAGTTTTACCTCCATCAGTACTTTTGTATATCCCTCTTTCATTTGTAGGAGCATATTGCGCCCCTTGCGCAGCTACATAAATGATATTTGGATTTGTAGGGTGAATGATCACGTCAGAAATATGACGAGTTTTTTCTAGCCCTATATGAGCCCAGGTTTTTCCGGCATCCATAGATTTATACACCCCATCTCCCATAGAAGTCATAACACCACGGGCAGGATGCTCTCCCATTCCAACAAGCACAATGTTGGTATCACTTTCTGAGACTGTGATTGCACCTACAGAACCTGTTTTAAAAAATTTATCTGAAATGTTTTTCCAAGTAATACCATCATCTGTAGTTTTAAAAACACCTCCACCTGTAGAACCCATATAGTAGGTATGAGGCTCTCCTATAACACCGGTAGAAGCTACACTCCTGCCTCCTCTGAAAGGACCTATATTTCTCCATTTCAAACCATTAAACAAAGAATCTGTCAGTTTTAAAATAGGTTCTTTCGTTTTATTTTTTCTTTTCTGCGCATTATTAGTTAAAGGCAGTAAAAGCATACAAATAAGAAGGGTTTTTAGCGTTTTAGTGTGGTTGTTTTTAATTTGAGGTTCAGATGAAAGTCTAAAAAATTTAATCATTATTGATAGGTTCATTATTATGAAGTACACTATTTCTGCTGTGCTTAGTAAGGAAATTAAAAGTAGTGAACTTTCTATTAAGCACTTAGCCAAAACTTTTAATTTTGTCTTAAATTTTCTATTCTAAAAACAAATTGAAAAATTTAGTGGTCTTTACAAATAAACATTACTATTAGGCTTAGCACTTATTATCAATGTTTCGTAGACATTATTGTAGACGATTATTTTTCTGAAATCTTCATTACTTCTTCCAATAATGGAGGTAATCCGCTTGGATTTATATTGTCATTATTCCAGAAACTTAAAATACAACTTACATAATTATCTCTTACTTTTTCTGAAACGTAATAAATTGTCAAATTCTTACCGCCAGACATGGATGCCAAAAGTGATGTTACTCCGGTAAAATCATAATAAACTTTTTTAGCTTTTGTAGACACACCTTCAAATACAATAGCTATTTCTTCTTCGGATATCACTTTTCCGCCATTCTGTGATTTAGTTGCTTTTAATTGGTTTTGAATTGATGCATCAGCACTTTCTTTTGTTTTGTGAACAGACCAACTCATTTGTCCGTAATATGGGCATTGAACATTATTAATGTTCATCCAATTGCAATTACCTCCTAATTTAATTTCTCGACCAGCAAAATTTACAATATCAGTTTTTTTCGAACAAAAAGAAGATTTTGGGATAGCATCATTTAAAATTAGATCAATCATCTTTCTTTCAAATACTGGATTACTCTTGTCATAATATCCAAACCAAAATATAGAAATTCGATTGTCTTTGTTTTTAACGAAGTAATGTACACTAATTGAAACCAATCCATTGCCCAGTTCTTCACGTTTGATAACCTTATAGTTTTCAAAACTTAATTCTTTATCAGTCTCTTTATGATCTTTTTTCTTGATTTTGTATTTACGGTATGCTTTCTTTAGATATTTTTCATTGAACTCTGAGGATATTGTTTGTTTTGAAAAATCAACACCATCAACGTTATAAAATGTTGTAGTACCATTATTTATTGCTCGAAGACGATTAAACAGTTCTTCGTTCTGCGCAAAACTTATTTGACTAACGATCAATAAAAGGAAGATTGAGATATTTTTTAGCATCTATTTTGCGATTGTAAACATATATATTGGAACGCCCCTTTTCTCCTATTCTTAGAGTTTTAATAGTTTTGAATACTTATATTTCTTTTGAAAAAACTATATTTTCATATGCTTTTCCATTGACAAGAAAATTTAATTCTCCAACGTTTTTAAATTCATTTCTTTCATAGAATCTAATGGCTCTTTTGTTTTTTATGTAAACAGAAAGCCACATTGTATCTGATTGTAATGCTTTAGCCTTCTTTTCAACAAAAGTAAGAAGTTTTTGTCCAACTTTTAGCGGTATAAATTCATTTTGGATAAAGATCCTTTCCAGACGACAACTATTATCAGACACAACACTTTCTTGTTTTTCGTTTAGCACTAATTTTGCGTAACCAACTGGTAAATCATCGACATAAACAATATAGAAAAAGTTCTTGGGATCGTTTATATCCTGTTTCGTTTTAGAAACTGAAAAATTCTTGTTTAAGTATTCTAATAGATTATTTTTATCCTCTATATAATGACCGTGAGATTCAACCCATGTTACTCTTGCTAAAAGAGCTAAAATGGCTGTATCTGTTTCTTTAGCTATTTTTATTTTAATCATTACAGTTCTTTTTAATGTTCAATCGTCTTAGATGATATCCATGCAGAAATACGGCAATAGTACACCCTACAATTATCGGAATTGCACTAATTAATACGCCGTATACAATATAAATAGCATTAGCAATTAGTGAGATCAGTCTTAGTTTATCTTCACCTTTAGTAGACATTGAATATAAGTTTATAACTAAACCTCCGTAACCAATACAATCAATTAAAAATGGACTCATACTTATCTTTTTTATTTGAATAATTAAAATCGTTAGCTATTGTATTTAAAATCAACAATACAAATATAGAATGCAAATAATCATTTTAACTTTATAATCGATTTTATAATAGTACATTTACATTCGATTACATCAAATAATTATTAAATAAATTTTGATTACAAATGGACACGTTAGACAAAAAGATACTTGAAATGCTAAAAATTAACGCCAGAGAAAGCTTCGCTACTATTGGAAAAGAAGTTGGGTTATCTGCTCCTGCCATAGGCAAGCGTGTTCGACAAATGGAAGAAGAAAGCATCATAGAAGGGTATTCTTTAAAAGTGAATCATGAAAAATTAGGTATTGAGACTAAAGCATATATCACTTTAGTAATGCACCGAGAATCAACAGGAACATCTAATTCTATAGAACAAATACGAGCCATGGAAGAAGTACAGAGTTGTGATCGGATTACCGGTGATGATTGCTTATGTATTTTAGGTTATTTTAGAAACAACAGGCATCTTATTGCTTTTCTTGAAAAAATCTCAGCCTATGGTGCTTCTAAAACGAGTATTATATTAGAAGTATAATTCATGCTGTAAAAAGGCGATAGTTTCGTAGTTAGAAATACCAATTATATGTCTACAGATGCTACTTTTTTATATCGAAAAGAAAGAAGAATTGGTATTTTGGTTGATGGAACTTGGATTAAGACACCACCGCTTATAGAAATTTAAAACTGACCATTTCTTTTCAAATTTTTACTATATCATAGCTGGAAATATTTTCTCGAATCTTTGAGTGAATTCATCTTTAAAATAAACTTTTTTACCTGTGAATGGATGGATAAACTCTAATGAATATGCGTGCAAATACAACCCTTTACCTTTTAAGATCAAATGCGTTATTCCATATTCTTTATCCCCTAGTATCGGATTCGATATACTGAGTAGGTGTTTGCGCAATTGATGTCTTCTTCCTGTTTGGGGTTTCAGTTTCACTAGGTTTAGTGTTCCAAATCTCCTAGAGAAAACTGATTGGATTACTTTATAATTAGAATGTGATTGCTTATCATCAATTGCTGAGGTGATTGCTCCCGCATCCTTCATTTTTCCAATAGTAATCGCATCATATGTCTTCTTTATATTTTTATCTTCAAACATCTTGTTCAAAACACGAATACTGCTACTCGTTTTTCCTATCAATAAAATACCCGTAGTTGCATAATCTAATCTATGTACAGGTTGCGGTTTTGTAGCATCAGGAAGATTACTTCGCTCTAAATTTTGTACCAATGCATTGGTAATCGTTTTAAAACTATTACCACTTACCAAAATACCAGCTGGTTTATGAATCACTGCCAGGTGATCATCTTCAAACAAAACCTTTAATGGAAATATCAATCCGTTCGAAGCATTACCCTCTTCTTGGATGCACAATCGTATGCAATCTCCTCCTTGTAGCAAAGTCCCCGAAGTAGCAATAACATCATTAACAGTAATAAAACGTTTTTTTATTGCTTTTTTAAGTGCTGATTTTGTTACGACTGTCATAAAAACACCTACACCATATTCTTGTAATCGAATTGGAGAAGGGATTTTAGGAACGATATGAGTTTCGGTTGTAGTAATTATACTCTAAATTATATACCTTTTTATAAAGATACAATATCCTTTAGGGTTTAAAAATTTACTTTCAGTATATCTTTAGACTACCAGTTAAAGAAATTCAGTTAGATAACTCTAGATTATTTTTATTTGAGGACAGAAATTTTAGAAAAGAGAATTATTCATCTACAGAAACCGCTGTAGTATCAATTACAGTTTCTGGTTCAGGAAAATAATCCTTAGCGTTTTTTTCAATTAATTCTTTTAAATTTTTCAAATTTACATCTTCCTGTGTTTTCATGGAACTAGACATAAACGAAAGTAGGGATTTTGCAAACACACTATTTCCTTTAATATTAGATTTAGAAATAATCATCGTCTTTCCTCCTTTTTCCTTGAAAAGCATTTCATAATCCATATTCATAAAATCCATGGTAAAAGTCATCGCCATACGTTCGTGAAGTTTCATAGCTGTTATAGTCTCTTCCATCACCATTTCTTCCCCACTGTTATCAACATATACATTAGAAACTGCTCCAACCGTATTAGCCGTACCCTTTATCAATTCAGTTCTTTTAAACCCTTTTATCCACTTAGGTAAGTTAGAAACATCAGACATCACTTCCCAGGATTCATTAGCTGGTTTATTAACTGTTATCTCGTTTTCATAAGAAACGGATGGTGTAAAAAAACCAATCCCAAAAAACACTAATGTTAATACAATAATTAGATACAATAAATATTTTAAATACTTCATAATATGCGTTTTGTGTTCACCATAAATCTATCAAATTAAATTTAAACAGCTTACTCATACTACCTGCAAATCAACACATTACTTTAATTCGAATAATCATAGGCTTCTGGCACTGAAATGTATTTATTTTCAATATTCGAAAACTTAACTAACCGATATATGTATTGCTTACCATTCCTATTTATTGCATATTGTTCTTTTATAATACCTAAATCAAAATCATCTCTATTGAGCTTAGTTTCCTATACGTCTTTATAACTTCTTCTATAGCATAAAATATTATGGAAAATGGATTATTAACACTCATAATACTATGGAATTTTAATTGTCTTGCTATCATGGCGTAAGAGCATACATTACTGATGCTAGTCTAAATCCTAAACTATTCATAAAACTTCCTTGAACTTAATACTACATTTTTTGAACTATACACGATATCTATCTACTTGAGTTTCGAGATACTTTTGTAAAACAGATAATAACATAATACGGTAATACATAAAAAATTATACAATGAAAAATCAAATAAATAAAGTAACACTAATCCTAGTATTAGGGTTCACATCATTTTATATCGCTTGTAGTGATAATGATAACACTTCCCAAGTAGCAGTGCTTCCAGATTCAATAATAGTTAATGAATTAGATTTTTATCCAGAAGGAATTGTTTACAATGAATCCGAAAAAGTTTTTTACACAGGATCAATTCGAAAAGGCAAAATAATCAGTATTGATTTAAACGGAAATCAAGAAGTCTTTGCCGATGATGAAACTCTGACATCAGTTTTAGGTCTTATCATTGACAAAACAAATAATAGATTAATAGTATGTAATACTGATCCTGGAGTAGGAATCAAAACTACCCCCTCGACAGTAGGACAGCTAGCTCAAGTTATTATCTATGACCTATCTACTAGAAGTAAGATTGCTACTATTGATTTAGCAAGTTTACTACCAGGAGATCATTTAGCAAATGATGTAACTGTTGATACTGAAGGAAACATATATGTAACAGATAGTTTTTCGCCTATCATTTATAAAGTAGATCTTTTAGGTAATCCTTCTATTTTAGTAAACAACCCATTATTTGCCGCTCCTGCAGGTGCTTTCGGATTAAATGGTATCGTTTACCATCCCGATGATTACCTTATTGTAGGCAAATACGACGAAGGAAAGCTGTATAAAGTTTCACTATCAGATACAAATAATATAACAGAAATAACGCTGGACGGAGCTGTTAACTCTGTGGATGGTTTATTGTTAACAGATAATAGCACATTACTATTAGCTAGTAATAATATAACTGGAGTTAATTTTGATGAAGCCATATACCAGATAGTAACTACAGATGATTGGGACACAGGAACTATTGCTAATACGTTTATAACTCCCTTAGGAACTTTTCCCACAACACTAGATGTAATTGAAAATGAACTGTACGTTATTTATTCTTCGTTAAGCGCATTATTCAGTGGTGTAACACCACCAGTCGCAGAGTTTCCTATCCAAAAAATATCATTCTAAATTATTCATATTAAAACAAAAAATTATGTCAGAAAAATCAATAATGATTGTGAATGCAGTTTTAAATCCAAATGAAAAAGAAGCATTTACATACTATTCGGAACAATCAGCTCTATTATTTAAGGAAGCTGGTGCTAAGCCAATAGGAAAGCACAAAATTGCTAAAACAATTATCGGTTCTAAAAAACTACAAGTAGTAGCAATTACGGAATTCCCTAGTAGCGAATCCATTACTAACGTTTTTGAGTCAGAAGTATATAAAGAATTACTTCCATATAGAGAAAAAGCATTCCTTGAATTAGATGTTTTTATAGGAAAATAATCGAATAAAAAATTATAATGAAATCAAACAATTATAGTATGAATACATCAACCTCAAATTTCGTAATCTTATTTTTTTCAATTGTATTTTTGTTCTCTTTGGCAGGGAATGCCCAAGAAACAGATTCTAGATCTAAACAGTTATTACAAGCTATGACCAATGTAAATGGAGGTTGGAAAAAAATAGCTTCTAAAAAAGATGTCGAATTCACCTATATTTATCATGATTTAAAAAAAGGAAAAGACATTTCTACAGAACGCTATATTTTTGAAAATGAAGCTTCTTGGGGAGAATATAAACAACACGAAGTTAACATATTACCTGGTCTAGCAGGAGTAGCTATGCAGAATAAAATAAATGGAATACCTAAAGTTACTTTAAGTGGTAAAAAAACAATCTCTCAAGAAGCCGTAAATAGTGCAGATTTCTTTAGATCAGTAAATTATTATTGGTTTACTATGATGTACAAGCTAGAAGACCCAGGCACAATACACAAATATTTAGGTCAAGAGACTGTTAATGGTGTAAAATATCATAAAGTATGTCTTACCTATGATGCTAAACTTGTAGGGAAAGAAGTAAATGATGAGTTTATTTTATTCTTTAATCCTAAGACACATTTGGTAGACAGGTTTATGTTTTCTTTGCCTGCTTGGGGAATAAAAAAACCGATATTAATTATGGTACTTGATTATGAGAAAATTGAAGACATACATATTGCTACTAAGAGAAAAGCTTTCGCTCCAAATGATTCTGGTGAATATTTTACGCTCGTTGAATTTACCACTAAGAATATTAAATTTAATAATGGGTTTACCATAGCAGATCTTAAATTATAAAATGGAACAAAGTAATATTAACTATTTTTATTAATCTAACGGAAGATTACCCTTTGGGATAGTCTTCCGTTTATGACTACCTATTTATTGGTTAAGAGCTATTACTAACTTCGGAATAGTCATTTCTTACCCGAGAATAATAAAATAGAAAACAACACAGGATATTTTTTAATTTAGAAAACCAAATTTAATAAACAATGACATTAACAATTCCCGGTGATTTTCATAAATCTTCTAAAGAAAATGATATCGTTCATACCCTAAATGAGAATACAGTTGTTTTATTAAACAGAAAAAATGGAACAAGTAGATCTAAAATAAACCTCACACAGCATTTAATTGCTTTTGGAATTGAAGGGAAAAAGTATTTTCATTCCCTTGATGATGATACAGCTCTTTATAAAAACGAAGCTATTTTTCTTAAAAAAGGATTGTTTCTAACAACAGAAAAAATAATGGAAAGTAATAATTATAAGAGTATATTATTTTTTGTTGATGATAATTTGCTGTTAGATTTTTTTAAAAAAAACGGGAAATACTTTCCATATACAAATAACTCAAAAGAAGAGCCGCAAACTTATTTTAAATTTGATAACAGTCCTAATTTAGAAGCATATATAAAATCCATACTTATTTATTTTGAAAATAAAAGCCAACTTACTGAACCTCTTTTTAAGGTAAAATTTGAAGAGCTTTTATTAAATCTAGTAATAAATGATAAACAACATGTTTTCAAAGATTTTCTAACCAATTTAAATAAGAAAAACACGTACAATTTAAGTGAATTCATGAAAAATAATTTCACTCGTAATTTACGGATAGAAGACTTTGCATACTTAAATGGAATGAGTACTTCTTCATTTAAAAGAAATTTTGAAAAAACTTTTTATTTATCGCCCGCAAAATGGTTAAAAGAAAAACGAATAGAAAAAGCCGAATTTCTTTTACAGACCTCAGAAAAAAACGTTAACGAGGTCGCTATGGAAGTTGGTTTTGAAAATCCATCTCATTTTATTCAAGTTTTTAAATCACATCACGGACTTACTCCTAAAAAATTTCAACAGAAATTTTTTAGTTAGATCTCATTAAAAATTCTTTTGGACGCTATTAATTGGTTCAATTCTTTATAAAAATCAGATTTATTAATGAAATCCCCATGGTTGCTATAAATTCCTGTCATTGAATTTAACTCCTCCATTTCTTCATTGTACACATCTATATTATCCACAAAATTAAGATCTTCTTTTACAATTCTTTTAGAAGCAATAGCTATATGAATTCTTTTGTTGCATCTACATTTATTAGCCGTGTTATACACGCCGCAATTAGAATTTAAAAAACTACCAATTAGTTTCCTAGATTTTTGGAGTCGTTTCCTAAAATTTTCAGGAGAAATTTCAATTATCTCACAGGCTACATTACTTTTTATTTTAAGAATACTTCCTAGTATAAAAACTATTCTCAATTCTCTGGATAAACATTGAAGCATCGCTAAAGTACACCCTGTTTTCATCTCCTTTTCTAACAAACCACTATCAGGCAAGTCATAACTCACAGGGTCATTAATCGAGTTTAATTCTTCTGAGAACTGACTAAACGAGATAGGTCTTTTTTCGAACGAAGTTTTCTTTTGATTAATTAAATAGTTTGTTGCAATTCTATAAACCCAAGTATTAAACTTACTTTTCCCTTGATATTTACTCAAATTAGTAATTACTTTTAATAAAATTTCCTGAGTAGCATCTTCAGCATCAGCCTTATTCCATAAAAACCGTATTGATAGATTATACACTAATTGATCAATGGACTTAATAAGTTTTTCAAGACTCCTTTTATCACCTTCTAAGCAAGATTTTATAAGTTGTTCTTCCATAATATATAATAAAAAGGCTAAGGTAAGCCTTAGCCTTTTTTTGTTTTTCTTTAATCCGCTAAAATCGTCTGTAACAATATTAATTCTTCTTTTAACTGACCAATTTGTGCACTTAATGTACCTTCCACTTCCTCTAATGGGACTGGAGGAGCAATTAATACGAAAGAGTAAATTGCATTATTGTCTGGTCCAGCTGTCACTCTGGAATACGCAACTCCTACACTATTATCAGGCATTGTCATATACCAATCAATAGTCCCCAACTCTTTATTTGTCTTTGTTTCTAAACCAATTTTAAGTTCACCATTAGGGGTTACTAATAATGCTGATTCTTGATCAGCTTCTTTAAATGCGCCAGTCCATTTAGAAAGATTAAAAGGGTTTGCTATATAATCAAACGCCTTTTCTGTTGATGTCGTTAAATTAATGCTCTGAACATCATGATTCTTTATTACCATCATTCTTATATTTTTTAATAACCAATTCATTTTGGCTACATTATATTAGACAATCTAGAATGCGCACTGTGAAAATTTTTTACGTTTTTTTCTACAGGTAACAAACTATAGCAAGAATGACTGTATTTTTAAACTAAATCAAGATGATTCATAATCTTCTTTAAGCTGAGGTATCTATTATTTTTCAGGAAAATAATCCTTAGCGTTTTTTTCAATTAATTCTTTTAAATTTTTCAAATTTACATCTTCCTGTGTTTTCATGGAACTAGACATAAACGAAAGTAGGGATTTTGCAAACACACTATTTCCTTTAATATTAGATTGAGAAATAATCATCGTCTTTCCTCCTTTTTCCTTGAAAAGCATTTCATAATCCATATCCATAAAATCCATGGTAAAAGTCATCGCCATACGTTCGTGAAGTTTCATAGCTGTTATAGTCTCTTCCATCACCATTTCTTCTCCACTATTATCTACATATACATTAGAAACTGCTCCAACCGTATTAGGAGTACCACTAACTAATTCTGTTCTTTTAAATCCCTTAATCCATTTAGGTAAATTAGAAACATCAGACATCACTTCCCAGGATTCACTGGCTGGCTTATCAACAGCAATCACATTTTCGTAAGACACCGATGGAGTAAAAAAGCCAATTCCAAAAAACACAAGTGAAAGTACGATAATTAAATACAGTAAATATTTTAAATATTTCATAATTTGACGTTTTGTATTCTTATAAATTTATTAAATTAAATCTAAACAACATACGGAAATGCTACCTATAAATCAACAAGTTACACCTGTTATTAGTTTTTTTTCTCCTGAAAAAATAGTAGATATTAAAAAAGAATGACCCCACGTATCACTGAGAATAATCACAGGCTTCTGGTACTGAAATGTATTTATTTTCAATATTCGAAAACTTAACTAACCGATATATGTATTGCTTACCATTCCTATTTATTGCATATTGTTCTTTTATAATACCTAAATCAAAATCATCTCTATTGATCATTTGTTTCCAGCTCAAATACACATAATTAGTTCCTAGAAATGGGTATTCTTGTCTTTTGTATTTATAAGTAATGAAATGAACATCATAAACTTTTCTTTGTTTAGGAGGGATATGCTTCTTACTTTTTATTTTGAATAGTATATGATTAAATACTGTATCATTGATAATAGTATCTTTTAAATTTTCAAAAATAAATTTTTTAGAATACTTAAGATCTCTTTTTTTTATTCTAACCCTTTCTACCAAATCACAATCTAGATTAATCCTATTAGCCTCTGAAAAAGCTTTCTTATCTAAATAAAAGGTAGATTGAAGATTATTCCGTTTATGAAAATAAAGTTTCAAATCCGTTTTCCCATCATCTTGAACTAAAAGGTAGTAATCATTATTTTTAGAATTTGTTAAAACTAATTCCTTCACTTTTGGCAAATTAAGAGACTCCTGATAACTAAACTCAAACAATCTATCAAACATATAAGTACGTTGTGCAGATGCAAATTGGATTAAGAGAATTGTAAGTACCGATAGTAATATCTTATTCATTTTAGGATTTTGGATTTAATAGAACTAAGCTAAGATATTTTTAACTTTTTACGCAAGTATTAAACGATACACCTTTCTTTATCTTCACCTAACATTGAATCAATTTTAAAACTAATAAGATTTAGTATATTTTTCTCTTTCTTCTAATTGCAAAAATTGCTTGCCATTACCCACAAGAAATTTTGTAGGTAATGTTTCTCGATCATTAAATCGCTGTAGAAATACTATAAAGTGTAGATGTGGTCCTGTAGACCATCCAACATTACCACTATATCCGATATGTTGTCCTTTTTCAATGATATCTCCAGGAGTCACTTTAGATCCATTTTTTTTGATATGCGTATACTCTGCAAAAGTGCCATCAGAATGATACACTAGTATATAATTGTTGAATTTGGCACAATCCTGACCAGTACACGTTTTATTATTCCCTTGTTCTACCAAAACCACCTTACCTTCTCTTGATGCATAAATAGGTGTTCCCACGGGCATTCTAAAATCTAATGCGTATTCATTATGATGCGAAATATTACCATTGTAACCTTGGGTTACCATATGCTCCGTTCCTTTTTTAAATGGTAAGTGATATGGATAATCAGTATCATAAGATTCCTGTAAATGATTTCCATGATTATAGCGAACACTAAACCCTAAACGAATCGCTTTTTTTCTATCTACCACTGTTAAATCAGCAATATAAAATTTGGTTGTTTGTTCTGGGATTTCTATGATCTTAATATCGCCAATACTCGAGGTAAGATTCTCTATTTTGAAATCAATCTCCACAGAAACTGGGCAAAACTCACCATTATCTGCATAAATTGTATATCCATTATCCGTTTCTTCGTAATAGACTTTAAAATTGTCTTGTCCAAACGTATTTATGGTTAGTAGACCTAATATCCAAAATAAAGCACTCCTCATGTTCAATTCATTTCCAATTACTAGAATAAAATAAGGTTTTTATCTGAAAATTGCTAATTGGCAGTATTTTTAACAGTATTGTATTTAAACCAGAATCAATAATTAAACTTATACGTAACACCGCCTAATACCTGTATTCCTTGTACGGGAAAGTTTGTCCAACGTTCATAGTTTTCGCCAGCAAGATTATTTCCTTTAATAAAAACAGAGAGTTTATCATTAAATCGATATCCAAGATTAACATTAGCATCAAAATAACTATCCAAAGTTACGATTGCTTCTGGCGTTGGCGGTGTAAAAGCAACCGCTGTATTGATATCCTTTCGCTCTCCGACATAAAAAAGTTGTGCTCCAGCAAACCACTGATTCGTAATTTGATAATCTAGTAATATTGATGCCTTTAATTCTGGCAAATTCCAAGCTTCTTGCTCATCTTCAGTATTATAATCAAAATACTCTGCAGAAACTCCTAATTTAAACTTCTTATTGATATTAAAATTCAATTCTCCATAACCATTCAGTGTTAGGACATCATCATATCGATATGCAAAAGAGTTCCCAAAATCATACCCTTCTAATTGCAATACTTCTGGTCTATTATTTACAAATAATACCTTATCATTTTCTGATGCATATCCACCTCTAAAATTATAACTTACTATATCAGAGATCTTTCCTTTTAATCCGACGTACGCATCAAATTGATTATGAGTAGGAGTTAACACCAAAGTTGGAGATACATACGGGTTTGCTTGTACAGCATCTCTGTATGTATTTTGTTTTAATCCTCCTTCCAATCCACCGTAAGCAATTACTGCTTCATCCAATAACCTGTAAGAAGCTGTTACTTTAGGATAGATAAAAAAGTTATTATCGTTATTCTGACTATCAATACTATAAAAAACGGCTGCCCCAAGGTTTACTGTTAAATTATCTCTTAGTACTACCAAATTAGGTTGTATCCCCAAATTAAGAATGCTAAAATCGTTAGGAGTTTGTAATGCTTGATCCAATGGCCGATCAAAACTTCCTCCCAGATAATCAACAATAAAATCTGTAGTAATCAATTCATCGGCTATTTCAAACTCAAACGTTGGTGTAAAAACGGCATGATGTTCTGTAGAACTTAATGCATCTCCAAAATATCGATAATTCAATGAAGCTCTTTTAAAATACAAATCATCAAACTGCAATTTACCCCCTAACTTGGCCCCAAAATAATTCTGCTGAGGATCAATTGCATCAATCTGCGCTTCTGTTAACACAGGAATTTCTGGCAATCCATACCAATTATATAACTGATGCTCTGCCCCTACCTCTATACCATACGTAAAGTCTTTAGTTCGTGATGTGTAATTAAGGTCTAAAAATGTATTATAAAATTTATCATCGAGTTCTACATCTTTTATACCTCCCTGAGAAGAATTATGATGTAAATATAAGCCCATATTATCTGTACGATTTATCTGGAAATTACTATAAAACTCTGCCAAAACGGATGTGAAATTTCCAAATCCTAAGGTTGCATAATTATCATATAATGGTATTTTTTTAGGTTTGTCTATACTCGCTGCCCTTCCCTTAGCAGGAGTAAATGTAGAAGCTACAGGGACCGAAAAAATACTATATCGTAATTGTTTTTTCTTCTGTGTAACAGAATCATTAAGTATTGGGGTGGATTTCACTTTAAATGCATCACTAATAGTAGGTGTATACGTTTTAACAATAACTACACGTTCCGTTTCTATGGTTTCCTCTTCTTCTTTTTCTTGGGCTACTATAGTGATAATGCTAAAGGCAAAAACACAAGTAAAAGAAATTAATTTCTTGATATATCTCGACATAAATAGTTAAGAGTTTACAACTGATTATTATTGTTCGGTTTGGATGGATGAATTAGTTTTTGCTTCTTCGGCTTTGATTCTTTTGAGTTCGGATCTTGCTTCTTGAATTACATCAGGATAATCCGTAAAATTTTTGATAACACTTTCTAAAATATAGGTTGCTTGATATGCATCTTCTAGTCCATAAAAGTTTTTGGCCATTAAAACCAGCCCTTTGGCTCCATATAGCTTATACCCTGAAAAGTCTTTTGCTAACTTTTGCACTGTTTCATTCGACGTTTTATAGCCGCCTTCTTTATTTTTAAAATAAGCCTCATAATATAATGCTTCTGCCGCTAATTCTCCTGTAGCAATTTTTCTAACTTCCGCATACGCTTTCTTTGCTCTGGCATCATCTGCGGTTTGTAAAGCTGCACGAGCAATAAAAATTTGTGCATCACTTTTTACATCGTTTTGGATTTTTGGATTACCCAACACTTTTTCGGCGTACGTAATTGTTTCTTGATAATGTACTAACTGATAATGAGATTTCATTAAATTCGATTGCGCAAATATGATATTCTGAGGAAAATCAGCTACTGTCTCTAATCGTTCTAATACAGGAATTGCTTCATTATAATTTCGGTTTTCTAAATAGATCTGAGACAACCTTGCTAATGCTTGTTCTGTAAATTCTGTTCTATCTTTTTCTAATACATATTTATAATGTGGAATTGTAGCTTGCTTATCTCCCTTTTTGTAAAACAACTGCGCTAGATAAAAATGACTTTTAAGCGCGTGAAGACCGCTTGGAAACTCGTTCAAATATTTTTGAAAACCAGTTATTGCTGCGTTATCATTATTTTCTAAAAACTGTTTTTCTGCCGCTTCATATGACGTATTATCTAGATCTGCATCGGTAACATCTACAAAACTTAATCCTTTTACCCAATTCGAGTATTCGTCGGTTCTACCAAGATCTACATAGATCAATCTTGCTGTATTTACAGCTTGGATAGCTTCTTCTGTACCTGGATAATCAGCAACTACTGTCTTAAATTTACTCAAAGCTCTATTTCCTTGATCCCCATTATAATAAATCAATCCTTGTTTTAACAATGCTTTCGGCACATATGAGCTTCTAGGTACTTCTCTGATTAATCGATCATACGCTTCGATCCCTCTTTGCGTTTTATTTTCTGCGATATAGGTATTTCCTAAAGCAAACATTGCATCATCCCGATATGTAGATCGTGTATACTTTTTAATAAAAATTTCTAGATCACTGATTTTCTTATCATTCTTTTTTACAAAGCCATAACTAATTGCTTTTTGGTAATGTGCATAATCTGAATCTGCACCGCCATTTTTAATTGCCTTATTATAAGCTTCCATTGCGGGCCAATATTTTCGAGAAATAAAATGACTATCACCTAATCTTAAATAAGTGTCTGTTAATCGCGTTTCATCAACACCTCTTTTTTTAGAATAAGTATCAAAGAACTCTGCAGCTTGTGGGTACTGTTTTAATTTAAAATAAGTGTATCCAATATTATAGTCTATTTCTTCATATTCACTTGTACCAATAGCTCCATCTTTTCCCTTAAATTGTTTAAACCCTATAAGTGCTTCATCAAAATTATTTTGCAGATAATCACATTCTGATTTCCAATAAATCGCTTTTGCCGTAAATTTCGGATCTGTTTGTTGTGCTAAAGATTTATCAAAATATAACTTAGCTTCAGCATAATTGGCTTCATTATAAAGTTCTATCCCTCGAAAATAAGCCACTTTCTGATACACCACTTTATCACCAAAATTGCGACTTCCTTCTAATAAGTCCATTGCCTCCTTATAATTCTTAGAAGTGATATAAGAACTAATTAGTAACTCCTGAACCTCTTCTTTAAACTCAGAATTAGGATATGTTTCTGCATAAGATAACAGGATTTTTGGGGTGCTCTCATATGAATTACCTATCTCATAACTTAGCTTAGCATAATTATACAAAGCATCTTCCTTAATTTTAGCCTCAAAATCCATTTCAGAAGCATTCTTAAATGCATTTAATGCTTGTTGTTTCTGATCTGTTTTCAAATAAGATTCTGCTAAATGATAATAAGCATTCTGCGCAGTTTCATTACGACCATCTACTATTTTATTAAACTCTGAAATAGCATTTGTATAATCGCCTCCTTTATAATAGGCATACCCCAATTGATAATAATCCGTATTATTCCATTTTCCTTTTCTACCTCTATATGCTTTTAGATGCGGAATTGCCTTATCATATTGTCCTAAATTAAAATAACTTTCTCCGATGATCTTATTCAATTCTGATTTCTCAGAAGGTTTAGATCTAGAAAGTTGCCCTAGTCCATCATTAATTGCTTCTTGGAATTTTCCAGATTTAAAATTCATATCACTCTGGAAATAAGATAAGTTCTTATTATACTTATCAAGATCTTTAACCTCATCGAACAACTTATCCGCTTCCTGATAATTATCTCCTTCATATGCTATAAAACCCAAATAATACTTGGCTTGAGCTCCATATTTATCAGTCTCTTCTACTTTAGATAAGAATTTTTTCGCCTCGTTAAATCGTTGGATCTTAAAATATGCATATCCATTATTGAAGTTGAACTTTTCTTTTTCGGAACGACTCATATTGCCTTCATCGACCTTATCATACCATTTACGAGCATATGCATACTTTCCGTTATCAAAATAATAATTTGCTACATCTAAATATGCAGCATTACGCTTAATACTAGTCGGATATTTTACAACAAACTCTTCCATCAAATCATCTGCTCCTTTCTGATTCAACCATACAGCACAATTCGCTATATAGTAGGTGCATTCTGCATCGATGTTTTCATCATCTACGGCATCTCTGACTTTGTCAAATAGATTTTGAGCAGCCAGAAATTGCTTATTGTTATAAAGTTCTAATGCCTGATTATACAGTACTAGTTCATTCGTGTAAATTGCTGATTGTTGCGCAGAAATCTTTGAAGATAGAATTGCTACAAAAAGCATCAAAGTGATGTATTTGTTCATGTAAATATTTCTTTCAAAGTTTAGACTTTGGATACTATTACCAAAGTTCCAGTTTAATAGAAATCTCAAGGTTTTCCTTGACCAATTTTTCTTAAAGTAAATATCGTTTCCCGCGAATAAATTTTGTGTTAAAGATACCCTAATCTTCATAGTAATAACGAAATATTTTGGAGATAATTACATTAATTCTGATTTTTTGGATCAGATATAATTTCATTTATGATTTTAGTATATTTTTTTGCCCCTTTATGATTCAAATGATCCGAGTCATAAAAATCGGCATCTTCTATTCTAAAATCTCTTTTTAAATTTATATAAGTCACATTATTATAATTAGTTGCCAAATCATTACACGAATTGGTGATTTTCTCTAATTTACTTGGGTTAAGTAGTTTTAAATACCCATTATAGACTGGCATATCAACTAAATAAACATTGCATTTTATTTTTTTGCAATAGGCAATAATCGATTGAAGTCTAACTAAATTCTCTTCGAAATCCATTAAAAAATCCTCATGTCTTTTTGCCGTAGCTCTACTTCCTTCTACTAAAGGTATATTGTTTGTGCTTTTATAGTATGTACCCCAACCCCTATTATCGCACCCGACAATTGTTCCTTTATACATATAATCGTGAAGTAGAGTAATCGATTTATCAAAACGACGAGTTAGTGCTAGACTATATTTTTTCACATCTAGTGGATTAATAATGGGAACATCTAATTCCATTTGATGATGGTAAAAATATTTACGCCATCGATCTTCTTTTGTGTTTTTTAATTGGCTTAAACTATAATAACCGATGGTAATAATTACATTTTTTAAATTAGGAAGGCTATCTATATGTTTATCAAACAACAATTGGTCAAAATATAAACTCTGACTTATATTAGACACATTAAAAGTTTTGGCATCCATAAATTCTGGATTAATACCGAAAAAAGCATGGGAATCCCCTAAAACCAATGTCTCTATGTCATTATAAGAGTTACTAATCATTCTATGCTTATAAGAATAATTAGATTCTACAGTTCTATAAAAACTCTCTAATGCTACCCAAATAAAAAGCAGTGGTAGTAGAAATAAGAATATTTTTTTTATAAAAACCTTCATAGTTTAGAATTGAAAATAAATAAAGGTTTGTAAATCCCCTGCATAGTAAAACACGACGAATACCGTAACATAATAAATTAGATATCGAATGCTTTTAGATGATATATACTGAATATCCAATAAGTGTTCTCGTTTTTTCTGAAACCATTCTATGCCTAGATATCCAATCAATAAAATCAAAAACAACTTATTCCCTTGTGGAATAGAAAAAAGTGTTGATGAAAAAATACGCTCTAGATACCCAAAGGCTTCCGTGATTGAATCTGCTCTAAAAAAAACCCAAGCAATAGTAACTATAAAAAATGTAATACTCATTCTTAAAAAATCAACTACTATTGAATTTTGATTTTGGAGAAAAACCTCAAATTTTGTTTCATTATTTATAAAAACTGTAAATATCAATATGATTCCATGAATCAATCCCCAAAAAATAAATGTAAGATTAGCTCCATGCCATAATCCACTTAACAGAAAAACCACAAGAATATTAAATACCAATCTAGGTTTTGAAACACGATTGCCTCCCAATGCAATATATACGTAATCTCTAAACCAAGTAGAAAGCGAAATATGCCATCGTCTCCAAAACTCAATTAAGTTCTTTGATAAATAAGGGAAACTAAAATTTTTCTTTAAATCAAACCCTAACAATCTTGCAGAACCAATAGCGATATCTGAATAACCAGAAAAATCACCATAAATCTGAAAGCCAAAAAATATAGCTCCACAAAACAAGGTACTCCCTGAATATTCTGTATAATCCTCAAACAATCTATTTACAATTATAGCGCAATTGTCTGCAATTACCATTTTCTTAAACAAACCTCCTAAGATTAATCGTAAGCCATCAATACTTCTACTATACTTAAAATATCTGCTTTTTTGAAACTGAGGTAAAAGGTTAGAAGCTCTTTCAATAGGACCTGCTACTAATTGTGGGAAAAATGAAACAAAGGCAAAAAATGAAATAATATCATTCGTTGGGCGTATTCTTTCTCTATATACATCTATTGTATAACTTAAGGTTTGAAAAGTATAAAAACTTATTCCAACAGGAAGGATAAACTGTAATGAACTATAAGATATTGGGGTTCCAAATAACAAAAACACCTCTGCGAACGTTTCTATAAAGAAATTGAAGTATTTAAAGACGAATAAGACACCTAGATTAAAGAATAAACTAACTCCCAAAAGTATTTTTCTCTTTACGCTAGAAGTTGTTTCTAATTGTCTTGCAACTAGAAAATCAATCATTGAACTTAAAAAAATTAATGATAAAAATCTCCAATCCCAAAAAGAATAAAACAAGTAACTTACTGCGAGAAGAAAAACATTCTGAACTTTTTTTGAGCTGTTAAAAACAAACCAATACAAAACAAAAACGATTGGAAAGAACAACGCAAAATCAATGGTATTAAATTGCAAAATGTACGAGCATATGAATTCTTTGGAAAAGTACTTAAAATCTACGTGGATAAAAAAACATTTTTAATAAATACATTATTGCATAAACTTTTTACTTTTACTAAAAATAATAAAATCAGAATTACATACTATGTCCGATCCGGTTCTAAGTCTTAAAAATGCTTCAATCTACCAAAGAGAAAATTTAATTCTTTCAGATGTTAATGTCGAAGTTAATAAAGGGGATTTTGTATATCTGATCGGTAAGACCGGTACAGGGAAAAGTAGTTTTATGAAAACTCTTTATGGAGATATCCCTTTGATAGAAGGAGATGGAAGTATTGTAGATTTTGATTTAAGTACATTAAAAGAAAATCAAATTCCATTTCTTAGAAGAAAATTAGGAATTGTGTTTCAGGATTTCAAACTACTTAATGATAGAACAGTAAAGGATAATTTAGTATTTGTACTGAAAGCAACTGGGTGGACGGATCAAAAAGCTATGGATAGCAAGATAGATGATGTGCTAGATAAAGTAGGTATGAAAACAAAGGATTTTAAATTTCCATATCAATTATCTGGTGGAGAACAACAGCGAATTGCTATTGCTAGAGCATTGCTTAATGATCCAGAATTACTCCTTGCCGATGAACCTACTGGGAATTTAGACCCTCAAACTTCTGTAGAAGTTATGGAGGTTTTACAGGAAATCAATAAAAATGGCAATACCATCTTAATGGCGACTCATGATTATGCCCTACTCCTAAAATACCCTTCTAAAACCTTAAAATGCGAAGGCAATAAAGTCTTCGAAGTAGTACAACGAAAAGGATAACTTCTGTAAAGCAATAGAATAATGCGTTTAATTACCCTTGATGACTTTATAGAAACTTATACGAAGTTTAGACAACGAGGGGCGTCCTTCATCACATCAAAACTGAATATAAACGATATCAAAAGGACCAAGAGTGCTTTTAATGAATTAGACATACAATCTGCTAATTGGTGGATCATTCCGAAAATTCAAAAAAGATGGAATCAACTCATAACTGGAGATTCTCAAACTGAGTACGAAGACTTTGTAATGAAAAAGTTTTTGGCTAATTCTAAAAATCTAAAAATGCTTTCATTAGGGAGTGGGATTTGTAGTCACGAACTAACATTTGCAGGATATGAGAATTTTGAAGAGATTTTATGTATCGATATTAACGAAGTACTTTTTGATGCCGCAAGAAAAACGGCATCAGAAGTTGCATTAGACAATATTAATTTTAAGATTCAGGATTTGTATTCATATAAGTTCCCAGAGAATTACTTTGATATTGTTTTCTTTCATGCGTCACTACATCATTTTAAAAACATAGAAGAGCTTGTTGGTCAAAAAATAAAAAGAACCTTAAAACCTGATGGTAAACTAATCATCAATGAGTTTGTAGGACCAAATAGGTTACAATTCCCTAAACATCAAATAACAGCCACCAATCGAGCTATAAAACTTATTCCTAAACCGTTTAGAAAAAGATTTAAACTAAATTTATTTAAAAATAAAATTTATGGTTCAGGTATTATTAGGATGATACTTGCAGACCCATCAGAATGTGTAGAATCTGAAAAAATCTTACCTTCAATTCATAAAAATTACACCACTATCTATGAAGCTTCTTATGGAGGTAATCTTCTTGCAAATGCATTAAAAGATTTATCACATCATTTTTTAGAACTTGATCAAGAAAAAGAAGAAACCTTGAATAAATTATTTGATTTCGAGGATGATTATTTAAAAAATCATCCAAGTGATTTTGTCTTTGGGATTTATCAAAACACACCTAATTGATTGATGATACTTATCAATCATCTTTCTTATAGACATGTGGGTTTTCTCTAATTCCCTTTTTAAATATTTTCCTAACTCCCATTCTTATTGATGAGTCGATTTTCAATATTTTATCTCTAAAAAACTGACCTGGCCAACCTCTAAAAGTAGTAACATGAAAAGATCTCTTTGCATCTACTGATTCAGTGGAGAAATAGTAATTAGAAATACAGCATCGTACATTATCGACTTTTACCTTACCCACAGAATGCCAAGAATCTTTATGAGTCGCCATAACCACTAATCTATTATAACTTGAATTTATAGATACCGGTTTATTTTTTAGACCTTCTGGCCATAATTCTAAATTACCTCCATTTTCTGGAATCCAATCTGGTGTAACATAATATAACAAGTTAAGTACCCTCCAAAGCTTTACATCCTTATCATGCGAATTATCTAGATGTGGATTCAGATAATTACCTTTTCCCATCATAGAAATCCCACCTGCATAAAGCTTATCATCAGGTTTTACATTACTATAACCACATATCTCCGCTATTAAATCAACAATTCTCTTATCCTGAAAAGCATAAATAATCTCCTCTAGTAAAGGATGATACTTATTCATCTGAGCTGCCACATACTTATACTCTCTTATGCTTCTCTTTACCTTTATATCTTTTGTTCTAGGAAATTTATCAAAAACTTGTCTTGTTAGATCATTGGGCAGTACATCATCTAAATAAAAATACCCAATACCTTCACTAGTTTGATCAAAGTGTTTTTTTAAAACTTCTTCATTATCTTTGAGTTTTAAAAAAATGAGATCAGCAATTTTATCTCTATTAGGGTGATTCATCTATCCAATTACAAATTTGTCTTAAAAATAATTATAAACTTCTAGTAAAACATCTATAAATGTTATCAATTTTGATCCCAGTTTATAATTATAACATTATTCCATTGGTTAGAGAGGTTCATCAGCAGATTTCGTTATGTAACGTTCCTTTCGAAATATTAGTGTTCGACGATCATTCTGATCATCATATTAATGAGAATAAAAGTATTAATGATTTCTCACATTCTTCTTTTAAGAGACTACCAAAAAATATAGGAAGAAGTGCTATTAGAAATCTTCTAGCTTCAGAAGCATCGTATGATTTTCTTCTATTCATTGATGCTGGGACATTTCCAGAACAAAAAAACTTTATCAAAATATATCTGGATAATTTAAACCATAAAGTAGTAACTGGTGGAATGACTTATCTAAAACAACCTCCTAATAAACCTTATCGTCTTAGATGGGTGTACACAAAAAAAAGGGAATCATTGTCAGATAGAAACAAACGTTCCATTGTTTGTTCATCAAACTTTTTAATCCAAAAAAAACTATTTAAAATTGTAGAATTTGATGAATCTTTAGAAAAATATGGTTGTGAAGATGTAGTATTTTTCGATGCTATTGTTAATGAAAATATTTCCATTAAACATATTGACAATTCAGTAATTCATGATGCTAATGACAATGCGGAGACTTTTATAATAAAAACTGAGCAAGCAATTGAAAATCTCATTTTTTTAATCAATACCAACAAACTTGCGTATGATCGATATAAAGTTTCTAAGCTCTATTATAAAATGAATAAAGTAAAAATTGACAAAATCATTTCTTTTACTTTTAAAATCTCAAGAAATATTCTTAAAAGAAATTTCAACTCCTCATATCCTTCAATTTTATGTTATGATTTTTATCGTTTAGGTTATTTTTGTTTAATTAAAAACAAAGCATAGTGCCTTTTTTCTCAATCATAATACCTCTTTACAATAAAGAAAAAAACATCGCAAAAACGATACAATCTGTATTTGATCAAGATTGTATCGATTTTGAGCTTATAATCATTAATGATGGTTCTACCGATAAAAGTGAAAAAGTAGTAACCTCTTTTATAGATGAAAGAATACAATATTTCTTAACGGAAAACAAGGGAGTTGCCAATGCTAGAAATCTTGGAATCGCAAAAGCTAAAGGAGAACTTATCGCCTTTCTTGATGCAGATGATTACTGGTATCCAAATCATCTCACAGTATTGTCTAAATTGTACAAAAAATTTCCTGATGTTGGTTTACTAGCTACTTCCTATGAAAAAAGATTTAGTACCAAATCTATTTTTTTAGCTAATTTCAAAAATATAAATGCAAGTAGTAATTCTCTGATGATAGTCGATGATTTTTTTGACTCTAGTTCCATTGATGCTATTGCTTGGACATCGGCTTGCGCGGTTCCCAAATCAGTTTTTAATACAATTAAAGATTTCGACTCTTCAATTACACATGGAGAAGATACTGATCTTTGGATTCGTATTGCCTTACAATATAAAGTTGCTTTAGCAACATATCTTACTGCGACGTACAATCTAGATGCTAAAAATCGATCAAAAGAAATAGATATAAAAAAGAAAACTTTTCTAAAATTTGAAAAATTTGAAAAAGAAGAAAAACATAATATTTCTTTAAAAAAATACCTTGATGTTAATCGATATTCAATAGCATTAGAACATAAAATTTCTGGAGATCATATTTCTTCTAAAAAATATTGTAAAAACATTCATTGGAAAAACCTGCATTGGAAGAATAGGTTATTAATAAAACAACCCAAAACAATATTACTCTTATTAAAGAAAGTTCAAACTACTTTAATACATGTTTTGGGGATAAAACTATCTAGTTTTAAATAACTTAAACTCTTCAAAGTTTCTAATATAATCTTCTTCTTTATATACTTCTGAAGCTAAAACAAGACATACCGATCCAGAAGAAAAATTTTCCAACTCTCTCCATATTCCAGGTTTAATCAACAATCCTTTATTGGGCTTATTAAGAGTAATTTTTTTTTGTTCTTTCCCATCCTGTAAAATCACATCAAAACTACCACTTAAGGCAATCAAAAACTGATATAATTTTTTATGCGCGTGACCTCCTCTACTTGCATCACTAGGAACATCGTATAGATAATATACTCTTTTAGTTTCAAAAGGAATAACATCTTTCTCCACTACAGCAATAGTACCTCTAGGATCTTTTATTTTAGGGACTTCTATAATTTCACAATCTTCAATGCTTGTCATATGTTCTATTTCTTGGGCGGAAGTATTGCTTGCCATTGTGAAGTTATATTTTCTATTTTAAATTTTGAAACACTCGATATCGTACCATTTTTACATTTTTGGTAAAAAGCTCGATCTTCTATCATTTTATTTAAAGCTTCAGTAAAAGCCTTTTCTTTATTTGAAAGCACTAATATACCATTCTCACCTGTAACAATCACTTCTGAAGGGCCGGATTTACAATCTATCGACACTACAGGTGTACCCATAGCTAAAGATTCTATTAGGACCATCGGAAAACCTTCATAATTACTTGTCAATGTAGTATACAATGCCTGCTTTACATAGGGAAATGGATTATCCGAAAATCCTTTAAAAACAACATAATTTTCTATCCTTAGTTCTTTAACTAGGTTTTGAATCTTCATTTTATCAGGACCATCACCCATTATGATAAGTTTGATCCCTTTTTTTGGTAATCTAGATTTGGCATATGCTCGAATCAGAAAACTATAATTTTTTGAATCCTCAGAAATTCTGCCGTACGATAAAACATATTCATAACTTGGTGTATCTAACCTTACTTTCGACAACATTTCCCAACGGTTTTTATCAAATGCATTATAGATGCAATGCCCTTTAATCAAACCATATTGTTTCTTAAAATGAGATACAGCATCTTTAGAAACTCCTATCAATTCATATGCATTCTTGTATAACAACTTTCCCAAAAACTTATTATCAGGAAAATAAATACCTATATTATAGCTATGAACAATAAAGACTGTATCTGTCTTTTGGTATACAAACGTATTAATAAACCACTGTCTAAACCACCAAGGCCTTGGGGCTGCATCAATGACATAGTCAAACTTATTTTCTCTGATGAGTTTTCTACTAATTACAAATTTTCGCCAACGTTTGTATAAACCTTTATCAGAAGAAGTGAGTAATTCTAAATTCACTAAATTTCCTTTATAATCATACACGATATCATCCAGAATACTAACAATTGTAACATCATATCCAGAATCTACTAACATTCTTGACAAAATAGCACTTGATCGTTCAGCTCCTCCCGCACCTAAGGAAGAAACCATTATACAAACTTTTGTGTTTTTCTTTTGAGTCAACTCAATTAAATGTTTTTGTCTGGCCCAAAAAATGATTTCCGGAACACGACGATCAATAATAAAAAATAAAAGACATAATTAAAAAAATATGCCATAGAAGCACCTATAAACCCGAATTGGTTTATCAAATAAATACTTGCCAAGTATAAAAATGCAAACGAAATAATTTCTGTAATTATATAATACCAAAACATTCTTTTAGCCAAAAACTGATATGCTATCACCAAAGATGCTATTTTAAAAAGATCTCCAAACAATTGCCATATAAACAAGGGTTCCATTTCAATAAACTCATTAGAGAAAAGAACCTTGATTATAATATTTCTTAAAAAATAAATGATCAGAAATCCAACAATAAAAACTGGTAAAATCGTCTTATAAAAATTAATTATTTCTAATCTAAAATCTTTACTCTTTTTTATCTCAGCTAATTTAGGAAGCAGATAAATCGTTAATAATGTTGTTATAAATAGCATATACTGACTACTTATACTTTGTATAGCTTCCCAATAACCTGCTTCTTTAATACCTTCAGTAGTAATAATAAAATTTCTAATTCTGATCAAGATTGCTGGTAAAATAGTTACTGATACCAATGCCATAATTGCAAATGAACTTAATCTTTTTACATATTTAAATGATATCTTATTGGATGGTAAAAATTTAAAAACATCTTTTTTATTCAGTATAATTAAAATGGTTAAGAATAATGATACTGCCGGATTTATAATAATTGCCAAAAATGCTCCTTCTAACTTATATTCCCAAACCAAGAAAACCGTTATCAATAAACCTAAAATACTACTAGCAATATTAAGTAGTATATATATCTTGTATTTAGAATACCCATTAATGATTGCTAAACATAGCGTATTAACAGAATAAAAAGGTAATGCTATTGCTATAGCTTTAAAAACAAAATTATATTGGTAACTACTACCAAAAACCAAGTTATTCCAAAATGTTGGAAAAAAGTAAAGCCATATCGACATTACTATGGTAATTACAAAACATAAAAGGTAGGAAGTTGATAACATGGACTTAGTCTCTTCCTTATCACTTTTAAATTCTGCTATATACTTTACGATACCATTATATAAACCTAAGGTCCCGACTGATTGAATAGAAGTCAAAACATTACGAAGATTACCAATAAGTGCCAATCCTTCTGGCCCCAAAAATATTGCAACTACTTTAAGACTTATAAAACCCGTAATCATTTTCGCAAAAACGCTAATAGCATTAAAAGAACTAACTTTAATTAAAACATTGTTTTTTAATTTATCAAAGTATGAATCCACTCCTTTAGTATCCGTTTAGTGTTTCTATAATCCTATCTACTTGCTGATTGGTTAAACTCGTATTAAGAGGAATACTAACAACTTCTTTATGTATTTTTTCTGTTATTGGTAAAGACAATTCAGAGAACTCTTTTAGGCCGTTTTGTTGATGTGGAGGAATTGGGTAATGGATATGATATCCTATCCCAGAATTTTCTAAATACTCAACAAATTCTAGACGATTCTCAACTCTAACTACAAAAAGATGAAACACATGATTCTCCGAACCATCCCAAAAAGGCAGTGCAATCTTATCGTTTTTGATTTCTGACCTATATCTTTCTGCAATTTGTCTTCGTATTCGATTATCCTCTTCTAAATCTTTCAGCTTTTCTAATAAAAATGCCGCCTGTAATTCATCCAATCTAGAATTTACTCCCAAGTAATCATTTTGATATTTCTTACCAGAACCGTAATTACCAATACTTCTTACTACAAACGCTAATTCTTTGTTGTTAGTAGTTATCGCACCTGCATCACCTAATGCTCCCAAGTTTTTTGCTGGATAAAAACTAAAGGAAGAAGCATCACATAAATTCCCTACTATCTTACCGTTACTATTTTTTGCCCCATGTGCCTGAGCGGCATCATCAATCACGAGCAAACCGTACTTCATCGCTATTTCATTAACTTCATTCAATTGTGCAAGTTGACCATATAAATGAACAGGCACTATAGCTTTGGTTCTATCAGAAATATGTTTCTCTATCCTTTTTATATCTATATTATAAGAATTTTCATCTGGCTCCACCATCACAGGTTTTAATCCTGCATACTTAATAGATAAAATAGTTGCAATGAATGTATTAGATGGGACAATCACTTCGTCACCAGAATTAATTTCTCCTAACTCAATATATCCTTTAAGAATTATAGTTAACGCATCTAATCCATTACCAACACCAATACAATAATTAACTCCACAAAACTGAGCGTAAGAACGCTCGAATTCACTAACAAAAGTTCCTTTAATATATGTACCGCCATCCAAGAAATTAGAAAAACACTCTTTATATTTTTCATGATAACGCCCATTAATTTTATGAAGATCTAAAAATGGAATCAACGATTTAGGTTTTGTCATTATCAAATATATCTAGCTCCATTTATGAAGTATTTTAATCAAAAAATAATTCAATAGGATTCAGTTTTTATTATTACAGTATTAAAAATACCTTTACAGCAAAGATATTTGTTTTTGTGAAAGCCCATAAAAACGTATGATAATTTTTTAAAGCCTTAAATATAGAGACTTAATATTACCTCAATGAAGATATTATTAGTAGGAGAATACAGTCGATTACACAATTCGTTAAAAGAAGGTCTAACAAAAAATGGCCATGAAGTAACTATTGTAGGTAATGGAGATGTGTTTAAAAAATATCCAGTTGATATAGATATTGATGGAAGTCTTGTGAAAAATAATTTTGTACTTAATAAAATTAGACATTTAATTTTTAAAATAACTTCGATTGACATCGCATCACTCGAATCATATATTAAATTCAAAAAAAATAAGAACTCTCTATCTAACTATGATTTTGTTCAATTAATTAATGAGACTCCTTTTAATATTGGACAATATTTCGAAAAAAAACTCCTAGCGTTTCTTTTCCAAAACAACAAAAACGTTTTTTTACTTGCCTGTGGAGATGACTTTAGATTTATTTCCTACCTACTTTCTGGAAAATTTCCTTACAGTACATTAACTCCACTTCTAAAAGATCGAAGTCTAAAAAAACAATATGAACACACTTTAAAATTCGTCTCTGAAAAACAAAAAAAAATACACAATTACGTATTTAGTAATATAAAAGGTGTTATCCCTGCAAGTGTAGAATACAAGGTAGCTTATAAAAACACTTCTAAAGTATTACCTCTAATTCCAAATCCAGTAAATACTGATTCGATCAAAGTAATACCCTTCGTAAAAGATAAAAAAGTAAAAATACTTCACGGAATCAACACTTCTAATTACTTAAAAAAAGGGAACAAGTATTTTGAAGATGCTTTAACTATTATTAAAAAAAAGTATCCCAATAAAATCGAATTAATTACGACAAAAAACCTCCCTTATAACGAATACATTAAACACTTTGTAGCCGCAGATATTATATTAGATCAAGCTCAAGCTCATGATCAAGGATATAATGCCCTAGAAGGCATGGCAATGGGAAAAGTAGTTTTTACAGGTGCTGGTGACAATTTCAGAAAACATTATGATCTTAAAGAGGTCGTAGCGATCGATACATCACCAGATAGTATTAAAATAGCTCAGGATCTAGAAAGGTTAATTCTTAAAACTGATTTGATCCGTGAAATAGGAGAAAATGCTAGAAAATTTATACAAAAAGAACATCATTACATAAACATTGCGACAAAGTATATAGAAATCTGGAAATCCAACAGCTAATAGCTACAATACTAATTCATAAAAGTCCTGCATATAAATTTCACACCCTAATTCTTCTTTCTGTTTTAATAGTCCAAAATTATCATCAGTTACAGTACCCATATCAAAAAAACGAAAACCTTCTTTTCTATATCGATCAATGAGGAATATAAAAAGGAAATCAAGTGCTCTATATTGTTCCCCACTATTAGTGACAGCACCATACTGAGATTTCACCACCCCTGCATTTTTAAAAATAGTAATTCCAGCTAAAATTTCATCATTCAAACTAATTACAAATTGATGTATAAACTCTGGAAATCTATTTTTAAGTAGATGGATTTCTTCTAAAGTATGGACAGGTTTTACATTATGTTTTTCCTTTAATCTTGGAATCAACACTTTTTCCCAAAAACCGGAAAAATCATTCACTTCTTGTATCTCAAACCCCAAATGTTTTCTTTTTTCATAATGTTTCAATTTACTTTTATGAATACTTGATGGAAGACTATAATCTATGGCTAGATTTAGATCTCTACCATAAAGTTTAGCTCCATACTCCGACAGGAAAAATGTGAATTCGTTGGTTGGTTTTTGATGATAAAAAACTGGAGTAGGCTTTATAAAAAGATTACAGAATTTTTGAGCACGTAGAAATCTAACAATCTCAGAAAGTATATCCTTCACCTTTTTTCCACCTATACTTTGTTCTAGTATCAATCCTCCGTAGGTTAAACCTTGATGAGAATAAATATTTCTATCCTTGATATTAGCAGGAAAAACAGCTATTAATTTAGATTTATCAAAAATCAATAAAGAAAAATCATGAAACCTATCAGAATGATATTCCATAAAATCTCTATAAAAAAGAAACGTACCGTTTTTAGTATTATCTATAAAATCGTTCCATAAAGAATGATCTTTCTCCTCATATTTTTTAATCGTATACGTTGGCAAAGTAATTATTTATATAAGTGAAAATAGTTAATTTGTTTGAGTATCCGGAATATAAGTCTTACTTTTAAAATATTAAGGTAGAAGTTATGCTTCTTTTCTTAAAAAAAGGTAATAAAAATTTATACCTGCAATTGCCGTGTTAGTAATTATTATTGGTAACGACCAATTCAGTAAGACCCCATAAATTACAAAAGCCACACACCCCACCGTATTTATTAGACGAAGTTTTTTAATGTTACGCATTAGGAATGAGATGAGCACCATAAACGATGCAAAGTATCCAACCAGTTCTATTATTAAATTTTGATCTAAAGACATAGATTAATGTATTTTATCGATAAAAAAAAGTATTTTACCGTTATTTTAAAGGATTTTACAAGTTCAAAGTTGAATCTAAAAATTACATTTGCACGGAGAAAAAATTATATTAAAAATAATTTCACTCCCTAAAAACGAATTGATCCCAAAACCATAATTACCCCAAAATTTTGACAAAAAATCCCGAGTTTCCTCGGGATTTTTTACTTGTATATAATATCTAAAGAATAAGATTATACGATCTTATTTCTTTTACGTTCTACTTCTGTTAAGAATACTTTTCTTAATCGTAAATGATTAGGAGTAACCTCTACATATTCATCCTTTTGGATATATTCTAAAGCTTCTTCCAAAGAGAATTTGATTGCCGGAACAATCTTAGCCTTGTCATCTGCACCAGACGAACGTACATTACTTAATTTCTTAGTCTTGGTAATATTTACAGCCATATCATCTCCACGAGAATTCTCTCCAATCACCTGTCCTTCATAAATATCCTCTCCTGGATCTACAAAGAATTTTCCTCTATCCTGTAACTTATCTATTGAGTATGGTATTGCAGACCCCTTTTCCATAGAAACTAATGAACCATTAATACGACCAGGAATATCACCTTTAAGAGGTTGGTATTCTTTAAAACGGTGCGCCATAATTGCTTCACCTGCTGTAGCCGTTAATAATTGGTTACGTAATCCGATAATTCCTCTTGATGGAACCATAAATTCACAAACCATACGGTCACCTTTAGCTTCCATGCTTAGCATTTCTCCTTTACGCATCGTTACCATTTCCACAGCCTTACCAGATACATTTTCTGGTAAATCGATGGTTAATTCTTCAATCGGTTCACACTTAACACCATCAATTTCTTTAATGATCACCTGTGGTTGACCGATCTGTAATTCATATCCTTCACGACGCATTGTTTCAATCAATACAGATAAGTGAAGTACACCTCTACCAAACACTAAGAACTTATCAGCACTATTTGTCTCATTAACTCTAAGTGCTAAGTTTTTCTCTAATTCTTTCTCTAATCTTTCTTTGATATGTCTAGAAGTAACGAACTTACCGTCTTTTCCGAAAAACGGAGAATCATTAATCGTAAATAGCATACTCATTGTAGGCTCATCGATTGCAATAGTTTTCAAACCTTCAGGGTTTTCGATATCAGCAACGGTATCACCAATTTCGAATCCTTCTAGACCTACTAACGCACAAATATCTCCAGCTTCAACTTTATCAACTTTCATTCTTCCTAAACCTTCGAAAGTGTGAAGCTCTTTTATTTTAGATTTTTTTATTGTTCCATCTCGTTTTACTAACGAAACCTGCATTCCTTCTGTTAATGTTCCTCTCTGTAAGCGACCAATAGCAATTCGACCTGTAAAAGAAGAAAAATCTAATGATGTAATTAACATCTGTACTGTTCCTTCTTCAATTTTTGGCGCAGGAATATGTTCCATCACCATATCCAATAAAGGCTCTATATTATCTGTTTCTTTCTGCCAATCATCACTCATCCAATTGTTCTTAGCTGAACCGTATACCGTAGGAAAGTCCAACTGCCACTCTTCTGCTCCCAATTCAAACATAAGATCAAATACTTTTTCATGTACTTCATCAGGAGTACAGTTTTCTTTATCCACCTTATTAACAACCACACAAGGTTTTAAACCAAGATCAATTGCTTTTTGTAGTACGAAACGTGTTTGCGGCATTGGTCCTTCAAAAGCATCAACTAATAATAATACTCCATCAGCCATGTTCAATACACGCTCTACTTCTCCACCGAAATCGGCGTGACCTGGTGTATCAATAATGTTAATTTTTGTTCCTTTATAAGTAACAGAAACATTCTTAGAAGTAATTGTAATTCCTCTTTCGCGCTCTAGATCATTATTATCCAAAATCAAGTCTCCTGTATTTTCGTTCTCACGAAACAATTGACAGTGATACATAATTTTGTCTACCAAGGTAGTTTTACCGTGATCTACGTGAGCAATTATAGCAATGTTTTTTATAGCAGTCATATACGCCTGAATTTAAGGGTGCAAATGTACGTTATATTTTAATAGTTTGTATATTAAATCAAAAATAATAAAACAGCTTCAAAATCAAATACTTAAACCCTACTTCTAAAGCTGCTAGAGTTTCAGTTAACAATTAGCTATTATAAGACCACACCAATAAAGTAAGGACTTTATACAACTAATAAGTAATATGATATTTAACTCAGAACTTCTTGAAGGATAATCTTTTCATTCAATAATTAAAACGCATATCTTTGCATTCTTAAAATATCGATATGGAACTTTCTAAGATTAAAAATCTCAAAAACCTTGATGCTAATAATTTTTTCCTTCTTGCTGGACCTTGCGCCATTGAAGGTGAGGAAATGGCATTACGAATTGCAGAAAAAGTTGTAGAAATTACCAATAAACTAAAAATTCCTTATGTTTTTAAAGGTTCTTTTAAAAAAGCTAACCGAAGTCGTATTGATAGTTTTACCGGTATTGGTAATGAAAAAGCTTTAAAGATTTTGCGTAAAGTCGGAGAAACATTTGAAGTGCCAACAGTAACTGATATTCATGAAAATGATGATGCTGCCATGGCAGCGGAATATGTTGATATTTTACAAATCCCAGCATTTTTAGTGAGACAAACAGATCTAGTTGTTGCCGCAGCCAAGACAGGAAAAACTGTAAATCTAAAGAAGGGGCAATTTATGAGTCCTGAAGCTATGCAACATGCCGTAAGAAAAGTAAAAGATAGCGGAAGCGACTTAGCCATGATAACAGATAGAGGAACTATGTTTGGATATCAAGATATGATCGTCGATTTTAGAGGAATACCTACAATGAAGGAATACGCTACAACCGTTCTAGATGTTACACATTCCTTACAACAGCCTAATCAGACTAGTGGAGTAACTGGTGGAAGACCGGATATGATAGAAACGATAGCACGTGCTGGAGTAGTAACTGGCGTTGATGGCTTATTTATGGAAACACATTTTGATCCTGCAAATGCAAAAAGTGATGGTGCAAATATGCTAGACCTGCAATATCTAGAAAAATTACTTAGCAACTTAGTAAGTATAAGACAAACTGTTAATTCGTTATAATTTTTTTATCTCTATGTGCATATGCCTGATGAAGTAGAGCAATAAGTACTTGTTCTTCTATTTCTTTAGACTCATAATAACGTAAAGATTTAACGTATTTTCTCTTATCCGATTCTAGTTTATTGACATACTCGGTAAAATATTGTGCGCCCCAAAAACCGATATCAATATATCCTTTGGTTACATTTAGATAACAAATAGGACTTTTATCTACGTAATAAAAAGGGACTTTCCACTTAAACAACAACTGCACCTCTGGCAGAGTAGTTTCGATAATTACCTGGATATGGAGTAACATAGATCGAAATGGTTCCGGTTGGTTAAGAATATAATTTTCAGCAGGATTCAATAAAAAACAGTATTTTTAGATAGTTAATTTATAATTATTAACCCCAAGATATCTAATCACATTGAAACCTCAAAACCTAACTCAATTAATCTACCTCTTACTCTTTTTACTACCTGTATTAGCTTCAAGTCAGGCAAAAAAGAAGAAACAAGAAACATATACCATAGAAGCTACTGTCTTGGATAAAAACAGCAAGAATCCTTTACCATTCACAAATGTTTTGATTGAAGGAACATCTATAGGAACTATAACTAATGAAGAAGGAAAATTTGAACTAACAATAAGTAAAAAATATGAGTCCTTTAAGGTTGTTTTTTCCTTCGTAGGATATGAAAACAGTAGTCTTTCTGTTAAGAAACTAAAAGACACTTCTAAAAAAGTATACCTAAAACCTATCTCAACCTCACTAGATGAAATTGTTGTTACTGCAAAAAATAAATACAAAGAACTTATTGATCAGGCTATTTCTTTAATTTC
Organism: Aquimarina amphilecti; assembly: GCF_900109375.1. Taxonomy (GTDB): domain Bacteria; phylum Bacteroidota; class Bacteroidia; order Flavobacteriales; family Flavobacteriaceae; genus Aquimarina; species Aquimarina amphilecti. The sequence continues at coordinate 99,609 of NZ_FOAB01000010.1, forward strand.
AAAAAATTATTCTCAAAAGTCTATTCAACTCGAGGCATATTATAGGGAATTGACGAAAATAGATGACAGTTACACCAAATTCTCTGATGCGGCCAGTATCATCCAATATTCAGCATATGATTCTAATTTTGATTATTTATTATCTAATACTAATTACATTCAATTTAATCGCTTAGAATACAATATCAATCAGGTTCCTTATCCTGAACCTAAAGAATTTGTAGCTGACACCAGAGATCAAGCAAAAATAATAGCTCTAAGAAAAAGCAATAACTTACAAGATTACCGGATTTTGGAACAATCAAAGAAGCTAAAATCCATTGACACTTTAAACCTAAAATGGTTAGAAAACAATGAAATAGGCGGAGGTCCGCTTCGATTAACAGGAGCAGATAAAATAAAAAGAAGAGAAGATTTCTTCGATCCTAAAATTAATAGCAAATATCTTTTTACACTCTATGGGAAAAGTATTTATAACAACAAACCAGTATTTATAATCTCTTTTAAACCTAAAGATTCTAACAACATAGAGACTCGATACAAAGGAGAAATAACCTTAGATAAAGAAAGTAAAGCAATCATTGCATATCAATACCAGCTTACAAAAAAAGCAAAAAAAGCTCTGAATCAACGATTTGCTACTCAATTAAAAACTCCAGAAACTATTGAGAAAAAGACTAAAAAAGCCTTCATTACGCGTATTACTAGCCTAAAGAATTATAAAATATATGTAACATTTTCTAACTATAAAGATAAGTGGTACCTAAAAAGAATTAAAGCAATTAATTCTTATGAAAATACTGGTGATTTATTTGAAAACTATAAAATAACTACTGAATCTGAATTAATAGTTGGTGCAGTTGATACTGGGAGAACCTCACCATTAGCTGGTCAAGAAGTTTTCAAAAACAACTTTTCCAACGCTCTATTTAACTACCCACTTTCTTATGACAGTGAATTCTGGAATAACTACAACAGCCTTATTGCAACTGGCGTTATCGGAAAAGCTCTTGAAGATTTAGAAGTCAAAGGAAGTTTAGAATCACAGTTCAAAAACAAAAATTAATTTTAGATTTCTTACAAAAAAACTTGCGAGATATACTTTTTTAATTTTACTTTGTATTTCAAAGTACTTTTAATATGAGCACAGAAGATTATTTAAAAGACATTACAGAGATCAAAGACATGATGAATAAATCATCACGTTTTTTCTCTCTAAGTGGTTTATCAGGAATATTAGCAGGGATCTATGCAATTATAGGGGCAGCAATTGCCTATTACCTTGTCCGCATCAGCGGTATAGATTATGTTATTGCAGAAGGAAAAATATTTAATTACATTTTAATTGATCTAATGGCTGTGGCTCTTCTAAGTATTGTAACTGGAATTATATTGAGTAATAGAAAAGCTAAAAAAAATAACGAAACCCTTTGGAATGGAACTTCCAAAAGATTACTCACTGCTTTTCTAATCCCATTAGTTACTGGCGGTATTTTTATAATCATCAAAATTTATAGTCATCATTATGGTCTTACGGGATCATTAATGCTTATTTTTTATGGATTAGCTTTAGTAAATGCTTCAAAATATACTATTGGAAACGTAAAGTATTTGGGGTATGCAGAAATTATATTAGGTTTGGTGTGTTCTGTATTTCCTACCTATGGTTTTTGGTTTTGGGTCGTAGGATTTGGAGTGATGCATATTATATACGGCAGTTTAATCTATTTACAACACGATAGGTAATTCTTCAGAACATTTAAACTTTAAGCGTAAAAGCTAAACAATGAGTAGTATAATTGGCAACATAAATAAAGCATTTGATCACCGAATACGACTGGGTATTATGTCTATTCTAGTGGTTAATGAATATGCGGATTTTAAAATGCTAAAAGAATTATTGGGAGCAACTGATGGTAACCTAGCTAGTCATACGAAAGCATTAGAAAAATCAGAATATATATTAGTCGAAAAATCATTTATTGGCAAAAAACCCAACACCAGATACAGTGCTACCAAAAAAGGTCGTGAAGCTTTTAAAAAACACGTAGAAGCTATTGAAAAATTACTGAAACAATAGCTATATTTTTTTATCAATTTACTTTGAAATTCAAAGTACTTTTAAAAACTAAAGATGAGATCTATATTATTAGAAATATTATATGAATGGAGTAAAATCCCATATCAAAAATGGTTCAAGAAAGAAGATCCTTGGGACATTCCGGTATCACAATTATTAAGGTATCCTCAAACAAGCCTGGGATTTCACTTAGGAAGTTTCTTGCTACAACATGATTTTACACCTCAGCCTAAATTAGAAAACCATGATGTATTTCATGTGCTAACAAAAACAGGAATTACTGTTCCTGAGGAAATATCAATGCAATATTACCTTCTTGGTAACGGTAAAAAGAGTGCATACTTATATACTGTCATTTTCATAGGAACCGTACTCTACCCTGATAAGTTTAGAGTATTTAGAAATGCATTTAAGCAAGGACGCAATGCATACTCATTTCATCAATTGGATTTCAAGAAATTACTAGATCAATCACTAGACACCATAAGAACAACTTTTTTAATAGCTACATCATGCAAATAACACAATCAATAAATCGAAATGCTCTTATGATAGCAACTTTTAGTTTCCTTCTGGGTACAATACTTCTATTATTACACCTCATTGTTTCTTGGGAACAAATAATTATGATAGGTCTTTTTTATGTTATCATAGCTATTGTTCTAAATGGAATCACTTTTATTGGATTATTAGCCAATACAATTATAAATTATCACTACTACAAGGAGAATCTAACTACTGTACTAGTGTTTTTATTAAATATTCCTATTGCCATAGGATACTTCTTAATCGTTATCAACAACCCATTTCATAATACCATACTATGATAAATACTTTTCAAAAACAACTACCCTTTATTAAAGGTTTTAGTATAGCCATAGCATTTAGCATAACTCTTTTACTAATTAGAGTTATAAGGCTAGAATCCAATTTTTATTTATTCTTAATCTGGAATTTATTTTTAGCCTGTATTCCTTATGGAATTACTGTCGTACTAAGTTTTGGTAAACTAAAAGAGAATCGATTCATTTTTGGATTAGGATTTATTTTATGGTTAGCTTTTCTTCCTAACGCTCCTTACATCCTAACGGATTTACAACATATTCGTCTTAGTACCTTACATTCTGTATGGTTTGATGTATTATTAATTCTATCATTTGCAATAAATGGGTTAATTATTGGATTTGCCTCTCTGCGTATTATGCAAAAACTTCTCAATAACCATTTTTCTAAAAAAACTACGAATTTACTAATTCATATCACCCTTTTGTTATGTGGATTTGGCATCTATATGGGAAGAATACTTCGATGGAATAGTTGGGACCTAATCCAAAATCCATTACACATTCTCGGAGATATATTTAGACGAATTATATCGCCTATTGAGTATATACATACTTGGGTATTTACTCTAGGTTTTGGTTGTTTTTTAATCATAACCTATCATCTAATTCAACATTATCATAAAGAAAACAATTAAAAATACAATCACTATAAAATCAAAGAATCATGGAAAATCAAAAACCAAGAAAGTCCTTTGGACAATGGATAAAAACATCTATTACTATCCGTATGCTTATGGTTGGAATATTAATTTTGGTATTATTAATTCCACTCTCTTACATTAAAAATTTAATTCAAGAACGATCAATAAGACAAGAGCAAACGGTAGTAAGTGACATCAATCAAAAATGGGGAAATCAAGTAATGCTTTATGGACCTATTCTAAAAATTCCATATCAAACTCATAACATTAAAAAAATATGGGATGAAAAAACTAAATCATACACTGAAGAAGACATTATTACGGTTCGACATGCTTTCTTCTTTCCTAATTTATTAGACATCAAAGCAAACGTTACATCTGACACACTAAAAAGAGGTATTTATAAATCTCCAGTATACACTTCTGACATGAAGATTAAAGGATCATTTACAATACCATCTTTTGAAACACAAGATATAGCACAAGAAGATATTCTATGGGACAAATCGACGGTCATCCTTAACTCTACCAATCTAAAAGGAATAAAAAGCAATCTCCAACTAAAACTTGGCACAGAAAATTACTTACTACAATCAAAATACTCTAAAGATTCATATACCAACACATTGGAAACTAAATTCCTAAAAGAAAACTCTTGGCCAAAAGATAAAACAGTTGACTTTAATTTAGATCTTATCATCAACGGAAGTAATCAATTAAAATTCATACCTGTAGGTAAAGAAACCAATGTAAACATAACTTCAGATTGGGCTTCTCCTAAATTTGACGGAAATTATTTACCAGACCCAAAAACTAAATCCATTACCGACAAAGGTTTTAAAGCAAGCTGGAAAGTACTACAGGTAAATAGGGAGTTTGAACAAGAGTTTTTTGGTGAACTCCCACATATTAATTCCTCCGCATTCGGGGTGAAATTCATTGTTCCTGTAGATGATTATCAAAAAAGTGAGAGAACAGCTAAATATGGATATCTAGTAATTGCTCTAACCTTTTTGGTGTTTTTTTTAATACAAACTATTAGCAAAATAAATATTCACCCGTTCCAATATCTGATGATAGGATTAGCTTTAACGATGTTTTATACATTGTTAATCTCTATATCTGAACATTCTAGTTTTTTATACGCCTATCTAATCGCTGGTACATCTGTAGTATTATTGATCTCTACATATTCTAAAGCAATTCTTAAAAGCTTTAAGTTTATGGCTATGATATCAACATCTTTGACCGCGTTATACGCATTCATATTTGTTATCATTCAACTAGAAGATTATGCATTATTAGTAGGAAGTATTGGACTATTTTTAATACTAGGAACCATTATGATGGTGTCTAGAAAAATTGATTGGGGAAATGATGGGGTTTAATATTTTTTTATAAATCATATTACTAATTTTTTAAATAACAAACAAAAATGCTGGTTAGTTAGTTGAGAAAAGTCGTGCTTCATTTTTTTTGAAGTGCGGCTTTTTTTTAACAAAGATTTGTTTCTATTACAGATTGTGTTTCAAAAAGAAAACCGTTACTTTTCATTCTTAAATATATCCAAATCTATATTGGAATAACAAAAAGAAAACACCAATGAAAAAAGAAATATTTATACTAGTTATTGCGATTTCCTGCATATTTGTTTTCTCTTGTAAAAAAGAGGCTAATAAAAAGATTGTTACGGAGGAAATAAAATTCACAAAAGAGGGAACACTCTCTATTTATGCTTTACGGGATTCTATTCCAAATCAAATTATCTCTTTAGATATAGAAATTGCAGATAATGATTACGAAAGAGAAACTGGACTAATGTATCGTAAAACTATGGAAGAAAAAAGAGGCATGTTATTTATTCAGGAGAAGTTTAAACTACAAAGTTTTTATATGAAAAATACATTGATACCTTTAGATATTATCTACATTGATGATCAATATAAAATCGTGAGTTTTCAAAAAGATGCAAAACCATTAGACGAGACTTCTCTCCCTTCAGAAAAACCTGCAAAATATATTTTAGAAATAAATAGTGGATTATCTGATCAATGGAATCTAAAAATTGGGGATTCTATATCCTTTAAAAGAAACTAAATTTATCAGAATCAAATAAAAACCCTTGAAAAATTATTCTTTTCAAGGGTTTTATCTAGGGATAAATCGGAAAAATTATTTAATAATCTTCACAACCTTATTAACAGTTTTACCACTGAATTTCACAAAATATATTCCTTTTGCCACATTAAGAGGTATTGATATAACTCCATTTTTACTCGATATCACATCAGAATAATACAACCCTCCTTTTACATCTCTAATCGTAACACTAAGAGATCTATCCTCTCCCGATATATTAAAGTTAATCTCATCTTTAAAAGGATTAGGGTAGATTGAAGAAATTATTGTTGTAGCTGTTTCTGATTCTTTATTTAATGGATTACTTACCCAGCCTGCATCATACCATCCTTCTCCACAGATTTGTAAATCTTCTGTTTGTTGTTCTCCATTCGTACTAAAAATAACTTTAGCACAGGCTACACCAGACAATGTATATTCATACCATCCATCTCCATCTATATCAGTCATTTGGACACCAGGCCAAGAAGTAGTTAAAGATGTGGGCGTTGTTTCCCAATAATACAATGTTACAGGATTCCAATTGGTATTGTTATTATTAAAATGAATTGTCAATTCATCATCAGAAACATCACCAGGACAAGCTGTTGGACATTGATCATACCATTGATTAGTAGACGAATCATACCATCCATCTATCTCTCTCATCAAATCATCTGATTGTCCTCCATTGTTGTTATTATTAAACACAATACCTATATCTGCATTTTCTTCTATTAAAAATGAATACCATTGAGAGGTTTGTTCTCTATTCATGGATTGACCTGGCCAATTCCATCCTGGTAAAGGCTGATTTGTATTTTTATCAAATAAGTATACATATACTTCATCCCAACTAGACACATTTCGATAATAAACAGTAAATGATTGAGCTTCATTGACATTATAATCTTCAGAAATAATCGATGACTCTCCAGTACTATTATAAGCAATAACTTTTAAGACAGTATCTCCAGTAAAAGTTAATGTATTCTGATACAAGGAACTAGAATCAGAGGGTTCTGATCCATCAATGGTATAATAAATCATTCCTTGATTAGTTGATGACAAATTAACTGACACGCTTCCTTCATAAGAACCTCCTTGTGGAGTTACTAACAACTCTGGTAATCCTAAAACTCCTGGACAATCCGAAGGACATTGGTTATACCAAATATTTTCTGAATATACATACCAACCATCTACGTTTCTAAATTGGTCGTCGGATTGTTCTCCACTTCCATTTGTAAAAACAAGACCAACTTCTACTGATTCCGATATAGTAGTGATATACCACGGTGAATCTTGTTCTTGATTCATTAATTTACCTGGCCAATTCCATCCTGGTAACGTTGCATTATTATTTTTATCAAAAGCATATACATAAACCTGACTCCAATTAGAAGTGTTCTTAAAATGAACATCATAAGAAGGCAGGTCTCCAAATGTATAATTCCTAGTGATTACTTCAGAAGAATTTCCATCTTCATCAAATGCTATTGCTTTTAAAGTAATTGGTTCGCTATCACTATTTCCTATATCGAAAGAATTTATATACTCCTCACTTGATTGATCAGGCTCTGATCCATCTGTTGTATAATAAATAGTAATTCCGTCATTAGTTGCTGTTGTAGAAGCCTCTAACTCTACTTGTATTATATCATCAAAATTTCCAGAATCTGGAGTTACAGTAAGAGTTACTTGATCACTACTATTAAATTCTCCAACATAAACATGCTGAATAGGAGTCTTAAATACATTCCCTTTAGTATCCACTGCTTCTACATAATAATCCACTAATACATTAGACAAACCTTTAATTTCTGCATAACACAAGTCCGCAATTGCGGTAGGCTCTATGAACAAATCTATTTCTGGATCTTGTGTTACATTTCCTTTAGGAAATTGTTTTTGCACCATAGAAACGCTACTCCAAGAGCTAACACCATCTCCACTAGAATACACATCATTTACATTATCAGAAATAGGGTTTATTCCATCATTATCGGTTCTATATTTTAATTCTACAGATGCCAAACCATTTACATCATGTGCAAATGTCCAAACATGAAAATCGGATGTATTCTGAACTTCTTGATACGCGTAAATAGGACCAAACCCTTTCCCGCCTGGATTATATGGAAAACGTTGTGGTATAAATACTGATGGAGGTGTATTATCCTGTTCTGGAGCATCTCCTATTTCGGCTTTCGCATGTTCTATAGCAATATTACCTGCTAAAGTTTGCTTTACTTCCATATCAATTGCCTTACCATAATACATATAACCACTAGTTAAAGATGGTAAGAAAAAATGCCAAGCTTTTTCTGCATTAGAAGCTCCGAAAGAAGGATCAATAACTTTCGCTATATCTATACCTCCACTATTGTCCTCTGCAGTTAAAACATAGTTTTCTGCAGCAGTTATTACGGCCCAATTTCTAGCATCCTCAGTCCAACCATCCGGATTAAACATATAATCTGTGGTATCATACAAAGGCCATAACCAATTAATAAATTGAGGATGTCCCCAATCATTAGCCGCATTAACCCAAGATCCATCTTCTACCTTTACAATATCACCTTCTGGAACTGGGTAAGAATTTAAGAATTGTTGTATTGTAGTGGGATCATATCCTTTAGAAGCAGCTTCATTAGCAAACCCAGGAACAGACTCTTGGTAATAGCTATCTCCTCCTCCCCAAGCATTATCTCCATCATGAGCTAGTAATACAATCGATGGTTGACTTGCATTACTAAAAGGAGCGATATTAGCATCTATTTCTCCTGTTTCCATAGAACTAAATCCGTTCTGATAACTCAATAAATCAGCCATCGGAACAACGTCCATTTTATACGTTTGACCAGTTTCTGGATCAATATACTGTGCTTTGTGTGCTTGATAACAATATGGAGCAGCAAAAGTCCCTCCTCTTCCATCAATTTGACCCTTCCACCAATTCTGTCCATTGGTCGCTACTTTATCTGCAGCATTAGGTGGATCAATATTTACTCCAGAAGTTCCATAATCTAATGGGTAATCATTTAATGTACGAGACAAATGACTATTAGCAACAACAGACCATTGAAAACCTTCTTCTACTAAAACCTTAATAATCCTCTCAGAAAAAGAACATTCTGCTGGCCAAAAACCTTTAGAATATTCTCCTCCAAAAGTTTCAGTCATTATTAGCTTATGAGTTTTTAATTCCATTCTTAAAGCACGTTCACTTATTAATGGTGCTAACGCATGATGAAATGTAAACCCTGTTAGGTCCATCCTAGGTTGTCCACCAGATGTTTTCCAGTTTTTAGCTTCTATAAAGTTATTTTCCCAACCTTGGCTATATCCCCAAACTCCGGCATTTCCTAAACTATTTACATTTTCTATTAAACAACCAGAATAATTAACTTGTGCTCCTCCATTTGGTAACCCTAATAGTGTTTGAACAGAATTTTTGGGACCATATTGATATGCTTTTACGCGATCATATTTACCAAAAATCTCCTCCAAATTATTTAGAGGATGACTTATTCCATCATCATATATATTCCAGGAATCACCAGAGGTTTTTAAATTATGGGACTCTAAAACAGTCTGATAGCGATTAGGATTTTCTTTACTTTTCTCGGGCCAATAATTCGGCTGTTGCATATGCCACAAGTAAGAAGTGTGGACTTGTTGTGCTACTATCCCTGAATAGACAAATAGCAGTACTAAAAATAAGTTAGTGTTTTTCATGAATCTTGTGTGTTAAATATATAATTGTGTTATGTTGTAAAACAACATTTATATATTCCAACGACAACTAACCCCTGCAAAGAAAGCTTCCCAAATCTTATATTTGCAAACTACTTATAGATATCTCAGCATCATTATATGTTCAAAAAAAAATGAACAACTAAAACTTTCGTTTATATACAACCAAATAATAGTAAAAAGTAGATTGACACTATTTTAAACCCCACCCTAAAACTATCAATGAGTTAAAAAATTAACTGTTTAATAATGATATTTTCAAATGTAGGTAATTAAAAAAATTAATTTCTTATTCAATTATTACGCAAACGATATAGTGTTAACAAAAAGAGAAAGATTCACAAAACCACAGTCAATTAACAGGGAAAATTCAAATAAAAAAAGAGCTGTACCCTAAAAACGATACAGCCCTTTTTTATAAAAATCTACAGAAAACTATTCTTCAATTTTCTTTTTTTCTTTAAGACCAACTTTCTTCACTGTGTCATACATTACAGGAGTTGCAATGAATAATGAAGAATATGTACCTACTAATACACCAATAATTAATGAGAACATAAATCCTCTTAATGGTTCAGCAAAAATAAAGATTGCTATCAATACTAATAAAGTAGTTAACGAAGTATTCAATGTACGACTTAATGTACTATTTAATGCTCCATTAATATTCTTGTCTAATGGCCAACCAGTATGTTCCGCGAAATATTCACGGATTCTATCAAATACAACCACCGTATCATTCAGAGAGTATCCTACAACCGTTAATATGGCTGCAATAAATGCTTGATCAATTTCCATATTAAATGGCATAAACTTCCAAGTAATTGAGAACACACCTAATACAACTAAAACATCATGAAACACTGCTGCTACTGCACCTAAACTAAACTGCCATCTTCTAAATCTAAATAGGATATACAAGAATACTACAATTAAAGATCCGATAACCGAAACAAATGCTGCTTGCTGAATATCATCTGCAATAGTTGGTCCTACCTTTCTAGAAGACATAATACCCACTTGTTTATCTTCATCTCCATTAGAGAATTCCGCATACGTCATACCATCTGTCAAATAAGGTTTTAAAGCAGTAAATAAAGAATTAGAGATTTCAGAATCTACTTCTTCACCTGTTTCATCTACCTTATATTTTGTTGTAATCTTTAACTGGTTATTAGCGCCTAAGGTTTTTGCTTGCGCGCTACCAAAAACAGCTACCAAATCCTTTTCTACATCTGTAGGTACTACATCCTGAGCAAAACGAACAGTATACGTTCTTCCTCCAACAAAATCCACACCTTCATCTAATCCTTGTCCTGGAGTAAATAGTGATACAAGACCGGCTACTACGATAATACCTGAAATCACATATGCAATCTTTCTTTTTGCAAGGAAATTGATATTTATATTCTTAAATAAATTCTTAGTAGCTGCCGTAGAAAATGCTAGTTCTTTACCATTTTTACCATATCCATCAATAAATAATCTTGTAATAAAGATTGCGGTAAATAAGGATGTAAGAATACCAATTAACAAAGTTGTTGCAAATCCTTTAATTGGACCTGTACCAAAGAACAAAAGAATTAAACCTGTAAGACCTGTTGTAATGTTTGCATCTAATATAGATGACAAAGCATTATTAAAACCGTCTTTAATTGCATCTACTTGAGACTTCCCTTTTGCAAGTTCTTCTTTAATCCTTTCAAAAATAAGTACGTTCGCATCCACAGACATACCAATCGTTAATACAATACCCGCAATACCAGGTAACGTCAATACAGCTTTTAATCCAGCTAGTACTCCAAAAATAAACAGAATATTTACTACCAAAGCAACATCAGCAAAAGCTCCAGCCTTACCATAGTAAAAAATCATCCAGATTAAAATCAACACCAATGCAATACCAAATGACATCACTCCACTATCAATAGCCTCTTGTCCTAAAGACGGTCCTACTATTGCACTCTCAATAATATCTGCAGAAGCTGGTAATTTACCAGCTCTCAATACATTTGCTAAATCTTGTCCTTCTTCTACTGTAAAATCTCCAGAAATTTCACTTCTACCTCCAGAAATTGGTCCTTTAGAAACACCAGGTGCAGAATATACAATATTATCTAATACGATAGCAATCTGACCTCTTGTTTGCGAAGCCCTTCCTGTCATTTCTTCCCATTTCTTAGCTCCTTTACCATCCATCTGCATGGTTACTACAACATTATTCACTTGATCATAAGTTTGTGCAGCATCGGTAATTACTCCTCCACTTAATTCTGGAGTATTATCACGGTTTCCTTTTAACGCATATAAATCTACTCTTTCACCTTCTTTCTCAGCCTTACTCCAAGCAAATTTTGTGTATCTTAAAGCCTGAGGTAATAAAGTTCTAATGTCTTTTCTATTTAAATACTCATCAAACTGCTCTACATCTTTAATCGCAACAGAAACTAACGCTCCAGGAACTGATGGCGGTCCTAATAAATCATTTATTGGATTTACCTGTGTTTCTACATCTGTAGAATCCTCAGAATCTGCTAATAATTTTTCTATTTCAGCATCTGCATCCGTTTTAGTAGTATCCGCCTGAACGGTATCTAGTACTTTTTCTGATTCTGTAACCTCATCAGTTACTTCTTCTTTAACTTCTACACCATCTTTAGCTTCTAATTCTTTCTTAAGTTTCTCATTCATTCTGCTTAAGAAAATACCAAGTTCTTGAGCATTTTCTACATCCCAAAACTCTAATTGTGCAGTACTCTGTAAAAGTTTTTTTACACGATCTACATCCTTAGCTCCTGGCAATTCTACTAAAATACGCCCTGACTCTCCTAAACGTTGGATATTAGGTTGTGTAACCCCAAACTTATCAATACGCTTACGAAGTACTTCGAATGCTGAAGTTACTGACTCGTCAATTTTTCTTTTTAAAACTGGCTCTACAATGTCATTAGACATATCAAAAGTGATATCATCACTTAAATTTTTATTCGCAAAAATATCTGGAGAAGCTAACTGAGCATCAGGTATTTTTTCAAACTCTATAAAGAAATCTTCAACATATGTATTCTGACTATTTTTCTGAGTCTGATCGGCAGCATCTAGCGCTTGTATAAAAGCAGGGTTTTTAGAATTATTAGCCAATCCTTCTAGGATATCTCTAACAGAAATCTGAAGAATTACATTAATTCCACCCTTAAGGTCAAGACCTTTATTTAGTTCTTTTGACTTAGCATCGTTATAACTAAAATTTGCAAAAATTGGATCCTTACCAATAGAATCTAAATAAGTTTTTTCTGCTGTATCTCTTAATGCAGAAGCATCTGCTTCTGGATGTTTAGCTAAGGCATAGTTCTCAGCTTCTTTTTCTTTTGTGTATGTTAAGTACGTAAACGATAATTGGTAAACACATACCAATCCAAATAAAATCGCAAACACTCTAACAAGTCCTTTATTTTGCATTATTATTTATTTTGGTCAAACCCTTTTAAATCAAATAGGATTCAACAATTATTAATTTATTAGAATTTAATTATTGGAAAGCTCTGTCAAATCTTTGACATGAGCTATATTAAAAAGTCAAGTAGGATTTAGAAAAAAAACAACTCAATTACTTTCTTCTTATCTGACTTCCTAAAAATTGGAGATGTAAGGAATATTAAAATTAATATATCCTTAATTAAGAAATTGGTCCTGCTCTTACCTCAGGAATCTTATAAGAAATATTATCTATTGTAATTGCAATAGATTTATTAACTTTTTGAGCTAATTTTGTTAGTCTAGCTAAATGATCAATATCATTTTCGGTTACAAAACTATGTGCATAAAAACCTGAAGCTCTATCCTGTTTTTGTTTAACCTCTAGAACAAAAATTCCATTAGAATCCGTATTGGAGTCTGTACTTTTTTGAATTTTATAAACATCTAGATTATAGTCTGAAGAATTTTTGTTGAACGGAAATTGATCGTCTGCACTATTCTGATCAAATAAAATATGATTTAAGGCAACACCTTGTTCTTTAGACAGTATTTCTTTGATACTTTCTACATCAGCATCACTATAATAAGCTATCTTAAGCTTACCATTATTTAAATCCTTAGAAATCCGAGTGTTTCTAACCCCAATAGATTCCAATTGTTTTTTCACAAGCGCAATTGCGTTTTGCGCTTCTGAAGAAGTAACCTCAACATCAGTAAACTCAAGAACAATTTCTTGATTAGGCACTACAGTTTGATGCTGCATCACAACTAATAGTGCAAATGCAGTAATCAAAATTTTGAAGTACCATTCTTTTCTCATGATCGCAAATATAAAAAAATTAAAACTGCATTTCTAAAGTCTTACAACAAATATCTTCTTAGAAAAACTAAATAACTCTGTGACTATGATTTTATTTTATTACAAACATTTAAAGTTATAAAAAAACAAAGAGTTACTATGTAATAGCAACTCTTTGGCAATTCTATATAAAGGATATTATTAGACTATAATTCTAACAATCCATTAGTTTTCTTAACTCCTTCAGCACTTTCAGAAAGTTTTGCCTTTTCTGCATCGCTAAGATTTATTTCTACTACCTTTTCAATACCATTTCTACCTAATACTACTGGCGCTCCTATACATAGGTCATTTAACCCATACTCTCCTTCTAACAATGTAGAACAAGGAAAAATCTTTTTCTGATCACAAGCAATAGCCTGAACCAATCCTGATACTGCAGCTCCTGGAGCATACCATGCTGATGTCCCTAATAATCCGGTAAGTGTAGCTCCACCAACCTTAGTATCAGCAGCAACCTGCTCTAAGCGCTCATCAGAGATATATTCTGAAACTGGCACGCTATTTCTAGTTGCTAGTCTTGTTAAAGGAACCATCCCTTTATCACTATGTCCGCCAATCACCATTCCATCAACATCAGAAATTGGAGCTCCTAATGCTTCAGCTAATCTATACTTAAAACGAGCACTATCTAAAGCTCCACCCATACCAATAATTCTGTTCTTAGGAAGATCTGTAGTTTTATGTACTAAATATGTCATTGTATCCATTGGATTACTAACAACAATAATAATTGCATTTGGAGAATGCTCAATCAAACTAGAAGAAACAGATTTTACAATCCCTGCGTTAATACCAATCAATTCTTCACGTGTCATTCCAGGTTTACGCGGAATACCAGATGTAATTACAGCAATATCACTTCCTGCAGTTTTAGAATAATCATTTGTAGTTCCTGTTATCTTAGTATCAAACCCGTTTAAAGAAGCTGTTTGCATCAAATCCATTGCTTTACCTTCTGCATATCCTTCTTTAATATCTAACAATACTACCTCTGAAGCAAAATTCTTAATGGCGATATACTCGGCACAACTTGCACCTACTGCACCAGCTCCTACTACTGTAACTTTCATTATCTCTATATAATTTTGATTAATATTATCTTGGCATATTGAATCTCTTCAATATCAGCGCGAAAATACAAATTCTTTAACGATTTTGTTTGTGAATTCTTAGTTAAATTACCAACCAAAATTCAAACCAATAGAGAGGTTTTGATAGTTCTGAAGCGTATAATCTAAATTAGCTCTAAAAAAACCTAATTTCACATTAGCACCAATAGTAGCCTTAAGGCCTGAAGTTTTATTATCTACAGAAATTGGATCCTCTACAGTCTGTGTTGCTAACGGACCATTTTGCACCTCATAGGTACCTAAAATATCAGCTTTACTATTCCCTGCGTAATACCCAAATCCTCCATAAAAATTAAATTTAGGAAGCTTTGTAGATATAATACCGCTTACCAACCATGAACTAGATTTTAATCGTATTTCTTGATCTGTTCCATCAATCTGGCTATCTGCCGTAAAATCATAAAACCCTCTAACATTAGTATACCCTATTAATCCAGAGAACCTAAAAGGAAGTCTTTTCCAAGAAAAAATCCAATCGGTTAATTCATGCTGAACTGCCAACCCATATAGAAAAACTTCTGTATTCTCACGCACAGCAATTTTTGGTAAAAATCGAGCTTTAATTTCGGTGCTTTTTGATATCCCCATAGACCCTTGAAGAAATCCAGTAGGTGCAATATTCACTTCCTTACCACCTATACCGTCAGGGAGTGTTACTTCTACTTGTGCTAACTGCCCTTGATTTAAAACCACTACGATATCACCACGATCACCACCAAAAGCATTTGCTACCAATTGACTTGATGGACCTTCTCTAAATTCTACACCTTCATAATCAGCGGTATTAAGAACAAATGACTGCTTTTCTTCTCTTACAAAAGAAAGGTTACCTAGAAATCCAACTTCAAAACGCCACAACTTTTTAACTTCAGCTGTTTTATACCAACCATTAGACATACTATTCACCAATAGTTCACCAGCTGGAGCAAAATAGTCATTACTAAAACGCTGTGCATTTTCTATACCTAATTCTAATAACTGATCTACATTGGTTTGGGAATAAGACACTTTAAACAAAAGCATCGCTAAAAGCAGTATAGTTTTTTTCATCTGTTTCTATCTAAGGTTATTCAATAATCAGATGGAATGCACATAAACTAATATTTGAAAAAGTAATCAAACATTTTAGGTCTGTTCATTTCACTAGATTTGGGTTTAATAGGCGCGACAATATATAAAAAAATCCGTTATACACAGTACAACGGATTTCATTCTATATTATTTAATAACACTTACATTACGCATCAATGTTAGCGTAAACTGCATTTTTCTCAATGAATTCTCTACGTGGTGGTACCTCATCTCCCATTAACATAGAGAAGATTCTATCTGCCTCTGTTAAATTATCAATTGTTACCTGACGCATTGTTCTAAATTCTGGGTTCATCGTAGTATCCCATAATTGTTCCGCGTTCATCTCACCAAGACCTTTATATCTCTGAATCTTAGAACTCTCTCCAAATTCCTTTACAATCATATCACGCTGATCGTCATTCCAAGCATATTGTTTTTTGGCTCCTTTCTTAACCAAATATAATGGCGGCGCAGCTATATAAATGTGTCCTGCCTCAATTAACTCTTTCATATAACGGAAAAAGAATGTAAGAATTAATGTAGAAATATGACTCCCATCCACATCAGCATCACACATGATTACCACTTTATGATAGCGTAATTTAGAAAGGTTAAGTGCTTTACTATCTTCTTCAGTACCAATAGTAACCCCAAGAGCAGTAAAAATATTTTTTATTTCTTCATTCTCAAAAACTTTATGATGCATTGCTTTTTCTACATTCAAAATCTTACCACGTAAAGGTAAAATAGCTTGAAACATACGATCACGCCCCTGCTTTGCAGTTCCACCTGCCGAATCTCCCTCGACAAGAAACACTTCACATAAAGCTGGATCCTGCTCTGAACAATCAGATAGCTTACCAGGAAGTCCACCAATACTCATTACCGTTTTTCGCTGTACCATTTCACGAGCCTTCTTAGCTGCATGACGTGCTTGCGCCGCTAGAATTACTTTCTGAACGATTGTTTTAGCATCATTAGGATTTTCCTCAAGGTAGTTCTCTAACATTTCAGAAACAGATTGAGAAACCGCAGAAGTAACCTCTCTATTTCCTAATTTAGTTTTCGTCTGACCTTCAAATTGAGGCTCCTGCACTTTTACAGAAACAATTGCAGTAAGACCTTCTCTAAAATCATCCCCTGCTATTTCAAACTTTAGTTTATCCAACATTCCTGAAGCATCAGCATACTTCTTTAAGGTAGAAGTAAGCCCTCTTCTAAATCCTGAAAGATGTGTTCCTCCTTCGTGTGTATTGATATTATTAACATATGAATGAAGATTCTCTGCATAAGAATCATTATAAATCATAGCAACCTCTACAGGAATATCGTTCTTCTCTCCTTCCATAGAAATCACATGTCCTATAACAGGACTACGACTCGTATCCAAAAATCTTACAAATTCTTTTAAACCCTCTTCAGAATGAAAGGTTTCTGAAATATAATTACCATCATCATCCTTATGCCTTTTATCTGTTAGATTAACTGTTATTCCTTTGTTAAGATATGACAACTCTCGCATACGACTTGCTAAAGTATCGTAGTTATATTCCAGCGTCTGC
This sequence comes from Aquimarina amphilecti, assembly GCF_900109375.1. Classification (GTDB taxonomy): domain Bacteria; phylum Bacteroidota; class Bacteroidia; order Flavobacteriales; family Flavobacteriaceae; genus Aquimarina; species Aquimarina amphilecti. The sequence continues at coordinate 117,157 of NZ_FOAB01000010.1, forward strand.
TGAAAAATAGTAGGATCAGGTCTAAAAGTAACAATTGTACCGTTAAAATCAGTATCTCCTGTGGACTTTACCGGATACAGAGGCTTTCCTTTTTCATACTCTTGCTCCCACACTTTACCATCTTTATGCACAATCGCATGTAAATGATCAGAAAGTGCATTAACACAAGAAACTCCAACTCCGTGCAGACCACCAGAAACTTTATACGAGTCTTTATCAAATTTACCTCCAGCTCCAATCTTAGTCATTACAACCTCTAAAGCCGAGACACCTTCTTTTTTATGAATTCCAACAGGAATACCACGACCATTATCCTTAGTAGTGATGGAGTTATCTTCATTTATTGTAACATCGATAGCATCACAATGACCAGCCAATGCTTCGTCAATTGAGTTATCTACAACTTCATATACTAAATGATGCAAACCTCTAGTACCTACATCTCCAATATACATGGATGGACGCATGCGTACATGCTCCATTCCTTCTAACGCCTGAATACTATCGGCTGAATAATTATTTTTCTTTGCTTCTTCGCTCATAAATCAGCTTTATTTATTACAATTTTTGGTCAACAAACAAAGATAAAAAAACAGCCAAATGTTCAAAGCGTTTTATAACGTATGATTTAAAGAGTTATCAACAATTAGTTAAGAACAAGACTAGAAAAATAAAAAAGCCTCTTAAAAGTGATTAAAACAGCCTTAAAATCGATTTAAGATTAAATTAATAATTTATATAATCCTTCAAAAACAAAGACAACACTTTGTAAACAAACACTTTAACATCAAAACAATATTTTACAAAAACATATATTCATTTTCTTGGCTAAAAAATAAATCTAAAGACAAACAACAATATTAAAATAATGTTCTCCCTTAACATCTTTACGTTTTCTCACCCAACACTTACGAATAATAAAAGCCTCTTAATTAAATGACATCATTCACAATAATACAACCTACCTCCGTTAAATCAACCAGACTACAGATGTGGTCGAATTAAAGGAAATACACACAATCAACAAATTTAATTTTTTAAAAATGAAAACTAAAAATCTAATGAATTTAGGCAAAATTGCCTTTATCTGCCTAGGACTAGCTATGGGTTCTTGTACAAACGAAAATTTTGATGAAGAAATCAACAATGAAGAAAACAATGATATCCAACTAGAAAAAAAATCTTTTCTTGGAGAAGCAATATACGTAGAGTCTATTGGTGATGGAGAATATCTTGCCGGGGATGTAATCTATAACGAAGACATGTTCGATAATGGTGAATTTGACCTTAATCCCGTTCCTGGAGAAGTTGAAAAACTAGGACTAGCACCTGGAGTTACAAAATGGCCCAACAACACAATTATCTATGTTTTAAGCAATAGTTTAACTTCTAACCAAAGACAGGTTACTCTAGAATCTATAGAGCAATGGTCTTCTAAAACTAATATTAAGTTTAAAGAACGAACGAATGAAAATTACTATGTTACCATAAGAAATAATGGAGACAATTGTAATTGCGCAAACGCTAGTTTAGGAGTTCAAGGAAATAGAGGAACTATTAACATGGGAGTTAGAACTGGAACTGGAGTTATGACTCATGAAATAGGACATACACTTGGGTACTTGCACGAACAAAATAGAAGCGATAGAGATCAATTTGTACGAATTTTCCCTGAAAACATACAAGATGGCGCGATAAGTCAATTTAGAATCAGTAATAACTCTGTAAACCCTGGAGCTTTTGATGTGCAATCCATAATGATATACAGTAGCTTTACATTTAGCAAGAACGGACAACCGGTAATGCTTGAGTTAGATGGAACTCGCATTCCTTTTAACGGTAGATTATCTGCCGGAGATATCGCTGGTACTAATTTACTATACCCTGGAGGAGATGATGGTGGTGACGGAAACGATATATGCGAAGGAATAGATGAATGGTCTAGAAACATTAGATATAATGTTGGCGACAAGGTTACGTATCAAGGTTTCTTGTACGAAAGAGATTTTAGTAGTTGGAATCAGATTGGAAAGTGTGGAGAGACTCAACCGGCAGACATCTGTGATGGTATTGAATCATATAATGGGAACATAAGCTACTCATCTGGTGATCAAGTAACTTATAATGGTTATTTATACTTACTACAAAGTAACAGAAGATGGTCTAATCAAGGTCGTTGCGGAAGTTAATTCTCAAAAAATCATCTTTTCTTACGTGATTAAAACAATAGGGCTACATTACAATGTAGCCCTATTATTATTTCAAGTTTTACATTCAAGAAATAGCATCTCTTAAACTATGTACAAGAAATGAATAATCCTAAAAGTTAGGACAAATAGGATCTGTACCATCCAAACAGATATAATCTCTTTGCACCCTACATACTTGTCCATTTACAATACAAGCACAAGGGCCGCCAAAAGGAGGTGCTCCAGGAAAAGTACACGCCGATGGAATAAATCCTCCGTTAATTGCTTGTTGCTCTTTTTTACTTAATTGCTGAGTCGCATTGAGTTTTAAAATGTTTTTTAACATAACAGAAAATTAAAATATACCGTGAAAATTTTAAAGATGCTCACGACTTACACCCTATTAATGAAACTGATAATTTGAGCTTGACAACTTAGAATGTTTTATTGCCCAAGGAAGTCTGATCGTAATATTTACCTAAAAACAACATCTACTGTTTAGACATCAATAAAAAATATTATCATATTAGATATTTAAAACGAACAATATCACAATTAAAAACACAATAAATTCCTCATAAATCTAATTATAAAAGAACTGTAAATTCCCCAAAAAATAGTTAAACTTATTATTTTAACAACCAAGGATAATTAACTCTTCATTCGAGAAAATCACTTACTATAACGCCACACTTTTTTTTTATTTACCATAGAGCTATCTCTATTAGCACAAAAGACTTCAGAAAAGATTTATTGACTATAAATACGTAAAAAACCCCAAGAAAAATTCTTGGGGTTTTACATCTCAATTAACTCAACTTTCAGCGACTCAAGCTGAAATTTTTAAATTTCTTTTTATTCTATTATTATTGCACAACTTCATCTAATAAATACGCATCATCATGAACATTTGCTACTGCTCTACCGCTAGGGTCATTCATGTTTTTGAAAGCTTCATCCCATTCTAATGCTATTTTAGTACTACAAGCCACAGAAGGTTCTTGTGGAACACACAATGCTGCAGCATCACTCGGGAAATGCCCTTCAAAAATTGATCTATAATAAAACTCTTCTTTATTTTGCGGTGTTTGTATTGGGAATCTAAAATGTGCATTAGCCATTTGTTCATCGGTTACCTCAGTCTCCACTACTGCTTTTAAAGTATCTATCCAACTATACCCAACACCATCAGAAAATTGTTCTTTTTGTCTCCAAGCTACACTTTCCGGCAAATATGACTCAAAGGCTTTACGAATAACCCATTTTTCCATTCTTTCCCCATTAATCATTTTATCCTGTGGATTGATACGCATTGCTACATCCATAAACTCTTTATCTAAGAATGGTACCCGTCCTTCAATTCCCCATGCTGCTAAAGATTTATTTGCTCTTAAGCAGTCATACATATGTAACTTATCTAACTTACGAACCGTTTCTTCGTGAAACTCTTTTGAATTCGGTGCTTTATGAAAATACAAGTATCCTCCAAATATTTCATCCGCTCCTTCTCCAGATAGAACCATTTTTACTCCCATAGATTTAATAACCCTTGCCATTAAATACATAGGCGTAGAAGCTCTAATAGTAGTTATATCATAAGTTTCTAAATTATATATCACATCCTTAATAGCGTCCAATCCTTCTTGAATTGTAAACTTAATTTCATGATGTATTGTCCCAATATGGTCAGCTACCTTTTGTGCAGCCGCTAAATCAGGTGATCCTTCCAAACCAACTGAAAAAGAATGTAATTGAGGCCACCAAGCTTCTTTAGTATCCCCAGACTCAATTCTTTTTTCTGAATATTTCTTTGCTATAGCAGAGGTAACTGAAGAATCTAAACCTCCCGAAAGCAATACTCCATAAGGCACATCTGACATTAATTGTCTATGAACCGCAGCTTCTAAAGCATCTCTTACCTCATCAATACTAGTTTGATTATCTTTTACTGTTTCGAAATCAGACCAATCTCTAACATACCATTTTGTTAATTCTCCTTTTTTACTATCCAAATAATGACCTGGTGGGAATAATTCTATTTTTGTACAAACACCTTCTAGTGCTTTTAATTCTGAAGCAACATAAAAAGTACCATTTTGGTCCCAACCCATATATAAAGGAATAATACCCATATGATCACGAGCTATTAAATATGAGTCTTGCTCAGCATCATAAAGTGCAAAAGCAAAAATACCGTTTAGATCATCCAAAAATTGAGCACCTTTTTCTTTATATAAAGCTAAAATAACTTCACAATCAGATTCTGTCTGAAAATTATAAGAACCATCAAACTTCTTACGAATTTCTCCATGATTATAAATTTCGCCGTTAGCAGCTAAAATCAACTTATTATCTTCACTAAACAAAGGTTGCTTACCAGATACAGGATCTACTATAGCCAACCTCTCATGAGCTAATATAGCTTTATCATCTGCATAAATACCACTCCAATCCGGACCTCTATGTCGTATCTTTTTCGACATTTCTAACAACTGAGGTCTTAACACATCTGCTTTTTCTTTTAATTCAAAAGCGCATACTATTCCACACATATTCTTCTTTTTCTATTAATTGAGAAGTCAAAGATGCATTTATAGTTACATTATTTAAACACAAAACCATTTTTTGATTTCAAATTTAAACTAAAAAACAATTATTGACATCAAAAAAAAACTATATACACACAAAAAACCTATCAAAACTATCAAGTTGTTATTTAACTCTTTTAACAGAATTTAAGGAGAGGATTAACATTTCCCATGTATGTTCCTACATATCTTTACGACAATTAAGAAAATAAAATCACGAATTATGAAAAAATCACTCTTCTTCGCTGTTGTTATGTTTTTAGGAACAGTAAGCACTATTAATGCTCAGAAATTTGCAGGACTACAGAAAAGTCCAACTGATATTTCCTATGCAAAAACAGACAGAAATGCAAAACCTGACATTAAAGTAATCTATAGTAGACCTCAGAAGAAAGGTAGAACGATGCTTGGAGACAAAGTGCCTTATGGAAAAGTTTGGAGAACAGGAGCTGATGAAGCCACTGAAATTAAACTTTTTAAAGATATGAAATTAGGAGATGGAACCGTAAAAGCGGGTACTTATTCTCTGTTTACCATTCCTGGTGAAAAAGAATGGACTGTAATATTAAGTTCCGATCTAGATGTATGGGGAGCATACTCTTATGACGAAGGTAAAGATATTGCTAGAATAAAGGTCCCTGCAGCAAAAGGTGATGAATTAGAAGCGTTTTCTATAGCTTTCAAGAAAGTAGATAAAGGATACCATATGGTTCTTGGATGGGAAACTGTAAGAGTAGAAGTTCCTTTTTACAACTAAGATAAAGTATCGCAAATAAAAAGGAGATTGAAAAATTCAACCTCCTTTTTATTTTTACAATAACCTTCTGACTAAAAAAGGTTAAATTATTTCACTGAAATAATAACTATCTGTGGATAGCATTACTAGATGCCCCTGGTAATTCTTTAAGAAAGTCCATGACAATCCTAAAAGTTAATCTGAATTTAGTGTAAAATAGCCCCATAATATTTCCAATTTATTTAGCTACAATATAATATCTAAAAGACTTTAAATCAACATTTTTAACAAAAAATGTAAGAACTTTTAGATATAAGGTTTTATTTAATCGATTAAAAACCTAAATATCAATTGTACTAGTAAAATTTATTCCTACTTTTTAGTTTATTTATCAAATTAATCAAGAACTATATTCTTAATAAATTTAGACAATATAGTATTATAGCGTTTCCCAAAAACTACACAATACTAATTAATCAATTATCTATGTATTGCATTACTGCTAGCGGAAGGTAATTCCTTTAAAAAACTCTTTAACGAATTAAAGTCTATTCTAAATATATTGTAAAAATATTTCATAATTATTTGATTTTTAAATTGTTATGCAAATATAAAACTCAAACGTAAATCAATGAAAAAAATTAACATGTAGAATTGAGTATTTTAGACATAAAACCACTTTTATACGATGTAGAAACAAAAATGCTTTAAAAACATTTACACAAAAAAGAAATTACTTACAAAAAACAGTATAGAATCAGGGGTGAATCCCCCTAGTATTTAAGAGTGTAGGCTCAAGGTTATTATTTTTCTTTGCTTCACCAGCATATCCTATTTATTTTAAAAGTTCTTAAACCTTTTCTAAAAACCCTACGAAACTGAGCTAAATAAAAATGATATGAAAGGTCATTTTTTTATAAAAACGATACACAAAACTTATTGTAAAAAACAAAAGACTACAAACTAGTGTAATCTTTTACTTATAAATTAATACGGGATATTGAACTTAAATTATCTGCGCATTGCATAGCGAGAGGCACTCGGAAGATCCTTCACGAAATCAATAAACATTCTAAAATCAAGCCCAAAAATAGAGTATAAGTTTTTCATAAAAAACTGTTTTTAAATTACTTATATAAAAGTAAAAACAACTTTCTGCAAAATCAAAAAAAAAGATAACTATCATTTAACAATTAGTTAAACACATATTTATCTACGTCAAAAAACCTAAATCAAGAGCCAAGCAAAAACCAAAAAGAAAGTTTTATCTTACAATAATACATTTTAATAGAAGGGAAAATTCTTACAAAATTACGGTCAAACCATAATTTTAAAAATAAGCAATTATAAAACCGACCTAAAAACGTCAAAAACCATAAAGAAGATGTGCTTACCAAGGAGTTAATTATGGAATATTCAAGTACTTATGAGTCTGTAAAGACACCTTCCACTTGGGGTTTTTCATCACATAATCTACAATCAAAGGAATCATCTTTTCTCTAACACTCCATTCTGGTTGTAAATACAGTACACAATCTTTCGAAACTTGTGAAGCTTGTTCTTCAGCAAAATCAAAATCGCTCTTATTATATACAATACATTTTAATTCGTGAGCTTTACTATATATTTCTTTGGTAGGAAGTTTTACTTTTTTAGGCGAAAGACAAATCCAATCCCAATTACCAGTCAGAGTATACGCACCAGAAGTTTCTATATGAGTTTTAGCACCTTTACTCTTTAACCCTTTAGTAAGTTCAGACATATCCCAAGTAAGGGGCTCACCACCTGTGACAACAACTACATTACTATATTTCACTGCATTATCTACAATTACACGTGTGGAAGTTGGTGGGTGAAGTGCTGCGTTCCAACTCTCCTTAACATCACACCAATGACATCCAACATCACAACCACCAATTCTTACAAAATAAGCAGCAGTACCCTTGTGATACCCTTCTCCTTGTATGGTATAAAATTCTTCCATCAGCGGAAGCATCCTACCTTCATTCACCAATTTCTCTGTACTTTCTTGCATAAGGATGCAAAGGTACACAACATTAGATAATTAAAGTTATAAATTCTATATGGAAAAATGATCTAACTTTAATTTTTTACTGCGACACATTCTATTTCAATTTTTGCTCCTACCGCTAAGCCTTTAGCAGCAAAAGTAGTTCTTGCAGGTTTCTGAGGGAAATACGTTTTATATACCTTATTAAAAGCAGAAAAATCATTTATGTCAGAAAGTATAACCGTACATTTTACAACATCACTCATATCCATATCATGATGCTTTAATACATCCTTAATATTTTCTAATGTTTGTTTTGTTTCTTGCTCTATTCCTCCTGTTACCAACTTACGAGTTGAATGGTCCATACCAACCTGACCCGAAAGAAAATACAAATTACCAACTTGTACCGCATCAGAAAATGGAGCGTTCGATTTTTTTGGCTCATGAGTCTCATGAAAGGTAATAGAAGTATTCGAACCGCTATTAGGCGTACAACCAAACAAAGAAATGACCAACATCAGCACTAAATATATCTTTTTCATCATTCTAAAACTTATAATTTATTACTTATAAAAGTAAACTATAATTTTCTACACCTCTTCATATTGATATAAAAATTATAAATTTACCTAAAACAAAACCACATTCATTTCGATAGCATAAGTAAGATTGCTATTTTTATCAAAATTTACATCAACTTATGAGTAGTAATCAGGATTTTTTTGACCATATAAATAAAGGATATACTACCAAGGGTGACTTCATCACCCTAGGAGCTGCAATGCATAATGGAGAAACTGTGACAGATGCTCACGTAAAAATTCCATTAAAAACATTAAATAGACATGGATTAATTGCTGGCGCTACAGGAACTGGTAAAACTAAAACATTACAAGTTCTAGCAGAAAACCTAAGTGAACAAGGAATACCTGTTCTTTTAATGGATATTAAAGGCGATCTAAGTGGTTTGGCTGCTGCGAGTCCAGGCCATCCTAAAATTGATGAACGACACGAAAAAATTGGTATTCCATTTGAAGCAAAAGATTTCCCTGTCGAAATTCTTTCATTATCAGAACAAGATGGAGTACGTCTTAAAGCAACAGTCAGTGAGTTTGGACCTGTACTATTTTCTAGAATTTTAGATGTAACTGAAACACAAGCCGGGATTATTTCAATAATTTTTAAATATTGTGATGATAATAAACTACCTCTATTAGATTTAAAAGACCTAAAAAAGGTTTTACAATTTGCTACTCGTGAAGGAAAAGAAGAATTGGAAAAAGATTACGGAAGAATATCTACCGCTTCTACTGGTTCTATATTGCGTAAAATTGTAGCTTTAGAACAGCAAGGAGCAGATATTTTTTTTGGAGAAAGATCATTTGACGTACAAGATCTATGTAGAGTAGATGAAGATGGAAGAGGTTTTATAAACATCTTACGGTTAACAGACATCCAAGACAGACCAAAACTGTTTTCTACATTTATGTTAAGCCTTCTTGCCGAAGTATATAGTACATTCCCAGAACAAGGAGACAGTGGACGACCAGAATTGATTATTTTTCTTGATGAAGCTCATTTGATATTTAAGCAAGCATCTAATGCATTAATGGATCAAATAGAAAGTATCGTGAAATTAATAAGATCTAAAGGTGTTGGACTTTATTTTGTTACACAAAATCCTACTGATGTACCTGACGGAGTTTTAGGACAATTAGGTCTAAAAGTTCAACATGCCTTAAGAGCATTTACCGCAAAAGATCGAAAAGCTATAAAACTCACTGCCGAGAATTATCCTATATCTGAGTATTATGACACTAAAGAAGTACTAACATCTTTAGGTATCGGAGAAGCTTTAGTATCAGCTCTTGATGAAAAAGGGCGCCCTACTCCTCTAGCAGCAACAATGTTAAGAGCTCCAATGAGTAGAATGGATATACTTTCTAAAAGTGAATTAGATGATTTATTAAAAAAATCTACCCTTTCTAATAAATATAACGAAGATATAGATCGAGAGAGTGCCTATGAGATTCTTAATGAAAAAATAGAAAAAGCTGAAGCCGAAGAAGCCAAAGCGGCAGCAAAAAAAGAAAGAGAGAAATTGAAAAAGAATTCCTCTAGTTCTCGTTCTAGAAGCAGGAAATCAAGTACTACTGAAAAAGCTGTTATCAAAGTTCTTACTAGTGCTACCTTTATAAGAGGGGCATTAGGAGTATTAAATAAATTATTACGCTAAACACAAAACCAATCATTGTTTAACCTTGGGAATAATTAACCTATTATGACTAAAAAAATTAGCTGTATTCTACTTATTTGTATAAGTTTATTGAGTTGTCAAAATGACAAAAAACAAGATCCATTCGAAATTTCTTATAATAGAATCGGTCACTTAACAAACACAACAAAAGTGAATCAATTAGATTCTATCTATGCCAATGACTCCATAGTAAAGATGTCAAAAAATGACAAAATCATAGATGTCGCTAATACAATAGAAATCTATGAAAAAGGCGGAGCCAAATTATTATTACTAGAACCTAGAGAAGAAAATAACCCTGCATCATCAATTGAAAGTATACAGGTCATTGATCCTAGATACAAAACTATTTCCGGACTATCGGCAAGTGGTGTTTTTAAGGATATTAAAGACAACTATACCATCACCAAGATTAATAATACGCTTAGTGCTGCGGTTATATTTGTTGACAGTATCCAGGCTTCCATAACAATTAATAAAAAGGAATTACCTAGCGAACTAAAGTTCAATACTGATAAAAAAATTGAAGCTTCCCAAATTCCGGATTCGGCTACAATTAAACATTTCATTATTAACTGGGAAAATAATTAAAATCTATTATTTGGATATTTATGAGTAAAAAATATCAAGTTCAAAAATCGCCTTTTGTAGTACCAACTACAGATGGAAAATTAATTGAAGAACATTTTGGAAGAGCCACTGATGGTAATTCTCAGGTTAGCATTGCTCATATGATAGCTCCTCCAGGCTGGAGTGAACCATTTCAAACACCAGAATTTGACGAATACACTTATATTATTCGTGGGAAAAAACAATTTATTATTGATAACGAAAAAGTAATCTTAGAATCTGGGCAATCTATTAAGATTAAAAAAAATACCCGAGTACAATATGCTAATCCATTTGAATCAGAATGCGAATATATAGCAATTTGTCTTCCTGCTTTTTCTATGGAGTATGTTCACCGCGAAGAATTATGAAGAAAATATTAAAAAAGTACATCCCAATTTTTATTGGTAAACGACTTTTATTACTATTCTTTTTTAACAAAAAAAAGGCTTTACACAAAGCCTATATATTATTTAGCACACCACTAAAAGGAAAAGTACTACCAGATCAGGAATACTTTCTAGAGGAAGCTGAAGATGAAATCGTCTCGGTAAAAAACAGTTTTTTACAAACATATAGATGGCCTAATATGGGAGAAACTGTTTTGATGGTTCACGGATGGGACAGTAACAGTCATAGATGGAAAACACTTGTTGAAAAATTACATCAGCAAAACTTCAATGTTATTGCATTTGATGCTCCTGCGCACGGTAATTCTTCTGGTAAAACACTGAGTGTTCCACTATATGCAGAATGCCTTCAAAAAATGATAGAATTATATCGTCCGAACTATATTATTGGACATTCTGTTGGTGGTATGACCACTGTTTTTCATCAATATAAATACCCAAACCCTGAAATAGAAAAATTGATTGTTCTCGCACCTCCAACAGAATTATCCGTAATTATGGAAGGTTATCAAAAAACATTGAAATTATCTGACAACTTCATGGAAGCTTTAAGTCAATATTTTAAAGAAAAATTCGGCTTTCATTTCAATGAATTTTCCGTTGCAGAGTTTGCGAAAAATTTAACGCATCCAGGCTTACTTATACACGACAAATTTGATGAAATTGCGCCATATACAGGTGCAGAAAAAATTAGTAAAAACTGGACAAATTCAAAATTTATTACCACAGAAAATTTTGGACATTCTCTATTCTTTGATGAAGTAGATGATATGATCATTCATTTTTTGAAAAATTAAATTTTATAAGCACCTTTGCATTGTGGAAAACTCTAAGCTTACTAGACTCAATAAATTCCTTAGTGAAGTTGGATACTGTTCTCGTCGAGAAGCAGATAAACTAATTGATCAAGGTCGTGTTACCCTAAACAACAAAGTTCCGGAAATGGGCACCAAAGTAGCTCCCGGAGATGAAGTAAGAGTTGATGGCGAATTGATGAACAAGTCTGAAGAACAACACGTATACCTCGCTTTTCATAAACCAGTTGGAATTGTTTGTACGACAGCTCAAAATGAAAAAGATAATATTGTTGATTACATCAACTACCCAAAACGTATTTTCCCAATTGGTCGATTAGATAAACCAAGTGAAGGATTAATTTTACTAACGAGTGATGGTGATATTGTAAACAAAATTCTAAGAGCAAGAAATAATCACGAAAAAGAATATATTGTTACGGTAAACAAACTAATTAGTCCTCAATTCATTAAAAGAATGGGTAATGGAATTCCCATTCTAGATACCATTACTCGTAAATGTGAAGTAGAACAGATAAATAAATACGACTTTAAAATAGTTCTTACACAAGGTTTAAATAGACAGATCCGAAGAATGTGTGAATACCTTGGATACGAAGTAACAAAACTAAAACGAATTCGTATAATGAATATTAGTTTAGATACTCCTGTAGGCGAATGGCGTTATTTAACAGAAAAGGAACTACATATTATTAATAATGATGTAGGAGACTCTAGTAAGACTGAAGAAGCATCTATAATAGAAGAAAAAAAAACAACAAGGCGACAAAACAATAATAAAAACTTCTCTCCCCAAAATAAGGGCAGAAAAAGTGCTGAAAAAAGAAATAGTTCTACTTCTAAAAAAAGAAAAAGAAGCGATAGAAAAAGATAAAACACATATTTATTTACAACCTTAGCATATATATTAAGGTATAAAATCAATAAATTACTTATGAAATCATTATCTCCTTTTCATCTTGCAATACCTGTGGATAATTTAGAAGTTGCACGAGATTTTTACAATAAAACACTTGATCTAAAAGAAGGACGAAGTAGTGACCACTGGGTAGATTTTAATTTTTTTGGGCATCAATTAGTAATTCATTATAAACCAAAATCAGAATCTACTACCAGTCATCATAATAATGTGGATGGCAAAGAAGTTCCTGTTCCACATTTCGGAATAATTCTAGAATGGGATATTTGGCAAAATTTCGCACAAATGTTATCCAATAAGAAAGTAGAATTTGTTATTGAACCTTATATTAGATTTCAGGGAGAGGTAGGAGAACAAGCGACCATGTTCTTTTATGATCCATGTGGAAATGCGCTTGAATTCAAATCTTTTAAAGATTCATCTCAGATTTTTGCAAAATAGTATGTATAGAATTTGAGAAAACCACATCTACATTTAAATAAACAATCGTTAAAAACATACTTTTTTTATTTAAAAAAGTAAAATGCTAAAGTTTTACTGCAAATTCTTATTATATTCTGCCCCAATTAGAATACAACAAAAAGAAAATGGATTTTATACAGCCCTTAAAATACGGTGTACCTTTATTTCTAATACTTATCGTAGTAGAATTGACATACAGCAAAAATCACGATGAACATAAAAACCTTTATAATTGGAAGGACTTATCTGCCAGTTTCACTATGGGACTTGGATCAGCATTTTTAGGACCTTTTCTTAAAACAGTTTTCTCAGTAGTATTATTTACCTATATGTACAACGTTTTCAATCCAGAAATTAACGGTGTAAGAACCAACATTATGGGCTGGGAATCTTTCGGATACGCATGGTATGTATGGTTATTATGTCAATTAGCGGATGATTTTACCTATTACTGGTTTCACAGACAAAACCATATGATAAGAGCATTGTGGGCTGCTCACATAGTTCACCACTCATCTGATAATTTTAATCTTGGAACAGCTGTACGTAATGGATGGTTTACACTTTTATATAAACCATTATTCTATATGTGGATGCCAATTGTAGGGTTTCCTCCTGAAATGGTTATTGTTTGTCTTGGAATAGAAGCTTTGTGGCAATTTCAATTACACTCTGTATTTATTCCAAAAATGGGCTTTATAGAAAAAATATTGAATACTCACACAATGCATCAGGTACATCATGCGAAGAATGTGGAATATATGGATAAAAACCACGGAGGTTTTCTCAATATTTTTGATAAGATATTTGGAACTTGGAAAGAACTTGATGATGAAATCGAAGTACAATATGGTGTTACGCACGCACCTAATTCTTACAATCCTTGGGTTATTTTGACACATGAATACAAAGACATTTGGAATGACACCAAAAAATCAAAAAACTGGTATCATAAGTTTATGTATATTTTTGGACCTCCTGGATGGAGTCATGATGGGAGTACTTTAACTGTAAAACAAATGCAGAAAGAGTTAGAATTGAAGAAGCGTTTGAGCGCAGGATCATAATTATTTTATAACATCGTTATATTTATCATTATGAACTATCAGGAAATCATAAATACTCAAAAAACTTTTTTTGACACCAATACTACTAAAGAAATATCTTATCGAGTAAAGGAGCTAAAACGTTTAAAAAATGTTTTACAAAAAAATGAAGACCTATTATATAACGCGATTTATAACGATTTTAAAAAATCCAAGTACGAAACATACACTACAGAATTAGCGATCATATATCATGAAATTGATCTTGCTATCGTGAACACAAAAAAATGGTCTAAGAAAAAAAGAGTAGGCACAGGATTAGCAAACCTTCCGGGTAAAAGTTATATAATCCCTGAGCCTCTTGGAACTATTTTGGTAATGGGAGCCTGGAATTATCCTTTTCAATTATCTCTAGTTCCTGCTATAGCAGCGATAGCCGCGGGATGTACAGTAATTCTTAAACCTAGTGAAATCCCATCGAACTCTTCGTCAATAATGGCTAAGATTATCAATCAAAATTTTAGTGAATCATTTTTTAAAGTTATAGAAGGTGGGGTAAAAGAAACTACAGAATTACTAAAAGTACGATTCGATAAAATTTTCTTTACAGGAAGTATTCCTGTAGGTAAAATTGTTTATCAAGCAGCCGCAAAACACTTAACTCCCGTTACACTAGAATTAGGAGGAAAAAGTCCTGCTATTATTACCAAAGACGTCGATATAGATATGACAGCGAAACGTCTGGTGTGGGCAAAATTTTTAAACACTGGTCAAACCTGTATTGCTCCTGATTATATAATGGTAGAATCTACCATACATAATGAGCTTTTATCTGCTATAAAAAAACACATCGAAAAAGCAGATTATAAGGTAGAGAACCAAAATTACACTCAGATAGTAAATCAAAAAAACTTCGAGAGATTACAAGCTCTTATCAAAAATGATAAAATATACCTAGGTGGTCAATGTGATGCAGAAAATAGAATTATAGTACCAACGATCCTTACGGAAGTTTCTTTTACAGATAAAGTAATGCAAGAAGAAATTTTTGGTCCTATACTACCTGTTTTATCTTTTGACTCTATAGAAAAAGCCATTTTGGATATAAAAACATTATCGAAACCACTATCCTGCTATATTTTTACAAAAAATAAAACTATCAAAAATAAGATCCTTAATGAAATCTCTTTTGGTGGTGGGGCAATAAATGATGCTGTCATGCATTTTATGGAACAAAACCTACCTTTTGGTGGTGTTGGCGATAGCGGTACAGGTAATTATCATGGTAAAGCAGGGTTTGTAGCATTTTCTCACTACAAAAGTATCTTACAAAAATCCTTTTTAATAGAGTTAAATCTAAAATATTCTCCCTACACCAGCACTAAATTAAAATGGTTGAAAAGACTTATTGGGTAAAAATCACTAATTAGACAACTTGATAAGCATTTAGGCCAGCTATTATTTGCTTTTCTACTTCCTCACTATCCCAAACATTTTCAATATTCTCTATTTGCATGATTTCATCCATAATAGCCGCTTGTTGATCTCCAATTTCTAGAGCTTCTGCATAAGGTCTATGTGTAAAAGTTACTCTAGTATATAAAGGAATCCATTTATTAGGATGTTTTTCAGAGAAATGCTTTTCTATCTTTTTTCTTAAAAGAAAGTTAGCGTCCGCAGTTTTACTACTCATTTCAACAAAATTACGATACGAAAGTTCTGCAATTGCATCGGTACTTGGTTTTCTGGTCTCCTGATATTTTTCAAAAATCTCCTGCCAGTTTTCTCCTTTATAAGCACCTATAATATCATCAAGAACCGAGATATCTTCAAAACCAGCATTGATTCCTTGTCCGTAAAATGGTACAATTGCATGGGCAGAATCACCAACCAAAGCTACTTTATCCCAATAACTCCAAGGATAACATTTCATGGTAACTAATGCACTAGTAGGATTATTCTCAAAATCTCTAAGTAACGTTGGCATTAAATCCATAGTGTCTGGAAAATTTTGTTTCCAAAACTCTTCTACCTCCTTATCATTTGTCAGACTTTCAAAAGAGTTTTCACCTTCATGAGGCATAAATAAAGTGCACGTAAAACTTCCATCCAAATTTGGCAAAGCAATTAGCATAAATTTTCCTCTCGGCCATATATGAAGTGAATTCTTATCTAACTTATGAGTACCATCATCATTAGCAGGAATACCAAGTTCTTTATAGCCGGCATCAAGAAAATCCTGTGAGTAATCAAACCTACTTCTTCTTTGCATTTTATGACGTACTCTAGAAAAAGCGCCATCACATCCAAAAATCATATCATACGCATACTCTTTCCATTCTCCCTTTTCTGTTTCTCCGGTATATATCTTAGCTTCTGGTAAATTAACATCCCATACTTTTTCATTAAATCGAAAAACAGCTCCCGATTCTTCTGCCAGACTAATCATTTTTCGATTTAATACTCCTCTAGAAATAGAATAAATGGCCTCCCCTTCTTTACCGTAGTATTGGTAATATTCCGGTTGATTATTCACGTGCATAGCTCTTTTATTCATTGGAATTGCAAGCTTTCTGATTTCTTCACCAATACCAACCTTATCCAATGCATTCCAGCCACGAATAGACATAGCAAGATTTATAGAACGACCGCTAAACTTAACCTCTCTAATATCAGGCCTTCTATCGAAAACCGTAACCTGATGATTATATTTTCTCAAATAAATTGCCAATAGTGAACCTGCCAGGCCACTCCCTACGATAGCTATATTTTTTGCTTGCATACTTTTTAGTGATTCCAGTTTGCCAAAGTATGAAAAGGAACTATACGGTCCGGATCTTAATGTCCTTGACAAACTTGCTCTTTTCAACTTAGAGCTTATACAACATTAAAACCTTTAACAAATGTAAAAAAATTATCAATGAATTGTTACCTAAAAGCTTTAATCGCAAATAGTAGTGGAAATAATTTATCGGAAGTTTCAAACATTCCATTATCTTTTTTAATTAAGTCAGGAAAAATATCATACGGAGATTCATCATATTCTTTTAGGTATTCTATTGTTAATCCTGCTTCAGACAAAGATGAAACCACTTCTCCTAATCCATGATTCCAACCGTATTCTTTACTAATCATCTTAGAATTCATATCTGCATATGTCCCTTCATATTCCTCATAGATTACCTCTTTTTGGTTATATCCATATTTAATTGTAGGAATCCCTTCTAAATAATCAAACATCCAAACAATAGGATGGAACTCTACCATATAAAAAACACCTCCTTTTTTCAACCTCTCGGCAATCATTTTACCCCACGATTTCAAATCGGGTAACCAACCAATAACACCATAACTTGTAAATACAATATCAAACTGTTCATTTATATAATTAGAAGTATCTAAAACGTTGCAAATCAAAAAATTAGCATCCAGATTTAGTTCACTATTTAATTGTTTCGCTAATTTAATTCCTTTTTCAGAAAGGTCAATCCCAGTACATTTTGCTCCCATCCTACTCCAACTTAATGTATCCTGACCAAAATGGCACTGCAGATGTAATAATGATTTCCCTGAAACGTCTCCTAAAGCTTCTAACTCATACTTTTTCAAAGAATTATTACCTTTTTTAAAAGATTCTAAATCATAAAAATCACTGGAAGCATGAATTCCTACTTTTTGATCCCATGTTGTTTTATTTGTTGTAAAATATTTTTGTAATTCGTGAGACATCACCTTTCTTATTTAATAGTTTTTAAATATAATAAATCATTCTGATCTTCATTATAATAAGATCTTCATAAATAAAACTGAATAATCCATATTCGGTTTAATAGAGTACAAACTTTATAAAAACCTTAAGAGTTCTTATATGTAAAGATATTGGAAAGAGGTTTTTTATTGCCTAATTTTAGAGTAATGAAATTGAGTATAGAAAATCTTCAACAAGTTCAGGAGTTTATTCAAATTCCAGACGATCAATTACAATGGCTACTAAATAAGGCTTATGTAAAAAAGCTAAAGAAAGGAGCATATTTATTTCAGAAAGGAGACCCTATTGATAAACTATTCATCGTTCTAGAGGGAAAAATCGAAATCAAAGTAGAACAGAACGGAAACTACAAACACGTAGCACTTATGGACACTAATGAAATAGGTGGTTTACTTCCTTTTTCTAGAGCAAGTTCTGCGCTTGGTTTTGGTGAAGTCATTGAAGACACTAAAGTTTTGACTCTTGAAAAAATCTTATTTAAAGAAATGATCTCTAATCATTATGAACTTACAGAAGTGTTAGTACATAAAATGACCTCGAGAGTTAGAGAATTTACTAAAGATAATGTACAAGCAGAAAAAATGATGTCCTTAGGTAAATTATCCGCAGGATTAGCCCACGAACTTAATAATCCCGCTTCTGCCATGGTACGAAGTGCCAAAGCTCTTAAGGTACACTTAAGCAATGTCCCTGAAAAATTTAAAAGGGTAGTTTCTATTAGAATGGGAGATCAGGAAATTGACACTATTAATAAACTTCTTTTTGATAAACTGAATAATCGCCCAGAAAATAACATGAAGCTAACTGAGCGCAATGAAAAAGAAGATGAATTAGAAGAATGGTTAGAAGATCATGGCGTCGATGAAGCATATGAATTGACAGAGACACTATTAGATTTTTGTATGGATATAGAAGCTATGGAGAATATTTATAATGTTACAGGTCAAAAAAACTTTCCTAATGCAATTGAGTGGGTTGAAAATGTACTTACTACAGAAAAAATGGTAGATGAAATTGCTGAAGCTTCTAATAGGATATCTAGCTTGGTACATTCTATAAAAAGTTATACTCATATGGATCGAGCTCCAGAAAAAACACCTACCGATATCCATATTGGAATAAAAAGCACACTTACTATGCTTAATCACAAGCTTAAAAAGAAAAATATTTCCGTAGAAAAAGATTTTCAAAATCATCTCCCCAAAGTAAAAATATTTGTTAGCGAAATAAATCAGGTATGGACAAACTTAATTGATAATGCAGTTGACGCTATGGATCATTCTGGGGTATTAAAAATTAAAACGTATAAAGATCAAAATTTCTTAAAAACTGAAATTATTGATAATGGAAAAGGAATTCCTGAAGAAAACCTGAATATTATCTTTGACCCCTTTTATACCACAAAAGCTATTGGAGAAGGAACAGGTATGGGGCTTGAAGTAGTTCAAAGAATAATAAACCAACATCACGGTGATATTACTGTGAAATCTAAAAAAGGAGAAACAAGATTTACTGTTTGTATACCTCTCACTTAACTAAACTTATGAAAACGATAACAGATATAAAAGGAACATTTAAATTACATAACGGAATCGATATGCCTTACTTCGGTCTTGGTGTATACTTATCAGATAATGATAAAGAAGTTATTGATGCCGTACAATGGGCACTAGATGAAGGATATCGTCATATAGATACTGCAAGTATTTATAAGAATGAAGAAGGTGTTGGAAAAGCTATTCGCAATAGTCATGTTCCTCGAGAAGAAGTTTTTGTAGTCAGTAAGGTATGGAATGCTGATCAAGGTTATAAATCTACTCTAAAAGCATTTGAAGAAAGTCTTAAACGATTACAGTTAGACTACCTCGATTTATATCTTATTCACTGGCCAGTAAAGGGAAAATATAATGAAACTTGGAAAGCTTTAGAGAAATTATACACAGATGGACGTATAAAGGCTATTGGAGTAAGTAATTTTTTGCAACATCATCTGCAAAATCTTATGCAAACATCAGAAATAAAACCGATGGTAAATCAAATGGAGTTTCACCCATATCTTGTGCAGCAAGATCTAATTGAATTTTGCGAGAAACATGATATACAATATGAGGCTTGGTCTCCAATGATGCAAGGAAAAATTTTTGAATTATCTATTTTAGATGATTTAGCAAAAAAATATGAAAAGACGGTTGCTCAGATTGTTCTAAGATGGAATTTACAAAAAGGAGTAGTTACCATTCCTAAATCCTCTAAAAAACAACGAATTATTGACAACTCCAATCTTTTTGACTTTGAACTTTCTAAAGAAGATGTAAACTATATAGATGCTTTAGAAAAAAATCAAAGATTAGGGCCAGATCCAGATAATTTTAATTTTTAGTTTGTTTTAAAATGTAACAGTGATGAAAAAACCTATCATATTTGCTCTCGATGATGATCCACAAGTATTACGTGCGGTAACCAGAGATTTAAAATCGGAATATCGCAAAGAATATCGTGTAATGAGTACTGAATCTGCTAATGATGCTTTAGAGGCCTTAGAAGATTTAAAGAAAAAAAATGAGATTGTTGCATTATTTCTGGTCGATCAAAGAATGCCAGAAATGCTTGGAGTAGAATTTTTAAAACAAGCGAAAAAACTTTTCCCAGATGCTAAGAAAGTATTATTAACCGCCTATTCAGACACAGAAGCTGCTATTAAAGCAATCAATGATGTACAGCTAGACTATTACCTTACGAAACCATGGAATCCACCAGAAGAAAAACTATATCCAACTATAAATGACTTATTAGATACTTGGTTAGTAAACTTTCAACCAGAATTTGATGGAATAAAAGTAATTGGTTATCAATATTCTCCAAAATCCCACGATATAAAAGATTTCCTATCAGGAAATCTATTTCCATTCCAGTGGTTAGATGTAGAAACTAGCGACAAGGCAAAGGAAATTATTGAACTTTATCAGCTTACCGCAAAAGATCTTCCTGTGATTTCACTACAAGACGGTAGTTGTTATAAAAACCCTGATATAATTGAACTGGCAACTGCACTTGGCTTGAATGCTCATCCAAAAGACAATTTGTATGATGTAGTAATTATTGGTGCTGGTCCATCTGGATTAGCAGCTGCAGTTTATGGAGGTTCAGAAGGCTTAAAAACATTATTAATTGAAAAACACGCGCCAGGAGGTCAGGCAGGAACTAGTTCCAGAATAGAGAACTATCTTGGGTTTCCGAATGGATTAAGTGGTCAAGAGCTCACACATCGCGCTATTACACAAGCAAAGCGATTTGGCATAGAGTTTTTATCCCCAAGAGAAGTTACTTCTATAACCGAAAAAGATGGTTACAAAAGTATATCCCTAGCCAATGGAGAATGTATTAGAACAAAAAGTGTAGTGATCACCACTGGAGTCAATTATAGAAAACTTGAAGCACACGGCATTGAGGATTATACGGGAGCTGGTATTTATTATGGTTCATCAATGACAGAAGCACAAGCTTGCTCCGATAAAGAGGTTTATATAGTAGGAGGCGGTAATTCTGCAGGTCAATCAGCAGTTTATCTATCTAAATTTGCAAAAAACGTTTACATTACTGTACGTAAAAAAGATCTTACAACTAGTATGTCTAGTTACCTCATCGATCAAATTGATGCAATTGATAACATCACATTATTAGGCTATACAAATGTCACAAAAGCTACTGGAGAAAACAATAGACTTACTGCCTTAGAACTTACCCACAGTAAAACCTCGGAAAGTAAATTCGTAGATGCAGATGCTTTATTTATTTTTATCGGTGCTAAACCTTATACAGACTGGATTGCATTAGATATTATCAAAAACGAACGTGGTTTTATTGAAACTGGTCGTGACTTGAATCGCTATAATAATTTCAAAAAAATCTGGAAAAAAGACCGTGAGCCCTTTTTATTGGAGACCTGTAGTCCTGGTATTTTTGCATCTGGTGATGTAAGAGCTGGCGCCATGAACAGAGTTGCATCTGCTGTTGGAGAAGGAGCCATGGCAATAAAATTTGTACACGAATATTTAGCCGAAATGTAATATGGGATTTAAAACCAAAATTTGTGAGCATTTAGAAAATTTTGACTCACAAAACATCAAAAAAGATAATACTCATGAATGTGCTATTTGTATACAAAATGGAGATAACTGGTTACATTTAAGAACTTGTCAAGAATGCGGGATTACTTTATGCTGCGATTCTTCACCTAATAAACATGCAAGTTCACACGCAATAAAACACAAACATCACGTAATAGTTTCAGCTGAACCAAATGAAAATTGGGCCTGGTGCTATGAACATAAATCCCTTATTCAGTTTTAAAATCAGAAGTCTAATTAACGATTATCCTTTCTTCATTTTCAATATACATATCGGAATAATTAGATTTTTTATAACATATTTTGTTCTTATTAATCATTAAATTTGTACAAAATTTCCAAATGGATATTAACTTCTATTTGTTTTAATACTATTCTAATTTACAGATAGTTGACCTTAAACAAAATATTGATTTGTAATTTTATTAAACCAATAGCGACCAATACGATATATAGTTGAAAATAATAATATTTTCTTTTGATTTATCTAAATATTTGAATAGAAATATTGACAATATTTAAGGAAAAAATGACCTTTTAATCTATATGTTTTTGCCCCAACTTTGTAGTACATTTGATAGTTTATCAAGCACGAAAGTTATTTCGAGTAAAAAACATTTCATTATGAAGACTTTTAGCAATTACATATCAATAATTATAACATTAATTTTCTTCACAGTTTCTTTTTCCGGTTATATGCAAGAAAAAACATATAAAACTCAATTAGAAACTATATACCTAAAAAACACCAAAGAAATAGTTTACAAAAACACTTTTAGCAATTATAATGATGATTTGATTGCTTCAAACGAAATAAAATTCAAAAAAGAAATAAAAAAATATAGGGGAAAAAAGAGTTCATTGTTTTTCACTTCCAATAAAAACAACATAGAGTTAGTTACCGCTTCTTATCTGAAAATCATACGAAAAGCAGCAAACAGAAGTAGAAATGCGGAAGCATTTAAGGTTTTCTTGATCAACAATTTACCACAATTGTCTCATCAGTTTACTGTCGATGACAACCTTGAAGAATTGTATTTTCTTTCTAGAAAGGATACCTTTAATGGAAGAATAGACGCCTTACCCAGTGTTCTATAATAACTAACGCAAACTCTAACATATCAAAATGAAAAAGGCCTTACCTCTGGTATTAAGGATAATTGTCGCTATTATCCTTATACAAACCCTTAGATTTAAGTTTACTGGACATCCTGATAGTGTCTATATTTTTTCTAAAGTTGGTTTAGAACCGTACGGAAGAATCGCTACTGGAATTGTTGAACTAATCGCAGGGGTTTTAATACTAATTCCTAAAACAGTTTGGATAGGTGCTACTATAACTCTAGGTGTTATTGGTGGTGCTATTTTTATGCACGTTACAAAACTTGGAATTGAAATCAACAATGATGGAGGTGTTCTTTTTACAACTGCGTTGCTAACATTTATTCTTAGTGGTGTCATACTATGGATAAAACGGAAAGAAGTAAAATTCTTTTAGAATAAAAACATACAATATTATACTAAAAAAACCTCCTTACCGGGAGGTTTTTTTATTTAGGGAAAAATCGACAACTAGTAGGGAAAAACAAACATTCTAAGAGCTTCTTTATTACTTCATCTTTGTACTGTTAATTTAAAACAATATAAAAAATGATAGTTAATAATAAATCCATATTTAATTTAATAGAGATTTTCCGTCAAGGGAAAAGAAAAATTGTAAACACTCTAAATGCGAAAGCACATTGTGATCAAAGAAGTCATCACGATTTTTATTGTGATGTAGAAAGACCCTTTATAAGCACTCAAAAATAGAGTAAGGGAAAAATTGACAAGTAGTTGGGAAAAACTACCATTTCAAAGTCCTCAATCTCGCAGCATC
Source organism: Aquimarina amphilecti (assembly GCF_900109375.1). Classification (GTDB taxonomy): domain Bacteria; phylum Bacteroidota; class Bacteroidia; order Flavobacteriales; family Flavobacteriaceae; genus Aquimarina; species Aquimarina amphilecti. The sequence goes on from NZ_FOAB01000010.1 coordinate 140,977, forward strand.
TTTGCATTGTCAAGTTAAAAGACTATTTAAAAACAAAATATAAACTCATTCTGAAATAACTTCAGAATACTAAAAAAAATAAAATCATGGCAACATTTAATGTACCAACAAGAGAAGAAGTAAATACTACAAATCAAGGAATTTTTGACAACCTTAATAGCGCACTAGGTTTTGTTCCTAACTTATATGCAACATACGCTCATAGTGAAACTGCATTGGAAAATTATTTAAACCTTTCTAATGCAAAAACATCATTAAAAGCGAAAGAAAAAGAAGTTGTTAACCTTGCAGTTAGCCAAGTAAACAACTGTACTTACTGTTTATCAGCTCATACCGCAATTGGAAAAATGAACGGATTTACTGATGAGCAAATATTAGAGTTAAGAGCAGGACATGCTTCTTTTGATAACAAATTAGATGCATTAGCAAAACTTGCTAAGAATATTACTGAAAATAGAGGACGTACAGACCAAGATGTGGTAGATAATTTCTTAGCTGCAGGATACGACAAAGGAAACTTAGTAGACACTATTGTATTAGTAGGAGATAAAACTATTTCTAACTACATCCATAGCACCACTCAAGTTCCAGTTGATTTCCCAGTAGCAGAACCTTTGGAAACTGCGACAGTATAAATCATCAACCACCAATAAATATATTTAAAGATTCTGAGGAAAAATAATGACTACAAAGACATCTTTTTTCCTCAGAAAAATCAAAAATAATTTCAACAATAATCATAAACATTAAAAATCATGAAAAAGTTAATCACATTATTCACATTTATTTTCGCAATTACACTAAGTACATCTGCTCAGGAAGTTAAAACAGTTTCTTTAGAGCAAACAAAAGGAGAGTTCACTCAGAAACAAATTACATTATCAGAAGGTAGTTATGTTTTTAATATATCTAATAATAATTCTGGAACAGATGTTGGTTTTGTACTAGTACCAGCTGGTAAGGATGCTTCAGATCCTAAAAATCATATCCAGGAAGCTTATGTAACAAAAGTAGTTGCCGAAGGTAAAACAGAAAATTCTAAGACAGTAACATTACAAAAAGGAGAGTATAATTATTTCTGCCCTCTAAATAAGACTCCACAATACAAATTGATTGTAAAGTAGTCATCCAAAAAATAGTTTAAAAAAGCTTCCGTAACTGGAAGCTTTTTATGTTTTATAAATACCTAAAACCGTGTTAATTCAATTCATCACGGTTTTTGTTTTTTTATTTTAGCCAAAAAATCTCTCAAAATGAAAAATGTAATTGGCATATTCCTATTTTCTATATTAGTTTTTGCTTGTAAACAAGAGTCCAAAAAACAATATGAGTATGAAGATGATGTAGAAAAAACTGAAACAATTCAGAATAAAATACCAACTACAGCTGAAGCAATTGCTAATGCCAATGGTTTTGAAAATTGGAAAAAAGTGAAAGAAATAAAATTCACTTTCAATGTAGATCGTGATAGTAGTCATTATGAGCGCTCTTGGACCTGGAAGCCTAAAAAAAACGAAATTATCTTAACCACTGCTGAAGATACTATTGCCTATAACAGAGCTAACATAGATAGTACTGCATTAAAAGCGGATCAAGGTTTTATTAATGACAAATATTGGTTATTAGCTCCATTCAATTTAGTGTGGGATCAAAATAGTTTTACATCAGAACACCAGCTTAAAGCAATTGCTCCAATAAGCTCCAAAGAAATGCAAAAGTTAACTATAGTTTACAAAAACGAAGGTGGGTATACTCCGGGTGATGCATATGATTTTTATTTCGAAGGTGATTTTAAAGTAAAGGAATGGGTATTTCGTGAAAAGAATAAAAAAGAACCTTCATTAATTACAACCTGGGAAGATTATAACGATTTCAACGGAATCAAAATTGCAAAAACACATAATAAAAATGAAGGTAATTGGAAACTTCATTTTACGGACATTGAGGTTGTAACTGAATAATCTTAAAATCACTCTTTATTTAGTAACTATTTAATCACTCGTTTTGAAATAAGCAGTGTAACAGTTAGCGCAATTATTGTTGCGATTAACAACGCTATAAAACTTAGTTTTAAACTTCCAATTTTAGATAAAAATCCTAAAAAAGGAGGACTAATTAAAAAACCAAGGTAACCAAATCCAGCTACGAAAGAAATTCCTTTTGCAGAAGAAACTCCTTTGACTTTTCCTGCTAATCTAAATAATTCAGGAATAATAACGGAGAAACCTAAGCCTACTAATCCAAATCCAATTATCGTTAGATTTAATGAAACACTTAATACTGCTAAAAACCCAAATGCGCTAACTAAAGATCCTCCAATAATTATCGCAAACGATCCAAAATGTTTACTAACCGCGTCACCAAAAAAACGTCCTAATGTCATCATTAAGGAAAAAGCAACAAAACCAAATCCAGAAATTTTTTCTGAAGATATTTTTACCACATCCTGTATATAAAGCTTGCTCCAATGTTCTATTGCTCCTTCACTACCCATAACCAAAAATGCAATAATAGTAAGTCCTAAAAGAGGTTTGATAAGCTGTAAATCAAAACTTTTTTCAGAACGTTCTTCTTCTTTTCCTTTAATAGTTAAATATTGCTTACATACTATAGAATTAGTAATGATTACAAATACAGCAGCACATAACATATGCATCAATGGAATCTCAAAATATGTGATCAGAAAACCACCTATACCAGCACCAATGACTCCTCCTAAACTAAAAAAACCATGGGAAGCCGACATAATATGTACATTATCTTCTTGTTCAATTTCGGATACCAATGCATTCATAGCAATATCTGTTAAACAAGCAAATAATCCAACCACAAACAAAACAACACAAAGTAATGTATAACTCGAGGCTGCAATTGGCATTAGAAATAATATAGAGAAAATCGTGATTCCGGTAATCGTAGTTTTTCCAACGCCAAGTTTTCTAATAATTAAAGAGGAAATAGGAATCATTGTTAACGTACCTAAAGCAAAACAAAATAGAGCTATTCCTAATTGTGCATCATCAATTAATAGCTTTGTTCTAATTCTAGGTATATATAATACCCAAGTGCCTGTCATTATATTAAGTGAAGCAAAGACCCAAGCTGGTCCAAAATATCTTAGTTTAGTAAGAATAAGGTATAAAGAATTCAATTCGTGATATTTAAACAATTAATTTCCTATCAAAATTAACTACAAAAAAAAGCTTTAGATAACACAAAATATTCTATCACTATATCGATTTATTCTAAAAATAACCTATTAATACATAAAAATGATAATTTTGTTATATGAAACCTTCGTATGAGCAAATTTATCTAGAACAATCCAAATCATTAAAAATAGAAAGTTATACCAAAGACTCTCTTTGTCATGAAATAAATTGGCATTTACATCCTGAATATGAAATCGTTTTTATTAAAAATGGAAATGGTATTATTCAGGTAGAATCGCATCTTCAAAATTATACAGATGGATTACTTATTTTTCTGAGTCCAAATATGCCTCACATGCCCTTTGGTAATAAGGATCTAAAAGATAATGTAGAAGTAGTAATACAGTTTAATGAAAGTTTTATTAAAGAAAAGTTATATCATTTTCCGGAATTCTCCGGAATTCTAAACTTTATTAGAAAGTTACCTAAAGGCTGTATTTTTTCTAAAGATATCAAAGAGGAATTATCAGAATATTTTTTAAGACTATCTGATCAAAATAATACTGAAAAATTATTAAACTTTATTGGCATTCTATACCGTCTTTCTATTTCCGAAAATTATAGATCAATTATAAAATCAAATCGTCTAGAAATTGACAAAACTTCATTACCAAGAATATCAAAAGTTTTTGAATATGTAAATAAAAATTACGCTAGGAAGATTAAGTCAGAGACTATAGCTAAAGAATTAGGGTTGACTACAAATTCATTTTGTAGAATGTTTAAATCATCTACCGGTAAAAATTTTATTAGTTTTTTAAATGAATTTAGAATCAAAAAATCTCAAGAACTTTTTGACAACAGTAATATGTCTATTTCAGAAGTACTCTATCAATGTGGATTTAATGATCCTTCTTATTTCTGCAAACTATTTAAAAAACAAACCGGAATCTCGCCTTCATCTTATATTAAGGGATTAAAGTGAACATATCAACCCACACTCTTCTGTAATATACCTTTTTTAAGAATTTGACCAAATTCGTACATATCTTGATAGGAACAATAAAAAGGAGCTGGAGCTAATCTAATTACATTAGGTTCTCGCCAATCTGTAATTACTCCATTTTTCATCAAGTAATCAAATAGTTTTCTTCCTTCTCCATGTAAAAAAACAGAAAGCTGTGTTCCTCTTTCTTCTTGACTGGAAGGAGTTATTATTTCGAAAGTGCTTTCAACTTCTGCATCAATAGATTTTAATACGAACTCTAAGTAAGCTACAATAAGATTACGCTTCTTAATAAGCGCATCCATTCCAACCTCATCAAACAATTCCAAGGAGGCTAAATAAGGCGCTAATGACAGAATAGGAGCATTACTTAATTGCCATGCATCCGCATTGGGCATTGGCTCAAACTCTGGTTTCATTAAAAACCTAGATTCTCTTTTAGTTCCCCACCAACCTTCAAAACGAGGAATATCCTTTTTGTTATGAAATCTTTCGTGAACAAAACATCCTGACGCATTTCCAGGACCACTATTCATATATTTATAACTACACCAAGATGCAAAATCAACATTCCAGTCATGGAGTTTCAATTCTATATTACCAGCTCCGTGTGCAAGATCCCAACCAACAAAAGCTCCAACATCGTGACCCACTTTAGTAATTGTTTTCATATCAAAAACTTGACCTGTGTAATAATTAACACCACCAATTAAAATCAATGCGCACTCATCTCCTACTGATTTGATTGTAGACAGTATATCCTCTAATCTAAAGTTGTGTTCCCCTTTTCGTTTTTTAATTTCTACAATAGCATCATCTGGATCATACCCATGAAATCGAACCTGACTCTGTAACATATACTGATCACTGGGAAATGCCTTTTCTTCGCATATAATTTTATATCGTTTTCCCTGAGGACGATAAAATGAAACCATAAGCAGATGAAGATTTACCGTTAGTGTATTCATTACGGTTATCTCAGAAGATTTAGCTCCTACTATTTTACTCAATGGCTTTGCCATACGCTCATGATAGTCCCACCAAGGTTTATCTGCATAAAAATGGCCTTCAACAGCAAGTTCCGCCCAATCATTCATCACTTCATCAACATACTTCTTTGTGTTTTTAGGTTGAAGTCCTAAAGAATTCCCTGTAAAGTATATAACTTCTTTTCCATCAACTTTAGGAAAAAGAAACTGTTCTCTATAAGATTTTAAAGAATCTTGTTGATCGAGCTTTTGAGCAAATTCTTTACTGTTTTCAAATTGCATTTTTGAGTTTTGATTCAAAAATACAGATTAGAAATGAGATTATATAATGTTTTAAAAACCTGTTAAAAATATTGGGGAAATTACCGCTTATCACTATCTTCATAGAAAACCGTAAATTCCCCACGCAAATCGCGAAAAAACAGACACAAATCCTGAGTGTCTCTAAATGTTCGGGTACATACAAAATCATCTTAAACTCATATTCGAATGAAAGAATTAAAAAAATTAGACGGTGTACAGGAAATTAGTAAAAAAGTTCAAAAAAATGTAAATGGCGGACATTGTCCTCCTTGCGGTCCTGGAGAATGTGGACAAATTATTTTCCCCGGACCAGACTGGTTTTGTGCACCTTGCTAATAGCAAGTAAAAAAAATATATTGCTAAAATATAGAATAAGTACTGCAGTAGTTTTTAGATAAACTACTGCATTTTTTTTAATAGAACTTTTGCTTTATTAAAGTTGTAATTTTGCTCATCTAAAAGAATATTTTCTAAAATTAGTATTGCCCTATCTTCATTATCTTGTTTTAGATATACTAATGCTTTATACCAATATCCTTTTGATTGATCAACAGCATCAGAACTTATTAATCTATCAAAATAAGAAATTGCTTCTTCATATTTATTTAATTCCAATGCAGAAAGTCCAACATATACAAGTACTGATGGTGATGTTTGATCGTTATTTTCTACATAGTTTTTAAACAAACTATAACTTTCTTGATATTTCTTTTGCTCGAACATTTTTTGTCCTTCTGCCAACTGATTTTCATCACTTCTGCTGGTAAGCGATGGCAAATCTTTCCATCTACTATGCTCCACATACAAATCTCGTGTTGAATTATTTGAATTGAAAGTATACAAAATTACAATTAATGCGATCGAAGCAGCTGCAAGTATTGGCAAAAACAATCTATTATTAAAAAAAGAAAACCTATTTCCTTTTTGATAATTAATTTGGGCTTGAGCTATAGTATTTTTTAATTTTTTAGCTTCAGTACTTCTAAAATAAGTTTCTACTTCTTTTACTTCTTCTTCACTTGGTATAAAAGATTCATTGATCCATACTGATTCATCAGTTAAAGCAAACAACTCTTGATGTATCCTGAATTCGTGTAATAATTCAGGATTATTCTTTAATGATTGTTCAAACAGTGCTTTTTCTTCTATAGAAAGTTCATCTCTGAGATACGCATCGATTTGATCATGATATATTGAGTGGTGGTTAGCGTCCATTATGATATCAATTTTTTAAATCGTTTATCGGATTTAACACTTTCTATAAGCTTTGCTTTACACTTAAACACACGTTGTCTCGCAACCGTTTCTGAAGAATATGATAATTGACTAACGATTTCCGCATAAGATACTTTTTTAAGAAATAAGGTTAATACCTGTTTGCAATTATCCGATAGTTTTTCTAATTTCTCTTTAAAAAGTTCCCACCGTTCTTGTTCAAGTAAAGCATATGCCATATCCGATTCTTCACTTACCAGTTCCTTTACTTCGGTATTTGTTACCCGTTTTCTTTTATTTAATTCTCTTCTCCATAAATTTTTACAAGCTGTAAATATATACGCTTCAAACGTGGAATTAATATCTTGTAGTGCTCGACATTTAATTCTAGCAGAAATCTGCATCAAAACTTTTTGAAAAATATCTTCTGCATCTACTTCTTGCCCTTTATTACTAAGAACAAAACCTAAGACTTTAGGAAAAAAAGAGATGTAAATTTCTGTTATCACTCTTTCATCTGAGTTCAGAATTCCCCGTATAAAATATCTATTTTCTGGCATTAATATTGTTGCTATTGAATCCCAAAACTGGATGGGTAACAAAACTAACAATTTTGAACTATAGTTTGAAAACTAATTATCATAAGGTTTTCAAAACAAATAAATATTAATATTTTTAAACAAACTATCATAATGAAAAAAATTGTAAGTATATTATTAATTAGTACTCTTCTATTTCTTTTTCAAAATTGTTCTTATGATGAACTTGAAGTTTTTGATGAGAATCCTAAATTGACTGAAGAATTTAACGTAAAAATGGGATCTAATACTTCTGATTCGGATCCTTTTATAGAAGGTTGTGAAATTGAATATACATTCAGTAACCCAAATTTAACCCCTTCTGAAAAATCAATCATTAGAAATTCATATAGTTTTTATATAGGTATTAAATCAGTTAATGGTAACACAGAAATATGGTATACAGATTGCTCAGATTTTAATGATTATAACAATTTGAATCCTGGCTGCGATATTTATGGATGTTATATTGAAACGTCAGGTTGTCCATCTGGAGGCTGTGGATCAACTCCTCCCGATGACCCTATAGAAGATCCTTTTGGAAGTAATGAGTAAAAGAATATTAACGTATGTCAAAAATTAGCATAAAATTGAATAAAAAATATTTCCTAATAGTTTTTTTATCACTTTCTATTCTATTATGCAATGCTCAAAAATTGTCAACACCATCTTCTCTATACTATGATATTATCAATAATGATAATGGTAATGAAGATAAAATACTAGCTATTGAACAATCTTTAAACAAACTTTTTGATAATAAAGATTTTCTGCAATACGGTATTGATTTAACTGCTTTTTCATTTTGGCTGTATCAAAATGGGTATTTAAATAAAGCTATTTCTAAATCTGAAAAAGCAGTTAAATTTTATGAAACATATACTCCACAAGACACAAATTTTTATTTAAAGAACCTTTATTTATTAGGAAGGCTTTACGCAAAGGATCAAAATTACTCTTACTCTAATCATACGTACTTTAAAATTATTAAAGAAAAACACACAAAAACAACTATTGGAGAAGTATATCAAAACATTGCTAAAAATTATAATGCCGAAGGTAATTACCATACAGCTACCTCTTATTTTCAAAAAGCAATTAAAGAATTCAAAAAAGAAAATAAATATCAAAAATTGTTTAGTACTACAATATCACTATCCCAAAATTATCACAAAATCCTGGATGACAGTAGTATTAAAAAAGGAATAGAAAATTTAAAAAACTTAGATTCTCTAAAGAATAAAATCGATTTTAATGAATACCAAAAATATTTAATAAATGAAACCCTGGGAAATCTTCATAATTATGAGAATCTTTTTGAGCCAGATACTTGTCTCCCTTATTACAACAAAGCTTTATCCATTGCTAAAGAACTAGAAATCAACCAATCAATCTCTATAATTTACAATAACATTGGTCACATTTATCGTGAAATAGATAATGAAACCGCATTAAACTATTTTAGGGAAGCTCTAAAATATTCTAAAAAAAATGATATTGATAATGCCCGTTCCCTATATAGTATTGGTCTTACACATTTAGATCAAAAAAATTATAGCGAAGCTTATAACTATTTTGAAAGTTCTCTAAATAAATTAAAACCGAAAAAAAACAGACACATACCTTTAGAAGAATTGATTATTACTATAAATGATAAAAACTTAGGGGTAGCACTTTTAAAAGATATAGGAATTACCCTAATCAAAAAATACAGTACTTCTGAAAAATCAAAAGATGTTTTAGAAACCGCTTTGGTTTATTTAAAACAAGCAGACAGACTAATAGATTTAATAAAGGTAGAAAGTACTCACAAAGAATCTAAGTTATTTTGGAGAAAAAAAGCATCTGATCTTTATATTAATTTAGTAAAGATTTATTATTTACTTGACAAACCAAAATCCGCATATCATTATTTAGAGAAAAACAAAGCATTATTGCTACTTGAAGATTTAACCGAGGAGCGTTCTAAAACATTCTTCAATATTCCTGATAGTATCTTAAAACAGGAGCAAAAATTAAAACGAAAAATCGCCAAGACTCAAAATAATCTTAAGGCATCCAAAAAAGATGATTATAAGTTAACTTCTCTTTTTGATATTAAAGAGGAATATCAACTATTTATGGATTCTTTAGAATATAAACACCCAACCTATTATAGATACAAAAATAACGCTAAAATTTTATCTTTTGAGAAGGTTATTATTGAAGCAAAAACTAAAAACACCACATTCCTTCATTATATTCTTAACGATGAATCTGGATTTGGATTAGCTATTTCTGAAAATAAACAAATATTATATGAAATAGATAGTATTTCTTTGGTTCATGATCAAATAAATAAATACAAAAAACTGATTTCTAAACCATTTAACTCAAAAAAGGAAAAAAAAGAATTTGCTACTATTAGCAAAGAATTATATTTTAAACTTTTACCGGATACCATATTTAAAGACAATAACAGCAATCTTATTATTGTTCCAGATCAAAACTTACAAAGCCTTCCGTTTGAAACATTAATGAAAAAAGAAGGAAAGTACTTAATAGAGGATTATCATATAAGTTATGCATATTCCATTTCTTTTCTAGAGCAAAATAAACAGCTAAAAAGATCATATCATAAAGAATTTTTAGGCTTTGCTCCTATAAACTATAAGAATAACCTGCCGACTCTTACTAAAAGTAACAAAGAAATAAATAGAGTAGCAAAAAAATTCGATAATGACATATTATTAGAAGAAAATGCTTCATTACAAAACTTATTAAACGCTCTACCTAATTATAAAATTATTCATCTTTCTACTCACGCCAATGCGAATGACTCCATTACGCCTTGGATAGCTACCAGCACCAAAAACATTACGTTAAACGATATTTATAGCACTAAAAACAATGCAGAACTGGTAATCTTAAGTGCCTGCAATACTTCTATCGGAAAATTACAAAAAGGAGAGGGTGTTATGAGTCTTGCCAGAGGTTTTTTTAATACCGGAGCTAATAGTGTGGTCTCTACTTTATGGAAAGCAGATGATCAATCTACACAAGAAATTATTACTGATTTCTACACATATCTAAGAAATGGTATATCTAAATCAGAAGCCCTACGACAAGCAAAACTCACCTATCTTAAAAAACACTCTTTAAGTGAAGCTTCTCCTTACTACTGGTCTTCACTGGTTCTTATAGGAAATCCTGAACCTATGTATTCTTCTATAAACTCTTGGTTTGTACTTATTGGAATCCTAATTTCTTCTCTTTTCGTATTTCTTCTTTACAAAAGAATTTCAAAAAAATAATTTTTTCTGGGTAACAGAATTTTTCTTCTTGAACTACTTCATATAAAGCAAAATATTGCAAATACACACTTGTTTTCGAAAAAGGGTTAATTCCATACTCAGAAACATTAATTTTTTAAAACAAATACATTATGAAAAAAAGTTTATTACTTCTATTCTTATTATCTATTGCTATGAGCGTTTATGCTCAAAGGCCTAATTTATCTGGATCATCGATTACCTGCGCAGTTACTCAAAAATACACAGTTGAAAATGTCACATGCTTTATTAAAATTAAAGATGTTATTATATCCGGAAATGGATTCTATAGACCTCATCCATTTGACAAATACTCTTTTTATGTAGATTGGATTAATCTTACTAATCAGGATTTGAACTCACTATTAACTGTAGAATATGAGTACTACCAACGAAATTTCGGCTCTTCTGGTGGAACAATTCAAGGTAATCCGCTTTGTAGTTCTACAAAAAAAAATAATAGTTTAGTAAAGCAAATCATCATAAAAGGTGATCCCGTTGGGATCCCAAATCCAGTACAGAATGGACTATCTAGTTCATTCCCAAAAAAGCATACATTCTCCACATCTGCATCCAATGCTTCAAAATATATCTGGAATATTCAAGGAGGTATTATAATAGGTTGTAATACTTGTAGCTCTATACAAGTTCAGGCAAATCCTGGTGTATGTACTATTACAGGAACAGTTATAGCAGAAAACTTTTGTGGTAGAAGATCTAATCTAGTAAGCTTTAACAAAACGATAACCAGACCTTCTGCGATAAGTAATATTAGCGGGCCAACATATGTGGGTGCTTATGGAGACTTTAAAACATATAGCGTTTCGCCAAATGCTAATGCAACTTCTTACAGGTGGTATTTTGCTCAAGGTTCTCAATTTTTGGGAAGTTCTAAATCCAACATAATAAGTGTATTCTGTAACACAAACAACACTACTGCAACTACTTTATACGTGGTAGCGCAAAACTCCTGTGGTCAATCAAGTGTTAAAGGGAAAGCTATCACTGGTGGTATTGATCCTCCTTACAAAAGTGCTGTTTCTAATCAACAATCCGGCTGGAAAAACATCAATAAAGTAACAGTGGTTAATAATCAGGAAAATGAAATTATTGTCCTTGTTCCTGATTATCAAAACACTAAAAATCTAGAAATATACAGCCTATCTGGAAAAATGATAAAAAGCTTTACTCCTAGAGAAATTGAAAACAAGATCGACACATCATCCTTAACATCTGGGATATATATTCTTATTGCTAAAACCACTACTCAAAAAGAAAGCATCAAGTTTCATTTGAAATAAAGGCATACAAAAAACTCATTCGCGAAGAGGAGACAGAAAACTCGAATGTCTATAAATGATCGAGAAATCATAATTCATAAATCAAATATTATGTTACAAAACATGTTAAAATTAGAAGGTGTAAACAAATTAAAAAAGAATGATCAAAAAAGGATTTTTGGGGGATTAAGTTTAGCCGGAGCTGATCAAACGTATAACTGCACTTGTAAAAATCAAAATGTTGATTGGACACAACAAGCAGGAAGTGCATCTGAGGCAGCTGAGTCTATTTCATCAAAATGTGATGATGGACAAGGTGCTTGTTGGTAATATTCATTTAGCTATTCTTAATATAGCTATATAGAAACAATCCTATTATTTATTGCTGATTCTCTAACCAAAGTCGAGAATCAGCAATAATTACATTCTAAAACAGTACAAAACCCTTAGCTTTGCAAAAAATAGAAAGCTATGCACTTCATTCCAGAAGCATTAGATACATATGTAGTGAACCATACAGAACAAGAACCGGAATTACTACAAAAACTAACACGAGAAACCTATCAAAAGATATTGCAACCACGTATGCTAAGTGGACCATACCAAGGTCGCGTATTAAGTATACTTTCTAAATTAATTAACCCAAAATATATTTTAGAGATTGGCACCTATACTGGTTACTCAGCGTTATGTTTAGCAGAAGGAATGAAAAAAACTGGTGCACTACATACTATAGATGTCAATGAAGAATTAGAAGATTTTCAACGAAAGTATTTTGATCTTTCTTCTTGTGGTGATCGAATACATCAACATATAGGGAATGCTACTGAGATTATTCCAAATCTAGATATGAAATTTGATTTGGTATTTATTGATGCAGATAAACCAAACTATCCGACTTATTTTAATTTAATTATCGATAAAATGAACCCTGGAGGTGTTATTTTATCTGATAATGTTCTTTGGAGTGGTAAAGTTATAGAGAAAGTAAAAGAAGATGACCTCTCTACAAAGGCTCTCTTAGCATATAATAAAGTATTAGTAGAAGATAATCGTATAGAAACAGTATTACTACCAATTAGAGATGGATTAACAATTAGTCGAGTACTATAAAAAAAGTGGAACCAATTAAGATTCCACTTTTCAGATGTATTAGTAACTACAATTGCTAATTCATTAATTATTGCACTGCTTTTAGTGCGTCGATATTACCATAACCAAATTTACTATTTCGGTTAGGATAAAATTCTCCAGCTCTTTTTAACTTATCCAATACTTGTGCTCTAGACATATTAGGATTACGTGACCAAACTAATGCTGCAATACCTGCTGTCATAGCTGTTGCTACAGAAGATCCACCAACATAAGATTGCGAACCATTATTAAATCCTAATACAGGCACAGTTCTGCTAGTATTACTAGCTCTTTGCATAATTATAGTAAAATCAATTTTACTACCATCATGACAAATATCACAACGATTATATCCATTATCTTTCAATCCTGTTACTGCTACTGTTTCGCTCATACTTGCTGGGAATATGACACCGTACCAATTCGTAAAAGTAGTGGAAGTTCCACCGGCAGCCATGATCATTTTACCTTTCCCATATGCATATTTTACAGCATCTTTTACATTACCAATTGACCAAGGATACCCAACTGACATTGAAATTATTTTAACATCGCTTCTATTCCCTAATGCTTTTAACGCATTACTTACACCTTTACGCTCGTGATAATCGTTTAAAACCACATCTTCAGTACCTCTATACGCTACCAAATTAGAATTGTACGCCACACCAACCGGCATAAAATCATTATTACGTGGTGAAGCTATAGCAGATGCCATCTGAGTTCCGTGACCACACTTATCGTTAGGCCCATCAACATTATTTGACCACCACCAAGGAGAGTCGATAAATGTTCCAAAACGTTGTACAGATCTTCCATTGGAAGCTCCATCATTAAATCCATTTCCTAAAAGGTTTTGATTAGCTGACAAGCCCGTATCTATAAGCCCAACAGTAATTCCAGCTCCAGTACTAAGACTCCAAGCATCATCAATATTATGATTTTTATAGTTCCAAGGTAATCTAGCATTAGGAGAGATCACGCTATAATCTCCACTATTGATCGATTGTCCACTTTGACTGCAACCAGCAGACTTTTGTTGTACTTCTTCCTTAAGGTAAAATCCGTATCCATTTGGTTCTAGGTAACGAATATTATCCATTGCAAGTAATTCTTGTATTGTTTCTAATTTAGTTATTTGCAGATCTAAAACGTTCAATACCTCATCTTCTGCAATTTGAAAGTTAGAACGTTTCACTCCTTCAGTCTTCTGGACGGTTCCATAAATTTCTTCTATGATGCTATTTAATCTTGAAGATCGTTGTGTTCCATCAATAAAGCTTTCTCCTTTTTCTCCAAAACCTATTGTTAAGACTTCGCTTCCGTGCATTACAGCACTGTACAACATGTGTGCTGATGCATCTTTAGACCAATCTAAATCACCATTTTGTTTCAGTTGTGTTTCGATAAAGGAATTGATCTCTTTGATAGATAGAATTTTCTGAGAGTCTAAACTTTCGTCAATAATTTCTGCAGGATCATTTTTTGAACAAGATACAACAAGGAGTAACCCTAAAATTAGAGGAATAATTTTTTTCATTTTAGTATAAGATTAATGAGTTTGTGTGTTAATGATTTTTTAAGATCTAAATTTTCTCAAAAACATCAAATAATTATCATTTAGTTAATTTCCGTACTAATTTATTAAATAAAATTTAAATATTAACACTTTATATTGAAAGAATCTTAAAAAAAATCTCGTTCCTATGCTTGCATAACACTAAAAATAAGTGCTAAATACCAATGTTTATAAGGGTTTTACAGAAAAAGACTACAGAATGAGTTATACCTAAAAAAAGTACATGTTTTATACATTTAATTTAAAAACAAGGGCTTTTTTTATGGAAGTGATAAAAATTTAAGTAGTGAAATTAGAATTTACGTTTCACCGGACCTGTGACATCATCGATATCTTTTTTAACTTGATTTATTTCTTTCTTGATGTCTGAAGTAATAGAAGAAGGAATATCTGTATCGATACCATGTTTTTCCGCACTTTTAGTTATTTCGGATTTGATATCGTTTGTAGCATCTTTTACGATACGCATACCTTTACCTAAACCACGAGCGATCTCTGGTATTTTATCTGCTCCAAAAACCATAACCAGAATAAATACTATAAAGGCTATTTCGGTCCCGCTAATAAATAATGGTAATCCTATCATATCATTGCAAATATAGCTACAATAATGTACACAAAAAAGCCGTTCGCGATCACGAACGGCTTTAATTTATAATTTAAAGGTTTTTTAACTATTGTCCTTTTACCTTATTTTTAAACTTATCAAACTTTCCTAATTTTTTATTCTTAGGCCAGCTATTATTTGAAGTATCTATATCTGCAGTTTCTTGATTAGGGTCTACAACAATTTTAGAAATCGCTTTTTCAGATGCTATTGCTCTTTTTACAGACGCATCATTCTTTCTCCAAATCTCTGCTGGATACGTTATGGTCTCGGTACTTCCATCTTCATATGTATACTCTACTATTAATGGCATTACTAAACCACCTGGTTTCTCAAAAGTAACTTCATAAAAATACTTTGGCTCTTTAAGAACTTCTCTTTCTTCAACAGAAAAGTTATCTATCAAATATTCTTTTAGAGTTTTAGCATTATCAATGATATTACCATTCTTTTTGATCGTTTCGTATTCTTCACTACCTTCTTCTACCATAAATACTAAAGGACCAAAGTCTTCAATCTTAGCTCCTCTTGCTGAAGCAAAATCTTTTGCTCTTTGATTTGGTTCTTTAGAAACAACATATTTCTTAACATCTTTTACACCAATATCAGTATAATCCGTAGTATAAAACCATCCTCTCCAGAACCAGTCTAGATCTACAGCAGATGCATCTTCCATTGTTCTAAAGAAGTCTTCTGGTGTAGGATGTTTAAACATCCATCTTTGAGAGTATGTTCTAAAAGAATAATCAAAAAGATCTCTACCCATAACAGTTTCTCTAAGAATATTTAATCCCGTAGCTGGTTTTGAATATGCATTAGATCCAAATTGATAAATATTATTAGATTGTGACATAATTGGAGAAATAAAACTTTGATCTCCACTCATATAAGGAACAATTTTAGCTGCAGGCCCTCTTCTAGAAGGATATTTTTTAAGAGGTGCAATTGCATCTGGATACCATTCTCCAAAATCTTGTTCAGCTACATATTGTACAAAAGTATTAAGACCTTCATCCATCCAAGTCCATTGACGCTCATCACTATTTACAATCATTGGGAAAAAGTTATGCCCAACTTCGTGGATAATAACACTCATCATTCCAAATTTAGTACGATCACTAAATTTTCCTTTTTTATCAGGTCTTCCATAATTCCAACAAATCATTGGATACTCCATACCTTGATTCTTAGCATGTACAGAAATAGCTTTATGATAAGGATAATCAAAAGTCATTCTACTATAAGATTTCAATGTACTTGCCACAGCTTTAGTTGACCAATCTTCCCATAGAGGATTTCCTTCTTTAGGATACATAGAAACAGCCATAACATCTTTCCCTCCTATTTTTACAGCCATCATGTCCCAGATGAATCTTCTAGAAGTAGCAAATCCAAAATCTCTTACATTTTTTGCACTAAGTTTCCAAGTCTTCTTACTTTCGGAAAAAGTTTTCTCCTTTGCTTCAGCTTCTTTCTGAGTTACAATAAGAACTGGTTTATCGTATGATTTTTTAGCTTTTTCATAACGACTCATCATTTCTTTAGTAAACACTTCTTTTCTATTTACCAATACTCCAGTAGCATCTAAAATATGATCAGAAGGCACTGTGATGTTAACATCGAAATCACCGAATGGAAGTGCGAATTCTCCTCGACCCCAAAATTGATGATTTTGCCATCCTTCTACATCATTATAAACCGCCATTCTTGGATAAAACTGTGCGATAACATATGCTCGATTTCCATCTTCGAATTCTTCATAACCCGATCTACCTCTACCATTAACATGATCGTTAATATTATACCACCAATCTATAGAGAATATAAATTTGCTACCAGATGCTAAGTCTTTCGGCATTTCCACACGCATCATAGTTCCATTAATAGTATACTCTAATGGTTTACCTCCAGCATCTTTAACAGCCGTAATATTAAATCCTCCATCAAACGATTCTCCAAGATATTTCCCTACAAATCTATTTGGTGGATCAGCTGCATCTACTCCAGTTGGTTGAATTAATGGTGTTTTCGATTCTCTAGATCGCATATTCTGATCTAATTGCACCCAAAGAAATTCTAAATTATCCGGAGAATTATTAGTATATGTAATGGTTTCTTTACCTGTAAGCTTTTTGTTTTTATCATCAAGCTCTATATCCATTTTGTAATCTGCTTGTTGCTGATAGTATGCAGAACCTGGAGCTCCAGAAGCAGTTCGATACATATTTGGTGTAGCAAATTCATCATACATTTGCTTAAATTTGTTCTGATTCGTATGTCCCAACTCACGAGTTTCCTCGCTTTTGTTTTCATTTTGAGCATACAATCCTAAACCAGAGACAAAAAACGTAACTGTGAGGATAAAAAGTGTTTTTTTCATTAGAGTGTAATTGTGTTAAGTAATAAATTGCAAAATAGTTGTTTTTTAAAAGTTTAATGATTTATTCACTAAACTTTAACACGCCTTCATCCTTTTCTTTTTCGAGTATAAGACTTTTACGCTTTTTATCCTTTTTAACGTGTATAATATTTTGCTGATCATCAAAGAAATCCATCAAAACTTGATTAGATACTACTATTGTTTTTAAGGCTTCTATATTCTTTATTTCGAGATAACATAACAATAAATCATTATCGTATTCTTTTCCTATAAAATCAAAAAACACCTCTTCTCCATTTACCGTAATTGACAATTTCTGTTTTAAATATGTAGCCAAATATTGATCTACTTTAGTTTCTTCTTTTTCGGAAACTAATTCTATATTCTCATCATATCTTTTTCTAAGAACTTCTTCAATATCATCAATAAAAATTCTTGAAATAATCTGTAGCGATTTTTGTTCTTCTATATATTCTATTTGAGTAACGCTAACATAGAATTTATGTAAAGTAGTAAAAGAACTCAATGAAATTAAGAGTACTGATAGGATAAATAGTAATTTCTTCAATTTAAAATAATTTATAAGATGGTAAATGTACTATTTTGACATAAAATATTGTGCCAAAAATATCTTATTAAATAAAAAAGAAGAGTATCAATCGATTTCTTTAATTTTCTTATAAGACTTTACCTTGACTTGAAAAAACTCTAGCAACGATAGCTTTTTAGTATTCTCTAACAAATTTTCGAAATAACTGTCTTCTGCACAGTAATACATAAAATCAGAAATCAAATCCTCGTTTAACCCTAAATCATTTGTAAAAAAGGTTACACTAAATGAGGTTTCTCCTCTTTGAATTAATCGATCTAGATCCTGAATAGCTTTTATCTTTTTTAACTTCTTCAAAGTTCCATTTAGATAATTAATCGGTCGATCTATAATTCCGGATTTCGCTGTATAAATCTTTCTTTCTATTTGAGTAGGTTGTTTTATATCTCTAAACGGAAGTCCTAAACTACGATTATTAACAAAAGGTTTAATTTCAATACCCTTAGTATCTTTATCTACATTCCCTGAAAGATTAATGTCACTAACATTAACTTGATCTAGTTTTGTGACTATCGGAGTTAATTTTATTTGAAAATTATCGTTACTTATATCTGATTCTACAACTATAAGAGAAACAATATCATACTGAACAGAAGAAAAAATAATTGAATCATTAATTGCTGCAGGGATTTCGAAGTAGCCTTTTTCATCATTAGTAGTCCCAATCTTTTTTGTGTAGTTTACAATATTTATGGCAAATCCTTCCAATGAATCTGCTACAATAGTTCCTTTTAGGTTTTGAGATTGTCCAAAAGTATTAGTTGAAATAAAAAGAAATATAAGAATAGGTAAAATTCTGACCATATGATGAATTAGTTTTATGACCAGATTCGATACGCTCTCAAATAGATAAACTCAGAAACTCCGCCATACTAATTCAAAAGACGAAAGACCACTAAAAATGTTGCGTTATCAAGAAGAAGGTTATTTACGATCTTTATAAACTTTACTTTGAGATACCAAAAACTCGATAAGATTCAACTCATTTCCTTCCTCTAGATATGATTTATCTAATCCATTTTCTTCTGCAAAAAAGATAAAATCATTAATCTGATCCATTTCTAAAGCCAAATTTGTTTTGAAAAACTCATCATTGTACATTTTTCTAACCTTAACATCAATATCAGCTGGAACATTATCCTCACCATTATCTTTATTCTTAAAAACTACTTTAAAAAGGTTCACAAAATTAAGTCCATAAATCATTCTATCCTCCAAAAAAACTTTGTTTTCTAGCTCAGATAATTCATCAGCAGTCCAATCATAATCAGTGTCATTAATTCTATCTGTAGTAAGCTTAGCCACTTCATCTATTCCGCTTTCTGAAACACCAATTTTTTTAACATCAATAGAGACATTTCCTAACAGATCATAAGGCGTAACAATTACCTCCTC
This sequence comes from Aquimarina amphilecti, assembly GCF_900109375.1. Classification (GTDB taxonomy): domain Bacteria; phylum Bacteroidota; class Bacteroidia; order Flavobacteriales; family Flavobacteriaceae; genus Aquimarina; species Aquimarina amphilecti. Next base: position 160,516 of record NZ_FOAB01000010.1, read on the forward strand.
CAACAGATTAACGGATTCATTTAAAAAAATATTCAATCGCCTATTATTTAATACACCTTTATCAATTAACACCACGAACTTCTGATATTGCATAGCTATTACTTCTAGCTTATCATTGGTTCCAACACTTATCCTAAAATTACCTTTATCATCTGTGATAGTTCCTTTTTTTGTAGTCAGGTTATAAACAACAACTCCCTCTACATCATCCCCAATGGGTGCGCTAACACGACCATCAATCATAACTCGTGAAGTTATCTGAGCAAAAGAAAAACTAATTGTAAAACATATAAAGAGTAGGGATAATTTCATTTTCATAGTTAGCTGGGTTAAATTTGTATGTATTCAAGATACTATAATTTTTCAATATGTTTTGAAGATTTCTTTATAAGAAAACGTTAAACTACCTTTACTAAAAACAATTTTATGCAAAACTGTATCATTGCGAGTACCTCTACTATCCACGGAAGTGGTCCGTTAGAATATTTATTTGATGCCTTAATTGAACTTTATAAAGATTCTGACCAAATATTGTTTATTCCATATGCACGCCCGGGGGGAATCTCACATGATGAATATACTATTGGAGTCAATAATATTTTCAAAAAAATAAATAAAAGAATACTTGGCGTTCATATGTTTCCTGATATTGCAGAAGCATTCGAAAACACGCAAGGGATTTTTACTGGCGGAGGAAACACTTTCTTACTAGTAGATCAATTATATAGAAACAATGTACTTGAGCCTCTTAAGCGGGCAATTGATTCCGGAATTCCATATCTAGGTACTAGTGCAGGGAGTAACATTTGTGGACTTACGATGCAAACAACTAACGATATGCCTATCGTACATCCGCCTAGCATTAAAACATTAGGAATTATGCCTTTTAATATAAATGCTCATTATTTAGACCCTAATCCAAAATCTACTCATAAAGGAGAAACTAGAGAAACACGTATTAAAGAGTTTCATAATTTAAACCCACAACCAGTAGTTGGACTTAGAGAAGGGAGTTGGTTAAGAATTTTAGATAACAACATCATATTAGAAGGTGATTTATCAGCCAGAGTTTTTGAACAAAATAAAACTCCTTATGAAATAACGTCAAAAAGTTCTTTATCAGCGCTAAATTAAATTTCATATGCAATATCAAAAAATTCTTGATACTATTAAAGAAGAATTATCTACTAAACAAAACAAAGGAAAAGTAGCTTCCTACATTCCTGAATTGGCCAAAGTAGACCCAAATAAATTTGGAATGCATTTATATTGCATCAACTCTGGTCATTATGGTTTTGGTAATGAAGAGGAACAGTTTTCTATCCAAAGTATATCTAAGGTATTTTCTTTAACATTAGCCATGTCTTTATTAAATGACGAGTTATTTGAAAGAGTTGATGTAGAACCTTCTGGAGACCCTTTCAATTCTTTAGTACAATTAGAATATGAGAACGGAATACCAAGAAATCCATTAATCAATTCTGGAGCCTTGGTCATTGCTGATATTTTGGTTTCTACACTAGACAACCCTAAGAAACAACTTTTAGATTTTATTCATGAAATTACTGGAAATACTGGGATTAATATTAACTTAAAAGTTTTTAATTCTGAAAAAAAATATAGTAATAGGAATGCTTCATTATTGCATCTAATGAAATCTTTTGGTAATGTCAAAAACGATATTGAAACAGTTTTGGACCTCTATATTTTTCAATGCTCTATCGCCATGTCTTGTAAAGAATTAGCGACTGCCTTTATGGTTTATGCAAATTCTGGGAGGACTCTATTTGACAAAAAGCAAATAATCTCGGAAAGAAAAATAAAACGTATCAATGCTATTATGCAAACCTGCGGTTTTTATGACGAAGCTGGAGAATTTAGTTTTAGAGTAGGCTTACCCGGCAAAAGTGGTGTTGGCGGAGGAATTGCTGCTATTCATCCAGGTCAATATGCCGTTACAACTTGGAGCCCTCCATTAAACCCTAAAGGAAATTCTGAATTAGGAATGTATGCATTAGAAAGATTAACTACTTTGACTGGGTTTTCTATTTTTTAAAAAAGTAGTTTGATGCTCGTATTTTAATAAATTTGACTACCTAATAACTATAAAAAAATATCTGATTAAAATTAATTCTAAATCAAATAAAAATTTAGAAAACAACAATTTACACTATGCTTCCGGAGAACAGGAGCACTCTGTAATAGCTTTAAAATCTTCCAATGAATAATCGGAATTAGAAACTAGCTTTTCAACTAGCAGGAAAAATCTATAATTGATAAAAATAACCAACATAATCTCACCTCAAAAAACTAATTTTCCGCTTCTTTCAAAGACTCCTTCGCCCATTTCAAGTTATTCTTTGCCATCTGAAAATTTGGAGCAAGTTTTATTGCTATTTCACAGAATTTAATTGCTTTTTTGTATTGTCCTAAACGATTATATGAAGTGCATAAGTTATTATATGCAATTGGGTTTTCTGGATCCTTTTCTAATAGCTCTTCAGTAGCAACAATACTCTTTCTTTGATTTCCTAACTTATAATAATTATCACTTATAAAATTATACTCCTTTATTGTTAAGTTTTTAGTTTTCCTTCTCTGAATTCCATCATTAGAATTTCTCAAATTATTTTTTGCCAATTCCATATTTGACTTAATTAATAGTGCTTTTTCGCAAGCCAATTTAGCCTCATCAAAAAGTAAAAGATTATTATAAATAGAACATAAGTTATTAAAAGCTATATAATTATTTGGATCCAATCGGACTGCCTCTTTTAAGGCATTAACACTATTGATGTAATTTTTATTATCATATTCTAATAACGCTAGCTGTCCAAAACTATTAGATGAAGGTTTCTTTTTCAACTTCTCTCTTAATTCAACAATATGCTTTCCTAAATTTTTATGATTCTTTATAATAAAACAGACAGGTATATCATCTATTTTAATTTCGTGCACTGTATGATCTTTAGACCAATTCACGTTCAGATGATCTTTTTCATATTTACCTTCAGCTAACATAACAATAGAATAATCCCACTCTAAAGAGTATCTTCTATCCTTCATATAATATAAACCTGTTTTTTCTCCTTCTTGATAATCTAGTTTGGTCTGACTACCATAATACATTCGAACTTTTGGCGGATTATCTTTATCTCCAACATTTTCCTCTAACCAATCTACAGCTGATTTTACCGCTACCCCATAATAATCTATTTCATAATTACCAAAAGCTCCAGATACACCACCAATAATTGGACTAAAATAAAGTGCTTGTAATGGATGATACTGTATCATAAATTTTAATGGTTGTAACATGAGAAATACCACAAAAACAAAAACAGCTCTGACAATATTTTTGGCAGGTATTATAGTGAATAATTTGCACCAACTAGCTGCACTTAATATAACCATAGGTAATACCAAGAACATGAACTGTCTAGAACCGTCATGGCTATTTGGGTTTGCAATAATGATTAAGATCATTGGAAACACTGATGCAAATAAAACCATTGTAAGTCTAAGTATATTTTGCTTTGAGTTTCTAAAATAAAGTATAGGAATAAGGAAAAAACCTAAAAAAGCGTGCAACGGCATCATTATAATAAATAAATTTTTTATCGCATAATACCAGGGCATATCGAAACTACTTTTCCAGACTCCTTCAAATAATTGTAGGTTCTCAAATCCTCTAAACTCTCCCATCTTAAACAAAATCTCAACAGGAGCTTTCAAGGGGTTTGTTTGCACATGCGGCCAAAAAATGCTCACAGCAAGATAAGACAGTATAGAAATACCTATAGTTTTAGCAAATAAAAGTAATGTTTCTTTCCTTTGAACCTCTTTAAACCTTGATTCATAATTTTGTAAGCACCACCATAAAAAAACCGCTAAAACAAGATATCCGATAACCATCAAACCAATAACCCTGATATTTATTAATAATGAAATATTTAATATCAAGAAAATAGCCCTTTTTAATGTAATTACAGGTAACTCTTTTAATAGTTTTATTATATGAAATAAAGAAAACATATAAAATGCGGCAGCTGGAATATCTTTGGGATTATTCATTGAATATCCAAAAAATACTGGACATAAAACAACAAACAATAAAGCTAATAATCCAGATCTCCAATCCCCTATTTCTCTTCCTATCAACCCGCAAAATAAAAATAATAGAAAACCAAAAATTGAATTTATCAGGTTTTTAAAAGCATATATGTTATAAAAATCAAAAAACTGGTGTAAAAAATTAGTGAATAAATCAAAAAAGCCACCAAAGCCATTCATACCACGATTTTCATGTTCCTGACTTAAAGCTACATCGATATAATTACCTTTTTCATCAATTGGGCTTAAACTTGCCACGTCATCTATTCCTTTAAAATAATTCAGAAGTCTGACACCGTGATCCTGATGTATTTTCGCATCTTCTAACGGGCCATAATCTTTACTTAAAAACATCATGGTCAATCCGATAACAAAAGCACTTAATATAAAACCATTTCGGCAATTCATCATTTTTTTAAGAACAAATTCCATGTAATACTTATTTTTTATCGAAAAAACTTGTGATTAGATTTATTATTTTGTTTTGATCTTCCATATGTAATTCATAGTACAGTGGTAATCGTACTAATCTCTCAGAAAACATCTCACAATTCTTTAACTTTATACTATCTTTTACGGTCTTATAAAAAGGGCTTTTATGAAGAGACACATAATGAAAAACCGCATATACTCCATTATCTTTTAAATAGTTAATCAACTGACTTCTTTCTTCTATATGTTCACAAACAATATAAAACAGATGACCATTACACGTGGCATATGCTGGTATTTTTGGCAACCTTAGTAAGCCTTGACTCTCAAGCATTTTAAGTCCTTCATAATATGTATACCATAAAGTTGTTCTTCTGGATTGAATTTTCTTCAAATTCTCTAATTGAGCATATAAAAAAGCTGCAGTAACATCAGATGGTAAAAAAGAAGATCCAACATCTACCCAAGAGTATTTATCTACTTCTCCTCTAAAAAAAGCAGATCTATTTGTCCCTTTTTCCCATATAATTTCAGCTCTTTTATCAAAACGTTTATCATTTATTACTAACATCCCCCCTTCTCCTGAAATAATGTTTTTTGTTTCATGAAATGAAAAGGCTGCCAAATGACCTATGGTACCAAGTGGTTTATCTTTATAATAAGAATCTATAGCTTGAGCTGCATCTTCTACAACGAACAAATTATGTTCATTCGCTATATGCATAACTGTATCCATATCACAAGACACTCCTGCATAATGAACCACAACTATAGCTTTTGTTTTACTAGAAATTAATCCTTCTAACAAGGTTGCATCAATATTAGGCTCATCACTACGGGAATCTGCAAATATAATCTTTGCTCCTCTTAACGCAAAGGCATTCGCTGTAGACACGAAAGTATAAGAAGGTATTATAACTTCGTCTCCCGGCTTTATGTCAACAAGTATTGCCGCCATTTCCAAGGCATCTGTACAAGAGGATGTTAATAAACAATTCCTAAAACCTATATTTTCTTTAAAAAAATTATGACATTTCCGGGTATAATATCCGTTACCGGAAATTTTCCCTCTTGTGACCGCATCTTTTATATAGTACAGTTCATCACCAGTCATATAGGGTTTATTAAATGGAATCATCGAAATTAATTAAGTTACAAAAAGTTAAATTAACCAAATTGTCTTTAATAAACTAGGTATAATTTATACAAATTCTTTAGTCAAAAGATTTTTAGTAATTATAAGAAGAAAATCTAAAATTATTAAATAGGTGTGAATTTTGCTTTGTCAGGCAGTAAAAATTTCATGAACGCAATTTCCTCTGGAGTTCCTCTTTTTGTATAATTTCTTGACGACACTATAAAATATGAGATTTTATCACTTTTTATTTCACTTTCGTATTGAATAATTTCTATAGTACTACTTTCTATACCAGCAGCTACAATATATTCTTGCATTTTTCTTGTTTTTTCAGACAAAGAAACTTCCATAAATTGATTTCCTACTTTATCGGTTAAATCTTTTGCTGGTGCACCGCCATAGATTCGATTATACTCCATGTCCGACGTAACAACTGATCCTGCTAAAGCTAAAGATTTATTCTTAGCCTTAATAGGAGACACTATACAATGGCCAACAAACCATACATCATCTCCAACTTCAAGTTTTTGTTCAGATTTAAAACGACATCCCTCTAGAGTATCTCCGTATTTAATATGACTCCACAATTGAGATTGAGCTCCTATACCACAATTATTACCTATAGAAACTCCACCTATTGAATCTATTATTGTAAATTGTCCGACCCACGCATTATGACCAATTTTACAAGGCTTATAACCATGTATATTAGTATCGTGATGAATTTTTGAGTAATCGCCTAAACTAAATTCATCTACAATAATTTGAACATTAGCCCCTATGTAACAGTTATCTCCTATTACAATTCTACTAGCCTTTCCATCAAGGCCTCTTATCACAGCTGTAGGCTCTATTATAGTATTATTGCCTACTTCTATATATTCTGCTTTAATGTTTTTATAATCTTTCATTCTATAGTTTCATCAATTATAAATGTAGGTCTTTTTTTTGCTGTATCAAATATCTTACCTACATATAAACCAAGAATTCCTATAGAGAATATAATAATACCAGCCAAAAACCAAATAGACAATATAAGACTGGTGTAACCTAAAATTACTATTCCATTGGTTAAATATTTAAATAAATAATAACAACCTACTAAAAAAGAAAAAAGGGAAATTAAAAAGCCAAAACGAACAGTAAGCATTAATGGTTTATTAGAAAATGTCAAAAATGTATTAACAGCAAGCTTAAATAATTTTGAAAAAGTATATGTTGATTTGCCTATTTCTCTTTTAGAATGATCAACATCAATTGCTGTTTTACTAAACCCTACCCACTGAATCATAATTGGGAAAACTCTAATAACATCTCCCATTTTTAAAACAGATTCTATAACTTTCTTATGATATATCCCAAAATTAGCAACTGTTCTATCCTGTTTTGTATCCGTGAAAAATGACAACATTTTATAAAAAAAGATTGAAAACATTTTTTTAAAGAAACTATCTTTTCGCACTTTTCTTCGTGCTAACACTATATCATATCCTTCTTTAGTTTTATTATAAAGCTTTTCAATTTCTTCAGGTTGATCTTGCAGATCACAATCCATAACTACTATCCAATCCCCTGTCGCTTTATGTAACCCAGCCGTAATAGCATAATGCTGCCCAAAATTCCTACTAAGCTTTATTCCTATAACTTTTTTATTTATAGTGGCTATATCCTTTATAATTGCCCAAGAATCGTCTGGACTATTATCTTCAACTAAAATAATTTCATAATCATCTGTTACTTTGGTTACCCCTTGATTGATACGCTCAATTAATAGAGGTATTATATTTTCAGCTTTATATACAGGGCTAATAATAGATAATTTCATTTTTTAAATTTTACTCAAATTCTAATATATTTTAAAAAAACAATTCCTACAAAAAGACTTGCTAAATAACTCTCTTCATAAAAGGATGATAATCCCCAATTAAAGGAGAAATTTCAGCATTTCTAATGTCGTGAACTATTTGTATTGAAGGTTTCGCTTCTAACAAACCAAATCCCTTTCCTTTTAAAATACTTTCATAACTTCTAGTATGCAACTCTGTAAAGCCTGTACTAAATTCAATTTCTTCATTATCAATAGTAATTGAACGATATGTACGTTTACCTTCTGCTTTTATAGCATCGGGAATATTATCATAATTAATAGATAAAAACCATCGTACTCTAGCTCTTTCAAATTCTAAAAATCCAGAGGCACTATCATCTGTTAACAAATGAACTTTGTTTCCTTTAACCTTTCCAAAAACCCAAGATAACATATCATAGAAATGAACTCCAATATTTGTTGCAATTCCGCCAGATTTTGAAACATCACCTTTCCAAGAAGCATGATACCAATTACCACGAGAAGTTAGATAGGTTAAGTCGAAATCATATATTTTATCATTTGGACCATTATCAACTTTTTCTTTTAAAGCAATAATACTAGGATGCAATCTTAACTGAAGTATCGTATTTACATTTCCTACCGATTCACTTTCTATTTCTATTAATGTATCAATATTCCAGGGATTAAGAACCAAGGGTTTTTCACAAATTGCACTTGCTCCTCTTCTTAAAGCCATTCTAATATGCGAATCATGTAAGTAATTTGGGGTACATATACTTACATAATCCAACTGAATATTTTTTCTTCTTTTCAGTTTTTCAATATGCCGATCAAAACGTTCAAATTCTACAAAAAAATCGGAATCTGGAAAATAACTATCAATAACACCTACACTATCAAACTTATCTAAAGCTGCTATCAAATTATTATTGGTATCCTTAATTGCTTTAAGATGTCTAGGGGCGATATAACCTCCAACACCCATAATTGCAAAATTTTTATTATTCATAAATTAAATTTTAGAAACAGTTTCATCAATAAGTTCATATTGTTCTTTACTTTCAGAGCAAACTGCCTTATTTTTTATATCAAAAACCAACCTAGATCCATACTCACTCATCCACCCTATTTGTTTTGCAGGGTTACCCACCATCAATGAATATGGTTTTACTTCTTTAGTAATAACTGAACCGGCACCAATAAAAGCATATTTACCAATGTTATTACCACAAACAATAGTGGCATTCGCTCCTATTGTTGCACCTTCGCCAACATGGGTTTTAGCATACTCCCCTCTTCTATTTACAATACTCCTAGGGTTAATAACATTGGTAAAAACGCAAGAAGGCCCAAGGAAAACATTATCATCACAAGTAACTCCTGTATATAAAGAAACATTATTCTGAACTTTTACATTATTTCCTAAAACTACTTCTGGAGAAATTACAACGTTTTGACCAATATTACATTTCTCTCCAATTATAGATCCTGACATAATATGAGAAAAATGCCAAATTTTGGTACTCTTTCCTATTTTACAATCCGAATCAATAACAGCTGTTTCGTGAGCAAAATATCCCGTATCCATAAGTACAATCTAAAAATTATTAAAGTTTATTTTTTTAAAGATCTTCAAATATAAAATAAATCGTTCTATTTGTTTTAAAATAAGAAGTACACAAGACGCTGTATTTTTTTATAAGTAACAATATCATAAACACAACTTAAAACTAGTATATTTAACACCAAAACGGATTTATAACAACGACAGCTTTCAATAGGCGCAGCTATAAAAAGATTGTTTATATTGTATTGATAATTACTTTCTAAAAAAACTTAGAAAATATATGTTTAAAGATTTCGCTTCTAGAAAATTTGAGATTTTTATCTTGATGCTTATTATCGGGGCTACTATTATTTTTTATATAGGTCATTTTGACAACCCTTTCTTCTTTGATGATAAACATACCATATCTGAAAATGAATCTATTCGAAGTTTAAAAAATTGGACTGATTTTTTCACCGATGCAGACACTTTTAGCTCCTTACCTGCTAACAGAGCTTATCGACCTATGATCACATTAATGAATGCTATTGATTATTCTTTAGCTGGAGGTTTAAAATCTACATATTTCCATTATCATATCTTTTTCTGGTTTTTAGTACTTATCATTCTCGTTTATTTACTCACTAAACATATATATGAAATTTCTGAAGAAGCGAATAAATATATTGGGATTATTGCTTTTTTTGGTACCGCGTGGTTTGCTTTACATACTGCTAATGCAGAAACAATTAATTATATATGTGCTCGTTCTGACTCTTTTTCCACACTGTGTATTGTTATTTCTCTTCTTTTATATATACATCCGTTTGGCAGAAAATGGTTTTTATATTTAATTACAATGATAATCGGAATTTGGACAAAACAAACAGGGGTTATGTTTTTTCCTATTTTATCTATATACATACTACTATTTGAGGAAGAATCCTTGTTAACAAGTTTTAAAACTAATACCGCATCCAAAATTTATAAATACCTGAAAAAGATAGCTCCTGCTGGGATAATAGCTATCTCTCTTTTTGTATTTAATCAATATTTTCTAACCCCTTCTTCGACACACTCCACGAATTATGATGTTTCGCGATTTGAATATTTCAGCACGCAATGGTATGTCACAATACATTATTTAGGAAATTTCATATTACCTGTAAATTTAAGCGCTGACCCTGATCTTGCTATTATTAAACCTTGGTATCATTTTAAGAATATTTTTGGGTTACTCATTATCGTTTCTTTGTTTGTTTTAATGATTAAAACATCCTTTAATAAAAAACTAAGACCAATCTCTTTTGGAATAGCGTGGTTCTTTATAGCACTCCTTCCTACCGCAATTAATCCTTTATTTCAAATAGCAAATGACCATAGAACCTTCTTTCCTTATATAGGCCTTTTTATAGCAATTCCATATGGAACGGTTTTATTACTTAAAAAATTAGAATTATTTAAAAAATACAAAACAATCGTAATTTCAATATCCATATTAATTTTCATTGCTCACGGAATAGGTGTAATTAAAAGAACTGAGGTATGGTCTTCTCCAGAAACATTATGGTATGATGTAACCGAAAAAAGTCCTAAAAACGGACGAGGTTTGATGAATTATGGACTAACTCATATGGCAAAAGGAGATTACGAAAACGCTCTCCTATATTTTAACAAAGCACTTAAGCTTCTTCCTAATTACTATGTATTACATATAAATCTAGGGATACTCTATCATTCAACTAATAATGAAGCAAAAGCCATAGAACACTTTAAAAAAGCACTCAACCTTAATTCTTCTTCTCCAGATCCGGAATATTGTTATGCTATTTTCCTGATTGATAAAGAGCGATATATTGAAGCGGAAAAATATCTCAACTTAGCTATTCAAAAAAGCCCTAATCATATAAGATCAAAAGAATTGTTAGCTAAGATTTCAGGAAACACAAATAACCATAAACAAGAAATAACTAAACTTGAAAATAATATAACAAATAATAATTCTCTAGAAAATTACATAGAGCTTAGTTTAAGGTATTATGACATTAAAAATTATGAAAAAGTTATTGAAACTTGTAAAATAATTCTAAAACTTGATCCAAAAAACATTAACGCTTACAATAATTTATGTGCGGCTTACAATCAATTAAAAAAATGGGAATTAGGAGAAGAGGCTTGCAAAAAAGCTTTAGAAATTGACCCTGACTTTCAATTAGCTAAGAATAACCTTAGATGGGCAACAGACAACATAAACAAATAACACCAAGTACAAAATAATTCACAATGCTTAATAATAAAACAATTGCAGTAGTAGTTCCTTGTTATAATGAATCACAGCAAATAATGATGGTTCTCGATAGTATGCCATCATTTGTTGATCGAATAATAGTTGTAGATGATGCTTCTAAGGATGATACAGTTGGAACTGTTATGAAGCATTTAACCAATAATTCTTCCACATTTAAACTAACATCTAACTTAAAAAGTGAAATTACGCCAAACATTTATAATCGCGCAGATATTGAAGTAAGACAAAAAAGTATTGATGAAATACAAAAGTTTACTCCATCCGAAATTATAAATAAAAATCCTGATGAAGAAAAAATAATTGTAATTAAACATCTTACCAATGGCGGAGTTGGTGCTGCGATAGCAACTGGATACAAATGGTGTAAAGACCATGATATTGATTGTACGGCTGTTATGGCAGGAGATGGACAAATGGATCCTGACGAACTAGAATCCATATGTAAACCGGTTGTAGAAGAAGATATAGATTATGTAAAAGGAAACAGATTAATACATAAAAGCGCATGGGTTATTATACCAAGAGTACGGTTCTTAGGAAATTCAATTCTTAGTATTTTAACTAAGGTTGCCTCTGGTTATTGGGGAGTATCTGATACACAAAGTGGATATACAGCTATATCTAATAATGCACTAAATTCTGTACCACTTTATGATATCTATAAAAGATACGGAATGCCAAATGATCTTTTAGTTAAATTAAATATTGCATTTTGTACTATTAGAGAAGTAAAGATTAAACCTATTTACGGAGTAGGCGAAAAATCAAAATTAAACATCATTAAAGTCTCTCTACCTATACTCTTTTTACTTATTCGTTGCTTTTTCAAAAGGTTACAAACAAAGTACTTATACAGAAGCTTTCATCCTTTATACTTACTTTATTGGGTAGCCTTCATTATTGGCATTATAAATAGTTATTTTCTATATCAATTAATAGCCAATTTTTTCATACCTAATTCGAAAACACCTACAGATTATCTAATCATATTTATTTTCTTAACAATATCAGGATTCCAATCATTATTATTTGCTATGTGGATGGACATACAAGACAATGAAAGATTAGCTAAATAGCTAATAGGTTTTATTAGATTTTTCTCAAATCTTTTAAATTTATTGGTGAAAGATAAAACCAAATAGCACCAGGAATGAAGGATATGAGCTGTAGAAGAAAAATGATAAGTGATAATGCAATTGCATCTTCAGCTGGAAGGTTATATAACTTAAAAATAACTATAAGAGATGTTTCCCGTACTCCTATTCCTAAAACCGTAATCGGAAGTAAGGTCAAAATCCCTAAAATAAAAGTACCTAGAAATAATCCAACATGATCAATCTCAACACCCATAGACCAAGCTATATAATTAAAAACTCCGTAAATTAACACCATACTAATACAGGTAATCATTAAACTTTGCAAACTTCTTAGGAATCCCAGATTATGAGAATTAAAAGCTAATACCCATGGTTTAATAACTTTTCTAATCTGATGGTTAAATTTAAAAAGAACTAAAACAAAAACTATTAAAATTAAACTCCACCAAATTAAACCTTTATATTCCGTAGGGTATTTCAAAACACGAAAATTAATTTGATAATAAATTAGGGCTAAAAAACTAAAAAACAATAGACAAAATAGATCAAATAAACGATCCATTATAAGACTAGACCATCCAATCTTTTGAGATGGTAAATGATCTTTAATATAAAGTAGTCTTCCAAAATCTCCCAATTTACCCGGTGTGATATTCGCTAAAAAAAGTCCTATAAAAAAGATTTTAAAAGCCTTATACCCAACTAATGGTATTCCATAAGAATTGGAAATAATTCTCCATCTAAGGCTTTTCAAATAAAAAGCAATCCATAAAATCAATATCGCTACACAAATATTAATAAAAGAAATTTTATTAACAGAGACTAAAGTTTGTTCCCATCCTATTCTATGAATTAAATAAGCGAAAAGAATTAGCCCAAGGGATTTTAACCAAAAATTAATATCAAAAAAATATCTCCTTATCATTTAATTACTCTAAATAATTTTATCTAATATCGAAAAATAAAAATACTCTTATATTTATTTTATCTAAACATATAACAATATTTCTTTACAATAAATATCTATCATAATAAAAACTGAAAGAAAACTTTAAACAGCTAAATCTAATTAATTCTTTTTCAAAAATAAAAAACCCCACCTATAAGATGGGGCATTGAGCGGGAGACCAGGTTCGAACTGGCGACATTCAGCTTGGAAGGCTGACGCTCTACCAACTGAGCTACTCCCGCTTTTGCAGGCGCAAATGTATTATATTTTATGATAAATAAAAATAAAAATATTTTTATTTTTAGTCCCAATATCAAAAAAATCATTCTTTACTACTGAATAATCATACCTCATACTCAAATTAAAATAAACCAAAAAAAGTATTTTATCGAAAATAATTGCATTTAATCGGATTAAATATGTATTTTTGTAGTTAAGAAAATATTAATATATTAGCAACTTATCTATTTTAGCTTAGATAAAAGGCTAATTTTGTTTAAACAAAATAGTTACGTGATAACCCCAAACAAAAAGAGGTAAAACTCTTTTTTGAAAAGAAATTTCCTACAGCCTATGAAGGTAAAATTACTTCTTTTTATATGTATACTTTCATCTTTGAGCCATGTATATGCACAGGTGAAAGTTGGTGACAATCCAAATCAAATAGATGCTTCATCTATTTTGGAACTAGAAAGCGTGGATAAAGCTTTCGTTTTAACCAGAATCAATACAACTCAAATGAATGCACTCACTCCATTAAATGGAGCTTTAGTGTATAATACAGATGATCAATGTATTTTTCAATTTAGCAATAATAGTTGGACAAGTTTATGTAATGGTAATGATAATCAAGTATTATCATTTGACCCAATTACTAACGTATTAACATTAGAGAATGGTGGATCTGTTGATTTAACTTCTCTTATAAATGATCAAGATTCAGATCCAACCAATGAAATACAAATACTAAGTCAAAGTGGAAACACCATAACCTTATCAAATGGTGGAGGAAGTGTAACAGAAACCATATCGACTTTAGTAGACAATGGAAACGGAACATTTACCTACACTGCAGAAGATGGCACCATAACTAATATAGGAACAATAGGTGTTCAAGGCCCTACTGGCCCTACAGGTAGAACAGGATTTACTGGACGTACTGGATTTAC